>OZ247499.1:0-4800000 GCA_965233625.1 Pirellulaceae bacterium
CATGCCGCACAGCATGCCGCATGTGCCGCTGTTCCGTTCGCCTGCCTTTGCCGGGAAAAGCCGTCGCGGGTTGTTCGGCGACGTCATCGAAGAAATTGACTGGTCCGTCGGGCAGGTGCTGGAAACACTCCGGAAAGAAGACCTGGCTTCCAACACGCTTGTCTTCTTTACCAGCGACAACGGCCCCTGGCTTACCTTCGGGCCGCAAGGCGGTTCGGCAGGGTTATTACGTGGCGGTAAGGGAAGCACCTGGGAAGGCGGTATGCGCGAGCCGACACTCGCCTGGCAACCTGGCAGCATTGCGGCCGGAAGTGTGAAAGCCGATGTCGCCAGCACGATGGACATCTACGCTACGATCCACAAACTGGCTGGTCTCGAACTGCCCGGCGACCGTACACTGGATTCGCACGACCTGACGCCTGTGCTTTATGGCAAAGGAAAAAGCACCCGCGACGCGCTGTTCTACTATCGCGGCTACAAGCTGATGGCAGCGCGAGTTGGACCCTGGAAAGCGCACTTCGAAAGTCAGGCTGGTTATGGACAGCGGACGCCCGATGTGCACGAAACGCCGCTGCTGTTCAATCTGGATCAGGACCCTTCGGAGAAGTACAACGTCGCCAGCCAGCACCCTGACGTCATTGAGCGCATCCGCAAGCGTGTAAAGCAGCATCAGATGAACTTTGAAGCCGCCCCGTCGCAGCTTGAAATACGATAGGCGACTTTCATTTGCCTGGCGATTCAGCGGCGGTTACAGCCAGAAGTAGCCGCCGTCGCGGGCGAAGCCGTAGTCGAAAGCGTCCGCCGCTTTCCAGCCTTCAAGCTGCGAGAGCGTCTCTTCATAGTACTGATGCAGTGCATTGTCATCGCGTTTAGGATCATGGTGCGATATGCGAACGCGCTGCGGACGCTGCTGACAGGCAAGGATCGCGGGCAGTGTCAGGCTCGGCGATCCATGCCCCCAGCCCGTGCGCGGATAGGCAAGGCCATCCGCTGCCTCTTCGCCTTTGTATTCGCAGTCGCGGTATTGCATGTCGGCGATCAGCAGACCGCATCCGTCGAAGAATTCCACAACATCGGATGCGGGCGATTCAGCTGGTTCGTAATCGGTGGCAATCACAATGTCGCGATCGCCGGGAAGCTCAAACCGTAGCCCGCAACATCCGCCGGGATGCGTCAGCGGTATGGTACGCACTCGCAGCTGGCCCATCGTCAGGCTTTCGCCTGGTTTGAAACTGACGTGTTCGTGTTTGGCGCCGGTGTCGAGTAATCTTTCTAACGTGACGGGCCAGTAGCATTCGCGGAAAGTTGTGCGGACCACTTCTTCCATGGCGGGGCCTGCCGCTCCACTCGCCGGATGTTGTAGATAGGGCGTTAAATCCGGGCTGTAAAACCGCAGCGTTATATCCTGTGAAAACAGGAGACAGTTCGCACGCAGACCGGAGAGATGATCTTCGTGATAGTGCGTCTGAATGCAATGCACCACGGTGTGCTGTGCGCCTTCGTGCTTCAGCATGGCGTGAATGAAGGCGGCGATGGGCTCGACACCCAGGCCGTGATCGATAATCACAAAGGTGTCGCGATGCCGGAGGAAAAAGCTGGTCGTACGGCTGCCAAAATGACTACGGCAAAAGGATGCTTCGCGGACCTGCCCAGGGTGCTGCGGATCGAACACACTGCGAGCGCCGCTTGGCGCGGGAAAGCTACCAGCACAGCCGCCGAGTTTGAATAACGTGTCTGTCTTCATGGATCGCCGTTAGCGACTTCGCCGCTGAACAGCTAATCACTACGAGTACATTTTTCTTCGCACAATTGCGAAGCCCCCCAACGGCCTCCATCTTAGTCAAACGCTGCAAAACCGGGCAAGCATTTGATGTTCAGGTTTGAATTGCGGCGATTTATCTAAGGGGCTGAATTTGGCATAACCGCTTCAGTCGCTACAAAGTACCGCGACGTCTAAGAAGCTTCTGGCGCTGCTGTGGCGATGCCTTCATTAAGAAACTGTTCCAGCAGGCCGCTGTCGCCCGCAACGGCCAGTTCCAGGGCGCCCGATAGGGTTGCTGGCAAGAGCGATGACGGCGGTGGAACATCCGGCGCCAGTTCGGCGGTGTAGGTTACGGCCTGTGCCAGGTAGCCGGCGGCCGATGATGGTCCGTCTGCGTCTACCGCGGTTCGCACTTGTTGCATCGTCTGATCAGAGGGTTCCTCCGCCCATTGGATGGCGGCTTGTAACGCAGCGGAGTCACCGGCAAACGGCAGCAGGCAGCGCGCGGCCCATGCAACAGCGTCCTGGGAAGAAAGTCCGGCGGCCAGGAAGCGGATCGCGTTGAGTGTGTGTCCGTTGCTTCGCAAGGTTGTGACGAATTCCGCGGGTGTCATCCCGTCCTCGAGCAGCGCGATGGAACTGGCGGGAAGATTCGCCTGTTCACAGATGTTCGCCGCGCTGCATTCCTGGACATTTTCGTAACCGCTGCTGACGGGCGCCGTGGGTTCCACCGCCTGTTCTTCGACGGCCCCTCTGGAATTTGCAGTTCCTTCGATGGTGATGCTGAAGGTGGAACTGCCCGCAATAATTCTATCGCCCGATGTTAAATCCGTCTGTGACACAGGTACGTCATTCAGCTGCGCCGCTGCATTGTTGATGGTGGTTAGAGTGCAGCTGTTGTTGCTGGCGGAGATTTCGAAATGCTCTGGGGCCAGCGCCATATCGCCTGCAACACTAAAATCGGCGCGTGCCGTACTGCCGACCTTCACCCGCTGACCACTGCGCAGCGTGCAATTTTTGCCTGCGGATGGGCCGCTTTCGACCCGGAGGATAACCAGCACTGCGCTCTCCTTAGCTCTGGCGGAGCGGTGAACGAAAGTTTCATACCACAACGGATTTTTAGCAGACCCGCAAACATGCGGCAACTGCTGACGCCTGAACCATCATCTGTTCGCGAAGTGCCTGGAAACGCCGTTAATTGTCTGTATTTTCACAGCGGAAACTTATGCAGTTGTCAGTAGCTATGTGTGACAAAAACGTGTCATCCAGTAGCGGGAGGCATCGCAGGCGCGAGCAGCTGCCAGATAACAGCGGCCATCGTTCGATGCCCATCCTCTGAGAGATGAATGCTGTCCAGCGTTGCGTTGCTGCCCGTAAGGACGCCGAGGAAAACCCGTTTAGGAATGAGCTGGACGCCGTACGACCAGGCGACCTCGCGTTGTACCTGTCCGAAGCGATGATAAAACGGCAGCAGCGGTAGTTCGAACATGACGATCTGCCTGCCTGGCGCCAGCAGGCCGTTTAGAAGTGACGTTAGGCTTGCGCGATAGTCCGTCACCGTGGTTGATCCCAGCAGATCATTGCCGCCGATTTCCACCAGAACAACGTCGCCCGTCAGCGGCTGAGCGGTCGCGCGTTTGATCGCCCGTGCGGTGGTGTCGGCAACGTGGGAAAGGTCCTGCGTTTTCACTCGGTGTTCGTTGGTAAGCAGTGTGGGCCAGGTATGTTCGCGGCTGCCGCTGGTTCCGGCCGTGACGGAATCGCCGATGACGGTCACACGCCGCGAAGGCGCCGGGGCGAGCGAGGGCATGAAGTGATACGGCAGTTCCATGCCACAGCACAATAGCCAGGCTGCCGTCAGCAGGTACGGCGCCCAGGTCTGCCACTTTTTGACAAACAATGCGACGAACCAGACGCATGTTGCGATCATCGCCACGCCGTAGCACCACCACGGGATGGGTGTGGAAGAAAGTAGGATGCCGATCAGCCCGCACACAGCCGTAACGCCGGCAACACGCCGCAGCCAGTTGCGGCTGGAGCGCATCAGAAAGGCGGCCAGAATCACGGCTGCAACGCCCGTGAAAAACGCATGCCCGCTGGCGATGTGATAGACAAGATAATTTGTCACGAGCGTCTCTACATCGCCATTGCGTGTCAATTGGCGTGGGGTTATTTGGCAATCTTTACGGTCGCGAAATCAGCGGCCAGTTTCTCCGCGAGCGGCCGGTCTGTCATGGCGATGTAGGCGATGTAACCTTCAATCGTCGCACGCGTCTCGCCCTCTTTCAGGGGCTTGCCCTTTTTCGCATTGTGAATTGCCGCGCGGATCTGCCTTCGCATGCTGCGGGGTGCGCGCGGCGGTTCATTGCCGTTAATGACAAGCCCCGTCACCGACTGCCGTCCACCTTTGCGCGCCACGCGTGTTTTATCTGGATGAACCCGGAAGCCTTCGTCGGAAACAATCTGGTGTACCTGCCCCAGCAGGCTGGACAGTTTTCCTTCCCCCTTCGCCATCAACGGCAGGCTGAAGGTCATGTCATCTGCGTAGCGGGTATAACGCCAGCCAAGTTTCGCGGCCATGCCGCTGAGCCGGCGGTCCATTTTCAGGCAGATAACATTGGTGAGCGCCGGGCTGGTGGGCGCCCCCTGTGGCAGGCAGCGCGGTCCTAACGATACAAACACGGAGTTGCCGTTATCCTTCACCACCTGACGCGGCGCCTCGGTGCAGAGCAGCGCCAAAAGCGTGGCGATCTGTTCACGGTAACCAGCACGGCGGAAGATGCCGCGGACGCGTGGATAGGTGACGGTCGGGAAGAAGTCTTTAAGGTCCATCTTCACGACCAGCCTGGCGCCGGTGTGAATGCTGGCGTTTGACAGAATCGAGCGGCCTGCCAGAAAACCATGAGCGGCGCCGTGGATCAGCAGTCGCTCGACGATGTTCAGCAGCACCCAACGCTGCGCGGCTTTCAATCGTGGCAACGGCGCCCAGATAGCCCGGGACGAGCCATCGCGCTTTGGAATGGTGAACCGGCGGTAGTTGATAGACGTTGCAGCATCACGGTGATACGTAAGCTGACGGAGCTGTGAAATCGTCAGTCCCAGCGCGTCCGCCAGCTGGCGTGGTTTGTCCAGCGGCGGCAGCTCGTTCTCTGCGGCGCGTTCTTCCGCGTTTTCCAGATCCCATTTGTCATAGTCAATGGCATCGTTCCAGAACACGCCTTCGCCCAGGAATACGATGTTCTGCGTTTTATAGGCCTGCCACGCATCCGCCCGCAGCTTCCGCCGTTCGGCAGCCTCTTCTTTTAACTGCTTCTTATAGCGCGCAAGTTCGCGTTGCGACATGTTGTCCGCGGGTTGTCTGTCCACCAGAAAACCGCGTTCGCGCAACTGCGAGTCGACGTACGCGTCGATGCTTCCCGCGGCTTCGATGCCCCGGAAGATTGTCGCTAGGTCTGTTCGTTGTCTTGCCATGTTGTTCTGCGTTTTCAGTGACAATCGTTACTGCGAGATGCGGTTAGGCGGAAGCATCGAGATAGCCGTCGTTTTCAAGTTTCTCAACGCGCTGGATATACTCATTCCTAGCTTCGTCCACCGATGCGAAGTGCAGCTGCTGAACACGTGGCGACGCCCCGGCTTTGCCCCACCGCACCTTCAACCGGCGCCGGTCAAGCGAAATCTGCACTACCTCTTCTACATCCTGCCTGCGTTTGCTGTAGGTCCGCGTCTCGACCATTACGGACTTAAGCGCCGTGCCGCTTTCGCGGCGCTTCTTTTCACGCATGGCGTGGGTCAATCGCAACGCGATGAGGCAGGTGCACGGCCCGTGTTTGAGGCCCTGCTGGCGGAACAAGTTGCAGGTGCATTCCGCACGGCTGACAAATCCTTCGTCACTAAGCACCAGTTGCGGCCGGTATTCGCGTTTGTCTTCCTTCACCTCGGCTTTGCCCGTCAGCTCAAGCCCGGTTCCATGAATCCTGTTTTCCGATGTGATCGTTACGGCGTTCTTCCGCCCGACCAGGTCATGCGCCTGTCGCTCCCGCACACTGCGGAATTCCAGACGTTTGAAATCCAACGGCGTTTCCGTCAGCGGCCGCAGCCGGTAGCTGTCGCCGGCAAGGTCATACATGATCTGTCCGTGCTGACATCCGCTTTGCAGCGTGCCGGTCAGATCCGCGCCGTCCAGCTTGGTGGCTTTGCTTAACCCCTGGCGCCCGTCGGACCACTGGCCGGAAAGATGTTTCACAACCTTCTTAACGCCGCTGGCGTCGTGTTCCTGCCGTGGCATTAACAGATCAAAGCTGACCGCCTGTGACCAGTTGGAAGCGGTAAAGCCGGTTAATCCCAGTGTCAGCGTCATCGGCCCGGCGCGGAAGATCCAGAAGCTGGGTAGACCACTACTCAGCAGATGCACATCTATTTCTTCTGCGAATGGCAGCATCCGCCGCAACAGCATCAGACGCCGCCGGCCCCAGACGCGGATCACCTTCGCCTGCCGGCCGTTGTAAGTATCCGACGTAGATTCGAAGACAGTTTCCCATGGTTCCAGCACGATGCGGGGCTTCTCGCCGGGAACCAGTTCGATGCGAAGCCCGCGCCGTTTTCCTTTCTGATCGCCATGCATCCGCAAGTAGCGCATCACGTTGTACAGATCGATCGCGTTCAGCTTAAAAGCATCCATCGGCAGCAGCGTTGTGGACTGTACCTGCAGGATGCCGCGGATCCACGAATCAGGCACTTTGATGTGCTTTTCCAGCACATCGTCTTCACCGCTAGTGGCGACTTTGACGGCTTGCTGGCCAATAGTTATCCGGGTCTGCCGGTAGCTGCGGAACTTCTGAATGCTTTCGTGCAGCGTTTTGCTGAAGTCGATATTGGTGGTGCCACAGACAGGGTCCGACTGCAGATCGAATGCGTCCAGATCTATCGAAAGATTCGCATAGCTTCCTTCGTCTTTGCTGAACACTTCAAGGAACACGCGATCCGGGTGCACCGTGATAACGGGATCGAGAATCAGATAGGCCAGCGGATCGTTCCTCGAGAGCCAGTCGAAGTACGCCTGCTGCGCCTGCCACGCGTTTAAGTTGGCGGACTGAGCACGCATCCGCCGGAAGGCGTGATAGGCCGTGCGGTCTTTGGGCACATAGCGGTAATCGCTGCCAACGATGCTGTACAGGGCGCCGAGCGCCTCTCGCAGGCGGAGCGGCTGACGGACAACACCATCCAGAAATACCGGGTCGCGTTGCAAGTTGCCAAACAACGCCAGTTGCGGGCCGCTTTGTGCGGCGACCATGCGGCTTTGCCCCGCGTAGCTGATGTCTACATCGGTGTGCTGCGGAGCTGCGTCGCCGTTACCATCGTTGCTGTTTTCGTTGTTATCAACCATGCTCAAACTGCCTTGGCCTGAGTTCGTTTCGACCGGCGTAGTCCACGCCACGCGGCCTTCTGAATGTCTTCGCCGTTCGCGTTATCCTGACCAATGCTCTCAAGCAGCTTATCGGCCTTTGCACTGGCAATACACGCTAAACCTTCAACGGCGCCCAGACGTGTTGCATCGCCGAGCGTTGTGTCCGAAGCTACCTCCGACAAGCGGTCTGCCTCTGTCGCTTGAACCAGCGCTGGCAGTACGATTGCCTGATAGTGGGCATGACTCGCATGGTCCGCCATCACCTGTTGCGTGTCTACTTCCTGCGCCGTTAAGCGTTTGAAGACCGGCCGGTCTGACAATAAAGCATCTGCGTGAAGGGCGGCCTGCCCGGCGTCTTCATGGCTGAGTACCCCAGCGACTGTTTTACGGATGGCGGCGTCGTTGTCTTCCAGAAGTTTCGTCAAACTGGTGATTTCGGCCTTCGTCAGCTTGCCATCACTTAGCCCCATCGCCGCGGCGCGGCGCACCTTTGCAAACGCGGCGACATCTGTGTTCGTTTCCAGCAGCGTTACCAGCGGCTTCTTACTCACGCCAGTTCGGCCGACAGCCCACGACAGACGGCAGAGTGCACGGGTAATCTCTTCGTTTGCACCATCGTACCAGTCAGAATCGCGAAGCAGCTTGATGCGGCGCTCTTCCCATTTTTCTGACCAATCTGAAATCGCCTGACCGAGCTTCTTCCCGTGGGACTTCACGCCGGCGCGGCCCACGATGGCGGCGGCCACTTCCACTACTTCGGCGTGTGTACTCTCGAGACCCTTGGCGGCTGCTTCCACCGGTAGCGGCTCGCGTTGCATCAAGGCGGTTGCAAGTTCTTCGCGGCAATTGGACTTCGGAAGGATTTCCAGAATGCGCTGCGGGTCGCCCTGTTCGCACACGCGCTGGAGACAGCGGAAGCGGTTGTTGATTTCCGAAGAGACGTAATAATCATCCGAAGCCACCGCCGCGTAGTCCGGCTCTAAAGACTCTTCGCCAAACAGACGTTTTGCGGCGGGAAGTGCAGCGTCGGCGTAGTATTCGATTTCGTCGAGCAGTAGCTGCCTGGATTCCGCCGTGTCGTTGTAACCGAGCTGTTCCAGTAGCACTTCTCTGTTGTTGTCGCCCATCCGCGTTTTCTCGCGGATCAGGTCCCAGCCTTTGGGCGTGTCCAGATGCCGCAGGCCGATGATGGCCCGCGCTGCGACTGACCCTTCCGAATTGGCCAGGCGAAGCAGAATCTCCGCGATCTCGTCGGCTCTGGAAGATGCGCCCAGATGACCGATCGCGGCGGCAGCACTGTCCTGCAACGCGTGGCCGTCTTCGTTGACAAGCTTCAGCAGCACCTCTAAGGCACGCTGATCGCCCAACTCGCCCAGTGCTTCGACGGCCCGCATCCGTAGCCGCAGGTCGGACATCAGTTCAACCGCAGAAAGCAGCACGGTGACGCCATCGTCGTGCCCACCACGGGCAAGCCCTTCGGCGGCCAGGAACTTCGTGGTGGTGTCGCGCGATTTCAGTGCTTCCCGCAAGGGATCTGCGGGACCGCCGCGTTTACGCAGCCGCCATCCAATCGCTTCTACCGCGGCGTTGCGGAGAGAATCGTCGGCGTGCACGCAAAGCAGCGGCAGCACCGGGTCAACCGCGTCGCTCAGCGACCAGCGTGCAGCAGGCAGTGCTTCGGCAATCTGCCGGGGTAGGTTCAGATCGATACAACGCTCGATATATCGCGCCAGTACTTCGTCGTGACGGGGATGCTGCTCCTCCATCCATGTGCGGTTGAGATGTTCGTCGTCAGAAGCATCAAACCACTGATCGTGCCCGCTGATCTGCTGCAGGCATCTGGCCACGGCGGTTTGCCAAGGCTTCTTTTCTAACAGCGGTAGCAACTGCTGGGCGACTTCGGGCTGACGGAAGGAGCCGATGGTCGAGAAGATCATCGCCGGATCGAGCGACTTATCTTTGTCCTCTTGCAGCACCGTCAGCAATCCAGCCGGGCTACGTGGGTCGCCCAATGTCAGTAAGGCGTTGATGATGCGGAACTGAATGGACTTCGTTAATCCTTGAGGCAGCTGTTCGATAAGCATCTCAAACGCCCGCGTGTCTTTCTTCCTCGCCAGTGCGATGGCGGCGTCGCGTCGCACCGCCTGATAGCGGCTGTTGTAGGCATCGGCCAGCGCCTGTTTTGCCTGGTCGCTTTCTTCGTAGGCGCCTGACAGCCAGTTGACCGCCAGGGAACGCGTCCGCGCGTGTGGAGATTCCAGGGCGACGATGGCTGCCGTGGTTGCATCGGACATCCGCATCAGCAGCGTGGCCGCCTCGGTGGCGAGCGCATCGTCGCGCGTGAGGACAACATCTTCAAGCACCTTCTGCCCTTTCTTCCCTGCCCCGGCTGAAAGTAGCTTGAACGCTTCAACCGCAAGGTCGGTATGACCACATTCAATCGCTGCCGCTGCACGTGTCGCCTCATCGCAGCCAACCTGGGGAAGCATCTCAAAGGCAAGTGAGCGGACCGGCTGATAGCTGTCACTGAGCGCCTGAATCAGCACGGGACGGACGGCGCCGGCTGCGGTTTCATCCTCAACGGCCATTGCAACCAGTTGCCTGATCGCCTCGCGGCGGACGGCGATGATGGTCTTGCCGAACGAGGGCGCCACACCCTGACCGCCTTGTTCACGCACCAGACCCACGTAAGTGCCAAAGGCAAGTTGAAGCAACTCCGCGGCGTTGCCGGGCGTGGTGTCTTCCAGCTTGGGTTGCGACTTCTTCGCTTGCTTCATTTCGCTGGCGTAGCGGATCTGGTAGATGTGCCAGGCGAAGTCCCATTCATCCTGCGTTTTTGCATCCAGGCATTCCAGCACGGTCATCATCTGCGCCTGGCAACGCGGCGCCGCGGAAACGACCAGCCCGGCAAGGCCCGTTACCTGTTCCTCGCTGATTTTCCATTCCTGCTGCTCGCCACGATCGTTGAGAAAGTTAACAAGGCAATTCACAACAGGCTGTTTGCCGGCGAACGCCTCGATCGCTTTTGCCGCCGCCAGTCGTAGCCGTGCATCGGATGCAGACAACGCTGCCAGGACGCGCGACGCCCCGTCGCCGTTCTGCCTGTCTCGCATCAGCAGCACCAGAAACGCGGCGTTGCGAATCCACGCTGTCGAGGAATCTAGCATGGCAATCAAATGCGACTGCGTCTTCGCGCCATAGGCGACTGCCGCCATCAACCGATCTTTCTCCTCCAGCACCTTCGTTGCATCGCTGGAGAAAACCAGTGGTAGCGCCACGGTGTCCTGACAGAACGCAAGCCCCAGGGCGATGCGGAATTGTACGTACGAATCACCGTGCTGCAGAAACGGCTTGAGAAGTTCGGTTTGCTCCGGCCGCGCGCAACGGATGATGGCGGATGCGGCGCCGCGACGGATCGCTTCGTGTTTGCTATCAAGCAACGGTAGCAACTGGGGAACGAATTCTTCCAAGCCCAGCATGCCCAGGCCGCCCAGTGCGACGACCGCTTCTTTTTCCCACTGCGGCTTGTCGGCATCGCGGCTAGGTTCGGGGGTGGTGACCGTTTTCAGCAGCGGATCTTTGGCGCTGCTATCGACAAACATCGCCCTGGCGCACGCTGCGATCAACCGTACATCGGTGTGGCGACTGGACATCGCCGTTTGCACCATCTCAACATTGTTCAGGTTGATCAGCGCGTTGATCGCTTCTTTGCGGACATCTGGCTCCTCATCATCAATAGCTTGCAGCAGCACCTGCTGCGAGGCTTTGGTTTTCAGTTTGATGAGGCTCTCTGTGGCAAGCTGGCGGACATCGGCATAGCGGCTGTTCAGGGCGGCTTGCATCGGTGCGATGTCGCGCCGTTTGCCTTTCTTCACCATATGCTCGTAAGCATCGGCCCGGATGGTGGGCGATGGGTCGTTCAACAGGCTGTTCAAGAGTTCCTGTGCCCAGGCCTGTTTGTCGTTGGCCATCGCTTCGGTCAACACTTCCCGACGTACGTTCGTGCGAACGCTATTCAGGGCGAAACGCAGCGCTGCATCCGCAGAGCCGTCAATCTTGAGGCCTAGAGAAGTCTTAAAAGCCTCGCCGCTGACAGACGCGTCGCTATCGTTCAAAGCCCGCAGCATCAACTCACGCGACCGGGCATCGAGCGTTTTTTTCCGCGACTTCCGCATGGCAGCCGAAAGGGACTTCAGTCCGCGGAGCCGGATGTCCACATGTGCCGACTTCAACCCGGTGTCGGCCGCTTCAAGCGGCGCCTTGTCGTGAATGTTCTCCAGAGCCGTATACGCCGCATCGCGGACCTTGGCAGCGTTATCGTCTACAAGTGTTTCAAGCCGTTGCGCTGCACGTGCGTCGGCCAGCGTCGCCAGAGCCTGGCAGACTTGCACGCGTATGACTTCATCATCCTCGCGGCTCAACTGCAACAAGGCGCCCAATGCACGTGCGTCGCCCAGCAGCGCCAGGCATCTGGCGCCAAGCAGGCAGGTGTCCGGCCGGCGGGAAGACATCGCCGACAGCAGCGGTTCGTAGTCTTCGGTTGTGAGCGAAAACTTCGCTGGTTTAACCTGCGGAAGCGATTTTTTCCCGGCGCCTTTGGCCGGTTCGAGGCTGAAATTCTCTAGCTCAAATAGCAGCCGGTGGAGATCTTTATCACGCTCGCGGATTGCTTTGGCCAGTTTGCTCCGCGAAAGCAACGCGACCAGAAAAGCTGTCTGCCTCACCTCCGCATTATCATCCTCGCCGCTGCGGCGCACGGCTCCGGCCACGCGAGTATCTTCCAGCAAGCCTCGCTGAAACGCGCGGATAAGTCCAAGCCGCCGCGTGTCAGCCTTTTGAGATTTAACCGCGAGTGTGACGGGTTCAGGGGAGTTTTTCCCTGCGACCTTTTCAAAGCATAGCAACGCTCCCTGCCTGACTTCGGGCGGGTCGTTGTTGAAGGTGCGAATTAACAGGCGCTGCGCCTGTTCGTCCTTCTTCGCGAGTGGCTCAAGGGCGTACACCGCTGCCAGGCCGACGTTCGCCTGACCTGATTGCAGTGCGAGTTCCAGTGGACGACGCGATCCTTTTTCGCTGGCGGCTACCAGCCCTTCAAACGCGACCAGACGGACCTTTTCATCTGCATGCTCCAGCAATGGTTCAAGCAGTTTGGCGGCGCGTGCGTGTGACGACTTTGCCAGCAGCTGACACGCACGCAGCCGGAGTCCGGCATCGTTGTCTTCTTGAACCTGCCGGGCGATCATTTCCACAGAGCGGGTATCGTCGTATTCCGCCAGACTGTGCAGGGCATCGCCACGCTGGGCCACGTCGCCCGTGTTCAGCAGTTGTTCCGCCCGGCTGTAAGCATCGTACAGCCGATGCGTCATGGCGCCGAACCGCCCCGCCTTATCGATCAGCACAAAACGCAGAGTATTGTCGGCGCCAGCCAGCGCAAGATGCGTGCGGCCGTGAATCTCGACCGTTGCCGCATCCACCACGACGGGAACGCTGTCGTTAAACGTGGCAGGGCGCGTTGCACCGGCGCGTGCCCAGGTCTTACAGCTTCTATCGCGGCTTACGGTTATGAACCGTTCGCCCGCAACATGCAGCATCGCGGTAATATGGTCGTCGTGCCCGGCGCCACGCCCGCGATCTTCGGGCTCCAGCTTGCCGCTGGCGTGTGTCAGCAGCAGTTTCTGATCCGCTCCTGCCGAAAAGAAGCGTAGTTCCTCTGGCTCAAACAGCAACGACGTCACGGCGCCATCGTGAATTTTCTCCGTTTCACTAATCTGAAATTCGCCGTTGTCCCCCAATTGATAAACGGCCACGCTGCCTTTACTCATGCCGGCGGCAAAGCATGTTCCCTCTGGCTCCGCCGCAACAGAGACGCCTTTTTCTGGCAGGTCGAACTGCTGCAAGATGGCGGGTTTCTGTGTGGCGATGATCAGCAGTTTTTCGCCGCAGATTGCTGCTAGGCGGTCGTCTGCAAGTGCGGCGAATGCCGTCGCCGGTGCGGGAAGTTCAACGGGCAGCGGCTTCATCGTTTTGGCTTTGCCTGCCAGGTGATAAATCCGCGCGTCATCGCCGCCCGCCCAAAGGTCTTTACCCCTGGCGATTAAACTCACGCCACCGCACGGCAGGGCAACTTCATCGAGTTCCATCTTCGCGACATTAAGCCGGTAGACGGCCGTGGGGAGCCCATCGGGGTGCACCGTGACAACCGCCAGCGAATCCGGGCACGCCGCCACCGCACGAATGTCGCCGCGATACGTCAGGTATTTGTTGGTGGTCATAGCTGTCTGATGGGATACCGGGATTGGATGAAACTTCGTGTTTCAGGTGTTCAGGCGTCTGCAACTTCCGCGGCGAGCGTCTGGTGCTGGTTTTCAATCCGCGTGACGGCAACCAGGCACGCCGCCCGCTCGCTCTTACCCTGCGATTGTTTGAACTCGCGAAGCAGAGGCAGTACGAAACCCGCGAACTCCGCATCTTCCAGTGCGAGATCTCGCAGGGTATCAACCAGTTTCAGCTTGGCCTGCCGCGCGGGCATTCGACGTAGCTTGGCTATCTGTTGTGAAGCTGACTTTTCATCTTTTGGCGGCGGTCCGGGTGGGATTTCGAACAGTATCCGCCGCAGCAGCGACTGCAAATCGCCCGGGTCTGCGGGGCGGGCTTCCGGCTGCGGGGGAACGCCGTCGCCGATCAGATTTTCAACAGGTTCTTTCCGTTTCTTCTTCTTGATCTTCAGTTCCGCAGGCGGCGCGGGCTTCCAGCCGGCTGTTACGCCACGTTCGCGATAGAGCGACCAGAAGGTGCGAATCACGAAGCCGCGGACAACGCCGTCTGGACTTTCTGTCAAACGGAATAATTCGTCCGGAACTTGTAGTCGCGGATGAAGATCAATCAGCTTCAGTCCTAGCGAACGGGTTTCGCGGATCTGCGATTCGCAAAAGCTGTACACTGCATCGGGCGTCAGCACGGTGGTGTCGATGCGGTAACGCCGGTGCTCTGGCGCATCATCGGCCAGTAATGCCTGGGCGGCAAAGTCCCGCACCTCATCGAAGGGCGAGTCGCACATGGCGACAATTCCTTCCACCGGCGGCGCCCACCGCGCGAGTTCCCATGAAGCCAGTTCCAGCGCCAGATCACGCAGCGGCTTGCGTTTGTCATTCATCAACGGCAGTACACGATCAAACGTCAGGAACTCCTCCGGTATTTCGGCGCCTGGATCGACGGGGCGGTCGGTTTCGGCAAGGCAGATATCCGGATGATGGCGGCGGATGTAGGCACGGGCGAATCTTGCGAGCGGTTCTTCCGGCGAACCTGGGCTGCACAGCATGGTCCATAACCGCTCGCAACCTTCGAGAACCGTATCGGCGGAAAACTCGCGTTGCTCGCCGGCAAGCATCTGTAGGAACGCACGTTCGGAGATAATCTTGATGCCCGCGCCGCCTTCGTTCAGCTTCTCCGCCTTGGTCTGTTTGCTGCCCTTGCGGCCTTGCCCGTACAGGGGCGAACCCTCGTCGCCGATCACCAGATAGTCAAGCTTCTTGCCAACCGTGCTGGAGTTTGCGCCGCCGGCTGCGGTTACTTTTCCGGTCGCCTCGGCTCGCGTCATCTTTTCCAGTTTGCCCGTGAAGACAAATGTGGCGCCGCCCAGGTCCACGTTAATTTCACCGGCGGATGTATCTTCATCGGCTGGTTCTTCAACCTGGCTACTTGCGGCAAAATCTGCGGGCAGGAAGCTGCGGGTAAGTGTCTCGACGGCGAACTCGTGATACAACGGCTCTGACCGCTGGACTAGCTTAAGCAGCCAGTTGAAATCAAGATCCTCTGGCGAAAACTGGCGGTCATCTTTTAACCACTCGAGCACCTGTTGCGCCAGGGATTCGTCGAAGCCATCGCCCCGGTACTCCCACCACGGCGCTTTTCGTAATTCGTTGATAACGGGGGCTGTTTCAAAAGTGGGCCGGAAGGCGATGACCTTCAAAAAATCGACGCCAAAGGCCGAAGCCTTGATACTACCCTGGTGCACCCAGTTGCTCACATGCACTTCAGCAAGGGGATGGAATAACAGCCGTTGCAGAACCTCCTGGGGCAACTGATCCACGCCCAGCTTTTGCAATTGTTCACAGCAGAAATGGCAAGCCTGGCTGGCACGCCAGTCACTCGCGTCCATCCGCTCGATAATGTCGATGAAATACGACGGACCAAGCTGCTCACGCGAATGAAGTTTAAGCAACCGCTCCTGGGCGAAGTCCTGCGACTGCTCGTTGGGCGAAAGCAGCAGATTGGCGAACCATGCGGGTGTAAGTTCAGCCGCGCCGAAATGCTTGCGAAGCGCGGCGGCGGCGATCTCGCAGCCAAGTGAAGTCGCCAGCAGTTCGCCCCAGGCTTCTAGACCGATCTCTTTACGCGGGTCGCGAGATTGCAGCAGGTCCACCGCCAGCTTCCGCACTTCGTTCTCGTACGAATTCGCCAGCAGAATGAGCTGACTCACGGGAAGATCACGCGCATGCGTGCGCGCATACTTGGCCGCGTACTTCCGCGCTGTGTTGGACTCGGAATTAAACAGTTGCAGCACCGCATCGTGCAGGCCCAGGTCGCGAAAACTCGACTGTTCAAATCGCGGCACGTTGTCCAGCAGCCAGACAACGAACTCGTCTTTGGTCGTGTGGTGGGCGTTGACCAGCCGCGTCACCCAGCCGGGTTCTACCTCGCGGAGCGCCGCGCGGAAGCTGGTTTTCAATGCACTGGTGGCGTAGTTGATAACGACGTCGGCCTGGCCATGTTCAAGCAACGAGAAAAGAGGGCGCGGACTGCGTTCCCACAGGTCGCCAAAGGCTCGATATTTCAGCAGATTGGAGGGCCGCTTTCTGGTGCTGCCATAGTCGTAGTAACCAAGCTGAAACTTGGTGCGGGTGTGGGCCTTCATTTCGTGAAAGAAGATGTGATTGAGAATCCACGAACTCGTGTAGTCATCCCAACCGGTGTAGTGCACCAGAAAGTCGGTCGCAACATCCGGGTAGATCGCCGGGAAAGATTCGCCCACGCGGCGTAGATAACGCCACGCCCGGCGGACTAGATAAGCGATCGTGCGATGACTGACCTGGTGCGTGCGTTTGGCGAAAGCCATATCGAACCGCGCGGCCAAGGCGCCGTAGATTTCGGTGTCGTCCTTGGCTTCGGCTTCTTTGAAGATCTGCTTCAGCGCTTTGAAGGGACCATAGGTGATGGGAACCCGTGCGATGACTTGCAGCAGGCACTCGCGACTGAAGACACTATCTTCCTGCCACAGTGAAATCAGCACTTCATGGCAGCGGAGTTTGTCAGTTAATGGAACCTCCGGGTTGGACGCTTCGAGTTCCGCAAGCCGCGCCATGCGGATCTGTGCTTTCTCGTCCAGCGGTTTGCGGCGGAATGCCAACGACCGCTGCTCAGACAGAAATTCGTTGAACGTATAGGCGCCTTCCCGTGGCGACGGTTCGGCGGGCGTCTCTTGCTGGAGCAACTGCAAGAGAAGATCGACGAACTGCGGATCACGCGTCTGTTTCGCATCGCGCAGGTGGTCAAGCGTTACTTCAGCGGCCATAGATGTCGTCTCAACTGCCTGTTAGATCTGCACGCCACACGCATTAGGAGTGGGCGGCAATGGCTGTCTGCGCTGCGGATGCAAACAGAAAAGGGTCTGATCTGACGGCGAATCTACTTCACGACCTGGTACATGGAAGGCTCACTGGCTCGCCACCCCGTACGCACTACTGTTCGTAGCGTAACCGCGATTGGCGGGGTTGAACCAGACTCGCTACGAACAGTAGTGCGTACGGGGTGATAGCGAGCCTGAAACAGCCTTTCCTTGTGACGCAAATGCATGGAAAAAACTCGAACGGCGCAACGCCGCTCACGGTGCAGAACACCAAGCTAGACCTGTTGCCGTCAGATCAGACGAGACAGTTTGTAGCAGACGGAAATACTGAATGCAATCTTTTCGCAGTCTGCCTCATTTGAATCTGCTACGGGTCATGAATTCGATGTGACAGAAGCCAGCGGAAGTCACTCACTGCTTGTTTCGTCACCCAGGCCTTTCAGCATATCGCCGCGGTAATCGAAAGAGGATTGAATGCTGTCGATCCGCGTATTGAGTTCGCTGGCGACCTGGCTGGCGGAAGCATCGGAACTGGGCAGGCTTTCCATGTAAACGGCCAACGTGTCTACCTGTTGCAGCAATTTCATGTCGTGCTCGTAGACATCATCCAGCACGCCTTCGTTCACTTTGGCGTATTCGAACAGCGCGCTGTATCCACGCACCGCCGCGCGGAGGCCGGAAACCAGTTTGTCGAGCTTGCTCTGCGAACGCTGAATCTGATCCAGGCCATCGAGACGCGCCTGCGATACCTGGTTGTTCACATACTCGTCGAGTTTACTTTTGCTGCGTTGCAGCCGGTCAGCCATCCACGTACGGGCCAGGTAATCGCTCTCGCGACGGTACTCTTTGCGGAGATAACCGCGGAAGCCTGGGATGAAGCCGACAATCGTTTCAAACCAGTTACGGCTCTGATGTTTGCTTGGATCTACCACGGCAATTCTCTTTTAGGAAAGGAACCAGACGCCGCATTATACCGCGTTGGAGCAGACGCGGGGCAACAGGCAGGTAGACGCTCCGGTGAATTGCTTGCTGGAAGCCAGGCGTCTACGATTTTGAATGAAGCCGTGAGTTACGATTGTTGCCTGAAACGGATTGAATGCGCGGGGAGCCAGCACATGAACGCGAGCCAGTTTGTGGAAGAGGTTGAGCTAAGTGGGCACATTATCGATAGTCTGATTCTGCCCAAGATTCTGGATCAGATCACGGCAGCGGGCGGCTCTTTCAAAATTAAAGATTTTGCGATGGGGCAGACGCGGCAGGATGCGAGTTTCGCTCTGATCGAAGTGCAGGCGCCAAGTCAGCATCGGCTGTCGGAGATCCTCAGCACTATCGCCAGCCACGGCGCCATCGTGCAGGATCACGATTGCCGCTTGCAGATCGCGGATATCGCCGGTGCGTTTCCAGAAGGCTTTTACAGCAGCACCAACATGCGCACGCAAGTGCGTGTGGATGGCGACTGGATCGACGTGGCGGATCAGGAAATGGACTGCGGCGTGGTGGTTCAGCCAGAAGCACGCCGCGCCTTCTGCCTGCCTATGACGGAAGTGGAGACCGGCCAGCAGTTTGTTGTAGGGCACGCGGGGGTGCGGGTTTTTCCTGAAGAGCGATCCTTGGAGAAGCAGTCGTTTGAATTTATGAACAGCGCTGTTTCGACGGAGAAGCCCAAGGGTGTTGCAATCCGTGAAGTCGCGGCGGAGCTGCTTAAGACACGCAGCGAGGGGGGCGACGTTGTGCTGGTAGGCGGCCCCGCGATTGTGCATTCCGGCAGCGGCGTGCATCTCTGCGAACTGATCCGCCGTGGCTACATCCAGCATCTCTTTGCCGGCAACGCGCTGGCGACGCACGACATTGAGCAGGCGCTGTTCGGCACCAGTCTGGGCGTGCGGCTTGACCGGGGCGACATTGTTGAAGCCGGGCACGAACATCACCTTCGCGCCATTAACCGTATGCGACGCGCCGGGAGCATTGAGAATGCGGTTGAAAGCGGGCTGCTAACTTCCGGCATCATGTACGAATGCGTGAAAAACAAGGTCGACTATCTGCTGGCCGGAAGCATCCGCGACGATGGGCCGTTGCCCGGCGTGATTACGGACGCGCTGGAAGCACAGCGGGAGATGCGGGAGCGTTGCCGTGGGGCGGCGTTCTGCCTGATGGTGGCCACAACGCTGCATTCCATTGCGACGGGCAATCTGCTACCCGCGTGGGTGAAGGTGGTCTGTGTTGATATCAACCCATCGACCGTCATTAAGTTAAGCGATCGCGGATCGTTTCAGACCGTGGGCATTGTGACCGATGTCGAGCCGTTTATGCGCGCTCTGGTGCAGGAGTTAGATCGGATGGAAGCCGATTCTGAGGCATAAATGCGGCGGCTGTTTTGTGCTGCCTGATCCGTAACACAATGAAAAAACCCCGCCGGTGTTTGCACACTGGCGGGGCATCGATCATGTCGTCGCGTCGAGCGAGGGCAGAACCTAGCGGACTAGGTTGTTGCTTGCTTGCACAACGTTGCGGCGTGCTGGTGCGAACGCCTGTGGATCGACGATTGGAGCTGGTGGCATTGGAGCAGCTTCCATTGGAGCGGCTTCAATGTGCTCGGTTGGTACAGATTCGGTTGGAACCTGTGGAGCAGCGGTGCCTACTGGAGCAGCGTTGCAGGTGTCGCAACCGGTGTTGCAGCCACAGCTGGGAGCTTCGCAACCGCACGATGGTGCGTCGCAGCCGCAGCTAGGAGCTTCGCAGCAGCAGGATTTCTTCTTGGTGAAGCAAGCACGCAGCTTGTCCAGCAGGCTGCACTTCTTCTTGCCGCCGCAGCACGAAGGTGCTTCGCAGCAGGAAGCTTCTTCGCAACCGCAGCTTGGAGCGTCGCAACCGCAGGAAGCTTCGCAACCGCCACAGGCAGGAGCATCGCAACCGCAGCTGGCTTCGCAACCGCCACAGGGAGGAGCGTCGCAACCGCAGGAAGCTTCGCAACCGCCGCACGACGGAGCGTCGCAGCCGCAGCTAGGAGCTTCGCAGCAGCTGGATTTCTTCTTCTTGAAGCAACCCATCAGCTTGTCCAGCAGGCTGCACTTCTTCTTGCCGCCGCAGCACGAAGGTGCTTCGCAGCAGGAAGCTTCTTCGCAACCGCAGCTTGCTTCGCAACCGCCACAGGCAGGAGCATCACAACCGCAGCTGGCTTCGCAACCGCCACAGGCAGGAGCATCGCAACCGCAGCTAGCTTCGCAACCGCCGCAGGCAGGAGCGTCGCAGCCGCAGGAAGCTTCGCAACCGCTGTCGCAGCCACAGCTAGGTGCTTCACAGCAACCAGCATCGCAGCAGCCTTTGTCCTTCTTCATCATACCTTTGATTTTGTCGAGCAGGCTGCAGCCCTTTTTCTTAGCTCCGCAGCACGAAGGTGCTTCGCAGCAAGAGGTGGCATCGCAGCCGCACGATGGTGCTTCGCAGCAAGCAGGTGCTTCGCAGCACGATTTTGCGCCACAACCGCCGATCATGCGGTTGAGGAGTTCAAAGCCGAAGCTTTGGGAGGTAAATGTAGCGCTACAGAGTAAGAGCGTACATGCAACAATATTCCATTTCATCTAGCCACGTCTCCTTAACGGTGGAACTGTCGAACAGCGTTCGCTACCACTCGCACTGAACCGCAAACGACTGTTTGCGAATCAGCCACAGATTGAAATCTGGCGGGAAAGTGAGTGATGCAGGGAGGTAAGTCCCGGTTTGCGGTTCGCAATCGAAATGCAAGCGTCAGTACCGGCCAGGCCATTCCATAGCCTGGTATGTCCGCTCCGGTCGTTCTGACGCGCCGACATGCCGTATCCGGCAATTACGAGTTTTTGTGTCGGGTGACAAAGTACCGTATCGGACTACCCGGCAACGCCCCTTGAGTTTGCAGAACTTATTTTTCCCAAATGGCTTACGTCTACGGTCAGGTAAGATTTAACGGTTACAGAGGCTGTAATTCCTGTAACGGTGACGCCCGCCGGCCTGCGGTGAATGCTGTTTTTCCCACCTGAAAACATTTAACTTCTTCTCTTAAAACCTCAAGCCGTTTGTAGCCAACGCATCCGCCCCCTGGTACAATTGGCAAGATGCGCGGCGACAACCCACCTGTTACGTCTTTCCCCCTTATGCCGACCATACCCACCAACAAATCTGTAGAAGGTGCGCAAACCGCTGCGAGCCTCTCAGATAACCCCCCGTCGTACGAAATAGCTGATTTCACGCAGATTGCACCTGTGGCGTGCCCCTGCGGATCAGCGAGACGCGCTTTCGCGGATGTGGAAGACTTTCCGGCAACGGTGCACATCACCGAAATCTCAGCCGATGCGAAGCTGCACTATCACAAGCGATTGACGGAAACCTACCTGTTCCTCGAATGCGAGCCTGGCGCCAGCATGCAGCTGAACGACGAGATCATCGATGTGAAACCGGGCATGAGCGTGTTGATCCGCCCCGGCGTAAGGCATCGAGCGATTGGCCGGATGAAGGTCGCCATTTTCGTCCTGCCGAAGTTCGACCCCGCTGATGAGTGGTTTGACGAGCCGGACGATCACCTACCGGGATGAATGGGGCCAGCGTGAATTCCATGAACGCGGTCCTTTCGCCGCTTAGTGGGTCCTTTATTTCTGGCAAGCATCCATATGAACAATTCAATCAACGTCACCTGTCAAAAAAGAGCTATGAGACTAAGACACCCCTCGGCAACCAAGATGATGTTGCCCGCCGTTGTGGTCACCCTGATACTTAGCCTGGTTGCCACCGGGTGTATTGGCAGGGCTAGGCCGGTTGCTCGTGGAACTGGCGCCGGAGGGAACAACACCTCGGGTGGTGCTAGCAACTACCGTGGCAGCGGGTTCACTGGAAGTTCGACCAACGGTTTCGGTGCTTCCTACAACAGCAACCTCACCGCAGCAGTCGCGCCTGGCTTCGAGCCTGCGGAGCCAACCGAACTAGCCGGCGATCCTGCGGCCAAGCCAGAGGAAACTGCCGAAGTTGCGGAGGAAGCGGGGACTGGCGAAGATTGGCCGTTCTGGCGTGGGCCTCGTTACGACGGTGTCTCGCTCGAAACTGGTCTGATTGACGATTTCGATCCTGATGGTGGCGAGGGCAGTAATGTCGCCTGGAAGAACACGGAGGTTACTGGCCGTAGCACACCTATAGTAATGGGTGGGCGGCTCTACACACTGACCCGTAACGCGGAAGGTACTCCTGAAGAGGGTGAAAAGGTCATCTGCCTGGATGCTAAGACGGGCAAAGTTCTCTGGGAAAACAAATTTAACGTCTGGCTTTCGGATGTACCTGACACGCGTGTCGGCTGGTCCTCGGTAGTGGGCGACCCGGAAACCGGCAACGTCTATGCGTTGGGCGTCTGCGGTTATTTCCAGTGCATCAACGGCAAAACGGGCGAAACGATCTGGTCCGTACCCATGCACGAACGGTTCGGCCTGTTGAGCACCTACGGCGGACGGACCAACTTCCCCGTGATTTGCGATGATCTGGTGATTATCAGCGCCGTCGTGATTGGCTGGGGCGACATGGCTAAGCCCGCCCATCGCTTTGTTGCTTTTAACAAAAAGGATGGCGCCGTCGTCTGGTTCAATGGCACCACGCCACTGCCCTATGACACGACTTACAGCAGCCCGACGCTGACGGTTATCAACGGTCGCAAGATGCTGATTTTCGGCTCGGGCGATGGCGCCGTGTGGGCGATTGAGCCACGTACGGGCAAACACATCTGGAATTACGACTTTTCGCTCCGCGGCCTGAATGTATCGCCTCTGATTGTCGGCGACAAAGTGTACGCCGGCCATAGCGAAGAAAATATCAAACGCGGCCGGGCTGCCACGATGGGCGCCGTGGTGGGGTTAGACGCCACAAAGACTGGCAACATCAACCGCACCGGTGAGCTCTGGAAAGTAGAAGAATTGATGATGGGCAAAAGCTCGCCCGTGATGGTCGACGGCAAGCTTTACTGCTACGACGACCGGGCGAAATTGCACGTCATCGATGCCAAGTCTGGCGAAACGGTCGGCCGCCGCGTTGCTCTCGGCACCGTGATGCGTAGCAGCCCGCTATACGCCGACGGCAAGATCTACGCATTCGCTGAAAACGGCGCCTGGCACATCGTTGAGCCAGGAGAAAAAGGCGCGAAAGTGCTGAAACGCGGCCGCCTCGCTTCCGGCGAGTCTGTCAACGCTTCGCCAATTGTGGCTCATGGCCGCATCTACCTACAGACAAGCATGGCGTTGTATTGCCTGGCTGACCCGAAAAAAGAGCCTGGCATCAAAGAGGCTCCCGCAGAGGTCAAGGAAGCTCCGTTGGAAGACAAAAAGGTCGCAACGGTGCAGATCGTTCCCGCAGACTTGCTGACGACGCCTGGCGCCTACGAGGTTTTCACCGTGCGGACCTTCAATAAGATGGGCCAGCTCATCAGTGAAAACGCTGAGGGGGTTGAATTCTCCTCAGACAACGATGCCGCGCAGATTACCGCGAAGGGCCACTTCCTGGTGCCAACAGAAGAAGAACACTCAGCAATCACCGTTACCGCCAAAGTTGGCGATGTCACCGGCATCGCCCGTGTGCGGATTGTGCCACGGCTGCCATGGAAGTTCACGTTTGATGAACTCGAAGAACCGCCCATCACCTGGGTGGGTGCGCGTTACCGCCACATCATCCGCGACGTGGACGGCAACAAAGCAATGGTGAAGATCACCACGATTCCCAAGGGTACACGCAGCCGCGCGTGGTTCGGCCCTTCGGACCTGAAGAACTACACGATTCAGGCGGACATTAAAGGCGGCTTCGGCAACAACAAACTGCCCGATATCGGACTCATCGCACAGGGCTATACCTGTGACCTTCAGGGCGCCACCCAGGAATTGCAGATCCGCTCGTGGGTGCCAATGCTTCGCATGGCGAAGTCCACTCCTTTCAAATGGGAAAAGGACAAGTGGTACACGATGAAGTTCCGCGCTGAAGTGGCTGGCGGCAAAGCACTGCTGAAAGCAAAGCTATGGCCGCGTGACGAGAAAGAGCCGGAAGCGTGGACGCTTGAGGCCGTGGATGCATCGCCCAACATGCAGGGTTCGCCCGGTCTGTACGGCAGCGCCAAAGACGCTGAAATCTTCCTCGACAACATCACTGTGACGGAAAACAAATAGATTTTTGGTTTCTTCGATTAACCTTTGAAATCCCGCATCGTCAGGTACTCCCCACCTTACTACGAGTATGGCCTGACGCGTTGCGAATACTGTGAACGGAGCATCTCCTGTTATGAACTACACTTTGCGGACCTGGGCCCTGGTGCTTGTGTCTGTGTTGTTAGGCGCGATCGCCTCAACGCTGGTCACCGGCTGTAACCCCCCTGCCCCACGCGGGCCACGTGCGGTCGCGACCGACGGAAACGAAACAACGCCCGGCAGTGAAGACGGCAACTACGCTGCCGATGGTATTGCTTCAGCCGATGGCGAAGATCAACCCAGCGATGGCGAACCCAGTGACGGCGCCGACACACCCGGCGATATGCCAGAACCGGGTGATGACCCCAAACCAGAGCCCGGCGACGATCCCAAACCTGAACCGGGCGACAAGCCTGAGCCGGGTTCGGGTGACGAGCCTAAAGAGCCAGAGGGATCTGGTGAAGGCAGCATGACTTTTGCTGCGATCAGCGCCGATGAACTTGCCAAGATCATTGATAAGTCCGCCGTCGCAAAGCCGGCCGAGGGTGACTGGTCGCAATGGGCTGGAAGCACCTACCGCAACAATGTTCCCAACACCGGCGACGCTACCTTCCCGACCGAATGGGAAATCGGCGGTTTCGATCGCGAAACTGGTCGCTGGAACAAAGAAGATTCTGAGAACATCCTCTGGGTCGCTCCACTCGGTAGCCAGACCTACGGCAACCCGGTTGTCGCCGACGGCCGTGTATTCCTGGGCACCAACAACGGCGCCGGCTATGTCCAGCGTTATCCCAACGTGATTGACCTGGGATGTCTTGTCGCACTGGATGAGAAAACCGGCAAGTTCCTCTGGCAGCATTCCAACGAGAAACTGCCAACGGGCCGCGTGCACGACTGGCCGCTTCAGGGCATCTGCTGTGCTCCGTATGTAGAGGGCAAAAAGCTGTACTACGTCAGCAGCCGCGGCCACGTTGTCTGTCTGGACACCGAAGGCTTCTACGACAACGAAGACGACGGCGAAGTGAAGAACGAGTGGGCTCGTCAGTTCAAAGCCAGCCCGCTAAAGCAGGATGGCCTTAACGATGGCGACATTTCGCTGGTCTTGCGTAAAGAGCTGGAAGCCAACGGCGTGAAGCTGCAGGGCTACATCGATATCGAAGCGGAAGAAGACGATAAGCTTTGGACCCTCACCATCGAACCAGAAGCTGAGGGTGATGAAGAGCCCGAAGACATGGTCTACCAGATCGCTGTCGATGGCCAGCAGCTTGTAGTGTCGAGTGTAAACGGTGAAGACAAAAAAGAACTGTTCAAAACCGATACCCGGATCGATGTTGGCCTGGCTGATGGAAAGCTTTCGGACGCCATCCGCATGCATCTGGAAGCAGCTGGTCTAAATCTGGCTGATAAGCTTGAGTCGGAGATGAAGAAGACGGGACCGAACTCGGATTTCACGGCGAAGGTCGATGGCGAAGTACGTGAGTTCCGTATTCGCATGGAAGGTCCCAATCTGACCGCCTACCTCAAGACCACGCCAAGCGATAAGCACGAAGCAGACGTCATCTGGACGTTTGACATGATGAAGAACCTGGGCGTTTCGCAGCACAACATGTGCAGCTGCTCAGTCACCATCATGGGCGACATCCTGTTCGTCAACACCAGCAACGGCGTTGACGAGTCGCATGTGCTTATCCCATCGCCAGACGCGCCAAGCTTCATGGCCATGGACAAGAACACGGGTGAAGTTCTTTGGACGGACAAATCGCCTGGCCGCAACATCCTGCACGGTCAGTGGTCTTCGCCCGCAATTGGCGTCATTCACGGCGTGCCACAGGTGATTTTCGCCGGTGGCGATGGCTGGGTCTACAGCTTCAAGGCTGACAAGGGCAAAGATGGCAAGCCCGAACTGCTCTGGAAATTTGACACCAACCCGAAGACGTCCAAGTGGGAACTGCGTGGCGTTAGCAAACGCAACAACATTATCGCCACGCCAGTCATTCACGAAGGTCTGGTTTACGTCGCCGTTGGTCAGGATCCTGAGCATGGCGAAGGCGAAGGTCGTCTGTGGTGCATCAACCCGAACAAGCGGGGCGATGTTTCGCCGCACCTGGCAGTCAAAGTTAACGATCGCAGCCAGCCTATTCCGCATCGCCGCTTACAGGCGGTCATTGCTGAAGAAGGCGAAATGGCAATCGACAACCCGAACTCCGCCGTCGTCTGGCACTATGCCAACTTCGACCAGGATGAGAACGGCAAGATTGATTTCGAAGAGCTAATGCATCGTAGCTGCGGCACCGTCGCCATCAAAGATGATCTGCTCTACATTTCCGACTTCAGCGGTCTGGTTCACTGCCTGAACGCGAAGACTGGCAAATTGCATTTCACCTACGACATGCTTGCCCAGGCTTGGGGCTCACCGCTGATTGCCGGTGGACACGTCTACATCGGCGACGAGGATGGCGACGTGGCGATCTTCAAACTCGGCGCCGAGGAAAAAGATCCAATCAACGAGATCAACATGGACAACTCGGTATACAGCACGCCGATCATTGCGAATGGAGTGCTGTATGTTGCCAACAAGTCGCACCTGTTTGCGATCAAAGAAGGCGCCGAGCCAATCGACCCCGCTGATCTGAAGGATGAAGAGCCAGCAAAGCCTGAGCCAGAGAAGCCCGAGCCGAAGCCGGAACCAAAGCCGGAACCAGCGAAACCTGAGCCTAAGCCGGAGCCTAAACCAGAGCCAACGAAGCCTGAGCCTAAGCCGGAACCGAAGCCTGAGCCAACGAAGCCGGAACCTAAGCCAGAGCCGGCAAAGCCTGAGCCTAAGCCGGAACCAGCTAAGCCTGAGCCGGAGGCCTCCGATGCTCCGTCCAAGGAAGAGGCTGAGAAGGAACTGTTCGGTAGCGAATAGTCAATCCGCAGCTTGCTAATCATGCAGCGAAACCCTGGCGTAACCCGCCAGGGTTTTTTTTACGCGCTTATAAGATTGGAAACGGAACTGTTGCCGCCAGTCATTCGTCCTAAAGCCGGACGCCTTTTGCTGGAGTTTGAAGATGAAGCAAGTGACCGTACCCTGCGTTATTGCTCTTCTGTTGATTCTCACCCCGGTCGCTGTGGGAGAGGAATTGCCGCAGATTGGCAGGATTCATCTCAAGGACTTTCAGCAACCCGTAGGACCCGCGGTTCCGCGGCAAGGGGTGCTACGGCGGCCAAGGATGCGGCCGGGCTATGAGGAACTAGCAGACGCGTTGCGTTCCAGCTGGCCGCACGCCGCAATGGCGCATTTGGCCATGGGGGCCGATCCTGACGCGGCGGACGAGAGTGGCACGCCGGTGCTGTTTTCAGTGATCCGTCGTGGAAAGGTGGAAACGGTCAATGATTTCCTCCGCGCGGGCGCCAACCCCAACGGCAAAGACGCCTACGGTCGCACTCCGCTGCACTACGCGGTTTCGCATGGCAGTGTTGAAGTGGTAAGGCTGCTGCTGAAATATGGCGCCAGTACGCGTTTGCTGAACAAGAATGGCGAACCTCCCCTGCACAACGCCATCCGGCGGGGCGACCTTCCGGTTTTGTCGGCATTACTCGAGGCGGGCGCCCACCCTGGCTTTAAGACGCCGGAGAACGATCCGCCGGTTTTTCAAGCTGTCTGGGAGCGCGATCCAGACGCTATTTCAAAGCTGTTGCAGTATGGCGCCAATCCATCGGCCAAACGCAAAGACGGCGATCCCGTGTTGCATTACGCCATCTGGTGCGGACAGCTGCCGGTGATTGAAACGCTTCTACAAGCTGGCGCGGGTCCGGACCAGCAGGACGAAGACGGCGCCCCGGCGATGTTCGCTGCGGTGCGATCTGGCAAGCCAGAAATCGTGAAGCTGCTCATTCAGTACGGCGCCAAGCTGAATGCCAGGAATAAACGCGGCGACACGCCGTTACACTCCGCCGTCTGGTATGGCAAACCGGAAGTTGTAGAAACGCTCCTGCTCGCCGGCGCCGACCCCAATCAGGCAGACGCCAGCGGTGAGACCGCCCTGCACGACGCAGCCTGGCGCAGACAGGTAGCTCTTGCGCGTCTGTTGCTGGAATTCAACGCGTCCAGAACACAGAAAGACAAAAACGGCGTTACTCCACTCGACCGGGCTAACAAATCGGGCAACGCGGAACTTGTTCGGTTGTTTAACGAAGAGAAGATTCAGGTCAGAAAGTCAGTTGCCGTTCAACAGCTAAAGCCTCAACCGCCCCAGCAATTGAAACCGCAACCGCCAGAAATCGCAAAACCGCAGCCATTCACGCCGCCCGTGATCCGCCGGAAGCCGGACGCGGTGTTTGGCGACGACCGATTTTCATCAGGGCCAGGGCAGGCAATCGTGTATTCGCCCAATAGCCGGCAGCTTATCGCAGGTGACGAAGACGGCTCTATCCGTTTCTTCGATGCGCAAAGCGGACAGCTGAAGAATGTTATCGCCGCGCACCAAGACAGCGTGCAGGGTCTGGCATTCATTCCAGGCTCACACATTCTGGTGTCAGCCTCGGCCGGCAGCGAAATAAAATTCTGGAACATAGATACCGGCGCCGAACTGCTGCGACTGCACAATGCACACTGGGGGCAAGGGAAGGCGTTGGCGGTCTCGTCCGATGGCCGTTGGCTTAGCACGGGCTGGGATGTCTGGCGTATCAAATCCATCCAGCCGCTGGAACTGGCGCCAGAGGGACGGCGGGTCATCTCGCCAGAGCGCCGGGTAGGTGTGCTGTGGTCTTTCTTCACGCCCGGTAGCCGCTATCTTGTGCTTAGCCGGAACTTCGCGGGAATTTGGGTCTGGGATCTGGAGAAGGATACGCTCAAACCGGTAGCAGCGCTCAATCAGAAGACGGTCAAAGAGATCCGCTGGAAAGATCTCGCCGGAGTTGCCGATAAGGGGCAAGCCGCTGGTGAAGACCTGCTCGCAATCGCTACGGATCAGTACACCCTTCTTACCGGGAACGCAAAAGATTTAAGTGTCGCTGCCCGGCATCTAAAACACGTAGCGCCATCAGCGCGGGCGCTGGCATATTCTGGCAATGGGCAGTTCCTCGCCTCAACGGGTTACGGCAGCCGGTTGAAGATCTTCGACATTGAGAACAATCGCATGATGCCGTTTGGCGGACACACGGCTGCGGTGCTCGCGGTGGCGGCGTCGCCCGATGGCAAGCTGATCGCGTCGGGTGGCAATGATAAGACGGTCCGCATCTGGCAACGCAAATCGCAGAAGCTGCTGCAAGAGATCCCTATCGGAGATTACGTCTACAGCCTCTGTTTCGCGGCGGGTGGCGACGTACTCGCGGTTGGCGACAACGGCGGTAAAGTGCATCTCTGGGATATGCAGAAGAAAACGCGGCGAACCCTTGCTACTAGCGGCCGGGTTACGGATCTGGCTTGGCACGCCGGGAGCAACACGTTGTTCTCGCTGGGTTTCGAGATCGCAGCGATTGACGTTGAACAGCATGAGATCAAGGCGCGGATCTCTGCGATCGAGTCGCAACAAGGCACGCTTGCTGTCTCGCCAGATGGGCGCCTGATCGTGGGCAGCGCACGGACGATGGCCGCAGGCGAAACCTACAAGCTGCCGCCAGCGTGGACGCTTGACGGCGGTGAACTGATTCCGCTGAAAGATGTTTTCAACCGCGCAATGAGCCACAGCTA
This sequence comes from Pirellulaceae bacterium, assembly GCA_965233625.1. GTDB lineage: Bacteria > Planctomycetota > Planctomycetia > Pirellulales > Pirellulaceae. The sequence continues at coordinate 29,644 of OZ247499.1, forward strand.
CATGATTAATGCCGTGGCTTTCTCGCCCGATAGCAGGCTGATGGCTTCCAGTTCGCAAGGCGCCATTCAGCTTTGCGATATTCGCACCCGGAAGCCCGTCACGGGAAAGATGTGCGGACATCAGTATTCGATCTCGAATCTCCGCTTCTCACCAGACGGGAAATGGCTGGCGTCTTCATCGTGGGACGGCACGGCAAGGCTGTGGAGCGTCGCTACGGGGCAGCAGAAGTTCGTGTTTGATGCAGACGCGGGCCGTGTATCCTGGGTCTGCTTCACACCCGCTGGCGATCTGGTGACCGCCAACTGGAACGGAACGGTGCATCTCTGGGAACTTCCGTAACAAGCTTTGCGGCGGTCAGCGCCCAGCAGCTTCAAGTTCTTTGATGCGTTGCTTCAAGTCGCGAATCTGGGCGTCCATCGCTTTGACCTGGTCACGCAACGCCTGCGTTTCAGCAGAGACGGGCGGCTTGCTGACACTATGACCGGCAGCGGGAGCCGGCACACCTGGGAAGGTGATGTTCTTGCGGTAGAGGCGGTTGCTGCGGTAGTAAAGGAATTCAACCTCGTTACCGTATCGCACGCTACCCATCACGCGGATGATATCGTCCGCGGAATTGATGCGGATACCGGCGGCGCTCACGATAACGTCGCCAACCCGCAGCCCATTCTGATCAGCAATGCTGCCGGGCGAAACCGAGTTGATAAACGCGCCGCGGGTTAGAGGGAGGCGGTTCATACGGATCAGGTAACCGTCTAATGTGGCCACCGTCACACCAAGTTGCGCCTTGCCCGTCGCAGCATCAGCCGGCGGGCTGACGGCGGGAGCTGTACCGGTGCGTGCGGGCGGTGTTGAACCGTCTTTTGTTTCTGCTGGCTGGGCGCCTAGCCTGACGGTCAACAGCAGGGACCTGCCGCCGCGGAGAATTCCCACCTGCAATGCTTCGAATGCCACCTTACCGGTGAGAACCGCCGCAACATCGTCATTGGTGCGGATGCGGCGGCCGTTCATGGAAACGATGCGATCTTCGGTGCGGATTCCAGCCAGATCCGCCGGACCGCCCTTTTCCACTTCGACCACTGGAACACCCGTGCCGCCTGGACGATCATCGGTGAAAAGGCCCAGATAACCCGGCTCTGCAACGGCTGGCGGAGCACCGGGAATAGGACGTGGCTCCGGCGTAACAGAAGGCGGCGTTGCTGGCGGAGCCGCTGCCGGTGGTGCGGCGATGGTAGGTGGAGGGGCTGCGATCGTTGGCGGTAGCGTATCGGTCGCCTTCTTTTCCAGTTCGTCCAAGGCGGACTGGGCGTATGATCTGCCGGGTGAAAATGTCAGCGGCAATATTGCCAGACATACGGTTAGCATGACGCAGATGCGCATGACTCATTCCCTTCCAATCTAAGCCGCAAGGGCGGCGGTTATAGAAACTCGCCAGCCCCACCCGCATGCATTATATCAGAAATCGGACCGCACGCGCCGGAACTTTGCCGGTTCACCTACTGGCATTAGTGACGGAAGTGGCGGCAGCCGGTAAAGATCATCGGAATGCCATGATCGTCGCAGGCTTCGATTACTTCCTCATCATTCCGCGATCCGCCGGGTTGGATGATGGCGGCGATACCTGCCTTGGCTGCCTTCTCAATGGAATCGGCAAACGGGAAGAAGGCGTCCGAGGCCAGCACGGCGCCGTCGGCACGGTCACCTGCTTTGTGAATGGCGATGTCCACAGCGTCAACGCGGCTCATCTGCCCGGCGCCAGCGCCAACCAGCGACTCGTCGCGGGCCAGCACAATGGCGTTCGACTTCACGGGCCGGACCATCGTCCAGGCGAATCGCAGTTCCTTCATCAGTGCTTCGGAAGGTTCGTTTTCTGTCACGACTTTCCATTCCGACTGATTATCGACGCCGGTATCCGCATCCTGCACTAGCATACCGCCTTCGATGTGACGGAACTGACGGTTGGGCGTCACCTTGTCTAAGCGGCCAACTTGCATCAGCCGTACGTTGTTTTTCCATTTCGGTTTGGTCGTCAGGATGCCCACCGCCGCCGCTTCAAAGTCGGGCGCCACGATGGCTTCAATAAACCGGCCTGGTTCGGCAAGCAGTTCCGCCGTTGCGACATCGACTGTGCGGTTGAAACCCAGGACAGAGCCGAACGCGCTCAGTGGATCTCCATCCAACGCTTTCCCGGCAGCATCGGCCAATTGTTTGCCCACGGCGGCGCCGCAGGGATTGTTGTGCTTGATGACAACAGCGGCCGGCTCAACGAACATCCGCACAATTGAAAGAGCCGCGTCCAGATCCAGAATGTTGTTGTACGAAAGTTCTTTGCCGTTGATCTGACGAGCGGAAACCAGGCTGGGTCCATGTTCGCTGGGGTTGGTGTAGACGGCAGCCCGCTGGTGCGGGTTTTCGCCGTAGCGCAGTTCAGATTTCCGCCGCAAGGCCATGCTGAGGGTTCCGGGGAACTGGCCCTCAGAATTGTCCCGCATAAAGTACGACGTTATCGCGCGGTCGTAGGCGGCAGTGTGGGCGAATGCTTCGGCCATCAACACCCGGCGGTGCTCCTCGGATGTGCAGCCATTCTGTTCGATCTGATCAAGAATCTGCGAATACTGCCCGGGACGCGTGGCGATGGAAACAAATCGATGGTTTTTGGCGGCCGCGCGTACCAGGCTGGGGCCGCCGATGTCAATTTGCTCGATGGCTTCGTCGCGGGTGACATTCTCGCGGGCAATGGTCGCTTCAAACGGGTAAAGATTCACCACGACCAGTTCAAACGGCAAAATATCGTGGTCTTCCAGGGCGCTGACGTCGCCTGGCACGGAGGGGCGGGCCAGGATGCCTGCGAAGATCTTCGGATGCAGCGTCTTCACGCGACCGTCTAGCATTTCCGGGAATCCGGTGTACGACGCCACATCAATCACGTTGACGCCGCCGGTTTCAAGGTGCCGGCGTGTGCCCCCGGTCGAGTAGATTTCGACTCCGCATGCTTGGAGGCCACGGGCGAAGTCCAGCAGGCCAAGTTTGTCGCTCACGCTGATCAAGGCACGTTTGACGCGAGGTGAATTCATACTGAATCAACTAATTGCAAGTTTGGATCAAAAATCTGGGCCCGTAGTACGTCTGCCGCCCTATTATTCACGACTGCGCAACACCGGCAAGGTGCTGGCGCCTGCTTTGGAGGATTGCCCAGATGGATTTACTGCGGTATTGAACGGCTCTGACCGTAGCAAAGACGGCGATAAAGGGGTAAATTCACGCGGTTACGCAGGCTATTGGTTTCCCCATTCGGTTGCCATATTGTTAGAAATACCTGGTACGGCCGGAAAATGAACGCATGCGGTAAACGGCCAATCTCCCCATATTGTGAAGCCCCGAGGTAGTAGTGCTTTTCGAGTTGGCGCCCCCGCTCGTGGCGATGATCTTGTTGATCGCCGCGTCGGCGTTTTTTTCAGCAAGCGAAGCCGCATTGTTCTACCTGCGTCCCCGCGACCGCAAAGAGATGCTGCACAGTGGACCCGGTCAGAAGGCGTCGGCGCGGCTGTTACGCGATCCGGAGCGGCTGCTTTCCGCCGTGCTGTTCTGGAACCTGGGCGTCAATATGGCGTACTTCGCCCTGGCTTCGATCGTCAGCATCAAGCTGGAGAAGGCGGGCTGGGGCGCCACTGCGCCAGCGGTCTTTGCGATGGTCGCGTTGCTGACCATCATTTTTTGCAGTGAAATGCTGCCAAAAAGCCTTGCCGTGCTGCGGCCCCGGCTGGTGGCGGGCCTGGTCGGGCTGATCCTCTCGCTGTCGGTGCGAATTGTTGATCCGCTGATGCCTGCGTTGCGGCTGGTGATGCTGCTTTCCCGCCGGCTGTTGTGGCCCGGCTTTAAGCCAGAACGCTATCTGGAAGTCCGCGACCTGGAACGCGCCGTGGAGCTATCGACCGATGATGCTCAGCTGGTGGAGCAGGAGCAGACATTCCTACGGAATATTGTTTCGCTGACTTCCATCACGGCAGAAGAATGGATGCGGCCTCGAACGCAGTTTGTCACCTTCCGGCGGCCGGTTTCGCGTGATGATCTGAAAGGTCAGATGACGCCAAGTGGTTATCTGCTGATCGCCGAAGAAGACAGCGAAGAAATCGCCTGTGCTATCAACCTGCAAGAGCTGACGACGTTTCCTGCCAGCAATCTGGAAAACCACGCAGACGCCGTGGCATACGCCCCGTGGTGCGCGACCGTGGCAGATGTTTTTGAAACGATGACGCGCGATGATATCGAAGTCACTGCCGTGGTGAATGAGAACGGCGAAACCATTGGCATTCTGACGTTAGACGACGTGCTCGATACGATCTTTACCCGGAACCCCAGCCGTAGCAAACGCCTGCTGGACCGTAACCCGATTCATCCCGTTACGCCGGGCGTCTGGCGTGTGGCAGGCGTGACAAGCTTGCGGCGGCTATCGCGGTTGCTGGAGACGGAACTGCCTGAGAGCCGGAGCGTGACCATTGCCGGTGTGGTGCAGGAGCAGTTGCAGCGGCTGATCGCCGAAGGAGACGAGTGTGACTGGGGCCCGTTTCATTTGCATGTGATCGAGGCGCCTGAACGTGGACACGCGGTGATTGAACTCAGCTTCACGGGCGAACTGCCCGGCCGGGAGGATGACTGATGATCTGGGTGGTGGCGATGTTCGCCCTGGGGTTGTTTCTTAGCGCGTTTTTCAGCGGTAGCGAGACGGGCTTCTACCGCGCGACGCGTGTGCGACTGGTGCTCGACGCGGTAGGTGGCAACCTTGTCGCACGCGGGCTGTTGGGGCTGACAAACAACCCGACGTTGTTCGTGGCCACGACGCTGATCGGTAATAACGTGGCGAACTACCTGACATCGCTGGCGGTTGTTCTTGCCGCGCGGTTGATGTTCACATCGCATGCGGGCTTTGTGGAACTGGTTGGGCCAGTAGTCATGACGCCGGTGGTTTTCGTTTATGGCGAACTGCTGCCTAAGGACCTGTTTTACAAAGCACCGAACCGGCTTTTGCGGCTGGGTGGGCCGTTGTTCCTGTTATGTGTGGTGTTGTTTTCGCCGGTATCAGCTTTGTTGTGGGCGATGGGTCGTTGTCTGCAATGGCTGGTTGGCGAATCGCCTGAAACGGTGCGGGCGCTGCTTGCCAGGCAGGAGTTGCAGGGCGTATTTGACGAAGGCCAGGAAGCCGGTTTGCTGCGGCCAGCCCAGCGCGCGCTGGCGACAAGATTGTTTGCCACATCTTCACAGCCAGTGACAGACTTCTGTCATCCCGTCAGCCGCGCGCCTTTGTTGAAGCTGGGGCAGTCGAAAGAGCAGATCCTGGCGCAGGCCCGGCGGCAACGCTTCTCTTCAGCGCTGGTGGCGGGTGATCAGCGGCGTAAGGAATATCTGGGCTATGTTAAGATCGTTGACCTGTATTTAGATCCTTCGCCGACGCTGGACCCGGAACACCTGCGACCGTTACCCGACGTTTCCAGTTCTGAGACGCATGGCGCCGTTCTGCTGCGGATGCAAAGTGCGCGGGAGTCGATGGTGCGTGTCGTGGATAGTCAAGGCAAAAGTGTCGGTCTACTGACCAACCACGATCTGACCCGTCCGTTGCTGCAACCTAAAGGCGTGTAATTACAATAGACGGTTTCGCTGTCCGTTCGTCTTTAGCGCTACAATGTGTACATGTCTGAACCACCCGAATCAGAAGCCAATGTTTCGATTGACCTTAGTCGTTCCCGGAACCGCTGGGCCGCCTATTGGTTGATGATCGCCGTTGCGCTGGGCGGCGTCGCGGGGCGGATTGCGGCGGTGGATGGCGGCAATGGTACGCATCTACTATCAGCCAATGACGCCAGCCGGTGGTGCACCATCCGGGCGCTGGTGGATCATGGCACGTACGAGATCGACCCGGTGATCCTCCGCGTGCAGAATGCACCTTATAACCGACGCAACTTCGACCCGGTCTGGAACTCGATCGATAAGGTGCGGCACAAAGGCGCCGATGACCGTGAGCATTATTATTCCAGCAAGCCGCCGCTGCTGCCCACGATGCTGGCGGGGGTTTACTGGTGCATTCAGCAGACAACCGGCGGCGAACTGGAAACGCATCCGTACTATGTGGGCCGCCTGCTGATGCTGCTGACCAATGTGCCGCTGCTGCTGTTAATGCTCTGGATGCTGGCCAGCGTGATTGAACAATACGGCAGCACCGTGTGGGGCAGGCTCTTTACGATGGCATGTGGCGCGTTTGGAACTTACACCACGGCGTTCTGCGTGAGCATCAACAACCACCTGCCCGGGATCGTTAGTGTGATGCTGGCGCTGGGCGCTACGCTGGCCATCTGGCGGGGCCGGAATGAACTTTGGCGGTTTGCGTTGGCCGGCTTGTGTGGCGCGTTTGCCGTGGCGAACGAACTGCCTGCGTTATCGTTCTTTGCACTGATTGCCGTCGCGACTTTTTACAAGTCGCCCGCCCGCTGGACCATCGCTTTCCTGCCAGCCGCAACGGTTGTGATCGTGGCGTTTTTCTACACCAACTACATCGCCCACGATAGCTTGCGGCCTCCGTATACGCATCGTAGCGACGGCGAAGTGATCGCCTACGTGGAAGGTGATTTTGATGAAGCACTGAACGCCGATAATCGCACGACGCCGGTCCCGCCTGCATTTGCCGACGCCATCGGGCAGACGGGTGTTGATATATCTTCGCGCGTCATCGCGGATCTGGCTCCGGGGATGAAGCACGGCAAAGTGGTGCCCCGCCGCTGGAATCTCTGGGATACCGTCGGCCAGGACCGCTTCGCCGTGATTGGGCTGGAAGGTGACCGCTACGAAATCCGCGAGTGGGATAACTGGTACGAATACGATGGAACGTATTGGACGCCCGAGAACAAGCAAGGTGTCGACCGCGGCGAACGCAGCCGGGCGGTGTATCTGATGCACATGCTGATCGGGCATCACGGGCTGTTTTCGTTAACGCCGGTGTGGCTGATTGCCGTGTTGGGTGCGGCTGTTGCGATGGGGCTCGCCAGACGCCGACCGGCGGTTGAAGAAGAGGCGGAAGCAACTCGCAGCGAGCTGAAATTCCGCGTGCTGCCGCTGTGGATCAGCACTCCGCTGCGGTTGATGCTGGACAGCAGGCATTCGCTGCGTCTGGCGGCTTACGCGACCATCCTCATATCGGTTGTGGTGACGGGGTTCTATTTGATGCGGCCCGAGATCGATCGCAATTACGGAGGCGTCAGCTGCTGTATGCGGTGGCTGTTGTGGATGTGTCCGATGTGGCTGGTCTGCTTGATACCCGGCGCCGACCTTGTTGGCAGATGGCGGTGGGGGCGCCCCGTTGCGCTGGTGCTGCTTGCGGTAAGCGTTGCTAGTGTACAATACTCAGCAGGCGACCCTTGGGCGCACCCGTGGCTGTTCAACTACTGGGAATACATTGAGCTGATCAGTTACCCATCCGACTGACTACCGGCGGAATTCGAATTACAGAGAGGACTGCAACTTTGCGTTACCTATCGCTACTCGCCGTAACAGCCCTGTGCATTTTCATCGCGGCGGATTCAGCGGCCAAAGAGTTGCCTGTCGCAGCGCCTGCCGATAGCGGTTTTGAAGCGTCCGGGTTTGAGAAGGTTGACGAGGCGACACAGCGGCTGATTGATCAGAAGAAGGTTGCCGGCGCGGTGGTGCTGGTGGCAAGGCACGGCAAGATCGTGCACTTCAAAGCCAGCGGGCAGCGAGACATCGCCAACAATCTGCCGATGCAGCGGGACACAATTTTCCGCATCTACTCGATGACGAAGCCGATAACCACAACCGCTGCGATGATGTTGTGGGAAGAAGGCAAGTTTAAACTCGACGATCCGGTTGCGGACTACATTCCTGAATTCAAAAACGTGCAGGTGCAGACGAAAGACGCTGCGGGCAAGCTGCAGTTGACGCCACCCAAGCGGCCCATGACCGTTCGCGATCTGATGCGGCATACATCGGGACTTACGTATGGCTGGGGAGCTTCCGCCGTTGATCGCACGTACAAATCGCAAGCCATCATGGGCCGCTCGCGTGATCTGAAAGACTGGACCGCGGCGGTCGCGAAGATTCCATTGAAGTTTCATCCCGGCGAGAAGTTCGAATACAGCGTGTCTATCGATGTCCTCGGCCGCCTGGTCGAAATCTGGTCTGGGCAACCGCTGGACGAATTTTTCGCCCTGAGGATTTTTAAGCCACTGGCGATGAAGGATACAGGATTCTTCGTGCCGGACGAAAAGCTGTCGCGTTTCGCTGCATGCTACAAACCGGGCGCCAGGGGCGTGGAGCTGATGGAGGCGGTCGCAACGAGCCACTACCGCAAAAAACCGCTCTGGCTATCGGGTGGCGGTGGACTGGTTTCCACAGCACGCGACTACGCGCGGTTTCTGGTGACGCTGTGCAACGGCGGTGAACTGGATGGCGTGCGTCTTCTGAAAGAAGACACGGTCAAAATCATGACGCGTAACCACGTACCGGCGGCCGCACTGCCCATCGGTGTGGGCGACCGCCGTGAGGGTGTGGGCTTCGGGTTGGGCTTCAGCGTCCGCATGCAGCCATCTAAAGGCGACCCGGGCAGCACACCGGGCGAATGCCGCTGGGGCGGAGCCGCAAGTACGCACTTCTGCTTCTCGCCCGGAAAAGGATACGTGATCATTGCCCTTGAGCAGCACATGCCCTTCTCGCGTAAGCTAGAAGCTGCGGTAAAGCCGCTTGTGCTGGACGCTTTAAAATAACCCTCCCGGTTGCTTCAACGGACGAGACACCATGAGCCAAGCCGCCAGTTCCCGCAACCGCGCGGGTACGCCCATCGGATCGGGCGGCACAATCATCACCTATCTATTAGTAGCGCTCATCGCGCTGCCGGTTCTTGGACTGATTGGTCTGGTGGCGTTGATATCTTTCGGCAGCCGGTCGGGCGAAGAGATTTCCGTGGATACCTTTTCCAGGCGTTCCTTTGGATACGTCGAAGAGCCTTTCTCAGGCACCCAGATATTTCCCATCTCCCGTGAGTCTGAGACGGGCGTGTTGGAGAATCATCTCCAGGCCAAGAAGCTGCTCAAACACGGTGGCAAGCCCGCGTCGCGGTGGGACCTGTACAAGGCGATGCCACAGCCGGAAAACCCGAACCATTTAGATGCTCGAATCCTTGTCGCCTACCTGGATATGCGCGATGCAACGGGCAACCTGGTGTGGCTGGATTGGTCGGTAGAGCATCCTCATCTGGCTGAAATACTCTGGCCCGAAGTGGGCTATCTCGCCCGCAGTGAACTTTATGTCATGCTGCCTGAACTGTTTCGTCACGCAGAGGTGAACACCCCTGCCGCCCCAGCTCCGAAAGAAAAGCCGGAGCCAGATGGGTTGGAACAGGAAGAAGAGGTTCTGGAAATCGATTTTGGGACGGACGAAGAAGATAAAGAGAAAGGATCTGGAGACGGCGCAGACGATGCTGGCGAGAAGCCATCTCCAAAAGCCGTTAAAGAGGCCAAGCTGAAAAAGCAGAAGGAAGAAGCCAAATTATTCCGCCGCGCCATTAACAAGCATCTTTCAGCCGCGTACACGAAGTTGGCGGGTTACCGCCTGGACATTGGCGAAAACGAAGCCGCGATCACTTTTTCGAGCGAAGCAATCAAAAGAGATCCCGCGAACCTCAAAGCCCTGAAGCACCGCGCGGCAGCTTACAAGGCGACGGGAAAGGAAGAGAAAGCTGCGGCTGACCGTGCAGCAATCACCCGGCTGGAAAAAGGAGATTCACCGTGAGCGAATTTTCCTCCGGCGACGATCCTGAACCGGGCAACAGTAGCAGATTCAGCATTGCGGGCTTTCTGCTACTAATGTTTATCGGCTGTGTAATGGCAACCGCGGGTTATTACGTGGTGCGCGGCATATCCGCTCAGGATCTGGAATTTGCTGGACTGACAACGGGCGATGCCTCGTCGTCGGGCCGCTTCGTGTTCATTCTCTTCACCCTATCGGCGCCCATCCTGCTGATGATTGTATTCAGCCTCGTTGCGGGCGTAATCATGTGGATACGCGGACGGTAGCCGCTGCGGTTTCTGCGTCTACCACTTCTTGCCCCGCAGCAGCGTGAGCACAACACAGTTCCCCGGTTTGCGGATTTCTATATCCGACATAAAGTGCCGCATAATCAGCCACCCGCGCCCGGCGCACTCGCTGCCGACATTTTCATCTAAGGTCGGATCTGGGAGCGATGCTGGATCGAATCCGTCGCCTTCGTCCTGGATAGAAATCACGCACTGCAAATGGTCAATACGGTACGAGACGGTCAAACGCTTGGAAGGGTCGTTGCTGTTGCCGTGTTGAATCGCATTGCTAAGAGCTTCGTACACCGCCGTACGCGCGGCGATAACTTCACGCTCGTTGTAGTTGAGCCATTCAAACCGGGCGGCGATTTCGTGGCAGGCTGTGTGTGCATGTTGCGTGGTGCTGGGCAGTTCCAAAGTCGCCTCGATGACAACATCTTCATTGCCGGGCTGATAGCTCTGTTGCATCACGGTTGTGTTCTTCGCCTCCTGCTTAGAAACGGATTGATCCCGGTTACTCTGATGGCAACACTTCGAATCGTCAGCTTCGACCAGCGCTGAAGCCTGGTCCAGCTCGAACGTGACTACACCTGCATTCATCCTGAATTCTCCTTCACATCATGCACGTGAATGCCCCTCTGCGGTCGCCACACATGGTGACGATGATGGCTGGTCGTTAACCTGCCGATCCGCAACATCTCTTTCGGTTTTAGCACCAGATGTGCAGCGTCTCAACGATCTGGAGAAAAAACGCGTTGTGTGGTTTTACAGCAACCTTGAAATGGTATTGACACGGGCGGTGAAGATTGGTTTGCCTTCATGCGGTTTGCCGTGCACAGTAAGTGACATGAATATGTCATATTGTGGCTTCGCGGTATCCGCAGTTGAAGGTTGCGTATCGTAGAACAGCGATAGCAATTGTCTGGAAAGGCGTCAGGCTGCGATATCGGTCAGCAGCAATCGCGGGTCGTTATCACCGCTACAATCCACACACACTATCTCCGGTAACCGCTTTAGATTGTTCTGCACCCTCAAAGGTATGGACGGTGGTGGATTGTTGGTGTGACTCTTCACAGATGTTGGCAAATTGCCGCCAAAATGATTGCCAGATGGTTGTAAAGATAGTGCCCCGTGATATGATTCATGCATACGAAGCACACCACAAAGTTTCACTTGAAACTGGTCGGCTGCATTCTTTCGGAACTGCGTTTCTGCCCGACGCACTTCCCCGCAGCCGACCTTTTTTTATGCGCCCACCGCAAGGCTTCGGACCTAGTCATCTGAATCGGCGGTTTGCAACTCTGCGTTTTCTGGCACTACGAGATAGCGGCTGTTTGAGCCAAAGGCGTCGCTGTAAAACGTTTCACGGGTGACGCTGCCGCTTAGCGAAGCAACATTAGCAAGGGTGATGATCCCGGTCGGTCGTTCCTGGTCCAATACCAGCACGACTGCCTGGGGGTCGTGGGAGAAATTCTCTAGCACAGCGTTAAAGGGTGCGTGACTCGCTTCACAGATCGGACGCGGAAGACCGACTTCGCCCGCTGTGCACTGATGCGGAAGTCTATCACCACTGGTAAGTTCCTGTTCCAGCGCCTCGCGAGTGAGCAGCCCCGAAACTTTTCCGGCATCGTTCAGCACCGGCACTGCTGGGAGTTGTGTGCGTCTGACGAGTTTTGCTGCGGTTTGCAATGTGTCTGACTCATGTATCCAGACGGTGCATGGGTGCATGACATCGCGGGCGATCGTTGTTTCAAACAGGCTGCCGGGCGCGGCGAGTTGCTCCCACACACTTGCTTCGTCTTCAAATTCATCACTGCATGCGATGCAGTCGCCGCCTGAAGCGCGGGCGAGTTCCATGGCCTGGGTCGCGCAGACGATGAATTCTTCTGTCGTCTGAGGGCCTTCCGTAAACCCGGCGACGCCGATGCTTGCCGTAAAACGGTAGGTGCCGTTTCCCGCGTGGAACATCGTGTCACGCAGCATCTGCTGGACAGACGTGGCCCAGTTTGCCGCTTCGTTTTCTGAATGATTGGTCAGCAAGGCAGCAACTCTGTTATCGCCCAGCGAACCTAAAAGGACATCTTCACCAACGCAATCGCTTAGTTGCGTAGCAACATCCTGAAGAATCGTGTTGCTCGACGCCAGGCCGCATTCCATTTCCACGCGGCCAAAATGGTCTAGCGAAATCACCGCACACGAAACCGGCGGAGCGCTGTGAATGCCGCCGGATGCGCGCTGCAGCAACGCCACTTCGAAGTCGACACGGTCGTAGAACGCCGGTTGACTCATCAGCCCGGTGACGCTGTCGACACCGCGTTGCGCTTCGATACGGCGTTCGTTTTCCAGGGCCCGTCCACCGGCGCGTAAGCGCGCAAGCACTTCGCCGTAGATGATGGGCTTCTGCAGAAAGTCTTCTACGCCTGCTTCCAGCGCTTCCGAAAGCAGTTCGACTGGCGGTTCAGAAACAAGCAGCATGGTGCGCATCTGACCCGCATGTTCGTGCTTCATCACGCACCGGCAGAAGTCGAGCGCGGCGCCGTGCTGCATGTTTGCATCCACAAGTATAAAGGCAGGCAAACGGCAACTGATCGCCGCCTGTGCTTGTTCGTTGCTGGCAGCCTGCGAGACTTCGTAACCAAACATGCTAAGCAATTGAGACAGGCGGCGGAGAAGTGCGCGGTCATCTGCAACAAGAAGTACGGGTAGTGCGTCGTCAGTCACGATCGGCTTTCCATCAAATTGTTTTCTGAATCGCTGAAGAGTCTGGCAGCGTTGGCTTAGAAGAGAAAAGTAGCCATCCAAAAAGTAGCTTACATCTGGGCGTCGCGTGAGAATTCTGCGTAAAGTTTGCTCGTGAAGCAGCACAACCGGCAGCACCGGAATAATCCTTGCGATGCATATTCAGCGGCGCCAGTATCTTCTGCGTTTCACGCTTCGTCCGGCGCAAGGTTAAGGATGAGCTAAGGTTTCAGAGGCGTCTGTATACGTCGCTTGCGCAAACGGTCACCGATATCCATGGGTTCTACCAGGATGAATATGCAAACTCACATTCTCACCAGCGCGCCGAAGCAGTCTCCGCCCTGGTTAGAGCACTACCCCCCTGGGCAAAGCAGCGCGATAGAAACCACGCTGGACGCCCTTCCCCTTGTGATCGGCCGCAGTACGGAAACAGGCTTGCCAGTAGACTCAACCCGCGTCTCGCGTGAACACGCTGTTATTGAACAACGCGGCGCCCACTATTTTCTGCGTGATCTAGGCAGCACCAATGGCACGTACGTCAACGGCGACCGCATCTCTGAAGTGGAGCTTCAGGATGGCGACATGCTGGCCGTTGCCGACGTCGAGTTCAGTTTTCACCGTCCGCGGCGTAACAACGATACGGTGACGCAGAACGCGACGCAGGTGATGGATTTCCCGCAAGGTGAAGAAGAAGGACGTCATCCCAGCGTTGACTATATCCAGGGTGTGCGCCGGCGGCAGGAATCGCTGACGACCTGCGGCGTCTGCATCGAATACACGCCCGTGATTGACCTTCAGGAAAATGCAGTTGCGGGGTACGAGGCGAGTTCCGCCTCGCAGGCGATGCACAAAAGCTGGCCGCAGGACGAAGCCTTTCTGCACTCAGTCGATTGCCGTGTGAGCGGAAGGCTGCGGGAAATGGAACGCCTTCTGGCGGTCGAAGAGACGCGTGAAGTCGCCGGCCGCGGAACGCTGTTATTGCACGTCGATGCACGCGAAACCGGTGACGAAACCTTCGTCAATTCAGTGGCTCGGCTACGAAGCATCGCGCGACGTGATTGTCAGCTGGCGTTGATGATTCCCGACGCCGCGGTTTGCGACATTCCTTACTTCCGCGATTTTCTGGCGGCGCTGCGCGAAATGCGGGTCCAGGTGGTGTATCGAGATTTTGCAGGTGGCAAAGCACAGATCGCCGGATATCACGCACTCGCTCCGGATGTACTGCACTTGGCCCCTGCGATAACCCGTGATATGGAAACGGGCGGGCAAAAGCACGAACAGTTGTTTGACATTGTCGACGCCGCCCGCAGTCTGAACGCCGATGTGCTGGCAAGCGGCATCGAATCTCAATTGGCGGCGGACATCTGCCGCGAGACCGGCTGCCGGTTCGCCCAAGGTCCGCACTTCGGCGCTCCCAGCCCCTTACAGACACACCGCAACAGCGTGCCGGTGTCGCGTTCGCGTTGAACACCACCCGAAAGCTCCCCGGCGAAGCTCGCGGACAACTCCTCAATAACACTTAGCGACAAGTAGTAGAATCATGGCGATTCATTTAACAACCGGCGCAGAACCGATACCGGGCTACAAGCTGACCAACCGGCTTGGGGCGGGCGGATATGGCGAAGTGTGGGGCGTTGAGGCGCCGGGTGGATTAACGAAGGCTATCAAATTCGTTTACGGCCGGCTGGATGACGATCGCGCTGCGCGGGAATTGAAATCTCTCAACCGTATCCGCGCAGCACGGCACCCGTTCCTGCTCTCGCTGGAACGCATTGAAGTGATCGACGGCCAGTTGTGCATCCTTTCGGAACTGGCAGAAGGCAGTGTAAAAGACCGTTTCGATAAGTGCCGTGAACAGCAGTTCGATGGCATCCCCCGTGACGAACTGCTGGTCTATATGCGCGATACTGCTGACGCGCTGGACTATATGAGCAAGCATCATTCGCTGCAGCACCTTGACGTAAAACCGGAGAATCTGCTGCTGCTGGGCGGACGCATCAAGGTTGCGGACTTTGGCCTCGTGAAAGAAGTTCACGACGTGACGGCGTCTCTGATGGGCGGCCTTACGCCATTGTATGCACCGCCAGAGGTGTATGACGGCCGGCCTTCCCGGGCTAGCGATCAGTACAGCCTGGCGATCGTGTACCAGGAAATGCTCACGGGTGTCTTGCCCTTTAGCGGAGCCACGGCCGCGCAGCTTGCTACGCAACATCTCAATAGCCGGCCGCGGACCGGCGTGCTGCCCGAAAACGAACGCAGCATCATCGACCGTGCGTTATCGAAGAATCCAGCCGACCGATACAAGAGCTGTGTCGAACTGATCGACAATCTGTGTAATCCGGCGGCGAAGGTGCAGGTCGCAAAGCCTCAGACCCCTGACCGTCCCGTCCCTGCTGCGCCTGTCGATGCCGAAGCGGAATCACGCCGTGGCATGAAGACGGAACAGTCCGATGCGCCGCCGCAACGGCGTGTTGTGAAAACGTCTGGCTCCATCGGTCTGCCTGAGATCAGTGATGTCAGCGCCCCGGCGCCTTTGCAGCCGCTTGCGCTGGAAGCCAAAGACACACCGCGGCGCCCGGTTATTCTGATCAGCGCTGGTGGGCTGGGGTTGAAGGTTCTTCAAAATATTAGTCAGCGGTTGATCGACCAGAGTCACAACACGGATGAAAGTCCAGACGTGACTATGCTGGCGATGGACACCGATGTGCGGACGCTCTCTGAAGCCGCAGCCAACGCTGCGCCTGGCTCAGTCCTTCATGCCGACGCAACGTTAGCGTTGCCGTTGCGCCGCGCGCAGGATTACCGTAACGATTCTTCGCTACTTCTGAAATCGATGAGCCGCCGCTGGCTGTACAATATTCCGCGGTCGCAACAGACCGAAGGGCTACGTCCTTTGGGCCGGCTGGCAATGGTTGACCATTCGGAAATGCTGGACGAAAAGCTGCAAGAGACATTCGCCAGCGCATGCCGCGGTAGCGAGGCGCCGCTCATTACAGTTGTTTCTGCGATATCCGGCGGTTGTGGCAGCGGGATGGCGATGGACCTGGGATATGCGATCCGCAAGGCGCTATCGCGGCAGGGAATAACAGACGCCACGATCTGCGGAATGCTGGTGCACGCGGCAGGACGTAACCCCACGGCAAAAGAACTTGCGATGGCCAACTCCTTTGCCTGCCTCAGCGAGTTGTCGCACTACGCCCATCCAGACAACGAATTCCCCGCGGATGAAGCCTGCCATCTGCCGGCTTGCAAGCAGCCGCCATTCGATCACACCTATGTCAATTCCTTTGGCGAAGATCTCACCGACGATCAGTTTGAGGAAGTTGCCAATCAGCTGGCGACCTATCTCCTTGCCGACGCCACATCTCCAGCCGGTAGATTTTTCGCGGCGGCCCGGCAGTCCGATGCCGCAGAGCCGTGTGATGTACGAACGATGGGCGTTAGCCGGATTGGCGGCGCCAGCGAGCAGCTTGTTTCCGCCACTGCCGATATGCTGTGTCACCGGCTTATCCAGTCTTGGCGCGGCGAAGATCCGCTGACGATAACAACTGGCGACACACAGCCATCGAACGGCCTGACCGCCGTCCGCACAAGTTCACCTGTGCAGCCAGCTCCAATCGATCCAAAGCTGATCGAAATCACGGCAGGTCTGGCGAACAAACTTAAAATTGACTTCGACGTGATCTTGCAGCAGTCCAACGCAGCGCTGATCCAGGAACTCGATGGCGACGTTGATGAATTCTTCAAAAAGATGGCAGGCGAAATTGGTGCCGGACATCCCGAGCAGCGTCTTGGTGAAGAAATGCTGGACGGCATCTGTGCGATTGCCGGGCCGCGTAAGTCAGAATGCCCCGTCGAGGATCTTTCGACTTCACCGCTGGGCCGTGCACTGGAATCGCATTTTCAGGCGATTGCCGAGCAGCAGATTGCGCCGATTTCATCCTGGATTTACGAACTGACCGACCGTGCGGAATCACGTTCGCACGCTGCGGTGGCGGCAGGTAAATGGTTCAAAACTCACCTAGCCAGCTTATCCGAAAAGTCCCGCGGATTAAGCACTCAGTTAGAACAGCAACTTGAGTCGCTGAAAATCTACTTTGACTTTAAGGTGCTTGTGGAACGGGAGCAGAAGGCAGCCCGTGGAAAGCCTATCTCTAACAACCCGGTTTCGCGTCACTTCGAAAAGCATGGCCAGTACTTTGAGGGTTGTATCCAGGCGCTTGCCTTGCAGGGCTTGCGCGGCTACGTGAAGATCTTGTCGGCAAAAATTTCGGCTGTGCTCAATCAGCTGCAAGATTTGAAGCAGGATCTGCAACCGGCGTCGGTCGAGTTCTTTGAAAATGCATCTAGCGTCTTTGCGAATTGCAATGCTTCCAGCATGAATCAGGTTGATGCTGGTGTTTATGAGGGGCTTCAACAGCGGACGGACGAACTTACCCGCCGTCTGGATGATGTCTGCCGCGAAGCGGGGTTCGGCCTGGTTCGTTCCATGCTGGAGAAAGAAACGCAGGTGAACCATCACCTGGTCGCCAGCCTCAGTAAGGCCGCGCGCGGCGTCACGCTGTCGGCGATTCACGAGTTCGATGTCACCGGCGCGATCTGCGCTGTCGAGTCTGGCGGTGGTTCTCAACTTCAACAGTTCGTGCAGCAAGCCACTCCGATGCTGGACGATTGCGGCGGCGGCAAACGCCTGCTGCTGATGCTCCCCGCAGGAGCCACGGCGGAGCCCATGCTGAACCAGATGCGAGAAGGAACCGGCCAATCGCCAACTGTCTTGCATCAGGCAAGTAGCGACGCGCTGATGTGCGTAGAAATGCAGGGGCTTTCCTTAGCGCATGTAGCAACGCGAATTGTACAAGCCCGTGAAGACCTGGCCGCGGTCGCGGACCGGCTAAGAACACGCAAAGATGTTTCCTGGCAGCCGTGGCAGACGGCCGGACCCGTCGCCGCCAAAGTATAGGTAGAGGCGACGACAGGTTAGAAACGAACGGCCCGGCTATTTATTGCTGCGCCGGGCAGCTTCGACCTTCAGACGTGCGCGGTGTAGTTGCACACGGACCCGTCCCTGAACACGTTCTAGTGCGTGATTCACATCTGCATCTTGAGATGGATTGTCCAGGTGCAACTGGACAGCCTGCGCCAGCGATTCGACGGCCTTGGTTTTTTCGTCCATCCGCAATTCGATCATGCCCTTGTAATACCAGGCACGGGCCGATTGCGGAGCGGCTTGAATAGCGGCCTGCACTTGCTTCATCGCATCTTCGTTGTCACCACGCCAGTACGCGTGATACACATCGCTGAACGCCGCGGCTTCTTCTTCACGCGAGACGCTGGCGTCAGCCTTTGCGGCGACCGTTGTGCGTGCGGCAACAAGCTTGATCTCCGGGGTTGCCTCTGGCTGAGCCTGCGACTTTGGCATGGCGGCCACAAGCTGCTTTACGCTGATCGACGAGCTGGCGACTTTTTCAGCTGGCGCCGTGCGGGCTTTGGCGTCGCCAAGCAGCGGCATGTAAGGCTGGGTGATGATGACCGAAGGCGTTGGCTGCATGTAGTAGTAAGAGGCGCCAAAAGAAGCGGCCGGGTAGTAGTACGTTGGGTAGTACCGGTACGGGTTGTAATAGAGGTGCGGATAAGCGGCGTAGTGGGCGGCGTAGAAGTAGGGATAAGCAGTAGGCGCCACACCTGCGGTGTTCAAAGCCGGCGTCCACATCCGCCACATGCTCCAGCCACGCAGACCAAAGAAGTTGACGCTGGTCGAATAGAAATTGCCATAGTACCCGTAATACTGCGGTGCGTAATACGTCATGACGGGTCCGCTGACAGCGCCGTCGTAGCTGGCGCCGTAAGATGCATCGCCATAAGAAACGCCGGCATCATAGCTGGCGGACACACTACCTTCGACGGTGGTTGCTCCGGCCGTGATTGTTGCTGATGGCTGAACTTCAGCAGGCGTGGTGGCTTCTTCTGATTCTTCGATCACTTCCACCATTTCGGCGGGTTCAGCTACATCGCCAGTCCCTTCGGCTTCCGCGTCAATAACAGAGTTGTCTTCGCTGGTGTCGAGTTCTTCGCCCTTGATGGTTGGCGGGTTTTCGTCGACACCATCAACCGGAGCAGTATCTGCCACCTCTGGTTCAGCGGCTGGCTCGACTTCTGCTTCAACCGTTGCCTCGACTGCGGGCGCTGGTTCTGGCTGAGTGGCGGGTTGTTTTTCCTGGGCGGAGGTAATGGCGGGGTGCCAGCATGTAATCGCAAGGGCCATACATGCGAGCGGCAAAAGTCGAAGCGACATGAGGATTCTCTCGAACCGGGTGAATGGGGCCGTCACTCCTTTGACAACGATTTTTCCATCATTGTACAGACAAGCATCGACACTAATTCGACCACGGCGCCATGTCAATCATTCACCAGGCAATGGCGGCCTTTCGCCTGGACCGCAAGCCTATGCCGCTCTGGAAGCCGGAGCGTCGCAGTTGCAGGCGTAGCCATGCTCTTCAAGCCACTGCCACGCATCGCGAATAGAAACGGCCGGGCTGCGTGAATCGTAGCCAAGCCTTCTGCGGGCGTGATCGCTGCAATAGTAGTGCAGCTGTCCGGACATTTCGGCCGCAGCCGAATTCACAACGCCTTCTTCACCGCGTAGCGTCGCCCACAGATCCCCCGCTTTGCCCGCAATAAACGGCAGTACGGGCCCTGTGCGGGAAATCGGAGGAGTGCCACCGGTCACTTCAGAGATCAATTGCCATAGTTGGAGGTACGAAAGATTTTCGCCCGCCATAATAAAGCGTTCGCCAGCATCCGCTTCGTCTATTGCGCTGAGAATTCCCTTGGCGACATCCCGCACATCGCACACGCTTGCCCCGCCCCGCGGCGCCATGGGGGTGAACTGCGAGTGGACCTGCAGCAACATCTGCCCGGAGGACGGCTTCCAGTCCCAGGGCCCCAGCATAAATCCAGGGTAAACAATGCTGGCGTGCAACCCGCGTTCGATCTCTTCGCAGATTACCGCGTCACCCGCGCGTTTTGAAACAACGTACGGGCACTGCGTGGAATAGCGGATGGGCGTGTCTTCGTCGGCCGGCGTGTCTTTCGTGCCCAGTGCGAGTGCATTGACGGTTGAAACGTGCACCATGGGTGCCCCCGCCAGGCGTGCTGCGCGGGCGACATTGCGTGTGCCGTCAACATTTGTTTTGCGCGCCTGCTGAACGCCCCACCAGCCGATCTTCACAAAGCCCGCTGCATGAATGACAGCGTCTACCCTCTGACAGGCCTCGGCCAGAACGTCTTCGCAGTTCAGATCGCCCTGCACCTGTTCCACTGGCAGACCGGATAGCGGCGTCGGATCGCTACCGGGGCGGACAAGGGCGAGGACTTCGTCGCCCCGCGCGAGGATCTCACGGGCAAGGTTGTTGCCTAGAAATCCCGTCACACCCGTTAGAAAGTATCGCATAGCTGGTTACCGGCTGCGTTTCACGCGGCCAGGCGTAAGGGTTCAACGTGGACTATCTGTGCTTGACGCCCGCAGCCTATGTCAAGAAGATACGCAAAAATCCTCAAGGAATAGGTGAGATGGCGGATATTCAAATTGAAGAGGTTGCCTCTTCAAAACAGCAGAAACAGTTTGTAAAGCTGCCTTGGGAACTGTACAAGAGCGATCCGAACTGGATACCACCCCTCCGGGGTAACAACAAAGAGTTGCTCGGTTTCAAGAAGCATCCGTTTTACGAAAAAGCACAGTCACAGGCATTCATTGCTTACAAAGACGGTGCGCCTTGCGGCCGCGTGCTGGCAGTTGTTAATCACGCCCACAATGAGAAGTACGAAGACAAACTAGGCTTCGTTGGCTTCTACGAAAGCATTGATAGCCAGGAGGTGGCCGATGGCCTTTTCGCTGCTGCGCAGGGCTGGTTGAAGCAGCAGGGCATGGAGCAGATGCGTGGCCCCGCAAACCCGTCGCAGAATTACGAGTGCGGTCTGCTGATCGAAGGTTTCGACGGGCCGCCGACCTTTATGATGACGTACAACCCTCCGTTTTATCAGCAGCTCTGGGAAAACGCCGGGTTCGAAAAGTCGCACGATATGTACGCGTATAATGCCTACATAAATATGTTGGCCGACATGGACACTAAGTTGCGGTTCATCGCTCAGGAGTGCAAGCGGAGGTTCGAAATGAATGTCCGTCGTCTTGATAAGAAGCGATTTCTGCAAGACGTGCACACGTTTCTCGACATCTACAACAAGTCGATGGAAGGCAGTTGGGGATTTGTGCCGCTTAGCGATAGTGAGCTCGCCCACATGGCCGCGGGGATGAAGCACCTGGTGGTGCCGGAGATGACGACCATCGCAGAGATCGATGGCGCCCCGGTCGGCGCCGTGTTCGGCATGCTCGATTACAACCCTCTGATCAAAGAGATTGACGGCAGTCTGTTCCCGTTTGGTTTTCTGAAGCTGTTGTGGAAACGCAAAACCCTCAAACGCGTCCGCATGATTAGCACCAATGTTCTGCCCGAATGGCAGAAGTGGGGCGTCGGGCTGGTGCTGCTGGGGCGGTTGCTGCCCGATTCGCTGGAATGGGGAATCGAAGAAGGCGAATTCTCTTGGGTGCTGGAAAGCAACAAGCTTTCACGTGGCAGCCTTGAACGAGGCGGCGCCAAACGCACGCGCACGTATCGCATGTACGACCGAAATATCGACTGATGCCAACAGGCGAATAGCGGTCTACCAGAGATGCAGCGTCAGGCCGCAGCGGGTTCGGGAGGCACGGGATGCTGGTTCCCTTCTTCCGCGTCGCCGAGCTTGCTTTGCAACAACTCAATTGCTTTGCGCAGTTGCGGGTCGGCAGCGTCTATCGGCTGTTGTGCTTCCTCTTTGGCAGACTCGTCTCCCACGCTGTAACGCAACTGGGCGGTATATCGCTGCCGGATGGCTTTGATGCGCTCTTCGGCTTCCTTGTCTGAAAGCGGCACTTCCAGGCCTTTATCTGGCTTCACGCCCCATTCGTCTTCTTCTTTGGATTTCCGCGTACGGTGAATGTTCCGTCCGCTTGGCCGCCAGTAGCTGGCGGTAGTTAATCGCAGGGCTCCACCGTCTTCAAGATTGATAATGTTCTGCACAGAGCCTTTGCCATAAGACCGTACGCCGATGATGCTGGCTCGTTGGTGATCCTGCAGGCAGCCCGCCATGATCTCGCTCGCCGATGCGGACGAGCCATTGATCAGCACCACCACTGGCAGCGACTTCGGCGCCAGGGTCCGCGAAGTGGCCGTGTAAAGCTTCTTTTCCACGCCGCCGCGGCCACGCGTAGTGACGATTACCCCGTCGTCGATAAATAGGTCGCACAGATCGACTGCCGCGGTCAGAAGGCCGCCGGCGTTGTCACGCAGATCGATAATCAGCCCTTCGGGGTTCAGATCTTCGGATGTCAACACGCGGCTGAGTTCGTCGACGGAGTGTTCACCGAAGGTGCTTAGTTCGATATACGCGATGCGCGGATCGCGGCGGATGTGATAGTCCCAACCACCGCCGACCTTACGATTAACGCCCCGCACGGATTCGATCGGAATGATCGCCCGTGTTAGCGTGATCTTCGACGGCTGATCTTCGCCCGGGTGCTGGACCGTCAGCGTGACCTTCGAGCCCGGCCTGCCGCGCATCTTTGGCAATGCGTCGTCTCGCATGCTCTTGATGCCGGCGATGCTCTTTCCGTTGATAGAAAGTATGACATCGCCCGGCTTAATGCCGCCACGATGTGCGGGCGTTCCGGGTAACGGGCTGATAACCGTTACCTTGTCATTCTCAGGCGGACCCTCCACCTGCATGCCGACGCCGCCAAATTCCTGGGTCAGACCTTCCTGGAATTCTTCGAAGTCTTCACGGCTGATATAGCCAGAGTGTTCATCCAGGCCGTTGACCATCCCGCTCATCGCGTTCTGGTAAAGCTCGTGCGAATCGACTTCTTCCACGTAGCTTTCGCGGATGATGTGCATCGCACTGGCGACTTCGCCTGCGTAGCGCGTGCGTTGCATCTTCTGATAACAGGCCCACGATAAAACCGCGGCAAGGGTGATGATCAGAAGATTGCGCGCCGGCATAAGAAAGCTCCATCCCTACAACGTCAGGTGTTGGATTTTAAGCCGGTCTGAATGGCTTAGATTCAAAGACGCCTGGACGTTTGCATAAGGGCTGAACGCAATCGTGCGGCTCAGCCATTTCGATTGTCGCGAACGTGAATTTCGTGCTGAAACACCGTCACATCTACATCGCGTATTGTACCCGCGACGTTTAAAATAGGCGACCCGTCAACAACCTTTGCACCTTATCGCAGCGGAGGAAAACTCTACATGCAGAAACTACCCTGGGAGGCGGAAGCGACGTGGCTCGAAAAAGAGAAGTCGCTGCGATACACCGTCCGGCAGCATGGCGCCGAGCTTACCTTTCAACAGGTCGTGCAATTGTGGCAAACCTCCGATGCTTTCCAGCAGTATTTCAACGATCTATTGGCAGGGCAGAGTTTTTCCGCGTTCCGCTGGGAAACACCATGCGTTACCTCGCAGACCATCGGGCAGAAATTTGAATTCGTTGTTGTCAACAGTCCCGGCCTAGCGAGGCCTGTCGACTCGCGTGCATTTGAGAATCAGTTCCGGCAGTCCGCCGCCGGCAGCGTGATCGCTTTTCAGAATCTCAGTGGCAGTTCAACGATGATCGTTCCTACTCCGCCGGAAGACCGTGATTCGCTCCACGCATACGGGCACCTAGCGGCGTTTGTGCGCGATACGCCATCTAGCCAGCAACGCGAGTTGTGGCAAGCGATCGGCGACGCGATGAGTGAGCAGATATCGACCAAGCCGCTGTGGCTAAGCACGGCCGGCGCAGGTGTCTCGTGGCTGCATGTCCGATTGGATCCACGGCCGAAGTATTATCACCACGGCCCCTACCGCGAGGGTCCCGGCAATACGGCTTGAGTGTTCCGGCTATCACTGCTTGCCCTCCATCAGCTACGCGCCTACGCTACACCTTTCCCGCACCATCCGCAGCAGCCCTGAACTATGAATGTAGATCGACTAAGAATCGGAACCCGCAAGAGCGCCCTTGCCCGCTGGCAGGCAGACTGGGTGGCAGAGCAACTGCAGAAGTCGGGCGCCCAGATTGAAATGATCTACATCACTACCAAGGGCGATGTGACGACCGGCCCGCTGGACCAGGCAGGGGGACAAGGCCTGTTCACCAAAGCCATCCAGGCAGCGCTGTTGAACGATGAAATCGACCTGGCCGTTCACAGCCTGAAAGACCTTCCTACAGAAAAGGTCGAAGGGCTAACGCTTGGCGCCACTCCGCCCCGGCAGGAAGCAGCGGACGCGCTGGTCGCCCGCGAACCAGTCACATTGCAGGAACTGCCAGAAGCTGCGGTCGTGGGCACAGGCAGCTTACGCCGGAAAGCTCAACTGCTTCATCTGCGCCCCGATCTTCAGATCCGCGATATCCGCGGCAATCTGGATACACGTCTGCGCAAGTTGGATGAAAAAGAATACGTCGCCATCATGCTCGCCGTCGCCGGCCTGAACCGGCTGGGCTGGAAGGATCGCATCACGCAGTCGCTGCCGCTGGACACCATGTTGCCGGCCGCCGGGCAAGGCGCGCTTGGCATTGAAGTGCGTGAAGGCGATGATCGTGTGCTGGAGCACGTATCGAAACTGAACGACACTGCCACAAATGCCTCGGTCACCGCAGAACGTAGCCTGCTAGCGAATCTCCGGGCTGGCTGCCTGGCTCCAGTTGGGGCATGGGGCAGAGTGGAGGAAGAACAACTGTTGCTGGATGCAGTGGTGCTTAGCGCCGATGGAAAGCAGCGTCTGCATGTGCACCGCGCGGGTGCGCCGGCCGATGCATTTGCGCTGGGCAAGCAGGCGGCGGAAGATCTGCTCTCGCAAGGCGCCGAAGATCTTATTACCGATGCCCGTGGCAACCGCCAGGACTAAGCAGCCGTTCCGCGATGCTGCGCGTCAGCTCAAGATTTTCTTCAGCACTTTGCCTTCTTCGGTAGGGCCAATCAGCCGCTGATTAAGTCCTTGATAGGCGAAGTGAAAGCGGTGCGGGTCGATGCCTGCCAGGTGCAGAATGGTCGCCTGGATGTCACGCACGCTGACGGAGTCTTTGGCCGGATAGTACCCAATCTCATCGGTCTGACCGTACGATCCCGGCTTAACGCCCGCACCTGCCATCCACATCGTAAACGCGTGCGGATGATGGTCGCGGCCAATAAAACCTTGGCGTAATGTGGACCGCTTATTGTTCTGCATCATGGGTGTACGACCGAATTCGCCGCCCCAGATAACCAATGTCTGATCCAATAGCCCGCGGCTCTTCAGATCTTTCAGTAGCGCCGCAACGGGTCTATCGATCTGCCTGCATTTAATGGGAAGTGTCTCGTCGACTGATTCACCCGGTGAACTGCCGTGATGGTCCCAGCCCCAGTCATAAAGTTGCACAAACCGCACGCCGCTTTCCACAAGCCGCCGGGCAAGTAAGCAGTTGTTGGCGAATGTTGCATCGTCGCCCTTATACAACGCTCGCGGGTCAGCAGCCGATTCCGCCGCCGACACGTAGCCCGGCTTGGCGCCGTACATCTTGAGCGTGGCGGCCGTTTCTTTGCTGATGTCCATCACACCGGGTACTGCCGCCTGCATGCGGTAGGCCAGTTCGTACTGGGCGATGCGCGTGATGGTCTCAGGGTCGCCCACCTGCTGATGTTGCATCTGATTCAAATCATTCAGCGCATCCAGTGTCTTCCGCCGCGCGGCGCGGGACATCCCCTTGGGGTTGGAAAGAAACAGGATGGGCTCGCCCGTGGTCCGGCATTGAACGCCCTGATACACCGTGGGTAGAAAGCCCGCGCCCCACAGCGATTTGCCCGCACTTGGCGTCTTCCCGCCGGATGCTAACACCACAAACGAGGGCAGATTCTCATTCTCACTACCCACTCCATAAGTGACCCACGAACCGATTGACGGATAACCAAGCAGCGGATTACCTGTCTGCAAAAGCAACTGGGCGGGAGAATGATTGAACTGCGTCGTCTGCACCGTGCGGATCACGCAAACATCGTCG
Source organism: Pirellulaceae bacterium (assembly GCA_965233625.1). Classification (GTDB taxonomy): domain Bacteria; phylum Planctomycetota; class Planctomycetia; order Pirellulales; family Pirellulaceae. The sequence continues at coordinate 55,558 of OZ247499.1, forward strand.
ATGACGCTGCTGAGTTCCGGCAGCTGCTCGCTGACCCACTGCCCGGTTTCGCCGTGTTGTTTGAATTTGAACAGGGGCCCCAGCATCTTTGGCACGCCGCGGATAAAGGCGAACCGTTTGCCTTCTAACAAAGACTGCGGGCACGGCGTGTTGTGCAGCTTCTGCAACGCCGGCTTATGCTCAAACAACTCCAGCTGCGAAGGCGAGCCTGCCATGTGCAGGTAGATGATGGACTTGGCTTTGGCGGGAATGCGGAACGCTGGCGCGGCGTTCTCGCCGGCCATCAGAGACTGCATCGCCAAGGCGCCGAAGCCCAGACCGGCGCCCGCAAAAAAATGCCGCCGGGTGATGGCCTGAAGATGCTGTTTGAAGGGTGAGAGATTCATCGCGATTCACCTGCTTGCAGTTCACAAACCTGCTATGGCCGTGTAAGCGTTTCATCAAGATTCAATAACACATTCGCCAATGCAATCAGCCGCGCATCACCAGACGCGACACCCGCTGATTTCAGCAATTGCTCACCGGGCGCCTCTTCTTCTAAAGCGTTGTAAAGCTGCACCAGGCGATTCAACTCAGCCGCCGAGGGCTTCCGCAGAAGCACCCTTTCGAACCCGGCGGTAATCTGCGTTTCGAGCTTCTCCCCAGCCTGCTGCATGTGTTGCGATAAGGCGCCTGCTGCTTCGACGAAGGGCACATCGTTCAGTGTCACCAGCGCCTGCAACGGCGTGTTTGTCCGCACGCGACGTATCTGACAAACTTCGCCTGAACCTGCATCAAACGTGAGCATCGCGGGATAAGGGCTCGTCCGTTTCAGGTAGGTGTACAAGCCGCGGCGGTAACGGTTTTCACCTGTGGCGTTCTGCCAGCTTTCGCCGCTGTAAGTTGACTTCCACACGCCGCCTGGCTGCGGCGGCATGACCGACGGTCCACCCGTCTTGCGGCTCAACAGTCCGGAGACAGCCAGCGCCTGATCTCGCACGGTTTCGGCCGGAAGGCGGAACCGCGGCCCGCGGCTGAGCAGGCGGTTGCGTGGATCAAGGCGAATGCGGTCTTCACTCACTTCGGCGCTTTGCTGGTAAGCGGCCGAAAGCACCATCGAACGCAACGCGCGTTTGATGGACCAGCCATCCTCCTGAAAACGCACCGCCAGCCAGTCTAATAGTTGCGGGTGCGAAGGCAGGGCGCCTTGCGTACCGAAGTCTTCTTCTGTCTCTACCAGACCGACACCAAACAGCCTTGCCCACAACCGGTTGACCATCACCCGCGCCGTCAGCGGATTGGCAGACTGCATCAGCCAGTTGGCGACACCCAGCCGGTTGGCCTGAAAGCCAGCGGCGGGCTTTCCAAAAATGGCCAGCACGCCGGGCGCTACAACTTCACCCTGGTCCAGGAAATTGCCACGGCGGTGAATCTTCGTAATGCGAAGTTTCTCCTCCGGCAGCCGGAGCATTACCGGCGTGTTCGGAACCCGCTTGCGAAGCGCGTCTAATTCCGTTTGCGATTGCTGCAGTTGCCGGTAAGCAGTCGAAGTTACGGGATAAGTTGTCTGAGCAAAGATGATCGCCTGATCTGGCTTCAACGCGGCTCGCAGATACTGAACCGGGTGCGTGCTGACGGAGAATCTGGAACGGGCGAGCAACAGACTCTGCCCGTATTGCTGATCCAGCGTAATTTGCAACATGCTGCCTGCCGGGACCGGTTGGGCGAAGTTAAACACGGCTGCCTGAGGCTGCTTAAATTGCGGCGATAACGCCCAGCCGGTTTGAGCGTTGCCGTCAATGGCCTTGGCCACTTCCCAGCCTTTCTGCGAAAACGTCGCTCGCGGTGCGGTAAGTTTGACGCGTGTTGCTTGGCCCTCAGGTGACACGAGGCTGGCACTCAATTCGCGGATCGCGACATTTGCGTCGGGCCAGTCACCGCCCGCTTTCTTTGGCAGATGATCGATCCGCAACGCCGTGAGCGGTGCACCTTCAGGCAGCCGGAACGTAAGGGTCCAGACATCCTTCGCCGGCCGCGGTCCGCGGGCGATCAGCACGCCAGCCCGGTCCTGCGACATGAGCACCTGTTTCTGCGACACAAACTCATTAAACCGCAGCGTCTGCCAAAGAGGCGCCTTCGCAAACCGCTGTTTCCAGGCATTCAGCTTCTGTCCGAAATCAGGCGGCCGGCTGCTGTACTGCTGCTGAAGCGTTGCGATGCGTTCTTCCAGCGTCTGTATTTTTCTCTGCAATGCAAAGGGTGGACTGGCGTGGTACGGCCCTTCAGTGTCGTTGTCCTGGGTCTGGTTAAAACACGCGTACACCGAGTAATAGTCTTCGATGCTGACGGGGTCGTACTTGTGGGAATGGCACTTCGCGCAACCCATCGTCAGGCCCATCCAGACTTGCAGCGTTGTATCAACGCGGTCTTTGACGGCTTTGACACGGAATTCTTCGTTATCGGTGCCACCCTCTTCGTTGGTCATTGTATTGCGATGAAACGCCGTCGCCAGAATCTGCAAATGACTGGCGCCGGGCAGTAGATCGCCTGCAAGCTGCTCACGCGTAAACTCATCGTAAGGCATGTCCCGGTTGAAGGCGTCGATCACCCAGTCGCGGTACCGCCAGATGTCTCGGTGACGGTCCTTTTCATAGCCCTTGGTATCGGCGTACCGCGCCAGGTCCAACCACATCCGCGCCCAGCGTTCGCCAAAGCCAGGCGAAGCTAACAGACGGTCCACGACTTTCTCAAAAGCGCCGGGCGAGTCATCCGCTACAAATTCATTGGCTTCTGCGGGCGTTGGCGGCAGCCCGGTAAGATCCAGCGAAACGCGGCGGATAAGGGTTCTTCGACTGGCTTGCTTCTGCGGCTGAAGGCCTGCCTGTTCCAGCCGGTGAAGGATGAAGTAATCTATCGCCGACCGCGGCCAATCCTGTTGTTTTACCTGGGGGATGCGGGGCAATTCAGGCGGCTGAAAGGACCAGTGTTTTTCGTACTTGGCGCCTTCGTCTATCCACTTCTTAAGCGTCTGGATTTCCGCACCGGAAAGGCGGTGCCCGGTATCTGGCGGCGGCATCACTTCGTCCGGGTCGTCAGATTCAATCCGTGAGATCATTTCGCTGGCCGCATGGCTGCCCGGTTTGATGGCGCCGGCCGAGATGGCCTCTTCCCGCACATCCAGCCTCAGATCGGCTTCTCGCGCTGCCGCGTCGCGGCCGTGGCATGCGAAGCAGTTTCTGGCAAGCAGAGGTCTAACGTCGCGGTTGAAGTTTACGTCCGCGGCAAGGCAAGGGGCTGGTGCGCAGAATAAGATGAGAGCGCATCCGACGTAGAATTCAATGCGCGAAAGCAGGCGTGAACCATTCATGGGTGGACCGTTTGCAGCAGAAGAAAAGCGTCAACCACGCCTCTCATGATAACCGCTGCAGGCGCCGCCGTGCGAAACCGGGCGGCGTATTTATCTGCATCCGCCCGCGCTAGGTCAATTCGCCTTCGCCCGTTGGCTCTTCCCGCGTGTGCAGGCTGATGGGGTTTCCGTCCTCATCCATCGTGAGATAGATCGGCTTTTCGTTCCGCAGCATATCGGAAACAAACAGTGCTTTTTCCGGCGGTAATTCAATCGGCCCCTGCCAGCCAGAATCGTCTGTTTTTACGGAGATACGCACGGTGGTTTTGATAATGTCGTAATTCAGCCAGTAATGCGTGACTAGTTTTTCGCTCGATCCTGCCATGGTTTCATTCCTTTTAAATACCTGGGTTGGTTCGTCTAGATTGAATCGATGTTGTTCTGGCGTTCAGCGGCATGCAGAGCTAATTGATCTCGCGGATGCCATCATCCATCTGCATTTTCTGCGGGCCGTCGCCCGTATCGCGGAAGAAGAAAAAGTAAATCAGTCCGCAGATGCACAGCACGCCGACGATTAAGAGCGGCACACCCAGCAGCGGGCGATAAAACAGCCACGCGATGCTGATCGTAATCAGCGCACAGCCAGCCGCCACCAGGAACGCCACGATCGCAACGGCGCCGCCGACGATATTGCCGAGGATGGGAACGTAGTCACTGAACTGCGTCAGCGGAGAGAACATCAGCAGCACGCCAAAGAACATCATCGCGCCGCCGCCTGCCCGCACCGCCCAGGTGCGGATGATGTTGGCGTTCTTGGCATCTGTGAACATCTGATCCGCGCTGACAACGCCGGGGCTTAGCATTTCAACAGGGATGTCAACGGACGTCGGAAACGGTTGGAAAGTGTCGCCACGCTGCTGAGCAACGATGCTGACTTCGCCTTCATCCACCTTGGAGAAGATAATGCGAACATCGCCCAGTTCCGGCCGCGGCGCCGCCACCCGCTCGATTGGTTTTTCCGAAGATACAGGTGGATCACCCGCACCAGGATCGCCCGAAGTAGGTTCACTTGCACCTGGATCGCCCGCGCCGGGATCACCTGCACCGGGATCACCTGCACCGGGATCACCTGCTGCGGGTGTTTCAGGTCCACTGCCTGGATCACCGCTCGGCTGCGTCTTCGGTTCCGGCGGCGGTGTTTTCTTCTCTGGACCGCGCACTGCGGCGGCTGCTCTGGCCGTCAGGTACAGACCGTCCGCGGTATCGAGCAGGCGATTTCGTAAGGGTTCGGGGATTTTAGAAACATCGGGTTCTAGTGAATTGAATCCGCTTATTTTCTGAACGAGGCTTTTGGGCAGGCGGTGTGCGCCGAAGGAGACATTCTTTGCCGTCCATGTTTGACTTTTGAACGGAAGCGCCGGGTTGATGTGGCCGGTCTTGTTGTGAAAGCGGCTAGAATCTTCGCGGCCTTCCATCCACTTCAAATCGTACTCGTAGATCGTCCGTTTATCCTGAGTGCGTTTCCGCTCGTTCCACTGGTACATCTCCACGCGGCGTTGCAACTTGATGCCGTTGAATTCCACGCCGAAACGGTCGTCACGCAGCGTGTCCGTGGTTTTCGCCGGGGCGGACATGTGGACAAGTTTTCCCTCGAAAGCCGGGTCCACCGTGTCAGCAGGCACGTTGCGATTCACCGCGCCCAGACCTTCGTCCAGACTCTTGGCGATGCGCACCGCGCAACCTTCGTTCATAAACAGCACGGGGAAGGCAGCGAGAAACATAGCCCCGCCCGCGAAGAAGCCGCCAATTGCTCCACCTATACTTTTCGCCATCTAGATTCCCCGGTTACACGTGACAGTGCTGGAAAGAAGTTCGCCGCAAAGCGGCTGCGTCACATTCTAATACGGCGCAGTGGTGGATGGCAGATGGGAACGGTCGCAGCTTTCAGCGCTCGCGGTGCGGTTCATCACGGGGCGAGGGCTCTGGCTCTTCATCACCCTCGTAAGGCAGCCCGTATTCTTCGCCCAGCCAGCGGCCCAGGTCCACCAGACGGCAGCGTTCGCTGCAGAAGGGCGTTGCCTTTGATTTCCCGGTGTCAACTTTTTTGTTGCAGACCGGGCATCGCACGTTACTCATCAGACTTAGTGTCCCTGGCTAATCAGAGGAGCCTGAACTCGATGAAGACGAACTCGATGAATCTTTTGAACCACTGCTTTTGGATTCGCTCTTCTTAGAATCGCTGCTTTTGTTGGCTTCGCTAGACGCTTTGCTATCGGCCGCGGCCTGCTTTTTGTAAGACTCGCTACGGTAGTCCGTTTCGTAGAACCCGGAGCCTTTAAACATCACACCGGAGCCGGTGCCAAACAGCCGCTGCAATTCAGGCTTTTCGCATTCCGGGCAGATGGTGTCCGGGTCGGCAAGCATGGATTGAAACTTCGCGAACGTGTGCCCGCATGCTTTGCACTGATAATCGTAGGTTGGCATCTTAGCGCCTTGTTAGAACAAAACAGTGGGAAGAAGATTAACCGTTGGCGGAACCTAATGAAACGAAAACCTGCGAGGGCCGGAGCACTCTACCATGTAAGGTGTAGCCCGTGCGCGTTTCGCGGCTGCAAATCCCTTTGGCGTGCTCTTCGCTGGGCTCCTGGCTGACGGCTTCGTGAAGATTCGGGTCGAATTCACAGCCAACGGCGTCGATCTTTTTGCAGCCGTGTTTTTCCAGCACCGAAGCAAGCTGCCCGGCCACCATCTGAACGCCCTGCAACAGCCCGTCGGCGCCGCCGGCAGCGCCAGCTTGCAACGCAAGTTGCATGTTGTCGCCAACTTCCAGCAGGTCGGTAATCAAGGGCGATGCGGCGAACAGCCGATCCTGCTCCATGTCGCGGCGGACGCGTTTGCGGTAGTTCTCTAGTTCCGCCTGAGCACGCAGCACGCGTTCGTTGGCCGCGTCCAGTTCCGACTGCAAGTTGCCGGCAGCTTCGTCCGTATCGGGCTGCAGGTCTTCAGGCAGGTCATTGGTGCTGAAGATCTGCGGCGCGTCTTCGGGCGATTCCACTTCGTTCGTCTGTCCGGCGACTTCTTCGCCTTCTGTTTCAGAGGGGCCCTCTGGCTGGCTCATGGCTGGTCTGCTCCTGTTGAATTCTGCAGGTGAATTCTGCAGGTGTTGGATCTTTATTCTTCGCTGTCGTCTGAAGAATCATCCTGACCGGTAAAGTAGTCGCGGATGGTCTCCAGGAATGATTTACGATGGGGTGTAACGTCTTTGTTCTCTAGCTCCGCCAGTTCACGCAGCAGTTCTTCCTGGCGGTCGCTGAGCTTTTTGGGTGTTTCAATATAGGTCTGCACAACCAGATCGCCAGTGCGGCGGGTCTGAAGGTCGGGCACGCCTTTGTTGCGCAGATGGAAAACTTCCCCGGACTGGGTGCCGGCAGGAATGGATAGCTCTGCGCGACCATCCAGAGTAGGCACTTCTATGGTGGCGCCTAAAGCCGCTTGTGAATAGGTCACTGGCAGCCGCAATAACAGATTGGCGCCGTCGCGGTCGAACAGGTGGTGCTTCTCAATTTGCAGGAAGCAGTAGCAGTCACCAGCAGGCCCGCCATTGGGGCTGGGTTCGCCTTCGCCCTGCAGCCGCACCCGCGTACCATCGGCTACACCGGCCGGGATCGCGACGTTGAGTGTTACGTCTTCCGTCACCGCGCCTTGACCGTCGCAGTCTTCGCAAGGGTCGGTGATAATTGAGCCGGCGCCCCGGCAATCGGGGCAAGTTGTCTGCACACGCAGAATTCCGCCCGACTGAATCACCTGACCATGCCCGCCGCAGCGACGGCAGATAGAGGCTTTGGAACCAGGCTTGCTGCCATCGCCTTCGCAGGTGTCGCAGATTTTGCTGCGGCGGAATTGAATGTCGCGGTTAACGCCGCGGGCGGCTTCTTCAAGTGTAAGCGTCAGATCAGCGCGGACATCGCGCCCGCGCCTCACTCGCTGACGACCGCCGCCGAACATATCGCCGAAGATGCTGCCTCCACCACCACCGCCGAAGATATCGCCGAAAGCTTCGAAGATGTCTTCAACGTCGCGGAAGCCGGCGCCGCCACCACCGCTTTGCTCGAACGCAGCATGTCCATACCGGTCGTACTGCGCGCGTTTGTCCGGGTCGCTGAGCACTTCATAGGCAGCGGAGGCTTCCTTGAAGATTTCCGTTGCTTTTTCGTCATCGCGGTTGCTGTCGGGGTGATACTTCACCGCCAACCGCCTGTAAGCCGACGCGATTTCCCGCCCGCTAGCGCTGCGTTCCACACTCAGCACTTCGTAGTAATCGCGTTTGGTCGCCATATCTACCATGTCTCTTGTCTGGCAGACCAGCACGCCGCAGTTGCCTGCGTGCCAGTCACTGGAAGGGTGAACAAAGCAGGCCACTTCACAAAGAAAGTGGCCTGCATAGGTTGATTCAGGTTGTCGCGCCGGCTGCCACCACCGGGGTGACAGCCTTCTACTGAACTTTCAGCTACGGCCAAAGCCGTTAACTAGCGGACAACGCCTTCAACAGGCCGTTTGCCTTTGTCGTCTGCGTCGAAGTTCGACACCATTGCATCGGTGGTCAGCAGCAGACCGGAGATGCTGCCGGCGTTCTGAAGCGCGGTGCGAACCACTTTGACCGGGTCAATCACACCTGCTTCAAACATGTCGACATACTCGCCAGCGTTGGCGTCGTAGCCGTGAGAATCTGGCTTGTCTTTCACTTCGTCCACAACCACGGCGCCGTCGATGCCGCTGTTATCAGCGATCTGGCGGAGTGGAGCTTCAAGAGCGCGAAGGACAATGTCGACGCCGGTCTTCTCGTCGCCTTTGACACCCTTGCGGGCGGCTTCAACTGCTTCGCGGCAACGTAGCAGGGCAACGCCGCCACCAGGCAGGATACCTTCTTCCAGCGCGGCGCGGGCGGCGTGCAGTGCGTCTTCGACGCGGGCTTTGGTCTGCTTCATATCGGCTTCGGTTTCGGCACCGACAGAGATCACAGCTACACCGCCGCTAAGCTTAGCGACGCGTTCCTGGAACTTCTCTTTGTCGTATTCGCTTTCCGAAGCAGCGATCTGATTCTTCAGCTGACCAATGCGTGCCTGAACATCCGCCTGATCGCCGCCACCTTCGATGATGGTGGTGCCGTTCTTATCGACAGTAACCTTCTTGGCGGTGCCAAGCTGGTCAACGGTCAGGGTTTCAAGCTGAATGCCAAGATCTTCGGTTACCGAAATACCGCCGGTCAGTTTGGCGATATCTTCGAGCATCGCTTTACGGCGATCGCCGAAGCCTGGAGCTTTCACAGCACAGACGCGGAGCACGCCTTTGAGCTGGTTAACGACCAGCAGGGTCAGTGGCTCTGACTCAACATCTTCAGCAATGATGAGCAGAGGGCGGCCGGTGTGGCTGACCTTTTCGAGCACGGGCAGCAGGTCGCGGATGTTGCCGATCTTCTTCTCGTGAATCAGGATCAGCGGATCATCCAGCACGCAGTCCATTTCGGCTGGACGGTTGATGAAGTAAGGCGAGAGATAGCCTTTGTCAAACTGCATACCGTCTACGAATTCGACGGTGGTGCTGGCGGTCTTGCCTTCTTCAACGGTGATAACACCGTCCTGGCCAACCTTTTCCAGGGCGCCGGCGAGCAGTTCACCAATTTCGCGGTCGTTGTTGGCAGAGATCGAAGCGACGTTGATGACCTTCTCTTTGTCATTTTCGATCCGCTGCGACATGCTGTGAAGCTTCTCAACGGCGGCGGCCACAGCGGCTTCGATGCCGCGGCGGATGGCCGTAGGATTGCTTCCCGCAACGATGTTCCGCAGGCCTTCTTTATAGATGGCGCGGGCCAGTACGGTTGCGGTGGTGGTGCCGTCACCAGCCAGGTCCGAAGTCTTCTGGGCGACTTCGACCACGAGCTTGGCGCCCATGTTCTCGAAGCGGTCGTCCAGTTCCACTTCTTTGGCGACGGTCACGCCGTCTTTGGTGACGGTCGGACCGCCGAACGATTTATTGATAATCACGTTCCGGCCGGTGGGGCCCATCGTCGTTGCGACGGCCTTGGCCAGCTTGTCGACGCCACGCAGCATCCGCGCGCGGGCATGATCGTCGAAGAGTAGTTGTTTAGCCACTGATATAGCCTTTAGTTTGTTGTTGGATTGCGTACGACTGACCCGCCACGGGATTAAGTCAGGTGGCGGGAAGAAACTGCGTGAAAGAGATTCTTACTCGACAACTTTGGCGAGAATGTCGCTTTCGCGGAGAATCTTCACTTCGTTGCCATCAACTTCAATATCGCTACCGCCGTACTTGCCGTAGATCACTTCATCGCCGGCTGCGACGGACAGGGCGCCACGTTCGCCGCTATCTAGCAGACGACCTGGGCCAACGGCCAGCACTTTGCCACGCTGCGGCTTTTCTTTGGCCGAGTCGGGCAGCACGATGCCGCCTGCGGTTTTTTCTTCAGCCTGCAGAGGTTCGACAACAACACGATCATCGAGGGGACGGATATTGAGTTTAGCCATCGTAGAAAATCCTTATCTGTAAGTTGGTTTGTTGTATGAACTCCGCACTCCGGCGGAGAAGCTCCCCGCACTATCAGCAGGCGGGAAGCAATTGAAATCAGAATCGTGAGGGGAAGCGGCTTACATCATGCCGGGCATACCGCCCATTCCACCCATGCCGCCCATACCAGGCATGCCGCCGCCCATGCCACCCATTCCGCCCATGCCACCCATGCCATGATCGTGGTGATCGTGGTGGTCGTCGTCTTCTTCCTCGGAAGGAATTTCGGTGACCAGAGATTCGGTGGTCAGCAGAAGTGCAGCGACGCTGGAAGCGTTCTGCAGTGCGGTTTTAACAACCTTGGCGGGGTCGATCACGCCATCGGCAACCAGGTCGCCGTAGGTGTCTTTGTCCGCGTTGTAGCCTTCGTTCGTACCCGTCATTTTGCGGACTTTGTTGACAACGACAGAGCCGTCGATGCCTGCGTTATTGGCAATGGCCCGCAGTGGCTTGTCCAGAATGTTGCGGATGATATCGACGCCAATCTGTTCATCGCCAGGTAGGTCCAGACCGTCCAGGCCAGATTCCGAGCGGATCAGCGCGACGCCGCCGCCGGGCACAACACCTTCAGCCAGTGCGGCCTGCGTTGCTGCCTTCGCATCGTCGAGCAGGGCTTTGCGCTCTTTCATTTCCGTTTCTGTCGCGGCGCCACAGTTGATCTGGGCGACACCACCGGCCAGCTTCGCAAGACGCTCTTCCAGCTTCTCACGATCGTATTCGCTGTCCGTGTTTTCGATTTCGCGACGGATCTGTTCGGCGCGACCCTCCACGGCAGCCTTGTCGCCGGAACCGCCAACCAGAGTGGTTTCGTCCGAGGTGATGCGAACTTTCTTCGCACGACCCAGATCGTTGAGCGTGACGCTTTCGAGTTCGATGCCCAGGTCTTTCACAATCACCTGACCGCCAGTCAGCGTGGCCAGGTCGCCCAGGATCGCTTTGCGGCGATCACCATAGCCGGGCGCCTTCACGGCACAGACGTTCAGAATGCCGCGCATTTTGTTGACAACCAGGGTCGCCAGCGCTTCACCTTCCAGATCTTCCGCAACGATTAGCAGTGGCTTTTTGGCCTGGCTGACGGCTTCGAGCAGCGGAATCATCGACTTGTTAGAGGTGATCTTTTCTTCGTGCAGAAGAATGTAGCAGTCTTCCAGTTCGCAGGTGACTTCGTCTTCGTTGGTGACGAAGTGCGGCGACAGGAAGCCGCGGTCGAACTGCATACCATCAACCGTGGTCACGGTGGTTTCGCTGCCACGACCTTCTTCGATGGTGATAACGCCGTCTTTGCCAACCTTCAGGAAGGCGTCTGACAGCACTTTGCCGATTTCAGGGTCGTTGTTGCCAGCGATGGTGGCAACTTGCTGAATTTCCTTCTTGCTCTTCTCGTCAATCGGCGTCGCGATCTCGTCGATCTTGGCGGAGATTGCGTCGGCCGCTTTGCTGATGCCGCGCGATAGAGCCATCGGGTCGGCGCCGGCGGCGATCATCTTCAGACCTTCGCGGAAAATCGCTTCCGAAAGGACGGTGGCGGTGGTGGTGCCGTCGCCTGCGACGTCGTTGGTTTTGCTGGCAGCTTCTTTCACAAGCTGTGCGGCAAGATTTTCGTACGGATCGTCGAGTTCGATGTCTTCGGCAACCGTGACACCGTCTTTGGTCACTTTCGGCGAGCCCCATCCCTTGTCGAGCACGGCATTGCGGCCGCGAGGGCCGAGGGTGCTACGGACAGCGCGAGCCAGTTTCGAGACGCCGGCCAATAGCGGCTTTCTGGCATCTTCATCGAATACGATTTGTTTCGCCACGTTAAAAATCCTCCTGTTGCAGACTTAACAGCCTGTGTGGACAACCTGTGATGCTTAGAGCTAGGTAACACGCCGAACAAACATCGGCGATCGTTTATGTGTCATGCCGGGTAGACTGGCAGTTTACGGATAAACTTGCACGCAACTCTTGCAAGCCGCGTGCCATCAATAGAATTTTTGTGCAAGTCATTGTCAGCAAAGCATTTGCGTGTAATTGCCATCCTGCTAGCGACGCTAGCGGCTGCCACGTGGTGCAGGCCTACGCCATTCTGGCAGGCGGCATTCCTGCGTGGCGGAACGGAGGCGTCGCCCCTCGGCGTTAATATGGCTAGAATGCGGTGGTTGCGATGCGGCTTGTGCCGCAATTTGCGTATTGAAGTTGGAGGCAACCGGCGTTCCCGCTATGGTGTCGCCGTTCAGATCGATTCTTGCCCAATAAAGGCATGACTGAGGAGAAGCTGGGAATGGCTCGCTGGCCCCGTCGACTATGGACTACGGTATTCACCTACGCAGCGATTTTCGTCCTTTTCCCGGCCCTTGCCGCACTGGCGTTCGCCTGGGTCCAGGGATGGTTGTTTTAGCGGGGCTGCGTGAATGCGATGTTATCGATGAACAATGGCGGAACAATTGACGGATGCAACCAAGGCACGAGGCACAAGCATGATTCACGCGATCATAATGGCAGGCGGATCTGGCACACGGTTCTGGCCAGCCAGCCGTAACGATAACCCCAAGCAGCTACTGAATCTGGCAGGCGACCAGAGCATGATTCAGGACACGGTCGCCCGCTTGGGTGACCTGGCGCCTGCTGAACGCGTGCGGATTATCACCAACCAGCGACTGGTCGAAGGCATCGCCCAGCAGTTGCCCCAACTGCCCGCCGGCGCCGTGGTTGGCGAACCCTGCAAACGTGATACCGCCCCCTGCGTCGGTCTGGCCGCTGTGCTGGTGGCCAATGACGACCCCGACGCCACCATGGTGGTGATGCCCGCGGACCACGTCATTACACCCGCCGCAAAGTTCCGTTCCGCGTTAAAGTACGCGGCCGATCTGCTTGAGGCGGATCCGCAGCGGATCATCACCTTTGGAATCCGGCCGACGTTCCCCGCCGCATCGTACGGCTACATCGAGCGTGGCGAATCGCTGCCCGTGAATGACGAACCGCCTACCTTCCGGGTCCGCCGTTTCCGCGAGAAGCCTTCGGTGGAAGTCGCCCAGGAATACATTGATATGGGGAACTTCTACTGGAACTCAGGCATCTTTGTCTGGAAAACGCAGACCGTCCTGGATGCACTACAACGGTTCGAGCCAGAGATGTTCGCCCATCTGCAAAAAATCGCCGCGGCGATCGGCACACCTGAATACGAAGAGACGCTCAAGTGCGAGTTTGCTGCCATCAAAGGTAAATCCATCGACTACGCCGTGATGGAAGGTTACGAAAACCGGCTGGTGGTCGAGGCGCCATTCTCCTGGGACGATGTAGGCAACTGGAGTTCACTCACCCGTCTGCAAGGTGCAGACGATAACGGCAACACCATCAACGGCAAGCATGTGGGCGTCAACACGACCGGCAGCATCGTCCGCGGCGATCAGAAACACCTGATTGCCACCGTCGGTATGAAAGACTGTATCGTGGTGCACACGCCCGACGCCACACTGGTAGCCAACCGTCGCGACGAAGAAAGTATCCGCGAACTGGTGAAGCTCATCGAGCAGAACGGCTGGCAGGAATACCTATAATCCAGAGGACGCTCACGCCGTTTGAATCCGTCACCTTATGTCCAGTCGAGTTGAACAGACCATGTACAACCCTACGGATCGCAGCAACTACTGGGCAGTCGGCTTTGCCCTGTTGTGTGCCGGCAGCATGCTCACAAGCCCGGCAGCGTCTTCTGCCCAGGAGACGCCGGCAGCCGGAGAGGCGCCTGTTAACATCGATATGCCGACTCTCGGCGGTGGTGTTTTCTGGTCCGATGAACTGGTCTTCCGCGACTGGCGGATTCAGCGGAATGTGTACACCGGGCATTGCCGGCTGCTTGATCCGCAGGATGTGCGGCGGGCGTGGGGCAACTTCAAGCAGTGCCAGCGGAAGCTGGAAGAAATCAAAACCAGAGCGGGTATGAAGCCGCTTGGTCCTAAGGTGGTCATCGCCCTGCATGGCCTCTGCCGGTCGCGCGGCGTGATGATTCCGATGTGCGATTACCTGCAAAAGAACTCCGACTTTGAAACAGTCAACGTCTGCTACGCAAGCACCCGCCTGTCACTTGGCGAAAACGCAGATGCACTTGCCAAGGTAATTGCTAACCTCGGCCCGGTCCGCGAAATCAATTTTGTCGCCCACAGCTACGGCAACATCGTGATTCGCCGTTATATGGCGGACTCGGTGAAAGCCGGGCGACGCGATCCACGCATCAAACGCATGGTCATGCTGGCGCCGCCGAACAACGGCAGCCAGCTGGCCAACATGTTTAAGAACAACGCGGTGTTCGGCCTGGTCTGGGGCAGCGGCGGCAAAGCGGTGACCAACTGGAAAGAAACGGCGCCCACGCTCATTCAGCCCTTCTGCCAGTTTGGCATTATCGCTGGTGGAGCCAAAGGCGGCGCGGCAATGACCAATCCGCTGCTCTCAACCGATAATGATCTGGTCGTGCGTGTTGAAGAAACCACGTTGTCCACGGCCAACGATTTCAAACTGACATCGCTCACGCACGACGCCTTTATGACCAGCCCCATCTCGCAGAAACAGACGCTGCATTTTCTGCTCAATGGTCAATTCACGGGCGACACATCCGGGGCATCACGTTGAGCACATTTCCAGCCAGAGGCCGGCTGGTAGGCATCGATCATGGATCGGTGCGGATCGGCATCGCCATCAGCAATATCGATCAGACGATCGCCAGCCCCTACGAGAACTACACCCGTCGCGACGAACTGCAAAACGCCCGCTACTTCAAAAAACTGGTGGAAGACGAACGCGTGGCAGGCTTTGTGGTAGGCCTGCCCGTTCATCTCGACGGCGGCGAGAGCGAGCAGTCAACCGCTGCCCGTAAGTTCGGCGATTGGCTCACGCAAACCACCAGCGTGCCCGTCTGCTACTTCGACGAGCGTTTCACCTCGTCTCAGGCCGAACAGATTCTCGGCGACGCACAACTCACCCGCAAGCAACGAAAAAAGCGGCTAGACATGCTAGCCGCTCAAATCATTCTGTCTGCGTTTCTAGAATCAGAACACCGCGATACACCACCAGAAGGCCTCGACGACGAGTAACCTTCTCCGATAGCGGTCTGCCATGCTAAACCCTGCGGGGTAAGCGTGTGGCTGCCGCATGACGAAGGTGTAACGTGGCTCGCAAGCGAGATCGCTTAGCGTTCTTCAAGCTCTAGCTGGTTGATAATCACTTCGGCGCCGGGTGTCAGCTTGCGAAGCTTACCAGCGATGTGCGCCTTTTCCGAAGCGGTGGCCTTTGCAGCGCGCTTCTTCCATAGCTCGACCTTCTTCTTACGGTGCCGACGGCGCTTGATTTCCTTCTGTCGTTCGCTGGAACCCACCTGGCGTGCTCCTGATTGGCGTGAGTAAATGGTTTGTTGGAATGGAGTAAGTTAACACTTTACGGCGAACCGGGCAATCCGCCTAACTGGCAGTCCCGCCAGAGCGGCTATTCAATGAACCGCCGAATGAGGATCGCCTTCTCAACATTGTGGTTGAACCCAGGCTCGAACCCGACGGGAATCGACCGGTCAATCAGGTAAAACGCCCGGTGACGCTCGACCTCGCCCGTGTCTGAGCCAAGCTCGATGCCCAAACTGCCGTTCTGCGTGATTTCAAAGTAGCCGATGGTCATCCACACGCCGAACACGTTAGACGTGGTCGAAAGCATGTTCCCCAGCCTCGACACACCTTGATAGCGGAAGTGCGAGTTACTGGTCGTGTTGTTATGCCGGGCGCCACTTGCCACATGGAATAAAGGCACGTTGGGCACCTGCGGATGCGGGCGAAGCAGCGTCACATCAATCTCGCGATGCTGCATCCCCGGCTGCGTTGGCAACGGCGTCAACCTCGCAGCGCCAGAGGCCCGGAACGGATTGGCGAACAGCGTCGGGAAGTTGCTGTTCGGTTGATAGGGAGCCGCGCCGAAATCGAATCCCTTCCGGCTAAGCTGCACCTGATCCCATAGTGCATCTTTCTGCGCTTGCGTTCCCGCCGCGCCGGCCACCAGGCCGTCGAAGACCGTCTTATCAAACACCATGTTGATGTTCACACGGCCCGGATCGCGGAACCGCGAGATGTAGTTATAGGGCGCCCGGTAAGTATCAATCGGTGATGCCGGGTTCATGTATTGCCGCGTACCAACAAATGGCGAGGGCGTCTCCACGTAGTCAAACAGCCGGTAGAAATGCGGCGCCGGTGTGGGCGGCCCGGTTGCCGGAACGGGCGTCGTCTGCAGGAAGTTGGTCAGGTGCGAATACGGTGGATAGAAGTTGTTGTACGGATTCACGCCGGAACTTGTATCGTTGACCGACGGATTATCCACATCCGAAGCATCCGTGTATTCAAAGCCAATCCGGCTTGGCGAAGCAGCGGGCACCTGCAACAGTTCAAACGGCGAATCAAAGGGCCGGTTGTAAGACGTGATCCAAGGCGTCGTCCGCTTCGGGGCGCCAATGTACTCGTTAGGCACTTCACCTTGCACGAAGTGGTCGATGGTAGCATCACGCGGATTTACGTCGTTGACGTAACCCAGCGTTTCACGCAGTTCCTCCTGGAAATAAACCGAGGCGCCGGTGTTGGGCGTGTTGGCGGGGAACTGCGTAATGGGGCTCCACAACGGCCGTGAATTCACGCCACGCTGACGGGTGCTGAAAGCTTCGTCCGGGCCGGCGCCCGGTGCGCCGCCCTCGGGGTCGTAGTCGCCGGTCAATCGGTCGTCACCGCTGAAAACGGTCAGGTCGATGGTCGCCCAGTCCACGCAGATGTACGGGTTAAAGACCGGATGGAACGGGACGGTCGGATCGGCCAGGCGTTGCAGGAAGACGGTGCGGACATCTTCGTACGTTCCGGTTTCCTGCATCTGTTCGATGGGCATGCCCGTATCGTTATCGAGTGGCACGTCCGGAACAACACCTGCCATCATTGCGAAGTCGCGGTAGCTATCGTTGGTGCCCGGTGCGCCCGGTGTGGGGAAACCTGGCTCCTGGTAATAGTTCGCGCTCAAGGGCAATGGTTCGCTGATGTTGAGTTCCGCCTGCGCGTTGTTCGTCCATCCGTTAGGCGTTAGCGACCGCATCTTGGCCACCATCGCCACAACGGGTTGAATGCTGGTGGCGCCGGGCGTAAGCAAAGTGTTGTTCGCGTCATAGACGGCAACACCCGCGTTCAGCTCAATCCGTTGGTTGGACGGCACAAGCTGGGTCGTGTCGTCATAAACGCCTGTCCGCACAGAACCAATGTGGGTAGTCGCACGTGGCCCGACAACCAGGAACTGCCCGGGACGCAGACCGACGTTGGAGCCGTTCTGGTTGTAGAAGCAATTGTTTTCGTTGGCGTAGCCAGCGGGTGATTGCTGGGTGAACCACACGGTGCGTTCAATCGGCACCGCATCGGGCGTGCCTGGCAGCATGGACATGTCCAGCGGGTCAAACGTGCAGGTATCAGGGTTCGAAGCACTTCGCAGCAACGCGCTGAAACGCTGTTTCTGCGCCGCGTTGTCGTGATACATTTCGCTGATCGCAACCTGCCAGACCGGGTATGGCCGGTTACCTGGGCTTGTCCAGGCGCCCGCAGGCGGTGTCGCTCCGAAGTTTCCAGGAGCCAGCGCCGACATGTTCAGGATGCCGTTCAGATACAACTCGCGTGGCAGCACGCCATGGTTGTTGGTGTACTGGTTACGGACACACTGGAATTCCAGGAACAGCGAACCTTCCGGCTTCCGCAACTGATCCAGATCTCCATCGCGGTTCATCGCCCCCATGTTCGTCGTACGGAGTTCCATATCCGTATCCCAGTCCGTATCGCGGACACGCCGGTCGTGGAACGCCAGGGTTTCTGTCAGTAGCACATCCGGCGTCTCCATGCCCCACACCAGACGCCGTTCTGGCTCAGCGGTCGCCGGAGGCTGGGGATTCGCCAGGATGCCATCAACGTAAGGCGCCCAGCCATTGAATGGATTCACGTCGTATTCAAAGGGCGTCATGATGGCGTCAGGATCGCGTGCATCCACCACATTTACCGCCCACTGCGCGACACGCCGTGCGATCAGTTCGGCGTTCGCCGTGGCAGGTAGTCCCGTCTCCGTCACGGGGAACTGAAAACCCTGATCGATCATCAGCATCATCAGGCAGTACAACTGACGGGCGTAAATCTGCCGCGGGTTGACGCGGGTCGCACCGATCGCAGTTATGAAGGGATCGTTATTCGTGTTGCTGAAGCCGGCCGTGTTGAAGCCCGTAAAAGGCGCCGGCATTGAGTTCCAGGACTGCATTGGAATGCTGCCTGCTAGGCCTTCAAGCACTTCGCGCGGTTCGTCCACCACCCCATTGCCATTGTCGTCGCGACCGTTGCCGAACAACCGGTTGATGTCGAAGCGTTGCCCACGGAACAACTCCATCGGAAGCATCCGCTCAAGTTCGGTGTTGATGTTCGCTGCGGGAACGCCGGCTTTTTCCAGCCGCAGGGCGAATACGTCAATCGGCGTTACGGGCCGTCCGGCTTGGGGTGTGATGCCGGTTCCTGTGAAATCCTCGCGTCCGTATCCGGCCAGCGGCACAGGCACGTAACGGCTTTCTGTGGTCGTTAGATCGCGGGCGCGGCTGGATGAAACACCGAAGGTCGCAGGCGCCAGCCGTAGCAGCCGGTCGGGCAGCGAAGGAGCATCGGCGTCGCGGAAACGCAGCAGACGTTCTAGCTCCGCAGGTGTATACGGCCGGTCACGGTCGTCGGCTGCACCACGCAGCAAACCCGCATCACGTGCACGGCGGGTCATCAGATCCAGCTCGTGCGGATCGTCCACAATCTGGCTCGCCGGTGTCGGCTGTGGATAGAACGGGTTACCCGCCCAGTCCAGCGCCATCGAACGCACGCCGTAGTTGAACGGCGGGCTGCTGTAACCGCTCAGGACGGGCGTCGGCGCCTGCTGATAAATGCCGCCACCTCCCTGCGGGAACTGTGTCGTAATCAAACGGCTTAGCGGGTCGTCCGCACCGGCTGCACCCGGGGAAGGCGTGCCCGCGGGCGGCGACGATCCGCTGGTGTCGTAGCGGCCGGCGACCGTGTTCTGCATTTCGTTCAGATTGGCAAACAGACCGCGCAGATAGATTTCCGCGGGGCTGTATCCATTACCGCGTGGCAAGGTGAAGTTGCCACCTGGCGCAACACCCGCCATCTGGTTACCGCTGCTAGGCTGCAAAGACGTGGCGCGTGAATTGATCGCCGCGTCAAAAACAGGCGCTGGCGCCGCGGTCGCCTGTGCGATGCTTGTATGAGCATTCACATTCAGGCGGCTGTCCATGTCTTTCACCAGAATCGCCACCAGCGGCTTATACAACTGCCCCTTAGCGTTCGTCTGTACCGGAAAGCCAACATCAATCCAGATACTATCCGCCACCCCATCACGATCATTATCAACATCCCACGGACCGTTTAGGAATGCGTTCAGCAAATTTGTGTTCTCAAGGGCAAATGCTGGATTGCTGCCTGTAAATTCAGGATTGTCCCACGGCGTAGGACGCATAATCACCGCGCGACGGAATCTTCTGTCTTCGGGGTCACCTACGGCGTTGATGTTACCCCAGAACGCACTCGTCCTAGTGTTGTTAATCCAGTAATTAATCAGCGAAGGCCTGTGGAACGAAGGAGCCGTCACAACGGGCGTTGTATCTGTGAAACCTGTGGTGGATGGTGTTTGTTGGTGGCGGATCATCGCCAGGAACATATTCTGATAGTCAGCAGCGTCGTACGATTCGTCTTCACCGCCAAAGTTTGGATTGGTGCCAGAAACATAGGTAGCGAAATGAGGCATCAACGCCATTTCCAGGTCGTGATTGACCGCCCCTTTTGAAAACTGTGCTGTCGCATCGAGCGTGGGTCCGTTGACGCCCGTGACATTCAAACCTGCTCCACTTCCATTGAACGGCGCACCATTAATCAGGACCTCGTTTCCAGGACCGGGAATCGTGGGAGCCGAGTCGCTAAGCGACTTGGGTCGAAGTACAAAGAACGAAGCCGGTGTACCACCAGCAGGCCGGTACGCGACAACTCGCGTGCTGGTGCCTTTCGCAGGACCGCTGATGAAGGTTAACACGCGGCCAGCGTAGTAATTTGGACGGTTGCTAAGGCCGGTTGTTGTCGTCAGGCGTAGTTCGAGAACTTGACCATTGCCGGGAGCAGCGACCGAGGCAAGTTGGGACCTTAATATCTCAATTACAGGTGGAGTAGGCGACTGATTCCAGCGATTGTTGGACCCGTAGATATCGCCCAGAATCGAATGGCCAATAAGGCTGGAACGCACGTTGGTATCGCGCAGCAGTTGCAGCATCGCGCGGTCTAGTTGCACCTGGGGTGGGTCGCCGGCGACTTCGTGTTGCGCTTGTGCGACCGCGGCTTTGCGGAACTGATTGGAGGTAATCAGAAACGTAGTCAGGATCAACATGAACAGCACGAGCAGGCTCAGCACTACCAGCAGCACCAGTCCGTGTTGTTTTCGTCGCCGGAATCTTAAACGCATGGGAATTTCACCTTGATGATGTAAGCCAGCAATGCACTGGCATTCTCAGGGCGGTCATGGCCCACAAAACCAGAAAAGTGCAAGGCCGCAATGCTGCGGCGCGCCTGCTTAAGGGACCGTCCAGACAGAGGGTTCTTCCAGACGGATTGTTTTCTCGAACACGCCAATCACCCCCGTCACAATCGTGACTTGCGGCGTAGGCGCCGCGGTTGCCGGCCAGTCTGGACCTTGCAGCGTGACGTTGCGGGTAAAGCCAGCAGTGGTGTCGCCCAGGATCTCGGGATCGCTGGACACGACGCGATACCACTGATGAATAGGACCAGAAGGCGTGTTGGCCGATAACATCAACCAGTCGTTGTCACGCACCGCCAGGGCGCCTTTCAGCACTGGGGTGGTTGTGCCGGTCGTCAGCACCACGTCACCGCCACGGATGCCGCCACCAGGCATAGAAGCAACGGTCGAAACACGTTCGGTTGCGATCAGATCGGTGCTGGTGTCATTGGGGTCTGATCCCGCCGGTCCAATTGGCATGTCGTTATCACGGCTGTCCATCACAATGATCGAAAGCCGGAAGGTGTCGGCAGCCCCTGCAACCAGCATCGCCATCCACGACACTTTACCCGTCGAGGCACGCTTCTGAGGCAGGTTGCTCTCTAGTAGCGTTTCCTGTTGCGGGGGAAGGTCCAGGTCTTCGGGAATGTTCGATATCAGGTCGTCGTGCGACTGGAAGATCTGGTCCGTTGCTGCGGGTGACAGTGCCGGGCCGCCGGGATTGGTCCGCAGGCTAATGCGGTTCATCTGAATTGTGGCGTTGCTTGCGTACGGGAAAGCTACTCCCGGATTCCGGGAGACAAACTGAGGGTCAATCAGAAAGGCGCCTGCGGGAACCGTGGTCGCGGTCACACCCGGGCCAATCATGTTGGCTGGTTGGGCCATGCCGCGGGCGCGGAATTCGTCCACCCAGTTCAGGCCATTCATCGAACGGCTATCGGCCAGGGCGCCTTGCCCTGCACGGTAGCCGGCAACGGGCAGAATGAGCATCACGCCCATCATGCCGATGGAGACGATGCCAATGGAGATCAGCACCTCCAGCAGGCTTAGTCCTTTGCGATGTTTACGCGGTTTTGGCATGGCTATTTTTGGCATTGGTAACTTCATGGAGTACCCTGTCCTACTCGGCCGCAGTACGCGATTGAATGGCCAGACGACGCGCCGCACGGAGCTTCACGGCCAAAGTGGCGGACGCGTCGAAGCTTGAATTCGGCGCCGTGGTGATGGCTCCATTCTTGTGATTGATGCTCACCCAGATACTGCGGCCATCGGCAAGGTTTCCATCCACACCGGCCGGCGCCGCCACATTCACCTGCTCACTCCGGCCGACCAACAAGTGCAGATCACCAATACGAAGGCCTGAGTTAGCCGCTGCAATCGTGGCTCCCTGATAGATATCGGAGACTGAGCCATCTGGCCGGAACATGATCACCGTCCGCTGATCAATGGGCTTGGGTCCAATGGTTGGCGAAAACTGGATGCCTTCAGGACCACTGCCCGAAAGGGTCAGGTCCACCGCCGTCGCATCAGGCAGGTCGATATCGCTCGACGGAATCTTCACCGGCGCCCGGATGATCTGATAATGAACACCGTTTGATGCGGCGGGCGAAGGAACATTTAAGTTCTGGAATGTCACCTGAATCGGCCCGCTCGTCACATTCAGTATTTCATAATACGGTCCGCTGTAGCCAAACTGTATCCGATCACCGGCCTTCACCAGGATGGGCAGACTGCCGCTGAAACCGTCAAACTGTGCCGTTCCGACTCCGCCATCACGTCCGCCTCCGCCATTAATCGAACAAGTTGCGTTCATCACGTCGCCCGTGTAGGGCAGCGGAGTTTCCGCGAGGAACAACCGGGTAGAGCGGTCGCCATCGTCGCCACTGCGTTCGATCCAGACACCCACCGGGCGCCTCAGTTCAACGGCGCGGGACTTGGCTAGTGCGAAGAACGAATTCAACGTCCGCGATGCTTCCCGCACCGCCTGTTCTTCCAGACGCGGCGCGAGTAGCGGAATAGCCAGACCAGCAAGCAGAACCAGGATGGTTATCACCACCAGCAATTCCACCAGCGACAGGCCGCGTCGCGAG
The DNA here is from genome assembly GCA_965233625.1 of Pirellulaceae bacterium. Lineage (GTDB taxonomy): Bacteria > Planctomycetota > Planctomycetia > Pirellulales > Pirellulaceae. The sequence goes on from OZ247499.1 coordinate 78,121, forward strand.
GATTTAAGTTGTTGCGATATCATACGATTAGCCCGCGTTCACATTGTGACTGGTGATGTTGTCTCCCTGCGATGTGCTGACACCATCGTTTGCCCCGAAGTTGGTCCCGTAGGGATCGTTCGGCTCGCCGTCAGCGCTGGGCGGCTTATAGTGGTGTGGCGATGAAGGAGAAGTATCTAAGATTAGACCAATCTCTTCCGACTTGCCGCCTGACACAATTAGCGGCGTGAGGGCAAACGTGGGATCGGCGGTCTTTGCACGCGGGTCGATCTTGAATGGATCGAACGGATCAGGGTCGCGTTCTGCAAGTGGGACTGAGTCGCCCTTTTGAACGACCGACCGATGCCCAGGCGCCCAACGCAGGAATTCAATCGGATTGCCCCAAGCATCGAGAATTTCAGGCATTCCGTCTCCATCCGTATCTGCAATCTCTTTATCGAGGAAGAAATCTAAACCGTTCTGATCACCGTCCCGGATGCTGCTAACGATTAGATAAAGGCACTCGCTTCCCTGGAATTCTGGCGTCCATCCAGCCGTTGCGCGTCGCTGATGTGAGCGGAAAAGTGCAGACGACAGCGGCGGTAATGTCTGAGGGGCTGTTGCGGCGCCGGTAGACCGATTAATAGTCCCGACCTGAAATGTTGTGGTAGGTCCATCTTGAACATCTGTTACCCGATCTGGCATCTCCATTCGCATCAACTCCCGCACAAGCCGCAGTCTGGCGGCCGGGATCTGATTGCCCGCTGCGTTGAAAGGCAACCGCACCGGGATCGCCCGGGTGAGGTACGCGTCGTACATCGGGTTGAGCAGTTCTTTGAGATAGGCGATCTGCGCGCGGGTACGGTTCTCGCGGGCGATCTCGCGGGCGCCGGCGATGCCAACCAGCGCGACGGAAGCCAGCAGCGTGATGATGAGCGTTGTCACCAGCAGTTCAACCAGCGTGTAACCGCCACGCAGCGGCTTATGTCTGCTTGGGTTACCCATGATTAAAGCGCCGAATTCTCGAAGCGACCACTTTTCGAGAAGTTCGAAATGTTGTCGTTATCTTCGATAGTAAAGTTGTTGCCGTCCGGGAATACTTTGTAATTTGTCGGATCTGCAAACTCACCAAAATTACCATCCTGCCCGGCAGCAATAATCTGGAAGGATTCGCGGTCGATAAACTCAAACGTTCCGGCCGTTTTCACACTTGGCTTTTTGTAAGGTTTGACATTGCCGAAGGTACCGGCAGCGAAAGGCGCCGTGTCGTATTGCGCGTATTGAACGCCGTTGAAGTAAACCAGTGGAGCCCCTTCACTGTAATCGGGGGCGTAGGAGTACAATCCATCTCCGTCGGGATCTACCAGACGGGTCTCATCAAATTCATAGTAGACCTTCGGTTTCCCCTGACCGTTCGCAGTGCCCGTTAACGGGTTCTCTGAGTTCTCAAGCAGAAAACAGAACTGCGGCTGAGCAGGAGTAACGCTTCCGGCCGGGTCGTTCTGGTCGTAAAAGCGGGCGTTGCCACCCAGGAAGAATACCAGCGCCTCTGAAGGATCGAGTTGAACGGACCCCAACGCGGCTGTGTCGCGATGATTCTTCGCCAGACGCCGCATGTGCTTTCTGAGTAGAGCCTGGCCCGTCGCGGTTGTTGTATCCGAGGGGAAGAAGCCGCCGTTTTCATTCTTGTAGACATTAATGGCGGCGGCGATCTGCTGAACTTCGCTGTTGATGGCGAAGTCGCGGGCGGCTTTGACGGCGTTGAAGGCGGCCACGGTGATTAGGCCTGCCAGGATCGTGATAATGGTTATCACGACAAGCAGCTCTACAAGCGTAAAGCCTGCCCGCACTGTTCTGCCATTTGTTTTTCTAATAACCATTTTCTTTCATCCAGATTCTATAAGATTTTGCAGCTGCCTCCGTTTCTAGAAGGCATCTCACGGTTTCTGTCAACGTATTGGAGCGGCAATCAATAAGATTGCGGACAATTAACTTGAGAGCTTTGTGATAAGATCGACCAGCGGCATAAACAGTGAGATCACGATGCCACCCACCGCGGCGCCAAGGAACACGATCAGCAGCGGTTCAATCAGCGCCATCACACCATCGGTAAGCACGCGGACTTCTTCGTCATAGGTGTCAGCTACCTTATAAAGCATGGTGTCCAGTTCACCGGTTTCTTCACCCACGTCGACCATGTTGACCACCAGGTCATCTACGACGCGGAGCTTGATCATGAACAGCCAGTAGCGGGCTGAAAGCAGCATCGCCATCACACCGGCGCCAATGGCCGCCGCCTGCACGGTCTCCATCGACGGCACAATCAACGGCAGCAGCACCCAGGGTGAGACGCCAAGCAGAACCCAGAAGAACAACGCCACCGGATGGAAGCCCGCCAACGAGTTCGCGCGGAGCGGTTTAGCAATGGTGTCACCATCGCGGATGGCGTCGGTAACCTTCGCGAACATCCGCTCGAACACGGCGTTGTTCGAAGTTTCGCGGGTGATGGTCAACGCTTCCAGAATCGGCACACCACTAGAGATCAGCGTGCCAAGCGTACGCGTGGTCCGGGCCAGAATGTTCTTGCCAATCAGATTCCCGACAACCGGGATCTGCAGCATGAACATGTCAAAGCCCATCTTGCCCGCTTTAAACTTCTTCACAAGCTTAATGAACAGGAAGATCGCGAGCGGGATCAGCGGTATCAGCCAGCAGTAGATCACCAGCTTCTGCGAAAGCGCGACCAGAATCTGCGTCGGCAAAGGCAGGTCCAGGCCGAAGTCGACGAACATTGCGTCGAACACGGGCACGATAAAGATCATAATACCCGTGAGAATGACGATTGCCACGAAGACTACCACACACGGGTAGATCATGGCGCCTTGCACCTTCTTTTTCAGCGACTGGGCGCGTTCCATAAATTCAGCTAGACGCTGAAGGATGATTTCCAGGGCGCCGGAAGCTTCACCCGCCTTGATCATATTCACATAAAGACGGTTGAAAACTTTAGGAGATTTCGCCATCGCTTCCGACAGCGTGGCGCCTGCTTCGATTTCCTCCGTCACATCGATCAATGCGTTTTTCAACGCGCCGGGTTTGGCCTGGCCTTCCAGAATTCGCAGGCTGCGGAGAATAGGCAGACCAGCGTCTTGCAGAATCGAAAGCTGCCGGGTGAAGGTGGTCAGCACCTTGCCGCTGGCGCCGCCGATGGCAAACGATTTGCCGCCCTTTTTGCCTTTTTTGCCGCCGGCGGATTCGCTGCGCTGGACGCTGATGCGGGTTACGAAGTAGCCCATCTGGCGGATCGTTGCTTGCGCCTCTTCCTGCGTGGCAGCTTCGATCACATCTTTGATCTCCTGCCCCGTGGCGTCCATAGCCTCGAATTGATAGGTAGGCATTCTAAATTTCCTGCGATATAAAGTTTCTAAGGCTTCCGCGGGCTGGAAAACGGCGGGAGATACTTATCTTCTAATGAGATTCTGCAATTCTGTAAACGAACGGGTCAGACTCTCAGCAAATTGCGGTTTTTTCTATGCATCGACAACGGTTTCACGCACGACTTCGTCCAGGGTGGTAATACCCTGCGCGGCGAATTCCATGCCTGCCTCACGCAGCATGCGGGTGCCAAACGTACGCGCTGAATCGCGTAGTTCGTCCGTCGACGCTTTTTTCATAATTAGGTCGCGAAGCGTATCGTTCATAATCATCAGTTCAAACAGACCAACGCGGGCTTTATAGCCAGAGTTGTTGCAGAAATCGCAACCGGCGCCCTTGTAAAAGGTCTGCCCTGCCAGGTCGCTGCGTTCCATCCGCAGTTCCGTGAGATTTTCTTCCGTCGGTTCTGTTTCTTCGCGGCATTGCGTGCAAATGCGCCGCACCAGTCGTTGTGCGAGAATGGCTTCGACCGTGGCCGTGATCATAAAGGTCGGCACGCCCATATCCTTGAGCCGGGTAATGGTGCTCGGCGCGTCGTTGGTGTGCAGCGTGCTGAATACAAGGTGACCGGTGAGCGAAGCCTGGATCGCGATTTCGGCCGTTTCCAGGTCGCGGATTTCGCCAACAAGAATGGTGTCCGGGTCCTGCCGGAGAATGGCTCGCAGGCAGGCAGCGAAGGTGACGCCGATGTCGTGATCGATAGGAATTTGAATGATGCCGTCGATATCGTATTCGACCGGATCTTCCGTCGTGATAATCTTATCTTCGATCTCGTTGAGTTCACTGAGCGCTGAATACAACGTGGTGGTTTTTCCTGAACCTGTCGGGCCGGTCACCAGCACGATGCCGTTTGGTTTCTTCATGACCTCGCGGAAGGAATCCATGGTGGGCTGATCCATGCCGACTTTTGTCAGGCTGAGCGAAACGACCGAGCGGTCCAGGATCCGCATAACCACGCTTTCGCCGAACATGGTTGGCAGCACGCTCACACGCAAGTCCACGGGGTGGCCACCGACGGTCAGTTCGATGCGGCCGTCCTGCGGCATGCGGCGTTCAGCGATGTCCAGGTTCGCCATCACTTTGATGCGTGTCGTGATTGCGAACGCCAGGTGGCGTGGCGGCGGCACCATTTCGTATAGCACGCCGTCGGCCTTAATGCGGATGCGGAATTCGTCTTCAAACGGCTCGAAGTGAATGTCAGCAGCGTGGTCTTTGATCGCCAGCAGCAGCACCATGTTCAGCAGTTTGCGAACCGGCGCAGAATCCGCCAGCGCCTCGACATTCGTAATATCGATCGGTCCATCGGCCGACATTTCCTCGGCAGCTTTTTTAAGGTCAGCGTCGTTTTCAAGCTCGTCAATAATGCCAACGATACTGTCGCCTTCGTCGGCGTAGAACCGGTCGAGCGTGCGCTGAATATCGTAGTCCGTCGCCACAACCGTACGCACGTCGTAGCCCACAAACTGCCGGAGTTCGTCCTGAATCTGCAGGTTCTGTGGCTCAGCGGTCGCCACGGTTAGCACATTATCTTCCAGACGCAGCGGGATAACGCGCCACATCTGCGCCATTGTATCATTGATGCTTTCAATGGTTTCTTTGTCGATGCTGACATCGTCCAGGCTAACCACCTGCAGGTGCATCTGTTCGCCCAGGGCCTGAGCAAGCTGCTCATCGGTGATAAGCCCCATCTCCATGCCTAGCTTGCCTAGCAGCTGGCCCGGATTATTACTTTGCTCATCTAATAGTTGTTCAAGCTGATCGTCGGTAATAAAACCAAGATCAACAAAAATCTGACCTATGCGACGTCCGGCCATGACAACACCTTTTTCTAGCACGTGGCATGAGAGCCACCGGCGTTAAACTTAGATTTAACACCCGGCAAATTGGAGATAAGATTCGGGTAAGTGCTAAGAAATAAAATTGAAATGAAAAGTGATGAGAAACTGCAAACAATAAGTTATTAGATGAGTCGCTATTGGCCGGTCATCAACCGCCCTCGCCGCCTTCTTCCATCATGCGGCGGTGATTGGCAATTCGCTTGGCCAGATCGTCAGGGTTCTGCGATTTATCCAGCACGTCCTGCATCGTTACTTTCTCATCACGCCACAGCTTGAACAGCGCGTCGTCCATCAGCTGCATGCCATATTTGGCGCCGGTCTGAATGGCCGAGTTGATGCGGAATGTTTTGTTTTCGCGAATGAGGTTCGCGATACTTGAGGTCACGATGAGAATCTCATATGCCGCACAGCGGCCGCCGCCGATGCGGGGCAGCAGCGTCTGGGCGACGATGCCAATGATGGCGGTTGAGAGCTGCGTGCGTATCTGATCCTGCAGGTTACCGGGGAAGGCGTCGATGATACGGTTAACGGTTCCCTGGGCGCTGTTGGTATGCAGCGTGCCGAATACAACGTGGCCTGTCTCGGCAGCACTGATCGCGGCTTCGATGGTTTCGAGGTCACGCATTTCGCCAACGAGAATCACATCCGGGTCCTGCCGCAATGCACGGCGGATGGCGTCAGAGAAAGACATCACATCCACGCCCACTTCACGCTGATTGACCGTGGACTTCTTGTGGTAATGATAGAACTCGATCGGATCTTCAATCGTGATGATGTGATGATCGACCGTCTCGTTGATGTAATTGATGAGACTCGCCAGCGTCGTACTTTTTCCCGAACCCGTTGGACCCGTAACCAGGAACAGGCCGCGGGGACGCATGACGAGCTTCTTCACCTGCTCTGGCAGGCCAAGCTGCTCGGGGGTGAGCATGTCGTTGGGGATCTGCCGCAGCACCATGGCAATCTGGCCGCGCTGCTTGAAGACAGAAACGCGGAAACGGGCTTCGTCGCCGTAGGCAAAACCAAAGTCGGCGCTGCCCTGTTCCTGAAGTTCCTCCTGACAGCGGTCAGGGGAAATGCTCTTCATCAGCTGAACGGTGTCATCTGGCTCCAGCACCTTTGTTTCCAGCTTGCGCATCCTGCCGTGCAAGCGGAACACGGGCGGTTGCCCGGTGGTGATGTGAATATCGCTCGCGCCCTGCTTCACAGCAGCCGAGAGCAGTTTTTCCATAAGGATGTTAGCCATGGGGCACCTGATCTTTCCCTGAAGGTCGTTATCTGATTATCCGCCGGGCTTCACGTAAGGGCCAGGAATAAGGCGGTTAAAACCACATGTTGCGGCGGTTCGACCTGTCAGGGCGAAATGTCAGGCGCCGCTATTCTTCGCTATCTTGCTCGGTCCGTTTCGCCACGCGGTAGACCTCATCCAGGGTGGTGATCCCCTTCATTACTTTGTCGATACCGTCGGAGTACAGCGTGCTCATGCCCTGCTCGATGCCAACCTTGCGAATGGCCACGGCCGACGCGTTTTCAAAGATCTGCTCGCGGATTTTCGATGTGATCAGCAGCAATTCATACACGCCTATGCGGCCGCGATAACCTTTCTTCTGGCAATGGCCGCAGCCTTTGCCTCTTGTGAATGTGGCGTTCTTTGCGTCTTCCGTTGATATGCCTGCGTCCGCTAGCACGCTAGCTGGTGGCATGAATGCTTGCTTGCACTTCGAGCAGTTCACGCGAACCAGTCGTTGCGCGAGGATGGCAATCACGCTGCTTGCGACCAGATATCCGGGAACTCCCATGTCGATCATGCGTGTTACAGCACTGGGCGCATCGTTCGTATGTAGTGTACTGAAAACTAAGTGTCCAGTCAAAGATGCCTGAATTCCCATGGATGCCGTCTCAGCATCACGCATTTCGCCCACCAGAATGATATTAGGCGCTTGGCGTAACATAGAGCGAATAACGCGGGCAAAGTCGAGACCGATGTCGTGCCGGATCTCGCATTGGTTGATGCCTGGCAGGTAATACTCGACCGGATCTTCCGCGGTGATGATCTTCCGATCCGGCCGGTTCAGCGCGTTCATCGAGGCGTAGAGCGTGGTTGTTTTGCCGGAACCAGTCGGGCCGGTTACCAGGATAATACCGTTCGGGCGCTTAATGAGGCTGTTGAAGGTGTTGTAGTTTTTCTCCGAAAGACCAAGCTGCCGGATGCTGACTTTGATGTTGTCTTTATCCAGCAGTCGCATCACCACCGACTGCCCGTGGTTGGTCGGGATGGTGCTGACGCGGAGGTCGAGTTGCTTGTCGCCGACGGTCACCTTAATACGACCATCCTGCGGGCGCCGGCGCTCTGCGATATCCAGCTTGGACAGAATCTTGATGCGCGAGATCAGCGCACCTAAAAGACGGCGCGGCACAGTGTCGCGTTCGTGCAACACCCCATCAATGCGGTATCTGACCCGCACCCGCTCTTCAAACGGTTCTACGTGGATATCCGAAGCACGTAGCTGCACCGCTTCGGTAATCATCAGCTGCACCAGCCGGACGACCGGGGCGCTGTTTTCGTCCACAACTTCATCGTTGTTGACTGTATCGCCTTCGGTTTCGGTGAAGTCGATCGCCGTATCGGTGAACTCCTGCAACATCGAGTCAGCAGATTCACCTTCGATCTGACCGTAGTAACGGTTGATCGCTTCCAGAATATTCTCACGCGGCGCCAAGGCGATTTTGACGTTACGGTTGAGAATGAACCGCAGCTTCTCGCAGGTGACCATATCGTTGGGGTCGCCCATGATAATGGTCAGCGAATCTTCCGTTTCCGCCATCGGCAGGATCGCGTTTTCACGGGCGACCGATTCCGGCACCAGTTCGATCACCGATTCGGGAATCGGCGTATCCTGCAAATTGATATAGGGCAGTTTGTGCTCCTGAGCGACCGCCATCATGATTTCTTCGCCCGTGGCGTAGCCTTGCCGCCGTAGGCTGTTGATGACGCTTTCGCCGCTATCCTGCGAGATCTGCTCGACTTCGCTCGCCTGATTCTGGCTGATGGTTCCGCGTTTCACGAGGATTTCGAGAAACGTCTCTTTTTTCTTTTGCATGTGATAATTCCCTCTGTGCCGGACAACACATCAGCGATGCGTGCGAAAGTGGAGGATACACCCTAAGTGAGGCAGATTGGTTAAGCGGCGTCGATAAGAGTCTGTATACCCGGAGTCTGGGCGACAGAACCACGGGGCAGGAGCTAACCCCGCTCGAAAAGGACAAGTCGCCGTAAACCCGGCGGTGTACATATATTGCCTTATAAAGTGCCAATTTGTCAAACTAAGCGTTCTCCGCGATAGTAGCGAGCTACATGCAGAAAAGCGCAGCTTGGCGGATTTGTCACTTGAAAGGGTAGGAAGTCATGAAGAATTCACGAAAGACACGCTTCTTTGAGTTGTCCATCAGGGTTCTGGTCATGACTGCGCTGGCAACCATCGTAGCGGGTGCTAATCAGGCGATGGCTGGCCCCTTAGACCATCTCACCGCGGCTGAGCGGCAAGCCGTGGTCCGTTGTCAGCAGTTGATCCGTGCGCGACAACTCAACGCCGGCACTGCAGCGGGTGCGTTTCAGGTGGCGACAAATGCGGGCGAAGCGTGGGTTGAACACTACTTTGCACTTGAGGCGATGATCGCCCTGCTTGCTGCCACGGACGATCCCAATTCGCCGGATGTGCGTGCGGTGGAGAAGTACCTCAAGTTCTACGCGAACGATGCCAGGCAACGCGCCGAGGGTGTTGCCCACAATCTGAAAGGGCCGAAGCTAGCGCCCGTGACGGTGGTTCTCAAGACCTGCCGGGACAAACCCGCGGATCAACGATCGGATGCACCCAAAGACTTTGATAGTATCGATTCGTACGCCGGTTTGTATCTGGTCGCCACTGCCAGGTACTATGCGTTAACGGGCAAGCTGCCAGCGGAAATTCGCAGTGGCGCCTTACTGTCGCTCAAGGCGTTGTACAACGTCATCCGGCGGAAGCCTGCGGTGGTCGCAGCGCGGGGCTGTAACCACACGTTTCCCAACGGTGCGCTCAACAACGGTCTGCCAATCGCCCGCGCCTCTTATCCAATGCATCAACTGATGGATGTTGTTGAGGTATACGCCGGTCTGAAAGAGTCGGCGCCGATGTTCGCGCGGCTTGGTCTCGCAAATGAAGCAAAGATCGCCGCCGACCTTGCCGCCGGTGTTGTGCGTGGGGCAGCTTTGTTCAAACCTGCGGCGAAAACGGGCCACTATCCTGTTGGTCTGGATAACGGAAACAACCCTTACAACCAGGGCGGACTCTATCCGGGCGGTCTGGCGCAACTATTCGCCCTTGCATATCTTCCGTCTTTAGGAGCGAAGAACGACGTCGCGCTCTGGACATCGTTGAAGAAGTTTCCGCAAGGCAATCCGGCAGCTGCCACCAATACGCAGGCGCCGCCCGAACGATGGCTCATTGCCGCCTCGCGTGTTGCACCGCAAGAGGCGCCACGCTGGAGAGCCCGGGTGGTGGCGGAGTGTCGGACGTTTAACGCTGCCACCTATATTGATCGGCCCGCGATCTGCATCCTGGCGCTGATTGGCAAAGAGGCTGGCTTCCCCATGATTCCGGCAGCAAAATAGTCCGCCTTGTCCGGTTCACAACGATTTGCAGGCAGCTTCAAGAGCCGTCCAGAGCCCGCTGTGAATCTCTAGCTTTCTAACTTGGGCCATCCGTTGCACCACCGTTGCAGGTGATTCGCCCAGATAACGCCCCAGAGCAAAGGAAGCCACCGCGGGCGAACGGGACATGCCCGCGGAACAGCCGATGATTAAAGGGGGTGTTTGCAGCAGCAGATTTTCAACGGCGGTTACTGCCAGCCGAAGCGTGCCGGCTTCATTTGCATCCCCATCAATCAGCGGGAAGCGGCAATAGATAATCTCGCGTGGCAATGCCGCCGGCGGCTCTTCGTAAGCAACATCTACAACCGCGGCGATGCCATGCTGAAACAAAGCGGCCGCATCACGCAGTTCCAGCGCATTACCCAACCAGAGCTTTTCCGCGAGAAGCTCGACCACGGGTTGTTACCTTTCAACCACTGTAGTCGGTCCAGTCATCGAACACGCCGAATACGCCGCCTGCGGGTTCGAATCCTGCCTGACGGCAGTCTTTGGTGCAGCTGAAAACTTTGAAGGCGTTTGGCTTGGTCTTGTCGCGTCCCAGGCAGGGAACCTGCGCGGTTGCATCAACTTCACCGCTCTCTTCGCTCACCTGGGTATCTAATGTCACGCCCTCGATAACGTCTCCCTCGTAGCCATCATCTCTTGGATCGGATTCGAGAAACACGTAGCAGCGAGTGGCGGAATCGATAACTAAGTACATGTTTGATCCAGAGGATGCTGGTCCAGATGGTTGGCGAGGTTTGCTGAATACCAGGGCGATACTATCGACTCAACGCTTTTACTCAGGCAGGAGTTCGGTGTCTTCGTTCTCGTAACCGGGGGCACACGTGCAGAGGAATTTCAGCGGAATGTCGCCCAGGCAGGTGATCTGATGACGGGCGCCGGGCGGAATGGCGATGGCGTCGCCCGGTTTGACGCGTTGTTGCTCTCCGTCGATTTCCATCATCGCTTCGCCTTCGAGCATGTAGTAAATCTCTTCGGTCTGCGGGTGGCGATGCGGCGTGGTGCTGGCGCCAACGGGCAGACGCGCCTCGGCCAGGCTCTGTTTGGCGATGCAGGAATTGCGGTGGGAAAGCAATTCGCGAATCTCAGAGCCGTCCTTCGTTGTGAAGGCTTCTACTTCATTGATATTCTTTACATCCATGATGCGGCGTCCATGATGTGGCGTCTGTGATGTGGCGGTTTTATTAACTATCCTGCGGTTCTTGCTCATCCACATTGCCAGGTGAAAGTTCCGGGAACAGCAGGAAGGAATCTTCCACCGCCTGCGGGTCGAGCTTCTTCAGGTCTTCCAGCCGCTTTTTGGCGTTGGGCAACGGGCAGACGCGTAAGAAGTTAACCACCGGCGTGCGTGCCCAGTTGGTCTTCGGGTCGGCCTTTTTGAAAACTTCCACCAGGCGATCCATGCTCTCCCAGTCTTCCCAGCGGGCAAGATCAGGAATAATCATATCGGCCAGTTGCGGCCGGTCCAGCAGATGCCGCAGGGCTTTGACAAGCTGTTTGCGGGGGATGCGGTCGGTTTCGGTGCCGTGAAAACGGATCGCCATCACGGCGGAGTAACATTGCGTGTAGCCGACTTCCTGATTGGCCAGATACAACTGCTCAATCAGCGGCAGCCCTGCGGAGCCTTTCAGCGTCAGATAGCAGGCGATCAACGCATCCAGCCCTTTACGTTGATCGGTGTCACCCGCTTTGAGCCACTTTTCAAGCAAAGGGATATCTTCCGGCTGACCGCACACACCCAACAAAGTGAAATAAAGACGCCGCCGCGATAGATCTACTTCGGACTGCATTAGCTGGGTAAGAAGTTTCTGGCGATCAATTTTATCGCCCAATGCGGCAACCGCCTGGTAGGGCGCCTTGGCGAATTCTTCGTAGGCGTCCTGGGCGATGAGCTTGTCTTCGTCGTAAAGAAACGGAAGAAAGTACGCGAGCCGGTCGGCGCCATCCGCCGGGGCGCGATCGAGCGACTTGATGTATTCGACCGCCGCTTTGCTAACTTTCACAGGCGTCTGCCATTGAAGCTCCTCCTCACCGTCGGCGATCAACAGATACTGCTGCCCGATTTTGCCGCGGTCATACATAAAGGCTTCAATCATCGCGCCGCTCTTAATAGGCGTGGCGCCGGCTAAGTAGTCCGCGGCGATGAATTGGGCAGGAGGCGAAGGCATGGCGCCCGGCGGGCCAGCCTGTAATTTGGGCGGCCGGGTCAAAGCTGCAATTACCGCAGCTTGCGCCTCCTGCAATTGTTCAGCCAGCGGTGGTCGTACCGGCGTGCAGAACGGGCACGCAACACTTGCCGTGGCACTGGCCAGGAAGAGCCAGATGGCGGTGATATAACGAACCGGCAGGTAGCGGAAGAGTTTCATAGCACTTTGAAGGCTCAATGGTTATCGCTCGGATATTCACCTTATATCGTAACCGCCAAAGCTGGCCGAGACGTAATTCCGGGTTGCTGGCTGGAAATGTATTTGCAGTGATTTTTCGTCGTGTGACGGGGCGCCCGGTAGTTACGTGCTTTGCGTAGTTTGCCACATTAATTTGGTCAGTGCCGCAGACCGGGAATAGAAACGCGGGGTTCAACTTCGTATAATCCCAGCGGTTTATACGGGAATGTTGAACCCCCAATGGGGGGCAATTCCTGGGTGGCAGTAAAAAAAGCTGGCAACTGTTGGGCGGGGTTGCCTAATTATTTCCCAAATAGCGTAAAGGTGGAAGTGAAGATGACTGCTAGCTCTCTCACAACAACCGTCAAAAGCGGCGTCCTGGTTGCATGTTTCGAGTCAAAGTCACTGGATGAACTCTCAGAAACACTGGTGAACGGCGCCAGACTGCGGGCTGTGGCAGAACAGGCGCCGGATGGTCGCATGCTGCTGGACTTTCAGCATGTGGAGTTTCTCGATTCGTCGATGCTGGGCCAGTTGTTCGCCCTGCGGAAACACTGTGGCGCCCGCAACATTGTGGTGAAGGCCTGCGGGCTTTCGGAAAATCTGCAAAAGCTGTTCGAAATCGTACGTCTCGTCGACTTTGTCGAGATCTACGAGAATGTCGAAGAGGGCATCCAGAAGTTCGAGAAGCCTGCACCATCGGCTGAGAAGCCAGCGGCGGACATTGCCGCACTGCAAAACGCCGCAGAACAGGGCGATGCCGAAGCCTGTTTTGAATTGGCGTCGCACTACGAAGATGGCCACGGCGTTGAGCAGTCACCCGCCAAAGCGCTGGAGTATTATCAGAAAGCCGCCGATGCCGGTCTGGCTGCCGCACAGTACCGCGTAGGTCTTGCACATGCGTACGGAATCGAAACGCAGCAGGACTACGACGAGGCTATTAAGTGGTACACGCCGGCAGCGGAGCAGGGCCACCGCGAGGCGCAATACGCGTTGGGAATGGCCTATCAGTACGATCTGGTCAAAAACGATGAACCCGGCGCCGCCGCACGCTGGTACGGTCTGGCCGCAGACCAGGGGCACAAGATGGCCAAGGAAGAACTGAAACGCTGTTAGTCCAACGACCAGCAGGCGAAGGTTGCAATTGCACCTTCGCCCTGTTTCTTTCCAAGATGATAGCGCCGATTACCTAGCCGGTGATCAGCTACTGGCAGGATCTTTACCACCAGTCCACGGCCCGCCGTACTTCATATAGTCCGGGTCACGCAGCGTGCTGCCGTAGTCGCCGGCTGACCAGCCTGGGATGTGCTTGGGTTTTGCCCGGGAGGCAGACATCGCTTCCCACTTCTTCGCCCAGCCTGGATCCGTTGTTGAAATCTCGCGGTTCTCGCCGTCGAGGAAGAAAACTTTACCTTCGCGATAGCTCTGTGCTCCAAGGTTCACCACGGCCATAGCGGCGGCGCCGAGGTCTGGCGGGTTGTTGCACTTCATCTGGTCGCCTGCTTCGCACGCGTCGAGCCAGTTAGCGAAGTGCGCGAGTGTTGTGTTTTCAACAGGCTTCGTGGCAATGCGTTCCTGCTGCTGACGTACATGTGTCACAGGGCCGCGTTCGGGGATGAAGTCAAAGCCATCAAACGATTCGCCGTTGCCAAAGGTAAAGGTGCCAAAGTGCCCGCGAATCAACTGATTCACGCGTGACTCCTGATTGCACATGGTGGCCGTCACCAGTCCCTGCACGCCTTCGTTGAAGTCAGCGACAACGGTTGCCACATCGGGCACGTCGCGGCCGTCGTACTCGAGATACAAGCCGCCGGCGCCGGTGACACGACCTGGCAGCCGCAGGCCCGTCGCTTTCAACATAGATGTGGTGCGGTGCACAAAAAGGTCCGTAAACATGCCGCTGCCAAACGGCCAGAACCGGCGCCATTGCTTGTAGACTTCGCGGTCGAAGGGCATCTCAGGAGCCAGGTCGTCTTCGACGCCCAACCACCGTTTCCAGTCGATCGTTTTGGGCGTCATATCCTTTTCAAGTTTGTAATAACGCCACTGCCCCATATCGCTGTTGCGGAAGTACTCAGTCTGAAAACCGAGGACTTTGCCGAGCTTGCCTTTCTGCAACAACGCGCGAACTTCGTCCCAGACGGGGAGGCTGGTCGATTGCACGCCCACCTGCATGACCTTGCCGCTTTCTTTCCAGTGCTTTTCGACGCTGAAGGCTTCTTCCACGGTTTTGGTCATCGGCTTTTCGCAATAGACGTGCAGGCCCGCCTTCAGGGCGTCGACCGTCTGCCGGTGATGCCAATGGTCGGGCGTGCCGATGCAAACGGCGTCGAGATTTTCTTTCTCGATCATTTCGCCGTAGTCCACGTAACGATTGGGTTCTGTGCCTGTGCTTGCCTTGATATAGTCCGCAACTTTGTTTCGCTGCGTCTGGTAGACTTCGGCCACGCCGACCAGGTCGATCTTGCGGCCTGCTGCGTGTAACTTGCACAGCGACTTTACGTGGGCGCCAAAACCACGGCCGCCAGGGCCGATAAAACCGATGCGCATCCGCTCGTTCGCCGCCGCTGCTGCCTTGGCTCTTTGTGTTGCAAGTCCCACGACGGAAGCCGCCGCCGCGGCGCCTGCAGATTGCTGTAAGAACTTGCGGCGTGACGAAGCTGGTTGCTGCTGACTCATGCTGGATCTCTATTTGGTGTTAAAGGTTGCGGCGGTTGCTGCCGGGTGAAAACGGATTGGCGATTATAACTACGAACGGCAGGAACTCTCTAGTTACGCCGTATCGCAGATGCTTTCGATTAGACGGTCCAGCACCTTATCATCGGTTTTCGGATTGAAAATGACGGCCTTCCAGGCAGGGAGCCGGACACCGTGCGGGCAATAGCCGACGGACGTTGTGAAGCTTAACCGGGCGTCGATGGCGGGGTTCATGGCGGCTTCGCGTTTATCATACAGGCGGCGGATCTCAGCGAAGTATTGCTGGCGGTGTTCCTCGTCTAATTCACCGGCCACCAGCTGCGCGAAGATCTTCTTGGCGTCGCGTCCTTTTGGCAGCACCCACCAGCAGACCTGCGGTCCCGGTGTGCCAGGGTTGAGCACTTTGCAGAAATCCAGTTCTTCGATCCGCTCTTTCAAGCGTTGTGCCTTTTCCATCGCATCAGCGATCAACAGCCGGTAGCCGTTTAGGCCAATCCCATTCAGCGACGCCATGACTGCAAACGGACCGATCGCCGGACGTGAGCACTCAAGCGTGAACAACGCCGGATCGTGGCGGAAGTCGGCATCGGAAAAATACGGCACCTCATCCAGAGAACGTGTCAGCTGCCGCAGATCCTCCCGGCGCCGCACGATGAACGCACTGGATGGATAGTGGCCCCATCCCATCTTGTGAAAGTCCAGCGTGACTGAATCTGCAAACTGAAAACCGAAGGCCTGCTCCCGGTTGGCCGCAATCAACTGCAGCGTCTGTGGGCTAAAGCCAATTGCATTCGCCTCCAGGTCGTAGTCTGTGAAGAAGCAACTGATCCAGCCCACTGCCGCATCTACATGTAGGTGCGGGCGGACGGCGTCGTATTGTTGTGCCTTGCGGGTGATCAGTTCGTCGATGGCTTTGATGTCGTCGATGCCAAACGCGTCGGTCGTTCCGAAGGTGGCGATGATAAAGGCAACCAGTGCGCCGGAAGTGTAAAGTTCGTCGAGCTTGGCCTCCAGATTGTCGAGGCGCATCGACATCTTCTCGTCCGTTGGCACGACATGCAGGTTCTTCACGCCCATGCCCAGCCAGCCCGCGACGGTGGCGTTGGAGTAGTGTCCCGCTTCAGAAACGATGCCGGTCACAGGCTGTTGCGGCAGGCCGTTCTGCATGGCGCCAGGAGCGACCTTCTCAATGCCCAGTTTGCCGCCGTACACGTTGGAGATGGTGCCCCCCATCGTAAAGACGCCCCACGGAGATTCCGTGTGATAAAAGATGAGGTTCGCCAGGGCGGTGATCGATTTCACCTCCAGTTCATTCGATCGCAGGCAGTATTTGTCGGTGCACAGATTGGGGTTCTTCAGCAGAGCCGCAATGGCGCCGATCAGCGAAGCGTAGTTCGGCGGGCCTTTTACATTCTCTAAATGAAGGTTCGATTGCCATGAATCGGTTCCCCAGAAAAATGGAAAGATCGCGTCGCGGGCGTCTTTCAAATTGCCGGGTATGGTGTGAATTTCCGGATTGGCCTGTGCCGTTTCGTAATTCCTGGACATCAGCATGCCGGGCGGCAGCGATATCTCCGCCACGTGCGCCGATAGCAGTTCGTCAAAGATACCGCGGAGCATCTCGCTATCGCAGGCGAAAAACTGCTCGAGAAGTTCACGTTTCACCGAATCCATATTCATGGTTGCTCAATCCGTGTTTTCAGAAACCGCTGATCCGTCGAGCACAAAGCTAAAGTGCATCGCCGCGTGATTACAGTGCAGCCGGTCCCACTGCGGACCCGTCAACCGTCCGAAGATGGGATGTGGCGCCAGTCGTGTTGCGCCGCGGTACTTCTCGTATCCGCGGGCAAGCGTGTCCAGACCGTCGGCAGTGCTGACCGGGGCGTCGGATTCAAGCACATCGGCCATGCCTGCGGGCGCCTTAAAGCCGGAAGGCATACTCTGGTTGATGATCCGCCGCTTCAGTAACCAGCCCAACAGCCGTAGGCGCCAGGGCGCGCGGTAATCGATGCCATCGACAGAAAAGCTGAACGCGCGGCCAAGATGTTCCAGGATCTGCCCCAGACTCCAGTTGCCCGTTAGCGTCAGGTTGTCCAGGGCCGCCAGTCTTCTGGCTTCGATCAATATCTCGCCGGGTTCTTCAAAAACAACCGCGCGTCGCTGTGTCTTTGACTTCTGCGATTCAGTCATGGGACGGTCTGGTGGTGCACTAATTACCCGGGACAGCAAACAAAAAGGGTGAGCCTTCTGAAGAAAGCCCACCCTTTGATTGTAGGAATAATTGGCGGTGGATGTTCAGCACCGCCAGATGCCGTATTGTTTTACGGTCCCAGTGGTGGTGGGTTTGGCGCCAGGAAGTCGCGTGGTGCACGCGTAGTGTAGTACGGGTAGGCGACCTGACCGGTTGGTGGTCCTGATGGGCCTACATATGGGCCCGTGTAAGGACCGGCTTCACGATGACGTGCAAACAGGCCTCCCAGGCCGCAACCGCCAGGGCCGCACATTCCGCAGCGTCCTAGCAGGCACCCAGGCTTAAGGCAGCCTAACAAGCCACCGTGACCGCATGCACCGTGACCGCATGCACCGTGACCGCATGCACCGTGACCGCATGCACCTGGACCACAAACGCCGTGGCCGCATGCACCGTGACCGTGAAACGCACCATGTCCGTGGAACAGGCCGTGTCCGTGCAGTCCGCAGCCGCCTGCGCCGCAGGAGCTTTTGCACGACTGGCAGGTTGCACAGCCCGAATCAGGGCAGCCGCAGGATGGTTCGCTGCAACCTGAAGTGCAGGATGCCCCTGCGCAAGATGCGCTTTCGCACGAAGGCGATGCACATGCTGGTTCCGTGTAATCGCACTGCTGTGCGCATGAAATGTCATCGCAGCAGGAGGCTGAAGGGTGCAGTACGCGGCAACCAGTGGCGCTGCCGAGGAGGCACAACGCAACCGCGCAGAGAAGATAGGCGCGTTTCATTGGTGGAAGTCCTTTTCCATTTCGTCTGGGTCACGCAATCACGCGGGCCGGGCGAGAGCGTTCTGCGCTTCTCGGCGGCAACGGGTGAAAGGAGGCCGTTGCGGCGCGGGAGCCGCGGGGCCATTCAGTTAAAGAGGTGCGGGAAACCAACAACGCAAAATCACGCGCAGTCGATCATTACTGTCATCGGCGGAGTAACCGTGAAAATCCAGCAATTCACGATGGCTGTGCTATTCCACCCGCGATTCAATTCGTTGTTCCTTGCGACATCTGCTTTCGCCCCTACTGTGGCAATAAGGTGTGCGGATTGAGCAGACTTTCCCGTATGTGTTGAAAACCTGGAGTTTTCCTACACCAACCCATGTGCCCATGCCGATGGGTACAAGACGACAGTCCCCGCTGTCGAAGACGCCCTGATTTGCGTCGACAACCAGCTTCAATGTTTTGCATCCCCGGAAGATCGCGAGACCGGTTATGAGTCAACAGGCGGAATACTCAACGGAAATCATTGATCTGCGTTGCAGCCCGGAAGAGGTGGTCAACACCGTCACGCACGGGATTGGCTGCGTTCTCGCCATCCTGGGCATGCTGGTGCTGATGCCGCCGCTGTTGATCAGCGGAACCTGGGAGCAGGTGCTTGGCGCCTTTGCATTTTGCAGCACGATGATTGCGGTCTATGCCGCGTCCACGCTCTCGCATGGTGTGACGGAACCGAAGATGCGCAGAATTTACCGCATCTGGGATCAGGGACTTATTTACCTGCTTATCGCAGGATCGTACACGCCCTTCACACTTCAGTTCGTGACAGGCCCGTGGAAGATGGGCCTGCTGCTGCTTGTATGGTCGATCGCGATTGCGGGATTTCTTTCGAAGATCGTATTCACCCACCGCATCTATGGTGTGTCGGTGGTGGTGTACGTGCTGTTGGGCTGGATCGGCGCGATGCCTGGCGCCAATATCTTCAGCCAGTTTCCTGAGGGCGCCTTCTACCTGGTGCTCGGCGGAGGCGTCTGTTACTCAGCAGGGGTCGCATTCCTGCTGATCGATAAGAAGTCGCTACACTTTCACGCCATCTGGCATCTCTGCGTGATGGGCGGCAGCGCCTGCCACTTTGCCGCCGTGTACCTGTACGTCACACCGGCGTAGCAAAACCGCCGGTTGCGGTTGTCCCGCGTTATTAGAAGCCGCGCGCCGTCCGTTGGGCGAAGGCGCCGGACGTGGCCGTTAACAGCCCGTGGAACGTTTCTTTGGTAAAGCCGCGGGCGCCGGCGTACTGCATCATCTGCTGCGTGAATTTATACGCAGTGCCCTGCGGCACACGCACCATGGCGAACGCCTTAGGCGAAGGGATACCCAGCGTGAAGTAATCGCGTTTTACGTTCAGCACGCGGTTCTCGATCATGTTGGGCGGCAGAAACTGAAAGGTGTCGTCCGCCACCTGATATGCCATAGGTGGCTGCGTTTTATCCAGCGCCCAGCAGGTTGTGCCGATGCGGCCAGTACGCGGCGCCACCCAGATCAGGTAACGGATGATACGCTCTTTGTGTTCATTACCGACGAGCATTGTCGCAGGTGCATCGATCACCACCGATGTCGCGTTGCGGGCGGTCTGGCGGATATCGCCCAGTGCTTCCTCGTTCCCGGCCAGAACGCTCTTGCCGATGAACCCGATGCCGCCGCCGGCCGGACCGGCTCCGTTGGCGGTTACAACCACATTGTGACCCTGCTGGTTACGTGTGGAGAATCCGATTGCAACCTTGTCCAGATAGTATTGACCGTTGCTCTGGCGCCCGGCGTTGGCCATCATCACCAGATTGAACATCGCGGCGTACTTTTTGACCGTTGCCGAGGCTGCATCAACATCGCCGCTAGTCAGCTTACCGTTGACGAACATGATCAGGCTGGACCAGCCTTGTGGCGCCTTGTCCGTGAAGGTTGTGCCGGCAGGAATCCGGGGCAGACGGCGTGGCTGCAGATCCCAGCCATCCTGCGCTTCAACCATGCTGCTGGTCATCAGCCCTGCGCAGAGCGTGCCACAGAAGGCGAAGACAGAGATCACCGAAGCGATGTTTTTTTGCAGTTTCATAGGTTCGATTCCTTTGTAACCTAGTGTGCTGTACTGAAGTTCCGTTTGAGCGGAACCATGCCGCCAGGTCCGGAACCCTCACGCGTTCCAGGACAAAGCAACATCGATAGTACTTTGAGTTTGTGGGTCAGTCTGTAAGCTGACGTCACTTTCGTAGTCACGCGATTCATTCGCCTGCCACTGAATCTCCGATTTTCACCGTACTGGCACGTCACTGCAAGATCAATGTTGCCAGCATGCTACTGATTGCAGTCAGAAGCTAGTAATATCGAACGCTGCCGGGCAGCGGCTGAGACCGCGAGAGTTGCAGAGATACCGTTCTCTGCCCCTAATGATAAGACACCCACCGTACGCAGACGAATGATAAATTGTTCAGAAAAAGTTGAAGTGAGCATCCTATGAATCCGCAGGGTGGACGGACAACTTTTGAAGAAGGCTTACCGCCCGGTCAGGTCGATGTGTGGTATGTGTACCAGGACAAAGCGAACCGCCCCGAATTGCTGGATGCGTATCGCGGACTTTTAACCGGCGAAGAACAGACTGCCGTGAATCGTTTCCGTTTCCCGCACCTGCAACTTCAGGCACTGGTGGCGCGCGCGCTGCAACGCTGGGTTTTGTCGAAGTACGCGCCGGTGGCTCCCGGTGAGTGGCGGTTTGGTAAGGCGGCGCACGGGAAGCCATTTGTGCAGGCGCCGCAGGTGAAGGCGCCAGCGTTTAATCTCTCGCACTCCGGAGGGATGATTGTCTGCGCCGTGGCCAACGCACGCCGCATTGGGGTTGATGTCGAAGACGTTAATCGCGACTCAGCCAGCAAGGGCCTGGCCGAGCGTTACTTCGCGCCGGCGGAGGCTGATGATGTGAAACGCCTCAGCGGCGACGCGATGCGGAACCGGTTCTTCCGCTACTGGACGCTGAAGGAAGCCTATATCAAAGCGGATGGCCGCGGCCTGACGATGCCGCTACACAGTTTCGCCTTTGACCTTCAGAAAGGGAGCCCGCCGGCCATCCGTTTTGCAGATGGCGCCGAAGCAGGCGGCTGGCGGTTTGGAGAGATCGACTTTCCGGGCAAACACCATGTCTCCATCGCTGTTGAGCCATCTGCCTCAGAGTTCCGCGCCGTGGCGCGCGAAGTGGTGCCGCTGCAAGATCAATTTGCCGCAGCCGCCCAGCCTGCCAGACAGATTGAATGCGGTCAGCGGAATCACTGGTTCGCCGTTGCTGACGATGATTGATGCAACATCGTGCGTGGCGCTTATCCTGGTGGCAGGCTTTTCTGCGGTCTTGAGCCCGTTGCTTCATCTGCAGGCTGTTCGCGTAGTTCCGGCAGTTTGGCGTTGAGGGCTTCGAGCGTCTTCTTCATGGCCAGGCATTCAGTTTCAGCCGACTTCTGCGCTTCGCGGGCATTCAAGACATCCTGCTGCAGCCGGGTGATCTGCGCGATTGCTTTGTCTAATGCTTCTTGCGCCTGTTCTTCGGACTTCAATTGCGCGAGTTCGGCTCGAAGCGCTTTCTTTTCCGCTGTGGCAGCTTGCTCTTCCGCCTGGTTCAGCTGAGCCTCCATCTGCATAAGCCGCTGCTTCAAAGCGGCGACGGTTCCCACGTCTGCTTCGTTGAATGCGGTGATTTCTGAACGATCTTTCACGCTCGTATCCGCTGACTCTGCGTGATCGACGCGGAAGGTTGTGCCGCCGATGCGGAAGTCTTCTCCGGCGCCAACGGTAAACTCTTTCACCGCCTGCCCCTGCCGGACGGCTGCGTTACGCGCCGAACTTAAACAGGTGACCTGCACACGATCGCCTTCCAGCCGCAGGTCTGCGTGCTCACGCGATACACGCATATCCCACGGAACCGCCCAGCCTTCTTGCGGCGCGCGGCCAAGGCGCACGGTCTGATCCGTGGGCATCGGGCGGCGCCAGCTCTGACCGGCGTGGGGACCTATGGCGACAAATTCAAACGGCATATCGCATTTCAGAAGGTGAACGCACGCTGCGTGGAATAGGCAAAACGTGGATAAGGGCTATTGTGCCAGCGCAAGGCATCTTCGTGACCTGCTGTAAGCGTAGACGATGCAACGCAAAAATACGTCGCAAGATACGCGGTGATCGAAGGGGTGGCCCCAGCACAGTGCCGATTATACTATTTGTCGGCAATTTGCTGGCGCCATGTTTCAAGTAACACTCGTTAAATTCCGGATAAATTGGCCGTTGCGATGGGAACCAGGCAAATAGCCGAGGAGCGGATTCAACGCCTCAATGACAACGATGTCCGTGATGGAGAGTATACGCTGTACTGGATGCAGCAATCGCAGCGGGCACAGACCAATCACGCGCTCGAATACGCTGTGCAGCGCGCTAACGCCAACGGGGACCGGCTGCTGGTAGCGTTCGCGCTGATGAGCGATTATCCCGGAGCCAACTTGCGGCATTACCGGTTTATGCTGGAAGGATTGCAGCAGGTTGCAAAGGCGCTCGCCAACCGCAATCTGAAGTTCGTACTTCAACTGGGAAACCCTCCTGAAGTCATCCGTAAGCTGGCCAGCAAAGCAAGCGAAGTGATCTGCGACCGCGGTTATCTAAGGCATCAGGTCCAGTGGCGTAACGAGGTTGCAGACTGCTCCGCCCGGGTCTGGCAGGTTGAGTCCGATGCGGTCGTTCCCGTCGAAACGGCGTCGGATGATCGCGAGTACGCGGCGCGGACCATCCGTTCGCAGTTGAACGATGCGGCAAAGCAGTTCATACACCCGCTTTCAACCACTGCCATCGAGAAGCAATCAGGCAGCCTTTCCGTCAGCGGAGAAGACCTGACAGACATCGACGCTTTACTTAAGCGGTTGTCCGTCGATCGATCCGTGGAGCCCGTCAGCGAATTCACTGGGGGAACATCGCAAGCCAAGTCTCACCTGCGAAGCTTTATTAAGGAGCATCTGGCGTCCTACGGTGACCGCAAAGATCTGTTAACGCAACGCGTTTCGCACCTTAGCCCTTATCTACACTTCGGGCAGATATCGCCAGTCGACGTTGCTTTGGAAATCCAGGATGCAAAGGCGGCGGAAGAGCAACGTGATGATTTTCTGGAAGAGCTGATTGTGAGGCGGGAGCTGGCCATCAATTTTGTGCATTACGAGCGCGAATACGATAGCACAAACGCGCTTCCAGATTGGGCGAAGGAGACGCTTGCCAAGCACGAAGATGACGAGCGCGAATACAAATACACCGCGACGGAATTAGAATCCGCGGCAACGCACGATCCAGCGTGGAACGCCGCGATGTTGCAGATGAAGCATCGCGGTTATCTGCACAACCACTTGCGGATGTACTGGGGTAAAAAAATTATTGAGTGGACCAACACGACCAATCACGCGTACCGCACGGCGCTGGAGTTGAACAACAAGTACTTTCTAGACGGCCGCGACGCCAACTCCTACGCCAACATTCTTTGGCTCTTCGGACTGCACGACCGTGCGCACCAGGAACGCGATATCTTTGGCAAAGTCCGCTACATGTCTTACGACGGTCTCAAGCGGAAATGCGATCTTGATGCGTACATCAACAGCGTTGAAAAATCGCACGGCGTTGAAGTTCAAGGAAAGAAGAAGTAACGCCGTGCGGCAGTTTCCATTGTGATTATGGTTACTCAGCGGGTGGGCGACTGGGTCGACTCCGGCGCCCATCATTTCCGGGCGTGCCGGGTGGAAATCCTCCACCACCGGGCGGACTGCTCATGCGTTGCAGGCTTTCTTGCTGCTGTCGCGTGAGGATCTTAGACAGCTCGCTATCAACATGTGCCTGCAATGCGGCAAGCTTCTGCGTCTGCTGCTTGGAAAGTCGAAGTTCTCGTTGCAGGAATTCCGGCAGCACTGTGCCTGGGCGAGGAGGTGCGCCGAATGGTCCACCGGGACCCGCCCCTGGGCCGGGGCCGCCCGGACCGCCGAAACCAGGACCACGGCGACCCTGCTGGAAACCGCGGGCCTGCTGTTCGAAATAGGCAGTTAGTTCGGCGGCGGTGACTTTATTGTCGGAGTTGATATCGGCTGCCTTGATGACTCGATGAAGTCGCCGGTCGCTAATCTCATCAATCGTCAGGGTCTTGTCTTGATTGGTATCAAGGGTCATCAGTCTCGCGACGGCGGACGCTACCTGGTTGTCCTGGGGTGTAAAGCGACGCTCGCGGCCCCCTGGAATTGGCTGAGCAGTAACGCTTGTCGCGCAAAGTAATAACAGCGTTGCGAAGGCAAAGCATTTTGTGACAACTTGCATGCGTGTTTCCTATCGTAGAAGAGTGCAATTGATTGAAGGCGAAACGGATCGTTGAGAAGAGGCAGTGGCTGGGCTGCGACTAGCGCCTACGGCGCCGGTTCGGGTTTTCCATCTGCCGGTCGTCTGGAGTGCGGCCCACGACGATGTCGAACATCGCTGCCAGGTCGCCGGTCTTCGATCCTTCGACGGGTTTGAAATCAGTTTGCACCAGCTCGCGTTCCAGCGGGTTTCGTAAACCGCTGAAGACGCCGTCAGACTTCTGGCCGGCATGACCTGCGATAAAGATTTGCGAAGTCAGCAGCTCTCGTTCGCCTTGAGAAACCTTAAAGTGGATGTGCGGCGAGGGGCGGCCTGGGTAGGGCACAGGCTTAATGGTCCGGAAGCGGTACTCTCCTTTTGCGTTCGTCTCGAACCTTCCATAGCCCTGAAAATGTTTGTCCTGCTGGTCTTGTTTTCCGCGACTGTCGCGGGTGTGAAGGTAAACAGCGTTGGCATCGCATTGCCAGATCTCAATCAATGCATTGCGAACAGGCTCTCCTGCCGGACTTAGAATGCGGCCCGTTAAGTGAGTGATTTCTCCAACAGCGGGTGTGGTGGAGTCTTTCATCAGGATCAGATCGTTATCCTGATCCAACGGCAGACGGTCCGGGTAAAACGGTCCTTCCGTCATACGCGGCGTTGCAAGCATGTCAGCAAAAAGCCCTGGCGTTGTAAACAAGGCTGTTCCGAATGCGGCTGAGCCGTACAGTAGACTTCGGCGGCTGACGAATCTTGGATCAAGACTCATGAGATTTCCTTTTCCGGTTGAAGTGGCGGTTGGGCGGACCTACTGACGAGCCCACATTGCTCGTCAGTAGGTGATGCGTAATCCGTTCACTCACGGGGCCAGGAAATCCCATGTGAATTTGAAAAGCGAACGGTCAGTCCGCCTTTCCTTCACCAGCCGCGGGTTCCTTGTAATTCAATAGATATTTACGCCGCTGCTCGAAGAATGAGCGTAGCGATGAATCGTCCCCGGAGCCGTCATCCGAGACGGCCTGTTCAAACGCCTGCAGGGAATCTAGTTTCCGCGTGTCGGCGGCGACTTCGTCTTTGATGAGCTTTACTCGCTTGGCGACTACCGGCGCGACTTGCTTCCAGTCCAGCGATTCGCTCGCGATCTGTCGCACATACTGCAGGTACTTCGCCCGCAGCGCCGGCACGGCCAGCAGCCGGCTGCGGAGAGGCATGCGGGGATTGTCAATCGACACGAGCGGATCTAGATCAACGCCGCCGTGCCCTGGTCCACCAGGTCCGCGGAATCCACCGGGCCGACCGCCAGCAACGCCAGGGCCAGCGGGTCTGCGGTCACGCTGTGGCGAAGCGTCTGCATCACGCGGAACGCCGCCGGGACGCGGTCCGCCGGGGCCAGCTGCTCCAGGTGGTGGTCCAAATCCTCCAGGGCCACCTGGGCCAGGGAAACCTGGCCGCTGGGCGCCTCCGCGCCCCCGCGGTGGCCCGCCTGGTCCGCGGCGTCCGCTGTGGAAGGCTTCGTTCATATCATGAGGGATGACATGGAACTTCTTGTCACTGTCGAGGAACAGGCTGTAGTCGCTTGCCCGCGTCCAGTAGCCGTCGCTGTTAACCAGCGCCACATCGAGTGCGAGAAAGCGTAGCGTCTCATCGATGTCGAGCATCGGTTCGAGCGCGTTTTGCAATTCATCCAAGGGCGTTTCGTTGAGCGTTTTGCAGAGCAGAACCAGCGCCTTCCAGGCCTTCTTGCCGTCGTTGGATTTCATATCAAACCGGCGTTTGTACTCTTCCAGTTCGTCGCCTGTATATCGCAAACCACCATCGCCGCCGGGGCTACCGCTGACCTTCCAGCGCGTGCCTTTGGTGGACTTGAAATGTTCTGCGAGGAAGTCTTTGTTGAACTGCTGGACATTAACGTAAACGCCCCAGCTTTTTCCATTCACAACCACATGCACATGGTTGGCTTTGGGCACCGGGATGTACTTGCTGGCAATGTGCGAATAAAGCGCGGTGCTCATAAACGATGGATCGCCAGCACTGTTGAGCAGGTTCAGCGTTTTGAAGCCATACAGCCGCTGGTCTTCGTCCGCCATGTCCATTTTTACATTGAACGACCGTTTGTGACCGGCAGAGACCATGCCATACGAAGACATGCCGCGGAACCGCACGCCGACGTTGCTATATTTTTTCCCATCAACGATAAGCGTGGCAGGCACATCAACATCGGTGCCGTGGAAGTCCTGCAACTCCATTTCCCAGTCGTCGTTTTCAAACTCAAAGAATAGTGTCCGCAGCACGTCTGGTGCGTATAGGTCTGCATCGGCGAAGTTCTTGACATCACCGGGCGAAACAGATCGCCCAGGTTTAGCCGGTTCCCGTCCGCGTCCACGACCACCGGGAGGGCCAAAGCGGCGGCCCGTGGCTGGTTCGGATTTAACAAGAGCACGCGCCGGACGTCGTTCCTGCTGATTGAGCCAGCCGTTTTCGTCCTTGTCAAATTGCTTTACCAGCTTGCGTTTTTCTTTCGGACCTCCTGGTCCGAATCCTGGCGGACCACCGCGCCGGCCGGGGCCGAATTGAGGTGGCGGCAGGTCAAATGGTTTGCCGGTTAATTCAAGCCACGCGGTACGCTGCGAATCGGATAAAGTCGCTACTGCCTTCTTCATCGAATCCTCGTCAGCGCGTGGCGGACCGGGCGGCCCGAAGCCGGGAGGGCCGAAGCCGCGCGGCTGCGAGTCCTGCTGCAATGCGCGGATCGTTTTTTGTTGCTTTGCCGTCAGTTTCAGCTGTTTGATAACTTCCGGAGTTATCAGCGCGGAGACACCTTGTTGCTGCGTTAGAAGCTGGTCAAGACGCTGAAGTTGTGGTGCCTTGAGGATCCCGGCCAGTCGCTTTTCAGTTTGGGAAGTTACCTCTTCGGACTTGCGGCGTGCATCGTCAAAGCTTTTTCTGCGTTCTTGCTCGCTTTGATCGCGGGCTTCGCGGAAGGCAGCGTCAAACGGAGCTCTTGACTGCTCCTGCCACTCTTTCAGCAAGTTGTCGATTTTTGGTTTCTGCTCATCGTTGATTGCAAGTTCTTCCCGGACCTGCTCCGTCTCCAGCAGAGCCAGTCTGCTGGGTTGCATCCCACCGGGGCCGCCAGGGGGAGGACCAAAGCCGCGCGGAGGCTGAGCGGGCGCCGGGCAGGCGGTTAACGAAATACTTGCGATGATGACCAACGCTATTTGAATGAGTTTTGCGTTCATAAATTGTCCTTTTGTAAATCCAGGGCCACGGTTGTTTGATTACACGGATGCGTATGCGATGCAGCGTTTTTCAATTAGTATTCAGGGGTTCTGGCGGTTCCTCCGGTTCCTGTTGAGGTGATGTCCAGATCGTCAGAGTGACCTTGTTTTGCAGCAGGTCGACCGTCTTCACTTCAGCTTTCACGACGTCCATAGAGGTCCGTTCTCGCAGGTCGGCCAAAAGTCTTTCGCGGTCCGAATCGCCTAGCAGGTCCAGCCGGTCGTACTCAATGGTGTACTTGGACGATTTCTTCCCGCCGTTGCTCTTGCCGTTTCCGTTCTTCCCCTCGCTGCTTTTCCCTTCGCTGTTCTCGCTGGATGCTGGAACGCGGTCGACCACCCATTCCTTGAGCATGGCGGTGCCAAACACCAGCGAGTTCACCAGCATGACTTCCGCATAACTTGTCTTCTTATTCGAGAGCGAATTGATAACGCCGATCCCGATGACAATGAACAGATAGGTCATCTCTTTGGGACGCAGAGCATCTGTCCGGTAACGCAGAACGCCAAAAACGGCGAAGAGGCCCAGCGCCAGCCCCAGGTCTAGCTCTAGCTTCTTCATCGTGAAGCAGATGAAGAAAACGATGACATTGAGCATGACGGCCGTAAATGCAAACTCGCGCTTTCTCTGGCTGGGGTAGATCGCAAAGGCGACGATCAGCGTGAGGAAGAAAATATTCACCCCGAAGCGTACAAGCAGCTTGTAGATGTCGTCGTCAAACAGTGGTATTTCGAGGAATTCCATCTTTGCCTTCGGGAAGTTGTCTCGTTCGTTTCACCGCAACCGCAGCGCTTTGGATGTCTTGAATAGCTGGAAATCCGGGTCGCGAAAGAAACTTGTCAGTCTCAGTCGTACTGGCGCGCGGACCTGCAGTCATGGCTGCCAGGCCAATATCTTTAAGGAAATGCGAAATTCGTGTTAAGAAGGGGCCACGAACAGGCAAAAAAGAATTTTACAGCCTGCGTTATAGAATCGCGGCTTCGGCCAGTGACTGGACTTTGTCCAGACGCGGGTCACGGGCTGGCGGCTTTCCTGTGACAATCGTGGTGGCTTCCTGGTGGTTAGAGAGAAACTCCACCCAGTCAAACCAGGGCATCGGCGGAGCCGCCCGGCGCCGGTCGATCGATTCATCCAGCCAGCGGCCGAGCAGTTGTTGCGATTTCTGCAGAGCCGCCTTCGCGTTGTCGATTTGACCGTCGCGGTAATACGCAACTGCCAGCAGCGGATAGGCGATGCCATTACCCGGCCAGTGCGGATCATCGCGGTGGGATTGTTCCAGGCGTTTAATCGCCAGATCAATCCGGCCTGCTTTCAAATGGGCCCACCCCGTCGTGTAACGCATCGCTCCCGGTGGCATTCTCATGCGATGCGGCGGCTCACCGGGTCTGGGGAAGAAGCGGTAGTCTTCTAGTTCTTCAGCTTGTTTCGAAAGATTTTCCGCGGTGCCGGGAGGAAGGTCCGCAGCCATTAACCCGCGGAGCTTTGTCCCTACATCAGCACGGTTCGATTCGAGTAGTTGCCTGGCGAGCTTTTGCAGTGTCGACGCATCGCCGGTTAGACGAAACAGTTGAGGCACGCCAAGGAATTCAACTCCGTCGACTGGGCATCCTAATTCGATTGCTTTGCGATAATCCGCCGCGGCCCGTTCCCAAAGTCCCAGCCGGGCGTACAGCGATCCGCGTTCCATCCACACATGGTAATATTTGGGCTGTATTTCAGTCGCCTGAGTATAGGCAGCATGGGCGTCTGAGACGCTGCCAGAATCGCGGAAGGCGCGGCCCGATGCGAGTAGCCGGTTCGCCTGTTTCAGGCGTTCGTTAAACTCTGCCAGTTCCTGCCGTGATACTTTTGCTTCATCTTCTGATTGCCGTGCCTGCTCTAAGGCATGGTAGGCGACGCCCGCCTGCCACACGCTGACTGCCGTACCGATGAGCAAAGCGGCAAGGACGACGGTTACTGTTGTTAACGCAACACGATTCCGCCGTGCAAACTTTGCGAACCGGTACCGCGCGGACGGTGGTCGCGCCTCGACCGGGTCGTCGCACAGAAACCGCGTGACATCCTCCGCCATCGCAGCAGCACTGACGTAACGGCGCCCGCGGTCCTTGTCGAGCGCCTTCATCACGATCCAGTCCAGGTCGCCCCGCATCAGCGAACGAAGCTGCACCGGCTCTGTCTGGCGGTTGGTGGAGATGGTTGTCGCCAGCTCGTTGACCAGCGTGCTGAAGCGGACACTTGGACGGGGCGGTTCTTCTTCTTTGATAATGCGGCGCAGTTCGTCAAAACCGGCTTCGCTTAAACGGTCTGCGGTGAAAGGCGTTGTGCCGGTAAGCAACTCGTAAAGAATTACGCCCAGCGAATAGATATCGCTGCGGGTGTCGACATCCGCGTTGCTCATTTCCGCCTGCTCCGGGCTCATGTAGGCAGGCGTGCCCATCATGGCGGCGAAACGGGTGTAGATAGTCCGCTCTGTCAGACTTTGCGAAAGGGCTTTGACCAGTCCAAAGTCAATCACCTTCGGAATCGCGCGGCCATCCTGCAGCGTAACCAGGATGTTCGACGGTTTCAGGTCCCGGTGGATGACGCCCTTCTGATGTGCGTGCTGCACGGCGCTGCAGATGGACAGAAACAGATCCAGCCTGGCGCGGGCGTTGAGTTTGTGATTGTCGCAGAATTGTACGAGGGGCACGCCCCGCACCAGTTCCATCACAAAATAAGGCTGGCCGGTGTCCGTCATGCCCGCATCGAAAACACGCGCGATGTTTTCGTGATCCATCAATGCTAGGGCCTGCCGTTCGGCCTCGAAGCGGGCCAGCAGTTCCTGCGAATCCATGCCGGGCTTGATGATTTTCAAGGCGACACGCCGGCGGATCGGCTCTTGCTGATCGGCGACAAAAACCAGCCCGAAGCCCCCTTCGCCAATCTGTTCCATTAGCTTGTACGGGCCAACATTGGTTCCAGGTGCAAACCTTGGATCAGTCGTCTCTCCACTGCCGGCAAAGATCTCCGTCGGCGCCAGCGCTGCGGCTAGCGGCCGGTCGACAATATTTGTGTTCCGCGCATTCTCGCGGAGCAACGCGTTGACCGCCGAGAGCAGGTCATCGTTGCCTTCACAGGCTTTCTCCACATACTCAGCCCGCTCGCCGGGCAATGCGATGTCGAGCGCCGTGAAGAAGATTGATTTTTCAGTGCCGGAAGTCATGAATGTGCCTGCAAAGGTCTTGCCCGGGTCTTGCAACACAAAGTAATGCGAGATTGACCTCACGTAGGGGCCGCCCGGGTCAGCTATTTTCCTCTGCATTCAGCTCGCGCCCTAGCCAGGCACGAGCGAAAGCCCAGTTCCGTTTGACCGTGCGGGCGGAAACTCCGAGGGCCTTTGCCGAATCTTCCACGGATAAGCCGGCGAAATAACGCAATTCGACCAGTTTCGCCATTTCCGGTTCTGTCTCGGCGAGTCGTGTCAAAGCGGCATCCAGATCAAGCAGATCGTCCACATTGCCAGTTTCGAGGACGGCATCGCCTTCTGCAATCTCGAATTTCTCACGGCCTCCACCACGTTTGAGACTCTGACGCCGTCGTGCGTTTTCAATCAGAATCCGCCGCATCGCTTCGGCAGCGGCTGCGAAAAAGTGTCCGCGGTTGTCCCACTGCTTTTTATCTTCGGCTCCCGTCAGCCGCATATAGGCTTCGTGCACCAGCGCCGTTGGTTGCAACGTGTGACCAACCGCTTCACCCCTCATTTTATGACGGGCCAGGTCGCGCAATTCCGCATAGACCAGCGGCAATAGCTCGCTTGCCGCAGACATATTCCCTTCTTCAAGCTGCTTGAGTATGCGCGTGATGTTGGTCATCGTCGTAACCTTTGAAGCGGGCTGATGGAGCAGTATACCATTTCAAGCGTATGGTGTTTTGGCAGTCCGTGCGCAACTGTAAGGGGCTTTACGTTTTCCTTGTTGGCGTGACGTGCATGGGTCAGGTCAATTTGATGGCAGCTTTCGCTTGCCCCGGTCCGTATTTTGGCATCGCGCCGTGGGCGTGTTTTACGGTAGTTGAGCGTTGATATTACCTTGGGGGCTACTAGCCGGAATCC
This sequence comes from Pirellulaceae bacterium, assembly GCA_965233625.1. Taxonomy (GTDB): domain Bacteria; phylum Planctomycetota; class Planctomycetia; order Pirellulales; family Pirellulaceae. The sequence goes on from OZ247499.1 coordinate 109,848, forward strand.
GTTCAGTTCATTACTTTAACCTTACAACCTAACGTAAAAATGCCGTCCTTTGTCCGAAACCCGCTTTGATTGCCGTGCCACAACGAATCGCCATTTCAAAGGGCCTGACTATCCCCATTTCAGGCGCTCCGTCGCAAGAGGTTCAGGCGGGCCCCGATGTGAAGACCGTGGCTCTACTGGGCGACGATTACATTGGCATGCGGCCTACTATGGCAGTCTCGCCGGGCGATGTCGTCAAGTTGGGGCAGACACTTTTCGAAGACAAGAAGAATCCCGGTGTCCTGTTTACGGCGCCAGCGCCGGGCCGGGTTCTGGAGGTGAATCGCGGCGATAAACGGCGGTTTGAATCCGTCGTTATTGAAGTGTCTGAGGGAGAGCAGCAGACCTTCGAGAAGTATGACGATCACAATTTAGGCAGCCTCGATCGTGGCAAAGTGATCGAAAACCTCCTCAATAGCGGGCTCTGGACCGCGTTGCGAACACGCCCTTTCAGCCGCATTCCCGCCCCATCCACGACGCCTCATTCGATTTTTATCACGGCCATCGACACCAGTCCGCTTGCTGTTGATCCGCAGACCGTGCTGAAACAGCCCGATTACAGCCGCTACTTCATTCAAGGCCTGAATGTTATTACGGCGCTGACTGACGGGGCGGTGTACCTTTGTGTGGCGCCGGATAGCGATATTCTAGGCAAAGATTCTGAAGGTGTGACGACGGTCGAATTTGCCGGCCCGCATCCCGCTGGACTGCCCGGCACTCACATCCACTTCCTGGACCCCGTCAACGACGCGAAGACCGTCTGGCAGATTGGCTATCAGGATGTTGTTGCCATCGGCTGCCTGTTTCTTACCGGGCGTTTGATGACAGACCGGGTGATCTCGCTGGCAGGTCCGGCGGTTGAAGATCCAAGGGTTATCCGCACCACGCTTGGCGCCTCTCTATCGTGCCTGACAGAAGGCATTGATGAAGAAGGATCACGCGTTATTACCGGATCGGTGTTGGCGGGGAGAGCACCCACCGCGCCCAATAACTTCCTGGGCCGTTACCACACGCAAGTGTCTGTTCTTAGTGACAATGTCGAGCGCGAACTATTGGGCTGGGCGGCGCCTGGCTTGAACAAGTTCTCTGTAAAGCCAGCATTTGCTTCGGCGTTGCTTGGGGGGCTGAGCAAGGCGTTTACGACTTCGACCGAGGGAAGCGTACGTGCGATTGTCCCGGTCGGCAGCTACGAGAAGGTGATGCCGCTTGATATCCTGGCGACGCCATTGCTGAAAGCACTCATCGTGCAGGACGTAGACACGGCTGCCGCGCTGGGGTGTTTGGAGCTTGATGAGGAAGACCTGGCGCTTTGCACCTTTGTGTGTCCGGGGAAGAACAATTACGGCCCGCTTCTCAGGCAGGCGTTGAATACTATTGAAAACGAACTGTGACGTTTGAATGAAGTTGTTGCGAAAACTGCTCGACAAAGCCGAGCCATCCTTCACCAAGGGTAAGCTGAAGCCGCTGTACCCTTTGTACGAAGCGATAGACACGTTTCTTTACACGCCTTCTTCAACAACCACCGGCGCATCGCATATCCGTGATTCGCTGGATCTGAAACGGTTGATGTCGCTGGTGGTGGTCGCGCTGCTGCCCTGCATCTTCATGGCGTTCTATAACACTGGACGGCAGGCGAATCTGGCGATTGCTTCGTCTAGCGACGTGACGGCGATTGAAGGCTGGCGGACGTCGGTGCTCACGGCCGTGGGTTGCGGCTACGACGCCAATAGCTTTCTGGACAACATCGTGCACGGCGGTCTCTATTTCCTGCCGGCGTATATCGTAACGATGGCCGCTGGCGGTGCGTGCGAAGTTGTTTTCGCAATGACGCGCAAGCATGAAATCAACGAAGGTTTTCTCGTTACCGGCATGCTGTTCCCGCTCACATTGCCACCCACCATTCCGCTCTGGCAGGTCGCCTTGGGAATTGCTTTCGGTGTGGTGATCGGTAAAGAGGTGTTCGGCGGCACGGGAAAGAACATCTGGAACCCGGCATTGACGGCGCGGGCGTTTCTGTACTTTGCCTACCCGGCACAGAACTCAGGAAACATGGTCTGGACGGCTGCCGAAGGGTACACCGGCGCAACGCCGCTGGGCGCCTTGGCCAGTGCCAGTGTTGAGCAGGATACAAGCATGCTCGACGTTTCGTGGTTTCAGGCGTTTCTGGGTGACATGCCTGGTTCGATGGGTGAAACCTCCGCCCTGGCAGCGCTGATTGGCGCCGCGATTCTGATTTTCACGGGAATTGGCTCGTGGCGGATCATGAGTTCGGTGGTCATTGGTGCGGTTCTTACATCGGGCATCTGCTGGTTGATTCCTGGCGAAGTCGGGCCGCTGGTGCACTTGCCGCCGTGGTGGCACCTGGTGATCGGCAGTCTGGCCTTCGGCACGGTGTTTATGGCGACGGACCCGGTTTCAGCGGCCAGTACGCAAAGCGGTCAGTGGGTTTATGGCCTGCTGATCGGGATTGTCACGATCCTGATCCGGGTGATAAACCCGGCCTACCCGGAAGGCGTCATGCTGGCAATTCTGTTCGGCAACACAATGGCGCCGCTTATTGATTACTTTGTGATTCAGGCCAACATTCAGCGTAGAAAGGTGCGTTATGAGTCGTGATAGTACGATCGGCACGATCATTGTCGCTGCCTCGCTGTGTGTGGTCTGCTCGGTGCTTGTTTCCGGTGCGGCTGTCGGTCTTCGTCCGCTGCAAGAGGCAAATGCCCGTCTGTTCCGCCAGAAGAATGTGCTCATTGCGGCAGGCTTATTAAAGCAGGGTGAGTCTGCCAACGCGGACCGGGTGGAGGAGTTGTTCAAGAACTTCAAGACGGTTGTCGTCGATCTGGAAACGGGGCAGACGGTTGACGATATCGACCCTGCGGAATACGACCAGAAAGAAGCAGCCCGCGATCCTGACCGCTCGGTAAAAACGGAAGGTCTTAAGGGCTTCCAGCGCCGCGAAAAGTACAGTCTTGTCTATCTGCTGATGAAGGATGAGAAACTCTCACGCGTGATTCTGCCCGTGTACGGTAAGGGCCTGTGGTCAACCATGTACGGCTATCTTGCACTTGAAGCGGATAAGAACACCGTCGCCGGATTGACCTTCTACCAGCACGGAGAGACGCCAGGACTTGGCGCCGAGATTGAAAACCCGGTCTGGCAGGCGAAGTGGGATGGCAAAGAAATCCGCGGCGAAGAAGGCGAAATAAAAATCGAAGTCATTAAGGGAACCGTCGATCCCTCATCGCCAAACGCAGAACACAAGATTGATGGTCTTTCTGGCGCCACGATCACCAGCCAGGGCGTGTCGAACATGATGCAGTACTGGATGTCTGACGAAGGATTTGGCAAGTATCTGGAGCAACTGTAGTGGCTAAACTAGGCGCCCGGGAAACGCTGTTCGGCCCGGTATTCAACAACAATCCGATTGCACTCCAGGTGCTGGGAATCTGCTCTGCGTTGGCGGTGACCGTGAAGCTTTCGACGTCGATCACAATGTGCATCGCGGTGATCGTGGTGCTGGTGCTGTCCAATGCAACCGTGAGCTTGATCCGTAGCATTATTCCCAGCAGCATCCGTATCATCGTGCAGATGACCATCATCGCAACGCTTGTGATCTGCGTGGATCAGCTTCTCAAAGCGACCGCGTACGAAATTAGCACGACGATGTCCGTCTTCGTCGGACTTATTATCACCAACTGTATTGTCATGGGCCGCGCCGAAGCCTACGCGATGAAGAACCCGCCGGGCTTCAGCATGCTGGACGGTCTGGGGAATGGTCTGGGTTACAGCTTTATTCTGCTGCTTGTCGGCTTCTGCCGCGAATTGTTCGGTGCGGGGCAACTGCTGGGCTACACCATCTTGCCCAAATACGAGGCTGCCACTGCCGCGACGCAGGCCAGCGGCTGGTACGTGCCCAACGGCCTGATGCTGCTGCCGCCCAGTGCGTTTTTCATTATCGGGATCGCCATCTGGGTTATTCGCACCTTCAAACCTGATCAGATCGAGGACGCGTGATGGATAGCCATACAGAAATCGCCCTAAAATCTATCTTCAGCGAGAACCTGGCGTTAGCGTACTTCCTGGGCATGTGCACGTTCCTGGCAGTATCGCGGAATGTGAAGACCGCCATGGGATTGGGCGTGGCGGTGATCGTTGTGATGGGCATCACGATTCCGGCCAACAACCTGATTTATCAATACCTGCTGAAAGGCGGCGATCAGAGTCTGCTGAACTACATCAGCCCGACGCTGGCCAGTTACGATCTGACCTTCCTGGGATTGATCAGCTACATCGGCGTGATCGCGGCGATGGTGCAGATCCTGGAAATGACGCTCGACCGCTTCTTCCCCTCGCTCTACAACGCCTTAGGAATCTTCCTCCCGCTGATTACTGTGAACTGCGCCATCCTTGGTGGATCGCTGTTTATGGTCGAGCGGGATTACAACTTCCTGCAAAGTGTTAACTACGGGATCAGCTCCGGCGCCGGCTGGGCGTTAGCGATTGCCGCTTTGGCCGGTATCCGCGAAAAGATGCACTACAGCGACGTCCCCGCTGGACTGCGTGGGCTGGGGATTACTTTTATCGTCGTCGGCCTCATGGCGATGGCGTTTATGTCTTTCGGGGGAATGTAGCTTCAAGCCATGATCGAAATACTGCTTGGCGTTGTCATGTTCACATCGGTCGTACTGACCCTTGTGGCTGTGATTCTCAGCGCGAAAAAAACGCTGGTGGCATCGGGCAATGTCTCCATTGAAATCAATGAACAGAAAACGGTCGAAACCCCCGCAGGCGGAAAGCTGCTGGGCGCCCTGTCTGATCAGCAGATCTTTGTCTCATCGGCCTGCGGCGGCGGCGGAACCTGCGCGCAGTGCATCGTAAAGGTGCTGGAAGGCGGCGGTGACATCCTGCCGACAGAACGCACCCACATTAACAAGCGTGAGGCAAAAGAAGGTTATCGTCTTTCGTGTCAGGTTGCTGTGAAACAGGACATGAAGGTTGAAGTTCCCCCCGAGGCCTTTGAAACCAAAAAGTGGAAGTGCCGCGTTATATCCAATCGCAACGTGGCGACCTTCATCAAAGAATTCAAGCTGGAGTTGCCTGAAGGTGAGCAGGTGGACTTCAAACCCGGCGGCTACATTCAGATTGAAGTTCCGCCACACGAATTGAACTACAAAGACTTTGATATCGAAGAAGAGTATCACGAAGACTGGGACAAGTTTGATATCTGGCGTTACCGGTCTGTTGTTAAAGAACCCGTGATCCGTGCCTATTCGATGGCGAATTACCCCGGCGAACGTGGCATCATTATGCTGAATGTGCGTATCGCGTCGCCGCCTCCACGCGCGCCGGAAGGTGTTCCACCCGGCAAGGTTTCGTCCTATATCTTCAACCGTAAACCCGGTGACGAGGTCACGATCTCTGGACCTTACGGTGAGTTCTTTATCAAAGACACCGACGCAGAGATGGTTTATATCGGCGGCGGAGCAGGTATGGCGCCTTTGCGCAGCCACATCTTTGAGCTGTTCAAGAACCGCAACACGGACCGCAAAGTTTCTTACTGGTACGGCGGTCGCAGTCTACGCGAGTTGTTCTACGTGGACGAATTCCGCGAGATCGAAGAGAAACATCCCAACTTCAAATTCAACATCGCGCTTTCCGACCCACTGCCGGAAGATAACTGGGACGGATACACCGGCTTCATTCATCAAGTGTTGCTCGATAACTACCTGAGCGATCATCCGGCCCCGGAGGATATTGAATATTACCTGTGTGGTCCGCCGATGATGAACGCCGCCGTGTTCAAGATGCTGGATTCGCTGGGTGTAGAACCAGAGAATATCGCCTTCGACGATTTCGGTGGTTAACTGTGGCTGCAAAGCATTGCCAGACAGCCGCCGCGAAGCAGACGCTAAAAACGCTCGCCACCGCCGCCTGTTTCTTCATCCTGACGCAGGCAAGCGTTTACGCCAGCGAACCGCTTATTGAATTCTCTGGCGCCACGATGGGCACTGCCTACTCGATCAAGGTGGCCGGCGATTCCGTTCCAGAAGATCTTCAGCAACAGGTTGATCAGCGGTTGGACGAGATCAACGCGTTGATGTCAACCTATGAAGCAGAGTCTGAGGTGTCGCGGTTCAACCGGGCGCCTGCGGAAACCTGGTTCGAGGTTTCTGCTGAAACACTACAAGTCGTGCTGCTAGCGCAAGAAATATCGCGCACGTCTGACGGCGCCTTCGACATCACGACCGGCCCCCTGGTCAGACTCTGGGGCTTCGGCGCGGGGGCTGAAACCACGGGTTTCAAGCCGCCAGGTGAGAATGAAATTAAAACGGTGCTGGCAAAGACTGGATTCAGCCGGTTGAAGGTCAGGAAGGATCCTCCCGCTTTGCAGAAATTGGTCGATGGTCTGGAGATAGACTTATCAGGCATCGCGAAGGGCTACGCGGTTGATCAGGTGGCTCAAGTGTTGATGTCTCACGGGATAAAGAATTACCTGGTTGAGATTGGCGGAGAAGTACGCGTCGGCGGCGAACGTTCAGCGGGCGCCCCCTGGCGGGTGGGAATCGAGGCGCCGGATACAGACGCCAGGCGTGTGCACAGCGTGCTGAAGCTTACCAGCACAGCGATGGCTTCATCGGGTGATTACCGCAACTACCATGAATACGATGGCGTGCGATATTCACACACCATCAATCCATCGACTGGCCGCCCGGTTTCGCACAATTTGACTGCCGTCACCACGCTCGCTAAGGATTGTGCAACGGCAGACGCAGCGGCAACCGCCATCCTTGTTCTCGGCCCGGAGCAGGGCAAGATGTGGGCTGAATCGCAGGGCATTGCGGCAATTTCTTTTTCCCGTACAGAAGGCGCGATCAAGCAGCAACAAACGGATGACTTTCCCAAAGAAATCTTTGCGGAAAAAGATACGCCTGCCGCAAGCCTTAGCGGAATGCTGCTGGCGTCAGCCGTCATCTTCGGGCTGGCGATCCTGGCAATGTCCATCGGCGTTGTGTTCGGCAGGTCGCGTATTCGCGGCAGTTGCGGCGGATTGGCGAACCTGAAAGACAAGCAAGGTAACCCCATCTGCCAAGCGTGCACAAAACCTTCACCAGACTGTGATGGCACGCCCGAATCGCCGTGATACTTCGTCCATCGATGGTTGGCCTGAGCACTGATTACTCCACGCCAGGGCCAAGTTCCAGGATGGAGAATATCGCGCGGTGATCGGACGCGACCGCCTCTTCCAGCACTTTGAAATCAACAATCTTCCAGCGGTTGCTGGAAAGATGCAATATGAAGTCGATCTGTTTCGTCGGCTGCGTAACAGGCACCGTGGCCACCAGCTTTTCGTTGGCGCGGCGCCATAGCGTTTCAAGTTCTTGCAGTGTCTTGCTATCAGGTGTCGCGTTCAGATCGCCGGCGAGCAACGCGGGGCGTTTCTTATGCTTCGCGATCAGATCGTTAATGAATTTTGCTGAAGCTACGCGTTCGCGTTCGTCAGTGCGGTGATCGAAGTGCGTGGCTAAGAGTAGCAACGGCTGTTTCAACGCCGGGATTTGAATTTCAGCCTCGATCACGCCGCGTTGTTCGCCGTTGTCGATGTTCGGGAGGAGATGATTCTTATAGCGGGCAATGGGAAAGCGGGAGAGGATGGCATTGCCATATTTCCCGCCCTGCAACTTGATGTTTCCTCCAAATGCGACATGCATCTTTGTCAGACGGGCCAATTCAGCAGGCTGGTCGACATGTTGAGTCCGCTTTACTTTCTGGTCAACTTCCTGAAGGACCACAAGATCGGGTTTGACCGAGAGGATAACGCCCGCAATGCGTTCCAGGTCCAGCTTCCGGTCGACGCCTTCGGCATGATGAATGTTGTAGCTAAGGACACGCAACGGAATTGGCTTAGCCGCGTTGGCAATCGTCGCAAGAGACAATAGAAGCGTAATTGTGGCTAGTTGAACGATTTGCATTCTCATGAGTCGTATGTGCCATTGGTTGTGGTGGATCGTCTTGCTTGAAGCTAATGCGGATTTCCGTCGAAAAGGGTTCTGCCGGACAGCCTTCATGCTAATCCGCCGTGACTAGCGGGTCGAGGTAAGACAGGCTACTTGGCAGGCTGGCGTGAAGTTAGACTCGGTAGCATGAAACGTCAGGTTGCACTTATCGTTGAAACTTCCAGCCAGTATGGGCGGGAGCTTTTGAAAGGGATTGTCCGCTTCATGCGGATGTACGATGAATGGTCTGTGTTTCTTGAGCAACGTGATCTAACGAGAACACCGCCGGCGTGGCTCAATAACTGGAAGGGCGATGGGATTATTTCCCGGCTGACCACACCGCGGCTGGTGCAGGCTGTGAAAGCGACGGGAATTCCTCTGGTTGAGCTGACCGACCGGCGGAAAGATCCCGCGTTGCCTCACGTGCGATCCGATGATGAGGCGATTGGCGTCGCGGCTTCGGAGCATCTGATGGAGCGCGGTTTCAGGCATTTCGGATATTGCGGCTTCAGTGGCGAAGCCTGGTCACAGCGCAGGCAGGATGGGTTTGTGAATGCGGTGCAGCAGGCAGGCTGGTCGTGCGACACGTACTGCTCGGCCTGGCACGGATCCGCAGCCCGGGCCTGGGAGGTGGAGCAGCAAAAGCTGGCAGCGTGGATACGAGAATTGCCACGGCCCCTCGGACTCATGGCGTGCAACGATTTGCGTGGTCAGCAGCTATTAGATGCTTGTTCCAAAGCGAATCTCGCAGTCCCTGAAGAGGTGGCGGTTGTCGGCGTTGATAATGACGAACTGCTCTGCCGCATCTGCACTCCACCACTGTCCAGCGTCATTCCCAATGCAGAGGCGGTTGGCTTCCGCGGTGCGGAACTGCTTTCCGGTTTAATGCACGGCCGTGAAATCGCCACGCAACCTGTTTTGATTCCGCCCGTTGGCGTCTTAACGCGGCAGTCAACCGATGTGGTCGCCATTGATGACCGGGAAGTTGCAGCGGCCCTGCGGTACATCCGCGAAAACGCCTGCCGGGGCATCCGTGTTGCGGACGTGCTGCAGAACGTTGCCGTTTCACGCAGTCACCTCGAACGGCAGTTGCGGAAGTATCTCGGGCGTAGTCCTCAGCAGGAGATCCGCAGCGTGCAGGTGAAAAAGGTCAGGGAACTGCTGGCGACGTCTGATTTATCCGCGGAACGGATCGCCGTACTCTGCGGATTCGAACATCCCGAGTACATGCACGTCGTCTTCAAACGTCTGGAAGGCATCACAGCGGGCGAGTTCCGGCGGCAGGCGCAACGCTGAAGCGGCTGACAAAATATCTCAGAAGCGTGACGCTGCATCTCATTGAGCGACAGGTTTTGTGCTGTCATATTGCTGAAATTGAATAGCCTGAATCAAAGGCTGTCTGGTTCGTTTGTGAACATATTTCACGGTGCGGCGACGCTCTTTAGTCAGGGCAACACGCAGAAGAATGTGAAACTGCCAGCAAATTACCTTACAATCCGGCAATCTACTCACTAAATCTTTTCAAAACCTGGGGTGCTCTCTGTGAACCGTGTTCATGGCGGAACTACGCGCGAATGGCTGCGCTGGTGTGCGGCTGTTGTTCTTCTTACTTTTCTCACAGGGTGCGGCGGCAGCGCCGGCCTACAACCGATCACTGGCCGGGTAACCTTGGATGGTGAGCCGGTTGTCGACGCCAAAGTCGAATTCTTTCCCTTAGACGAAGGTGATTCCGCTTCGGCGCGTACGGACAGCGATGGTCGTTACGAACTGATCTTTGCGGGAGATCTGAAGGGCGCTCCTGCCGGGAAATACGATGTCTGGATCTCCAAAGTCAAGGACTCGCCGCGAGGCGATGTGGAGACGCTGCCCGCGGTTTACAACGAGGAAACCCAGCTTTCAGTCGAGGTCACTGCAGACGGCGGAAACCAGTTCAATTTTGATCTCAAGCGGGATGGATGACGAACGGAATTGTCCGTCATCCCTAACTTTTCTATTCGTAACTCTTCTCATCAGGACATTATTGTGAAAAAGAAACGCGGATTCACGCTCGTCGAACTGCTCGTTGTCATCGCAATTATCGGCATTCTGGTCGCACTGCTACTGCCAGCCGTCCAGGCCGCCCGCGAGGCGGCGCGCCGTAGTAGTTGTACGAACAATCTGAAGCAGCTTGGACTGGGGCTGCACAATCATCACGACAGCTACGGACACTTTCCAGCCGGCTATTACCGGGTGCACAACGGCAGCGTGAAAGGCAACTGGGGCTGGGGCGCGCACATCCTGCCCTACGTAGAGCAGGAAAATCTTTATGACACGATCGGCGTTACGCAGCATGCGTCGTTGGCGCACTCGTTGAACAACAACGCCCGTCGCGTGGCCATGCAGAATCCGGTCAGTGTCTTCCGCTGCCCTTCGGATACTGGCTCTGATACAAATCCTCAGGGGCAAAGAAAGCCGGAAAGACAGAACAGCAGTAATAAGACGGCGGTTGCCATGTCGAATTACCTCGGAGCGAACAGCAGCGGGCACTTGCGGAACAACGACGGTTCGGCTGACGCCAACGCAAACGGGCTGTTCATGCGAGACCGGGAATTTCGCTTCGCAGACATCACCGACGGAACGTCAAACACCATCGCCATCGGCGAACGCACATGGCAGGCGCGCCGGGAAGGATTGCACAATTGCTGGGCGGGCATTGTCTTCGGCGCACTAGGCAATAAGGCAAACGGAAACGACGGTATTGCCTCTTGCCTGGCATCTTCGCATCAGAAGATTAACCAGTTTGGTGAGTGCCGCCGTTCTTTTAACAGCCTGCATTCAGGCGGCGCGTTGTTCGCCTTCGCAGATGGGTCTGTGCATTTCATCAGTGAAACGGTGAATCACAATACCAATGCCGCCGTCAACAGCACGATGGAACGCTTGATGTGCCGGAACGACGGCCAGGTTGTATCGGATTACTAACGAGTCTAAAGGCGTGAACCAGATCGAATGAAGGAATTTATGAAATCCAGTTCATCGCATAACGTGTTGGCCCCCGCGATTCACCGGGTGGTTTCCCGTTTCTGCTGCGAGACAGCCAGTGTGACCCGGACAACGTGAGCGATTGCCAGATAGAAACATGTACGGCTTTGAGCAGGAAACCAGGCGGGAACGAACTTCATGGTATTGACGCTGATCTCATTTCTTTTTTTTACGGGACTGGTAGCCGTTCTGACATGGCTCCTTACCCGTAAGGATGATCACGAAACGTCAGGCGGTTACTTTCTTGCGGGCCGTTCTTTGAGCTTTCCGCTGATTGCAGGCTCGCTGTTGCTGACGAATCTTTCGACGGAGCAGATGGTCGGGTTGAATGGCGCCGCATTTAACGACGGTCTGTGTGTGATGGTGTGGGAGGTTGTGTGCGTTGTCGCGCTGGTTTTTATGGCGTGGTTCTTCCTGCCGCGATTTCTAAAGAGCGGTGTGGCTACGGTGCCGCAGTTTTTGCAGATCCGCTTCGATGACCAGACGCAGATCATTACGAACCTGATTTTTCTGCTGGCGTACGTCGGTATTCTGCTGCCAATCATTCTCTACACCGGCGCCCGCGGCATGATTGGCATTATGGATGTCGAATCGATGCTCGGCGATTTTCCAGAACGTCTGGGCATGGATCGCGAAACCTGCGCGCTGTGGCTGATTGTCTGGATGGTGGGAATCATCGGTTCGATCTACGCGCTGTTTGGCGGATTGCGGACGGTCGCTGTTTCTGACACGCTCAATGGTATCGGGCTGCTTGTAGGTGGATTTCTTATCACCGGCCTAGCGTTGTCCATGCTGGGCGGCGACGGCGGTATTCTGGCCGGGGTTAGCACGCTGGCGGAAGAACAGCGTGACCGGTTTAACTCCGTCGGCGTCGAAAGCTCTTCGGTGCCGTTCGGCACGATCTTTTCCGGTATCTTTCTGCTGAATCTGTTCTACTGGACGACTAACCAGCAGATCATTCAGCGGACATTCGGTGCAAGCAGTCTGGCGGAAGGTCAAAAGGGTGTGCTGCTGACGGGCGCCCTGAAACTGCTGGGGCCGCTGTATCTGGTGATTCCCGGCATGATTGCGTTCTCACTGTTTGCTGGTGAAGACGTGAAGGCGGACACGGCGTACGGCATGCTGGTCAACAAAGTGCTGCCTGGGCCGCTGGCCGGATTCTTTGCGGCTGCGATGATCGGCGCGATTCTTTCCAGTTTTAACTCCGCTTTGAATAGCTCTTGCACGCTGTTCAGCCTGGGACTTTACAAAGCGGTTCTGCGGCCGGACGCATCGGAGCAGCAGGTCGTGCGTAGCGGTAAGGTGTTTGGCTGGATCATTGCGGTGCTCGCGATGGCGCTCGCGCCGCTGCTGGCCAATACAAGCAGCATCTTCGGCTATTTGCAGAAGATGAACGGGATGTACTTCATTCCCATCTTTGCGGTCGTGCTGGTGGGGATGCTCTCGAAACGCGTGCCCGCGGTAGCCGCCAAAATCGCGCTGGTTTCTGGATTTGCCATCATCGCGATTGGCTACTTCGTACCGCCGTTTGATACGGTGGTGGCGTCGATGCACGAGTTTCAGTTTCTGGGCGTTGTTTTCGCATGGCTGATCATCCTGATGCTAGTGATCGGCGAGTTAAAGCCCCGCAAGACGGAGTTCGTGCAAGAAGATGTTGGTGCGGTTGATATGACGCCGTGGCGATTCGCCAGGCCGGCGGGACTTGCGCTGATCGTCATCGTGTTTGCCATTTACACCACGTTCGCCGACGTCTCTGTCTTGTCTCCGCCGCCGGGTGAAGCGTTCAGCGACATCCGCGTATACACCTTGCAGAACACCAACGGCATGACGGTGAAAGTCAGCAGCTACGGTGCGACAATCACCTCCATTGAGGCGCCTGATCGCGATGGTGAAATGGCGGATATCGCGCTGGGATACAACTCGGCAGAAGAGTACATGAACGCAGTGGACAAGCCATACTTCGGCGCCGTCGTGGGCCGTTATGGAAATCGCATTGCCGGCGGGCAATTCAAGATAGATGGCGAAACCTACACGCTGGCGAAGAACAACGGCCAGCATCATCTGCACGGCGGCGTGACAGGTTTTGACAAAGTTGTCTGGAACGCCTCTTTGCTTAATGACCAGACGATTGAGCTAACCTACACCGCCAAAGATATGGAGGAAGGCTATCCGGGCAACCTTGAAGTCAAAGTTACCTACCAGTTAACCGACAACAATGAACTGGTGGTCAACTACTATGCGAAGACAGACAAGGCGACGCACGTTAACCTCACGCAACACACCTACTTCAATCTCAAGGGCGAAGGAAAGGGAGACATCCTGGACCATGAGTTGATGCTCAACGCCGGGCAGTACACGCCGGTTGATGAGGGGCTGATTCCTACCGGGGAACTGGCGGATGTGGCCGGTACGCCTTTCGATTTCAGGAAGGCAAAGCCCATCGGCCGTGACATTGCAGGCGATCACCAGCAGCTGAAATTCGGCGGCGGCTACGACCACAACTGGGTGCTCGACACAGCCGGCGCCAGTGACGAACTGACCCTGGCCGCCCGTGTGCACGAACCGGAGAGCGGCCGCGTGCTGGAAGTTCACACCACGGAGCCAGGCATTCAGTTCTACTGCGGCAACTTTCTGGATGGTCGCCTGAAAGGAAAATCGGGCGCGGCCTACGTTCACCGTGGCGGGTTCTGCCTGGAAACGCAGCACTTCCCTGATAGTCCGAATCAGCCGGAATTTCCTTCAACACTCTTAAAGCCCGGCGAAGAATATAAGTCGAAGACCGTCTTCAAGTTTTTGGCAAAGTAGTGAGATGACACCATGACACTCCTGGCCCTACCACAGCGTTACAACGGCATGATGCACCGCATTTCACTGTTGCTATTACTACTGCCTGCTTTCTGGATGATGCCGCAGGCGACCGTTCATGCGGCGGAGAAGCCCAATGTACTGCTGGTGCTGGTTGACGATCTGAAGCCAACACTGGGTTGTTATGGCGACAAGATTGCGAAAACACCAAACATCGATAAACTTGCCGCCCGCGGTATGCGGTTTGATCTGGCGTATTGCAATCAAGCGGTGTGTGCACCGTCGCGGTTTACATTGATGCTCGGTTCGCATTCAACCTCAACAGGCTTGTACGGGCTTGGCAGTCCGCTCCGGCAGGTACTTCCCGGCGCCGTAACCATGCCGCAGTTTTTTGCGCGGCATGGCGGTTACCGCACGGAATCACTCGGCAAGGTGTTTCACATTGGGCACGGAAATCTGGGTGATCCGCAGTCGTTCTCGGCGCCGCATTTTCATGACAAAGTCATTGAGTATGTTGATCCCGCCAGTACGGATGGTGGTAAGTTGACCCGCGAAGAAGCTTATTTTTCCAACCAGAAGCTAGGCCAGATCCGTTCGCTGCCACGGGGCGCTGCGTTTGAATCGCCTGATGTGGAAGACATTCAATACGCCGACGGACGGGTGGCGGCGGAAACCATCAAACGCCTGCGGGCGGCCAAAGATCGCCGGGCTAAAGATGGCACGCCGTTCTTTATCACCGCCGGCTTCGCCCGTCCGCATCTGCCGTTCAGCGCGCCGAAGAAGTACTGGGATCTCTACGACGCCGGTTCGCTGCCGATGCCGGAATATGAACAGCTTCCTGCTGGCGCGCCTGACGTTGCCGGCAAACGTGGCGGCGAAATCAGCAACTACAAACCGGTTCCCACCGGCGGCAAGGCGCCGTTCAGCGATGCGTTGAAACGCAAACTGATTCACGGTTACTACGCCAGCGCCAGTTTTGTCGACGCTCAGATTGGCAAGGTGATGGACGAACTCAATCGCCTGGAATTAGCGGAGAATACCATCGTGGTGCTCTGGGGCGACCACGGTTTCCATCTGGGCGATCTGGGCATCTGGACGAAACACACGAACTACGAGCAGGCGAACCGTATTCCGATTCTGATCACCGCGCCCGGAGTCACGACGCCCGGCGCCTCGACAAAGCAACTGGCTGAAAGTGTCGACATCTTCCCGACTCTGGCGGAGCTTGCCGGGCTTCCTGCGCCAAAAGGGCCGCAACCCATCGACGGTGTGAGCCTTGTTCCCGTGTTGAAGAATCCGGCGAAGCGTGTCCGCGATCATGCCTATCACGCCTATCCAAAAAGAAAGCTGGGACGTGCGATCCGCACGGAGCGTTACCGCCTGGTTGAATGGCGTGACTTTGGCGATTCTGGCCAGCCGGAATATGAACTCTACGATTATGAAACCGACCCGCTGGAAAAACGCAATCTGGCTTCGGACAAGCCGGAAGTCGTTGCGGAGCTGAAACGCACGCTTGCGAAATATCCCAAGCCAGTGTCGCGGGCTGCCCGTCGTGGTGTGGGCAAAGCATCGGTCGAAACGCCGCTGATTGCCAACCGTGAGCTGAAGATTCACGCCGAAGTAAACGCTGCCGCCCCCCGCGGCGTCGTCCTCGCCCACGGCGGCAATCAGCACGGCTACGCGTTGCACTTTATCGATGGACGACCCGTCTTCGATGTACGGGTGAAAGGTAAAGTGCAGCGGATTACCAGCCAGCATCAAGAGAGCGGCAAGGTGAAGCTGACGGCCACGCTATCGCAGGATGCAATGACGCTTTCGGTCAACAACGGGCAACCACTCTCCAAACCGTCGCCGGGGCTGATACCTGTGGAACCCGTCGATAGCTTGAGCATCGGCTTCGACGATCGCAGCGCGGCGGGCGATTACGCCGCGCCCAATCAATTCAATGGCAAAGTGCTGCGGCACGAGGTCACCGCCGGTAAGGCACGCGGCTCAATCTCCAAATAACCGTAGGCACAAAAAATAGAACCATAACGCTGAGACATAACGATGAGAACTACCTGCTTAGCCGCTATTGCGGTTGTATTTTTGACGGCTTCGGTCTGCTCTGGTCAAAAGATTAACGGTCAATGGCGCTACACGCTCCGCCGTCCGGCCAAAGGCTGGCAGCAGGCAAAGTTCGACGACGCTGGCTGGAAGACCGGCCACGGTGGGTTCGGAACACGCGACACCCCTGGAGCGCGCATCGGCACCACATGGGCAACCGGCAGCATCTGGCTACGAAAGCCATTCGAATTAGAAAAGGTCCCCGCGAAACCCGCTCTGTTGATTCACCACGATGAAGACGCAGAAGTGTTTATTAACGGTAAGCTGGCTGTTTCGGTAAAGAAATTTACAACCGGCTACATCGTGATTCCCCTTCCTGCGGAAAAGAAGCAGTTGCTGAGAGCCGGCCGTAATCTAATGGCGGTTCACTGCCGCCAGACGACCGGCGGCCAGTTTATCGACGTGCACCTCATCGACGCGGACCATGTGCCCGAGTTGCCAGAGCCACCCCGTAACACGAAGCCATTTATCTCGGAGCTGACCACCAGATGGGGCGAAAAGGTAACGCCCGCTAACGCGTGGACGGAGTATCCTCGCCCGCAACTTAAACGCAATAACTGGACGCGGCTGAATGGACATTGGAATTATGCCGTAACGCCGGTCAAACAAACGACGACGCCAGAGAAATGGGACGGCGAAATCCTGGTGCCGTATTGCGTCGAATCGAAGCTTGGCGGCGTGCAGCGGTTGCTCGACGCGACAGAAGCTCTGTGGTACCACCGTAAGTTCGAAGCAAAGAAATCTGCGGACAAGCGGCTGTTGCTGAACTTTGAAGCGGTTGATTATCGCTGCGAAGTCTTTGTTAACGGCAAATCCGTTGGTAAGCATACCGGCGGCAACACGCCCTTCTCGTTCGATATTTCAGGCGCCATCCAAGATGGTGAAAATGATCTGATCGTCCGGGTCGAAGACGAAACCGAAGCCTATCAGTTGCGCGGCAAGCAAGTGATAAACGCCCGTGGCATCTGGTACACGCAGGTATCCGGAATCTGGCAGAGCGTGTGGCTGGAAGAAACCCCGGCTTTGTATATCCAGAGTTTGAATGCCAGCACGAAAGCTAACGGTGAAGTAACCGTCAAGGTTGAAACCGATGGCCGGTTGGCGGGTGAACTGCGCCTTGAAGCGATTGCCCGGCTCAACGGAAAGGAAGTGGCCCGCGCAAAAAGTTCCGGCGAAGCGCTGGTGCTGAAAATCGCAGATCCGCAATTGTGGTCGCCCAGTTCGCCCACGCTGTATGATCTGGAAGTCCGCGCCGGCGACGATGTTGTGCAGTCGTACTTTGGCGTCCGTGAGGTCGGTAAGGTGCAGGACGAGGATGGCCAATGGCGGTTTACGCTCAACGGCAAACCTATCTTCCACTGGGGCCCGCTCGATCAGGGCTGGTGGCCGGACGGTCTGTTGACGCCGCCTTCAGACGAAGCGATGCTGTCGGATATCGAATGGTTGAAGGCAGCGGGTTTCAATATGATCCGCAAGCACATTAAGGTCGAACCGCGTCGGTACTACTACCACTGCGATCGACTAGGCATGATGCTCTGGCAGGATCAGGTCAGCGGCGGCATCGGCCGCAACAAGGGCTGGCCCGCCTGGACAAGACTGAGCCCGGACCCCGTCGATGCGAAATGGCCGCCGGAGCAACACAAGCAATTTATGGTCGAACTGGAAGAGATGATCTCCACGCTGGAGAACCATCCTTCGATCGTATGCTGGGTGCCATTCAACGAGGCATGGGGCCAGCACCAGACGATGCAGGTTGGCAAGTGGACCGTACAACGCGATCCATCGCGGCTGGTGAACGTGGCCAGCGGCGGCAACTTCTGGCCTGCGGGTGACATCGTCGATGAACACCGTTACCCGCATCCGGGATTCCCGTTTGAGTTAGGGAAGAATGGCCGGTTTGATAACTTCATCAAAGTCATCGGCGAATTCGGCGGTCACGGATATCCCGTCCAGGGACATCTGTGGGACGCCAACCGCCGCAACTGGGGTTACGGCGGGTTGCCTAAGACGGCAGAGGAATACAAACAGCGTTACATCACTTCGCTGAAGATGTTGAATCAGCTTCGCACGCAGGGGATCGCAGCCGGTGTTTATACGCAGACCACCGACGTCGAAGGCGAAATTAACGGCCTTATGACTTATGACCGCAAGGTGATCAAGATTCCCGCTCGCGAACTCTCCAGCCTCCACAAGATTCTATTCACGGAAGCGCCGTAGTTCATCAGCGGGGCGATGCAATCTGCCATTGCCGGTTTGTCACGGCGCCCGCCATGTAACCGGGCGCCTGTGAGTTATTCGACCAGGAAAACGTCATTGGCAGGCGCCAGGGGCTGGGTGGGCGCGATGCTTAATTCGTCCACCGTGATGATGCGCATGGTGCCCGCAACGAAACTAGCCTGCAATTCTCCGCGACCCGAGAGAATGATGTGCCCCCAGCGGCTGTAAACGGCGCCTTGGAGGACGCCGGTGTTTAGCAGGTTCTCCTGGACGAAAACCATTGGTCGTAATCAACCTGGGGCTGCTGGTAAATCGCCATGCCATCGAACGGACTTGCTGCGTCGTCGAGCGGCGTAAGTTTGCTGCCAGTCAGTCCCAGGTTGATTA
Source organism: Pirellulaceae bacterium (assembly GCA_965233625.1). Lineage (GTDB taxonomy): Bacteria > Planctomycetota > Planctomycetia > Pirellulales > Pirellulaceae. The sequence goes on from OZ247499.1 coordinate 128,414, forward strand.
CGACTGAAGGTACAAGTTGCCCTACGGCCGGCGGCGGGACATCGTCGATGGTGGATTCATCAGGGCTGCCTGTCGCCGCGTCGAAACTGGAATTGCCCGTCACATAGAACATGACACCTTCCGCCTGAAACTCGCCCGCAATCAATGCCAGTGGTATGCCAGAAATTGGACTAACGCCGCGGACGATGTAAACGCCAGGCTCGAACACAACGCGCCCGGACACCAGGTGTATCCAGTCATAGACGCCGGGCGAAAGCGTGACGGGCGGCCCGATGGGAAGTCCCACGATGGTCACCCCACCGAATGAAGTGTCTGAGACGTTCTCGCCATCGACCGCTACGGATGGGACGGGCAAATCCTGGAACGGGTCGGGAACGGGCAACCTGTTTGCCTGAAGCGGCGAGTTGTCACCGGGTTCCGCACCGCCATAGTGCGCGGGATCGTCCACTCCGCCAGTCACGCGCAGATCAGTGGCGCGAAGCTGTGTCAGATCCAGAAGAGGCGTACAGGAAACGGCATAGGGTGGACCGTCGTCGTTTCCGGCCGGATCGCCGTGCTCATCGAAACCGCCCCACTCATTGTTCACAAGCACAGCGCCTTCGACGTGTGCTTCACCCAGACCTAAGATTTCCAGACCGGCAAGCAACGCCGGTAGTGGAGGGAGCGACAGCGGCAACGGCGCCAGAGCAAGCGGCGCGGGATCGGGGTCGAGCACGACAATCGCCGCATCGCTGGTAGCGGGGGTGAAACCGGCAACGGCGCGACGGCTGACCGGCAGCGTGGATTGGGCGCCACAGAATCCTGCGAGCATGACCCCGGCGTGTTGTGTCACGATGACTTCCGCGAAACTCGGATCGCCCTGATGCGCGCCGCTGATGGGAGGGCAATGCACATCCACCTCCGCTGCCGCCAGGTTATGATCCGTCCACACCGACTGCTGGCAGCCGCAACCGCGTCGTCGCTGCTATTGCCCATTCGCAGTTCTGTAGCGGCGGCGAGCGCTGCGGCATCGGCGGCCTTCTGAGTCTCACGGGAAGCCAGCGACAATAGTCCGCCGTCAAGAATTAAAGCGAGCACCGCCAACAGCACCGGTAGCATGATAGCCAGCATTACGAGAACTTTACCCGGTCGCTGGCGGCGGAACGCGTGTGATGCTTGTTTACGATATCTCATGGTGCGATTACTTCGAGCTCGAATATTTTCGTGTGGCTTATGTCTCTTAACGGGCAATGCTCATGGTCGACTCTGACTGTAGCTGCGCGGGTAGAAGATGATCCATGAAGGGCGTCGTAAAACGGTGCTCGTAGCTGACGTTCACCGTGACCAGTTCGCCCGCTTCGTTCGACGCAGATGGCCAACGCACTTCGATATCCACCTCTGCCGGATTCATCGTTGGCAGCATTCTGCGACAGGCATCCGCCACGCCGTTGTTATCACTCGCTGTACACTCAACCGTTGCAGGCCCCATCTGCATGGCCGCATCGCAACGGCTGCCACGTACAATGGCCGCCCGCGCGCCGCCTCGTGCTGCTTCGGCAAGGGCGTTCTTGCGGATGAGCATAAGCCCCAATTCAAGACCGCTTAACAGGAACAGAAGTAATACAGGAAGCACAATGGCAGCTTCGAGCACCGAAGCCCCCCGGCGCCGTCGCGTTGCGTTTCTGGACAATCTGAGTTTGTAGACGCGTTGTAGGTGCATAGCGAAGTTCTCAGCGATAGCGTTGAAAGGCGGACGACCTGCGGATTTCGATACGGTTGGTTGCAAACATCCACGGTCCAAGCAATTCAAACGTGGTGTTCCCAGAGACTTCAATCAGCGGCCTCTCTGCGTCGAAGTCCGATACTGAAACCTCTAGCGTTACGTCGTTGTCGTTGGCGCCTCCTTCAAATTCAGCCGTAGCGCGGCTTATCAGTTCTTCTTCCCACGCCTCGAAGTTGACGGCGTTTACTTTCCGCGATGCACCATATTCGGCGCCGACCCGCACCGCATTTTCGAGGGCAATCGCACGCGTTGCGTAGCGTCCCAGATCGACCGCCGCCATGCAGATAAACACCAGCAGCGGTAGCAGGACAGCAAGCTCCGTGGCCGTCGCGCCCTTGCGGCGCCGGGGTCTGTAGAATTCTGGTGCCGGTGGCATTTCGTCTCTCCAGGTTCGGTCTGTGTCATCGTGATTGAGCGTCGCGGGCGCTGACGATGCCGCCCGACATGCTCTCTTGAATCCGGATCGCTGCCGGCCCGACAAGCACGACGAAGACGGCCGGGAAAATAAACAGCAGTGTAGGAATGAGAATGGTGACCGATGCTTTCTGCGCAAGTTCTTCAGCACGGCTTTGCCGCTGTGCTCTGAGCATGCTGGGAAGATTCCGCAGCGCAGAGCCAAGCGTTGAGCCGAACTGCACGGATTGCTGAACAAACAGATGAAACGATCTTAGATCGTCAACGCCTGTCCGCTGAGCGAGATCGGCTGTTGCTGATTCAAGCGTCCAGCCAAGCTGCACCTGCTGGTCGCAGACCAGGAACTCTGCTGCCAGTTCAGGGTGCGAGGGGCGTAGTTCTCGCGAGACAAATGTAATCACACTCTGCAGCGGCATACCGGCTTCAATGCCTGGCACGAACAGATCCAGAAAGTCCGCCAACGAACGCCGCAGGATATTGCTGCGTTTTGTAATCCGCCACTGCAGCCAGGCATAAGGGCCAAGTGTGGCGATCGTCCCAAGCATGCCACCGGCAAGCAACGCGATGTCGAATCTGGCCACGCCCAGCAGCCAGATCAGTGTTAATGTTGCCAGCGACAACATGAGGCCCGTCATCTGGATGGCCACATATCGACTGACTGCCTGTGGATGCTGAATACCTGCACGCAGAAAACGCGTTTCAAGACGCGAGCGATCGACGGTATCGACAGCCAGTAGCGACGCGGCGAACGGTCCGGGCGCGGAATCTGTATCACGGATTTTATGCAACGGGCTGCGGTTGGCATTCTGCGATGGCGCATACCGGCTGTCGAGTTTGTTCCAGCGGTTGCGCAGCCGTGGATCAAACAGCGCAAAGAGCAGTGTGAGCACGCCCAGCACCAGGGCCGTCGTGCCTGCAAACACGACCGCTTGAATACCAACGGATGAGGTGATGAAATCGATCATTTGCTTTATATGTCGAAGTTAATGATCCAGTAGATACAAATCGAACCAACCAGCTGCGAAGCAAAACTTGCCAGCAGGATGAGTGGCCGGTCGAAGAGGACCTGGGCGTAATCCGGGTTGAGGATGCACATGGCAGCCAGTGTCACCAGCGGCAGACCCGTTAGAATGATGGCCTGCATCCGGCCCTCGCCCGTCAGTGCGCGGAGGCGGTTCTGGAATCTGCTCCGCTCGCGCATCGTCTCGGCGAGTTTTTCAAGCACCTCCACCAGGTTGCCACCTGCCTGCTGATTCATGATCAACGCGGTGGCGAAAAGTTTGGTTTCGGTGAAGCCGGTGCGCCGCGCCAGGTCGCGCAGCGAGGTGTCAAACGGAATACCCAGGTGCTGCTGTTCAAAGCAGTATGAAAACTCATCCGAGATCGGGGCGGGGAATTCGTTAGCGACCGTCTGGAAAGCGGCGGGAACCGTCAGGCCCGCCCGCAACGCCCGGCCCATCACATCGAATGCATCGGGCAACTGGCGGCACAGTTTCAGCATGCGACGTCGCCGGGCTGCAACAATGTAAATGCACGGCGCTGCCAGCGTGACCAGAAACGCGACGGCTCCTGCCAGCAACGACCCGGTATAGAAACTGGTCAGCAACGGTAAAACTAACACCGCCGCGGCAGCGCCCGGCAGCAGTTGCGGATAACTGATATTCAAGCCGGACTGTGCGATGTAGTCCTGCAACGCTGATCTCCAGGTGGTCACGCCACTGGCAAGTTCCTTAGCCCGGTTCTCAAAGTCGCGGAATAGGCTCGACTCGCGCGCCCGTTCGCGCAACTGATCACGTAGTTTCTCGCGCACGCGATCGTCAATCCGCTCCCGGCTGCGAAGCATAAACCGCCACACTAGCCAGCGGCTGCTCAATACGGTGAGAAAGACAGCGGCGAAAACACCGGCAGTTAACCAGTCGAGACTCATGCCGGGCCTCCCGCCGTCTGACTGGCTGGGGCTTCTCCTACGAATGCATCAGCAGGGGAAGTTTCGCTAGGAAATGGCGACCGGTGTTGCTTGGCCGGTCCTGGGAATACCTTGTTCAGAATGAGTTCACCATCACGCATTCCGCGGACTTCAACAATCTGCGTAATCCGGCGTGACCCGCCGGGCGTCCGTGAGATGTGCACAACCATCTGGACCGCCGATGCAATCTGCCGCACGATCTGTCTGTGTGAAAGATCGAAGCCGGCAAGCTCCACGAGCATTTCCAGTCGCGCGAGCGCGTCGACCGCGCTGTTGGCGTGAATCGTGGTTAAGCTGCCATCGTGTCCGGTGCTCATCGCTTGCAGCATGTCGAGGGCTTCTTCGCCACGGCACTCGCCAATGATGATGCGATCGGGCCGCATCCGCAGTGCGTTGCGGAGCAGGTCCCGCGCGGTGACTTCGCCAGCGCCTTCAAGATTGGGCGGCCGGGTTTCAAGCCGGGCGACGTGACTCTGTTGAAGTTGCAATTCGGCTGAGTCTTCAATGGTTACGACGCGCTGATCTTCCGGGATGAAAGAGGATAGAAGATTGAGCAGCGTTGTTTTTCCGCTGCCTGTGGAGCCAGAAATAATCATGTTCTGGCGGCCGGTGATCGACCGTTTCAGATACTGCATCATGCGCGTCGTGGCGGAGCCGTTCTGGCAGAAGGCCTGGGGCGACATCGATTGTTTTGCAGCGCGGCGGATCGAAACGAGCGTACCATCGATGGCCAACGGAGAAATAATCGCATTCACGCGGCTGCCATCGGGAAGACGTGCATCAACCATCGGGCTCGATTCGTCAATCCGCCGGCCGGCACGTGCGGCAATTTTCTGAACGGTGCTAAGCAGTTGTTTTTCGCTGCGGAAGAGTACGGGCGCCTCCTCTAGCTTTCCTGCCCGCTCGATGTACGCTGACCGCGTGCCGTTGATGAGAATGTCACTGATTGACTCATCCTGCAGCAGGCTTTCCAGCGGACCGTAGCCAAGAATCTCGTCCACCAGTTCATCGATCAGCCGGTTCTGCTCTCTCGCGCTTAGGAGTTCAGGGTGTGTCCGGCATAGCATTTCAGCTCCCAGTCGCAACTGCTGGCGGATCTGCGTTTCGTCCATGTCGCGGAGTGCTTCGTGGTCAATTGCCTGGATCAGCCGTTGATGCAGATCATGCTTCAGCATGGCCCAGCGGACTTCGCCGTGATTGGGGGTGTGGCCGGGGGTGGTGGGATGGTTGTCTTCGTACATCGAAATGCTCACTGTGATTTAGGGGTGGCTATCAGTTTTTCCATCAACGCGCGGTACGACTTCGAAAGCGGCGCGGCGGGCCGTTCAAGCACGACAGGATTGCCAATGTTGGCTGAGATGGATGCGTTGCGGTGATCGTCGGGAAGGCAATGAATCACGGGTAGGCCCAATGCTTCGCCGGCTTTCAACGGGCTGATCTGCGAGTAGCGGTTCTGGCGGTTCGCAATCAGTTTGATCCGGCTTGTGTCAACGCCTTGACTCTCGACAAACGTCAGCAGCTGCCGGGTGCGCATCAGACAGTTCAGCTCTAGCCGGATAATGAACAGCAGCATGTCGCTGTGGCGAGCCGAGCGGAACTGGCTGGCGTCGTATGGGTTCTGCAGATCAAGTAAGACATAGTCCGAACGTCTGGCGATTAGTTCAATCAGGTGCGAACTAGCATCCGGGTCGGGCGGGCTTACATGGGCAAGCCCCGGCTGATCTCCGAGTAGTTTCACCCCTGAATGATGCGCCACCATCGAACGCTCGATCATGCTGGCGTCTACATCCAGCTTGGAAGCCGTGAGTCCGAAGAGTGAGTGTTGAGGCGTTAAGTCAAGCAGCGGCCCACAGTCGCCGCCACGAAGTGATAGTTCAATCAGCGCGCAACGCTGGTTTTTCTCTGCGAGTAATGTGCTGAGATTGACCGCCGTGGTGGTGGCGCCGCATCCGCCGCTGACGGAGAGCATGGTCATCTTGCGGCCGGTGGCGCCGGCGTTGCGCGAATGGATACGTGCGAGGAATGAGGAAAGATCGACCCGGAAGGTTGTGCCGCTGTCGTGGAGAAAATCGCTCGCGCCGGCGCGGATGACACGCAGAACGTTGTGCGGATCTTCAATGGCGCCGACGGCGGCGATTTCACTATTGGTGGCTGCCCTGATGCGAGTGATGGCTGTGCAGTCGCGATCGAGCGAACCTTCGCATTGATAAAAAAACACGTCAACCGGAGCGGACAGCGATTCGATACCCTCACTCCCGCTATCAAGCGGGAATCTGCCCGAGGGCGGTACGATCACTCCGTGCCGCGCAAGTTTGCTATGTAACTGTTCGACGTCGGCAAATGTACTGCCCACTGTGATTGCCGTTACTCCGATTGACATGGCTGCCCTCCACTACGAAACACCAGCTCAGAAAGCTGAATTCGCTGCAAAGATAGAACGCCTTTTTCCGCTTCCCGCCGGCAGGTCGCAATCGCGACGGCAATTGGCGTAGTGCCGCCACGCGCTCTGGTCTGCTGGAGTATGGGGCTAAATCCTAGCCACGAATGTGCCCGGTATCCGCTCCACGAAACCATTACGAACCGGGCGTTTGTAACATTGGGTTGAGGCCAGAAATCAAAACCATTTTGTGGGGGTAGGGTATTCCCCTGATTGCGGTAAATAGGTTGTCGCAAGTGCGTCAAATGTTGCGATAAGCCGCAGTTATAAAGCGTCCACAACCGATGTTTTCATGTAATCCGAGGGTGCAAATGCACCTGCATACGTGAGGGCAGGTAACGTGTGAAGTCGCTGCATGTGCAGCGACGTGGAGTAGTGAATGTTTGAGTTGCGTGTATTGAATCTGATCGCGATGGAGTGTTCCCGCGCTCCAAGCAAAACCACACTTGCGGCGACGGTCACGCATCTCATGCGTCGAATGCTCCACGCCGATTTAGTTGCGCTGGCGCTCCGTGACGGCCATAGTCCAGATCTGTTCTGGCAAGCTCCGGCGGGTGCAAAACCAACTTCCACAGCATGTCGCAGTCAGGCGATAGAATATCTGGCAACCATTGCGGAAAATGGTCACGCGTCACCACATGGATTGTCGGTGGATGTAGCGGTAGGCGAAGCTCAGGCCAACGGTGCGTGCATGTTTGCCTCCATCGTCGCACCGGGTTCCTTTACCTGTGATCCAGGCTTCTCGCGAAAACGCCGGGGCGTTTGCCGAGGTGGACAGGAGCTGGTTGGAAGCAGCAGCTATTTCCGTGGGCAATGGATTGCAGCGCCTCTATGCGGCAGAATCTCAAGCCCCTTTTCAGGTCGGCTTTGACCACCTGCAAGCCGCGACCCCGGTCCTCGAAGAAATTACCGCGTCCAAAGATTATGAGGGGCTCCATAAGCAACATCTTGCGCTACTAGACCTCCACCTCCAAACGTCCAGTCAGCTTAAACGGATCCAGCACGCCATCGGTGGCGCGGCGGATGGTTTGTGGGAATGGGATGTTACGGCCGGTAGAGTCTGGTCATCAGCGCGGTTGATGGAGATGCTTGGCTACGAACCTTGCGAAGCCGTTCACGACGAACTTTTCTGGGTTGATGTAATACATTCTGATGATATGGAGCGAGTGGGCGAAGCGATACAGGCGCATGTTCACCAGGGCGCTGTTTACGATCTTGAATTCCGTGTCCGTAACGCATCCGGCGAGCATCACTGGGTGCGTTCGCGTGCGCGCATGCAGTACGATAGCAATTCGCTTCCCTGGCGGATGTCTGGCTCTATTCAGGATATTCATCAGGCGTATCTCAACCGCCAGAAATTACAGTCCACCCGCCGGACCCTTCACCTGGCGCTTCATGCCGCCGAACTGGCGCCATGGCAGTGGAATGTAAAAACCAACCACGTTGATTATTTCCCGGAATGGGCGGTGCAACTGGGGCACGAACCATCCGAGTTGACGGGCTACTATTCCGAATGGGAAAGCCGGCTGCATCCGGATGACGTCGAGCCGACCTTAGCCAGGATCGATCAGTACCTGAAACGGGAAATACCCAAGTACGATGTGATATTCCGCTTGCGTCACAAGGATGGTTCGTACCGTCACATCCGTTCGTTTGGATTAGCGGAATGGGATCAGGACGGCAAGCCACTACGTATGCTGGGCTGTCATGCTGACATTACTGCCCGCGTGGTTGCAGAACAGCAACGGTCAACGCTTGAAGCACAGGTGCGTCATCAGCAGAAACTTGAAAGCCTGGCGACAATGGCCAGCGGTGCGGCTCACGACTTCAATAACTATCTTACTGTCATCCAAGGCAGTGCCAGTCTGGGCAAAGCACTTTTGAATCGCGGTGGAGAAAATCCTTCGCTGCGCGACCTGCTCACGGAGATCGAAGCCACGGCGGAGCAGGCTGCAGATCTTACCCGGCAGATGTTGATGTTCGCAGGCCGTGGAAGATTCTTTGTGAAATGGTTCCGCCTGGATTCGCACGTCCGTGACATGCAGCCGTTGCTCTCGCAGTTCCTTACCAGAGGGGCCAAGCTACAGCTCGACTTGAAACAGGCCACCGTGGCAGGTGACGAGACGCAGGTACGACAGGTCGTGATGAATCTGGTTACCAATGCAGTCACCGCGCTGGAAGGTAATCCCGGCGTGATCCGCGTATCGACCTCGGTGCAGCAGTTCGATAAACGCTCACTGCAATCAACACAACTTTCCGATCTCGTAGAGGGCGACTATGCATGTCTAGAAGTCGAAGACGACGGCTGCGGCATGACAGAGGAAACCATTTCCCGGATCTTCGAGCCGTTTTTCACGACTCGTGGCGATGGAAAGGGTATTGGGCTGGCTGCTGTTCAGGGAATCCTGCGAAGTCTTAATGGGGCGATCCAGGTTGATAGTTTTCCTGGGCGTGGCTCCTGCTTCTGGGTGTTTCTTCCAGCCGCCGCTGAGACGGTTCCTGAGGTGGACGACATCCCGGAGCCAGGCAGTTTTAGTCTCGAGGCCGACACGCATACCGTGTTGCTGGTCGACGATAATCCCAATGTGTTACAGACGATTGAGTCGTTGTTGAAAGAGAACGGAGTCGCAATTCTTTCCGCTGGCGATGGTTCTGCAGGTCTGGAAATGTATCGGTTGAATCAGAACCGTATTTCAGCAGCCTTGCTGGACGTTAATCTGCCAGAGTCAAACGGTTTTGATCTGCTACGTAGAATTCACGACATCGATCCTGACCTGCCCGTCGCACTGATGAGCGGCGACGCGAATCCAATGATGTTAACGGAGTTGCGTGAAAGCTGCGCCGATGCGTTTATCGAAAAACCCTTTCAGGCGAGCATTCTGAATGATCTAATACGCCGGATGATTCATTCTCGTCACGAAAGCAGGGCCACCTGATCAACGCACCTGACATCTAAGAATTGTTGTTATTGAGGGGTACAATGAACGAGATTTTCAACGTCGTGATTGTGGACGACATGCCGGCCATTGTGAGAATGATCGGCATGCAATTGACGGCCACGGGGCAGTTTTCGTGTACGGGCTTTACGTCGGCAACCGAGTTACTGGGCGAGTACGATCCGCGAGACACCGACTGTATTGTGGCGGATATTAAGATGCCGATCGTCGATGGAGTGGAACTGCACCAGAACGTCGTTTCGGAATTCCCCGATCTGTCTTTCGTCTTTCTTACAGGTCAGGCCGATGTGCGGACTGCGGTGCAGTTGATGGAACAAGGCGCTTTTACACTGCTTGAAAAGCCGTTCAAGAAAGAAGAGCTTATCAACAAGGTCTACCATGCCTGCCGGCGGACATCCGAACTGAAATCACGGAGGCAGGAACGGTCCGAAATTGAATCGCGGTTTGCGGAACTTACGGAAGACGAACGCGAAGTGATGGAGTACATCCTGGCCGGCGAGTCGAACAAAACGATGGCAGCGGATCTTGCGATGAGTCTGCGAACCATTGACCGGCGCCGGCTTTCGGTCTTCGAGAAGATGGGTGTGCAAAACGCATCGGAACTCATCGCACAAATGGCCGTGCACCGCCGCCAGCCGCACGTTTCGGCAGTGGGCGCCCGCGCCTGATTCTCATCAGCGTGACCGGGCGTTTCTGAAATCCCGCGGTGTGTGCGCTGCTGCGGGTGTCATGCACCGCAGGGCGACAAGTTTTTCCATTAAAGGCCAAATGGATTGTCGACTGGTTTGTCTGGCTTCTCCGGGTCCGCCGGAGGATCAAGCGAGAAGGGATCGTCATCAACCGGCTGGTCAGGCACAAAAAAATCAGTGGGCGGCGTATCGAATTCACGCTTCTTTTTTGCGGCTTCGGCTTCGCGTTTTCGTAGTTCGATGTAACTGCCTTCTAAAAGTCTGTCTTCCTTTCCGGGCCCTGCTTCGACAATGATTGCGGATTCGGTGAGGAGATGCTTCTCCTTGACATTGATGGCGTGGCAACGCGTTTGACAAAGGCCGCAGCCAACGCATTTGTCGGCAATGACAACCGGCGCGAGGAAGCCAGAGCCATCAACCGGCGCCCCTTGCGGGTCCACCTGAACTCCGACCTGCGTGTACTCAATTGCCCGGTAGCCAGCCGCGTTACATTCCTGAACGCAGAGATCGCACTCCTCTTTCCCGGCAAACGGCAGGCATGTTTCTTCGTTAACGATTGCCAGCCCCATCCGCGCCACGCGTTTTTCCGCGATGTCCAGTTCGCGAATAGCGCCCGTAGGACAGACCTGTCCGCAGGCATTGCAGCTCGATTCGCAACCGGCCCAGTTGGCGTTGACCATCGGCGCCCAGAGACCGGCTAAGCCTTGTTCAAAACCTTCCACCTGCAGCACATTGTTGGGGCACGCCTTAAAACACTCTCCGCAGCGGATACACATCTGCAGGAAATCTTCCTCAGGCACGCTGCCTGGAGGACGAATGAGCGGCTTCTCAGGCGTAACCGCGCCGAAGGCGGAAGAAGCGTTTATCGCCGTGGCGAACCCAGCTCCGCCAACCACACCTGCGGTCACCCCAATGGCGGCGGAGAGGAAGCCGCGGCGCCCTAAAGCCGTTTCCCCTGTCGGTGGATCGCCGGGCACTTTGAGTTCCACCAGATTGGAACGCTCGACAAACTTGATGGCATGCGTTGGACAAACCCCGGCGCATGTCTGGCACAACGTGCAGTCGGTAACTCGCGTGGTGTAATCTGGTTTGATGGCATCGAATGGGCAGACCTCCACACACTTGTTGCAGTTGATGCAGCTCGATTCAACCTTGCGTTCGGTGATGCGAAACAGATTCCCAAGCGAAAACACGGCTCCGCTGGGGCAGACGTACTTACACCAGAAACGGGGCCGCAGTAATCCGAGGCCGAGCACGCTGAAGAAAAGAAGCACCGAAACCAGATGCCCCCAGTTCATGCCCGGCACTAGGCGCCAACCTCGGAGTAGCCCTGACTGTACTGGATCGCCGATGAACAACGCCCCCCGCGTGATGACGGGGATCGCTGCCACGTAACCCGATATCAGCACGCCGCAACCAGCCGCAACCAGCACCCCTAGCAATAGGAAGTATTTGATGTGCACCCACCAGCCGTCCTGTGCGACGCGAAAACGGGTAACGCGTTTTCCCACCAGCCAATCGAAAAAGTCAATCGTCGTTCCCAGCGGACAGAGGTAGCCACAAAAACCGCGCGGGATCAGCACGCAGGCCAGCAGAATGACGCCCGCCGCAAATAGCGACCAGACCCAGTTGCGGCTTGCTATCGCAGTTGAAATGCTCACCAGCGGATCAATGGCCAGGAACATCTCGGCCGGAACCAGCTGTTTACCGGAGATGTTTTCGGCGTAATGGGATGGCCACGCATGGGGATCAACCGAATGCATCGCCCACGGGCCAGGCCTTTCCAACAACCAGGCAACTTCCGCTTCTGTCAACGGCTTCTCTTCGCTTAACGTCAGTGACGCTGCATCTTTCTGCGTCACCTTCATGGCGATTGATTTCGGCTCTGCGGCGGGGCCAGCTTCTGCTTCGGCAAGGTACACCAGCGGAGTCTCGTTCAACCATTCTGGCGGCGTTGTGTTTTCAAAAACGAAGTTGCCTTCGCCTGTAATCTCACGCAGTTGCCAACCGGCAGAGCTTTCTCCCGGTGCGGCGGGTCGCGCATCGTAGGGCCAACATACATAGAAAAACAGACCGAGAAACAGCAGCAGGCAACCGGCTTGAACAAGCCTGCGGATGGGGGCCATCCGCCAAGTCGGGCCGATTCTTTGCAGGAAGTTGCGAACCCACCCACGGCGTTTCGTGGAACGGTTGGAGAACCATGACCCGGGCAGTGTGCGGCGCAGAAATCCGTACAGCAAACCATCCGCAGGGTCGACACGGTCGTCCTTCGGCCGCCTTAACATCGACAGATATAAGTCCAAGCGAAGCCACGCCGGTGAACGGCGGTTTCGCGACGTGATCAGCATGATGCTGCCCGCTGCAAACAACACGCAGCCCAAACTTAGAACAAGACCAGAACGTCCGAACATGAACTGCGCGAACGCGTCTTCAGAGTTCAGCCACGCCTGACATGACCAGCCCGCCAGGCCTCCGCCAACTAGCAGGAGCGCAAGTCCGAGCAAACTCACTCGCAGTCTGCTCCAGATGTAAGTCTCCCCGGACATAAGCTACCTGGCTCCCTTGGCCAGCGCCTTAGCAGACGCGTTTACAATTGCCTGGGACGTGATGGTCGCCCGCGAAGTGGCGTCGATGCCGTTGATGGATTGTTTGTCGATGATTTTCCGCGGCGTATCATCGAGCGCTGAATAAAACTGTTTTTCGTTGTGCCTGGTGACAGCGACGTCCGAAATCCTTGCGTTGTTCACCGTGACTTTTACTTCCAACGCCCCGTTGTAGCCGGTGCTTGATGCGGTGTAGGTGCCATCTTTGACCTTTGTGACATCCGCTTTCTCGTAGAGTCTGATTGCTTCGATGCTTTCCTTCGCACGGGCTTCAAACCGTTTCTGGTAATCCGCATTCCGCGCGCGGCCGGCGGACAATACTTTTTCGTAAAATGCGATGGCCTGATCGTATTGTTTTGCCACCCGGCAAACATCACCTGCGGCAAGGTATGTCTGATGAGGCTGACTGCGCGCTGCCGCTGCGGCGAGTTTCAGCGCCGTTTTGGTTTCGCCCATATCCCCAAGCAATTTGATAGCGTCTGGGTGCAGTGTCCGGGCCTTCAACATGTCGAGCGCCATCTGCCGGTTGCCCAGCCGCCAGTAGCACTCGGCCAGACTGATACCGTCGCGTGTCTGCACGGTGGCGCCTGCTTTCTCAAGCCAGAAAGCCGCGCGGGCGTAGTCCTGAAACAAAAAGAAATAAGCACTGCCCAGCGTCTTCATATCCCGCTGTAATAACGTCGGATTGTCTTTGTGAGAAATAGCGATTTCGTGCAGCAAACGCACGGCCCCCTGCCAACGGCTTTTGTTAGGGTAAACCGTGGTCCACAGGTATTGTCCGACGTTTTTGTTCGCGTTCCAGCCCTTCGAAGGCGGTTTTAGCGGCCAGGAAAGGTCGAGACTTTTTGGATGTTCACGCTTTGCCGAGTCGTACCATTCAGGTGGCGTTGAACCTACTTTCTGAATGAGCTTCTTTACGTCAGCTGCGGATAGTTTGCCTTGTTCGCCCTCGACAGATGCGGCTGCCTTGGGCGTTAGTACGAACCGGCGGCCATTGATGGTAACCGCGTGTACCTGGGCGAACTGATAGGTGCGTTTGATGGATCGATTGCCGATGCGTGCGGAAAAATCGAATTCCTTTTCAGTCTTCCGGATTGGACCCATCTTGCCCGTCAACTTGGCGCCGCTCATGAGTTCCACCTCGTCTTGCGCCTGGCATGCGGCGACACCAGTAAGAACTATGAACGCAGAAAGAACAGACGCGACGGCCAGCGGGAGAAGCCGGGAGAAGATGCCAGACATAAACTCACTCCAGTCATTGTGAGACGGCGCTACAGCGGTGGTTAGTATCGGACAAACCGGCTCTAGGCGGGAAAGCCAGAAGTAGAAACGATTTCGCCATTGCGCCGGACCAGGAGCACATCGACACCGGCAAGATCAGAAGCCAGTTGCAGTCCCTGCCGGGGGCCGAGCACGAAGATCGCCGTTGATAGGGCGTCCGCTTGCATGCCGGTAGGCGCAGCGACCGAAACGCTGGCCAGGTCTGTGGGAGAGCGGCCTGTTCGCGGATCGAACAGATGGTGATGCGTCTTGTCGTCCGAGAAGGTGGTTGCATAGTCACCCGATGTTGCAAGGGACCGCCCCTGCAAACGGGTCACTGCAACGTACGAATCGGCGACCCGCGGATGCTGAATGCCAACATTCCATTGCCGGTTCTCTTCGTTAACGCCATAACCGGCCAGTTCGCCCGTGTCGAGCAACGCGTGCTCCACGCCATGTTCCCGCAACGCCGCCCATGCCTTGTCGCAAGCAAAACCCTGCGCGATACCGTTGAGTGTGATCCGCCCGGCGCCTGCCGGATTCTCAAGCAACTGCACTCCTTCGGAATTGAACTGCAAACGCCGCCAATTCACCTGGCGTTTCGCCGCAGCAATTTCCGCATCCGTAGGAAGACGTTGCTGGGTTTTCGATTGTTGAAACAGATCCCACAGCGGTTGCACCGTGATATCAAAGGCGCCATTCGTTCGGCGCGACAGGCTTTGTGCGTACTGCAATACTTCGACCAGCCACGGATCGGGGTCTTGCAACTGCTGGTTGGCGTTCAACCGTGAGAGTTCGCTCCCGTCGCGATAGATAGACATCGCTGCCTCGACGCGTTCAATGGCAGCGAACGCCGCTTTTATGGCCGCTTCTCGAACGTCGCGGCGCGGATGCACAACCGTCAATGAGATATTGCTGCCGAGTGCGAACGACTCGTAGCGACTGCGGTTCTCGCTGCCGGTGCTTTCAACACCATCTGGCGACTGGCCGTCGCTCGTTAAGACACGGCGCCCCACTTCGCCACCGATCAGCGCGCAGGCGCCGAAGCCGCCAGCCGCCATGAGAAACCGCCGCCGTTTTATGATTTGCATCTTCTTGTTCCTGATCACTCAACCGTCTCAGAGCCCCCGTCAGCCAAGTTGAATCATCATAAAGGGCATCCGTTGGCACGTCAAAATTTTGGGTGTGCCGTGGAGCCAGCATGAAATGCCTCGACCAGGTCGTTTAGATTCTTAGAATGATCGCGCCATCTGCAGCAAAAAACGCCCCGGTCCTTTACACCGGGGCGTCTGGTATTTCCTGCGTTCCTGTTAGATGGCGAACGGCTGGGCGTTCTGCCATTTGTTTTGCGAGAGCCATTTCTGCGTGGCTGGCAACGATGCATAAACGATTCGCTCTCCGTCACGAATCACCTGCCCGGTGAAGCGGGCCGACTGTACCGTGTCAATCGTCAAGCCGGCGGACGATTCATCCTGCGAGAGCGTCAATTCCTCGTCCAGCAGTGCACGGACGGTCGCTTTGGCTCGCTCATCTTCCTGACGCGCGATTTCTGAAATGACGGATTCCAGCTCATCGAGTGAAGTTGCCTCGGGCAGCGGCGTGCGCGAAGCAGGGGCTTCCGGCTGCTCTCCCTTCAACTGCGCGACACGGATGGCCAGCGAACCGTAGCACTCACGGATCAGGCAGGGCCACACGTTCTGCCAGTATTTACACGACGGCGCACGTTCGACGCCCACCACCTGATCGTCCACCAGGATGATGGCCCCCGTCTGGCCCGGCACGCACTCGAACTCGGCCACGAATTCGTCCAGCTCCTTGCGGAAGTGTTTCAGGAAGAATTCCAGGTGACCAGCCGCCTGGACACCCATCTCACGGTTGAACGTGGCAATCGCTTCCCACAGCTTGTTGTAGCTCCGCTCCTTGCGTACTTCCAAAGCCCGCTCGCGAAGCGCATACGGCAGAATCAACATGCGGTAGGCGCCACGCTTGATGAAACCGCCTTGCGACTGCTGAATGCACATGGCCGTGTTGTATGATCGCTCGGCAGAAGGCTGCACCAGTCCTGCGTGAGCCATCGCATGGTCCTGTGCGGCCTGCTTCACCATGTATCCCGCATGACACGGCACAATCATCAGGCTATCACCTGGATTCCGGAATCCGAGCGTACCGTAGCTGGTCGTGAAGACATCGGCGCCGGCTTCGACGGGTGAGACAAAGCGATTGTCAGACAGGTCACTCACTAAAGGTATGACCTGCATGTAACCAACGCTTTGCATCCGTCCCGGTGTGCAACCATGAAGTACGTCCGCCAGACGGATCTTCTTTTGTCGCTTACTGAAAAACATGCTTCACCTCCTCTTTGGTTTGCACTTCGCGATGGTTTTCGATCGCCGGGCGGACCATACCCATCAGGGCTGCCACGCCACGGTCCAGATCAGCCTCGAACAACGCCTTCAACAGTCCCAGCCCGATGGCTTCGGGTTTGCTGACCGGCAGACCCGGAACAGCATCGCTTAACGAGCGGATGCCACGTGCTTCCGCTGCGGACACTGGCGAGATTTGGTGCACCGGCGTGGTGACACCCATCTTCCGCACCGCTCGCATCACTTCCGCGAAACGTCCGGCCGGGGCATTTTCATATCCATCGGAAAGTACGAACACGACATCCGGCTGACACTTCAGTAAGGTGACTAGACCGGCTGCCAGTGACGTGTCGCCAGCGGGCTGGACCAGTTCGCTGGTTGGCGAGATGCGTCCATCGCTGGTGACAATCGTCGATCTCTCGGCAGTCGCTGCCAGAACATCACGCAGAGCCAAGGCGACAGAGATTGGCCGCAGGGCCTGCGTATCGTGCCCCATCATTGACGCGGAAACGTCGAGCAGGATCGCCGCGTGGTCAAACTGCACGGGCAGCCGCGCAGTGATGGACTTCGCCTTGCGAGCTAACTCGTCCTTGATTTCAGCAGTCAGCCCCATCTCGTAGGCGTAGATGTACAGTCGAACCGCATCGTACCTGGCTGGATCGAACGTGACTTCGACTTCCGCCTCCTGGGCCTTACGCTGCAAACTGATCTGCTGACCAGTAGAAAGCTGAGCCTTGGTCAGTTCCAGCACTTCGGCGCTGGTTCTATCGCGGTGGTACCGGCTGCGCAGACCTTCCAGCGTTTCGTAAGGCAGCGTACGCCCACTTGCCAGATCTTGCTTCGCATCCCGGTATGCCGCCAGGCGGCGCAGTGTCAGGCCATCTTCATCGCCCAGGACAAACCGCACGCACTGTTCAATACGCTGCACGTCGCCGTTGACGAACCGCGTTAGATTACGCTGAACGATCTGACGTTCTTTCTCTGTCCGTGCATCAACAGGCTTCCTCAGTACATTACGCAGGATGCTTGCCGTGCGACGGCCCCAGGCGTGTACGAGCGCCGTTTCCAGCTTGCGCCGGTACTTCACTGCCCAGAACTCAAGCTTGTCCGCTCCCAGAACGGTCGAAAGAATTAGCCGTCGCGTGCGTGCGTTATTAACGCGCTGCGAACGCAACACGCCAAACATCTTTAGCATCCGCTGTGGTGGTAGTGTCTGCAACAGGCTGCGCAGCAGGGCGGCTTCCTGCCAAGGATTCATCCATCCATCACGCGACTGTCCCGCACGCAACAGCCGGACGGCGCCGGACTGGCGACTGAAATCGGTGAGTCCAGGCAGCATCAGCGCCGCAGCGTAAACTCCGCGGTCCATCTCAAAGAGATCGCGGTGAACGGCTTCGGTTGCTGCTTGCTGTTCAGCACGCGTGTTGTAGAACGTCGCGCGGGCCGTCGCCGTAGCCGCAATATCCAGAAACTCACCAAATGCCAGTGGCAGCAACTCACGCTGCTCTTCTGACAGGTGTATCATCTGCACATTTTGCGTCGATTCGCCGTTCATCAGCGCCTTCATGATTTCGCTCCATGACTGGAAGCCGATCTAAAATGGGACCGGCGCAGGGCCGGTCCTCTGGTTCAACGCCGGGTAGGGTGCGGGTCGCAGACTTGTGGTGTGCGTTTGCCAGTTTCGCCACTCCGCCCTATTAGAAAAAAGAGGCGGAGGAGAGATTCGAACTCTCAGTCACGTTGCCGTGACACACAGGATCGACGCGTCAGTTCCCGGCAGCTTCAACTTATCGTGAATCTGGATGCCGGCGTCCGGCAGCCAGTCTGAAATCAAACCCAGGGTAGGTTGCTGGTCAATGATTGGTGGAGTTTTGCATACCCCAACGGTTAACAGCCGTTGTTCTGAAGTGACGAGCGAGTCCCTGGAAAAAACTAAAGCCGCGGGCAAGGTTGCAGGTCATGGGTGTTGCGAAGGAATCGAACCTTCAACCGCCAGTTCCTAAGACTGGTGCTCTAACCGGTTGAGCTAGCTGTAATGACGTGCGAGTGCCCTGCGACTTCAGTTGATTGGACGGACCTTAAACGACACAAGTGGTTCACTTGCTCTAAAGATCCTTTTAGAGACGCCGATGGGAGTCGAACCCATTTAGACCGGGTTGCAGCCGGTTGCCGTGCCGTCTGGCTCCAGCGTCCTTTGAAAAGTGTCCCTGCCAGGAATCGAACCTGATCTTCAACCTTCGCAGAGTTGCGTGCATCCACCACACCCCAAGGACATTTGCCTAAGTACCTCGCCAGGGAGTCGAACCCCGTCTAATGGTTCCGAAGACCATCGTGCTTCCATCACACTCGCAAGGCATGTTTGTATTGCTGTCCAGGCATCTAATCTCGTCCAGAAACTTTCAGCGGAAGGAGAGGGAATCGAACCCTCAAGGCCATGTGGCTCGTCCGGCTTCCAACCGGGTCCCGTCGCCAGTCGGGTTGCCCTTCCATTTCTCAGTTATCAGTAGCCCGGCCAGGAATCGAACCCGGAATTTCCCGTTAGAAGCGGGAGGTGATTTCCGTTTCACCACCAGGCCCTATCTGTCTACCGTGAGTCAGCGGAAGGCAAGGGATTTGAACCCTCATCTCTGTACAGAGGCACGCATTAGCAGTGCGGCCCGGCAAACCGTATCCGGCTACCTTCCAGTTTCAAATTCGTTCTGTGAAAGAGGTCCGTCCGGGAGTTGAACCCGGTCTACATCCCTACCAAGGAAGCGTGCTGCCAATAACACTTACAGACCATGTGAAAACCAGTGACCAGAGTGGGCGTCGAACCCACAAAATCGCCACGCCCTCAACGTGACCGCTTTTCCGGTTTGCGTACCTGGTCGATAAAAAAGTAGCGGGTCCGGGAGTCGCACCCGGCAGTCCTGGCATATGAAACCTGGATGAGCACTGGCCCACCCGCATCAAGTTGCAGGTCCCGGTATCGAACCGGGCGGGTCGAGCTTATGAAACCCAACTGGACACCAGTCGCACCTGCAATAAGTAGCCAAGGGGAGATTTGCACTCCCACGCCCCGAGGGGCACGACGTTCTGAGCGTCGCGCGTCTTCTATTCCGCCACTTGGCTATGTTTTCGTGTTCAATGCACCTCTATAGACGTTGAACGTGTGATGTTTTTCAGCGGTGATGACGGGATTTGAACCCGCACAGACGGATAGACAATCCATCATGCTGCCTGGTTACATCACATCACCTGAAGTGCGCCGGGACGGAGTTGAACCGCCACAGCAATGAAGCGGGTGGGTTACAGCCACTTGGGCTCGCCAATGCCCAGCCGACGCATGTTAGTGAGTAGCACGGGAGGGAATCGAACCCACAAAATCACGAAGGTTTGAACTTCGCCGCTTTTCCGGTTTGCGTACCATGCCATGTCTTGTTCGCGCTCGCCGTCTTTACTCCGTGGCCTTCCGCGCGATGGGCGAAGAAGCTTCCGGTGTTTCGCGAGACGCGTTGTTAAGTAGCCCAGGTGAGATTCGAACTCACAGCATCCCTGGTTCTAAGCCAAGGTGGTCTTCCTGTTGCCTACCGGGCCGTGTTGTTAAGTACCCAGAGCAGGGATCGAACCCGCAAACACCTGGGTTTAAATCAGGCCGCTCTGCCGTTGGCGTATCTGGGCAAGTGATGAAGTAGTCCTGGAGGGACTCGAACCCCCGGTCTGCTCTTTGTAAGAGAGTTGCCTTTGCCGCTGGGCCACAGGACTGAGTTTTATTTGTTTGTGAAGGTTCGCCGCTTGTTGATTGATGATTCGAACTGCGAAGTCCTCCGTCCGGGGATCGCACCCGGTCTGCTTGCTTCAGAGGCAAACGTCGCAACTATGCGCCAGAGAATGTGAAGTTTTTGTAGCGGAAGGAGTGGGAGTTGAACCCACAAGGCTTATCGCTCGACCGCTTTCGAGGCGGCTGCCGTCACCAGTCGGCTTGCCCTTCCATCAAGCTGCGGAGGCAGGAATCGAACCTGCGTCAGGACGGGTAACAACCGCCCGCCCGTACCAGCACGAGCACCACCGCATCAATCAAAATTGGAGATTTGTATCAAGAGCGCCCAGTGGGAGTCGAAACTTACCCGTCACGAGTCCTACTTCGTTTTGGCGTTCTCCCCACGTGAGGCAGGGTCATGAGTGGGGCTAGAAGGATTCGAACCTTCACCCGTGGGCTTAAAAGGCCCCGATGCTGCCGTAACACCTTAACCCCTTCTCTGATGAATAGGACGCAGCACAGGGCCGGATGTTCGGGGGAATTTTGAAAATGCTCAGAAGGTCGTGAGGACGTTTGAGAGGGCGTTATCACGATACTCCCTACGGCGGGGTCTAGGGTCGCTCCCGAACCGTCGGATTTCTGGCCCGGCTTGGCCCCGCCGTTTTATTCCAGATCACAACCAGAGGTGACACGATGAGCAAGCGCAACAATCTTCACTTTCGCGAACTCCCCAGCTTCCGATTCAGCAAGCAAGAATTGACGGACGACTGGCGGGAGTTCTTCACGGAATCTGTCCTGCCCCGCATCTCCCTCCGCGGCTACAAGAAGGACCAGAAGCGTGAACTCTTATCCCACATGGTTCACCAGCTTGTAACGACGACGCTTGCGGGGGCGTGCGTCAGCGATACGCGGGACTGGCACGAGCCTGGCGCCAAACTCCGCTTGCAGCTTTGGGACGCCATCGAAGATGCAGGGCTACTCCGCAAATGCGTTGGCAGTGAGTCGTCTGGATTCATGACCCGATACAGGGCAACGGGCCGCCTGCTGGAATTGCAAGAGCGTTGGGAATTGCAATTGCTCTATAACATGAACCTTATGAGGAACACCATGCTCGATAACGCCGTGCATACTGCGCTGGTTGTGATTCACAGCGGCAAGATGGACTTGGCCACGGGGGAGCCGCTTGCCGCCGAACAATGCAAGCAGCCCATTTCAATCCGCGAGTACGTCAAACGGAAAGCCCAACGCGGGCCTGATGGAAAGCCGGATCCGCGAGCAATCAAGAATGGCTTGGAATACTGGCAAGGCGTTGAAGACGTTGTGGACCGCATCAACCGGTCGAACTTGTCGTTTAGCTGGCAAGCGTTCTCCACGGACCGGAACGGACGCGAGTACGCGTTCCAGCCCAACGTCTGTTTGCGACAGGTTCACGTCGGTAAGGCGTTCAGGGCAGCGAGGCTTTACAGCTTTGGGCACTTGTCGGGGCAGAACCTATCGAAAGATGTTCGACGCGGGATGCTCATTGATGGGGAGCCGACCGCCGAACTGGACTTCTCCGGCATGGCTCCGCGTATGCTCTATCACTTTGCGAAGCACGACGTCAAGGGCGACGTTTACCGCCCTGAACGCATCTTCCCTGAATACTGGTCTTACGATAACGCCAAGCCGGAGAAGAAAACGATTTGCCGCGACTTCATTAAGCGGGCCACCAACATCTGCTTCAACGTGGCGTCGTACCGTAAAGCAAACTCGGCGGTTCACTTACTGCTCAAGGAGCATCCGCAGCGGGCGTTCCTCCGCCAAGTGATCTACCACATCGAAGAAAGCGACCCCAGCGAAATCATCAAGCGTATCCGCGTGGCTCATCCCAAGCTCAAGGAATTCTTCTTTACGTCGCAGGGCGTCGAACTGATGACCGTTGACGGCAACATTATGAAACACGCCCTGCTTGCGTTCGCGGACGCGAAGAAGCCCGCGCTGGGGATTCACGACGCCATTTGTTGCCGGGCGTCCGACGCGGAGTTTGCCCGCGAAGCTATGGCCGATGCCTACTTCAAATTCATGCTGTTTGAACCCGTTATCAAACGGGCCTTCTAGCCGGTGGTGACCGTCGCCCTAAGCCGTTAGTTCATAAGGCGGTTTCCCAATTGTTGTGGGTAAACGGGGAGAGGGAAAACGGCGGGCACCGCCCCGCTCCCCCTCCGTCCGTTGGTTGTTTAAGTAGAAAATGATCAAGTAAACGATCAAGTGCCGCGAACCGGCTCACTGGGTCACCGTGGCTATCGGCGAAATGGCCCACGCCGATTCACGGGGGGGTTGATGACCGTAGGGGCGAGATTCATCCGACGCTTTGGATCAGAACACTTCTTATCGCAAACGCCACAGGTCCAACCGTGGCCGTTGTCCTGCATCGGGGAAACTTTCTGCTCACTCCAGCATCGCGGACAGTAGTGGGTGTCATCGTCACCAACCCATGTGCCCGTCTCTTTGGAGAACTCAGCGCGGGGTAATGCGTTCGACGCTTGGGCCATCTCCGCAATCGTAGCGTTCAGTTGCTGAATCTCCGTCTGGTGCTGCTCCTTGAGTTCAAGCAGTTCTTCCCCGTGCTTCTGCTCCATCTCAAACTGAGCTTCCCTCACCTCTTGAATCTTCTCCCGCAGCGGCAAGAGCAGTTCCCGGGTTTTCGCGTCTTTGATTTTGCCGCTGATGTCCGTGAAGAGATCAACGAGTGCTTTCACCTGATTGACTGGCATTTCAAACTCCTTCGGTTGTCGCCGATAGTCACTGCCCGTGTTACGTCCGTACGCACTGCCTCTGTACATGCGATCATTATATCAGCACTGCTAGCACCGCGAAAAGGGCATTTTTCTCCTGCGGGCACTCCCCACGGGTCTTTCCGTACGCCCCGAGGCTTTGACGTACGGAAACAAGCGTGACAGGGGCCGTGACAAACGGGTAAACGTCCCAGGGGCGTGTGGGCGTCCGTTCCCGCAAAGAATTTTCAAGAAATTCCAAGAATTCTGAATCTCGAATCGGTGGTTTTGGCGTGCCACCAGCGATCAAGTCACCAGCGCGGCATCTTGCCTCCTCTGAGGCTCCAGAAACGCCGCTGACGCGAGCATTTTGACAAAGCCGAAGTTTCAGCGGTTCAGACCGTCAATTCACGATCCCGTGATCGTTGACGCAGCGAAGGCGATGCGTAGAGTTGAATCACCGGACGCCCAGCGCGTAGAACTCTACACGATATACCCAGGAGACAAAGCCATGCCGAAACATCGATTTGAACACTGGACAGATGGCAAAGGAATCGGAAAGAAGCTGACCGGCCCGGCACTTTCCAAGCGACTTGGAGAATTGAAAATGCAAGCCAACAATCACCATCGAAAAGTCAATGAACATTGGCGTGGAATGCTCGACGAAGCACGCCTCGCCGGGGAAGCACTGCTGGAAGCGAAACGCCGACTTGGTCACAGGGCCAAGTGGAGCAAATGGCGCCGCGAGAACTTTCTTGCTTCAAAGGGAACTGCAATCAACTACACGACCGTTGCCCGACATTGGGATGACGAGCGAATCCGAGAAGCCCGGGCCGCAGGAATCGAGATCAACAGCATCAACAAGTTTCTGCAAGTTCTTCGTGGACAGGCACCAGAACAGCAACCGGAAAAGACCGAGGCGGAAAAACAACGAGAAGGGAATCGTGAAGAAATACGAAAGTGGTTTGCTGAAAAACTACGGCAACTATCTGACGAAGAACTTGAGTTGTATTCGTATCCAGAAACATTCGAGGAACTATGGGGCGAAACACAAGGGCAACTGAAACACGGAGTGATGATTGTGTACGGCAAGCATGACAACGACGAAACACGAAAACTTCGGCGGGAAGTCAATAAGCGAATTAAAACCGCAGCAGCCCAGCGGAAGGTAAATGAGTAGCGAACAGGGAGTGTCCCCAGCAACATATCACTTCCCTACGCTCAACTCCCAGACCCGATGCTGCGAAACGATCATGGGAATACGCCCTAGCGCACGCCCGCAACCCCTACGGACTTCCCGCGAGGCCCTCCCAGGACTCGGGCCCAGCGGAGTACGCGTTTCCGTCCCCGGACGCACGCGACAGTGCGCTGTCACTGTCCGGGGCGTGTAAACGGGCCGTTCCGTAAAGGCGTCCCAGGAAACGCAGCATAGGGGCCCGGTACGGGCCTTGGCCAAGTGTAAAGTTTGTTCCCGGCCCTGCACGCCCCGCGTTTCTCCCCCGTTTCCTGCGATTTCAGGGGGCGGGGAAAGTGTAAAGCCCCGTTTGTAAACGACCCTTGACCGCTGCTCGCGAACGGTGTGACAATAACGTGTCACAGTGAACGCGTGTTCACTTACTCCGTTTCACCCCGTAGGGAAGTAACCCCATGGCCAAGAAAGCATCAACGAAGAAGACGACGACCCGCACCCGCAAGCAGCCCGCGAAGAAGTCCACCGCGAAGAAAGCCACAAGCGAGGCACAGGCCAAGTCCAAGGGGCCGGGCGTGATCGCAAGCATCATCGAGTTCCTGACGAAGGCAACGGCCAAACGCCCGCTGAC
Organism: Pirellulaceae bacterium; assembly: GCA_965233625.1. Lineage (GTDB taxonomy): Bacteria > Planctomycetota > Planctomycetia > Pirellulales > Pirellulaceae. Next base: position 153,177 of record OZ247499.1, read on the forward strand.
GAAGGAGCAGCTTGCGGACAGGCTGGAAAAGCGCTTCCCCGAACGCGGACGCGGAGCAATGCTGCGGACGATCAACTGCCAAGTGCCGACCCGCCTCCGCAAGGAGAAGGAACTGGACGTGCAGAAAAACGACAAGGGCTATTTCATCAACAAGTAGCGCAACACCGCATCGCACTGTATTTCACGGGCCGGGGCCAGCACCCCGGCCCGTTTGCGTTTAACGAATCACAACGATCAACAGGAAACGAATCATGCCAAAGCATATCGCCATCTACGTTCGCGTCAGCAGCAAGCAGCAGGAATTCAAATCACAGGAGCCGGACTTGAAACGCTGGGCGGAAGACAACGCCGAAGGGCAAACCGTGAAATGGTACACCGACAAGGCCAGCGGCAAATCAATGAACCGTCCCGGTTGGAACAAACTCGAAAAGGATTTTCGAGCCGGGAAGGTTTCGATGATTGTGGTGTGGAGCATGTGCCGCTTGGGACGCACGGCGGCAGAAACGCTCGCCCTACGCGATGAACTGGTGCAACGGAAAGTTGACCTAGTGATGCTCAAGAGCGGGATGATGGGAATAGACACTCGCGAAGGACGCCTCGTGTTTGGACTGCTTGCTCAAATAGCTGAATACGACAATGAAATTCGCAGTGAACGCATCCGTGCAGGGCAGGCCGTTGCAAAGGCAAACGGTAAGAAATGGGGCGGCTCCAAGGCGGGCAAACGCAAGAAGGTTTCGAAGACTCAGATTCGAGCCATCAAACGCATGAAAGACGAAGGCGAAAAGGTGGCTGCCATCGCCCGTGCTGTGGGCTTGTCGCGTCCCACTGTCTACGACGTTCTGAGGAACGAATAAGCGCACTGCTGATCTCTCAATTTTACCCCGGGACATCAAAACCTAGCCCCCTGAGGATGTACACGAACAACTCACACACAAGGGACGCCGCCTATGGCCAAGAAACGACCGACGACGCGAGCCGAAAGAAAGGCCAAGACTCCCGCCACGCTTCCCAATCGGTTTGAACCCAGATTCCTTGAGCAGCTAGATCAACGGCTGGGCGTTGTGAAGCTCATCAAGAAACGAGTTCAGCAGCTAACGGAAGATGCGGGAGCGGACAGCACGCAGAAGCGGATGCTGGTGCGGCGGGCGGTCTTTATCTGCGTGCGTCTTGAAACGATGGAATCCGAGGCCATCGAAACAGGGCACCTGGATTTCGGCCCCTACGTGCAGGCCGTGAACTCCCTGAAAGGAATCCTCAACGACCTGGGCATCGAGAAGCGTACGAGCGACGAACTGGACGACCTCCAAGAGCTACTGAGCGAATGAACATCCTGCAAGCCATCAAAGACGAGCGGCTATTCCGGCCGTTCTTCGATAGCAACCTCAAGTCGTGGCGCCGGTGGTTCACGTTCTTGCGGTGCGTCTACGGCTTGCCCGTCACCAAGCCTGCGGCCAGTGCGCTAATCCATGATTGCACAGGCCGCGACAGTGTTCAGCCCGACGGCTTTGATACGGTTCTCGCACTCACGGGACGGCGTAGCGGCAAGTCCAGAATTGCAGCAGTCATCGGAGCCTACGAAGCAGCGCTCGCAGGACGTGAGAAGAACCTGGCCACTGGTGAGCAGGGCATTGTGGCGATTTGCAGCCCCACGAAGAAGCAGAGCGACAACGTCAAACGCTACCTGCGTAGCATCTTCGAAGTACCGATGCTCGCTCCGCAGATCGTGAGGGAAACCCGCGAAGGCTTTGAACTGAAGAACGGCAACCGCATTGAAATTCTGGCGGGTGACTTCAGGACAGTACGCGGCTTCACGCTGCTAGCCGCCATCGTCGATGAAGCGGCGTTCTTCGGACACGAGGCGGAAAGCAAAGTCAAAAGCGATACGGAGCTAGTGCGAGCCATCAAGCCGAGCCTCGCAACGGTCGGCGGAAAGCTGATTGCAATCAGCAGTCCCTACGCCCGCAAGGGCTGGTGCTTCAAGCAATACGACAAGCATCACGGAGACAACGACTCAAACGTGCTCGTGTGGAACGCCCCCAGCCGAACGATGAATCCCACGCTTCCGAAATCCGTTGTGGACGATGCTTTGCGGGAGGACTACGCCGCAGCCCTCTCGGAGTACATGGGCGAATTCCGTGATGACGTGTCTGCGTTCATCCCGCGTAGCGTCATCGAAAGCGTCGTCGCTAAGGGAGTCCAGCAGCTAACGCCTAAGCGCGGCATCCGATACGTCGGCTTCTGTGATGTGTCTGGCGGACGCGGCGACGATGCAGCCCTGGCTATCGCCCACCGCGAAGGCTCCAAGGTCGTCGTTGATTTCCTGCGGCGGTGGCGCCCTCCGTTCAATCCCAGCACGGTCGTTGCAGCGATGGCCGATTGCCTCCGCGACTACGGAGTTGAGCGAGTCACGGGCGACAACTACGCGGCGGAGTACACCGCGTCCGCGTTCAAAGCCAACGGCATCAACTACCAGAAATCGCCCAAGCCCAAATCAGCGTTGTATCTCGAACTGCTGCCCCGCCTATGCAGCGGCGAAGTGGAACTGCCGGACGATGAACACCTCATTGACCAGCTTGCAGCGTTGGAGCGCAGGACCCGCAGCGGCGGGAAGGACAGCATCGATCATCCGCCCGGCGGACACGACGACACGGCCAACGCTGTTGCAGGGGTCTGCGAAGTAGCCATCAACAAACGCCGCAAGGCGGGAGTCTTTTAGAACACTCACCACACAGGAGAACTGAAATGGACACACGATCATTCTGGCAGCAATTCCATGATGAACACGGCGACTGCGTATCTATCGGCGACGGCTGGTTCTTGTTCGAGGACGGAGCTATGCGGGAGCAAAGCCCCATGGGTTGCAGGATGAACCCGCCGAGCGACCCGCTGGAACGGGCGAAGAAGATTCTGCAATTCCGCGAAATCCAGCTCAAAGAAGCTGAGCAGCAGTTTCACGAAACCAAAGAAAAGATCCTGAACAGCAACGCTTTCGAGTGGGACCAGAAGGCGGAAGAAGCCCTCGCAACGCTCAAAGACTTGCAGGGTGTCGTTGAGAGCTGGCGTGAACTGGTGGAAGAACAGCAGGCCCGCGTCAACGAACTCGACCCGCGCTACATCCCACCTGAAGAACAGGCCCGCATCGAGCGTCAGGAGGAACGGGCCAGGGTCCGTCGCATGGAGAAGCAGGCCGCGTTCCAAGACAAGCTGAGCGAAATCAAGATTTGAACCTACTCAACAGTCCACAAAGGAGACTGACCCATGAAGAAGATCAAGAAGAACCCCGACACTGGCGTCGTGCAGACGATCGACGGTCAGGGCAACCTGATGAAAGAAGCCAACGAGCGTACGGGACTGGTCACGAACTATGACCCGCAGGGCAACGTGACGAGCAAGTATCGCTATCAGCTTGCCCACGGTCCGTCGCAGACAGGCTTCAACAGCGGCGAAGCGTCCAAGCCGCGTCGCAAGCCGAACTACGCCGGCGCCGTTGGTGGAGCCGCAGCCCACAACGAAGACGACAACCCGCTGCCGCTCCCTACGATGAACTTCGGACACGAGCAGGCCAAGAAGCATGACGCCAGCGACGACCTGCCGCTGCCCGTGATGAACTTCGACGCGGCGCAGCAGGCACCGACGCAGCAGGACGACAACCTGCCCCTGCCCTCGATGTGGTGATTGGTCATAGGAGGGGAGGGCGGCGGGTGAAGTGTTTTCATGTTCCTTGCTTCACCGTGAGCCGGGGTTGGTTGGAGGCCCCGCAGGCTCTAAACGCCGCCCTCCTTTTTCATTTTCCACATCGTGCGTCTGCTGTGGTGGCTACTCGTCGACTCGGAGCATTGATGCGTCCTCAATCCTGCGGGAACAGGACGCAATAGCGTTCCTTGTGGCCATCACAGCAGACGCACGAAAAACGGGCTTGTGTCACGCACAGGCAACGCGTCAAAGCGTCCTCCGGGTCTTAACGGACATAGCACCCTAGACGCGTCCCTACGGGTGCGACAGGGACGCCACGGAGACAATACACACAACGGGGCGGCACAGTACGGGAGTCATGACCCGCGCTGGGCTGTTTTACTCAACCGGACAGCCACGCCGCCCCTCTCTTTCATTCCTACGGTTGATATGAGGTTGAGCAATCATGGCGAAACGAATCAAAGCCGCAGCCTACTTGCGGCGTTCTACGAAAGATCAAGAAGCCAGTATCGACGACCAGCGCACCGCCGTTGAGCAGTACGCGAAGAAGCACGGCTACCGCATCGTCCGTGAGTACGTCGATGATGGTATCAGCGGCGACGACACGGAGAAGCGAAAAGCCTTCTTGGAGATGAGGGACGACGCTGATACTGGCGAGTTTCAAGTCGTCATCTGCTGGGACCAAGATCGCTTCGGGCGTTTCGACTCACTGGAAGCAGGGCATTGGTGTTACCCGTTCCGTCAAGCTGGTGTGAGCGTGGTTACCGTCAACGATGGTCCGATTGATTGGGAGGACTTCACAGGACGGATGATGTACTCGATGAAGCAGGAAGCCAAGCACCAGTTCTTGCGTGACCTGAGCCGCAACGTGCTACGCGGCCAGTCCGAAGCGGCGAAAGCTGGCTCATGGATTGGCACGCCTCCCTACGCATACAAGATCACCGGCGAAAGAAAGCAGAAACGATTGGCGATTGAAGACCACGCCAAAGCCAAAGTCGTGCAGCGTATCTTTCGCGAGTACATTGACGACAGACGTTCAATGTCCGCCATCGCGCGGGGTCTGACTGCTGACGGCATCCCAACGCCCGGCGGCTTGAAGCATTGGCGGTTTGATTCCGTGAAAGTGATTCTGGAGAATCACGCCTACACGGGCACCTTCGTCTACAACAAATTCAGCAGTGCGAAGTATCACACTTATCGCAATGGCGAAATCACCAAAGGAGCAGCACGCGGACGCAACGATGCAGCGCACTGGATTGTCATTCCCGACAATCACGAAGCGATTGTAGATCAGGCCACATTCGACGCCGCACAAGAGATACTCGCCAAGGGGAAGCATGGCCGCAGCCCCTACTCCGAAGATGACAACCCGTATCTTCTCACGGGTCTGCTCCGCTGTGGGTTATGCGGCAGCGTGCTGCATGGATTCAACAATGGCAAATTCCGCTACTACGAGTGCAGCAAGCGGAAGCATGAACTGCGGTTGGGCGTAAGCGACGGCTGCAAGGGTAGCAACGTCCGCGAGGATGAAGTGATTCGCGAGCTGGTGCGCTACGTCGAGTCACGCATTCTTGGGCCTGACGAAGTGATGGACGGCTTGTGGGAGATGGCCCGACGCGGCAAGCTCAAGGAACGGGACTTGCCCGAATCGTTCAAGCGGCTCAAGAGGATGCTGGTGGGCAAGGACAAGCCAAAGAAGCCCAGCACGAAGCAGATTCAGCGACGCATCAACACCATCGACGGGAAGATTGCCAAGGCCAAAGAAAATCTGGTGCTGCTGGATGCTGAGTTCATCCCCCGCGCACAGGACAAGATTCACGAACTTCAGGAGCAACGTGAAGAACTGCAACGTGAGTTAAATCAGCAGCCCACGGAGCAGGGCATCAACGAACTGGTGCTAAAGGTGCTGAGCAGACTATACCGGCTGTCAGCTTCCGAAGGGGACGACAGCGAGCAGTTGAAAGTGGTCCTCAAAGAACTGGACCACATCAGGATTCACACCAGCATCAGAGGCAAGGGAAACGGACGGCGCCACAAGTTCAAACGCGGGGAAGTCCATTTTTTCGCAGTCGCACCGGTAACGGGTAAGTCGAACCCACACATCCGCCATGGCAAGGCAGTAGGCTGCCGCTACATCATGGGCGCTTGTTATCTGTTGCAATGTTAAAGAGCGAAGAGCACCGGGCGGGAATCGAACCCGCGTTGCCGCATTACGAGTGCGGAGTCTTTGCCGCTGGACGACCAGTGCCTGGTTAGTTTGTATAGTCAGTCGGCGCGGCGGGAGTTGAACCCACGACCTGCGTCTTATAAGGACGCCGCTCTCACCACCTGAGCTTCGCGCCGGTGAGAGTAGGGCCGGTGGGGGTCGAACCCACGCCTCGCGGTTTAAAAGACCGCCGTGCTGCCAGTTACACCACAACCCCTTCAATGGTTGGGCGTATGCGTTTCAATCGCTGGTATGTCATGGCTTGTTTCCGTGTTGAATTGCGTCAGTGGTAGCCCTGAGGATCGAACTCAGCGCGATCCGGTTATCAGCCGAATAGGGGCAACCAGCCCTCGACTACCATGTCAGCGCCCCGTACGGGAATCGAACCCATACCTGCGGATTGAAAGCCCGCAATCCTCGCCGTTAGACCAACGGGGCGTGTTGTGTTTTGCTTGGAGTGGCCGAAATCGTGCGATCACTGCACGAAAAAACCCGATGCCTTGCGACACCGGGTCAATGAATCCGGGGAGGCTTCAGGCCAGTGTCACAAACGCAGTATCTGTAAGAGCGAATAAGCCGTTAGACAGGCGGATCCGCTATTGGATAAGCGTTGAATCGTGAAACTGGTCGAAAAACTCATCATTGATCTGGTGTCCTGTTCGCCGTCATTTGCAGCGATGTTGTTTGTTGTCTGAATAAGAAGACGCACGTAATACCAGTTGGTTCGCGTTTTGTTCAGATTTTTTTCCGGCAGCAATATTAGAGAGACCGTCACTCGGGTGCGACAGAGAAAGTCCGGTCGATCCGGGTGATGTTACCCTGCTTGTCTTTCACCGAGACGGTCAGATTCGCCCGGTCGCAGTCAGTGACGGGCTTGTTGAGTTTCCACTGCCAGACGTTGCCCGTTTGCTCGAAGCGCGGGGCAAGGTTATCACCAGCGGCGACACCATCAATTTCTATATCTGCGGTTACCGTGAACGAATCCAGATCAAGGCCCGTGTAGTAATCGTGCATGCCAATAACGATCCTGGATAGCGGCTTGTTCCGGCCCGCTGCAGGTTGCGTCAACGTGAGCGTGGGACGATTGTCGTCGCACATCCAGCCGTAGCCACGGTCGGCGACGTTCGCCGGATCGAAGTCGAGATCGACCGGGCAGCCGAGGTCGATCCAGCGGATGATCGTCAGGCGGTCTTTTGCAGAGAGCGGCAGAACTTTCCCAGACTTTACCGCAGCCTCCGGCGGCATAACGCTGCCACGGAAATCGAGGTCGGACCGGTCGCGGTTGCGCTGCGTGTTTTCGATAGGCTTGCCAGCAAGCTGAAGCGTGTTCGCATCGCCCGGAACTTTGGCGGTTGGAAAGTCATCGTTGGTCCAACCGTCGAGCCGGCGGCCGAAGATCTTCCAGGCCAATAAGCTCCGCCGCGATTGGAACTTGCGGATATACCGCGAGGCGTTTGACTGCCGCCATGAGCCGTTGTGAATCACTGGTTTGTGACCGAATTTTGCCGCACTGTCCGCCGCTAGCCGGAAGTACGTGCCGGGTACTTCTCCGCGGTACTTAATATTCATCTTTGCCACGTCGTCGAGAATGAGTTTGGCTGGCGCGTCGTCGCCGGTGTGGCAGGCGACACAACTGCGTTTGAAAATGGGGACGATGTCGCGGTGATACTCGACATTTTTGACCGTTGATGAATAACGCAGTCCGGTTGAGTCAGCCGCGTCCCATTTCTTTTTCGATTCGCTATCTGCTTTGGTGGTCAGCAGCGGCGTGTGGCGGGTGAGATCAAAAATTTCATAGTCCGGCTTCGACGCCTGCGTATCTTCGAACAGCGTCGGCTTCTGACTATGCGCATGGCAACCGCCGCAATCGGTACGAACTTCACCCGGTCGCAGCTGGTGCCAGGTCTGCGCCATGTTCAGCACCATGCCGTGTTTGTCGAGTGTCTGGAAGGTGAAGGCAGTGTCTGCCGGTATCTTGGCCAGGAAACTGGTGTCGGGGTTGCCATCGGGGTCGAGTGGCTGCTTCTGGCCGTCGAATTTACGGAGAGGTATCTCACCCAGAATCCGTAGCCGTTCCGTCGCATGGTTGTAGAATCGCCGGCCATTGCGCTCGCCCATATGCCGGTCGGTGGCCGGTTCCTGGATCAGGATGCGCACGGCGTGAATTTCATCATTCGAGTAGACGCCCGCTTCGGCTCCCTGATTGCTCCAGTTCAATGAGGCGCCGTTCTGCGATGTGTTGAACGGGTCCAGCCCGCGGAAACCTGTCGCATCGCGATCGTAACCGTAGCCCGCCGTAACGCTGCCTTCTGGAACAGCGCCATCCGGGTAGGTTTCGCGTTTGTAGAAACTTGAAGTGCCAATAAGCCCGAACGGTGTTCCTGCCGGAAGATGTGGCGACAACGAACCATCGTTGGCAATTGGCTTCAGGTGGGCAGGCGCTTTGATGCCATAAGTGCGCTCGTAGGGAACCACCGCGCGCGGCCACTGCTCGTTATATTCTGGAGAATTCTTGATCAGACGCATCTGCGATGGTTCGTCGATCGGCTGCCCATTCTTAATCAGATAGATGCCGCCATCAGGTGTTGGCAGCTTCACGCCGTTCTGATGGTTCACCGGGCCGGGTGAATAGACGGTCAGCAGGTGATTGTCCGGGGCGCCCGAAGGATGTGTGAACTTGCCGACTCGTGCCGATCTATCGTCGCCCAGTACGGAAAGATCCGCGACGCCTTCGCCATTGTTGGCAAACCTGGTGAACGACTCCACGCCGTACGGGCTGAATGGCAAGCGGTACAGTTTCGGCTTGGCGTTGTAGTGCCGGCCGAAGCGAAGCGGTGGATTGCGTGGATCTCTGCGGAACCCCGGACCGAACGCAGCATATCCCTCCGCTGCTACTGGAGGGAATTTCAGATAGGCGCCGAACCCGCTATTGTTCTGGTTGTAATATTCTTCGGCGATGATGGACCCGTCTGATAGCTGCGTCTGGAAGTGAAAGGCATTAGGCGCGCCACCGGTGTCGAATGCGCTGACCATCGGCGCCCAATTGCTGCCATCAGGGTGAATGGTCCACAGACCCCACAGCAGGCTGCTGCGTAGCGCTTGTGACTCAAGCGAACTGAACATAATGCGGCCGTCTTTCAGCACCACGGGATGCAAGGCGCCGCCGACATTCAGATGGCCGATGCACTCGACATTTTTACCGTCGTCATCCATGACAAAAAGTTGCATCGTGGGTGAATCATGTTTGGGCGGCTTAAACCCGTTGCGGCTGCTCGTGAAGACTAAACGGCCGCCGGGCAGCGGACACGGCCCCATGTTCAAAACGCCATAAGTCACGTTGGTCTTGCCACGCTCGCCCTTGCGGAAATCACTCGACCAGTTGGCGGCGCCGGTATTGGGCGTGAACTCCTGATGCGTGAGCCTGACGATCTTTCGTGTCTTCAAATGAATCTTATAGATGTCCGCGCCTTGCGCTACATTGCGGCCGGGGTACGCTGTCTTGAGTGTTGGCACCAGCGAATAGAAAACCCATTCTCCGTCTAGTGAAACCATCGGGTCGGCAACTGCTCCTTCGCCCGCGTCGATCAGCATCTCTTCGGTTCCGTCAGGGTGCAGCAGCATCAGGTCCGAACCAGGCTCCATCCGCACCGGGCTGACGATTTCCGCCCACCGTGTATTTACCTTGTCGCCTTTACGTGGCGCCCGCACATAGACAATGTCGTAGTCGTAATTCACCGTCGCATCCGTCCCGATAGCCGGCGCCTTCATGCCGATTGGCTGCGGATACAGCTGCGGTTTCTCTTGTGCCCACACGGCGCCGCAAGTGAGGAAGAATGAGAGAATCAGAAACGCAACAAAGCTGCCGTCAATTTGCTGCACTTTCGATTTCGTGAAATGCGTTACAGACTTCATGTCAGGCTCCGTAGATAAACGATGAAACGGGCGGCTTTGCATGTGGGTTATAGTGCGCCGCGATGGGCTACTGAATTTCTGTATTTCTGCGTGAATCAACCTAAGGGCTAGATTTTTTTTGCCCTTCGATAATCCGTATGTGGTTTCTGCTGTGAACGGTAAACCAACGTTCGTTTTCACCCCAGAGAGGTTCAGCCATCTGACTCTTCCAGGTGTTAAGGTCTTTACTCATTGCTTGTACTTTTTCCGGCTGCTGTCTGGCGAGGTTCTGTTGCTCGCCCAGGTCTTTGTCGAGATTGTACAGGGCGTAGCCATAATCCTTAACGTAGATAAGCTTCCATGGACCATCGCGCATCGCGCTGAACCAGAGCTTGTGCCAGTACAGTTTCTGATGCGGCGCCCCGCTTTTTTCGCCAGCAAGATAAGGCAGCAGGTTCACACCATCTAAGGGGCGCGGATCGTCGGGAGACGATTCCACTTTGCCACCGGCAGCGGCGATGGAAGTGGGCAGAATATCCATTGCACTTACCAGACGTTTATCGGTGCGGGCTTTAGGAAACTTCGCTGTCCAATGCATGAGGAAAGGCACGCGGATGCCGCCTTCGAACTTGATGCCCTTGTGCCCCGCGAGAGGCAGGTTGCTTGAGGCGTTGTTGGTGGCGCCGCCGTTATCGCTAAGAAACCAGACAAGCGTGTTTTCCAGCTGGCCTGCGTCTTTCAGATGGGAGAGAACTTTGCCTATCGCGCGATCCATTGCCCAAACCATTGCAGCATAGGTCCGGCGACGCTTGTTCTCGATATGACTGAACCGGGCAAGGTCCGCATCGGTCGCCTGAAGTGGTCCATGTGGCGCCGTGAAGGAGAGGTAGACAAAAAACGGCTTCGACGACGGTTGCTTGATGAAGTTGATCGCCTGATCTCCGAGTACATCGGTCAGATAGCCTTCGAATTTCACAGGCTCACCATTCTTCTCCATTGCGCGGTGATTGCCCGGCTTATCGTCCTTTTGGGCGTTGTAAAAATAACTCCGGCTACCTTCACGCAGGCCATAAAAGGTATCGAAACCGCGTTGCGTCGGGTATTGTCTGGTTGTGGCGCCAAGGTGCCATTTGCCGATGGCTGCCGTACGATATCCCAGAGACTTCAGACGCTGGGCGATGGTCACTTCATTTAGGTCCATTCCGTCGGGAAACGAAGGAATATTTGCTTCGTGTCCAAAACGCTGCTGGTAGCGGCCTGTCAAAAGTCCAGCACGCGATGGACTGCAAACAGAAGCGGTTGTGTGCCCGTCGGCAAAGCGGATGCTGCTCGCGGCAAGTTTATCAAGATGCGGCGACTTGATATCTTTCGATCCTTGAAAACCGAGATCCTCGAATCCGAGGTCGTCCGCCAGAATCAGAAGGATATTCGGACGTTCCGGCTGTTCGTCAGCACATAAGGGCACGCAATACCATGCGGTTGCTGCGAAGACCGCCAGGACGGCGACTCGTTGTAGAGGGCGTTTTGTCATTTGAGTGTGCAAGAAGGCGCTGACGGTAGCTGATTTGGACGAGCAGTTGATTGGTGCTCGTGATTGATTTTAAACAGACGCAGAATGATGGCGTGAAGGGATAATCTGTCGTGTCTATCGCAGGATCGCTGCCGGGCTGGTCGCTCGCGTCGTATTGTACACCGTCTTGAACGCCGTCGCCGGATATCCGGATTGTGAATGCATGCGGGGTGTGGTTAACGGTATCCTGAAGGGCCGATTCGCATTTATCAGATTTGTAAACCGGCGGGTGATTCAATGACCTACAAGACCTTGAGTTTCTTTATTCTTACTCTCTGTCTGGCAGGGTCGTTGCAGGCAGAGGTCGGCGATCCGCAAATCCGCACCGATCATCCGTGGTATCCGGGCGAATTGGCCATCTCGACATTTCCGCGTCTGTTTGCGACACAGGCGGCCATGTACTCGAGGGTTACGGGGCAGCCTGTTGAAACCGACGAGCAGAAAGCGCTGGCCGCGTGGTTCTGGCGCAATACGCATTACTGGCATGCAGAAACCGGCAAGCAGGACCTGTGGGGCGAAGGGCTTCTGAAAGGAAGAGATCTCCGCCCTCGCGAATACTGGAACGGACTGTTCGCCTACGGATTCGGCCTGTGTGGCACAACGCATTCGCAGTGGACCGCGGAATTTAATGAACTGCTAGGGCACTGCCGGGCACGCGGCGTCGGCACTGCCGGCCACAATGCACTGGAAGTCTATCTGCGCGGCGGCGCTTATGGAAAAGAAGGGAAGTGGGCGCTGCTGGATCACGATCTATCCACCGTGATCTTCGATGAATCTGGCCGCCGGCTGCTGGGTATTGGAGAACTGCAAAAGGATGTCGACCGTTGGATCCGGCGTGACTACAAACCGCAGAAGCAACGCGGTTGGCTGGTGTGCGGACTGCATCCAAACGATGGAAATTCTTACCGGAAGTACGCTGTGGCCGAGTACCTGGCTGGTTACGCCGGGGCGCCGCCCATGGTGCATCTGCGTCGTGGAGAACGCATGCGGCGTTACTTTGAACCGGGACTGGAAGACGGCCGGACCTTTGTCTTCTGGGGGATGAACTACAACACGCAAGGCATTCCCGGTCCAGAGCGTTCACGAACCTGGGTCAATCAGCCGGAAAAGATGCACCAGTCGAAACAGGGGACTCCGCATCGCGACGGGCAGGCGCGCTTCGCCAATGTTGAGTATGTCTACCGTCCCGGCTTCGCAACGGACGACTATCGTGAGGGCATCGTCCAGGAGAGTGACAAGCATGTCGTCTTTGAGTTTCGCAGCCCGTACATCATTGCCGCAACACCGCCGGACAACACGGCGTGGGGAATTTACAAAGATGGTTGCCGCAATGGTCTGGTGGTAAAGGGAGACGTGCGATGCGGCGTGGCGGTGTCAGTCAATGCTGGCCGCACCTGGTCCACGCCCGCGATGCTTGAAAAGCGTCTTGACCTCACGGACCTGGTGAAAGGTCGCTCGCAGTATTGGATTCGCTTCGACAAGAGCGCCAAAGCATTAGCCAGCGCCGGGATTGAAATGCGCACCGTCTGTCAGGCTAATGTCGCGGTGCTGCCCAGGTTGAAAGACGGCGGTACTACTATCAGCTATGAAGCATCTGGAAAAAGATGCGTCTCGTTAGGGCCAGAGCTGGATCTTGCCCGGACCTTTCTTGTTGATGGCGCATTTGGCGAAAGATCGGTGACCCTGGCAGCGACGCCTTCACGCAAACTCGCCGGGTTACATGCCGCCGCCCATATTGCTTCGAGCAGTCCACCGAACCCGGCAATCCGCTACCAGATTGAAACCAGCACCGATAACGGTAAGACCTGGCAGCCGCTTGTCCGCGACTGGAAGATCACCCGCCGTGGCGATGAACCACGCGATTACTGGTCGCAGAGCTTCTGCTACGGTTCATCCGGGCTTGAGTCGGCAGCAGGCCAGCCGATCCAGATCCGCTTTCGCAACGACGGCGGAAAACGTGTCCTCAGAGCCGAGGCTCATCTGATCGAAAACCTGGAAAAGTCCGATCCCGTCAAAGTAACGTACGACTGGGAAGACTCATCCGGGCGGCGCCGGGAGTCGCATGTTTTTGCAGGTAAAGGCACATGGCAACTGAAGACAGCCCGCGATGTGCGCACCCGCTGGGTCGAATTCGAGCCGGCGCCGGCTGAGAGCGAAGCGTCAAAACCTTAGTCTGGCAGCGTGCAATTCAGGGCGCCCGGGTGTGCCGGTAACACCAGACTTTGCCGTATCCTATGACAACGAACACGTTGCGGGCCGGGTCCATGTAAGAGACGACCCGTTCCTTCGGACCGAAGGGCGGCGCGGGGCCGTCTGGCGACAGTCTGGTCCATTTCTTTTTGTCTGAATCGTAAGACCAGATTTGCTTTGTTTCGCGTTCATAAAGAAGTGCAACATCGCCCACAGGGTCAAAATACATCAGCGACCGCGCGTCGTGTCCGTTCGGCAGGTTCGCGGATTCCAGAACCTGTTCCCATTCCAGCGGTTTGTCCCTCAAAGACATATGGTAGGTGCGTGGCGGTGCATCTTTGTAAGGCCCCCGGTGTGCGATGAGCAACTGCCGGCTCCGGTCGTAGCACACCAGGCTTTCGATGGGCACGGCGGCGCCCTTATCGGACAACAGTTTCCACTTCCGTTTTTTGTGATCCAGCAGCCAAGTGCTGTTGCGATACTGCCAGAGTGAACCGCCAAGTTGCGGGATATATTCCAGCGACGCCCCGAACGCGTTGCGAGGCCACGGCTTTTGGGTGGGTAGCGGCTCCCAGGTTTTTGTCGGAGGATGAAACGTCCATATCGGCGGACCAGAGTAGAGATCCTCCTTCTTCGCGCCGATCGCGTCCAGCTTCTCTTGCAGCCGGTAACCGGGCCAGGCGGCATACCAGACGGCTGACTTGGATTCCGGGTCGTAGGTCAGGCCCCACCAGGTGTGCGCGGGGTGACCTGGCCCGCCCTTCCTTGTGCGAAGCCAGCCGTCTTTGATCACGAGTGTCTTCTTGTCGTAGTCCGTCACCGGGCCGCGGTCGTTGTAATCAGGTTTATACAACAGAACCCAGGTGTTGCTGGCCAGGTCGTATTCCCACGCATCGTTGAAGCGATGCGGCGAACCGTGATTCGCGCCGCAGAAAAACGCACGTTTGCGGTCGGGCATCCAGACCATTTTGATCGTGAAGTCACGTCCCGTCGGCCCCGTCTCTTTCATGCGGTGCCAGCCTTTAGCGAAGTCTCCCAGGTCTTCGATAATGCGCGTTCCTTCCAGGATGCAACTGCTGTTATCGCCCAGCCCCGCCAGTTTCGCGATAACTTTGGCATCGGATTTAAGGGCCGGTTCGATCCGCTCGTCAGCCACTAACCCATGCTGAAGCAGCAACACGCTGGCTACTGTGTAGAACGCAATCCGCCATGCAAACATAAGATTACCTCCGAATTTTCCAGTGCTGGCTGCCATGTAATCGCCCAGTATCACCCCGCAATCGTCAGCCGATTCTAAACGTTTAGAGTTAGGGGAGTAGCAAAAATTGTTTTCGTGTGGCCAGGGTTGCTACAATTCACTCTGCACCATCCAACAGAAACGCCGTGCGTTTTTTAAGCTTACGGCCGTTGAGGGCTTTTTATGTTGCGATTCTTTCAAGCCGCCCATTGCATCGCCTGGCGCTTCAGTTGTGCTTTTGTATTAGCACTCTGTTGCCTGCCCGCAACCGCCCAGGAGAAGGCGCCCGTTCAGCAACCGGGATGCCTTCAGCCTGATGGTTTTTTTATAGACGAAGTCTGGACCAAAGTTGGCGAAAGAACCTGTCTGAAGTGTCATAACAAACAGGGCGATGCTTCGAAGAGCAGCTTTCTCTTGCGTGACACACGCAGTGATAAAGCCAATCGCGCGGCCGCGATGGAGCACAATCGTGATGCGTTTCAACAGATCGCTTTAGCTAAGAGAGACCGTCAGCCTTTAATGCTGTTGAAGGTCACTGGCCAACTGGATCATGGCGGCGGCGAAGTGGTGGAAGAAGATTCAACCGCCTTCCGCATTCTCAGCCGTTTTGTCAGACGTGGCAGTGGTGAGCGCGATAACACGGCGCCGGTTGCGGATGCAAACGCTCCCCCGTTCTTCGCAGGCGTTGAAATGATCTCGCCACGCAGATTGCTGCGACGTGTCACGCTGTCGTTGGCTGGACGGCTTCCCACTGCGGAGGAAATGTCGCGTGTTGAAAAAGGCGGTCTGCCGGCAATCGGGTTGATACTCGATTCTGTCATGAAAGAGGAAGCTTTTTACGACAGGCTGCGTGAAGCCTTCAACGATATCCTACTGACCGATGGATTTGACGGCGTTGCCGAAGGCGTCTTTAGCTACACGCATTTTCATAAGACACGTAACTGGTACCAGAAGCTTGATCCAAATAAAGGCCGCAAGGGCGCCGATAGGCTGAGTTATTCGACCCCGGAAATGAGAGCCTATTACAAACTAGTGAAGCAGTACCGTCAGGCTATCCGGCGCGAACCCCTCGAACTGATATCGCACATTGTCCGCAACGAACGTCCGTTCACAGAGATTGTTACGGCGGACTACATCATGGTTTCGCCTTATACAGCGCGTGGCTATGGCGTCTATGAGAAGCTGAAGGACCAGTTTGAAGACCCGGAAGATCCCTTTGAGTTCATAGCCACAAGGCTGCCCGCCCTGACGGATGACCGTAGTGGCAAAGTTGTTCAGCCAACGGAAACAGGATTCTATCCGCATGCGGGAATCGCCAGCACGTTTCAGTATTTGAAACGGTATCCGACCACAGAGACCAACCGTAACCGGCTGCGCGTCCGGATGTACTTCGAGCATTTTCTGGGCGTTGATATTCTCGAACTGGCGCCACGCACGGGCGACGCAGCCGCGATCACCGCCAAGTACGAGATTCCAACGATGCAGGCGGCCAGCTGCGTTGTCTGTCATAAAACGCTCGACCCGGTTGCCGGTTTGTTTCAGGACTACTACGCGCTGGACGGCAAAGGCGTTTACCAGCCGCGCAAAGAGGGCTGGTACGAAGACATGTTTGGTCCGGGCGTTGCGGGCGAAGCGTTGCCTGCGGACCAGCGGTGGCGGTCTTTGCAGTGGCTCGGACAGCGGACAGCCAAAGACCCGCGTTTCGCCGTGGCGATGGTGAACCATGTGTGGTACATCCTCGCCGGTCGCAAGCCATTGCTGCCACCTGAAGATATTGACGCGCCGTCGTTCGCCGCCCAGCAACGGGCGTACCTCGCACAGCGGGATGAGTTTGAACGCATTGCGGTCGTTTTCGCACAGTCAGAATTCAACTTGAAGGTTGTATTCAAAGAACTGGCAACATCGCCTTTCTACCGGGCTGATGGAGTATCGGCTACTGCTTCCGGCCCGCAGCGCCGCGTTGAACTTGCTGACACCGGCGTTGCGCGACTGCTGACGCCAGAGCAGCTTGAACGCAAAATCTACGCCATCTTTGGAGCCAGATGGGGCAAGCTAACCGATCAGGAAAGCAAGCTCGGCATCCTCTACGGCGGTATAGATTCCAAAGAAATTACCGAGCGCAATACCGAACCAAGTGGAGCTATGGGCGCCATTCAGCGCATGATGGCCAATGACCTGGCTTGCCAGCACGTGGCGACGGATTTCGCGCTCGAAGCCAGCCAGCGCCGGCTGTTCCCAGAAATTGAGCCGGACGTTGTGCCCGGAGACAGCAAGGAGGGCGATGCCAGAATCCGGGCTGCAATCGTGCATCTGCATCAGTTGCTGCTGGGAAGATACGACGACCCCGCAGGCGCCGAGGTGAAGCTAACCTATGAGTTGTTCGCCGGGATCGTCGCCGAAGCGAAATCGAAGAAAGGAATCGATCCTCGCGAAAGTTACAGTTGCCAGTCCGGCCGTGAGGTCACGCCGCGGGACCCAGATCCGCATTACACCATCCGGGCATGGCGCGCGGTGGTCACTTATCTGCTCCGCCAGCACGCGTTTCTCTACGAATAACCCAGGCAAACAAGCATGGCTATGCATCGCAGAAACTTCTTAAAGCTTTGTGGAACCGCCGGTCTGGGGTTCGCCGCGCCTGTGGGGCTGTCGTCTATCTCTGCTGCGGACGAACCCAAAGGGCCGCCAGCTTATGAAGGTCCGTTCTACGTTGTCTTCAATGCATCGGGAGGTTGGGATACGACCTACCTGATGGACCCGAAAGGCGTTAACGGCATCAACCGCCTTTACAAGCAAGGTGATATTCTTACCCAGGGCAATCACCTGCTGGCGCCCAATGCGAAGCATGTTCAGGCAGGCATGAGCAATGAGGATTTCTTCAAAACCTATGGCAACGAGTTGCTGGTCTTCAACGGTTTAGACTACTCCGTCAACAACCATTCACCGTGTTCACGGTACATGGCAACCGGCAAGCTCGACAGCCTGGCTTATCCAACCTTCGCCGCCCTGGTTGCGGCGTGTCAGGGGCCAGAGTTCCCGCTGGCCTTTCTAACATTCGGCAACTATTCGGCCACAGGTAATCTGGTGCCGATGGCCAGAGTACCCTACTTAAGTTCGTTGAGCCGCCTTGCCAATGCCGATGGAGTCCATGGCAACGCCCGCAGCCCGTATCACGATGATTTTGTCAGCGACCGCATCGAACGCGCTCTCGCCCGGCAGATGCAGACCCGCATTGAAAAGCCCCGGCTTCCCCGCGTGGAACGCTCGCAGGATATGCTTTACGCCGCGCAGATAAACTCCAAGGCGCTGCAACGCATTACACCTTACATCCCGCAATCGTCTCCTAAAGAGCGGCTCTCGCGGCAAGCCGATATCGCACTGGCTTCTTTTAAGGCAGGCGTATGTGTGTCAGCGAATCTGACGATCGGGCAGTTTGACAGTCATGCGAATAACGACCGCGATCAGATGAAGCTCCTGCCGGAACTGCTCGCGGGCGTTGACTACCTGATGAAGAAGGCTGAAGAGCTGAAGATCCGCGACAAGTTAGTGATCGTGATGCAAAGCGAAATGGGGCGGACGCCTTCCTACAATAAGGGCGATGGCAAAGACCATTGGTCGATTGGCTCCGTCATGTTTATGGGAACCGGCATCCGCGGCAACCGCGTGGTCGGCGCCACCGATGAGAAGCAGTTCCTGGCGCCGGTCCATCCAGAGTCGCTCGCTTTAGACGCTGAAAATGGCGTACGCGTACGCCCAGAGCATATTCACCAGGCTCTGCGTCAGTTCGCTGGCATTGACGGGCATGCGTTCAGCAAGAAGTTTCCGCTGAAGGTTCCCGATGGTGAGCAGCTTCAGCACCTGCTGAGACCGGCCTTGTGACCAGCAGAACGCTTGCATTGTTTTTCGCCTTTCAAACCCGGAGTTAGATTTGATCGTCCGCTATCAACGGCTTAGCTGCCTAATTTGTTTTCTCTTTATCGCGTTAAGTTGCCCGCTGCTCAAAGCTGAAGTTCCGGCGAACCTGCAGGATAAGAATCTGGTTGCGTGGTGTATCGTTCCGTTTGACGGGAAGAACCGCGGACCGGCTGAGCGGGCGAAGATGGTGAAGCAACTGGGGCTGACGCGGGTGGCGTACGATTGGCGGGCTAAGCATGTGCCGCAGTTTGAAGAAGAGATTCTTCAGTACAAGAAACACGGCCTTGAGATGTTCGCCTTCTGGGGAACGCACCCGGAGGCGTTAAGCCTGTTTAAGAAGCACGGCATCCACCCGCAGATCTGGCAGACGCTTCACGCTCCGTCCGCGGGTGCTCCCGCGCAACGGGTGCAAGCTGCCGCCAAAGCGTTGTTACCGCTGGTGCAGCAGACAAAGCACGCGGGTTGCCGGTTGGGACTTTACAATCACGGTGGCTGGGGTGGCGAGCCAGACAATATGATCGCTGTGTGCCAGTATCTAAGAGAACACCACAACGCGGACCATGTCGGGATTGTTTACAACCTGCACCACGGTCACGGGCATGTCGATGATTTTGCCGGTGTGCTGGCCCGTTTGAAGCCCTATCTACTGTGCTTGAATCTCAACGGCATGACCCACCAGGGCGATAAGAAAGGGAAGAAGATACTTCCGCTCAGCGCTGGTGAACTGGACGTGAAGTTACTGCGGATCATTCACGATTCAAAGTACGCCGGGCCGGTCGGGATTATCGGCCACACTCAGGATGATGTTCAACAGCGTCTTCAGGATAACCTGGACGGATTGCACTGGATGCTGCCACAGCTTGAAGGAAAGTCCGCAGGGCCGCTGCCGGAATTACGCACCTACCATCGCGAGCCAGAACCGGCCGCTGCTCCACGGTGACATAGAACAGTCACTCTGGTCATCCGAATAGAGCGGGCAGCACCTTGCCAGAGCGGACAATCATCACCGGGCGCCCGGTCTGGGTGTGGTACTCTTTGTGATAGTCAATTCCTAACGCGTGATAGAACGAAGCTGCGACTTGCTCTGGCGTAATGGGTTCGTTCGCCGGCCCCATTCCTTTATCATCACTAGCGCCCAGAACCTGTCCGCCCCGTATTCCGCCGCCCGCCATTAATACCGAGAACGCCCGCGGCCAATGATCGCGGCCCGCTTTCGCGTTGATCTTCGGAGTGCGGCCAAATTCGCCCGTAACCAGCACTGCGGTCGATTCCAGCAGACCACGCTGGTCCAGGTTCCTGAGCAATGCAGAAAGTCCCTGGTCGAAGGCTGGCAGCAGACTGTCTTTGCATTTTTTGAAGTTGCCCGTGTGCGTATCCCAGCCGCTGAAGGTCACGGTGGAAAAACGCACTCCAGCTTCAATCAACCGCATCGAGAGCAGGCAGCTTTGTCCGAACCGGCTGCCACCAAATTCGGCAGCGATGCTGGCGGGTTCGCGGCTGGTATCGAACGCGTTTCGCGCTTGTGGTGAACTAATTACCGAATACGCCTCGCGGTCGAATTGATCCATGCCGTCCACAACCGCGCTCTTTGTCTTCAGTTCAGCGAACGCATTGTCCACACGCTGCAGGAGCTGGCGCCGCGACTGAAATTGTTCGACGGTCAGTCCGCCTTCCAGAGAGATGCCCCGCACGCTGAAAGGTTTGCCGCTTCGCGGTGTGTCATTGGTGTTCAGCGGAGCGTGTCGCACGCCCAGATAGCCAGCCGTCTGCGGCGTCCTGGGAATGGCAACGTAGTGCGGCAAGCGTTTATCACCGGGCAACTCTTTGCTGACGACGGCGCCGTAACCGGGATAAACCAGCGATGGCACGGGACGGTTTCCCGTCGAAAGATAATTCGTTCCCAGTTCATGACCGGCGAGTGTGTGACTCACGCCGCGGAGTACGGCGTACTTGTCGGCGCATGCAGCCAGTCCTGGCAGATGTTCGCATATAGAAAGTCCGGCGACATTGGTTGAGACAGGTTGAAACTCTCCGCGGACTTCTGCCGGTGCGTCCGGTTTCATGTCGAACGTGTCAAGATGCGGCGGTCCACCGCCCAGCCAGATCACAATCGCGGACTTGGCGGTCTGACGTCCAGGTTCCGCCGCAGCGGCGTTTCGTAGATATCCACCAAGTGTCAGCCCCAACGATCCGAGCATGCCGGCCTGAAGAAGATCACGGCGCCGGATTCCATCACAGAAGCGATGTGTTTTCATGTTAATTCACCCAGCGGTCTCTTAATGATTGAGTAGGAACTCTTTGGAATTTAGCAGAGCCCAAAGCAAATCACGGAGCCCTGCAATTTCGTCCAAGGCGTTTCTTAAGTGTTGTTGTCCGAATGCCAGTTCCTCGTCCCGCGGAAGGCGGCTGAAGGTCCTGAGATATGCCTGGCGGATGAGGTCATCGGATTGCTGCTGTATCTTTGACGCATCCTGTTTCTTCAGTTCCGCCAACCAGCCGTCTTTGCGGTCTAGGAGGGCGTAGATTTCGGCGTCGTTCCGCAGGTAGATGGTTTGCAGCAGACTTGGCTCGTTGGACCGTTCGCAATCACAATTCTGTTCGCGAGGTGGTTTGCCGAACAGCTTCAACGCGTATTTGGCGTTCCGGCTTTCGGCTACTTCGGGAAAGCCAATCTGGCGGCGCCGGACCTGGTCTGCAGCCGTCTGCATTGCAGTTTGGTCTTGAAGTGTCGCCGTTGCGAAGCGGAGATTATCAAACGTTACCTCGGCAGGCATGCGGCGGACGAGCGCGCGGCTGAAGTTCTGCTGGTCGTGAATATTGGTCGGGTGTGGCTTGTAACTGGCTTGATACGTCCTGCTCTGCGTAATCGTCTTGTGTAGCCATTTTAGGTCGTAGCCGTTGGCGACAAACTGATCTGCCAGATAGTCTAGCAGGGGTTTGTTGGTGGGCGGATTGGCAAGATTCATATCGTCCGGCGGATTAACAATCCCGATGCCGAAATAGCCGGCCCAGATGCGGTTCACAATCGTGCGGGCGAAGTACGGATTCTCTTTTTCCCGCAGCCACTGCATCACGGGTTCGCGCGGGTCTTGATATTGTTCGGCAAGCACGGCCTCTCCGCCAAGCAGCCTCGGCGTGATCACGCGGCCCGTGGGGTTTTTCTTTGTGGGCCGGGGGCGGCGTTTCTGCCAGTCCGGCGCCGTGATCTCGCCCCAGGGAACCGTCGTGCCCTTCTTGGCGAGGCTGGCGAACAAGCGTTTGTATCCGCCGCTGTCCTGATCGGCAGTCAGCCCCAGCTTTTCCTTAAGCACTTTGATTTCTCCGCGGCGCCCCGACTGGCGGAATCGTACTTCGCTGAAGAAGCTCTGGAAATCCTGATAGTCTGCCTGCGACCACTGGTCGTAAGGGTGCTTGTGACATTCCGCGCATTCCAGCCGGACGCCGAGAAATGCGTAACTAAATCGCAGCGTTTGCGGCGGGCTGAAGCGGCCCCTGCTCCAGAAATAGGGCATGTGGTCGCGGCGGGTGAAGTCCGCTGGATTTTTCTCGCGGAAGTAGGAAGTCATTTCCTCGAAGTATTTGTCGTTGGACTGGCCTGGTCGACGGCTTTTGGCCATTACGATGCCTTCCACCATATCGTCATAAGGCACATTGTCCGCGACACGGCGGTAGATCCAGTCGTGCCACAATTCTGACTTCTCACGCCTTAGCCCCTGCTCGCCGCCGACTGGTAGGTTCTCTTCGGTGTTGCCCGTCCAGTCACACAGCCGTGTTGTCATCCAGGCTGCATAGGATGGCCGTGCGAGTAATTCGTCAATTTTTTTGTTGCGTTTGTCGGGCGACTTGTCAGTCAGAAACCGGGTGATTTCATCCGGCGCCGGCAGCGTGCCGGTGAGGTCCAGACTCACCCGGCGCAGGAATTCCGCGTCGGTGCACAGACCAGATGGAACGATGCCTACCTTCTTGAGTTTTTGAACCACCAGACGATCGATTTCCGTCGGCGCTGGTACATCTGGATAGTTCTTGCCAACGCGATCCGACACCGGGCGGATGACCTGTGCGGATGCGATGCCGTTATCGTAGAAAGCCACCACATGCGTATCGCCCTGCCCGGCAGCCCTTACCACGCCGCTTTCATTGACGGTGGCGATTGAATCGTCATTGGTCTGAAACCGGCACAGCGGCGTCACATCCTCCCGCGTGCCATCACTCCACAACGCGACTATCTTCAGCGGTGAAGTTTCCCCGGCTTTCTGGAAAATGATTTCACCGGGCGTAATTTCCAGCGCAGCGAGTTCCGCATGCTCTTCCTCTCGCCCCTTCGCGCCAGCTTTGATCCAGCGCTGAAGCAGGTCGTATTCCCATCCATCTGGTGAGAACCGCTTGCCGCCCTCGTGATCAATCGCCAGTGTTGGCTTTTGCAGGATTAAACTTTTGGCGGGTTGCGTACTATCGACTCTTGCGACTTCACCCTGAGTTAATGCGCTATGATCCGCGGCAAAGTCGTAGCCAAACAGCGACAGCCGGAAGCCGCCCTGCCCTTGAAACGAACCGTGGCAAGCCCGCCCGTTACAGCCGAGACGGCCCAGCAACGGCACCACGTGGCGTTGGAAACCAGGAACCTCCGTCGTCTCTTTCTTCCCAAAACGCTGACTTACCGGGGGCAGTTCTTCTGCGGCCAGGAGTGAAGTCCCGGGAAGCAGGCAGAGTAGTATGGTGAACCATCGTGAACGCATCATTCGTCTTCTCATACGCCGGTAACTCGATCCGTTCACAAGCCAGAAACATACGGTACGATGAACGCAGCAGAGCACGTCGGCGCCGCGTTCCGCATGCTCATAACACAGTACCTGATTGCTCTGGCGATCGCGAGCGAAACTGATGGGCGCGTCCACAAAATAACAACGCAGAAAACAGCGTGAAGAAATCTATGAACATTCAGATTCGCATCTTTCTGTTAACCGGGATCGCATGCCTGCTTACTTCTGCCAGCCTGTCGCATGCTAAAGAGCCTGTTACTCCAAAGGGCGGCGCACTTGGTGGACAGCGGCCAAGGGTGATCATTTCCTCCGATATCGGCGGGTCTGACCCGGACGATTTTCAATCGTTTGTGCATCTCTTTCTTTATGCCGATGTGCTAGACCTGGAGGGGCTTATTTCGTCTCCACCGCATGCCGGTCGCGCTGAAAATATCCTGGAAGCGATCGATGCGTACGAGAAGGACTACGCAAACCTGAAGAATTATGCTGAGAATTTTCCCGCACCAGACGCGTTGCGGCGCATCACCAAACAGGGGGCAACGGCGCCGGCGCCAGACCGTGGGTGGAGCACTGCGACAAGCGGGTCAAAGTGGATCATCGCCCGTGCAAAAACCAAGGACGAGCGACCGCTATGGGTGCTGGTGTGGGGGAGCATGACGGACGTTGCCCAGGCGGTGCACGATGACCCCTCGATTAAAAGTAAGTTACGCATCTACTCCATCGGTTCCTGGAATACGCAGCAGGATCGCGCCGCGCGGGACTACGTGTTCAAAAATCATACCGACTTATGGTGGATTGAGAGCAACACGACATTCCGGGGCATGTACATGGGTGGCAAGCAGGACGGCGAGTGGGGAAACCGCCGTTTTGTCGACACCTATGTCAAAGGTCACGGCGCGCTTGGCGAACTCTTTGCGCAGAAGAAACGCGACATCAAAATGGGCGACACACCATCGCTGCTTTATCTCCTGCGTGGGAAAGCTGAAGACCCTACGTCCAGCCATTGGGGCGGTGCATTTGTGAAAACCAGCCACGGTCCGAACTATTGGACGGACAATCCCGACCGCACATTGTCCGAACGTGGCCGCGCTGGAGCGAAAACCGTTAACCGCTGGCGAATCGAATACCTGCGTGACTGGCGGAAGCGGATGTCGTGGGCGTTGCAACGCTGAAGCTGCGATATCAAATATCAGTGCAAGTTACCGGGGCGCCGGTGAACGCCCGAGTCGTTCATGAGCTGTTCCATGGCCTGGTAGGGTTGGGCTCCCACGATCCCCCGGTTTCCAAGCACGAAGGTAGGCACTGAGGTAATCCCAATCGCACGCGCCCGCTGCCAGTCGGCGTCCACTGCTTGCCGGAACGTTCGCTGTGTGAGTGATTGCCGGGCTGGATCGACCGCCATGCCCAGACTTTCGACGATGCTCAGCAGGTTATCAACCAGGGCCAGATTCTGGTTGTCAACAAAGTACGCCTGAAAGAGTGCGTTGTGAATCCGGTCACCGCCGGGCTGAGTTTCAGCCCACTTGGCAAGTTCCTGCGCCAGGCGGCTGTTATACGTCATGTCCGCTTGCCATAGGGCAGACCTTCTTCCGCCATCAGCTGGGCTATCCGTTTTTGCGCAGCCGGCACATCGATTCCTCTGCCCGCAAACAATTGCTCCAGCGTCATACCTTCTTCAGGCGTTTCAGGATGCAGCGGAAAGTACGTGTGTCGAAGTTCAATGGCAAACTTCGCTTGGAGCTTTTCTACACGCACGGTGCAGAGGTAGCACCACGGTCAGACGTAGTCCGTGAAGATTTCAAGCAGCGGTGTGTTCATGCAGATTATCGTACGAACCTTGGCACTCTGTGTGCAAGCCACACCCCTCACAGGTTGGCGATCGTGATAGTAGATGCGGAAGATGCAATGTAGACGACTATGCGATTCGTTGTGTTTCATTTGTGCAAGCGGCCAATCTGGATGAGAATAGAGCATCGCTCTCGTTACTCAATCGCGGATCAGCACCTTGAAAACCAATGACTTCATGAAATCGCTTCTGCTGCTACTTCCCATCATGTTCGCCAGTCCGCTGGGGCAGGCAATCGCCGGTGAGAAGATGAACGTGGTCTTGCTGTATGCCGATGACTGGCGGCACGACACGCTTGGTGTCGCCGGGAACCCGGTAGTGAAGACGCCCCATCTTGACCGGCTTGCGTCTCAAGGAGTTCGTTTCACGGAGAACTGCGTTACAACTTCAATCTGTGGCGTCAGCCGTGCAAACCTCTATACCGGGCAGTGGATGTCGCGGCACGGTAACCGGGGATTCGGGATGTGGCGGACTCCCTGGGAGCAGACTTATCTAGGACAGCTAAAGGCGAATGGCTATTACCTGGGGCATGTCGGTAAATGGCACAACGGCCAGATTCCCCGGGATAAGTTTGACTTCGCTGTGGCCTATCACGGTAGGCACTGGTACAGGACGAAAGAGTACGGCAGAGTTCACGTCACCAGACGCAACGAGAAAGACGCGCTGAAGTTTCTCCAGAGCCGCCCAAAAAATCAGCCGTTTTATTTGACGGTGTCGTTCTTTGCCACGCATGCTGAAGACGGGCATAAGGATCAGTTCCTGCCACAGCCTCAGTCCATGGAACTGTACAAAGATGTTTCGATTCCGGTACCGCCTAACGCAACGCAGGAATCGTGGGAACGCCTCCCCAAATTCTTCGACGAGAAGAACGAGGGACGCAATCGCTGGCACTGGCGGTTTGACGACCCGGCCAAGTATCAGCGGATGATGAAGAACTACTTCCGCCTGGCAAGCGAAGTTGATGCAACCTGTGGCGTTGTGTTGAAGGAACTAGAGAAGCAAGGAGTTCTCGACAACACGCTGGTGATCTTTACAACCGACAACGGCTACTACCACGGCGAGCATGGCTTGGCCGACAAATGGTACCCGCACCAGGAGTCGATCCGCGTCCCGCTGATTATTGTAGATCCACGCATGCCGCGCACCATGCATGGAACGACCAATCAGGAATTCACGCTGAGCGTTGACCTTGCGCCAACGATTCTGGGCATTGCCGGGATCGAGCCGCCAAAGCAGATGCAGGGACGCAGCATCAGCGAGCTTTACTTACCTGTTGTGGATAAGAAACGCGCGCCGTGGCGCACCGAGTTTTTCTACGAGCATCCGACGTTAAGAAACAAGGACTTTATTCCTGCCTCCGAAGCGCTGGTGCGCAAGGACTGGAAATACATGTTCTGGCCAGAGGATGGCGTCGAGCAGTTGTTCAACTTGCAAGCCGACCCCCGCGAGGAAAACGATCTCGCAAGCGACCCGGCGCAGGCCAAAAGACTCGCCGAAATGCGCAAGCGATTTACGGAGCTGAAAGCCGCAGCGAAGTAAGTAATGTTCTCGCTTCTGTAAACGGACAGCAGTCGCGCCACACTTCTGCTTGCTATTGTCGTCCACTACCTCCTGATGAGAACAAGCGTCCCAATCGACTTCGCAATGACGGCTCCCACACCTTGAGTGTTGTGCGGGTGCGGATACGATATTGCGTCTTTATCTGGAGGCCACATCTGGTCCCCTCGCCCCTTGGGGAGAGGGTTAGGGTGAGGGGGTACAGAATCCTCTTTCAACCCTTTGTGGAGGGGGGAACCGGGCGGACAAAAGCTTCTTGTGGCTTGAGAGAAGTAGAAAGCGGACTCCCCCTCAACTGGCCTGACGGCCTGTCTTCTCCCCAGAGGGGAGAAGAGGATTGTGTTGCTACCGCAACATAACTTCTACACGCGTGGTGTGCCTGCAGTTTTCCCCAGTATTGCGGTTGCCAGTATAATCAGGTGTAAAGGGAACTTTGAGCCAACCAACTAGCCACACATCTATCTCCCAGGATTGCCATGAAATCGCTTTGTGAATTTACCCCAACAACGAGCGTAACCGGGATTTGGTTACGCAAGATTGCGGCAATGATCATGTTCATCGTTGCCGTTGCGAGTGCACTCGCCACACCTCAGAAAGTAGACGCAGCGGAGCGGAAGGGGCCGCCTAATATTGTCTTCATCCTTGCTGACGATCTCGGGTATCGCGAACTAGGTTGCTTTGGCCAGAAGCGGATCAAGACGCCTAACCTGGATAAACTTGCCAGTCAGGGGATGAAGCTGACGCAGCACTATTGTGGCAACGCCGTGTGCGCGCCATCGCGGTGTGTACTGATGACGGGCAAGCATCCTGGGCATGCATTTGTGCGCGGCAACCGTTCGACTCCGCCTGAAGGGCAATGGCCAATCCCGGACTCCGAGGTCACATTAACTGAGTTGCTGAAAAAGCAGGGCTATGTGACGGGCGCCTTTGGGAAATGGGGCTTAGGCGGACCAGAATCTAGCGGTGAGCCGCTTAATCAAGGCGTTGACCGGTTCTATGGTTACAACTGCCAGGCCCACGCCCACAGCTACTATCCGTCGTATCTTTGGAGCGACAAAACGCGGGTGAAGCTTCAGAACACCCCGCCCGTACCAGGGCATGCGAACCTGGCGAAAGATGCGGACCCGGCCGATCCCAAGAGCTACGATAGATTCAAAGGTCAGGATTATGCACCCGACCGGATCAACGCAGCCGCGCTGGACTTCGTCCGTAAGAATAAGGACCAGCCTTTCTTTCTGTACTATCCGAGCGTCATTCCGCACGTTGCCCTGCATGTACCTGATGAAGAACTGGCGCCCTATTTGAAGCTTGGCTGGAAAGATCCGCCATTCTCGCGGGCGCGTGGATTTGGCTACACGCCTCACTTCACTCCGCGTGCGGCGTACGCAGCGATGATTTCGCGACTGGACACCTACGCGGGAAAGCTCTTTGATCTGCTGGAAGAGCTGAAAATCGCTGATAACACGATCGTCGTGTTCACCTCCGACAATGGCACAACGCATCTAAAAGACGAAGTTGACTATGACTTCTTCAACAGCGTAGGCGAACTTCGCGGTTTGAAAGGTTCGCTTTATGAAGGTGGTATCCGCGTGCCGACCATCGTGCGCTGGCCGGGTAAGATTAAGCCTGGCGCCGTCAGCGATAGAATCAGCGGGTTCGAAGACTGGATGCCCACACTATTGGCACTGGCGGGAGAACCTGGCGCCGCCCCGGAGAACATCGACGGTGTCAGCTTGGCGCCGACCTTGCTGGGCAAGTCGCAGAAGCCGCGTGAATTTCTGTATCGCGAGTTTCCGTCGTACGGCGGTCAACAGTCGGTCCGGGTGGGAGACTGGAAAGCCATCCGCCAGAACATGTCGCGCGGCAATTTGAAGATTGAGTTGTACAATCTGGCCAAAGACCCATCCGAGGCCAACAATGTGGCGGAAGATCACCCCGATATCGTTGCGAAACTTCGTAAGGTGATGCAGCGGGAACACACGGCCAGCAAGGACTTCCCGTTGATTCCCATCGACCAGCCGGTTCGTAAGCGGAAATAGCTAACGACCACATTGACGTGCAATTAACTAAAAAAAGCCGCAGTCACACTTGGCGACTGCGGCTTTCTATGTTT
Organism: Pirellulaceae bacterium; assembly: GCA_965233625.1. Classification (GTDB taxonomy): domain Bacteria; phylum Planctomycetota; class Planctomycetia; order Pirellulales; family Pirellulaceae. The sequence continues at coordinate 182,152 of OZ247499.1, forward strand.
CTTCTGGTCGTTTTGTCGCGGGGTTAAACCGCAGCGACTTCGACATCATCTACCAGCTTCAGCACTCCTGCCACGCGCTGGCAGCAGTTGATGGCAATCTGCTTCTCGTGAAAGCTGAGCAGCCGGCCGTGCAGAGTGACAACTCCGTCGTTCACTTCGACGTTCAGGTCGCGAAGACTAGGTCGCAGACGCTCGGCCAGATAGCTGGAAACACGGCGTCGCAAATCGAGATCGCGACCAGGTGCAACGCTATCAGTCAGTTCAGGCTTGCTCATCGAATTCCCTTATTCATAAGTTCACCGCTCCATAACAGTAGAGCAGAAGTGCCAGGATCAATATGGGCTAAAGGTAGTGACGCTCCCATAAAATGCAAGCCGAGTGAGGCGTTGTGCCGCGCAAGTGCTTGCATTGCTAGGGCTAACAGGGATTGCACCCATGCCGGGTAGGAGCCGCTTATGACCCTTACGGGAATTACGGCGCCTTTAGCCGGCAGCGATGATTAACCGGCGAACGTTGCTAGCAATTGCTGAACTGACGCCGGATTCGGAAAAAAGTTGGGTTTTTTCTAGACGGCAGCTTCGCCAGTCTCCGAGGTACGGATTCGAATAGTTTCAGCTAGATCCGAGATGAAAATTTTACCATCGCCTATTTGTCCGGTCTGAGCGGCGCCAGCGATAAGCTTGACGACAGAATCCACTTCCGAATCAATGACAGCCACTTCGACCTTCAATTTCGGCAGAAAATCGATAGCATACTCGGCGCCGCGATAGGTTTCTGTCTGTCCCTTCTGCCGGCCAAAACCGCGCACTTCGGTGATAGTCATGCCTTTGTGTCCGCCTTCAACGAGCGCGGTTTTAACATCTTCAAGCTTGAAGTGACGGATGATTGCTTCGATCTTTTTCATTCTCAATTTCCGGGTCATAGTGGTAAGTAGTTACAATACAAACTGCAATACGCAACTGCCGTGCCAAGATCAACCCGAAAATCGTGGTATGCCGCTGTTCCACGTGAGTTATGAACAATACGCACCTGGACTAAATTGGTTCTGTTCGTTTTTCGCCCACGTATTGGGCGAACACTGCTTAATAATCCGGCACAAGAGACCCCCGGACCTTCGTTGAGAATTCCAGATGGCCCGCGCCAGAACTGCAAATGCCGCCCTAGCGCGGGTCTTTCAGGAGGCTGACCGTCCTGTCTATGTGCTGGATGGACAGCGGCGGATCGTCTTCTGCAATGCGGCGTGTGTAGAGTTGCTGGGCGTTGATCTTGAACTGCTCATCGGTCAGCGGTGTGACTTCACCACAACGGCCGGACTGCAACCGGGGGCAAAAGAGGCCGCCTTACTTTGTCCACCACCCGCTGTTTTCTCAGGCGGTTTTGTCAGGGGTGAAGTCGCAACTTCCAAGGGTGCGGACATTCAATCGCACGACGCCGACTTTTTGGGATTCATCAACGAAGAAGGTGATCTTTCCGGCGTCGTGGCCGTGTTAACCCCGAAAGAACATTGTCAGCAACCCGATCCGCTCCTACCTGCGACGCAAGAAACGCTTCACAGACAACTTCAGATTCAACGGCAACATCATCGACCCGCGCCGCTGCTTTTAACGGGCGATTCGCCACATGCCGCCCGGCTACGCGCTCAGACGTCGATTGCCGCCAGTACGACGGGGCCGCTGGTCGTTTCAGGTGCTGATGGCAGTGGTTGCGGCCGGCTGGCCCGTCATATCTACGCGTGTCGCTCGACAGAGCCTTGGCTGATTCCGGTTGATTGCGCCATGATCGACCCGGAGATGTTGCAGACCACGTTAACCTCCGTCTTCGCGGGAAGATTGCAGCACAATGCTTCGCCCACGCTGTTATTGCAAGATGTAGACAAGCTACCGCCGCCAACGCAGCAGGAGCTTGCGGGGTTCTTAACGCTTCCCACCTTTGACTTAGCAACCATTGCGACGTCGAGTCAGAAGCTCAGCGAACTCGACGCGTTTGATCCCGTGCTGGCGCTGCAACTCACGGCGCAGGAGATCGAATTACCGGCGCTGGTGGATCGACTGGCGGACATTCCGCTGCTGGCTCAGGCGAAATTAGAGTTGTTAAACCGTCATGCAGATCGTCAACTCGCCGGATTCTCGCATGGCGCCCTGGAGCAGTTATGTGCTTATCACTGGCCGGGTGAGATGGCCGAGTTTCATCAGGTTGTTGAGCAGGCTTATCAGGTTGCGGAAAACGTACAGGTCGAATCCCAGCATTTGCCAGCGGTGCTTCGGCACGCCGCACTTGCCCGGGAGTTACAACCAGCGACAGAAGAAGACATTGAATTAGACGGATTTCTCGAATCGATCGAACGCGAGCTGATCGAAAGGGCGCTTGCAGCAGCCGGCAACAATAAATCCGCTGCTTCAAAAAAACTAAGTATCAGCCGTGCGCGGCTCTTAAGACGGATCGCATATCTGTTTGACGGTGCGGGTGAACCGGCGGACGATGGCTAGAAACTTTTTGCCGCAGCCGGTTACTTTGTAACGGGAAGCTTTGCCGCGACCACAATACATTGCCAGTACAGCCACCGGCTCCGCCGGATCCTGCTGGTGGAATAGTGTAAGATACGGCGTTGAATTATTGATCTCGTCTGAGTGATCTCATCTGGTCAGGCATCCTATGCGTATCAAGTCGCCCGTTGTGTTTGCCGCATTACTTCTGCTGCTTCCACACGCCACCTTACAGGCGCAACAGCGAACATCTGCCGGGCTGATTGCCTTGTATGATTTTTCATCGGCGTCTGGCCAGGTCGTCAAAGATCGTTCTGGCAGCAAGACGCCCCTGGACCTGGTCATTAAAGACATGGGCCGCGTGACACGTAAGCCGGGATCGCTGGTGATAAAGTCGCCTACGATCATCCGTTCGCAGAAGCAGGGTTTCCGCCTCGTCAGTTCCGCCGTGCAGAGTGGCGAAGTTACGATTGAAGCCTGGGTCAAACCGGCTGCGGTGAAGCAGGACGGGCCGGCGCGGATCTTTACTTTTTCAAAAGATGCCAACGCGCGTAACTTCACGCTGGGCCAGGATAAAGATCGCTACATCGTGCGTCTGCGAACAACAAGAACTTCGAGCAACGGGCTGCCCGCGGTCGAATCGCCAGCACTGCAGGTCGACACCAAACTCACGCACATCGTCTACACCCGCGAGCGTGATGGTCAGACGCGGCTTTACGTGAACGGCAAAGTGGTGATGCAGAAAAATGTCACCGGCGCGCTGTCTAACTGGGATGGTCCGCGGTATATCGCACTGGGTGACGAAATCACAGGCGGCCGGCCCTGGTTGGGCGAATACTATCTTGTTGCGTTGTACAACCGAAATCTTTCTCCGGCGGAAGTCGGCCGTCATTTTGCGGCCGGCGCCAAGGCGGACGCAAACCCCAATTACGCCAAAACCCGGCAGCAGCTTGCCAATGCTTTCTTTCACACCAAGGTCGCACCGCTGCTTGTCCGCAAATGCTTTGAATGCCACGACACGGCCAACAAGCAGGGCGGCTTAGATCTCTCGCGGAAAACTGCGGCACTAGCCGGCGGCGAAAGTGGCAAGGTCATCCATCCCGGCAAGCCAGATGAAAGCCAACTTTTCACGAGCGTTGTCGATGACGAAATGCCGCAGGACCGCGAACCGTTGACCGCAGTTGAAAAGCAGACGCTCAAACAGTGGATCGCTGATGGCGCCAGTTACCCGGTCGATGTGATCGACGCAGCATCGTACCCCACCGACCGCCGCGCTTTGCAGAACTGGGTGCGACGCCTGACGGTGCGTGAATACATTGCCACCGTCCATGCCGCGACGGGCGTTGATGTTGGCGACGACGCCCGTAGGCTGCTGCCGCCAGACCTTCGCGCCGATGGCTTCAGCAACACCGCCTACAACTTGAACGTAGATCTCAAACACACCCGCGCCTTCGCGCAACTGGCAACCTTAATTACGCAGCAGCTAAATGTGCCGGTTTTTGTGAAAGAGCACTCCGGCGTTGACGTCGGCAAAGAGCAGTTCAACGACGCGACCATCCGGAAAATCGCCAGCGGCGTTGGGCTATGGCTGCTACGGGGACCCTTGGACGAGCACGAACTGGCTTCGTACCTGCGTATTGCCGACGCCGTCGCCGCCAACAAGGGCAACTTAACGGAAGCGGCGAGTTACATCGTCGAAGGAATGTTGCAGGCGCCGCGTTTCGTCTATCGCATTGAAAACCAGCGCGGCGATGGCGGCTTGTGGCCCACAGGCAATTACGAACTTGCCACGCGCTTGAGCTACCTGCTGTGGGGCGCGCCGCCCGACAAAGAACTGCTACGCGCCGCCGGCGCCGGAGAACTCACCCGCGAAGAACTGCTCCGCGAACAGATCGCGCGGATGCTGGAAGATCCCCGCACGGTTGAGCGGTCGACGCATTTCATTGCAGAATGGCTGAACCTGAATCGTCTTGCCAACCTGCGGCCTTCGAAGGAGCACTTCCCCCAGTGGGACCCGCAACTTGCCGGTGACATGCGGGAAGAAACTATCGCTTACTTTAAAGAGGTCGTCTGGAAACGAAAGTTACCCTTAACTGCTTTGTTGAACGCCCAGGTCACATTCGTTACGCCCGCGCTCGCCCGGCATTATGGCTTGAAACCGCAAAAGTCAGGTTCATCCGATGCGAAGGCCGCCGGAGCTTTGCAGCGATACGAGTTGCAGGACGTGCCCAGCCGTGGTGGTCTGTTAACGCAAGGCTCGGTACTTACGGTTGGTGGTGACGAGGCTTCGATGGTTTCGCGCGGCCTGTTCGTGCTGCATGATCTGCTGCGGGGCGCCGTAAAAGATCCGCCGCCTTGCGTAGACACGACACCGGTGCCCACCAAGCCCGGGCTGACACAGCGCGGCATTGCCGCGTCGCGCATCGCCAATAAGGCGTGCGGTGGATGTCATTCGCGGTTTGAACCCTTGGCGTTTGGCCTTGAAAAATTCGATGGGGTAGGAGCCTTCAGCCACGCTGATGAACACGGAAACAAACTCCGTGACGATGGAGAGATTCTGTTCCCCGGCGAGTCAAAGCCTGTACCTTACAGTTCGAGCAAAGAACTGATGGACCTGCTCGCACGCAGCAAACGCGTTCAAAAAACAATCACCTGGAAAGTGGTGCAGTTCAGTCTCGGCCGCCCACTGACAGCAGCCGACACGGCTGAAGTGGATAAAATTCACGCCGAAGCGCTAAAAAACGGCGGCGACTACCGCAGCCTGATCACCGCGATTGCGGTCAGCGACCTTATCACCCGGACACGGACCGTTACCGAATAACTTCTCTCAACTGGAATCAGAAAAATGGCACGCACCTTCAATCGCCGCACGTTGCTCCGTGGAGCAGGCGCCATCGCCGTTGGCTTCCCGCTGCTGGAAGAAATGCTTCCGTCTCAGTTGATTGCCACCGCTCACGGGGCCAGCAAAGCCGCGGCTGTGCCCGTGCGTGCCTTCAACGTTTTCTTCGGCCTTGGCATTCCTTCCCCGTTGCAAGCCGAAGGCTTTGACGGTGTGCTCGAACCGCTGAAGCCCTTACGCGATAAACTGCTGATCATGCGTAACGTGGATCAGGTGCGATGTGACGAATCTGGGATCAACGCGCACTTCGATGGCGCGTCCGGAGCCTTCACGGCAGAGCCGCCAGATGGTTCCGCCAAATCCGGCGGCCCGTCCATCGATCAGGTGCTACGCAAAGCCCACTACCCCAAAGGACTGCCGGCCGGGCTGGTTCCGACACTCGCTGCCGGCACGTTCTTCCGCCGCAGCCGGATCAGCCGGTATGTGCATAGCTATAACGAAGACGGAACCGTCGCTGCCGTGATGCAGGAGAAGCCGCGCGATCTGTTCAATCGCGTCTTCGGCTCGCTGGCGATCGACAACACCGATCCCGACGCCCGCAAGCAGCGGCTGCGTCGCAGCGTGCTGGATTCCGTCGTCGATCAGTACAAGTATTACAGCGGCGCGAACTCGCCTCTGGGCGCCGCCTCGCGGACACGCATCGCCGATCATCTGGAACGCATCCGCGAATTCGAGCAGCGCGCCTTTGAAATGAAAGATAAGCCAGGCAGCGGCCCTGGACTGCCGCCCCGGTCGGAACTGCTGCACGGTGGACAGGCGGACCCCGGCGGCGAAGGCATCGACATCACGCTTGAGCAACTCACCACAGAATGGCGGTTACTGGCCGATCTGTATGCGATGGCAATTCAAATGGACCGCGTGCGGTTCGGCGCCCTCACGTTCCTGGCTGCCGGTGAACGCATCCGTCTGACCGGCGAGTATAAGTACGGCGGCAGGACCATCTGGAACTTCGACGACGCTGCCCAGCTTCGCGCCGGCGGCTCCAAAGGATGCAGCCACGAGTGGTGGCATAAATTCAACGAGAAGAAAAAGAACGAGCAGCTTCGCGCACATGCCCACATGAAGATGCGCGAAGTAGCGTACTTCCTGCACGCACTGTCAGGCAAAGACGCGATGGAAGCCAACGGCCGCACCATTCTGGAGAATTCGTTGATCACGATCTCTACGGAATCCGGGGACGGACGGCACTCGAATGTGAAACGTGAACTGTCCGGCATCTTCCACGCGATCAGCGGCGCTGCCGGCCACTTTAAGACCGGCCAGATTATGGATGTCGGCGCCGAGGGGCTGGACGTTTACAACACGATGTTGACCGCGCTCAAGGCGCCTGCGACGCTTGGCCCCAAGAATCGCAAGCATAAGCACATCGACAAAATTCGCGTTTAGAATTTCTACTGCCAGTCGATGATTACTTTCAGGCTGTCTTTGTCGGCAGCCCGTTTGATGGCGGGAAGAATCTCTGTGTGGCCGAACCGTTCGGTGTCGTTGGTCATCGCGTGGATGTCCTGAAGCTTCCCGCCCGCGATCATATCGGCTGCCAGATTGATGCCGTGCATGCTGCTGCCATGTGTCGCCTGGTAGCATTGCAGGCGGTAGTGGATGTCATTGTTCAGATCCACTTCATGCGCAATGCGGGGTTTGCCGCCAGCGCCTTTCACACCTGCGTGCCCGTCTAACACGGTGCCATACCCCATCAACTGCGGCGCCAGTTCATAGGCGGCCTGCACCGGCGCGTTGACCATAATGAAGTGCGGCTCGTTAAACGGCTTGCAGTGCTGAAGCACGTTCTTCACAACGTGATCATCCCAGCGGACGCCGACCACGCGATCATCGCCAAAGTCATTCAGCACGCGTTCCAGCCGGTCCATGCCACGGTTTACAACAATGATTTTCCGCGCGTTCATCGCTTTAGCGCACTGTAAAGCGTAGGTGCTCTGCGACCCGGCGCCGATCAGTACAACGACGCGGTTCTCAATGCAGTTGTTCACTCGTGTCATTCCTTCCAGGCAACACGCCAGGGGCTCAAGCTGGCAGGCGTGTTCCGGATCTGTTCCTGCGGGGAACTTCACAATGGGCCCGCGGTCCACAAACCATTTGGGCAGTACGGCGTGGCTACGGGAAAAACCTGGGAACTCGTGCCCGGTTGCATGCGTATTGGGGCAGCAGGTCCAGTCGCCGGTGCCATTCACGCCGCAATAAATACAGTCGTCATCGGCGCAGGGAATGTCGCAACCCAGCCCCACTAGGTCGCCTGCCTCAAACTTGGTCACACCATCGCCAACCGCCTCAACTTCGCAACACACCTCGTGCAGAATGACCGCCGGCCACTGCTTAATGCGTGGCAGCCCGACGTTGTAGATCACAACATCCGACTGGCAGACCGACGTCTTCAACGTCTTCAGCCTGATCTCGCCAGGACCCGGCTCGCCTAAGTCTTCCTGCTGCGGGGAAAAGGCGCCGGCGGGTTTATCCAGGTAGTAAACGAGATTAGACATAAGCAGTCGTCCGCAGCGATAGAAGTGAATGGTATGAATAGCTCAGATTTCGGATGCCCTCAAATATACACGTCGCCAAAGTGCATACGAGGGGTGTTCCACGTGTAGGCCGGCGCGAGTGGAATTTCACTGTTACGGAACAACCTCAAACTTCGTCACTTCCCAGACGACCTCATAGTTGTTGTCCCACTGCACGCGTGTGAAGTTTGCTGGATATCCATAGTCCGGGTCAAACCTGCCCCAGATCGTCACGCGTGGCGTGCCTGGGGGCGCCTTTCCTGTTGCGTGACGCTCAACATTTTCCAGGTCGCGTTCCATGGTGTCGAACATGCCATCCACCGACCACGTTCCTATCGCGTGCGGCCGGTTCAGTGCATAGCCATTACGCGTCGCCGCCACGGCCACGCCGCTCCGCACTTGCACTTCATAAACCGCCGGCTGCCGTCCGCTGACCTTGATCTGTATGTCATAACTGCTGGGGCGTTTTTGCAGCCACAGCTTTTTCGCGGCTTCAAATCGCTCCCGCGAGACATCAGGCGCCCGCAGCAGATTCGCCACGACAAACACTGCAAGCAGTGAAACAGCAACCACGCCAATTGCAACGGCCACCCACCAGCCTGCCTGAGAAAGTCGGTTCGATGGCATCGTTAAGGTAGCTTCACCTTTCTTACGCCAGACTTGCCGCCGCAGGCGATCGAATCCTGCTGTGCTGCAATGGAATAGACCCAGCCTTGCATGACCTCCGTGGTGCTCAGAATTTCAACTGTGTCCGGGTCGATAACGCGCAGCTTTCCATCTTCGCAACCAGCAATCAATCGCTTGCCACCGGGTGTCCAGGCAATCGCCAGCGGTGCGGAAGGCAAACGAGCGAATCGAACCATCCGCCCGATCGTCGGCTGCCAGAGTCGCACCGTCCGATCGGCGCCCGCTGATGCAAGCACCGGCAGACCTTCCACACCTGGACGCAGCGAGAGCGTGCGGACGGCGCCAGTGTGGTTTTCAAAGTTCCGCTGCTGTTTCCCATCACAGGCGTTCCAGATGTGGATGCTGCGGTCGACGCCTGCCGATGCAAGCAGGTCCGTGTTCAAAAACTCGACCGCCAGCACGCTGCGTGAATGTGCGGGTTGTGTACTATCGCCCGTGGCGCCGCCGTGCAGTTCACGCGTTACGCTGCCATCGCTGCGGTGCAGCAGCACCCTTCCATCGAAACTGGCGGAAGCGAAAGCGCCTTTCCCGCCGGGTAGCCAGGCGATGCACTGCACAACATCGTCGTGCACCGTACAGCGTGCAAGCTGCTTGAGACTGGGCCAGGCGTAGACTTCGACCACTCCCAATTCCCCCGGTGCGCCGCCCGCCACAGCCAGTCTGCTGCCGTCTTGAGAGAAACGCAGCGTGGTGATCGTCAGCATTTTCGCCGGCAGCCGTTTGACTTCACGTAGCGAAGGCCAATCGTAAATCACGGCCCCTTTTTGAGAGCCGCATACGATCTGCTTTCCATCCGGCGTAAACGCCAGAGCGATGACCGGCGGCGCCGCTTGAGCATGCGTTGCAATCGCAATCCCAATTACTGTTACGCAAAGAAGAACGGAGATCTGTCGTAAAACTAGGCCGTTGGTTTTAGTCGCCATTCTGTTCCGCCTCTAGAAGCGTCTGCAGATGGGCGCCCACGCTTTCAGCTAGTTTCTGCGGGTGGTAACCACCTTCCAGCAGACTTACAAGTCTGCCGCCGGCGTACTGCTGGGCGACGTCTTGTACCTGCCGGGTTAATGCGGCGAAATCTTCGGATTCCAGACCGAGTGAACCAACAGGATCAAGCCGGTGCGCGTCGAAACCCGCACTGAGCAGAATCAACTGCGGCTTGAGCCTTGACGCAATATCGTTGAGCGCCACCGCGAAGGCGGACAGAAATTCGTCACGCGAAACACCGTATTCAAACGGCAGATTCAACGTCGCGCCCAGCCCGGCGCCTTCGCCTGTTTCATCCTTCGCGCCGGAACCGGGATAAAACGGATACCGGTGCGAAGAGAAGAAGCCGACCTGCTCGTCTTCCCAGAAAACGTCCTGCGTGCCGTTGCCGTGATGCACATCCCAGTCAACGATCAGCACCCGGTCAACCTCGTGGGCCGCGATTGCGTGCCGTGCCGCGACCGCGATGTTGTTAAACAGGCAGAACCCCATCGCCCTTTTCTGCACGGCGTGATGCCCCGGCGGCCGCACGATTGCCAGCGCCTGTGTGGCGTCGCCTTGCAGCACCTTGTCTACGGCGTCGCACGCGGCTCCGGCGGCAAGCATGGCTGCGTTGTAAGACTGCGGGCTGGTAACGGTGTCGGCGTCGATCTGCCCGCCGCCGTTTTCGCAGAGTCGTTTTACTTGTTCGATGTGTTGGGGGCTATGGTTTCGCGCCACCTGTTCGATGCTTGCTGGCTGCCAGGCGGCTGCGTCACACTTTGCCGCCAAGCCGCTGTCTTCCAGAAAGGCGTCCACCGCTTTGAGGCGTGCGGCACATTCGGGATGGCGGCCGGTGTCGTGCAGGTGAAACAGCGGATCGCGATAAAGGAGCGTCATGCGGCGGTGCTATTGCGTGAGTTGTTCTTCCACGTACTGCTGGAAGATGTCGTAGTTCAGACGCGTGTAACGTGTCAGCCGGCGGCGGTCACGCTGCAGATTTGCCAGCCTGGCGTTATCGGTTTCCAGTGCTATCTGCTGGTCAATCTTTTCGATCTCATCAGTGACGTTCTTCACACCACGACGATAAATCGCATCCGCTGCGGCGCCTTTTGCCTGCACCGCTTTGGTCACCTTCGAAAGATCTTTTGCCAGCACAGGTGGATCGGCCGCCTTGTAAGCAAACATCGCCATTTCACCCGTCAATTCCAGCACGTGCGATGCAAAGGCGCCGGGCATACCGTCTTCGGGTATCTTCAACTTCTCGACGGCTTCCAGCAGCATGGCGACGCCTTCTTCCACTTCCTTGCGCATAAACTTCTGCCAGGCGAGAAGCACGATAGGCGTAAGTCGCTGCGGGTGCGATGCGTGAGCGGATTCAAATTTCTCTAGCGACGCTGACGTTTTGTTACCGGCATGTAATGCCAAGCCGTACGCAATATCCATATCCGGTTGGCCTGAAAACGCAGAGCGGCCACTTAAGTAAACTTCCTCAAGTTCCTTACTGTTCCGCCGGACCTTAATCGCCGTCAGCATTTCCTTGATCTTCTTGATGTACTCGGGCGATAGCCTGTCGGGCGTAGCGTCTGGCCGGAACAGAGCCAGCGTCTGCGTTTTGTTGGTGGCGGCGCCGGCCGCTGAAAACCGTCCGGCGATAAAATCAACCAGTTCGTTGCCGGTTATCCGGTAGTCGCCGTCGGCGTCGGCCCCGCCCTCGAAGCCTGCGGCAACCGCTGCGCCAAATGCGCTTTTCTGGCCGCCCGCTGCGGTAAAGTCTTTCTCTCCTTTACTTGTGCTGCCTATGATAAAGACAGACGTCGAAGCGGCTTTTCCCGGACGGCTGAGAATGGTTTTCACCAGCCCTTCGGCGGAAGGTTCAAAAGACTGATAACGGCCCACGGGCTGATGCGCCGTATCTAGTAACAGCAACTTCTCGTCTGCTGGTGTCAGTTCCATCTGCGAGACTAACCACTTCAGTGGCAGGCCGGTTGTCTCCATCGCCTTGGCGTTAAATGCCTGAAACGCCAGGACGCCGTCACCATCTTCGGGGATGTAACTATGACCCACAAAGTAAACAACCAGCTGACTTCCTGCAGGTATCTTTTTCAGGAACTCGGGCAGATCCGCCTGCACTTTCAGCTGGGTGCTATCCGCCGCGAAGTAAAGCTGATCGGGTGCGACACGGTAGTGCGATTGCAACGCGTCGCGTATCGATTCGATATTGGCGACCGCGTACGACACTGCTGGAATCTGCGCCATCGCATAACGCTGCTGACCGATCACAACCGCCCAGGTGCGGCGGTCGGGCGTAGGGCTGATGGCAATTGTGTTGGCCACCGGGTTTCGTAGTTCCGGCGAAAGGTGCGTGATCTGAACGGTGTCGCCGGCCCGGATCTGCGCGAGTGTGGCCGTTTCTTCAGATTCCAGGAAATCGATTTCCACATCCTGGGCCAGTGTGAATTCGACCGGCGCTGGATAGTCCTTCATTTTTATCTGCAGTGTTTTCGCTTCGACGTTTACCGCCGTCACCTCGCCGCTGGCCGTTAAATCGCGGTCGGCAGCGATACTAGAAATGTGGGTGTCATGCGAAACCAGCACGTTGTCGCCGGGCGATAGATCACCCAGGGTCAGTTCTTTTCCGTTAACAACCTGCTTTCCGTTTAAGGTGACCAGACAACTGGTCGCCAGCGGCAGCGATACAACCGGCGCCGTTTCGGTGCGGCCGCGGCGGGCTTTCAACTGCCGCGTATCGGTGTTAACACTGACGACCTTTCCTTTGAAAGACACATTCCGTTTCGCCGCCAGCGCAATTGCCTCGCGACCGTGCGAACCGGCGCCATGCTCGACCGTTGCCCGGTCCCCCGTTCTCAAATCGCCCAACGAAAACCGCTTGTTGTTGAAACGGGGCTCGCCATTCATGGTTAGCCGCGCGGTGGTGGGCACATAGACCTTCAAGTTGTCGCTGTTGGCGCTCCCTGTGAGGAGCGTGATGAAGCCTTTGGTCAGGTCGATGCTGGCGACTTCCCCCGAATCCGTCTTTGCTACGGGGCGTGACGCGGCGAATTCCTGAATCTGTGATCCATCTTCGCTCTTAAAACGCTTGATGCTTAACGTGTCGTCAATCCGCAGATCCGAAAAAGGCACGATGGCGCCGTTCAGCATCACGCGGTCATCATCGGGACTGTAGGTAAAGCTTTCCGCCTTTGTTTCACCCGGCGGCGTGATCCACAGCATGTTTTTATCCAGCGCGATATCCGTCAACACACCAGTGGCAGGTTTAGACACTGCGGGCGGCGCGGGCGGTTTGCCGGGACCGGTGGGAACGAACAGAATCGCCAGGCAAAGCAGAAGGCTTCCCGCAAACGCGGCGTAGACCAGCCACTTCTTTTTCTTCTCTTTCTTTTGCGTTTCCTGTTCGGCTTCGATCTCGTCCGCCGTGCGTGTATCAATATCCTCGTTAACGCCCGCCTTCAGTTCCAGTGCCACCTTCTCGGCAGAGCGGTAACGCTGCTGAGGATTCTTCTCGATCATTTTTTCGATCACGCCCGCCATATCCGGCGGCACACCTTCCAGCACGCGCGCAATCTGCGGCAACCGCTGATCGGACGAAGCGTGCCACATCATCCACGCCACTTGCTTGTCGCGGCCGTACATGTTGAGTGCGGGAAACAGCTGATCGAAATTGCTGCCACACATTAATTCATAAGCCGTGAAGCCCAGCGAATAGATATCGCTATGCGGCCCGGTGTCTCCCAGTTCCGGCGAGAACACCTCTGGCGCCATGTATTTGGTTGTGCCCTTGGTGACGCTGCCTTCATCGCTCGAAAGGCGCCGGGCGATGCCAAAGTCACCAAGCTTCACGCGGTTATTCTTATCCAGCAGCAGGTTGCCCGGCTTTACATCGCCGTGAACGATGCCGTTCTCGTGCAGAAACTGCAGCGCGGACAGCGTGTAGATCAGGGTCAGTCGCAGGTCATCGATCACAATCGGCGCACCTGCCAGTTTTTGCTGCAGGCTGCCTTGCATCAGTTCCAGAATCAGCCAGCCGCGTTCGCGTACAACATCGTAAATCGTCATGATGTACGGATGCTCCAGCGACGCCAGCAACTGCGCTTCCTGCCAGTACCGCTCAAGCTGTTCGGGATCGTTCAGATATTGCTGATGTATCTGCTTAACAGCAACTTCGCGACCTAGTTGAAGATCGCGCGCTTTCATCACGGTTGCAAAATCGCCCTGGGCAATCGTTTCAAGGATCTCATAACGCGGATGATCTTGTGGTTGCATCGGCAGCCCCGGAATAAATCTTATCTACTCTGTTCGTCACCTATTTTAGCCTGTTGCAGCGTCGCAAAATACAGGGAGGCATGACAACTACCATTTCCTGGCAAGCCACTTGTCGTGCCGCAGGTGCTTGCACCAACGCACACGGCGCCACGACAATGTAATGCACCTTATTATCCAGAATTGCTTCAAGCCAGCCAAGGAGAATGACGCGTGGCGATTGATCCAGACATCCAGCAGATTGTCTGTTGTATGGGGCAACCCGTTGCGGGTAACCCCACCCAGTACATGATTGAAAAGGCCTTCGATGCTGCCGGTCTGGCCTGGCGATACATCACGCTGGAAGTGCCGCCGGAAAACCTCGCCGCGAGTGTTGCTGGTATGAAGGCGATGGGGATGCGCGGTGGCAACTTCACCATCCCGCACAAAGTGGCGGTCATTGAGCATCTGGACGATCTTAGTCAGGCCGCCAAGCTGATGGGCGCCGTGAACTGCGTCAACATCGTGGATGACCGGCTGATTGGCGAAAACACAGATGGCAAGGGGTTCGTTAAATCGCTGCGTGAAGTCTGTGACCCTGCGGGCAAGCGGATCGTCATTCTGGGCGCCGGCGGCGCGGCCCGCGCGATTGCGGTTGAACTCGCGCTGGCAGGCGCGGCGTCGATCACCATCGTCAACCGCACGCAGCAACGCGGGCAAGAACTTGTAGAACTGCTGCAGACGGAGGTTGAAATTGAATCCAACCTTGTCGTGCTTGATGGTGAATATGAAATTGATAAAGACGCCGGTGTCTTCATAAACGCCACCTCCATTGGCCTGGGCGATGCAGACGCCCGCACGCCTGTGGATGTGGACACGCTGCGTTCCGGCCTGGTTGTGGCGGATGTGATCTTCAATCCACCACAGACGCAGCTTATCCGCGATGCAGAAGCGAAAGGCTGCACAACGCTGGACGGGCTGGGCATGCTTGTGAATCAGGGCGTGACCGGATTCGAAATCTGGACGGGCGTAACGCCGGACGCTGCGGTCATGCGTGAGGCGCTGGAGGAATATCTAGGTATCTAATGCCGGGCTACTTCGCCTTGGAGCCCATGCCTTTTAGCACCCAAGCAATGACAAAGCCCAGGAACAGGCAGATTCCGCCCGCCATCACGCAGGCCCAGATTAATGCCGACTGTGCGGCCTGCGCAAGCGGGTTGTCGAACAGACCAACTGATGCATGAAAGGCGGCGATCTTCCAGCCTTCATCTGTCTTCACAAGGGTCGCGTTCCACGGGCCTTCGATGTCGAATTTGCGGCCGTCCTTCATTTCGTAGTGGCAGACGACGGTGCCATAGACTATCCCTGTGTCGTCGCCATGCAGGATGGTTAGTTCTTTGACTTCGGGATCAATCTTGAAGCTCTTGAGAATCGCGTCTTCGCCCGTCAGCACCTTAGCGTAATAGTCTTTTACGCCCTGATGCTTGCGGCTGATCTCTGCGTTGTGCCAGATGACTACCACGTCTGGATGGACAAAAGTCAGCAGGTCATCCAGCTTGTTGTTGTTCACTGCCTCTTTGACACCTTCCCGCAGGGCGCGAAGTTCATCGTGGGCGGGATCTTCTACGGGTGATACATCTTTCGCCGGTGGAGTTTTGTCACCCGCGGGCGCAGCGTCATCTTGTGCAATCGCCGGGCTGAATGATGTAAAGGTGACAAGTGCGACGAAGGCCAGGCCGGAGATCCATCTAAGCATCGTTGGTTTCCAGATAAGAGTTTGATTTTACGTTTGGCTGTTTTGCAGCGCTGCGCATAGGAGGCTGCCAGGTTTTGGGTTGCGGGGCGTCCTGTTCGCAAAGCCGGGGGCCAAGCCATTGACGCCAGTATTGCCGGATGTAGCCAATGCGTTTTTCTTCAGGCGCCTGAACCTTTGCCAGATACAACCACGGAACGTCGGGACGGCGGTGATGGTTCAAATCCCATTCGCCATGCAACAGCATCCACGACATCAACCGGTTGTGACGCAGGTTCCAGGCTCCGTCGACAATGTCGCGGTTGGAAAATGCATGGCCCACATACTGACGCGTTGACCAGTTGAATGAGAAACAAGCATAGCACCACACCACCGCCAGTGGATGAAGTTCTAACAACCAGAACATCAGCAGGAAAGTAGCAACGATCAACGCAACCTCGATCCGCAGCATCGTCGCCGCACTGCTGGTAATGTTCGCCGCGATGTTCACCCCGCGTGCTGGATTAAGTTTCTTGATAAACCGCGTTTCGAGAAACCGGGGATAAATCGCCAGCAGCACGGCGCTCAGTGGCACAACTGGCCAGAAAAAACCCATCAGCAGCCCATACCACTGCACGTATTTCAACAGGCGGTTGTCGTGCGGATAGTACAGGTCGAACATTTCAAAATCACTACGGTTGTGATTGTGATGATTCTGGTGCGTGGTGCGGATCAGCCGGAAAGGCGCCGGGAAGAAGATGCCAGTGACAACGCCCAGCACATAGTTCATAACCGGGTTGGAATGCAGATTGCCATGCGCCGCTTCGTGCAGTAGCGCGTAGTTGGTAAGCATGACATACGAAAAAGCGACGCCCGCCAGCCCTGTCTGCCACCACTCGGCTGCGTGCGAGGCGCACCACAACAACGTAACCCCCGCGGAAATCACCAGGATGACTAACGCCAGATTCAACCAGTCCGGGATCGGCATGCCCGGCGGCGCCGGACCGTAATCGGGTAAGCCAAATGTCGGCGCAAGCGGTACCTTCTTATTGTCCTCTGGCGTTTCGTTTTGCACGTCACTCACTGGCCGCACCTCCGGCGACAGGTTTTTGCGGTATTGAAGCGGCTGTGACAGTGCTGGGCCGCACGACCACGCGTCCGCCTTGAGCTGGCGTAATGAGCAGTTGCCGCCGTATAGGTCGCGGCTGATAGCCAGCCTCAAATTCTAACCGGCAATGCCTTAGCAGCGTTGCCAGGATGAGCATCATCTGACGCAGCACAAAAGGCTTTCCCACACACGTGCGATCACCGACGCCGAAAGGAAAATAAGCATGCGCCGGCGGCGGCGAATCGATAAACCGTTGCGGCTGGAATTCATGGGGCTGCGCGTAAACCTGCGGATTGTGATGTGCCAGATAGGTCGCCGGAATCACGGTCTGCCCGGCCTTCACCGTGTACTTATCCAATTGAATCTCGCGTCTCGCTTTGCGGCTTAAGTGCGGAACCACGGGGCACAATCGTAGACTCTCATCGAGGCAGCAGCGCAGTAACTGCCAGTCGCTGACGGAACCGGCTTGCGTTTCACGCTGGATAGCGGCAATGTATTCGGGGTTCTGAAGCAGATGCACGACGGCCCAGGACAAAGCGGCAGCCCCAGTATCGTGGCCAAAAAGCAGCAACGCCAGAATTTCCTGCTGCAAGTCCTGGCTGCTCACCTGCGCCGCTTCCGCTGCATGCAGAATCCGTGGCAGCATCGCGCCGTGAGCTTCACGCGATGATTGCTTGCAGTCCGGCATTTGCTGCTGAATGAAATCACACAACGCGCGACGGTTCCGCACCGCCTTTCCCCACGGACTGAATCTGCCCAGGTCCGTGCGAAGCGGACGTAAAAACAGCACCAATGGATTGCTGAACGAGTGAATGAATCTGTCGACCAGTTGAAAGCCCCGCTCAACAACGTCTGCATCATCGCCGAACATGGCGTGAAGGATCACCAGCAGAGAGATGCGGCGCAGGGGTTCGTAAATGCTGCATTTTGCATTGGCGGGTAGTTCGCTCATCACGCGGCGCGTGATCTCCGTCGTTAGTTTGTCAAACTGCGGCAGATGTTCGCGGAAGACAGGCGCCACAATCCGCCGGCGCCGGGTGTGGTCTTCGGCGTCTAACGCGATAAGTGATCTTTCGCCAAGCAGCGCGCGGATCGCAGGCACCGCGGCGCCTGCCTGGAGATGCGGGTGCGAAGCAATCTGCCGGATCAGCGAAGGATCGCCTGTCACCAGCGAGTTGCCCATAACAGGCAGGTCTACGTGAAACGTCAGCCCATGCTCCTGCAACGCATCATCGAAAAACGCGTAAGGCTGCCGCATCCAGCGGATGCCACGTTTGATCCGTAAGAATGTCTGCACTGCGTGCTTTCGATTCTGGAAATGCAAGGGCTAAACGCTGGCGAAACCGGGGTTCCGCAAAACAGTTTCTACATCCGCCGTAAGCTGCCGATCAACCCAGCGGTGTGCGGCGGAAAACAACGCCCGCGTTAACCGGCTTCTGTTTGCACAGCGTTGTTGAAAGGTGAGTAATTGCTGCCGCCGCCGTGCATCGTAGTGCAACATGCCCTGATAAAACAACGCGGCGTTCAGCGAGACGGCGTTCTGCATCAGTTTGCGATCCAGTTCCCGCACATGGTTCACCGCGGTGGTGCAAGTCATGGTGTCGTGCCTCCAGTACGGCGCCATGCTGTGCAAGCTTCCTGCGGTCTGCAGACCAAACTTCGCCCGGTTCGCTTCAGACAGCAGCGGCACGCCCGCGACGCGCGTGCTGAACGTCGCCAGGAAGTAAAAGTCCGGCGGATGCTGCTGCATAAACTGATAGGTCGCGTCCAATGTTGCCGCGGTTTCGCCTGGATAGCCCACAATCAGGCTGACCACGGTCGTCAGACCATGCTTGCGGCAGTTGTCTATCGCTCTTGCGTTGGCATTCACCGTGCAGGCCTTGTTCATGTTCAGCAACTGCTGCTGATCGCCGGACTCGATGCCAATCTGCACCTGATGACAACCGGCCTCTTTCATCATTGCCACGATACTTTCGTCGGCCAGATCATCGGCCCGCGCGTAACAGGTCCATTTCACGTCGATGGATTGCTCGTGCAGAAGCTTGCAGAAAGTCTTTAATCGCTGCCGGGGAATCGTAAAAAGCGAATCCAGGCAGGTGATGTATCTGGCGCCTTGCTCCTTCACGTAATACTGCCAGTCATCCGCCATTTTCTCTGCTGACTTGTAGCGGAAAACGCGGTCATCAAACAGAAACGGGTAGTTGCAGAAGCTACACCGGTAAGGGCAGCCGCGCACGCTTTCGTAGTAGATGGCGTCAGAACGCCCCGGCGCCAGCGACCAGTCCGGCGTGATCAGGTCATCCAGCGTGCGGCTCTGTGGCGCTCCGCTGTAAATGAACGTCGAATGCTGCTTCTGCACAACTCGACCCTGTGGTGACGCCTGCAGGTTCTGACAATCGCTGCGTAACCAGTCGCACAGGGAGCGAACCAGATATTCACCATAACCGATGGCGAACACATCCACGCCCGGAGCCCCTTCGCACTGATCGTGTATTACACCGGCCAGTGCACCGCCAGCGACGATCTTCAAGCCAGGCCGGCGGATGCGGGCCACTACGGCGTTTAACTCACTTAGGTCGTGCAGATAGGTGGTCGAAAGAAACACGCAGGATGCGTTGTCCAGGAGACTGGCAGCTACTGCCGCGTTGTCAAACAGCGTTTCAAGTTGCAGTGTTTCGTACTCAACATTCTCCTGTTCCAGCAATGTGCAAAGCACAACTTCCGTCAGAGACGAAGTTGCATCCGCCCTGGGTTGCGACTGGTATTCGCGGAACGCTTCCGTGGCGTCGTCATGGCGTAACCGTGGCTTGGCTTTCTCCACTGCCGCTGCGACAAGCGGTTCGGCCATTGCCAGCTTTATTTTCAGATCCAGCCAGGCGTGCTCGGCGCCCCGGAACTGAATCGCACACTTCCGCGCCGCGCGCCACAAGGAGTTTTCCTGCGACGTTATCATTCCGCCGGTGATAACCAGTACGCGTGGGGTGTTCATGCTTCGGCAAACAGTGAAAGTTCGCGGGCAATGTGAATCGCTGTCGCACGGATCAGACGCGAGACGTCCCAGCCAGGCCGCATGTAATGATCGGCGCCCCAGATAGGCACAACGTCACCCGGCAGAGAAACAACATCGGTCAGCAGGGCGACGCCATCGCTGGGGCCAGATGCTTTCATCTTCTGGCGGTAACTTCGCAAAATAAAATGAGACCCATGCTGCCTTAACGGGAAGCCAACAAGCGTCAGCATCTTCATGTGTGGTGGAAGCTTCAGTTCTGCATGAAGATGCCCCGCGGCGCCCCATTCTAACTGCCTGACCACTTCAAAATCGAGTCCGCGCAGCGCGAATAAGCCGTGTTGCAGACGCCACCTAAGCCGCCGCTGCTGAAACCAGTTCACCACCGGGCTGCCCATCGGCACGCCGCTAATGTTGATCCAGGCTTCCACATTGCTAAAGGCAGTCGTTTCCGCTTCCTGCAACAAAGCGGTTTTGATATCCGCGGCGCCTTTGCTAAGTGACACCAGCACGATGCGTTCCGTAGGATACTCGCGCTGCCTCTCTGATAGCCACTGCCGGATGATCGATGCGTTTTCTGCCAGAGTGCCCATACTCTGGCAAGGGATCAGTTCAGTCCGGAAGCCCAGCGTTTCCGCATGTTCGCGGACCTTGCGGCCGTCGCCGCCGGATTTTGCCACCTGACGATAGAACGCGCCGGGTGCAACCGCTAGCGTAGCCCGGACCGGCGGACAGTCCGGCTCTTGCTTCATGAGTTCTACGATCGAAGTGACAAGTTTATGACACTCCGGCTGCGTGACGGTGTGGCAGAACAGGACGGATGTGGCGAAGTCTAAACCACCCTGATGGGTCAGCGTGGAAAGTGTCTTAGCATTCAGGACCGAAGGTTGTTCGCGTTTCAACCAGTCCATTGCCGCAGCCAGTAATGACGCCTCATTGGCAGGCAAGTCTGCAAAAAACGGCGGAAGTTCATCAGCGCAAGGCATCATTCAAAAGCCACGCACTCCGCGCGGCTGCGGTTCGAGCACGGATGGTTGCGGCGGGATGATCTCCTGCTGGGGCGCGACGGTGGGCAGTGGCTGGTCTATGTAAGCTGGCTGCGTGACTTCTGGATACACAGGATACGATTCCCAGCGATCCGGCGCGGTTTGCACATGATGCTGGCCGATCGACTGCCGGGCGCCATCGTAGAATCCGTATGACCAGATACCACGTCGCAGAAATGGCGCCGGATAAACCTGCGGCCAGGCGCCGCCGTAGTCGACCCCTGGAATGAACGTCCCAGGCGGACCAGCCTGCGGCACGCCGGCTTCCCAGGCAGCACGGCTCTTCATCGCCTGGACGAGATCGTACTGCTGCTGAAACTGGGCGAAGCGACGCTGTTCTTCAATCGAAGGCGCCACCGAAGGTTGCTGGGCGGTAGCATGCACGCTCATCCACGCGATGCCCGTCATGGCGAGGGCGGCCATTGCACACGCTTTTGCAACTTTTTTCTGAATCATTCTAAATGCTCGCTAACTTCCCTGTTCCTGAACGGTGCCCCCCTACTCTGTTCATCATATCCGATCGTTGTCAGATACGTCCACGATCCAGGCATCCAATGCTTTGCGTGACAGGATCTCACGGGTGAGGTTGAGCCAGGCTTCGCAATGATCCAGGATCATACTGTCCGCGGTGATGACGATGGCGTCACCGGCTGCGACAAGCAGCGGATCTGGATCTGCAACCAGTTCAACCTCCCAGTTCCAGCCCTGCGTGGCGGCAACTTCACGTAGCATTGTCTTAAGCCGCCCGCTGTTTGAAACGGGTTTGTCGAGCAGCCAGCGGCAACCTGCGACGGCTAGATGCTCGAGACATTCACCGGCGAGTTCGATGGCTTGGAGCGTGTCTTCCATCTTGCGATAGGTGCCATGCATACTTGCCAGGTCGCGGTAGCAGCCGTCAAAGCTCTTGAGAATCACGGCGCGGCCGAGGATGGCTTCAAGCGTGACAAGAAGATTAAACCCGTCGATCCACACGACCTTTTCCCGCAGCAGACTGGCCGGGACTTCATGCGTCGCCCGGCGTTCGCGCTGCGTGGCGGTGCACACAGCCCGGCGGATGGCGGTACGCTGACGTTCAACAAGTTTGTACCTGTCCCCTACGATCTTCAGGGACGAAGGTTCCGCATAGCCACGCTGCAGAAGCCAGGCGAGGTCAAAAGCGGCGTCACGCAGCCGGTCCACCGCATCACCGTTGAACAGAGCTGCATCGCGCGGATGAGGACCGCAGTGTTTGCGTTTATCAGCCATCGCATTTCAAGAAATAAAAACGCCGCGGTCAGCAACTGCCAGCCGCGGCGGAGTGAAAAAGTGCACTAGCGGGAAGCTAGTTCGCTTGCGGCTTGGTGTACGACAAAGCCATCAAGGCGTAGGCGGTCACCAGATTCGGATCACCTTCCAGCCAACGGGTGGCGTCGTTCACCCACGAGCCATCACTCTGCTGGCGGGAGGCAAGTTCAGCGGTCAGTTCCTGCCGCCAGGGATGCTTCTTCCCGTCTGCATCTTCCAGTTGATCCTGGCCGACTGCATCCAATGCTTTGGCGAAGATGTGATAGTAATAATACAGCCCAGACTGCCCCATACCGGGATTACTCTTCAGGTCGTAATGCGCGGAGATCCACTTTACCGCAGCTTTCACGCGTGGATCGTCTGGCTTCACGCCGGCATAGATCATGCTCTTCAGGCCTGCATAGGTCATCGAGCCGTAACTACGTAGACCGCCATCGGGCGTCTCACCCGCCTGGCTGGAACCGCCGGCTGCTGCCGTGTAGTAGAAGCCGCCGTCGGGGTTCTTCGCTGCGTGTGGCGTGGTGTTGTGTTCCGTTTCCAGGTTCTGGCAGCGAGAGATAAATACAAGGGCGCGCTTCATCGCATCACTGTTGGCATCGTTACCAGCCGCCTTGAGTGCGTCCACCAGGAAGCTGGTGTTGGAAAGGTCTGGCCGCTTGTGCTTGCCATAGCCGGCGCCGCCGTAGCCGGGATGACTTTTATCTTTGTCTTCGTCTTCCGCCCATTGGATGCCTTTGACGAATTTGTCGGCTTTCTCGATGACCTTGGTGTACTGGCCTTTTTTGTTGGCTTCAGCGAAGCAAAGCACTGCCAGGCTCGTCTCGTAGTTGCGGTACAGCGAGCCTTCCTGATGGATGCCGCCATCTTCACGCACATATTTTTCGACGTGCTTCAGGGCTTTCTGCACCACAGGATCTTCAGCGGGAACCCCATTCCGCAGCATAGCGGTGACCACCAGCGCGGTTACCGCCGGTCCGGTCGAAGGCGTGAAAGAACCATCGGGCTGCTGACCTTTGGAACGCAAAAAGTTAATGGCCTTGGCCACCGTCTTTTCGTGCGTCGCCTGCGGCGAATCTTCCGCGACCACGTGCGAGGCTGAAAACAGCGCAATTGAGGCAGCTAAGGCCAGGGTTAGATAATTTGTCAGGTTGGACTTCATCAAACGCATCTCCATAAGAAGTGAGGCTACGTCGACCCGTTTGCACCACGCTACTACGGTCAATGCTTCGTTCCCCACTATCTTAGTATACCAAAGAGGCAGCTCTGCGGTGAATGAGTAAATTGTGGGAGCCTCTTGGATTCCAAATCTACCGACTCTGCAAGTCCGCGATTTTGTGCAAACGCGGGCTTCTTTTTTGAATGCCCGATTCGATTACAATGCGGCGGTTTATCTTTTGCCTTTAAATCGCCTCTAAAGATATGGGCTGTTCCCCGATGTCCGAAACTTTCATCCTTATCCCAGGTCGCACGAGCAAGCAGGGTGCAGGCATCAGCGAGGGGAAGTTCGAGAAAAATTACCGGTCCGAAATCAACCGGCTGCAGGTCGCGCCGGAAGACATGGAGCGACTGGGTCTTGAAAAGGGCGACTGGGTGCGGATTCAGGGAGAACACGGCGCCATTGAGATCGAGATTACGCCGTCCAAAGGCGACGAACTTCCGCCCGGCATTCTGTTCATGGCTTACGGCGATCTTTCCAGCAAATTGATGGGCGCCGATACGCATGGCAGCGGAATGCCGACCAGTAAGGGGCTGGATGTCGAACTGAAAAAGATCGACCGGCCATAGCCCGCCCGCCGCTCACTTTCCCGTTATGAATCCGCCGATCTTTCTCGCGGCCCGGTTATGAACCATAGAGCGATTATCGTTGGCGTGTCGAACTACATCGACACGCAACTAGAGGATGCCAAGTTCTCGGCAGCAAATGCAGAGGCCGTCTCGAACGCCTTCACGGCAGCAGGCATCCCGCCAAGTCAGCAGATGCTACTGACGGATAAAGACGCCAACAGCGCAGCCGTCGGGTATGCGGTGCTCGAGGGTGCTGAACGCGTTGCTGAAGACGCCACGCTGTACTTTTATTTCAGCGGCTATGGGTTTTCATCCGCTGGCGAGAATTATCTTGCCTGCTACAACACGCAACTTGACGACGCTGACGATACTTCGCTTCGTCTGGAGATGCTTTTAGACAACATCTCCCGGATGCAATGTCAGGTTGTACTGCTGCTGGATGGCGTGGATCAAACGCCTTTGATGCGCGAGCATTTAAAGCGATTCAAGACAAGCGAACTGGAAGACCGCCTGGACGACTTTGACCATTGCCTGTGCCTGACATCGTGCAAGGCTAAGGAAACATCGCATGCGCCGCGTGGCATGAAGCGAAGTGTGTGGACACATCATCTGGTCGAAGCGATCAGCGGGGAAGCTGGCCTGGCGTTACCGCTTCAAGGCGTAGCATTACAGCAGCACTTGCAGGTGGAAACGCCGCGTACGCTGACGCGGACCATCTCGGCAGCCGGTCTGCAATCTCCGCAGATTTATGGCAATCCAGAACTGCAACTTGTAGCGGCGTCGCAACCGCTGCTCTCTGGTGAACCGGCGCCGCCGGCAGCGGACGACAACCTTTACGAAGGCGTTTCCCTGCGCAGCGAAACCTACTGCCGCGTGCGCGATCTGCCGGGTTGGAAGCGGACTTACCGTGTGCCAGATAAGGCGGACGATGCAAACAATGCGTTCATCGCCAGGCTTGTAGAGAAAGAACTAACACGCGACCTGGATAACGTGTTTAGCGGGCTTAAGAAAGCGTTTGCCTTTAAGCGTCGCGATGTCGAGGCGCCTGAGCCAGCTGCCGGGGCTGGGTCGATTCTCACGCCTTATTTCAACTACTCGATTGCAATTATTCTGAATCCCGATGATCCGTCCGAAGCCATCTGGACCCGCCGCATTGACGCCATTCGTCAGCCAGAACAGCTTACAACCAAGGCATTTGAAACGGTGTTTGAGAACGCGTTTGACACCATCGACTGCACCTTCCCGGCGCCCGTGGATGTTGAGGCTTTTATTGACGGCGTTGAAGATGCAGAACTGCCTGACCTGACCATCGACTACGATCGTGAGGCGACCTACTGCAATCTGGAACTGCGTGGCGCCGCAGGCGAGCTGCAACTGACGGCGGTTCTGCTTTCCATTACACATCCTGCATCGCCGACTACGGCGGCGCTTGTGGAATCTTACGAGACGATTCGTTCGTTCGTATCCGGGCACGGTTTGCCGTTGCAGCCGTTGTCGTCTTGATCAGCAGTCCGAAGCTACTCGTCGCCGTCCTGTTTACCGGCGCCGGGCTGACCCGGCACATTGGCGGCGCCGCCCGCGATACCGCCTTGAATACGGCGGAGCAATCCTTGATTGCCGGGCGTTGGCTGCATTTCAAGCAATCGCCCGCACAATTTAAGCGCCTCTTCAAAGCGTTCCAGTTTCTCCAGCAGCAGCGTTAACGCCAGCAGGAACTGCGGATTTTCCGGCTCTATTTCAACAGCGCGCCGCAACGCTTTTTCTGCTTCTTCTAACTGGCCGTTCAAATAGGCAGCGAAGCCGTAGCGGTATTGAATAACACCATTGTCGGGCGCCAGGCGGGCATCGCGGCCCATCAGCACGAGTTCTTCCGCACGAAGTTGCGCCAGTCTTGCCGCGTAACCTGCAGCTTCTCCGGCAAGCTTCTCCGCCTCAGGCCGTTTGCGTTGAATCACAAGCTGCTGAGCACGCTGCATGATGCTGCGTTGTTTGCGGTCAAAAAGTTCCGCCAGATTGGAACGCGGCCCGGTCACCGTCGGCTGCACGCGGATCGCTGTTTCATAAGCGCGGATTGCATCGTCTTCCCGGCCAAGATTCTCATAGAAGGAACCAAGTGTCAGATGGGCGGCCGCGCGGTCGTTGGTTTCCATCAGGCCGGTGCGGAATTCTTCGGTCGCTTTATCGAATGCATCGCGCTGCTTGGTCGTGGTCAGCTTGCCCCACAACTCACGTGGAACAAACGACAGCGTCCGGGCTGCTTCGCCACGCACCGCACGGCTAGAATCTGTTAGACGCTCTAGAACGGGCTCGACAAAAGGCTCGAAAAATTCCGCCAATGCGGTGAGTTGCTGCGGTTCCAGCTTGCTGAGATTGCCCGCTTGCGCGGCGGACTGTTCGTAGAACGTCGGGTAGTGCATCAGCGCGGCAATGCGAACCTGTGGATCGGCGTCCTGCAACGCCGCCTTCGCACGTTTCATCTGTTCGGGTGTGCTGTACCGCGTCAGTTCAAACAGTGCGGTCGCGCGGACGATGGCGGGCAGCGATTGATTTCGCGAGATCCGCATCAATTCGTCCGCAGCGTCAGGTTCATCACCGCTGCTGGTATTTTCGCGCGGGTCGATCGGTTGACGGGCGTGATGGAAGGCGGCCGAGAAGTGCTCGTCCGCCGGGGGCTTCTTACGTTGCCCGTACCACTTCACCACATTATCCAGCGCCCATTGGTCCATCTCGGTCAGGTGCGCCTTGACCTCGGCGTCCTGCTTCGCAACGCGTAACCAGTCGTTGTATTGCCGCAGTTCTTTTTGGGTTTCTTCCGGGAGCTTTTGTTTGATTTTATCTTCATCCAGATGGCAGCCCGTGCACGAATTGGGCGCGTTGAACGCCACCGATAGATCAGGCCGCGGCACCCGCAGGCTATGGTCACGACGCGGGTCGATCTCCATATAAGTGCTTTCCGGCATGTGGCACTCGACGCACTGGGCGCCCTGCGAGCCGGCTTTGTGGTGATGATGCGCCGGAGTGTCGTACTTTGCTTCCGGGTGCGCGTGGCAGGAGGTGCAAAGCTTGTTGCCCTGATGTTTCACCTTTGCCGTGTGTGGGTTGTGGCAATCGGTGCAGCGGATGCCCTTATGGTACATCTTGCTCTGAATGAACGACCCATGCACATACACTTCGTCCAGTATCTGCCCGTCTACGTGATAGGTTTCTTCACGCAAAAGCTCGTTGGCGTAGAAGTCGTAAAACTCATCGCCTGGCCGGAAATCCGGGTGCACGATCCGCCGCCTGGAATGGCAACGCACGCATGTTGAAATTTCGTTCTTGGGATCGTCACCCTTGAGCTTGGCAAGGCCGTAGCCCTGCTCACGGTCCCAGAAGAGCGACGTCCTCTCTGCCAGTTGCACGTGCGTGCTGCCCGGTCCGTGACAAGCTTCGCAACTAACGTCAATCTCGGCATAAGTTGTATGGTACCGCTGCGTATCAGCGTGATAATTCTTCTTCAGATCCGTTGAATGACAATCGGCGCACATCGTGTTCCAGCACTGTGCGTACCCGGTCCAGTGCAAAGGATCGCCCGGCTCCAGTTTTTCTTTGACGTCTGGTGCGGGCAGATAAAACCACTTCTTTTTGTTCGTGTCCCATGAGATACGCAGCACCTGCAGGCGGCCGATTTCTTCGTCGGGCATGCCGGGTTCACGATCGAACTCGACCATGTACTGCTGGATCGGATCGACGCCAAAGACATATTTGATCTCGAAGTCGGCCATCTTTCCGTCTGGCCCTTCGGTGTGCACCATGAATTTATCGCCGTCGCGGAACATCCGCGATTCGATGCCATGCTGCTCGATGGTGGCGTTCTCAAAATCCGCCAGCACCGTTTCAGCGGTGGCGATATCCATCGCGCGGTCGTGGTGCGAATGTTGAAATTCCGCTGCCTGTTGCTGATGGCATTTCACGCAAGACTGACGGCCGACGTATTTTGCCTGAGAGCGTTTGGGCGCCGGGCGCCAGTAATAGTCTGCGTAAACCAGACCCCCGGCGACGGTCAGCAGGAGGATTGCCACCAGGGCTGTGACTACTCGCGTATTGAAAAGCGAGGAGTTGGATCTGGTGGTAGGGGCGTTTTTGGATTTAGGCATTTCGGCGGATCAATCGCAGAGTAGCGGCAAGAGCTTACTCTTCAATTATTTGCCGCAAGCCGGTATCACGCAACGGGCTGCGACAGAATGCACCCCAGCGGCGCGTCTTAGGGCCGGTTTGTTCCCTTCAATCGCGCAGAACGGCGCCGGCGCACGCAACTTCTGGAAGCATGTGCCGGCGATTCCGGGCCGTATCCGTTAGAACGGCGATTTCCCATGACCGGGCGCCGGTTGCTTGTTCGCAAGACGTCCGCTTGGCTTCCAGGCCGGGTGCGGAGTGTGGGCCTCTTTCATCATGGCTTCCAGTTTCTTCACAACGTCCGGGTGCTTGTCGGCGATGTCCGTTGCTTCTCCCAGGTCTTGCGACAGGTCGTAAAGCTGCGTTTTGCCGGTGAACATGGGCATGCGGATGGCTTTCCACTTGCCGCTACGGACCGCCTGCTTGCTGCCCCGTTCGTAAAATTCCCAGTACAGATACTCGTGCTTTTTCTGCGAAGCTTCATTGCCACGAAGTACCGGGACGAAGCTGATTGAGTCCGTTCCAGCAGGCGTTTCCTGCCCGGTCAGCTCTGCAACGGTCGCCATGAGATCGCCAAAGTAGCCGATGTGGTGCGATACGCTGCCCGCCGGCGTAACGCCGGGCCACCTGGCGATAGTCGGCATGCGGATACCGCCTTCATACAAGTCGCGTTTCATTCCGCGCAACGGACCGGCCGGCGTGAACCGCTGCGGATTGTGGCCGCCTTCATTGTGCGGGCCGTTGTCACTTGTGAAGATGACCAGGGTCTTTTCGTCGATCTCCAGCTTCTTAAGCAACGCAATCAAGCGCCCGATGTCGCTGTCCATCCGCGTGATCATGGCCGCTTGCCCCTTGTCCTGTTTGGGCCAGGGCATGTCTTTGTAGATGCCATAGTCGGGCACTTCCTGTCCATCGCCCGTGCCCCGTGTGCCTTCGTTATTGGCGTGCGGAACAGTCAGTGCGACGTAGAGAAAGAACGGCTGGTTGCGATTGTCTTCAACAAACTTCAACGCTTCGTTCATGACCAGGTCGTGCGTGTAGTCAACGCGTTTGGTCGCGTATCCGCCCCGGAAGCCGCCGTATACCCGCTCATTTTTCTTAACAACATTCCGCAGCGGCGCCTTCTCCGTATTCCGCCAGAGGAATTCCGGGTAATAGTTGTGGGCGTGAACCTGATTGAGGTAACCAAAGAAATGGTCGAAGCCCTGCTTGTTGGGCAAACCGCTGCGGCCACCTTCTACCGCGTCGCCAAGCCCCCACTTCCCGCACAACGCTGTTTTATATCCAGCCTGCTTCGCGACTTCCGCGACCGTTACGTCAGCATCGCGCAACGTCTGAATGGCCATGTTGCCGCCAGCGTTACCACGCACGTGCGTGTGACCCATATGCTTACCCGTCATCAGCACGCTCCGCGAAGGGGCGCAGACAGTTGCTCCGGCGTAGAACTGCGAAAACCGCATGCCCTCCTGAGCCATCTGATCCAGATGGGGCGTCTTGATCAGCTTCTGACCAAAGCAACCAAGTTCACCATAACCCAGGTCGTCCGCCATGATGAAGATGATGTTCGGCCGCGTTGATTCATCGGCGTTGACTTGCTGAACAGAAACAGCTTGTGTGATGAACGCCGCAACGGCGAGTATCGTGATTGTCGCCACACTATCGAATAAATGAGGCGGGAGTGACCGTGTTATGGCAAGGAATTGAAGCATCTTAAATCCACTCTTTTGATTTTGTGCGATTCTCGCTCGCAAACCAACACGCTACTCGGGCGTCAAGAAACAAGCGACTGCAGGCGGCGGCAACATGACTGCCCTGGGCGGCAACGAACCTAGCTACGGCTCTACATGCATTGTCTTTCCCATCACCTGCCTAGTCAATTGCTGACAAATCTGTGCAAACAGGTAAGACGCGCCTGAAATACGGGCCCTTGGACAGCAGGCGCCTGGGTATTTAGACTACACGGGATAGCACCTTCGCGTATGTTGATGCCCCCAATAAGTGGCTATGCTCCCGCCCTTGGTGCGAAGGCGATGAATAAACTCGACGGGATGAGAAATGTCTGTTGCGCACCATGCGTTTCATAGTTGCGTCCGACCATTTCCGGCATACTTTTGACAAGGATCTCACGGTGATTGCTTTAGCTCTTAGGACCGCGTGCCTCTGCTGCGTAACATTCTGCTTCGTCGCGGCGACTTGTACCAGCATTCAAGCCCAGTCCATCACGGGCGTGGTTAAAGATGTAAAGCCTAAACAAGCCATGTTCACGGTTGCATCAGCGACTAAGACCGTGACTCTGAAAGTGGATGGCAGAACCAACGGTTCGAAGAATGTCGGACTTGGTAAAACCGTCTCCGTCATCTACGACCCGGAAACTTCGATGGCGTTGGTCATCCTTCCCGCCAAACCTGCGCCAGCCGCCCCTCAGCCATACCGCGGTAAATTCGTGAAAGTCGTCACCGAGGGCACGGGGCTAGACCACAAAGAGGCGAAGCTTAATGCGCTGCGTAACGCCATCGAGCAGGCGCTGGGCATCTTTGTCGATGCGGAAACGCTTGTCCGCAATGACGAACTGATCCGCGACGATGTTCTGACCTACGCGCAAGGCGATGTTGAATCGTCGAAAATCATCCGCGCCTGGCGCCAGGGCGAATACTTCCACGCGAAAGTAGAAGCGCTGGTGAAAGTCGACGGCCTCAAAGAACGCGCGGCAAAATCCGGGCTGAAGACGCAGGAGATTCCCAGCCAGGCCATTCTCGATCAGATTGGCATCGACGCACGTTCAAGTGACGACGCGCGTGCTCTGCTTGCAAAGTACCTGGACAAATACGGCGCCCACAACTTCGTCCGCCCGGAAATACTTGACCAGAAAAAATCAGACTGGAAGGTTTCGGAAACGACCCCCGGCCAGTTGGATTTGCAGGTCCATTTGGCGCTCAAGCCTGATATGCCAGCCTGGCAGACCTATTCGCGATCTTTGACGCGGATTCTCAAACGGTTGAAGGGGCCAGAATATGGCTATATCACACCGTTCACCCGCAGAGTGAAGCAGAGCCGGGAAAGCAGGCAGTTCCGCAATTCAACGGACGTCTATTATCACGGCGGGCTCAACTACAAGCAGTTGCAGTACGTCAAAGACGAAAGACTAAAGCGGTCTGCGGAATGGAGTAGCTGGCTGTTTATCAACAGCGGTTTCCGCTACACGGCCCCGGACGGCGCTGAGATCGAAACAAGGTGGGAGGGGTTCCGTCTGCCAAATTTAACCGACCCTGTTTTTAAGGAAATCAAAAAACGAAAGTATGTGATCCGTGTGAGCCTTGTCGATCAGGCAGGCAATGTGTTTGCGGACACCACTCACCCGATAGGCGCCATCGTCCCGCTAACGCTACATCCGCGCGCTGTTGCCAGTGCATCCTACAAACGCACCAGCGATCCCCACCGGTGCGATGAAATGTGGATCGCCCCATTTCTGTATTTCGAAGAGTTTGGCCTTGGACACAACATTTCAACAGACTTCCCTGTCAACGACATCCGCCTCAGCATCTCAAAGGCGGACTTTGCCAAAGTCAGCAAAGTTGTCGCGGAAATAGTCATCGCGCCGTAGCTGAACGAAGGCAAGCGGCGCTAGTCCGTAGGCTGAGGCGTCAACGATGGAGCGAGCATACTGTTCTCCAGCGTTTCACCGCGGGAAAACAATTCCGCCGCTGCTGCCGGGTTGTCCACGATCAAACCGGTAACTCCGCAATCCGTGACTGCGTAGAGCATGTCGTGGACGGCTGCGGTTTTGAAGCACCAGATTTCGATCCCTGCGGCTTCGGTGCGTGCGGAAAATTCTGGCGTCACAAGTGAAATGGGCATCACCAGAAGTTGGCAGCCTAATGCCTGGCAGCGTTGGATGATTTCTTCTGGCGAGAAAACAACACGCCGGAAACTGCTGCGGAAAATAGTGGTGTAGCCCAGCTTCATGCCGCTGTCACGGTATTCCTCAAGGATGCGGTATTCGCCGAAAACTATGGCACGCTGCTTGGCGACGCCGTTTCTTTCCAGGCAGTCGAGCAGCGGTTTTCGGATGCCTGGCGATTTGACATCGAGCACCCACTTGATGCTGCCGTTATCAAACCGGGCGAGAATTTCGTCCAGCGATAACACTTTCCCGGGCGGATTGGCGAGCACCGTACAGCGTTGAAGTTCGTCCGTGTTCATACTGGCCAGTTCGCCGCAGCAATCTGTTTTCGCGTCGAGCACCGGGTCGTGAAACGCCACCAGTTGTCCGTCTTTTGTCTGGCGGATGTCGATTTCTATCCAATCCGCGGACGCATCCAGCGCGCTCTGGATGGCATGTGCGGTATTGCCGGTGCACCTTCCATCCGCTCCAGTCGCCGTGCATTGAAGTGCAGAACCGCGGTGTCCAATGATGGCGGGCCGCGGCCCGCGATAGTCCGCGATGGTCCTTGGCGTGCGGAAACACATAACCGCCGGAAACCGCTCAGCCGCTACGTAAATGCGGCTGGTGAGAGATGAGACCACGAGGAGAACAAGGATCGCCGGCAATCCTGCCCACTTTAGCCAGTGCAGCCTTCTCATGAATGGACTTCCCGCGTACGTTGCGAAACTTCAGAGCGTAAGCACGGGAATGTTAGCGTTGATCGTCCGGATGCAGCAATACCGCTGGTTTTCGTTCAAGCAGCGCCGCCGGACGCTTCGCTGAGGTGACCGGGGTCAATCTTGGCGAGTTCCTCCGCGGCAGCGTCTACGGTGTAGATGATCTGCTCTTCGGTGTGGGCGGAAGTGACGAAGAATCGTAGGCGTGATTTTTCTTCCTCGACCGCAGGGTGCAGAATCGGCTGAACATTCACGCCCCGCGCGGCAAGTTGCCCGGACAACTGAAGCGCGTGCAGCGAGTTTCCGATGATCAGCGGAACAACGGGCGTGCCGTCGCTGAGGCCGGTGTTCATGCCACGTTCCTGAGCACGCTCGATAAAGAGGCGTGCGTTCGCGCGGACGCGTGTGACGCGTTCTGGCTCGCGCTCCAGCAGATGGATCGCGGCGATCGTTGCTGCTGAGTGCGACGGCGGAACGCCTGTCGAGAACACGAAACTTGGCGCCGTGTACTTCAGGTACTCAATCAGTTCCTTGCTGCCGGCGATAAAGCCGCCGCCACCGCCGCCAAGACCCTTACTCATGGTGCCCATGATGATATCGACGTCTTTGGGATCGCAGCCGTAATGTTCAATCAGACCGCGGCCGGTGGCGCCCATGGTTCCCAGCGAATGGGCTTCGTCCATGTACAGGATCGCTTTGTGCTTCTTCTTAACTTTGATGAAGCCGGGCAGGTCCGGGAAGTCACCGTCCATACTGTATAAGCCTTCAATGGCAATCAGTACGCGGCGGTAGTTCATCCGCACTTCGCTAAGGATATCGTCCACCGCCTGCCAGTCGTTGTGTTCAAACGGACGGCGGCGGGCGCCGGAAAGTTCAGCGCCTTTGATGATGCTATTGTGGGCCAGCGCATCGTGCAGGATCAGGTCGCCTGCACCAAACAGGTGGCCGATGGTCGTTTCGTTACAGACATGGCCGCCGACATAGGTGATGCAAGCTTCGCGGCCGGTCCAGCGGATAAGCAGTTCTTCCAGTTCGCGGTGAACACGCCGTTCGCCCGACAGCAGCCGGCTGGCGGAGACGCTGGTGCCGTACTCATCGATGGCTTCTTTGGCCGCCTGCATGACAACGGGATCGCTGGCCATCGCGATGTAATCGTAGGTGGAGAAGTTAATCATCTCCTGGCCTTCAATCACCGTGGTGGCGCCGGTCGGGGCGTCGTGCACTTTGAAATAAGGGTTCTGGACGCCTGTCGCCAGAAGCAGATTCTTCATCTGCTTCAGCCGGGTCAGCTCCGGCATCTTGTCGAACCGGCAGTAGTCTTCTTTACCACCGTTAAGATGTGAAGATGCATCCGCCTCTGGCGAAGCGCTATTGCCGGGCTGATCGCCGATGTACTTGTCGATGGCCGTAGCAACTTCGCGGATGGTTTCGATCTGCTGCAGCACTTCATCGGGGAAGCGGCCGCCGAATTTCTGCTCCAGCGCGTTGGCGATCTGCAACCGTTCCAGCGAGTCCAGGCCGAGGTCGATAACGATATTGGTATCCAGGTGCAGTTCTTTCGCCCGCTCGCGACCTACGAAGCGGACCTGCTCTTTGACCGCGGCGACGATCTCCGGGTTGAGGCCCGAGTCTTCTTCTGCGGAAACCTTGAGCAACTTGGCCGGCGCCTCAGCAGCCTGGTGCGGTTGATCCGTGCGCCACAGGTACCAGTCGGCCACAATGGAAAGACGCTTCTCCACCAGATCAGCGCGGCAGGCGTGCCGTTGGATCTTGCCGCTGGATGTTTTGGGAATCGACCCTGGCCGGACCAGAATGACTGCATCGGGCGGTAGATCGTGTTCGGCAGTAATCGCGCTGCGTATCTGCGCGATGACGCCGCCGAAGTCTTTGTTGCGGCTGCGTTCCACTTCCGCCACAACCACCAGCCGCTCTCGACCTGCAACATCAACCGCGAACGCGGCGCATCCGCCGGAACGGAGACGGTCGCTCACGCTCTCGACGGTTGCTTCAATGTCCTGCGGGTAACGGTTCACACCGCGGACGATAATCAGGTCTTTCACGCGGCCGGTGACGAAGAGTTCGCCATCGTCAATGAATCCGTAGTCACCCGTCCGCAGATATTCCTTGCCCTTATCATGTGGCGGAGCGAGCTTCGCGTGGAATGTCTTTTGAGTTTCTTCAGGTTTCCGCCAATAGCCTTTGCCGATGCTGGGCGAAATAACCCAGATCTCGCCAACGGCGCGCGGTGCACAGGGGACGCGTGTTTCGGGCTCGACGATGATGACTTCTTCGTCGGGTAGAATGCGGCCGCAGCCCACTAGCTGACGGGCGTTTTCATCGTCGGCGTCCACAGATTCCACGCGGTGCTCTTCAATCAGGCGCCCGTGATAATCGCGGATGACGGGTTCCTGTTGTTTGACGCTGCCGGTGACAATCAGCGTTGTTTCGGCCATGCCGTAACAGGCATAGTGCGTGGCCGCGCGGAAGCCGTAAGGTGCAAACTTTTCGGTAAAGGCGTTCAGACTGTCTGGCTTGATAGGCTCGGCGCCATTGAAAGCCACATCCCAGGAACTCAAGTCCAGGCCTTCGCACTGATCGTCTTCAATCTTCTCGACACACAGGTCATAAGCGAAGTTGGGGCCGCCACTGATGGTGACGTTGTACTTGGAGATGGCCTGCAGCCAGCGGACAGGCTTTTGCAGGAACGACATGGGCGACATCAGCACATTGGGCCGGCCGTAATACAGCGGCTTCAGCACGCCGCCGACAAGGCCCATGTCGTGATAGGTCGGCAGCCACGTCATGCCGACGCCGGAGCGTGACGGCTCAAACGAATGCACAATCAAACCGCAGTTATGCATCAGATTGGCATGCGTCAGCATCACACCTTTGGGCGTCCCGGTAGAGCCCGAGGTGTATTGCAGAACGGCCAGCGTACCGGAATCAATGACTGGCGCCGACCAGTTGGCAGCTTCGCCCGTATCGATCTCGTCAACGGCGATCCATTCGACTTCGCGCAGATGCGGCGCTTCGTCCAGCATATTGACGACGCGATCCGCCACAGATTTTGTGGTCAGCGCAGCGCGGGCGCCAGCGTCATCAGAAATCGCCTCGATCCGCGTCATATTGCGGTTTCGGCGTGGTGGATAGGCGGGAACCGGCGTTACACCCGCATAGAGGCATCCGAAAAACGCTTCCACAAACTCAAGACCTGGAGGAAACAGCAACAACGCTCTTTCCCCAGCCAGCCCTTTTTCCGCAAATTTCGCCCCGATTGCTTTCGCGCGTTCGTTTAGCTCTTGATAAGTCAGGCTGACTTCTTCGTTTTCGCCATCCACCAGGTAGTAGAAAGAGGTCTCAGCCGGTTGTTCAGCAGCCCAGAATTGCAGACGGTCTACAAGGGTGCCGCCGGGCGGCTGAAAGGGCGCGAATAGATCGTCGAGTTTCACCGTGGTTCAAACTCCGGGTTTTACGGTTGCCACGCAGCATCATTATCTGCGGCTTCGCTGATGTACGGTCCATGCAGGCCGTTGCGAAAATCAAGCGGGCGATTGCCTGATTCTTAAGTCATGCTAGCAACCGGGGTGATTCTGGCATCCCACCTTTGCCAGTTTAACGTCAAAACCGGCTAACGAGAGGGGTCACACTAACTTACCTAGGTTAAATAGCCGCTTCAAACGGAATGCGGCAATTATTCGGACGATAGCGGCTGCCGGAAATTGCTTCCACATCAGTTGCTTTTCCAGCCACTGCAGCCGTCGCGGCATTTGGCCAAACCGTTTGACGCAACGTATTTTTGGAGTATCGGCAGACACCTTGGGAAGTGTGCAACCCGAATGACCTGCACAAACGATTCATCGCAACTTCGGACACAACGAATACGGAAAACCCGATGCAAACCACGGCTCCTACCATGACGCCCCCCTCTCAAGGGGCAGCCTGGCAGTATCTTGTTGAGAAAACACGCGACAACGGCGGCATGCAGCAACTGCTCAATCTCCGCGGATCGGAAGGATGGGAACTGGTCAACGTCGTACGGGAAGAATCTGCCACGGGCACCCGCAAGACCAACCGCATACGCAATGCCAGCTGGACACTCTTTTTCAAACGAAGCGTCTGATGCCGGAGCCAGGCTGTGCTGGTATGCTGGGCAAATCCGTTTCACAGCTAAATATATGTGTCTCACTAGGGTGGCTTGGCTATCCGTGGTGCACATCACCCAGCGAATCCAGCGATGACAGACTTTGAAGATTCTGAAGCAGGCGAAGACACGCCAGAGGAAGAAGGACCGCGCGAATTCTCTCTGATCGGCGACCTGAACGACTCCGAAGCAGAGCTTACGGGCCAGCTGTTGGAAGTGCCTGAAGGCGGCGAGTGCACCATCTACTTCAACTGCCCAGGCGGAAACCCCCACTCGGCCATTTCACTCATGACGCTGATGCTGATCCGGCGGTTGAACGCCACCGGCATCGTGCTTGGCGAATGCTCTTCGGCCGCACTCTGGCCGTTGGCCGCTTGTCGCCGCCGTATTGTGACGCCTTACAG
Organism: Pirellulaceae bacterium; assembly: GCA_965233625.1. Lineage (GTDB taxonomy): Bacteria > Planctomycetota > Planctomycetia > Pirellulales > Pirellulaceae. The sequence goes on from OZ247499.1 coordinate 219,215, forward strand.
CGTGCTGCTGTTTCATCCCATGAAGTCCGAAAGTGAAGAGAATATCTCGCTGGTGGAAGCCGCCGAGTGGGTCCGCTACTTCAGCAAACTGGAAAAAGAGATGGACGTGCTGCTGGCCGACGTCTTTGGCATCCCCTTTGAAACGCTGAACCAGTGGATGCAACCCGGTAGATTCGTTGGCGGTGTCGAGTTCGCCGAAGCTGGCCTGGCGGAACTGGTCCAGCTAAGAGACCTTATTAATAGGTAAATAGGTACAGGTAACCGTCCATGTCGCGGATTCCCCTGCCGGGCTACAAGCAACTTCCACCGGCTGAAATGTTGCAGAAGGCGACAACTTTCCGCCAGCAGATGAGCCTCCGCCGCACTGTCCGCGATTTTTCGCCGCAAGAGGTCCCTCTAGAGATCATTCAGCAGTGCCTGTTAACTGCGGGCTCGGCGCCGAGCGGGGCGAATCAGCAGCCCTGGACCTTTGTGGTTGTTTCCAGCGAAGCGAAGAAACGCGAAATCCGTCTGGCTGCGGAAGCGGAAGAACGCGAATTCTACAGCAACCGCGCCCCGGAAGAATGGCTCAGCGCGCTGGCGCCCCTGGGTGTGGATGCGCAGAAACCCTTTCTAGAGACGGCGCCGTATCTTATTGCCGTGTTCGTGCAGTCGTCGGGTGTCGCCGAAGATGGTGTACCCGTCAAACATTACTACCCGGTTGAATCGACGGGTATCGCCACCGGGCTGCTCATCGCCGCACTTCACAACGCTGGCTTGGCGACGTTGACACACACGCCGGCGCCGATGCGGTTTCTCAACCAGATACTCGACCGGCCCAGCACCGAGCGTCCCTTCGTGCTGCTCGTAACTGGCTATCCAGCCCAAGACGCCACGGTGCCCGGTATCACACGCAAGCCGCTGGAAGATATTGCGGTGTTTCTTTAAGAATGCCGGGCTGATCGCCGCTGTTGCTGGCAAATAGTTGCATTCGCCCTACGTGGCAAACTACATTCGGTACTCTCACCGGGCGGGCCACGCCCAGATCTTACGCCACACCGCTGAAGGAAACGCATCTATGAAAACCTGGTATCCGCCATCGCTGCGGTTTCTTGTTGTATTGAGCTTCGTCGCCCTGCCTCTGGCCCTTCGCGCAGACGAGGTGAAGCCCGTTCGCATGGGCGCCGGGAATATGACCTTTGAGACGGTGCCAGGCTGGGGCCTGCGGCCCGATGGTTCATCGGCGTTGGGGCCGACGCACGGCGCCGTCGTGATTGATAAGGCGGGCAATATCTATACCAGTGCGAAGAAGGGCGTTGTTGTCTTCTCACCCGATGGCAAAGTGATCCACTCTTACGAAGGTCCGAAATACTCCAACATCCATGACATGGAAATCCGGGAAGAAGCGGACGGGCAGGAATACATTTATGGCGCCCGTAATGCGGATGCTGAAGGAATCAAATTCAGCATCAAAACGGGCGAAATTGTGCTGAAGCTAGGTGTGCCCGCAGAAGCAAACCTGGGCAAGATCCGCTTCAATCCAACTGCCATTACCGTGGCGGACAACGGCGACATCTTTCTGTCCAACGGATACGCCAGCAACCACATTTTCCGCTACGACAAAGACGGCAAATACCTGGCGCACTTCGGCGAAAAAGGCAACGCGTTAAAACAGTTCAACACGGCCCACGGCATGACGATTGACAAACGGTATGATCCGCCACGACTGTTGATCTGTGACCGTAACCATAAGCCCAAAGGCCGGCTAGTGCATTACAGCCTGGAAGGTGAATTCCTGGGCGAAGTCGTTACGGGTCTGGGGATGCCTACATCTGTTTCCATTCAGGGCGACTATGTTTCGGTGCCTGACCTGCAGGGTCGCGTCGTTATTCTTGATAAAACTAACACCATCATCGCCGTTCTGGGACACAACCCTAATCCCAGCAAACGCGGCTTCAACGTGCCGCAGTCGCAGTGGATTGAAGGTATCTTCAGCGGCACGCATGGCTCTTACTGGGACAAAGACGGCAATCTTTATGTGCAGGACTGGAATGTATCTGGCCGCATCATGAAACTTGTCCGTGTACAATAAGCGTTTTCCATCAACGAAATCTAAACTCCGAAAGGTACTCACAATGAAACAAGCCGCCTGGATTCTTAGCACTCTTGCATTAGTCGTTTGTGCAACGCAGGCTTTTGCCGCCGACAAACAGAAGGATGGCTGGATGCCGCTTTTTAACGGCAAAAACCTGGACAACTTTGAACAGCGTAATGGCACTGCCACCTACCGCATTGAAGAAGGCGCCATCGTCGGCAAGACCAACGAAGGCAGTCCTAACTCGTTCCTTTGCACCAAGAAGCAATACGGAGACTTTGAACTGCGGTTTGAAGTGAAGGTGGACGATGCGCTGAACTCCGGCGTGCAGATCCGTTCCGCCAGCAAAGGCGGTGAGCCTTCTGGCCGTGTGCATGGCCCACAGGTGGAAATCGCCACCAATGGCACTGCCGGTTTCATCTACGGCGAAGCACTGGGCACCGGTTGGTTGAGCGAAGACCGCTCAGACGCCAAAGCTAAGGCCGCGTTCAAAAAAGGTGAATGGAACAAGTATTACGTCGTGGCCAAAGGTAACTCGATTAAGACCTGGGTCAACGATGTGCCCGTCGCCGATCTGACAGACACCAAGAGCAACATGAGTAAAGGTTTCATCGGCTTGCAGGTGCATGGCATCAAGAAGGGAACCGGCCCTTACGAAGTGCGCTGGCGTAACCTGATGATTAAGGAATAAGCTTCATCAGCCCCACGGATGGATGCTCGAATGAGCAGCAATTCAAACAAGCCTCAGCCAGTTTCGCATCGTCGCAACTGGCTGAGCTTTTATTTACACAGCGTGCTGGTGTTCACCCTCGGCATCGCCTGCGCCTTAACGCCGCTAAAGCTGTGGGAATACAGCCAGCCGCCCAGACCGCTGATTCTGCTGCATTTCAAAATCGTAGAAGTCGATAGCAAGGCCGAGGGCGTCTTCTGGAGAGGCGCCTCCAAGGTGACTAGCGGAGAAGGTAAGGATAGATCGCTTGTCACGATGCTAGGCAAACTGGTCGCTGAAAAGCGTGCGAAAGTTATCTCTGAACCCTCAATGGTTATCTCAGACGGCGCCCCCGCGACCTTCGAAGTGGAGGAATATTGGCCGGTCTATGCAACCGGAACGGGAAATCCGGGCCGCAAGTTCAAGCTTGATGTTGAAGGACACATTCAGCGTAACGGACGGATTGCGCTCTCGATTGAACCGGCCGTGCACGTGAAAACGCTGGACCAAAGTGATTCGGGGCCAGCAGTACGTCGTCTTGCCACCCGCGCTGAAGTTGAACTTCAATCCGGCCAGTCCGCCATTGTTTCGGGCATCTGGCAGCATGCTGACAACGATGGTGATATCTCAGGGAAAGGGACGTTTGTGGTCGTCACACCTGAGTTCCTGGCGCAGTAGGCTGCTGGCGTAATTATCTTCGAGCGGTCTGCAGCATAGCGGTATTTACGTACTCTCCTTACAATAGATGTTGTGGCGTGGTTGCTTGCGCGGCTGCGTTAATTCTTACGGAGGGAGTGCATGTTCAAATTAAGCCGCAAGATGTGGTTCACGATTATCCTGGTGGGCGCGACGGGTGCCGGCCTTGCCGCGTGGGTCTTTCAATCACCTGTGGATGGCTCAGCGCTGCCGCGGACGCGACCGGAAGATGTGCCATTTGATGGCGAGAGGGCGTACAAGCATCTGCTTGATATCTGCGCCATCGGTAGGCGGATCAGCGGAACCCCAGGGATGAAGAAGCAGCAGGAACTGCTGACCGCCCATTTCACCAAAGCCGGCGGCAAAGTGCGGATGCAGGAATTCAACGCCCGCCATCCGCAGACCGGCCAGATGGTGAAGATGAGCAACATGATCGTGGAATTCCATCCGCAGCGGAAAGAGCGTGTGCTTCTGTGCGCACATTACGACACTCGACCCTTTCCCGATCAGGATCCCAAGAATCCACGCGGCTTATTCATCGGGGCCAACGATGGCGCCAGCGGTGTGGCCGTGCTGATGGAAATGGCGCGGTTGCTGCCGACGCTGGAAGGTCGATTCGGCGTAGACATCGTGCTCTTCGATGGCGAAGAACTTGTCTACGATGGGCAACGCGACCCGTACTTCCTTGGCTCGACGCATTTCGCCAATCAGTACAAAGCCACTCCACCCGCGCACCGTTATCGCTGCGGGGTGTTGCTGGATATGGTCGGCGACAAGAGCCTGCAACTTTACAAAGAGAAGAACAGCCTCTACTACGCACGTCAGGTCACTAACGACCTGTGGTCGGTGGCCAGATCCCTGGGCGCCAAAGAATTCAACCCACGGGCGCGGCATACCGTGCGCGACGATCATCTGCCTCTCAATCAGATTGCACGTATCCCGACGTGCGACATCATTGACTTCGATTATCCGCGACCAGGGTTCGCCCGGCAGTATTGGCACACCGAGGCGGATATCCCGGAGAACTGTTCTGCCGAGTCGCTGGGCATCGTGGGCAAAGTGGTGTTTCAATACCTGCGGTTGCTACAGAACGTCAAGAATTAGGAAACCAGTCTTGTGGCAACCATAAGTTTTGCAATCTCGTTGCTGATCGTGGCCGTGGTTCTGGGCGGTTTTGAATGGGTGCATTATCGCAGCGTACTGGCGGAAGAGGATGACGCGGATCTGCTACGCGTTAGTCATGCGCAGTTCCGCCGGCGGATGCTTGTCAGCGGGGTGATTGTGCTGGTGGCGGCGATGATGGCCGCCGGAACCTGGGTGCCAGGGAATATCGCCGGGCTGATCTACTGGTGCATCGTGGCAGCGCTGACGTGCGGCGTCATCGGCCTCGCCGCAGCAGACTTCCAGGCTTCCCGCAGATACCTGTCGCAGTTGAAGCAGGATCAACAGGCTCAATACGATCACCTGATGCAAGAGATCGATAAGTTCAAGCAAAGCCAGGAAGGCGATTCTCACGATTCCAATGCAGAATCGTCCGGCGCAACTTCGAATTGACACTTCACCGCAGTCAGCCGTAGGGCGGATTCGCAACGTCGTGTTGATTCTCCGCAACACGGCGCCAAGCCGGTCCGGTGCGGTTCTCCCGGTTGTAGTGATCACGCGTGGCTAAAACGCCGTTTCTGGCGTTCATTTTCAGACTGGCGCCGCATGTGCGTCACTGGCTGGCAACCACACGCCAATCCCTGTTCTGATGAGATCCGCTGCCATGCACCGCGTTGCCGCCGTTGTTGTTCTTCTGTCCAGTTTTTTCGCTGTTTCGCCTGTATCCGCCAATGGCCCCCTTGAAGCGGCGATGAAAGCTGAACGCCAGCAGAACATTGTGCAGGTGCAATTTGCCAAAGGCGATTCGATCCGCGGGAAAGTGCACAGCCGTACGTCGTCGATCCGTTTATGGCTGGAAATCGAGTCGCATTCCACCGTGGTCGTAATGCCTCTGAAGTGGTCAAATATTAAGTCGATTGCGCCGGTTAAACCGGTTGCAGCAACCACGGCGAAGAAACGCGGCAGCCAGGCAGAACGCGCTCACGCACTTCTGTTTGACGCCGCTGGTAAGTAGGTATCTGGCGCCAGGATGCTGCATTAAAGCGTGTCCTATGTTTAAGAAGGTTCATTCTTAAACTTATTCCCACGCTGGTGTCCTATGTCTTCCGCCCGCCGGATTCAACAACAATGGTCCGCGATTGAGTCGCTGTACCGCCTGCTAGACGCCGCTTGCATTGCCACTGGCCTGTACCTGGCCACATTCTATGCAACACCGATGGCGCGCGAGCATTATTTCCTGGCCGGCGCCGCCACGATCATGCTGTTTAACATCATTGCGGGCTTCTCGGGCATGTACCGCAACTGGCGGGGAGTTTCCGCCGGTCGTGAACTCATCTGCTCGCTGGTGACCTGGGGCGCAACGCTTGTGGGGCTGGCAGTGCTGGGCTATTGCACACGCTACGCCAACATGGCGCCGCGGAGCTTGATGCTGGCCTGGTTTATCACGACGCCGCTGTTGTTTGTGGCTTTGAGAATTATGGTGCGGTCGATCTTGCGCGTGCTGCACCGCCGCGGGATGAACACCCGTAGTTTCGCCATCGCAGGTGTGACAGATCTTGGCATCGACCTGGCGAGAAATATAGAAGCTTCACCGGAACTGGGACTGAAACTCGCCGGCTTTTACGACGACCGTCCGCAGGAGCGTGTTGCCGATCTACCAGAGTCGGTCGGGCAGAAACTAGGAAATATCGATTCACTCGTGCAAAAGGCGAAGCAGGGAGAGATCGATATGATCTACCTGACTTTCCCGATGCGCGCCGAAGAACGCATCCGTCAGGTGCTCGCGCAACTGAGTGACAGCACTGCGTCAGTCTATATCGTGCCCGACTTCTTTGTGTTTGAACTTCTCAGTTCGCGCTGGAGCAATATCAACGGACTGCCGGTTGTCAGCGTGTTTGAAAATCCGTTCTATGGCGTGGATGGACTGATCAAACGCGCCAGCGATCTTGTACTGGCGGGCATTGCCCTGACGCTGCTCGCGCTGCCGATGACGCTGATCGCGTTGATTATCAAACTCACTTCGCCCGGTCCGATCTTCTTCAAACAGAAACGCTACGGGCTGGATGGCCGCGAAATTCTCGTCTGGAAGTTCCGCTCTATGCGCGTCATGGACAACGGCCCTGTTGTGAAACAGGCAACCAAGGGTGACCCGCGGATTACGCCCTTTGGCAGTTTTATCCGCAAGACTTCGCTAGACGAATTGCCGCAACTGTTCAACGTGATCGAAGGCAACATGTCGCTGGTCGGACCAAGGCCGCACGCTTCAGCGCATAACGAAGAGTACCGCAAACAGATTCAAGGCTACATGCTGCGGCACAAGGTAAAGCCCGGTATCACGGGGCTGGCGCAGGTGAACGGTTGGCGGGGCGAAACCGACACGCTCGAGAAAATGGAACGCCGCGTCGAATGCGACCATCAGTACATCCGCGAATGGTCACTTCTGATGGACATCAAAATCATGCTCCGCACCGTTCTGGTTGTCTTCCACGACAAGAATGCTTATTAGCGTCTGAATGGATGTCTACTCCAGTGACGAAGCACGCAACGCCATATTGCTATTGATAAGCACTTGCTGTTCAAATGCATTTAAGGCGTGGTCAGGCGACTGCGCGGTGGTCGCGTGGCGTTTGAACGCGTTGCTACGATTGGATCAGGCATGGAAAAAGACGCAGCAGAAAAATTCTTCGACCAGAAATGCGCCTCTGGATACGATCAGCTTCAGACAAAGCTGGCGTCGCTCCGGGATGCATTGCACTTCCTATTGCAATCGATTCTCGCACCGCTGCCCAGTGACGCGAGAGTCCTTTGTGTCGGCGCAGGTACAGGTTCGGAACTGCTTGTGCTCGCTGAAGCGTTTCCCGAATGGCAATTCACCGCCGTCGAGCCATCCGCCCCAATGCTTGAAGTCTGCCAGCAGAAGGCGGAAAACTCAGGCATAGCTGCACGGTGCGAATTTCACCACGGCTATGTTGATACGTTGCCGGTGACGCGGGAATTCGACGCGGCGACGTCGCTTCTGGTCTCTCAATTCGTGCTGGACCCGGATTTACGGATAGATTTTTTTCGCGAGATCGGCCGGCGGCTAAAGCCCGGTGGACGGCTGGTCAGCGCGGACCTGGCCGCAGATACAGGATCGGCCGGATACCAGAGCATGCTTGAGATATGGTGGCGGTCCATGAAGTCGGCGGATGTGTCGCCGGAGGGATTTGACCGCATGAAGTCTGCCTATGGTCGCGATGTAGCTGTGCTGGAGCCGGATAGAGTGGCCGCAATCATCGCGTCCGCCGGGTTTGAAACACCCGAGCAGTTCCTGCAAACAGGGCTGATTCACGCCTGGTTTACTTCGCTTGAAGTCACGCAAGCGACTTAGTAACGCAAGTGGAAATACCAGTATCAAAGTTACGGCAGAATCGCACCGCGTTTTACAATCATCGACTGCCAGGCGGCATTACTTTATAATGCGGGTTTAGAGGCGATGGCGGACCACCGTCGCTCTATTCTGCAACTCTTCTTTAATGCGTTGTTGTTTTGATACGCAGCGCGGTGCGCCATGGCGATTGAACGTTTAGGCCCTTACCGTATCGACCGTTTACTCGGACGCGGGGGAATGGGTGCGGTTTACGCAGGGACGAATGAGATCACGGGTGAGCAGGCAGCCGTGAAGATGCTTTCCATTGCATTTGCCTCCGAGACCCATTTCCGCGACCGGTTTGAAACGGAAATCGAAACCCTCAAGAAGCTGCAACATCCCAACATTGTCCAGTTGCTGGCATGGGGTGAGCATGAAGGGCACCTTTACTATGCGATGGATCTGGTCGAGGGAAAAAGCCTTTTCGAGGAACTTAGATCCGGCCGGCGGTTTACGCCACGTGAGGTGATTCACATCGGGCGTGGCGTCTGTGCGGGGCTGCGTCACGCACATGACCGCGGCATTGTGCACCGCGATATCAAGCCGGCTAACTTAATGCTGACCACTGAAAACGCGGTCAAAATCACGGACTTCGGCATTGCCAAGTTCTTCGGCGGTCAGAGCCTGACATCTGACGGCGGTGTGATCGGCACGGCGGACTATATGGCGCCGGAGCAGGCAAAAGGCGTTTCCGTCACGGCGCGAAGTGATTTGTACAGCGTTGGCAGCGTGCTTTACGCTCTGCTGTGCGGCAAGCCGCCGTTTGCGTCTAATTCGCTTCCGAAGGTTTTGCACAGCCTTCAGTTTGACCCTGCCCCTAGCCTTCGCGAAGCCGCACCGCAGACGCCGTCTTCGCTGGCAAAACTTATCCACCGCCTGCTGGAGAAAGATCCATCGGCACGCATTGCAACGGCGCTTGCTGTCTCGCGGCGTCTTGACGAAATCGAGGCGGAACTGCCGCCAGATAAGCCGCCATCGACCGATGCTGCCGCCTCGAAGAATGCTACTCCTAAACCCGACAACGACGACGTAGCAGCTGCGGGCGACCAAGCGGAAGACGACGATGACCTGTTTGAAGAGGTCGAGAACCCGGTCGACAATGCAACCATCGCCCGTCGTTCAACGTATTCAAGGCCCACGGCGCCAGTCCCGCCAGATCCAGCGATTCCGGCCAACGATACCAGTGTTGAAAAACCCGTTTCTAGCACGACACCCCCAGCAGAGTCGTCCAAGCAATCCGCGCCGACCGCCATACACGCATCGGTGGCAGGCAGGGATATCCGGCGGGACGACACGCCCATTGCCTGGCAGCCCTACCCGCCCGGTGCGGAGAGCGTTCTGGCAGATGATGCAACGCGGGCTTCGATGTCTGATCAGAAGAAGATGCAGGCGCCCGCAGAGCCACAACCAGACCGGTACATGACTCTGGAGGAAGAAGAGCAGCAACGCGAAACAGAGAAATCGCCCGAAAGCAACCTGCCGGCTATTTTGTCCGCAGTGAGCATCGCGCTGCTGTTGCTGCTGCTGGCTGGCATGTTTGTATACGCTTCGTTGCCCGACACGGCAAATTCGTTGTATGGGAAGATTCAGGCCGAAGCCAGCAAGAGCAGCGGGCGTAAAATCACGCTGGTGAAATCAGAGGTTGACGATTTCCTCGAGCGTTTCCCGGAGGATCCCCGCGTGGAAGAAGTCCGGCGCCTGCAGCAAGAGATTGAGATGAAGATTATGGAGAATCGTCTTAACTTCTCTTCTGCTTCCGGCCGGGCGAGCACGCTGAAGTCGCCCGTCGAGCAAGCCTATTACGAAGCCATCACGCTGGCAGGCAGCGATCCCTCGGCAGGCGCCGCCCGGCTGCGTGCGTTGATACAGGTTTATGACGACCCGGGTGCTTCCGAAACCGTGAAGGTCCGTTTGGACCTGGCCCGTAAACAACTGGTCCGGTTAGAAGCCGTAAGCGAGCAATCCCAGAAGTCGCAATTGCAGGCGATCAAGAAACGACTGGCCACCGCACACGAACTACGTGAAACAGACGCGGCTAAGTCGTTGCAGATCTACCAGGGAATTGTCGAACTCTATGGCAGCAAGCCGTGGGCTGCGGGAGTAGTTGCCGAAGCCAGGCACGGCATGTCGCAGGTTCCAGAGCCACAGCCTGCGAAAGCGGTAGATATTGACTGAGACATTTCAACAAAAGACGACTCCCGAAATCGAGAGCCGTTGCCTTGCAGTGTATCTCGTGTCCTGCAACTAATTTGCGGAGGTTGCCTGCACTTCTTCCGTTGTCTGGGCGTTCGACGTATCTGCGACAGCAGGTTCGTTATCGCCGGTGGTCTCATTGCTTTTTGCACAGCAACTTGTGTCAACCTGCTGATCATCGGCGTGGCAGGCCGTTGGCTGCTGCGAGCTTGGGCAGCCTCCGAGCGAGTGGCAGCAACCGCCGGTTTCCCCAGTTACGCTTGTTTCCGCAGTGCCATTGCTGGAGGTCAAGGTGCTGTAGGTTGCGTAACCAGCTGCACTTGCAAATGTCGCCAGCACCAAGGCGCCGGGGATTAGAATTTTCGCAATCATCATTACACTTTCAATGTCGGTACGGTTGAGTTACTTAACAGTCCGTAAAACGCTCAATCGACGGTGCGTTGCCTACTTACGCGGGATGCATGTGCATTCAAACTCCCAGCGGGCACGATATCTGAATTTAGCATCTGACAACCCATAGCGGAACATCACGCGATGAAAACGCACCATCACGGTGTAAATCCGGGATGGCTCAAGACATGCTGCGACTGATGAGTTTTTCCCCATGGATATTCATGCTGGATACATTAGTGCGGTTTAGGACCATCGACCGTTCAAAAAAGCTGTGGTATTCTGTGCCGTTTACCGCCCGCACAAACTTTGCCTGCGCACTTTAATAGACACTACCTGGACATCAAGTCGTGATTATCATCCTTAAGACTGGCGCTACGGACGAGCAGGTTCAGTCAGTCATCAACCATATCGAAGATCTCGGGCTGAAGGCTCATCCAAGCCGCGGGACGTACCGTACAATTATTGGCATCATCGGCGACGAAGACAAGATTTCCACCGATCGCCTCAGCGCCATTCCGGGTGTCCAGCAGGTTGTGCCCGTGCTTCCACCCTACAAACTGGCGAGCCTGGAAGCCCATCCGCAGCAAAGTGTTATCGACGTCGCAGGTGTGAAGATCGGCGGCGGCAATCTGGCGATGATCGCCGGCCCTTGCGCCGTTGAAACTGCCCAGCGCATGGACGAAATCGGCGCCTCGGTCAAAGCATCTGGAGCGAACATCCTTCGCGGTGGCGCATATAAACCACGCACTAGCCCGTATTCATTTCAGGGTCTGGGCGAAGATGGCCTGAAGATCCTTCGCGAAGCAGGCGACAAACACGACATGCCGGTCGTGACCGAAGTAACCGACCCTCGCCAGGTCGAAACCGTCGCCCGCTATTCAGACATGCTGCAAATTGGCGCCCGCAACATGCAGAACTTTGTGCTGCTGACAGAAGTAGGTAAAGCCAAAAAGCCGGTTCTGCTCAAACGTGGTATGAGCGCGACGATCGCTGATCTGCTGATGTCCGCCGAATACATCCTCTCGCAGGGCAACCCCAACGTGGTGCTCTGCGAGCGTGGCATCAAAGGCTTCGATCCCGCCACACGCAATGTTTACGATGTGGCCGCGGTTGCCGCTTTGAAGCGTCTCTCGCACCTGCCTGTGATTGTCGACCCCAGCCACGCTACGGGGCGCCCGGATCTGATTCCGCCATGTGCACTAGCCGGTGTGGCGGTTGGCGCTGACGGCGTGCACATTGAAGTGCACAACTGCCCGCAAGAGGCAATGTCTGACGGGCCGCAGGCGCTTCTGCCCGAACAATACGCCGAAATCGCCGCGAAAATCTCGAAGCTGGCGGGTATGTTCGATCAGACGATTTCCGTCCGTCAAAAAGCCTAACTGCCGCGTGGCAGTGACAAAATAAACCGCCCCGCTTTGCGAATAAACCATTAACACGCCCAGGAGCATGATTGTGAGAACGCCGTTTATTGCTGGCAACTGGAAGATGAACCTCAACCGCGAGCAGTCCAAAGAACTGGCTGCCGCCGTTGCCAAAGAGCATTCGTCCAGCAGCGTCGAAGCCGCACTTTGCCCACCTTCCATCTACCTGGCGGATGTCGCTGCCGCTTGCGAAGGTTCGCAGACGGGCGTTGGCGGCCAGAACATGCATCACGAAGATAAGGGCGCTTTCACAGGCGAAATCAGCGCCGGCATGCTCACAGATATCGGCTGTAAGTACGTGATTCTTGGCCACAGCGAACGCCGGGCGATCTTTGGCGAAACGAACGAAGATATCAGCAAAAAGGTTCACGCCGCCTTGGCAGCTGAACTAACGCCTATCGTCTGCGTGGGCGAAACCCTGGAAGATCGCGAAGCAGGTAAGACGGGCGAAGTAGTTAAAGAGCAGTTTGTCGGCAGTCTGGCAGGTCTGACCACCGATCAGGCGGGCAAGATCGTGATTGCCTACGAACCTGTCTGGGCCATTGGCACCGGTAAGGTCGCCACACCAGAGCAGGCGCAAGAGGTGCATGCTGATCTTCGCAGATTGCTGGAAAGTAACTACAATGCCGCCGTCGCTGAGGCTGTGCGTATTCAATACGGGGGCAGCGTGAAGCCAGATAACGCGGCGGAATTGCTGTCGCAGAAGGATATCGACGGTGCACTGGTCGGCGGAGCTTCGCTGAAAGCAGACAGCTTCCTGGCCATTATCGCCGCCGCAAATTAACTTTTTCAAACACCGAGTTGTTGAACGGATTGCCGGAGCTTTTTACCTATGGGTTATATCATTCTTGGCCTGTTGATGGCGCTCACCTCAGCCTTTCTGATCCTGATTGTGCTACTGCAAAAGGGCAAAGGCGGCGGTCTGACGGGTGCTTTGGGCGGCGCCGGTGGCGAGAGCGCGTTTGGCAGCAAAGCGGGCGACGCCTTCACGCGTGTCACGATGGGTGCTGCCGTGTTCTGGATTCTGCTTTGCATGTTCTCGATCAAGATGCTCAACACGCCAACGGCACTGGAAAAAGCTGCTGCCGCCAACGGCGGTCCAACGTCGATCGGCGCACCTGCTGATGCGGAGCCCGGCGAAGACGAAGGCAGCGATGATGATGCAGCAGCCGAGGACGATGACGAAGCACCTGCATCGGACAGCTAGTCGTCGCGCGGATACCTGCGGTCACCCGCGTACACTATTGCAACTTGAGGGAATGGTCATTTGCTGCTCAGTATGACCGGGCAAGGTCAGGCCCAGAGTACAGCAGACCGGGTCACGGTTTCTGCAGAAGTACGCACCATCAACGGCCGGTATTTTAAGCTGAGTCTGCGTGGCGCCGACGGGTTGGCCGGCATCGAACAGAAGGTTGAAAACGCCGTCCGCAAGGTGGTGCGGCGCGGCTCTGTGCAAGTCAATCTGCGGGTAAGCAAACAGGCTTCCGCGGAAGACTTTGTCCTCAATACGGCGGTTCTGTCTAACTACCGCAAGCAACTGGTCCAGCTCTATGATCAGTTGCACGTCAGCGAAGGCATTCATCTGGAATCGCTGCTTTCCCTTCCGGGTGTCGTGCAGGAAGCCGCTGCAGAAGCAGACGACGCTGCGGGCATCTGGCCCGTTGTGAAACAGGCATTGAGCGAAGCGCTGGATGGCCTGGATGCGATGCGAAAGAGCGAGGGCCAGGCGATGGCCGACGATCTGCAGGCCAACTGCGAGGCAATCGCGGCAGAACTTTCGCAGATTGAGACGCGGGCGCCTCTGGTTGTTGATTACTATCGCCAGCGGCTGCAAGAGAAGATGACGAAGTTCCTGGCAAGCTACGAAACAGTGGTCGAACCGGCGGACATCGCGCGGGAGGTGGCGCTTTTCTCAGAACGTTGCGACATCTCAGAAGAAACGGTCCGCCTGCGGAGCCACCTCGACCAGTTTGCTGAGGTGATGAACGCGAAAGAAAGCAATGGCCGTAAGCTAGACTTCATTACGCAGGAAATGTCGCGCGAAACGAACACCATCGGTTCAAAAGCCAACGATGCTGAAATCGGACGCCGCGTGATTGAAATCAAAGCCAGTCTCGAACGTATTCGAGAGATGATCCAGAACGTGGAATAGTCCGCCGTATACCGCATGAATACTTCCGCACCAGGGCGACTGCTGATTGTTTCCGGTCCATCCGGCGCCGGGAAGAGCACGCTGGTGCGACGGCTGATAGAGATCTGCCCGCTGCCAATTCAGGTTAGCGTCTCTGCCACAACCCGCCCCCGGCGTAAAGGCGAAACGGACGGCGTTGACTATCACTTTCTGCCCGCACATGAATTTCAGCGAAGGCGGGAAGCCGGCGAATTCCTGGAATGCAAAGAAGTGTTCGGCCGCGGGCACTGGTACGGCACACTAAAAGGCGGCGTCGAGTCCGCTCTGGCCGCCGGCAAGTGGGTGCTACTGGAGATAGACGTGCAAGGCGCGCTCTCGGTCTTACAGTCGCACGCGGCAGCATTAACCTTCTTCGTGCACCCCGGCACGATGGAAGAACTGGAACGCCGCCTCACCCAGCGCGGCACCGAAGATGCCGAATCTTTACGCCGGCGCCTCGAAGTGGCCAGTGGCGAAATGGCGCTCCGCAGCCGTTATACCTACGAGATCGTCAACGACGATCTGAACCGCGCGGCGCAGGAAATGAGCGACACGCTTGTCTCCATCAGCGAGATCGACCCAGCGTAACCATACGTCAGGCAATCTCTTAGGTGGAATAGCCCGGGCTTTCGGATATAATTGGTTATTCCTTCCTGACGCAGTTTCTTGCTGGAAACCCTACCGATGCGTACCGTGCTCTTGGCATTATTTGCGACCAGCGCCATTTTGATGACCGCGCGTGTTGAGGCGGAAGAAACTGTCCGTTTCAACCGCGATATCCGGCCGCTGCTTTCCGGCAAATGCTTTCGCTGCCACGGCCCTGATGCAGCAACCCGTGAAGCAGGGTTAAGGCTGGACGTACGGAGTGCGGCTATTGCTGAACTTGATAGCGGCGATACGGCCATCGTGCCGGGCAAGCCGGACGACAGCATCCTGCTGCACCGGGCGGTCGCCGATGCGGGCGAGAGGATGCCGCCGGAAGAAGCTGGCGAAGCCCTCACTGCAGACGAAGTTTCGTTGCTGCGCCGCTGGATCCAGCAAGGGGCGCCCTATGAGCAGCACTGGTCTTTCGCCCCTCCGATTAAGGTCGAGGCGCCAAAGCAACTGAAGCACGAAGATCGTGTGCAGAACGCGATTGACCGCTTTGTCTTCAAGCGGCTTGAAACTGCTAACCTTTCGCCCTCAGAGCCTGCCACCCGTCAGACGCTTATCCGGCGGCTTTCGCTGGATATCACGGGTCTGCCGCCGACGATTGAAGAGGTGGATGCTTTCGTCGGTGACAACGAGCCCGGTGCGGTGCAACGCGTGGTGGACCGGCTGTTGAAATCGACGGCTTATGGCGAGCGCTGGGCCAGAATCTGGCTGGACTTGGCACGCTACGCAGATTCCGCCGGGTACGCTCAAGATCCGATGCGAACCATCTGGCGATACCGCGACTGGGTGATTTCCAGCCTTAATAAGAACATGCCATTCGATCAATTTACGATCGAGCAGATTGCGGGCGACATGCTTCCTTCGCCCACGGATGACCAGCTTATCGCCACGGCGTTTCATCGCAACACGATGACCAACAGCGAAGGCGGCACCAGTGACGAAGAGTTCCGCAACGCTGCCGTGGTGGACCGCGTGAATACGACGATGCAGGTCTGGATGGGCGTGACGGCCGGTTGTTCGCAGTGCCACGACCACAAGTACGACCCGCTCTCGCAGGAAGAATACTTCCAGCTCTTTGCCATTTTCAACAATACGGCGGACGCAGACCGCGGCAATGAAGCCCCTTTGCATTACACATGGACGGCGGACCAGTTGGCCAGACGCGAAACGCTGGAAAAACGCATCAAAGAACTGGAGTCTCAGATTGCGGCGGAGAAAGCAAAGCAGCAGGCTGAGGCCGTCAAGCAAGGCAATGAAACGACTGCTGCAAAAAGCTCCGAGCCATTCCAGGTCCAGCATATCCGCGTAGAGCTGCCCGGAAGTGACGTATTTCTGTCACTGGCGGAAGTGCAGGTGTTCGACAGCAACGGCGTGAATGTCGCATTGAAGGGAGAAGCATCGCAGATCAGCACGGGCTTTGCCGGCCCTGCGAAACTTGCGATTGATGGCAACACGAGCGGCGAATACCAGAAAGACAAATCCGTTTCGCATACCGCTGGTGGTGCGAATCCTTGGTGGGAAGTCAAGCTTGATAAAGCTTATGAAATATCGAAAGTTGCGATCTGGAACCGCACGGATGGCGTTGGCGACCGCCTGACCGGCAGCCGGTTGATTCTCCTGGACGCCAGTCGTAAACCGTTATTCGTCCAGACGCTGCCCCAGCCGCCTTCGCCCAGCACCACAGTCAGCGTCCCGGCTTCCTCTTCCGTGCTTTCGCCAGTGCAACAGAAGGCGGTTGCCAGTTACAAACCGGGACAGGCGCCTGCTTCGTCACAGACAAAGCTTGAAAAGCAGCTCGCTGCGGTGAAGAAGCAGTATGCGGATCTTAAAGGTGTGCCGACGCCCATCATGCAGGAACTGGCGGCAGGGCGCCGCCGGACGACGCACATTCAGTTGCGTGGCAACTACCAGCAGAAGGGTAAAGAAGTGACGGCAGGCGTTCCCGCCGCGTTCCACAAGCTGCCCGAAGGCGCCGCGGCCGACCGGATGTCACTTGCCCGGTGGCTGGTGGACCGGCGGAATCCGTTGACGGCGCGTGTGGTTGTCAACCGCTACTGGGAACAGCTATTTGGCATCGGGCTGGTGGAAACGAGCGAAGACTTTGGCAACCAGGGCGAGCCGCCATCGCATCCTCAACTGCTCGACTATCTGGCGGTTGAATTGATGGAGCATGACTGGGATGTGCAATGGCTGATCCGCACAATTGTGTCGTCAGCCACCTATCAGCAGTCGTCGGAATCAAACCCGCAGCTTAACCAGATCGATCCCCGCAACCGGCTTCTGGCACGCGGCCCTTCGCATCGCTTACCCGCAGAGATGATCCGCGATCAGGCGCTCGCCATCGGTGGTTTGCTTAGCCGCAAAATGTACGGCCCATCGGTGCAGCCGCCACGCCCCGTCCTTGGCCTGCGGGCGGCGTTTGGTGGTTCGACGGACTGGAAAACCAGCCAAGGCGCCGACCGTTACCGTCGCGGTCTGTATACCAGTTGGCGCCGCACTACGCCTTATCCCTCTATGACCACCTTCGACGCCCCAAGTCGGGAAGTGTGCACCATCCGCCGCATTCGGACGAACACGCCGCTGCAGGCGCTGGTCACGCTGAATGACCCGGTTTATGTGGAAGCTTCGCAGGGTCTTGCTAAGCGGATGCTCACCGAAGTTAACGGCAACACGGCGGCACGTCTTACGTATGGCTTCCGGCTTTGTGTGGCCCGCACTCCAACGGCGGATGAACTACGGCGTTTGAAATCCTTGTTGGACCGGCTGCATCAGGCTTACGCCAAGGATCAGGAAGCGGCGGCAAAACTTGCTGCCGGTCCGCTGAAAGAGTTGCAACAGGATAAAGCAACGCTCGCCGCGTGGGCGGTGGTCGGCAATGTGCTTTTGAACCTGGACGAAGTGCTCGCGAAAAGATAACCGCATATTCTGCTAAACCTCCAACCGCAGTGTTTCCCTATGAATCACCCACAAGACGTAACCCGCCGGCATTTTCTGCGCGATGGCTCAATGGGCCTGGGCGCGATGGCGCTGGCAACGCTGGGCGGCGCCACACAGGCGGCTGAGCCTGCGCAGGAAACCTCCGGCGTGGTGAATCCACTGGCGTCTCGCGATCCACATTTTTCACCCAAGGTGAAGCATGTCATCTACCTGCACATGGCTGGGTCGCCGCCTCACCTTGACCTGTTCGACTACAAGCCGGAACTCGTCAAACGCGATGGTCAGGAGTGCCCGGCGGAAACGATTAAAGGTAAGAAGTTCGCTTTCACCAGCGGCACGCCCAAGCTGATGGGCACGCCGCGTACGTTCAAGCAGCACGGCGATTGCGGCATGTGGCTCAGCGATGCGTTGCCGGAACTGGGCAAGGTCGCCGACAACCTGACGCTGATCCGTTCGATGAACACGGATCAGTTCAACCATGCCCCCGCGCAACTGATGCTTTACACCGGTTCGCCCCGCATCGGGCGACCCTCGATGGGATCGTGGGTGACTTATGGGCTGGGTAGTGGAAATGAAAATCTGCCCGGCTTCGTGGTGCTGATCTCCAGCGGTGTTAATCCCAGCGCCGGTAAAAGCGTGTGGGGCAGCGGGTTCCTGCCTTCGGTTTATCAAGGCGTGCAATGCCGCTCGCAGGGCGACCCGGTGCTGTATCTGTCAGATCCGCAGGGCGTGACCCGCGATATCCGCAGGATGAGCCTCGACGCGCTCCGCGATCTCAATACGATCAGCAATCAGCAGCAACAGAGCGAAGAAACCCGCACACGCATCGCTCAGTACGAACTGGCGTACCGCATGCAGATCTCGGCGCCGGGCGTGATGGACATCTCGCGCGAGACGAAACAGACGATCGAAAACTACGGCGCCAAACCGGGCGGCGGCAGTTTTGCCAATAACTGCCTGCTCGCGCGGCGGCTAGTTGAACAGGGCGTGCGATACGTTCAGTTGTTTGACTGGGGCTGGGACTTTCATGGCACCAATCCCAACGAAGGCATTACGGACGGCCTGACCCGGAAGGCCGCGACGATCGATAAACCCATCGCCGCCTTAATCCGCGACTTGAAGCAGCGCGGGCTGTATGACGAAACACTCATCGTATGCAGTGGCGAATTTGGCCGGACGCCGTTCCGCGAAGGCCGCACCTCGCGGGGGAAAGTCATGGGACGCGATCACTACCCTGACTGTTACTCGCTGTTCATGGCCGGTGGCGGGCTGAAAGGCGGGCTGACCTACGGTTCTTCTGACGAACTTGGCTTCTCCGTGGCTGAAAACAAGGTGCATGTGCACGATCTGCAAGCCACTATTCTGCACCTGCTGGGCTTCGATCACGAAAAGCTTTCGTACCATTACAGTGGCCGCGACTTCCGTCTGACCGACGTTCACGGCCATGTTGTCCGCGACATCCTGGCTTAACATGGTGTTAAGGTTTCAACGCGCCGCGGAGCGGTGTTCCGCTGAGCGGCGGATAAGTGGGCGCCGGTAGTTGCCACCACGTATTCAGCCTGCTAACCTCGCCTTCTAACTTAAATCTCTTTCCAACCTTGGAGACATTCTATGTCGATGTACATTGGCGAAGCACTGGACGGTGACGGCAACGAAGTAGCACACATTGACCTGCTGATCGGCAGCAAAGATGGTCCTGTCGGTCACGCATTCGCCGACGCACTGGCCCGTCAGAGCCGCGGCCATTCGAACCTGCTGGCCGTTCTGGCGCCAAACGTGGCTGTGAAACCTGCCACCGTGATGGTGACCAAGGTGACGATCAAAGGCGGTAAACAGGCCGTGCAGATGTTCGGTCCTGCCCAGGCTGCTGTGGCAAAGGCTGTCGCTGACTCGGTTGCTGATGGCGTGATCCCTAAAGATCAGTGCGAAGATCTGGTCATCGTCTGTGGCGTCTTCATCCACTGGGAAGCCGACGACGATCAGAAGATCTACACCTATAACTACAACGCAACCGTTGCGGCCATCAAGAACGCCATGACGGGTAAGCCATCGGCGGACGAAATGATCGCTCAGAAAGATTCGGCAGAGCACCCGTTCAAGGGTTGCTAGTTCGAAGATACTGGACGCGCCGCAATCATAGGTTTGCGGCGCCGGTGGACGGCGGTTGTTCAGACCGCCGTTTTGTTTACGCCTGGCAGCAGCCGGGTTGATGCTTTCGCGGAATGAATTGATGTCGCGCCCGAAGATCCTGATCCAGCTTGATACGGATGCGCACGCCAGCGTTTTCGACGCGGTGACCGCTGTGGATTCGGGCGTGGATCATCTTCTTCAGTACCAGAATGTGAAGCCGGAAGAAGTCGCCGCCCTGGTCAATGGCGCCATGTTTACGCGTGGCCCCAAGCATCTGCACAACACGGCTGTGTTTATCGGCGGAGCTAGCGTCCAGGCAGGAGAGAAGCTTCTGGCCCAAGCGACCAAAGCGTTCTTCGGTCCGCTGCGTGTCTCCGTGATGCTTGATGCGAACGGCGCCAACACAACGGCCGCCGCTGCGGTCTTGTGCGCCGGGAAACACTTGAAGCTGAACGAAGTGGAAGCCACCGTTCTGGCCGCAACCGGCCCGGTTGGTCAACGTGTTGTGCGGCTGCTGGCCCGGCAAGGGGCGAAAGTCCGCGTTGCATCCCGCAGTGAGGAGCGTGCACAAGCGGTCTGTGATGAGATCGCCAGCAGTATCGAAAGCGCCCAGCTCACAGCTGTTGCCACCGCAGCGCCGCAGCAGACACAAGCCGCGCTGGATGGCGCCGGTCTGGTCGTTGCGGCGGGGGCGCTGGGAATTGAACTGGTGACGGCAGAGCAGCTTGCGGCTGCGGATTCGTTGCAGGTCGCCATCGATCTTAACGCAGCGCCTCCGTATGGCATCGCTGGAATTGAGGCGCAGGACGCTGCCGAGCAGCGTGGCGAGGTTATCTGCTACGGCGCACTTGGCGCCGGTGGGCTGAAGATGAAGATTCACAAAGCAGCGATCGCGAAGATGTTCACCCAGAACGATCTGGTGCTGGACGCTGCGGAAATATACGACCTTGGCAGTCAGTTGTAAGGCAGCGTTCTCTTCCAGAAGGCGCCGCATCGCGTTATGAAAATCGGTTCCACGCATATCGAAGACACGTTCGCCGAAGCATTCGGCATGCGGTATTGTCGCATTATTATCACCGCCGCCGACGATTACTGGTTAGACGCGGCCGTGCGTGAGTTCAGCGGTTACAGCTCTTCGGTGATTGCCTGCGACGCCGAGATCGGTTTGGACCGCCTGCTAACCGCAGAGCAGTCGCCCGATGGCCGTCCTGGCGCTTCGATGCTGATGTTCGGCACATCCGTAGATGCGCTGGCGAAGGCGGTGCCCAACCGGGCTGGCCAATGCCTGATGACGTGCCCCTCGACGGCCGTCTATGACGGGCTGCCTGTTTCGGACCGCCGCATTCCGCTGGGAAAGCATATCCGCTATTTCGGCGATGGCTTCCAGAAGAGCAAGCAGGTGGCCGGTGTGCGTTATTGGCGTGTGCCCGTGATGGACGGCGAGTTTCTGGTGCAGGACACCCTGGGCGTTGAAAAGGGCGTGGCGGGCGGCAACATCATTCTGCAGTCTGCCAGCCATACAGACGCCCTTGCCGCGGCACGCCGCGGGGTGGAAGCCGTGGCAGCCTGCGAAGGGGTGATCGCTCCGTTCCCCGGCGGCGTCGCCCGCAGCGGCAGTAAAGTCGGCTCAGTCTACAAATCGCTACCCGCCTCAACCGCCGACGCATACTGCCCCACACTCCGCGGACGCGTCGAGAGCAAACTGCACGAAGACGCCAACTACGCCTTAGAGATCGTTATCGACGGCGTCAGCGAGCAGGCTGTCGGCAACGCCATGAAAGCCGCATTGCAGGCAGCCAGCGGCGAAGGGACCGTCGCCATTACCGCGGGCAACTACGGCGGAAAGCTGGGGAAATTTCAGTTCAAACTGCATGAACTGGTTGATTAGAACTAACGTCTGTTGAACCAGTTCTAAAGCCAAGCTGTCTGCGTTTCTTATCCAGCGCGTTACTTATCCAGTGCGTAACTGGCGTAACAACTCCGCGTTTCCCAGAGCCTGACTTCCTCGACGGGGAAACCCTGCGAGTGGGTGAATTCGCAGATGATGCGGGCGATGTTTTCGGCGGTGGGATTGGTGTCTATCAGGTGGAGTGGTTCGCCGAGCTGTTGCAGGGCTTCGACCGCGGGGTCGTCTTTGCAGAGGATCATGCGGTGGTCGAGGTTCTCGTCGATCCAGTGGCTGACGACCCGCTTGATGTCCGAAAAGTCTAGCAGCATTCCCCGTTCGTCCAGCACATCGCCGGCCAGCACAATCTCGGCGCGGCCGTTGTGCCCGTGCAGGTTTTTGCATTTGCCGTCGTAGTTCAGCAGGCGGTGCCCGTAGCAGAAATCGATTTGACGAGAGACACGATACATATATTTGCTTCCTGAATGGAGCTAATGGATTCTCAGTGGTGCGGTATTATCGCGCGGTAACAAGCTGCGATGCTTTGGCGTACTTCGTAGGGTCATTCCCCAAAGTTGCAAAGGCCCGCTGGCGTTCGTCGCATTTGTTGCATTGGCCGCAATGGAAACCGGCTTGCGGCGCCAGGCACGAAAACGTTTCTGCCAGCGGGAAAGTTTGACCAAGCTGCATGACTTCGGCTTTCGACTTATCCGCCAGAGGCTGTATGAGTTGCACCTGCGGCAACCCGGCTGCGTTGAGCATCTGCTGAGCGGCGGAGAAGAACGGCGGCGAAGCATCGGCGAAAGGGTTACCCTGCAGCACTCCGCTGGCGAGCACGCCGATGCCATTCAACTGACACCAGAGCGCTGCTTTTAGGTGCAGCAGCATGTTGCGGCCAGGCAGAAAAACCGCCTCGTCGCGGGTGCCAGCGGCGGGCACGTGTTTGCCCGTGGTGCTCCAGTGGTCCGGGTAAATATCGCCGGTGGGCATTTCAAGCTGGCAAAGTTCGTTGAGCACAAGGCCCGGCTGTTGCTGCCGGAGTGCAGTCAGGAAACGCTGCAGGGCGGCGGCTTCAAGCGGCTCCCACAGGTGGCCGGACCGAACATAAATCGGTGTGACCGGGCGGTTCTGCGCAAGGTGCGCCAACAGGATGCAGCTATCGAGACCGCCGCTAACAAGCACCGCGGTGGCGGGATGGGTCAAACCATGTTTCTCCGTGAACAACTTTCATTCAGCCCGATTGTAAGCGACCACCGGCAACGGACAACCCGCGGATGCCGGCGCCGGTGGGCAACAACGGTTTCGGCTGATTCAGAACACCGCTATCATACAGATAGTTTACACCCGTTCAGTACAAACCTTTGGCGCCAAGCATGACGCGCGAGACTATTCTCTCGGCAGAACTCCCGGATGATGACGATGTGGAACGCCACCTCCGGCCGCAACGGCTGGATGAAATGGTGGGCCAGACCGATGTGATTGAACGCCTGCGGATTGCGGTGGATGCAGCGCAGAAACGCGGCGAGACGCTGGGGCATATTCTGTTTGACGGTCCACCGGGACTGGGGAAAACGACTTTCGCAACCGTTATTCCTAAAGAGCTCGGCGTGTCGTTGCAGATGGCAAGCGGCCCGGGGCTGAAGGCGCCGAAAGACCTGATTCCGTATCTAACCAACGCCAGTCAGAATTCCGTTCTGTTCATCGATGAGATTCATCGTGTGCCGACGGGCGTTGAAGAGTACATGTACAGCGCGATGGAAGATTTCCGCATCGATCTGGTCTTAGGTGAAGGCGTCAACGCCCGCACTCATAACCTGCCGCTAAAGCGGTTTACGCTGATCGGCGCCACGACCCGCGCCGGAATGCTCTCGGGGCCGCTACGCGACCGCTTTCAGATCCGTGAACATCTGGGTTTTTACACCAATGCGGAACTGACAATGATTGTCCGCCGCGCGGCGAAGATTCTGAACACGCCCATTGATGAAGCCGCGGCGCAGGAGATTGCCTCACGTAGCCGCAGCACCCCGCGTATTGCGAACAACCGCTTGCGGTGGATCCGCGACTATGCAGACAGCCGGTGCGATGGAAGTATTGATTTAGAAGTCGCCCGCCGCGCGCTGGAGATGGCAGGCATCGACCGCCTGGGCCTGGACAAGCAGGATCGCGAATACCTTCGCACGCTGATTGTGAACTTCAGTGGCGGTCCGGCAGGTGTCGAAGCCATCGCCCATTCGATGAACATTTCTTCGGACACACTCACAGACGATGTTGAGCCATTTCTTCTTCGCTCCGCTCTGATCGTCCGGACACCGCGAGGTCGCATGGCGCAAGCCAAGGCGATCGCTCATTTAGGCATCTCACCGGGCGGTGGGGATTCAGATGGACCGCAACGGTCATTATTTGGTTAGTCATAGAGCAGCACATCCACCGGTGTACCTGCTGCTGCGCCCTCACTATCGCCCGCGATAATCACAAATCCATCGGCCCGGCAGGTCGAACTAAGCACCGACGCGCCGCTGATCGCCACCGGCTCAACCGCTTCATCCACAATGCGCACGCGAGCGTAATCCACACGGCCGACGGCGGAAACCAGCTTTCGTGCCAGCGGCAATGTGACGCGGCGATGCGGCCAATCCGCGTTCAGCCCCGCCAGTCGCCGGATGGCGCGGCCCGCAAAGAAGTCGTACGCACACAGGCAGGAAACTGGATTGCCCGGTAGCAGAAAAACAAGCCGGTCGCCCATGCGGCCCATACCGGCAGGGCTGCTAGGACGCATAGCGATGCCATGAATCGCCAGTTCACCGTTGTCCGCCAGCAACCGCGGTGCATGATCTTCCTGCCCAACGCTCGAACCGCCCGAGACCAGCACGACATCGGCATCGCTTTGAAGTGCCCGCAGAATTGCCTCGGGCGAATCGGGAACGATACCCGGATTCTCAGGTAGGCCGCCATCACGCGAGATCAAAGCTGCGAGCATTACGCTGTTTGAATCCACAATGCTATGCGCGGAGGGTTTCGCCCCTGGTTCTAACAATTCGTTACCGGTGACGACGATTCTGACACGTGGCCGTTTGATGACTGGCACCTTGCCCACGCCAATCGAAGCCAGCACGCCCACATCCTGCGGCCTTAGTTTCCGGCCGCGATGCAGCACCAGGCTGCCGGCGGTGATATCCTCGCCAATTTCGCCGATGTTCTTCCCGGCGGGTGTTTCGTCAATGGCGAACAACTGGCCGTTTTCCAGCGTTGTCTTTTCAACCGGCAGCACCGTATCGGCGCCAGCGGGTAACGGGGCGCCGGTCATCGTGCGGATGGCTTCGCCCGCAGCAACGGTGGCGGATGAAGGGGCGCCGGGCATGGATTCGCCGGTCAACTTTAGCGGCCGCGCGTTGTAGATCGTCGCGCCTGCAACGCTCGTTGCCTGCACGGCATAGCCATCCATCATGCTGCGACGGAATCCCGGCACATTGACTTTGCTGAGGATGTCTTCGCTAAGCACCCGACCGGCGGCAGCGGTAACGTGGACCTGCTCAGCATCCAGGGCTGCCGATTGATCTACCCAGGCCAGCGCGGCCTCGACCGTCGCGCGTTGATGAAAACCACGCATGCGAACATCGGAGCCAGCGGATGATTGCGCGGGATCGGTCATAAAATTCCGGGTAAGTTTTGTTTCAGAAGATACGCCACCATCATACGCAGGTCGGCAAGAAGCCTCTACCAGATGTGTTCAGGGACATTCTGACATCGTGTTGAAACGGGGCAAACCGCGAAACTGTTTTACGGCACACTTACTCTTTAGATGTAGGCGGTATGATGTACGGGCATGTTGCATTTCCTCCCTGCGAGACATCGACGGAATCATGGCGCCTATCATCCAACTTCAGCCGCATGACCAGCATAACCAGCGTCTTGAAGCCAACGTCCATCCACCAGACTGGCAGAACCCTGAGCCAAGTGGCGTTTACAACCTGGTGGTGATCGGCGCCGGCACGGCCGGGCTGGTTGCTGCGGCCGGCGCTGCGGGGATTGGAGCCAAGGTCGCGCTGATCGAACGTGAACTGATGGGCGGAGATTGCTTGAATGTTGGGTGCGTTCCTTCCAAGGGGCTGTTGTCCGCGGCACGGGTCGCGGCCACCGTGCGGCAGGCGGCGGATTATGGCGTGCTTGCGCCCGGTGATGTGCTGGTTGACTTTCCGGCGGTCATGGAGCGGATGCGGAAGATCCGCGCCGATATCAGCCCGCACGATTCAGCGCAGCGGTTTACGGACCTGGGGATTGATGTCTTCTTAGGACAGGGCGAATTCAAATCCAGCGACACCATTGTCGTTGACGGCGCCGAGTTGAAGTTCAGCAAAGCCGTTATCGCCACGGGCGCCCGCGCGTCGGCGCCGCCGGTTGATGGCTTGGAAGACGTGGAATACCTGACGAACGAGAGCATCTTCTCACTGACGGAATTGCCGCGACGGTTGGGCATCATTGGCGCCGGCCCCATCGGCTGCGAAATGGCGCAGGCATTCGCCAGGTTTGGCAGCGAAGTTTTCCTGGTCGAATCCGCCAGCAGCATCCTCCCCCGCGAAGATCGCGAAGCTTCGCAACTGGTTGAAGAGGCGTTGTTAGAAGACGACGTAAAGCTTCTATGCTGCGGTCGCGACTTGAAGGTTGTTAAAGATGGCGAAGCGATCCGCCTGCAGCTGAATTCTCAAGATGAAAACTACGACGTTCAGGTGGACCAGTTGCTTGTCGCTGTCGGCCGCGCGCCGAATGTTGAGGGGTTGAACCTGGAGGCCGTCGGCGTCGAATTTGACAAACACGGCGTCAAAGTCAACGACCGCTTTCAGACGACCAACTCGCGGATCTTTGCCGCGGGCGATATCTGCTCCAAGTATAAGTTCACCCACGCGGCCGACTTCATGGCCAGGGCGGTGATTCGCAACGCGTTGTTTATGGGCCGCGCGAAGCAGAGCAGCATGGTCGTGCCGTGGTGCACTTACACCTCGCCGGAATTGGCGCAGATTGGCATCACTGAAAAAGACGCTCAAGAACAGAACATTGAAGTCGACGTTTTCAAGCAGCCACTTGGCGGCGTGGACCGGGCGATTCTGGATGGTGAAACGGCAGGATTTGTCAAAGTGATTACCCAGAAGGGCAAGGGGAAAATCCTCGGCGCCACGATCGTTGCCACGAATGCCGGCGATATGATCGGCGAAATGTCCGTCGCCATGACCAACGGCCTCACCATCGGGCAGATCGGCAATTCGATCCACCCCTATCCCACGCAAGCCGAAGCGATCCGCCGGACAGGCGATCAATACAGCCGCACTCGGCTGACGCCGTTCGTGAAAGGGCTGCTTGATAAATGGCTCTCGTGGGGCCGTTAAGGCAAAGATACTTCGCAAGTGACAACAGAATTATTTACCTGAGTGCTCGAAACCGCTATAATACAGGTAGGTGTGGGGTGACGTCCGTTTCCCTACATTCTCCCTCCCACAACGTATTTTGTTACGTTCCCACCTTTTATTAATGCACACCCTCATCGCTAAAAATGCGCGAGAGCTGGACGGTGCGTTCGAGGTTTCATGACGTTTCGACCCAATTACCGCCTTCTCGCGCCGTTATTAGCGTTTGGCGTGGCTGTCTTCTTGCTGCATCCGTTAGCCGCTGCTGCGAAAGACCTCAGCCTGGCGCCTGCTGGTGTGCGGAATTTTGTTGAGGCAAATTGCTACGATTGCCACGATGGAGCTGGTGCGGAAGCGGGGTTCGACTTCGCTGCGTTGGGCTTTGATCTGTCGAAGCCCGCGGCGGTCAGACGCTGGACACAGGTATTTGACCGGGTTCACCTCGGCCAGATGCCCCCTGAAGATGCAGAGCAGCCCACCGCCAAAAGCCACGAAACTTTCCTCAAGGAAGCGGGCGACTGGCTGCGTAGCTACCAGCACGAACAGAATCAGTCGCTCGGCCGCGTCCGTTCGCGCCGGCTGACGCGCCGTGAAGTTGAACGCTCTCTGCATGACCTGCTCGGAATCGACATTCCATTGCAGCACCTGATGACGGAAGATGCACGCACCGCCGGATTCACCACGGTGGCAAGCGGGCAGGCGATGTCGCACTTTCAGTTGCAGCAACACCTGCAAGCCGTCGACGCGGCATTAGACGAAGCCTTCACACGGGCGATGACGCCTGACGATACGTTTACGCGCAGCTTCGACGCCGAGGGCGTTGCCCGCCGCAATCCGAGAAGGCGCTGCCGCGAACCGGAAATGCTGAACGATCATGCCGTGGTTTGGTCCGGCGGCGTCATCTTTTACGGTCGGCTGCCTGCAACCACCGCCCGCGCCGACGGCTGGTATCACTTCAAACTGAAAGTGAAGGGCCTGAAACTGCCGGCCAGCGGCGGCGTGTGGACAACCATCAGCACCGGGCAATGCACATCCGGCGCACCACTGCTGAACCTCGTCAAAGTATTTGAAGCGACGGAGCAGCACCGCACCATCGAATTCACCGCCTGGCTGCCCAAAGGGCATATGCTGGAAGTACGACCAGGCGATATCACGCTGAAACGCGCACGTTTTGCTGGTGGTCAGATTGGCGCCGGAGAAGGCGGTCCGCAGAATGTGCCCGGTATTGCGATCCACAGCCTGGAAATGCAGCGTGTCCACCGCGAAGACGACCAGGCAGTCCGCCGCCATCTCTTTGGCTCGTTATCTGTAAAAACAGGCTCCGGCCGCTGGCGTGGAAAGGTTGAATCAAACCAGCCCGCCGCCGATGCACGCAAGTTAATGGTTGCGTTCGCCAGCCGCGCCTTCCGCCACCCAGTGTCAGAGTCTGACATTGAGAATTACATCGCCATCGTTAGTCAAGAGTTGAAAGATGGCAAGCCGCTGCTCGACGCTGTCCGCCTGGGCTACCGCGCACTGTTATGCTCGCCACGGTTCCTGTACATCACGGAGAAGCCCGGCAAGCTGGACGCTTGCGCCATTGCAACGCGTTTAAGTTACTTCCTGACGGGGAGCATGCCCGACGTGCAACTTCGGCAACTTGCTGAAACGGGCGAATTGAATGATAGGCGTGTTATCCGCGCCGAGGCTGAGCGTCTTCTCAACGAAGCGCGTGAAGACCGCCGTTTCGTCGCAGATTTTGCCGCTGAGTGGTTGGATCTGGAGTTGATCGATTTCACGCAACCAGACCGTAAACTCTATCGCGAGTTTGATGCGGTGGTGCAGAAATCTATGCTGGACGAGACGCTCCGTTTTCTGGAAACCGCTTTGGCGAAAAATCACGGTCCAGCCAGCATGGTTTCCGCCGACTTCACGTTTCTCAACAGCCGGCTGGCCCGCTACTACGACATCCCTGGAATTACTGGCGACGAACTAAGACGTGTTGAACTAAGCGGTGAGCAACGGCCCGGCGGCCTATTATCTCAGGGCGCCCTGCTGAAGGTGACGGCCAATGGTTCGAACACGTCGCCGGTCGTCCGTGGCGTCTGGATTTCTGAACGCATTATGGGCGTACATATTCCACCGCCGCCGGATAACGTGCCAGCGATTGAGCCTGATATCCGCGGCGCAAAGACGATCCGCGAGCAACTGGCGAAACATCGTAGTCAGCAGTCCTGCGCGGTCTGTCATGTGAATATTGATCCGCCAGGCTTCGCCCTTGAGAATTTCGACGCGGCGGGACAATGGCGTGACCGTTACCTGCTGCTTTCGGGCGGACGCCGCAAAGGCGGACCGAAGGTCGATCCAAGCTACCAGATGGCGGACGGGCAGGCGTTTGATTCGTATCGTGAATTCCGGCAAGTCATCGCCGGCAAGCCACGGAAACTTGCGGTTAATCTAGTTGAAAAACTGGTGACATACGGCACCGGGGCGCCGGTTTCTTTCGCCGATCGGGATGATATTGAACGGATCGTCGATGCCTCAAAAGACGATAATGATAGTTACGGCTTCCGTACGCTGCTGCTTAACGTGGTTGCCAGCGATACTTTCCTCTGCAAATAACTTCGCACCCTAACGCGTCGGCGGACGCGGGAACAAGGTTTTCCACTATGAGCCAATCACCATTGTTCAACTTCAAACGGAAATTGAATCGCCGCGCCGTCCTGCGCGGGGCCGGTGTCGCGATGGCGTTGCCCTGGCTGGGTGCGATGCGGCCTGCGTTTGCAAATGCAGCTGAAAGCAGCAAGCCCCGCCGTTTTGTCTCGATGACGCTGGGACTTGGTCTGCATGCAGACAACTTGAACCCGGATGTTGCCGGCCGCGACTACACGCCGTCGCGATATCTGAAGAAGATTCAGGATCTGCGTGGAAAGTTTACAGTTGTTTCGGGCAGTTCTCATCCGGGCGTTTCAGGCGGTCATCGCGCGGAGGCATCACTGCTTAGTGCGGCGCCGATGAGCAATGGCGCAGCGACACTGAATAGTGTTTCGCTGGATCAGCTATTGGCGAAACATCTCGGCGATGCAACGCGGTTTCCATCTCTCACGCTCAGCCTCAGCGGCAGCAACAGCCCGTCGTACACGGAAAACGGGTCGATGATACCCGCCGAAAATTCACCCTCGCGGCTGTTCCGTCAGTTGTTTATTAACGACTCCGCTGCCGATCAGGCTTTGCAGGCCGCCCGCGCCCGGCAGGGACGCAGCATCATGGATCTGGTTGCTGACGACGCCCGCGCATTGCAGCGTGAACTGGGCGCCGGAGATCGTGACCGGTTAGACGCGTACTTCACAAGCGTGCGTGAACTGGAGCAACGGCTGAAAGAATCCGAAGACTGGGCGCGGAAGCCGAAGCCAAAGGTCAACGTCGACAAACCAGTCGATATTGGCAACCCGAACGATTTCATCGGCCGGCAGCGTCTGATGAGCGATATGGTCCGTCTGGCTCTGGCCACGGATTCCACCCGCTTCATCACGCTGCACCTGGGTGGGTCGGGCGGTGTGGTGCCGCTGAATGGCGTGGACGAAGGTTATCACTCACTCAGCCACCACGGCCGCGACGAAGAGAAGCTGGAGCAGCTCGCCCTGGTCGAGACGGAAATCATTGCCGCCTGGGGTGATTTCCTGCGGGGCCTGCAGCAGACCAGCGATCACGGCGAATCGCTGCTGGACCACACCTCGGTGCTGCTCACCAGCAACCTGGGGAACGCCTCGAATCACAGCAACCGCAACATGCCGGTCCTACTGGCTGGCGGCGGTTTCAAGCACGGGCAACATCTGGCGTTCGATCAGCGCCGGAACTATCCGCTGCCAAATCTGTACCTGTCCATTCTGCATCAGACAGGCTTGCAGCGTGAGAACTTTGCGACAAGCACCGGCACCATGACCGGCCTGGAACCCACCGTAGGTTAACAGGCGGCGGTGACTTAACCGGCGTTGACTAAAGAGGCTATTTCCAGGTGGTCACCTAGCCGGGTGATCACTACCGCTGGAAGATCGGCAGGTAATTGTTGGGCATCTGCAAAATGATGCAGGCCATGGCGGTGCCGTACTCGGAAGAAATGCTATCCAGCCACCGGCCGCTATCCTGTTGCCGGGTGATGAGCGCTTCGCGTATCGCCGGATACCACTTGCTCCAGTGCTTTCCGCCTGCCTGCCACATGGCCTGAGCGGCGTAGTAGTGGCCGTAATAGTAATGTGCTTCGCGGTCGAACCGGCGGTTCCTTGGCAGGTGCTCCATCAGGTAACCCAGCCCTTTGTCGATTTCCGGGCCGTCGTAAACGCCCGCACTGTACAGAGCCACGACGCCAGCCGCACTTCGCGGGAATGCACTGGGGCCACCGTCAAGCATGTACATAAAGCCGCCATCGGTATTCTGGCTGCGTTTGACATAATCGATGCAGCGCTGGATGGTTTCGTTAGGAACGAATACGCCCGCGTTGCGTGCAGCGCGAAGGGCCATGATCTGGCAGATGGTTGCGCTGACGTCCGCTTCGCCCTTGCGCGGAGCGTAGCGCCAGCCGCCATCGTCGTTCTGCGTGGCGATAATCAGCTTAACAGCTTTGTTCAGTTTTTCGCGGATGGTCGAGTCCGGACTCATGCCGTAGGATTCCGCCAGAAACAGCGTCGCGAAGCCGTGCCCGTACATCGGGCCGTGGCTGGTGGAACCGGCTGCGGTGATAAAACCGCTTTCTTTTGTGTGATCCAGAATATACTTCACACAGCGGGTCGCCTGCTGACCATACGGGCCGCGTCCCGGCGTACTGCCGCTCGAAAGAAACGCCATGCCCGACAGGGCGCAGATGGCGACGTTGCGGGAATAGCCGCCGCGTCCAAAGGCGCCATCTTCCTGCTGCCTGTTCGCCAGATACTTCAGCCCCAAATTAATCGCCCGTTGTGCCTGCGGTGTGATGAGATCGGCAGCAGACAACGCCGTTGCGTCTCCCATTCCCACATCATCCGCCGCGCGGACGCGTGCTGAGGGCAGGCCCACGGCGCAGACGCCCAGACCGGTTAGTGCGTGGGTCAGAAATTTTCGCCGGTCAGGTGCAAGCATCGGATTGCCTCATTGCTACCGCTTCAACCTGTGGAAGAAACGCAAACCAGTGAACGGATTTGTTCACGGAAAATGAATCATCGCCATTATGGCTAATTCGCGCGGTCTTCCGCCAGTCTTTTATAATATTCTTCGATGAGTTTCTGATACTTCGGAAGCAGTTGTTCAACACGGGCGTTTCGCATCTGCTGCCGGACGCGATCTGGTAGATGGCCCCAGACTTCCTTCAACATAAGCTGAAGCTCGCGGTTTTCCGCCTCTATATCTTCGGGCTTCCGCACATCGTCGCTACTGTCACGCGATGGTTTGTTGGAGGGTTCCTGCGACGCGTTGTTCTGGGGCTTGCCGCCGGAAGGTTTGTCGCCGTCCTGCTTTTGAGGCTTCTGACTCTGCTGCTGCGGATCGCCTGGAGACGAGGGCTGTTGCTGCTTCTGCTGTTGTTTCAGTTGCTCGATCACCATCGACAATTCGTCAAGAATGTCCTGCTGAATTTTCTGGGTTTTCTCCGACGTATCGGACGAAGTGAGCCTGGTCTCGACTTTGCGCATCTGCTCACTGATACGGATCAGCGGATTGACGACGCGGACGCCCTGTTCTTTCTCTTCCTCACCGGGCGTCAAACCAGGCTCAGCGTTGGCATCTTTTTCGTCCGGCCCCTTATCCGGCTTGAGATCCAGGTCCGGCAGATCATCTAGACCTTCAAGCAGATCGCTGTCTAAATCCTCTAGCAGATCTTCATCCAGGGGATCAACTTCAACCTCTGCGGCGCCGCCTGACGGAGCATCGGCCTGTGCAGCGGGCTCCTGGGCGAAGGCAGAACTGCAAAGGCAACTGGCAACAACTGAAGCAGATGCAAATGTCTGAAGAATTTTGAACATACGCACAACCACCAGGTAAGAAGGTGTTTAGCAGGTATTGTAACGCCCTACGGCTCCGGGGGTGAATCCCCATCAGACGATGGCCCGGCAGTGGGTGCCAGGTCAATGTCCGCATCTTTCAGCAGGTCTTCCACATCTTTGTCCAGATCTTCAAGGCCCGGGATCGTCTCGTCGCCTGGCGTTGGCAGGCTGTCTGGATCGTCTTCCGGGTTACCGGCAGGCGGCTTTGATAACTCCAGGAGCAGTTCCGCTAACTCACCTTGTTCAACGGCCAAGGCGTCCTGCTCCTGTTGCTGGACGGGTGTTAGTTCGCCCGCTTCGTCCCTGGCAGCCTCTAGTGCAGTGGTCCGGCGGTTGATTTCCTGCTGCAACAGTTTTAAGAGATTCAGCTGAGCAATGCGGCTGATGCTATCGCTTTGACCGCTTTGCTCACCACCACTGCCACCCCCGCCAGAAGGCTGCTGATTCTGTGGCGGCTGTTCCTGATCTTCAGGCGGGTTGAGCGCGACTAGCAGTTGCTTCAACCGGTCAAGTGCGACGGTTTCCGCCTGCCTGGTTTCTTCGCCCGTATCTCCCCGGTCCAGTTGCGATGCTGCCCGTGTCATTTCACGCGCTGCACCGCGTAGAGCCAGTTCGAAGGCTTTTGCCTGAGCAACCTGCTGGGCAAAGTCCAGCGTCTCTGCCGCAAGGCCCCGCTGCTGAACGGCTAAGGAAGCAATGCTCGCACGCTGTGCGCGGGTGCGTTCTTCGCCCAGGCTTTGCAGCCGGATGGTTTCCTGGATCACCGCTTCCTGGCGTTGCACCATTCCTTCCAGTGACTGTTTGAGCCTGGTCATCTGCTCTTCGAACAGATCCTTCTCTGTCTGCTCCTGTTTCTGCTTGATTTCCTGAGCAGCGTTTTCCAGTTCTAATTCGCTCTTGTCCTGTTCTTCGCCGGCGTCGTCGCCGTTGCCCTGCTCTGCCTGACTGGCAGCGGCGTCCATGCTGTTGGCGGCCTGCTGCATGGCGTTGCTCGCATCGGGCGCCTGCAGCCGTTCTAGCTGGCGCGATAGCCGTCTTGCCTGTTCCGCAAGCTGCTTCTGGGCGGCAGCCAACCGCTGCAGCTCGCGTTTGCGCTGCTCTTCATTCTCGATCTTGCCGGCGGCAGCCATCTGTTTGCGGAGGCTCCGTTGCTGATTCTGCACCTGGTCGAGCTGACTGGCGGCTTCTTTGAGTTTGCGAAGCGTACGGTCCAGCTCGTGTTCGCGGCGGTTCGCCAGTACGTCGAGCACGTCCTGCAGCTTCTGGTCAATCTTCTGCTGCGTCTGGGCGGATTGTCCCAGCCGGTTCTCGTTCAGCTGGCGGCCGCTTTGCTGCATTTGCGCGCTCAAGCCAGAGCGGCGTGCGGCGTCAAGCGCATCGGCGATTGTCTCTGCGGCCAGCGGGTCAGCGCCTGACAGTTGCTGTTGCATCTCGTCCATACGGTTCTGAAGCTTGTCGAACTTTCTAGCCAGTTCCAGTTGCTGCTGGGCGATCTTCTTCAGGTCTGCACGCTGCTGAGCTGTGAGGTCGGCGCTGGTTTTGCCCTCTACTTCTGGCCGCTTGCTGGAAGTCGCAGCAGCAACCTTCTCCTGGTCGCGACGAATCTGATTCACTTCACGGCTGATCCGGCGGTAGTTGTCCCACTTGGAAAGACTCTCAACCAGAGCCTTCAACTTCTCAACCGTCTGATCCTGTTTGGCGCCAGCTTCCGCAACGGCCTCCTTCGTTTCTTCGGAGACGGGGAAACGGGCGGCTGGCGATGTTGTAGTGGATGGGTCGGTGGTGTCCGGTTTCGGTCCAGGCGGGTCCTTTTGGGCGGCGTTCTGGGCGGATACCCGCGCCGTCTTCATGGCGGCTGTGAGCTTCCGGCTGATGCCCGGCAATTCGTCTTCGCCCAGGTTTTTGACGGCTTCGAGCAAAGCCTGCATGCGGCGTCTGGAATCGGGATTATCGATGCGGTTGTTTTCCAGATCGTCAAGGAGCTGCGAAGCCTGATTCTCGATGCTGTCTTCGTCCAGATTCAGCTGCCGTTGCACCTGCCGCTGGTTCAGCTCAGCGCTTTGCAGCTGATCCACATCGTCGGCGCCGATCTTACCGACGTCGTTCATCTGAATCTCTAGCGAGCGCGTCTGGGTGCGTGTTTCTTCCTGCTTCGCCAGGGCGGCAGCAAGCTGCGTAAGCAGATAACCCTGCCGCTGCGCGAGACGGTCTTCCAGTTCAGCGCGGGAGATGATCGCCACATCGCGCTGCGTGCTACGTCCGGTCTGCGGAAGAAAGTCACTGGCGGAAACGAAAAACCGCAACCGTTGCCCCGGCTCCAGCGTTGGCAGTTTCGCTAGATCCCATTTGTAATTAATCGTATGTGATTTGACCGCATCGGTTGCCGCTTTGTCTTCAGAAGTCTCTGCCGGAGCAGGCTGCCAAAGTTGAAGGCTGGCGGGGGTAGCGTCCTCTTCCTGCACGGCGTATTCCAGTTGAATACTTTGCAGCGCCAGATCGTCGCTGACTTTCGCCTCAAGGGGAATCATCGAACCGGCGGTTACAAAAAGTGTAGACGCGGGTTTATCCAGAGACACCTGCGGCGGTTGATCCGCCTTCACGCGCACCTGCCAACGCTGCTGACTGCCGGTGGCGACACCGCCCTTAGACGTTGCTTCCAGCCAGTACACGCCGCTTTCTGTTACGACCCACGGCTTCTTTGCATCTTGTTTGATCGCGAACTTCTGACCGTCGATCGAAAGCGGAAACTTCTCCGTTTTTGCATCGCGTTGGAACACCACGGCTAATGATTT
The DNA here is from genome assembly GCA_965233625.1 of Pirellulaceae bacterium. Classification (GTDB taxonomy): domain Bacteria; phylum Planctomycetota; class Planctomycetia; order Pirellulales; family Pirellulaceae. Next base: position 255,165 of record OZ247499.1, read on the forward strand.
CAGCGGCTTATCGCTGGCGCCGCTGATTTCGATTTTAGAACCGGCAATCGCCTGCAGGTGTCCATTGCTGGCGACCGATTCTGGCATGCGGGTGTAGGCAGGTGGGATAACCCGGATGGTCAGATCTTGCAGGTGCGGTGGTTCCGCTACCTGAAGCCGCAGCCACGGCATATTCTGATCGTCGCCGCCCGTCGCCCGGTAGCGGAAGTTGCGGGCGACGTTGTTCAGCCGTGCTGTCATCAACGACTGATCGGACGAGGCGACAGGCTGCATCGCCTCTGTGATGACTTCGCCGGACTTGCCCTCGAATTCGTAGTGAATCTGCACATCGGCGGGCATCTCGCCAGCGATGTCGCGGACGGTCACTACAAAATCGTCCCCTGCTGCCAGCACCGCGGGAGGATCAACAAACTCTAACTTGTGCTGCTGCGGCCAGGCCGGCGCCGACCAGGGCACCAGTAGACGGTGGAACGCCAACCCGGCGCCAGGAGCGTCAATCGCGCAGATGCTCAGCAACAACAGACACAAGCCCAGCGCCGCGGCGCCGATGCCCAGCGGACGTTTGACGTTCAGTGTTTCCGCCAGCGGCAACCGCTCGACAAAAGAGGTTGTTTCGGCAACCACCGAGCGACGAAGCTCCGCCGACCCCGCGGTTGGATCATTTTGATCCTGCTGTAAGAATTGCAGCGTGCTTGAGAGCCTGTCACGCAGTTCCGGGAAACGTGTTTCGATCTGCTGGGCAACTTGTAACAGGCTCCGCCCCACCGGCCAGGCAGGTCGCACAAGCAGCCAGAACCCCCCGACGCCGCAAGCTGCAAGCATGGCGGAACAGATCAGCCGCACACCCGTGTCCTCAACACGCAACAGATAATCCGCCAGGCCCAGTACAAACGCGGTCAGCACAACGCCTGCCAGCATGCAGGCCACCCCGTAGAACAGCAGTAGCATCCGCGCGGTACGGCCGATCGCGGCGACTTTTTCTTCAAGCGGGTGTGACATGCCGCAACTATCCTGCCTGATACTTAATCCGTAACCACAACCAGAGTGGTGAGGCGCGAAGACGCCCGTCCACTCCCTAAGTTAAACGACTTTAGCCGCAGGAAAGTTCCCGGCGACCCTTGGCACAGACCGTTATTTCTTAAACGGATCTTTGACCGGCTTCTCACCAAATGGATTATCGGGCTTGGTGTTGTTAACGCCCGGCTTGATGGGTTCAAGTTTGACGACCTTTGGCTTCAAAATCAGACGCACAGGGGTCTTCCGTGGCGGAACACGTTCCTTGAACACGGTAAAAAGCAAGTTAGCGTTCGCCTGCGTGCTTTTGATAGGAAGGTCCAGCGTTGCGGTGGGAAAGTTCGAGACGCAGATGAAATCGCCGCCATCAGCATGGTAATACTGTTTGCCGTCGGTGGGATCTTTCCAGAATCCACTGCCTGCAAAAACCCACGAATGCTGCATAGCTTTGCCAGTTTGAATGTTCTTGATCCAATCCTGAGCGCGGGCTGTTTTAACCGCACCGTTGGCGTCGTGGTACTGGATATCAATATCCACAACCGCACCTGTGGCGGCCATGTAATTCGGGCGGAACTTTACGGGGCTGCCGGCCAGTGCACCTGTGGCAAGCAACGCGGTATGGGCGAGCCTTGCTGTGGAATAGACAGCGATTAGCGATTCATGTTCTTTCGTCCCTGTCGGACAAGCGAACATTTCCAGCTGACCGTCCGTCAGCGCCACATAGCCATCAATCACAACCTGCTTCTTTTTGGCGTCGAGCCAGATGCGGTGTTCTTTCGAGAGTTTTACTAACCCGTCAGGCGGCGCGAATTCTTTCCGCTTTGCTTCCTTCTTAGCATCGCCGGTCGGATTCTCCTGGGCGGATAGGGGGGCGCCCACCAGAGCAATCATCACCAGGACGGAAGCTGCTGCGATCAAACGCGGAATCGGCCGAATCAATTTCAAATAAGACATGAATGGAATCTCCATCGTTTCCAGTTGGCAGCAAAAAAATCTGCCAGCATTTGCGAATCGTGGCGATAAGCCTGCTCTGTTGCGGGCACGCTTAGTGTTTAACTGGGTAAGCAAATTTGCCTGAAGGGGGAAGGCAATCTGGACAATGCTTACTAAGATAAGTCTTACCGCCACTGGCGTCGCACTATGCTAAGCCACTTCGCTATTTTTAGTATATCTTCTAACTGTTCCGGGATGTTGGATGCCAGCCACCAGTAAAGGGAAAAAGAAACCTTCCCGTCAATCTACCAGAAACGGCAAGAAGCAGTCGCGGAAAAGCCGCAAGACCAAGTCGAAGACCGTTCTGGCCGGAAATCAGTCTCCGGGTACAGCCAAAAAAATGGTTGTACCGGCCAGTGCCTCGCTAGACGCGATCGAGTGGGAATCGTGGGTCGGGCACCTTCAGACCACGACGAAGACGGTCGCCGCTTTCTCATTGTTCGCACCTGCGAAAGAATCTCCGCTGTTGTGGGGCTACCCGGCTGTTGCCGGGGATGAAGAAGACGGCACCGCATCCCTGATCCAGAAGCTGCACAAGGCCGCGCGGCACGCCGCCAAAGGAAAGAAAGCGAAGTACGTGACCACGGCTCTAGCCAACTGGCTTGAGTCCGCATCTGAGCCAGACGCGACAACGCATGCACTGGAATACTTGGCCGTGGCGTATGCCCTTGCGCCCTGTGCCGCGCAGATTGGACAACCTCTGTGGCGCCAGCTGCTTGAGTTTCTGCAAACGTCCGCCCAGGACGCTGCCGGGATTCCGCTCGAAGACCAGCCCTGGCGGCAACAACTCTTGGGGGCGGAACTTGCTATCACGTTGGCCGCCGTGTTCCCATCGTTACAGGATTGCGCAGCCTTGCGCGGCGCCGGCATCTCAACGATGCGGGCGGGCATGTCGCAGCTGCTGGATGGCAACGGTTATCCGGCAGCCCGTTTCTTTCATCTGCTCCGTCCGCTGCTTGCCAGCTGGACACGGGCAGCGACCGTGGCGGACGTTGCCGGCTTCGACGTGTTTGAAAAAGAAACGCGTCTGCAGTTTGAATGGGTGGTCCGCCAGGCCGTGCGGCACTCGCGCAGCGATGGCACAGCGTGTTTCGTCCCGCACGAGCAAAGCAATTGGCAGCCGGGGCTCTTCGCCGCAGCGCTGGCTATCTCTGGAGACGAGAACGACGCTGCCGCCGCGGCAAAAGCGTTGCCCAAAACAAAGCTACTGCCACGCAACAAGCACGCACTTCTGCCAGAATCTGCAGACCGCTCTGAATGGTCGCACGTCGCCACCTTACGGACCAACTGGAAACGCAACGCAACCAGCCTGACGGTGCAATTTGATAAACCTGCGATGCAGGTAGAAGTGAATGCGGCAGGCAGCACCTTTCTCTGCGGCCAATGGGATTTCTCATTGCAGGCGAACGGCCAGACATTGGCGCCCGCCAGTTCCTGGTCAGAAGTCTGCTGGCACACGGATGACGATGTTGACTATCTGGAACTCGAACTGGAACTAGAAAACGGCTGGCGCGTGCAACGTTCTTTGCTGCTCGCACGCGAAGATGGCTTCCTGTTCCTGGCAGACGCTTTGCTGCACGATTCAGCGCAGCAGTACGAATACCAATCGCGATTGCCTCTTGCCGCAGGCACGAAATACGCGGCTGAAAAGCAGACCAACGAGGGGTTCCTTCAATCGGGGGACGCGTCCGCGCTGGTGATGCCGTTGGCTTTGCCTGAATGGCGTGACGATGTGAATAAGGGCAGTCTGGCGGCGGATGGCGCCGGGCTGAAGCTCTCGCAGCATGGTTACGCGTCAAACGTGTTCACGCCGCTGGTTTTCGATTTCGGCGCCACTGCCACGTCGGCCTACACATGGCGGAAACTAACGGTGGCAAGCCAGTTAGAGATTGTGCACGACGACGTTGCCGTCGGTTACCGTGCCCGCCGTAATGCCCTTCAGTGGGCGTTCTACCGGTCGCTTGCCAAACCGGCGAACCGCACCGTGCTGGGCGAAAATATCATTTGTGAATTTTTCGCGATTAAGCTCGAAGATGATGGCAGCACGCACGAAATTATCAGCGTGGGCTGATCGTAACGATTGCGTGGCATAGGCGCCGCGCGGCGATTGCAATTGACACAAAATAGTGCAGCCACACAATAGACTTAAGGATGGAACCGGCCGCACAACGGCTACATAATCCGATGTGCGCACGATCCCCCTAAAATCCGTACCTACGGCAAATTCAAAGGCAACGTGTAGCGGCGGCGGACAACACGATGCATGCTAGAGTTTACAACGTGCGTTGTGAACGATAACTGTCGCCTTGAGGGGTGCTGCGTTGCATTATGATGTCGCCATTGTCGGCGCCGGACTCGCTGGACTGGAAGCCTCGCGGTTGATGGCCGCCCAAGGTTTTTCCACGGTCCTGATTGACCGCAAAGAAAGGCTTGATGCCGGCATACACACCACCGGCATCTTTGTGCGACGCACGTTCGAAGACTTCGACTTCGCGTCGCATTGTCTGGGCCCTGCCGTAAAACACGTTCAGTTGTATTCGCCGCCCAATCGCAGAGGGCAACGGCAGTCCGTGCTGCTGCAGAGCCGGCACGACGAATTTCGCGTTGGCAAAATGGGGCCGCTGTACCTGCAGCTGCTCGAAGACGCGCGTGGAGCCGGCGTCGACTGGGTTCCCGGCGTGAGCTTTCAAAGGTTGTCGCACACGAACGATCACACGGAGTTGCACCTGGTGCGCCGCGAAGAACCGTTCTCGATTACGGCGCGTTACGTCATCGGGGCCGATGGCGCCGCCTCTAAGGTCGCCGGTGCGATGCAACTTAGCCAGAACAAGACGTGGATCGTTGGCGTGGAAGAGGTGTATCACGGCGGCAAAATGCAAGGGCCGCCCACGCTGCACTGCTTTGTGGACCCGGTGCTTTCACCCGGCTACATCGCATGGATTGCCCACGACGGCGAAGAGACGCATCTGGGTGTAGGCGGATACCCGGGCGCATTCTCGCCAGATCAGGCGCTGAAGAAATTTAAAGCAGAGGCGCCGTCGTACATTGATCTAAAACACGCTGAACTCATCGAGCGACGCGGCGGCCGGATTCCCGTCGGGGGCATCCTGCCTAAGATCGTCAACGACCGTGGCATGTTGCTGGGCGACGCAGCCGGCGCCGTTTCGCCATTGACCGCGGGCGGACTCGATCCGTGCATGCGGCAGTCGGCGCTGGCAGCGGAAGTGGTTGGCGAGTATCTGAAGACGGGCAACGCCGCAGCACTCAAGCGTTATCAAGGCGCCAGATTCCGCAAGAAATTCTTTCTGCGAAATCTAATGCGGCGCGGCATCTCTCTCTGCCGTAGTCCGTGGCTGCTTTCGACGGCGTTCCGCTTTCTGCCGCACTGGCCCGCCCGGCAACTGGCGCAGCACGTCTTCTTCGGCAAAGGCTCGTTCCCGATTGATATCGACGAGATCAAACGGGCGCCCGCGAAGCCAGCCACCCGGCAATACGCGTCGGCTGCGCGGTAGGAATCGACGGCCTTACTAGAGGCTAATTCAGCACCCAGTAGAAGTAGTACAGCATCGCCGTCAGGCTGCCCATCAGGCTCATCGCGACCAGCGTCATACGGAAGTTCCACTGCTCCCGTCCGAGCCAGTCCGGACTCCTCAGCCCGAAACCAGCCTCATAGCCACACGCCGCGCACTGATCGTAAAACCGCGGTGCGAATGCTTCGTCGCATTCGGTGCACATGAAAAGAATCTCAGCAGCACTGCTTTCAGCTTCGCCACCATCGCCGGGCATCCGGCTAGGACGGGCAGCCTCCACCTGGCCCAGATACGGCGCCAGGGGAAATGCGTTGCTGGCATGATGACAGACCGGGCATTCCGCCTGACGCCGCTCGTTGCACTTGGGGCAATGCGGCCAATCCTGCCAGACGTCACCTGCGACGGGACCTGTTTCGGCGGGTGTTGTATCCATAACAAATACCCTGACACCGTGAGTCAGGCCCCTGCCTGACGGTGGTTGAGGTGGACTGCGTTACATCGTCAGGCAGGCGCCTGACCTACGGCTATTTGTAGCGGGAACTTCCGCTTCCCTGCCACATATCGGGGTTCGGACCGAGCGTCTGCATCAAATCTGCCGTTACTTTAGACAATTCTTCTAAGGCGTCGCCCGGCAGCGGGTTGTCGAACGTGCTGAGATTGGCTTCCAGTTGCTGCTGATTTTTCACACCGGCAATCACCGAAGTGACGCCAGGCTGCGCTGCGACCCAGGCTAAAGACACATCCGCCATGGTGCGGTTCAGACCCTGGCAGATTCTCCGGATTGCGTCGATGGCGGCGAACGTCTCTGCTTCGCAGCCTGGTTCGCCGTGCCTTGCTTTATCGCGGCCGGTTGCAAAATGACGGGATCGGGCGCGGCCGTCGGGAACATCCGCGGCGGTCTGGAATTTATCGGCCAGCATGCCATGCATCAGCGGGCTATATGCCAGCACACCGATATTCTGCTGCTGACAATGCGGTAGGATGCCGTGTTCGATCGCCCGCCATATTAGGTTGTAAGGCAACTGGTTGGTAACGGGCGCAGCAAGCGGCGCGATGGCGTTCATGTCGCCCAGGCCCATATTACAGACGCCAATATGCCGCACCTTGCCCGACTCACGTAGCTTCAGCATGGCGCCCCATGTTTCTTCCGCGGGTACTTCCGGGTCTGTCCAGTGTGTCTGATACAGGTCGATATAATCCGTTCCCAGCCGCGAAAGCGACCGCTCGCAGGCGGCGATAACATCATCGGGCGCCATCGAATTGGGGTGCACTTTCGACGCGATAACAATCTGGTCACGACGTCCGGCGAATGTTTCGCCGAGCAGCTTTTCACTGGCGCCGTCGGCGTACACTTCCGCCGTGTCAAAGAAATTCACACCCGCATCAAACGCGGCATTCATGGCCGCCACCGAGTCGGACGCTTCACGTTCTCCCCAGTGAAAATCCGTGATGATGCCCCAGCAACCAAATGCCAGGCGTGAAACTTCAAGACCAGTGCCAGGTAACTGCGTGGTTTGCATGGATAACTCTAAAGAAGGATGAAATCGGAATTATTCGTTGGTTGACCAGTCGAAGCCAAGCTTCAGGAAACGGTCGCGGGACTTTTCGGTTCGTATCGCGTCAACCAGCCGCCCCGCAAGCTGCGGATGGTCGGTATCCTTGGCAACGGCGATCGGCTGATTCGCCAGTGCAGCCGGGTCCGGCAGATCGATGACCATCAGCTTTTCGCGTTGCAGCGTGGTGTTGGCTTTATACACGATTGCTGCATCCAGGCTGCCAAGCACAACATGTTCAACCAGCCGGTCGGCAGTGGGAGGCAAGTCTTTGAGATTCGGGAACACCTTTTCCCACAGGTTGTTTTTTTGCAGCAGACGTTGAGAGAGGAAGCCTAACGCGCTTTTCTCTGGATGGGTAACACCCACTTTCAAACCGGGTCTGGTGAGATCTTCGAGCGTCTTCACCTGAAGCTTGTCCGCGCGGTCGCGATGCGTGATTAGCACCATTCGGGTTGAAGACACATCCTGCGGCGGCGTGAACAACTGGCGGACCTTATCCATCTCAATAAAGGTTGTGTCGCAGGCGAAGTAGACATCTGGGCGGGCGCCGGTTTTGATCTGCCCGACCAGCACGCCGCAGCCATTGTAGGTGGCGGTCACGGTCACGCCTTCACGCTCTTCAAACTCCCGCAGCGTGCCGGAAATGGCAGGTCTGTTGAGGCCGCCGGCGAAGACGATCAGCTCTGGCTGTTCCGCCCACTTGTCGCCCTGCACCACTTCGTAGCCGTGCCGTTTGAAATGCAACAGTCCTTTATCTTCCGCGGTCGCATAGCGAAGAAAATGCAGCGCGGCCGACGGCTGTTTGCTGTCTTCCAGAATGCTCATGCAGATCTGTTTGGGATTGGACTGAAACGCCTCGACATGCACCGTTTCCAGCTCCGGGTATTGTCCGGCGGTTGCGTCCCAGACCACACCCGCATCGACGGCGCCGCTTTTGATATCGTTGGCCACTTCGTTCACCGTGCCGCGTGCAGTAGTGGCGGCGGCGAAGACTTTATCCCATTGCGGCGTGGCGGAATCTTTTTCCGCATGTTGCGCGAGCAGCTTCTTGGCTGCGCGGCTGATGGCGGCGACTTTCGCCTCGGCGAGCGACACCCGCACATCGTCGCGCAGCAGATCGGACATTCCCTGGATCTTTTGCGGGTTGCCTTTCGCCACAGCTAAAGCGGGCCTCTGCCAGGCGATGGGCACATGCTCGCGGAGCAGGCCAAGCTTCTTGCCATCTTCGATGTACGCTTTGTCAGCAGCAAGGTAGAGGTCGCCCTTGCTGGCAGCGCGGATTTTGCTGAGCAGAGCGCCGGAGCCCGCGTAGTCAACCTCGACGCGTGCGTTATATTTTTCTTCGTATTCCTTGACGATGTCAGCAACCGGCAGGCGGATACCTGCGGCGCAGTAGAGCCGCAGCGTTTTGCGTGGCGCCTGTTCGCCGTCGCTGGCCGGTTCCATAGCCGCCGGCCGCCGCGGTCCAGAACCCCAATAAAGCAGGCCGCCTAGCAGAGCTACGGCAATCACGGATATTGCGATGAAGACGCCAATGCCTGGTTTGTTCATAATGCCGCATAGGGTGAGGTGATTTGCCGCAGTCATTCTAACGCCCGGCGATTCCCTCGCCCAGAAGCCGCCAGCCGCGAGGCGAGGCCGTGAGTCATCCAATGAGTCAGACAAAAAAACTTTGCAGTCACTTAGCCACAGTGGGCGATCCGGGCGACCATCAGCTTGGCGACACAGACTCCTGGCGCCTGCGGGTGAGTGGAGATGTGGCTAATGAACTTGAGCTCTCGATCGCGGATCTTGCGTTGCTGCCACAGTGCACCGTGCAGATTCCTGTGCAATGTGTTTCAAGCGGCAACATCCGCCGCAACGCTTCCGGCGGATTGTGTAGCGGCGCGGTGCAGTTCCGTGGCGTCTGTCTGACGGAAATCGCCGCTGCGGCGAACATCGACCCGGCGGTGCAATGCGTGCGGTTCATCAGTGCGGCGCCCGGCGGCTGTGGGCCGCAGCACGAGTTGCACGATACGGCGATTGACCTTGCGCATTGCTTGTCGCCGCAGCAGGTGCTGCTGGCAACATCGCTGAACGATCAGCCGCTGCCTTATATAAATGGCGGCCCGTTGCGGAGCGTGGTGCAGCAGCGTTACTTCTACAAGTCACTGAAATGGCTGAGCCGTATTGAATTTACAAGGCGAACGATGGACCAGTGTCAGGGCACCTGGGAACGCTATGCCGGCTATCACAACGCGGCGCGAATCGCATTGGGTGAGAAGTTCCAGCCCTTCTTCAAAGTCGTTGATGACAACGGCGTGCCACAACCCGTAGAAGATCCGCAGCAGACACTCACGCAGATGCTAAGCCGGGGCGATGTCAGCCGGGTGGTGGTCGCTCAACTGAATCCACCAAAGAAAGGACAGGCAGTTAGCGGGATGCTGCCTGACTTTGCCGATCAGATCACTACCAACACAAGTCTGCGGTTTACAAGTGAGCCAGGCGCCATTGGCCGGCCAGGCTTTGCTGCTGCGATGCGGGGGATTGATTTTCGGGAGAAAGAACTGGCAGGCTGGCCAGCGGCTTATGTGAACTTCTCGCTGTGCAAATTCTTCCGCATCGATCTTCGTAACGCGGACCTTAGACGTTGTGACTTCGAAGGCGCCAAGTTTCTCGAATGTGATCTGACCGGCGCGAATCTCGCGGGCGCGTACCTGGCCGGCGCGGCGTTTTACAACTGCGACCTAAGCGGCGCCGATCTATCGAGTGCCAATGTAAACGGCGCCGTATTCCAGAAGCCGGGCGGCGCTGTTTCCAGCGTCCGCGAAGCGCGATTTGGTGAAGTGCAAGGGATGAGTCCTGCGCTGCGAAAATGGCTGATCGACAACGGCGCCGTGTTGTAAAGCGCCATTACAGAAGCCATGTGCTACTGCGCCCGTGGGTGCGCTTTTTCGTAAACGGCGCGTAGGCCTGCGGTGCTGATGTGTGTGTAGATTTGCGTTGTCACCAGGCTCTTGTGTCCCAGCAGTTCCTGCACACTGCGGATGTCGGCGCCTGAATCTAACAGATGTGTCGCAAAGCTATGCCGCAACGTGTGCGGGGTGGTCCTCAGGTCCAGCCCCGCCAGTTTCAGATGCTTTTCCAGCATGCGGGCGACGCTTCGCGTGGTAATGCGGCGGCCAAACTTGTTGAGGAAAATAGGAGCGTCGTCACCTTCTGGCTGATCCGAAGCAAGTTTCCGCACACTCAGCCACTGTTTCAGCGCTTCGGTGGCGAAAGAACCAACCGGGGCCAGCCTTTCTTTCCGGCCTTTGCCGCGGACACGGATCAGCATGCCATGCCAGTCGATATCGCCATCGTTCATACCCACCGCTTCGCTGACACGCAGTCCCGCGGAGTACATCGTTTCTAGAATCGCCCGGTCGCGCAGACCGCTGGGCGTGGATGCATCCGGGGCGGATAGCAACTGGCCGATTTCTTCGGTGGAAAGAAAGTGCGGCAGCTTGCGGCCGGGGCGTGGATTGCGGAGTGGTTTCGCCGGATTGGAGTCGACCAGCCCTTCACGCTGTGCGAAACGGAAGAAACTTCGCATCGACGCCAGGTGCCGTGAGACACTCGACTTGGAATAACCAGCGTCGTGCAAGGCGGAAACATACGTCCGCAGGTCCGTTGGCGTGATCGACGAAGGCGAAATCCGCTCACCTTGCGTTTCCGCCAGATAACCTGTCAGGTTATCGAGATCTTCACGGTACGACTTCACCGTTAGTTCCGCTGCGTTCCGCTCAACCGTCATATACCGCAGGAAGTTTGCAACAGCATTCTGCATCTGCATGGCGGCGCAGCAGGCTCAGCCTGCCTTCCTTGAGGTCAGGTGGGATTCTGGTCCAGAACGTCACAGAGCCACGTCCGAACGCTTATATGGGCGTCTGCGGACGCACGCGAAAAACGTGTCAGGGACAAAGCGCCGGTTGTTTACCCGCGCCGATATTTTCAACGCCGTTCTTTACCCGCGCCGTTATTTTCAGCGCCGGTTTTTGTGGCCGGACGGATTGATGCGCCGGTTATTGCGTGGAAGTTAGAAACATTCGGCGCACTATGGCAGATCATCGGGCGCGACGTTGTCGCTGGGGCGCGGTAGCTGGAATCGCGCGCTGGTTGGCGTGGGAACCGGCTCGTCATCGTGTTCTTGAGCCGTCTTGCGGATTTTCTGACTTAGAATCGCCGCATCGTACCAGGTGAAGCTCAGTTCGGGATTTGACGCATAGCGACCAAGCGTTCTTAAGGTTTCTGCGCGGTTGTTGTCGTCGTACAAAAAGATGTAGCGTTCTTCGCCTTTGACTAAGGCAAGTACGTTAATATCTTGAGCCACGGATTTTTCCTTCCTCCAGACGGCCTGAGCCGCCCTGGCATCCTGCCAGATGGATCGTCGGTGCGGGTTGGGTCGGTTTCTGCTGCACGAAGGCAACAGCGGGGACGGTGGCGGTTTACGCAACTACACGGCCACCATCGGTTTTATCGGTTGGTGGGCCACTCCCACACCACTCGCGTTTCGCCGGCGCCGCCCCGAGAGGTCAGCATTTCGGCGATGTGCAAGTGACAGCAGAAGCCGATAAAGTCTTCGCTACGCTGCAAATACGCCTGCCAGTCGCCGGCGCGGGCGTCGTCGCGAAAATGGTGATAATTTTTCAGTGCGGTGGTGAATTCCACGTCGCTGGCATCGTACTGGCGCATCTGACTCATCACAGGCTTGGGCTGAGGGTTGGGAGGCGGGCGGACGGGCGATGGCGGCTTGGGCACAAAGCCCCGTGCATCCGGCCAACCCGGTGGTTTCGTTGCACCTGCGGCAAGCGACGCGGATGGCGAAACAACACTGCCACCACCGGCCGGATTATCCACCACTTCAACCGGCAGTTCCGGCGGTGGTTCTACACCCGGCAAACCGGGCGTCTGCGTGGCAAGTTGCTCTTTTGCAAGGGCGAACTCCGCTTCAAACACCAGCCGCTCCGGGATGTATTCTTCCTCAGCTGTGCCCCACGGCAGCCCGTACCCAGCGGGTACAGGATGGAACGAAGGATTCGCCGCGTACCAGCTTGTTGAGATGCCGATCCGCGGCGGATAGTAAGCCGAATAATCCGTGACGGCGCCCAGCACCACCGCATCGACACCCAGCGCTTGCGCGAGTTTCTGGAAGTCGAAGGTTTCGTCAAAGTTCTCTGCACTGAGTGCGCGGACCTTGGTTTCGGCGACGCCGATAGGCATCACTTCGAAGCCGGGAATCTTTTGCAGTTCGTTGCGGTACAGTTCGCCCACGCGGCGGCCATCCAGCGTCGGTTCAGCGCTCTGATTGCTGAAAGGCAGCACTGCAATCCGCGTGAGTTGCGGAAATGGATTGTGAATCTGCGGCTGATGGGAAATATCCGGCAGCGCAGCACAACCCGTAGTTGCCAGCAGCAGAATTGCAGGAATGAACAGCCGGATCATGGGCAAATCGCCAGAATGCGAACGTAAACCAGCCGCGCACAATGCGGCCTACTGGCATGATCGGTAAAGTCTGCCCAGTCTCTTTAATCTGCTTCTGGCGAATTTCCCTCAAGATGCGGCGCGAGCGTTAAAACAGCACTTTCACCGTTAACCGTGGGCAAGGTTGAGACGGTCACGTGATAGCACTGCTGGCCGACGATGATCTCTGCCACGCCGTGTTGCGGGAAGCTGCGGTTATCTACTTCCAGCAACGCCAGCATCTTCGCCTGCGACAGCAGGGCGCCGCCCATCTGCACCGGCAGGGCGGATTGTTCCTGCAGCTCACACATTCCGTTGCGGTCAAAACGGAACCGTACGCGGAAATAATTCCGCATGGGTTCTAAGTGAATCTCCACAGCGCTTTCGTTTACTGCACGCTGCACCAGTTGCTCCACCGAGATATCCAGCGGCGCCACGGTTAGCGTTTCAGGCAGTGCCGGTGGTGAGGGGCTGGCGCCGGGAGGCAGCAGTCCGGCGAGCGGATAGAACCGGTCCAGCGCTCGCGGTATCTCCAGGTCCCAGGCGCCCACCATTTCAATGCGGTAGCCCAGCAGGTTGCGCAGATCGTCTTCAATCTGCAAATTGCCTGCGATGCCCATCGCCAGCCACAACCGCTTGCCATCGCATCGCAACGGAATAATCTGAAAGCGCCTCGCAAAGTGCTCCGGCACATGCTCCAGCACGGAAGAGGGAACATCAATGCGGTCCAGCGGCGTAGGCGCCAGGGGATATTGCATCAGACGAAGCCACGGCAAGCGAATCTGCTGCCGTAACTGGCGATCTCGCAGGTGCAGCACAATCGCGCGGTTGTACCGCAAGGGCATGTCCTGCATGCGGTGTTGCAGACGGATGAACTCGCCGCGGCAGTCGCCGTGTTCTTCCAGCCAGTCCGCATAGATCAGCCTGGGCGCCAGATCGTGCGGGTTCTCAATCACCTCGTTCAGTAGCGTTTCGCCGTAATCCATAACGCGTTCTCGCAGGAGAAGAGACCGCTGCATTATAGCGGTCCACCAACCGGCGATAAATGAAGACGCTGGAAATGCCAGACGACGGCGCCATCTGCGCGGCTACCGCTTCGTCGTTAGAATGGAGCTAGAAGATGCCGAAAATGACTCGCCGTATTAGAAGCTTGAAGATAAATCATGACCCGCATTGTCCCGCTGCTGTTGATTCTCGCTACCTTTACATTCACGCCATGCCGGGGAGATGAACCGCCTGAACCTTCCTCTGCCACAAAGGCGGAAGAGAAAAAGCCGGTGCTTGATGGAGAAGACGGCCGGGACTTGCTGCTACGCAATTTTCGCCCCAGGCCGATGCTGAAAGTTGATCAGCATCTGCTCACCCGCGCCAAGTTGCCCGTGGTGGATGTGCACACGCACTTCCGCTACCGGCTGCGACATAACGATCGTGCACTGGATGATTTTGTGAAGCTGATGGACCGTAACAATATCAAGGTGTGTGTCAGCCTCGACGGCCGCCTCGGCGATGAGTTTGTGGAGCATCGCAAATACCTATGGACGAAGTACCGCGACCGGTTTGTGATCTACGCCAACATCGATTGGCAAGGCGGTGGCAAAAGGGAGGAGCCGGCCACCTGGGATTGTCACCGGCCCGACTTCGGGCGGCGGATGGCGATTGCTTTGAAAGAAGCGAAGCAGCTTGGCACCAGCGGGCTGAAGGTGTTTAAGCAATTTGGCCTGGGCTACAAAAACCCGGATGGTTCGCTTATCAAGATTGACGATCCACGCTGGGACCCCATCTGGCGGGCGTGCGGTGAACTGGGGTTGCCAGTGATTATTCACACCGCCGATCCGGCTGCATTCTTCCTGCCCAATAACAACCGCAACGAACGCTGGGAAGAACTTTACCGCCATCCGGACTGGAGCTTCTACGGCGATCAGTTCCCCAGCCGTGAGGCATTGTTGAATGCACGCAACCGTGTGATTGCGCGCCACCCTAAAACCACTTTCATCGGGGCCCATGTGGCCAACAATGCGGAAGACTTGAAAGCCGTGAGCAAATGGCTTGATAAATACCCCAACCTGGTCGTGGAGTTTGCCTCACGAATTGGCGAATTGGGCAGGCAACCCTACACTGCCCGCCGGTTTCTGATGAAGTACGCCGATCGTGTGCTGTTTGGCACGGACGGGCCGTGGCCCGAAACGCGGGTGCACCTGTACTGGCGGTTTCTGGAAACTTTTGACGAGAACTTTCCGTATTCCGAAAAGGATCCACCGCCGCAGGGCTTATGGAATATTTACGGCGTCGGTCTGCCAGATGGCGTGCTGAAAAAAATCTATCACGAAAACGCAGCCCGCATCATCCCTGGGGTGGCCCGTCGCTTGAAGGTGCAGAAGCCTTAGTCCGCCGCTTGGCGATGGTCCGCCGTTGCCGCGCCGCGGTGGATATCTGCTAAACTTAGCGCCGTTCAATCAGTTCCTTTTTCCTCTACGGAGGAGCAGAAGCGATGCAAGAATTTGTGGAAGTGGCAGGCGTCCGTCTGCAGTTGAGCCAGACACATCAACTGCCGGGCGAATGGATCGGGCAGGACGAAATCCTGCGGCAGTTGCTTGCCTGCTGGATAACGGTGGACGACGCTGATCTGCCGTTAACACCGCGGCTGGTAGGTACGCCGGGCATCGGCAAAACCGCGCTGGCGGTGGCCGGCGCGCGGGCGCGTAACCAGGAACTGTACATCTACCAGTGCACCGCCGACACACGGCCCGAAGACCTGCTGGTAACGCCCGTGCTGGCCGAGAGCGGCAAGATTGCCTATCACGCTTCGCCCCTGGTGACCGCCATGCTGCGTGGCGGCGTGTGCGTGCTGGACGAAGGCAACCGCATGAACGAAAAGTCATGGGCCAGCCTGGCGCCGCTGCTGGACCACCGGCGTTACGCGGAGTCCATCGTGGCAGGCATCACGATCCACGCCGACCCGGCCTTCCGCTGCTGCGTGACGATGAACCAGGACGATTCCACGTACGAGATCCCGGACTATATCCTCAGCCGTCTGCAACCCACGTTGCCGCTGGGTTTCCCCGGCCGCGAAGACGAAATGGCGATTCTGAAATACCATCTGCCCTTTGCAGAAGCCGAGATGCTGCAGCTGACGGTGGACTTCTTACAGCAATCGCACGACCTGAATCTGGACTTCTCACCGCGCGACGGCATCAGCATTCTGCGGTACGCGATGAAGCGGATGGCCGCCGACCCGAAGCACCCGGTGTCCAGCGATGACGCCTGGCGTGAAGCGCTGGAGAAATGCCTGGGCGAAGAAGCACGCGACCTGGAATCGCTGGCACGGAACCGGAATCAGACGCTGGGCGGCGCCGCCGTGCCGCTGGGGCTGGGTGATTTCTTTTTCTCACCTGATGATCCGCTCCACCCTGATCGTGAAGATGAAGACGACGAAGACGACGAAGATTACTAACGCATCAACGACACATTTGTGTCACACATACTCAACGGGCGCCACACCGGACGCAGCGTATGGCACACGACATTTTCAAACTTGGAGCGAAGATCACGCTGCTGCCTGTGATTTATGGCAGCGGCGATTTCGCCGTGGAAGTGCGTCGTCTGATGCTGGCCGAACGCTTCGATTGCCTCGCCACGCCGTTGCCTGCGTCGTTTCAAGCCGGAGTTGAACAGGCGGTCCAGCAGCTTCCGATGCCAAGTGTTGTCACGCAGGATGAACAGCCGCGTTTCAACACCAGCGATTGGCAGCCGGACAGCGATCTGGACGATGACGACGACGACTTTGACGACGACGACTTCCCGGAACAGCCGACGCTTAGCTATGTTCCCATCGACCCCTGCCAGGCGGTGATCGCCGCGATCCGCACCGCAATGGGTGAACACATCCCGCGTGCGTTCATCGATCTGGAAACGTCCACGTTCCGGCCGTACAGCGCTGCGCTCCCAGACCCGTACGCCTTAAAGAAGGTATCGCTAGAGCGTTTCGCCGCTGCGCTGCTGCCGACCATTGAACGTGTGCCCAATGGTCAGCCGCTGCACCGCGTTGTGCACATGGCTAACCGCCTGCGCGAACTTGAAGAACACTACGACGCCATTCTCATGCCATGCTCGGCGCTCGACTGGCCTTGGATCCGCGAAGCTTATAACCATCGCACGCCTGACATTGCAGAACACGATGATGTTGAAGAAACGGTTTCGTACCAGCTGGACCCCAAAACGCTGATCTTCATGTTGGGCGAATTGCCTTTCATAACCGGCCTTTATGAACGGGCCAGAGCGCAACTGGAAGACGACGAGAATCTTTCCATTGACGGCGTCAAAGAGCTGTTGATCGCAGCCCGCAAAGCGTACCAGGCGGATCTGGGGCAACGGGCGCGGAAGATCACGCCGCACCTGCTTTCGCAGTGCCTGAAATACGTACGGAACCTGACACTGATTGAGCGCCGGATGTCGCCCGATCTGTACACGCTGGTCACCGCCGCCAAGCAGGTGGCCGGCGATCAGTACGCCTTACGGCTTGCGGAAACCGCGCGGCTATACCCTTATACAGAGCGCGACGTTTACAGCCGCATTGCAATGGGGATCGATAAAGCGCGGCTGCCCGACGGCGAAGTGGTTTCGATGGTTAGCCGGCTTCCTGGACCACCACTTGCGTGGCGTAGCTGCGATCTGCAACGCCGCACCGAAAAGTCAGAGAACCGCGAGTGGGGGCAACGCTGGAACCCGTTCCGCCAATGCAGTTGGCCGCCGGAAGATGAGAAGATTGAGAATTTCCGCGCTCACGTGTTCGACCGCGCAAAGACGATTATGAGTATGGATCTGGCGCGGACGGAAAAATTCACGACCAGCGTGATGGACGGCATCGACATCCGCGAAACACTCCGCCACTGGTACGACGGCGAGATTCACGTCAAAGTCCTGCCACCCGCGCGGGGCAATCTTGACGCGGTGGTGATGCTCTTCGATTCGCCCGCCGACCCACGCGAATACCCCTGGCGGACGACGTGGTTCGCTGAACACGAAAACGAATCGACCCTGGCGTTCTACGCGACCAGCTTCATGGAGGAAATGGTCGGGCCAGGTATCGGCGTGGCGACCTACGGCGGCGGACTGTTCCTGTTCCCGCCTATCTCTATTCCCGATATCTGGATGGACCCGGAACTGGATTTTACGGAAACGATGGAAGAACGCGTGCTGGCGGCGGCTTGTCTGCACAGCCGGTCGAGCACCATCGCACTGCTCAGCCCGTTACCACCGGGCGCGGGTTGGCGGCGGCTGGCAAAGCGGTATGGCAAGTCGATTGTTCACGTCCCGCTGGGGCAGTTTGGCGCCTCCACCATTCAGCAGTTGCGGATGGTGCATGTGTTGAACGGTAAGCACGTGCGTAGTTACGCGTCGGAATTCATCAGGAAAGCATAGCGCATGCGTATCGTTGATTTAAGCATGACCCTGGAAGACAACGCATCGTGGGCGCCTTGGTGGATACGCAGTCGCGTGAAGTATCAGGATCACAAGTCCAGTCTGTGGGTCACGTGGCTGCTGTTCGGCATGGGGGCGAAGTTTTTCCGCACTGGCGTGGCATGGTCAAGCGAGATGATTTCGCTTTCGACCCACGGCACCACGCATGTGGATGCGCCGTACCACTTCGCGCCGACCTCGGAAGGAAAGCCCGCGCCGACGATTGATCAACTGCCTCTGGAACGCTTCTACGGCCCGGGCGTTGTACTTGATATCAGCCACTTGGACGTTGAGGCGGCGGCAACAACGGACGACCTGAAAGAAGCATTGGCCAAAACCGGCCACGAAATTCAGCCCGGCGATATCGTCTTGATCAGAACCGGCAACGACGAGCACTATGGCAAAGCCGAGTATTTCACCCGCGGTCCCGGAGTCAGCGCCGAAGGCACGCGGTGGTTGCTCGATCAAGGTGTGAAGTTAACAGGCATTGACTCGTGGAGCTGGGATTCCTCGTTGCAGGCGCAGGCCCGGCGGGCGAAGGAGACAGGCCGCAACGACATCTTCTGGGAAGCACACCTGGTGGGCGTTGATAAAGATTACAGCCACATGGAACGCTTAACCAATCTCAACGCACTTCCAGCGACGGGCTTCACCGTTTGTGCGTTTCCGTTAAAAGTGAAGAACGGCTCTGCTGGCCCGGCACGCGTCGTCGCGATGATTGATGAGAGTGACGGCGAATAACGGCGCCTGACTGTAAAGCATCCCTGCTGTGACCACTGATGGAACTACTATGAACGATTCGCAAGCATTATCAGACCGCTTGAAGCTG
The DNA here is from genome assembly GCA_965233625.1 of Pirellulaceae bacterium. GTDB lineage: Bacteria > Planctomycetota > Planctomycetia > Pirellulales > Pirellulaceae. The sequence goes on from OZ247499.1 coordinate 274,025, forward strand.
GCGCGAGAGATCGCCGTTCTAGGCGGAAAGAAGACCCTGGAATTCTTCCAGAAAGATAACTACGAGGTGGAGCGAAAGGCGGATGCATCGCCCGTAACCGCTGCCGACCGCGCGGCGGAAACGCTATTGCGTGAGCGTATCTCCGCAGCCTTTCCGCAGGACGCAATTCTGGGCGAAGAGTTTGGCGAAGAAGCGGGCGAGAGCGGCTTCCGCTGGATTCTTGATCCGATTGACGGCACCAAATCTTTCATCAGCGGCGCCCCGCTTTATGGCACGATGGTGGGTGTTGAGTTTGAAGGTCAATGTCCTGTGGGTGTGGTCTACATTCCGGGGCTGGATGAAGGTGTTTACGCCGCCAAAGGTCAAGGCGCCTGGCACTTCCGGGGTGATGCAGAGCCGGTCCGCGCGCAGGCTTCGAAGTGTCAGGATCTGTCACAGGGCGTGTTTGTCACGTCGCAGGTTGATAGCTTCTGGCTGCGGGAAGGCGGCGCCGAGGTGTTTCAAGAACTGCAGAAGCGTGCTTACGTTACGCGCACCTGGGGCGACTGTTACGGCTATCTGCTGGTCGCCACCGGGCGGGTTGAAGTGATGGTGGACCCGGAGATGAATGTCTGGGATGCGGCGGCCGTGCAACCCATCATGGAGGAGTCCGGCGCCTCGTTTACCGACTGGAGCGGTCAGCCGACGATTCATAGCCAGGAGGGCATCGGCGCCGCCCCCGGCGTGGTGGAAGAAGTGCTGGCGATTACTCGCGGTTCAAAGCGTTCTTAATTTCCTCGTCCAGCCCTGACAATCCACGGTTGCGCTGCACTTCGTACAGCCCCGCGTGATAGTGCCGGACGACGCCGCTGCGGTCGATGACCACGAACAACGGCAACTCGGCGCCTGCCGGTCGTGGATCGCCCAGCTTGGAAATCAACTCGCCTGAATCGAGCAGCAGCGGATAGCTGAGGTTCATAAACTGCTGGAATTTCCGCGCACTGCGGACGGCAGCGCTGGCCGTTTCTTCCTGCTTGAGCCGCTTGTCCGTGACAACGCCGAACACTTGCACCTTGTCTGCTTTGTGCTGACGGTACAGATAGTCCAGAAAGCCAGTCTGCCCATAAGGTTGCTTGAGCGGTGTGTCACGGTAGGGCCAGAAGTGTAACACGGTGACGTGGTCCTTCAGCCCATCGCTACTTACGGTTCCGCCGGAGAGCTTCTTCAGTTCAAAAGCAGGGGCAGGTTTCCCCGTGACATTCTTCACCAGCGTCGTTAGAGCGCCACTGCGGTTGCTCTGCTGTTGCAGATCCGCGCGTGCTGCATCGAGTGCGGTGGCGATGAAGGGCGAACTGCTGCGCATCTGCTCGATGCGTGCGGTGGCGGTTGTTAACTGATCTTTGGACCAGGTGATTTCCTTCGGGCGCGATGCCTGAAGCAGCGTGGCACGCAGGTCTTCAAACTGGCTGATCGACGTTTTCAGTTTGGTTAACGCGGCTTCGCTCAATTCGCGATGATCTGTTAACTGGTAGGTCAACTGATGCTGCTCTCCCTGGCCCATGAAGACAACTTCATCGACCGCTGCCAGCAGTTCAGAATTGCGGGCGACATACATTGTGCGGCGGCGCCCGAAGGGTGTTGTAACTTCAACCGGCCAGACGCCGGCGCCTGCAACGGTCTGCTGCCGACCGACGGTGAACGTCGTGCGGCCCTTCTGCCATTGCTCACCTTGCTTCATCGGATTCGTGGTGAAATAAGCGGGCGCCAGCAGCGGGATAGCGACGGCGCCTGTGTCGCGGCTGTAAAGCAGCGACGGCATCAGCGAATCCGCCACTGGTTGCGGCTGCCAGCGTTCGTCAACGGGGAAGCTGCCCGCCTGCATGGGCCACGCCCATCCGCCACGGCCCGTTTCTTCCAGGCTCCAATAAACCACCGTGCCACTTTTCGCGCGGTCGACCACCATTTTCAATTTGAATTTTTTCCGCGTTTCCGCCGGGTCACCTTTATCGGCGACAATTTCACCCCCGTAGGTTAGCTGCATTGCATGGGTCAATGCAGGCTCTGCGGATGGCGCAAGTAGCAGCAACAAGGATAAGGCGGTTAGCATTTACAGTTACCTTCTGATGGCGGGGGTGGGAAAAAGCCATGGAGAGTGTTGTGGGGGTACAGGGCAATTGTATCAGAGTTTTACGCCCCGGTATTTGCGGCTGGTGGCTTGTTTATGGTTAACGAATCGACATCAGCCGGGTGTTCTGGCATAATAACCGCGATTGATATCTGCCTCTATCTATTTCACCTGCTATATCTGCGGCTACCCATCTCGAGGTGTTTCATGCTTCGTTTAACTGGAATTGCGGGGGTTCTTGCCCTGACGCTGTGCACCTTAACCGGCTGTGGCGGCCCCATGGTTGCATCGGACGGTGGAGCCTCGCCCGTCTCCGGCGGTTCAACGTCTGGTGGCTCGAGCTCCGGTGGAGACAGTCATGGCAGCGGTGGTCACGAAGGTGGCGGCCATCAGGGCGAGGGCGGTCATAGCAGCCACGGAGAAGGCGGCAATCACTCTGGTGGCGGTCACGAAGGTGAGCACCAGGAACATGGTAGCGGCAGCCACGAAGAAAGTACGCACCAGGAAGGCGCCCACCAGGAAAACTCGCACGCGGAATCAAACGGCGGACACTCCGAAGGAGAGCACGACGCCGCACATGAAGAGAGTCAGCATTCTGAAGCTGAACATGCAGAAGAAACTCACTCCGAAGGCGAACATTCCGAAGGCGAACATTCCGAAGGTGAGCATTCAGAGGGCGAGCATTCTGAAGGCCGGCCGCGGCCCGCCCGTGAGGGCAGCGTTGCGCACGAGGGCTCACACGAAGAAGAAGCACACAGAGAAGGTGGACACAGAGAGGGTGGACACAGTGAGGGTGGTTCGTCACGTCCCGGTCGTAAGCCCCAGGAAAGCGATGTTCCTTCGCACCTGAAGGGGTTGAAACGGAAGGTCTACACTTCTTTTATGAATGGTCAGGATCGCGAAGCGTTCATGTACCATCACGCCGACATGTTGCTTGCCGAAGGCGATGAAGCTAAAGGCCTGACGGAACATTGGATCACCGCGCTGAAACAACCTAAGACTGGCGTCCGCTGGGGCGTAGGTGTTGTGTATCTTCCTGAACGCGCTTTCCGCGACGCTCCTCCGCAGATCGGTGCCGAGGTAAAGATGCCCACCAAACAAGAGTTGGAACGCCGCCGGAATGAAAACCGTAAGAACAACAGAAACCGGCCGAACAACAACAATCAAGACAACTTAAAGCCACGGCCCAAACCTCCAGAAGATCTTGGACGCCAGCTTTCGTACTACACGGGCGAGGTCGGCGAGAAAGCGCTTGAACGGCTAGAGAATCGCCGTACACTGCGTCCCTACTGGGGAGAGCTACTCAAAGAAGCTCCGCAAGGAAGTGGTGGCAACCGTTTTGCAACCAGCGGCCGCCGTGAACAGGAGATGTACGAAGGCGAAGCTTATCCAGAGGGCGAAGGTGCTCATGGCGAGGGAGGGCGACGTCCCCGGCAGGGCGGCAACGAGAAAAGTGCGGCTTATCTTGGCGCCGTCCAGATGGCGCCGGGCGTATTGATGCTGGGCACGGCGACAGAGGCGGAACTCCGCGAGAACGCTGAGAAGATGCACCTGGATCTATTGATGATTTTCGAGGTGAAGGTCGGCCGCAACCGCATTGGGGTGCCGCTGAATACGACGGAAATCAACGTCATTGATCTGGCCAACCGTAAGACCGCTGCCCGCCAGACTTTGAACAACATCCGCGTATTCACCGAACGTCAGGAACTGAAAGACGGAGATGTTGATCCGGTTGAAGAGGCGTTCGACCGCTTATTCCGGGTGATCGATCCCGAATACAAAGCATCGCCCATGCCAGACCTGGCGCCGGAGCATGTACTGGTCCGTGCTAAACAGGTCGTAACGGGCAAATACAATAATCCGCTGGAACCGCTGGCGGAGATGAAGTACTACCACGGTCGCAAGCTGGTGGACGATTCCATCTTCAATCGTTCGTGCGAACTGCTGATGGGTGAAGAAGATGGCGCTGCGTTTGTCGCCGCCCAGGACTACGATGCACGGTACGCCGTGATCAAAAAATATCTTCCCGGCGGTGATAAAGACGGTTTGCCGCGTGAGGAAGAACAGCAGTCTGATGTGCCTTCTGGTTCCGACGAACAACCCGGCGAGCACAGTGAAGACACGTTCCGCTAACCGGCATGGTCGCGGGGCGTGTTGATGAATACTGGCTTACGCATTCTAAATTCCGGCTACAAGTTGCTTGATAACCCCGATACGATCGTCCTGGCCGTCATGCTGGGCGTTATCGGGGTAGCCGTAGTAGTCGCCGTGATCTTCAGTGAGATACACCGCCGCCGGGCAGCCCGTCGGTCTTCTATTATTGAGGCAGTCGCGAAAAGACGCGACTGGGAATATCAGCGCTCTAATCCTGATGTAAGCCTGCAGATCGTTGACGTGCTGCGGCCCTCGACGGTTGTGAATTTCGGATTGCCGGTGGTGAAGAAGGTCCGGCCGCTTGATCTGACAGACTTTGTGTTTATCCCCGACGCGGGCATTGTGGTGTGCGACTGTGTGCGATGGTTCGCCAGCGATAAACGCGGCGGCTGCGAGTTCGCCACCATGCTCTACGCGTGCGACAGTTCCGTCACGCTGCCTCATTTTGGCGTTCTGCCGCTGACACTCGGTGACAGAATTGCGTCAGGCGTGGGACTACCGGGTAGCAAGGCCGTGGAGCACAAACCTTTTGATCAGCGGTACCGTCTGCACGGCGCCCCGGCCGATGACGTTCACAAACTGTTGTGCCCTGATGGGTTAGAGCTTCTATCCAAGCGGAAGAACTTTCTGGTGGAAGGCTGGGACCAGCATGTGGTGATTGCCTATTCGCCGTTGTTCACGTCCGAACAAAGTTTCTTTGGCTCTGCGAACGACCGGCGAATTGGCCTGGATCAGGAGAAGCACTTCGAGCGGTTTGTGGAAGATGCATCCTCGCTCTCGCAGTTGATTTTCGCACAGGCAAGATTGTATGAAGGATCAGATGTCCAGGCCGGAACCTCTTAGCATGCTGCTTGACGTTGCAGCGGCGATGCCACGCGTGTCTTTGCAGATTGGCTGTGCTTTCCTCGTGGCCGCAGCCAGTTTCGATAGCGTCTATGCACAGCCACCGAACCGCGCGGAAAACAGCACGGTTGATGCGGTGACCACGGCGAGCCTGACAGCGGAGGCGCCGCGGATTACACCCGCAGAGTTCGAAGGGCCGGGCAGGATTGTGCGATGTCCTTCCACCATCACAGCCGCATGCATGGCAGGCGGCGGGCGGTATCTGCTGCTGCATCTGAAAGAGATCAATAAAATCGCAGTGTTTGACATCAGCGAGTCACGGATCGCGAAGTTTCTTCCAGCGCCCGCGGGAGACTTTTCCTTTGCGGGCGGGTTAACCGCTGCGGTGGTGCTGGACAAAGAGAAGCATCAGCTAAGCCGCTGGAGCCTGGTTGATATGAAGCTCGAAGCCACAGTGCCCGCTGCGGAAGATATCGACCGGGTTGTGATGGGCTGTTCCTCGCGCGGGCCGGTTTATGCGCTGGAGAAAGATTTCTCTGGCTGGAACGTCGGCTTCCTGGCTTTAGACACGCTGAAACCCATGCCGGTCGAGACGCTGAACGGCCGTACCTACAACAGCCGGATGGATATTGAATGTTACCCTGGTGTGCAGGTTGCGGCAGATGGTTCTGTACTGGTCGGCATCCGCGAATCGTTCGATAGTGGCACGCTGGTGCGATACGCCGGCGGTCGCGTCTTGCAACAACGGCTGCGGTTGCACAGCCGGACGCCGCGGAAGGGTGTCCTGGCGCCTTTGGCCAATGGGCAGGGCTTTATTGGCAATACGGGGTGCTTTGGCCGGGATTTTACGCCCATCAAAATCAACCGCAATACGCAGCGGGTGATGGCCGCGGCAGCGCCGGTTGGCAGCTTCTTCCTTTCCATCGCCTCGTCCGGCAATTCGATTCACCGTGGCGCCGACGCCCAACTGGTCGCATTGGCGCCTGACCTGCCTTTTGCGCCCGATACAAATGCTTACGGCAAAGCTGAATTGCGTCACGAAGATCGCGTGTACTTTGTCCCCGCCGCAAAGGTCATTGTCGTGCTGCCCGCAGCAGGGAGCGACATTGCATTGCGGCGGATGGACCTGGCGAGCGAAGTGGAAACAGAGAAAGCCGTCGTCTGTTTCGCAAGCATTCCGCCGTTGATGGCCAGCCGTAAAGGGTTCCGCTACAAGGTGCAGACAGCAGGCGCCGCCAAGCCGCAGTTGACGCTGGTCGTGAAGCCGCCTGGCATGACGATTGATGAAAACGGCGTTATCAACTGGCGTCCGCCGCGCACGGGCGGGGCGATGACTGTGCGGGTGGTGGTGCGCGCGTCGGCGCCCGGCAATACAGCCTTTCAGAAATTCAAACTGCAGGTTGAAGCGGGAGAATCATGGCCGAACGCCTTTCGTATCTGGCGTGAAAGCGACAGCGGAAAAACGGTGGAAGCCCGCATCACTGGGTTCGACCGTGGGCTGGTGCAGTTAACGCGTCGTGATGGCCGCAAGTTTTCGGCAAGTCTGGCGCGGTTCGATAACGAAGATCAGGCGTTTGTATCCGGGCTGCTTGAACCGTATCCAGAAGCGTTGCCCGCGGATGAGCCGCCGGCGCCTGATTAAATCCGCCGCGCGCGGTTACAATCTTACGCATGTGCGATACGAAACTACCGCACGCGGCTGACGGCCGCACATCGCAGTACGTTAAATCAGATAAGGATTGTTACCGATGGTTAAGACGCAAAGCACCATGTTGCCGCTCGGCAGCCCGGCGCCCGACTTCTCGCTCATCAACGTCGATGGACGGACCATTTCGCTGGCGGATGTTTCCGATGCACCGGCGCTGCTTGTTGTGTTCATGTGCAACCACTGCCCGTTTGTGATTCATCTGGCGGATCATTTCGCCGCATTCGCCCACGAATATCAGGCGAAGGGCGTCTCGATCGTGGGCATCAGTTCCAACGACGTGAGCACCCATCCGAATGATTCGCCCGAACAGATGGTGCACGAGGCAGAGAATCGTGGTTACAGCTTTCCGTACCTCTACGACGAAACGCAGGAAGTGGCCAAGGCGTACCGGGCAGCCTGCACGCCTGACTTCTTCGTCTTCGATAAAGATCAGAAGCTGGTTTACCGCGGGCAGTACGACGCCAGCCGCCCTGGCAACGAAGAGCCGTTAACCGGCGCCGATCTCCGCGCCGCGCTGGATGCCGTGCTGGCGGGCGAAGAGCCGTCGAGCGAGCAGATGCCCAGCCTGGGCTGTAATATTAAGTGGTCAGCCGGCAACGAGCCTGACTATTTCAACCCGCCGCCTAAGTAAAACACTACTGCGTTCTTAATCTTCAAATTGCCGGTACTCAGGATTGGTATCGGCATTTTTGAAGATGGGTTTATCTTTCCAGAGATCATAAGTCGCCTTGAGTTGCACGGCGGCTTCGGGCGTCTGACCTTTGTCGCCGGTTCTTTTGATCCAGGACTCTAGGATATCGCGGTGGCGTTTCAGCTCGGCAGCGTACTGCGGCGACTCTGCCAGGTTGTTGATCTGATACGGGTCGGCGGCAATGTCGTACAGTTCCTCTGTGGGGCGGACGCCAAACCAGTGCTTGTCCTGATAGTCGTTTAATTTTCCTGCCGCGTGCAGGCGTTTCAGATCCACGACCGTGGGCTGGTTGTCACGGTACTGCGCCTGCAGCATCGGGCGGTTGGGATAGTAGTTGCGGATGTAACGCAGCTTGTCCGTGCGGACGGTGCGGATGCGGTCAATGGTGTAGTCGCAGCGGTCGCGGGCGGAGATGACGTATTCGCGCGGCTGATGATCTTTGGCGAAGAGATTACGGCCATCAAAGTAATCTGGAATTGCCACGCCCGCGAAAGCCAGCGTTGTGGCGGAGATATCCAGCCCCTGCACCAGATCAAGACGGACGGTCCCGGCTTTCAAAGCGGGGTGATTACCTTGGATCACCAGCGGTACATGAACGCCGCCTTCGTAACAGAATTGTTTGTGCCGCAGTGACTGATTGTTGCCGTGGTCAGAGAAGAAGAAGACGATGGTGTTTTGTAATTCGCCATCCGCCTTGAGCAGCTGCAGGATTTCTTCGACCTGATGATCGGCGCCGCGGGCCGCGTTGTAATGGGTGGTCCAGCTCTTACGGTGGGCTGGTGTATCGGGAAAATACGGCGGCAGCGGAACGTCTTTATCGGCAAGCAGTGCGCCTTTGCGGACGTGCCGGTTTTTGGCCTTCCCGCCCCAGATCATGATCTGTCCGAACCAGGGCTGCTTCTTGTCAGGCCGGGCGTTCCAGGTGTCTTTGGTGAACGAGCCTGAATGCTGGGCGAAGTTGCCCTGCCAGCCATTCTCACCCGGCGTGTAGTTCTCTTTCGTGCCAACGGAATAGAGTTTGCGGCGGTCGTAATGAAAATTGTAATCGTCTTTGCCGCTGTTGAAGGTGAAGTAACCAGCATCACGCATCAGCTCTGGCACCGTCTTGATGCCCTTGAGATGAATCTGCGTATCTTCAGGAACCACGCCTTTTGGCGCCCGCGAAGAACGGTGCTGGTGCGTGCCCGTCGTCGTCTGCATCACGCCCGTGATCATCGCGGACCGGCAGGCGGAGCAGACCGGCGCGGGCATGTAAACACGTTTGAACAACACACCTTCACTGGCCATGCCATCGATCGCCGGCGTGTGATCCTTGTTGATCTTGTCGCCGTAGCAGCCCATGTAAGGCGATAAGTCTTCCGAGAAAATCCAGAGAATATTCGGCCGCTCTTCAGCAAGCAGCACCGTGGGCGTAAACAGGATGAATAGCAGGATGCAGATTCGCATAATGATGCCAGGATGAAAATGCAGAATGGGTCAGTTGGAGGCGTTCTAGACGCGCGACGCGCTATCATACTCTATGAAACGGGGCCGTTCGAATAGAACGAAATTCGCTTCAACCCGCGGGTGTGGAAGATTCTGCTTCGCACGCGTCACAACGGCTCTGAAAAAAGTACCGGTGGCGATCATTGTCAAACAACTTCTGGGCAAAGAAGTACGATCCACAAAGTGGACATCGCCAGGTCTTAATGGACTGTAATGCAAGGTGTGAAAGGAAGCAGCAAACCCCTGCCGGAATCAATGGAATAAACCAGAACCAGCCGAGCCAAGGTGCGAGCACGAGCGTTGCGATAAACATCGGATAGATGCCCACCAGCGTTAGCTGGTGCAGACGTCGTAGCTTTCTGAGTTCATCCCATCCGGCCGATTGATGAAGGCGCCGTAGATCTTTGTCCTCAGGCAGACCTGATTGCAATTCTTCCCAGTGCGGCCCCGTATCGTTCCAGGGTGCATGGGAAGAATCGGCTTTTGGTCTGGGTTGCATGGCCAATTACACCGGCTCTAGCCTGGTATTTAGGTTTTCGCAGGCGCCGCTTTTTCTTCGTAGTCGCTGCCACTGCGCGATCCGATGACGACCGTGACCAGTGCAAACGCCATCAGCGCTGCGCCTAGGACGTAGGGCAATAGCGAGTTGTATTCCAATAGCGGGATGGCGATGTAGGCGCCAATGATGCGGGCGATGCTGTTGACGCTTTGCCCCACGCCCAGAATCATGCCCTGCTGCTCCGGGCTGCACCGGCGTGAGAGCATCGATGTGAGCATCGGCTGCATGAAGGAGTAGCCCGATACAATCACACCGAGCGCTGCGAAGAGGATCGCGGTGGAGCCATAGAGAATGGCCAGCGACATCAGCGAAAAGCCAACCAGTTCAATTAAGGCGCCGCACGTTGCGAGGTTGCCTTCTGAAACGCGTTTAGCAAGCCGCCGCACAACGCCGCCCTGGACGATGGCCAGGGTCAGCCCGATTGAGGCGTACGTCAGGCAGATCATGGCGGGCGAAAACGCGAAGGCGCCGTTTTCATCGTCCAACAGCAACGAGAGCGTGGTTTCGAAATTCGCCAGGGAAAATACACACAGAAATAGCCCCCATAGAATCGCTACAACCGACGGGATCATCCAGGCCGTACGAAGCGCCGTCACATCAATGAGCTTACGTGCTGCGGATTTACTTTCTTTCCGCAAAGACTCAGGCAGCAGGAAAACCGCCATTCCCAGCGCTATGGCCGAAAGCACGGCAGCGGCGAATCCAGGCGCCGGGCTTAACGGCTGCCCTTCCCCTGCCACGGCGAAATACCCGACCAACGGGCCTAAGGTAAATCCGAGTCCAAACGCCATGCCGATCAAAGCCATGCCGCGGGGGCGTTTCTCCGGTGTTGTTGAATCGGCAATATAAGCCTGAGCCGTCGAAATCGTGGCGCCCGCGATACCGGCGCCGATGCGTGATGCGAATAATAGCGGCAGGGCGAGGTAGAGCGTTGCGTCATAGTTGCCAACCATCGTCGCCACGCCGAACAGCGCATAGAACACGACCGATCCGGCCAACCCGATCATCAGCACGGGGCGCCGACCGATGCTGTCAGACAGCTTGCCCCAAACGGGTGCAAACAGGAATTGCATGGCCGAGAAACTGGCCATTAGCAGTCCGAGCGTAAAACCTGTTTCATCCGTCGAGAAACGCTTCGCGTAAACGGGCAGCAGTGGCAGCACTATGCCAAAGCCAAGCAGATCCACGAACACGGTCAGGAAGACCACAAGCAGCGAACCGGGGCGGGCGGAAGGGGCGGGATTTTCGTTCGACATACGTCCAGCGGAAATGAGTGAATGGATTTTCCGGCCATCATACACGATTATCATTTTAACTGGACTACCGGTAACTGGATAAGTTCCCCGTGCTACGGCACGAATAATTCAGCGAGTTCTAAGTCATTTCGCGACCAGCCAGCTAGGCAGTCCAGGCAGTTGAAGCCCGTGCATGCGCGGCTGGCTATCGCCCGTTAAGGGCAAAGCGTATCATGCGTGTATGAACGCCAACGATGCTGCCCACAGGCAGAGAATAGAGCAATTAGACGCCGACGCCCTGGCGGGTTATCAGTTGCAGAGACTCAACGCGCTGCTAGAGAAAGTGCTGCCTGAAAACAGGTTTTATGCGCAAAAGCTTGCCGGCGTGAAGCTTCCGCTAGAATCCCTTGAAGAGCTTGAATCCTGGCCCTTCACCTTTAAAGAAGAGCTGATCAGCGGCCCGCATGAAGGCGACTTTGCCGCCAACCTGACCTACCCCTTTGAACGCTACGTGCGTTATCACCGCACGTCCGGCACACATGGCCGGCCGTTGGTGGTGCTCGACACGCAGGAGGATTGGGACTGGTGGATTGCGTCCTGGCAGTATGTGCTTGATGCTGCCGGGCTAACGGCGGACGACCGCGTGCTGCTGGCGTTTTCATTTGGCCCGTTCATCGGATTCTGGAGCGCTTACGATGCGCTGGTGGCGCGTGGCTGCCTGACTGTGCCCAGCGGAGGGCTCAACACGCTCTCGCGGCTTGATCTGTTGCGGTCGACGCGGGCCACGGCTGTATTCTGCACGCCCAGTTACGCTCTGCATATGGCGGAAGTTGCGCATGCCAACAGCATCCGGCTGGAATCGTTAGGTGTGCGGAAGGTCATCGTAGCGGGTGAGCCGGGTGGCTCGACTCCTGCGATCAGGCAACGCATTGAAGAACAATGGCAGGCGGAACTGGTGGATCATTCGGGGTCCAGTGAAACCGGTCCTTGGGGCTACGGCGATCCGGAACATCGCGGATTGTATGTGAACGAAGGCGAATTCATCGCGGAGTTTCATTCCGTTGCATCCGGCGGTTCAGCTGGAGAGGGCGAACTTTCGGAACTGGTCATCACATCGCTGGGGCGGGCAGGTTCGCCCGTCATCAGGTACCGTACCGGTGATCTGGTCAAACCGACGTGGAACGCGGACGGCCCCTGCAATTTTGTGCTGCTAGAGGGCGGTGTTCTATCGCGGGCGGATGACATGATGATTATCCGCGGCGTTAATATTTTCCCGACTTCCATCGAACAGATTCTACGCAGCTTCCCCGAAGTGGTGGAGTATCGCATGACCGCGTTTAAGAACGGCGAGATGGACGCGCTGCGGATTGAAATTGAAGATCGCCTGGAAGACCCGCAACGCGTTGCCCAGGAACTGCAGTTGCGGCTGGCACTGAAGGTGGAAGTCACACTGGCGCCGAGCGGTTCGCTGCCACGGTACGAAGGTAAGGGCAAACGGTTTGTTGACGAAAGAAAGTCTGCCACATGACGTTTACCGTTGAAAACGCACACGACTGCCGGCGTCAGTTCCCGGCGCTCTCGCGACAGGTGGATGGAAAGCCAGCCGTCTATTTTGATGGACCGGCGGGAACGCAGGTTCCGCAGCGCGTGATCGAAGCGGTCAGCAGCTACATGGCGCACAGCAACGCCAATTCGCACGGCAGCTTTGTCACCAGCCGCGAAACCGATGCGATGCAGGACGAAGCCCACCGCGCGATGGCGGATCTGCTTGGCGCCGGATCATCGGCCTGTGTATTCACGGGCGCCAATATGACGTCGCTGACGTTCTCCGTCTCACGCGCTCTTGCACGGACGTGGAAGGCGGGTGACGAGGTTATCGTTTCGCGTCTTGACCACGATGCCAATGTGACGCCGTGGGTGCTGGCCGCCAGGGATGCTGGCGTGAATGTGAAGTACGTGGATTTTCATAAAGAAGACTGCACTTTCAACTACGAAGACTTCGAGCAGAAGCTGAGCGATAAAACCGTGCTTGTCGCCGTCGGCTGTGCGTCGAATGCCACGGGGTCGATCAACCCTGTGAAGAAAATCTGCGACGCTGCCCGCGAGGTAGGCGCGCTTTCTTATCTGGACGCGGTGCACTTCGCGCCCCACGCGCTGGTGGATGTTGAGGCCATCGGCTGCGATTTCATGGCATGTTCAGCCTATAAGTTCTTCGGGCCGCACGTGGGCATTGTGTATGGAAGGCGGCAACTGCTTGAAGAGTTAGAAGCGTACAAGCTACGCCCGGCGCCAGATACATTGCCGGGCAAATGGATGACAGGAACGCAGAATTTTGCCAGCGTGGCGGGTGTCCGCGCGGCGATTGATTACCTGGCGGATATCGGGCGAAGCACGTCGCAGGACGATTCGCTCCATCGCCGCGCTGCCATCACCGCTGCGATGCGTTCGATTGGTGATTATGAACGCAGCCTGTGCAAGCAATTGCTGGAAGGGCTCGAAGCGATTGAAGAAGTGACGGTCTACGGGATTCCATCCACAGGCTCTCTTCAACAACGGCTGCCGACGGTATCGTTTACCCATAAAGAGATGCAGCCCGAAGACGTCGCGACGGTGCTTGGCGAGCATGGTGTCTTCGTTTGGCATGGCAACTACTATGCGATCCAGGTCACCGAGTTCCTGGGGCTTGAGCCTGAAGGCATGGTCCGACTGGGACTTACGCACTATAACACTCCTGCGGAAGTCGAACGTGTCCTGGATGAGATCCGGCAGCTATAGATCCCTATGAATACAACGCCCCATCCAACAGAAATCCAGCGTGCAGAAGAACGCCAGTTGCTGATCACCTGGAGCGACGGCGCTGTCCGCCGGTACAAGTCGCGTGAACTGCGCGATAAATGCCCTTGTGCCACATGTCGCGAGAAGCGGAACACGCCGCCAGAAGACGAGCCCCTGCTGCCGGTCCTCTCTCCCGCAGAGGTTGCCCCGCTGGAAGTTGCCGGCATGACCCCCGTCGGCAACTACGCCTATGGGATTCAGTTCAGCGATGGCCACGATACAGGCATCTTCACGTTTGACCTGCTCAGAGAATTAGGCTCACCCGAAGCCTGACGCTTTTCCTGCGCCGGCTTTTCTCATCGGGCTGGCAGGTTGGTGACACTCTTGTGTCACCAACGCAGCGATTGATGTGCGCCAATCGCTAGTTCTAGATAGACGTGCAGCGAAAACGGCGCCGCGTTCTTTGGCGCTGTATAATGAGGGATTCGTGCTGCCGGAATGATCTGTATTTCCTTTGGCGGTTGGATAAAGCGGTAGGGCGCGGAACTGCTTGATTCGCACAGTTTCGCTCATCTGTGAAAACGAATGGGGCCGGTTATGTTGATGGGTTCGAGCGGAACAACCTGGCTAAAAGCCGTAGTTGCGTCGTGCGCCGCTGTTTGTTTGTTCTCGAATGTCTGCGGAGCGGAAACTGCGGTCGAGGCGGATCTTCTGGTCGTCGGTGGTACAGAGTCTGGCTGTGCGGCAGCTGTGCAAGCGGCGCGGATGGGCGTTGAGCGGATTGTTCTGGTCAATGATATCGACTGGCTGGGAGGTCAGTTTTCCGCCGAGGGGCTGGGAGCCATCGACGAGAACCGGGCGCATGGCTACGACGGTTCTGTTCCTATTCCCCGTTCGGGTATTTTTCGCGATGTAATCGACGCGATTGAGAAAAAGAACGCGGAGCTTTATGGAGGTGTGCGTAGGCCCGGCAGAACACGGGTCATCACAACGTGTCGCCCCGTTGTTGCCGAGAAAGTGTTCCGGGAATTGCTCGCACCGTTCGAGAAGAGCGGGCAGATCAGGCGTTTCTCCGGTTACCGCGTGAAGTCGGTGCTGACAATGAGCCAGCGCGTGCTGGGAGTTAAGTTCGCATCGACTGATGGAAAGCAAACCTTGACCGTTCGGGCCCGCATGACGATCGATGCGACGGATTGGGGCGATGTCATTCAAGGGTCGGGCGCGGAATGGGATGCAGGCCCTGATGCCAAGTCTGAATTCGGTGAACCGGCAGCACCTGAATCCGCGCAGCCGCCGACCGATCTCAATCCGATTACGTGGTGCATGATCTTAGAACAACGAAAGGTTCAAACGCTGTACCCGGCGCCTTCCGGCTATGACCCGCGTTACTTCAATAAACTCTGGGGATGGATTGACGAGAAGTTCTCTTACACCTCCCGGAGGCTGGTTGACGGCCAGGGCTTTAAGCAGATTGACCACCCCGACATTCTGCTGATCAACACGCCGCCGGTCGATTATCCGTTGGATGTGTATCCTGCGGATGTCGCAGCTGCGCTGGAAGCGACGGAAGCGGGAGCCTCGAAGAAGAATCTTGTCGCGATGACACCAGCACAACGGGAGATCGTCTTCAAGGATGCGCGGCGGCATAGCCTCAAATACTACCACCACTTGCAACAGCGATTCCCCAAGTTCCGCTACATGGCGCTCAGCGACGAGTTCGGCACGGTCGACCGCTTACCGCCGAAGCCATACATCCGCGAAAGCCTCCGGCTGGTCGCAAAGCATATCGTTCGGGAACAGGAAGTGTCAGGTTTTGGCAGCCGGTCGAACTACGCTGCCACGATGTTTCCCGACGCCGTCTTCTGCTGGCAATTCGAGCTGGACTTTCATCCAACCAAGCGTTCGTGGACCACTGCGGCGGGTGAGAATGGGCCTTGGGAGGCGGTTTTCCGCGGCAATCGCCGGTTTGGCCGGGGTGGTACGGGCCGCTGTGTTTTTCCTTTGCGGGCCTTAGTTCCGCGAGACATTAAAGGACTGCTGGCTGCTCAGAAGAATCTCGGTTACACCAGCATCGTCAGTTCCTCCTGCCGTCTGCACGATCAGTCAGTGCACGCGGGACAAGCCAGCGGCGCCGTAGCAGCCATCAGCTTGCGGCACGACGAGGACCCGGCGGGATTTTACTTGCTACCGCAACGCATGGCGGAAATCTGGTCAGGATTGCTGGAAGTGAAACATGGGGCGCCATTGGCAATCTGGCCTTTTGCCGATGTGGAACCGTTCGACTCTGGATTCGTCGCCATCCAGCAATTAGCCCTTCGCCGTCTCTTGCCGCTGGGGCCATCCGGCACACGATTTCTTCCCGGTAAGCACGCCACTCAGGCGTGGACTGATAGCGTAGCGGAGATGGTTGCCAAAGCTGGCTACGAGCCGCCAGCGATCGTTGTCACGAAAACTGCGACCAGGCGGGACATCGCGGCCAAGGTGTGGAGACATATCAAGACGCAGGCCGTTCCACAGCCGCCGCGCAAATCGGCATTGGATGCAGACGGCGACAACATCGCCGATGCGCGCGACCCGTTGCCTTTCACGCCAGGAACGGTCTCCTGGAAGATCGAGCCTGATCGCGACGGACTGCCTGATCTGAAGCCTCCCTTTGCCAAGGGAGTTCGCGCATTCAACTTTACTTCCGCAAAAGGGGCAACGCGGAAAGGCTTCCAGAACGATGTTGGCAAACCATTCAACAACGATACCGGAGCGGGCTGGCGACGCGATCTGTCAGCGAACACACGTCTGCGAAACGTAGACAACGAGCCGCTGCGAGACGGCTTTGTCTTTACGCGTCAGCAGGACGTTTGGGAATGCAAAGTCGCCAACGGCCGCTGGAAGGTGCACGTCTGCCTGGGCGATTCCGGCCATCCACAACCTGGGCAACACCTCTCCGTTGAGAACCAGGTCGTTGCGGCGGATATCGAAACCGGCGCCGGACACTTCTACGAGGTGACGTCCATCGTGGATGTTCGCGACGGTCGTCTGTCGCTAACGCTAGGAATTCCCGGAGGCGGAAGCAACACTTGTATAAACTGGCTAACCGTTGAACCAGTTAAATGAGGCGATGTCTGCCGTGGTCAGGGCAATAGTTTCGAGAAGCTTGGACATCTTACGAAGTATTTGCTGCTATGATTTTGCATAATAAGACATCGCTTGAACCCGCCTTTCGCTCCCGCCACCTCTGTAATGCATTTCAGATGAACGCAATCCAATTCGCATATTGTCAGATTTCTCAAGCCGACCCGCGGAAAGCTTTTCAACTGAAGTGGCTTTCACGACATTGCCTCTGGTTGTCCGCTTTAGTCCTTTGCCTTTCCGGGGCAGCGTCTGTTTCTGCGGCGGAGCCATTTGAAGCATTTCTGCAGAAGCACTGTATCCGCTGTCATGGCGCTCAGAAGGAAGAAGGCGATATCCGCATTGATCGTCTGTCGCGAGACTTTAAGGCAGGGTTGGATACGCATCACTGGGCGGAGATGCTTGATAAAGTCAACAGCGGTGAGATGCCGCCCGAAGATCAGCCGCAGCCCACACAGGACGAAATCTCAGCGTTCGTTTCCCGTTTAGACGCGCTACTGAAGGAAGGCCGGGCTGCCCGGATGGCGGCGCGGCCCGCGGTATCGCATTACCGGCTGAGCCGGAAAGAATACCAGCACACTGTGTACGACCTGCTGGGTGTGCGCTACGATCCGGCCAAGCCGGGTGAGCTGAACGAGGACACACTCTGGCACGGCTACGAACGCATCGGGTCGCAGCTTTCATTATCTCCATCGCACGTAGACCGATACTACCGCGCGGCGGACATCGTGCTTGATCGCGCTTTTCCTGAAACTACCAGCGAGGCCCGCAAAGTCCGCAAGACTGCCGCGGATTTACGTTACGGCGGCGGGAAGAAGCAACAGGAAGTCCTGGACCGTTTCGGAATCAAGCGGCCACTGCGATACCTGCTTTTCCCCGGACGCGTGACTTCGGCGATGTCTTCCAACTGGTTCGGCAGGACAGGACCGGAGCATAGCGGGCTTTATAAACTGCGTTTGCAGGCGAGCGGTATCCGCCCACCTGGCGGCCAGCCGGCACACCTTAGCATTGGCAAGCAGACCAGCGAGGAAACCGTAGACGGGCTCATTGAGTTTGATATCACGGCTCCGGAGGACAAGCCTCAGGTTTATGAATTTGAAGTGTTTCTTGAGATGCCAACGCAGCTGCATTTTGCAGTCGTTGCGACCGATGTTGTAGACAGACGTGGAGGCGCCGCCTTCCGCAATGCGCTGACAAGCCGGAATGGTTACCTCTTTACGCACAGCAGTGAGACGCTTCTGCTCAACCCGAATGCACCGCAGATGTTCGATGGGAAGGGGAACGGGATTTTCTCGACGGTAATCCTCGACTGGATCGAATGGGAAGGGCCACTCGTTACAGACGCGGAGAAGTCCCGGCGCGATGGCGTCATGCCCCCGGCGGACGCCACACCTGATGTGGTCGCTGCACATCTTAAACGCTTCGCCGAACGCGCCTGGCGACGGCCCGTGAAGATGGACGAATTAAAAGACTACCTCGAAACGTACCGGCTAGAACGTGAAGCGGGTGAAAAGACCGGCCAGGCCTATCGAACCGCGCTGCAAAGCGTTCTGACATCCCGCAACTTCATCTATCTGGTTGAGGGAGAACCTGCAGCCCGTCAGCAGCTGACCGGGTGGGAACTCGCATCGCGGCTTTCGTATTTCCTGTGGAGTTCTATGCCTGACGAAGCGTTAATTAACGCAGCCAGAAATGGCAACCTGAAGGATGATGCTCTGCGGCAGCAAGTCGACCGGATGTTAACCGACGACCGGATCGCACGCTTTATCGAAGACTTTTCGCGGCAGTGGCTGCAACTTCATCGCGTGGGAATGTTTCCGCCCGATAAAAAGCTGTACCCCACCTACGACGATTGGCTCGAAACGAGCATGCGGGCCGAGCCGGTTGAGTATTTCCGCGAGGTGCTTACGAAGAACCTGCCCGTCGAGAGCTTTTTGGATTCCGGCTGGACGATGGCCAACGCGCGGCTGTGCGATTTCTATGGACTGCCAGAGCCAGAGAAGGACGGATTCCAGCGCGTATCGCTCAAGCCGGAGGACCACCGCGGCGGACTTCTAACGATGGGCGCTGTGCTTGGATTAACCTCCGACGGCACACGCCACCGGCCGGTGCATCGCGGCGTCTGGCTCAGCGAAACGATCTTCAACAAAACCCCGCCCTCGCCTCCTGCGAATGTTGACCCCATCGAGCCTATTCCGCCCAAGGGCGCCAAGATCACGATCCGCCAGAGAATCGAAGCCCATGCGAAGAACACAAGTTGCGCCGCCTGCCATCGCAACATAGATCCGCTGGGATTGGCGTTCGATCAATACGACGCAATCGGGCAGTGGCGCACCCGCGAGCAGGTTCCGACCGGCGTGGGCGAAGATCCGCTGGTTGATGCCTCGGGCGTGATGCCCGACGGACGTGCGTTTACTGATTCCGTCAACTTCAAGCGACTGCTGCTAGACGACCGTGACAAAATCGCGCGGGCCTTCATCGAACACCTCTGCACCTACGCCCTCCGCCGCGTGCTCACCGTCGATGACCGCGACGGCATACAGGCGATTGTCGACGTGGCAAAGCGGGATGGATACCGCGTTAAAGATATCGTCCGCGCCGTGGCATTGTCAGATTTGTTGCAGCAACGATGAGTTGCGGCGGAATGATTATTGATGGATGGAGATTGAAAAATGCAAAATGGAGGGCGGAGAGGAGCAGATATTGAAGAACGGTTGCTGGAGTTTGCGGTACGTGTTGGCAAAGCTGTAGATTCGCTCCCCGACACTCGACTTGCCCGGCATATTGCTGGTCAGCTGATCCGCGCCGGAACATCTCCCGCTCCCAATTATGCGGAAGGGTGTGCCGCGGAAAGCAAGAAGGACTTCATCCATAAACTTGCAATTGCCTTGAAAGAACTTCGCGAAAGCAATGTATGGATTCAAATGATCGTGAAGTCAGACCTAATTCCCGGGCAACGCCTCGAACCGTTACTCGACGAATGCGACCAGCTTTGCAGAATCATCGCAAAATCACTCGTAACCGCCAAATCAAACCTATCACAAAACAAAGCAACCTAAACCGCACCCACAAACACTCTGCATTTTTCATTCTCCATTAATCAATAATCATTCCCACCATCCCCAACCACTTCTTCCCACCCCTCAACATCAGCCTCAGACCACTCCCACAAAAAGAAAAACTATGAACTATCTATCACAATCCTGGCTGATCGATCGCCGGCATGCTTTGCGTGCGATGGGCACCTGCATTTCGCTGCCGTTTCTGGAATGCATGGTGCCGCTTGGCGCCGCAGAGCCGACCGCTTCTCCACGGCGCAGCGCGTTTATCTACCTTGCCAACGGCGTACATTCTCTGAACTATCAGATCACCAAGCCGGGCAGGGGTTACGAATTCTCACGGTCGCTTAAACCGCTGGAGAAACACCGTGAAGTCATCACGCCCGTCAGCGGTCTGCATCATCCGGGAAGCCTTGGCCATCACCACAACTGCATCAACATCTGGCTGACAGGCGCCAAGATCGGCCCTTCGGAACGCAACACCATCTCCGTGGACCAGAAGATGGCGCAGGTAACGGCGCAGCATACCCGGTACCCGTCGATGGAGATCGCCCTCACACAGAATTCACTTGCCTGGACGGCAGACGGCGTGCAGTTGCCAGCGATGCGGCGTTGTAGCGAGATCTTCGCCTCGCTGTTTGAAGAACCCAAAGGCGGCATCGCAGCGCAGCGTCGGGAGCTACGTCGTAAAGCGAGCGTCCTCGATGACAACCTGGCCGAGGTAAAACGGCTTAAGCAACAGATGGGATCTGCCGATAAAGGTCGCCTCGACCAGTATCTGACTTCCATTCGAGAAGCCGAGATCCGCACACGCCGGGCTGATGCATGGCTCGATACGCCGCTGCCAGAAATCTCTGCTGCCGATCGTAAACGTACGAACCGTGATATTTCTAAAACGCAGGCTGGCGACTACTTCCGCACCGTTTACGACCTGATGGTGCTCGCCTTTCAGACGGACGTCACACGTGTGGCCACGTTTAGTCTGGGTGGCGAAGGTGATGCTTTCGCGATTCCGGAAATCGGCATCACCGAGTCGCGGCATCAACTCAGCCACCACGGCGGGGATGAAGGCTACATGGAGAAACTGACGAATTACGACACCTTCGCCATCGAGCAGTTCAGTTACTTCCTCTCGCGACTGAACGAGACAAAGGACTTAAACGGCAAGCCGCTGATTAACTCGACAATGGCTCTGTTTGGCAGTGGCATGTGTTACGGTCATAGCCACGGCAACGCCAACCTTCCGTTAGTCCTGGCAGGCGGTTCTGACCTTGGACTGAAGCATGGCAGCCATCTCGATTTTAATCAGGGACACTTCAAAGGCTATCAGCTTGATAAGCCGGGTGAACACTACGGGCTTTGCAGCCGTCCTGCCAACGCCGATGCCCACATGAGCAACCTGCTCCTGCTGATGGCGCAGCGCATGGGTGTTGAAACCGATTCGTTTGGCGATAGCAACAAGGTGGTCGAACTATGAAATACGTTCTTCAATCTTTAGCAATGGTGCTGCTGGCTGCTGGTTCATTCTTCCTGCTTGGACCTGTCGCAGGTCAAGAAGCAACTGACGGCGTCTTTCGTCCCGAACCAGGGAAGTTCCCGCCGCTTGAAAAGGCTCATGCGTACCGCGGTGAGCTGGTGTTTGTGGATCATGCCAACCGGCGAGGTAGTATCCGCGTCGAGGGTTCGGGGATGTTCTACCGGAATGATCCGCATCCCTTCGCCATGCTGCCTTATGGCATCGTGCGGTACCGTGGGGCGACGGCTGACCTGCGTGACATCCCTTTAGGTTCTGTGCTCCACGTCCGTGGCTTTCTGCCGCCCGATCCTAAGACTTCCGCCGTGCCCGTGTTGCCGGTGAATAACAAATCAAAGGATGCCAACCACAATCGTGGCACAGGCATTTTCCCTGCCGAGAATCATGTGCTTCTGCTGGAAGACGAGCCCAGCTACTGCCTACGCGCGGGCAAAGTCTGGAAGCTGAAAGAATTAGATATCAACAACAACCAGGGAATGATCACCGCAAGTCGCGAAGCGAAAAACGGCGGTGACGGCAAACCCGCCACGGAGAAGATGACATTCGACGCTGCTACACGCATTTGGCGCGGCCGCGAACGTTTGAGCGTTAGTGAACTGATCGACGAAGGCGTCTGGCCTGCCAGCGGCAAGAAGTCTCTCAAGGACCAGGCGGTGCTGCTTGGTATTTCGTGGAAGCCGACGCCGGGCGGGGTGTTCACGCGGTTCCACATTTCAGACATCTGGCTAGACGACACAGCCATGCAGCGCGCCGCCCGTCAGCAAACAGAAACGCACAAGGCGTTTATCCGCACGCGGTGGATGGCAGCGTGGGTGGATAAAGTTGAGTACGGCAAATTCGGCAGCGCCACGGTGACGGCGACTTTGTTCGGCGGCATGGACGAAACGCTCTACGCCGATTTCAAGAAAGGTTCTTCCGCCATGATGAACGCGGTCGAGAATACTTTGAAGCACACCCACGGCGCTTATGGTCCTGCTCACATGGCCTGCCGGGGTCCAGTTGTGGAAGTTGTTAAGTCGAAAGAACAGGCGCCCGTTGGCAGCAGCGGGATTCAGATCCAGTTTAAGACGGACCTGATCATCGAGGGCATCCGCCCTGGCAGAGTCGTGCGTGTGCGTCCTTCAAACTGGCCGCAGGTCAACCTGCCGCGAGAGGAGTATCTTAACGACAGTATTGAAGAACGGTTCCCCAGCCCCGCGATCTTCCCGCACTACTAAGACACGGAGGTCGAATGATGACACATTTCAAAAAAGTCTATTCAGTCGCGCCGCTGTGTCTGTGCGTTCTATTGCAGCTTTCCATCGCGACGGCTGACGACAGTTCATCGCCTGTTACGCGGTGGGATTTTGATGCGACAGACACCATCGAATATCAAGCGAGAGGCAACGTAAAACGCAACCAGCCCGGTCCGCGGCCACCTGAATTCCCAGCCATGGCGGCGAATAACACGGCGGTGCGCGTGGACGCAGCAGCGTATCTAGCGGTTCCTGATTCTGGGCCGGGTAGTAATTTCGATTTTACGAATGGCGATGCGGTCACCATCGAAGCATGGGTGAATCCGTCTGTTCTGCGCGAAGGTCAGGTCAGCTATGTCATCGGCAAAGGCCGAACCGGCTCGCCCAAGTTCGCCCGCGATAATCAAAACTGGTCGTTGCGGATCGTCGGCGCGAAGAATGAAGCGAAGCTCAGCTTTCTATTTGCCACAAAGCTGTCCAGCAGTGAGGCCCATTGGCACCGCTGGGATTCGAAGCTTGGTTTTCCCGTTGGTACGGGGTGGCATCACATCGCCATCGCGTACAGGTTTGGCGACCCCCAATCAATCCGCGGATGGGTGAACGGCGAACCGACGTCAGGCAACTGGAGTTACGGGGGCGAGACAAAGGAGCCGCCCGTTGTTGATGACGATGAGGTGCGTATTGGCAGCGGTTTCGCTGGGCTGATCGACGCGATTGCAATTCACCGCGCTTTGCTTGATGACAAGGTTGTGGCGTCACGGTTCCGTCGCGTTGGCAAGCCCCGCGTGGTGAAGCCTCAGCCGGAGGTTATGCCGGAATTGGCCAATGTGCCCGAAGATCGCGTGCTGGTGCAGTTATCTGCTGGCTTGCCCACGCATAACCGTTGGCCTAATGAAGGCGAACCGTGGCCGGAAGAATCTGTCCGCTGGACGGGCGATGCGTTCATCCTGCCACGTATTCCGCTGCAGTTTGACACATGGGGAATACGTTCCGCCTGGAAGGCTCCGGTCCTGCTGCGTATGGTGGCCGATGTGAATTTGCCACCCGGCAAACATCGCGTGTTAATGCGTGGCCGTGCATTGGGCCGGTTGTGGATCAACGGCAAAATTGTCGCCCGGACAAAAGCGGTCACAAAACGTCCGCCGGACGGTGAAGAAAGAGTTACGCCCGTCGCGCAGCCGCCCTTACCTGGCACGCGTGTGCACGGTTATCACCAGCAGGAAGTGACCGGTGAAGTGACGATTGAAAACGGTTCCACCGGCAAATCACGCGTCGTGCTGGAGCTTATCGTCGGCGGCAAAGGGCAGCGGACGGAAACCGGCGAAATCTGCGTCGCGATGCTTTCGGAAGATGGCAAATCATACGAAGTGCTGGCGCCAGGCTCCTCGCGACTTGCTCTTACCGATGCTGCTGTCGAGCCCGCGCTGGCTGCCATGGAAGCGTCGCTGGCCCGGATGGATGACCAGCGGCGGCGGCAAGCCATGGCGTCTCAAAGTGCTTTCTGGCAGACGCGTCATGAACTCGCACGCGAGTGGGCCAAAGAAAATCCGGCGCGGCAACCAGGCGACGCTTCGCATCCAGTCGATGCTTTTATCCTGTCCAAAATAGATCGCGCTGTCGCTGCCTCATCGGGCGCCGGTGCGAGCCAGGCGAAACACTTCCATGGGAAGGTGCTGCCAATCCTTCGCGAGAACTGCTTCCGTTGCCATGGTGAGAAAGATAAAGGTGGATTGAAACTGGATTCGCGTGCTGCGGCCCTTAAAGCAGGTGAGTCGGATGAGCCGGCAATCGTTCCTGGCGACCTGGAGGCGAGCGAATTAATCGTGCGGGTCCGCGATGGAGATATGCCCCCTACTGGCGACGGCCTTCCCCAGAAACAGGTCAAGCTGCTGGAGCAATGGGTGAAAGACGGCGCTGTCTGGCCAGCGCCGCCGCTCTCTAAGTCTGATGTAGCGCTATCACCAGTAGTAAACGATGCATCATTCCTGCGGCGTGTTTACCTGGACACCGTGGGCGTGCCTCCGACGGCTGATGAAGCCCGCGCATTCCTGGCGGATGAGACTTCCGGTAAACGCAACCGGCTGATTGACCGGCTTCTGAAGGACGAAAGGTTTGCTGACGGGTGGATGAGCTTCTGGCTTGATCTGCTTGCAGAGAATCCGACGTTGATTAATCAGTCGATGGGCAGCACCGGCCCGTTCCGCTGGTTCCTTTACGATTCGTTGCGCGATAGAAAACCGCTGGACCGCATGGTCACAGAGCTAATTCTGATGCGTGGCGGTGCGGCGGAAGGCGGCAGCGCCGGTTTCGGCATGGCAAGCGAAAACGATTCGCCCATGGCGGCCAAGGGGCACATTGTCGCCTCGGCCTTTCTGGGCATCGAACTGCAGTGCGCCCGCTGTCACGATTCTCCCTACCACAGCACAACCCAGAAGGATTTATATTCGCTGGCCGCAATGCTTAGCCGCAAACCGGTCTTCGTTCCAAAAACAAGTCGCGTGCCAGCGGCGTTCTTTGAGAATCAGAAAGTACGCAAATCGCTGATTCAAGTGACGCTTCCTGCCAATCAAGCCGTGCCTGCCCAGTGGCCGTTCGCTTCGGTTACTGGAGTGACTGACGATGAGAACATCAACCGGCTCGTGCAGAATCCTGGCGATACGCGAGAGCGGCTTGCAGCGCTGATCACCGCGCCGCAGAACATGCGTTTCTCGCGCGTGGTTGTAAATCGTATCTGGAAAAAACTGATCGGCGCCGGCTTTGTCGAACCTGTGCACGACTGGGAAGGCAATGCGGCCAGCCATCCGGAGTTGCTAAACTGGCTGGCTCAAGAGCTTATCGCCAATGACTATAACTTCCGTCATATTGTGCGACTGATTCTCACATCGAAGACATACCAGCGTGCTGCAACGGGCAGTAATCTCGCTGCCGCGGCCGGAATGCGATTCTTCAACGCTCCTGAACGTCGCCGTCTGACTGCGGAACAGATCGTTGACTCGCTGCATCAGGCAACCGGGCGCCCGTTTGATGTTGAGGAGTTAACCTTTGTGCATGACGGCCGGCGGACGCTAGGTCAGAGGCAGACTCTGGGGAAACCGACACGGGCATGGATGTTTGGTGATTTGAAGAATGAACGCGATCGTCCCAGCTTATCGCTGCCTAAAGCCCGCGCCGTGGTGGACGTGCTGGAAGCTTTCGGCTGGACGGGTGCACGGCAGAAGCCCATCAATGGGCGTGAGACGGACCCGAACGTGCTGCAACCCGGCGTGCTCGCCAACGGTGCACTTTCCGTATCGCTGACGCGGGCGGCGCATCGAAGCAACCTGGCGGAACTTGCCGTTGCGGCGAAATCGCCCGGTTCGCTTGTCGATACGTTGTTCCTGCAAACCCTCAGCCGGTTGCCGGCGCCGGACGAACGAAAAGCTTTCAGCGATGCGTTGTCCGCAGGATTCGACAGCCGCCTTGTTGCGGAAGACAGGATTGCGAAGGTGGAACCGCTGCCGCCGCTGCCACAGGTGACTTGGTTCAATCATGCACGGCCAAAGGCGAATGAGATTCAGCTGGAAATCGAACGTCGCGTTCTTGCCGGTCCGCCCCCTGATCCGCGTCTTTCGCCAGCCTGGCGGAGCGCTTTGGAAGATACCGTGTGGAGCCTGATTAATCACCGTGAGTTCGCGTGGATTCCTTAGCAGAAGCCACCGCTGAAACCCAGAACACATCGAGTTCGTCTATGAACATCAAACAAGACACCCGCCGTGCGTTTCTGGCCGCAAGCGCAGCGGCTGGTTGCGGCCTTGCCCTGCCAAAGCTGGCACGCGCGGACGACAACAAGAGTGGCAAACCCATCCGCGGTAAGGCTGAACATGTGATCTCTATCTGGCTTGGCGGTGGCATGGGCCAGGTGGATACGTTCGACCCCAAGAGGAAGGGCGACCCAAAGAAAAGACTGGCGGGTTCGTACTATGATTCGATCAACACGGCTGTTTCCGGCGTCCAGGTGTGTGAGCACCTGCCGGAGCTTGCAAGGCTGATGGACCGCGTGACGGCTGTACGCAGCGTGCATCACGAAGTGATCGACGAACATGCTGCCGCGACGAACCGCATGCACACCGGGCGGCCGATCAGCGGAACGGTCACCTATCCATCGCTGGGATCGATCATCGCACACGAGCGAGGCGCCGCCAGCGACGTTGCCCCACCTTATGTTCTTATCGGTTATCCAAACGTCACACGCGGTCCGGGGTTTCTTGGCACACGGGATAGCTATCTGTACCTGACGGACACAAGCAAAGGACCGGCGGGTCTGACCCGGCCGGATGGCATTACCCCTCAGAGCCGTTCACGGCGGGAAAAACTGCTCGCCGCGTTAAAACGCAACGCCGAACCGACAACCGACAAGAGACTGCTCGACTACGATGCGGCGATTGAGCAGAGTCTGAAACTAAGCGGTCCCGAGTTTATGCGCGTGTTCAAGCTCGACAGCGAACCTGCCGAACTTCGCAACCGTTATGGCGGTGAGTTTGGACAGCGGTGCCTGCTGAGCCGGCGCCTGATTGAGCGGGGCGTGCGTTTTATTGAAGTGTCTCACAACCTCAACTTTCTGAATGGCATCGGCTGGGACGTGCATAACGAAGGCATTCTGAATCAGCATAAACTTATTCAGGAATTGGACTCTGCGGTCGCCACGCTTATCGCGGACCTGGAAGCCAAACGCATGCTCGACAAGACTCTGATTGTCATCACCACGGAATTCGGACGGCCGCCAGAATTCGATAGTGGCGGCGGACGCGGGCACCAGGGCACCGCCTTCAGTTGCGTGCTGGCCGGTGGTGGCCTGTCGCATCGCGGCGCCTGGGGCGAGACGGATGAGGTTTCTAAAAAGATCATGTCGAACCCTGTCAGTGTGCCTGACTTCTTCGCAACCATCTGCGCCGCAGTTGGCATCGATTACCACAAAAACCTGTACGATGGCGATCGCCCCGTTCCCATCACCGATAAT
Source organism: Pirellulaceae bacterium (assembly GCA_965233625.1). Classification (GTDB taxonomy): domain Bacteria; phylum Planctomycetota; class Planctomycetia; order Pirellulales; family Pirellulaceae. The sequence goes on from OZ247499.1 coordinate 301,526, forward strand.
GGCAAACCTGTCCGCGAACTGTTTGCTTGAGTTTCAAAAAGAAAGCTCTCACCGCCTATTCCTCACCAGATGGATCCGCCCATGACGTCCAGCGCTGCCACAGACAAGGGAACTTACCGCAGCTTGACGCTGGTGATGCGGATCTTGCTTGTGGGCTGTACGTGCGTTGGTCTTCCGGCGGGTTTGCTTCACGCCGGCGAAGCCAGGATTGCAGAAGATGGTTTTGAACCAGCCGGCAAACTAAACCTGCCCACACGGGGAGTTGGGTTTAAGGGAGGCTGGCAAGTCTCATCGCAATCGACTGCGGCGGTTGACGCACAGAAAGGCGGCGTGCTGATCCGCGGAACCGGAGACCGGGACAATGCCCTGCGGCGGGAACTTGTCACTCCGTTTCGCGATAGCGAGATTTTTCTACGTTTCCGTTTCCGGTACGATCCGCCGGAGGACAACAGCGAGTTCTTTGTGCTGTGGCTGGACAGGCTAGAAGGATCTGACAGGTCCACACACGCGGAGAATGTTCCCAACATCGGCTTACATGTTGCGACAACAGGTCCGCTGAAAGGAAAGGCCGTTTTTATGGTGCGGATCGGCCCGTCGCACACGGCGTTTAGCTCTGTCGAGTTAACACGCGGTCGCGAATATGTCCTGGTGGGACGACTGTCAAAAACGGACCCCACGGAACGCGCGGATTACGACCAATTTGAGCTATGGGTGAATCCTAAAACAGAAGACAGAGATCAACCCGACGCCAGGATCAAACACCCTAACAGTGTGAATGTCGTCCGCTGGATTGGCTTTTCTACTGGACGGAAGACCGAACCGGGCGACCGCATATGGATCGATGATCTGGTGCTAAGCCGCTCCTGGGACGATGTTATGGAGGCAGCCATTTCACCGCCATCTCAGCCAGACCCGCTACCAGGTAAACCCTGGAAAGGCGCGATAAGTTTTTCACGCGATGTCTATCCGCTGTTGAAGTCGCGTTGTTTCCGCTGTCATGCGGGCGTCGATTCTGAATCGGGAATCCGGCTCGACGTCCGCAACGAGATCCTCGGTTATAGCACGGGTGATCCACTAGCAGAGCCAGGCCAGGCGCGATCTAGCCGGCTGCTTGAAACCGTTGCTGCGTCCGACGATGACGAACGCATGCCGCCTGAAGGAGAGCCACTCACTGCCGAAGAAACCGGACTGCTGGCGGCATGGATTGAACAGGGAATGGCGTGGGACGAGAAACTGCTTCCAACGCCGCGCATCGAATCGGAACATTGGGCCTTCCAACGCGTAGTGCGCCCGGCAATGCCCAAGGTCAAACGCGATGGCTGGGGGCATAATCCCATCGACGCTTTCATTGCTGCGCGGCATACTGCCGCCGGTGTGACTCCCGCGGTCGAGGCGCCGCCACAACAGCTGGTCCGGCGGCTTTATCTGGATCTGACCGGGCTGCCGCCTACGCCGGAGCAGGTGCAGGAGTTCCTGAAAGATTACGCCAAAGATTCTGAAGCAGCGTATACATCGTTCGTTAACAAGTTGCTCGCGTCCAGGCACTATGGTGAGCGATGGGGCCGGCGGTGGCTTGATCTCGCCCGCTGGGCGGAGAGTCACGGTTACCAGCACGATATTCCGCGACCGTATGCCTGGCGTTACCGCGACTACGTCATCAAAAGCTTCAACGAAGATAAGCCTTACGACCGGTTTCTTACCGAGCAACTGGCAGGCGACCAGTTGCAGCCGTATTCCGACGAGAACCTGATCGCAACGGGCTTTCTCGCTTCAGCGCGGATTAGCGGCAACAACATGGACAAAGCCGCGCAACGCAATGATGTGCTGGTTGACATCACGAATGCAACGGGCAGCGCGGTGCTGGGCCTGACGATGGAATGCGCGCAGTGTCACAACCACAAGTTCGATCCCATCAGCCAGCGTGACTATTACCAGCTGCATGCGTTTTTCGTTAACGGGCAACTCGGCAATCTCGCGCTGCGCGATCCTGAGACCCCAAATCCCACCGATCTAAAAAACTGGATGGGCGACCGCGCGTACAAGTTTTACATGAGCGAGGCAGGCAAACTCGTCAAAAAGAAACGCTTCGCACATACTAAACAGCCGCATACCTGGGGATTCCACGCGCCCGGCCGCAGCGATGCTGATATTCATCGCATGCCGGTCGTCAATCGTGATCCAATCCGCTGGAACGCCGAAACGCTTAAGAGCACACGCGGTCGCATTCTCATCCGCGGCGATGTGACTCGCCCCGGTCCCACGGTGTCACGTGGCTGGCCCGCAGTTCTGGGCCCTGTTCCTGTGAAAACAGGCGGCCTCAGTCGCATTGAGTTTGCCCAGTGGCTCACAAGTCGCGACAATCCGCTGACAGCCAGAGTCTGGGCGAACCGCTTATGGCAATGGCATTTCGGTCGAGGCATCGTCGCCACGCCGAGCGACTTTGGGACGCGTGGTTCACAGCCCACCCATCCGCAGCTTCTCGACTGGCTGGCTGCAGAATTGATGGAAAACCAGTGGAGCACCAAGCACCTTCATCGCCTCATTGTGCACTCGGCAACCTATCGTCAGCAACGTATGCACAACGCCGCAAATGCGGCCCGCGACCCAAGCAATGCGTTGCTCTGGAACTGGCCACGGCGGCGGCTTGAGGCTGAGGCCATCCGCGATTCGGCTCTCGTCGCGAGTGGCGAACTCGACCGCACCCTTGGTGGTCCCAGCGTACCGCGCCGGCTGGAAGAAAAGGACCTGCGGCGGACCCTCTATCTCTATCAGCGCCGCAGTGAGATGCCCGTCGCGATGAAGATGTTTGACTCTCCGGAGCTGGTCACCAGTTGCCCCAAACGCGGCGTCTCCACCGTGGCATTGCAGCCGCTTTACCTGCTCAATAGCGACTTCATGATGCGCCGCGCCGAAGCGCTGGCAAAACGGGTGCGAAGTTCGGAAGGTCAAGCGGATTCCGCTGCCGGCAACCGTTCGGCTATTCAACAGGCGTTCATGCACACGCTCGGACGCGGCCCCAGCGACGCGGAACGCCAGCAGGCTCTTCGTTTACTTGAAGCGAACGGGGAGTCATCGGACAACCTCGTGCACCTCTGCCACGCGCTGATGAATCTCAATGAGTTTCTTTACATTCCATGAATCGGACCCTCATGAATCCAATGCAACCCATATCGCGCCGCGCCATGCTTCAGGGCAGCACCTTGGGTTTTGGCTCGGTTGCGCTGGCGTCGATGTTGTCTCAGGAAGGGGTACTGGCGGCGCCTCGTGAAGGCGACCACACCCGTCCGCACATCGTTGGACCGCACCTACGTGCGCGGGCGAAGAACGTTATTTTCCTCTTCATGAGTGGCGGCCCGGGACAGACCGATACATTTGATCCCAAGCCGCTGCTGCAGAAGCTTGAAGGCAAACCCGTCCCCCAGCAGATCGCGGTCAACGTGCCGAAGATTCCGCGGTCGGGTGTAGGGTCGCTGCTGATGGCCTCGCCCTTTTCGTTCCGGCAGTATGGCGAGAGCGGCATTCCCGTCTCTGAGCTGTTTCCGGAAACGGGCAAACTTGTTGATGATCTGTGCGTTATCCGTTCGCTCAATCACCGCATTCCCGTGCATGGCCCGGGCGAGTGTGTTGCATTGACCGGAACGGCGATTGGTGACCGGCCGAGCATGGGAGCCTGGGTGACGTATGGGCTTGGCAGCGATTCCAGAGATCTGCCAGGGTTTGTCGTCATGCTTTCAAATTCGACAGGTCCTTCTCCGCAGCGGCCCGGATGGGGACCAGGATTCCTGCCGTCACGATATCAGGGCACCGTTGTCGATGCCCAGAAAGGTGTACCGTTCACCAGAATGCCCGCGTCTTATGACGAACACAGTCGCCGTAAGCAGCTGGACTTCATCCACTGGATGAACCGCAAACACCTGGGCCGTCAGGGCGAAGATACAGAACTGGAAGCACGGATCGCTTCGTACGAACTCGGGTTCCGCATGCAGGCTTCGGCGCCGGGAACGTTTGACATTAAGAAAGAGCCAGAGCACATTCACCGGCTCTACGGGCTCGACGATAAAGCTACTGCAGAATTCGGCAGCCAGTGCCTGATCGCCCGGCGCCTGGTCGAGAAAGGCGTGCGTTGCATCCAGCTCCGCAACGGCGGCTGGGACGCCCACGGAAGCCTGGAGAGCAACCATCGCAAGCAGGCAAAGGGAGTCGACAGGCCGATCGCCGGGCTGCTGACGGACCTGAAGCAACGTGGTCTGCTGGAAGAAACGCTCGTTGTCTGGGGCGGTGAGTTCGGACGCACGCCGACGACGGAAGGCAGCGCGAAAGGCGCCCGGCGCGGCCGAGATCATTCGCCGGCCGGTTACACGGTGTGGTTGGCCGGTGGCGGCGTAAAAGGCGGCCAGATCATTGGCGCCACCGACGAGCTAGGATTCGTCCCGGTCGAACGTGCGCTATCTCCCGCCGACTTGCACGCCACAATTCTTAACGCCCTGGGACTGGACCAGCACAAGCTGATCTACAGCCACAACAACCGCGACGAGATTCCCACTGTTTTTGGCGGTGAAGTGGTGCGTGAGGTATTCGCTTAACTGCCCAGTGCAGCGTCGCGGTCATGCAACAAGCAATCGCGCAGCGGCCAGATAATAGTCTCAACGTGCCGGGTTGGAAAGTGGCGCCAGCTGGCTGGACCGGTAACAATTTGACCGCATAGGGCGGAAAGTTCAAACGGGCTGACAAGCATACTCAATCACGCACCCGCCGGGCCGGAAATACGGGAATTAATGACATGCCTATCATCGTGCGGTGTGAATGCGGGCAGCAGTTTCAAGCTAAAGACGAACTAGCAGGCAAGCGTCTGAAATGCCCGAAATGCCAGCGACCATTGCAGATTCCTGCTTCTGGCACTGGCATGCCTGCCGATCCGCTTGGCCCTACTCCGGGAGCAGATCCGTTACGCGTCGGGCCCCTGGGAAGCGATCCGCTTTCTGCCGATTTTGGGAGCCCCGCAGCCAATCCATTAAATGATCCGTTGGCAATGCCGTCCTATAACCAACCGCACTCAGCGATGGGCGCGTCGTCACCAATGGTAGGCGGCTACGGCTACCAGCAGCCTGCGATGCAACAGCCCTCGCCGGCTTCCCGGTCCGGCATGAGCAAACCGCTGTTGTTTGGAATTATCGGTGGCTCCGCCGGCATCGTGTTATTGGCGGTTGCAGCGATAACCGCCATTGCCCTTTTCACCGGCGGCAGTGAGCCCACACCGATTGCCGTCGCGACCCCACCCGCAGATGTTTCAGCTGTTGCCTCAGACCCTGCAATTCAGCCGTCGCCGCCCACCACAGATGGCGATACAGCCCCCAAGCCCGCTGATGATGTTCATAGCCCCACGCCCAAACCGCCTACACCAGAGCCTGAATTAGAACCTGAACCAGAGACGGGCGATGTTCGCAAACGCCTGGTGGGCGGGTGGGTCGTGGTCCGGGTCAACGGCAAGCAGCTTCCTCCTAAACTCCGTGGAAAGGCATGGATGCGGTTTATGGAAGACGGTACTGCGATTTTGCGATTAGGACCTTCGGGAGCAAAACTCGCCAATGTTGAAATCGACACCAGTGTCGAGCCGGCACACTTCAATATTACCGGCAAGTTGCCCGCCAAAGCGTTGTTCCGTATGAATTCGGATAAGGTCACACTCGCCTTCAGCCGGGATGAAAATAAGCGTCCTGAAAAGTTTGGAGGTAGTCCGGGCGATATGGTCTTCGAATTCGAGCGGGAGAACGACAAGACCAAAGTGGCCGCGATGAAGGCGGATGAAACTGCGCCCGTAGCCGCCTCCCCCAGCGATCATGAAATGAGAGAGCGTGCCGTGGAATTTGGCAAGGCGTACGTTCTCTTCCGCAAACGTAAGAGTATCTGGCTTACGAATCTGGAGATAAATGGAAATTCGTTCAGCTGGCGGCTGTTACTGCTGCCCCTCATGAAACGTCTGGAAGATGCACGTGGAGTCGATTTCAGAGTCCCATGGAACCACGCAAAAAATCGCGGGGTTCTGTTCAATAACAAGCATCCGTATACCACGAAGCATTCGGAATCGCACGAGCTCACGACCTGGAAGCTGTTCCCCGACCCAGGCAATACGGGAATCGGCTTGTTGCTTGGCACTGCTGATAGTCCGCAGGTCCCATGGATTCAAGGCGATATTTTTACAGTCGATCCGGAAAACGTGCAGGCGACATATGGCACCGAGCCGCCCGGTGGCTACCTGGGAGTGGTGGCGGAAACTGGCAAAGTTCGGCGGTTCACGTCTAGAGAACTGCGGGAATCGCTGGCCAAGGCGACGGTGCTAAAGGCGCCTTCTTATGAGCAGAACAGCGGCGCACCGGTCGTGAGTAACAAGCGTTTCGGCGGTCGCGGCAAGCTGCCTTCATCGGCGCCCGTTGTGAAGATGACCGTAGCCGAATACGAGCAGGCCTTTGGAGATGCGATTAGCGATACGGCCGATAAACCAGCATTAATGGCGAACATTAAAAAGCATCGCAATTCTATATTTGAAGTCACTGGTCGGTTCCAGAATCTATTCACCATAGATAGAGACGGATTCCGTGAGCCGCAGGTTTTCCTGGCAGATCCGGACAGCAGTGGTTCAATCGGAATCTCATGCGTGTTCCGTGACAAAGAGCCGTGGACGATCGCCAACCGCACCGACATGGTGACGATACGCGGGCAGTTAATTGACCGCCCCGGCGAGCCCGTGCAATGGCTTGACTATTGCGAAATTGTCAGAACGAAAGGTAAGCCGGCCGATGAATTCACACCTACCACACTGTTGCAGAAGTACAAGAAGTCGCCGGCGCCAACGCTGAAGATGTACGAGGAAAAGGGTGTCGTTATTACCGGGAAGATTGCCGCAGTTCTGAAAGATGCGGAAGGCAGGACGCATTCGCCAGCCATTCTGTTCGAATCCGACACCGGCGCCTTGAAATTGGAAGTTATTCTAGGCAATAGGCACCGCTACGACGCACGTGACAAATTGAAAGCCGGGCAGACGATCCGCATTTACGCCGAAGCCAATGCACACAACTGGTCGTCGTTCGACAGCGACCCGCGGCGCAAACTTCAACTGGCGCCTGGCATCATTCTCAACCCGGTTTTAAGTAAGTAACATCGGGTTTGTGTCCCCGCTGCATGCGACAAACGCCGCGTTACTTCTTCTTTGCCTGCGCATTCCATTGCTCCCACTTTTCAGCAAGCTGCCTGGTGAGATCTGGATGTTCGCTGGCGATGTTTTTCATTTCGGTCGGGTCGGTCTTCAGGTTGTAGAGTTCCCACGACTTGCCGGCGCGGATGGCTTTGAAGTCTCCTTGCCTGACGGCGTTGGCCTTGTTGAATCGCCAATAGAGTTCTGCGTGTGGCTCCCTCTGTTTGCCTTGAAAAACGGGCAGTAGCGAAAGACCGATGGGCGGTCTGGTTTTTCTCCCATTGATCTGGCTGGGGTATTCGGCGCCGGTGATGTCCATGAGTGTTGACTGGATGTCGACGATGTGGCCCACCTGCCCGGTCATGGTGTCTGGCTCGATAACGCCGGGCCAATGTGCAATGAACGGCGTGCGGATGCCGCCTTCGTAATCGGTGGATTTGAATTTACGGTACGGCGTGTTGCTGGCGTTGGCCCATCCGACAGAGATCGTGCGATAGCTCTCGACGGGCCCTGGCGGAATGTCCGGCGTGGTGTTGGGTTGTTCCCGGCAGGCGCCGTTATCACTTAGCAGCATGATGAGGGTGTTGTCCCATTTGCCCAGCGACTTCACTTTGGCAAAGAGCCGTCCAAGGTTCTGATCCACCCGGTCGATCATCGCGCAGTAAACGGCCATTTTCAGATCTTCGGCATCTTTCTGCTTTTCAGAAAGCGTGTCCCAGCCTTGTGCTTCGCGGGGTGTAAGTTTGTGCGCGGGGCCGATAATGCCCATTTCTTTCATCCGCTGAAAGCGTTTTTCGCGCAGTACATCCCAGCCCATTTTGAATTTGCCGCGGTACTTGGCGATATCTTTCGGCCAGGCGTGTAGCGGGTAATGCGGCGCCGTGTACGGCAGATACAGCAGGAAGGGCTTGTCTTCATTCTTGTATTCTTCGAGCCTGTCGATGGCGTAAGTGGTAAAGGCGTCGGTCGTGTAGAACTTAGGGTCAGGATTGGTGTAGCCCATGATGACCTTGTCTTCGATGGCCCAGCGGCGGACGCGAGATTTGCCTTTGCGGCCGGGCGGCCCTTCACCCTCGCGAGCCTTTAATCCTGGATTGAAGAAGTTGCAACAGCCATCCGCCAGACCGAAATAGCGGTCGAAGCCGCGTGTGGTTGGCAGCGGTGACTGATGCCATTTTCCCGCGATAATCGTGCGATAGCCGGCGCCCTTGAGCACTTCCCCGAATGTCGCGGCCTGTGACATATCGTTGTCACCAATGTGGTACGCATAATTGCCCGTCAGCAATTCTGCACGCGTCGTATGACACTTCGCCGTGTTGTAAAACTGCGTGAACCTCAGACCCTTCTTGGCCAGCATGTTGATGTTTGGGGTATCCACTTCGCCGCCATAGCAGCCTAAGTCGGAATACCCCATGTCATCGACCATGATCAGAATGACGTTCGGCCGCTGATGCTCCGCGCGGAGAGATGTGGACGATAAGGCGACCACGCAGGTCAGAAGCGTCAGCGTGCACAGCACAGTTGTTCCTGGAAATCGTTTCATAGCATCTTCCTGTGAATCTTTTTGCGGGTCGAACAACATCGCAGCTAGTGTCTGAGAAAATCGACTGGAATTACAGTGTAACTACCGCGGCCGCTGTTCGCCCGGTCGTGTTGGCATGGTTAAAAGAAAGTATCCAGCACGCCGGACACAATGTAAATCACCACTGTGATGGCGCCGCAGATGGCCACTGTTACTCCGAACAGCACCAGCAGCGGTACCGCGACCGGCGCGAGCAGCGAGGTGAAGAAGCCTGCCGCCGCGCCACAGGCAAGTACAGAAAGATTGGTCACCAGCAGGCCTGCTACAACCGCAAGCGCCACCATCAGGCCGCCTGCGCGGCCGCCTTGATAATCGACAGGACTTGGCGCCATGTGGCTGCCAATGCAGAGGGCTAGATAGGCGAACAGGTAAATCCGCCAGCTGTAAAACTGGCTAGGCGCTGCGATCTCTGCTCCTACATCGCGGATCATCAACAGGAACTGCTTACCTGCGGCAAAGACTTCGCCCTCAGCGATCTGGCTGGCAATGCTGCCGGAATCTAATGACGCCCACGCTGCTGCCGGAAAAATCAGCCACAGCACCCCATACAACGCGAGCGAGCCTCCAAGCAGCGGCGCGACGCCGATAAAGAAGTTGCCGATCTCATCAACCCGGCTGTTCAGCCGCGTCGTATAGCGGACATAACCCAGGCGCCCTTCGGCGGGATCGGGGCGGAACAGCGCCAGTTCGACAACCTTCCGCCGCCATAGCACCGCCATCACAGCATGGCTTAACTCGTGAACCGGCGTGCCGATCCAGCCTGTCAGCAGCACGCCCCGCCAGCCGAACCACCGCATCAGATGCGACTGAGTAACCCGTTCACAAAGGTGCAGCAGAAAGGTCAGCAACAGGACCGGCGCCACGAAGCAGATCAACTGGAAAAACGTTTCCTGAAGACCGCCTAGCAGAATCGATTGAAGCCAGTTGTCGCGGGCAAGCAACGCCATTGTTCTGTTGATTGGCAGTTTGAAATAGAATCTATCATCGTATCATGATTCGTTCTTTATGACGCGTACGTACACGCTTGTAAGCTGCAAGCTTCCGTCGCGGTGCAACTCTGGAAAGCAGTTACGTGAACACTCGACCTGCCGTTGCAATCGCCGGCGCCAGCGTCCGCGCTGCGGCGCAGTCAGCCGTGCGGGCGGGCTTCGATGTGTACGCGTTTGATTTATTCGGCGACGCTGATCTCCGAAACATCGCGACATGCAAGGTGATCCCGGCGGACGAATATCCGCGCGGCATTCCCCGGCTGCTTGAAGAGCTGGCGCCGATGCCTTGTTTCTTCACCGGCGCTATGGAGAACCACCCGGAAGTCGTCCAGAAAGTTAGCGAGCAACGCGAAGTGCTTGGCAACGGCGCCGGCGTGCTGCGGTGCATCCGCGATCCTTTTGAATTGGCGGCCGTTCTTGAGAAAAATAAATTGCCCGTTGCCAATGTTCTGGCAACGCCGCCAGAAGCTTCATACGGAGACTGGATCAGAAAGCCATTTAAGTCTGCCGGTGGCGGGCGGATCAGACTGGCGGAAACGTCGGATTCGCAGCAACGGGTTTCCGATCCGGCTTATTACTTTCAACGCTTGGTTGAAGGAGTTTCGTACAGCGGGGTTTATGTGATGGCCGGTGGTTCGTCGGTATTGCTGGGCGTGACACGGCAGTTACATGGCAGGGATTTCGAGGGTCAATCGCCCTTCAGTTACGCGGGTTCCATCGGACATGTTTCCTGTGAACCTGAAATGTTGCGGCAGTGGCAGCGGACTGGCCAGGTGCTTGCAGATGCGTTCGACCTCAAGGGTCTTGTTGGCGTCGATGCCATCGTCACACCTGATGGCGATTTGTACGTCGTCGAAGTCAATCCGCGGTTCACAGCGTCGATGGAATTGTTTGAACTGGCGGGCCTTCCGCTGTTCAGGTTTCATTTGGATGCGTGTCGCGGAACCAGCCTGCCGGATCAGGATGACGCTTGCGCCGTTGCGGACCAGCTTCGCGGTAAAGCCATTGCGTTTGCGGGAGCATCGTCCCTGGAAATCACGCAAGAGTTTTCCGCATTCTGCATGCAGCAAGCGAACGGTCAGGAGCCGTCGATTGCAGATGTGCCGTTGCCGGGGCAGCAGATTCAACCGGGGCATCCAGTCGCAACGGTTTTCGCGCGCGGGAAGACGGCGCCCCAGGTGCAACAGCGGTTGAAGGAATCCGTAGCAGCTTTGCTAAAGCGTGCTACGAAGAAGCTTCGTCAAACAGCCGATTGAAACGCTTACGGTTATCGGTGGTGTGATACTTAACCGCTTCAATAATCTGATCCGGGGTGCGGTCGCCCAGCAGAAACGCAAGCTTCTTCAGACTGTCGGCGTCTGCCGGAAGATCGTGCCGCGCGGACGTGTTCATTAGCCGCAGCCTTGCTTCAATCGAGCGGAGGAAACGGTAAGAGACAGACAACGCAGCGCCGTCACTTTCGCTCAACCGTCCGGCTTCGGTCAACGCATCGATTGCCTTGAGTGTGCCCGTCGGCCGCGTGGCGCCCGGCTCGTTTGCGTGCTTCATCTGGAGCATCTGCACGATAAATTCAACATCGACCGTGCCGCCGTACCCCCGCTTCAGGTTGTTTTCCGAAGCTGTCTTCTGCATCTCCAGTCGCATCCGGCGTATTTCCGCCGCAAATTCTGGCCGCCACGCGGGGTTTTGCAGAATGTGATTAACGCGGCGCATCGTTTCGTCGCATAGCGTTTTGGGGCCGTATACGGGGCGTGCTTTGCACAACGCCTGCCGTTCCCACAACTGGCCGCTGCCACTCTGGAAGTAACGGGAGAACTCTGGCAGCGAGACCGCTAGAGGACCGTTCTGGCCGGTGGGTCGCAGACGCGGATCGATCTCAAACAGCAGGCCGTGCGGCTCTAAATGATCCGCAAGTTTGATGAGCCGTTGCGCGAGTTGACTGAAGAAGTGCTGATTCGAAGTCGATTTTTCTTCCTGCTTGTGTCGGGTCTGACCGCTGGCCTCAAACAGAAAAATGATGTCCAGGTCGCTGTGGTAATTGGGTTCGCATCCGCCGAGTTTCCCCAGCGCCAGGATGACCAGACCGCAGGTTTCCCCCGCCCGCGGACCTTCACCGATGATGGGTTCGCCATAGCGCTCAATCAGGCGGTTGTATTCCCAGGACACAATTTGCTTCAAACAGGTTTCGGCAATGTCGGCCAGCGCCCGATGGGTATCTGCGATATCGCCTTTGCCGAGAATGTCGCGTACGCCCACCCGCAGGTGCTGCGAATTCTTAAAGCTGTGCAGGATCGGCGCGATGTCTTCCGCACCGCGCGAAAGCTCATTCAGCATCTCATCCAGCCAGCGATATCCCGGCAGCCTGTCCAGCACAAGAGAATCCAGCAGTTCATCAATCATCCCTGGGTTCTGCGTTAACAGACCTGCCAGGTAAGGCGAAGAAGCGCACAGGCGGACATACAGCGCCAGCATCTGCGGCTTAAAGCTGAACAGTTCCCACAGCACGCCTTTGCCACCCAGCGAGTCACTTACGCGGGTGAGGTTGATAAGCGTTGCATCTGGTTCCGGCGTGTCTGCAATGGCTTTGAGCAGTCGCGGGGCGATGGCTGCAAGGAACATTCTGCAGCGACGGGTCGAAAGGAAAGGCACCGTCTCGGACGTCAGGCCCATCAGATTTTCGTAGGCGCCGCGAATGTCTTTGAAGCCGTAACGCCGCAGGATGTTCTCGATGTCTTCCGCGGGCGGGTCGGGATGCAGCACCAGGTCCACTTCTGGCTCTGCAGGCTGATCTTCATCAAATGCGTTGTGCAGCAGATGGTCGAGAATCTGACGGTTCAGATTCGTGGCGTTTTCAAAGTCCGCCAGAAATGCTTCCAGCGGGTTGCGGTGCGGTCCGTCCTGATAACGCATTCGGATGGCAACGCGGCGCATCTCTTCGTCGCAGTCTGGCAACGTATGCGTTTGCAGGTCATACATGATTTGCAGACGATGTTCGACCCGCCGCAGGAAGCAGTAGTTGTCTGCTAGAATCGAACTTTCCTTTAGCGTCAGACAGCCGGCTGATTCTAACGCCGCGATTGCATCAAGCGTGTTGCCCGTGCGTGTTTCCGGAATCTCTGCGCCGTTGAGCAGTTGCAGGAACTGAATTACAAACTCGATATCGCGGATGCCGCCATGGCCGGTTTTTACGTTGCGTTGATCTTCGCCTTCTTTCTTCGTCTGCTGCTCGATGCGGCGTTTCAGCGCTTTGATGCCGTTGATGTCCGCGCGGGTCAGATATCTGCGGTAAATCCAAGGCTCTAACTTATCTAGGAAGTCCTGCCCCAGATCCACAAAACCCGCCATCGGCCGGGCTTTGATAAACGCCTGCCGCTCCCAGGTTCTGCCCATCACTTCGTAATACTGCAAAGCATCGTCGCAGCTCATGACCAGCGGGCCGCGTTTGCCATGCGGGCGCAGGTTCATATCTACACGGTAACAGACGCCCAGGTCTGTGGACTCCGAGAGGATTTTGATGAACCGCTTGGCAAGACGCTCGAAGAACTCCTGGTTGCTGCACCGCCCGCCGTCGCATTTTCCATCGACATCGTAGAGGAAGATGAGATCGATATCGCTTGAGTAATTAAGCTCAGCACCGCCCAGCTTTCCCAAAGCCAAGACGACAAATTGCGCGGGGCTGCCGTCGCTGCGACGAGGTGTTCCGCGACGTTGTTCAACCTGGCGCCAGGCGAACTGCAACGCTGCCTCGCAAATGGCGTCGGCAACATACGAAATCTGGCGGGTGATAATTGAGACCCGTTGTTGCCGCACGAAATCGCCATAAGCGATGCGCAATGTTTCGCGGTGTTTGTATCGCCGCAGCGAAGACATCACCAGCGCTTCGTCATCCAGCTGCTCGACCTCGCTGCATATCTCGCGGGCCAGCACCTCGGCAGAGATCGGGTTACCTTCGGTCAGCCTCAGGATGTCGTAGCTTTCCGGGTCGCGGACCATCACATCGCTAAGATGCTGACTGGCGGAAAACATCTGCAACAGAATGGGCAGCGCGTCGGTGTCTCTTTCCAGCAACGATCCCAAGGCAAGCGGACTGCGCGAAGCCAGGACGAAGCGTTCAAAGTTATTCAGCGCCCGGTCGGTATCGCTGGCCGCATGCAGATGCTGTTCAAGCTGCTGACATATCACTGTCACTAGATCAAGCGTCATACTGGTGCCGGCGATGCTCCGCAGGCAGGCGTGCGCGTTTTTCAAGTTGCGCAGTCCGAGGGAAGAAAGCCAATCTTCCGCTTCTTTCGGGTCAGCTAGAAACGCTGCTACGCGTGACGAATCCAGAGTCGAGAGCATGATCTAAAACAACGGGTTTGGGTGCGGACTAACACCGCAATTTTAACCGGTAACGACGATATCTGGTACTTGCACACATCAAGACAATGGTCCGTTCGAAGCGTGAATACTGTGAAACGCGTGGTTTCCCCAGCACTGCCCGCACAGATGCTACAAAACACCGCTATGTTTTCGCCGGATGGTGCTTACATGGGGCTTGCGGGCATGTTTTTACTGCAATTCCAGTTTTGCGGCGTGATGTAGTGCTAAATTGCAATTAAGGTAACTGCGACGTTTATACGGCACGAATTCTTTGAGTAGAAAAATCATCATGCGTGCGATTCTGCTGATAACGCTATTTGTCACCGCCCTTGGTGGCGAAGCCTCGCGAGCTGAAGGTCTTCGCGAGCACCCGCCTTCCACCTATGCATTGATGGGCGGCAGCGTTGTCATCCGGCCAGGTGAGCGGCTTGAGGGCGCCACGATCATCGTCCGCGACGGCCGGATTGTGGATGTAGGCGTGGGCGTGAGCGTGCCCGAAGGTGCGCGGCAGGTTGATCTGCGGGGCAAGACCGTTTATCCCGGTTTTATCGACGCATATTCAACACACAAAGTTGCGGGCGACCGTGCAGGACTGGGGCCGGCGCCGCACGAGAATCCGTTGATCACGCCGCAGCGGCGCTTGGCGGATCACTTCAGTGTCGATAAATCACTGCATGCCAAATTGCGCGGGCAGGGTTTTGCTCTTCGTCTGGTGGCGCCGAATCAAGGCATCCTGCGTGGGAAAAGCGCGGTAGTGACGACAGGGCCCAAGTCAGCTTTTGTCGCGAATGAGGTTGCGCAGCATGTGCATCTGACGGTGGATCGAGGACGCAGCCGGAAGCAGTATCCGAACTCGCCGATGGGCGCCGTGGCCATCGCCCGGCAGACGCTGTACGACGCCGACTGGTACATGCAAGCCAACAAGGCTTTCGCTGCAGATCCGCGCCAGAAACAGCCTGAACGCAGCAGCGCCCTGGCAGCGCTCGCCGCTTCAACAACGCAGAAACAACTGTTTATCGCGGACGGCTTGAACGAACTGTACGCCTTGCGGGCTGACCGTTTTGCCAGAGAGTTCTCGCTGCATCTAGCCATCCGCGGTTCGGGCAAGGAATACCGCCGCCTGGATGCGATCCGTAAAACCGGGCGGGTGGTCATTGTTCCGTTGGACTTCCCCAAACCGCCGGACGTAGGTTCGCCCGGTGCTGCTTTGAATGCGACCCTTGAAGAATTGATGCACTGGGACATCGCGCCCGAGAACGCCGCGCGACTTAACAAAGCGGGTGTAGAGCTAGCGCTGACAACCTATAAGCTGAAAGATCCTTTGACTTTTCTTAAGCAACTGCGGGTAGCTGTTCAACGCGGCCTCCCCGCCGATGCAGCGCTGCGTGCGCTGACCGAAACACCTGCCAGGTTGTTTGGCCTTAAGTACACCGGCGCCATTGCCCGCGGCAACGAGGCGCATCTGGTCATCGCCGATGGTGACATTTTTAAGCCGGGCGCCAAAGTGCTGGAAACATGGGTTGCGGGCGAAAGGTTTGAACATGAGAGCCATCCCCGCCACGACATCGCTGGTCCGTGGCGTCTTGTGATCAAAGGCGTGAAGCAGCCATTGGTCGCCACGCTCAAGCAGCAAGGCATGAGCTTTGAAGGTGAGATTTCACCCGTGGCAAAACCCGCGAAGAAGAAATCCAAGTCAACCGTTAAGGCGAAGAAGCTGAAGCACACGGGCCTACGCGAAGACCGTGTCAGTTTTTCTTTTGATGCGAGTGTCGCCGGGCGGCAAGGCGTTGCCCAGTTCTCTGCCATTGTATTGACCGGGGATGCATCAGACGGTGCAACGCTCGACGGACGCATCACATGGGCTGACCGTACCACCAGTCTCGTAACAGCAATGAGACTGAAACCCGGCGCTGATGACAAGGAATCTTCGACACCTGACAGCGACAAATCAGATACAAAGCCTAGCAGCGAGATGGCTTCGTTTCCCGTGAATTATCCATTGGGCGCTTATGGCCGGAAGCAACAGGGCGCCAAACCTCAAGTCGTGCTATTCCGCAACGCAACGGTCTGGACCTGTGCTGCCGCCGGTGTCCTGAAGAATACCGACGTGCTGGTTTCTCACGGCAAAATCAAGGCCATTGGCCAAGGTCTCAAGCCGCCCAGGGATGCAACCGTTATTGATGCGGCGGGCATGCATCTGACGCCGGGCATCATCGACTGTCATTCGCACATGGCAAGCGATGGCGGCATTAACGAAAGTGCTCAAGCCGTGACGGCCGAAGTGCGGATCGGCGATTTTATCAACTGCAACGACATCACCATTTACCGTCAACTTGCTGGCGGTGTGACCGCTTCCAACATTCTTCACGGCTCCGCAAATCCGATCGGCGGGCAGAACCAGGTGATCAAACTCCGCTGGGGCGCTCTGGACGAGGCGATGAAGTTCAAGGCGGCGCCGGGCGGCATTAAATTCGCGCTCGGCGAGAATGTGAAGCAAAGCAACTGGGGCGATGAGTACACCACGCGTTATCCACAGACCCGCATGGGCGTGGAGCAGATCATGCGTGATGAGCTGGAAGCCGCCCAGCGGTACGCCGCACGTCGCAAAGCGTGGCTCGAAAAAGGCGAAGGCCCACCGCCAAGACGTGACCTGGAGCTTGATGCGATTGCAGAAATCCTTGCCAAGAAACGATGGATTCATTGTCACAGCTACCGCCAGGACGAGATCCTGACGTTGATCCGCACTTTGGACAAATACAATGTCACCATTGGAACGTTCCAGCACATCCTGGAAGGCTACAAGGTTGCGGCAGAGATGAAGAAGCACGGGGCCATGGGTTCCTCTTTTTCAGACTGGTGGGCGTACAAGTTTGAAGTGTTTGATGCGATTCCCTACAACGGCGCCTTGATGCACAAAGCGGGCATCGTGGTTACGTTCAATTCGGATGACCGCGAACTTGGCACGCATCTGAATCAGGAGGCTGCCAAGGCCGTAAAGTATGGCGGTGTGCCTGCCGAAGAGGCGCTGAAGTTTGTCACACTCAATGCCGCCAAACAGCTGCGGATCGATCAGCACACGGGTTCTATCGAAACAGGCAAAGACGCGGATATCGCCGTGTGGAACGGGCCGCCGCTTTCAAACTACTCGCGTTGCGAACAGACGTGGGTGGATGGCTGCCGCTGTTTCGACCGGCAGGAAGATGCAGCCATGCGGAAGCAGCAGCAGGCGATGCGTGCGGAGCTGATTCAGAAGGTACTGCGCAGCGGGCAGGCTTTCAGGGGCGAAGATGAGATCGACGATGATCCATCGAAGCTGTGGCCGCAAGAAGACACCTTCTGCCACGGCCACGACCACGGGCACTAAGCCGCTTCAGCATTGCCAGTTTTGATTACAGATAAATAGACGTAAACGGTTAATGAATATGCTTCGCTTCTTTTTCTTCATTCTGTTTGTACTTGCTACCGCTAACGTCAGCTTCGCCGGACCAGAAATCCCCGGCGCTCCGCAACGGCGGCCAGTCGCCCTCGTCAATGCAACGATCCATCCTGTGGAAGGCGACGTGATTGAAAACGGTGTGATGCTTTTTGAAAAAGGAAAGATTGTTGGCTTAGGGCGGAACCTGAAAGTCCCCGATGGCACACAAGTGATGGATCTAAAGGGCAAACACGTTTACCCGTCGATGATTGAATCGTTGAGCAACATCGGTCTGGTCGAGATTAATGCTGTCCGCGCGACGCGTGATTTTGAAGAGACAGGCGATGTGAACCCGAACGTCCGCGCCAATCGCGCCTTTAATCCCGACAGCGAACTGATCCCTGTCACACGCAGCAACGGGGTGCTGATTTCCGTTTCAGCTCCCACGGGGCATCTGATTTCGGGGCAATCGGCAGTGATGCAACTGGATGGCTGGACATTTGAAGACATGACGGTGAAGTCACCCGCGGCCATGCACATCCGCTGGCCTGCGATGTCTCCCACGGTGGATTGGCACACGGACGAAACGCCCGCAGAACAGATTAAGGAACGCAACGAACAGCTCGAAAAACTTCAGCAGGTTTTTGACGACGCCCGCCTATATCAGCAAGCACGCCGGGCCGGCGAGAAGCAGCCCGTGGATTTACGGCTGAAAGCGATGCTGCCCGTCATTAACGGGGAGACACCTGTGATGGTCACCGCCAACGACATCCGGCAGATTCAAGCCGCAGTGGCGTTCGCCGCACGTGAGAAAATCAAGCTGATTATCTACGGCGGTTACGACGCGATGCACTGCGCGGAGCTACTTAAGAAGACGAAAACGCCCGTCGTCATCGGCGGTGTCTATCGCACACCACGCCGTCGTGGAGAGGCGTACGATTCACCTTATACGTTGGCCGCCCGCCTGCAGAAAGCGGGCGTAACTTTCTGCATTTCCGGCGCCGGGCGGTTCGGCGCTTCCAACGCGCGGAACCTGCCTTACCACGCTTCGATGGCGGCGGCGCATGGGCTGCCACGGGAAGAAGCATTGCGGGCGATCACACTTTACCCCGCGCAGATATTAGGCATTGCCAACCGCGTTGGTTCGCTTTCTCCCGGCAAAGATGCAACCTTCTTTGTATCCAGCGGCGACCCGCTTGAAACAGATACGCAGGTGGAGATGGCCTTCGTTCAGGGCCGCCAGGTGGATCTTTCAGACCGCCACAAACGCCTCTATCAGAAATATCGCGAGCGGCTACGCAGGCAACAGGCTGCCGAAGCAGGCGGCGTGCGGTAGCGTTTCTTTGCTGTAAAAAAGTCCCACGCGAATGCGATCCTGCGGCAGCGCCTATGTGTCTGTAAAGTTACAGGCGTGCCGGTCCTGAAGCTGGTGTACACTGTCTGTGCTCCACCTACACGGATGAACAAGCATGCGCGACCTGCAGCTCTACAAGCAATTATTAGATGGAAGCTTCTCGACGGAAGAAGTGCTGCCCCTGTTGCAGCAGGCAGCGGACCTATCGCCGCGCCACCTGGCGCCGTTCCTTGGAGTGCTCGAACCTGCGCTGACGCACGAATCGTCCGCCGTGCGGTCTGCTGCTGTCAGGCTGCTGACGGGCTTTCCGGGCGTGCCCTCTTTGAAAGCCTTGGTGCGGGCGTTGCGGGATGAGTCGGAAGACGTGCGGCGTACGGCCGTTGAAGCATTGGCATCTTTGAGCCAGGAAGCTCCGGCCCGCATTGCGCATGCGTTGTTTCACCCGCGTGTGGATGTGCGGTCGTTGGCGTTGGAGACGCTTTCGCGTGAGCAGTCGCTGCAATTCGCTTTGTACCTGTCGGCGGATGATGCCAACCGGGACGCTGCCATAGAGAAACTCCGGGAGCTCAAGGCGCCGTTGGATGTCGAGGCAGTTCTTTCGCACTTAGACGCTGATTATCTTTCGCGTGAGGCGGGCGTTCAATTTCTTGCCAATACGCAAGCTTCAGCATTCTATGCGGCTATCCGGGATGCGGCGGGGCGCGCCAAGTTAGAGCAGAAGAACATCTTGAACGCGGCCCGCAACGGCGCCGCTGTGCCTGCGCCGCTGGCCAGTAGCGAACCGCTGTTTGCGGATCGGCTGTTTCAGTTGATGTGGCCGCATCCCGTGGAGCAGTCGCAGTGTGACGAGCATCAAGGCATCGAAAAATTCTGGCGGGAAATGCAACGTGGCAGCGTCAAGTTGCGCCGCGAAATCGCTGCTTCGATCGTCATCACCGGGTTTCGTATGGGTTCGTGGCCGCTGGATGCGGTGCGGTGCCTAGTACAAATCTGGCCGTCCAGCCTGCTGTTCGAGTGCATCCCCCTTGCGGTGCGACGTCTTGCGGTGGAGGTGCTTTTTGAACCACGTGAATCCCACACTCTCAGTGATGTGCAGGTTCAGAGCATTATCGAAAGCGACGTCTGCACGAACGGCGACGGCAGCATCCGCTTACGCGCAATCGGCGCCGTTCTTCATCTGACCAGGCAGGCGGCGCCCTACAAGTGGCTGCTGACCATCATCAATGTTCAGACGATTGTGCAGGCATTCCAGAAATCGCCCCAGGAGTCGGCTGCGTTTCTCAAGCATCGCGATGTATCAACAAAGGGCCGCGGTTATCTGATCCGCAAGATCTGCACTGGCGCCGGTCGAAGTGATTTCAGTTACGCAGCGCTGATCGCCGTGACCGTCTCTGCCGATTCTCTGGACTTTCTAGAATCGTTTACACCTGATGAAAGCGTTGAACTGTTCCGCAGTCTGCATGAGATAAGTACGCAGCCTGGACTCGCTCTCAATGACAACAAACAGCGGATAACCGGCACTTATCTAGCTTCGCACATTAGCCAGCGGAAGGAGCAACGGTTCCTGCAAGTGTGGCTAGCCCAAACGGCGCCGGAACAGTCTCCACTCGGTATCGAGATTTTCTCTTGTCTCGCACGGATACTTCCGGATGACAGATTTATGTCAGCTGTAAGCAGCCTGGAAAACAATGAAACGAAGAAGCTGCTCCTGGCAATCGGGTGGTGTCCTGGCTTTCCCTACTCGTTAGAGAAGCGTTTGGCGGCGGAGCTGTTGTCGCACGAAGACGCAGACGTCGCTTCCTGGGCGAACGAGCGGGCGGGTGCACTGCTGCCATCGGGTTCTGCAATGACGGCCAGTGTATCGACAACGTCGAAAGCTGTTAGTGCTGCTGACCGTAAGGCATTAGCCAGCGCCACGGCTGGCGATCTGGATTCGCTGGTTACGCCCTTTTTGACGCATTCCCACACGGGGCTTTGCAGCGCTTTGGCGGCGTGCGGTGCGGGCGATACGCCGCTGCCTCGTGTGGCTTGCGCGGTGCTGGGTAGCAACGATGCGATGGACGAAATCGATTCGCAATTTGCCCGCTTCATGCCAGCTGGAGGAAGCTATCTAGAGGAACTTGATGAGCTGATGGTTAGCCATTGGGAAGGCAGTACGAATATCTCACTGCTGGGCAATGCCTGGCTATTCCGCTGGGAGAAGCACACTGCGCAAATTGCGGAACGCGTTGTTGCGGACGGAGCTGCCAACGTGCTTCAGATCGCAAATTCGCTGCGGTCGGAAGTGTTGGCGTCGCAGCTCTGGCAAGCGGTGACGCACGTCTTTGTAAAATGGCGTTACTGTGCACGACCGATTCTCGAGGAGTGTTTCACGCCCGCCTTCGCAGAGCAGCTTGCGGCGTGTCTGCCGGGGCCGTTCGGACATCGTGCGGCGAAAATCCTGGCGACGGTTCATGCGGCTTTACCAGGCAACGCGGCGCTGGCACAGATTCAACCAGCGGTTGAACATCAACTGCCAAGCTTTAATCCGCAGGTCCGCGCGCTTCTGCACGAGTGGGTGGACTCGCGTGGTATCGAAGGCGTAACGCATCAGGCCAACAGCCGGGATGCCTCAGAATCGCTGCTGGCTGAGATCGATTCATCTACAGACCTGGTCAGGCTGCAGCAGTGGTGCCGGGATGAGAATGTGCAGACGGTCGAGCATGCAACGCTACGGCTGCTGGAATTGGAGGGCAAGGGGGAACGGTGTATTCTGGCGGCCTTGCGGGAAACGCCTGTGGCGGCGGGTTATAGCGTGCTCGCGGAGTCGGCGTCGTTGTGGTGCGATAGCAGTGCCGGAAGCGCGTTGCATCAAGCGATGGATCTGGTGGTTGACGAAACGCAGCCGCCCCGGGTCAGGTTCCGTCTGGGGCTGGCCCTTCTCTCTCGCGATGAGCCGGCACCGCTGGTAGATCGGCAGGCAGTGATCGAGCAGGTGATAGCCGCCGCCTGCATGGAAGAGGAAGATGCCTGGTTGCTTGGCGATGACTGGCGGAAGGTCTGTGCGTTTGTACCTGCTGCCACGCTCGCACGGCGCTGGGCCACTTCGCCGCAACCCTATGCTTACCGGGCTGCTTTGGAATGGTTGTTGAAACCCGGCCATCAGAGAGACGCCGCCGAGGTGGCCGCCAATCAGCATGCGATTGGTGCGTTTCTGGAGTGCGGTGCAAAGCGGCAGGAATCGCTGCGCGTGCGCGCGGCAAGATGGCTGCAGCAGCGCGGCGACGCGCGGGGCTTCCCCGTGCTGTTGGCTGAGTGCCTGGACGAGAAAGGGGAGGATTCTAGCTTGCTGGTGTCGCTGCCGGGTGTTTATGTAGAGGCGGCGGCGCAGGCTGCGTTGATGGCGGGGAAGCCGGTCTTTCCTGAAAGACGGTTGCTTCACATGTTAGAAGCGGCGGGTGTAGACGAATTGTCCCGCGATCTGGCGCTGCAGATGTTACTCCGCGATGGCTGCGACAGAACGATTCGCGAATCCGTCGTCAGACTGGCCAGCCGCCCGCATGTGAAATCAGCCAAGCTGCGGCGCGTTGCGGCCCGGTTTGCCTGGGGTGTAACCGTTGCCCGTGAGTTGACCGGCAGGCTGTTTGCCGTGCAGATGATCGGCGGAGACGACCTGGGTTACACCCGGCTGCAGCAGCCCAAAATCTATATCAATCCATTGCCCATGTTGCGTGACCACACGCATGGCAACGATGTGGTGGAGGGGCTTATTCTGCATGAGCTGGGACACCACATGTATCACGCCGATCGAACGGGGATTGAAACCTTTGATCAGGCCACCAAAGAGAAAATGCACGGGCTGCTGAATCTAGTTTCCGATGAACATCTAGAGCGGAATATCCGGGCGATGGATGGCGGTTTTGGCGATAAGATCAAACGGCTGGCAGCCTACGCGTTCCAGCATTCGGGCAAGGAAGTTCCGTTCTACACCTTATTGAAGTCGCTGAAGGCACGCACCTTCGAGGTGCTGACGGCGACGCCGCTTCGCGTTGCGCGCAGCGCGGATTGTGTGAAGGTGGACTGTGGCGGGTTGCTGTTTGAGATGGAAAAGGCCGGTATGAGTTTCGCGCGTTTCTTCCGCGCGCTGCGGATGGGTCTCGGCGACCGGCACAACGACGCCAAGGTCCGGCAAGGGCTGGCGTTGTTCAAAGGCAAGTTCCGGCATCGCAGCATGCCAGAACTGCTGGAGATCGCCCGGCAGTTACGGCAGATTTTCGGCGATGAAACTTCGATTGCTGAAGGGTTTTCGCAGGATGAGATTCTATGCCCCAATGAAGGCGAGCTGGACGAATTTGCAGAAGGCATTTCGGAAAGCGAATTGCAGTCGGAAATCCGGAGGATTACGGACCCAAGGCAGCTGGAGCACGACCCATCCGCGGATGACGGGAAGAACGCCGGCAACGCACGGTGGATCAATGTGTCGCCGGATGAAGACTTCGCCACCATCAACACTGTGTCGCCCGTGGCTTACGATCCGGCCGGTCAGAGCGAACTGGCTGCGCGCGTGCGCCGCGACGCCATTCGTCTACGCGGATGGTTGGAACAACTCGGCATTTCGATGACCCGGCAGCGGCGCCGGTTGCGCGGTGACCGTTTAGATGTTTCGCGGGTGCGCGACCTGGTGCTGCGGAACGATCCTCGCATCCTGGTCGCACGAAAACCTGTGTTGAAGACGGACCTGTTCCTGGGAGTTGTGATCGATTGCAGCGGCTCGATGGCGTACGAAGACAACATGGGAAAAGCGAAGTTGTTTGCAACGCTTATTGCAGAAGCCTGCCGCGGGATGCAGGGCGTTGATCTCCGCATCACCGGCTTCACCGATTCCATCATTTACGATTGTGGCGACGCTAACCGTCCCGCAGTTTCGGAGCTGGAAGCAGGCGGCGGGAACAACGATGCGGCTGCCCTCTGGCATGCTGCCAATGTGGCGTTAGCATCGCGGCGGTCGGCAAGGTTGCTCGTCATGATCAGCGATGGACTTCCCACCGAGTGCTCTGCTGAAGCACTTAAAGGGCTGGTGAACCGCCTGACCAATCGTCACAAAATCTGTTGTGCGCAGGTGGCGGTTCAACCGCTTGAGGAAATCTGTTTCCCGCACTATGTCTGCCTGGCGGAAGAATCGCAGCAAGGCGCCGTCCGCCGGTTCGGCGAGGTGGTTACTCGCCTGGTGCGCCGCGCGCTAAGTGGTTAGCCGGCTGGCGCCTTGCCATTGTCGCCCTTAAGTAGATGCAAACGCAGGAAATCCAGCGCCTGTTTGGCGGTGCGGTCGCGGACAATATCTGGATGCCCCCCCGAGCGCTGCGAGATTGTTTCGACACCGCTGGCGTGTTTAATGGCGAGATGAACTTTGCTTTGATCGTCCGTTCGTCCATCAAGTCCGACCGGCGGACTGGCGACCAGGACCAGATCCGCATCAAACCTGCTGGCGTACGCTTCTGCCAGTGTATGCACCAGTTGCGGGCCGGTGGGTAGAAGATCCAGCGGGCCGCGGTGGTCGATAGACCTGGCAACGGACGCTGGCGTAGGCAGCACGATGCCGCCTGCGAACCACGGCGATTGCAAACCTGAAAGCCAGTTACCGGCCTGCCCGCCACTCCCACATTCGACCGTCAACAGTGTGAGTCCGCGCTGCTGGACTAGTTGCGCGACACAGTGTTCCAGCTGGTCTTCGCCCTCGCCAAAAATCAGATCGCCCAGGCAGTCGTAGATGGTGTCTACCGTGGGTTGAATTAAAGCGTGGCAACCGGCTTCATCCGCAGCAGCGGCTGTCACCCGTAGCGTGATCGTGGCGCGGCTGACGGTGATGCCAACGGATGGATGCCGGCCGCGACGGACGAGGTCCGGCAGCATGCGTTCAAGGTCGCTTTCTCCTACGCCAAAACACTTGATCAGCCGGTGGCGGATGATTTTCTTCTCTACGCCAGGCATAGCCACGATCGCGGGAAACACGGTCTGATCCCACATCTCGCGCATCTCGGCAGGGACGCCAGGCAGGGCGAAGATACGCGCGGAGGAACCGTCGCCGGGCGGCGTGTCGAAGTCGATGCCGGGCGCACTGCCATGCGGATTCGGGATCACGCGGGCGCCTCCGGGAAACTGGGCCTGAACCGCATTCTGCGGCGCCATCTCGCGGCCACGCCGTTCGAACAGGCTGCGGATGTGCGCTAGCACGGCATCGTCGGTGATCAGTTCGCGATCAAAAGCAGCGGCAATCGCCTGGCGGGTCAGGTCGTCCGCAGTAGGTCCGAGTCCGCCGGTGCAGATGATAATATCCACGCGTGAAGCAGCAACATTGAATGCGTTGATGTTTGCTTCAAGATCGTCACCTACGGTGGTATGAAATTTCGTTTCCACACCCAACTCACCCAGCCGCTGGCTTAACCACTGGCTGTTGGTGTCGAGGCGTACGCCACTGGTTAACTCATCGCCAATGGCAATGATTTCCGCTGTCGTCATAGAAACATCCGCTTCGTAATTCGCAGGGCTGGTGCGGTTCGACGTGAAGATCCAAAAGGCTACTGTTATACAGTGCCTGCGACCTGCTCAGAAGAAGGTGTGTCGTGGGGCGCCGCTGGTGCGAATTGCCCATGCTGGAGGAACGCTTCGCACAAATTGGCAACGACCGGCTTGAAGAGCATCGAAGTGTGCCCGGCATTGACCGTCACATGGTGAATGTCCCGGTTCATGCGGGTGTTGCCTGGTGGAATCACGCGGTCGCGGGAAGCTGCAATAATCCCGGCGGAAAGGGATTCAGGCAAAGGCGGCAATTGATTCACGAAGCTACTGGGAACGTCCGCGAGTTCGTTCAGTGGATGGCAGATGGCGCCGAGCCAGCGTCCCAGGCGCCGTGCGACAGGAGAGCCCCGGTGCGGGGGGGCGAGCATGAGAAGCTTTCCCGTCGGAGTTACATCGTTCACGATCGCGCGGGCGAGTATGCCGCCCATACTGTGCGTCAGGAGGTGCACGGGCTGATGTGTCTGCCGGAGATGCGTTTCTAGATACGCGGCAAGAAGTTTTGCTGACTGTGCTATGGGGCGTCGGATGCTTGTGTAACCCCAGCAGTGGGTCCCGAAGCCGACGGCTTCAAGGTGGCGAGCCAGAGGTTGCAGCAGCGACGGCCAACCGCCAAGACCGTGAACGAGGATTACACGCTCACGGTCGTGGGAATCTATTTTGTTGGCCGTTACTGCCATGCTAGACGACGGCTCCAGATAGTTCATCGATGTTCATCTGCTCGGCCATTGCCTTCAACTTCTCAACGGCGCGGTGCTCGATCTGACGGACGCGTTCCTTGGAAATACCGAGGCGATTGCCGAGATCCTGGAAAGTGCGGACGCGGCGGTGGGCGCCGAGTGCGTACCGGCTGCGGATGATCAGTCTTTCGCGCCGATCCAGGTTCTCAAGCATGTCCGCCGTAATTGAGCGAAGGTTGCTCCACATCTGATCGCTGAGGCTGGAAGAGCTTTGATCCTCCTGCTGGAAGGCCCAGTCTTCCGCGTCGCGTGTAAATCGTGCTTCCTCCTTACGGGCGGCGTTCACACGGCGGAATGCGTTACGGGCGACGGAGCGGTAGGCGTATGTGCTGAAGCGGAAGCCGCGATCGTAATCAAACTTTTCAACCGCTTGCATCAGCGTGATGATACCATCGCTGAGCATGTCGTCGAACGACTGTTGCGGTGTGACGAACTTTTTGACGATTGAGATGACAAGGCGGATGTTTGCCCGGATGATGTGGTTACGAATCGTCTCTGCACGCTGAAGCAGCGCGTCGATCTCTTTGACCGACTGCACACTGACTTTCTCAGGATTTAGTTGCTCACGTAGCTCGTTCGCGTGGTAGAGAGAGCGATTCATCTCGCGGAACATCGCCGCTTCCTGTGGCTTCGACAGCAGGTCGGGTTCACACATCCGCACCAGGTGGGCGGGCAGGTCGGCGGGCGGCTGCTGTTTGCCGTGCGAATTCAGGTAATCTTCAACGATGGGGTCCATGTCCTCATCGACGCTGAATCCCTCGTTGGGGATGAATTGAATCTCGGTTTTCAGCAACTCCTGAGCGCGAAGTGCGGCTGCCTTACGCTGCTTTGCTGTGGTGGCGCCCGACTTGCGGCGTTTTTTGGGGGCGGTTGAAGTGACCATCTGTGGCGTTGCCTTTATTTAAATCGTTCAAAACGTCCATCTCTTCGTACGGTTGAAACCGCATCCCCGGAACGGTCACAACTGGAAAAAACGTCCAAATCGTTCACTTGGTGCCTAAGTCATTGTCACAAATAGGTTTAAAAAAATAACTTTTCGTTCAAGTCGCGAAGTCTATGCTTTTATTGTGCGGTGAGGTTGAGTTTTACTGGTCAATTTGCGACCATGTCGGTCGGTTTTAAATCGTTCAAAACGATCACGCGGCGATTGGATGTGCATCATGAAAGATTCACTCACCCCCCGGCAGTTTGCCCGCGCGTTGGGTGTTGGCGAATCTTCCATCAAACGCTGGTGCGACAAGGGAATGATTCAGGCCCACGTGACGCCTGGCAAGCACCGGCGGATCGCGCTGAGTGCAGCGCTGGAGTTTGTGCGTGAGGGGCGGCACGACATTGTGCACCCGGAGGCGCTGGGGCTGCCGCCGAGCAGCGGCCGGACTTCCCGGGTGACCGATCGTGCACGCCAGCAACTGGTGGAAGCGTTGCTCGAGGGTAATGAGCCTCTGAGCCGGCAGATCACCGTGGATCTCTACCTTGCCGGGCATTCGCCGAGCGTTATTTGCGACGAAAGCATCGCCAAGGCGTTCACGGTAATCGGAGACAAATGGGCGTGCGGCACGGCCGAGGTCTACCAGGAACGCCGGGCGTGCGAAATCGCGTTACGCGTTCTGCACGACTTACGCGGCATGATGCCCCAACCGCTGGTTGGTGAATCTGTGATGGCGATCGGCGGCACTCCACCGGGTGACCAGTACACGCTAGGCACGACGATGGTGGAGCTTGTTCTGCAGAGTGTGCACTGGAACGCGACTTCGCTGGGAGATAACCTGCCGTTCGAGACTCTCTCTGCCGCCCTTTCGCAGCACCAGCCCGCGTTGTTCTGGCTTAGTTGCTCACACATCGAAGACGAGCAGCAGTTTATCGACGGTTACTCGCAGTTGTTTGAAACGCACAGCGGCAATGTTGCCTTTGTCGTGGGTGGTTACGCTTTGACGGAGCCGATCCGCCGGCAGATGAAGTACGCATCGTTCTGCGACAGCATGCAGCAGCTTGAAACGCTGGCTAATTCCCTTCGCGCGGCGCACATTGGTCCGTCTGAAGATGCGTAAATGCTGGCGGTTTATCGCGACAGCAGCATGAACGCGATGGCGAAGCCGAGAATCGCACCCAGCAACGTGAACAGCGGCGCGGCGACCGCTAAGGTGCCGATCACCGCAGCTGCGGGCGATAGTGCGGGCGGCTTGATTTTTGGTAATCGCGGCGGTTTGGGCGTGCTGGCAGACGCCAGTGGAATTCGCCCTGTCGATTCGGCGGCGCCAGTATCCGTAGCGTGACCAAACTGCCCGGAGCTTTCTAAGATGCCCGCATCCGCTTCGGCGAACTCGTAGATGCCCGAACCCGTTTCGTGGGCGTTGGTGGCGCCTTCTTCGTCCTCGTTGCCTGTGGGCGGGGGAGGCGGCATCCACGGAGATCGCAGCACCTGAGACGGCACGTTCGCCGATTCATCCGCCCAGATCTCGAGCCTTGCAGCCACTTCGCCCATGGTGCTTGTCCGGGCTGACGGATCTTTCTCCATCATGTCAGCGATGACTTCGACAAACTCCTCGCTGATTTCCGGGTTGAACCGGCGGGGATGCCAAGGCGTTTCTTCGCAGTGGCGGATGGCTTTGGCGCTGGCTGTTCCGCCGGGATACGGGACTTTGCCGGTGATGGCGTAGTAGAGCGTGCAGCCGAGGGAGTAAATATCGATGCGGTAATCAACATCGCTGGGGGAGCGAATCTGCTCCGGCGCCAGATAGTCGGCCGTTCCCACCACTTTCCCGGCCCGTGGGTCGTCCGTCTCGTTGACGAAACCGGCTAGGCCAAGGTCCGATACCTTGGCGATGCCATCGGGCGTCACCAGGATGTTGCCGGGTTTTACATCGCGGTGGATCAGCCCCTGGCTATGGGCGTGTTCCAGCCCCAGCGCTGCCTGCCGGATAATGCTGGCCGCCTGTTGCATGGTCAGGCGTTTCTGGGTGCGTACGAGACGCCTGAGATCGGTGCCCGGCACGTATTCAACCACCAGGTAGCTGACTTTGCCGTCTTCGCCGGCGTCGTAGGCACGCACCAGATTTGGATGATCCAGCGTGGCTTGTGTGCGCACTTCGCGGCTGAAATTCTTCTTGGCGTCGTCCGTCGCTTTGTTAATCGGAAGGACTTTGACGGCGGATTCCCGCCCCATTACTTCGTGGACAGCTTTGAAAACCTGCCCCATGCCGCCCTGTGCGATCCAGTCGGTGATGATGTAAGGGCCCAGCTTCAGAATGGTGCGGCCTTCCTTCAATTTGGCCGCCTGATAGGGGGTGAGTAGCTTCTGCTCGATGAAGTGGTCCGCCAGTGCATCGTCTGAGATGTCAACGGCGGTCTTACCATCCTGCGATTGGCGCAGCGTCGAGAAAGCAGCCTTCATCTGCTCCTGGGTAATCAGGCCGCTTTTAACCGCGGAGTGCCTGAAAACAGACCGTTTTATCTTCGATTCGCTCAAAATGACCGCGGGTGAAAGTTGGCTAGCAATGACGCAGGAAACCGCGGCCAGCTCTGCCGGCCGCCGCAATGGGTGACTCCTTTATATCACTTTTGCATCCGGGCGGGAAAGGATGCCGCCGTAATGCATTCCCCTATCTGTTGCGAAGGGGCAGGTGGTCTGCCGGCAACTTCTGCCAGTTATTTTTTACGTCGCGGGCGTTTGGGGTCCAGGTTCTTGTTGAGATCATCGGTCGAAACCGTGGATTCGACACCGTTGGCAGGCACCTCGGCGCCGGTGACCCAAACCAGAGCATTGAGCACCACCTTGCGGAAGTTCGGGTCGGCCCAGTTATCGTGGTAGTGTCCCCCGGTGAAGCCGAAACCGCGACCACCATCGGCGCGTTCCACGGTCCACATCATGGCTTCTGGCCGGCCACTGGCTGCCTCGATGTGTGGATACGGTCCCTTCGGATAAACGTAGGGGCCTTTTCGGACTTTGTCAGAAGGTGTCGCGACCAGAATGGGCGTAAACTTCAACTCGCCGGCCTGGCTGGCTTTGTGGCCTTTTACGCCGTCAATAAACCGCATGTTGAAATACCATTCGTCTTTGATCGAAAATGGCTTTACACCGTTGGCCACCGGGTGTTTGGGGAAAGACTTAAACTCTGGCTCCCACATCGGATTACACGAGAAGCTGTTCTCGTAGTGGCCGCCGATCCATCGTTTGAATTGCTCGCCCGCCTGATCGGCAATCACTTCGACGCCGTAATGCATGCATCCGATGCCCACGCCCTTCTTGACCCAAGAGTCCACAAGCTTCAGGCGTCGGCCATCTTCTTTGACAACTTCATGACGTCCGCCTCCGTCCATGTAAAAGACCACCGCGTCGGCGCCGTCGAACACTTTTTCATCTTTCGGCCAGCCATTGAGAACCACTTTGACGTCGATTTGCTTGGTGTCTTTTAGCTGGGCTGCGAGCAGCTGCACGCCCGCGTTGAATTCGTGCATCCTGGGCGGGTGCGATGGCTTGCCCGCGATAAAAACCAGCTTCTTCTTAGCTTCCTCGGCTTGGATCGCGGCCAACGTGGTGGCCATCAGAAATAGACAAAAGACGATACGGAGCGGCTTTATCATGGATGGTGATCCTTCATTATTATTTGTCTGGTCGTAGTTAGGCGTGCTGGTGCGACCGTGAACACGCCAGCCTATTCTATGCTAATTGCAATCCTCTAGCTCTCAAAAGCACACGATCCGCCAACCAGGACGCCTGGCTGCGGATCGTGTTGACTGTCTGTGGTGAAACCGCGTGAGTCAGGTTTTCACGCAGATTCGAAGAGTGCAGGTTTACAGATCGCCTGTCACTTTGATAACTTTGCCGCCCTTCTTTTCATCGCCTTCTTTGGACGAGCCAATGACGGTGATGTAAAGGTTGCCGTCTTTGTCAAACGTCATGGCGGTTGGTTTGTCGAGGGCCAGGATCTTCCGTGCTTCCATGCCCTGTTTGTCGCCTTCCATCTTTTTGACAAACTTGAACAGGCCGCCCTGTTTGGTGTCCGCCCAGGCAAAGTCCAGCGCATAAAGCTGACGCTTTTTCGGACGAGGCGTGACACCGTAGGCGAGTGCGGTAATGTCGTGCAGACCTGTTTCCAGATTCAGCAGCATCTTGCCAGTCGCTGGGTCGTAGAAGGTCAGCAGGCTATCGTTAGGAACGGTGATTTCGCCCATCTGGCCGATGACAAGATGACCACGCGGGTTGAAGGTCACGGCGACGGGGGCATCGACTTCGACAGCTTCTTTAGTTGCTAGGAACCGCTCGTATTTCACGAGTTTTCCGTCTTTGATTTCCGCTTTGGAAACCCAACCTTTGGTATCGTCGCCATTGCACGTGACGAACACGCCATCTTCATTGGCTGCGACGGCGTAGAAGTTGCCTTCGCCCTTGATCTCGTCGCTGGCAGCGAGTTTGAAGGTCGGCTTGCCGGCGTCCGCCTTGATGGCTTCTTTGCCTGCTTCGGGCACTTTGAACACGCGCAGTAGTTCTTCGCCGTCAGCCAGGCCGCCACCGCCGACTACGAGTGTCTCTTTGTCGAGAAACTGCAATCCCAATGGCCCGATGGCGTACTTGGGACCTTTGCCGTACGAATCCAGCGGGAAGTCCGTAATCACATCTTCGGCTTTGCCATCGACGATGCGGATGATCTTTCCGGCGCCGCTCTCAGAGACAAAAATGTGCCCTGTTTCAGGCTGTACCGTAATACCACACGGGTTGTTCAACCCGTCCAGCACATCCTCGGCTTTGGGTTCGGCGGCCAGCAGCATTGCGGGCGCCAGCAGCAAACATGTTGCGACTGCTAAGGTAAGTCTCATACTTTCATTCTCCTAGGGGAACAGTTGGGGAGTCTTCAGGATGCCAGGCGCCCGTTGAGGCTTTGCCTGGACTTTCAAACGCGAATCAGTAGGCCGCCTATTCAGGCAGCTTGGGTGGCTTTACGTTGGGATACTTAGAACTGCTCAGGCCTTCTTTCATGAACTGCACCAGATCTTTCTTCTGCTGGTCAGACAGATTCAACTCGAAGATTTCTTCATCCAGTTGCGGATTATCAACACCGCCTTTGTTGTAATATTCCACGACTTCTTCCAGCGTCTTCAGGCTGCCGTCGTGCATGTAAGGCGCGGTGCGGGCGATTTCGCGCAGTGTGGGTGTGCGGAACGAACCGGTGTCGCCCAGCAGGTTGGAAATTGCGAACCGGCCTGCATCGGGCTTTTCAGCATCCATACCCACGCCAATGTTGTGGAAGGCGCCATCAGAGAAGTTACCGCCACTATGGCAGGCGCTGCAATTGGCTTTGCCAAAGAACAGCTTCCGGCCGCGTTGTGCGGACTCCGATAAAGCAGACATGTCTCCCGCCTTAAACCGGTCGTACGGCGCGTCTCCAGAGAGGATCGTGCGTTCGAAGGCTGCGATGGCGCGGGCGATGTTTTCGCTGGTAACATCAGTGCCAAACACAGCCTGAAACTGTTTCTTGTAACCTTCAATCTTGTTCAGCTTCGGCACAAGATCCTTGAGCGACATGTTCATTTCGATCGGGTTTTCAATCGGCCCCAGCGCCTGTCCTTCAAGATGCTCTGCGCGGCCATCCCAGAACTGAAAGCGGAAGTACGCCGAGTTAATAATTGTCGGCGCGTTCCGGCCGCCCTTCTGCCCTTCAAAGCCGGTAGCGAACTGTTCTCCGTTGGACCAGCCCTTCTCCGGGGCGTGGCAACTGGCGCAGCTCACCGAGTTATCTACGGAAAGACGTTTGTCAAAATAAAGCTGTTTGCCAAGCTCCACTTTGGCGGCGGTCATGGGATTATCGCCGGGGATCTTCAGGGGCTTCAGCCCAGCCGGCACAACGTGTTTGTAGGGTTCATCCGCATAAACGCATGCAGCCATCAAAAGCGTACAAGCGATGAAGGGAGCAGAAAATCGCATCGGGCGCGGCCTCCTGAAGGTGGATCAAAGGTGGGCAACAGGGAGTGAATTCACCAATTGGCCGTCCACGCGACAACATGTGGCACGGCAATGGCACCCTCATTGTAAGTTATTATGGCGATTGTCGCAGATGACAACCGCAGCGGGCAAACGGGCGTTATTCTTACCTGCCACATGCGGCTAAGCAAGACAGCCTAACAGAACCCGTTGCGTGAAGATGGTGTGAAGGCCTGGTGAGCTAATACTTCAACACCCGTCGCAATAACCAGCCGCCCCAGATCAGCAGAACGACGTTGCCGGTCCACACCATATAGGGTGGTACATCGCCGGCCTTCGCACGGTCTAGCCCGAACATCATAAACGGGTAATAGACGATCAGAATCGGCAGGAAGCACATAAAGAAGCTTGTCACAAAATCGGAGCTGCGGCGGCGTATTGCCATGGGGGCGCCGATGCATGCGAAGCAGATACAGCTAAACCCTGCCGCCCAGCGTCTCGGCGGTTCGGTCCGCAGCTTATTCAGACGCGTGTGCATTTGCGATTGACTGTCCGCGTGGCTATCCCAGGCTGGGCCGCTTAGTTCATCAAATTCGCCCGTCGCCAGTTCCAGAGCCGCCCGCATTGCCACCCGTTGCTGCTGTTGATCGATCTGTTTCTTCTGCAGCTGAATCTCCGCCGGGATGGCGCCCAGTGGCAGATGACCGGGCGATGAGGAAGCTTTCAGCAACGCATCGGTGCTTCCCAGGGCGATGTG
The DNA here is from genome assembly GCA_965233625.1 of Pirellulaceae bacterium. Lineage (GTDB taxonomy): Bacteria > Planctomycetota > Planctomycetia > Pirellulales > Pirellulaceae. Next base: position 335,382 of record OZ247499.1, read on the forward strand.
ATGCGTGAATTCATCAGCAAAGTGCAGACTCTCTTCGGCGCCGCTTGTCAGCGATCCGTTGCGGCATGTGAAGGTGAGTACATTTTCATGCGGATCAAACTTCAGCCAACCTTCCTGTGCAGAGAGGCTAAGCCGTTTGTTGCTGTTGCCTTTGGCCGGATAGAAATCGATGTTCGGCTGCAGCAGAATCCGGTCTTTCACGCCAGTGACCGTCATCGAAAACTGGTCCGTCGTGATCGAACGCTGCGAACGCAACGCGCCGTAAGCGATTTCCTCAACCGCCGTGAACACCACCCGCTGCGCACCTTGATGGCCCCAGACGGCGCCCAGTTCATAAAGCCCGACCGTAATCAGGCTCAGCACAAACGAGAGCACATAAACGGGCCAGATCAATCGCCATGGGGAAATGCCGAGCGATTTAATCGCTACGATTTCATTATCTGCCGAGAGTCTGCCGTAGACCAGCGACACGGCGAACAGCAGTGTGCCCGGTACGGCGAAAACCATCGCGCTGGGTAACAGGTACGGCGCCAGTTGTAAAATGCTGAGCAGGCCTAACCCCTGCTGGACGGCCTCTTTGACCACGCCCACCATCACCATCAGAAACGTCAGAGCGAGTAATGCGACGGAAAATACTTTGCCCGTCTCAAACAGAATGTAACGCGAGAAGTAGGTCATAACGCCGTTAGTGAAAAGAGGTGGACGCCACCGCATCACCTCTAAATATCGGAAACCGGCAAACAATGCTGCATCAGAATCCCGCATTAACGGCAAAATCGTCAATGCTGTGACAGTATTGACAGGGTAGAACCAGCGGGTAGCCTCGACGAATATTGCTCCTTCCCGCCAATCTGCCGGGTCTGGCAGGTTAATTGCGGTGTAGATTTTTCCCTGTTCACAAAGCGGTTGCCATGTGTCATGAACGCTGAGCGACGATACACCGTGCGGCACATGTCCCGTGAAGACGCTGCGAAAGAGGCGATGCGACTTGCGGAAATTCTGCTAACTGATGAGTCCAACGGCTTGCGAGTGTTAACGGTCGAGAGTGCTTCACCTAGCATGATTGACCCGCGACCGGTTGGGAAAACGCCCACGCAGTGGATAGTCAGCACCCGGTTCGCATCGCTTGACTCTCCGAACGCTGTAATCGACGGCGCAGATCCCCTTATCGTCGTCGATTTACTGACGGAGCAAGCGAGGTTTGCCTAATGAGAAGCCTCCCGTCAGAGAATGCACATTGAGACGGAGTAAGGGTTCAGCTTCATACTTTCCATTCAATCCTGATACCAAGAGTACATGCGATGAACACGTTGCCCGCTGACAATTTGCAAGCAGTGCAGCAACTGGAAGATGCTGGCGTTAAACTTCGCCGGTCCAAAAAGGGGCAAGTGCTGATCGCCGACTTTCGCGAATGCACGCCGCCTGCTGGCGATGACCTGATCAAGCTGCTCGCGAAGCTGCCCCGCGTTCGCGAGGTGGATCTTACGGGCACTGGCGCCAGCGACGATTGTGTGGCAGTGCTGGCAAGTCTCTCAAAACTCGCAAGTGTGAACCTTCAGAACACCAATGTCACCGATAAAGGACTGGAGTTGCTTCGAGATGCGCCAACGCTGCGCGTGCTGATTCTCACCGGCACACGCGTCTCACGCGAAGCCATCCAGCAGGCGCGTCCGTCCATGATTGACGTGCGCATCATTCACACATCGTAATGGCGCCGCAGTAACCCGCTTACAATTTCTCGTATGTTTGCGGGAAGCGGATTAGCAACCAGTTGGATTCGTAGTCCGCCAGGTCTTTCCAGCCGAGTGACTTAAATATGTCACGACGCTTCTTGTGATACCAGAAGTTCACAGGCTGTTCGGCAATAAGCTTATTCACCAGCGCCAGTGCTTCGCCATACCGCTCTTTCCGGCGTAGCCAGCGGATGTGCAGTAGTACGTAGTCTTTGCCTGTGGTGTCGACCCACTTGCCGAGCATTTCAAAGTTTTCGTTAAATGCCTGGTCGTGCTGCTGCTTGTTTTTGATGGGATGTTTTTCCAGAACTTCCGGCAGTTCCATGTAACCCAGCGCCCGCCCTTTGCGGTACAGGGCGTCGATCACAATTTCCCGCTGCCTGTTCAGTTTCGTATTCTCCGCGCCCTTGGCGACCGGCTTCTTCTGATTGTGGTGCGACTGCAGCTTTTGCAGATCAACCTCTTTAAGAATCGCATCGACGGCAGCAACCACTTTTTCAAGATGCTTCTTGCGGTCCGCGATCGTGTCCATTCGCTGGAGGTTTGCGTAGAGTGCTTCAAGATTGCCTGGCGAATCTGACAGAATGTCTTTCAGCAGCGTATCGGCTTCGGCATGGTCCATGGCCGGTAGGCTGCGAAGACGTTCGATCTTCAATTGACGAATCTGCTCTGCAAGCGGCTTTTTCGCGGCAGGCTTCTCCGCTTTCTTGCTGGCTGCCGTTGCCGCAGGCGCAGCATAGGATAGGCGGTAGCCACCCGGCTTACGGTCTGGATCGGCCTGAATATCGAACCGGCCCAGCAGCAGGTCGCCGGGATTTAGCCCTGCCGGTGTTGTGGCAGGCGCCTGGATGACCAGCCTTTGTCTGTCTCCGGGGCGAAGCCGGTTGCGTGCTGCGGACCTACCTGCTGCCGCCGCCAGTCGTGAGTTGGATATTTTCAGATTCACCGCAGATTTCAGTGGGCTGTCGAGCCATAGCACCGTTTTCTTCAACCGTTCCAGCGACGCTAGTTTCGGATGGCGGACACGCAGACGCAGCGTGTACTCGCCCGGCTTCACCCTGACCGGATCGGGCATGCTGTCGTCCGTTGCAACGCGACGCCCTTGGGCATCGTAGAGGTTCCATAAGTAGCCGCCGAATTCGGATTCGTAAAGAAAGCCATCTTCACGCGGCCAATGCGGCGTAATCTGCGTCGCGGACTTCTGTTCGAACTTATAAGTCAACTGCAGTTCGAAACGCCGGTCGCCATCTACGGTGAGGTCGCGTCCGGCGGGCAGCAGGTTGATGCTGGAACTGCTCGGCGGGATCACTTGCCGCCGGGTTGTAAGCCGGGCAGCGGGCGCCAGGGAGATCGCGCTAGCATTGGCGACCACGGCGACTTCGGCCTCACCACCCGGCGGAAGTAGCACGGTGGAAGGTTCGACACGCGCCCCCTGAAAGCTGACTTCGATCTCAACCTGCGACTCATCCAGCGCGCCGAAATATTGCGAGAAACAAGTTTCAAGTGTGCGGCCCGGCAGCACATCAAACCGCTGCCTGACAACTTCGCCCGGCGAAAGCCGCATGCGTGTTTTGCGTTGATGCTGCTCGAAGCTATCGTCGCGTTCGCACTGTACCGCATGCAGCCCCAGGATCTGTGCTGGTCCATCGCCCACCAGTTTACAGGTGACTTCCGCCCACGATGCCCATGCAGGCACGGCAAAGAACCTGCGGTGAAGGGCCGACGGTTTCAAAGCTAAGGTTTCGCGGTAAGCAGCAGCGCCGTTTTCACTCTTGTCTTTCATTTCAGATGGCACAATCACCGAAACGGGCACGCTGGCAACCGGTCCGCGTTGCGGAGAGGTTGTGTCGTGCAGCAGCACTTCGGCAAAGTGGGCGCCGGGTGGCAGTTGCCGTGGGTCGACTTCAATTTCAAATCGCGCGCCATTAGATGTCATCAGGGCGCCGCGGCCTGCACGGACCCAGTCGGCGGTCGTGCTGATTTGCAGCGGTATTTCAAAGGCGATCCGCTCCGCCGTCGGCGCCTGTTCTTTGAATTGCGGGCTTACGCTGACGCTTATCGTATGTGGCGTTTTCAGTTGTTGAGCATCGCGCAGATACACACCGCGGTCGCCATTGCTGAGACGGACCGTGACGGGCAACTGCTCTCCTGTGTCCGCAGCGTGTTCCTTCAGGTAATCGAAGGCGGGTCCACATTGAATGAGTCCGGCGCCTTGGGCGAAGCGGTCGATGCCCTCGACCCGATGGGCAGAATGCTTCAAGGCCCGTTCAACGCTGGCTGGTGTATAAGGTGTCTTCTCCGCTTTCGCCGCAGACAGCACAACCGCGATGGCGCCCGTTGCATTTGGCGCCGCCATCGAAGTGCCATTCATCCGCATGCTTCGCGTCCTCGACCAGACTGGAACCGGAGCCACGGCGCCGCCCGGTGCGATTAAGTCCACGCCTAGATCACCGTCAAACGCAGGCCCACGCGAGGAGAAACCGTACATGGTGGGCGGCAGTTTTTTCCGCACCGAATACGCTGCCTGCATCATTTCGGGAGAAAGGTAGGCGCCGATACCTAGCACCGGCGTAGACGTTGCGCCGGGTGAGCCTGCCGTTGATAACGCAGGGCCGTCGTTGCCGGCCGATGCGACGAAGACCACGCCTTTGTCGTTCACTGCGCGAGCGATCTCCTGCATCAAAGGGCCCTGGTTGGGCGCCATGGAAGGTTCGCCGTAGCTCATGTTAATGAGGTCGCAATTCGCGTTCAGTGCGGCGCGTAACCCGCGCTGCAGCGCGACGGCGGTTTCCATCGAGACAATCCGCCGGTCGCCAATTTTGACGGAAACAATCTGGGCGCCCGGCGCCAGTCCATTCCGCTCTGGCTGATCCGGGTAATTCGCCGCAACGATACCGGCGACATGCGTGGCATGCGAGCCTGCATCGGTCACCAGCGAAAGCACGTCGCCGTCTTCGTAAAAGTTGACGGCAAAGTTTAGATCCGCCTCCTGAAAGGTTGCGAATGTCCGCGAGTGACGGAAAGTTGTCAGCGGTGTCTCGTCGCGGAGATCTGCGTCTTCATCCGTATCAACCACGGCGTACCAGCGGTTATCGCGGCGGAACATCAGGCAGTCGAACACCGGGCCGGGGTCGGCTACCTTCGAGAGACTGAATTCAAGTTGCGCAACGCGGGCGGCCGCCTCTTTGCGCTGCTCGCCATTTTTCGCATGAGCCAGAGCGTCGCGAAGCTTGAGTTCAAGCTGGCGATGCTTTTTCAACATCTTTTTGCGGCGGCGCTGTTTGAGCTGGCCTACCAGGCTGGAAGGAAAAAGCTCGTAGCCTGTCTTCATGCCCAGCCTTACTTCGCGAGATGTCTTAAGCCAGGCGGGGTCGAGTTTCAGCGTGCGGCCCGTTAGTCCTTCGACGGTGTCGGCTTCGACTTTGCGTTTCGTCGCCATGTCAACATCGCCGCTGCCTGTGGCGTCGACCATGTCGATGACTTTGGGTTTGCCATCGGTGGTCACCCGTAAGCCTTCGGCGCCAGGATCAACACCCGTGTCGAAGATTGCCACAACGACACCGCGGCCGTCGTAGGCCGGGTTCTGCTTGACGAATTGCGACGCTCCGGTTTCGTGCTTGGGTAGTAGCCATGCACCGGGCAGCGGTGGTTCAGCGGAAGCCTGCGCAGGCAAGAAGTAGGATAATGCCAGGCACAGGCAAACAGTCAGACGGAGGTTCATAGCAGGTCGGGAATCACAAGGTTGCGGAGCTGGATGAAAACCCATTGTAACCGGGCGAAACGCGGCGTTCTTACTCGCAACGTGGCGTAACGCAGTTAAACTATTATGCATGCCGGTTGCGGTGGTGTGACTGGATTCTGTGCGGCGCAGCGCCAGTTCGTTCCAGGTCAGAAGAAGTCGCACGCAGGAGATGGGTTATGCAGCCGGAAGACGGCGACAATCAGAACGAACCAGAAAACACGGTTGCCGATAGCAGCACGTTGGGCGACGATCCTGCGCAAATGCCCGAAACGCTGGATCTAACGGGCGATCAGCCGCGACCCGCGGTTTCTGTTGACACACCACTTAGAACCGTCGGCAATTACGAACTGCTGGAGGTCATCGCCCGTGGCGGCATGGGCGTGGTTTACCGGGCACGGCAGATCAAGCTTAACCGCATCGTGGCGGTGAAGATGATCCTGGCGGGGCAGTTTGCGCGGGATGCTGACTTGCAGCGATTTAGGCTGGAGGCTGAAGCTGCGGCCAAGCTGAACCACCCCAACATCGTGCCCGTGTACGAAACCGGCGAGCATGAGGGCGAACAATACTTCTCGATGGAGTACGTCGAGGGGAAGTCGCTTTCGGCACGCGTCGCGGAAGGTCCGCTGGCCCCGGATGAAGCCAGCCGTATCGTCTGCACGCTGGCCGAAGCCATGGGCTTTGCCCACAGCAAAGGCGTGATTCACCGCGACCTGAAGCCCGGCAATATCCTGCTCGATCACACGCCTGCCAGCAGAGGCAGCGAGCAGACGCCGCAACAGCTACGAACGGGTGCAGCTGCTGCGGTCATACCACGGATCACAGACTTCGGCCTCGCCAAAAAAATCGAGGACGGGCGTGGTTTGACCATGACGGGTCAAGCGCTTGGCACGCCTGAGTACATGCCGCCAGAACAGGCTGCCGGCAAGCTGGAAAAGGTCGGGCCCGCGGCGGATATCTATGCTCTTGGCGCCATCCTCTATTGCCTGCTGACAGGGCGGCCACCGTTCCAGGCGGATACGCCGTTCGACACCATGCTGCAAGTCATCGATCAGGAACCGGCGCCACCGCGGTTGCTCAATCCCAAAATACCGGTTGATCTCGAAACCATCTGTTTGAAGTGTCTGGAAAAAGAACCAGCACGCCGGTACGGCTCCGCGCTGGAACTGGCATCGGATCTTCAGCGCTATTCAGCCGGCGAATCAATCAGTGCACGCGGCTACAACATTCTCGAACGCTTGAAGTCCACCGTCACGCGTAGCCGCGACGATGTTAAGTTTCAGAATTATGGCAATATGTTTCTGGTGTTCGCTGCCATCACGCTTGCCACCGATATGGCGGTGACTGGCATCATCTTCTGGGAGGCGCCTTACACGCTGCTGGCAGGCGTGCAGTACGGCCGGCTGCTTGCCTACGGCGTGGTGTTCTGGCTGATGCGGCCGGAAACGATGATGCCCACCACCACGACAGGCAGGCAACTTCTGTCGATCTGCTTCGGCTTTATCATTTCCGCGACGGTGTACGGCGCTTCGGACCGCGTGCTGCACCGCACGCTTTATACAAGTGTTGAGGCGGGCATCTATCCGGGATTGATGGCTATCAGCGGTCTGGCGTTTTTTGCGATGGCTGCCAACTATTGGGGCGGCTGCTACGTGATTGGTGTCGTGTTCTTCATTGCCGCAATCTTAACGCCGCTGGCATTGACGTTTGGTCCACTGGTGTTTGGCGTGATCTGGGCTGCGGCGTTGACAATTATCGGTTTGCGGATGAAAGCTTTCGCGAGGCAGCAGGTTGCCGCGGACGATGCTCGCTGATTGTAATCTGGCCCTGCGGGCGGCTAAGATGAAGGCCCGCGAATTTAGTGTGGCAAAATGCAAGGTCGAATCATGCAGGCAAGTGAAGCATCCTCATCAACTCTCGAAGTGGCTCCTGGCGCCGATCAGATTCTTGCCGCCCAGCAAGGCGACAAAGAAGCGTTCGCAGCCGTTATCGGGGAGCATCAACAGGCCGTCTTTGGATACCTGCGGACGCGGCTTTTTGAGCCTTCGGATGCAGAAGATCTTTGCCAGGAAGTTTTTCTGCGTTGCTTTCAGGGTCGTGAAAAATTCAGTCGTGCGACTGCGGTCAGGCCCTGGATCATTGGCATCGCCCGCAACGTGCTCCGCGAGCACATCCGCCGTCTGAAGCGGAGGAAAGAAGTAGCCTGGGCGAAGCTCTGCCTGGAGCTTGACGATCTCGACACCCCGGTTGAACACAACGAAGCAGACGCCGCGCTGGAGCATCTGCCGCATTGCATTGGCGGTCTGGGAGAGCACGCCCGCGAGGCGATTCAGATGAAATACGAGAAACGGATGCGGATGGCTGAGATTGGCAGAAAGATGGCGCGGAGCGAAGGCGCCGTCAAGCTTCTGATGCACCGCGCACGGCAGGCGTTGCGAAGCTGCCTGGGTGCGCAGCTGGGAGACGCCCGCTATGAATAATCAGGAAATGAAGGAGTTGCTGGCAGAGAAATTTCCCGGCGAGCTGACCATCGAACAACTGGAAGCGATCAAGGCGCAACTCGCTTCGGCCCCCGAATTACAGGCGGCGCTGGCGGACAATTTACAGCTTGATAGTCAGCTTGTGCAGGCGCTCGATCAAATTCAGTTGCCTGTTGATGATCTGTACCGCCGCACACATATCCGCCCTAAGCCCGGCTACATCGCGCCGCTGATCGGATTGTTGCTGTGCTTCGCCGTGGTCGGCATCACCGTCTGTATTGTTTTAAATGCATTGGGGAAGAAGGAGTCTTCTCCCTCTGAAACCGCGTCGCCGTCCGAGGCAGCCGCAACGCCCGGTGCTACCGCCGATCCAGATGAAGTCGCGGCAAAACCGGAGGAAGCCGGTGATGAGCCGCCGGAACCCGTGGCTGACGTAGACACACCGCCATCGCCTCCAGCCGCAGCACCTCAGGGCGGCTTCCCCCGGCAGATCGAGGCTGAGTCATTCGCCAAAGGAAACCTGGAAATTGATCGTGAAACGTGGGGCAATGCAGAAACCGCCGTGGTAACCACCGGCAGCAGCCGACCCTCGTTTGCGACATTCAACATCGAAGTTGCTGAGGCTGGCGAGTACAAGCTGCGGCTGCGATATGCTTCGCGAGACAGCCGGCCGTTGAAACTGACGGTTAACGAAAAAACGCTGGACGGTTACATCGCGGGCGATCAGTCAGGCGGCAACAGCACGGAAAATCAGAAGTGGTTTGACGTGGCGACGATTCAACTTGCCGCGGGAGAGAATTCGTTGCGTCTGGCCACCGGTGGGAATTTCCCGGTGCTGGATAAACTTGAAATCGACACGATTCCCAGCGGTAAACTTACCAATCCGCTGGCTGGCGTAACGCCCGGCAAGCCCGGCGACGAACCACAGCCGGGCGAGGGCGACAATCCGGACACGCCCGTGCAGCCACCCGCTCCGCGCGTTGTGCATCCATGGACGGCGACCGTCGATGAGGCAAACCCGCCTGCGTTTGATGAGGTTGCTTTTAAGCGGTTTGATGTATCGCGGGTGCTGCCCCGGAAGGAAGACCTGGAAAAGTGGTTTGAAACGCTGGATGGATACGACTCGCAGATTTCGCAGGCCCGTACCGCGAATGGCGCATGTGCAAAGATCCATGGCATCGTGAAACTCAAGGCGCCGTGGCTTGATGATTCGGCATTGAAGGTCACGCTTGATAAGCACGACCACTTGCGCATTCATTTCTTTGCCGGGCTCGAAGGTGTGACGCTGCAGTACAACCTGGGCCGGGCGAATCATGGTTGGGCGGCCTACCGTGTGACGCGTAAGGAAGCCGGCGACCCGCTGCCATCAACCTACGAGCTGACCGCCACGGATATGGGACGTTCGCGTGCAACGGGAATGCGGTACGGCGGACCCGTTTCGCTACGTTATCGCGAAGGTGAAATCCTGCTTACACGCGGGGATATCGAACTGCTACGCGCCCCGTTAGCACAGCGGCCCGAAGATGTCTATTTTCATGGCGACGCAGAGTTTCATGGCATTCGCTTTGTGCGCACTGCCGATGAACCCTTCGCCCCGCCAGCAGAGCTGCCTGTTGTGGTTGACATTAAGAAGCCTGCGGAACTGGACTGGAAGATTCGTGCGGAAACCAAACAAACGCGTCTGGATAAGCTTGAAGATGGTTCGGTGCGGCTGCACGCGGATAACGCGGACGATAAGAGCTGGGCGATTGCACCGTTGCCTGCTGAAGGGCTGCATTCCTTTGAATTCCAGCTGAAGGACGTTACGGCGGGCACTGCCGTGTTTCTTTCGCGGCAGGATGGCTACGTGCACGATATTATCCACTTTCTGTCGAACAAACGCGGCGCCGTCTGTGCTTCTTTCACCGGCAACGATAGCACGGTCGAACGCGATATGCCCCGCCTTGAAGAGCAGCTTGTGACCTACGTGGGCAAGGACCCGTGGGTGAGGATTATCTATGGCATCGGCAGCCTACGGTGGTGGCTGAGCGTGGACGGCGTGCACTGGGGCGAAGGCTACGAAATGTGGCACAATCTGCCGGGCGCCTTATCGGGCTTCGGTATACAGCATGCGGGCAAGGCGCCGAATTGCGGTATCACGTTGAAGCGGGTTGTCATGCGTGAGATTACGCCGCTCACCAGCATGGCGGCCGAGGATGTGTACGACCGGGCGAAATCATTCCATGAGAAAGAAAACCTGGGTCAGTGGCGTGAAGCTGCTTTGAAGGAACGTCCTGAAGATGTGGAAGAAGATGCCTGGCTGACGGCCTGTGCAATACGTTCGCTGGGCGGCGGGTGCAGGCAGGTCCTGGGGCGTGAACTTCGCAACTTTATCTTCCAGAGTGATGCGTATAAGAACCTCAGTTTCGAGCGGAAGCTGGAAACGCTCGCAGCGCGGGCGCTGATTGATGATGGTTTTCATAATTACGATGCGCTGACCAGGTTGTCGGAGCTGTTTCATGATGCGGCGCGGCAGGCCTTTGATGAAGGCAACGCCGAAGCTTATTCGCAGATGCGCCGCGCGATGATGCAAGCGCCGGTTTACACCAACCATCACTTCAAACAGCACAACGAGAGCCTCATCCGTCAGCAGCTGGTCATGCTCATGTCCCGGCAGCGGTTTCAAGAGGCGGCCCGCTTCTGCCAGGAGCTAGAGTTCTTTCACCAGCAGCGCGACATCAATATTGTCGACTGGGCACAGGCGATCGCACTCCGCAGCCTGCCACGACAGCCCGGTGAAGATTCGTTGCCAAGACTGAAGGAAGAGTGGCGCCATCCGTATGTCGAAGAGCTTAATAAGAAGGCCTACAATGTGATCGCAGAGCTACGCGCGATCCTCGCCAGCGATGCTCACGCCGACGCGGCCCAGTACATTGCGAATCTGGATCCAGGCGCCTTTGAAGGGCTGGCGCCAGCTGGCGACGACGTTGATCTTCTGACTTCGCTTCCCGTCATGGTACGCGCGGCCATGACCAGCAACCCGCCTCTCCGCGAAGCCATGCGTGAGAAATTCGCCGGCATTGCAATGCTGCGTGTTCGCCGCGCGATGACGGCTTCGGATGTGCCAGCCCTGGAATCCGCCGCGATGCAGTTTCAGGCGACACCAGCTTCGGCCGAAGCGCTGATGTGGCTGGGCGACCGGGCGATGTCTAGCGGGTGGTTCGCACGGGCGGAAGCTTCCTACCGCGAAGCAGAACGGGACGCCAGTGTCACGCTCCGCACCGAACTGGCGCCACGCATGCGGTTAGCTGCGGCGATGCAAGGGCGGGAGTACGGAGAAGCGGTGACGGCGGACGTATCTTTCGGCGATGTAAATATGACGGCGGGCGAATTCGAAGCACTCGTCAAGGAGATGCGCGAAAGGCGCCCGGCGACTTCCGTCTCCTCGCAAGCGGTTGCGGTGCAGCAGTCGCTTCCCCAAGGCGAATTGACTGCCGGCAAACGCTTCCGCATGGAAGGGGCCACGGGGCAGGACCATTCGCACGAAGTTACCCGGCACACCCGCACCTTCCATGCAGATTGGGCCAACCGGCAACTGGCAGCCGTGCAGGAAGGCGATATCGCTTACATCGGTAATCGCTTCCAGATAACGGCTTTCAATCTTGCTACCGGCGAGCTTAAGTGGCGTACGCAGAGGCTGGATGGAAAGGAGCCACGGGCGCAATTCTGGACATTCTGCAAGATGACACCATGCCTGGCAGGCGACCGCATCTATACGCGGCTACTGAACGAAGAATCCGCCGTGCTGGCCTGCTTTGAAAAAGATACCGGCAAACTCGTATGGTCGGGGGCTGCCATCGCCGGTGAAGAACTTGTCGCCGGTCCGCTGCTGATCCAGGATCAGTTAACCGGGCTTGCGATGCAACGCGACGAACGTGGCAACGGCCGGCTGCAACTAGTGACATTCGACCGTGGAACGGGCGAAATTGTGCTGCGGCGCGATCTTATTGCGGTGCGCGGTGCATGGTGGGCCCGGCATTACTGCGAGGCGACGCCGCTGCACGACGGCCTAGTCGCGGCGCTGGGCGGTGTTGTACTGAACTGCGACCTGTCAGGGCGCGTGCGATGGGTGCGACGGCAGATGACGATGCCCGTCGAAGAAGAACCAGCATGGGTCAGGCAGCACTTCCAGGCGCCACTGCTGCACGATGGCAAGCTCTTTGTTGCCCAGCCAGGTGTACGGCACGTTGAATGTGTCGATGCAGCGACGGGCCGCAGTTTATGGAAAGCGTACTACCATGACATCCAGCGGATTGGCGGTGTGCTTAACGGCGAGAAAGGCGAATCGCTACTCGTACAGACCAGCCGTGGTTTCGAGGCGATCTCGCTTCGCGATGGCAAACAGGTATGGTCGCACAACACGGAAAATCCGCCGCTCACCAGTCTGTTGATTTCCAAAGATTCCATCCAGTACGTCACGCCGGAGCACGTTCGCGACAAGAAGGCTCCGAAAATATCGTGGCTAACGCACGACGGCGAAGTGACGGCGCAGCAGGTCATCAAAGGGATTGAATCTGACGAGCCGCGGACGGGACCGCTTCTGACAAGCCCGGCTGGTAAGTTCTGGATGCCGTATGTAAATGGTCCGCAAAGCAACCTACTGGAGCTGATCGAACTTAAGAAGTAACGGCGTCCCGGCGACCTGCCAGGTTACTTGTCAAAATGGATTTTACAGTAGCCGTCTTCGCAACCATCGTCTTCCTTCTTGCCCGCGATTAGATAGCGGTTGCGGGCGACCATTTTGTAGCCCCAGCGGTAAACCGGCCCGAAGAAGGGGATGTGCATCGCCGGTGCGAAGATCCACAGCATCGGCAGCTTTCGCGTGAGATATTTGGCCGCATCGGCGCCGCCATAGACGCGTCCGTCCCGCGTGACGATGTACATCTGGTCCATCATCATCTCGTGCGTGAGTTCCGGGGCAAGGTCCTTCACTCTCTCGTCGTGCAAAGAGATGTAGGCAAACCGCTGCTTACCATCCAGCCAGCGCACTTTCTCGACACCGCCCCGGCAGAAGTTACATTTGCCGTCGTAAATCACAATGTCGGCTTCCGGCAGTTCGTCCACCGAAGGGAGATGCACTTCTTTCGCAGCCTTCTTCGGCTGGGTTGATTTGGATTCTGCTGTGGCAGACATCGTGGTATCCGTGCTTGCAGGAATGAATGATCGTGCGTGCGCGTCGACGGGCCGCTCTATTCAATAGACCGCAAAGCATGGGTGGTGTGTAACCAGGAATACAGTGCGGCGATATCATTGCCGCGGACTGTTAACCCGCCTGTTGTGAAAGCAGCCGGAAGGCGACTTCCTGATCCGTGGTCCGTTCACCTTGCCGCAGCAGCCCGAAACGGTTGGCTTGCCAGCAGGCGCCGGTGGTTACATCCAGCGCGGTCAGCCAGCCGTACCCCTGGCAGTAAGTGTCGATGCAGGCGGCGCCGCCCGCATAGAGAATTTCGCCGTCGCGCTGCTCTGTGTGTCCCACAATGACAATTTTGCCTGAGTAGTGAACCCGGGGCGGCTGCCGCTGGTCCAGCAGCTCCCACCTCAGCGTGTACGAACTCTGCTGATCCATCGGCAGGTCGGCCTGGTAACTGGCGTGGGTGAAGATGTGCGAGCCGGTTTCAACGTAGTCCACGCAACTGCGGATAAAATCCACGTCTTCCTGCGGGATTTCGGAAATCTTCGCCCCGAACCGGTACGAGTTCAGCATGGCGAATCCGCCCAGATCCATCCAGGTCCGCAGCGCTTGTTCATCGTGAAGTGCTGTGAGAAACAGCTCTTCATGATTCCCCATCACAGGGGTGTACTTGCACTGCTGGTGGAGCGATTGCAGGCGGTGGATCACTTCGGCGGAATTGCGGCCGCCGTCGATCATATCTCCCAGCGTGATGATGTGATCTTCTGGCTGTGGCGCGATGGCCTCGAGGACAACATCCAGCGCGTGAATACACCCGTGAATATCACCAATAGCAATGGTGCGCCCGGTGGATAGTGGCGCCGGCGCCGCGAAATCATGCATCATCACGAAATTCCTTCCCTTCGCCTGCTTTCATTCCGTGAAAGCCATCAAGTGCACCACGCAGTTGCCAGTGGCTGGCTAAAACTGGTGGCCCTTCTGCGGCCCGTCTGCCGTAAGGGTTAAGATCTCAGGGCCATCTTCAGTCATCAGAATTGTGTGTTCGAACTGCGCTGACAGTGTGCCATCCGCGGTGCGGACCGTCCAGCCGTCGTTTTTGTCCATTCTGGTGCGGTAGTGCCCTACGTTAATCATAGGTTCAATGGTGAAGCAGATACCGGCGGGAAGCTTATCCGTGTGTGATTGTGGCGTCGGATAGTGCGGAATAGACGGGTCCTGATGAAATGCGCGACCCAGTCCGTGCCCGACATACTCCCGCACAACGGAAAACTTATATTCCCGCGCTTCAGCACAGATGGCCTGCCCGATTTTCGCAACGGTGCTACCCGGCTCGATAGCCTCAATCGCCCGGTACAGCGAATCAAACGCACACTGCGTTACTTTCCGCGCTTCGTCGCTCACTTCGCCAAGCATGAATGTTTCGGACTGGTCGCCGTACCAGCCATCCACCACACTTGTGATATCAACATTAGCGATATCGCCTTCCTTCAGCACAAGATCGCCGGGGATGCCGTGGCAGATCACTTCGTTAACGCTGATACAACAGCTGCATGGGTAGCCATTATAACCTAGCGTTGCGGGCACATGACCATGATCCAGGGTGTATTCGCGGATCATATCGTCCAGATCGCCCGTCCGGGCGCCGGGAACAACATGCGGCCGGATGAAGTCCATTAGTTGTGCGTTGAACTTTCCAGCAGCGCGCATCGCGTTGCGTTCATCTTCTTTTAACCGCAGCCGGCGCGTTCGTCCCATGTGCATAAAAACTTCCCTTAGAATCCGGCAGAATTGCCGGTAACTTCTGTGCAAATTCACCACAACTAGGGTGTCCCCCTAGCGGGTGATACCGTCAGTTTAGCATTCAAAAGAAAAAGAGCATACAGGATTATACCGCTGTGTAGCAGGCCTGTTGCAATTTCAAACTGTTACAATCGGCTGCATGCAGAAATTTGCTGAAACCTTTCCGGCCGAAAACAGCCTTCAAAGGTAAGTCTGACAATCATTGGCTTTCACCATCTGGTTATGGCACGACAGTTACTCACAGCTACCCAGCTCGCCACCTTTACTGATGGCGTCGCGAATCTGGCCCGCGCCGGCGCCCCTCTGGAACGGGGAATGGTGCTGCTGCGCGAGGATACGCAGCAGGTGGTCGGGGCCGCCATTAGCGAGATCAATGAGAAGCTGGAATCAGGCGGCTCTCTGCACGAGATTATTGCGGCGGATGACCGTTTTCCCCGCTCTTATTCCGCAATTTTAGAAGTAGGCATGCGTAGCGGGCGGCTGGCCGCAGCAATGGAGCCGGTGTCCACCGTTCTGCGGCGGGCCAGCGAACTGCGTCGCAGCATGATCGCCGCGATGGTCTATCCGTTTATGGTGCTGCTGGTCGCCTATCTGGTCGCACTCTTCATCTTTGTCTATTGGGCGCCGGAGGTAATGACCCACACCGGCGACGTGACCAGCATGTTCCGCCCGCTGAAGCCGTTCTTTCTGGCGGTTTCTTCGTATGCGTTGTATGTGGCGCCTGTCGTACCGGCGGTGGTGGCGTTGTTTCTGGTGTACTGGTCGTATCGCTCTAGCAGGTCTTATTTTTCGCCGCGGATGGGACTTGTTACTTCCGGCATCCAGCCAGAAGGTCGATACGCGATCTTCGCCGAAGTGCTGGCGCTGCTGCTCGACTGCGAAACCCCATTGCCGCAGGCTGTGCGTCTGGCTGCTGAGTGCACGGGTGACAAATTTATGGCAGCTGAAGGGGTTGAGTTGGCTACGCAACTGGAGCAAGGCGAAGTCTCGAAAAACGAACAGGATTCAACGGAAACCTCATCCGTTGGCATCCCGCCATTGCTTCGCTGGCTGGTGGTCAGTGCGCCCCAGCAGCAGAATCTGGTCGCTACTCTACGGCGCAGCGCGAGCGACTATCACGAACGCGCGGCGCAGAACAACGAATGGTACACCACCCGGCTGCCGGCCTACTTGAGCATCGGCGTCGGTGGCAGCATCGCCGCGATTCTTGCATTCTGTGTCATCGGCCCGTGGGCGTACATTATGATCCGCGTCGGACTGCCCGAAAGCATCTGGCAGTAGCGCCAAGTGAAGCAATTTAATCCGTAGGTCAGGCGCCTGCCTGACGATGTATCGGATTCCACCTCAATCACTTTCGCGCAGGCGACAGATCTATTGATTTGACCGGCGCTATAGCACGCGGCAGGCAGGCGCCTGCCCTACGGCTAGGTTAAGAGTTTGTGCAGCACATGACCGTGCACGTCCGTCAGGCGGCGATCGATGCCGTTGTGGCGGAAGGTCAGCTGTTCATGATTGAAGCCAAGCAGGTGCAGGATTGTGGCGTTCAGGTCGTGAACGGATGAGACATCTTCCACCGCTTTGAAGCCAAGCTCATCAGTCACGCCGTAACTGGCGCCGCGACGCACACCGGCGCCGGTCAGCATGGCGGTGAAGCCTGCGGGGTTGTGGTCGCGGCCTTTCGCGCCTTTCTGGAACATGGGCATGCGGCCGAACTCCGTGCACCAGACGATCAGCGTATCTTCCAGCAGTCCGCGTTGCCGCATATCGCGGATCAGCGCGGCGGCAGGCTGGTCCATAATGCGGCCGTGCTGCTCATACTGGCTCCGCAGCGCGCGGTGCCCGTCCCAGTTCAGTTTGCCACCGCTGGCGTAGGCGCCATTGAACAGCTGAACGAATCGCACGCCGCGTTCAATCAACCGCCGGGCGAGAATGCAGTTGCGTGCAAACGCGGATTTTAACTTATCACTAGGATCATCCGCGCCATACATTTTCAGAATGTGCGCCGGTTCTCTGGAAAGGTCGCTCACCTCCGGCGCCGACAGTTGCATGCGGGCGGCGAGTTCATAGCTGGCAATCCGTGCGGCCAGTTCACCATCGAGCGGATTGCGTTGCAGGTGATCGCGATTGAGCGCCTGGAGAAGTTGCCGCGAGGCGCTATCGCCCGCTGGCGCCACGCTCGATGGCGGCTTGAGATTGGCGATGCCGCGCGATGCGCTGAACGGTGTGCCTTGAAAAACGGCTGGCAGAAAGCCCGGGCCCCAGTTGTTAACACTGGCCTGCGGAACGCCGCGCGGATCGGGGATGGCGACAAAGGCAGGCAGGTCCTGCGTTTCGCAACCCATTGCGTAGGTGACCCACGCGCCGATGCTGGGAAAGCCGTCCTGCACAAAGCCGGTGGAGAGAAAGTTCTCTGCCGGACCGTGCGTGTTGGACTTGCTAGTAAGCGAATGCACAAAGGCAAAATCGTCGACCTGCGCGGCAAGGTGCGGAATCATGTCCGACACCATCTTGCCCGTCTCGCCATGTGGGCGGAATTCAAATTGAGGCGCCGCAAGGTTTCCCGATGGCCCTTGAAACGTAACGGCAGGTCCGCCCGGCAGCGGCTTGCCATCGCGTTTTTTCAACTCAGGCTTGTAGTCCCAGGTTTCCAGCTGACTGCATGCGCCGGCACAGAAAATTACGACGACATTCTTGGCCTTCGGTGTGAAGTGCGGCTGCCTGGGCGCGTGAGGCCTGGATGGATCAATTTGCGGCGGCCCGGCGCCCAGTAGTTGTTGCTGCGAGAGCAGTCCGGTCAGCGCGATGGCGGGCAGACCGGCGACGGTCGAATTTAGGAAGCGACGCCGTTGTAGCAAGCTGCGGCCTGCGTGGGTGAGTACCGGAGCGTTGGGCATCTCTTTCTTCCGTTGGTTTATGTCTGAACCGTTTCCAGCGCGGGCGATGCTGTTTCCAATGGCTCAGTATACAGTTGCCGGCCACCGTTTGCCGGTGGATTTTCGTCCTTCTGCTGCGTCCGCTTGGCGTGCGAAGCTTCCAGACGCTGCTGAAGATGCGCTGCTAGGGTGCCGGCGAATGGTTCGAGCAGCATTCCCGCCGGGAAGACGGGCAGCTCGACAACCTCCACGCTGCCAGCCAGACCGTCGCCCCAGCCCAATGCGGGGTCATCGTATCCGGTGTACGCCATGCACGGTTTGAACACGGTTACACCGCCAGCGTATGGTTGCGGCTGATACACGTCGGCAGCGTGATCGTTTATGTTCTCCAGCAACTCCAGCGGCGCCTGCTTGCTCAAACCCAGCCGGTAGGCGAGACGCGACTTTGCGACCGCTGACTTGCGTGTAACCCTGCGCCAAAGCTCATCCAGCTTCCGCGATGCAAACACGGTCGAACCCTTCACGCCAGATTGGATAAAGTTCCGCAGGTGATAGACCACTTGCTGATAGCCTGTATACATCCAGGTGAAGGTTGACGGTTCAAAGTAATGGCTGTTGGTGTCGAGCAGCGCAAGCAAGGCAGTTTCTTCACCCTGCTGGTGCAACTGCTGGGCGACTTCGAACGCAATGTTTCCGCCGAGACAATAGCCGGCCAGATGGTAAGGCCCCGAAGGCTGAACCTTGCGGATTTCTTTTACATACCGGGCGGCCATTTCTTCCACCGTCCGTAGCGGCGCCTGCTGGCCGTCTAATCCCACGGCTTGCAGACCATACACTGGCTGATCGTCGCCCAGCCGTTTGGCAAGATCGCGATACAACAGCACGTTGCCATGCGCGGCGTGAATGCAGAACAGCGGCAGGCGCGAACCGCCTGGATTGATCGGCGCCAGGCAACTCCAGGCTTCTTCGCTTTCTTCCTGCCGGAACACTTCAGCGAATTCACGGAGCGTGGCCGCTTGAAGCAGCGCAGCAAGCGGCAGGCGGCGGCCTGTCGCGTGTTGCAGTTCCACCATCATCCGGGCAGCGGACAGCGAGTGACCGCCGATTTCAAAGAAGTTATCGTCCAGCCCCACCTGCGGCCTCCGCAACACTTTTCCCCAGATGCCGGCCAGTTGTAACTCGACGGCGTCGCGCGGCGGAGCATAGCTACTGGCATTCACGCCTGTTTCGAGCACAGGCGCCGGCAGCGCTTTGCGGTCAACCTTGCGGTTGGGCGTCATCGGCAGTTCGTCCAGGTGGACGAATGCGGCAGGCACCATGTATTCAGGCAAGGTTGTACGCAACTCTGCGCGGAGGTCATCATCTTCCGGCGCCTCATCTTTTGCGACGATGTAGGCGACCAGGATGCTTTCGCTGTAACCGCTGGCGCCCTGCTGTTCACTGTCGCGCGCGATCACAACGGCGGATGCGACGCCCGCGTGACGCTGCAGGGCCTGTTCGATTTCATCCAGTTCGATGCGGAAGCCGCGGATCTTCACCTGGTGATCGAGGCGCCCCAGGAATTCAACATCGCCGCTGGCCAGATAGCGGGCATGGTCGCCTGTGTCATAGATGCGTTTGCCTTGGGCGAAGGGGCTGTTGATAAACTTCTCCGCCGTCAGCTCTGGCTGGTTCAAATAGCCATCGGCCAGATTGTCGCCGCCGATGTATAGCCGCCCCGGAACGCCGACGGGCAGCGGGCGTTTTTTACCATCCAGAATGTACAGGCCGGTGTTGGCAACGGGGCGCCCGATGGGAACATTACCACTGACAACTTCTGTCACATCTTTGACCGAAGCCCAGACCGTGGCTTCGGTCGGGCCGTAGACATTCCAGAGTGCGCTGCATCGCTCAAGCAGAGCTTCGGCCAGTGCGGGAGGCATCGCTTCGCCGCCACAGAGAATCTTGAGGTCTTTTTTACCTTCCCATCCCGATTCAATCAGCAGGCGCCAGCTGGCTGGTGTGGCTTGCATGACGGTGACGTTTTCCGATTCCATCAGATCCGCCAGCCGCTGCCCATCGACGGTGTCTTCCTGACTGGCCATGCAGATTCTGGCGCCTGTGGTCAGCGGTAGAAATAGTTCGAGCTTGGAGATGTCGAACGAAAGCGTCGTAATCGCGATCAGCGTATCGTCGAATACTATGCCGGGTTCATGCTGCATGGAGATGATGAAGTTGGTCAACGCTCCGTGCGATACCTGGACACCCTTGGGCCGTCCGGTGCTGCCCGATGTGAAGATGACATAGGCGGTGTCTTCCGGCGTTGTAGAAACATCCGGCGCCGTCGTGGGTTGCTGCGAAATGTCCTCCGCATCGCGGTCGATGCAGAACACGGTGGCGGACTCTGACACTGGCTGCGAGGCAAGCGATTGCTGCGAAATAATCAACGGCAGTTTCGCATCAGCGGCCATCATCGCTAAACGGTCTGCCGGAAACTTCGGATCAAGCGGTACATAGCCGCCGCCAGCTTTCAGCACCGCCAGGACGGCGATGACCATCGCTTCAGACCGTTCCAGATAGATGCCCGTCAAGGTACCTGGGCCACCGCCCAATGTTAGTATCTGATGAGCCAACTGATTGGCTTGCTGGTTTAACTCTTCATAGGTGAGGTTCGTTTCCTGAAAGGTCAACGCGATGCGGTCGGGCGTGGCTTCCGCCTGTTGTTCGAACAGACGGTGCACGGGCGTCTGTCGTGGATAGCTGGTGGGCGGCGCGACGGAGTTCTGCAGAATCTGCTGGCTTTCCGCTGCGGAGAGAAGCGGCAGGTCTTCCACCGCCGTCGTTGCATCTTCAGAAATGGCGATCAGCAGATTTTCGAAATGCGTGATCCAGCGCCGCATTGTTGCTTTATCGAAGATCCGCGTGTTGTAATCCAGAAAGACGCGGAGGCTTTTTCCCGTGTCGCTAAGATTGAAGAACATGTCGAACGCGACGGCTTCTTTCGCCGGTTGATCCACCGTGAAGTCCAGGCCCGCAAACTTTCCACCTGCTGGCGGCGGATCCAGGTTGAAGTTCATCTCCACAAGCGGCATGCGGCTGGCGTCGCGCGGCAGGTCTAGTTCGCGGACGATCCGCCCCAATGTGCATTGCTGATGATCGTGGGCGTCCAGCAGGTTCGACTGCATGGCGGACAGGTAATCGCGGAACGATGACCCGGTATCAACCTTGGTTCGCACAGGCAGAAGATTCACGCAGTGCCCGGTAATGGCCGTGTTATCCGCCATCGCCTGGCCGGCCGTCGGCACCGTCACCACAATGTCATTCTGCCCAGAAAGGCGCGCCAGCATGGCTTTGAATGTGGCCAACGCCAGTGAAAACGTGCTCACCCGGTTGGCGGCAATCGCCTTCTTCAGGGCGCGGTACGTTTCCGGTTTGAATTCGTATTTGACGGTCCCCCCAGTGTAACTTTTTACAGCCGGACGCGGTCTGTCCGTGGGCAGTTCCAACGCGGCGAGCGGTTGCTGAAATTGCTCAACCCAGTACCGCAGCGCCTCAGCAGCCTCCGGCTGTTCTGCTTCGGTTTCAGCCAGCACGTAATCGCGGTACGAACCGGGCGCGTCAAGCTTTGGCTCTTCGTCGCGGCATAAGGCCGAGTACACTTCGCCCATCTCTTCCAGCAGCACGTTCCACGACCAGCCGTCCGTAATGATGTGGTGCGCGGAGATCAGAAGCGAGTGTGTACCGGCGCCGGTTTTCATCAGCAGAAACCGGCACAGCATGCCCCCGGAAAGATCAAACGGCGTACCGGCGAAGTCTTTGCCAGCAGCCAGAATTTCCGCCTCTTTTTCGGCTGCGGCTAGCGAGGAAAGATCCCGCTGCTTGAGTTCAAACCGGGCTTCCTGGGTTAGCTCCTGATATTGCCCGTCTGGATCGAATCGCAGGCGGAACGCTTCGTGCCGCTTCACGACGGTTTCAATCGCGGTCAGCATGTGGCCGCTGTGCAGGTTGCCCGTGAAGTCTAGCGTGAACGGTTCGTTGAATGAGCAGGAAGCTTCCTCGCTCATCTGCGACGTCAGCCAGATTTCAAGCTGAGCTTCCGTCAGCGGGAAACGTGTGGGCTTTTTTTTTTCGGCCCCGTTGCCGAGGCTGCCGTTGGCTTCGTGAGTTTCAGCAGGCGTCACCGATGCTGCTTCCACAGGCTCCGGAAAGAAACCGCCGGCGCGGATTTCCAGACAGCTTTCCTTCACGGCGTTAATAACATGCTCAATGTCGGCGTCGGTATGTTCGGTGGAAAGGAAGCAGTTATCGCCCCATCCACGCGTAAACACGCCGCGGTCCAGGAGATGGAAATAAAGCATGTCCGCGTATTCAAGATCCGGCGGAAACATGAAGCGGAACAGCGACGTGAACTGCGCCACCCGCATCGGCAACTGCTGCTGCTCAAAAAACGTGTTCAGCGTCTCGACCATATAGGTTGCCCGCCTGGTCAGATTCTCCTGCAATGCAGGCCCTTCTTCTTTCACACGCATCAGCACCTGATGCGCGGCCGCCAGGGCGAGCGGGTGCCTGACAAACGTGCCGGCGAAGAAAGTCATGTCGGCGCCGGGTTCTGAATCGTCGTCGTACTGCCACGCTCCGCCATCCAGCGCGTCCATGTACTTCTTCGAGCCGGCCAATGCGCCGATGGGCATGCCGCCGCCGAGGATCTTCCCGTACGTCGCCATATCGCCCCACACGTCGAACCACTCCTGGGCGCCGCCCTGCGCTGCGCGGAAGCCGGTGATGACCTCGTCCATAATCAGCGCGATGTCGTTTTCCGCAGTGATGCTTCGCAGTTCTTTGAGGAAGTCCGCCGGACGAAGGAACGGGTCGGCGCTTTGGACCGGCTCTACCAGAACGGCAGCGATATCGTCTGCATTGGCGCGGATGCCTTCCAGTGCTTCAGGCGTGCAGTAGTCGTAGACAAGTGCGTTATCGGCGAACGACTGCGGAACGCCGGGGGCTGCGGGCGAACTGCGGCGGCGACCTGCGACCAGGTTGGAACGCACGAGGACTTCATCAAAGTTGCCGTGATAGTCCTTATTGAAAAAGACGAATTTGTTTTTCCCAGTCACTGTACGCGCCAGACGCAGGGCGGCCATCACCGCTTCGGAACCAGTGTTGCAGAACGTCGCGCGGTCTTTGCGGGCGAAGTCGCATAGCAGTTGTGCAACGTCGCCAGCGATTGGCGCCTGCGGCCCGACTTCGACGCCCCGATCAAGTTGTTCGTGGACGGCCGCGGTGACAAAATCTGGCGATTGACCAAACAGGTTCAGCCCGAAGCCCATTGCGATATCGACATACTCATTGCCGTCGATATCCCACAGCTTGGCGCCCTTACTGCGTTCGACGCAGATCTGATAGACCATGTTCTTCCAGATGCGCCGGTAGCCTGCCACGCCACGCGGATCGGCAAAGTGCTGCCGGTGGGTCTGCGAATGGCTGCGCGACTTCGATGTCTTGGCGGTGTAACGCTTGATGAACGTGTCTAAATGCTGCTGCTGTTTCTCCGTAAGGCCCATGTTCTGGCCGCGACGCACGGGCTTGTAGGGACCGAAGCGGTCGAAGTTTTTCTTCTGAGCTTCTTCTTTGCTGGGCGGTGCTGCCGCTGGTGGCTTTGGTGCGGAAGACGCTGCGGTCGCCGGGGTTAGGGCGGTTTCTTCGCACACGTCGGTGCAGACGTCTTCGCATACTGGCGCTGGATGGCTGGCAGCGGGTTGCGGCGGGGCCTGAACCATTTGGACGGGCTGATTCTGCAGCAGTTGCAACTGCATGGCCATCAACTGATGCTGCTGCGCGAAGATCTGTTCCAGGCCGCTTTGATCGGTTGCGGGTGCGGCAGGCAGCGGTTGAATCATCGCTGGCGCGGGTGGTTGTGGCGCCACCAGAGCCTGCGGTTGCGGCGGCGCCGGTGCGGCGGGTTGCACGCTTTCTGGCGCTGGCGCGGCGGGCGTTGGATCAGCGGCCGGCGGTGCTTCGGGTGTTGCTGGTGCAGGCGGCGCCGCGGGGGCGTTTAGATCCGGGCTGGCGGCGAGGTGTGCGATCAGCGTTTCGATAGTGGGCGTTTCTTCGATCAATTGCCGGAAGGAAACGCGGACGTTCATCCGGTTTTTGATCACTTGGCTCATCTGGATCAGAAACAGAGAATCGAAACCAAGCTCCAGAAAAGTGGAGCCGTGGTCCAGTTCGTCCAATGCAAACCCCGAGCTATCACTCAGAATGGCTGACAGTTGCTGTCGCACGTAATTCACGTTGGCGCCGGTTGTTGCCATTTAGATTGCCTCTATCGTTAAAACGAAACTAAGTTTCATGTTCTTGTATTAACCCTGCCGTGACCGCCAGGCTTGTAATTGCATCTGCATCAATTCCAGCTGTCTGCCAATCACCTGCTGCGAAACGGTGGAAGTGGCAGGTGTTGCTTGCGGCACAGCCGCGGGTTGTGTGGGCGGCGTAGCGGTGGCGGGTGGTGTGTTGTTGGTGGTGGCCGTGGCCGGTTCGCTGGCTGTTGCTGGCTGATTGACCTCGAACCAGAAGCGTTTGCGCTGAAACGGGTAAACAGGCAAGTGAACGCGGTTGCGTTTTTCACCGGGGTATAAACCGGCCCAACGCAGATCAACGCCTGCCTGCCACAGTTTGCCCGCGGTTTCGATGGCGAATCTGCCCGCACAGGTTTCCTGCTGCGGATGGGGCAGCGAGGACAGAACGGTGTGTTGCGACTTTACTGCCGGGTTCTGCCGGGCCAGGGTGCTGAGCGCCTGTGCCGGGCCGCATTCCATTAACACCATCTGGCTTTCATCCGCGATGGCTTCAATCGCAGCGGAGAACTTGACGCAGCGGCGGATCTGATGGGACCAGTATTCAACGCTGGTTGCTTCTGCGTCCGTCATCAGCTTGCCGGTGACGGTGGAAACCAACGGCAGCTGCGGGGCGGACATTTCAACATCGGCAAGCACGTTGGCAAAAGACTCAACTGCCGGGTCCATCATGGCCGAATGAAACGCGTGCGATGTCTGCAGCAGGCGGCTGGTGATTTCTTCGTTCTCAAGGCGCTCTGAAAACGCTTGTACGGCATCGGTTGGACCGGAAACGACACAGGTCGCCGGGCTGTTGATCGCCGCGATTTCCAGTTCGTCTGGCAAGTGCTGCTGAACGGCTTCCGCGGGCGCCCGGACGGCGAGCATCGAGCCCGGAGGCAATGCCTGCATCAATTCCCCGCGCGCCAGCACCAGTCGCGCCGCGTCTTCTAGACGGAACACTCCAGCGATGCACGCCGCAGCGAATTCGCCCGCACTATGTCCGGCGACGACGGCAGGCTGAACGCCCAGGGACTGCCACCACTTCGCCATTGCATATGACACGGCGAAAATGGCGGGCTGTGCGATGGCCGTCTGGCTCAATCTGTCCGCAGCATCTTCGCCTTCCGCGAAGATAACTTCGTGAAGTGAAAAGCTCGCAGCGAGCAATTCGGCGCATTCGTCGAAGTGCTGTTTGAATATGGGTTGATCGTCATACAACCCGCGCGCCATGTTCAGGTGCTGTGAACCTTGTCCCGGAAACAGCATGGCGACAGTGGATTGACGTTTCCGTTGACATCGGGTTGAAACAAGCTGTTTGTCCGCCTGCTCCAAAGCATCGGCCGCGGTCGCTGCATCTCCGGCAACAACGGTGCGGGTATGGGCGTGCGTGGTCCGGCCTGTTTGCAGCGTGTGGCAGATGTCCGCAAAGTTCATCGCAGGGTTGTCCCGCAGCATCGATACGGTGGCGGCCGACAATTCTTCCAACGCTGCTTCGCTTTGGGCGGAAAGCGGCAGCAGGTGATACTTACGGATCGAAGGCGTTTCTTCACGCTCCGGCGGTTGTTCCACCAGCAGATGCGCGTTCGTGCCGCCCACTCCGAAGGAACTCAACCCAGCACGCCGCGGTTTGCCTTCCGGCTGCCAATTCGCAAGCTCGGTATTGACGTAGAAGGGGCTGTTTTCAAAGTCGATACGCGGGTTTGGTTTTTTGAAGTGCAGGCTCGGCGGCAGCACGCCATGCTTCACGGCGAGCGATGTTTTAATCAGACCGGTTACGCCCGCCGCAACATCGAGATGCCCGACATTACTCTTGAGCGAACCGATCGCGCAGAACTGCTTCCCGTCCGACGATTCCCGGAACGCGGTCGTTAGTGCTTCGATTTCGATCGGATCGCCGACCTGGGTTCCGGTGCCATGTGCTTCGACGTAGGTGATGCTACCGGCGTCGATACCTGCTTTGCGATGAGCTTTCAGAATCGCGCCCGTCTGTCCTTCAACGCTGGGCGCCGTGTAGCCTTGCTTCTGGCGGCCGTCGTTGTTGACTCCCCATCCGCGGATAACGGCATAGATATCGTCGCCATCGCGACGGGCGTCGGCGACACGCTTCAATAGCACCGCACCGGCGCCATCGCCAAACACGGTGCCCCGCGCATCCGCGTCGAAAGTCCGGCAGCATCCATCGGGTGACAAGATACTGTCGGGCGTATGCAGATAACCCTGATTCTGCGGGAACGTGATCGTCACACCGCCCGCCAGCGCCATATCGCACGATTCCGCCTCCAGGCTTTCGCAAGCCTGGGCGATGGCTACAAGCGATGTTGAACATGCAGACTGCACCGCAATCGCAGGGCCGCGTAGATTCAGTTGAAACGCGACCCGCGTTGCCAGGTAGTCTTTGTCGTTGGAGATCTCGGCGGTCAGTCCACCACCTGGAAAGCCATCGGCCAGCGATTCACGCAACTCCGCGTCTGCGGCCAACCGGGCGATGATGTAGGTGTTCATGTGGCAACCGGCGAACACACCCGTTACCGCAGATTCGCCAGGAATGTAGCCGGCGTCCTCCATTGCGTGCCAGCAGCATTCCAGGAACACCCGGTGCTGCGGGTCCATATCCTGCGCCTGGCGGGGATAGATGCCAAAGAACTTGGCGTCGAAGGTGTCAGCATCATCCAGCATAGATGTGTAGCCCACATAGCCTGGCTGGCCAGGTAGGTTGCTGTCACCAGTTGAACCATCGGCGCCTGGCTGAACAGGCCGGATCGAATTCACGCCTTGTTTCAAATTCTGCCAGAAGGCGGCAACGTCGGCGGCGCCAGGGAAACGGCCCGCCATTCCGATCACCGCGATGCCGGCGTCAGGCTGTGGGCTGTTCATGGAGGCTCTTCCCGGTCGTTGTTTCAGAAGGTGGACAAACGCCAAGTGCGCGGTAGGTTCCAATCAACTTTGCCGCCTGGAATTTCCAGGCAAGCTTTGTCCGCAAACGCTCTAGGCCCTTGGCGCCAAGATCCTCGCGGAGTTGCGCGTCGTTGATCAGACGCGAAAGCTGACGGGCGAAATCGGCTTCTTCATTGGGCGTTGCGTACAACGCAGCGTCGCCAGCCGAGGCACGATGTTCGGGCATGTCGAAGGCGACCACTGGTTTGCCAAGCGCCATATACTCCATGGTTTTGATCATGGTCGAGCGGTCGTTGTAGTCGTTCGATGGGTCGGGCACGACGCAGATGTCAGCCGCCGAAAGCGCAGCCAGCAGGTCGTCATCCCATAGGCATCCTGTGAAATGAATATGCTCTTCGAGATCTAATTCCGTCGTTAACGCTTGTAGCTCTGGCATCGCGGCGCCGTCGCCAATCAGCACGCACACAAAGTCGTTGTGTCCAAGATCATCACGCAGGTGTTTTGCAGCGCGGATCAAGTAATCCAGTCCGTCCTGCACGCCCATGACGCCCACATATCCGATCACGGTTGCCGCGCGGCTGCGGATGCTGGGATCTGGCGTGGTGGCGCAGAATTTCTCCAGGTCGGGACCGTTGCGGACGACGGTCATATCTTCCAGACGCACGCCGTTTCGCTCGTGATTTAACTGCTTGTAAGATTCATTGGTGGTGATGACATGGTGAGCCATCCGCGCTGATAGCCACTCAAAGAAGCGTAGCCCGCGATACACCATTGGATTGCCTTCACCGCGGAATCTGGCAAAGTACATCTCCGGCGAAAGATCGTGATGGTCGAAGACGAACCGCACGCCGATGATGCGGTAGAGCATCGCGATCAGTACGAACAAGTCCGGTGGATTGTGGGCGTGAATTACATCAAATCCGCTGCGGAACCAGACCTTGATCGAAAGGTAGAAACTGGCCACAAGCGAATAACCGTACTCCCAGAGATACCCCAGCAAACCATCGCCCTCGCGTGGCGCCGGGTAGCGGTACACTTCGACGCCCTCTACAGAATCCCGCGCGGTAAGACCCGGGGCGCTGGGGCAGATGACCGATACACGGCACCCTGCGGAGGAAAGCGCAAACGCTTCGTTACGGACGCGTGTATCGTCCGGGAAGGTTTCGTTTTCGAGCAGCATCAGTATGCGGTTACGCAACATCATGCTCCTCCGTCATTGGGGCGGATGCGACAGACTTTCTGGTCCATTGAGCAACTTCGCGGGGCAGTGCGTGCCAGTAATCTCCCTCTTCGCGCACATGCTCTAAGAAGCTGCGGTATATGTTCAGACGCTGTGGCGAATTCAGATAATCTGGATGCGTGATCAGCAGCGCCATCCCGTTTCTTTGGCGGATGAATTCCAGCTTCCGACGCCAGATGTTGTCACTCTGCTCACCCAGAGTGATCATCAGCGTGTGATCCTGCGGAAGCGTGTAAGGCAGCTCGACAAAATCTCCGGCGACAAAGGGCCATAGAGATCCCACCCCGCCGGGCATGGGTTGATACGGATCGACGTCGAAGCAGGAGGCGTCGTATTCGATATTCAGCGCTTGCAGCCACTGAAGGTTGCGATGCACCATCGGCGCCCGGAAACCCGTGGCGTTGAAATCTTTCAGTGCCTGCTGGATGTAAGGCAACCGCTGCTGGAAGATCCGTTCTGACCAGAACAGCCGGCCATCGTGGTTGTAGCCATGAACGCCAATTTCAAAACCACGCTGCTGCAACTCACGCAGCAGTCCGCGGTCGACATCGTACTTGTAAGGGACAACATTCCAGACAGAGCGGAAGCCGAGTTCTTCTTCTAATTCCGCCAGTTGCGGAATCAGCCGCATACCCTCCGAGGTTTCCACATCGTGGGTAAGCACCAACGCATACGACGCTTCGCCGGGCCACATGTCACGCAGAGCGATGTCGCGGGCGTCAAAAGCTGACGATTCAGCCGTGAATGCCCCGTTAAGCAAGCCAGGCGTAAAAAACCAGCCATCATCTAGTTTCTTGCTGCCGTTGTTGACTCTCTGAACAAGCTGCCTGATCGGTAGGGGCAGAAAACGCCGCAACCGGTAATAACAGCGGATTTTTAAGGAAAGATGCGCCGTGCGCATATCTTCCTCGATAGCCGCCGAAATCTGCGCTGAAATCGCGGGTGGGAGTGTTGCTGGAAGCTGGATTGGGACGGGCATGGATTGCCTGGGCCAAAGTGCAAGTGAAAACCGCTTCGTAGAACACCAATGTTAAACCGGGTTGAATGAATTGAATATGGCTTTTGCGGTGTTTGCGTGGAGTTTTGTGCCGCAAACGAACGGTAATCACGGGTAAGAGGGGCGGTATCGGCCTTATCGTTAATGCAGGCGGAACATCTATAAAACAGCTCTAAATTGCAACTTTGGCGCACCAGCGACAGGCGCCGAATGGCTGCCCCTGCGAAAAGAACGTGCAGGTTGTTCTTGCAGCGATTTGCATGCATCGCTACATTTCCCGCGTCGAATGGAATCCCGTAGCATTCAGCGGAGGAATCAATGAGTTTCCGCATACTCACATTATCAATGGTCAGCTGTTTAGGATTGATGCTTACTGGTTGTGGAGGAGAGGCTCCTCCAGCTTCAATTTCCGGCCCTAAGAGCACGCCCGAAACCGCAAAAACGCCTGGAGAAGAGCCGGTCGAGGACACAGTTGCTGCGATTCTTGCCGCCAATTCAACAGTGGAGCCAGAGATTCAGGCTGAAGTGGCAGCCAGTATGGAGCCAAGTGTGCTTCAAGAGGCAGCCCGCCATCTGGAAGGCGTATGGACCGGGGTCGTGGAGCTGAACGATGAAGCAATTGAGGCTCAGAAAGTGCCTCAGGACGTTGTCGAGAAGATGAAGGCGATGTCGATTACGCTCGAATTCCTTCCTGGCGACGTTGCCAAGATGACGGCGACCACGCAAACTGAAGAAGGTCCTGTAACCGAGACAGTCGACGCGACCTGGGAGGTCACCGCCGCGCTGGGACAGGAAGTGGTTATTGCCTGGCAGGAACCTGATTCCCGCGCCGAACTTCATCAGCTGAAATTTGAGAACAACAATGTGTTCACCCGCCCACCACCAGGAGGCAACGAACGCAACCGCGATCTCGGACAGATCCGCTTCACACGCGTACAAGTCAGCCAGCGTTAAGCCTGAAACTTCTGGCTTGAATCAAACTACATCGCGCCAGCAGCTTTCATCCTTAAGCTGCTGGCGTTTGTTATTGGTTGTTTCGATGGTGTTCACGGCTGCCGCTTGCGATGCGCCACCGCCTTCGATCGTTGGCAGGTGGGTTGGCAAGTTGAATGATGTTCAAGTCGCGGACGCTGAAAGCGAGGAAGGAGCCGCGTCAGAGCAGCTCAAAGACGTGAAATTCGAGTACGTTTTTCACGCCGACGGGTCTATGCGGATGCAGACGCGGACGCCACATACCGAAACCGTGACGCGGGCGACTTGGCGAGAGGCGCCGGGCGAGAATGGCTGGCGGATCATCGAAATCCTGCCGCGCGGGCATAAAGTGGTAACGGGGCGTCTGAAAATCCGTTTTCTATCAGCCGATGCATTTGAGCTTGAAAGCGACTTAAAGGGCCGCCGCACTTCCACCTTCACACGGCAGGGAGCCCTGGAATTTGACAGGGAATCGTAGCATCTGCGTGGTGCGCTGCTTGCCCGCAAATCGTTTGGCGGTAACAATTAAGGGTTGTTGCAACAGTAAAGTTTCAAGACCAGCAACGCCCCGTTACGCGAGAGCCTAGCCATGCCTGAACGACTCGACAAACTACGAGATACTCTCACCGAATTAGAAGCAGAGCTTGAGAAAGCCGGCGAAATCGATGCGGCTACGCGGGAGCGGCTGGAGCACGCACGCAGTGAGATACAGGCCAAACTCGACGCCGACATGCCGCCGGAAGAGTGGCAAACCACGTCTTTCATGGATAGCCTGCTGGAAACAGAGCAGGAATTCGCGGCTTCGCACCCTACTACAGCGGGTGTTGTGCGGCGGATCATCGATTTATTGGGCCAGATGGGCATTTAAGCCAGGATTACTGGAATAAATCGCCTTAGAACTGACGAATCGGTAGGCGTCGGTTCAAGTTGCCCGTTTACCTGCAAATCAGGCGAATGCCTGGCGGGTTGTTCATAGCGGCGGTTGAATCACTGCGAGCGAAATTATCCCCACGCGGAGTACTTTCCAGGAGCGTCATTGGCCCTTTCACAGGCGGACTTCAACGCACTGGTGGATGACCATAGTGCGGCTTTATACCGGATCGCTTACCGCATGCTGGGAGACCGGCATGAGGCTGAGGATATGGTGCAGGAAACGTTCCGCAGCGCCTGGAAGAGCCGTAAACGCTTTGAAGCTGGTCGCGGCGACCGTGCCTGGCTGGCTTCGATACTACGCCGCCGGGTGATTGATAAATGGCGGAAACGCCCCCCACCCCAACTACTTGCCAACGACGCCCCGTTAGAACAAGCCACTCCAGGCGACGACCCCTTCGCCGATGAGTACACCGACGAGATGCAGCACGCCTTGCAGCAGATCCCCCGCGACCTGCGCGAGACGCTTCTGCTGGTGGTTGTTGGCGAACTTACCCACCAGGAAGTGGCCGATATGCAAGGCCTGCCAATTGGCACCGTGCTATCGCGTGTTAGCCGTGCGCGTAAGCGGTTGCGAGAAGCGTTATCCAAGACCACGCAAACGTAGCGTCTGCTGGTTACACTCCCACCTTTTTTTCTTCACCCTTGATCTAATCAACTGTAACTGTGATGTCTGCGGAATCTCCTGAACCAATCGCCGATCAGCTGCGCAATGTTCCGTTGCCTGCGGGTCTGACTGCGCGGTTGCGGAGCATCGCGGATGAGCCAGTGGAGTGGACCGACGACGACATTGATTTCGAGCTTGCTTCGATCCAGCCGCCATCTGGCTTGAACCAACGGTTGCGCGTGCAACTGGATGAAATCGCGCAAGCAGAGTATCTGGACGAGGCAATTGACGCGCAGTTGCGCGATGTAGAAATGCCGCGTACCGCGCTGGCGCGGTTGCGCGTGATGCCAAGCCACCGTCCGCGCCGGAAGTGGCTGCAGGCAGCGGTTGCCGCTTCGCTGATTTTTATCCTGACGGGTCTCCACGCATGGGCGGCGATCGCCATGCTGGATGGAATGCGTGGCAAGCCGCGGGAATATGTTTTTGTTTACGCAGGACCGATGCATCTGGCGGGCGATAGTCAGCAAGAGCCGGCGCCGGTGGTCTATCTTCCGCCGGACGAACAGGTTGAGCCCCAGCCCTTTGTGCCGGCTTATCAGATGAGCGAGGTGGAACTTCTCGCTGATGCTACGGAGCTAAAGCCGGGCGCCGCGGGCGAACTCTTTGTTTCCATCGAAAATGGTTTGCCGCTGCAAGACGATGTGCTTCTGTTGCGTTATGGCTTGCTGACATCGCCCTATTATGAGGCCGATGTGGCGCCGCCGCTGGAAGATGTAGCGTTGCCATCGGCTGCGGGTATGGAGCCGCCGCTGGTGCGTGGCTACGACCGGAACTTCCTGGTGCGGAATGGCGTCCACCCGATCGTGCGGCCAGAGATTCACAAGAAGCTTCAGCAGATCCAGCCACCTCTCTGGACGGCGACCACCACCTTCGACCAGGCGGTTGAAGCGATGGAAGCGGGGCGCCCGGTGCGGTCGCGCGATGTGCGGGTGGAAGACTTCATTTCGGCGGCGGCCGTGGGCTATCCCACGAAGAAAACCGTTTCGCTGCATATGGATGGGGGTGTGGCGCCGTTGCGGCCGACGGGCACGCGACTGCTGCAAATCACGGCGCAGGCGGGGCAGGTAGCCCAGCGTGCGATTCCGGCGACGCACTTAGTGGTGGTCATTGATGTTTCAGCCAGTATGCGCTGGAAAGGTCGGCTGGAGATGGCCAAGCGAGCGGTCGCCGGCCTACTGCCACAACTGGGACCTCGTGACCGGCTCTCGGTGATTGCGTTCAATGCGGAAGTGATGCAGGTGTTTGAACTGGCGCAGTACGGCGATGGTCATCGGGTCCAGCCCATGCTAGAGAAACTTCGCCCCTTTGGTGGTGCGAATCTGGCCGCTGCTGTTCAGAAGGCAACGATGCTGGCGATTTCCGGCGCAACCGATACCAGCGCTGTTGAGCAAGGGAAACCAATCGCGGCACGCGTGGCGCTGATTACCGATTCGCGTGATTCGTTGCCGGATGATGTGGCGGCGCCGCTGGTTTCGATGCTTCGCGAAGCGTCTCACAGCGGGTTCCGCCTGACGGCGATTGACGTGGGTGATCTTCAGACGCCCGCTTTGACGCTGGAAGACATCACACAGCCTACGGGCAGCGGCGTCCGGCACGTCGCAAGTGAACGTGAAATGCGCTGGGCGCTGGTAGAAACACTGACCGGTGGTCAGTCCGTCGTGGCGCCGGATGCGACGTTGCAGGTGCAATTCAATACCGCCGTCGTGGCGGGATACCGGGTGCTGGGGCATGAAGCAACCACGCTGGGCGGGTTGATGCCAGGCGAGCAGTCGCTGGATCTGCGTGGTCGCGATGTAGCCCCGGTGCTTGTTGAAGTCTGGCTGCGAAACGCCGGCGGGGGCCGTTATCCGGCAGGTCGTGTTGCATCGGCGACCATGCGTTACCGCGACCCGGCAACGGGCGACGCCAGGACGATCCGCCGTAGCATTAAGGCCAGTGAGTTTGCTGCTTCTTTCCCGCAGATGTCACCGCAACTTCAAGCCACGTCGCTGGCAGCTCACGCGGCGGAAGCACTGCGTGGCTCGCCGTTCACACGTCCGCGCGATCTACGGCGCGTTGTTGAAGCTACGCGGCGTGTTGATGAAGAGTTAAAACGCAGCCCGGCGTTTATGACTTTCGCAAAGAAGCTAGAAAAGATCGCACAGCAATAGTCGGCAGCCCGGTGTGCTCAGCCTCTTCGTCAGGTTGGCCGGCAAGCTATCCCGCTTTGCGATTCTTGCCTTTCTTCGGCGCTTTGTTCCGGGTGTCTCCCGTCGCGGCGTCTTTGTCAGGAGTCGCAGCAGGCTCATCGTCCAGTTCTTCGCGCAACACGATCATGTCCGACGGCGCTTTGATGCCAACGCGGACCTTGTCTCCTGAAACGCGGACGATGGTCAACACAATTTCATTGCCCAGCTTAATGCGTTCGCCTTCCTTCCTTGAAAGGACCAACATGGGGCGTCTCCTGCGGTTCTAGAGCGTGTGCACGGCTGCACATGGGGGAATGCAGCGGTTTACGCGGCACGCGACGAAGCAGTTCCTTCTGCCAGTTCGCGTGCGGCCGCGGCGCCTTCAAGCTTCACCTTGTCGATCCGTTCGCCGGTCGAGTTGTAATACAACACAGTGTTCTGCTTTGTGTCCCAGATCGCCGTGACCTTCACGCTGCGCGGCCCATGTAGGCAGAAGTAGATGCCACATGGTTTCTCGCTGGTCAGAAGATAGCGCTCGGTAATCTGGAATGCTCCAGGCTCGAAGTCGTTCTTCTCACAAAGCTCGCGATGTACGTGCTCGCGCAGATCGCCAAGCGAATTCAGGGCAGGTGGATTCAGTTCCATACCAGACAGGTCCCTCGTCGTGGTAAGTGCAACATCCGGCACAAGCGTTAAACTCCACCCGTTTTGCCGAAGCGTGAACAGGTGGAATGACTGCATTGATCGCGGGCGCGAATCCTTTCGCAACCGTTGACTTTGCCGGTAATAACTGGTGGGTAATTTCAAGGGGGTGGGCGCCGGCTTTGACGGGCGACGGAGGGTGTTCGTCAATATTGCCGGCAGGACTGTTAATATCGACCCTTCACCGCCAGGGGTGCACCAACAATTGAGCAACCCGGAAACTTTACCCAGCAGCACCAATCGCACCGGGTAAACTGTTGTTCATACTGTCAGACTTCGCTAAACCGGTCAGAAAAACGCACCCATGTGTTACAATGAAGTTTGGCATCCCGAATCCGTTTTTTGGTCTGGCGAAATCAAAACATCATCTCAAGATCCGCAGGGCGACGTTGCTACCGATGCGACACCAGCCAAGCAACATCCGCGTGATGCGCAGGCCAGCCGCGCGCTGATCGTTGTGGCGACTTACAACGAGATTGAGAACCTGCCACGGCTTGTTGCGGCTTTGCATGAGCATCAGCCCGGTGTGGATATTCTGGTGATCGATGACAACTCGCCGGATGGTACGGGCCAGTGGTGCGAAGACGCGATGTTGCAGGACAAACACCTGCATTGCATTCATCGCAGTGGCAAGCTGGGTCTGGGCAGCGCGACGGTGGCCGGGATGACTTACGCGCTGGAGAATGGCTATGAGTATGTGCTGACGATGGACGCCGACTTTAGCCATCCTCCGGCAAATACCGGCGATCTGCTGCAAGGCGTCAGTCGCGAAGAAGAGCCCGTGGACGTGATGATCGGGTCACGTTACGTCAAACACGGCGCGATTGAAGGCTGGCCGTTAACCCGGCGGTTAATGAGCCGGGCCGTCAATCTTTACGCCCGCATGTTGCTCGGCCTGCCCACGCGGGACTGCAGTGGCGCCTTCCGCTGTTACCGGGCGGAAGCCCTGCGGAAGATCGACTACCGGAATCTGCGCAGCAGCGGCTATTCCTACCTGGAGGAAATTCTCTGGCTGTTGAAACGCTCCGGGGCGACTTTTGCCGAATCCCCCATCACTTTCACGGATCGCGTTTACGGACAGACAAAAATCAACACGCGGGAAGCTCTGGCTGCCATCGGCATCATCTTCCGTCTGGGCGTAAAGAACTGGCTGGGCTTCTAACCTCTGTCGTCTGCCCCTAGAGAGCCGGCGCGGATTCCGCAACAATGATGAAGGTTGCACGAAGACCGTCGCCGTACATCCTTTTGCATCGTGCGGCGTCAAACATTTCTTTCCGTGCATCCTTGTAGCCACAGGCTGCCGCCTGTCCTATGAACAACCCGGTAACAAACCTCAGAATAAGTATTTACGAAATATGAAGTGGCGTGCGACGACGATTCTCACCGTCCGCCGCGGCGATAAAGTCGCGATTGGCGGCGATGGGCAGGTAACTCTTGGCTCTAGCATCATGAAGGCCGATGCGCGGAAAATTCGCCAATTGCACGACGGTAAGGTGCTGTGCGGGTTTGCCGGTTCCGCTGCCGATTCATTCGCGCTGCTTGAGCGGTTTGAAGCCAAATTACGCGACTTCCCGGCCAATCTGCCCCGCGCGGCAACCGAACTGGCAAAAGACTGGCGGACCGATCGCGCGCTGCGGCGACTGGAAGCGTTCCTCATCATCTGCGACCAGGAGCATACGCTGGTGCTCAGTGGCAGCGGCGACGTGCTGCAACCGGCCAGCGGCATTGCGGGCATCGGGTCGGGCGGAAACTATGCGATGTCGGCAGCCAGGGCGCTGCTGAAAAATACGGACATGGAGCCTGAAGACATCGTACGCGAGGCGCTGCAGGTGGCTGCGGAAATCGACATCTATACGAACGACAACATTGTGGTGGAGGTGCTTCCTTGAACGCTGCCGGAAAACCTTCGAACATGACGCCGCGGGAAATCGTGGAGTATCTGGATCGTTATATTGTGGGCCAGGATCAGGCCAAACGCGCCGTGGCCGTGGCCGTGCGAAACCGCTGGCGGCGGCAGCAACTGCCGGAGGAACTACGCCGCGAAGTTTCGCCCAAAAACATTCTGATGATCGGTCCGACGGGCGTGGGCAAAACGGAAATCGCGCGGCGTCTGGCGCGGATGACCGGCGCCCCGTTCATCAAAGTGGAAGCCACCAAGTTTACCGAGGTTGGCTACTACGGGCGTGATGTCGAAAGCATGGTGCGTGAACTGGTGGAGAACGGCATCAATCTGGTTCGCGCCGCCGAACGCGTGAAGGTGGAAGACGAAGCCCGCCGCCGTGTGGAAGAGCGTCTGCTGGATATGCTGTTCGAGCGTAGCACGCCCGATGTTTCTTCTGAAGACGACGATCAGGCCGCCCAGCAATACGCCCGTTCGCGCCAACGGATGAAAGAGATGCTGGCAGCGGGTGATCTGGATGACCGCGAAGTAGAAGTCTCTATCGAACAGAAGCAATCGCCCATGATGTTCGCCAATATGGGTATGGAGAACATGGACGTCGATCTGCAGGGGATGTTTGAAAAAATCCTGCCACGTAACACCAGCCACCGGAAAGTAACTGTCGAAAAGGCCCGTGAAATTCTGTTCGACCAGGAGTGCGACGCGCTTCTCGACCCGGACAAGATCAACGCCGCGGCGGTCGAACTGGCAGAGAACGTCGGCATCATCTTCGTGGATGAGATCGACAAGGTAGCCGCCAGCGACGCCCGCGGCGCGGATGTTTCGCGTCAGGGTGTGCAGCGTGACCTGCTGCCCATTGTGGAAGGCACCTCAGTTCAGACGAAGTGCGGTTACGTTCAGACGGACCACATCCTGTTTGTGGCTGCCGGCGCGTTCCACGCCGTCAAACCCAGTGACCTGATGCCTGAGTTGCAGGGACGTTTTCCGATCCGTGTGGAACTAAAGGACCTGACGAAAGAAGATTTCGTCCGCATCCTGCAAGAGCCAGAACAGTCGCTGTGCACGCAATACGCCGCCTTGATGAAGGTCGAGGGCGTGACGTTAAAATTCATGCCCGATGCGATTGAAGCTCTGGCCACCTATGCACACCAGGTGAATCAGACAACGCAGAACATCGGCGCCAGGCGGCTGTACACGATGCTTGAGCACCTGCTAGAGGAACTTAGCTTCGAGGCATCGGATATGGATGGAGCCACGGTCGAAGTGAATGCAGCTTACGTGAACAGCCGTCTGAAAGAGGCCGCAGCGGACGAAGATCTCAGTAAATTCATCCTGTAGTGCTGTGATTTGCTGTCTGCGACAATCCATCGTTGCTATTTTGCGCGTTGTTTGTACCTTTTTGGCGCCTTCAGCGCTATAATCTGATAGTGCTGCATCTTTAAGGCGTTCCGCAAACCTACCTGGAGCGTCCATTTTTCCGGATCACTTTCATTTCATGGTGTCGATTCGTCTCTGGACGTCCTAACTGCTGGTACGGTAACAACTTCCACTTCCTTCCCACCCGTTGTAATCTTTTATGGCTCGCCCCAAGCTCATCACTGCTGATACGCCGCTATGGCTTAAGTTGATCCTTTACCCGTATCAGTTCGCGGCGTCGCTTGGCTTGGCGGTTGTGTTGATTACGGTGATGGTGATTACCTTCGCACTGGGCACCTTTATTGAAGCGAAGTGGAATACGCCTGTCGCGCAATTTGTGGTGTACCAGACATGGTGGTTTAACCTGATGGGCGCCCTGCTGGCGGTCAATATTTTCTGTGCCGCGGCGATCCGCTTCCCCTGGAAGAAGCACCAGACGGGATTTGTGGTCACGCATATCGGGCTGCTGACGCTGATCTTCGGCCTGACCCTCAGCCGCTGGCATGGCATCGACGCGCAGTTGCCTGTCTATGAGGGCACGACCGAGAACCACGCGTTCAACCAGGATAAGCAGAAAATCATGTTGACCATCCACAATCTGGATGGCGACGCTGCCGCCCACTCGCACGCCTCGCTTAAGGCGGCATCGACGGGCGAGAAGGAAGACGAAAAATCCGATCACGGCGATAGCACTACCATTGAAATCCCGTTCCATCCCGGCCCCTTTAACTGGGACGACTATAAGTATCCTGTTCCCAACCTGTTCACCATTGCTGGTAGGCACCGGGCGGGCAATGTGCTGTACGATGTGGATGATGTGAAGCTGGAAGTTCTCGACTTCTACGCAGACTCACGCGAAGTGCTGGCGCCAGAGATCAGCATCAAGATTTCCACGCCGGCGCCAGACGTAACCACAGCCGACGGCCGCACCGTCAAGGGCAAACCCATGTGGGTGCCAACAACGCTGAACGTCGGCCGCGCTACCGATAAGATCACCTTCCCGTACGGCATCCCTAACCGGCAACGCCGTGGCGGTGGTGCGTTGATCTTCTCCATCTCAAGCAGCGAAGAACAGACCCGCGGTTTTCTGAACGGCGGTCCTGAGGGCGAGACGGGCGAGAAGGGGCAGGTCGTGCTGCACCTGGCCGGTAAGACGCTACGCTTTAACGTGGATGAAAAACTTGAGAAGGGCCGCTTTCCCCTGAAAGGCACCCGCTACGAGGCCGAAGTGGTTGGCTTCTGGAACAAGGCCACCCCCCGTTCCAGCGCCGGCGGCCGGCTTACCTTCGAGGGCAGTGCGGTGGAGACACGGCCTGTCAGCCCGGTTGTGAAGGTCAATTTGTTCAAGGGCGGCGACAAGGAACGCACCACGCAGTTGACGCTGTTCGCCGTGAACCCTGAATACAACGTCTATGACTACGACAAACAGATCTATGGCGAGTTCTGGTACGAACACCGCGATTTGAAGTTTGACGAACTTCAGA
Organism: Pirellulaceae bacterium; assembly: GCA_965233625.1. Lineage (GTDB taxonomy): Bacteria > Planctomycetota > Planctomycetia > Pirellulales > Pirellulaceae. Next base: position 374,862 of record OZ247499.1, read on the forward strand.
AGATGGGCATTACCTCCTGGATTCACATCATTCAGGACGCCGATGGCGGGGCGCTGCATTACCGCTACTGGAACCGCAAGAAGGTTGTTTTCTCAAAAGAACTTCCGATCAACGGTTCAGAGGAAGATGCGGTCGACGCGTTTAAGATGCCAGCCGGTGAGTTGAAGCTTTATGTCGAAGAGCTTATCCCGGCTGAAAAGCCGAAGTCGGTAGCCGTGCCCCGTAAGTTCGAGGCTCAGCCGCGTAACCGCGTTAAACAGGCAGCGGGTAAATTCCGCCTGACCGTGAAAGACGAATCAAAAGAGTTCTGGCTGTACACCTACATGGGCGACCCGGATATGGAGCCAACTTCGCCCGGCTTGTCACGGTCCGTCATCAGCAGCGACAACGAGAAAATGGTCAGCATGGTCATGCCGTTGCAAAGCTACGATATCGGTTTCCGTGTGCGACTCGATAAGTTTGAACGCAAGCTGGACCCAGGTACGAATCAGGCTTCACACTTCTCCAGCACGGTGGATTTTCTCGACGCCGAAGAGGATAAGCAGATCTTCCGCGCTCCGTTGGATGGCGGCGCCGCGGCTGATCTGGGATTGGGCATTCCCATGCCGCACGACATTGCCTGCGATACTGCCGAGGGGCGCCTATATGTGACGGCTGGCGAGAAGACCAGTATGTCTATCCAGCGGATCGATTTGCACAGTCGCGAAATCGCGCCGCTGATTGCCTTCAAAGAACTCGTCCGGCCGCGTGCGATTGCGGCAGGCGGTGACAGAATATTCTGGGTGGACACGGTTCAGACGCCCGGCAGTGAAATTTCAGTCGTACGGATCGCAGACAGCGATGGTAAGCCGGTCAAAGTGCCAGTCACCAGCAACTCATCGGCAATGGAGGCTTTGAACCGCGGATTTATTCACGCTGCCGTCGCGGCGATTGATGGCCCGGCGCCTGCCATCGCTATCGACAGCAAAGCCAAGAAGCTTTACTGGGTGGATGTGGCCCGGCAATCGATCGGCCGGTGTGATTTCGACGGATTGAATCCGGAGCCTGAATTTATTGAGAACGCTGGCGCCGCTCGTGGTCTGGCGGTGAACGTCAAAGCGGGAAAAATCTACTGGTCCATTCCCCGTAGCGGCATCATACGTTCTGCGAATCTCAAAGACGGCAAACGCAATACACTTCTATTAAGCCGGACCGATGGAGTCGAGCCGCATCATCTGACGATGGCGCAGGACGGCTTCCTTTACTGGACGGAAATCGACACCCGCGCACCGGGCGTTGATGCAATAACAGGCAAGCCTGGCGTTCGCGAACATGGTGTCGTCCGCGTCAAGCCAGGTGACGGCGCCGAGCCTGAGATGCTGACTTCGTCAGCGGTCGACAACCCGGCGGGTCTGGCCGTTTATCAGTCGGCGAACAAGCCTTCGGCATCGGGTGTCTACTGGGTGCAGGATGCTGTGTTCCGCCGCGATGTCTGGATCACGATGAATGCACCCGTCGAATTCTCGGACCCGGCCAACGGCCGCTGGTACCGGCTGTTCCAGGAAGCGTTCGACGGACCAAAACGTCCGGGCGATCCGGAATTTGAACTTTACGTGCCCGCGGACTCTCCGAAAGAAGAGCTTTACCGCTCGGTGCTATCCGTTAACTACGACCCTGGTCGCGGCATCCGTACCGCCGGGTGCTTCCTCGTGGTGCTCGGCATTGGCTTAATGTTTTACATGCGGGCGTATTTCTTCAAACGCCCCACCAAACCCAAGCCAAACCGCCAGGAAAAGCATCGCGAACCGATCACTGCCGAGATTGTCGCCTAGCAGCAACTGCCCAGCAGATCTGAATGAACGCATCTCCCACCGCAATAACATCTCCTACCCTTGAAGCTTTATCGATGATGAACTTTTCAAACCATCTGCGATTCGCCCTGACTGGCGCCGCCTTCTGGATGTGCGTGCTGCCGGCGTATCTGATTGCCACGGAAGACGCCGCAAAGAACGAATACGCCCAGGTGTTCGCAGGCGATGTTAATCTTAGCGAGTGGCGGAAAATCCCGGTCTATCACCAGGGCCGCCCGCAACCGATTGACACTTTCGCCAACCGAGCCAAGAAGGTGATGTGCGACCGCGAGAAGGCGGGCGTGTGGCTGAATCTGGCCGATTATGTAGAGGTTGAAAAGGGCGAAAAAAAGATCGACGTCGCCGGGTCGGAATACGCAGCCGCCCTGCCCCTGTTCCCCGACAACGGCGGCAGCGTGAAGTGGTCTTCTTCAGAGATGCTGCTTAGCTGGCTTGTAGAGCCGGAAAAATGGGAGGTAACACCGTTCATCCTCGCGCAGCACGAAGAGCTTCGAGAAATAATCGGCGTGCCCACCTTTAATAAGCGGGGCGGCCGTCTGAAGTACGTTTCGCCGGCACAGATCGCCAGATCCGAGGGATTCACGAAGTACCTGAAAGAACTCAGCGAAAAAGAAGTCGAAGCACGCCGCAATGATGAGAAGTACGAGAAGACCAGCCTGGACGAACTGGTGGAAGACGTCCGGCAGGCATACTCGCTGTATCGTTCAATCACGTTCGATGCGACGGCGCCTCTGACGCACACACCCCTGATGCAGCATGGCTCCCGCAGTCAATTTGTAAAGCGGTTCCATTCCATTGCGGAAGTCGCACTCGCCGCTGGGGAAAAGAAACGCAAGCTTTACGAGATGCTGCAGATTCTTTCCGAAGCGCCGAACGAAGATCTCCGCAGCGGCGCCACCGGCATGCTCCGCGCACTGGCCCGCGTCAGCGGTGTGGGGCAGCCGCTTGACGATCAATACGCAGCCGCCATCAGGCCAGAGAGCGCCAACGCAACGCCGGAGCCGGTCTCACTCGAAGACGCTGCTGCTGCGGTCATCGAACTGCGGTCGGCAGCCGAAGCGCTGGACGAAGTCATGCAGCGTGAGAAGGATCGCATCTACGACACGGCGGCCTACGATAAAGAAGCTGCCGAAAAGCTGGGGCCGATGTTCCGCGACATGCGGTTCAAGGCGGGCGAGATCAAACGCCTTTCGATGGAAATGCACACGGCGCTTTATGATGAGAACAATGGCTTGCGGCTGATTCCGGCGATGAATCCGGCTGCACTGGACAAAGACCGCGTGGACACGGGCGAAAGTCAGCCATGGCTCAATCTGCAGGCGATTCTTCACGCGAGCACGGCAGAGGGCGGTCTGTTAGAGCCTTTTCCCAAGAAGCAGATTCTGGCGGTCCGCCGCGCCTGGAACGCGCTCGCAAGGGCTTATGTAGATCGCGACGACGAAAAGCGCGCTAAGAAGTGCGCTGACGCTCAACTGAAGTTATCTGCTGCCCTGCGTAATCTGGGTGTTAGTATGGAAGACGAACGGCTTGCGATGGCGGCTGAGGAACTGCCCGAAGGAAAGTTCGATATCGCCACGATCAAACACACCGCCTACCCACCCGTCAGCCGGATGGTTGCTGAAGTGCGTTACAACACGGTCCAGCCATTCCGCCTTTGCTGGGTTGCCTGCTTCCTGGCTCTCGCCGCCTTCAGCGTCTCGGCAGGTCCGTATTTCAAACGCACGGCATTCTGGACGGGGGCGGGAATCCTGTTCCTGACGGTGCTGTGGACCATCTACGCGTTTTACCTGCGTGTTGCGATTACGCGGTGGGCGCCGGTGACCAATATGTGGGAGACGGTGGTTTTCGTACCGTTTGTGATTATCTCTCTCGGCCTGTGGTTTATGGTGCTGCCGGCCATCTGGCCCGGTATCCGCGACGCCTGGCGGGTAACGGCGATCCCGTTCTCCTGGGAAGCTACCAAGCTGACGCCCGAACAGGAAAAGAAGATGCCAAGCCAAGCCTGGACCTTCGCCGGTCTGGTGATGCTTCTCGGGCGCCTGGCGGGAATGGCGTTCTTCGTCTGGCTGTTGATGATCGCGCCTTATGCAGACGGCGGTAATCCTATCTTCCGCATCCTGCCTCAGTTCGGCCATCTCGAAAGCGGAATGAGTGGTGTACTTGGCGCCGCCGATAAGATCTTCGTCTGGGGAATGGGGCTGCTTTGCGTGGCGCTTTCGACCTGGTTCCTGCCGCGTGTGATTATGATGGCTCTTGCGTGGCCAATCTTTGGCCCGTGGAATCTGATGACCTTCGGCTCCAAACTAAGTGGCGTTGTGACCGAGGTTCACAAACGCGTGTTCTTTGGCATTGGCGCCTCCGCGCTTGCTGCGTTGTTCTTCCTGGTCGCAACGGACATTGCCCCTGATACGCTGGACGAGAATTTCTCGTTGCTTCAGCCTGTGTTGCGTTCCAACTTCTGGCTAACCATCCACGTGCTGACCATTGTTGCCAGTTACGGAGCGGGAATGCTGGCCCTGGTGATGGGTATCATCGGCTGCTGCATTTACACGTTTGGTTCTTACCGTGACCCGGTCGTGCACACGAAAACTGCGGAGAAGCTTACGGGCTCTGCACCGATGGAGTTGACCGTGGCCAGTCGCCGTCCGCCGGAAGAATGCACCACGCTGGGCAACTACGCATATCGCTGTATTCAAGTTGCTGTTCTGCTGCTGGCGGCGGGCACCATTCTGGGTGGCTTCTGGGCGGATGTGTCGTGGGGCCGGTTCTGGGGCTGGGACCCGAAAGAAGTCTGGGCGTTGATTTCGCTGCTGGTCTATCTGGCTGTTCTGCACGGACGGTTTGCGGGCTGGTTCAATACGTTCGGGCTAATCGCGGGCACAGTGCTGGGCGGTTCGATGATTATTTTCTCCTGGTACGGAGTGAACTTCATCTTGCCGACCTTCTCAGAAAGTGGCAGCGTCGGCCTGCACAGCTATGGCACCGGAGCGGGCGGCATTGAATATGTAGCAACATTCGTTGCACTGACCTACGTCGCGCTCGCTGCGGCTAGTGTGCGGTACGCATTTGAAATGTCACCAAAGATCACGCCCAAGAAGGTCGAAAACTAGGCGGCTAACACTGCGGGAACAACGCTAAAGCAGCTTCTTAAAAGCCGGTACGGCAATTCCGTACCGGCTTTTTTATCGCTAGCACGCAACTTCGATCGCTGTCGCCGCAAGAATAGCTGGAAGCGTTCCCTATCACACCAGGCTGCTCAACTGCTAGCACTTTCGCAGAGCGTGAATGCCCGGCAACGCCATAACCTTGTATCCACACCCTCCACACGCTCCATACCTTAGCGCAGCTATTGCATGAACTTTAGGTGGCAATACAATAAAGGGGCGTCTTCCGATTCCCCCTCATCCACCCACCCCGGAGGTTCCTTTGCTTACCGAAGCCGAAGTAGAACGCACATTCCGCCGTCTGTTTAAATCGCCGCCTTATAACGACGAAGTCTTCGAGAAAGCAGATGCTCTGCTGGACGAACTCCGCCCCGAGAGCCCGCTCCGCCACCGGCTTTCGTCGGAACTAGAAGAGCTACGCAAGATCGCAACCGCTTAGTTTCAAAGAGCTTGCGATTGCAGACAGTTAGAATGAGAACCGCGGAAAGCACTCGCCGGTCGGCCCCTGGTCACCGGCGTTCTCTGTTTCTTGGGACTTAAGCGCGACGCGACATCTGTGTCATCGAAATGGAATGGTCCCTAATTCTACGGGAAAATTACGAACAACGCGGTGATGGCGCCTGCTTCGACCAGCGTGGGATACAGTTCAAACGGCACCGTGTATCGCTCGTACGGCGCGCAGCTACCTGGGCGGTAGTGCCCCAGCGTGTAGATATTCTGACATGGTCCGTCCAACGCCATTTTGTAAGGCAGGATGGCGAAGGTGCTGAAGAACTTCGCGCCGGAGAGGTACGGCTGTAAGAGACGACCATAGGTGTAGCCATGTCGTTCGAGATTTACATCTTCAAAGTACAGCGGTTTGTGATTGCTGTTGGGCGCGGTCCAGTGAAAACACTGAAGGGCCCAGGGGCGGGTCTCGCCGGGTAGGTGCATCATCTCGCCCGCAACGGCGAACTTCGGCCCGGCAAAGTCAGTCGGCAGGTCGCCCGCGGCGGGTTTAATTACCGCGCTGACCTGGCCAATTGGTTTGAAATCGTCGCCAAAAATCGCCACGCCCGTCTGCGGCGGCGCATTGGTCAGCCCCGGCACGCCATATTCCTGCTGTGGGCTAACCACGATGCCTGGCTGCATCGCAGGTGTGTGCACGATCGGCGCTTGTTCCCGCACTGTTGGATTGACCGGCGCCGGCTGGATAGGCGAGGTGGGAATCTCTTCCGCCGTCTCAACGGCGGACGGTTGCTTCAGAATAACAGGCGGCTGTTTCGGGGTTGCAGGCTGAACTTTCGCCGGCTGGGGTTTAGCTGCCTCGGGCGCCGGGGCCGTTTGCGTTGGTTGCGATGGGACGGCGCCGGGCGATGGCTGAAGTGTGGCGAGTTTGAATGGCCGGTACGGGGCGAGTTTCGCAACACCTTGCTGCAACGCTGGCCCAGTTGCAGTTCCCGCCGGTTTACGAGCCACCTCGACAACGGGCGCTGGTGTTGCCTTCGGCGGCGTGGCAACGCCCTTTGCAAGCGCCGGCAACGGTTGTGGTTTGGGGGCTACCGGTGCGGTCTGGGCAAGCGAGGCTGGATGTAGTCGTAGCGAATCTGGTTTCCGTAAGGCTGTGCGGACGGCTCCACCGTCTTTGCCCCGTTGCGTCTTTTGAACGGAGCCGGCCTGGCGTTCGATCACCACGGCAAACGAGTTCAACGGTTGAGGCGCGGGCGGCTTAGGCGGCTCGACTTGAATTTCTACGGGCAATTGTCGCGGTGCTGGAGGCAACGGCGCAGGGGCCGCCGGCGCCTTGGCAGGTGCGCGGCGATCAATCAGCGGCGCGGGTGGCTGTGCGGCGCTGAGGATTCCAGCGGTGCTAGCGATTACGGCAACACCAGCAACTGCGGTGAGGTTACGAATCCAGCGGTCGCTTCTTCGGAGTACCATTGCGCGTGGTAACCTTTCCTGGTGTGCGCGCAGCGGACGCCACGCGAGTCGGATTGCACGGGTTCTAGTAGTTTCGGCGGTTAGCACCCTTGCAATGAGACATTCCACCCCACCGGCGTATGCCATTAACAGACCAGCCCGGACAACCGTTAAAGTCAGCCCAATTTAAGCCTATTCGAGATAGATGGCTGGCTTGATGTCCATGCAAGGTGCCTCCCCTACCCGATATGCGCAACAGGCGTTTGATGCGATTCCTTTGAATCGCCATGATGGAATTTCCGCGCGATGCAACTTCCAAACTGGTTTAAGCAACTGCTCTGGCAAACGGACGATGCGATGTCCGCGCCGGGCCAACGTCGCGCAACGCACAGGCAGCCCCTGCGACTGGCCGTACGTCCGTTTGAAGAACGCCGCGTGCTCGATGCGTCGTTCGATCTGACGGGCGGCGTCATCACACTTGATGGGTTCACGGACGAGTCGTTAACCGTCGAGCACGATAATTCCGCGGGCCAATACGTCTTCACGCTCAACGGTGGAAGTACCTGGGTAAATGACCCCGACGCAACGCCCGACAATGTCGCGCGCATCTCGGATACAGGCGTGACGAGCATCGTGGTGGACGCGAGCCCCACAGGCATGGACCCCGCGCCCGCAGTTGATGTTGTTCTGTTTGCGCTGGCGGATGATAACGATCTGGAGACACTCACCATCGGCGTCTCTGGCGGCGAGGTCGGCAATGTAAACGGCGACCAGATCCGTTTCATCGATACGCTGGAGATCAACGCAACGGGCGATGCAACCTTCAAAGCAGCCAACAATCTGGGCCTATTAAGAGTCACGGCGGATGTGGCTGAGTTTCATAACGACGCGCCGGTCCTTAACCCCGGCGGTTTCACGCTGGGGGCGGTTGATGTTAACGAACTTATCATCGCCAACGAAGACACAGATATAAGCAGCAACGGCGAACTGATCCTCGCCGCCAAGGCGGACATAACGTCGGATAGCGGTGTACTTGCCAATTCAGATATCACCTTCTCTAACGCCAGCTTTGGCGAGCTGACCATTACGACCGACGGCGACATCGATATCACGGAGGCGGACGATATCGAACTGACCAAAGTCGTTGCCGGCGGCTCCTTTGACCTCGCGGCCGATGGCAAGGTAACGGTCACAAGCGTCACTGCAAAAACGGTCAACATCTCCAAGAGCAGTTCCATCACGACCGGTAGTGCAACCACCGACCCCGTTATCTCCGTCAGCGGAGGCAGCGCGTCGATTGCCCTGACAAGCAGCGGCGACGTATCTGGCAAATCAGATGCCTTGTTTATCAATGCGGGTGGCGGCGACGTCACGCTGACCCGGACAGGCACGGGCGATTTTCTCATCGAACAGACAGGCGCCAGCGCGCATTCGCTGAGCATTGATGATCAGGGAGCATCAGGCAGCATCACCTACGAAGGTAATGCCAACGTCACGGTTAACGCTTCCAGCTTTGAAGGGACGTTGGACCTAAGCGGTTCCGCCCTGACCGTGGATGGGGTCGTGCAAGGCGCCGGCGACATTGCGCTTAATTCGACGGGCGATGTGACATTTAACACGGGCGCCGGGATTGAAGCCGCGAAGGTGACGATCTCCGCAGGCAGTTCCATTGAAGTCGATGATGATGACCTGACGGTGGAACTCGAAGCGTCCACCATCTCGCTGACAGCCGCAGCCATCGGATCGGATTCTGACGGAGAGAACCTTAATTTTTCCAATGCCACGAGCCTGACGATTTTTAAGCAGGCCGGCGCCGGCGCGTTTCTGAAAGAGGCCGGCAAGAGCAGCGAATCAACGCCCGTTGCAACCGTCATTGAAAATAAGAATACGTCCGGAGACATCTCCGTTGAATTTGCGACAGACCTGGTGCAGGTCGATGCTACCGCCGGAAAGCACGTACTTACCAGCGTCAGCACCACGGGTGCGTTCAGCTACGACGCCGGCGCCAGTGCCATTGCCAGCAGCGCCGCGAAACTCTCTGCCAGCGAACTGACGCTGACCACCACGGGCGCACTGTCGCTGGGCAGCAGCGGTTCCGCGTTGGAGGTCGATGTAGATGGCGACCTGAATCTGAACGCTGCGGGCACGACAAGCGGCAACGGTGGTGTCTTTCTCGAATCGGGCAGCAAACTTAACGTAGGCGTCATCAACGTCGGGACCGGTGATGCGGAACTCCAAAGCGATGTCGCCATCGCCCTCGATGCCAGCAGCAGTCTCACCGCAAGCAACGTCGTACTAGCCTCGAACAGCACAACCGCCAACGCCGCCGCCACGCTAAGCACTTCTCAGGTTACACTCCTTGGCGCCACCACCGCGACCAGCATTGGCGTCGGTGACGATGCGTCGCAGACCGCCAGCATCAGCACGGCGACACTCGGCGTGCTGGATTCAGTGTCAACACTTGTCATTGGTGATGCTGGTCTGAACGCGGCAGTGGAAATTCACGAAGATGACGGGCTGAAAGTTAATACAGCCTTCATCGTTCGCGGAAAATCCATCGCGATCAACAGCGACGTTACCACCACTGGTGGTTTCACCATCGAAGGGACTAGCGCTACGACGACGGTTCTGGCCGATCAGAGCATCACCGAAACCGGCGCCGGCGACATCACGATTAACGATAGCGTGCTCATCAGCAGCGGCGCCACGCTCACGCTGGATACACAGGCTGGCGCCATTTCGATCACAGGCGATATCCAGGGTGTAGGTGGAACCGCGGATGCCCATCTGGTGGCGAAGTCTGTTTCGGGAGACATCGCTCTTGGGGATAGTCCAATCAATGACACCATCGAGGGCGCCGGCGGTGTCGGGCAATTTGGTGATGTCACCGCAACCACATCTGGCGAGGTGAAGATCAGCGCCGAAGTGGATGCCAACTCGCTAAACCTCACTGCCGGGAGCGTCGTTCTGCGGGACGATATCACAACGCTCGGCGTCGTCGAAATCGCTGGCGATGCGTCCATCGACAACGATGTGACCATTATTGCCGGTGGCGACATCACGATGGATGCAGTGGCGGGTGATATCGACGCCAAGCATGCCTTCTCTGCTGCTACGGCAACGGGCGCTCTGGAAATTGGCGAGTTGGGTGGTGGCGGGAAATCGCTGACCACCGTAGCACTCACGGGCGCCACGGTTGAGTTAAGTGGAAACATTACGACGGGCAGCACCGTCAGTGTCAGTGGCGCCACAACACTCGGCGTCGACGTCACCGTGACTGCGGACGATAGCAGCGTGCAGTTTAACGGTGCCGTAGATTCGAGCACCGGGGCCGAAGCATTGCAAGTCAATGCAGGCAGCGGTGACGTTACGTTCTTAGCCACGGCTGGCGGAACCAAAACCCTTGAGAGCTTCAGCGTGCAGACGACGGGTGATGTGTCGCTTGCAGGTGTAAAAACAGGCAGCGGCGACATCGTCATCGGAGCCAGCGGAAGCAAAGCCGGCGCGTTGACCCTATCTGGTGACTACGAATCGGGCGGCAAAGCGGAGTTCTTCGCAACATCCGCCGGACTCGTATCGGGCGTGTCTGTGTCGTCCAACAACGATAAAATCACCATCGCAACAGGATCCATAACAACTACGCTGAATGCGGGCAACAGCGAGCACGGCTTGACGCTTAACGCTGGCGCCGGCGCGAGTGCACAGGTTGACCTTTCGGGCACAGCCATCGGCGCCACGAATAATCACCTAGACCATCTAGTCATCACCGGCCAGTCCGCCACACTGCAGCAGGTGCTGCTTGGCGACGGTCAGTCACGCAGCGGTCCGGCAGCGGGTACAGCGCTGGAAGTAAATGTCGTGGGGGACCTCACGCTATCGCAGAATATTGACACCACGGGCGACGCGACGGCAGACGGTGGCGCTGTCGCAATCACAACGGGCGGAATTACTTTGCTGGACGCGACAGGTTCGACCGTGATGACGATCAACACGGCAGCCGTCACGTCCAGTGGCGCGGTTACGCTAGGCAAGGTTGATTCAACCGCCGCGGGCGCAGATGGATTGCAAATAACCGCCGGTGACGCGGATGTTGCGATCGGCGCCGTGGGAGCCTCGGACGCAGTAGCGTTGCTTAGCGTGACTGGCGGTACACTTTCGTTTGACGGAAACATAGGCAGCACAGCAACTGCGGGCGTTACCGGGAAAGTTACAGCGACCGCAGCCGACAACGTTGACTTCGGCGGAAGCGAGTTCAACGCAAGCGGCGGCTTTGATCTGACAACGGGCGCCGGTGGGCTGTTTAACATTAATGGCGGTGCTACGTCGTTCGTTTCGGCTGGTGAAAGTATCCTTTTCAATACGGGCGAAATCGTCATAGCCGCAGGCGGCGCTCTAAGCGTAGAGATCTCTGGCGGCGCTGGTGCGGACGAAATTGCGATCGCGGCAATCAGTGGACCGTCCACGGCAGATGTCACCTTGAACGCAACGGCGGGCATTGTGTCGCTGGGAACCGTTGGCGCCAGTCTTTCGCATCTCGACGAACTTGATGTTACCGGTTCGGCAATAACGCTGGCAGGTTCAATCTTCGCCGGTGGAAAAGCCAGCTTCACAGGTGACACCACCGTTGAGAATTCGCTGAGCATCGAAACATCTTCTGGCCCCATCGCATTCACGGGCGCCAGCGATATTCTCATCGAGAATGGCAGCAAGCTGACGCTGAACAGCGGCGGCGCCACCACCATCGGCGGCGATGTTACGGCAGAAACGGGTGACGAGGACCTGGCGATTCAATCCGCAGGCAACGTGACCTTGGGCACATCCGCGGCGACAAACAAACTTGGAACCGCTGTACTTCCGCTTGATGAAATCACGATCTCAACCACCGCCGATGTGACGGTTAACGCCGTCGTTTCCGCGGGTTCGATGACGATCACCGGCGATGCAAATGACGTCGCATTCAAAGGCGCCGTAGACCTGGACAGCTTGAATGCAGGCGGTGTAAATGCTCTGGAGATCGAAGCTAAGACCGTTGCGTTCGAGGCCGATGTGGATGTGGCTGGGGGCGGCGCGATCTCCGTTGGTGGTGCGGGCGGCGTGGGCAGCGGCGTGACGCTGCAGGGTGATCTGCTGACCGATGACGGGAAAATAACGATCGGCTTAGATGCAACGCTTGCGGCCGATGTGCTGATCAGCTCGTTCGCTGTTACTGGCGCCGATGTGTCGGTTCAGGATGTCAATGGCGGCGGACACAGCCTGACCGTGAATGCGGGCGGCAGCGGTGACTTTTCGGCTGCTGATATTGGCTCCGGCGCCGCGGTTGACGGTCTGGATATTACAAATGCTGCTGGTGTGTCTGTGCAGTCGGTTAATACGGTCAATGGATTGCGTTCGACAAGCGATTCTTTTCAGTCTACTGGCGCGGTGCTATCGACCACGCAGGCGATCAACATAACCGCCCGCGGCGATGATGGCGGTGTGTCCATCGACTTGGGCGGCACGGTGGAAGCCAGCGGTCAGGACGTTCTGCTAACAGCAGCCAACGACATCGTTTTCGGCGATGAAGTGAAGTCCACCGATGGCGACGGCGGCACCCATCCAGAACTTTGCATCACGGGCATCGACAACAGCACATCCATCCACTTCGGAGACGATACGACCGGCGCAGCGGGTGTGCATATTTCCGTTGCCAGTGTGTCGAATATCGGCGGGGCTGCCGACAGCGAATTCTCGGGCGGCATCAATTTGGGCGACGGAGGGCAAATTGCCGGCGCAGACATACACCTCGGCGCCAGCGGCGAAATTGGCGTAGATCAGAATCTGACCGTAGCCTCTGGAGCGGCGGACATCGTTCTTGAGAATACGCTTACTACCGCCGGCCACGATGTCACCTTTGACGGTGAGAATCTCGTCGTTGCCGCCGATGCTGCGATCGGGAAAAGCACCGACCGCGCGGCGGCGGTTGATCTGAGCGGTGTGCAGACCTCAGCTTCACAAAGTGGCATCGACTTTGCGATTCATGCCAGCGGCGATATCCATCTAGGTACGTTCTCCGATGCGTCGGGCGCCCAGGAACTGATTGAAACACTGTTAGTCGCCACGCCCCCGGCCGGAGTGAATGTAACTTCTCTCAGCGGCGATATCGAACTGGCCGAAGGCGGGACGTTCAATGTTACGGGCGATGCGGATATCGTCATTGACCCGGCTGTTGGAACGGACGTTTCGGTGACCGTGGCGGGCGGGACGATTGATTGGGGCGGCTCGGAGATATCCGCAGTTTCCGCCGGAACGAATCTGCTGCTTTCCATCGACAACGCCGGCGCGGCGCCACTGGATGCGATCACCTTTGGCAACGTCGGTAACACTGCGGGTAACTTTCTCAATAATCTCACCATTCTTGCCAAAGATGGAGTTTTTGCCGACGCGGGCGCCATCACTACTGGCAGCAGCATTGTTGTTTCGGGCGATGTCGAAATGACTGGCAAAGTGGCTGTCGGAGCGAGCGGTTTCACCGTGCAGACAAATGGCGCGGGAGGCTCTGGCGCCATTAACTTCAGCGATGCACAGCTAGATGGCAACGGCGCCGTCGACCTGCAAACGGGGGCGTCGCCCGCGGATGATGTGCTGCTGGGCGAAGTGGGGGGAACAACGGCGGTCGCGCAGTTAAGCGTCACAACCGCAGGTGAACTCACGCTTGCAGGTGACATAACCACTGCGGCCGGTGACGTGAATTTTACGAACGCTGGTTCGGTGGTGCTGAATTCCGATGTGAAGATTACCACCGGCAACGGCGCCGTGCTTTTCGACACGGGTGGTGATCTGGATGGCGGCCACGATCTGGAAATTGCGACGGGTACGGGCAGCGTGCAGCTTGGCAATGTTGGTGCGAATACCGCTCTCAGTTCGATGAATATCGCGGGTAACGAAGTTACCTTCGGCGGCGCGATGGGGGCCCTCGTATCTGCAGGCGTTACCGGGCTGACGCAGGTCAACGCAACAGGTGCGCTGAAATTTGAAGATACCGTTTACCATGCCGGCGGCGGGTTCTCGCTGACCGCAGCGGAACACCAGATTAACGCTTCATCGCAGCAGACAACCTTCACCTCCACAGCTACAAATATTTCATTCCTGGGCGGAAACATTCAGCTAAGCGAAGATGCCAGCCTGAAGATCAGCACCGCCGGAACTTCCAGCGGCAACGGTGATATCGCGGTGCAGGATGTGGCTGGCGATGGGAATGGTAGCGGCGATTTATCCTTGGACGCGGGTGACGCAGATCTGTCAGTTGGTTTGATCGGCGACCTGCTGAATAAAGATCGCATCAATGCGATCGCACTGGCAGGCGCGACGGTGACGCTGGACGCTCACCTTGTTGCGGCGGATTCAGTCGATGTAGATGCATCGGCCGGGATTGTGCTGACCGAAGACACTGAAATATGCACGGTAACGGGTGACGTAACGCTTGCAGGTAATATCACCGGCGACGCGGATGTAAATCGCGAAGACCTGACGGTGATGGCGGGCAATGCGGTCGTCCTGGGCGAAGACCTACTGACAAGCATTGGAACCGCGATCAGCCCCTTGGGCGCCCTGGATATTCAGGCAACGTCGGATGTAACCATCCAATCGCCTGTGTTTGCAGAGTCAATCACGATCGCGGGCAACGGTGCGGCGACTGCGGACACGGTGAGTTTCGCGGGTGGCGTGACGCTTAATGGCGTCAATGCGATGGGGGATTCGCTTGCGGTGGCGGGCGAGTCGATAAATCTCGGCGATTCTGTTGAAGTCCTTGCCGGAGGCGGTAACATCTTGCTTACAGGCGCTGCCGCCGTCGCCGGGAACGATGTATCTATCGCTGGTAAACTTGATGTTTCCGCCGTCAGCAACGCGACGATCACCATCGACGCCGCTTTTGATGATGTTTTGCTCGACGCCTCTGGCGGCGACGCAGGCATGATAACAAACGAGGGAGTCATCTCCATCGCTTCAGCCGTGACGTTGGCGACAGACGTTTTGCTATTGAGTAACAACGGCGCCAATGGCGCGAATATCAGCCTGACATCTGTCAGCGGCGATGGGCACACGCTGGCGATCAACGCTGGTGACGGCGACTTGACGGCGACGGGACATCTGGGCCAGGTAGGAAGCCAACTCAATGGATTAAGTGTGGCGAGCTCTGATGCCATTTCGCTTCAGAGCGTGAACACAGACAACGGATTAACGGTCAGCAGCAGCCAGACCTTTACGGCCAGCGGCACGATAAATTCCAGCAACGCTGCCGTGGCGATCCGGGCTGAAAACGGGATTGGCGCCGCGATTACGCTCAACGCGCTGGAGGCGAATGGGAGTGACGTGCACCTGACATCGGGCGGCGATATCGTCTTCGCCAGTGCCTCCGTCAATTCCGCGGGTGGAGGTTCGCTTACGATTGAAGGAACTAGTGCGGGCGTTGGCATTCAGTTTGGTAGCAACGCCGGAGTTGACGGAGTTGTTGACATCAGCCTCGGCAGCATCGCCAATATTGGCACAGGCTTTACCGGCGGTATTGTCCTGGGGCGAACCGATCAGACCGCGGCGGTTGAACTTGGTCAGAGCGGTGCCGTGGCGGTAACTCAGGGCATCAAGATTCTGGCCGGTAATCCTCTGGGCGCCGGCGCAGCGGTGACGGTGACGAGCAATGTTACGGCGGATGGCGGTTTTGAAATAGACGGCAGCGGCACCACCACCGTTTCGGTCGCGGGAAGTATCGCAACAGATAACGCCGCGATAGATATCGACGCCCCGGTCGGCCTCACTGCGGACGGCGTCACGCTGCAATCTGCGGGCGGCGATATTTCGCTCAATACGGTGGATGCTGACGCCGTTACGCGCAGCCTTACCGTTGATGCGGGCGTTGGCGACATCAGCGTCCAGGCGGTTGGCGCTGGCACGGCCGTCACGGGCGGCGTTTCGATGACGGCGGCGACAATAAACGCAGCGTCGATTGATACATCCTCAGCCACGGAAGACACCGGCGGCGCCGTTACGTTGACGGCGGCAACCATCAACCTGGACGGAGATATTCAGACAGCGGGCAAGCTTGATGGTGGACACGTAAAAGTCGACGGCGCCGCCCATTTGCTGGACAACTTTACAGCCAGCACGGGCGCCGGTGGCGGCGACATTCTGTTTACGGGCGATGTAAGTTCGGCTTCAGATTCCGAAACTTTCACCCTGTCAGCAGGTACAGGTGATGTTGTCCTAAGCGGTGATGTTTCAACTGGCCAGTTTGCTGTTTCGACCGCCAAAGATGTCTCCTTGCAAAGCGTTAACTCGAACGGCGGGACGCTGTCTGTTGGCGCCGTGGGCGTTCATGTGAGCGGCGTATTGGACCTGCATGGTGATCTACAAAGCGATGGCGCAGATATCGGGCTGTTTGCACAGTCGGTGCAATTGCAGGATTCGGTTCTGATCGACTCTACGGGCGCGGGCGTCGATGGAGACATTACGCTGGCAACGGTTATCAATCCCGGGTTAACGCCGGTTGGTGACGTAGGTTTGTCACTCGCTGCTGGCGATGGCGAGATTGACCTTGGCGGCGCGACGGTCAACGGACTCGATCATTTCAATCTTTCCGCAACGGTGGCGACGCTTAACGATGTGTCGCTTGGTGACGGCAATCAGAATGTTTTGAACCCTGGCGATGCGTTGCATGTTGATGCGGCCACGAGACTGACGCTGGCCGGCGACATTGTGACCAGCGGCGGAGGCGTTGATTTATCGGGTGGCACGGATGGTGTTGTTCTCAACAAGTCCGCCAGCAACCTGGTAAGCATCGCTACATCGGGCGGTGATATTTCCATTGGCAGCGTTATCGCGACGGCGACGGGTGATACCGATGGCCTGAGTCTGAACGCGGCAACCGGTGATGTAACATTGGCGGACGTTGGCGTCGGCGGTGCGTTAGATACTTTGGCAATAACTGCGGACGAGACAACGCTCAACGGCGATGTTGGAACGGTTGGCGCCGCGGGCGTAACGGGCTTAGCAAGCATCAATTCTAGTAGCAGCATCACTTACGGAAGTGGTGTTTACCATGCAACCGGCGGTCTGCAACTTACCGCTGCCGTTCATCACCTCAGCCAGGATACGTCGATTCTTTCCGGCGCAGGCGACATCGCCTTGACGGGCAGTATTGAAGACCCAGTGGATAGTGCGGAAAGCAGCTTGACCATCACGGCTACTTCCGGCGCGGTGACGGTGCAATCAATTGGGCGTGCAGGCAAAGCGGATATCGGCGCCGTGGCTTTGACGGGCGGAACGAGCGTTTCTCTGGGTGGTGATATCTTTGCCAGTTCGCTGCAAGTCACCGGCAATACAACGCTCACCAGCGACATTCAGGTAAACACGGAATCCCGTGGCGGGGACATTCAATTTTCCGCTGGCATTGACGGTGCTCATCAGCTCATGCTCGACGCGGTCGATGGCGACGTGAAGCTTGGCGGCGCGGTGGGCGGCAGCACGCGACTTGGGGCATTGACCGTAGAGACCGGGCAGACGCTTCTGCTGGGCGGTGATGTGCTGTTGGATGGCGGCGGTGATATCGACTTTAGTAATGTGAAGCTGCTGGACGTTGACGATGGCCTGACCGACATTACGTTTGATACCGATGCCGCGCTTGGCGCGACGGACGCGGGCAGCGCATTGCTGTTTGCGGCGGCGGGCGATCCGTTTGTGGAAACGGGGCTGGCGGTCACGATTGACACGACGGTAGATGGAACGGGCGCCGACGCCGCGATCACGCTGGTTGAAATGGATGTCCGCTCTCTGGCCGTGGCAGCAAGTTCGATTGAAGTGCAGCAGACGACCACTCGCGGCGACGGCAGCAGTGGCGGCGATATTCAGCTTACCGCAACGGGAGCAGGTCAGGCAATTGTTTTTCGGGGCGACCTGGATACTTCGCAAAGTGTTAGCGGAAAAGCCGGCGCCATTTCGATTCAGGCCGCGAACGGAACGGCGCTGCTGAACGCGGGCGGAGCGGCCGTTAACTTCATCACGGATGGCGCTGCGGCGGATGCTGATATCAAACTTGATATCGACATCGATAGCCAGGCGAACGAGGCGTTTAGTCTGAATGCAGGCGGCGGCGCTGTTGACATTAACGGCGTGCTGGGCGCCAGTGGCAAGTTAGGCCTGCTGACGATGACAGGCGGCGATATTCTGCTCGGCGCGGATATTTCTGCGAGCGGGTTTGCAGCGAGCGGTTCTACTTCGATAGATATCGATGCAGCCGGCGTGAAGCTGGATACGGGCGGTGTTGATTCGTTCTTTCAGTCAAACCAGATCGATAACTCAGGCGGCGGGGCGGAGATCCGCGGTGGCGGCGTGTTTGTGTATCGCGGCAATACCGTGAGCGACGCGATAAGCATCGGTGGCGGCGGGAACATCACAACCGCTGCCGTGACGGCTATCAATGCGGGTGCGGGAGGCGCCGCGATTTCGACGCTGCAAATTGGTCATGCGGATAATCAGGCCGGGCGTATCGTCGTGAATGAAGCTGGCACGCTAACGGTGAATGCGGAACTATTGATCGAAGCCGACGACGCCACGGTGGAGATCAACGATGACATTCAGTTGCTGCCCTCCGGCGCCAGCCTCATCATTAACGCAGCGGCGAACGGCATTGAGATCAACAACAGTGGCGCCGGGATCGCCCTTACGACCAGCGATGGAGAGATCGCTCTGAACGGTTCCATTCTGGGGAGCGGTAAAGATATCACGCTATCTGCTGGTTCGGCTGATGTCTCGCTGGGGTCGGATGCTTCGTTGCATACGATCGGTGCGTCTGCGCAACCACTTGGCGATGTTGCGATAACAACCACTGGCGATGTCGCGGTGAACGCCAAGGTGCACGCCGCGTCGGTTTCTGTAGATCAAGCGGGGAGCGTTGATTTTGAAAACCAGTTAGTGCTACATGGCGGCACGGTGGGTGGCGACGCCTTGCGGGTGGAAGCGACGACCATCGGGTTCAATGCCGATGCCACGCTGGAAGTGCGGAGCACTGGCGGGAACGTGTTCCTGGGCGGTAGCGGCGCCGGCAGCAGCTTGACGATTGCAAGTGCATCGCTGCAAGTGGAAGCAACTGGTGCGACGGTGGAGTTCGACAACCAGTTTGACCTGGGCGTTAATCTGGCGGCAGACGTTTCCACCACCTCAGGCGCTGTGACGGTCGGCTCTGCGTTGACGATCACGGATAGCGTAACGCTTGACACAACCTTGGGCGGAAGCACCGGCGCCAGCGTAACACTTGGAACCGTTGATGCAGAAGCTGCCGCCACGGCAACCAACCTGGCCCGGCAGCTAAAGATTGTTGCGGGCACTGGCGCCATCGACCTGGGCGATGTGGGGCAGACGCGCGCATTGACTAAAGGGGCTGACTCTGCGGCCACGGGCGGTGTCGATCTACAAGGTGGCGCCGTGACTGTCACTTCGATTACGACCAGCAACGGCAATGCGAATGGAGCGGGCGGCGATGTGAAGATAGATTCCGCTTCTGCTGAGGTTGGGGATATCACGACTTCCGGTAACGGCAAGGCGTCGGGAGCGGTTGATATCTCCACCTCAGCAGGCGACGGGAAACTGATGGACATCACCACGGGGAACGCTGCTGTAGGAACAGCCACCGCCGGGCAAGCTTCAGGCGGCGATGTGCAGGTACAGGTTGCGGATGGAAACCTGACCCTCAACACGGTGCTCACAACGGGCGACAATGCCAACAGCGGAAACGTAAGTTTGACCACCACCGGCGCTGGCAGCGATATTACTGTTGCCGCGGGAATTGATACCCGCGTGACAGCTGGCGATGGTGATGGCGGCGATGTTTCTATCGATGCCACCGGCGACGTAACTTTGACCGGTGATGTTCAAACAAGTTCCACCAACAGCGGCGCGGGTGGCGCTGTGGTGCTTAAAGCGGACGGCGCCTTCAATCTCACGGGAGATATCAATACCAGTGGCGCCGGGACCGCGGCCAGTGGCGACGTTACCGTGAACGACGCGGGCGGAAGTTTGATTCTTGGTGCGGATACCACGGTTACAACGCAGAACGCCGGCGCTGGGACAGATGGCGACGTGTTGTTCAATGGAGCGGTAGATGGCGCGGTTGCGGACGCGCAGTCGCTGGTCGTGGAAACGGGCGATTCTGGCGTGACGACATTCGCAGGCAGTGTGGGATCGTTGCAGGCGCTGCGTGCATTTCATGCGAAAGGTGATGTAACGCTTACCGGCGATGTTGCTAGTTTTAACGTCGATACAACCCAGCAATACGATGGCGCCGTGCTACTTGATGGGATTGCCACAAGTGCCACCAGACTGACCGCCACAACGGTTCAGTTCAACGATGCTGTGAACGCGAGTGCGGCGGGGCTTCATCAGCTTGAAGTGCATGCAACGCTGGACCTGAACGCAGACATCGGCGCCACCGCGGGACTGAACGCCCTTACGGTGACGGGTGTTGCAACATTCAATGGCGCCTCCGACCCGCAACAGATTGTGGCGCTGACGCAGGAATACCGTGATGACGTTGTTCTGAATGAGAACACGGAAATAACGGGTTCCGATATTACGTTCCAGCAAGGTATCAACGGAACGCACTCGCTGTTGATCGATGCTTCCGCCAGCGGCGCGGGCGCCGGATCGGTCAGCCTGGTGCAATCTGTTGGCGATGTTACGGCGCTGACGAGTATCGAGGTGAACGAAACCGTGAATATCGGCGCCGCGGCTGGTCCGGCAGTCGACGTGATTACTACGGCAAATCAGACGTTTAATCAGGCAGTTCTGCTGACGGATACGACACTGCAGTCCGGTGAAGATATTCACTTTAGCGGCGTGGTGAGATCTGATGGCCTAGCCGCGCATAATCTCACGTTGACCGGACAGGGCGGCTCGCTGGTTAACAATGTCACATTTGCTGCGGATCTTGGGCAGGCGGGAGCGGGCATTGGCGATGTGACGCAGGCTGCTGGGCGTGGAACGACTACTTTCAGTGGCGGCGTGATTGATGGCGCGTTGAGCATCGCGACGGTTGCTGCGGTGCTCGATAATCCTTCGCCTCCAGATACACTCGTTGTGAATGGTGGGAATGTCACGTTCAGTCTGGACGCTGGCGCCACGGTGCGAAGCGGTTTAGATGCCGGTGCAAACCTGGTGACCTTCGATGTGAACCGGGCGGGTGGAGCTGATTCCTTCAGCATGGAAGGCGATGCATCCATTAGCACCACGAATGTATCGAACCGGGCGGTGCAGGTGCTGGTGAACCAGACGGCAGGCGGTACGGGAGATGCTTCGCTCGGCAGCATTCAGGCGATTAATGGCGGCGTAGTGATCGATGTTGCCCATGCTGCGGGTGGCGGAGCCATTACCGATGCCAACGCAGCAGCCGGCAATATTGCAGCACGGCAGGTTGCGTTACTTTCGACCAACGGCGTTGGCGATACGGACGCGATTGAAACCCGCACTGCACTGCTGGCGGTCAACAACACAGTCGCCGGCGCCATTCAGATCGTCAATACCAGCGATGCCAACACGGGCAACACGCTGACAATAGGCGAAGTAAGAGAAGATGCCCCCGGAGCCGCGCTGATCGCCAGCGGTTTGCAGCAGGATGCGGCGTCGCTTCTGAGCGTAACCACTTCTGATGCGTTGCGGGTTGAACAGACGGTCAACTCGGTTGCCGGCGGAACGACCTTAAAATCGGGCGGCGCCTTCGAGCTGGTTGCAGATGTTAGCACCACAGGCGGCGGTGATACACTTCTGGAATCGGGCAGCACGATGACGGTGCTGGCGGATGTTACGACTACCGGGGGTGGTAGTGCAACGTTTGTTTCCGACAAAGCCATGTTGCTGGGCGACAATACTCTGTCGGGCGGCGCCAACGAAACGCAGATAGCGACCAACGGCGGCGGCGATATGACCTTCCGCGCGACAGATGGCAACATCGAAGTGCGTTCGCACATCAGCAGCGATCAGGGCGATATCTCGTTTGATGCAGGCCGCAACCTGCATTTCGCCAGTGCAGGCGACGGCGCCGACGTGGTGACAAACTTCGCAAGCGGCGGGCGCATCTTCGGCAACGCAGGCGCAACGGCGGGCCGTGCGATTCCCGGCAATATTCTGTTCAGTAACGGCGCCACGCTCGACAGTGGTTCAGGCACGATCGGTGATGCGGACTACCGGGCGAGCGACAGTGATGTCGTGACGGTAACGACGGTGACCACGCCGTCGGTGGATTCCAATGGAACGGCGAAGATTCGCGTGGTGTTGAATGACCCGGATCTCAAGAATGCTCAGATCTATGTCGACTGGGCGGACCGCGCTGATGCAGGCCAGTCGAAGATTCTTTATCCGCCAGTTACCAATACACAAGGTGGCGGCATCGGTGACATACGCCTGGATGGCAACAGTTCTACATCGGGCGGTCAGTACAATGGCGGCGCCGGACTGGTTACGCATGAGCTTTCTTACCAGTACCGGCGCGGCAATCCGAACGACATCAATCCGTTCGCCAATATTGTCATTCAGGTAATTGTCCGTCCGGATCACCGCGCAATTCCCGGCGCCGGTCAGTTTGGAATCAGTGAAAGCGGGACAACGGGATTCGTAAACGCCAGTCAGTTGCGGTCGCAGACCGATTTACAGAACCAGCTGGCCAACGGCATCATTCTTACAGAGAACGGGCGGATTGTTGAATTTAACTCGGAAGTGGAACTGACCGTTCCGTCACAGGGTCTGTTTGCCGCCATTAAGCTGCGGGAAAACGTGGTGCAGGTTAGCTCCACCACAACGGTCAGCCGCACGCCGGTCTCCCGGCCGCAGGCGCCGGTGACAGTGTCATCCGCCCAGGAGTTTATCGAAGTTGTTCAATCGGAAGACACAGCCAGCAGCGACGAGGCGAAGCTGTATTTTACCGAAGTGCTTGTGAACGGTTCCGAGAGTAAATCTTATGAACTGGATTTATCTCTCTTAAAAGATGGGCAGCTGGAGCAACTATTTAAGACATTCCGCAACGGTTTGTATAAAATCCAATATAAGGCGTCGGGCGCCGAGAAAGTGGAAGTTCTGTTTCAGCTGCGTGTCTTTAACCACAAGATCGTACCGGTCCAGATTCAGGAGATTGCAGATGCGGGGAATACGACTCCGCAGCGTACCGCCGCGATGAACGCGGATGTGCGCGTTGTGAGTGTTGAATCTATAGATCACCTTGAAAATCTTCTGCGTGAATTGGCGGCGGAAGATGGATGGAATCCAGATTCGACGGAGACAGACCTAAACCTCAATCACCAGGATGGTTTGCCACCCGCTGACCAAGGGCCGGAAACGCCAGCGGCGGAACTTGAGGACCAGGTCGAAAATGAATTGCGGAATGAAACCCCATCGTTAGATGCGGCGGCGGAAGGTAACACTGCGGCGCGGTGGCGACGGCCAGTCATGGCCGCGGGGACACTGGTTGGACTGCTGGCAACGACGGACGGCAGTTCATGGAGCGATGAAATTGAGCGTGCAATGTCTCAGCAGAAGCGATCACTGGGCAAGCATGCACGGCTTGTAAGAAAGTTACGGAAATAGCCTACCCGGTACGGATACAGCAACATCCTACTTAGAAGATTTTGCAGCAACTCCTTTTGCTGCCAGGAAACAACGGGTTTGAAATGAGCGAAGATAAACAACCCAACGAAGATGAGAACTTCGACCCTGAACAGCTGCCAGGAGACGATGCTGGTTTGCCTAATGATCAGGCGGACCATGTTGCGCCTGAAGACCTGATGCAGACGTTTGAAGGGGATCTGCCTGTCGAGCCGGTTGCGGATGACGAAAAGGGGACGGTGGATGAGATCGACGCTGCGCCGCTTTCGTCAGAGGCAGACAACGCTACGACCCTGGACGGCGATGATGCCGGCGCCACCATCGATGGTGACACCATGCTGCCGGACAACACGGGCACGCTTGATGATGTAACCCTGCCTGACGAGAGCCCGCTCGGCACGATTGACGATGTAACGCTACCAGGCGCGGATCAGACGCTGGATGATGTTACGCTGCCGGAAACTGATCAAGCTGCCGGGGAG
Organism: Pirellulaceae bacterium; assembly: GCA_965233625.1. Classification (GTDB taxonomy): domain Bacteria; phylum Planctomycetota; class Planctomycetia; order Pirellulales; family Pirellulaceae. The sequence goes on from OZ247499.1 coordinate 398,874, forward strand.
CAAGGCGCTGAGGCTCAAGACGCCGGCAGCACGCTGGACGATGTAACACTGCCACCTTCCAGTGATACTGTCGATGAAGCCATAGATGGCTCTGACAGTGATGATGGACCAGCGGTTGATTCCGTAAGCTCCATTAATCAGACGCTGGATTCCGTGGACCTGCCACCCGGTGCAACGATTCCACCAGTTGCCGAGCCGGAAGAACCCGCCCCGCCACGGTTTGATCAGACGTTGGATTCGGTCGATCAGCTTCCCGATAGTGTCAGCCAGACGCTTGATTCCACGGAGTTGCCTGACGCGGGCGTTATCACGCCGGCGATCAACCAGACGGTTGACTCCGCGGAATTCGAATCCGGCGTGATCGATCAGCTTCAATCTGCACAGAGTGATGACGCGAGTGGTTTGCCGACGCAAACGCTGGATTCGGTAGATCTTCCTACGGCGCCGTTGATTGATCCGGGCACGGATCCGCAGCGTGCTGAGCAGCGGACGGTGGACTCGGCGGAATTTGATGCGAAACCGCCCGTCCTCGATAGCGCGATTACTGGTGGCGGTATTGAAGACTCGCATCCGGGCAGCACGCTGGACTCGGCGATGGTTTCGGCCGAGCATATCCAGCACACCTGGGAGGGCGTCAGCGGCGAGCATGTGGCGCCGGAGACATCGATCCGCGCGGAAGTGATTGAAGCGCAGGAGAGCGACAACAGCCTGTTCATTCAGACCCGCGCCTTTCACGATCCCAAACGTGGCGGCGCGGCGCATGCCGATTACGAAATTGACAAGGTGTTGGGCGAAGGCGGTATGGGCGTGGTGTATATGGCGCGGCAAGCGTCTATCTCGCGCACCGTTGCCGTGAAGATGCTTAAGGGCAAAACCGCTAAAGACGAAACGCAGCGCAATAAGTTCCTGTCAGAAGCGGTTGTCACGGGCGATCTGGAACACCCGAATATCGTTCCGATTTATGACCTGGGCGTGAATGATGAAGGCGCGTTGTTCTACTCCATGAAGCGTGTGCAGGGTACGCCCTGGATGGACGTGATTGGTGAGAAGTCCGACGAAGAGAATATCGACATTCTGATGAAGGTCGCCGACGCGATTGCCTTTGCGCACGACCGTAAGGTGATTCACCGAGATCTCAAGCCAGAAAACGTCATGCTTGGCGGCTTCGGCGAAGTGCTGGTCATGGACTGGGGCCTGGCGGTTCCTTCTGATGGCAGACGCTTCGGAGGGATCAAGCAATCTGTCAGCATGGGCGGGACACCTGCCTACATGGCGCCTGAGATGGCGGCGGGACCGTTCGAGAAAATCGGGCTGGCCAGCGATATCTATCTGCTGGGCGCCATGCTGTACGAAATCATCACGGGCAGGCCGCCACATACCGGCAAAGATGTGATGAAGTGTCTCTTCGCTGCGGCGAAGAACGAAATTCAACCCACGTCCAAGAAGGGTGAACTGGTTGATATCGCGTTGAAGGCGATGTCCACCAACCCGGCCGACCGTTACGAAACGGTTGCAGATTTTCAGACCGCCATCCGCCAATACCTATCGCACTCAGAAAGTATCGCGCTTTCTAACCGTGCGGAAGAAGACCTGCTTAAAGCACGGCAGACGCAGGACTACGAAGATTACGCACGCGCCAGGTTCGGCTTTGCGGAAGCTTATGAACTGTGGCCCGGCAACCGCCCTGCCCGGGAAGGCTATCAGCAGTCGAGTCTTGAATACGCAGCCACTGCACACACCAAGGGAGACTTCGACCTTGGCCTGCAATTGCTGGAAGAGAATGCCGCCGGGCACGACGAAGTCCGCGAGAAGATCACGCTGGCACAGAAAGAACGCGCCGCGAGGCAACAACGGTTGCGGACGCTGCGTGTGGCGTCGCTTGCTGGTTTGGCGCTGTTCCTGCTGGTGGTGTGTGGGTTCTCCCTCGCGTTGTGGTCGTGGATGAGTGAGGCGCAGATCGCGCGGGCGGATGCTGAGATTGAAAAGGAACGCGCTGTTAACGCGCTCACCGAAACAGAAAGGCAACGCAAGCTTGCGCTGGCTGCGAAGCAGACGGCCGAAAGCGAAAAAGCGAAAGCGGATAAATCGGCTCAGGAAGCGATTGCCGCCCGCGAAGTGGCTGAGGAGCAACGCCAGAAAGCGACAAAGTCAGCCATCGAGGCCAACATGGCGCGGCAGACCGCGGAACGCGAAAAGATCAAAGCCGATAAATCCGCCGAAGAGGCGTTAGCGGCCAAACAAGCTGCTGAAATAGAAAAACGTAAGGCAGACAAGTCCGCGGAAGAAGCCCTGGCGGCGAAGATGGTGGCCGAAGAACAGAAGGTAAAAGCCGATCGCTCTGCGGAACTGGCGTTGAAAGCACAACGCGCCGCTGAAATTGAAAAGACCAAAGCGGACCGCGCGGCTGAGGAAGCGATCGCGGCCCGCAAGGTTTCGGAAGAAGCCAAGGAAGCAGCTTTGTCGGCAGAGAAGGTCGCCCAGCAGCAACGCGTGCGCGCCGTTGCAGCTGCTGACGAGGCGCGACGCCAGGGTTACGTTGCCACCATTGGTCTGGCAGCGGCGAAGATCGAAGAAAACGCGTTTGAAAGCGCTGAAGAATTACTACTATCTCTCGATCCTTCGCTGCAAAAGTGGGAATGGGGCCGGTTGATGTTCCTGTGCAAACAGGGAATCGCAGCTGTCAGCGCCGACCGGCGGATTGACGCCGTCGCGTTTGAGCCTGCTGAGTCAGGACGGATGCCTGCGCACTTCGTCGCAGGTGGCTGGGGCGGCATTGCCAATATCTGGAGCAGCACCAGTACAAGTCAGCCGCGCCACGTCCTGGATACGGGCGGACAATTTGTTTACGCCGTGGCCTATTCGCCAGACGGGCAGTTGATTGCCACGGGATCTGACAATGCGGAAGGCTATGTGATGGTGTGGGACGCCAGCACGGGACAGCGTGTGGCGACAATCACCGGGCATGAAGCGCGTGTGACCAGTGTTGAGTTCTCTGCGGATGGCAAGTCCATTCTGACGGGTTCCGCCGACCGTACAGCCCGCATCTTTGACATCGAAAGTGGAAGAGAAACAGCGAAGTTCCTGGGGCACCTGATGGGTGTCTGGCAGGCGACCTTTTCGCCGGACAACCGTCAGGTAGCGACGGCAAGTGAAGACGGATCGGCCCTGGTCTGGGATGTGGCCAGCGGTAATGCCAGCCCGCGTTTCCAGTCGCATCAGGGCCCGGTTTACGCCGTAGCGTTTTCGCAGGACGGGTCGCAGGTTGTCACTGCTGGTGCTGATAAACGCGTTCTGATGTGGCAGCCGGGGCAACTCGTTGAGTTTGACTTTGATAACGCGATCCAGAAATTTGCCAGGCGCGGCGCAGCCGCTGCGCAGAAAGACACAACCAATTACAAAGAAATGGGTCAGTCCAAAGCCGACCAGCATGCCGGCGCCGTCCGTTCTGTGAAGTTTTCCCGGGATGGCAGCGTGCTTGTGAGTAGCGGACACGACAACACGGTGAAGCTCTGGACGCCTGACGGCAAACTTGTGAAAACCTTACGGGGGCACGGCAGCTGGGTGCGAAGCAGCGATGTTTCCGCAGATGGAAAGCTGGTGCTGTCAGGCGGCTACGATGAGACGCAGCAGATCCGCCTTTGGGACGTTGATAAGTATGTTCAGCAGGGGCAAGTCCTTGCCGGTCACGATAGCGAGATTCTTGCCGCGTCGTTCTCGCAGGATGGGGAGCAGGTGCTTACCGCCAGCCGCGACCGCACGGTGAAGAGCTGGGACTTTGCTTCCGGGTTGCCGCAACTTACTTTCACAGAAGGTCACAAATACCTGGCCTCCCGCGCGAGATTCCTGCCGGGCGATAAGCAGTTGATTACCGCCGCCGTGGATAACACGGCGCGCATCTGGGACGTAAGCAAAGGCGCGCAGATTGGTGAGTTTGCCGGCACCGGTCTTAACGCTGCCTTCGCCATTTCTACGGACGGTAAGCAGCTGATGACAGGGAGTGAAGGTTCAGATCTGAAGCTGTGGGACATCGCCTCGCGGAAGCTGATCGCACGGCTTGAAGGGCACCAGCGTGAAGTCACGGTGATCGCTTTTTCACGCGATGGCAAGATGCTCATTTCTGGCGATGCCGGCGGCCAGTGCCTGTTGTGGGATGTGGCAACGCGTAAAATTCTCTTTAAGTTAAACGGCCACACCGGACGTATTAACGACGCCTTGTTCCTGCCCGGTGGCGATCAGGTGTTGACTGCAAGCTCTGACAGAACCGTGTCAGTCTGGGAGACGGATTCCGGACGTGAGGTAAAGACGCGGGTCATGTCGCATCCGCGCGGCGTGCGGGCGATGGATGTTACGCCCGATGGAGAGCGTCTGTTGACCGCGTCGGAAGACGGTCAGATCCGCTTCTGGGAAATCGCATCACGGCGAAAAATCTGGGAGAAGTCTCTTGCCGGGTCAGGCGCCACGATTGCCGCGAACATTCAGCAGCGTATGAACTCTCGCGGCCTTTCCGCAACGCAACTTCGCGCAGCCAGCGGACTCACGCCAGAACAGATGGCCGCATTGTTGAATCCGGCGACGGAAGCCAATGAAGCTTCGTTGCGGGCAGTTAGCAGAACGCTGAATGCCACAATTGCGTCACTCACGGCGATGTCTGTAAACTCTATTGCGATATCAAACAGCGGAAACCAGGCTCTGGTTGCCGGAAAGCTGGATAAAACTGTCCGGCTGATCGATGTTGCAACCGGCCGGGAACTGATGACAACCGCGGCTGACGGCACACAGCAGCACTTCATCAACGTCGGCGTCCGCAGAGAACTGGCAGCGGCGGCCTATTCAAACGATGGGCTGAAAGTCGTGACTGTGGGCGGCGAAGAAGCTGCCGTGTGGAGTCGCACAACCGGCGGCGAGTTAATGTCGTTCAACGCACATGGCCCTGTGCTGGCGGCGAAGTTTGATTCGAATCGCAAGTATCTGGTCACGGCCAGCACTGACAATTCCGCCCGCATCTGGGACGCCAAAACAGGCAAGGATCAGCAGAAACTGGTAGGGCACGGCGGCAGCGTGAATTCCGCGATGTTCGCCCCGGATGACTCGACCGTGCTGACGGCCAGCAACGATGGAACGGCGATTCTTTGGAGTCCCGAAGACGGCAGGCAGTTGAAAGTGTTTAAGCCCGAGGGAGCCGGAGCGATGACGTCGGCCGTTTTCGCGGCCGATGGCGCCACGATCCTGACTGCGTCTGCCGACGGGGCAGCGCGGACCTGGGATGTTGCAACGGGCAAGCTGCTGAAGACCTACACGGGCGTACACAAAGACGGCCTGCTAAATGCGGCCTTTTCCCGGGACAATCAGATGATTGTCACCGCAAGCCGCGACAATACGGCCGTTGTCTGGGATGCAGAGACGGCCAAGCCGATGCAGACGCTGGCTGGTCACACGGCTGCGATTACGGCAGCTGTATTTTCGCCAGGTGGTCAGCGCGTTCTCACTTCAAGCGAAGACTACACGGCGAAGCTCTGGGACGTCGCAAAGGGGAAAGAAATCCTGACATTGAAAGGTCATACGCGGGAAGTAACCAGCGTAACTTTCTCCCGCGACGGTCAGTATGCACTGACCGGGAGCAAAGATGGCACCGCCCGCGTGTGGCTGGCCTTGCCGTGGGGTGGTAAAGCCGGCGCCCTGGCCAGCGGCGGAAAGCAGGGAGAGGCAATCGCACTGCAAACGCAGTAGTGATACCTTTTGTAGTTCAGTATTGAGTGACACATCGCTGTCATCCTATTGCATGCGCCTCCGCGGCGCATGTTCCCCCTAATTCGCGGCTGCGATGTTACTGTCTTGTTACGTTCTGTAACGCCACAGACCAGTAGTTTTGGTCTACAACTAGATGCCGGATGCAAGTTCCATTTTAGTTTTGCAGATGCGGAAACTATCTGACGGAACCCAGCGTCTTACACGTGAGGCGGGTGAATTGTGCGGAACAGCAAGTCACGGCCGTGTTTCAACCACTGGAGGAATACCCATGCAACGTAATGGTAAGAATCTGCTGCAACGCCTGACGGCAAGCGGCGCCGGCTGTCTGGCGATGCTACTGCTGCTCGCCCCGGCCGCTGTGTTCGCAGATGCTCAGGACACGCTGAAGTCGGGAACGCAACTGCTAGCACAGGGGCAGCTTGACTCAGCCCTGCTGCAGCTTCGCACCGCTGCGGAAAACCTGCCAGAATCCGTCGAGGCTAAACTTGCATTGGGCGAATGCCTGCTGAAATTGGGCCGTTCGAAAGAGGCTTTGGAGCAGTACAAGGCCGTTCTGAAGCTTTCGCCTAAGCACACGGCCGCTTCGCAGATTGTGGCCGCGTTAACAGGCGCCAGTGACCCGGCCAGTCAGCTTGCTGGGGCGGAATTGCTGATGAAGATCGGCGATTACGAGCGGGCGTTCACCGCCTTGCGGACGATCATCAGCCGCGCGCCGGAGGCACAGCAGCTTCAGCGTCTGCAGTTGCTACGCGCCGAAGCAGAACTTTGGTCCGCCCAGAATACGCATTCTCACTACGCAACCACGCTGCTTGCAGATGAAAAGCAGCAGGCCATTGGCAAGGTGATGATCGCCTTGTCCTCTGCGCTGTCAAAGCCTTTAAGCGAAGACGTGCAGGCTGAACTGAAAGCATTGAAGCTACCGGCGCCGTGGGATAAACGGGCGCAGTTCGCCATCGCCCTGGGAAGTGTAGAACAGACCAGTGACGCGGCTGTACTCTCTGGCGCCGTGGCGAAGACCATCGGGTCGATCCCGCAAAGCGATTATCGTCGCAAGGCCGCGCGGAAGATCTACGCCGCGCTGCTGCGCGAAGCCGGTATCTATAATCAGCAGCGTGAAACTAGCGCAGCCCGCGCGATTCTGTGGCCGATGGTCAGCAGCACACCGATGCCCGGCGCTGCGGGCGGGAAACTGGTTGTGAGTGGTGGCTGGCTGGATTCATCTTTCGATAGCACGGCGCGGGAAGTTGTGTATGCACTTTCGCAGGCAGGCCAAGTTGACGCCGCGCGAAAGGATGTTCCGCAGGCCACACTTTCGTTCCGCATGGCAATGGCCGTTGCAACCCAGATAAAGCTGGTCGACGCGCGAGAAAAACTGTTCTCAAGCATCCTAAATCAGGCAGCGAGTAGCCTTCTGAAGAAGGACGGCTCTGGTTTGAATGAGCCGGTCGAGGAAGTCCTACGCGAAATGTCTATCGCCGTGGCCACCCAGGCGGTGACGGAAAACGTGCGACAAGCGGGTTACCATCAGCTTTTAGCACAGCTACAGCGTTTTCACGAAGCAGACCAGACCGCAGCCGCACTTAGCAAACTTGTGTCGGCGGATGCAGACGGCAACGCCAAGCTGACTGGCCCGCTGGCTAAGGCGGTTATTGATACTTCGCATCGCAACTTCCTGGTGCAACTCGCCAGTGTCGCGCATGCGGTCGCCAAGGCGAAGCAGGAAAACACCCGTGGCGTGTGGCAGATAAACAAAGGCGCCGCGTTAGACAGCGACGACGCTCTAGCGATTGACCTGCTGCGTAAGGCGGGCGTGGAGCACAAAGAGGCGTCGAAGCAATTCCATCAGATTCTGGATGCATACAAACAGCGTGGGCAGGTTGCTGCAGCCACTGCGGCCATCAAACGGTTCTATCAAGATGCGGCAGAGCAACAAACCTGGTCGCTGATCGCGTTTTCGCTGGAACAGGCACGCCTGCGGGATGCAGAACTGGCTGCGGGAAATCAGGCGTTGCCGGGCGAACTTCCCGAAGCGGTTACATCCGTGATAAAGCAGATTGAAGCTTCTCTCAAAGAGAACAGCACCCAGGAAAATCAGCAGCGTGCGAAGTCAACGCTTGAATCGCTGGTTCAGTATTACACGGGTAAGTCGCGGAAAGATCTCGCATCCGCCGTGTTGAAGGCCATTGATGCCGAAGGTCCGCTGGCGGTCTGGGTCATCTGGCAACAGACGCAGCAGTTGCATGCTCAGGCAGAGGCCCGGCTTCAGGAGCAGGTTGCACGGGCAGCCGGCGCCGCGCCGGAAGCACTCGTCGAGTCGCATGCCGCGGAATTGAAGCTCATCAGTCAGATTCTAAACGATCACGCCGAATCTACTTACGTGCGGCCGGCCGTGGACCGGGTTTCCGCCATCGTCCAGAAATACCTGCAACTAAAGGCTTTTGACGTCGCGCAGTCGGTCGTCAAACAGTTCGTTGCAGCCCATCCTAAGCTTGCGAATATCGAAGCGCTTGAATTTCAGGTTGTTGAGATTGCTATCGCGAAAGCTGATCTTGAGTTTTCCCGGCGTGAGGCAGACGCGCCAGTTCCGGCTGAATTGCCGGCGCTGTATGTGCAAGCGATGAAGGATCTAACGGCGTATCTGCAAAAGCACCCGGAAGGCGCCGGTACACGTCAGGCGGAAACGCAGACGCTGGCGATTATGCAGAAACTCGGTCGCGCCGGTGCGTGGCAGGCTGCACGCGAGGCACTCAAAGTGTTCGTTGCGGCAGCGAAAAACTATCACCCACCGCAACGCCTGGAGATGTACCGGGCGGCGACATTCCTTGGAGAACTTGATAACACTCACGGTGTATCGTTGCTTGCTGGGCAGTGGAACGGACCGCAGCCGCAGGGTCAGATCCTGGTCGCCGGTCGCGACACAGGGGTTCCCGGCAGTGGAATCGCGGGCGGAGGCTTCGGAGGTGAGGCGCCTCAGGCGGAACTTCCCCCTGGTGCTCTCGCGCCACCAACGGTGAATGGAGGTTTGGCTGCAAACGGACCAGGCGCGCAGCCCGGCGATGATCCTTTCGGATATGCGGCTCCCAACGGTGCTCCGCAACAGGCCGTGCCGCAACCGAGCATCCTGCCGCCTAGCGAACCGAACCAGACCGCCTTGGCCCTGATCCGCCGCTCTCAGCAGCAACGGTTCACACAATTGGCCATGCTCGACCAGCGGCGTGCCCGCAATCAGCAGCAGGCGGCGAACAACGAGTTTGGTGAACCTGGTCCGCTTCCCAATGGCGCCCTGCTTTCAACAGCAGAACTGAAACGCCAGGACCAGGCGGCGGATAACGCTTATACCATTCTGCTGAAGCTGACTCGCGACGAGAGCGAAACAGTACGCGATATCTCGAAGCATGCCCGTCAGCAGATTCTCTGGATGTTCGGCTTCTTCGAAGGTCAACAGCGTCCAGATCGCGCGCACGAGCTGATCGTTAAATACCTTGCCGATCAGCCTGAAGATCCGGCTCGTCTGGCGCTGCATTATCAGGCGATCCAGAATCAACTCAGTGCTGCCGGGCAACAGGCGCCTGGGCAGCGGATTGATCTGGCATGGCTGGACAAGCGTGACGCCGAATTCCAGAAGGCGCGTGAAGCGATTGCAGCGTTCGCCAAAGAGTACAAAGATCAGAAAGATTGGGCGCATAAAGCGCGGTTGCTGGCTGTTGCCAGCTTCGAAACCGAAGCCAGCCTGGCAAGCAGCATTAGCCCGGAACGCGCCGGAGGCTTTCTGGTCAACGCCGCACAAGCGTTGTTCGACCTGTACCAGTCGAAGCCCACACATCCGGGCGTATCTGGCTTTCCGCAGCGTTTGTACAACCTTGCCGAGCGGCTTTATTCAACCGGACAGCGGGAGCGGGCTATTTATGTTCACAGCCGGATTTCCGTTTTCTTCCCGGTTTCGCCGCTGGCTGCACAGTCGGTGTTGCGGATGGCTCAGTTGCATGCCGCGGATCTTTCGAACCCGCTGCGTGCGGTGGAGACCTATCAGGAATACATGAGCCTGACGGGGCAGGAAGACGCGGTGAAGAGTCAGATTTACAGCATCGCTCAGCAGCTAAGCAACGGCGGGCGGTACCTGGAAGCGTTGCATGTTTTCGGCGTGTTTGTTGACAGCTTCCCCGTTGATGCGCGTGCGTGTCAGGCGCTGCAAGCTATCGGCCAGGTGCACCAGGCGAATGAAGTCTGGAATGAAGCGCTGGCAACGTACGAGCGTGTTCTGGATGAGTATCCGAACTGCGCCGTAATTGCCGATGTCAAACTCACCATGGCCGAGTGCCATATCAATCTCAGCCAGTGGGACATGGCCCGCAAAATCTACGAGGAATTTCCAAGGCTGTACGGCAAACACGCACAGGCAAAAACCGCCACCGCGCGGCTGCCGGTGCTCAAACAGCTTGCCAGATATCAGAGCCTGCTGGAAGACGAAGCGATCAGCCGGAACAAGGACGACGCCCAGTTCCAGATTGCCCGGATTGTGCTTTCGCAGTTGAATAACCAGATCAAGGCGATCGAAGAATTTGGCAAGGTGGTTAAAAATCATCCCAAGAGTGATCTCGCCGACGACGCCCAGCTGGAAATTGGCAAGGCTCTTCTCGCGCTCAACCGCCGTGATGAAGCACGCGACGCGTTGCGGCTTGTCGCCAAAAACTATGAGACGAGTCCTTCTGCGGACGACGCCTTATATCTGATCGGAAAGAGTTACGAACAGCAGGCGCAAAGTCTTGCGACCGTCACTCAGGAGAGTGCGTGGAAGTTTGCCTTTGAACGCAACCAGCGTGGCGCCTACGCGCAGTTTAACGATGCTCTGGCCCGGCAGACGCGTGAGCAGACGGCCCGTCGCAAACAGTTGAAGAGCGAAGGCAAGTCGAAAGAACTGGGGCTGAACGAGGCCGCCGATGCGTTCCGCTATAACGGCGTCAACTACGACAATATCAGCAACAGCGCCCGCAATGCCGTGGTGCTGGCGCAGACCGAAAGCGCTTTGCAGGTGGCCAACAAGCAGGATCGCATTAACGACGCGTACCGCGAAGCGGTGGCGGCTTATCTGCAAGTTGCCGCGAACTATCCGTTGGGCGATAAGACCGACGATTCGCTGCTCGAAATCGCGCAGATTTACGAAACGAAATTGAAAGATCGCACCGCAGCTATGGCCACGTATCAACGGGTGGTAAAGCTCTTCCCCGGCACCCCAGTTGCTGAAGACGCTGCCTGGAAGGTGGCGGAATTCTACTCGCAGGAAGACAAGTTCACGGCCGCGGCGACCGCATACCGTGAGTTTATCCGCAACTATCCGGCCAGCGGCCGCGTGGCGGATGCACAATTCGCACTGGCCGAAACGCTGGAACAGCTTGGCAAGTGGGTGGACGCAATGGACGCCTATGAAGTGTTCCGTCAGAAATTCTCCTCGCATGCGAAGGCGCGGCTTGCCGCGGACCAGATCAACTGGATTAAGGCTTATCGCAAGTAATCCACGGCAACGGTCCCTCTTCGCACTCAAGGTCTTACAGCAAACATTATCAACGGAAAATATCATGAGAACTTTCATCTCCAGCTTCGCCATCGCGGCCATGCTCCTTGCACCGTCCACCTTCGCCCAGGAGGACAAAGCAAAACCGGCAACAGCTCCAGCCGCCAAGAAGGCAGTTTCGGCTGCCGAGGCAAAGAATGCTGAGGAGCTTTATCAGGATGGCCGCAAACTGTTCTTCCAGGGCAAGTACCTCGACGCCGTCGCCAAACTGCGTTCGGCAGCCGACGCCAACCCGGACAAGACAAGTTACATGCTGCTGCTGGCCAAGGCGCATCGCTATGGCAAACAGCCAGAAAAGGCGGCACAGGTATTCGAGGAACTGCTTAAGGCTAACCCGGAACATGTTGAAGCAGGCATCGAACTGGCGGAACTTGTCGGTCCGGAGAAAGACCCTGATCGTGTGATCGCGGTTCTGCAGCCGCTGTTGAAATACAAGCACGATTACCCGCTCTATCATCTGCTTGCCGAGTCGTATTATCAGAAGGAAGATTTCGACAAAGCGCGGAAGCACTACGAAGAAGCGATCACGCTCAACCGCCGCAATGCGAGTGATCACTATCAGCTGGCCAACATCTACCTTGCTCAAAAGCGTTTCGCCAAGGCAGCGACCGCGTATGAAACAGCTGGTCAGTTGGGCCTTTCTTCAGGCGTTTATCACTTCAAGCTGGCAAGTGTGTATTTCAACCTGCATAACTATCTGGGCCGGACTTCAACGGCCAAAGTAATTGGCGGCGAGACGGGCGGGATCAAAGATGATCAGTACCTGCTGCAGCCGGTGCCAGGCCAGGAAGATACCTTCTTCACCTGCCCGCGGCAGAGCGCGATTTATCATGCGGCCAAGGCGCAGCAGATGGGTGTTGATATCTTTGAGATCTACTTCCTGGAGGCGAACATCTGGCTGAACGCACGTCGCTATGCAAACGCGAGTGCTATCTACTCGAAGCTGGAAGAGAAGGTCACCAAGGAAGACGCCGGTCTGTTCTGGTTCAACTGGGCGCAGGCGGCACTGGGCTTGCAGCAGTTTGACGCCTATCTCACCCGGTTGGACAAGGCGATCGAAGCCGATCCGCTTATTTACAAACCGACCCGCGCCGATGCCCTGGTAACCGTTGCCCGCCGCTATCAGCAGCAGGGGGACACGGCGAAGCACATTGAGTACCTGAACAAAGCGGTCGAGGTAAATCCACTATCGGCCGCGCTTCATTTGACGCTGGGCGACGCCTATTGGCTTTCTAACCAGCAGCAGCAGGCCATAGAACAATACAAGCTTGTTCTGGAGTTAGAATCCACGCATAGCCAGCGCGTCCGTCTGTTGAACCGTATCCGCGGTCAGGAAGAGACGGTGACGGCCGGCTAGTACATCTTGCCGAAGTTGGGCGGCATAATGCTCTCTGGCGCCGTAAAATGGGTGGTGATCGATAACCACCCGTTTTCGTAGCTGCAGGGAAACTTGCCATGTTCAACCGGCACAAACCACGTCCACGAAAAGCACGTACGCGACGTCTGCGTCTGTTGGCGTTTTTCTGTCTGACGATAGGAACTTTATGTGGATGGGTGTCCGCTCAGGCGCCTCCGCCGGCTGCTGAAAAGGAGGCGTTTAACAAGGGCGTGCTGATCCGGATGGAAGGCCCCATCGGCCCGTTTCTGCATGCCTACGTGCAACGCAAACTGGCAGAGGCCCGCGCGATGGAGGCGGATCTGATCATTCTGGAGATCGAAAGTCCCGGTGGAACCGTGGACGAGAGCTTTGCTATCTCTAACATGATGAAAGACACCGGTTGGGCGCGGACGGTGGCTTACGTGCCCGATTACGCGATCAGCGGCGCCGCGATTGTCAGCATTGGTTGTGATGACATCGTGATGGGGCCAACGGCGCGGATCGGCGATGCGGGCGTGATCCGCATGGGGGCAGGTAATTTCTGGCGATATGCTGAAGAGAAAGTTACTTCCGACGTTGTCCGCCAGATCCGCGATATCGCCGAAGAGCAGGGACGCCCGCCAGCCATTGCAGAAGCGATGGTGGATAAAAACCTGGAAGTCTTCCGCGTCACCGACAACAGAACGGGCAAAGACACCTATATGTCACAGGCTGACATCGATGCGTCGCCCGACAAAGGCGCCTTTACGCGGCACGAGCTGCTTCAGCCATCTCGAAAAGGAGTTTTTCTGGAACTCAACGGTAAGCAGGCGGTGAAGACCGGACTGGCTCAGGCCGTCATATTGAGCCGCGATGAACTAAGCGATCGATACGGCCTCAAGCAGCCGATGGTTGTGCTGAAATCTGGCTGGACCGACCTTTGCATCTACCTGCTTAACACGACGCTGGTTTCTTTTCTGTTGATCAGTGTCGGGCTGATTGCACTGTACATAGAATGCTCGGCGCCGGGGATTGGTGTGGGCGGGCTGATTGCCGGACTGTGTTTCGCCCTGTTTTTCTGGTCGCACTTTCTGGGCGGTACAGCGGGTTGGCTGGAGGTGGTGCTGTTCGTGGGCGGAGCGATCTTCATCGCGATGGAACTGTTTGTGATCCCCGGGTTCGGCGTCGCGGGGGTAACTGGCATTCTGTTGATGCTGGCAGGTGTGCTGCTGGCGAGTCAGGATTTTGTTTTCCCGACACAGACCGCCGACATCTCCGTTTTCACCACCAACCTGGGCATGTTGCTGGCCGTGTTTGTCACGCTGGTAGTGGGCGGCATCGTCGCCACGAGGTACTACGGACAGTTGCCGGTGCTCGGCTCGATGGTGCTCAAACCGCCCGTGTATGACGAAGATGCAACCGCCGCTGGCGCCAGTCTACTCACAGCAGAAGAAAAGGCGGATGGCAAGGCGCCGCCCGTCCCTATCGAAGATGCCGTGCAGGTGGGCGACTGGGGAGTGGCCGAATCACCGCTGCGTCCGGCCGGGAAAGTGATTATCAACGGCGTGTACGCCGATGTGGTGACGGATGGTTCGTTTGTAGATAAGGGAACGCAGGTTAAGGTCATCAAAGTTACGGGCAACCTGATCACCGTCCGCGAAGTGCCCCCGGAAGCGGCCAGCTGATACTGACCGCCAGGGGTTTATGCTCCTGCTATTCCGTTGTTCATTAACGGACTAGCGTTCGCGTCTGCCGTTACCTGCTTTGATCTGGGCAAGTTGCGCGGTGTATGCCTGTGCGACGGCAGGTTGATTGTGCCGCTGGAATAGTGCGATACCGCGCTCAAACATCTCCATGCAATACTTGCTTGGCCGGTCTCCCCGCATCTGTTTGATACTGGGCAGAAACTGGTTGTAGAAAGTCAGCAATTGCGGTGCAGCTTTCGGCGTTGATTCGCAGATAGCATCCAGCCGGTCGAGCATCTTCGGCACATAGCGGCCTTCGTTGGGAAACGCCTTAATCATGGTTGCCAGGTTGTTGACCGCTTCCAGAGGCCGCTCTTGCTTGAGCAGCATATCGGTCAGCGTCAGGCACGCCTCGCAGCCAAGATCGGGCCGGCCCATGTTGGTGTACTGCAGCACCAGGCGTTCGTATAGTTTCGCCTGCGCGGCCGGATCATCGGTGAACTGAATCAGATCATCGAAGATGGTCAGCGTGAAGTCCGGGAAGTTGCCAAATGTGCGGAACGCCTGATCCAGCACCTGCTGCATCTTCCGCTTGTGGTTCTCACGCACTTCTGGATCGCCCGCCATTGCCGCCAGAGCTTGCCAGGCTTCTTCGCAGCCAGGGCAAAGTTCAATCACCTTCGTGAGGTATTCAAAGCGGGCCTCAGTTTCGAGCGGTTTGTCGCCGCCGATCACGGGTAAGAGCTGCATCAGGCGGTCGGCGTGACGGCTTGCCACCGGGTCTGCCCCAATGGTGTGCAGGCGCAGTTCTAACTGGCGGTCGGTAATCTGCATTCCCGTCTGCGGATCGCGAAGCGTGCCCACATAATACTGATCGCCTCGATAACGTCCGTGCGATTCCAGGCTGAACACGATACTCTTGGCCGTTACGTTCTTCAGTTCCACCCACATCACCCAGGCATGCCGTTCGCCCGAATTCGACTCGCCCGCCACGTAGGCCGCGGGCACCGATAGGCTCTTGCCAACCCGCGATGCAAAGTCCGCCTGATGCGCGCAGACACCGCCGATCTGACGGATGCTGGGCAAGTCGTAAGTGTGGCCGTTAAGGCGGGCCTGTTCGCTTTGGGTGTTCAGCATCAGCATGTCGTAAGGCACATCCTGATAACACTGGCCAAACATCGTGCGGCGACCCAGGTAATTCTGTACGGCCCACACACGTTCGTTCTGCGGAGTTTTGTGGTTGATAACATAGGTCAGGAATTCCCAAGGCAGCCATTGGCCGCGACCCTGCATCACAGAGCCAGCGTCGAGGAAATACTTGAAATTGCCTTCGGCGTCCACCAGTCCTGTCGGCATCTTCGCCTTGGCACGCACCTGATGATGTGCGTAGTCATAAACCGCGCGGGGCGTATCCCAGACCACCGAGATCGCGATGGCGAGATTGCCGTAGGCGGAGAACTTTTCCGGGAACTTCTCTTGTAGGCCTGCAAAAATCCGTGCCGCGGACGAGATGTCGTCGCGGTCCGCCAGCGCCAGATAGAATTCTTCTTTCAGATCGTTGTTCTCTGCGAACCATTCTGTCATGGCATCGTTACGTTCACCGAAACCCTGTTTCAGTTCTTCGCCATGCATACGTTCAAACCGTTTCGCAAAGGCGCTGCGGACGGTCTTGTACTCTTTGGTGCTGAATAGTTTTTCGCTTTCGTAGGCGGCTGCTAATGTCTCCAGTTCTTCGGGCGTGAAGCCTGAAGCAAGTTCGGGCTTTGCGACAGGTGTTTCAAACGGGATCGGCTCCGGGACGGCGGGAATGTTGGAGGCAACTTCCATCGGCGCCTCGAACTGCGGGCCGAACTGCGTTTGCATGGCTTGTTGCAATTCGCTGTTGTCGCCCGTGTACATCGCCAGCATGGCGCCGTCACTGTAAGTCTTTGGCGCCGGTTCTCCGTTGCGGGCGGCGCGGGTGGTCAGGCTTTGCTGAATCAACTGTTTTTGAATGGCGGTAAGCGGCTCGGCAAGGTTGGCGAACACCACATCTTCGCCATCCACCGTTACCTTCGTCGCGGCGCCGCCGAGTGTTTCAGACACAAAGTGCACGGGCCGCGATACCTGCTTGCCGCTGCTGCGTAATGACGCTGCCCACTTCGACAGCGGGTGCTGCCCAGGTGTGACTTTGATCTTCAGCCGGGTTGCTGTCTCTTCACCATCTTTGGCGGCTTCGTAGACAATGATGGGAACTTCTAAATCCAGGCCTGCATCCACCACGCTGATGTCGCCGGTAAGAACGCCGGTATCCATATCAATGCGGAAACCCAGTGGAGCATCTTCGCCGAGTTTATACCGTAGATCTGCAGCGGGAAGGTCGGCGTCGGTCGCCGTCACCGTGATGGGCTGATTCTCACCGGCCACGACGGTTATCGCCGTGCTCATGTCCGTAGCGAACTGGGGCGGCTGATTGATCTCGTTAACCACGAGTTTGACGGATTGCTTGGCGGTTTCGCTGCCTGCGGTTGCCTGGATCAGGAACTGGAAGGCGCCGGGGCCGTCTTTCTCTGCGGGCGTCCAGGATAGGGCGCCGGTGTCTGCATCGATTTTGGCGCCGGCTGGGGCTTCGAGCAGTTTGTATTTCAAACCTTCTGGAGCGGCCCCCGTTAACTTGGGCTGATAGTTGAAGGTCTGCAGTTCGTTGACACGTTGTAGATCCGCGATGGGAAACTCCAGCGGTTCACTGCCGCCGATAGCCATGAACCCTGCGGCAACGCCGCCTACCAACAGCAGAAAAACAACACCCGCAATCACTAAGGGCATCCCCATGCCACGTGACTTGCGTGGCCGGCGGACGGTGCTGGAAGATTCGCCCGTCTGCACACTCACGCCGCCGCCTGGCGAAACTGTGGGCTGCGGTGACGGGGCTGTCTGTGTTTTTTTGCGTTTTGGCGGCGGCGCTGCAGCCGTCTGCGTTGGGGGTAGGGCCCCCGCTTTTTGCACGGCGCCGCAATGGGGGCACGCCACATTCTGCCCGAGACTGCTGCTGGCAATACCAAACTGCTGCTGGCACTGCGAACAGACAAATGTATGTGAGGTGGTCATGTTGCCTGAGTAGAAGAAGATAATCAGCCTTGGCCGGACACCAACATCGCGCCCAACACCATTATAAGCCCTCTCAAGTCGATAACACAACTGTTAACTGCGCAAGCAGTTACGCCATCGGGGTTTCCCTGTCGCAGCTACGTCCTTCGCTTAGCGATGATCGTGAGAGTCGCTACCAAGCGGCGTATTCCGGCGCGCAATTGAGACCTTCTGGTTAAATTCCCAGTAAGTCTGCCCGCCCCGCTGAATGGCTGACAGCCACGCGCGTTCCCGTGCGGAGCGTACGGTGTGAAACAGATGGTGCATATCGGCGATGATCGAATCGCTGTCACCGTAATAGGAATGCCCCAGGAAACTGGTGTCGAGCGCTGAGACGTCAATTGTTTCGATGCCAGGTGCAATCACAAGCAGTTTTCCGGATTCACCCGCTCTGGGATAGCCGCCGTGAAGCCGCTTCGAGGCTTTAAGGGCGCGGTCGTTCGATGATGCATATAGCGTCACGCGTTCTGCGGTACGGGTGATCTGTGGTGCGATGTCGCGTTTGAAGATTTCCGCATCAACATCCGGCGCCGCCAGCACGACCTGGTTGAAGAAACGGGCGTCGTCCCTGTATTCCAGCGCCAGTTCGCGCAAGGCGCCGGTAAGAGCGCGGTTGCCCATGCTGTGCGCGATGAGATGAATCGCGTCGGCTTCGGACTTGCGTGCGATATCTAGAAGGAAATGCTTCAGATGCGGCGTCGCCCAGCTGACATTGTTTTCGTCAACGGTGTACGACAGTAGCCCGTTCTGAGACGGCCAGCTAAAGAACACCGGCGCTCCCTGAAACTCAAGATCGTACGCAATCTGCGCCGTCCGGCGGGCGGCATCGGTGAAGCTGACATTGTAGCCATGCACAAACACCATAATCTCTTTGCGGGGGCTGCGTCCGACGGTGCTATGTAAGTCTGCGTAGAATTCCTCCTGCGTGCGGGTGGTGACTTTCTTCACCCGGACGTGTTCAGAAGGGTCTTCCGTCATCTCAAACTTGAAGAACGAGGGGGTCTCGACGTGCCCCATCGTATGGTCCTGCGGCACACCAATTTCGCAGACGCCCAGTTCCATTTCTCCCCGTTCACCGGTGTAGCGCACTGGCAAAGGTCTGCCAGCAAGCACAGGCGGCGGCAACGGGTTGAGCCAGGAGAGTCCACTAAAAATAACGGTTAGGACGAAGCAAGTAGATGTCGCAAACCCTAACCAGCGGCGCCCCCGGATAGAAATAGCGGCGCCGATGCCCAACAGCACGGTCGCCATGGCGGAAAGCGTTGCAAAAACAGGTAGAAATGCGGCGTGTGATACTGTGTGATAGTCGAATCGCGCACGATCCGTCCCATAAAAGACTTTGACCATGGTGTAGCCGTTGCCTGCTTTGAATACACCATTGCCGAATCCGGCAATCTCCGCGTTGCGATTGGCCTCCGGGTGTTCTTCGTCCTCTCCCAGAGAAAATTCGCAGCGGAACGAGCGAGGGCCGGACTTTTCAAGGGAAGCGATAGCAGCAGCGGGCTTTATACCAACGGAAGTAGCAGGCGCCGCAGGCGCGGGCGAATGGGAAGGATCTGCTGCTGGGGCTCTGACGGTTTCGTCCGATGCAATGCCAAAAGACTTCGCTGGCGGATCGAAGGTATGCGTCGGCGCGGGGTCTGCTGCCGGTTGCGTCACAGGCGGCGCGGGAGTTGTCACCACGACCGGTGGTTTCTCGGTCGCGGGCGGCGACGACGGGGCTTTGTCGACCGCCTGATCTTCCTGGTTACAGCTGATTCCTGCAACGAGTAGAAATAGGCAGGCGGGCAATATTCTCAACAGTGCCCGCCGCTGCGACGGAAAACAGGTAGCATCCATGCCTCATCCTTCGTGTTGGCAACCGTTTGTTGCGTTGTGCAGTCCATTGCACAGCCTGCAAAAATGCCCCTAAGCACTTTGCAGCAATAGGCTTACCGCGTTTTACTGCGGCAAGAACCTTACGGAACGAGTGGATAATACCCCTTTAGCGGGTTCCCGGGGTAGACCAATCTTATTAAAGCCAGGAATCGCCTTCGCGGAGAGCATTCTGAATCAGCACCAGTAGTGCGTTAGGGTCGTAAGGCTTGCGGACGAAGAACTGGCTGCCCGACTGCCTGGCTTGTCGCACGGCGTTGGGGCGCTCGGCGCCGCTGAGCATGATGACGGGCACGCAGCTAAGTTCTGCATCGTCGGCCAGTTGGCCACAGAGGTCGAAGCCGTCCTGGTCGGGCAGATTCACATCCAGCAGGATCAGGTCAGGGCGCACAGAACGGGCGAGTTCCATGCCTCTTGAAGCAGAACTCGCGGGAATGGCCTGAAAGCCTTGCGACTCTAGGCGGTGTATGAGCACAAGCTGCTGATCCAGATCATCCTCAATCAGCAGAATTACCTGATCGTTGGCGTTGTCTGATTTTTCAGGCTGAAGCTCTGTTTCGTGCAGCGGAGGGACCGTAGCGGTTGTCATAACTTTTCTCGCTAAAACCTGGCGGCGCCGTCTTGGGCCAACCCGGGGAAGTAGGTTTTCCGGTTGCGTAAAGGAAACGTATCCCGCGTTTTGTAGGTGGTCAAATTGCAACACTGGAATTCCCGCGACATTACAGCAGGAAACTTTTCCGCCGTCGTTGTCGTCGTACTTATAGGAACAGGCCGTTTCGGCCTTGATTCCTTCAAGTTGGCCTACCAATCAGTAACGTAAGAGTGGAAGTGCACTGATGCCTGGAATTCGCCCCCTGAAGACAACTGCTTTCTCTACCGCGGCCTTGCTGCTGCTATTGCTGGCGCCGGCTGGCGGCTTCTGCCAGGGCGTTCTCGTGGTGGTGAATAATCACCAACCCGTGCCGCTGCCGCGACCCGTTGTGTGGCGACGCTCTATTCCCGCGCCGCAGCCTGTCAATTCCTACAAGATCAAGGAATTGACCGTGAATGCCAGAATTATGGATCAGGTGGCCCGCACCCAAGTGACGCAGACTTTTGTGAACACGGGCAGCCGGCAGATGGAAGTGCAGTTCGTTTTTCCGCTGCCCTACGACGGCGCCGTGGACGGGCTTACATTTATGGTAGATGGCAAAGAATACGAAGCGAAGATTCTTCCGGCCAAACAGGCGCGGTCGATCTACGAAGGTTACATCCGCCGTAACAAAGATCCGGCACTCCTGGAGTGGATGGGACACGGGATGTTTAAGACCAGCGTGTTCCCCGTGCCGGCCGGCGCTGAGCGCAAAGTCACGATGCGCTACAGTCAGTTGTTGCGCAAAGATCATCAACTGACCGATTTCCTGTTCCCGCTGTCGACTGCCAAATATACGTCGCATGCGGTGGAGAAAGTGCAGTTTCAGATTGCTATCGAAACGACCGGCGCGCTGAAAAGTGTTTACAGCCCAACGCATGCCGTGGATGTGATCCGCAGCGACAAGCAGCATGCGGTGGTGAAGTACGAGGTAAAGAATCAGGTGCCAACCAGCGATTTCCGCCTGATGTTCGACACCGGCAAAGGCCAAGTCGGCGCCAGCGTGGTGAGCTACCGGCCGGAACAAGGCGAAGATGGCTACTTCCTGTTGATGGCCTCGCCCGAGTTCAAAGCCGCCAGCGCCAAGCGTCCTGCGAAAACAGCCGTGCTGGTTGTCGACCGCAGTGGAAGCATGGCGGGCAAGAAGATGGACCAGACCAAAGAAGCGTTGAAGTTTGTCGTCAACAATCTGCGGCCCGGCGATCAGTTCAACATCATCGCCTACGACAGCGCCGTGGAGTCTTTCAAGCCGGCGCTGCAAACTTATAACGAAGCGAACCGCAAAAAAGCCATCGGCTTTATCGAAGGTCTGTATGCCGGCGGCAGCACCAATATCAGCGGTGCGTTGACTGCGGCGTTGGAGCAGATCGGCAAGGCACAGAATCCCGCCTTTATCGTCTTTATGACCGATGGCCGTCCCACGGCTGGCGAAACGAATGAGGCAAAGATTGTCGCCAGCATTGCCAAGGCCAACACGGACAAGACCCGCCTCGTCAGCTTTGGCGTCGGCTACGACGTGAACAGCCGCCTGCTGGATAAACTTTCGCGTGAGAATTTCGGCCAGAGCGAATTCGTCCGGCCCGACGAAGATATCGAAGCACATGTCAGCCGGCTGTACAACAAAATCGATTCGCCCGTTCTTAGCGACGTGGTCGTGCAACTGGAATTTGATGAGCAGAATATCGAAGACGGCGCGCCTATCAATCGCATGTATCCCGGCAAGGTGCGTGACCTATTTGAAGGTGAGCAGTTGATTGTTGTCGGCCGCTATAAAAAGACAGGCGTCGCGAAGGTGAAGATCGAAGGCAAAGTGGGCGGTAAGACGAAGCGCTTTGATTTCCCCGCCGAGCTGGCCGCCAGCAGCAGCGATCAGACGTATGCCTTTGTCGAAAAACTATGGGCGATGCGTCGCGTCGGACAGATCATTGATGAACTTGATCTGCACGGAAAGAACGACGAACTTATCCAGGAACTGGTTGCCATTTCAACGCGGCATGGCATTCTTACGCCTTACACTTCGTTCCTGGCAGATGACCAGGCGCCTGCCGCGGAACTTTCGGACCGCCGCGGTAATGAGAGCCGGACGCGGGCCCTGCTGATGCGGCTCGATGAATTTGAAGGCCGCGCTGCCTTTGCGCAACGTAGCGAAAAGAACCGGCTGAGGCAGGTTCAGCAAGTGCCTGCCGACTCTGGCTTCGGTGTGGTCGAAGCGCCGGAAGAAACCGCAGCAGAAGGTGATGCAAAGGACCACGGCCGGAAATTGCCTGCGGTAGCAGCCGCCAAGCCGTCCTCGCAGCCCGCCGCTGATCCAGCGGGCCAGCAGGGAAATGGCAAGGCAGACGATGGCGCGGCTGCCCCCGGTCTGGGCCCAGCGGTCAAGGTCCTCGATATTGATTCGGACAAAGAGGTCGCGGCGTACAGCGTACGCATTGCGGGCGGTGAGACGCTTTATAAGCGTGGCAAAGCCTGGTACGCAGCCAATGCAGCCGACGTGGATCTTGCTAAAGATACGGCCAAGCTGGAAGAGATCAAACGCTTTACCGATGCGTACTTCAAACTGATTGCAGAAAACACAGCCAAGGAGAATGCTGTGCTTGCCCGTCAGCAGGAAGGTGAAGAACTTATCATCCGCCTGCGTGGCAAGCTGTATCGCATTCGCTAAGAGCCTTTCTGACAGATGCAGCCAGCGCGGCGTTTGCGCTGGCTGCGAGAATCAACGGCCCGCGTTACTTCTTTGGTTTCGCGGGCTTTTTACGTTTGCCATAAGGCCACGGTTTGACCATCGCGCTCGTTGCCCATGTCTCCCAGGCTTCGGCCATTTCCTTGGTTCGCTTGGGCATCTTTGCGGAGAGGTCTTCGAGTTCCGTGCGGTCCTTTGCAATGTTGTAAAGCTCCCACGGACCGTTGGCGCCGCGGGCAACAAGTTTCCAGTCGCCATCGCGGATCGCTCGGTTGCCTTCGTGTTCCCAGAATAATGGCTGAGGCCGCTTCAGCGGCTGACCTGCGAAGGCCGGTTTCAGGCTGATTCCCTGCATGGGGGTGATGTCCTGACCTGCGCCTTTGCCTGGATAGCTGGCGCCCGCGATATCTACGCAGGTGGCCATGATGTCGATGAGATGCGCTGGCGAATGATACAGCTTGTTATGCAGCGAAGCATCGATCCCCTTGGGCCAATGGCAGATTAAGGGTGAAGATATACCGCCTTCGTGCACCCAGTGTTTGTACCGGCGGAAAGGCGTGTTCGAGGCGTTCGCCCATGGCAGACCGTAAGCGATATAGGTATCTGCTGGACCGGGCATCACACCGCGGCCGGTGCGGACGGGGCGGCCATCCCGCGTGACGCGTGGCTGCATGGCCTTTTGCAGTTCGCCGGGTTTCATCGGCGCCAGTTGCACAGCGGCATTGACGGGTGGACGCTGCGCTCCGCGCGAGCCGTATTCCTCGGCACATCCGCCGTTGTCCGCCAGGAATAGAATCAGCGTGTTATCGAACTGTCCGTTCTTCTTCAGCGCTGCGACCAGGCGGCCGACGTTCTGATCCATGCAGTCGATCATGGCGGCGTAAACCTCCATGCGGCGCTGGTGCCAGTCCTTTAGCTCCGCATCTTTCCAGGCAGGGGCATTGGTGTCGCGGGGCGTGATTTTCCAGTCCGGCTGCACGATGCCCATTTTCATCATCCGCTGATGTCGCTGCTTCCGCAGTTCATCCCAGCCCATCGCGTACTTGCCTTCGTACTTGGCAATGTTGTGTGGGCGAGCGTGCATGGGCCAATGCGGGCAGGTGAACGCCACGTACATGAAGAACGGGGCATCGGCGTTCTGCTGTTGATGATCGTTCACAAATGTGATGGCGTTATCGACGATGGCGTCTGTATAGAAAAAGTCTTTGTGCGGCGCGATCTGCGTATTGTCGCGCGTCAGTGAATTCGGATCGTAAAAAGAACCGGCGCCATGAATCGTGCCAAAGAAGCGGTCGTAGCCACGCTGCCGGGGCCAGTTGAACTTAGGGCCATCTGGCGAAACGTGCTTCGTGACATGCCATTTACCGGACATGTAGGTGCGGTAGCCGTTAGCGGAAAGCACTTCAGCGATGGTGCGGCACTTTTTGTTCAGATCGCCCCGGTAACCATCCAGGCCGCGGTCGTTCATCATGTGCCCGATACCTGCCTGGTGCGGGTAAAGGCCGGTCATCAAGGCGGCGCGGGTCGGGCAGCATCGCGACGTGTTGTAGAACTGCGTAAACCGCAAGCCATCCCGCGCCAGCCCATCCATATTGGGCGTCTTGATTTCGCTTCCGTAACAGCCGATGTCTGAGAAGCCCATATCGTCGGCCATCATTAATACGATGTTGGGCCGCGTCTGTTCAGCCGGCGCTGACGTAACGCATGCAGCCAGTAATGTGAAGAAAACGGCGGACGCGATGCAGAATGCGGCGGATCGAACCGATGTCATAGAGTGAAGAATGTGTTGCTGTTTCAAGGGTCTTTCCTTCTTGCTAGTCAGTTTTCTAGTGCGTCGCGTCTTTATCCCCGGCAGTGCATGCACAGCGCCTGCCTGCTGATGCGTGTTAAGGTTATAAGATAGTGTCTTGACCGTTGCGGGACATCACAGTACGTTACCATTATCAACTGACGAACTTTGCCAGAACAATTACAAGATGAAAAATTTGCTGCTACTACTACCCCTTCTACTTCTGGCCTCGCAAAGGCTCTAGGGGACGTACGGCTGCAAAACGCAGATAGATCGGACGCATTAAACCCGGAGTCATTTAGGCTCCGGGTTTTTTTATTTATATTGCCAGTCATTCAACGCTTGAGAGAGAAATCATGCTGCTGCTAACCGCGCCGGCGGGGGGCCGGCCTGCTGCTGAGTTTTACCTTTAATGAAGCACCGCACGATCCAGGTGGAACCGTGCGTTAATCGATGGAGTATTCTTCCGATGACGGAATCCGATAGCACAGCAAACAACGGCGACGAACGCCGTATTCAGATTTTTGACACAACGCTCCGCGACGGCGAGCAATCGCCCGGCGCCAGTATGAACCTGGTGGAGAAGATGGAGATTGCCCAGGCGCTGGTGGACCTGGGTGTCGATATTATCGAAGCAGGTTTCCCGATCGCCTCGCCCGGCGACTTTGAATCTGTGGGCGAGATTGCATCCAACTTCCGCGATGCCACCATCTGCGGCCTGGCGCGTTGCCGGGATGAAGACATTACGCGGGCCTGGGAAGCGTTGAAGCATGGCGAACGGCCGCGGATTCACGTCTTTCTGGCAACGTCGGCGATTCATCGCGAATTCAAGCTGCACATGACGCGTGAGAAAATAATCGAGCGGGCCATCGCCGGCGTGAAGCTGGCCGTCAGCTACTGCGACGACGTCGAGTTTTCGCCCGAAGACGCGGCCCGTACGGAACTCGACTTCCTTTGCGAAGTGGTCGAAGCCGCTATCGACGCCGGCGCCACCACGGTCAACATTCCCGACACCGTCGGCTACGCCACACCGGCGCACATGTCGCGGTACATCGACACGTTGATGAACAAAGTGCCCAATATTGATAAGGCCGTCATCAGCGTGCACTGCCACAACGATCTTGGTCTGGCTGTGGCGAACAGTCTCGCAGCCGTCGAAGCCG
The DNA here is from genome assembly GCA_965233625.1 of Pirellulaceae bacterium. Taxonomy (GTDB): domain Bacteria; phylum Planctomycetota; class Planctomycetia; order Pirellulales; family Pirellulaceae. The sequence goes on from OZ247499.1 coordinate 424,497, forward strand.
GCGCCGGGCAGATCGAGTGCACGATTAACGGTATTGGCGAACGTGCGGGCAACTGCTCGCTGGAAGAAGTCGTCATGGCGATGCGGACCCGCAAAGACTTCTACAATCTGGAAACGGGTATCGACACGCGTCGTCTCGTGCCTGTCAGCCGCAAAGTATCGTCGGTTACCGGCATCGCTGTGCAACGCAACAAAGCGATTGTCGGCCGCAACGCCTTCGCCCACGAAGCGGGCATTCATCAGGATGGGATGCTCAAAGAACCAAGCACCTACGAGATCATGCGGCCTGAAGACGTGGGCTTCGCCAAGACCGATCTAGTGCTGGGCAAGCATAGCGGCCGGGCAGCTTTGGCAGACCGGGCGACGGCGCTTGGCTACCGCCTGACGGGCGAGCAGTTGCAGACCGTGTTTGAAGAATTCAAAACGCTGGCTGACAAGAAGAAAGACATCTACGACGGCGACATTTCCGCCTTGATCGATGCCAAACTTCTGCAATCGCCGGGTGAGAGCTGGACGCTGCTTTCCTTCAAAGCCGCCTGCTCCACCGATGGTGAGCCCCATGTAGAGATCAAGCTCAGCCGTGGCGAAGAAGAACTGACGGGCGAAGCATCCGAAGGCGACGGCCCGATTGATGCTGCATTCTGGGCCATCGAAAAGATCACCGGCTTACCGCTGGTGTGCAAAGAGTACCGCGTGAGCAGTGCGACCATCGGACGCGATGCACAGGGCGAAGCGACCATCCAGGTAGAGCATGAAGGCGCCACCTATCGCGGGCGCGGCGTTTCGACCGATACCGTCGAAGCAACCATCCTGGCGATTCTCAGCGCGGTGAACCGCATTGTGCTGAGCAAACAGATTGCGGCTGGATAGTGCGCTAGACGTATTCACAAAGTTGTAAATCGAAACTGGCCCCGCTACTTCTAAAAAGGCGGGGCCAGTTTTTTTGTTGACTCAAGTTTGCGATACGGCGTCAGCTTGGCTTGGGCATTGCCAGCGCGTACAGCACAATCACGCCGCCCACCGAAACCATCGCCCAACCCAACCAGCGTGGTGGTTGGACTACCTCTCGCGATGGTGGCACCGCCCCGAACATGCCTGACGTAAACAGCGCGGGGGCCGGTTCTTTCTTTTTGATGCGTTTGGCGACGAACTCGCTGACGGGCTGGTTCAGCACGAACTTATCGACGACGCGGAATTGTATTCCCACGAAAAGTATGATGACGCCGATCATGAAGAAATGATTGCGGTTCATGTCCGTGTGCCTCCTTGATCTTGATTCTCACGCCGGCGCCAGATTTTTGTGTGGAGAAGCGCAGGTCGCTACTTTCCCACATCGACTAGAGGCGCAGCTTTACTGCACGGAATCCGATCAAACAAGCCGTTGGCGGTCGCCCCGATGTTGCGGAACCGTTAACGGGCAAAGTATCATAAGAATCAGAACATTCGCCCCGATGGTGAAAACGTTTAAACGCCCCGCCTCTTAACACCATCCACAACTACTTAGGACGTATCTGCATGACCCAGCACGAACCCCAAAAAACGGACAACTCGCGCCGAAACTTTATTCGCACCTCGACGGCTGCGGTCATCGGCGGCGCCGTCGCATTGTCTGCCCCAGCAAAGGTCCATGCCGCTGGCAACGACACGCTTAAGATCGCGCTGATTGGATGTGGCGGACGAGGCAAGGGCGCTGCCAGGAACGCGATCAACGCTGACCCGAATGTCGAACTGACCGCGATTGCCGATCTGTTTCCCGATCGTCTTGAGTCGGCCCGCAACTATTTGCAGCAGTCGCTGGGCGACAAGATGAAGGTCAGCAAGGACCAGGCTTTCAGCGGGTTCGACGCCTTTGAAAAAGTGATGCAGACCGATGTGGATGTTGTCCTGCTCTGCACACCTCCTCACTTCCGCCCTATGCAGATTAAGGCGGCAATCGAAGCCGGCAAGCATGTTTTCTGTGAGAAGCCCGTCGCAGTGGACGCCCCTGGTGTGCACTCGGTGCGTGAAACCTGCCAGCTTGCCCGTAAGAAGAATCTCTCGGTCGTATCCGGCCTTTGCTGGCGTTACGATCTGGGCGTGAAAGAAACCATCGGCCGCATCAAAGATGGCGCCATTGGCGACATTGTGGCCATTCAGGAAAACTACCTGACCGGCACGCTCTGGCATCGCGACCCACGGCCCGGTCAGGTCTGGTCGCCGATGGAAGACCAGCTACGCAACTGGATGTACTACACGTGGCTGTCGGGTGATCATATTGTTGAGCAGCACATTCACAGTCTCGACAAAGCCCTGTGGCTGATGGATGACAAGCCGCCCGCAAAAATCTTTGGCCTGGGTGGCCGGCAGGTGCGGACCGGTCGTCAGTGGGGCCACGTTTACGATCACTTCGCTGTCTGTTACGAGTGGGCAAATGGCGTGAAGACGTTCGCTTACACCCGTCAGATGGCAGGCTGCCCGGGCGATACCAACGATTATGTAATGGGCACCAAAGGCCGCGCTGCCGTGCTGAGCTTCAGCATCGATTCTCCGCAGGGCAACTGGAAGTATCCCAACCGCGGCAAGCCCAGCATGTACGACCTGGAGCACAAGGCGCTGTTTGCCGGCCTGCGCAAGGGTGAGCACATCAACAATGGCGAATACATGTGCGACAGCACGCTGCTGGCCATCGCCGGTCGCGAAGCCTGCTACACCGGCGCCATGCTGACCTGGGATCAGGTGAAGAATTCGAAGACGGAACTCGGACCGAAGGCGTACGACTTCAACGCGGAACCGCCCGAAGTTGAAATCGCTAAACCTGGTAAAACCAAGTTCGCCTAAGGCCTGCCGAAGTCCAGCCGGCAGCGACTCCGGAAACTGCTTGTTGCATTGAAGCACTGTTTGCGTCAGAGGGATGGTAGATGCGGATCGGAGTATTTTGCAGCGGCGGCGATTCGCCAGGTATGAACGCCTGCGTTCGCGCCGTTGTGCGGGCGGGACTGCAAGCCGGCCACGAAGTGGTCGGCATCATGAACGGCTACCAGGGTCTGCTGGACGAACAGTTCTTCACGAATGCGGACGGTAAGGCCGAGATGGCCTTGCGAAGCGTGTCTGGCTGGTCGCGACGTGGCGGCGCCCTGTTGGGAAGCAGTCGCAGTCAGGAATTCCGCACCGAAGCAGGCCGGAAGAAGGCGGCGGATATTCTTAAACGGCACCAGATTGACGCGCTGGTGCCAATCGGTGGCGATGGAACCACACACGGCGCCATTGCCCTTTCAAAGTGCTGGGACGGCGGCATCATCACCTGCCCCGGCACGATCGACAATGATATGCACGGCACCGATTTCACCATCGGTTTCTCCACGGCCGTGCAGACCGCGGTGGAAGCCGTGGACAAGATCCGTGACACGGCGGAAAGCCATCGCCGTATGTTCCTAGTGGAAGTGATGGGCCGGCACAGCGGATACATCGCCGTGCATACAGCCATTGCCGCCGCTGCCGAGATCGCCTGCGTGCCAGAGACGCCGACGGATATCGACGGCATCATCGCGGATCTTCATCGCATGCATCAGCAGAGCAAAGCTTCCGTCATCGCCATCGTTGCCGAAGGTGATGAAGAAGGCGGCGCCGACAAGCTGAACGAGCGGCTTGTGGCAGCCGGTTGTGCCTTCAAGACACGGGTTGTGATTCTTGGCCACCTGCAACGTGGAGGCACGCCGACACACGAAGACCGCGTACGCTCTAGCATGATGGGCGAGGCTGCGGTGCAGGCGTTGGGCGAGGGCAAGACCATGATGATGGCCGGCATCGTCAATGGCGCCAACGCACTGACGCCGCTTTCAGACGTTATTGCCGGCCACAAACCCATTCCTGGCTACTTGCTGAATCTGGTGGCGACGCTCGCCAAGTAGATTGGCCTTCCACCGTCCTGCATGCATTACAGCCGGGCTATTCAACTATGGCGCCGCCCGGAAGGTCAGCAATGCGTTCTCATCTTTATCCAGCAGCGAAAGCTGTTTACCGCGTATGGTAAATCTGGTGATTCGTTTCAGCGACTCGAAAAACTTCGTCTCCTGTTGCATGACCGCCGGATCGCATTTCTGACTGGTGATTTCTAGACGAGTGAATGAAACGCCCGGTCCGGCAACGGCAGCGTCTGCCTTAAACGTATTGCATCCCGCTGAACCTTCCGCCGTTCCGTTTTCTAGTCTCAAGGTGATTGATGTGCCGTCCACAATGGAAGAGGCAGATACTGTCCCGTCACGGCCCGCGCCGTTGAATTCCTGAATGGTCTTTAATCGCCAATTAACGCCCGTCAATGGTGACGGCGCAGGTTCCTTGACCGGGACAAAAACGGCTTCCGTCTTGCTGGTTTTGTTGAAAAGGGTCAGCTTCTTAGGCGTGATTGAATAACCGATTATAGAAGCGAAGACGGCGCCGAGATCTCGATCCATTTGCATGGCAGCGGGATCTGCACAAGCCATCGCTGTCCAGCCGGTTTCCGTCACGCTGATGGCTCCCTTCTTGGATGCGACGAAACGCACGTGGTAGGAATTGCATCCGCCCGATCCGGAAAATCTGTCCCCATCAAAGACTAAGGTCGGAGGAGCCGCTTGACCCAGGTTAAGCTTCTTGCCTTTCAGCGTTAGGGATTGCAATTGCCATTTCTTTCCGTCGACCGCTGCAATCTGGGCGGGGGGATCGCTGGAGAGAAAATCTTCATCGCAGCCAGTTTGAGCCACACAAATCACGGCAATAAATAACACATGCAGGTTTGTTACAACGGTTGGACGCATGGCAGCGCACCTTACAGACAATGTACGAGATCAAGAGATTCTTATTTTTATCTATGCAGCGTTAACGTCAGACGTTGAGTCAGAATCAGGAATTTTCTGAAAGTCGTCCAGAGAGTTGCGTTTGCTGATGGTACGCAAGCACGTTAGTCTGTTTTGTCTGCAGCAGATTCGCTCTCAATCCCGCTTTGAGATGGGTGATATTGCACGACTTTGGGCACGGAGATGCCGCCCGAGACGATGGCTTGCAGCGTCTGGTTCAGATCCCATTCAAGCTCCGTCACATCTTCTTCTGGCACCATGAGCATGTAGCCCGATGTTGGCACCGGCGTGGTGGGCACATAGACACAGAGGATGGTCTTACCCGTTGATTCGTCCCGGCATGTCGAAGTGACAAAGGCTGGCACCTTCGTGCCGGGGTGCGGGAAGCTGACCAGCACAACACGCTTGAATCTTGCCGCGGAGTTCTGCTGATCCTGCAGCGCGACAAACACCTGCCTGACAGCGGAATAAATATTGGTCACCACCGGGACCTGTAAAAAGATCCAGTCAAACAAGCGATGGATACGCGACTGGAAAAACATGCCCAGGAAGTACAACACCGCCAGCACAATGACGACGGCGAGCAGCGGAGCCCCGAAGTTCTCCACCCACGAAGGCAGTTCTTCATCTACGGAAATGAACTGGCCAGAAATCACCGCGACTAGCACCCTTGCGATGGGGTCGATAATCACAACGCGCAGGGTGCTATAAAGCCAGTGCAGAATCCAGAACGTGATGGCGAACGGCAGTGCGACGAACAGACCCTGGACAAGCCGCATGCGGATGAAGTGGTACAAAGACCGCAGCACGGTCAGCGAAGGTTCATCAACATTTTCGGGTTCGCGTTCTGTCATGGGCCTGAAGTTTAGGGGCAGATGCTGATAGCGCTTATGGAATCCCTCAGAGCGGATTCTATCGATGTGCGTAGTGGTCCGCCAGGATGCGTATCGCGGTGGAAGCCGATTCTAGTCGGCGAAAAATCTGGCCTGGACACGCTTGGTTGCTTCGACGATAGTCCGCCGCCGCCTGCTACATCGCTCGCGGTGCGCATTTCCCACATCTAAGTGACGCGTTCGCGTCAGAAACTCAATACAGGACAGCACGGTGAAAACCACATGCCTTATCTTCGTTTTCGGAGTGTTGCTGATTTGTGCAGAGACAACGCACGCCCAGTTGCCGATGGGGGAAACGGCGCCGGTGGAATCAGCCGCGGAGATCGAGCCGCTCGACAAGCCAGCGGCGAAACGCCCGCCGAAGGTTGACTGGCCGGCATTGCCTTTGCCTTCGTTCAAATCTGCCACAGGCCCCGGCCAGTGGATGAGCAGCCTGGGAGCACGCACCCGCGCCGCGCTGATTGGAACCTACTACGCATTAACGCCGTGGCGGGAACAAGGCGCCGCACCGAAACTGTCGCCACCAACGGGTACGCGCCGCACGTACAGTGGCAGCACGCAATCGCGGTGAGGTTTCCCGGCCGAAAACGCTGCGTTAAATTAGAAATCGAAATTGAACGTCCGGCTGAGATACCGGTACGTCAGCGTGGCAATGCTTTGGGGCGGCGTGTAGATCCGCCCCTGTCCGATAGCGCGGATCGTTAACGGCAGCTGATGCGCGTCGAGTTTGACACGCACCTGATACATCGTTTCCAGCAGTTCTTTTTCGCCGCGTTCATTGGTGCGGACCGGCGTAGCGCCTGTTGCCACAAGATGCGGTGGCGGATCTTGCAGGTCAATCTCAGAAATCGCCGTGACTTTGCCCCACAGCGTTATCCCCGGCGTCTGGTCGAGTCGCACGGCGACCGTCTGCCCTGGCATCACGCTTGTGATGTCGGCCTGATTTACCGCCAGCACGGCGTCCTGTAGTTGCGGATCGCCAATGCTGCACAGCGTGGTCTGCGACGAAAGCAGCGCTCCGCGGTTTTCTTTTTGTAGTGGGGCGCCCGTCCATTCCGCCAGTTCACCCTTAGCGGCTGGGCGACGGACTTCCTCCGGCGGCATAACAACACCGGCCTGCGGTGCGACGATGTTCAACTGCTTCTGCCGTCTTTCTAATGCTTTAAGAGCCTCGCTCAAGCCGTCCAGCTTCTTCTCCGCTGCACGGATGCTTTCGTCGGCAACGGGGCCCTTCATTGGAGAGCCTTGTTCAATGACACGTCTTTTATAAAGCTGTGCAACGATAATCTTCTGTTCGCGGACTTGCCCAGCCAGCACCACGACTTTCCGCGATAGCTCAAGGTCGGCAAGTTCCGCGATAAGGTCGCCGCGTTTAACGGGCTCGCCGTATTTCACGCCATTTTGCAGCACGCCTGGATGCGAAACAAAGACGCGTGCCGCATTGGCCGGTTCAAGAACCACCGGCGCCGCAACGCGGAAAGGTAACGGAATCATCGCTACGCCGGCTGCCACTGCGAGGATTATTAGCGTCACCAGCCAGAACCGTGGCCAGCGAATGCTGCGGTTTCCACGCGGCTGCCGCAGGAAATTCATCAGGCGGTACACGGCCGGCCCTGTCATGCCAACGATCGACGCGAGGGCAATCAGGTGGACCGCTGCCTGGGCGCCATAGGGTTTTAGAACCTGATGCAGCAGCCACAGGATGGTGCAGAGCACAAACACGCGGTAGCACATCGCGGCGACAAAATATAACGCCAGCCACCCATGATTACGTGGCGGCAGCAACCGCTCGCTGACCGGGGCAATGTCCAGCACCCACGTTGCGAAGTAGTGCTTCACCACTGCCGTGGCTTGCTGCCAGAGGTTAGGAGATTCTGTCAGGTCCGCCAGGATGAAGTAACCGTCGTACCGCAGCAGCGGATTGCCATTGAAGATCACGGTATTCACGGAACAGATGACCATCACATTCAGGCAGATCGAATTCAGGAGCCCTGGCTGGCTGAACCACCAGAGATACGTGCACACCGAAGCCAGAATCAGCTCCACGTAAATCCCGCCCGCCCCGATTGCCGCACGCGACCATTTGTTTTTGATCAGCCATGCATCGGTTACGTTCACATACAGGCAGGGCGTGAAGACCAGCAGCATCAGTCCAAATTCATGGCATTCGCCGCCGAAGTGCTTACATGTAAACGCGTGCCCCATTTCGTGGCAGACCTTCACCACGGCAAGCGTTACGCTTAGCAGCAGAATGTTCTGCGGCGTGAAGAAGTCCTGCAGTCCCGGCAGCCTGGTTTGTAGCACATCAAACTGCGAAACGGCGAGTCCAAGTGCCGACCCGATCAACGCCAGCATGGCCACAAAGACAATGGGCGAAAAGAACCACGCCACATAAGGGTACAACGCGTTGAGAAACGCATCCGGGTCGACGCCGCGGAATCGCATTGCCAGCAGGCCGGTGGCCCGTTCAAGCCAGGCTCGCCGCGTCTGCTCGTCGCGCCGCTTCAACAGCAGTTCCGCCTGGCCCGTGGCATCGGCTATCACAAGACCCTGATCGTGAAGCGAAGCGGTGAACGAGGCAAGTTCCTGGGGCGTTAAACTATGCGGTGCGAAGCGGCGGTTGAACTCTTCTAACAAGCCCTGGGGCGAACGTGTACCATCCAGCCTTTGCAGCAGAAAATACTCTTCGTCCTGCAACTGAAAATAGCGGAGCGAGATAGGGTCTTTCACACCCCATTGTTCCTGACCGCCAAATTGCAGCGGCCGCACGATCAGGTCGCGGCGTGCGCGCAGACGCAGTGCCCGGTGGCTGGATGGCGAAAATAGCTCTACGCTCATCGACCCGCTTTCGCATTAAGGGGCGGTAGCCGGGGAACCGTCTATCCACAACACGCCACGCATCCCGGCGCGAAGCAGTCGTTTGCGGTTATCGATCTCGGCAGCAATGCGGACACGCCCATCCGCCGGGTTGCTCTCTGGGCTGACGAATATCAGTTTGCCAGGCAGCACGTCTTCGCTGTTATCAGGCTGAAACGCAACCTTCGCGCCGGTAAGCCCCGGCTTCAACTGATGATTGAGCAGAAAGCCCTCGACCTGCAGCGTATCGATGCGTATCAGCCGCAGCACTGCTTCGCCCGGCTCTACCCATTCACCTTTGCGACGCCGGACTTTGACGACCACACCTGCCAGCGGCGCCACGATTTTGAAACGCTGCACCTTCCGCTCCGCCAGTAGCACGTCTGCTTTGGCTAGGCGAAGCTCTTCGTTTGCAACCGCCAGATCATTCTCTGCGTCTTCCACCGAAAGCACTGCCTTTTCTTTTTCGAGCAGTTTTTTGGCTAACTCAGCCGCGGTTACCGAACGCCGGACCGTCTGGTTTGTTAACTTAGCCCGCTCGTATTCCTGGGTGGCCAGTTCCAGATCTTTCTTGGCTAGTCTTACTTTCACATCGTTAGCGACTTTCTTCTGGGCGACATCCAGCGCTGCTTCTGCGCGTTGTTTTTCCAGGTTGGCATCTGTGCTATCGATGGTCGCGATGGTCTCGCCCTGGCGCACCACATCTTGCGGTTTGACGGTTAACTCCCGCAGAACGCCGGCTTCCTGTGCGGGTGTTTCGACTTCCTCCAGCAGCGTTACGACGGCGGGCTTCACCACGATCCAGTCGCCACCTGCAACGCCGGGCGGCGCCGACGGGATCGTGGCGAGGATTAAAAGGGACAGAGCGGTTGTTGACATTGGAAGTCTGCCGGATGGAGTGTCAGCGTTAAAAAAGAAGCCAGGTGCGCGCGGATTCAATCGCGTCGTGCAGCCAGACGTATCCCAGCGGTTGCTGCCCGCAATACACGCGAGCGACGACCGCGGCGCCGGGGCGGGGATCGTTAATCTCGCGTTTGTCGATCTGCACTTTCAGCTTCACGACGGGGCTGCCCTGGTCGTTGATGGTTGTCGCTGGTGCGATCGAGGTCACGGTGCCCTGGCGCCACTGGCCTGGGTCAGCAGCCAGGATGTAATCAACCTGAAGTTTTGCTTTTCGATCCGACTGCAAGATTTTCTGCCGGTGTTGAAGGATGTAGCCGGCGTGTTTGCCCGGCACTTCAACTTCCAGCTCCCACGGCCCCTCGACATCCGCCAGCGTCAGCAGAATCTGGCCCTGCCTGACCGGTCGTGTGGCGAGCAGATCTTTGGCGTTCCAGTCCAGGATGCGGCCATTGATCTGTGCGCGAAGTTCCAGCTTCTGCTGTTGCGCTAGCAGGATGTTCTCTTCCTTGTTCAGCCGATTGACGCTTTCTTCCAGCTGAAGAATGCGGGCGTTCATTTCGTTGTGGCGTGCACGTGCATCGGGCGTGGTGGGGCGCGACTTAACGGCAGCTTTGCGAAGGGTATCCAGTTCCTGCGCCGCGGCGAGTCGCTGCCCGGCCACCTGCGCTAATTCAAAATGGATATCATCGCTGAACAGTTCCAGAAGAACCGCATCCTGCTTCACGCTGACATCTTCATCCGCGCCGTCAGCCGGAAGGTGAAGACTCTCCACCCGCGCGTCCATCGGTGCGAAGACGGTCTGCTTCACCTGCGGCGTTAATTCGCCACGGCCATATACATGAAAGCTGGCGGGAAAGAGACAAAGGAATAGAATCAGCGCAACTGCCGCGATCAATGCAGTCACGGTGTAAGGCAACTGCCGCAGTTGCCAGAACCATCTGGCGCTGCCCAGTGTACGCAGCGCTGGCAGCATCGGAATCTGCTCAACAGCCAAGGCGTTATCCAACGCGACGGAAGCATGCCGCGCCACTTTTTCAAGACGCGTGCGAAACGCTGCGTTGTCGATCACCCCGTCAAAACTCTCGGCGACAATCGCCCCCAGACGCTGCTGCTGATCTTCCTCTGACGCAGGCTCATACAGCGGAAGCACCACCAGAGAGCGACTATGGGCAACATCTAGATAGGTCTGCAGCCGGGTTTCAATCTGCGGCGGTAACTGCGAGTGATCTCCCGGCGCCCATAAAGGTTGATCCGCCTGAATCACGTGACCTGCCAGGTCTTCTAATTGGCGGACCACGGGCGAACGCCGGTCAACGGTATCGATTCCGCTGACGCTAAGCACTTTTGTCCGGGTCCCCTGCGTGGACAGAATACTGATGCGGTCGCACCCGAGGAGTGTCCGCGCCTCATTGGCGATGACAAAGGCAGTCCGGTCGAGCGAGAGACTTTGATTCACCCGCCGAGCAAAGGCGTCTATCTCATTCCATTGCGATTCACGTTGCTTCAGCGCACGCAACATCGCCAGCGTTTCAAAATCAGCGGCGATCTGGCAGAACGCGCTGAGTATCTCCTGGGAAGCGTTCAGCGTGGCGGGCGACGCATCTTCACGCAGCGCAATCTCGACAATCGCCACCGTTTCACCCTCGACAAACACCGGGCAAGCGACCAGCGGATGCGGCGAAGGGTTTGTCACCTCTTCGTCACGCACCGCGTTTTCGCCCGGCATAAAGGAGACGGCTTTTGTTAATCGCAGGGCGGTTTGCAGCAGCTTCTCGTGCTGCGTTTTGCCTTTCTCTGAAAACAGCGATGTCGACTGCAAGTTCGTCTGATGCAACAGGCGAATGTGTGTGGGGCTATCGCATGCCCAAGCGGCGCCGCCGGGTGCAGCCAATGCATGCAGCGACTTTGCCAGCAGCGCAGCATAAAAGCCAGGGGCGGAAGACTCCCTTTGCGCGAGGCCGGAAAGCTCTTCGAGCAGTTGTTCTACCTGCTCCCAGGCCCAGGCCGGGTCTGTGTTGATGGGTGGCTGATTCATAAACCCTGAATATACCCCTTCATCAGAACAACATCGACGGATTCGTATACCACCGCGAGTCATAGGTAATTCAGGATGACTTTACGGGCTGAACGGCGCAGGTATGTCTGCGGCCGGCTGCAACAGCTGTTCTGCCTGGTCCAGTTGTTCACGTGGTGAGTATTTTGAAGTTTTTCCGGGTCATCGTGAAAATACCTCCACCTATGCAGGGGGCGTCTGCCGATGACTCTCGAAGACGCGCCGCCATCGGTGCGCCTGTCCTGTAAGTCGCCGCTTGCTTAGAGTCCAAGGCGTCAGCCGCCAAACGGAATGTGACACATGACCCGGATGTTCAACTGCCTCAACGCTACCATGATCGTGCTGATCATTGCGCTGCCTGGCTGTACAAGACATCACCTCACCGGCTGGATCCATCGTGCCCCGGCGCCGCCGCTGGCAGGCCCCGCTGCGACCGATATCGAATATCCAGACGTCCAGGCTGCGCACGCCGACCCAGGCGGTGATCCGCTTACTATCCATGACGATGGACCACGCGAATACTGGGATCTGTCACTACAAGAGGCGGTGCAGATCACGCTTCAACAGTCGAAGGTGCTACGCGATCTGGGCGGTTCGGTCCTGCAGTCGCCTGACAATAAACAGTCTGTTTATTCGCCGGCGGTGACCGAAACAGATCCGCGATTTGGCGTCGAGGCGGCGCTGAGTGCGTTTGATGCTGCGTTTTCCACCAGCGCGTTCTTTGAGAAGAACGACCGGCAGATCAACAACAGTAGTTTCCCGCCCAACAACGGTGGCATTGGCAACGCCAATCCGTTTCTCAAGCAGGATCTGATCGCCGTCTCTTCAGACATCACCAAGAAGAGCGCGACGGGCACCGAATACACAATGCGGCATACGATTGATTACGACTACAACAACTCACCGCTGAACCTGCAGACGCAGGGCGAATTTGGCGCGTGGGACGTCGCTCTGGAAAGTGAAGTCCGGCATCCGCTGCTGCGAGGCGGCGGCGTTGAATACAACCGCGTGGTCGGGCCGAACGGTTCGATTGGCGCCTTCAATGGTGTGCTGATTGCCCGTATCAACAGCGACATCAGTCTGGCCGACTTCGAGATCGGTGTACGCAATCTAATCAGCGACGTAGAAAACGCCTACTGGGAACTGTACTTCGCCTATCGCGATCTGGATGCGAAGATCGCCGCACGGGCCCGCGCTCTGGAAACCTGGCGCCGCATTCACGCGCTGTACACGCTTGGGCGTCAGGGGGGCGAGGCAGCTAAGGAAGCTCAGGCACGCGAACAATACTTCCGGCTGGAAGAAGACGTGCAGAACGCGTTGACCGGTAAGGTGATCGAGAAGTCTGCAAGCAACACGTTCCGCGGCCTCGGCGGCGTGCACGCCAACGAACGTCGGCTGCGCCTGATCATGGGCATTCCGACCAACGATGGCCGCCTGATCCGTCCGTCGCAGGAACCTGTCACGGCAAAAGTTTCGTTCGCCTGGAATGAAGCTGTGACGGCCGCCATGATGGATCGCAGCGAACTGCGGCGGCAGCAATGGCGCATCAAACGCCGCGAACTTGAACTGAATGCAAGCCGCCAGTTCCTGCTGCCACAGCTTGACGCCGTCGGGCGTTATCGCTGGCGCGGGTACGGACGCAATCTCATTAGTGGAAACGGCGAGAAGCCGATCCGCGACAACGCTTACGAAGGTCTGCTGAACGGCGGATTCCAGGAATGGCAGCTTGGCTTCGAGCTTTCTTACCCGGTTGGCTTCCGGCAGGCACACGCACAGATCCGCAACGCACAGCTCAACCTGGCGCGCGAAGTGGCCGTGCTGGAAACGCAGGAACTTGAAATTGTGCACGATCTGGCTAGTGCGTTCGGAGAAATTGAACGTGCCTACACCGTTGCACAGACCAACTACAACCGCCGTCTAGCCAGCAAGGAACAACTCGCAGCGCTGGAAGCCGCGTACGATACAGCCGACGAAAACCAGAAGGCGCGTCTGCTTGATCTTCTGCTCGATGCCCAGCGGCGGCTCGCAGATGCAGAGAGCCGGTTCTATCGCTCGCTGGCAGAGTACAGCGTGGCAATCAAGCAGGTGCATTTCCACCAGGGTTCGCTGCTGACGTACAACGGCATTCAGCTTTCCGAAGGACGCTGGCGCAGCAAGGCGTACCGCGATGCTGGCGAACGCGAACGAAGACGCCACGCCCACTGGAACCTGACCAACTACATCGTTCACAAGCCACTGACCGTCAGCAGCGGCCCCAAACGCACACGGGCGCCATCTTTCATCGCGACGCTGCCGGGTGAGCCGATGCCGCAAATGCCCGTTGCATCTGCCGAGGTGGATGAAGGCGAGGCAGCTTCCGGCGAAGAAGTCGTCGTCGAAGGGTATACAGAAACCACATCGGGCGCAACGGCTACGCCGGACAACAAGGTGCCTGACGAACCAGCCTACTACCCCGGCGGTCAGGGTGATCAGCCATTCTTCGCCCCTGTGGCGCAACAAGCGGACGACAAGGGTCCGCCCGGCGGCGCCTTTGTACCCGGTGGCCAACCAGCTGTCCGCGTCGCTACCTCTCCCGCAGAGAAAGCAGCGGCGGCAAAGGAAAAACCCAAACAGCCCGCCGCGACAGAGTCATTTGTGCTGCCACCACGGATTGAGCCTATTGCCCCAGGCCCGGCGCCGGTAATCGACCGTAGCCCCGGCGCCAAGCGTCAGAACCTGACACCAGCCACCCAGGGACGAAGCTCGCAAGGTGTGGTGAAGTCAGCAACACCTCCCGGACAGCGAGCCATTGCCCCAAAGAAAACAAGCGTCGCCACATTGCCGGCAGAACGCCGACCAGAAGTGCAGACGCCGGGCGCCGCTTCCTTAAAGAGCGATTCACCTAAGCCTAGCCCGGTCAAGCTGGCTCCCGTCATTGACCGTCGTGCCGCCAGACCGCCCGCACCGACACCTCAACCGCAGGTGAAGTCGCTGGCGCCGTTGATTGACCGCACGATGAACAAGACCACAGGGGCCATCCGGACTCCGCTGCCACTTGCCGCGCCGCCAGCAACCCAACTGCAACCGGCGCCGTAAGCGGCAAAAGTGCAGAAGCTCTTAGACGGTCAGCTTGCGGTTGCGCGCCGTGACATCCCAGCGCTCTTGAATCTCGCCATCGCGAACAACGTGCACGTAAGGGTGCAACGCACTGGTGGGGCAGATGTGAACCGGCACGGCGACCAGCGGTGTGCCTGGTTGCAGATCGCATGGCTCTTTCGTGCGGAGGACAAGATGCTCCTCGCTGTGCATGATTTCTTCGGCTTCAGGCAGCGCCGGAAAATGCAGGCGGTTGCCGGCTGGCGGATCAGACGCCACGGCTTTGTTGCCCACATCAAGCGTTAAAGTGTTCGCCGTGGGGCGGCTGACAACTCTTGTTAGCACCACCGCCGCAGGTTGAAAGGGCAGTTCAGGGAACGCGCGTGAATAACCCGCATCGTAGAAAACAACCGTGCCAGGGCTCAGTTCAATGTCTGCGTTTAATTCCGCATACAGCGGAAAACTGCCGGTTCCGCCAGCCACAGCCCGCGGGCAGGGCAGGTTCGCCGCTTCAAGCTGCTGTTTAAATTTGCAGACGTTTTCCCAGACTTGGCCGACAGCCTTTCGACGTTCATCAACATCCTGCTGACGGTTGTGCCCGTCGTAAATATGCAGACCGCCACAGTAAACACCGGGCAGGGAGTGAATCTGCTTGTATAACTCTAAGGCATCTTCGCCAAGTTCGATGCCTGTGCGGTTCATACCGCAGTTAACGTCAAGCAGCACCGCGATCTGCTGCCCTGCCGCTGCCGCTTGTTTTGAAAGATGTTGAAGCGGCAAAAGATGGTCGCACGTCACTGCAAATTCCACCTGCGGATAAGCCGCCGCCAACGAAACAATTCGTTCTACATTGGGTCCAACGGGGTTATACGCCAGCAACACCCGGCTGGCGCCAGCCGACGCGAGCATCTCCGCCTCTGCGATCGTTGCGCATTTGTGGCTGGTGACACCTTGCTCAATGAGCAGTTCGATAATCTTAGAAATCTTGTGGGTTTTGCAATGAGGTGTCAGCCGCTCCGCAGAGCCTGCAATCTCCACCATGTGACGGATGTTGTTGCGCAACCGTTCTTCAAATACCAGGATCGAAGGAGATTCAATCCCGTCGACATCGCCTACTGCGTATTCGCCATCCAGTGAAGTATTCAGCATTGCAAAGAGATCCGTAGTTGCTGCATTTTGAATGTGTTTGATAATCGCTGCTGACAGCCGGCCTTGTGGTTTGCCATTCAGCGGACAATTTTCATGCCGGAGTTATTCGGCGCTGCGGTATGAATGGCGACTTCGCCAGCAGGGAACTCACGGGCTAACTGTTCAGAAAACGACGCGGCCTGCTCTTCGTTCTCAAGTAAAAAGAACACGGTTGGCCCCCACGAACTCTGTCCGCCGTGCACGCCGTTGGCGGCGCCGAATTCAATTAGCCGGGTGATTTCCGCGCCATTGTAAGGCCCACCTTGATGTGCCGCGAAACACATCCCCGCTTCGCGACCGTACTCCGCCACGCTTTTTGCAAAAGCCTCGAAGTCAGCAGATGCAGCCGCGGGCAGTAGTTCGTTCCGCACCTGCCCGATCAACCAGTTGCGTTTTTCGGCGGATACCGGTTCCAGCGAATCAAAAGCCTGCTGCTCTGCTTTTCCCGCTAGCCCGGACGGTTGCAGCGGCCTTGCCAGAACGAATCGCCACGCGGGCGGCAGCGGCAGACGGCACTCCAGCGGTGAAATGCTATCGTGCGGCGCCTTACCGCGTTCAACAACCAGCCCGCCGTAGCAGAACCCGTAGGCGCCTACCGCGGACCGCAAGCCACGCTGTGCACATGCGGTCAGACTGCCGACGGCCATCTGCGGTAAATCGAAAAACGCATTCAGACCCGCCGCAACCGACAAACCCAGTTGCGTTCCCAGGCCCAGCCCGACGTGTTCCGGCGGTGCCTTCAGTACGTGAACTCCGCACGCTGGTAGCTGCCGTTTGTGAAATTCCGCCCAGTTTTCTGCGAAAACACGAATTCGCGTTGCGTGTTCGCCATGCGATTCAAACTGTTCTTCTGAACAGATTTTCAGGTGCAGACCGGGCGAGTCGATCATCGCCCCGACGCCGCCGAACTGCCGGCCAGATCCGCCAAACGAAAATAAGCCGAAATGCAGCCGGTTTGGAGCTATAATTTCTAGAGAACGCGACATACCAATTCCACGTGTTCAGGTTTCCCGCTCATTATTCACCTGCGAGGCGCCGGACGTAACCCCATCAATCGTATCAATCCAGCGCTACCGGCACAGGCTGCCCCGTTAGGGCCTTCCTAAGTCGTAAAACTGCTTGAATTGCGTGTAGCGGCAACTACTATCAGATTGAGAGACCCTCCGCAGCTTGCGGCATGGAACAGGGGCATTATGTTTTGAACGCCACGAGAAGAGGCTTGCAATGAAAGCTTATCGTCCAACAATTCTCCAGATATCGCGAGCCGTGCTGGCATGCGCCGTGGTTGTGTGTGGCGGCGCCTTCGCCAACGCACAGAACGCCGGTGTTGAAGTAAGCGCCGAAGGCGTCCTCAGCACCGTCACCATCCGCGACCCAGGCGGCCGCCTGCATCGCGAACGCATGGCTGCCGCTTTGAAAGCCCTGCCCGGCGACTTGGCCACGCCCAGCAAGCTACGCAAGATCTCGCTTAACCGGCTTGAAGCCGCTATCGGTAAGACGCTTGCCAGCGGTGGTCCACTGCCAGAAGAAATGAAGTACCTGGCTGGCCTGACACGCATCACGCACGTCTTCTACCTGCCGAAAACGCAGGACATCGTTATTGCCGGTCCCGCCGAACCATTCGGCGTGAGTGCATCTGGCCGACCTGTTGCTGTCGAAAGCGGTGTGCCCGTCATCGAACTCCGCGACCTGATCACCGCACTGCGGACGTACGGCCCACGCAGCCGCGGAACCGATCTGATCAGCGTCTCGATTGATCCTACGCAGTCTGGCTTGCAGGCGCTGCAGAAGTACATCTCGACCAATGCACCACGGCTGACCCGCCGCAATGTCAGCAGCTTTACCCACGGCATGCAGCAGGCTCTGGGCAAACAGACCGTCAGCATCCGCGGCGTGCCCGCCGGCAGCCACTTCGCTCAGGTTCTGGTCGAAGCTGACTATCGTATGAAGATGATCGGCGTCGGACTTGAGAAAACACCCGTCGGCATTCGCAGCTATGTTTCGCACGCTAAGCCCGGCGCCCAGTCGCGTAACGCGCTGAAGCGGTGGTACTTCGTACCAGATTACAACAAGGTCCGCATGACCGAAGACGAATTCGCCATGCAGATGGAAGGCAAAGGCGTGAAGCTAATCAGCGCTAACGAACTGGTTGGCCCGGATGGCCGTCGTGCTCACACCGGCGCCCCTGATGCCGCCGCCAAAGCATTTGCCGATGGCTTCACCGAAAAATACGACGCTCTTGCCGCCAAGGTGCCTGTTTACGGACAGATGCGGAACATGATTGATCTGGCAATCGCCGCCGCATTCATTCAGCGTTACGACTACTACGGCCGCTCTGGCTGGAACATGGAACTGCTGGGCGACGAATCGCGTCTGCCAGTGAACACCCTTACCGCCCCTCGCCAGGTCGAAACCGCCGTCAATGCGGTCTGGAAAGGCAGCACGCTGATGACGCCCATCGGTGGCGGCGTGCAGATGCGGCCGCTGGAAGCATTGAAACCTGCGAGGCTTCTGAAAGATGAAAACCGTGAAGTCGCCACCGTCCGCGATGGCATCACCGTTGAAAAACTAGGCGCCACCGAGTGGTGGTGGGATTAACGCCTTAGCAGACAACCAACCAGGCGCTGCCAACCGCAGCGCTTGAGCGGTTGCTTCGCGTGGGTGAACCAGATCACCTGCCAAAGATCCTTTTCGGATTTATCAACCACGGCCCGGCGCCCTGCCTGGCCGTGGTTTACTTTTGCGCCGCTGCAGCACAATATACGGCGTCATCTGTATCGATTCCCCTTGGAAGCACCGCATGCCCGTTACACCGCCGACTGCGATTGAAGTGAAGAGATCAAAAGGAAAGGGCCGCGGCGTGTTCGCCACCCGCCTGATTCCAGAAGGAGAAGTCATCGAACGCGCACCCGTGCTCGTTTTTCACGAGGACGAAATGTACGGCTCAGACTTTGGACGTTACGTCTTTGGCTGGGGGCCGCATCACGTGGGTTTCGTGCTGGGATACGGTTCGCTGTACAACCATTCTTACGATCCGAATGCCAGGTTCGCTGACATCGGCCAGCGCGTAAAAGTGTTCTCCGCACTTCGCGACATCCAGGCTGGCGAAGAGATCACCATCAACTACAACGGGCCGCTGGATGATAAGAGCGATGTTGGCTTCAAAGTGCTGAAGTAACGCGTCGCTACTTACATTACTTCCATGGAAAATCGTTGCCCGTCAGGGTCTCGTACGCGGTGATGTACTTCTCGCGTGTCTTGGCGACAATCTCCGCAGGCAATTCAGGCGCGGGGCTGTTCTTGTCCCACGTTGTCGTTTCCAGATAGTCGCGGACGTACTGCTTATCGTACGACGGTTGAATCCGCCCCGGCTCGTAGGTTTCTGCAGGCCAGAATCGCGAGCTATCGGGCGTAAGCACTTCGTCGATCAGAATCAGCCGGCCATCCAATTCACCCCATTCCAGCTTGGTGTCGGCCAGAATGATGCCTCGCGGCCGGGCGAATTCCGCCGCCTTGCGGTAGATGTCCAAGGTGCGCTGCCGCAGTTCTTCCGCGCGCTGCTGCCCGGTGATTTCGACCATTCGCTGGAACGGAATGTTCTCGTCGTGGCCTTCATCCTCTTTGGTCGCAGGTGTAAAGATCGGTTCGGGCAACTGTTCGCAGTGCTGCAATCCTGGTGGCAGGTCGATGCCACAGATAGCGCCATCGCGCTGATATTCCTTCCAGCCAGAACCAACCACGAAGCCGCGTGCGACGCATTCGACGGGCACCACTTCGCACTTCTTGACCACCATGCTGCGTCCGGCGAACCATTCTGGATCCTGTCCCTCCGGGACATCCGCCGGGTCGACGTCGCAGCTGATAAGATGGTTTTCGACGTCGAAATGCTCGAACCAGAAACGGCTGATCTGTGTCAGCACACGGCCCTTGTCGGGAATAGCCGTCGGGAATACCCAGTCAAACGCACTGATGCGGTCACTTGCCACAAGCAGCAGGCGGTCGCCCAGGTCATAGATATCACGGACTTTGCCCTGGCGGATAAGTGTGGCAGGCATGCGGCGTTCCACGGCGTTACTGGCGAAGCTTCTGGGACAACGCGTGAAATATATCACGCTCTGTCCTGTAATGCCTAGGGCCGCGAACGAGGCCAGGACGGTCCGCTTTTATTCCATCAGAACCGTTGTTTCTTCCGTTTCTTCGACGCCGCCGGGCGATAGCTGACTGACGACCCTTGCCCGCACAACATGTTTGCCCGGTTTGACGGGCTTCAGTTCCAGGCGGAAGGCCTGCATGGTTTCACCTGGCCGGACGCTACGCGTTGACTTTAAGACGATCTCACGCCCTCCCGGACGAAGTTCGAGCAACCGCTCTGGACCCGTTACCCGCTGGAATTCCAGGCCATCTGGGAGGAGAACCGTAAGCTGCACATTGTTGTCAACGACTTTGCGTTCATTAGAAATGACGATGAAGTAGACGCCGGTTTCGTTCATCTTCAACGGGTCGCTGCGGTCCGCCACCGAAATCGTTAACTTGCCTGCATCGGTCGCAGCAGGCGCTCCTGGCGGAGCAGTGACAACGGTGACAACTTCGTCGGTCGCGGTGGCGCCTTGATCGCAAGTGACCGTCGCACGATGGCTCGACGATGGCGCGGCGGCGGTTGTGGTGCACACGATGCGGCGTTCATCGGTTTCGCCGGCGTTCAGCTGGGCGACGATCCACTCCACACGTCCCGGTGGGCGTTGTGGCACTACGCCGGGTGTTGCCTGTTGTGGCTGGAACACGCGCGAGAAGTCGTCGCTGATGCGGACGTTGGTCAGCGGCACATTGCCCATGTTCGCCACCTGTATCACATACTCCGCTTGCTGACCTTGCTCAACCGAGGCGGGCCCGGTGATTTTCACAGAAACCGACGGCGCCGCAGCGGGCAACGCCTTGAGTTCCGCCGCGCGGTCGACCTGCTGGAAGTTGTCACCTGTGATCGACAGCGTATGTCTGCGGACACCTTCTTGTAGAACCTTAAACGTCAAAGCAATGCGTTTGGCCTGTCCCGGCGGAATATCGCCTAGCGTCTGCGAGACAGAACCTGTGCGTCCGCTTTCATGGGCGTAGCCAGCATCAAAGGTATCGGTGAGCTGCACATTCTTCAGCACGGTGGCGCCGGGATTCGTCACGGTGATCTGATATTGCGCTCTTTCGCCAACCATTGCTTCCTGCGGTCCACGCATCTGCACGTCAATGGCGTTCGCAATGATGCGGGTTGCCTGGCAGGCTTCGCGCTGAAGGGAAGGTCCGCTGCGGGCGATTGCACAATAGCGGACATCGCCCGCGCGCTGCGTGCGGCATTGCACCACGATGCTGCGCGTTTCGCGCGGGGCAATCTCTCCCAGCACCCAGCGGTTTTCATCACCCGTTGCCTGATGCGGTGGATTGCTGCCCGTGATGCTAAGTTCAGGCGGCATGCGGTCTGTAACTTCGACACCTACTGCCGGCTGATCGCCCGTGTTGGTCACGTCAATCTGGTACGTCACATTGGCTGCGACGGCGGCCTGCTGCGGCCCGGTAACTCGCACATCCAATCCGGCCGCGCTCCACGTCACGTTGGTGAAGGCCGAGCCGGCCGGCAGTTTCTGCGGATCGCCTGGTGTCATCGCGGGTCGTAGGAAAACGATGCGGATCCGCGTCACGCCCGCTTCCGCCGCCCGTTGCTTCAACTCAATTGATGCCTGGCCGTTCGCGTCCGTTTGTACTTCCGCGCCTGTCACAAGCCCCGGTCCGAAGCCAGCGGTGGCGCCGCTGACCACTTCGTACCGCACAAACCAGCCGGGAACCGGCGCCCCGGTGTCAGGCCGTGTCAGTGTGGAGGTCAGGACCTGCGAAGTACCGGCGGGAACGATGGCGGGCGAAGGCGTCTGCCATTGCACGTTCACCCAGTAGATGAGCGCCGTTTCCTGCAACTGCTGGCCGCCAAAGTCCGCGGAGAGTCGCACCCGCGAGGTGCCCACGTCGACCGATTGCACGCTGATCCAGGTCTGGCCTGCCTGCACGATAACATCGTCGCTGGTATCCGCCGTGCCGCGATCAACACGCCGCGCGCCGGCGCCACTGGTGCTTTCAGCAACTTCTGGCGTTGGTGTGCCGACAACATTCTGGTCAATCGAAGCGAACTGACCGGCGCTGCCCGCTTCAAGTTCCCAGCGTAATTTCTGTCCCGCAACAAGTTGACCTGATGCATTCACAACGCCTGCGGCAAGCACCACTTCGGTGCCAACGGGTGTCACGACCTGCTGTTTAGTTAATACAATCCTCGGCCCGCGTGGCGGCGCCGTTGGCGGCGTGACGTCAGGCTGTGTTATTCCCGGTTGGACAACGGTTACAGGCGGCTGGCAGTTGCAGTCCGGCCCCACACTCGCAATGGGCGGCTGGACGAATTGCGGCTGCACTAGCAATGGTTGTGGACGAACCGGGGCGCCTGGCAAGGTCTCAGTAATGACGGGCGGCGCCGGCGGTGTGGTGAACGCTGGCCGGGGAAACAATCCGCAACCGCTAAACGGCGATCGCAGTTCCGTCGTCGCGGGTGCAAAGATCCGCTGCCCGGTGCGGTCGATAGCGGGGATGCGCGCAGATGCACAGCCAGCGACGTGCACGATTAAAATCGTGACGCAGATTGCATGACAGGAATGTGTCAGCCTGGACATCATCGCGAATCGGAAAAACAGAGGACGGAAAACCGCAGTGCAAAATGGCGGCGCACAACCGCTGGCACGAAAACGTACCACGCAAAACCGCCGCGTGATGCATATTTTCAACAGCCGATGTTGCTAAAATGCAACGCTCTGGGCATATCCGTGCGGTTTAGCGAGGTGAAGCAGGTTGTGCGGTTTCTGGTTGTAACGATAGGCGCGCTATTGAATCTTGCGCTGCTTTCCCTGCCAATGATGATTGGGCCGGTGCTAACGGCGGAAGCCGCTCCGGGCATCTTCACTATGCTCGTGCTCGCCACTTGCTTCTACGCAGCCGACGTGCAAACGGTCTGGTTTACGTCACAGAATTTTCCATCCAGGAACCAGCACGCAACAGTTCCACCAGATAGCAACTATGCTGCCTGCACCGCGCTGATGATGCTGGCGTTGCTACTCACAGCAGAAACGGAACACCTATTAACTGCCAGCAACTATGGCGGCGTCGCCTGGTTAGCCGCGGTGCAAGTGTTTGGCGCCTGCATCATGATGGGCGGGGCTGTTCTACGCGCCGCAGCTATCGCGTCGTTGGGGCGGCGGTTTGTGAGCCAGTTGCAAGCTGAACGCGGGACGCCGTTTCATCAGAAGGGCGTTTACCGCTTTGTCCGGCATCCGTCCGAAGCTGCGATTCTGCTCTTCGTTGCCGGCGCCGCTTTGCTGTTGTTGAGCCTTGCCGCTTTGCTGCTGATGGCCCTGGTGATAACTCCGCTGATCCTTTTGCGGATCAAACGCGAAGACGTTTTTCTTTGCCACGCTTATGGCGCGGAATACGAAAAATACGCGGCTAAAGTCGCGGCCCTCGCCCCGGGTGTTTACTAACCGTTTAGCAAGGGAGTTACGGGCAGATCGCGTGGAAGATCCTGCGAACTCTGAAAGGTTGATAGCACACCATCCGCCAACCGCTTTTCCAATCGCTTGCGCCGCGCCGGCTGGATGGGCCGTTCAGCTAGGTCGCGGATGAAAACCCGGCTCACCTGTTCCGGATACCTTCGCGCCAGATCGGCATAAATCTCTGGATCGTGTTCGCCTGAGTCGCCAACCAGAATGAATTTCCGCTGCGGGAAAGACTTCACAATTTTGTGAATGACTTTGGCTTTGCCACGCAAACGTTTGAACATGAAACGACGCAGCATATGATCGGTCAGCCGGAAATAACGCAGATGGAACGTGCCGTCAGGGAATTTCCCTTCATGCGCGCTGGCGTCTCCGCAGAGTGTTGCTAGTGGCGTGTAGAGTTGCCAGGGGCTGGACGATACGTAGTGAACCGTGGCGCCTTGATGCACCCATTGGCGGTAAAGCTCCGCCATGCCCAGAAACGGCTGAAACTCACGGAGGAAGGTGTTCTGCAGCAGGGCCCGGCGGTTCGTCACGCCGCTGTGTTTGATGGTGTCGTCAATGTCTGAAATGACAGAAACACCGTCAGGCGGTAGTAGGTGTGCACGTCCCGCGCACTCGGTCGCGGCAACCCGGCCATTGTTCTTTCCGGCTGCCACGACTTTGAAGTTCAGGCAGCCGCGCGGATCGACGGATGTGTCGCCTGCGGGCACGTACACGGCGCCTTCAAACAGACCGCTGCGGGTTGTTTTCCGGGGCAGCAGGTGCATGGCACCGCCCACGCGGATTGCAATCTGGCGGCCTCGCGAAGCTGTAGCCGCGAAAGCTTCAATGCGGGTCTTAAAAATCTCACTGTCGAACGCATCAATAGGCGCCCGCATCGCCCGCCGTAGAAGTGGCAGCATCATCCGCTTAGGAAACGGAATCTTACCAGGCTCTAGCACTGCGCCGCTGACATCGATCTTCCACGCCGCGCCGCCATCCACCTGCCTGCCAATGGCGGGGAAAAGGATGATCTGCTGCGCGGTGATCACATTCAGTACCCAGACGGTGACACAAGCTGAACAGAAACACGCCGTTGTGGAAGGAAAGGGGTCGGCGTGTTTCTACGTGTTCCTCAAACCGGGGGTATTATCGCCTCGCACCATGCTTTTTTTCAAGCTGCGCGATGGATTTTTTGCAAAGATTAACCTTCGTAGCTGTCGCCTGAAGGAGACCAGCTGTAGGTCTGCTGCAAAGCCTGTTTGACCAGCTCGCTTAGTTCCCGGAAGCGGACAGGTTTGCGCTGCACCGAGAAGGCGTTAGCACGCTGCGCCTCTTCTTCAATCGCGTCATCAAGTGCTGCCGACATCAGAATGCAGGGCAGAGGCGAGCGGATGCTTTGCACTTCCCACAAGGCTTCCAGTCCTGTCATGCGGGGCATGTGCATATCCAGAAGCACCAGGTGAACGGTCTCGTTGCGGACGATTTCCACCGCCTCGGCGCCGTCCGACGCCAGGATTGTGCGGAAGCCGCGTGGCTCGAAAGCGTCGCGCAACGTCTCGCGAAGATCGCGATCGTCATCCGTGATAAGTAGAGAAGGTGTTTGTAACATTTTCGACACGCCGCGAACAAAACACGGTTGCTAAAAATCTATGGTACCCGTCCAGGTTACCTCACACCAACGATTAAGCAAATTGCGGACCAACCAGGCGCAAGAGCCAGTAAAATGTGTGCGTTCGACGTAACCCATTTAGGCTACACGACTTTTTAACACAAACGGCCAGCGGCAAGAAGCTAAAATGGGCAATTTGACGTCTGTCCTTGCTGCCGACGCTGTCAATTCGGCAGATTGCCACCGCGTTATTTCTTTGCTGCGTGCAGTTCGCGGTAGCGGATGTTGCGAATGCCGGCGCGTGTTTCAAAAGTCGCCAGGCCCAGAGGCCTTGAGGGCAGCATCTCGTTTCGCACTGTTAGTTTCTTGCCTTTTACGTCGGCGTTAACCACCTGTTTGCCATCGATCCAGCATTGAATGCGGCCCGGCGTGACCTGTACTTTGAACTTGTACCACTGGTTCTTTTTGAAGTTCCGGTAGATCGTTGTTTTGTTTTCCGAAGCGTCTTTGTTATCGATGCTGGAGATGCCCACCACGGCGCCGGCCCACCCGCCTACGATGAAACTGCAATGCGACTTATCGACGGGAAAGGTCAAGCCGACAAAGAAATCGATGCCTTCCATCCGGCGTGCGTCTAATTCGATCTCGTAGTTGTTGGTAGGGAACTTGCCTCCATCGAGATGCACACCCGTGAGCGTTACGCCCATGTCCAGGACTAGGTCCCCTGCTTTGTTAACGTAAACTTCGCCTTCGCCGCCGTAATTTGTTTTCTTCCAGCCTGTGAGCGTTTTTCCATCAAACAGCGACTGCCATTTTCCGGCTTTCGCTGGTTTTGCGGGCGGTTTCCCTGCTTCGTCTGCGAAAGCAGCTGGATTCACCACCAATGCTGCAACAAACACCAGTGCGGCGGTTAAGATAAAACGAACTCTGATCTGGCGGTTGAGCATCTTGTCTTTCCCGGACTAGACTTCTTCTGATTAAACCTGCGCGGTCACGTGCATCACCTGCGGAAATCTGGCAGCCATTACTGATGAGTCGAATCCTCCGCAGGCCTATAGTTTATGCAGCCGTCATCCTGGCCGTCTACTGGATCGTGCTGTTTACGGCAACGCATCTTCCCGGGAAAGTGATCCGCCACGGTGGCATGACCGTGAATGATAAGGTCGCCCATTTTGCCGCCTACGCGCTGCTGGCGTTTTTTGCGGTGTGGGTGCTGCCCTGGGCGTTGAAGGCGCCACGCTGGTATGGCGGTTGGGTGCTTGTGATACTTGCGATTTACGGCGCGGTGGACGAATGGCTGCAACAGTATGTGCCCAATCGTCAAGCCGATCTGCTCGACTGGCTGGCGGATGTCAGCGGCGCTGCTGCGGGAATACTCGTGTTCTACGTGGTGCGCGGCCTTTACTACTCTATTGCACCCCGGAAGCCGGTCGAGCAGGAACAAATCAAGTAGCCGCCTCCCTGATTACCGCGCCGCGCGTTACATTTGCCGCAGTCCGGGCTATTGACGTGCACGTAAGGTAGATGGAAATGCGACTGGGAATCTTCGGCGGCTCTTTTGATCCTGTGCACTACGGGCATCTTCTCCTGGCTGAGGTCTGTCGAGAGCAGCACCAGCTAGATAGCGTCTGGTTTCTGCCGGCTGCCACGCCTCCGCACAAGCAGAAGAAGGCGATCACGCCTGATAAGCAGCGTGTGGAGATGCTCCGCCTTGCCATTGCCGGCAACGAGGCTTTCGACGTTTGCACGCTGGAAATTGACAACGGCGGAGTGAATTACACGGCAGATTCGCTTGAAGCCATTGCGAAGAAACAGCCTGACGCGGAACTCTTCTTCCTGCTGGGCGGAGATTCGCTGCGCGATCTGCCGACGTGGCGCGACCCCGGCCGCATCCTTGCGGCTGCCACCGTTGTTTTGATGCAGCGACCGGGCGTTAAGTTCGACTTCGCCTTGCTCAATGACGTAGCAACCTCGCAACAGGTTGAGCAAGTCAAAAGTCATGTGGTGGATGCGCCTTTGGTGGATTTCAGCAGCACACGCATCCGCCAACTTTGCCAGAATGGTCATAGCATCAGGTACAGGACGCCAAGGGCGGTAGAGCGATTTATCGAAACGAACAACTTGTACGCCGCGCCTGAATAGTCAATGCCACGCGTGCATTAGCGGCGATCTGACCCCAATTAAAAAACGCCCCGTATCGTGAAAGATACGGGGCGTCTGTCGCTTCATGTCAGGCGATAAGAGAGTTACTCGCCAAACGGATTTTCAAATGGGTTGGTTGCGGAAGGTTCGGCTGGCGCCGGCTGTGGAGCAGGTGCTGCCGGCTTAGGTGCTGGCGCCTCGGTTGCTGGTTCCACTGCGGCCCCGAACGGATTCTCCGATGGGTCAACGGGTTTGGCCGGCGCCGGCTCGCCAGCAGGTGCGTCAAATGGGTTGCCGCCAGCAGGCGCGGGTGCAGCAGGCTCTGCTGGTGCTGCTGGTTCGCCAAACGGGTTGTCTTCCGCGCCCGGTGCAGGTGTTGCTGGGGCAGCAGGTTCACCCATCGGTGTGGCCGGTGCTGCTGGTGCGCCAAATGGATTGTCTTCGGCGCCTGGTGCAGGTGTTGCAGGTGCGGCGGGTTCACCCATCGGTGTGGCCGGTGCTGCTGGTTCGCCGAACGGATTGTCTTCAGCGCCGGGTGCAGGTGTTGCTGGGGCAGCGGGTTCACCCATTGGTGTGGCTGGTGCTGCTGGTTCGCCGAACGGATTGTCTTCGGCGCCTGGTGCAGGTGTTGCTGGGGCAGCGGGTTCACCCATCGGTGTGGCCGGTGCTGCTGGTTCGCCGAACGGGTTGTTGCCGGGCATTGGTTCAGCAGGTGCTGGCGTTGCCGGAGCGGTTGGGTTGTCGAAGGGGCTGCCGCCGGTCATGGGTTCGGCCGGAGCAGGTGTGACAAGATCGTCTCCGAACGGATTGTCGCCGCCCATTGGCATCGGCGTGGCCGGTGTTGCTGGTTCTGTAGGCGTCACCATCGGTGTCGCGGGGCCGGTGTTGCCGCCGAACGGATTGTCAGCGGGTGCTTCGGCGGGTTCGTCGACGGGAATCTCGCTGGCGCCGCTTAGTTCGGCGGGGGTCTTACGGCCAGAGGCAGCCTGCTCAGCGGCGAACTTGCCACGACGGGCACGGGCAGCGGCCAGTTCTTCGCTCTTCAAGTCGCGACGAGCTGAACGCCGTACACGTTCCAGGCTCAGGCGGACACGGCCCTGCACGCGTTCAAGAGAACGACCGACGCGGAAATTCTGTTCGCCACCGCGGGCTTCGAGCCGGGCGCCGGCTTTGAAATCGGCTTCTGCTTCGTCCGTCCGTCCGGTCGCGTTGTAGATGAGGCCGCGATAGTAGTAGACGCGAGGATCTTTCGAATCGTCGTCAATGGCGTCCGTGAACAGTTCGAGCGCGGTTTCAAAATCACGCTCGAAGTAGGCATGAACGCCACGCCCGTACAATTCTTCCAGGAAGTCATCCTGAGCCATTGCCGCAGCCGGCCATGCACCGCATAAAAGCGCCACAACAGCCGCTGAAATTGCAAAATTCTTCATCCGGGAAAACTCCCTGAAACAATGTGTAAACAACCGTAAAACGCCAGCAGAATTTGAGAACGGAACGCGTGCGGAAGATCGCAAAACCCGATCCATGTGCCTGTGGCTCTGCCGGTACTAATTTGTAGCAGATAACTCGCCGTATTCTAATTTCGTTGCCGGAAAACTGCAAGTTTTACGGAGATCAGGGCATCGGTTGCTGGGCCTGTTGTATGAGTTTTGCAACCAATGCCGTCCAGCCTGTCTGATGACTGGCGCCCAGGCCCTCTCCGGTGTCTCCGTGAAAGTACTCGTGGAACTGTAAATGGTCCCGCCAGTGTGGATTACGATCCATGTAACGGTTACCGCCTTTGAACGGGCGACGTCCGGCCTCGATTTCGAAGAGACGAATCAGACGCCTGCCAATCTCGCCCGCTGCCTCTTCGAGCGTCAGGAACTTCCCTGGTTGGTTGGGGTCGGGCGTTGCGAAGCGATCTCCATAAAAGCTGTGCAGCTTGCGCAGTGACTCCATCATCATAAAGTTCACCGGGAACCAGACCGGGCCACGCCAGTTGCTGTTGCCGCCGAACATGCCCGACTGAGATTCGCCCGGTTCATAGCCGACATGGAGGTGGCGTCCGTGGATTTTGTATGAATATGGCGCGTCTTCGTGCTCTTTTGACAGTGACCGCAGGCCGAAGTCAGAGAGGAATTGCGCGGGATCGAGCAGCCGATCCACGATGCGACGGGTCTTATCGCGGCAAGCCAGCGATAGCAATCTCCTGCCGTCGACGCCGGGTTCGTCCAGCGGGGCAAGCTGCTGCGTCAAGTGCGGCCGGTATTTCAGAAACCAGTTCATCCGGCGACGGAAGCTTGGCAGCTTCTGGATGGTTTCTTCTTCCATCGTCTCCACGGCGAACAGCGGAATCAGCCCCACAAACGAACGTATCTTCAGCCGCTCTGCAGAGCCGTCGGGGCCGCGTAACATATCGTAGTAGAAACCATCCTCCTCGTCCCACAGGCCGCCGTGCCCGCAAGTCGTATTGGTGGCAAAGCCGATGTGCACAAAATGCTCAAAGAACTTCACGGCGATGCTCTCGTAAGCATTGTTCCGCGTCGCAAGCTCCAGCGCGATCTTCAGCATGTTCAGGCAGTACATCGCCATCCAGCCCGTGCCGTCCGCCTGTTCCAGGCGACCTATGCCTGGCAGTGGATGGCTGCGGTCGAAGAGCCCGATGTTATCAAGCCCCAGAAAGCCACCCTCAAAGATGTTGTTGCCGACGTTATCTTTGCGGTTGACCCACCAGGTGAAATTCAGCAGCAGTTTGTGAAACACTTCCTCCAGGAATGGCACATCGGGGCGACCATGTAGATCGCGGTCGATTTCGTAAACACGCCACGTAGCCCAGGCATGTACGGGCGGGTTCACATCGCCGAATGACCATTCATACGCCGGTATCTGCCCGTTTGGATGCATGTACCACGTGCGTAGCATCAGAATCAGCTGGCGTTTGGCCCATTCCGGGTCAATCATGGCGATGGGCAACGTATGAAACGCCAGGTCCCAGGCTGCGTACCACGGATACTCCCACTTATCCGGCATCGAAATCACGTCGAGATTATAGAGATGCCGCCAGTGCGAATTGCGTGCGTCCAGGCGTTCCGCAGGCGGCTCCACTTGCGTCGGATCGCCGTCCAGCCACAACTCAACACTGTAGTGATAAAACTGCTTGGTCCACATCAGCCCGGCGAACGCCTGCCGTTGAATCTTCTTCCGCTCTGCACTCATGTCTGGTGCGTGGATCGCTTCGTAGAATTCGTCCGCTTCAGCAATACGGCGGTCGAAGATCGCGGCCGCATCTGCAAACGGCTGCTTCTGTTCATCCAGACAGAACCGCGTGTAAACGGTGAAACTCTCGCCTGGTTTAATCGTGGTCTGATAGTGGGCGGCGGCTTTGGTGCCAGAGAAGTCAGGGTTCACCTTGCCCGGCAAGCCGTCCACAACCGTTTCGTGAAAGGCGTCTTTGGTGTAGCCCGGCTGCGATCTGGCGCCGAATATCTTTACCTTGTTGGTGTCGTTGCCTGTGAACATCAGTTCCGGCGTCTGCTGCTGCAGATCCACGTACCAGAATCGCTCTCCTAAATGGCGGTGCCCTGTGTGCACCTGGCCAGCGGCGACTTTCTGCAATTGTGGCTGTTGGGCACTGTGCCCCCACGACCAGGTATTGCGATACCAGAGGTGCGGCAGAATGTGTAGTGGCGCCGCCGTGGGGCCGCGGTTAATAGCCGTGATGCGGCAGAGGATATCTTCTTCACCCGCTTTGGCGTATTCAACAAACACGTCGAAGTAACGGTCTTGTTCAAACGCCTGTTTCAACGCATCAAATAATTCATATTCGCGTTCGAAAACACTGCGGCGACCGTTCTCATCGACCAGTTCCTGATAGGGATACTCGACCTGTGGATACTTGTAGAGCATCTTCATGTACGAATGCGTCGGCGTACTATCCAGGTGGAAGTAGTACTCCTTCACATCTTCGCCATGGTTGCCCTGCGGCCCGGTCACGCCAAAGAAGCGTTCTTTCAAGATCGGATCAACACCGTTCCATAACGCAATGGCCATGCAGATGTTCTGGAACCGGTTGCATACGCCGGCTAGGCCGTCTTCGTTCCAGCGGTACGCGCGGCTGCGCGCATGATCGTGCGTGAAGTATTCCCACGCCTTACCGCCTGCACTGTAATCTTCCCGGACTGTGCCCCAGGCGCGGTCGGCGACGTAGGGGCCCCAGTTTTTCCAGTCTGCCTCGCGATCTTGCGATGCCTTCAGTCGCCGGTGTTCTTCAGTGTCAGGCCATGTCACAGGTGCTGCTCCGTCCCGGTCGCCGTCCGTAAATGTTTGCTGCTCAAGGGGCGAATTCCACAACCGTGTGGTCTTCGCCTGCTAGTTCTTCTTCGATGATGGCCGAGATTCTGTCCCAGTCGCCGCCTGCCAGACCGGCGCCGATTTTGGGATAGCCGATCCGTTGACCTGAGAACCGTTGCTTCACCTGCTGCATAACGCCTTGAATGGCGTCGTAATCCGCTTTGCCGCTGGTGCCTCTCCAATGAAACTGGGGGTATCCGTTCACAATGGTGATACGCCGCTCGTCCCGTACGACCTTTGCGAAGGAGATAGAACCCAGCTTCGCCCGGTCGCCCTTGGCCGTCGCTTTGTCAGCCTCGTACGCTTCCGGGAATTTCGCCTTGATCGTTTTCGCAATGCCTTTGCCCATCGCACAGAAACAGTTGCAGCCGTGAATGATCACGTCAAACTGCCCATCCAGAGCAAGCTGAATCAAATCGCCGCGTACGGTTTTCATAACGAATGCCGGCAGTAACAGAAATTAAGAACCGTGCTCTTCGTGCTTCCGCTCGATCTTATCCCAGTCCAGCAGTTGCTCGAGCACGGGCCACTGCAATGCGATTTTACGGCAGAAGCCAAGATCCCGCAGCCAGGAGCCCAGAATCATGCCGACAGAAAGGATGCCGATATGAGCCAGATACGCAGATGGCACGATGATGCTTGCCACCAGAATGATGCCTGCGATGAACAGGATCTGAATTCCCACGTAAGGGAGAAATCGTCGCCACAGAGAGAGCCACGTGGGTGGTCGTTCACGGCATTGCCGGAAATACTTCACAATCAGCGCTTCCAGTTTGCGCTCTTTGGACGAGGGACCTTTGACTTCTGGCGGTGATTGATAGGGGTTGTTTTGACTCAACGCAGCGCTCCTTGCGCGAATGCTTTTTTCCTGAAAATTCCTGCGAATTTGTTGCTCGTAACGCCAGAGACACGCCTTAACCGGCCGGCAGCCAGGCGCTGCCCCCGACAAAAACGCTGAAAGTAATGATTGCGAGCATGATCAGGCAGATCCACCGCTCAGGCCCTTCGCCCGCGGCGCCAACGGCAATTAGGCCCAGGCTCAGCACCAGGGCGCCAAGTACAAACGCCAGTTCGTGGTAGTAGGCCCAGATGGCGCCGGTGGCTGTGGCGTCTTCCGCAATGGCTTTTAGCCGCGCCCATTCGCCTGCCTCCAGCGCTTCCTTGTCCTCATTGTACGATTCATCCAGGTCGCTGAGTTCTTCGGTCAGCCGGTCCAGGTCCCGTCTGTCCGCGGGTGTAACCTCGCCGCTTTCGCGCAGCTTCTCCTGGGCGGTGACGATCACCGCACGCCGGCGTTTGTAGGCGCCTTCGAAATCACTAACGGCAAGATTCGCTTCGGCTGTAACTTTGGCTGCATAGCGTTCGCTGAGCGAATCGCAGCCACGCGCCCACACCACCATCATCAGGCCCGTCAGCAGCACGGGCCAACCTGCCAGCCTTGTCCACTGCCGCAGCGTCAACCCGCCAATCGTCACCGCACTGAAGCCGCCCGTGGCCGTATTTGCGTTCGCCGTGTGCTGTGGCGCCGAGACGGGCGGCGGTGTAAGCGGGGTGCCGGCGTCTCTTGGGGTGACAGGAACCGTGCCGCTTTGATTGGCAGGGAAGAGCCCGCGTAGTGTTTCCGCCGGCGCCCAATCATCCATGCCTTCTTTCCAGACCAGATCACTGGGAAGAAGATCGCCGGATGTGGCCATCGATTTCAGCTTCGAGGTTGGCACCGGGCCAAGCTCTTCCTCGTCTTTTGCGTAATACCACATGGTGTCGTTCATCGTGCGTCTCCTCGCGACCGATTCTACACTCGCCGTAGACCTGCGTGAATCATTCCACCTGCCGAGTTGACGCTGCAAGGCGCATCACTCATCCTGCAAGCGGGCGAACATGGCGACACTCCGCAAATCCACCAGCATCTATCCAAGGCAGGCAGCATCATGCGACAAGCAACGGCGATAGCCACCTGGCTGATGATAAGCAACGCGGCCATGCTTCTGTTTGCTGCCGAGCCCGACTCGGTCAACCGCGACTACTCAAGTGAACTGCCACGCATTGCGCCATTATCGCCAGAAGCTGCAATGGCCTCGTTTCGCACGCCGGCCGGCTACAGGGTGGAACGGGTGGCGGCGGAACCGGCAGTGGTCGACCCTATCGCCATGTCGTTTGACGCTGCCGGGCGGCTGTTCGTCATCGAAATGCGTGGTTATTCCGAACGTCAGGCCGCGATGGCGGGTCAGGTGCGGATGCTGGAAGACCGCGATAACGACGGCGTCTTCGAACACAGCGAAGTCTTCGCCGCCGGCTTCTCATGGCCAACGGCAATCTTCTGCTGCCGGGGCGGTGTTCTTGTGGCTGCCGCCCCGGACCTCTGGTTTATGAAAGATACAACAGGCGATGGCAAAGCGGATGTACGCCAGAAGCTGTACACAGGCTTCGGTCGCAGCAATGTACAAGGGTTGGTCAATAGCTTCCGCTGGGGCATGGACAACCTTGTTCACGGCGCCACCAGCAGCAGTGGCGCGACGTTGCGGAAGGTGCAGCCGGATGGCTCGTTAGCAAAGGAATCTCTCACGCTGCGCGGACGCGACTTCGCCATCGACATCCGCGACTGGAGCATTCAACCCGTAAGTGGCGGTGGGCAGCATGGCGTATCTTTTGACGACGACGGCTGCAAGTTCGTATGCAGCAACAGCGATCACTTGCAGATGGTGATGTTCGAAGACCGCTATGTGGCCCGCAACCCGTACTTCCCGGCGCCTTCGCCCCGGATCAGCATTGCGGAAGACGGACCGCAAGCCGACGTGTTCCGCAGCAGCCCGGTAGAGCCCTGGCGCATTGTCCGCACGCGTCTTCGCAAGGCAGGCATTGTCCCTGGTCCCGTTGAACGCGGTGGCAAGGCGGCGGGTTATTTCACGGGCGCCACGGGTGTAACGATTTATCGTGGCGACGCGTGGCCGGCAGAGCATCGCGGTCTGGCGATTGTGGGCGATGTCGGTTCCAACCTGGTGCACCGCAAACGCCTTTCGCGTGCCGGGCTGGAATACCGTGGCCAGCGGATCGATAAAAAATCAGAACTGCTGACTTCCACCGACCCCTGGTTCCGCCCCGCTCAGTTCGCCAATGCACCCGACGGGGCGTTGTACATCGCGGACATGTACCGCGAAGTGATTGAGCATCCGAAGAGCTTGCATCCGGCCATCAAGAAACACCTTGATCTGAATAGCGGGAACAACCGCGGACGGATTTACCGCCTGGTTCATACCAATACAAAGTCAGCCGGGAAAGCCAGACCAAAGCTTCACAACGCCACAACACCGCAACTTGTCGCTGCCCTGGATCACCCCAACGGCTGGACCCGCGACACAGCCGCCAGGCTTCTATACGAACAGCGAGATCCGCAGGCGGCAGCTTTGCTGACGAAGCAACTTGAGCATGCGACGCCCTTGGGGAAAATTCATACACTACACGCGCTGGCAGGGCTGGGCGCTTTGCAACCGCAGCATTTGACTGGACTGCTTGAGGATAAAAATCCGCAGTTGCAGAAACACGCGGTGCGGTTGAGTGAAGGCTTATTGGCATCGTCGCCGCTGCTGGTTCAGACGTTGATTGAAACGGCGGAGGATGCGCCACCGCTCGTGCTCTACCAGCTTGCGTTCAGCCTGGGAGAGGCGCCTGTTTCACCGGCCCGCAACGCTGCACTGGCAGCCATCGCCCGACGAGCCATCGGTCTGGATGCGAGCAGCCGCAAGTGGATGCTGATTGCGGTGCAGACATCACTGGCGCAGGGCAGTGGCGATCTGTTCACAATTCTCGCCGCCGACAAACCCTTCCGCGAACATCAGGCGGGCCGCACATTCCTGCTGCAACTCGCCCGGCAGATCGGCCGTCAGCAAAAGCCCGCAGACATTGCCGCATTGCTACCTGCCGCGGCTGACCTTGCCAGAACGGACGCTTCCTTACTGCGGCAGGTAGTTACCGCGGTGAATGCTAAGCCTGGATCAAAACTTGCGACAGATCTCGCAACGGTAACTGGCGCGAAAGGGAAGCAGGAATTGCAGAGACTTCTCGCCTCCGCAACCACCACGGCGACGGATGAAAGTGCGAATATTGCGCAGCGGGTGACTGCGATCAGGCAACTTCGCTGGGGCGCCGCCGGGAAGCAGGTGCCGGTGCTTGCGCAGCTCTTGACACCCTCGCAACCGGCGCAGGTGCAGTCCGCCGCCCTGGAGACGCTGGCCGGATTTCATACGCAGTTGTCAGACGAGTTCCTGCTGACGCGTATTAACAGCTTCAGTCCGCCGCTTCAGAAGCGGACGGTGGAACTGTTGCTTTCACGCAAAGATTCCACCCTGCGGACCTTACAGGCCATCGCGGCGGGAAAATTACCGCCGGGCGTTATATCGCTCCGCCAGTACCAGCAGTTAGCGCTCAGCCAGAATCCGGAGATCAAGCAGTTAGCTCAGAAGCATGTGACGTCTACCACGCAAACTCAACGTAACGCATTGATTCAGCAGTATCAGCCTGCCTTAGAAATGGCGGGCGATGCAAAACGCGGGCACGCCGTATTTACAAAGCACTGTGCAACGTGTCATCGTGTGGGGCAGGAAGGAACAGCCATCGGCCCGTCGCTGGCCGCCATGACCGCCCGCGGCGGCGCGGCGTTGCTCACTGCCGTGCTTGACCCCAACCGGGAAGTGAATCCGCAGTTCAGTACATATCTGCTGACAACCAACGAAGGGCGGATTTATTCCGGAATGCTTGCGGCCGAAACCGCCAATAGCATCACCCTTCAACCTCCTGGAAAACCTGCGGAGACGATCCTGCGGATTGATATTGAAGAATTGACAGCCACCGGCCGCTCACTGATGCCCGAAGACTTCGAGAAGCATCTCAAGATGCAGGACGTGGCGGATCTGTTTCAGTTCCTGCAAAATTCCGCCCAGTAATCCAACTACCTTATGGACGACTTAGTTTGACTCAATCCATGCCAATCGCCGTGCTCATATCGGGCGGCGGTACAACGCTTAAGAACCTGCTGGAATATGCCGGACGGGGCGGGCTAGATGCGCAGATCAAACTGGTGATATCCAGTTCCAGCAACGCTGGCGGGCTGAAATTCGCCGAAGACGCGGGCATTCCCACGCAGGTGATTCCCTGGAAACGCGATTGGCAGCAGCCCAGCGAGGAACTGTTCGCCGCTTGTCGCGCTGCGGGCGTGGAACTGGTTGTCTGTGGCGGGTTTCTTAAACGGCTGGCGATCCCTGCGGACTTTGAAAACCGCGTGATGAACATTCACCCCAGCCTGATTCCCGCCTTCTGCGGCGCCGGCTATTACGGTGGGCGGGTGCATCAGTCGGCGATTGACTACGGGGTGAAAATAAGCGGCTGCACCGTTCACTTTGTGGACAATGAATACGATCACGGCCCGATCATCCTGCAACGCACCACGCCCGTTCTGCCGGGCGATACTCCGCAGCAGCTTGCCGCACGCATCTTTACTGAAGAATGCCAGGCCTATCCGGCCGCCATCAATCTCTACGCACGCGGCGCCATCGAAGTGCAAGGCAGGCAGGTAACACTGCGTGAAGATTAGCCGCCGTTTGCCGCAGGCAGGAAACTTTTCTGGATTCCTGAAAAAACCGCGGTAAACTGCGTTTCTATCTCGAAAGGGAGCACTGGCGCCTTATTTCTCCCCCCGATGAATACTTTATGAATGACCTGCTCGATGCGTACGAGGAGTTCAAAGCCGGCGATCGCGAGGCCGGTTTTGCCTGGATTTATTACAAGTATCAACGCCTGGTTGCGTACCTGCTGGTGCACAATTACGGCGTGAACAGCAGTAATGTCGACGACATCTCACAGAACGTCTGGCAGTCGGTTTCGGGCGGCATGGACCGCCTAAGTCTAACACCAGGCGCCGGGGGCAAAGACGCCCCGCAAAGTAGTGGAGCTTCAACCGCGGTGAAGAAATCCCACACCACTGCCGATGTTGAAACCGCTGAACGCATCTTCAAAGCGTGGCTGGGCGTTATCTGTAAACGCAAAGTGATTGATTTCAGCCGCCGCAGCAAACGTATTCCGCAGCCCGTTGAGACCGATCAGATTACGGGCCTGCTGGAACAGGCAGCCGGTGATGAGCAGGTGGACCTTGAAGAATTATTACAGACGCTGCCTGAAGATAAACGGCAGATTGTGGTGCTGCGGGCGCATGGGCACACCTTTAAAAACATCGCGGCGAAGATGGGCTCGACCTTGAGTTCCGTCTACGCCCGCTATCGTGAAGCGATTGACCAGCTTCGCGATGAAGACGCGCCGGAGGGCAGGTGACGATGTCTTCTTCTAATGAATTTCTTCACTGCTTGCACTTCACAGACGTCAACGATGACGCCGCTGTGTGTCCGGGCAGTGCCTTCCGTACTCTTGCGAATTGATAGTTATGTCGCGTTCCTACTCTTCCGGGCCTGCTGACGACGCCCGGCTTGACGAAATCGTGGCTCTGTACGTAGCAGGCGTGGCCAGTACCACGCAGCAAAAAGAGCTTGAAAAAAAGCTCTCGCAGGACCCGTCGCTTCAAGATGTTGTCTCGGCCGCCCGCCAGGCGATGCAAACTGCCGGGGCGACCCTGGAAGGTTACGAGCCGCCACCCTTGGATTTCAACGGCGGCAGGATCAAGCTTCGCAAGCCAGCGCCATCCACATCGCCGGCGCCGCAAAGCACTGAACAGTCTGCCGGCGCCGTCTGGCGGGTATTGCCGCCGCCTGAAATGGATATGAAGAACGTCGCGGGCTGCCGGGCTGAACTGGTGCGGGCCGATGGCGATGCGAAAGCATCCCAGGCAGCGAAACAACCTGAAAGCAGCTCGCACAGCACGGCGCCTCCATCGCTGCGACGACTGGCATCGCTGTGCCGCAGCGAACCGCCTGCTTCCGCACCGGCGGAGTTGCATGAGATTCAGCGTAGCGAAACGGTGCAGGACACGCTCGACCTGCTGCTTCCGCTGGCTCAGCGTGCCGGTTTAACAAGTCTTCGATACCTTCCTTATATGGAGGAGCAGGACGGAACCGGCCGGTTGTTTCAGTTCGCCGTCGCAGGACATCGTGAGGGTGACGAATGTGCGCAGTGGGCGACGCATCTTTCGCGATTTACGGGTACGTCTTCACTTCACAACAGCGCTGCCTTCTGGCCCTTCTTCTTAAGTGCGCCGGCAATTGTCGCCGTGGATGAAGATGCAGCCATGCCTGTGGAATGTTTCTGGCAGGAGGGACGTATCCCGGTGCTGCGTGTGGCGCCGTCTGCCACAGCGGAGATGGCTGCGAAGGCATGGGTTGAATTTCCGCAACTGATCCGCGGTAAGCCCGTGGGCAAGATCTGTTGCGAACTGGACCGGCCGTTCAACGTGCAAGGTCAGGGGCTGGTTCATGCGGATTTATCAGATCGGCTGGCGACGTTCTTTTCCCAACTTGATTCTGTCACGCCGCTGCTTCGTTGGCTGCTGGAGCATGAACTGGCGGAAACCGATGGTTCCGGCCCGGAAGCAACTCCGTTTGCCGCAGCCACAGAGATGCTCCGCGGGGCGGTCGAGCAGTGCACGACGGTTCGAGAACTGAACCGGGTGTGCATCGGCGGGCTGTCGCGATTGCTGCATGCCTCGTCCGCTGCCATGTTTTCGTACGAAGCAGATCCAGATCCAGCCCCAGGCGCCGGTGGGTTGCTGATATTGCGAAGTGCATCGGACAAAGCCGTTGCCGAGCAGGAGAATCTGGCGGCTTTTAAGACGAAGCCGCCAGCATCCTCTGGCGGGCACACTTCGCCCCTGGCTTGGGTTGTGCAGACGGGTCGAAGCGTCTGTGTGAACGGTGTTGACCGGATGGACCGCCGTGAAGAAACGCTCATGCAGTACACGCCGGATATGCGTTGGGAGGCGGGGAATCCGCTTGCTGAGGTTTTGCGAAGCAGCGTGAAGAATGTTCTGATCGCCAGCCTCCCGGAAACGTCTGCGAAAGGATCTGGCGGCGTGTTCTGTTTTGCACACACAGGCAGTTCTGATCGACCGCGAGGATTCTCAGCCGCGCAGCAGTACTGGCTGGAAGGGGTCGTACGCGACCTGATTGCTCCCAAGTACGAGCGGCTTTTCCAGGAGCGGCGATCGCAGAACACGTTGCGGATCAGCACCGGGATAAACGCCTTGTCAGTCCGCGATTCTGCAACGGTCATGGGCCAGCAGGCAACGCTTCAGCAGCTACGAGAGCTTGCGCTGAAAACGATGCCCGTGCTGCCCGAAAGCCGGCAGGCGTTCTATATCTCGCTGGCAGATGTAGACGGCGTTTCGTTCCGCGCTCACTTGATTGACGACAAACTGGGCGCGGAATTAGATGATGCGAAGATCCCGCTGGCAGGATCGCTCACCCAGCAGGCCATGCAGCAGGAAGGCGTTATCTACCTGAACGATCTACCCTCGGCTGCGGCTGAGGGACGATATGCGGCGAATGTCCCGCACGCCTGTGTGGCGTTAGCCTGTGGCATCCGGTTCGGGCAACGCAGCTATGGCGCGCTGGTGCTGGAATCTGACCGGTTTAGCTTGAATCCCTCGTTGCATGGCGGCGCGTTGCAGACTTTGGCGTCGTTTGCGGCCGAGTCGTTCGCGGCGAGAGATCTTGCGGAGGTCTGTGCGGGGCAGGCAACCGTGAAGCAACTGCTGAGCGAAGTTGAAAAATTCGCGGCAAGTGGCAATGACGAGGAATGCATTGTCGAAACATCGGTTTCGCCGTCGCTGACTTACCCGGCCAGCGAAGAATTGTTACAGATCGTCTGGCGCCTATTGCGCTGTGCGTGGCAGCATTCCAGGCAGGTCGCTATTCACGCGGCCTCTGCTGACGGATGTCTGGAATTACGATTATCGTGGCAGAGCACGACCAAGGCTGCGGTTGAAGTCTCGGAACAGGAACAGCGACTGGCGGGCTTCTACATCGCGACCGCGCGTCAGATCGCGGCGTCTATTTCATCGGACGCACAGCAGAGTTACATCGAAGCGCTGGAAGATAGTTTCGTGGTGCGACTGCCGCTTGATTAGGCCGTCGACTGGAAACGTCGCATCAATCAGCGGCTGGATTTTTGACAAACTTCAACGGACGATCCGAAAGTGGATCGTCAATGCAGATCGCCAGTTTGCCGTTGAGCAGGTCTTCAATCTGGCGTCCGACAATTTCCGCACGCCAGCCCTTGGCCAACGCGGGCAGCTCGCCGGGCTCTGCCTGTTCAGGATGCAGCAGGTACTCGATCAGATCGCGGATATCCTGCGTGGCGCCCACCAGTGAAGGGGCAATGTCCTGCGAACGGCAGAGACTTCCCAGTGCATTGGTCAGAAACTGTGCGAGCAGGTTCAAATGGGGCGAATTCCGCTTCCGCTCACGCTGCGGCAGTTCATCCTCGTTGACCTTTAAGGCACGATCGATGCACGCAACAATTTCTGGCAGCTTTCTTTTTAGATCGCCGCGTTCCATGCCGCGGATCGCGCTGATGCGTTTGGGATCGGCGGTTTTCTGCCTGGCGAGTTCGATCAGCAGATCGTCGCGCAGCACGCGTCGTGCGGGCTGATTCCGGCGCTGCGCGATCGCGTCGCGCCAGTGCCAGAGTTCGCGAACCACGGCAAGATTCCGCGGCCCCAGACTGGCGATGCCCGAAACCTTCCGCCAGCGTTTCTGGGATTCGCTCTCTTCAATTTTTGTGCGCCAAGCGTTTAGTTCATCGTCCAACCAGGCACGCCGTCCTTTCCGTTCAATTTTGCGCGCTAAGATGTCGCGGATAGGTTCCAGGTAAAGCACGTCCTGAAGCGCATACTCAATCTGCCGCTCTGAGAGCGGCCGTTTGCGCCAGTCGGTGCGGGTTTCGCCCTTCGGCAGTTGTTTTTGCAATAGCCTTGAAATCAGTTTGCTGTAGGCCGCCGGGTACTCCATGCCCGTCATGCCGGCAGCGATCTGAATATCAAACAGATTGGCTGGTGATTTGCCCGTCGCGTGCAACGCAAACCGCAATTCTTCGCGACCGGCGTGCACAATGGTTTCGTGCCCGTCGGCAGCCAGCCATTCCCAGAATTCAGTGACATCGCCGCATGCATGCGGATCGATCACGGCAAGATCTTTGCCAACGGCGACCTGCACCAGACAAAGGTCAGGCCGGTAGGTGTCTTCAGACACAAATTCTGTATCAAAGCCGATGACCGTCGCATCGGCGTGTTTCTGGCAGAATTCGCTCAATTGAGCGGTGGTTGTGATATGTTCGTACTGCACGTGAACTAGCGTTTTCTTCCGGCGTCCATGGCCGGGAAAAATTCAAACTTTTAACCTGGAACGTTCTACTGCTTCACTTTAACTGGCGATTGGCGTGGGCGTACCGGTATTCTTTGTAGAATGGTCGTCGCAATGCCATCTTGCACCCGGCAGAAACACCGCCGTCTCAACTTCCAACCACAAAGAGCTTATGGCTTTAGAGCAAATCCCCGCCAAGTGGGCCGCTTGTATGCTATTTCTGGCAGCATTTTCAATAGCGAATCTTTTTCCGCCCGTAGCTTCCGCCCGCGAGCTTCCCGATGTCCTGGTTTTCATCTCAGACGATCTGGGCCGCGGTGATACTTCGATCCACGGATCGAAGGACGCCCGCACGCCTCATTTGAAGG
This sequence comes from Pirellulaceae bacterium, assembly GCA_965233625.1. Lineage (GTDB taxonomy): Bacteria > Planctomycetota > Planctomycetia > Pirellulales > Pirellulaceae. The sequence goes on from OZ247499.1 coordinate 466,577, forward strand.
AACTGGCGGCCGGCGGCATGGTTTTTGACAATGCGTACGTCGCATCGCCTTCCTGCTGCCCCAACCGGTATTCTCTGCTCACGGGGCTAATGCCCGCCCGGCATGGCGCCCACGCAAACCACACATTGGTCAAACCGGGCACGAAGTTTCTGCTGCCTGAAATACAGAAGCTGGGCTACTTCGTCGCATCGGTGGGGAAAGTGGCGCACGGCCGCTTCCGGGCGCCAGGCATCGATTTCTATTCCTTTCAGCCGGTGAATCTCAGCACTCAGGTGAAAAAATTCCTGGCGGACTACAAGCAGAAGAAGCCGTTGTGCTTGTTTGTGGGTGACCGCCGACCGCATGTGCCGTGGACCCCGGAGATGAATTTCGATGTTTCCAAGGTCACATTGCCGCCGCATTTTATTGATACGCCTGAGACTCGGCGGCACTGGGTGCGGTATCTGACCGATATTGCCCAGATGGACACAGAGATGGGCCGGATTTACGAAATGATGCGGGCCAGGAGTGGTGACAACCTGCTCACCATCTTCACCAGTGACCACGGTGGGCAATGGCCACGTGGCAAGTGGAATCTGTACGACGAAGGGGCGCGGATACCACTGGTTGTGCATTGGCCCGGCCAGATCAAAAGCGGAGTGCGAACCGATGCAATGGTTAGTTGGGTGGATATCCTGCCCACTCTGATAGAACTCAACGGCGGCCAGGCGCCGGCGGGTATCGATGGCCGCTCGTTCGCCCCCGTGCTGCTTGGCAAAGCTGACAAGCACCGCGACCGCATCTTCACGACCCATACGGGCGATGGAAGGATGAACGTGTTCCCGATGCGCAGCGTCCGCGAGGGCCAGTTCAAATACATCCGCAACCTGCGGCCGGACGCCTGGCACACGAACCATTCGGACCGTCATAAACGCGACGGCGCCGGTGCGTACTGGCATTCGTGGTATGCCGCCGCCAAAGAGGATAAACGCGCAGCTGGCATTGTCGAGCGATACCACACGCGGCCGGCTGAAGAGCTGTTCGACCTAAAAGCCGATCCCCTGGAGCTGAACAACCTGGCGAAAGATCCCGCGCACCAGAAGAAGCTGCAACAGCTTAAGAAGGCTTTGGAGACGTGGACCACTGCGCAGGGCGACGACCTGCAACCGCATCAGGCGCCTTATTTACGCACTTCGCCCATTCCAGAACTGAAGTTTATTCCAAGAAAACGTCCGATAAAGAAACCAGGGAAGCCGAAGCAAAACGCTGCAGCTTCCCCGGCGGATGTGAAGTAGCCTGGCTAAATCCGGCTACTCATTGGCAATGAACTGGAACGTCAGTTCCGGCGCCTTGCGGCGCGTGATGGCGGCAGCGACTTCTGACCGCAGCTTGCCTGCATGGCGGTCGAGCGCCGCGAGCACTTGCTGCGGTGTCGCGTCGGGCGCCAGGCTAGAAACAAGCACCAGCACGCGGCCCGCGTTTGGGGCGGGCGACACCGACTGAACGACCAGATTGCTGGTCACATCGTCATCGCAGTCCGAAAGTGCGAACGATAACGCACGTTCGATCTGCCGGCAGAGCTGCAGCGTTTTGCGGTCGCCGCCACGCTGCGAACGTTGGTTGGGTTTCATAAAATTCCGCATATTCAAGAGAAATGCACGCGCGCTTTTCAAGGCGCGCACGCGTCTGGAACGATATCAGAGAAATCCTGTATCACCTGCTTTAATTTACCACGTTGGCAAATAGCGACGATACTTGCCAGTGAAGGCAGCGGTTTGAGGCTGATTGAGCATGGTTGGTCTCCCACCAAAAAGTTCCAGTCGCCGCGGTTAAATCTGCGGATGCGGCAATCGGTCAGACACAGGTAAAGCGGCCCAGGTTCGGACCCGCGTGATGATCCGCAACCATGCTATTAAGCGGGAAAAACGGCCAGAGGTGCGACAATTCGCCGCAGAAACCGGGTGCCCCGCACTCGTTCGTAAGGCGGTTAAACGCTATACTCAAGTGAGTTTGTGAACCCAGCGGTGGAAGTCCGCGAATGATTTTGAGGATCGCAGAAGATGGCAAAAAAGGCTGTACGCAAGAAGCTGCCTAAGGAATTAGCGGTTATCAACGCCGATAATTGCACCGGTTGCGAATCGTGCCTGGAAGTTTGCCCAGTCGATTGCATTTCACTGAAATCGATGAAGCTGGGGGTCAAAGGTTCGCAAAGCTGGTGCGAAATCGACCTCGAGCGATGCATCGGCTGTGAAGTCTGCGTTCATATTCCCGGCAAAAAGACCAACCCTTACGAACTCTGCGTCTGTCCTTGGGACGCAATCGAGATGGTTCCCACGGAACACGTCGCCCAGGCGGTGGCTAAAATCGGCGGCCCGCCCGAATACATCGTCGAGAACTGGGACCGGCTGGTCGGCACCGCGCAACATCTGGCTGAAATGAAGGCTAACGGTTAACGGCGCACGGCAAAGTCTAGTCGCTTTCACGGGTTTTCAAGCAGGAACAACTGGCGACGCTGTTGTAATGTGGCGCCTGCCGCGTATTCGCTGATTTCAAACGCTTCGGCGAATTCAATCTGTTCGCCGCGCTCGCTGCCATATTCTTTGCATAACGCCTGGCGGAAGAAGCTCGCGCGGCTGCCGGTGTGGTGTATGTACCAGTCCCGCAGCCATTTCAGCCGTTCGTCCGCATCTGCGGGAACCGGAATCTCGTAGTTGCCATTGAACGGCAGGAAGTCGAATACCTGCGAAGCATGGCACGCCAGCATCGCCACGGTGCTTTCTATTTCGTCACCCGTATCAAGCACAATATCCGGCCGCAACGGATTGGGGCGCGTAAATAAGTCGGGCATGTAGGCCACAACAGGATCTTTCCGCAACGCGGGCACATCCGCCGCAATTAACGGCACAGTCACCATGTACGAGGCGTCCTGCACGGCCTGACCCACCGCGCGGTGGTCCGGGTGGTAATCGTTCGTGCGATGCGTCAGCACCAGATCCGGCTGATACGTGCGGATTTCACGGATAATAGCTTCACGCAACTCAAGCGATGGCTGCAGATGTCCGTCCGCAAAATCCCAGACCAGGTATTCCGCGCCGATCACCGCACCCGCAGCGCGGGCTTCTTCCCGGCGGATGTCGACAAGTTGTGGCGGCTTCAAACGGTGATGCCCGGCGCTGCCATCGGTGACCGAGATCATCCTCACTTCATGCCCCGCCGCCCGGTATCTGGTGGCCAAACCGCCAGCGTGAAACTCAGCATCATCCGGGTGCGCGCCCAGGATCAGTAGCCTTAACGTCGTGTTTTCTGAATTCATAAACGGTCTTGAAATCACGGGAACCTGAAACAGTCGCGCGAACCTTTTTGCACGCTCGTTCTCTAGACAGAGAATCTTCACTCATTTGCAACGGTGAAACAAGTTTTCAGATGTGATTTAAGGACTGGTCCGATGGGCGCGTCGCGAGGCAACTTCACCAAGTATCCACGCACGCCGCACCTTTTTGGCTCGACCGGCACAAGCGACGATAAACACCTCGGCGAGCAGGAGTCGCTGCGGATTCTGTCCGATGAGTCGTTGATCGTGGAGGAGAAGCTAGACGGCGCCAATGTGGGCATTCACTTTGCTGAGCCAGACGAGTTGATTTTGCAGTGCCGAGGACACGAAATCACCGAAGGCATGCATCCGCAATTCGATTTGTTCAAACAATGGTCCGCCGTCAAACAGCACGACTTATGGCAGATACTGAGTAACCGTTTCATTCTGTTCGGTGAATGGTTATACGCCAGGCACACGATTCACTACCGGCAACTCGACCACTACTTTTACGAATTCGATATCTACGATAAGCAGACCAGTTCGTTTCTGGATTTAGAGCAACGGCTTGGCATGTTGGCGGGCGCCGGCATTCAGACCGTACCGGTGATTCACACTGGCAGCATTTCGCGTCGCGACCTGTTTGAACTGATTGGTCCGTCCGCGTTCGATAGCCAGTTTGAAAACCCGCAGACAGGCCGGCAGGACAACCGTATGGAAGGGTTGTATCTACGCACCGAAGCAGGTGGCGTTGTTAACGCGCGGGCGAAGGTCGTCCGCGCAGAATTCATTGAGAAGATTAAGCAAAGTTCGCACTGGAAAGAACAACCGCTGACGCCCAATCTGCTGGCCGGTGGCGTCAGCATCTGGGATTAGAGAACAAAAGGCAGCACGGCAATGAAGTGGGAGCAATTGAAAAACGCGTCGCTGCCACGTGTGATCGAATGGGCGGAAACGCAGCCCTGGTGTCAGGCTATGTCACAGTGTCAGCAGGATGCCCAGTGGCATGCTGAGGGCGATGTCTGGACGCACACCCGCATGGTGCTGTGCGAACTTACCGACCTGCAGGACTGGCCGACGCTCACCAGTCAGCAACAGAATGTGCTGATCTTCACGGCGCTGATGCACGACGTTGCCAAGCCGCTGACGACCGCCGTCGATCCGCAGACGGGCCACATCCGCAGTCCCAAACACGCCGTCAAAGGCGAACACATCGCCCGCCAGGTGCTGCGCGATCTGGAATGTGACCTACACACCCGCGAAGAAATTGCCCGGTTAGTGCGGTTCCATGGGCGACCCGCATTCCTTGCCGAACGCGCGGACCCGGCCCACGAAGTCGCGAAACTATCCTGGCTTGTCAACAATCGGCTGCTTTATCTGTTCGCGCTGGCGGATACACGTGGCAGGACGACGGCTTCGATGAAACGCCCGGAAGAGGATCTTCACTTCTGGAAACTTCAGGCTGAAGAATTGGGCTGTTTTGAAACACCGTACTCCTTCGCAACTCCGCACGCCCGTTACACATTCTTCCACCACCCGGAACCTAACCTGCACTACACGCCGCACGAAGCGTTTTCGTGCAAAGTCACGCTGATGGCCGGCCTGCCCGGCGCCGGAAAGGACACCTGGATCGCCGCCAACCGTGGTGATTTACCTGTGATTGCACTGGACGATATCCGGCGCGAGTTGAAGGTGCAGCCGACGGAAGATCAGGGGCGTGTTGCACAACTTGCCTACGAGCGTTGCCGTGAACTGCTTCGCCAGGGGACTTCATTCGTTCACAACGCCACAAGCACGATGCGGACAACACGCAGCCGGTGGCTGAAATTGTTTGCGCAGTACAACGCCGGGATAGAGATCGTTTACATTGAACCGCAATTCGAAACATTACTCCGGCAGAACAAGCAGCGGCAGTCACCGGTGCCAGAAAAGGTGCTCCGTAAACTCGCCGGCCGGTGCGAACCGCCCACGTGGCTCGAATGCCATCATCTGACGATCACTGCCGGAAGCGACGCATGAACCAATCCGCCACCCGCGTAAAACAGGTGCTGGTTGTCCGGCACGATCTGAAGATGCGTCGCGGGAAACAGATCGCTCAAGGCGCCCATGCCGCGATGTCTTTCCTATGCCGCCGACTTCAACAACGACCGTCGCTGTCGATGGAAGATTTTACGGAAGCGGAACAAGCATGGCTAAACGGCGCCTTTGCAAAAGTCTGTTGCCGCGTCGACAGCGAAGAAGAGCTCATGGCCGTTTACAAAGATGCAGTGGATGCAGGGCTGGAGGTGCATCTGATAACCGACAGCGGCAAGACCGAGTTTCACGGAGTTCCCACCCGCACCTGCCTAGCCATCGGCCCCGATCTGGCAGACCGCATTGATGCAATCACCGGGGATCTGAAGCTTCTGTAGAAGTCGTAGCCAATCGCTATTCTTTGCGTGAACTAGTTGAGCGGGTAAACTGACGCTTTGCTTCTTCCGCCCCGCAAGCCGCGCCCGCGGTTGCTGTATTTTCTAGAGAACGCCATGAAAGCGCTGTTACTTTCTCAATACAAAGAGCTGAACGTCACGGATTTTGATAAGCCAGAGATTGGTCCATCGGACATCCTGGTCCAAGTGAAAGCCTGTGGCATCTGTGGCAGCGATATTCACGGCTACGATGGCAGCTCTGGGCGCCGCATTCCGCCTCTGGTGATGGGGCATGAAGCGGCCGGCGTGGTTACGGAAGTTGGCAGTGAAGTGACGGACTTTGCGGCTGGCGATCATGTAACTTTCGATTCAACGGTTTCCTGCGGCGCCTGTTACTTCTGCCGCCGGGGCGATATCAACTTGTGCGATAACCGCATGGTGCTGGGCGTCTCCTGCGGCGAGTACCGGCGCCATGGCGCGTTTGCCGAGTACGTGTCAGTGCCACAGCACATCTGCTACAAGCTGCCCGAGGGATTGCCATTTGGTCATGCGGCCATGATCGAAGCCGTTTCGGTCGCCGTGCACGCCGCCAACCGCACGCCGGTTTCGCTTGGCGATACGGCCGTTGTGGTGGGCAGTGGTATGATCGGACTGCTGGTCATTCAAGCCATCCGGCTGGCAGGATGTTCGCAGGTGATTGCTGTAGACCTGGACGCAGGGCGGCTGGAAAAAGCAAAGCTGCTGGGCGCGGACATCGGATTGAAAGCGGACGAGGTTGATGTTCCCGCCGAGGTCAAGAAGCTGACCAACGGTCGCGGCGCCGACGTTGCCCTGGAAGTGGTGGGAGCGACGGCGACCATCGCAACTGCCATCGAAAGCACCCGCAAAGGCGGCGCGCTGACGCTGGTGGGAAATCTGGCGCCAAAGGTAGAAGTTCCTTTGCAGTCCATCGTAACGCGAGAACTGTCGCTGTACGGAAGCTGCGCATCAAGCGGTGAATATCCAGCCTGCATTGATCTGCTCGCCAGCGGCGCGATCCGCGTGGAAGACATGATCACCGCAACAGCCTCGCTCGAAGAAGGTCCTGACTGGTTTGCCAGGCTCTATGCCGGCGAACCCGGTGCGATGAAAGTCATTCTCGACCCCACGATATAGATCATCGTGCCGCAAAAACGCCGAACAGTTGATGCGTTCCCTGCGTAAACGAATTAGTAAAATATAGCTGCGTTGCCATAAATCCAGGGCGACGGTTCTGATCTTCTGTAAGGTTTCATCTATGCGAATCCTCATTATCGCCGTTGCTGCGCTGGTAGCCGGGGCTTTGATCGGCGGCGGCATTACTCTGTCGGAGTTCTCCGGCGTTGAAGAAGTGACCACCATTGCGGATGTCGAAGTCAAAACGACAAGCCGGCCCGAAGTACAAGTCGTGAACGGCCGCACGCACAAGTTTGGCTCCATGCAACTACGCGGTACAAAGACCCATACTTTTGTGCTCAAAAACACCGGGGATAAACCGCTGACACTCGAACAACGGGACACATCCTGCATGTGCACCTTAAGTCAGCTGGAAGCAGAACGGTTGATGCCGGGAGAAACCACGAACGTTGTGCTGACCTGGACACCAAAACACACGAGCGAAAACTTCACCCAGACCGCTGAAATCGGAACCAACGACCCACGCACCCCTTTGCTTACGCTGCGCATCAGTGGCATCGTGCAAAAGGCAATTGAACTAAGCCCCAGCACCGTGGATCTGCGTTCTTTTACCGCCAACGAGTCGCGTGAAGCGGTTCTGGACGTGCTTAGCTATTACGGCGACGACCTTGAAATTGAGAAACTGGAGATTCTACCCGAAGAGAATGCAGACCTCTTTACGCTCCAGCACGAGCCGGCGCCCGCCGATGTGGTGGATGCCAAGGGGGCAAAAAGCGGGGTGCGGGTCAAAGTATCTGCCAAATCCGGGTTGCCCCTGGGACGGATCCAGCGCAGAATCCGCGTGACGTACGCAGGCGATAAGCAGATTGAGGCCGACCTGACGGGTGAAGTCGTGAGCGACATCACCTGGCTGGCCTCGTCCAGCGGGTTCAACCGGAACGCCAATCTGCTGAGAATTGGCTCGATACCGCAAGGCAAAGGCAAAACTGTCAAAATGCATCTTGTGGTAAAAGGACCGCACCGCAAAGATACCAAGCTGGAAATATCGAGAACGGACCCTGCTGAAGCTTTACAGGCAGAGATCGGTGAGCCGCGCGAGATTAACGCCGGTAAGTCGCTGATGTACCCTGTTACACTCACAATTCCGAAGGACGCCCCACCTGTTAGCCGGCTCGGACTTGCCGAGAAACGCCGCGCCGTGGTCGAGATTGCCACTACCCACCCTGATGTAAAACAGGTGCGTCTGCTAATTAATTTTGCTGTTGAACCCGAGTAGGACCGCCAGCGGCCTGGACTCAAGTAACTATGACTACCCGAACGATCGCCGGTTTTGGCCGTTACGCAGTTATTGTCGCCGCCATGTTTGCCGGCTCGCTTTCATTAGCGTTCTTCACAGGCTGCCCGGACGAAACGCGGCAGGCGAAAATTGGCGTCCATCCGGTGAGCAGCCCCGCGGCGAACGGCGGAGAAGGCGCCGCTCAGCCCCCCGCGCCTGAACAACCAGTTACGGATCAGTTAGCACAGGGGCCGGGATACCCCGTCAAACCAGCAGATAAAAAGACGCCCCGCGAAGAGCTATTCAAAGACTGGCCCAAGCCAGAGGTCGCGTTGTTCATTACGGGGCGGCAGCACGGCTACATCGAACCCTGCGGCTGCACCGGGTTGGCCAATCAGAAGGGTGGTCTGGCGCGCCGTCGCACGCTCCACGATCAGCTGTTAGCCAAAAACTGGCCTCTCGCGCCCCTTGATCTTGGCAATCTGGTCCGCCGTACCGGTAGGCAGGCGGAGATCAAGTTTCAGCGTGCGGCCGCCGGCCTGAAAACCATGAACTACGGGGCGATTGGCCTTGGTCCAGATGACCTGAAACTATCCAGCGATGAACTTTTCGCCACCACCGCCCACTCCGAAGATCAGCCGAGTGCATTTTTATCAGCGAATGTTTCTGTCCTTGCCCGCGACTTCACCAAGGAGTACGCCGTCATCAAAGCTGGCGGAAAACGAATTGGCGTGACGGCTGTGCTGGGAACAAAACATGTGAAGGCAATTCCGCCCGGCGGCGACATATCGGCAGCCGATCCGGCGCAGGCGCTGGGAGTTGTCTGGCCCAAGCTAAAAGCGGAAAAGTGCGACCTGTATGTGCTGCTGGCGTTTGCCGGGCTGGAAGAATCCGCAGCCCTGTCGCAGCAATTCCCCGGCTTTCAGGTGGTTGTCACCGAAGGAGCCGATGGCGAGCCGCAGCGTGTGCCATCGGTCGTGCCAAAATCAGGCGCCATGCTTGTGCAGACCGGCGTCAAAGGCATGTATGTTGGCGTCGTCGGCGTGTTCAACGATAAGACCCAGCCGCTACGCTACCAGCGCGTGCCACTGGACGACCGTTTTGGCGATTCCCGCGAGATTCTTACGCTGATGTCACGTTATCAGGACGACCTCAAGGAAGCTGGTTTTGCCGGCCTCAACCTGAAGCCCTTCCCGCACCCGACGGGCCGCAAGTTTGTCGGGTCGCAGGCATGTAAGGACTGTCATGACGATGCCTACGAAGTCTGGAAGAAGTCGCCTCATTCCCACGCAACGGATTCTCTCGTCAATCCGGGCGAACGGTCAGAGATCAGCCGCCACCACGATCCAGAATGCATCAGTTGCCATGTGACAGGCTGGAACCCACAGCGTTACACCCCTTACGAGACTGGCTATCTCAGCCTCAAGCAGACACCTCTGCTGACGGGCAGCGGATGCGAAAACTGTCACGGCCCTGGTTCCAGCCATGTTGCCGCCGAGAATGGCGACATTGATGTCGATGACGACACTAGCGAGCGTTACCGCCGCGAAATGCGACTAACACTTGCTGAAGCCAAGAAGAACAAGTGCATCACCTGTCACGATCTCGACAACAGCCCAGACTTCCACAAGCCAGGCGCTTTCGAGAAGTACTGGGAAAAGATCAAGCACTAAGTATCGGGTCCCCTCGCCCCTCCGGGGAGAGGGCTAGGGTGAGGGGGGCACAGTTCGCCTTGATTGCCTACCGCCAGATACGATCTGCCTAACGCAGTAGCTGGTCACCCTTTGATAAGGTACCACGCGACCGTCTACTTCTCTTCCGCGGCCTGGGGTGGCTCGAAGGTAACGTAGGACTGGCCGTTATCGGTCCAGACGCGTAGCACGCTATCCTGTCCGCCGCCGACGATGCGTTTGCCGTCGGGCGTTGCTTCGGCTGCATGCATGAAGTCGCTGCCGCCGGCGAAGCTACGGATGTTGCCGCCGTTATCGGTGCGTTTCATGTGGACGTTTTTGTCGCCGCATGAAGCGACAACATTCGCACTCTCGCCCACAAAGCTGATGGAAGTTACTTCTTTCTTGAAGCCCGTGATCGTACGCGTCTGATTGCCCGTGCGATAGTCCCAGACCTTAATCACGCTGTCGGCGCCAGCCGTTGCCAGCATCATTCCGGTTGCGCTCCAGTCAACGCCTAGCACATGGTGGGTGTGCCCTTCAAAAGCCTTCACAAACTTGCCATCGGCAACCTGCGAAACCTTCATGAAGCGGTCGGCCCCGCAGGAAGCAAGCAGAGTATCGTCTGGTGAGAATTCAACATCGAAGATCGTATCGCTATGGATGTCTGCAAACACACGGACGGGCGAACCGTCAGCGACTTTCCAGATCTTCAGTTCACCGTTGCGCGAGGGTTCTCCACCGCCCGTCGCCAGCAGAGCGCCGTCAGAACTGAAGTCCAAAGCGGTCACCCGGTCTTCAAAGGCTTCGTCCGAATCAACGCTGCCGATGGTCCGCACCAGCCGCCACGAAGCGGTCGCGGGCCAGATGCTGACGGCGCCACTGGTTGAAGTCGTGACAATACCGTTCGCAGAAACGCTCAGCGTATGCATGGCGGCGCCCTGTGTTGGATACACATCAATAGGTTCGGCAGTGTCCGCCGACCAGGTCTGCACAGATTGACCATCACCCGCAGTGGCTACGAAGACACCATCGGGCGAAAATGCGACGGCCTGAATTGGTTTCGCGCTTTCAGAAACGGCTTTCTGCGCTTCGGCAAGTTCCGCAGCGACCTTTTTTGCCTGCTCGTCGGCAGCTTTCTGCGCCGCTTCCAATCCGGGCAGCGCATCGGTTGCCTTCTGTACCGATTGCTTGGCTCGCTCAACGCTACGAACCGCTGCCTTTGCTGCGCGATCAGCGGCAGCCAGTTCGTCGGCGGCCTTCTGCGCTGGCCCTGAGACCTGCTTGAGTTTGGCCTCGGCCTGTTTGACTTCGCCTGCGATTTTCGCAGATGCAATCACTGCCTTTTTATTCTCGGCATCCGCGTCAGTCCGCTTCTTTGTGGCTTCCTCAAATTTCTTGTCGGCTGCCTTGCGGGCGTCGCCTTCGAGCTTGGCACGTTCGGCTTCGATCTTCTTCAGTTCCTCGTCAGCCTGTTTCAAGGTCTCCGCAGCTTTTGCCTTGGCTTCTTCTGCAGCCGTGAAGGCGGCCTGCTTTTCTGCGAGTGTCTTTTCCGCGGCTTCCTTGTCGGCAGCGGGCTTCTTCGCAGCTTCCTGCTTCTTCTTTAATTCTTCGGCCGTTGTTTTCGCCGTTTCTTCAGACTTCTTCAGGTTGGCCTCTTCCGCGGTTTTGCGTTTATTGCCTTCGTCCACATCCTTCTTGGCGATGGCGACCATCTGCTTCGACAAAGCGACAGCACGTTTCAGCTCGCCCTGCTCGATGGTTTTGCGATAGTCACCACGTTGTTCGGCCAGCTGCTGTCCGTTGGCGGCGTTCCACAGCTTCAGGTTATTGCTGGTGCTGACGGAGGCGAAGCGGGACGCGTCTGGGTTCACAGCGACATCCATCACGGGTCCGCCATGCGACATCGTGCGTTCAGCGGCGCCAGAGGTTGCGTTCCACTGCCGTAGCGTGGCGTCGAGGCTGCCCGACAAAAGCTTCGAACCATCAGCAGGGAACGCCACAAGCGACGTTACCGGCTGGCTGTGACCGCTAAGTTCCTTGATAGGCTTTACGGGTTCTTCGGCTTCTTTTTCCGTTGGCAGCGCCCACGTGCGGATCTTGCTGTCAGCGTGACCCGTAGCAATCTGCTTGCCTTCCAACGCCCACGCAACGGCGTTGATGGGGGCAGGCGTTTCGATAGCGACGCCCGCCTGTTTGCCGGCAGCGACATCCCACACCCGGATCGTTTTATCCTGCGAACCGGAAACCAGTTGCTTATCATCCGCACTGAAAGCCAGCCCGGAGACCGCGGCGGAATGTCCCTTCAAAGTTTGCTTCAGGGCGCCATCGGGCAAAGCGAACAATTTGATTTCGCCATTCTCCTGACCAATCGCTGCCCACTTACCATCAGATGACACGGCGGATGACTTTGGCCCGGCGACACCTTCGAGCTTCGCCGTTGCGGAAAGATCATCGCGTTGCCAGAGTTTCACGTTGCGGTAACCGCCCGATGCAAGTGTACGGCCATCGGGAGAGAAGGCCAGCGACTGCACCAGGTCAAGGTGCGCCACGCCGGCCTTCTTCGCCATGCCCGTTTCAAGCAACGAGGGGTCCGTTAAACGGCCCATCTCCCGTTTGCTGGGCAGGTGATACATGAAGATCTGATTGGCACGTCCCGCAGCGGCGTACTGGCCGTCCTGCGAAACGGCAATCGCGTAAATCGGATTCACACCTGGCGGCAAAGGTTGCCACTGAACCGGGCCCGCAACAGAGGCGTCGCCCATTTTGGCGCCCTGATCGATCCACAGTTTCAGCAGCCCCAGTTCCTGCGGCGTAAAAGGCTTGGCGCCCACGTCGTTATCTTCGGGCGGCATGACCGGGTCTGTCTGATACGCGGCTAGTTTCAGCATCAGACTTTCGGCGCCTTTTCCTGCAACCGCTGCCGGGCCTTCAGCGCCGCCCTTGAGGATGGACGCGGGCGTTTCTAAGACCAGATCGCTTTCCGCCTCGGTGGCGTTGTGGCACGCAAGGCATTTCTTCTGCAAGATTGGCAGAATGTCTTTCTGAAATTGCACGGGCCCTTCGTGTTTGACCGCTGCGATTTCAATCGGCTTGGGATCGGCAGTGGCGGAATTCGCAACGCAGACGGCCAGCGCCACGCAGAAGATTGAGATAGCGAATTTGCGTTTCATCTGAAAACCTGGCAGGACGATGAGGGTGGGAAATATTGTGCGGAGCCGTGGTGCTATTTCGGCTGGATCTTGACTTTCAAAGGCGAAGACTGGCTTGACGAAACCTTGTTCCACTTGGTCGTGGCCTTCACATCGAACTCGTGTTCGCCAACAGGAGCATCCTTGGTCGTAGTTAACTCAAATTTGCCGGTGGCCTGACCTTTCGCCAGGGTGATCTTTTTGGCGGACACGCCTTTCACGCCAGCTGGTGGGGTAAGCGTCAGTTCAACGGCATCATCAAATCCGTACAGGCGTTTGATGTTTATTGCGACTTCCGTTTTGCCCTCCTGCTTCACCGTGGCGGATGCCCCGGATATCTCAACCGGCGATGCGGCGATTTTCAGACGGATGGGCGTACTGATGGCCCAGTAGGTAATGTCTTTCGGCGCATTGGCCTTTTTCGCAGCAGCGAGCTCCTGATCCGCCCGCTTCTTCGCGGCCTGAGCCTGCTTGAGCATTTCCTTTAGGGAATTATCCTTTGGCGCTTTCTTGGCGTCTTCGCTGATCTTCTTCACAACGTCGTCGAGACGTTTCTGCTCTGCGGTGGCCGTTTCAATCGCCTTAGCATTGCGTGCATATTTGAATTTGGCGTCGCCCCGCAGATGGAAGGTGTAGGCGCCCGGCTCGATCTTCGTGCTTGAAAGCACCAGCGAAAACTTACCGTCATCCTTGCCGGCTGCAATCGAAATAGCTGCTGGCTTGATGTCTTTGGGAACGTTGACCGGAGCGAGCTTGAGCGCGTCTTTGAACGCGTCGCGCTGCAACTTAATGGGCAGTTCCACCGTACCACCCAGCGCGGTTTCAACAATGGAGCCATCGCCAACTTGAATCTTCACAGGAGCCGTTTCACTGTCGAGCACCGCAATCGCCAGGTCGCGGGTAATACGCGATTCAGGAGATTTCTGCCCGCGGTTGGTGGTGCCCCAGATGATCGAAGTTCCGCGTGCCAGGCGTTTCACCTGCTTGCCGTCGATGGAGGCCGTACCTGAAACCTGGATGCCATGCACCCCTGGAACGGCGTCGCTGGTCGCTTCAAAAACAAGAGACGCGGTGTCATCGCCAGGGCCGGCGATGGCGCTGGTGCATGTGATTCCGGTGGGCAACCCTTCGACGTTGATTTCCACCACGCCTTTGAAGCCGCCGGTGCGGTGCACGTTGATATCCATCGCGGCAAGTCCGCCCCGGCGGATGTTCACGCTTGATCCAGCAACTGCGTTTTTGTTGGTCTGCCGGGTGGGGGCAGGCGCCGCCAGCAACGCGAAGTCCTGCTGCTGACGGGTAATCTGCAAGCGGTAAACGAATCGCGGATCACTGCGCGTATCGCCAAACTGATCGCGGACCAGAACACGATAAACGCCGTCTTCTTTGACCGTTAGTTTGAAGGTCGGGTCGTCGGTTGATGTGTCGAAGTCGGAGCCAATTGTTGCATTACGCGTTGATGAATCGTCAGCTTCGCCCACGTCTGAAACTTTCTCGTCTTTACCCGGATTGGTCACCTTCTGCACCAGCAGGTGGGCGTCCGTGCTGAATCCGAGCCGGTGCGAAAGTAGATCAATCCAGTACGTTTCGCCCTTCTTGGCTTCAAACTGGTACCAGTCGCGGTCGCGGGCCGGGAAGAACTTACCTGCAATCTCGCAAGGCGCCGTTACAATCTGGGCCGTGCTGCTCGTATCGTTATCAGCGGCCTCGGTAATTACGTCTGCAGCTGCGAGGCCAACAGGCGCCGCATTGGTCATGCCCGCGGGCGTCTGCATGCGGTAGAGAATGTTGTCGTGCAGCGCGGCGTGCGGATCTACGCGGTCACTGAACGTGACGGGCATGGGAGCCTCAGCGGCGGGCATGGTGATTTTAACGGTGGCCTGTTCCAGCGGGGCGCCGTCAACCTTCATCCCTTCAACGGCTTTACCGCCGGGAAGATTACGACCGTAAACGGTGTAGCTGTCCGTTGTTCCGGGGGCGCCAGCGGGCGGATAAACGAAATCGATGTGGGCGCCGGTGTGAACAGAAAGCCGGTAGAAATACTCGGCGCCGCCACCATAAAGAAAATCAGACACCGCAACCGTATAGGCGCCGGCCTGATCCGCGGTGAAGTCAATCAAGGCGCCGGAACCCGCAGAGCGTTTGCGGCGGAGCTCATTGCCTTGGGCGTCCAAAACCAGCAACGCGGCGTCCATACGCGAGTCGATGCTGCGCGCCGTGCAGCGGATCATGACCCGTTGACCGGCAGTCAGGTTAATCTTCCAGTAATCCCGCGAGCCTGCAGCCACCACACCGTTGGCCGTTGAATTAACGGGCAGTTCTTTGGCCTTCTCAAGCGTGGTGTTCGAGCCATCGTCGACAACCTCCTCGAAAGTACCGACCTGAAAGGCCCGCGGGGTTGAAACGCCGAAGTAGCCCACGGTTCTCACTTCGTAGATGCCTGGAGGCACGTCCCCGGCAATCTTCACCTCGAACTCGTTCTGCTTGACCTGCCCCTCAGGATAAACCGGGCTGGCCGCCTCTTTGATCGGCGATGACGAAATTCCCTTGTGCGAAAACACAAGTTGACTGACTTCGTCGAGATCAGAACCGGCGATCTTCACGTTGACTGTTGTTCCCTGCTTTCCACCAGGCGGGAAAACGGAGGTTAGCTGGGGCGAAGGTCGCTGAGCGTGCAGATTGCTCGCGCATGCAGCGACAATCAAAACGCTCAATAGCAACGAGGTTCTCAAACGCGCAGCGTGGGGCCAGTCAGACATCATGGTGACGCACCCTTTATAATTGGATACAGGCAAACGGGCAGCGGTAGTGGCGGGAACGATGCTGGAAACCGCCAGCGCTGTGTGCACGCGCTGGCAGTTGCCGGGTGGAATGACTAGTGGTTAAAGAGGAACTCTTTGGTGTTAATCAGCGCCCACACGATATCTTCGTAGGCGAATTTCACGTTCTTCTCGTTCTTCTCGATATGCGCCATCGCGATATCGGTTTCCTGCTGCGTTGGCTTACGTGAGAAGGCCAGCAGATACAGTTCGTTAATCTTCTCAGCATGCTCGCGTTTCTTGTCATTGGCAAGCTTTGCGGCACGCCCGGAGGTCAGCTTGCCTTGAATCTCTGAGGAGTTCAGCAAGTGCAGGCTCTGCGCTAGATTGGCCTCGCCAGAACGCTCGCATTCGCAGGCGCTGCTCGATTCCGGGCGGCCGAACACCGTCAGGAAGTAGCTGTTGAAACCGTTGTCGGGCAACTGCACCGCTTTCATACCCGTAGGGGCGCCATTGAAGCGGGTCTGCGTGCCTGTTACCTGATCAATGCTGTCGAGCAGCACTTCCGCGTTAAGACGCTTCGGGTAGTAACGGGAGAAGTTCTGCTTATCGCTCTGATTCCACTCATTAGGCAGCGAACTTAGCTGGTAGGTGGTGGAATTACAGATGGTTGAAATCAGATGCTTCAAGTCAAAGCCGCTGGCGATGAAATCCTGTGCCAACGCGTCCAGCAGTTCCGGGTTGCTGGCCGGATTGGTCACACGCATATCGTCTTCGGGATCGACAAGGCCGCGACCGAAGAAGTGCTTCCAGTAACGATTGACCAGTGCGTAGGCAAAGAACGGATTGTCTTTCGCCGCCATCCAGTCCACCAGCTCATGACGCGGATCTTCCAGGGCGGGGATCGTCAGTTCTTCACCGCCAAGGCCGGTCGGCTTCACGGTTTCGCCCGTCTTAGGATTCCTGGCCGCAGCGACGCCGCGACGGTGATGGATACGTGCTTCGCCTGCGGTGTACCCCTTCTTGCGGCCAACTTGCGCGTAGAACGCGGCAAAGCCGTAGTAGTCCTGCTGGCTCCATTTTTCAAACGGGTGATGGTGACAGCGTGCACATTGGATACGCAAGCCAAGGAACAGCTGCGCGGTGTCTTCCACCTGGGCCGCCTGGTCCTTGACCTCGCGGTACCAGGCAACCGGCGGATTGCTGCGGGCATCGCCCGAAGCGGTGATAATCTCGCGTACAAACTGATCGTAAGGTTTGTTGTTGTGGAACGAGTGGCGGATCCAATCGTGGAAGCCAAACGTGGCGCCTTTGTCCACATCTGCCCGCCGCTTGTTCCGCAGGATCGCACTCCATTTGTTGGCAAAATACTCCGCATAAGCTGTGCTATTCAGCAGACGCTGCACCAGCGCTTCGCGTTTATTGGGACTGGTGTCTTCCAGGAACGCCGTTGTTTCTTCCAGCGTTGGCAGACGCCCGGCAATGTCCACTGTTACGCGCCGCAGGAAGGTGGCATCGGTGCTAATTGCGGAAGCGGGCAAACCAAGCGACTTCAGCTTCTTGAAAACAACTTTGTCGATGAAGTTGGCTTCGGGCGGCAGTTCACCCACGTCAATCCCCAACGGCACCGTTGCACGGAACACGCCCACGTGGCCCTGGTAACGGGCCATCACGGCAACGCTCCCGGTAAGCTGTGCGGTGGTGACCAGCCCCGTTGCTGAGACTTCGGCCATTTCTGTATCGTTCGAGTCAAACTGCGTCATCCGCGTGACGTCTTCGGTAGAGCCGTCGGTGTAATGCGCGACGACAACCACCTGCTGACTTGCTTCGCGGCCCATCAACCGTTCTTTGGGGAACACTTCGATTTTGGTCACCGTTGGATCATCCGGGTTGCCATAAGGCATACCCTGTTCAATCCAGCGTCGCAGAACACGATAGGCGGGCGAACCCGCTTCGATACGCATGCCGCCGCCATGTGGCAACTGTGCGGCTGCCTTCTGCAACAGCAGGCTACGTTCGGGCGCCGCGGGGAATAACCGCCGGCCACGACCTTCTTTGACGAGGTGTTCATAGTCTTCGCTGGGCACGAAGCCAAGCAACGATAGGGCGAAGCCGTTCTGCCCGCCACTCTTGCCGTGACAACCGCCGCCGTTGCAACTGTATTTGGTGAAGATCGGCGTGATCTGATTCGGGAAGTTGACCGGGACATCTTGCTGGATGTTGGTCACGCGCACTTTGATACGTGCGTCTGGACCGTTTTCAGATCGAATGTGGATCTCGGCGTCGCCCTCTTGCAGCGGGGTGACGTGGCCAGTGCTATCGACCGCGGCGACCGTTGCCGGAGTGACGGTGTAAGTCACGCTGCGCGAGAGATCGCGAAACTGTCCACTATCGTAAGAGCCCGTCACAACTAATTGCTGAGAAGCATCGCGGCCTGAAACCAGGAATACGCCGTCGGTAACGCGTCCAGTTTCGACACCGATAGAAACGAGTTTGCCCGGATCGCCCAGGCCTGGCGGCTCTTTCTTCTCCTGGCCGGTTGCAGTGATTGCTGATGAGAATGCTATCGTAGCGAGCAGCAAAGCAGCGGGTAAGTAACGCATCGGGCATCCTTACGTTGAGGGCGGAACTCAGCAACCCTTGACCAGTCATTGGTTGACGGATTGCAGAAACATCAGGCAGGCAAACGCTGGGTGGATATCACTAGGGGATTATCCAGTGGGGTGCCTGATTATTGTATCAACACACGTTGATTGCAACCAATGATGGAAAAATCCTCACCGCAATGCCCAGTGCGTGGTTGTCCGTGCTGCCACAGCAATGCGTGCATGCCCCAGAATGCTGCAATTGCTTTCGCACCGCTGCATGCAGCAAACCAGGTAATTCAGGGTCGAAGGTCACGGATGTGTGAATAATGCTGGTCTGCGAATATTCGCCTCGCCGACGTATAATCATGCTGCGCAAATCAGGTGACGTAATCATCCGTTTCACACCGTCGCACACGCGCAAGACACTTTTCCTGGAGCGTTTCGCGGAAGGATCCCCTGAAAAATGAATATCTTCAAATACACAACATCTTTAGCGCTGGTGGTCAGCGTCGGGTCGTTCGTGGGGCAGGCCCACGCCGCAACGCCCTCAGCCGCCCAGGCGCTGGCTCTGCGTCCCATTCAAAAGGACGTAGATTTTGACCAGCCGACTGCAGAAGACACAAAAGACTGCACGGTGAAGCAGGAGACGCGCAACGGCGGCTCTGGTTGGGTCGTCCGCGATGCTGGCGGCCGCCTGCTGCGTGCGTTTCTGGACTCCAACGCAGACAACAAGATTGACCTCTGGTGCTACTACAAGAATGGCGTCGAGGTTTACCGCGATGTTGACGGCGACTTCAATTCCAAAGCGGATCAGTACCGCTGGTTGGGCACCAGCGGCATCCGCTGGGGCATCGACAAGGACGAAGACGGCCGGATCGATAGCTGGAAGATGATTTCCGCGGAAGAAGTCACTGCCGAAGTTGTCGCTGCTCTGCGGACCAACGACGCCCGCCGTTTCCGCGCTCTTCTGCTCACACGCACCGAACTGGAAAAGCTTGGCGTTGGTAAAACCCACCGTAAGGAACTGGCGGAGAAAATCGAAAACGCCGCCAACAGCTTCTCACGCGTCGCCGCCCGCCAGAAAGATGTTACCCGCGAAACGCAGTGGGTGCACTTCGGCGGCAGTCAGCCCGGCGTGGCGCCTGCCGGTGTAGATGGCTCCACCAGCGACGTGTTTGTGTACGACAATGTGATGGCCATGGTTGAAACCGATGGCAAACCCGCGCAGGTTTCGATCGGTTCGCTTGTGAAAAGCGGTGAATCCTGGCGCCTGATCGATCTTCCAGCCGCCTTCATCGAAGGCCAGGCAAACGCAGGCAGCTACTTCTTCCAGGCTTCCGCCACACGCGGTCCGATTGATCCCGTCGCCATCGGCGGCCTCAGCGAGTCCGCGCAGAACCTGATCCGCGACTTTGAAGACGTAGATAAAGAACTGGCTTCCGCCACGTCCGCCGCATCACGTAACAGCCTGCATGAGAAACGCGCCGGCATCCTCGACAAGCTGATTGACGTCATCAACGGCGAAGACCGCATTAACTGGGTCAAGCAATACGCCGACACACTCAGCGCAGCCGTGCAGACGGGCGAATACCCAGGCGGCGGCGCCAAACTCGCCAGCCTGTATAAGAAGGCCGCCAGCACCAGCGGACTCACCTCGGCGGCGCCGTACATCAAATACCGCTACATCACGGTCGAGTACGGCAAGCGGATGCAAAGCCCTTCGGCTGACTTCGCCAAAGTACAGGAACAGTGGATCGAAGATCTGACAGACTTCGCCAAAGAATATCCCAAAGCCGACGATACACCCGAAGCGCTGCTTCAACTCGGTCTGGCTTACGAATTTGCGGGCAAAGAAAAAGAAGCACGCAGCGCCTATGCCAGCATCGTCGAGAACTACCCAAGCAGCGACGAACGCAACAAGGCCGCCGGCGCTGTCCGCCGGATCGATTCGGTTGGCAAAACCATTGCCCTCAGCGGCACCGGGCTGGATGGCCGCGCGACGTCGCTTTCTTCGTACCGCGGCCGCACCGTGCTGATCTACTACTGGGCCACCTGGAACGATCAGGCTGCCAAGGAAGTGGAACTGTTTAACGAATTGCGGAAGAAGTACGCCAAAGACGGCTTCTCCATTATCGGTGTGAACGTCGATAGCTCGAAAGACGACGCCGTCGCCTTTCTCCGCAAGCATGCAGCGCCTTGGCCGCACCTGCACGAAGCAGGCGGGCTGGACAGCCGACTGGCGACCAACCTGGGCGTACTCACGCTACCTGCCATGCTGCTGATTGATAAAGACGGCACCGTCATCAGCCGCAACATGAACATCGGCGAACTTGAAACAGAACTGGCCAAACGCCTTCGCAAATAGTTACTGAACGGGCCCGGCACTCACCGGGCACTATCAGCAACCTTCAAACAGAGCCTGTGGATGCACGTCATCTGCAGGCTCTTTTTCGTGGGGTGAGAATTGCAATGGGGAACTTGATAGAGATCACGTGCGAAACGCGGTACGATGGACCCTCAACACCAAACCACGTAATGCTGTCACTTCCCACCACACCCAGCCTTAAATCGAATGAACATGCGGACGGAATTCTATCTCATCTTTGCCTGCATCTGCTGCGCTGCGACCTCTCTATCTGCCGACGAATACAAGTTGCAGCCACTGCCCTACAACCATCCGGGGCTGGTGGTTGATCTGGGTGTCGGGTTGTGGGCCTTCCCGTTGCCGCTTGACTACGACAACGATGGCGATATGGATCTGCTGGTCGGCTGTCCGGACAAACCCTCGCGCGGCACCTATTTCTTCGAAAACCCGACGCAGGACCCCAAGCAGAAGATGCCCGTGTTCAAGCCGGGCGTGCGGATCGGCAACGGCTACCATTTCATGATGCTCAGCCGGATCAACGGCGAAGAGGTTGTGCTCACACCCGGCAAAGAATTCCGCCGGGATGCGAAAACGGGTAAGTTCAATTTCGACAAGCCACAGAGCATCGCAGCCATCCCCAACCCCAACGCAAAGTCCGGGGGCCGCACGCGTGGCAACATGTGGCGCTACGTTGATTTCGACGGGGACGGCGACCACGACATTGTGGTTGGCGCCGGAGACTGGTCCGACCTGGGCTGGGATCACGCGTACGATCGCAACGGTGTCTGGCGCAACGGCCCGCTGCATGGCTTCGTTTACCTGATGAAGAACGAAGGCAGCGACAGCAAACCCGCGTACTCGAAGACGCCACAACGGATACAAGCCGGCGGCGGCGATATCGATGTCTATGGCTGGCCCTCACCCAATGTGGCTGACTTTGATGGTGACGGCGATCTCGATATTCTCTGTGGCGAGTTTATGGACGGCTTCACCTATTTTCAGAACACAGGCAGCCGGAAAGAACCTGCGTACGCTGCCGGGGTGAAGCTCTCCGATGCAACAGGCACGCCGCTGAAGATGCACCTGCAAATGATTACGCCGACAGCCATCGACTGGGACGCAGACGGCGATCTGGATCTCATCTGCGGCGATGAAGATGGCCGCGTCGCCCTGCTGGAAAACACTGGCAAGCTCCGCGATCACGCACCCGTTTTCGCGCCGCCGCAATATTTCAAGCAGCAGGCAGACACGCTCAAGTTCGGCGCCCTGGCAACGCCCTTCGTTTACGATTGGGACAACGACGGTGACCAGGACATTCTGTGCGGCAACACGGCAGGCTCGATCGGTCTGTTTGAAAACCTTGGTAAAGGTGATAACAACCTGCCGAAGTGGAACGCCCCCAAGCTGCTCAACGTGAAATCGCCCACGGGCGACACAAAGCCCTTCCGCGTGCTGGCCGGTTCCAATGGCTCTATCCAGGGACCGTGTGAAGCGAAGTGGGGCTACACGACGCTCTCCGTCGCCGACTGGGATGGCGATGGCGACGGCGACATCATCTACAACTCTATCCTCGGCCGCATCGAAATCCTGCTGAACCAGAACGGTACGCTGCAGCCGCACCATCTGGACACCGGCGTCCGCGAACTGCCGCCCGCCTGGTACTGGTGGCAAAGCCCGGCCAGCAACACGCTCTCGCAATGGCGGACGACGCCACTGTGCCTGGACTTTGATGGCGATAAAAAACTGGACTTCGTCATGCTCGACCAGCAGGGCTACCTCACCTTGCGACGGTCCGGCAAAGCCGCCGAGCGGATCTTCGTTGATGAAGCGGGTGAGCCTCTAAGACTAAACGCCGGTACATGCGGTCGTTCGGGCCGGGTGAAGTTGGCAATGGTGGACTGGGACGGGGACTCGCGGCTGGACCTGCTGGTGAACTCTGAAAACGCCACCTGGTACCGCAACTGCGAAGATCGCGATGGCAAGATCGTTCTGAAGAAAATCGGCAACCTTGCCCGCCGCAATGTTGCCGGCCACACTTCAAGCCCCGCGGTCTGCGATTTCAATGCAGACGGCAAACCCGACTTGCTGGTCGGCAGCGAAAACGGACGCATCTACCACATCCGGCACGATGAATGCGTGGCCTTCACCCCAGCACAAACTAAAGCGAAAATACCCGCGCCCGCGGCCGCGAAAAGGTTCCCCGGTCTAGTGCACGAAGAATTCATCTTCAATAATCCCCGGTTCAAACAGTGCCACGCTTCAACCGTCTGCCAGACCACGCGCGGCATGGTGGCAGCATGGTTTGGCGGCACGAAGGAAGGCGCCAAAGACGTTGGCATCTGGACCAGCTATCACGATGGCCTGCGGTGGAGTTCGCCTTCGCAGGTCGCAACGGGCGTGCAGCACGACGGCCTGCGTTATCCCTGCTGGAACCCCGTGCTCTATCAGCCACCTGGCGATGCACCCACTTTGCTGTTCTTTAAAGTTGGTCCCAATCCGCGTGAGTGGTGGGGCGAGATGATGGTCAGTTACGACCGGGGCCGCACGTTTGTTGAAAGGCGCCGGCTTCCGCAGGGCATCGACGGCCCGGTCCGTTGCAAGCCAATTCTGCTTAAAGACGGGCACACCTTGCTTTGCGGATCTTCAACCGAATACGACGGCTGGCGCGTTCACTTTGAATCCAATGAACTCACTGACGGCATTCCCGGCGGCACCTGGAAAAGAATTGGTCCCATTAATGACGCCAGCAAATTCAACGCCATCCAGCCCACGTTCCTCCGCCATAAAGATGGTCAGCTACAAGTCCTCTGCCGGACTAAGGAAAGCGTTGTCGCAACAAGTTTCAGCAAAGACAACGGCGCAACCTGGTCGAAAATGACGGCCACGGATTTGCCGAACCCCAACTCCGGCATCGACGCCGTGACCCTGCAGGATGGGCGGCATCTGCTGATCTACAATCCACTATCATCCGGCGCCAGCGGTTGGGGCCGTCGCGGGAAGCTCAGCATCGCTGTCTCTACCGATGGCAAGAAGTGGCAGCACGCTGGCGATCTGGAACAGGAAAAGAATGCCGAATTCAGTTACCCGGCGGTCGTTCAGAGCGATGATGGCAAGGTGCATGTCACCTACACCTACAAACGCCGCAACATCAAGCACGTCGTGATTGATCCCAGAGAACTGAAACCTGTTGATTAAAGAAGAACGCTAACCGTTCCAACGCAGGCGGTAAGGGCCGCGAACCTCTCGCAGGTCCACCGTCTCCCCCCGCTGGTTGGCGACAATCTGCCCGCGTGCGATCAATTCCAGCGCCGCCTGCTTCACCACCGGCATCCATTCCCGCCAGTCTTCCGCAGAAAGCTGGCGGGCGGCTTCAGACGGGCAGATCGTTTTTCCGGCGCCGCGTTCTTCGCACAAAGCGAGAATAACAGCGCTGGCGGCTTCCATCTCTGGTTTACCGGCGTCCATTGCTGACCACAATCTGCGGCAATTGCGTCACCTCTCCATCCGCCACGGCGAACACGCGGTCGTCCGCTGCCGGGCGGACGGTTTCGCAGCCGGTAAATTCGCCAAAGGCAGGCAGCACCATGAATTCTTCGGTCACCCAGAAGCAAGGAATTTTCTCCCCCGCGGCGCTGCCCGGCAACCTTACACCGGGATGAATATGTCCGGCCAGCGCAAACCGGCCATCCTCTTCATTCGCTTGATGAAAATGGCAGAAGGCGAACGGGCCATGCGGCGCCGGCTCTTCCAGCAATTCCATTTTCATGGCTGCGAACAGTCCGTCGTGGCCGCGGTCGTGATTGCCCGCAACAAGTGAAAGTTGCAGTTGTGAATGCTGCTGCCGCCAGGCAATCAGGTCCGCTTCGTAACTTGCATCGCGGCCGCGGTAAGAGTGCACAAAGTCACCCAGCACCACCAGCCGGCTGGCGCCATAATTTTCAATCAACTGCGAGAGCCTGTGCAGCATGACCGCCGTCGTGCCACCTGGCACCGGGATGCCAAACCGGCGGAAGGTGGCGGCTTTGCCAAAATGCGTATCGGCCACAAACAGCGTCCGCTCCGCCGCCCACCAGACGGCTTTGGCGGGCAGCAGTTCCAGCTGTTGATCGCGGACTTCCAGTGTCAAAGTGTTCTGCATCTCCGTACTCCGCCGGGGTTAATCCTGCATGGTTTCGCGGGCGTGATTCTCCAGCGACTCCTGCATCCGTTTCAGCCTATCCGATAGTTTCTCGCTACTAAGCCGGTCCCGCAATCCGTCTGCGATCAACGGAAACGCCAGCGGCGTCGGGCGGGCAATCTCGTTGATGACAATTTCACAGTCAGCAATGCGTTGCAGCGCCGCCGCCAGTCGCGACTGTTGCAACTGGCGTTGCAGCACCTCTTTGTGCGCCTGATGTAGCAGCAGATTGTCCGGGTCATATTCCTGAAAAACGTCGAAGAACAAATTGCTGGAAGCTTGCAGATGCCGGGCTGCTTTCCGCTGGCCTGGATAGCCTTCGAAGATCAGGCCGGCAATCCGTGCAATCTCCCGGAACTGCCGCTTGGACATTTCGCTGGCATTCAGACTCTGAAAGATGTCTTCCGCAATCGTCGCCGCCGAGAACAGTCCCGCAGCGATGCCCCGTTCCAGATCCGCCTCGCTAGGCGACGTCAGCGCGAAACCATAATCGTTCATCGCCATCGAGAACGAAATCGGCTGTAACTGCGAAAGCCGCCAGGCCAGCAGCGCCGCCATCCCCTCATGCACCAGACGCCCGTCAAAAGGATACACAAACAGATGATGGCCGCCCCGGTCCTTTAAACGCTCAATCAATAATTGATTGCTGCCGGGCAGAACCGACCACGCAGCCTGCACTTCAAGCAGCGGTTTCACCGCCCGCAACTCTGGCGAATCAAATACGCCGGACCGGGCTTCCGTCAACTTCTGTCGCAGGGCTGCGGAAACCTCCGAAGACAGCGGCATCCGCCCGCCCATCCACCGCGGAATGGTGGTCGTCTTGCCTTTGCCCTTTCGCACATAAGCCACGTTATCGCGGAATCGCACCAGTTCCAGCAGCTTACCACCCAGCAGAAAACGGTCGCCCGTTTCCATCTTGCCGATGAAAGATTCTTCCACGGTGCCCAGCGACCCACCCCGTAAATACTTCACTTTAATGGCCGCATCGCCGACGATGGTGCCAATCGAAAGCCGGTGCAACCGCGCAATGCGATCGTCCTTGACCACATACCGCCCGCCTTCCATCTGGATGCGATGGAAGTCCGGGTACGCCCCCAGTGAGGCGCCGCCGCGTTCGGCAAAATCCAGCACCCACTGCCATTCGGCATCGCTAAGCGTGGCATAAGCCGTTGTGGTCCGCACTTCCGCCAGCAGTTCCTCTGGATCAAAACCACCCGCCAGAGCGACCGTGACCACATGCTGCGCGAGCACGTCCAGCGGGTTGCGCACCGGGATGCGTGCTTCAATCTGGTTGGCCTCAATCGCGTCGCGCACCGCGGCTAATTCGATCAGTTCTAGGGCGTTGGTCGGGACGAAGGTAACGCGACTAGCAACGCCCGGCTGATGCCCGCTCCGCCCGGCGCGTTGCAGTAATCTGGCGTTGCCCTTCGGACTGCCAACCTGAAAAACATGATCGACCACGCTAAAGTCGACACCCAGATCCAGACTCGACGTGCACACGCAACATTTCAGCGAACCTTCGCGAAGCGACGCCTCGACCCAGTCCCGCAATCCGCGGTCCAGCGAACCGTGATGCACTGCAATCTGGCCGGCCAGTCCGGGGTCCGCATTCAACAACGCGCGGTACCAGAACTCCGTCTGCGACCGGGTGTTGGTGAACACCAGCGAAGTACGTGCTGCGTTGACCGCTGCGGCGACCTGTGGCGCCAGTCGCGTGCCCAGATGCCCCGACCACGGAAACCGCTCGATAGACTCTGGAATCAGCGAGCGGATTTCCAGCTTCTTCTGCATACTGCCGCGGATCAGCCGCGCCGGGCGTTGCGGATTGGCGCCTGTCAGCGTCGCGAGCGCTTCGTCCAGGTTGCCAATAGTGGCGGACATGCCCCACTGACGGAGTTGTGGCTGCGTGGCTCTTAGGCGGGCCAGTGCCAGTTCTGTCTGCACCCCGCGTTTGCTGCCCATCAGTTCGTGCCATTCGTCGACAACGACCAGTTTTAGTTCGTCAAACCGGTCTAACGTCTCCGGCCATGAGAGCATTAGCGTGAGGCTTTCGGGCGTAGTGACCAGCACTTCGGGATAGCGTTTCCGCTGCCTATTGCGGGTGCGGGCGTCGGTGTCGCCTGTGCGTTTTTCGACAAGCCAGGGAAGGCCAAGTTCATCCACCGCTGCGGCCAGACTTGCGGTGGTGTCTGAGGCGAGTGCTCGCAGCGGCGTGACCCAAAGGACTTGAATACGGCGGTTCTTATCCAGTGGCTTCGCCCGGCGGCGTTTTGGTTTCTCACGATTAAGCTTGTCGATGCTGGTCGCCTTTTGTGGCGTGGTGCTGGCGGTCACTACTTCAACCAGGCCGGCGACTTCCTGGTACTGATTCTCTTTCTGAAAGTCTTTCAGCTCATTGAAAGCTTCTTTGTGGGTTGCCAGCCACTCAATGGCCGCGCCCAGAAAAACCGCCAGCGTTTTGCCGGTTCCCGTCGGCGCATGCACCAGACCGTGATCTCCATCCAGAAACGCCTGCCACGTCTGCTCCTGAAAAGGGAACGGGCGCCGGTCTTTCTGCTTGAACCATCTGCGGACATAAGCAACCGCCTGCTGCTGGTAGGTTGGCATCGATAACACTCCTACCTAACGCTGATTGGCGGCTGGCGAGTTGGCTGCCATCAGCGCCCGGATCGTTTCCAGGCTGTCGGCGTCGGCAATCGCCAGATCATCGCGCCATCGGGTTATCCGCGGAAACCGCACGGCGACGCCCGATTTGTGTCGCGTAGATGGCTGGATGTTTTCAAACGCAAGTTCAAAGACCAGTTCTGGCGTAACGCTGCGCACCGGCCCGAACTTTTCGAGCGTATTCTTCCGCACAAACTTATCGACCTTCCGGATCTCCGCGTCCGTTAAGCCTGAATACGCTTTGGCGAACGGCACCAGTTGTTCATCGTCCCAGACGGCAAAGGTGTAGTCGGTATACAAGCTTGCCCGGCGCCCGTGCCCGCGCTGTGCGTAGATGAGAACGGCATCCACGGTGTACGGTTCTATCTTCCATTTCCACCAGTCGCCGCGCGGCCGGCCGGTGCGGTACGGACCACTGCTCCGCTTGAGCATCAGCCCTTCGCTCTGATGACGGCGACACTGCGCTCGCAGGCCCGCTAGTTCGTCCCAGGTATTCGCGCTTAGTCGCTCGGAAACGCGAATTGCCTTGAACGCATCTGCCGGGCTGGAATCTGCGAGATCGTCAATCAGTTCCGCCAGCTTCGCACGGCGCCAGTCCTGTGCCTGTGTGCGAATATCCTCACCGTCCCATTCCAGAACATCAAAGGCGATGAACACCACGGGCACTTCTTTCAGCAACTTCTTGCCCAATGTCTTGCGGTTAATCCGCCGCTGCATTTCCGTGAACGGCAGAATGCCCTCTTCGTTGCACGCCACGATCTCGCCATCGAGCACAACGCCATCGGGAAGTTGCTCCAGTACTGGCTGCAACTCCGGAAAACGGTCGGTCATCAGGTCTTCGCCCCGCGACCAGATGAAGAGTTGTCCCTCGCGTTTCAGCACCTGAGCGCGGATGCCATCCCATTTCCATTCGGCATGCCAGTCGCCAGCGTCGCCCAGTGATTCTGGGTCCTTCTCCAGCGGGTGCGCCAGGTAAAACGGATACGGCTGGCTCACCTGCGTATCTGTGGTGTCAGGGTCGAGCAGGCGGTTGAAGGCGGCCGCCGTTGGCTCCCAATGGCCCATCAAACGGTGCGATAAAACTTCCGCCGCAATATCGCTATGTTGCGCCAGACCTTTCACCACCAGGTTGCGCGATACGCCCACTCGGAAAGCGCCCGTGATCAGCTTATGCAACACAAACCGCTGCTGTTCTTCGAGCTGGTTCCAGTAAGAAATCATCGCTGCCCGCTGCTCTGCTTCATCCATCTTTTTCAATGGTTGCAGCCGATCCGTCACCCACGCGTGCAGCGGCAGGTCCGAACTAGCGGCGGGCGGTGGAAGAATCAATGCCATCGTTTCGGCTAGGTCGCCGACAATTTCGTAACATTCTTCAAACATCCACGACTCGATGCCGGCGACCTCCGCCGACCACGCTCTAAGATGCTTCAGCGGAATCAGCCGCTGCATTTTCTGACCACTCAGAAAGTGGATCGCCCAGGCAGCATCGGCGGGCGGCGCCTCGGCGAAGTACCTGGCGAGTGCGGCGACCTTCAACGTCGTGCGGGTCGTCTGATCCAGTGCGGTGTAAAGCTCTGTGAAGCGTTGCATCAGCCGGCCGCCTCACTTTCCTGATTGGCGGTTACCGGTTCGTCGTCTTCCAGTTCACCGCGGAACTGCGTCTTCACCTCGCGGGCGTCGAGTCCTTGCTTTCGCAGATAGCTGACAACCTGGCGGGTGTAACCATGCGTGACCCAGACAGACTCGGCGCCGGTGGCGGCAATCGCCTCGTGCAGCCCCAGCCAGTCAACGTGGTCGGACATCACAAAACCACGGTCAACAACCCGCCGGCGCCGAACACCACGTACACGCATCCAGCCCGAAGCCATCGCCAGCGAAACATCACCAAAACGTCGCAGCCACGTAGAGCCTCGCGCGCCCGGCGGCGCGACCAGCAGAGCCTGTGACCAGTCAAACTTTTTATCCACATGCATCACATTCTGAAGGGGCGGAAGATCCACCCCACACGCCTCGTAGGCGCGGCAGGACTTAAGAATCGCCCCGTGCCCGAAGATCGGCCCCAGGTCTGGATCAACACCAGACAGCAGCCGTTGTGCCTTTCCTACCGAATAACCGAACAGCACGCTGGCTTTGCCGGCAGCCATATTATCCCGGCGCCACTGATCGATATCGGCGAAAACGTCAGCGGATGCTGGCCAACGGTAAACAGGCAATCCAAAAGTGGACTCGGTAATAAACGTATGGCACCGCACCGCTTCAAACGGTTGGCAAGTGGCATCTTCCTGCAGCTTGTAATCGCCCGAAACGACCAATACTTCATCGCGGTGTTCGATGCGGATCTGCGCCGAACCCGTCATGTGGCCAGCCGGGTGCAGCGAAACACGCACGCCATTGATAAACACCGGCTCACCGAAGTTGACAAACTGAAACTCCGCCTTATCGCCCAGACGCATGCGGAAGATCGCTTCGCCGGTTCTGGCCGCCAGATACTTGTTACAGCCCCAGCGTGCATGATCGCTGTGGGCGTGCGTAATCACTGCGCGCGGCACGGGCCGCCACGGGTCAACGTAGAAGTCGCCCGCTTCACAGTACAATCCGCGCGGTGTTTCAGTGAGTAACGCCATCTTTCCTTATCGGGTAGCGAATCTTCCCGTTAGTTAAATCGAATCTATTTCAACAGACGCCACGCTGCGGCCAGATCCGCCGTCAGTTCTTTGCGTTTCCTGCTGGCAGCCACATCGCCCGATGCACGCAGAATGGCCGACGGATGCCAGGTGGCGATCGTCTGCGGACAGTAATCACTGGGCAGCGTCTGACCGCGTTTCTCCGTCAGCCGGAAGCCAGGTCCGATCAGGGATTGCGCGGCCGTCGCCCCCAGACACACCAGCACGGAAGCCTGGGGCAACAGGCTCCACTCCGCATCAAACCAGGGCTTGCAACAACGTATCTCCCGCGCTCCAGGACGCCGGTGCAGCCGTTTCTTGCCACGCGGAGTCTGCACCGTTTCGTGCTTAAAGTGTTTCACCACATTGGTGGCATAAACACTTTCGCGTGCGATGCCTGCGGCACGTAATGCGGCGTCAAGTTCCCGCCCCGCAGGGCCAGTAAACGGGCGTCCGGCAAGATCTTCCTGATCGCCCGGCTGTTCCCCGACGAGCACCAGGCGGGCCGTTGCGGGTCCATCGCCGGGGACGACCTGCGTTGCGTACTTGAAGAGATCGCATGCCGTGCACGCGGTCTGCAGTTCTGCGAGTGTCGCCAAGTCGGCGGGCGGTGCAGCTTGAGACTGGATCAGCTGCGCGGCTGTTGTCTGGTAACCTTCGCTGCGGCGGATCATCTCAGCAACCCGTGCGGGGGCGTCTTCCAGCAGTTGCGGGATTAGCTCGGTTTCGGGCAACGTCGGCCAGTGCCGCACCGGCATTTCGCTTTTCATCATTTCCACTTTGATGCGGGCGGGATTGAAGATATTGCCGTAGTACGTTTTCCAGAGTTTTTCCAGTTCGTCCTCGCCTGGTGCAGCGGAACGTGGCGCCCCGGGGCCGTAGTGCAGCGTTGAGCCATCCCACGCAACCGATTCATCCGGCGTCAGAATCGTCCAGTTCATGCCGCGGAAACGGCGTGAGAAGAACGGCGCCACCTTGCGGACAATCCGATGATCGGGCCGGTGCCAGGCGATAAAGTGCGATACATTTTCACGCTGCACTTCGCGGAAACGGACGAAAGCCTTCATCTTGTGCGCGTCGCGACGCACCTGTTTCTCCATCTGCATCAACCTAGCGACGTCGTCGTCCGTCACAATTTCCAGCAGGTGCGGCTCGTCATGCGTTAACCGCCACAACACCCGGTACAACAGGTGCCAGCGATCCGGCGCCCGATGATAGGCTGCCTCCTGCGATAACGCGACGAACTGCTTCGGCACGCTAAAGGTTTTCCGCTGGTCTGACGGCAATTCCTCCAACAGGTCACTGCCGTCGAACATGCCGGTCTGTCCATCGTCTTCCAGTAACTGACATTCGTGCGGCGGGCAATTACCGGCCAGCAACCGCCTGGCAGTCGTCCGCCAGTCTTCGAACCCTTCGATGGTCAGCGTGAACATAGCGTTACAACTCACCAGACAGGGCGGCGCCCGCGGTGTCGAACAGCGTCAGTTGCCGTTCGGGCGGTGCGATATGCTGCTGTAACTTCGTCTGATCCAGAAGCTGCAACGCCGGATTGTGATCCGCCGTAATCACAAACGCTTTGGTCCGTTTCCAGGCAACGCGCAGCTTACGAAGGTCCGCCGTTGTGATTTTTGTATGACGGCGGATCGAGAGAATGCGTTTTACGTTCCGCACGCCAATGCCCGGGATGCGTAACAATTGTTCCCGGCTGGCTTTGTTCACATCGACTGGAAAAAACTCCCGGTGCGCCAATGCCCACGCCAGCTTCGGATCGATCTCGAGATCCAGATTCTTATCCTCGCGGACGACAACTTCTTTCACATCGAAGCCGTAGAACCGCAGCAACCAGTCTGCCTGATAAAGCCGGTGTTCGCGCACTAGGGGCGGACTCTTGCCGGGCAAGACGGCATCGGCGTGCGGAATAGGACTGTAAGCCGAATAGTAAACCCGCCGCAGTTTGTGGCCGCCGTAAAGTTCATCCGCCGTTTGCAGAATCTCGCTGTCGGGCGTGGGCGTGGCGCCGACGATCATCTGCGTGCTCTGCCCTGCTGGCGTGAATCGTGGCGGTTTCATGCCGGCTTTGCGGTCGGCTTTATTTTCGTCAATCTTCTCCCGGATGTTATGCATCGCGGAGGTGATTTCGGGCTTCTTCTTCTCAGGCGCCAGTTGCAGCAAGTCACCTTCCGTCGGAAGTTCGATATTCACGCTGAGGCGGTCAGCCCACAGACCCGCTTCTTCGATCAACTCTTCAGACGCGCCGGGAATGGTCTTCAGGTGGATGTAACCGCCGAAGTGCTGCACCTCCCGCAAGGTCCGGGCGACAAGCACCAGACGCTCCATCGTATAATCAGAGTTCTGGATGATGCCGCTACTAAGAAACAAGCCCTCGATGTAATTCCGCTTGTAGAAATCCATCGTCAGCTTGACCACCTCCGCCACGGTAAATCGCGCACGCGGTGTGTCGCTGGTGACGCGGTTGACGCAGTACTGACAGTCGAAGATGCAATAGTTGGTCAGCAGAATCTTTAGCAACGAGACGCACCGTCCATCGGGCGTGTAGCTGTGGCAGATGCCCATGCCTTCGGTGCTGCCGATCTGGCTGCCGGGCCGGGTCGATTTAGAACCGCTGCTCGCGCAGGAGGCATCGTACTTCGCAGCGTCGGCCAGAATCGCCAGTTTGCCTTCGAGATTGCTGGAAGGTGTGGTCATCTAGTTGCTGGGGGTGATTCCATTCAGGTGCGGCTAAAACTCGTCGTTGTCGTTGGTTCCCCTCACTTCCCATGTTAGGCCGCAACCCCTATCTGACCAGTCTTGAATTTCGCTCCTTTCGCGCAAGCGTCTACATGTGCCGCTGCTTAAGGTTTCTTTTTTGCAGCAGGTTTGCCGGACTTTTTGCGTCGCGATGGTGCCGGCAACACGTTTGAAGCTTTGGCCCACTGCTGCCAATCCTGCAGCAGGGTGTAGGCCTGCTGAGGCTCTGTGGATCGAAGGTTTTGCTGCTCTGTACGGTCCTTTGCCATGTCAAACATTTCCCAGGCGCCCGTTCTACCTGTACGCACCAGTTTGCGATTGCCGCGGCGGATAGCGGCGTTTCCTTCATGCTCCCAGTACAGCGTGCGCGATGCGAATTCTCCCTTACCGGTCAGCAACGGCTTGAGGCTTTGCCCTTGCATGGGTGTGATGTCGTGGCCGCCAAACTTCTCTGGATAGCTGGCGCCTGATAGGTCCACGCAAGTGGCCATGATGTCGATGACGTGGGCGGGCGTTGTCACCCAGTTTGCATCGGGCTTGATGGCTGCCGGCCAGTGCGCGATCAGCGGTGTGGCGATGCCGCCTTCGTGGTTGTAATGCTTGTACTTGCGGAACGGCGTGTTGTTCAGATGAGCCCAGCACCGCCCGATGAAAACGTTGGAATGTGGATCGCCGGGCTGCTTCCCCTCGTACCTGCCCGCCACACCAGACTCGGCGTTGCCGCCATTATCAGCCAGAAAAAGAATGAGCGTGTTGTCGTACTGGTTGCGTCGCTTCAAGGCTTCAACAAGCTTGCCCATGTTCTTATCCACTTCTTCGATCATGGCAGCGTAGATCGCCATCATATCGTCGTAGCGTTTCTTCTGAGCTTCAGGCAGCGACGCCCAGGCGGGCATCTGTTCCGGCCGCGGCTCAAGCTTCCATTTCGAATCAACGAGGCCGAGTTCTTTCTGGCGGGCGAAACGCTGTTCACGCAGTTTGTCCCAGCCCGTCATATATTTGCCCCGGTATTTTGCGATTGTTGCTTCAGGCGCCATGCAGGGGAAATGCGGCGCGACATGGGCCAGGTAAAGAAAGAATGGCTTCTTCTGCGCGATTGCCTCGTTGATAAACTTTACGC
The DNA here is from genome assembly GCA_965233625.1 of Pirellulaceae bacterium. GTDB lineage: Bacteria > Planctomycetota > Planctomycetia > Pirellulales > Pirellulaceae. The sequence continues at coordinate 500,650 of OZ247499.1, forward strand.
CCTGCTCCGTCCAAAGATCGCTGCCATACCAGGGTGGATTGAACTGCGGGTCGTTCCGCGCAACCTCCGCCCCATTCAGATAGAGCTTGGCGCCGCCCTTGAAGCCCGTTTGATTCGAAAAGTGCAGCCCGCCCGCCGCTAAATTCAAGCTGCGTTGAAAACCGCGGCCCGGCGGCGTTACACCATGTTCAAAACCCACGTGCCACTTGCCAGTCATGGCGGTCAGGTATCCAGCGTTGTTAAGCACCTCGGCGATGGTCACGCATTTCTCGTTCAACCTGCCACGGTAGCCGGGCGCCTTCTGATCCGACGTCATCCACCCCATACCCGCCTGATGCGAATATAAACCTGTAAGCAGCGACGCCCGCGTGGGGCAGCACCGCCCGGTGTTATAAAACTGAGAAAACTTCTTGCCGCCCTTTGCCAACGCGTCTAGGTGGGGCGTTGGAATTTCGGAGCCGTAGCAACCAATGTCTGAGAAACCCATATCATCGACCATCACTACCACGATATTGGGCCGGTCGGCGGCAGATACAACTGAGGACAGTGCAACTAAAATGAGGCCTGAAATCGCAAGGGGCAAGAACCGCATACGGATGATTCCCGGAAGAAGTTAATTAGCGAGGAGATATCTGTCCGTGCATCGTAACTCTGAGCCTGCTCTAGTGCGAGCCTTCTGTGTGAGCAGAATCAACCTGTCAAAAAAGTTCTGGAATCATTCTGTACGGTAACAAAGGCGTAACATGCACCGGCTACGATGGCGGACCGTATTGGTCAGATGCATTCGACGATTCTAATGTGACTGGAGACATTGCCATGAAATTCCCCCTCGCCATCTGCCTTCTCACCGCATTACTGGCGCTAACGCCCATCGGCGCCGTGTATGCGGCTTCGCCTGCGGAAACGCTGGAAGCGGGCATCTATCAGGAAGAAACCAAAGGTGACCTTACCGAAGCAATTAAAACCTACCGCAAGGTGATTGCCGACGCAGAGAAATCGCAGGAGCTTGCCGCCCAGGCGCAGTTCCGCCTCGCACACTGCTTGCTCAAGCTGGGCAAAAAGGCAGAAGCAACCGCAGCCTTCGAAACGCTTATTGAAAAGTATCCGCAACAGAAGGAGCTGGTTGCAAAAGCCAGAAAGATGACGCCCGCCGGCGTTGCCTTGCAACTGGCAATGTGGAAGCCGGGTGAGCAACTGACCCTGACGATGAAACTTCCCAACGGGGCGCCAATCGGGCTGGTTGGCACCTACGTGGAAGCGGGCAAAGTTGACGGCAAGCCCGTCTGGAAAATGGTGGTCCGTCGCCATGTTGCCGGCGGCCTGAATGCAGGACTCAGCCGGGTGACGGTCGATCAAGCAACCAATCTGCCTCTCAGCAGCGACTGGAGCCATACGCTGCTTGGCGACGCGAAAACAAAATGGTCTCCTACAAAGCTGGTCATCACAACAATCAAAGACGACAAGCCCGTAGAGAAAACGGTCGAAACGAATTCGGTGGCGTACTCTAATGATCAGTGGTTCTATGGCTTCAGGCAGCTGCCTCTCGAAAAGGGTTACAAGGTCACACTGCCTATCCGTGTCGCTTTCAGCGGCGGTAGCGCCGTGGGCCTGGAGATGACGGTGGCGGGAAAAGAAAAAGTGGAAACGCCCGCTGGCACATTCGAGTGTTTCAAGCTGGACACAAACATCGCCCAGACGTTTTGGGTCACGGACACACCTGAGCGGTATATTGCCCGCTTCGACGCGGGCGGCGTCTCCGCGCTGCTGACCTCCATCGGTGATGGAAATGAGGAAAAGCTTTCCAATGACAGCGTTGGCCTCACCCTAGTGAAGCCGGCAGACTGGTTTCACTACGCGAGTAAGCACGATAATCCAGCCAACCGCGGTGGCTTCCGCCTCGCAGCGCGCGACTCTATCCAAAGCATGGTGGTGGATGTACGCCAGAAGAAGCTGCTTGCGAAAGAGGAGCAACAATCGGTCAAGGCATGGCTCGATGCTCATGCAACGGAAATTAAAGACCAGTTCCAGGGGGCTAAGATTGTGGATGGTTCGCGCCGGAAGGCAACCGTTGCAGGAGAAGCCGGAGAAACGCTGACCATTGCCTACGCTTCAGGGAACATGCAGGTCCTGGCGGATATCTTCGTGGCGTTCAAAGGTGACAAGGCGATAGAAATCGTCCTGTCTGGCAAGAAAGCTGCGGTCGAAAACGGGCGTGCAGCCGCTGCCAAAGTCATTAGCTCCGTCACGGTCAAGTAACGTGTTGCAGAGATGGTCAACAATCCGCAGCGGGCAGGCACGCGAGCTATGGCCCGTCGTGCTCCTGCTGCTGGTGGTAATGACGCCCACGCTGGGTCTGCTCTGGTTTGTCAGCCTCGCCATGCGCAACGAACAGCTTGCGCATCGCCAACGCCTGACCGACGCCTACCGTGGCCATCTCTTGAATGTTCAGCAGCATATCGATGAACACTGGCAGCAGATCGTCCGCGACGTTGGCGACGATGTGAAAGGTGCTACTTCCAGCGAGAATGCGCAGCAACGGTTTGCAGACGCCATCACCAACGGGCAGTGCGATTCCGTGATCTGCTTCAACACAGCGGGCGACATTACCTACCCGCAGACCCAACCAGCAACTGCCGGCGCCGTGCTTGGCAGCGTCTGGGACGAAGCGAACCGTGTTGAGTTCGAACGCCAGAACCCCAGCGCCGCCGCGGATATCTACGAAGGGATCGCAGCATCGGCGACCAGCCCCTACACCCGCGCCGTCGCCATCCGCGCCCAGGTGCGGTGTCTGTTCAAAAACCGGCAACAGGCCGATGCACTGCAACTGGTGAATGCGACCTCTAAGGGCGAACTTGCTCTGGTCCGCGATGCGCAGCGGCGGGTTATCGTTGCTGGGATCGAACTCATGGCAGTTGAACTGGTGAAAGACCGCACACTGACGCTCAGTATTCTGCAGCGTTTGCAGCGTCGGCTTCAGCAGCACGACGAACAGCGTCTGCCCGCCACGCAGCGGTTGTTCATTATGAAGCGTCTGCATCAAATGGACGCAAGCTGGGTGGATGAAAGGACACTGCACGCCGAAGACCTGGCCGCCCGTTTTGTCGCCGCGCATCCATCGCCTGCACGCAAACCCGCGTTACGGCAGAGTCAACTGGCAGATGTCTGGCAGATTGATAGCGGCGGCGACATGCTGCTTCTTTATTCCACAGATACAGCCACCCGGCTGTGCGAAACTGCCGCCGCCCGCGCAAGTCTTCCCAAGGATATTGATGTCGCCGTGTTGTCGCCGGGTGATCAGCCCGCCAAGAGTGAAATCCTTTCAATCGCCGCAGGACCACGCTTACCCGGCTGGCGGCTCTCGCTTGCTGCTCCGGCGGAATTGGACAATACAACGTCGCAGCAACAGGCGATCTACATCTGGGCGGGCCTGCTCGTTGCCGGGTTCACGTCCATCCTGGCAATGGTGATTGCGGCGGCCTTTCACCAGAAAATACGCGTCGCCAACCTGAAAAACGACCTGGTGGGAACCGTATCCCACGAATTGAAAACGCCCCTTAGCTCTATGCGGCTGCTGGTGGATACACTCCTGGACTCTCCAGAATTAGATCCGCAGCGAACGCGTGAATACCTGCAATTGATAGCACGGGAAAACGCCCGCCTGAGCCGCATGATTGAGAACTTCCTGACGTTCTCACGACTAGAGCGTTCCAGCCAGGCACTCGAACTGCATGCAGTGGATGTGAATGAGATTGTCACCCGCGCCGTGGAGGCCGCCGGTGAACGGTTCCACGGCGATGACTGTAATCTGTCACTGCAGCTAGACCAGGATATTCCATCCGCCCGCGCGGACGCAGACGCCTTGTTGATCGTGCTGCTTAACCTGCTCGATAACGCCTACAAGTATTCTTCGCCCCCACGCGAGATAGAGATTCGCACCTTCAAACAAGCGCAGCGTATTCACATTTCCGTCACCGACAACGGTAGAGGGCTGACCTCTATGCAAAGGCGCCAGGTGTTTCAGAAGTTCTATCAGGTGGACCAGAGTCTTAACCGCAAAGACGGCGGATGCGGGCTGGGGCTGGCGATTGTCAGTAGCATTGTCCGGGCTTCGGGCGGGGAGGTGCAAGTAAAAAGCCGGCCAGAGATGGGCAGCACCTTTACGGTCACGCTTGATGCGGCACGCGTTGAAAAGACGGAGGTGTGATGAAACGGCATTCTGTCCTGATCGTTGAAGACGACCCTGCCATGCTGCGCGGACTTTCGGACAATTTCCGCAGCCAGGATTACGACGTGCGGACCGCATCAGACGGGCACACGGCGATGGATCTTGCGCTGACAGAACCCGCGGACCTGATCTTGCTGGATATTATGCTGCCGGGCGCCAACGGGTATGAAATCTGCCGTAAGATCCGCGAGCAGCAGGTGCAGAGCACGATTATTATGCTCACCGCCAAAGGGCAGGAAGACGACATCATCCGCGGCCTGGAACTAGGCGCCGACGACTATGTGACCAAACCGTTCAGCATCCGCGAGCTATTAGCCCGCGCGAAAGCGTTCCTGCGGCGGCGGCAGGATGAAGACTCGCAGCAGATCAAGTTCGGCAGTTTTCTGCTGGACATTGCGTCGCACAAACTACACAAAGACACTCAGGAAGTGACACTCACCAGCAAAGAATTCCAATTGCTCGCCTACATGGCCCTCCGCCCAGGCCGCGCACTAACGCGGGGCGACATTCTAGACGCCGTCTGGGGCGCCAACGTGATTGTCACCACACGTAGCGTTGACCGGTGCGTCACAACGCTGCGAGGGAAGATTGAAGACGACCCGCGTAAACCCCGCTGGATTCAGACAATCCGCGACGTCGGCTACCGGTTTGAGCCTGAATAATCAACGTGTCCTTCGACCACGCTACTTCGCCGTAGCTTTAATCATGGCAGCCTCAAGCCGCGCGGCGATGTCTGGATTTTTCTTCGCGATGTTTTTCTTTTCGCCAATATCAGCCGTTAGATCATAAACTTCTAAAGGACCATTCTTTTTCACACGAACGCCCTTCCACTGGTCGATCCGCACCGCCTGTTTACCGCTGTACTGCCAGTACAGAAACTCGTGACTTTTCTGCTTCTCACCCAACAAGGAGGGCAGATACGAAATGCCGTCGATGCCTGCCGGTACAGGAGCTCCCGCAATTTCGCATGCAGTGGGCAACCAGTCCCAGAAGGCCGAAGGGTGCGCGGTGATGCTGCCGGGCTGAATTTTGCCGGGCCAGCGTGCGATCATCGGAACGCGGATGCCGCCTTCGTAAAGGTCGCGTTTATAGCCGCGCAGGTCGCCGTTGCTGTTGAAGTACTCCATCTTGTGCCCGCCTTCCTGATGGGGCCCGTTGTCCGAGGTGAAGATTAGCAGCGTGTTGTCCTGGATCTTCAGTTCACGCAGCAGCGCATCGATGCGGCCGACATCGCCGTCCATCCGCGTAATCATGGCGGCAAAGCCCTTTTCGGGTTCGGGCCAGTCCTGCCCGGCATACTGGCCGTGGTCTGGCACTTCCTGGCCGTTGCCGGTGGCGCGGCCGCCCTGATTATTCGTGTGGGGGATGGTCCAATGCACATGCAGCAGAAACGGCTTTTCGCCATCAGCGTGCTGCCGGATGAAATCGAGAGCTTCGGTGGTCATCACGTCGTGCGAATACGTTTCGCGTTTGATGGAAACGTGTGTTTGCGGGCCTTCCTTATTGCCTTTCAGCGTCACCTTTTCCGTATTACGCCATAGATATTCCGGGTAGTAGTTGTGAGCCGCGGACTGATCCAGATAGCCCATCCAGAAATCGAAGCCCTGCCGGTTTGGGTGACCGGAATTTGTCACATCGCCATTGGCCCATTTCCCTACACCACCGGTGACGTAACCGGCCGCCTTCAGATGTTCAGCAACGGTTTTATCTTCCGGCTTCAGTACGTACTTGGCGTTGGAAGATATTGCCGTGTGTCCCGAATGCATGCCCGTCCAAAGCACCAGCCGGGAAGGCCGGCAGACGGTGTGGCCGGAGTAATGATCGGTAAAGCGGATGCCCTCTTTGGCCAGCCGGTCAATGTTTGGCGTCTGAATGACCTTCTGCCCGTAACATCCGACGTCGCCGTAGCCAAGGTCGTCCACCATGATGTAGATCATGTTCGGACGCTTGTTCGCCGCATGCAGATCAGCAGGACGTATGATCGCTGCTGCGCTGACCAGGAGAATGCCAATCGTCAGGAAAGTTCCCAGATTCTTCATGTCTGCATGCCTGTGGAAAAACACGGTTCAAATAGTTGGGACTATTTTGTTGTAACGCGAAGTCGACGTCAAACTTACGGGCGGTTTCCGAAAGTTAGGATGTTCGCTAAGTTTTCTCTTAACGATGCGCGTTACAGCCCCAGCAACGTTTTCCGTTCTTTAGTGAGTGAAGCATGACCGAAATGCTGGCCGGTATTGACCTGGGCGGAACCAACATCAAAGCAGCCCTAGCGACAATGGACGGCGAAATCGTCGCCTCGACATCTGTCCCGACCCAATCGCATCTTGGCCCGGATGGTGTACTTGAGCGTATCGCCAACACCGCCAATCAACTTGCCGAAGTGAATAACGCTACGATCGTAGGTTTAGGCATGGGAGTGCCGGGACTTGTCGATACTCCCGCAGGCATCACGCGATTTCTGCCGAATCTGCCGACGCAGTGGCGCGACGTACCCGCCGGCGAGAAACTTGCTTCGGCAATTGGGTGCAAGGTGCGGTTGTTGAATGATGTCCGCACGGCAACCCTCGCGGAATTGCGGTTTGGTCATGGTCGTGATGATCCGCGAATTTCGCTGGTGTTTTTCTCACTGGGAACCGGTGTTGGCGGCGGCATCAGTATCGACGGCCGTTTGCGGCTTGGGCCGTTTGGCGCTGCGGGCGAACTGGGCCACCTGACGGTTCTGCCACGCGGTCCAAGGTGTGGTTGTGGCGACCGTGGATGTCTTGAGACCTTAGCAAGTGGGCCGGCAATTTCGGCTGAGGGCGTGCGTCTCATGCGTTCCGGTCTGGCGCCCGGGTTGTACGAAATGGTGCAGGGCGACGCCGGACGGGTAACAACGCGTGAAATGAGCGCCGCCGCGGAAACCGACGAGGCCGTCCGCGAGGCGATCATCAACGCGGCCACCTTCGTAGGTATTGCGGCAGCCAACATTATCACCATCCTGCACCCCAGCATGATCGTACTCGGTGGCGGAGTGGCCGAGATGGGCAGCATTCTTACGGACACTGTAAAAGAAGTGATTGACGAAAGCGTGCGTATGTTCCCCACCGATGACATACGCGTCGTGAAGTCTCATCTAGGTGATCAAGCGGGCGTGCAGGGCGCGGTTGCGCTGGCGCGCGAAGCGCTTGATGATGTGTAAAGATCATCGTCTGACGAGCAGAAGAATCAATCTTCCGGTCGTATGCGGTCCGCAATCACTGTGTCTACGATCAACTGACCGACGTGGTAGCACACCATCGGCAGAATGATGATGCCCAGATCATCGCAGACAGACAGTCCCACCATCAGCGTTTTCTGGCTGCCCGCAAACAGCACCGCAGCCGCCGAGGTGTGTGGCATGCCCAAGCCCCGCGCTAGCCAGTAGCCAGTGCCTGCCATCGTGAGATGAACCACCATGACGCCGGCTATCATCACAACCACATCAAACGCTGAGAGCGCCGGTTGAGTATCGTCCCAGATTCGCACGCTCGTCTGGATCGAACCTAGAAACACCATCGCCAGGATGCCGCACAGCGCAAGCACGCCGATAGCGGATTTCTTCCCGGTCGCCCATGCTGCCACTGTTGTCGAAATGCGGGTTAACCTAGCCAGCGCCATTGGCAGGACGACCAGCAGACCCAGTTTCAGAATCATCGCCACAACGGAAATACTGGGTGCGGATGCGGCGGCAGTCGCAGGAGCCGGGTTGAGAATGCCAAGCCATGCGGGCGTGATGATGAACGAACCTGCATTGGTGATGATCGTCACCATGATGGCGATGGCGGGATCACCGCCTGCCTTGCGGGTCCAGACCGCGGCCGACGCCAGCGTGCAGGGCGTTGCCGCCGCCACCAGTAATCCCGGAGCTAAGTCTTCACTTAACCCTAAAGACACAAGCCACGCAAACAGCGGTAACAGCCCGACGTTGATAGCAATTGCCAGCAGCGCGGGCCAGGGCGTCCGCAGCGCCTGCCACATGCCGCTGCCATCGAGCGGCCACGCCATCAGAAACATCACGCAGAATACAAGGACGTTGCGGACCGCTTTAGAGCTGGCCAGCACTTGCAGATGCACGCCAAAGGTTAAAGCAATTGCCAGCAGCAGCGCCAGGGCGATTAGAAACCACCGGCGGATCAGAAACTGCTGGAAAGAAGCCAAGGGCCAGCCCCGGATGAAAAAACCAGTGCTTAGCTAAAGAAGTTTTCGCCAAACAGGTTTACGTCGGGTCCGGTTTCAACCTCGATATCGTCGTTCACTTCCACACAGCAGGAAAGCCGCATCTCTTTCTCGTTGCCCATGTAGCTCATGTTGATGGGGTCAGGCACCGGGATCATCGTCAGCTTGACCTTCTCCATCGTGGTCATCGGGTTGCAGTTTTCCATACCCTCTTTGATCAGAACCCGGCAGGTTCCGCAGAGGCCAAAACCGCGACAGTTCACGATCTTATTGATGCCCGCCCCGATGCCATTCACGCCCTGGTGAACATTGATGCCGGCTTTGACCGCTTCCTGACGTAGATTCGCGCCAGCGGGAACTTCGATTTCCTTCTTCTCGTTCTTAAACTTCACAATCGGCATGAGAAAATCCCAGCGGTTGAATCACTCTGAATTACGTGGAGTAACATACGGTGTATATATAAAATATACGCCAAAAGCCCCCAACTGCACTACCGGGGTAGCACCCGTCCTTTCAGGTACAAACAGCGCCCCGCATGAAGCGGAACGCCTGGATTGCAGTGCAGCGAAGTGAGATCGCCGCTACATACCAGCACGGCGAAGCGCGCGGAGGGCGCCGCCCACATTGTCGTGCACTTCTTGCGTAGCCGAGACTACTAGAGCGTGCACCGGGGCGTAGTAGAACATCGAACCCGGCCCGCCGTTGGTTTCCCAGAATTCAGGGCTAATGGTTCGTTCAATCAACTCGATCAGCGCTGCACTGTCGTCACGTACACCGCCGCCGAATGCGAGGCCCGCTTCAGCAATCACGCGTGATGGCCCACCCAAGGTGTAGCTTGCCAGCGTCATGTGTTCCGCCAGTTCCTGCGAGGCTGCGGAGGTCGCCTGCTGTTGTTGAAGATCCTGCTGCTGCCGCGCTGTGTCCGCCACCGGTGGTCCGGCGCCGCGTTGCTCATGGGCGAGTTTGATCTCCAGCTTCTTTTTGACCCGTACCAGTCGGCTCCACAGCTTCGCCTTGTAGCTTTTCAGCGTCGGTGCTGTTTCCAGTCGTGGGTCGTGAATCAATTCGCGGTACAGCACGCTCATCTGATGGATGGCGACGGCGCGGTCAGACTGTGTTTTCGCCAATGCCTCAGCCCGCATGACTTCTTTAAGATCGGCGCTGATGAGATGGTACGGGCGTGGTTCGGCCTCGCCTGGATTCGCGGCGAGCGCCAGCAACAAGATTAGGTAAGACATTCCTGCCTCCTGCTTCGTGATTCCCCTGTTCGCTACTCAGTATAGGGAATCACTGCGAATTTCAACAGAATAATCTATTGAATCCACGGAAGCATTGAGGCAACTTACGCAAGCAGACTACTGTCCGGTATGCATCAATTTTTCAGCGGAGAATCCAAGCGTCAGCCAGCCGTCGCGGGCGTCGATGCCTGTTACGTGGAGCTTGCCGGTTTTATCCGCAAACTGCTGCGGCGGATCAATCTCTTTGAATTCCACGTAGTCTTTGAACATGCTTTCGATCCGCTTCTTAAGCAACGATTGAACCGCTGCCTGCTCAATACGTGAGGTCACGGGATTCGGAAACGACACCTGCAATTCGCCCTGTTTGACCAACCGGAATACACCGCCCATTTGCTCTGGTTTATACACGGCGGAGATTTCAACCGTGTCTTGAATGTCGCGGTCGCCTGTTGTTATCCGGCTGAGGCGGATGGCGATGCGGATGCCGGTCTTGTCGAAGTAGATAGCCAAAGGCAATGCCGATGCCAAGGTAACGCGTGCATCTTCCCGCGCCGCATCTTCGTTCCCGTCTGGCTTCTCACCGGGTGGATTCTCACCGGGTGGCAGTGCATCGCCCGGCGGCATAGCGTCATCGCCGGGCGGCACAGCATCGTTACCGGGCGGCATAGCGTCATCGCCCGGAGGTGCGGCATCGTTGCCTGGTGGCATCGCATCATCGCCGGGTGGTGCGGCATCACCAGCAGGTGGCGCCGCGTCATCGCCCGGTGGTGCTGCATCATCTGGCGCCGGTTTCTCTGTTTCCTCTGGCATCGCTTCAGCCGGTTTTGGAACGTCGCCGAACGTGACAAACTTCTCCAGCACGCCTAACTGCTCTTCCAGGCCGCCGCCGGCATCGCTTGCAAAGCTCTTATTGGCTAAGCGTCTGCGTCCCGCGCTGGCAATCATCGACTCGTGAATTTGAATAACGATGTCGTGCTGGCCCTCAACAACCACAGGCGGCGTTGCGGCGCCGATGCCGTAACTGTCGTGGTGTAGGGCCTGAAACTGAATGTGGCTTTGCGTGGTCGAAAGCTGCAGCTGTCGCGGGTATTCGTCCAGCCGTTTCAACGTGGCGATCAGCCGGTTGTTAATCTGCTGCCGCGTCTGGCGGAGCATCGGCGCGGCTTGTTCGTCGAAACTCCGCATCAAGCGACCACGTGCCCGCTGGCGTGCGATTTCGTTGGCGGCGGGCTTACTTTCAGCAATGCGTTTCAGCGCCGCACGGCGGACGATCGGCTGCGTAAGTTTCGCAACAGGCTTGCACTTAAACGGTGAATCCACGTCCACACAGTTTGTCCGGTTGTCGAGCGTCGCCCGCACGCCGGTACGCCAGAGATCGTCTTTGCCCGTCCGGATGAAAACCCGTTTCTTCGCCACAAAGTCAACGGTGGAAGTGCTCAGGATGGTCACCAGGCTCTGCCGGCCAACCGTGTCGGAGATCGTCTGCCCGCGGAACTGAAATTCGAGGCCGACTGCATCGGAGGAAGGAACAAGCTGCGCCGTTACCAGGCCCTGTGTCGTCGCCGTTCCCGTGATGCGGGTTCCTAGAATGACTTCGTTGACATCGTCGGTGCTGTTACTTGGCCGGACCAACGCAGCCTGGACCAGGGGGGCGTTGATGCGGGCGTAAAGATTAGGCTGTTGAAACCGGTTGCGGATTAGCGACGTAATTTCCGGCAACTGCTCAACGCTTTCGAGCCAACCGGCGTACAGTCCAATGAGGTGTGCATCTTCCAGATTGGGACGATCGATATACGCTGCAATACGCTCTTTCACCCCTTTCACCTGCTCGCGCGCCAATGCCAGAAAGCCCTCCTGGGCATTGTACGACAGGTCGCTGTATCGTCTTAACGCTCGACGCACTTTCTGGAACTGTGGCAACTCCAGCCCTTCGTGATTGCCCTCGTACCGCAGATAGATTTTCTCCAGAACTTCGTAATCCAGTTCAGTGTCCGCAGCCTTACCTGCAACCTGTAGCTGCGCAGAAAGTTCCTCCCACATCAGGTACGATTTCCACCCCGCGGGATTGGCCCCAAGAACGGGTTCCAGTTCGCGTAGCGCGGTGATCAGTTCTTCCTTCGCGCCAGCGACTCTTGCCGGGCTGATCTTTTGCAGTTTCTGCTCGCCATTTTCGAGAGCGGCCAGCACCTGTCCGAACGCGGCGCGGCGGCTTGCGATTTCGGCGGATTTCTGAACTTCGGCCTCTGTCGGCTCTTCCACGATATCTTCTGCCAGGCAAATGCCGCCCGGCGCAAGCAGAAAAACAATCACGCAGAGACGGGACCAGAGGGGAAGGCAACCAGCTTGCGGGTACTGCATCAGACAGACCCCTTTGCGAATGGGAAGGCGGAGAAAATAGGTTCAGATCCAGGCGGAATACATTGCCCAGCCTAGTTAAACGCTACTTTCTTCTTCTCATACATTCGCAGCGATGCCGCTGATTTCACGCACTCCCCAGCGCATGCGGCGCGCTAACCCGCGCAACCGCTACAACCGGGCGCCGGCTGACATTCCCAAGTGAGTTGGCAACGCGTTAGTTGCGGAAAAGCAGCAGCATCAGCGTCATTGCGGCAGCGTTGTTTACGCCGTGCGCAACCATCGGCGCAATGAGAGAATTACGCCATTCGCGCGCTAGAGTAAATCCGATCGCCAGCGACATCAGGAGCGGTATCGCCACAATGCCTTGCGGGTGAATGGCAGCGAAGATAAAGCTGTTCAGCAGCGTCGAAATGGCAACGCTTCCGAACGTGCTCCAATGCGAAGTTTCGTCGCGCAGATGTTTATAGAGCACGCCGCGGAACATCGTTTCTTCCACGATGGGCGCACACACACAAGCCAGGAAGAAAATCTGGCCGATTTCAACGACGCCCGCATCGGCCAGCCAACCGGCAATCGGATGGCTGGGGCCAACAACGGGCTCTAGCGGGTCATCGGCTCCGCCAGCAGAAAACTGAGCGCCAAGACTTGCGAGAATCACCACCAGCACCAGGCCAATTGCAATGATGGGCATGCTTGCTGAATGCACAAACGGGCCGATCAGCGTGTCCGTTACCGGCGAATTCATCTCCCAGCCAATGTCCTGCCGGACCTGCCTCCACGAAACACCGCGGATCACGGGCCAGACCAGCACGATCAGCGAGCCCAGAAACACAACTATCTGCAACAGCATGCCGTACTCGCGTGGCATCGGTGCATCCATGGACGCCCGCATGTACTCAATGACAAGTGACATCAGCAGATTGGTCACAACAAATCCGCCCAACCAGATGGCAAAGGTCTCGGCATATACACGCCCGTGTGCAGAGCCGGCCTGCAGTTGCATCTTGAAGATGTTGGGAAACCCGCTGCTGATCAGCACGGCCAGCACCCATAATGTCAGAATCACCAGGCCCAGTCCGCCCCACGCAGCGATAGACAAACCAATCGCGATCAACATCCCCGTAAACGTCTGTGCCTTGGCGAGCACCGCTTTGCGTTCGTCCGAAGGTTCTTTGCTGCCGGTTGAGGGCGCCAGCACCAACGCGCCTGCAAATCCAAGTTCCTTCTCGATCCGCTTCATCTCCGCCGGAGCGACATTTGGCGCGTTCCACTTCTTCCGCTCGTAATCACGCAGCAATCGCTGCAGCGCGTCCATCGTTGCCAGCAGTTCTTCGGGCTGTTTGAATTTGCTATCGTCCACAAGCTTCTTTGTTGCGTTCAGGCGTTTCAATGCAGCCTGCGGACCGTCGAATTCAAGCGTTAAAGCCGCCGCCCCCAGGCGCTGACGCAAAGCGCCTTGATCGATCTGGTCGATCGATTTAGCAAATTCTTCCTTGAATTCTTTCTTCTGCTTCTCCGGGAGATCCGCGTCCGTAATGATGCGGGAATAGCCCGTCATGAACTTCGCCTGCCAGTCGAACGTCAACCGGCTGACAACCGGGGCATCGGTGGCGGTTGTCTTTTCTTCACGCTCTGTCAGCGCCTCGCGTCCGAACATGATGAACAGCACCACGCCTGCAATCACCAGCCAGGACGCCGCAGCCAGGCACCAGCTCAACCACGTCGGTGGCGGCAACGGCTTTGGCTCGTCAGTATTTTTGGCAGGCTTAACTGGTTTGGGGGAATCGTCATCCGCCGGCAGATGGGGCTTCTCGTTGTCTGCGTCTTCGGGCGGAAGTTCGTTTATGTGCATCGCATCAAACCCTGGCATGTCGCATCAAGAAGGCGCCGTGACGCCACCTGATGTTATACACCAGACGCCAAGGGTAGGCTGCTCCACTCGCCAGCAGTTGATGCGTTAACTTCGCAGAACCACGTATCTGGCGCCTCCATAACGCAAATAGCCGGCACGCTTTCACGCCCGGCTGTTGCACACTTCGTTTGACAGAAGAATTCCCGTTTACGGATTCAGTCCGGCTTCGCTGATGGCCATCCTTTGTGCCACAACGTGCGGGTCAGTCGCATTGGCGCCATCCGCAACCATCTTATCCGCGGCTTTTCTGCCGTTGGGCGTCATCAGCTTGCAGTACACGGTGTAGTCGATGTCTTCTGAGATGAATTTCGCTGTGCCGTCGCAGAATCCCGCTACAAAGCCAAGCGGAAGCCGGCTGCCTGGGCGGGCGCGGTTGAGCGTCAGCGGATCGTCGATTTCGGCGTTGATATTAACCGGAGCCGATGCCTGGGCGTGCCAGATAATCGCCTGCGAATGCTCGGCGCTTACATCGGTCCATTGCTGCACATTGACGTTTTCGGCAATCAGAATCGTGTTCCCTTTGCCATCTACAACATCCGCGTTATCCACCTTCACGCGTGAGCCGTTCACCCAGTCATGAAAAATGCCGTTCGCAGCGATATCACCCGGTCCGCCCACTTGCGCGTCCGGGCGACCGAAGTTGCCGCCGATGCTGGACGATGGTCCGCTGCTTGGTTTTTCGTCCACGGGCGATACAAAGATCTCGATGTAGACAGCGTTTGCATCGCCTGCCAGCGTGGCGCTGCCGGACGCTTTCAAAGAGTCATAAACGTCCTGCTTGTCAATAAATGGCAGAATACGCGCTGTCCACGGCCAATTGGCAGTCCCCTGAGCGGAGAACCCTGGCGGATACATCTCTTTGGCCTGCTCATATCCCTGAATGCCCTTCACGAGCTGACTCTGATTGTTCACCGTCTGCGTCATCTTGGCGGCAGTGATCGCCCGCATGACGGCAGGCAGCGTCAGTGCTGCAAGCATGCCAATGATGGAGATGACGACCAGTAGCTCCACCAGGGTGAAACCGGCTCGACGTGGAGAAGAACGGCGGACCATAAGAAATTCCTTGCACTTAGGCGGCGTTTACCAGAAGAGGTGTTCGTTAATTGATATCATCAGCAGTGGCCTGACAATGCATTGTGGCAAAGCCGCCATTGTTTGTCGAGCGTTTTGCAGCCCTTCCTGCCAGCAACCTACCACTTCATCCATCTGTTCACTTTACCACGTGTAACGCATGAACACCGCACATTTGCGTCGAATTGAATCTTCCGGCTCGCCAGCACGGGTCCTGCTCATCCTTAGCAGCGTGGCGGTGATCGGATGCCTGCTGGTGGGCATCTTTCTCATCTGGTTGCTGGCTGCCGCGCAGCCGGCGCCCGTGACGCCGGAAGATCAGGGCTTTCTGTTCCCGGTGGCTGAGATTCACGCCGTTACCGATCCCTGGACCATCCGCACCGAATCCGAGAAATACGCGAAAGTCCGCTACCGCGAACAGCATGTTGAGCTCTGGTATCAGTACAACCACCCAGAGGAAGATCTCGACCTGAAGATGGAATCGCGGATTGCCATTCTGCCCACTCCAGAGGAAGCCGGCCGGCGGGCCGCGGACATGATCCAGGAATTCCGCGACCGGTTGCCGCCGCTTCAAAAGATCGAAGACGCCTCGATGCAGTTCGCCCCGCGCGACGACATTGTATATCTGACGTGGCGGCTTGGAGTGGCAACCACCGGACACTGCCTGGTGCACAAACAGGACCGTGGCGTGCTGCTGATCCAGGTCGAAGGGGATGTGGCGGATTCCTGGGAATTCGGTGCAGCCGCGCGGCCTTATATAGAAGGACTGCCCGCTTATCTCGCCCGGTTTGAATAATCGGCGGAAGGAAGTCTATCGCCTCTGGTGTGCGTCGTAGCCGTTACATCACTAGCAGCCAGCAATGCTTTCTGGTATGACGCTGTACTTGCCTTCTGACCAGGTTTAGGGCGTGATGCCTGAGATACTTCAACTTGCTCACCCATGGATCGCCGCGGCCATAACGCTCACCGTTTTTGTGGTGCTGCAGGTGCGCCGCAGTGCGCCCGTTGATCTGCTGTTTACCGGCGCGCTGATGGCGGTGACGCTGGTTGGCATCCTGTCGCCCGCTGATGCATTACAGGGGTTCGCCAACCCGGCGTTGCTGACGGTGGCGGGCTTGTTCATCGTCTCAGCCGGGCTACGATCTTCCGGCGTTCTGGACGTTGTCGGACAGATGCTGCTGGGGAAAGTACACACGACCCGCGGCGCGCTTTGGCGGATCGCCATTGCACTAGTCAGCAGCAGTGCGTTTATGCTCAACACGGCTCTGGTGGCGATGATGGCGCCGGTGGTGGTGGACTGGTGCCGTAAACGCAGCGTGTCTCCTTCGCGTCTGTTGATTCCTGTCAGCTACTTCACCATCCTTGGCGGTGTATGCACGCTGATCGGCACCAGCACCACACTGGTGGTGAATGCGAAGCTTAACACGGAGTACGCCACGCGCACGCAGGCCGTTGTTGCCTTCGATGCAAAGCATCCGCCACCATCCGTGGCAGCAAGTGCCGAACTTTCCACCCAGCGTCAGCAACTCGTTGCTTTCGCAGAGAAGGTCCGGCCGATGGGCCTTCTTGAGATCGGCAAGGTGGGTCTTCCGTGCGCCATTATTGGCGGGCTGTTTCTGTTCTTCGCCGCCCCGTATCTGCTGCCAAACCGCACGGGGATGCTGGAACGTCTGGACGAACAACGGCGTGAATATCTGGTGGAGATGCGCGTCCTGGAAGAATGCCGGTTGATTGGAAAAACGGTGGAAGACGCGGGTCTGCGGCATCTGCCCGGCTTGTTCCTGATTGAGATTGACCGCGACGGCGAGATCATCACGCCCGTCGAGCCTCGCGACCGCATCCGCGCCGGTGACCGGCTCGTATTTACCGGTGTGGTCACCACCATCGTGGATCTGGAAAAGATCCCCGGCCTGGTGCCAGCCGCCGACCTAAGTTACGAATTCAATCCCGCACAACGCGGGCAACGGCACTTAACGGAAGTGGTGCTTTCGCGGACCTCGCCTTTGATTGGCCAGACCGTACGCGATGGGAACTTCAGGCAGCGTTACAATGCTGCCGTCGTCGCTGTGCACCGCAATGGCCTTCGGCTGACCAACAAGATCGGCAATATCGTGCTGGAGCCAGGCGATACGCTGCTGCTGCAGACGGGCCGCAAGTTTGTATCCACCTATCGCAACAGCCGTGAATTCTATCTGGTCAGCAGTGTGACGGACGCCGAACCGCGACGCCACGACCGCGCGCGGATCGCCGCATTGCTGGCCGTGCTGCTGGTCGTGTGGCTGGTCGTAATGTCTCTCTGGAACCCCGGCGGCATGTTTGCCGGCTTCGCCAGTCCGGCCGTCGCCGCGATATGTATCGCCGGCTTGATGATTGTGGCAGGTTGCATGCGGCTGCCCGAAGCACGTCAGGCGCTCGACATGCAGACCATCATCACCATCGGCGCCGCACTCGGCCTGGGGCTTGCGCTGGATAAGAGCGGCGCGGCAAGCGGGGCTGCCTGGTGCCTGGTGCAAGGGGCCGAAGAACTGGTGTGGTCACCGGCTTGGCGGCCTTACGTGCTGCTTATCGTCATCTACATCATGACGGTGATCTTCACGGAAATGATCACCAACAACGCCGTCGCCGCGATGCTGTTTCCGCTCGCTGTGGCGATGGCTTGGGAAGGCGGTTACAGCCCGCGACCGTTCGTCATGGCGATTACGACGGCCGCGTCGCTTTCCTTCGTCACGCCCATCGGCTATCAGACCAACCTGATGGTGATGGGGCCCGGCGGTTACCGGCCCGTTGACTATCTAAAATGCGGCTTCCCTCTGGCGATTGTCGTGGGCGTAACCGCACTGACGCTGATCCCCATGATCTGGCCCTTTTAGATCGTCGCAGTTTTAACAGTATGACTGACGGAAGGTGCAGACAATTAGTGCTTCTGCCCCATGCCTTTTGTCAAAGCCATAAACGCGGTTTCGAGATCGACCTCTTCTTCCGCGAAGTGGTTAATGGCAAAGCCCGCCGCGATCAATTCCGCGGCCAGGTGGCTATACTCTTCGGCGTCTTCGATCAGAGTGACCTGAAGCTTGTCCCCAAGGGCGTCAATCCGGTCCACCGTTGGCGACTTGTCGAGCAGTTCGCGGGCGCCGGTCAGGTTTTCCTGCACGCCGACGTACAGAACGGTGCGTTCGCGGACTTGCCTGATCACTTCAGAAACTTCCGCGTTGACGTTCATTACGCCGCGGTCGATGATGCCCACTTTGTTACAGATATCCGCCAGTTCGGGCAGGATATGGCTGGACACGATAATCGTTTTCCCCATCTGCCCAAGTCGGCGCAGCAGTTCCCGCATCTCATTCCGTGCGCGTGGATCAAGGCCGCTGAGAGGTTCATCCAGCAGCAGCACCTGCGGGTCGTGAAGCAGCACGCGGGCTAAGCCGAGACGCTGTGTTTGCCCGCGGCTTAGTGTGTTGGCGTAGGCGTTGCGTTTGAAATCCAGGTCCACAACTTCCAGCATTTCATCGCACACCTGCCTGCGTTTCTGCCCGGTGATGCGGTACGAGGCGGCGAAGAATTCCAGATACTCGATGACCTTCATATCATCGTACACGCCGAAAAAGTCGGGCATGTAACCCACCAGCCGGCGGATCTCTTTGGGCTGCGTGTAGATGGAATGGCCGCAGATGTACGCTTCGCCCCAGGTTGGCTTAAGCAGCGTGGCGATGATCCGCATCGTAGTGGTTTTGCCGGCGCCGTTGGGGCCGATAAACCCGAATAGATCACCTTCTTCCAGTTCCAGGTCGATCTCGCGGATTGCGAATTGTTCGCCGTACTTCTTCGTCAGGTCGCGCGTCTGAATCATATTGGTCGTTTCAGCGTCTGTTTCTTTGTCGGCTAAGGCGTTACAAGATGACGGCTAAACCGTCGGGCGAGTCTATTCCTCACCTGGAATCACGGGTGTGATCAAACGGTAGTAGGTCCACTGCTGATCGCCATCACGTTCGCGGTCCTGGCCGGTATCGAGTTGAACGGCGGGCTTTTTCACGCGACAGACCACAATCGCCCGGTTCAGGTCCAGATGATGACTGAGATCAACATAGGGCTGGAACCTGCCATGCAGCCGCGTGTAGCCGCGACCGCCTGCTGCTTCGTGGAACATCTGGACTTCCAGGATGCGGGGAACTGGCGTGTCGGTACGCCACTGCTGTGCCGTGTCTGCGTGGTTCAAGTCAATCAGTTTGCGCGTCAGATGCCACTGCAACTTGCGTTCGCGGGCGGCGTCCGAAATCTGCAACGGTTCGCCTGGACCGATGGGTTTTTCGAACCGGTACGCCCAGCCGCCGTAATAAACCCGGCAGTCAAACAGCGTCTCGTCCAGCGGATTGATGATGCCGCTACGGAGCGAGTCAATCGAAGTGTTAGGGCGGAAGCGGCCGCGCATCCTCAGTTCACTTTTGCCCCACCATCTTAGCCCGAAGCTCTTAGAAGACGCCGTCTGCAACGGGGCGCCTTCAACCTGAAACTGCGGCTGCGATGTGTTGATGGCATACGCTGCATTCGAGACGGCCAGCGTATTCACGCCCATCGACCCCAGGCCATCGCCCGTCAGCCCCTGCCAGGACAATGCAGCGCCCTGAAACTGGTTAATGGCAGGATCGCCGGGCACAGCCTGCAACTGCACGCGTTGACTTTGGGGACTGTAAATGTTCGCCCAGGTAATGCCGCGTGTCGCAACGGCCTGGCCTTCTTCATCAAAACAAATATCGACAATATCCACCTGATTGATCCGGGTGGGACTGCCCTGCCGCCAGAACGAAAGGCCCAACGCCCCGGCACAGAATAATCCGACAACCAACGGGAAGCTGATCCACGTAAAGTGCATCCCCGGTGCAAATCGCTTCAGCAGAAAGTAATCCGCCGGGCCGATGATTAGCAGGTAAACGCCCAGGATGGCCGCGACCCAGGAGAAGGGCGTCAGCAAGACGCCCTGAAACTGATCCAAGGCGTTTCGCAATTGGCCGCTGATGTCGTTAAAGCCCGAATGTGAAGCCTGCCCGCGGACGTTATCCGCGGCCTCAGCGACTTGCGTGCGCTGATCGCCGTGCAGCAGGTTCAGCACCATGCGCGGGCGTCCCGACCAGTCTTTCACCGGCGCCGTGTCTAAATCCAGGCAGACGAATTTAATCACGCCGAAGTTGTGAGCCGTGCTGATAATCACCGGCGCCTTGGCGCGGCTGGTTCCTTCTTCCACCAGAACCACGCCGCGCGGCGCTGTTAAGGTGGTCAGCGATAATGGCGTACGTTGCTCTGCGGCGAGTGTGTCGAGCGCCTGCGGTGGATTGCCGGAGAAATTCTCGATGGCGGATGTCCGCCGCAGCGTGGCAATGCTTTCGAAATCGCCAGGCGCCAGCGTCTTCAGTGCTCCACCTGCCACGGCATCTTCCGCCAGCAATCGTTTGCTGCTGGCGCCTACGGTGAAAATCAGTTGCCCGCCCATACTGACCCACTGGTCGATAGCGGCAACCTGCTGCGATGTCATTCCCGCCAGCGCGTCTTCGGTTCCGCCCGCAAGGGTGATGGTTTCAAACGCTTCATACGCCAGCCAGTTAACTGGCAATGAGGCGTTGTCTTTTACGGTGATTGCGACAACCGGCAGGTCATCGCTGCGCCGCTGCTGAGCTAGAGCATCGCTGACGCCGATATCGCCGCCGATGCTGAGCACCATTTCCTGTACACCGGGAAGTGCGGGCGGAAAGTCGCCGCCGGCGGCAGCTGTGAACGTCCGGCGTGCGAGGATTTTTCCTTCGCGTGTGATGCGGACCTCAATCCGGGGCTTCATCCGGCCCGTCTTTATCAGACCGTGTAAGCGTTGCGGTTTGCCGTCTGTTTCTAGTTCGCTGATATACCGGACCGGCACGCCATCGCCATCGGGTGCGACGATTTCCAGTTGGCCTTCAAACTTCGAGGCGCCTTGCGTGGGTGTAATCTCAACGGAGCATGCCGTCCAGAAACCCGCTTTGTAGCGGCCATCGAAACCGATCTTAAACCCGTCGATCTTGAATTCCTGACCTTGTGCGGCGCAGGCTAGAAGCAGAAAGAAGATGGGCGCCAGGGCGGTTCTGTACAGCAGCTTCACAGGGTTGTCGCAGACTAGATACGGTTTAAGGTTTTTCGCTATCGCTGCAGGTGCAGATGTACTGAGCGCAGCCGGGGCAGCCGTCGCCATATTTTTGACGTACGGCGCTGGCGAGGTCAACGCCCGCTACATTCGCTAACGTGGTCATCCAGGCCAGCACATCCGCGAACTCGCCTGCCTGTTCTTCTGGCGTTCCATCGCGTAAGGCGCCTGCGAGTTCACCCACCTCTTCAATGAACCACATGTAGGTGCCAGCAGACCCGCGGGCGATGTCCTTTTCCAGGTACATGTCGGCGATCAGCTTCTGGAATCCACGTAGCGATACATCGCCCTGGGCGTGCGCGGAATCTCCTTCCGCGTTATTTTCAACGGTCAACCGCGTCTCACTTTAGCTTTGTGGCACAGGTCACCCGGCAAGTCCTTCCAGCAGCACGGCGGCGCCGGGGTACTCCGGGTCGATTTCAAGCAATTCTTTGAGTGTCTGCCTGGCTTTCTCTATTTCTTTCGCTTGCACATACGCATCCGCCAGCGCGAACCGCCAGGCAAGCTTCGAGCCGTCTAGTTTAATCGCGGTGAGATATTCCGCGACCGCCTCTTCGTAATTCCTGACGCCGGTCTCCGCTTCAGCTAGCTGTGCATGTGCTTCCGCGTCTTCTACGTCCGTGTAGATGATCTGGTTCGCCCATTTCCTGGCAGCCTGAAAGTCCTGCCGTTTCAGGGCAAGCTGGGCGAGTTTTTTGGATAGCGTCAGATTATCTGAATCCAGCAACGAGAGCTTCTTGAGCGTGGCAGCCAGCTTTTCGTTATTGCCGGTCTGAAGGTAGACACGCGCGAGGGCTTTGTGCCAGCGTTCGGGATGCGGGGCGTGCTTCTGGCCGAGTAGGTAAAGACGTTCGGCATCCGCAAATTTTTTCTGTTTCAGCCGCATTGCGGCCAGCAACGTCAGATGGTTCTCCTGCGGTTTCTGCGTGTTGAGCGATTCCTCCAGGAGCGTCAGCGCTTTCCGGGCATCGCCAATGGTCAGATAAACTCTGGCTAGAACGTACGCCGCCAGTTGATGCCCGGGCTGAATCTTCTCTGCCGCCAGCGCCAGCGACCGCGCCTGCGGCGTTTCGCCCCGGCGGATCATTTCGTAGGCAAGCTTGGCCAGCAGATCCGCGTTCTTGGGGTCGGCGGCAACCGCCTGCTTCAACTGCGAGAGCGTCAGCTCTTTTTGCGAAGCAGGGCCAATGTACGCCTTGACGATTTCCGCAATGCTCTGGCGGTAGGTCTTCTCAAAGTCCTCCTGCTCAACATCAAAACACTTCTTCAGCGCCTGGCTGGTATTGAGGTTTTCCGCGTACGCGTCGAGCATCTTGATCAGTGCCTCTTCGCCAAAACGCTTGAGCAGATGTTCGGCGTACAGCCGCGACTGGCAGTAGGCGAGTGTCCAGTCGTCGCCGGTTTTGGGACGGACAAAGCCCAGGTTAATGGTGTCGAGGGTGAACAGCTTATCTTCAGAATACCGGCGGGTGAGGATTTCGTCCCAACTGGCCGGACGCGGGAACCCTTCGTGCCAGACGGCCAGTGCTTCGGTGTACCAGTGCGGAATATTGAAGTTGGTCTGCTGCAGGTTGACGACGTGCACAAACTCATGCTTCAACACGCGGCCCCAGTGGTATTTCTGCTTCATCGATGTCGGCGAAGCTAACGCCACCATTTTGCCCGCACAGGCGCCAACCGTGCCCACATAAGGCAGCCCGACCATCCTCGCGCTGAACCAGCTATGCCCGCTGGTGCTCTTCGTGCGGTTAAAGAATTCAAAGAGGGTTTTCTCTTTCGGTTCGTATCCCAGGCGTTTGACCAGATCCGGGTAGATCTCTTTTTCCAGCAGCTTGGCGGCATACCTCGCCAGAAGTTCATCACGACCACGATCAAAGCGGATGACGAAGTGATCTGTTTCCAGCACGGCGTAAGACTTCAGCAGGTCGAGCACCGCAAGCTGATTCTTGATCCGCACGTTGAACGGATCGATCTTGAACGATTCTTCCAGCAGCACGGCCGCCTTCACTTCGTCGCCCAGCCGCATATACATCAGGCCGAGATGCCCGCGTGGACCTATCATTTGCGGCAGACGCTTCTGGGCCTCCTCATAGTATTTCGCTGCGACGGGATACTTCCGCTGATCATCCAGTGAGGCAGCAAGCGCGAAAAAGAAGCGCCCGCAGTGCGGATTGGCAGCGGTGGCCTGCTCGATAAGCTTGCCCATGCGGCTGTTCTCTAAAGGCTTGTTCAGTCCGTCGAGGCTGCCGTATGCTGCCGCCAGGCGGCCCAAGGTTGCTTCGTCCCGCGGGTTGATCTTCTGGGCGGCTTCGAGTGTTTCAATAGCCTCAGCCGTCTGGAAATTCATCAGGTAAAGATCAGCCTGCGCATGATGGGCCGCCAGTAGCGAGGGATTGAATATCTTTGCCTGATCAATAAAGGTCTGCGCCTTATCTAGGTCAAAGTTCTGCAATGCCAAGGCAGCACGCGCGGCGTGCACAGGGGCGGCGGCGGGGTTGATCCTCAAAGCGGCGGTCAGTTCGCGGTCTGCTTGCGGCCGGTTGTACTTCTCTTTAAACAGCAGTGCGGTTTCCAGATGACTCCGCCAGTAGTTCTTCTCATAGTCGCGCGTCGCCGGGTAATAGTCACCGACCAGCAACTGAAAGAGGTTGCCTTTGCGTGTCCACCGGGCACGTTGCGCCGTTGCTAAAGCGACGTAGTGGATCGTTTCAGCATCCGCGATTTCCTTCTGCGAATTCACGAATTCGCGGAACCAGGCGTACGCCGCTTCGGCTTCCTTGAGTCTGCCGTGAACGCGATGCAATTCGGCATCCCACCACCTTGCCTGCGGCTGCTTCGGGTCCAGTTTCAATGCGGCAGCGACCTGTCTGGCAGCGGCCGGGTAATCGCCTTTGTTGAATGCAATGCCCGCGTGTTCCGCGTGGAGAGACGCGTCTTCGGCGAATTTCTGTTCGGCGGCGGCAAGAATGGAAAGGGCTTTGTCCGCATCGCCTACGGCAGTGCTGCAACGGGCGAGGCCGACGGCGGCGGCAGGCTCCTCGATCTTTCTGAACGCGGCGGCTGCCTCCTCGTACTTGCCGGTCAGTAGAAGCTGCTGTGCCGTTTGCAGTTGCTGGTTGGTGGCGTCTTCGGCTTCTACTTCCGCGGGCGTCGGTTTGCCATCGACGGCCGGCGCCGGTTTGGGTTCCTGGCTGGCAGCAGGCGTGGCGAGAACGCACGTCGCTACGATTGCCAGGAAGAACTGGCGGGGGATGCCGCTGGTTGCAAAGAATACTGGCATATCGGCGCCACCTGCTGGAAGGAAAGAACTCCTGCAAACTAGCACCATTAAACGGCAACCGCAATCAGCGGCAGTTGGCCTGGACGGCGGTTACTCTATATTGTGCACATCCGTAGTCCCGCGTTTCCCTCCGCAGCAAGCCTTCGTATGTCTGCTTTTGACTATCCGCGCAACGCCGCCCGGTTTTCGATCATCGCCCCCTATGCGGCGTTTATGCTGATGTGCGTCAACCGGCAGCTAGAGACCGATCTGGGCGCTGCGGCAGATGTTGCAGGCTATATCGCCAGCAGCATTAGCATCCTGCTGATGGTGGCAGCCGCAGTGGCGGGCGTTTATGCGTTGCTGGCCGGGCGACGGGCGAAGAATCTGGAAACGGTGCAGATTGCCGTTCTAGGGCTGATTACGAGTTGTGGGAGTATTGGTCTAACGCTGGTTGCGGTTTATATCGTTTATTCCAGGTGAAGCCGCGCAGGGCGAATCCCCGCCAGGGATCTTCCGGGGCGGATCGTTGCGAGACTTCGAAAGCTTCGTTTGCAACCGGCTGCTCTACTTCGCAACAGACACAGCACTTGGCGCCTTCGCCCGTGTACGCATAGTCTGGGCCAAGCACGACACGACGGATGCAGTTGCCAACGATGTGGCCTTTTTGATGCCCACGTGTCAGTAACGGTCTTGAGACATAGTCAAGATCCCACCACGGCTCGCGCGCCGTTGCTGTCGAGGCGCCGAAACTCACTGCTAAAAACGTCACAATTAGAATGATCCGCACACCTTGCTCCCTGTGCTGATAACGTGTTCCCAAAAGTCACACGCAGAAAGCATAGGTTGCGGATTTGCGCCGTGATGTTTTTATGCATCATCAAGCACAAGGTTACTAGGGCGATGCGGCCCGGCCAATGCTACGCGGACTTCTGCTCGTCCGCTTGAATCTTCCCGTCCAGCATTTGAATTACGCGGTGCGCGGCGTCTGCGACAACGTCGCTGTGTGTGATCAGAACGAGCGTGACGCCATGATTCTGATGCAGATCATCAAACAGCGCCAGGATTTCACGCTCTGTCTTCGAGTCCAGATTGCCCGTCGGTTCGTCCGCCAGCAGCAACGCCGGTTCGTTCGCCAGAGAACGAGCGATCGCCACACGCTGACGCTCGCCCACCGAAAGTTTATTTGGCAGGTGATTGGCACGGTGCTCCAGCCCCACCAGCTTCAAAAGCTCTTTCGCTTTGGGCACTCTGGCCGCTGCCGGGCGATTGCTTTCGAACATCGGTGTGATGATGTTCTCGACGGCTGTCAGTGTGGGGAGAAGATGGAATGACTGAAAGACGAAGCCCAGCTTTTCGCTGCGGTACTGGTCCAGACTTCCTAACGCGGAAAGCGGCTTTCCTTCAAAAAGCACTTCTCCAGATGTGGGGTTATCCAATCCGCCTAGCATGCTTAAGAGCGTGGATTTTCCACTGCCGGAATGGCCCATGATGGCGACGTATTCGCCGCGACGGATGTTGAGATTTACCTTGTCGAGCGCTTTGACATTGCCGTCGGGAAACTCTTTGCAGAGGTTGCGGGTGCTGAGCAGTGCGGGGGCGTCATCGCCGGGTTGATTATTCATGCCGCAAACCTTCCCACGGCAGCAGTCGCGCCGCACGCAGCGCCGGCCAGAAGCCGCCCACCAGTCCCACGATCAGCGCCAGCCCGAATCCTTTGACAAACACCAGTGGAGAAATGTGGCCTTCAATAAATCCGCTGACTTGTGGCAGCGTTGTCAGGTAAGCGGTCAGCACCACCGCACAGACCGCGCCGATGATGGCGCCCGCCATCGAGATCATCAGCGATTCGCCGATAATCATCCGCATCACACGCCATTTCCGCCAGCCAATGGCCCTCAGCACGCTGATCTCGCGAACACGTTCCACCACCGACATCACCATCGTGTTCAGCGTACCAATCGCGCCGACGATAAACGCGATCATCGATGTGAGCCATGCCATGCCATGTGTCATCTGGATCGGAGCCGACTTCGACGCGAACTCGCGCGTCGGTAGCGCCGCCATCCGGCCAGATTCACCGTCGGCGCCTTTCACTAAAGCGATAGCGTCGGCAATCTTGCTCACCGAGGCATCATCTTTGTGGTCCGCGTCTACGATCACCGAATAAGCCGTTACGCTATCTTCGCGATCCATCAACCAGCGTAATTCGTTGATCGGAATCACCAGGGCGCCGTTTTCGTACACGCTGTGGCTGTGGTAGATGCCGACGATTTCGTACTCCACATCCTGAAGCAGCATCTTGTCGCCAGTCTTCTTCTTCGTGTTCTTAGCCAGCACTTCGCCCAGAATGATCGCCTTCTTATCTCCCTTGTTCAGGTTCCGTCCGTCCAGAATCTTGAGATCACTGTACAGAAACGAACCAGGCTCCCAGCCCTGCAACAATACGGTTAGATCGGTCGTCTCGGCGGAGTAGTTAACCACCTCTAGAAGCCCCGCCGCGACCTTTTGCACGCCGGGAATGGCTTCTATCTTGGGTTGAAGCCCGGCATTCAGATCGCTGGTTAGATGGTCGATAACGCCATCTGCGGTGACGATGATATCCGTGCCTTTGTTTTCAAAGCTCCGCGTCATCGCCGTTTCAAAACCTTCTGTAATGCCGAGCAGCGCGATGGTGGTGCCAACCGCAACCGCCACGCCAATGGTGGTCAGCGCCGTCCGCGATGGTCGCCTGAGCAGGTTTTTGGCGATAAAGATCAGAAAGTGCAATTCAATCTCCGTTTAGCTTTGCAGTCTGGCAGGCTGTTACGCTTGGTCCCATGACTGGAGGGATTGCAGCACTTTATCGACAAACTCGCTGGGGTTTTCGACCGGCGCCAGATGTTTCGCTCCGCTGACGCTATCTATCTTAATGCCCGGCAGGTGGTCGGCAAGGTAGTCGCGGGTGGCGTTAAACGCGGTGTGCTCATCGTAAAGACCCAGCACGGGTTGCTTAACAGCGGCGATTTTTTCGGCAGTCAGGCCGGCCACTTCAAACATCTCGTCGCCGGCAGGAGTTGAAGCCAGTTGCCTGACCTGCCTGAGCCAGCGGACGGCGAACGGCGTCATCACTTCGCCCAGTTGTGCAAACTGTTCGTCCGAAAACCCGTCGATCGTGCGGAACAACTTGCCGAAGTCCACGGCCTCGCCGATATCAGGTCCGCATTTCAGCAGTTGCCCCCGCAGATCCTGCCAGACTTCCGCCTGCCCGAGGTCCGGCTCCAGTTCGCGAAGCCCAGGAAAGAAGGTGTCTGAAAGCACAATACCCCGCACCAGTTGCGGATACTCCACGGCGGCATGCGTCGCCACGACGCCGCCGTAACTGTGCCCGACGGTAAAGGCCGGACCTAACTCCAAAGCTTCGTGCACGGCGGCAAAGTCGGCTGCCATGTGCTGCGAGGTGTAGCCGGTGGGCGTTACCGTGGAAAGTCCGTGCCCACGCAGATCGTACGCTGTTACGCGGAAATGCTTCGCCAGTTTGTCGATCACGCCCGTCACCATCCACACGGAAAGATTGGCGGTGAACGCGTGCACCAGCACCACGTCTGGACCTTCTCCGTCCTGTTGGTAATGGAAACGCAACCCGTTTGTTTCTAGGTGAGGCATGGTCGATGTTGTGAAGTGATGAATCGATGCATCCGCAAACCTGCTGCGGAATGCACCCAGACGGGTTGATTGTAGTTGGCGCACGCGGCACGTAAAATTCAGCTTGCCCTTGCCTTCAGACTTGTGCCATCAGCCCTGATTCTAACGGGACATTCAACATGCGACAGACACCCTTGCTAACCGTGGATTCGCGTTTACTAACAGCGATCATCATGGCGGCCCTTTTGCTGGCTACAAGCTTCACTGCTGCGGATACGGCTGAGGCTGCGAAGAAACCCAACTTCATCATCATGATCGCCGATGATGTTTCGTGGAACGATCTGGGTTGCTACGGGCACGAGAAAATCAAAACGCCGCACCTGGATAAAATGGCGGCCGAAGGCTTGCGGTTTGAACAGGCGTTTCTCACGTGCAGTTCATGCAGTCCCAGCCGGTGCAGCATTATGACCGGACGCTACCCGCATAGCACCGGCGCCGGCGAACTGCATCAACCGTTACCCGCCAACCGAATTGTCTTTGCCGGGCTGCTAAAGAAAGCTGGATACTACACAGCGAGCGCCGGAAAGTGGCACCTGGGCAATGCGGCGCGGAAGAACTTCGACCGTATCGAGGGCGGAAGCCCCAGCGGGTGTGAGAACTGGGTCAAAGTCCTGCAAGAGCGGCCCAAGGATCAACCATTCTTCCTCTGGCTGGCGGCGTTCGACGCACACCGTGGCTATCAGAAAAACGCCATCAAACAGCCGCACACCGCATCCGACGCCAAAGTGCCGCCGTACCTGCCGGACGTTCTGCCGGTGCGGGAAGACCTGGCCATGTACTACGATGAAATCAGCCGGCTGGACCAGTACGCAGGTAAGGTCTTCGCGGAACTAAAGCGGCAGGGCGTGGACGAAGATACGTTTGTCTTGTTCATGGCGGATAATGGCCGGCCCTTCCCTCGCTGCAAAACAACGGTCTACGACAGCGGCGTGCGGACCCCCTTTATCATCCGCTGGCCAGGCAATGTGCAGCCGGGAAGTGTGAGTAAACAACTGGTGAGCAGTGTCGATATCGCACCAACGCTGCTTTCACTCGCAGGCATCAAGCCCGGCGAATCGTTCCAAGGGCAGAGTTTCGCACCTATTCTCAGTGGCGCCGCCTACCTGGGCCGCCAGTACGTGTACGCGGAACATAACTGGCACGACTACCAGGCATTTCAGCGTTCCGTCCGCGGACACAAATATCTTTACATTCACAACGGTCTGCCCAAGCTGCCCAACACGCCGCCTGCCGACGCGGTCCGTTCGCCTAGCTACAAGGTAATGCAAGAGCTTGAAGCTGCCGGAAAGCTGCCCGCCGCGCAGCGCGATTGCTTTATCGCGCCGCGGCCTGTGGATGAGCTATACGATGTGCAGGCCGACCCGCACAACATGAAGAACCTGGCTGCCGACCCACGTTTTGCCGCGGAGCTAAGCCGGATGAAACAAGCATTTGCCGACTGGCAGATGAGGACGGGCGATGCTCAACCAGATTCGCTCACGCCCGACGGATTCCACCGCCAGACAGGCGTGCGGCTGAAAAAGTGACTTGGACCAGCCTTTAACACCGTCGCAACACGCGTCCGCCTGCCTTATACTTGCGGCCTTCTGACAACCACCATCTGCCGGATCTCATGAAAACCATCAAACGACTGCTCGCCGCCAACCGCGGTGAGATCGCGATTCGTATCTTCCGAAGCGCCCATGAACTGGGCATCCGCACCGTTGCCATCTACTCGCACGAAGACCGCTACGCCCTGCACCGCTTTAAGGCGGACGAAGCCTACATGAGCGGTTCGCCGGGCGAGCCGATTCAAGCTTATCTGAACATTGACGCAATTATCGCTCTGGCGAAGCAGCGGAAAATTGATGCGATTCATCCCGGTTACGGTTTCCTCTCTGAAAACGCAGATTTCGCACAGGCGTGCGCCGACGCAGACATCACGTTCGTCGGACCACGGGTCGAAACGCTGAAACAGCTTGGCGACAAAATCTCCGCCCGCAAGATCGCAGAGCAGGCTGGCGTACCCGTCCTGGGCGGCAGCAGTGCAGCCATCCGCGACACAAAACACGGCCGCAAACTAGCCGCCAAAGCTGGCTACCCGATCATCCTCAAGGCGGCCCATGGCGGTGGCGGTCGCGGGATGCGGGTTGTGCGGTCTGAAGACGAATTCGACAACGCCTATGAACAGGCACGACGTGAATCGCTGACTGCGTTTGGCAGCCCCGATATCTTCGTCGAGAAATTCATCGAACGCGCCCGCCATATCGAAGTGCAGTTGCTGGGCGATCAGCACGGAAGCCTGGTCCACCTGTACGAACGCGATTGCTCCGTCCAGCGCCGGCATCAGAAGGTTGTAGAAATCGCACCAGCTCCCAACCTCAAGACCAAGGTCCGGGAGGCGCTGTGCGACGCCGCTATCGCGATTGGCGAGGCGGTTGATTACACCGCGGCAGGCACGGTGGAGTTTCTTGTCGATGCGGACACCAACGAGTTTTACTTCATCGAAGTGAACCCGCGGATTCAAGTCGAACACACCGTGACAGAGCAGGTTACGGGCGTGGACTTGATCAAGTCGCAGATCCTTATCGCGCAAGGCACGCCGCTGGCGGATCAGTCGATCGATATTCCGTCGCAGGAAGCGATTAAGACGAACGGTTTCGCCGTGCAATGCCGCGTGACCACCGAAGATCCGGCCAACCATTTCATGCCCGACTACGGCCGCATGACGCATTATCGCTCTGCCAGCGGCATGGGAATCCGGCTCGACGCGGGCACTGCGTTCTCCGGCGCCGTGGTTCAGCCTTTCTACGATTCGCTGCTGGTAAAAGTCACCGCCTGGGCGCGGCATTTTAAAGACTCTGCCGCGCGGATGGACCGCTGTTTGCAGGAGTTCCGCATCCGCGGCGTGAAGACGAACATTCCATTTCTGCTCAAGCTGATTAAGCACCCCGTCTTCCTCAAAGGCGACTGCATCACGCGTTTCATTGATGAAACGCCCGAGCTATTCGCCTTCCCGCCACGTCGCGACCGCGCGACCCGGCTGTTGACCTATCTGGGTGACACCATCGTTAATGGCAACGCCCTGGTGAAGGATCGTCCTGTCGCGCTCCGCCGCACGCCGGCGCCAATTCCCGATAGTTCCGCAGTGAAAGAAATCCCGGACGGCATGCGGCAGAAGCTGCAGAAACTGGGGCCGGAAAAATTCGCCCAATGGGTGCGTAAGCAAAAGCCGTTGCTGATTACAGACACGACGTTCCGCGACGCGCATCAGTCGCTGCTGGCAACCCGCGTCCGCACGTACGATCTGCTGCAGATCGCTGAAACCTACGCCAAGCTATGCCCCAACCTGTTTTCGCTGGAAATGTGGGGCGGCGCCACGTTTGACACGTCGATGCGATTCCTGAACGAATCACCATGGCGACGGCTGGTGGAGTTGCGTGAACGGGTGCCGAACATTCTTTTTCAGATGCTGCTGCGGGCCTCTAACGCGGTCGGTTACACCAACTATCCCGACAATGTTGTAAAAACCTTTGTGGCGGAAGTCGCTGAGGGCGGCATTGATGTCTTCCGCGTGTTCGACGCTTTGAACGGCGTGGCGAACATGCGTGTTGCGATGGAAGCGGTGATCAAAAGCGGCGCCATCTGCGAAGCTGCGATCTGCTACTCGGGCGATATCACCAATCCCAAGCGCGACAAGTACGACCTGGCCTATTACGTGGAGATGGCCAAAGAGCTTGAAAAGATGGGCGCCCACATCTTAGCCATCAAAGACATGGCTGGCCTGTGCAAACCGGCAGCGGCGAAAACGCTGGTGAAAGCGCTGCGGCAGGAGGTGGGCATTCCGGTCCACTTCCACACGCACGATACGGGCGGCATTCAAGGCGCATCCATTCTCAACGCGGCAGGCGCCGGACTGGATATTGCGGATGCGGCCATGGCGCCGATGTCGGGCGGTACGTCCCAGCCGAACATGAATACGCTCGTGGAAGCCATGCGGTTTAGTTCGCGCGATCCTGGTCTCTCCGGCGAACACCTCGACGCCATTGCTGAATACTGGCGCGGTGTCCGCGAGTTCTACGCCCCGTTCGAAAGCAGCGTGCTGCCTGCCGGCGCCGACCTTTACGAACACGAAATGCCCGGCGGCCAGTACACCAATCTGTTCCAGCAGGCGCGCGCTCTGGGACTGGCGGATCGTTGGAGCGAAGTCTGCCAGGTTTATGCCGGCGTCAACCAGTTGCTGGGCGATATCGTGAAGGTAACGCCAACATCAAAAGCCGTCGGCGATTTCGCCCTGTTCCTGATCGCCAACGATATGACGGCGGAAGACGTGCTGCAGACCGAACGCGAGCTTGCCTTCCCGCAATCCGTCATCGACCTCGTCAGCGGCAACATGGGCCAGGCGATGGGCGGCTTCCCGAAGAAGGTCCGCGATAAGATTCTGCGAGGCGAAAAACCGCTACGTGGCAGACCGGGCGCCAGCCTACCTCCGGCAGACTTTAAGAAGACAGCCAAGAAGATGCAGACGCAGCTTGGCCGTGAACCCGAAAACCGCGAAGTGGTTTCGCAACTGCTTTATCCGCAGGTTTTCGACGCGTACGCTGAGCACGTCAAAAAGTACGGCGATACCAGCATCCTGCCCACGCCTGCATTCTTCTACGGTTTAGAGCCGAACGAAGAAATCGCGGTCGATATCGAACCGGGCAAAACGCTGATCATCCGCTTCCTGACTGTTAGCCAGCCGCATGCCGATGGCCGCCGGACGGTGTTCTTTGAACTGAACGGGCAGCCGCGTGAAGTGAGCATCGTTGACGCATCACAAGAGCCAGACGCCCCCGCCCATCCGCAGGCCGACCCGTCAAATCCTGGGCACGTCGGTTCCGTAATGCCCGGAATGGTGTTTAACGTGACCGTGGAAGTGGGCGACACAGTCGCGCCGGGCCAGAAGCTGCTGACGCTGGAAGCTATGAAGATGCAGACGGCGATTACCGCTGACGTTGCGGGCACCGTTTCGGCAGTTCATGTGAAGGCAGGCAGCCAGGTCGAAACAGGCGATCTGTTAATTACGATTGATGTGAAGTAAGTTCCTCCCCTTTTGCAAAGCGATCAACACTTCATGAACACGCGGATTTTCTTATCGCCAGCACTCGTGGATGTTTCGCGACTGTTAATGGCCGTGCTGGCGACCATTTGCCTTTTCGCACCGCAGGCAACCGCCCAGCAGAAAATCCCGACGCGGCAAGAGGTGGACGTGGTGGCCCATCGCGGCTTCTCAGCCGTGGCGCCGGAAAATACCCTTGCAGCGATCAAGGCCGCCATCAAGGCGGGCGCCACCGGATGTGAGTTCGATGTTTACGCCTGTGGCAGCGGCGAAATCGTGCTGATGCATGATAAAACCGTCAAACGCACCACCAGCGGCGATGGTAAAGTCACAGAGCTTTCGCTCCAGCAGCTTCGCAAACTCGACGCGGGCACGTGGAAGGACAAACGCTACGCAGGCGAAAAAGTGCCTTTGCTGAGCGAGGCGTTGAAGCTTCTCAAAGACAGCGGCTGTCAGCCGGTGATCGAAATCAAAATGGAAGGTATCTCCCGCCAGGTGATTGAAGATGTGCGGAAGGCGGGCATGCTCCGCAAGGCCGCCATCATCGCCTTCAGCGCGAATGTAGTGCGGGAGATCCGCAGCCTCGAGCCTGGCATCGAATGCGCGTGGCTGTGCAGCAAAACTCCTGCCGGCACAGCCGCAGAAAAAGCAACCTGGCTGAAAAAACAGGCAACTGCTTGCAAAGCGAAGTTGCTCGACTTGAATCATAAAATGCTGTCGGCGGAACTGATTGAAGAGCTAAAAAAGCGCGGCTTCGGCGTCTGGACCTGGACGGTTAACGACAAGCAGAGGATGCAGCAGCTACAACAATGGGGTGTCGATAGCATCACCACCGACAAGCCAGACCTGCTAACAGCAGGCGCGAAGTAGATTCCTGTTCCTGTTTCTTGAGGGTCGCTGTTATGTCGCTGAAGAAATTAGCCCCGCAGGTGGCGATTGCATTCGCCATTCTTTTCGCATGCGACTTGCCAATCGCATCTGCCATGGAGGAAGACGCAGCGGTTGTGGCAGAATTAGACTCATTCTGGGAAGAAGTTTCGCGTTGCGTGCAGATGGGTGATTTTCAAGGCTACGCTGCCACTTGTCACAAACAGGGCGTGCTGGTTTCAGGTGTGAAAGAAAACAGTCAGCCGCTGTCCGAAGCGCTCAAACGCTGGAAGCCGGGCATCGAAGACACACGCACCGGCAAGATGAAAGCCGACGTGCAATTCCGGTTTACCCGCCGTTTGATCAGTAAGACCACCGCGCACGAAACGGGCATCTTCCGCTACACCAGCCAGCCGCAAGGCTCGGAGGAAAAGGTGGAATATGTGCATTTCGAAGCATTGCTGATTAAGCAAGGAAACAAGTGGCGGACAATGATGGAGTTTCAAAAGTCCGAAGCTACGCTGGAACAATGGCAGGCGATTAAGCCGCGACGTGAAAAACCGGACATCCGCTAATAAACCGGTAAGACGTCTCCACTGTGGCAATAATTTGCGTTTGCCGCGCATCCTATATTGCCCAGCGACTCGTCCTTCTCAAGTTCACTCACGGTGCAACAACATGATCCGCATTTCTCTGCTGTTTCTGACCGTTCTGATTGCAAGCAACGCCGTTGAAGCTACCGCCCAGAACTGGCCGCAGTTCCGTGGCCCGGACGGCAACGCGACGGCGCCTGAAAAATCGACGCCGCCGATCCAGTGGAGTGCAACGCGGAACATCGCCTGGAAGACGCCGCTGCCAGGCCGCGGTTCTTCCAGCCCTATCGTCTGGGAAGACCGTATTTTCCTTACCGCTTACACGGGCTTTGGCACTGAAGAAGCCGGTACGGATGACCCGTCAAAGCTGCGTCTGCATGTGATCTGCCTGGATAGGAAGAGCGGAAAAGTTCTCTGGAACCGCGATATTGCGGCCAGCAAGCAGACACAGAAGTTCTCGCAACGCATTGCGGATCACGGTTACGCGACCAGCACACCCGCAACTGATGGTGAGGCTGTTTACGCCTACTTCGGCGTTTCGGGCGTGGTCGCCTACGACATGGACGGGAAACTTCTCTGGCAGGCTGAAACAGGCACAGGCACGGCAGGGTTCGGCTCGGCGGCTTCGCCCGTGGTGTTCGAGGATCTGTTGCTGGTCAACGCCAGCATCGAGAGTCAGTCGCTGTTCGCCTTCGACAAGAAGACCGGCAAAGAAGCATGGAAAGTCAGTGGCATCAACCGCTCGTGGACAACACCCTGCGTGGCGAAAACTGCAGAGGGCGAAAGCGAACTGATCCTGAATCAGAAAGACACCGTCTTCGGCTTCAACCCGCGGACCGGCAAGCGGCTGTGGAGTTGCGACGCGATTGATGACTATGTGGTGCCCGTGCCAGTTTCGCACGAGGGCATTGTGTATTGCCTGGGCGGACGAACCAACCGCAGCGCGGCGATCAAGCTGGGCGGACGGGGCGACGTAACGAAGTCGCACCGGCTTTGGCTGGTGAACATCGGCGCCAACGTCACATCGCCCGTCTATCACGATGGCCATCTGTACTGGGCTAGTGACAAAGGTGTGGCAAACTGTCTGGAAGCAAAAACCGGCAAGTCCATCTACCGCGAACGGCTGGCCACACGTTCGCGTATTTACGCTTCGATCATCAAAGCTGGTTCGCACCTGTATATCACCACGCGTGACAAGGGCGTGATCGTGCTCAATGCGACGCCGGAATACAAGGAAGTCGCGGTCAATACGATCGAATCGGACGAGGACCTGGTCAACGCCAGCCCTGCCGTCAGCGGCGACCAGTTGCTGATGCGGACGGATTCCTTTCTGTACTGCATCGGCGGCAATAGTGGCAGCGGTGAGTAGAACGCTCACTCGCATGGGCGTGTAGGCATCCTGTTGGATCCGGGTGTATTTCCGTAGAATAAGGGGTTGTGGCAGCCGCCCTCTATTCCCGCGTCAGAATACACCCATGAAACACATCCGCAATTTCTGCATCATCGCCCATATTGACCATGGGAAATCGACGTTAGCCGACCGGCTGATTCAGACCTGCAACGCCGTTTCGCAACGCGAACTGCACGAGCAGATGCTGGATTCGATGGAGATCGAGCGCGAACGCGGCATCACCATCAAGAGCAACACGATCTCGCTTAATTACCAGGCGGAAGACGGTGAGGATTATCTACTCAACCTGATCGACACACCCGGCCACGTCGATTTTTCGCACGAAGTCCGCCGGTCGCTCATGGCCTGCGAGGGCGCCCTGATTGTTGTGGATGCATCGCAGGGCGTAGAAGCGCAGACCGTTGCCAATCTGTACCTGGCGATGGAGCACGATCTAGAACTGCTGCCGGTGATCAACAAGATCGATCTACCCGCCGCAGATATCGAACGCGCGCAGGAAGCGATCGACGCAGAACTGGGACTGGACCCCTTCGAAGCGATTCCCGTTTCCGCCAAAAAAGGCATCGGGATCGAAGAACTGCTGGCCGCCATCGTCAAGCGGCTGCCGCCACCTACGGGCGACGATCAGGCGCCGTTGAAAGCGCTGGTGTTTGACGCCCACTTCGACAAATACCGCGGCGTCATTCTGCAAGTCCGCGTGATGGAGGGCACGATCAAGCCCCGTGATGAAATCCACTTCATGCACGCCGGCCGCAACTTCACCGTGGACGAACTGGGACACAACCAGTTTAAACTGATGCCCCGTAAGCAGCTTTCCGCGGGTGAGGTGGGCTACATCGTGGCAGGTGTGAAGAGCGTGCAGGATATCGAAATCGGTGACACAATCACCCTGGCGGATAAGCCTGCTGCTGAGCCGATCCCCGGATATCAGGAAGCGAAACAGGTCGTGTTCTCTTCCATTTACCCGATGAGCACTGATCAGTACCGCGACCTCAGCAAGGCCCTCGATAAACTCGCAATCAACGATGCAGCCTTAACCTATGAGAAGGATAGCTCGGCAGCACTCGGCTTTGGCTTCCGCTGCGGCTTCCTTGGGCTGCTGCATCTGGATGTTGTCCAGGAACGCTTGCAGCGCGAGTTTGACATCGGCCTCGTCATTTCGGCGCCTTCGGTGATGTACAAACTGACGCTGAAAGACGGCACAGAGACGCAGGTGGACAACCCCGCTAACTGGCCCGATCCGATGAAGATCGATTCGGCGACGGAGCCATATATCAAGGCTTCCATCCTCACGCCGGAAGAATACGTCGGGCCGGTCATGGAGCTTTGCCGGGAGCACCGCTCTGAAAGTCAGACGATGAACTACCTCTCCGCAGGTCGCATCGAAGTCACCAGCGAGATGCCACTGGGCGAAGTGCTGTTTGACTTTTATGGCAAGCTGAAAATGATTACACGCGGCTATGGTTCTTTTGACTATGTGCCGACGGACTACCGGGCGACCGACGTGGTGAAGGTGGACATTCTGGTCAACAAAGAGCCGGTGGATACACTTTCGTACCTCGTACATCGAGACAAAGCCCGTGCCCGCGCTCTGCACTACTGCGAGCAACTCGCCGAAGCGATTCCACGGCACCAGTTTAAGATCCCCATTCAGGGCGTGATCGGCGGCACCGTGATCGCGCGGTCCACCATCGCGCCGTATCGCAAAGATGTGACCGAAAAGCTTTATGGCGGCGACGTGACACGCAAGAACAAGCTGCTTGATAAGCAGAAAAAAGGTAAGGCTCGGATGAAGCAGTTTGGCAGTGTTAACATTCCGCAGAAGGCGTTCGTTTCTGTCCTGCGTGCAGAAAGTAAGTAACGTCGTCCATCCACTTCCGCTGAAAACACCCGGCGCCTAAACTGTCGTCACGCCCCATTTGATACAGAAGAAAAGAACCACTGCGAGATTTACAAGATGATTACCGTCGGAATGAACTACCAGGTTATTGAAGGCAAACAGCAGGATTTTGAAAGCAAATTCGCCGCCGTGATCGACGCGCTTGAAGTCGCCGACGGCCATAGCAGCTCCAAGCTCTGGAAAGATGTGGCCGACAACGCTTCGTACCTCATCACCAGCGAATGGTCCGACGAATCCGCCTTCACCGCCTTTATCCGCAGCGACGAGTTCCGCTCTGTAACCAACTGGGGCAAAGAGCAGATTCTGGCGGGTCGGCCGCAGCATAAGATCTACAAGAACTAACGGAATTCACACAACATCACGCCGCATCCATGCGGTTGTACGGAAGATTTTCATACCAGCGGCGAACAACCTAAAATGGACGAGGACTACTACAAACTGCTGGGCGTTTCGCGCAACGCTTCTACGGATGATATCCAGAAGGCATACCGGAAGATGGCGCATAAGTACCATCCGGATGTCAACGATAGCGCCGATGCGCAGGAGAAATTTCAGCAGATTCAAAAAGCTTACGATGTGCTGAACGATCCCGACAAACGGGAACTGTACAACCAGTATGGAAGCTCGTTTGAACAGATGGGCGAAGGTCCATTCCACCCGGGCCAGGGCGGCGGCGCCCAGGTGGACTTCAGCCAGATCTTCGGCCAGGGTGGCGGCGGCGCTGGTATGGGCGGGTTTGAAGATATCTTCCGGCAGTTCTCCGGGGGAGCGGCCGGCGGAGCGCCGTTCGGAGCTGATCCCCGCGCCGGGCGCCGGGCACAACCGCCACAACGCGGTCGCGATATCGAGCATGAGCTGACCACAACTTTTCAGACATCCGTACGCGGCGGCGAAGCCCACATTTCCATGCAGCGCGGCGGCAAGACCGAAAACATTTCTGTCAAAATTCCAGCCGGAATCGAAGACGGGAAAAAAATACGTCTCCGCGGTCAGGGGCAGCAGTCTCCCAACGGCGGCAAGCCGGGCGATCTGCTCATCCGCGTGCGTGTTTCTTCGCATCCCTACTTCACACGCAGTGGCCGCAATCTGGAAGTCAAGCTGCCGGTGTCCCTCAAAGAAGCGGTCTTGGGCGGAAAGGTCGATGTGCCGACGCCCAAAGGAACGATCTCGTTGACGGTGCCGCCTGGCACTTCCAGCGGAAAGCGGTTGCGTGTGAAAGGTCATGGCGTTGCGCCAGACAGCGATTCACCCGGCGATCTGTTTGTGGAAGTGCAG
Source organism: Pirellulaceae bacterium (assembly GCA_965233625.1). Lineage (GTDB taxonomy): Bacteria > Planctomycetota > Planctomycetia > Pirellulales > Pirellulaceae. Next base: position 539,883 of record OZ247499.1, read on the forward strand.
ATTGTGCTGCCGTCTAACTCTGCGGATCTGGCATCGGATGCGGAGAAGTTCCTCAGCGATGTAGACGCAGCGACCGGCGATCCACGCAAAGATTATCGCTGGTAACGGCAGTGACTGGACCGGGCTTGCCTGCGGGCTACTTACGCAGGCGGCTTGCGCCGTTAAAATGGGCTGATTCCAGCAGGTTCCGCTTGCTTACTCCGTATCATTCCGCATGACTTGAAGAGATTACAGTATGGCCATCGGCGTAGCGTTTCGTGCTTTTTTTGCAGCTTTGGGCGGTGGCGAAAAAGCACAGCGGATAGAGGCCGCGTTGAGCGATCAGCCCGCGCAGGACGCGCTGCCGGTGCCTAAAGAGAAGGAAAAGAAAACCGCGGAGCCGAAACCGAAGAAGCCCGCACGAAGCGACGCCGTCACGCTGCTGGCAGCCTTGCAACGCGAAGCGCGGCTCGTGGATATCGTCAAAGAACCATTAGACGGATATTCCGATAGCCAGGTTGGCGCTGCCGCACGCGATGTCTTGCGCGACACCGCTGCCGTGCTCGACCGCATGTTCGCCCTGGCGCCAATCGTGGACGAAGAAGAAAACGCCGTGGTTGAAACGCCCGCCGACTTCGATCCGGCGCGTTATAAGCTGTCCGGCAATGTCGGTGGTACGCCGCCTTTCAAAGGCTCGCTGGTTCATCACGGCTGGGAAGCCACGCGCTGTGAACTTCCGCAATGGAATGGCAGCGACGAAGCCGCCCGCGTAATCGCCCCGGTAGAACTGGAACTTTAATTCTACGCGGGTTCAACCACTCATTTTCCGCTCCAGGAGCGAAATCCGTTGTCCGCAAAATATGTGATCGGCATCGACCTTGGCACGACAAACTGCGTGCTTTCTTACACGCTGCTCAGCGAAGAAGAACCCGAAGTCCATCTGCTGAAGGTGCCGCAATACACAGCGGCGGGCGAAATTGATTCGCAATTTACGCTGCCCTCTTTCGTCTACCTGACGGCGCCGCACGAAGCAGGCAGCTTTGGGCTGCCGTGGTCGGACGACCAGGGTTATGTCACAGGTCAACTCGCTCGCGAACGGTCTGCCGAATTCCCGGATCGAACCGTTGGCGCCGCCAAGTCGTGGTTGTGCTACAGCAAGATAGACCGCCATCAGCCGGTGTTGCCCTGGAAGGCGCCGGACGAAGTAAATCAGATCTCGCCCGTCACGGCTTCGCAGTATTATCTGGAACATCTCGCCGCCGCGTGGAATGCAGCCTTCCCGGATGACCCGCTGGCTTCACAGCAGATTGTGCTAACCGTTCCGGCATCGTTCGATGTCAGTGCCCGCGAACTCACCCGTGAAGCAGCGCTCGGCGCGGGTCTGCCTGAGTCGTTGATCCTGCTGGAAGAACCCCAGGCTGCGGTCTATGCCTGGCTTTCGAGCATGGGCGACCGCTGGCGGAAAGCCTTGTCCGTTTCAGACCGGTTGCTGGTTTGCGATGTAGGCGGCGGCACCACGGACCTTTCGCTGGTCGGCGTGACCGAAGACAACGGCGAACTGGCACTGGAACGCGCCGCAGTGGGCAATCACCTGCTGGTCGGCGGCGACAACATGGACCTGGCCCTGGCGCATCATGTGGCCGGGCTGTTCGATAAGAAGGGCGTCAAGCTCAACCCGTGGCAGTCGGTTTCGCTATGGCATTCCTGCCGGGCGGCGAAGGAGGCCTTGCTCACACCGGGTGGCGCTGAGAAGCACAAAATCTCGGTTCTAGGACGCGGCAGTAAGGTGATCGGCGGAACCGTGTCCGTGGAAGTCGATCGCGACGCCGTTACCAAGCTGCTGATGGACGGATTCCTGCCCGGATGTAGTATCGACGATAAGCCAGTCCGGCAGCGTGCATCGGGCTTCCAGCAGATCGGTCTGCCCTACGAATCTGACACCGCCATCACCCGCCACTTAGCCGCATTTCTTCAAGCCAACGGCGGCGTGGACGAAGCGGCGCGGCCCACACACGTGCTATTCAACGGAGGCGTCTTCCGTTCGGAATTGATGCGCGACGAGCTGTTAAAAACGATCTCCGGCTGGTTCCCGGACGGCGGCGCGGCAGAAATGCTGCAAGGAGAACACGACCTGGATCACGCGGTTGCCCGCGGCGCCGCTTATTACGGGCACGTAAAAACACATGGCGGTGTCCGCATCCGCGGCGGGGCGCCACGATCTTATTACGTGGGGATCGAAACCGCGGGACTGGCAGTGCCCGGCGCGCCGCGTCCACTGCAAGCGTTGTGCGTTGTGCCGATGGGCATGGAGGAAGGCACGGAAGTGGATGTCGATTCGGAGGAAATCGGCGTCGTGTTAGGGGAAGCAGCTCAGTTCCGTTTCTTCAGTTCCGCTATACGCAAAGACGACAAACCCGGAGAGATGCTGCCCCATATTGATGAAGAAGAATTGCAGGAAACGGACTCTCTGGAGGCAACGCTTCCCGCTGCCGCCGACGTGGATGAACCTTACGTACCCGTTAAGTTCCGGTCCAAGATCACGGAGCTTGGTGTCTTCGAGTTATGGTGCGTTGGGGCACGAACGCCGGGCGAGTGGAAGCTGGAATTCAGCGTCCGCGATGAGCCGGCGTAAAAGAGACGCGTTCTTATCCACTGCAAGTATGTCATCGCTGCCAACCTTCGCAGCAACAAGATTGCAATAGGCCGGCCGGTTGAGTAACTTACGGAGGTGTTAAACCGGCGTGGTAATGGGAAGTTCTCAGGTCAGGACGACTGGGAATTTTACCGCGGCGGTCCCGCCCAATCGCCTGCCACGGACGAGATTCCATGAGATATCTGATAGCCGCAGTTTTCGCGGCGACACTTACGCTGCTCGCGACAAACGCACAAGCAGAGCTAAAGCTGGGCGCGTTGTTTTCTGACAACATGGTCCTGCAGCGTGAGATGCCCGTTCCTTTCTGGGGCTGGGATAAGCCGGGGGCCAAAGTGACGGTGACCCTAGGCGACGACGTTGTCTCGGCCGACGCAGACGACTCAGGAAAATGGTTCTTAACGCTACCTGCCCAGGAAGCGGGCGGTCCGCACTCGGTAACGATAGCCGGCACGGAAGAGAAGAAGCTACGCAATGTGCTGATTGGCGAAGTCTGGCTGTGTTCGGGACAGTCCAACATGGAATGGGCCGTCAGCGCTTCAGCTAATGCGGCGCAGGAGATCGCCCAATCTAATCACCCGACGATCCGCCACATCAAGATCCCGCGTCGCGCCGCAGCGTCGCCCGCCAGGAGCATTGCCTCTGGCGTCTGGCAGTCTGCCTCGCCCAAAACCACTGGCAGTTTCACAGCCGTCGGTTACTACTTTGCGCGCCATCTGCAAAAAGAACTGGGCGATGTTCCCATCGGCCTGATCGGATCCAACTGGGGCGGCACCCGCATCGAGCCTTGGACACCGCCGGTTGGCTTCCGCAACGCGGCGCCATTGAAGTCGATTGCAGACAACCTCAACAACTTTCCGCAGAAAAGGAAAGACGGATCTATCAATCATCAGTCGCCGCTGGCACTCTACAACGGCATGATTCATCCCCTGGCGCCTTATGCGATTCGTGGCGCCATCTGGTATCAGGGCGAATCCAACAACGGCGAGGGACTGTTGTATCACGAAAAGATGAAGGCCTTGATCAACGGCTGGCGAAGCGTCTGGAAACAGCCCGATTTGCCTTTCTACTTCGTCCAACTGGCGCCGTATCAATATGGCGACGATCCCAGTCGATTAGCTTTCATCTGGGATGCGCAGCGCCGCGCCCTGCAGTTGCCTCACACGGGGATGGCTGTGACGACGGACATCGGCGATCTGAAAAACATTCACCCCGCGAATAAGCAGGACGTGGGCAAGCGGCTTGCTTTGTGGGCGCTTGCGAAAGATTACGGGCAAGAGGACCTGGTTTATTCCGGCCCGCTCTACGACTCGATGAAGATCGAAGGCAACACGATACGCCTCACGTTTAGCAACACGGGCGGCGGACTCGTCGCGCGGGGCGATGCGCCACTGCGTGAATTTCAGATCGCTGGTGAGGATAAGAAATTCGTTCCCGCCAAAGCGATGATCGATGGCGAGACCATCGTGGTCAGCGCGCCGCAGGTTGCGAAACCTGTAGCAGTCAGATTCGCGTTCTCTCAGACTGCCAAACCGAATCTGACCAACAAGGAAGGACTGCCCGCCTCACCCTTCCGCACCGATGACTGGTAGGGTGAAGCGCGACCGCGGTTAGTAAAGTGTTTTTAGCCCTGTCTGATGTCCCAGCCGGGGCGATAGTCTTTCTGAATGTACTGGCTGGCGTCGGCATAGTTAGACGCCTTTAAGTTGGCGGCATCCCAGACGAGCTTCTTCCCGCAGCGATAGGCGACATTGCCCAGCAGGTTGTGCTCAATCAAGGCGCCCGAATACTCGAAGTTACAAAGCGTCGGATCGCCTGTCTTCGCAGCATGTATCCATTCTTTATGGTGTCCCAGTGACGGCGCGATGGATCGCTCTGGCCGCTTGTATTCTTTGAATTCCGCCGCAGGCAACAGAAGGTGCTTGCCGTAGTCGGCAACTAGCTGGCCCTTATCGCCCGTGAACATCACGCCAATGCCCCACCGTGACAGGTCCACGCCTTCAGGAGATGCTGGCCGTTTGTCGTGGTGATACCACTTCAAGGTCACGGCGGGCCGGGTCTTCGAGGCAGGATGTTCCCAAGTTGCAATCATCCACGATGGATTGCTGTACGCGTCTACGGGCGGTCCGATGGCCTCGGCCGAAAGTGGCGCCGCTTTATGCAAGTCTAAAGCCCAGAACGGAAGGTCAATCAGGTGACTGCCCATATCGCCCAGCACGCCGTTTCCAAAGTCCCACCAGCGGTTCCAGGTAAGGTTACCCGGCAGATAGCCTTGATTGAACGGGCGGTCAGAAGCCGGGCCAAGCCATAAATCCCAATGCAGATGGCCGGGAATATTGGCCATACCGGGCAACACTCCAACCTTGCCGCTGGTGCGACCGCACCATACATGCGCTTCGCGCACGTCGCCGATGGCGCCGGCTTTGATGAGTTCCACGACACGCCGGTAGTTTTCCGTGGCGTGAATCTGCGTGCCCATCTGCGTGGCCACACTGCTTTTGCGGTACGCCTCGCGGACAAGCCGGGCTTCTTCCACCGTGTGGGCCAGCGGCTTTTCAACGTAAACATGCTTGCCCAGCCCCATCGCCATCACCGCGGCGGGTGCATGGCAGTGATCGGCCGTTGAGATAACAACCGCGTCCAGCCCCTTCATCTCAAGCAGCTTCCGCCAGTCGTTAAACTTCCGCGCCTTGGAAAAACGGCCGGCAGACGTGTTTAGATAGTTATCATCAATATCGCAGAGGGCGACGATGTTCTCGCTGGCGACGCTCCCCATGTTGGCGGCGCCACGGTGATTGACGCCGACGATGCCAATATTAAGTTTCTCGTTGGGAGAGTTCGAGTCCGCTGCTTGCGCGCTGCCGGTAATCCAATACCCCGCGCCGATGGCAGCCGAGGTTGCGAGGAACTGCCGGCGGTTTGGTGAGAAGGCCATGCTTTGAACTCCGGGGTTGCGATGGGCGGTAAGCGTTGCCCGCCATTGTAAGCAGATCCGTAGCAGTCATGTGCAATTGGCCGGGTTAGATTATCTCACCCACGCACCTAATACCTGGGCAAGCTGGAATCGATCTCCTGGCTCCACACGTCGATTCCGCCCGCCATGTTCTGCGCCTGCGGAAAGCCATTGTTGCGCAGCCAGTTCGTAACCTGCATACTCCGACCGCCATGATGACAATGCACGATGATGGGCTTGTCTTTGTGCGGCTCAATCTCCGCGACACGGGCAGGCGTTTCGCTCATCGGAATATGCATCGAGCCGTCGATCTTGACGTGTTCGTATTCCGAAGTCTCGCGGCAGTCGATCAACAGGAAGTCTGTGTCGCTGTCTTGCATGGCTTTGACGGCGTGCACGTCAACTTCAAGAGGTGTTTCGTCGCTCATAATAAATTCCTCGTGTTGCAGGGAGTAATGTTTTTCGATTTGGGTCAGGTGATGACAAGGCGTCAGGTCTTCATGCCCATGGCTTGCATCAGCATTTGGATGTCGTCCCAGACCTTGCGTTTCTCGCTCTTGATCCGGGCCGGGTCGCGCTGACGGATGAGGTAGGAAGGATGGTATGTCACCATCGCCTGTGCATTACCGCCCGGATAGTCACAGGAATAAAAGTTGCCACGCATTTTACCAACGGCGATATCAAGGCCCAGCAGATGCGTGGCGGCGCTCCTACCCAGACAGCAGATGAAATCCGGCCGAATCAGCTCTAGCTGCCGGTGCAGAAAACCGCGGCAGTTGCGGGCCTCAGCAACCTGCGGTGTCCGGTTGCCCGGCGGACGGCACTTAAGAATATTCAGAATGTAAACGTCGCTCCGCGAAAGCTTCATTCCTTTTTCGATAATGTCGGTGAGCATCTTCCCGGCGGCGCCAACAAAAGGCTCTCCGGTACGGTCCTCATCGGCGCCGGGCGCTTCGCCCAGGAAGCAAAGGCGTGCATCGGGCGAACCTGTGCCAAAGACGGTCTGTGTCCGCGATTTAGCCAACGCGTCGCACGCCGTGCAAGCAGCAACCTGTTCGCGCAGCAAGTGAAGCTGTTCCACACGCTGTGGCAACGTCAGACTCTGCGTTTCCGCCTGAGCAGGCGGTTTGAACAATGGTGCGGCTGGCGTCTCAACGGGTTTAGCGGTTGCTGGCTTTGCAGGGCGTGGCGCTTCGACATCAGGCGCCTGTTCAGGCGCGGCGGACGTGGGTTCTGCTGGCGCTGTGGATTCCGCCGCCGCAGTTGATTCCGCGGGGGGAAGCTGGATGGTGCTGGCGGTCGCAACGCTGCGCGGCAATTGCTGAATACCGGCCGACGCGAGGCTTTGCAGACGCTGCTGTAAAGCGCGCCGGGCCTGTTCCAGTGACATTTCTGTGTCGGTCATCTTCTACGCAGGCTCTATGCCGCAAAGCAGGCCATGCTTATGATAGAGGTTGCGGAATGTCGTGAGGCGGAACGAGGCGTCTGATGTTGGCGCTCCGGAGGTTTTGCCGTTCAAGGCCGATCCAACCGCCCCAGCTTTCCGCCATTCCTACCGGCAACATACCACACACCACTTCACTGCGGAATTCCGGCGCGACACCTTTCGCGCCCAGTTGCAGATATCAACAGATTTTCAGGTAAACCACCAAAATGGGGATTCCACAAGTAGTCATCGCCGGGCGGCCCAACGTCGGCAAATCGAGCATCTTCAACTGGCTGGCTGGCCGCAAACTCGCCATCGTTGACGATCAGCCGGGCGTTACGCGCGACCGTATGTCGCAACTGCTCAACCACAACGACCGGTTCTTTGAGCTGGTCGACACAGGCGGTATGGGCATCGAAGATATTGACGATCTCACCAAAGAGATCGAAAGCCAGATCGCACTGGCGATTGAAACGGCGGACGTGATTCTGTTCACCGTCGACTCACGCGAAGGCATTACGCCGCTGGACGAAGAAGTTGCCCGGCGGTTGCGTTACGTAGACGTGCCTGTGATCTGTCTGGCTAACAAAACCGACGACCCCGCATTAGATGCCAATGCGGGCGAATTCTACAAACTGGGCCGGGGGAAGCTGCTGCCGGTCAGCGCGCATCAGCGTCGCGGGCGTGATGAATTGATGGATATGATCGTCGAGCGTCTGCCCGCAGAAGGTGAAGAGGCAGCATCGCAGAACACCGGCGAACCGGAGATGAAAATCGCCATTGTCGGCCGCCGGAATACGGGTAAAAGCACGTTCATCAATACGCTGACCAATGGCGAACGGGTGATTGTCAGCGAAGTGCCAGGCACCACACGCGACAGCATCGACGTGCGATTCGAGCTCGACGGCAAATCGTTCGTCGCCATCGATACGCCCGGTTTCCGCAAGTCCAAAGCGGTGCGGACGGATATTGAATTCTACAGCACCCACCGGGCACAGCGGACCATCCGCCATGCCGATGTGATTCTGATGTTTTTCGACGCATCGCAGCGGATCAGTAAGGTCGATAAGCAGCTGGTCAAATATATTTCTGATCAGTACAAACCTTGCGTGATGGTGGTCAATAAATGGGATCTGATGCACGGTCAGATGCCCACGGAGAAGTGGGTGACGTACCTGCGGGATACTTTCCCCATGATGTGGCACACGCCCATTGCATTCATTACCGGACAGTCCGGGAAGAATATGAAGGCGCTGCTCAATCACGCACAGATGCTATTCAAGCAATCGCGCGACCGGGTTTCGACAGGTGAACTGAACCGCCTGGTGAAACGCGCGATGGAGCTGAATCCGCCGCCTCTGCTGTACCATCACCCGCCCAAGATCTATTACGCCACGCAGGTCGGCTCGCAGCCGCCCACCATCGTGTTGATGTGCAATAATCCGAAGGGATTTCCGCAGACTTATCAGCGGTACCTGCTGGGTGTATTCCGCGATCAGCTCAGTTTTGGCGAAGTTCCGATCAAGCTGTATCTGCAGAAGCGGGATAGCGGCGATAAGAAAGACGGCAAAAAAGGCTGAGATCATTTCATCTGGAAGGCAAGCTGCAATGACATTTCTTTCCCGGCGGCGGATGCTGCAAACCTCGGGCGCCGGCCTGGGGTCGATGGCGCTGGCGAGCCTGCTGGCTGAAAACGCTGCGGGTGCGCCGCCGCGCAGCGAATCCCCACTTGCCGCCCGCCCGCCGCAATTTCAGCCGAAGATCAAACGTGTCATTCATCTGTTCATGAACGGCGGGCCGTCGCAGATAGATACCTTCGACCCGAAGCCCGAAGTGAACCGTCTGCACGGCAAACCGCTGCCCGCTTCCGTCAAGGCGACTTTGCAGAACACGCAGCGGAAGCGCGCGGGCAGCCTGTTCGGTTCGCCTTTTAAGTTCAAACAGCACGGCGAATCGGGCCTGGATGTCAGTGAACTCTTTCCGAACGTCGCCAGGCATGCCGACGACTTGTGCGTGATTCGCTCGATGCAGGGTGAGATTGCCAACCACACGCCGGGTCTGTTGCTGACGAATTGCGGACATTCAACGTTGCCACGCCCGAGCCTCGGTTCCTGGTTGCTGTATGGCTTGGGTAGTGAGAATGAAGATTTACCGGGCTACGTCGTGCTGTGCCCGCAGGGGATGCCCACGGCGCAGTCGCGCAACTGGACGAGTGCGTTTCTGCCGGGGGTCTTTCAGGGCACGCACATCGATACGGCAGGCGACCCGTCGCAGTTAATTCCGCATCTATCCCGCAAAGACATCCGCGCCGGGTCGCAACGCGCACAACTGGCGTTGACGCAGTTTCTCAACCGGCGCCATGCGGTGCAGCGGCCCGAAGATGAACGGCTGGAAAGCCGGATTCATTCGATGGAACTGGCGTTCCGCATGCAGACCGCCGCCAGCAGCGTTTTCGATCTCTCGACAGAACCCGCCCATGTCCGCGAGATGTACGGCGAAACCACACAGGGCCGCAACATGCTTATCGCCCGGCGGTTGGCTGAACGCGGCGTGCGCTTTGTGCAGTGTTATCATGGGGCCGGGCAGCCGTGGGACAATCACAGTGGTATCGTTCCGCGAATCAAGAAACTGGCCAGCCAGTCGGATCAGGCCATCGCGGCGTTACTCACCGATTTGAAACAACGCGGCATGCTGGATGAAACGCTTGTGATCTGGGGCGGCGAGATGGGGCGTACGCCCACGATTCAAACCGGCCCGAAAGACGTCAACCGCGTCGGGCGCGACCACCATATCGACGGCTACACGATCTGGCTGGCTGGTGGTGGATTCAAGCCGGGTTTTGTGCACGGCAGCACCGACGAGTTTGGGATGCGAGTGGCGGATAACCCCGTTAACCTGCATGACCTGCATGCAACGATTCTTCATCAAATGGGCTTCGACCATCGCCGCCTGACTTACCGGTATTCCGGGCGGGACTTCCGGCTGACTGATGTTCACGGCAAAGTTGTCACGAACATCCTGTCATAAGCGGAAATCTGGCGCCAGCATTCCATTTTCTCCAAATAGTACGACCAACCTGCTAAGATGATTAGTGGGATGAGATTCTTCATACCCGCAAAACGCCCGCTTTGGAGTGCCGGGCACTGGTGGCGCGGTGTGTGCCGGAACGCATACTTCTCCACCTATAGCGAACATGCAACGCTCGTCACCGGGCCAGGTCGAAGTTGTGTGGTTTCGCTGCAATAGAGGCAAATTAGGAGAATTGCGCGATGAAACCAGTGCGTTTCAACCCCAGGCCGAAGCTTCTCGCTGCGCTGGCTGTCTTTGTTTTCCTACCTGCTGTGCAGCCGCAGAAGTGCGACGCCCAGCAACCGCGTGCGGTCCCGCAACAGGACTACTTCCTTTCGTTCAATCCATACTATCGTGGTGATTACGAAACCGCCTTCCGTGCGTTCCGGGCATCAGCCGGTGGCGGCATCCGCAGCAGTGAAGGCCGCTGGGTCGATTCGATCTGCTACCACACGATGGTGGGCGAATGCCTGTATAACATCGGCGACCTTGGCGGTGCGATCGAACGGTACAACGCCGCGTTGAATCTTTACCTCGCAAACCGCGACTGGATGGCCAGCGTTGAGTTTCCCGCGACGGTCGAAGCCTCGAACTCCGTGAACCGGGTAAATATTACCTGGGGCACGCCACGCAATGGCATCCGTGTGGCGCGGATCCCCGACGTTCTCAGTAGTCTGCAGGGCAACTTGAACCCGCGACAGACATTGCAGCAGGGCGGTGTGGTGGCGCCACCGGAACTGCGCCCGATGCACGTCAGCGAGATTGTGCGCTGCACCACGATTGCGATGGCCCGCCGTCGCGAAATCTTGGGGCCGACCTGCCAGCTGGATGCCTTAAGCGCTTCGGTTCTGAACGCGATGACGGCATTACCGGGCCCACGCAACCACTGGTCGATTGCCTGGAGCCGCGTTCAGCTTGGCGCCGCCTATGCAGCAGCCGGGCGATTCAAAGAAGCGGAGCAGCAGTACCTGCAAGGCGCGACCGTAGGCAGCGGTTTTCAGCACCGGCTGACGCCTATCGCACTATTAGAAGCCGGTAAACTCATGCTGGAACAAGGCCGCATTGCGCCAGCCGGAAACACCCTGCTGGAAGCTAGCTACTCGGCTGCCGTGTTCGAGCAGTACGACGTGATGGAAGAAGCCTTGCGGCACGCGTCTATCGCGCACATGACAGCCAACAAACGCAATGTTTTCCCGCCTTTGCTGGCCGCTGCCGAGTGGGCGCGGACACGCGGCTCTGCATCGCTGCTGGTTTCGCTGCAACTGCTGTTGGGTGAGAATTCTGCGGCAACAGGAAACACCGCCGCGGCAGCAACAGCGCTGGGACTGGCGGACCGGGCCATTAGCCGCAGTTCCATGCAGGCCGGCTACCACGGCGCCCGCCACCAATACCTTACAGCGCTGGTGAAGTATCAAGCCGGTGACACTCGGCAAGGCAACACGGCGTTCGCCGCCGCGATGGCGAACCATCGCAACAGCAGTAAACGCCTTTATCAGGTAAGCCTGGCGGACAAACTTTACACTAGCGGCACGATCAGTTCGCGCGTGGCCGATCAGTTGTATCAGATGCTGCTAAGCGACCCTGGTCCGCGTGACTGGGCGTTAGACCCGCTAGAAGCATTCGTGCTGCTAACCACGCCGCACGCTATCCCGCTGGAACACTGGTTTGATATCGCTTTGGAACGGCGTGAGAACGAAAAGGCCGTTGCCATCACGGACCTGATCCGCCGCCGCCGGTTCCATAGCACGCTAGATGCAGGCGGCCGCCTGTTGGCTTTGCGGCGTTTACTTGCGGCGCCCGTTGCCAGTCTGAGCGAAAACGAACGCAACATGCGTGGCGATTATCTGGGACGGTATCCTGCGTTCGCAGAACTGAACCGCCGCAGCGAAACGCTTGAGGGCGAATTACGTTTACTACCGCTAAGCCCGGCTGAATCAGACGGCGTAAAACAACAGCAGCAGATTCTGAAGCAACTTGCTCAGGTAAGTCAGAGCCAGGAACGCGTCATACGCTCTATCGCGCTGCAACGTGAGGCGGTTCCCTTTGAATTCCCACCCGTCCGGCTGCTGCCAGAGGTGCAGGCGGAAATGGGTGACAAGCAACTGGTGCTGTCATTCCTGGCGACTTCGCGCTACGTCCATGTCCATGCGATTGCGCGGGACAAGATGTTTCAGTGGCGGATCGCCGCGCCGGCGGCGGTCAAGCAGAATCTGATGACGATGCTTAAATCCATGGGCCACCACGATGCCAATCACATGCTTGATGACAAGGCGCTCGACTCAATCGCTTGGGTCACGCCTGCCCGCCAGTTGCTAAGGCTACTGACAGCGGATGAAAAGTACGTGAAGTGGGAAGACTATGATGAACTGGTTGTCGTGCCAGACGGCGTGCTGTGGTACGCACCCTTCGGCGCCTTGCCGCTCGATGATGCAGGCACGCGTCTCTTGCAGCACGAGTTGAATGTGCGATTCGCACCGACGATCTCTTTGGCCACCCGCAGTCAGAAACGCCCAAGTCCTGTTTCCCGTACTGGCGTTGTCGCCGGACGGCTTTTCCCTCGTGACGATAACGACATCACGCTGGCCGCGATGCAGGATGTGAAGGAGAGGCTCGAAGGCGTTGAACAGATCCCCGAACGGCTGCCCGGCCCTTCGAGCCTGTTCTCTGCGACGATAGATCGTCTGCTGGTGCTCGATGAGGTGAAGGACAAAACCATCGAACCTTACGGATTGTCGCCTATGCAATCGGATCGCGGTCATCCGGGCAGTCTGCTGGGCGATTGGATTGCCCTTCCGTACAGCGGCCCGCAACAGATTGCGCTGCCCGGTATGCACACGCCGGCCGAAGACTCGCTGCGTAAAGGGGGTAACGGCAACGAAATATTTGTCACCGTCTGCGGTCTGATGGCGACAGGCGCCCGCACCATCCTGCTAAGCCGCTGGCGTGTGGGAGGGCAATGCACGCACGAGATTACGCGGGAATTCATCAAAGAGCTACCGCATTCACCCGCTGCTGAAGCCTGGCGGCGGAGCGTGCTGCTGCTGGGCGACCATCGGTTGGACATGGACCGGGAGCCGCGTTTACGGGTCAGCAAAGATAAGCGACGGTTCGCAGATCACCCGTTCTTCTGGTCGGGTTATCTGCTGGTGGACACAGGCATCGATCCGGATATGCCGGCGCCTGAAAAACCTGCGAAGCCGGCAGCACCTGCCGCCGCGGCCGCTGCTGCCGAGTAACCTGCCGGGTCAGGCCGCGCCGTAGAAAGGTGCGGCTTCTAATCCCGTGCTTGTCCGCACGAGAGTTACAATGTCATCAACCTGCTGATTGCTCAGTGCGGAAACGTAACTTTCAGCAGGCTGCCTGGCTACGGTGTAAACCTGCACCAGCGATAGCCGCCCTCCGGTTGCGGTGATTTCATTCAGCCGCTGGCAGAAGGCCTCTAGCTCTGCCTGCGATGGCGGCTCGCCATTCACCTTCATGAACAGCGCCTGAATGACGATCGGCCGGACCTGCGCGGCGGATGTGATGTTTCGCAGGATCTGTTCAAACTTGATCGGCGTGCGTTCTATCTGTTTGAAGTATTCCGCGGTGCCAGCGTCGAGCTTCGCCCAGATTTCCCCTTGATTGGCGTCAAGCGTTTCCAGTCCGCGGATGACGTGCGGCCGGTGGAACATGCTGGCGTTTGAGATAAGCACCATCTTCACATCTTTGGCGCCGGCCTGCTGCTTTACTTCGGCGCACGTGGCGATAATCTCGTCGAAGTTGCGGTAGGTCGTCGGCTCACCATCGCCAGAGAAGGCAATGTCGTTGACGCGTTGCCACTGCGCCGGTGTGCTGGCGAATTTGGGCGTCTGGAAAATGTCGCCAGATATGGCCAGGTTGAGCATCGCCTGTAGTTCATCGACCAGCTGAGCCGTTTCAACGAACCGCGTTTCACTTTGCGTGCTGCGATCTACCTGGCAGTAAATACAGTCGAAGTTGCAGACTTTGTCGGGGTTGAGATTAACGCCCAGCGATAGCCCTCCCGACCGCCTGCTGATGACGGGATAAACAAAGCGGTTGGACTCGAACAGCCTTTCGTGCTGTGTATGAAGCGTATGCATGTTTCTCAGAAGCTTGTGAAATAGAAAACCCCTCGCCCGAATTGTGCAGGCGAGGGGTTCAAAGATTCGCGGCGTTATCGCCGGGTGTTATTTGATGTCGCCCAGGTTTTCAAAGTATTCTTTGACGTGTTCTTTCTGGTCACGTTGCAAGTTGCGTGGGCGGGTGGCGTCTGGCTCGCGGACCTCGACGGATTCACTGAAGGCCGCTTTGCTGACCTCAATGTTCTCGCCTGCCACGTTAGGGCCGTTCGCTTCGCCCGTGCGGATGGCTTCACCCTTCTGGGCGTCTGCCCGCACGCGTGACTCGCGGAAGTTGGTGTCCGTGGCTTCTTCAGGCCGTTCGCCCTGACCTTGCCCTTCACCCATGCCGCGACCAGGACGCTGGCTCGCCATCCGGCCGCCACGTTTCATGGCGAACTTCCCGCCCTTGCACATGCCGTTTTTGCACTGGCCAATCTGATCGATGGCTTCGTCAAGCAGCTCAAGCTCATCAAGCTCTTTTTGAAGCTGCTTGAGGTCTTTGGCTAACTGGTCGAGCTTCTCCTGGGCGCCGGCCATATCGCCGTTTTTCATGCAGTTTTTGCACTGGCCAAGGGCCTGCGCCATCTGCTCCATGCGCTCCATCTGTTCCTGCTCACCAATCTTTTCGTTGAGCTTCTGCTCAAGTTCGTTCGCCTTGGCCTGGTCGCCTTCCTTCTTCGCTTGTTCAAGTTCCGCCTTGAGCTTGTTAATTTCATCTTTCTGTGCTTTGACGGCAGCTTCGATGTTTTCCTGCATCTGGTTAAGCTGGGCGGCGAGTGCTTCTTTGCCTTCTTTGCTGAGTTTGCCATCGGCAATCTGCTTTTTCAGCTCCATCAGCTCATTCATGGCTTTCTTCAGGTCGCCATTCTGCATTGCCTGAGCCAGCTTGTCGGCTGGTCCCTGATCCGCGGGCTTCAGCTGATTAAGCTGGTCGCGTAGCGAGTCACCCGCTGCAAGCTGCTTCTTGCGTTTTTCAAGCTCTTTCTTCAGATCGTTGAGCTTCACCAGTGCTTCTTTGCGCGTGGATGCTTTGTCAGATTTCGAATCGTCAACGGCTTCAGCCAGTTTCATCAGCAGGTCTTTGGCCGTTTCAAGACCGTCTTCGGCGGCCTTCTTTTCGAGATCGTCGAGGCCCTTCTTCAGCTCTTTCTTGATTTCGGCAACACGCTTCTTCTCAAGCTTCAGTGCAGCGCTTTTGGCGACGGCTTTCGTGTTGTCGATCTTATTGGGAACGAAGATCATTGCTGCCACCAGAACCGCAGGCACAAGCGGCAGCAGATTCATCCACGTGGCGCCCAGGCCGAAACGTTCTGCGACGTCAATCTTGGCGACGCGGGCTTCGGCGTCTTCCGCTAGAGCACGGCCAACTTCCGTGGCGCGCTCCTCATCGTTTAGCGTCAGGAAGCTGGAAATACGTTCCTTCAGCCCGAAGCGGCGATCAATCTCGATGGCAGCCTGGATCTGCGTGCTGCGCGTAACCCAGGTCCAGACAAACGCCATAAGTAACCCGGCCACAACAGCCCCGCCGACCCAGCTTGCGGCCCAGATGCGCCAACCGTCCACGGTGGCTGTGAGCGGAAGCGCCCAGATTTTGGGGATCACCAGTCCGATGGTCGCGATCACCAGTGCGGCGAACAGCGACCAGCTGACGATCTTAAAGAACTGCTGCATCACAAGTTTGCGATGTGCTTTCGATACCTGGCGTTTAATTTCTTCCACGACCGTAGCTCCTGCCTGGCGGCGCCAGTGAATAAATGGTTGTGAGAGTGACGGACATCACCCGGCTGTGCTTCATACCTACAGTGCAGAACCCAGCGTAATCAGGTGCGGAAACTTTCCGCGGCGAACCATATAAGTCGATAACCGCGAAGAGCTCTTCGTCCGTAACCACTTAATATTAGAGGGTTTCGGATGAATTGTCCTGCCCCAATTGCAAAAAAGCCCGCAAAAAATTGGAGGAATTTGGTTGAACCCGGTTCTCTGCCCAAGGGAATTGAATGCGCGTTTCCACCGTCAGGTCGCGTTATGCAGATCGTGAAGCCGGGTGATAATCTACGAGAAATCCACGGCCTGTAATGACAAATACCGGTTTGTGCAGTCGTAACCTCTTGATATCGGAGAACTTGCTGCCTTGGGGCAGAAAAGGGGTTTCGCGTCAGATTCTGGCTGATAGTTTGACGTGTCCTTTGATGACACCTTCTGAATTTCGTCAGGAACAGAACGCATGGAAGACAGCCACAACCTCGAAGCCGTTTCCGTCCAGCCAACCCCGGCTGCCCCCGAAGTAGAGGTCAACGACCCGGCAGCGATAGAGCATTCGCAACCGTTCGTGGGGCAATGGAACAAACTCGTAAGCACGACAAACTGGGAGAAAGGCGCCATTATCCTCAAGTGGCGCAACGCTTTACAGGAATCTGGCATTGATGCACAGCACTACTCAGATGAAAAATGGGCGCGAACCGTTGGCGGTGTGACGGGGCAGCATGTTGGAAGGCTGCGACGCGTCTCGGAGAAATTTGAAGCGACACGCCACAGCTTTGACGGTTTGTACTGGAGCCACTTTCTGGCTGCCCTCGACTGGGACGATGCGGAAATGTGGCTGGAGGGCGCCGTGCAGTCGAAATGGTCCGTCTCGCAAATGCGACGGCAACGCTGGGAAGCGATGGGCGGCGAACCATCGCAGGAGCCGAAAGAGGGCGATATTGTCTCTAGCGACATCGACGAAGATTTCGAACCCGCCGCCGGAGCAGAACCGGGCGTCGTAACCGGCGAATTCGGCGAAGTTGTGCCAGGGCCCCTTCACGAAGGGCCAGACTTTGGGGACGACGACGGCTCCGCATCTGGCAGCAACGACACCACTGCAACAGCCGAAGCGATCAGCGATGTGGGCGAAGGCTCTGTTGATCTGGTCCGGCCGTTTGCCAATCTAGCGGCGCTGCCAGAGGACCTGGCCGAAGCGTTCGATGCGTTTAAACTTGCATTGCTACGTCATAAAACAGATGGCTGGGAAGAAGTAAGCCTGGAAGACGTGGTTGGTGCTTTGGATTCGCTCAAGCAACTGGCAACGGCGCCTTCCACCAGCTAACACGACTGTGGCCAAGCGGGACGCACCACGTGCCGCCCTATCCACTGCTAGCAGCAGCCTTATAATGCTGAATTCCTCCAACGCCGGGCGACTGGCGTTTTTTCTTTTTTCACCGTGATGGTGGTTTAAGGAGGCATCGTGATTCAGGAAGAAATCAGTTCCCCTGGCAGAAGTGTTTCCGACGAGCGTATCGTGGTGCTCGACTTCGGTTCGCAATACGCACAACTCATTGCCCGTCGCGTGCGTGACCAGAATGTCTATTGCGAAATCGTCCGGCACGACATCACGGCGGAACGCCTGAAACAGCATCAGCCTAAAGGCATCATCCTGTCCGGCGGTCCATCCAGCGTTTACGCGGACGACGCGCCGAAATGCGACCCCGCCATTTTCGACATTGGCGTGCCCGTGCTGGGTATCTGCTACGGCATGCAGCTTACCTGTCAGTCGCTAGGCGGCAATGTTCAGAATGCTACCAGTCGCGAATATGGCCGGGCACGATGCTCGATAGACACCCCGGGCGAACTGCTCGCGGGCCTGCCGGCTGAGACCGATGTCTGGATGAGCCACGGTGATCAGGTCACGGGCGTGTCGGACGAATGGCAGGCAGTGGCCAGCACGCCAACCTGCCCGTACGCGGCCGTCCAGCATCGCACTCGCCCGGTGTTTGGTTTGCAGTTTCATCCCGAAGTAACGCATACACCGCTAGGCGGCACGATACTGCACAACTTTGTGACAAGCATCTGTCAGTGCGAAGGCGCCTGGAAGCTGGGCGACTTCGCCCGCGAAACCATCGCCGCCATCCGCGAAAAGGTGGGCGACGCACGCGTTATCTGCGGGCTATCGGGCGGCGTCGATTCGTCTGTGACTGCCGCTCTGCTTTACAAGGCGATTGGCGATCAGTTGTCTTGCATTCTCGTTGACAATGGCCTGCTGCGTAAAGCGGAACAGAAATCTGTCATTGCCGAATTCACGAATCACTTCAAGGCGGACCTACGCGTCATCGACGGCGAAGAGCGTTTTCTCAACGCGCTGAATGGTGTTTCAGATCCGCAGAAGAAACGCGTGATTATCGGCCACGAGTTTATCGAGTGTTTTAAAGAAGAAGCTGCGACGATTGAAAATGCTAAGTTCCTGGCACAAGGCACTTTGTATCCGGACGTGATTGAGAGTGGCGCCGCCCCGGATGGCCCAGCGGCAACCATCAAGACCCATCACAACGTTGGCGGCCTGCCGGAGAATCTTCAGTTCGATCTGATTGAGCCGCTTCGCGATCTGTTCAAAGACGAAGTCCGCCGTCTGGGCATGGAACTGGGACTGCCCGAAGACCTGGTATGGCGGCACCCGTTCCCCGGTCCTGGCCTTGCGGTGCGGTGTCTGGGCGAGATCAACGCGCAGCGGCTGAATGTGCTGCGGGAAGCTGACGCGATTGTTATTGAAGAAATCAAAACGGCGGGACTGTATCGCGACACCTCGCAAGCTTTCGCCGTGTTGCTGCCCGTGCAGAGTGTTGGCGTGATGGGCGATGCACGAACCTACGAAGACGCCGTCGCGGTGCGTTGTGTGAACACGGACGACTTTATGACGGCGGACTGGTCGCATCTGCCGTACGAACTGCTAGCGCGGATTTCGACCCGGATTATTAACGAAGTGCGGGGCGTTAACCGCGTCTGCTACGACATCAGCAGTAAGCCGCCGGCGACTATCGAATGGGAATGAGCAGCCAGCAGGCTTTCGACTTACACAACGGGCAGATCGTAGGTTGCGAACGTTGCCCCAGGTTGCGGGAGCATTGCCGGAATATTGCGGTTAAGAAGCGGAAAGCCTTTCAGGACTGGGATTATTGGGGATTGCCGGTCCCTGACTTTGGGGACGCCGATGCCCAACTGCTGATCGTCGGCCTCGCTCCCGCAGCGCACGGCGCCAACCGTACAGGGCGGATGTTCACCGGTGATCGCAGCGGCGACTGGCTGTACCGCGCGCTGCACAAAGCAGGCTTTGCCAACCACAGTGAAGCGGTTAGTCGCGATGATGGGCTGCAGCTTAAAAATTGCCGGATCACGGCAGTCAATCATTGTGCACCGCCGGACAACAAGCCTTTGCGTGAGGAGGTTCTCCACTGCCAGCCGTTCCTGCAGCGGGCGTTCGACTCGCCGCAGATCCGCGCGGTATTAGCGCTGGGCGGAATCGCGTGGAAGGCGACCGTTGATGAACTTATCCGCCGCGAGTGGTGGACCACCCGGCGGCCCAAGTTTTCACACGGCTGCAACTTCGAGCTTGCCGGCGCACGAAAGCTGTGGGGCAGCTATCACCCAAGTCAGCAGAACACCTTCACGGGCCGGCTGACCGAACCGATGTTCGATGCGGTATTCGCCGGAATCCGGCAGCAACTGGATGCAAACAAGCCGTAACGCTATCTCGCCGCTTAGTGTTCGTGACTGTGGCCGTCTGCACGGTCGGGGTGTTGCTGATTAACGTGGACGTGCAGTCCGGGCCTGGCTTCTATGAGCTTACCGATGCCAGCGTCTGTCACCTGACTATCGTCAATGTAAAACGATTCCAGGCCGCTTGCTTCATGCAGCGCCGTTAGGCCGTCGTCCGTCACCGGCGCGCCGATCAGATGCAGGAACCGCAAAGAGGGGAACTTGCTGATTTCCTGGAGGCAGGCATCCGTTAGATGAGGGCTGCCAGTGCGAAGCAGTTCGAGGTTGCTTAGCGCCGAGAGTTGTCCGAACGCCGCATCGTCGAAGGTTCCGCGGGGCACGTTCAGCACGCGTAAACGCTTACAAAGGGTTATCGCTTTTAGCTGTTCGCTGTCGACTTTGCTATGGATAACCAGGTGCTGTAACGCGTCGCATCGACTGAGCTGTTCGATTTGCTCAACCGTCACGTTGGCCGATTCGATTTCGACTTTTTTCAGGCTATCCAGCGAAGCGAGCCGCGCGTAGACTTCGTTGCCGGGAGAACCCGGAAGCGTGATCGTTGTTGACTTTCCTGACTTGACCGCGGCGATCTGACTTTCAACGTCCAATGCCGGTTCACTTGGGCCACATCCTACCAGCACAGGGGTTGTGACCACGAAGAAACCGAACAGCAGCCAGGCAAAGCGCGCCGTGCTGTGTTGACAGAACACGGTCACACAATGCATAGGACCCGGCAAATAATATCTGTTATCTTTTAACAAGTTGTCCGCTGCCGGCGCATGTTCCGGATACACCGTTACAGAACGGCGGGAAACACCGTCAGCGCACACATCAACTTTCAATCCAGGAGCTATTGGCATGTCTGATATACGATTTACGGGGGCGGCGGTTATCGCGGCAGCCATTGTTTTTACGGGATTCACGGCGAACCAGGCTGAGGCAGGTTATCAGAGCTATTCGCAGTGGAGCTACTACCCTGCAAAAAGCTATTACTACAGCAAGTATTATTACAAGCCAACGCCGACCTATGTGGGACTGAAACACCAGTTCTGTATCTACTATCCATCGCAGCCACGCTATATCTACTTCTTCAATCCGTACCGCAAAGTCTACTGGGGCCGGTACGATGTCGAACGGAAAGGCTACTCGCTGCTGGAAGAAAAAGATCAGAAAAACGATCTCAAAGACATTCCTGAATCCGCCTTCCCTCAGCCAGGAAAAATGCCTGGTGTGCCTGAAACCAAGGGCGAAGAACAGATGAGCGAGCCGGATATCTCGAAGCTGCCCGACCTGAAAGCAAAGCCCGACCTGCCATAGCCGCGGCCCGCGCAGTTGGATGTTTGAACGCATCATTTCTATCGACTGGTCCGGCGCCGGCGAGGAATCCCGCGGCGTAGATCTGCGGATCGCGCAGTGGGACGCCAGGACCGGCGCCACGGATATCGTGGACCGGCAACTTGGCAGCCGCACAGTGCGAAGCTGGTCACGGGCGGCCTGCCGGGATTGGCTCGAAGCGCAGTTACGGTCAGATGCACCCGCGTTGATCGCCTGCGACTTCGGCTTTGGCTACTGCTGGGGCGCTGATCAAGCGATCTTCGGCGTCAGCGGGTGGCACGCGATGATTCAGCGTATCGCCACACTCTACCGGCAGCATCGCACCGCCCGAGCGACGGCGCAGCACATCAACACGCTGCCGCAGTTTGAAGGGCACGGGCCGTTCCGGTTTAACGAATCGCGGAACGATTTCCGCTTCTACATGCAGCACGGGATCAGCTACTATCGCTTGTGCGAAATGCTGGCCCCGCAATCGATTAGCCAGTGGTACCTGGGAGCGGGCGGCACGGTTGGCTTTCATAGCATTACCGGGATGGCCGCCTTGCACGACCTAGTGCTGAAACGTCAGCGTGGCGATTTTGAATTTGAAGTCTGGCCGCAAGAGACACTGGCGCCGACGGGCGCGAAGCATGTGTTCGCCGAAGTCTATCCGTCACTGTGCCCCAGACTGGACGACTATGGTCCCTGCCAGGACGACCATCAACGCGATGCATGGAAGGTTCTGCAGATGATTAAATCGGCACGCGACGAAGTGCGGCTTAGTCAGTTGTTTGACGTAGCGCCCCTGCGTTGCGGCAGGGTTGAGGGCGTGCCCTTTGAAAAACAATTGCAGTTCGAAGGCTTTATTCTGGGGCTACATTAGCCGGTGCCAATTAAGTAGGCCGCAGTGACTGGCGGGGCGGGGCGGGGAACTCGGCGGCTTTAAGTTCTTTGACGCGTTTCTCAATGCCGGTCAGAATATCGAAGTCACTGGGGTGCGGCGATTCAAAGGCAGGGCGGAGCGGAATGGGCACATCGTCCATGCGATAGACCGTGCCCGGCACGTTGATGCCATACGTAGCCACGGTGAACGAGACGGCAGCATGCCGTGAAGTGGGAGTGTCTTTCGGATCAAGCGCGACGTAGGGAATGGATTTCAGGTGTTCCCGCGCAGGCTGGCTGAAGTTGGCCATCGGATCGCTGGCGATAATCATTGCGGCATCCGCTTCGCCTCGCCCAAGAACGTCAGAGGCCGTGTATTCACCCGGATTGAAACGCGGATAGCCGCGGCCAAGATTCACACCGAACGGATAGCCGGTCCGCCACGAAACCACATTGTCGGCGCCGGTCACATTGCCGTGGCCACGGTTGGGTTTGCAGACAAAACGCGTGTGTTTGTTCATGTCGCGGGTCAGAGCCAGCAGGGCTTCGCTATTGGCGTGCTTGCCGCGCGTCATCGTAACGCCCATGCCGAAGAAGATCACGCCGAATCTGGCGGCCTTCATTTTGTCCATCAGATCCTGCCAGTAGGAAAGCTCCTGCCCCGTCTGCTCCAGCACCTCTGCAGCATCGAGCTGAACATCATTGGCAAGTGCACGTAGCGTCCATAACGCCTCGAAATCGCGGCGCGGTTTGATCTGCACAAAGATGTCGGCCACTTTGGCGGATTTGGTTTTGCGCACATCGACCACCACGCACGTGCGATCTTTACGACCATTGGGCACGAACATTCCCTTGGGCATCAGGCTGTATTTGCTGAAGTGACGGGGGTGACTTTCCGCCGGGTTACTGCCCCAGAAGATGATCATGTCGCCACGGTTGCGCACTTCACCCAGCGAGCAGGTAACTTCGCCAACACCCTGAAACGCCATGCCGGAAGGGCCGTGACAGACGCTTGTGGTGGTGTCTACATTGCCGCCGATCCAGTCCGCAATCGCAACCGCCACACGCTGCGATTCGGTGGTGGTATCGCTGAGACCGTAGACGAGCGGATAGCGGGAACCGGCCAGAATCTGTGCGGCACGTTCGATGCCATCTTCAACAGACGCCGGCTGCCCTTCGATGTAGCAGGATGCCCGCTCATCGGTATGGTGATTCAAAAACCACGCGTTGCCCAGGACGCATGCGCGCTTCGCGCTGGTGATGTGATCGCCCTTGACCGTCAGGTCAATATCGTCACAGACGCAGCCGCAGAATGTGCATGTTGCGTCTTCGACAATTTTGAGTTCATCCCCGGCAGATGGCTCGTCCTGATGGTTGCCGGCTGCTTCGTCGCTGACAGTTGCCACGGTTTTCGTTCCTGAATTCTTGGCGGAAAACGCTACTGGTAGACTTCTATTTGTAATCGAAGCACTCGCAAGGTGTAAGTCGTGAAGCAGGGCTCGCCGCCGCTAGTTTTTTAAGGATTTATCAAAAACCGCCCAGTTTTTTGCAGCAAATGTGTCGAACGACGCGTCGTACCAGTATATGAACCATGATCCCGGCGAATTGGAGAATCGTTGTCAGCAGGCGCTTTCTGATGCGCAGATTGTCCAAAGCGTGCTGGCGGGCGACACCGAGGCGTTTTCGCTGCTGGTGCAACGCCATTCAGCAAGCGTGCGCAACTTCGTTTACGGACGCGGGTTCCGGGGGCTGGAGGCGGACGAGGTGGCGCAGGAAACCTTTATCAAAGTTTTCGAGCAGCTACGTCGCCTACGCAGCGGCAAGCGTTTCAGTGGCTACCTGATGAAAACCGTCCGCAACTGCGTGATTGATAGAATACGCCGCAAACAGCGCGATCCATCAACGCCATTAACGGACCACGCAGTGGACCACGACGCATTCGTCGAAAATGCTGCAATGACCCATGAACTACGCCAAGCAATTTCACACTTGCCCGAGTCCATGCAGGTTGTACTAGGCATGAAATACGGCAGCGGACACACCGCCCGCGAGATTGCAGAATTACTGGGAAGACCCGTCGGCGCCATCACCAGCACTTTATCGAGGGCCTACGCGCAACTGCGGAAAAACGCCGTGCTGCGCCGCGCCTGGGAAGAAGGGGATGCATCGTGAAAAGTTCTCAAGACGCATTGGAACAATCTCTTACCGACGCCTATCAGCAAGATGACGACCGCCAATTCACTGACAGGGTAATGTCGCAGATCCACGCAACACAGATTGAGGCAACGCCTCTCGCCCAGCGATGGATCACGTTGTCAATTCTGGCAGCTGCGGCATGCTTGGTTCTGGCTGCTGCGGGCGTATTTGGCTTCTACCAGAACTCGCTGTCCGTGAAAGAGGCGTCTACGGATCACGGCGGCCAGACCGTGCGAGGAAGCGAGACACCGGGCGAAGTGGTGATGTTGCAAGTCACAGCGAATGAACACGCGCAGCAGCGTCTGGCCAAATCGGACTATCTGCCGAAGGACTTTGTTTTACTTCTGGGCCGTTTCAAAAACCCGCGTGGCAGCGGTGCAGCACGAACGGTTGAACTACAAATCGACCGCGTGCTAAAAGGAAATCTCGCCGGTGGTAAGATCGTAACTAGGGACGAGTTACCTGCCTTCTGCTGCCAGGGCCCAACGGTTGCTTCGGAAATTTATCCCGCGGGTCAGCCATTGCTTTGCTGGTTGACTCGGGAGAAAGGCCGGTGGGTGCTTCAGGAACTGCAAAAGAGCACGCCGCGGTTCATGGCGGTGTTCAATGCGGTTACCGCCAAAGATCCAGCTAAAGAATTGCTGCCTCTGGTAACCCCGCATGGGTTTGATTTTGAAACGACAGAGATCGTCAAGCTATTCGGCGATCCAGCAAAGATTACGCCTCTCATGAAGGACATCCTCAAGCAGACCCCTGCTTTATTGCGGCCGCTTCAAGGGGCGCCAGGGCCGGGCTACGACAAACGCTGGCAGAAACGGATGAAGCTTGTCAGCCAGCGACTTTCGCCGTGCCTGGACATCCTGGCTCGATTCACGCAATACAAAGACGGCGCGGTGATCGATCTCATCCTGCCGTGCTACCCACCCCTGCAGGACGAAGGTGGCGATAGCTTGCGTTTCGCGTTGAATTATCATCTGTCCAGCTTCTGCAGCACTGCGGCCTACAAGCCGGCGGAACTTGAATTAGACCCTGCTCAGATTAGGGGCATCCGGCATATTTTCGCCGCAGAAATTGCGAGCTTCGGAGAGAAGTGGTCACCCAGTGCTGCCACCGCGTGCAGCGGCGTCGTCTCCATTGCCGATCAGACGGTGGTGGATCTGCTGCTGAAAGAACAATCGCGGCGCCCAGTGGTGGCAAGTCATGCGACTATTACGAATACGCTGGGATATATCTATGCTTCGCCGCGGTCGGATGCCAGCGTTAAGGCGAGTCTGGCTGCCAGTTGGCTCAGCATCATCGACGGGCTGTCGGCCGAAGATATTGGTGAACACCCATTGGCGGAATCGCATGCCGCGCAATTTGCCAAGGCCATCGCCGGTAATCTCGTGCGTGCGGATTTAACGCATGCCCAGCGTGAAATGGTCCGTCACACTTACCACACGACAAAAACGCCGTGGGTTAAATCAGCGCTTGCCTGGCAAGTGGAGAAGCCAGCGCAGCCGGCGGAAGATGCTGATGGCGAAGCCATCGCGTACCAGTTCGGTGAAGCATTTGTGGCCCGGTATACGAAAGATGCGAGGCCGTCAGCCGACGTCACCAGGCAGGTCAGCCAGTGGGATGGCCCTCACATGTTGAAGGTGTCCCGTTCGCAACACGCGACGGCCATCGTGGCTTCTTTGAATTCAGCGGAGATTGTTGACCTTAGTCTTTCCTACACAAAACTATCGCCTGAACTGCTCGCCGCAATTGGCCAGTTGACTAGCTTGCAGACGATTCTTTTCCACGGCTGCGACGTGCCTGATCCAGACGCGATTAAACATCTAACTTCGCTCAAACAGCTCAAGCGGCTGACAATCAGCAGCACTACGATAAAAACCGCAGAGGCGGATGCCGCAGAACATCTTGCGAAGATCGCATCCTTGGAACAGCTGTACCTGGACCAGGTAGGACCGCTTGAAGACAGCAGCCTTGCATCACTCGTCGCGCTGAAAAAACTTGAATCGCTGCGGCTCACGTCCCAGCAGGTGACAAACGAAGGTTTGATGAAATTTCTTCTACTGAAGCAGTTGCAGAGCATTGTGCTGCCACAGATTCTGCTGGAACCCGATCTGATCGACGCCTTTCAGCAAGCGGGCGTCAGCGTGTTTCCACTGCCAAAAACGCGTTACACGCAAGTATGGGATACAGCAACAGGGAAACAGGTGCTGACCTCTATTCACACAGGGCGACCCGTGTTTACCGCAGGGGGCAAACTGCTGGCGGTTGAAGAAGGGGCAGACGCCGTGGGACTGTATAGCACCGATACCGGCGCGAGGCAGCGTGAACTGAAGAAGCCGGCGCTCGCTGAATGGTCCATCAGCCCGACCGGACAGGCGTTCATCACGCGCAACGGTAAGCAGCTTACCATCCACCGCAATAATCCGCCCGCAGTGCAAATTTCAGCCGCAGCCGCCAACGGGATGTTCGCCGTGTTTCCGCTGAGCGAGAAGATAGCGACGGCAGATGCGCGAGGCATCAATATCTACAACACGCGCGATGGTAAGCTACTGCGTCAACTGACCGTCTCGCGCGGCGGTTTCTTCTCGCCAGGCCACATGCGGGTATCAATGGACGAAAAGTTACTGGCTGCTGCCGGCAATGGCCATCCAGGCATTTGCGTGTGGCGGCTAAGCGATGGAAAGCTGGTGCACCGCGTGAATACAGGTAGCGTGCTGTTCGGGTTTGCCGGCAACCGGCTGCTGTACTGTGAGGCAGATAAGAAAACGCTGCGGTCTCTAGATATTGCCAGCGGTAAGAGCAGCCGGGTGCTTGATTTCCCGCCGCAAGGCAATCCGCTGTTTTACGCATTGCAGGAAGAACATTTCGCGTTCGCCGCGAGTGCCCGCCCGGTTATCGTGCATCTGCACGAGACCACAACCTGGAAGCTGAAGCGGAAGTTCCGCTTTGATAACGACGCGACCACCATCACGTCGCTGGATCTTTCGCCTGACGGAGAAAGGCTCGTCGTCGCCGGCAATGCAGATCATTTAGCCGGCGACTGAGTCTCTTCGAGCAACCGTCGATTTAACGACTCCCGGAACCACTGCTGGTGGAACGCGCTGGAGTTGCGGGCAGCGGTAGCGGCGGTGTGAAAGAGGGTTCAACGCTTCCGTTCCAAGGCGCCGGTAGTGGCGGCAGGGGATCAACGGCTTTTAGAATGTCGCCCGTCGTATCCTTCACATCCTTGTCAGCTTCTGTTTTCGATTTCTCAACTTCTTTGGCGGGCGCCAACGCTGGCTCTTCGCTGACGGTCGTTTTCAGCGGTGGTAAGGCCACAGGCGGTCCGGGCAGTTCAGGTGTGGAAACGCTGGACTCTGCCGGTTCGACAACGCTTTCTGCTACCGGCGCCGGGGCGGGTGTTGCTAAAGCGGGAACGGTCGCTGGTGGCGTTGGCTCAACCGGTGCGGTGGGTCCTGCGAGTTCTTCCTGGTCTAGATCGAGATCGGTGGCGGCTTTCATTTCGGGCGCCTCGGGGGTCTGCCCGCCAGCAAGCGCGGCTTGTCTGGCTTGGCGGAACCATTGCAGAACGGCTTCGCGTTGCTCTTCGGGTTGCCCGCTTTCTTTCCACTGGTTCAGAACTTCATCGCCCAGTTCACGACGGCGGTTGTATTCACTCCGATGCGTGCGGTACGTGTGATACACCTGAATGCGGAAGTACCGCGCGGCGGCTGCAACTTCCTTGTTCAAAGGTGCAGGCTCTCCGTCAATGGTGGTAGCATCGGCGGCGCCGGTGAGAAGTGCTAGACTCAGAATGGCTTGTAACATGATAACTCCGGTTGTCTGGTTTACGCCGGTTATCGCAGTTGCGTTCAGCGCCAGATTGATTCCCAAAAATACGGCCTATGGAAACCGTACGCCGTCAACAAAGCTTGTCAAACGTGGGACCGCCACCACTGGCCTAATACAACCGCTTCTCCCTAGAATGCGGTCCAGCAATCCGCCGCGGAGGACGATAAATAAGGCGGCGCCCGGCGATTGATTAAAGGTTCATGATGACGATCAGCAGCATCCCGCTTGAAATCCGTATGGCAATCATGTTTGTCGTGGGAGTGATCGTAGGCGGACAGGTGAACCGCGCTATCTATCGCATGGCGTATTACGCGCGTAACATCGGCGGCTGGTCTGCACCGCACGAGAAGGCGCCGCCGCGAAAGTGGTTCGACCGCATTCCCGTGGTTGGCTGGTTCACCATGCGGCGCGAAGCGGAAGTGCACGGCAAGTGGTTCTGGCTGCGTCCGCTGCTTATCGAACTCGGCCTTGGCGTTACCTACGCACTGCTGTACCGCATGGAAATGAGTGGCGGCCTGCTGCCGCCGATGGCGACAGGATTGGCCACGCTGTTCCCCGGTGCATTACACGCGCAGTATCTGCTGCACATTGTGCTTATTGCGTTGGTCACCGTCGCAACCTTCATTGACTTTGATGAGCAGACGATTCCGCATCAGATCACCGATATCGGCGCTCTGGTGGCGTTGCTATTTGCAGCGCTGCTACCTATGTCGCGGCTGCCAACGCTGACGGCGGCTGGGCTTGGCTTTACGATGGATTGGCTGCTGTTCACTTCACCCTATGAGTGGGAAGTCGAGGCAAAACTGCTCGCGTCGCACAACCTTCCGGCGTACCTGCATCAGTCGCAGGGGCTTATCTACGGCCTGCTATGCTATTTGGGCTGGTGTTACGCCATCTGGCCCAAAGTTGTCAGCATGCGCTGGGGCGCGATCAAAGCTGTGCAGATTCACTTCGCCAGCATCCTGCAACTGCCACGCCGCACAAAACGGCCAGAAGGGGCACGCAAACGCCTGCCGCATGCCGGGACGTACACCATGCTGGGGGTGACGCTTGTTGGCATGGCAGGCATCACCGCTACCTGGTGTTGGGGCGGGCAGCACTGGGAGAGCCTGCTTTCGGCACTGATTGGTATGGCGTTTGGCGGCGGGATGATCTGGGCGGTGCGAATTGTTGCGAGCCTGGCGATGGGCGTGGAAGCGATGGGGTTTGGCGATGTGACCCTGATGGCCATGATTGGCGCCTTTTTGGGTTGGCAAGCGGCGCTGCTAACCTTCTTCCTGGCGCCGTTTACCGCATTGCCGATCGCGGTCGGGCAATACGTGATTACCCGGCGGCACGACATTGCCTTCGGCCCGTATCTGTGTGCCGGCGCGATGATTCTGCTGCTGTGGTGGGGCGATGTCTGGGTGGGCTGGGCCGATGCCATCTTCGGCATGGGCTGGCTGATTCCGCAGGTCGGCGCCACGTGTCTAATCGCAGGAGGCGCGGTGCTGTTTGTTTACCGGCTGCTCAAAGAACGCTTCATCGCTGATGAAGAATAAACGTGGCGCCAGGTGCAAAGTTGCCAATCTGGTAGACTGACGCAGTCCTTCAAATCGCTGCGGAGAAAAATGTTGGAAGGTGTCGCCATCGTCGGGCAGCCCGCCTGCCCCTTTGACCTGCCTTGTTTAACGCCCGGAGGGATTGCGGAACGCACCTCGCTGGAGGATTACCGTGGCCGCTGGTTGGCGTTGATGTTTTATCCGCGCGACTTTTCGATCGTCTGCCCGACTGAGATCACCGCCTTCAGCGCACGCTATGAAGAGTTCGCAACGCGGAACTGTGAGATTGTTGCGGTAAGTGTTGACAGCGTAGAAACGCACCGGGAATGGACGACCTCGGCAGAAGCAGACGGCGGCATTGGCCCCGTGAAATTTACGTTGGCATCCGATGCGGATGGCGAAGTTGCCAGGCTTTACAACAGCTGGGACGCGGTGAATCAGGTTTCGCTGCGCGGACTCTTTCTGATTGATCCGCAGGGCGTGTTGCAGTACAGCGTAACGCACAGTTTAAGTGTCGGGCGCAGCGTCGATGAGCTGTTGCGCGTGATTGATGCATTGCGCACCGGCGGCGTCTGCCCGGTTAGCTGGACGCGCGCCGACGGCACGATTGATGTGGAGCATCTGCTGCGGCCCGGGCTGGTGCTGGGCCATTACCGCATTGAGAAGGAGATTGGCAAAGGCGCCTTCGGAACCGTTTTCGCCGCGCGTGACCTCCTGCTTCAACGCCGTGTGGCACTCAAAATACTGAGGAAAGACCTCGTGCAGTCGCGTGGCCAGCTGCTGGAAGAAGCACGCACTGCCGCCCGGTTGATGCATCCCAATGTGTGTAGTGTTTTCGCCATTGAGGAAACCGAAGGGCTGCCGTTGATTGCCATGGAGTTCATTGAAGGCACGGCGCTGGATCGCATGATCGCTGCTGGCGATAGTTCGCAGCACGCGACGGAAATTGCCGCGGGAATCGCTTTGGGCCTGGCCGCGGCACATGCACAGTCCATCGTGCACGGCGATCTTAAACCCGCGAATATTCTGATCCAGGCGGATGGCGTCCCCAAGATTTTAGATTTTGGCTTAGCCAAAGCCGACAAACATCGCCACGAAGAGACAGCAAAGTCTTCAACAGTTCAGCAGCAACCGCTTGCAAAAATTACGGCTCTCGACGAAACGCTCGACAGCAGCGCGGCGCCAGTTGAGGCGGAAATAGAAAATTCCCGCCGCCCAACGCGAATTCAGGGCACGCCGCTTTACATGGCGCCGGAACAGATGGCTGGACAGAGCGGAACGACGGCTTCGGACGTATTCTCGTTCGGGTTACTGTGGTTTGAATTACAGACAGGGCGAAAGGCGCTGCCGGATGGTTCACTCAACCAGTTGTTAAACCGTTTGCATTCTGCGACACTCGCAGCCGACTTGAGCACATCGATGCCAGCGGTTTATCAGACGCTGTTCGCAACGATGCTCAGCCGGGACCCGGCGCTGCGGCCAACCATGCAGGAGGTTGCAGAAGTGTTAACGGGCCCCACTTAACTTTAGATCGACACCGGCAAAGGCTTAGTTTAACCGTGCAATCCCGACTCCCGGCTGCGTGTGAGCAGAAGCTTATCAATTTCGCCCAGGCGCTGATCAATCAGCAGAATGCACGCGTCGTGGTTCCGCCCCAACAGAAGGCCAGCGGCTTCTGGTTTGGCGGCGGAAACATGGTGCAGGCCGCCAGCGGCGAACTGTATATCTGTGGCAGATACCGCAACCATGGAGATTCACGCACCGGCCTAGCCAGCGGTGAACGCGGGCTGGAATTCGCCGTGTTCAAGTCCGGCCCGGATGCAGCAAGCTTTGAAAAGGTGCTGAGCATTCCCAAATCCGGCCTGGGCGTGAATGGGCTGGAAGTGCTTTCGATTGAAGGCGCCGCGTTGCACCTTTCGGATCGCGGCGTAGAGTTATTCATCTCTACGGAGAAAGCCGGGCTGCCTTACCCGGATGAGATCGCATCGTATCTAAAGCCAGGCGCCGGCGTGTGGACCATCGAACATGCAGCCGCCGGCGACGTGGCAGGCCTTGAATCCGCGGAATTGAAAACGGTTCTGTCTTCCCGCGAACCGCAGTTTCTGCATGTGAAAGATCCCTTTGTTTACACCACGCATCAGAACGAACTCGCGCTGCTGTTCTGCACGCACCCCTTCGGCTGGTCGTCGTCCAACACCGCTTATGCGTTGCGGCCAGCGGGCAGCGATACGTTTAGCGAGCCGGACTATACGTTCTTTCCGCGTGGGAATACCTGGGATGTCGCCATGACGCGTGGCACCTGCTTGCTGGATGTGCCAGCAAGCGCGGCGTGCAACGGGCGCCGGGTGACTCTGGTGTTTTACGACGGCGGCGAATCACTGCGGAATATGGACGAACACAAAGCCGCCGTGAAGCGACCCCGCGGTTACTCCTGCGAAGAAATCGGGGGCGTCGGTTACATGCTGGACGGTGATTTCAGCAATATCACGCGTCTTTCGCTCAACGAAGCGATGTTCGTTAGCCCGATGGGCACCGGGTGCAGCCGGTACGTAGATGTGCTTGATACCGGCGAACAGTTCCACGCCACCTGGCAGCAGTCGCAGGACGATCTATCGCAGCCGCTGGTGCTGCATTCGCTCTCGAAAGACGAAGCCATGTCGCTGTTAGATTGAGCGCCACGATCTTTGCCAACATGAAAGCGGTTACCCGGTGAACCAGGTTAAATCGATATAGTCTTTGATCTTCGTCCAGCCCGCCCAGACGCCGGCAATTGACATTCCCGCTGCGGAAACCCAGAGGAACACGTCCCAGACTTTTCCCGGCGTTAATCCTTGCTGACCGCGGAAGTAGCGGAAATAAAGTGCGGCAATTGCCAGCATCGGCAGCATCACGGCCTGCATGATGCCGCTTAGTAGCACTAGCGCCTGCGGTTTTTCAAATGCGACGTAGAAGAACAGGCATAGGAATGGAAACAAACCGCTGAGCACGCGGACACGCCACTGATGTGCAGCGGGTGTCTGCTGCGAAAAACCGAGCACCTGCGTTGCATCGGAAAAAACGCGGGCGTGACTGGCGTTGGCGACAAAGAAGGTTGAATACAGCACGGCAAAGGCGCCGAACAGAAACACCGATTCGGCAATGGGGCCGAAAGCCGGTTCGTACATCACGGCCAGGTAACGGATCATTTCGTTCCCGCCCGGATTCAGCCCGCTGCGGTGCAGAATCGACGCCCCTAGCAGGTAGAAGGCGATCGTGGCGAACGTGTAGACCACCATCGAGCACCAGGCGTCCCATCGCATCACACGCAACCAGCCCGCAGCACGAGCGGTCCATTCAGGCGTATCTACTCTTGGCCCGGTGTACTTTCCGTATCCTTTTTCCAGGCACCAGTAAGGGTAGGTCACCAGCTCACTGGCCCCGACGCCGATGATTCCAAACGTGGCCAACGCCGTTGCTAAGGACTCTTTGGTGGTCCCAAGACGGAAGCTCATGCCCAGCAGGATATCACCCACCGAAACCGCCCAGGATGGCTCGGACTGCAGCATGAACAGATTGACGATCGTGATCAGCGTGAATGACGCCACCATTGCCGTGGAGAAAGATTGAATCAGGTTATAGCGACCAACGACCAGAACGATTGCCGTAATTACTGCAACGACCGCCGCCCAGATTTTGTCGTCTAGCGGCGAAGCAACACGCTCGATCGAACGGGCCGATAGAAAGTCTGAAACAAACTTCAGTTCTTGCGCGCCGTCAGCGGTTATAAGCTGTTGATAAGCAGCGCGGTCACCCGTTTGTTTCAGTACTGCTGCCGGAACGGGGGCGGCTGTGGATATCTCCCTAAGACGCTTCACTAACGAAGCAGCGGCGGGCGAATCAGCGTCTGCCAGACCAGTACCCTCTGCAGGCGTTAGTGCGGCAAGCATGTGCTGGGCAATTTCAATGCGAATTTGCGTTGCTTTTTCTGAAGGTTTATCTTCAACCTCTGCGGGGAGTTTCGCCAGCTTCGCAGCGACACGCTCAAGATGGGCGACCGCTGGCTGACGGCCGTCTGCTTTCTCCTGAATCTCTTTCAAGATTTTTTGGGTAGCTTGCAACGCGGCAGCTTGCGATTGCATCTCTTGGAAGCGATCTGGCTGAGTCTCTTTATCAATCCTTTTCAGGTTGCCCTCCAGGATGGCGAGCCGCCACTGGGTGGCTTCGATAAGGCTGCTGTTGATCCTGGCGGGGAAGGAATCTTTGTCGACGGTGCCGGCGGCATTCATCTCACCTTGGAGGACAATGACATCGGTTTCCGCCGCCGCCCACGCGTTGTACTGCGTTCCTGCCGACGTTAGCGGCGCGCTGATGGCAAGGGCCTGTCCCACACCGCCGACGATACCGCCCAGTTGGGCGATGCTTGCCAGGAACATGACAAACCAGTACCAGACCAGCCAGTTGCCGCGACCGGGAATGCGCGGACCCGGCACTTCATCCAGCGCGGACATGGTTGTCTTACCAGCCGTAATCGCATATCGGCCCATTTCGACCTGGACAAATACTTTGATGACGCAGCCGATGAGAATCAGCCATAGCAGGTAATAGCCGGCCTGCGCGCCCGTAGCCGTTGTGGCGATCAGCTCGCCAGATCCAACGATTGAACCTGCCACGATCAGTCCGGGACCAAGCTTTTTAAGGATGCCAGGTATCGTTACCGGAGGCTCGAGAATGCCGCTCTCCTTGCGCGGAGATTTGACGCTGCCGGGCGTTTCTGCCATGGAATGATTCCGCGTGGTATGCCGTAAAACCCGTAACCGTAGCGACTGCCCGTCGTGAAAGCAATTTTCCGCGAAGAGAATCTCAGTTACGCGTATCGAGCCTATCGGATGCACGTATCGCGTTGTTACGGCGTGGGCTTGATGGAGCACCGCTGTGCGTAGCACAATTTGTCTATGGATCACCAGCAACAGTTTTTGAATGTCATCGACCGCGATCTAGCTGAGCAGCGGTTTCACGCAGCAATTGACCTCACGCCTTTGCCTGCCGAAACCGTGGAGCTTGGCGCCGCGTTGCAACGCGTGTTGGCGGAAGACGTGATGGCAGCCGTCGACGTACCCTCGTTTGATCGATCGAATCTTGACGGCTTTGCGGTTCAGGCCGCAAGCACTCAGGGTGCAGCTGAAGAAAATCCCTGTCAGCTCAAGCTCCTATCAGGAAGCATTGCGGCGGGCGATGCGCCGGCGCAACCCGTCGGTCCGGGCGAAGCGGTTCCGATTGCCACCGGCGGTATGCTGCCACGCGGCTGCGATGCAATTCTGATGGTGGAGCACGCCGACGTCCGGGGCGAAACCGTTTACGCCCATCGGACGCTGACCGCAGGTCAAGGGATTTCCTTCGCCGGTTCGGACATGACGCAGGGCGAAGTTGTCGCCCGCCGCGGCGATTTGCTGACCAGTCGAGAAACAGGTGTGCTGGCCGCGACAGGTGTCTCCCGCGTAGCAGTTCATCGTCGGCCGCAGGTCGCTGTCATATCTACAGGTAACGAGATCATCGCGCCCGGCGCCACGATGAAGCCGGGGATGATCTACGATTCCAACAGCCGCATTCTCTGCGACGCAGTGCAGGAGTCGGGCGGCGAAGCGACATTCCTGGGCATCATCCGCGACGATCTGGATCAGCTACGCGCGGTGCTTCAAGAGGCCGTGCAGCAGTACGACATTGTGGTTCTCTCTGGCGGCACCAGCAAAGGGCAAGGGGATATCTGTTACCACGCCGTGCGCGAGCTGGAAGCCCCTGGTATTGTCGCCCACGGCGTCGCTCTCAAACCAGGGAAGCCGGTGTGTCTAGCGGGAACGCATGGCAAAGCGGTCGTGATTCTGCCTGGATTTCCGACCTCGGCAATTTTTACCTTTCATGAATTCGTCGCCCCCATCATCCGGCAGCGAGCAGGTCTGGCGCCCGAAAGTCGCACCGTGCTTCCCGCTGAGATGGCGCTTAAGGTGAATTCGGAAACGGGTCGCACCGAGTACCTGCTGGTAGGTCTGTCGCAGAAACAGACCAACCCGGATAGTGACGCGAAGCAGCCGGCTCTATCTGCCTATCCCATGGGCAAAGGCTCCGGATCAGTCACTACGTTCAGCCGGGCGGATGGATTTATTACCATCGGCCGCCATCAGGAATTTGTCGACGCCGGCGCGCAGGTGGAAGTGCAGCTGCTGGGACGCGGTCTGCAACTCGCGGACTTTGTCGCCATTGGAAGCCACTGCACCGGGCTGGACTATTTATTAGGGCTCATGCAGCAGCAGGGTTTCAAGGTGAAGTTGCTTGCCACTGGCTCGATGGGCGGATTGCAGGCCGCGCGGCGGGGCGAATGCGACATTGCGGGTATCCACCTGCTGGATGAAGCAACCGGCGTCTACAACGCGCCGCTGCTGGACGAAACATTGACGCTGATCCCCGGCTATCAGCGCCAGCAAGGTCTTCTGCTGCGGGAGGACGACCCGCGCAACACGGGCGATGCAGAAACGACCGCAGCCGCGTTGATCGCCAGCGAAAACTGCATGATGGTCAACCGCAACCAGGGCAGCGGCACACGCGTGATCATTGACAAGCTGCTACGCGGCGCCACGCCACCCGGTTACGCCATGCAGGCGCGCAATCATCACGCGGTGGCGGCAGCCATCGTCCAGCAGCGGGCGGATTGGGGCGTCGCCATCGAAGCCGTCGTGCGGCCTGGGCTGACATTTTTGCCATTGGTCGCGGAACATTATGATTTCGTTTCGCCCGTTAGCCGGGAACATTCCGCACCTGTCCGGGCGTTCAAAGAATTGCTGGGTAGCCAGGCAGTGCGTGAAAAACTGCAGGTCATGGGTTTTTCACGGCATATTCACCCGGCGTCATAATGCTTTAGAATGACGCAGTTGCAGCGTCTGCCCGTGTTTGCAGATGCACGCTTTCAACGGGCGATGGTGCGGACGACCCCGCGATTTAGGAATTGCAGATGTTTCAGAACCTTCGCAGCGGTGTCTTTCTAGCCGCCCTGTCCGTTTCCCTTTTTACGGCATGCATCGAATCGCCAGAGGTGTTCGTCTTGAATTATCCCGAAGCCCGCAAGAGCGACCAGATTGACGAATACCACGGCTCGAAAGTAGCCGATCCGTATCGCTGGCTCGAAGATCCATCGAGCAAAGAGACACGCAAGTGGATTGAAGCGGAAAACAAACTCACCCAGCAGTTTTTAGGTCGCATCCCGGAGCGCGACGAGATCCGCGACCGGCTGAAGACACTCTGGAATTACGAGCGTTACAGCATCCCCCGCGAGCGGGCAGGCAAGTTCTTCTTTGAGAAGAACGACGGCCTGCAGAATCAGGCGGTGCTTTACGTGGCGGACTCGATGGAGGCAGAACCTCGCGTGCTGCTCGACCCTAACAAGTGGTCGGACGATGGCACCGCAGATCTGGCGGGGTGGACGGTTAGCCACGACGGTTCGATGGTTGCCTACGGCGTGTCGAAGGCTGGTTCCGACTGGCGTGAGTGGCGCGTTATTGAAGTCGATACCGGCCGCAAACTGCTTGACCAGATTCAGTGGGTGAAGTTCTCCGGCGTGTCCTGGGCGCCGAAAGACCGGGGCCTGTATTACAGCCGCTACGACGAGCCAGAAAAGGGCGAAGAATACACCGGCGCCAACTACTATCAAAAGCTCTACTACCACCCGCTGGGCGAACCGCAGTCTACCGACAAACTCATCTACGAACGGAAAGACGAAAAAGAATGGGGCTTCGACGGGCACGTTACTGACGATGACCGCTATCTCATCATTTCAGTCTGGAGAGGCACTGAGCGGAAGAATCAGATCTTCTATCGCGACCTGCAAGACAAGAGCATGAAGGTCGTTGAGCTGATCACGGGCTGGGACGCTGAATACGAGTTTCTAGGCAACGATGGCAGCGTGTTCTATCTGATGACCGACAACGACGCTCCGCTGCGTCGTGTGATCGCCGTCGATACGGAAAAACCAGATCGCGAAAACTGGCGTGAACTCATTCCCGCTGCTAAGGAAACGCTGGAAGATATCAGCCTTACCGGCGATAAGTTCTTCGCCTCTTATCTGAAAGACGCTCATACCGTCGTCCGCACGTATGACCTCCAGGGCAAACCTGGCGAAGAGGTGGAGCTGCCCGGTCTTGGCACGGCAGGCGGCTTCCGCGGGCGCCGCGACGCCACCCGCACCTTCTACTCCTTCTCCAACTACACGACGCCTACGACCATCTTCTCTCACGATCTAAAGAGTGGGGAAACCAAGGTGTTCCGGGCACCGAAGGTGGACTTTGATCCGTCGCAGTACGTCACGAAACAGATCTTCTGCAAGAGCAAAGACGGCGCGAAGGTGCCAATGTTTGTCACCCACAAGAAGGGGCTTGAGTTAGACGGCAGTAACCCGACCATTCTTTACGGCTACGGCGGCTTCAATATCTCGTTGACGCCCTGGTTTTCTGTCAGCAACCTCGTCTGGCTGGAACGCGGCGGTGTATACGTGGTGGCAAACCTACGTGGCGGCGGCGAATACGGCCGCGACTGGCACGAGGCCGGCATGAAAGCCAACAAGCAGAACGTCTTTGACGATTTTATCGCCGCGGCGGAACATCTTATTGAGCAGAAATACACATCGCCAGAGCACCTTGCCATCCGTGGCGGCAGCAACGGTGGTCTGCTAGTTGGCGCCGCCATGACGCAGCGGCCGGATCTTTTCGCCGCGGCAAACCCCGCCGTCGGTGTGATGGATATGCTGCGGTTTCACAAATTCACCATTGGCTACGCCTGGGCCAGTGAGTACGGGTCGTCTGACAACGCTGAAGAATTCGAAACCTTGAAGAAATATTCGCCGCTGCACAATCTGAAATCCGGCGAAAGCTATCCCGCCACGCTCGTAACCACGGGCGACCACGACGACCGTGTGGTTCCCGCTCACAGTTTCAAATTCGCCGCTACACTGCAAGCGGCGCAAGCCAAAGACGGCCCGCCGGTGCTGATCCGCATCGAAACCAGCGCCGGTCACGGCGCGGGCAAACCCGTGTCAAAAATTATCGACGAAACCGCTGACGTACTGGCCTTCATCTCGCACGCAACGGCGCGTGGCGGCAAAGAATAGGTGCGTTCAACATTGCACTGGGCGGTATGAAGTTGTCGCGTGAGTGATCCTGCATTCAACGCGTAAAACAAGTAGA
The DNA here is from genome assembly GCA_965233625.1 of Pirellulaceae bacterium. GTDB lineage: Bacteria > Planctomycetota > Planctomycetia > Pirellulales > Pirellulaceae. The sequence goes on from OZ247499.1 coordinate 578,553, forward strand.
ATGCTAAACTTGTTTGAATAATCGTAAGCTTCCACCGCCGCGGCCAGGGAAAATCTGAAATGGGTCAAATGCGTTTCATCGCGCCGCAACCGGAACGCCTGCCAGCTACGGCAGTTGAACGGGCCTATCTGGCGGGAATGGAAGGTGTGCCCTGGCTTAGCCGCAACGCGCTGAAAGACGGCGTCCTCTGTTTCGACCGCGATACCTCGGACTCTGGCAATCTCTACATTCCCTGGCTGGTGGAAGGTGAAGGAGAGCTGATGCTCTCGACCGCCAGCCTGATGGAAAGAGTTCCGCCGTATCACCTGCCGGTTGAACTGGCACGCGGCAGCTTAAACCGCTTACGCAATCAAATGGCAGCCTGGAAAGCAGCAGGGCTACACCTGTCTCCAGCACTGCATCCGCTGCATGACAAGGCGATGGCGTGTTTTCATGAAGCTGCGATCTCGCAAAGCGACGCCGTGCCCGCGGCCGCTTTAGCGCAGCAGGCCATCGAATTCGCACTGCAAGCCATCAACGTGCTGGCGGCCGACTACGCCACTCAGGTGCTTGAGATCCGCCACAAGCAACTGGACCGGCTGAATACGCTCTTCGGTTGCGAAACCGGCGCTAAGCCCATGCCGGAGGCTGAAAGTCAGGCGTATCTTGCCGCCTTCAACACCGCGGTCGTGGCGCCCTGCTGGCGGGATATCGAAGAGAACGCCGGCGAACGGGATTGGGCGGCGATTGACACGCAGATCCAATGGGCGCGGAACCATAACCTGAAGCTTTGCGCCGGACCACTGCTGCGGCTTGACGATGCTTCACTGCCCGACTGGCTGGCCCTGTGGGAGGAAGACGAAGAAGACCTGGAATCGTACATGTTGCAGTACGTCGAGGCAGCCGTTAGCCGGTACAGCGGCTCCGTGCACATCTGGCATGCAGCAGCCGGCATGAATCTCCGCAGCGCACTTTCGTTGTCTGAAGAACAGAAACTACGTTTAACCGTTGCAGTAATCGAAACCGTCCGCGCCTGCGACCCCAAGGCGCCGGTAATCGTCAGCTTCGACCAGCCGTGGGCCGGATACTTAAGCCGCGAGCCGTTCGATCTTTCGCCCCTTCATTTTGCAGATGCGCTGATCCGCTCTGACCTTGGTGTCGCCGGTGTAGGACTCGAATTGAATCTCGCCTACACGCCCGATGGCACATTGCCGCGCGACTTACTTGCGTTCAGCCAGTTACTAGACCGGTGGAGCGCGCTTGGGCTACCACTGCTCTTAAACGTGACGCTGCCTAGCAGCGCCGAACCAGACCCTGCAGCTTCGGCGAATGTGGAAGTGCTCGATTCTGTTGGCGGCGGGATTACCCCAGCTTCGCAACAGGCGATTCTGGAAAAACTATTGCCGCTGCTCGTCAGCAAACAAGCCGTCCATGGCATCTTGTGGTCGCAAAGATCCGACGCGCAGCCACACCGCTATCCGCATGGCGGCCTGTTCGACGCCCAGAATCAGCCCAAGCCTGCGTTAGACGTCTTCCGCAAGTTCCGTCATCAACACCTCACGTAAAACGAAAACACCTAACCAGCTCGCGTTCCGGCGGTCATTGCCGCGTAACGAGCGCTGACTTATGCCCGATCTTCTTTCACGTATTCAATCTCCTGCCTGGCTGACATCCGTCAGTTTCTACCTGGAAGCCGCTATTAAGCGTGTCCCCGCCGTGGCGGTTACGTCCGTCCTGGCGATTCTGATCGGTGTGGTGGTCGGTTACGCGGCCATCCTGTTTGAGATGTTCATCGAAACCGTCAGCGGCGCCTCCATCGAGCGGCTCAGCGCGCTGGTTTCGTGGTCGCAGTGGTGGTGGGCGATTCCGTTGATGCTGGTGCCCGCGGCCGGTCTGCTCATCACCGCCTGGCTAACGCGGCGGTTTGCACCGGAGACAGGCGGCGCCGGCGTGCCTGAAGTGAAAACCGCACTCGCGCGGAACGATGGTTCTATCCGCATGCGTGTCAGCGTCATCAAGTTCTTCGCCAGTGGTTTATGTATCGGATTGGGCGGTTCGGTCGGCCGCGAAGGTCCTATCGTGCAGATCGGAGCGTCGATCGCGAGTACGCTCGCGCAGAGTTTCCGGCTATCGCCCCGCAATGTCAAAGTGCTGGTCGCCGCGGGCGCAGCCGCAGGCATCAGCGCGACCTTCCGTGCCCCACTGGCAGGCGTAATGTTCGCCAGCGAGATCATTCTGGTCAGTTTCGCCATCGAAAGCCTGACGCCCATCGCCATCGGGGCCGTCGTCGCCAATGTGGTGCAGACCCGCGCGGGTAATGAGAACTGGGATCCGGCGTTCCAGCAGCTGAATTACGAATATCTGGGCGATGCGATTCAGCTGCCCTCGCTTGCTATTCTGGGCGTGATCTGCGGCCTAGCTTCCGTCAGTTTCACCCGCGCGATCTTCAGCATCGACCAGTCGCTGCAGAAGCGGATTCCTGCATGGTGGCAGCGCGCGTTGTTTTGCGGCGCCGGCGTGGGTGTTATCGCGGTCTGTTATTTCGCCATGCCGCGCCCTGGTGTGTCGCCGGAAATGCAGAACCAGATGGCGGCGGGTAAACCGCTTTCGCTGCCACTGCTTGGCGTCGGTACGGATGTTATCGAACATTCACTTCATCTGCGCAATGAAGCAAAGCAGAGCAAAGAGCGCCGCGAGAGGAGTCCGCGGAACGTGGTCGTCAACAACACCGGTATGTTGCAGCAACTGGTCTGGTTATTGCCGCTGGTTTTTCTGAAACCGCTGCTCACCAGCATCACCCTGGCCGGGGGCGGTAGTGGCGGCGTGTTCGCGCCCAGTCTGTTTCTCGGCGCTACGCTCGGCGCCTGTTTCGGGCTGGTGTGCAACTTGATCGTGCCCGAATCCAGCGCCAATCCCGGCTTGTACGCTATTGTCGGCATGGGCGCCGTTGTGGCGGGCACTACGCACGGGTTGCTGAGCGCGATTCTGATCGTCTACGAGATGACCAACAATTACGAAATCATCCTGCCCATCATGATGGCAGCCGGGCTTTCCAGCGCGGTTGCACGGATGATTGATCCGCAGAGCATCTATCAGAAGCGACTGCACAGCCGGGGCATGAGCATTACTCATGGCCACGACACGCGCCATTTAGAACACGTGATGGTGCGGCAGGTGATGCTGCGAAATTTCCCTTCTGTCAAACAGACCGATCCCGTCACGGAAGTCGTACGCGTTGCACGAGCAAACTCGTCGATGGCGGTCCTGCCCGTCGTGAACGAAGAAAACCGGCTGGTTGGCGTGATCCGCCCGGAAGCCATCCGCGTGCTGCTTGAAAGTGACATTTCCACACAGCTGGTCAACGCCGACGACCTGGCCGAACAGGCGCCGGCCTCGGTTTCGCCCAGCGATAATCTGATTGAAGCCATGCGGGAATTCGGAGTCGGCGATCTCGACGTACTCACGGTCGAAACAGTCACGACCAAGTCACGGCGCCTGGTGGGTATCCTGCTGCTCTCGGACGTGATGCGGCGGTATCGTGAAGAACTACTTCGTGTCCGTTAGGCGGCGTCAGTCGTCGTCCGTGTCTTCAGGCAATACGCGGCTTGTAATCGAACCATCATCCAGCCGTGTCACAATCGTGTCACCCGGTTGAACATCTGCAGCCGCGTGTAACGGATCAGAACTATCCTGCTTACGCGTAATGCTGTAGCCGCGTCCGAGAACTGCCAGCGGGCTGAGCGCATCAAGACTTGCGGCCGCGTTCGCCAGCTGGCCTTCCGCCCTTTGGATCTGGTTCCGCACAGCGCGGTCGGCGCGGAACTGCAATTCATCAAGCTGCCTTGCGAGGTCGTGAATGCGATCCAATGGACGCCGCAGCGCGGGCCGCGAAGCGAGGGCCTGAAGCTGATTTTCCGCGGTGGCAATTCTGTTTCGCAGCAGCGCTGTCATCCGCCGGTGGGCTCCAAGGAGCGCCGCGCGGATTTCAGCGCTATCTGGCGAGACATGTTCGGCTGCTTCGGTGGGCGTCAGCGCGCGGACATCCGCTGCGAAGTCAGCAAGTGTGACATCGATTTCGTGCCCTACAGCAGAAACAACCGGCACCCGTGATTCATAAATGGCACGCACCACCGGCTCTTCATTAAAGCACCAGAGGTCTTCCAGACTGCCGCCGCCACGCCCGACTACCAGCACATCCAGCCGGGGCCGCACATGATTGGCCGCTTCGATCGCCGCTGCAATTTCCAGCGCGGCGCCGTCGCCTTGCACACGCGCCGGGACCACAAGCACACTCGCGCCGCGCCACCGCCTTTGTAGCACCTGTAAGAAATCCCGCACCGCCGCACCGCTGGGGCTGGTAACAATACCAATGCGTCGCGGAAAGCGGGGTAGCGGGCGTTTCAGTTCAGCATCGAACAGGCCCTCGGCAGACAGCCGTTGAAACAATTGGCGGTAGGCAAGCTGCAAGGCGCCTTCGCCCAGAGGTCGCATCTTGCGGATCGAAAGCTGGTAGCTGCCGCGGGGCGGGTAGACGTCGATGTCGCCCTGACAGACAACCTCTAACCCGTCCCCGTATTCAAACCGGATGCGCTCTGCCGTGCTCCGCCAGATAACGCCGCGAATCTGCGCATGGGCGTCTTTCAGCGTCAGGTAAACATGCCCGGAGCGAGGCCGCGAAACGTTCGACAATTCGCCCGCGACCACGACGTCGCGGAAGGAGGTTGTCAGCTTCTGCCTGATCTGTGCAGATAGCTGCGAAACGGAAAGCGACTGGCGATCATTCATACCATGTGACCGGAGCGAAACGGGCTGAATCGCCTGAGTATATCACGATCAGCCCATTCGTCCTTCACTCGCCTATTTGCCGATGCAGTAAAGATTCTCATAGGTGCGGATGAGGATCTTACCGTCAACAAAAACGGGACTGGCAACGGTGGACTCGCCATCTTCACTTACGGCGTTCGTCGCAACCACTTCAAATTTATCACCCGTTTTAAGAACCGTGGTGACACCCTTTTCGTTGGTAAGATAGAGATGTCCGCCGGCGATGAATGGAGAAGCGCTGTAGCCCGTGCGCGATCTTGGAAGTTCGCCTTCCCAACGCACCTTAGCCGTCTTCGCATCCAGGCACTGCAAGCCGCCTTTGTCCGTTAAGACATAAACCCAGCCGTCTTTCGCAGCGGGTGATGGCACGTCGGGGGCGTTGCCTTCGGTCGTCCATTTCACGTGCGAACGGGTTACATCGCCCTTGCCGCCCATTTCAACACCAACGACGGTGGCGCCACGGCCATAGGGTGCGATGACCATATTCTGATGAACCACGGGCGAGGCAATGCTGCGGAAATACTGGTGCGAAGTCGGGTTCAATCCTCCGATGCGCCAGCGTTCTTTTCCGTCTGATGCGTTGTGGCACGTGACGTGGTCGGCGCCGAGCACTACTAATACTTCGTCGCCATTTTCAGTGGCTACTACTGGCGTGCTGTAGCTTTGCGCGGCTTCGGATGGCGCCTTCAGATTGCGTGACTCCTTCCATAGCACCGATCCATCCGCGAGGTCGAACGCAGCAATATAGGAACCGGCTGTCTTCTGTCCGGGCTTTGCCTTCGTTACACCCCGGTCGTACATCGACTGCATCACGGCGACAACAACTGCGTTTTTGGTCAAGACAGGCGACGTTCCCAGGTCCCACCACAGCGTGTCGGCGCCGTACTCTTCTTGCAGGTTCTTCTTCCAGACAACTTCACCACTAAGATCCAGACACGCCAGTTCACCGCTCTTGAAATAGGCGTAGACATGCTTGCCGTCTGTGACCGGCGACGGGTTGCTGCCAGAGGCTTTGCGATGCTTACCGGGCCGTGCAGGTCCAAGCTGCCTGATCCATTGCTGCTGACCTTTGCGGTCCAGACACATGACGAAGTTGGTTTTATCGTTACCAGTGACGAAGATCTGGTCGCCATGAACAACCGGCGTCGAGCCGCCACCGCCAGGCAGTTTTACCTTCCAGGCGATGTTTTTCGACGGCGACCACTCTACGGGATAGTCGCCCGGTGACGCGGTGTTGTCACCATTGGGCCCACGCCACGCATGCCAGTCATCGGCGACGGCGCTGCTGACGGTTAGTAGCGTCGCTAAAGCGATGCCGGTTACGAAATGGTTGTTTCTGAACATCTTTTTTCTCTGCTTGGAGTCGATGAATGAGTCCTATCAACGGTGAAAACCGCATGGGGATTTGATCGTAGCTGAACGCGCGCCGCGCGGCAAGAAAACCGGCAGGGCAAACCCTCTAACACTTCCGCGGCACTGCCTTCAGCAACAGGGGGTGGGCGACGTCCCGAGGCGGCGCCGGGGCGATCCCTATGTGGCGTTTCGCACTTGAAAACAAGGGGTTTCGGGATTTTCACAATCTTCATTTTTCCCACGCGGATCTTTAATTTTTGTGTGGAAACTGAGCAGTCATTGGAAGTTTCTGTTTTCGATTTTCAGAGTCACAGAGGAGTAGGCATGTCACTTAAAAAACAATCGCGGAGAGGCTTCACGCTCGTAGAGCTGCTAGTCGTCATCGCAATCATCGGCGTGCTTGTGGCGCTGCTGCTACCAGCGGTCCAAGCCGCCCGGGAAGCCGCACGCAGGTCGCAATGCACCAACAATCTGAAGCAGCTGGCAATCGGCGTTCATAACCACCACGACACATTCCGTCACTTGCCTTTCGCAGGCTCTGATGGTCCAACCAAGACCTGCTGCAATGCTGATACTCGCGACGGCTGGAGCTGGGCCTATCACCTGCTGCCATTTATTGAACAACAGAATCTGTACGATCTGGATACAGATTCCGCTGTCTACAACACGGCCGTTAACTCGTACTATTGCCCTTCGCGCCGGCCTCCCGAACTTTACAGCAACGGCGCCCGTTCAGACTACGCCATCAACGGTGGTGTGACATTTGGCGAATACGGAAAGAACGGCCCCTTCGCCCGGCAGTGGAAAAATCTGACGCAGCCAGCAGGCACCCGCCCCGATGCAAAACGCACGCTCGCTTCCATCAGCGATGGCACCTCTAACGTGCTGATGTTCTCTGAAAAGCAGCTTCACTCTTCCACCTGGGGTTCAGCTGGCGGCGATAACGAGCCGGTTTACAATGCAGGCTGGGATGAATGCATCGCACGCTTTGGCGATCATCTTCCACTGCCCGACCGCGATCACCCGGACTCCACCCAGTCCACGCACTGGTCGAGAAGGTTCGGCAGCTCGCACCCTGGCGGCATCGTTACTTCCCGGATGGATGGCTCTGTCGGGTTTGTCGCTTACACCATTTCAGACGCTGCCTGGCTTCGCTTCTGCAACCGCGCGGACGGACAACCGCTTGGCGACGAACTGTAAACCTCTCCAAGCCCGACACTCATAGATTACCCACCTGAAAAGGCTTACCATAATGCGAACATTTACTTACATGGCATTTGCTGTTGCAGCTCTGAGTCTGACTGTGACCGGCTGCACGGGCGCCGCTAAGGGCACCACCAGCGCAGAGTTGAACGCGGAACGCGAAGCGGAGATCGAAGCGAAGCAAGCTGAGGTCATGGCCGAAGAAGCCGCCCACCGCAAAAACAACTGACGGCCCGCTCTCGCCGGCGGCGCCAGCCGTTACGGGAGAGCCATTGTTGATCGCCGCGCTAACCGCCACCCGGTTTGGACGTATACCCTACTTATTCTGGAGTGGTGTGCGGTTAGCGAAGCGGCTTCTCCTCGGATTTACCGTTCTCTACGGGCTCTTTCTTCTCGCAGGTTTTCTCCCGGCACGCGGTAGTTATCAGCCGCCGCCGGATGACTACGTGACGATATTCGTCCGCAGCAACGATATTCATACGGATATCGTGCTGCCTGTGCACGACGAGCGATCCAATTTCGACTGGCGGCAAGTCTTTCCGCCCAGCGATGTGAAAGACAAACGTGCAGCGCAGGCGGAATACATTGCCATCGGCTGGGGCGATCGCGGTTTCTTCATTAACACGCGCACGTGGGATGATCTGCAACTCTCAACCGTTGCCCACGCGGCGTTGTGGCCCAGTGAGACGGTGCTCCATGCCGACTATATGTTCACGGCCAAACCCAGTCCGTGGATGCATGAACTGCGCATTTCAAGGCAGCAGCACCTCAAGCTGATCCGCTATATCGAGAGTTATCTTCCGCTGCGCAACGCTGATGGATCCGCCATCCCCGCCAGCGAGGTTACGTACGGAAACACTGACCGCTTCTACCAGTCGGCTGGCCGCTATCATCTGTTTAGCACCTGTAACCAGTGGACAGGCGCCGGACTGCGCACCGCGGAACAGCCTTGCGGCATCTGGACGCCGACAAAAACACACGTGCTGTACTGGCTGCCGCCTCAAAGCGATTAGCCACAAAGTGAGAACGCACGGTTGATACCGGGTGAATTTTCACCTGCGACGATTGTAGGTGTTGTACCGCTAGGATGCTGGATTGCGGCAGCCTGGTACGCGGTGGCGTTTTTCCGGCGGGCATGCTATTATCTTACCCAAGGTGGGGTCCATCTTCTGGAGCCTTGACCTCTTCAAACAGTGCGGCAGCCGCCGCGCTTCCCGCCGTTGTGCACGCTTCCGCACCCGCCGTGTTTCCCACAAACACCGTAGAGGTTGGATCGTTGACGCGGCGATCGCACCCACCTCCATCTTGCTTCAGGGAAATGATCCATGGCTCAACACCCTAACGACGATCTGTTTGAAGGCACTTCGATGACCTTTGGCGAGCACCTTGAAGAGCTCCGCCAGGTCCTGTTCCGCGCACTCATTGGTCTAGTGGTCAGCTTCGGCGTTGGACTCGCCTGTGCAAACTACGTGGTCCAGTTCATTCAAACACCTTTGACCAATGCGCTTGACAACTACTACCGGGAGAAATCCCGGGACTCACTCACGGAGAAGTTCGGCCACGCCAACCCGGAATGGGTCAACACCATCATGTTGGATGGCCTGGTTCCAACACCCACTAAATTCGATCCCGCTAGTTTGATCGATGGCCTTGCTACGGCTTCTCCCAAGGAGTTCAAAGGCGCGGAACTGAAGCCGTACCAGTTCACGCCAGAAGACATTGCGTTGAAAGACGTTCCCGCGTTCTGCAGGGTTATCGCAGCAGGCAGCAGCGCGGCAGCGACGACGCAGACGGGCTTCGTCTGGAAAGCGATGACAGCCGAACAGCAGGCGGATATCAAAAGTATCGGGAAAAAGACTGCGGATACCGTTAATTTCAGCGACCGGAAGAAAGTCATTGCCGCGCTGAACCACGTTGCCGATGACAAGAAGTTGAACGATGCGGACGCCTTCAAGGGAGCGTTCGGCGATAATAAGGCCATTACGCAGTACCGCGCTGAGTTGAAAGAAAAATTCAACGCAGACACAGCACGCAGGCTGAACCATCACCTGCTTGCCGGCGCTTTCGAACAGATTCGCGATCCACGGGCGATGCTGGTGGAAATTGTCACCTGGGAAAAGACCGACGTGCGGGTCCAGGCGCTGGGCGCCCACGAAGCGTTTCTGTTGTGGGTCAAGGCGGGCTTTGTTTGCGGGCTGGTCATCGCCAGCCCCTGGATTTTCATTCAGATCTGGTCGTTTGTTGCTGCGGGTCTGTATCCGCACGAAAAACGGTATGTCTACATTTACCTTCCATTTAGCATCGCGTTGTTTGTATCAGGCGCCGCGCTGGCGTTCTTCTTTGTCTTCGAACCCGTACTGGCATTCCTATTCGGCTTTAACCGCTGGATGAATATTGACCCCGATCCGCGTATTAGCGAATGGGTGGGCTTTGTGCTGACGCTGCCCATCGGCTTTGGTGTCGCCTTCCAGTTGCCGCTGGTGATGCTGTTTCTGAACCGCATTGGAATCGTACCTACGACGGTGTATGTCGAGAAATGGCGAATCGCAATCCTGGTGATCGCGGTGGCTTCGATGCTGCTGACGCCGGCCGACCCGATCAGTATGATGCTGATGGCGGTCCCGCTGACGTTCCTTTACTTCCTGGGCGTGGGACTCTGCTACTGGATGCCCAAGGGCCGGAATCCGTTCCAGTTTGAAGAAGCCTACGAACCGTGATCTAAGGATCGGATAATTGCCTGATCCGCGGCTGCCACGCATTTTGCATTGCAGCCGCGCGACGTGTCAGGTGATGTTAAGACGCGTGCGGATTTTATCAATCCAGTCAGGATCGCCCGGTTCAACCAGCAGCATCTCGTAATTGTATTTTCGTGCTTCGGCAGCAACGCCTTCGCAGTTGTCGATCAGTAGATCGATGGCGAAAGCCGGCGGGTATTTGGTGCAGGTTTTGTAGGCTTCCCCAAACCTGCGCATCCGCCGCTTATGGACGGGCACGTTGATGACTTTACCAATCCGGGCGCCATACGCGCGGAACATCAGCCGGGTCGCAAGCGGCTTGCGGAACGACGTGGTATAGATCCACACCTCGTGACCGTGCTGCCATATTTGGCGGATCAACGCCGGGGCGCCCTCGCGTAGTGGTTCTGTGCAGAACCTGCGGCGAAATGGATTTTTGGGCAGCGGTTCAAGGGGGAACGGGTCGCGGCCTGGGATAAGAGTTTCGTCAAGATCGAACGCGATACGCATCCGTCTGGTACGAGCCGCACGGCGTGGCGGTTCGCCGCGCGACTTTCCATTACCGCCTTCGCGCAGCAAAAACGGCCTGCCGCGCGGTGCAGCAGGCCGTGTCTTTATTGCGTTAACGGATGTAAGTCTTGACTTACTTACCGTCTCGAATCGCCGCTTGGGCAGCAGCCAGGCGGGCGCCTGGTAGGCCGAACGGCGAGCAGCTTACGTAGTTGAGGCCGACGTTGTGGCAGAAGACGATCGACTCTGGATCGCCGCCGTGTTCGCCACAGATGCCGCACTTCAGTTCTTTGTTGCCGCTGCGGCCCTTCTTCACGCCCATTTCCACCAGCTGGCCAACGCCCGTGGCGTCGAGCGTCTGGAACGGATCGGCAGGAAGAATTTCTTCTTCCTTGTAGTGAGGCAGGAACGAGTTGATATCGTCGCGGCTGTAACCGAACGTCATCTGCGTCAGGTCGTTGGTGCCGAAGCTGAAGAACTCGGCGTGCTCGGCGACCTGGTCGGCCGTCAGAGCTGCGCGAGGAATCTCAATCATCGTACCGATCGGAATTTCCAGCTTATCGACGCCCTTGTCCTTCTTGACGGCTTCGATCACTTCTTCCGCCTTCTCACGAAGGATCTTCAGCTCAGCAGCGGTGCCGACCAGCGGAATCATGATTTCCGGCTTGGCGTCGATTTTCTTCTTCTTGCAAGCAATCATCGCTTCAACAATCGCCCGCACCTGCATCTCGAGGATTTCAGGATAGGTGATGCTGAGGCGGCAACCGCGGTGGCCGAGCATCGGGTTCGACTCGTGCAGCTTGGTGACACGTTCTTTCACGACAGCGGGCTTTACACCCAGTGCCTTTGCCAGTTCCGACTGACCAGCCGCGGTGTGCGGCAGGAACTCGTGCAGTGGCGGATCGAGCAGACGAACCGTTACAGGCAGGCCCTTCATCGCGGTGAAGATGCCGACGAAGTCCTTCCGCTGAATTGGAAGCAGCTTTTTCAACGCTGCGCGACGGGCGTCTTCGTCTTCAGCCAGGATCATCTCACGCATCGCGCCGATACGATCTGCTTCGAAGAACATGTGCTCGGTACGGCACAGGCCGATACCAGCGGCACCCAGTTCGCGAGCCTTTTTCGCATCTGCCGGAGTATCGCAGTTGGCGCGGACGCCCAGGGTGCGGTGCTCATCGGCCCACTTCAGAATCCGCTTGAAGTCAGCGCTTAATTTCGGCGGCTGCGTGGTGACGGCGCCGGCCATCACTTCGCCGGTGGCGCCGTCGAGCGAGACTTCATCCTTCCAGGATAGCGTCTTGCCGTTGACCTTGATCTTACGTGCCTTCTCGTCGATCGTGATTTCACCGGCGCCAGCGACACAGCACTTACCCCAGCCCACAGCTACAACCGCTGCGTGGCTGGTGCGGCCGCCGGTGCTGGTGAGAATACCCTGCGAGACGTGCATACCATTCACGTCTTCCGGGCTGGTTTCGCGACGGCAGAGAATGACTTTCTCGCCAGCAGCAACACGCTCTTCGGCCTCAGCCGCGGTGAAGGCGAGCTTGCCCACGGCGGCGCCGGGCGATGCTGCCAGGCCGGTCGTCAGCACGTCGGCTGATTTCTTGGCAGCCGGGTCGAAGCTTGGCAGCATCAGCTGACGAAGGTCATTCGCTGGCACGCGAAGCAGCGCCGTCTTTTCGTCGATCAGGCCTTCTTTCACCAGATCGCAGGCGATCTTCACGGCAGCAGCACCGGTACGCTTACCGGTACGTGTCTGCAACATGTAAAGCTTGCCACGTTCGATCGTGTATTCGATGTCTTGAACATCGGTGTAGTGCTCTTCAAGCTTCTTCTTAATCTCTTGAAGCTCTTTGTAGATCGCTTTGTTCCATTTCGGCATTTCCGAAATCGGCAGCGGCGTGCGAATACCGGCGACCACGTCTTCACCCTGGGCGTTAACCAGGAATTCACTGTAGAACTTGTTTTCGCCCGTCGTCGGGTTGCGCGTGAAACCAACGCCGGTGCCGCTGTCGTCGCCCATGTTGCCATAAGCCATCGACTGCACATTCACCGCGGTGCCAAGCAGACCGCGGATGTTTTCGATCGTGCGGTACGATACGGCGCGTTCGGTGTTCCAGCTTGCGAAGACCGCGATGATCGACTTTTCCAGCTGATCAAAAGGATCCTGCGGGAAGTCTTCGTTACAGTGCTTCTTGTAGACTTCTTTATAAGCTTCGCAAAGCTCTTTCAGGCCTTCGGCTGGTACATCGGTATCTTCCGTTACCTTGTACTTCTTTTTGATCTTATCGAAGGCGGCTTCGAAAGATTCGTGGTGCATCTCCATCACCACGTCGCCGAACATGTTGATCAGACGGCGGTAGGCATCGTAAGCGAATCGTTCGTTGCCTGTTGCTTCTGCCAGACCTGCAACCGAGACATCATTCATGCCCAGGTTGAGGATGGTGTTCATCATACCCGGCATACTCTGAGCGGCGCCCGAACGCACCGAAACAAGCAGCGGATTAGAGTTGTCGCCGAACTTCTTGCCGGTTTCTTTTTCCAGCGTTTTCACGTTTTTGCGGACGTCGTCCATCAGGCCCGCGGGCAGCTTTTTGCCGGCCTTATAATAGGCGTCGCAGACTTCGGTCGTGATGGTGAATCCGGGAGGCACTGGCAGGCCGATGCTGGTCATTTCAGCCAGGTTCACGCCTTTACCACCTAAAATGGCTTTGCTGGCTCCTTTGCCATCGGTGCGTGTCTGACCAAAGTAGTAAATCATCCGCTTGCTTTTAGCAGCCTTCTTCTTAGCCATTCGTACGTAACCCTCTAATTTGGTTTGTTGAACCCTTCCGCTGCCGTAATTAGGGCAAAATTTACAGGAAGGGCCGGTTTTTCCGCTTCATTTACGCCGAGAGTCTAGCAATGGCTCTGCTAAAGGTCAATGATCGCAACACGTTGTAAACGCCGGCGTTTACACACAACCGCCCCGTTAATGCCCTGACGGCGTCCCCTAGATGAAGAAACGTTAATCAAAGAGAAGCCGGACCGCCTAATTCAGCCCCAGCGAATCCGCTTCCGCCGTCATGGCGTCGATGACGAACTGAATGTGCGTATTCAATTCGATGCCCAGATCCTCGGCGCCGTTGGTTACGTCGTCGCGGTTGACCGCGGCGGCAAAACTCTTCTGCTTCAGTTTCTTTCTTACGCTCTTGGCTTTCATGCCCTGCATACCTTCCGGGCGGACCTTGGCGACAGCGACGATGAAACCGGCCAGTTCGTCGCAGGCGTAGAGTGTTTTGTCCAGCAGCGATACCCGCGGACAGTCTTCCAGATAATCGGCGTGCGACTTGATTGCATAGATAATGTCGTCCGGGTAACCAAGTTCCGTCAGTATCCGGGAGCCTTGCAGCGGATGATCCGGCGGGTCGGGCCACCGCTCGTAGTCAAAATCGTGCAGCAAGCCGGTAATCGCCCATTTTTCAACATCGATGGCTTCATGCGGCATCTCCTGCTGAAACTTCTCTGCATAGGCTTTCACTGCACATTCAACGCATAGCATGTGCTGGCGCAGCGCTTCGCTTTGCGTGTATTGGCACATCAGGGCGAAAGCATCTTCGCGCGTGGGCTGGCTCATGGGTATTCCTCCAGGCCCCAGATTCTGGGCGTGACAAATTCAAGGCTATTGCCTGCCGGGTCGCGGAAGTACAGCGATGTGCCTCCCTGCGGCCACTGAAACTCCTGCTCGATAGGCACGTTATGCCTGGTCAACCGCTCCCGCCAGGCAGCCAGTTCCGCCTCAGCCGTGGCGAACGCAATGTGCCCGGCGCCATGTGTGCCGTGTGGCGGCAGATCGCCCTCGGGGTCGTCGCTTTCGTTAGCGTCAAATATCAGCAGCATGTTGCGGCCGCAGCGGAAAAAGACGTGGCGGCCTTCCACTTCGCTGACAAATTCGGCGCCAACCACGGAGGTGTAAAACTCACGGGCGGCTGCCAGATCATCTACATAGATGCACGTTTCCAGGATTCCGTCAGGAGTCATCAGTCATGTCTGCCTGTGTAAAAACTTCGCACGATAATCGCCAAACCAACAAGCATCAGCAACACGCGGATGATTGTACCGCCCCCGGCGCCCCAGTGGTCCATCCAGTCGAAGAAGAGAAACTTTGATTTCACCGCCCGCATACCCAGCGAGAGAATACCAACGACGATGAGAAAACTTCCAAGTCCGCGCATCGGGAAGACGCTCCAACTGTTTCGGGCCGGATGATTCGCACTATTCTGGATTCAAGGCGAAAATCGCGGGCGTTGGCTTTATTCTGCTGGCTACATCGTCAACAATATACCTCCCGAATCATTAACCCTACGCACGCAATGCTCACAAGGTCAGAACGCCGCCGCCAGCGGCCTGCCCGAACATTGCCCCACCTGCAAATTTTAAAGCTTACGGAGAACTTCTATGCCGCGCATTGTTTCTGTCTCACTCCTTGCCCTGGCTGTCGCCTGGCTATTCGCGCCGCTGGCAGAGTCTGCTTCAGCAGCTGAAGGCAAGAAGGTCGTCTTTGTTGCGGGAACACGCAGTCACGGATACGGCTCGCATGAGCATTACGCGGGCTGTGTGCTGTTGGCGAAATCTCTGGAAAAGGCCGTTCCGGGCGTAAAGACCGTGGTGTATCGCAACGGGTGGCCCAAAGAAGCTGATGCGTTTGAAGGCGCCGACACCATTGTGATGTACGCCGACGGCGGCGGGCGCCACCCAGTGATTCCACACTTGGATCAGCTTGCAAAACTAGCAGGCAGCGGCGTGGGTGTGGTGACCATCCACTACGCAGTGGAAGTGCCGAAAGGCGCACCGGGCGACGCGCTGCTGGATTGGACAGGCGGTTATTTTGAAACGCACTGGTCCGTCAATCCGCACTGGACCGCCAAATTTGAAGAGCTGCCCAAGCACCCGATCACACGCGGCGTTAAACCATTTGCCATCAACGACGAATGGTACTACCACATGCGATTCCGCGAGAACATGAAGGGCGTAACGCCAATCCTTTCGGACATTCCACCGGCCAGCACACTCAGCCGTCCCGACGGCGCCCACAGTGGCAATCCTCACGTCCGCCGCGACGCAGGCAAGCCACAGCATGTGGCCTGGGCTTCGGAGAACGAAGGCGGCGGCAGGGGCTTTGGCTTTACCGGCGGGCACTACCACTGGAACTGGGGCGATCCCAATTTCCGCAAAATCATGCTCAACGCCATCATGTGGACCGCCAAAGCCGAAGTCCCTGAAGGCGGCGTCGAAGTGCAGAAAGTCACGGTTAAGCAACTGCAGGAAAATCAGGACTACGATGCACCCAAGAACTTCGATCCGCGGTCGGTGCTGAAACACCTCGCAGGTGACAAGAAGGCGCCGCCCCGCAATCAGCCGCGCGGCGTCAAAGTGATGAAGTCGAAGGTGAAACCCATTCACACATCTGCAATCGTCACCAAAAAAACACCAGGGCACGCGGTCAACATCGACGTTGATATCACGGGCGCCAAAGAATTGCATTTGGTCGCTGATGATGGCGGCAATGGCTACTCCTGCGACTGGGCCGACTGGGCCGAGCCGCGGATCATCGGACCCAATGGCGAAATGAAGCTGACGGATCTGAAGTGGTCGTCAGCCAGCACGGGATTCGGTTCCGCCCAGGTCAACAAGAACTGTCAGGGGCAGCCGCTAAAAATCAACGGCAAACCCGTCGAATACGGCATTGGCGTGCACGCGAACAGCGTCATCAGCTACAAGCTGCCCGCGGGGTACACGCGGTTTAAGGCGGTCGCAGGACTAGACGATGGCGGCGCCCGCCAAGGGTCATGTGGAGAAGCCGCTAGTGTGCAGTTCATGGTGTTTACGCAAAAGCCGCCTGTTGCAATCGCCCAGAAGAATAGCAGCAGCGGCGGCAGTGGGAGCCGGGAAGTCGAAGACGCGGTGTCAGGTCTTGACATCGCCGACGGCCTGGAAGCGACGCTGGTCGCTGCCGAGCCAGAACTTCTCAGCCTGACCAATCTGGATGTCGATCACCGTGGCCGCATCTGGGTGTGCGAAGTGGTGAACTACCGCGGGCACAATGGCGAACGCCCCGAAGGCGACCGCATCCTGATTCTTGAAGACAAAGATGGTGACGGCAAATCCGACTCGACCAGGGTGTTCTATCAGGGTCGTGATATCGATTCGGCGATGGGCATCTGCGTCCTTGGCAACAAAGTTATCGTTTCATCTTCGCCTAAAGTGCTGATCCTGACGGACACCGATGGCGACGATAAAGCGGACAAAAAAGAAGTACTGTTCGACAAAACCGGACAGCCGCAGCATGACCATTCCGCCCATTCGTTCCTGTTCGGGCCAGATGGCAAGCTGTACTGGAACTTCGGCAACACCGGAAAGGCTGTCCACGATAAAGACGGAAAGCCCGTTGTTGATAAAAACGGCAACCAGGTTGTCGATAACGGCAAACCCTACCTGGGCGGAATGCCGTTCCGCTGCAACATGGATGGCAGCGAATTTGAAGTGCTGGGCCACAACTTCCGTAACAACTACGAAGTAACCGTCGACTCCTTCGGCACGCTCTGGCAGTCCGACAACGACGACGATGGCAACCGTGGCGTGCGGATCAACTATGTGATGGAATACGGCAACTACGGCTATCGTGATGAACTGACCGGCGCCGGCTGGCGGAGCAAACGGGAAAATATGGAGAAAGAGGTCCCGCTGCAGCATTGGCACTTGAACGACCCTGGCGTTGTGCCCAACCTGCTGCAAACCGGAGCAGGTTCGCCCACAGGCATCACGGTGTACGAAGGCCGGCTGCTTCCCAAAGTATTCTGGGATCAGGTCCTGCACTGCGACGCTGGGCCTAACGTCGTGCGTGCGTATCCGGCAAAGAAAGACGGCGCCGGCTATTCAGCCGAAATGGTGAACATCATGCATGGCGCCCGCGACAAGTGGTTCCGCCCGGCCGACGTTTGCGTGGCGCCCGATGGCTCGATCTTCGTGACCGACTGGTACGATCCGGGCGTCGGCGGCCACCGGCAGGGTGATAGCGAACGCGGTCGCCTGTACCGCATCGCGCCGCCAGGGTCGAAATACAAAACGCCGGAGTATGACTACTCAACCGCGGAAGGCGCGGTCGAGGCTTTGCAGAACCCTTCATCCTCCGTCCGCTACATGGCCTGGACCGCACTGCACGAAATGGGCGCTAAGGCCGAGCCTGCCCTGCTGAAATTGTACGGTTCAGATAACCCGCGGCATCGCGCACGTGCATTGTGGCTGTTGGGGAAAATCGAAGGTCGTGGTCAGCATTATGTGGACCTGGCAGCCGGAGATGAAAACCCCGATATACGCGTCGTTTCAATCCGTCTGGCACGGCAGGTTAGCGATGATGTCTTGCCGCTTGCCAAGAAACTGGCCAGCGACAAGTCTCCTCAGGTCCGCCGCGAGGTGGCAATCGCCCTGCATGACATGAAGGGTGAAGGCGTCGCCGACGTGTGGGCGCAACTGGCGTTGCAGCACGATGGCAAAGACCGCTGGTACCTGGAAGCCTTGGGCATTGGCGCCGCCGGCAAATGGGACGCTTGCTTAACGGCTTATCTGGAGAAAGCAGGCGATAAGTGGAAAACGCCCGCCGGCCGGGACATCATCTGGCGCAGCCGCGCCAAGCAGACGCCAGCTTATCTGGCACGGATGATTACGGAGAAGATTGCTCCTGAGGCTGAACACTCGCGCATCATGCGGGCGTTCGACTTTAATAAGGGCCCCGAAGCGGACAAGGCGCTTCAGAGCCTACTGCTTGGGCTGTAATGACAACGCCTGACGGCATTGCCGGCGGCAAGTTATAATCAGTTGTTGAGTGGCAACACCTGATTTCAATACACAGGTAGCGTCGCCCCGCGGCGCTGCCTGTTTTTTGTGGAAACGGAATACAATGCGAAAATTCGTGTCGGCAATCGTTCTCTTGACGTGCATTCTCTGTGCCGCACCTGCACAGCTTTCCGCGGATCCAGCGCGGGATGCGGTGGTTGTGAAAACCCTCATGCGACTGCCCAATCTGGATATCAGCCAGCGGGATGATCTTAAGGCAGCCGTTTTGCGGCACATGGCCACGCTGCAAGGCACGCCGGAGTACATCGAACTGGCCAAGCGGTTCCGCTTCAAAGAAGTTTCGGAGCAACTTCTGAAGATCGCCCTTACAAAGCCAGAAAGCGCAGAAGCTGCCACTGCGGCGTCGCTGCTTCTGGATGGCGAAGATAGCGGCCTGCTTACCGGGGCAATATCTTCGGGCGACGACAAACGCGCCTTGGCAGCGGTTACAGCCATCAGCAAATCCGGCAATGCAAAGGCCATCTCGCTGCTGGCGCCGATGGTCACTGATACGAAAAAACTTTCGTCCGCGATCCGCACTGCCGCGGTGAAGGGCCTGGCTTCAAACCGCAACGGGCAGAAGACGCTACTTAAGCTTGCTGTTGATGGCAAGTTGCCCGCAGATGTTGAATTTGTCACCGCAGACGCGTTACTTTCGTCCGTTGATCCAGCCATCAAAGCCGAAGCCGCCAAGCGGTTCAAACGGCCCGGCACCGGCGACGCAACTCCGCTGCCGCCGCTTGCGGAACTGGTTGCGGCCAAGGGTAACGTCGCCAACGGTCACAAGGTTTTCCGCAACAAAGGAACTTGCATCAAGTGCCATCAAATCGGCGACGAGGGCAAAGACGTCGGCCCCGCGTTAACAGAAATCGGCAGTAAGCTTTCACGCGAGGCGATCTTCGTCAGTATTCTTGCACCCAGCGCGGGTATCAGCCACAACTACGAGACGTTTCTGGTCGCTACCGAAGAAGGGCAGTTGATCGTCGGCATCAAAGTCAGCGAGACGAAAGATTCCGTCACGATCAAAAACGCAGAAGCGATCACGCACACCATCCCGAAGGATGAAATTGAAGAGCTGTCTAAACAACCTGTTTCGCTGATGCCGCAGGACTTGCAGAAGAACATCACGCGGCAGGAACTGATTGATGTAGTGACGTACCTGCAATCGCTTAAGAAGAAGTCTTAAGCAGCCTCATTGCCTGATGCATGCCGTCCCACATCCCGCGGCGTGCATGGAGCGAGCTGATCGCGGCGTCTTCGGCAGCCTGCCAGTTGGCTTCGCTTTCGCCACAGAGACTAACAATCATCTGCTCCGCCATCGGACCGTGGTGGTCGCCATCCAGTTCGATGTGCCGCGACAGATAGAACTTAAAGTCGTCTAAACCGCCGCTACTCTCGACGTTCAATTCGTCAACAACCCGCTGAAAAACGTCGGGGAGCAGGTCTTCCCGGCCAAAGGTAAACGCGGAAGCAACGGCGCAGATGTCACCACCTTCGATCACCTTAAACGTGTGCTCGACAAACTGACGGACAGACTCCGGCGCTTCACATGCATCAAGGGAAGCACCCAAGCTGTCACCGGCAGCGAGCCGCTCGATAAATTTGTCGACGGACGACGTACTGGCGCCGCAGCGGACCATCGCCCGGTGATACAAGTCATAGTGGCTGCAGTGCCCCCCTTCGCCATCTTCGTCCGTCTCTTCGCCCAGGACGATTTCATTCACCAGACGGGCCGTGCTCTTGTCCTGTGGCGGAATCCAGAGTGTTGTCGCAGGACAAAGCCGCTGCTGAAGCGTCTTCAGCAATGACATAAAGTCGTAAACAGCAAACACATGGTGCTGCATGAACAGTTGCAATTTGTCCAGCTGATCGATCTCAGCGTACACGGGGTGCTGCAGCAGATCCTGCTGTAAAGGCGAAAGCTTGTCTTGAATCTGTTGGACGCGTGGGTGAGTCATTTCGCAGCAATCAGTGCAGTCAGTTGTGAGTACAATGTGGTTTAAAGAAACCGTGATTTCAGGAAGCGTTATCAGGTTTCCGCTGATACTCTTCGCAGCGGATGACAGGCTGCGGAGGATACTTGGGAAATTTCACACTCGTCAAAGCTTTTTCACAGAGCAGGAACGTCGAGCCCTTTCCGCTTACGATTTTCCGGCAGTGAAGGCAGCGGATACAGAGGCTGTTCATGCGGGTTAGTCCTGTTCAGCTTCGGACCAGATATGCGGATCACCATCTTCGTCCACGTCAACGTGAATGACGTTGGCGCGACAACAAACAGGACAGTCTTCAACATATTGTTGCTGGCTCCCGGCCGAAATGTCGACCGGGATAACGATCTCCTCCCCACACGCATCGCAGATGTAGCTCGCCTCGCTTTGCATGATTTACCTTTAGAGCCGCTTCGATCAATAACGCGGAATTCTACAACCAACTTGGGTGAAACGGTAGAATACCTGTGAACATCCGAAGGTGCTATTCAACCCTTAACGAGCGTTTATCGCAGGCCCTACTCTTGAGCGACAATCAAAATCATGTTGCGGATGGCATCTATTTGTCATCCCAGGGGGAAGCCACCGTCTCTCAGGAAGCGGCTGACAGCTTGTTTGAGATCGCACTAGCGATGGAGCCGGCAAGCAGGCACCCCGTAGATGTACAGCATGTTCTTGCTGCTATAGTCCTGGCGTCAAGAGCCGGCCAGATCTCGCCCAGCCGGAAACTGTCCGCAAGTGATGCCGCGTTACAGCAGATTCTGACGCCGCACATTGAAACGGTTTTCGAGAAATTTGGCGGCAAAGTGGGCGAGGACGACTGATTCCCGCCCGGAATCAAGTTTGATCTGCAACTACTTTGGCGGCGCCGGCTTGATAACAAGCTTAATCTTTCGCGGGTCGTCTAGCGTACGATTGTTAAACCGCATCTGGCAGACCAACGTCGCCTCGTATTCGCCAGGCTTCGTGTAGTCTGCGGCTGCTAATTCCAGTCTGGTCGAATTCTGACCTTTCGCGATCTTCGAATTGGCTGTGAGCTTCATGCCGCCAACACCCGGTGGCGGTGTGAGCCGGAATGTCACGTCGCCGTCAAATCCGAACTCGCGTTTGACAGTCGCCTGCAGCAATACCTTCTCTCCGCCTGCTTGCAGCGTTAACTCCTGCTTGTCCAGCGAGACAGTTGCCGGGAACGGCGCGATATCAATCTCGATGCAGGGTGAGTAAACAAACGTTTTTACTTTGCGTTTCTGGGCGACGTTTCGCACCTGATTATACAGCGTATCAATCTCCCGCCTCAGAGCATCGCCCTGCGTTTTCAGCTTGGCAGTCTCCTGCTCTTTTGCCAGTGCGGTTTCGCGATCTTGCTGTAGCTTTGCCCGTTGATCGTTCGCTTCCTTCAGCGCCGCGGCCTTGCTTTCGTGATCTTTTTCAGACGTTGCGAGAGCCGCCTCAGCAGCCTTAACCGCTGTGGCTGCCTGCTGCGTGGCGGTTTGTTTCTGCCCGGCAGCTTGTGTCTTCTGTGCGACCTCGTTGGTCAACGCCGCTTTGCTGGCGTCGTCCGCCCCGGCGAGTTTCTTTTTTGCTTCTTCGAGCGTCTTGTTGGCGGCTGCCAGTTCAGCCTCACGCTTTTTCAATTCAGCCTTGGCCGTTGTGAGTTTCTGCATGGCTGCTTTACGCGCGGTGGCGGCAGCGTTCAGATTGCGGTTGGCGGTGGTAATGTTTGTGGCGGCAGTCTGTAACTGGCGGTCGATAGTCGCACGCTGGCGGGCGGCGTCCGAGGCTTCACGGGCGACCTCGGTAACGGTCTTAATAATGCGCTGGCGATCTTCTTCCACCTGTTTGAAATAGTCAGGCAGCCGCTCGTGATCCACTTGTGCATCGGCGCGAAGATGGAACGTGTATCGACCCGCCGGCGCCGTGGTGTTGACGTCGATCTTTACAACGCCCTGCCCACCAACCGGGATCGAAGCGTTGGGCGCGGCAATTTCACGCGGCATCCCGAGCACCATCGCGCTGGCGTTGCCCGAATAATCATCGCGTAGCTTGTTCAGCTTGACAGGGATTTCGAGCTTGCCGCCACGCGCCGTCCGCCACACTTTATTTTCTACAGGCTGAAACTGCCCGGCGGGTTTTAAGTTAGAACCTACATGCAGCATCAAGCTCTGCGTCAGGCGGGCGCTGGCGGGCGTATTGCCACGCGTATCCCACAGCACTTCCATCGGCCGGGCGATTGATTTCTTCTCTGCCCCATCAATCACAGCGCGGCCTTCCACCTGAATGCTGCCGCTGAACGGCTTTGCATCGGGCGCGGCATGTAGCACCAGGGCGGTGAAGGTTTCCTCCGGGCCGATGATGGCTGGTTTGCAGGTAACACCCGGTGGAAGTCCCGTTGCCTGCAATTCGACTTCGCCTTTGAAATCATCAAACCGATGCACCACCGCCAGTATCTCGATGTCACCGCCGGGCGGCAGAATGCAAGCACGCGGGCTGAGAGGAAGATTGTTATTGCCGTTCTGTCCCAGTTGCAAGGCAGCCGCCGCCAGCAGTTTGAATCCCGGTTGAGGCCGGCGGATTACGAGACGGTAATAGCAGGGTTGCTGATCGGCGCCATTAAACTGGTCCCGGATCAAAAGGCGATAGTCACCGTCCGCCGGCGCAATGAACTCGCCTGCCGGGTCAGTGGAAGCCATCTGGATACGGAAATTGCCCGCGGCAGATGGCGAGTCATCGATGGTTTTTACATCGCGGACAACCGTCTCGCCATCTTTGTTCTGCTGCATGGATTGCACCACGACAAGTGCGTCTACGGGCTGGCTCAGGCTCTGGGAAGAAGCTTCGATCCAGAGTTTTTCATCCTTCTTGGCGGTAAAGAGGTAACTGTCCACATCGCTTGGCGAATCAAACTTCCCGGTCAGCACCGCTGGCAGCGTCACGTTGGCAGCGTCCTGGACCCGGTTATTCGGTTCTTGTTCTGCCTGGGCCGGTTCCTGAAACAGCGGAATGCGAACCGCGTTGGAAAGGCCCGCCGCGGTTTTGTGCCGGTACGTGTAGCAATCGTGCCTGGACTCAAGCACATCTGTTAACAACCCATCGCTTTGACGATCTGGCTGGGATGGCACGTTGATCGTGACTTCCACCTTTTCCAGGGGCACGCCCGTCGCAGAGCTACGGCCCGCGGGCTGCCCACCTATATTGTGGCCAAACAGGGTGAAACGCTGCGACCTCCCGGCCTGTGCCATCGGCGGTTCGATAAAACTGACGACGGGCGATGTGGAAACGTGTAGCAAGTAGGGCGATACGCCGCTGCCGCCATCCGCGGTGTGCGTTAGTTCGTTGACACGCACGAAGAAGTCACCGGCGGATTTGAACTGGTGGACAATCCGTGGATCGCGACGTTCTACATCGTGGCTGCGTTGGAGTTCTCTGCCCTCATTGTCCAGCAATGAGAGTACAGGATCACCGCGTGAATCAATCCGCTGCCCCAGGCACTCAACCACAATCGTTTCACCCGGTTTAGCGCTGATCTTGTAGAAGTCGTAGTCGGCAGCAAACATCCCAGCAAGATACGTATCCCGCGAAAGGTCGTTCGCCTTATCCCGCGTGTTGTTGTCTTCTTCCTCAAGCTGGAAGGCATCTTTGGAAACCATAAACCGGCGGCTGTTAGAAACACCGAACGGACCAATGGCGCGAACTTCGTAGATACCCTCTGGGACGTTCCCTGCGACAGTCACCTGGAACTGATTGGGAACCGGGTGATCTTCCGGGTAGAAACGGTCCGCCTTGCCGATAACCTGCCGGGCCGTGATGCCTGGATGAGAGAAAATGAGGCTGTTGGCGCCGTACAGATCGTTGCTATCTGCGATCTTTACTTCGGTTGTTGCGCCAATTTTTGCACCGGGCGGATAGACCGCCCATAGCCGTGGACGCGGGATTTCCTGCTGGGCAATCGCCGTCTGGGCAGTCGAGAGAAGTAACGAAACGATACAGATCGTCAGAATTCGCAGGCGGCTCATGGTTGTCTCGCGGCGGCCGGTATTCCAAGTAAAACGCCGCGAAGTCATCGCCTGCGTAAAGTGTGCAGGCGATGAAATTGCGGCTGAGGTTGCACTGCCTGGATTTAGAGCAGTTCGCGGATTGGCTTGCGTTCATCCAGCAGGTAGCGTGGGCGCCCGGCAGGATCGGTGATCTGCGTGTTTTCGGGATCGATGCCAAGGTTGTGATACATGGTGGCAATCACTTCCTGAACATGCACGGCGCGGCTTTCAGCGTCGCCCGCAATGCGGTCGGTTTCACCCACAACGCGACCACCCTTCACACCGCCACCGGCCAGGAACGCCGCAGCAACGCGCGGCCAATGGTCACGGCCAGCGTTGCCATTGATACGTGGCGTACGGCCGAATTCGCCCCAGACGGCAACGGTTACGTGATCCTGCAATCCTCGGTCGTGCAGATCCTGAATCAGACAGGATAGGCCCACGTCCAGCGCGGGCAACTGCTCGCGGAACGTTTTGAAGTTGTTGCTGTGAGTGTCCCAGCCACCCCAGCTCAGTGACACACACCTGACACCTGCTTCCACCAGACGACGTGCGCGGAGGAAACGTTCATTGTCGCGGAACCGGCCCTGACGGCTGTGAACGTAGCGGGCGACGTTCTCTTCGCTTTCCTTGGTGATATCGAGCGCATCGGCCATGCGGCCCGACAGCACAACATCCACTGCCCGCTTGGTAAATGCGTCGGCAGCTTCCAGCTGGCCGCTGTTATCGAAGTCGCGACGCATGTCATCGACAGACTTCAGCAGATTGGCGCGGCTGTTCATGCGGTCTGCGGAAATACGCGACAACTTCAGCAGGCTGGCGGCGCCTTGCGGACTGAACGCTTTGTGCTTAGGTCCGAGATAACCTGGCTTCAGCGTCAGACCGTCCGAGACAAACGGCGCCACACCGTTGTTGAAGCCTTGCAGATGACTGACCACGGAGCCCACGCAGGGGGCGCCGCCGATGTTCTGCAATTCCTTCTGCCCGTAGCCGGTCTGCGTGGTGCTGGGGCTGTGTTCGTTGACGTTGCCAACCAGCGCGCGGACGATCGAAAACTTATCCGCCATCTTCGCCAGTCGTGGGAAGAACTCACAGATTTCCATCCCCGGCACGTTGGTTTTGATCGGGTTGAATTCGCCGCGGTATTCAACGGGGGCGTCGGGTTTTAGATCCCACATATCCTGGTGCGAAGGGCCGCCGGGCAGATGCACGTTGATGATCGAACGGGTGCGATTAGGCGCAGCGGCTTGAGCTTCCATGCGGAAAAGATCGGCCAGCGTCAGGCTGCCAAAGCCCAGGCCGAGCGCTCCGATCTGCAGCATGTTACGGCGGCTAACCTTGTCACAGAATCCACCTTGCGGCTTTTCGGTAATCGTGAACATGCAGATCTCCTTGCGAAATTAAAAAAGTGGGGAAAAAGCTGGCGGCGCCAGGGAGGGAAACAAAAGGCGTGTACGGTTTTTTCAATGGTTGAACATGAACTCTTTCGTGTTCACCACGGTCCACAGAATATCCTGAAAGCCCTGATTGAGGTTGTTCTCAGGGAAGGTTTCCAGGTGGGCGGTATAAGCATCAATCTCACGCTGTGTCGCTGGACGGCTGTAGGCGCGGAAAGAGATTTCGTTGAGCCTGTCTTCGATAGACTTTTCTTTGTCTGCGGCAAGTTCACGACTGCGTGTGCTTTCTAGCTTGCTGTACATTTCCGTGGAATTCAGAAGGTGTAGGGTCTGCGCCATACTGAGTTCCGTGGTGCGTTCACACTCGCAGGCGCTGCCACCGGCGGGCCGCCCGAAAGCGCTCAGGAAGAAGTTATTCACGCCGCCATGATCCGGAATCTGCACCGCACGCGCCCCCTGCGGCAGACCAGCAAAGCGGGTCGAAGCGCCGGTGATATCATCGATGGAATCCAGTAGCACTTCGGCGTTCATTCGCCGCGGCGCGAAGCGGGCGAAACTGGTATCGCCTGCCTGGTTGTACTCGTTAGGCCGGGCTGATAGCTGGTAGGTGCTTGAGTTGCAGATGGTGCGTATTAGTTGCTTTAGGTCGAAGCCGGAATCCACAAAATGCTTCGCCAATGCGTCTAGCAGTTCAGGGTTTGAAGGTGGATTCGTGGCCCGCATGTCGTCCTCGGGATCAACGATGCCGCGGCCGAAGAAGTGCTTCCAGTAGCGGTTCACAAGGGCTTTGGCCACAAAAGGATTATCGGCAGATGTCATCCAGTCAGCCAGTTTGTGGCGGGCGTCTGTATCGGCGTCGGTCTCGATAGGTTCGCCGCCAAGGCTGGCCGGGGCAATCGACTCGTTGGTCCGGGGATGCCTGGTGCGGGGAACGCCGCGTTGTGCGTAGATGAATTCGCTGTTCTTCTCACGCACGTTGGCATAGAACGCGGCCAGACTCCAGTAGTCGTGCTGGCTCCATTTTTCAAACGGGTGGTGATGGCAGCGTGCACATTGGATGCGGACGCCCAGGAACACCTGCGCCGTGTCTTCCACCTTCTCGTTGACAGTTTTCACATGGCGGTGCCAGTTCACGGCCGGGTTGCGGTAGACATCGCCGCTGGCCGTGACGAGATTCCGCACAAACTGCGAGTACGGCATGTTGGTGCGGAGCGAAGTCCGAATCCAATCGTGAAAGCGGTAGTTGCCGCCCCGCGATACATTAGGCTCCACCTTGTTCCGCAGAATGGCCCCCCATTTCTGAGCGAAGTAGCGCGAGTAGCCGCTATCTTCTAGCAGGCGGTCGATGGCCGCGGCTCGTTTGTTCGCATCTTTGCTGTTGTGGAAAGCTACGGCTTCTTCATAGGTCGGAAGCCGGCCCGCAATATCGATGGTCACGCGCCGGAGAAAGACGCTGTCGGTGCTAAGTTCTGATGGCGGCATGCCCAGGACTTGCAGCTTCTTGAAAACGACATTGTCAATGAAGTTTCTGGCAGGCGGGAGCTTATTGATCGGCGCTCCGAGCGGCGCCATGGCGCGGAAGGCGGCGACGTGTCCTTGAAAGCGGACCATCACGGCGACATCGCCGGGCACGCCTTGCATGGTGACCAGCCCATTCTGACTGGCAACCGCCATGTCGGTATTGTTCGCCGTGTACTGAGCCTGCCGGGTAACGTCGCGCGTCGAGCTATCTGAATAATGTGCGGTCACCTGCAACTGCTGCTTGCCGTTGCGAGGCATTTTGCGGTGTTGCGGGAAGACGGATACCGACTGCAGCACCGGGTCGTCTTCACTGCCGGCGGGCATACCTTGCGCGATCCACAGACGGATGATGCGATAATCAGCATCGCCTTCCTCCATCCGCACACCGCCGCCGTGCGGCAGCTTACCGGCGCCCTTCAACAACAGCAGACTGCGATCCGGCGCCGCGGGGAACAGCCTGCGGCCTCGACCTTCTTTGACCAGGTGGGCGTAATCTTCTTCTGGCTCAAATCCCAGGAGCGAAAGCGCAAACCCGTTCTGCCCGCCGCTCTTGCCGTGGCAACCGCCACTGTTGCAACTGAGCTTGGTGAAAACGGGCGTGACCCGGTCTGCAAAGTTAACTAACGGTGGATTCTCAAATCGCTCGACCGCAATCTCGACTTCCGCTCGCAACCCATCCGGGCCGGTCGCAGTTACTTTCGACACACCGTTTCCATTCGCAGTGGCGTATCCATCGCTTGAGACCAGCACCGAGGCGCCTGCCACTTTGTAGTTGACGGTGGCCGAATGGTCACGCTGCTGGCCGCTGTCGTATTCAACGGTGGCAATGAGCTGTACAGCAGCGTCGCGACCGACGAGCGTGGTTACACCTTCCAGACCTGCATGTAGCGTGAGCTTGACGGGCTTGCCCGGATCACCCAGCCCTTTTGCCTCGTCGGCAGCGTGGCAAATACGAGAGGAGCCGCCCAGAAGGGCGATGATGATTCCACTCAGAAGAAGTAGGAAGGGCTGTGTTCTTTGGTAGGACAGTCGTGACATTATCCAGCGCCCGCGACGGTTCTTTTTGGGAAGGCAATGCTTATATCAGATTCCGTTTATATATGTGTAGGAGGGTGAAAGCAACTGTAGAGTAAGGTTAGCGGTGCAGAATTCCGGCGGTTCCCGGCAGAGGGCCGTTCTGCCGGGAAGATGCGGGAATTGCGCTGCACGTAATTAAAAGGCAATGCGCCCTTTATTCCGGCAATCCCGGTACGACTTTGGCGGTGGGCTGCCGGGAGGTGTTGTCGTGGCTCAGCATCTTATTCTGCCCGGCGAAGTACGTGTGAAAGCCATCTACGATCAGGTTGTAACTTTCGGCATTCTCGCCCGCGGATACAGAACTAATGGTGCGGACGCCGCTTGAGGTCTGCATCTGCATGCCCGAACGGATCTCGCGGGCCTTCACCCAGCCTTCGCCCGTAATCCAGAACGGATGCCCGCCGCTGGCCTGCAGGGTTTCGTTATCTGCTACGATCCGCACAAGTTCGCTCTTGGGACGGATGGTGCGTTTCAGCACAACCTTGTAGGCCAGTTCACCCGTTTCAACATCCTGCGAAAGCACCATGTCGCCCGTGCGACTGGTTTCCACCGCACGCGGACCGCGCAGTGTCCAGACAACCGTGCCGGCTGCCAGGCAATCGCGTGTGCCGCCACGCGGCGGGCTTTGCATGCTGCGGATCTGGTTTTCGCGTTCAATCCGCGCGAGTTGAATTTCCATCTGCCGCTGACGGTTCTGTGCACGCAGAATCTCTGCGCTGACTTGATTGAGCGGATTGGCGGTATGGGTTGTCTTGACCTCTTTTTCGCCTTCGACGTACAGCTCGTTGACTTCATTCCACCAGTTCCACCACACCTGCGGGTTACTGGCCAGTTCCTGCCCGGTGGCAAGATTCAACGCAGTAGCGATCCGCTGGTTAAGCAACTGCGTGCGGTCATTCATCGCATCTATCTGGCTTAGCCGTTCTTCTGCGGCGCCGCTTGAAACGTCAAGTGAATTCGCGAGTGCGTCGCCGTGCATAACCAGTTGCGTTGTCGCGTCGCGGCCTTCCTGTTCAAAGACCTGCTGAAAGCCATTGAAGGTCGCCAGCGTTCTGGCCGTAACTTCTGTATACATGGCTGAAAGCAGCGCTGGTGCATAATCCTGAATGTCGTAAGCCTGCAGCGCTTTGCCCGCCTCTTCACGCGATCTTTCCGTAGGCGCGAACACAGCGATACGCGACAACTCGCGGGCAGCGACGGGTGTCCCCAGATGTTTCAGCTTTTCAATCGCCAGCAAAGCCGTGGCGTCTGGCTGGCCCGCAAGCTGCGCGATGGCGATGGCCGCAGAGGGATCTTCGATTGCCTTCAACCGTGCTTCCGCTGCCTGTCTACGCAGGAGCGAATTGGCACGCAATCCGTTGGCGATTTTGGTAATCTCCGCGTTCCAGCGTTTCAGGTTTTCCGCATCTTCACGGCGTGCCGCGGTCGCCGTTTCAATCGCTTCCTGTGTGACCCAGCCCGAAGGTGTACGCCGGAAACCCAGTAACTGCCGGGCGGCCACATTCCGTGGTTCTAGTTCTACAACCCGCGTCAGGTGCGCCCGCGCCTGATCTGAAAGATTGTTCCTCAAACACCACGAAGCCAACTGGAATTGCGAGGTGGCGTTATCGCTCGCATGGTCACGCTGCCTCTGATACTCCTGGAGCCGCTTGCCGGGCTTAACCTGCTCGGGCGTGGTCCAGTAGTTATCCCGCTTGACCAGCCCGCGATGCCAGTAAGCCGGCTCGTAGTCCGGCGATTGTTCCGCTGCCTGTTCCAGCAGCTCTTGCCGCTGTTTCTGACGGCCATAGATACCGCCGTGAAGTGCTTCCGCGACCAGTTCCTTGGCTTCGGCAAGTCGCTCTGACTTTTTCGCCGCATGCAGCGGCATGGTAAGAACTGGCGAGATCGCCAGCAGACTGACAGCGCAGAAGGCGCAGCGTGAGAGGGCACGCATAACAGACTCTCCTCATTCTGTTCCGTGCCGCAACTGATATCTAACAATTGCGGCTTACCCCTTGCTTCAGCTGGCGAGTGTCAAAGTATCGGATCTGCCAGAAAAAAGCAAGAAAATTAACCGCCGCCAATCGCAATGGCGTGAACGCCAGAAGTGCGTCACAATAAGTTCATTCGCGATGTTACGTGACCCAAACCTTCAATTTCCCGGACAGTCCGATGCAGATTTTCGTGGATGCCGATGCCTGCCCCCGCGAAATCAAGCAGCTGTTGTTCCGTGCTGCCACGCGGACCGAAACAACGGTAACACTCGTAGCCAACAATGTGCTGCCAACGCCCAAATCAAAATACGTGCAGAGCATCCGCGTGCCTGCTGGGCTAGACGTGGCTGACAACAAAATTGTTGAACTGGTGTCGGAGGGCGATCTGGTCATTACTGCAGACATTCCCTTGGCATCCAAGATTGTCGCCAAAGGGGCCACGGCGCTCGACCCGCGCGGAGAGCTGTATGACGACAACAACATCGGCGAGCGGTTAAGTGTTCGCAATCTGTTTGACGAACTACGTGCCGGTGGCGCCGTGACAGGTGGACCGGCGGGATTCAACGCCAAAGACAAACAAGCCTTCGCCAATCAACTTGACCGCTGGCTGACGAGGGCGAAGAAATAGCTCGCACAAATCCGGCTTCCGCGTAAGTTGAACCCTATGTATAAGGTGGGCGAAAGAAAGTATTTCAGCCAACGATCCGTTTTCCGGGATGCGCGATGGTGGGTGAAAATCTAGACCTGACCAGCGAACCAGGCGATAGCAAGCCGCGCGCGGGCAACGCTAGCAACAAGGAAGGGGAAACCGGTGGCGCCCGGCCTTTCGTGGGCGTGACTTTCAATTGCTGCAGCGTCTACTCCCGTATTTATCGCACCCGCGATGGCAAAGCGTACGCCGGCAACTGCCCTAAATGCAGCAACCCGGTGCGGCTGGTGATTGGCGCCGGCGGCTCTAACAGCCGGTTCTATACTGCGTATTGATCTACGGAATCATCGATAAATAACTCTGGTTTTTTGCAGAGCAGCGAACAGATTCTGCGGGGCCAGACAAATTTTCAAAACCGAAGTTGTTTTTCGACTGTTCCTAAGTAGCTGTTTCGCGTAGTATTCGCCGCCGGTTCATGCGCAGCCTGTATTCATAGCGGATTGACCCCACACCTTTGCCGCAGCGAAAGCCTTATGGCGTTAGATTTTGAAGTTCAACGGTTTACGCGCCGCTGCTTTCAGACGGAGCGAGACCTGGCGCCGGGCGAGACGTTTTACTCGGCGCTGTTCGATGAAGCAGGCGGCGTTGTGCGACGCGACTTCTGCGAAGACGCCTGGGACGGACCGCCCGAAGACGCCATTAGCAGCTGGAAATCGCAGGTGCCCGCCCCAACTTCCACCAAGGTCAACTGGGCGCCCAACGATGTGATGATGCATTACTTTGAAAAACTGGAAGACCAGCCAGACAAGGCCGACTTCCGCTACGTGCTGACGCTGCTGATGATCCGCCGCCGGATTCTTCAGTTTGATGCAGACGCGGTAACCGATGATGAAGCCGGCGAAGCAGCGACCAGCAGTGACGACACCCAGCCAGAAACCATGAAGGTTTATTTCCCGCGCAAAGACACGACCCACGCGGTGCTTGTCGCGGACCCGGCGCCGGAACGGATTGACCAGATTCAGGAAGAACTTGCCCGCCTGTTCTGCTCCACAGGCGCCTGATAACGCGCAGCAGACCACCCTCATCAGCAAGGAAGCTGACGTGAAAACCAGAGCGATCTACATCTTCACCGCAGCCATCCTCTGTCTGGTTTCGGGTACGGGTTGTCAGCATTTCCGCTGGTTGCAGTTCAACCGCACCCCAGGCATCTCCGCACCAACCGCATTCAACGGCCCGCCCACGCTCGAGCAGATAACAGCCGCCGTTAACAACAACAGTTCCAAAGTCAGACAATTGCGCGCCGAGTCAGCCACGGTTTCAGCGACGGGCGTTCCTACTCTTTCCGCCGAGATCGCTTTGGAACGCCCCAAGCGGTTCCGCATGAAAGCCTCGTTCATGCAGCTATCGGGCACCGAGATGGACCTGGGCAGCAACGACGATCTGTTCTGGGTCTGGATCAAACGGCAGCAACCGCCTGGGATCTACTACGCCCGCCACGATGAATTCGCCAGTAGCCCGGTAAGACGCCTGGCGCCTATTGAGCCGGACTGGTTAATCAACGCGCTGGGTGTGGTCGAGTTTGACCCCAACAGCCAGCATGAAGGCCCGTATCAACGCGGCGAAAATCAATGGGCCGTCAGATCCACCACACAGACGCCCAACGGCAAAGTCACGCGCGAAGCCGTCATCGACGGCACCTATGGCTGGGTGCTGGAACAGAGTCTCTTCGACGAACGAGGCAGCATGATCGCCACGTCGCAGGCATCACAATACAAGTGGTATCCCGAAGAACAGGTTTCTCTTCCCTCCAAAGTGGAAGTAAAGCTACCGGCGTCAAACCTGGCGTTCCAGATTTACGTTCCCAACTATCAGATCAACCGCCTGGATGTTGACCCTACCGTGCTGTGGTCGATGCCCCGCACCGGCGCCCCGCTGGTGAATCTCACCACGCCCACGCAACAACTGTATCAGCAGCAACCGCTTTCCGCCGCGCAGCCAGCATACCCGCAGACGTATCCCACCAGCGTCGCGCAGCAGCCCATCATCCGCGGGCAGAATGCTGATCCGTACTACAACAGCCAGTACCAGCGCGAACCTGCCAGTCACCGGCAGAACCTCACGCGGCTGCGATATCGCGGCTTCATCAGGCAACGCTAACTGCGTGTTGAGTGACAATGTTCTGTCACATCACTTGCATAACGTGTCCTGACAAATCTCTAGAAAAAACGGTCTTTCTGCGAATCAGGCTCAAGTTTGCCGGGATTCGATCTTGCGGCGGAGTACCTGATCGGCTAGTTACCCATCTGATTATTTCACTAGCCGCGCGAGGTCCGGATGAGACTCCGCTTTTACATCATTCTCGTATGCATTCCACTGCTGCTCGCAGGCTGCAGGCGTAATGCGTATCAGGATACGTACATCGAAGCTCTCAACGCAGAGAAACGTCTGCTTGAGGACCACATGTACGATCTTGAATACGAGGTTAAAGCCCGAAACGATAGAATCCGCGCGTTGGAAAACCAGGTGGCCAGACTGAATGGCCGCGGCGATTCTTCCCCCAGTCTGAACAATGGCAGCGGTAGTGGAAGCGTCCTCAATGGCTCTGATGATGGCGGTCCGTCGCCAACCCCGCCCGCAGGTGACGGTCCAGATGTGACGCCGCCTAGCATTGACCTTTCGCCGCCCACGATTGAAGGCGGAACACCTGTTGGACCGGAAGTCTTGAAGTCCGGTAAGAAGCCGGCGGATCCGTCCAAAATCAAAAAGGTCGATTATCAGGAACCGGCGCCTTACGAACCGCCTCGCGATCAACGTGTGACACATGTTGTCATTGATCCACTACAAAGCGGCGGACATAACTTCGACCAGGTGCCCGGCCCGGATGGCATCGCCGTTGTTTTCCAGCCACGTAATCTGGCCGATGAGTTTATCGATCAGGCGGGTGAAGTTTCCGTGGCAGCCGTTGACCCGGAGTTGCCGCAGGAAGAATCAGTACTGAGCCAGTGGGACTTCAACGCTCACGAAATCTACCACCGCACGAAAGTGGACCCCGCTGATGAACGCGGCGTGCATCTTAAACTCGCGTGGCGTGACAAGACGCCCAAGGGTGACAAAGTGGTTGTTTACGTGCGGTTCACCACCGACGACGGCCGCACGATGGAAACGCGTTCGACCATCCGCATGAAACGGCGGACGAAGTTTTCTAAACGCTGGACCCCGCGGCCCGCAGTTAACTTGCCAGGCAAATCGAAAAACAGTCAAGAAAATACCGCGCCGTCTAGTGCCGGTGATCAGCCAAGTGGCGGCCTGGAGGCTTCGACCCGTACGAAGCTGGAATCCATCATGAGCCGGCTCCGGCATTTTAACGAAAAATACGGCAGCGACCGCAACAAAGACGCGACCGCCGCCGCACCGCCGCGAAGCACTTTGCACGCAGAGCCGCAGCAGCCGGCGCCGCAGATGCCCGCGTGGTCACCTTACCGCGATTAACGCCAAACGACCGTTCGCGTTCTCGCCAGGTTCGCCCTTATCTGCTAATTTGAAAGCATGGATAACGCTGAACCAGACACCACCGCAGATCTGATTGCGCCGGAAGACGCCGATCTGGTTGCGCGGCTGCAGCGTGGCGAAGAGGCTGCTTTTGAAGAAGCAGTCCGGCTTCACGCCCCACGTATGCTTTCGGTCGCCCGCCGGATACTCGGGCAGGACCACGACGCGCATGATGCCTTGCAGGACGCGTTTTTGTCGGCGTTCCGCGCCATCGGTTCGTTCAATCAGGATTCGCAACTCAGCACCTGGCTGCATCGGATTGTGGTGAATGCAGCTTTGATGAAACTGCGTCGCCGCAAACGTAAGGCGGAACGTTCTATTGAAGATCTGCTGCCCGCGTTTAATCAGAACGGCAAATTCCAGGAAGCGGCATCGCCCTGGACGGTAACGTACGACGATGCGGTCTCTAACGAAGAAACCCGTCAACTGGTGCGTAACAGTATCGACCAGCTGCCGGAAACGCATCGCAGCGTTCTCGTGCTGCGTGATATCGAAGGCCATTCAACGGCCGAAACAGCCACTTTATTGGGCGTGTCCGAAGGAGCGGTCAAAACCAGACTTCACCGCGCGCGGCTGGCGTTGCGGACTTTGCTCGACGAACACATGAAGGGAGGTGTTGCATGAAATCAATGTCTTGCCAGGAATTCGTCGATTTTATCTGCAGCTACCTCGACGATGATCTGCCGGGAGAAACCCGGATCGTGTTTGAAGAGCATCTAGAAATATGCGCGCCCTGCGTTGAATTTCTGCGGCATTACCAATTGTCGATCAAACTCGGGCACGATGTGTGTGGCTGCCCTAAAGAAGCGGCAAAGACGCCCGTGCCTGAAGAACTGGTCCGCGCGATCCTCGACGCCCGCCGCGAAGAGAACGCGTAAAGAAAACGGGTAGCCAAGCGTTAGCCGTCTGTGACGCGCCACCGTGAGCTGAACAGCCACACCATAATGCCGGTCAGGGTGGTTTCAAACAGCAGCGTAAATCCGACAAAGCCGAACACCATCCACCAGCTGGCGTCCGGGTTGCTCGGCCCTTCTTGCAGATAGCTCATATCCAGCGGCGTATAAAACGCAGCGGAGAAAGGGCTGATCACGCCGATCCAGTGCACGTACTCTGTGCCAGTCTGCCCGCGGAAAAACGTTTCGGCAAAGAACGTGATTGCCAGCGGCGCACAGAACATCACGATGATAATGGCGTACGTTGTCATCAAGCTGGTGGATGTTTTCTGCATCAGCACGGAACAGAACAGCGCCACGATCGCGGTCAGCGAACACGTCAGCAGCACAATCACCAGATACGCCAGCACGGCGCCCAGGTTGGTCCAGTAGGAAGAAACCATCACGCACGCCAGCAGCACCGGCCACAACAGAAACATGGTCAGCACGCTGGAAACACGCAGCCCCGCCACAAACTTGCCCCACAGAATCTGCCAGGGTGTGACCAGAGTCGTCAGTAATAGATCAAGCGTTTGCCGCTCGCGTTCGCTGGTCACGCTGCCTGCGGAGAACACGGGGCCAACCAGCATGTTGAACATGCAGACATAGCAGATGTACCACGGCGCGTGCTGCGGCCAGATGTACAGAAAAACGGCCATAATGGGAATGGCCAGGATCATGCTCACCTGAATCACCACGCGCAGCATCAGCGTGCCCTGGCTGAAAATCTCGCTGCGGATTTCCTTGTCGTAAACCGGGTTGGCGTTGTCTTCCAGCAGATTTACACGCTTGGCAGGTGCGAATAGTTTGTCGGGCCATTGATCTGGTTGAATCACGAGGCCGATCGCCTGTTCAGCCTCCTGCTCAATATCTACAACCTCTTTGCCCTCGCTTCCAACATCAGGCGGATGCAATAGCCGGGCGCAAGTTAAAGCAAACAGCGCGATGCAGATCGCCAGTCCGAACGCAGGTGCAACCGTTACCACAACCAGCAGCCGGAACTGCCCGCCGAAGATTGCATCGAGCCCGACCCACGTCACCACAGCAGACAAAGCCAGCGGCAGAATGACCAGATAAGAAACCACCAGGGACGAAGCCGTCCGCTGGAAGTAGCTACTGCACGCAATGCTGATCGCACCAAATACGATCACAGAAATAATGAGCCCCAGATACGCCGCCAGCACCTCAAACGCGGAAACACCGCCCAGCGGCAGGGATAGCATCACAATCGGTAGCGATGCAAAAACAAGCACGCCCAGGTGCGACAACGAAGAGACAAACTTTCCCAGCACAATGGCGGCAGGCTTCAGCGGGCTTGCCAGCAGCATCTCGTACGTTTTGCGTTCTTTCTCGCCCGTGATCGTTCCCGCGGCAAAACTTGGCGCCATCAACGAGGCAAGAATATATTGCCCCAGAAAAAACAGATCCACCAGATTCCGCGCGGCGGCCGGGTTTTCTGTTAGATCAAGACGCTGATCCTGCGGCCAGGCAAAATAAACCACAGCTGCCAGCAGAATCTGATACAGCAGCAACAGAATAAAAGCCCGCGGAGTCCGCAGATTGACGAGCAGCTCTCGCTGCATCACCGGATTTTCAAAAATGTACATACGGCGCCTATTGGCAACGGCATCAGTTTCCGTCGTTCGACCATTGGGTTAATGCGAACCAATTGAGGTAAAGGGTTCGAGATTTCATGGCCAGAACCAGTGTAGCACAGCCCACGCGCCGGAAAAATCAGCGGTATGGCGATACTTGGCGGCGTGACTGGCATAGTTGCCGGTCTTCGGCTTGGCGGCTACAAACGGTTAACAACTTTATCTTAGATGCTCCGTAACAACATGCCGCTCACCACTACATCAGCACCTTACTCACTCGCGGGAAAAACCGCCGTGGTGACCGGTTCGTCAAGCGGCGTCGGCAGAGCCATTGCTATCGAGCTGGCAGCCGCCGGCGCCAATATCTTCGTGCATGCCCGGTCCAACGAAAGCGGCGCACGCCAGACAGTTGAAGACGTCAAGAAGCTATCTGTCGAAAGCGAATTTATCCGCGCAGATATCGCATCAAACGACGATAGAAAGCGGCTGCTAGATGCCGCCACCCAGTTTCAGAACGGCTTTGATATCTGGATCAACAACGCGGGCGCCGACATGCTGACCGGCGAAGCACGCGACTGGAGTTTCGACCAGAAGCTTGCCCGGTTGTGGCAGGTTGATGTGGCAGGAACCATCGCCCTATCGCGTGCTGCCGGCGAGAGACTCAAGCAACGCGGCGACGGGGTGATTCTGAACATGGGATGGGATCAGGCCGCCCACGGAATGGAAGGCGATAGCGGCGAGATGTTCGGCACAATTAAAGGCGCCGTGATGGCGTTTACCCGCAGCCTCGCGAAATCGCTGGCGCCCCAGGTACGGGTTAATTGCCTGGCGCCCGGCTGGATTCGCACCGCGTGGGGTGCAGAAGCTCCTGAATACTGGCATAACCGCGCGGTTAATGAAGCGCTGCTGCAACGCTGGGGCGAACCCGCCGATGTTGCCCGCGTGGCAGCGTTTCTGGCGTCACCCGCAGCGTCGTTCACGACGGGTCAGATCATCGAAATCAACGGCGGCTTCGCGGGCGCCAAACCATGACACCGGAACATGTGCACTTTGTCACCGGTAGGCTTGCCGCCGCGTCGCTGGAAGAGGTTCTCAAACCGCTGGCAGAGAAGGTCGGGTTCAGTTACTCGATCGATATTCTACCCATTACCGTGGCCGCGCTGATGACGCCGCAGTGGGTGGCAAAGCGGATGAATCCACCCGCAGAGGCCAGCCGCATTGTGCTGCCCGGCTACTGCCGGGGCGATCTGGCGCCTGTTGAAGCGATCACCGGGGCGAGTGTGGAACTTGGACCGCGTGACCTACGCAAACTTCCGGCGTTCTTTGGCCGTAAGCCAACGGAAGACTACGGCGATTACGACATTGAGATTATTGCTGAAATCAATCACGCGCCACGGCTGTCGTTGGCTGAAATCGTTTCTATTGCCAAACAGCTTCAGGCAGACGGCGCCGACGTAATTGATGTTGGTTGCGAACCAGGCGGTGGATGGACTGGCGTGGCCGACTGTGTTGCCGCCCTACGAGACGAAGGCCTGCGGGTTTCGATCGACAGCTTAAGTCCTGACGAGATTGAACCCGCTGTTAAAGCCGGCGCCAGTCTGGTGCTTTCCGTCAACAGTTCTAACCGCGAAGCCGCTCCGGCCTGGGGATGCGAAGTGGTGGTCATTCCAGACGATCCACGGACGCTCGCCGGGCTTGACGAAACCATCGAATACCTTGCCAGCCGCGACGTGCGTTTAAGAATTGATCCGATCCTAGAGCCTATCGGCTGCGGATTTGCTGCGAGCATCGGGCGTTATATCGAAACCCGGAAGCGTTATCCCGATGCGGAAATGATGATGGGCATCGGCAACATCACGGAGCTGACCGACGCGGATTCGGCTGGGCTTAACCTGCTGCTGCTGTCACTGTGTCAGGAACTTGGCATTCATAGCGTGTTGACGACGCAGGTCATTAACTGGGCGCGGACCAGTGTGAAGGAATGCGATATCGCGCGGCGAATGGCTCATTATGCGGTGTCGCAGAAGATACCGCCCAAGCATGTCGACAACCGGCTGCTGATGCTGCGCGATGCTGCCGTCACTGCCCCCACGGACAGCGATCTCCTACGGCTTGCGGCGGAAATCAAGGATCACAACTACCGGTTATTCGCGCAAGGCAATCAACTGCACGCCATCAATAGCCAGGTTCATGCGCACGCGGAAGATCCGTTCAAACTGTTTGAAGCGCTGGTTGAATCCGGTGCGACCAATCTAGATGCATCGCACGCTTTCTACCTGGGCTACGAGCTGGCAAAAGCAGAAATCGCGAGTCAGCTTGGCAAGCAGTATCAACAGGACGAGCCGCTTGACTGGGGCTTTCTGACACGCACGACCGCACCGCACCGCATCAAGCTCTCGGGAAGTAAGGCTGCCAAAAAGCAATCGCGTTCGCAGCGTGAAAATGACGGCTAACCCGTTGCCGCGTTATGGCAGCGATTGCCAGACTTCTTCGTGCGTGAACTGCAAGGTCGTTTTGCTTTTTCCTTGCTTTAGCAGGATCATATTCGTCTGATCTTCAAGCAACTCGAAAAAGATGCGGTTGCTGAACCGGGCTTTCTCCAGTCCTTCTTTCATGGGCACTTCAAAGTAAAGCCAGCCCCACTTCAGCGAAATTTCCTTACCAACCCAGTTGATCTTTGCCGCAGTGCCGTCTGCCCGTTTGACCTGGAATACGTCACTCAAGTAAGCGGTAATCAACGCATCAACCTCATTGGTCTTATCTAGATTGATCCGCTTCTTGTTGCGGAGTTGCAGCGCCCGCTCTAGGTCAACCGGGTGCACCCGCAGTGCGACTTCAAGGCGCCCGGTTTCTGCGTTAAGCTCGGCCTCTGCAATGCTGACGTGGGCGGGATGGGCTAGCGCCGTCTGGCACCACATCGCCGTGAAGCATACGGTCAAAACCGCTAAGTATTTCTGGTAATTCATGACTACTCTTTCGTTTTCCCGGCAGGCTTTTTGTCTTCAGTCTTTGCCGCGGCTTCTTTTTTCGCGGCAGCCTTCTTAGCTTCTTCGGCCTTTTTCTTTTCGTCAGCTTTCTTTTTCTCTTCGGCTGCTTTTCGTTTCTTCTCACGATCGAGTTCGCGCCGCATTTCGTTGCTTGACGAGCGGTTTTCTTTGAACAGCTTGAACCGCGACTTAATCAGACGGCGCGGGAAGTAGTTGTTCTTCAGGTCGACGTCCGCCGTCTCAAGGTGCGGGTCGAGCACCAGGCTTTTAACGGGCTTGTCCGTGATGAGCATCTTGGCAACCTTCTCATTATTCCGGCGCCAGATCTCCGCCGGGATGCGGACCTCGTCTTTCTTGCCGTTTTCGTATTCAAGCTGCAAGATCACCGGCATCACAAGACCGCCGACGTTCTTCAGGTTCACTACGTAAAAGTATTTTTCCTCCTTCAGTAGTTCCTTCTGCTTCTGGGTCAACTTCTTGAAGGCGTTTTCGTAGGCCTTGATTTCTTCGGGCGAAACATCCAGCGGATCGTAGCTGTTGTAGAAGTCCTTCAACTCTGGATAGATATCAACCTGCTTCTTGATCGGCTTGTTGCGTTGCTGAGAAAGCGTCTGGGGCTGCTTGTCGCGTTCTTCCTTGGACCTGCCTTTGTCGATGCGCGGATCGCCTGAATCTTTCTCGATGACCTGCACGCTCTCGATGGCAATGTCGCAATGGTCGGTCGTATAAAACCAGCCGCGCCAGAACCAGTCGAGATCGGTCCCCGACGCATCTTCCATGGTGCGGAAAAAGTCAGCAGGCATCGGTCGCTTAAACTTCCAGCGTTGCGCGTACTCTTTGAACGCATAATCAAACTGCTTCCGGCCCAGGATGCTTTCCCGCAGGATGTTCAATGCCGTTGCGGGTTTACTGTATGCGTTGGGACCAAACTGCAGAATCGCTTCCGAATTGGTCATCACCGGAACCTGATTGCTGCTGCTCATATAGGTGACAATATCTTTCGGTTCACCGCCCCGCGACGGATAATCTTCCTCCCATTCCTGTTCGGTCAGATACTGCAAGAAGGAGTTCAATCCTTCGTCCATCCAGGTCCACTGCCGTTCGTCGTGGTTGACGATCATGGGGAAGTAGTTGTGGCCCACTTCGTGAATGATGACGGAGATCAGCCCGTATTTGGTGCGTTTGGAATACGTGCCATCCTTCTCAGGCCGCGGGCCGTTGAAACAGATCATGGGGTATTCCATGCCGTAGACGGGGCCATTAACAGAGATCGCAACCGGGTAGGGATAGTCAAACGTGTAGCGCGAGTACACGTTTAACGTGTGGATGATGGAGTGCGTTGAATACTTACTCCACAGCGGTTCGGCCTCATTGGGATAGTACGACATCGCCATCACCTGGTTGCCGCCCACATTATGACCTTGTGCATCCCAGATGAACTTGCGGGACGACGCAAATGCGAAGTCACGGACGTTATCGGCTTTGAAGATCCAGGTCTTTTTGCCTTCGGCCTTTTCAGCCTGGTTGGCTTTGGCTTCTTCTGGGGTCACCACGAAGACGGGCTTCTTCGCCTTTTTTGCTTCATCCAGGCGCTTGCGTTGATCATCCGTGAGGATGTCTTTGCTGTTCATCAGCACACCGGTGGCGCCGACGATATGATCTTCAGGCGCCGTGATGCGTACGGTGTAGTCGCCAAACTCGAGCGTGAATTCGCCACGACCCAGAAACTGTTTATGCTGCCAGCCCGTCACATCGGTGTACGCCACCATGCGAGGGTACCAGTGCGCAATCTCGTAGATGTTGTTCTTGTCTTCTTCAAAGTGCTCGTACCCGGTGCGGGCCGACAACAGCTTGGAATTGTTAATGTTGTAATTCCAGTCGATCGAGAACTTCGTCACGCCGCCACTGACTAAAGGTTCTGGCAGGTCGATCCGCATCATCGTTTTCACCACGGTGTACGGCAGCGACTTGCTGGTCATCGCATCCTTCACGGCGGTGATCTTTACGCCGCCATCAAAAGTCTTGCGGATCAACATCCGCTCCATCGCCTGGTAGGAAAGCTTCCCGCTAAAAGGTCTAGCCGTCGCCGTCAGCGCAGCGTCGGAACCGGGACGGAAAATGTTCTGGTCCAGTTGCAACCACAGATACTTCAAAGTGTCTGGCGAGTTGTTTTTGTAGGTGATCGTTTCAGAGCCGATGATGCGTTGCTTATCATCATCAAGCTCGACATCGATCTCATAGTTCGCTTGCTGCTGCCAGTACCCGGTGCCCGGCGCCCCCGAACCCGTACGTGCCTGATTGGGCGTGGGAAGCAGTTCGCTCAACTGCCGGAATTTGTCTTCCTGTTTGTACTTGCGGTTCTCGATAGGCTGGCCATAGCCCGTCGAAACAATGGATACGAAAGCCAAAACCGTCAAAAACGATAGAAGTGTTCTCACGATGTGATCCCAGGTCATTTGGGGCAGGCAGTGGGTTTGAAGGAACTGCGCTATGCAGCCCTTATCTGCCAGTGTAGTTCAAAGGCGCCCCTCATGTACCACCGCGACCAACATTCGTCTGGCGGATACGTGGCAAATACATGACCGAAAGGAGATAACTGCAGAACAGCCGCTAACCTCGCCGGATGCGGGCCAGGGGCGGATTAATGGACAAGAAACGCCCAGACAATTCAGAATGGGGTGGCAGAACCCGACACGAGGGTGAGATGGTTCTTCCAGCACGCGTTGTTGCTGCAGACAAGGCGCCCAGACGCGGATTAAACGTGAACTTAGTACTTCACGCGTAGACCGATAGCTAGCGAATGAGCGCTGATTTCGTGCGTAAGAGTGTCCGTGGGTCCAAACGGTGGTGAGGGCAGCGGGCCCGTAACGTCGTTATTGACCAGATAGACATACGCTATGGTCATTTCGACCTGGCTGGTTAAACGGCAAGAGGCGCCCGCGGCGATGTTGTGTTCTTGAATGAGCGGGCTGGCGAGGTTTGCGAATGCATCTTCGCTTTGAATAGGATTCTGATTCACGTTGTATCCGGCTCGCAGGGTAACCATATCGCTGCAACGATACTGGGCGCCGAATGCTGCGGCGAAGACACTGCGCCAGCCCAGATCACTGAAACCGGCTGCACTTTTGTAATCCAGGTAGCGAACGTCAGCGGCGAACACCCATTTTTCAAACCCTGTGTAAGCCAGCCCCGTGGAAATGATCATTGGGTAATCCAGATCGAAGTTCACCACACCGCCTGGGGTGAAGAAGCGGAAGTCTTCGAACCATTGCGGACTCTTGAAAGAGACGCCGCTTTGCCAGTTATCCCCTTCGTAGTGCAGCCCGACTTGAAAGCCGCCCCCCCAATGACTCCGGTTGCCCGTACCTGCCGTTGCTCCCGGCGTGATAACAGAGGGGCCCAGCGGGTTAAACATCATGCGGGCGATTGAAAGCGTTGGCGAGAATCCGATCGAAATCCTTTCGGTCACTTCGAACGACATGGTAGGTGCGATCTGCACGATTTCGGAATCGGCGAACACGGGACCGGTGGCCAGTAAAGGATTGGCCGGGTCGGCGGGCATGTTATTCCGGAAACCCGCGATGCCGTACAGCCCCAATCCGATGGTGACCGGCGTGTCTTCAACGTGATGCACCCATCCTACGGACGGGATCATGGCAACGCCTGCTTCGCCACTGGTGGTATTGCTGGCGCCGCCGATCGTGGAGGTCAACGAGATGTCGGCCAGTAGCGCCTCGATCCCGAACGAAACTTCATTC
Source organism: Pirellulaceae bacterium (assembly GCA_965233625.1). Classification (GTDB taxonomy): domain Bacteria; phylum Planctomycetota; class Planctomycetia; order Pirellulales; family Pirellulaceae. The sequence continues at coordinate 622,492 of OZ247499.1, forward strand.
TCCGGCAGATTCGAGATCGATGCCGGGTTCCAATGCAGCGCACCAATCGCGTCCAACGGCGCGGCGACTCCGGCGCCTCCCATCGAACGGTTTACCGGCCCGACACCAGTAACGGCGATTCCTTGCCCGGCGGCCATTGAACAAACGCCGCAAAGTAATAATCCAGCGAGCACGGGTCGAAGCAAATTCGTCGCGCAGAGAACCTGACGCATGGTGATCTCGCCTTGTGAACTGTCGGGGTATTACATCTCTCTAATGCGATTTAATCCGCAATAAACCATTAATCGTCGCTGTGACCGATGTATCCCAGACATTTAGGAGCAACCCCTACATTTTGAAATTCCGCTCCAAGTTTGACCTCCTCCTGGCTTGAGTCCTATGCAAGCGACTTGAAACGAAAGTCGCAGGCGACTGCAGGATGCGGCATCCCGCATCGAATAGCACGGATTCCGTGAATTTATCCAGAACGGGATACCAGCGATCAAAGGACGGCAATTATAATGAGCGGTTGAATAATGCTTCTTTTTACCGCTTGCGCTCTGTGTTTTTCTGCGCCCATTCAAATACAGAGCGGCTTTGAGGTTGAGTTATGCCCAGACTCGTTTCTTGGATCATCGATCGCCTGTGGCCACGCACCCGCCGGATGCAGCGAAACCACGCTCTAAGAGGGTTGGCGATCCGCCGTCTGGAAGAACGCCGGGTGCTCTCGGTGGGCGTTGCCGTGAACAACAATGTTCTGGAGATCACTGGTCTTGCAGGCACCTCCAGCGTCATAACGCTTAGCTACGACGCGATGGCTGATGAGTACACCATCGCCTCCAGCGCTAATCCGCCGGTTACTCAATCCGCCGTCGGCATTAACAGTGTCGCGATCGACCTTAGGGATCAAAACGATTTTGTCACCATCGCGTCTGCTGATCCGAATGCACCGATCACAATCGAAGGTGGCACGGGCGATGACAGGCTGACAGTCCTTTCAGGTGATGTTGTTTTAGATGGCGCCGGAACGGGTAAGGCGAGTCTCAGCGGCGCGCTTGCGGATGATTTCTCCGGCTTCGAAGACCTCGTATCCGAAGGCGGCATGCTGACCGTGACCAATGGCGGCAGTCTGGATAGTTACCGCGGCGGCGCCGGGAACGATACGGTGGAAATTCAGGCAGGCGGCATGATCACCGACGTCGACCTGCGCGACGGTAACAACGTTCTAACGGTCGATGCCGGCGCCTCTATTAATACTTATCAGGGGGGCAACGATGTCGACACGTTGAACATCGCGGGAACGACCGGCAATGTAAGCACCGGCTTGGGCAGCGATGTGGTCGCCATTATCGGCACGGGCAAGATCAACGGTTTGTTCGACGCCGGCGGCGGTACCGACACGCTTGACTTCTCCGCCCAGACCGCAGGGGTTGTGGAGACTGTTCAATTAGGGGGCGTAGCGCAATCTTCAACCAGTGTCACCACGATGTTTTCTGTTGACCGGGTGGTTGGCGATAACGCCGATGACATTCTGGTGGCCGGCGCGACCAACGGCACCTTTCAAATTTCTGGTGAAAATGACGGAACTTACCTCGCGCCAGGCTCTGCGTCATTCACCGATTTCGCCAATCTGCGAGGCGGAGTAGGCAATGAGATGTTCGTGTTTTTCGACGGCGCATTTACAGGTTCCCTGACCGGGTCACTCGACGGCGGTGGCGGCACGAACACAATCCTGAATCATCAAAGCGGCGACTGGCAGATCACGGGCGCTGATTCGGGCACGGTCAACGGCACTGTATTCACCAACGTCAGTATTCTTGATGGTGGAGCTGGTATCGACACGTTCACCATTGATGGCGGTAGCATCAGCGGCAGCATCAATGGCGGCGATGGTAACGACGAGCTTGTGCAAAATGCGGCCGCAACCTTTACGGTGAATGGCGGCGATCAAGGGAGCGCCACGGACGTGGCTGCGTTTACTGAGATTGAAGCGCTGACAGGTTCTGACGATAACGATTCCTTCGAGTTTCTGGCGGGCGGTTCTCTAACGGGAATGGTGTCCGGCGGTCTGGGTAGCGACACCCTTTCGCGTGCGGGTGTAGACACTACCTGGACCGTCAATGGTATGAACTCTGGCGCTGTTCCATTCGCTGGCGGATTTACGGGTGTCGAGAACCTTACTGGCGGCGCCGACAAAGACGATATCGTCATCGAAGTGGGTGGTTCTCTCGCAGGAGATGTCGCAGGTGGCGGCGGCGTCAATTCGTTGACTGATAAGACGGGCGGCAACTGGATCATCAGCGGTGTGAATCAAGGTTCATCGGTTGCAGGTCCGATCAGCAACTTCTCGGATATTCAGTCCCTCATCAGCACCGTAGATGGTAGCCGGTTCACCATTCAGGCGGGCGCCTCATTGAGTGTTGGAATTACGGGCGGCGGCGCGGCCAGTAGCATCACGCGGACGTCGGGCAGTAACTGGCAGATTACCGCCCCCAATGCGGGCACGGTTGACGGCACAGCGTTTACAAACATCGGCTCCGCCATTGGTAGTGGCGCCGCTGACACCTTCACGATTGATCCTGCCGGTTCGCTTACCAACGGAATCGACGGTGCAGGCGGTACCGACACGGTGATTGCTGAAGGCGCCTTCGATCGTCAGACCGCCGCTGGCGTCATGCTGACCAGCGTTGAGATTCTTACCGGCAACGGTGCAACCGACACTTACACCGCCGATAATATGGGCACGGTCGAAATCACCGGCGCCGGGCAAGGCAGCGAAGGCGTTGTTTCTTTCACAGGCATGGAACTTGTCGATGCCAATGGCGGCACGGTCGAAGCTGACGGCGATTTTGTGGTGACAGGCGCCGGCGCCGGTACGGTGAATGGAACCGCCTTCCAGAATGCGATGAACCTTACTGGTGGCGCTGGCGACAACAAGTTCACCATTGATGGTGGCAGCATTGCCGGCCTGATTGATGGCGCCGGTGGAACCGATACGCTGGTTCAGAATGCCGTGGTAACTTTCACGGTCACAGGCGCCAACGCGGGCAATGCAACCGATGTCAACGCGTTTGCCAATGTCGAATCGCTGACGGGTTCAAACCTGGACGACACCTTTCTGTTCCAGGCAGGCGGCGAGGTAGATGGACAGGTCACAGGCGGGACTGGCAACGATACTCTGCAACGCAACGGAGCAGATGCAACCTGGCAGATAACCGGCGATGGCAGTGGCACGACGCCATTCACCGGCGGCTTCACGGAGATTGAAAATCTGACCGGTGGTGACAATGCAGATACCTTTGAGTTCGGCGCCAATGGTAATCTCGACGGCAACATCGACGCGGGCGCCGGTGATGATGTTGTTACCCTCAACGGCGCGATTCCAGCTAATGGCGTTGGCGGTACGATCGATGGCGGTGCGGGCTCTAACACGTTGGGCTACGTCACTGGCGCCAACACGGTTGTGGTTACCGGGGCGAATGCGGGAACCGCAACCAGCGTTGGCGGCGGTTTCAGCAACATCCAGTCTCTGCAAGGCGGCGGAGGCGCCGACGATTACACCATCAACGTAGCCGGCTCACTGACAGGTGACATCGACGGCGGCGCGGGCAGCGACAAAGTTACCGCCACCGGCGCATTCACCAGCGGCTCAGCAGCGGGGATTTCGATCTCGAACATTGAGAATCTCGCCGGCGCCGGGGCGATGGATACTTACACCGGCGCCGCCAACTCGCCCGTTTCGATTACGGGCGCGGGCACTGGTTCAGAAGGCGGCGTCAGCTTTACAGGCATGGAAACGGTCGCTGCCGATGAAGTAATCGCTGACGCTGACTTCCTGATTGACGGCGCCGATTCTGGCACGGTGCTTGGAACAAAATTCAACGCAGCAAATGTCACGGGCGGCGCCTCGAAGAACACGTTCACCATCGACGGCGGCAGCATCTCCGGACAGATCGATGGCGCGGGCGATACGGATACGCTGGTGCAGAACGCGGCCACCACTTTCAATGTGACTGTGGTAAATGCCGGTAACGCAACGGATGTGAACGCGTTTGTCAATGTTGAATCGCTGACAGGTTCTGACCAGGCCGACGCGTTTCAGTTTCAGGCGGGCGGCCAGATCGCTGGGCAGATCACCGGCGGCGATGGTGTTGATACGTTATCACGGGCCGCAGGAGCCACCACCTGGGAAGTAACCGGCGCCGGCAGTGGCGATGTGCCATTTGCGAGCGGTTTCGTAGAGATCGAAAATCTGACCGGCGGTTCGGATGCGGATGACTTTGTAATCAAAGCCGGCGGATCGCTTGCAGGTAATGTTGACGGTGGCGGCGGGGTCAACAGTCTTACGAACGAAACGGGCGGCGCCTGGGTCGTTGATGGACTTAACGAAGGCACAGGGCCGGGTGTGGGCGGAAGATTCGCAAACATTCAATCTCTTACCGGCGGTACAGCCGCAGATACATTTACCGTGACGCAGGCGGGAGAGCTTCAGGGCGGCATTGATGGCGGCGGTGGTTCAAACGAGCTGGCTTACGTCGAAGGCAATAACACCTTTGTGGTTTCCGGCGCCAATGAAGGTGATGCAAGCCGCATTGCCAATGGCTTCACCAACATTCAGGCTCTTCAGGGCGGCACCGACGCGGACGACTTCACCATCGCCGTGGGAGGCTCGCTGACGAATGGAATTGATGGCGGCGCCGGCATCGACACGGTTACTGCAACCGGCGCGTTCGACGCTAGTACGGCAGCAGGCGTCGCGCTGTTGAACGTCAAAAATCTCGTTGGCAACGGCGCCGCGGACACCTACACCGGCGGCGCTGCATCGACCGTAACTCTGACAGGCATCGGCGCCGGCAGTGAAGGCGGCGTGAGTTTCACAGGAATGGAAACCGTCAACGCTGATGCAATCGCCGCAGACGCAGATTATCTGATTGACGGTGTTAACACGGGCGAAGTGCTCAACACGCGATTCAACTCGCAGAACATCACCGGCGGCGCCTCGCAGAACACCTTTACACTAACCGGCGGCAGTATTACCGGCGTGATTGATGGCGGTCTGAACACCGACACCCTTGTTCAAAAAGACGCTGCGAGTTTTACCGTGAACGGCCTGAATGCGGGCAGTGAAACGGCAGTCAATTCGTTCGTGAATATCGAATCGCTCACCGGTTCCGGCAATGCTGACAGTTTTCTGTTCGCCGCGGGCGGAGAGATTGACGGTCAGATAACAGGCGGCGCCGGCAACGACACGCTTGAACGTCAGACCGGCAACACGACCTGGACCGTTACGGGCGACGGCGCCGGGACGGTCCCGTTTGCTAGTGGCTTTGTCGAGATCGAGAACCTGACGGGCGGCGATGGCGTTGACACTTTCATCCTGCAGGCAGCCGGAAAACTTGCCGGCAATGTCCTCGGCGGCGACGACGATGATACGGTGACGATCAACGGCAGCCTGGCAGGCAACGCGATCGGCGGTGTGGTGGATGGCGGCGCCGACTCGAACACGCTGCTTTACGTGACGGGCAACAACACCATTAATGTGACGGCCCTGGACGCCGGCACGGCAACAGGAATTGCAGGCGGTTTTAGCAACATTCAGTCGCTGGTCGGCGGCGATATGAACGACACGTTCACCATCGGCGCAGTAGGTTCGCTGGGTGGCTCCATCGACGGTGGTGGCGATCCTGAAGCGAACGTGCTGGCCTATGTAACCAACAACAACATCATCGAAGTCACCGGCGCCAATTCAGGTGCGGCCAGCGCGGTCACAGGTGGTTTCAGCAACATTCAGTCGCTCGTTGGCGGCGATATGAATGACACGTTCACCATTGCCGGTGGCGGTTCGCTGGGCGGTAGCATTGACGGCGGTGGCGACCCAGAAGCGAACGTGCTGGCCTATGTGACCAATCACAACGCCATCGAAGTCACCGGCGCCAATTCAGGCACGGCCAGCGCCATCACTGGCGGCTTCAGCAACATTCAGTCGCTTGTTGGCGGCGACATGAACGACACATTCACGATTGCCGTTGGCGGTTCGCTAGGAGGCAGCATTGATGGTGGTGGCGATCCTGAAGCCAACGTCCTGGCCTACGTAACCAATAACAACGCCATCGAAGTCACGGGCGCCAATTCAGGCGCGGCCAGCGCCATCACAGGTGGCTTCACGAATATCCAGTCGCTTGTCGGCGGTGATATGAACGACACGTTCACCATCGCGGCGGCAGGGTCACTTGGTGGTTCTATCGATGGCGGCGGTGACCCGGAAGCGAACGTACTGGCCTACGTGACCAATGACAACGATTTTGAAGTCACGGGCGCCAATTCTGGTACAGCCAGTAATGTTGCTGGCGGCTTCAGCAACATTCAGTCACTTGTTGGCGGAGACATGAATGACACGTTCACGATTGCCGGCGGCGGCTCGCTGGTCGGCAGCATTGATGGTGGCGGTGATCCAGAAGCGAACGTGCTGGCCTATGTAACCAATAACAACGCCATCGAAGTCACCGGCGCGAACGAAGGTACAGCCAGCGGCATCACTGGTGGATTCACCAACATTCAATCGCTTGTCGGCGGTGATATGAACGACACGTTCACCATCGCGGCGGCAGGGTCACTTGGTGGTTCTATCGATGGCGGCGGTGACCCCGAAGCGAACGTGCTGGCCTACGTGACCAATGACAACGATTTTGAAGTCACGGGCGCCAACGAAGGTACGGCCAGCGGTATTGCTGGCGGCTTCACCAACATTCAATCGCTCACCGGCGGCGACATGGATGACACCTTCACCATTGCGGCGGCGGGATCACTTGGTGGCTCTATCGACGGTGGCGGCGATCCTGAAGCGAACCTGCTCATTTACGTCACGAACGACAACAACGTTCAGATCAACGGCGCCAATGCCGGAACAGCCAGCGGTTTGGGCGGTGGTTTCAGCAATATTCAATCGCTAACCGGCGGCGATATGGCGGATGTATTCACGTTCGGGGCACTGGGTTCCCTAGGCGGTAGCATCGACGGCGGCGGAAATCCTGAAGCAAATGTGCTCGCCTACGTAACAAACAATAACAGCGTGCAAGTCACTGGCGCCAACGAAGGAACGGCCAGCGGCATCGCAGGCGGCTTTACGAATATCCAGTCGCTTGTCGGCGGTGATATGAACGATACGTTCACCATCGGCGCAGCAGGTTCACTAGGCGGGTCTATTGATGGCGGCGGCGATCCAGAAGCAAACGTCCTGGCGTACGTCACCAACAACAATGACTTCGAAGTCACCGGCGCCAACGCAGGCACAGCCACGAACATTGCTGGCGGGTTCACTAATATCCAATCGCTGACCGGCGGCGATATGAATGACGCCTTCACCATTGCGGCGGCAGGCTCCCTCCGTGGCAGCATCGACGGCGGCGGCGATCCAGAGGCGAACGTCCTGACTTACGTGACCAATAACAACAACATTCAGGTCACCGGCGCCAATGCGGGAACGGCAAGCAAGATCGGCAACGGGTTCACCAATATTCAGTCGCTGGTTGGCGGCGACATGAACGATACGTTTACGATCGGCGGGGCAGGTTCGCTGGCCGGCAGCATTGACGGTGGAGGAAATCCAGAAGCGAATGTTCTTGCTTACGTAACTAACGACAACAGCTTTGAAGTGACCGGCGCCAACGCAGGCACAGCCAGCGGTATTACGGGCGGCTTCACCAACATTCAGTCGCTTGTTGGCGGCGATATGGACGACACCTTCACGATTGCCGCCGGTGGCACGCTGGATGGCTCCGTCGACGGTGGCGGAGATCCAGAAGCCAACCTGCTGACCTACGTGACTAACAACAACAACTTCGAGATTACCGGCGCCAACGCGGGTACAGCCAGCGGTATTGCCGGCGGGTTCACCAATATCCAGTCGCTGACAGGTGGCGATATGAACGATGTGTTCACCGTCGCTGCCGCGGGTTCTCTCGTGGGAAGCATCGATGGCGGCGGCGATCCAGAAGCAAACGTGCTGGCTTATGTAACCGGCAACAATACCTTTGAGGTTACGGGGGCAAACTCGGGCACAGCAGATCGTATTACGAACGGGTTCACCAACATTCAGTCGCTTACTGGAGGCGACGGCAACGACACGTTTACGGTCTCAACTGGCTCACTGGCGGGCAGTGTGGATGGCGGCGCCGGTGCGAATTCGCTGAATGTTCTGGCGCCAGGCGTTGACTGGGTCTTTACGGGCGTCGGTGCGGGCACCGTCGATGGAATTGGCGCGGGCTTCCAGAGAATCCGCAATGTCGCGGCGGGCGTGGGCGCCAACACTTTCACATTCAATGGTGGATCGATTGCCGGCAGTCTGGTGGACCCGGGCGGGCAGACGGTGATCGACGGCCCGACAGTGGCCGCGACGGGTAGCGTGGATATTGCTGGCGAGGTAAGGATCGAAAACGCAGTTGGCGTTACCACCACGGGGGACCAGCTGTATCAGAAAGCTGCCACGATCAATTCACCGGCAGACACAACGACCTTCAGTGGTGTGAACATCCGTTTCCTGGAAACGCTCGACAGCACCGGCGGGGCGGGCGTTGAAGCGCTAAGTTTCAACGCGACGGGAGACGTTTCCGTTGCTGGAGTCATTGGAGGAACGCAGTCTTTCGCATCGCTCGACATTATGGCTAACGGCGATACGACGCTGAACGGCGCGGACGTGACTGGCATTGTGAAAGTCGATAGCAACAATGTGGAGTTCGCGTCAGGAACGGTCGCAGGCGGCAACCTGGATGTTGACGCGGACAACGCGATTGATGTGAACAACAATTCACAGCTTACCTCAACAGGTGGCGCGACCTTCAACGCCGGCAGCGACTTCACCATGACTCCTGATACGCTTGTCAACGCTGACGATGCGCTGAGCATCGTGGCGGGCAGCAACATTACGGCAAGTCAGATCGTCTCCGGGGTTTCCGTCAATCTGGAAGCAACAGACGGGCAGATTTCCGGCGCCGCCGACGCCCAGATAAACGTGGAAGCTCCTGCCGCTTCACTCACGGCAGCAAAAGGCATCGGCAGTAACACACCGTTGCGGACCCACCTTGGCACTCTTGCTGCGAAGAACGATGGCGCCAATCCAAGCGGAAATATACGCATCGTCAACACCCGCGACGATCTGACCATCGGCATGGTGGGCGCCGTCACAGGCGTCACGCAAGAGGCGGATGGCGATATCCAGATTACGAGCACAGAGAAGATGACGGTTGAGAACTCAATCGCGCTGAATGCAAACGGTGGACTGACGCTTAATTCAACGGGTGATTATGAGCAGATCGCCGGTGCAGATTTAAGCATCTTAAATACCGGCAATATTTCCGTCGACTCGCAGGCAGCGCTGACCATCGCTGGCAATGTGACCGCCAACGATGGCTCGGTGATGTTGAACTCGAACGGAGCCATGAATGTATCTGGCGACACGATTTCAACAGCAGGCGGAACCCGTTACACCTCGGGCGATCTGCTTGATGTCTCTGGCGATATCACGACCACAGGGGGCGATACAAACCTGCAAAGCCAAGCCGCGACAACCATCAGCGGCATGTTAATGACGACAGGTAACACCGGTGTCGAAGCCATCAATGGCGCGATCCAGCAGACGGGGGGCAGCGTTGTGACCGTGGGCGGTACAACCACCTTCAAAACGTCGAACGATCAGAACATCGTTATCAATGGTGTGGTGGAGAATCAGGAGAGCGGCGGCGGGGCGTTAGGAAATATTGAACTTACCGCCAACGGCAATTTGATGATCAACGGCGCCGGTGCCCGGGTCAACATTGCGGGAGAGGGGCAACAGGTGATCGCCAGCGCGGGCGAAGAAGGCGGCCCCAAGCGTGATGTCACCATTACCGGCGGCGCAATTGTTGGCAGCGGGCGCAGCCTGATCGGCACGGCGGAATGGCAGGAAGGCGGCGGCGTGGTGACCGTCGAGCCGACAACGGCGCCAAATGTTCTTTCCGGCGGACGGGCCTCCATCCGCATCACGATCAACGACCCAGTCGCAACAAATGCGCAGATCGGCATCGACTGGAGAGACCGCGTCAGCGCCGGGCAATCCTTCATTGTTTATCCTCGCGTGACCAACACCAACGGCGGAGGTGTCGGCGATGTCCGCCTGGGCGGTAATGGCACAGCCGTCGCTGGCGGCCCGCCCACAAGCTACGACGGCGTTATCCAGCATGAATTAAGCTATACCTACCGTCAGGGTAATCCAGACCGCGCGAACCCGTTCGCAGACATTCCTATCGATATCATCATCCGCCCCGCGGCGAATCCGGTCGATGGCGGAAGGCTCGGTATTGAACCTGGAAACATTGAAGCGTTTACACAGGCAATCAATCCAGCCAATGGAATATTACTAATTGAAAATGGCGCGATTGTTGAATTCAACGTCAGCAACCTGGCGTTGACCGTACCGACGCAGGGCCTCTTCCAGCCCCTGGAAATACCAGGCAACGAGATTACGCTGGCGCCGGTGCGTCCGCCGCAGCTGCAGGTGGTCGTGGCTTCGCCCACCACATCTCAAGCAGAAACAGCGCTGGAGATAGACGTAGTAGCTGTGGCGGAATTTGGCGCCGAGTCTACCCGTGCGGTATTGTTCTTCACGATTGTGAACCCGGACGGAACGGAAAGCGATCCGTACGAACTGGACCTTGAACTTCTCAAGGGGGACCGGCTGGAGGAATTATTCAAGACCTTCCCCAGCAATATCTACCGTATCCAGTACAAAGCAGCCGGGGCCGAACGGGCCGAGGTGCTATTTACCTTCCGTGTATTCAACGGTGTGATTGTTTCAGACACGCCTATCACAACCACGGAGCCAGCGACAACGGTTCCCCCCAGCCAGCCAGCCGATGCTGATAACGCCGCGGCCATCGAAAACGAAGCAGAAGCAGCAACAGAAGCTTCCGCCGTTGACGAGGCGCCGGCTGAGGATAACGCCACGGCAGAGTTCGTGCCAGCAGCGTCATCAGAAGAACAGGCAGAGGATACGACTGCGGAACAAGCTGCCGCGGGAATCGCACCGAAGCAGGGCTTGGCAGTGGGGCTTGCGATAGCAGTCACCACGTCCCGAATCCGCGCTAGACAACGGAAGGATGAAGCGCAACTGGACGGAAATACGAGTGGTAAGCCGTCTTCACTCCGCAGTGCGGCGCGGACTGCCCGCCGGATCAAGAAGCGGATTTCAGGCCTGCTGTCAAAATAACGGCAGTGGTTTTCCGCCGCATCCTTGCGTTACCGCGCGTGAGTTCCGACAATTCTATCGTACGGTGCAGACGACTCTTTCATGGGCAGTCGCTTTGCCTCATTTGTGCAAGGTTTTTCGTTGATGCTGCGCCGTAACCTGGTTCTCAGATTTGCAGCGGGAAGCGATTATGCCGGACGATACCTTTGATCCCTACCACAAGTGGTTTGGAATTCCCGCCGCAGAACAGCCAGCTGACCACTACCGCCTGCTCGGCGTGAACAGATTCGAGGATGACGCCGACGTTATCGAAAACTCTGCGGACGCGCGGATGGCTTCTCTGCAAAGCCGCAGAACCGGCGCCCATTCGCTGTTAGCTGAACAGCTGATGAACGAAGTCACCCAGGCGAGGATCTGCCTGCTGCACCAGGAAAAGAAGGCGGCCTACGATCAGAAACTGCGTGAGGAAGCAGAATCGAAACCGGCAAAAGAAGAGCCGGTCATCACCGCGGCGCCGGAAGTTCCCACGCAGCAACCATCCCTACAGCCGCTGCCTCCAGCTTCGCAGGATCTCTTCGATTCAGCGGGCTTCGGACAGATGCCGCAGGCTCAGATGCCCGATCCTGGCGGTGCGTCCGCGTTTCACGGTGGGTCCGGGTATGTCTCTCCGGCAAATGGATACCGGCCACGAAAGAAGCGGGGACTGATGCCCATGTTGGTGGTCACCGGAGTCGCTGGCTTAACAGTGCTGCTGGTCGTCGGCGGACTTGTTGCGTTCTTACTCAACCAGTCAGAACCTCCCGTGCCTGCCATCTCGAAAGGTAAGCTATTGCTTGCGATCCCCACGGAGATCCGTCCCGAGGTTTCGCTCCTACTGGATGGTAAACCCGTAACCCTGCCCGCAGCAGGTTCCATTGAACTTCCCTGCAGCTCCGGCCCACATCGCGTGGAAGCAAAACGGTACGGGTATCGCGATGCGGTTTCGCAAGTCGATATCGCAGCGGGTGGAATGGCGACGATCAACTTCGCCTGGGAGCCAGCCTCATCCATGCGTTTTATCTGGGCCGCGGAAGAACGCACGGGCGCCGCGCTGACGATTGACGGCAAAGACATCGACTTTCGATCCGCCAAGTCAGACGCCAGCAGCATGACGTTCGCCGTTGAGCCAGGTGTGCATGAAGTAGCGATCGCCCGGCCCAACCACTCGTTTTTTGTCGAGAGTGTCACGACAATTCCGGGCGAAGTCACGGACATCACCCCTGCTTGGCCTCCGGTCAGCGACCCCTCCGCAGACGCCCCTTCCCCAGATGACCCCGCTGGGCCGCTCGCAGATCTACCCACAGGCGATCCACCTGAGTCAAGCGTTAGCAACCAGGACGCTGCCATTGTGAAAAACGGTGACGGCTCGTTAGATATCGATTTGCTCGCCATGCTTCAGCCCGACCGTCACACGTGGTCAGGCGAATGGACGGTGAACGAAAACCTGTTAACCATGAAACGCGGTTGGGTGCCGGGGATGCTCCTGCCTTACGAACTGCCTGAAAACTACCAGCTAGAGATCGGGGTGCGGCGTGTTTCCACCATCGAGAGTTGGTTCATGGTGGTCCTGCCCACGAGGCACGGGTTTGTCGGCGTGCGGAACATCAAAGAGGGCGTTGCCATCGATGCACATGTTGCCGGCGGCGCTGTTGCTAAGCGAAAGCTTTCCTGGGACTCCCGTAGGCATTTGATGACCTACCGGATGAATAACGGACAGTTGTCTGTGGACCTGGATGGCAGACCGATGATCAACTGGCGTGTAAGTCCGTCGAACTTAAAGAACGACGTGCGATATGAACACAACCCTAGAAACATTCCCTCGCTCCGCGTAAGCAACAACGGACTTTACGAAATCGATTCTATCCGGCTTACGATTCCCGCCGGTGCGGCCCAGGGCCGGGTCGCTGACGTCGACACGCGGCAACATCTTGTCTTTCGAGGGCACAGTTACCGCAGGCTAACGCAACAACGCGACTGGCGAGACGCGGTGAAGGAGTGCGAGGCGTTGGGCGGGTATCTGTGCCGGGTAGAGACGCGCGAAGAACTGCAATTCTTAAAGGAGAATTTTCAGGTTTTCCCAGGCGTCTGGCTGGGCGCCAGCGATGCAGCAAGAGAGGGTGACTGGCGATGGTTGAACGGCCGGCTTGTAGACGAATCAATCTGGTCAGAAGGGCAGCCGGATAACTCCTACGGCCGCGAATCGTATTTACATCTGACACAAGCGATCAGCGACCTGAATGACCTGCGTGGCATGGAGAGTTGTTTCGTTTGCGAATGGGACAGCCCGCAGCCCACGCCGCCGGAACCGGGGGCAATCTCCGCACTGGATCACATCGTTCATGTTCCAGACCCCGGAACAGCGACAAAGCCGTTGGAACATAACGGTCATACGTACTGCCTGATTAATTCCGCAACAACGTGGCATCTTGCGCAGGAGTTCTGCCGGAGTATGGGCGGTTATCTATGCTGCCTGGAAACGCAAGATGAGCACAATTACATATCCGGCACTCTGCGGGTCAATCGCGCGGGGCACTATAAGGCATGGACCGGGGCTACATTTAGCAGTGGTGAGTGGCAGTGGGTGAGCGGAGCGCCGTTTGGCTTTTCATTCTGGAGAGAGAAACCGCTTTTCGATCCGGCGAACCGCAGCATTCTGATTGACGAAGGTGGGCGGCGGCACTGGGTTGCTATCAACAATTGCTTCCGGCAGGTCTTCATCTGCGAATGGAACACGCTCAATCCACCGGGCCTCGCCAAATGGCTGCGTGGCGACGATCTGAGCCGGAACACCAAGCTGAAGACGCCCGCAGATGCTGAGTTACAGGCGGCCTCAACTGCGATCGCTGCGAAATACAATATTGATGCTGTGAAATCTTCACGCGAGGCATCACTGGCTCTTGCCGCGGTCATGTTTGATGCTGCGGAAACCGAAGCCGACAACGCCATGCGGTTCTCACTGTACCGCAAGGTCTACGAAATCTCCGCCCGGCATCATGCGGCCTGGATCGGCGTCAGGGCGATTGAGCGGTTACAGCGTGATTTTGAATTCGCTGAAAGCGTCACCGAAAAAGCGCAGATGCTGGCGTATGCCACGCAGGACATTCAGGACGAATGGGAACGCACATTTATCCTGCGGTATGCACCACGGCTCCTAAAGTTGTCACGTACGGCGGAGGACTTCGCGGGCGTTAAAGCTTTGTATCAGCACCTGGCCATCCAGTCACGCGGCGCGAAGGACCCGGAATTGATGAAAAAGGTCAGCGCCCTACAAGACCAGGTGGACGGCGCGCGGCAACTGAAGCTTGAAGCGGATGCGGCGCTCACCACGCTGGAAACACGGCCGGGCGAACCGGTCGCATCGTTCAAACGCGGCCTCTATCTGGGCGTGGTGCAGGCGGACTGGCACAAGGCACTGCCACTGCTGGCACGTCATCAAGGCATCCATCTCGGGAAGAATGCAGCGGAACTGGAAAGCAAGGGCGATAGTTTCAGCAAGCCGACGCCGGACTTGGACAAAAAAATGGGCGAGAGTCTAGTGGAACTGGCTGCCTCGCAAAGCGGCATAGCAGCTAAATCAAAGGCCGCCGTTCTCCGCGAAGCCGCAAAATTCTGGTTCCGCCGCGCACATCTTTCTGGCGGCGTTGGACACCGGGAAGCCGTGGCAGCCGCGCTGGGCCTGGAACATCAGTCGCTACCAAGGCGCGCCTTCGGGTTGGCTGCCAATGGAGTAGGCGGCGAGCAGGAAGTGGCGCCCGTACGGGTTGATCACGGTGGAGCCCGCGGCACGAAAGAGGTTTACGCCAGATTTACGGGCAAGTCCGAGATTGAATACCCGGTGCTGAAGTCTCCCCACTTCACGCACGCTATGCTGCTGGATTTCCAGAGGCCAGGCGGACGCATCAATTTTATGTACCATCGCGGAGAAGACGGGGTTCAACTTTCTGTTATCGGCGATAGGAACTCCAATACGTTCCGCTGCGAACTGCACCGGTACATCGGCAGTAGTTACAAGCTGGAAGGCAAACTGAATCTGAAAGTACGGCCGGGACATCGCATCGCATTGGATATGGTGTGCCGTCCAGGCAAGGCCTCTTTGGTTTATCTAGGTAAAGTTGTGTTAGAGATTCGTGCGACCGATGGAGACTGCCAACTGCAAATCAGCGTGGCCGACGGTTCGCAGTTAACGCTTCACAAAAGCTTTCTGCGTCCCCATATGCCCATCGACCGGAAACGCATTGGTGGCTTTCCTCGCAACATTCTCACCGTCGATGGCAATTGGGCGATGGATGCCATCATCAATCACCGCCGTAATGCGGGACTCGCCACGCAGCCAGACGCCGGGCAACACAGTCTATTTGTACTGCCATCGACTGGCGCCGCATTCGTGCCCATTAAGTCTGGACAATTCAAATGGCAATTTGACCGTAAGTATCAAGATGTTCAAATTCCGGACAATTACTGGATCGCCAGAAATGAAGTCACACAGCGCGAATGGACCGCGGTGCTTGGGTCGAATCCATCTCGCAGCCACGGTTCGCCCTGGCTACCGGTGGACGGTATCAGCCGTAGCGACGCCAAGGCGTATTGCAAAGCGCTCACGAAAATTGAAGCCGACGCTGGCCGATTGCCGCAAGGTTACGTATACCGTTTACCCACAGAAGCTGAGTGGACATACGCAGGCCGGGGCGGTGACACAAACCTGTCGCCGATGACGGAACAGCAGGTGCATTGCATGCCCAGTAGCAGGCACCGCCCTAGAGCCTGTGGCGTCGGCGTTCCAAATGCCTGGGGCTTGTTTGATATGCAAGGCAACGCAGGCGAATGGACACTCGATGCATTTGTGGCATCGCGGGCGCCAGGGACGATATCGCCTTATGCCAAGCCGGATGCACAGACAGATGAATTTGTTGTTTGTGGCGGCAGCTGGTGGCAATCGTATGATCATTGCCACTTATGGAGGCGGCGCCGGTGGCCGGATGTCGCCACTTATGGCATCGGGTTGCGGCCGGTACTGGCGCCAGAAAAGTAACGCCCGGCGACCGTTATTCGGCGCGTTTACTTCGGACCAGTGTGGGCAGAGAAGTCGCCAGGTAATACGCCCGTGGGCTGCTGATATCGAACAGCGCTTCCATGCCAACTGGTGCGCCACCTGCTTGAGCGACGCCCAGAATCTCTGCGAGATTCTCTGGCCGGCTGTACTCTACAACGCGGACGCTCATGTAGCTGCCATCTTTCTTATCCTGTTCCGAAAGTAAGTCCGCTTTGGTAGCAGCGCGAAGAATGGCTTCTTCGATAAAACCGATTTCGTCAACAAGTCCAGATTCTTTCGCTTGCGTGGCCGTGAAGATTTCGCCCGTTGCCAGCTTGTCGAGTTCACTTTCGGGCAGGTCTGGTCGGCCCTCCAGAACGATTTTCTTAAAGCGGTTGAAAGACTGATTGACGTACTCCTGCAGAATCTCGCGGTCTTCGTCCCGCATCTCGCGGGTGATGCTAAGCATCTGTTTGCGCGGGTGGCTTTTAATTGAGTCGTCTTTAACGCCATGCTGTTTCATCAGCCCGCTGAGGTCGTAGTGCGGAATGATTACGCCGATAGAACCGGTGGTGGTGGTCGGTTCGGCGTAAATCGCCTGCTGATCGCCTGCCGCCATCGCCACATAATAACCGCCGCTGGCCGCCATGCTGCCCATGCTGACCACCACAGGCAGATCGATGCCGTCGATAGCTTTGCGGTCGCGGATCAACTGTTTCAAATGATGATGGATATAGTCGGAACCCGTCACGGTTCCGCCAGGTGAATCGATCCGCAGCACAACGGCTTTGATGCTACTGTCTTCGCGGATGCGGTCGATCTGTGCGCGGACGTAACCTTCGCCCGTCATAATCACACCGCTTACGTGCAGCACCGCGACCTTGCTGGTGGCGTTAGGATTTCCAGAGTGGAACTGTTCCGTAATGCCCTGCGAGTTGTCAAAGTATTCGTTGTGGCCGCCCCACAGCACCAGCATCCCAACCAGAAACCCGGTCGCCAGCGCCCAGCCTGTAAAAGCGAACAACTTAAGCAACGTTGTTCCACGCGGCTGCAGAATCACTTTGACGGTCTGTTGCCCACTTGATGTACTGGCTTCGCTGGCGGTCGGGTTGTTCGGCATGGTTGTACTGGTAGGCGTTGGTGTAGAACTGGCAGAGCCACGTTCGACGGGTGGCTCTAAGGTGAAGTCGTCGTCGTCAGGGCGTGGATCTTCGCTACTCGAGGTCATCTGAAAATTCCCTCATCCGATGTTACACATTCTAAATCAGCAACGCGGAAACCCACGCTGACGTTGCTTGCAGTCTAGCAGAATGGCTAATAATTTTCCCGCCAGCCATCACTTAAGTGCGGCGCGTTCGGTGAGGTTTTTAATCAGCCGTCCGGGAACACGAAGCGGCTTCCGTAGCGGAGATGTTCTCAGCCAGTTGTAGGCGCGGTGGCAGGTTTTTCGCACCAGATGTGTCACGTAATTCCGCTCGACACATCCCTGCGCCACGATCGTCGCACCTGTCTGAAACCGTCGCTTATACCGTTCTTCACCGCGCCCCAGATCAATCCGGCGGATGCCGTCTGCAGGCGCCTGGCGTATCAGTTCGATCAATAGCACACTACCCGGAGAGAACAAACTGTACTCAGGCGCATAGGCGGGGAACCAGGGATGAAGAATGTTCCCGGTGCGTAGGCTAAATGTTGCGGCAACCAGATGACTGCCGGCATGAAGCGTGGTCAGCACGCCGCCAAAATCACTGCCTTGATGTGTGAGCATTTCACGCAACAGGTCTTTGACCCACTGGAATTCAAACAGATCGATCAGTCCCGCGCTGCGGTATTGCTGAGATTTCCATCGCAGAAGTTGCTCCAGCGTTGATTCGTCTGGGGCATTCAGTTCTAAACGCAACGGTCCAACCCTGCGGCTCAGCTTCCGCAGTTTCTGCTGCGTCCGCTTCACCACCTGCGAACCAGCCGCCGCCCTGTTTTGCTTGTACTGGTCGAAATCTTCTGTCATTTCGATGTAAGGCGAATCACTGAGCGAATAGTGACTGCCGGCGAAAACCTCTTGATCCGTCAGTAGATGGTTAAACCGCCAGCACCGCAGCCCGCATCCATTGAGCAGCTGCTGCGGGTCAACTCTAAGCCCAGGCGCCTGGATCAATCCTTCAAAGTCCGACAACAAACCGGCGGCTGGTTGCCCTGCCCCGTGCAGGTCGCGATGGAAGGGAAAGAAACCTACCGCTTCACCCTGCTGCCGGATGACGGCGACTTCAACTCCTGGGCGGATCTTGGCAACTGCTTGAATAAAATGAGGGTGAAAGAATGGCCCATGCAGCTGCGGATTCAGCAATTGCAACTCGCGCCACCGCGCGATGTCAGCAGCACTAAGTTCAGACGGATTGAGTAGGCTAATGGGCGACATGAACGGGAATCCGGCGCGGTATACTTCCTACCACAATAGTCGCGGCGCACTTCCGCGTAGATGCTTGAATACCATTCAAATCGCAGAACCTGTAAGCTGTCAGCCATCGTTTCAGGCTGTAACGCCTATGCCGCATATTCCGCGCGGAAGACGCCCGGCGCTGGCGTTATGCGGTGGCCGTTTTGCACCTTTAATACCTAAGCGATGGAGCCGTTTGCGGATGTACCTGGGAATTGAAATCGGCGGCACGAAGCTGCAGCTCGGGCTGGGAAAGGGCGACGGCAATCTGCAAACCATTGTTCGCCGGGATGTAGACCCCACCCAAGGCGCAGCAGGCATTCTGGAGCAGATTGAAATTGCGGCAACGGCCCTATTGCAGCGCACGAAGGTGTCAAAGATTGGCATCGGGTTTGGCGGGCCGGTCGATGCCGCCGCCGGCCGCGTGCTAAAGAGCCATCAGATTGCCGGCTGGGAGGATGTTGAACTGGCCGCCTGGTGCCAGAAGTCACTCGGCGTATCAACGGTTATCGGGAACGACTGCGACGTCGCTGCTCTGGCCGAAGCAAAATATGGCGCCGGCGCGGACGTCAGCCGCGTGTTCTATGTCACGGTTGGAACGGGCGTTGGCGGCGGGATGGTTGAAGATGGCACCACCGTCGGCGTTGGTCGCCCGGCGATCGCAGAAATCGGCCACATGCGCCCCGGTCTGCAGGCCGACCGCGCAACAATAACCATTGAGTCGATCGCCAGCGGATGGGGCATCGCCGCCGCAGCGCAATCGCGACTGGCGGGCGACGTTGCGCATCCCCTGGAACTGTTGCACCGGACAACCGGCGACGTCGATAAAAACAACGTCAGGCAGCGTCTGGAAAGCGCGGGCGCCGCCGACGCGGAATACCTGGACGATCTTCGCCGCCGCTGCAACGACGACCCACAGACGCTTACCGCAAAACAGGTGGCACAGGCCGCTGCCGAAGGCAATCAGGCAGCACGCGAGATCATGCAGCACGCCACCACGGCGCTCGGCTGGGCCATTGCACAGGTCGTAACCCTTTGGGCGCCGGAAGTTGTTGTCGTTGGCGGTGGGGTGCCACTTAGTGGGCAGCAGTTATTCTTCGATCCACTTCGTCAGGCAACGGCGAAGTATGTCTTCCCGCCGTTGCAGAACTCGTACAAGATTCTTCCGGCAGCATTGGATGAAGTGGGCGTTGTGCACGGCGCGATTGCCATTGCAGCGGATGCCGATACGCAAGGGTGAAACGCGCGCCGTCCGGCTGCCTAATTCGTGTGTTTCTGAAGAATCTGCTTCACGCTTTCATCGATCAGAATTGTCATGTGCCCGTTCGGCGCCGCCAATTGAACTGCTTCGGTTACGCACTGATTGCCGAGCAGTTTCTTCTGTAGAGTCGCATTTACCTCTCCGCCGAGCTTAACAAGGGCGCCGAGTGTGGCGCTAAGCAAAGGCGTGGTGCCGTCGCCCCAACTAGGGTCAACGTCATGCGGTGTAATCTGATCCAGATAGACCGGCGCCTTCGCATGCAGCGGCAGCCAGCTGCCATAGGCTTGTGCCCGGCCGATCAGCCCCAGGTTGTTGCGCAGGGCGCCTTGGCCGAATCCCTGTAAGCCCTGGCGATTGTCGGGAAGCACAAACTGCATCGCCTGCCGGTTGTCGTCGCGGGCCTCTTCTTTGCAGGTGGCGCCGATGAGAACATGTTTCACGCCGTGCGACTCGCCATCAAAGTAAGTGGTTCGCCATTTCTTTGCCGCGTCGTAAAGCTCCGGGTTCGCCTCGCGAATTTCCTTGTGAAGTTCTTCGGCAGATTTTCCATAAATGGCCGTCTCGCCCTTCACGTCGTTTGCTGCTGCGTAGAGTTTGTGATAATCAGCGTTGGGAAGCATCTGATAACTTGCGGGCAACGACGCCGCAACGGTCTTGGTATCTTCCGCCTTGACGAAGGAGACGCGGGTCGGCGACAGCACCTTTTCGCCGTCGAGCGGGCCGCCTTTCAGTTCGTAATACAGCGGCGGGATCTTCGCGAGAATGTTCCGCAGCACTTCGGATTGCGCGTTACGTGGCTCGGCGACACCCACGCCAAAGTCATAGCCAGCCGTCAGCGCCTGGGTCACCTTCGGGGCGCCAATCCAGGGCGTACCGGCTGCGATCAGCGTTTTGACTTTCCCTTTGCCGATCGTTGCCAGGTATTCGCGCGCAACCAGTCCGCCCAGCGAATGTGCGATAATCACCACTTTTTCGCCAGGATGTTCACTCTGCGCCTTGGCGACAACCAGGTCAATCCGTAGGCTGTTTTCGCCGCACGCGCCCAATCGCCAGTCGTAAGGCGCCTCGTAGAACCGCCCCTTATATTCTTCGCGCGCCCATTTCAGAAACGGACGATAAACGGGCAGACCCATCGGCACGTCGCCCAGAATTTCACCTAGCGTCTTTGTAAACTCTTTGAGCGAATTAATCTCGACCGAGTCCAGCACCTCGCCGACGACCAGCTTCGAACCACCCTCGCCCAGACGACCTTCCAGCAATCGTTGCTTGGCAATCGCGTCGGAATCCAGCCAGAACCGGGTTTCGTCTTCAAAGTGCAGTTCACTACCACCCGTACCCGGCACAAAAACGACGGGGGGCGCCGCACGAGTGGCAGCCGCGTTGCCTACGACAACTGACATTGCAAGTAGTCCGAGGATGAGGAAACGTCTGTTGGCGTAATGTGTCATGCTTCTACCCTGCTTCGTCTTTCACATTCATTTTCGGGCGGTTATCGACTTGTTCCAGTTAACCCAGGATAACGGGCGTTTGCAAGTCAGTAGTTCCGGCGTGTCGAAACCGCGTCTGTTAGAATGGCCCGCGTTGCAACACCCTTCGCAAAAGAATCACCTCCATGAATCAACATCAACTGCGTTACTGCTGGCAGCCACTCAGCCTTCTGCTTGTCGCCTTTCTTACTGCCTCGACGCCCACATTTTCGCAAGCAGATGAACCAGCCAGCCGGCCGAATGTGTTGTTTGTCGGTGTGGACGATATGAATGTGAACCTCGGCTGTTACGGTGGCTCGCAGGTGAAGTCGCCGCATTTGGATGCGTTGGCTTCGCGCGGGGTGCTGTTTCAGCATGCCTACTGCCAGCAGGCGCTGTGCAATCCTTCGCGGGCTTCGTTGCTGACGGGGCGGAGGCCGGACACGATTAAGGTCTGGAATCTGAGGGCGAGTTTCCGCGCGGCGATCCCGGATGTGGTGACGCTGCCTCAGCACTTTAAGAACAACGGATACTACGTCAAATCCATCGGCAAAATGTATCACAACATGGGCGGGCTGGATGATGCGGCATCGTGGAGCGAACCTGCCGTGCTGCACGCCGGCCGTCACTCTGACACTTATGCGTCAGCCAAAGGTCGTCAGCCCGGCAAGAAGGCCGGCGCCTTCGAGCGACTGAACGTTCCCGACAATACGTACCGCGACGGCAAGATTGCCGATCTGGCAATTGAGGCACTGGATAAGCTCAAGGATAAACCGTTCTTTCTGGCTGTTGGTTTCTGGCGCCCGCATCTGCCGTTTCTGGCGCCAGAGAAGTACTGGGACCTTTACGATCCCGCCAAGCTTAAGCTGCCCACCACCCTCACACCGCCACGCGGGGCGCCCGCAGCAGCACTTCATGACTCCCGCGAAGTAAAAGGCTACGGCGTGGAGCTAAATTCTGGTGTGGCCGATCCACAAGTCGCACGGCAGTTGCATCATGGTTACTACGCGGGGATCAGCTATCTAGATGCTCAGCTCGGCAAGATTCTGAAAAAGCTGGAACAACTGAAACTGTCGCAGTACACCGTCGTGGTCTTCTGGTCGGATCACGGCTTCCACCTGGGAGAGCACGGATTGTGGTGCAAGACATCTAACTTTGAACTCGACGCCCGCGTACCGCTGATTGTATCGGCGCCAATGCTGACGGGAACGCAGCGAGGCGGCAAGTCACCGGCGCTCGTTGAGTTAGTAGATCTGTTTCCCACATTGGTTGAACTATGCGGTCTGCCTGCCATCAAGGGACTGGAAGGAAAGAGTCTTGTCCCGCTACTACGCCAACCTGAACAGCCGTGGAAAACGGCCGCCTACACGCAGCATCCACGACCGGCCTATTACAAGCAGACGCCGGAGTTAATGGGCTATTCAATGCGTACCAGACTTTTCCGTTATACGCAGTGGAGAAATTTCAAAACGGGCGAAACCGTTGCAACAGAGCTATACGACCACCGCACTGATCCAGGCGAAAACCGCAATGTTGCCGCAATGCCCGCCTACGCTTCCCAAATGGACGAGTTGAAGAAACAGATGCAGACAGGACCTTTCGCAAAGACCCAAAATCGCTAAGGCTTGCCCCAGCCAAGCGTCCGTTTCACCGCGTCTAGCCAGCGCCCGTGCAAGCGGTCGCGTTGCGCGGCGGGCATGGCGGGCGTAAACTTCGCATCAAGCGACCAGTTGTTACGGATATCTTCAAGCGACTGCCAGAAGCCGGTCGCCAGTCCTGCCAGGTAGGCGGCGCCCAGCGCGGTGGTTTCGTTTACGGTGGGGCGGACGACTGTCGCGTTGATAACATCCGCCTGAAACTGCATCAGCTTATCGTTCGCAGCCGCGCCGCCATCCACCTTCAGCTCTTTCAATTCCGCGCCGGAATCCGCCTCCATCGCATCAATCAGATCGCGCGTCTGCCACGCCATCGATTCCACCGTCGCCCGTGCGACATGGGCGGCAGTGGTGCCACGTGTGATGCCGAACATCGCCCCGCGTGCGTACGCATCCCAGTGCGGGGCGCCAAGGCCCGTAAATGCCGGCACAAGAATAACGCCGTCGCTATCTTCCACCGAACCGGCAAGTTGCTCGACATCCGCGGAATTCTCAATGATGCCAAGCCCATCGCGAAGCCATTGCACAGCAGCCCCGGCGATAAACACAGAGCCTTCCAGACAGTAAGTCGTCTCCTGCCCGATCTGCCAGCCAATCGTCGTCAGCAGATTATTCTCCGAAGCAACAGCCTCGGCGCCAGTGTTCATCAGCAGGAAAGAACCCGTGCCGTACGTACTCTTCGCGCTGCCCACCTCAAAGCACGCCTGCCCAAAAGTCGCCGCCTGCTGGTCACCCGCAATTCCTGCGATAGGTAAAGATTCTCCAAAGTGCTGCGGGTCGGTTTCTCCGTAAACCTCACTCGAGGCGCAAACCTCTGGCAGCATCGCTGCGGGGATATCCAGCAGTTGCAGCAGTTCCTCATCCCACTGCCGGGTATGAATATTCAGCAGCATGGTACGGCTTGCATTGCTGACATCCGTCACGTGGCGTTTGCCGCCGGTCAACCGCCAGACCAGGAACGAGTCGATTGTGCCTGCAAGAATCTCACCCTGCGCGGCGCGTTGTCGCAATCCAGAGATGGAATCGAGCAGATGCTTGATCTTGGTGCCTGAGAAATACGCATCGACGACCAGACCTGTCTTCTCACGAATGACCTTTTCGTGTCCCTCTGCCTTCAACATGTCACAGATAGGCGCCGAGACGCGGCTCTGCCAGACAATGGCGTTACACACGGGCTTGCCAGTCGCTTTCTCCCACAAAACCACGGTTTCGCGCTGATTGGCAATGCCCACGGCAGCGATATCTGCGGTTGTGGCGCCTGCACGTTCCAGTGCCTGTTTCGCCGTTTCGAGTTGCGACTGCCAGATATCTTCCGCGTCGTGTTCGACTTCGCCAGGGCTGGGCAATATCTGCGGAAACTCCTGCTGCGCGGACGCGACGACTGTTCCCTCGCGGGAAAATACGATGGCGCGGCTGGAAGTTGTTCCCTGGTCTAAGGCAAGGACGTAGCGGCTCATATGACTGCTTCTGGTGAAGGGCGATTAATGTCGTTGTCCTGGTGTTTCGCCGGGGCGACTGACCTATGATAGAAGTATGGTCATCACAACACCTGGGAATCCCACATTATGCCAGATCTAACACGCCGCCGCCTCCTTGCCCTTTCCGCCGCTGCTGCCGCCGGCGCCACTTTCTTTGATGCTCCAACCATTCTAAGGGGCGCCAATCTGATCAAGGCAGATGATCCTTACGGGGGTTTCCCGATGGGGGCGCAGAGTTATTCGCTGCGAAACTTCAACATGGTCGAGGCTGTTCGTCACCTGAACGGCATGGGGCTTCACTTTGTTGAGTTTTACAGTAAGCATCTGGCCGTGAATGCGACACCCGAGACCATCGCCGCCACAAAGAAAGTGCTTGCCGGCGCAGATATCGCGATGAGCGCTCACGGTGTAAATAGCTTCAGTGCAGACCATGAAGCGAACCGGAAAGTCTTCGCCTTCGCAAAGCGTGCGGGCATTAAAAACATTACCGCGAACCCGAAGCCTGACGCCTTCGACAGCCTCGACAAATTGTGCGCCGAATACAAGATCCGTATCGCCATCCACAACCACGGTCCCGGCGCGCTGTACGACACCATTGCAAGTGTGCAGAAGGCGGTAAAAGACCGTCATCCGCTGGTTGGCGCCTGTGTGGATACCGGGCACTTTATCCGCAGTCGTGAAGATCCGGTTAAGGCCGTGCGAGAACTCGGCCCACGTGTCTTCGGTTTGCATATAAAGGATGAAGAGAAGCAGGAAAAACGTTCGCGGAATGTTATCATCGGGACGGGTCACCTGGATCTTCCAGGTCTGTTCACCGCGCTGCGCGAGATCAAGTTCCCTGCCGACGGTGCTGTTTCGCTGGAATACGAGGCGAACCCTAAGAACCCCATCGACGATATGAAACAATGCCTCGCCGCAGCCCGTGCGGCCATCGCGAAGATCAACGCATAACTCTATGAAAACGATGATTCACTCACGCAATTGTAACGGAGACATTATGTCTATCTGGCGGATTCTATTAGTCGCTGCCGCCCTTCTGCCGGCAGCATGTTTTACAGGTTGCGGCGGCGACACAAAGCCCGCTGCGGACAGCGCCGGGGCTGATGACGGTCACGGTGGGCACACGCACTCGCACGATGGCGGCGCCCACGGCCCCAATGGCGGCGAGCTGATCGAGTTCGACAACAAAGGCACGTTTCACGCAGAATGGCTGGCCGACGACAAAACGGGCGTCACCACCATTCACATCCTTGGCAGCGATGTTGCTGAGCTACACCCGATCGCAGCCGAAAGCGTCTTGCTTGAGACGGAAGTGGCAGGCAAGTCGGAAACGAAAACGCTGGAGGCTGTAGACGCGACTGGCGATCCACCAATGGCGTCGGAATTTGCCCTCAAAGATCCGTCACTGGTCACCACCGTCAAGCTCGCATCCAAAGGCGGCGCCAAAGTAACGCTTGTCGCAGAGATAGACGGCGTGGTACGTCGCGGCGAAATTGAAAAGATGGACCACGAACACTAACGCTGACCGCATGCAGGCGCCTGCCGCTCTGAATAAGGCAGGCGCCGGTGAGTTGCTACGTGATGCTAACCGAGCGGGTAAAGATGCTCCTTGGTCACCGCGTCGATACGCTGCATCACTTCGTCGCTTAGTTCAATGTCGCCCGCTGCGATGCTGTGCTCCAACTGCTCTACGGTGTTGGCGCCCATAATGGTCGACGCCACAAAGTCGTTGGTCTTACTCCATGCGACCGCCAGCGTCGTTACGCTAACACCTAATTCTTCGGCAATCTCCGCCAGCGCTGCCGTGGTAGCCAGGCTTTTCTCATTGACGAAACGCTTCACCATTTTCTGCTGCCTGGCTCCCGCCTGCCGGTAGTTGCTGAAGCGGGCGCCTTCGGGCCAGTTGTCATCCAGGTACTTGCCGCTGAGGACGCCGCCGCCAATAGGCGAATAAGGCAGGCAACTGATCTGCTCCCGGCGGCAGATGTCCGCCAGTGCATCTTCAAACCGGCGGTTTACCGCGCTGTAGTTGTTCTGGATGGATTCATACCGCGCGAAGCCATAACGCTCTGCAGTGGCTTGCGCCTTCATCGCGCCCCACGGCGTCTCGTTACTACTGCCCAGGAAACGGACTTTGCCTTCGTCAACTAGTTCCGTCAGTGCTTCCAGCGTGTGTTCGTAAGGGAAATCGTGGTCGGGCCAGTGTGTCTGGTACAGATCGATATAGTCGGTCTGCAACCGTTGCAGGCTGCCTTCCACGGCGATGCGGATATTGTGCCGGTCGATATGTGTCCGGCCGTTACGGACTGGCGGCACAAAGAATGTGCTGCCGGCGCCACAGAATTTGGTGGCGATGACAACGGCGTCGCGGTCTTTATCTTTCAACCACTTGCCGATGATTTCTTCGCTACGGTGCACGTAGGAAATATCGGGCGGGACGGGATACACCTCGGCCGTGTCAAAGAAGTCGATACCCGCTTCCAGGCTGCGGTCCATAATGCGGAACGATTCCGCTTCGTCGCAGGTGGAGCCAAAGGTCATGGTTCCCAGGCAGATATCTGAAACTAACAGGCTACTACGGCCAATTCTCCGGCGTTGCATCGGTTTGTCTTCCGGGTGGGTTACAGGATGGATTTGCTCGTGCACTTTGTAACGATCTTACGGCGTCGCTAGTTTCGTTCAATACGGTGCAGTGCATAGAACCGCACGCGGAATCAGACAAACCGCGGCCGTGACATCTTTTTGTGCGAAGAAACGCTTGGCCTGCAGACTACACTCGGATAGCCCAAAAGTTTCCTCCTTTTCTGCCACTTTCAAAATGTAACGCCATGGCGAAACCAATCGCATTCAACTTCGGCGGTGAGTCCATCTCTTTTGGCATGACCCGCGTAACGCGTGAGAAGCTGTACGGCGTCAAGCGGATCGAAGTGCTGGATGAGAATCAGCAGCCCTGTGAAACCGCCACTCTTGGCGACGATGGCCATACGCTGCTGGCCCGCGGCGGCAAAGCCATTGGCTACGTGACTTCAGATTTATTGTGGACCGACAAGTCGCAGTTGCAGCCAGTTGATGTGCAGGGAAATGAACTGACGTCTGTGCCTTCCTCGTTCAATGCGCCGATTGATCTAATCGAAAAAGCAGAGATTGACGAGTACTTCAATCACAACGCCAAAGGGGTGTACGAGCTTGAACATCTCGAAGGCGCCGGGGAACTGGTCCAGGAATTGAAGGACGGGGCCATCTACAAATTTGACTTCAGCTACCGTGGTGGACTCGATCCGGACACCGCGTTTCTGCTGGCCAACGCGGCAGGCAACGTCTTCATGATTACGGCCGAAGAAACATCCATTGAGTACGCCGGACTGCAACAGGCGGCTGCCGTGGTCGAAGACGAAGACGATGAAGAAGCGGGCATTGATGACATGATGGACTTCGACATGATCTAAGGGGGCTGTTCAACGTGAAACAGATCAACATCAGCAACAATGCGGGCCGCGACGCGGTAGTAAGTCTCAACACCGTTGCCGTGTCGAAGACCGTCCGCTGGCTCGACGAAAAGAAACGCCCGGCTTCAAGCGTGCAACTGGTCAAAGAACCTGTTGACCGCTCGATAGGCGCACTGGAAAGCCAGTTTGGCAGCGTTGAGAAAGCAGGCCAGGCGATGATCGACGGCGATCCGGAGATCGATGCCGAACTGACGGGCATGATTCTGCGCGATACGTCACGGGTTTATCTTTCGCCAGATCGCACCATCGCCCGCCGGATTTCCGTCTGGGAGGTCGTGCTGGATGCGAAAGGCCAGGAGCGTGACCGGCGTGTACGTGTGGTCAACGAAAGTAACGTTGCCACAGAGATTCCGCTGAAGTGGTCCGGCAAGTTTCTGGACAAGGTGGACGCGATGCGGCGGTTTGTCATTGCGGGCAAACGACAGCTTATTCATGTCAACGGTTTGACTTACGACTTCCTGTATGGCATGGCCAAAGAGCTGGAAAGCAAAAAGAAACTGATGCTGTTGGGCGGCGGTCCCAAGGGCATCGATCCGCTGGTGCTGCAGCGCGGCGGCACGCCGTACCGCGCATTACTTGAAGGGCGGACCGATGGCGACCGCTATTGCCTGCTGGCGCACTTTACCAATCTCGAGCTGAAGCAGATCCCCAAAGAGGAAACGCCGTGAGCACGAACAAGCTTGTCGATATCTCGCAGTGCGATCTGAAGCTCGCCGGCTACTTCACCGCAGGCGCCCGCGCGCTGACCGATCCCGCGCTGCATCCGCAGGTGCAGGACTACCGCCGGCTAACCAGCTCGCGGATGTATCCGCTGGATCAGCGTGACATTTCCAAACGGGTGCCTGACACAGATCTGTTTGTCAGCCGCAAGCTGGATGGTGAATTTAACGGGCTGATCTATCGCGATGGCAGCGTCTGTCTGGTCAACCCAGGCGGAACCGTGCGCATCGGGTTGCCATGCCTGGAAGCTGCCGCGGATCTGCTGCAGAAGGCGGGCGTTGATGAAGCCATTTTCGCGGGCGAACTCTACGTTGTCCCAGAAGATGACCGGCGTGCACGGGTGCACGACATCGTTTCGCTGGCACGTAACCCGGATTCCAAAGAGGAATTGCATCGCATCGCCTTCGCCGTGTTCGACATCATCTCCATCAACGGAGAGCCGCCAGCAGACTATGCCAGCACCTGGCCGCAGATTGAAAAAATCTTCCCGGCCGATGGCTTAGCACACCGTATTGAAACAGAAGTCTGCAACGATGCAGCCGGCGTTAAGTCGCTGTTCGAAAAGTGGGTGGAAGACGAAGGCGCCGAAGGCGTTGTTATCCGCGGTGACGAAGCGGGCTGGATGAAGCTGAAGCCACGTCACACGATTGACGCGGTGGTGATCGGCTTTACTGAATCAACGGGTGATCGCGAAGGTTTGATGCACGACCTTCTGCTGGCGATCATCCGCCCCGATGGCGCCATGCAGGTTGTCAGCCGGGTGGGCGGCGGTTTTACGGAAGAAATGCGTCGCAGCATGCTGGGCGATCTGAAAGATATGGTCGTCGACAGTGAGTTTGTCGACGTCAATTCTGACCATGTCGCCTACCGCATGGTCGAACCATCGTGGGTGGTGGAAATCAGTTGCCTGGATCTGGTTTCGCACAACGTCCGCGGCAACACCGTGAACCGCATGGCGATCGAGTGGGATACGGAAAAGCGTTGCTACTTCCCGTTGCGGAAACTGCCGCTGGTTTCGATCATTTCGCCGCAGTTTATCCGCCGTCGTGAGGACAAAAAACCGCAGCTTCCCGATGTGCGTATCGAACAGATCACGGAGCTTGTGAACGTTCCGCAGACCGATCGCGACGCCAAAAACATGCAGCTCCCCAAGAGCGAAATGCTGCGGCGGCAGGTTTTCACCAAGCAGGTGAAAGATCAGACCATGGTCCGCAAATTCGTGATTCTCAAGACGAACAAAGAAAGCGAAGGCGAAGAGTTTCCACCCTATGTGCTGCACTTCACCGACTTCAGCCCCAACCGCAAAGACCCGCTGAAACGCGATGTGCGGATCTCCAGTTCGCTGGAACAGATCCACACGCTGTGGGAAGGCATGATCGAAGACAATATCAAACGCGGCTGGAATGAATACACGGGCGAAGCGGCGCCTGCGGCAGCAGCGACCACCGCGCCGAAAAAGAAAGCGGCGGCCAGCACCACACCGGCGAAGAAGAAGGCCGTCAAGAAGAAAGCTGCCGCCAAAAAGGCGACATCGAAAACAGCGACAAAGAAAACCGAAGCCAAGAAGAAGTCACCTTCAACAACAGCGAAAAAGAAAGCAGCCGCCACGAAAAAGGCGCCAACCAAGAAGGCGGCGCCCAAGAAGAAAGCTGCCAGCAAAAAGGCGGCTACGACCAAAAAGGCAGCCGCCAAAAAGTCGGCCAGCAGCACCACGGCGGCGAAGAAGTCCAAAAAGAAAGGCGCCTCTTAGCCGCCAGCACGATCGAGCTTACGGCGTTACCTGGATGCGTATCCGCCGGTATTCCATCTGCCCACGGTCGCCTTCCAGCCCGATGGGCCCGGTGGCTGGCACGGGCATTTTGTCTGTCAGCAGTTCGCCATTGCAGGTCGCAACTGCGTTGCCATCTTTGACCGTCACTATCAGTTCGTTCCATTGCTGGGGGCGGTATTTCTTGAGGTCCTTATACGGTCCGGCCAGCGTGTAGTCGCGACACTGCAACTGCGGTTTGCGGATGAAGACGCCGCTGTCCGCGTTGGGAGTTGCGCGGAACTCCAGCTTCAGCACAAAGTCTTTTTCAAACTCCTGCGTGGTCCATAGCTGCTGAATGCGGCGTCCCTCGGCAGGTGTTTTCACAACCAGGCGGCCGTTGATCGCTTCGTACCGGCCGTCGCTGCTTTGCGTTTTTCCGTCAAATGATTCAGCCTCTTTGATCTCCACAAAAACCGGGGCGCCTGGACGTGGCTTGCGGTTCTGCCGGCGGGGCGGCGTCGGGCGGAAGCCCCAGCCTGTGAGATCTTTCCCGTTGAACAAGCTGGTAAAACCGGCTTCTGGCTGGAATTCATCCGGCTCTGTCTCTGTCAGTTTCAGCGTTGCAAAGATAGGCGTCAGCGCGGATGCCCACTTTGCATAGCCAGCGGCGTTGAGATGAAGCAGGTCCGGGAACCACTTCTTCTGCGCGTCGCCATCGCTATCTGCAAACAGCGTGTAGGTATCCAGCAGCGTGATCTGCGCGTCGCCGCGCACGGCAGCGGCGTAGCGATCATTCAGTTCCTGGATTTTCGCGCTGGGCCGTTTTTTGGATGCCGAACTCGGGAATACGCGGCAGACGACGATTGGCGTCTCTTTGCTGTGCGATTGAATGCCCGCGATAATCTTCTGAAAGTTGCGGGCGATCAATGCGGGTTCTAAGCCGATCTCAAGATCATTCGTCCCTGCCAGAATGACGATGGCGGCCGGGTCCAGCGACAGCACATCTTCCTTGAGGCGGATCAGCATGCCGCGTGTGGTATCTCCGCCGATGCCGCGGTTGGCCAGCTTTACACCGGGGAACGCATTGCGGAAATCGTTGCCCCAACCCTGCGTGATGGAATCGCCCAGGAAGACAACCGCCTTCTGATCCTGCTGCACCTGCCCGGCCCACTTGCTGCGCCGCGTTGACCAGTTCTTCACGTATCCCGCATAGCGTCGCAGCGGACCCTCGCCGGGCAACCCTTCTTCGGTCGCAGGCAGGTCAAACCGATTCTCTGCGGTAACAGTGGCAGCGGGGAAACAGAAGAGTGTTGCGATAAAGATCAGCAGGAGTCGTCGATTCATCATGAGCCGTTGAAAGGAGTAGCGGGACGTGCGAAAAGGAAACCGTCCGATTCTACTCTGCCGG
This sequence comes from Pirellulaceae bacterium, assembly GCA_965233625.1. GTDB lineage: Bacteria > Planctomycetota > Planctomycetia > Pirellulales > Pirellulaceae. The sequence continues at coordinate 654,432 of OZ247499.1, forward strand.
CACCCGCGGCTAAAGCTACGAATGAACGTTGACTCGCAGGGTGCGCAAAAAAACACCCGCGACAAAGCTCATCGCGGGTGTTGCTGTTTCAACGAATCGTGTGAAGCCTGCGGCCTATTTAGGCGCCGGCTTGCTTCGCTTTCCATGGCCGCCGCCCGGTTTGCCGCCACCGCCACTGCGAGTCTTGGCGTGCGGGCGTTTGCGGGAAGAATGTTTGCGATGCGAACCGCGTTTGAAGTTGCCGCGCCGCTTCTTGGGGGCGGGCTGTACATCGCAGTGGAAGGGGTGGTCTTTATCCACTTCGAGGCTGCGATTCACCAGCTTCTCGATGGCCTTCAGGATGCCACGCTCGCTGGGATCGCACATCGAAACCGCTTCACCTGTGGCGCCTGCACGGCCTGTGCGGCCGATGCGATGCACATAGTTCTCGGTCTCCAGTGGCATGTCGTAGTTGATGACGTGCGTCACGCCATCGACATCAATCCCGCGGGCGGCTACATCCGTCGCGACCAGCACCTGCGTGCGGCCGGTCTTGAAGCCCTTGAGAACGCGGGTACGCGCGGCCTGCGACTTGTCGCCGTGGATGGCGTCTACCTTCATGCCGTCTTTGTGCAATTGCTGCGCAATCTTGTCGGCGCCGCGGCGGGTGCGCGTGAAGACCAGCGTCTGCCCCACGGCTTCGTCAGCCAGCAAATGTTGCAGCAAGCGGCTTTTCTGTTTTTGCTTGACGTACAGCACACGCTGCTGAATCAGATCGGTGGCAGGTGCGTTGGGTTCAATTTCAACATTTACCGGGTTGTTCAGCATGCCGCCTGCAAGCTTGGCAATTTCCGGGCTCATGGTGGCGGAGAAGAACAGCGACTGACGCTTTTCGGGCAACTGCTCGAGAATACGCTGCAGATCAGGCTGGAAACCCATGTCCAGCATGCGGTCTGCTTCATCCAGAATAAATGTCTCTAAATGGTCAAGCTGCAAATGACCCTGGTCCATCAGGTCAAGCAGACGGCCAGGCGTAGCAACCACAACATGGGCGCCACGACGCAGATTGCGGACCTGAGGGTTCTGGTTCACGCCGCCGAAAATAACGGCCTGACGGAAACGGATGAACTTACCGTAAACGCGGAAGCTCTCATCGATCTGGGCGGCGAGTTCACGTGTTGGCGAGAGCACCAGCACACGCGGTTTACCTGCTGCAGCCCGGCGGCGGTTATTGTCGAGTTGTTGCAGCACGGGCAGCGCGAATGCGGCTGTCTTTCCGGTGCCGGTCTGAGCACAGCCAAGCAGATCTTTGCCGGCTAATAAGTGCGGAATGGCCTGTTGCTGGATCGGAGTGGGGACCGAATATCCTTCGCGTTGTAAAACGCTCAATAGTGGCTCGATTAAATTCAAGCCCTCAAAACTGGGGGAATCCAAAAGACTTCCTATTCTACAAGGGACAACCCGCAGCAGAAGCGACTGTGCGGGAGAAGATGGTGGGCGCCGCCGAATTGCGACGGGCGTATTCTATCACGACCGCCCCGCAGTGTAAGGGCTTAAATCGTGAAGACCCGGTAAAACAAGTGCTAGCAGCGCGTAATAAAGCGATTAACAACGCAGGATTACCACGTTTTTCCTGTTGCTTGCTGGAATAGACACCTGGAAGAGCGGTGTGGTTCGCGCTAACGGCCTGCTTTGGCGCGGCAGTATTTCAGCGCTTTCGCAAAATAATCTTCACCGGGGAACCGCTTGGCGGCGCGTGTGAAAAAGTCCACACCAGCGGCCCACTTTTCGCCTTCGATAAATGTCTTGCCCCAGATCTGCCAGGTCACCATCAGGTTATGCGTGACGTGCTTATCCGCTGGATACTCCGCCAGCACTTTGTCGTACGCTGCGGTGGCCTCTGCGAATTTTCCCTGCTTCGTTAAAGCGGCCGCATGTTTGTCGGCGATAAGCCGCGTGAAGTTCGCCATCGAATCCTGATCTGGATGAAGGTCTGCGGCGACGAGGGCTGCATCGAGCGCTTTGCCGTATTCTTCGGCGTTGTAATGCTGGCGGACCTGCTCTTCGGCGTAAATTGTGGCGACGTCTTTCAGGTCGGGATTTTGCGGATAAACCTTCCGCAAGGACGATAGAATATTCGCCCCGGCCATCAGCCCTTGCTTATCACGGACTTCGCGCGCCCAGCTTAGTCCGTAGAAAGCGACGTTATTCCGGAAGTCCGCCTCTGCCGGATGCGCCTTGAGCGCTTTTTGATAAACCGCCAGCGCCTTAGGCCATTCCTTCTTTTCGGCATGATGCCGCGCCCAACGCACCCAGATGGCGACACTTGCCTGCTGCAGATGCTTATCCTGCGGAAACTGATTAGCAGCATCTTCGTACACGCTGGCAGCATTTTGAAACTCGGATTTATCCAGGAAAGACTTGGCCCACTGATCCACGGCGTAATTCCGCAGCTTGGCGGCTTCTGTCTGATCCTTAACGAGCCCGGCGCCTCGCTTGGCGGCAGCCACGGCGTTGCTGTACTGACCGGCATCAAGATTCTCAACAACTTCGCGACGGACATACGAATCCGCGACGGTACGGATCTTTTCTATTTCTCCGTGTTCTTTCAGGACGGGCTGAAGCACTTTCACGCCGGCATCAAACCCCGACTGATCCGCCACATCACGCGCCCACTCCTGGGCTGCGTAGGCCATCCGCTGCTCGAACCTCGCACTTTCTGCCAGCTTGTCAACAGCCAGGCCGTTGACCTTTACTGCCAGTTGATAGTTCTTCTTTTCCAGTGCTTCGGCGGACCAGCGGACATAGAGATTCTCCCGCCACTTTCGCAGGTCTTCTCTGGCAGCCGCATCAACGTTTTTCAAACCCGATTCTGCCAGCAGCAGCGCCTTAGCCCATTGGCCCTCTTGAGCGGCGTCTTCACTGGGGCGGATATAGATCCAGGCTTGCATGGCCAGATATTTCCCCTGCGGATCGACCTCCTGTGCCTGCCGGAGCACATGCACCGCGGCAGCGTCGCGACCTGCTTCCATTTCCGCCATCGCCCACGCGGTGTAAAAGGCGGCGCGGTTGGTCTTCAGCCCTTCGTGATCCGGCGCCAGTTCCAGGCCGGCGTTGGCCACTTCCGCAGCACGCTCGTACTTTTTCTCCTTCCAGAGTTTCAGGCTCCAGTTCTGAAAGGTGCTGAGCGCGTTTTTCACGGCCGATGCGAATTCCCGGTCAATCCGCAACGCGCGGAAATAGTAGCCGAGCGACTCTTCAAACTGACCGGCTTCCGCCGCGGCAACACCACGGTTGTAGTACACCACGGCAACAAGGCCCCGCGACGCTATTTCCCGTCGCTGATCTTTGTACCGCTCTGCCACGTAGTCGAACCCGGTCTGCTTCTCAAATTGCTCGCGGGCCGCCTGCCGGTTACCCGGATCGAAGCCATGCGGACTTGTTGTTTCGACATCAACGTGCGCCGCGCCGTCGTAAACGATCGAAAGCACGTGGTCCGGCACTTCAACACCACGCACATCCAGGCCCAGGCGCCGTCCGACAATGGCGTAGATCAGACTGGACGAAACGCAATTGAATTTACCTGTCGAAAGCACTTTGTTGATTTCTGAATCTGGCAGATGGTAGCCGCCGTCAAACGCATGCCGGTGAAGCCAGCGAAGCAGCGTTTCTCCCAATGCGAATTTCCGGGCGCCGGCGGTTGCCTGTTTCGCCTTGCTGGTGAGCGTGTCTAGCTGCTCTAGAAACGGCTTGCGTTGCTCAGCCTTCAGAACGCCCGAAGCAATCAGCCCGGCCTCGGCCAGTGTAAAGTTGTCCAGCCGCCCGTCATCCGCATCTGCCAACAAGGCGGCTTCGTCGGCGGCAAGTGACGTTGACTGCTTCAACCTGGCAATCACCTTTAAAGCGGCGGCGGGCGATTCTTTGAACGCATAGTTGGTAGGCGGCGCCCCCAGGCGTCCCATCACAGCGATGTCACCAACGGACACCCGCCCGGCGCCACGCGGCGGTGTGATGCGAATCAACAGAAACCGGGCGCCACTGCTGGGGAGTTTGAACCGTTGGATGGCAGGCTCAGCTTTCAGCACCGCAGACTTCAAGGATTTCAGCCCCGCCTGCCCCGGCAGCATGGAACCCAGCAGTTCAATCCTCGCGGGTGCAGCGTCGCCTGATTCTTTCGACAAACTGACGACAAGTTCCGCCGGCGCCACAATCGTGTCACTGAAAGATACTTCCACGTCGAAGTCGCCGGTCGCAGGTAATACCGCGGTGGTCGCAGCATCGCCATCGACCAGGCGTTGCAAGTTGGCGGATGAATCCGCGGCCACTTGCTCCGCAGTGATCTTAACGTCTTCGATCCGCAACAAATTGAGGGGCTGAGCCTCTTCACCAAGGCATACCGCGGTTGCAGAAAGCAATACGACGCCAAGTACGAACGCGATTAGACCCGTTAATTTCTGTGGGAATGTTTGCATCTTCCATCCGCCTGTTTATTCAGTGCCGCCTTCTTTTACTATCGTAACTTATCCGCTTACTAATTGGGTGACCGTCGTAGCGGCATGGCATCGTTCCGTTGCAGATTTTTGGCGTCCTGATGCTGGCCCTGGTATCATTTCATGCGATGTTTCATATCAGGCCGAGAGAGATACGTGAAAGAGCTACTGGAACTAACACGGCGGAAGCTGCTGCAAACCGTGCCCGGCGCGATGGTGGGTATCGGGCTGATGGATCTTCTTTCGCAGGCGTCTGCCGCCGAATGGCAGCCTGGGCAGGGGATGACGCACCATCAGCCCAAGGCGAAACGTGTGCTGCAGATTTTCTGCCCGGGCGCGGCTTCGCACGTTGATCTCTGGGAACATAGGCCGGCGCTTGCCAAGTGGCACGGCAAACCACTGCCTGGTGAAGAAGGGTATGTGTCGTTTCAAGGCAAGAATGGCAACCTGATGCAAAGCCCGTGGCCGTTTAAACCAGCGGGCGAAAGCGGCAAACAGATTAGCAGCATGCTGCCTCATATGGCCGCGCATGTTGACGACATCGCGTTCGTGCATTCGATGCATAGCAAGACCAATACGCATGGACCTGGCTGCGTGTTTGTGAATACCGGCCATGCAACAGAAGGCTTCCCCAGCGCAGGCGCCTGGATGAGCTATGCACTGGGAAGTGAGAACGAGAACCTACCCGCATACGTTGCCATCCCCGATATCCGTGGCGAGCCGCCAAATGGCAAAGCGAACTGGGCCAACGGTTTTCTGCCGGCCCGGCATCAAGCCATTGAGATGAGCGCACAGCGACCCGTGCGGAACCTGAACCGCCCCGCGGCAATTTCCGCCCAGCAGGAAAAAGACTCCCGCGCGCTGATCGACAAACTCAACCGCCGGTTCGCCGCAGAGAACCCTGGTGAAAGCGCGCTGCAGGCGCGGGTTGCTGCCTATCAGCTTGCCGGGCGGATGCAGCTGTCGGCGCCGGAGGTTTCTGATCTGAATCAGGAGACGGCGGAAACACACAAGCTGTACGCAACCGGCGACGCCAATAAGCTCAAAGCCGCCTATGGGAAGAACTGCCTGTTAGCGCGGCGGCTGCTGGAGCGTGGCGTGCGGTACGTCAACCTATACTGCGCGTCGAGAGCCTCGGGCGTCGACGGGCTACTCAACTGGGATGCACATAAAACGCTAAAGGCGGATTATGAACGGCATTGCCCGGTCTTCGACCAACCCACCGCGGCGCTGCTGACCGACCTGAAACGCACGGGTCTACTCAAAGATACGCTCGTTCTGTGGACCACAGAATTCGGCCGCATGCCCACGCATCAGGCACGCACTTCAGGCCGCGACCACAACCCGGATGGCTTCACCTGCTGGATGATGGGCGCCGGTGTGAAAGGCGGCGTCAGCTACGGTGATACGGGCGAATTCGGCCGCCGGGCGACGACCAGCCCGGTGACAGTCTGGGACTTCTACGCAACCGTGCTGCATCTGCTTGGCTTCGATCACACGCGTTTAACGTGGTATCACAATGGGCTGAACCGCCGGTTGACGGATGTGCACGGTTCGTTGATCCGCGATGTGATGAGCTGACGCCTGGGACTTGTCGCCGGGCTAAGGTGTCTCCGGCGTCGTATCCGCGAGCACAACGCGGAAGCCGCCGTAGGGATACGTAACCCAGGACTTGTGTGGCAACCGGCACCCGGAGCGACAGACGTCGACGGTGTGCATGAAGTGCCCACCTCGCACGACTCTGTTGCCGCCTTCAGCCGGGCCTTTTGGGTCAAAGACGTCGCCGTCCGCGTAGTAATCGCTCTCAAAAACGTCGTTACACCATTCGAGGCTGGAGCCGTACATATCATACAGGCCGAAGGCATTGGGCAACTTCCCCCCGACGACCGGCGGTTCATCCCCGGCATTGCCTTTGTGCCACGCGTACTGGTCAATTTCTGACGCGCTATCGCCGAAGTACCACGCGGTATCGGTGCCTGATCTGGCCGCATATTCCCACTCAGCTTCGGTCGGCAGCCGGTATCCCGCTGCGGTGAAGTCCGCCACATAGTTAACGCCTTCTTTTTTGTAGCACTCGGCACGACCTTCCAGCTTGCTGAGTTTGTTACAGAATTCAACCGCGTCGTTCCAGCGGATCATACCAACTGAAAGATTCTTATCGCCCTTCTTAATGCTTGGGTTAGATCCCATCACCTGTTCATATTGCTGCTGAGTTATCTCGTGAGCACCCATATAAAAAGGCTTCGTAATTGTAACCTTTCGCCGCGGCGTCTCATTATTAGCTTCCGTATTACCCAGCGCTTTGTTGATCACGTTAACCAGTTCTGGCGGCGAGCCCATCTGGAAATCACCGGGCGGAATCAGGCGGAAAGCTGCGTTGAGTGAGTTGATGTATTCCGGTTTGAGACTGTTTCCGCGGACATACGCCGCTTGCCGCTGCTTCGCTTCCACCATCTGCATCGCCGCCTGAGCGACGCCAATAGGTTTGCCGCCGGGCGAAAATCGCGAGTCCAACTGCGCGGTAGGCAGCATGCTCTGCACCCAGGCGACACCGGCCCTGGTCACTTTGGTGTCATCAACATTTAGTTCCTTCAACTTGGACTTTTGCAGGGCAATCAGCCCATCGTCCGTGACGGCGGTGTCGCTGACATCGAGAATTTCAAGCGTTACGATCGACGCGATCTGCGGCATGGCCGCATCTGTAACGGTGCTTCCGCTGAGATTCAGTGCCCGCAATTTTTTGATTCCCGCGATACTGACAACTTCTTCCTCCGTAAGCGCGGTTTTGCCCGGCAGGCTGAGTTCTTCGAGTGCGGGAAAGGCGGCGAGATGACCGATAGCCTCCGGTGACAGAGCATTGTCAGCCACAAGCAACGACTTGAGTTCAGGCAGTTGCTGCAAGTGCTTTACGCCCTGGCTAGTAACCGCACAGCCCTCGAGCGAAAGCGTATTCAGTCCTTTGGCCGTTGCGAGCGAACGCATCGCATCGTCGTTAAGCGGTGTATCTTCAAATGCCAGCCTATTCAGTGCCGGCAGAGTCGCGATCTTCCCGATCCCTGCCGCCGTAATGCGGCCGTTGGTAATCTGCAGCCCCTGTAACGTACGGAGCTTTGCGAGCTGTGACAGACTCTCGTCATCAGCCACGGTGACCTTACCATCCAAATGAATGTCCGGTGATTGTTTCAATTGCGAAATCAGATCGATTGCCTGTAAAAATTTCTCGCCTGATCCATGCGCCAATGCGATGCGGTTCATCTTGAAACGCCCAGCGGGCAGTTTACTCAGCGTGGCGATAATCTGACTTTCTTCAACTTGCTTAACAACGACGTGTCCCTTATGAGAAACAACAAAAATCGCTACCCGGCGTTCGATGGGCGGCTGCACTTCAACAATCATCACCTGCCCGCGGCGCAGAGAAAATTCAGGCTGCGAAATCGCCACGCCCGTCGTCTGCGCCTCTTCGATTTCCACGCGGAAGTCACCCGTGTAGTAGGCCGTAGAAGCCGGTCGGTCGCCCACGCGGAACTGATCGACCCGGTGACCGTTACGTGTCACACTGACAACTGCTGACGGATCGTAACTCTGCACAATCAGATCGCCCGTATCCGTCCACAGCCATGCTGCGTAACCGGCGAGCCCCGCCACAATTAGCAACAACAGTCCTACAACAGCGTTGCGGAAGAACCGCTGCCGTTCCCGGCGTCGTAGCCGGGATTCAAGCGAATCGAACAGGTCATGCGTGATCGCCGATACATCCGCCGCGCCGGCGATTGTCGGCTGGCTAGACGCCCGCGCCGCAGGTTCATCCAGGGGCGTCGTATCTGTGGCGGTGGGATCTTGAATATGCGCGCGGATGGCTTCTTTGAGATCCGCTGCCGACATGCGGTTGGCGGGATCTTTCGCCATGGCGCGGACGCAGATGCCTTCCATCGCGGGGTGAATCTCTGGATTGATGCTCCGTGGTTTCGGCGGATCTTCCGAGAGAATCATCACCAGCAGTTTAGCCAGCGGCCCCTGAAAAGGCGGATGCCCGGTAAGCATCTGGTACATCACGACGCCCAGCGCGTAGACGTCGCTGGCTTCGCCAATGGCCTCAATGTCACCTTCCACCTGTTCGGGCGACATGTATGCCGGACTACCAATGAGGGCGCCGGGCGCTGTGAGCTGCGTTGACTGCTCAACGCCTGATCTGGCCAGACCAAAGTCCATTACGAGCGGCTCGTTGCGGCCGTCGATCATGATGTTGGCGGGCTTTAGGTCACGATGCACCACGCCGGCAGCATGTGCTTCTTCAATAGCGCCGGCCAGCTTGAACATCACCGCCGCCACGGCCCCGGGCGGCAGGGGTCTGCGGTCGGCAAGGTATTCATTCATCGCGCGGCCATCGATATAGGCCATTGCCATGAAGTGCTGCCCATTTACCTCACCCGCTTCATAGACGGGGCAGATATTCGGATGCCGCATCGCGGCCAATAGACGCGTTTCGCGTTTAAAGCGGGCGACGCCTGTCGCGTCTTCTTCCCGCAGGAAGGGAACTTTGATCGCGACTTTTCTGTCGAGCTTCGTATCATGGGCCAGATAAACGGCGCCCATGCCTCCTTGACCCAATTTGCGAAGGATCTGGTATTTTCCGAATTCCTTAGGCAGTTCTACTTTTTCACGTCGCGGAGGTTTATTGGCCAGCGTTTCCTTATTTCCCGCCGGAGGCCGGACATCGGGCTGCGTTGCGTCCGCGCGTTCCTGCGTGTTGTCAAACACCTGTTGAATCTCTGTGTGGTACCGCGGAAATTCCGTCTCGTAGTCAGACATCTGCGGAGACTCGCCCGCTTTCCGCCGGTACTCGACGTCCAGTTCCAGCAGATACGTAAACAGCTGGCGTCGCTGATCACCCTGCCAACCTTGCAGGAACGAACCAATGGCAGGCTTCTTGCCCGCAATCCAAAGGTCTTCGTATTCATCGCAAGCAAGATTGATGCGATCCAGTGGCGATTGATTATTCATGCGTCTGAATGTTCATTCAGTGTTGTGCGACAAGGGCTTGCGTACGCTTGCATTGCGAGTGTCCATTCTCACCTGGAAGGATTACAGTAGAAACTTTCCCCGCAGCCAATCCATGCGTGAAAAGGCATGCGTAAAAGTTAAAAGAACGGCGAGCCTCTTTCAATGAATCTACGAACAATGGCAACCCTTGCCGCGATCAGCCTGCTATTCGTTTCAAGCGTCTACGCTGATGAACATGAGCAGTGGCCACAGGCGGCTGGACGTGGCGACTTCGTTTCGACGCAGCCGGGCCCTGTCAAATGGAGTGTGGCCGCCGACCGCAATATTGCGTGGCGCGTCACATTACCTGAAACCGGACAGAGCACTCCGGTGGTGGCTGCCGGCAAAGTGTTTTTCACGACGCTTAAGCCGGTCGAAGCGGACGCTTCGCTGGGAAAAGATATCATTGCTTGGTGTTGCGACGCGGGGAATGGCGCCGTGCTGTGGAAGTGTGAAATCTCCGGCAAGCATTCGCTGCGTCTTTCCGGCTGTTTCAGTGATAGCAGCGCTCCGCCTGCGGTCTGCGACGGGCAACGGGTGGTGTTTGCCAATGCGTCTGGCGGCATTGCCTGTTTTGATCTGGATGGCAAAGCACTTTGGCAACGCGATTTTCTGACCGTGGGCCGCACGTTGCCATTTCTACATAACGGCTGCGTGGTGCTTACACGGCAGATTTACCCGCCAGAGCCGGACGGCAACTTTCCGCACAAATACAAAGACTCGCCAGCAGAGAAGTGGACCCAGCTACACGCCATCGACCTGAAGTCAGGCGAAGACCGTTGGACAACCCGCTGCGGCGTGAACATGGGCTGTGCAGTTTTGCCCCAGAAACGCAAAGATGGCCGCGATGTAGCCGTTGTGGGCCGTGGCGGCGGGCACGGACCACCTGAGAAGCCGGACGGGATTTCTTTGGTGGATCTGGCAGATGGCAAAACCTTGTGGACGCTGCCCCTGGATGGATTTATGGCGACCATGAGCTACCGCATCCGCGACAATGTAGTTCACATCTTTCACAAGGGCGAACACCTATCGATTGACGCCGGCACAGGCAAGATCCTACAGCGCACCTCCATTGTCGATCGTGTTGCGGTCCGCCGACGGGTGCATGGTGGCTGGGAAAACGCTGTGCAGTCGATTCCCGCGGCCGGTAATCGCATGATTACGCAGACGTCCAACTTACTCATCGGGCCCTACCACTACTTCCGCAGCTATACGCGGCCCTGGCTGGGCAGGGTGCATGTAGAAACTGGTGAGGTTGAATATTTGGAGCTGCCACTGCAAGTCGCCCGCACAGAGGGCGGTAAAGAAACCTTTCAATGGTTTACGCCGCCGGCTGGTAGTGCGAAGGGCAAGGATAAGCAAGCATTGAAGACACAGGCTCTTGCAGCCAATAGTATGAAGAACTCGCGTGGCCTGGTTGTGATGGGCGACAAGCGTTCGCGTGGCAACGGCTGGGGGCATGTTGCTTCGCCGACACCGTCCGTCGCCGGTGAACATCTCTATGTGCCTGTTCAGAATGGCACGGTCTATGTCATCCGCTGGCAGGCGGAGAGATTGGATGAAAACGCGATCGCTGCCATCAATGACTTAGGGCCGGCTGGCGAAGCCTACACACGGGCAAGCATCTCATTCGCACATGGTAAAGCGTTTGCACACACCATCCGCGAACTGATCTGCATTGCCAAACCAGCCCAATAACGCTGTGTGAAGATACGCCATGAAGCTGTACATCGCGGTAAATGGCCGATAAAGTAGACTGGTAAAGTAATTGCGGTTGCACGCCATTCCGCTTCCGTTTCACTTCGTCTATCGTCCGGCTGTTTTTATGATCGACGCACAACGCTTGCACGATGCCTACTGCACGGCTCGCGACGATCTGCTTGCCGCCCGCGAGCCGGCAGGGCACTGGATCGGTGCGTTGGCGGCGTCTGCATTGTCGACCGCGACAGCAGTGAGTGCATTATCACTTGTCGATAAGCACACGGGCCAGGCACAGCACAAGAAGCTAATCGAAGGCGGTATCCGCTGGCTGGCGAAACGGCAGAACGCGGATGGTGGTTGGGGCGACACGACGCTGAGCTATTCCAACATTGCCACCACCATGCTTGTGCGGGCGGCGTTGCATCTGGCGGATCAGGCAGCCGGACATTCTGAATTACTGGATAAGGCAACTTCCTATATCGACAAGCAGGGCGGAATAGCTGGTTTAAGAAAGCGTTACGGCGTCGATAAGACGTTCGCCGTGCCAATTCTGACGAATTGCGCGCTGGCGGGGCTGGTGTCCTGGAAGGATGTCCCGCCGTTGCCGTTCGAGGCGGCTGTGGTGCCGCAACGCTTTTACCGGTTCATGCAACTGCCCGTTGTCAGCTACGCCATTCCCGCCTTGGTGGCCATCGGACAGGCAAAGTATTTTCACCAGAAACCACTGCCACCCGTTTCGTGGCTGCGTCGCGCATCCGTAGAACCAAGCCTGCGGGTGTTACGCAGAATGCAGCCTGCCAGCGGCGGATATCTGGAGGCGACGCCCCTGACCAGTTTCGTGGTGATAAGTCTGGCAGCCACTGGACGTGAGCAGCACGAGGTAACGCGGGCCGGCGTGAAATTCCTGTGCAATTCCGTGCTGGAAGATGGCAGTTGGCCGATTGACACCGATCTTGCCACCTGGAATACAACGCTGGCTATCAATGGATTGCACGCGAGCGGTGAAGATGTGGGATCGCTGCAATGCTTCGACTGGCTATTGAGCTGCCAGCATACGCAGCGTCATCCTTTCACCGGGGCCGATCCAGGCGGCTGGGGCTGGACAGATCATTCCGGCGCGGTGCCCGACGCAGATGATACGCCCGGTGCGCTGCTGGCATTGGACGCCTGGCGTCAATCTTCGCAGATTACGGATACGCAACGCCAGCAGGCGGAAACCGCTGCGATTGCCGGGGCGAAGTGGCTGCTTGGGCTGCAAAACCGCAACGGCGGCTGGCCGACCTTCTGCCGTGGCTGGGGGAAACTACCATTTGACCGCAGCGGCGCCGACCTCACGGCCCACGCTTTACGGGCGCTGCACGTCTGGCAAGAGACACTTTCGCCCGCTATCGCCAGAATTCAGGTAACAAAAGCGATCCAGAAGGGCATGAAGTATCTGGAACGCGAGCAACGCGCTGACGGCTCGTGGATACCGTTGTGGTTTGGCAATCAGGATCACCCGGAAGAAGAAAACCCGGTTTACGGCACCGCCAAAGTGCTGTGTGCCTACCGGGATCTGCAACAGACCGAAACAATTGCGGCCCAGCGAGGTTTAGAATTCCTGGCGAACTGTGCGAACGAAGATGGCGGCTGGGGAGGGAAGTCGAGCAGCGTTGAAGAGACCTCACTGGCCGTTGAAGCTCTCACCACATTACGCCGGAGAACGCGGCCGGAAGATACCGCGCCCGACGACCGGATTTCCGCTGCGATGGTAAACGGAATAAACTGGTTAGTCCGGGCAGTGGGGGAAAAACACCATCTGGAATGCTCGCCAATCGGGTTTTACTTCGCTAAGTTGTGGTATTATGAGAAGTTGTACCCGCTAACATTTTCAGTATCCGCCCTGGGGCAGGCTTCCCGCCTTTTCCCACCCGCACCTCATGGCGATGCTGCTGCACCGACTCAAGATTCTGCCCCACAAGACACAGCAGCCGGCACAGCGCCGCTTCCCAACACTTAGAGGACGCAGTTTTGGATATTGTACCGTCGATGAATGAAACGCACGTCCCGTCTGCCAGCGATAATGTCGCCGCCGGGTCAGGCGCCCGTTCTCTGCCGGAGACCTCAGAAGGGACGATTGGCAAGACGGAAGCCACGCTGGCGCCTGCCGGAGAATCGCAGCGCAAGCGCCGCACAAAACGACGCAAGACTTCGCACCTGAAGGATGTCCCGCAGTCAAAAGCCCGTCGCGAAGAACTACGTCTGAAGTGCCGCGAATATGCCGCCACACTCGACAAGTCGCGTCCGCTTAGCAAGGACGAGATGGAGGGCATCTGCCGGCAATTGCTGGAAGAATCTGGAGAAGGCGAACAGTTTACCGGCTGGATGATGGTCGTCTTCGCCAGCGAATTCTGGGCGGATCAGGTCGCGGGCATTCCGCCCGAACGACGCCTTTTCCTGCTGCCTCATTGCCTGAAACATGCCGAGGGTTGCCCTGCCGACTACGACCAGTTCGGGCTGGATTGCAAAACCTGCGGCGCCTGCAGTATCGCTGACTTCCGCAGCATTGCCGAAGACATGGGCTACAAGGTGCTGGTGGCGGAAGGTTCGCCGATTGTGCTGAAGATTATCGTCAGCGGCTATGTTGACGCTATCGTTGGCGTTGCCTGTTTGAATGTGCTGGAAAAAGCGATCGATAAAATCCTGCTGGCAGGCATCCCCTGCATGGCAGTGCCGTTGCTCTCTTCCGACTGCCGCAACACGGCAGTGGATGAAGACTGGGTGAATGAGATGATCAACATCCAGCAGAAGACGCCCGCGCAGACAACGCGTAGTTACGTGCATCTGATGCGTATGTCAGCAAAGATGTTTGAACCTGAACAGCTAGACCGCTACGCGCCCCGCGCCCGTGGCGGGCCACGGCTTGCCGAAGTGAACGGAAAGGGCGTCGGCGCGCTCGACCCGATTGCCGGCGTCGAAGCGGTTGCTTACGACTTCTTATCCAAAGGCGGCAAGCATTCGCGTCCGTTTATCACGCTGGCCGTTTACGATGCTCTGACAGGCGGCGAAGGCACGCTCTCGGGCGGCCAGCAGCATGTGGAAAACTTCCCGGATGCGGTGAAACGCACTGCCATGTCGATCGAGACCTTCCACAAAGCGTCGCTGGTGCACGACGATATCGAAGATGACGACAAGTTCCGTTACGGCGATGAAACACTACACCGCAAGTACGGCATTGCAACGGCCATCAACACCGGCGACTATTTGATCGGTCTCGGCTACCGCCTGGTCAGCCGTGAGGCAGCCGCGCTGGGCGGTGACAAAGCCGCGGATATCCTGGACTGTCTGGCGCAGTCACACCTGCGGCTGTCGGAAGGTCAGGGCGCCGAATTGCTGTGGCGGGATTCCCTGAGCAAACGGCTCAAACCCATTGATGCTCTTAAGATTTACGCCCTGAAAACGTCCCCCGCGTTTGAAGCCGCGTTCTACTGCGGCGTACGGCTGGCGGGAGATGCAGAGCCTTACCTCGAAGCGATCCGCAAATTCTCGCGGAACCTGGGCGTAGCGTTTCAGATCCTTAACGATCTAAAAGACTGGCAGGGTGACAACAACAACAAGATGCACGCCGGTGGCGACATTACCGGCGGTCGCCCGACCGTGCTTTGGGCCTTAGCTCTTGAATCTCTGCCCGCAGAGAAACAGCAGGAATTAGAAGCCCTGGTGGCTGACGATCATCCGCTGCACCCCGCGGCTCGCGTTGCCCGTGTCCGCCAGCTTTACGAAGAAGCAGGTGTCTTCGAGAAAGCCAACCGGCTTGTCGACAAGCACCAGCAGCGCGCCGAAGCTGTGGCCGACGAAATTCAGCCTGACGAGTTACGCCGTCTGCTGTACTATCTGATTGACACCGTCCTCCAACGGGATGAATCGTCAGATAACACAGCTGGCCTGGTTGGCATCGGTGCTGTATCAAGCTAACCGGCAACCGCTGTTTTCCCTTCATCGCCCCATTGCTCCTGCCCCCGCTTCCAGTGTGAAATCAGCCAGGCACACCACTCCGGCACTCGGCGCCCTCGTTAGTCTGTTCTACGATACGCCCGCAGAACTGGGAGAATTTACACAGGTTCAGCCGCAGGAGATGCCCGCCTCGGCGCAGCAACTGCTTGCGCATGACGAACATATGACCGTCACGGTCGAGGCGTTTCATAACAGCCCGGTCGATGTTGAAGTCGTCGAAGCAAAAACAACGGGCAGCCACTACTCGCGTAAGATCCTGCTCCGCCGCCAGTCCGATGGGGGTGTGGTGCAGTACGGCATTGTGCGGCTCACGACGACCGACATTCCCGCGCCGGCCTGGAAAGAGATCGAAAGCCAACAGACGCCCCTGGGCCGCGTCCTCATCAATCACGATGTGCTGCGTGAAGTGATGCTAATCACACTCTGGAAGATCGAACCGGCGGAGGAACTTACCCGCCTTCTCGAACTACCGGCGCCGGCAACCTGCTACGGCCGCACCGCCTTCATCTATTGCAACGGCCTTCCCGCCGTTGAACTTCTAGAAATTGTCACGCTGCCCAACTGGTAAGCCGTAGCCGTATGTCAGGAGACTGCCTGACGATGGTTGGGGTGGATTCCGTTACATCGGCAGGCGGGCGCCCGCCCTACGACTGCCTGACGGCTAACTCAACGACCTAATTCCAGAGTTTCCACCAGGCTTTTGCCTTCTTGGGTGGCCTGCGTGGCCCTGCTTCGGCATTTGTGGCGCCCATTAGTCGCCCTTGCGAACCGATAGCGCCCTCCATATTCGCGCGGGTGAGAATCGCGTTGGAGAGGTTCACATTTGCCATGTTGGCGCCGCGGAGGTTCGCCCCGGTAAGATTGGCGCCGGAAAGATCCGCCCCACGGAGGTCCGCGCCGGTGAAGTTGGCTTCGTTAAAGTTGCCACGCAGATCCGCCATGCTGAGGTCGGCGCCTGTAAAGTCGGCGCCGGTGCAATCGGCCGCAGTCAACTTGGCATAGCGGAAAATGCCGCCCACGGCGTTCGTTTCCCGCAGCGTCGCCTTCTGGAGCACCGCGTTGGTAAAGTCCGCTTTGGTCAGGTTGGCCTTGTCGAAATTTGCATGGTTAATGCACGCACTGTCAAAAATGGCGCCGTCAAGCAGCGACCCGCCGAAGTCAACGCTGGTGACATTCGAATTGCTGAGATCGATCCCCGTCAGACGGTAACGCGACATCTTGGCGCCAGACAATTGAGCGCCGACGAGGTTTTCACCGGCAAGTTTCTCGCCGGGGACAACAAGGATCACGTCGCCTGTTTCGCGATGTTTAATGTCAACCACTGGCCACCTCAATTGCTAGCAGTGTGGAAGCCATATTTTGACCTCCCTTAACACCCGGAGTTAACCAGTTTCCGGGTCTGAAAACGACAATGCACAGTTGCCGTGAATTAATCGGTGTAGGTTATGGTGGGCTAAAGGGGAAGACGCGGCAATTGTGAAGGGACGCCGCGCTGGTTTGAGGACATCATCCTCAAGAGACTATATTACATTCAATAAAGACGAATTGCACAGGTATTCCTGCGGTTTTCTTCTCTCACCATACGATTCAACCCCAGCGGACAGTCGTGGTAGCGAGACACGGTCTGCTTTTTTAACGAATGGTTTGTAACGGTTCCAAACGCCCGGACCATCTTATGGGTAAAGAGGAGAACAGGTTATGAATTCCGCAGATAGTTCGCCACACATCCGTGCTGCTGACCACGCAGAAAGCCGGCCGCCGTTGGATTTCGATAAGATCCTGCGTAACACCCAGGCGCGCGTGCGTGCTTATATCGCCGGTCTGGGCGTGCCATCGCACGAAGTGGATGATGTTGCCCAGGACGTCTATCTGGAATTCTACAAGAACATCGACAAGACGCCGCCTGATGTGGCGCCAGAGCGCTGGCTGAAAGGCATCGCCCGCAATCTGTGCATGAACCATTTCCGCAAGAAGTCGCGCCGCACGCGATTGCATCAGCAGGCGCTGGTGGAACTGCTTTCGCAAGCGGAATCTTCACTGGAAACCAACCTGGCGCCAAGCTCCGCCCAGGTCGCGCTCGAAGCGTGTTACAACCGGCTACCTGGTCGCAGCCGTAAATTGCTGAGCCTGCGGTATATGGAAGACCTATCGTCCGCTTCGATTGCCGAAGCGATGGAATCGACTTCCGAGGCGATCCGCGTTTCGCTGCATCGTATCCGCAACGGCCTGAAGAACTGCATCGAAGAAACTCTTTCGCGGGACCGCTGGCGATGAATGCAATGCCCGACATTGTCAGCCGCTACCTGGAAGACCGGGAAAGTCTTACCGCTGCCGAACTGGCGGAACTGGTCGAGACGCTGACGGACGATCCTGCGTTGGCGGGGCAAGTACGGTCGGAACTGATCGTGGAAGAAATGCTCACGCAGAAACTTGCCGCCTATCGCGGTGATTTCCGCGTACAGGTGCAACAGCGACTGCGTGATCATGCCCAGGGCGAAGAAGAACTCGACCGCCGCGCCGAAGATCTTCGCACGCTCGCTTCCCGCCAGTTGCAGCAGAAGCAACAGAGTGAACAACGGAGCAAACGCTTCAAGCTCTGGACCTCCCTTGCCGCGGCCGTCCTCTTCTGTTGTGCCGCCGCCGGGGGCTTCTATTTCTATTATCAGCAGCAGACAGTTGGCTACATTACCGAAGTTGCCGGCAATGCTCACGTAATCCGCAATGGCGAAAAGACTCCTCTGGAAAGAGACATGCGAATCGCAATCGGTGACCGCGTTGAAACGCCCGCCGGCGCCGCGGTGACGCTTCGTTATGTAGACGGAGGAGTGCTGAGAATCGGCGGCGATACCGTTGCTGGTTTCCCGGTGTTGCAACATCCGTCCGGCGCCGTGGGTAAGCTTGTGAACCTGCAGCGTGGCGATCTGATGGCGCGGATGGGACCACAGAAATTGCCCATGGTGCTGACCACCAAGGTCGCTTATTGCGAAGTCATTGGCACGCAGTTCTTCCTCTCTACAAACCGGGAAAACACGCGGCTTGAGGTATCTGCGGGTAAGGTAAAGTTCACCCACGATTCCCTGCCAGAATCAGTGCTGGTCACCGGTGGGCAGACCGGCGTGGCAACCGCGTCCGGCCTCAAGAACCAGACAGAGCCCTGGCCTGCCGCCCGCAAAGGGCTGGTTTTCGTGTTTCAGACCGCTGACCGTGCCAGGCAGCTTTGGAACCCGGAAACCGGCGATCTGCAGATGTATGACCTGCAGCCTGCCGGCGACGCAATGTGGACCCACGACTACGCCATGCAATTCGCCAGCGGGCAGTTCACAACGCCCCCGTCGGTCAACGATTTAATCCGGCATTCAACCGCCCGGACAGGGGCAATTTCGCTTGAAGCAATTGTGCAGTTCGACAAGTCACCACAGAAAGAGCCGGTGCAGATTGTTTCAATGGGCGACGGGCAGGCGTCCAGCTTCGCGCTCGTCCGCCGGCACAAAGAGGTTTACTTCGAGTTATACGCGGATGGCAAGGCGATCGCGACGAGCAAGCTTTCCGGCAAAATGATGGACTACCGGCAGCACCACATTGCTGTGACCGCCGGCAATGGTGAACTTACCGGCTATGTCGATGGACGGAAGGTGATGCATTCGAGCTATCCAACCGGAAAATTCACCATACGGAAGAACGATACGCTGAAGTTTGGCGACCGCCGGGGAAGAGCCCGGACCACGCTGGAATCGGTGGCACTCTACAACGAAAAGCTATCACCCGAAGATATCGCCAGCAATGCACGCACGTCACTGATGATCGTGAGAGCCAGACCGGCCGTGCCGCAACTGGAGATACTCGCGCGTGTCCAGAAACAGTCTGTTCTGCCAGCTAACGGGCCTCCGCAGGCGAAAAGCTCGCTGATGGTCACCGGCGTGGAAGTCATGAAGACTTTTCGCGGCAAGCCAGAAGACGAGATTCTGCTTATCAGCCATTGGGCAACACTCAATGGAAACAGGCAGCCTTTGTTGGAAGCCCAGCCGGGTGACATTTTCCGCCTGGTGCTGGAATCCCGCGACAACAACCCGCAACTTTTCAGCGTGCCAGAGGTCAATCACTTCACCTCCGAAGCCGACCGCAAACGCACGATCTATTACGTCGTAGACGCTGAAAAACAAAGCCAGTGATAAAGCCGCTGCGGATGGCCGCCAAAGCTGCGGAAAGCCTTCATATGGCACGCCTGACGCTAGCGGCGATAAGCTGCAACTCGTGTTTACGCACGATGGAACTCTAGCTATTGTCCTTCACCAAATTAGACCGTTTCCCGTTGGTGAAGGAATCCACGCGATGTCGACCCGCGTCCACTCGCTGTTCACATTTCTCGTAATTTTTGCCGGCTGCTGCCTGGGTGCACCCTGTTTATTCGCCCAGAATGGCGGTGCGTTTCAGCCGCCGCCCCTGCCGGACAGCAGCACTTTGCCACCGCCAGACGCCACGGTTCAACCACCTGCGGCGCCAATAGACGTGCTCCGGCGGTCCATGCTACGCACCGCAGACCTGCCAGAATCCAGCTTCAGCAACCCGCCTGCAAACGCCCTGCGTGAAGCACCCGCCACACCTCCGCCAGCCGCCCCGGAAACTGAGAGCAAACCTGCTGCAATGCAGCTTCCTGGCGGCATCCCGCCAGAGATTCCGCCAGTTGCAACGCCAGCAGCCAGTCCCGCCGGGGGGCCAGCCGCACCAGTTCAACCAGCAACGGCGGCAGGTGAGGGGGCAGCGGGCGAAAAGCCGACGACGGCTACCACGGCAGAGAAGCCAAGCGGTAAAACGGATACTCCCGCAGCCGACGCTGCAGCAAAGGCCACCAAACCGGTCAGCGCCACGTTAACCATTGAAACACTCAACGCCAAGCTGGAAGCGATTCAGGCCAGTGAGGCAGCGGACGAAGAGAAAGAGAAGCAAAGCAACCGCATTAAAGCCGCCGTCAAATGGCTGGAAACCGCAGCCGCGTTTGAAGCCAAGGCGGAACAGTTCCGCATCGCGGCAGAAGCAGCGCCTGTCAGACTGAAACAGATCAAAGAAGAACTGGCACGCCAGCTTTCGCCGCCCGTTCCTGTCTTCGAGCCGGGCACACCCGTGACTGCTTTGGAGCAGCAGCTGACCGCCGCGGAGGAGGAACTTAAAAAGGCGCAGGATGTTCTTCGCCAGACACAGGAGAATCTGGCTAACACGGCCGGGGCCGGACGCAAAGCGGAGATCACACGGCACCTTACGACCATCGCTGAGAAACTCAAGAAGCTGGAAGCGGAAACTGCCGCGGTGGCTGCTGAATCCGCCCCACCCGGCGTCCGCAGCGAGATGCTTGCGCAAGCCGTCGCCATCAAGGCCGAAACCAAGGCGCTAAACGCCGAAAAGGCACGGCTGGACGCGGCCGCAACGCTGTTCCCGCTGGAACGCGACATTGCACAACGCAATGCAACCTGGTGGCAGAAGATGACCACCGCATGGCGCGACGTGGTCACCAAGCAACGCAAACGCGAAGCCGAGCGGCAAGCACTGGAAGCACGCAAAGCGGTCGCCGACGCCCATCCCGCGCTGCGTGAAATGGCTCTTGGCAATGCAAAGCTCGCCGAAAGCCGCACGGCATTGACCAAAAAAATCGCCACCGTGGCTGGATATCTTTCCGCCACCAAAAAGCTGTTGACTGAGGTCGAAGGAAACTTCGAGACGGACTCCCGGAAGGTTGAGACGGCAGGCATGACACCCGCCATCGGGCTCCATCTGCGCAGCCGTCGTGACCGCATGCCCTCCACCGCAGAGCACCACAAACACGTCGCGTTCGCAACGGAAGAAATGCAAAAGGTGCAGGTCGAACTGCTAGAGCTGGAAACCAGCCGTGCAGATCTAGGTGATGTTGAATCGCGGATCGAACCAATCGTTAGCAGCATGTCCGCTGTTGCCGGTCAGCTTAAGCCAGGTGAACTGGAAGAAATGGTGCGCGAACTATTTGTCACCCGTAAAGAATATCTCGACAAGCTGATTAGCGACTACAAATCCTACCACGACGACCTGACCAATCTGGACGTAAGCAGCAGGCAACTCACCAGCACGATTGAAGACTACAAGAGCTACATCGATACACGCGTCTTGTGGATTCGCAGCGGCGATCCCGTTTCCCTAAAAGACCTTGAAGACTCCAAAAATGCGATTGCAATCTTCACTGACCTGAAGCAATGGCAGATGCTGGGCGCCGGCGTTGTTAAGAATGTTACGGCGCATCCATTCGCCGCTGGTACCGGTATTCTGGCGGTTGTATTGCTTCTCGTTTTCCGCGGACGGCTGCGATACCGGCTTGATGCGATCGGAAAAACTGTCCGCGACGATCAGTATCTCCCCACCGTGGAAGCTATCGCTCTGACTGTCGTAACGGCGATCCTGTGGCCGCTGATCCTTTGGGGAGCGGGCTGGTGGATCTCAATGAACCGTAACGCGGGCATGCTCGCGACAGACATCGGCGCCGGTCTGAAAATGACGGCGTACATGCTCATGGCCGGACAGGTGCTACGCGCGATGCTACGTCACGAAGGTCTTGCCCGGCGCCATTTCCACTGGGAAGAAGCCACGGTGAATTCCCTGAAACGTCCGCTGACGCTTGCCTTGGTTCTGGGACTACCGGTCGTATTCCTGACAACCGTGCTGGAAACGCATGGTGAAGGCGTCTTCCGTGAGTCGCTGGGACGAATAGCGTTTATTGCGGGGATGCTAATTTTTGCTTTGCTTTCGCATCGCACGTTCCGCGTTAACCGCGGTCTAGTTCCCGTCTGGCTGGACAAGTTAGAAGTGCGCTGGCCGCACGCGTTCCGCCATGTCTGGTACGGTCTGGCGACCGGGTCGCCTCTCGCGTTAGCCGTGCTGGCAGCGATGGGTTATTCGTACACGGCGCATCAGATCGTCCTGTATGGCAATCAAACGTTCTGGGTAATTGTTGGCATCGTATTGTGCAACGCGCTGATCAGCCGGGCGATCTCGGTGCACTGTCATCGCTTGACAAATGGCACGGACGCTGGCGATACAGACGGCGAAGCGACCGAAACCACCTTAACCATGGAAAACACGGCGGCAGCCGGTGTTCACATTCAGCCCGCCGCACTGGAAGAGGTTGAAGTTGAAACGGAAGAAGAACGCAAAGCGTTTCTGGTTGATGCTGGCGCCCAGATTCATAAGTTGCTGCGTGTCGCCACCATTGCGGCGTGTGTGCTGTGTGCGTGGTACATCTGGTCAGGAATGTTCCCGGCGTTGCAGGTTCTGGACAACATGGAAGTCTGGGCCACCACCGCCACAGCCACAGAAACATTAGTTGATGCTGACGGCGTGGAAACTTCCAAAGAAGTCACGCGCCGCGTGCCAGTGACCGTTGCCGACCTGCTGCTTTGCCTGCTGGCCGGAACAGTTGCTTACGTTGCCGTGCACCGCCTGCCCGGCCTGCTGCAGCTGACGATTCTCGATCGCCTGCCCCTGGATATGGGCGCCCGTCATGCTGTGGTGATTATCGCCCGCTATGCGTTGGCGTTGGCGGGGATTGTCATCTGCGGCGAACTGATTTCCGTCTCCTGGTCCAGCGTGCAATGGCTGCTGGCGGCGATGACCGTTGGCCTTGGCTTTGGTCTGCAAGAGATCTTTGCGAATTTCGTCTCAGGGCTGATTATCCTGTTCGAGCGGCCCGTCCGCATCGGCGATCTGGTCACCGTCGCAGGTGTCACCGGCAAGGTCACCCGCATGCAGATCCGTGCGACGACGATCACGGACTACGATCATCGCGAACTTATCGTGCCGAACAAAAAGTTCATCACCGACGAAGTCACCAACTGGACACTTTCCAATCCAGTGACAAGGTTTGTCATTCCCGTGGGCATCAGCTATTCCTGTGATCCTACGCGTGGACGCGAGATTCTGACGCAACTAGCCAAGAATCATCCGCTGGTCCTGCTCGAACCAGAGCCGGTAGCTGTGTTCAAAGGATTTGGCGATAGCACGCTGGACCTGGAACTGCGTGCCTACATCGGCTCCCGCGATCACTTCGTGCCTGTCACCAACGAACTCAATACGAAGATCGAAAGAGCCTTCCGCGAAGCCGATCTTGAGATTGCCTTCCCGCAACGCGACCTGCACATCCGTTCGATCACGACGGTGGAAGAGAAGCCCGCTAAGAAGCAGGAAGATCAGCCAGTGACTCCGCGGCCGAAAGAGACTTCCAAGGGTGTCGCCAGCACGGCGCTGGACCTTCTGAAAGTGAAGGCCGCTGCGAAGAAGGCAAGCTAGTTCTGAAACGTTAGAACGCAGCCGCCGACGGATATCTGGTCGCCCTTATCAATGCGCGACCGTTCCGAGGCTTTAACCCGGCGGCCGTTCACTTCAACGCCATGCGTGCTCTTGAGATCAATGACCCACCAGTAACCTTGATCTAAAAAGATGCGGCAGTGAAACGAGGACACTGTCTTCGCCGGCAGCACAAAGTCGTTGTCGGTATGGCGGCCGATGTTCACTTCGCGACGTGTGACGATAAACGGCTTGCCGGATTCTGCTTTTAAGGATGCCAGCGGCGTCAACTTTTTGATCTTCTCTTTGGCCGTTGGCTCTGCATCTCCGATCAGTTCCGCTGCCGCCGCCTCTCTGCGCACACGGACTTTAGGCGCCTCGGTCGCAGTGGCGATGCGGCTGACAGATTCGCCCACCACACAAGGCAGAACAGTCTTGGGGTCAACAGCACCCGGCGGCGGATCTGCTCCGGGATGTTCGTCCTGTGGTCGCAGATAAAAGATGCGCCGGGTGTAGTAGCCCGTTTCAGGGTGCAGCGGCGCGTCTTTCGTTAACTTCGTAAAACCGAGAATTCTGCCGGCGCCCTCTGGAATAAGTTCGCCACCACGGCTGGTGCAGCGAGTTGCCCACATCATCCGGGCGAATGATAGATGACTGATGTCTTCCAGCCAGACGACACTAGCCTCATAAGCAACGGGATTCCACTCTTTGAATTTCTTCAGCGCCCGTTCATTGAGTACGCGAATAATCTCAATCCGGCCGTCGTCGCGTTTAACAGTCCTAGTTTCAATTTCCATGCGAAAAACGCCCGCAATTCGTTGAGGAGAAGAACCCGTCATTATACTGGAAGTTGCTGGATCTGCAGCGTTATAATGCCACCGGGCCGCACCTCGTCACATCTACGTGCGAAAGGAATATGCATTGCAAAATCTGGCAACCCTCGGCTGCACAATTCTGCTCAGCATCGTCGTCACAGGCAACCCCAGCATCGCCCACGCAGAGCAGCCAACCGGAGCGGTCTTCAAAGCCGGCGCGTACGCAATTGATGTTACGCCGCTTGAGTTCCCGGTCATCGTCAACGGTGGCATGCGGGAACGCACTGCAAGTAACGTCGTGGACAGGCTGCACGCTCGATGCCTGGTGCTGGACGACGGCGAAACAAAGATCGTGATCGCCGTTGTCGATAGCTGCATGATTCCGCGCAGCTTACTTGACCAGGCGAAAGAACTGGCGTCGAAGGCAACAGGCATACCGGTCGATAACATGCTTATTTCCGCGACGCACACCCACCAGGCGCCCAGCGTTTTCGGTTGCCTGGGTAGCGATGTTGATACGAAATACGCCGCCTTCCTGCCCCGGCAAATTGCCAAAGGGATTGCGATGGCGCATAAGAATCTCGCGCCGGCACGCATAGGCTGGGGCGTTGAGCACGACAAACAGAACGTGTTCATCCGCCGCTTTCTGATGAAGCCAGGCACTGCCCGGACGACCCGGTTCACCGGCCACACCGATGACCGCGCACAGATGAATCCGGGCTATGCCAACCCTAACGCCATCAAGCGGATTGGCGTGCCCGACACCGGCGTGAGTGTGCTCGCGTTGCAGTCGCCAAATGGGGCGCCCATCGCATTGCTGGCGAATTATTCCACCCACTATGCAGGCGGCCCCGCACTCTCAGCGGATTACTTCGGCGTGTTTGCCGGTATCTTGGAGAAAGAACTGGGCGGCGGCGAACGCAATGGCAAGCCAGCCTTCATGGCGGCGATGAGCAATGGCACAAGCGGTGACACCAACTGCCTGGATTTTCAGCGGACAGCACGCCGGAAGTTCGACCGTTTCACCGTCGGGGCCGACGTTGCCGCCGTCGCACTGCGGGCTTACAAGAACATCGAGTATCACGATTGGCTGCCCATCAAAATGCGGGAAGCAAAACTCAAGCTCAACATCCGTGCGCCCGATGCTAAAGAAGTGCACGAAGCGGAAGCGTTCTTAAAGCCCTTCAAGGGACGCAAGCCACAGACAACGGATGAAGTCTACGCACGCGAAACGGTGCTGTTGAGTAAGATGCCCGTTTCAAGAGAATTGAAGTTACAGGCGATCCGCATCGGTTCGCTGGGCATAGCTGCGATCCCGAACGAGGTTTATAGTAGCACCGGCCTGAGCATCAAAAAGAACAGCCCGCTGGCAACAACCTTCACCATAGAACTAGCCAACGGTTGCGACGGTTACCTGGCCCCGCCAGAGCAGCATAAGCTTGGCGGATATACAACCTGGCGGGCGCGGAGCAGTTGTCTGGAAACCGGCGCCGAACCCAAGGTCCGCGCGAAAGTGTTAGAGTTGCTCAGTGAGGTGGCGGGCGACGAAATTGGTAGTGCGAAAAACAGTAAGTGATATGAAGCCTCGTGACGAATTGCCCAAAAGATACGGCGTTGTAGCCGTCATCCTGCGAGAAGAGAAACTTCTGGTCATCCGGCGGTCACGGTTTGTCCGCGCGCCGCGCAAGTATTGTTTCCCTGGCGGTCACGTAGAGCAGGGTGAGAGTCACGCCGAGGCGCTTGCCCGGGAGATGCGGGAAGAACTTGGCGCCGTCGTCACAAGCTCGCGGCCGTTGTGGAGCAATGTGACCCGCTGGAATATCGAATTGAACTGGCGCCAGGCTTTTCTAGCGGATGACAGTCCTGTGACACCCGATCAGCAGGAAGTCGAATCCGCAGAGTGGATGACCATTCCGCAAATCCGCAAGCTCAGAGGGCTACTAAGCAGTAACCTCGACTTTCTCGCGGCGATGGACAACGGCGAATTCAGCCTTCTACCATCCGCCCCCTGACGGCTACTGCGTATCCAGCACCCGCTTATCGCCGACGCGGCGTGTAAAACCGACCTGGTCCAGATACTCGCAATAGGGAACGGCGTACTTCCGCGACACTTCCAGCACTTCACGGATTTCGCTGAGAGTCTTGCCGTCTCCGCCCGCCAGCACTGGCCGCAGCCTGTTCCTGGCAGTTGCGTCTGCGTCGCTGTGAATGAAGTAGCCTTCCTCAACTTCCACCAGGTCGCCGTCAGCAGCCGCCAGACGTAGCAACTGCGGCACCGACTCTTTATTCCTGGGCGCCGTCGACTGACATTCCTGAACGCTGGGTGACTTCAGGCCGGCGCCACGGAATGTTTCGATAAGAGACGCCAGCAGTTTACGCTCTCCATTGGACAACTGAGGGCCCGCCCCGGCGAGCGACGCCCCGCGACTGGTCAGAGCGATGCGTTTCTGCGCCGCCATCTGGCGGAGCGTATAGTGCAAAAGTTCCTCCGCGGGCAAGTAATCGAATGCACTTTGGAGTTGTTCAAGGGGTATGGAGGACATCAGCGGATGCGCGTCGTGAAGCCGCTTCATCACGCCTTCAATCCTCGCTGCCAGTTCGTTAAGCCGTAGTTGATGGAAAGTTAACTTGCGGCTGGAAGACAGCTCAACCTCGTGCAGCACTCCCTGCTGAAGAAGTTGCTGCGAGATATCTGCTGAATCGTAAACACCAGCCAGACGAACAAGGTCCGCAGGCGCCCAGTCGCGGAAGCCGTTGAAATAAACCGCTGCCGCCGCGCGGGCCGTGTCGTCGCCGGTTGAGAGTTCCTGCAACAGCGCAAGCTGCGCATCCGTCGGAGATTTAAGCTTGTCAGCGGCCGGGCACAGCACCTTGCCGCCGCCGATAGTCTCAACGGGCGACTCGCTGCGTAGCACAAACGGCTGTGACCAGGTTGTGGCAGTAGGACGCGAAAGGAACAACTGCGCGAAGCCCGTTTCGCCTGCTTCAAGCTTTCCACCGCCAGGGAGAAGTACCTTGGCCAGCACCTCGGCAGAGCCAGCGTGCAGCCTCACGGTTGCGCGGTTCTTTATCGGCCGTGGAGCATCTGGCAACGTCACGATCTCCACCGTGATGATGCCTGCAGGCTGAAGGAATTCTGGGGCGGAAAGTTCCTGACCGCGCTGGATCTCATCCAGTTTGACACCGGCCAGATTTACGGCGCAACGCTGTCCTCGACCGATGCGTTCAACTTGCTGGTTGTGGGTTGTTAACGTGCGGACACGGGCCTGCAAGCCAGATGGCTGAACGTCTAACGTGTCGCCAGCAGCCACAGAGCCGCTTGAAACGCTGCCCGTAACAACCACGCCGAAGCCCTCGCGGTTGAATGCGCGGTCGATCGCCATGCGGAACGGCGCCGCCGTTTGCTTCTCGCGAAGGTCTGCGGGTAGCTCACGCGCTATCGTGACGAGCGTTTTCTTCAGCTCGTCGATGCCTTGGCCTGTCGTTGCCGAAGTCTGCACGATGGGGCCACCCTCTAGAAACGTGCCTTCGACCAGCTCGCGGACATCTTCCTCAACCAGTTCCAGCCAGTCCGCTTCAACACGGTCACATTTGGTGACAACGGTTAAACCAGCCGGCGCATCAAGCATCCGCAGGATGTCCAGGTGCTCGCGCGTCTGCTGTTTCACACCTTCGTCCGCTGCGACGATCAGCATCGCCAGGTCAACGCCCGTCGCCCCGGCAAGCATGTTGCGGACAAACCGTTCGTGGCCAGGTACATCCACAATGCCGAAGTGGAATTCTTCGAGGGTTAGATCTGCGAAGCCCAGCTCAATGGTGATGCCACGTTGCTTTTCTTCGGGCAGCCGGTCGGTGTCAACACCTGTCAGTGCGTGGACAAGTTTCGTCTTACCATGATCGATGTGGCCAGCCGTGCCAAGAATTAGATGTGTGGTCATGCGTCCCGTTTTACCACAGCAGGTGTCGTCCTTTCACCTGCTGGTTCCGGTATCGTCAGACTTTGCCAGGGCTACTGAGAGATGTGGCACGCCTGGCAACTCTTTTGCAAAACCGCGACGAGATTCACTGCCGCCGGCTGATCGACCGCGGCGGTGTGGCAACTTGTGCAGCATTGCAGCATGGCTCCTCCCTGGGCCGCGAAAAATCGCTGCGATGGATCCGACGCCAGGCAATCAGCCGGCAGCTTCATCGCAGCCAGCGTCGCACGACCCGCTGCATCAGGCTGATACTTCGCCAGATTGGTGGGCGTTACTTCCCGGTGTGAGGTTCCATGTCCGCGAAGCTGAAACGCGGTAAATGCCAACGCAACCAGCAGTGCCAGTGTCGTAACCTGCCAGAAGTCTTTACCTGGCCAACCTGCTGAAGACTTACGTCGCGGTTTAACAACAGCTGGCGGCGTCTGTTGCGTAACAGGTAACGCATCTGGCGCCTCGCCATTAAGCCAGGGAGCAGCCGCAAGTTGCGAAGATTCCATCGAGGCGCCGGGAATGGATGCTGCCTCCTGCAAGGCGTCTACGGCGGGCGTCAACTGCGCAGCGAGCTGTGCACATTGCTGGCACGATGCGAGATGCCCACTCAAAGCGGGTGTAACAGGCGCCCCGGCGTCGATCTGGCAGAGCGTTTCGAAGACTTGCTCGCATCTCATGGGTCCACATCCTCGTGTAAATCAAACGCTTCGCGCGTGGACGAATTTTCCGTTAGTTTTTCACTCAACCGCATCAATCCGTGCCGGACACGCTGCTTGGCGCTGCTAAGGCTGCAGTGCATCGTGTCTGCGATTTCCTGGAACTTAAGCCCGCCAAAAAACCGCAGCCGCAACGCATCGCTTTGTGCCACGGGCAGTTCATTCAGCAGCCCATCCAGAATTTCTGCCCGTTCTTTTCGTAACAGTTCAACCAGCGGAGCAGGGTCCTGCGATCCATTCAGCCAACTGGCTCCTGGTTCCATTTCGGCGCCAGGATCATCCTGCCAGAAGTTGCTGGTGGGGAACTTGCCCCGCTTCTGGGCGATCCGGCTGCACTGATTCAGCAGAATCGTCCACAACCAGGTGCGGAAACTGTATTCACTACGATAAGTCGCAAGTGATTTGTAGGCTCGCAGAAAAGTCTCCTGCACCGCGTCTTCCGCCCAGTTCCGATTGCCTAGCCTACCTATCGAAACACGCAGCAACGCCCCTTGATACCGCGTTACGATTTCCTCAAACCGCGCAAAATCGCCCGCCAGGACCCCGGCGACAATTTCGTGATCTGAAGGTGAATCGTGAGACGGCATGGTTTAGATAGGTGAGGAAAATAACAGGCAGGGGCTAATGTTAGGCCACTGTTATATTGTCGCAGAAATGCCGTCCATTTCAAATAGAAGGAGTGCGCCGCAGACTCTTTATCGGTGCTTCTGCCGCATCCGGCGGGCGTAATCTTCCAGAATCTGGCGTTCATTGCTGGTCAGGCTGTCTTCACCTTCGCGACGGATCTTGATGAGCAATTCGTCCGCTTTCTCATCTAAATCACGGTAGCGACGTTCAGCATTGTCATCTTCACCGGGATCGTGGACGCGAAGTTTCGGCTTGCGCTTGAGCAAATCCAACGGGTTCCAGCCGCCTGATAACGAAGTGATCCTGATCTTCGACCAGGCATAAACGGCGGCCACACCGGCGCCGGCGAGATGTGCCTGCCAGGCGATGTTCGGGTGACCGATGCCGATTGCATTCATGAGATCAAAGCCCACGTACATCAGCCCCAGAACCCAGGCGGGGACCGCAATGACGCCAAAAAGCAGAAGCGTGCGTTTAGGGAAATTGATGCAGTACAGAATGGTCACACCGACGACGGCGCCGGAAGCACCAATCGCGCTGAACGGAGGGTCGGCGCCAAAATTCATAACGGTCTGCCAGATCAGCCATCCCAGACTGCTCAACACCAGCGCTGCGATGTAGAAGCTGAGAAATTCCGCCCTGCCATACTTCTGCTCGACGTCGCGTCCGAACAGGAACAGTCCGTACATATTGAAGACAAGGTGCAGGATGCCCGGCCCGGCGCCTGGGGCGGCATGGGCGAAGCCACAGGTAAACAGGCCGTATAGCTTCCACGGTTTCACAAACGCATCGCTGTCGAGCTTCAGCACCTGATTGACCTGCGAAACGACGAAGCCCTCTGGCTCAACGCTTGTGGTGAGCATGATGCCAACATAAATCACCACGTTGATGATGATCAGCCAGACCACAACCGACCGTGGCCGGCGCATCTGAAAACCGCCGCCACCTGTGGTGGCGTCATCGCGGTAATATTCACGATCGTGTAGTCCCATGACAGTCCTTCGAGTCGCTCCATCCTACGGGGGAGATTCCCCGTACCACTATCATGTTACGCATTTGGCCCGGTTTCGTGGAGTGCAGCGCGCGGTGCTATTTGGAATTCATGATTTCCGTTGCGGTGACCATGGTGAACCAGACCTGATCGTAGCGGCGCGTTCCGCTTTTGCCCGCTTCAAACAGCACGCCATATTTCCCAGGTTCCAGCACAACCATATCGCTGTAAGCCGCAGGCCCGCTATGCAGCAGCGGCCCGTCCTGCCAGGTTTCGCACTCGTCGGTCGAATAACGGATGCGCAGATCGCTGCGGCCGGCGCCGTTTGGTCCGTTCGTATCCGGGCCGGAGAAAAGAATTAGATTCTGTTTGTCGCCCGCCTTCGTAGATTTTGCCCGTAACAGGCAACACTGGACGACAGGTGGGTCCAACACTGCTTCGCATGGTGTGAAGTATTTGTGCGATTTGTCTTTGCTCACCTCGAACGTTTCTCCGCCGTCGCTGCTGAGCACTTCTCCGCGTGTGGCCTTTGTCTTGCCATTCTGATTCCGGGTATTGAAGTAAAGCTGACCACTGTTGAGTTGCACGACGGTGGTTTCGTTGGCGTTCATCCCGTCGGTGTAGGTGTCGTCGATGGCGCCCAGACGCCAGGTCTTACCATGGTCGTCGCTGTAGATCGCGTGGGCGCCAAGTGCGCCCGCATCGCGACCTGCCTGGCCAATGCGGTGATCGCAGGGAGTAACGAGGCGACCTTTGTTTTTGCCTTTAGTCAGCTGAATGGAGTGCACGGGGCCGGTTGCGTACCAGCCCCAACCCTTGCGTTTTACATCCGCCGTAATATCGCGGTGCTTGCTCCAGGTTCTGCCGTGATCGTCGCTGTAGGTGACAAACACGCGGTCATTCTCAACGGTGAAGGGCAACCAGATTCTGCCCGCGTGCTCTGGGTCCAGCTGGTCAACCACTGGCGCCGGGTTGCCGACCGTGATGTTTTTGTTGCCCGGATAAACGCTGCTGAAACCGCTGTGAGACTTCACCATTTCCACCTTTCCCCAGGTCTTCCCGGCATCGGTGGAACGCTTCAGCACCAGATCAATCCGGCTGGCGTCGCCACCTTCACGAGCTTCGCAGAAGGCCAGCAGATCGCCATTCGCAGCCATCACAAGGGCGGGGATGCGGAAAATGTTGTATCCGTCCGAGCCGTTGGCAAAGACAACGGTGGGAGATTCAGCAGCCGCAATGTTGTGAAAAGTCAGGCCGGTTAATAAAGAAGCAACAACAAGTAGCGAACTTGAACGGATGAATGTCATGGGTGTGGCGCCTGCGGAGTAGTTGGTGGGAGTTTCGCACCATTCTACACACGCTGCGCGTCCGTCTTAAAGCAGCAAGCCTTCAGAAACACAAATCAACGTACTGTCAGTTCGCCGACCAGTTTGTCTTCCGGGAAGTGCCCCAACAGATACGTGTTGTGGCCGTTGCGGATCTGCACCGTTGTGCGAGCCTTTTCGATCGCTGGACCAGGCGCCAGCGGTTCGAGTTCGATCGTATGTTGCCCCGCAGGCAGTTCGATGCGAAGCACCTGGATACGGCCGGGCAACAGTCCCCAGCAACGGGTGTCTGCGGATTCCGACGCTTCCCACGCCACGCCAGCCGCGGTCAGGGCGAGATCAAAGATAACATTCTGATCGGCATCCACGGCGCTCTTCGCGCTGTAGACGGCCGTTTTCTTCAGCACCCGCCGCACCACCGCCCGGGCGAGAACCGCGGGCATGGCAATTTCCTGCTGCTCCAGCGCCAACTTGTTGATGTCAGCGATGGTTTCCGTCACGCCAAGCTTCTTGCCGTCAACTGCCACGCCGACGCGGTCGATGGTCGAAGGGGTTTCGACCACTTTGGGGATCTTCACCGGGGCGATGGTCGGCGGCAGTTCCTGATCGCCTGTGGCTGAGAGGATGCGGTCGGCGATGAGCAGCGCGGCGCTGCTGGCCGGCTCGACGGCCTGTACCTTGTGCGGACCGCGGCCCGTGAGGGCGAAGACATAAAGTACACCGTTGCCGGGCGCCGAATGAGCCGCGTGCTGCGCGCGATGCAGATCGGCTTCGCCAGGAACGAACTGCGGCATCCAGCTGACGACCTGCGCCCGCGCGGCCGCCACTTCATCGTATCGCGTGGGTGATTCCTCGCGGACGGCTGCTTGAATGTAGGCGCCAAATGCAACCTGCGCTGGTAACGGAGCTTTCTCATCGCCGGTGGCTGCGGCGGCTTCACGTTGGATTTGCTGCTGCTTGGCGGAAATCTGGAGGGCGTACGCTTCTGCATCGCCGCCGTCGTGCATCAGATTTGAAAGCGCAAGCATCGCGCGGATGAGAATCTTCTCGTAGTTCTCACCGGCATAGGCGCTGCGGGTGCCATCGGTGAGCAGATCCACGCCCTCTTCGACCAGACTTCCCTCTTCCAGATGATCCAGTTGCGTGCGAACTTCACGCAGGGTGCGTTCCGCTTCGGCAGGCTGCCCGGCTGCCAGTTCCAACATGGCGCGGTCTAGCTTGAGAACGTTCGCGTCTTCGGGATGCTCCTCAATCGCCGTGTCGATAGCTGACATGGCGGCGTTGAGTTTGCCGGCGCGGAAATCGCGATGGGTGGTGGCAAGCCGGTTGGAATAGGTCGAGCAACCAGCGGCTCCGGCAGCGAACGCGCACACCGTCAGCGCTGCCAGGATATTCCAGTTGAATCGTTGCTGAAAGCTGCACATCTGGTGTTTCACAAGGTCAGCAGCGGAACGGTTTCAGCGACAGACGGCGTGCGGATGACTACCGCCACCAGCTGCTGAGGCCGTAAGAGCTTGCCCGGCCGACGCGGCTCTTGTGGTAACCCTTGCGGATCGAAGCCGATTCTTTTTCGTACTGCCCGGTGTGGATGTTGACCAGTTCCAGCGTTAGCAGGTAGTCACGCTGTTCACTCTTATTGTTCTGCGTCGTGCCTGACGTGAGCGTCGCAAACATCATGTAATCAAACGGCTGGCCGGCCTGTTCCATGTGTGCGGCAAAGGCGCGCTGATTGGTGGGCATGAATAGCTGATCGGGCCGCAGACGCGTTTCCAGCAGACCGGCGTCCACATACCGGCGGCTGATGGGCGCCATGTTGGGCGTTCCCGAAAGCTGCGTATCGATGTGCTGGTAGATCTGCTCTTTGAAATCGCCGAGTTCTTCGATGCTCTTATTCTCAACGCCTACAAAGCAGACACGCATCGGTGTTGGAGCCTGTCCGTAAGAAGCCTGCTGGATCGGCGTATTCTGGCAGCGGCCCAGCAGTTTCGCCATCGAAGCATCGATCAGAGGCTTAAAGGTAGCGGCGCCAGCAGCGTGGCTGCCGACCATATCGGGCGTGTCAGCAGCGACAATGTGCCCGTACTGGTGAGCGCGACAGCCCACCAGCGCAACCGTCAATGTGCAAGCGATGCCAGCAGCCAGCCAGCGTTGGTTGATCTTCAACATCCCTGTCTCTCCAGTTCCGCATCCGTGCGGCCATGGCGGCGAATTCAGAAAGTCCTATCATCGGATAATCGGCACGCTGCGCCATGCCACATGAGAAAATCCGCGTAACCGTCAATCCCGGCTGAGAAGGAAGTTCAGGCGCCGCAGAGACGTCTAACCCTCAGACGCTGGTTCGGGCGGTTCATCGTATGCTGGCGGATTGGGCGCTTTCGATTCGGTATTAAGAATCTCTATCAGTTCGGCAATTGGCGAACCGGGCGGGGCTGTCTTGCGGATGGTGGCAACTTCCTGTTTTGCCTGCTCCCGGTCATCCATCGCAAGCAGAACACGCAGGCGCCGGAGGCGAAGCTGAAACTGCGTCCGCGGTGTTGAGGTCGCCTTCAATGCGGCGTCGTACGCTTTCAGAGATGCGGAGAAATCGCCAGATTTGAAAGCAATGTCGCCGTCAAGCGTATGCCGGGCGGCGATCAGCTTGGGATCATTCGTTAGAGGGCGTCGTTTGAGCGTTTGCAGCGCTGCAGCTGCAGAATCAAGTTTGCCCGCCGCTACTTCGCGACCGGCCAGTTGCAGCACATCCCCTGTCAGAGCGGTGCGCTTGCGGTGTTCGGCAAGAGGGGCAAACGGCTGCTGGGTGGCGTCCTGCTTGGGCAATGCATACGACTGGTAACGTTGCACCGCATCCCGCAGATTGGCTGCCGGGAAGTGTGGCTGCTCAGCAGCGCCACCGGCCATCGGCATTTGCCCGGCCGGATTGGCGCCAACTGCCTTAAACGGTGGTCTTGCAGGTGAGAAGCCGTCTGGAAAACGATCTGAACGCGCTGTATGTCCTGGCGGACGGAACGAACCGATACGCGGCGAACCTGCCAGACGTTGCCCCTTATCGCCTGGCTGAACGCGAAACTTCGGTTGGCCAGGTACGCCGTCAAATTCGTAATCCAGATTGCGTTCGATCTTTCGGATTGCATCGTTACGGACCATCAACTCAACGTTCGCAGCTTTCGCAACCGTTGCGGCGACGGGAGGTGCGTCGGCAGGAGGCGCCACGTCAAGCGGCATTTCCTGCGACTGTGGCGCTGGGGTTTCCGTTTTTTCATTCCCTGCTTCCATTTCGGTCTGATCCGTCATGGCAATCAGCGGACCATCGCCTGGGTCGCCGGTTTCCTGCTGGCCAGGTGGTTGCAACCAGCCGCTGCTTGCCGCAATCGCCAGACCTACCAACACCAGCACGATGACGCCGGCGGCGACCATCACAGGCAGCCGTCCGCGCGAGATCGCAGGTTCAGCCGTCTGATGATCGATGGCGCCAGCCAGTGCTTTCAACTGCGAAGCAAACTGCGCAGCGGATTCAAACCGCTCAGCCGGTTGTTTCGCCAGCGCCTGCTGACAGACGCGGTTCAGCTGCGGAAGCGTCTTCAAACCGGCTTCTTCAAGCGATGGCGCCGGTGAGTTCAACACTTTATTGAACAGTTCGCGGTAGTTTTCGCCGTCAAACGGAAGCTTGCCCGTCAACAGTTCAAACAGCACAACGCCCAGACTGTAAATGTCAGAGGCTTTGCCTGCGGAACCCGGCTCTGTCTCGGCTGCCTGGCCATCGAGGTACGCCACCACATGCCGCGCTAATTCTGGCGCCATGTAGTTGGGCGTGCCTTGTTGCGGTCCAGCGTCGGCGCGCAACTCTTCGACCGTGGCGGTGAGTCCAAAGTCCGTCAGGTAGGGATTGCCTTGTTTGTCGATCAGAATGTTGGAAGGCTTGATGTCACGATGCACCCAGCCGTGCTGGTGAGCAAATTCAATGGTTTCTGCAATCCGCGCCATCAACAGCAACGAATCCTTGGCCGAAAGAGTGCCGCTCTTCTGCAACTGCCTGAGCGTACCGCCGTCGATAAACTGCGAGACGATGTAGCAGACGCCATTTTCAACACCCGTGTCGTATACAGGCACGATACCGGCGTGCCGCTCCAGCCGGACCGCTTTGCGTGCTTCACGCAGGAAATCTTCCTGCGCCTTGGCGGATTGCTCCGCGGCGTTAGAGCCGTCGCCGGTCGTGAAACGCGGGATTTTGATAGCGACTTCGCGTTCTAACTGCGGATCCCAACCCAGATAAACGGCGCCAAAACCACCGCGGCCGACCAGACTACGCACCTCGTACCGGCCAAGCTGCCGGGGAATGTCTGATTGAAGTTCTGCCTGATGAGTGTTGTGCGAGCATGCAATGGTGGCGTCGTCGCCAAAAGGAGTGTTCTGGCGGTTTTCCTGGAAACTGATATCGTTGGCGTCACCTTCACCATCGTTGAAGTCGCTGGTGCGGAACGAAGTAGTTTCGCCGGTGTTGATCTGGTTTTCTTCGCCGTCCATCGCATTCTCCTTGCGTTCAGTTTAACAGACGACAAACCACAAAGGATGGTTCCCTTAAATCCGGGGAGAAACGGAATGTTGTGGGAACAAATGTCCATTGCAGAGTTGTTTTTCCAGTCCGCGCAAAAAACAGATACAATAAGCGTCTGAATTGACCGGCGTGATGCATCTAATCTGGACAACGCAACTTCACTTCGCCCATGGCCGCCATTACACACACAACGAGCCGGAAAAAGCCGTCGGGGGCGATTGTTTTTGGCGGTGTGGCGTTGGGTGTCGCCATTCTGGCGGCGGTGCTGGCAGGCTGGGCGCCGATCCAGTTTTCGATTGTGACCGTGTTCCTGTTCGCCGGGCCTCATAACTGGTACGAATTCCGCTACTTCCTTTCCCGGATGCCCGCCCGCTGGGGACCGCGGAAGTATTTCTACGGCCTGGGAATCGCTGGCGCCCTGTTACTTACCGCGGTGATCATTCTGATCCACCTGTTATCGTCCTGGAGTGGAGTCGAGAACGACGTCCGGCAGGCGTTTGTTTCGGCGTGGGTGACAGCGTTTGTGTTGTGGATCGCAACGCTGATCTGGATGCGCGGGCGGGAACGGCGTGGCCGCGACTGGTCTTGGATCTGGGCGGTGGCCTGTTTCGTGATTGCTGCCGCGTGGATCTTCCCGCAGCAGTGGTATATGGGGCTGGTGTACCTGCACCCGCTGATCGCGATCTGCTACCTCCAACGCGAACTCAGGCGCCACCGGCCGCGATGGCTGCCGGCGTTTTACGCTGTGTTGTGCTGCGTTCCGTTACTGATCGGCGTGCTTTACTGGCGTCTTGCGCATGCAGCCGACCTGCCGGTGGAGGACGATCTATCGTGGCGGATTTCTCAGCACGCAGGGGCCGGCGTGTTTGCGGGCGTTAGTTCGCACTTTCTGGTGGCGACGCATACCTTTCTAGAGATGCTGCATTACGCGATCTGGCTGGGCGTTATCCCGCTGCTGACCGTGGGCGCGAGGCCGTGGGAAAAGATTGAAAGCACGCCGATTGCCAAAAAGAGCATCCACTGGCGCTGGGCGGTGCGTTGCGTTGTTTTCGGCGGAGCGGCAGCGGTGCTGCTGTTGTGGGGCAGCTTTTCGCTCGATTACACCACAACGCGCGACATCTATTTCACCGTGGCAATGGTGCATGTGCTTGCCGAGTTTCCGTTCCTGATCGGCACAGTCTGACTTCTCGCATTTATCTTTATGATCTCGACCCGCGAAGCCTTCCTCGATCAGATTCTGGCCCGTCCAGATGACGACACGCCACGCCTGATCTTCGCCGACTGGCTGGAAGAACACGGCGACCCCCGCGGCGAATTTATCCGTCTGCAATGCCAACTTGCGCGCGATGAAGGTGCGGATGATGCGGTGGCGAAACGCGTTGCTGAGTTACTGCGGCAGCATCAGGATGAATGGTTGCAGGACGTGAAGCCGTCTTTACGCAGTGGTTTACGTTTCGAGCGCGGTTTCGTTGCCGGATGGTCGGTGTGGATGGTGGAAATGCCGGTCCATTCGGACGCGATCTTCCGCACGGCGCCGTTGCTGCGGTGGGTCGAACTCCACCAGCACATGGCGAGCAGCGTCGCCGTTATGGTCGCGGAACAGATCGCCAACACGCCGCTGCTTCAAAACCTCGAAGAGCTACGTCTGGACGGCGCCTTTACCAGCGCGGCGGAGGCAGCGATTCTTAGTTCTGCGTACCTGGACAAATTGCAATCGCTGGTGATTCACGATGGAAACTCGCTCGACACCCGGCTGCTGGTCCGCGATGGAAGTTTTTCACGGCTTCAATCGTTAGACATCCGGGGCTGCAACATCAGAGATCAGGGCGCCCAGAACATTGCGGGCGCCCGTTGTTTTCCATCGCTTGAATCATTGCGGTTGAGTGGAAACAACCTGACCGCTTCCGGCGTACGGGCCATCGTCCGGGCGCACCGGCTGGATCGCGTTTCCGCACTCGATCTTAGCAATAACAATACGGGTGACGACGGCGCCCTAGCAATCGCGGCGACGGCAGCTTCCAGTCGTTTCCGCTGGTTAAGCCTGGCTCATACAGGCATCACCGACATCAGCGCGGGTCCAATGGCGCATGCCGGGCCGTTGAGCCAGCTGGAACATCTGGATCTGCGTGGCAATCCCGCCATCACGCAATCTATCCGCGAGCAGTTACGCAGCCGTTATGGTGATAGACTGTTGCTGTAAGACTCACAGGGATGTTGAAGAAGGAACGCGGCGATGAGTGCGGAAAAATATCTGAAGCCTGAGGTCATCAACCAGATAAAACGTCTGGACCTGCGTGCGCAGTTTGTGGTGAAGGGATTTATGCAGGGCTTGCACGCCAGCCCGTTTCATGGCTTCTCTGTCGAATTTAGTGAACACCGCCGCTACGCCCCCGGTGACGATCCCAAAGACATTGACTGGCTGGTCTATGCCAAGACCGATAAGTATTACGTGAAAAAGTTCGAGGCTGAGACCAACATCACCGGCTATCTGGTGATGGACCTCAGCCAGAGCATGGACTACACGTACTCGCAGGAACTGACGAAGTTTGACTACGCGATCTGCCTGGCCGCATCGCTGGCCTATCTAATGGTGCAGCAGCAGGATCCGGTCGGGCTGGTCACGTTTGACGAGAAGATCCGCGCGAGTCTGCCGCCGCGTTCCAAGCGTTCGCACCTCGGCTCGGTGCTCTCGCTGCTGTCCGGCCTGAAGCCGCAAGGCGCGACCGATGTCGCACGCAGCCTGGGGCAACTGGCCGCCATGTTGAAGCACCGCAGCCTCGTCATGCTTTTCTCAGATCTGCTGACCGATCCGGAGCCCGTAATGAAATCGCTCCGTCAGTTACGGCATGGCGGCCATGATGTAATTCTGTTTCATGTGCTTGACGAAGCGGAAGTTTCGTTTCCCTTTGATGGAATGGTGGACCTGGAAGAACCAGAGTCCAGCCAGCGGCTGCAGGTCGACGGCACAAGCTTCCGCCCGGACTATGTCGAAGCCATCGAAGCATTCCGGCAGGACTACCGCCGCGAGTGTTTTAAGAGCGGCGTTGACTACGTCATGCTGGACACCAGCATGCAATTTGACAAAGCGCTGCTTGAGTATCTGCAAAGCCGCCGTTCCAGGTGTTAGCGCGTGCAGCGTGTACTTGAAGCAATCGTCTGCTGCTTCTAGACTTCTGCTTTACTCTTCATCCCTCCTGACGACGGAATGCACTCATGGAGCGGCGTTTTATCAATCAATTTGGCGAACGCGAAAACGTAGAGCAGGTTTTTCTAGCCGGCGAGAAGCAACTCCGGGCTAACCGTAACGGCAATCTCTACCTACAGATGCGGCTGTCCGACCGCACGGGTTCGTTAACCGCGATGATGTGGAACGCGAGCGATCAGGTCTATCAGAAATTCGAGAACGGCGACTACCTGAAAGTTCAGGGCGCCACGCAGCACTACAACGGTTCGATGCAGATGATCGTCAACCGGTTCGATAAAGTCGATCCGGGCACGGTTAACGAAGCCGACTTTGTCACGCTGGCGTCATCGGAAGTGGATCAGTACGCCAGCCGGCTGAGTGAACTGTTGCGCAGCGTCTCCGACCCGGCGCTGCGGAATCTTGCCGAGTGCTTTCTGATGGACGAAAGCTTCATGAGCAAGTTCAGCCGGGCGCCGGCAGGGGTGAAGAACCATCATGCGTATCACGGCGGCCTACTGGAGCATGTGGTCAGCCTGATGGAGCTGGCCGCACTCACGGCGCCACGCTACAGCAAGCTGAACCGCGACATCATGCTGCTAGGCGCCTTCCTGCACGATATGGGTAAGATTGACGAGCTGACCTACGAACGCGATCTGGGCTACAGCGATGAAGGTCAGATGATCGGGCATCTAGTTATCGGCGTGAGCATTCTGGATGAGAAGATTCGCGAAGCGGAAAAACTTGCCGGTGAGCCCTTCCCGCCGGAACTGGCAATGCAGCTGAAACACATCATCGTCAGTCATCACGGCACCCATGAATTCGGCAGCCCCAAAGTGCCCATGACGCTGGAAGCCGTTGCATTGCATTACCTGGATAACCTCGACGCCAAAATGCACAGCTTCGGACAGTTGATTGACGACGATCCCAACACGGATAGCAACTGGACGCCCTACCAGGCGAATATCGGCCGCAAAATCTACAAAGGACAGCAGGCAGCCAGTCCGGGCGACTCCGAAGCCTAAGCGGTAAATCGCGTGATGCAACTCACAACGGATGCATTGTGATCCGGTTATGCTGAGGCGAGTCAACTTCGCCCGCAAACCATGAAGCCCACCATGCACCATCTCCGCACAACGCTTGCCGCGATTTCGTTCGCGTTTCTCGTCATCACTACTTTCATGCCGCTTGCCGCGGCGCCTGGCGACCCGGTAGCCGTGCGGTGCTGGCCGGATGGCGGGGTTTCAGTAGAGACACACTGGGGCTTTATCGTTGCCATCGACGCGGCGAAAGACAAAGTCGGCGCCAAGCCTGCCGATGCTGCCGTGGCGACGGGTCAGCAGGTGAACCACGTTCTGACCCGGCTGCCCAATGAGAAGCAGCCAGTGTGGCTATCGACGGACAAATTCAACCGAATTGACGCCAACGCGGTGTCCGTCCGTTGTGTGAAGCAGCACGGACTTTCGATGGTCGTGGTGGAAGCAGACGGCGTTCGCATCGCGAAAGGCACATGGGGAGCTGCGGATGAAAACAAAGCGGAGGATGCTGCGGGCGGACTGACCGTTGATGTATTGCTGCTGACTTCGAACGGCGCGAAGGAGCTGAATAGCGACGCATTGGCAACCGCCGTCAAGCGTTTGCAGCCCCATACGGTCATTCTCAGCAACGGCGTCGCTGGCCCTTCCAAAGACGCCGTCGCTTCGTTCGCGCGCAAAATTGGCGCCGGTAAAGCCGCGACGCAGATTGCGCACAACACGGTTGCGGTTTCTCAGTTAAAAACGCGGCCCAAGTCAGTCCGGCTGCTCACCGTGGGAACCTCGCCCTGGAAGATGCCTGCGGAACTGGCGAAGGAATTTGAGGCGATGGAAAAAGCATCGCGGGATTCGCAGAAGGTGTTTGCCGACCTTTCAGTGAACCAGTTGAACTTCAAGCCATCCAACGGCACGCATACGCCGCGCTGGAATGCAGAGCACATGATGGGCAGGCAGTTGCTGTTCTTCTCGCAGATATATAACCAGCAGGACCCGGCAATTCCAGTGATGGATCTGAACCCGAAGCAGATGCCCAAGGATTACGTCTTCGCCCATCCCACGTGGACTGGCGTCGAGGAGGCTCAGCAGATGCAACGTGTCAGCGACTTCACCCGGCGTTTTGCATACCTGCTTGACGGGGTGGAGCTGAACCAGCGGGCGCCGGGCAGCCGTTGGCCGTCGCTGCTTGCGTTGTTGCGGCAGATGCAGCGGCATTACGGGGAACATACCGCCAACACGGTGAAAAAGTTTTCGCTGCCTGACTTTCCCAGGAAGTAAAACGGCTGCCAAAGGGTTTGG
Organism: Pirellulaceae bacterium; assembly: GCA_965233625.1. GTDB lineage: Bacteria > Planctomycetota > Planctomycetia > Pirellulales > Pirellulaceae. The sequence continues at coordinate 696,438 of OZ247499.1, forward strand.
CCTGCTGCATTCTAAGGCTATGCTGACAATAGAAACCTTGTCCGGCACGCCTATCTGGTTGCAGCAGCATGGCGATCATTATTGATGGTTACAACCTTCTGAATGTCTGCGGAGTCTTCCCCAGCGGTGGCGGCCCTAGCACACTTGAACGCGCGCGGTATGCGTTGCTGAACTTCCTGGTCAACGTCGTTCCAGAAGAGGAAATCACCCGCACGACCGTTGTTTTCGACGCTGCCAACGCCCCGCCAGGCCTCGAACGTGTGCGAAGTTACCGTGGCATCACGGTGCGGTTTGCAGCGGAGTTTTCTGAGGCGGACGATTTAATCGAGATTCTGATCCGGCAGGATTCTTCGCCCAAGCAGTTGACGGTCGTATCCAGCGATCACCGCCTACAACGCGCCGCCCGCCGTCGCAAAGCAACACCTGTCGATAGCGAAATCTGGTACGAGCGGATGCTCCGCGGGCAACCTACGCAGGCGCCGCTGGAACCAGGCAAACCGCCGGCGCCGCTCACAGCGGAAGAAGTCGAGAAGTGGCTGGAAACCTTCGGCAACTTCGATCCGTCGGACGCCTTCGACAAGTCGGACCAGTCGCGGTTCTCCGCCAGCGACTCGGCGCCGCCTGACGAAAACCAGGATGCTGAGGACCAACCGGAGAACGAAATCGTTGAAGACGAGCGCGACGCTTTCAACCGCCGCGCGGAAGAACTCTTTGAAGGGTTCCCGCCCGGCTATGGGGAAGACATCACGCCTGATGATGTGTAACAGGCGCTAGGTCGCATCGGCCATGGCGTCTAACTGCAGCACGCTGCGGGTCTGCTCTTTCTCCAGGAACGTGCGGCCGTATTTGACGTTTACGTGGTCCCACGGCAGCTTGTCGCCAAGCTCATAGGGCTGGTGCAAGGCGGTATCGATATCGACGTCGAGGTCTTTCATCGCCTGCCACCAGCGGTCTGCTTTGAATTCTTCCGACCAGCTGTCCATCCGGGCGCCACGTTTCCAGGCAAGTTCGATCACATCGCCAATGCGCCGGTCACCCCGGCTGATGATGCCCTCTAACAGACTGGTTTCGATGTTATGACGCTTCAGCGATACACTGCGTAGTGATTTCTTCTGGAACAGGTATTCATGCGCCCATTCAAAATACTCGGGCTTCTGCATGCCGTTCCACTGATACGGCGTGTGAGCCTTGGGCACAAAGTTGGATACGCTCGCTGTCACCTTCGCATAGCGGCCGCGTTCCTCTTTGCCGATGCGGGCGATCGTCTCAGCCATCTCAATAATGCCATCGAGGTCCACAGGGCGTTCGCCCGGCAGACCGCACATGAAGTACAGCTTGACGCTTTCAAAGTTATTGCGGAACGCGACGCGGCAGCCTTCGTACAAATCTTCGTTCTTGATTTTCTTACGGATCTGTTCACGCATGTCGTCGCGTGCTACTTCCGGCGCAAGCGTCAAACTGCTGCGACGGCGATTTCCGATCAGTTCGGCAATGCTGCGCAACTGTTCGTTCACTCGCAGACTCGGAACGGAGATGTTCACGCCCATGGGCAGGAACACGCGTTTGAGTTCGTGCACCAGTTCTTCAAAGTGCGGATAGTCGCTACTCGAAAGCGAAAGAATGGAAATCTCGTTGAAGCCCGTATTGCGGTACGTCTCTAAGGCGCCATCCACAATGGTCTTCACACTGCGGACGCGCAGCGGGCGTTTGATGACGGTGCTCTGGCAGAAACGGCATTGCCACGGGCAGCCGCGCATGATCTCGATGGCGATGCGTTCGTGCACCGTCTCTACATACGGCACGATTGGCCTAGTGGGGATCGGCAGCCCGTCTAGATCCGCAATCACAGATGGCTCAATCGTCTCAGGCGCTTCGGAGCGGGTGCGGTTTAACGCTGCCAACCGGCCGTTGCGGTATTCAGGTTCATAGAACCGCGGTGCGTAGGCGAAGGGAAGTTGTGCGGCCATACGCAGCAACATCTCTTCGCGTTGTTTCACGCCCGCTTCACCTGTGAGCAGGCCGCCACGCGACTGGCATTCTTCTTTAAGCTCGATCCAGAGGTCACAGATCCTCGGCAGGCTCGGCTCTCCGTCGCCGGTGACAAACAGGTCAATGAACTTCGCCATCGGTTCGGGGTTCTGCGTGCACGGGCCGCCCGCGATGACCAGCGGATCGTGCATCGTGCGTTTCACACCATGCAGTGGAATACCGCCCAGATCCAGCATCGTAAGCACGTTCGGCGCGCCGATTTCATACTGGAGAGAAAAACCAAGCACGTCGAAATCGCTTAAAGGCGTGAATGTCTCCAGCGAATACAACGGCAGCCGGTTATTACGCAACTGCTTCTCCATGTCGGGCCAGGGCGTGAACGCGCGTTCGCACACCCAGTCTTCACGTTCGTTGATCAACGTGTAGAGGACTTGCAGTCCGACGTGGCTCATGCCGATGGTGTACGCATCGGGGAACGCCATGCACAGCCTGCCACGCATCTGACGATGGTCTTTGCGGATCAGATTTAATTCACCGCCCATGTATTGGGCGGGGGTCTGCACGTTGGGCAAAATCCGCGAAACAAGGGTGTCTTTAAGCGTTTGATTCATCATGATTGTGTTTCTCCATAAACTGCTTGCAACAGCTTTGATGCGCTACGCAGATGCTCCATCGTAGTTTGCCGCGGGCCATTTGAATAGCGTTGCGGCAGCAGCTGTTACGCCGGGTCGCTGCTGTTGGCAGCTTCAACAATCTCTTGCGGAAGTGGCAATGCAGCGAACGCCGGCCGGCGAAGACGCTGACTTTTCGACGAAGTTGAAACAACGCCGGATCGCAAATCCACCACCGGCGATGGCCCGGCGTCATAGATACGCAGCAGCGGGCGGAACCGTAAAGGATCGTCCGCCGCTTCCAGCCCGGTCTCCATACACTGCTGCTCGCGCTGGCGGCATTCTTCTTCAAAGGTCAGAAGTTTGGCCACGGCGTCGTCATCAGCTTCCAGCGGCAGTGCGATAACCTGGTACGGCACGAAGTGACCGGCGTCGTGTCTGCAAAGATGCGTGCCCACTTCCTGCGAACACAGTTGGTGCGCGGCGACGCCTTCCATCTCAATCACGTGTGTCTGCAGCCTTGCACAAGCCCGCTGGAATGCAGCGTCTTCGCTAGGTTTATACCAGTCAGCAGACGCCGGCTGGTTTTCCTTGGGCACCGTGGTCAAAAACACGCCGGTGGGACCAAATCTTTCGACGTTCCCTTCATCCAGAAGGTAGGTGTATCTAAACGCGTTTGCTAAACGCTGTGATAAAGCTGCATGTTGCGAGGCTTCCGCCTGGCTAGCTGTGCGAACCAGTAGTAGGCAGCGTTGATGGTTCATACCCGGCTCCGTCGGGCTGATTGCTTCCAGTAACGCCAGCGCATCAAGCAGGTGCAGTAACGACTCCTCGAACTTCCCTACGGAGTTCCGCGCGGTCGCATCGGCGGTCAGATCGTTCAGATACTGATTGATGTCATCGGCTGCGAAAAGATCGCCCACCGACGGAAGCAGCGGGTCGTACCGACCGAACTTCGACCGGGGCGGACGGGTCGTAATTGCTGGCGGGCGGTGTGATTTGCCGCGGCTTTCCAGGTCATCCAGCAAACGCCGGCGCCAGTTGCGTACATGGTCTACAAACTGCATGGCAGCCAGGAACTGCCACTGCTGATCGGTAATGGCGCCCGGCGTTAGTTCGCCTTCGGGCCGGTATTGCTGAAACTGCTCCGTCAACCGCCCAATGGCGGCGCCTGCGGCTTTTAAAATCCGCTGACTATCTGCGTCCGGCCCAGGGCGGAAACAGTTTTCGCCTGGTTTCACTTCTTCTAGGTGAATTACGCTGGCCTTCAGATGCTCTTTCCGCTGCGTTACTTGCAGAACGAAGGGCGTGCCCGGAGCAACGGCGGCAAGTTGGCGGGCCACGGGCTGCACCAGTTCTTTCTCAATAGCACGCCGCATCGCCCGGGCGCCAAGCGTGGGATGATAGCCGCGGTCGATGACCCACTGCACGGCAGAATCGCTGACAGCCAGCGAGGTCCGCCGCTGCGAAAGCCCTTCGCGTGATAACACATCGGCCATCAGCATCCGCGCGATCTTCGCCAGCGAATCACGATCCAGCGGTGCAAACGGCACGACGTGGTCCAGACGATTGAAAAACTCGGGACGGAAGAAATCTTCCGCCGCCTTGGCGTACACAGGCTGCTGAGCCTTCGCCCCGTTTTTATCAAACCCGATGCGTGAGGCGGCCTGCCGTACTCCCAGGTTCGACGTCATGATTATCACCGCGTTGCCGAAATACGCGGTACGGCCCAGACTGTCCGTCAGGCGCCCTTCGCCCAGCACCTGCAACAGGGTGTCGAACACGTCCGGATGCGCTTTCTCGATTTCGTCCAACAATACAACGGAAAACGGCTGCCTGCGGATGGCGGATGTGAGCAGACCTTCGGGCTGGCCACCGCCTCCTGTCAGTCGCGATGCAGAGCCAGGGGCAACGTACTCATTCATATCAAACCGCAGCAACCGCGATTCGGAGCCAAAGAAAACGTCCGCCAGCGCTTTCGCCGTTTCGGTTTTGCCGACGCCAGTGGGTCCAAGAAACAGCAGTGTGGCCAAAGGTCGCGACGGATCATTCAGCCGCGCCTTCGAGATACTCATCACATCGGCCAGCACGGCCACGGCATCGGGCTGCCCGATGATGCGGCGTTCAAATTGCGCCACAATCTGCTCCCGTGGCAGCCGGGCGCCGGGGTCGAGCATGTTGAGTTTCATGCCGCTGGTCTGCTGAATCATCTGCAAGGCATGCAGCGGAGCGACCTGGCGCTTCTGCCGGTTGATGGCAAGTTGCGATAGCAGGTTGACGGCTTTGCCCGGCATCGATGTGTCGCCCATGTACCGCCGGGTCAGATCGACCACCAGAGGCAGCGTTTTCGGATTGAACAGGCAAGCATGCTCCTGTTCCAGTTGGCGGATGGTGTCAAGCAGAATCAGCTGCGAGCATGCAGCCGGTGGCTCCTCGACCCTTAAGATCTGGAACAGGTCGGCGAAGCCGCGATCTGTTTCACGGAAAACACGCCACTGGGCCGGTGTGGTTTCCGCCACGATTTTCAGCTCGCGGCGCGACGCAGCCCGCTTCAACAGGTCCGCGACCGACAGGTCCGATGAGCTGGAAACACCCGCGCGGAACATGCCATTCAGATCGTCCAGATATAGCCAGTCCTCATGCTTGTGCATCTTTTTGACAATCGCCAGCAGGCGCGCCTCCCACTGACCCACGTAAGACATGCCAGAGATCAGACGCTGCGGAGATACCAGCCAAGTATTACGCCGCGACTGAAACTGTCCACCTTTCTCCTTGTTGTGGCGGTAGACGAATTCATTCACCAGAGTCGTTTTCCCCACACCCTCCGGCCCCAGCAGCAGAATGGGCCGCCGTTCTGGTGCGTTCATCAATCGTACAAACCGTTCGACCAGGTCGTCGCGACGATAGGTGCGCATCAGGCCGGTGGGAAATTGCCAATCCAGGCAGCGGCCCACAGCGCGCAGTTCTTCTGCGCCGTTGAACGTGCGGTTGCCGCCCAGGGCGGCGAACAGGCTTTCCTGCTCGCTGGCTTTGGGAATTACCTGATTAGCGGAGATGTTGTAGTCAACGGTGGTCACCCAAGCCTGATATTTAGCCGTATAGGGCTCCATCAATTGCAACACGTAGGCTTCGTCCTCTTCCCTTTCAAGTTTCCGCAGGAACAAGGTCAAACAATGCTGAAACCGCATGCTGGCGTCGGCGCCACGCTGAATCTCAAACCAGACTTCGGGCAGCGTTGGCATAAAGCCCATCCGGCGCCCCAGTGCACGGAAAACCGCCAGTGGAAACGCCCCGTTCACATGGCGGTGACTTAGCTCTATCTGCATCTTATGCCGTTGCAGATGCACGTCTGGCGCAAACGAGAACCGGGCGACAACCTCGTGATTTCCCGACCGGGCTTCACTCTCGAGATATTTGCGCAGGGTCTGAACGGCCTTCGAAGTCACAACGCTAAGGTCCGCGCCGCTTTCGACCAGATCTGGAAAGAATAGCGGACGCACGCGGAATTCAGCGCGGCTTTTCGGCGGCCGGCGCTCTTCCACCAGCATCGGGGTGGTAATATTCATGACGATAAGCCCATACTGTAAAGCGACTTAGGCATTAAGGGGCCAATGCGCGCAGACGTTTGTTGCCGGCAGTGGTAGAATTTCACATCAAATTGAGACGGTCCGGCACTCACCTTTTTTCATTCTCCCGCATTCGATCCCGTATGTCACGCAGGCAACACCTCCAGAAACTCAAGCAAGCCGCGCCCGCGATTGCCCCTTCGTTGCTGATGTGCGACTTCGGGAACCTCGAAAGAGAGATCGCCGCGCTGGAGGACGCCGGTGCGCCGGTGCTGCACCTGGACGTGATGGATGGCCGCTTTGTACCCAACCTGACGTACGGGATGCCGATTGTCGCCGCCTGCCGTAAACTCTCGCAGTTGCCGCTGGACGTGCATCTGATGATCGAGGCGCCGGAGGACTATATCGAGGCGTTCTTCGACGCAGGCGCCGACATTTTGACGATTCATGTTGAGGCTGTTGACAATCCACGGCCGATACTCGAAAAAATCGCCTCGCTGGGGGCGGGTGCCGGGCTGGCGCTCAACCCGGATACACCCCTAAATAAGGTGTTGCCTCACTTAGACTTATGCGACTTGGCGCTGGTCATGAGCGTGAACGCCGGATTTGGCGGCCAGAAATTCAATCCAGTCGCGTTGGACAAACTCACACAATTACGGGACAACGCACGGCCAGAATGCCTGATTGAGGTCGATGGCGGTGTGAATCGCGAGACGATTGCCCGTTGTGCAGATGCCGGAGCCGACATTTTTGTGGTCGGTTCGGCGATCTTTGGTCAAGAAGACTATGGAAACGCCATTGCCGGGCTATCGCAACAAGCGACGGCCGGCGCAGGCGGGTAAGGATGCCACGGTTCGATTTCAGCTCTGTTGAAAGCACGTTATGTTACGCATCGTTCTGGCCCACCCAGGCGCCACGGACTTCGACGATCAAGGCCGCATCAAAGGCAATCTCGATATTCCGCTTAGCCCGTCCGGCATCCATCAAGTCGATCAATCGGCCGTGGAACTGCAGGATTCCGGGATTTCTGTGGTTTATTGCGGCCCTGGCATGGCCAACGAAGGCACTGCCAGCATGATCGCCAAAGAAGCCGGCGCACGGGTGAAGAAAATCGACGCGTTTGTGAATCTCGACCACGGGTTGTGGCACGGCAAGCTGGTTGATGAGGTGAAAGTCAATCAACCCAAGGTTTACCGCCAATGGCAGGAAAACCCGGAAGCGGTCTGCCCACCCGGCGGCGAAACGCTTGAATCCGCCCGTCAGCGGATTACACCTGTGTTAGCGAGAATTTTACGGAAACACCGCCAGGGCGTGATTGCGATTGTCGCCCCTGAGCCTTTGATGAGCCTGGTACGGACCTTTGTGTCCGAAGGTGAACTGGGCGACCTGTGGGCCGCGAGCAGCGAACACGGCGGATATGAAGTGGTAGAAGCTAAGGCGAAGGCAGGAGTGTAGGGTGAAAAGACCCAAACGTGGTATTCCAGAAGGTCTGTGGCAAAAATGCCCGGATTGCGATAAAGCGATTTTCCGCAAAGAAGCAGAGAAACGGCTCTGGGTCTGCCCAGAGTGCGGGTACCATCTGTACGTCTCCGCCAGCCAGCGTATTGTGCAACTTCTTGACGAAGGCACCTTCGAAGAGTGGGACGACGATCTGCGGCCCAATGATCCGCTGCAGTTCGTCTTCAAAAACAACAAGTCCTATGTCGAGAAGCTTGAAGAGGCTCAAACACAGACGGGCCTCTCGGATGCGGCAATCACCGGCACCGGCATGATCCGTGCCAGGCGTGTAGCTGTCGGAATCACCGATTCTGCCTTCATCATGGGCAGCATGGGCAGCGTTGTTGGCGAACGGTTGGCCCGTCTGGTCGAACGCGCGACCGAAGACGATCTGCCGTTGATCATCATCAGTGGCAGCGGGGGCGGCGCACGCATGCACGAAGGCATTCTGTCGTTGATGCAGATGGCGAAAGTATCCGCCGCGCTTGCCCGGTTTGATAAAGCGGGCGGGTTGTTCATTTCTGTGCTGACCAATCCGACGATGGGTGGCGTTGCAGCGAGTTTTGCCTCATTGGGCGATGTGGTTTTCGCCGAACCCAAAGCCCTGATCGGCTTCGCCGGTCCGCGGACCATTAAGGCGACGATCCGCATCGAACTGCCAGAAGGCTTTCAGACCAGCGAATTCCTGCTCGAACACGGCTATATCGACCGCATTGTGCCGCGCGATCGCCTGAAGACTGAGATCGCCCGCACGATTGATTACTGTGGCAAATAACAGCTATTTTCACCAACAACGGCTATTTCTGCTCTAAATGCGCCCCAACCAGTTTGGTCCAGAGCTTGTAGCCGGCCGGTGAGAGATGCAACTTATCACTGGCGAGCAGTTCCGCGCGTGGCTTCCCATCGTCGCCCAGCATCGGCTGATCCACATCAATGTAGACCAGCCGGTCATCTTTTTTGCACACTTCTTCCACGCGGCGATTCGCTTTGCGGATGTTCTCAATCAGCTGCCAGCGTTTAATGCTGGGCTTGATGGCGATGAACAGAATGCGGGTCTTAGGCAGCGGTTTGTGCACCATTTCAACAAACGTGCGAAAGTCCTGCTCAACAACTTCCGGCGACTTTCCCGCGCTGGTGTCGTTGTCGCCGGCGTAAAAAACAATCGTTTCTGGCTTGTAGGGCAGCACGATTCGCGGTGCGAAGTGGATGCAGTCTGAGATGTGCGAACCGCCAAACCCGCGGTTCAAATAGTCGGCGCCGGGAAAATATTTTTCCAGATCCCATTTGCGGATGCTTGAGCTTCCCACAAACAGCACGCCGCCCTTGGCTGGCAGTTGTTTTTTATCGGAGGCTTCAAAACTTTGAATCGTTTTTTCAAATCGCGCGGGGTCGGCCGCCCCGGCCTGCATCGCTAGTCCCGCGGCGAATATCAGCGCGAAAAACGAGGTTGCGGCGAGTTGAATCGTGCGGAGTCTTAACATGTTTCTGGTGTCTTTGGTGTGAGTTGTTATATTGCCTTAAGTCACGGAGGCGCGGCCTCGCAGCGGAATGGACACCCGCAAATAGCAGCAGTTGTGCACTGCCCCCAGCAGGATTTTCTATAGACATCCCACGCTGTTGGCGGATAAAGAAATATAGATTCTCTGCATTGTCCTAGCTTCGAAGGTCTGTCTTATCGCTACTGTGACTACGAAAAGCAGCAAAGCTCGCAACGCAGCATCAAGCAGAAACATGGACCGGTCAGAACCTGAGTGGGCGGATTGGACCGATGGTGAACTGCTTGAGATGCGGATGAGCAATCTGCATCTGCGGATCGAAGGCACGCCCCTCGAGTCGCGTATCGCCCGATTGTACAACGAGCTTGAATCTCGTGGGTTGGATTTCCGCCCGCACTTCTGGCTTTCGGATGAATGGTACTCTCCCGATGGCACACCCGGCATCGCGGCGCCTTTTTATCTAGCCCATCCGCGGCTGATGAAGCTAGAACGGCGGCAGATGCTGGAAGTAGAAGGCGGCTCTGAAGCACAGTGTATGAAGATCCTCAGGCACGAAGCCGGGCACGCCATTGACACGGCGTTCAGGCTGCATCGTCGTCAGAGGTGGCGGGAACTGTTTGGACGGCATACAGAAAAGTATCCCGATTACTACCAGCCGAAACCTTACAGCAAAGACTACGTGCTGCATCTTGATGCGTGGTACGCACAAAGCCATCCTTCGGAAGACTTCGCAGAGACATTCGCCGTGTGGTTGAAGCCGCGTTCAAAATGGCGGGTGCAGTACGAAGGCTGGCCGGCGATAGAGAAGTTGCATTACGTGGATGAATTGATGACAAGCCTGGCTGGGGAAAAACCAGCCGTAAGTTCCCGCCGCCATGTTGAACCACTGCGGGAACTCAACAAATCCTTGAAGGAACATTACGCGGAAAAACGGGAACGCTATGGCAGCGACTATCCGCACTTCTACGACCGTGATCTGCGAAAACTCTTCTCTTGCGATCCCGAACACGCACGCTGCGGCAGCGCGGCGGCGTTTCTACGTAGCTGCCGGAAAGATATGCGCAGGCTGATTGCGCAGTGGACCGGGCTGTATCAGTACACGATCGATCAGGTGCTGAATGAAATGATCGAACGGTGCATGCAGTTGCGACTGCGTGTGCACCGCGCGGAAGACGAAGTCCGCCGCGACCTGCTGGTGCTGTTAACCGTGCAGACAATGAATTATCTTCATCAGGGACGCCGCATGGTGCTATAGGGTCCACGGCACACTAGACTGCGTTGATACAACTTCGACGCGGCGCCCAAGTCATTCATGCGTCTTCGCCATGCTGCCAGAACGGAATTCGCTTTACATGCCGGAATCGCGATGAGAAAGCTCCGCGTGCTGGTTCTCATGCACGAGAATCTGGTGCCCCCTGATACACTCGAAGGTTACTCCGACGAGGAACAACTCGAATGGAAGACAGAATTCGATGTGTTGCATACGCTGCGCCACATGGGGCACGACGCACAGCCTCTTGGCGTTAGCGACGATCTCGGCAGAATCAGGCGGCTGATTATCGACTGGAAGCCGCACATCGCCTTCAATCTGCTTGAAGAATTTCACGGCGTGTGGCTTTACGATACGCACGTCGTGAGCTTTCTGGAATTGATGCGGCAGATGTACACTGGCTGCAATCCGCGCGGCTTGATGCTGGCGCACGATAAGGTGCTGACCAAGCAACTGCTGGCGTATCATCGCATCCCCACGCCCAAATTCTACGTGGCGCCGCTCGAGAAGCAGGCCCGGATGCCGCTGCGGATGAAATTCCCGTTGCTGGTTAAATCCGCCACTGCAGATGCTTCGTTAGGCATTACGTCCGCTTCGCTAGTGCACGATGCCGCGGAACTTGCAGTGCAGATCGCGCGGATTCATTCGGAAGTGCAAACCGATGCACTGGTGGAGGAATATATCGCGGGCCGGGAACTATATGTCGGCGTGCTTGGCAACCATCGACTGCAAACGTTTCCCGCGTGGGAGTTGCAGTTCGCCAACGCACCAGAAACGCCAGTCATCGCCACCGCAGATGTAAAATGGAACGCCGAGCGGCAGAAGGAACTGGGTGTGAAGACAGGCGCCGCCCAGAATCTTCCTGCCGGGCTGGAAGCGAAACTGGCACGGCTTTCGCGACGTGTTTACCGGGCGTTGCACCTGAGTGGTTTCGCACGGATGGACTTCCGCGTATCGCCTGAAGGCAAGCCCTATGTGCTGGAAGCGAACCCTAACCCCAATCTCTCCTACGGCGAGGATTACGCCGAGTCCGCACACGCGGCAGGCATCACGTACGAGGACCTGCTGCAACGCCTGATGAATCTAGGGCTGCGGTACCGCGCCGCCTGGCGCCAGGACCAGCCGGCTGAATAGGCGCCGGGATTATTCTTCGATAACTTCGCAGTCAGGCAGCGACGCGAGAAACTTTTTCCCGTAGTGCTTGGTGCGAATCCTGGGGTCGAGCACCACGACCATGCCCGTATCTGTCTGTGTGCGGATCAACCGGCCGAAACCTTGCCGGAACCGGATGACAGCTTCTGGCACCTGGTAATCCATAAACGGGTTGCCGCCCGCTTCCCGGATGGCCTCTAACCGTGCTTCTAACAGCGGTTGACCTGGGGCGGAAAACGGCAGCCGCGTGATGATCACATTCTGCAGCGCGTCTCCGGGTACATCCACGCCCTGCCAGAAGCTGGCGACGCCCATTAACACCGCCCGCGGGTTTTCTTTGAAACGGCGGAGCATTTCGCTGCGGGGCAGACCATCCGACTGTGCGTACAAGGCGATGTTCTCACGCGATAGCCACGAGGTAAGTGCAGACGCCGCCTGACGCATCTGCTCGTTACTGGTGAACAGAACAAACGCCCGGCCCTGAGTCCGTGCGACATACTTCTGGATCATCTCCAGCGACTTCTCTTCAAACTGCCGCCGCTGCGCGGAAGGGTCCGGCATGCCTTTGACCAGAATCACTTTGGCCTGTTCGCGGTAGTTAAACGGGCTACCAACTTGCAGCGTATCGCATTGCGTGAGGCCCGTCTGTGACTTGAAGAATTCAAAGCCGTTTTCTTTGCCGGTGGCAAGTGTCGCGGACGTGAGCACCACGCTGCGTGTTGCTTCAAACAACTGTTCGCGCAGCGACGGGCCAACGTCAATCGGTGCGGCTGCCAGTTTGAAACGGGCGCCTCGATTGGTGCGTGTTGCTTCCATCCAGTATGCACAGCCCGCCATATCCTGTTTGAGCCAGCTTGCGATGTCGCCCGCGATAGCGACCAGCCGGTCATGGGCTGAGTAGTAGTCCTTCTTCTGCGTTTCGTCTTCCAGTTCGTCGGCGTGTTCGCGGAGCATCTTCGCCAGCTTCTTCAGTTCCGGCGTAAGAATATCCACGACGATTCCAGGCTCTTGCACGCGGGCCTGGAAGCCACCCTGCCGGTCTAGCCAATGTTCGATGTCGTTGAAGAAATCGAACATATGGTGATGGCACTTCAGCGTCTGCTCCTGCGCCGACCGCAAACGATGTTCAACCAGCAGCCCTTTCTCCGTGCGATGATTGAACAACTTGTTCAGCAGATATTCCACCTGACCGGATGTTACGCCCAGACCCAGGTGATCGCCCGCAACAGCCTCAACCGTGTGGGCTTCGTCCAGCACCACTGCATCGTAGCTGGGCAGCAGGCTGACGCCCGAACGCCGCAGAGCCAGATCGCTGAAGAACAACGCGTGATTGACGACCAGAATCTGCGCGTTCTGCGCCCGGCGGCGTGCGCTGAAGTAAAAACAATCGTCGTGGTGCGGACATTTGCGGCCCATGCAGTTGCCGCTGTCACTGGCAACTTCGTCCCACACGCTGCCATAAGGCTTAAAGGGAACATCGGCGAGCGAGCCGTCGGTTGTATCCTGCGCCCAGTTGCTGATCTGCCTGAGCTGCGAGAATTCCAGATCCTGCGTGAAAATGTGCTTCTGCCGCGCGATGGCGTTTTCCGTACGACGCATGCTCAGGTAGTTGCGGCGGCCTTTTACGAGCACGGCGGTAAACTCGTAGGGAATCACGCTACGCAGTAGCGGCAGATCTTTGGTGATGATCTGTTCCTGCAAGCTGATCGTGTGCGTGGAAATAACAATCCGCCGCTGTTCATCCTCTTCGTGCTGATGAGCGGGTTTCTGATCACCAGCGATGGCAAGAATAGCTGGTGTTAGATAGGCGAAACTCTTGCCCGTGCCGGTGCCTGCCTCCGCCACAAGATGGCGGCCATCTTTCAGCGCACGCTCCACCGCCGCCGCCATTTCCAGTTGCTGCGTGCGATGCTCGTAGCCTGGTAACCGCTTGGCAATGCGCCCGTCCGGCCCCAGGATTCCGGCGGACGTTAACATTCGCTGATCCCTTCATTAAATTCCATTACTGTTCCAAGTTTCCGCCAACACGCGTTTTGCAGCAAGACCGCTGCGGGCAATCTCCGCACGTCTGCTATCATCCTGGATGAAAAATCGAATCTGAGGGCTGTGATAGATATGAAAATCGCCTGGCTAACAGACCTGCATCTGAATTTCGCCGATGACGAGGCCCAGTCACATCTATGGCAGGAAGTTAATTCGGCCACACCTGACGTGATCCTGGTGGGCGGCGACATTGGCGAGGCGGATAGTTTTGACGTGCACCTACGGAAGATTGCGGATGAGTGCCCGGCGCCGGTGTATTTTGTACTTGGCAACCACGACTACTATCACGGCTCAATCTTTGCGGTCCGGCAGGCTGCGGTTGCGTTGAGCGAAGAATGTGAGAACCTTCACTGGCTGCCGCCGGCCGGCGTTGTCAAACTGACCAGCAGAACGGCTCTGGTGGGCCATGGCGGTTGGGGCGATGCACGGTCGGGCAACTTCATGCGGACGTCCGTCACTCTAAATGATTACCGGCTGATCCGCGAACTGGTGGGCGAGGAAGACTATCCAGCGTCCACCGGCTCGCTGATAACCCGGCGCCTGGAGAAAAAACTGAACATCCTGGGCGATCAAACGGCAGAGCATTTCCGGAATGTGCTGCCTGCGGCGTTGGATGATTATGAGCATGTCGTGGTGCTCATGCATGTACCGCCGCTGCGTGAAGCTTGTTGGCATGATGGGCGGATTTCTGACGACGACTGGGCGCCGCACTTCGTCTGTCAGGCAGCAGGCGAAGCGATCGTGGAATTAATGCAGGCACATCCAAAATCGCAGACGACGGTGCTGTGTGGTCACACGCATAGTAGCGGCGAGGCCCAGATTCTGCCGAACCTGCGTGTCATGACCGGCGCGGCCGAGTACCGCCTTCCCGCCATGCAACCGCTGTTAACCGTCCAATAGTTCCGCAGCGTGCAGAAAGTGGTGGAGGAAGATACCTGCGGCGACGGACACGTTCAGCGAATCCGCCCGCTGATGCATAGGAATCGTGACACGGCGATTACAGCAGGACAACGTCTCTGCAGAAAGGCCATCCGCCTCGTTGCCGAGCACCAGGGCGCATCGCAGATTTCGCCCGGCGGATAACAGCGGTTCTGCATCTTCATCCGCAACGGCTGCAATTGTGTCGAAGCCGGCTACACGAAGTTCCGCCAGCGTTTCTGATATCGACGGGGTGCGAAGCAGCGGTAATTTGAACGCGGCGCCCATCGAGAGCCGCAACGCGCGGCGGTGAAACGGGTCAGCCGTCCGTGGGCCGCAGATTACGCCGCTACTGCCCAGAGCAAGCGATGTCCGCAACATGCTGCCAACATTCTCGACGTCATATACATCGTCGCAGACGGTCAGCGTCTTCTTTGCGGCCGGTTCAGAAAGCAGCGATGCAAGCGAAGCAGCTGCTGGGCGGTAGGCACAGGCAATCACCCCTGCATGAAACGCGAACCCCGCAATCTCTTGCAACAGTTCCCGCGATGCGATGTAAACCGGGCAGCCCTGCGGCGCCAGCGCCACCAGTTCGCCGCATCTGCTTACGTCCAGCAGTAGCGAGTGCATCTGCAGTGGGCTGGCAAGCAACCGCCGCGCGAGTAAACGTCCTTCCGCAATGAATAGTTCGCTGTCGCGATTGTGCTTCCGCGATGGCAGGTCGCGATACACTGCGATGCGAGGATCGTCCGCAGAGGTGATTTCGAGAACGGGCATCAATCGCTTGTCGCGTTAAGCAATGCGACGACCTTGGTGTGCCCTTCTTGCTTTGCCAGATCAAGCGGCGTTTTTCCCTGTTTGTCTTTCAGGTCCTTCTTGGCGCCGCTCTTTAATAAGGCTGCGGTGATTTCCGTGAAGCCGCTTTGGGCAGCCATGTGCAGCGGGGTCCAACCTTCGTTATCCGCCAGGGAGATGTCCGTGCGTTTATCAGCCAGCAGCAGTGTGACGACATCGCCGATTCCGGAATAGACGGCGCCGAAAAGTGGCGTCACGCCGCGGCGATCCTGAACATTCGGGTCCGCCTTGGCCATAAGCAACTGTTCGGCAATCGCCTTGTAGCCTTCCAGAGAGGCAATGTGCAGCGGCGTGTAGCCAGACTTCGCTTTCGCGCCGGTATCGGAGCCGGCATCGATCAACAGTTTCACACACGGCGCGCGGCGTTTGTAGGCAGCCATATGCAACGGCGTATAACCGCTGTTGTTGGCGGCATTGAGATTGGGCTTCTGCTTTAGCAAAGCAGTGAGAATCTCTGGGCGGCCGTGCATGGCGGCGGTATGCAGCGGGGTATCGCCGTCGTTATCCGTAGCGGTCAGGCTTGCGCCGGCTGTGAGAAGTGCGGTGCAGGCGTTATCGCGACCCATCCAGCAGGCAACGTGCAGGGGCGTCTGGCCATTGTCATCTTCCGCGTCGTGTTTGGCGCCTGCCTCGATTAGCGGCGCGATAATGCTGGAGTGACCATTCCAGGCTGCGATATGCAGCGGCGTGCTATCGCCGGGGCCTGCCGTAACGTCCGCCTTCTTACTGATGAGAAACTTCAATAACTCCACATGATTACTCCGCGCCGCGAGATATAGCGGCGTGTAACCAGCTTCCGTTTCGGCGTTGAGTAGCGTCTGATCCGCCGTCAGCAGCAACTTAACGCGATTCAGGTCGCCTTTGTCAGCAGCCAGATGTATCTCACCCGCGTCCGACGCTGAGCCTAAGCAGCATGTAGTTAACGCAAGCAACAACGCGGCAGCGTGAATTTTCATCGACATAGCCCTGGTTTGGAATGGAGTTGCGTGTACGTTGGAAACGGCAGGTTTAAACCGCGATTTCTCGATAGCTTCATCGTAATTCCCCCGGCGACGCGTTGACAGTATGCCGATGTGAATTGATACTTCACCCCCATGCCTAACCCACTCTTTCTACCCGAACTACGCGAAATGCTGGCGGAAAAAGACGCCAACGCTTTGCGTGAATTCTGCATCGCCCTACACCCGGCACGCACGGCCGAGTACATGGAGGGGCTTGATGCGAATGATTCGTGGGAAGTGCTGCGGCATGCTGAAATGGATGTCCGCGTGGCGATTTTCCGTTACCTGCTGCCCGAAATGCAGGTCGAGATTATCGAAACGCAGCCGCCCGACGAAGTTGCCGCGCTGGTCGCCGAGGCGGCGCCTGATGATCGCGTTGACATGCTGATCGATGTGGAAGAAACAATCCTCGAAGAGGAAATTCTACCGCGTCTGCCAGCTGACGAACGTCGCGACTTCCTGCGGCTTAGTGCCTATCCGGAAGGCACCGCGGGCGCCATCATGACGACCGATGTGGCCACGCTGACAGAATCGCTGACGGTGCGGCAGGCGCTGGACGAGCTTGCCCAGTCCGCCACCGAAGTGGAAACCATCTATTACATCTACGTGGTGGACGACGGCGGGCGACTGCGAGGTCTTGTTTCGGCCCGCCAACTGGTTTCCGCCATTCGCCGGCCCACGCAGGTGCTGGGCGATATGATGGACACGGATCTGCTGGTGGCGCACGTGCTGGAAGACCAGGAAGATGTGGCCAACAAAGTTGCGCGGCTCGACCTGCTAGCGATTCCCGTTGTGGATGATGAACACCACATGATTGGCATCATCACGCACGATGATGTGATTGACGTGGTCCGGGAAGAAGCCACCGAAGACGCCCACCGTATTGCGGCGGTCGATCCGCTGGCGGAAGGTTATCTGCGCACGCAGTTGCTCACGATGAGCTGGAAACGCGGCATGTGGCTGACCATCCTGTTCTTCGGCGCGATGCTTACCGCCTGGGCGCTGCGCAGACACGAAGCGCGGCTGGATACGTGGACGTGGCTGGTGCTGTTTATCCCCCTCATCATTTCCAGCGGCGGCAACACCGGCAGTCAGAGCGCGACGCTGATTATCACGGCGTTATCAACGGGAGATATCCGGCTTTCAGACTGGATGCGTGTTATCTGGCGGGAACTGGCCATGGGCATCCTGCTGGGCGGTTTCCTGGCAGTGTTGAGTTTCGGCGTGGCGATTGCCTTCGCGCCGAATCTTACTTCGGCTTGTGTGCTTCCCGCGACCTTGCTGCTAGTAGTGATGTCCGGAACGCTGGCGGGCTCAATCCTACCGATGATCTTCGCGCGTTTAGGCTGGGACCCGGCAATGATGAGCAACCCGTTTGTGGCGGGCATTATTGATATTCTCGGAATCGAGATCTACGTGCAGGTCGCCATGCTCATTCTGCCTTATGCGACGCCGGCCGCAACGGGCGGCTAAGTCGCCGCGGCTACGAATCGTCCGTCTTGCGTTCTACCACGTAAGAGTCGATGACCCTGGCGTCGCCGGCGTCCGCCTGCTGCTGTTTCTTCGCGGCATCTGCGGCAGCGCCTTCCATCCGCATCTTCAGGTACTTCATGGCCCAGCCCTTATAGATATTGCGGCAGTAAGGGATCAACAAAGAGATACCAAACGCGTCTGTCAAAAGTCCGGGCGTTAACAACATGCCGCCGGCAAGCAGGATCATGGCGGCGTCGACCAGCGCGCTGCCAGGCACGCTGCCGCTGCCCGCTTGCGCCCAGATCTTCTGCCACGTCGCCCAGCCTTGCCGGTGTGCGAGGTAAGACCCGATGATCCCGGAAATGATCACGATCAGCAGCGAACTGTACCAGCCAATAAAGTCGGACAGAACCAGCAGCAATGTGAGTTCGATCAGGGGAATCGAAATGAATAAAATGAGTAGGCGAAGTAGCACTGCCTAGCCTCGTGAGGAACAAGTGTGATGCATCTGTTCAGCATACCACACGCCGCCCGGTTCACATCCCAGGCGCCACGGAATCAATTCTTTCGTGCCCCTCCTTTAGCGGTTGCGCGATGTGTTAAAATCCACACCACACTCCGGTGCTAGCTACCATCTCATCCCAGTTCGCAGATCACCTGAATATGGAATTTTCGCCAGCAGAGAAACTCGCCGCATTACGGCAAAATCTGGCAAGCGTCATCCGTGGCAAACAGAGCATTCTCGACCTCGTGCTGATTGCACTTGTCGCCGATGGGTCGGTGCTGATCGAGGACGTTCCAGGCGTTGGCAAAACTACGCTGGCCAAATCGCTGGCAAGCTCCATCAACTTCCAGTTTCAGCGCGTGCAATGCACGCCGGACCTGCTACCAGCGGACATCTTCGGATTCTCCGTATTTCATCCCCAGGATGGCACGTTCAATTTCCGGCCTGGTCCGATCTTCTGCAACCTGTTGCTAGTGGATGAGATTAACCGTTCTTCTCCGCGCACGCAGTCAGCGCTGCTGGAGGCGATGGCGGAAAGGCAAGTGACGGTCGAAGGCGTGCAGCGCGAATTACCTCCGCCATTCATGGTGCTGGCAACGCAGAATCCGCCCGGATTTCATGGCACGTTCCCGCTGCCCGAATCGCAACTCGACCGCTTTCTGTTTAAGGTCTCGATGGAGTATCCAGACGCGGGAACGGAAGTCGATATTCTTTACG
Source organism: Pirellulaceae bacterium (assembly GCA_965233625.1). GTDB lineage: Bacteria > Planctomycetota > Planctomycetia > Pirellulales > Pirellulaceae. The sequence continues at coordinate 715,531 of OZ247499.1, forward strand.
AGCAGATCGACAAACATCCGATGGAAAACCTGTCGCCAGTGCTGACGCTGGACGAAGTGACTGCCTGTCAACAGGCGGCACGGAGTGTTGAGGTGGAACGCAGTGTGGCTGACTATCTGGTAGCGCTGGTCCGCACCACGCGCGAACACCCGAAGCTGCGGCTCGGGTGCAGCCCGCGCGGCTCGTTGATGCTGTTCCGGGCGGCGCAATCCGCTGCGCTGGTCGCCGGTAGAAATATCGTGCTTCCGGACGATGTCCAGCATGTTGCGCCCTATGTTCTGAATCACCGGGTGATGCCCAAAGTCGCCAGCAGTGATGATGCAGGCTTGCAGAACGAGATCATTCAGCAGATCGTCAGCGATGTTGAGGTCCCCGTATGAGCCATGCGCAGCGTGTAAATGCGGGGATGCCGAAATCCAACGCCTGGGCGGCTATGAGCCGCTGGTTACGGGGCGCCTGGTTTCCGACCTTCCGCGCTCTACACCGCTGGTGGCGAGATCGTTTTACGGTGGGCGGCAAGATCGTGGCGGTCATTCTGATCATCTGCGCGCCCGGTGTGTGGGCCATGCACTTCGGCCATCTGTATCTATTCACCGCGCTGGCGATGATGTTGCTGCTGTGCTGGCTGGCAAACTGGCTGTTCGCACCAAAATTCTCCGTCCGGGCGCTGCCGCCGCTGAGCATCGACGCGGACCGGCCGTTCGACATTCCGCTACGAATCAGAAACCGCCGACGACTGCCCGCCTTTGACCTGCGACTTACCTTCGTCAAAATGCCGCCGGGCTGGGAAATGAAGGAACCGCCCGAATTTATTGGTGGATTGGCTGCCGGGGCGAGATACAACTACACTCCGGCCGTTGTCGCCCGGCAACGGGGAAAGTTCAAACTGCCGCCGCTTCAGGCGACTAGTTACTTTCCGATGAATTTCTTCCGCCGCCCGAGGCAGTTTGCGGTAAAGGGAAGTGTCCTGGTTCTACCTCGCTACAACCGCATGGAATTGCCCGTGGCAGTCGCTGCGGGACAAAGCGAAGGTAGCAACCCCAATCTTCAACGCGGCGCATCGTGCGATGTAACCGGGATCCGGGAGTATCAGCCCGGTATTCCTGTCCGCCGGTGGGACTACGCTTCGTGGGCGCGGCTAGGTTATCCGGTGGTTCGGGAGTACGAAGACAGTCAGCAACAGCTTGCGACCATCGTGCTTGACAATTTTGCAACACGCGAAGAAATGCGTGCAGCAGACTTTGAGGAACAGTTTGAAGCCAGTGTTTCGCGGGCCGCCTCGGTCGCTGAAGCATTGGCGGGCGCGGGCATCACGATCGAATCGTTGTGGATCGACGGAGAGAAGCACGTCTTCGAAACAGCCGCCGGCGAAAACGGTTTCATGCCGGTCATGATCAAACTGGCCCTCGCCCAGCCCCGCGTGATTGAGGCTGACGAGGTTCACACCCAGCGCTGGGAACTGAACCAGAAGTTAACGACCTACCTCGTGACGCGCAACAATGCCACGAACCGCGAACCCGGCGCCGGCACGAACCAGACGCCGGTCGTACTCGTGAAGGCGCGGCAAGAAGATATTGAGCTGAACCGGCTGCCGGAGGCGTCAAAATGATGCAGCGTCTGCTGGGGCCGCGGATGCCGATCTTCGCGGCAATCGTTGTGCAAACCGTTCTGGTGATGGCAGCAGGCGCATCGCTGGTGTCGTGCTTCGGGGCAATTGTCCTGGCTGGAGGCGCCGCGATTCTGGGTTTGCGGATCGACCCGGAGCGGAAACTCCCGGCGCTACTGCTGGCTGCCGGCAGTTTGGTGTTCATTCTGTTGGCGTGGTTCACGCCAGGTCCGGCCGGTCTGACGCTGTTTGACATGCTGGTTCTGAAAGGAGTGACCTCACTTCTCGCTATCGAATCGGCCTGTCTGCTGCTCACATCGAAACGGGATCAGCCGCACGAGCTAATGTACCCGCTGATAACTGCGGGCATCGCCGGCGCTTTTTACGTGTATGCAGATCCCATCGAGAGCGCTTTTGTACCCAGCCTAGCCCTGGCGTTTGCAGCGGTGGTGGCCTGGATCGCCTACTCGTTGCTGGGCCATTCCTTCAGCGATAAGCGGAATAAGCAAACAACGCACGCGGCGAATAGTGGCAGCCTTCTTCTATGGCGGATCGGCGTACCGCTCGCGATGGTCGCGCTCATCAGCGCTACCATGCAGTTTGCTGTTGCGTACACCACCGAAGGGGTCCGCGGGGCGCAACAACTGGTCAATTCTCAACTGCAGGGCGGTCGAGTCATGATCCGCAGGCGGACCAAGCAGTTTGTACACGGCGGAACATTGAGCAGCGTTCTCGATTCGCAGCAGTCTGATCCCGCGGGAGTGGCGTTAAGGGTATTCAGCCGGAACCGGCCCGGGTACTTGCGGGGAAATGTGTTTGACAGCTTCGAAAACTCTAAATGGAGGCGTCGCACCAGCTCGCTGTTTTTTCAAAACACCAACTTCTTAAAACCGCTTACAACGCATCCAGCGGGTGTGCCAGAAACCCCCATGGAGCACCGTTTGTTCGCCCTGCGTGACCCAGGCGGAATCACCCACTGGCGGACCGTCAAAGTGGTGAACGATCCCCGTCGCCTGCCCGTTTATTTCACTCCACTCGACGCGCGACTTATTGAAGGCTGGGGACAGTCGGTTGGCTGCGACGCGAATCTTGTAGTGCGGACAGGATTATGGGTCGCGCGGCCTTATACCATTCACTCGCCAGTCATACCTCCTCGCGAACCGCTCGCAGAGGACGACCGCATCATCGCGTTGGAACCATTGACAGGATTAGAGCCTGCCGCGTTGCGTATTGGAAAAGAGATCACTCAAGGCAAAACCACAACGGCAGCGCGGATACAAGCAGTGGTGGAGTACTTCAACCGCGAGTTTCAATATTCACTTGAGGGTTTTAAGGCCCCTACTGGTCGCGATCCCGTTTCTTACTTCCTGCTCACGAAGCAACCATCCCATTGCGAATTCTTTGCCACGGCTGCCGTTGCATTTTTACGCCAGGCAGGCGTCCCGTGCAGATATGTAACCGGGTACCGGGTGACGGAGCTTGAGGAGGGCCACACTGAATTCTGGATCGGCCGCAACCGCGATGCTCACGCCTGGGTCGAAGCGTACGATGCGGAAGCTGGGCGCTGGGTGACGGTAGAGCCAACCCCCGGCATGGAGTTGGAAGAGGAAATCGATCTTGCTGCCCGCGTTGCCGCAGATGCCGAATTTAACAAGTCAACCGCGGAACGCGCGACGGGTCTGTTGACGAGGCTTGTCCGGGCCATCATGTCTGGACCCGCCGGTTTGAGTACGGCCGCGTTTCTGATTGTGTCTGTCAGCGGCATTATCTGGTTCACCACAACAAAGCGTTTTGTCATGCGGCGCCTGTGGGAATCCAAAGATGCTTTCGCCCGGCGACAGCGGGCCGCATTGCTGGAAAGCATGGATCGCAAGGTGCGTAAATCCGGGTACTTAAGGCAGCGTAGCGAAACCCTTCATCAGTTTGCCCAGCGTATTGAAGACGCTTCAGCCGATAACCAGCGTCTGAGTGACGCCTGTGACTGGTACCGGAAATACGCCGCTCACCGCTACGGCGCCCCTGGATTGCAAGCACCGCCACTGCCAGAGTGACGGCTTCTTTTGAGGTGGGGGCAACTGTTATTGCAGCGGAGTGCGGGTTTTCGTAATCTCCCCGCGCCGGTTCAGTGTTCGCTGTGGCGGCTGTAACGTTGTTAACCTAACGCCGCGATGGAGTCAGGGATGCTGCTCGATGCGTTTATCAAGATCGAAGAGCCGAAACTGGAAGGCGAAAGCACCGACGCCGACCATACTGGCGAGATCGAAGTGCTTTCCTTCAGTCAGCAGATCACACGTAGCAGTCTGTTGGGCGCTGCTGGCGAAAATGCACGCCGGGCACAGTCCGAGCATACGCCTGTGACGGTCATCAAACCGCTAGATAAAGCCTCGCCAAAACTATATCAGGCAGCATGCGCGGGCACCATTTATAAGAAGGTAACGCTGTCACTCTGCCAGCCCGGTGGTTCTTCGAGCGATGCGACCAGCAAATGGAAAAAGGTCGTTTACTGGGAGATGACGCTCGAAAATGTGCACATCTCGCGGATACATTACGTGGCTGACCCTTCGCTGCATCTGTTCGGCGATTCAGAAGGACGGACATTCCCGCTGCTAAACGGCGAAGCCACGCAGATGGGACCGCTTGAAGAATTCGATCTGAAGTTTGAAAAGATCAAATGGTTGTACAAAGGCGGCACCGGGCAGCAGAAAATTAGCGGAAGCTGGAACCTGCTGGCGAACGCAAACGCCGCGTAACACGTGGTCCGCCTGAAGTCAGCACTCCACAGCAACCTAGTTCCAGGGAAGGAACGCGATGACCGTCAGCAACTGCTTTCTTATTCTTTCTGAGCCCATGTTCGACCAGCGCGGCGGCGACGCCAAGGCGAACAATCCGGCTTCGCTTTATGGCACCGATGCTGCCAACCGCCCCGGCGCCATCGAGGTGCAAAGCTTTGAATTCAACGTGAACCAGATCGGCTCTGAACAGGGCGGCCGGCCGCGATCTGTTGAAGCGGTGGAACGAAGCGACCTGGTCATTACGAAAACGGTCGATAGCCGTTCACCCAAGCTATTCCGCTACTGCTGCGAAGGCGCCTACATCGGCATCGCTGAATTGCAGATCTTCGGCCCCACGTCGAAGCCTTATCTGGTCTACCGCATGAGCTATGTCCACATCGCCAGCTACGCAGCCAGCGGTGGAACCGATGTGCCTACCGAAACCATCGGTCTTAAATTCGGCGAGATGGGCGTGCTGTTTAACAACCAAGGCATTGGCGACGCCAAGCAGGGCAATGAGAAGTCAGGCAGCGTCTTCGCTAGCTGGAGCTGGGTGATGGAAATTCCCGTCACCATCATGGACCCGGTCAACCGCATCAAAGAGGCAGCAGGCGGCTTCGACGGTTCAGAGATGTATCAAGGCTGGCCCGGTAGCAAATAGCACGACCGGCTTGCGGCTTAGCCGACTTCTCCAAAGAGGACATTCATGGACGGCAACGAACAGATCTACCTGCTGCTGATACGCCAGCTTTCGCCCTTGGCCAAAAACAACCCCGTGATGATGCTCAAGGCTGCAATTCTAGGCGATTCGCTGGACGTGCCATTTCTGAAATTTATCCGCGTCAACAATTTTGAACACAGCATTGGCTTTGCGGGTGAGACGTCCAAAAACGTCATCGAAAACGGGCAGGTAAAGAGCTATTCGTCGGGCGAAGGAGGCATGGGCGGTTACAACCAGTCCGGCACCGTTGATGTCCGTGGCGGTACGAAGACTACCGACCGTTGGGGCAACCGCGAATTCCGCGCACCCAACCAGGACCTTAAACGCGTTGCCAAGAACACTGCGGCCCCGAAGTACACTTCGAAGTTTAAGAACAACGAATTCGTCAATCTCAAACTACCCGAGCACAACGATCTGACTTTTACCAAGCCGGTCGACAACGCCACGCCGCAACTGGCGTACGCCTGCACGGCGCAGGAGCCGCTGTCTGAGGCGATTTTCTTCTTCCGCCGCCGCATCGGCGCGGGTGTAGCCGGGGTTCGTCTGCCGTACTTCATGTGCCGGCTTCAGAAGTGTCTGATCACAAGCTGGGGTTTGGATGACGATCTGAACGAATCGGTAACGCTGAAGTACAAAGAGATTCTCTGGGCGACGTACGATCAGCTTGCCGATATCAACGCCCCGACCGGCATGAGCTCGCGCGTGTGGGATGTCGAGCAGCAGGAAGGCGGCGAATCCACTGAGGTTTACAAATTCCAGGCGATGGTTGCCGCCCTGTTCGCCGCCGCAGGTGCAGCCTGGGGCGCCACCGAAGGAAGCCATGGCGTGCAGGCGGGTTAGCCCACACGGTTCCAGATCACCCAAAACGGCAAAGCCGGTGTTATGAATACGCAAATCTATCTGCTGCTGGTCAAGAAGATGAATCCTCATCTTCCGAAAACGCTGCCCTTGATGCTCAAGAACGCGATCCTTGGCGATTCGCTGGATGTTCCGTTTCTGAAATTGATCCGCGTCAAAAGCATTAACCAGCAGATTGAATTTGAAGGCGAAACGGAGCTAACCGAAGTCCGCAACGGCGCGCTGAACGTGGTTTCAACATCGGGCAACAGCGTTGGTTCTTACGCAGACGCATCAGGCGGTAACCGGCATGCGAATGGCGGCCGGCTGACGAGTATGAAGGCCAACAGCTTTGCAAATCTCACGCTGCCTTCGCATAGCGCGTTTTCGTTTACGAAGTGGCTGGACAACGCAACGCCCCAATTGGCCTATGCGTGCACCGCGCAGTCGCCCATCTCAGAAGCCATCTTCTTCTTCCGCCGCCGTATTGGCGCCGGCATTGCCGGGGTGCGTATGCCGTTTATGTGCATCCGGTTGAAGAAGTGCCTGATATCTGGCTGGAGCATGAGCGGCGATGCGGAGACGGTTACGCTGAAGTATCGCGAAATTATGTGGGCCACTTTTGATCAGCTGGCCGACATCAACCTGCCTGCCGGCATGAGCGCCCGGCTGTGGGACACCGAATTAAAAGAAGGCGGCGAGTCGCCCGAAGTGTACAAGTTCCAGGCGCTGATCGCCGCGATTTTCACCGTCGGCGCGGCAGCGTGGGGTCTTTCTGAAGGCAGCCACGGCGTGCAGGCAGGTTAGCGGTTGTGCAACACGGTTCAGTCATTCTCCAGGTAACAAACTATGTCTGATCTCCTTTATCTCAGACTTGATGGTGTCGACGGCGAAGAGCCTATTGGCGACAGCCAGAAGCTGATTTCCATTGTCAGCTATCAGCACAATCTCGATCAGCCCGTCACGCCCAACCGTCCAAGCCAAGGCAAAGATTCGGTCCACCGCCGATCGTTCTGCCGGCACGCGCCGTTCCGCGTGGTGAAAGGTTTTGACAAGACCAGCGCGAAGCTATTCGCTGCAGCCTCGGCAGGCGTCACTTTCAAGAAAGCCATCGTGCATGCCTGCACGTCGCAGTTCCAGTCGCTGACCAACACCAGCAAACCGGGACCGTTCTTGTCCATCATTATGGATAACGCCATTATCTCTGGCTTCTCCTACGGCTGCGAAGGCGACTGGCCAATGGAAACGCTGAGCTTTCAATATGCTTCCATCGGCTGGAAGGTGAACTGGCCCGATCCAGAAGATGGCGAAGAGAAGAAGCTGGAACCCGTTGGCTGGGACGGTCAGAAGAATCAGCCCGGCGCGGTCGAGATCCCCAAAAACCTTAACTGGAACGCCAACAACAAGCTGATCTAGCTACGCGTTCCGAGCGGTAGCGTTCAGAGCATCAAGTTTTCAGCCTTCACCGGCACTCAGAGGAATCCTGGCATGGCATCGCCGTCTATTACCGTTCCACCGTTTCCGTGCTACGTCGCGATGCGTTCGCGAGATACTGCGATGGGCGACAACGGCTGGATTCCGCCGGATATCAAGAAGGTGATTGTCGATCTGCCCCGCAGTAAGACATCCGATACAGACGCCTCGCAGGGGCCGCCGGATACTTCTTACTACACCCCGGTGTCGGACTTCACGAGCGGCGTCGAGCGCTCGTACGGCGCCGCGGTAAGCAGCGGCGGACCGCTGGTTGCAGGCCGAGCTGAGCACGGCGACGTACAGGTTGGCAAAGACATCAACAACCTGACGCCGGTCATGTTCCTGTACTGCAGTAACGGCTACGCACTTGAATATGTGCACTTTCACTTTGTAATTGCATCGGACAAAGTGATGAATATGGTGCTGCACAATGTGCATGTCGCCAGTCATGAAATGACCGGCGCTTCGGGCGATTCGGCAGGCTCGAATTCTGAAACATTCACGCTGCGATACGCTTCGATGAAGGTCGAAACGCAGCAACTGTTCCAGGCGGAAGAAGACGAGAACCCCGTCTGGCACAACGGCGCCAGTCAAGGCTGGAACAAGAGCACGGACCGGGCTGCTTAAAGCTTCAGTCCGTAGAATTCCGCGGCGGTTCCGCCCAGCACGCTTGCGTGTTCACTTTCGGACAGCCCGGATAAGTTCTGCAACAGCGCGTCGTGCACCTGCTGGTACCCCCCCGCCAGCGTGCACACCGGCCAATCGCTGCCCGCCATGCAGCGGTCCGGGCCAAAGCACTCCAGCGCCGTTTCGATGTACGGCCGCAGATCGGCAGGCGTCCAGTTCGCCCAGTCTGCTTCGGTTACCATTCCGGACAACTTGCAGAAGATGTTCGGCGCCTGAGCAGCCGCCTGCAGGTCTTCTTTCCAGCCGGATAATTCACCCTGCTTAATGGGCGGTTTGGCCAAGTGGTCAATCACCATCGGCAGTTCCGGCAGCTCGCGGGCGAGGTTCACGGCATGCTTAAGATGTCTGGGAAAGAACAGCAGATCATAGGTCATGCCGTGCTGCTGTAATACCTTCAGCCCGCGAAGAGTTTGCGGGCGGATGATGAAGTCGTCGTCTGGTTCGTCCTGCACAATATGCCTGACGCCCACAAACTTGGGGTGCTCTTTGAACTCCAGCAACTGATCTTCGCAGGCATCGCTTTGCAGATCCACCCAGCCAACCACGCCGGCAATAAACGGATGCTCTGCGGCCAGTTCAAGCGCCCAGCGGTTTTCGTCCGTATTGTGCTGTGTCTGAACAAAGACACAGCGGTCGATATCTGCCGTCGTCAGTAAGGGCCGCAGATCTCCGGGCATGAAGTCACGGCAGATTGGCTGCATCTCCGCCTGGTGGAGCCAACCCTGTTCTGCCGGGTTGTTCAACTGCCAGAAATGTTGATGCGAGTCAATCTTCAAACCAGCGTCCTCAGCCACGCACTGTTACTTCGTCTTCTAAAGCAGCATCTGCCGGAATTCGTTGAATAGATAGTCACTGTCGTGCGGACCGGCCGACGCTTCAGGGTGATACTGCACGCTGAACGCAGGGGCGGAACGGTGTTTCACGCCGGCAATGGTGTTATCGTTCAAATGGCGGTGCGTCACCTCGAGACAGTCAGGCAGCGATTCTTCATCAACGGCGAAGCCATGGTTCTGCGACGTGATTTCAATTTTCCCAGTCGAAAGCTGCTGCACAGGCTGGTTGGCGCCACGGTGCCCGAATTTCAACTTGAAAGTCTTTGCTCCGCAGGCGAGCGATAACAGCTGGTGCCCCAGGCAGATGCCAAAGATAGGTACTTTACCTGTGAGTTTTTTGATGGTGTCGATGGCGTAAGTCAGCGGCTCAGGGTCGCCAGGGCCGTTGGAGAGGAAGACGCCCGTCGGGTTCAGGGCCAGGATTTCCTCTGCCGATGTGGTGCCGGGCACAATCGTCAAGCGTTCAAATTGCGAAGCCAGGTGCCGCGCGATATTCCACTTCATGCCAAAGTCCATGGCCACGATATGAGCGCCGGCAAGCGGCCCTCCGCCACGGCTCTGCTCCAGTTGAGAGAACTCGTGCAGTTTTTCATCCCACTGGCGGGCATTTTCAGGGAGCACTTCGCGGACCAGATCACGGCCAACAAGCCCTGGGCTGTTGCGCGCCTTTTCAATCAGGCTGTTATCGTCCAGGTCCGTGGTCGATAGCACGCCGCGCATGGCGCCTGCCGTACGGATGCGGCGCACCAGGGCGCGGGTATCGATTCCGGCGAGCCCAACAATATTGTGCTGCTTGAGATAATCCACCAGTTGCCCGTCTGAGCGGTAATTGCTGGCAATGCGCGAGTGATTGCGGACGATGAAACCCGCCAGATGCGGATGCTGGCTCTCGACATCTTCGGTGTTAACGCCGTAGTTGCCCATCTCCGGATAGGTCATCGTGACAATCTGACCGCGGTAGCTGGGGTCGGTAAGAATCTCCTGATAGCCTGTCATCGACGTATTAAAGACAACTTCGCCGTCAATCTCGCCGGGCGCCCCGGCAGCGTATCCAGTGAAAACCGAGCCATCTTCAAGCGCGAGTTTGGCAGGTGGGAGAGCGTTCTGATTCATGTTGTTCGCCAGGCTATCTGTAACGGTTATGACGGTCGCACTTCGCTAGCGTCGAATCTAAAGTACTGGTCAGATACCACCCGATAAGGGTTACATGGCTGTGGGTCTCCGACAGGCGGGAGTAACATTCCAACTGATCGGACAGCCAACCTTGGGGAGCTTTGTTGCGGCGAGCAAAGCTCCCCTTTTTCGTTTCTTGCGAGACGCCCTCCTGGCGGGACTTCGCTCCGTCAGACTTTCTTAAGTGGCTTCAACTCCATTGCTGTTGCGGTCCAGGCAACGGCTGATCTGCCGGACGGCCTGCCGCAGCCGTTCTTCGTTTTCGACCAGCGCCATACGCAGATAGCCTTCGCCCTCGGGGCCAAAACCACTGCCGGGGCTTACGGCCACGTTGCCCTTTTCCAGCAGCATCATGGCGAAGTCCATCGTGCTCATCCGCGAGGCCCATTCTTCCGGCACCTTCGCCCAGACAAACATGCCGGCCTTCGGCGAATCCACCGACCAGCCAACGCGGCGCAGACCATTTACCAGCGCGTCGCGTCGAGACTGGTAGATGGCGGATTGTTTCTCGACAGCAGCTTCCGTATCGCGGAGCGCGACGATGGCGGCGATCTGCACTGCCTGGAACATGCCGTAATCGTAATAGCCTTTGATCACGCCCAGATGCTTGATCATTTCCGCATTGCCCGCGCAGAACCCCACGCGCCAGCCGGCCATGTTGTAGCCCTTGCTCATCGTCGTAAACTCAACGCCTACGTCCGAAGCACCGGGCGCCGCCAGAAAGCTGGGCGGCTGATAGCCGTCAAACGCAACGTCGGCATAGGCAAAGTCGCTGATGACCATCAGGCCGTATCGCTTCGCCAGCTTCACTACTTCCACATAAAACTCTGGCTCCACCGTCACGGTGGAGGGATTGTGCGGGTAGCAAACAATTAACAGCTTGGGCGCCGGGTACAGATGCTGGCAGGTGTAGGCGATGTTGGACAGGAATTTTTCGCTATCCGATACATCCAGCGCGATCACATTGCCCGAAGCCAACGCCACGGCGTACATATGCACGGGAAAGTACGGCGCCGGCGTAATGGCGGTGTCACCCGGCCCCATCATGGCCAGGCACATGTGGCTAAAGCCTTCTTTGGAACCCAGGCAGGTGATGATCTCTTTGGCCGGGTCCAACCGCACGCCATAGCGCTTCAGGTACTTGCTTGCGACTTCGCGGCGCAGATTCTCGATGCCGTTACTTTTGCTGTATCCGTGGTTCCGCGGGTCATGGGCAGCCGACGCAAGCTTCTCGATGACGGCAGGTTCCGGCGGATCGGAAGGATTGCCCATGCCGAGGTCAATCACATCGTGGCCCGCCCGCCGCTTTTCATACAGCAACGTGTTAATACGGCCGAACATGTAGGGCGGTAAGCGAAGCACACGGGCCGCCGGGCGAATCTCGACGCCGCCTTCCAGTGGCTCGTTGTTTTCTGGCGCCATAAGTTGGTCAATCCAGAGGGTGTTAGGGGAGAGATATTCCCTTCAGAATACCCGCCTCACGCAATTCTGAAAACGGGCCGCACGATGGGTTGCGCGGTAATCAGCCCATTATTCCCCCAGATATTCAACATCCGCGAAGTACGCACCGCCAGCTTCACCGTTCTGCCGGGTCAGCCAAGTGTTCAACTGCGTGGGTCCCTGGGAGAGTTTCACCACGAATTCCACGCCAAGGCTGCCTGGTTTAACAGCTGATTTGCTTTTAACGCCGCCGATTTCGAGCGCAGCCATTGCCGCGACAACGGGTTTCTGCGCCTCAACGGGGAACTGTCGAAGCGTAATCCTGTACCGCCCGGTTTTCACCACATGTAACATCCAAGGGCCAGTAACCGGCGGCAGCCGGCCAATGGTATAGAAATTCCAGGGCGGATTGCCCGTTGGCATATACCAGTCCTGAGAGCAAAGCCGGGTAGGACTTTCACCGGGATTGCCAATATCGATCCGCACCGGCTTCAAACGCGGCGAGACCTTCTTCCAGAATTTCATGTAGTGGGAACGAAGTCCGGCGACGACTTCGGGGTGCTTTGCTGAAAGATCCGTGGTCTGACCAGGGTCCGCTTCGATATCATAAAGCGACTGCTGCCCGGAGTTCACCAGGCGCCAACGTGGCGTCAGAACCGCGGACCACTTGAACGGTTGGGCGGGAAGTCCCGTGCCGCCGGCGCCGCCATGAAACTGCACCACAATGTGGCTGCGTTGCAACGGCTTATTCTCTGTAAGCAGACCTTTCAGCGAAACGCCGTCGGGGGCGTAGCCCTCTGGAACGCGTATACCGCACAATTCCGCTAAAGTTGGCAGCATGTCGATATGGGCAGTCTGCCCCGCAACATCCTTTCCGCCGGTAAGCCCGCCCGCCGGCCAATGAATGAAGCACGGCACACGGTGTCCGCCATCGTAGACGGATGACTTTTTGCCGCGCATGCCCGCGTTGAAACCCAATAGGGGCGCCGAGTCCAGACCGTCGAATTTCGCACCAGCAGCCGTGCCATTGTCGGTCATAAAGATCAGGATGGTGTCTTTTTCCAGCGACAATTCCTTCAGACGTTTTCGCAGTGCTCCGACATTGTAATCGATATTTGCGATCATCCCAAAGAAGTTGGCGTTGGTGATCTTCTTGTTGCCGGCATAAGGCTTCGCCCACTTCGCGGGTACACGATATGGCCCATGCGGCGCATTCAGCGCCAGATAAAGGAAGAAAGGTTCCTTTTGATGCTTTTCGATAAAGCGGGTTGCTTCGCGGAACCAGACATCGGTGCAATAGCCATCGAATTTTTCAAACTTTCCATTTCGTTCATAAACGTCATCAAAATAGTCGTTCCCCCAATAGTCAGACGCCTGCCCGATGCCGCCGCAACGGTGCCAGACCACTTCCTGAAAGCCGCGGTCCTGAGGACGGTGCGGGGCGTTATCTCCCAGATGCCATTTCCCGATCATCCCGGTTGCATAACCATTGTCTGCAAACAGGTTGCCGACCGTCAGTTCATCGCGATGCATCATCGTCCGCCCGGAACTGGTGCGGTAGGCTCCGGTAACCGCAGGATAATTGCCCGTCATCAACGCCGCTCGAGTCGGCGTGCAGAAAGGGCTGACGTGAAAGTCGGTCAGCCGGACAGACTCTGCATGCAATTGATCCAGGTGAGGCGTATTGAGAAACGGGTTGCCATGACACGCAAGATCGCCATACCCCTGATCGTCCGTCAGGATGAGAATGACATTCGGACGGGAGACTTCATCCCCCTTAACTTGTTGTTCCGTCAGAGCCTGTGGAACAAATGCTGCAACGATCAGAAAAGTGAGAGTGGCAATTCTTCGTAGGAAATGATGTGGAAACGCGTTGCGGAAACCAGCCTGTTTCATCGTAAGGATTTGAAACATATTAAATTGACTCTCTATCTTCCGCATTTGCTACTAGCAGTTCCCCTGGCTCACCCCTCAACAAGACAGACGATATGTCTCAACCGGCCTCCAATAATAATGGACGCGTGGCGGCAAGGAACCCAAACCAATTCTGCGTGCATTGTCTTTCCCGTCACTGCCGTCGTCAATTACTAACAACTGCACCATTGCCTGTTCGAGAAGTGGCTGAAACGCTGGTTCTTGTGCGTTTTCACAACGGGAACTTATGCAGTTGTCGGTAGGCAGTTGCCAGCAACATGCGTTGCGATCGAGGAGTGCAAACTGCTGAAACCGGCATGTTTGACAATCGAATTGATTGCCTTATACTCCGGGAGGTTTGTGGTGACAGATCATTTTCCAAAATGGTCTGTGAACAGGGAACGCCGGTGAGAGTCCGGGACGGTCCAGCCGCTGTAAACTGCTGCAACTAAGTTGCAAATCAACTCTTTATCTATTGAATGCCATTGTCCGCACGGGCGAGAAGGCAGAGTTGAATCGCAGTAAGTCAGAAGACCTACCACCAACAAGTCGGAATCACCCTCTCGGGTTAGGGACTCCGTCGCCAGCGTTCCAGAATGCGCAGCAAGCGGCTGTACCTGGAATTTAGATGGCCAGATTCTGTTGTGCTCAAAACTTAAGAGCGCAGGTTTAGCCATCACCCACTGGCAAAATGTGTGAAAGAACCATTCTATGACTGACTGGCTGAAGCCACATCCGCTAGGCCAATCGCCTGCACATGCGGCGCGCGGGGGTCTGAAAGGCGGTTCAATTGTGCTTCGCACCGGCGGACCGGTGCAGTTTCTTTCGGAAACGGTCCACATCGCTGTTCTTGCAGGCATGGTCAGCCGCAATGGTGGGGAAGTGGTTAAGCACCATTGAGCCACGTTTCCCCAGCAAAAACCCTCATGGTTATGGGCGCCAGTTCGTCCGCCGGCAAGACATTTCTAACGGCGTTGATCTGTCGTTGTCTTGCCCGGCGTGGAGTGCGTGTCGCCCCGTTTAAGTCGCAGAACATATCGAACAATGCAATGGTCTGCAAAGATGGCAGCGAGATCGGCCGCGCCCAGGCACTACAGGCGTTCGCCGCGCGGATCGCTCCGCACGCGGATATGAATCCAATTCTGATAAAGCCCGAAGGCAACGGACGATCGCAGATCGTCGTCAACGGGCGGTCCATCCCAGCAATGGAATCCTGCGATTACGTCAATCGCCGTGAGCAGTTGTGGCCGCATGTGACGGCGGCATTGGACCGGCTGCGGACGCAGTACGATGTGGTCGTAATCGAAGGCGCGGGCAGCCCGGCGGAACTCAATCTGGCGGATGTGGAAATGGTCAACATGTCGGTCGCCCGCTACTGCGACGCGCCCGTGTTACTGGTTGGCGACATTGAACGCGGCGGAGTATTCGCCCAGTTGCTAGGCACCATGATGCTGCTCCCAGCCGCGGACAGGCGGCGTTTTCGCGGTTTGATTGTAAATAAGTTCCGCGGAGACCTCTCCCTTTTTGACAAGGGGGTCCAGATCCTGGAATCTCGCGGAGGTGTTCCCGTCCTCGGCGTGCTGCCGTGGATAGATGACCATGGTCTACCAGACGAAGATGCTGCCGCGCTCACCTGTACCATGCCGGTCGAGTCAGACACCCTGCTTGATATTGCCGTCGTCAGGTTGCCCCACATCGCCAACTTCGATGACTTTGATCCGCTAAAAGCAGAACCAGCAGTGCGGCTTCGTTTTGTTTCGACCGTAGAACAGCTTGGCTCGCCAACGGTGGTGATCTTACCCGGCACCAAGAACACGATTGACGATCTGCACTGGCTGCGGGAATGCGGACTGGCCAGCCGGATCACTTCGCTTGCTCAACATAACACCACGATCGTAGGTATCTGTGGTGGCTATCAGATGCTAGGCAGGACCATCCAGAATCCCGCTTTACTGGAATCCGATAGCTCATCCTGCGAAGGGCTAAATCTGCTTGATATTGACACGGTGCTCCACCCGGAGAAACACACATCGCTGTCGCGTTTCCGCGTTACCGATGACAGGATCTGTCCGGGCGCCAAAGGGGCTGTTTTTCACGGATACGAGATCCATTACGGACGGTCACAGACAACGTCTCCCTGGCTCGAAGGCGCCGGAGACAACTCTTCGCAATCAGCGGGCAACACCGATAAGGCAGAGGGCGCACGTTCAGCAGACGGCCGCATCTGGGGCTGCTATCTGCACGGGCTTTTTGCCAATGACCGCTTCCGGCGCCAGTGGTTGCAGCACTTAGGAGCAACGCTCTCCGATGGTCCGCAGACCAGCCTGGATGCATCGCTGGATCGTGCGGCGGACATATTCGAAAAACACATCGACTTCTGCCGGGTGATGGAAACCATCGGCATTCCGGCCGGCCCTCAGGAGCACTGCCATGTCTGAACAGAATGTTCCGTCAAACAACGACGCAGACGATGCTCACCGTAAAAAGATGGCCCGCCTCAACGAAATCAAAGACCGCGAATTGGCGTCGCGCACGGAGGAAAGGGGCCTGGTGATCGTTCATACCGGCGCGGGCAAAGGCAAATCCACAGCTGCGTTTGGCATGGCGATCCGCGCCCTTGGCCAAGGTATGAAAGTTGGCATTGTCCAATTCATCAAGGGAGCCATCCCCACGGGAGAAGCTGCCTTCTTCCAGCAGATCGCTGAACAGGGTATGCCCATCGAAATGCACACGCTTGGCGAAGGCTTCACCTGGAAGACTCAGGACAGACAGCGCGATATCGCCACCGCCGAACGCGGCTGGGAACAGGCCGTGAAGCTGATCCGCGACCCGACTGTTGACCTGGTCATTCTTGACGAAATTAACATCGCCACCAGATACGGCTACATCGACCCGGCAACGATTCTGCAAGAGTTAGAAAACAGGCGGCCGATGCTGCACGTCGTTTTAACGGGCCGCAACGCCGCCGATGAAATCGTTGAAATGGCTGATCTGGTTTCCGAAATGAAGATGGTTAAGCATCCATACGCACGCGGTGTGAAGCCGCAGCGGGGAGTGGAGTTTTGAACCTTTCAGAGCCCCACAACAACCTTCGACCGCAACGAGACGGAACCATGCAACTGGTTCTCGGTGGCGTTCGCAGCGGTAAAAGCCGCTTCGCTCAACAGTTGGCCGCAGAACTGGGCGGTGACGACGTACTGTTCGTGGCAACCGCCGCTGCCCACGATGACGAAATGCAGCAGCGCATCGCACACCATCGCCAATCACGTCCCGCCAACTGGCAGACCCTTGAATGCCCGCAGCAAGTCGCCAATAGCATCGAGAACCCACCTCCGGTGGTGCTGTTGGACTGCCTGACCCTCCTTGTCAGCAACCTTCTCTGCGACAACCCAGATCACTTCGAGGCGGTTCAGGCTGCGGTAGACGAGGAAGTTGATGCGTTGATCTCCTTCCCGGATGCTCATGACGTGCATCTGATAATCGTATCGGGAGAAGTAGGCGCCGGCGTCGTGCCCGAACATAAAATGGGCCGGCAATTCCGCGATCTGCTTGGCTTTGCGAATCAGCAACTCGCAAAAGCAGCCAACGCGACTTACTGGATGGTTGCCGGACTACCAGTGAATGCCACAAAACTGGCGTGCAGTGTCGCCGGCGCGGCGGAGCACGCACAGTCTTTTCGTAGAAGTGGAGATTCACCGTGAACAGTCGTCACCTCTACTGCATTGCCGCCAGCGCGATGTTGATGGCGACCATCGCCGGATGCCAACAACAAACTTCGCCCCCAGTCGTCAATAAAGCGACTGAAGCTAACGAAGTTCCGGGCGATTTGATTCGCGTTGTCGACCGGACGGGTCGTAAGGTGACGTTTGAAAATCCGCCCGCGCGGATTGTTTCGCTTTCGCCTTCCACCACGGAACTGCTGTTCGCCATCGGGGCGGGTGAAAGCATCGTCGGTGCGACTCGTTACTGCGACTACCCCGAAGCAGCCAAGTCAATTCCACGGGTGGGCGGCGGTCCGCTAGACGGGCTCAGCCGCGAAGCCATCCTCGGCCTTGAGCCGGACCTGGTGCTATGCAAGTGGGACAGTCACGAACCCTTGATTGAACTGTTCACGCGACTTGGCATCGCCGTGATTGCCGTTGGGCCGGAGTCGTTGGATCAGCTGTTTAACGAAGCGGCGATGCTTGGCAAAGTTACTGGCCACACAGATGGCGCGGCATCGCTTATCACCAAGATGAAAGCACGCCGGCAGGTGCTGGTCGAGCGAGTGGCCGCGGTGCCAGAGAGCGAACGCCCTACGGTTTTCTATCAGGTGTGGGACGACCCGCTGATGACCGCCGGGCCGGATTCTTTCATTGGCGAAATGCTTGCCACAGCCGGAATGAAGAACATATTCGAAGATACGGATCAGCGTTTTCCGCGTGTCAGCGCTGAAGTGGTTGTCAAACACAATCCGCAAGTCATTCTGGCGCCATCCGATCACGCCGGTCAGCTCACGTATGAAAAACTGGCGGGCAGGCCGGGCTGGGAAGGCGTGCGGGCGATCGCTGACCGCAGGGTCTATGTGATCGATGGCGATCTGGTTTCGCGGTGCGGGCCGCGTGTATTAGGTGCGCTGGAACAGATGATCGATAAGGTCTACGGCGAAAAAGCGGCGCCGGGCGGCGACTCGCGATGAAGTGGTTCCTTCTGCTGGCTGCCTTACTGCTGCTTCTGGTTGTCTCGGTTACGACCCTATTTATTGGGGCGGTGAATATCTCCGTCGCCGATTGTTTCCGCGAATTCTGCCTGGGGGAAACGGGCGCCCTATCGCAGGCAAGCCGGAACATTCTTCTGGAGATTCGCCTGCCGAGACTGTTGGCGGCTGTGATGGCGGGCGCTTCGCTGGGTGTTGCTGGCGTGGCGTTTCAGGCGCTGTTCCGCAACCCTCTGGCCGATCCCTATATCATCGGGGCGTCCAGCGGCGCAGCGTTTGGCGTGACCGTCGTCATCGTACTGGGCTGGAGTGTATCCTGGTTCGGGTTGCGTTCGGCTTCGTGCGGTGCGCTCGCCGGAAGCGTTGTTCTAACAGCGATCGTGCTTATCGTAGGTTTTGCCGCCCGGACTACGACCTCCACCACGCTGCTACTGGCGGGCGTTGTAATCAGCAGCATGATCAATTCGCTTGTGTCGTTGCTGATGTTCATTAACGATGAGAAGGTTGTCGTGATCCTTTCCTGGTTAATGGGCTCGCTGGCCGGCAACACGTATTCTTCGCTGGTGACAACCTTCCTTCTGTCTGCTTTGGGCGGGGTGCTGATCTTCAGCGCTTCGCGTCTGCTTGACGCTTATCTGCTGGGCGATGGCCCCTCCCAGTCGCTGGGCATTGACCTGTTTAGTTTCCGCACCTGGCTGGTGCTTGGTGGCGGTATGCTGACGGCTTCCTCGGTCGCAGCGGGCGGGGTGATTGGCTTCGTCGGTCTTATCGCACCGCACATTGCCCGCGGCATTGCGGGCCCATCGCACCGCTGGCTGATTCCGATGAGCGCCTGCACAGGCGGACTTCTGCTTGTGATTGCCGATACCGCCGCGCGGACAGTCGTGGCCCCGGTTGAATTGCCGGTAGGTGTTATGACCGCGCTGATGGGTTGCCCTGTTTTTCTACTGATACTCGTAAGGCAGCCACGGCGGCCAGGCTTCTCCAGAGATCAGGCATGACACAACTGCAAACCCACCAGCTGCAATTCGCATATAAACAGAACCTGGTCGTAGACTCGGTCACCTTGGACTTTCAGCCGGGTGAGATGACCGTGCTGCTCGGGGCCAACGGCGCCGGCAAGTCCACGCTGCTGCACCTGATTGTCCGTAGCCTGAAACCGCAACAGGGAAAGGTGTTTATTGAGCAGGTGGATTACGCAAATCTGTCGCGGCGTGCGTTGGCGAAACAAGTAGCGCTGATGTTGCAGCACGAGAACCGTGACTCGATGTTGACCGTGGAAGAGGTTGTGTCGCTCGGCCGCCTACCGTCTACGGGTTGGCTGGCGCCTTTGTCAGAGGAGGACCATCAACACATCGAGGAAGCACTTGCTGCGTCCAGTTTAACGGCGCTGCGGAGACGACGCATTGACGAACTGTCAGGAGGCGAGTGGCGGCGGATGATCCTCGCACGGGCAGTTGCCCAGCAGGCTCCGGTCCTGCTGCTTGATGAACCTATCGCCGGTCTGGATCTGAAGTATCAGTTCGAAATTCTGCGATATGTACAGCAGCTAACGAAGCAGCATCAACTTACGACGGTCGTGACGCTTCACGACCTGAATCTGGCAGCGATGTTCGCCAGTAAGATCGCCTTGATGAGGGGGGGCAAAATCATCGCCCACGGTTCACCTGACAGCACGCTCACGGAAGACGTTATCGAACAGACTTTCGGCGTGAAAGTTACCGTGATGAAGCATCCCGTGTATAAAACGCCCCTAATCGTTCCGCTGTTCGACCGGGGACAGAACGTTGAAGCAAATCCAAACGAAGCCTGAGTTGCAGCTACTTAATCGATGTAAATAAATTCATTGCACAGTAGCAACAGATGGGCGTAACGCGTCCAAGCTTCAGCATTCGCATTGTCAGCCGGTTGATCGCCTGCCGCGCTCTGTAGAAAAGCGTTAGCGACAGCCAATTCCTGTTCTTCGGGCTGGCGACTGAACAAGCGTTGATAAAGCAGCCGGACGCGATTTTCATTTGACTCTGCCGGCAAAGTGGCGACCAGCGCAGACGCCTGCTGCATGGCGAACGGCGAATTCATAAAGAACAAAGCCTGTTGCGGCGTTGTGGTTCTGGGGCGCCGCGGGCTGGTCTGATCGGGGCTGGCAAAGTCAAACGACCTCAACAGCCCGGGAAGGTCCTGCCGGTCAATCCAGGCGTATACGCTCCGGCGCCGGTTGCCCGGCTGACTGAAAATCCGTGCCGGACGGCCGCCGTTTTGAAAGTCTAACCTGCCCGACACAGCAAGCATCGCATCGCGTAGGGCTTCAAATTCCAGGCGCCTGCGATTCATCCGCCACAGCAGGCGGTTCTCGGGATCTTCCTGCCGGCAATCCTCACGGTTGGTGCTCTGCTGCTGATACGTGGCCGACAGCATCATCTCGCGGTGTAGCCATTTCAACGACCAGTCGTTACGCATCAGGCCCGTCGCCAGGTAATCAAGCAACAGCGGATGCGAAGGAGGATCGCTGCGGATGCCAAAGTCAGCAGGTGTGGTGACCAGTGGCTGACCGAAATGATGCATCCACACACGGTTAACTATTACGCGCGCCGTAAGCGGATTGCCGGGCGATGCAATGGCGTTTGCCAATTCCAGCCGGCCACCGGTGCGGTACGGCTTGCGTTGCTCCTCCAGGACGCCCAGGAACTGCCGGGGCACATTTGCACCGGGGCGTCCCGCATCGCCACGGAGGTGAATGCGCGGATTGTGGGGTGAATTGTTGGCCTGCAAAACCATCGCGCGTGGCGGCGCGTGTGGCGACTCGACCTGGTACGCCAGCAGTTTCGATTCGAGCTTCTTCTTCTCATTCCGCTCTGCGCGGCTGAGGAATCCGTTCAATTCCTTACGGTCGATCATCACGGGGGAGTCGTCCGCTTTGACACACTGCAGCAGTTGTTCCGCCTCCGGCGAAATCGCATCTGGCTTTGCACTACTGAAAGTGCTAGCGATTAGTTCGCCGTACCAGCGGGCAACGTCTGGCTTGGACTTCAGTTCCGCTTTCTCAAGAGCTTCAGCTACAAGCGGATTGATCTGCCCGTCGGCAATACCGCGGGGCTTCTCCAGCCAACGCTGCCTGATGGCGCCGGCCTGTTGCGGGTACTCGCTGTCAGAAGCCGCCGCAAGGTCTTTGAAAACGCCCCATACTGGATCTGTTGATTTACGGCTGTTGACGTAGCGTTGCCAGCGGCTAACGAAACCTCTTTTGAAGGCGTCTAACTTTAGTTTGAGGAAGGGAAGTTTCTCCACTTCCGGCGCCGGTTTTTTCCAGATCACGCGTGCAAGATAATCTGCCGCGTGCATCCGGGCGGATTGAATATTCTTCTCTAACGTGCGGTCCAGAAATCGATCGAGGTTGGCCTGATGCTTGTCCAATCCCTGCTGAAACTCTTTGTAGCCTGCCTGCTGTCGGGGATCGCCAATCAATGGTAGATCTGAAGGTTCTTTGGAGCTTGCGAAGATGCCGTACAGCGAATAATAGTCCGCTGCCGGGATGCCGTCGTACTTATGATCGTGACAACGTGCACACGCAACGGTCAGCCCCAGAAAGCCCCGTGTGGCAACGTCGATCTGATCATCAATTTCCAGTGAACGGTTGCGATACTCTCTACCGACCGTCAGGAAACCAAGCGCCGCCAATTCCGGGGCATTGCCAGCCAGTCCTAACCGGTCGGCGGCAAGTTGCTCCACGATAAACCGGTCAAACGGTTTATCGACGTTGAAGGCATCAATCACGTAGTTGCGAAAGGTATATGCGTACGGATACCGCCGGTCGCCGCCAAAGCCATAACCTTGTGTATCGGCATAGCGCGCCACATCCAGCCAATGCCTGCTCCACCGCTCCCCGTACTGAGGAGACGCCAGCAGCCGGTCGATCAAATTCGCGTAAGCGTCCGGGCGATCGTTACGGACGAAAGCTTCTACCTCTGCAGGTGTTGGCGGAAGACCTGTCAAATCGAAGGTTGCCCGCCGGATAAGCTGCCTTTTAGATGCCGCGGGCGATGGCGTTAGCTTCTTCGCTTCTAGTTTTGCCAGAACGAAACGGTCCACAGCGTTCTGCGACCAGGCGTTGTCCCGCGTTGCGGGTGGCAACGGATTGGACACTGGTTGATATGCCCAGTGTTGCTGGCGGTGCTTCGCCGTGCGTTGTTCGATGGTGAGAATCTCTGGCGATGGCGCATCGCCCCAGGGCAGACCGGCTTTGACCCATTGTTCAAGAACCGCCACTTCGGCAGGCGGCAGTTTTCCTTCTTCCGGCGGCATTTCCAGATCGTCGCTCTTCCCGCGGACTGCGGTAAGCAGCAGGCTCTGCATGTCACCCGGAGCCGCGGCAGCACCACGGTCGCCGCCACGGAGAATCGCCACGCGGCTGTCCAAACGCAGACCGCTTTCCTGCTTTTTCGGACCGTGACACTCCGTACAATGCTTCGCCAACAAGGGCCGTACTTTGTTCTCAAAGAAATCGCTACCCTCGTCTGAGTAGACAAGAGTTGCTGGCAGCAACGTCAGCGCAATCAGCACCGGCAAAAAATGTTTAAGAAACATATGCGAGGCTAAGGTGAGGTAGGAGGGCGCCGTACAACGAGGGGAAGCGTGTACGGCGGCTGGATGTCGCGCCGCTGCGATTTGCAACGACGCAGGTGGGGTGCGAATCATTCTACAACGCACTGATGCGATGCTTCAATTCTACAACGTCTTTACCGTCGCTGCTAACGATGTTCAGCGGCACCGTCCAGACAA
Organism: Pirellulaceae bacterium; assembly: GCA_965233625.1. Taxonomy (GTDB): domain Bacteria; phylum Planctomycetota; class Planctomycetia; order Pirellulales; family Pirellulaceae. The sequence goes on from OZ247499.1 coordinate 738,458, forward strand.
CGCTGCCGGTTTTGCATTCGCCTGTTACGATGGAACAGAAGTAATAGATCATGGAAATCTTGATCTCATCCTGACCGCGGCGGCCAACCGGCAGTTCGAACTCGAATTCGCTCTTGCCTTTCGCGACTTCCGTCATCTTGCCCAGGGATTCGCGGTCGATAGGGCCGTCAAAGGAATCTGATTCCAGGTAATAGGCGGAAACAATTTCTTTGTTCATTTTCCAGCCAATGGGCACTTTCAGCTTGGCAGTGAACTTAATCTTGCCGTCCACCACGTTTACCGGCGTGGTCTCCATCGTCACCTTTTTGGCGTTGTTGAAGTTCGGCTTATCGGGTGCTGGCGCCGGTGCAGGCGCCACGAGCCCTTCGATTTTGAGGGTGGCGACTTTGCCGGTCTTCAGATCGATCGTGCGGATGGCGTGGTTGTTGGTGTCAGCCACATAAAGCGTTCCGCGAGCGATCGAGACGCCAGCTGGTTCGTCGAAGGAACCCTTTTCGTCACTGTTGCCAGGCACACCCACGCCGTTGCCCTCTTCGTCTTCTTCGCGGACGCCAGCCAGCGTCTGAACTTCGCCGGACTTTGCATCGACGATGCGGATGGCGTTGTTATAGGTGTCCGCTGCGTAGATCTTGCCGTCCTTGTAGGCAACGCCCAGCACATGCTGCAACTTGGCTTCGTCGCGTGCGCCGTCTTCAAAACCGAAGGCGAACAACCTGCCGAATGGAAGTTTGTTGGTGCCAACAACCGTGCGAACGGCCTCATCCTTATTGGCAGGAATGTCGAGCGGAACAGCGCGGACGGAACTGCCTTCGCTATCAGCCACAAACAGCCATTTACCATCGGTTGCCAGGCCGCTGGGCTGGGCGAAGGCGGATACAGGCTCGAACTGCCCCGAAGCCACCTCACGGTCACGCTGATAGGGCAGCAAAGGAAGTTTCAGTCCGTCGACAATGTCTTCGCGACCGTTGCCCGCATACACGCCTATCTCTGACTCATCCAGTTTCATCCGCCAGATCTGATGCGGCCCCGCCATGGCGATGTACAGCCAGTCACCATGCGCCAGCAACGCCCACGGAGAATTAAGCCCCGTGATTTTCGGTTTATCCATGAACCGCGGTTCCGGCAGCGCGGACATAGGTTCAGGCTCGTTTGCAGGTTGGTCAGCGGCCGGCTCGTCTGCTGGCGGTTCAGGCGGCGCATCGCCCGCAGGTTCATCTCCGGCAGGTTCCTCAGTTTCATCCTTTGGCGGATCGCCCGGCGTGTTTTCACCTGCGTCGTTGCCGGGCGTAGCGATGGGGCGACCGAACTCGTCGATGCCTGGCCAGGGGCCACGCCACTGCTCGCCGATGCCGGCAATCGTGGTGACCGTTTTGCTGGCGAGGTCAACTTTCCGCAGCAGATGGTTCTCGGTATCTGCGACATAAAGCATGCCGTTGTGCAGTGCGAGGCCCTGCGGATGGTCGAACGTGGCCGTATCGTAGTCACCATCATCCGCGCCGATGGCGCCGGTGCCAATCGTCTCCAGGAGCTTACCTTCCAGCGATGTCACCACAATGCGGTTGTGGTTGCTATCAGTGATGAACAGCCGATCTCCCTTTTCGTCAGCCAGCACTTTGCCGGGGAAACGCAGCGGAGTTTTCTCCTGGCGGCTGGCGAGACTCTCGTAAGGGATTGGCTTGGTGCTGAGCAATTTATTCTTGCGGTAGTAGGGCAGTGCACTCTTGAGGAAGCGTTCTAATGTTTCAAATTCAACTTCGCCGCTGTTCTTCGCCACGATGTAACCTTCTGGATCGATAATCACCAGCGAAGGCCAGCTGCTGATGGCGAACTGATCCCAGATTTTATGCCCAGCGTCGTTCACAACCGGGTGCTCTATCTCGTACCGCAACACCGCTTCTTTGATATTCTCGGTCTCTTTCTCTGTTTCAAATTTCGCGGAGTGTACGCCGACCACGACGAGCTCATCGGGATAGGCGTGCTCCAGCTTCTTAAGCTCTGGAAGGATGTGCATGCAGTTGATGCAGCAGTAGGTCCAGAAATCGAGAATGACAAATTTGCCTTTCAGATCCGCCTTGCGGAGCGGCCCCGGCGTATTCAGCCACTGCATACCTTTGGGGAAGTCCGGCGCGAGGAAGATTTCAGGGTTTGGCTGAAAGAACCGCGCAGGGAAAGGATGCCCCTCTGGCACTTTCGGAATATCAGGCGTCTCCTCCGGCGCCGGATCTCCAGGCTGGGGATCGCCTGGCTTGGGATCGCCAGGCTTGGGTTCCGTATTTTGCGGATCGGACGGCGCTGGATCACCCGGCTGCGGGTCTCCTGGCGCAGGGTCACCACCGTTGTCTTCAGGTTTGTCGGCGGGTGGATCACCGGGCTTCTTCTCATCCTCTGGCTTTTCGGCGGGTGAATCGCCGGGCTTGTCCGCGGCGTCTGCTTCGGGGGAGGGGTCACCCGATGCAGCGCCATCGGCCGTTTCCTCGCCGTCAGCTTCTGAATCATCCGCCGCAGGCTGCGATTCGTCCGTCACTTCGGCAAGGCCGTCGGCAGCAGCGCCATCGCGACTGGCTGTGGATGGGCCACACCCAGTGAACAGCAACAGGAACACGGTAATGATGGCAAGCGGTGCGAGAGAGGTGAGTCGCAGGAAGGGCGTTGTGGGAGGCAGCCACGCTGTCATGGGGAATTCCTTGAAGGTTGCCATGAGAATGCGTAATTTCTCATGAAATCCGTATGCAATTGGCATTTTCGTAGATGCGAGCCTAGTGCTATCATGCCGCGGCGTAACCACCACAGCCATCACACCATTATCGTGATGCCTGACCACATCGCAACTGGATTTGAAGCGTAAATCCTTCCGCTGTGCGATGTTCCTGAGGTGCGCGTCGACGGCTTCGCAATCCGATGTGGGGAATCATCCGCTAGCAAAAAGGTCTTCCCTTGTTTGTAATACTGCCGAATAATGCAGAATAGGTTCGCTGAAGACGCCGGAAACAGCAGATGTTGTTTTTTTGCCCCACTGCCCTTTGCGACTTACCTTTCAAAACCACCACCAGTGCAGATTTCCGCACTCTACTCCAGAATACTTGCCGGCGCAGGCTGGCGGGGAGGTACCTGATGCTCCGCAACTTACTGCTTTCCGCTGTATTGACGCTTTGTGCCATTCAGTTCGCCGGCGCCCAGGAATGGGCCGATAAGATGTTTAAGGTGCAAAGCCACAACTTTGGCAATGTTGCACGCGATTCCAAGACCGAGTTCAAATTTGAACTAACCAATATATATGTGGAAGATGTCCACATTCAAAGCGTAAGGGCAAGCTGCGGATGCACGACCCCAATTATTCTCAAGGACACATTAAAAACGCACGAGACGGGCGCCATCCTCGCACGCTTCAACACGGGCACCTTCACAGGTCAGAAAAGCGCCACCGTTACCGTGACGTTTGACAAGCCATTCCCGGCCGAAGTGCAGCTCCGCGTTTCTGGCAACATCCGTACCGACGTTTCCTTCGAGCCTGGAAGTGTTGATTTTGGATCGTTCGATCAAGGTGAAGAGGCTTCGCGCTCGATCTCCATCCATCATCACCACAACAGCAACTGGAAGATCACCGACGTACGTTCGGCCCACAAACACGTACGGGTAAAGCTTCAGAAGCTTTCGGGCGTGGCAGGTTCGAAGTTCAAGATGGACGTGAGCCTGGCAGACACTACCCCGCCCGGCTACATCCAGAACCAGCTGACCCTCGTGACGAACGATCCCGTGAATCCGACGCTCACCATCCCCATGGAAGGCCGCGTTGTTTCCGCACTGACGGTCAGCCCTTCGCTGCTCTCGCTTGGCGTTCTCAAACCGGAACAGACCGTGAAAGGCCGCCTGGTCGTACGGGCGAAGAAGCCGTTTAAGATTAAAGGGATCGACTGCAAAGACGATTGCTTCAAATTCAAGGGCGCACCATCAGAAGCCAAGAAGATTCACCTGATTCCCGTCGAATTCACGGCGACCAAAGAGCCAGGCAAAATCAGCCAACGCATCGAAATTGATACGGACCTGGGCGTCGCCTTCTGCAACGCCACGGCCACCGTCGTTGCAGAGCAGACCGGCGAATAAACTTCATCGCCACCACAAATATAGCAATCCGAAGGACGTTGCCACGGGGTGACGTCCTTCGTGCATTTTGAGTGCAGCACACCCGGCGGAACGACCATGCCGCCCCTGCCTCCGGCATGCAACATGCCGGACAATGCGAACGATCTGCACTGCCCGAAGACGCTTAAGGCTAATTCTACGCCAACAAAGCTGCCTGATGGCCGCTGGATTGTTGAAAACCCGACGGATCGCGGGTATCATGTTAGGAGTTGAGGGAATACTGCGCCAACATCTTTGCATTCAAATCCCGCCGCCAGTCCTCTATCTGGCACCACTTTACTATTTGATCGCTTCCAATTGGAGAATCGAAACTTATGACCAACAAAAAGGACGGCGCCCCAAACGCCAGCGAATCTCGCCGCAACTTCATGAAAACGGGCACAGCCATCGTTGCCGGTGGAGCCGTACTTTCTGGCGGACTGAACGTCGCCCGCGCTGCTCACGCATATGGTAGCGACACCATCAAAATCGGCCTGGTCGGCTGTGGCGGCCGTGGCACACGCGCTGCAATTCAGGCCATGAACACCAGCGGTGGCCGCGTTGAAATCACCGCCATGGGCGATGTTTTCCCGAACCGCATGCAGACCTCTTTCCGCTCTATCAAAGGCGCCCACGCCGACAAGTTCAAGGTCACCAAAGAAACGCAGTTCATCGGCTACGATGCCTACAAGAAGGTGCTGGCCAGCGATATCGACCTGGTAATCCTGGCAACACCGCCCGGTTTCCGCCCGCTGCACGTTGAAGCCGCCATCAATGCCGGTAAGCACGTCTTCATGGAAAAGCCTGTCGCTGTCGACGCCCCAGGTGTACGCCGCGTACTGGCCGCTGGTGAAATGGCCAAGAAGAAAGACCTGGCGATCGCCGTTGGTCTGCAACGCCGCCACGAAGTCTGCTACCGCGAAACCATGGATCGCCTGCACGACGGCGCCATTGGCGACATCATTCTGGCACGTGCCTACTGGAACGGCGGCGGCGTGTGGATGCACCCACGCACCCCGGACCAGACGGAAATGGAACACCAGATGAAAAACTGGTACTACTTCAACTGGCTCTGTGGCGATCACATCGTTGAGCAGCACATCCACAACTTGGACGTCATCAACTGGCTCAAGCAAGGCTACCCGGTCAGCGCTCAGGGGCAGGGCGGTCGTCAGGTCCGCAAAGGCCCTGAACACGGCGAAATCTTCGATCACCATATGGTCGAATACACCTACGCCGACGGCACCAAGATGATCAGCCAGTGCCGCCACATCCGTGGTTGCTGGTCCAGCGTTACTGAATTCGCCCACGGCACCAAAGGTCACGCTGACCTCAGTGGCTCCAAGATCTACGAACACGGCAAGAAGGAACCGGTCTGGAGCACCAAGGTGAACCACAATGGTCACCAGCAGGAACACCACGACCTGTTCGCTGACCTGCGTGCCGGCAAGATTCCGAACGAAGCAGAATATGGCGCCAAGAGCACCATGACCGCCATCTTCGGCCGTCTGGCAACTTACTCCGGTAAGATGCTCGACTGGGATACCGCTATCAACTCGGACATTAAACTGGCCGACGTAGATTCGATGACCTCGTTCGAAGACAAGGCGCCTCTGCAGCCTAACGAACGTGGTGGCTACGACATTGCTGTTCCAGGTAAGTTCAAAGCTGTCTAAGCAGCTGTTACAGCAAGTAGTATGAAAATTGAAAAGCGAGCGGGGTCTATGCCTCGCTCGCTTTTTTCATTCTTGCATATCGCGGCTATTCACGATCCGAGATGGTGACTACACGCAGATCGCAGACGTTGGTGTGTGTGGGGCCGGTCACAAGCAGATCATTCATCGGTTTGAAGAAGTTGTATGCGTTGTTGAGTTCCAGGTGCTCTTCAATGCTGAGCGCATTGAAACCATTCGCCAGCATGCGGGTGGTTGTATCAGCGTCGATGACGGCGCCTGCTGCATCGGTTGGCCCGTCTTCGCCATCGGTGCCGCCGGAAACAATGGCGATGCCGTCGAGCGGGTTGGCGCCTCTGGCGCTGTGTGTCACCAGGTTATCCAGCGCTGCCAGCACAAGCTGCTGATTCCGGCCGCCTTTGCCGCGTTCTGCTGACGGCGCCAGTTCAACCACAGGCTCGCCCCCGGTAATCAAGCAGTCGGGCCCTTTCTGCGATCGCATTAGCCGCGCCATGTGCGCAAGATGCCTTCCTACGTCGTCCGCCAGTCCTTCAGGTTCACTGGCGGAAGTCATGGAAAATGCGTAGCCGCGTTTCTCCGCTTCCATGCCTGCCGCATCCACTGCAACGGCATTGTTCCCGATGATGTGGTTTGAAACACGCTGAAAGATGTCGTCATCGGTCGCAGCGCGCTGGTTGCCTTCGCCTTCCACCGCCCGTTGCAGCGCTGCATACACTGAAGCAGGCGCCTGCGGGTTCTGCGGGTCGTCAAATTTGCGGAGAATGTCCAGCGCGTCCTGCGGTGTGGAGTCTGGCTTCACGGTCGGGCCGCATGCGATGATATCGAGCGGATCGCCCAGCACATCCGAAATAATCAGTGACACAACCCTGGCGCCGCCGCAGCGAGCCACCAGCCCGCCGCCTTTCAATTTGCTAAGGTGAGTCCGCACAACATTCAACTGTTTGATGTTGGCCCCGGCGCCGCTCAGCAGCCGCGTCACCTGCTGCTTCGCTTCCACAGAAACGCCTTCGACAGGCGCAGGCAGCAGCGCCGAGCCACCACCAGAAATCAGACAGATGCACAGATCGCGCGGCGTTAACTGGCTCATCAGTTCCAGCATCGCAGTAGCGCCATCTACGCCCGCCTGCACTGGCTCGTTCACACCGGCCGGACGCGCCGCATGCAGTTGAATCCTTCTCAGCTTCCGCTCGCAACCAGCAGGCACATTCACCCAGCCCGCAACCTGTTTGTTCTCTAATACTTCACCGCCAAGAGCCTCTTCGAGTCCGGCTGACATTCCGGCGCCCGCCTTCCCCGCACCCACCACAAGGATGCGGCCAATCTGGTCGAGCTCGATGGTTTCACCCGCAATAACGAGAGTATCACCTTCGACCTGCACCTGACTGGCGACCAGCTGATCGCTACGCACGGCGTTGACACCGGCTTGCCAGATTGCCAGGGCGTCTTCGCGAAGCTGAGTAGTTGTGCGTTGCATGGCGGTTGCTTCTTCGAGAAAGTCTGCGTCGTAACGCGTGCATGATGTCTGCTAAACTGTGTGGCCTTACGCCGTTATACAACCGCTGTTGTTTGCTTGACAGCCTGCCACAAACCGACAGCTTCCTTCGGGGAGGATACCGCTTTGAAGAAACGAATACCGGTTGCTGTTGCATTTGTCGCTTTGAATGTGCTGTTCGGGTTGGCGGTTTACTGGTGGAAGTCGCAGGCGCCACCCGCAAAAAATCTTGTCACGATAAAGAACACGGCGCTGGCGTACCTTGAAAATGGCCAGCCGGTTGAAGCCATAGAGCAATTCGAGTCGTTGAACACGCAGGCGCCTGAACTGAAGTTGCCGGTACGCAATTTAGCCGTTGCCCGTGTCATGCGTTATCTGCAACTCGACAGAAACCTCGACGCCGAAGAAGCAGCTACCGCTTATCAGCAAGCCGACGCGGCAATAAAGAAATTGATCTCCGGCGAACCAGAGAACGCCGACGCATATATTCTGGCCAGCCGCCTGGCGTCCGGCGCCGGTGACACTGCCAAGTCACTTTCCTTTCTGGAAGAAGCACGCAAGCGACGCCCGGACGACGCCGCCATCTGGTTTGACACCTATAACACCGCGCAACTGCTTGACACGCCAGAGGCCAAAGAACTCGCTGCGAAATCGCTTTCCAGATGTAGCGAACTTGCGCCGGACAATACTTTTGTCATCCTCGACTGGCTGCTTCAACAAGCGATCGCCAACGATCCAGAAGTTTCCCGGGCGCTGCAACATGCACAGAAATTGCTCGCGCCGCTGGAAGCAGAAGTGCAGTTGAGAGTGCGGGTTTCCCTCAAAGAACTGCTGCAAAAAGCAGAGGCTGGCGCTAAAGAGGGAGACTGGAGCGCGGCGCGACGTTTCGTCCGCATGGTTGGAAATGTCGCCCGGCCGGCAGCCATCGTGCAAAGCGATCTACAGTCCATGATCCGCCACGAACTGGAATTTGTGGATGTGGATTTCCCGGAAGAATTTTACATTGCTAACAAGCTAGACCGGGCCGTGGCCGGCGAAGCTATCGAGGTGAAGTTTGACGAAGATGCATCGACCGCCGGGCTAAACCTCGCCAACTGCACGGATGTTGTCGCCGCAGATTAGGATCTGGATGGAACCTTAGAGATCATCGCAATCTACAGAGAAACGCTTGCCGTCCTCGACCGCGAAGAGCTTTCCGGCCCCTGGAAGATTGCATTGGAACTTGAAATTCCGCCGGGGCTGACGCGAATCCTTGCAGCGGATCTAGATGCTGACGCTGCCACGGTGGAAGAAGGGCCGGAACACAGCGTGCAGCAGACGGCGGACGTTGATCTGGTGCTCTACGGCCCGGCTGGCGTGACGGTGTTTGAGAACCAGCTTCAAGATGGCGCCCGGAAGTTTGCGGCTGTTAAACAAGCGGAAGTCGACCAGAGAATGCCGCCGGTTACCGCTGCGGCTTTGTGCGACTTGGATCACGATGGTGATCTGGATGTCATCCTGTGTGCGGACAAACCGCGTGTTCTTTCAAACGTCGATGGGCTGCATTTCACATGGTGGCCAGACGATGCGATTTTAGATGTGCCTGACAATGTGCCGCCAGCAACAATCATCACGGCGGTCGATTGGGATCGCGATATTGATTCGGATGTGCTGATTGCTGGAGACGGAGCATACCTGCTCGAAAATCTTCGCCAGGGGCTGCTACGCTACCGCCTTCTGAAGGCGGACGATCCGTCACTCAACCAGGCAACAAACCTGGCCATTCTAGATGTCGACGCGAATGCCAGCTGGGACGTACTTTCACAAGACGGCAAGGGACTTACCGTCTCTATGACTCAGACGCCGGCGCCGGGCAAAGTTACCTGGCTCCGGCAGGCTGCCGTTGACCTTGAAGATGTAGGCGCCAAAGGGTTCCGCCAAATTCAGCTACTAGACTACGACAACGACGGTTTGGAAGACGTCCTGGCACAGACGGCCAACCGGCTTTTACTGTTGCGAAATAAAGGCAACGGCTCCTTCGCCCTTGGGCCAGAGATTGCCGCCGTGAAGGCGATCAATGCGCTGCGGACGGCAGATATAGACGCGGATGGCGATCTCGACATTCTCGCGGCAACGCCCAGTGGAATGCGTATCTTCATCAATCAGGGCGGCAACCAGAATAGCTGGCTGAATGTTTCGCTTCTGGCTGCCCAGGTAAAGGGTGATGCGGCAGAAAGCAGCGGTCGTGTTAATCAGTACGGCATCGGCTCGCTGCTCGAAGTACGCGCCGGCGCCTTTTACCAGCCTCGCACTGTGACAGGGTCTGCCACCCACATCGGGCTAGGAAAACGGTCACAGGCGGACGCGTTGCGGATCATCTGGACCAATGGCATCCCCGATAACCACATTGCTCCCGAAGCAGAAAAGCTGCTGTATGAGCGTCAGAGTCTAAAAGGTTCGTGCCCGTACCTTTACACCTGGGACGGTGAGAAGTTTGTCTTTATGACAGACCTGCTGTGGGCGGCGCCCATCGGCCTGATCTCCGCCGATAACCAGCTTGTGCCGGCACGGCCCTGGGAATGGCTGAAGGTGCCGGGCGAAATGCTGCAGCTCCGCGATGGCAAGTACGAATTGCAGATCACCGAAGAGCTTTGGGAAGCCGCCTACTTCGATCAGGTGGAACTTATCGCCATTGATCATCCCATCGGTGTAGATATTTTCACTAACGAAAAAGTAGGCCCACCTTCCATGGCTGCGCCTATGATCCACCAAGTGGCAAAGCCACTTAAGCCAGTCTCGGCCCGTGATTCAGCTGGTCGCGATATTCTGAAACAGATTGAATCTATTGACGATGTCTACGCCCGGCCTTTCAGCCGTAAGCGGCTGCAAGGCTACACCCATCCCCACTATATAGAACTTGATTTTGGCGAAGTCGTTTCGCCCCGCCAACCATCGCCAGAGAGCATCACTCTGTTTCTAACCGGCTGGGTTTATCCCACCGATACCTCCATCAACGCCCAGATCGCAAGCAACCCCGCGCTGCCTGCCCCGCGGCCGCCGTATCTGTTAACGCCAGACGAAAATGGCGTCTGGCGTGAAGTGCAGGACTTTACCGGATTTCCCGGCGGCAAAACGAAGACGATTGCCATCGACGTTTCCAAGGCGTTCACTGGTAACGATTACCGCCTACGTCTGGCGACAAGCATGGAGTTGTACTGGGACGCAGCGTTTCTAAAAGTCGGCGATCAGGATGTGAAAATCGTCCAGCAGCCAACCCGTTTGCTTTCCGCCGATCTTCACTACCGGGGGTTCTCGAAAGTCATCGATCATCCCGGCGACGGTCCGCAGAGGTATGACTATGCACAAGTAAACGCCGATCCAGTATGGCCGCCCATGCAAGGTGGTTTTACGCGTTACGGCGACGTGCATGAGTTGATTAAAGACGAAGACGATCGCCTGGTGATCCTAGGCGCCGGTGATGAAATGACGCTACGTTTCGCCGCGCCGGAGAAGCCATGTCCCAAAGGCTGGCAGCGTGATTTTGTGCTGCACAACGTGGGATACGATAAAGACGCGGACCTAAACACCGTTTATGGGCAGACCGTTTCGCCCCTGCCATTCCGCAGTATGAAGGGCTATCCCTATGTGGAAGATCCACCCGCCGTCCTGATTCGCGATATGCAGAAATTTCACACCCGGACACAAAGCCAGTCGCGGTTCCGCAATCTGCTGCGGGCGCCGGAATGACGCCGCGTTAAGCTGTGACGGTTATGACGCGTGAGGGCTGTTTTATGCCCCAAGTGTTTCCTTGCAAGGGGCTGGATGCATCCTGCCGATTGTACGAAAGAGTACGGCCACACCGGTCGTTTCCTTTGTGCAGAATTCTGGCCGGGATTGTCAGCCATGCGTTTCGCCACGGTTTTTCTATTGCTGCTAGTTGCTGTCGCCGGGTGCAAACACCCGGTCAAAGCAATCACACACAGCTATGTTGAAACCGATACGCCCCCCATCAAAGACCCGGCGCCGGTCATTCCCATGCAGGTCGAAGGGAATCCTTCGTGTTCGAAAATCGCTCTGATCGATGTGGATGGCGTGCTGGTGAATCAGAATCTGACGGGGCTAAGTTCAATGGGTGAGAACCCTGTCGATGCCTTCCGCGAAAAACTAGACCGTGTCGCCAGAACTCCCTGTGTCTCCGCCGTTGTGATTCGCATCAACAGCCCCGGCGGCAGCGTGACGGCGACGGATATTATGTGGCGCGACTTAAACTCGTTTAAGCAGCGAACGGGCCTGCCCGTGATTGCCTGTATTATGGATGTCGGCGCCGGCGGAGGGTATTACCTGGCGACGGCGGCGGACCATATCGTGGCCCACCCGACGTCTTTGACGGGTGGGATTGGCGTGATTCTTAACGTCTACAATCTGCAAGGCGCCATGGAATTACAGAGCATTGTCAGCACCCCCGTGAAGTCCGGCGAACTCACAGATATTGGAACCTCTGAACGGCCGATGACCGAGCAATCGCAAAAGATTCTGCAGACACTCGCCCGCGGATTTCATACCCGCTTCCGTGATATCGTGCGTGGCAGCCGGGGATTGGAACTGAAGAATGACTCGGTCGTGTTCGATGGCCGCGTGTTTGCCGCGCAGGATGCGCTGGACAAAGGGTTGATTGACTCATCCGGCTATCTGGACGACGCGCTGCAACTCGCCCGCAATCAGGCGGGAACGCCGGACGCGGCCACGGTGATTTTCCACCGCAAAAAAGATCGCGCCCGCACACCGTACGCCATCACGCCCAATTCGCCAGTGCAGGGCGATATCGTGCCGCTCAGCATCCCCGGCCTAGACCGTAGCAAGCTGCCCGCATTTCTGTATATGTGGCAGCCGGAATCGACGATCGTACCGTAACGGCAGATCGCCGCCGTCGAATTTCTACGAATCTATTCGTAATTCCACTTCAGCATCCAGGGATCGCTGGTGCGTTTCTGAAATGCTTTGATTTTCGCTTTTAGCTCCGCAAAGGTTTTGGCGTACTTCTCATCGTCCGCGAGGTTCTTGGACTCGTGCGGATCATTTTTGATGTCGTAGAGTTCGAACTTAGGCCGGTGGATGTATTGCTTGACGGTGCGTTTGCCATACATCGCATCGGGGCCCTTTTTGTAGACGTCCTGCCACGTTGGCGCTGCCCACAGGTCGGAAGCAAAGGGATACGGCAGCCCGTGAGCCACGTTCCAGATGAGTTTGAAATCGCGGTTGCGCACCACCCGCATCGGGTAATACATGGTGATTTCGTGAAAGGTATGCGATGCATATACCTCGTCAAAACCAGCGGGGTTCTCCTCTGCCATCGCGCTGAGGAATGAACGACCCTGACGGCGGTGATTTTTCTTCAGCCCGCCTGCAAAGTCGAGGATCGTCGGCGTGAGATCCGCAAGGTTAATCATCGCGTTACATTCGGCGCCGGATGCTTTGATGTATGGGTTGCGGATAACCATCGGAATCTGCATGCCGCCTTCATAAAGCGTTGTCTTGCCGCCGGGGAAAGCGATGCCATGGTCCGAGGTGTAGATAATCAGCGTCTTATCGTAAACGCCGGCATCCTTGAGATTCTGGATCAGCACGCCTAGGCCGTAGTCGATCCGGGAAACCGATTGATAATACTGCGCCAGTTCGGCGCGGCAGACGGGCGTATCCGGCAGGAACGGATGCACCACGACATCTTCCGGCTTATAAGTCGTTTCCTCTACGCCTTCATACCCATTGGGCTTATTGCCGAAAGGATTGGGCGAATGCTCCACATCCACGCTGCCGCCGCTGCGGTGCGGGTCGGACGTGCAGAAATAAAGGAAGAAGGGTTTGTCGCTTTTCTCGTTGATAAACGGTTTGCAGTTATTGGCCATCTGCACCGGGTTGCGAGCGTTGCCGGGCAGAGCTTTATCAAACTTGTAAACCTCTTCAGGCCCCACATGATACTTGCCAATGCGGGCCGTCCTATATCCGGCTTCACTTAACAGCACTGGCAGTGACTTAATCTTGTCATAGGTGCGGAAGTGATGGTAACTGTGCTGGTGCCCATACTGCGCGTTGGCATGGTTGTAGATGCCAGTCAAAATGACCGACCGGCTGGCGCTGCAACTGGCCGTTGTGCAGAAAGCGTGATTGAACTTCACACCACCCGCCGCCAGAGCGTCGATATTCGGCGTCTTAATCACCTTGTTGCCGTAGCAGCCGGCATCTGGGCTTTGATCGTCTGTTACGACCAGCACCACGTTCCGTTCGGCGCCGTGAAGCAAGCCAGTAGTTAATAGAACAGCACCTAAGAAAGCCAGCATTCGCCGCATTGAATAACCCTCGTTGAAATGGAGTGCATGAACGGAAAGGAACCGCACCTCCATTCTAACACGAACTACACTCCATGCGATTATTCCAGCATAAGCAACCCAGAGCCCGAGGCCGGGCAACGCCAAAAGGTAAAACAGTCCCAGATAGAATCGAACCAACGCTGTTGGACCGCGGGACTGTTAAATGAGTGGACCCACCCGGAATCGCACCGGGATCTCCGGCGTGCAAAGCCGGCGTCTTCCTGTTTGACCATAAGCCCAAAAAGCTGCGGGAGTTGGAATCGAACCAACGGCCTCCTGGTTCAGAGCCAGGCGTCACTACCAGCAGCAACTATCCCGCATCATCAAATTCAACAGAGCACCGGGTGGGAGTCGAACCCACGTTGCCGCATTACGAAAGCGGAGTCGTCCCGTTGGACCACCAGTGCAAGAGCAAAGCTTCTAACCCACGAAAAAACCCGGCGCCGCGAAGTGCGACACCGGGCTTGGTATTTCCCGTTGGCCTCTGGCCGGTGTCACGTTTGCTGCGTCGCCACTTGAATCGTTGCCTGTTGTACGGCAGCGTTCTGTGGTGCAAGGGTCTGGATGATTATGGCGACTTGAAGCGTCATTGTTATTCTCTTCGTCATTTCAAACTGGCAGCGTCGTCATAGGCTGCCTGATTAACAAGACGCCGCTAACGGGCGGAAGTTCGCGGCGTTTGTCATTTTTCAGTAACTTCTGCGGGTTGCTCGCTGGGATCTAGTTTCCACCAGGCGTCTAACTCTTCCATCAAGTAGAGTTTCACGCGGCTAAATTTCGGATCGCCAAGCAGATTCCTTGTTTCGCCCGGATCTTCAGTGATGTTAAACAGGACTGGCTTGTCGAGATAATTTCCCCACGCCTGTTGCCCCTTCCTGACGTGCGGCACGATTAGTTTAAACGGTCCTTTACGGACCCAGCGATAAGCAACATCGCGCGACGGGTTACCCAGCGAACTAGCATCGCCGGGATAGATGGCGCCGAACACGGCCTTTTCAGCCAACTGCTCTCTGCCTGTTGCAGCAGGCCAGAGTGACCGGCCGGAGAGGGAGTGATTCGCTCGATTTATCTGTAACGCTTCCAGCAGTGTCGGCAGAATATCTACACTGCTGCACGGAGTGGTGTGTGTTGCGGACTTCGTGTGACCTTTCCGGTAGAGAAGGATGGGTGTGCGTAAACCATCATCAAACGGAGAGCGTTTACTTCGCTTGGTGTAATTGAAGTCACCGCCTGCCATCGGTTTTTTCGGATCGGGTACAAAGCCGTTGTCGCACACAAAAACAAAGATGGTATTCTCAGCCAAGCCGCGTTTTTCCAGATGCTTTACGAGTTGCCCCACCGTTGCATCGAACCAGGTGCACGCGGCGTAGTACGCGCCGGCATGGGCTGGAACGTCTGGATCTGCCTTGTAGACTTCCCGGTATTTCTGCGGGGCGTTATGTGGCAGGTGCGGCAGAAACGGTGCGTACCAGATGAAGAAGGGCTGACCCTTCGCCTGGCAGTCATCCACAAAGCTGAAGATCGGCTGCATGGTTTCGCGACCAATGGCCAGCCCGTGGTCACCGTTTCCGTGCGCTACAATGTCGCCTCCGGCAAGCCGCTTATTCCCGGTCGCTGTGGCGGCTTTGCGAGGCTGCGACGTTGTCATGCCTTCCGTGAATCCGGCATTGCGCCAATGCCCTTCCCAATATTTGCCTGTCTGCAGGCAACGGTAACCGTTGGCCGCTAGGATTCGTGGCAGCGAAGGCGCCTGCTGGATGAACCGGTCGGCCCGCTGCCGTAATGCGTTGTACTGCTGCCCGTTGATTTCCTGCGACTTTGTCAGCCGGCTGAATCCTGGCGGCGGGTGGTTAAAGTGCACACCATGCTGGTGCGGATACTGCCCCGTAAGTAGCGTCACCAGCGACGGACGGCATACGCTACTGGGAACGTAACCGTGGGTGAACCGCGCAGCGGTAGCCGCCAGGCGGTCGAGATGCGGGGTCTGTATTTTTCGATGCCCCATGAAGCCGAAGTCCGTGTACGTCTGGTCGTCGGAAATCAGCATCACGACATTCGGCCGCGCGGCAGCGCACCATCCCGGCAGAAGCAGAAGGCTAAGCATCGCAAAGACGCAGGCTAATCGCATTGAGTGGTTCTCATCCGTTTTCTGGCTGCCAAGGGGTTAGATAGCGCCGGGCGTGCAAAGCATCGTATCACGCGTGAACGCTGCCGGGAAAATTTGGTTACGATAAACCAAAATCAACGGGTTCAAGGATCACGGTTTCATGACGGATTCAGATTTCGCAGTCAACGCGCTCCGCAACGCAGTGCAGCTCGCCCCTGAGAACGCGGCGCTCGCGGAACATCTCTGCACCACACTGGTTCAGTTAGGCAGACTGGAGGACGCCGAAGCGGAGTATCTTGCCGCCCTTCAGAGGCATCCACAGAATGTCGCGTTGAAACTAGGGCTGGCGGAAACCTACTGGCGCCAGCAGAAGAATTCGCATGCATTGGCAATTACGGAGTCGATGGTCGCCGGGGACGATCCGCCCGCCAAAGCGTTCATCGTGCATGCTCGCTTGATGTATCGCGCGGGCGATGTGCCAGCTGCGGTGCACTTTTATAAGGAAGGAATCAGCATTGACCCGGCAGTAGCGGATGACGAACTAGCTTCGCTGCTCGGTATTCAAGACGAAAGCACCTGGACCGAACTCGACGGAGACGAGGACGAAGACACGCAGGAAGTGGTTGACGGCCGCATCCGTATGTCCGCCAGCGAGCATCCCGGCGACGGCGCTGAAGATGCTGTTGAAAAACCAAAAACCAGCTTTGACGATGTCGGCGGAATGGAGAAAGTGAAAGAAGAAGTCCGCGTTAAGATTATCTACCCGCTGCAATATGCAGATATGTACGCGGCCTACGGTAAAGCTATCGGCGGCGGCATTCTGATGTACGGTCCGCCGGGCTGCGGCAAGACCCATCTGGCACGGGCCACTGCCGGTGAAGTGTCCGCGAAGTTCATGTCCATTGGCATCAACGACATCCTCGACATGTGGATGGGCAACAGCGAACGGAACCTGCACGAACTTTTTGAACTTGCCCGGCGGAACAAACCATGTGTCTTGTTCTTTGACGAGGTCGACGCGCTCGGCGCCAGTCGCAGCGACATGCGTCAGAGTGCGGGCAGGCATCTAATCAATCAATTTCTCAGCGAACTGGATGGCGCCAACTCTGCAAACGACGGCATCTTGATCCTTGGCGCCACCAACGCGCCGTGGCATGTGGACAACGCCTTCCGCCGCCCGGGGAGGTTTGACCGGGTCATTTTCGTTCCGCCGCCAGACGAAGCCGCCCGGCAGGACATCCTGCGGATTCATCTGGAAGGAAAACCGCAGGACCGTGTCGACCTGAAGAAGGCCGCCGCCAAAACACGCGACTTCTCTGGCGCCGATATCCAGTCGCTGGTGGACCGGGCCGTGGAAGAGAAACTGACTGCGGCGGTGAAGTCTGGACGACCCACTCCGATTACAACGCGCGATCTGCTGTCCGCCGCCAAGCGGATGAAACCAAGCACATCCGAGTGGTTTGCTTCGGCCCGCAACCACGCATTGTACTCCAATCAGGGCGGCGTTTACGACGATATTCTGGACTATCTGAAACTTAAAAAATGACGCCATCTCTCGAACGCGCACGGCGATTGATCAAGCAGGGACGCCACCGTCAAGCCGAGGGCGAATTGCGCGGCGTCCTTGGCGACTTCCCCACCCTGGCGCCCGCCCACATGCTGCTAGCTTTATGTCTTGTGGTGCGTGATCAATATGAAGAAGCCACGCAGGAAGCCGAACTTGCCATCCATCTGGAGCCTGACGAGGCGAGTGGGTACTACGTACTTGGCATCGTGTTAATACTACGCAATCGCCACAACGAAGCGAAAGAGCCGCTGCTGCGGGCCGTCGAGCTCAACCCCTATATGCACAGCGCGTTTGGTTCGCTTGCCGAAGTCGCATTTGCCGCAGGAAACTGGAAAGAGACAGAGGACTATGCCAACGCCGGACTTGAAGTAAATCCAGATAGCCGTGATTGCCTGAAGATGCGCACGCTTGCGCTGGAAAAGCAGGGGAAGGTCCAAGAGGCAATTGACCTGGCAGGCCATACGATTTCGCAACATCCCGAAGATGCTGACGCACACGCGACGCTGGGTCTGGCGCACCTTGCTGCTTCAGACTATAAACGGGCACAGGACTGCTTCCGCGAAGCTCTTCGGCTTGACCCGGATTGTGACATGGCTCGGCAGGGAATGGTGGATGCGTTGAACTCGCGCAGCATCATCTTCCGCCTCGTTTATATGTACTACACGGCGATGGCTCGTCTTCCGAAGGTTGCCCAGTATGGGATTATTATCGGGCTGTACATATTGCAGAGAGGCCTGCTTTCAGCTGCGGACACGGTTCCAGCGTTGCAGCCGTTTATCATTCCAGTCCTTGTACTGCTCGTTGGTTTTGTGGTTTTGACCTGGATTATCACTCCGTTGTTCAACACCTTTCTGCGATTCAACCAGTACGGTCGTTACCTGCTGAGCCGTGACCAGATTGTTTCTTCCAACTGGCTTGCCGGGATCATGCTCGCGGGTGTAGCGGCCATGCTTTTCTCCGGCGTCGTGCTAGGAAGCTGGATTTACGCAGCGATGTGGTTGGGCTACTCTATCATCATCATGATGCCGGTCAGCGGTATCTTTTTCTGCGACAGGGGCTGGCCGCGATGGATCATGACGGGCGTTACGGTTGTTGTCGCCGCTTTAGGCGTCTGGATTCTGCTAACGCCATTCATTCTTGGCGAGTTTGACACGTCGCTGCTTAGTGTCTTCGTGATCGGAAATATCGGCAGCCAGTTTCTTGCCAACATCCTGGGAGAGCAGAAAGTACGTCTCTAGCAGAACCCGCATATCTTGCTGCGAACCCCACCATGTGACAAAGTCACGCCGCAGTGACAGCTAGATGTCACCATCTGGCGATTTATCTGGCCGCGGCTGCGGGGTGTGCCTGGCGTTGTGCAGCAGGTTGCTGGCGCGTATCAGGGCGGCGTCGCCAAATTTTGCGAGGATCTTATCGGAAGCGTCGTCGATGCCCGTCTGCGGTGCTTCATCCGTCTCATCGAATAAAAGAAGCTGCCGGTCAGCGGCCGGCTTGAGCCCGCTTACACCCACACCCAACAATCGTAACGGCAGATGACTGCGTGGCACGCTTTGCGTCAGCAGTTGCCGGGCGATGCGAGAGATTTCCTGCGTGGCATTGGAGGGATCGCGTAGCTTCTTCGAACGGACGATCGTGCGGAAATCGCTTGATCTCGCTTTGAGATGCACTGTATTTCCTTCCAGCGAACGGGAACGCAGCCGGCGCGCAACCTGGCTGGATAGCTCAACGGCCCACGTCTGCAGGGCTTCCAGGTCTTCGATATCTTCCGGGAAAGTCGTTTCGTGCGAAATGGATTTCGCCTGCCTGTCTGGCGTTACCTGGCGGTTGTCGATCCCATTGGCCAAGTTCCAGAAATGTTCTCCCTGAGAGCCAAAAAGCTGCTGCATGGTGGCAAGCGGCAGCCGGCGCACATCGCCAATTGTTTTCAGGCCCTGACGCTTGAAGGCTTTCTCTGTCACGCGGCCCACACCCCACAGCCGGCTGATCGAGAGCGGATCGAGAAATGCATGCACGTTGTCCGGCTTCACCACAACAAAACCGTCCGGCTTCTCCAGGTCGCTGGCGATCTTGGCGAGAAACTTGTTGGGGGCAACGCCTACGGAAGCGACAAGTTGCAACTCTGCAGCGATCGCCGCCTTGATCTGCTGCCCCGTCTCTACGGGCGAACCAGATATGGCCTGGCATCCGCCCACGTCGAGAAACGCTTCATCCAACGATAATGGTTCAACAAGCGGTGTGAAGCGGTGGAAGATCGCGCGGATTTCACGGGCGATCTGTGCGTATAGCTCCATCCGCGGTTTGACCACAACCAGATGTGGACAAAGCTGCAACGCCCGCGCGGTTGGCATCGCACTATGGATACCGAACTGCCTGGCCTCATAGTTTGCAGCCGCCACCACGCCGCGGCCCTGCGGGGAACCTCCCACAATGACCGGCTGGCCCCGCAGGTCAGGCTGCTCCCGTTCTTCCACAGACGCGTAATACGCATCCATATCTACATGTAAAATCATCGTCGCATCTCGCAGAGTCCACTTTGAGAATAGACGAAAGATACGCGCAACGCACCTGGCTCAACGAGACAGAGTTGAGTGATGCTGATACGCGTTAGCGTTGGACCCGGTAATTTGACAGGATAATTCCGCTATCAAAAGCTTTCGTATCGTCAGGCTTCAGTTCGATCGCGTCGCAGTCTGCGGGAACGACGGGAATGCCATCGCCAAACAGCACTGGATTGATCTTCACGCGTACTTCGTCGATCAACCCTTCCGCAAAGAGTAAACCCGCTAGTTCACCGCCTCCGCACAGATAGATATCGCGGCCATTCTGCTGCTTCAACTGGCGAACTAGACCGGCCACTCCATCGCTAACCAGTTTAACGGCCGGGTCTGGGCTAGCTGAGTAAGTTCGCGAAATGACATATTGCTGCATCTGCGGGTACGGGCTGGTCTTACCTTCGCGTAGCCCTACCTCGTAGGTCTTCCGCCCCATGAGCACGGTGTCGAATGCCTCGAGCGATTTCAGGTAGTCGGTGACTAGATCGTCATCCCAGACAAACCCGTCAAACGAGCCGTCTTTGCGGGCGATGAATCCATCGAGGCTTGTCGCTACGTAATAAACTAACTTTCGCATCGCTGCCTCAACTCCCGGCCACTGAAGAATCTCCCGCTACGACAGTAGACGACGACACAGCGAGCACCAAAAGGTTCGCAGCAAAACCGAATGTCCTGCCGGAAAAATGGGACCGGCGGCTAGTCTTTCTCTTGCATCCGGGCCACCATCTTGCGCCGTACGGAGCGTGGCAGAAAACCCGTCGAAGAAACCATCAGGCGGTTCTTCCATCCCGGAATTACGACATCCGTATTGTCGCGGTAGCCGCGGTAAGCAGCTTTGGCGACCTCTTTGGCGGGCATTGCCTGAGAAGAGAACATGTCGAGCGATCCCATCCCAGAATCTTCGCCGAAGCCCGTTTCCGTTGCTCCTGGCGCAAGCAGCGTGACGTGCACTTCGGTGCCTTTGAGTTCTTCGCGGAGTCCCTCTGTGAATGACAGAACATATGCCTTGGTCGCGTAGTAGACCGTCATATGAGGCCCTGCCTGATAACCCGCAATCGAGCCCACATTCAACACGCCACCGCGGTTCCGCTCGATCATTGCCGGCAGTATTTTCCGGGTGAGCTGCGTCAGCGCGACAATATTCACCATCAACATGTTGATCTGCCGCTCTTCTGACAACGTGGCGAAATCGCCCAGTGCGCCGAAGCCAGCGTTATTCACCAGCGTATCTACTTCGATCGCACGTTCCTGAAGCTGCCGGTGCAGGCCGGTTGCCGCATCCGGCTTCGCCAGATCGGCGGCGATAACATCAGCTTGTACGTCATATTTCGTGCGCAACTCATCTGCCAGAGCGTGCAGCTTATCTTCGCTGCGCGCCGTCAGCACAAGGTCCTCCCCGCTTGCAGCGAAAAGGTGCGCCAATTCAAGACCTATGCCGGACGAGGCGCCGGTTATTAATGTCGTTGTCATTCGTTCTTTCTCCTGTTCATTTTGCCATTGCCAATTGGAACGTATCACGGCGGTTAGTCAGCCCGCTGAATTTCGCTCTTGGATTTCAGCACTTGATCGCCGTCGCTCTGTTCAATCAGGTACGCCGGTTCGTCTTCACTGGCTTCCCGTGTGACCTCCGAGCCATCGAGAGTCCGTGTCACCTTTTCCGTGAACCGCTCAGTGACTTCACCTTCGCCCCAACCGTCGTTCCACTTCCATTTGACCTTGGAGCCGCTACGAAAATGATCTGCCATGAGTATCTTGATCCTTATGAAATCCGTGCCAGGCTGAAACAACATTGCACCAGCAGCAATACGAACGCCGCGCGATCAACCTGATCAGCTAAGCACCACATCTCATGGGTGCAAAACGAAAGAACGCCGCCGGCTGGTGGTCTGAAAGCTATGCAAACGGCATACCACAATAGATTTCGAGTACTTTCTAGCGGGAGAATCGCTACAATAAACGCTAGATACCTCCCCCATATTTCCCACCTACCGGCCTCAGAACGGGACCTCAATGAATCGTCCAGCAATGGCCTTCGTCGTCTACTTCTGCGCCGCGGTCACCTGCAGCGCGGGAGAAGCATTCCGCGTGCCTGAGTCTATCTCCGCAACCATCACGCAGCGTTGCGCGGATTGCCACGGCCCTGACACTGCCGAGGCAGATGTGCGGCTCGACACACTTTCCGCCTTAGACCTGAAGACGCGTCTTGCCGTACTAAACAAAGTGCAAGAACAGGTCCATCTGAAACAGATGCCGCCGGAGGATGAAACGCCGCTGATCTCTGATGAGCGGGAGCAGCTTCTGAAGTGGGTGGCGGACGAATTGCAGAAATACAGCGCCTCTGAGCTGGAACAGAAACTTCAGAAGCCTGAATTCGGTAACTACGTCGATCATGAAGATTTATTCTCAGGCAAGTACAAGCACCTTCCCGGCTCGACACCAGACAGACGCTGGTTGATCAGCGAGTATATTTTTGACGCGAAGTTTCAACGCATTCTGCAAAACTCACCGCGTGCGAAACGCCGCGGCAAGACTGTAGATGTGCTTGGAAGCCACCGCTTCCGCGGCTTCGATCTGACCAACCCGTTCCTGCTGCCCACCCGGTCGGGTGTCCGTTATTACGCTGACACGGATCTTACGGGCGGACATCTGTCCAGCATGCTGACCAACGCAGAAAACGCAGCCGGGTACATGACCAGTTATCTGGTCTACAGGCATCGCAACTACCTGCCCGCCATCGTGCAGATTATGGCAATGGAAGACGCCCATCGCGAAACGCTTAACTCGCGGCGCGAGTTCCTCAACCAGTTTATCGCCCAGGTCTGTGAAGATATCTATGGCGAGGAACACGAGGCGATGCTGCCTGAATTTGTGCCGGTTCAATTGAAGACCGTCAAAGCACTCGCAGAAGGTGAGACCTATAAAAAGGCGCCGTTCCACGTTGCACAGAACATGCTTAAGAGGCTGCAAGGCGATGAGACAGTTTATCAGTTGTTGATGACGCCGGCACACGCAGGCAAAACCGACGAGCAATTCTGCGAACTATGCGAACGCACCTGGTTCTATGCGGGCGACCACGAACGGAAAATTCAGGGCCGCATGACCATTCTGCGCGACTACCTGCCCGATCTGCGGGAAAACCTGGAAAAGAACCGCCGCAAATACAAATTCGTTTCCTATAAGCCGCTGGCTGATAGCGAAATGCAGGTGATCCAAACAAGCATCAAAAAGCATCGCCGCAAAGGCGACCGCTACGCGACCGTGATTAAACGCTGCATAACGCAGTGGGAAGAAGACTTCGCCCGGCAGCGAGCGGAAGCCGGTCCACCTGCGGACCAACTGCTGCTGGACCTAATTCAGCAGTTAAGCGAACTCATTCTCGAACGCCCTGCAACGGATGAAGAGGCGCAAGATTACCTTGCGCTAAGCCGTGCCTACGTGAACAAGCTTGGCAATCTGAAAGCGATTCAGAAGCTGATTCAGACGTTTATCCTCTCCAGCGAATTCGTCTACCGGCAGGAAACCGGCGCGGGGCAACCTGACGAACTGGGGCGCCGCCTGCTATCCCCTCGCGATGCGAGTTACGCCATTGCCTACGCACTCACCGATCAGAGCCCCGACGAGCAGCTAGTCGAAGCTGCTAATACGGGACGGTTGAAAACGCGGGAGGATTACGAAAGAGAAGTCCGGCGCATCCTCGCCCGTCGCGACGTCTTCTATCTGATTGATCCCGTGCTGGAAGACAAAAACTTCCAGGAGAACACCACAGACACCGCGATCCGCAAGCTGCGATTCTTCCGCGAGTTTTTCGGCTATCCGAAAGTCATCAGCATCTTCAAAGACGAAAAAAGATTCGGCGGAGACCGACTAGGCAACGCCACTGCACGTTTGCTCAGTGAAACCGACCGTATTGTCGAACACATTCTGGAAAAAGATCAGCATGTCTTTGAAGTGTTGCTTTCGACCGAAGAATTCTTCGTTTACCACGACGGCGATAACGCGCGGATGCAAGCCGCCTCGGACCGCATCAAACGCATCTACGAGCATTTCAAGGATACGGACTGGCGGAACTTTAAGAAGGAAGATCTGCTGGATCACCGCGACTTCCTGAAAGAAGTCAAGATGCGAAGCGTCGACCCGGATAAGCTTGACGCCCGCAACAGGCAGGGCAACACGATTCAGCTGTTCAAGAAGTCGATGGAAACCATCACAGCCCGCCTTGATAAGGGCCAGAAAGAAGCCGCGCCGTTTGATCTCTATCGCGGCTATGGCAATGACTTTATGAACGGCTATAACGTCGCCAAGTTCTTCAACATCCGGCTGGACAACTGGGACTACGCCACGCAGCAACCGGCCAGAATCGACAACCGCAAAGGGCTGTTAACCCATCCCGCCTGGCTCATCGCTCATTCGCAGAACACCGAAACCGACCCGGTAATCCGCGGCAAATGGGTGCGTGAGAAACTTCTGGCCGGTGCAATTCCTGACGTGCCTATTACGGTTGATGCGGTCATTCCTGAGGATCATCATAAAACGCTTCGCACACGATTGGCTTCCGCCACCGAAGACGCTTACTGCTGGCGGTGTCATAAGCAGATGAACCCTCTGGGTTATGCCTTTGAACAGTACGACGACTTCGGCCGGTTCCGCACGCAGGAATCGCTGGAACACCCGGACAACCTGATAAAGAAGGGGCCGGAAAAAGGCAACCATCTCACCGAGCTGCGCGATGTGTACAAGACGCTGCCAGTAGACTCTACGGGTTACCTAAGTGGCACGGGCGACGAAGCACTTGATGGCAAAGTGACCGGCGCAATGGATCTGGCAGATCGTCTTGCCAGATCGCGCAAAGTCAGGCAGTCCATCATCCGTTACGCCTTCCGCTATTTTCTCGGACGAAACGAACAGCTGTCCGATTCGAAAACACTTATCGACGCCGAGCAGGCTTACATCAAAAGCAATGGCAGTTTCGATGAAGTCATCGTCTCGCTGCTGACGTCGGACTCATTCATCTATCGCAAAGCTATCCAGGAATAATGCAATGCTAAGCCGTAAAGACTTCCTGAAATCTTCAGCACTGGGGCTGGGCGCGATGGCGTTGGCGCCTTCGTTCAACCAGTTGTTCGCCGCACCAGCCGGCAACGGGGCGCCACGACGATTCATCTTCATCCGCAAATCCAGCGGCATCCGCCCCGCGGAAATCGCGCTGCGTGATTTTTCAGATAAGCACCGCGCACTTGATGAGAAGAAAGAGCCTCTTGAAGCAGACTTGCATAAGCACGAATTGCCGAAGTGGCTGCGTGGGCTAGACGACTACAAAGAGCACATGACCATCTTGCAGGGACTGTCCGCCAAGATGAGCGAGAACGTGCATTGGTCTTTCTCCTCTGTCATGGGTTGCTTTAAGTCCAACCGCAATACGCTTAGCGCCATCAAACGTGCGACCGTTGATTTTGAACTGGCGAAGTTGTTCCCGTCACCGTTCGGACATGTAGAGCTTTCCTTCGCACAGGGGCGAACGGGCATTGTGTCCGGTTACTCGGCTCCGGCGCCGCAGACACGCAACTACTGTTATGCAGACCCGGAAACGGCGCGGAACGAGTTGTTTAAGGCCGTGCTGAATCCAGAGGCGGTTAACTCCGATAACGACATGCTTTCCTTCCTGCAGAGTCGCGAAGGAATGAAAATTAGCGGCATCCGTGGGCATGAGAAGAAACGGCAGGAGTTGCACGTTAATTCCATCGAAGCCATCCGCGAGCGGAACCGCCAGTTAATTAGCATCTCCGCAACCTTGGAGAAGCACCTGCCGGAAATTGCACCCGTGCATGCAGGCGGCGGGAAAAACGCGAGCACGCCAGAAAAACAGGCGGCGATGACGGACATCCTCGTCGCCGCATTGAAGGCGGGACTGACAAATGTTGTCACCTACACGATTGACGATCTTGGTACGCCCATCACAGGCCTGCCGGGCAACGAGACGGATCGCGTGGGAATCCACCCGCTTGGTCACGACGAGGCTTTCGGCGGTGTGCCTGCCTGGAAGACGCGGGAACAGATTCGCATTAGCCACGTCAAACAGATCAGAACCATCGTCGATAAATTGAAACAGACGCCCGAAGGCGACGGTACCATGTTCGACAATACCATGATCATGTACTTTCCAGAGAACGGAGAAACCCATCACGGCATCGGTTCGGAATCACCATTCCTGATCATGGCGGGCAAGTCGTGCAAACTCAACATGGCCGGTCGCTACATCCGGTTGCCTTACTTGGGTAATCCCGGCCATAAGACGCTCGGCAACTGGTACACCACACTGCTGAACGCCCACGGCAACCCGATCGAACACTATGGAGATCTGGACGCCGAGATGTCCCGCAAAAAGCTGCCACAAACTGGTCCGATCCAGCAATTCATGTCGTAAGGCGGCTACTTCTTTGTATGCCGGTCAAGCTGCGGATGCTTTGCCGGCGTGATGTCAGCCGGATGTTCCACATAGATTCGTGTCCGGCACTTCGGGCACGCGGGCACGTTGTCCAGCACGCTCTCGCCGCAACCTGGACACGAAATGCGGTTTAGTGGCCCCTCGCCAGGTTTATCTGTCATCTGAGATACTCCGCTTTGAACACTTTAAACTACCCGACTCTTTAGCGCCGGCAGCGCGTTCTGGCAAGTTCCCGGGCACGGAGTGATACGGACGAAGCGGTGAAGCGGTAACTCAGCGCTTCGCACTTTCCCATTGCATTATCACGATGGCGTGTCCGTTGTGCGTTGCTTTCTCATATGTCCGCCAACCCATCTGGTAGTACCACGCTTCGTGTTGCAGGGTGTATAGATAGAGTTTCTCAAAGCGTGTCTGGCAAGCAGCATCCATGACAGCCTGCACGAGTGAAGCGCCGACCCCTTTGCCCCGGTGCTCCGGCGCCACAAAGACGCTCGCCAGCCACGGCGACAGTTCTGGCCGCGTATCCAGGTCCGAAGAAATCAAGCTTGCCGAACCTAGTAGCACGCCGTCCTGCAATGCGCACCAGGTTGAAGGGATCGGTGCTTCTGCCTGGAGATGTTCCGCAAATTCTTCGATGCGCGATGCGATTGACTTTGCCGGGTTCAGTGCGCCCCATTGCTCCTGATGCCACGCGGCGAGCACGGGCACGAACTGTTTGTGCTCTGCAAGCGGCTGAATCGTCCGATCCATTAACTCTGCCTTTCCTGGAAAGTGCCTTGAACGCAGCTGTTGCTAAGGTTGCGACTGCGGCGCAGCGGGCACATAATCGAAGTAGGTGAAATTCTGCACTTTATCACAGTCGCCCTCTATGCCAACTTTCAACTGCCAGCAATGTGGAGAAGAACTACTGGGCGAAGTCAATGCCTGCTGGCGTTGCGGCGCGGCGATGGTGCCTACCATAGCAGCTACCTCCGCGCAGTCCGTGCCTCAAAGCCCAGCCGTTGCCATGGGGCAACCGGCGCCGGTAGATGTTAACGAGATTAGGGCGGAAGACATCCTCGACGCGGAACTTGTCGCAAGCACCACGGTCGAAGAAGACGAAGAAAAACCTGCTGATCCTGTTGAACCCGAACGGAAAGCAGAGGGCACCAGCCAGGGAAATGTCACCGGCGCATCGCGTGAAGTGTTCAACCCGCAAGGCATCCGGGGGCCGCGCCGCGGGTCTCCGTTTGCTGGCGGCCCCGCCCGGTACACGCTGCAGGAATCACCGCCGCCAGAACAAGTGCCGGTGGCGCCACTTAGGGCCAACTACCCGAAGAACACGGCCGCAACCGGCGGCGCCTACGGTTCGCTGGTGATGGGAGCAATTGCCTTTGCGGGCGCTTTTGCCGGGCCGTATTTCCTGGTGGGCCGGTTTGTCCCCATTTGCGGCATCGTCACCAGCGTGCTCGGCGTTGGCCTGGGTGTTTGGGGCATCAGTTCCGAACGCCGCGGCATTGCCATGCTCGGCGCCGCCATCTGCATTCTGCTGCTGGTAGCATCCTGCTTCTGGGGCCTCGTGGACATTTACACGCAGAGCTACGGCTACCGGCCATGGGAAACGGCGCCGCCGGTGGACTATTAGTCAAATTGAATCTCGGAAGATTTATTTTGCACCGCAACCGGAATTACGATTGCCAGCAGCTTTGGATTTTAGAAGTCAACGCTTCACTCACCGCCGCCCTCTCCATTCCTTCGCAATATAGGTTTGCGAATTTCATCAGTTCTACGCACCGGCAGCCAAAAGCGGCATGCAATGCCGGGGCAAGTAAGATTGGGTGCATGCCGACGATTTGAGTCGTGTAGTCAGCCACTTCCTCAATCGTTTTCCCGGCCAACCACATCTCACGCATCGTAGCAAGCTGCTGTTCGTTCATGAGCGAACCTATTGGCCGATCAAACTTCGATTTGGAAGGCGCCTTCGATCTCGACGGAGATATTCGTTGGCAGCGAGCCCATACCCACCGCGCTGCGGGTGCCGATGCCGGCATCTTCGCCAAAGACTTCTGCGAACAGTTCGCTGCAGCCGTTGATCACCTTCGGGTGGTCTTTGAAGTCTGCCGTGCAATTGACAAGGCCCAGCAGTTTCACGACTTGCTTAACACGGTTCAATTCGCCCAGATGCTGCTTTAGCGTGGCGAGAATGGCCAGTCCGGTCTGCCGGGCGGCGGCAATGCCTGCTTCGATATCTACTTCCGAGCCAACCCGGCCGGTGCACAGCGTTTTGTCCGACTTAAGCGGTCCATGCCCGGAGACGTAACAAATGTCGCCGATAATCAGCGCGGGTTTATAGACGCCTGCTGGCTTGGGGGCAGGGGGAAGTTCCAGGCCTAATTCAATGATCCGCTGATCGGCATTCATAACTATTTCTCTTTATTCGGATAAATCGTTTTGGGGTCTTTAAGCGGTTGCGTATCGATGGCCACACCGTCTTCCGTCAAACGCCGGAAGAAACAGCTGCGGTAACCTTGATGGCAGGCGGCGCCGGTCTGCTGGACTTTCAGCAAAATGGTGTCGGCGTCGCAGTCAATGTAGATGTCGCGGACCTGTTGCACGTGCCCGCTCTCTTCGCCTTTGCGCCACAATTTGTTGCGGCTGCGGCTGAAATAGACCGCCCTGCCTGTGCTGCGGGTTTCGGCAAATGCCTCGTCGTTCATATAGGCAAGCATCAGAACTTCGCCGTTGTCTGCGTCGATGGCAATCGCGGGCAGCAGGCCGTTGTTTTTGGAGAAATCAGGCTCGTTCATGAAGGAGGCCCGCCTTGTTGGTGGAAGCTTCAGCCGTATCTATCCAGTTGATCCGGCCAACCCGGCGAAGCGGTGTGAACGGCGCAACGATGCGTTCTGGTAAGACGTTGCAGATAAAGCAGGGTGCGAGACGAAAAAGCTCTTACACCCGGCATTCGAAACGTATGTTGCACCTTACTCCAACCGCGTCTGGCGCGAAAGGGGGCCGAAATGGACCGATCCCTAAGTATTATTCTCCCGGTAAAAAATGCAGCTGGAACGCTGCAAACCGAGCTGACTCAGCTGATCGAAGCCGCGCCCGATCTGGCCCCTTCGTTTGAAATCCTGATGATTGACTGGGGCTCTACAGACGATAGCGAAGAAATCGCCATGGAGTCTATCCGTCAGTATCCTCAACTGCACTGGATGCGGATGACGCGTGCCAATTCGGCGGCAGCCGTCATCGAAGCCGGCAGACAACGGGCCACTTGCGATGTGATTATCGCCCGCCAACAGATGCCACTGACGCCGGGCGCCCTTCGTACGCTGTGGAACATGCAGACGGCTGAGGCCGGCAAAACCGTTACCACTCCGCAAGGTTATATGCTGATGCCACGCGGCGCTGCACCTGCCACGGCAACGATGCAGCAACAGTCTTACCGGCTGGACAGCTCCCGTGATGTTTCCGGCCGCCGGCCGCCAATGTTCATCAGCCAGATGGCGAACATGGGTCGCTAAAACAACGCGATGCTACGGGTCGTTCCTTCTGGTTCGACCATTCTACACTGCGGCCGATAGAACCGGCCGCGGATTCCACCGCCCGTAGTTGCCCCACATTCAACCGCCAAAGTACAATCACGGCCCCGGACCGTGCGATGGTCCGATGCACGTTGGATCTGAGCGGAGTGAATGTGGATGAGTGTTTTCCTTGGCGTTGATATCGGCACATCGGGCACCAAGACCCTGGCAATGAACGCGACGGGCGAAATCGTTGCCGAAGCCACGGCCAACTACCCCTGCGAACACCCTCATCCCCTCTGGAGCGAGCAGGACCCTGAGCACTGGTGGCAGGCGACCGTCTCTACGATTAAACAGGTCGTTGAAAAGGCAGGGCTCAAGCCGGGCGATGTTAAAGCCATTGGCCTTTCTGGTCAGATGCACGGCTCTGTCTTCCTGGATCAGGATCATAAAGTGATCCGTCCGGCGCTGCTCTGGAACGATCAACGCACCGCAGCTGAGTGCGAAGAGATTGAGAGCCGGGCGGGCGGTCGCAGCGAACTGATCCGCATGGTCGCCAATCCTGCCCTGACCGGATTTACCGCACCGAAGATTCTCTGGCTACGCAATCACGAACCACAGAATTTCGAGCGTCTGTCAAAGGTCCTTCTGCCCAAAGACGACGTCCGCCGCCGCCTGACAGGCGAACTGGCGACGGATGTAAGCGACGCTTCCGGCATGCTGCTGTTGGATGTCGCTAACCGAACATGGTCCACGGAACTGCTCGGCAAGCTTGAATTAGATACCAGCCTGTTCGCAAAGTGCTACGAGTCCGAACAAGCCACGGGCACACTCACCACCAGCGTTGCAGAGGAATTAGGCCTCTCTACGGATTGTATCGTTGTCGGCGGCGCGGGCGATTGTGCGGCAAACGCGATTGGCGGCGGTGTTGTGGAACACGGTGTGCTTTCAACATCCATCGGGACTTCGGGCGTGATGTTCGTCCACAGCGACAAAATGGAAGTCGATCCGCAAGGGCGCCTGCACACGTTCTGCCATGCCGTAAATGGTAAGTGGCACATGATGGGCGTCAGCCTTGCGGCGGGCGGTTCGCTGGAATGGTTTGTGAATAATGTCTGTACGGACATGCCCGACGATGCAGATGCTTATACCGTGCTGAACCAGGAGGCGGCGCCGATTGCTCCAGGGAGCGAAGGGCTGTTCTTTCTGCCCTATCTAGCGGGCGAACGCACGCCGCATGCTGATCCGCTGGCCCGTGGCGCCTTTGTCGGTTTCACGCTGAAACATTCACGCGGTCACTTGGCGCGGGCGATCATGGAAGGCGTAACGTTTGGCATGCGTGACAGCCTGGAGATCATCCGCGAGATGGGCGTGCCGGTCGAGCAGATTCGCGTTTCTGGCGGCGGTTCCAAGAGTCAACTCTGGCGCCAGTTGCAGGCGGACATCTTCGGCCAAGCGGCCTGCACTATCAACGCAGAGCAGGGGCCTGCCTATGGGGTCGCGCTGCTGGCGGCCACCGGCGCCGGCGAATTCAGCAACGTAGAAGAAGCTTGCAAGGCGACGATTAGCATCACTTCCGAAACTGCCGTCAACGACGAGGCACGGAAATTCTACGACCGCAGTTTCCCGTTGTATCAGAAGCTATACCACTCGCTGAAGGACGACTTCCGCGCGATAAGCGAACTCGCATAACGCCGCGGTTTAGAACAGCAGCGACGAAAGCCGCTTGCGGTAATCGCGTACGACGTCAGCGTCGGAATGGACCCGGAAAATGTCGACCATGATCTGTCGCGCGTCATCACCGGCGCCGGTCTTGTCGGCAGCGACAACTTTCAAGCAGACATCCATCGCCTCGTTGTACTGACTAGCCGCCGCGTAGGCACGGGCTAACTCTAATTGCGTTGCGAGATCGCCCTCATCGCTGGCGGCTTTGGCCTGCAGCGCGGCAAGGTCGCCCGTATTGCCGCTTTGCAGTTCTAGACCCGCCTTCACTTTCTCCAGTTCTGGCTCAAGGAAGCCACGCCGCTCCAGTTTTTCAATTAGCTCGCTAACCTCGTCCGCTTTGCCCTGCATAAATAGTGCGCGAGCCAGTCCGACTTTGGGCTGATCGCCCAAGGTGCCAAGTGCATCGACTTCACGGAACTTTGCTTCCGCCGCGGCAGCGTCCTTATCCAGCAGCAGAATGGCTTCCACCAGACCACGCCGGTTGATCAAAGCATCCACCCACGCAGCCGCCTGTTCCGGCGACAACAGTCCCACGGAAGAATCAACTACCTGGCCCCCATACAATCCGAAAATTGCCGGGATGCTGCTGACGCGGAACTGCGCTGCTGAGTGCTGATTGAAACGCGTTTCCGCCTTCACAAGCAGGAACTGGCCGTCGCGTTGCTCAGCAAGTTCTTCCAGGATTGGCGCCAGCATCAGACAAGGCTGGCAGTCGCGGGACCAGAAGTCCAGCACGACGGGCAGTTCGTTGGACTTCTCAATGACGTCAAACTCAAAGCTCGCGTCGTTGGTATCCAGGACCCAAGGTTTTGCGGCGCCACTGCCGGGCGTATTTTGTAGATCGCTCATTCCTGCAGTCTACCGCGGGGCAGCAGCACTGAAAACTAGCCGTTGACTGCACAGGCTATACAGCATGTGAAAACACGGCGAAGCGCATTTTGCAGGGCGTCAGTAAGCCCTTAAACCAGAAAGACTGCCGTTTCCGAGATGGTCAGTTCCACCGGGACGACGGGTTCTGGCACTTCATCCTGACAGACAAACGTACGATTGCGACCGTAATTTTTCGCTTCCGTCAGCGTCATGCACAATCGCTCGAGCATTTCGGACGAAGGTTCGCCGGCAGCCACGTCAGAGACGCCTCCGCTAATCGTCGCCCGGGCGATCCGGCCGTTGCACTGAAAGCAGGTGCGGGCGATCACCTGGCGAAGATGCTCAACCCACCGGGCTAGTTCTTCCTGGGAAAGGCTGGTGGAAAGCACAAGTAGACGCCAACCCATCACTTTCCCGGCGCGTGTTTCGCCGGTAAGCGAATCAATCGCACTGGTCGCAATGCTCCTGAACAACGCGTCTCCTGCTTCGCCGCCGTATTCCTTGTTGAACGTCTTCAAATGGTCGATATCCAGCAACGCACCTGTCATCGGCTGTTGCGACTCTTGCATCTGCCGGTACATAGCTTCGGCGCCGTAGCAGGTAAGCAAACCTTCTTCACCGACAAACAGTTGCCTGGAAATTTGATGCAGCCCGACGCCTGCGTGAAGAATCTTCATCACGCTACTTTCGACCGCTGCATGGTAGTGATGGGAAATCTCGCGCAGTTGTCCCACCGCCGCCAGCGCTGCGGAAAGTTGCTCTTCTGGCTCCAACGTCTGACATTCAGCGAGCGGTCCGCCCAGCGCGGCATTAAGATCAACCGCGACGAGATCCGTGGAGGCTCGCAACTGGGTCAGTCCCCGGGCAATGCCTGATGAGTTACCTTCCAGGCGTTCCATCGGTTCGATGGCTGTATTTAATTTCTCCAGGTGGCCATGCGTTTCATCGGCAATACGATGCAAAACCTCTGCGATGTTTGCCTCCGTACCGCCAGCTGCCAAGGTGCGAAGCTCCGTCCCGGCAGCACCGGTAATCTTGGAGAATGACCGTAGTTCGCAGACGAGTTCCAGACAACGGCTTTCGATGGGGTCATCTAACTGCTGCGCCGTTGCTGCACTGACCGCCGTTCCACCGGCCGGTACGCGCATCACAAGCGTCTTGCGAGGCGCCAGCGCTTTCTGAAATTCGTTGAAGCTGCGAGGTCCCATGCCCAGATAGACCGCCGCCATGTAACCAGCCGCAAGGTTCACGCTGGCAACGAGAAACACAATGATGATGGTCGTAACGGTAATCATGGAAATAGCAGTTGCAACAGATTGCTTCCGCCAGCGTGAATACTGCCGGGGGTTAACTGCTATAGCATAGGTCAGCACACGCGATCAGCGCGGCTGCGGTCGCAAGACGATGCGAAGTCCGAAGACTTCTTCAAACAACGACCCGTTCTGATTCAGCGCCATCTGCTCTAAAGACAAATCGCCAATGCCGGGCGTTGTAATCACAACATCGCGGCCACGCGATTTACATTCAACCGCCGCAACACGCTGACTACGCGACTCGTCCAGTGCGACCGCCAGACGAAGGATGGCTGCCATCTTCGCCACCGCGACACGATGGTCACGATCAAGCGTTGCATAGCCATCGTGGCTTGGCTGGGGAGACGCCCGCCGGTGATAACGCGCCACTAACGCCACGAGCATCACATCCTTCTTACTCAGCCCGAAAAGCTCGCTGTTGCGGATCAGATACATCGTGTGTTTATGATACGCGCGGTTGCTGATGAACAAACCGATTTCGTGAAGGATTGCGGCGACATGAAGAATCGTCTCGAACCGCGGCCCCAGGGAATGAATCTCCTGCAACTCGTGGAACAGATCGGTGCTCATCTGCGCCACATGCCTGGAGTGCGGCTGATCGCAGTCGAACTTATTGGCCAGCTTCATCGCAGAGCGGATGACCTGCTTGCGGAAATCGGCAGACCAGGCGCCCGCCGTCGCCATCTGCTTCAAAAGCCCGTCG
The DNA here is from genome assembly GCA_965233625.1 of Pirellulaceae bacterium. GTDB lineage: Bacteria > Planctomycetota > Planctomycetia > Pirellulales > Pirellulaceae. The sequence goes on from OZ247499.1 coordinate 772,889, forward strand.
CGTAAGTTCACATTACTTACATACACGTGCTTCAACTGGAACGATTCGGCCAGACGCGTGTACGCCAGCAGCGCCGGCCCCAGCGTTTCGGCAGCGGAGAAACTCAACCGCCGCTGGTGCACCAGTTCATCAACACTTAGCGCGGTAACTTCGTCTGTGTATTCGCGCAGTTTCTCAACCGGCAACCGGCAAAGTTCATCCTGCTGCCATTGCGTATCAATCTCGAGCGCCGCGTGCCGGACATCGCCGCCGAGCGCCACCATCTCAAGCGGCATTGTTTCGGGGGCGTGCTGCCTGATCTGGGCCGCCGCCCGGTCAATCTGAGTCTTTAGAATGCTTTGGAAACGGTTGGCAGGCGCCTGATGCGTTTCCAGGGTGCGACGCATCCGCAGCGAGCCTAAGCGGAATGTATGGGAAAACTCGACATTCCCTTCGCGAACCAGCAACGCTTCGGTGCTGCCGCCGCCAACCTCCAGAACAATCGTCTGCGCCTCTGCGAATGCCGGCCCGGACTGCAGGTGCGGCTGCACGCCCAGATACGTAAGCCGCGTAACTTCCGCTTCGTCCAGTGGCTCTACCTTCAGACCGGCGCCAATATATACCCGGTCAAGGAACGCCAGCCGGTTAGAAGCTTCGCGGACCGCACTGGTCGCGACCACACGGATCTGAGCGGGATCAATCTGGTATTCCATCAGCTTATGCTGATAGATCTTCAGCACCCGGACGCAGTCTTCAATCGTATTGCGATGAATGGAGTTCCGGGTAAACGTATCGCGTCCGATGCTCACCGCCTGCGACAACGGCGGTTCGATCATCCGCACTTCGCCCTGCTCACCAATCTCCGCCACGGCCATGCGGATAGAAGTAGCGCCGATGTCGATCACCGCGGCGGTTGTCGTGCTGCCTGTGGATGGCTGTGTCCGGTTTGCTGAAGTTTGCATGATAAATACGTTCGCCTCAAGATTCGGCGCCACTCAACGTGGCCGCCCAGGCAGCCGCGCCCATGATCGCGGCATCGTCGCCAAGACTTGCGGGTATTACCTCGAACGATCCTTTATACACGTCCATCGCGGTCGCCGTCGCAGATTCGGCGACCTGCTCCGTTAATATTTCAGGCATCGCTTCGACAAGACCACCACCCAGCACGATGACGTCCGGCGCCAGCACATTCACCATATTGCCGACGGCCACACCTAAATAGTGCGCTGCATTCTTCACAATTTTCTGCACGGCTGCATCGCCATTACTCACCGAGTTCGATATCGCCCGGCTGCGGATTTCGCTAAGCGTCAGACCAGTGTTCTCCAGCAAGTATGGCGCCTCACCCCGGAAGGCCGCCTTTGCAGCATTCGATGCGATGGCCAGACGGCTGGCAACGGTTTCTAAACACCCTCGCCGGCCACACCCGCAAAGCTGACCATCTGGGATGACCTGTATGTGGCCAATTTCCATACACGAATGACGCTTGCCACGCAGAATCTTTCCCTCGTAAATGCAGCCACCGCCAATGCCGGTTCCGGGAAACACCCCCAACACGCAACGCGCCTGCTTGCCAGCGCCGAAGCGGTATTCGCCGTAAACGCCAGCGTCTACGTCGTTAACCAGGTGTGCACTGCATCCGAATTCGCTCTCAAGAATGGAAACAACCGCTGTCTCCTGCCAGCCGAGGTTCGGCGCATCCATCATCACGCCGCGTTCTAAATCCAAAGGACCGGGGCAACCGATCCCGATGGCGGCCACTTCGTCTTCCTTACACCCGGCATCCTCCAGGGCGTCGCGGATGGCAGCGATTACCCGCTTCATACCAGCCTCAGAGCCTTCGCGTCCTTTCGTTCGCTTACGCTCCCGGCCCAGGCACTCGAAATTCGAGTCGAATACTGCGGCAAGCATCTTCGTGCCGCCAAGGTCGAATCCAATCCATTTGTCGCGTTTCTGCTTAGGCATAGCTTTACCCGGCTGCACGTTCGAGGGATACCGCCGTCAATTATGACCGACTCACGCATCTGCACAACGCCGTCAGACGGTAGAATGGTAACGATTGACAACGGAGTGAGTTTCCGGTGTGAACCGGTTACTCCCGCAGTTGCCAGAAAAGTTCGCTCTCAGAGGCAGTACCGGCGATGAGCAATACGTTTGATCCCTACCAGCAATGGTGCGGAGTCCCTCAACAGGTGACCTCGCCCGACCATTACCTGCTGTTAGGCCTCAACCGTTTTGAGCAAGATCAGACAGTAATTTACGAACAATTCGCCAGCCTTTACGGCCGCATCCGCTCCTATCAGCAGGGGCAACGTCGCGAGCAGGCATTGCAGCTTCTTGATGAAATCAGCGCAGCATACGCCACACTCGCTGACCAGGAGGCCAAACAGGTCTACGATCAGCAACTTGGTGGCCACGATGCATCCACCACCGAAGATCCACCTACACAAAAACCAGCAGTTAAGTTAAGACGCGCTGAAACCTCCAACCTAGGCGAACTACTTCGCACGCTCGAAAGATTTGATTCGCTCTCCGCCTTCACCTTTTACGACATTCTCGGGGTGGCGCCTTCCGAAACCCGTCCGCAGTCGCTGTTTCATTTTTACGCAGGTCGAAGCAAACTGCTTGCACTACACCATTCGGACCACCCCCAGCGTTTCCGCCTGATCGAAGAAATGCAAGAAGCACTACGTTGGCTCAGCGACAACACCCGCCGCCAGGTGTACTGCGACCTCTACCAGCAATTCCCCAATGCCAGCGGAGACGAACTCACCCGCCGCGCCAACGCCCGCCTATTCCCTCGCGAAAACCCATCAACCGGCCAAGCCACACCATCCGTCCCCACACTCGCCACTCCCCCTAAACCACCCGGTCCATTCACGAATCTAACAAGAGCCGAACTCCTCGCCATCGTCCTCTGCACTACAACCATCATTGGCGTAACGGTCATCCTCTACTGCATCCTATAAGCCCAGCACTCCACAAATAACACCGCCCAAACCCCCTTGCCCGATCACCACAAATCGCGCATAGTATCCGCACACTACTAAAGCACCCCTAGCTCAATTGGATAGAGCATCGGTCTACGGAACCGAAGGTTAGAGGTTCGAATCCTCTGGGGTGTACTACCTTAAAGCGAGTTCAGCAAACGCTTTAGCTTCATTAACTCCTCGGCCGAAAGCTGAGGAGTTTTTTCGTGTGCCCCCACTAATGCCCCCACTAATCCATTTCCGGGGCTTTCGGCACCCAGGAGTTTGTGCACTTCAGCCGCAGCGGACTCGGCGCGCTTCTTCGCCTGGTAGAACTTTCGGGTAGTGGCGAAGTCGCGGTGCCGCATGATCACCATCAGCGTTTCCGCTGACATGCCTTTGTTGTAAAGCCGTTCGGCGAGACTGCGGCGCAGGTCGTGAGCGCTGGCGAACTTGATACGGATTCTCCGCTCTTCATCCGGCTGCCGGACGACCACGCCGGCATCCTCGCCGATCGCCGAAACGATGCGGCTCACCCGGTCTTTGGAAAGCACTGTCCACCGCGAACGCCGCCGCTGACTCCGTTTCCGCGCTGCGGCGACGAGGTCCGCAGGAACGGGCTCGCCGTAATAGCGGATCGCATCGCGCCGCTCCAGTCCGAGCTTCCGCAGCCAGTTGCGAACCGTCTGTTCGCTGACATTGCACGCCGCGGCGATCGAGCAGTTGCTGTAATCCGCAATCAGTTTCTCCAGGTCCTTCGCTGATGGGCTGAAAGCCCCCTTCTTCCTACCAGGCACCTGGTACTCAACCGGCTCCAGTTTGACGACCCGCCCCGTCCGCTGGCTGTCGGGTATCGGACTAAGCAATGCTTCCAGGCCAGGCAGCATGGGAATCTCATCGAACTTCCCGTTCTTCTGCGTGGAAGGGATTACCATAGTCGAGTGCTCTCTGCGGCGGTCTGCCCAACGCGGATGTATTTTCGTTTCGTCGTCCCAGTAGAAGTTCAGGACATCGGCGATACGAAATCCGCTCTCCCAGAGAACCCGTAACAGAAAATGCCACGAATCCGCTGCTGGCTCGCCTACAACTTTTGCAGTGCACGCGATCATGCGGTCGAACTCCTCACCAGTGATCGCCCGCCCACGGGTGACTTCTTCCTCATCCAAGTCGTCGATCGGTGGAACTTTCGCGATCCAGTCGTGTTTGTAACAATAACGCGCAAACGCCATCACATCGCCCATAACAGAGTTGACTGTAGTCGGCAGTCGATACTCGTACCGCCCCTCAGCACCGTCGAGCAGCCGGTCCTGCAAGTACTCCAGGCTGGCGAGAGATAGACACTCTTCGAGACTCGCGCCAGGGGAAAGGCCATCGTTGGCGCGCCGCGCTTCAAAGATTCGCATTGTCATTTCGATCGCCGACGTCAGACTTTGAAAAGACTGCTTCCTCAGCCGGTTCCGTTTATAATCCCGGTACCGCTCGAACCCAGCATCGAACGTCATGATTTCGTTTTCAACTTCAGCAGTTTGCTGATAGAGGGGTGCCATGACCACCTGTGCTTCAGTGATAGCCCCACCTGAATTTGCATAGGAGCCATTGATCAGGCGTTCGCGACACTCGCGGAGAACACGGCGAGCTTCTGTAAGATTGCGAGTGCCACATGACTTGCGAATCCGCTGGCCCCTGATGGGACAATAAAACCGCAGCACGTATCCCCGCTTATCGCCCTTTTGAAGCGTGCGATTCGGATACAACGCCACGTTGCCGATTTCTGGTTGTCGAGCCACTGCTTGCTCCTTGTGCTTTTGCCTTAGAAATAAAAAAGACGGCCCGGCTAACCGAACCGCCTCTTGAAATACGACGCGTGTGAACAGCTACGCCTTAAGCGATGTGTCCTTGAGCCGTGATTGTGTTTCCAGGTACTCGATAACTGCCCGACCCGTTACCCACTTTGCATGGCCAATGGATGTATAAGGCAATCCTTCTCCGAGCATTTTGTCCCAGAATTTCTGCGAGATATTAAGCCGATGCATGAGCTCTCGCTTTGCATACGCTTCGTTGACGCAGATGACGCCGGTCGATGTTGACCTTGCCATTAAAAACTCTCACTTCGGGAAAACGTGCTACGCAGGACTTGCGAGCCCCGCGGTCGCATGAGCCGGACAAACCGGCTGATTATTGGCGCGCCTACTGTCGCGGCGGTGAATATCGATGGGCACCGACACACGGTGGTGATCTTGCCCTTTCAATCGATGTCCAAGTTGTATCGCTGAAATGCATACCCTCACCAGTTGATATTTTTTCGTTTGGCTACTTCAACAGTGGAAGCGAGCTGCAAACCGGGACATGGCAATCTGAATCTTGGCTCAGTCCTGGCGTTCCGCCGCACGCTTTGGCGTGTAGATGGCTAAGCGGGAGCCAGAGACAAACCGGGTCACGAAAGCGAAAGAAATCTGTGGGCCAGGTGGATACACACTCCGACTTGTTGCCCGCCGACCTCATTCATGAGCGACTTGGGTAAGACGTTTTCCACTCGCTGCGCGGCCCGCGAATAAAAAGTTATCTGACCCGTTACCGCCCTGGCTCCCGCTTATCAGTCAGCACCGCTGATCGCTGCCGCATTGATGCTTCTGACTGCTCAGCCCGTTCTCGCGCAAGCACTTAAACGCAGGCATCGGAGTGCGACGCTGATTCGGCAGTGCCACGATGTTGCCTGCCTTCTTTGTCTTCATCCATACCACGATCCTATGTCCGATACTTCAATTTCGCTCAATCCCGCTGCGGCCGTGTTCAATCTGGGCTTCTATTCGAGGCATTTTGACTCACACATTCTCATCGGATCGGTTTCCGCTCTCGCCGCTGAAATTCGCCCAAACAGTCTGGCGGTGTTTCAACATGTATGCCGTGAGTCTGTGACTTCGCCGAATCTGATGGCCGATGACGATGGAGTCGTGCAACTTTGTCACCTGGACGGTCCAGCGGCGACTATCTTCCTTCGTGGCCATACGGATACCGTCGACCATCTAGCGTTCTCCGCGGACGGACGGCAAATCGCCACGCTGAGTCATGACCAGACGCTGCGTCTCTGGGACGCAGCAAACGAGGCAGAGCAGGCTTGTTTCGATGCACGCTGCCAGGAGCTTTTCTACTTCACCTACGTTGAAGCAATCGAAGCCTGGCAGATTCTGGACCGTCAAAGCGAACTGCGAACCTTTAACACTCACGTTGGAGTCGCCATGGACGTACCATTGCTCCGCCGGCATTCGGTGTCTGCCGTGGCAGGCAGTGCGGACGGCTCGACGCTATTAATTGGCCGGTCTGACGGCAGTGTCGAACTCTGGGATACGAACGTGTTGATTCCAGACGCCTTTGTTGCCCCGGACTTACTATTGCACCGGCTACTGGAGCAATGGGAGGCCAGCGGCCATGTGCCCAACCTGAACGACACGACGGAAAAGATTGCCCGCACGTACGGCGGAGTAATCGCCGGGCAATTCCGGGATGCTGCAGAGAAGCTGCTACGCATGGATCGTCGCCTGCGAAGTATCGGTGACTAGCTTCGCGTATAGATAGTTGTCAAATCTACTTTTTGAGAGAAGGCCGTAGCGGAGTTAACTTGCTTCACTACGGCCCGTTTCTATTGCGTTGCCACGAATGTCACTTCCGTCTTTGTTACCGTTGATAACCGGCTTGATGCATCGGATAATCGTTGCTGAAAGGGACAGCAACTCTAGATCACTGTAATGGGCAAGACATTTATGCAAGAAAGCGGGGCGTTTGACGATCTACTCGACCAGTGGGAAACGCTGTGCCACGCAACAGCAACAGCCAACCTGGAGGAGTTTATCGCAGCAAACGTGAAAAACCTCACCAACCATCAGATCATGCAGTTCCGCCAACAGGCAGCAGTCCTTGCCCGCGCGAACGAACGGCTTGCCGCCATGGACGACACGGGCGGCGACTTGACGGACACATCAGCACCCTCGCCCGCGTCACAATCCACTGCAGCGCTTCAACCAGGCGGCGAGCCGGTCGCAAGTTACAAACTGGTCGAGCCACTCGGCAAAGGCGGGTTCGGCGAAGTCTGGAAGGCCGAGGGACCAGGGGGCTTTCCCGTTGCGCTCAAGTTCGTGCAACTCACAGGTCGCGGGGGCGAGATCGAGCTGCGATCACTCGAGGTTATACGCGACGTGCGGCATCCGCATCTGCTGAGCGTCTTTGGCACCTGGCAGACGGGGGATCGTCTGGTGATTGCGGCGGAACTTGCGGATTGCACGTTGCAGGACCGATACGAAGAGTGCCTGCACGAGAACGGTCGCGGCATTCCCCGCGTCGAACTGTTGGGATACATGTCCGAAGCCGCTAAGGGAATCGACTTTCTCAACAATCCACCGACCGTTGACAGGCCGAAAATCCAGCACCGCGACATCAAGCCGCAGAATCTACTGCTCTCGGGCGGCAGCGTGAAAGTAGGTGACTTCGGACTTGCCCGGAATCTCCAGTCCGACGTTACGGGCCACACTGGGAGCCTGACTGTGGCTTACGCCGCCCCGGAGTTTCTCAAGGGACAAACAACAACCTGGTCCGATCAGTTCTCGTTGGCCGCAACTTACTGTTACCTGGCAGGCGGCCAACTACCATTCGGTTCGACTTTGCAGGAAATCGTCCAAGGGCACGGCAGCGGTAAGCCTGACCTCTCAATGCTGGACACGCGGGACCAGGATACTGTCGCCAGGGCGCTTTCAATCGAACCGGCCAGTCGCTGGAATTCTTGTGCAGAGTTTGTTGACTCCATGCGCTCGGCGACAAACACCACCGCTACACCACCACCCGGCTCACTGGATACGACCAAGCCCGGACCTCGGCTGCCGCGAAAGGGACCGTGGGTGCGGAGGTCACTGCGGTTTGCAATCGCCGCGGCCCTTATGCTACTCGTCGTCACGATTGGTTGTTTGGCGATGTACTACGGTGCAGGAGCCATCGCCGGCGCATTGAACGGTGCTTCGTACAAGCGGGGCTATGGCGATACGGTAGTCACGTACAGCGACCGCAGCTACAAGGGAGCAAAATGGGAAAAGGTCACCGACAAGGTGATCGCGAGAAATGGCGAGTGGGGAGATGACTGGAAAGCAGTAACGGGCTGGGACGAAAACTGCATCTGGCTCCTCGACTTGCAAGGGCGAGTTTATCAGTCCCGGAATGGACAATGGACATTTCACGCTGACTTGCCTGACCGTACGTACAACGCAATGCGACTGATCAACGCAGACAATGTGCTGTGCGCATCTGTGTATTCGGATGGAGTATTCCGTGTCTCTGCCGAAGGCGCGAGCAAAATCTCAGGGAGTGTTGAGATTCGTGAGTTTGCTGTCATTTCAGATAAATTGCAGTATTTGCTGGGTGGCGTAGATGCTTTCCCCGACGTGGCAAAGGTCACCGATAACAACGTTGTCGTGCTCCGGGAAAACCACGCGGAGAGATTCCTGCACGACGTTAACGGAGCTCCGCTGGAACGCTATAACATCGGCTCAATCCGGCACGCAAAAACGCTTAAAGCCGGTGACTGCGGCGGGTTGCTACGCGAGCACAAGCTGGTTCGCTTCCGGGAAGGACTATGGTACGAGGCTGGCGATGTCGAGGGAGTTGGTGATCGTTGGATTCGTGACGTCTGGTATGGCCCTGATCTTTTGTTTGCAATCTTAGTGGGCCAGGAAGGCTGTGTGATTCTCAAGGAGCGAGAAAAGCCCTCGCTCGATCAGACAATCAAACAGGCCGATGCCGCAACTTCCCTCGACTTGATCGCGGTCTGGGGCAGTACTCCCCAGTCATTCTTCGTGATGGACCGCAGTGGAACCGTGTGGCGGCGGCAGGACTCAACGTGGCGGATCGTTGTTCCGGGCATGTACGACAATAAAGTCGAGTTTGTTGATGCATGGGTCAGCCCCAAGGGTACGGTCTTCGCCGTGTCCAAAGACGCGGTCTACCGGCTGAAGTAGCTACCCGATGTTCAATCCCCTGAACTGATCAGCTCCTCCAGGCGGATTTTAGCATCGCGCCATCGGCGCTTGACGGTCTTGCTCGAAACATTCAGTTCACTGGCGACCTCGTCGTGCGTCATGCTCAGATAGAATCGCTTCTCGAAAACTTCGCGCAGCTCCTCCGGCAACCTGCCAACCAGGTCGTGAACAAGGGCGTTCTCTGCTGGATCGTCGATCCGGCCATCCCTCTCCTCAAAAAGAGGCGCGGCATCAGAGTTCCCGGCGTTTCCGACATCAGATGCGTGATGTTTCCCGTCTCCCAGCGGGCCTTGATGATGTCTCCAAAGGTCAATCAGCTCACGTCGGATTTGCGTTGCCGCCAGACCGACGAATCTACGAGTATCTTCGGGGCTGACGCTTTCCAATGCCCGGTGTAATCGCACCAACGCGTTCTGCAAAACATCGTCGGTCTCGTTCCACCGCCGGACAGCTGGATTCTCACGGAGCATAGTACGTGCTAGCCGTCGCAGCCGGTTCATCGAGTGCTGAATCAATTCTTCTTTTGCTGAATCGTCACCTGCAACAAGGCGATCAAGTAAACCCTGAATGATGGTGGTATTGCCAGGTTGTTCGCCCACTTCGTCCCCCTTGAGCCAATCTGCTTCCGGCTTGTTAAGTTAACTCCACATCGGGCATCAGCGCGGAAGGCTGTTCCCCCAGCGCGATTGCGAGCTTTTCGATTGTCTCTAACCGCACAGATCGCTGCCCTCGTTCGATAAGCGATATATGGGTTCGATGCAGGTCCGCAGCGTCGGCGAGGGCCTCCTGGGAAAGTCCGCACGTCTCGCGCAAATCTCTTATGCGGTCACCGAAGCGTATGGAATAAACGGATGCCATGTTGAAAAAGCATCCAGTTCCGCAGACAATAAGACAACAGACAAAGCGCAACAACCGAAGACACCGTTGCCGGTCTGTTCTGATAGGGCATTGGGAAAACGGCGACGGGTTGCCAGATGTTTCAAGACTACTACGCAATCCTCGGTGTGGACCACGATGCACCCATCGGCGATATCAAATGGGCCTATCGCAGCGCAGCTTTGAAAGCTCACCCCGGCCTCGGCGGGTCGGAAAGGCAAATGAAGTGTAAACGCCAGTCGGATAGTGCAGCGTCTGGCGGGCGAATAGTGCAGCGCCCGGGATAGAAGGTGGCCAACGTAATCCAAAAACAGAGAAGGCGTCAAGCTGCCGTCCCTGCGATGTGCGGTTTTTCTGTTCCCGCACTTCCCGGCAAGATCACGTTCTCACGCTCCTTAAGGAACACGCCGCGCATCAGCTCCGAGATCAGCACCCGGTTGAGCGAGGGCTGGGCTGCGAAGTCGAAGTCCTCCAGCGTTTTCATATTCGGGAAGCAGACCGCTTTCAGCCGTCGCTCCATCGCACGCTTTTCGCGGTCGAGCAGCTCCAGTTCACAGAGCTGAAGCAGGAACCTCAGATGATCGACATTCTCTTTAGCTCTTTAGCGCTTTAGACCGCCGCCTTCTCGCACTCGGCTTGAATTGTGGGCAGACGCAGGCTCTTGAGATGGTGCTTGAGCAGAAGCACGCTCTTGGTTTCGGTCTTCTTCATGCCTCTCCCGTGGTGAGGGACCTGTAAAGATGCAGATCGGGCTGCGGAACATGCACCTCGGCCACGCCAGCAAGGCGGTGGAGGTCGTGCACCTCCAACCCGTATCATGCGACTCTCAACAAGATCAAATTCGTAACCACACTACCACTCAAGCGGCCCTTTCCTTGGATCGTGCGGGACGTACCACTGGTCACTCCCGATCAAAGACTGTGACGTCCTCGCCAACCTTCCTTTTGGCAAACCGAGATTCCAGCTTTGTAGTCGGAAAGGAACGGAGCAGGCGCAGTTTCGCTAGTCATGTCTAAAATCTAAGCCGATGAGAAAACGCCGGGCCGGTCGCGTCGCGAGAATTGGCGAAGGGCGTCTCTAAGAGTTTTAACCGTTGCCAATTTTTAGAACGGTGTATTGTAGAGCTTCGCGACCGACTTCCTCCAGACAGCATGAAAGTGCTGCCAGTATTCCAGCCAATCCCGCTGGCGACCAAGTTTAATACCTCCAACGGTCCTGCTCGCAACCCCGATATCCTTAAGACGTTCTACGATCGCACGGACTACACCGCGTGCATGGCGTTTTGAATAAGCCGGTGCCTGCGCCTTCAACCACTGATACACGTCGCAAGCAGCGTCCTCTGCTGCAAACGGCGATCCGCTGTGTTCTATAAGCCCATATCGAAATTTGCGTAACGAGGCAGTGCCAATAGTCACATCAAATTTGTCATTGACGAGTCCACAATCGAACCCAAGCATGGTGATACGGTCACCGCACCTTAGATCAGCAAAGTCAGGGTGAACGCTTATTTTGCGGGACATGCCAGTTGACCTTAATAGATGGTCTAGATTCCTCAAGCTCTTTTTTGCTTCTCGCTCATTCCGTGCAGGAATTAGGATATCATCCGCAAACCGCAACAGCTGCAAATTCGGGTACCGTTTTTGCCAGGCTAAGTCGAGTTTATGGTGCAGAAATAGATTCAGGCACAACGGTGAAATCGAGCTTCCCTGCAGAAGCCCCTTCCTACTCCGTTTCACACCCAAGCATTTCGCCAAAAGGTCGTGAAGGGCATTGCTGGGAAGACGGTGCTTCAGAAGTTCCAGGACGGGCCGCAAGGGTACATTCTCAAACGCATTTGCAATGTCCGCTTTGCACCACACAAGACGGTTCTCCGCGCGGGCGATCTCAATCGCGCGTAAGAGCATATGCGATCTGTCCCGGCCCGGACGGTAGCCGAAGGAATTGGGACCGAAGATCGGGTCTATAACAGGCTCCAAAACCTGCTTTATGCCGCGACAGACGATTCTGCCATGCAGATTCTGAATAGCGATAGTCCGAAAGCCATCACCAGAAGATTTCGGGATTACCGTATGACAAACTTCGCCTGGCTTATACGACTGGTCCTTTAAGGCGTCTCGTAGAGAACGGCAGTACGTCCAACGGTCTGACTCATTCGACAGTTCGGATATCGTCATCCCATCCGGGCCTGGTGCATTGCCTCCCTTCAACGCCATGTGGTTTAGTGCACTATAAAGATTCCGTTCATCGGCGATCATTTTCAAAGCATTGTTAGCATAGACTTCGAGCCCCTCAGCACCTGTCCGTATCGCCTCTTCCGCGACGGGATGTAATCGAACTGAGTAGTCATGCCAATCGCCGCGGTGTCTCCATAGAATTCGTAGTAATTTGTCTAATTTGGTCGGTAACTTATACAAGAGCAAACTCCAGGAATGGGTGGAGTTGCGAGGAAGGTAAAAGCGGAACGCTCCGGCAAATCCAGAGCGTTCCGCAATGATGAGGCTTAGAGATGCAGAAATCTGCGATACTGTCTTGTGGCGGAGCCACAAGCAGAAGGCATATTATTCACCCGAAGGCCGCCTCGCAACATTAACACCTGTGTTGCAGGTGCTCCACCAGAGTTTAGTGACGACTCATAACAGTCGCCTAATGCAGCCACATGGACTGTGTGGTGGTGGCGGGCCAATAAATGTACCTGTTCTTCGAGAAGAACATGGCTGCCACTGCTTGAGTGCTTAGGGCGGTACCTGAAACACTTCCCCTGGTTTATTTCGCTCCCGGGGCCGGGGCGGGACGTAACACACTTCTGGTTACGTCCGAAGCGGCTGCATCGAAATGAGACAACCGATGTGATGATGTTACCCCCCAAAAGGTTAAAGTCAAGTCGATAGCCTGTTTTACCTCCGGCGATCAAATACAAAAGCAATTCACGTCGTGGTTGAGATTCATGTATTCGCCGCTAATGCCGTTTATTGACGAAGCACATTTTCATTGGTGATGGCGTCCAGCATCTCCGCTTTGAATGGCGACAGGGCAACAACTCATCTGACATATCAGCTCAATACTCTGTTACACCGTGTGGACCTTCCGTTTGACAACGCGCCACAACCGTGAAGCCGACCAATTTTCTAAGGTGCGGGCTAAGTGGCTTTGGGCGAGTGATCTTCCTGCCAACCTAAACATGATCGTTTCCGTCTGATTCTCTTGTTTGCTTTCTGACGAAAAAGTTTGCCCCCGATCTACTGCACGGGTGGATGTCCGGCTGCGGTTCTTGATTTGTCCATCTTAAAAAACACTTTTTGTAGAAGGGAATAAAAATTCCCCTAACCGTTTTTTGTATGTTCTATTTCTGATACAACATTAGATGCCACGTGAGGTTGGCAACATTATCGCATTCACGAGCTCCACATTGCCTAATCCGAAATAGGAGAATCGCTGGTGAATTCGACCGTCAGGTACCACATCCCATTTCAATGTCAGTGTGGAAGAATACGACCGCATCTGGTGCAGCGCCGTGTGCTGCTGACAGATCGTCGTGAACCGCCAGCGAAGCCACGAAGGACATCATGCTTGCCCCCGTCAGTAACAAAGCCAACAAACTGGGAAATTACACGAAACAGTGAGTGGGTTCGCGGGCACAGTTAGTTAGAAGAAACTTACAAGGAGAATCGAAGATGTTAAGCGAAAAGGAATACCAGGAGCGTACCCGGACCCGGGTGATTCAGTTGATCGAGACCGATGCAATTCGATACTTTCTAGAGTCAGTCGCACGGAGCGATCTCTTCCACACTCGCAAAGTCATCACAAATCCCATAACACTTGAGGACGCCCTAACCTTTGAGGCGGTGGTCGATCTCGACGAACTTGCGCCGTTTCCGCTGAGGATGGAATACCGGCACCGGGAGTCTTGTATGCCTGAACTTGGTGTCAGGAGGTTGTTGAACCAGCACCCAGATACGGAAATCGCTAAAGTCGCCCGCACTCCACGCACGTGGCAAAACTCAGGTGAGCATGATCGCGGCGTGTCGCTCGTCGTACCTTGGGGCGAGGAAATGGTAATCCTTCACGACTGCCCCTTCTTCACAAAGAGTATTCCGCTTGACCGATTGAAGACTAGCGATGACTCTGAGGTCGTCATGCACTATTACAAGCCATTCATTTCGGAGCTTGCGGAGCGTTGGCGTGGCTATATCGCCAGCGAAGAACAGATTATCGAGCTTGAGGAGGGAGAGTGGTGGCCGGCACGCTGGGAGGATTTTGAACCTTCGCTGTTTGAGTAGCGGCGAACCTGCCGGTAAAACTCAGGCGTTAACACCATGAGTAGCGCAATCATAATCACTTATGACTTAAGCACTTCAGCGGCGATCCAGCAGTTCCGCTTCGGCAGCGTCCTGCAATCGGTACGCAGCCCGCAGCGTCTTCTTCAGTTCGTCGAGGACCTTGCTAGGCAGGCGGGAGGTAATATCCGTCTCCACCGTCAACTCAATTCGACCCGTTTTCACGTTCCAGCCCAATCCTTCACCGAAACGGGTCAGCTTGATGCTGATGCGTACTATCTCGCTCAGTGCCTCGTCAATGTCTTCGGGCTTGTGCGGGTTACGCCCCAGTTTACGCCGCCGGCCGAATCGCAGGCGGATTTCCCGGTCCAGTTTGATCTTCGACCAGCGCAGACTGATGGTTTTCTCCAGCAGTTTTCTTCTCGCCCGGCGGTCATGCACCGTCGCAAGTCTGTCAATGAGGCTAGTCCCCATGACAAAGCCGTGTTTGCGGCACAGTGTCTTCATTTTAGCCACGTTTTGTTCAGAAAAGCGGCTAGCGAACACACGGGCTTTTCGGAGTTTCTCGCTCGACTCACGGTAGGGAACTCGATCAGGATTACTCCTGAGGCTTTCGCACCCCATTGCATAGTAAGCCTGCAAGCGTTCCAGCCCTGCCTCAACATCCTGCGACTTACTGACTGGAAAGTGAGGTTGCTCAGCCTTGGGAGACGGCACGCTCCTTTTTTTCGCCATGCAAATGCCCTTTCTGTCCCGCTGCATCAATCACGTTTACTCGATGTTGCGGTGCATCATAATTTAAAAAGTACTTTTGAAAAGTCTGAAGCAACAATATTTTACACGGAGGAACCAGAATGCGCGATCTCACCCCCAACTACCGAATGGACCCGTTCTGCGAGCCCTATTGGAAATGGGAAGTGGCGGGAGATATCCACAAAGGCACAAAAAAAGTCAAAAACTTTCACGACCCGGTGATACGCGCCGCCGTGGACTATCTGAATTCAAGCGACCAGCACCGCCATCCAGCGATCGACGCGGCGCGGAGAATCTTTGAGCAGAGTGGGCTCGCCCGTTCAGAAATCGAAGCCCGAATTCTCTCAGGTCAGACCGACAAGCAGATCGCAATTTGCATAAACACGATAGAGCAGGTCGTTGCGACCTATCACGACCTGTTCTTCGATGTCCGGCCACATCTCAGAACCGATTGGGTTCGTCGCAAGACCGTTGGCAACGGCGTGTACGCTGGTTTCAAGAATGACGAGGTGGGGCAGCTCTGGGCTTTTTTCGCGCTGAGTGGTGGTGCACGGATCGTCAATGAACTAATCGACGCGTACAGGCGAAGTGGAGGCGACGAACGTCAGCCAACCTTGAGCACCTATTTCAGGGGCGATCCCATTCTGAATGTTGGTCTACTTGCGAACATCGCTATCCAGGTGATTCCATCCGACGAAGCTGGTGATGCATGGTGTTTGCACTTCGACACCCGGCAGCGCGAAGTTCAGAACATTCCAGACGCTGGAAGCCGCCGGAAAGCGGTCACACAACTGCAGGCGGAAGTTATCAGGGTTGCTCGCAATGCGTTATCAAGCCAGGGTCTCACCGAAAGGCCCGCTCCGCCTACAAATGCTGATTCAGACAAGAGTCTCCAGCAGTACGCCGCAGAGTCGGTACGCTGCATTTTAGATGCTCAGCAGTAATTTACAGACCGTTCAAGTTATAAACATTGCCCGGCATTGCTGGGAAAGAAATGAAACGTCGTGCAAATCCATGAGCTGGGACCGAAAAACGGCGGGCGGACGGAAGTATTACTACCGCTGTCGCCGGGAAAATGGAAAGTCAATCAAAGAATACTGCGGGTTTGGCGAGGCGGCTGAACGCGCCGCCCGCGAGGACGAGAAAGCCAGGTCGCAGCGCATGCTGAATCAGCAGCGTTGGGAGTGCTGGTGGAACCGGGTAGAAGCTGCCCGGCTTCCCGTCGACGACCTTTGTAATCAGACGGCCTTGCTGATGAAGGCAGTGTACCTACAAGCTGGATACTACCTTCGCAGAAGTGAGTGGCGGAAACGGAGTAATTGAAATGCCAACAAGCAATAAACATGTGAGGCCATCTGAAGCTGCGCAACGCAAGTTAACTGCGATCATCAAGAAGGCCAATGCTGGCGACGCCGACGCCCTGGCGGCGCTACGTGACTGGCTCAATGCGAACCCGCAAGTCTGGGGTCAACTGGGGGACCTGAACCGCGTCGCAGAGGCCGCCTGGATCAAGCTAATCTCCAACGGCGACACCTTGACCGCCGAGAGCCTGCGCCGGCAACTAGACCAGGTGAAAGAGGACCTGAATGGTGAAGAGCCTTCCGCAGTGGAAAAGATGCTGGGCGACGCGGTTACGGCTACGTGGCTGGAAACAAAGTACCTCGAAGCGAGCATGGCGGATGGTACGGGCGGGTCTAAGACGCAGGCTGGCATGTTTCTTAAGCGGCTAGAAAGCGCTCAGAAGAGGCACCTGGCAGCGATTAGATCGCTAGTGCAGACCCGGAAGCTGCTTCCGTCGTCAAGATCAGTGCCGGAACTGCGGGTGTTTCGGAGTGAAACAGGGTAGCGAGTATAAGCATCCAGATGAGGTTAGTATCTGTCAACTTTACTTCCAAGGGCGAAATTTAAGATCGACCTTGGGCAAAAAAACGTCGGCGTTCTCCGATTGGACCCGGTTGGAACGCCGACGTGAAAGGAAATTGTTATGCACCAGACTACCGGTGTCGCTGCGTCGTCGCAACGGCAAATAACTAAACCTTCGTATTTTGATCCACCTGAGTGGAGTTGGGCGGGACTGATGCTTGACAGGCTATCGCAATCACCAGTTACCATCGCCATAGATACGGAGTTCGAGGGTGGCCATACATTACTTTTGCAGACCGCTGCTCGTATCGGAAATGATGTAATTGTTCAACTCTACCGCTCCCGGGAGATTCCAGAACCGGCCAGTTTTGATCCAGACAAATACCTGGAAATCAACCATCGAACTCGTATGAACAATCTGATTCTCCGGCCGATTAAATCAATAAAGGCAGACTTATCACCCCGGGACATTCTACTAGACTTGTTCAGTCTTTCAGGCTTACCAGGTATGGATCGCGGTAAGGGTGGGTTCCTCATTTCCGGAGGCGACGACAGCTCGCACTGCCAGGAATGGGAGCCTTCCAACGGGGAATGGGATGAAAAATCGGGTGTCTGGCGCGTGCCAGAGATTCAGATCAACCTTGTCGGCCACTTTCTTACAGCCGATCTGGGACGCGCTTTTGGACGGAGTTTCTACAAATCGTTATTTGATCCTGTAAGCACTAATATGCCCCCACTCACGCTTACCGGTAAGAAGATCATTCAGATTGCCGATACGAGATCCTCCTTCATTCGCCCTGATGTTGAATACATAAAGGACTTCGACGGATGCGTGTTTCGCGTACGTATCGAGACTAGTGACTTGATGCTGCCGTTCGGCCCGGCCAGTCTGGATCGTCACTGCCAGACCTTTCTCGGAGTTAACAAATCGGATGTGCTAACAAGAGAAGAGAAAAAACGGATGAGTTCCACGTTTGAGCAGCGAACGCCGGATGCGTACGGATACGCTGTTACTGATGCACTAAATACCCTGCTCGTCTACGAGCAAATGCAGGAAGAGCATGCGACGATCTATAAGTCGTTCAAGGTCACCGATGACATGCCCGAGTTCCGGGGAACGATGGGACGCAGGGTTTCCGATTTCATGCAAGCGATGATTCGTCAGCATTTCGAGCCTTCACAACATTTAGGAACCGGTCGGAGACTTCGACGCCTGATGCAGCAGGGGAGTGTTCACCTCTTCGAGGAACATCCGCGCACCAGTCGGTTCGGGACGCAAACGGGAGGCGCGCACGGAGGCTTATTACTCAGCCGCTCGCCGACAAAATTCTGGCACGAGAGTGAAGGACAGCTCCGGGATGTGGACATGTCCGGATGTTACAACCGGATCATTGGCGATATCAATATCTATGTGGGACGACCGGTTGTATGGGAGCCTGGCGACCACGGCTTGTCGCTGGTAGACGCCGTTGAGTGGGTCCGCAAGCACGCCCCGGATGACGCTTGGATGATGCGAGTGACCGGCGATATCCCTTCGGACTGCAATACTCTCATACCTTCGACCTTGGATGCACGAACAAATGAGAATATCCGGCGACGAGGACCGCTCAGAGGTTGTGACACCGTCCAGGGTAGCAAGTTGTTCAGCGCACGAGTGGAATCCGGTGTCGTTACATCGTCAACCTGGACCGCTATCAATGCACTTCCTGCACCTCTCCGCAACGAATACAGCTCCCTAACGGTCGACACCTTGCTGTTTTATCCACGGAAACTGGTTGCATCCGATGGCGCTGCGTACGACGCTCTCATTGAGCGTTTCCGGCGCGACAGTTGCGGGTGGAGGAGCGATCTTGATCTAGACAGACTCGTTCGCACCGATGTCGAGCAACTCGACGAGGTGCATGCGAGCGTAAAGTTCCCGGCCAAGGAGTATGCCGCGCGATTTCTCGAAGAGAGGCAGCGGGCCAAGGAGCAATATGGCAAGGGATCGGGGCGCGAAATTACGTGGAAGTTGATGGCGAACACGATGTACGGAGTATTCGCGTCCAAGCACCTTCCAACGCAGAATTTCGTGGCGGCAAACATCGTCACGTCAACGGCCCGAACAAATGCCTGGCTGCTATTGACGGCGCTGAATGCAATCCAGGTCATCACAGATGGAGTAAGCTTCCGAAAAGACCAGATACCGGCATGCACGTTCTCCGAGTGCCTTAAACTGCAGCCCGACTTCTCGCTTCGACGCGCTGAGGAGGGTGGACCGATCCCCTTTCTGAACCCTGGTGATGTTCCCAGTGACGACAAGCAGTTCACCAACTGGTTCAGAAAACATGTCAAGTGGTTCTTCGAGTCTGAAGACCCCGCCTTTCAGCGATTGATTGCGTTGCCTGTTATGGAACACAAACGCGATCCGATGGGCTCAGAAACCTTCGACGCGCTGGCCTGCGACGGTAGTGGAAATTATATCAAATGTTGTAAAAGCGAGGACGGTTTCTCTGCTGTTGAATCCGCCCTTAGAGGTTACGGGGGTGATGCTAAAAGGACGGTAGAGTCCTGGATCATGAGCACCTACCCGACCGGTCAGCTTCAGGACCTTTGCCCGTTGGTTGAAGATGAAGTCCTGTTGAAACTAAATCCGGCAAAGCAAGCCGCCCGTAGGGCGTTAAAAAGCGGTTTGAAAGAAGTCGTACTACCGCTGGGATACCCGTATCGCAGGATTCTCGCATACAAATCACTCAAGCCGTCCGCGTTCGTGTTCCGCACTCCAAAGCAATATAAAACCATCACCCGTCAACTAGAGCGCTTCCAGCAGAAGAACGTCTGCGGTCTAGAGATTCTCTGCTTGCGACGTCGCTACGGTGGAAATGTGCGTACGTTATCGCAGCTTGCAGAAGAAATCTACCAGGCGATTCGTTCCAATACCCGGGACCTGACGAAGGCGTTCAATCTACAACGCCAGACGGAAAAAATGCAAAAGCGGGTCGCGGCGCGAGATGCAAGAAAGAAAGAAATCGAAGATGATCTAAGGTCTAGGATCGACGTCCGGCGATGCTCACCAGCGGCTCAGACGACCGGCATTACCGTTACGAAAAATACGAAACTGCTCCAATAGCGGTCTACCTGAATTTGACGGAAAACTCTGTACCCCCGTAATACCCGGTTTTTCCGTCAAATCGACAGCACCCGGGAGTTATCAGGTACACAGTCTTAGTCATTTATATGGCTAACCCGGCGGGCAAGGGACAGCAGTTGCGACAGGACGAATCGACTATT
The DNA here is from genome assembly GCA_965233625.1 of Pirellulaceae bacterium. GTDB lineage: Bacteria > Planctomycetota > Planctomycetia > Pirellulales > Pirellulaceae. Next base: position 792,890 of record OZ247499.1, read on the forward strand.
TTAGGACGCACATGTGGTTCATTGATCGTTACTCTTACACTTTGAGATGCACGGACGACACTAGGCCCTGTCAGAAAACGCGGATTTGACAGGTTCTGTCTGATTCCTCAAGGTGGAGGGAGTTACACGCTCTCTTATGGAAGGAATCGCCATGGCGCGTCACCGGCTTACGGATGAAAAGTGGGATTTGATTGCGGACGTGTTTGACCCGCCTGCGGAAACGGGCCGGCCGCAGGTCTCGCGGCGGATGGTGGTCGACGGCATTCTGTGGATCCTCCGCACCGGCTCTCCGTGGCGCGATCTGCCCGGCGAGTTCGGAAAATGGGGCACGGTGTATGACCTCTTCACCACCTGGAACCGCGACGGAACGCTCGACGAAATCCTTCGCCGGTTGCAGGCGGCGCACGTCGATGTCGGCGAGATCGATGAGGAACTGTGGTGCGCCGACGGCACGGTCGTACGCGCGGCGCGATGCGCCGCGGGCGCTAAAAAAGGGGCCGGACCGGGAAGCTAGCAACGAGGCGTTGGGCCGCTCTCGCGGGGGTTTCAGCACGAAAATCCATCTCCTCTGCGACGCGCGCGGCAATCCGCTCTTCGCATGTCTTTCGCCAGGGCAGGACCACGAATCGCAGTACCTGACCGACCTGCTCGAAGGCTGCGACATCCGCGACGAGGAAGAAGAACGGATCGTGTGGCCCGTCACGCTCGCCGGCGACAAAGGATACCGGGCTGACTGGATCGACACATACCTGCTGGACAACGGCATCCGCCCTGTGATCCCCAGCAAAGCCAACGAAGACCGGGACGCCCGGCCGGTGGACTTCGACCGCGAGGCGTACTGTCGCCGGAATATCGTGGAGCGGCTGATCGGCTGGCTCAAAGAAAGCCGCCGCGTCCTAACCCGCTTCGAGAAACGAGCCGAGCACTTCCTAGGCATGATCAAATGGGCGTTCATCCTGCGATACCTGAGAACCATGTGCTAAGAGTTTTCTGACAGGGCCTAAAATTCGGTCAACTCGCAGAGTGGAATTTTGAGGTTCATAGCCCGAGCGGAAACACTCCCGTAGAATAACTGTTGTTGATGTAGATGGTAAACATTCCGTTTAGCATCACAGGATCGAAACCAGACTGGAGACTATCGTACGACCGGATAACAACCGGTCAGAAACATATCAAACGCGCGTAAGCGCCAATCTGCTTCACCCGAAAATCCGCCAAACGAGCCTCCCGGCTCACGAATCAGCAGATGCAGCTTGGCCGCGTTCCCGCAAGGGGACGCTGGCCAGCTGTTCTGCTGCGCCTCTTGGCGGAGGCTTCGGGTGAGCGGTTCGGTCCAGCGTCCTTTTTTCTGCGCTGGCTGGTCCGTTCTATGGAGCGTACTCTAGACCAGAAAGTAGCTATGAGTGGGAATAGGAAGTGGTGGGTTTCAGTGGAAGGTAAGACAGACGGTCCACTTACCGAATCCGAAATCCGACAGTGGATTGCAGACGGTAAGCTGATTGCGGATGCTTACGCTTGTGCCCTCCATTCGCAGGAATGGAATCGCCTACCGGAGATGGAACCGTTCCAGGATTTGCTGGAACTGGCATCTGAAAGCGAAAGCACGTCTCCTCCCCCACCGCCGGACAGTGAGACAGCGTCAGCCTCAGCTCGTGGCAGCAACAGTGAGATGCCATCAAGCCCATCGCAGGCCACCGCTCTCCAGACAGAGTCCATAACGAGCGATGCCGGACGTGACGCGACGAACCCGCAGGCTCCCGGGAAGGTGGCATCATGGAATCCACTAGCGATCCTACTGCTTGGTATCCTGTTCTGGCCTGTCTGGTCAGGGGTAATGGCTGTACTGAACGCACGCAGACTGGGCATGAATCAGCCGTTGTGGCGTCCGCTGGCAATCGGGGTTGGTGCCACTATGCTGGGAATCGTGGTTGGTTGTTCCGGCTTCGAGATGAATCCTTTTGTCGACGAACTGATCTGGACAGGGATTCCTCTCCTAGCGCTGTGGATATTCGATCTCGGTCCGCAATCGGAGCGACATGAGGAACTGGGGAATCACCAGACCGCACAGTGGATGATTCCGCTCGCTTTAGGTGCGCCCCTTGGACTGCTGACTTTTCTTGGCTGGTTGTTGATAATTTTCATGCCACTCGATGGACGGGAAGTAGTCCAGCGGTTCCTCAATTCACCCACACCCAGCGAGGCGCGAGAGTATGTGACGACGAACATGTATCCACTCCTCGATGATCTAGCAGAATTGGAACGGCTTGATCCTGAAAATGAAATTGATGATCGGTTTCACTTCGAGATGCTCGACTCGGATTATCTCGAAGACAGCGACTATCGCTACGTTGTTGGGTACCGCATGCATGTGGAGGCGACTGTGAACGAGCCTCCTACCACGATCGAAGGAGCCTTTTTGCTGATCTGGACGGACGATCGATGGAAGATCGACGACTGGTTGGTGACAACGATCAACCGCGAAGACGCACCAGGTGGAGCAGTGCCGATGTCCCTAATAATCAAAAAACTAGTCGAGGAAGAACGCGCGAAGCCGCGCAGCACGCCCAGTAGTTTCAGCTTCACATCGTATTTTAAGCATTTTAGGGTTCCGCATGTTCGTGTCTTGCTCGTAATCGGTGCAGGATTGCTCGCGATGTTTGGAGCGCTTAGAAAGAAAATTGAGAGGTGGATCGGATAAACGATGATGAGCGATATCCCTCCCCTACCGCCTAATAGCCGGAACCTTCCTATGCCGGATTTGAATGAATACGAGGTCTGATGGCTAAAAAGAAAGGACTGGTCAAGGCATGCTCTGATCATCAAAGCGGCGTGCCCCTCATCCCTCATGACAGTGCATGACGGACGAAGGGACACGCCTTGGACGCACTCTTTCCAGCAGGCGTCTCACGCCAGGCTAGCGCTTACGCCTGTCGTCACCGCGGCGTGTCAGCCGCATGTCGCCTGCCAGATAACCTGTGGCGAGTAGCAGGGCGAATGTGAATAGGAACGCGATCCAGCTCTGCGTAAAGAAGCCGGCAACGGCTGCTGTGAGAGCTGCTCCAAGCACGGTTGCCGCGTTTAACTTATCACGTGCAGTTCCAGGCATATTGTTCTCCTGAGTTACGATTCGTTGTACGTGCGTACGGGGCTGAACACGGCGTCACTTCGGTGACCCGCTGCCGTTCTCGTGCGGTTTGATGGCGTCGATGAACGTGCTGGCGTCGCGGATGGTCAGGTCGTCAGGACGCTGCACGCCGTAGCGGGTGGTAAGTTCGCCGGGGAGGTTGATCTTCTGACGTCTGGCAATCGCAAAGATGGCGCGGACCTGGCTGGGGGTAGCGGGGCGTTCGTAGCTGGCGTGAGGTTTACTTCCGCCAGCATCGCTGCCGTTTGCATGGCCATTGTCCGGGGAAACCATGCGGCCGTTCGGTTGCGGGCCGCTGCTGCCAGCCATCAGTTCTTCATCCACAGACTGCCGCGCCATCTGATACAGACGCCGGATGCGTTCTTGCAGCTCGGATGGTTTGTCGACGAAGCCGGCGTCGATGGCGACTTCAAGGTTGGCAGATGCGCCGCGGCTGCCGTAGTTGGCTTCGCCGATCTTCTTGCAGACGCCAATGTTGAGTTTGAGCATGGTGCAGTGTTCTCCTGCTCAAGAGGTCGTGATGAAAGAAGCAGGTCACGCGTCGACAGCCTGAAGCTGCTTGAGTGTCGCCACGGCTGAGCGGATTTTCTTCGTCTGCTGGCGGTGGCGTTTCAGACCGGCGATCAGCGACGTGACGGCGTTCTGTGATTCGCGAAGTGACGCTTTCAGGTGCTCCGCAGAGCTAATCAATTCGCTGGCGGTCTGGTGCTCCTGGTCAGTGGTGGCGTTGTGAGGCATCTCTGGTGCGTTTTCCTCTTTGGGATGATGATGGTTGTCATTTGGGGTCGGCGTTGATTGAATCCGCAACGCATCTGGCTGCGGCTTGACGATCGCGTCTTTGCCGAGCGTAGCCCACACATAGTCCCGCGTGGGTTCATGGCAGCGGACTGGCGTTTCAGTGTCATTAACACTGATCGAACGGAAGCCGAGTTTCATTGCCCGCGACAGGTAGCCCCGGTTGGTGGCAAAGCGGATCGCTGCACCTTCACGGTGCGATTGCGATAGCACAATATCTGTTAACTTCTGGCTGGAAGTTGCGGCGGCTCTCAGAGTGACTGCGCCATTGAGGTCGACTGTGACTGGATCGTTGAGTGAGTCGCTACTATCCAGCTTCGATACGGTTTCTGTTAGAAACGCCGCGTCAGCGTCTGCCACGTGCATGGTCGCCTTCGCCTGGTTGGCTGTGCCCACCAGGTTATCGATATCTGGGAAACGGACCTTACCCGCATGTCGAAGCCAGATCGTCCACGGCCCGGCAGCGATCACGACAAAGTCCACGGTGCAGCCAACTTCGACCAGTGCTCCACTTTGCAGTTCTCCGGTCGAGAGCAGGCTGTTCGCGGGAATTAGCCTGTCATCGTGCCAGGGAAAGCCGAAGCCGTGCTGGACCAGCATCTGCCGGCTGTCCGATGCGGCAATCTGCCCGATGCCGCCGCGTAAACGGATGTGATCAAGCCCAAATCGCGTCGAGTTCCCCGTGGTCAGCGCTGCATCACGCAGGGAATCTAGTAGCCGGGGAGGATTAGGAACGAAGTTGTCAGGCAGGGACGGAAACGCGTCCGGCTCTTCAGTAGCTGGCAGTTCCGCCGTCATCGGCATGGGACCATCCTGCCAATCTGCGAAGACGATGTCACCTTCCTGACGGAACGTAACGGTTTCACGCGACCGCGTTCCTTCGCACCGCCGTAGCAACTCAAACGGTGCACGTATCTCACACATGCTGGCCGCGCCGGCAATACGGTACTCGATCGCAAAGTCTTCGTTGCCGGCGCGGAGTGTGACGCCGTGTTCATCACCTACCAGGGTGATGGGTGGGCCTTTCTGTTTTGCCTTGATTCCAAAGCCGCGACAAAGGGCGATCCGTACCTTCTTCAGAAGCGTCCGTGAAAGCGTAATCATGAGTTCTCCTTGGTAAATGCCAATGCCGCCCCACTGTTAACTGGGGGCGGCGAATGGACGGTGGACTAGCGGGCTATCAGGCAGCCCTGCGGAAGGGCGGCTGCTCTACGATCGCCACGTTGCGGTGGCGGTCAGCTTCGTCCCAGTCAACGAATCGCGCGAGTTCGTCGAGCGGGTCTGCTTCATAACCTTCAGCGTCAGGCTCCAACATGGAAAAACCGCGATGCTGGATTTCCGCGAGGTCTTCGCCCGTTGCATCTGCGACAAGCTGGTTGAGTTGATCCTGTGTCATTTGCGTTGACTCCAATTCAAGAAAGAGAAAACGCCGCCCATCAGGCGGCGCAGAAGAACCGCCCACGTGGGCAAGAAACGAAAACAGCCCGCTTCGTGGCGGGCGGATATGGGTTAGAAGTTAGTGGTGCTTCGTTAGATCACCATCTGGGCGATCTGCTCGTTAGTGAACACCGTGTACACCGGGGGCGGCTTCAGCCTGGGCGATCTCTCTGCTGTTACAAATCTGGCGAACATGACGAAATCCTCCAGACTGAGTACTTCCTTGTAACCGACTTGCCCGCGTTTTGACTTCGGTGCGTTGCTTGCGCCGCCGCTGACGACCTGGGGCAGATTATTAGCACGCAGCGACCAGAATGAACCGCCTACCTGGATAAGAAGTGGCGGCGTTGTACAGGACTCTGTGGTTGCGCAGAAATCCGTTCAGCTAGGCTCTCGCTGCGGTAAGAGCGGGACGCCCCCGCTTCCTCCCGGTCTACCTGCGCTCGCAGCTCCGCTACTTGCCGGAGCCGGCCGGACTGAGGGCGACACGGAAGCCCATGCTGAAGCGCCGGTAGCCGGGGGTGAGCCTGTTGCGGTTCGCCGACCGCGCGCCCTGCGGGAAGCTGAACCAGCTACCGCCGCGGTACACCCGGTAGGAGCCCGCATTGGGGCCTTGAGGATCAGTGACTGCACCTTGAGGATAATCGCCAGACCAGTCCGAACACCACTCATAGACATTGCCGTGCATATCGTAGAGTCCCCAGGCGTTCGGCTTTTTCAAGCCAACAGAGTGAGCGTATTTTTCACCGATGTCATAAGCATTTTCGCCGAACCATGCATAGTTTTTCAGTTGTGAGTAACTGGCGTCATCACCGAAAGAAAATCGCGTCGTCGTACCGGCACGGCAGGCGTACTCCCACTCCGCTTCCGTGGGTAGCCGGTATGATTGCGCCGCCGTGATCCGCCCCGCCGCCCGCTCCCGCTTCGTCAGCGCCGCGCAGAACTTCACCGCGTCGTCCCAGCTCACATACGTCGCCGGATACGAAGAACCGGCTTTCGCATACGTCTTATTCTTCCACGGTTCATCACCCATCACCGCCTTCCACTCGCCTTGCGTGACTTCATGTACCCCCAGGTAAAACGGCTTCGTCAGTTTCACCCGGTGCTGCGTTTCATAATCGTCCCGGCCTTTCTCACTTGCCGGGCTACCCATCAGGAACTCCGCGGCAGGGATATACGCCAGCTTCGCGCCCAGGCTATTGGTGATCGTGGAGCCGGGCGCGGGCTCTGACGAAAGCGGCAGCAGCCACTGGCCGGTAATGTCGCCACGGAGCTGTGGTGTCTGCGCCCGGTTGAGCTGCCGAGCGTACGCCGACGTTTCACTGCGGGCGGTCATCGCCAGTTCCAGCAGGTCCAGCCGTCCATCAGCCCCGGCAGTTTTCTTCTGCCACGCTTTCATAACATGGTGAAAGAACACGCCGTGTTTCAACCCGCCGTCTTCAAACGACTGCTGACCCGGTGCGCAACTGAACAGCGCTACGATCCCCTTACCAGCAGGCGACGCCTGCCGCGAGAAGGCGGCGACCTGATTGAGGTCAATCACCTTGCGGTTGCCTGCTGTCTTCGGAATCAAGTCTTCCGTCAACGGCTGATCACGGCAGGCATCTACCAGCAGCAGCTTTCGACCGGCCCGACATTTGCCCAGACGGTCGTAGATTTCGCTGAGCGAGACCAGAGACGTGCGATCCTTGGCCGGCTTGAGCAGCTCGCGGATGTCCGCGCCCAGCGGGCAGAAGTAGTTTTCGATCTCGCCCTCGCGCTGCACGCCGTGCCCGCTGAACGCCACGATCACGGAATCGTTGGGGCCAAGTCCCGTCAACAGCAGGTCGAGCTGGCGACGGATTTTATCCGCTTCGGGCTGGTGCCTGAAAGACTTCAGGTTCCGCACATCATCGTGCATCACCACGATGTTCGATTCCCGCACGCCATTCTTCTTCAGCAAGTCTGCGAATTCCAGCATGTCACCACGTGCGAATCGCAGCTTGCTAAGCACTTTGCCATCGTAGTCCTGAACGCCCACTAATAGTGCGTAATAGTCACCGCCCTGAGCGAGAGCAGTAGCTGGCAGAAGTGCGACGGCAATAAAGAACGGAAGAATCAGACGGATCATTGCGGTATCCAAGTTGTGTGCGCAGACATCTCCTCTTCAGTCTAACAATTCTACATGCGGTTTCTCCGATTTCAGCGGACACTTTTTCTCATGAGACTTCGCCGGCTGTTGCAATCGGTACGACTTAACCAGTTAGCCTCCAGCCACGCGACTTCAACCGCCAATGCCAATGAACGACTGGCGAACGGCCCCAGCACCGGCCCGCCTACCGGCGAAAGATCGGCCGTCCACAAGCCGCCAGAAACTGGCTCAACATGCGATCCGCGGCGTATCGTGAGCTCTCCCAGACTAGCAAGGTCGATCTGCTCGCCGTACACGCAGCGGACGGAGCCGTCAGGTTCGATGACAATCTGCATGGTCATCTCCTATCTTGGCCGACGCTGGATATTGCGGCGTGGACGATCCACAAGCAGATTGTCGAGCGCTGATTGCACGTCGCTGATCTGTCCGGCGACCTGTTCGCGGAGCGTGTTGCTATCGCGGAGCTGTTGAGGCTGCACGCCGCGGATGACGGCCTGCGCCTGCTCGACCAGGTCGTCGAGCTGTTCGCTGGAACTGATGCTGAGCTGCCGGAACCGGGAGAAGAAGTCGTGCAGGTTCGTGACCGCACTGTCGCGGAAGACTTTGGGTTTACCGTCTTCATCACCGCGCAGACGTTCCGCCAGATGCTCGACCAGCTTCGCCAGTTCCTCCGTGAAAGCATTCTCTGCGAGTTGCACGGCTTCACTGAACCGGGCCTGCATACGCTGACACTCCTGCTGGTAAAGCTGCGGGGACAGCCGCTGAAGATACTGCGGTGGCTCGACGGATGGGAAATCCCAGGCAAGGTCGAACAGTCCCACCAGCGTCTGCGGATAATCGGCGTCGCTATACAGATCGCCCAACCGCTGCCTAGCTGCGGTTTTCAACTCGTCGAAACAGCGGTCCAGTTGCTGCACCGCCTCCAGCAGTTCCGCTTTGAACGAAGTCAGCTGCGTGCTGATCAAGCTAATGTCATCACGGCGGATCAGCCGGATGCCAGCTTCAGGAAACGGCAGCGACTTCGACTTCCAGAGCTGCGTCGCCTGACCACGAAGCTGCGTCACTGCCTTAAACTTAGGATGCCGGACATTTAGCAGCTTTTTGCCTGCCGACAGAAAATCACCCTGTGCGCCGAATGATTCAGCCGCGCGGGCTTTCTGCTCACGGGAAAGGGTCTTACGCACACCGAACCAGGTAAACGACAATCGCATAGCAGCCGTGGTTTCACGCAGGCGATTGCTCGCCGATGTCAATGTTTGAGTTGCGGGTTCGTCTAACATGATGGACATTCGTTTCTCCTTAGATGTATAAACTTTGGGTCTGTTTTTGTTGGTGTCGCCCGGACTAACGGAACGTGCTCTCACTCCTCAGCGCACAGGAAGCTATGCAATCCGATTGTCAAGTTTGTAGCCGGCCAGCGACTGGATACTACGAATCTCTGTTGCTTTGCGCTGGGTGTCTGGATCGGATGAAAGAATGCGATCACAACTGGCTAATGAGCGAAGCTGGCCTCTTTGAATGGAATACATCCGCCCATGACCCCTTCTGGCGAGATTGGCTTCAGTCGCGGGAACTGTTCAATGTCTTCCGTAACACGGCTCAACTCGATGGCAAACACTTGTGGCACGTGGCGGGTGGCGAAGTCTTCGAGTGGAGTCCAGAAGAAATAGACTGCCGGTTACAAGTCTGGGTATGCAATTGGGAAGTGATGGTGGCCTATCCCACTGCTGGAGAGTTGTACGGATTAGATGACGATACGGAAGGGCCGCACCAGTTTGAAGAATGGAGAACGCACCTGCGCACCTCGCGTCCGCTAGAAACCGGGATGGTTCGCGGCCGTTGTAGTTACGGCGCGTTTGTCGCAGATAGCAATGCCACTCCGACCGTTAAATGGGCTCAAGCCGGAGACTGGGCTGCTGCTGCACGAAACTTCGGGTGCAACGGAGACAAGCGTTTGATGTTTCCCAGGTGAAGCTTTCAGTTATTCGATGGATCTCGATTCACCCGCCGACGCGATCCAGGCTTAGTTGAACCACGATGCCGGTACACGCCTGGCTGGTTTGCCGACAGGCAACGCCCACTCGCCCACGAACGTAACTGCTCTACGGATTCCGCCGCCGTCACCGCGACAGGCACGACATTCTGGGCCGCCTGCAAAAGCGGCACGTCCAAGAGCGCCGATAGCCGGCAGCAGGCTTTCACTTCCGCGCCGGTCCAGTCCGTGTCATCGGGCATCCGCTGGTCGCGGTCGATTTCGTAGAGGCCGAGATAAATGTTCCAGATGGCGTCCTTCTCTTCACGGCTGGGAAGGTCCAGGAAGAAAATCCCATCGAGTAGGGTAGGCGGCCAGCGAGTTACCTGGCGGAGCCAAGCACTTTTCCAACCGCCCCCCTCCGAACCGGACGTGCCACTTGTCGCGGCATCCGGCTCTCCAGTGTCAAGATAAAGCGCGGCCATCGTGCTTTCCGGCGTGAATGGCCACATGACATGGTTCGCAGACCGTTAAGGTCTTGCGACGCATCGCCATCATGATCTTCTTCCATGTCGGTGTTTTGCGACCATCTTTACGATTGAGATCGGCCATGCGCCGGATGTGGTGGTTTTCCAAGGGAACGCCCTCGGCGCCACACAGTTGGCACTTGTCGAAATCAAGACGGTCAATCAAATCCGTTGATGTTGAAAACACCTTAACGATTCGATCCTGTATAGGCGCGAAGCGTTGCCGCTTCAGCGAGATTCCGCCGAAGTGTGTCACCAGGGCCGGTTTGTCTTTGCGAGGCACAATGACTCGAAAAGCGTTTATCGGCCCGTTTTCGGTTTGAACTTTCACCTTGTGCTTTTTCCAGAGTGAAGCGCAGGAACACCGGTGTTTTCCTGCCAATGTTTTCACCATGGAGACTTCCAGCACCCAGCGAAGTCGGTTCATCCGAGAAGCAAGGTTGTGGGCCATTCGGTAATAGTTGACCATTCCACGAAAAACAGACTGATAGTATGAGACGATGTGAAAATCGCTCTGATACAACAGGCCATTCTGATGGTTTGGTTTTCCTTTTGCCGAGTATTCCTTGACCTTGGCTTCGATGACGTCCCTCGGGACATAGAATCCCACTTGGCCATTCACGCAGCGTCTCAAGCCACCGCCCTTGCCGGGCGAGACTTTCGTGTTGCTGCTCATGACCTGCACTTCGTAACCCAGAAAACGGGCTTTGCCTTGGCTGGCGTGAGTAATCAAAGTCTTCGATTCCGAGAGCGACAACTTGAGCGTAGCGCCCAAGAAGTCTCGAATCTTCTCTTTGATCTCCACCGCTTCGGCTTTAGGTCCCGTGAATCCGAGCAAGAAATCGTCGGCGTAACGCACGTAATGCAGACGACGGAAATCGGGGTCCTGCGTATCACGAGAGGGAACCGCCCTTCTTTGCCGGACCAGTTCTCGATACTCGTGTGCAGTCCATTTGTCGCGATGATGGTTGATCAGATTGTTCAACCGTCGCCACTCAGGATTCCATCGTCTAACATCGCCACGGTTATACCGGGGAAGAAGTTCTAGCTCCACGAACTTGTCGAGACGATCAAGGTAGATATTGGAAAGGATGGGTGAGCAAACACCGCCCTGCGGAGTTCCGCTGAACGTGTCGCCGTAAACCCAGTCTTCCAGGTATCCAGCCTGAAGCATCGTCCGAATCAGTTTCATGAAACGGTTGTCGTGAATCTTTTCTCCCAGCATCGACAACAAGACCTTGTGGTCAATCGTGTCGAAGCATTGGGAGATGTCGCCCTCAATAAACCAGCGGGTTCCTTTCCATCTGGAAACTTGATGGAGGGCGTCATGGCATCCGAGGCCGGAGCGAAAACCATAGCTCAGCGAGCTGAACTGCGGTTCGTAGTACAGTTCCAGAATGAACTTAATCACCTGCTGGACCAGTTTATCCGACCAACTAGGAATGCCGAGCGGACGTGTGCCGCCACGTTTCTTCGGGATGTGCAATCGCCGAACCGGCTTCCAGACCCAATCGCCGTCCCGCAGGACTTGCGCGATGCGTTGGATTTTGGCGCGACTCATGCCATCGACAGTTTCACCGTCGACGCCCTGCGTGGTGGCTCCGTCATTCTTCCCGATCTTGGCGTACGCCTCGATGAGAAGGTCTTCACGACAGATGTGGCGATAGACCCGCTCAAGGCAGAGTCCCCGCTGTCCTCTATCCGAGAGAACTTCGACCAACTTATGGATAGGTTGCATTCGCAATACTCCTGAAAAACATGGTCTGAGTTTCTCTTAACACCTGTCCCCCTTCGTCATGTCCCGGGCATTACCCCGGGCGTTTGGCTACTATGGGGACTCCGTTACCGTAGGGCTCTCGCCCCTTAGGCAATCCCGCATTCCAGCTAGTTCGACGTAATAGCAAGGTTTCAGGATCTCCACTCAAGCTCTTAAGGCCTCTCACTGAGGCCCTGTCTTCGTCGGTGAACTTCCCTTCGGCAAAAGGTTCAAACCGAAGATCGACGAAGCAACCCAACCGATAGTTCGTGTAGGTTGGGGAGGCGCTAGACTCGTGAGCTTTGGAGTTCAAGCAATCCAGCCTTATCCACTCCTTGCAGGACTCGCAACGCGGTTTCATAACGAACTTCCGTAAACCCGTTTACTTTCCAGACATGCTATGTTGAGGTCATCCCTTTCGGGAATCGCCTAGCCTGGCGTCCTCCAGGTGTTGTTCACAACCTGGGTGTCTAAAACACAATCAAAACTAGCCGTAAAACGGCGCACACCTCTCGGCCCTGCAGAATTCCGGCGGCAACTTGGTGACGTCGTTCGCCGTGCACACGACAAAGACATCGCTTTCGTGATCGTTGAGCCAGCTGAGAAATTGACCAAACATCCGCGATGCGACGCCAGAGTCGCCGCTGCCGTTCAGCCCGGCGAACGCCTTCTCGGCTTCATCAACTAAGGCCACACAGGGAGCAAGTGCATCGATGATCTGGAGCGCTTTGCGGGTCCGTTCTTCCGACTGCCCGACGAGCGAACCCATCAGGCTGCCCACGTCGAGCGTGACCACCGGGCGGCCCACTTCGTTTCCAAGCGACTTGCAGAACGCCGACTTGCCGCAGCCGGGCGGCGAAAGCAGCAGTACGCCGCGGGGCCGCTTGAGCGGGTTGCCGCGCGAAGGCTGCATCATGGCCCGCTTACAAAAAGCCTTGAGCGCTGACAGGCCACCGAGGGCGCTGAAATCTTCGCCGCCGCGGTGCAGCGAAAGCAGTCCACTCTTCTTAAGCGTTCCCGCCTTCAACTCCCAGACCGCCGCTGATGTAAGCCGGCTGTTGCGCACCAGTGACAAGCTGAACGCGTTTTCTGCTTCCATCCGCGTCAGACCTGCCGCTGCATCCAGCACCGTTTCCAGCTCAGCACCCTCCGGCAGTTCACCTTCTTCAGTAGCAATGCCGCGGGCGATCTCTGCAAGCTGCTCCCGGCTTGGCAGTTCATGTTCCAGCACAACAAACATCTTTTCGAGTTCCGTGGGAATCTGCACCACCGGCGCAAGCACCAAGACGATGGTGCGGTTCTGTTTGCCGGCGATGATCTGCCGGGCTAGGGCCTGCACAATCTCAGCGGACTGCATGAAGCGGTGAAAGTTCTGCAGCACGAGAACCGCCGTTCCATCCGGCGTGGCCATCGCGTTCACGGCGCGGATTGCAGCTAGAGGATCGCCGCCTGAACCGGCCTCAGCCTGGCCAGGGACGTTCAACCCAGCGTCGATGTCCCACGTGGCAAGGTGCCAATTTTCATTTCGACAAAGCTGGGCGATCTCCGAGAGCGCATCCTGATGTTCAAACGACTCGATCCAGATGCCTGTGAAGCAGGCACGGATGTATTCCGCAAGGTTTTCTTTCAGTGTCATACGGTAACTCACCTGTTATTAGACTTGGATGTGTAATTGCACTTAGGAAGCCGGGACATGTGGACACCGGGAATTCGCTCAGGAAAGCCAGAATGGCCCATACAGCAACGCATCAGCTACTTCGACAGGGATGGGCACGGCATGGGGCCTAAAGACCGCCCCTGGGCTTATCAAGGAGTTTCTGGGGCAGATTATCGGTTTCCCTTAGACAGGAAGCCTCTCTGGCTGTAATTTGACGGAAAACGCGTACTCCCACAGAGGTGCGTTTTTTCCGTCAAAAATCGCTCCCAGGACATCCGGCAGCCGGGTAGCAACACCACCCCGCTGCGATGCAAATATTGTTCTAAAAAGTACTTTTGAAGTGCAGGCGACCGGTTAGTTGCTTTGCTGTTGCGACTGCTGATGACCGGCCTGCTGATGGAACTCGGCAGTAAGCTGCTCGCTCTTCCTTTGCCCAAGCGCCTCTTCGATAAACTTACTAGCCTTACGGCACGCCTCACCAGCGAAGCCCTTGGTTTCAACGTGGGTCTCGCCGGCGGGCGACACGATGATTTCAATGATCTTGCTCATGCGGCACCTCCGACGTTGATGGTGAGTTTAACGCTGCCATCGTCAAGCTTCTGTTCCGTAATCGTGTGGCCCTTCCTGTGCGACTCGATGCGGGCTTTCTCAACCGCGTACCGCTGCATGAATTCGTTCAGGCGTTCCTGCACGCCCCAACGGCCGTTGTAGTTGTCGTACCGCAACTGACCGTTGGCGGTGTCGCAGACGACCGGGTAACGCCACCCTTCAAGGTGCACACTCCAGCCAGTCGCCTGACTGCTAAAAAGCTGCACCTCGCCTTCCACCGGTGCGGGCAACTTCAGACGCTCACAGGCGGCGCGGATCGCCGCCACGTCACGGACTTCTGTTTGAATCTCAACTATGTGTGACACGTATGTACCCTCCTTTTTCAAATTTCGCTGAAACGGAATGTCCAGCAAGAAACGCAAAAACGCCCCGGAACAACCCGCACATGGGCCGCTCCGGGGCGCAATACGCCGCTGGGATTGCAGTTCCAACGGCTAAGGCGATCGCCTTCAAGTAACTTGACGCGTTTGTGGCTGATATTTAGCTATCAGGGCGTGTTCGCGCTGTCACGTCTTGCGTGACCAGACTTGTCGCCCCTGCCGGTAAAGATTTACCACCGCATGTCACTGCGGCGTGCTTGTATCGACTACCTGAAGACTTTGATAGACTACCCATCAAATTCGTGTTCTCTGCACACTTCGGGCAACGAGTCTGTACAGATGCAAAAGCTGAATGAGTACGCGCTGACTGCGGAAGCTGCGGAGATTCTGGGGGTGTCGCATAACACGCTGCGAACCTGGGTAGCGGACGGGAAGATTCCCGTTCACCGCAACCCGGCTAACGGGTACCTTTCGTAAGACAAACCTAGCGATGTTTAATTCCTTACTCGCAGAGTAAATGGTCCAAGTAAATTCAGCAGAGTCTGTTGCCATTACGAATGGTCAACGAGCGAAGAGCGATTTTTATGAACGCAGCGACAACGACTCTAACTGTTCCCGAGCAAGGGCAATTAGTTCAAGTTCGATCCCGGCAGTGGGTTGTCAACGACGTAAGGCCTAGCAGCCTGCCGGGAAACTTATTGAAGCCTGAGTTTGAAGGTCCACAAAACTTGTTGACGCTATCTTCCGTTGAGGACGACGGTCTTCGCGAAGAGCTTCAAGTTGTCTGGGAGATTGAACCTGGGGCGCGTGTCATTGAGAAGGTCGCTCTGCCGGAGCCGGCGGGGCTTGATGCGCCAGGCAAGCTTGATGCTTTTCTCGATGCTGTCCGTTGGGGAGCGGCTTCAACAGCCGACTTGAAGAATATTCAGTCTCCGTTCCGTAGCGGAATTGAGATTGAAGATTACCAGCTCGATCCCGTGGTGCGTGCGATTCAGATGCCAAGGGTGAACCTGCTGATTGCAGATGACGTCGGCCTCGGCAAGACGATCGAAGCGGGGATGGTCGCTCTGGAGCTGATTATTCGCCATAGAGCTAGAAAGATTCTGATCGTTGTGCCGTCGTCTTTGCAGATTCAGTGGCGTGATCAGATGCGGGATAAGTTTGGGCTCGATTTTCGCATCGTGGATTCCAGCCTCATGCGGGAACTTCGCCGTCAGCGGGGCATCCATGCAAACCCCTGGAGTCATTTTCCACGGCTAATTACGAGCGTTGACTTCCTAAAGCGCGAGCGTCCACTGCGTCTGTTCCGGGAAACGCTGCCGGCGGCTGGCGAGCCAATTTACCCCCGCAAATATGACCTCCTGATCTGCGACGAGGCTCATAACTGCGCGCCATCGGGTCGAGGCAAGTACGCCACCGACTCCCTACGCACGCAGGCGCTCCGGGAACTCACGCCGCACTTCGAGCATAAGCTGTTCCTGACAGCCACTCCGCACAATGGTTACCGCGAAAGTTTCAGCGCTCTACTGGAACTGCTCGATAACCAGCGATTTTCCCGCGGCACAGACCCCGACCGTAAACAGCTGGAAGCCATAATGGTCCGGCGTCTGAAAACCGATCCATCCTTCGCTAAAAAGTGGGACGGATCGCCACGTTTCCCGCCGCGTGTTCTGGAACCCATCGAGGTGCCGTACACCGATGAGGAGCGTGAAGTTCACAAGGCGCTGCGGGAGTATACGAAGCTCCGGGCCGGTCGTGCTGCTGATAATACGGAGCGATTCGCTACTGAGTTTGTATTGAAGACGCTAAAGAAGCGTTTGTTCTCCAGCCCAGCTGCTTTCCACACAACGCTTCAACGGCACGAGGATTCTCTGCGCACGGCGAGAAAAAAGGCGGTTGCTAAGCCGTCGATGGGCGTTTTGCAACGCGAGTTCGACCGCGTTGAAGAAGAATACGCTGACGATTCCGAGTACGACGAAGCAACTGTCGACGCACTCGATTCGGCCACCAGGTTGTTCGCCGAACCGACAGAGCAGGAAGCTGCATTACTTAAACAGATGAACAAGTGGGCGGTACGCGCCCGCGCTCAGCAGGACTCGAAAACAAAGCAGTTAATCAAGTGGCTTCACGACAACATCAAGCCGGGCGGTAAATGGTCGGAAGAGCGTGTGATTATCTTCACCGAGTACCGCGCTACTCAGATTTGGCTTCAAGAGATTCTCGCCACAGAAGGCTTCGCAGATGACGACCGCTTGATGACCATCTATGGAGGAATGGACGGCGAGCTGCGTGAGAGTGTGAAAGCAGCCTTTCAAACTGCCCCTGACAGGAGCCCTGTCCGGCTGCTGTTGGCAACCGACGCTGCATCAGAAGGTCTCGACTTCCAGAACTTCTGCTCCAGGCTGATTCACTACGAGATTCCCTGGAACCCCAACCGCATGGAGCAAAGGAACGGCCGGGTGGATCGCCACGGTCAGAAAGCCGATAAGGTGCTTGTTTACCACTTTGTCGGCGACGGATACAAGCAGCGGGCGAGCGGGCAGTTCAGCGGTGCTTCCGATATGGAGGCCGACCTGGAATTCCTGATGCGTGTTGCTCAGAAGATCGAAACAATCCGGGAAGACCTTGGCAATGTCGGCCCGGTCATCGCCCAACAGGTGGAAGAGGCAATGCTTGGCCGCCGCACTACGCTGCACACCGGCGACGCCGAACGCGATAGCCAGCCGATCCGTAAGATGCTCCGCTTCGAGCGCGACTTACACAAGCAAGTGCAGGCGCTGATGGAGCAGTATCGGGAGACACGTCGCGAACTAAAACTGTCGCCAGGTAATATTGCCACCGTTGTAGCTGTCGCCCTTCAACTTGCCGGGCAGCCTGCGTTAATCCCTGTCACTACGGAAGATGGTAAACCGTGCTTCCAGTTGCCACCGTTTCGCGGAAGTTGGGCCGCCTGCACTGAAGGTCTGGAACACCCGCACACCAAAGAGATTCGGCCTGTTACTTTCGACGAGTCAGTTAGTAAAGGCCGCGACGACGTTGTGCTAATTCACTTGAATCACCGCCTGCCACAGATGTGCCTGCGGTTACTGCGTGCAGAGGTCTGGGCAGAGAAAGAACGGTCGAAGCTGCACCGGGTTACAGCCCGCGTTGTACCAGACGACATAATCGACACGCCCGCGTTAATTGCCCATGCGAGGCTGGTTGTCATTGGCGGCGATAGCCACCGGCTGCATGAAGAGGTGATTGCTGCCGGCGGGTTGATTAAACAGGGTAAGTGGGGCGGTCGTCTGAACGTCGGGCAGACGGAAACGACTTTAGCTGCCGGCACAGATACGATGCCCTCTGATTCCGTGAACCTTAAACTTCTCGAACTCTATCCGTCGCTAACAAACTCCCTTGCCTCAGCGCTCGAAGCACGTATGAAAGACCGTGTCAGCGGTCTCGAAAAACGCCTGAAGGAAAGGGCGGAAAAAGAGGCCAGCGACATCAAAGCGATTCTGACAGAGCTGAAGAAGGCTATCGAAGCAGAGCTAGACGAATCCGATTACCAGCAGCTTGAGCTGTTCAGCGACCCGGAAAAAGAACAGCTAGAACGCAACAAGAACGCGATGCGAGCCAGGAAAAACGAGATTCCAGACGAAATCAAACGCGAAACCGCGGCAATCAAATCGAGGTTTGCGAATCCACAAGCGAGAATGTTCCCGGTGGCGGTTACATTTCTGGTGCCAGAGAAACTTAGTTAGTAAGGAACGAACGTGCGATATCAGGGAAAGTCATTTGAATGTTCGGAAGATACCGTGATTAGCGAAGCCATAGTTACATCAAACAGGCTCGCAATTGACTATCTATACGAGAATTCGGATTACCATTTACAGGCTAAATCCCTCGACGGTTTGACATATCACGGAACTTACGGTGATCCTTCGAGAGTTGGCGCTGAGAATCTGGGAAGTGTGCAACTTACCCGCTATGACAACGCGGAGGGTGATGTCGTTTTATACGGAGAATACTACGAATCTGATTCTGGCAGCCAAGGTTCGTGGTTGTTGATGCTGAAAGCAGAAAAGTAAGCATGTCTATCGCACGTCATCATGCTGAATGGCTTTCGCTCGTGCCTGTCTCGGGGCCGTTTCTTAGTCTGCCGGTGTTAATGCAGGCGTTTCCGCAGGGGCTCGATGCGCATGATGCGGAGCATGCGCGGTTGTTGCGGCGGGGTTTTGAAGAGTGGGGCGAGAGTCAGCAGCGTTCCGTCGATCCCGCAGTTCACGATGCGTGGATCAAGTTTGTTCTTACGAACACACTGGAGTTCGATGCCGGTTTGCTGCTGGAAGGACAGGCGATTCCGCAGACGTTGCATGTAGAAATGGCGGAGCATGGCGAACTGCTCAAACCAGATATTGTGCTGAACGATCCAGCGACGAAGAAACCCCGCTTGCTGGTGAGGAAGTACCCTCGCACACAACCGTTAACAGGGTATGTGGCCGGCTCGCGGTGGAAGGCGTCGCCGGAAACACGGATGGCTGACCTGCTTCATGGTACAGGTGTGCGATTAGGGCTGGTGACCAACGGCGAACACTGGATGCTGGTCGATGCTCCTAAAGGCGAAACCACCGGCTGCGCTTCCTGGTACGCGTCGTTGTGGCGGGAAGAGAAGATTACGCTGCAAGCCTTCCGTTCGCTGCTTTCGATGCAGCGGTTCTTTGGCGTGCCAGATGATCAGACGATCGAGGCGCTGCTGACGCAGAGTGCGTCGAACCAGCAGGAAGTCACCGACCAGCTTGGCGCGCAGGTATTGCGGGCAGTCGAAGTGCTGATTCAGTCGCTCGATAAAGCCGACCAGGATCACGGGCGGCAACTGCTGGAAGGCGTTACCGAGGCAGTCCTCTACGAGTCGGCGTTGAATGTAATGATGCGGCTGGTGTTTCTGTTTTGCGCGGAAGAACGCGAGCTGATTCCCACCAAACCGTTTCCTGTGTACGAACAAAACTACTCGGTGTCGACCATTTCCAGCCAGTTGCGGGAGATCGCCGATCAGCATGGCGAAGAACTACTTGAACGCCGTTACGACGCCTGGCCGCGGGTGCTGGCATCGTTCCGGGCGGTATACGGCGGGCTCGCTCATAACGATGTTCACATGCCTGCTTACGGTGGCCGCCTGTTCGACCCGGATCGCTTTCCATTTCTCGAAGGCCGCCAACGGAATTCAACGTGGACCGGTACACCCGCCTCACCGTTGCCCGTCAACAACCGGACGGTGCTGCACCTGCTCGAAGCGTTGCAGTTGTTGCAGGTGAAGCTGCCAGGCCGCGGACCGGTCGAAGCGCGGCGGATCAGCTTCCAGGCTCTAAACATCGAACAGATTGGCCACGTCTATGAAGGTCTGCTCGACCATACCGCCAAGCGCGCGACTGAGCCGGTGCTGGGGCTGATCGGGAAGAAAGAGCCGGAAGTCGCCGTGAATCAACTGGTCGAGCAGCGCAGCAAAGGCGATGAAGAACTCTTCAAGCTGCTAAAGGACCAGACCGGCAGCAGCCGGAAGTGGGCGAATTACTTAGATAACGAACTCAGCGACCGCGACACCGTGCGGCTGCGCACCGCCTGCGCAAACGACGAAACTCTGTTCCAGCAGGTAATGCCCTTCGCCGGCCTGCTTCGCAACGATTCGTTCGGCTACCCCGTGGTCATTCCCAAGGGCAGCATTTACGTCACCGCTGGGACCGACCGGCGGAGCAGCGGCACGCACTACACGCCGCGCAGTTTGACCATTCCCATTGTGCAGTACACGCTGGAGCCGCTGGTCTACGTAGGCCCGGCCGAAGGGAAGCAAAAAGCTGAGTGGCAGTTGAAGCCAGCCGCGGAGCTGCTTGATCTGAAGATATGCGATATGGCGTGCGGTTCCGGTGCGTTTTTAGTGCAGGCGGCTCGTTATATGGCAGATCGGCTGATGGAAGCGTGGGACATCGCGCTGGAGCAACACCCCGGCGTGCCGGGCATCACTCCCGAAGGGAAGCCAGCCACCGGCGCAAGGGGCGAGTCGCTCATTCCCGCCGACCCTGCCGAGCGCACTACGTACGCCATGCGGATCGTCGCGCAGCGGTGTTTATACGGCGTCGACATCAACCCGCTGGCCGTCGAAATGGCCAAGCTTTCGCTGTGGCTGCTGACCCTCGCCAAAGACAAACCGTTCGAATTCCTCGACCACGCCATCCGCTGCGGCGACTCGCTCGTCGGCCTGCACAACATCAACCAGCTCCGCCACTTCAGTCTCAAACCCGACGCCGACGACGCCGTGCTGTTCGCCGGTCCGCTCGACAACGCCATCGACGAAGCCATAGCGCTCCGCCTCAAGCTCGAAGACATGCCCTCGAACACCGTCGAAGACGTCGAAGCCCAGGAGCAACTGCTACAAGAAGCCCACGACAAAATCGCCCGCCTGCGTTGTGCGGCGGATATGCTGGTTTCAGCGGAGTTTTTGGGAAAGAACGAGACAGACAAACAAGAGAGAATACGCCACGCTGCTGTTGTTTCAGGACACTATATTGAGAATGGCCCAACGAAAGAGTTTGAAACGAAGGCATCAAAGGATTGTCCGGTTCCACGCATGTTTCACTGGCCACTTGAGTTTCCAGAGGTAATTCGCTCGCGAGGGGGATTCGATGCCATTGTTGGAAACCCACCTTTTCTCGGCGGCATCCGCATCAGCGGGACGCTTGGAAACGACTATTTGCATTTGCTCCAGATCTGGGGCAAGGGTAACCGCGCCGACTTGTGCGCCTATTTTCTCTATCGTTCGTATACTCTTCTAGCAGGGGGAGCAAGTTTTGGATTAATTGGCACAAACACTATTTCTCAAGGAGACACTCGCGAGTTTGGGCTTGATCGAATTGTTGCTGAAGGTGGCACTATCCACCGGGCGTCATCATCTCGAAGATGGCCAGGTGCTGCCAGTCTGCAAATTGCAGAAGTTTGGGTTTCAAAAGCTGAGTGGCGGGGAATTCGGATACTTGACGAACATAATGTAGACGGAATCACATCATACTTTGAGGAGGATTACGGATTCGGTGCTGTGTCGCATCACTTAGCAGCTAACAGAGACACGTGTTTCAAAGGTGTAGACCCGATGGGACAAGGATTCCTCCTGTCTCACGATGAAGCACAATCATTGTTTAGAGTGGAGCCGCAAAGTCGAGAAGTACTTTTTAAGTACCTGAATGGCCAAGAGCTTTATGGCCGTCACGATCAAGCGTCGACACGATGGGCGATTTATTTTCGTAACTGGCCTCTTGATAAAAGTAGTGCTTCAGTTGGTTATTCTGGCCAGGTAGCAGCTAACTATCCGAAATGTTTGCAACACGTAGATGCATTCGTGCGTCCGTATCGGCGAGCAAAAGATGAAACTGGCGACTACAAGTTAGGAAAATCGCTGTCATCGAAATGGTGGATTTTCAATCGTCCCAGAATAGAGCTCTTCAAGCGAGCAATAGGGCTTTCAAGGGTGCTCGTTAGGCCTGAAGTAAGCAGTACCCATGCGATGGTATTCCTGACACCAGATATTCTGTTTTCCAATTTACTGTGCGTGTTCCTATTCGAGGATTATTCGCATTTTTCGATTTTACAATCAACTCTGCACGAGTGTTGGGCGCGATTCAATTCGTCATCGATGGGTAACACTATGCGATACATTACGGGCGACTGTTATGAATCTTTCCCATTTGTGCCGGGAAACACTGAGTTAGACGGTGTAGGTGACGCATACTACTCTCATAGGTTGAAAGTGCTTTCTAACTTTCAAGAAGGGCTTACACAGATTTACAATCGCTTCCATGACCCTGAGGAATCCTCAACAGATATCTACCGGCTCCGCGAATTGCATTCTGAACTAGATCAGGAGGTTGCCAACGCCTACGGTTGGCGGAATCTCGACTTGCAGCATGGGTTTCATAAGACTCGGCAAGGCGTTCGATTTACAGTAAGTGAATCGGCGCGCCGTATCATCCTACGAGGCTTCTTTAAGCTGAACCATGAACGCTACGCCCAAGAGGTGAAGCAGGGGCTTCATAAAAAGAAGAAGGGGGCGAAGAAAAAGTCCGCTCCGAAAAAGCGGGCTGCGAAGAAAGCGGCGGAGCGGCAGGAGCCTAGTTTGTTTGATGTGCAGGAGCCGGAGGATCGCTGGTACTTTGCGTATGGAAGTAACTTGTCGATCAACCGGAAGGAAGACCGCACGGGCGCGATCCGGCGGGCGGAAGTGGTGGTGTTGAAGAACTACCGGCTGGCATTTAATAAGCATGCGGCCAGCGGCAACCAGGTGTATGCCAACATCATGCCAGCCGCCGGCGAAGAAACGACCGGCGTCGCCTACCTCTGCAACCCGACGGCGTTCGCCAAACTCGACCGGCACGAAGGCGTAAGCGGCGGCCACTACTTGCAGCAGAACGTAACCGTTGTCACCCAGTCCGGCGAACCGCTCGAAGCAATCGCATACATCGCTGGGCCAGATCACTTGGTCGAAGAGCAGCCACCTAGCGAGACATACTTAGGGCACATTCTGCAAGGTGCGGAAGACCACGGGCTGCCAGTTGAATACATCGAGAAGATTAAGCGTATTGCGAGCGGCAGCTAATAGCAGCGTTAATACAAGCCTGTTATCTAAACTGGCTTCCTACTCAACATCGGGTCCCTGGACGGAAAACCGCCCGTCGTAACCCTTTTCGGGTGTGCCATCGACCTGCTCAAAGATCAGCTGGCAGATGCTCATTCCGGGAACCAGTTTCACGTCGAGCGGGCCGCAGTTCCAGATTTCGAGTTGCAATGGACTGCCAGGATAGTCATTGTCGCCCTTCTTGTATCCGAAGCCTGCGTGGATGGTTGGTGCAGTTACATGAACGCCAATACCCAGTCTGGCGAGACTACTCTTTCCCTCCACACGGGCAGCCATCCGCGAGCGGTGAGGCATGCAGATGCGTTCTTTCGTCCAACCAAGCAGGAAGCTGCCAGACTTGAAGTCATAGCCGGCCGCTTCGACAGACTTCTTATCTCCAAACTCTTTGATGAGACTGTCGAAGTTGTAGTCTGGACCAGTAGGATCGACAGGCGTACGGACGCCCGCCACTTTTACACCTCGTAATACGACGATCTCTTTATCGAGACTCAGATCGACCGCTGTTGAGGACCAGGCATCGGCGTCCGGCGCGGGCGAGATTTTCAAAGCGCCGCGGGCAATAGCGGCCCTTATCTCCCGGTCCGAAAGAATCACGTGACCGCCTCTTCGCGATTAAAGAGTTGTTCGGCCTTAACCCACAAACGGTTCGCGCCAGTTTCGGCTTCCTGCGGAAGTTCGATCAGCCTGAAACTAGTTTTGCTATCTACATGCACAATTCCAACGGGAAGGTAGTTCGCTCCATCACGTTCTTGGTACAGGAAATCGCGTTCGACCCGGAGGAAGTGACGGCGGCCCTTAACATCGGCAAAAGCTGCTACAACTTCAGAATCACGCAGACCTTCTGTCACATTATCGCAACGGAGCTTGGCCATGTAGAAATCCTTTCTTGCTTCCTAGTTGGTCAGATTGTGGTGATGAGGTTACGATTCTAGCTAACAAGTGTCAACAGCGCTAGATCGCAATTCGTTAAGCGCTTTTCGATTATGATCCTGGCATGGCGGCAGTTCAAGCAGATGCGACATGATTCTGCTCTTTCCCCCATCAAACCTTTTCGATGGTTCCGAAATGACCGATGAGGCAATCCTGGCAAGTACTCCCAGCCAGACCGAAATTCGATCCGAACTCGAAGCAATGGTGATCGGCGATCTGCTAGGGCCGGCGGGTGGTGATGGCGAGGAGCTTACTGAGCGGACGGTGCGTGACCGGTATCTTGTGGGGGTGCTTGCGCCGAGCCGGGCGGGGAAGCCGTCGGAGAACCCGCCGGAGGTGGAAGAGGAGGATGAAGATACGCCGTTGATACCGGATGAGCTGGCGGGCGGCGGCAGCGATTCAGTGGATGATGGGGTGACCGATAAAGATGTGCCAGTGCCGGCCGGGCATCTGCCGTCGTCAATCGGGATGACATTCTGTGTAGAGCCAGACGCCGGGGCGCTGAAGGTGACGGCGACCTGGGGGCAGTACCGGCGCGAAGTGCGCGAAGATCAGATTAATGAGCGGACAGGCAAACCCACGCGAGTCTCGCAGCGGTATCACCGTGGCGGCAGCTTTGAAGTTCCCTTAAAAGACGGTCCGCTGAAGCCGCAGGCGGCCGATGGGCAGGTTAGCGATGTTTATGTGCAGGGGCAAATCCGTAAACGCGACGGCCACTGGGTGGTTACGCTGTTTCTGATTAACGCGCAGGAAGAGGGCCACCCCAAAGACGAGTTTTACATCTTCCAGCCGGCCCTTTCGGTAGAGGCGGTCGATGGCAAAGCGATCTTCTGCAAACGCATGGCAGTCGGCGCAAACGACGACCTGGAAGAACACATGACGGCGATGCTCTACCGGCATCAAGTGGAGTTCGCCGTGGGGCACGGAGTCAGCGTGCATGCCGATGTTGCCGCGGAAACATCGCACCTGGCAACACTCATCCGCACCAGCTTCATCCCCCGCTACGAACTGCCCCGCACCGCCCCTCCTACAGAACACGACGCAGCCGCGAACCCGGCCTTCGGCAAGCTTAAAGGTCTGGTTCTCGACATGAAGGAACTGGCCGAGGCCGACGCCAACCAACTGCCAGGGATGCTGAATCCGCTGATTGCCGCGTATCGCGACTGGATCGACGGCGAAGCCGCCAAGGTTGATGACCCCAACGAAGAGCTGGAACAGTTCGGCGCTGCTCCGCAGGTTTCTATTCAAAACTGCCGGCAGACACTGGAGCGGATCGAAGCGGGCTTACAGCTGGTACAACAGGACAGCCAGGCGTTTGAGGCGTTCCAGTTTATGAACGAAGCGATGTGGCACCAGCGCACGCGTTCGATCAACGCCGAACAGGTCCGCCGCGGTGTGGAGCTGGACTTTGACAAGGAAGTTGATCTTCCCAGGAACCGAAGCTGGCGACCGTTTCAGATTGCATTCATCCTGCTGAACATTCCCGGTGTTACCAAGCTCGATCACCCGGAACGCAATGAAGGCCCCGACGCGATCGCTGATCTGCTGTTCTTTCCGACCGGCGGTGGTAAGACGGAAGCGTACCTGGGTCTATCGGCCTACACGATGGGCTTACGCCGGTTGCAAGGCGTGATTGCTGGCCGCCCCGGCGACGAAGGGCTGGCCGTGCTGATGCGGTATACACTGCGGCTGCTGACGATCCAGCAGTTTCAACGGGCGACCGCGCTGGTCTGCGCCTGTGAGTCGATCCGCCGCAAATCGCTGGAGAAAGGCGACGCCCGCTGGGGCAAAACACCTTTCCGTATCGGCCTGTGGGTCGGCCGCCGCACAACACCTAACCGCACAGACGATGCCGCCGAAGCAATCAAGCAGCTGCGCGGCAATCAGTATGGCGGTGCCGGTATCGGGTCGCCGTATCAGCTTACATCCTGCCCGTGGTGTGGCAGTTCGATTGAAGGCGGCAAACACCTGGAAGCCAAGACCTACCCGCACGGCAGCGCCCGCACGATTACTTATTGCGGCGACGCCAAAGGGCTGTGCCCATTCGGACGCCGGTTGGCCCCGGATGAAGGTCTGCCGGTGGTGGTGGTGGACGAAGAGATTTACCGCCGGCTCCCAACACTGCTGATCGCCACCGTCGACAAGTTTGCGCAGATGCCATGGAAGGGCGAAGTGCAAATGCTGTTCGGGCAGGTGAACGGGGTGTGCGACCGTCATGGTTTCAAGTCGCCCGAAATCGAAGACTCGACCTTCCACCCGCGTTCAAAGGCTGGAATGCCATCGACCCGGCTGAGGGAACACGCACCACTGCGGCCGCCAGACCTGATCATCCAGGACGAACTGCATCTGATCAGCGGCCCACTCGGCACACTGGTAGGGTTGTACGAAACGGCGATCGACCAGTTATGCACGTGGGAAGTAGATGGCAAAGCGGTGCGACCGAAGGTGATCGCATCAACCGCGACGATTAAGAACGCCGACGTGCAGGTGCGTAGTTTGTTTCTGCGCACAGTAAATATTTTTCCACCGCCGGGACTAGATGTACGCGATAACTTCTTTTCAGTACAACGCGAACCGACGGAGGAAGATTTCGGGCGGTTGTATATCGGCGTCTGCTCACCAGGCCGCCGGCTGAAGGCGGTGCTGATTCAAGTTTACGTTTCAATGCTCTGTTCGGCGCAGACGCTATACGAGAAGTACGGCAAGGCCGTCGACCCGTGGATGACCATTGTTGGTTACTTCAATTCAATGCGGGAACTGGGCGGTATGCGGCGGTTGGTGGACGATTCGATCTTCACCCGGGCCCGCAAGCAGGACCGCCGCGGTCTGGCGAAGCGTTATCTGAATGGCGAATACCTGGCAGAGCTGACCAGCCGCATGCGGTCGGAGGAAATACCACAGATACTCGATAAGCTGGAGTCGATCTTCGACCCCGAGGCGGAAGAACAGCGGCGGGAAGCATACAAGAAGAAAGACTTCAAGAACGTTCCGAAGAAGCCGCTCGATGTGCTGCTGGCGACGAATATGATTTCAGTGGGCGTTGATGTAAAGCGGCTGGGGTTGATGGTTGTCGCCGGTCAGCCGAAAGCCACCGCCGAATATATTCAAGCGACCAGCCGTGTCGGCCGTTCGTTCCCGGGTCTGGTGTGTACAGTGTTTAACTGGGCGCGGCCGCGTGACATGTCGCATTACGAAACCTTTGAGCATTACCACGCGACGTTCTACAAGCACGTAGAGCCGTTATCGGTAACCCCGTTTTCACCGGGCTCATTGCAGCGTGGGCTAGCCGGATTGCTGGTGTCGATGGTGCGACTGCGAGGGATGGAGTTCAACCTGAATGAAGCGGCGGCGCGGATCACCACGAGCAACCCATATGTGCAGGACGCCATTGATACGATCGCCAGTCGAGCCGAAGTGATTGGCGACAAAGCAACTGGCGACTTCTGCCGGGCGGAGCTTCATAAGAAGGCCGATCTTTGGCAGGCCGAAGCGCAGAATAACGCTGGCGGGCGTACGCTGACTTACCGCGAAGTCTACGGCGACGCTGCCAAGCGGGGTACTTCGGTCAGCTTGCTGCATAGCCCCGGGCTGGAGCGATGGGAGGAATTTACTTGTCTGAATTCACTTCGCGAAGTTGAGCCGCCGGTAAAATTCATTATCAGCGATGGCGGACTCGATGGAGCTGACAACGAAGAAGACGCCAGCAGCGAAAGTAGCGATGCGCCGCCGGAAGAACCGCAGGAGGAGCAGCCATGAGCAGTTCTGCTTCAAAAATGCGCCGTTCAGAAGTCGGCGAAGTCCGGCCTAGCCAGACTCTGACAACGTACGGCGTAGGGTCGCTTGTCGATCTTCCCAACTTGTCGGTGCTGGTGATGGGCCTGGATGACTGGACGATCTCGCACTCGACGGAAATAGCCGAAGAGCGGCTGCTGTTGTCCGCTCAGTCAATTCACGGTCCGCAGATGACCCGGTTTCTCACACCACCACGCGGGCCGGAATCTGCCGGTGCGCAGACCAACTGGTTCGATGAATCCCGCCAGATTGGAGTGCCTGTTGCGCCGTTCCCACGCTGGATGGTGTGTTCTCGCTGCCGGCTGCTCGCGCCGCTGAAGTCGGGGTTGTTCGAGGCCAAGGTTTACCCCTATCGGCCTGACCGCGCCTGCTTCGTTCATAATTGCAACACGCAGGGCCGCGCTCCGATGGTTGTGCCTGCCCGATTCCTGGTCACATGTGACCATGGTCATCTTGACGATTTTCCGTGGCTGACCTTTGTTCATCGCGGCGAGAAGCCCGGCTGCAATGGACCGCTACGGATGTTTGAATACGGTCCGTCTGGTGAGATGGCGGACGTTTCAATTGTCTGTGACAAGTGCGGAGACCGTCGCCGGCTTGCTGAAGTGGTAGGCCCGGACGGCGCTAAACGAATGCCGCCATGCACTGGCCGTCGTCCCCACCTGCGCGATCTCGATCCCAGTGGTTGTGACATAGAACATGCGCGCCCCATTGCCCTGGGAGCATCGAATCTCTGGTTCCCAGTGGTGATTTCAGCGCTCTCGGTGCCACAGGCAAGTGATGATCTTGGCCGGCTGATTGAAGAGAACTGGGCAGTTCTGGAGAAAGCTGTGTCGCTGGATGTACTTAAAGCATTCCGCGACATTGGCCAGCTTAAAGACCTGAGCAAATACACGAACGAACAGGTGTGGCAGAAGCTGGAAGAAAAGAAAGCCGGTACGGGAAGCGAGGAGGAAGACCCGGACGATCTGAAGTCGCCTGAGTGGAAAGTCTTCACAAACCCGTCTAGCGCTAAGGAAAGCCGCACGTTCAAGCTAAGCGTGGTCGAGCCTCCACCAGACTTCACATCGTACTTCGACAAGATCGTGTTGGTCGAGAAACTGCGTGAAGTCCGCGCCCTGGCCGGGTTCACGCGGCTGATGTCTCCCCGCGATTTTGATAACGTGGCCGATCTTCCTGAGAACCGGCGGGCCGCAATATCACGCAAGAAGCCTGTATGGTTGCCAGCCAGTGAAACCCGCGGTGAAGGCATTTTCTTTCAGTTTACTGAATCGAAGATTCAGCAGTGGGTGAAGAAGAACCATAGCTATGACCGTGAATTCGAGCGGGCCCACTTTGGGTGGAAAGCGTCGAAGAATATTCCCAACCCGGAAAGTGGCTTTCCAGGCATCCGATTCGTGCTGCTGCATTCGTTCGCACACGCTCTGATCCGCCAACTAGCTATCGAATGCGGTTATACGTCAGCTTCAATCTCAGAACGCCTGTACTCCAGGAGCCCTGAAGATGGAGAGCCTATGGCGGGCGTGTTGATATACACATCGGCAGCCGACAGCGAAGGCACCCTCGGTGGCCTGTGCGCGCTCGGCGACCCCGACAAATTAAACCGGCACATCAAACGAGCGCTGGAAAAGGTCCGCCTATGTTCGTCTGACCCGCTATGCTCTGAGCATGAGGTGGGCGGCGGTGATAAACTCCACGGCGCTTCGTGCCATGCCTGTTCCTTCCTGCCAGAAACATCGTGCGAACGGGGAAATAAGTATCTAGACCGGGCCGCTCTTGTTCCCACTATGGAGCGGACAGACGTGGCTTTTTTTGGTTGATCCATGGACTCACACCGTATCATCGTCGAGGCGGCAACCACGCTGGCAAGCAACCTGCCAAAAAGCACAGTTGAAACGGTGGCGGCGGCGATTCTGACTAGCAGCCAAATCGGCCTCAACGCGGAGATCGCAAAGCGAGTGGCGCATCACGATCATCGCTACCAGGCGATGGCTTTCGTCGAGTGCTGGAGAAAAGAAGCTACCGGCCTTCATGCAAACGTAGTCGCTGTCGCATTGCAGACAGCAGCTCTGTCTGTGCAGAAGCACCGGGATGCACAATCGGTGGAACTTGTATGGACTGGCCCTGACTCAGGTGAAATCCCGTTTCGCCGTACCGAACAGGCGATGCTACAACTTCTGGATGCGGCCCAGGACCAGATTACACTTGTCAGTTTTGCCGTTTACCGCATTCCCAACGTATCCAAAGCACTTTTGCGAGCGGCTCGCCGCGGAGTGCAATTGACTGTTATTGTTGAAACCCCAGACAAGCTAGGCGGCGAAAACGAATACAGCACATTGCGGGCACTAGGTTCCGAAGTTGCGGCCTGCTCCACGGTGTACTACTGGCCAAAAGAAAAACGGAAGATGAGCGACACTCAGAAGCCGGGCATCCTTCACGTGAAGTGCGCCGTTGCTGATGGTGAGTGGTTGTTTCTCTCGTCTGCCAATCTCACGCAACAAGCTTTCACAATCAATATGGAACTGGGGATGCTGGTCCGCGGCGGTACGATTCCAGTTCGCGTAGAACAGCAATTCGAGCGGCTGATTGAAACCGAAGAGTTGAAAAAGCTTTGATGGTGTCAACGGACCATCAAAACACGGAATTTGGTGTCGGGGCGGCAGTGATCATTGCATCGGGGATAAAGCCTACACCCTGACACTACGGCACAGGCGAAAAGCTTCTCTAAAGATAAACTGTGAGATTTTGATTAATGATAGGGTGGATAGACTTTTCATCAGAGCACCGCGAAAAAGTTCGCACGGTTATCGATCTGCTAAAGAAGCCGGGCGTCGTCGATGAACTAGGAATTGGTGTAATCCGCGATGCACTCGCTGATCGGATGTTTCCGGGCGTCTCAACCATCCAGACCCGCGCCAAATACTTCACCTTGCTGGCGGCGATTGTCCGGGATTATTTCCGCAAAAACGAGGCGGACTCTAAAACGCAGACACTGGAGAAGTATCTGCGGTATTGGGAGAAAGTCTTTCGCGTTCAGCTCTCGAAGCGATACGGCGATGAAGGCGAAGGGCTGGGTGTTATTGGTATTTCGTTCGGTGAAGACCTTCTACGCGACGTGCAGCGACCGGCATCCTCTGTCTATTGGAACGGCCTCAGAAGATTCGGCTTCATTCGCACGAACCTCTCGCTGGCAGAGTTCAGCCGCGCTCACAGCGGCCGCCGTTCTTTACAGTCGCTACTTCAGGAGACCAAGCGGTACAAGGGGGACGACCCCGATGCTGGTAATGATGGCCGGGCTCATGTGCGCGCACCAGAGGTTGACGCTGACTATTGGAGTGAACCTGCGATTACGCTTACTCAAGAAGAAGCGGCGTACTTGAAAAAACAGATTGTCGCCAACGCAAGTGACTCGCTGCTGGCGCAGGTGCTTCTCGATCCGGATGCCACAAGCCAGCTTGTCGATCTAAGATCGGAGACACTTTTTGACGACTTCGTTGAACTGCCATTTATGCAAGAAGTAGACAACTCTGAACTACGGCAGGTGGCTCAGCATGCGAAAGGCTTCTGGGCGATACTTCGCGGTGCGCACATCCGGTACAACCTATTGCTTCAACCGATCCGCTCGAACAGTGCGGACATGAAACTGGAAGAAGACTGGGATGAGTGGCAGGCGAAAATGACGGCATTCGACTGGGGCAGCTGGAGCAGCGATTTATTATGGACTGTCGTCGACGAGTCTGGCGGAAAAGTAAAAACCCGCACGCGTAATTTCGTCAATCGCTGGATCGACCTGGCGCGGAGTGAACCGATAGATGAGCATGCATGCGACGAAGCCGTCCGTCAGCAGGAGATCGACAACAAGCAACGGAAAGCCCGCTTGCGCCGTAACGCGACCGATGAACAAGTACGAGGATGGGTAGGGTTGTCGCGGCTTGATTACCGGCTAACGCAGGTCAAAACCATCGTGACCGACATTCACCGCGGCGAAACCGGGGAGGCCGATCCAGATGCTGGACGTTGACCGCAACAGGCTCGATTACGGTCGATTGTTAATTCCACCAGAAGGCCACGAATTACGGCAGGCAGTTGCGACTACATATAGCGCCGACTTAGACACGCTGTTGTCGATCCCGGTAGCACTGTTCTATTCACAGACGCTGGAAGGTGACTTGCGAAGTAAAGACGTTCACCTGATCCGCGCAATTCAGAACACGGCGAAAATGCTGACTATCTATCACCAGGAAGGCCAGCTACGCGTGCCGCGGTCTGAACGTGAGATTCACGCTTACTTTGAGAGTTCGCTCGCACCGGTTCTTCCTGCATCGGAGTTTACGTCGTTTCATCCGAAGCTCTGGGTTCTGAGCTACCAGAGCATTGAAGACCCACAGCAATCGAGATACCGTCTGATTGTTCTCAGCCGCAATCTCACATTCGACCGTAGCTGGGATGTAGCTGTCTGCCTGGAAGGACTGCCGGAAGCGAAAACCCTCGACCGAAACAAACCGCTGGTTGATTTTCTGCAATGGCTTGATGACAAGCACCCGTTTCCCGCTGCTGGAGTGTTCATCGAAGAACTTTCTCGCGTGAGCTTCGAGCAGCCCGCCGAGTTCGACGACTACCAGTTTCATCCTGTGGGAGTTACCGGCTACAAGACTAATCCAGTTGCACGCCAGAAATCGGAAACGCTGCTTTGCATTTCGCCGTTCCTGCATGAGAAAACGATCGACGACCTGCACCGCAATACGGAGTCTCTGCCGGTGTTATTGAGCCGGGCGGACGAACTCCAGCGGTTGCCCGTTGCAACACTCCGGCAAGTTGAAAGTTACTGCCTTTCGCCAATCATTGAAGAAGGCGAAAGGATGGACGCCGCAGAAGACGGGCAAGGCGAACCGATGCCACAGTCATTGCATGCGAAATTGTTTCTGTTCGACGATGCTAGCCATGCCAACTGGTTTCTCGGTTCGGCGAACGCAACGCTGGCGGCCTGTACGCGAAACGTCGAGTTCATGATTCAATTGATAGGAACCGATTCCAGAACCCGGCTGACGCATGTGAAACAGCAATTGCTCGGCGAAGACGGGGCTTCTGGTGTGTTCGAGGAGTTCTTGCCATCGCAAGGCGGTCAGAACGATGAAACCACGCAGAGCCAGCAGCGCGCGATGCGTACGCTCGAATACGCGATTCTAGCGGCCCAGCACAGCGGGAAGATTACTCCTGCTGAAACTGGCGACAACTACGATTTCCACCTGGCCGTGGATTTTACAAGCGTCCGGTTCGGTGATGAGTTTCAGGTGTCGGTCCGGCCGTTCGTCCGGTTTGCAGAACCGCAACAGGTAATTGCGGGCACACAAAACGAGTTGGTGTTTCCCAACATAAGCGAGACACGCATTAGTCGATTCCTGCACTTCGTCGTCAGCGATGAAGATGGCGCAAGCCGGGAATTCCTGATCCGGATTGAAGTAG
The DNA here is from genome assembly GCA_965233625.1 of Pirellulaceae bacterium. Lineage (GTDB taxonomy): Bacteria > Planctomycetota > Planctomycetia > Pirellulales > Pirellulaceae. Next base: position 826,083 of record OZ247499.1, read on the forward strand.
AAGGCATGCCAGCTGGACGACTCGACAACATTTTTAAGAGCATTATCAACAGTAGCGAAAAGTTCTTCGCGTACCTCCGGTTCCTGCTGACCGACGAACCCGACAAAGAAGACTTTGGGGGGACGAACAGCCAAAGCAGCGCGGGCGATGGCGACAGCTGGGAAATGGACATCCCCATCTTCGAGCAACTTCTGGTTGTCGCATCGAGGAATCCGAAGCGATTGAGAGAGATCGACTCAGCCATCAACAGTCTGCGCGATGAACATAACGAGGACGTAATCCCGGCGTCATTTCTCTCACTCTGGGAAGTTTTCCGGGCGGCGATACCGCACAACGAGGTAACCGATGAGTGACGCCAGCTTAATGCAATATGTCGACGCGGCGCTGGCATCGCTAAAAGACTTCCAGCAATCGACGGTCAGCGCAGCGTATTCCCAGTTGTACCGCAACGATCAGCGATGCATGTTAATCGCCGATGAAGTCGGCCTCGGCAAAACGATCGTAGCCCGGGGAATCATCGCCCGGAGAATTAAACACCGCATCGACCAGGGTATACAAGAGCCGTTGCGAGTCACCTATATCTGCTCGAATCAAGTGATCGCCCGCGAAAACATACGGAAGCTGAATCTGTTTCCAGCTTCCGTTCAAATGAAGAAGCCAGTTTCGCGTTTAGCCTTTCTGGCGTTAAACGAAGAAGACCAGACCGCGCAGGGAATCACCTGCCAGAACTTTCTGGAACTCAACTCTCTTACGCCAGCAACTTCATTTGAAGTAAAGCGTTCCACAGGCGTAAGGGACGAACGAGCGATTATCTATGGCCTATTGTGCAGCTACAAGCGCATGCAAAGGCGAAGCAACGGATTGCGTTGGATGCTGAAAGGCGGCGTCGTGAATATGGACGCACACCACAACTACATGCGCAAGGCGTGCCACTGGGATTACCGGAAGGGACTCGCCAGAGAATACAAGAACGCTCTCAAGGCAGAACCGTTTCCGCGAAAAGGCAATTCTGCCGTTTACGATAATCTTTCTCGCAAAAGAGAATTAAACCTGTGGGGCGCGGTGGTCAATTTTGCGAAGGAAGTCGATGGCCGCACTGAAAAACGGTTGCATCGTGGGTGTCTGAAATTGATTTATGAGCTTCGGCGGGTGCTGGTAGATTGCTGTTTGAAGTACGTGAACGCCGACATCTATATTCTCGATGAGTTTCAACGATTCCGTGATTTAATCGACCGCGACAGCGAGCAGGAGCAATCAGTTATTGCGCGTAAAGTATTCAGCGCGAAACATAGTTCGCGGATTCTGCTGCTTTCCGCCACGCCATTCAAAGCGTTTACCAGCCACGACGACCTCGATCGGGGAGAAGATCACCACAAAGACTTCCGTAAAGTGCTGGAGTTCCTCGTCGATGGGAATCAGCAGCGACTCGCCAGTTACGATCTCCACCGGCAGGGTTTGTACAAACAACTGCTCGGCTTGCGGAAGAACGAGATAAACGCCAGTTCAGAGCACCGCGATAAATTACAGTCGATCCTTCGCACTGTTATCTGCCGGACGGAACGCAACAGTGTTGCCGACGATCCAACGGTCATGATCGACGATCAGCGACAGCCGCTGCCAGTCACCATGGGTGACATCGAAAACTTCCGGCAGACCGATCAGATCGCCATGGCCCTGAACCAGCTGGAACAGAACGGCGGCAAGCCAGTTGAGTATTGCAAATCGGCAGCGTTTCCGCTGTCGTATCTCGACCACTACCAGTTCAAAGAACTGACGCGGGATTACCGCGACTCCCCAATACTTCGGGAGGCACTCGATTCCGCCAGGAACGCCTGGCTAAATCTAAACACCATCGACGATTACAGCGCCAACTTCAGCGCCGACGACAATAGGGCGAACGGCGCTCTGGTCACGCACGCCAAACTGCGGGCCGTCATTGAAAAGGCGTTTAGTCATGGGGGCGCGGAGCTGCTATGGGTGCCGCCCAGTCTGCTGTACTACCAGCTCGAAGGATCGTATCAAGGCAGCGAGCGGTTCAGTAAAACGCTACTGTTCTCCTCCTGGGTCATGGCCCCGCGGATGATAAGTACGTTGCTTTCGTACGAAGCAGAAAGGCGGACTGTGGGGCAGGATGCAACGCGGGAACGGGCTGAGCGCGAACCACGCCGGTATTTCGCCGGCGAACGGCGGAGGCCGGCTCCTCGTCTGGTGTACGCGCGGGAAGGTCGCGAGCAGAATCACCGCCCACGGAATATGAGCAACTTCACTTTGCTCTATCCAGGGCTGACCCTGGCCGGAATCATGAATCCTGTCACCAATATTCATGAAGACATTTCTCTTCAAGAACTTAAACAGAAGGTCGCCAGGCAGCTGCAACAAAAGATAAACACAGCTCAGTTAGCGCAACACGAAACGCCTGGCGGAGACTCTGAACGCTGGTATTGGGCGGCAGCGATGTTGCTCGACCGCGCCGACCCGGAGCACAAGTCAGTGCTGGATTCGTGGTTCGATGAGCTGTATGGCGGCGCGCCCTGGTATCGATCGGTTAACTTCTGGAAAGATACAAGCGGCTCTGCGAAAGATGACCACTTTGCGCACCTGCGGCAGGCATACTACGATCCGGCAAGCATTGGGCTTGGTTCTATTCCAGACAATCTGGCGGAAGTGCTGGCTGACTTAGCCCTCGGTGCTCCAGCTGTCCTAACGCTGCGAAGCGTCCAACGAATGTTCCCGGCACACAATATCGACGAGGCGATGGTGGGCGCGTTCGATGTTGCCGACAAGTTCGTAAGCCTGTTCAATAAGCCTGAATCTATTGCTGCGGTCCGCCTCGGAACAGCACGGGGAAGCTACTGGCGGATGGTTGCGCGATACTGCGCCAACGGTTGTCTTCAAGCCGTTCTGGATGAATACTTCCATGTGCTCAAGGGGCAGAATGTCGATGCTTATGGCGCGCTCGATCAGCTTTACGAATCGGTCAACCTCGATCAGACAGCTACTCTGAATGTCGATAGCTTAGAGTCGTTCCGGGCCGGCGAACCCAGAGCAATGCGTTGCCATTATGCAGTGGAGTTCGGCAGCCAGCGGATCGAAACCGATCAGGGCGGAAAGCGTGCGTCAAGTCTTCGCGAAGTCTTCAACTCGCCATTCCGCCCCTTCGTGCTTGCGACCACTTCCATCGGACAGGAAGGTCTCGACTTCCATTCCTATTGCCGGCGGATCGTCCACTGGAACTTGCCAGGCAATCCCATCGACCTGGAGCAACGCGAAGGAAGAATCAACCGCTACAAGGGGCTGGTGATCCGGCAGATCGTGGCTGAGCAGTACCGGTCACACCTGGGAAACGTGCCGGAGTTCGCCGGAAGCGATGTCTGGGAAAGCCTGTTTGAACTCGCCGATAAACACGAGCGCCGGGCAAAGGGCAAGTGCGAGCTAACTCCATACTGGCATATGGAAACAACCGGCATCAAGATCGAACGCGTCATACCGCTTTACCCATACAGCAGCGATTCCGCCAAACTTAAAAAAATACTCAAGACACTCGCCGTCTACCGCCTGGCGTTCGGGCAACCCAGGCAGGCGGAACTGGTAGACCATCTACTGCATCACGATTTCAGCCCGGAAGAATTGAAGCAGATAGTCGACAACTTGATGATCGACCTCAGCCCCATCAATTACGCGCCAGAAAATGGGGAAGCGAAGCCTAGCTGAGCCAGAAGAAACTCACGTACTAAGTTACGGAAAAGTGTGGTGCTACCGGAACCGTCGAACACGATAAAATTACGCGCCCCGCTGATCGCGGACGATGGTTTACGCCACTCGCATCCAGATCGTGTGGTGATGGTAGTAACCTGGCGGGCGGGCTTCTAGAATATTTAGCGTTGCAACTAGGAACGGGTCGAGGTCTCGCCGTTGCCTACAGAAAGGGAAACGTGGGAATAGTATGGCGGATTCACCGTTCCTGAAGATTCCGCCGTCTGAGTGGATCGCAAGCAATGAAAAAGCGTTTGCAATCTGGGATGGTTTTCCCGTCAGCCCAGGGCACGCACTCGTTGTTACGCGGCGTCTGGTGGCGACCTGGTTTGACGCCGATGCGCAAGAGCAGGCGGCAGTCTTTGAACTGGTCAATGTACTCAAGCAATACCTTGATGCGACGCTGACGCCAAAGCCAGGCGGCTACAATGTGGGTTTTAATTCAGGTGAGCCGGCTGGTCAGACAGTGATGCACCTGCACGTACATGTGATTCCCCGCTACACCGGCGACGTTGAAGACCCACGCGGCGGCGTCCGGTATGTGATGCCAGCCAAAGCAAACTACCTGCGTGACTCTGCCAACCAAATAACGGAGAGCGAGAGCGGTGAACAAGCCGCGCAGCGCAGCGATCTGCAACTCAGCACGGGGCATCCTGGCTCGCCGTTGTGGGATCATTTGTCGTGGCGAATCGCGGGGGCAAAGTTGGTGGAAGTGCTGGCTTCGTTCGTTCAATGCTCAGGATTAGAGGTCATTGAGTCGCGCCTGTTCGATGCGGTGAAAAACGGCGCACGTATCCGCATTCTGGTCAGCGATTACCTATACATCTCTGATTCCCGCGCGCTCGTCCGATTGAACGGCTGGTGCGACTCCGCGGATGAAGAGGCGATAGGGGGAAATCTTTCGGCCCGGCTGATCGAAGTTGCAAAACTACCATCAGAACCCGCTTCGTTTCATCCAAAATCCTGGTACATCGCAGACGATCAGGGAGGATTGCTTTCTGTTGGCAGCAGCAACCTCTCGAAGGCCGCCCTTCAAACTGGTGTCGAATGGAATCTGCTTTCGAGCGATGCCGGTTGCGAAACGCATTGCCGCTTTGCTAGCGAATTCAACCGTTTGTGGGACCTCGCTTCGCCTCTGACATCAGAGCTGCTCGAAAAATACGCAGCCGAATCAGAGAAGCACCGGCAGGCAAACTTTGTTCCAGAACCGACGGCTGAAATATCAGAGATCGTCTCTCCACGGCCCTGGCAGATAGACGCACTAGAGTCGCTCCGGAAAATCCGGGAAGCCGGCTACCGGCGGGCACTGGTAGCGGTGGCAACTGGTATGGGCAAGACCTGGCTCGCTGCTTTCGATGCCCTGCAAGTCGGCCGGCAACTCAACCGGCGGCCTCGCGTACTTATTGTCGCCCACCGGGCGCATATTCTGGCTCAAGCCGAAGCCGCATTGTCGCAGGTTTTAGACCCCGAATTCAGAGCCGCCAGGACAGCCTGGTACATCGGGAAACAAAGTGATCTAGCTGGCGAGCTCGTTGTCGCATCGGTCCAGAAACTGTCGCGTCCGGAAGGGCTGGAACGACTCGCGCAGGAGCAATTCGACTACGTCGTGATCGACGAAGTCCACCATGCACATGCGCCGAGCTACCGCAGGATGCTCGCCAGGATTCAAGCCGGCTTTATTCTGGGCCTTACGGCTACGCCTGAACGCACCGACGGTGTTGATGTCGCCACTATCTTCGATGACAACCTCGCGCATCATGCAACGATCGGCGACGGGATCGCCGAAGAGTCTCTCGTTCCCTTTCACTACATCGGCATCAAGGATACGGTCGATTTCAGCCAGGTGCCTTGGAGAAATGGGCGGTTTGAAATTGAAGAGCTCGAACGGCGTGTGGCCCAAAGCGATCGTATGGAACGGCTCTGGAAGACGATGGAAGCACACCCGGCAGAACGCACGATTCTGTTCTGCTGTTCACGCCGTCATGCCGTTTTCACCCGCGACTGGCTTCGCGCAAAGGGTGTCACTTCTGCGGCGGTCTTTTCTGGCGGCGGCGATAACTGCGGGCAATCGCTAGAGCAGTTGCGGCTGGGGAAATTGCAGACGCTGTGTGTCGTCGACATGTTCAACGAAGGTCTCGATATTCCCGCAGTAGACCGGGTGGTCATGTTGCGCCCGACTGAATCGAAAGTCATCTTTCTTCAGCAACTTGGCCGTGGGTTGCGAGCCAGTGAAGGCAAGTCGCGGTTGCTCGTCATCGACTTTGTCGGCAACCATCGCATCTTCGCGCAGCGGATTATTCATCTACTATCGCTAACCGGCGTTGAGCCCGGCTGGAAGGGTCTGAAAGACTATCTGAAAGGCAACCCGCCCGAGTTGCCCGAAGGTTGCGTGCTGGATGTCGAACTTAGTGCGCGCGACATGCTCAAGGAGTTTATACCCAAGGGCGCTAAGGCTGGAATTGAGGCTTACCGTGCGATGCGCGATGAGCTGGGCCGGCGACCCACAGCGTCAGAACTATTCAGTCGTGGGTACCTTCCCAGGGCAGTCAGCAAAGCTGCCGGCGACTGGTTCGCTTTTGTCGAAAGCGAAGGGGATTTAACCGGGGACGAATGCGAAGTCGTCGCAAAATGCGGCGACTGGCTCCGCACGGTTGAAACGACGAACCTGAACAAGTCGTACAAAATGGTCGTGCTGCGAGTGCTTCTTGACCACGGCGAATTGTTCATTGGGGCCAACCTGGCCGCTTTTTCGCAGCAGTGTCGCACCTTCCTGCTGAACCACCCCGTGCTTCGGCAGGATCTGGAAGGTGACCGCCACGCAATTGACCACCAGCACGCTGACGAGGCAACGTGGGCCGCCTGGTGGCTCAAGTGGCCTGTTAGCCGCTGGCTAAACAAGCAGCAAGGACGGCACTGGTTCGAGCGGCGCGGCGACACGTTCGTATTCAAACACGATTGCCCAGAGCGTTTGTTGCCGCAGCTCGAGTCGCTTACCGAAGAGCTCGTCGAATGGCGTCTGGCAGCTTATGCCAAGAGCCGCCGCCTCGTTAACTCTGAACAGGGCGATACTACTTTTGAAGCAAAAGTATCGCATTCGGGCGGCAGGCCCATTCTCTTCGTCCCTGACAAATCGAAACTACCAAATCGACCGGTTGGGCCAACAATCGTCGAGCTGTCCGATGGCGGCCGCTGGGAGTTTAAGTTTGTAAAAATCGCCTGCAATGTTGCCAAGCCAGTCGGCGAATCTGGCAATCAGCTGTCCGATCTTCTCCGCCAGTGGTTCGGGCCCGATGCCGGTTTGCCAGGCACTGATTTCAAGGTGCTGTTTGAAAACCAGAACGGCGAGTGGCGTGCCCGCCCCATCGGCGTGAAGGCAGCTCCAGAAGAGGAAAGTATTGGCGATGCCGAAGAGTCAACGGAGGAACTGGCATCACTGGTTATCCCTAGCGTCGAGGAATCGGCACAACATACGACACACGCGCCGGTGTACGACCTGACGGTTGCAGCAGGCGGATGGGGCCCGGAAAGTGTTCCAGAGACAATCGGTTGGGCGGACGTGCAGGGGCAGAAGCTAACTGATGGCATGTTCGCCGCGCAGGTATCTGGCCGGTCGATGGAGCCCAGAATTCAAAACGGCGATTTGTGTCTTTTCAAACCGTGCCCAGCCGGCTCGCGTCAGAACCGGCTACTGCTGGTGCAGGTCAATACTCATCTCGATCCAGAGGATGGGGGTCGTTACACCATCAAGCGATATCATTCGACCAAAACAACTAGCGAGGATGGTTGGCAGCATCAGGCGATCGAGCTGCGCCCACTGAATCCCGAGTATCCCATTATTCAGATCACTGAGGAAGATGCGCAGGACATGCGGATTGTTGGCGAATTTGTGAGCGTAATTGGCGATTAGCAAGCTGCTATTTTCTGCATTGAAGCAATATGACAAATACTATCCGCGCCGTTGAAATCACAGCACCAGGCGGTCCGCATGTTCTGAAAGTTTGCAAGCGAGCAATGCCAGTCGCCGGAGAGGGCGAAGTGGTGATCAAGGTTGAGTTCGCGGGCGTCAATCGACCAGATGCTTTGCAGCGAGCAGGCAAATATGCTCCGCCTCCAGGTGCGAGCGATCTTCCGGGGTTGGAAGCATCGGGGGAGATCGTCGAAACCGGCAAACGCGTGGAACACTGGCGAACCGGAGACTACGTCTGTGCTCTATTGCCGGGTGGAGGCTACGCCGGGTACGCGAAGACTTCAGCGGCTCATTGCCTGCCCATTCCCGATGGAATGGAAATGAAAGCGGCCGCCTGCCTGCCGGAAACCTACTTCACCGTGTGGTCGAACGTCTTCATGCGCGGCGGCTTGAAACAAGGGGAACGCTTTTTGGTGCATGGCGGCACGAGCGGCATCGGCACCACAGCCATCCAGCTTGCCAAGGCGTTTGGCGCGACCGTATTCGCAACCGCTGGGAGCAATAAGAAGTGTGAACTCTGTCGCGAATTAGGTGCCGATGTCGCCATCAACTACAAGATTGATGATTTTGTCCAGATAGTAAGCGAGCAAGGCGGAGCGGATTTGATTCTCGACATGGTGGGCGGCGATTATACACCTCGAAACATCGCTGCATTGGCGGACGATGGCCGGCTGGTTCAAATCGCTTTTTTGCGAGGCATAAAGTCGGAGTTGAATCTTGGTCAGCTAATGTCAAAAAGGTTAACCCTCACCGGCAGCACACTTCGACCGCAAACTGTGGAGGCAAAAGCCGTCATCGCCGACGAATTGCGGGAGAAGGTCTGGCCGCTACTTTCCGCAGGAACGGTCGCGCCCGTGATGGATCTGGAATTCGCGTTGGCCGACGCCGCCGCGGCGCATGAGCGAATGGAGAACAACGAACACATCGGTAAGATGGTGCTAAACGCGGGATGAAAGGGAGATCAACTTGGGGCAATCTAGCGGCGCGACCGTTCCTGGCACGTAAGGCTATTCGACAGGCAGAATGGCTTTCTGGGAACATTCCGCAGCAGCCGGAAGTCTGGGCAGTAGTTCCAGGGTAAACACCAAATTCACATGCTGGGAAACCAGCGGCCGGCCCGATGTTCTAGAATCGACTCATTTTTATCTACTGGCGATAACTCTACGTCGCCTTCCGCTCGAACGATTGCACCAGCCCACCCACGTACGATTTCACTTCGATCTGCTCGGCGGATTGCGCACCACAAGTTGTGCAGAAGTAGTTCGGCATGGAAGTTTGATACTTTCAGCGTTCGATCATTGTTAGAATCAAATCAATAACCTCATTGAACCGTGACCGTCCACGACCTGAACCCATCGTTGGATCCATGAATAGACCTGGCTCCCATTGAAAGGTATCCCATGAAATCGACAGCAGGTTATCTTGTCATCGCGCTAACTCTCGTTCTGGCGTGGGCAATTCCAACGCCGCCTGCCTCAGCCGAGGGTATACCGATCAAGGTCTTTATCCTCGCCGGCCAGTCGAACATGGTTGGCCACGGAAAGACCCGGGATGGGCTGAACCCCAAGTATGACCCCAGTCAGCCGCAGTCGAAGACGAACCGCCGCGAGATTCCGGGCGGGATGGGCGGCCTGGCATGGGCGGTCAAGAACATGCCGGACAAGTTCGGCGCGAAGGGCACTGACCCGCTGGTCGACGGCGACGGCGAATGGCTCGTCCGCGATGATGTGAGCGTTTACTCCCGCATTGAGGTATTCAAGGACAGGAAGAATCCCGGACGGCTTACAGAAGGTCGCACCGAAAAGGGCCGGCATACAGTCGGCTTCGGCAAGGGAAGCTGGAACGGCCCGGAGTACGGCTTCGGCCACATCGTTGGCAACGCGCTGGATCAGGACGTCCTGATCATCAAGGTCGCAACTGGCGGGACGAGTTTGCAAAGCGACTGGCGGTCGCCAACCGCCGTATCAAAGCGGGGCGGTGAGGTCGGCTACATGTGGACGCTCATGCTTCGCACCGTGAAGCATGTGCTGGACAACCTCGGCGCGGAGTTCCCTGCTTACTTGGGGCGGGATTACGAGATCACTGGATTCGGCTGGCATCAGGGCTGGAACGACCGCACCGCAAAGGGTGTCGCCGTGTACGAGGCTAACCTAGCCGACCTTATCAAAGACGTGCGGGGCGAGTTTGGCAAGGAACTACCCTTTGTCATCGCGAACACTGGGATCGGCGGTGTAGAGGTGAAGGGCGTCGGCCTTGATTTGATCAATGCGCAGGGGACTGTCGCCAACTTCAAGAAGTATCCCGGCCACAAGCGAAACGTCGCGGTAGTCGACACACGACCGATGTACCGCGACAAATCGGTTTCGCCGTCAGGCTTCGGCTACCACTGGAACCACAACGGCATCACGCACTACGAGATCGGCGCAGGTATGGGCAGGGGCATGCTCGAACTCCTCAAGTCGAAGGAGTAAGAATCAACATGACGTTCAAACTCTACCAGCCTATCTACTGCCTTCTCGTCGCGTGCGCTATCTACATATGCTCGCAGTCTGCGACGTTGGGTGCGGAATTTCCCATTCGCGTCGCATGCCTGGGCGATAGCATCACTGCCGGGGCGCGGGTCGATGCGAAGTCGGAATCTTATCCGGCCCGCTTGCAGCAGCTTCTTGGTGAGCGGTACGAAGTGCGGAACTTCGGGATCGGTGGGGCGACGCTGATTAAAACCGGCAGACCGAACATCTGGCGGAACTTTGCTGCCATCGAGAAGTTCGCACCGCATATTGCTGTGATTTCGCTGGGAACGAACGACACGGTTGGCGGCAAGCGGAAGAACTGGGAGCAGATCGCGCGATTTGAAGCCGACTACGCGGAACTGATTGGCAGACTCGCCGGGATGCCGTCGAAGCCTCGGATCGTTTTATGCACGCCTACGGCGATGGTGCTTTCCACGCCGGGGCTGTCTGAAGAGCGTCGAGCGAACCTGAAAGAACGAAAACCTCGTCTGCAAGAACTCTGCAAGCGGATACGCAAACTAGCGGTGAAACATGCGGGTCAGCAGGTATCGCTGCTGGAACTGAACGCGGTGCTTCAAGACCGGCCGGAACTGCTGAGCAAAGGCGACGGCGTGCATCCCAACGCGGCCGGTTACCGGGCCGTCGCCCAGGCCGTTGCAGGTCACATCCGTCCGCAGAAGAAGCGGCCGAACATCGTTCTTTTTCTCGTGGACGACATGGGCTGGCAGGATACGTCGGTCCCATTTCATACGGAAGTCACCGCCTTCAACCGGCGTTACCGTACGCCGCACATGGAGCAACTCGCCAGCCGCGGTATGAAGTTCACGCAGGCATATGCGTGCAGCGTCTGTTCACCGACGCGGGTGAGTCTTATGACGGGGCTCAACGCAGCCCGGCACCGGGTGACGAACTGGACGCTCAAGAAGAACGCCAGCAACGATCGCCGGCACACGAAACTGAGTTTCCCGCAGTGGAACGTGAACGGACTCAGCCCTGAGCCTGGCATCGAACACGCTGTGCATGTGAAAGCGCTGCCTGCGTTTTTGCAGGAAGCCGGCTACCGCACCATTCACGCCGGCAAGGCGCACTTCGGAGCGGTTGGCACTCCGGGAAGCGATCCGCGGAACGTCGGCTTCGATGTGAACATCGGCGGCCACGCCGCAGGCGGCCCCGGCAGCTTTCTCGGGAAGCAGAACTTCAGCGCCGCCTGGCGGAAGGGCGATCGCATCTGGGACGTGCCCGGTCTGGAGAAGTATCACGGCAAAGATGTTTTCCTGACAGAAGCACTCACCATCGAAGCCAACAAAGCCGTCGATCAGGCGGTCGCCGATGGCAAACCTTTCTTTCTCTACATGGCTCACTATGCCGTCCATGTACCCTTCGCCACGGATAAACGCTTCTACCAGAAATACCGCGACGCCGGCCTCGACCACACGGAAGCGATGTACGCCGCAATGGTCGAAGGTATGGATAAATCGCTCGGCGACATCATGGCGAACATCAAACGCCACGGGCTGACCGACGATACGGTGGTGCTGTTCATGTCCGACAACGGCGGCCTCAGCGCGCACGGCCGGGGCGGCAATCCGCACACGCACAACAAGCCGCTCTCCAGCGGAAAAGGTTCGGCGCACGAAGGCGGCGTCCGCGTGCCCATGATCGTGTCCTGGCCGGGCGTCACGAAGGCGGGTGCAATGTGCCGCCAGCCAGTAATCATCGAAGACTTCTTCCCCACAATCCTTGAAATCGCCGGCGTTTCCGACGCAACACAGGTCGGCGGCGCAGTCGATGGCCGCAGCTTCACGAACCTGCTGCAAGGTGAGCAGGATGCCTCACGCAGTGACCGTCCACTCATCTGGCACTTCCCCAACAACTGGGGACCGCGCGGACCTGGCATCGGCCCCTCCAGCGCCGTCCGGCAGGGTGACTGGAAACTGATCTACTACCACGAATCGCAGAAGTACGAGTTGTTCAATTTGACCACGGACCTGGGGGAGCAGAACAACCTGGCGGAAAAACGGCTGGAAGTACGAGACCGCCTCGCCGCAAAACTCGGCGGTTACCTGACGGCGGTGAAAGCTCAGATGCCAGTCCTCAAGGCTTCAGGGGAGGCAGTGCCCTATCCCGAATCGGCAGCTCCGCCAGAGATGGATCGCTAGCCCAAAAACGAATGCGCAACGATGTGCAGCAGCCAAGTAATAAACGCAGAAAGTGATGATGATGGCGCGAGCCGATTTAGCGACAAAAACAGATCACGGGAAGCTATTTCTGCGGGCCTCCAAAGCTGTGGGTTCCCTTTGCTGGACCGCTATTGCATTTTACCTTTGCTGCAATGTCGCATTAGCCGAGGCACCGGTTGTAATCCCCACGATGTCGTACGAACGACCGTTACCAGTTAAGGCCGACGGGCAGCCAATCAATCTGGGGCATCATACAGCGACCCGGTGCTATGACTGGGATCAAGACGGCGATTTTGATCTGGTCGTTGGAGGAGGCGACGGGCGGCTGTGGCTGTATCGCAACAGTGGGACGCCACTGAAGGCTCGATTTCAAGCGAAGCAACCTATTTCCGCCGGCGGGCGCAATCGTTGGGGGACTTCGTATACGGGGATCGTGCTTACCAACCTTGTCGGGAATGCGTTGCCCGACTTAGCAGTCTGCCACTCAGGCAATGAGGTGACGATTCATCGGAATACCGGCAAAACCAGTTCTCCCCAATTTGCGGAGAAGGGCGTGACTTTTCGGGTCCAGCAGAACTGCCAGGGGCGTTTTGACGCTGCTGACTGGGATGGAGACGGAATTACCGATCTAGTGACCGGATCGTTTGGCGGCAAGCTGGAATGGCACCGCAACGAAGGGCGGGCAGAAGCTGCAAGTTTCGGTAAAGGTAAACCGTTCTTCGGCATCAGCCTGGCATATAATGCTCACCCACGTATCGTGGATTTCAATCAGGACGGGCGACTGGACATGCTGCTAGGAGTGAATTGGGGCACCGTCTCGCTGTATCTCGGCGCTGCCACCAAGAAACCGGCTCTGGGCAAGAGTCGTCTATTGCATTGGTCGGATGGAGCAAATCTCAACATTCGGAAGGAGAACGGCGACGACACGACACCTGAACTGGTGGACCTCGATGGCGACGGCGTTCTCGACTTGATCAGCGGAGGCAGGAACGGCCAAGTGTTCTTTATGCGAGGCGTTGGCTTTCCATCTCGTGTGCGGGAATTGCAAAGCCTGCTGGCGAAACACAAAAATAATCTCGGGAAGACTCTCCGCGACGAACCGGCTGTTCGCCGGCAACTCTTTGGATCGTTGACATCGCTACAAGCTGATCTTGCCGGTGGGTTGATTCCACGATCATCAAGGGAAAAGCTATTTCAGAGACTCGCCCCCTTGGCAAAGCAGTACCCGGGTTTGCTCGGGCGATCAAAATTCAATCTCGACTCCGATCCTCATTTGCCGTTACTGGCCGCACAATACTGGGTAGTGCTTTACGAGTCGTTGCCAGATTCGATCTCGAACCGCAAACGCGTTGCAGACGCCCTCGACTTTCAAGCAGGGTACCGCAGACTGCTCGTCGATCTCGGCGTGCTATTTATTGATAACAACACTGCTACGAGCCAGCATCTGGCGGCGATGCACCGGTTGATGATGGCGATCCCGCGCGCTTTGTGGGATGTCGAAACGATTACGGTCGCCGGCTGGTTGGGACCGATGAACAAGACTCACAGGATTCGCTCACGATCGGGAATCAACATCTTTGATCTACCGCTTGGACGTCCAGAGAACAGCTTTGCCAGCGACGCTCCAAGGCGTGGCGTCACTGATGTCTACATGATCTGCCTGGCACATGAGCTGGCTCACAACATGCTGGACACGGTTGGTAGAAGGAATCGCCCGGAATTGTACGAGAGGAAGTTTGAGGTGCTTGCCCAGGCGGCCGGCCCGCAGGTCGTTTACCGGTCTCCCAAGTCCCGAGGTATCGATTTTGCAGCAACCAAAAAGAACTTCCAGCGCCTTGGCGTCTGGAATGGCGATAACGCGACCTGGAATGAATCGTGGGTGAACTACTTCAAGGGAAAGAAAAAATTCGACCGGGCGTATACGCGAGGTAACGTACAGTTCTTTCTGAACGCTCCACAGGAAGCTTTTGCAACCCTGGCCAATCAATACTTTGCCGACAGCCAGTTGATGCTCGAATTCTGCAAAGTCCGCTGGGATGCAGGATATCGGTCAAATATCAATCAGTTTTTGCTGATCGCCGACTACCTGAGCGAAGGAACAGACAAAGTCAGTTTCTACGTTATGCGACCGGGAGGCGACCTGACAGTCGCGCCCGTTCAATTCGCTCGCAACTCCCAGGGTCGCATCACAAAGTTGCAGTCAAAGAACTCACTGGCTCAACTCGGGTATGGAGAGGGAAACCTGGTCTCCAGCTTCCGGCTTGATACCGTTTCGCCAGTAAGGGGGCGGTGACGAAGTGACGGTTACCTGGAAGCAAGCTGGTGACGCTTCGACTGTCCGGAACCAAGCCAGACCTCGCCCATGAGAAGGTTTTTAAGTTCAATTTTATTGCTGCCGCTCACAATGAGCGTCGAGCTCTTGCCAGCTGCTTTACGCGCTGGGAGTTGTACCCGCCTGTTGCCTTTGTCGTCTGCTTTCGTCGTCACGGTCACACCATCAAGGTTGACGGTGATGGCTTCGCTCGGATCGGCCCAACCCCATACGTGAACCGATTGATCTCTTTGCAGAACCATGTTGCTGCCGAAAATCCTGGGCAATGTAACCTCGGCAATCGCGGTCGCCGGGATTGTGATCAGAAGTGCAGTCAGTACGAAGCGACAAATCTGTGGTCTCATGGAGCGACCTATGAGTTGAACATTGGTTGCGGGTGAACTGGCATGGGGCGTATTGCAGTTCTCGAAATCTCCGTGCAAAAGTAACAGCAAGAAATCGAAGCAGTGAGCTAAAATGAGTGTCTTAATAGAAGTTTGTGTTGACTCGATCGAATCAGCCGTTGCTGCAAAGCAAGGCGGAGCTGACCGCCTGGAAGTTTGCAGTTCGCTGGCGACGGAAGGGGGCACTCCGGCTTACGGATTGGCCAAACGCTGTGCTGAACATGTACAACTTCCAGTGATGATGATGATCCGCCCCCATGACGGCGGGTTCGTGTACAGCGACGACGATATCGAGGTGATGCTTGAAGATATCGAGGCGGGACATACTCTCGGCGTCTACGGCTTTGTCTTTGGAGCGCTAACCGAACAGAAGGAAATCAACGTCCAGCAATCAGAGCGATTGCTAGCTGCAGCAAAGAACCGCAAAACCACGTTTCACCGGGCTTTCGACGTGGTCCCCGATCCAATCAAAGCACTCGATCAAATCATAGAATTAGGATTCGATCATCTTTTAACCTCGGGGCAGGCTACCGACGCGGAGCTTGGAATCCCCGTGATTCAAAAAATGTGCGATCGTGCAAGAGGTCGAATCACTATCATTCCAGGCGCGGGAGTTGACGAAACGAACGCTCGAAAGATTGTAGATGCCACAGGCGTCGATCAACTGCATACGGCTGCCGCCGTTCCAGGAGATGGAGGTCAATCTGGGTCGCACGTATCTTTCGGTGAACACCGGCATGTCGCAAGTGCGGAATTTTTGGAAGCGATCCGCCGTTCATTGTCTTCAACGGATCGTGTCAAATAGTCCGTGACGAAACGGATTCCGGCGAGCGGAACGAACGACAAGGCCCCGTAGCCTCGCGGTCAAAGCCGAGGGAAGACAAACGTGGCTTGGCTCCCAAAGCACGCTGACGTGGTCGCCGGCGGCTCCGCTGGGCGCGGCCTGTTGCCATCCGTAACCGAACGGCCAGTACTCAACCGGAATCTGTTCGGTCTGCGACTCTCCTTAAACCATTGACATGAAATCTCTGACCCAATGACAACTTCCGTCCGCTCCCAGATTGCCGCTTCGTTAACCGTTCTCGTCATCTGGTGTCTCGCTCCACGCGTCACCCCCGGGGATGAACTCACGATTGTCAAGAACGGGAAGAGCCTGGCTCCCGTGATTGTTTTCAAAGACGCTCCCCCTTACACGCTCCAAGCAGCCAAAGAACTGGCGGCCTACATCGAGAAGGTTAGCGGCGCGAAACCCGAGTTGATAACTGGAGAGCCCAAACCCGTTCCCGAGAGAGCCATCTGGGTGGGAGTGCAGCCGCAGGTCAAGAAACTATTCCCGAAAGTCGATTTTGACTTCAAGCATCCCGAAGAAACACTCATCATCTCCAACAAGAATCATCTCGTGATTGCCGGTCGCGATCGTTGGAACCCCAATCATCTGGTGGTGGATGGCATCGACGAAAAGATCGAAGGAAAACAGCTCGAATACGGCACGGCCAATGCCGTTTACACGTTTCTCCAGGATCAACTGGGCGTCCGCTGGCTTTGGCCCGGCGACCTTGGCGAAGATGTGCCGCATCAAAAAACGCTCTCGTTCGTTCCGATGGAGCATCGCTATCACCCGCAGATTCGAGCGCGTGGTGGGTTATTCAATTTCTCAGCGTTGAGTAACCGGGGATACGGCCGTGCCCATGAGTGGACTCGACGACAGAGGCTTCAACTCGACTCCCTGGAACTGGACGGCGGCCACGCTTTCACCAACTGGTGGGAACGCTTTCACAAATCACACCGCGAGTATTTTGCGTTGCAACCTGGTGGAGAGCGTAACGGTTTTCCGAACCCCCGGACAGTCAAGCTCTGCCAATCCAATCCCGCCGTCTGGAAACAGTGGCTGGCCGACGTGGAAAAGCAACTTGCCAAGGACCCCAATCGCCGGGTCTTTAGCGGATCGCCCAATGACGGGTGGGCCAGCGGGCATTGCGCCTGCGAAAACTGCCGGGCCTGGGATCATCCTGAGGGAGAACCCCGGCAATTCCACTGGAAATCCGGCAACAAGCTCCGCCCAGCCCTTTCCGACCGCCACGTCACTTTCGCCAACAACCTGGCGAGGTTGCTGAAAAAACGCTACCCGGACAAAGACTACTACGTGCTGATGCTCGCCTACGGGCATTCCCGCCCGGCCCCAATCAAAGCGATACCCGATGACAATGTCATCATTAACAGCGTCGCAAACTTCTTCGGCCGCTCCGTCGACGATGATCGCGGCTCCACACGTGGCACCCTTCATCGCGAGCAGTTTGCCGGCTGGGGAAAAGTCGCCCGGCATCTGATGTGGCGACCGAACACCGGCAGCCCCGCGGGCTGGCAGCAGGGCCTGCCCGATCTTTCCACAAAACAACTGGCCGAAGATTTGCGGTTTGTCGCCAGGAATCACTGCGTGGGGCTCTACGTTGACAGCGTCTGGGAACACTGGGCCACGCAGGGCCCGCAGTTTTATCTGATGGCGCACCTCGCCTGGAACCCAAAGGCCGACGATCAAGCAATCATGCAGGATTACTACACCCGCGCCTTCGGCCCCGCCGCGAATCATGTCAAGAATTACTTCAACGTCTTCGAGAAAGGCCGCGAAAAGCATGTGAAGAAACACGGCGGCCGTGCGGGACTCGCCAAGTTTACAGAACTCTACAACAAAACGCTTTTGCAGCAGGCAAAGAATCACCTAGACCGGGCCAAGGCCCGCGTGAAGGACGACCCCGACATCTATCGCCGGCGGGTGGATTTTGTGGCGGCCGGTTTTGAATATACGCGATTGATGGTGGAGAACATCCACTTGATGGAACATTACTGGGCTAAGCCGGACGAGCAACTCGGGAAGAAAGTACGCAGGAACTGGGAAAGGATTCAGAAGATTCTCGCAACCACGCCATACGCCCTGAATCCTGGCCCGGTTCGTCCTTCCACGCCTCGCATGGCGGGTCTGCATCCTGATTTTCCAGCCAGAAAGTGGAAGCCCAATCCCAAATCCAAGCGACCCGAAGACCTGGACCTGGACTGATCAAGTCCACTGCGCGACGATGGAGAAGGAAGCGGAGACGCTTACACGAAGGTTTGCACTAACACACCGCTGAGCGGAACTTGGCAGGCAGTGCAGAAAATAGCGACGATGGACGCAACAAGACTTTCGTCGATGTAAGGAACCGCCGATCAGGTGGATGGAACGGTCACACTATAGGTTCAGCGCTTTGCTGGCGCAAATCGAGCCCACTTTTGCATACTCGCGATGCGGAACTCTTGGGAATCTGTGGATGTTTTTTGGGTGATTGCCTGAACTGCGGCGGTATGACTATGTCGGGACTTACAAACAACCCCCGACATTTTCGCACTGATTTCTCAAAGAAAGCGAAATCGTGTTATTGCACTTCTAAAGAAGCGAGGCATGCCGCGTCCTCGCGGTCTCAGGCAAGTTGGCATTTCGCCCGGCTATCTAATTAGCTGTTTATTGAGGGACTGGTGAATCGACCCAGTCGCGGACTAATACACGCTCTTCGACTTGGAACCAACT
Source organism: Pirellulaceae bacterium (assembly GCA_965233625.1). Classification (GTDB taxonomy): domain Bacteria; phylum Planctomycetota; class Planctomycetia; order Pirellulales; family Pirellulaceae. Next base: position 844,770 of record OZ247499.1, read on the forward strand.
GAACATCGAACCATTGCGGGAGCGTGCAAACTTACCCCCAGGGAGCTGTGTGCCTGCTCAGCGCGCTGCGGGTACACGAACTGACCACGCAATCGCCGTTCGAGGTATGGCTCGCGATCCCCGAGAAAGCGCGGTCGCCTAAAGTCGATTACCCTGTCCCAATCGGATCACCGCGATCGTTTCGTGCTGAATCGGTTGGGCGATGCGTCCTTTTTGATCGATTCGCCCGAACAGAGGTTTTAAAAAACACTATTTAAAGCTACGCGTTTTGCCATGGGCCGTTCACGGGCCAGATAATATCGAATGGCACGGCGGCTGCCTGGAAAGCAGATTGAAGTGGGTTCGACTCCCACCGTCGTCTCCGATTAGTCAACTGCCAGTTCGGACTACATCTTCCTGTTAAGAGGCGCAACGTCTGAACCTTTCCCTCGTTGGCTGGTCTCTCCTAACACCCAACTGCCTGCTGGGAGTACATGACGGTCCTAAGGTAGCGATGCCGGGCGACCGGCTAGTGAATGGCGCTGGAGTCTCCCCGAGACAAAGGGGCCGGTCAACAATCTGCGGTTTCGATCGCTGATACGGACGGCCGTAACGCTGAAAGGCTACTCTTGGCAAACCTTCGTTGGGCATTTTGAAACACGGCGACTGCCGGCCCCGAGTACATGGCTCTGTCCAGTGCGTCTGGCAACCGCAAAGCGGTTGGTAGGTTCGATTCCCGTACGGAAATGCCTCTGACCAACAACCTCGTCGCCACCAGAACATGACTGGCTGCCGGATCGGAGTACATGGTTCATGACCCGGGGGTTGTGGGTTCGAGTCCCACCGGCGCAACTTTCGACACAGCGCCGTAGCTCAATGGCAGAGCGCCGTAACGTCTCTGATTCAATAACTTCGCCGGTCATTTTGAAACATTTCCCGACTGACAGCTGGATTACATGGCAGACGCAGCAGGGCGACCTGCGTCGCGCAAGCGGCCTGTGGGTTCAAGTCCCACCAACGTTTCGGCGTTGTGGCGGAATAACACATCTGGCGAACACTTCGTCGGGAACAATACACACTCGACTGCCGGAGTGGAGTACATGGTTTAGCAGGTTCGATTCCTGTCCGGCCCCCTCAGAGATACACGTCTATGGGGCCGGACCTTGAGAACCGCGCGTGCGCGGCTTCGCAGGGATTCGCTCTGCCCCACAACTTCGTCGAGTGCGATTACACGATCCGGCTGCCGGTGTGGAGTACATCCACCCCACGCCAGGGAAGTGGGAGTTTCCCAGTACCGGAAGGTACGGCGGCTCTGCGCCTCACTTCGCCGGATCATTTTTTGAGGAGCATAACCATGGCCAATAAGTCTTTGTTTTCCAGCATCAAGAGTCTGCTGCCGCGCGCTGGTTCGTACAACGAAGCCGGTGGGCGCGCGTATGAGTTCACGCCGAAGCATGCGCTGGCCCAGATGGCGGCGACAGGTTGCTTCAACGGCGTTTACTACGCGAGCGCGCAGAACCAGCTCGACGAGATGCGTACGCTGATTGACCAGGTTGATGACAACGCATACCTGGCGAAGCTGGCTGTTTACGCACGCGAGCGCGCCTACATGAAGGATATGCCGGCAGCGCTGCTGGTCATATTGTCGAAGCGCGACACGGAGCTAACGCACCGTGTGTTCGACCGGGTTGTGGATAATGGCCGCGTGCTGCGCACCATGTTCCAGATGATCCGCTCCAGACAGTTTGGCCGCACGAGTCTGTCGTCCAGCTTACAGCGGGCGTTTCAGCGCTGGCTGAACGAAGCGTCAACCGGCAAGCTGCTATCGGCTTCGATCGGCAACGATCCAAGCCTACGCGACTTACTGCGGATGGCCCGCCCGACCCCGAAAGACAACAAGCGGCGTGCGCTGTTCGGCTGGCTGACTGGCAAGGAAACCACGAAGTGGGCTCCGGCGACCGAAGCGGACCTGCCTGCGCAGGTGCAGGCTCTGATCGCGTACCGCCAGGCGGACACCGCCGAGGCGCAGACGCTGATCGCTGGTGACCTGCGCGTGCGTTGGGACCTGCTGGCAGACGCAGCCAAGGGTCCGCTGGTCTGGAAGGCGATCGCCCGCCAGATGGGACCACAGGCGCTACGGATGAACCTCAACACGCTGCTGCGGCACGACGTACTGGCCGATGGCACGATGGTTGATTACGTTGCGGAGCGGTTGAGGGATTCGGACGAAATCCGTCGCTCACGTCAGTTCCCGTACCAGTTCCTGGCCGCGTACCTGAACGCGGCAGCAGAGGTTCCGCAGAAGATCAAGGCGGCGCTGCATCAGGCCGCAGAGATCGCCTGCGGCAACGTGCCTGAACTGCCGGGTCCGGTTGTCATCGGTCTCGATGTTTCGGGTTCGATGACCTGGTCGGCGGTCACGGGCAACCGTGGACGCGGCGCAACCAGCAAGATGCGGTGTGTCGATGTAGCGGCCCTATTCGCTGCGGCGATCCTGCGCCGCAACCCGGATAGTGTGGTGGTTCCGTTCGACACCCAGGCGTACGACGTCCGCATCGATCCGTCCGATTCAATCCTGAGTCTATCGGAGCGGTTGGCGAAGTACGGCGGCGGTGGAACCGACTGCTCGATCCCGCTACGTGAAGCGAACACCACGCACGGCAAACGCAAGTTTGCCGGCTGCGTGCTGGTAAGCGACAACCAGAGCTGGGTCGGAGTCGGTCGACACGGTTCGAGCGGCGTGATGACGCAGTGGCGGGATTTCGTGCGGAACCAGAAGCGGCTCGGCGTTGCCGATCCGAAGCTGGTCTGCATCGACATTCAGCCGTACGGTTCGACGCAGGCACCCGAGCGCGACAACATCCTCAACATCGGCGGCTTCAGTGACGCGGTGTTCAACGTGGTCGCCTCGCACCTGAACGACGACGCCAACCGATTCGTCGCCGAGGTGGAGTCGATCGAGCTGTAAAGCGGCTCTGTTGTTGAAAACCGACGCCTCTGGTCTGAGCAATCGGACCAGGGGCGTTTTCGGTTATGCCGCCTACGGTAAACTTAGCCTAGGCGGACGCATCTATTTGACATGTAGCGCAATAAACATCGCACCCCAGCAAGTTGCCGGGCAGTTCGTCTCAATCTGGTGAACACTCTCAGCTCAAACAGGCTGCAATCATATCCGCCACATTCCTTTATGACGCAGGATGGCTTCAGCCACCTTCCAAGTCGAGATGTGATCCCAGCCATACATCAAGATGGGAACGACCAGGTCTTCGTAGCCGATTGCAGGGGAAATAGGTGAATCAGGAAAGACCAAGGTCTCGACCTCTTCGGCACTCAAAAGCATCCCGTTACTGAGCCGACCAACCCACTCGTCCAGCCAATCGTCCACTTGCTCATCCAACAGAAGTTCCAACTGTTGTTCTATTGAAAATTCTTCATTCGCTTCAGCCTTAGTAACCGCCTGCGCCACGAGCTTGTCAACGTCGAAGTCATCGCTGTGACAGATCCACTGAAACACATGGAAGTTCACCCACTCCATCGGGATGATCTTCGTTTCAGGGGACTCTTGCCGTGTCGACTTACTGCTGGACTTCGCTCCCGATTTCTTCTTCCTCGTTGTACTCACTGCACTTCTCCTTTTCAGGGATTGTCTCTAGTAGGGCAGCAACACGTTGCTGTCCTTTCGGCACGCCGCTCGTGCCGTTCTGAAGGTGAAGCGAGAGCACGCCGAAGAAAGGGACACCCAACGCGAAAAGGTGAACGCCCCGATCAGCGATTGGCCAATCGAGGCGTACAGTGCAAACTTAGAAAGTGGTTTTTGGATGAGCCGGGAATCAGTCGAGTCCGAATCCGAGTCGGCCACTCCATCCAGTCAACACACTTCTTCGATTTCAGCCGCAGACGACTGCCCTGGTCGACCACATGCATGCCAAGGTTGTTTAAGAAATTAAGCAACCCCGGCCTCTTCGCACTCTGTTCGGATTTGTTCCGCCCACGCAACGGCGAAGGGGTGCTTCACTGTGCCGGACTCCCCACCGTGGATCAACCAGTCAACCTGATGCAACAGGTTACCCCGGAAGGTTGGCAGTCGTTCGTAGCGAAACGCCAGCGGTTGGGCGTCAGTTCGCCTAAGCTGGTGTGCATCGATATCCTGCCGTACGGTTCGACGCAGGCTTCGGAGCGGGACGACATTCTGAACATCGGCGGCTTCAGTGACGCGGTGTTTCATGTGGTCGCCTCGTACCTGAGTGACGACGCCAACCGCTTCGTCGCCGAGGTAGGTTCCGTTGGAGTGTAAGCAGTTCAAATGTTGAAAACTGATCAGGCGAGGGGCTTTCTCACATCATGGCGCACGTTCGAGCCTGGAACGGACGCCACGCCACTGACCACACCGTGTCACTCTAAGAACTAGTAAAAAGTGTACCCACTAATGCCCCCACTAATCCATGAAATCCAAGTGTTTTCCGCGCAAAGTTGAAAACAGGTGAAATCGCAAGTCACTGTCAGACAGCGACTTACGAAGAGTGGTAAAAACGTCCTCCAAGCCTTCCTGGACTACGGAACCGAAGGGAGCAGGTCACTACACATACGACTGAAGAAGTGTTATCCCTCAATTGGCGCCTGCGGCATTTACATCCACCGTGTTGCGGATAATATGATCTGGTAACTTGCAACACCAAAGGAGATCAAATGCCAAAGTTGACTGTCGAAGGTTACGGAGAATTTGACGTTCCAGCAGGCAAAAGACTCGTCTTGGCTCTCACGGAAGAGGCGGGAGTGGACCAGTTACATGCATGCGGCGGCAATGCTCGCTGTACAACATGTAAGGTGGAATTCACCGCTGGCGAACCGGAACGAATCACGGAGGCGGAAAAAAGCTTGCTTGCCGCCCGTGGGCTTACGGATGTCCGGCTGAGTTGCCAGATAGCGTGCGACCACGATATGTCCGTGCGAGCGATAAGCCGGCTGGAAGGAAGCGGCCGGCAAGATGCCGGAAACCAACCAGCCGAAGACATTCAGCCCTCGCCGGTCTGGACCGAACGGTCTTGACGGACTTCGCGGCGACAGCGTTTTATCAACGTTCCCGTCCTGCGGCTACCATTCTGAAAACGCATCTAGCGTGCTGTGTCCAAAGAAAGCGATAGCGTTTTAACAGCTAATTTACGATGAAAACCTTTCATCTTGATAGCGCGAATTTCTAACCCAGCACACTAGATGTGTAGGCCGAAACCACCATGTTAGATGCGTGTGGTTGTTGATAGATGCGATCGCTTGGACTGTTGTCTCGGTTATTTTTTCTCAATCGCAGTCTCTGCGGACGCCGTCGTTTTAAGATCCAGCAATCCGTGTGATTTGAACGTTATTTCGCGGACGATCCGCTTGACGCCTGCGGCTGTTTCGATAGTCAACGTGTGCTGAGATAAATAAAAGTCTCCGACGCGTTTCCATCCGAAGAAGTTACTATGGGTTGAGCAGATCGCCCCCGTCGCTGGATCGCGGTAAGTGACGCTCGTTATACGGGGTAGGTATTTGCAGTTGTGCGTTCGTACATGCTCTAGGTTGGATATCTCGAACCAAATTGACTCTGATTTGCGAATGACTTTACGGATGAAGCCATCTTTGATGCAGAATAATCCTGCCCCATAATTCTCTTCGACGAGACGTCCGGAGTAATACTGCAACCATCACTGTCGATTTCGAGATCATTCGCAAGAGGCGCCAAGCTTCGCAAGCCAACGCGTCTCGCATATTCACCGATGGCGTTTAAACACGTTCAGTTATTCGCGGGGCACGACCTATCAACTTCAGCACGCACGACTGCCTCTATTGGCTACGGTTGCGAGAGGGGTGAATTGATCGCTTGCATTGCTCTGTTTCTGGCATCGGTCTGGCGTGGGTCGTCGACAGGCGCCAAGCCGGTTATAAGAATTTTGGCTTCGCGGTAGAGCGACAGAAATTCGATGTAATCAAACCAGGGAACTGGCATATAGTCGATTGACTGTTCCGATGTCTGATCGAGCCAACGGCTATATGTCTGGTCGGCTAGTTGCATTGCAGATTTAGCGTCATCCCCATTACCTGCCCGGTAGTGTGCCATGGCGAGAACTGGATAGCTGATCCCTTGCCCTGGCCAACCAGGGTCTTCGGCAACGGAACGTTCTAATAGATCAATCGCTCTGTCGTAATTGCCGGCGCGAAAGTTCGCCCAACCCGCAGTATAAAAGATGGCGCCCAAAGGAGGTCCACCGCGTCCACCAAACCGCCGCAGACGCGTGATGTGCGGATTCGGTTCGCTGCCAGGAACTGCTGGCCCGCCTTCAAATCTCTGGGTGTTGTCTGGGCTGGTCCGCGAGGCAACTCGTGCTTCGGACTGTGCGACAAGCAATTCGACACTGGCGGGCGGCGTAGGAGAGATCAGGCAGGCCCGGACAATATTCAACGCCAGCACGCCGTCTGTCTCGCCAGCCGGTTTTAATGCTTGCTTGCAGATTTGTTTGAAACCGGCCTCGTTGCCTGTATACCAGAACAGTTGGGGAACGCCCCACCAGGTTACTTCGCCAGCTGGTGCATCGAGAGTTAGTGCTTGAGAATAGTCGGCAGCCGCTTTCTCCCAGAGTTTCAGTCGCACATAAAACGCTCCTCGCTCCGACCAGACTGCGTGGTATTCTGGCAATAGCCGGGTGGCGCGGTTGAAATCGGCGTGGGCTTCAGCCCATTGCTCCTGATTCGCGTGGAGGCGTCCACTGGCGGTGAGCTCACTGGATTCCTTGAGCCGGTCGACAAATTGCTCGACCTTTGTGCGCGCCCTGTCTGCTTCGTTGCGGGCCTGAACAGCGTCATTCAAAGCGATATGCTTTTCATTCCGCTCTCCAATCGCAATAGTGGCCAGCCACAAACTCACACCCGCTCCAAGAATCAAGGCGGTAGCGACTAGCGAAGCCGTCAAAATTGCCAGTTTGTTTCTTTTGGCGAACTTGTTAAACCGGTACCACTGCGAAGGAGGTCGGGCTTCGATAGGTTCGCCGCGGAAGAACCGTTCTAGGTCTTCAGCAAGTGCGTTGGCGGTAGCGTAACGGCGGCTTCGATCTTTTTCGATGGCCTTCATGACAATCCAATCGAGATCGCCGCGGACCAGCCCTGTCAATTTCCCTGGTTCGATATGGCGATGCATGCAGACCGCCGAGATACGCTCGCCCATGGTTGTCAGGCGGGTGCTGGGGCGTGGCGGTTCTTCTTCACGGATAATGCGGCGTAGCTCATCGTAGCCAACACTCTTGATCCGTTCGCGGTCTAGCGGCGTGTCGCCAGTGACTAATTCGTAGAGCAGCACGCCAAGCGAATAGATATCGCTACGTGTATCGATGTCGAGTCCGCTCATGCCCGCCTGTTCCGGGCTCATGTAGAGCGGCGTGCCAACCATAGCCATAAAGTGTGTGTAGATCGTCTTGTCGGTAAGGTTCTGACCAACCGCTTTGGAAACGCCGAAATCGATCACCTTGGCCACCGCAGTGTCATCGTGCAACGTTACTAGCACGTTTGACGGTTTCAGATCGCGATGTATAACGCCCTTCTGGTGGGCGTGTTGAACGGCCCGGCAGACCGATGTGAAGAGCTTCAAACGCGAGGTTGTGTCTAAATTCCGTTGATCGCAGAACTCGGTAATGGGCACGCCGGAAACCAGTTCCATCACGAAGTATGGGCGTCCCGAATCCGTAGAGCCCGCCCCGAGAACTTTAGCGATGTTCGGGTGATCCATCATTGCCAGTGCCTGTCGCTCGGCTTCGAACCGGGCGACAACATTGCGATCATCCATCCCCGGTTTGATAATTTTCAGGGCGACTTTCCGGCGGACAGGCTTCTGCTGCTCTGCGACATAAACGAGGCCGAAACCGCCTTCCCCGATTTGCTCTCGCAAGCGGTACGAATCGACGTACACTGGCTCATTATCGCCTAGCTGATCTCTCCCGTAATTCAGCGTCGACGGGTTGGCGTCCGCCGGTGAATGTACAAAAAGAGTATCTAAAAAATGATCTTCCTTATCGTGGGCGATGAGTAAAGCTTCCACAGCCCGTTGTAACACCTGGTTTCCCGCGCAAGCGTCTGCAACAAACGCTTTCCGCCGTGCGCCCACGGGCATTTCGAGCGCGTTGAGGAAGATCGACTTTTCTGATACTTCAACCGGCATTTTGTCCCGTGCTCCCTACCGGGCGGAAAAACGTCTCAATAGCTGCCCCACAATCAATGCGAGACGAGGACGAGGACAGTGCCAACATTTAGTAAACTACAATCACGTCGCATTTCGCACTGCGAAAAAATGCACGGAAAACCCGTTTGCAACACGTTACGCGACATCGATTTCACGTCGCAACCAGGCTCTTGCGTATGCCCAGTTCCGCTTGGCGGTCCTAGGAGAAATCCCTAGCGTGCTGGCTGCTTGTTCAACAGTAAGTCCGGCGAAATATCTTAGTTGCACCAATTGGGCCAGTGACGCATCTTCACGGGCGAGCTTCGCCAGGGCGTCGTCGAGCGCGAGAAGACCATCCACGTCGCGATCAAAGACTTCAGCAACATCTGGCGAGAGCGCGTTGCGGGACATTTTCCCACCGTGCTTCTCGCTTTTTTTACGACGGGCGTTTTCGATCAATATCCGCCGCATTGCTTCGGCGGCTGCCGAGAAAAAGTGGCCACGATTATCCCACTCAACTTCTTCATCGCCCTTGAGCAGCCGTAGATATGCCTCGTGAACTAAGGCGGTTGGCTGAAGTGTCTGGTCGGGAGATTCGCGCGACATACGCACCGCAGCAAGCTGCCGTAGCTCGGCGTACACAAGTGGCAGCAGTTCGCTGGCTGCTTGCGAATCGCCCTGCCGAATGCGTGAGAGGATTTTAGTAACGTCGGCCATGAGGTTAGTTTAACCATCCAATGGCCGCCCTTCCACAGTTGTCTATCCCGGCCACCTCGGAAAAGAAGTTGGAAATTTATGGCCCCCCTCCCGCGCCGTTCTCCATTAGCTTCTGCCCCCCCAACGCAAAATCCTCCCCCTCCCACCTGCAACTCTCACTAGTTTTCTGGTGCTTCACGCACATCTTCCCCAACTATCCAGGAATACACTATGAACCGCAAAGATGCCGGGCAATTCGACCAGGAAGTTCTCGATCTTTACGACGATTTTGCCCACGGGCGCATTACCCGTCGCGACTACGTGTCAAGACTTGGCGCCTTCGCTGTTGGCGGTTTGACCGTCGAAGCCTTGCTTTCGAGCCTCAGTCCGAACTATGCATGGGCGCAGCAGATAAAGCCGGATGACTCCCGGATCAAAACAGAAACCATTACCTATAAGTCTCCAGCTGGCGGCGGCGCCATGAAAGGACTGCTTGCCTATCCTGCGGAGGGGAAAAAATTTCCCGCCGTGCTGGTAGTGCATGAGAACCGGGGGCTGAACCCTTATATCGAAGATGTCGCGCGCAGACTGGCCGTAGATGGCTTTCTGGCGTTAGCTCCAGACGCCTTAACACCGCTGGGCGGCTACCCTGGCAACGATGACGAAGGTCGGGCCATGCAAGCGAAACGCGACGGCGAAAAAATGACACAGGATTTTATCGCTGCCGCGAAATGGCTCGACACACATAAGCAGTCTACAGGCAAAACCGGTGTTGTCGGTTTCTGCTTTGGTGGCGGCATTGTGAATCAGCTTGCTGTCCGCATTCCCAGCGTCATCGACGCGGGTGTGCCGTTCTACGGTCGTCAACCCGCAGCCAAAGATGTGCCGAAAATTAATTCGCCTTTGCTCATTCAGAATGCCGGTTTAGACAAGCGGATTCTCGCGGGCGCCCCTGCGTTTGAAAAGGCGTTGAAAGATAACAACAAGCCGTTTGAGGCGTTTGTTTATGCGGGCGTAAACCACGGCTTCCATAACGATACCACGCCCCGCTTTGACAAAGGCGCTGCAGAGCTTGCGTGGCGCCGCACCATAGCGTTCTTTAAAAAGCATCTCGCCTCGTAGTAGATGGAATCGTGTGCATTCAGCCAGCAGAACTACGAACCAGCTATGGGGCGACAACATGACGGAGGCGGAATCGATACAACCTTGCCCGGACGAATCCGTCGCAGTGCCATCTGTGACGGAAACTTGCCAACCTGAAATCACCGTGCCCGGCGAGCCGGCTGCGTCTGCAGCGCCGCCTGTAAGCGCTCCGGCGCGCCGGACGGTATTAAGTCTCGGGCTTAACATTGGCGTCTCGATGGCTGTACTGGCAGCCAGCATTTTTGGCTACACGTTTCTGGGTGAAAGAAAACGACCGCAGCGAAAACGACCACCCAAGTCAGACGTTACTGAGGTGGTCAGCCAACCGTTGCGCGTCCACAACGGCGCGGTTCAAATCGCTGCCAATGGCGTGATTGTGCCACTGCGTGAAATCCGGCTAGCTACAGAAGTAGCCGGCCGGATTGTCGAGCAGTCAGAGAATCTTCGCCCTGGGCAGATGGTCGAAAAGGGCGAAGTTCTTATCCGGCTCGATGCCGTCGAGCACGAACTTGAAGTCAAACGGCTGAGGGCTCAGCAACGGCAGGAGATTGCTGAATTAGCCGCTGCCGACGTGAGCATAGCCAGCACAGAGCAACTGGCCGAACTAGCGTCCCAGCAGCTGAAAATCACCTCGGCCGAAAAGGCGCGGGTTGACAGTCTGGCAAATAAGCGGGTGATCTCGCAGTCGGAGGCGGATATTGCCCGCCGCACCGAACTGACAGCGCGATCGTCGTTTGTCGAACTCGAAAACCGTCGCAAAGAACTGGCGTCAATGCGGCAACTGGTTGTCGAGAAGCAAGCCTTAACTGCAGTGCTGCTGGAACGAGCGGAACTTGAAGTTGCGCGATGCGTTGTACGCTCCCCAGTCCGTGGCCGCGTGGTGCAGTCTACGGTCGAGGAGCAGTCGTTCGTGCCAGCGGGCACGCCCTTCGTTACGATTGAGGACACGTCTGCGGTGGAAGTCAGGTCAAGCTTAACGGCGGACCAGATGGTGTGGGTCTGGAGCAGCGTAGGGCACATGCCAGCAACAGGGTCTATCCCTGACAGCACAACCACTTTCCGGCCACTGCTTGAACGTCCTGAAACGCCTAAAGAAACCGGCTTCCATAACAAAGTTCCCCCTGTTCCGGCAACGATTACCTATCAGATCGGTGGCCAGTTGCTGACCTCGCCGGCAGTGTTACACCGAATCGACGGTGCAGGTATCAATGTTCAAACGAGAACATATCCATGCCTGTTCCGTATCGCGGCGCAAGATGCAATGGACGCAGACGCCACCGCCCAGCGGTTAACCCGTGGAATGTTTGTAGGGGTGGAAATCGAAACGCATCCGGATCGCTTACTATTTCAAGTGCCCGAAGCTGCAATTCGTCCTGGCAACCGGATCTGGTTAAATGAAAACGGCCAGCTACGCATTGTTCAGGTTACGGTGGTAAGCCGTTCCGCCGGTTCGCTAACGGTTGAGTTTAAGCCCGGTGCTATATCGCCGGAAGCCCTGCCCAACATTGAATTGATTCTATCCCCGGTTAGCAATCCTATCGAAGGAATGAAGGTTTCCAGCCGCCCGTCTGCCATACCGTCTGCAAGGGCCAGCCGATGAAGTTTCTGATCGCCTGGGCTGTGAAAAACTGGCAGGCAATGAACGTTGTGATGCTTGGCGTATTGGTTTTAGGTGCGTTCAGTCTGTTTCAGTTGCGACGCGATTTCTGGCCGGATTTCGAGCTGTATGTATTAAACGTTTCAGTCGTATATCCGGGCGCCAGTCCCGATGAAATCGAAGTGGGTGTGCTCGAAAAAATCGAGGAATCTATTCGCACCGTCGATGGCATCGAAGAAGTAACGTCCTCGGCGCGCGAAGGCGCCGGAAGTGTGACGCTGGAACTCGATCCAGACTCTACCCAGGAAGACGCGCAGCGTGTGCTGACCGAAGTCACCACCCTTATCGGACAGATCAGCAGTTTCCCGGAACTAGCGGAAAAGCCCGATATCCGCATCCAGACAAACTTTGTCACCGCGATACGGGTCGCCGTGATGGGACCGGCTGGCTCTGGGGCTGGCGGTGGACGTAGCGAAGCCGCCATGGCGGAATCGGCGCTCGCGTTGCGGCGGGTAGCAGAACAGGTCCGCACCGAAGTATTGGCTCTGCCTTCCGTGTCGGTGGCGGATCTGGTGGGCACACCGGATTACCAGATCGACATCGAAATTCCGGAAGAGACGCTCCGCAAATACAATCTTTCTTTGAAGAGCGTCGCAGATATTGTCCGCGACAACAATGTTGAACTTCCAGGCGGCACACTGCGTGGCCGGTCGCAGGAAATACTGCTTCGTAGCAGCGACAAGAGTACCGTCGGCGACGGCATCTCAACCATTCCGCTGGTCACCCAACCCGATGGCGCGGTGTTAACGGTGGGCGATCTTGGTGTTGTCCGGGATGAGTTTGCCGTCGAAGGCACCGTCAACGAAGTCAACGGGCGTCCGGCAGTGCTGGTGTCTGTGGAGACCACCAGCGCTGACGATCTGATTCAGGTCTCGGACGACGTCCGCGAGTTCGTGCAGGAAGGACGTGCAACGCTGCCGCCAGGCTACGCACTCATCTGCATGCGCGACCGCTCGACGAGTGTCCGTAACCGCTTGGATATGCTTAGTGAGAATGCGTGGATGGGGCTGGTGCTGGTGTTTATTGTGCTGGCTCTATTCCTGGAAATGCGGCTGGCGTGGTGGGTCATGCTGGGAATACCAATTTCGCTGTTGGGCGCGTGTATCTTCATGTATTTCGGCGCCATGACGCTCAACATGACATCGATGTTTGCGTTTCTCATCGCCCTGGGGATTGTTGTCGACGACGCGATTGTAGTCGGCGAAAATATCTATGTGCATCGCGGAATGGGCAAGAGTTATCGCGATGCAGCCATTGACGGCGCCTACGAAGTCATGCCGTCGGTGGTCACCGCAGTGATGACAACGGTCATTGCCTTTGCGCCAATCATGTACATGGAAGGCCGCATCAAACGCCTAACCATCGTGTTGCCAATGTGCGTCGGCGCGATGTTGATTATTTCAATGTTCGAAAGTCTGACGATTCTTCCATCGCACCTTTCTCATCGCCGCAGCAAGTTTCTCGACGTCTTCACCTATATCCTGTTCCCGCTCCGGCCACTTGGCTGGCTTATGGAAAAAGCCAACGCTGCGACAACGCGGGTGCTGAACTGGTTTATCGAAGCGGTGTATACACCTGCGTTGCGGTGGTCGCTGCTCAACCCCGCGATTGTACTCTCGACGCTGCTCGGCCTGATGATTCTATCGGTCGGCGTTGTGCGTTCGGGAATGGTGCCATTTCTACTTCTACCTAAAATCGACTTCGGCTTCATTACGGTTCAAGTAACATACCCTGATGGAACACCGCCCGAAGTAACCGATAAAGCGACCAGGCAACTGGAGGCGGCAATCTGGCGCGTGAATCAGCGTTCGATTGATGAAAAGCTGACCACCGATCCGGATGGTTTCGTAAAAGCCGTTCAGCGCACGGTGGGTGCATCGGGCGATGAACTGGGCGTTACACCTGCCGGGCATCTTGGCGGGCTTTTTATTCAATTGAACGACATCGGGCAACGGACCGTCGATTCCGAAGCCATTGTGCGGATGTGGCGCGAAGAAGCCGGCAAGTTTCCCGGCGCGGAAGCCGTTGCCTTTGGCGCCACGCCGCGCGGGCCCGCTTCTCTACCGATCGAAATCCGGCTGATGGCGACCGGCGATAACCTGGAACAGTTGAACCAGGCGATAGAGCACTGCAAAACAAAGCTCTCGGAATACCCGCACGTGTCAGACATTGCCACTGACACGCGGCAAGGCAAATGGGAGTACCGGATTCAAGTCCGCGACGACGCCCGTGCGCTTGGCGTCTCGCTGGCGGATGTAGCCAGCACAGTCCGCGCTTCGTACTACGGCGAAGAAGTCATGCGGCTGCAACGCGGCAGACACGAAGTTCCACTCCGCGTCCGATATCCGCGCGACGATCGCAACACGTTAGTCAGCTTCGACGACATACGCATCCGCGGCGCCAACAGAATGGAGCTTCCGCTGGGCGAAGTCGCCGATGTTCAAGTGCAGCGTGGCTATTCCGAAATCCGGCGTGTGAATCAGATGCGAAGCATCTCTGTAGTCGCCGATGTCGACGAAACCCGCGGCAATGCGTTTAATGTTGTGTCCGACCTGAAAGCCAATTTCGTGCCTGAATTTAATCAGAAGTTTCCAGGTGTGCGACTAGAGTGGGCAGGCCAGCAGGAACAAACTGACGAAACCGTCGACAGCTTAACGCTTGGTTTTCTCTTTGTCTTAGGCGCTATGTTTCTGCTGCTAACCGTGCAGTTCAACTCCTGCTGGCAGGCGATTCTCATTCTTTCGATTATCCCCTTTGGCTTCATTGGCGCCATCGCGGGGCACATTGTGATGAACATTGATCTGACGCTGTTTAGCATCTTTGGCATTGTTGCCCTGTCTGGGGTGGTGGTGAACGACTCGATTGTGCTGGTTGACTTTATCAACAGCCGCGTCGCCGCTGGGTTACCGTTACACGAAGCTATTATTGACGGTGGACGAAGGCGGTTCCGCGCGGTGTTGCTGACCTCGGTAACAACCTGCGCAGGCATGCTGCCCATTCTGCTTGAACGCTCGAAGGAAGCTCAGGTTGTCGCGCCGATGGCCACCAGCTTAACTTTCGGATTAGCGCTCAGTACGGTCATCGTTCTGCTGCTGGCTCCCGTCATGTATCTGGTGACGGCAAAACTCACCGGCGCCCAGCATGCTTAATAGCGACACAACCTCGCCCCTGTTCAGCTTCCTTGAAGCTTTCGTGTCGGCGGTCAGGTGCCAACTCCTAATCGTAAACTCTCGCGTCAGGCAGTGCGGTTTGCAGCTTCTTCTTGAAGACGGATTCGTATTCTGGCACTCGACAGTATTTCAGATTCTTGAGACTGAAAAGGGGCGTAGGATCCTGCGAAACGGATGTCTCTGCCAAGTCGAGTGATTCGAGTTGAGTCAGGCCTTTTAGTTGCTGGAGGTGTTCGCTGTTGAAGTTATCGCAGGCAATCCGCAACGTTTTTATCTGCTTCAACTTCACAAGGCCGCTGCCGATATCTGAGAAATCTGAGAAGTCTTCAACTGTCAACGAAAGTTCTTCCAGTTGCTTAAGGCTGGCAAGTAAGGCAAGCGTTTCTCCACGAACTTTGTAGCAGGTAATGGAAAGCCGCCGTAACTTCGATAATTTCGATAGCGCTTCGATAGCAGACCGTGCGTTTTCGTCGGACCAGAGCTCCAGATCTACGTCCTCTAATTCTTTACACTGGGCGATCGGTGCGTAGACATCGGCTGGTCCGTCGTACCCTAAGACGCCACCAATTTTCACACGTAATACCTTAAGCTTTTCAAACGCCGGCAGAGCACTAGTCAGCTTGCCTTCCGGCGCCGCGAGAGCAAGTTCGGTGAGATTGGGCAGACCTGCAAGTGACTTGATGTCATCGACGCTGAGCTCCTCCGTAGAATCAGTAAGCGATATTCCCCGGATTGCATTGCTGCCTGCAAGCCGTCGTAGCATTTCGGCGGGTAGTGCGATCGATAGGTCGAGATCGAGTTTGACCGGCGAGTTCAAACCTTTTAAGGCCGATAGCATGGCAGCCGAACTCCGGCCGTCAAAAGGGCTTCTAATCACGGTGCTTTGACCGTCGTAGTAGAAATCGTCGATCACAAGTTCCGAATGATCTTTGAGAAACGCCTGTAATTCCATATCGAATACGGCGCCGAGCGAGCAGAACTTTATCTCGCCGAACTCCCGCACGATCATCCACTTACCGTCTTTGGTAAAATGCACTTTATTGATTGATTCGGGTAGCGTGCAGACAATCTTTCCGTTGTTGACATCATAGAAAGTCCGCATATCGAAGACGTACCTGCCGCCAGGAACGACCATCAGGCTGCCAAAGCCTTTCTCCACTTCCCAGCCGGCAGCTGGCGAACACATGGTGTCCCCGCCATCGTGCACAAGCCATTTCCGTCCAGGCACACTAAGCGACTGCTGGCAATTTATGGGAAGGTCAATGTCTCTTTGCTGCTTGCCGGTTTTCAAGTCGTAGGTTTTGCATTTACGCCCCTCCGTCACCAGCAGCAAACCGTTCTCGTCATCGACCGCGGCTTCGATGTACTCCGAAGCCGGAATCGCTGCGAGCTGATCGTTACTGGCAAAGTCGATCCTCCAGATTTCTTTCTTTTTTGGCGATGTAACCGCAACAATGCCCAAGGTTGGTGAGGCAACCAGCTTCGCCCCTTCAACCTTTCCATAAGACTTCAACAATTCACCGTTGACGGCGCTATACATGTTGAGTTCAC
The DNA here is from genome assembly GCA_965233625.1 of Pirellulaceae bacterium. Taxonomy (GTDB): domain Bacteria; phylum Planctomycetota; class Planctomycetia; order Pirellulales; family Pirellulaceae. The sequence continues at coordinate 861,148 of OZ247499.1, forward strand.
CGGTGTCTTTTACCCCTGCGACCAGAAGTTTTGAACTATCTGGTGAGAAAACCAGCTGGTCGCCTTTGATATCTGGCAGCGTCCGCAACAGGAATCTATTGAGACGGTGATAGTCACGATATAGTTCGGAGGCGTCGTGCCGCAGCCAGAGGTAACCAGGCAGTGACCGCCGGCTACCGCCAGGATCGTCGCCGATGGCTTTCAGCATTCCCGCCAGATCGTAGACGAGCAGGCCTTTGGTGCTGTTTAACACGGCGAGCGTCTTCTCATCCGGCGAAACCGCCATCGTGCCATACACATCGTGTTTGCCCGCCCAGCCGTCAAATTCAACGAGCTTGTAAGGGTCGGGTTCCGGCGATACGTGGCGAGTTATCTGGAAGGTTGAAGGCTTCGGAAGCAGCTCTTCGCATGGCCAAGCCACTGCCGATTCTTCTTCATACCCGTAAATCAGCACGCTTTCTTCGCCAGCGATAGGCTCAATGGATTGTACGGCATTCTGAAACATCTGGAACTCCCGCTGTTTGCTGGCTGACTCAACCTCCCACACTCGCAGCATACCGGCAAACCCACCTGTAAGAAGATGTTTGCTGTCGGGAGAAAAACAGATACTTGAAACGGCGTCTGCGTGAGCCTCGAGAAACACAGGCGCGGGGGCGCCCATTTTCCAGAGCGATACAATGGGATCTTCAAAGCGGCCTGCCGACGCGAGCCATTTTCCGTCAGGTGAAAAACGCAGCAGTGTTGCATTCCCCTCTTGCGCCACAGCTTCAGATTCAAGGTCGCCGGTTTCAAAATCGTAAAGCCGGACATAGCCGTTGTAACCACCAGCGGCCAGCAGGCTACTGTCCTTGTTAACGGCAACCGCCAGCACTGATTTTTTGGTCGCAAACTCACGAACCTTGTTGCCCGTCTTTGGATCGAAAATGGTTACACCCTCGCCATTGGCCGCGACGATCTTGCCGCCATCCGGGGTGAAACATCCTGTATCGAATTCGCCTTCAAATTCGTGTAGGACCTCGCCGTCGAGTTTGCAGAGCTTTAGTTCGTCTGCGAACAGGCAGAGAATCGTGTCTTCACCGGGTGAGGTTGCCAGGTAGTCGCCGGGCAGATCTATTGTCTTCTTTCCGTCCTCTGCGACGTAGTCGCCATCGTTTTCGAACACCACGACATGGTCTTTACCGGGCAAAGAAGCCACACGGTAGGCATCGTCGATTTCAGGTAATTTCACCATCGAACCGCCACGCTGAGTATCAAGAATTGAAATTTGCGCGGTTTCTTCGTTCATCGCTGCTAGATATCTAGCGTCCGGCGAAAAACAGACGCTGGTCGCATCGCCCGTGTGCAGAGTCGACCTCGACCACTCTTCATTGCCAGCCGCGTTCAAGACCGAAATATCTTCGCGATAGGATGCCAGCAACGTTCCGCCGGGCGATAGCTCCAAATCCTGGAGACCTGCATTAAAAACATGACGGGCGAGCGCCCGGGATTTTTGTAGATCGTAGGTGCGGACGTCGTTTCCGCCAGCACCACGCGTTGCGGTGGCGAGCGTTTTACCATCGGCGGAAATGGTGATCCGCTCAATCATCAGCGCCGCGTCATTCGCGTCGATCGTTTTTACGGGCTCTAGCGTGGCAACATCCACGACAACAACTTTGCCGTTCCGGTTACCCACATAAAGCGTCTGTCCATCTGCCGAAAGCGCCATCTGATTCAACGCGGCGACACCAAGCTTTCCCGCATTGATCCGGCGGGTTGCTTTGGTGCTCTTCGCATATACATAAGCCGAAAGGCCATCGTTGCAGACAACAACCGAACCATCAGCCGATGCGTGGATGTTGGCAGTCTGCATTCCATAGCCCTGATGCTCCGCTAGTGCAAAACGCTCCGCGGTCTTCAGGTTCCAGGCAACAAGCCCTTCGCCGATATTGGCGATAACATGCGTTCCATCCTGCGTGAAAATAGCCCGGGTCGCTTTGCCAAGATCCTTTTTCTGTTTTCCTGTTGCGGCGTCCCAGAGCACCGCGTTTTCCCCGGACGTAAGTAACAAGGCCCCGTCGGGCGACCAGCGCACATACCTGGCGCCAGCCTCTACGTCGAAGCGCCCAGCGATACCCGCGACAAACGCGCTGCCCGTTTCCCGTACTTCAGTAATCGCTCTGGCGAGCGGTTCAGTTTGCTCCACCGCAGACGGTGTAACCGTAGTTGCTGGCGGGGAAACAGGATTCTCTTGTGGCGGTTTTTCGGAGACGGGACCGCTACAACCTGCAACTATGAGTAACGGTGCACAGCACAATAGTTTCCGCAAATTAATCATTCGATCCCCCAGCGCTTTCCACGTCAAACGTTGATATCGCAGCACATTTGAACTCACTGTGTGGACAAGTTAAGCGAATAGAGATATCCACCTATTGCCGCGGTCAAAGTACAGCAGTTTGGGATCTGCTGGTCAAGCATTTCAATACGCTCGCGTACCCAGCGCGTGCATTCAACCCGGCCAACGCCTACCACACCAACGATCGTCTCGCAGGACTCAACATCTCGGATCTCAGCGACGGCGTGTGCAGTAATTAGAAACCGCGCACGCGACATACATCGAACGGATGGCGCGACCGTAGTGCGGGGGCGCCGGGACCAAGCTGAACATGTGGTAATTTACACGGCCGCTGAGATCTTACCGCTTTCACATTCCTCGCGACGTGGGATCACATTGCCGTCCGTGCCCACGTCGCGGATCAAGCGGTTCGCCAGCACGCCCTTTCCGACATAACTGCGCGGTGTATCAGACAGCGTATGGGGCCGTGATTTAGTTATACCCATGGACTGAAAAAACCAAGAGCATAAAGGGGCAGGTCTTTTCCTCTCCCCTTTTCTTCCTCTAAAGAGCGTTTCGGTCCGCGACTTTGTTCTGCCTTAGCCACCGGCTACCAGCTGAGCGACACGCTGTATTCATTCGACACGGTGTTTCCATTGACAATCTCGCGGCGGCTGGCATTGAGACTAGTAACGGCGCCGTTCTCGATGCCCCAGTATCGTCGCTGATTGGAAAACGGATCGACGGCTTCGATACCAACCGCCACGCGACCGCCTCCATAGCGGAAATCGCCATTTTGATTCACGTTGAGCTGCCAGACGCCGGAAGCGCCGGATGCAATCTCCTTGAAATCATTGAAGCTGCGATTGGATCCGTTTGTGGTGATGAACTTGACTTTGAACAACATTTTACGCCCAGTATTATTGCGGACGCGCAATGTTGAGATGCCACTTTTTCGAGCGGTCTGCCGGAACCAGTCCCGCAACTCGCGATTCGTCGCTTGATTACCGACAATGGCAGGACGGTCGTGCCGTTCCTGATACGCTCGAACCCGGTAGAAGACAGCGGTGTCATAACCGCGGGAACGAATGGCCTGACTTCTTCGATTGTTGACGTTTGGCCCGGACATCGTCGGCCCACCGTACGGAATCTTAGCGTCAAATTTCTTTCGCGAGAACGGAAAGACGTGGGCGTACTTCGAGGGCTTCGCCGGCCGGATAACCTTCATCTGGCCGTTGTTAAACGCAGCAATGAGGACGGCCGTCGCGTTCGTCTCGATACTCCCTCCAGAAGGTAGCTTTTTCCAACCGTGAGCCCGGATAAACGTATTGGGATCGTCCCAGCCGTTGCCACCGATCCCTGCGATCGAACTGTCCTTGTTGAAGCCCTGGGCAAGCCACAGATCGTATTGCGTACGATTGTGGAGTCTAGTTCCGGCCCTTGCTGTCGCTCCAGTGAGACTGAGCGCGATGTAAAAGGTAGCAAATAGCGTAAAGGTCAGCCGGAAAAATTGCATGATGGGTCTCCAAAGATAAAGTCCAACGCGCTAGTGGTTCAACCGTCCGATGAATAACGACTGTGACTTCATGTCTTTAAGAACATCTGTCTTTTGTCGCTGCGGTGACAAAAAAAATCAGAAGCCGCGATAATTTCATGGCGCCAGCGGGGAAGATGGCGTCATCCAGGGATTGTTGACGTCGCTTGCCATTCTGGTCACGGGTCGGGGTCACCGCCCCATTCCCCTGATATCGACACGGTGCTCTTCAAACAGCTTCCGCAGCCACGATCGACAAATTGCACGCTTGCGTGCGGATTTGACGAGAAAACCTGAGCGCGGTGGGCGTACGTTCTTCTGCGCCAGACCCGGCAGGAGGTTGGCTTCACGCATGCCCTTGCATCGCGGGCTTTTCGCTGCAGATGATTCTTCTGACATTACTTACGCGGCAGCATATTGTCATCCGCGTATCCGCCACCTCGATTGGCGTTGCACGTCCGGCGAGAGCTGACGGAAAGATAGCAGGTTGCGGCCCTACATGTCTTGCGGCAGACGACACGGAAAAACGAGCGCAAATTCGGTTGGGGGTAAATTTGATGACTGGGTGATGATGCGAGTAGCAAACAGCGTTTAATCCGTATCCTGCGTTTAATTCTTTTTCGCTTTTGATTTCTTCTGACGTGCAGGCTTCTCTCCGCACTTTCCTTGAGAACATTGCTCCTGAGAAAAGTCCGGTTGGCACAACTCGGGTCGCCCCTGGCAGCAATCTTCCATCAGGAATCGCAACAGCTGATTCATCACATCAGGCTGGAGCGAGTAAATCAGTGATCGCCCTTCTCTCGCCTGGGCAATCAGACCGGTGGCTGCCAGTTCCTTCAAGTGAAAAGAAAGCGTAGCCGCGGGAACCTCCAGCTGCCCGGCCAATTCACCTGCCGACATGCCTTTTTCGCCAGCTTCGACCAGGGCTCGAAAGACATTCAGCCTCGTTTCCTGAGCCAATGCCGCTAACGCCCTTACCGCTTGTATCGTTTTCATATTTCCAATATTATCAAATAATTGGCCGTTTCCAGAATCATCGCCCTTCGCGATTGCACCTTTCAGAACGAATTATAGCCATGAATTTTCAGCAACTCTCAGAACAGCTCGCGGACGCCGGGGATCGCCGGCTTCGCCTCCAACTGCCGTCGGGTGAATTTGTTCCCGCCCATTTTCACGTTACCGAAGTTGGCAAGGTTACCAAGGACTTTGTCGATTGCGGAGGTGTGCGTCGCACGGAACAGACCTGCGTGCTGCAAACTCTCGTTGCCAACGACGTCGAGCACCGTTTACAGGCCGACAAACTGGCCCGGATTCTCAATCTGACCGCTCAACTGGAGTTATCGGATGGGATTCCCGTCGAGTTTGAAATTCAGGGAAGCACCATTCAGATTTTTTCGCTCGATCAATGTCGGCTTGATGAAACCCATTTGACCCTAGCGCTGATGGCCAAGCAAACGGCTTGCCTGGCACCGGACAAATGTGGCATTGGCGCTCCATTGCCAACATTGGGCAGTTCTTGTTGCGGTGATAGCGGGTGCTGCTGAGGTCTGGGAGGGGATGACGATGGAAAAAGAGCAACCAAAGAAAATGGGATTCTTTGAGCGATATCTGACCGTCTGGGTAGCGCTTTGTATTTTTGCTGGGATCGGCTTGGGCAAGCTCGCTCCCAATTTGGCGAAAAACCTCGACGGTATGGCCATCTATGTCAACGACGCACCAGTCATTTCGATTCCGATTGCCTTTTGCCTGTTCTTCATGATGTACCCCATCATGGTGAAAATTGACTTTGCAGAAGTTGTCAGAGCAGGGAAAGCGGTTCGACCGGTTGGGCTGACCTTGTTCATCAACTGGGTGATCAAACCATTCACGATGTATGCGATTGCGAGCTTCTTTCTCGGAACGCTTTTCCTCGGATTTATCGGGCCGGATGCAACCGACATCCTAAAGCTACCGCTGGGCGCCGACCTGCAAGTCGGTGATACCTATGGCGCCGGACAGGTGGTGATGGTCGATGGGGTTAAGGCGCTACAGGTCCCTTTGTGGCGCAGTTACCTGGCCGGGTGTATCCTGCTTGGCATCGCTCCCTGTACGGCCATGGTATTGGTCTGGAGTTTTTTGGCCGAGGGAAACGGCGGGCATACCCTAGTAATGGTTGCCATCAATTCGTTAACGATGCTTGTCTTGTACGGGCTTCTCGGCGGGTTTTTGTTGGGCGTGAGCAAACTGCCAGTGCCATGGCAAGCATTGCTGTTATCCGTGAGTGTCTATGTGGCGTTTCCGTTGATTGCGGGCTTCTTTTCGCGCAAATATTTGATTGCGGCCAAGGGAGAGGAGTGGTTCAAAGAGAAATTCCTGCATGTCCTCACACCCATCACGATCGTGGCGTTGCCGACGACGCTCGTTCTCCTGTTCTCGTTTAAGGGCGAAACGATCGTCGCCAATCCACTAACGATTCTGTGGATTGCCATCCCGCTGTTCATTCAGACGATTGTCATCTTTGGCCTAGGCTATTTGCTCTCGAAGGCGATGGGACTGTCCTACGCGAATGCTGCTCCAACAGCCATGACCGGGGCTTCCAATCACTTTGAGGTTGCTATTGCCACGGCCGCGATGCTGTACGGACTTTCGTCGGGGGCGGCGCTGGCTACCGTTGTTGGTGTCTTGATCGAGGTGCCCTTGATGCTGATGCTGGTGAAGTTTTGCGTCAAAACTCGGCATTGGTTTTCAGCAGAGGCGACCGAGTTGGCAGCGGCGGAATAGACAATACGAATTCTAGAGGCGAATTTCATGAGCCAGATTGAACACAAAAAATGCTTCGGCACGATGCTGCCAGACACTTTGCATATAGGGCGTACGGAACCTAATGAGGGAAAGGTGTTTACGGTTAAGCTGGTGCCGTGCGGAGGCGCCAACTTCGCGGGGCACTTTATTGAAGAATCTGTGGAAGAATGGGATGACTGTCGAGCCTGCTCAGAATTCGACAGCTGTTACAAGTTCTGCATTGCAAAGGCCTCTTTGAGAGCTGCAACTGGAACTCACTAACTGGGCACGTTGCTTGGCTTCGAAGTAGATCAGAAGGAAACACCAAGGGCTGGACTTAATCACTCAAATTTGCAAGTTGACACAATCTCTACGGAATTGTGATGAACGGGGTGTGCACCGGATAAAGGTGGAGACGGGCACAGCATCCAGCGGTATTAGGCGTTCGTGGTATGCCGGTGTGAATCCCTGGAGGGTTCAATCGATATACTCCAGGAACGACTCGGACGTGTATTTCGCGACAGCTGGCGCCAAACGAACGTCCAGCTCGAAATCCCCGTCAGTAAAATCATTCTGACCTGGAAACACGTCAAAGAGACATATTCTACACGCGGTCATGGAAGACCGATTCATAGAGGTCAAGATAAGGTCTCGCCCAATGACCACAACACTTGACGAAACCAACGACTTTGCCGGGAATAGGGACGATTGATTTATGGGCTTTGAATATGCAACTGGGTAATAATTGTCATGGAGGTCGCGCAGCATTAAACTGCTGATTAGAAATCATTATACGATTTGAAGGTAAAACATGCTTCTTTTAATGTTTGCCGCTTTGGTGCTGTCAGCAGATCCATCGGCGAAGCAAGTCGGCGATAATTCAGACTTCCAGAACGCGCTGGAAGTTAGGGACGCTCAGGTAAAACTTATCCGCGAGGTCCGGCTGCCCGTGCGCGAGGCAGGTGTTATCACACGCCTTTCGATTCGCGAAGGCGATCTTGTAAACGCTGGTGAAGTGGTCGGCCAAACCGACAACTCGCTTGTGTCCGCCGAGAAAAAGCTGGCGGAACTTGAAAAAGACATCGCATTGGAACAGAGCAAGAACGATATTGATTTCCGCTATGCGAAGAAAAGTCTGGCCGTTGCTCAGGCGGAATTGCGTTTGTCGGAGGAATCGGTCCAGCGTGTTGCAGACAGTATTTCCGAAACGGAACTAAACCGTCTGAAACTTGTCGTCGAGCAATCTTCGCTGGCGGCGGAGAAGGCGCTGCATGACAGCCGGATTGCCAAACTGACCGCAAATCTGAAACAGCAGGCCAGTGACACCGCAGCGGTGCGTGTTGATCGTCGCAAGCTGATTGCCCCGCTTTCTGGAATGGCGGTTGAGCTATTCAAGCAGGAGGGCGAATTTGCTTCGGCCGGAGAGCCAGTCTGCCGTATTATCCGGTTAGATCGCATGCGTGTGGAAGCACATGTTGATGCGTCCAGGTATGGTGCCCCGCAATTGCAGGGCAAGCGAGTACGACTGACTGTGAACGTCCCGCCAGGCAAGCCCTGGCAATTTTTCGGTCACGTTACTTTCGTTAGTCCGGAGGTTCAGCCCGTAACGGGGCAGGTTCGCATCTGGGCGGAAGTTGAGAACGCTCCGGGGCTGACACTGCGTCCCGGAGTGCACGGTGTATTGCACATCGCAACTGGCGACGACAGCACGGCAAGTGCGGCAAGCGATAAAGAATCGCTGACGGCAAAATCACCCAGTGACCGTGTGGACTAGCGCATTGGACGAAGTCCATCAGGCAGTAGGCGCAGTATCTATTTAAAACGTACTGCCTGCATAACCGCGCGGTAGATAATGCTTCCCAGCGGCCGGTATCCGGCGTGAATTTTGGCTAGTCCGCGGAACCCGGGTGAAAGCTGCAACTTGCGATTGTCGAGGGGCACCCGGGCCTGATAGGTTGCACTTGTGGGCCGTTCTCCGTCAGGTCCGGACCCGGTGCTTAGTTCACCGCCGCCTTTCTGCGAGACTTCACGGGAAGCTACCTGCAAATCCCTGGTTGCGATTTCGGAAATAACGCCACGCCAGGTCTCTAATGGGTATTCGTCAAACTTCAGATCCACTTGCTGATTTTGCTGGACGAATTCGATTTCCCCTTGATCCACTGTCAACACTGCCTCGAGCTTCCGCGGATCGCCAACGATGCAAAACAGGTCCCCGGTTTCAAGTTCACAATTCAGATTGCGCTTATCTAAAGGTGAGCCGGACCATTTAGCTAGTTCACCTGGCTGCTGCGGAGGTGAAACGTCTTCTGGCGGCATGATAGCGCCCGCGCGTCCGGCGAGGAGGGTCAGACGCTGCTGGTCTTCGCGTAGTTTTTCGATGTGCTGTTTGACGGTTGCGATTGCTTCTTCGGTGTCGGGGATGGCGTTGCCCGCATCTTGGCGGTCTCCCACCTGATTGCGCAGCATTTGCAACTGGGTTTCAAGTCTCTGCCGGCGCCCGCTGTTCTTTTCAATTTCGATTTCCAGCTCTTTGTTGACGAGTGTCGCCAGCGGCTGACCGGCGACAACCACATCACCCGCTTCTACGTCTATCGACGTTAGTTCACCTTTGACCGTTACATAGATACGTTCTGCATCATGTGGTTGCAGCACCACGCCAGTGATGATGCGGTGAGGCACTGGGATCAGCATCACAAGCCACACAACGACGACGGCTACAAGCACCACAGTGACGAAGAGTCCTTTATTCACTTGCCTCGCCTTTCCAGGAGTGCGTAGAAATTTAATGACGCCCCACAGTGGGGATAGGATCACGCCGGCCACTGTAAACGCGATCAGCACATAACCCACTGGCTTCAACCCGTATGGCTCGAAAACATCTGAGAGAAACCATATGATGGCGATCGTGATGAACCAACGGTAAACCGTGGACGAAACCGCATAAATAACGAACAGCAAGCGCATGCGCGGAGGCGTCGAATAACCCGGCTTCCACGGTAGCCCCAGGCAGTATTTTTTAAGAAAACCCATCAACATATCGCGGGCTTTCTGGTTTAAGTTTGGCACCTCGATCAAGTCTGAGAGGATGTAATATCCGTCGTATCGAAGCAACGGGTTTACGTTAAACACCAGCGTCGATACCGAGCATATAAACATTACATTTAACGCCATGTAGTGAATAAACCCTGGTGCGGTATTCCACCAGACAAAAACGCTGATCGACGCCAGGATGAGTTCCACATACATTCCTGCGGCGCCAATGGCGGCGCGTTTCCAGCGACTGGGCACCATCCACGAGTCGGACGTATCGCAGTACATACATGGGGTGAACACCAGGAACATCACTCCGATTTGATGGCATTCTCCTCCAAAGTGCTTACAGGCAAATGCGTGGCCAAACTCATGCAATACCTTGGCCCCTGCAAGCGCAGCCATAATCCAGATCGCGTTCCTGGCAGTGAAGAATTCGCCCGCTGCTGGCAACCTGCCGTAGAACTCTTCGAGATGCGTTAGTAGCAGCAACAACGCAGCAAGCATCAGCCCGCTCGCTGCGAACACTGCTGTGCGTGAGAATATCCAGCCAACGCCAGGGTGCGCCCACGTCAGAAACTTGTCGGGGTCAATGCCTGGTAGCTTGACCCACAGCACGCTGAGCAAAGTGCTGCCAATCTTCTTCCAGAAGCGCGAGTCACTGCGTTTAAGCAGTTCTTCGCCTTGCCCCGGAGAATCGGAGAGTACAAGTCCTAGCTGATGCAGCATGGTCAGCATCGCTTGTAACTCTGGCATCTTCAGTTGCATGAAAGGAAACTGAGCCAGAAACTTGCGCCGGATCATCGCCGGGGTAGAGACGCCATCTAACAGTTGAAGAAACGCATACTGAGATTCGCGCAGCCGGTAGTAGGCCATCGCCACTGGATCCTTCACGACAAAAAACAGCTCCCCTTGATGCGTCTGTTTTTCGAACTGAAGATCGGGTCGCATACGGATAGGCAGCGGTCGATTCTCATACGCAATTGGGTTCAACATGGTAGTGCTTACGGCAAAGTCTTCCCGTTAAATGCAGCAAACCAAGACAGAGGCAATTCGTATTAGAAGAAGCGGAATAAAATTTTCGACTGCACAAATTCGAAAACCTCATGCAGCCACACGTAGCCCAGTGAACGTTTACCGCAATAGATTTTTCCGCTCACCCGGGCGCCGGGGCGTAGCTGCTTCACCTGCGATTCGTCGATTGCTACGGTCACTAACAACGTAAGCCCGTCGCGATCGTTGTAAGTGGTGGATTCCGCAACACTTTGAATCTTGCCTTTCAGCGTCGTCTCCGGAGTTGTGGCTAGAATGAACGAAACATCTAAGTCTTCACGTAACGCCGCTTGCGCATCGCGTAGATGTCCCACCTTATTGTCAGGAAGATTTAGTTCCAGCACCCATTGTCCGTCTAGTTGAGCGGTGGTCATCAGGATCTGACCTCTGGACACGGGTCTGGCGGTAAGCAGTTGCTGCAAATCCCAGGTTATCACGGCGCCATCCTGCTTACTGGCAACCGTCAGTTCTTTTTTCCGCTGACTTAGAATCTGCATCTGTTTTTCTAAACTTTGCAGCCATGTCTTCAGCTCAACTTCCTCCGCTGCCATCGCATTGATCTCTGCGCGGTTAATGCCTGGGCGTGTTGCTGCGGCAATACGCGAGGCGTTGAGCGAAGCCAGTTTGCGGGCGGTGGTGCGATGTTCTCCGGATACCTCTTCTAGCTCTAATTCAAGTTCAGAACTTCGTAGTAGAAGAAGCGGCGTGTCTACTTTGACAGGTGAGCGATGTCTTACATAAAGCTCTTCCACGACACCATCCACGGGCGCAAATACTGGCGTACGCCTTTCTGGCTGAAGAGCGCCTTCAGCGTAGATTTCGAAATCAGCAGGCACCCAGATAGCGGCTGCCACAACGGCAGCGATAATCGCTAGTGCAAGAAGTATTTTGGGGAATGTCCGCACGGACATCACCACCCGCCATTTGCCGATTGCTGACCACAGTGGTAGTAAGAAAACTCTGCTATGTTCCAGAGCGTTTCCCAGCGCGCTTGCCGCCTGCTGGCAAACCGCGTCGAACTGTCGTGCATCAAGTTCGCCAGAGAATTTCTCCGCCACAAGTGCACCGGTCAGCGGCCGGGCGGAATGCGATTGTGTTGGCTCGTTACCATTTGCCTCAGGCTCGAACATTGGAGTCAGCGCCAAAGTACTCGCCTTGGACTCATCCAGATATTCATGCAAGAGATTCTCTATCTGGGGTGGCAGAACGGTATCGCTTGGATAGACAAGGGATTCGCCTGTTGCCAGCGATGTGCGGGCTAACTGCTCGAGCTTCTTGACAAGATTGGAGCGGCGGTTGACGGAGTCCTGCCCGCTAACGGTCATGGCGCGATAACGATTGCCACGTTTTAGTAGTAACCATAAACGGTCGCAACCGGCGACGGTACGCCCGTCATTGACGATTGTCCAGGCTGTTTTCCGCAGGTGAAGTGTGCGATGAATTGCGTTGGCGTACCGGTGCAGATCCGCCCACCAATGGTAATCGTCGCGCAGTTGCGTTAACTCGGTGCGCTCGTGATGTGTCGTCGCAAGCCGGGCTGCCACTTCGCAAAGCTGTAAGCATTCCTGCTGCTTGGCCGTGCTCGTACCGGCCGGAACTGCCAGCTCCAAAATGGAATAAGGGCGGTCTTTGCCAGAGACAGCACATACGAAGAGAGTGTTACCAGTTTCGTTAACAACCCTCCCCTGCGAGTCCGCGGCGCCTGGTAACACGATGCGTGCTTCGTTGCTTTCTAAAACGCTTGCCCACAAGTAGCTGCGTGGCTGAACGGGCGCCTCTGAGCCGGTTGCGTGAAGAAGGTAAAAACTGCCATCCGCATAATCCCACGCACTCGAGAAAACGGCGCCGGTAACTGATGCCACCCTACCGAGTGTTTCCGCGTAATATGCGGGCGTCTCAATGTCTGCATCAGCGAGTTCCGCAAGCTCTTCGAGCAATGTTGACAATCGCAGGTCAGCTGCCTGATCCATCGGTTGTTTCTTGGGATTAGAGGACTATACAGGTGGCGCCTCGCAACAAAGTCAGGGAAGCGCTCATCCTTTCATCATCGGCGAACGGATCCGCGACAAGAAGCTCGCGACGGCTCGCCAGGGGAAGTACATCGGCGGCCAGCCCGTGCTGGGACTCGACATTGTCGACAAGCGATACGTTGTCAATCGTGACGAAGCGAAACTCGTCCGTCGAATGTTCGAGCTGTTTCTCGAACTGCAGTCGTGCCGAAAGGTTGCCGAGGTGCAACGCGGAACGCATCGTCACCAAGCAGTACAGAACGAAGACTGGAAAGGACTTTGGCGGCAAACCATGGAAGGGACGTGTCGTCTACGATCATCTGACCTATCGGAAGTACATCGGCAAGATCGTCCACAAGGGCAAAGCGTACGATGGCGAGCATGCAGCGATCGTGAAGACTGACCTGTTCGAGAAAGTTCAGGAGGTCTTGAGTGCGAACAAGACGTACACCCACAAACACCAGGTCGAGCGGTTTGCCCTGCTGCGGCGGATGTTACGTTGCGGCGAATGTGGAAGCATGATCCAGCCGGCGTGGACTAACAACCACGGTCGGCAGTATCGCTATTACACCTGCTCGAAACGCATCAAGGCGGGATACAACAAGTGCAAACTGCCGACGTTACCCGCCGGCGAGATCGAGACGATGGTCGTCGACCAGCTGCGTGCTTTGCTTCGCCACCCCGATGTGATCGCTCGAACCTACCGTGAGATTCAAGAACGGTCGGAGGCAGGACCGAGCCCCGAGTTGATGGGGGAACTCGCCGAACTACACCAACGCCGCGAGCAGCTTCAGGATTCGATACGTGCGGTCTTGAGCCTGGGCAACCAGAACGCGTTTATGGCGGACGAACTCAAACGTCTCAATGGCGAGTTGAACTCCCTGTCGCGATCGATCACGAAGCTCGAATCTCAGCCATTCGCCGCCGTACCGGTCGAAATCGGCAACGTAACCGACGCCCTGCAACGCATCGATCCAATTTGGGAAGTTCTGCATCCGGAAGAGCAGCGACGCGTCCTCGAGTTGCTTGTCGAAACGATCACTGTGTCAAAAGAGAACGTCGAGGTTCGCTTTCGGGCGAACGGCATCGAGCAAGTCGTCGAAGAATTGGAGCCGATGGGAGCGGGAAGCAATGATTGACCACGTTGAGAAGAGCCAGCAAGAGGAATACCCAGGCCTGACTGTTTCGCGCGACGGCGACGCGATCGTCGTGCGAATCCCCGTTCGCTTCTACCGCCGTAATGGCCGCCAGATGGTACTCACCCACGGCGACAACGGTCAGGCTACGCCCGATCGCGAAACCAACGGCTCGCTCGTGTCTGCACTGGCTAAGGCATATCGCTGGCAAGAGCAACTTGAATCCGGTGAATACGTCAGCATGGACGAGTTGGCGGCAGCGAACGGCGTCGACCGCACTTACGTCGGTCGTCTTCTAAGGCTTACGTCCCTCGCTCCGGAGATCGTCGAGCGAATCCTCGCTGGGGATGAACCGGAGGGGATGAGCTTGGCGAAACTGCGCACCGAATTACCGTTGTCGTGGAGGGAGCAGCAGTGGGGCGAATAGCTTGCAGGAGACCACGCGACTTCTGTCGATGTGACCGAAGCACGAAAGCGGGTTTCCGAATCCACACGTTTCTCTCCAACGCTGGGAAAGAAAAATTGCAGAAGCAGTCTCGTCTCGGCTTTTCGTCTCGATTATTTTGTCGGTGTCCATTCAGGAAACGACAAAGCATCTGCAAGAAAGAAGTACCTGGCGACTCCCAGCCACTCCGTTGCCTTGCGAAGTTCATCTCTCCAGACGACGATTTGCGGAAGCGTTAATTGGACTTCAGCATCGTCCTCGCTTCGCGGCTCAAGCAGTTCACCGGCTTCGACCAATAATTCTGCACACGCCATAAGGTTTGGGTGCGAGTCGATGTCGACGCAGTTGTGGACGATGTCCACAACGTCCATCAGGGCTATCGTCGCATCGCTCAGCAGTTGATTCAGGCGTGAATTCGTTCGATCCAAGTAAGATTGAAATATCTTCTGGCCCACCTGATCAACTTCGACGTCAATGCGGCCGAAATCGGATAAATGGTCAAGTGTCTGAAACAGCTCGGCGGTTGAACCAATCAAGCGTTGAAAACTTCCCTCTGACTCCGGTAATGCCCATGCCTGAAGGCCAAGACGCTGCAATATGTCATCGCCGACCTTGTCCGGCGAAAATCTCCATGCACTCTCGTCGAAAGAGGGAGGTGTCGGATAGGTCACTGCTTTCAGATGAGGCATTACGATTCCGTCCAGGCTTTTGCCAAGAGACGTTGGGACCAGGATTATTTCACTCCAAAAACAGCTCACGAGTTGTGATCGAATCGTGTTCTCGCGATCAGGATCGAAAGCGCGAATCAACCTGTCCCAAATGGGAGACACAGCCTGCAAGATCTCCACGGGGTGATTGACGTCATATTGAATCCAAAGCGATGACCGACCATCCCAGGGAATTGACTCTGAAATCACTCGTGCGACAATCCCACTCTTCCGCAATGATTGGAGTTCAGTCTTTAGGCGATTCCGGGATGCATTCAACAAATCACCCAACTTGGTGACGCGCTTTGCCGATCTACGTTGCTTGTTGTTTTTCTTTCTTGCGGCTTTTTCACCTACGCGAGGCGGACTAACGAAGTTGCACCAAGTGGTCAATGCTGAGTCAAAGACGCGTAGTTCGTTTTCACTCAAGTCGCCGCCAAGTTCGGGAATGTCTCCGTCTGGAAAGACTTTGCAAATGGCTTCTTGCAGCGCAGTGATGGCCTTGAAAGCGTCAATACCGTTAATGATCGACAAGCGAATTGAATGCTCATTTATCCCGAGCTGGCCTGCCTTCTTGGTCACGGCGTTTCTTCCGGCTTGTCCCTGAGCGTGGCGAAGGTTGGATATCAACACCATCGACTCAAGAGCCTGCCCCATGAAGTTGCCCACTGTTCTTGTGTATTCACTGATTGATTCCTTAATCGGCGTGAACCGTTCGAGAGCTGACCGATACGACTTCTCGTTAGACGCGGACGTTTTGCTCGACGAGTCTGAAAGGAAGCCCCATTCGTCAACCGCCGTTTTTGGTAACAAGAGATCAGCGCGAAGCGACTCCTTGCAGGCATCCCAGCCTGCTGGATCGTCAAGAATCGAGCTAGTGGGAGGAGACCCCGCCTTGGCGATCCTTCTTGCGGAAGCCTCAAAGTCTGTCAGTGCTTCGACAACAGACTGTCGGAGCGCCGCAACGCGCGCGAAGTATTCCTGCCAGCTGTCCGGTCTGAACATCAGTTCGACGAGGCCTCGCGCCCTAGCGTTGAATCCTGGTGTCCACGGTGGATACAAATTCTCGCTTAGCACTCCGGGTTTGTCTGCTTCGTTGGCAAAAGCTGGAATCAGTGAGGAAAGATGTCCGTACCCGACTGCACCATACCGCTGCTTCTCGGGGAATACCTGAGCTAGAACATCAATTCTTTCGATTGTCAGGTCGTGTATCGTTGCGGTCGCCCGACCTGGGGCGTCGGATTTTCGTAGCGTGTTAGCCTCAAGGTCGGGATCAATCAGAAAGTGACCGACAATACTGTCATCGTCCTCGGGCAATGCGAGCAACGATGCCTCAAACCGTATTTTGTTCCGTACAACGTCAACGCAACCCTGTAACCATTCTGCGTACTCATGCCGGAAGCACGTTCTGACGCCCAAAAGAAAACGTCCGAGTTGATATGTCGTGAGCGATTCAACCGCTTCGTCGAGCTTGGAGACATCAACACTTTCCGTTACCTTTGTTTGAATCGTCAAATGCCCCAACCAGTACAAGACCTCCGACATTGAAAGCCATTCCTGGGGCGTTGCTGGCGACTCCACCTCACCAATGATCGCACCGAGCCACTTGCGAGCGAATCCAAAAACCACTGACTTGTCCAACTGTCTAGCACGAAATTCTTCCGAAAGCTTTTTGCCGTTACTCCACGCATCTCCAAGTTCCTCGAAGACGTTGAAGCCGTCGGGCCCCTTTGCCATTGCAAGATCCCAATCGATCGCCATCGACCACCCGTCAACGCAGGTATCGTGGACCTCCTTCAGCAGCTCCGCCTGTTCGTTTACGTATGACTGTAATCCCTTCCACATGAGTGCGGCCATTACGTTGCGGACGCCAATCCATGTGCGCGGCGATTGCGAGCACAAGGCATCAATCAATTCAGTCGCTGTGTCGGCCCGTCTGGAGAAAGCACACAGAAGAAATGACTCCAGATCTTCTTCAACAATATGCGGAAGAACTTGCTTTGCAATTTCGTGCCACGGACAGATGACTGGGTCGGTGAGTACCTCTGTCATGACCTCACTGCGTACGGCGTGAAATCCTTCAATGAATTTACCGTCGTCCGATACGCGAATCAGGTATTCGTCCTCAAATGCGGAGACAGCTGTTTTTGCGTCGGCCATGGAAGAACTCGCGACGATCGACGCCAAATCGACTCGCGCTTCGTATGCGGAAGCGACGGCGACTTGACGTAAAAACGCTAAGTCAGCTGCAGGGCGGTTCCCATCGTTGACCTCACGTTGAATCGCCGACACCTGGACACGGATCCGATCAGCCAAACTTTCATGCTGCGTGATGAAGTATGCGAACTCAAACAATGTCTTGCGTGCGCCAAATTGTTCCCAAGCGTCAGTGAAGTCCAAGTGTTTTTGGTCGATACCGCGTTGGATCAGTCGGCTGTACAGTTCGGACGCCTCATGTTCGTCGAATTCGAGCGTAAGTTCCTTGTAATCGAAGTCGGCGGCTGAAATCGGCGTCCGGGCCCAATCCTCTTCACGGATCGTTACGAGAATACGGATTCCGTTGACCCTAGCCAGTTCGCGAACCAGTTCGACCCAAAACTGATCACCGGGACGAACGTCTACATATACGAACGTCGGCACTTCGATTGCCTCTGCATGCCCGACAATAGCCAGTGCCATGTCTCTCGCGTGCGCCAGATTACCCGGCTGAAGCACTTCAAATCGGAATTCACTGGGAGCGAATTCTTTAGCATACCGATAGGCCTGCGTGGTCTTGCCCTGCCCTGATGCGCTATGTAGCACAACGACACTACATTCATTGAACGCGGCATGAATGTCGCTCGCGGTGGAGCCACGGGCAACATCGAATCCGGCCTCGACGTGATCAAAGCTTACGCGGCCTCCTCGATAGAAACCTTCTTCAAGTCTCTCCAACTGCTGAACAGTTAGGTCATTTGGGCCGATCGAAATAATGGACCGATTCCACTGATCATGGTATGCAGCTCTTGCCGAAAGGAATTTTCCAATTCGTTCCAATTTGGCAATGGCGATGTCGCGCGAGATAACCCTCTGATTCTCAGAGCAGGTGAGCATCCACCACATTAGCAAGTCGAACGCACGAGACGGATCGGTTCCAGTGGCGGCACTTGCCAGCCGTTTAATGACTGCTTGACGTAATTCAGGCTCCGTAACTCTTTCGATTTTGAGCCGTCCAACAACATTCTCTGCTTCTACGACTGCCAAACCCGGTATCGGCGTCTTTACGATCTTTCCATTCTTGACGCTTTCTTTCGTTTTCGTCTGAGACAGTTTTTTTGCGACTTCTGCTGCCTTATCGACATCTCCCGACAACGCTCCTTCCAGTTCAGGTCCGACAGGTCCAAAGGAAGCGATAGATACTTGTACGTTGTTTCCTGGGAGGCAATGGTTCTTAATCCTCTCGAAGAATGTCCGTTTAAAACTTGAGACCGAAAGAGCGTCACTCAAATCTTTTACTTGTATAACTTCCTTAAGCTGATTGTTGTTGTCGTAGATCGCTAGATCCTCTTCGCCTTCAGGTTGAATCCTCGAATCAGATGGCAGCCCCTGATCGAAGAGTCGAAACAGCACGTAGAGTGCTTGTCGTCGATAGCCGCGGTATGTTGCTGTTGGGTCGTCAGTGTGGCTCATACGATCTCGTTCTTTTCCGTCGGCGTGACATCTCTTGCGCTTAGGGTTTGGAAGCGGTCGCCTAATGGTAAACGTTGCCAAAACGGCGTAAATCGCTGTTTCCGCAACCCACTGATTACCAACCACTTCCATCGCGTGACGCGTTGGGACCGCGTCACGTGGTTTCGAGACTCTTGGCCCGATTCGAGACTTTTCGGGCCTCAGTGGGCCACCACCTCGTCACGCGATTGGGCCAGCGAGATTCACGCCAATAGTCGCAAATCCCTATATGCGTGTACGAAACAAGCAAGGCCCGCCAGCATTCACTGACGGGCCTTGGTTGAATCGAGACGGGTTGTGCAACCCGACTGAGTGGAGGCGGCGGGGATTGAACCCGCGTCCCGCGATATTTCCGTGAGAGCTTCTACGCGCGTATCCGGTCTTTTGGGGGGTTCGCTGTGTTGGACCCCGGCCGGCAGGGTTCGGTGACAGCTAGACGGGAACTTTGTTTAAGTTTTAGCGTGCCTGACGTGACTAAAACCGATCCGGAATTGGCAACCGGCTTTTGGCGCTCTCCGGCGAAGCACCGCAGCCGGGGTAACCTTTACTAGGCTACCATTGCGAGATTATTCTCGGCAAGTAAAGTTGTTTGGTCGGCTTTTTACGTGGCCAGCCGGCCAACCACGGCGCGCCACTATCACTTCAAGCTATCCGGTCGAATCCAGATTCGCCCCCGAAGGATGGTGGGAAATTGATGGAGTGGTTAGGGAAACTGTAAAAACAAGCTGCAAGTATTGTTTAGCAACGGGATGGCGCCGTCAAGGATTGCAACAAGCGCGAACTCGACTGAATACCGTGGCGCCAGGGTGGTAGTGGCGAGATCGTTCCCCGTTTAGACTTGGGCTTGTGTAACTTGTCCGGGGAGAATTTGTGATCGCGTTTGTAACTATTCTGGTTGTCGTTGTATTGGCGATTGCGATCCTGCTGCTGTTTATCTTCTGGCAGATTGGGCGAAGGAACGGTTCATCCTCAGGCTCCAACGCGTGGTATGACAAACCGCGTTACGCCAGGGAGGCCATCGAACTTCAGTTGCAGCGTGAAACGCTTGAGACACTGTTTTTCAAACTGGCGTCTGAGTCCGGCAGGCCGCGAGGTTTGAAGTGGACGACGTGCGATTTCGGTGAGGGCGCGACGTTTGCGATCCACAAACCAACGCAGAATCTACGTGCTCTTGTGGGTGTTGAAGTGTCATTCACTGCCATTGAGGGTGGCGGAATGGAGCACAACCCGAATGTTGGCAACGTCCGTGCAGCAAGCGCGGTATTTGAACACGACGGACAGCAGTGGACAACGCTTGGCCGGGTCGTCTTCAACCTCGAACCGCATGAAGCAATCGCGCACTTCGAAGGGGAACTGGCGCCGTTAGAAATCGAAGCCCCGCCTGCGTAATGCAGCGGAAATCATCCGCTACATCCGCCGGCCGTCAGGGTTTAATCGTCGCAAAGCGGTTCTTTGCGTTCGGTGATCACTTCGCACTGAGGCGCCATTTCAGCATTCAACTCAATGAAACGCTGCATGTCTTCTTCAACGTTGTCTTCGTGGAAGATTGCTTCCACCGGACACTCTGGGACGCATGCTTCGCAATCGATGCATTCGTCCGGATGGATGTAGAGCATCAGCTCGCCCTCGTAGAAGCACTCTACGGGGCAGACGACAACGCAATCCGTGTACCGGCAACCATGGCAAGGTTCAACAACAACATGTGTCACGGTGAGACTCCGTGGAGTAATGCAAGGGATTTGTGAAGACGAATTCTGAAAGCGTTAGATCTGAAGTGAAATCGTGGAGGAATTCGCAACCGCTTTAGAAAGGACTTTGATAAATATCTGGGGTGGTTTATGTATTTTGCCGCGACTGGGCCCACAAACAACCGGCACATTCCGCAAAATGGGAATTTCGCTTCATTTTTCCGAATCGTAGTAGTGTACCTACCAAGTGTCAAGCCGGTGGCCGATTTACCTAAATCCTTCAACAGACAGCGTTTCCGGGCTGTTGCCTTTTTGGGTCTATTGCTTGACACATTCGTAGGAATATAGAATCAATAGATATACGGGTGACGGCGCACCAGACTCCATTGAACATTTTTCACCAGGTGGCAAGCACTGCAGATACAAAGGTTAAGGCCAACCCGTGGTATTATCGGACACAGACCGTAATCTTCTCCAACGTTGTCTTGGGCGTAAGCCAAGGGCGTGGGAGGATTTCGTAGACCGCTATCTGGGCCTCGTGCTGCATGTGGTCAATCACACAGCACAATCCCGCTCTATCCGCCTACGGCCCGAGGATGTAGAGGATCTGTCTGGCGAAGTGTTTCTATCTGTTGTGAAGAACGACTTTGAAGTGCTCCGCCGTTTCCGCGGTGAAAGCAGCCTAGCGACTTACCTGACAGTCATCGCCAGACGTGTTGTTGTCCGCGAGATGCTCAAGCGTAACCCCGTTTCGAGTGCAGCGGCAAATGGGCATGCGGAGGCAGAAGCAGACGACGCGCTGGAACGTATTACCAACGAGGATGAAGTTGCGAGGTTAATGGAGGGCCTGGAAGGGGCGGAGGCTGACTGCATCCGTTTGTTCCACCTCGAGGGTAAGTCCTACGCAGAGATTTCAGAGGCAACTGGCATGCCACAGAATAGCGTGGGGCCAACGCTGACGCGCGCACGCGATAAAATGCGTCGCGCCGCGACAAGTTAAGAAGATTCGCTGCCGGTTTACTTGTTGCTCTGAAATTCTTTCAACCTGGCTAGTTCTTCCTGGTTGATCTTGGCTTTGACCGTCCGCCTGTCGAGATTCAGAATTCGGGCGGTCTGTTCGTAGTTGCCTGTCTGCAGGTAGATCAGTGTGCAGTATGTGCCAAGCAACTGTTCTGCTGTAAGCGGACTGGTCTGGGCAGTATTCGCAAGGGCGATTTCGAGCGGCATCTGGCCGGTCGCGTGTCCGGCGGCTCCTGACTGGCCAACGCTTTGCGGCTGATAGGCGCCGCGGATCAGCACGTTCCGCACGCACTGTTCGAGTTCGCGGATGTTCCCGGGCCAATTGTATGAAGGCCCAAGATGGGTGCGAACGTAGTTGAGCGTTTCGCGGGCAAGTCCTTCGCTCTCGTCCGGGCAGATTTTGTGGGCGATGTATTCGACAAGATGTTCAAGATCGCCCGGTGCACTGGCCAGTTGATCGCGTAGCGACGGCGTGGTGACCATATCGGCGCACAAGCGGTAGTAGAAGTCAGCGCGGAAGTCTCCGCTTTCGATCAACGCCGGCAGATCGCGATTAGTGGCAGCAATGATTTTGCCTTCAAACTTACGATCCGTTGTTTCCCCCAGCCGCTGAAAACTGCGGGATTGCAGGACGCGCAGCAACTTGACCTGAATAGAGGCATCCAGATCGCCAATTTCGTCGAGGAAAACGCTGCCTGTCGCCGGGCACCGTTCCAGCCAGCCCTGCCTATCGGCAACAGCTCCGGTAAACGAGCCGCGGCAGTGCCCGAAGATCTCTGACTCGATCAAAGTCGGCGAAAGTGCTGAAAGATTCAATGGGAAGAATGTTTCCGCGGGCGCCGATGCGAAGCAGCATTTTTCTGCATCGAAAGCGATGTAGCTCGACATCGCGACCGCGCGGGCGACCAGTTCTTTGCCGGTGCCAGACTCGCCATTGATAAGTGTCGTGAAGTCGCGCATCACGTTGTAGAGCGAACGCATGTACCGCCGCAGATTATGCGTGAAAATCGATTGCCAGATATTCGCCCTTAGTTGCGCGGCCAGCAGAGAGCTGCCATACACGTTCTGGTAAATGTGGTGAAACGCACGACGCAGCTGAAAGAACCCAGCGAACAGATGCACGGCGTCTGGCTCGCCGGGTAACCGCCGTCCCGGTTGCGTGAGATACACGTCAAATTCGTGCGAGAAAGCTTTCCAGAACGACCTGACTTTCGCGCCCGTGCTGGCGTCCTGTTTCAGCAGGTCGACAAAGTCGTGCCGGAAGAAGTAGTACAAGCGGTAGAGAATCAGGTCTTCGTAAAGCGAAAGTTCATCCTGCGAAGCTTGTACGCCTTGGATTAACCGATCGCGAAGTTGCACGGCGAGCGGTTGCACGATTTCGTCAATCCGCTCGACATTCGCCCGCTCCGCGTCAACCTCTACATCCCGGCGCCAGAGCTGGGTGCTGTCGTCGTACTGTTGCCCTAATGCCTGACGCTCGAATTCAAGGCGTTCAGGCAGAAACGGATTGCAGTAGGCGAGGCGGCTGAGGGCGTCGGCGAATTGTCGCTCGTTATCAGAGAATAGCGGCACAACATTCCTGTCGGCTGGACCTAGCGTTCAATCAACTGCGAAGTTGCAGAAAACGAACGTCCATTGTAATCCAGGTTGGTGGCAGGCACCCGCAACGCTATTTCAATTGTGCAGCCAGCTATCTGCAACCTGCGGACTTGGCGGTTTGAGTGGTACTGGCTCACCGCCACGCAACAGAAACAGGCGGTACAACTGCATGTCCAGATACATACTGGCGACAAGGATGAACGTAATGGTGAAGATGAAACCAAAGAAGCAGAAGCCGATGCCGATCAACATCGCCAGCAGCCCGCTTACACCAAGGAACAACCGCGCCATGATCAGTTCAAACCAGACAAGGCTGACGAACTGCTTGGACCAGCGGAAATTAAAGCCATCCTTAAAGGTCTGAGCCAGTCCGGCACGCAAGTACATCGGCGTCAGGATGCAAGCAACGCCAAGTGAAAGGGCAAGCGTGACAAGGATCACCAGCGGAATGAAGAAAGCCAGGAACAGGACCGCCGTTTCTTCATCCATGTTCTGCCCTACAGCCACAATCGCCAGCACACTCACGTGCGACACTGGTTGAATGATGACTTGCATCCCCGCACCGATCACGAACGCAACAAGCCAGGGCCAGATGCCGCGTTTGAGATCTTCGCCAAATCTATCGAACCGGTACTCTGGCAGATGCGTCCTGTATCCGCGCAGGACGCCTTCAAAGCTGTTGAACATGTAGCCCTGCACCACAATCTGCCCGATGTAAGGCAGCAAGGCGACCAGGCTCAACAACAGCCAGGTAGATGTCCAGTTCTCGCCCTCGGTCAGATACGTCCATGCCCCCATGTAGCTGATCGATCCATCGCCAGGGTCGATCTGCGTGTTGAACGGGTCGTCTGTTTTTCCCGGATCGGGCTTAGGTGGTGCGGGCTGTGGTCGTGCGGGCTGGGAAGGTGTGGAATCGTGCGGTTGGTTGCCCTCGGCAAATGGGTTATCTGATTCCATGCGATATTCCAGACTGAGGAGATTGGCGTTTAGGTTTGTGGAATGTTTGCATGAAGGCGATCGTTAGTTGCGCATCTGCGCCAACGCTCTGGCGGCGAAGGGATGGGCTTTGGCGTCGGCGGGCTGTCGCAGGATGCGTTTGAGCGCGGGCGCGGCAGCACTGCCAGCTGCCCCTGGCTTCAAAGCTGCAAACAGTCGCACCGTGGCAAGGCGGACATCGGCATCGGCGTGATTCAACAGTTGGATCATCGGCTTGACGAGTTGCTGTTTCACCCAGTCCATGTTTTCTAGCTTCCCTGGCGCCAGGTATATCTCCATCTGCTGCATCGCGGCGATCACCGCGGCCCTGACATCAGAATCATCTGTTGTCAGCAACTTCAAAAGTGGAAAGCCGCCAACCTCGCCCATCCGCGACAGCTGAAAACCAACCTGCCGCCGCTGCACCGCGTTAAGCCCCGGCTGCGAAAGGACATTTACCAGAGCAGGCGCCACATTGCTGATGACGCTTCCGGCAGTCTCTTTGAATTCGGACAGCGGCCTGGATGTAGCATGGAACTGACCGGTGCGCACGCGGTCGAAGATTCTGCCCGCTGCCATTGCGGCGTCAATGCTTTTCTCGCCTTGTAGTTTTGAAGTCGCTAAGGCCAAAGGCTTAAGTGCCTCCGCGTCGTATTTTCCAATCGCGTCGGCGGCAGCCCGGCGGGTGTCTGCGTCTGCATGTCCGAGCGCGGCTATTAACGCTGGCAACACAGCCTGCTGCTGCGGGCCGATTTTACCCAGGGCGACCACGGCTTCGAAGACGGCGGGGCTGGGCGATTTCTGACCTTTGTCCTGTGCAGCCAGGGCGAGTAACGTGTCTATGGCTGCGGGCGATTGATCGATTTCCCACACGGCTTGTGCCGCAGCGACCCGGATCGTGCCTTGCGGCGCCTTCAGCAGCTCCTTCAATTGCCCGGTGTATTCAGATGATGCATCACCCGCGGCGGCCATCGCGTGAATGCCATGCAAACGGATGAAGGTGTCGTCGACCTGCTCACCCTTCATCGCGGCGCTAATCGCTGCAAGATGTGGCGCCGCCAGAGGTCCCATGCGGGCAAGGGAAGCCATCGCGTAGCGGCGGCCCACGACTTCACCATCTTCCAGGCCGGCTGCCAGTGCTGCGGAGATTTCAGCGGTTGGTGGCTGAATCCGTCCGAGCGCGTAATAAGCCTGCCGCCGCAGATCGCCACTTTCAGCATCGGCCTGTTTGATCCATTCGGCTTCGCCTTTGCCAAGGTAGGCGCCAGCTACATCGTCTTCGGCCCTTGCGGCGCTGATGAAGCAGAGCACCAGCGTCGTCCCGCAGAGCGTGGCGGCAATCGGGTTGGTCAATCTGGTGAAGTGCAACATTCTGTCAGTCATACTTAGTGGTTCGACCGGCGAATTCGAATATTGGGTCGTTTCGGTTTCTGAACAACTTACGCTAGCACCACGTAATACGAAGCAAGCAACTCCGTCCGCGACCATTCTCGTCCATCTTATGGTGCTGGGCGTCCGGGGGTTTGAACGATCGGTTGATTGCTTATATTACATCAAAAATTACACAGGCGGTGTCCGTCCGGCACGCTTATTCCCGGTGGGATAACGGTTTACAGTACCTGGATAAAACGCATGGCAGAAACAACCGGCAAGAGCGACGCACCGCGGCCAGCAATGATCGAGGCCATCGGGCTGTCGAAATTTTATGGCATCTTTGCCGCCGCCCGCGAAATCTCTTTTGAAGTGAAACAGGGCGAAGTCGTCGCGTTCCTAGGTCCGAACGGCGCCGGGAAGAGCACCACCATGAAGATGCTGACGGGTTTTCTATCGCCGTCAGAAGGTTCCGCCCGCATTGCCGGATACAGCGTCGCCGACGAGCGTCTTGAAGCGGCCCGGCGACTGGGCTACCTGCCAGAGAACGGTCCGCTGTATCCAGACATGACGCCGCAAAGCCTGCTCGAATTCTTTGCCGAAGCCCGCGGCATGGACGGCGACTATAAAGATGAACGCATCGAAACGGTGATCGAGCGTTGCGATCTTAGCACCGTGCTGCATAAGCCCGTGGGCAAGCTTTCCAAAGGTTTCCGGCAACGAGTCGGAATGGCGC
Organism: Pirellulaceae bacterium; assembly: GCA_965233625.1. Taxonomy (GTDB): domain Bacteria; phylum Planctomycetota; class Planctomycetia; order Pirellulales; family Pirellulaceae. Next base: position 887,230 of record OZ247499.1, read on the forward strand.
AGGCGCTGCTCCATGAGCCTGATGTTCTGATACTGGACGAGCCGACGGCGGGTCTGGACCCGAATCAGATTTTCGAGGTCCGTAACACGCTACGGCAGATCGGTGAGAACAAAACGATCCTGCTCTCGACACACATCCTGCAAGAAGTGAAGGCGATGTGCAGCCGGGTCGTGATGATTATCGAAGGCCGCAAAGTGTACGACGGCAGTGTTGAAGAATTCGCCGGCGACGCAGCCGACCTGGACGAAGCCTTCCGCCAGCGCAGCGCCGTGCTGGAAGCTGAAATTAAATGACGCCTGCCGCACGGTCGCGACCCGGCGACCGGATCCTACTGGCTTTAAACACAACGATGAATTGTTAGCCTTATGTTAGACAGCACCTTCGAACTCTTGCAGATGATCGCGCTGGACGCGCTGTTCACCTTTGTGATCCTGCTGGCGTTGATTCCGCTCCGTGCGTTCAACCGGCCTGCGTTCGCCGTGCTGAAACGCAACTTCATGGGCTACTTCAACGATCCCATCGGCTACGCGTTCCTGTGCTTCTTTGTGCTGCTGACGTCGCTGGCGGCTTTCATGCCGGACGACTTCTTTAACAACAACCTGGCGAATCTGGATCAGCTCAATAAGTACCTGCCAGCGATTATGCTGCTGTTCGTGCCCGCGATCACGATGAGCATCTGGTCGGACGAAACCCGGCAGGGCACTGACGAGCTGTTGCTGACGATGCCCGCTACTGACCTGGACATTGTGGTGGGAAAGTACGTCGCAGCAGCGTTGATTTTCACCACCAGCCTGCTGTTCTCGCAGATTTCGAACTATGTGGTGCTGGTGGCACTGACCCGTGGCGATCTGGATACCGGCCTCGTGTTCACAACCTATCTTGGCTACTGGTTCATGGGGCTGGCCATGCTTTCGATTGGCATGGTCGCGTCGTTCCTGACGCGGAACCTGACGATCAGCTTCATCCTGGCAGCTTTGTTTAATGCTCCTTTGGCCCTGTTGCATTGGGCTGGCTGGTTTGTGACGAACCAGACGGCAGCACGTTCGATTCAGCGGTGGAGTTACCTGGAGCAGTTCCGCGACTTTGGCCGTGGCGTTGTGAGCGCTTCGTCTATCACCTTCTTTGTGATGATCGTGGTCGTCGGCTTGTACATTAGCATGGTGCTGATTGGTAGGCGGCACTGGATGGGGCACGAACAGCACGCCCGCGTCTGGAAGCTGCCTTTGTTCCTGCTGGCGACGGTGGTGGCTCCCGCGGCCTGTCTGATTGCGGCCTTCAATTTCTGGAGTGCCGGCGATACCGTTTCTACGGTGCTTGGCTTTGTGCTGGTGGTTATCGCGTGTGGATCGGTGTTCGGCTTCCTCGCGTACGACATGTCGCAGGAGGGCGAGCGGTCTTTCAAGCTGGGGCATTTTACCAGCCGTGCGTTCTGGCTGGTGGCGGTGGCTGTGGGGCTGAATTTCGCCCTGTCGAACTACGACCTGTTCCGTTACGACACCACCGAAGGGCAGGTCAGCTCGCTTTCGCCCGATACCTATAAATTGCTGCGAGAGCTGGACGCAGAGCACACGATTTATGTCGATGCGTACATTAGCAACAACATCCCGAAAGACTACGCATCGGCCCGGTTCGACATGATCTCGATGCTGCAGGAGTTTAAATCCACGGCAGGTAAGAAGCTGGAAATCCGCATGCACACTGACATCGATCCACGCGGCGACGTGGCGATGCAAGCGGAACAGCGGTTCGGCATTACGCCGGTCAACATCGTGGTGGACGAAGGCAGCCGGGTATCGAATGCAGAGATCGTGCTGGGCGCTGCGTTCTCGTGCGGCCTGGAACGTGTGGTCGTGCCATTCTTTGATAACGGCATCCCCATCGAATACGAACTGGTCCGATCCATCAGCACCGTCGCCAAGGGCGAGCGGCCGACGATCGGTTTTGTGGTGACGGACGCCAAACTGTTTGGCGACGATTTCCAGATGACGCCCAGCGGCCCGATTTCGATTCCCAAAGAAGAAATCATCACAGAACTTGAAAAACAGTACGACGTTGAAAAGGTGGATGCCTCCACGCCAATCGAAACCAAACGGTTCAAAGTGCTGATCGTGGTTCAGCCGTCTTCGCTGCCACAACGCCACCTTGAGAATGTGATGCAGGCCATCCGCGAAGGTGTGCCCACCGCTATCCTCGAAGATCCAGAACCACGCTCGGTTGCGGCGCCGGGCACCACCGACCCGCGTCCCCGCAACCCGATGATGATGCGTTTCGGCGGCGGCGCCCCAGAGCCGAAGGGCAAAATCCAGGATCTCTGGAATCTGATCGGCATTGAGAACATCAGCGGCTACGACGAAGACCGTGATCCGCAGCAAAGCATCGTCTGGCAGCACTACAACCCGTACGCCGGCAAGCTGGGCGTGCGGATGATTACCGATCAGTGGGTGTTTGTCAGTCCCTCGGCGCCGGACGTGGAGCAGGCGTTTGGTGATGACCCGGTTACGGCCGGTCTGGAAGAAGTGCTGTTCCTGTTCCCCGGCGCCATCCGTCGCAACGGACGGAGCAAACTAGAGGTCGAACCGTTAGCCAAGACGGGCGTCAACTCGGGCACCATTCTGGTCAACCAGTTCCGCCGCAACCTACGGTCGCCCGATGTTATCGCCAGCTTGCAGGGGCGCCCCACGGAAGACAGCTATGTGATTGCCGCACGGTTAACAGGCAAATTGCCGCCGGCGCCCAAGTCTCCGATTTTCAAGGACCTGCCCGTTGAAGAAGACGAAGCCACGCAGGACGTGAACATTATCTACGTCGCGGATGTGGACTTCATTAGCTCGAACTTTGTACGGACCAGAGCGAGACGGAATCAGCGTATTTCGTTCCGCTTTGATAACGTGACATTCTTTCTGAATATTGTTGACTCGCTTGCGGGCGACGACCGTTTTATCGGCATCCGCAACCGCAAGACGCGGCATAGCACTCTGAAACTGCTGGAAGAGTACGAGAATCAGACCCACGAGCAGAACTTCGTCGAAGTGGAATTGGCAGAGCAAGCCAAGCAGAAGGCCGTTGCCAAGATCGAAGCTGAAAACCTGGCTGCTGAGGAAGAAGCCGCCGCCAAACTGAAAAAGATCGAAGCCCGGCGGGCAAGCGGCGCCGCCATCGATGTGAACGCATGGCGACAGGCGCAGCTGCAGGAGATGCTACAAAAACGCCGCGGCGAAAAGATCAAAGAAAACCTCATCCGCGAGGAAGATCGCAAACTAAACGCCACCATTCGCGCGAACCGTGCGAAGACCAACCAGCAGATTAACGGTGTGCGGAACTGGATCAAATTCCTGGCCGTTGCGTTACCGCCGGTGCTGCCATTGGGCATCGGGATTGTTGTCTTCCTACGCCGTCGCCTGCGAGAACGGGAAGGCATGTCGAAGAAGCGGCTACGCTGGTAAACGGACGCTGACAAAAGACGCTGCTGAATATTATTTGAATCGAAGAGCTGAACGGTAGAAACGCATGCACGATTCTTTTCGCACGATGGCCTACGCGGCCGTCGCACTACTGGTCGCAGTAACGGCGTACTTTCTTCAGCCGGCGCCTGCCAAACCGCCCGAACGCGACGCGATGCTGCGCGAGAAACTGTTTCCAGAGTTTGACGATCCACTGATGGCCCGCAGCTTAGAGATTGTGCGGTACAACGCTGACCTGGGCGAAGTCAATGAATTCAAGGTCGCTGAAGTGGACGGATCGTGGCGCGTGGTTTCTTATTCAAACTATCCAGCCGATGCGACTGAGAGCATCCGCGATGCGGCGTTGATGTTGATGGATCTGAAAGTGATCGACGTGGTGACCGATCTGCCTAGCGAACACGAATTGTTCGGCGTACTGGCGCCGGATAAAGAGAAGCTGAAAGGCGGCGAGGCAGGCGTCGGAATTGCCATCAAGGTCGAAGGCGAAGGCGGTAAGGATCTGGTCGATCTGATTGTTGGCAAGCCTGTGGATAAAGAGGGCGTTGTGCTGGAAAACCAGCGGTTTGTCCGTAAGCCCGGGCAGGACCGCGTGTTTGTCGCGCGGGTGGATCTTACGGCGTTATCTTCGCAGCTGTCCGATTGGATCGAAACCGATCTGCTGAAGCTTGAGCAGGAGAACATTGCCAAGATCACCATCAAAGACTACGCCGTCGCCAACGCAAAAACTCCCGATGGGCGCGTGCAGCCAATTGTCGCGCACCGCAGCGAAATGCAGGTAGCTCACTCAGACAGTAAATGGACCCTCGGTGAATTCAAAACATTCAGTGAACTGGGCTGGCAGCCTGCTTCGCTGGGACTGGATGAAGAACTGAATCAGGCCCGGTTGAACAATATGAAGCGATCACTGGGCAATCTGCGCATTGTGGGCGTAAACCGCAAGCCAAAGTCGCTGGCCGAAACACTCAAGACGGAGAAAGCGGCGATTGGCGGTAAAGAAGCACGCGATGCTTTGGATAGTGTAGGCTTTCAGGTCGCCATCGATCCGGACCCGGCAGGACCGAAACGCGGCTTGTTTTCCAGCAGCGGTGATCTGGTGGTGGATATGCGGGAAGGTTATCGCTACACCATCCGCTTTGGCGTGCCGACCAGTGGTCAGGGCGGCGACAGCACGCGGCTGAATCGCTACGTGTTTGTGCACGTCAAACCAACGCCCGGCTACCTGGACCCGCCACAGCTGGCAGAACTGCCGGAAGTGCCCGAAGTCAAACCGGGCGACGCAGCCTCTCAGGCCAAAGCGGCAGAAGTAGAGGCAGAGCGTAAAAATATTGAGAAGGCCAATCAGGCATTAAAAGACGCCCACCAGGAGAAGACCACCCGCGTGACGCGCGAGGTTCGCGAGTTAAACGCCCGGTTCGCCGACTGGTTCTTCATTATTCCAGAGGATGTTTATCAGCAGGTGCATCTCAACCGCGAGTCGCTGGTGCAAGAGACGACGGATGCGGCTGACCGGGGCTTTAATATTGACGCGTTCCGCAAGCTTGAACGTGAAGGTCTTGCGAAGCCGCCTGCCGGCGCACCACGGCGTTAGAGAGCGTCACAGATGTTTCAAGTGGTAGCTGCCTGACGCATTTGCCATGGCGGTGGATAAATTGCATCACGTCTGCTATCTGCTGGCAGGCGTGGGCTTATAATAGCTGATATGGCAACTATCGAAATCAAAGACCTGCGGAAGTCGTACCGCGTTTACCAGAAGCAGGAGGGCTTGTGGGCGTCTGTCCGCGGGCTGTTCAGCCGTGAGTATCGCGAAGTTGAGGCGGTGCGGGGCATCGATCTGACGGTGGAACAGGGCGAATTCGTTGCGTTTCTGGGGCCGAATGGCGCCGGGAAGACGACCACGCTGAAGCTACTTTCGGGCGTCATCAATCCCACCAGCGGCACCGCCAGCGTGATGGGGTTCACTCCCTGGAAACGCGAGAATGGATACCGCCGCCGGTTCGCACTGGTGATGGGGCAGAAGAATCAGCTGTGGTGGGATCTGCCGGCGCAGGAGTCTTTCCGCCTGCATCAGCAGATTTATCAGATTCCGCAGGATGACTTTAAGGCGACGCTTGACGAACTTACTAGCCTGCTGGATATCGCCAAACTGCTCAAACAGCCCGTGCGCGAGCTTTCACTCGGCGAGCGGATGAAGATGGAACTGACGGCCGCGCTGCTGCATTCGCCGGAAGTTCTATTCCTGGACGAGCCGACTATCGGTCTGGATGTCATCGCGCAGCATAACATTCAGCAGTTCCTGAAATTCTATCAGGAGAAGCGGCACATCACGATTCTGCTGACCAGCCACTATATGAAAGACGTCGCCGCCCTTTGTAAACGCGTTGTGATTATTGCCGACGGATTGATTCATTACGACGGCTCTTTGTCGGGCATTGTCGACCAGTTCAGCGGCTACAAGATTGTCTCGGTGCAGTTGCCCGAAGGCAGCGGTTTTGATGACCTGGACAAATTCGGAGAGGTGCTCGAAGTTCAGCCACCGAAGGCGAAACTTCGCATCCAGCGGGGTGAAGTCGCGGGCGCCCTGGCCGCGTTACTCTCGCAGCATGCTGTTGAAGACGTGGTGGTGGAAGACCCGCCGCTTGAGCAGGTGATTACGGATGTGTTCAACCAGGCGAAGGATGAACAGACCCGCCGCCAGCAGACGGCCGGTGAAACCGTTTCGTAACGCCCGCCGGCGCCCTACCTGATGAGACCTTGCAAAATGCTGCCACCGCCCCGGAGTCTGCCTTGTACGCCCGCGTTATAACCTGGTGGGTCATCCTGCGGATCTCCATCGAAGAACGCATGGTGTACCGCGGTGACTTTATGCTGGGAACGCTCATGCGTTTCCTGCCCATCATCACGCAGATTTTTCTCTGGTACGCCATCTTCGAATCGCTGGGCAACGACAACATCGCGTCGTACACCTCGGACGATGTGATTGCCTACTACCTGCTGACGATGTTGTCGCGTGCTTTCTCAAGCATGCCGGGTCTGGCGTCGGGCCTTGCGTTGCAGATCCGCGATGGCGAGATCAAGAAGTTTATGATTCAGCCGGTGGATCTGGTCAGTTTTCTCCTGCTAACGCGTGTCGCCCACAAGTTGACGTACTACGTGATTGCGACGCTTCCGTTCGCACTGGTGTTTTTTCTATGCAGCGGATTCTTTACGCGTGGCTGGCCTGACCCGGCGCCTTTCGCCGCATTTCTCGCATCTCTTGTGATGGCGTTTCTGCTGGGTTTCTTTATCGAAATTTGCATTGGCCTGATTGGCTTCTGGTTTCTGGAGGTAAGCTCGCTGCTGTTCATTTACATGCTGATGAGCTTCTTCCTTTCGGGCCATATGTTTCCGCTGGACTTTTTAAGCTGGCCGTTCGATATCATCGTGGATCTGTTGCCGCTGAAATATCTGGCCTACTTCCCGGCCGCGATCTTTCTGAAGAAGGTTGAAGGCTGGGAGCTGGTGCGGGGTCTGGCGATTGAAGCCTGCTGGCTGGTTTTCTTCATATTCCTGTCGCGCGTCATGCTGCACTTTGGCGTCAAGCGATATAGCGGATACGGAGGCTAACCCATGAGTAACCCTCAGCCTTCTTACCTATCGGTCTTCCTCACGTTCGCGCGGAATTCGCTGATCCGCGACATGACGTTCCGCAGCAATTTCGTGCTGCAATGCATCACGTCCGTATCGTGGACTTTGATGAATATCGGCTTCTATCTGATTGTCTTTACCCACGCAGAATTCATCGGTAGAGGCACAGGCTGGGGCCAGTACGAGTTCTTCGTGTTCCTGGCCACAACCTGGTTTGTCACCAGCCTGGTGCAAGCGTTCTTCATGCCGAACGCTCAGGAATTCAGCGAACTGATCCGCACGGGCAATCTCGATTTCGCGCTGTTGAAGCCGATAGACACACAGTTTCTGATTTCCTTCCAGAAGGTCGAATGGTCATCGCTGGCCAACTTCGCCATGGCCGTCGTGCTGCTGGTCATCAGCCTGATGCAACTGACGGATCCAGAATCTGCAACGAATATCAAGCGGCGCGAAGAAGCAGGCAAGCGGGAAGTAGCCGCGGCAGAGAAGAGTTCAACGGACAAAGAGAGCGTTGAAGCAGACAACAGCACAGGTTTTCTAACGACCCCCGGCGCCACAATGCGCGAGGGGCCACTGGTGCTGAATCCAGCGATGCTTCTGCTTTATCCGCTGTACATTCTTTGCGGTGTGGCGATTATGTACAGCCTGATGATTACGCTGGCTTCGACCAGTATCTGGCTGGGCCGCAACCAGACGCTTTACAACTTCTGGTTCTACATCACCAACTTCTCACGATATCCGATGGAGATTTACAGCCGTGGTTGGGGGGCGCCGTTGTGGGGCTTCTTCACGTTCATCGTGCCGGTGCTACTGGTCGTTAACATCCCTGCCAGATTGCTCGCACAGCCTTTGACACCACGCGCCTGGTGGGAATGGCCGCTGGCAGGGTTTGCCATTGTCGCCACCGTCTTCAGCCTTATTGCATCACGCTTCATCTTCCGGTTGGCTTTGGGTAGTTACCGTAGCGCGAGTAGTTAGTAGCACGTTAGCCGGAAGGGCGGATACCAGAATGGACGAATCGAATCCTTACCATTCACTGGTTTCCGTTGCGGCAACGAGCCCCGCCTCTGTTACCAAACGAAGACCAAAATCGTGGTGGTGGTTTGCGTTGGGGATGTTTGTGCAGGCGGCCCTAATCATGGGAACACTTATCTGGTTCGGACCTACACCGTACGAAGGGGAAGGCCTGCTGCTTTACGGCTCGTTTGTGCTGATCCTTATCGGGATATATGCCTTGATTTCGTTGGTTGCGACCATCATTCCCCGCAGTTTTAGGCTGCTGGCTTTCCATCGACAATATCCGGGGCGGATTGCGAGACTGATGGGCGGGCTTAGTTTGGCCTGGATACTTCCGTTGATGTATCTGTTGAGACTTTTTTTCTGGTATGTGCTGCCAGAGCCGTATAAATCGGAATTCCTGCTCGCTGTCTTACTGATCTTGCTGATGCAGTCCGTGGGCTTTATCGCCGTTGAAACGGAAGCGGCGCTGGCACGTTTTTTCAACCTGTAGGGCAACTTGCCTCGCTCGACTTCACCCAGGCCAGTTTGTAAGGTTTATCATCTAACTCCTACCGCGACTGAATCCCGCGGTGGTTTGCATTATCGAAACATCGGCCGCGTGCGGTTGGACTTATGAAATACACTGAGCTGAACATCTTGCTGCCCTGTCATAGCCTGGAGGACTTCCCGGTTCATCATGAAGGGGACGAGGCGGAAGGGTTGCTGGCCAACTGGACGGCGTTGTGGCATCCCGCGTTAATTGCATCTTGTGGGAAGCCGCCCACATGGGAGCGGATCGACGATCCGCCAGAAGACCTGGCAGGGCGATTGCTACTATCGCCCGCGGTCAGTTCCGGCGAGTTGCCAACCGGCTTTGCACAGCGGGCGCAGTCGCACGACGCAGTGCTGATCCGCAATAAACTGGACCGTAATGAGATTCTGGCTGCTGCGCTGGAGCCGCTGGATGGCGGCGACGCGGGCGTTGACGCCGATCTGGTCGCCGACTTTCTCGCGTTGGGTTACTGCTACCTGCAAGTTGAACTATTAACGCGGCAGATGCGGTATTCGACCAATCTGGACGAGGTCTACTTTGGCGAACAGCTTGTCGCTGCCGCGCAGGCGGCTGCTGCGGGTGACGAGGCGAAGGCTCGCGAAAAAGTTTCCGCATGTTTTAGTGTGCTGGCGGAAGAACGCGATCACTATTATCCCGTGGACGCATTCATCCTGGACCTGACACTGGTCGCAAAGACAACGGTCGGCCCCTCGCTGCAAAACGAACTAACCACGGCACAGGCGCCCTTGAATCTGCTGTTGGGCGGCGAAGCACTGCTGGAAATGGCTGCGTCGCATCCGGCGACGCTTGACGCGCTCAAACAGGCCTTGGCGGATAAGCAAGTTTCTATCGTGGGTGGTGAAGTGGTCGAGCGCCGGCTGCCACTGCTCTCCTGCGAAAGCATGCTGGGGGAACTGCGACGCGGGTCTGCCGTGTACGAAGAGCTTTTGCAGAAGACCCCGGAAGTATATGGCCGCCGGCGGTTCGGTCTGAATCCTATGCTGCCCCGTATCCTGACCGGCATGGGCTACAAGGGAGCTGTACACGCGACGTTGGACGAAGGTCAGTTCCCGGAAGGCTCGCAGATTAAGTCCACCTGGGAAGGCGCCGACGGGGCAACCCTGGATGCCATCACCCGCGCGCCGCTGGATGCGGACCGGCCAGAGACGTTTTTGAATTTCGCTGTTCGCATGGGTGAATCCATGGATATGGATCATGTGGCAACGGTCTGTCTGGCGCATTGGCCCGGTAAGACCCGCACCTGGTACGAAGACCTTCGTAGAACCTTCCGCCACTGCCCCGCTCTTGGCAAGTTTGTGACCTTTGAAGAATACCTGAGCGAGACGGAAGACCCGGCGCACGCAGAGCCGTTTATCGCGGGGCAATACCGTTCGCCGTATCTCAAACAGGCCGTCATCCGCCGCACCGCCGATCCGCTCTCTTCCAGCGTGCGTTATTGGCAGAGGCGTGCCAAGCTGGAAGCCGCCGGAGCCATGCACACGCTGGCGACCCTCATTACTGGCAAAGAGGATGAGTCAGCATGCCAGGATGAATTCGCCCGGCAGATCGACGATCTTTCAGAAGGCCAGCAACTGCCGCGTAAGGTTGAAGGCGAGCAATCGCCGGAACCCGTTGATGATGGCAGCGCTGCTCTGGATCAACAGTTGCAGGAGCATCTTCAATCCGCAGCACAGCGGTTCTCGGCGAGCATTCCGCGTGGTAATGGCAAGCCAGAAGACGGTTGCATGGTGCTGAACCCTTGCAGTTTCGTCCGCCGCGTGGGTGTGGAAATCGAAGGCTTCCAGGGAGTACCCGCCACGGGCAAGCCGGTGTATGCGACAGGAAGTAGCGGCGAAAAGAGCCGTGCGGTTGTGGATACGCCGCCGATGGGTTTTGTGTGGCTGACCGGCAATGGCAAACCCCAGACCAACGCTAAGGCGCCGCCGCTTGCCGAGGAAAACCTGGTGCGGAATGAGTTCTTTGAAGCGATCATCAATCCGGTGACGGGTACGTTGCAATCGCTGCACGGATACGAGGCCCGCGGTAACCGCATGTCTCAACAGCTTGCCTTCAGGTTGCCTAAGTCACGCGCCCAGCACGGCGATGGCCCAGCGTACTCGGTGATGGCGGCCGACAAGATTGAAGTTACCGCTGCCGATCAGGCAACGGGCGAGATCACGGTTGAAGGCCGCTTGATGGACCTGGATGGCTCGCGGATAGCTGGCTTCAAGCAGGTCTACCGCGCACAGCGTGGCAGCCGGGTTTTGCAGATCGAAATCGAACTCGACTGCGATGTCGAGCCGCGAAGCGATCCCTGGAATTCGTATTACGCGGCGCGGTTTGCGTGGAAGGATGAAGCCGCGGATCTGGTGCATACCGTGCATCAGTCGCGTAACCCCGTCACCACCCGGCGGCTCGAGTCGCCGCATTATCTGGAGGTGTGTGACGAAAAGACACGAACTTCGATCCTGACCGGCGGACTGCCGTTCCACCGGCGTGAGGGTTTGCGGACTCTGGATTCGCTATTGGTGGTGAAGGGAGAATCCCAGCGTACTTTCCGCCTGGGGATTGGCGTGGATGTCCCGCATCCGATGCTGGAGGCAATGAGCCTGATATCCCCGCCGGTGATGCTGCCTGAGACGGCGGCTTCGCCTACACCCAACTCGTCCAGTTGGCTGTTCCACATCGATGCACGCAACATCGTGGCTACGAACTGGCGACCGCTGGTGGAAGATGGCGCCGTCACCGGCTTCGCCGTGCGTCTTCTGGAAACAGCAGGACGGCGGGCCGATGTGGCGATTTCCGCCTTCCGGGATATCGGCTCAGCAGCGCAGGTTGCCTTCAACGGAGAGCAGCTTGAAGAGTGCGCTATTGCAAAGGGCAAATGCCGGCTTTCAATGGCCGCGCACCAGTGGGTAGAAGTCCACGCCCGCTGGTAGTGCGCTGTAATGAGGGGCAAATCCGCGTTTATGCGTGTTTGTTTCGCACGTCCCCGCCGGGTGATGCTGCACGCAATGCTAGCAGTCGTCAAGCGGATTCAGTGCGGCCCTGATTTCCCTTCTAGAATCCCTAACGTGACATAACCGCCCGTTAGGGGAGGATTTCAGCTTTAGCATACCCGTTTGCCGCTGGCGGTCTGTGCGGGTTATGTGGCGTAGTGACAGGCACTTAGGTGCGGATAGAGGGGGCTGTTTTGTGCGGCTCTGGTTGACGATTTGCCATCCGACAAATATCTTGTATCTCATCATTTAATAGCATGTGAAGGTTGTATTCTGATCCGTAATTGAGTTCTTCTGTCGATGCACCTCAAAGCCCTTAAGGTCTTTTGCGACGTTGTTACCCGCCGTAGCTTCTCACGCGGCGCCGCCGACAACGACATCTCCCAATCTGGCGCTAGTCAGATGGTGCATCAATTAGAAGAACGTCTTGAAACGCTTTTGATCGACCGTTCGAAGCGGCCTTTCATTCTGACCGGCGCCGGCGAGCGGTTTTACAAGGGCTGCCGGCAGCTTGTTCAGCAGTACGCAGCGCTGGAGCGGGAAGTCCGCGGTTACGACGGCGGCGCTGCTGGCAATGTCCGTGTAGCCACACTCTACTCGATCGGCCTCAGCCATCTTGGCCGCCGCGTGAAAGAGTTTCACGCCACGTCGCCAGGGTGCGAAGTTCGCCTGGATTATCATCATCCTGAGAGAGTCAGGTCGATGGTGGAGAATGGCGAAGCGGATTTCGGCATCATTTCCTATCCAAGCTCCTCGCGGACTTTGAAAATGCTTCCGTGGCGGGAAGACCCCATGGTGGTTGTATGTGCCGTAGACCACCCCTTCGCACACCGCGAAGATGTGGACATTGCAGAGCTTGAAGGCAGCCGGTTTGTTGCGTTCGATTACGGGCTGCAGATCCGGCAGGATATAGATCGCGTGTTACTTGCCCACAATGTGGGCGTGCAAGTGACCCACGAATTCGACAACATCGAAACACTTAAGCGGGCCATCGAGATTTCGGACGCTATCAGCATTCTACCGGCGCCTACGGTGGAACGCGAAGTGAAATCCGGCCTGCTTGCTTCTTCTAATCTAGGCGGATTACAGATCGCTGGCGGTTTTACACGCTCTTTGGGCGTGATCTTCCGGCGCAGTAAACCGCTGACCGCAGCTGCGGATAAATTTCTGAATCACTTGCTAGCCAGCGCTTCCAGCGCGCCTGCGAAAGCGGCGCCCTCAGCGCAACGCACCGCAACGTCGCGTGCCGCCGCAACTGCCGACATTTAGTTAGCCCGCGACGCCTCCCCTTCCTGCTTGCTCTGCCTGTTAACCGTGGAGAAGATATGAACCATCCGCACCACCTGCCCGAAGCCTATGGCCTTTACGACCCGGCCAATGAAAAAGATAGCTGTGGCGTAGGTTTTGTTGCGCATATCAAAGGGAAACGCAGCAATCAGATCGTTCTTGACGCAGATCACATGCTGCGCCGGATGGACCATCGCGGCGGATGCGGCTGCGAACCGAACACCGGAGATGGCTCTGGCATTCTAACGGCGTTGCCACACGACTTCTTCAGGCACTATTTCCAGCATCAGCTTAAGAAGGAATTGCCACCAGAGGGGCAATACGGTGTGGGCATCGTGTTCCTGCCCACCATCGAGACCGAGCGTGCGCATTGCAAACAGGTGATTGCCGACCTGATCAGCGAGTACGGTCAGAAGCTGATCGCGTGGCGCGATGTGCCTGTCGAAACTGATAAAGCCGATGTTGGTCCGACCGCGCGGCTTTCGGAACCACACATGGAGCAGGTCATCGTCGGGGCCGCTGAGGGGCTGTCGGGAGATGACTTCGAACGCAAGCTGTACCTGATCCGCAAACGCGCTAGTCACATTCTGCGCATGATGAAGGGCGCCAAGTCCGAAGCAGTGCGGCTGACGCAGTCGAAGATGTTCTACATCTGTTCACTGTCGTCGAAAACAATCATCTACAAGGGAATGCTGACGCCAGATCAGGTGCTGCCTTACTATCCGGACCTGACGGATAGTAACTTCACAACCCACCTGGCGATGGTGCACTCGCGGTTTTCAACCAACACTTTCCCCAGCTGGGACCGCGCTCAGCCCTTCCGCTGCATGAGCCATAACGGCGAAATTAACACGCTGCGCGGCAATAAGAACTGGATGGCCGCCCGCGAAGGCGTGGCCAGTTCGCCTTTGTTCGGCGATGAGATGGAAAACCTGTTCCCCATCGCGGAGCCCGACTGCAGCGACTCTGGCACCTTTGATAACGTGCTTGAATTCCTGCTGATGAGCGGACGCACCTTGCAGGAATCCGTCATGATGATGGTTCCGGAGGCCTGGCAGAAGCACGACACCATGCCGGAAAACAAGCGTGCCTTCTACGAGTATCACTCATCGTTGATGGAGCCGTGGGATGGTCCGGCTTCGATCGCATTCACCGACGGTCACTACATCGGCGCCTCGCTGGACCGCAACGGCCTGCGTCCCAGCCGTTACTACATCACCCACGACGACCGTGTGATCATGGCCAGCGAAGTCGGCACGGTGGATGTTGATCCAGGCATCGTCAAAGAGAAAGGTCGTTTGAAACCAGGTCGCATGTTCCTGGTGGACTTTGAAGAAGGCCGGTTGATCCCTGATGACGAATTGAAGGCGGATTTCGCTGAACGTCGCCCCTATGGTGAGTGGCTGAAGAACCAGCGCATTGAACTGGCTGACCTGCACACCGAAAACGAGCCACACGGCTTCGATCCGGATTCGCTGCTGCCACGGATGCAGGCCTTCGGTTACACGATTGAAACCATGCGTTTCATGCTGCTGCCATTGATCGAGCAGTTGCGTGACCCGGTTGGCTCGATGGGCAACGACTCGACGCTGGCTTGCCTTTCGGACAAGCCGCGGATGCTCTACGACTATTTCAAGCAGTTGTTCGCCCAGGTGACGAACCCCGCGATCGATTCGATCCGCGAAGAAGTCATTATGTCGCTGGAGTGCTACATCGGCCCGGAACGCAACCTGCTGGAATCTACAGAAGAACATTGCCACCGGCTGCGGATGCCCCACCCGGTAATCACCAATGAAGAGATGGCCGCGCTGAGCCACATGGATCACCGTGGCTGGAAAACGCGGACGATCGATATCACGTTCCCACGCTCGGAAGGCGCCGGCGGAATGATGGCCGCCATCGGTCGCATCTGTCAGGAGGCGGAAGATGCGATCGACGAGGGCTACAGCCTGATCACACTCAGCGACCGGCAGATCAGCAGAGACCGGGTACCCGTCAGCAGCCTACTCGCCACCGGCGCCGTGCATCATCATCTGGTCCGCCGGGCGAAGCGGACGCAGATCGGCATCGTGGTTGAATCGGGCGAAGCACGCGAAGTGCACCACTTCTGCCTGTTGATCGGTTATGGCGCCGACGCGATCAATCCGTACCTCGCCTTTGAATCCCTCTGGCAGTCACGCCGTGACGGGTTGCTGGCCGAATCGCGGTTTGGCGATGACGATAAAATCGTCGCTGCCTACCGCAAGGGCGTGGCGAAAGGCATGCTGAAGGTGATGGCCAAAATGGGCATCTCTACGCTGCAATCCTACAAGGGCGCCCAGATCTTCGAGGCTCTTGGCCTTCGCGACGAAGTGATCGACCGTTGTTTTGCCGGCACCGCCAGCCGCGTGCAAGGCGTGAACTTCGCTATCATTGCCGAAGAAACCCTGCGTCGTCACGAGCTGGGATATCCCGAAAGCCCCGAAGACGGTGAAGACCTGCTGCCTAACCCTGGTGAATTCCACTGGCGTGCTGAAGGCGAAAAGCATGGCTGGAGCCCGCAGGCAATTTCCGATGTGCAACTCGCGGGACGTACGGACGATCCACAAGCCTACGAGCGTTTCGCAGCCGAAGCCAACCGCTCCGCGCGGAATTCGTACGCACTGCGCGGTCTGCTGGATTTCAAGGAAGGCGTTAACGGCGGCCCGATCGATATCAGTGAAGTGCAGCCTGCCAGCGAAATTGTTAAGCGTTTCTGCACCGGCGCCATGAGCCTGGGATCTATCTCCAAGGTCTCGCACGAGTCGCTTGCCAAGGCGATGAATCAACTGGGCGGAAAGAGCAATACGGGCGAAGGTGGCGAAGATCCGGAGCGTTACAAGCCGCTGCCCGATGGCTCGATGAACCCCCGCCGGTCCGCCATTAAGCAGATCGCGTCGGGTCGGTTTGGCGTGACGATTGACTACCTCTCCAACGCGGACGAGTTACAGATCAAAATCTCGCAGGGCGCCAAGCCGGGTG
Organism: Pirellulaceae bacterium; assembly: GCA_965233625.1. Taxonomy (GTDB): domain Bacteria; phylum Planctomycetota; class Planctomycetia; order Pirellulales; family Pirellulaceae. The sequence continues at coordinate 903,153 of OZ247499.1, forward strand.
AGGGCGGTGAACTGCCTGGCCGCAAAGTGGACGACTACATCGCCAGCATCCGTCACTCAACACCTGGCGTAGGCCTCATCAGCCCACCGCCACATCACGATATTTATTCGATTGAAGACCTCGCGCAACTGATCCATGACCTGAAGAATGCAAACCCTTCAGCGCGGATCAGCGTGAAGCTGGTTTCTGAAGTGGGCGTGGGAACCGTCGCAACGGGCGTTTCGAAGGCGCATGCTGATCATATTCTGATTGCAGGCGATACTGGCGGAACGGGCGCCTCGCCATTGACCAGCATTAAACACGCGGGTCTGCCGTGGGAACTTGGTCTGGCAGAGACGCATCAGACGCTTGTGATGAACGATCTTCGTAGCCGCGTGGTGCTGCAGACCGATGGCGGTTTGAAGACCGGCCGCGATGTGGTGATCGCCGCGCTTCTGGGCGCTGAGGAGATGGGCTTCTCCACTGCCCCGCTGATTGTGCTGGGCTGCATCATGATGCGTAAGTGCCACCTGAACACCTGTCCGGTGGGCATCGCCACCCAGGACCCGGAACTCACCAAGAAGTTCAACGGTCAGCCAGAGCATGTTGTGAACTACCTGTTCATGGTGGCTGAAGACGCGCGTCAGATCATGGCCAAACTGGGCTTCCGCTCAATCGATGAGATGATCGGCCGTGTCGACGCGCTGGACCCGCAGCATGCGATCGATCACTGGAAGGCGGACGGCCTCGATCTATCGATGCTGCTTGCCCCTGCTAAGAAGCCGCGTCCGGATGTGGAAGTACGTCAGACCATTGAACAGGACCACGGTCTTCATCTGGCTCTGGACAACAAACTGGTTGAACTGGCTGAACCCGCCCTGGCCAACGGCGAACGAGTGCGGCACAAGCTCGACATCATCAACCTGAACCGCACCGTTGGCGCCATCCTAAGTCACAACATTATCAAACGTGTCGGCGCCCAAGGTTTGAACGACGATACGATTCACTTCAACTTCCACGGTTCTGCCGGTCAAAGCTTCGGCGCCTTCCTGGCGAAGGGCGTAACGCTTGAGCTGGAAGGTGACGCGAATGACTACGTTGGCAAGGGACTTTCAGGCGGACGGATTCTCATCTATCCATACCGGGAGAGCACCTTCTTACCGGAAGAAAACATTCTGGTTGGCAACGTCTGTCTGTACGGCGCCACCAGCGGCAAGGCTTTCTTCCGTGGACAAGCTGCGGAGCGGTTCTGCGTACGTAACAGCGGCGCCCAGGCAGTTGTAGAAGGCGTAGGCGACCACGGTTGTGAATACATGACCGGCGGCACCGTTGTCATTCTCGGGAAGACGGGCCGCAACTTTGCCGCAGGTATGTCGGGCGGCGTGGCATACGTCTGGGATGTGGATGGCGATTTCAACCTGAAGTGCAATCTGGGCACGGTCGAACTTGAGAAGGTGACCGAGCCGGAAGATCAGGAATTACTGCGGAGCTTGATTGCAGAGCATTATTCAAACACGCAGTCCGCCGTGGCCGAACGCGTCCGCAGCCAGTGGCCGCAGGTGCTGGAACAGTTCATTAAGGTGATGCCAACGGATTACAAGCGCGTGCTGATGGAACGCAAAAAGGCGGCTGTCGAGCCGTCGGCATCTTCCTCCCTATCGTAGCCGCGGGTGGCCTGAATGGCGCCACCCAGTGCGTGGCGTTTGGCCCTTGCTGTAACGATTTCAAATTTCAAACGTAGAGAGTGCCGGAAGAGAACCTATGGGAAAACCAACCGGATTCAAAGAGTTCCAGCGTCAGGCCGTGCCATACCGCGACCCGGTGCAGCGGCTCAGCGATTATCACGAAATCTTTACCGAGCCTCCTGTAGAGCAACTGCGGACCCAGGGCGCGCGGTGCATGGATTGCGGTGTTCCCTTCTGTCAGTCGGCCACGGGCTGCCCGGTGGATAACCTCATTCCTGAATGGAATGATCTGGTCTACAACAACCGCTGGAAAGAAGCCATTGAGCGGCTGCACAAGACCAACAATTTCCCCGAATTCACCGGCCGCGCTTGCCCCGCTCCGTGCGAAGGCGCCTGCGTACTGGGAATCACGGATCCGCCCGTCACGATCAAGAACATCGAGAACGCGATCATCGACCGGGCGTTTGCTGAAGGCTGGGTCGTTCCAGAACCACCTGAAGTACGGACGGGCAAGAAGGTGGCCGTCATCGGTTCCGGGCCTTCGGGTCTGGCAGCAGCCGCGCAGCTGAACAAAGCCGGTCATAAAGTCACCGTCTACGAACGCGCTGACCGTATCGGTGGGCTGCTGATGTACGGCATTCCCAACATGAAGCTTGGCAAAGACGTGGTCGAACGTCGCGTCAATCTTCTACGGGAAGAAGGCATCGAGTTTGTCACGGGCGTGGATGTTGGCCGCGACCTGGACCCCGCAAAGCTGCACGCCGATAACGACGCCGTCGTGCTATGCACCGGCGCCACCAAACCACGCGACCTGCCGATTCCTGGCCGCGGGCTTGATGGCATCTATTTCGCCATGCAGTTCCTTTCAGCCAATACCAAGAGCCTTCTCGACAGCGAACTGAAAGACGGCAATTACATCAGCGCGAAAGGCAAAGATGTCATCGTGATCGGCGGTGGTGATACAGGCACCGACTGCATTGGCACGTCGTTGCGACATGGCTGCGCGAGCATGGTGAACTTTGAACTGCTGCCTGAACCACCGGGCGAGCGTGCTCCTGATAATCCCTGGCCGCAGTGGCCCAAGATCTTCCGCGTTGACTACGGGCACGAAGAAGCCAGCGTCAAGTTCGGCAAAGATCCGCGTGAATACTGCATCATGACCAAGGAATTTGTCGGCGATGCTTCCGGCAAAATCACGGGTCTTCGCACCGTTGGCGTGGAATGGAACAAAGATGCTGACGGGCGCTTCAAGCTGCATGAAATCCCAGGTAGCGAGCGGAACTGGCGGTGCGATCTGGTCATGCTCGCACTGGGCTTTACCGGCCCAGAGCAATACATCGCCGACGCTCTGAAGATCGAATGCGATCCACGCAGTAATTACAAGGCGGAACACGGCGAATTCGCCACCAGCGTGCCCGGCGTGTTCGCCGCCGGTGACTGCCGTCGCGGTCAATCGCTAGTCGTATGGGCCATCAACGAAGGCCGCGGCGTCGCCCGCGCGGTTGATACCTACTTGATGGGTTCCAGCACACTGCCAGCGCCGGGCGTCGCGATGGGTTCTTCCGTCGGTTAAGGGTGAAGCACCTTCACAGCATGGCGCCGTCTTCTTGTTCGCCGTGCTGACTGGTACCATCTGCTGAAGTCACTGCACCTTCCTCTAAACACTTCAGCAGCCATTATGGAAGCCGGAATTGTTGGCCTACCCAATGTGGGTAAGAGCACTCTGTTCAACGCCCTCACCTGTTCTAAATCCGCGCAGAGCGAGAATTACCCGTTCTGCACCATTGAGCCAAATGAAGGCATCGTCAGCGTGCCCGACGACCGGCTGGGGCGGATCACCCATTACATCACGCCGCAGAAGGTGATTCCCGCCGTACTCAAACTGGTGGACATCGCGGGCATTGTTAAAGGCGCCAGCGAAGGCGAAGGCCTGGGCAATAAATTCCTCAGCCACATCCGTCAGGTCGACGCTATCGTGCAGGTGGTGCGGTGCTTCGATGATCCCGATGTGATTCATGTTTCGGGCAAGGTGGACCCTGTCTCGGACATGGAGACGATCGAAGCCGAACTGATGCTGGCCGATATCCAGACGCTGGAAAACGCACTTTCCAAGGCGCAGCGAACGGCACGCAGCGGCGACAAAGAAGCCAAGGCCCGGGTGGCGGCGATCGAAGCCTGCATGGCGCACCTGGCAACCGACGAGCCGCTGCGCACGCTGGAACTGCCTGAAGGCGACAGACTAGCGATCTCCAGCTACGGCCTGATGTCCGCCAAGCCCGTGCTGTACGTGGCCAATGTCAGCGAAACCGATCTCGATGGCCAAGACGACGCAGTCACCAAGGTGCGCGAACAAGCCGCCAAGGCAGGCGCCAATGTGGTGTGCGTCTGCGCCAAGCTGGAATCTGAACTGGCGGAGCTTGACGAAGCCGACCGCAATGAACTGCTGGAAGAAGTCGGCCTCGAAGAACCAGCGCTCAATCACATCGCCCGCGGCGCCTACGCTGCCTTGGGTTTAGAAAGCTACTTTACGGCCGGCGAAAAAGAGGTCCGCGCCTGGACCATCCCCAAGGGCGCCACCGCTCCGCAGGCGGCAGGCGTGATCCACAGCGACTTTGAACGCGGCTTCATCCGTTGTGAGGTCTACACCCTGGAAGACCTGGAAACCTACAAAAGCGAAAAGGAAATCCGCGCAGCCGGCAAGCTTCGCGTTGAAGGTAAGAAGTACATCATGCAGGATGGCGATATCTGCCACTTCCTCTTCAACGTGTAGCGATACCTTAATGCACGGGTGCGTTGGAACCGCGGTGTGAATCCAAGTATGCTGACAGGTATCTGATTCACGCTGCTTTGTTTCACCTGTTTAGGTTCCGCCATGCACCTGCGTTTCTGGTCGTTAGCTTTACTTTCCGCGCTGCTGGTAAGCAGCCTTAGCACAAATCTCTCAGCCCAGCGGATGCCGCGCGAAGATGTGGTGGACGTTCCGGGAACCAGCAATGGTCTCACCGTTAGCAACACCTTTCAGAGCAACATGGTGTTGCAGCGCGACAAACCCATTCACATCTGGGGATGGGCCGAACCAGGCGAAAAAGTGACTGTGCGTCTGGGAGAAGCCGAAGCCACAGTCCAGGCAGGTAAAGACCGTTCCTGGAAGGTCACGCTGCCCGCACAGCCTGTGAATCACACGCCTCAGACGGTTACGGTTAAGGGCGCTGAGAAAACGATATCGCTTGAGAATGTTCTGCTGGGCGATGTGTGGATTCTGGGCGGTCAGAGCAATATGGAATTTGAGCTGGCTAAGGTAGAGAACGGCCAGCTTGAAATTGTCTCGGCCAACTTCCCGCAGATCCGCATCCTGACAGTTCCACAGGGCGAAGGGCCAGAGATGACCAGAAACTTCGCCCGCTTGCACGAATGGAGCGGCTGGTTTGGCAGACATTTCCGCAAAGGCGACTGGAACGAGTGCACCCCCGAAATTGCCCGCGACCTTTCCGCCATTGGTTACGTCTTCGCCCGGCGCGTCCACAAGGCGACCAAGGCGCCCATCGGAATTATCGATGCTTCACGTGGCGGCACCACGGTGGAAACCTGGACGCCGCTGGCTGTTTTACGTTCTTTAGATAGCGAATCCACCAAGGCGAAGCTTGCCAAGTTTGATGCAGAAGTCGCCGCCTGGGACGCGAAGGCAGACCTGGAGAAACGCATCGCTAGTCATCGCAACTGGATTGCCCGGCAGAAGAAGGAAGGCAAACCGATTCCCGCCGACAAACAGGAAGAACCTTCCGACCTACGACCCGGTCCCATCGCCAACCACAATTTCCCCGGCCACTGCTATGCAGGAATGATCTCTCCGCTGGCTGGATTATCCGTAAAAGGCGCCATTTTCCATCAGGGTTTCAACAACGCCTTCGACGGCTCTGAAGGCGTGGACATGTACGCCGATGTTTTTCCCGCCATGATCAAAGCCTGGCGAGACGCGTTTAACGATCCGTCCATGCCTTTCGGAATCCTCTCGCTGTGCACCGAAGGTTATCCGCAGACACGCGATAACTACTGCGAGAAAATGTTCAACGCCGGCATCGACATCCGCGCCGCCCAGTACCAGACATTTCTCGACCTCTACAAAGCCGGTGACAAGAGCATTGGTTTTGTAAGCACCTACGATCTGCGGCGCCGGTGGTATCACCCACAGTTAAAACTTCCTGCCGGCGAACGCATTGCACGCTGGGCGCTGGCGACGCAGTACGGTTTTGACAGGCAGTTGAAATGGAAACCGCCCATGCTGACCTCTCTTGAGCGGCAGGACGGCCAGTTATTGTTGAAGCTGGATGCTGATGTGGGCGATCCTCAGGATGGCGCCATTGAGGGCTTCGCCATCGCCGGTGAAGATCGCAAGTTCCATCCCGCCGATGTCGCGTATGGCGAAAGAGGAAAGGACGCCCGCGGTCGCGTTCAGTACGACCGCAAGCAATTGATTCTGACCAGCCCGATGGTGAAAAACCCTGTGCACTTCCGCTATGCCTGGGGACGCAATCCACTGGGCAATCTGCAACTGACGGGCAATCTGGATGTACCGTTTGCGACGCAGAAAAGTGACGACTGGCGCCTGGAAGAAGTGCCGGCAGGTATCGCGGCCGATCCTTCCGGCAACGCGCGGGCGGACCGCGGGAAAATTCTGCAAGCCCTCCGCGAACAGGATAAACAGCGGCGGATTAAGGAAGCCGAACTGCTGCTGGAAGCTCTGCGTTAATCCCCTCTAAGTTCACGCCATTCTAATCCTTGGCCATCCACCGGAAACGAAATCGTTATGAAGCTGATTGCAACCTTGTGCCTGAGCTTTGTCAGCTTGTTTTGCCTTTGCTCACCAGTAACGGCTGCCGAGTCTACTGCGAAAAAGCCTAACGTTCTGTTGATCGCCATCGACGATCTGAACGACTGGGTCGGCTGCCTAAAGGGGCACCCGCAGGCTAAGACTCCGCACATCGATGCACTGGCCAATCGCGGCACGCTGTTCACAAACGCCCATTGCCAGGCGCCGGTCTGCAATCCCTCGCGCACCAGCATCATGCTTGGTATGCGGCCCTCCACCACCGGGATCTACCAGAACCGTCCGTGGTTCCGCACCACGGCGCTGAACAAGGCGCGCATCACGCTGCCTCAGTATTTCAGGCAGCATGGCTACGAAACTTTGACCACGGGCAAAATCTACCACGGCTCTAAAGTGGACAAGCCTTCGTTTGAAACGCTTGGCCCCCGACCGGGGCAGCGGCTGAAAATCGATAAACGTCTGGTTCAGATTGAAGGCTCGCGAAGCGGACTATGGGACTTCGGCGCGCAGGCATACGCCGAAGAGAAATTCAGTGACTTTGCCGACACTTCGTGGGCGGTGAAACAGTTAAAAGCCAAGCACGAGCGGCCCTTCTTCCTGGCGGTCGGACTGTACCGGCCCCATGTGCCGTGGTACGCACCGCAGCGGTTCTTCGATCAGCATCCACTCGATCTCGTGAAGCTTCCTCACTCGCCGGCAGATGATCGCGAAGACCTCCCGCCTGGCGCCATTGCCCTGGCGGAGAATCCCGTTCCGCCCCGTCACTCCTGGTTTGTAAACAACAACCAGTGGAAGGCCGCCGTGCAATCGTACCTGGCCTCAACTTCGTTCACGGATGCTCAGGTCGGCCGGTTGATGAAAGCGCTGGACAACAGTGATTACGCCCGCAACACGATTGTGGTGCTGTGGTCGGATCACGGTTTTCATCTGGGCGAAAAGCAACGCTGGGCGAAGCAATCGCTCTGGGAAACCTCGACCCGTGTGCCGTTCATTATCCGTCGTCCGGGCGAAGAAAAGCCACAGCGTTGTGAAGAACCGGTTGAGTTGATGAGCATTTATCCCGTGCTCACAAAACTCTGCGGCTTGCCCGCGCCGCAAGGGTTAGAGGCTCGTGATATTTCAGCATTGCTGGATAACCCTGCCGAAGCTCAACAGCCCGCGATAACGACTTTCAAGTTCAACAACCACGCCGTCCGCAGTAGAGACTTCCGTTACATTCGCTACGCCGACGGCAGCGAAGAACTGTACGACCACCGCACCGACCGCCACGAATGGAAAAACCTGGCGGGCGATGCAGCCTATAAAAAGATCATCGCGGAACATGCACGCTGGCTGCCGGAGAAAAATGTGCCGGATGCGGCCGGTGGAAAATAAACGGCTGAACATGCAGGCGGCGTCTACTTCCGCGCTGCGAGGTTCTATTTCTGAAGTTTCACCATTGCTTTGCCAAGCGCTTCGCCGACTAGCATGTAGGTTTCGGCGTTTCCGTTGTAATGGAAGTCCTGGTTGCGTGGCGATTGTTCCGCCTCGCGCCAGAAGCCGCGGGTCTCAACCGTTAGCACGTTGCCTTTGAACGCAGGGTAATTTCCCGCATCGCCGCTGACAGCCAGTTGTGCCTGGGCGACGGTCTTATGTGGCCCGCTCATTTTCCAGCCGCCGAATCCAATCGTGGCTATCGCAACGGGCGCCTCCGCGGCGTTGAATTCTTTGCGCAAGGTTTTGATCAGGTGCACTAAGTTTTTCTCATACCGGCTGGCGTAAGGTTCGCCGCCATCTTTATGACCCTGCCACCACACGAAGCCACCGATCTTATAACCGCGGCCCTTCCAGTGCGGAAAGTTCTTGTCGAAGTTATTTAGCACGTCATGCGTTGCCGTAAAGCAGTCGTCGTACTGTTTGCCGGCGTACCAGTTGATGGGTTTGGGCTTCTCATCTTTCTTCCAGCGTCCCGGCGAGTCTTTGTAGCCCGCGTAGACGTAGCCTTCGTGCTCGAATCGCTCACTGCCCGGCGGCAGGAAATCCCAGCCCAGCGACCGGTTGCCTTGCGACGCTTTGATGATCAGCACGGGCTGGTCGTGGAAGTCGCCCACGACATGACCAAAGCCTAGCTCCGGGCCAATGCTGTTGCTGCTGGCACCGCAGCCTGGCGCCAGCCACTTGTTGGCGGTGGCGGTGACGACGCCCTTGTACCACACATCGTTTCGCGGCTTCCAGTTGCCCTTTACATCCACCAGGTACTGGAACTTGCCGTCAGACCGCACTACGGTTGCCAAGGTGCCGGGAATGTCGGTGCGGACAATCCAACCCAGCCCGTTGGTCTGCGAAGTGAGATACACAATTTCAAAGCGAACTTTTTTGCCGCCAGTAAGCTGAATCAACGTATGCTGCGGATCTTTACCAGGCTCGCGGCGATAAACTTCTTTGCCGTCCACGGTCATGATGTTGTAGGTCGAACCGCCGTAACCAGGACGGAATTCGTACACGCCGGTTTCAGACGCTTGGATCATGCCGCGGACAATCTGCGTTCCGCCGCCGGGGTAGGGAGTGGGGTGCACGCCGCCGAAGCTTGTCAGTCTCAGCGTTTCTTTAGGCTTTAACTTGGAATAGTCGACCGTAGCGTCGTACTTGCCTGGATAGACCGAGAGGACGGGGTCCAGGAATTCAGACCCCCATCGCCGGCCGCCGCCTGTCACCTGGCCAATACCCACCATGTTTGACTGCCCGGCGAGGATGTAAACCATCACCGGCGGCTCCGCCGCGTGAACCTGCGGCGCAAACAGCAGCAGCGTGATTGCTGGAAGGATGGGATATCTTAAGAGGTGCATGCTGTTACCCATGTGCAAAAAGTTCGATGAATTAACCGGCGATGGCGGCCAGATGAGGCATGCGTATTGTAGCACGGCGGTTTTTCTTACGTCGCGCGTACATAGGTTCGCCTTTACAGCCTGCCGGGCACCTGCGAGAGCGATTACAATGAGGGCACACGGAAAGAATCATCCCGGAGTTATTATGACAAGCTTTTACCGCCACCTGGCGTTATTCGCAGCCACAGCATTCGCCGTCTTCGTTGCAGCAACATCCACGCTTGCTCCCGCGGCGGAAAGTAAACGGCAGACCAACATTGTCCTGCTGGTAGCAGACGATCTGGGGTATGGTGAAACCGGCTGTCAGGGCAACACGGAGATTCCGACACCACACATCGACGCATTGGCGCGTAACGGTGTGCGGATGACGAGCGGCTATGTGACCGCTTCGTATTGCAGTAGCTCACGCGCGGGATTCCTCACGGGCCGCTATCAGACACGGTTCGGGCACGAATTTAATCCCACGGGCGAATACAACCTTAGCCCGTTGGCTGGTTTGCCGCTTACGCAGAAAACGATGGCGGATCATCTAAAAGCGGCCGGCTATGCGACGGGTCTGGTGGGAAAGTGGCATCTTGGTGGGCATGAAAAGTTTCATCCGCAGAACCGCGGGTTTGATGAGTTCTACGGTTTTCTGCACGAGGGCCACTATTTCAAACCGGCGCCCTACGAAGGTGTGGAGACCTTCCTGCGAAAGAAGGATTTGCCAGCCGGTGAAGGCGTGAGACAGCGAAAAGGCGATATCATCTATTCGTCACACATGGGGCATGATGAGCCGCTTTACGATAAGCACAATCCCATCCTGCGCGGCCGCAAACCCATCGTAGAACAGCAGTACCTCACAGACGCACTCACGCGTGAAGCAAAGGCGTTTATCTCCCAACATGCCGAAGAACCGTTCTTCCTCTACCTGGCTTACAACGCCGTGCACAGCCCGATGCAGGCCACCTTTGCGTATCTGCGAAAGGTCGGAGACATTGGCGATGTGCATCGCCGTATCTTTGCCGCCATGCTTGCCAATCTGGATACGAGTGTCGGCGCCGTGATGGAGCATCTTCGCGAGCACAAGCTGGAAGAAAACACGCTGGTGTTTTTCATCAGTGATAACGGCGGCCCGACGCGCGAACTAACTTCCAGCAACCTGCCGCTACGTGGCGGCAAGGGTTCGCTTTATGAAGGCGGTGTCCGTGTGCCCTTCATCGTGCAGTGGAAAGGTGTTCTGCCAGCGGGCAAAGTTTATCGTCAGGCGGTGACCTCGCTGGACATTCTGCCGACGGCTCTCGCGGCTGCCGGAGCGCCGGCTGTGGAAACTGATGGCGTGGATCTCAAGCCTTATCTGACAGGTCAGAACCAACAGGCTCCGCACGACGTACTGTTCTGGAGAATGGGCACCCGCACCGCGCTGCGGAAAGGCGACTGGAAGATTGTACGGCATGGCGCGAAAGCCTCGTTTGAGCTGTATGATCTGGCGGGCGATATCAGCGAGACGAAGAACGTAGCAGCCGCACATCCCAAAGAGTTTGCGCAACTTCGCGCGGAGTGGCAGCGTTTAAACAGCCAAATGATCGCCCCAGTCTGGCAACGTCCGCGTCGCTGATGCAAAATGGATCCTCGCCCTGGAAGAACCTGTCACTGCGCGGGTTCTGACTCCCTTCACGCTGGAAAATTCATGCACTACCAGAACGTCTGCCTCGAGTCTTTCGGTTACACGCTACCCGGCGAGATTGTTACTTCCACAGAGATCGAAAGCCGACTGGCGCCACTATACGAGCGGTTAAGGCTGCCGGAAGGGCGTCTCGAACTGATGACGGGCATCCGTGAACGACGTTTCTGGGAGCGAGGCACACTGCCCAGCACTAACAGCGTCATCAGCGCCGAGAAGGCAATCCGCGCGGCGGGCATTGACCGGGAAGAGATTGGCGTGCTGATTCACGGCTCGGTCTGTCGCGATCATCTGGAACCGGCAACCGCCTGCCGGGTGCACCACGAACTTGGGCTGCGTGAAGAATGCGTTTCTTACGATGTTTCAAACGCCTGCCTGGGGCTGATGAACGGCGCATTGCAGATCGCCAACATGATCGAACTGGGTCAGGTGCGTGCGGGCCTTGTCGTAGGCTCGGAGGGCAGCCGCGAACTGGTGGAAACGACGATCGACACGCTGAATAAAGATCTGACGTTAACGCGTGCGAAGATCAAAATGGCGGTTGCTTCGCTGACGATCGGCTCGGGCAGTTGCGCGATGCTGCTGACACATCGTGACATCAGTGGCACCGGCAACCAGCTTGTTTCCGCCTGTGTCCGCGCGCACTCACAGCATCACGCGTTATGCCATAGCGGCAGCGATGAAGCCGCCGCGGAAGGCATGAGCCCGCTGATGCAGACCGATTCAGAAACGCTGATGCGGCAGGGCATCGCCGCCGGCGCCACGACTTTCAAAGAATTGCTCAGCCAGGAATACCTTGGCAAGCTAGGCTGGGGCGCTGCGGATTTTGACCGCACGGTCTGTCATCAGGTAGGGTCCGCCCATCGTAAGATGATGCTGGAATCGTTGGGCATGCCGATGGAGAACGACTACGCCACGCTGGAATGGCTGGGCAACACCGGCTCGGTCGCATTACCAATTTCTATGGCCCACGGTCTGGAAAGCGGTTTCATCCAGCCAGGACACAAAGTTGGCATGTTTGGCATCGGCTCTGGCATCAACTGTATTATGATGGGTGTCGACTGGAAAAAGTCGCTTGTAAGCTCAACCCTGACAGACGGCGAACTTGCCAGTTTGAAAGTCCGCCAGTCGGCGGCAGAGAATCAGCCGGCCTAAAGTCTTCCAGCAAGGAGAACATGTTGCTATCCCCGACTACCGCCCGTAACGTGTTCAAACATCTTCTGGTTGCTGTGGCGGGTATCATCCTCGGCCTGCAGGGTACGGCTGCTTCCGCTGAAGACTTTACGATCGTTCTCACAGCAGGCGCCACTCCGCTGCCACCATCTCCGGTGCAGTTTGAACTACCGGCTGGTTTACGCGATGGACGGGCGATCAAGCTCAAGAACAACGCGACCGGCCAGTGGACGCCGGTCCAACTGGACCCCGACCGCAGAGGTCAGTCGCGACAAGCGACCTTCGTCACGCAATCGGAATTGAAAGCGGGCGCGGCGCGGCAGTACACATTGAGGGCGGCCGGCGCCACGTCCGCAGCATCTTCACCCATGATGACCGCGGTAGACGCTGGCGGCGGTCGTGTGGCGCGTAAGTCGGGCGCTGTGGTGTTGCGTTACAACGCTGCGGTGCAGCAGCCTCCCAAGGGTGTGGCCGCACACTATCGCAGTAGCGGGCATATTCATCCGGTGCTGGCGCCTAATGGCGAGTCCGTAACGTCGGAATTTCCCGCGGACCACCTTCACCAACATGCCCTCTTCGGCGCCTGGGTGAAGACAAAATTCAAAGGCCGCAACGTGGACTTCTGGAACCAGGGGAAAACCACCGGCCGCGTCATGCACCATCAGTTCCGCGGCGCCCCGGTGCAAGGCGACGCATATTGCGAATTCACGGCTGTGCGGCGCCATGTGGCGATGGATGTACAGCCGCCCGAACACGTGCTGGAAGAAACGTGGAGCGTGCGCGTTTACAACACACCCGGCTATCAATTGTTTGACATTCATTCCTACCAGCAGCTTGCTCCGGGCAATACGAAGCCGCTCATGATTGCAAAATACCATTACGGCGGCATGGCATTGCGGGGCCGTGATGAATGGCTGCCTGGTAGTGTGCAGTTTTTTTCTGATGCAGCGGATGACCGTTTGAAAGGTAATGGCAAGCCAGCTCACTGGGTCGTGATGGCGGGGAAGATGAAAGAAGGCGAGGGCGGTGTGGCGGTGCTTTCACACCGGGATAATTTCCGCGCGCCGCAGCCGGTGCGACTGCATCCCAAGATGCCCTACTTCTGCTTTATGCCCGCGGTGAATGAACCCTTCGCAATTGAGCAGGACAAACCTTTTGCCTCCCGCTACCGCTATTGCGTGTTCAATGGCAAGGTGGATGTCAAGCTGATTGACGCGTTGAGCAAAGCCTATAAAGACACGGCGGACTACAAGATTTCCATCCGTCCCGCAGACGCAGCAGGTTCGAGAGAGTAAAGATGCCGCACGGAATCATCTTTGATATGGACAACACCTTGATGGATTCCGCGCTCGATTTCGACGCGATCCGCAAGGCGATGGACTTCCCCGCAGGTCAGCCGCTGCTTGAACATATCGAAGCACTGCCGGCCGAACAGGCCGCGCAACATCACGCGGCGTTAAGGCAGCATGAACTGACGGGCGCGCGGCAGGCAACGCCTTTGCCGGGCGTGGTTGACTTTCTTGAGCATATCGAGCGGAAGGGTTGGAAGAAGGCGGTGCTGACCCGCAACAGCCGTGAAGCGGCAGGCATCACCCTTGAACGTCTGCAAGGCGGCGATACGTTTGACGTGGTGATCAGCCGCGAAGACGGTCCGCCGAAGCCCGACCCCTGGGCCATTCTTCACATCTGCCAGCAGTGGCAGACAACGCCCGCAGAAGTTGTGATGATTGGCGACTATCATTTCGACATCAACGCCGGCAACCGCGCGGGCGCCCACACGGTGCTGATTGCCCATACGGATCAGCATCTGGATGAACCCTGGGTGGCGTCGGCCAGCTACGTAACGCAGTCGTTCAGCGACGCCAGCTTCCTTGCCTGGCTGGAAGCGGTGGGAAACATTGACTGACGCCGCCAGTGACTCGCCATCTTGGCGGATTTCGTGCCTGCGTTTTCTATGGCCCAAAACGTGGTGGCGCCGGCTGATAGTGATCGTCGCTGTGTTGGTGACCGTCACCATTGGCCTGCCATACATTTTCAGCCGCGCTGCCAGCCCCTTCCGTCGCGTACAGGTTTTCGAAACCCGCGTGCCTGAACAACCTGTCGCCGGCGCGACGCGTGGGCAAATTAAGATTGCGACTTTCAATATCGCACATGGCCGGGGAATTGTGCGTTCCAACTGGGATGGCGGCACGCGCGCCGAGAGACAATTCCGGCTGGATAAAATTGCGCAGTTACTACGCGAGGTGGATGCGGACGTTGTCGTTCTGAACGAAGTTGACTTCGACGCCAGTTGGAGTTACTCCGTGAATCAGGCCGCCTTTCTGGCGGAAAAAGCGGGCTACTCGCACCGGGTTGAACAACGCAATGTCGATGCAAGGTTGGGGCTGTGGACGTGGAAATTCGGCAACGCCGTTCTCAGCCGGTTCCCTATCTCGGAGGGACAGGTGATTGAACTTCCGGGCTACGCCTGGTGGGAAACAATCCTGGGTGGGAAGAAATGCGGCGTGACCTGCAATCTCGACACAGGCGCTGGAGATGCAACAGTTGTCGCCGTGCACCTTTCACATCGACGCGAAGCGATTCGCGTAGCATCGGCTGATGCAATTGTTGAACTCGCCAGGCAAAACGCACTACCCGTGATCGTCGCGGGCGATTTCAATTCAACCCCGCCGGGATTTCCGCATTCAGAAGTTGCAGACGGCCGCAATGCGATGCAGGTATTTGCCGCATCTGATCTGTTCCGGCAGCAGCCAGAGAAGGCGCCGGCGGAAGCAGCCGGGCTGACGTTTCATTCGCAACAGCCCACGATGCTGATTGACTGGATTCTCACGCCACGCGACTGGGGCGTGTCAGATTACCGCGTGGTGGATACGGAACTTTCGGACCACCGGCTTGTGGTGACGACTACTACGCCGGTTGAGCCTTAGATGCGGTTTAAACTAGGGCTGGTGGTCGCTGCTAGTCTGATTGGCGTAGGTAACGGGCGTACTGCCTGGCGCTTCGTGCAGGCGGTTGGTCTGGTAGGCGTCGATCAGTTGTTCCAGCATTTTGATACGGTGGCGGATTCGCTCGCCGCGTTCCGTGTCGCGTGTGCGGCGTGGGTTGTCGAACACGCGGATCTCCTGGACGTTAGGCACGATGTCGATCCCGTCGCGGATCGCCGCGTCTACCGATTCGAAGTGATGATGCTCCGCCAGCACGATGCGGTTTGGCTCTAGTACCAGTGTGTAGCCGAAGTCGCCATAGGCTTCCGAGAAGGCGCCGTCGATGGTGATCGCCTTCCCGCTGCGTTTAAGCGGCGACTCGCCCGCTTCAACTTTGACGGGCACATGCCCGTTGACGATCAGACCGCCTTCGGTCTGCATGCCAAATTCCTGCAACACTTTATCGCAGAAATCGACTTCGTGAATCAGATTGAAATACGGGTCCTTGGTTTCGTGATGCGGCTTCTTATCCTGAATGAAGTCGCGTTCAAACGTCGCGATACGATCTTTGCCAAACAACGGCGAGCGAGGACCGCTCCA
Organism: Pirellulaceae bacterium; assembly: GCA_965233625.1. Taxonomy (GTDB): domain Bacteria; phylum Planctomycetota; class Planctomycetia; order Pirellulales; family Pirellulaceae. Next base: position 918,866 of record OZ247499.1, read on the forward strand.
CAGGTACCAGAGAAAATCCAGGTCGTCCTCGGCGCAACTGACAACGGCGCGGCGGACCACGGTTTCAATCGCTTCAAACAACTTGCGGCCGGACAGCAGTTGCCCGTCTACTTCCAATGGCAAGAACTCTCCCTGTTCATCTACGGGAACGCAGCCGTGGAAGATCAGGCATTCGTCACGGCCCAGGTACATGGATCCGTGGCCCACAATAAAGCGGGTCTGTTCCTGCAGCTTCTGGCTGTTAAGAAATGAATGCTTCAGACGCTCGAGGCATTCCTTTTCTTCGGGGGTAAGTTCGTAGGGGTTTTCCGGATCGATGGTGGGGAAATAGTTGTCGCGAAGATCAAAGGTTTCGCCATCAATTTCGATTGTGCCCGCGGTATGGTCGATGCGGTGCAATAGCCGCCGGTGATCCAGACCCCACTGCGGATGCCGCGCGATAAGCTGTCCTTCTAATTTGAACTGCATAATGGCGGCTGCCTTTTGCATCCGTGCAACAACTACGGCGGGTCGCATGCCTTCGCTTTTGGGCATGAAGAATTCCGCCGGATCGCCGGCATAAATCGTCTGCGCCAGATGCTCAAGCGGCGTAAGCGGCACGCTGTATCCTTCGTCAAGCTGTGCCAGCCGCCGGTAACGCAGCGAGACACGCAGCACGCAGCAGATCAGCGCCTCGTTGCCTAACGATGCGCCCAGCCATAACGCGTCGTGATTGCCCCAGATGAATTCTACATTCGGCTGCAGGCGGAGGTATTCAACGACGCGGTCGCCGCGCGGGCCGCGGTCCCAGCAATCGCCGCCAATGATCAGTTCGTCCACCGCCAGGTTGCGGATCAACCGCCCAATGACATGGATCAGATGCAATGCCCGCCCGCGTTGCACAAGTTCATCCAGCATGGCGCCGATAAATTCCGGGCCGCGTTCTGTGGACGGCGCGTGCATCATTTCCAGGAGCAGTTCGCTGTACTCAGCCGGAAACAGCCGGGTAGCCAGGCGGAGGCTGAAGTTGGAAACCAGATAACGCAGAAGTTCCAGCTGCGGCTCTAACGTGCGGGCAGCCCACGCCTTGATCTCGGCCGGGTCGGTCATCGACTCGCGCAGCCGCGACGTGACTTCGGCAGGGTAGAAGGTCAGCTTGAGAAACTCCGCCATCTCCTGCTCGTTCATCCGCCCCGCAAACAGTTCTTCGACAAGCGGCCGCAAGGTGCCAGAGGCGTTGTTGATTACGTGCTGCAGTTTGCGGTCTTCGCCATGAATGTCGCTGATCACATGCACCGCGCATTTAGGCAGCGTCTGAACGGCAGCCAACCGGGCGGTTTCGGCAATGGCGGCGTCCGTGTTCGGAAACTGCAACGCCAGAAGTTCCAGCATCGACAATTCTGCTTCGGGCCGCTTGAAAGATAACGTCGTGTTTTGCATCGCCAGTAGCTTGCGGGAGAGTGCGGTGGCAGAGTGGGCTTACTTCTCAAAGTTTAGACAAATAAACAAATGTGGCCTAGCAGTCCCATCGGACGAAACGTTCTTAAGATTGACCAAGTGCAAGCAACGCTTTCGCTAGGTGGCATAGCTTTCCTATTCGTTAAGAAAGCTGATTAATGAAGGGCCTGACTGCGCGATTGAACTCTATAGAATCTCGTGCAATCTCTGCGTGAAAACCCGTCTCCTGCGTTAAACTCAACAGTATGGAAGCCAACGCAATCAGTGACGAAAAACTCGACCAGTTAGGCGAAGCCTATGTCCGCAGATTGCGGCAGGGTGAACAGCCGCCATTCGACGAATTCACGGCAGGCTTCCCTTCAGAACAGGCTGCGGAGATTGAAGAGTTTCTGGACTCGGTAAAGCTGCTGGAGGAACTCAAAGACAGCAGTGAGTCAGCCGTCGAAGACCCACCTGAAATGCCACGCGAATTCGGCCGGTACCACATCGGGCGGACACTGGGAGCGGGTGGCATGGGTGCGGTTTACCTGGCAGTAGACTCGCAACTGGAACGGCAGGTGGCATTAAAAACGCCCCGTTTTTCACGGACTTCGACACGGGGCTTTGTGGAACGCTTCTACCGCGAGGCAAAGTCCGCGGCAACACTTCGCCACCCGAATATCTGCCCGGTTTACGATGTTGGCCAGATTGATGGCATCCACTACATCAGCATGGCCTATATCCAGGGCCAGTCCCTGGCAGACATGCTGCGTGAAGAGGGCGCCATTGAGCCGTATGCCGCCGTAACCATCGCCCGCAAGGTCGCCGGCGCGCTTCAGGAAGCCCACAGCCTGGGCGTCATACACCGCGATCTGAAGCCTGCCAACATCATGATTGATAACCGCGGCGAACCTGTGGTGACAGACTTCGGGCTCGCCGGGCAAGTTGGCGTTCTTTCGACCGGGGAGCCACAGGAGTTACCCGGCAACGCACCCACGGGCGGCGACGACACGGCGGGGCAGCAGGGGCGACTAACGCTGGCAGGGACGGTGCTGGGCTCGCCAGGTTACATGGCGCCGGAGCAGATCCACGGCGAAGCTGACAAAACCGGCGCCGCTACCGATATCTACGCGCTCGGAGTTGTATTGTATGAGATGCTGACCGGCATACTGCCAAGTCACGAACCAGACGATATGGCGCCGGAAACTGCGTCACGTGATCGTGGCATACCACGCACCCTGCTCGCGGTTTGTCAACAATCGATGGCAGCTGATCCGCAGGATCGCTTCGGTTCGATGGATGACTTCGCCGAAGCGCTTTCTGCGTGTCAGTATCAAACCAGCTTGCGCAGTGGAAAACCACGTGCATCTTCAAGCTGGCTCACCTGGAGTGCAGCGGTGGTTGGTCTCACGCTCGTTCTGATTGTGGCTGGTTTCTTCCTGCTGCCCATCTTCGCGGGACACAGACCGCGGTTCTCGCCGGGTGAAGATCCTTCAAAGGCATTCCTGGAATTCGACACTAATAACGACGGCGCCGTAAGCGAGGCTGAGTTGAGCACTGCGGATACGCGGATGCATCCGGCAGATTCGCCTCTGCGAAGAGCCGTCGAAAGATTCGGTCATTTCGATAACAATCCGCGCGACGGCAAACTTGACGAGCACGAACTTCGTCGGGTGATGCACCCTCCACCGCGCTGGCGAAGGCACTTGCCACCTAGACATCGCTCTGACCGTTAGCTGCGATCAGTCATCGAAGCCTGGCACTTCGTTCAGAATATGCTTCATCCGCTGCAATGCGCGGACATAACGCTTGCTCGCCGCCCGTTTGCTGATGCCGAGAACCTCCGCCGTTTCGCTGTTCTTAAGTTCTTCGAAGTGGCGTAGCGCGATAATTTCGCAGTCAATCTCATCCATCTTCTGAAGGGCGCGTTGCACCGCGTTGATTTTCTCAACGCGTGACAAAGCCTGACTGGGCGATGTCTGCTGCCCGACCAGATGGGCGGCAATGGCAAGCGATGTCTGGCCCTGAGCGTCCTTAGCAACATTCAGCTCCTGCCGCACGTCGCGTTTTTCTGCTCGCACGTGTTTGCGATGTAGGTCCGCCAGTTGCTGCTGCACGAGCATCCGCAACCAGATGAAGAAGGGCATGTCCGGCTTCTGGCGGTAATGCTCCAGCCGGGTAGAGGCAGCCAGAAACGTATCCTGCACAATGTCCGACTCAGATACCCGCCCGGCGATGCGGTAATCCATGCGAAACTTCGCGATGCGTTTTAATCGGTCCCGGTAACGCGCAAAAAGCACACCCAAAGCATCATCGCCACCTTGATCGAGTGCTGCAAGCAACGCGGCTTCCTCGCATTCCTGGTTGTTCATGCCGGAGTCAGTCATGGGATGGCACGGGCTGGCTAGACGGATAGTGTGAAGTGCACGCGACCTTACGTTACCGCATCAGATGTTACAGGAGACGGCCGCAGTGCGCGCGTTAAGGCTTACACTACGCCAGCGGAGCATGCGTCGCGTCCGCCAATTCCCGCTTACGGCAACCACAACTAGCTTACCAATTTGCAATACAAATCGGCCATAACTTGCAAGAGTGCCAGTTAGATTTTCAGACACTTTAGATATCCGACATAAGTCGCTGCAAACCGGGCCTGCCATTGCCTCGTGGCTACCTTTCGGACGTCTGTCAGGGGGTTCCGGGATGTCGGATGCGGATCAGCCGGTAGTTCACTTCTTGCGACTCAAGTGTGTCAATCCAATTTTGACCTCTCCACTTGTAGCGGATCTGAAGCCGTGGGATCCGACCGCCCAGCAGCGCCGCCGCGGCCTGCGATAACTGCGGTGGTGAATCCGCTGCCGCTGCCGTGGCACGGTTTTCACGGCGAGGTCGCTGCATCAGTAGAATGTCGCTGCCCAGATTTTCAATATCGCTAAACAGCTGCTGGACTTCGGCCCCGGATAGAAACGCTTCGCGCACCGGCGGCAATTGAGAAAGATCCATCCCGTCGTGGTTCACGGGCTGCTCAACGGGGCGCATGCCTTGCCGCGCCTGTCCCATAAACTCACCCTTCAGACGGTACCACGCCGCTCCGGACTCTGATGACTCACTCATCTTCTTTATCCTCTATCACGGGACCTGATAGAAACTGCGGCTGCGTTGCCAGTTGAATCTGCTGCTCACGGGCGGCGGGAGTATGACACTGCTGACAACTCTGGCGCCAAGGATGGGTGCTGCGTATTCCGTGCAATCCCGTTGTTCCATGGCAACTGTTACAGTCCTGCCTCATCCACGTGGCGTGTGGCATTTGCGGCGGTGCGCCAGGAAAAGCACGTGGCCCATCTGTCGGCGCCTTGAGACCGGAGAATGAGTTCTCTTTGAAAACGTACGCCTCCATGTGCCGTGGGCGGCTCTCGACATGGCACTGCGTGCAATTAGCAAGATAGGGATGCGACATTGCCGGTATACGCAGCGAATCTGTCCGCATGCCATTCTGATGACAGGCAACGCAGGATAGGCCAGATTCATTCTCGGCTGGGTGCGGAATCGCAGGCGGCGCGCCGTTGAAGGCGCGGTTCTGCGCACGTTTCTGAAGCGCGATAAGCTTATCGCCTGGCTCAATGATTACTGGCGCCAATGGATCTACAGTGGATTTCAGGCTGGTGAGTCTGGTCAACCACTCGTCATTGTGACGGTTCACAACGTTCGAAATAGATTCATAGCCGGTGGCGGGGACAACATCGCTTTTATCAGAGATTTCCATCGGACGATCGCCGGGAACATCCGCCACGGGCGACGGCGCGGAAGATGGATTCATGGGTGATTGCAGCCCGGTAAAATATCCGGCTACGGCGAAAGAGATAACAACGACCGATGCAATCGCTCCTGCCTGTTTCTTATTGAAACCATCCATGACTAAACTTTCCTCATCCGGACAGCGGATTTCTTATAGTCCGGCTGCTTTGAGAATGGGTCGATTGCGTCGAGCGTCAGATCATTAATCAGCAGCGTCTCGTCAAAAAACGGAACAAAAACGGTGCCCTGAGGCGGCTTGCCACGACCTTCAATCCAGGCGGGCAACGTCAACGACCCACGGCGCGACTCCACCAGCACACGATCACCATTGTTGATGTTCAACGCGCGCGCGTCCTTCGCGTTGATCTCGATATAGGCGCCGGGCATCGCGCGGCTGAGTTCCGGAACACGCCGTGTCATCGAACCTGAATGCCAGTGTTCGAGGACGCGGCCGGTTGTCAACATAAAGGGATAGTCATCGTCCGGGACTTCTGCCGGAGGCGCCCATGGATGGAACCATATCTGCGCGCGGTCGTCCTTTGTGCTGGAGTGATAGAACTGGATGTCCTTACCTTCTTCTACGTAAGGATCGTAACCGCCGGAAAAACGTAGATGCGTCTCCTGCCAGTCGCCATCCTTCTCCACCACAGGCCATCGCAGACCGCGTGTGCTAACGTATTCAGAATAAGGCGCCAGGTCTTTGTGTTTGAGCCGGCTGAATTGCCGGTATTCTTCGAAAAGGTGTTCATCTACGTTCGTATCGTAGTAATTCTCCCAGTTCCAGATGGGTATTGGTTTATCATCCTTGTCTTTGATTTCGAAGATAAATCTTCCATCCTTGTCTTTCATGCCTTCGAAACCACGCTGGAACAGGCGATGTGCGACTGCAATTGTCTGCCAGCAATCATCGCGGGCGTCTCCTGGTGGATCCACCATTTTGAACCACTGCTGCGTACGACGCTCTGAGTTGCCGAAAATTCCATTTTTTTCAACCCACATGGCGGCGGGAAGAATGAGATCGGCAAGCTGCGTTGTCGCCGTGGGATAGACATCGCTGACGATCAGAAACTTATCATTCAAGCCCGCTTTATTGTCACCTTTAGGATGAAACAGCTTGTTAAGATTCGGCAGCGTCTGTCCGGGGTTGGTGACCTGCACCCAGATGGTTCCGATATCGCCTCCTTTGCTTGTTGGCGTGCAGAAGCTTTCCCACATTTTAACAGTGTGCGCGCCGGGCACAGCGTTAATGCGACCATCTGAAAGATTCCAGAATTTCTCCGTTTCCGCTCTGTGTTCAGGATTAGCGACAACCCTACCGCCCGGCAGCGTATGGGCCAGCGTTCCTACTTCCCGCACCGTCCCACAGGCGGAAGGCTGACCTGTGAGGCTTGTCGGAGCGTCTCCCGGACGGCCAAAATGCCCGCTTAGCAGATGGACACCATGAACAAGGGTGTTGATAGCGGTGCCCATCGTGTGCTGGTTCATTCCCATGCACCACAGCGACGTAATCTTTAGTTTAGAATTGCCAAACAGCTCGCCCAGCATTCGGATTTTATCCGCTGGAACGCCAGAAAGCTTTTCGACATGTTCAGGCGTATAAGGCTTCAGCAGTTCTTTGTAAGTATCAAAAGAAATTGCTTTTCCATGAAGATCCGGATTCTTATCGTCAGGCGCCTTAAAATTACAATAAGACTCCACAAATTTTTTGTCGTAAGTTCCGTTCTTGATCAGAAGATGCGCGATGCCATTCGCAATCGCCAGATCGCCGTGCCCTTTCATCTCAAGGTAATGCTGACAAGCGCCGGTGGTCCGCGTCCGGCGTGTGCTAATGTCAATCAGCGTAATCTTCTCGCCTTTACTGCGGCGATCAATCACACGTGAGAAAAGTACGGGATGCATCTCCGCGGGGTTGTTACCCCACATAATCAGCACGTCGCACGCATCGAGGTCGTCATAACATCCAGCAGGCTCATCGACGCCATAGGTGGCAAGAAATCCTGTCACAGCAGACGCCATACATAGCCGCGCGTTCGGATCAATATTGTTGTTGGACAGACCACCTTTGATAAACTTCTGCGCGGCGTAACCTTCTGGAATTGTCCACTGACCAGAACCGTAGAAGGCAAATCTACCGGGCGCCGCCTCGATCCTATCGGCAATCACATCGATGGCAGCGTCCCAGGAAATTTCCTGATACCGCCCGCCCCGGCGCAACAAAGGTTTTTTTAGTCTGTCTTTGCCGTATAGCGCCGCGCCGACATGGTAGCCCTTCACACATAACAGGCCTTTGTTGACTTCAGCATTCTGGTCGCCTGCTACCGCAACGACCTGGCCATCCCGCACGCCGACTTGTACGTGGCAGCCTGTGCCGCAAAAACGGCATGGAGCCTTATCCCACGTCACATCGCTTTCCGCCGCAAACGCATTGCCATCCACCAGTGGAAGAGAATTGCCCACGCCGCCTGCCACAGCCGCCGCAGCAGCCATTGCCGTGGCCTTCATAAACTCGCGACGGTGTGCACCGGATTGCGATGCTGGATCAGTTTTGCTCATCGGCTCCGTCCTCGCAGGATAAGTTCTGTTGCCCGGCTGTTAGCGGCCTGGCGGCTGGTCCACCACTATTTTCTTTGACATCATTTTCAAAATGAACGAAAACTACGTCAACAAACAATACACCTTTTTGATCCTGAATCCATCGCGTTGTGTCCTCCATCCCCCCACGATCGTCGCACTCAATTGTAAGCGGGATACGCTGGGCGACCTTTTCACCCAGCTCGATGCCTGGACGCGACGCCAGGCGTTTACAGACAGACTCCGCCGTTCCAGGAGACAGCGTAACAACAACGCTTGCGATCATCGGTGTTCCGGCTGAATGAGGAAGAATGGTAAGGTACTACCCGGCGGTAAGGACCTCACAATTCTCCAGGAAGTCAGGAAAGCATTGTAGACAACGAAGTCTACATTTATTACGATGATCTCGTCAACAGCCGCTTACGCATTAAGAGCCGTGGTGTTCCTGGCAAACAGCCCGGAAAAATACGTCAGTCGTTTAGAAATCGCCGAAGGCACATGTGTCCCGCACGACTATTTGTTGAAGGTGCTTAACCAGCTAGATGAAGCGGGCCTGGTTGAATCACGGCCAGGTCCGGGCGGCGGATACCGTCTTACCACCGATGCAGCCAGCATTACAGCGTTACGCGTTGTTGAGGCGGTTGATTCGATTCCCCGGATCACTAAATGCCCGCTTGGGATTGAAGATCATCAGAACCTTTGTCCGCTTCACCAGCTTCTAGACGACGCCAGCCGGCAGGTTGAAGAGGCTTTCAGGCAAGCAAAAATTTCCGATCTGATAACGCGAAAGAAGCCACGGACGTGCGACTTCCCCCAGCCAAAGAATCCAACGTGAGCAAAGCTTTGCAATGGTCAGCCGCCTTGGGCATGCTGCTCATCGCAACGGGACTGACTGCCACGATTGGACTCAAGGTGTTCGCAACAACGCGGAAACCATCTACGAGCGACTCGAAGCCAGCCGCGCCGCTGGAGAAGCATCCGATTCATGTCAGGCGCCCGGATGGACCGCCGCGTGTCCACACGGGTCTGGTTGACAGCGGGGGTAACCGCGTGACAGCGGCCTGCTCTACCTGCCACAACCAGCGAGAATCGGACACGCAAAGCCGGACATCTGCGGACCTGCGAGAGTTTCATACGGGCATGAAATTCTCCCATGGCAACCTCACATGTCTGTCGTGTCATAATACAAATGATTACGACACACTGAAGCTTGCTGACGGACAGCCAGTCCAGTACAGGCATGTCATGCAGTTATGTGGTCAATGTCACGGCCCGCAGATGAAGGATTACAAACACGGCGCCCACGGGGGTATGACGGGCCACTGGGATCTGACGCGTGGTCCTCGCACCCGGAACAATTGTGTGGACTGTCACCACCCGCACACGCCCCAGTTTCCCCACATGCGACCGACGTTTAAGCCACGCGACCGCTTTCTGAATGGATCTTCCGGCAGTCACGGCAAGGAAAGTTCGGAGTGACCACGCTGCGGAATAAACCTCTTCCCTGGAAGGAGTGATCGTGGAGCCAGCTAAGAAGAAACCGACTGGACCTTCCCTGCCGGTCATCGGCGATTCAACGACCCGCCGCACGGCGTTGAAAGTCGCTGGTGCAGCGCTGGGTCTTGCGGCGTTTGGCAGAGCGCTCTCGCCACTAATGGTGATTCCTGAAGATGTTTCGGCTGAAGAGTTCCTGCAGCAGCATTACAAAGAGCTGTCCGCTGAAGAGAAAGAAAAAGTCTTCGCACGACTAGAGCAGGAAACATCTGACAATTACGGCGCGGAAGTAAGTATTTCAGACACCCCGCCAATCCCCGGTGTCAGATTCGGCTATGCCATTAACCTCAGCAAGTGCAACGGCAACGGAAAGTGCATGGAAGCATGTAACCAGGAGAATAACCATCACCGCGGCGTCGATCAGTCATATATCCGGGTGTTAGAAATGTCCAAAGGCTCTATGGACATGGAGCAAGGCAACACAACATACGACCATGACGTGCCGCAGGACGATAAATATTACATGCCGGTCCAATGTCAGCAGTGCGACAATCCACCTTGCGTAACCGTATGCCCGGTAGAGGCAACCTGGAAAGAAGACGATGGCATCGTGGTGGTCGACTATAACTGGTGCATTGGCTGCCGATACTGCGAAGCAGCTTGTCCCTATCATGCCCGCAGGTTCAACTGGGAGCCGCCTGAGATTCCGGCGGACGAGATCAACCCGGAGCAGGGCTATCTGTCCAATCGTATCCGTCCTCAGGGCGTTATGGAGAAATGCCATTTCTGCCTGCATCGCACACGCGAAGGTCGCGCCCCGGCCTGTCTTGAAGCATGCCCGACCGGCGCCCGCGTGTTTGGTGACCTGAACGATCCGGAATCTGACATTAATTACATTCTGCAGAATAAAAGGGTCTTCGTACTCAAGGAAGAACTTGGCACGAAGCCTAGTTTCTTCTACTTCTTTGATTAGGCCGCGAAGGACGCATTGATTGAATTAAGGATCTGCTATGCCCCAGTCTTCAACCACCAGTGAACTGAGCAACGATGCTTCGCACCCGGTGCGTAGCTATCCGAAATTCATCTGGTGGGGCCTTGGCCAGGCGACCGATGGCGGCCCCCTGTTCTATGTCTGGATGTTTGTTCTAACCGCCATCGCTCTGGTTGGTGCGAACGCCTGGGCCGTCCAGGTGGCTGATGGCATGATTGTCACCAACATGACGGATCATGTTAGCTGGGGCCTTTATATCGCTAACTTCACATTCATGGTCGGCGTCGCCGCCGGCGGCGTGATGATGGTGATACCGGCCTATATCTATCAAGATAAGAAGATGCATGACGTGGTGATTATCGGAGAGATACTCGCTATCTCTGCGATCGTCATGTGCTTGCTGTTTGTTGTCGTGGACCTGGGACGACCGGAGCGTTTCTGGCACCTCATTCCATTTATCGGACGTTTCAACTGGCCCATGTCGATGCTGACCTGGGATGTGATTGTCTTAAACGGCTATCTGCTCTTGAATCTACATATCTGCGGTTATTTGCTGTATATGAGATTTCTGGGGCGGATACCTGACAAAAGATGGTACGTGCCGTTCGTGCTGGTTTCGATTTTCTGGGCAATCTCCATCCACACCGTCACGGCTTTTCTTTACTGCGGACTGGGGGGACGTCCTTTCTGGAATACCGCGCTGCTGGCGCCACGTTTCCTAGCCAGCGCCTTCGTTGCCGGCCCTGCGTTTATTCTTATTCTCTTCGCAGTAATGAAGAAGTTTGCCGGGCAACATATTGACGAGGCACCCGGCCGCCTGCTTATCAACATTATTCGCGTTTCTGTATTGGTAAATCTTCTGATGATTATCTCAGAAGTTTTCACAGAGTTTTATACCGGCGGTGCGCATACCGCCTCGGCCCGGTATCTGTTTTTCGGTTTGCATGGGCACTACGCACTGGCGCCTTGGATGTGGACCGCGATTGCTTTCAACCTTATCGCCACCGCGCTATTCCTCACACCATATGTCATGCGTAGCACGCGGGTGCTGGTGGTCGCATGCACTCTCGCTTTCTGCGGAGCTTGGATCGAGAAAGGGATGGGCCTGATTGTGCCGGGATTCATCCCAAGCACGCTTCACGAAATCGTCGAATACACACCAAGCCTGACAGAATGGAAAGTCAGCGCCGGCATCTGGGCTTTCGGTTTGATGGTCTTGACGGTGCTACTAAAAATGACCATTTCGGTTTTCGCAAACAGCGAAGATTCTGACCAATAGCTTCACGCCAGATATCTACCGCGGCGATCCAACATCTATCGGGATGCGTGATCGCAGGGCCTTCGATACCGAAACGCCTTGTACGTGACAGGGCGAGCAGGCGATTGGTTTGCCGACGACCAATCGCCTCTATCCTATTTGCATCGATACGATTACTGGCGTCCTAAGGCGGCGCGTATCGCGTCCTTTGGATCGACGACGTGATTATCCGGGTCGTCGTCAATCGAGAGCTGTACGCCGCGGATTTCTCCGTTGAAGCCGTTGCCGACCGGGCCATAGTCCGGGGAAACCGGCGCGCCGGAGTCTTCGCCAACGTCGCACCCATCATCGGCGGAAAAGACGATGGCGAGCGTCGCGTCAATCTTTCCCTCGCCAGCTTTCTTGCCGTCGACGTAGAGCGTAGAAACGCCGCCTTTGCCTAAGCCGCCGCCAGCATAGTCGAACTCCATCCGCACTTGATGCCGCCCTGCCGGGAGCCGCTTGGCGGATTCGACAAAGAAGTTCTTGAAGCCGCCGTAGTTGTAGCAGTACTTGAGTTTTCCGTCCTTCGCATAGAGGCTCCAGCCGCCGATGTTCGCACCCTGCGAGATGATCACACCTTCGGCCCCTTTCTCCGGTACAACGATCTCAGCCGTCACTGAGTGTGACTTGTTTTTAATGCTGAGCACATTGTTTTCCAGCAATCGGCCCATGCCATTGAAGAGGATCTGTTTCTTCCCTTTGATCAGGATGGGACGTCCAGCCGTATCGGGATTCAACTTTTCTGCAAAACGGTCATCGAGTGGAAGGACGTTGTAGCGCGTTGCCTCGATCATCCACTGGCGTTTAAGTTCATGCAGCTTCTCTGGCATGGCCTTGGCAAGGTCATGCGCTTGTGTCCAGTCCTTGTCGGAATAAAGCTCCCACTTGTCGTCATCCAACGCCGGGACTTTTGCATCCTGTGAAGCCCATGGCGTACGGTGTTTTGTGACTGCAGTCCAGCCATTGTGATAGATGCCGCGATTGCCGAACATCTCGAAGTATTGCGTTCTGTGCCGCTCCGGTGCGTCGCCGCTGTTGAAAGAGTACAGCATACTTGTGCCCTCAATCGCTTGCTGCTGAACTCCGTTGACGGATTGCGGTTGCGGCAGCCCGGCCGCCTCTAGAATCGTTGGGGCAACGTCAATAACATGGGTGAACTGGTGGCGAATCTTGCCTTTTTCCTTGATGCCCTTCGGCCAGTGAATCACGGTGCCGTTACGTGTTCCACCCCAGTGAGAGGCGACCTGTTTGGTCCACTGGTAGGGCGTGCACATTGCGAGCGCCCAACCCACGGCAAAGTGGTTATACGACTGAGGACCGCCCAGTTTATCCATCCGGGCAGTAAGATACTTTGGTGTTTCAAGGGCTTGAATACCGTTGAAATAACTCATCTCGTTGTAGCAGCCGTTGATTCCTCCCTCAGCCGACGCGCCGTTGTCGCCAACGATGTAAAAGACCAGAGTGTCATCAAGGATTTCTAATTTCTCCAGTGAGTCAATCAGCCGGCCGACGTGGTGATCAGTGTACTCCAGGAAACCAGCGTAGACTTCCATCTCCCGGGCGAGCACTGGTTTAAAATCGTCGGCGACCTTGTCCCAGCGCGGCACTTCCGGATTGGGGGCTGTGAGCTGGGCGTCGGGCGGAATCACGCCGAGCCGCTTCTGCCGGGCGATGGTTTCCTCGCGAAGTTTATCGTAGCCCTGGTCAAACTTGCCCTTGTACTTATCAGCCCACTCCTTCGGCACGTGATGCGGGGCGTGGGTTGCGCCAGGCGCGAAGTACATGAAGAAAGGCTTATCCGGCATGAGCGATTTCTGCTGCCCGATCCACTTGATGGCTTTGTCAGTCATGTCAGGCATGAAGTGATAGCCCTCTTCCGGCGTCTTCTTGATCTCAACGGGCGTGGTTCCCTCGTAGAGTGTCGGGTACCACTGGTTTGCTTCGCCGCCAATAAAACCGTAGAAGTACTCGAACCCGTTTCCACCTGTCGGCCAGGCGTCGAACGGCCCGGCGGGACTTGTCTGCCAGACTGGCACCTCGTGACACTTGCCGAAATGAGCAGTGGAATAACCGTTGAGCTTAAGCGTCATCGCCAGTGGAGCCTTCGAATTCGGCCTTACTGAGCTATATCCCGGCGCGCCAGTGGCAATCTCCGTAATGCCGCCCATGCCTACCGAATGGTGGTTCCGTCCCGTAAGCAGTGCCTGCCGTGTCGGCGAACAAAGCGCTGTGGTGTGGAACCGCGTGTACCGCAGACCTCCGTTTGCAAGCCGCTCTAGCGTGGGCGTCTGGCAGGGACCACCAAAGGTGCTAGATGCACCAAAACCCACATCGTCGATAAGCACGATCAGCACATTCGGCGCGCCTTTGGGAGGCCGGGTTCGCGGGATGGGCGGAAACTTGCTGTCCGGGCTCCTCGCATCGTAGGTGATCAAACCGGGCCGGATTGTATTCCGCATCGGGAGATGTGTACGAGACGACGCTGCAACGCCAGGCGCCGTCTTAGTACTTTTGCTTTGCGCTGATGTGGAGGATGGTGCGAGCAAGACACCAATTGCGAGACTGGCAAGGAGACAGACAAAGCGTTTCATGTTGACACTCCAGGTAGCTGTTGATCCGAAAAAAGCTGTTCCGCCACTTGCGATCTCTGCAGCGCACATAGTACTCCCCGGACGTGGGGGCTGCAAACTTTATGAACGAACTCTAGAGAGTCTTAACTAAAGATTATTGCCCCGTGCTCCACCGGCTTCAGTAGTGCCTCACCGCCTGCAATATGTCCTGATGGACAGACGCCAGAACGTGTGCGTCAGGTGTCGTTAAATCCGGCGCTCGCTGCTACTGCTACGACACCGCAATGAGTACGGTAAACTGTGGCAAACCGGTAGAGGAACACTGCCAACTGGTCCGCCAACGACCTCAAGAGAGCAACCACATCGCGAGGAGATCGCATCATGAAACTGGCCTATACGGTTCTGTTAGCACTCAGTTTTTGCTGTGTTGCCTATGGCGACGAAGCAGAAAGGATTGCACGACTAGAGGAAATTGCGGACTACGCGCTGATTCCACCACAGCCGGACACATCGCCATTGCCTAAGTACGACTACGATCAGCTTGACTACGGCATGACGATTGGCATCGAGCGTACGAAGGGCGGCCGTCTCTGGGCGTGCTGGGTGGCGGGCGGCGACAGTCCCAAGGCGTTCTTCGTACTGGCGACAAGCGACGATGATGGGGCAACCTGGTCCAGTCCCCGTATGGTGCTCGACTCACATTCCAGTGACCTGCCGATGGAACGCAGTATTCTCGTCGGCAATCTCTGGACTGATCCGCAAGGAAGGCTTTGGCTGTTCTTCGATCAGTCGATGAAGATGTTTGACGGCCGGGCGGGCGTGTGGGCAACTGTCTGCAACAATCCAGACGCCCGCAAGCCAGCCTGGTCGAAGCCGCGTCGTATCTGGCACGGTGTCACGCTTAACAAGCCCACTGTGCTCTCGAATGGCGATTGGATGCTGCCAGTATCGTTGGATCAACGAGGCGGACTGCACGACTTCAAGGGATGCTTCCGCAACCTCGATCCACTACGCGGAGCAAATGTGTTTGTGTCGCAAGACCAGGGCAAGACCTGGAAGCGACGCGGCATGGTTCAATTTCCCGCGCCGGACTGGCACGAACACATGATCGTCGAACGCCGGGATGGCGAACTCTGGATGTTAGCGCGCACCAGAAATGGGATCATGGAATCGACATCCTCTGACAAGGGACGGACATGGTCGTCTCCCGTCCGATCCGCAATCAAGCATCCGGTTGCCCGTTTTTTTATCCGGCGACTGGCGTCGGGGCGGTTGCTGCTTGTCAAACACGGCAACCGGATCGACGCTCATCAGGGCCGGGTCATGTTGAGCGCGTGGCTGTCGGATGACGACGGCAAGACGTGGAAAGGCGGTCTGGTGCTGGATGACCGGAAAGGCGTCTCGTATCCCGATGGATTCCAGGCTCCAGACGGCACGCTGTATATCTCCTACGATCGAAACCGCGCCACCGATGGCGAGATACTGCTCGCCAGGTTTACCGAAGTTGATGTTCTGGCAAAGAAGTTAACCAGCAAGAAGGCTCGACTGCGGATATTGATTTCTAGGCCGCTGGCCAATCGTAGATCGAAATAGCCGTTCTATGCCGTCTGGCGTCCCAACGCCGCATAAGCCTCAACGCTTAGTGTTGACAGCCCCGCCGGCGCCGAATCGTACATCGTTTGCTGTGCCGTCTGGGCGAAGAACCAGATAACGATCGGCCTTCAGTCGCGCAAACCGGGTCACTTCTCTGGCGTGTGGAAAACGAACTTCGACGTCGACTTCTTTGTGCTCCGCAAGGCCGAAGTGCAGTCGTGGGTGATAGCCCGCTGTGTCGGACATCACGAGGCGTTTGCCGAGAATCTTTCTGGTTCCCTTTGCGAAGACGGTCACCGATGCGCCGACTGCCATGGTATTCGGGCCAGGCTGACGCAACTGAAACTTGATCCAGTGGTTGCCGTTGTCGATGGCGTTGCGGAAGACGCGGATCGTTGCCTGGCGATCCTTCCAGGCCGGACCCGGCGCCGCTGTGACAATGTCGAGGCGACCGTCCATGTCATAATCATCAAGTCGCATATGTGCGTTGACAGCCCAGGGAACTTCCTCTTTGGGAACGACCGTAAACGACGTATCTCCGTTGTTCTTCCAGACCTGGCAGCCGTAGTTGCCCTGGTTGACGATATCCAGATGCGTGTCGTTGTTGATGTCTGCCAGATAAACCATTGAGTAGCCGCTTTTGACCTTTGACTCATGAATGCCAGCCTGCCTGGTGACGTCGGTAAAACCAAAGTTCCCATCTCCCAGATAAAGCTTCATACGGTGGTTTTCACGGACGTCTGTCGAGCCAGCCGGCGTATTATCGAAGATGTATAGGTCCATATGACCATCGTTGTTGAAATCGCCAGAACGGACGATTCCCCCAAGATGACCAGCGACCAGCGAGCTGTCACTGCCCGTTGCCTCTAGCTTCCCACGGTTGTTCTTGAACAGCCTGCGCGGGCCATTCCAGTGTTTTCGCCGGCCATTTGACCCGCTTGCAAAGAGATCGGGCCAGCCGTCGCTGTTGAAGTCGGAAATGGTCCATTCGCCGAAGTGCAGGCCATCGTTGAGAACCTTCGACAGCGTAGCGTCGAATACTTTGCCCGGACGGACAAAGGCTTCCAGTGCACCGTCACCATTGAGATCGGCGAACGATACCAGCTTTGAAGAATTATGCAGGGAGACCGGCTTGTACGTCGGGTAGTAGGCTCCCTGGGGCGATGTGTTCAGGTTCGCCACAACGCCGCCTTCGTTGCCCGTGCAGATCAGATCGGATTTACCATCTCCGTTAAGGTCGACTTCTCCCAGAAAGAAGCCCGCGAGAGGCATGTTCTCTTCAGGCATATTCCGCCAGAACTGGAATGTGTGTTGTGGAGTTCCGAGCCAGACAGGCGAAGGCTTACTGCGATGATGATTATTGACGACGATGTCGAGAAGGTTGTCATCATTGATGTCGAGAAACGCATAATCAAAAATTGGCCCAGTCCCCGGGGGATTCTTGTCCAGGACGCGGGCGGTGACATCTTCAAACTGCCATGCGGGTTCGCCTGCGAAGACCGGGCATGATAAACACGCACACAACAGGAAAAAACAGGTTTTTAACTTCATTGAATACAGGCCTTGCTGGCGGGACTCACCTCGCCGGACGCCCCCATTTTGCCGGCCAGAAAATCGGACCGATGGATCGGCGAAACGTGTTCGGGTATTTTGGCGGATATGAATGTCACTGAATTTGCCGAACAAATTGTCTTCGGAAAAACGATTGAGGACAAACTAATTTCTCCGGGGCAGATAACGCAAGATAAAGCCGGAGCAAAACTCCCCACTGTGCGTTCGCTGGCTTCGCCGGGGCGGCCTGTTGAACTGCGGATGCGGCATGATCTAAGCAGCACGGGATCTCCACCCAGTGATGAGCAGCTTGAGAACGAACTCGCCCGCGGTAAGTTGCTTCACTACCTTGCCAATCACGAGCTTCTTGCCACGGAGTTGATGGCCCTCGTGTTGTTGAAGTTTCCTGATGCGCCTTATGCGTTCCGCCGGGGCGTTCTGGTCACGCTTCAGGAAGAGCAACAGCATACGCGGATGTACATCGACCGCATGCGTGAGTGCGGGGTTGAATTCGGCGCCTATCCTGTCGGCGGCCGTTTCTGGCGCATCGTAGAGCCGATGCAGACGCCGATGGATTTTGTGTCGCGCCTTAGCCTAACATTCGAGCAAGCCAATCTCGATTACAGCCTGCACTTTTCCAAGGTCTTTGCCCGGCAGGGCGACACTGAAACAGCAGGGCTGCTTCGGAAGATTTACGAAGACGAAATCGGACATGTTCAACACGGTCTGGAGTGGTTTCGTCAATGGAAGAGTCCGGAGCAAAGTGACTGGGAAGCTTATCAGGCAGCGCTTGAGTACCCGATGTCGCCGCAACTCGGGCGCGGACCGCGTGGAGCATTTAATCGAGAAGGGCGGGTGCGGGCAGGACTGTCGCGCGAGTTTATTGACGCGATAGAGGTCTTTCGCCAATCTCGTGGGCGCTCACCCACCGTCCGGTGGTTCGACCCAGGCGCCGAAGCAGGGTTAACAGGAGAAGGCGAATCACACCTGCTGGATCAGCTTGGCAAAGATCTAGAACTAGTCATGGCGCCAATCGCGCGGCAGGGCGACGTAGTTCTAGTGCGTGAAACTCCATCAATTCAGTTGCGAAAGCGGTTGATTGAATACGGCTTCGAATTACCGGAGTTTGTCCAGTTCGAATCAAGAGCCTCGTTGGCGCATCGCAAACTAGGCGAACTCGCTCCGTGGGCGTGGACGCCGGCGAACCATCGAATCGCCACGCCACTGATTCAATCATCGCTCCGTAAGCCGCCCCCATGGTCCGACGAACAGGCTGATCTGTTTGCTAAATCCTGGGGCGCCAGTTGTCTGGGTCGCTGGCTGAGCATGAACGACGGGACGGTCTACGGTGAACAACAGACGCCTGACTGGTTCTCAGGATCTGACTGCGTCGCTATCGAGATATACTCTCAAGCAGACGTTGGGGAAGCTTTAGAGGTAATCCGTTCGCGCGGGTATGAGGAAGCGGTGTTCAAACCTGAACTCAGCGCCGCGGGTCGCGGACAAAGACGCTTTGCGACGGGACGCGAACTGGACTCAACAGACGAAGCGTGGTTGCAGTCCGTTTTCAATCGTGCGGAGAAGCTTCCTCATTGGACTCGCAATGACGGCCAGCAACCAATTGCGATTCTTGAGCCTGTACTGGACCGGGTGCTTGATCTTTCTTTTTTGTGGGAGATGCGATGCGAAAACAGCGAAAGCACCGAATCGCCCGGCCCGCACTTGCAGAGTTGTATCGAGCTAGACGTGAGTCGTTCAATCAAACGCCTTGGCTGGACGCGATCTCTGGTCACGCCGGGCGGTAAGTATGTGGGTACGCGTTTGAGCAAACCGTTTTTCGATTGTGCAGCGGAGGTTAAGCAATTCCTACTTACCGGCAAGAGCGAGAAACTGCACGCGATTTCGAACTGGCTCGAGCCACGCCTGGCCGCAGAACTATCTTCGCGGAAGTTTTCAGGCTGTTTCGGCGTGGATGCATTTTTGTATCGAGCAGTTGACGGTGAACTCAAGATTAAGCCACTGGTTGAACTCAACCCGCGGACAACCATGGGGCATGTCGCCTTGGCACTGCAGGAGAAAGTGGCGCCCGGCGTCGTTGCGGAATTCCGAATCCTGACCAGGCAGCAATGGAGCCAACTGCCCGAGTCAAACAAGCGAGTTCCGTTAACCAAAACCAAGGGCGGTCGCTGGTCGTCGGGTGTCATCCTGTTAAGCGAAATCAATCAGAAAACGAAACTCGTTCCAGCGGTATTCATTGGTCGAGACAACCTGCCCGCGACGGTGGCCCTGGAATCATGAATCGATTGCCGAAGCAGCGTTAGCCGTTTTTCTGAAGATCGAGGAAAACAATGCTCGATGGATTGCCAACGGGCGCGTATTGTCCCGTGAATTTGAGTCCGCCAGTCTTGTGATTCACGCGGAAGACTGTCAGGTGGTCGGCCCGCTGATTGCAGCAATAGAAGAACTGACCCGATGGATCGAAGTTAAAACTCCGGGGGTAATTCCCGCGTGTCCATTCATCGGCTACGTGGGTCAGGCTGCCATCTTTGCCAACGGAGAAAATCCCCGTGCTGTCATGCAGCCGGTTTCCCGCGTAAACAAAGCGACCGTCGGGCGACACAAGAATTTCGGAACAGAAATTACTGCCAGCGTAGCCGGGCGGCAATGTAGATATCGTCTGTCGTGGCGTTAAGCCGCCGGTGGCGCCATCGTAGTCGAACAGCACGATGGTCGAACCTTCCTCCTGGATGGAGTAGAACCAGCGACCGTTCGGGTGGAAATGAGAATGGCGTGGTCCATCGCCCGGTGGAAGTGAAACGACCGGCACATCGGCAGGAGTCAGGCGGCCTTTCTGACTGTCGAACTTCCAGACGAAGATCTGGTCCAGCCCCAGATCCACATGCAATACGAATCGTCCACTAGGATCAGATTGAATCATGTGAGCATGCGTCCGGTCGTGGCCACTGAAAGCAAAACTTCCCGGCGGGGCGTTCCTGGCTTTGGTGGGACCAATTTTGCCCGCATCGTTCTTTACGTCGCTTGCTGCTTTCAGGCTGCCGTCCGCCTGGATAGGGAGCACCGAGACGGAGCCGCCGAAGTAATTGGCCACCAGTGCAAATCGACCAGACGGATGAATGCTTATGTACGTCGGGCCCGCGCCGCCGGACCGCACCGTGTTGATTAACTTGAGGCTTCCATCGTCGCGATTCACCGAGAAACAACTAACGGTTCCTTCTTTTCCTGCGCCGGCGCGGTCGGTTTCATTGGTGGAATACAAACGCGTGCCAGCAGCATTGAGCACCACGCAACTTGGGCTGGTTCCCATGCGGAATTCACCCGCAGGCGCCAACGCGCCGGTTGAACGGTTCACATGAAAAATGTGTATCCCGCGTCCATTGCCCGGAGGCAGGTCGATCTGCGTTGGCAATACATCCTGGAGCGGAGAGCTGAAGGTTCCGACATAAGCGACCAGGGGCCGTGCGGATTCTTCGGCTTGCGTCTGTCCTGCGCCAAGCAGCGGTGTCGCTCCTGCCAATGCGACGGAAGTTTTCAGGAACGAACGTCTGGAATCTGGTGGAAACATGGGAATGTCTATCTTAGGTCAGATGGCTGCTGGTATACGTGAGCTTGCAAAACGGTGAGCATGCTCCACCGTGAATTACGGGTGAATCTTCTTCGCACCTTACTCCTGTTCCGTGCGTGCTTCAACTTTGCTGAGCCGGTCGGACAACTTGCGTAATTGATCGCGGAATTCCTCAAGCTGCTTTGTCATGTCGCCAGTCGCCGCCTGTGCCTGGCTCCGAAGATCCGCTAACAACCGGCGGATATCCGTTGCTTCCTGCTCGCTTTGCCGTCTCTGGTAAGCTTCCAGTTCGGAGGCTGCCTCTGTGGCGCCCGCAGATTTCAACGCCTCGGCCGCAGCTTTACGCACGCGCCAAGACGGATCACGAAGCAAGTCAATCAGACGTTCGATGGCTTTTCCGCGGTCGGGAGTTTCCGCTTGTTTCGCAAATTGCCCCAGGGCAGCAACCGCTGCACTGCGTGTCCTCCCGGAGGTGGCGCCGTATATCGTGCTGTCTAAGAGAGGCTGAAGCGCCTTACGGTCGCGTGTGCCGGCAAGTGCTTTCAGCGCCCCTTGCTGCTCCCATCCGAGGGGCGATCCGTTCGATGCAGCCTCGAGTATTTCATCAAAAGGCGCCTGGTCCCGCTGAACGCCCAGCGCTTCCCACGCCGCGCTGCGGGCGAAATACAAATTGGGACCACTATCGAGGAAACGCTTCAACGCGTCACGTATCGCGGGATCACGGTATTGTCCTGCTGCACGAACCAGGTGCACGCACACCATCGGGTCGGTTTCCCAGCCCAGTAGTTCCGCCAGGCATTCCACCGCTTCTCCGCACCCTGCATTTCCCAGAGCTTCGGCAAACCTTTGACGGCATCCCCAGAAGCTCTCCTTCTTGTAGGCTTCGCCAACGGCTTGGATGTTTTTCCGTTTGCCGGTTTTGCATAGCTCGCGCGCCGCCAGGATACGACCATAAACATCGCTGGCATCCGTAAGCTGGCGCCGGAGCATTTTATTGCCTGGATTGAATCTGATTTTACAAACGGTCCGCACCTTGGGATCTATCCGAACCTGCTCTGGCTCTGACTCCATGCTGACGATGAACTCATGCTTGTCGCGCTGAATCCGCACTTCGCGTGTGTGCAACTGGCCGTTGATTACCCAGCCTAGATCGGTGACCAAGTCGAACAACCCAACGCCTTTATCTTCGTCTTCCTGCTTCTGCTCTATCTGGAAAGTCCCTTCTTGCTTCTGGTTGTCATACTCGAAATTTACCTTAAGATCGGGATAACCTGTGCTCGCAATCCATTGGTCAAACCACTTGCCTAACGAACGGCCCGAGTGCTCTTCCAGCACCTTGCGGAAGTCGCTTGTCTCCACCATTGCGCCGCCGAAACGCTGGACGTAATCCCGGACGGCCATCCAGAAAACTTCGTCGCCCAATTCTCGATGAAGCATGTGCAGCCGCACGGCGCCGCCCGGATACAAATGCCGGTCGTACATTCTCCAGGAGTGGTCGAACTTGCGTGTCATGATCGGCCGCATGTAGCGGTTGTCGGCTTCATTCAGATACGCTTCCAGATTCTGAAAGAAGTCGTAATCCCGCTCTTCGGCGCCCTTGCTGTCTTCCAGCCAGCAGGTCTCCATATACACCGCCCAGCTCTCCTTCAGCCAGGCGTGCGAAAAGTCGCGGCAGACAATATGATCCCCAAACCATGAGTGGGCCATTTCGTGCAAATTGATCTGATCGACCAGCCACTTCAGTTCCTTCGCCAGGACTTCATCCATCACAAACAAATCGTCCCAGGTCACTAGCGAGATATTCTCCATTGCCCCGCCAATGCCCGGCAGCGCGATTTGGTAATACTTCGGATAGGGAAATCCGGAACCGAGCTTCTCTGTCATCCAAGCGAGCATCTCGCCTGTACGGCCAAAGCTCCGCTTCAAATCTTCTTCACCAAACTCACGGGTGGAAAAGTACGCGATCGGCGCACCCTGAAATTCGCCGTCGTCGCAACGCGTGAAATCCCCGATGGCGAAACATACCAGATAGCTGGGGCAGGGCTGGTTCAATTCCCACCGGGCGGTCTTCCAGCCATCGTTGTGATCTTCTTCGCCAACAAGCTTTCCATTAGCGAGAATCATATGCTGCGATCTTGCCTTCAGTTGCAGCCGTAGCGTGGGCCGGATATTTGGCAGATCAATCACGGGAAGCCAATGACGGGCACGTTCCGTTTCGTGGTCGGTGGCCGCCCAGGCGCCATCGTCAGGATACTCGCTGGATGGGCTGCTGAAATACAGACCAGAGACAGGCCGCTCGACGTGGTATTGGATGGCAAGCTTACGCGCTTCATGCCTTGCAAATGCCTGCTGCCAGGTGACCGTAATCTTGCTGCCGTCATAGTGCCACGCGATTTCCTTACCGTCCGGGTCTTCCACCACCAACTGCTCAAAATCGACGGCATGAATTTCCAACTTCACCGGCCCTGGCCTTGCTGATCTGACGGTGTGGGTCACCGTTCCAGCCGCTGTCCGCCTTTCGATATCCACACACAGAGAGATATCGAGGTATGTCGACTCGAGTTCAACATCAGCCGGATAGTGAGCTGCAGCGCCCGGAAGTGCAAAGTCGACATGCTGATATTGAAACTGGCGTAATTTGTGATGGCGGAACATGAGCTATTTTCAAATTGAACTTACAGGAAGCAGATCATTCCAATGTGAATGCCCCCGTTATGATCGAAGGCTGTACTTCACGACAAATCGCGTGGCGTTACCTTAACGCAAAAGCCCGGCGTGCGATGTGCATGCCTGAAGAATCTGACCAGATTGCGCGCCCAGACGCTCCAGTTAGCTATGGCGTAAATTTGCAATTAGTCCAACGGACAATAATAATCACGGCGCCAGCGGGACTTACCGGCCCATCCATCTTAGGTACCGGGTTTGCCCAGCCGCTGAATAGCCCATCCAAGACTGTTCTGTAAGTCAGCTTGTTCAACACCAATATTCTTAGGGACACGGCATGCGTCTGTCGTTCTTTATTCTATCGCTATTGCTACTTGCGGTTGTGGCGTTTTTACCGGGTGGCAGAACAGACGCCGCGGACGATTTAACTTTCAACCGCGATGTCCGGCCAATTCTTTCCAACAATTGTTACGAGTGCCATGGATTCGACTCGAACACACGCGAAGCTGGACTGCGGCTCGATACTTACGAAGGGGCCACCGCGTTACTCGAATCAGGAGATGGTCGCGCGATTGTGCCGGGAAACGCGGCGGCAAGTCTGCTGATCACGCGTGTTGAATCCCATGACGTGGACGTAAAGATGCCGCCAGCGGACACTGGCAAAACCCTCACGCCAGCAGACATTGCAACTTTGCGTAAATGGATTGATCAGGGCGCTAGGTATGAACGGCACTGGTCATTCGTTGCTCCCAAGGCCTCGCCGCTGCCTGCGGTAAAGCAGACCGCCTGGCCAAGCAACCTGATCGACCACTTCATTCTGTCCCGGCTTGAAAAGGAGGGCTTGTCTCCTTCGCCCGAGGCAGACCGCCGCACGCTTATCCGCCGGGTGGCGTTTGATGTCACCGGCTTGCCCCCGACTCGCCAGGAAATCCGCGAATTCCTCCATGACAATTCAGACCAGGCTTACGAGCGGATGGTCGATCGCTACCTGAATTCGCGTAGCTATGGCGAAAACATGGCGCGGCGCTGGCTAGATCTGGCGAGATACGCCGACACCAACGGATATCAGTACGACACTCAAAGAAACATGTGGGTGTGGCGGGATTGGGTGATCCATGCCTACAACAAGAACATGCCATTCGATCAGTTTACGATCGAGCAACTGGCTGGCGACCTTCTACCCGATGCAACGCCGCATCAGGTTCTGGCAACAGCGTTTAATCGTAATCACCCCGTCACAATTGAAGGCGGCGTGATCGACGAAGAGTATCGTACGGAATACGTGATCGACCGGCTGGTCACAAGCACGACGGTCTGGATGGGAATGACAATCGGTTGCGCCCGTTGCCACGATCACAAGTTTGATCCGATTTCCCAAAAGGAATTTTACCAGCTCTATGCCTACTTCAATCAAGTGCCCGAGCGTGGCTTAAATGGCTTCGCCCCCACCAGGAAAATTGCATCGCCACTGGCCGAATTACAGTCAGCGGAAAAGTCAGCACAGATCGAAGCCTTGAAGAAGAAGCTTGCCAGCGTCAACGCCGAAACAATGCAGGGCGCCGGGCTGGAATCGTGGGCGAAAACGATCGCTTCGTCGGAGAATCGCGGGTGGGAGGTGTTGGATCCAGTGCGGACCAAATCTAGCGGCGGCTCAACTCTTACCAGACAGCCCGATCTCTCCCTGTTAGTAGGTGGCGCCAATCCCCGGAAGGACATTTACGAAATAGTCGCACGCACAAGTCAGACCGGCATTTCCGCGGCGCGGCTTGAGTGCCTGACGCATCCTTCGTTGCCTGGAGGCGGCCCAGGTAGACATACCAACTCAAACTTCGTGCTCAGCGAATTCGAACTCGATGCGGTTTCAGTCAAAGACCCTTCGAAATCGCAGCGAATCAAATTCACACGTGCCACCGCCGACTATTCGCAAGCGAATTACAACGTCAGCAACACCATTGACGGTTCGGTCGCCGGCAACAACGGCTGGGCGGTCGACGGACCAACACGCAAACGATCCGCCACCGCAATGTTTGTCGCGTCCGAACCCTTCGGATTTGAAGGCGGAACAGAACTCGTTTTCCGCTTGCGCCACGAAGCTACTTTCGCAACGCATGGCATTGGAAGACCGCGGTTGTCGATTTCCTGCGACGAAACAGCCTCTATTGATGGTGACAGTCTTCCAGCCGGCGTCCGTAAAATTGCTGCTAAAAAAGCTGAAGCAAGATCGGCAAGCGAAACCTCGCTGCTGAGAGACTTCTATCAGCGTGAACGTAAGAAACTGGCGGAATCCATCCACGCCAGAATTGAGTTACTTTCGCAGGCAGATGCTGCCAGCTACCCGCCGACAATGGTCATGCAGGAGCTGCCCAAGCCACGTCCTACGCACCTCCTTAAGCGTGGACAATATGACCTCCCTGGCGTTGCCGTAACCCCTGGCGTACCTGCATCGCTGATGCCGTTGCCAGACGGCGTGGCTTCCAACCGGTTGGGTTTTGCGAAGTGGCTGGTCGACCCCAAGCATCCGCTGACAGCCAGGGTGGCGGTCAATCGCTATTGGCAACAGTTGTTCGGCACGGGCCTAGTTAAGACGCCGGAGGACTTTGGCACGCAGGGCGAATGGCCAAGCCACCCGGCGTTGCTCGATACGCTGGCCGCAAGGTTTGTGGCCGAGGGTTGGGACACCAAGGCAATGCTCCGGCTGATGCTTACTTCTGCAACCTACCGGCAGAACGCCCGGGTGTCGCCAGAACTTTACGGCCGCGACCCGGAAAACCGTCTCTTGGCGCGCGGGCCGAGATTCCGCCTGGATGCTGAGCAGATTCGCGACCAGGCGCTTGCCGCCAGCGGGCTTCTAGTCAATCGCGTAGGCGGTCCCAGTGTCTTCCCGTATCAGCCCGCGGGCTTGTGGCTGGAACTCAATAACCGGCCCGGCTACTCCAAGCAGTATACGGCAGGGAAGGGCGAAGATCTGTATCGACGCAGTATCTACACCTTCTGGAAACGCACCGTTGCGTCTCCGATGCTGACGACCTTCGACGCGCCTGACCGCGAGTCCTGTACGGTTCGCCGTTCGCGGACAAATACACCGCTGCAGGCACTTTTGCTGCTGCAAGGCCCACAGTTCGTCGAAGCAGCACGGCATCTGGCGCAACGGATGATGACGCAGGGTGGCGGAAGTACGAAGTCGCGCATCGAGTACGGGTTTGAACTCACAACTGCTCGTCTACCCGACGAAAGGGAGTTAAAGGTTCTCACACGGGTGTACCGTGAAAGGCTGGCGCATTTTCAGCAATCCCCTCAAGCTGCTGCCATGGTGCTTAACGTGGGCGAGTCTCCACGGGACACGAAGCTGAACCCTGCTGAGCACGCAGCCTGGACGATAGTCGCAAGGTTGCTGCTGAACCTGGACGAAACGATTACCCGGGGATAGGTGACAACATGCACACCATTGTCGAATCGCAATTGATCGAAAACCGCCGCCAGTTTTTTGGCCGCGCGACGACCGGCATCGGTTCGTTGGCGCTGGCATCGCTGTTGAGCCCCAACCTGTTTGCGGCGCCTTCCGCGGCCCAGAGTGGGCTGCCAGGTTTTCCGCACTTTGCTCCGAAAGCCAAGCGGGTAATCTATCTGCTGCAGTCGGGCGCACCTTCGCAGATGGAATTGCTTGATTACAAGCCCACGCTCAAGGCGTTACACGGCAAGCCGCTGCCCGATTCAGTGCGCAACGATCAACGTCTGACCGGCATGACCTCGCGGCAGAAGTCGTTCCCCATTGTCAATCCACCGTTCAAGTTCCGGCAACACGGAGAGAGCGGCATGTGGCTCAGCGATCTACTGCCGCATCTGTCCAAAGTGGTGGACGACATCTGCGTTGTTAAGTCGATGCACACCGAAGCGATCAACCATGATCCGGCGATCACGTTCTTTCAGTCGGGGCATCAACAGCCCGGTCGCCCAAGCATTGGTTCCTGGTCGAGCTATGGACTTGGCAGTGAGAACGCCGACTTGCCGGCCTTTGTTGTGCTACTTTCGAAAAACACGTTTCATCAAGCCCAGCCTCTGTACTCCCGTTTGTGGGGCAGCGGGTTTCTGCCGTCGAACCATCAGGGCGTCAAACTTCGCAGTCAGGGCGATCCAGTGTTGTACTTGAATGATCCGGCTGGCACTGATCGCGCTGGGCGTCGTAAATCGCTGGACGCGCTCGCGGAACTCAACCGGTTCCGCGAAGAAGAAACTGGCGACCCGGAGATCCGCACGCGTATTGCCGCGTATGAAATGGCTTACCGCATGCAGAAGTCGGTGCCAGAACTGGCGAATTTGTCGGACGAGCCTGAAAGCACGTTTAAGCTTTACGGCGAAGACGCTCGCATACCGGGTACGCACGCTGCAAATTGCCTTCTCGCCCGCCGGCTTGCCGAACGCGATGTCCGCTTTATTCAAGTCTTCCATCGCGGTTGGGATCATCACAGCAACCTCGCTCAACACATTCCCGTACTCAGCAAACAGACCGACCAGGGCACTGCGGCTCTGATTGCCGACTTGAAGCAACGTGGACTGTTAGACGACACGCTTGTGATCTGGGGCGGTGAGTTTGGCCGCACCGTGTTTTCCCAAGGCGGAATTGGCAAGTACGGCCGCGATCACCATCCACGTTGTTTCTCTGTGTTTTTCGCTGGTGGCGGTGTCAAAGGTGGGATGTCCTACGGTAAGACCGATGAGTTCTGCTACAACATTGTTGAGAACCCAGTTCACGTTCACGACTTCCACGCTACCATCCTCCATCTGATGGGCGTCAATCACGAACGGCTAACCTACCGTTTTCAAGGCCGTGACTACCGTTTGACAGATGTGCATGGAAAAGTTGTGAAGGACATTCTGGCCTAAAATTTTCAACCATCATGGTGCGGCCGGTGCTGATCAAGAGGTGCGTTCGCGGCCACGGTGAAGAAGATCTGGCAGCGGATTCGATCTCACATCGCGACATGATTTACACAGAAGCGGCGCAGCAATCAAAGCCAGCAATGGAAGGCCAGCCGGATGATAAAACTGCTCAACCACGAATCGAACCAGCAATGCCGGTGGATGCCTGGAAGCTGCCCTAACACAACCAGACTCATACCCTCGCACTGGAAGAATTTCCTGAATGGATAATACGTTTAGATTGTTTTGTCCCGTAATCTTTATCGGGACGTTGCTGCTTTGCGGATGCGATCCCGGTAGCGAAACGGGCAAGCTGACGCTACGGATGGCCCATGTGTATGAGGTCAGCGCGCCTACGCATGCCTACGGGACAAAATTCCTTTCTGAACGTCTTGCCCAGAAAACGGATAACTTGGAGGTGAAAGTTTATCCGTCTTCACAACTAGGTAGCGAATCTGAACTGCTCGAACAGCTAGTGGCTGGTGAGATTGATCTAGCAATCACCGGACCGTCATTCCTGGCGATGTGGCATCCTCCGCTTGGCGTTTTGGACGCTGCCTATGCATCACGTGACCTTGATCACATGCTCGAAATGGCAGGCAGCGACCAACTGGCGCCGGAATGGGACGCGCTTCGCCGAAAGTACGATGTCCGGGTTCTTGATACATGGGCGTATGGCTCCCGGCACCTAACATCTAACCGGGCAATCCGGCATCCAGACGATCTGGAAAGCTTCCGGCTACGACTTCCTGGCGCGCGGATTTATCAGGCGTCTGGAGAAGCGCTCGGCGCAAGTCCCATGCCGATTTCATTCAGCGAAGTCTATCTCGCGCTACAGCAGGGCATTGCGGACGGGCAGGAGAACCCCGTTCCTGTGATCAAGTCGATGGGATTCCATGAAGTTCAGAAGTGTCTTAATCTGACCGGCCACATTCAGTCATCTATCCAGATATTAGTGAACGAACGGAAGTGGCAGCGACTGTCACCTGATCAGCAAAAGGCATTGCAGGAGGCAATCCAGGAACTGGGAAAAGAGGTCTACGCAGGGTTGATAAAGGACGAGAAAAAACTGATTGAAGAGTGGCGGAAGGACGGCACGATGGAGATTGTCGAAGACGTTGACGTTGATGCTTTCCGCGCACGGTGCCGGAAATATTTCTCCAAAGGATTCGAATTCAGCGACGTCTATAATCGCATCACCGCGGACCCGTCAGAAAGATAATGATGAAAGCCAATCATGACACGGTTCCCGTGGAACCCAACAAAAGCGACGGAGTGATTGACTCCAGCGAGAAACCACTGCCGCTGGCAGCGTTTGTTAAATGGATGGTTCTGGGAGAGAAGGTAATTGCTGGCGTGTTTCTGTTTGTCATCGTGAGCACAATGGCCGCACAGGTTTTTGCACGCTATGTATTTGGCTCTCCGTTTCATTGGAGCGAAGAGGTTGCGCGGCTCGCAATGATCTGGCTGACGTTCATCTCCGCCGCATTCGTCATGGCAGAGGGGCGTCATATTGCCGTGGATACAATTTCAGACCGTGTAGGCGACCGCGGAAAACTGATCATCGAATGTTTTAGCTACGTCGTGGTGGCTGCCTCATGCTTGCTGCTATTGATAGGCGGCGCCAGTTTTGTGTGGTACGTCGGCAAGGTTGGATCGCCCGCTCTGGGAATTCCTCGAAGCTTCTGGTACGGAGCGGGCATGCTGGGACTCCTGCTGGTGGCAGGCCATTCTCTCGTAAATCTCTTTCAGGTGTGGATGACGGGTAAGCCAATTCCGCGGGAAACGCATGTTGAAGAGGAAGCCTTTCAACTGGAAATGGAGCAACGCAAATGATCTTAGCTGTATTAGTCGTTGCCATGCTCGTGCTGTTGTTTCTGAGAGTACCCGTCGCCATCAGCATGCTGCTGCCGTGTCTTGTGTATGTCCTCTGTTCGCCGGATATAACGCTGGGAGTCGCACTGCAGCAGACCGTCGGGTCGGTTGACTCTTTCCCGTTGATGGCAGTTCCGCTCTTTATCATGACGGGCTACCTAAGCAACGCAGGCGGCCTCGCCGACCGGCTGTTCCGGATGCTGCTGACATTGTTCAGACGGGTTCCAGGCAACATGGGATTTGTAAACGTATTCAGCAGCCTGATGTTTTCGTGGATGAGCGGCGCAGCCATTGCCGACGCAGCGGGACTCGGTTCGGTTTTAGTGCCAGCCATGAAGAAACGCGGCTACGACGAAAAGTTTGCACTGGGACTAACTGGCGCGTCATCGCTGATCGGGCCAATCATGCCGCCCAGCATCCCGGCGATTGTGTATGCGGTATCTGCGGGCGTTTCGGTCGGATCTCTATTCTTCGCAGGGGTACTGCCAGCCCTCGTACTCACGCTGATCCTTTGCGTCTTCGTCTACATAGATGCGATGAAGAACCCAACGCGTGAAGAATCAGCCGCTGCAGACATTCCCGTTTTTAAGGCGATCACCGCCGCGCTCCCGGTCCTACTGACGCCAGTGATTATTCTCGGCGGAATTCTCGGCGGGATCTTCACACCTACAGAAGCGGCGGCAGCGGCCGTCATGTGGACCCTGGTCCTGGGAATATGTTACCGGTCACTTTCGTTGAAAGCTCTGCGCGAAGTCCTAGTTAAGACGGCCACGACCACGGGTTCGATCATGCTGATCGTTTCAGCCGCGGGTCTGTTCGGCTGGGTCATCGCCCGGGAACAAGGCCCTCAAGCCGTGACCGCAGCATTGTTGCAATTCACCGACAATCCAATCGTTTTCCTGCTGCTGGTCAACGTGGTTCTGTTGATCACAGGAATGCTTCTCGAGCCAGTTGCCGGACTGCTGATCACGGTCCCCGTTCTTCTACCGGCGGCAATTGAATTTGGCATTGATCCTCTGCACCTCGGGATCGTTATGATTCTAAATCTGGTTCTGGGACTGCTTACGCCCCCAGTCGGGCTGGTGCTTTACGTGCTCAGTTCCGTCACAGGCAGTTCTGTGCAAACGGTAACGCGTGGCACGATTCCCTTCCTGATTCCACTCTTGATAACGCTGCTGTTGATCACATTCATTCCAGCTTTCAGCCTTTGGCTGCCAGCCCTGCTGTCCAAATAAAACTTGCTTTGGCCGCGCCGTTTTGCTTACCGGCGTAGAATGGAAAATCGCTCCAAGCCACGCCACAAGCGGGCGCCAACACGAATCTAAGAAAGTGCAACCACCGCCATGCTAACCGCCGGGGAAGTCGAACAATATCATCGCGACGGGTTTGTTACTCCTGACTTCCGGCTGGAGGAAGAAACGCTTGATGAGATACGCGAGGCCCATGCCCGATTGGTCCATCGGCGCCCAGAGTTCAGTGACTATTGTTCGGCGTTGCTGGCGTATGACACCTGGTTCCTGAATGTGGCGCGGCGGCCAGAGATTCTGGACATGGTCCAGCAGGTTATTGGCAGCGACATCGCGCTTTGGAACTCCAGCTTCTTCGCAAAGCCAGCAAAAACCGGCACGAGAACTCCCTGGCATCAGGACGGAGAATATTGGCCCATCGAACCACTGGCGACGTGCACGGTCTGGATTGCGATCGATGCATCAACGACTCAGAACGGCTGCTTGCGCGTCATACCAGGCTCACATAAGTCCATGCGATTGGCTAAGCACAACCGCAGTGACGCATCCAACATCGCGTTGAATCTGGAACTGGACGAATCTGAGTTTGATGAAGCAGACGCCGTTGATATCGTTTTGCGGCCCGGTGAAGTTTCACTACACGACGTGTATCTCTACCACGGTTCCGAGCCAAATCTCTCCGACGCCCCTCGCCGCGGCATGACCTTACGGTACATGCCCACATCCTCGGTTTACCGTCACGATAACGAATCCAGATTTGAACGTGAGGGCCGCTTAGAGATGTCAAACCGGACCGTGTATCTGATGCGAGGAACGGACCAGTCTGGTCAGAATGACTTTCGTATGCGGTACTAATCCGCCGCCAATTGCCCCACGATGAAACCGGCCGACATCGCTCGTCAATTCTATGCGGCGATCCACACGGTTGATTCCGTACGGCGCCTCGTCTGAAATAGACTTTCACCTGCCGCCCCGAAATCAACGGCAGGTGGCGCGTTATGTGGCTATAATGCAAAGACCTACCTGATTTCAAACGCCCCACCCACCACCGTTTGTCACTCGTTCTGGAGTTCGATTGAATACTCCTGAACGGTCCCACCCCTGCCATCTGGCGTCTGTGTCTTAGACTCTTGCGATGAGCTGACAATGAAAATCGCCGACAACAATATTCTTAAAGTTGCGATTCTACTGGTGCTTGGCGGCGCCGCGCCATTGATGGCGGATGAACCAGCTGCCGGCCCTTTGACTTTCGAACAGGCGCAAGAGTTAGGACGTGCGAAATCTAGATTCCTGAAAGAGGATCGTCACTCGAAACCTGAGCTTCAAAAGATTCCCACAGCGGATGTGGCACACTTTCAGAAAGTAATCGGCCCGATCCTGAATAAGAGCTGCGTGGACTGTCATGGGCCGGAGAATTCCGAAGGGCAACTCCGGGTCGACAAGCTCAATCCAGATCTTCTCAGCGGGCCCGATGTAGAGCACTGGCGCGCGATCTACAGCGCCGTATCTAACTCAGAAATGCCACCGGACGATAGCCCGGATGACGCCCTGACCGAGGCGGACCGTGGCCGGATTGTTGACTGGCTTAGCGACGAAATGAACAAAGCGTCTTTCGCACGGCGGAACGAAGGCGAACGCTCATCGTTCCGGCGAATGACCAAATATGAATACAACTACGCTTTGCAGGATCTGCTAGGGTTGCCATTTGACCTGGCAAAAACTCTACCGCCGGAAACCGCATCCGAAGACGGGTTTAAGAACAGCTCGGAAATGCTTCAGATGTCGGCGATGCAGTTCGAGACTTACCGCCAGATCGGCCTCAAAGCCCTCAAGCGAGCCACCGTTCGCGGCGAACGCCCCGAACCAGTCACCTACATCATTTCGATGGAGGAAGAGTTTGAGAAAGCAGAATCCGATTCGAAAGGTAACCGTCGAAACAGGAGCCGGCTTCATATACTCCACCAGAAAACGGGCGACCGTGTTTCTTTCCAGGGTGCAACTCCAAAGCCCCGACCCGCTGCTCCCACCGGCCAGACGCCTGCTGTTTCTCCTGCTGTGCTGGTGCTTCCAAACTCCAATGAATTGAAATTGAATCTCGACCGTTTCCTTCCCGATACGGGCGTTATGCGGGTCCGCCTACGAGCCGGGCGTTCGACAATGCGTGCGAATGAGTATGCAAGTCTGCGGTTAATTTTCAGCGCTCACACCAGCAACAACGCAAACTTCTCACAGGTGATTAGCGAGCGGGATGTCCCCGTTACTGCTGCCGCCAGCGATCCTCAGTTTCTTCATTTCGATATTCCATTGGGCGATATTCAACGCAACCCATTCAGGAAACGCCCGACTAACTTTCCCAGACGCGATGAATTCCTGACCATCCGGAATGTCTCTAACGCAAGTAACCGGGCAGATCCGCTGCATCTATATATCGACCATATCGAGATCAGCGCCCCGTTTTATGAGCAATGGCCGCCGCAGACCCACCGCAATATTTTCATCACGAGTAAGAACCGGCACGACGAAGAATTGTACGGGCGCGAAGTCTTAACCAGATTCTTGAGGCGAGTGTGGCGTCGCCCCGCCACTGCCAAAGAAGTCGATCTGTTTATGAGTCTGTTTGCAAAATACCGTCCAGATTTTGCAACCTTCGAGGATGCCATGGTAGAGGTGCTGGCTACGGCTCTGGCCACGCCCGAATTTCTCTATATCACTCAGAAAGCCCCTATCGTCGCGGGGGACAAAGCCAAGGGAATAAGCGATTTTGAGTTGGCCAGCCGCCTTTCCATTTTTCTCTGGTCGAGTATCCCCGACGATGAACTGCTGAAACTTGCTGAGCAGGGGAAACTGCAAGACCCGGCCGTTGTTGATTCCCAGATTATGCGGATGCTGGCAGACCCGCGGGCACAACGCTTCTCTAAGAACTTCGTGCAGCAATGGCTTGGCCTGGATGGCCTGGATAGCGTAACTCACGTTAATGACAGCGCACTGAGAGCAGCGATGGAGCAAGAGCCTATCGCTTTCTTCGAAGAGTTGCTGCAACACAACGGCAGCGTGATGAATTTCATTCATTCGGACTTTGCGGTGGTGAACCAGCGTTTAGCCGCTCACTACAAAATTCCAGATGTTTATGGCCCACACTTCCGTAAGGTCCCGGTTTCACCAGAAAAAAATCGCGGTGGGCTGCTGACAGCAGCTGCGATGCTAACGATGAACTCTGACGGTAAAGATTCTCATCCGCTGAAGCGAGGCGTCTGGCTGTTGGAGCGTATCCTCAATGCCCCGCCCCCACCGCCGCCCCCTAATGTGCCGGAGGTCGATCTGACCGACCCGGAGATTTTGAAGATGAGTCTGAAAGAACGGATTGAAGATCACCGGAACAAGCCTGCGTGTAACTCGTGCCACACGAAGATAGATCCTTGGGGAATCGCACTGGAAAACTACGATGCTCTGGGCGCCTATCGCACCCGGATAAAGAACAAGCCGGTGGATGCAACCTCAGAACTGTTCAACCGGCATGAACTTGCAGGCGCCGACGGGTTGAAACAATACTTGCTCCTCGACCGGCAGGATCAGTTTGCCAGAGCCATGGTGCATAAAATGACGGCATACGCGCTCGGCCGCCCCATCTCTTTTAGCGATCATGCGGCCATCAATAGCATGACGACGGAATTCAGAAAACGCGGAGATCGCCTTGCCGATCTGATAAGAATCGTTACCAGCAGTGAACTATTTCGCTCGAAGTAGGAGTCAATCATCGTGAATCGCAAGGCAGCTTTATTGAATCGCCGCAGTTTTCTGTACGGTGCAGGCATAGCTCTGGCATTGCCACAGTTCGAAACCTTCGCCGCGGTTAAGCCCGGTCCGGATGACACGCCACGGCGTTTCTTGAGCGTTTATCATCCTGATGGTGTGGGCATACCGCTGAAAGAAGACCCCGCGTGGAAAGACTGGAGCTGGTTTCCTCGTGGCGGCGAGAAAGACTTTCAGCTGACCAAGGTGCTCGATGTCCTTGAACCCTTGCGCAGCGAAATCACCATCTATTCAGGGCTGTCTCATCCCGCGGCAAGGCAGGTTCACGGGCACTCCAACGCTGACCAGTACTTGACGGGCGCAGCAACAGGAGGGCATGGCGCCTATAAGAATTCGGTTTCTGTCGATCAGGTCTACGCGGCTTATGCAGGGGAATTCACACGTCACTCGTCGCTGGTTATGTCGACAAACGGCGGCATTGGCGGCCCTCGCGGCGCGCAGACGCAGTCGTTCAACCGCGAGGGTCGACCTATCCCCGCCATGAACAAACCCAAGCAGATCTTCGATATGCTGTTTGTGACCAGCGGGAAAGAGTCGGCCGCAAAACTACGCAGAACCAAGAGCGCTTTGGATCTTCTCATTTCCAATACGCGATCACTGGGTCGACAGCTTTCCGCCCACGATCAACACACTCTCCAGCAGTATCTTGACGCCGTTCGCGATACAGAAATTAAACTGGAGAAGGCCCAGCAATGGATTGATACGCCCATCCCAGAAGTCGACACCCGCAACCTGACGCTTGACGCTGACCCCAAAGAAGCGCGTCTCTATTTCCAGACGATGTATGAGCTGATTTATCTTGCCTTCCTCAGCGATTCGACCCGTGTGGCCACGTTTCAGCTGGGCCGGGAGAACGGCGGAGGCGAACACGACCTTCTATCGAAGGCCGTTGGTTTAGGCAACGCCCACGCCTTAACGCATGCCGTAAAGAAGCCAGACGGCTGGAAAAATCTCGGCACCTACAATCGCTATCAAGCGCAGGAATTTGGCCGTTTCGTGCAGAAATTAAAGAACACGGCAGAACCTGCTGGCATGGGCAACATGCTGGACAACACGTTTGCAATGCACGGCTCTGCGTCTAGCAGTTTTCATCTCTCGCGCAATTATCCGATCATTTCTGCTGGCGGAAAGAATCTCGGCTTTCGCAATGGGCGATACCTGAAATTCGGAAAAGGAAATGAAGACAATCAAATCGGCGCCGGAATCGCGAGTGACGCAGGATGGAGAGGCAAAATCCAAGCCGAAGAGCTGCCACTCGCGCAGCTCTTTACCACTGTTCTGCAACGCCTTGGTGTCGAAACCGAAACATTTGCGGGAGTCACAGGTACTCTTAGCCGGGTTTGATGCAACAGCATGTAGTTGTTGCTAATCGCCTTCGCCGCTAAGTATGAACGCCGCCCAATATCTCGGCGGTAACTTCGTGGCCTCATCGCTGTCTGAACGTCCGGGCTGATACAGCTTGCCGGAAAGTAACGCCAGCTGTGCGTTGCGGAGTGCTTTCAGGCGGCCCAGTTTCCGCTGCTTCAGGTTCCGGTAGAACTCGACCATCAGCGCGCGGGTCGCTTCGTCATCCACCTGCCAGAGTGTCGCCACCACGGACTCTGCACCGGCTAGATGAAAGGCCCGTTGCAGACCGAGCAGCCCTTCGCCGCCCGACTCCTGTCCCAAGCCGGTTTCACAGGCTGACAGCACAGCCAGTTCCACCTGCCGTAAATCAAGTTCAGCTACTTCCACTGCCGTCAACAATCCATCGTCGGGCGCCGCAAGCTGCGAAAGCGAAAATCGCGTACCGCGGTTGGCGCCCGCCATCACAAGTCCAGATTGCAAGCCTGGCAGAAAGCTTGCCGCGCCTGCGCTGGACTGCGCCACTTGAAAACGTTCAGCCGGCTGGAAGAAACCATGCGTGGCGAAGTGCAGATAGGTTCTGCCGGTCGATAGCCGGCGGAGCGCCTCTTCCGTGGCAGAGCTGCCTGAAAGTAGATCCACCGGTTTGTCAGGCTGCGAGCTGACGAATATCTCGTTGATCGCCTCAACTTCAGCCGACGTTGCTGGCAATGGAGCAAACTGCTGTAAGGCCCCACGCGTACCGGCGAACATAGGAGTCACCGTTGCCTGCGCTGCTTGCTGCTGGGGCGCCGCAAAGTCGACGTTGCCGACGAGCAGCATGCTTTCCGGTGCGGAAGAAGCCTCCTGCCGCCGCGTGCGGACAAGCATCTGCGGGGCGGGCACGTACAACAACGGCGTCTGCTGCAACAGATACACGCCTTCCTTCTTTCCGGGTAGGGCGGAAAACGGCAACTGATTCAGAAAGCCATCGGGGGACAAGAGGACAACACCTGCTTCCTCTACCAATGATTCAAGCGGCGCCCACACTTTGTCGCGGACAAGCTGCTGAGGCGCCGGTTCATCATCAGGTGTGGACGAAAGCTGCAAGCGGGCGTCGCCGCGCACACCGCCTCCACCGCTGACAATCCGCCGGCGCCAGCTGGTGAGAGCACTGGCGATTGTAGCTGCCGGACCAAGATTGATCCGCTTCACACTTTCTTCCGCCTTACAGACAAACGCAACAACTTGCCGGCGGTCCTCTGATCCCGGCGCCGGCCTCCCCTGGTAGACGTAGTAGTCCACGAGCACTCCGTCTTCCGGGAGACTCGCTTGCAGCGTCTGGAGGGTCAAACCGGTTGTCTGATTCACGTTCTTTGTAGAAGACCACTCAGCCAGCCTGGTTTCTAGCTGTTCCTTCCGGTTTTGCAGGCGGGTGCGTTGGCTCTCGCGCGCGGCGCGGGTGGCGCCATCGTCTGCTGCGGAATTAAGCGCGGCCAGTTTGCGCACCACGCCGCGCAGCTCCTGCACCACCGGGCTCATCTGTGCGTCGCTGGCCGCTTGCCTGCGGAATAACTGCCTACTAAGAACGGCGCCTTTCCACTGAAGCAGCCGTTGGTAAATGGCAGGAGTTTCATCTTCGCTTGCTTCTGACATGAGCAGGAGCAGATCAAGGTCTTTACGATACGTAGCTGCTTGAACCAGTTGCTGCGATTCCGATTGCAGAGAAGCCGCAGCGCTGAACTGCGCGGTTGCCGAATCGATAGCCGCGAGCAGCGGCCGTAGCGCAGCTTTGGTCTGGCCATCCAGAAACAATTGCAAGGCCAGACGTCTGCTGTGGGTGGGATAGTCTGTATGTGTGGCGTCAAAGTTAGCTTCGAAGGCGGTCACGATTTCCTGCTGAGTTTGCAGGGCTTCCTTCCGCTGCCCGCGTTCGCTTAGAAACTGAGCAAGATTACTTTTCGCCATCAGCGTTACAGCGCTGCCCGGACCGAACACGCGGACACGGGTTGCCAGCGACTTGCGGTACATCTCCTCTGCCTGTTCAAAGTCGCTGCTGTCTTCAAACAGGCTGGCCGCCTTCTGCTGCATGACGGCGAATTCATAGTGATCTTCACCGTAAGCTTTCCGCACGCGCTGAATCGCGTCTAACATGGTGGCCTTCGCGCGGGGATCTCCAAGGCTGCGATACGTTGATGCCAGATTGCTGCGGCAAAGAGCGTAGCGCACACCATCTTCGCCCTCAACCTTGCGGAGTAACTGGCTCACCTGTTCAAGCAAGGCGGCCGCCCGGCGGTGTTCGCCCATACCGTAATACACCAGCGCCGTTGCGTTCAAAGCCGTAGCATAAGACTCGGTTTCCGTATCACCGTTACGGCGGTGAATATCCAGCGCCTGCCGCGCCGCCGCCAATGCGCCTGCAGAATCACCTTGTGCGAACCTGGCGCCGGAAAGCAGCTGAGACGCCTGGGCAACGTCCGGGTGAGTTCCACCGAGCAGCTTTAATCGCTGTTGAACAAGCTGCTCTAAAACCGCAGTGGCTTGACGATGCTGTCCACTGGTCGTCAACGCCTTAGCCAGTTCCTCCTTTGCATCAAGTGTAAGCCGGCGGTTTTCGCCCAGTAGCTTTGTCAGTTGCTGGACCACCTTCTGGTGGCCTTCGATACTTGTGCGGGGATCACCGGCGTTTGCCTGCCTTTGAAGTTCTTTCGCTTTGTCGAGGTCGCGGTGGATGGCCTCCGGCTGCTGCGAGAGCCAGCCGCCGTATTCGAGCTGCTGCTGAGCATCAATAGTGCGCCAATGGGCGGCGCCGAAACGATTCCTGGTGACTACCGCCACATCGCCCCACAGGCTGAGAGCGGTCTTCCAGTCGCTGTCTTCCGAAACAGCTCCGGCCAGTAGATTTGCCGATTTGCACCAGCGCGCCGCGACCATCTTCAGCGTATCTTCCGCCACGTCGCTGGCCTGGTCATAGATCCGCTTCCCTTCGGCCAGTTGCGCAAGAGCTTTCTGCGGAGAATCGGTGTGCGCGTAAAGTATAGCCAGGTCGGTATAGCCTGTTACAAGCGAAGGGTGATCCGCGCCGGCAAGCTTTTTATACGCCTTTACGCCCCGGAGCGAACTCTCCATCGCTTGGGCAAACTCACCGTGATTCGCGAAACGGCTGCTCAGGGTTAAAGATTCCCACGCAAACATCTGCGAATCTTCGCCCAGCGTTTTCGCAATAAGCGCCACCGCTTTCTTCTGATACTCCACCGCTATACCGGTCTTCTTCTGTTCGGCAGCCTGTGCTGACTTCTCCCGCCAGAGCTGAATCTGCTGATAAGACTTCTGCTGCGCGGCGTCAAGATTAGCGAGCTTCTGATGATCAGCCAGGGCAACTTTCGCTTCAACCGCCGACCAGCTTTGCTCGCCGTACCGCGCAGTTTGCAGTTGCACGTGCCGCTGGGAAACTGCTTTTAGCGCCTGGTAGTCACCACCGCTCTCCGTTTGACGGATTATTTCTTCCTGCAATTGATCGACTAGCTGACTGGCCTGATTGGTTCTGGGATCGTCCTTCCCGTATATCTGCAGGCGAAACTGAAATACACGCAACGCAACTTGTTCTGCTGCCGCGAATTTTTGATTCGCCTTGAGCGCTTCGGCAAGTGCTAACCTTACGGTGAAGGTCTGGGGATGGTTTTCGCCCAGTGTTTTCGCCGTAATCCGGACGCACTTCTCCGCGAGTTCCAGTGCGGTTGCTCCATTGCCAAGCTGTGCATGCAGACCGCTGAGGATGCTGTAGGAGCTTGCCGCATGCATCGAGTCTTCGCCGTACCGCTTTTTGCGGATGTCAGCCGCGCGTTGCAGGTATTCCAGCGCTAAAGAAAGCTCGCCGCGGGCGCTGTATGCCTGTCCCAGATTGTTCAGCGCAATGGCGGTGTCGGTGTGCGTGGCGCCGAGCGTTAATTCATTGACGCTCAACAGGCGTTCAAAAATGGGAATCGCCTGGTTAGCTTGCCCCAGACGACTGTAGGCAAATCCGACATTGTTCCAGAGCTTGGCGGTTTCGGGGTGCACTTCGCCCAGAATCGTCCGTGTTATTTCCAGCGCGCGTTGAAACAGCTGAAGCGCCTGCTGGTTGCGTTGCTGCCCTTGCAGAAAAAATCCGAAAGCGTTCAACGACGCGGCGACTCTCACGTCTTGATCACCGTAAATGGCAACCCGGTAGCGGTGCGACACATTCCGCAACCCGATAGCACGGTTGAAATCTCTGTTTCTTAGCGCCTGCGACTCTACCTGATCGTACGCACGTATCGCGGCTTGTAATTGCATTTCTTCCGCGGAGTATTCAGCCCGCGCAGTTCCCCGTACCTCAAGACCGGTGACGGCCGTTTTCTGGTTTTGCGAAGCCAGGAAGAACGCAGCAACAGGCGATTCCGCATTGTCAAAAGACATCGCGTAGTAGCTTCGATTGCCGTGTTCTATGTGAAGCAGCCCGTGATCGAAGCGGACTTTCCACAGCCCGCTTCCATCTTCTTCTGGAAGCGGCCATTTGCGAATCAACGACGCACGTTTGCCTTTCGGATCGTTTGTCACTTGAGCGGCGACTAACTCGCTGCGGGAACCGTCTTGGATTCTCGTACGCTGAACGCCCACCCAGACCAAGTTCCCGGAAGCCAGCTCGAAGCCCCAGCGAGCGTAGGCCTGGTCGCCCGTCATGCTGCGGGGAATCGCAAGATTCAGCTTTAGCTCCGCTGCTGGACCGACGCGGAAGTCTCTCGTCACCGCTCCGGCGGAAACGATCATGCCGCCACGGCTCCAGGACAGCGGGTCGCTGGTTTTGTAGTTCTTTGTGGTATCTGTCGAGAAGTCGTCTTCGATGCTGATGGTCCTGGCGTTTTCCGGCAACGGCTTTTTCTGTCGTTTGAACCTAAGGAGCCGGTAGCATGGATCGTTCAGAGAATTATCAAAGCGGGGAACCACCGCGCGTAGCAGCGTTACAGCTTCGGTTTGAAGTTTGATGGCCTCGTCGAGTTTCTCTTGCTTGGCCGCGGCAGTGGCTTTGGCGGATACCGCGCGACTCAATGCCTTCTGAATGTCCGGCAAACTGGGATGCCCGGCGCCGTAGGATTCGTGATAGCGTTTGACGGCGATCCGCAGCACGGGCTCTGCCTCCAACGGACGCTGCGCGGCCACCAGTGCGCGGCCGAGTTTGGCCTGCGCATCCGCCACTTCGACAAATGCTTCGCCCAGATGCTGTTTGTAAAGCGCGACGCCCGCGCGGCATACGCGCACAGCAACCTCTGCCTGATTAGTATCGAGCAGAAGGTCCACTGTCGAAAGCGCTTCGTCCTGTTGGAGCAGTTCCTTTCGTACCTTAGCTTCCAGCTGCTTCAGGCGGTCAATGTATTTCACCCCGTGCGCAGCCGCGCGGGTCCGCCAGAAGTCTTTTCCCGCATGCGATTTGTCGTGTTCGTAAAGTCGTACCGCCCAGGAACGAGCATCGTCTAACTGGTCCTGCCGGATCGAGCGCGTTGTGAGAAAGACGAGGATGCTAGGCAACGCTTTGTTCAACTTCGCCTTAGACGCGGTGGCTTCGGCCTGTTTCATCGCCGCGATCGCTTCGGCGGGCTTACCCTGGGCTTCGAGCTCGTAAGCTTTCGATTTCAGCGACTCGACCACAGCGGCAACGTCGCTTTGCTGCTTCGTCTCATCGCCGGATACACTTCCGCCAATGGCGAAAATCACGGCTGCCCCCACCAAGACGCAGCGAGACATCAGAGTGGTTTGCAAGGAAGCTTGCAGCGGGGCGGATAGTTTCGTTTTCCATTCGCTGCGGATGTGGCCGGATACAGACATGTTCGCCTCTGATTTAAATGCTGCCACGGAATCATTGCATCGCCTACCAACCACCCATTGTAACTGTTCTGCGCGGGGGAAGTTTTTTAAACTGGATGCGGCTGTGTGAGCACTATCGGATTCTGCGGGCATCGCGGACGGGATGTTTTGTTCCAACGAGATTCGTGCGGCAAAGTAGCATGCACGCAGCCTGCTTTCTAAGATCGAAGGAAGCACATTTCCACGGTTTGCAATGGTCGATGATATGAACACTTCAGAATCTTTTTACGATCTGCTAAATCGTGTCCGCCAGGGCGATGAAAATGCGTTACAGCTATTGCTCGACCGTTACGACGCGGAAGTCAGACGGGAAATCCGTTTTTCCCTGCTCGATAGCCGGTTGAAGCGTGTGGTGAGTGAAAGCGACATTTATCAGTCGGTCGTTTCAAGATTCTGTATCGATCTGTGGGCCGGGCGATACGAATTTGATAGGCCCGAAGCTTTTGGCGCGTTGCTGAAAAAGATTGTCCGCGCACGCGTCTCGGATTCGGCCCGCCACTGGAATGCACAGAAACGCGATCTACGCCGTAATGCTGACCTGGGCAGTGGACTGAACCAGGTTGCCGGTGGCGTGCAGGAATCGACACCAAGCCAGATCGTCGCCAACCGCGAACTGCTCGAGAAATTTGTCCAACAGCTGACCGCAGCAGAACGCCAGATCATGAAACATCGCCAGCATGGCAAGTCATGGCAGGAAATCGCAGAAGAAATGAACACCAGCGACGGCACCGAAAAAACTCCGGACGGTTTCCGCAAGCAATACGAACGTGCACTGAGTCGGGTGGCGGAAGAACTCGGCCTAGAAAACTGAACTCCCCAGAGGTTTACGGATGCCTGGTCCGCTAGACATAGAATCTAAACGCACACGCGAAGACCTGATTGTCGATCAGTTTGTTGAACTTCAGCAAACCGGCGGCGATGTCAGCGTGGCTGGCTTTCTCGAACTGTTTCCCGGCGCCTCTGTCCGGCTTGTCTGCGACCTCATTCTGCTGGATCAGCAGTTCCGCTGGCGCAGCGGCAACGGTGTGAAATCCGAGCATTACTTAACCATGCACGACCGCGTCGCCACGGACACGGAACTTTGCCTCGACATAATCTATGGTGAGCATCGCGTCCGAAGCGAACTGGGAGAGAACTTCACAGCACAACAGTGGGTGGACAGGTTTCCTGCTTTCGCCGGGGAAATCCGCAAGCAGTTTGAAGTTTCGCAGTGGTGGAACGCGGCGGATGATCCCGCGGAGACGACGACGCAGCTGAAACAGGATACCGTCTTGCGGCCCGCGGTGGTGGATGCCGAAGCGCCGCTGGCGTTTGACGATTTCCGCCTTGTAAAGCAACTTGGCGACGGCGCGATGGGCGAAGTGCATCTGGCTGTGCAGAAGAGCCTGAATAAAAAAGTCGCACTAAAGATACTTAAACACACGGGACGCGAGGCGCCTGAACGGATCGAACGCTTCCTCCAGGAAGCACGCATCGCAGCTTCACTGAACCACCCGCAACTGACGGAAGTTCACGGAGTCGGGCGTTGCCCCGGTGGTGGATATTTCCTGGTCATGGATTTCGCGCAGGGAAGAAACCTGCAGGAATGCCTGGAGGAGAAGCCGTTTGCGGTGGAGGAAGCCGCCCGCATCGTGCGGCAGGTCGCCGCGGCGATTCAGTTCGCACACGATCGCGGGATTATTCACCGCGACATCAAGCCCAGCAACATTCTCTATGACGGCGACAACGGCGTGAAGGTGGTTGACTTCGGGCTCGCGAAACATCTTGAGCCGATGCATCCAGATATTTCTTCGCCCCGTCAGATCGTTGGGACACCGCATTTTATGGCGCCCGAACAGGCGGATCCGCGTTGGGGAAAGGTGAAGCCCACCACCGATGTGTTCGCGCTCGGCGCGCTACTTTACACCCTTGTTTCGGGAAGCCCGCCTTTTCAGGGCGTAAGCAATATGGAAGTGCTTGCGGCGCTGGTTTCTGACCGCCGGGTCGTTCCGCTAGCGACACGGACGCCTGGCGTTTGCGCTGCGGTTGATCAAATCTGCGGCGTCTGCCTGCAAAAAGACCCGGACAAACGTTACGCCACGGCAGGCGAAGTGGCGCAAACGCTGCAAGACTTCC
This sequence comes from Pirellulaceae bacterium, assembly GCA_965233625.1. Taxonomy (GTDB): domain Bacteria; phylum Planctomycetota; class Planctomycetia; order Pirellulales; family Pirellulaceae. The sequence goes on from OZ247499.1 coordinate 963,558, forward strand.
TGGAAAGCGGTTCACGACACGGGCAATCTGCGCACTATCGCCGCATCGGCTGGTTGGCGGCGGCCGCCGCGATGATGCTCCTTACCGCCGCGAGTGCGTGGTGGTTCTGGCCGACGCCAAAAACGACAGCGACTGGCGATGTGGAGAACGCCGACGCATCCGGCAGTGAAGCCCCACCACTCCGCGACCCATCAAAAAACGCGGTAGCGGACGCCGGGTGGTCAGTCGAGCTATTTCCCCAGGACAAAAGGCTTCCACCTGCCGCTTTATTGGAGAAGCCCGCGGCGGTGCACTCAGGCGACGCCTTGCGGTTGCGGCTTCGTTTAACGCCCCCGCGTTATGTCTACGTGTTCTGGCTGGGCAGCGACGGTTCCGTCAGCCTGCTATATCCGAAGGGTGGGGATGTGGACGAGCCGACTCAGGAAGTCTTATTGCCTGATGATGGCCGCAAAGGTTTCCCAGTGCATGGTGAAGCGGGTACGGAAGTCTGTGTCGCTCTGCTTCGAAATGATCCACTGCCAGACTTTGCAAAGCTAGCTGCAGGATTGAAAACCGCCTTGCCGCCGCCAGATATCCCGGAGGGTTCCCTGCTTGTGGATGGAAAGTTTTACACGGAGGGATTCGATGAATCCGTGGCGCCCTTCATGAAGAAGCTGACCGCCGGTTCACGGCCCGTGGGCGAGGCGGAACCGCTTGCTCAATTAGCCATCGATGGCTGGGTCTCCAAGTGGCGCAACGGGCTTCCCTTCAAGACCACTCAACTAAGTTACGTTGCGATACCTCATCGCCAGCGAATCAACGACTAACGCAGATCTAGCATCGGGCGACAACTATGACACATCGTGCGTGTATCCAGCATCAACACCTGTCCGCGCTTGTAGCGATTGTTGCATTCATCGCTCTTCACGGAGCCACGGGAGCAGGCAGAGCTGTCGCAGACGAACCCGTGGACGGCCCCCGGTTCGCGCTTTTGATCGGCGTCAACCAATACCACAATCTGGCTTCGCATGAACAGTTAGCGGGCAGTGTCAATGATGTGAATCTAATGCGTATGTTGCTACAAGATCGTTTCGGTTTTGAAAAGGAAGATATCAGGCTTCTCACCGATAAGCAGGCAACCGGCGAAGCAATCCGCCGCGCGATGGAGCAGCTGGTGGCTGACGTGCAAGCACTTCCCGCGAATAGTCCGCCGGCCCAAGTTGTCTTCCATTTCAGTGGTCACGGGTCGCAGGTGCAGGATCAGGCAGACGGCGACGGTGCTGACGAAGCCGATGGCTACGATGAAACGCTTGTCCCATCAGACGCCACTAAACAAGGTGGCGGCGAAGACATCCGCGATGATGAGTTGCACGCATTCTCAGAACAGATCTGCGCCGGCGGCCGCGCGCGGCTGTGGCTGATTCTCGATTGCTGTCACAGCGGCACCGGCGTCCGTGGCGCCACCCGCTTCCGCGCTCTCAAACGCAGCCTGCCAGCGGCTCCCGCAGCCGCAAGCGGCAATCGCCAAATCGCTGAAAAACGGCTACCGCCGGGAGCAGTCGCGATGTATGCGTGCCAGTCTCAGGAGTTGGAGCCGGAATACGAAGCCGGTTCCAGGCAGTACGGTTTACTCACTTGGTTCATTTCACAGGTGGTGAATGAGCAACGTACTATCTCGAAGCTGACCTACCAGCAGCTTGCTGACGCCGTACTCTCGCGATACCGGCGCGACCGCTATTCGCCCCGGCCGTCGCCAACACCGCGCGCTGAAGGCGCCATTCGAAGCATTATCTGCAACGCCGCCCCGGCGAGCGATCTGCCGCCGTACTTCAAAGTCGTCGCCCAGGGTAATCGCGATCAAGCGATGCTAACTGCGGGCGCCGTGCATGGTGTAACCCAAGGTTCGTTGTACGAACTGTACGCAAAACCAGAGCAGGTTGATGACGCCGACACCACCTCGGTCGCGTGGTTGCGCATTGACACGGTGGATCTCACGACTTCACGCGCTACGGTGATGGAACTGGATGACGGTGAACTGTTTGAAATCTCTTTGCCTAAAGATTTTAAGCAAGGCTTCTGTATCGAAAGGCAACATCATCATGGCGGCGCGGGTGCTGCCGTGCGTGTGGTTCGCATCGCAGATGGCCAGGGCGATTCCATTCTGCCGCCCGGCGACCCACAGGCGCCAGAAGCGATCCTGCAGGCGTTCAGCGGGGCGAAGCGTGAAACGGAATCTGCCTGGTTAACCTGGGCCGGCGAGGGAGAGCAATACGATCTAATCCTTCGCATCGATGGCAATCGCGCGGCCATCTTCCCGCGGGGCGGGATGAGTTATCAGGCGCCCACCGGGCAGCCACAGCCGGGTGGTGAGCAGAATACGCTTTCTGGCGGCTGGGGCCCTTACGATTTGAGCAAACCAGAAAACGCCGCAGTGGCCCTACAACGTGATTTCCGCCGTATCACCAGGGCGCGGAATCTGATCCGGGTCGTCGAAACACGCCGGGCGGAAAGCAGCAACAAAGGTGCAATCGAATTAACGCTCCAGGAACTCAGATACGACGCTGTGAAACGGCAGATCACCGGCCGTTCACCCTGGAAGCAATACGCCGCCACAGATTCCCTTGCCGTTGCCGCTTCAGATGCATCGCCGACACCCGTTGTGCGTAGCGGGCAGTTCTACGACTGGAAGATTACAGCAGCCGCAAACGCCATTAAGAAGCAATGTATTACGGTGCTGCAGATCGACGCCAACATGGGCATTCAGGTCATGCTGCCCTATCAGCGCGGCGACCTATCACCCACGTTGCATCCTGGCAAATCGCAGGAAACGGGCGGCTTTCAGCTAACCGGCGACAAGAATAGCGCCACCGTCTTCGGTCCACGCTGGACCATCGTCCTGGCGACCAGCGAAGCCAACTACTTTAGCCTTCTGGAACAGGATAGCCTGCCTGTTGTCCGTTCCGGCAACCAGCAGCGTATTGCTCCCAGCGGTGTTGCCACACGCAGTAGCGCTTCGTCGCTGGAAACGCTGCTCCTGATGGAATCGTACTTCCAGTCGCGCGGCGTGTCGGTCGTCCGCAACAAGCTATACGACACTTCGTGGTCCGTAGACATGGTGAAGTGGATCGCACACCCGCACACCCAGTAACGGTGCTCTGTGGGAGTGTGCGTCCGGCATGCATATGCGACGGCAGGCAAAGTGCTTTACGGAATTTCCGTGAAATTTTCCCGGGGATTCTGTCCTGTGCAAGCAGGCTTTGCGATTGGGTTAGTGACGGCGAAACAATCAAGACAGTTCAACACTGAACATTGCTTTCGCCCGGACGTGCCCTTTAACCACTCGCAAATCTTTGAAGAAAACGATTCCATGTCAAAAGCAACAACACGCAACTCCACCTCGTACGCTAGGTGCTCCCTCGCAGCCGCATTCATCTTTGCAGTTGTGGTGACGGCAGCGGGGCAAGCTCACGCCTTCCCCAATCCAGTGAAGCAACTCAAGGACGCAGCCAAACGTGCTGAAAACTCCGTCCGTCGCGAAGCAGGCAACGCCAGCAACTCTTTTAAGCGGGCGCACCGTTTGAATTATGTGGTGAAAATTGTGAATCCGAAGAACTCCGGCTCTGGCTATCTTTTCTACAACTTCAACGGAGAAACGCAGATTGGGCTGCGGAAAGGTGTTGTCCGCACACACCGCGGAACGATAGCGGGTTCGCCCTATATCACCTTCAAGAACGGCCGCGGGCAGACCATCCGCTACCGTCTGCAGAGCGGAAAGACCTACGAATTCAGGTGGAACCGGGGCGTACTCAACCTCGTTCGCCGCTAATGCTTACGTGACAGAAAGGTATTGCTCTCACCCCCCGGTCAAGCGATTGCGCCGGGGGGTTTCTTCATAGCTACGATATTTACCTGTGTTGATAGCCAAGTTGAGCATTCGCAGCAGGCGTGACAAGCTCAATGCCGGTGACTAACTTGAGAAGGTTACGCAGATCCCAGACAGCGATCTGACATAATACGACTTCGAAACTCCGTCAAAATCCTCAGTAGATTCGCACTAGGAACTGACCAATGATCACGCGCAATCTATGTAACCAAAAAACGTCAGAATCATCCTTAGATGCTTTCGGCTTCTGGCTGATCACGACATTGCTTGTCGCCTTTATGCTGGCGGGATCTGCAGCTGTATCACACGCTCAAGATCCTGGCGCCGTGGACCAGCAGGTTGCGGAGAAGGGGCAGCAACCCGTAAAACATGCGCTGCTTGTTGGCTGTACTAAATATCCAGGTCTAGAGAAGTGGTTTCAGCTGCAAGGCCCGGCCAACGATGTTGTACTCATGCGGCAACTTCTCGTTGAACGGTTTGGTTACGACAGGGATCGCGATGATATCGTGGTGCTCGCAGAAGCGGAATCTGACACAAACAAACCAACACGTGCGAATATTGCCCGTGAATTCCAGCGGCTGGCGAATACCGTTCAGCCTGGCGAAAAGGTGGTAATTCTGCTGGGCGGTCACGGCAGCAAGCAGCCCGATAGCGACGCTGAAAACCAGATGGACCACGAGCCTGACGGTTTCGACGAAATATTCCTGCCATCCGATGTGAAAGGCTGGGATGGCGACGCCAGCACCGTGGAAAATGCAATCGTTGACGACGAGCTTGGAAGCTGGCTCAAGAAGATCGTTGCAAAAGGCGCTTTCGTATGGCTCATCATGGACGCCTGTCATTCCGGCTCAGGTATCCGGGGGTCAGAGGCTGAGAAATCCCGGCAGATTCCGGCCAGTCAGCTGGTGCCCCAACAAGTCTTAAACGCTGCAGCAAGAAAGAAGTCCGGCGCAGACACCTATGCGGAAACATCTATTTTCAGTACCCAAGGCCCAGGAGGACTTGTCGCTATCTATGCGGCGCAGTCGCATGAGACGACGCCGGAACGGCGGATGCCCATCGACACTGACGGCGACAAGCAGCGAAAATATTATGGTCTGCTGACGTACACAATCTGTGAGATTCTTACCAATGCCGGACGGGGAATTACGTATAAGGAACTGGTTCAGGCTGTCCAAGCACGTTATATCGCCATGGGCCGTCGCGCTCCGACACCGCTGCTAGAAGGAACACATCGTGACAATCTAATTCTCGGACAAAAGTCTTTCCCCGGCCGGTCACAGATTTTGCTTGAACGCCGGGCAGCAGAATTATTCGTGTCCGCCGGCTCACTGCACGGACTTACGAAGGGGACCGTTCTTGCCGTATATCCTGCCGTAGGATCGAAGCCCGCAGACGATACCAGACCCGTGGGACATGTAAGAGTTCTCAGCGTAAATCTTAGAAACGCGAGAGTGGCCGCGTGTGATTTTTCTGGCGTAAAAACCAACCACAATCTGCCTGAAGGCGGACGTTGCCAGGTTGCCTATCAGGATACTGGCGACAACCAGTTGCGTGTGGCTGTCGACACGCACGATGAAGATCAGAAGCCCATCGACTCCGCGCTTCATAAAAGACTTTTAAGTGACATGAAGGCTGCCTGCGAAGCGGCAAGAGTTATCCAGCTGACTAATGACCCCGCCAGTGCCGACTGGGTGTTGCGATGGGTCGCAGGCGAAATTCAACTCACGCCGTCCGCAGGCATTGCCAGTAGCGACGTTGCTTCGCATAAGACAGCCATTCAGCCTTTGCGGCTCTCAACCGGCTGGGCCAGTCGAGCTGTCGAAATGCTTCAGCGCATTAACCGGGCGCGGAACTTGTTACGGCTGACTTCTATCACTTCCAGGTCCATGGAAGGTGGAACACTGGGCCTGCAGATGTCAGTCATTGACACTCAGGGAAAATCGATTGACTGGCAGGCGGCCGGGCTGACGGTTCGCGATGGCAACCGCATGACCATCCGGCTGAAGAACTCCGGGAAAAACAATCTCGACATCACACTTCTCTATGTAGATAGTTCTTACGGAATCACCTGCTTGTACCCTTTCATTGGCGAAACAAACCGGCTTGCTGCGGGTGAACAGACACAGGTCGTGCTAGATGTGAATGCGGATACGACCGGCCTTGAAAGTCTCGTGGCAATCGTTGTCCGCGGCGAGCGGCAGCCGGTAGATTTTAGCCTGCTAGAACAGCCTTCCCTTGAAACGGCAAAGACGCGAGGCGCAAACGATAGCGCTTTGGCTACGCCGCTGGGTAAGTTGCTAAGTTCTGGCGTATTTGGTGCAGGCAGCACGCGGGGCGTCGTCCGCCGGCAGACCCAGGATTACGGCGCAAACGTTATTTCATGGAGGATATCGAAGTAGGTAGAGACGGCGTTCTACGAAGCATTCTGTAAAGTAAAACCATTACTCATTTCCTCACTTAGATTTAGCGGAAGAAAATGCAATGAGATATTTCTTACTACTAAGCGTAACTCTGACAGGATTGATTTTTTTCAGTCATCGTGGCGACGCTGGCGAAAAAGACATTTTCGCCGGAAAGATACCAGCTGAGGCGGGCAACTATGTGGCTCCCGGTCAGATTGGCGACGCGTTGTTTGGAGTCGGGAAGCCGGAAAAGTGGAACCCGCAGACCAACGACGAAGTAAGCCGCGGCAGCAGCGCAGCGGTCTATGCGAAGGCCGGCCCGGCAGTGGTGCTCATCCGCTTGCCCAACGGCCACGGCACTGGTTTTCTTATCGACAAAGAAGGCTGGATTATCACCAATCAGCATGTCGCCGCGGCGGGATCTACCAATCTGGACGCCGGCAATCTGGTCGTGAATGTACACTTTGGCAGGTACAAAGACCGTTTGATTGAACTCGATCCCACATCGTACCCCGCCGAAGTCTATAAGGTTGATGAACAACGCGATCTCGCACTGCTCCGGCTGGTCAAGAAACCTGCGTATCTGGACGAGATCCAACCCATCGCGATGGCCCAGCAGACCCCAGCCCCTGGTGACGACTGTATCGCCATCGGGCACCCTGCTTTAGGCACGTTATGGACGGTGCGGTCAGGTGAAGTGTCTGGGATTGGCAACTGGCCAAACGACCGCATCGGCCAGGTGCTGGCCGCGATTACGTCTGCCGGCGACAACGGAGCGGCCGCTGCCAAGAGCTTGCAAGCATCGGCGAAGCGGAAAATTGTGCTTTCAAGCTGTGGGATCAATCCAGGGGATTCCGGCGGTCCGCTGCTTAATTCCAAAGGCGAATTGATTGCCGTCACTTATGGCATCCCGCGTGGAGGCGGAAAAGACGAAATCAGCCTCGACAAATTTTCGTACCATGTGCACCTCGATGAATTGAAGGCGTTTCTCAAAGACCGTCCGGAAGCGGCGCAAGTGAATGTTCCCAGCCCGTGGGCGCCTGCTCTGTTTGGCCACTTGCTTGATAATGACAACGACGGCCGCTGGGATCTGTGGATCTTCGCGATGTCAAAAACCGGCAAGCTCTCTGGTAAGATGTTCGACCTGGATCAGGACACGAAACCAGCCTTCAAAGAACAGTACATTACCGACCCTGTCCGTCGAGAAGGCTGGGACTTCGAATTCGCCATGACTTTTGGAAGGGCGCTGCGGACGTTCTATGACACCGATAATGATGGTGCCGTCGACGCGATACTGACCGATGTAAACGACGATATGGTCGCAGACCTGGTGTTGCAGAAGAAAGACGGCAAATGGTTGCGAGTTGCCGTCGAGAAGCAACGCATGCTGGATCCAAATCTCTTCAAAGACCTGGGATTGCAATCTTCGATGGCAAAGGTGTTAAGTAAGCCAGGAAAGTAACCGTCAAAACTAACGCCAGATTGTCTTACCTCCGGCGGCGTAAGTTACCGTCGTCGGAGCGTGGGGCCCCAGCCTACGAGGCTGTTATCGCCGGGTCGTTTCGGCACTACCTTCAATGGCCTATTCTCCTGGTGAAATGGGTCTTCTCAACACGGCACTAGGAGCCAGCCCATTCTTCATGCAAACTGAGGACGAACGATCCGCTCAGCCAGAAGGCCTATTTAGTCCCACCACCAGGCTGCGGGTGGCAGTTTTTCCGTGGGCTTTGCCTGTTTCTGCTGACTGATGACGGTGGCGGGCGCGGTTGTCATGGCGGCTTTGGCGACGAGAGGCGCCGCGTGGACGGCGACACCGCCGCTGACGCCCGCGATGATCTTCGTGCGGCCCATCATGCGGTGGTTGATGACGGTTTCAACCTGCGTCGGCGCCGTTTCGAGCGCCGGTTGATAGGGTTCAACGCCGCTGTGCTTGCTGGGGCCGAAGTGGGTCATCTTCCAGCCCGTACGCGCTGGCAGGTCTTCGGCTTTGATCAAGGCGGAAACCATTGCCAGATCGAAGATGTTTTGCAGGTCAGCGTAGATCGGGTAACGCCGGGCGAGCGCCTCGAAGTGAGTTGTAAAGCTGCGTGTAAATTCGCGGTTGATTTCTTCGGCAGTGCCGGTGTGAACGCGTTCGCCGCGGTCGGTTAGCATTTCGTTTTCGCTCTGCACCTTGGCGCCTTGTCCGCGGATTTCAAAACCGTCGCGGCCGGGGGAAGCGGCGATCGCCTTGTAGTTAAGCGAAAACCACCACCGCAGCACGCTCATTGGCGGCGGGTTGCCATCCTTGTCTAGCTTCACAGCGCTGAGGTAACTGTTGACGCCTGGCACGCCGGGTTCCAGGCCCATGCCGACCAGCTTCATACGATAGTCGGCCTCCACCATCACGCGAGCCAGTCGCGTGCGAGCGTCGACGCCATCGACCACGATATCCTGCTTGCCTAGTTTGCCGCGAAATTCGTCCAGCCACTGCTGCCTTGCGCGGGCGGAAGGCTTGAGCGGGGTCCGGGCGGACGTTTCTAGAAACGCTTTGGTCTGCGCGAGTGCTTCCTGACGTGGTTTGATCGAGCAGCCGAAGTGACTGCCATTGGTGTACGCGTTGCGGAGCGTGACGACAAAGTCATCCAGATTCAGCACCGGGCGGCCAGATTCTGTATTGAACCGGCGGCCTTCGGTGTTCATGTTCCAGTCGCCTGCTGGGCCGGCGATCACAATGTCGCCCGTTTCGGGATACACAAACACGTACTGAATCTTCTGAATGCCCGCCATCGCCTGCATGGCTTCGGACGGGTCGCGGCCAGCGGCCCGTAGGATTTCCACTTCGCGTTCGAGGCGGGTTAAGGAAACTTTTCTGAGGGACGAACTGCGCCGGACGTTCGTATTGCTGCCGGGCGCCTTCGCGGCGCGGCGGATGTTTTCGATGCCGCCGGCTGTTTCCGGGGGCACGCGTTTCATTAGCCCCGCTGCGTTGACGTACACGCCGCTGGCAAATCCGTCGATGGCGCCGGGGCCGCCGACATCGTCCCAGGATTCGGGGTTAATGGTGGTGGTGATCAGATCAATCAACGGATCGAAATCCGCGGCCGATCCACCACCGCCCGCCGCAGCGTTCGCGGCCGGTAGCTGCTGGAGTGTGCGGCTGCGGGTGTTGCCGTCAGAAATCATGCGGGCTGTTCGCAGCGATGCCTGTCGCATCCCCGCTGCGGCTTGAGCTGCCGCGATTTGAGCAAACCACTGATCGCGCTCGGCGTGATCGGCCACCTGTTGTGCCAGCGACAAGGCCGGGGCGAATTCGCCAGCCGCTAAATGCGCCTCAAACGTGCGGGTTAATGCGGCAGGAGCTGCCTGAACCCTGTTGGGGGCGGTTGCAAAAACCGCGGCAAACGTACAGGCTAAGGCGAGAAATACGGTTCGCTTTCGCTTCGGATGGCTTGAAGTGAGAATGGCGGCTGTGGCATCACCCCAGGAATAACCGCCAAAACGCAGACGCACGGCAATTGAGCGCAGCATGTGAGAATTTCCTTCTCGAAATCTTATACCCCTGTCTGTTCCGCCTTATAGGTTCGCATAACCGTTGCTGCTAAGTCAAGCGTTTCTGCCGCAGAAGGCCGAACCCGGTCAGTTTTCTCCCTGTCGAATTATTCACTCACCTCACCAGAACCCAAAAGAAACTGCTGAACCCGGTATTATCCGGCGACTGTTGAACATGGTTGATAACGCCCCCTTCAAAACACTTGAACTTCAGGATCTGACCATCGAAGGTTATTCGCGCGCGGCGGTGCAGTCGTACTGGCGGATACCGGAGTTGAAGATGGGCTTTGATCTGGGCGGGCAGCCGTGGGACTTCATGGGCACTGACACCTGGTTCGTCACGCACACGCATCTCGACCATATTGCGGCGCTACCTGTATACGTTGCCCGGCGGCGGATGATGAAGATGCCCGCGCCGGTCATCTACTTGCCGGCGCACGCTTTGGACCCCGTCCAGCAGATGTTGCGGGCCGTCACACGGCTGGACCGCGGGCGGCTGCCATGTGAATTGATCGGACTGGAATCAGGTGACGAAGTTGAGATTTCCCGTGAGTTGATGGTCACCGCCCACGCCACGACGCATACCGTGCCCAGTCTGGGCTATGTAGTCTGGCAACGTCGCAAGAAGCTGAAGCAGGAGTATGTAGGTCTGCGCGGGGACGAAATCCGTGATCTGCGATTGGCAGGTAAAGAAGTCAGCGAAGAACGTCGCGTTCCAGTGGTTGCGTACCTGGGCGATAGCTCGCCGCCAGGGCTGGATAATTGCCCGGCCATGTATGAAGCGCGGGTGTTGATTGCGGAGATGACGTTTGTCGCACGCAGCCATCGCCCGGAGAAGATTCATAAGAACGGGCACATGCACCTGGATGACTATGTGGCGCGGCGCGATGAGTTTCAGAATGAGAAGGTTATCGCGGGACATTTCAGCACGCGTTACCATGATCGTCAGATCCGCAAGATGGTGCAGAAAGCGCTGCCCGATATGCTGGACGACCGCCTCATGCTGTGGCTGTAATCTGGAAACTCAGAAGAAGGGTGACAAGCCTTGACATCTTCCAGACTCTCCAGCCGGCCCGGAGCCGCCACGACGCAGACCGCGGCGTTGCCGTACTGCATCATCGGCGCTGGCCCCTGCGGACTGGCGGCAGCACGGGAGTTTGCGGCGCGGGGCATTGCCTTTGACTGGTTTGAACGGGAAGACGACGTCGGCGGCAACTGGTACTACGGCAGTGGCAGCAGCAGCATGTACGCAACCGCGCACATGATCTCTTCCAAGCGTCTGACGGCGTTTGAAGATTTTCCGATGCCCAAGGCGTATCCGGCCTATCCCAGCCACAAACAGGCACACGCCTACCTGCGCGACTTCGCAGAGCATCATGATCTTTACTCGCGGGTAACACTTAACACGTCCGTCAGCAAAGTGGAGCCCGACGGTGAGAACTGGCAGATCGAAACCAGCGACGGCCAGCAGCGGATTTGCGGCGGACTGGTGATTGCCAACGGGCATCATTGGGATCCCTGGATGCCAGAGGTTGAAGGCGAGTTTTCCGGCCAGGTGATGCACTCACGCGACTATCGGACGCCGGAGATTTTTCACGGCAAGCGGGTGCTTGTCGTCGGCGCCGGGAATTCCGGCTGCGATATCGCGGTCGAGGCGGCGCAGCATGCAACAGCGGCGTTTCACAGCATGCGGCGCGGGTATCACTTCCTGCCGAAATTCTTCCGCGGTTACCCGGTGGACCTGCTGGGCGAAAACCTGCACCGCTGGCATCTTCCGTTATGGCTGAGGCGGTTGGCCGGTAAGTATGTAACGCATGTTGCTCTGGGAAGTCCATCACGCTTCGGGCTGCCAGAGCCGGATCATAAACTTTTTGAAGCGCATCCGGTCATCAACTCGCAGTTGATGTACCATGCCGGACATGGCGCCATTGCATTCCGCCCGGCGCTGCAGGCGCTGGACGGGGACGAAGTTGTGTTTGCCGATGGGCGGCGTGAGGCGGTGGACCTTATTGTGTTCGCTACGGGGTACAAGTCGAGCATTCCATTTATCGATCCACAATTGCTTGCCACGGGCGAATTCGGCCCGCAGCTTCACTTGCACGCATACCATCCGAAGCGAAAGAACCTGTTCGTGATCGGTCTGATCCAGCCGGACAGTGGTCTTTGGCCGCTTGCCCAGCTTCAGGCGCGGCTGGCGGCGGCGCTGGTTTCAGCAGACCGCAACGGGCATGCGGCTGCGGAGCAGTTCCGCCAGCAGATGCAACAGCCGGGGGGCAGCCTTTCGGGGTCTATCCGCTATATAAGTACGCGGAGGCACCACTACGAGGTTGACCACTTCACTTACCGCCGGCGCCTGCAAAAAATTCTGAAACAGTTCCCAACTTAGCTAAGGGCGAACCATGGTCTGGAGTAGTCTGGTGCTTGCCGCCCGCGAGATACGTCGCAACCTGGTGCGATCTGCGTTGACCGTGCTAGGCATCGTGATTGGTGTGGCGTCTGTGATTGCCATCTTCACGCTTGGCAACGGCGCCACCACGGAGATCACCAGCAACATATCGGGCCTGGGTGACAACCTGCTGATCATGACGCCTGGCAGTCGCCGGCGGGGACCACCAGGACCGACGGGCGCCTCCTCGAAGCCCTTCACACTGGAAGATGCGCCCGCCATTGCTAAAGAGATTGACGCCGTCGAAGTCGCCGCGGGCACCACGGGGAGCTACTTGATGGCGTCGGTCGGTGAACAACGCCGGCCAACGGTTGTTACCGGCGCCAGTCCCGGCGTATTTGCGGCGAGGAACTGGAAGGCGGCGGAAGGCCGGCTGTTCAATGCGGCGGATTTTGCAGACGCCGCGCCCGTTTGTGTCGTTGGCCATGAGATTGCCACCAAGCTTTTCGATGGAAAGGCGCTCGGCAAGACGATATCGCTGGGGCTGATTGACTGCAAAGTGATTGGCGTCATGGAGGAACAGCCCCAGGGACTGTTGCGGATGGATCAGAACGACATCGTGGTCATGCCGATCAGCACTTATCACAAGGAACTTTCGACACGGCAGGATGTCACGATGATTCTCATTAAGGTCCGCGCTACGGAAGAGATCCGGCCTACCAAGAAGGCGGTTGCGAAGCTGATGCGCAAACGTCGTAACATTACTGAGAAGGCCGTTGACGATTTCCGTATCGCAGGTGTCGAAGAAATTGCGGACGCGGTGCGGACCGCCACCGGTATTCTGACCTCCGTCGTCAGCGCGATTGCGGGTATCAGCCTTCTGGTAGGCGGCATTGGCATCATGAACGTGATGCTGGTATCGGTCACCGAACGCACGCGTGAGATTGGCGTCCGCATGGCTATTGGCGCCCGTGAAAGCGACGTGCTGCTTCAGTTCCTCATCGAGGCGGCGTTACTCGCGGCGCTCGGGGGCGTGGCAGGCGTGGCGACGGGCCTGGCCGGTGCGGCGGTGGCGGCATGGTACATCGGTCTGCCTTTCGCCCCTTCGTTGTGGATCATCGTGCTGGCGGTAGTGTTCAGCGCCGCCATCGGGCTGATCTTTGGCTTCTTCCCGGCACGCCGCGCAGCGCGGCTGAATCCGATTGATGCATTGCGGCACGAATGACGTCTTACGCGTTCTCCTGCCCTTTAATCCAGGCAGCGAATTCCTGCGAGGTCTGGGCGAACGATTTGCCATCGCCGCCGGCGACCAGATCGTTGCCGTGCATGACGCGGATATTGGCGTTGAGTTCGACATCTGTGTCGTGCACCGGGATGTTCTTCAGATTATCGATGCTTGCCTGAGCTTCCCTCAGCACGGTTTCAACGTCGCGGTTCACACTGCCGGCTAAATGGTCGGCCGAAAGCGGCGCACCGGTGAGAGCCTCGATGTACTCCAGGAACCGGCGGGCGTTGCCGGGGCGCCAGTAGGCGGCAGTCAGGTCGGGTCCGATCTTTGGGTTGTCCACCAGATGGCCATCGCGGCGGAGGAAGAAATCACGCGTCTGTTCGACCGCCATTTCCGCCAGCACATAGCCGTGATAATACGCACTGCTTTCGCCAGACAGCAGGTGCGGGACAGAGAGCACCGGACGGGGCGAACCTTCATCCAGGAACAGCAGCCGCTGCTCAACTCCGCGGACAACTGCCAGGATGTTTTCGGGCGTTAGTTTGTCGTCGGGAATTTCATAGATCGCGCGTTCGGCGTAACACACGGTCAGCATCATCCGCACGCGCCAGGCGGCGAATGGCTGCCGGGCGCGGATGGACTTCTCCATCAGTTCAAAGGGCATCGGCTCGCCCGTGCTGGTGGTGGCGTAACGCGTCTGCCAGTCGGCGTCGCGCACCAGACTATCCAGGAACATGCTTTGGACTTCGGCAAAGGCGACCGACGTCGGCGCGAACTCCTGGGCGAAGCACGGCGCCGGCATGTCGATGTTGGCGAAGTGAGCGGCGTGACCTCCTTCGTGGAACAATGTTTCCGTCGCGCGGCGGCCAGAGCCGGTCATGCCGGGGATGGCGTTGGCGGTGAATTGAATCTTTGCCGGGCGGTAATTGCCGCGATCCCGCCAGGCGGGTACAGGGCCGTGCATGAAGCCGTTCTCATACTTTCCCTGCCGGTCCACCAGGTCGAGCACCATCTCTGCGTTGTTGTAATCGATGCCCAGCGCAGCGAACGAATTCCCCCAACGCGCCAGCGAATCGGCAAATGAGAAGTAAGGATCTTCCTCGCGGGTGATGTCGCCAGAGATGAAGTAACGCACATTCCAGGGCGTCACCGCACCGGCGCCATGCTGCTCTGCTAAGGTCTCAACGGCTCGCTGACCGGCATCGCGTGTTTTTTCTTCGAGTTCATCCAGCAGCGCGAAGATTTCGAGCTTGGTCATGCCTTCCACGCGGCGGACGGTGGCGTCGTAAAAGTCAGTTCCGCCGAGCATCCGCCCTAGTTGATTACGCCGCCTGACGAGTTCGGGAAAGCCGTTTTGCAGCACGCAGGTTTCGATGCTCTTTAGCCCCTGCCAGGTGGCTTTGCGGACAGACTCTTCTTTTTCGCCTTGCAGCATGACCGAAAGCGCAACGCTACTGGCTTTGTGAAAGTTGCCATCTTCATCCTCCCAGCCCAGCTTCATACTGCTGCGGTGCCCGGCTAGATCGCCTTCCAGCTTCAGAATCTCCGCGGCCCGCGAACGTGCTTCGGCTGATTCGATGGCGTGCGACTGAAAGGTCCGGACCCAGCCTTGCAGCGCGATCATCTCTTCGGCCGTGGCGGCATCTCCGGCTTCTTCAATGCGCAGCTTCTCCGCTGCTGCCAGCTTCTCTTGCAAGCGTTGCAGCCGCGCGGGATCTTGTAGCCATTGCTGCAGGGCAAGTTCGTGTTGCTGAAAGCTGTTTCGCGCCTGTTCTGCGTCTTCGGTTAAACCCATGTACAGGGACCAGAACGCATCTTCCTTGGCGGTGTGCAGTTGTTCGTACTCGTAGTTCAGCTCCGTCAGAAAGTCTGTGAAGCCGGTAGCGACATCTGTCATGGTGGTCTTCCACTCTTCGCGTTGCGTTCTATCGGTCCGCTGGATGGTTTCCATAAGGGAACCGGTATTCTACCAACATGCTGCCAGTTGCAGTGTAGGGCAGCGAAACGGCTGCGATGAATTGATAGAATTAAAGGGATTACCGCCCTTCTTCTATTCGCAGGTGCAGTTCCGATGCCAGCCGTTGTGAAGCTTAACGAAATTGCATCTGCGCGCAGCAGCGCGGCGGCGGATGATATTGCCATCTCTGTGGTGGCCAATAATTCGCAGTGCTACGCGTTTCTGCAACAGACGCTTACGGCGGGGAAGGTGGAATCGTTCTTCGCAGGCGTGGGAATGAAGTCTGTCTCACGCAGCGAACTTGATAACCTGCAAACCCTGCACTTTGTGCTGGAGAACGCACTGGGAGAAAACGGTGCGGCATCGCTGAAATTAGACGCTGCGGGTGTGATGCTGGGCACGGCCCTGGAAGAACTGGTGCTGCGAAAGCCGGAATGACGGGCGGATTTCTTGAGAATCTGCGAACCAGAGTCCGTTCCGTGCGTAATGATACTGACGCCCGAACGGATTACAGCGACGGTCGCTTAGCCCGTAAAACTTTCTTCATCGCGCCGGGAAGCGCAACTGGTCAAAGCCGCAGAATACTGACCTTTCAGGCTATCTGATACCGCCAGACCGCCGTGGTGCTGTTGCAACAATCGCAACAGTTAACCGGCAGAATAAAATGGCGGGATTTTTGACCAAGGGCATTTAGCAACGTACATTCAAGTTAGCTGAAGCTGCTGTCCGCCGCAGGCGCTTGAGTGCTGGTTGAACACCTGTTCCCTGAATCACACCCGGTCCCCCATCCATCCAACGGAGTTCTTCTCCGTTCCCCCGATGGATGTTGCGTGTGCTCAGAGGACGCCCCTCACTCCCGGAAAGTCTTATGCGTTACCGCTCTGCCGTTCTGCGCGCCTGTCTTGGCGTTGTTGCTCTGTGTACTTCTGCCAGTTGCTTCATTTCTGGCGCCCCTGCAATCGCTCAGGTCCGTGTACCTGCCGCAGCACTTGCAGAGCAGGAAGCCGTGGCGACAAGCCTGGAAGAAGGCGGCAAGCTAGAGCGTGAACTGAAATGGGGCGAAGCTCTTTCGCACTACGAGAAGGCGTTGAAGCTGTATCCACGCAGTGCAGAGATTAAGCACCGCGTCAGCATCACCCGGGCGCACTGGGATCTTGGCCGGCGTTATAAAGACGCCCGGTTTGTGAAATCGCTCCGTGATTATACGGACCGGCAGCTGCTTGATATCTATTCGGAAGTGCTGCTGAAAGTTCACGCCCACTATGTGCACGAGCCCGATTGGCGTGGTCTGGCAGGTCAAGGACTCTTGAACCTGGAAGTCGCCGCCCGTACGCCGAAGTTCCGTCAGATGCACATGGCCAATGTCGATGTTTCCCGCGTTGCGGTTTACCTCCGCGATCTACGGCAGGCCATTGAAAACCAGCCCATCAACAGCCGCCATCAGGCCCGTGATATGGCAGCTTATGCCGGCAAACTGGCAACGCAGCGGTTGGGTAGCACTTCACAGCCATTCATCATGGAATTCGTATGCGGCGCACTTGGCGCCCTGGATACTTATTCAAGCTTCCTGACCGCTTCGCAGCTTGACGAAGTCATGTCGCAGATCGAAGGCAACTTTGTCGGACTGGGCATCGAGCTGAAAGCGGAAGAAAAGTCACTCCGCATCGTTAACGTTATCACGGGCGGTCCCGCAGCCAAGGGCGGCCTGCAGAATGGCGAGCACATTATCCGCGTAGACGGCAAGACGATGGACGATGTCTCGACCGACACCGCTGCCGACATGCTCAAGGGTGTGCAAGGCACGATGGTGGAACTGGCAATCCGCGATGCGAACGACGTCGTCCGTGTTGTGCGGCTGACCCGCGACGTGGTGGAAGTGCCAAGTGTTGTGGATGTGAAGATCGTCGACAAAGCCTATGGCATCGCCTATCTGAAGATTAACAGCTTCCAGAAAACCACCAGCCGCGATGTGGACAAGGCGCTTTGGAGCTTGCACCGTCAGGGCATGCGGACCCTGATCATCGATGTCCGCGGCAACCCTGGCGGGCTGCTGACTTCGTCCGTAGAAATCGCCGACAAGTTTGTGATGGACGGCGTGATTGTTTCGACACGCGGACGCAGCCCTCGCGAAGACTTCGATTACAAAGCCCACACGGTTGGCACCTGGCGTGTGCCGCTGACCGTGCTGATCGATGGCAACTCAGCCAGTGCGAGCGAGATCTTCGCCGGCGCCATTCACGATCATCGCCGCGGCAAAATCGTGGGCCAGCGCAGCTACGGCAAAGGAAGCGTGCAGGGCATCTTCCCGCTGAATCTTTCCAAAGCTGGCGTCCGTCTGACAACCGCGAAGTTCTACTCGCCAAGCGGTCAAGCGATCAGCAGCCACGGCGTCACGCCCGATCTGGCTGTTCGTGTCACCGCGAAGCCAGCTTCCGATGAACAGGGCAACATTGAAAACACGCCCGGAGTGGATGCAACTTTGAACGCCGCATTGCAACTGGCCCGCAAACACGTTAGCCAGCGTTAAGACAAAATCGCGGCGCCACCAAACGCCGCGCACAAGCGTTATAGTGAATGGAGAAGCCAGCGAGTGCTTCTCCATTTGCATTTTGAGGGCCGCACGGTTCGCCTGGTTGTGCCACATCCTTTTGATCCGCCACGCGGTGATTGATATGACGCAATTCGATCTTTCGTCGCAGGATTTCAAACGCAATCCGATGCCCGTCTTCGCAGCGATGCGGGATGAAGGTCCCGTTGTCAGTTTGAAGCTGCCCATGGTTGGGCGCGTAAAGCTGGCGACCACTTATCAGGCGGTGAACGAACTGCTTCGCGACAGCAAGCGGTTTGCGATGGAGCCGCGCAACGCCGGTCGCACGCGGCTTGCGGGCATTCCCTGGTGGATGCCCCGCGTGTTCAAAATTCTGTCTAAGAACATGTTGACCACGGACGAGCCGGATCATCGACGCCTGCGCAATCTGGTCGAGATCGCCTTTCAGCGGCAAAGCGTCGAGGCCATGCAGCCGCGGCTGGAAGCGATTTGTGAGCGGTTGTGTGACGACATCGATGCTCTCCGCAAACAGACCGGCCAGCCGGTTGACCTGGTCAAACATTTCGCCAGACCGTTTCCTTTGGAAGTCATCTGTGAACTGCTGGGGCTGCCGGAAGAAGACCGCAGCAAGTTTGGCGACTGGGCCGAAGGGCTGGTGCGGATAAACTCTTTGTGGGGCGTCATCACGGCAGTGCCCGGTATTCACCGTCTGCTGAATTATTTGCGTAATCGCTTCGAGAAGCTTCGCCAGAATCCACAGCCTGGGCTCATGTCCGCGCTGGTGGAAGCAGAGCATGAAGGCAGCAAGCTCTCTGAAGATGAACTGCTGGCGATGGCCTTCCTGCTGCTGTTTGCCGGGCATGAAACAACCGTCCATCTGACCACCACGGCGATGATCGCGCTGCTGCAACACGAAGATCAGCGCCGCTTGTTAACCGCAGATTGGACGCTGGCGCCCGGCGCTGTGGACGAAGTGTTGCGGTACATGTCGCCCATTCAACTCACAAAGTTCCGCCTGCCGCGATATGACCTCGAACTCTGCGGACAACCTTTGAAGCAAGGCGAAAACGTGATGGCGTGTCTGGCGTCCGCCAATTGCGACCCGGATGAATTTGAAGAGCCGGAGACGTTTGACATCCTTCGCAGCCCCAACCGCCATATGAGTTTCGGCGGCGGAATTCACATCTGTCTGGGATTGAAACTGGCACGCGCCGAAGTGGCAACCGCGCTGCGAACAATCTTCACGCGGTTCCCGGCAGTAGAGCTTGCCTGCGATCCGCAGACGATGCCCTGGATCAAACGCGTCGGCATCCGCAGCGTGGCGTCGTTACCGCTGCACTTTAGTGAGTAGCGATGCGAAGTCTGCGATCGTAGGTTAGTGGTACCAGATCACACTCGCGGTTACTTCATTGCTGAATTCTTCGTCGGCCAGCGGAAACGCCCAGCCTGCACGCAACGCGATATGACGGCTGATTTCGGCGTGGACACCAATTACCGCATTCAGCGTATCGAAGCGGTTAGCCGGATTCCGAAGCAGGAAAGTGTTGCCGCCGCTGTTAAGCGTGACGACATCAGAATTCTGAAACGTCGTGGTGTAGTGAAATTCACCCATCAGCGCAAGCCCCGTCAAAAACGGCGCATCGTAGTCACGCATCAGCCACATGCCGGTCGCAAAGTCCAGGTGCAGCAGGTGCTGTTCATCAAAAGTGCCATTGCTGCCGCCTGCCGAAAACGTGTTGCTGTTGGCGGCAAAGTCACCTTGAATGAAGCCCTGATAGAAAAAGCGGTTGCTGGGGCGAAGTTCAAATCCAAGGAACGGCAGCAAGTGCACCGAAGAGTTATCCAGCTTGAAGGGTGTTCCACCGGCTGCGCCCGTTACGTTCTCACCCGTCGGTGCATCCACGCCGGCGCCGCCAGTGATGCTCCAAGTGTCGCCGCCTAAGAGTAGCGATTTCCAGATCACTGCGAGATTGCCAACTTCACCTCCTGAGACACCGAATGCTCCCTGATTGAAATCATAGCCGCCCGTGAACGGCGCCCGCACTTCAATGGAGTGATTACCGCCGAACAACTGCGAATGCTCAAAGCCGATGGTGTAGCGGTCTACATTCTGGCTCTGGCTGACGCCGGGGCCGCTGGCGTCTAAGGCGCCGTTGAAGTTGTGATACAGAAAATAGTACCGGCTGTCGGGCATGGGCTTATTGTGTTCCGCGATTTTCACGCGACGACTGCCGCCAGCCAGGGGCAGATCGCTTTCAAAAGCCGCGCCGCCGGTGATCGTGCGGACCGAACCGAAGGTGGAATAGAAGTCGCCGAACATCTCCGGCAAGCGGTTGGCGTTTGAGAAGGAACTGATCGGATCATAGCCAGATGGCTCCCGGAAATCTTCCGGCGTGACAGCATCGGTCGGCCGCAGATTCTTCCCGCTACCGTAGGTGTCTGAAACGCTTTCACTTTCGGTGACAAAGTCTTCAGGAAGTTCGGCCGTACGCAGCGAACTTGTTTCGTCGCCGGGGCGGATGTTGGCGTCGGCGCCTGCATCATAGCCAAGCGTCCCATTGTTCTGATTCAGCCCCTGCGTGGGACCGCCATACTCGTCGCCCTGGTTCAGGGTGCCGGCAACAGGCTGCGTATGAGTGGCTGGCTGCACGGATGAACCCGGCGCCGAATAGGTCTTCTGCGCGCCTTTGGAGGCAAATTCAGCCGGCAGCATGTTCGCGCCGCCACTAACAGGCTGATCGTAGCCAGCCGTCACGGCCCCTCTATCGCGGGCGCCAGTTGACGCGTTGTATCCAGCGTTCTGGACGGGGAACCGGCCAGTTGCTGGCGGATGACTTACGGGAGGATTCGCTGCGGGGCTTGCGTGCGCGGCCGCTGCCGGCTGATAAGCAGGAGCGTTATATCCCGCCGGCGCCGCGGCGCCCTGCGTTGCCGGGGCAGCCCGGTAGGATTGATTGAACGATTGATTGTTGAGCGTTTCCGGCAGATACGCGTTGGCGTGGTCAAACGCGTCGGCGCTCGGCTTCGGCGGCGCTGGCTCATCACTTCCAGATCCGAAGAGCCCGATACCTGCATCAAGTGGCGGCACCGTGCAAAGCAAGATCGCAAAAACGCCAAGGAGGGCAACGGCCCGCAATTTATTCCGGCGCATGTAGTTTAAGTCCCATCTGATCCACAGCCAGCGGCAGCTGTCGCCATTTATAAAGTGCGCAGCTTGGCCAACGGCGTGGCGAATGCAGAAAAGTTACGCAGCGGCGCTGATTGCATCAGCAAACGCACGGCGCATAGACAAGGGTGGCCCGGTCAAGGGCGGGCGGGATTACACGCGAAAGCGACGCGTGGGTCAAGATCAATCCAGCCAGCCTGCCCAGGCTGGACCCGCCTCAGACAACGCTACTCTGGCGCCCGCTTCTGCAACTTGCGCTGGAGCGAACGGCGGTGGATTCCCAGCCTACGGGCCGCTTCAGATAAGTTACCGCCACAGTCTGCCAGCACCCGGTGAATGTGCTCCCACTCAGCCCGTGCCAGCGAAGGTGTTTCCACGGCGCCGGCCGCCGCGGCGGCTTTGGTCTGGTTGGCGCGGGCAAAGGCAGCCAGCACATCGTCGGCGTCAGCTGGTTTGGGGAGGAAGTTTACGGCGCCAAGTTTCAGTGCATCGACTGCTGTAGCAATGCTGCCGAACCCCGTCAGCACAAGCACGTCTGTCGATTCACTGTGCTTCTTGATATCGCGGAGCAGTTCCATGCCAGATTTGCCAGGCATGCGAAGATCGATGACCGCCTTATCAAAGGTGTAGTTCCTCACAAGTTGCATCGCCTCGTCGTAATCCGCCGCAGCGTCTACGCGGTATCCACGATCACGCAATGCACGTGACAACCGTTCACGAAGAGGTGGATTGTCGTCTACAACCAGCATGGTGCCGGGCGGTGAACTAACCTGTTTATCAACTGTAGTTTCCATAGCCTGGACTCCGCTTGTTTGCGAACTTTAGACGGCGTCTTACCCATTTCCTCCTATTCCATCATAGCCCCGCTCACCGGCCCAGATAAGTGGGCAAATTGTCACACACTATTGTAAGGCCATTATTCTCGAGTCTGAATTCGCATTTTAACAAGCCTGACACTTGCAAGATTTGCGCGTGTGAGCAATCCAAGTAGCCACGCGTAAGCCCGGTTCCCATAAAAGCGACCTTGCCGGATACTGCAGGGAGATGAACTCTGCGATCGACCGACCCAGGTGCTGGATGCTGGCAGCTACTGAAAACCTTGCGATGTACTGTCCGCCTGGCGGCTCCAGGCTCGCTGAAATGCCGGCGCGAATGAATCCGGCGCAGCTGCCGGAAAAGGTCCGCCTCCGATGACCCCTGCCAACGACCTGGCGTCCGCCCCCAAAGTAACCGGCGCCATCTGCGGTGTGCTCTCGGCGGTTGGCTACACAGCGGCGAACGTCTGCTTGCGCTCGGTAACGGGTTGCGACCCGATCTGGGTGTCGACGATAAAAGCCGTACCGTCGGTTTTGCTGGTGGGGCCGTGGATCATCGTACTGCTGATGCAACGTGTGCGGCTGATATCCACCTGGCGGCTTTCCATCTGGCTTGTGCTGGCGGGGCTGTTCGGGCAATTGTGTGGCAACGTCTTCTTTCAGTTCTCGTTAGGCGTGATCGGTATCGCGATGGCCGTCCCGGTCACGCTTGGCGCCATGATTCTGTTCAGCGCGCTCTTTGGATGGATGCTTCTGGGCGAAAGCGTATCGAACCGTGCGATGGTGGCTATCGCGTTGCTGTTGCTTGCCCTGGCGGTGCTTGCCGCAGGCGCGGGGGCTGCCTACCAGTCAGTAACGGGTGGTGAACTCGATAATGCCAGCGCCGTTCTTATGTTGATTGCAGGCACGGTGGGCGCCGGCCTGGCAGGGCTGTCCTACGCGGTGCTTGGCGTCGCGATCCGCAGTTGCTTACGCGCCGGGGCGCCACTTTCTTCCACCTTGCTACTTGTCAGTGTGACGGGTCTCATCGCGTTGGCTGCGTGGAGCATGCAGCGGATTGGTGTAGGCGGCATGCTGGCGACGAACTATGTGGACATGGGCTTTATGTTGATGGCCGGTATCTGCAACGCGGGCGCCTTTCTGGCTTTGACCAAAGCGTTGCAGACTTCGCCCGTGTGGTTTGTGAATTCTATCAACGCGTCGCAGGCAACCATGGGACTATTATGCGGCGTGTTCATCTTTAACGAAGCTGCTTCGGGGCCGTTACTCCTGGGTGTAGCACTGACGATAGGCGGCCTGATGCTGATGCGGAAGCGGAAGGCGCCGGCGGAGCAGAAACTGCTCGCAGACAAAGAAAGCGCTGGATAGAATTGAGCCACGTTGTTTGCAATCTTCCCCGTCTAACCTTGTGGTCTCAATATGAAATATCTACTCGCTGCTTTCTTCATCACGGCGACTGCGTCGTCACTCTTTGCCGGAAAACAGGATGGCAAGCTGGACATCTACTGGATTGACGTCGAGGGCGGCGCCGCGACGCTGATTGTCACACCTGACGGCGAGTCGGTGCTGATCGACACGGGTAACCCCGGCCGGCGCGATGCAGATCGCATTGTGCAGGTGGCTGGCCGCGAGGCGAAACTGCGGAAGATTGACCACCTGATTATCACGCACTATCACCGCGACCACTACGGCGGCGCCGCCACGCTGGCCACGCTGATGCCCATCGGCGTCGTATACGACAACGGAAAATTCGACGGCATGCCGGATAACCCAGGCGCCGCTTATTTCAACTTTAAATGCGACAAACGTGTGGTGGCCATGCCCGGCGAAAAGCTGCCGCTGAAGTCAGACGAAGTGAACATCACATTTATCGCTGCCCGCAAGACGTTCGTTGATGATGAAGATGCTACGGACAACGCCAGCCAGTGTTCCGTCGCCAAGCCTAAAGACCGTGATGGCAGCGACAATGCGAACAGTGTTGGAATTATCCTTCGCAGCGGCAAGTTTGATTTCTTTGACGCTGGCGACCTGACCTGGAACCAGGAAGCAAAGCTTGTCTGCCCCAAGAATCAGGTTGGCGAAGTTGACGTCTATCAGGTAACGCACCACGGACTCGACAGCAGCAACAACCCGGTCCTGATCCAGTCTCTCAAGCCACGCGTAACGGTGATGAACAACGGCGTGACGAAAGGCTGCAAGCCCGCTGTTTTCGCCGCATTGCAAGCGACCAGTAGCATTCAAGCCATGTATCAGGTGCACAAGAATATGCGGCCCGACGGCAACATGCACAACACGATTGACGAACATATTGCCAATCGTGGCAAAGCGGATTGCGATGGCAACTACATCAAGCTGTCAGTGTCCAAAGACAAGAGCAACTACACCGTGAGCATCCCGGCGAATAACCACGCGAAGACCTACGAGACGAAGTAACTCGCCGACGCGGCTAGTTCATGTTCATGCTCATCAGGAACTCGGCGTTGCTTTTGGTTTTGCTCAGCCGGGTGGTCAACAGATCCATCGCATCGGGACCGTTCATATCGTGAAGAACACGGCGCATCACGCAGATGCGTTTGTATTCTTCTTCATCGATCAGGATTTCTTCACGGCGGGTTCCGCTGCGGTTGATGTCGATCGCCGGCCAAACGCGGCGGTCGACCAGTTTGCGGTCGAGCACAATCTCTAGGTTGCCGGTGCCTTTGAATTCTTCAAAGATCACATCGTCCATTTTGCTGCCAGTGTCAATCAGCGCCGTTGCGATGATCGTCAGCGAACCGCCTTCTTCCACCTTCCGCGCTGATCCGAAGAAGCTCTTGGGCCGTTGCAACGCGTTGGCGTCGAGACCGCCTGAGAGCACTTTGCCCGATTGCGGACACTCGCTGTTCCAGGCCCGCGCGAGTCGCGTAATGGAGTCGAGGAAGATCACCACGTCCACACCGCACTCGACCATGCGTTTGGCTTTTTCGATCACCATCTGCGAAACCTGCACGTGTCGCGATGCCGGTTCGTCGAACGTGGAGCTGACCACTTCGCAGTTGGCGCCCCGCACCTGTCGCTCCATGTCTGTTACTTCTTCCGGACGCTCATCGATCAACAGCATGATGACGTAAGCGTCGGGGAAGTTGTTGAGGACGGCCGAGGCCATCTTCTGCATCAGAATGGTTTTTCCGGCACGCGGCGGGCTGACAATCAGGCCACGTTGCCCGAAGCCGATGGGCGTGACCATATCAACAACGCGGGTCGAAAGATCGTCGGGCGACCACTCCATGACGATCCGCTGATTCGGATGCAGCGGCGTAAGATCATCAAACTGCACGCGCCGCGACATCAGGTTCGGGTCCTGATAGTTGATGGCTTCCACACGCAGCAAAGCGAAGTAACGCTCGTTTTCTTTGGGCGGCCGGATCTGTCCGGAAACGGTGGAGCCGGTGCGCAGGCCAAAACGGCGGATCTGGCTGGGTGACACATAAATGTCATCCGGGCAGGATAGGTAGTGGTACTCCGGGCTGCGGAGAAAGCCGAAGCCATCGGGCAGGATTTCCAGCGTGCCTTCGCCGTACATCAGCCCGTTCATCTTCACGCGTTCTTTGAGGATGTTGAAGATCAACTCCTGCCGCCGCATGCCCGCAACATCTTCCAGGTCGCCTAGTCTGGCTTCTTCGATGAGTTCATTCATCGACATTTTTTGTAGTTCCGCGATGTGGACTTCGCCTGTATCTGAATCCGCCTCAGGCGTGGCGTCAGCGTCGCTGCCTTTCTGCTTGCGGCGGCGGTCGTTTTCGACGGCCAGTTCTTCCGCCAGGGAAAGCGGTTCGTCGGCGTCTTCAAGCTGCCGGGCCAGCTTTTCAGCATCGACGGCTCCATTGCTGCGGCTGTCGCCAGAGCGACTGCCACGCGCTGCCTGCCGGTTGGCTAATGGGGCCGGCTTGCGTGTTTTGGGACGATCTTCGCGGGATTGATTGGATTCTTTTGACATGTTCCTGTAGTCTCCGGATGGAGCGTGCGCTGAATAACGCGTATTGGCGGGAAGCCAGTGGGAAGCGGGAGGAGTGTGAATATTGGGATGGGGATCTGCTGGCTGGGCGCCAGTTACGAACGAGTAACTATTGAAGGATCTACGCGGGCGCCTGTGATTGTTTTCCAGATGGTTTCGACCTGCTGCCGTGTGTGGTCAGGTGTGCTTGAGTTATCAATGACAAAACCGGCTTGTTGGCGTTTCCAGTCCAGCGGTTCCTGGGCGGCTTCCCGCGCGGCAAACTGCTCTGCGGTCCAGCCCCGCTGCAACGCACGCCGCAATCGGTCGGCGTGAGGCGCCTCAATAAAGACGATTTCGTTGCATAGCTGGTTCCAGCCCGCTTTGAACATCACGGGAGCATCGAGCACAAGCACGTCACCTTCGCAGTGATCCATCTGCTGTTGAAGCAACTGGCCAATCCGGGGATGCGTCAGTTGTTCGAGAAAGGACAATTCCTCTCTTGCTGATGCGTTCTGCGCGAAAACGATGCTGGCAACTTCGGCGCGGTTGATCTCGCCGGAAGGGTCAAATACCTGATCTCCCCAGCGCTCGCGGACGGCGGATTTTACATCCGGGTCCAGCAGCACCTGATGGCCAGCCTTATCAGCGTCCAGGCACCGGGCGCCTAACGCTTGAAACTGCCCGGATATCATGCTCTTACCACTGGCTATGCCGCCAGCGAGGCCGATAACAACCATGCTAGAACCATGGGGCGAACGAAAAAGGTAAAACAGGCTGCCAGGTCACTTGGCAACACGCTGTATAAAGTGTTGGCGGAATGCCATTTGGGGTGGGTTGGGGTGTTGAAAAGAGGAAGCTTGCTGATGGCACGATGCAGCACAGCCTCAGACACTCCCCACATCTGGCCTCGGGCCGTTTGCGGCGACTATCTGCGCTCCCTTTCTATCTTTGACTGTAAACCAGCCCGCACGTTAATACAAGCCGCCGTTACATTCGGGGGCTCCGTCGCGGTGAATGGCTACCCGCCTAATGCCATGATCTGTCAGGGAGGGTTCGACGAAAAACGGCTTGTGCCGGGCGCCAGCTGGAGCATTATCGCGGAACAGGCTCGCAGGAAGCCCAGTCGGGGCCTGCCTTTACGTCGACCACCAGCGGCACGCGCAGGCCATCTTGCGTGTAAGATTCACCCGCGCCGTATTGCTGTAAGGTTGAGGCGGAAACGATCTGCTGGGCGCCGGTCATTTCTTCTTCGACTATTTCGCGCAAGCTAGACAGTTCCGCGGGCGGCGTCTCGAAGACTAGTTCATCGTGAATTTGCAGCAGCATTTTCGCCGTGAAGGCGTCAGCCGGCAGACGCTGATGCAGCGTAATCATAGCCTGTTTAATAAGATCGGCCGCCGACCCCTGAATCACGGTGTTCACGGCGATTCTCTCGGGCGTGTTACGGTTACGCGGGTTCGCCCGGTTCCGCGAACGGACCCCTTGAATGGTGCGGCGCCGGCCGAGAATCGTGGTCACGTATCCCTTACTGCGTGCTTCGGCTAGCACTTTGTCGATAAACTCTTCAACGCCGGGGTAGCGGCTGAAGTAGGTGTCAATAAAGGTCGCTGCCTCGTCCTTCTCAATATCCAGCGAAGCCGCCAGCCCGTAGGAACTTTGACCATAAATGATGCCAAAGTTGATCGCCTTGGCCCGCCGCCGCTGATCCGGGGTGACATCTTCCAGCGGCGTTGCGTAAACCTCGCTGGCGACCATGGCATGAATATCATGCCCCTTCTGGAAGGCTTCGATCAGCGTTGCATCGCCGCAGAAGTGCGCGAGGATGCGAAGTTCGATCTGCGAATAGTCCGCCGCCAGCAGGGTCCAGCCTTCTTCGCCGGGAATGAACGCCGAACGGATTTCGCGTCCCTCGGCTGTCCGCACGGGAATGTTCTGCAGGTTCGGCTCGGTGCTGCTTAGCCGCCCGGTGGCAGCGACGGTCTGTGTAAACGAAGTGTGCACGCGGCCCGTTTCAGGGTGCACCAGCTCTGGCAGAGCGTCGATGTAGGTGCTCTTGAGCTTCATATTCTGCCGGTAGTCCAGCACCTTGGCAGGCATCTCATGTTCGCGTGCCAGCACGGTAAGAACATCGACCGCGGTACTGGGGCCGCTGGAAGCTTTTTTAACAACGGGCAAGCCAAGATCTTCAAACAGCACATTGCCAAGTTGCTTGGGCGAGTTGATGTTAAACTTCCGGCCGGCTAGCTCATAGATTTCTTTTTCCGCCGCTTCAATCTGCTTGCCGTGTTTGATGCTCAGTTCCTTGAGACGCTCGATGTCCACCTTGATGCCGGTGAATTCCATCTGCGCCAGCACCCGGACCAGTGGCGCCTCCAGAGTGCTGTAAAGCTGTGTGAGTTCGGCATCGGCCAGGTGCTGCTTCAGCGTGGCGGTCATGCGGAAGGGCACATCGGCGTCTTCCGCCGCGTAAGGCGTCACCAGCTCGACCGGAATCTGATTCATCTGCTTCTGCTTCTTACCGGCGCCGATCAATTCTTTGATCTTGATCGTGCGATGATTCAGATACCGCGCCGCCAGATCGTCGAGGCTATGATTGCGTTCACCGGGATCAAGCAGGTAGTCCGCCAGCATTGTGTCAAACAACGCTCCGCGAAGTTCAACGCCGGCGCCTTTGAGAACGACCAGTTCGTATTTCAGATTCTGCCCGGCTTTTTCAATCGCCTCATTTTCCAGAACGGGCCGCAGCGCTTCGAGCGCTTGTTGCGGGTCTATCTGTGGATCGCCGGCCGGGGCCTGGACGGGCACGTAATAAGCCTCGCCGTATTTCCAGCTGAACGAATATCCAACGATTTCTGCAAACCGCGGATTGGTGGACGTGGTTTCTGTGTCGAGCACGATCAGATTCTGCTGCTGCATTTCAGCAACTAGCTTTTCTAGTTCTTCCAGCGATTTGACCGTTGTATATTTGGCCTTCCAGCTCTTGGATTCCGCCGTTGTGGAACTCACGCTTGTAGAGCCGGTTTTCACGGCCAGGCTTTTGATGCGGTCACCTAGCCGGCGGAAGCCGAACTCTTTGCACATCTGGAAGACCTGTTCGCTGGCAACGATGCCCGTTATGCCATCGCGCCAGTTGATCTCGATGGGCGTGTGACGATCCAGCGTCACCAGGCGGCGGCTAAGCTCAGCTGCTTCGCGACCGTTCATCAGGTTTTCGCGTCGCTTCTTACCTGAAAGCTCGCTGGCGTTGTCGAGTACCGCGTCCAGGGTTTCGTATTTCTCCAGCAGTTCGCGGGCGATTTTCGGTCCGATCAGCGCGATGCCCGGCACGTTATCCACCGAGTCGCCCACCAGCGACTGAAAGCTGACAACCTGATCGGGACGGATGCCCCAGTCTTTCATCAGGTCGGCTTCGTCATACGTGCGGTTCTTCCGCAGATTGTAGATTTTGACGCGGTCCGTAATCAGCTGCCGGCAGTCTTTATCGCTTGAAACAATGAACCCGCGGCCTTCATCTTCATCAATCCGGCGGGCGAAGGTGGCGATGATGTCGTCCGCTTCGTAGTTTTCCAGATCGATAACGGGCACCTGCATGGCGGTCATCATCCGGCGGATCGACTCGACCTGTGGACGCAGGTCGTCGGGCATTTCTTCCCGCGTGCCTTTGTACTCTGGATAGAAGTCGTGGCGGAATGTCTGGCTGGAATAGTCAAACGCACAGAACAGAAAGTCCGGCTTGCGGTTCTCGATCAGATCCAGAATGTCGCGCACAAACCCGTGCACAGCGCCGCATGGCTGACCGCTGGGGCTGGTCATGGGCGGCATGGCGTGAAACACCTGATAGATCAATGCATGCGCATCGACGACATAAACCGTACGGTTCTTGATCGAAACCGGGCCGTCGTCTTCCACCGGCAGCGGTGCGCCAGTTGCCGGTTCATGGGCCGTTTCAGCGGCGGCGTCGTCTGCGTCATCAAAACCGAAAAGCCGCTGCTGTGTATCTGCCATCGTGTTCCTTCTACCCGTTCTGCGTGCCAGGTATTTTTCCGTGTACCGGGTGAAGCTTTTTAATCTTGGTGATTGTCAGTTGTCCATTGCGGGCGCCGCCGCTACCTGTAATGCGCACAGGTTCGCCACAATGATACGCGAGATTGAAGCTGTGAAAATCACGGAAGCCAACTTCGATCCGCACCGGCTTGTTGTCTTTCACATCTACGTAAAAGATGCGGGCTTCATCCAGGTCTTCCGATAGCCGCAGCCGTCCTTGTACCTGGACCTCGCCGTTTTCGACCTTGGTCCAGCTTTCAAAGGGTCGCTCTGCATAAGGCGTGTACGCCGAATCATTAAGCCCTGGAAGCGGCGAATCTGAACCGCCAAACGATTCTATTCCGGCGCCAAACTTCTGCGCCAATGCCAGATGAAGCCGCCCAAGTTGCTGATTCTCTGCGTATCGCACATAGCGGCCCGTTTTCAGCATCCCGCGGCCCTGCCCAGCCAGCACGATTGGTACGCGTTTTACGGTGTGGTTGTCGCTGTGTCCCATTCCAGAACCGTACAGCACGATCGAGTTTTGCAGCAGCGTGCCTTCGGCGTCTTTGAAGGACTTCATCCGTTTCAGCAGGTAGTCAAACTTCTTCATGTGCCACAGGCTGATCTGCAACAACGCATCCAGGTTTTGACGTGAGAAGTTGCGAAAGAAGTGAGAAAGATAATGGTGCTGCTGCTGAATGCCAAGAAAATCAAAGATCATCCGGCTGTTGCTGTTACCCAGCATGTAGGTGATGCAGCGGGTGGAATCTGTCCAGAGCGCCAGCGCGATGATATCGATCATGGCGTTCACCTGCTCGTCCAGATTCGCAGGCGCCAAGGGGCGTTCGAAGGTTGCCACGTCCTGTTCGGGGTTGCCTTGTTTGCGGAGATTGCTGAGGCGTTTCTCTGTTTCACGGACGACTGTCAGATAATGGTCAAGCGTCTGCCGGTCTTCGGCGCCGGCGCGTCTTGCCAGGGCTTGAGCATCTTCCCGCACCCGGTCCAGCAGACTTGCCATCTCCTTGCGTTTACCCGCATGCGCAAGTGGATTGCGGAAGAGGCGGTCGAAGATCAACTGCGGGTCGCTTTCCCGCGGCATTGGATCTCCGTTGCTGTTGTACGAGATATAGCTGCAGCCGATCTGATTCGGAAACAGCCCCTCCGTCGTCAACTCAAGCGAGCGGTGCGCGGTTCCGGCGCCAACCTGGTCTGCGATCACCTGGTCAATGGAAGCTGCCTTCGTGCTGTGGTGATGACCACTGAGAAAGCGGCGCGTCGAATTGGCGTGGGACGAAAAACCGAAGTCGCCCATGTTGTCGAGGATCAACAGGTCCTGCTTGTGCGCGGCGAAGGGCTGCATGAGCGGGGACATGCGGAAGTCGAATTCTTTGCCGCCGTTGATGTTCCAGCTTGGCGGGTGAACGCCGTTGGGCTTGAAGAGCGTCACAAACCTGAGAGGCGTCGCGGCGGCTGTTGCGCCCGAGGCTTGCCGGGTCATCAGGTTCAAAAAGGGCAACGGCAGCAACGGCCCCGCGGCGCTGCGGAGGAAGGTCCGGCGATCAATTTGCCACTTCATTGGATTCTCCACCGTACTGGTTCTACCGCATCACCGTATTCTGGAATGGCAGGCTGGTCGCGATGGCATAGATCAGATCGCGATACGTGCCATTCTCGTACAACGTGTCAACAAGTTTCTCGACCGTGGGCCGGTCATGCAACTCAAGCTTCCGCGCCAGAGCGTAGGCCAACATCCGCCGTACGATATTCCGCACGATCACCTTCCGCTGGCTGGTGACAAGAATCTGTCGCAAACCTGCGAAGTCTTTGAAGGATTCGCCGGTGGGAAGCTTACCACTGGCGTCGATGCCATTCTTGGCCGCGTTCGCATTGTAGCTGCCATTGCCCGCGTAATGCTGCAATGCAAAGCCCAGCGGGTCTATTTTGTCGTGGCAGACGGCGCAGGACTTATTGGCCCGATGTTGGGCGAAGCGTTGCCGGAAAGTCAGTTTCTCTCCTGGCTGATTGGGCTTCACCTGGCCGACGTTGGCGGGCGGTTCGGGCAGATGTTCGCCCAGCACGCGTTCCAGCAACCAGACGCCGCGGATGACCGGGCCACGGTTCATGGCCAGCACGCCCGGCATGGTCAACAGGCCGCCACGGCCGGGGGTTTCTTTCAATTCGATCTTCTGATTGGGCACACGCTCGACTTCGATGCCACGCTGTTTGCGATAGGGCTTCATCTGTCTTCGGTCACGCGGATAATGCCCGGCGGTGTGCGGGTTGATGAACGTCACGCGGGAATCAATCAACTCAGTCAGTGGCTGCCTGCTTGTGAAGACATAATGCAGAAAGTCAACGGGCTGCGTCTTCAGAGCATCAGCGACCGGCGGGTTGTTCGATACGTGATCGATCTCGTTCAAAGAGAACCACTCCACGCCCAGTTCTTCCGCCAGACTGCGCGACTTGGGCGAACGCAACATGCGATCAATCTGCCGCTGCAAGACGCCGGATTCGTGAAGTTTCTGCCGCCCGGCAAGCTGCATCAATTCCGCATCGGGCATATCCGCCCACAGGAAATAACTCAGCCGTTCCGCCAGTTCATAGTCATCAACACGGGCCGTTTCGCCCTGTGCGGTGGCTGACATCATCAAGCCGCGATACATGAACCGCGGCGACATCAGTACTACCTTAAGTTCGCTCCGCAGCGTTTTTTCCAACGCGGCGCCGGTCTTGCCGTCTATCGCCTTGAGCGACGCTTCCAGCAGCGCGGACGGCGCCGGCCGGCGGTAGGCGCGGGTTGTAAATTTCCGCAGCATTGTGGCCGCCTGCGCCGGGGAAAGATGCGTGCCCTCTATGGGGCCGGTGTAGGCTTCCAGATGGGTGCGGTGCGACGGCGAAAACAGCTTTGCCAGGGCATTGCCGGCAAGATACGCCTGTTGGTTCCATAGGGTGCTGGTCAGCGGATTGCCAGAAGTGTCGTTCTTAAAGCCACTGGCGCCAGGTGGGTCTGCCGGCAGAAGCTTCATCACGAGCGACTTTTCAGCCACCGTCTGCTCCGCTTCACGGATGGCAACCTCTAACGGAAACCCCAACAAGGAGTGCAGCGTGTTGCGGTACTCGTGCGCCGACAACCTTCGCGGTTTGAAGAAGCCCGGGTGCGCCTTCACTGATTCAACAAACCTGCGGTTGTACCACGCTGCAAAGATGCGTCGGTCAGCCGCGGTAAGTTGCGGTTCGTCCGCAGGCGGCATGTCGCCAGCTGCGATTAGCGACGCTGCCTTTTCGAACAATTTGAAGTTCGCGTCCAGTTGCTGCGATGTTTGAATCTGCTTGAAATTAACGTCACCTTCAACAGACTCGCCGCCGTGGCACTTAAAGCAGTGCCGGGCAAGTATGGGCTGGATGGTTGAAGGGAACTGGTCGCCCGTCGCATCCTCCGCCCGCACGGCCACGAATGCCGGAAACGCGCAGGCCGCTAGAAAGATTGCGAAACGGATCGTAAGGCGGGACAAGTTCATGGCGTTGCAGGTGGGGCGGAGTTACTGACTGCCGCCCCATTCTACACATCCACTCTTCGTACAGCCAACGCTGAAACGCGAACGCTAACTAGGCCTTCATGTTGTCAGCCATCTGCTGGGCGGCGATTGCCTTTTCGACTTCGGGGTCCATATCGTCGAAGATATTCCCGGCCTTATCGTGGAAAACGCGTCCGATCAGCAGATCGGTCAGGCCACCCTGATGTTCGGGATGGTCTTTCATGAAACGGCCAAAGCTGAATGCGTTGGTGTAGTACACATCCACCAGCTTCCGCAACCAATGGCTGCCGGCTTTGAAGTCATCGGACCACTTACCGAGTTGCTGGCCTGATAAGTCGTTGTTCTCAAACCCTTCGCAGATAGCGTCCGCAGCCAGTTCTCCCGACTTCAGGGCGAAGTAGACGCCGGAAGAATAGATGGGGTCGATAAATCCGAAGGCGTCGCCGACCAGCACCCAGCCCTGACCGGCCTGCTGCGTGGTGGTGTACGAGAACTCTTTCGCGACGTGATGCTTGCCGGTGAACTCTGCATTCATCAGCCGTTGCTGCAAACCGGGGCAGTCCGCCAGTTCCTCGTTGTAAACCTCTTCCGGCGTACCACGTCCTTTGAGGAGGTAGTCGTTATCGGAGACCAGCCCGACACTAGTGATGCCATCCGAAAGCGGGATGTACCAGAACCACGCGTTCTTGCTGACGGTGTGCATGATGATGGTGGCCCCGCCGTGTTGCCCGGGATCGCGCTCGGCGTTGCGGAAATAGCCCCAGATCGCGGCTTTCTTCAGCTTGGGGTTGTCGCGCCGCAGACCCATGTGTGTTGCAACGAGCGCCTGCTGGCCGCTGGCATCGACCACGCAACGGGCGGAAATCTCACGCGTGACCCGTTCGCCATTCTCTTCCACAGAAATCTTCACGCCACGGGCGGCGCCGTTGTCGTCAACAAGCATCTCCCGCACGCGAACACCGTCGTAGCAATCGGCGCCCTTTTCGGCAGCGTTTTCAAACAGCATGTGGTCAAACTTGGCACGCTCTACCTGCCAGGTCTGCGAACATTCGCGCGGATCGTGTTCGTTGAAATAGAAAGGTTGCGATTCTTTCCCTGAACCCGTCACGAACTGAACCGAATATTTTTTAACGAACTCGCTCTGCTGCATCTTTTCGAGCACGCCCAACCGCTGGAAGGTCCAGTAGGTCTCTGGCATCAGAGATTCCCCTACGTGAAATCGGGGCATCTTCTCGCGTTCGAGCAGGAGGACGTTCAGATCTCGTTTGTTGCCGCCATCCGTAACTTGTTTCTCAGCAGTTAGGGCGGCGACTGTGCTACCGGCGGGACCGCCGCCAATGACAACAACATCGTATGCGTTCTTCATGAATGGCTTTCTGGGCGGATGGGGGAGGGTGAGGGCAGTAGGCCCACTGCGCTTTACATCATCATTATACCCGGTTGACAAGTTTACGCATCAACCATCCGTTGGTGTGGGGGCAGGCGGCTTAACCGCGCTAGTCGTTGAAGGCCCTGTAACCCCATTTTTCCGTAGAAGGCTACTGCGGAATCCCGAACTATGTATTCCAGACCAATAGGCCGGGTTGCCGCAAATGGACAAGGCTGCTGCATGACCTAATCTTCAAGTGCCTCCGCAATCGCTCCACCGTTGCGACGGGCATTCCCCAAACCGGTTGCAGCACCCTACTGCACGCCCCCCACCTCCAGCCAATAGCACGCGAGCGATCGCCTGCTACGACCTATGAATCGCCCTACTGCCAGATCGAATGCGCTTCGGATTGCCGCCGCCGGTTTTGTACTGGCTGCGGTAGCGGGCGTTGTGCTTTTGGCCCTTTGGCTGGAGCCTAGGCTGGCAATTGCGGCTGGCTGCACGGCTATCGCCGCCCTGGTAGCGGGATATCTCTGGCGGTTATCCAACCCGGCCTCACAGCAGATGCAGCATGATCTATCGCGGTTGAATGTCACCTTCGACATGCGTAGCGACGGGCTCAGGCAGCTTCAGCCTTCCTACCAGAACGCTGCGTGGAAGCAGCCGTTTACCCAGGTCTGCGAACGGTTATTTCAACTTCGCAACCGGATTGAAGACGACGCACACTCACGGGCCAGCGTGGAAGTGCGATTGAAACGTCTCCGCAACGAACAGCGCCGACTGCTTGGCGTGATCGATTCTCTGAGCGATGCCGTGATTGCCATCGACCACTTCGACGAGGTGGTGCTCACCAACCCCGCTGCCGTACAACTGCTCAAGATTGACGCCGCCGCTGATAGCGGCCAGAAGGTCGCCACTGCGATCACCAGCCCTGAGTTGCGTAGCGCAATTACAGAAACCCGCAAACATAAGCATCTTTCATCGCGGACGTGCGAGTTTGAGTTTGAGACGGCAGAGGGGCCATGCTGTTTCCTCGCTACCTGCCACGCCGTAGAAGTCGCTACCGAATCCAGCACCAGCAGTCGCGGCGTCGTGGTTGTGCTGAAAGACGTATCCGCCCAGAAAGCGATTCAAAAACGCAACGCCGAGTTTGTCTCGGCCGTCAGCCATGAGATGAAAACGCCACTCTCGGGCATCAAGGCTTATGTCGAGTTGCTGGCCGATGGCGAAGACGAAGATCAGGAGACGCGCGACGAATTTCTGGACGTTATCAATGGTCAGGCAGATCGTCTTCAGCGTTTGATTGACAACCTGCTGAACTTGGCCCGGATCGAAGCGGGCGTCGTCGCGGTGGACAAGCAACAGCGCTCTTTGAATGAAGTGCTTGAAGAAGCCATCAGCGTTGTATCGCCGTCGGCTGATAGCAAAGGCATTCAACTGCGGGTGGAACTTAGCCCGATGTACCTAGCCGCTCTGGCGGACCGTGACATGCTGCTGCAATCCGCCATCAACCTGCTTTCCAACGCGATCAAATACACGGCCAGCGGCGGCGCGGTGACGCTTCGTAGCCGGATGACCGATGAACATGTGCTGTTCGAAGTCGAAGATTCGGGCGTGGGGCTGAATGAAGAAGATTGCGCCCGGGTCTTCGAGAAATTCTACCGCGTGAAGAAAGATCAGCAGATGGCGGCAGGCACCGGTCTGGGGCTGCCGCTTGCCAAGCACATTGTGGAAGACGTACACGGCGGACATTTAAGCGTAGAAAGTCAGCCCGGAGTTGGCAGCACGTTCCGCGTGGAACTGCCCCCTGCCAACGAGCTAAGCGCGTAACCCTGCGGAAACTGTAGCCCCTCAACAGAACCGAACTGCCCCGGAAAGGTTAAGACATGCAACGGCGAGTCCTCTTGTGCGACGACGAAATGCACATTCTTCGCGCTGCCGAATTCAAATTCAAACGTACCGGCTTTGATGTGCGTTGCGCGGGTGATGGCCAGGAAGCCTGGGAAATGATCCTGGCGGACCCGCCCGATGTGCTGATCACCGATTGCCAGATGCCGCGACTGGATGGCATCGGGCTGGCGAAACTCGTGTCGCAAACACCCGAAACCGCCGGCCTTCCCGTGCTGATGCTCACGGCCAAGGGCTTCGAACTTTCAGAAGCAGAAGTCTGTGCCAAATACAACGTGCGCTGCGTGATGGCAAAGCCCTTTAGCCCACGTGAACTGGTCAACAAAGTTGAAGAGATATTAGAGACGACCCCGGCACGGGTTTAGTGAAACACGTGGGCGCACTGCAACGGATGACATTCCTATTATGAAACTCCCTACCGAAATCTTTGGCAATGTCGTGGTTGTGCATGCGCCGGAAGAAGTGAACGAGGATCAGGCCCCGGCGCTGGAGAACTTTCTTACCACGCGTGAACGGTCCAACGTCATTCTCGATATCGATGGCACCGAAGCGTTCGATTCCGCTGGCCTGGCGGCGTTGCTCGATGCGCAGGACTGCCTGCGTGAATTTCAGGGAGAACTGAAGGTCGCGGTGACGAACAATGTGAACCGCAAGATCCTGGAAATGACCCGGCTTGACCAGCAACTAGAAGTCTTTGAAAGCGTGATCGACGCCGTCAAGAGCTTCGCCTAAACACCAGAAGGCAGGACCATGTCTACGATGCATCGCGCTCCGGTTCGCCTCGGAAATCTACTTCTTGAGAACGGCCACTTAACACTTGAACAGCTTGAAACCGCGCTGGCGCACCAGAAGCAGTCCGGCGCCAGTAAGCTGTTGGGCGAAGTTCTGGTCGAACTGGAATTGTGCAGCGAAGAGCAGGTTGTCGAATGCCTGGCGACGGAGTACGGCGTGCCCTTCGCGCGGCTCGAAAACCGCATGTACGACCCAAAGGTCATCGGGCTGCTTGACCGCGACTACATGCAGAAGAACCACGTTCTTCCACTATTCTGCATCCGCGATGTACTGACGGTCGCCGTGGCCGAAGCGTCGAACCTGTTTCTGATCGACGAAATGGCGACGCTGACCGGCAAAGAGATTCAGATTGTCTCGGCAACGGCGAAAGATATCCGGCGGATTTTCACCAGTCTGCCTGATTCTAAAGTCTTCGTGATTGACGACATCATCGAAGACAACGGTCAAGCCGAAGTCACGCTGATCGAAGATG
Source organism: Pirellulaceae bacterium (assembly GCA_965233625.1). GTDB lineage: Bacteria > Planctomycetota > Planctomycetia > Pirellulales > Pirellulaceae. Next base: position 1,001,535 of record OZ247499.1, read on the forward strand.
CGATCGAAGATATCGGCGACATTGAAGAGATCGCCGGCCAGTCACCCGTAATCCGCCTGGTCAACTACATGATCTATAACGCGGTGAAAGAAGGCGCCAGCGATATTCATATCGAACCGGCGGAACGCTGCATGCGTGTGCGAAACCGTATCGACGGCAAGCTGTACAAAGCGCTGGAGGTTCCTCAGCATCTGCACAATGCAGTGACCAGCCGTATCAAAATCATGGCTTCGCTGGATATCAGCGAACGCCGTCTGCCACAGGATGGCCGCGTGCATGTGATGCTGGACGGGCGGAAAATTGACCTGCGTATCAGCACCTTCCCTGGCCGGTCAGGCGAAAAAACCGTGATTCGTGTGCTTGATACGCGGAGTGTTTCGCTGAATCTCCGCGACCTGGGTTTTGCCGAAGATATTCTCAGCGGGCTTGATTCGCAGATTCACGCACCAAACGGCATCATCCTGGTCACCGGCCCGACAGGCAGCGGTAAATCCACGACGTTGTATGCGGCGCTCAATGAGATCGCCAGCATGTCCAACAACATCTGTACGGTGGAAGATCCCATTGAATATCATCTGCCGCTGATCAATCAGTTCCAGGTGCAGGAACGTGTCGGTCTGACATTTTCTGTCGCATTGCGGACGCTACTACGGCAGGACCCGGACGTCATCATGCTGGGCGAAGTCCGTGATGAGGAAACGGCCCGTACCGCGATTCAGGCGGCTCTTACGGGTCATCTGGTGTTCAGCACGCTGCATACCAACAACGCACCGTCGGCGATCACGCGACTGACAAACATGGGCGTCGAGCCGTATCTGATCTCTGCGGCATTGAACATGGTGCTGGCGCAAAGGCTAGTGCGCCGCATTTGCGCCCGCTGCCGGACAAACTACGAGCCGCCTCGCACGATGCGGCGGGCGCTGGAGCGGATGGGCTATTCGATTGACGAATTTCAGCGTGGCGCCGGTTGCCGGCGGTGCCGCAACACCGGTTTCTCGGGCCGCGTGGGCGTGCATGAACTGCTTATCATTGACGACGAAATGCGCGACGCAGTTGTTGCTGGCGCCGCCATCGGAGAATTGCGCCGCATCGGGCTGCAAAACGGGATGATCACTTTGCAGCATGACGGCTTCCGTAAAGTCAAAGAGGGAATCACCACGCTGGAAGAAGTGCTGCACATCTCGGGCGGGATTGGCGAACGTAGCTTCGCCGCTGAAGGAGGCAAAGCATGAATTTCGCTTACACCGCCCGCACGGCGATTGGAGAAGCACGCAGCGGAGAGATCGCCGCCGTCAACCGCGAAGACGCGATCCAGAAACTGCAGAATAACGGTCTGCAGATCACCAAGCTGGACTTTGCCGATAACGGCAGCCTGTTTCCGGCAAGAGTGTCAAGGTCTGACATTATCTACATGACCAGCCAGCTGGCCATCATGGTGGAAACGGGCATCACGCTTTCCGCCGCCATCGAAGGCCTGTGCGAACAGGAAGAGAATCCGACCTTGCGCCGCGTGCTGACCCACCTCAAAGAGCAGGTGGAGGCAGGTGAAGAATTCTCCGTCGCACTCTCGAAGTATCCCAGGTACTTCGATAAGACCTTCATCGCGTTGATCAAGGCCAGTGAACAGACCGGCACGTTAGGCGAAATGCTCGACCGCATTTCCGGGTTCCTACGTAAGCAGATGGACAACGCCGCCAAGGTGCGCGGCGCGCTGGCTTACCCGGCGGTAATGGTCGTACTGGCGATCGCGGTGACCATCTTTCTACTCACCTACGTGCTTCCGCAGTTCGAGCCCTTATTTACCCGCAAAGGCGCCTCGCTGCCCGCAGCCACCATTGTCATGATGGGCATTTCGGACGTGCTCCTGGGCTATTGGTGGGCGTGGATTCCTTCGCTAATTGCGACGGGGATCGGACTGTTCTTCTTCCGCCGCACGGCGCCGGGCGTTAAGACGTTTGACTGGTTAAAGCTGCATCTGCCGATTGTCGGCCCCATGTACCGCAAGGTGATTCTGAGCCGTTCCATCAGCACCCTGGGAACAATGGTCGAAAGCGGCGTTTCCATGTTAGAGGCTATCAAGCTCTGCGCAGAAGTGTCGGGCAATTACTACTACGAAAAATCGTGGCTGCACGTTCTGGACGAAATCACCAACGGTAATACAATCTGCGCGGCGCTGATGGGCAACCCGCTGTTCCCGCGGACGCTGGTGCAGATGATCGACTCTGGCGAAGAAACGGGCAAACTGGATTTTGTCTTGAAACGCGTCAGCGTCTATTACGACAGCGAAGTTGACAACGCATTGAAAACAATGACCAGCCTGCTCGAACCGCTGATGATTACCGTGATGGGTTTTGTCGTAGGTGGTATTGCGATGGGCCTGCTGCTGCCCATTTTCTCGCTCAGCCGGGGCGGTTGATTCTTTGCGGGGCAGCCGTTGACTTAAGCCGCCGTTTGCGTTCCCTTGCATGCTGTTAAAATTTTGACGTAAATGTTGTGGGAAAAGAATGACCTATCTGCTTGGTCTGGATGAAGCGGGTTATGGGCCGAACCTGGGGCCGCTTGTTATCGGCGCCTCTCTCTGGCACACGCCGGGCGATGGTCCGGCGCGGGACCTGTATGAATTACTTCGTCCCGCTGTTACCGCGAAAGCAACCTCCGCCAGCGATACAAGCTGTTTAGCCCTGGCGGATTCCAAAGCGTTGTATTCGCCCGGTTCTGGTTGGGCGTTGCTTGAACGCGGTGTGATGGCGGCGTTGCAACTCGTGGGTCGGCCGGCAACTACATGGCGCGAAGTCTGGCACGTGCTTGCTGCCGTTCCTTTGGCGGAATTAGATGCTACGCCGTGGTACACAGGGTTCAATAGCCCGCTGCCGCGCGATGCCGATACACAGGTAATTGAGCAGCTTGTGGAATCACTGCGGCAGACGATGAACGCCAGCCAGTGCCAGCTACTCAATGTGCAGGCGACGGCGGTTCTTCCTGCGAAGTTCAATACCCAGCTGGATAACACCAACAACAAGGCGGTGGTCCTCTCAGAGGCAACGGTGCAACTTGCGGCGGATCTGATCCAGGATATTGATCGTGGGCCTATCTACATCAATTTTGATAAGCATGGTGGCCGCAACCGGTACGCACCGTTGCTGCAACACTTCTTCCCGGAATACCTGATCGAAACGCATCACGAGGGCGCCGCATCCAGCATGTATCAGTGGGGGCCGCCAGAGCGAAGGGTGGAAGCACGGTTTGTTGCCAAGGGGGAAAGCTTCGCCCCCTCGGCGCTGGCTTCGATGATCGCCAAGTACCTGCGTGAAATCGCTATGCAGGCCTTCAACGCCTACTGGGAAGAGAAGATACCAGGGCTCAAACCGACGGCCGGCTACCCCGCAGACGCGAAACGCTTTAAGAGCGAAATCGCGGAAGTGCAAAAGGAAGCCGGCGTAACCGATCAGCAACTATGGCGACGAAAGTAGATGCTATTCCGATTTGATGGAATCAGCAGGCTGAATAGCCTGGGGCTGCTCTTCCAGACGTTTGATGCTGATGTTGCGGAACATCACCGCATCGTTGTGGCCCGCAAAGCCAAAGTGACCTGCGTCGAGGTCTTTCCCTGGATGGGCGCTGTTGGCCATGTACTCGTTAATTTTGCTGAGGTCGGTGTCCAGAATCACATTGCCGTTCAGTTCGACCTTGATGGTCGATCCCTTAACGGTGACTTCCTGGTAGTTCCACTGCCCGGCTTCACGCAAGTAACCGCGTTTTGCCGGGGCCATGCCGTAGGCAGAGCCGTGATACTGACGCTTGTCCAGACGTGCGTATTTGGGGTGCTCTGAATCTAGCACCTGCAGTTCTGTCATACCCTGGTAAGCCGGGTTGCCATTGCCCGGGTAGCGGATGGCCAGGCCGTTGTTGCCGCCGGGTGGTGTTTTGAATTCGACGCGGATCTTGTGATCGGCGTACGTTTCTTTTGTGAACAGCGTACCGCCTTTGCCTTTCTTGCAGACAATCGCTCCGTCCACGACTTCGTAATTGCCGACGGCGCCCTTCCAGCCATCGAGCGACTTGCCATCGAAAACGCTCTCGAAGCCTTCAGGATCTTTGCCACGCAGCATCGTGATGGCTTCATCCGGTTCGATTTCGCGGATGAAGATGTTGCGCCAGCGGATCTCGCCGCCGTGCGTCTGCAACTGAATGGGGCCGGCTGCCAGCAATGGTTCTTTGCGGTTCCAGTAGTTGTGCATCAGGGCGTTGTCGACCACTTTCTTCCCGTTGAGGAATACCGTGGTGCGGGCGCCGATTTGAATGATGTGGAACCGGTTCCACTCGCCGAACGGTTTGTCCGCCAGCACCGATGGATCTTTACCGGGCGAACCTGGTGCATTGTTCCAGAGGCCGCCGGAGCCCTTGTCGGCGCCAATGCCCCATTTGCCTGCTTCTTTGGTGCTGTCCCAGATCTGCACCTGCGGCGTGGCTTTCAGGTAGATGCCGCTATCCGCACGGGGCACGGTTTTGTAGTCGATCCACAGTTCGTAGTCGCGGTATTCCTTGTCGGTGGTCAGATACGGACCTTTGCCGTCGTTGATCAGTTCACCGTCTTCAACGGACCAGTGCTGCTTGGCCTCGTTGGTTTGACCATCGAGAAAAGCTTTCTGCTCATCTTCGCTCATCTCCGCAAGTTTATAGGGGCTGAAATGCTTCATCCCGTGCCAACCGGCAAGGTCTTTACCGTTGAACAATGCGGTATAACCTTCGGGTGGTTTGTTATCTTCCTGGGCGCGGGCAACAGTGACAGTGCTTGACACTACCGCAGCAGTAAGAAGGGCGAAAGCCAGAGTCCGGCGTAACATGGTCGATTCTCCAAAGGTGGGACCGAAAGGAAGGTTGAACGGAATTGCCGTATCGTAGCCTGCTGGCTGCTGGAATACCACTCAGGGAGACACCACATGTACGTAGCGGCATTCACGCCTGTCATTATCGCGGTACGATAGAGGCAACTGGCAGAAAACTGTTTTGATGAAACTCATGACAAACGATGTTCTATGACCGGCAACCCGGCGCCAACATCTGCAGAGCGGTTGCGCACTCCCGCCCAGTTTATTAAGGGGGTCGGGCCGCAGCGTGCGCCGTTGCTCGAGAAGCTGGGGTTGAAGAAAGCTCGCGATATCCTGTTCTTCTTCCCGCGTGACTACCAGGACATGAGCCAGCTTTGCGATATCGCAAGCCTGGAGGCGGATCAGCCATGCAGTGTCTGCGGTGTGGTCGAAGAGATTGATCTGCGCAACATCGGCACCGGGCGGACGATGCTGGGTGTGCTTGTCCGGCAGGATACCAGCTATTTGCGTGCTATCTGGTTCAATCAGCCTTTTATGCGGCAGAAGTTTCAGCAGGGCGCCCGCGTGTTGCTCTCAGGCGTGCCGAAAATCAGCGGCGGCCGCTGGGAGATGACGCACCCGCGGCTTGAGAATCTGAACGAAACGGAACAGGCGCCCGCCGGCAAAGTGCTGCCTGTGTATCCATTAACCGACGGCGTGAATCAGAGCCAGATGCGGCGCATCGTGCAGGGCGTGGTGGAAGAGTATCTGGACGACCTTCAGGAAGTCTTCCCGGAAGATTTCCTGGAGAGTCACAGCGTGTGGGGCATTCATGAAGCGTTGCCAGAAATCCATGCACCGGCGTCGATAGAGTCTCTGGCCCGTGCGCGGGAGCGGTTCATTTATCAGGAACTGCTTGTGCTCCAGTTGGCGTTGGCGATACGCAAGTGGCGGCTGACGCACAGCAGGCAGGCGCCGCCGCTTCCCGCGACAGCGCGCATCGACGCGCGTATCCGCCGGCTCTTTCCATTCGACCTGACAGAAGATCAGAACACCGCGATCCAGGAAATCGCCGACGACATGGCCCGCGACCGCCCCATGAACCGCATGTTGCAGGGTGATGTTGGCAGCGGCAAGACGGTGGTGGCGATGTATGCGATGCTTACCGCCGTTGCTCATAAGAAGCAGGCGGTGCTGATGGCGCCGACGGAAGTCCTGGCCCGTCAGCATGCGCGGACGCTGTTTAAGAATCTGAAGGGAAGCCGCGTCCGCACGGCGCTGCTGACGGGTTCGCAGACTCCCGCGCAGCGCCGCGATCTGTTGCAGCAGATTCAGGCAGGCGAGTTTGATCTGATTACCGGAACGCACGCCATTGCCAACGCCATGCGGCAGCATCACGATGCATTCGCCAATACGGGCCTGATGGTCATTGATGAGCAACACAAGTTCGGCGTTAAGCAGCGGGCGGCGTTGAAACTGGGCGAAGTCGATCCGCACTATCTGGTGATGACCGCCACGCCGATCCCGCGGACCATGTCGATGACGCAGTTCGGCGATCTTGATGTTTCGACACTCAGCAGCGCGCCGCCGGGCCGCCAACAGGTTCACACTTACCTGGGCGACGAGCGGCGCCGGACGCGTTGGTGGGACTTCTTCCGCAAAAAGCTCCGCGAAGGTAGACAAGGTTACATCGTAACGCCGCTGGTCGAAGACGCTGGCGACTGGAATCTGGCTTCGGTGCAGAGCAGCTTTGAAAATCTTGCCAACGGGGAACTGGCGGACTTCCGCCTGGACCTGCTGCACGGGCGAATGGAGACGGACGAGAAAATCGCCGCGATGGAGGCCTTCGCCGCTGGCAAGACGCAGGTGCTGGTGACCACTTCGGTGATTGAAGTCGGCGTTGATATTGCCAATGCAACGCTGATGACCATCGAAGGGGGCGAACGCTTCGGGCTGGCGCAGCTTCACCAGTTGCGCGGACGGATTAGCCGCGGATCGCATCCAGGATACTTGACGGTGTTTGCTGAAGCGCAGACGGAAGATGCGATCGAGCGGTTGCAGGCGTTTATTGCTAGCAACGATGGCTTTGAACTGGCGGAAATTGATTTCAGACTGCGGGGACCAGGTGATTTATTCGGCTCCAGGCAACATGGGCTGCCTCCGCTGCGCATCGCCGACCTGAATCGTGACGCGGCTGTTTTGCAGCGCGCCCGCGCAGATGCGCAGCGTTTGATTGAAAACGACCCCGACCTCGCGGACGAACGGTTTTCGCTCTTACGCAAAATGGTGATGATCCGCTATGGTGCCGAACTAGACTTGGTGGATGTGGGCTAAGCGTACATCGGCCGGGCGGCGCCGTCTGCCGGAACTTCCTATCTTTCGCGAGCGGTGCAGTTCGCCCTGTTTGCGTTTCGCGGCGCGGGCCAATTCCACCGCAGGCATTCATCGGAAATCGCCGATGATAACGAATGAAGCCGGCAGGTGAGTTGTCCGCCCTGGACACATCGCTTGAAGTTTGCCGGGTGTTGCATTTGTATGGAGACACGCATGAGCCGACCATCTAACCAAGCCACCGTCATCCTCTCCGTGGATCTGGCGTATTCGCCAAGCCGGTCTTTCGATGAGATGGCAAAGCACGATCAGTTCGCCAGCGTTCTCCGCCAGCAACTTCGCCAGGCGAACCTCACGGCGTTATGGAGCGTGGCCGATCCTTCGCGCGATGAACTGGTCAGCGCCGTCCATGCAGAAGGGCACGAAGCAGGGATTCTGGCCGATCGTGGCTGGTGGGTGCCCGGTATCAACGCCCAGCAGTTAGACCGGCAGTTGACGTCGCGCATCGGAGACGCACGCAGCGCCGGTATGGAAGTTGTTTCCGTTGCTTCGGCGTCCGATGTATCGGCCCATTACAACGTGCTGCAAAACCACGGCGTGAAGGCGGTTCGTACAACGGCAGGCGAATCAGCAGGCGGCTTGCAGCAAGTTGCAGAAGGGCTATGGAGCACGCCCGCCAGTTGCCATCTGCCCGCTGCGTCGCGATGGAGTTTCGGCAGTGTTTCCGCTGCGAAGCGGGTTATTAAGAAGACCACGGCGCCAGGCGTTACCAATGTGGTTTTCGACCTGGTGCGTCTGGCATCGCAGGGCAACCGGGGCGTTCAAGCTGCCGGCGCGGTGATTCAGTTTATTCACAGTCAATGCAACCGCGGCGTGCTACGTCACAGGCGGCTTGAAGAACTGGTGACCGCGGCGCCGCAACGTGCTGCCGGTCCTATGAAGTCCGTGCTGCGGGCCGCTTAAGGTCTGAATAATCGCTGACTAAGTTTTCTTTCCATCTGCCCGCGGCGCCTTTCATACGGCACTGGCGCTGCTGGCACGCATGCGGCCAGATAGTGGGCCGCTGCCTTTGGGCTGACGCCGGGCGGGCGCGGGTTCTGTGCTTGTTGATGCTCCACCCGCCAGGGCTTTGATCAGGGCGTTCAGTGGCAGCGTCGTTGCCTGGGGAGCGGCGGTCGGCTCTTCTTTCGCCTTATCGCTGTCAGCTTCCTCTTCTTGCGGAAGTTCGCCGCGGACGATGCGGACTTCGCGTGGGGCTTCGATGCCGACCCGGACCGTGTTGCCTTTTACCTTAACGATGGTCAGGGTGATGTTGTCGCCGATGTGGATCTTTTCCTGAAGCTTGCGAGTGAGAACGAGCATGGTGGCTTTCCTTGTCCTTGGGAGAAGAGGTGTTTGCTTTCGATGCAAGACCAATACGCATTCAGCGCGCCAAAACCCGGACACCACATACGACGATTTGTCGTAAGTTGCTCTGCCGTAACGAATTGCGATTTTCAGAAAAAAACCGGCGGCGTTATTGGCAGCAATTTCAAACGCCAATCGTGAAATCACTACAAGAATTACGCTGAGCGTCTGAAGATTTTACGAAATTGCTATTGCAACCCTTGTCCGCGAAGGAACGCCCTCCTACGCGTACAGCTCTAAGGCATGACGAAGGGTTTCAGCTTTGCTGCAATTTCGGCTGGGATGGGCGTGGATACGGGCTTCTCGCCGTGTTGCAGATAACAGCAGACAGCGGTCAACTTACCTGCTGCAAGCTTTTCACCCTCGCGGCTGACCTCCACCAGATAGGTCACGCTCTTACTACCCAGGCGTTCGATCTGCAGCGTTAAGGTAAGCACATCTTCAAACCGCGCAGCGCCCTGATAGTCGCAACTGGCATGGACGCGGGGCCAGCTTAATGCTCGACCTTCGTGCGAGGTGAAGACGCTTAGACCGAGTGAGCGAAGAAACTCATGCTCGGCCGCTTCCATAAAGGTGAAGTAGGTAGAGAAATGGGCGATGCCTGCCGCATCGGTATCACGGAATTCTACGCGCCGCGTGGTGGTGAACTGTTCAGACATAAAGCGGTTTAGAATTCGATCTCAAAGTTGTCTTCAGCAATGGTGACGTCGGGAACCAGCTTCCGCGCGGCGGCAATGTCTATCGGATCGTCGCTGTCGTTCAAAGGATTGAAGTGCGTGAGCAACAAACGCTTCACGCCGGCTGCGGCGGCGACCTGGGCGACGGGTGTCGTGCAGCTATGCCCGGTCAATTCAGCAAACCGTTCTTTGCCATCAGCCATGTGGCATTCGTGGATCAGTACATCCACACCGCGGATCGCCTCGATGTAAGCTGCGTCTGCTTTCGCCGTTGTATCCGTCACGTAAGCCAGCGAGCGATCTGGCCAATCGAGCCGGAAGCCAACGCTGCCGCCAGGATGCGAAAGCGGGAAGTGCGTCAGCTTGCCATCGCCCGGCAACGCGAACGCCGGCTGCAACTCTCGGGTGTCGAAGGGCGGATCGACGGGGAACAACAGTTCGTGAAACAGGTTTTGGGTCACGGCGGCAAGTTTGGCGGGTTCGCCGTGAACAGTCACACGATCCAGCGGGTGGCGGTGCAACACATCAAACAGCGTTGTCAGACCAAAGACGTGGTCCAGATGCGCATGGCTCAGGAAGATATCCAGCGAATCTGTTTGCAGATGCGGCCCGGCGCGGTAGAGCCCGGTTCCTGCGTCGAGCATCAGCCCGATTTCGGGCAGGAGAATGCTCATCGTCTGGCGCCGGTCGTTGGGCCGGTATCCGCCAGTTCCCAGAAAAATCAGCTTCATAACACGCCCTACACCGGGACGTCATCTCCGGCCTCTGGCATTGGATGAATTTGCGATACGGATTGCGTGCTTCCATCATACTTCAAGACAGCCAGCCGTCATACTGCCAGACTGGCCGCAGCAGCGAGTCTTTTGTACTCCGCGGCAGTCGCCTTTGCAGCGTGCACCGTTGCAGTCACAATCGCACTTCATAATAAATGTCTCCCTGCGTGAGATGAGAAATGTCTAAACACATTGAACGCGAGTCCTTGTGAGGGCATAGCAAAGACAATAACGCAGAATTGTGTGCAACCAGACTCCAATCAGAAAGAGGAACCATGTCTTTAACAGGAACCAACGCCGTAGTAACCGGCGGCGGCACAGGAATCGGTTTAGGCGCCGCAATGGCACTGGCGAAGCTTGGTTGCCGTGTCGCCATCGGCGGCCGGCGGGAAGAGAAACTACGCGAGGCAGCCGCTACTTTTGAAGGTGAACCCGCAATCGAGTGCCATGCGCTGGATGTGGCTGACCGGGAAAGTGTCGATGCGTTTTTCGCCTGGGCCGGGGAGACACTTGGCGATATCGATATCCTGGTGAATTCGGCCGGCTTAAATATCCCTAACCGCAGCATGGCGGATATGGAGCCCGCACAGTGGGATCAGGTTCTGGCCGTCAATGCCACGGGAGCCTACAACTGCATGCACGCTGTGCTGCCTGGCATGCGCAAACGCGGCGATGGGCTGATTATCAACATCTCATCCGTCGCGGGTAAACGTGCGCTGGAACTGGGCGGCGTGGCCTATTGCGCCTCGAAGTTCGCGATGACGGCGCTGGGCACATGCGTTAACAACGAAGCCGCCCGCGATGGCGTGCGGGTCACGAGCATTTATCCCGGCGAGGTGAACACTCCGATTCTGGAAAACCGGCCGGCGCCCGTCAGCGAAGAGCGTAAGGCGGCGATGCTTCAGCCTGAAGACGTGGGCGCCGTGGTCGCCACGATCGCAATGTTGCCGCCCCGCGCCAATGTGGCGGAACTGGTGATCAAGCCGACGGTGCAGGAATACTGCTAATTGCTGTGTGGCCGTTGCAGACCGCACAGGCAGACTTCCTACGTAACCGGCAAAGTTTAGCGACGGCATGATCCGATTCAGGAGATATGCCTTTGTTTCAAACCATCACCTGCCTAAGCAAAGATGCGGCGGTACTGCGTACCCGCCGCTACGGCGTGATTGAAATGCTAGACGGTAAGCTGGCGGGCGTGCATCTTCGCCCCTGGCCAAAGTTGATCTCGGCCGCGGAAATTTGGCTGTTTGATAACCGTTATCACAGCCGGACACCCGGCGACCGCTGCCTGCTGTACTACAACGAACCGCTCAGCTGCCCTGGCTACATGACGCTTAAATATGTCGTGTCCTCTTTCGGCGCCCGGTTGAAGACATTCCGCGGCGCGCTGGTCGTGCTGGACGAGATCGCCCGCATCAAACAGATCAACGCCACTGTCTGCGAAGCGTGGAACACGCGGATTACAGAACGGTTGCTGACGCGCTGGGGATGGGAGCGGCATGTGCTGCAAAGCAGACACCGACACTACATTAAACGCTTCTATGGCGACTATCCTGCTCCCGCAGAAGCCTACCGCTTGTGTGGGTTTGACGATGCGAAGGCGAATCGCGATTTCCAGCGCAAAATGGACCGCATCGCCCAGCAGCAGACCGTTGCTTAGGTGTGGCTGAGCGTCGCGAGTTTTTCTAATAGTTCGCCAGCGGCACCGGAATCGATCGCCCGCGCAGCATCGCTGGCCGCAGATTGCAGCGTTGAGGCGGCGCCGGCGATGAAAATGGCCGCTGCGGCGTTGGCAACCGTGATGTCGCGTGCCGAACCAGCGCGGCCCGCTAGAACGTCGCGGATGATCGCGGCGCTTTCACCCGGAGTTTCCGCCAGCAGATGCTCACGGGGCGATTCATGCAGGCCGAAGTCTTCCGGCTTCCAGGTGGTTTCCGTAACTTCGCCGTCTTTAATTTCGCTGACCAGTGTGCGGCCGCTCATCGTCACTTCGCCCAGCCCGTCTTCGCCACAGATGACGACGGCCCGGACCGCGCCAAGTTTGGCGAGGGCGGCAGCCATTTTTTCACGGATGGCGGGATTACCGACGCCCAGCACCTGATAGCCGGCGCCGGCTGGGTTACACAGCGGCCCCAGCAGGTTGAAGATTGTACGCACGCCCAGATCCCGCCGGACCTGCGCCACGTGCTTCATCGAAGGATGCATCAGCGGCGCGAAGCAGAAACACACGCCCAGCTCTTCCAGGCAACGCTCTACGGTTTCCGTAGAAGCTTCGATATTCACGCCCAGTTCCGCCAACGCGTCGGCCGAGCCAGTTTTGCTGGTGACTTTCCGGTTGCCGTGCTTAGCAATGGACACACCGGCAGCGGCGGCGGTGATGGCTGCAGCCGTGCTGATGTTGAAGGTGCCCGTTCCGCCGCCACCAGTGCCGCAGGTATCGACCAGTGGCTGGCGGGTGGAGCGGATCTTCTGCATGTGCTGCCGCAACGACGCGGCGGCGCCGGCAATTTCGTCCACCGCTTCGCCCTTTTCTGCCAGCGCGAGCAGCAGGGAGGATATCTGCACGTTCGAGACTTCGCCACGCATGATGGCGTTCATCACGTCCGTCATCACCTCCGCTTCAAGATCTTCGCCTGCCTGTACGCGGCCGATTATCTGATCAATCATTCTGCTTTTTCTTCTGTTTCTTGCGGGGCGAAGTTTTGCGAGACGGTTTCTCACCCAGGCGGCGCCCGTTGGCGGTGGACGGGGCACTGACGGTTGGCTCGGCAGAGCCTTCCAGCGGATCGCCGTTATTGACTTTCTTCAGACGTTCGCGGACCTGCTTGGCGTAATCTTTGGAAAGCTCAAAGCTGACATAATTCCGCCCCAGCTTTTTGGCCACGGCAAGCGTGGTGCCACTGCCTGCGAACGGATCAAGAATCGTGTCGCCTTCGTGACTGCTGACGCGGATGATCCGCGCGAGCAACTGTTCGGGCATCTGGCAGCCATGCCAGCCCGCGCGCTCTTTGAAGGTGCCCGCTACGCGCGGGAAGTACCAGGTGTCTTCGTCCGCTTGAAAGCCCTCCGGCAGATCCTGCGGCCGCAAGATCCAGGTATCATCCGGCAGCCGTCCCTTGGGGTTTGCACGGCTGTCTGCGTACACCAGTTGCCGGGCGCTGGGCACCCGGACGGCTTCGTCGTTGAAGGTGAAGTCGTTGGGGTCCTTCACCATGTGAAAGATATGGGCGTGCGAACGGTTGAACTTGAATTTGCAGTTCACGCCGAAGGTGTAGTACCAGACCACCCAGCTACGGCAATGCAACTGATGCTCGCGCTGCATGAGCACTTTCAGTTCCGCCGCGTACTCATCGCCAATCGCCAGCCAGAAGGCGCCGTTGGGTTTCAGGGCACGGACGGTTTCGCCAATCCAGTCGCTGCACCAGGCGAGATAGCGGTCGCTTTCCAGCTTGTCCTGATAGACATCGTAATCGTAGCCGATGTTGAACGGCGGATCAGCGAACGCCAGATCGATCTCGCCATCGGGCAGTTTCTGCATGCCCTTCAGACAGTCGCCCGCATGGACCACATTCTTTTTTAACGCCACAAAGCCACTCCGCTGGGCACGATCGCCGGGTTCACTCAACCCCGGTCATCGTAGCGCAGGCGGTGGCCATCATCAAGGCGGCAGGGGATAATGCGGCGCCTTAGTCGTACAGCGCGTCGTTGTAGCGCCGTCCGCGACGGCGGCGGGCGGTGCGTCGCGTGACTTCATCACCTTCAACAAACCAGTAACCTGCCAGCATCTTGTAGAAGAACAGGATCACAAAGGCGCCGGCAATCGCACACAGGAAGCCAACGGGGCTGATGGGCGTTACCTTCAGGCCGTCGTAGAAATAGGTCAGCACGCCGCAGCCGATCACGGTTCCGCCGATGCCCATGCCCATGGTCGCCAGTGCTCCGCCGGGATCACGCCCCGGCATCACGGCTTTGGCGCACAGGCCGGTGATTGTGCCGAACCCGACCCAGATCAAAAAGAGTTCAGCCCACTGCTGAATCTGATCCGCATATTGTCCCATTTTTTCATCCCTTCCCGGCAAGTCACCGCGTACATTAAGTCCGCTGCAACTTGCGTGAATCTCCATATTCAAGTGACGCCGCATCCGCGGACGCATTCCATTGACGGTAACTTTCGCCGTTTGTGGGAAATGAGGCAAGGCGAGTTTTTTTGCGAATCAAGCTGACGAGTGGTTTGAACAAGTCGACCACCCAAAACGGCCGGGTAAATGGTTTCCTAAACTATGTCGTAACAACCCAACTGGACCGATTGAAGATTTTACTTTTGCAGTGAGTTATTACCGTGACCGCCTTTCCAGAAGAATTAGCGATAAATAGCCTCAAGGGTTTGTTATTCGAGTGCGACCGTGGTTACATGACAACACAACGAGCCCTCGAAGTACTGAAGGAAGAATCCGGGAAGGACTTCGGAATGGATATTGACGCGTGGGATAAATGGGTCAAGCAACGGATGCAAGAGAGGTTTGACAAGTATGGATCAGAGTAGTGATATTCGACACTGAGAGATTCGCACGAACAGTCCTTGTCAAACTCCGACGATCACTCCAGAAACGGACTTCCGGCCGTCGTGGCTGGCTGATTGTCATTGAACCGCTTGCCTGCCACGCGATAAAGATGTTGCACCACGGCGCGTTCTGGTTCGTCTTCAAATTCAAACATGGTTTTTGATAACGGGCGGAAATAGCCGTAGGCGCGGAGGCGTTTTAGTTCGTTCCGCAGCATGTCCCGCCGGCCGGTGCTGGCGTCCATCAGAAAATGGGTCCAGAGCCAGGCTTCGGCGTAATCCAGACGCGTCATCTTCAGCGGATTGGTCACGTTTTCCAGCCGCGGCATATTCGGATGCCATCGTCCCGCCTGATGCAGTTCCAGCAGCAACTTCAGGTGCTCCTGGTTCACGCCAGCGGCGCCGCGACCCGGCTCGTAGTATTCTGCAAGCCCTTCGTCCAGCCATAGCGGCATGTTCGGGGCTGTGGCGTGCAGATAACCGTGGGCCACTTCGTGCCTGAGGTCTTCGGCAACGCGGTCGCCCCAGAAGGCATACACGGAAAGGGTGGTGTCCCGCTCGACAAAAAAGGCACGACGCGGCGGTAGATCCGGGTAGTGCAGCAGCATGTAGCTGGAATACGCTTCCCGCGAATCGAAGAGATAAATATTGACGGGTTCGCCGGCTAAAGGCAGGGCGAGCGCTTCGGCGATGTCGCGGCGCTGGGCAACGACTTCTTCGATCAGGCGATGATGGGGCGGCAGCTCGAAATCGCTGTGCACCACCAGTTGATCACGTTCAAGCAGATGCCCACCCGGCAGACGCGACGCGCCTTCCTTCTCAATGGCACAACCCGCGATCACGGTCGCCAACAATAACGCCGCGATAGGGATCGTGAGAAGCCCTGGCGCCCTTGCCCTCTCTCGCATGCATGCCCCTTTGTTTCGCAATAGATTCAAACAGGGCTTCTAGCAAAGTCCGTTAGATTCTGGAACGTCGTTTCTGACGGATCAGAAAAGCTCCCAAACTGGTCTGGCCCGGGTTCCCGCAATTCGCTACGGTCCCATCGCATTTTGTGCAAACAGACGACTTTTCAAAGCAACGGAATTTCATTCGCAAACTCACCCCGGTTCAGATCACCGCCCTGTCTGCGGTCACGCTGCATTGCGTGCTGAATGGTTGCGATGCTTTCCATCTGCTCCAGAGGTTTTAGGAAATGAATACCTTTAAAACTGCTGCTGTCGTGGTGGCGTTGTTAGGCGTCCTCTATGGCGTTTATCTGGTTTTGAATCGTCCAGAGCCGGTCGGCGGCGAAGATGAGTTCCCCAGCATTGTCGGCGCAGACAGCACCGACCCGTCGCTGGCGCCGGGTATGATCGACCCCAGCGCGTTGCAGCCTTACGACCCCACAACGGTCACGGCGGGGAACGAAGCTGCCATGTCACCGGCCATTGCGAGCGGATCGCCTGCGGGTGGACCTCCAAGCAATGCATTTGCGGGACCGGGCGACTTTGCCGCTCCGGGTGATTTCTCACCGCAGAACCCCTATACACAAAGCGGACCGCCCCCCATGGCGCCGCCCGTAGATCCTGGCGCCGGTCCTCCGATGGGTATTTCTTCTGGTGATGCAACGGGTGACGAAATGGCCATTCCACCTGGGATCGAACCTCCACCTGCCGGAGCCTTTACGCCGGCGCCGGAAGCATCCGCCTATCAGGTTGCTCCGCCAGAAGCTGCCGCCGGACCCGATGTTTCCGCCGGGCCGGAAGCCGGAATGGTAGACGGCCAAGCATCTACCGCAGGCTTTACGCTTTCGGATGACACACCACCTTTAGAGTCCAAGGCAAGCGTGTACAGCATGCCCACCGACGCGGCAAACAACCAGCCGCCCGCGTCTGTCGGCTCCCCTGCCGACTTCCGAGTAAGCATGGATACGGCACGCGAGATGGTGAACAACGGCGATTTCGAGAAAGCGTTAGAAACGCTTACCGCACATTACTACGACACCGGCTTGCTGCCTCCGCAGCGTGAAGAACTGATGTTGTGGCTGAACCTGCTCAGCGCGAAAGTGATCTTCTCCGCCGAACATCACACCGCAGGCAGCCGCCACCAGGTGCAACCGGGCGACTCGTGGAGCACGATCGCGGAAGCTCATCAGGTGCCCGCCATGCTATTGAGAAATCTCAATGGCGGCAGCCTCGTGCCGCAACCCGGCACGGAAGTCAAAGTGCTGGACGGACCGTTCCACGCAGAGGTTAACCTGACGCGGAAAACCGTCGCCGTATTTCTCAAGCGCAAGTTCGCCACGGAGTTCAAGGTCGCCAACTCACCAGCCGCCGGTATTGCGGAAGGCGGTTATCAGGTGCAGTCCCACCAGCAATGGCCCGTCTACGAGCCGCCGGGTGGCAGCCCTGTGCTGAAGCACTCGCCGATGAATCCGTACGGAGAATGGCGCCTGGACCTGGGCAAGGGTGTCTCGCTGCACTCGCATGTTCCCACAGCACCCGCGGCTTCCAGCAGCATCGCTCTGCCCACGCAAGAGGCGAAAGACCTCGCCGCCATTCTTTCCAATGGCTCCAAGGTGGAAGTCAGCTGGTAACTTACCCGCTGGTTAAACATTCACATCTGCTTAATGCCTTCGAGTCTATTCAGGCGCGAAGGCATTATTATTTCGTGCAACGTACGTCTTCCCATCGTCGCGAACCTGTATCCGCCAGTCCAAATGGCATCCTTTGGCGGAACCACAGTGTTCGAATACACGATGTCTCAACCGGGTAAGGTCTGCCCGCCGCGGAACACTTCCCGAAATTTCGACATTTAGAATTTTGAGTTGCGTCGTCGAAATCGAAAGACTGGAAAACGCAGGGTCTTCTCCAAACACCGCGCGAAGTTCGCTGCGAACAACACGATCCTGTTTGTGCCGGCTCACAAACACCTGGACATCCGGGTTGATGAAAGCTGGGAAAGCAAAACCAAAGCAAACGGGAATCGTGAAAAGTACGAGCAGTGCCAGCTTGATTTTCGAAACCGGAGTTTGCCACAGCACACGCGCGAACAATCCAACCATCATTAGCGCGACGGCGGCATACCAAATGCCAACATCGATGCCGAGCAGATAATTTCCCCGCAGATAAGCACCCATTACGAACGCGACGCCCGCCATTCCGGCAAACATTGCTGGAAGCGAAAAACGCAGGCGCGGTTTGCGGGGCTTTGTCACTTTTTTAGCAGCGGTAAGTTTCGTTCCGGTCGGGAGCCGGATGAAAGTGTAGTCAAATTGATTTGCGGGCGGTTTCTGCGGCTTGCTTGCCGCGCCTCACACCTTGCCTATCCAGACAATAAAGGTTACCAGTAAGGTTTGTGTGACCGATACTATCCTGGTGAGCTCAATTGGAGTGCTTTTCACACGCATCCGGCGTTTCTTATCCAGATATTCGTCGAAACCACCGTACGTGATGGATATTGCGTGCATTAGAATGGAATTATTGAGGGTCCGGCAAAATTTAATGCCTGTGAACTCACACTGCCGGTAATTCAGAGCCTGCAAACGGCAACAAAGATTCAGACAAGACAATAAGTTTCAGAAAATCATCGGTGTGGCTGCCTGAGTCGTCACCCACGATGCAATACAGTTCGAGATCCATTGAAAGCGAGGTTGGTACTTATGGCTGACGTGAGAACGGCGCAAACAGCAGATCAATCGCCCCAGCAGCCTTACCTGAACCAGACCACGGACATCGACCCGGCAGAAACGCGTGAATGGATTGAATCTCTTGAATATGTGCTTTCGAGCAAAGGACCAGAGAGGGCGAAGTATCTGCTATCGGTGCTAGAAGATAAGGCGTTGACCGAAGGCGTCTCGATGCCGATGCCGATGAACACGCCTTACATCAACACCATCCCGCTGAAAGAACAGCCAGCCTATCCGGGCAACCGCGAAATAGAACGCCGCATCAAAAGCATTATCCGCTGGAACGCAATGGCGATGGTCACGCGGGCCAACAATCACTACCCCGGCACCGGCGGCCATATCTCCACCTTCGCATCTTCGGCCACGCTTTACGAAGTCGCCTTCAATCACTTCCTCCGCGGTCGCGGCGAAAGCGGCTATGACGGTGATCAGATCTACTTCCAGGGGCACGCCTCGCCCGGTATGTACAGCCGTGCGTTTATGGAAGGCCGCCTTTCGGAAGAGAAGCTGTTGAATTTCCGCCGCGAACTGCAGCCCGGCGGCGGGCTTTCCTCGTATCCGCATCCGTGGTTGATGCCCACGTTCTGGGAATACCCGACCGTCTCGATGGGCCTTGGCCCCATCATGGCGATCTATCAGGCCCGGTTTAACGAGTATCTGAACGACCGCGGACTGAAAGACACCACCAATCAGCGCGTTTGGGCCTTCCTGGGCGATGGCGAATGTGACGAGCCAGAAACGCTTGGCGCCATTACGCTTGCCGCCCGTGAACGGCTGGAAAACCTGACGTTTGTCATCAACTGCAACCTGCAGCGGCTTGACGGTCCTGTCCGCGGTAACAGCAAGATCATCCAGGAACTGGAAGCCTTGTTCCGTGGCGCCGGCTGGAACGTGATTAAGGTTGTCTGGGGCGATGACTGGGACGCGTTGATTGAGCGGGACGAAACCGGCCTGCTGATCAAACGCATGGAGGAAGTCGTTGACGGCGAGTATCAGAAGTACACGTCGGTGCCCGGCTCTTACATCCGTGAGAACTTCTTTGGCAAGTATCCGGAACTACTGGACCTGGTCAAAAACTTCAGTGACGAGCGTCTGGAGAAGATGCGCCGTGGCGGTCACGACCCGGAAAAAGTCTACGCGGCCTATCACCGGGCGGTGCAGAAGAATGGCAAGCCGACCGTCATTCTCGCCAAGACCATCAAGGGCTACGGCCTGGGCGAAGCTGGCGAAGGCCGCAATGTGGCCCACAACCAGAAGAAACTGAACGAAGAAGAACTGCTGGAATTCCGTACGCGGTTCGCGATTCCGATCTCGGACGACGATGTCGCAGATACGCCGTTCTATCTGCCGCCAGAAGACAGCGCCGAAATGAAGTACTTGCACGAGCGGCGTAAAGCTCTCGGCGGCTATGTCCCTTCACGTCCAGTCAATCCGCCCGTTACCGAGACGCCGGACCTGGAATCGTACAAACGATTGCTGACCGGCAGCAAAGGCAAAGATCAGTCGACCACCTTCGGCATGGTCGAAATCCTCCGCCGACTGTGCCGCGATAAGAATATCGGCAAGCAGGTAGTGCCTATCGTGCCAGACGAATCGCGGACCTTCGGTATGGAAGGTATGTTCCGCGAAGTGGGCATCTACGCCCATGCCGGGCAGCTTTACGAGCCGGTTGATGCTGGCCAGTTGCAGTATTACAAGGAAGCGAAAGACGGCCAGATTCTGGAAGAAGGCATCACCGAAGCTGGTTCGATGTCTTCGTTCAATGCGGCGGGTACAGCGTACTCGCAGCACGGCATCAACATGATTCCGTTCTTTATCTATTACTCGATGTTCGGCTTCCAGCGCATCGGCGATCTGATCTGGGCTGCTGCCGACATGCGGGCCAAAGGCTTTCTGCTGGGCGGCACGGCTGGCCGCACCACGCTGAATGGCGAAGGGCTGCAGCATCAGGATGGGCACAGCATTCTGAACGCCATCGCATTCCCGACCGTGCGTGCATACGATCCGGCTTACACCTACGAAACTGTCTGCATCATCATCGACGGCCTGCGGCGGATGTATCAGGAAGGCGAAACCGCCATCTACTACATCACGCTGGAGAATGAACCTTACGTCATGCCTGCCATGCCGGAAGGCGATGACGTTTATGACGGCATCATTAAAGGCCTGTACCAGATTGGTGAGAAGCAGGTCGATGGCGGCAAAGTTTCCGCCAACCTGTTTGGCAGCGGGCCGATCCTCCGTAGCGTGCTAGAGGCACAGGACATCCTGGCCGAGAAGTACGGCGTCTCCACCAAAGTGTGGAGTGCGACCAGCTACAACCAGCTTCGCCGCGATGCTCACCGCGCCGAGCGGTGGAATCTGCTCAACCCCGGTGAGAAGCCGAAAACCTGCTACGTGGAAGACACACTGGCGGGCGAGAAGGGCGTATTTGTCGCCGCGTCGGATTACGTGCGGGCGGTGCCCGAACAGATTTCCCGCTGGGTTCCCGGCGACTTCTACGTGCTGGGCACCGACGGCATGGGACGCAGCGAATCGCGTGCAGCCTTGCGGCGCCACTTCGAAGTAGACGCGCAGTGCATCACCCTGGCCACGCTCTACCGGCTGGCTCGCGCCGGAGAGATCGACGCCAAAGTGGCCGCGGCAGCAGTTAAAGAACTGGATATTGATCCTGATAAGATTGACCCGTATTTCGCGTAAGTAGCAACAGCTGGATTCCGGGTTTCCTTCACATTTCCACACCGCAGCCCCTTAGCGGGCAGCACCAGATATATCAGCGGAAGAACGACATGCCTCTTGAAATCAAACTGGAAGAAATCGGCGACGATATCGAATCCGCCGACATCGGCGAAGTACTTGTCAGCGAAGGCGATGTGCTGGAAGAAGGCCAGGACGTGCTCGAAATCGCCACCGATAAGTCCACGATGTTCATCCCTAGCCCTTATGCCGGCAAAGTGCTGAAGGTGCATGTCGCAGAAGGCGACACCGTCCCCGTCGGCACGGTGATGGTCACCGTCGATGGCGAGACCGCCGCCCCTGCCGAAGAAGCCAAAGACGAACCGCCAGCCGCAGAGCCTGAGCCAGTTGCAGAAGAACCACCGGCGGCTGAGCAAGAACCCGAGCCAGAGCCAGAACCCGCCGCCCCCGCGAAGCCCAAACCACAACCCGTGGTCCAAAAAGATCCGCCGTCGAAGCCCAAGCCGCAACCCGTTGAGACAACCGCTTCGGACGGTGGCGACGTAGCTGCTGGTCCTGCGATCCGCCGCTTCGCGCGTGAAGTAGGCGTTGATCTGAAGCGGGTCACAGGTACAGGTTCTGGCGGCCGCATTCTGCGTGAAGATATCCTGCAAGTCGTGCGTGCTGCCAGCAAAGGCGGCAAGCCAGCCGCACCGGCGGGCGGTTCCGAAATGGACGATTTCGGCCCGGTACGCATCGAAAAGATGGCGAAGATCCGCAAGACGATCGCCACCAAAATGCACGAGTCGTGGACCACGGCCCCGCGCGTTACCAACTTCGACGATGCGGACGTGACCGAACTGGAAAAATTCCGCCAGTCCAGCAAAGACGACTACGCTGCCAAAGGCGTGAAGCTGACCAGCATGCCGTTTGTTATCAAAGCGGTTGCCATGGCGCTGAAGCTGCATCCAGAGATCAACGCCTCGATCGATATGGAGCAGGGGCTGATCACGTATAAAGATTACGTGAATGTTGGTATCGCCGTGGACACACCACGCGGGCTGGTTGTGCCCGTTCTGAAAGGCGCCGACGACCTTTCGATTCCGGAAACCGCTTCCGAACTGGCGACGATGGCCGAAAAGGTCCGCGACGGCAACTTCGGCGTTTCCGACCTGCGGGGCGGTACGTTCACGATCAGCAATCTGGGCGCCATCGGCGGCGTATATTCCACGCCCATTATCAACGTGCCAGAGGTCGCCATTCTGCTGGTCGGCCGTGCCCGTAAGATGCCGGTCGTTGTGAATGACGAAATCGCCATCCGGCTGATGATGCCGCTGAGTCTTTCCTACGATCACCGCCTGGTCGATGGAGGCACGGCCGCCCGCTTCCTGAACGAAGTGATCGGCTTCCTGAAGGCGCCAAGCCGTTTGCTGCTGGCTCCGTAACTGCCGCTCCGCTTCATGCAGAGAGGAAAATCATGTCGGCGCCGTTAGACGTTGTGCAACGCTGGATGCAAGCTGTTATCACGCATCCAGACGGCGTCGCCGCGGGAGTGCAGTCGCCCGGCGCACAGGCGGAAATCTCCGGCCCCCGCGATGCATCGAATGTGGTGCTGCCCAGTCAGCAGCGGAGTACGCTTCAGCGGCTGGAAGTTTATGCCCACGCCTATTACGCGCGGCTGCTGGAATGCATGCGGAACATGTTTCCGGCGATGGTTTACACTTTGGAAGAAGAGCTGTTCAACGACTTCGCCTTCGAGTACCTGCAAACGCATCCGCCCAGCAGTTACACGCTGAACCGGCTGGCCGATAACTTCATTCAATTCCTGCGGGATACTCGTCCGCGGATGACCGGCGACGATGCCAGTGACGGTCCATCGTGGCCCGACTTCCTAATCGATCTGGCCAGGCTTGAGCAGCGTATCGACACGGTTTTCGACGGTCCTGGCTTTGAAGGTTCCGAAACCCTGCGTGCTGAAGAACTCGCAGCCATACCGCCAGATGCTTGGCCCGCAGCGCGGTTGAAACTGGCGGTATGCGTGGAGTTGATGGAGTTTCAATTCCCGGTCAACGACTATTACAGCAGCTACCGCGAAGACGCCCCGGTAGAAGTGCCGCCGCCGGAAGCAACTTATCTGGCGGTCACCCGCCGGGATTTCATCGTACGGCGCCTGCCCCTGACGGCGGCGCAGTTTCAGTTGCTCACGGTTCTTCAGCAAGGCGGCGCCATTGGGGAAGCCATCGAAGCGGCCGCCGCTGCATCTGATGATCTGGACCAGCTGGCGGCGCAATTGCATGGCTGGTTCGCGCATTGGTCGCGGGAGCAGTTGTTCGCGTCTGTGGAAATCACTTGATCGCGCGGGCTGAACCTTCTCTATCCCGTTTTTGTCGATCCCTCTATACTGCGTGCAGTTACCGATGGTGCCGGTGAGCGGCTTACGAAACGCTCCGACCGGCGCCGCCCGCCATATGGTGTTGTTAGGCGTCCTTTGTACCGGCGTCCGCCATCGCGGCCTTCTATTAAGAGCAGTGTTGTCATGCTAAAGGTAAAACTTCCCGACGGAAACGTGAAGGAATTCTCCACCGCCATTACTCCCTACGATGTCGCGGCGGATATCTCGGAAGGGCTTGCCCGCGAAGCCATCGCCGCGGAAATAGACGGCAAAACCGTGGGTCTGGACACCCGGCTACCCGAGTCCGGTGAACTGGAACTGAAGCTGTTCACCCGCCGCGATCAGGAAAGCCTAGCCGTGATGCGGCATTCCTGCGCCCACATTATGGCCCGCGCGGTGATGCGGTTATTTGACGGCGTGCAGCTTGCCTTCGGACCGACAATTGACGGCGGTTTCTACTACGATTTCGCCCTGCCGCATTCGCTCAGCGAAGATGATTTCCCGGCGATCGAAGCCGAGATGAAGAAGATCATCAAACTGAACGAGCCTTTCGAACGCGTTGAAGAACCACGCGAAAAAGCCCTGCAGATCTGCGAAGATCTGGGCCAGAAATTCAAAGTCGAACACATCAGCACCGGGCTGACGGAAGACGACACCCTTTCGTTTTACCGGCAGGGAGAGTTTATCGACCTCTGCCGCGGTCCGCATGTCCGTGCGCCGCGCGTCATCAAGGCGTTTAAGCTGTTATCCATCGCCGGTGCGTATTTCAAAGGCGACGCCGACGGGCCGCAGTTACAGCGGCTTTATGCGACCGCGTTCTTCGACAAGAAAGAACTGGCGGCGCATCTGGAACAGATTGAAGAAGCCAAGAAGCGGGATCATCGCACGCTCGGCAAGCAGTTGAAGCTGTTCACCATCGATCACAAAGTGGGCAGTGGTCTGATTCTCTGGCAGCCGAAAGGCGCTAGGGTGCGGGGCTTGCTTGAGAACTTTGTGAAAGAGGAACTGGAACGCCGTGACTATCAGCCGGTTTATTCACCCAATATCGGCCGGGTCGAACTGTACCAGACCAGCGGTCACTTTCCGTACTACCGCGATTCGCAATTCGCCCCGCTGTTCGACCACGACGCCGGCGCGCTGGTGGATGCAATTGTGCGGGGGCTGGATCCCGAAAAAGGCGATCCGCTGACCATCGACCAGGAAAGCAAGCTGATTGACGCGGCCCGCATTCTTGGCGCCGAGTTGCCGGACTATGACTGCGATCAGCCGAAAGACGAGAAACTGCTAAAGCTTGAAACCTGGTCCGCTACGCAGGACCGGTATCTGCTGAAGCCGATGAACTGCCCGCATCATGTGATGATTTATCAGTCGCAACCACGTAGTTACCGCGAACTGCCGCTGCGACTGGCTGAGTTTGGCACCGTTTACCGCTATGAGAAATCCGGTGAACTGTCGGGCATGACTCGCGTGCGTGGCTTTACGCAGGACGATGCGCACATCTTCTGCACCGAAGCCCAGGTGGCGGACGAATTCCGCGGCTGCCTGGAGATGACGCAGTACGTGCTGAACAGTCTGGGCATGACCGACTACCGCGTCCGCCTTGGCTTCCGTGACCCGAAGAGCAATAAATACGTCGGCGATCAACGTAGCTGGGACGCTGCCCAGGCCGCGCTCGTGGACGTCTGTAAGAGCTTGAACATCGACGCCGAAGCGGAAGAAGGTGAAGCTGCTTTCTACGGGCCGAAGGCGGACTTTGTGGTGACCGACTGCATTGGCCGCGAATGGCAGCTGGGCACGGTGCAGCTTGATTACAACCTGCCTTCCGGGCCGCGTTTCGGCCTGGAGTACACCGGCGCCGACAATGCGGCGCACCGGCCGGTGATGATCCACCGCGCGCCGCTAGGCTCGATGGAGCGGTTTATCGGCGTACTGATTGAGCACTTCGCCGGCGCCTTCCCCTTGTGGCTGGCGCCTGAACAGGTGCGTGTGCTGCCGGTGAGTGAGAAGTCCGAAGAGTACGCCCGTAAGGTCGAGCAGGCCTGCCGTGCGGCTGGTCTGCGTGCCACAGGCGATTACCGTGCGGAAAAACTTGGCGCCAAAATCCGCGACGCGCAGCTTGAACTGACGCCCTACATGTTCATCGTCGGTCCGCGAGATGTTGAGAACAACGCCGTTTCTGTCCGTGACCGGATCGATGGTGATCTCGGGGCGCTGAAGATCGAAGAAGCGATCGACAAGCTCAAGCAGGAAGTCGCCAGCCGTACGGTCAGACGCACCTTCGGCGGTTCGGCGGGTCTGGGCGACCGCGGTTCCAGCAACGAGTATTAAGCAGCGATTGTTTCAGATACGAAAAACGGCGGTCCACCAGATTCCCGGTGGCCGCCGTTTAACTTGCTAGCTCGTGTGAGTTGTGGAGGCAGCAGTCTAGTATTCGCCAACCACTTCGCCGCCGTTGCGTGTGCTGAGCGAACGCCATGTGGCGACGTTCACGGTCTCAGCGATGAAGTGGGTTGAACCGTCTGCAAATACGGTCTGCACGCCGCCTGGGTGGTAGCTGCGCGAGGTAATCGCGGCGTAAGTGATGCCCGTTGTCGTGTTGCCTTCGCGGGCGTTGGTAAAGTCAACGTCGTATTCAACGCCGCCCGTGCTGTGAAGTACACGCGTGTTCGGCGGGAAGGTCGCGGTGAAACCGCTCTGATTGGCACGACCATCCACCCATTCAGTGTGGCCGGAGTTCGTCTTGAAAGTGCCCGCATAGCCGAGGACGGTTCCTGTATTCGCAGGAACAGCCGCGTCAGCTGCTTCACCATCGCGGAAGTAAGGCGTGTAGGCCTTCACTTCCGAGAAGGCCAGCGTGTTACTGGTGCCGTCGGTGATGCTCCGCATGCCGGTTTTGCTGAACGGATACACTAGGCCGTTGCCACCCTGGCGGTTGTTGGGGTTCCAGACAAACCAGGTTCCCAGGTTCACGCCGTAACAAAGTGGGTAATGCGTCAGCGAGCCGTCGGGCCGCTCTTGATCGTTCACTTCGCTGGGGCAGATATAGGTTGGCACACGGGTCTGGGTGACCAATGGCTGTGAGGAGTAGGGCTGAGACAAATCAACCAGATTCCGCAGATTCTGCTGTTCAAGCTGGGGGAGCAGGGAAGCGTGGATGGACCAGCCCGCATAGGTTGTATTTGAAGCTGGGATCGGGTTGATCCGGCTCGACGGCGGAAACTGGCGGTGGGCGTCGTGATAGTTGTGCAGCGCCAAGCCAATCTGCTTGAGATTGTTTCCGCAACTTGAACGCCGGGCGGCCTCGCGCGCGGCTTGAACGGCAGGCAGCAGAAGTGCGACCAGCACGCCAATAATAGCGATAACCACAAGCAACTCCACCAGCGTAAACGCATGACGGTGGCTCGGTTTACGGGAATAGTGCGTCATAGCAGGCATCAAAAGCATCCGAAAGTTGGTAGGCGATGACAAGGCAGGTGCCAGGAAGCATGAAACAAACGCCCAGTTTTCAGGACGCGGCCTCTAGGCATGATATTGATATTCAATCTCGACTAAGCCGCTACGTCAACCACTGCGCCCTGCACTTTATCGGTTTTTTCGCTTGGGGAGCCTGAGGCATCACTACATGCAGTTAGTGGCGGCCGAACGCACATTGCTTTTGAAGAGAGATTCGTGCATGCAGGAATGGGACGCTAGAAGCCCGCCAGGGCGGACAGAATGGCCGTCACGTTGAAGTTCTGCTGCTGCAAGATACTGAGACTCGCTAGTGCGTTTGAGGAAATTGCTTGATTCTCAGCCAGAAGCAACTGCTCCGCGGTCTCGTCCACCTGATTGATGCTATCGATGGATTCCTGGGTCCGGGTGGCCAGTCCTTCGTACAAAGCAGCAGAAGAAGCGATGGTGCGGTCGCCAAATGCGTCGACCTGGGCGGCCGTTAATCTCAGTTTCGCGAGCGCTTCGTCCACCACGCGAATGGCCTGGGAGGTGTTTCCTTCCAGGCCCGACAGATCGCCGCCGGTTCTCAACGATTCAAGCACTCCGCTGACGCCGCCCAGATTCAACGTCTGCACACTTTGGATTCCCAGGGTCGAAAGATCGCCCGTCTTGTTGCTCAGCGAAAATTGAAGTGCGTTGCTTGTATCAATCTCAATAGCGTCAAAATCGCCTGTGAATCCCGCTTCTAACTGCAAGGTAAGATGCAGCCCATTGGAAACGTAGGTGACCTGGTCGCCGTGCGTCCGGCCGTTGATCGATTGCGTGCCACTGAGCGTGGCGCCATTGATTTCGACCTCAGCGTCGGTTCCCGTCGCTACACCATTTCCATCGCCGCCGGTCACAGTAAAGGTTCCGTCGCCGACAGCCACTTCAACTGTGTTCGCACTACCGGCTTCAACCGCGGTGAAGATCAGATCATCGCCGTCAGCTTCCGCCGTTACGCCTGAAAGATGACTGTAGTCGTTGATATCCGCGGCAACATCCGCCAGGGATGTGCCTGAGACAACGGAAAGCGAAATATTGCCCGTCGCGCCCGTAAGGGTAATGTCCGCATCATCCGTAATCTGACCGCTAGTTCCCGTATAGGTCAGCGTGGCCTGCGTGGCGGACTGAATCACCGAACCTTCAACATCTACACCGGCCGTCGTAAAAACCCGGAGGCTAGCAATCTGGCTCGTATTGACCCCGCTGGGGCGAAAACTTGCAGAGCCGTCTAAGACACGCCGGCCGTTGATCTCGGTCGCAGCGAATCCGTTGAGGTCGTCGAGCGCAGCATCAATCTCGGCCTGCGCCGCGGCGCGCCCGCTGCTATCGAGCACGCGGCCTTCGTCCGTGATGAGAAGATCGCGGATGGCAGTGAGCGTTGCTTCCGACTGGTCCAGCGTCAACTGCGCCTGGGCGACAAGGTCGGCCGCAGCAGATACGCGGGCGACGGTTTCGTTAATCGCAGCGAGTTCCGTTTCCAGGCTATACAACGCGACAAATCCCGAAGGATCGTCCGCCGGGGTGTTGATCTTCTTGCCTGTTGTCAGGCGTACCGCGTTTAACGCGGCGGCGTCGTTAGCGCTGGAGATGCGCTGCAGGAACTGCTGTTGAAGGCCAGAGAGCCGGGCGCTAATTCCCCTCATCGTTTTCCTTTGTTCCCGGCGGCAAAGAAGACGTTACCCGGGCTTATCAAGTTCTTCGTGCGCCATCAGGTAAGACTTCAGGCTGACGAGTAATTGTCGCGCCCGTTCAATCGCGTTCGTCCGGCGCCGGTCGCGATGCCGGATGGGCCGGATGGAAACACTGATAATGGTTGGCCGGGCGGCGCCGGGCTCTTCGCGGAATAGAAGTTCTACCAGAAACGGCGTCGAGCGGTCGCTGTTTCGTCGCAGAAGCGAGCCGCCGTCGCCATTGATTTTGATGCTCACTTTGTCTTCTTCAATGGACGCGATCTCGGCGGACTGATCGGCGACGAAACCTTTGAGCTTCTCCACGACGATGTTGACCGGGACAGTGGTGGAAAGCGTCCGCTGCAGAAGTTCTTCCGGCTTGTTTGTCTTGAACCAGGAGAACCAGCCTGCACCGCCCTGACTTGCTGCCTCTTCGGCGCCCATGCCGGCGCCGAGCTGAACCACCATGTTCCGGCCGTTATCTTTGGCCTGCATGAGCGCGCGGTCTGCGCGGCGGAGCATCGTTTCAGCCGTGTCGCCGGCTTGCACCTCGGTGACGCCGAAGCTGGCAGTGATGCATTTGCCGCCGAGCATGGATTGGGGCGTTGAGGAAAGCTCGCGGCGTATCTGCTCGGCTCTTGAGGTGGCGGATGCGTTGTCGCAGTCAGCACACAACAACACGAATTCTTCACCGCCATAGCGTGCTACCACGTCGCCTTGCCGGGTGTGGCTATCTAGCAACGCAGCGAATTCAATCAACGCCTCGTCGCCTGCCTGGTGCCCGTAGGTGTCGTTAATCTTCTTGAAGAAATCGATGTCGGTGATAATCAGTGCACACGGGCAGCCGTGCTCCAGGTGGGCGTCCGTGAAGCGTTCCAGCGCCCGGTCGAACTCGGCGCGGTTGGCGATTTTGGTGAGTGGGTCCTGCGTGGCTTTGACGTGCAACGTCTGAACGCGTTCTTCGAGATTGATCTCCGAGGATGCATCGTGCAGGATGAGTGCGGCGCCAAGCGTCTCACCGTTGCTACCTTTCACCGGTAGAATGTGCGCGTTGACGGAAAGATTGCGGCTCTGATCGGAAGTCAGTTCAAGCCGTTCCGAGGCCTGCATCCCGGATT
Organism: Pirellulaceae bacterium; assembly: GCA_965233625.1. GTDB lineage: Bacteria > Planctomycetota > Planctomycetia > Pirellulales > Pirellulaceae. The sequence goes on from OZ247499.1 coordinate 1,031,095, forward strand.
CGATGCCTTGCAGCAGCGGACAGTTGTCGTAAACAACCAGTCGTCCCTCTGAATCGCGCAGGCCGACCAGCCCTGGCTCCCAGTTCTGGTCGATAACGGTTTCCGCTGCTACGCCGGTCATTCGTTCAGCCGCGCGGTTCCACAGCATGATGCGGTGCCCAGCGTCTACAAACACAACGCCGTCGTGCATACTCTCCAGCATCTTCTGCTGGAACAGCGAGTCGATCGAAGCGGGCTGCATGTTGACGGCGACGCTGCCACGCTTCCATTGCCGGTTCGCTTCGTCCGGCGAGAGTTCGCGCAGCCACCGCCTGGCAACCCGATCTGTGAAGTTGATCTGATCCGACGAAAGCAGGTCGCAGAAATCGCGCACCATGTCCGGGTCAAACTGTTTGCCGGCACAGTCAAAGAGCTCGTTCAGCGCGCGTTCGCGGGATAATGCACGGCGGTAAACGGTGTCGGTGGTCATGCTGTCGAAGGCGTCCGCAATGGCGATCATGCGGGCGGCGACGGGCAGTTGATCCTGCTGAAGTTCAAAACCAGGCCGTTCGCCGTCGAAGTTTGCGGCTGCGTAGTGGATGGCTTCGACAATCCCTTTACTGGGCGAGCATCCCGCCAGAATCTCTAAGCCGCGTTGCCGGTGGTGTTCAATAAGCAGGTATTCGTCAGTGGTTAGCTGCCCAGGTTTCTTCAAGATAAAATCCGGCACGGCGATCTTGCCGACATCGTGTAGCAGTGCGGCGACTTCGATCACATCGATCTGATCGTCTTCCAGTCCACTGCACAGCGCCCAGGCGGAACAATTCAAAGCAACACGCAGGCAATGCGCTGCGGTTGGGGCGTGTTTGGCGCGCAACGCGGCAAACAGGCTGCTTGCTACGCCCAGCCGCACCTGGATCAGCTTATTCTGGTGTGCGAATTCTGCACGCAGGCGGGGGTCGTCGCGCTGGCCGTGCGCATCGTCCAGCGTATCCAGCAGCGCTGACAGATCGTTGATCTGCCGCGGAGCATCGTCCGGGTTCCGGGCATCGCCAGCGGCGGGTTGATCAGTTGAGGCCGTGTTTTCCATTTTCACAATGCAGCGGCGTACGCGGAAAGGGAGGGCGACGGGCGAACCAGCGCAACGGGCGCCGTCGCGAGCGCAAGGCTCACTGCTGAAAGCTAGATTGCGGTTTTAGCCCGGTCAAAGAAGAGTTGCCGCAATTCATTTGCATCACGGCAGAGAATTCCGCCGCCTAACGGTTAAGCAGACGCGGACGTTTTGCACCTGTTTCAGGCAACGTGATTGATGCTTAACATACAACCACGACGCCAACCGTCACTTTGCCGGAACTGTCCCTAACCACCAGAGCCACTACCATGCGACTGATTTCTTACCTCGACGGCGATACAGCCAGAACGGCCGTTAAAACCACTGGGGGATACGCTGACCTGAATCGCGCGGACGACAAGTTGCCCGCATGTATGCGTCAGCTCTTAGCGATGGGCGCCGCCGGGATGGAAGGCGCTGCAAAGATCGCTGCCAGCGGCGTTGCGGATGTTCAGATCGATGCTGTGAAGCTGCTGGCGCCGGTTCCTGCACCGCAGAAGATTATTTGCATCGGGTTGAATTATGCCGATCATGCGGCTGAGACCGGCGCCGAGATTCCTTCGCAGCCTGTTGTGTTCAATAAGTTTCCCACATCCGTACGCGCTCACGGCGATAACATCGAACTGCCCGCCGTCAGCGACAAGGTGGATTACGAGGCGGAACTGGTCGCCATCATCGGAACAGGCGGGAAAAATATCCGGGAAGAAGACGCTTTGAACCATGTTGCTGGCTATACCTGCGGCCATGATGTGTCCGCCCGCGACTGGCAGAAAGGCACCCCCGGCGGACAGTGGCTGCTGGGCAAGGCGTTTGATAGCTTCGCCCCGTTTGGTCCTGAACTTGTCACGCCTGATGAAGCTGGCGACCCCGGCAATCTGAAAATTGCGTTCCGCCTCAACGGCGAGACTTTGCAGGATTCCACCACTTCCCAGTTGATCTTCCCAGTGGCAAAGCTGATCGCGCACATTTCGCAGTGCTGCACCTTAACCCCCGGCGATGTGATCTTCACAGGTACTCCGCCCGGTGTCGGCGCGGCGAGAAAGCCCCCTATCTGGCTCAAACCGGGCGACACCGCAGAGGTGGAGATTGAGAATCTGGGCGTGCTGAAGAATCCTGTTGTCGCTGCAAGTTGATACGCAGCAGTCACTTGCGACGTTACATGCAGGAAAACAGCCTAGCCGCGGCGCCCGCCGGCCCCGTATAATCGGGGCACTACATACATCACTTCGCAGAACGCCTGTTTTTATTCCGGGATGGGGCGTCCTGCGGCAGAGGAAGTGCGCCGCCATGAAAAATATTATCTCCGCCATGCTGGCGGTTTTCGTCCTGTTTTGTGTTGCCAGCTCCGCGGCACAGGCAAAGCCTTCCAGCGACGCGGTGACGTTGCTGGTGCCGGGGATGAAATACAACCTGAAGAGCGCCGACATGGTATGGGGCCAGCCAGACACAACCAGGCAATATGGCGAAGCGAAGTGGTCGGGGATGATCGGCCAATTGCAACACGACGGTGAGGTCTTCGGCGGGGTTGTCCGGCCGGAAGGCGCCGAGATCGAACTGCCCCGGCACCTCGATAAGACTGGCGCCGAGAGCAACCGTTATAAGGCATCGCTGTTTGCACTGGAGTTTTCCGAAGCGGCCAATGTCGACGGCATCGCGATGAAGACGCTGGAACTGGCCGCCACGTTGCAGGCGTTGCAGCGTTACACCGGCTGTAAAAAATTCCGCATCGTCGCGTTTAGTGCCGGCGGGGTCATCACGCGGGCTTATCTGCAAAACGCACTACCGCTGATCAAGTACCGGGGCGAAGTGGAGCAGCTTATCACCATCGCAACGCCCCACATGGGCAGCATGAAGGCGGAACATTTCGGCGACTTCCTGGGCACGCGTGCAAGCTCATTGAAACCCAGCAGCCCGCTCATTAAGCGGCTGAACGATAAGCTGGATTTACCTGCCGGCGTCAACTACGCGTCGATCATTGTCCGCGGCCGGCGGATTGGCTCTCGTGGGCTACACAACCGCGCCGAAAAACACCTTGGATCGTACGTAGATCAGCCGCAGATTGCGCGTCTGCCCCTGGATTATCAGAAGGGTTACGACCAGGTGGTGAACGTGTGGAGTCAGAACCTGTCACTCACCCGCGCAGGGCGCCGCTATCAGCAAAGCACCGGGCGACCCATTCAATACATCGTGGCGCGTGTAGATGACCCTAGCCCCCGCGACTGGTGCTACCTGGAGCCAACCGTGCATGAAGTCGCCGCCAGCAGCCCGGAGGTGACACAACTTGTCAGTCAGATGTTGGGTGAGCGGGAATTCTGGACCGGCCTTTCGTCCCGCACGCGGCACAGCTGGCAGGCTCAACAGACAGAACTCTGCGTTACATGCGTGTTAGAAGATGCAATGGCCAGAAAGCACAGCTGGTGCGAAGTCCAGGATACCAAGCTGGAAACGATTAACCTGAAAACACTCACCGACGGCCGCATTCGGGCTGACTTTACCGGCAGCGCAACGGCGTGCTGGCGCGTGCCGCCCTATCTCAATGCATCGAATAAAATCTCAGGCAGCGTGACCTTCAAGCTCGATAAGTACGGGCGTTGTGTCAGCGCCAATCACACATCGAAGGTTGAATAGCGGGACGAACCCGCGGCAACAGTTCAGTCTTTATCCTGCGCCAGCGCATCGCTGCCATGCAGACGGTGCGTCACGTTAACAAACGTACCTGCCACATCGTGATCGGGCTTGCCGAGATCGTTCGGGTGGCTCCAGTAGTAGTTGCGGTTCTCAAGCAGCGGGATATCTGCAGCGAAGTATTCGCGGAAGATCAGCCGGAAAGTATTCACAGGGCTGATGTCGGCAGCAACGATTTCTTTCCCTTCGCGACCGGGCAGCAGAAAGGCTGAGATGATGCCGCTGCGCTGGTTCATCTGCGAAAGCTGACTCTTGTCCGCATCGCCTTCGTATCGCAGTTCCGGGCCTTCGTCGGATTGAATGACGATGATCGCGCGGCGTTCGCTGCGTGCGAGAATCACGTCTATCGTTTCCAGGATCCGGCGGTTGGTGTATATCAGCTGATTCACGTAGTTCTGGCGGTCCGTTCTACTTTCAGCCAGTTTTCGCGTCATCCTTGTACCATCGCGGTCAAACTTCCACGGCTCGTGCGGGGTGACAAAATGTGCGTAGGCGAAGGTGGGCCCTTCATCTGCCGGAATGTTCTGCAACAGCGTGAATTTGTCGAGTACGCGACGGGCGTTGCTACGGGTGCCGATCCAAGGGTATAGCGGTGTGAATTGCAGAATAATGTCGGTGTATTCCGTCGGCGCCGGCGAGAAAACGTAGTTTTCGTCGGCATGCGGATTCCAACGGATACCGTCCAGCAGCCCGCCCAGATGATGGTAGCGGTAACCTTGTTGCTGAAGCAGTTCTCCGGCGCGATGGTGCAACAGCAGGTTCATATAGTGCGATTTCGGCGCGATCGCTTCATGGTGATAACGCATGTTCAACGCGGAAGACATGCTGATATCGGTCTTGGGGTAATTGGCAAAACTACGCTGGGCCACGGTAAAGCCACGTGATTCCAGTTCGCGTAGAAACGGCCCGTTATCGAACTCAAACTGCTCGCGCAGCGTGCTTTCGCTGCCATAGCGGTCAAACACCAGGTAATAGATATCACGCGGTTCTTCTGGTTTGTGTAAGACAATGTTTTCTGGTTGCGGCGCGGATGCGGCTGTCCATTCGATTTGATGAGGCTGACGGGCGGTGGCGATGCAGAGCATTACCAGTGGACCAGCCACTGCGACGCCGCCGAAAAGATTTGCAAACCGGGTGAATTGCGCGTCGTCTTCGCGCGGCCGGCGTAGCCAGAGAATGCCCGCCACCACAATCGCAAACCACAATGCCAGTAGCCCCAGCGGCGGCAGCAACGGCAACGACGCGAGTTGCAGCAATTCGTTGATCTTGCCCGTATACCAGAAGGAAAACGTCAGCATTACCAGCCAACTTGCCCCCAGCGCCGCACGCTGCCATTGTTTGAAAACGAAGCGTCTTAGCAACAACAGCGCTACGCCTGCATAGCTCATTGAAATCGCCGCCACCAAGGCGAATTCCCACAACATCACTCCGCCGGGATTGTGGGAGCACAGTGCAAGCGGCGGAAAGCACGCCAGCAGAAACGGATGCAGTGGAAGCTTGTCAAAGTGGGAGGCGACGTCAGCCATGTGGCTTCTCGTTTAGTTAGCATGCAACGGCAGAGGTTCAGCGCGGCGGCAGCCCGGCTTGCAACGGGCTGCCTGAAAAGCGTAGATTGCAAACGCAGTTCAGCAGCGTGCATCCGCCCTGCACAAGTTGGATGACGCACGGGCTGCTACTACGATCGTTACACTTGGTGTAAACAGACACGTTCCGGCGTTAGTCACAGTTATCAGTTTCAACCCGCGGAAATCGGATGGGCCAGCCTGCAGCACGCCTCGGCGATAATGTTCTTCAAGACGCGCCGCACTGCCACGCGCCGATTCACCCCGCGGCGCCAGTCCCCACACCGGCGCCGCATCCGGCGATGCCGCTGGCGATCATCAAGGGCGAACCCACTGTGCTCATCGGCGGCGCACCGGCGGCCCGCGTTACCGATACGACGGCGCCGTGCACCCTTGCCAGCTGTGTGCCGGGTGGACCTGGCATGATTGCCAAGGGATCGGCCACCGTGCTGATCGGCAACATGCCCGCCGCGCGGATCAACGATATGACCAGCCACGCCAGCTGCGTGGCGCCCATTCCCAGCCCGACCGGCAAAGTGCTGCCGCCCGGATGCCCCACCGTGCTGATCGGCGGGTAGGTAATGTCTTCTTCTGCACACGAGCACAATAAGCGCGCCTGGGACAAACGCGCGATCCGCGGAGAGCGTTTCGCAAGACCCGCCAAGGATGAAGACTTTGTCGATCCGCTCAAAACGGTCGATGGTCTGGGCTGGTTAGGCGGCGACATTCAAAACAAGAAGCTCCTCTGCCTGGCGGCGGGAGGCGGTAGGCAAGGGCCGATCTACGCGGCTGCCGGCGCTGAAGTGACGGTGGTGGATATCAGCAGCGCGATGCTTGAATTAGATCGTCAGGTGGCAGCCGACCGCGGACTGAAGCTGAAAACGGTTGCCGCTTCGATGGATAACCTGGCGGCTCTGGCGGACGACACCTTCGACGTTGTGATTCATCCTGTCAGCACCTGCTATCTGCCGCACATCGCACCCGTGTTTGCGGAGGTTGCCCGCGTGATGCGTGCGGGCGGAATTTACATCAGCCAGCACAAACAGCCCGTCAGCCTTCAGGCCGGCATGCGGCCCAGCGTCGGCGGCTACCCCATCGCGGAACCGTACTATCGCAGCGGTCCATTACCGCCCGTTGCGGGCAGCCGGTTGCGAGAAGAAGGATCGCTGGAATACCTGCACCGCTGGGAAGAGATCATCGGTGTGATGTGCCGTAGCGGTTTTGTAATTGAAGACCTGACCGAACCGATGCACGCAGACCCTGAAGCGAAACCGGGCGAATTCGGCCATCGCTGCACCTTTATCGCACCGTATGTCCGCATCAAAGCCCGCCGCCGCGAACGCGACTCACAGCCGCAAAGCCGCATCTGGACGCCGTAGCTGCTAGACGACCTACTACTTTTTGCGTTTCTTCTTCTTGCCACCCAGATAGCTGGCAGCCGGGTCCACTACGAAACGCCCGCGCATGCCTTCGCGGCCGAGCAGCATGCGGAAGCCCATCACTTTGCGGTTGGCGAGGGTCAGTTCCACGGGCCAGCGTTTGCCCATCAGTTCGACATGCGTGATAACGACGGGCCGCCGCGATTCGTGGCCGCCGCTGCTGCGGACGGTGCGGTATTCCAGCAGTTCCGCTTCACAGACCACCACGTTCTTTTCGTCGCGCTGGTTGGGGTGAAGTGAGAAGCGGATGTAGTCGCTGCCCTTATGTTCAAACCGCTGAATGTCGAAGGCGTGAATCGACGAAGAGCGGGCGCCGGTGTCTATCTTGGCTTTCACTTTCACATCATGAAAGTCGGGCAGCTTGATCCATTCCCGCCAGCCAATGGCGGGCATCAGTTTCTGTGACTGGTTCATATTTTCCGCTCCTGGGAACAGATCCGGCAGTTTCTAAACACCGGCAGCCTTGTGCGCATCAGGAAGAGTGATTTCACCCTCGTACAAGGCGCGGCCGATAATGCAGCCATCGAGCCCCGCCGCAGCAAGCTGCTCGATATCGCGTAGATTGGTCACACCGCCCGAAGCGATGACAGGCGTTTTAATGGCGGCTTTCATCTCTTTCATCGCAGGCAGATTCACGCCGGACATCATCCCGTCGCGGGCGATGTCTGTATAAACGATGGCTGCCATGGGAAGCTCATCAAAGGCCGAGGCTACAGCCGTCGCGGGTTTGTCACTGGTTTCCAGCCAGCCGTCCGTCGTCGCGGCGCCATCCCGCGCATCGACGCCCAGGACCAGTTTGCCCTGGAATTCTTCACACGCGCTGCGGAACCATTCGGGCTGTTTGATGGCGCTGGTGCCAACGACCAGCCGCGTGAGTCCCAGGTCCAGCAGTTCGCGGATATCCTGCGAAGTTCGCACGCCGCCGCCGAGTTCCACGGGCAGACCGGGCTGGAATTCTTCGATGGCCTTAATGATCGCGGCAATCGCCTGCTGATTGATGCGTTTGCCATCACGGGCGCCATCGAGATCCACCAGATGCAGGTAGCGGGCGCCGTCGTCGATCCAACGCCGGGCCATGGCCGCCGGGTCATCGCCAAAGACGGTTTCGCGATCGTAATCGCCTTGCATCAGTCGCACGCATTTGCCGCCGCGTAGGTCAATGGCGGGCCAGATCTCCATGTTGCTTCCATCCGCAGGTGTTGTTTGCCTGAAATAAAGTAGATGAGGAATATCCCACACGGCATCCAAGTTGACAAGAAGCCGGCGCCGGAGCACGCTGGCGAAGTTCAACCATCGGACTTACCATTCGCGTTATGACCGCACCGTATCAACCGCCCCAGCGAAGCATGTTGCGTAAACTCCTGGATGCCTGCTATGGCGTCTGGCGGGGCGTACGCGGCCAGAGCAGTTTCGCCGTCCACGCAGTGGCGACACCGCTGGTGCTTATCGCCGCAATGTTACTAAGAGCAACGATGCTGGAATGGTGCCTTTTAATTCTATGCATCGGCGCCGTCTGGTCGGCGGAGATGTTTAACAGCGCGCTGGAGTTTATCGCCCGCGCTGCAACACGTGAGTACGATGAAAACGTGGAGCATGGTCTGAATATCGCCAGTGGCGCCGTGCTGCTGGTCGCGGCGACGGCGTCTGTGATCGGCGCCATCGTGCTGGGGTATCGGCTGCTTCTGGCGACTGGCTATTGGCCGCCTACTGGGTAACGTGCGGCGCGATGGTGATCTGCTGCTCCGTCGCCCATTTTCTCATAACTCGCAAGGCTGGCTGCGAAGGCTCCCTGTTGAAGCGGCCGAGCGCTTCGTCAATACAGCGTTCTTCCAGGTTGACCTCGATGGTCGTGGCATGAATGCGTTTCGTCCCCTCGTGGCAGGCCAGTGACCAGATCGAAGAGTAACCATTGCGGCAGTAATATTTGTACGTGGCAACGCAGTTACGCTGGGCTCTGCCTTCGGAAGCCAGTTCCTGCGAATTCAACAGTTCACGCACCCGCCAAGTTCTCTGCACCCACCCGTTTTCATCGATTTCGTCTTCGCAATATCCGCCGATACCGCTTGGCTTCCATGTGTCGCGCATGGACGCACTCAGCCTTCCCTTATGCCTCAGAATGAAGTCCAGCTCAGCAGGGCTTATCGCCTGAATGAATGACTGCGGGTAATCCTGCTTGTTGCGTAGCATCTGCTGCAACAGAGTGGGAATGACGCCGTAGAAGTTGCCCGCGGCGATGACCTTTGTTTCGTGCCGGGTTAGCATCGCGATCACCTCGCTCCAATATTCTGCTTCGTCCCCGCCGTGCGGCAAGGCAGACTGCGCAAGCGCGTTGGCGAGCCTCGGCGTGGCGCCGGCGGCCCGTGTCTGCGCCCAGAACATCGCTTGCAGGGCCGTGAAGTGATCGGGCGCCTGATGGAAGAAATCCACGGCTTCGCGCGAGAGTTTTACGGGCGTGTTGCAGCCGCGCAGGTTTCTGCCGTCTGCAAGTTGCCGGTAGATTTTTTGAAAGCTTCGTGCTGTTGTATCAGCCGGCGTCAGCCACACGCTATGCATGAAGAATGGCATCTGCGGACAGTCAAACAGATGCTGCACCAGATGATTGAACTGCACGCGGCTACCGGCGCACGGCGGCTGCGGCCATTCCCAGGTAGGATTTTTCCAGTAGTGCTGCGCGATCGCTAAGTTCGCCAGTCCTTGCAGGAAAAACTCAGCGTCGCGCCAGCCCCGGTTGCCGCCCGCAGGTTTTAGCAGGTTGGTCCGCGCCTTCACGGCGCCGATCAAACCGTGCAGCGCAGCCTTTCCCGCCCAGTTGTTCTTCATATACGCTAAAGTTTTCTGCACCTGATTATCCAGGTGCCACCGCGCATGGCGGCGTCTCTTGTTGGGCATCTCTTCATTCCACACTCGCCAGAAGTTCGTTTCGCCGGAAGAACCCGGCGCCGTCTGAAGGGACGAACCGCGCAGCGTAAAACAGCTTTGCGCATCGTCCGCGCGAGGTGGTTTAGACAGGAGAAAGAAACATCTCCCGGAAAGAATGCACCCGGCGCGATCTTCAGGAAGAACTTGCCACGATGGATAGGAAACGCATGGGATTACCCGCCTTGTCAGCCGGTCTGCCAGAAAGACCTGCCGCTGAATCAAATGATGCACCGCGTTGGGAAACGTATCGTCTTTGGAAGGAGCATTTCCGGAAAAGAAGGTTCGCAAACTGCATGGGCAACTTTTCGATTCGCGCTGCCACGGCTACGTTAATAAGGCTGAGACGGCCGGCAGTCGTCTGGGGCTGTTGTTTTTGGTAAGAGAATCGCTGCTGTGTCTGAAGTCTCTGCGTATCACGAATCTGGGCATGCACTCATGGCGGTGTACGTCGGCGCCCGTGTGCAATCGGTGACCATTGAACCTGATCGCGATGATGGCCCGCAGCGGCATGCTGACATTCGCGTCGAGTGGCCTGTGGACCGGATGACGCGTCAGGAATATCTGGAAAAGTCTGTGCTTGTCGCGCTGGCGGGGCCCGTGGCGGAGATGCTTTACAACGGCGATCCATATCACCCGGCCGTTGTTGCCGAATGGTCTGCCGACTGGGCGATGGCGTGGGAGGCTGCCATGGAACTGATCCGCGATCCGCAGCGCCGGATGACGTATCTAGAGCAGGCAACCCGCAATCTGTACAAACTGCTTGACCGGCAGGACTTCTGGGCCGCGCTGGCTGCCATCGCCGATAACCTGCTGGCGCACGACACGCTGGAAGGGGAGGAAGTGGAAGAGATCGTGGATCAGTGGCTGCGTTAATGCTCGGCTGTGGTTGAGGGATAAGCCACGCAGAGAGTAGGATAGCCCGGCGTGTTACGGAACTTGCGTGGGAAGGAACGTCGTCTTGCACCAGATTTATCTCGATTACAACGCCACTACGCCCATCGCTCCCAGCGTGCAGCAGGCGATGCAACCCTTTCTGGCCGATCACTACGGCAATCCTTCCAGCGGTCATGTGCTGGGCAGAGCGGCAGCTGAAGCCGTCGAAGACGCCCGCGGCTATCTTGCCATTCTGCTGGGATGCGACCGCGACGAAATCCTCTTCACCAGCGGCGGAACAGAAAGCGACAACATGGCCCTGAAAGGGCTGATGATGAGCGCTGCGCCGTCTTCGGCCGGGCATCTGGTCATCTCTGCGATCGAACACCCTGCCATTTCGGAGACCGCTGCGTTTCTAGAACGCCTGGGCTATGGCGTGACGGTTGTGGGCTGCAACGCGGACGGTGTCGTGCAGCCTGAAGCCGTCGAGCGGGCCTTGCGGCTGGATACGGTGCTCGTCAGTATCATGCACGCCAACAACGAAACCGGCGTCGTGCAGCCGATCCGCGAGATCGCAGCTGTCTGCCATGCGAACGAAGTGCTGATGCACACGGACGCCGCCCAGACGGTGGGGAAAATTCCCGTACAGGTCGATGAACTTGGCGTCGATCTACTGACGGTCGCGGGCCACAAGATGTATGCACCCAAAGGCGTCGGCGCTTTGTATGTGCGTCGTGGCGTGGCCATCGAACCCTTAATGCATGGCGGCGGTCACGAAGGTGGTCTGCGGGCAGGCACTGAGAACACTGCGTCCATCGCCGGCCTTGGCAAAGCGGCGCAGCTGTGTGCTGAGAATCTTGATGCGGCGGGCGTTCGCATGGCGGAACTTCGCGATGAACTTCTGCAGCTACTGGTGGATGCCATCGGTGAAGATGTGCAACTCAATGGCGCCGGCGCCGAGCGGCTACCGAATACGTTGAACGTGAATCTAATGGGCGTTAACGCGCAGGATCTTCTCGCGCGGGTTCCAGAATTATGTGCATCCACCGGCTCGGCATGTCATGCAGGCGCCACGGCGATGTCACCCGTTCAGGCCGCTATGGGCCTCACGCCGGCGCAGGCACGCAGCACTTTGCGGTTAAGCACCGGGTGGTACACTTCTGTTGATGAAGTCCGCCGCGCGGCAAATCTGATCACGGGCGCGTATGAGAGTCTGCGGGGTTAACCAGGGCGGTAGCGCGACGGGCGGCAACATGCTCAACCGCAGCTTTGACAAGATGCTCCAGCCCCTTCGTCCGTTCTGGATGCGGACTGAAACAAATGACGCGGCCCTTACCGAATTGCCCCCTGGCGATGGCGGTGGTTCCTTTCATCACGCCCTTGGGGGCGCCGTTCTTAGCAATCTCTGTCTCGAACAGTGCGCAAGCCCTGTAGTCTTCAATCTCTGGTCGATTGCCGGGCGCCAGCAGCGGTCCCTGCCAGTAGAGAATTGTTAGCTGAGACTCGGCGGTTTTCAGCACCCTCTGTCCATCCTTTGTCACGCCGATCTTCACATCGCCGTGCCCGCGCGCCCAATGCCGGGTGTCCACCACTTTGGCGTCGAGGATATTCAGCGACCAGCTGTAATGCGAAGTCGCCAGGTAGGCGCCTGCACAGATGCCAATGTATCCGCCGCCGGAACGTACGAATTTGCGGATCGCCTCGCGGCCTGTTTCCTCCAGGTTCTTGCCTTGCTTACTGCCACTACCGCCAGGCTGAATCAGCACGTCGACATCTGACAATGCGCCAGCGCGGATATTCTCCGCAGTTGTTTCCTGCACAGTGACGTTTTCAAAGGTTTCCAGCACCTTCAGCAGATTTTGTTTACTGCGGCCCGTTCCTGTACCGGTGTAAACGGCGACCTTCACCGGGGGCGGAGTTTTCGCCTCTTTAGTGAGGCTATCTTCCGCCAACAGCAGTGAAGGCTTCGCCACTACGAAGGCGGTCAGGAAAGCAACGGAGATGCAGAAACTAAAAAGTTGTCCGTGACGCATGTTGAGTCTTCCACAACGGGGAACAAACCAGAGCGATGCTCGAATCATAATGTCTTCGCGTGCCGCGCACCAAAAAACGCCAGCAGCCGCGATGGGTTACTGGCGTTTTCAATGGAACAGCCACTTTTGACTCTCTGCACTAGGCAGGTGTCAGAGCGCGGACGCCTGCGGCGTGTCCGGCCTGTCCGAATTCGGTCATGCGTGCCACGCAGACTTCTTTCATCGCGGCGCGGGCCGGCTTCAGGTAGTCGCGTGGATCGAATTTCTCGGGGCTTTCGGTCAGCACTTTGCGGATGGCGCCGGTGATTGCCAGGCGGTTGTCGGTATCGACGTTGATCTTACGCACACCGTGCTGGATGCCGCGCTTGATCTCTTCCACAGGCACACCCCAGGTCTGCTTGATGGCGCCGCCGTACTTGTTGATGATGTCCTGCAGATCCTGCGGAACCGACGAGCTGCCGTGCATCACCAGGTGGCAGTTAGGCAGACGCTTGTGAATCTCTTCGATACGGTCCATCGCCAGCACATCGCCATCGGGCTTGCGGGTGAACTTGTAGGCGCCGTGGCTGGTGCCGATGGCTACCGCGAGTGCGTCGCAATTGGTGGCGGCTACAAACTGTTCTGCTTCCTCCGGGTCGGTCAGCAGTTGATCGTGGGTCAGCTTGCCCACGGCGCCGTGGCCGTCTTCCTGTTCGCCTTCGCCACTTTCGAGCGAGCCAAGGCAGCCTAGTTCGCCTTCGACAGAAACACCTTTGGCGTGGGCCTGTTTCACGACTTCAGCCGTAACCTGCACGTTGTAGTCGTAGTCGGCAGGGGTCTTGCCGTCTTCCTTCAGCGAACCGTCCATCATCACGGAGGTGAAGCCGTTTTCGATGGCGCTCATGCAGGTTTCGACGCTGTTGCCGTGATCCTGGTGCATGACGATCGGAATGTGCGGATACAGTTCCGAAGCGGCCAGCATCAGGTGGCGGAGGTAGTTATCCTGCGAGTAAGAGCGGGCGCCGCGGGAAGCCTGAATGATCACAGGCGATTCGGTCTCGTCGGCAGCCTCCATAATGGCCTGGATCTGCTCCATGTTATTGACATTAAAAGCTGCCACGCCGTAGTTGTTTTCAGCAGCGTGATCGAGCAGCACGCGAAGGGGAATCAAAGCCATGGTAAATACTCCTGAAACAGGATTTGTAAACGGCACACCAGTACAAGCTTGCGACGTAGAAAACCGCAAGCAATGGTTCGCCGCTGGTGACTACGGGCGACCTCTTTGGTGGGGATTATCACCCTAATCCACCGCGGCATCAATGCGGGGACAGGCAGGAAGAGGACTGCGCCTGATGCGAAACCGGCTAAGGGCGACTAATCTTCCGTCGTTGTCTCAATTGGGGACAACTCGACGGTCTCAGGCCCGAAAAGCTCATCGTGCTGTGTTTGCGCCACACGGATAACTAACATCCGTTGCTCAACGCCGTTTTCCGATTTCTGCGAAAAGAAGAACCGGCCAAGCCCACGCATCGAACCATCTTCACCCAGTTCACCGCTGATAATCAGCGTCTGGCCCGGCGAAAGAATGGCCGTTGTGCGGAGCTTTGCGAAAACTTCGCGTTCGCGGGTGGTTTCAACACGCCACGTCGCCTCAGAGCCGACCCATGTCTGTTTGGCTTTGCCCCATTCTACTTCGGGCGTCAGTTCCACTTTGACCCTGCCATCTTCCTGCGGAAAGGTTTTGATGGCAAAGAGCGTCTGTGCCTGCGGATATTGATGCCCGGTGACGGAATCTTCATCACGCAGCAAGACGATGCTATCTTCGTCTTCCTTCTTGCGTGATGCGTTAATAACACCGCGTTTTCCGGTGCGGCTCTGTAGACGATGGCGGGTGGCGGAAACGGTTCTGTCGGAGTTTTCGAGCTTTGCCTCGGCGGCGATATCTTCCTGCTTTTCAATAATCGCTTGCAGGGCGCCGGGAAGTTGCAGCCCGCTGGTGCCGGCTCGCATGCCGTTGGCTTGCAGCTGCCTACGCAGATCGACCGGGAACTGCTGTTCGTCCAGCTTGGACCAGATTTCTTCGTTCAGTTCGACGTCGCGACCGGGTAGAAAGACGGATTCCACCTGCAAAACAACCGCGTCGGGCGCCATCCGCGGCGTTGGCAGCCGGTTAGGTTCCGTGGCCGGATCCGTCCATAGCGCGCAGCCGCTAACGCCAGTCAGGCAGATAGCAATTAACGCGTGTCGTCGGATCATCGGCGTAACATCCCCTTGTGCTGCCGTAGTACAGTCAGCCGGGAGAGTACGGATGCAGCAAAAAAGAGTCAACGCCGGTTTTGTGGTAGCGGATCCCGCGTCATGGTTCGCGGACTTGCAGGCTCATCAGCAGGTCGTCGATTTCCCTTGGCGGTGTATCTGGCTGTTCGATGCGGATGGCGTTGCGGCGGCGGCCGTCGTGCTGAAAGCCCAGGGATTCGTAAAGATGGATGGCGGCTTTGTTGGTCTCGAAGACGCTGAGAAGGAACTGCGAGATGACTGGATGACGTCTGCCCCACTGAATCACGGCGTTCATCAGGGCGCGACCGATGCCACGGTTGCGGTGCTTCTTAGAGACAACAATATGCACCTCGGCCGTGTGGGCGGTGCGCTGAAAATCGCCGGCTTCGGCGAAGACAATTCCTGCTAACTCCACTTGTGGCGTTCCCGGCCGTGCGACGGCCACGATGGCGATCTGATCGTTGCGTACGCGGCGGGTGTGGATCCAGGCGGCTTCATCGCGTTGCTGGGCGTTGAATTCCGCGAGGGTCTGAACAGAGTTCTGTTGCTCCGCGACGGCATCTTCAAGCAGCTTCAGCAACGGTGCGGCGTCTTCAATCCCGGCGCTGCGGAGCAGCAGGTGCAGACCGGTCGCCTGGATTTCGATGGGGGTGATTGTCGCCACGCGGATTCAGGCTCCTGGAATCTGCATTTTGTCACGAATTCAGATTCCACCGGTTTTAACGCGAAACACAAGCTAGGCTTCTGGTAACGAAAACTTCTCTCGCGGTGTAATGTCATGCCAGTCGTCGAAAAAGCGTCCAGCCGCATCTTAGTGGTGGAGGACGAATCCGCCATTGCTCATATGGTCCGGCGCAGTCTCGAAAGTCGTGGGCGCGAATGCGTGGTCGCCAGCAACGGGTTCGAGGGGCTGCAGAAGGTCTGCGTTGAGTTCTTTGATCTTATCATCAGCGACATCTGCATGCCGGTGATGACAGGAATCGAATTCGCCCGCCGCATGAGGCTGCTTGCCTGGTACAAGACAACGCCGCTGATATTCCTCACGGCCAAGCGGTTTGAAATTGACGAAGCGGCGCTGGTTGATGAGTTATCGCTCGCAGCGGTCGTAGCGAAACCATTTAGACCCTCGACGCTGGATGAACTCGTCACAAAAACGCTTGAAGAAACAAATACGCCAGCGCTTCACGCGGTAGATCAGGGGGGCAGTGCCCAGTTTTCCTATCAACATGGGAATGCGCGCCGTCTATAAGACTACACTTCAACCCAATTTCTTTGCTGACAGCGTGGATCTGTGGAAAGGCACGCGATTTGCTTTCTACTTCCGCTATATGACTAACGAACGGCCACGCGACTGAGCCGCGGGCCTGGTCAAAGCAGTTTTCACATCAACAGCCGTATTTTCACGGGAGAATTAGAGATGAACGATCAGAACCGCGAGTCCCTGAAGTCGGACCTCGAAAAAACACGCCGTACGTCAGAACGCCAGAGGATTCTCAAGCAGCTTTACCAGCTGGAAGCTGAATCGAGCAGCGCCGCGTAGTTCGCTACCGCGTCGTGCCCGCGCCTTGCTGCTCCAGGTTGCTATAGTTAGGTTAGCCCTACCTTGATGCAACTCGTTCAGAAGGCACAGACGTATGACGGCGCCGCCGATGCCCCGCAAACCTCAACTCGATGATCCGCCGCCAAGACGGCAGGGTGGTTGGGTAGCTCTGGCATTTGCCGGAGTGGTGGTGATCCTGGCAATTATCTCGCTCGCGATTTTCACGATCGGGGCGGTAGGACCCCTTGTCATCGTCGCCTTCCTGATCCTGGGAGGTGGTGTTCTGCACTACGTTGTATGGGGATGGTGGCTGGGCGCGTATCTGCGGGACAGATACGATTTTGACGACGAAGACCTTTGATGCTGCATATTTTCGATTAGTACGTGCGAAAATACGGCGTTGCACGGTTTGACGCGGAGAGTTAGGCGCCGTACAAACAACGCTTCGTTGAGGTGTTGCTGGGATTCGGTCGTTCACCCTATTCTTTTGTAGCGTCTCAACAGCGCAGCCTGCCTATCAGTGGTCCTCGCAAGGGGGAGCCGTGAACCGGGCAAAGGCCTTACCGGGAGCAACCCTAAGCGGGGTACTCTTGTGTGAGGACCACTCATAGACAGGGCGCTAAACGCTTCCGGCGCGCGGTTTCCGCGACTACGCATGCCCGGCAGTGGTCCTCGCAAGGGGAAGCCCGTTAATCTGGTCAGGTCCGAGAGGAAGCAGCCACGTGCGGGGGACTCTTGTGCGAGGACCTCTACCGTGCATGCCGCGGAACGCTCCGCCCAGATACTCCCGGCGCACGGGTTCTCTTTTAAGCGTTCAGTCGACGCCGGTCTTCCCATCACTCAACTGGCCGGACGTTTTCTACATGTCGAACGATTCTACGGCTGCCAGCCAAGGCGAATACGTTGTTGTCGCCCGGCGATACCGTCCCCGCGACTTCGAGGAACTGGTCGGCCAAGGCCAGGTGGCTCAGGCGCTGGGCAACGCCATTACCACCAACCGCGTGGGGCATGCGTATCTGTTCACAGGGGCACGCGGAGTCGGGAAGACATCTACTGCCAGAATCCTTGCCAAAGCGCTGAATTGTGTCGAAGGCCCGACGACGACGCCCTGCAACAAGTGCGATGTCTGCCTCAGTGTGGCCTCGGGCGAAGATGTAGATGTGCTTGAGATCGACGGCGCCAGCAACCGCGGCATCGACGAAGTGCGGCAGCTTCGCGCGAATGTGAATGTGCGGCCCAGCCGCTCGCGGTTCAAGGTCT
Organism: Pirellulaceae bacterium; assembly: GCA_965233625.1. GTDB lineage: Bacteria > Planctomycetota > Planctomycetia > Pirellulales > Pirellulaceae. The sequence continues at coordinate 1,048,752 of OZ247499.1, forward strand.
ATATCATCGACGAAGTGCACATGCTTACGACGCAGGCGTTCAACGCGCTGCTGAAGACGCTGGAAGAACCACCGCCGCATGTGAAATTTATTTTCTGCACGACCGATCCCGAGAAGCTGCCCATCACGGTGCTATCGCGCTGCCAGCGGTTCGACTTCGCCCCGGTGCAGACAGACGCCATCGTCGAACGCCTGCAGCACATTGTTACCTCCGAAGGCCTCGAAGCAGAAGAAGAAGCGTTGCAGCTGCTGGCCCGGCGCGCAGGCGGTTCGATGCGTGACAGCCAATCGCTGCTTGAGCAGTTGTTGTCTTTCTGTGCGGAAAAAGTCACGGTTGACGATGTCCACACCATGCTCGGCACCGCGCGCGGCGGTCGCCTGGAAGCGGTGGGTGAGCTGCTGCAAAAACGCGATGCTGCCGCCGCATTGACGGAGATCAACACGCTGGTGCGCGAAGGGGTGGACATCGGGCAATTTGCGGAGCAACTGCTGGGTTACTATCGCGATATGATGGCGGCCCACGTCGGCTGCGACGCCGAGATGATGCTCAGCACGGCGCCATCTGCGCACGACGCCCTGAAGTCCGCCGCGGCGGAAACCGGGCTGGAGACCATTCTGGCCATTATGCAGATTCTGGATCAGACGCTGTTGCGATTGCGACAAAGTGTCCACGGCCGCGCGCTGGTGGAAGTCGCGATCGTGCGGATCTGCAATCTTGAGAACCTGGATTCGCTGTCTTCGTTGATTCACCAGCTGCAATCAGGCGATGCCCCACCGGCAAAACCACAGCGGGCAACCCGCACCGTTGCTTCGGCGCCTGAAGCTAAAGAGACTCCCGCGGCTGCCGCCAAGAACGGAACGCCGGCCCCCGCGAAGCCAGCAACCCGTCAAAAAAAAACGGTAGATCCAGGCGATAAGCCCTCTGAAACGCCTGAAACAGCCGAAAAGAGCGGGAAACTTTCCCCGGACACTGCGGCGCAGATGTGGCGACAAGCCCTTGCAAATCTGGGCGATATGCTGGCCGACACTGCCGCAAAGGCGACCCGCGTTGCAATTTCCGCGCCAAACAGGCTATCCGTAAGTTTTGCGCAGGAGTATAATTTCGAACGTGAAGTTTGCGAGCGGATGCAAAACAAGCAACGGCTCGAAAAAGCCGTCGGCGCGTTGGCTGGTGGCCGGATCGCCATCGAGTTTCTGCAAATGAAAGGGGACGCCAAAAAGGCCGCACCCAAACAGCCGCAGATTTCACGCCGCCAGTTGATGCAGGACGCGAAGGACAATCCGTTCGTGATTGAAGCGACAGAGATGTTCGAAGGCGAACTGATCGACGTAAAACCACCGCGCACCAGACGCGAATAGACACCTGATAACACCCTTGTAACAAGTGCTGACCAGACTTGTCATTTAGCGGGGAATACAATGTTTAAGCAAATTGCTGATCTCACCAGACTGGCTTCTAAAGCCAAGGAAATGACGGGTCAGATGTCTGAGATTCAGGCTCAGCTTCGTGAGAAGCGGGCCACAGGCACGGCTGGCGCCGGAATGGTTGAGGTGGAAGTCAACGGCGTGGGCGAGGTGCTGCGGGTCAGCATCGAACCTGCTCTGGTAGAAAAAGGCGACCGGGAAATGATTGAAGACCTGCTGCCCGGCGCCATCAATCAGGCTCTCGCAAAATCAAAACAGATGAACGCCGACGCGATGGCGTCGCTTACCGAAGGGTTCGATATCCCTGGACTCAGCGATACGATCTCGAAGATGACGGGCCAGGAGCAGTAGCACCCGGCGGCGACCCACCGGCGACATTCAAAGTCCGGCGGTCATCGGCATGGAAGAAACGAGTCATGGCACAACTTTCTGAGTCGGTCACTCGCGTGATCGAAGAATTCGCCAAACTGCCAGGCATCGGCCGGAAATCCGCCGAGCGTCTGGCCTACCACGTCTTACGAATCAACAAGTCCGAAGCCCTGGGGCTGGCTGACGCTATCCGCGACGTCCGCGAAAACGTGCGTTACTGCACCGAGTGCTTCAACCTGGCAGAGGCGGACCTATGCGTTGTCTGTCAGAATCCCAACCGCGACCGCAGCGTGCTGTGCATCGTCGAGCAGCCGCGCGACTTGATGGCGCTGGAGCAGTCGGGCACTTACAACGGCCTGTATCACGTGCTGCTTGGTCGCATCGCCCCGCTGGAAGGCACCGGCCCAGATCAGCTGACGATCGATCAGCTGTACGACAGGGTGCACGCAGGCGAGTTCCGCGAAGTCATCATGGCGACCAATCCGACGGTCGAAGGCGATGGTACGGCGCTGCACATCTCCAACGTGCTGGAAGGGGAGAATGTGGAAATCACCCGTCTGGCTCGCGGTATTACGACCGGCAGTATCCTAGAATATACCAACAAAGAAATACTGGCCGACGCCTTGTCCGGCCGCCAGAAGTTTTAACCGTTCCGACGTTCTCCGTGGCTGTTAACGCCCGGTTACATCCTTCAGTGAAAGTAAAGCTATGTCAGGCATGCGCATGAATATGGGGGCCACCCAGATTCAGAAGCAGGTGATGAAGCTTGCCCCGAAGATGATCCAGTCGATGGAGATTCTTCAACTCCCGCTGCAGGCGTTGCAGGAACGCATTGAGCAGGAAATGGTCGAGAACCCGCTGCTTGAGTTGCAGGAAAAAGACCCGACGCTTCCCGATGAAAAAGTAGAGCGGGAAGACCCCAACAAACAGGACGAATCCGAACGCGAACTGGTTGTCAGCGACGAAGACAGCAACGCCGATGACTTCGAGAGACTGGACAATCTCGATAAGGAACTGCCTGAGTCTTTTGAAGAGCGTCCACGCACCTCTTCGGACCGCATGCAGCAGGACGCCGATCGTCAGCACGATGCGCTGGCGAACCTGGTCGGCCGGCCCGAATCGTTGCACGACCACCTTCTGAACCAGCTGGGCGAGTTAGAAGATCTGCCCGCGGATCTTGAGAAGATGGCCGAGCGGATCATTTCGATGCTGGCCCCGGAAGACGGCGGCTATTTGCGCACCAGCCTCAACGACATGCTGCCCGCTGGCGCCAGCGAAGAGCAACTGGCCCTGGCAGAATCCGCCCTGGAACTGGTGCAGAGCTTTGAACCGGCAGGCATCGCCGCCCGTTCACTCAGCGAATGCCTGTTACTGCAGCTCACTCCGGAAACACCGCACTACGAAGCTTTGACGGTGCTAATTTCTTCGCATCTGGAAGATCTCCGCGATAACCGTCTGCCACAGATTGAGCGTAAGACCGGAATTTCCATCGACACCATTCAGGAAGCCTGGCAGGAACTGCGCAAGCTAAATCCAAAGCCCGCATCCGGGTTTATGGACGTGCATGTCGCCACCGTCACGCCCGACGTCCTCGTCGAACAGGACGCCGACGGCGCCTACCATGTGAAGCTGGAAGATGAACGCGAGCCAAGCCTCTTCATCAGCGGCTACTACCGCAAACGGCTGGAAAGCGGCCAGGCGACCAACGAGGAAAAGGAATACATCCGTAAAAAGATCGAGTCCGCAAAGTGGCTGATCGAAGCCATCGAACAGCGTCGCAGCACACTCACCCGCGTCTCGCAGGCGATTGTCGATCACCAGACCCGGTTTCTGGACGATGGCCCGGAATATATCGAGCCGCTGAAGATGCAGCAGATTGCTGACAAAGTAGGCGTGCACGTTACCACCGTCAGCCGCGCCGTCGATGACAAATGGATCCAAACGCCACGCGGCATCCTTCCGTTGAAACGATTCTTTGCCGGCGGCACGAAAAACGAAGAGGGTGGAGATGTCGCCTGGGACACCATCCGCATCAAGCTGCAGGACCTCATCGATCATGAAGACAAAAAGCACCCATACAGCGATTACGAGCTGGTGCAGCAGCTGAAAGAAAGCGGATTTAATGTCGCGCGGCGGACAATCACCAAGTACCGCCAGAAAATGGGTATCCCCAGTTCCAGACAGCGTCGCGCCTGGACAAGTTAGCGAATGGAGAATGCGTCGTGGCTGAGCCGTCATTCGATGTTGAGAAGGCGCACCGCTGGTTTGCAATAGAAACCAACAACGCCGTCTGGGACTACCTGGAAGCGGATAGCCACTCCGCATCGGAAACGTCTGCGGTCATCCACAAAGCGCACGCCTCGTGTTATCACTGGCTGCACGCTGGAAACGAGGCGAATCATGCCCGCGCAGAATACCTGCTGGCCAATCTTTACGCGTGTGCCGGGCTTGGCGAAGCGGGCAAACGGCACGCCCGCGTCAGCATTGGTCTGACGGAAAAGTTCCCTGGTCTGGTCAAAGACTGGGATGTTGCATTCGCGCTGGACGCCCTGGCCCGGTCAGCCGCCGTCAGCAACGATGAAGATGCAATGGCGTTGTGCACGGCCGCCCGTGAGGCGGGCGATAAAATCGCTGACCCCCAGGACAAAAAAGTATTTGACGATTGGCATGCGAAAGAGATAAACCTTCCGCTGTAAGCAATTTTCGTAAGGCTGAAAAACAGGACTTCGAATTACTAGATATGAAAAACCCGCTTCGACAAGTGTTCCGCAACCGGCGGCCCGAGTTCGGTAAAGACTACGACGTGGGTTGGATCGGCTTTAATCACGCTGAAAGCAACATGTCGCAAGGCATTGCTTACATCCAAGGTTGGAAGCAGCAGAGCGACATTACCGTTTCGCACGTCTTTATTGTCACGGGTGAAGACGAGTGTGTGGAGGCTGCCTTTCCCAAAGGTGTTGTTGTTTCGAGCCTTGAAAAGCAATACTTCAGTCGTGAAGACCGCTACGTCACCTTCCGCCAGCCGTTGGGCCTGACAAGAGAGATGGCAGAGCAGATTGTGGAGACAGCCAGGGAAGAAGTTGACAAACCGTTTGATAAGAACGTGCTTGCGGTTCATGCGGCGCACGGTAATTTTCTGGGTTACCTTTTGGACGTGGCCTGTGGTGGCGAAGCCAAGGATCTGTCGGCAAAATTCGTCTCCGCAGAAGACTCCTGGATCTGCAGTGAGCTAGGCGCCTACGTGCTCGACAGCCAGTCTGAGTATAAGGGCAAGGGGGTTCTTAGCCGTGAGTACGGCGCCATTACGCCGCAGATGCTGTTTGAGGACGACGAGATTTTTGAACCCTTCAATGAGTAAGCCGTAAAGTGCGTTGCGCCATTGTGTTGCAACCACACTCGCGCGTTTCTATACTCTCAATATGCATACTCGAAGAAAATTTATCGCCTCGTCCGCCGCAATGGTTTCAGCTGCTGCCGGGCTGCCATTAATGGCGAAGGAATCCGCCAAACCGCTGCCTGCCGGGAAGGCGGACGGCTGCATCTTTATCTGGCTCGGAGGCGGAGCGTGTCAGATAGATACGTTCGATCCAAAGCGGAAGAGTGATCGCCGCGAGGTGCCTGGCTCGGCCTACGACGCCATCCCGACATCGATCCAGGATGTGAAAGTCTGCGAACATCTCAAGCAGATGGCGCCTCTGATGGACCGCACCGTTCCCGTCCGCACCGTCAATCACAATGTGATTGATGAACACGCAGCCGCCACCAACCGCGTTCACACAGGCCGCCCACCGACAGGCACGACAGAGTATCCCTCCATCGGCTCCGTCATGGCGCACGAACTGGGCGCCCGCGGCGAGAACGTGCCGGCGTACGTTGTGATGGGCTATCCCAGCGCCAGCCGCGGACCAGGTTTCCTCGGTCCCAAGTATGGGTACGTTTACCTGACCGATACAAAAGCCGGCCCGCCCGGATTGAAGCGCCCGGTGGATGTCACCGCCGCGCGGCAGGCGCGCCGTAATCAACTGCTTGAATCACTACGCAGCGGCTACCAGCGACGCAACCCGGAAGACAAACGCATTCAAGGCTACGTTTCAGCAAGCCAGGCTGGCATGAAGCTGGCGGGTCCAGACTTTATGAGCGTCTTCGACCTCAAGAGCGAGTCCCAGAAACTTCGCGCTGATTATGGCGGCGAGTTCGGGCAGCGATGTCTACTCGCACGACGGCTGATCGAATCTGGCGTGCGGTTTGTGGAAGTTTCGTTCAACCTGAACTTCCTCAATGGTACTGGCTGGGACACCCACAACGACGGACAGAAGAACCAGCACATTCTCATTCAGCAGCTGGACCAGGCGCTGGCGACACTGATTCTGGATCTCGAAAAACGCAAACGGCTGGATCGCACGTTGATTGTGGTCGCCACTGAATTCGGTCGTCCACCAAGTTTCGACGGTGGCGGCGGACGCGGACATCAGAGCGCGGCGTTCACGTGCCTGCTTGCCGGCGGCGGCCTGAAAACGGGACAGCCTCTGGGTGTCACCGACGAACTGGGAAGAAAGCCCGTGCATCGCCCGGTTTCCGTGCCAGATCTGCATGCCACGATCTATCACGCGATGCAGATTAATACTGAAATCGAACTTTTCGACGGAGATCGTCCTGTGCCGATTACGGATCACGGAACCGTCGCCAGCGAATTGTTCGCGTAACGGCTGTTCTGGCGGAAAACGCTGATACGCAATGTTGCGTCGCTGCGTGCGATAGCCTGTCTAGTGCTCTGTATAACTGATTGTCCGCCAACTCTGCCGTTAGGGCGTCTGCCACAATGCTTGAAGTTTCCCAGGCACTTAATCTTGTACTCGACCGCGTCCGGCCTGGCAGAGCCGTCCGCATCGATCCGCGGCAGGCAACGGGCTGGACCCTGGCGGAAGACGTGGCGACGAATATCGATTCGCCCCCATACGGCAAGTCGCTGATGGACGGATACGCCTTGCACGAGGCCGATCTGCCAGACCTTGCGTCCGCAGGTGCAGGTCAGGTGGTGACGTTTGCCGTTGCTGGCGAAGTTGCAGCAGGCGACGCTCCATCACTGACGTTGTCGCCCGGAACGGCGGTGCGGATCATGACCGGCGCGCCGCTACCCGCGAACACAGCCGCCGTCGCCATGGTTGAACGGTGCCATCCGCTGGAAGACGATCGCGTGCAGATACAGTCGCATGCACTTTCCCCCGGCGCCAACATTATGCGACGCGGCGAGGTGATGCGGTACGGCGATAAGATCATGTCTAAAGGGCACGCGATCCGGCCGGTCGACGTGGGGCTGCTCTGCGAAGCAGGCGCCATGTCTCCGCTGTGCTACCTGGCGCCACGGGTTGCACTGGTAACAACAGGCAACGAGGTAGTGGACCCAGGTGAAACACCGCAGCCCGGACAGATACGCAATTCCAACGGCCCGATGCTTGCCCAGCTTGCGACCAGCGCGGGCGGGATGATCGTGTTGCAGAAACATGTGCCGGATGACCGCGAAACCTTAAGCGAAGAGCTTTCGCGCGTGTTGCACATCGATGTGGTGATGATCACCGGCGGCGTATCAGCAGGTGACTTTGACTATATCCCCAGCGTGTTGCGTGAATTGGGCGTAGAGCAGGTCTTTCACGGCGTGAAGCTGAAGCCCGGCAAACCGATGTGGTTTGGCGTTAAGAAGAACAATGGCAACCCCACCCTGGTGTTCGGGCTGCCAGGTAATCCTTGCAGTTGCCTGGCTTGTTTCTACATGTTCGTGCAACCCGCGATCATGGGCTGTTCCGGCCAGAAGGAAGAACAGTCGCCGTACGAACCGGCGATGCTGACGGCGGACTTTCAACATCGTGGCAACCGGCTAACGTGCTGGCCTGCCACACTTCGGCACCGTAACGACGGCAATCTGGTAACGCCGCTCGACTGGCGCGGCTCTGCCGACTTGAGGACCGTCAGCGAGGCGAATTGTTTCGCCATTTTCGATCAGCCGCCGGGCCTAATACAGGCAGGCAGCATTCTCAAGACGCTGCCTTTCTAACTCCCTGGAACGGACGAACCGCGAACATAGAAGAATCGCGCGCATCGCGCCGCCGGTTAGTTGGCGTCCACCCGCCAGCCGCCTGCGGGAAGGAATGTCTTCCAGACTTCGTACTTCGGATCGCCGAGTTTGATGGATAGCAGCGGGCTTTGCTTTGGCTTGCCCGGTTCACGCTGAAGTTTCATCTGCGCTTCTTTGGGGGTCCGGTTGCCCTTACGCGAGTTACAGTCGAGGCAGGAACAGACTACGTTCTCCCAGGTATTGCCGCCACCGCGGCTGCGTGGGACTACGTGATCCAGGCTTAGTTGCGATTGCGGGTACTGGTCGCCGCAATACTGGCATCGGTTGTTATCGCGGGCAAACAGATTTCGGCGGTTAAACCGCAACGACTGCCGCGGCGCCCGGTCGAATTCAAGCAGCCGGATGACACGTGGCGCCTGAATGCTGAAGTTCACGCTGCGGATCCAGTCTGCATGCGGGTCTGCCATGGATGGGTCATCTTCGGCCATTGTCTGACGGAACTCGCAGATCTCACGCCACGTTGCAAAATCGTAAGCCGCGTAGTGCCCGTCTTCTACATCGATAATCCCCGCGATGTCACGGAAGACGAGGCTCAACGCGCGACGGACGTTGATCAGATGCACAGCCATATAACTGCGGTTCAACACCAGCACGCTACCGCCCAGCGGGTTGCCACGCCGCAATGGCTGGTCGTCGTCGCCAGCGAACGGATCTGTACGGTCCGCAGCGCCGTTTGACGCTGCGCCTTTTCGCTTCTTCAGTCTCTCCCCGCGCGCACCGCGGCGCAGTTTATCAATCATTCCAGACTCCCAGAGTTAACAGCAAAGCAGTGGCGAACCAACTGCGGGCGGAACGCCCATCTGGCCAAGAATGGCACATGAAATCCACGGGCCGTGGCAGGCATGTGGAACAAATAAACACCGGCGACGCGAAAACCGTCGGCAGATATGCAGGCGAAGGAAGTGGCGGCTCTGTCTCCCAAAAAACGAGGCCCGCCGGCATGGTCCAGAAGCTTTTATGTTGATGCTTCAGCGGACCTTCTAGCCAGCTACGGCATTCTATCGAGATGACAAGGGGAAGGCAAAAAAACTTCTGTGCTTCATACACTTTTTACATTTGTCGCGGATTTATTCCCGTTGTCGCCAATTCATGGCAATTTGTGGTCGCCCGTGCGCATCTTGTAACATACGGGTAAGTCCACTTGGCGCCGCCTTCCTTCACATTCCTCCTCTCATCCTCAATTATTCTAATGCTTCGATTTACTTCTTTTTGCCTTGCGATAGCTGTGCTGCCTGCTGTGGCATGGGGGCAGAACCGGCAGGGCATAGAATTCTTCGAGTCCAAAATCCGCCCTGTTCTGGTGAAGCACTGCTACGAGTGCCACGCCGAAGATTCGAAAGACATCGGCGGTGAACTTCTGTTAGACAGCCGCGCCGGCATCCGCCGTGGTGGCGAGTCGGGTGCAGCAGTCACGCCGGGCAGCCCTGCCAAGAGCCTCATACTCTCCGCGCTGGCCTACAACGAATTTGAAATGCCGCCGGAAGGCAAGTTGCCGGACACCGTGCTGGCCGACTTCCGCAGGTGGATAAAAATGGGCGCCCCTGATCCACGTGCAGGCGGCGCCAGATCCAAGGTCGCCGCCAAAGATGAGAAGCCGGCGGGCAAGCTGTGGTCGTTACAGCCACTGTCTCACTCACCTGCGCCTGCGGCCAAGCAGCAGGGATGGGTTGAGAGCGATATCGACCGTTATGTGCTCGCCAAGCTAGAAGCTGCCGGCATCCAGCCGCTCGAAGACGCCACACCGCTTGCATTCCTCCGGCGCCTGACGTTCGATCTCACTGGCCTGCCGCCAACGGTGGAGCAGATTGAGGCGTTCGAGAAGGACCATTCACAGCAAGCTATCGCAGCACTGGTGGACAAGCTGCTGGCTTCGCCGCAATACGCGGAACGCTGGGCGCGGCACTGGCTGGACATCGCAAGGTTCGCAGAATCCAACGGCAAGGACCGCGATGTGTTGATGCCTCATGCCTGGCGATACCGGAACTATGTTATCGATGCCTTTGAAAAGGATGTGCCCTACGACCAGTTTGTTACGGAGCAGATCGCGGGCGACCTGCTGCCTGCCAGTTCTCCCGCAGAACGCGACCGGTTAAACATTGCCACCGGGTTTCTTGCCGTGGGTTCTAAGTCATTCACCAGCAGCTTTCAGATGGACCTGGTTGACGACCAGATCGACGTTGTCAGCCGGAGCGTGCTGGGTCTGACGGTCAGTTGCGCGCGGTGTCATGATCACAAGTACGATCCCGTTCCAACCCGCGACTACTATGCAATGGCCGGTATCTTCCGCAGCACCGAGACCCGGTTTGGCGGTGGGCTGAAGCGTGGCAAGAACGCGGCGGCATTAGCCAAGCAGTTGATCGCGCTTGAATCCGTGAAGCCTGCCAAGGCGTCATCTAACGATACAAAGAAGCCGGGTTCTGAATCGGATGCCACTGAATCTAACCAGCGCATCAAAGAACTGACCCAGCAGCGTGTCGCTCTGAATAAACGCGTCCGCATGCTCACTTCCATGCTACCTGCGGACTGGCGGAAACTGCGGCAGCCGCTGACGCAGAAGAAGGACCGGACACCCGCAGAACAGAAGCAACTGGAACAGATCCAAACGCTTATGAAAGCGCAGCAGGATACGCGCGACCTGCTCGCCCAGATCCGTAAACTTCAAGCTGCCGGGAAGAAGGGCGGGAAGCAGAAAAAGGGCGATAACCCGGCGCCTGCTGGAGCTTTCGCCGTTGGCGTGATGGAGGGGCCCAAGCCAGCCGACTGCCGGATTCATATCCGCGGAGACGCCAAGACGCAGGGCGACTCCATTCCGCGCGGCTTTCTTTCTTGCATCAACGTTGAAGGGCCGGAGGGAATCGACTCCAAATCAAGCGGCCGTCGCGAACTGGCCGCGTGGCTTACTCACCCAGACAATCCGCTGACCCCGCGCGTGATGGCGAACCGCGTCTGGCTACACCTGATGGGTGAAGGCCTGGTCGCAACGCCCGATAACTTCGGGGTGAACGCCGTCGAACCCACGCACCCGGAACTGCTAGATTTTCTCGCCCGCGAGTTCCAGTCAGATGGCTGGTCCGTGAAACAGTTGATCCGCAAAATTGTCCTATCGCACACCTACCGCGTTGCTGCACGGCAGGACGCGGCCCGCAGCGAGATCGACCCGGAAAACAAGCTGCTGTGGCGTCATCCACGACGGCGACTGGAAGCGGAGTGTATCCGCGACGCGATTCTCGCTGCCAGCGGCCAGCTTGAATTAGAGCGGCCCAAAGCGTCACCCGTGGCGCAGATTGGCGAAGGTGAAGTTGGCCGTGGCATCAACACCGCGCCGCTCTCGGCGCCGTTCCCGCATCGGAGCGTTTACCTGCCGGTGATCCGTGGTATCGTGCCGCCAATCTTAAAAACATTTGACTTCCCTGAGCCCAGCAACGTGCAGGGGCGCCGGGATGTGACAACCGTGCCTTCCCAGTCGTTGTTTCTGATGAACAACCAGTTTGTCGTCCAACAGGCAAAGGAGTTTGCCGGCCGCGTCCTTGATGCATCCAAGGAAGATAACGCCCGCGTGCAACTCGCCTTCAAATCCGCGCTCTCACGCCCCGCAACCCAGCAGGAAATGGATGCCGCGGTGAGTTATGTGAAGGGCGTACAAAAGGCGGGCGGACTGGATGAAACGGCAGCATGGGCCAGCTTCTGCCAGGCGTTGTTTGCGTCCGCGGAATTCCGCTACACGCAGTAAGTGTTAAAATGGTGACACCTGTTACGGCCCCCACGGCCCGGATGTTTCCACTCGCAACGTAGTTCAGATCATGCAAGATGAAGGGCCAGGCGATCTCACCGGGCCCCAACACCCGCACCGCCGGTTTCAACTGACCAAGATGTCGCTCGCCTTTGAAGGCGGGCTCGCGCTGCTTGCTCTGGTGCTTGGTTACTTCCTCAGTACGCCCCCACTGGCGACTGTGACAGCCGGCGAAACGTCTATCTGGCTGGCGGTGGGCTGGGGTGTTGCGGCAACGGCGCCCATGCTGCTGATGCTGTTGATCCTGGAGACCATTAGCTGGTCGCCTGTTGTCCGTCTTCGTACCGTGGTTGCACGGCAGGTTGCGCCGATGTTCATGCCGCTTAGCCTGCTGGAGCTTGCACTCATTTCAATCGCGGCGGGCGTGGGGGAAGAAATGCTGTTCCGCGGCGTCTTGCAGATGACGCCAGCGCTGTGGCTGACGGGCGTCTGGGGAACCGCGACCGGGCTGGTTGTTGCTTCCATTCTGTTTGGAATGTGTCATTATGTGACACGGACGTACGCCATCCTCGCAGGGCTGATGGGCGTTTATTTCGGGCTGTTGCTGCTTTTGACAGGCAACATCCTGACGCCGATCATTGCCCACGCACTGTACGACTTCCTCGCACTCTGCTATCTCACCCGCGAACGATGGCGCCGCCAAGCCGCTTAGGCAGATGGTGCTCCGCCATGCGACGTGCAAGAAGCCAGTCTTTATCGGACTCGAACTGCTGGCGGCTTAACACGTCGGCTTCGTAACCCACCTTATTCCAGAATACGAGTACATCGTTAACTGCGCGGAAATACGCAAAGTCCGACCAGGGCCGCATCACGCTCATAGAGCCCTTACGGATGGTAAGCCCGTCCTGCGAAATAGCGCCTTCAAAGCTTTCAAAGACGCCCGTCGAACCGGCGTCCTGTCCGGCGAATTGCTGCCGCCACCGTTTTCTCTCGCGGATGATTTCAAAGCCGGTCAGCAAAACAGCTATGCCCAGGAGCATTGCCGACGCGACGCCTAGCTCGTTCCTGAAATCAGACAGAATGCTCTGTTCTGCAAGCAACGTCGTTAACATCATCAGCACTAAAGGGATGAGACAATATGCGAAACGCAGCAACCGCAGCACCTTGGGGGGATGAGACTCCGTCACCGCGGCTGCAGTTAACGCCTCTTTGACGGAATACCGGCCGGCAAAACGAACGGTGCGGAGTGGTTCGTCTGCTGAAACCTGGACAACACGCGGCGACTCGTAGGGGTTGATTACTTCGCTCACTTGTGCCGCCTTAAGGGAAGCCGGTTAGCTATTCGAAATTGTGCCGCCGGGCCGCTTAGGCAGATGGTGCTCCGCCATCCTCACGGCCCGGAGCCAGTCTTCGCCAGACTCGAATTGCGACCGGCTGATCGCATCGGCTTCGTGTTTGTCTTTAAGCCAGAATAGAATCACGTCTTGCCGTTGCTGATAGTGCGTATAAAGACTCCAGGGTCGTTGCGTCTTCACGCCGGCTCTTTCTACTGCCAGGCCAGCATGCGAAACGCTGCCGCCAAACGGTTGAAAGATTCCCGCAGACTGCTCATCTTGTCGCGCAAACGGCTGTTTCCATTCTCTGCGTTCCCTACTGATTTCCCTTCCGGTTAAGAGGGCGCCGGCGGCAATGCCTACAAGAACTACGATGCCAAAAACGAGTTCGCCCGGCTGCGTCTCAATAGCTAGAGTTGTCACACCGTTGACAACAAAGGGAATAAACGCAAACGGCAAGAAGGAGCGTGCCAATCGCGACCACCGCCATAGCTTGTCCCGCAACGGTTCAACCGCTACTGCGATGGCAAGTCCTTCCTGCAGCGAATACCTGCCAGAGAAATCAACCGCCCGCAACGGTTCGTCTGCGGGCAGTTCCGCCTGCATCGGGGACTGGTAAGGGTTTGAGGTTTGAGCCACTCTCCGCCCCCTTTATGAGTTTACCCCGCGGGATACAGCAGGGCGCCACAGGCTTTGCAGAAGATCAGCGAATTCATCGCCAGTTCCGCCTGCATGTTCGGGGTGATCATCTGCATGCAGTTGCCGCACGAGCCGCCGGCGACTTCTGCGAGTGCTTCTTCGCCGCGGGCTTTGGCGTGGCGGTGGTATGTGTTGCGGGTGTCGTCGGGTAGAAGCTTCTCGTTCGCGCTCAGTTCGTCACTTACACGCGTGAGTTCTTCGTTGAGTCCTTCAAGCTGGACGGCGACCTCTTGGGAAATTTTCTCCAGCTCCGCTTTCCCGTCCGACAGTTTCTGTTTTGCGTCTTTGACTTCCTGCTCGATGGTGTCGTTACCTTCGAGCATCTCCAGGATTTCATCGGAAAGCACCAGGTTTGCCTGGTTGTCGGCAGCGATCTGTTCCTGCAAGGTCTGATACTCGCGGTTGCTGGCGCAGGTGTTCAGTTTCTCCTTGAGTGAAACAATGCGGTCTTCGCGTTCCTGCAATTGAAGCTGTTTTTTGTCGGCAGCGATTCGCGCCTGCGTGAAGGCTTCCTGCTTGGCCTTCACCTGTTCTTCCAGTTGGGCGACTTGTGTTTCCGCCGCTTTGACGCGCCGCGGACCACGGCTGATGCGGCTATTCAGGTCGGCGATCTGCTTGTGAATACGATGTAGCGTGCGTAGCGTTGCCGGATCGAAACTCATTCCGGATGCTCCTTCCCGTGAGTAGACCGGCTGCCCGTCAACAGACACCGCAGCCAGCGTGATATTCCTGCAATCCTATCACGATCTGCGCGTAAAAAAACCGCTGCCCGGATAACAGCGGTTTGAAAGAAGTTTTTTACGTTGAGGCGCCGTTATACTTCGGCAGGTTCAACGCCATGCAGGAAGCCTTCCAGTTGATGGCTCCGAACGGGGTGCTGCAGTTTGCGGACGGCTTTCGCTTCGATCTGGCGGACACGTTCGCGGGTGACCTTGAAGATACGCCCGACTTCTTCCAGCGTGTAAGTGTAACCATCGCCCAGGCCGTAACGCAGGCGGATGATTTCGCGTTCGCGGAAGGTTAGCGTGTGCAGCAGACGTTCGATCTTTTCACGCAGAATGCCATTGGTGGCGGTGCGGACCGGGTTGTCGCTGCTGCCATCTTCGATGAACTCACCGAAGCTGCTGTCTTCGCTGTCGCCGACAGGACGGTCCAGGCTGACGGGATGACGGCCGATGTCCATCACGCGGCGGACTTCTTCGATGGACATTTCCGCACGGCGGGCGATCTCATCCGTCGATGGTTCGCGACGCAGTTCCTGCAGCAGTTTCTTCTGAATGTTACGCAGGCGGGAGAGGACATCGATCATGTGCACAGGAATGCGGATCGTGCGTGCCTGATCGGCAATGGCCCGCGTAATGGCCTGGCGGATCCACCAGGTGGCGTAAGTCGAAAACTTGAAGCCGCGGCGGTACTCGTATTTATCCACGGCCCGCATCAGGCCGGTGTTGCCTTCCTGAATCAGATCCAGGAAGCTCAGCCCGCGGTTGCGATACTTCTTGGCGATGGAAACCACCAGCCGCAGGTTGCCGCTGGAAAGTTCGCGTTTAACCGCTTCGTACTCGGTGTACATCCGGCGGACATCGTTGCAGCGGTTGCGGAGGCTGGTGGGGCTTTCCAGCGTCTGCACCATGAGCTGCCGCAGTTCACGCCGCAGCACTTTGCACTCGCGGGTGCGGCGCGGATCGTCCTGCAACTGCTGCAGGCGGTCGCGGATGAATTCCATGCGGTCAGCGAATTCTTCAAGCTTCTCCATCTGCGGATGCACACGGCGGGTGCGAAGCGAAAGCTCTTCGACCAGGGTCAGGCACTTACGACGGCGGCGAAGGAAATCGCGACGTGCACGGCGCTTTTCGCTGGTGGTCGCACTGCGGCTGATCAGCGTTTCAAAGTCCTGACGGTTCAGGCGGGTCAACTCGTCGAGCGTCCGCAGGTTGTGCGGCATGCGGCCCAGCACCTGCTCTTTAGTCAGGCGTTCGGTCAGCGAGACTTTGATCGTGCGGTCAAAGGGCAGATCGCCGTTGTGCACGTCTTTCAGCGTGTCCATCGTCGCGCGGAGGGCGAAGTCGCATTCCAGCAGCGTGCGACGGAAACGTTTGCGTGTGATCTCGATCTTCTTGGCCAAAGCGATTTCCTGCTCGCGCGAGAGCAGCGGAATGATCGCCATCTGGCTGAGGTACATGCGGATCGGGTCGTCGCTCAGCTTCGGCGTGTCTTCCGGCGCGACGGCGTCTTCGGCAATCTGCCGCTTCTTGGGCGTTTTGTCGCCAGGTGCGGAATCGAGGATCTGAATGCCCTTCTCTTCCAGAGCAATCAGCAGATTGTCCAGCGCTTCGGTGCTGACATCTTCGTCAGGAAGATAGTCGTTGACGTCGTCGTACGTCAGATAGCCCTGCTGGTTGCCACGCTTGAGAATCTCTTCGAGGGAGATTTTGGGGGCAGAGGGTTGAGACGGTTCAGCGGCGGCAAGCGCGGCTGCCTCTTCGGCAGGCATGTCCGTGTCTGTTGCGGCTTCCTGTTTTCCGGCGAGTTCTGCCTGAGCAAGCAACTCGTCGGCCATCTTTTCAGCTTCCTGAGGGGTGACGTCCTGTACCGGAAAAAGCTGTGCCTGGGTCGATGGCGTATTCATCTTTAAAGTCCTCCTGCGGCTTCATGCGTTAAGAGATCTATTCTGGCAACCGCACTCACGCTGCTGTCTCTATTTGCGGATCGAGACTGCTGGTGAAAACAGTTGACGGCGGCGGCGACGTTACCCTTCCGTGGGTCCGCTTATGCCGTGCCGGTTTCTTTCCTGGTCGATCAGGTTCTTGAGAATATCAAGCTGGTCCTGTTCGTCGTGTGTCTGGGATTGAAGCCCCGCGATCGTGGCCCGCTTGTACTGCTCAAAGGTTTTTTTTTGGATAGCCTTGAGCACGTCGCTAAGCCGGACGTGGGGATCATCCATGGATTTCTCGTTCTTCTCCATAGCCTCCTGATCGATGGCGACAAGCATGGCCTTCAAACGTGGTTCGGTTTCAGTTAGTACGTTGGCGAATTCAACCGGTTCACCAGATTCATAAAGATTCCGGTAAATCATCAGCAGGCGTTGCCCTGTGGCGGATAGCGTGGTGGGGTCAACCTGCGACAGAACTTCTTCCACCAGATCAGGATACGAACAGAGCAGGCTGAACAACTCGCGCTCGATGGGCGGCAATGTTGGCGGGCCTGAATTCTGCTGCAGCGCCTCCTCGCGCGGCATCTGCGAACCGCCGTATTGCCGGCGTTTGCGTAACTGCGAAATCCGGCGGCGGAGCGATTCTTCATCCACGGCGAACATCCGCGCAAGCCGTGCTATCATCTGCTGTTCGCGAAGCGGACTCGAAGCAGCAGAGCCGACATGCAGTCGCGGCGCCTGACTGATGGTGGAAAGGATGGACTCTAAAGCCTGATTCGCCTGGTGTGTATCATTCACCAGGTCGACGCCTTTAGTCGCGGCGCGGATGCGGTGCTCCAACGCGTCAACGGCGGTCCCGGTCAATTGCGTAAATGCCTCAGCGCCGTACTGTTCGACATAGTCGCAGGGGTCCAGTCCGGCGGGCAGCGTGAGAATGCGGAGATCAACATCCGCCGCGACGAACAGTTCCAGAATTTCGTTCGTGCGGCGTTGCCCCGCTTCGTCACCATCCAGCACCAGCACGACGGTGTCGGCAAAGCGTTTGAGGATGGGAATGTGTTTCTCGCCTAAAGCCGTGCCCAGCACTGCGACCACGTTTTCTACGCCGTGCTGGTGGGCCATCACCACATCGGTATAACCTTCCACCACGGTAATCGTGCGGTCGGTGGCTTTGTGCAGCACATCGCGGGCGATGTCTAAGGCGTACAGTTGTTTATGCTTGGAGAACAACCGCGTTTCGGCGGTGTTGATGTACTTAGCCGGCGGGCGGTCGCCTTCGTAGGCATCGGCGATGGCGGGCAGGATGCGGCCGCCGAAGGCAATGGTGCGTCGTTGTGTGTCGTGGATGGGGAACATCACACGACCGCGGAACATATCGTAGTACTTGCCCGATTTCTGACTGCGGCCCGCCAGACCGGCAGCCTCTAATACGGCCGGTGTGAAGGGCGTCTTGGCAGCGCGGTTGAGCAGCCACGTCCAATCGTCGGGACAGTAACCAATCTTGTGGCGGCGGATGCTGTCTTCGTTAATGCGGCGGCGTTCGAGGTACTCACGCGCCGGTTCAGCGGTGGCGCCGTTTCTCAGATACTCGACATATTGTTCTGCGGCCCAGGCTGCAGCTTTCAGCAGCGCCTGTTTATCGTCGGGGCTGCCGGGCTGAACGGGCTTGCTCCGGCCCAATGTCACGCCAGCGCGTTCGGCCAGCATTTCCAGCGACTCGCGGAAACCGACGCCTTCATGCTGCTGAATGAAGTCGAAAATATCGCCGCCCAGGCTACACACCCAGCAGATCCAGGTCTGGCGATCAGGGTTCACCGTCAGGCTGGGCTTGGAGTCTTCGTGCCAGGGGCACAGTCCCACGTACAGACGACCTTGACGCCTGAGTTGAACGTAGCTATTGACCAGTTCAACCACGTCAATCGACTGGCGGATCTGTTCTTTGGCGTCGTTATTGAATGCGTCAGACAACGGCGGCAGCTCCAAGTGGTTGAAGGACAGTTCTGGTCCTTGAACCGCGCGCCGGAGAATCGCTTCCTGCGTTGGTGTCAGGGAATGTTGAAGCCTACAAACCCCGTGTGGGGATGCGTTCAAAGACATTCCGTAACAGACCTGTTAAGCAACAGATCAAGGCGCCCTCCATGGCACGTTGGGATTCTATAGCACCGCGGCCCGATCTCCAACAGCAGTTTCAACCCAATCTTTTGATAGCATAGGTGGCTGCTGTCGATCCGTTATTGTCGCCCTTCCCTTCGCAGACAGCAAGCACCCGGGGCACGCTGAGGCACGCTGATGGCCCCACCGTATCGCGGCTATTTACTTGCGAAGGTTCATTGAAAAATTCTTGTATCGATGGCCATATCCTTACATTCCGCGAATATGCTTTTGCACACCTTTCGTTGACGCGAACGCTCTCCGGCCTATCGCCGCGAGCCGGCAAATTGCGAATCGGCATCGGGTTAGAGAATAGCAACATCTGGAATCCAATATGCCAAATACAAATCAGCAACACGTCAACCAGCGTCAAGGGAACAGCCGGACATTACGTCTTTTTCTGGTTATTGGCGGGATACTGCACCTGACGGTGCTGACCGCCCTTGTGTACTGGCTGTGGAATCTAACCATTGCGCAACTGGACCGATGGCATCTTATTGAAGTGGAGTTGGGGTATGCGATGCCATGGTTGATCGAACTGGTGCGAACCGCCACGCCGTTGTTGTGGTGCGCAATTGGATTTATGATCGGATTAGCAACATTGCTGGTATGGAGTTGGCGAGCGCAACGACCTTGGTCGCTGGTGGTCTGGATGGTTGCTGTTACCCTTGTTGCCGGAGGAGCCGGCGGTGGGTTGATCTATTCGACGAGCAGCCTGGATGCTTGGATGGCGTCAACTGTGGAAATTCGTCCACCGCTAACCGTCGCAGAACTCGATATTGAGCTTGCGAATATTGAAAACCCGGATGTCGAACTAGAAGATAAGAGAACGTCGCTGCAGAAAATAAGGTTCATCGCGCTCAAACATGCCGCAGGTTTAATCCACGTTGAGCAGCCCCAGATCAACAGGCTTTGCGATCTTGTCCACGACCACGAGAATGCCCCAGATGTCCGTTTTATGGCCGCTTGGGCTTTGTTGCCCATAGATCACAGCAGCCCCGCCGCCTGCCATGTTTTTCGCGAAGGTTATGATGCAGCCCAGGAGTCCGACGATGAGGAACTTCGCGAATTCGCCGCGCAATTCAAATCGCATCCTTGCTTGATTCGATCATTTGGCGCAAGCAACCCTACCGGCCTGCAAGAGGAAGATTAGGCCATCAGCATCAATACTATGTTTGGCCAGACAAGGCTGAAAGGCATCCGCTACATACTGTTTGACGCGGTTGGCACCGTCATTTATCCAGAGCCAACAGTCGCCGAGGTCTACCAGCAGGCCGCAGCGGAAAGCGGACTCATTATTGAACAGCATGTGCTGAAGAAGCGGTTCAAAGAAGTGCTGGCCGAAGACGCCGGCAGCGGTTCCTTAAAGACCAGCCCCGAAGGCGAAGAGCAGCGCTGGCGCAGGATTGTTGGCAACGTGCTTTGTGAGCTGGAAGACAGCGATGCCGCGTTTGAGAAGCTCTGGCGCCATTTCGCGCAGCCAGCAGCCTGGCGACTGTTTCCCGGAGTGACAGAAACATGGCAGCGTCTGCAGGCCTATCAGCCGGGCATCGCCTCCAACTTCGACCAGCGGTTGCATGCCGTCTGTGCAGGGCTTAAGCCGCTTGACTCGGCAAGCCATATTTTCACGTCTGCAGAACTGGGCTGGGCGAAACCGGCAGCAGGTTTCTTCCGGGCGATTGAACAGCGGCTTGAGTGCGAGCCGCACGAGATAATGCTTATCGGCGATGATCCGGTGTGCGATCACCAGGGCGCGGCCGCCGCCGGTTGGAAGTGGGCGGCGGCAACGCACCAGTAGTGATTTCGCAGTTAGCCTTTCACAACACCAATCGGCCGCATCCGCGCGACCTTCTTCGCCAGACCGGCGTTGTGCACGACATCGACCACGTCGTTGACATCCTTGTACGCATCGGGCTGCTCTTCGGCCAGGCCCTTCCAGCTATGAGCACGGGCGTGCACGCCGACGCGGCGTAGCTCTTCGTCAATCTTCCGCCCGCGGGCATGCTTGGCGGCAGCCGTACGGCTCATCGCGCGGCCGGCGCCGTGGCAACAAGTTCCGAAGGTGTGCTCCATGCTACCTGGCTGACCAACCAGCACCCAGCTTGCCGTCCCCATATCACCGGGGATCAGCACAGGCTGGCCGATGCCCTGGTAACGTGGCGGCAGTTCTTCGTGCCCTGCCGGGAACGCGCGGGTGGCGCCTTTACGGTGCACCCACACTTCGCTTTCTTTCCCGCCGGTGTTGTGGCGTTCAAGCTTGGCGATGTTGTGGGCTACATCGTAAACCAGCTCCATTTCCAGCTTGTTCCAGCCGCAGACAAAGACCTGCTCGAACGCTTCCCGCGCCTGGTGCATCAGCAGTTGCCGGTTGCACCACGCGTAGTTAGCCGCAGCGCACATGGCGCCGAGGTATTCGCGTCCCTCGTCCGAGTCGATCGGGGCACACGCAAGCTGCCGGTCTGGCAGATCGATGCCATACTTCTCCGGGGCGCCGCGCAGGTTCTTCAGCGCGTCGTCACAGACCTGGTATCCCAGCCCGCGCGAACCGCTGTGGATCATGACGCAGACCATATCTTTTTCCAGTCCCATGACCGAAGCGGCCTCGTCATCAAACACGGCGTCGACGATCTGGACTTCCATGAAATGGTTGCCCGCGCCCAATGTTCCACACTGTTTGGCGCCGCGCTGCAATGCCCGGCGGCTGACGCTGCTGGGATCCGCGCCGGCCAGACAGCCCGCGGCTTCGGTATGGGCGATATCTTCGTCGGTCGCCAAGGCGCGGCCACGTAGGAACGCCGGTCCTTCCGCCATCAACTGCTGAAGCTGGTCGAACGAGAAGTGATACTTGCCGCCCTTTCCAACACCTGCCGGCACGTTGGCAAACAACGCGTCCATCAGTTCAGGCAGCCGGTGCTTGACGTCGCGGTAGAACAAGTTGCTCCGCGTCATCCGTACGCCGCAGTTGATGTCGTATCCGACGCCGCCGGGCGAAATCACACCGCCCTCTTTGGGGTCAGTCGCCGCCACGCCGCCGATGCAGAAACCGTATCCCCAGTGGATATCGGGCATCGCCAGCGACGCATGCTGAATGCCGGGCAGGAACGCCACGTTGGCAACCTGATCGGGCGCTTCATCGCCGCGGATGGTTTCGATAAGTTTTTCGCTGGCGTAGATCAGTCCATCCACGCGCATACCTTCTTTGTACGAAGCTGGAATCCGCCAGCAGTTATCATGCACCTGCTCCAACGGTCCGCTAAATGATCGCTTACTCATGATCTTCCTAAATCAGAAATCTGGCGGCTTCGTGCACCTTTGTTTGACAGAATTTGCTTCGATCAAAGCCGCCCAAAATTAAATGTCCACAATGACTTCAGCCAGCCATCCGTTTGGCTGCTTCTGAACCTTCAGCTGGTGGTAGGTGATGGCTTTCACTTCGCGCTCCAATTGGTGCCTGTCAGGGTCCAAAATCTCACCCTGGCACGTGGCGGTGAGTTTTTCATCGTTTATTTCCACAGCGAATCTAGAGAGCAGACGCTGGGAGGATTCAAATTCAAAAAGCACTTCTGTCAGCAGATCGAACAGTAATAGGTCCGGCTGCTGGCCTTCGACTTCAATCGTGCAGGTTTCGACAGCCCGGATGTCGCTCAGGTTCGCCACAATCACGCTCGTCAGCCCGCTGGCGGCTTCTTCAAGCAATGTTTCAAGGCTTGGGCTGCGGACTCTTAAGCCGAGGTCGGCCGTGTGTTCAAAAACTTCAAACATGGGTGGGTTGAACCCCTGGGGGCACATTGTGTGAATTGCTGTAAGTGCTTATGTTTACGGGATATGGGATCGGCAATCCGCGATTCTTTGCAGGCATAGAGAGCAACGGTGGAAAATTGTTCGCCTGAGCTTGTAACCTTTCAGGCTGCCTGGAATCAGAATGTCGTTGCCCATGACTGACAGATAATGACAGATCAGAACGAATAACGGCAACATTTACACGACATTTAGGAGGCTAATTCAATGGCCGAACTGCAAGAACTGACCGCTGACAACTTCGAATCTGAAGTCCTGCAAAGCGATGGCCCTGTGCTGGTGGATTTCTGGTCGCCCAATTGCGGACCGTGCCGGATGATGCTGCCCGTACTGGAAGAACTGGCTGAAGATAACGCCAGCGACGCCAAACTTGTGAAAATTGATGTTTCCACAAACCCGCAAATCGCTATGAAGTGGGAAGTAATGGGCGTTCCGACGTTTGTCATCTTCAAAGATGGTGAAGCGGTGGAACGCATGAGCGGCGCCCAGTCGAAGGCGCGTCTGCAAGATTCGATCAACGCTGCCAAAGGCTAAGCATCCGCTTGGCCGGCGCTGGTGGCCCAAAAATTACAAGCAAGGAACAATGTGATGGCTGACTTAAAAGAACTCAATGAATTCAACTTCGATCAGGAAGTATTGGAAGGCGATCAGCCCGTACTGGTTGATTTCTGGTCGCCACAATGTGCGCCATGTCGCATGATGTTGCCTGTGCTTGAAGAACTGGCCGAAGAAAATGCAGGTAGTGCGAAAGTTGTCAAAGTGAATGTCAACGACAATATGAGCCTGGCCATGAAGTACGGCGCCAACATGCTGCCAACCTTCATCCTGTTCAAGGGCGGCGAACCGTCCAGCAGGCTGATCGGCGCCCAGGCGAAGAACATCTTGCAGGAAGCGATCGACGGCGCCAAAGCCGCCTAGCTTCTGCTTGTTTTGCGAAATACGAACGCCATGCGGTGAAAGCTGCATGGCGTTTGTCGTGCGCTGCGGGCGAAGCGGGCCGGTTATCAGAATTTATGCACCTGTTAAAATGCATCCTTAACAATCACACGTTCCGCGCCACTTTTGCAGTTACTTCTTCACGGGTTTGTTCATGAGTCAGGATATTATCTCACTCGGCGAAGTTCTCTGGGATCTGTTCCCCGCGGGTGAGCAGTTTGGCGGCGCCCCGGCGAACTTCGCCTCGCATGCGGCAAACCTTGGCGCCAGCGTGAGCATGATCAGCGCCATTGGCGACGACGATCTGGGGCGACGGGCGAAAGACGCTTTGCAAAGCTACGGCGTTGACACAAGCATGCTGCAAACCGTTGAAGACAAACCAACGGGCACGGTTGGCATCACGTTGGATGAAGCTGGCAAACCAACCTTCGAGATTCACCGCGATTCCGCCTGGGACCACCTGCAATGGCAGGACGACTGGACGGCTCTGCTGCAGAAATCCCGTTGCGTTTATTTCGGCACGTTGGGGCAACGATCCACAACTGCGAGACAAGCCATCCGTCGCGCCTTGCAAGTGGCGAAAGAAGCCGGCGCAATGCGCATTGTAGATATCAATCTACGGCAGCCATTTTTCGACGCGGCGATGATCCGTGAATCCGTCGAGCTCGCGAGTGTTTTGAAACTTAGCTTGGATGAACTACCAGAAATTTGTGACGCCTTTTCACTGGATGACAGCGCTGCACCCGCAGACTTAATTGCGCAACTTCGGTCCAAAGCAGGATTGGACCTGGTCGTGATGACCAACGGCGCCGACGGCGCGACGCTGGCCACCGCAGGCGGCGTCCTGCATCAACCGGGTGTACCTGCCGAGGTGGTCGACACGGTCGGCGCGGGCGACTCGTTCACCGCCGCCTTTGTAACCGGCCTGCTGCGTGATGATCCGCACCCGCAGATCTTAGAGCACGCTTGCAAGGTTGCGGCGACCGTCTGCGGTCATGCCGGCGCAGCGCCGCAGCGTTAAGCTTACTGCGTGCAAAGCCAACGGCCGGGGAGTACAATCTGAAGTTCAAAAACTGGACTTCAAACGTACTTCTCGAGGATCATTCATGCGGTCGTTGCTACTACTTGGCGCCTTCTTTTTTTCGACGCTGGCGATTATCGCCCCGCTGCATGCTGCGGATAAGCGGCCGAACATTCTGTTCATTTTTTCAGACGATCACGCACCGCACGCCATCGGCGCCTACGGCGGCATCTACAAAGATCTGAATCCAACACCCAACATCGACAAACTTGCCCGCGATGGTGTGCTGTTCAAAAACAGCTTCTGCACCAATTCCATCTGCGGACCAAGCCGGGCAGTGATTCAGACCGGCAAGCACAGCCATATCAACGGCTTCATGCACAACGGCAACAACTTCGATGGTTCACAGCAGACCTTCCCCAAGCTGCTGCAGAAGGCCGGCTATCAGACCGCGATGATCGGTAAATGGCATCTGAAATCCAAGCCGCAGGGCTTCGATCACTGGCGCGTGCTGCCTGGGCAAGGTGAGTATTACAACCCGCGGTTTATTACCCCCAAGGGACGTGAAACGCAGGAAGGTTACTGCACGGATCTGGTTACTGAAGACGCTTTAAACTGGCTGAAGAATGGCCGCGATAAAGAGAAGCCGTTCATGCTGATGTGTCAGCACAAGGCGCCGCACCGCTGCTGGATGCCGGCGCTGCGGCATCTGGATCTTTACGCCGACGTCACCATACCAGAGCCGGATACGCTGTTCGACAAGGCAGAAGATAACGCCAGTCCGGCGCGCTGGCAGGAAATGGAAATCGACCGCCACATGCACATGGTCTACGATCTTTTCGGCGCCCCGGATTCGGGCTTCGATCCGAACGGACCCGGCCGGTTTGACCGCAGCGGCTTCCGCAACATGCAGCGAATGACGCCGGAGCAATTGAAGAAGTGGCACGCCGCTTTCGATCCACGCAACGAGGCGTTCCGCAAAGCCAACCTGAAGGGCAAGGAGCTAGTCCGCTGGAAGTATCAGCGGTACATGAAAAACTATCTGCGGTGCGTGAAAGGCGTGGACGAGAGCGTTGGCAAACTAACCGAATACCTCAAAGAAGCCGGTCTGGAAGACAACACGGTCGTGGTCTATTCCTCGGACCAAGGCTTCTATCTGGGCGACCATGGCTGGTACGACAAACGGTGGATGTACGAAGAGTCGTTGAAAATGCCGTTGGTGATCAAATGGCCGGGAGTGACAAAACCTGGCACTGTGAATGAACACCTGGTGCAGAACCTGGATTACGCAGAGACGTTTCTGGAGATTGCCGGCGCGGAGATTCCCGCGGATATGCAGGGCCGTTCGCTCAAACCGCTGCTGGAAGGCAAATCGCCCGAGTGGCGCGACGCGATCTACTACCACTACTACGAATATCCAAGCGTGCACATGGTTGCCCGCCATCATGGGGTTCGTACAGACCGCTACAAGTTGATGAGGTTCTACCAGTTCGACGAATGGGAATTCTACGATTTGAAGAACGACCCCGACGAACTGAAAAACGAGTACAACAATCCAGAGTACGCCAAAACCATCGCGTCGCTGAAAGTCAAGCTTCAGGAACTTCAGAAGGAGTATAAGGACGATAGCGACACGTCGGTTAAACCGAAAGCGTGGCGCGCCCAGTTCCGCAAGCAGGCCGCGGCGAAAGCGAAGTAACCCGCGGGCCGCTGCCATCGCGATGAGGTAAACAGCATGGATGAAAACGGCATATTGCGCCGCAACGCTCTGCGCTTCGTCTGCTTCATCGCATGCTGCCTGGCGTTGCCTGCGGCAACAGCTTGGGCGGAGCCCGGAAACGCCTGGCCGCTGGAAACCTTGCAGCGGTCGGATGGTCAGCGTTTTTCCGGGTTGATGCTGCAGCAGACCCAAGACGAAATGGAGTTCGTTGAAGTCGTGCGGCCGCCAGGTAAACCGATGTATCTGGTGGTGCATTACTATCCGCCGGCCTCCGTAAAGTCCTGGCAGCGGATGGAGGAAGCCGACCGGCAGACGTTGCTTAAGCGGATCGATCCCTTGCTGCAGGCCAAATATCGCAGCCGGATAGAACGCGGGCGGATGGATGACGTTCAGCTCAAGCAGGACGGCCAGTGGCTGCTGTACGAAGGCAAGTGGTTTGTGTTGCGTTGCAATGCAGGCGACGAGGCTGCCCGCCGTGCAGTGGTCCGCATGGAGCAGATTTTCAGGGCTTACAGCCTGCTGCTGCCCGCCGCGACCAAGCCACGCAGCCAGTTGACGATCCGTCTGTACGGCGCCCAGGATGACTATCAGGCGGAAATTCAGCGGCGCGGTCTAAGAATCGAAAACCCGGCTTTTTATTCGCAGCGGAGCAATCTGATTGTCGCCGGTTCCGACATTGCCAGCTTCAGCCAGTTGCTGGGCCGGACCAGGCAGAAGAATAACGCGACACTGGAGCAGATGGAGGCGCGTCGCAGCGAGTTCTTCAAACGGTTGTCGCAACTTCGCGAAGAACTGAAAGAGGCAGGCTTCACCCCCGCAGAGATCCGCCTGGAAGCCGCAACCCGGCGTGCTCTCTGGGAAAAGCAGCAATCGGTTGTTGCTATGCGTGTCTCGCAAGCGCAGCGTCGTAACGACGCCAGCTTCGAGAAAGTTTCGGACGCGATGTTCCGGCGGCTCTACCACGAGGCGTTTCACGCGTATCTAGAGAATTACGTCTTTCCGCAGAGCCAGCACCAGATACCCGTGTGGCTTAATGAAGGTCTGGCCCAGATCTTTGAAAGTGGCCAGCTGGATGCGGGCGTACTACGAATAGACGCGCCACAACCAGAGTTGTTGCGGGCACTGCAAGAGCAATTAAGGGTGAATGCCCCGGGCAAGCTGCTGGACTTGATCGAGAGCAACGGCGAATCTTTCGTCGCCTCGCATGACCGGAAAGCCCGTGCCCAGACGCAGTACTTGCTGGCATGGGGATTGGCCTATTATCTGGTGTTCGAACGCAATCTTTTGAGCGCAGACCGCATGCGTCGCTATGTGGTTTCCGGGAAAACTTCGCAGTCACCTTTGCAATCGTTCGAGAAATTAACAGGCCAGCCATTCAAAACTTTCTATACGCAGTGGCGGCAAAGCATGCTGGCCCTGCGCTGAGTGACTCCGACGTTTGCAAGACGGAGTCGCTATGCAAGCCGGTGCTGCTGAAAGAATTGCCACATCACGTCGTTGGCAGAGAGATTCTGCGTCGTGACGCCAAGTTCTGGCAATAGCGATGGCACGCCCGGCCATGTGTGGCCGCCGCCGTGAATGGTGTAGAGGACGACCGGCGCACCGCCTGGCTGTGCGGCGTGCGTAAGCTGCGTGATCGTCGTGCCATCGCGGACCGTTGGCGGTAATAGCTCGATGTTAGGCGTTGGCGCGGCGTTGTTGGCTTTGACCCAGGTGTTGATGGTGTAGCTGACAGAGAAGAAGTCCGCCTTCGACACGCTTTTCGGGCCGACGCCTCCTTCGAACTGTGCGAACTCGTCACTGGTGCCGTGAAAGTGGCAGATAGGTACGGGCCGTGAAGGCTCGCAGGTCGGCGTTCCCATCGGACCGGCGACGG
The DNA here is from genome assembly GCA_965233625.1 of Pirellulaceae bacterium. Lineage (GTDB taxonomy): Bacteria > Planctomycetota > Planctomycetia > Pirellulales > Pirellulaceae. The sequence continues at coordinate 1,076,593 of OZ247499.1, forward strand.
GAGCAATGGCGGCGATGCGGTCTGCCAGATTCGCGGCAAGCAAGTACGCCATCACGGCGCCGTTGCTCATCCCGGTGACATAGATACGTCGTTCGTCCACGGGCGTGATCGTTGCAAGATCGTCCAGCAGGGCTGCCGTGTAATCGACATCGTCAATCTGGTTTTCGTGGGCGTAGCCGCAGCAGTTGCCGCCGTTGAAGGTAAGGAACCAGTGCAGTTGTCCGCTGCCTTGCGGATAAACCACGATAAAACCGTCCGCGTCCGCCTTCGCATTTAGATTGCAGAAACGCTCCATCGTCCGCGCATTGGTACCGGCGCCGTGAAAGGCAAGCACCACAGGGTTAGGCTCTGCACTGTCGACCGTTGGCGGCACGTAAACCACGTAAGATCGTTTACGGCCGCCTGCGGAAAGTTTGCGGACATGCCGGCCGGGCGGAAGGAAATTGGACACGCGTTGTAATCTGCCCCCAGGATAAAGTTAGATGATACCCGGCGCGGATACGTTGATGCCCTTCAGCGCCATCTTCAGCGATTCCGGGTTTGGCGCCACTTCGAAGGCCGTTGGGCGGTCGATCAGTTCATCGTCAATCAACTGCTTCAGACTCATGGTGAAGTCCTGCATGCCCACTTCGGCGCCGATGCGAATTGCGTCCGACAGCTTCTGATCGTGGCCTTCCAGCACCAGTTTGGAAACCATCGAGGTGAAGAACATAATTTCGCAGGTCGGCACACGGGCGACGCCCGGCTTAATACTCCGCAGCAGTTTCTGCGCGACAATGCCCTTCATGTTCTGCGCGATGGCGCTGCGGATGGCGCCGTGCATAGCTTCCGGGAACAGGTCGAGAATACGGCCGATGGTGCTCGGCGCACTCGCGGCGTGAATGGTTCCGTAGACAAGGTGACCCGTTTCCGCCGCGTGAATCGCCGTCATAAACGTTTCTTCATCACGCATTTCGCCCACGAGCATCACGTCGGGATCTTCACGCACCGCGTGCTTCATCGCGATTTCGAAGTCCAGCACGTCGTTACCAATTTCACGCTGGTTGATCAGGCACTTCTCTTCGGTGTAAACAAATTCGATCGGATCTTCGAGCGTCAGAATGTGCTTCTTATAGCGGCGGTTGATCCAGTTCAGCATGGAAGCAATCGTCGTACTTTTGCCGGAGCCCGTCACGCCCGCCAGCAGCACCATGCCTTGATCGTATTTGCACAGCCGCTCTACCGAAGGCGGCAGGTAAAGCCCTTCAAAGTCGGGAATGAAGTTATTCACACGACGGGCGACCATACCCATCGATCCCATCTGTTGCAGCAGGTTGATACGGAAACGCCAGGTCACGCCGTCAACTTCGCAGGTGTGCGAAAAGTCGGCGCCGCCTTCTTCTTCAAAAATCTTGCGGTTGCGTTCATCCATCATCGGCATCAGCAAACGGACCATCTCCACCGAATCAATCGGGCCGCGTTTGAGCGACTGCAATTCGCCCTTGAGACGAATCATCGGCGGCCGGTCCACCTTCAAGTGAAGGTCACTACCTTCCAGCTTGACGAGAGCGCGGAAGATCTTATCGACTTCCAGTTCCTCTTTCTTTTTGAGGAACCGCTGCGCCATCTTCTTGGCTTCTTCATCCATCTCACCCAAGTCGGCGGCGCCTGCTTCTTCGGCGGACTTGCCGTTGGCTTCGGCAGCGGTTGCTTTCTGCTCTTCTTCCGCGGCGGCTGCCTTGGCTTCGTCAGCTGGCTTTTCGGGTTTGCTGGTGCTGGCCATGTTAAACGCTCCTGAAGGCGGAAAGGGTGACTGAGTGCTGCCGCAATTGTGTTGGAAAAAGATGATTGCGAACGAAACGATCTGTTTCTAAAGCCGGACGGGAACGCCGCGTCCTGCCATTATCTGCTTGGTTTCCTGAATCGTAAACTCACCGAAGTGAAAGATGCTGGCTGCGAGCGCCGCGTCCGCTTTACCTTCGATGATGGCGTCTGCAAGATGTTCGGGTTTGCCGGCGCCGCCGCTGGCAACGACGGGCACCGTCACGGCGTTGCTGACGGCCGCCGTGATTTCAATATCGTAGCCGTCCTTGGTGCCGTCGCAGTCCATGCTGGTAAGCACTATTTCGCCGGCGCCAAGTTCTTCGACCTGTTGCGCCCACTGGACGGCTTGCAGCCCGGTGGGCGTGCGGCCGCCGTTGACGTGGACTTCCCAGACTTCGCCGTCGTCGCGGGTGCTGCGTTCGTGGTCAATAATCCGCTTGGGATCAATGTTCACCACAATGCACTGCCGTCCGAAGCGACGTGCTGCTGCACGGACAAACTCCGGGTCTTTGCAGGCGGCGGAATTGATTGAGACCTTATCGCAGCCGGCATTTAACAATGCGCGGATATCGTCCAGCGTGCGGATGCCCCCGCCGACGGTCAGCGGCATGAACACCTGTTCGGCCGTGCGACGGACCATGTCAATCATGATGTCGCGCTGCTCATGGCTGGCGGTGATATCCAGGAAAACCAGCTCATCGGCGCCTTCCGCTTCGTAACGGGCCGCCACCTGAACCGGGTCGCCAGCGTCGCGGAGGTTTACGAAATTGGTTCCCTTCACAACGCGGCCTTGATTGACATCGAGGCAGGGAATGATGCGTTTTGCGAGCATAAACGGCCGGACCGTGAAAACAATAAATCCATGGGAGTCAGAAGTTTACTCTAAGCCGCTGTAACAATGTGGTCAACTGCTGCGGGCATCCATCGCAATGCGGTGAATGCAGTTGCAGCGGCTTCGCGAGTTTGCGGGTTAAGAATCATAACCGGGCGGCTTGCAGATGCGGCCCGTTAAGCCCTAGAATCGCCGGGAAAGCAGCGGCTATTTGCGCAATTGCCTGCCTCTCGCAATCTCTAATCTACTTCGGAAAGTCAATAAAAATGTCCGATTCGATGTCGCCCGCCGTTCTCGACACCGCCGTTGAAAAACTGGAATCTGCGGCCGGTGAAGGCAAAATTACAGCGGGTGCTGTGACAAATATTCGTCAATGGCTGAGCGAAGCCAAATACGCCACCTATGCGGCGCCGATCGTGCAGCACATTAACGACGGGATGTGGCAGGAGCTTGACGACGCTTTCTGGACGATCATTCCCTTCGGAACGGGCGGCCGCCGCGGGCGGATGTACGCCTTCGGATCGAACGCGATTAACGAACGGACGATTGGCGAAAGCGCGCAGGGTCTGGCGGAATATGTGCTGGAGAACCGTGACGATGAAGGTGAGCTATCCTGCGCGATTGCCTACGATACGCGTCATCGCTCGCGCGAGTTTGCAGAGCTTTGCGCCGGTGTGATGGTGGCGGCAGGCTTCAAGGTCTACCTGATGGACGACTATCGCAGCACACCCGCGCTTTCGTTCCTCGTTCGCTACAAAAACTGCTCCTGTGGCATCATGGTCACGGCCAGCCACAACCCGCCCAGCGATAACGCCGTGAAGGTGTACTGGTCCACCGGCGGCCAGCTTGTGCCGCCACACGACAAGGCTGTGATTGAGCGTGTGATGAAAGTGGATGAACTCAAATTCACCCCCTTCCAGCAAGCTCTGGATAATGGCGATGTTTTGATTGTGACCGAGGAAGTCGACGCCGCCTTTACGCGTGAAGTGAAAGCCCAGAGTTTCGACGGACCGCGTGATCTTAAGCTGATCTATTCGCCGTTGCATGGCGTGGGTGAATCCGCGGTGCGGCCCGTGCTGGAAGCGGACGGGTTTGAAGGCCTGGAAATTTACGAGCCCCATCGCAAGCCGGATGGCGACTTCCCGAATGTACCCGGCCATGTTTCCAATCCAGAGAATCCTCGCGTGTTCGATGCGATTATCGACCGGGCGAAAGAAACCGGCGCCGAACTGATTCTGGCTTCGGACCCCGACTGCGACCGGTTGGGCTGTGCGGCGCCGCACACATTGGACACCGCAGGCGACTGGGGCACGTTCACGGGGAATCAGATCGGCGCGCTGCTGGCGGATTATGTGCTGGAGAAACGCTCGCAGGGTGGTGGGCTTTCAACTGATCACTATGTGGTGAAAACGCTTGTCACCACAGAGATGATCCGCCGCATTGCGGAGAGTTACGGTGTAAAAACGTACGGCAATCTGCTCGTCGGTTTCAAATGGATCGGCGAAGTCATCGACCAGCAGGACCCGGCGAAGTTCGTCTTCGGGGCGGAAGAATCGCACGGTTATCTGGTAGGACAATACGCACGCGATAAAGACGGCGCCGTGGCTTCGATGCTGATGGCGGAACTGGCCGCGCATGTCAAAGCGCAGGGTAAGTCGTTGCATGAAAAGCTAGGCGATCTGTATTGGCAACACGGCTATCATGCCGAACACCTGTTGAACGTGCAGATGGAAGGCAGCGACGGCATGGCCAAGATGCAATCGCTGATGAAGGCCTTCCGCGATAATCCGCCAACGGAACTTGCCGGGCTGAAAGTCACCGCCGTCCGCGATTACGCAAACGGCAAGACGATCGTCCCCGGCGGCGGCACGGAAACGCTGGATGGACCAACGGGCAATATGGTCATTCTGGATCTGTCGGCCGACGGCAACTACGTGGCTGTTCGTCCTTCGGGCACAGAGCCAAAGGTGAAGTTCTACATGTTCACCTTCACACCGGCAGAGCAGCTTGCTGACCTGGAGATGACCGGCGCGGAGATGAAACAGCGCATCGAAGGCTTTGAAGCCGACCTGCGGAAATTCGCCAGCGAAGTTTAACGCAGCGCCACCATCAGCAACACGCACCCGGCAAGCAGATCGCCCCTGCTTCGCCGGGTTTCTTTTTGCGCGGCTTTTAATTTCAAGATGGCCGTCATCGTAGCCGTTCGCGCTGCGTTGTTTCGCACCGCAACTTGCATTGCACTACAATAACACGACCTAAACTTTTGGGTCCATCACCGGAAACCTTCCATGCCCGCAGGTCAGCTACTCGCCATTCTCATCGCCCCCACATCGGGCGCTCCGATGGAGGAGGTTCAGTCCGTGGAAGCCATCGCGGGGCAGGGCCTTGCTGGTGACCGGTATGGAAACGGCAAGGCGAAATGGATCCGCGGCAAAGTGACTCCCGATCAGCATGTAACACTGATCGAAGCTGAAGTGATCGCTGCCTTGAACCAGGGCCGCGAAGCGGAGGTTACGCACCGGCAGACGCGGCGCAATCTGCTGACCCAAGGCGTCGATTTACAGAGCTTTAACGGAAAGCGGTTCCGCATCGGCAATGTGGAACTGGAAGGTATCGAACCCTGTACGCCTTGCGGATATCTGGAAACATTGACGCAGGTTGATGGTATAAAGGACGCGTTAAAGCCGTCGGGCGGGGGGCTCCGCGCCAGTATCGTGCGTGGCGGCGTGATTGCGGCGGGCGATATCATTAGCCTTTGCGGCGATGCTGCGGAGTCTACCAGTTAACCCATCAACTTCCTTCCCACCACCTTTCCACTGGCATTCCTATGCGAACTCAATGTTTCACGGCCGTCGTTCTCAGCTTCGTCCTGACCAGCTACGCTGCTGCCGACTGGAATCAGTGGCGCGGAAACAGCCGCAGCGGCGCGGCGAGCGACAAGGTTTCGCTCATCAACAAACTGCCAGCCACGGGCCTCAAACCGCTGTGGATCAGTCAGGACGAAATCCCGGCGGCACGCGGCGGCGGCTGGTCCAGCCCGGTGGTTGCCGGTGGAAACGTGTACCTGTTCACCCATAAAAAGGTGAAACGCGACAACGTTGAACTGGGCAAAGCCAAATACCCGTACCTGCCACCCGAGAAACGCACGGACATGACGCCGGCGGAGTACGAGCGTTATGAAAAGAACCGTCGTGACGAACAGGAAAAACGCAGCAAGAACTATTCGTTCCAGGAAACCATCTACTGCCTGAACGCAAAGACCGGCGAGACGGTGTGGACCAATGACTTCCGCAGCCGCTACACACGTTTCCCGCAATCGGGCACACCTGCCGTAGTCAACGGCCGGCTTTATATATTGGGCGCCGGGCGGATGGCGCGGTGCCTGGATGCGAAAACGGGCAAAGATATCTGGAAGGTCCGGCTGCCCGGTGAATTCCGCGACGAGTATATGCAGTCTTCTTTCGCCATCACTGGCGATGTGGCCGTTGTGGGCGCGGGGATGCTATTCGGCCTGAATGTTGAGGATGGCAGCGTACGCTGGCAGATCGGTTCTGAGCGTGACAAGCCATCGCATAGCAGCCCGGCGCTATGGACCCATGAAGGAGAAACCTACGTTGTTGCCAACCGCCCCGGCGGCGAAACCATCTGCGTTCAGCCCACAACCGGCAAAGAATTGTGGCGGGAGAAAACGCTGGCTGGCAGATCTTCGCCTGTTGTCACCGGCAATCTACTGCTCACCTACGGCAGCAGTCGCAAAGCAGGCCTGCGTTGTTATGAGATGACACCGAACGCGGCAACCGAAAAGTGGACGTTCCAGAAGGTAAGCGATTCCGGCAGCAGCCCCGTGGTCATGGGCGACTATGTCTATGTGCAGGGCGAACGCCGGCTGGCGTGCGTGAATTTGAAGTCGGGGAAGGGCGAGTGGACGACGCTGCTTGAACTGGGAAACCCGCGATACACCTCGCTGGCGGCTGCTGACGACAAAGTGTTCTACACGTTTGAAAACGTACTGATGTTCGCCGCAACGCCCGAAGGCTTTCAGCCGTTGATGCAGGCCAAGATTGATGGCGATGGCCTACTGGCCGACGAGGCATTCTTCCGCAAAAAGTTGAACCTGGAGGATCTTGAGTCATCGGCCGCGGGTCAGCAGAAAGCGGACAGCCTGTGGCGTAAGACCTTTAAGAACGCCGGGCCGCTCTCGTGCGCCAGTCCCGCGATTTCTGACGGACGGCTTTATCTGCGTCTGGAAAGGGGCGTTGCCTGCTACGACCTGTCAGCTTCAAAGAAATAACCGCGGCGGTAAGGCTAACCGCATGGCGGATAAAATCTCGAAGCAGGCACGCAGCCGCAATATGGCGGCCATCCGTGGCAAAGACACCAAGCCGGAAATCGCCGTCCGTCGCATTACGCACGCGATGGGCTACCGTTACCGGCTGCACCGCAAAGATCTACCGGGTTCGCCGGATCTGGTGTTCTCTTCACGGCAGAAGGTGATCTTTGTCCACGGCTGTTTCTGGCACCGCCACGCCCGGTGTAAAGAAGGCCGTTGGGAGCCGAAGTCGCGCGTTGAATTCTGGCAGGAGAAGTTCGCTAAGAACAAGAAGCGGGATCAACGCAACCGGCGTGATTTACGCAAACTTGGCTGGGAATACCTAGTGCTATGGGAATGCCAGATCGAAGGCTGGCCGGTCGAACGCCTGGAATCTACGATCCGTGATTTCCTGACTTAGGCGGCGTGGGTTTCCCTGATGTGGTAAGTCGTACGTGCGATGAATTTTCAGGTTTGCGAAAAAATCCTCCGCGGCGGTTTCTTGTTCTCCCATAAACGTTAACGTGCACGATGCAGTGCTGCGGTGGCGATGCTAGCGGCATTTCGACCTTGCTAGTTTCCATCGGATTGTTAACCTGCTGCAACTTCCAGGAGGCAACCCACGACGTGTTGCCGGAAGTTCCGTTCTTGCTTGAGAGATGGGAAATGAGTTTAGCAGGAGAGCACCGCCGGGAGGCATTGCGGGCAGCGATGGGGGCGGCGGACCGTGTTCTGATGCTTGGCGCCGATGTTGAAACCGTGACGGTTGCGCTGCGGCGTGGCGCCCAGGTGTGGTGCGTGGATCGTTCCTATCAGCAACTGGAAGCGTGCCGTCAGCAGATTGATGCACGGCGCAACGGCGAGAAATCGCCCGTTGCCTTTCACGCCCCGGCCAGAACGCCGCAGGTGCACTGGATCAACGCCCGTGTTTATCTTCCGCCAGTGCCTGTGGATCTGGTCGTGGTCCGGCCTGTCAGTTCGCCATTGATGCGCGACTTTGACTGGCAGATGGTGCAGCGTTTTTCGCAACTTTACGGCGCCCGGCATCAGACGGCGCCAGAGATCTTTCCGGGGCAGTCTGTGCTGACCGCAGAGCCTGTGCTGCATACGTTCAACAGTTGCCAGGCGCCGGCGCCGCACCTTGAATCCGCCGCGGTCTGTGCCCGCAATACCTGGAGCCGCGGCTCCCGGCAGGTGCTGGACATCGTTGACTTCCGCGACCCACCGCGCGAGACCGTGCAAGGCGCCGCCCTGCTGCGGCTGCGTGTGCCAGGACCGTGCAACGCGGTGCGTTTTCAGATCTCACACCGTGCATGCGGCATCACCTGGCACGGCGACTCGCTCGTCATGCCTTTAACCCAGCGGATCAACGGCTCGCGCGGCGACCGTTTTGAAGTTTCACTCAGCTACAAGCCGGGCGGCGATCTACAAGCGTTTGCGGCAAGCACACGCGTGACCGAAGCGATCGGCGTGACGAAGCAGCAAGCGGCATAGCTGCGAAACTTAGTCGTCGCTTCGCTGCCGGTTCGTTTCCTCACCGCTGACAACGAGAGTCCCTCCGGCACCCACCTCAAGTGCGGATAGCTGACTGGTCAACGTGGCCGAATCGCCCCTCGGCTCAATGTATAAGCACATCACGGGCTCTTTGTGGCCAAGCCCGAACGACACAAGTACCTCATCATCTTCGTACACACCTTCGTGCAGGGAAGGCAGTGTCTGTAGCACTTTTTCTAATTCTGGCGGCATCTTGATGCCTCGCTCTGCGGCGATTCGTAGTTTCTCGGCGCCGGGAACCGTCCAATAGAAACGGGTGGTAGGGAACGCTGAAAGGATCAACTGCTGGACCTGCTCAAACGTGCCGATCGGTTCTTTATCCTTACGCTCAAGTGCGTATTCCGTCGCCATTGCAGAGATTCCTGTTAAGTCATTTTGACGAAGGAAAGTTTTTAACATTGATGGTGCATATTTTTTAATACGTCTGACTGCGGTAAGAAAGCGCAGAGGACTAGGGTCTGACGGTTAGCCGGTTGCACGCTATACTAACGTGCAGTGCGCGAGTGAAGGTCGCGCACCTGTTTTACCCAGGGACCGGCATGAGTACGGATATTTTTGCATCGCTGACCGCCGCGCAGCTTGCGGCTGTGCAGCACATCGACGGGCCACTGTTAATTCTTGCCGGGCCGGGCAGCGGTAAGACGCGGGTGATTACGCACCGCATTGCTAATCTGCTGCACCACGGCGTTGATCCGCGTAGTATCGTGGCGTTGACGTTCACCAACAAAGCCGCGGACGAAATGCGCGACCGGCTGACCGCGCTGGCGCCACGAGAACCTGTCTGGATGGGCACCTTTCACCGCTTCTGCGCCCGGCTGCTAAGACGTTACGCATCGCTGGCAGGGCTGCACGATAACTATTCCATCTACGATGTAGACGACGCCAAAGCGATACTGAAACAGACGCTGCAAGGTCTAGAACTGCCGGTTACCCAGTACACGCCCGATCAGATCTACCGCGAGATCAGCAACGCCAAGAACCAGCTTCTCACCCCTGACCGGTACGCTGCCTGCGCGAATTCCGCCATGGCGGCGGTGGTCAAAGAAATTTATCCGCTTTATCAACAGGCGTTAATCACGGCCAACGCGTGCGACTTCGATGATCTGCTGCTGCACGTTGCGACGCTGCTACGCGAAAACGCCGAACTGCGCCGCGACCTCGACGCACGCTACCGCTACATCCTGGTCGATGAATATCAGGACACCAACCTCGCACAGTACGCCATCGTGCGGGCGTTATCCTGCGATCATCCCAACCTGGCAGTGACGGGCGACCCCGATCAGAGCATTTATGGCTGGCGTGGCGCCAACTTGCGGAACATTCTCGACTTTGAGAAAGACTATCCCAGCGTCAATGTTGTGCGGCTGGAGCAGAACTACCGCAGTACAAAACGCATTCTCAGCGTGGCGGACTCGCTGATATCGCACAACAGGCACCGCAAGCAGAAAGACCTATTCACAGAGAACGAAGAAGGCGCCCCGGTCTCGCTCGTCGCTTACGCAACGCACAACGACGAGGCTTCGCAGATTGCGATCCGCATTTCTGAAGAAGTCAGCCAGGGCCGGCAGCGGTTTGGCGACTTTGCGATCTTCTTCCGCACCAACGCCCTGACACGCGTTTTTGAACAGGCGTTGTTCGCCTGCAAAGTGCCATTTCAGGTGGTCAACGGACATGCATTTTACGAACGTAAAGAAGTAAAAGACCTGATCGCCTATCTTCGTCTGGTGAACAACCCGCAAGACACCGCGGCCCTACTGCGCATCATCAATACGCCCACACGGGGAATCGGCAAAAAGACGATCGAACGGCTGACGGAACACGCCCGGCGGCACAATATTTCCATACTCGATACCGGCGCCGATCCGCAGTTGACCGCCATCGTCGGTTCACGCGGCGCCACCAAGGTGCGGCAGTTCGTGGAAATGTACGACCGGTTGTGCCTGCATGCCGACGCGCCGGTTGAAGAATTGCTGGGACACATTCTGGCGGAAACCGGCTATCGCGACCAATTTACAAATTCGCCCGCCGAACAGGATTACGAGCGGTTGGCCAACGTGGACGAACTTCTCACTGCCGTCCGCGAATTCGACCAACAGCATCCCGAAGAGGGCGCCCTGGCGGCGTACCTGGAACAGACCTCGCTGGTCGCCGATACCGATGCGTTTGAAACGCGGTCAGACGTGGTCACGCTGATGACGCTGCATGCGGCCAAAGGCCTCGAATTCCCGTGGGTTTTCCTTCCCGCCGTCGAGCAGCGCATTCTGCCACATGAACGCAGTCTGGAAGATCCGATGCGGCTGGAGGAAGAACGCCGCCTGTTGTTCGTGGGCATCACACGGGCGGAACAGCGGCTGCAGATCAGCTACTCGATGTACCGCGCCTTCCGCGGCACACGGCTGCCGGCCATCCCCAGTTCCTTCCTGATGGAACTGCCGCGTGAAGAACTGGAACGGGTGGAGCCGGTTGTTTCCTATCATGGCGCCCGCGGGTTCCGCGATACGCCTGTGGGCGACGAGGACTGGTCCCACGAACAGGTCGAAGACCTTCCCGTCTGGAAAGACTTTTCCAGCGACAACGAGCCTGGCGACGCCCAGGATGAAGCCCACGCCGGCGCATCGGCCGCTCCGGTTTCGCTGCCTAAAATGATGACCGCATCGCAGATGTTAGGCGGCGACGCTTCCGCGGCGGACAGCCCGAAAGTGCGGGCCAATCCAGACGATTTCAGCCAGGGCATGATTGTCAGCCACCCGGAGCATGGCGCCGGCACCATTGTCGCGCTCAGTGGCGAAGGCCGCAAACGCAAAGCCACGGTTCAGTTTTTTAATGGCGAGCCCGCAGCGGTCATTCATCTGGCGTTCAGCAATCTTGTGCCGATGAAACAGAAATAAGCTCACCCTCCGGAAAGAGCCTGCATGACATAAATCTTGCAGTCCTCGCCGGTCGCATCGCTAAGCTTCTCACGATCGCGGAGCGGCAGGCTATTGACGAAGATCATCACGTGTTTCCGCACACTGCCCTGATCGTCAAGAATGTAGCCGCGTAACTGTTCATTCTGCGAAAACATCTGGTCCAGCGCCTCGCGGACCGTCTGTCCTGGCACGTTGGCAGGCGGGCATTCGACGTGTCTGCGAAGATTGGATGTAAATTCAACGTACGGCAAAGGTCGGTCCCGTTGCAGTTGGATTGGTGACAGCCAACAAGTGTACTGCCTTGCATCGTGGAAGTTCAAACCGGCGTTTGACCAGGCAGCCGTGTTTTCTGATACTACGCATCCTGCGACGTTGCATAACCCCCGGCGGTCGCATTCACCAACGATATCAAAACTTGCGTATGAAGGAGCAACCGCAATGAAACATTCTTTCTATCTTGGGCGCCATTCAACTCTCGCTGTCATATTCGCCGCGACGTTGCTGGCGTTGTCTCCGGGCGCTGTGGCAGCGGATTCTGCACAAACCGGGTTCACGCCCGGCTGGAAGAACCGTAACGATGCGGTCTGGCTCGGGCCGCACGTGTGGGCCAACCCGATGGAAGACTGGCGCATCGTTGGCGGCAGGGCGGAGTGCATCCGTGGCGGCGCCAACCGCAACGTGCACGCGCTGACGCATCAATTACATAGCAATCGCGGCGACGCCGAAATGGCCGTTACGATTGGCCTGAGAGCGGGGAAGAAAGGCACTGCCGGTTTTGAGATTGGCATCCGCAGCGAGCTGGGCGATTACCGCAGCAGCTTGCTGCGCGGCCGCGGCATTCAAGCGGGCATCAGCACCAGCGGTGAGTTGTTCATCAACCGGCCGGGCGGCAAAACCGCCGCGCAGAAGCTTGTCATTGCGGCCCCGCAAAAAGGTGTGCGGTTGAATCTGAAGTTAACGCCCGGAGAAAACAACGAATCACCGTACACCCTGCGACTGACCGCCACGGCGCCTGGCGGCGGTGAGCCATTGGCCACGGTCACAACGCAGGCGCCCGCGAATCAACTGGTTGGCAACATCGCCATCGTGAATAATTTCACAACCGGCCGCCGCGCTAAGCCGGGGGCTGCAGGCGCCAGTGCTCAGTTCTGGTTTGCAGGTTGGGAAGCATCGGGTGCGAAACTTATGCATCATCCGCAACAGGCGTGGGGGCCAGTGCTGTACGCGATGCACTCGCTCAGCCGTAACGTGCTAAAGATCACCGCGCAGCTGCCGCCTCTCGGCGCCGATGACCCGGATCAGGTTTATCTGATGGTTGAGGACGGCGGCAACTGGAAGCAGATCGCTGCGGCAACGATCGATAGCAACGCGCGGACAGCCCGCTTCCGGGTTGAGGACTGGGATAGTAGCCGCGATGTGCGTTATCGCGTTGTTTACCGCGGCAAATCGAAAGACGGTTCCGCCCAGGAGCACGATTTCACAGGAACGATCCGCAAAGATCCAGTCGCCAAAGAGGAAATTGTCGTAGCGGGCTTCACCGGCAATACGGACACCGGTTTTCCGAACGCCAGAATCGCAGCCAACGTCGCGATTCAGAACCCGGATGTGTTGATCTTCACGGGCGATCAGATTTACGAAAGTGTGGGCGGTTATGGCATTCACCGGAAGCCGGTGGATGTCGCGATTCTGAATTACCTGCGCAAAATCTACCTCTGGGGCTGGGCTTTCCGCGACATCATGCGCGATCGCCCTACGCTGGTGTTCCCGGATGATCACGATGTGTATCAGGGCAACATCTGGGGTAACGGCGGCAACAGTGTGCCCTCGATTGCCGAACACGCCCGCGGCGGTTACGCCATGCACAAAGACTTCGTCAACGCGATCCAGCGGACCCAGACCAGCCATCATCCCGATCCCTTCGACCCGGCGCCCGTGCAGCAGGGCATCGGCGTTTACTACGGCGATATGGTGTATGGGCGCATCAGTTTCGCCGTGATCGAAGACCGGAAATTCAAGTCTGGTCCAGAAGGTAATGTGAACACCTGGAAGGGCCGCCCCGACCATGTCCGCGACCCTAAGATCGACCCGGCAACATTGGATAAAAAGGGGCTGAAACTTCTAGGCGAGCGGCAATTGAAATTTCTGGACGCGTGGACGCAGGACTGGCGCGGCGCGGACATGAAGATGGTTTGTTCGCAGACGATCTTCGTCAATCTGGCGAACTATCATGGCGCCGGGCAGCAGTACTTGGTTGCCGATCTCGACTCGAACGGCTGGCCGCAGACGCCACGCGATAACGCGCTGCGGGCGATCCGCCGTGGCTTCGCTTTTCATTATGCCGGCGATCAGCATCTGCCATCACTGGTGCAGTATGGCGTGGACGACTGGGGCGATGCGGGCTATGCGTTTTGCGTGCCTTCCATCGCGGCGGGCTATCCACGCTCTTGGCGACCGGACCAGGAAGGTCGTCCCGTGCAGAACCGCCCCAAAACAGGGCTGCCCAATACGGGTGAATATAAAGATGGGCTGGGTAACCTGGTCACCGTGCATGCAATTGGTAACCCCGCAGCAAAGAACCGGCGGCCCGTGCTGGAACTGTTGCACGACAAGTCTTCTGGCCATGGCATCGTTCGATTGAATAAGAAGAATCGCACGATCAAAGTGGAATGCTGGCGCCTGCTGTTCGACGCGGCGAATCCGCAACCGGAAGATCAGTTTCCTGGCTTCCCGCACACGATTGCCATGCAGGACAACTACGGCCGTAAGGCGGCGGCCTATCTGCCAGAACTAAACGTCCAGGGCGCCAGCAATCCGGTGGTTTCCATCGCCGATGGCAAAACGGGCGAGCATGTGTATACGCTGCGCATCAACGGTGAGAAATTCCGGCCCAAAGTGTTTTCCGCCGGACAGTACACCGTGACGGTTACCGATGATTCGCAGGAGAAGTCTCGCAAAGTCACGTTGAAACTGGACAGTCAGGCAGAAGGCAAAGCCAGCAGCGTGATGGTGCGCTTCGACTGATTTCAACTCTGCGAGGGCGGTCTGCTTACAACTTGCGGGTGGGCACGGCGCCGGGGGGCGGTTTGCTGCTGGCGCCGGGACGGGCGATGATGCCTGCGGAACTGGCGAGCTTGTCAACATCCGTAACGAAAATGCTGCGTCGTTCGATCCGCAGACAGCCTTCGTCACGGAGCTGCCCTAACAGGATGGTGACCGACTCGCGCGTGCTGCCTATGATGCTCGCCAGGTCCTGATGCGATAGCTTAATGCCGATTTCCAGATCACCGCCAGCCGCCGGCTGGCCATAGTCTTCGGATAGTTCCAGCAGCAGATGTGTCAGCCGCTCGCGATTGGAGTGAAATAGCAGGTACTTCAGCCGGCGTTCGATCCGTTTACGGCGCCAGCCGATAAGACGTGTGACGCCCAACGTAAAGCCCGCATGCTTATCCATCAGCGTGCGGATGGCATCAGCCGGAATGAGCACAACCGAACAGTTCACCGCGGCTTCGGCGTGTTCATCGCGGCTGGTTTCGTCCAGCACGGCAAGTTCGCCGAAAACTTCACCCGGTTCAATCAACGCCAGGATCGTCTGTTTGCCCTCGGGAGAGAAGCCACAGATTTTTACGCGGCCCCTGGTCAGCAGCATCACGCCATTGGCTGCGTCGCTAGGCAGATACACGGGGGCGCCACGCGAAAACTTCCGCACGCGCGCACGGCGTTCCAGCTCGCGGATTTCATCTTCCGCAAGCTGCTCAAATAAGTTGCACTGTTTGATGTACCAGAACTCCGCGGCCATTACGGCTCCTGCGGCGACTACCGTTCGCGTTTAAACATCACGACATCGTAATGGTCGATACGTAAACTTTTATGTTAATGTTCTGAGTCATCGCCCGGAAGTTGCCTTGGTGTCATCATGGGTTGATATTTCGCACATTCGTCCAAGTCGAAAACATGCTGCCGGATGAAACGTGTGCAAGCTCACAGACGGAGACTGCCGTCTAACCTAGGATCGTACTTAGAAGGGGAACGATTATCCTTAAAGGAACGCCGATGCACCGCCGCCGGATTTTTGCCATATGCGGGATCTTCTTCGCAGTTGTCATCTGCGGCGGACTGATACCTGTTTTTGCCGGAACGAAAGTTTACGTGGGCGAGAAAACGCCAGCGTCGCAGCAGGTGTCGATGGATGAAATAGACCATTCTGCCTATGACGCGTTGTTGCGGAAGTACGTCAATGCGGCGGGCGATGTTAACTATGCCGCCTGGCATAAGAACGCTGCGGACCGGAAGCGGCTTGAAGCCTATCTGCAAGAGCTCTCACGCGCATCCCGGCGCCTGCCGGCCAGCCGGAACGCTAAGCTTGCGTACTGGATAAACGCTTACAACGCCGTGACTTTACACGGCATCCTGCGTGAGTATCCGACCACCAGCATCCGGAACCACACGGCGAAATTCTTTGGCTATAACATCTGGCACGATCTGCTTTTGACCGTAGGTGTTGAGTACATTTCTTTAGACCAGATTGAGCACAACGTGCTGCGGAAAATGAACGAGCCGCGGATTCACTTCGCAATTGTCTGTGCATCAAAAAGCTGCCCGCGGTTACTCAACCGCGCTTACACCGGCGCCAAGCTAGAAGAACAACTGGTGGCGAACACAAAGCACTTCTTTGCCAATCCGTTGCACTTCAAACATCAAGGCGGATCGTTCAAGCTCTCCGCTATTCTCAGCTGGTTTGCCGCAGACTTCGGATCCAGCAAGGCGAGCCAGTTGAAGACGATCGCACCCTATCTACCAACAGAAGCTGCCCGCGAAGCTGCGGCGAACAATTCGGTCAGTGTTTCCTATCTGGAATATGACTGGAGCCTGAACGAAAAGAAGCCGCGTTGAGCGTATCCCGGCGACGATGTCGAAGGCTTATTCAGCCGGTCGCCGTCGCCCGTGTTTTTGACTAAACTGCCGGGATGAATCACCGTGTTTCTGCAGATCAGCCATTGCCCCACAGCGTCATAAGCTGGTGCCTGCGCGTGGTGATCGCATTGCAGTGCACCGGCGCCGCCATCGCGGTACTCCTGGCGCCGGTGGAAAAACAACCCGCGTTGCAGCGGCTACTGATTACGCAGGCTAACTTCAGCGCCGAAACGGCCCGCTCTGGGGTGCATCTCGCCACCTGGGCGATGCTGATCTGCGGCCTGCTGCTGCTTTTTATTCCGTTGTTAAGTGTGTTAGAGCGCAGGCTGGCCGAAAAGCCGTTGCAGCTTTTGCCTAGCATCGTCTGGCAGGCTCCGCTGCTGCTGACAGTCGTTGCCTGGCAGGTTTTTTACGCCATCGCATCCACCGCCAGCGGCAGCGATTACAGCCAGTGGTCTGCGGCTTCGCAGGCAGTACGTTGGGCCACGCCGTTAGCGTTGCTGCTGCTGGCGCCTTCGCTGCGTGGCGGTCTGCCCTCGACGCAGCGGATGGATGATGCGGTCTCGCTGCTGCGGTTTGCAGCTGCAGCCACGTTTACCGCTCATGGGGTGAAAGCGTTGTTGTTGCACAAGCCCTTCGAAGTCCTCGTCATTAATTCTGCGAGGAATCTCATCTGGCTGGATGCTTCGGCTGTCAGCATCGCACCGCTGCTGCAGTTGATTGGCGTGCTGGACATCCTGTTGGCGGTGTTGCTGGTGACCACACGCTGGCGGTGGGTTCCGGCCTATATGGCAGCCTGGGGCTTTATTGCCGCCGCCAGCCGGATTACTGCGCACGGGCTGTATGCCTATCCAGAAGCTTTGCTGCGGACGGCCAATGGCGGTGCGGCGCTGGCTGTGTTTCTTGTCTGGTGTGTCTGGCTGTACGTTCAGCGGCAGGCGGACGAAGAACGGCTGGAAAGCTATAACCGGTAGTCAGCCGCCATCTGTTAGAATGCAATGTCGCATTTCCGTACGCTTCAGGAGAACCTCCGATGACCAACAGCGATATCGCTTCAATCCTCGATGAAATCGCTGACCTGCTTGAATTCCAGGGCGCCAACGGGTTCCGCGTGCGGGCGTATCGCAACGGAGCGCGGGCTATCTCGGATCTTGGGCAATCCGTGAAGGCGATTGTGGAAGACGACCCGGCGAAGCTGCAGGAGATCGATGGCGTTGGAAAAAGTGTCGCCGAAAAGTGCGTGGAACTTGTGCGGGACGGACAGCTGGAACAACTCAACGAATTGCGCAAAGCAGTGCCCGAAAGCGCGCTCGCCATCATGCGTATTCCAGGGCTCGGCCCGAAAAAGGCCGCCGCCTTATTCAAGCAACTGGGTGTAAAGACACTGCAAGATGTGAAGCAGGCGTGCGAGGATCAGAAAGTCCGCGAGCTAAAGGGTTTTGGCGCGAAGACAGAAGAAACCATTCTGAAGGGAATCCCGCTGGCCGAAGAAGGCGAAAAACGCATCTACTGGCAGGCGGCCGACGAACTTGCCGCAGCGATGCGTGAACATCTTGGCCAGTGCGATGGCATCAGCAAACTTGAACTGGCCGGCAGTTACCGCCGCGGCAAGGAAACCGTCGGTGATCTCGACGTGCTGGTAGTAGCAGACGATGTGGATGAAGTCATGGACCTGTTCGGCGACTTCAATGGCGTCGAAACTGTGTTAGCGCGTGGCGGCACCAAGATGTCTGTGCGACTGACCACCGGCTTTCAGATTGACCTGCGCGTTGTGCCGGCTGAATCATTCGGCGCCGCCTTGCAGTACTTCACGGGCTCTAAAGAACACAATGTGGTGCTCCGCGGCAAAGCCCGGCAGGCGGGTTTGAAGATCAATGAGTACGGCGTGTTCCGCGTTGAAGGTGACGAAGAAACTTATATCGCGGGTGAGACAGAAGAAGATGTGTACGCTACTTTGAAAATGCCTGTCTTCGCACCGGAAACGCGCGAGAACCGTGGCGAGTTTGACTGGGCGGAAGAAGGCGAGCTGCCGGATCTGATTGAACTGGAAGACCTGGTCGCCGACCTGCACATGCATACCACCGAGACAGACGGCAAAGCTTCTCTGGAGGAGATGGTGGAAGCGGCCCGCAAGCGTGGTCTGAAATACATCGCCATCACAGATCACTCGAAACGCGTGACCATGGCGCGCGGACTGGATGAAGACCGGCTGCTGAAGCAGTGGGAGGAAATTGACAAGCTGAACGAAAAGCTCGGCCGCAAATTCACCGTGCTCAAGGGCATCGAGTGCGACATCCTGGAGAAAGGCGGGATGGACCTGGATGACAAGGTTCTGTCACAGGCTGACTGGGTGCTTGCCAGCGTGCACTATGGTCAGCAGCAAGCGTCCGAACAGATTACGAAACGTATTGTGGAAGCCATCGAGAACCCGCATGTCGATTGCATCGCCCATCCGACGGGACGGCTTCTCAACCGCCGCGAACCTTATGCGGTAGATATGGATGCCGTGTTCGAAGCGGTGAAGAAACACAAAAAGCTACTGGAGCTGAACGCAAACCCTGTGCGGCTGGACCTGAACGACGTTCACTGCGCGGCAGCCAAGCGGCACGGCATTCCCATTGTTATCAGTACGGACGCCCATAGCATCGAAGATCTGGGGCTGATGCGCTATGGTGTAGTGCAGGCCCGTCGTGGCGGCCTGACCAAGAAAGATGTGGCCAACACGCGCACCTGGAAGCAGATGCAGAAACTGATGCCGAAGGGCTGAACCGATGGGCGGTATTTTACGCGGTCCGCACCGGATTTAGCACGTCGCTTTGCAGGTTGCCGTCACGCAGACGGATGACCCGTTTGGCCCGTTCGGCGACTTCGTCTTCGTGCGTGACCATGATAATGGTGCGGCCCTCAGCGTTTAGACGATCAAACAACGTCAGAATTTCTTCCGTGGTTACCGAGTCCAGGTTACCCGTCGCTTCGTCTGCCAGAATGAAGTACGGATCGTTGACGAGGCTGCGGGCAATGGCCACGCGTTGCTGCTGACCACCGGAAAGCTGCGTCGGCCTGTGGTCAAGCCGTTCGCCCAGACCGACCATCTGCGCCAGTTCGATGCAGCGCTTGCGTGAGGCGCTATTGAGTTTGCCCTGATAATAGAGTGGCACTTCGATGTTTTCGACGACCGTCAGCTGCTGAATGAGGTTGTAAGACTGGAACACAAAGCCAATGCGTGTAGCGCGGACCCAGGCCAGTTCGTCGTCATTCATATTCGCTGCATCATCTTCGCCCAGCAGGAAAGAGCCGGATGTGGGCGTGTCGAGACAACCCAGAAGGTTAAGCAGCGTACTCTTGCCGGAGCCAGACGGCCCCATGATGGCGACATAGTCGCCCGCCGGCACATCAAACGACACGCCGCGTAGCGCACGGACGGTTTCGCTCTTCAACCGGTACTCTCTAGCAAGATCGCGGATGCGGACGGCGTACATGCATCAACCTCCCGCCGGCGCTCTTCCACCCGCAGCGCCACCACCGCCAGGACGACCGCCTCCAGGTGCACCACCGCCGGGTGGGCCGCCGGCCGCTTTCAGCTTCGCCATCGCGGCGAGGAATTCAGACTTGCTTACGGCGCCGTCGGCGTCTTTATCAGCCGCCTTGAGCATCTCACCGAATTTGCCCGCCGCGGCCAGTTCACCGCTGCTTAGATTGCCGTCGCCGTCGCTGTCGTATTTTTTGAACGCATCGTTGGCCGATGGGCGTTTCTTTGGCTTCTCAGCCTTTTTGGGCTTCTCTGGCTTGGGCAGCGGTGGAAGGTTGTCGGGCAATTCAAGCAGCTGTTTGTAGCGTCGCGGATACATCGCTACCTGCTCACCTTCGCGCAGGTTGCCTGATTCAATGGTTACTGTCTTGTCGTTGCTGGAACCGATTTCCACCTTGCGTGTCTCATAGCCATCTTCCACTTTGACTAGGATGAACATGCGGCCTTCGTGTTCGACCAGCGCTTGCACCGGCACCTGGATTGCCTGAGAACGCTGCTCAACGTGAATTTCCACCGCAGCCGTCTGCCCAGGGCGGAGGTTGGCGGGCGGATCGATGATCTTCACATAGGTTGCGTATTCCTTCACATTGCCGCTGGTCCAGCTCGATGGCTCTGCGTACTGGTTCACCTTGACGACTTCGCCACGGAATTCCTGATTGGCGAACGCCTCGAAGGTGATCGTGGCAGGCATGCCGACGTCGATCAGCGTGACGCGGGCTTCGTTAACGCTTGTCTTCACCTGCATCTGCGTGGGATCGGGGATGCGGATGATCGACTGACCTTCACGCACCGAGGCGCCTTCTTCCACCACGAATTCTGCGTTGCCACGTCCGCTGAATGTATTGGCGTGTACTACCTGTCCAGCTTCCGGCGAGTAGATGGTGCAGCCTGCAATTGCTTCTTCCAGTTCTTGAAGCTTCTTTTCCTCAAGGGCGTAGCTGTGCACTTCCGCTTTGAACTTGGCCTCGGCCGTGTTCAGTTCGCTTTGCAGGGTTTTCAGGTTCTTGTCACGCGTGAACTGATTAAGCACGTCGCGTTTCTTTTCGGCAATCTGCTTGTCCGTTTCAGCCTTCTCCACGGCGAACAGATCAGCTTCCAGTTGCAGCTGCGTCACGTAGCCTTTGGCGGCAAGACGTTCGCTATATCGTGCGTACTCAACCGCCCGGCGGTAGTTTTCCTGTGCGACCAGGATCTCTGCCTCAATCCCTTTGAGTTCCTGAAGAAAAAGGCCGTCACGATATTCTTCGAGCGCGGTCTTGGCGGCATTTACTGAGTTTTCAGCCTGTTCCTTCAAGGCGCGGCTGGTGTTGAGATTGATCTGCTGTTGATCGCGTTCCGCCTCCAGGGCGGACGAATCAAGCTGCACGACTTCGTCGCCCTTTTTCACCATCGTGCCTTCAGGGATGACACTCAGAATGATCGTGCCCGCACGGTCGCGCGCCTTCACGGTGCACTTAATTTCGACGTTGTTAGAGCTTTCGACCGCACCCTGGTCCACCACATCGTGAACAAACTCACCTTTGATCGCTTCCGCAAGCAGCGGCTCTTCTCCCAGCGAGCTATCGTCAGCCAAGAGGAAATAACCAACCACTCCGCCCGCTACCAGCATGAAGGCAATCACAAGCACGACAATCCACGTTGAACCGCCATGCCGCCTGCGGGTAGCGCGGAACGGAATGCTCTGCGGACGAGCGTCGGGAGGGTTTGCCGGGGAAAGAAGGGCGTGGCAGCGTTTCAGACGAAGCATCGTAGCTTCCTTCTATTTTGAGTTCGCTAAGAAACGATGGCGAGGGTAAATGCGGAGGGGGCAACAGCTTGGCGACTGTTGTCTGGGCCTATTGTAGGCGAACGGCCACCGGCTGTCATGCTGTTTCCAGAGAAGTCTGCATCGAAACTCTCACGGAGCAGCTGCGGATGATCCTCCGACGTGAATTAAACAAATAATCCCCCAACTTCTGTTAAACCCCAACACGGGCAATAAGTTGCGTTTTGTTGCCACATTGGGTGCAACGGGTCCGGTTCTGCTGGATGGGGCGCCTTGAAGGGTTATCGGCAACAGAGCGTTTAAAGCTGGAATTGCGATATTAAGCCCTAGTTGTTACATAAGGGATACGACGCCAAGCTTGTTTCGGCCTTTGGGCTTGGATAGGATGAAATAAGCTGTGCATCTTCGCGAGTTTGCGCACACGAATTTTTCTTGATATATCTGTAAGGGACTATTGATGCTCGGCGCCACCAGATACCCCGCAATGCTTCGCCGCCCCCGCGTTCTCTTGACGGCAGTCGTCGGCGTCGCACTTTGCGGAGCAGCCTTCGCGGGCTTTTACAACCTTTGGGCCGCACCTCTCAACGGTCCCCAGGCAAGTGATCGCCAGATCACCATTATCGTCACCGCCCTGATGCGGCGGGAGCACATCTCGAAGAAGCCGCTGGACGATACGATCTCGGCCCGCGGCCTGAAAGAATTCCTCAAGACGCTGGATCCTGCCAAGGTGTACTTCACGCAGCAGGACGTTGATGAGTTCAGCAAGAACAAGAACAACATCGACGACATGCTGAAACGCGGCGACATCACCCTGGCGCACGACATTTTCAAACGGTTCCTGCAACGCGTTGATCAGCGTGTGGCTTTGGTTGAGCAGCTGCTCCGTCAGCCGCAGAACCATGCAGATGAGGAAGACCTGATTACCGACCGTGATCTGCTGAGCTTCTCGAAAACCGAGGCCGAAGCGCAGGATCGCTGGCGCAAACGCATTGAATACGATTTCCTGGCGCTCAAGGCTGACGAAGTCACCGGCCAGGAAGCCATCGACAAGCTAAGCCGCCGGTATCGCAGCTTCGCCAAGCGGATGCACCAGTTTGACAATAATGAACTGCTGGAAATGTATCTGACGGCGGTAACTACCTCGTACGATCCGCACACCAGCTACATGTCTCCGACATCGTATGAAAACTTCCTGATCAATATGCGGCTGGAACTCGAAGGTATCGGCGCCGCGCTGCGGTCGACCGATGGCGAGACCATCGTCACCAAAATCATTCCCGGCGGCGCCGCTGCGAAGAACGGCAAGCTGAAGCCTGAAGATCAGGTTGTCAGCGTTGGCGAAGGCGAAGAAGGAGAGATGGTTGACGTTGTCGACATGAAGCTGAACGACGTTGTTGCCCGCATCCGCGGCCGTGCCGGAACCGTTGTCCGCCTGGGCGTGAAACGCAGCAACGGCGATAGCGAAGTCGTAAAAATCGTCCGTGCGAAAATCGAACTCAAAGACAGCGAAGCTCGCGGCGTGATCTTCGAAGAAGGCCGCCACCCGAACGGCGCCCCTGTAAAGATCGGCGTGATCGATCTGCCCAGCTTCTACATGGACATGAAAGGCGCCCGCGCCGGACTGGCTGATTACAAGAGCACCACGCGCGATTGCCGCCGGATTCTGGAAGATTTCAAATCCAAAGGCGTTGAAGTAGTGGTCCTTGACCTGACACGCAACGGCGGCGGCAGCTTGAACGAAGCGATCAGCCTCACAGGTCTGTTTATCGATCGTGGTCCTGTCGTTCAGGTGAAGGATTCAGCTGGCACTGTCCAGCAGTATGACGATCTGGAAGCGGGCATGGCCTGGAAGGGACCACTGGTGGTTCTCACCAGTAAATTCAGTGCTTCGGCCAGCGAAATTCTCGCAGGCGCCATTCAGGACTACGGCCGCGGCATTGTTGTCGGCGACAAAGCCACGCACGGTAAAGGCACGGTTCAGAGCTTGATGGATCTGGGGCAGCAGATGTTCCGCATTCAGAACCCGCCTAACATGGGCGCCCTGAAGATCACCATGCAGCAGTTCTACCGCCCCGATGGCGATAGCACACAGAAACGTGGCGTTGTGGCCGACATTCCACTGCCATCGCTGACCAACCACATGGATGTTGGCGAATCGGATCTGGACTTCGCCCTGGAGTTTGACCGTGTGCCATCGGCCAAACATGTGAAGTACAACATGGTCCGCGGCGACATTCTCAACCAGCTGGTTACTAACAGCCTGAAGCGTCGCCAGTCATCAGACGACTTTGCCAGCCTGCAAAAGAAGATCGCTAAATACCGCGAACAGAAAGAGCGTAAAGCGATTTCGCTGAACGAAGAAAAATTCTTCGCCCGCCGCAAAGAACTCAATGCGGAAAAGGAAGAAGAAAAAGAATTCGACAATCAGCAGAATGGCGAAGAGGAAATTATTAAACGCGATTTCTACTACAACGAAGTGCTGGCCATCACGGCTGACTACACCGTTGAGTTAGAGCGTGCGAAAATCGCCGCCACGGCCAACTAGCCTGCTGGCGACAGCAACCGGATGAAACGAAGGGAACGTCTTCACAGGCGTTCCCTTTTTTTATGGCGGGGAATCAGACCAACGGGCGCCCTCTCGTAATATCCGCGCTGCAATTCTATTCTTTAACGGTGCGTGGCGTTTCTTCACCTAACCGGAAGCATCTTGAAATGACGGCTGTTTACGACCGCCTGGGTCTGCGATTTATGTACCCCGAAAACTGGCAGGTTGGGGAAGAGCAGATTGAAGACTGGCCGCGGGGGCTGTCTGTGCAGAGTCCTGCCGGCGCGTTCTGGATGGTCCACATCTACCCTTCCACCGCCAACCCTGATGAGGTGGCCCAGAAGGTCTTAGAAACAATGCGTGCTGAGTACGACTCGCTGGAGCAGGAGGCCGTGTCCGAGGAACTGAGCGGCTATACCGCGGAAGGGCACAACATGAACTTCTACTGCCTGGACATGGTGGTCCACGCAGAAACCCGCTGCTTCCGCTGGAAAGGCTACACGCTGATGCTGATGTCGCAAGGCGAAACCCGCGACTTCGATGAGGCGGCGCCGGTGTTCAAAGCGATGGCGTTCAGCCTGCTGCAAGACGATGGTCCAGACATCAGCCCGGCTCCGCCCGAAGAGGCGTGATAGATTCTATTCGTGACGCAGAGCTTCAATCGGGTCCATCCGCGCGGCGCGGAAGGCGGGATAAATTCCGAAGACGATGCCCACGATGACCGAAATGCCGAACGCAATGGGGATCGAAAGCGGCACAATCTGCGGCTGCAATTCACTGACGACCGCCGGCAGCGTGCTCATGTAAGTGGAGGCGTATCGCTGCAGGATGATGTCTCTAACCACATAGATGACGGCCGGACAAGCCAGACCGCCGATGATACCCGTCAGGCCGCCTACAACGCTCATCACGATGCATTCCACCAGAAACTGCCGCACAATATCGCCGCGGCGTGCGCCTAGGGCACGGCGGATGCCAATTTCGCGCGTCCGTTCAGTCACCGTCGCCAGCATGATGTTCATAATGCCGATGCCGCCAACGAGCAGCGAGATGGCAGCGATCAGCCCCATAAAGAACATGAACATCAACCGCGTTGTTTTTGCCTGTTCCAGCAGTTCAAGCGGTGTGACGATAGCGATGTCCTGCATATCATCGTGGTTTGACAGGGTGTGCTTTACGACTTCGGCCGTTCGCAGCACATTCTTCACATCGTCAACCTGCAATGTCATCTGATTGAGTTCGACAATCTCACCCTGAAACGTGCCGCTGCCGCGGTAGACCACAAAGTCGCCAATCCGGTAACGAAGTGTGTCTGCCGGAATATAGACGTCTTTCGAGAAGTCCTGTGCGGCCAGCGATCCGCCAACCGCCGCCGTTGCGTTGCGGGGTTCGAGAATACCCACCACCACGTAATAGTCCTTCGACTGGGTGATGTTAATTTTCTTCCCCAGTGCGTCCTGACCCGGAAACAGAACTTCCGCCACTTCTGCGGCAATCACGCAGTGCACCATGCGGGCTTCGTTATCGGTGTGCGAAAGAAACCGGCCGCGCGCGACTTTCAGATGCATCATCTCGAAATACGTCGGCGAACAGCCAACCAGCCGGCCGTCCATGCCGCGGCCAGCGTGCGTGAACTGACTACGGATCTCGCGGATCTTCATCGCGTTGCTGATCGTGGGAATCGTTTCCACCACAATGTCGAATTCTTCCCGTTTGATCCCATAAGGCACGGGGCCCCGCGACCCGGCGGTTGCTTCGGCAGGCGGTTTGATGGAACGCACGATGATGTTATTGGCGCCCAGACCTTCAATCTGCTTCTGCGCCTCGCGGCTGATGCCTTCACCAATCGCCAGCAGCCAGATAACGCTCGCCACGCCAATAAAAATGCCCAGAATCGTGAGCAGTGAGCGCATGGGATGAAGCAAAAGGCTTTTGAAACCAAGTTGCCAGGTACGGAGCCAGAGCATCGGAGGATACCGCAGGAAGGAGGGAGCGACTTGCTTCGATTATACACAAAGCCCAGCTTTCGGCCTGTACCTTTCGCGGGGCGAGTGCAAACCTGCGTGTATTTTTCCGCTTATACTGTCAGGTTAGAACGGTCAGCACCTTTTACCTGAAAGGGTCCGCCATCGTGTTTAAGAAATCCATCCACGCAATTCTCATCTTGGCGATTGCATGCAGCCTTATCGCTGCCTCTAGAGCCAGTGAGCCATCTTCGCCGCTCCAGCCGCGGGAAGCTATCTCGCACATGAAAGTGCGCCCTGGTTTGAAGGTGCAGCTGGTCGCCGCAGAGCCGCAAGTTGTCGATCCCGTCGCCGTACGGTTTGATGCCCGCGGGCGGATGTGGGTTGTGGAAATGCGAGATTATCCAACAGGACCCGCTGCGGGCGAACAGCCGCAGTCGCGGATTCGGATTCTTGAAGACGCTGACGGTGATGGCTTCTTTGAGAAGGCTTCAACCTTCGCCAGTGGACTCACGTTTCCCACGGGTCTGCAACCGTGGAAGGGCGGCGTGATTGTCACGCTGGCCGGCGCCGTAGTTTATATGAAAGACACCACGGGCGACGGCAAAGCGGACCTGCAACAGACCTGGTACGAAGGCTTCACGCAGGACAACACGCAGCTGCGGGCCAACCATCCCCGCCTGGGACTCGACCGTCAGATTTATGTGGCAAACGGACTGCGTGGCGGCGAAGTACATAACCCACGCAAGGCAGGCAGCCGGAAGATCAACCTTCGCGGTGGGGACTTCCGGTTCGACCCGCATACGTTTGAATACGCAGCCGATTCCGGCGCCGGACAGTTTGGTCTGACATTTGATAACTTCGGCAACCGCTTTGTTTGCAGTAACCGGAATCCGCTGAAACACATGGTGCTAACCAGCGATATGCTGCGCGATACAACAGCCGCGATCGCCGCCACAGGTCACGATGTCGCAGCAGCCGGCGCCGCCTCCAAGCTGTTTCCCATTAGCAATGCATGGACAACGTCTACCTTGCATGCCAACCAGTTCACCGCTGCTTGTGGCGTGCACATCTACAACGGCAGCGCGATCCCTGAACTGAACGACGTTGGCTTTACGTGCGACCCGACTGGCAACCTGGTGCATGGCGAACGTCTGCATCCGCATGGCGCCACCTTTCGTGCGGAACCATTAAGGCAGGGTGTTGAATTCCTGGCGTCGACGGACACCTGGTTCCGGCCGGTCAACCTGACGACAGGCCCGGATGGCGCCTTGTATGTTGTGGACATGTACCGGGCCGTGATCGAACATCCGCGCTGGATGCCGGCGGAACTAAAGACCCGCCGTGATCTGCTGGATGGCAACACCAAAGGACGCATCTACCGGGTCGTTCCAGCCGAAGATGCAGCAACGCAGAAGTCGCACCCCGTGGCGATGGACACCAAGACCTCGCAGCAACTGGTTCGTCTCCTTTCCCACCGTAACAGCTGGCAACGCAACACGGCCGCGCGGCTGCTGCTGGAACGGCAAGATGAGAGCGCGAACGCGTCGCTACGCAAACTTGCCCGTAGTGCGTCGCCGGCAACGGCCCGCGTCTGGGCGTTGTCGTTACTGATGGGCAGCGGTAGCCTTTCGACAGGGGATCTTCTTGCTGCACTGGGCGATGCCGATCCTCGCATCCGCGAACAAGCCATCCGCGTTGCTGCAAAGCATTTCCGTGGCGAACAACAACTTCGCCAGAAATTAGTGCAGATGCACGACGACCCTGATGCCAGGGTGCGTTTCCAGCTTGCTTTCGCCCTGGCGCCGGTCGAGAACGAAGCGGAACTGGCGTCACTCACGCACATTGCAGAGCGCGGCGCCGGTGACCCGTGGACGCGGCGGGCTGTGATTGTCGCCGCAGGAAAAAAAGTTAACCAGCTTGCGACAGAGCTGCTGACGCAATTGACGGTCGACACGCCAAATCCGCAAGAGGAACAACTCCTGCTGGAAACAACATCGCTTGCCGCCAAGGATCAAACCGCCGCGCGGCAGTTGATGGCGGATTCGCTTACGAGCACGAAAATTTCCACCCGCTTGAAGATGCAACTCGTACTTGCAATCTGCAAGAACGCCCGCTGGCAGGCAAACGATATCGCCACGGTTCAAAGGCTAGACGCCGGCGCCGTCCGTGAATTTAAGAACCTTACCGAAGCGGCAAACAAGCAATCGACAAACGCCGCGGCGGACAGCGAAGCGCGTCTACTAGCGATTGAACTGCTCGGTTTTACAGGTGAGACGGAGAAGCTTCTGCAACTAGCCGGACCAGGCGCCGCGCCGCAGATTCGCATTCAGGCGATCAACGCGTTAGCGCGGCAACATGACTTAAAGCCCTGGAAACAACTGTTGCCAACAAGTGGCGAAATGTCACCCGCCGTCCGCACGGCCTTGATGAATTCCGTGCTGCAACGAAGCGAACGCATCGCGTTGCTTCTTGATGAGATTGAAGCGGGCCGTATGCGTTCATCAAGCGTTGACCGTACCGCCGCCAGCCGGTTGTTAAAACACCCGGATGAAAAGATCCGCACCCGTGCGCGTACTCTCTTAGCATCGGCGGTTGCCTCGGATCGTGTAAAAGCCCTCGCGAAGTATCAGTCAGCGTTGCAGATGACGGGCCACGCCACCAAGGGCAAGGCTGTGTTCACAAAGAACTGCGCAACCTGCCACCGCATTGGCGAGACCGGCGTGGACGTCGCACCTGACATCGCCGATTCGCGGACAAAAACCCCGGCGCAACTTCTCGGAGATATCCTGCAGCCCAACCGGGCTATCGATGCGGCGTACATCGGCTATACGGTGGTGCTGCAGGACGGCAGTGTGCTGAGCGGTGTTATCACAGACGAAACGGCGGCAGCGATTACCCTCAAGCAACCGGGCGGGAAATCGCAGGTTATTGCCCGCGCCGACATTGAACAACTTGTTTCGTCCGGCGCTTCGCTGATGCCTGATGGGCTAGAGAAAGAAATTGACCTGCAACAGATGGCGGATCTGCTGAAGTTCATCAAACATTGGCGATACGAGGCAGAATCGATTCCGCTCCAGCAGCCGTAGCTTTCAGAATGACTGCACTTACGATAAATTACCGTCTTCTTTGATGAGCGACGCCGTTACCTGAATGGGACAACCTTTATGCCGGTCAACGCAGATGTTCTTGCAAAACTTGCTCAGTTCGACACGCCAACCATCTGTAATGTCATCGAGCTTTTCGATCATCGCCCGCGGAACACGGGCTATATGGATGGCCGCATTAGGTGCGGTTTCCCCAGCCTGAAGCCAATGGTCGGCTTCGCCGCGACGGCAAGCTTCCGCTCCGACGCGCCACCGGCTGGTGGCGATGCTTATGGCAGTATGCAGAAGCAACTGGAGCAGTTTGAAGGACTGGATGGCCCGGCGGTCGTCGTTTTTCAGGACCTGGACGATCCGCCTGTTTCCGCTGTCTTCGGCGAAGTGATGTGCACCACCTACCAGGCGTTCGGCTCGGTGGGACTTGTGACAAATGGCGGCGGGCGGGATCTCGAACAGGTTGCGGAACTGAACTATCCCGTGTTTACCGGTTCGACCATCTGTTCTCACGGTTATTGCCACATGCTTCACATCGGACTGCCCGTTCGTGTGGGCGGACTGATGGTGAACACCGGCGACCTGCTCCACGGCGACGCTAACGGCGTCACCAACATTCCTATCGAAATCGCCGGGGAAGTGGCGGACTGTGCGGCCGAATTCCTAGCTGCCGAAGATATCATGCTTAGCTATTTGAAGGCTCCGGGGGAAAAGTCTGCGGCGAAATTCGATGAACTTCGCCAGGCGTTTCAGTCCGAAGTCGCCAAGCTTCAATCCCGCATTCAGGGAAAGTAGAAGAGGCGCGGTCTTAGCATCCGTCGATTCGAAAACATCGCACAGAGAACATTGATTGCAGGTTGAGGGTCGCCCTTAAAATCCCAT
This sequence comes from Pirellulaceae bacterium, assembly GCA_965233625.1. Lineage (GTDB taxonomy): Bacteria > Planctomycetota > Planctomycetia > Pirellulales > Pirellulaceae. The sequence goes on from OZ247499.1 coordinate 1,106,694, forward strand.
GCCGCTGACACTTTCTTATAACAACGCAGCCAATACGCCCCTCGAAGTCGAGGGCGTCACGCCTGATGCGCTCCGCGAACTCTCCATTGCCGAAATTGAGAAGATGGAGGTATTTCACGGCAACCGCAAGCATCCGTTAGCCGAATTCTTTGCCGTCAGCGGCGAACCTGAAAGTGGCGAATTGCACTGGGAGGGCGACCTGACAGGCGTGCATTGGATAGGCGCCGGGATGAAAGACGGCGTTATCCGGATTGCCGGAAACGCGGGCCGCCACATTGGCAGCGAGATGTCGGGCGGTGAAATTCATGTTGAGGGCGACGTCAGCGACTGGCTTGGCGCCGAAATGAGCGGCGGCCTGATTCATGTGCGTGGCCGCGCAGGGCACCTGGTAGGTTCCGCTTACCGGGGCAGCACAAGAGGGATGAAGGGCGGCGCCATCCTGGTGGAAGGCGACTGCGGTAACGAAACCGGGCACACGATGCGTCGCGGCCTCATCGCCATCGGAGGCAGCAGCGGCGATCTGGCCGCATTCAACATGCTGGCCGGCACGGTCATCCTGTGTGGCGAAGCGGGTATCCGCCACGGGGCTGGCATGAAACGCGGGACGCTGGTGCTGCTGCACCCGGACCCGGCGCCGATCCTGCCGACTTTCCGCTATGCCTGCCAGACGCAGCCGCTTGCCATGCAATTGCTGAACCGGAACCTGACCGGCATGGGCTTCAACCATGCAGCAAGTCTGGCCGCGCCACTGAAGCTCTACAATGGCGACATGCTAGAAGGCGGGCGTGGTGAAATACTTTTGCCCGCCTGAGATGTCCGCGTCTCAAGTCTGCGGTTAGTTTTCGCGAAGCGACGAAAGTGTGTTCAGCGCTTCCATCGCGCTGTCGATGCTGCCCGTTGAATCGATCAGGGCTTTTGCAGCTTGCAGGTCCGCCACAGAGATACTCGTTTTCGCAGCAGCCTTCTTGCCAGAACCTTTGGGTCGGCCACGGCGTTTGGCTTTAGGCTTAGGCTCTAATCCGCTTTCGGTTAGTTCGCCGCTCTTTTTGAGATTCGATTTAATCGTGCTGACGTAAGCAGGTGTTACTTCGACATCTTTTTTCTTCAGCGTTTCAACGACTACACGGGGTGTCATTTTGGGGTTTGCGGCAAGAACTTTCTTAACCGCGTCTGTTTTGCTGGACTTCTTCGCCATTCCTTCTTCTCCACGTTTAGTAACTGCCCGTGTATTCTTCGCAGTATATCCGTTTAAAAATCTTACACAACGGATCGTAGCTGGCAGGGTGCTTTGGACAATAGATCACTGCATTGCTGGTTGATCGCACTCAAAACTTGTCGGCGCCTTGCGGCTCTGGTTATCATGCTTCAAATAAAACTTGCACCATCTTCCTAAGTATGTGGTGCTGAATCATTTTCTTTTGGCGGTGTGATATGACCAGATTGGTACTAACGGGGTTGGCGGTTTTTCTTATTGCCGGGTTTACGGATCTGACAGGCGCCGGGGCCCAGGAGAAAGTAAATGTCTATATCCTTGCTGGACAATCGAACATGGAAGGCAAAGCGCCTAATGCTTTGCTGAATCATCAGGCGACGGACGAAAAAACAAGCGACCTGTTCAAGCATCTCCGCAAAGATGGGAAGTGGATCGTCCGCGATGACGCCTTTATCAAGTACCTGGGGCGGCACGGCGGACTTACGATCGGCTACGGCTCACGCGACCGCACGGGCGTGGAATTAGAGTTCGGCTGGACGATGGCCGACCATCATGACGAGCCTGTGCTGCTAATCAAGGCAGCGTGGGGCGGACACTCGCTCTTCAAACTTTTCCGTTCACCTTCCGCCGGTCTGCCATCTGAGGAAGTGTTGAAGGAAGAACTGGAAAAGGCACAGAAGCGTGTCGCTAACAACAATGAGAAACGCAACCGCAAAGATCCGCTGCCGACCATGGCGAACATCAAGGAGGAATACGGCAGTTCCTACCGGAACATGATGTCAGAAATAAAAGACACGCAGGAAAACTACGAAACGCTGTTTCCTGCACTGAAGGGTAAGCAACTTGAGCTGGCCGGCTTCGTCTGGTTTCAGGGGTGGAATGATCAATACGGCGCGCAGGATGAATACGCATCGAACATGAAGCACTTCATCAAAGATGTCCGCAAAGATCTGAATGCGCCGGACCTGCCATTTGTGATCGGCGTGATGGGGCAGAACGGTTCAAAACCCGCTCAGGGAGCGATGGCCACCATTCAAAAGGCTCAGCTTTCGATGCACGACGTTCCTGAGTTTCGTGGCAACGTGAAAGCGGTTCGCACAGACGAACTGGTCGACAAGGCGGCCGAGGCCTTATATCCACACTGGCGGAAACGATTCGAAGAATGGAAGCTGACGGGTGGCGACTTTGCTTATCATTACCTCGGCAGCGCCATCTGGTTTAATCGGATCGGCAAGGCAATGGGCGAAGCGATGTTAGAATTAGAGAAGAACGGGAAATAACTTACCGCGTGACGCTCACGCACTACATAGAAAGTCATCAATATGCGGATCGCACTTATCGGCTTGTTAGTTTCCGGCTGCATCACCTCTTGCCAGTTCGCGCTGGCGGCGGAGGAGCCGCCGCTGCCAAAGGTTAAGCACCTGATTGATACTCATATCCATTTGTACGACACGCGTCGCCCAGATGGTGTTCCGTGGCCCCCCGCCAGCGATACCGTGCTTTATAAGCCGCATCTGCCCGCTGAGTTTTCCCGTGTCGCCAAGCCGGCAAAGGTCACTGGTGTGGTCATCGTGGAAGCAAGCGATCGCCTGTTGGACAATAAATGGGTGTTAGATCAGGTGAAGGGCGATCCGTTTTATGTCGCACTTGTCGGGAACATCGATCCCAACCGTAAAGACTTCGGTAAGCAACTGGAGATGCTGCGGAAAGACAAGCGGTTTGTTGGCATCCGCGCCCGTGCGAAAAAGCCCATTGATTACAACGATCCGCAGGTGCTGAAGAATTTTCAACTGCTGGCTGATGCCGGACTTTCGCTCGATATGCTGGTGAATGGACAGGGTATTGAAGGCGTTAATCAGATTGAAGGCGTTGCACGCAAAGTTCCAAACCTGCGAATCATCGCCAACCATGTGCTGGGCTTCAATATCAACGGGAAGCCGCCATCGGATGAATGGCTGGCTGCGGTGAAGAAGCTTGCCGCGCATCCCAATGTTTATTGCAAAGTGTCGGGCCTTTACCAGCGCTGCGTGCAGCAACCGGCGCCGAAAGATCCAGCACACTACAAAACCATCTTAGATCCGCTGTGGACATACTTCGGCCCCAAACGGCTTATCTACGGCAGCAACTGGCCGTGCACTAAAAAGAGCGGCGACTACGACAGCTTCGTGCGTCTGGTGAATGCGTATTTCTCAGAAAAAGGCCAGGAAGCGTGTGAGTTGTACTTCTGGAAGAACGCTGCAACGGCCTACGGTCTAGATCCGTAATATTGCTTAACTTCCATTGCTATTCCAATATTTGCCGTCCACCACCGAAACACGGTTGCACGCGACGCGTCACAAAAACAATATTTCTGGAGGACATGCATGAGTGTGGGAATTGGAGCAATGGAGATGTTGATACTGGCCGTTCTGGGCTTGGGCTGTGTTGCCATCCTCGGTGCTGTGGTGGCAGTTGTCGTGGTGGCAGTAAGCAAAAAAAGCGGCGATAAGTAACAGAGCGTCCGGCCATTTGGCACTGATGTTTCAATGGATAGACATGCTGATTAACGATCGCGTGTACGAAGGAGGAGTTGACGGTTGGCGAGTCTGATTGTTCTTGTGGCAGCAGCGTTGTTCTTTGGCGTGGTTCTCTGTGCGATCATCGCACTGGTGGTTGTCGCCGTTATTGGCAGTCGCAAATCGCCGCGGGTAGTGCAACACCGCACCGCGCCATGCCGCAGTTGCGGGGGAATGATGGCGCTCACAGATACCAAATGCGCGGGTTGTGGGCACCCGGTTGCGTAGCGCGCACGCGGATGAAATTTGTGGGGCGAATCCGCTTCGGCTATGTTTGATGGCCGGTGTCTCATCCATCCTTCCCCACGATGAAATTGCCATGCGCAGGGTTTGCTTACTCATTGGATGCATGCTGCCAGTTCTCCTTCTTATGTTGGGTGAAGCATTGCCCGGTCAGGAAGTGGCGCACCGTGCTGCGCAACACTTTGACCGGCACATAGCGCCCATCTTTTCGCAGCGTTGCACAAGTTGCCATTCGGGGGCAGAACCCGAAGGCGGACTGGATCTTTCGCAGCAGAGCACCGCCATGAAGGGTGGCGAGTCCGGCGCCGTGATCGTTCCCGGCAAGCCGGACGAAAGCCTCTTGTGGGAACATGTTTCCGATGAATCAATGCCGCCGGAGCATCCGCTACCCGCAGCCGAAAAAACGCGGCTGAAACAGTGGATCGCGGACGGCGCCAAATGGGGCGACGCCAGGATTGATCCTTTCCGCTTCACTACGAAGAGCCGCGCGGGGGTGGACTGGTGGTCGTTGCAGCCGCTGCGCGAGGACAGCACGCAGCTCCGCGGAGCGGCGGCTATTGACCATTTTGTTTCAAGGCAGTTGAACGCCCATTCGCTGGCGATGTCGAAGCCGGCTGACAAACGCACGCTGATCCGCCGCGTGACTTTCGATTTAACCGGCCTGCCGCCGACGCTGGAAGAAACGCAGGCGTTTCTTGCTGATGAATCGCCACGAGCGTACGCGCGAGTTGTTGACCGTCTGCTGGCGTCGCCCCATTACGGCGAACGGTGGGCGCGGCGTTGGCTGGATATTGTGCGGTTTGGCGAGAGTAACGGCTTTGAATACGATCAGCCGCGCGACAACGCCTGGCATTATCGCAACTGGATCATCAACGCGCTGAACCGCGACATGCCCTACGACGAATTCGTCCGCATGCAACTGGCCGGTGACATCTTGCAGCCGGGAAGCCTCGATGGAGCCGCCGCAACGGGATTCCTGGTCGCTGGTGCGCACAACACGACGTTGCCCTCGAGCCAGAAGATGCGGATGGTGATGGCGCAGGATGAGCTGGAAGATCTAACAGGCGTTACCGGGCAGACCTTTTTAGGTTTAACTATTAATTGCGCCCGGTGTCATGATCATAAATTCGATCCGATATCGCAGAAGGAATACTATCAATTCGCTGCCGCGTTGGCGGGCGTTACACACGGCGAACGGAGCCTGCAGCCTCCACCCGCACCCGATAAGCAGCAGCAACTGAAAATGCTGGATGCGGAAATCTCGCGTTATCAAAAACAACTGGAAGCGATCGAAACGCCCGTCCGTGCGAAGATTCTCACGCAGCGCAAACAGCAGACAACGCAACTGCGCGAAGCTCCGCAGCCGGATGCGGCCTGGGACTTTGCCCGCGGGCTGCAGGATTTGAACGGGAAGCTGCACCTGAAAACGGTTGCAGCCGCAAAAGTAAAGGAGGGCGAGCTGTGGCTGGACGGGAAGACGGCGTTCGCACAAACGCCTCCGTTGCCCTGGGACGTTGCCGGGAAGACGCTGGAAGTGTGGGTAACGCTGGACGATCTTTCGCAGCGGGGCGGTGGCGTCCTTAGTCTGCAGACGCTGGATGGCGCTACGTTTGATGCGATCGTTTTTGGAGAACGTGAGCCGGGTCGATGGATGGCGGGCAGCAATCATTTCGCCCGCACCAGGTCCTTCAACGGCGCCGTTGAAAAGGCAACTGGCAAGCCTATGCACTTTGCGATTGTGTACGAAAAGAACGGCCAGATCACCGGCTACCGCAACGGTGAGCCGTACGGCAGTCCCTACACCCCAGGGCCGCTGATGACCTACAAGGCCGGCGCCGTGCAGCTTGTCCTGGGGATGCGGCACGGCCCACCGGGCTCTAATAAAATGCTCGCCGGGCGGATTCAGCGGGCAGGGTTTTATCAACGTAGTCTTACGGCGGAGGAAATCGCAGCTTCTTTCGGACAGCATTATTCGACCCATGTTTCTGTCGCCGAAATTGAGCAGCATCTTTCAGATGACGAGAAGGCTGAATACGCACGGATCAGGTCGCGTCTGAACGGTCTGCAAGCAAGTCATTCCAAGCTATCTGCCACTACACCTGTGAAGGTTTATACCTGTATCGGTAAGAATCCAGGCGTGTCGCATGTGCTGAAAAGGGGCGACGTCTCGCAGCGGGGCGAAGAAGCGGCGCCTGCCAGTTTGGCGGCGATCAACGATGCAGACACTGGATTCAAGCTGCCTCCCGATGCAAGCGACGCCGACCGACGTGTGAAGCTGGCGGAGTGGATCACAAGCGGCGCCAATCCGTTGTTCTCGCGTGTGATGGTGAACCGCTTGTGGCAGTATCACTTTGGCGCCGGTCTTGTGCGGACGACAAGCGACTTCGGCTTCAATGGCGGAAAGCCAAGCCACCCGGAACTGCTCGACTGGCTTGCTGTGCAGTTCAAAACGCAGGGTTTCCGCTTGAAGCCCATGCATCGCATGATGGTGTTGTCGCGCGCGTACTGTCAGGCCTCACAGCCCGTTGCATCTGCGATGCAGGTGGATGCGGGGAATCGCTGGCTGTGGCGGTACGCTCCGCGGCGGCTTGAGGCAGAGAGCATTCGCGACGCAACGCTGCTGGTCGCCGGCAAGCTGGATCACGCGGTCGGCGGCCAAGGGTATCGCGATGTCCGGCACTTCAAATACAAAGGCAGCAACTTCTACGAACCCATAGTACAGCAGGCAGGCGCCAGCCAGCGACGGACCATTTACCGGTTTGCTCCCCGCGGCGGGCGGAACCCGTTTCTGGACACCTTCGATTGCCCGGATCCATCGGCTACATCACCCCGCCGCGCCAGCACGACCACACCGCTGCAGGCATTGTCGCTGCTTAATAACCCGATGATGCTGAGCCTGTCCGACGCGTTTGCCAGACGGGTGCAGAAACAAGCGGGCGAAGATGCCGAAAAGCAGGTGGAGGCGGCCTATCAACTTGCCTACGGGCGTCCACCGCAACAGGAAGAACGGCAGGCCGCCACGGCGTTTATCAACAAGCACGGGTTGTCTTCGTTCTGCCGGGTTGTCTTTAACAGCAATGAGTTTCTCTATGTCCGCTAGTGAACCAGCGTCGATTACCCGCCGCGGATTTTTGAATTTCTCCACCGCATCGCTGACATCCACGGCGGTGGCGTCGTTGCTGTTACGGCAGGGGAATGCGAACGCGGACGAGCAGAATTCCGCTGCACTGCCGCATGTGCGGCCAAAGGCGCGGCGTATTATTCACATTTGCCTCTGTGGCGGGCTGAGCCACCTGGATTCCTTTGATTATAAGCCGGAACTTACGCGGTTTCATGGCAAGTCACTGCCGGGCAAAGAGAAGCCGGAAACGTTTTTCAACCGCATCGGTTTGCTGAGAAAAAATGACTGGGAGTTTAAACGCCGCGGCGAAAGTGGACTCTGGGTATCCGATCTTTTCCCGCACCTGGCGGGCGTTGCTGATGAGTTGACGGTGATCCGTTCGATGGTGGCCAGTTCGGCGAACCATACCCCCGCGACGTTTGAAGAGAACTCTGGCTTCCGGCTGAACGGCTTCCCCGTCATGGGCTCGTGGATCTCGTACGGTCTGGGCTGCGAAACAGAAAACCTGCCTGCGTATGTGGTGCTGCCCGATGCGCGCGGCTTGCCGCCGGCGGGTGTGATTAACTGGTCCAACGGGTTTCTGCCGGCACAGCATCAGGGTGTTGCTTTCGCCTCGAAAGGGCCGGCCATCCGCGATCTGTTTCCCGCCCGCCGGTTCAGCGATGCACATGAAGCGGACACCCGCGGTCTGCTCGCGCAGATGAATCGCAGGCATCTGCAACAGACGGGCGCCGACGATGCGCTCGCCGCGCGGATAAACAGCTATCAACTGGCCGCGCGGATGCAACTTTCGGTGCCAGAAGTAACCGCCCTCGACCGCGAAACCGCGGCGACAAAAGCCGCATACGGACTGAACCAGGAGCCTACGAAAGACTTCGGCGGACGTTGCCTGTTAGCACGGCGGTTGCTGGAAAATGGTGTGCGGTTTGTGCAGTTGTTTTCAGGGGGCTCGTTCGGTTCACCGCGAATCAACTGGGACGGGCACGAAGATGTGAAGAAGAACCATTCGCGCGAAGCGGCTCGTATCGACCAGCCGGTAGCCGCGTTACTCAAAGACCTGAAACAACGCGGAATGCTGGATGACACGCTGGTGTTGTTCACCAGCGAATTCGGCCGCACGCCATTTTCGCAATCAGGCGCCGGCACGGTGGGTAAGGGCCGCGACCACAACATGTATGGCTTCTCCGTATGGATGGCTGGCGCCGGCCTGAAAGGCGGCATCGCATACGGGTCTACGGATGAGACGGGCTGGAAATCGGTTGAGAAGGTGGTGCACTGGCACGACTTTCACGCCACGGTGCTGCACCTGTTAGGCATCGATCATCAAAAGCTGACCTTCTATCACAACGGCATTCAGCGGCGCCTGACGAATGTGCATGGAAACGTCATCCGCGACATACTGACGTAGCGGTTGATATTGCGGCGACCAGGTGATTCTGCTAACCGCTGTGTATGCGCATCACCATCCTCAATAAATTCTATCTGCCGGATAATAGCCCTACCGCCCGGCTCGTGGCATCGCTTGCGCAGGACCGCGCGCGGCGTGGTGATGAAGTGACAGTTGTGACCAGCAACGCTGCCTACGCTGCCTATGCGGCCGACTTGCAAAGCACACAAACGCAGGATGCCGCCGCCGTGCAGGTGCACCGGCTGTGGTCGCCGCGTACAGGCAGATCGACCTGGCCGGGTAGATGCCTGGAATACGTGGTGTTCTTTGCTTTGGCTTGCTGGAAGCTTCTTCGCCTACCCAAACAGGATGTGGTGATCGTGACCACGTCGCCCCCTTGGATTGCGTGGGCGGCGGTTCTGCATAAATGGCAACGCGGGTGCGATGTGGTGCTATGGAATATGGATTCCTATCCGGAGGTGCTGGAAGGCGCCGGTCTGTTGCGGCGTGGAGGCTGGGCAATGCAGACCTTGCAATGGATGACCCGGCAGATGTTTCAACAGGTGTCGCACACCGTCTGCCTGGACGCCGCCATGCGTGAAATGCTGACTTACCAGTATTCGCCGCCAGGTGCAGAGCTTGAAACGACGGTGATCCCCAACTGGGAGCCTGTCACAATGTACGCGGACGACGTGGTCGTTTCGCACACTGCCGGCGCCGGTTTGAACTGTGAGGAGCCAGTTGACGCCGACGGGTTCACGGTGCTTTACGCGGGGAACATGGGCTTAGGTCACGAGTTTGACACGGTTCTAAAAGCTGCCCAGGAACTGTCGCACAGCGGTGTGTGCTTCCGCTTCAACGGGCAGGGAATGCGGCGGCAGGAAATCTCTTTGGCCAAACAGCGGCTTGGGTTGGAGAATGTGTCCATCGAAGACTATAAGTCACACGCTCAACTGCTGAACTTGATGGGCGTTGCGGATTGCGCTTTAATTACGCTTCGTGAAGAGATGCTTGGCATGGTGAGTCCTAGCAAGCTTCACGCCAGTCTGGCGATGGGTTTACCAGTGCTGTACATCGGGCCGGAAGGCAGCAATGTGGACGAGGCGATACGCTCATTTAAATGCGGCGCCAGCTTGCGGCCGGGCGATGCAATGGGCGTGGTCGACTTTATCGCCCGGTTGATGGAAGACCCAGCCTATCACGCCATGCTGGCATCGCGGGCCCGCCGTGCTTTTCTGATGGCTTATTGCGATCACCAGGCATTGCCACAGTTTGACGAGGTTTTACGGCAAGTCAGCGGTGCGGCAATTCAGCAGGCGGGGCCGCAGCAACGCGCCGCTTGAGAGCCTTGCCAAGACGGATTGCAAAAGGCGTGAAGTTGCGCATTGCCCTGGTGAAGCGGCAAGAGGCCTCCTAGAATAAAGCTGCACTGTGCGGCATCTGTCCTTTGTATTTTTCGCCAAGTAACTATGTCTTACCGTTCCATCAAAAAGGTGCTGGGTGAAACAAGCCTGGAACGGAAGTGCCGCTTTCTATTTGGCGCGTGCCTGTCGCTGCTGATTGGCGGCGTCTTTTACTGGGTGAACTACAACGCCGACCGGCTGGTGCTGAACACGGCCAGGAATAACGGCCGCGATCTGGTGGATTCAATTCTGCTGCGGACCCACTTTGAAATGTGGGAGACAGAACGCAATCAGAAAGAAGTTCTGCAAGAACTACTCGAAGACCTCGGCCACCGCAATCAGAACTACAAGCGTTACGAAATCATTGCGTTAGATGAAGGCGAAGCCGTTGATAACATCAACACCCGCATCGCCAAACCTGGCGCCGAAACAGACGTTATCAATTCCATCAAACAAAAGCTGTTGCAGCAAAAGGCGGAAATCGCTGCAGCAGAAGAAACACGAAGGCTGCTGGCTGAGGCCGCGGCCAATGAAACCACGCCGCCCGCAGCAGACGCTCTGGTGGAAGAGCCGCCGCCAGAGGTGATCGACGCGCTGGAGGAAGGCATCCCGCCAGAGCGACCAGCTCCCGTGTTCGAAGACCGGCAGTTCACGGCCCGTAACGAGTATCATTATTATGAGCCGCTGTACTGGGAAAAAACGTGCACGCGTTGCCACTACAACCCGGAAACCGGCGGCGTGGGCGAAGACGGTCTGCCGCTGCGCGTGATCAAAGTCGTTATTCCGTACGAACCGACGCAGCGAGCTCTGGCGTGGAACAAAGCGATTCTGATCGCAACGTGGGTCATCACCGTTTTCCTGGCCATGGTCGCGTTGTACATCATCGTGCGTTACGTGATCGTCAAGCCGCTTGAGCATCTGCGCGAGGTCAGCGATAGCATCAGCCGTGGCGATACCGAGATGCGGGCGGAGATCAACACCAACGATGAGTTTGAAGAACTCGCCGAGTCGTTCAACCGCATGCTACGGCACATGACAGAAACGCAGGCGGAGCTACGCGGGTTAAACGTTGACCTGGACGCCAAGGTGGATGAACTTGCGCAGGTGAATGTGCAGCTCTATGAAATGAATCGCGTCAAAGGCGACTTCCTGGCCAATATGAGTCACGAGCTTCGCACGCCGCTCAATAGCATCATCGGCTTCTCGGACGTGCTGCAAGGGATTGAATCGCTGACGGATAAACAGCGGCGGTACGCGAAGAACATTCAGAAGTCCGGCCGTTTGCTGCTTGAAATGATTAACGACATTCTTGATCTGGCGAAGATGGAAGCCGGCAAGATGGAAGTCCGCGTCAGCGAATTCCGTATCGACGCAGTGATTCAGGCGCAGTGCGATATGGTGCGTTCGCTGACCGAAGATAAGAACATTGATCTGGACGTAGATATTCAGCCAGAGACGCCGCCGTTGTATCAGGATCAGGTGAAGGTGCAACAGATCCTGACGAATCTTCTTTCGAACGCGATTAAATTTACGCCCGAAGGCGGACGCATTACGGTGTCGGCCCACATGGCTAAGAACGGCCTGTTGCATTTGAGTGTGTCGGACACGGGCGTTGGCATTGCGGAAGAAGATCGCGAGGTGATCTTTGAGAAGTTCCGCCAGAGCAAAACCGTGCTGGGCGAAGATGGCCTGACGCGCGAATACTCTGGCACCGGGCTGGGGCTTTCGATTGTGAAAGAAATGTGCAAACTTCTGGGCGGCGAAATCAGTTTCACCAGCGAACTAGGCAAAGGCAGCACCTTTACCATCACGCTGCCTTGGACCCGCCCGGAGCAGCCTCGCCGTGACTCGCAACTGACGGCCAAGCTGAACGAACTTACCAAACCCAAACGCGTGGATTTCGGCCGCGCAAATCAGTCGCCCAAACCGCCCACCACTGAACCCGCTTCTTCGTAGCTTCTCTGAACATGCCGACCATACTGGACGAAATTGTCGTCACCAAAAAAGCAGAGATTGCCGCCCTTAAAGCTTCGACCTCTTTAGAAGACCTGCACAAAGCCGCCCTGGCCGCGCCGCCGCCGCGTGATTTTTTTAACGCGATTGCCGGGCAGGAGCCGATCAGCCTGATTGCCGAAGTGAAGAAGGCAAGTCCCTCGGCAGGCATCATCCGGGAAGACTTTGACCCGGTCACGATTGGCAAAATCTACGAGCAGCACGGCGCCGCTTGCATCAGCGTGTTAACGGACAAGCCGTACTTTCAAGGCGATATTGAGTTTCTTAAGGCCGTGCGGGCGGCGGTTTCGATTCCCGTACTGATGAAAGACTTTGTGCTTGACCGCACGCAGGTCTGGGCTGGCCGTGCAGCGGGTGCTGACGCAGTGCTGCTGATCGCGGAATGCCTGGATGACTGCCTGTTGCGAAGCCTCCATAATGAAATTGTCGGTCTGGGGATGACCCCGCTGGTCGAGTTTTATGAACCATCCAACCTGGAACGCGTTGTCGAAGCGGGCGCGAGTCTCATCGGTGTGAACAACCGTAATCTCCACACCTTTAAGACGGATCTGAATCACAGCATGCAGATGGCATCGCAGATCCCGGAAGATGCGTTACTGGTCAGCGAAAGCGGTATCCGCACCGCAGCGGACGTAAAGACGCTTCAGGACGCGGGCGCCGCCGCGATTCTTGTGGGCGAGACACTCATGCGCAGCCCGGATATCGGCGCCGCCGTTTCAGAGTTGCTGCGCGAAGTGCGGTAGATTTGGATCTTGGCGATAGAATCGTACAATAGAAGTAGGCGGATTGGACTGGCGCGGTAGTTGCACTCATTTTTGCAACATGTCCGGTAAGAAGCGGCTTGCAACAACGCCGCGATTCCAGTATTCCACACCTACAACCTATCGAATAACTCCATTAGGAGATCGCTCATGACCGCAATGGAAGGTCTGAAAACCATAAACAGCTTTGTCCGCACCGTGCTTGCGTGTGCGGTGCTTGGCGCCGGCGGCTTCGCAGCCTGGATCGGGTACAGCACATATTACGAGGCGGAATTCGAAGACAACGCCCGCATTGAGGCGTTGAACGAAACCAAGAAGGAACTTGAAGAGACCCGAAAGTCAGTGGCCGAGAAAGAAGCCGCGTTGCAAGCCGCGTCGGCAGACCTCGAAGTCGCTCGCGCCGATGTGCAGGCCAAAGCAGCTGAGATCCGGCAGAAAGATTTGACGATTGTCAAAAAGGACGAAGAGATCGGCGAACTGGAAACCGATGTCGCCAAGAAGAAGGTTGAAATAGAACGACTTAGCACCGCCGTACGTTTCCTCAAGGTAGACCGGCGGCTGGCGAAGTTGAAAGTGCTTGATAAAACTGTGAATCCGGAGACGGGCCGCAGCGAAATGCTGCTTGAGTTTGTCGAAGTAAACGACAGTGGCGAGCCGATTGATAAGGCCAAGCAGTTCAAGCTTGAAGGCGATAAGGTTTACATCGCCTACTGGGTCGTCAAGTTCAAAGACGTGTTTGTCGAAGAAGGCTCGCCAGACCGCTCGACTTCTATCTGTCAGTTCGAACGCATTTTCGGCGAATATCTGGAACCGAGCAAAGGCTACCTGATTGATAAGCCAGGCAGCCGTCCCAACGCTTACGGCCGCGGCGCTGTTTCGGAATTTGAGCAGGATATCTGGTCGAAATTCTGGGACCTGGCCAAAGACAAAGAAAAGGCTAGCGAACTGGGCATCCGCGCGATGCACGGCGAAGCGGTTTACACGCGTGTTGATAAAGGGAAGACCTATCAGGTTACCTTGCGGGCTTCGGGTGGTTTGACCATCACCAGCGAAGACAACGTTCCACCACGCGACGGCCGTGGGCCGCTTGATCTGCGGTACTAATCCTGCTCCCGGTCTGAAAGCCACTGCCTGTGAAACCGGCCGCATCTGAGGGAATCGACTGGAAACGCACCATCTTCGCGACCGGCAAGTGGCTGGTGATGGCGCTGGTGCTGGCGGGCGTTGGTTACGCCATCTGGAAGGCGATGGGCGAGCTAAAGAAGTTCTCGCTCAGCGATATCAACTGGTTCTGGTTCACCGTCTCCGCCGTTCTATACCTGCTGGGAATGGGACCGGCGTGGTTGTTCTGGCACCGCACGTTGCAGGCCATGGGGCAGGCGCCGACGTTGTGGGAATCGTTCCGCGCTTTCTATGTCAGCCAGATGGGAAAATATGTTCCCGGCAAGGCGATGGTCGTTATCATCCGCGCCGGAATGGTCCGCAGCGCGCGGGTGGATTCGATGATCGCCGTGGTGACGGTCTTCGTCGAAACGCTCACGATGATGGCCACCGGCGCCCTGGTTTCCGCAATCATCGTGGTGGTGATGTTCCGCGATCAGACGGGCCTAGTGCTGCTGGCGCTGGGACTGATGCTGTGTAGCGGCCTGCCTACTTTTCCGCCACTATTCCGGCAGGTGGTGAAACGTCTGACACCCAAGCGCGCCAAGCAGAAGCTGGAAGAATCGCTATCGGGCATTTCCTACCGTTTGATGGCTGAGGGTTGGATCATTGATGGTTTCGGCTGGATCATTCTGGGTCTAAGCCTTGGCGCCGCCTTGATGGCGCTGCCGGGGATGGAAAATGCGCTCTACCATCCTTCGCTACTGCCGCTCGTTATCGCCGCGATGGCGCTGGCGTGTGTGGCGGGTTTTGTCTCGATGCTGCCCGGCGGCGCCGGTGTGCGAGAAGGCGTGATCATCGCCCTGCTCTCGCCCGTTGTGTTAACGACGATGGACCCGGCCGTGCTTGAGCGATTTGACATCGAGAACACCACCACGGAAGTTGCCGCGGCTGCAACGCCCGCAGAGGTAAGTTCCAAGGCTGATCCAGAGGGCGGTTCAGCATCTACTAAGCCCGTGGAAGAAAAGAAACGGCAGGTTGCGTTGGCGTACGCCATTGGCGCCGCGGTGCTGTTGCGGTTGTCCTCGTTGCTGGCAGAGCTGCTATTTTCGTGTATCCTTTACTTCTGCCGGCGACGCGGTGAGACGAATGTGATTGATACGCATCTCCTCGACGATGACCCGGCCGAAGACCAGACTGCCAGTTCCGGACCGGCTGCCAGCGGCACGCTCGCAACATCGAATGAGTGATCCATTGGCGCCTTCACCACTCGCCCATGGACGTCTCTATGCTCTCTACCGTCATCCCCGTTTACAACGAAGTTGATAGTCTTGATGAGCTTCACAAAGAGCTCTCGGACGTGGCAGCGGAAAACGGTTACGAGCTTGATATTGTCTTTGTCGACGACGGCTCAAACGACGGGTCCTGGGAGAAGATCGAATCTTTAGCCGCCAAAGACCGCCGCGTGCGTGGTGTGCGTTTCCGGCGTAATTTTGGCAAAGCCGCCGCGCTGTCCGCCGGCTTTGATCTGGCCAGAGGCGATATCGTGATGACGCTGGATGCAGACCTGCAGGACGACCCTGCAGAGATCCCGCGTTTTCTTGAGGCGATGGAGCAGGACAAAGACGTCATTAGCGGCTGGAAGAAGGTGCGTCACGATCCCTGGCACAAAGTCTATCCGTCCTGGGTTTTTAATTCGTTGGTCAGTTACATGACCGGCGTCAAACTGCATGACCACAACTGCGGATTCAAATGCTACCGGCGCGAAATCTTTGACGAAGTGCGTCTCTACGGCGAACTGCACCGCTTCGTACCTGTGCTGGCTGCTGCACGTGGTTGGCGTGTGGGCGAGCTGGTGGTGAATCATCGCCGCCGTCAGCATGGTGTTTCAAAGTATGGCGTGAAGCGTTTCATCAAAGGCTTCCTTGATCTTTCCACCGTCTACTTCCTGACCGGATTTGAACAACGTCCGCAGCACATGCTGGGCACGTGCGGGATTTTCGCATTTGGCGCCGGCATGCTGGGCGTGATGTATCTGACTGTGTTGTGGATGTTGCGTAACGTATTCGGCGTGGATACGTTGTTGCCGTTGCATCAACGCCCTGCGCTTGATCTTTCGATTGCCGCGTTGCTGCTGGGCGCCAACTTCATGTCGATGGGCTTTATTGCCGAGTTGATGACGGCGTACTACGGGCGGTCTTCACGGCCATTTTCAATCCGCGATCAGATCGGCGGCGAACCCGTGCCCGCCGATGACAAGCCGCCTGAAACAAGACCGCCCGCCAGCGGCGCGTCGCCTACGCCGGACGCACCGGCATCCGCAGAGCAAGCCGCAGATACTCAAGCAGAAAGCGGCGCAGCGCCGGATGAGGCGGACGCTGAAGAAGGTGAAGAAACACACGCTGCAGACGCGATGTTGTCCTAGCGATCAGCGAGACAGGATGGATTCCCGCCGGAGAGGCGCCAGATGAAGGTAGAGCGGCTACTTCAGATTAATATCGCTGCGATGGCGGCGCTCAGCACTTTGCTGCTGGGCTTCGGCAAGGGCAACTTCATGTTCACGATCGTGGCGATATTCGCCGCGTTCACCTCGGTGCTGTTCACGGACGTACTGGGATGGTTCAAGTTGCACCGCTACGTCGCCAACCTGGCGGCCATGGTTGCAGCGTTGTGGGTGCTCGTGGATTTTGGCTACCGCGGCCGGGGGCTGGACCAGTTAGCATCGATTTCGAATCTATTGATCTCGCTGCAGATTGTTCTGCTGTACCAGGCAAAAAGCCCGCGCATCTACTGGCAGCTTGCCGTGCTCAGCTTGTTGCAGGTTGTGGTGGCAAGCGCGTTGTCATCAGGGTTGATGCAGGGTGTGCTGCTGGTCGGATTCATGCTGTTATCCCTGACGGCGTTAACCCTCTTCTTTGTTCTGCGCGAGGCCCGTTGCGGCGTGGCGCCCGATCCACCAGAAGGCGAAGAATCCGCAGCCCCGGCTGGGTTGGCCGCGACCGCCTATGCCATGGTGAACCCGGAGAGCAACGCCGGGCGTTTGTTAACGCCGCGACTGTTCCGCCAGACCGTATTGATCTGCCTGCTGGCCGTTTCTTTCAGCGCCGTCATGTTTTACACGGCGCCTCGATTTGGCGGGTCCGGCTGGCGTTCCAGCGGTGGTGGACGGGGGCAGGTCGGCTTCTCAGACGGGATTACGTTTGATGAAGTAGACCGGCTGCTGGAAAGCAACCGGTTGATGATGCGTGTGGAATATTACAACGCCAAGACCGGAGAGCCGTATCCCGTTCTGGGCGACGTTTATCTGCGTGGCGCCGTGCTTACGCGGTATGAGAACTTCCGCGGTTCACCCGGCTGGAAGCCGATTGAAGGCAGGGACTCGGGCACTCAACTGCGTCAAGCGGAGGATGAAGACTCGGTCGTGAAACAGGTTATCTCGCTTTCACCATCGGGAACCTCCACGCTGTTCACGTTGTCTCCCACCGTTGCTGTTGAGGAAACACCTGAAGAGATCCGTTTTGATCCACGCCGCCAGCGGTTGTTCCGCGATAAATACAACGAAAGCGAACAGGCCGTCCTCTACCGCTACGTGACAGGCGTCACGTCGTTCCGTGAAGGACTAGGCGTGCAGGCGGTGATCACGCCGAACAACGAGTTTGTGAATCTCGGCCAACGTCTTCCGCCCCGCGCCGATACGCGTTCGCAGGCAGTCTTCAACTGGTGGCAGATGGAGCAGGCGTATCCCGAGGTGACGACTGCAATAACTAAGCTTGCCGACGAGGTGCTTCAAGAGGCAGGGTTGAACAAAGACTCGCCCACCATCAAACGGGCTGAAGCGCTTTCTAGTTATTTTGAAAGGTCGGGAAAATATTTCTATGCCCTGGATCTTCGCGATGTACCCCGCGACCGTTCGCTTGATCCGGTTGTGGACTTCGCCGTGAATCATCGCACGGGCTACTGCGTACACTTCGCCAGCGCGCTCGCGTTGATGCTGCGGTCACAGGACATTCCATCACGGATTGTCATGGGCTTCCGCGCATCCCAGTTCAACACCCTCGGCGGTTTCTATCAGGTGCTCGACCGCGACGCGCATGCCTGGGTTGAAGCTTATCTAGAGCCGGATGAGGTAGACGAACGTCGCGTCGCGCGGCCGGGGACCACGGCGCATGGCGGGTGGCTGCGGCTTGATCCCACTCCGTCAACTTCCCGCCGTGTTGATAAGGAAGAAACGGGGCTGACGGCTGCCGTGGGTGATACGTTGGATTACATGCGTTTTCTGTGGTCTGACTATGTGGTGGGACTTACACCGCAGAAGCAACAGAATCTTTACAGTCCCGTAAGTGACAACAAGAATTTCTTCGCCGCGTTGTTCATGGGCAAGCTGTTTCAGAACTGGGGCCTGGACTTCTGGAACTGGAATGGCAGGCGGTGGTTCAGCTGGGAAGGGTTCCTGATCACGTTTGTTTTGCTGACGGTCTGTACCGGCATCTATCGCGTGGGCGGCATGTTGCTACCCCGTATTCAAGCGATGTTGAGCCGTCAGGGAGAATCTAATGCGGCTTCGCAGCGGTTGTCTCCTGTGCAGTTTTACCGGCGCCTGGATCAGTTGCTGGCAGCTGCCGGTTTCCCGCGTGAGGCGGGGGTTACACCACGCGAACGCGCGCAGACGGCCGGTGAGAACTGGCCCGTTCAGGCGTACCGGCAACAGGCTCCTGCGCTGCTGGCGGATCTGCTGGCGGTCTTCTACCGGGTGCGGTTTGGCAATGCACCGCTCGAAGGCGAAGCAGCCACAAGGGTTGACCAGTTGATCGATCAACTGGAAGGCATGACGCAGTCCCCGGCGGAAGACCCTGCGTAACTGCTCAGCGCCGCGGCGTTTCCCCTTCTGCAAGCTAAGCATATAATGGGCGCAGTTGAATGAAAGTTATGTCCGCGACATCCATCGATTGAGCGCGGCGCCGATAATACTGCGGAGCATCCGCCGTGAGCACTGCCACACCTACACCCGCCTTCGAATTTGCGCCTTATCGTTCCGTTGAGAACGAAGAACTCTGTCAACGCATTAAGAAGGTCAAAGAAAAGCTTGGCCCGGAACTGCTGATTCTGGGCCATCACTATCAGCAGGACGAAGTGATCGAACACGCCGATCTGCGTGGCGACAGTTTGCAGCTCAGCCAAATGGCTGCCGATAGTGGTGAATGCAAAACCATCGTGTTCTGTGGCGTGCATTTCATGGCGGAAACCGCCGACATACTTGCCAACCGGCCGGAAAAGCTGGAGCAGCGCGGCGGCGAACGCGTGAAGGTGCTGTTGCCAGATCTGGCGGCTGGCTGTTCGATGGCCGATATGGCCGCGATTGAGCAGGTCGAAAACGCCTGGGACGACTTGGGCGAAATCATCGACACAGAAACCATTACACCCGTCACGTACATCAACTCTGCGGCCAGCCTCAAGGCATTCTGCGGGCGGCATGACGGCGTTGTCTGCACCTCCAGCAACGCCAGCGAAGTGCTGAAATGGGCGTTCGAGCAGAAGAACAAAAGCCGTGTTCTGTTCTTCCCCGACCAGCACCTGGGCCGCAACACGGCGCTGACGATGGGCATCACCAACGATGAGATGCCCGTGTGGGATCCGTTTGGCGGAGACACCGGGGGCAATACCGAGAAGGCGCTGGAAGACAGCAAGGTCATTCTGTGGAAGGGCCATTGCAGCGTGCATCAGATGTTCCGGCCCGAGCATGTGCATCAGTTCCGCGAAATGACGCCCGGCATCAAGATTCTGGTGCACCCGGAATGTCCGCAGGAAGTCAATGATCTGGCGGATGTGTCCGGCTCGACCGGAAAGATTATCCGTACGGTCGAAGATGCGGCGCCCGGAACCAAGTGGGCCATCGGCACAGAGCTTCATCTGGTCAACCGGCTCAAGGCGGAACATCCTGAACAGGAGATTCACTTCCTGTCGCCTGTGATTTGCATGTGCAGCACGATGTACCGGATTGATCTGGCGCATCTATGCTGGACGCTAGAAAATCTGGCGGAAGGAATTCATGTGAATCAGATTCACGTCGATGAAGATACTTCGCACTGGTCGCTTGTCGCGCTGGAGCGGATGCTGGCGATGGGTTAGGCAATGGATGGGTGCATGTGCGATTTACCACAAACCCGTAGGTCAGGCGCCTACACCCGATAGCCCGGATGTCAGCGTAAATCGATGATTCAATCCTTGGACGATTCGCAGGGCTGCAGAGGGGCGATCCGTTGAATGTCGACAAGTTTGTGCAACTGCTCGAAACATCGGGCGTGATGCCAACGGCTGAGTCGCTGCCGCTGATTGAATCCACGACCGGCGCCGCCTGTACGATGGCGGAAGCCGCTGCCGGGCTGGTGCAACTTGGCAAGCTGACTTCGTACCAGGC
Source organism: Pirellulaceae bacterium (assembly GCA_965233625.1). GTDB lineage: Bacteria > Planctomycetota > Planctomycetia > Pirellulales > Pirellulaceae. The sequence goes on from OZ247499.1 coordinate 1,126,906, forward strand.
CAGCTGCCTGCTGGATGGGCTACCTCATCCTTTGCTACTTAAGCAATATCTGATCCGCGATGTGATTGGCGCCGGCGGTATGGGACGCGTGTTTCTGGCTCTGCACCGCGAGATGGACAGGCCCGTTGCGGTCAAGCTGTTGCATGCCGACGCAGTCGCATCTCCCGAAGCGATTCAGCGTTTTCAACAGGAAGTCAAAGCCGCCGCCAGGCTGGTTCATCCCAACATCGTAACGGCGTTTGATGCGGGCGAAGCGGACGGTCAGCATTATCTGGTGATGGAATATGTTGCGGGGCAGACGCTCTCACAAGTCGTCAAGCAGGGCGTGGTCAGCATTGCCGACGCTGCCTCTTACACGCTGCAAACCGCCCGCGGCCTCGACTTTGCGCACAGCCATGGGGTGGTGCATCGCGACATTAAGCCTGCCAATCTGCTCCGCGATGAAGGCGGCACCGTCAAGATTCTGGACATGGGGGTCGCCCGTTTCAACGACATGGAGAACGAAGAAGAATCTACGATGGGCCTGACCAACGACGGCGTGATCATGGGCACCGTGGACTTCATGTCGCCGGAACAAGCATTGAATTCACGTCACGCCGATCACCGCTCGGACATTTACAGCCTGGGGTGCACGCTCTATTACCTGCTGGCGGGCAAGCCGGTGTTTGAAGGTCAGACGGTGGTTGAAAAGATCATCGCCCATCGCGGCACGCCCTTGCCGAGCATTGAAGAAGTGCGCCCGGACGCCCCTTCTGGATTGAATAGCATCCTGCAACGGATGATGGCGAAAGATCCGCAACAGCGTTATCAGGAAACCGCGCGGCTTGTCGCCGATCTCGAAGACTTTCTGGGTATTGGGCAGAAGACGGTGATCGCAAGCAGTCCAAGGCCGCACTCGCCTACGGGCACCGTCATCCTCAGCCACGATGAGTTGTTTGAAACGCAGAACACAAACAGCGGCATGGCCGATACTTCGGCGGGTTCTGCGGAAAGCCAGCAGCAAGCCGTGCACGCGGCGCTGGACGGATTTTTTTCGGCTTGCGGATTCCGCGATAAGTTTATCAGCGTGGATGAAGAGGATGAACTTTACCGCCTGGGCGCAACACATGGCATCGCGCCCGAAACGGTTTCCGCCTATATCACAACGGAAGCCGAAGGTCGCGGCTGGACCGTGCTTTCTGAGCTTAACTCTCAGATGATTGAAATGCTGGAAGAATCCAGCGAGCCCAACGGATTAACGCGGGAAGCATTCAACGAGGTCGTGGCTTTTGCCCGGAAGAAACACATGCCGCGCAAAGAGGCCATCGAACACTGCCTGACGTTGATGCTGGACGAAGACATTGCCGCCAGCGATAGCGACGACTGGTTTGATGCGCTGATTACCCGTTACGGTCTTGGGTAACCGCGCCGGCAAGTTGCAGACCCGCGGCGACGGCCACGCCTTGCAGCACTAGATGCGGTTCGAAATAGGCGCCTTCCAGCACTTGCAGGAAGTTGCTGCCGTCGCCGCCTGTGCAGAAAATCTGCGGCGCCTGATGGCTTACGTCGTAGCGTTGCAATTCACGCACGATCTCGCGGACAGCGCCTTGCGAACCGTAATACAGGCCTGAAGCGATGGCTTCGCCCGTCGAACGCCCCAGCACGGGTGGGCGGCTTCTAAGCGGCACTTCCGTTTCAGGAAGGGCGTCGGTGTTAACCGATAAAGACTTTGACCACAGGGCCATACCCGGCAGGATGGCCCCGCCGAGAAACTCGCCATCAACACTAATCAGGTCAACGGTAATTGCAGACCCGGCGTCAACAATCACCGCGCTGCGACGATTCGACTTCTTGTATCCCGCCGCTACGGCCGCGGCCAGTCGATCTAAACCAACCGCGTCCGGCTGTTGGACATCGACCTGCAAAGGCAGTTGATCGTGCGTCAGGAATTTAATCAGATCGTTCCGGCGGTTGTGCTGTACCCACTGCTTGAGCGATGTCGCACGCGGCCGGTTTACCGAAGCAACACACCAGTCGCAGGTTGTGTCCGGCAACCACGATGCAATCGCGTTCAGCGAAACATCCGCCGGCAGACGGTGAACGGCGTCAGGTTGAGGCAGCATGCCAGGGGCTGATTGCCGGGAACTGAACAGACCGAACTTGATGGAGCTGTTGCCGATATCGACAGCAATAAGCGGCTGAGCCATGTTCTCTCGTTTCGATCTTGGGATGGTTCCGCTACGCAATAAACGTGCGTTCGTTCGAGCCTGGTCTGCGGCTCAAACGGACTTGCTTCTGGATGGATCTTGTCCGCCCCTAATTCTTCCAGTTCTTGAAATGCGCGACAACCCGCTTATCAAGATCCGGGAAGCGTCGCCGCAAACGGTCGCTCAGATTTCCGGCCTGGGCGCCAGAGCGAAGATCGGCAAGATAGCGAAGCAGTTCCGCTTTTGCCGCAGGCGGACCGTGCAGCATGAAATGCACCCATGCCCAGGCATAGCGGTATTCTGTCGAACGCATTTCGCCAAGCTCTTTCAAAGCTTCCAGTTTTTCGATGCCTGGCAGCCCCGTTATATAAATCTCCCACTTGACGGTTCGCAGGTGCGCATTGCCCGATGCGCGTGCTTCCGGCGGCGCCTCAAAGTATTCGGCTAAGCCTTCATCCAGCCACAACGGCGCCTTGGAGATCACACTGTGCAGAATAGCGTGCGTACATTCATGCCTGACATCAATGGCGAATTCGCGATTGTAGTAGGCGAAGACCATCCCCGGACCGCGGGACTTGATGAACAGGGCCCGTCGCGTCGGCGCCGACGGGAAATACTGCTTGACGTATTGCTGGTAGGTGCGGTGGTTGCCAAACAGGAAAAGATGCACGGGTTCGCGACTGGCGCCAAGCTTCAGACCGCCGAGTACATCGTGCTCTAGCCGGGCTAACTCGCCTAGCAGGTTCTGATGGGGCGCCAGACTGAAATTCGCGTGGCAATGGAAGCGTCCCGCCTGCCGCTCGTCCGGCCAACGTTGCTGGGCGAATGCGAAATTCCCGGCCAGCAGGCATGCAAGCAGCGTGAACGGCAGAATGGTGGCTGCACGCAGATATTGCATTGGTGGACACTCCTGGCGGGAACCGTGGATCCATCACCACGGACGTTGGGCGGAGTATAGAGGCATGGCGAAGCTGGTCAAGTTAAACTGCGCAGTTGGCGCCAGCACCAGCGATGAAGGCTGACATAACCACGGTATTCCAGCCACCTGTCAGCGCAAAAAATCAGCCGGAAACTTTTGCTCCGGCTGATATGAGTCTCTAACGCTCTGTTAGCAGATGCCCTTAAAGAGGCACCTGCATGGGGCGGGATTACTCATCGTTTCCGCCGTTTGCAGCCTGGATAATCGCCATCTGCACACTGCGACCGACGGCTTTCCACATACCATCGTACATGTCCATCCGCATCCGCATCCCACCATCGATAGCGCTGGTGGTTAAGGTAACGCGATCATTCACGCCATCCTTAGCCACCAGGTCGAGGGCCATCTTGTACATCGGGTTATCATCAATGGATGCGGCGAAGGCCAACAACGGCTTCAGGGCGATAACCAGTTGAGCCTGTGGGGCGGCGCCGGCGGGTGCATCGATCACCTTCTTAAAAATGGATTCGCATTGCGGACCGAAGGCCAAGTACCAGCGGCCATTTCCTACGCCCACGACGGCGTTCATTGTCTCGCCGAACAGACGACGGGCGTCCGCTTCTTTCTCAGGCACGCTCATTTTCATCTGGTGCATCACGACACCGGCATGCTGCGACGCGTTGGGCGTGATCTGGGGGAAATCGGGGTCGTTGTTGGTGATTTTAACGAGCTTCTCAAGTGCAGCGTTCAACTTGCTGGAATCGGCAATCTGGCCGCCTGCGACAAAATTCAGGCTCTCCGGGGCGACAACCAACGCCATACCGGCGTCTAGCTTTCCGGCTTTGACCGTTTCTTCCAGAACAGCGATCAACTGGTCGATGACCTCTTTGGCTGGCTTGCCACCGTCAGGGTTTCCAGTATTCAGTTGCTCGGCGTCAATCGTGCGATGTGCTTTTTCGCGGGCAGCGGCCAGCATCTTCATAAACCGGCTGGCGTTGTCTTCGACAATATCGGCGGTCAGCGTTCCCGCAACGGCGGCTTCGGGCAGGTAGAAGCCGGGGAAAGCTGTCTTTTTTCCCGTCAATGCTGCGAGGTGTTTTTCAAGCAGCGAACCTTCTTTGGAAGTTACTTCCAGGTCCAGGTAAGAGCGGTTGGTGGCAGGTTCGATGGCCAGGCCGAGCGTGATTTCCTCCGCGTCATCCATCCACTGCGCCATGGCGTCTGTCCACTCGGCGCCTAGCTGATTGGCGGACTGCTTCTCATCGTCTTTGGAAACGCGACGGTCAATCTGCCTCTGCAGTAGACGCGTTACGCGTTTAACTGCCACGTCACGCACGCCAGGAGGTACATTGCGGGCGTGAATCCTGGCGCTGATCGTGTATCGGCGATTTAGATCCCCAAGCAACTTTGTGGGGTCTTCGGGCAGTTTGGCAAGGTGCTGTTTCTCTGGCGCCAGAAACGTCCACGGACCTTGCTTTTTGATGAACATGGTCGATTTGCCCGTCAGCTTCAGCACGCCATCGCCGGCGTCTTCCGCGGTGCCGACGCGCTTTCTGTGCACTTTCAGCAGGCCATCAAGGTCATTGACCGGCAGGAAGGTAATCACCACCGGCTTGTCGCCCTCGAAGATCACGTAGGCGCCGTTGGGACGCGTGGTATCGAGTCCTTTGCTCAGACCGACCGCAGCGCTTTCGACGAAGGCGCCCATCAGCGACATATCGGCCGACTGAAACAGGAATTTCATGCGGTCGACGGCGTTATCCACGGAAGATACGCACAGCACTGCTGCAGGCTCTACCTCATTGGCAGCAGGCGCCGCGGGCTGCGCCTGGGCGGACCGCTGGGGGGCGAAGATGCTAACGAAAGCCGTCAGCAGCACCAGCGAGCTGACCATGCAAGGGCGAAATACTTTCACAGGTTTCTCTCTTAAGGAGTCCAGAGGTTCGTAACCGAGGGCGGATCTGACAATCCGGCTGCATTATATGTCATCCATAATTACTCAACGTAGACCAGTCAGGTTTCGTTCGCAGGAAACTTCCCGGAGAAACCCTGCCGTCTGCAACCCGGAATATCTGCGCAAAAGACAATACCTGCCGCATACAGCAGCGCAGCATCGACGAGTACGCTTCACGTAGCGAAATAAAGAGACCGGCGTAAGTCGGGACAACGCGGAGGCAGACGCTTGCCAGCCAGGTGTTGATGAGCCGGAATTAAGTGATAGAAGCCAGCGTCATGACGCGATAACACCGTGAGTGCGGGTGTTCTGGGTAGGACTCGCTAGACCTACTGGCGATAAGAGGTAGGCATTAACGTTCGCGGTACACGATGCGGCCCTTCGTCAGATCGTATGGCGAAAGCTCCACCCGTACACGGTCGCCTGGCACGATGCGGATAAAATGCTTGCGCATACGTCCGGCAACATGGGCCAGCACTTCGGTGCCAGTATCCAGTTCCACGCGGAAACGGGTGTTGGCAAGCGCTTGGGTAACCACGCCGTCAACTTCAAATGCCTCTTCTTTTTTTCCCAAAATGCAATCTCCAGCTTCTGTGGGCGCCTGGTCCGTGTCTTACAAAACCTTTTGCAGACCCGGTTACCAGACAGGTAAGAACGCGGCAGGACGCCGCTGTGCATAGTATAGCGACGTAGCTAAAAGCGTCCAGCGCAGTCATCCGCAGCACAAAAGCTGGTGGTTCAACCCAACAAAGCATCCGCAGGCGTCTATTCGTCGCCGCTTTCTTCGCGGTAGGAATCGCGTTCGCGTCGTGTGGCTTCGAGGTCGAACATCAGATATTTCATATCCAGCCGGAGCTGGCTCAGGGCTTCCTGCACGAGGTTCAGAATGCGGCGGCGGCGACGCGTGCTATCTGAAACACGCTCCAGCAGCGGTTCGATCGCGGCCCGCTGAGCGGATGGCAGCGCGGCAATGGCAGCGGTCAGTTCGGTCAGGTCCTTGGGCAGTTCTTCGTTGGCGGTGGTCATCGGCGTTACCTGTTTCATCGTTGCAGTCTCATGGTGTGCGTGGCAATGAGAGACAGGTAAATGCACGCCGCGCGCCAGAGGCGCCTGAATACGCATTGAATTCGACGTAAGGTGTTTCATGGCAATGCATTGCGCAATATCCGGAAAATGTCGGTCGCAATATACATGTGGCGATATCGCAACATGTTTGCTATGGCTCTGCGGCCTAAACCTTGCTAGAAGCGGCAGTTAGACCAAAAACCGCCGAACGGTACAAAATTGTGGCCATTCTGCAACTCCGTGGTTCCTTTGCAACGCATGAAGCCAAAATGCAACATCGTCACCTGTTAAGCTGCGCCGCATTGCTGCTGGTTCTGCTTTCCACCTCCACCGCTTGGGCTGTTCTGGAAGAATCGTTTGATTCGCAGCAGCCAACCTGGCAACTAGCCGATGCCGACGCGCAGGTGCGCGTTGTGGGACAGGCCCGCCAGTTTCATGGTGCGCGTGAAGGGCGTGGATGCGAATGGATTAGCCTCAATGCCGGACAGGGTAGTTACGCGTATCTGGTGCACCACATTCCTCACGGCCGGGTGATTGAAGAATTGTCGCCGACACTTTGGGTGAAGAGCGACCGTCCGGGCGTGCAGTTGATGGTGCGCGTTGCTCTGCCCCGTACAAAAGATCCCAACAACGGCGGACCGCTGACCACGCTCGTCCGTGGCGATATCTACCGCGATGGCGGCGGCTGGCAACTGCTGGCGGTGGAACAAGTGCTGGACAGACTGGTCCGGCAGACGCCTGTGCTGCGTTCTCAGTTCGGGCCGCATGTGGATATCCGCGAAGCCTACGTCGATATGATCGTGGTCAACGCCTACGGAGGTCACGGGCAGACCAACGTATGGATCGATGGACTACGCATTCCCGGCTACATCGCCCGGCAGCAACCCAGCGAAAGCAATCCGTCCCAAGCCGGCAGGAATGACGACGCCGACGCGCAGTGGAACAATCGCGTCAAGGCGAGCAACGTATCCCTGCTTCCTGCTGACAAGCCGCCACTGCCCGACGCCGGTCCTACTGGTGGTGTACCTCGTGGGAAAGATGTCGAGCTCAACGGCAATGTTCTTTCGGTGGATGGACAGCCGGTTTTTCTGCGGATGTGGCGTCATCAGGGGGAGCCTATGAAATGGCTGGCGGACCACGGCTTTAATGCGGTGATCCTTCAGTCGGCGCCAACGAGGGAGCTGTCCGCAGAAGCCAAGGCTGCCGGAATCTGGCTCATTGCACCACCGCCGCCTTTCACCAGGGCGGGAAAGATCGAGGGAGAATATCCGCAGGTGCTGGCCTGGCGTCTGGGCGAAAACCTGGGCTTTCATGAACTTGAGAATACGGGCGCCCTGGCGACGCTGATCCGCAGGGTCGATCCGGCTCCACGTCCCATTGTGTGCGACGCACATTCGCAACTGTGGTCGTACAGCCGGCAGGGTGACATCCTGCAGATCGAAATGCCAGCGTTTGGCGGCGGTGTCGACCTTTCGCAGTGGGGAGAATTCCTGCGCGAACGCGGACGTTTATCGCGACCGGGGGCGCCGTTGTGGGCGTCACTGCATCTTGATGCACCTGCGGCCAACGCGCAAGCGGTTGCACTAACGGGTCGTCAATCGCCACCGTGGTTCGCCGAACCAAGGCAAATCCGTCTGGCGATGTTTCACGCCTTGTCCGCTGGCGTGCGCGGCATCTGTTTTGAATCAAGCAGCCCGTTGAATGCAAACACGCCGGGGTCGAGGTTGCTGGCTTCGGCGCTGCAACTTGCCAATGCGGAACTGGACCTGCTGCAACCCTGGATCGCGTCGGCGGAACTGCATGCAGGCACAGCAGCCAGCGATCCACAGGTGAATGTCGCCGTGCTTGAAACGCAGCGTTCGCGTCTGGCGCTGGTGGTCCGTCATGGTAAGTCGCAGCAACACACCGCAGGCGCCATCCGCGCAAACAGCGTAGCGTTTTCCGAAGCAAGTTCGTCTACCGATAGCAGTGCGTATCTCGTTCAGCACGGCCGCATCAAACCGCTACGCAACAGTCGCAGCGCTGGCGGGCAACGCGTGGTGCTGCGCGAATTCGATGATGTGGCCGTAGTGGTATTCAGTCAGAATCCGCTTGTGGCAACCCATCTGATGAAGTCCGCCGCAAGACAGCGACAAGCGACCTCCAAGCTGCATGCTGAAATGGTCGCCGCGGAATTCCATCAGGTGCAGACCATTGATGGACAACTGGCCGCTGCTGGTAAATCTCTGCCTGTTTCGACAACGCTGATCCGCGAAGCGAAGGCTAATCTGCAGCAGGCGGAACGGTTGCTGCGCGGGGGTGACTATGGTTCCACCCGTTACTATGCGGGCCGCGCATCGGCGGCGCTGGCTCGTCTCCGGCGGGCGCACTGGGAGGCAGCTGCGTCTTCCTTTCCTTCACCTTCAGCCAGCCCGTTGCTTTCCCGGTTTGAAAGCCTGCCACTGCATTGGGCAATGGCGGCGGCGATGCCACGCGTGCAATGGAGCGGCAACATCCTGCCTGGTGGCGGAATGGAGAACTTGCAGGGGCTGTTAACGGCGGGTTGGAAAAACCATCAGCACAGCGAAAGCCTGCTGCGTAGCGACGTTGCGTTGGCGCCGGCTTACGCCCATTCGGGGGAAAACGGTCTGCGGCTGGTCGCCTGGCCGGAAGACCCGGGTAATGCACCTGCGGTGGTCGAGACGGCGCCCGTCTGGATCACTTCGCCTGCGATGAACGTGCGAGCGGGGCAGATCATCCGCATTCACGGCTGGGTCCGCGTGCAGCACGCCGTGCAAGGATCGCGGGACGGCCTGCTTGTCTTCGATTCAGCCGGCGGCCTTCCCCTGGCGCAAAGAGTCAATGGCGAGGTGGGCAAGTGGAAAGAATTCACGCTCTACCGCGCGGCGCCTGCCAACCAGGCGCTCAATATCTCGTTAGCGCTGACCGGCATGGGCGAAGTATGGCTCGACGATCTCACGGTCGAGATTGCAGACCGCCCACGGTAGACGGTTATAAGATCCACTACTGCTCTGCGAGTGCTGCCTGATCGGCTGCCAGATATCGGTCCAGCACGAATGTGCCGAAGGGGATCAGTGAAGCCAGGAAGGCGTAAAACGTCTTCAGAAAGCTCCACTGGTAGTTGATCCACACAGAAGCTAACAACAGCACAAACAGTGTGAACAATATGCCGTGCGCCAGACCGGTGTATTGAACGCCCTGCGGAATGCCGGCCAGGTACTTCAGCGGCATACACACAAAGACGAGCAGCACATACGACAGCCCCTCCAGGAACGCCACAACGCGAAACCAGCCAAGTAAAGTGGTGAACAAGTGCATGCAAGCTGTTTCAGTTAGAGCCGGCGCCAGTCGATGAACTAGTCGATAACATTAGCGGGTTTTGCGGGTGGGGCTTTGGGTTTCGGCGGTGGTTTTGGTCCAAACAGAGTCGGTCCGCCAATCCACGTTGTAAACTCGTACTGTTCGCTCTGCGGATCCCAACCGGCCAGCATTCCCATTTTGGAAACTACTTCGCGCGCCGTCATGTAAACTTCAAAACTGTCTGGCAGCACGATGAACCTTGCGTAGTATTTCGACCGGTCGACGGACTTCAAGATCCGTTGAAACCGCGAACGAGGATTTGCCACTTCGTCTTCCGTGGCGCCTGCATTCTCACGCGGAATAAAACGCAGCCGCGGGTAGATGCCCGATGCGTATAGTTCGATCTCGAAGAACTCATCTCGCAGCGAACGATTAAGCCGCTTGAACTCTTTCATGAACCGTTCTTTATCGACGCCAACCGCCGGTCCACCATCCAGGCGTTTCGCCTTAACCACGTACTCCGCCTTCTTGCGGATCGTCGCCCGCCAGTCGTCAGCCGCCAACGGATAGACGCGGTTGTTGGTGCAGAGGAAATATACCGGCTTGGCGCCTTCCGGCGCCGGACGCGGATCAGGCAGCGTGACAATTTTAGGCGGCGGAGCGCTCTGAACGGGTGTATCGTCGAGCAGCGCCTTAATCTTCGATTCTTCGGCCAGTGCGGTCGTCAGCTCTGCGCTCAGCTTTTTCTGCTGCTCTTCGGCGTTCTTGGCGTCTTCCACCTTCTTTTTGGCGGCTTCCGCTTTTTTCTTATCCTCTTCGATCTTGATGGCGAAGCGGTTGGAGACGTCTTCTTCAATTGTCAGCGTGTTGCGTGTCTCGTCCATCTGGCGCCGCAGATCGGCAAGTTGCACTTCCACCTGCTTGGCGTCGACCGGCTTGAGACTCTCGAGTTGCGATTGAATCGCCTCGCGCTGCTCACGGGTGACCGCCAGCTTCTCCCTGGCTGCATCAAGCGAGGCAGCAGTCACTTTCTCGTCCACGGCAATCCGCTTCACGGCGTCTTTCACGCCCAACTGCGTCGCGATAAGCACCATCACCAGAATGCCCACGACATTGGTCATGGTGTCCAGCAGTGAGTCCAGACCACCGCCATCGTCGTCATCTGGAACAGGGCGGGCTTTCATAATTAAACCTCTTCAAAATGAATCACTTCCTAAAGAGTAATCTAACACCGGCAAGGCACATGGAGCAATGTGCCGCTTTCCAGCCGGTGGATGCGGAGAGCCTCACCACTTTACGCCTCGCCTCGACAAAACGCGTGTCGCTGGTAACCTGAATATTGAGAACAGCCGCCGGCAACAAGGAAATATTGACGTGAATCCACAAACCTCCAACGCGCCTGAACTGCTTGCCCCGGCGGGCGATTTCGATTGCGTGCGCGCCGCGGTTGAAAACGGTGCGGACGCGATTTACTTCGGCCTGGATCATGGATTCAACGCACGGGCGCGGGCAACCAACATTTCGCTGGACTCGCTGCCTGGTTTGATGGCGATGCTGCGGCGGCGTGGGGTCAAAGGCTACGTGACGCTGAATACGCTGGCTTTCTCGAACGAACTGCCCGAGCTGGAATCTACGATCAGGCAGCTTGCTGTCACAGGTGTGGACGCCGTGCTTGTGCAGGACTTTGGCGTGGCGCGGCTGGTAAAGCAGGTGTGTCCCAGCCTGGCCATTCACGCATCGACCCAGATGACGCTGACCAGCGCCGAAACAATTGCGGCGGTGAGTCAACTGGGCGTCGAACGTGTGGTGCTGGCCCGTGAACTTTCGATCAAAGAGATCGCCGCCATCGGCCGGCGTACCGATATGCCGCTGGAGATCTTCGCACATGGCGCCCTATGCGTTGCCTATTCGGGCCAGTGCCTGACCAGTGAATCGCTCGGCGGCCGCAGTGCAAATCGCGGGCAGTGCGCGCAGGCCTGCCGCCTGCCGTATGACTTGGTCTGCGATGGCGAAGATGTGCCGCTGGGCGATGTGCGGTATCTGCTGAGTCCGCAGGATCTGGCGGCGTATAGTATTGTGCCGGAATTGATGGAAGCCGGTGTCTGCAGCTTTAAGATTGAAGGCCGTCTGAAAACTGCGGAGTACGTCGCCAACATCACGCGACGTTACCGCGAGGCGATTGATTCCGCCCTGGCCGGCAGGCCCGTTGAATTTACGCCGCGGCAGGTTGAAGAGATGGAGCTATCGTTTTCTCGCGGGTTTTCGCCGGGATGGTTGCACGGCTGCGACCATAAGATGCTGGTGCCGGGCACAAGCTCTGCAAAACGTGGCGTCTTACTGGGGCGGATTACACACATTGCCCGCAACCGCGTAAAGGTCCGTTTGCAAAGCAGCGTGGCGGCAGGCGACGGCGTGGTGTTTGAAGGCGGACGGGAAACGGATCAGGAGCAGGGCGGCCGCGTTTATGAAGTGTTCCGCAATGGTAAGCGGCTGAAAGAGCCTGTGGCGGAAGGCGTGGTGGAGCTTGCCTTCCAGCACGGGGCCATCGACTTCGCAAGGTTGGACCGGGATCAGCAACTCTGGAAAACGGACGATCCCAAGCTGACACGCGCGTTGCGTAAAACCTTCACTTCGCCCGATCCACAGTCACGCAATTCTTTGGACATCCGCGTCACAGCCATCGCCGGTCAGCCGTTGCAGATCGCGGCAGTTGCCACGTCGGGCGCCCTTTGCAACTTGCAATCCGAAGCGCCGCTTGAGATCGCCCGCAAACATCCGTTGACCATCGACGTGCTGCAAACGCAACTGAGCCGCCTGGGCGGAACAGCGTACGAACTGCGGAACCTGACCGCCACCATCGAAGGCAACCCGATGGCTCCGCTTAGCGTGCTTGGCAGTCTACGCAAACAAATGGTAGCGGCGCTGGATGCATCGATTGCAACGCCGCCCGCGTGGGAGATCGCCAAGGAGAATGTCCTCGACAAAATCCGAAGTGAGCTGCCCGCCAGAAGCACCGCGCCGCAGCAACCACAGCTCCGCGTGATGTGCCGGACGCTTGCGCAGGTGGAGGCAGCACTAGCTTGCGAAGTCGAACAGCTTTATGCGGATTTTCAGGACATCCGCGAGTACCGTCAGGCAGTGTCCGCCGTGCATGCTGCCGGTAAGAAGATCGTGCTGGCGACGCCACGGATTCAGAAGCCCGGCGAGATGGGCGTCTTTATCAGCCTCGGCAAACATGCGCCCGATGGCGTTCTGGTCCGCAACTTGGCGGGAATGCAATACTTCCTGGAACAAGGCATGGACGTTGTCGCTGACTTTTCATTGAACGTGACCAATGAACTGTCAGCAGCGTTTGTGATGTCGCAAGGCGTGCAGCGGCTGACGGCATCTTACGATTTGAATCGCGAGCAGCTTCTGGACCTGATCGCTGCCGCCCCACCGCAGTGGTTTGAGGTTGTTCTGCATCAGCACATGCCCATGTTTCACATGGAACACTGTGTCTTTTGCGCCGTTCTTTCGCCTGGCACCAACAAGACCAACTGCGGACGACCCTGCGACCACCACCATGTACAACTGCGCGACCGCACCGGTATGGAGCACACGCTGACAGCGGACGTAGGCTGCCGGAATACTTTGTTTAATGCCACACCACAAAGCGCGGCTGAGATTGCCCCGCAGCTTGTCGCCCGCGGCGTGCGGAATTTCCGCGTCGAAGTGCTGGACGACTCGCCGGCACGGACCCAGCAGGTCATCCGGCTGTACCGCGATCTGTTAGACGGCCGCGTTGAAGGCGCTGAAGTGTGGCGGCAATTGCAGGCGGCCAACCGTGTGGGCGTAACGCGTGGGACTCTCGAAGAGCGTAACCCGCTGGCCATCATTTAGCGCTGCTCTGAATCCGCTTGCACACTCACCGCGTTATCCTGCGCGCTCAGCCGCAACGTGGCGTTCTGCAAATCCGGGAAGCGAACCAAGTAGCGGGCAACCGGCGCGGCGACTTCCCGTTCAATGGCTCGCAGCAACGGCCGGGCGCCATACCGCGCATCGAAGCCGGTCTGCACCAGCAGATCAACAACGGCTGCTTCCCAGGTGATCTTTAAATCGCGCCGCACAAATCCTTCCCGTGACTTTAATTTCTCCAGTTGCTTCTCAACAATCTGCTCGCAGACGCTACGGCTGAGCGGCTGAAATGTCACGACGCTGTCGATACGGTTGAAAAACTCGGGACGGAAGAAGGAGCGGATTTCGCGATCGTAAACGTGCTGGCTATCGCCGTCGAATCCGACCGACGCCTTGCCGGTGACGCCCAGATTCGACGTCATAATCACAATCGTGCTTTCGAAGTTAGTCGTCCGGCCAAACTCGTCAGTCAGCCGACCTTCATCCAATAGCCCCAGCAGCATGTCGAACACATCGCTGTTGGCTTTCTCGATCTCATCCAGCAGCAACACCACAAACGGTTGCGAACGGACCTTCTCAATAAAATCGCTAGGCGCGCCGCCGGGTTTCATCAACAGCCGTTGGGCGGCGTCCCAGCCGGCGTATTCGCTCATATCCAGACGGATCAGCCGGTGCGCGGACTCGCCATGTTCAAACAGGAAGCCGGAAAGCGCTTTGGCCATTTCCGTTTTACCGACGCCCGTCGGCCCACAGAATAGCAGTACGCCGACGGGACGACCCGGTGGATTTAGTCCGGCTTTGAACGTGGCGGCAACGGTCGCCGCAGCCGCACAGCCATCTTCCTGGCCGATCACCGACTGACGGAAATGTGTCAGCACCTCTTCATAGGCAAGCGTCCGTTCGTCGCGGATAAAAAGTTCTGGAAGCCCGGTTTTGCGGACGAATTCGTCAAGCACTTCAGGTGTATCGATTTCAGCCTGCTCGTACTGCCGCGATAGTTCAATCAGATTGGTGATAAACGGCGTGGCGGCGCCGGGCATTGCCTGGTAGGGCATGAAACGCTTGAACAGACGATGGGTGGTGTGAATGGCTGGTTCTGTAACTGTCACGCCAAGCTGCTTGCCTTGCTGATCCGCCAGATTACTCAGCGCTTCGCGGGCGGTGGAAGCGTTCATCTCAGGCAGGTCAAGAATCTGAAACGCATCGGCGAAGCCCGGCAGCAAACGACGCGTCGCCTGAAGCGTCTGCGGATTCAGCTCGCCCACGATCCGCAACTCACCCGCATTGAGAAACGGTAGAAAGAACGCAGCCAGGCTATCGGTCGCATCACGACCGCCTTGCCGGACCAGTTCCAGCAGATTGTCTACGCAAAGCACGCCGTCGATGGCGGCCAGTTCTGCGATAACCGCCTCGGCCCGCTGTTCCCATTCGCCCAGATACCGCATGCCTGCAATCAGCCGCTCGGCGCTGGTCAGCCAGAAGCGATGACGTGTTTCGCCTTTGGTCGTCCGCTCGATGTTTCGCACTGCGGCGGCCAGCAGTGTTGATTTGCCGCTGCCCGCTTTGCCGGTGATCGCTACGTTGGCGCGTTCCATCGTCAGGCGTGTGGAAAGATCGCCGACCTCACGTTCGCGCTGCCAGGCCCGCACAAACCGGCGTTGCACATTCGCAGCGCCCAGCGGTTCAGCCACTTGCTTCAACGCTTCAAGGCGTGCAGGCGGCCGGTGTTCGCGTTCACGCGGCGCCGTACGGATCGTCACCTCAGAAAGCTTGACATCTGCGGGAGGTAGAAACCGCGCGATATCGCCCGGTGGCATTTCCGCCAGGCGATGACGGACGGCTTCGGTGACCAGCTTCTTCAGCGATTTCTGATCGTAATAATGGAACCGTACACCCAGCACGGGGAGCGAGCATAGCCGCAAGCCGCCACTTTGCTGACCGTGCACGCAAGCGACTTTCATTTCGACAGTTTCTTCGCAAGCGAACAGCTTTTCGCCATGCTTGTATTGCGGCCGTACTTTCACCGCAATGCTCGTCAGCTGCGGTTCCAGGAAATCAGGTTCGGGCAGCCAGGCCTTCTCTTTGTATTCCCACTCCAGCCACTTCTTCACCTGCTTCAGCGCCAGCGACGGCTTGCGGTCGCAACCCGCATGATCGTCGTCCCATTCAACGGGCGCCGCATTGTAATAGCCCTCGAAGTCACGCCAGAGCAGCACAGGAAAGCGGAGCAAGGGCATAAACGGTTGAACCTCCTGGCGGGCGGGACAAGTGTGGACTTCGCCGTTTGTCTCGCCGTGGCGATGGGGTAAACTTGTAATGTAACGGATTATACAAATTAGGTAGACAAGGCTGCGGCGGATACGTTCGCGGTTTGTGACTTACAAAAAAGGGTTTGCGATGTTTCGATCTCTGATATGCGGCGGCCTGTTTGCGATGGCTGGCGTGCTTGTGATGAATCTGGCTGCGACGAGCCAGGCGGCGGAAGACAAGACGATTGCGACTATTAAAGTGACGGGTTCGCTGCCCGAATCGCCGGGCCAGACAGGGCTGTTCGGCGCTTCTGAGAAGAACCTGCTAGACATGGTGACGCGGCTGGACCGCGCCTCGAAAGATAAGAATATTGCGGGCGTGTTGCTTCAACTGCGTAACCCCACACTTGGCCGCGGCAAGCTGGCGGAATTACGCGCCGCGATCAAACGCGTGCGTGACGCCGGCAAGCCCGTGATCGCTCAGATGGAAATGGGCACCACGGCGGACTACATGGTGGCGGCAGCCTGCGATTCGATTTCGATGCCCGAGTCCGGCACGCTGATGCTGCCAGGTGTCCGCGCTGAAGTCACCTTTATGAAGGGACTGCTGGACCTGGTTGGCGTGAAAGCAGACATGATGCAGGTGGGCGACTATAAGGGCGCCGCCGAGCCGTACACCCGCAAGACAATGAGCCAGGAATCGCGGCAGCAAATGGAAAGCGTTATTAGCGATGTGTACGAGCAGATGATCGAAACCATCGCGGCTGACCGTAACTTAAAACCCGCTGCCGTCAAAAAGCTGCTCGACAAGGGACTGTTCACCGCACAGCAGGCCCACGAAGCCAAGCTGATTGATCGCGTTGAATACGCAGACGCCTTGAAGGAGCAGTTCGCCAGACTGACGGATTCAGAGGACGTCAAATTTGCCGAAGATTACGGCAAGAAAGACACCGAACTGGATGCCGACCCCACGGTCGCCATGATGAAGCTGCTGGAACTAATCAGCGGGCAGAAGGCCGCCACAACGTCAAGCAGCCGCAAGAAAGTGGCGGTTGTCTACGCTACCGGCGCCATCACCAGCGGCAAAAGTCAGCAAAGCCTGCTGGGCGGCGCGACGATGGGCAGCGACACCATTATCGAAGCGTTGCGGACAGCAGCGAAAGACGAAACAGTGGTCGCCATCGTCCTGCGGGTCGACAGCCCCGGCGGCTCTGCCTTGGCCAGCGATCTGATCTGGCGCGAGATTCAGCGGATTGAAAAACCCGTGGTTGCCAGCATGGGCGACGTTGCAGGCAGCGGCGGTTATTACATCTCGATGGGCTGCGACAAGATTTACGCAGAGCCGGGCACCCTGACCGGCTCCATCGGCGTCGTGGGCGGAAAAATGTCCTTCGCCGGCGTTTATGACAAAGTTGGCATCAACACGGAAGTCATCGCGCGCGGTAAGAACAGCGGCATTCTCTCCATGAACCAGCCCTTCACAGACAGCGAACGCCAGGTCTGGAAGAAGATGATGCAGGAGGTCTACCGGCAGTTCACGACCAAAGCCGCGAAGGGCCGTGACATGAAGCTGGAAGAGCTTGAGAAACTGGCCGGCGGCCGCATCTTCAGTGGTCGTCAAGCCGCCAGCAACGGTCTGGTGGACGAACTCGGAACACTCCGCGACGCGCTCAAATACGCAAAGGTGGCAGGCGGCGTGCCCGATGGTGAGAAGGCCGAACTACTGTTGCTTCCTAAGCCCAAAAGCTTCCTGGAACAACTAATGAATAACGGCCCACTGGCGCAATCCACTTTGAAACAGCAGGTGGAAACCGCGTTGCCAGGCATGTCAAAGCACCTCAGCGAAGTCGAAACCTTCCACCGGCTCTTTCAGGAGCCCTCTGTGCTGATCATGCCACTGCGGATCGATATTAAATAACGCGGCAGCATCACCGTTACGTTACAATCGTCTTCACACCCGCAGTGATAATTCGTGTAGGGCAGACGCCAGTCGAGTAGGGCAGGCGCCTGCCTGCCGCCGAACAGATAGCGTTGTTGAAATCACTACGGGTGCAATGTGACAGAACCTGACACCCTTTCCTATTGATGATAAAGAAGCAGCGGAGTTTGTATGCGACTAAACTCAACCGGCATCTTGCTGCTTCTTCCCGCGTCGTTGCTCATTGCCAGCGCACTTGCTGGTAACATCTACGGCGACGAAACTGCGGCGCACGACATGCAGCCGCAGCAGGTGCAGGTGTTCCTGAAAACGTACTGCCACGAGTGTCATACCGGCGATGACGCAGAGGCCGACTTCCGGCTCGACGATATCACGACCGACATCGCAAGTGGTCAGGATACGGGGCGGTGGGAAAAGACGCTGGAGATGCTCGAAATCCGCGACATGCCGCCGGAAGACGCCACCCAGCCAGCTAAGCAAGTACGCACCGCCATGATTGAGTGGCTTGCGAAGTCACTGAAGGCGATCAACCGCGGCCCCGATGCGGCGCGGCTGACCTTGCCCCGGTTTGGGAACCGCGTGGATCACGAAGAACTGTTCAGCGGCAGACACGCCGGACCGGCCTATTCGCCATCGCGGATCTGGCGCAAGAGCAAGCAGATTCATCAGCAGTTCGAAAATCAGAACCGGTTCGACCAAGGCAATTCGCCCTTTGCCCCCAAGGGCGGGACCGGCTTTCAGGATTACGCCCAGTTGCTGGCGAATGAATCGACCATCAAAACACTGCGCATCAACGCAAAAAACTACATCGCGGAAATACTTGACGGGCGGATGGTGTTCGCCAAAGGCGCCAACGGAAAACCCGACAAAACGCGACCGCGTCGCGAAGGCAAATCCCGCTGGCGCGAGTTCAACGCCGTGCTGACAGCCGAGGCAGACTTCAGCGATGAACTGCTCGACGCTGCAGTCACCAGGGCGTTTCAACTGCTGCTATATCGCAATCCAACCGCGGACGAACAGCCGCGTTACGCTCAAGGATTTCTCGCCAGAGCGATTCAGATCGCGGGCGCCCGTGCCGGGCTGGAGAGCCTGCTGACGGCGATCATGCTTTCACCGGAATTCGTTTACCGGCAGGAAATTGGCCTTGGTCCGCAGTTGCCCGATGGCCGCCGGATGCTCAGCCCGCCAGAGATTGCGTACGCCATCGCTTACGCGCTCACAGACTCGCCGCCCGACGAGGAACTGCAGCGAGCCGTGGCTGAGGGAAAGCTCTCAACGCGCGAAGATGTAGAACGGGAGGTGCGCCGGCTGCTTCAGGCGGATACGCACACCTACTGGTCGTACGAAATCAATCACACGTTTGAGAAACACGTCGAGGCTTGTCCCAACCCGCGCATCCTGCGGTTCTTCCGTGAGTTCTTTGGCTATGACCGGGTATTCGATGTCTTCAAGGACAAGTCGCGGAATGCAAACCACAAGCCGCAGTTTCTGTTCAAAGATGCGGACCTGTTTGTGCTTTCGATCCTGGAGAAAGATCGCGACGTCTTCCGGCAATTGCTGACCTCCAATCAGTACGTCGTCCATTACGCATCCCCTGAACGGGCGAAACGCAACCTGGAGTCGATCCGAAAAAAGGCCGATAAGAAATCCGCCGCCTACGCCAAGCTGCAGAAGGGCCTGACGCCTGTGCTGGGCGGGTACCGCGGCGGTTTGTATTACACAACGTACGGCTTTGAAAAAGAAACGTGGGACTATCCCATCGAACAGCCTTTCCCGGCGCCGAACCGGGCGGGCATGCTCACGCATCCGGCATGGCTTGTCGCCCACAGCGGCAACTTTGACACCGATCCTGTGCGGCGTGGCAAATGGATCCGCGAACATCTGCTGGCTGGCGTTATCCCGGAAATACCCATCGGCGTGGATGCGGCGCTGGAAGAAGATCCGCACAAAACGCTGCGGGAGCGGATGAAAAAGACCACCGGCGCCAGCTGCTGGCGGTGCCACAAGAAGATGAACCCGCTGGGGCTGCCCTTTGAAGCCTTTGACGATTTCGGCCGCTACCGTACGGACTTTTACTACGATGATGAAGGCAAGCTGGCCGGAACCTATTTTGAACGGCAGCAGCGCATTAAACTCAGCCAGCAGCGGAAGCAGCCCGCCGTTTCGTTCACCACCCGGCCCATCGACACAACGGGCGCCATCACCGTTTCGGGCGATCCCAGCATTGATGGCAAAGTGGACAACGCCTTTGAACTGGTCCGCCGCCTGGCGGATTCGCCGCGGGTCCGGCAGTCGATCCTGCGGCATGCGTTCCGTTATTGGATGGGACGGAACGAAACGCTGAACGATTCTCCCACACTGATGGCAGCCGACAAAGCTTATGTTGAAAGCGGCGGCAGTTTTAAGGAACTGCTGGTTTCGCTGCTAACCTCCGATTCATTTCTCATGCGGAAAGACGAAGGGCCAACCGATGATTAACCGGCGCGAAATGATCAGAAGCATGGCAGCCGGAGGCGGTTGCGCTTTGTTGGGATCGGTCCTGCAGCAGATCCAGGCCAGCGAGACGGCGGCGCCGCCTAAACGGTTTGTGTTCGTCGTCCGCGCGAATGGACTGCGCCCCTGGGGGCTTACGCCAGAGGGCCTGGAGCAATACGGCGCCAAACGTCATAAGCAGACGGAATTCTTTGAGACTGGCCTGAAGGATAAAAAGCTCCACAAGACCATGGCGGCCCTGGAGCCGCTCAAGCAGCACGTAACCATCATCCAGAACCTGTCGGGCAAGGCGGCCGCGGTCAGCGATCCGCACGGCGCCAACTTTGGCGCGTTGGGCGTGTACCGTTCCGACAATGGCGCGCCGCCAGCCGCAGCGACCATCGACGGCGTGCTGTCGCAGAAGTTGCCCGGCATTTTCCCACATCTGGGATTCAAGATGGGCAAGGCCAACGAGCTTATCGCCCATCCAGCGCTTTCCGCCGCAGGCCGGGGAAAAACGCTGCCATTTTACTGTTCACCGGTGATGGCGTATCAGGAGTTGTTTGGCAGCCTGGCGACTGGCAAGAAGATGCAGCAGGCGGCACAGCTAGATAAGCACCTGCTCGACTTTATGGTGGACGATGTCCGTCGCGCCCGGCAGCAACTTTCATCCAAGCAGAAAGAGAAGCTTGATCATTATCTGCAAGGTTTTGAGGCATTGCGCGACCGGCAGGTGAAACTCGCCAAGCTGGACGATAGTGTCCGCGTGCATATACCCTCGGTGACCAGCAAGTACACTTCACCAGCGGAAACGCATCGCCTTGAAGCGCATTTCGATCTTGCCGCGGCTGCATTGATTGCCGGCCTGACAAGCGTGGTGACGTTTGACGCAGACGATCTTGAGGGACGTTATTCTGGCCTGGGACTGGGTGAAAAGTCCGTACATCAGATAGGCCATCTATCGGACGATTACAAAGAGGGCCGCGATTCCAACTTCGCCGATGGGACCGATGGCGTCGGCGCCCGCAACATAGTCCGCAAATTCCATTTCGATCTGATCGGGGGACTGGCACAGAAACTGGCTGCTGTGCCCGAGGGCAACGGCACCATGCTGGACAATACGCTGATTATTTTCTTCAGCGACGCCGGTCAGCAGCACCACGCCAACTACGAGAATTTCCCGATGGTGCTGGTTGGCAACACGGGCGGCAAACTCAACGCCGGGCGTTATATCCATTTCCCCAGCTACCGCGAAAAAGGCAACCGCACGACCGGCAGCTTCTACACATCGCTGCTGGATATGGCAGGGCACCCACAGGAAGGATTCGGGCAGATTGATCTGCAACTACCTGTCGATAGCCAGAAATCCGGCATCCAAGAACTCTACGCGTAGCGGATCATTCCGCACGGTCATAGTTCCAATGTTGCGGTAACGGGCGCTGGCACACGCCACACTCATAGACCTCGTCTTTGACAATGTTTGTCTGACCGCATTCGCAGCGGCGGAACACGCAGCGCAGTTCAAATCCATCCGCCCGGAGGATGCCCGCGTCATCCAGGGCTGCCGCAAGCGCGGGCCAGCAGGAAGGTTCCGGGCAGAAGCCAGTCGACTGATTGGAAGTGTAAACCGCCTCGACAACGCCATCTTCCATCCCAAAGGTGACTTCCCCCGCCGCCTGCACCGGGCCGCCACACGCACACGCCACATGTTCGCTGTGCCGGCTTGAAATCCATAGTTGGCCGCTCTGATTCACAATATATGTGTATGTCGCGGTTTCCGCCGGTTTCTCCCGCTTAATCCAGTCTGCTACGATTGCTGCGGATTGTACGTGAGTCCGCTCAATATTCAGACTCTTGGCTCTTTCGGCGATGGCTTCCGGGCCAGCGTAAGTGTAAAGTTTCACCATCCCGTCCGTTGTGGTTTAGGATTCTTCTGCGCGTGGTTGCAAAATAATCGAAGGTCGCTACACTACTGGGCTTAACGTGTCGGAAATTTGTTAGATGTAGGATTTTGTCCTAGTCAGTATTGTGTAGTCAAGGAGATTCAGTGCTGCTGTGCGTCCGGTTTGTGCAGACCACAGCGCCTGCCTGCCGGGTATGAAGGAAATACGTTAGCCAATGACCATTACGAAAGAGCGGAAGCAGGATCTGATCCAGGAGCATAAGCGGAGCGATGGTGACTCAGGGTCGCCGGAGGTCCAGATTGCGATACTCTCCACACGGATCAACGGTCTGACGGAACACATGCGGACCCACAAGAAGGATTACTCCAGCCGGCGTGGTCTTATCGCCCTGGTGAGTCGTAGACGCCGCTTGCTGGATTATCTTCGCGATATTGATCCTCAGCGGTATCTTGACATTATCGGTAAGTTAGGCATCCGCAAATAGTTGCGTACTGTTGCGTGTTCACCAGCCGGAAGCTGGTTATGCTGCCACAAGTCCGCGGATGTTGTTCGCGGGCTTCTGGTCTGCCTCAGTGGCTGATGCTGCCACATTCTCTTTCAGGCGGGTTGCTGCGCTGGAGAACGCCGGGTGCATATGCCGGTTGTTCTGCCATTTTGCAGTGCTGCGTTTTGGCGGTCGCTGACCGTCTGCGGCAAACCTTTTTCCATCGTGCAGATCGCTGTGGCGTATCTCTCTTGAAACATTAAATGGGAAGAAATGGCGCCGGAGTTCCGGGCGTGATTATCGCTGCGGCAGCGCCATGCCGGTCTATGTAGGACTTCTCCCATTTCCAGAATACTGAACGGACATTTATTAGAAGGCGAAAACGAGTGAAGGTTCGCGTAGAAAAGCAAATTGGTAAATCAGTCTTAAGTTTTGAAACAGGTCAACTCGCGAAGCAGGCCGCTGGCGCCGTACTTTGCCAGTATGGCGAAACCGTGGTGCTTTGCGCCACTGCTACCGGGCCACCACGGCCGGGCATCGACTTCTTTCCGCTAACATGCGACTATCGCGAGCGGACAGCGGCAGCTGGTAAGTTCCCCGGCGGCTTCATCAAGCGTGAAGGCCGCCCCACCACCAAAGAAATTCTCACCTCGCGGTTGATTGACCGCCCAATCCGTCCGCTGTTCGCCGACGGGTTCAACGACGAAGTGCAGTGCCAGGCGTTCGTCATGGCCAGCGACCGCATGAATGACGGCGATGTCCTCGCGATGAGCGGTGTCGCCACTGCGTTGCACATCTCCCCTATGCCGTTCCAGGGCCCGCTGGCATCTGTCCGCATTGGCCGCATCGATGGCGAGTTCGTCCCGTTCCCGACCTACGATGATCTGGAAGAAAGCGACATCGACCTGATCGTTTCGGGCAGCAACGACGCGGTTCTGATGATCGAGGGCTTCGCCCGTGAAACGCCCGAAGATGAAATGGTCGACGCCATTCTCTTTGCCCACGGCGTGATTAAAGAGATCTGTGCCCTGCAGCAGGAACTGGCCGATAAGGTGAACGTGGAGAAAATGGACTTCACCTCACCAGAGCCTGATCCGCTGATCCAGGAACTCAAAGAAAAGCATTACGACGCTCTTAAATCGGCGAAGCAGACCGAAGGCAAGCACGCCCGTGCGGAAGCCGTCCGTAACCTTCGCGAAAGCGTCAAAGAAGCTCTGATCCCCGATCCGGACGCCGAAGGCGCCATCTGTGGCAACCGCTTCAAGAAAGCCTGGCACGATCTGGAAGCTGATGTCGTCCGCGACCTGATTCTGGCAGGCACCCGCCCCGACGGACGCGACACCACCACGTTGCGGCCCATCGAGTGCGCCGTAGACCTGCTGCCACAGGTGCATGGCTCGGCTATGTTCCAGCGTGGCGAAACGCAGTCGCTGATGACCGTTACGCTGGGCACCGCCCGCGATGAACAGCGCGTCGATGGTCTGCAGGATGAGTTCTCGAAGAAGTTCATGCTGGACTATAACTTCCCGTCCTTCTCGGTCGGTGAAGTCCGCCCCATCCGCGGTCCCGGCCGTCGCGAAATCGGTCACGGCGCCCTGGCTGAACGCAGTGTGAAGGCAGTGATGCCCGATCCGGATGACTTTCCGTACACGGTCCGCGTCATCTCCGACATTCTGGAATCCAACGGTTCATCCTCGATGGCTTCCGTCTGTGGCGCCACGTTGAGCCTGATGGCTGCGGGTGTACCGATTACCAACCCGGTCGCCGGTATTTCTGTAGGTCTGGTGAAGAAGTCGGATTCCGATTGGAAACTGCTGGTCGACATTCTCGGCGACGAAGATCACTTCGGCGACATGGACTTCAAGATCGCTGGTACGCAGAACGGGATCACCGGCATTCAGCTTGATCTGAAGATCAACGGCATTAGCGAAGAAATCATCCGCGCCACGCTGAAGCAGTCTCGCGAGACGCGCATTGAGATCCTTCGCAAGATGCTGACCACCATCCGTGCACCACGCGAAGAAATCTCGCCAACGGCGCCACGCTTGATCCGCACCAAGATCGATCCTGACAAGATCGGCGCTCTGATTGGTCCTGGCGGTAAGAACATCCGCGCAATTCAGGAAACCACCAGCGCCGTGATTGAAGTTGACGACGATGGCACCGTGACCGTCGCCAGCAACAATCAGGAAAACGCGGACGCCGCGCTACAGCAGATCGAAGCCTGCACGGCAACCGTCCAGATCGGCCGCATCTACGATGGCCGCATCACCAGCATTAAAGACTTCGGCGCCTTTGTCGAAATCCTGCCGGGCCGCGACGGGCTGTGCCACGTGAGTGAACTTTCAACGGCTTATGTCAGCAACGTCGGTGAACTGTGCAGCGTTGGCGACGAGATGAAAGTGCTTGTGATCGACGTTGATGAGCACGATCGCGTCAAGCTCAGCCGCAAACGCGCCCTGGAAGAACTGGGCCTCGAAGACGAACTGGCTGAGAAAGCCGAAGCCCAAGGTGGCGACCGTGGTGATCGTGGCGGTGACCGTCCACGCCGTTCCCGCGATGGCGACCGTGGCAGCCGTGGCGGCGGACGCGGACGCGACCGGGATCGCCGCTAAGCTGCGTTCAGATCAACTTTGATCTAGCAGACGAATAAGCAACCAAAGACTATTGCCGGAACACGCAGGTGCCTGGCAATAGTCTTTTTTCATTTCAATTCATTAACCAGTTACATTGTGGAAAGCTGCTCGACATGGGACTACCGCTACTTGTCTTAGGCAGCCGGAACCCCGGCAAACTGCACGAATTTCAGATCCTCCTCAAGGACTCGGGCATCCAGGTAAAAAGCGTCGCGGAATTCCCGGATGGCCTCGACGTGGAAGAGACTGCCGATACATTCGCAGGCAACGCCGGCTTGAAAGCGACAGAGCAAGCCAGACAACTCAAGCAATGGGTGCTGGCGGAAGACAGCGGACTATCGGTCGACGCACTCGGCGGCGCACCCGGCGTTTACTCCGCCCGTTATTCCGATCCCGGCGCCACGAATGAGCGTAACAACGAAAAACTCCTGGCCGAATTAGGAGAGACACCGCTCGATAAACGTGGCGCCCATTACACCTGCTACATCGCGTTGTCGAATCCGCAAGGTGAGATTGTCGCTACCTGTGAAGAATACTGCCGCGGCCGCATCCTTTTTGCAGCGCGCGGCGAAGGGGGTTTCGGCTACGATCCGCTCTTCGAAATCCCGGAGTACCACCGCACGTTCGCTGAGATGGGAGACAGCGTCAAAGCCGTTCTCAGCCATCGTTCCCGCGCAACCCGCCGTATCGTACCGCTCGTGCTATCACACCTAAAGCAGGCATAGGCCGATGCCAAAAGAAAAAGGAACCGCATTCGAAAATACGGTTCCTTCTTAGGCTTCATTTTTAAGTGGGCGTTACTGGGCTTGAACCAGTGACCTCCGCGATGTCAACGCGACGCTCTAGCCAACTGAGCTAAACGCCCCTTAAGGATGGTAAAGTATAGCATTCGATTTTGAATCGTAAAGTACCGCAACGCGGTCGCTGCGGCATCTTGGAGCAGGCTGCTATTTAACAGTTGAGAAACTTTCTGAGTGTGCCGGCAAGCAGGTCAAACTGTTCACGCTGCGTGTAAAGATGCGCTGAAAGACGGATGTACTGCCGGTCATTCAGGTCCACCAGTTGCGATTCGATGCCTGCCATATCGATCAGGCGTTGTCTGATGTCGCGGGTGTCGCAAGGTGGCAGGGGGGCAAGCGACATGCACCCGCTCCAAGCGCGGGTCCGTGGTGTCAGCGGCTGGGTATCCGTGACCTGAAGTATCTGGTCGAGCCCGTATTGAGCCAGGTGAAACGTCCGCTCGCGGAACGCTTCTAGCCCGATGGCTTCCAGGAAATCGATCGCGGCTGAAGTGGCAAGGAATGCGGACGGGTCGCGGGTTCCCATCCAGCCGAATTCTTCGGTCCAGCACTGCGGCGTCGCTGGCGGAATGACGCCCCAGCTAAGCACCGGCGGCTGGATAGCGTCCTGCCACTGCGGCGAAACGTAGAGCAGTCCGGAGCCAAACGGTGCACACAGCCACTTATGGCAGGTTGCCGTGTAGAAGTCGCACCCCAGTTCGTTGATGTTCAGCGGTAGGTGTGCGACCGCGTGCGCCCCATCGATACATACCGCAACGCCACGCTGCTTTGCAGCCGCGCAAATGCCAGCAACCGGCAGCGTGATTGCTGTCGGCGATGTGATGTGGCTCACGACGATCAACCGTGTGCTGGGCGTGACCGCATTCATAATGGCAGCGACAACGTCTTCGGCTGTTTCGATCTGGTCAGGCAGCCTAGCAACCACGCGGGTGGCCCCTGACTGGCGGCACTTCCGCTCCCAGATGCGGTTGACGGCGCCGTATTCGTGATCGTTCAGCAGCACCTCGTCGCCCGGCTGCAACGGGAATGAATGGGCGACCACGTTCATCCCGTAGGTTGAATTCTCTACGAAAACGAGATCGTCGAGGCCGGTTCCTACGAACTCCGCCATCTTCCGCCGCGCTTCGACGATTGCATCCGGCATCTGCCGAAGGAAGAACCGCATCGGCTGGCTGTCCAGCTTCGTTTTCCACTGCTGCTGATAATGTTTTACCGCTTTGGGAGGCGGGCCAAATGAACCGTGGTTGAGATATACGGTGCCGGGCGCTATCTCCCATTCGTCCTGCAAATGCAGCCAGGCTTCGTCATCGCTGGCAGCGACATCCGTCATAGATCTGATTGTCAAAGCTTGCTCGCTTGAGGGATAGAGAAACGCTGTGGCTGTCGCAGACAATCCGCGTCTTGCAGTAGAATACCGCTAATACCCCGTTGCAACTACCGGCGTCCGACGATGACAGAATCTGACACTACCGCGGCAGTTACGATACTTAAGCCCGCCAATCCACTTGATGAACCGTTCTGGCTACGCAAGCTCTACGAGGTCGGCGGCGTTGATTACCGGTCGCTCGCTGTTTTCCGTATTGCCATGGCGGCGATTCTGCTGTGCGATCTGGTGATGCGTGCGCGTGACCTTACGGCGATGTATACCGGCAGTGGTGTTATCAGTATTGAGAATGCACAGAGGTATCTTTCCAATCCGCTGCGATGGTCACTGCACCTGCTGAATGGTTCGTACGAATACCAGGTAACGCTGTTCTGCATTGCCGCGGTTGCTGCCACGATGATGCTGTTCGGCTGGCAGACCCGACTGGCGACGATTGTCTCGTGGGTGATGCTGCTTTCGTTGCAGAACCGCAATCCGCTGGTTACCAACGGCGGCGACCTGCTGTTCCGCATGCTGTTGTTCTGGTCTATCTTCACACCGCTGGGCGCCAGATGGTCGATTGACGCCATCAAACGGCCGCTGTACGGCGTTGCGTTTTCGCCGGCCTGCATCTGTCTGATGCTGCAGTTGTGCTTGCTTTACTGGTTTACCGGCAACTTCAAATCCAACGTGCACTGGTACAACGGCACCGCGCTTGAGGAAGTCTTCCGTTTTGACATTTACGGCAGGCCGCTCGCGGGTGTGATGGCGGAGTTCACCACGTTGTGCTGGTTGATGACCATTGGCACCCTCGCGCTGGAACTAGTGGGGCCGTGGCTGGTCTGGTCGCCGGTTTTTACGCGATGGATCCGCCTGGCGTTGATCGCTGCGTTCTGGTCCTTTCATATTGGCATTGAACTGACCATGACGGTCGGTCTTTTCTCGTGGGTGAGCATGGCCGGTTGGCTGGTCTTTCTGCCGCCGGTGTTCTGGGACAATGCATTCGCGCGCAGCATCTACCGGCGACTGGCGGCCTGGCTGCCAATACCGGTAGAAGATACGCCCGCCAATTACTCGCCGCGGTGGTATGAGAAATCGCCGCAATTGAACCTGACCGTGTTCATTTCAACCCAGGTGCTGTGCGTGCTATTGATGGGCTATACGGTGCTGTGGAACTTTTACGAACTGGGCGGAAGTTACAAGAAGCTTATGCCCAAGCAGACACAAGTCGTGGGGAACATCACGGGTCTGCGACAGAAGTGGAACATGTTTGGCGTGCCGCCACGTCGCAATGGCTGGTTCGCTGGACGTGCTGAACTGGCAGATGGCAGCGTCGTGGACATTCTCAAAGACGGCGCCAGCTTCACGCTGGAGAAGCCGCCCGTTGTTTCGGCGACGTTCCCGAATCATCGCTGGCGGAAGATGTTCCGTTCGCTGGTCCGGCTTAATAAACGCGGGCACCAGCGTTATCGCGATGGTGTCGCTGAGTACCTTGTGCGGCACTGGAACGAAACGCACTCTGATGAGAAGCAGATCGTCAAGTTTGAACTCTACTACGTGTCAGAATCTGTCACTCTGCCACGAGAACCCGATGACCGTAAGGAAGAGATATTCGCGACGATTCCCGCCCCAAGTAAAAGCTGAGGCGACCAGCGGTACACTTCCTGTTGCTTACGAATGCTACTTGCCGGCAGCCCACTGGATGCCCTGGACCAGTGCGGTCAGGAACACTTCGTCCTGGAAGGTTTCTTTTGAATGGCCGTAGGTGGTGCCGAACACGCGGGCTTTGCCGTACTGGTTGACCCAGAATACTCCGTGCGACTTCCCGGTGGTTTCGCTCTTTGAAGTCGCCAGCACCTTGGCGGTCGGCCAGACTTTTTCCAGCACGTAGAGTTCGTCTTTGGCGGTTTTGTGATTGTCCGGGTAGCCCTTCATGATGGGGTGATCTTTGGCGACCACTTTGACAGCGTAGTTGCTCTGATGCTCATGCCGGCGGCTGGTGACTCCCAGAAACTCCCGCCAGTCGTCAATCTTCGCCGCGCGGTAGGTGTGCATGGCACAATGAATCACAACGCCGTTGACGCCAGCTTTGTGGGCCGCGGTGATCTTGCGGATATATTCTTCGTCCACCGTGTTTGCGAAGCATTCGTTGTGAATCACCACATCGAAACCCTTCGCCCAGTCCTCGTTCTTATACAGGTCGATCTGCGCCTTGGTGCCGTTACCGCCTTCGTTAACGACGGTCCACTCGATCTTTACACCGCGTTTGGCGGCGGCAAGTTGCATGGCTTTGGTCTGAAAGGGGTAGTCATGGCAACAGCCGCCAGTGATGAGCAACGCCTTGATTTTGCCCGCAGCTTTCTCCTGCGGCTTACCCGTTTCTTTTTCTTCTGCGGAAACAACGGTGGTCATCAGAAGCAGAAGTGACGCGGCGGCAATGCAAAATCGCTGATTCATAGTGGTCTGTTCAATCGGTGGTTAGTTCTGGAAATATGTTACGTGTACTCTACTTCGCCAATTTCAAGCGTGCCAGTTTTGCGAGGCTATTCTCCGGCGATCAAGGCTTCGAAATCATCTTCCGTAAGCACCTGCACGCCCAGCTGCTGCGCTTTGGTCAGTTTGCTGCCAGCGGCTTCGCCTGCGACCAGGAAGTCCGTTTTGGAAGAAACGCTCGAACCGGCTTTGCCGCCGTGCCGGGAAATCAGGTCTTTGATTTCCTTCCGCGAATACTTCTCCAGCGTACCGGTGACGACGATCGTCTTGCCTTCCAGCGCGTTGCCCGCCGTTTCCTGCGCGATGGCTTTCGTGCTTACGCCGGCGGCTTTCAGTTCTTCAATCAAACCGTTGCCAAAGTCGCTGTTGAGGTAGTCGTGCACACTCTGCGCAATCGTTTCGCCGATTTCGTCCACGGCGCTGATATCTTCAACCTTGGCTTTCTTCAGGTTTTCGATGGAGCCAAAGTGTTTAGCCAGCAGCGCGGCGACACTGGTGCCGACGTGCCGCAACGCCAGCGCGTTTAGCAGCCTTGCCATGCCTTGGCTCTTGCTGGCCTGGATGGCGTCGATGCGTTTCTGGGCGGACTTTTTCCCCATCCGCTCCATGCCCATCAGTTGCTCCAGCGTCATGGTGTACAGCCCGGCGACGCTGGTAAGGGTTCCCGTCGAAACCAGTTGCTTGACCAGTTTCTCGCCGAAGCCCTCGATATCCATCGAGTCGCGGTTGCAGAAGTGGCGGATGCGACGCTCCACACGGTCGTTGCACATCAGATTCGGGCAGCGGATGTAAACGCCGCCTTCGTCTTTGACTAGGTCCGCATTGCAACTAGGGCAATTCTCCGGGAATTTGTATTTTGCCAACCGTTTTTTACGCAGATGCTTTTCCGTGCGGACGATGTGGGGGATGATCTTGCCCGCTTTTTCAACCATGACGACATCGCCGATGCGAATGTCTTTTTCTTCGATCTGCACGGCGTTGTGCAACGATACGTCCGTAATGGTCGTGCCCGCGATCTGGACCGGTTCGATAATCGCCTTGGGCGTGATCACACCTGAAGTGCCGACCTGCACGATGATGTCAACGACCTTAGACGGCGCCTCATACTTCTCCCACTTGTAAGCCACAATCCAGCGTGGGCTTTTGCCGGTGCGGCCAAGACGTTCCTGATGCTCAAAGCCGTTGACCTTCAGGACGATGCCGTCAATCTCAAAGTCCAGTTCGGCCAGCTTCTCTTCCAGTTCACCTTCAAGCTCCGTGCAGTAAGCGGTGGCTTTATCGAACGTCTTGAAGTGTTTGGCCAACGGTGTCGCCGGGAGGCCGTAGCTGGCGATTTCCTTGAGAAATGCGTCGTACGAATCTGACTTCAGGCCTTCGCAATAGCCAACGCCGTGGCAGAACATGCGTAGTTTTCTGGATGACGCCTCTTGCGGGTCCAGCAACCTGACCGTGCCTGCTGCCAGGTTACGTGTGTTGGCGTAGACCTTCTGTCCAGCCTTTTCCTGCCGCTGGTTGATTTTGACCAGGTCGGAATTGGTAATGAAGACCTCACCTCGCACTTCGAGAATTTCAGGCGGATTTTTTGTTGTGAGTTTGAGAGGGATATCCGGGATGGTGCGCACGTTGTGCGTGATATCGTCGCCGGTTTTTCCATCACCACGCGTCACGGCGCGTGTGAGCAGGCCATTTTCGTAGATGACCGAAGCCGCGACGCCGTCTATCTTCAGTTCCACCATCCACTCAAGCTCTTCTTTCGGAAGCAGCTTGGCGGTTCTGGCGCCGTACTCTTTGAGTTCATCGAGTGAGTAGGTGTTATCGATGGAAAGCATCGGCAAGCGATGCTTCACGTTGTTCAAATGCGGTACGGGCGCGCCGCCGACCCGCTGCGAAGGGCTGTCAGCGGGCACAGGTTCGCCGAGGTCCTCCTCCATCTTCTTGAGCTGTGACATAAGTTTGTCATACTCAAGATCAGAGATTTCCGGCGTCGCCTCAACGTAGTACAGGCGGTCGTGGCGGCGGATTTCGTCGCGTAAGGCTTCAAGCTTCTGTTTGTTAACTTTGGCCATTACGCGTCCTCTTGCGAGACAGGATCGATGCCACATTCCGGCGCGACAGTCACTTTCTGACCGGCGGCGGAATTGGGAATCAGGCAGAGGAACTTCAACGCCGCGTCGCCCGTATTGCGGAACTGATGCACCTCGTCCGGCTTAACCAGTACAACGTCGCCGCTTTTAATGCTGCGGGGCGTATCTCCTTCGTAAACCTCGCCGGCGCCTTCCAGCACAAAAACTTCATGCTCATAAGGATGACTGTGCCGCGGCGTGTAGCCGCCCGGCGCCACTTCAAACTGCCGCATGGCGAAGTTGGGCGCCCCATCCTTTTCGCCCAGGAGCCAGCGTACGCTGCAACCCTCGGCGCCCTCCATATCGACGGGGTTCTTCTCAACGCTCTCGTAATGATTAACTTTCATCTTGTTCCTCAGATTCAGCGTTTGGGGGAGGTGGGGTATCGCTATCAGGCGGCCGTGGTTTGCCCGGAGATTGTGCGGGTGCTGCGTGTTCTGTCTGGTTATTCGCTGCCGCCTGGACACCTCTGGTCCAGTAACCGTCGGTGGAGATGGCGGCGAATGTGAGAACGGTAAGAACGACGATTTCGACCAGCATGATGGTCATGCCGTGCCGGTCGATGACATTCATCCAGGTGGTTTCGTCTTCCATCAGCTCCGCCGCCTCCTGCTCTGACAGGGTGCGATACGAAGTGACGAACACCGTCGACATGGCCCCGTAGGCGCACGCAGTAATGGCGAAGACGATCCCTGCCAGTACAAGCATCACGTAAAACGGATTGATCGCCTTGCGCTGGGATGGAGTATTTTTGGATGAAGTATTCACGCGCGGAATTATAACATTCAACTGCCAGCAGAATTACAGCGTAAGCTGCAAAAACGCGCACAAAAAAAGACGGGCGTTGGCGGCCCGTCCTTGCGACTTTCAGAACCTGGACTCTTGAATCGTAAGTTGTCTAAACCGCCTTCCGGGAACTGGTGCTGGCGATCAGTTCATCGGCGCGGGCGATGAGGGAATCGGAGGCGGATGGCTCCACAACATTCACGGCGGAAGGATCCGTAGCGGTAAAGCGACCGTGGCAATGCTGACAGCTAACCATTTTGCCTAAGTGCTGAACATGTACTTGTAGCTGCCGGCCACAAGTAGGGCATGCTTGCAGGAAAAACGTGCCTGTACACATGACGGTATCTCCATTCACCGTGATTGAATTTGCGAACGTACGACGAGGGTCGCAGTATAGAAGATGGCCGCAAACGGTGCAAGGAAAATTACAGGACAGAGGGCTGCAAGGGGAGCGAGTATTCCGCTGTGCGACGCTAAAGGCCATCTGGCCTCCTTTATTTCCTCCGCCGATCTGCCGTATGTCCTTTGCAGTAGGTCATTTCTGCCGGATTACCACCCGGTAGCCAATAAAATTCTGTTCATTTCGGCTGCTGAACTTATCCCGGTGTGCGGAGCGGCAATGATGGGGCTGACTAGCCCATGAACCGCCGCGGATGGACGTATCGATGCACCATTCCGCAACATTGCCGTGCATGTCGTGAATTCCCCAGGGGTTAGGCAGATACCGGCCAACCATCGCTAGGTGCGTGACGCCGTCGCTTAACGTCCGATGGGCGTAGTTGCTGAACACTTCCTGAGTATCAAAGTACGCCTTGTCGGCAAAATTGGCGTAAAGGGGCAACTGGCGGACATCGTCTCCGAAACTAAAGGACGTGCGGGTGCCTGCTCTTGCAGCGTATTCCCATTCAGAGGGTTCTGGCAGTCCGTACTCCCAGCCGTCGGGCAAACGTCCCGCCTTGCGTTCCGCGTTAGTTAGCGTCTGACCGAGCATCCGCTTGGCGTCGTCGTGGTTGACCATCGTCAGCGGATCGTTCTTATGTTTCGCCAAGGTGCTACGGGGCGTGTTCCGCAGGTTCTCGTGCAAGGTCATCTCATACTTAGAAATCCAGAATCCTTTCTCGATGGTCTGTTGCTGTAATTTCTCGTCCGGGTACCGGCCATCTTCACCGTCTGGACTTCCCATCATGTACTTACCTGGTGGACACCAGCAGAAGACAGTTCCGCGCCCGTCGACCCATTCATCGCCCGCTTTGTTTCCGGCGATCAGCTTCTGCGGTGGACTGACTGCGACGCTGCCAGCCTCGTCCAGGATGGCCGTTGAGTCCCACTTACCCTGCAATTTTTTGAGCGACGCAACCGCCGCCCGCAGGCTGTTCCGGGCAGCAATCTCCTTGGCGAGCGTTTGCGTGGTGAAGCCAAGCAGGCAGTCTGCGGGCATTTTTGCTTCGAACGTTGCGCCGCCCGCGTCCGAAACTATCAGCAGGTTCTGACCGCTCCCCCCGCGTGCATGCAGCAGATCCAGCACGTATTGCACCCCGGCGCCGCCAGATCCTGCCTTTCGAGCGTCGCCGCGGACTGCAGCCGTGCCCGCCAGATAACCGCCTTTCTCTCCCTTGTAGTCACCTGGCAATAGATAACCGCGGTAATAGATCAGCGCAGTCCCACGGACAGGCGTGCTTGAGGCGAAAGCTTCCACTGCCTGCCTCAATTCACTGCCAGTCTGGTTCAGCAGCACTTCGCAACGGAAGCCGGAACGGGCCAGGGAATTCTTTAATGCGTCGAATTCAAGCCGCACCGGCGCAAGCCCGTCGTCCGCGTATTGGTCATTTCCAATGAGCAAGGCGACACGATGCTCCGCCCTCAGTGGCGGCTGCAGCATCAGAATGGTGGTGAGAAAACCGCACGCGATGAATAGCCATTCTTTGCTCATAAGGTCCGATCTGGATTGAATCTTTACGGAGTCAGCTTTTGTCCGCGAGACGCTTCTGACGCGCGGTTTCGCGCTGATTGAGTCGTTCCTGAATGTGTTCGAGGCTGTCTTTGGGCGTCGCGTCAATCAGGCGCCGGGTGTATGCCTCTTGCGGATCGGCGTAAATCGTTTCTGAAGGGCCAAACTCGACGATCTTACCCTGATTCATCACCGCCATCATGTCGGCCATGAACTTCACAACGCTGAGGTCGTGGCTGATAAAGACATAGGTCAGGCCGCGACTTATCTGCAGGTCGTTCAACAGGTTCAGCACCTGTGCCTGCACCGACACATCCAGGGCTGACACAGATTCGTCACAGATGATGAACTCAGGCTCGACGGTCAACGCGCGGGCAATACAGATGCGTTGCCGCTGACCGCCAGAGAATTCGTGCGGATAGCGCCGCAGATGCTCGGCGCCTAAGCCAGTTTCTTCAAGCAGCGAAACGGCCCGGTCGCGACGGTCGCTTTGTGATTTCCCGATGCGGTGAATCTTCATTGGTTCAATCAACGCAGATTCAATCGTCATACGCGGATTCAACGAACCGTACGGGTCCTGAAAAATAATCTGCAGCCGTTGACGAAGTGCGCGGAGTTTGCTGCCGGATTGTCTGGCCAGATCTTCACCCTCGAACCAGACTTCGCCTGCGGTAGGTTCAATCAGCCGCAGAATCGCGCGGCCGGTGGTGGTTTTGCCGCATCCGGATTCGCCGACAAGGCCGAGCGTCTGCCCGCGATACACATCAAAGCTGATATCGTCCACCGCTTTGACATTTCCCACCGTCCGCAGCAACAGCCCTTTCCGGATCGGGAAATAGACCTTCAGGTTTTTCACACTCAGTAAAGGCTTTTCCTGTTCGTCCACCGTGGTCGCATCGGGCGCATGCCGCCCTTCCTGCCACGGGTGCCCCATCGCTTCCAGGGCAGACTTCGGGTGCAACAGCCGGCCGCGGCCATCGGTTAGAAAATGTTGCTCAACTTCAGGCGTGATTGTCTTGGCGGTTACCTCGACTTCGCCATCCTCGTTGGTGTGGGTTTCCATGAAGTCAACAACGGTCGGAAGCCGTTTGAACTTCGACTCCAGACGCGGGCGGCAGGCCAGCAGTCCTTTAGTGTACGGGTGCTGGGCGTTGCGGTAGATGCTCAGCACATCGCCGTATTCGACGATTTTGCCTTTGAACATCACCGCAACGTTGTCGGCAATCTCCGCAATCACGCCCAGATCGTGCGTGATGAACAGAATGGACATGCCACGTTCGTCGCGGAGCTGGCGGATAATGTCGAGGATCTGCGCCTGGATGGTCACGTCCAGCGCCGTTGTCGGTTCGTCGGCGATCAGCAGTTTGGGCTTGCACGATAAAGCCATCGCGATCATCACGCGCTGCTTCTGTCCGCCAGACATCTGGTGCGGGTACGAATCCACGCGTTGCTCAGGTTCTGGTATGCCGACTTCTCGGAACAGGTTGATTGTTTCCTGCCGGGCTTCGGCTTTCGAGATGTCGCGGTGCAGCAGAATGGCTTCCATCACCTGCGAACCAACCGTGAACACCGGATTAAGCGATGTCATCGGCTCCTGAAAGATCATGCTGATCTCTTTGCCGCGTATCCGCCGCATCTCCTGTTCGGGCAGTCCGACCAGCTCTTTGCCCAGGAAGGAGATGGAGCCACCGTCGATGCTGCCCGTGTTGGCCAGCAGTTGCATGATCGAAAGCGACGTCACGCTTTTGCCCGATCCAGATTCGCCGACAATTCCCAGCGTGGAGCCTTCTTCCAGCTTGAGCGAGATATCGTCAACGGCTTTCATCACACCGTCTTCGGTGTGGAAGTACGTCTTGAGCGAATCGATTTCCAGCAGCGGTTGATTCATAGTTGGCGTCTGGTTCATCATGACCAGTCGTGGGGGCGAAAAACGGAAAGCGAAGCCCGGATCGAGGCACAATCGCAGTCATATATTAACAGAATAGCAACAACCGCCACCTATGCGAATGCGTTCCCGCAGCAACATCCGCCGGCGCCCCCTCCACCGGAAGGTTGTCCCATATCGCATTCTGGGTCGCCCTGCGATAATCCCCGCATGAATTCAGCACCGAATGCACTGACCCGTCGCCAGGGCGTCTGGCGCCCGCTGCTTGTTCTTGCCTGGCCGGTGCTGATTGAGCAGGTGCTTTCGATGCTGGTCGGCTACACCGACTGGATGCTGACGGGCTGGAACCTGCCAGGCGAACAGTATCAGGCGGCGATGGGGCTGATGGCCTATATGCTGTGGCTTGTGCCCAGCATGTTCGCGGCTGTATCCATCGGCGCCACGGCCTTAATCGCGCGCAGCATTGGCGCCGGCGACCGTGATACCGCCGTCAGAGGGATGCATCAGGCGCTGGTGACGGGCGGAATTCTAACCGTGTTTGTCGTACTGATTGGCGCGTTCTTCAGCGAGCCGTTTGTACGATTGATGCAACTTTCAGATCAGTCGGCGCCACTGGCCGCTACCTACCTGTGGATCCTAACGCCTGCGGTGCCGTTCATCATGCTTGAACGCGTTGGTTCTGCATGTTTGCGTGGTGCCGGAGACACGTTGACGGGCTTTGTTGCAAAGACGGTGATGAATGCCGTTAATGTGGTTGTCAGCCTGACCCTGGTAACCGGCTGGGGGCCGTTTCCGCAATTGGGCTGGCAGGGTTTGGCAATCGGCACCGTGTGCGGCTACGTGACGGGCGGCTTGCTTATTCTTATTGCACTATTGGCAGGCCGTGGCGGACTAACGCTGAGGCTGCAGTATCTGAAGCCCGACCTTGCCATCATTCGCCGGCTGTTGCGTGTGGGTATCCCCGGCGGGTTTGATGTAGGCGTGCTGCTGGCATGCCAGATGGTGTACTTGTCGATCATCAACCGGTTGGGCGATGTGGATGCGGCGGCCCACGGGCTGGGTGTACAGGTCGAAGCTTTAGCGTTTATGCCTGGCGCCGCGTTTCAGGTGGCAGCCACAACCATGGCGGGGCAATACCTGGGCGCCGGTGATCCGAAGCGTGCTTCGCAGAGCGTGTGGGCGGCCTGCCTGGCTGCGGCCTGCCTGATGTGCATCTCTGGAACGGGCTTCTACTTTTTCGGCGACGTTATCGCCTCGGTCTTCACCCGCGACATTGACTCTCCGGTGACCATCACCACGGCAGGTCTGTTGAAGATCGTCGCGTTTTCGATGCCGTCGCTGGCGGCCGCGATGACCATTACCGGCGGCTTACGTGGAGCGGGCGATACGCGGTGGCCGCTTATTATTACGCTCGTCGGGTTCGCCATCGTGCGCATACCGCTTGCCGTGCTGTTGGCACATAGCGAATTCACACTGCCCCTGACCGACGTAGTAATTCATGGCGCCGGGATGAACGTCACCGGGGCATGGGTGGCCATGCTGTGTGACGTGGTGCTACGCAGCCTGCTATTAACGGCAAGGTTTCTGCATGGCGGGTGGAAGAACACCACGGTTTAGCTGCGTCGGCGGAATGTCTACTCGCCGTCAATTGCATCTAGAGCGAAGCTGATGGAATCGCGGATGACTTCATCTTTCTCCGCAGCTTGCAACTCCTTCAAAGCCGCGGTGGCCGGAGCCGCTTTTTGCCCCAGGCGGCTGAGGGTGAAGACGGCGCCGCTACGGACCTGCGGGTTCTGACTCTTCAAAGCTTCGATCAAAAGCGGCACTGCCGCCTCACCTTTAGCGACAAGCTTGTCAGATGCCTCGCTCTGAGTCTCTTTGTCCGCAAGCATCTTCACCTCGCTATCGAGAGACGCTTCTGGCTCTGGCACGGGCGCCTTCTCAACCGGCTCTTCGGCGCCATCACCGGTGGGCTGGCCATCATCGCTGGGGGCGGTTCCGTCGGCGTCATCTGCATCGGCTGCATCGGCGGCCGGCGTTGCATCGTCTTCCGGCAACACGTCCGCGCTGTCATCACTGGCCGGTTTGTTGGCGGGGCCGCATCCGGCCAGGGTGCTCACGGATAACAGACAGCAAATTGAGAAGAGCCATAACCGCATTTTGTTTTTACTCCGGTAGTGTGTCGTGGACGCTGCCCTGCACCTGGGTCTGCTGCACATTGTGCCGGTGGAACGCCAGCAGGCAGAGATCGTCGTTATAGCTGTTTTTGCCGCTGAAGGTTTTGACATCCTGCAGAACACCTTCCACCGCCGATCGCGCGTCTTCAAAGTTTCGCAGCGATTCTTCAACGCGATGCTCACCAAACTGCTCGCGACGGTCATTCGGCATTTCCGACACACCGTCCGTGTACAGCAGCATCATATCGCCAGGTTCTAGCTGAATGGTTGTCTGCTCGAACTCCTGCCCCGCCAGAACGCCTAGTGGCGGCGCCGACGTATCGACTCCGCAGGGCATCACACGCCCGTCACTACCGCGTCGCAACAACGGCGGCATGTGGCCGGCAACCACAAGAGTGACCTCGTGTTTGACCGGGTCAAGCATGCAGACCGCAAACGTGGCGAAGCGGAAGTTTGTCGAAATCGCCAGTACACGTTCATTAAGCTTGTTGGCCGCTTCGCTGGGCGACTGAGTGGTTGTCAGCTGATAACGGGCGTCGCTGCATAATCGCGACATCAACAACGCCGCTGTGACGCCTTTGCCGGCAACATCGCCGATCGTGATCGCCAGACGGCCATCCGGCAAAGGAATGTAGTCGAAGTAGTCACCGCCTACGCCTTCGGCAGCCTGATAGAAGTCGAATAGATCGTACTCCGTTATTTCTGGCCGGTCGCGTGGCAGAAACTGCATCTGCAGGTGCTTCGCCATTTGCAGGTCGTAGTCACGACGGGCGAACTGCAACTGGATCTCGTGCAGTTGCGAGTGTTCAATCACCCGCGTCGCCAATCCCGCGAGGTTGACCAGCAGTTCTAGATCGCCTGCCACAAACCGTCTGGCTAGGCTGCGGGTGCTGATCTGAATCATGCCAATCGGCTCACCAGCGGCATTCAGCAACGGCGCACACATCACAGAGCGGATGTTCAATGCGGCGACAGAATCGCTGGACATAAAGCGTTTATCTTCGCTCGTATCCGCGCTCAGCACGGCTTGCTTATCTTTCATCACCTGCGCGGCGATGGTGCGGCTGATCTTTACATCGCCGGCGCCTTCCCGGCGCTTCATCGCCACCGGTTTCAACTGAAAGCGGCCATCGGACTCGTCGTCATCGCCCGTGCGGGTGTCGGCCGTGTTGTTCGCCAGAACATTCAGCAGAATGCTGCCGCTGTCGGCCTGGGTAAAGGCATCGAAAATCGCGTCCAGCATGGCTGGAAAAATACGGTCCAGATCCAGCGTTTCGCCCAGCAGACCTGTAATGTCAAGTAAAGCGCGGTGCTTCCGCTCCAGTTGACTGATGGCGCCGCCGGATGAAGTTTGCTGAGGGTCCAGCGTCGAGACAATACTAGAAGCGTCGTCGTCCCCCGCATCATCAGGCAGCGTTTCGCGACTGTTATCCAGAAACTTCAACTTGATGCCGCTGAGTTCAATGCGGTCACCATGCGCCAGCATGGCCGAAGTCTGGATGCGTTCATCGTTCAGGAACGTGCCGTGCTGGCTGCCAAGGTCTTCCAGAAAGTAGCCGTCCTCCTTTCGCGTCACGCGCGCGTGCCGCCGCGAGACGGTCGTATCGGTCAGCACCAGATCGCACGTAATCGCCCGGCCGATCATATATTCGCGGCCGCGGATTTCGTGGGTTACGGGCTTTCCTTCCCGGTTGGTGGTCTGCAGAATCGCCAATCCACTGCTCCGTTGTACCTGCACGTCAACGAGTTTTCGCCAGAGGAGGGTAGTAGAATCCGACTCGCAGAAACTTGCAAGTCATCGCATGCAACGCTCGTTTACTCCGCCGCTGTTTCTTCATCCAAGCCTTCGGAAATCTTCGGTAGCTTGCTGGTTAACCACGCTGACAGCTTCTGTGGTTTCTCTCCATTCAGTTGAATATACCACTCAGAACCATAGATATTGGTCGTGAGCTTTTCGAGCATTTCTTCCTTGCTGGTCACCCGGAACGAGTAATAAACCGCTTCGCGTCGCGCCGCCACCGCCCACTGCTGGGCGGGTTTGAGTTCCTTGAGACCTGAGCCAAAGATCTTTTTAGTCAGGCCAATCTGTCCGCCAGATTCCTGCACCAGATCGAGCACTTTATCTGCAAAGACGACGATTGACTTATCGCGTTCCCCGCGTTGCAGACCCGCGAGGTCGCGGAGTTGGGCGATGTCGTCCGCCACTTCGGCGACGGTGTCGCTGGTTTTGTCGACCCGCGTCATGATTTCCGGCAGGTGTTTATCCACCGTTTGCATGTTCGACTTAATATCCAGCCGGATATCGTTCAGCATCAGCAAGATCGCCGCTGCGAAAACGACAGCGACTGCCAGTACAACCCATCGGAACGCCGTTCCACGCTTCTTTTCGCCCGGTTGCTGATCCATCTAAGCGCTCTCTTGTTCCTGATTCCTGCCGGCAAATGCGTCCATAGCCGCTGGTGAAGTGGCTGGGCGATAATGTATGTGGGCAACATTGTATATGTTTTCCCGCTGGAAACTTGTGTCACAAACGGCAACGGACTTTCCAGGCAGTTGGAGTTACCGTATTCCGCTGGCGCCGTTATATTCACAGCATGAAAATCGCCTATATAGATTGTCCCAGCGGCCTTGCTGGCGACATGTTGCTAGCTGCACTCATTGATTGCGGAGTTGATGTCGAAGCCATTCAGGCGGGCATCGATTCTTTGGGGCTGCCTTCGTGCCGTCTGGCCGTGAGTGAGGTGCATAAGAAGGGTTTCCGCGCGACGAATGTCAACGTCGAGCACGAGCCTGAACACGCGCACCGCCATCTGCACCACATCACGGACATGATCGATGGCTCGGACCTGACGCCTTCGCAGAAAGAACTGGCCACGCGGATCTTCACCCGCTTGGGCGAGGCCGAGGCGAAAGTGCACGGCGTCAGCCTGCGGAAAGTGCATTTTCACGAATGTGGCGCCGTCGACTCCATCGCAGATATCTGCGGCGCCGCCATCGGTATCGATCTGCTTGGCGCCGGGCGGATCGTCTGCGCCCCCGTGCCGGTAGGCAGCGGCATGATCAAGATCGCCCACGGCGGCGTGAGCGTTCCCGCGCCTGCGACTGCAGAACTGCTCAAGGGCATCCCCCTGGCAGCGTCAAACATTGCCGCGGAACTGACCACACCGACCGGCGCCGCCATTGTGGCGACCGTCGTTGATGAATACGGCCCGTTGCCCGCGATGACAATTGACAAAATCGGTTACGGCGCCGGTGACCGCGACCTTGAAGAGCAGGCGAACGTCGTCCGCCTGATCACGGGCGAGACGCCCGCTGCCGTGGATGCTGACCAGATCTGGGTCTTGGAAACTAATATCGACGACGTAGCCGCCGAAGTGGCCGGCCACGCCGCCGGGTTGCTGCTGGATGCAGGAGCACTCGACGTATATTCGACGCCGGTCACCATGAAGAAAAGCCGCCCCGGCGCCAAACTAAGCGTACTCTGCCAGTCCAACCACATCGCCAAGATGGAACGCATTCTCTTTCGCGAGACGGGCACCCTGGGCGTCCGCCGCTGGCCCGTTAGCCGGCACAAACTGCATCGTGAAAGCGTGACGGTGGAAACCCGTTACGGTGAAATCGAAGGTAAGGTTGCCACGTTCGAAGGGGTAAAGAGCTTCGCCCCCGAGTACGAATCGTGCCGCCAAGCCGCTACTGAACACGATGCACCGCTCCGCACCGTCTACGAGGCCGCTCAGACGGCCTTTAAATCGGAATAACTTTCGCAGCAACTGCAAGGAGGCAGAGGCGTGCCATTTTTCGAATTCACAATCTCCAATGTCATGTTCGTTGCGGGCGTGACGTTGGCACTCGCCATTCTGCTGCGGCGTTACTGGAAATATCAGGGCAAGCTGAAGAAGCAAAAGAAGAAGAAAGCAGGTCCGCCGCTCCGCACTGTTAAGGCGTACACCAAGCCTGCCGCAACGCCAATGGCCGATGCACCAGCCGAGGTTTTACGCTGGCAGGTTGAGATGGAAGACCGCGCGCGGGAGTTAA
This sequence comes from Pirellulaceae bacterium, assembly GCA_965233625.1. Classification (GTDB taxonomy): domain Bacteria; phylum Planctomycetota; class Planctomycetia; order Pirellulales; family Pirellulaceae. The sequence goes on from OZ247499.1 coordinate 1,169,521, forward strand.
ACGCGATTCTCGATAGCAAAATGGCAGCGTTGCAAGCGATTACCGCGCGCGCCATCGCAGAACGGGAGCGTCTGGAGCAGGCAATTCAAAAGGCAACGCGGTTCACACCGTCAGAGCTTCGTAACAAAGGGTATGAAGAGATTGCTGATATCGTCGAATTTCCGCCTGCCGTGTTCCCGCAGGCGATAGCCGACGACGCCCGCCAGGCGGTGTATGCGTTGATTGACAAGGGTTACAGTGTGCAGGAAACCGCCGACAGAACAGGCATGGCAAGCGGCGATGTGGAGCTGATTCTTAGCTCTCGTGCGGCAGGCTGAGGTCGCTGGGGGGCGAATCACGGGAATTGGCGCCCGGATTCGCGGGATTCTTGCGTATCTTCTTACCTGGAGTGTGGTTGCGTTAATAGCTAAGGGCGTTATATTCTTAACCTTCTAAAAGGCATCAACTCGGTTGAGTGAAGGACGATACAGATGGCACGCGCTTGTGAAGTTTGCGGGAAAGGGCCCCGCATCGGTAATTCCGTTGAAACCCGCGGTAAGGCCAAATACCTGGGCGGTGTGGGTACGAAGATTACTGGCATCACCCGTCGCCAGTTCAAACCCAACCTGCAAAAGGTTAAGGTCTCGTTGCCTAACGGAACGGTGAAATCCATGCGGGTCTGCACACAGTGCATCCGCAGTGGAGCCGTACGTAAAGTCGTACGCCAGAAGCCTTTCGATCTGCCAGGCGGCGGCAATAAGGCGCCAACGGGTAAGAAAAAGGCGAAGGCAGCTAAATGACGCTGGAAGCTGGCGACATTGCCAAGGTGGCGCTGCTGGCGCGGCTCCGGCTGAGCGAGCAGGAAACCGCCGCGATGGCCAGCGAGTTGAGTGCGATCGTCTCTTATATCGATCAGCTCAACGAGCTTGATACCGATGACGTGCAGCCCATGGCGCACGCCATTGAGGCCGTCAACGTGTTCGGCGACGATGAGCCAGCCGAAAGCCTCTCACGCGATGCGGCGCTGGCCAATGCGCCCAATCGCGATGAAGAATGCTACCGCGTGCCTGCCGTTCTCGGCGATGGCAGCTAGGTTCGTTCCCGCCGGTTCGTGCAATCCCGCCGCTTGGGGCTGGTTCCCGCGTGGCGGTTGACGATGACGCTTCCGCGGTGCATCTGCCGCATTCTTACAAAGGTGCAACATGTCTTTGACGGGTCTCAACGCCACGCAACTGCGCGAGAAGCTGCTGGCCGGGGAAGTCTCTTCGGAAGCAGTCACACGGGCATTCGCTACGCGGATCGAGCAGTTCGATAGCCAGACAGGCGCCTTCCTGCGCTTCGACCCCGATGTAGCCATCAGCCGCGCCAGGCAACTTGATAAACGACGTTCGGCCGGTGAAGACATCGGACTGCTGGCTGGTCTGCCCGTTGCGGTCAAAGATGTGCTCTGCACGCAGGGGGAAATCACTTCCTGTGCTTCCCGGATGCTGGAGAATTACCGCCCACCTTATAACGCCACGGTTGTTGAAAAAATCGAAGCCGCTGGCGGCGTGATTCTTGGCAAAACCAACATGGACGAGTTCGCCATGGGTGGGTCCACGGAGAATTCCGGGTTCCAGCCTACGCGTAATCCTTGGGACGTCAGCCGGACGCCAGGCGGTTCAAGCGGTGGAGCGGCTGCGGCGGTTGCGGCATCACTTGCGCCGCTATCCATCGGCACCGATACGGGCGGCTCTATCCGTCAGCCCGCAGGTTTGTGTGGCGTGGTGGGAATGAAGCCTACGTATGGCCGCGTGAGCCGTTACGGTCTGATCGCCTTTGCCAGCAGCCTGGATCAGGTCGGCCCGCTGGCGCATACGGCGGAAGACACCGCTTTGCTGTTGCAGGTCATCGCAGGCCACGACGGTCGCGATTCCACCAGCGCAAATGCTCCAACGCCGGCCTATTTCGACAGTGTGACTAAACCCCTGGAAGGGCTGAAGCTGGGCCTGGTTGAAGAGCACTTTGGCGATGGCCTGGACGCGGAAGTTGAAACGGCGGTGCGTGAAGCGATCAAGGTCTACGAATCGCTGGGCGCCACGGTTGAGATGGTATCGCTGCCTCACCAGAAATATGGCATCGCCACGTATTACATCATCGCACCCTGCGAAGCATCTTCGAACCTGGCACGGTTCGATGGCACCCACTATGGCCACCGCACGCAAGAGAATCTGCAAACCATCGCCGCAGAGGACGGTGTCCCGGACGAATCGCCGCTGGTGACCATGTACCGGCAAAGCCGGGCAGAAGGCTTCGGGCCGGAAGTGAAACGCCGCATCATGTTGGGCAACTACGCGTTATCGTCGGGCTACTACGATGCGTATTATCTGAAAGCGTTGAAAGTCCGCCGCCTGATCCGCAATGACTATGACGAAGTATTCAAGAAGGTAGACCTTCTCGCCGGACCTGTTTCGCCCACACCTGCATTCCCACTCGGCGAAAAGACAGGCGATCCGCTTTCGATGTATCTGGTTGATCTATACACAGTCGGCGCGAACCTGGCCGGCAACTGTGGCATCTCGTTACCCTGCGGATTCTCATCCGGCGGCCTGCCTATCGGCCTACAACTGCAAGGCCCGCCCTTGGCGGAAGAACGATTGCTGCAAGCTTCTTACATGTTCCAGCAGGCAACCAACTGGCACGAGCGGAGACCTGAACTATGAGCCAGCCATTTCAGGTAATCGTCGGGCTGGAAGTGCACGTCCAGCTTCAGACACGCACCAAACTGTTCTGCCGCTGCTCCACCACGTTTGGCGCCCCGCCCAACACGCAGACCTGCCCCGTCTGTACTGGTTCGCCCGGTGCATTGCCCGTGATGAACCGGCGTGCTTTTGAACTGGGGATGCGCACCGCGCTTGCGCTCAACTGTAACATTCCGCAGTTCACCAAGTGGGACCGCAAACAGTATTACTACCCGGATCTGCCCAAGGGCTATCAGATCAGCCAGCTTGATCTGCCGATGTCCGAAAAGGGGTATCTGGAAATCGCCGATCCAGAAGACGAAAGCAACATCAGGCGGATCGGCATCAACCGTGCTCATCTGGAAGAAGACGCCGGCAAGAGCATGCACGACGAACAGGCTGGCAAGGCGGACACGCGGATCGACCTGAACCGCACCGGCACGCCTCTGCTTGAAATTGTCAGCGAACCCGATATCCGCAGCGCGGCCGAAGCGAAGCAGTATCTTACCGAACTTAAATTGCTGCTGACTTATCTGGGAGTTTCCGACTGCAACATGCAGGAAGGCAGCCTGCGGGTAGACGCCAACGTCAACATTCATCTGCCCGGTAAAGACGGCGCTACGATTGCCACGCCGATCGTGGAGATCAAGAACCTCAACAGTTTCCGCGCTGTTGAAAAAGCCATCGAGTACGAAACCAGCCGTCAGTACGAAGTCTGGCAGCAGGACGGCGTTTCGATGGCGGACGGTCCCTTCAAAACAACTCGCGGCTGGAATGACCAACTTCAGAAAACCACCAAGCAGCGTGAAAAAGAAGACTCTGCCGACTACCGCTACTTCCCTGACCCGGACCTGATGCCCGTCACGGTCACGACGGAAGAAATCGAGGCGGCCAAAGAGGCGCTGGGCGAACTGCCCGCTGCCACCCGGCAAAGATTGCAGAAGCAGTACAAGCTGAAACCGTACGATGCCAACGTGATTGTTAATCAAGGCGCATCGACGGTGGCGTATTTCGAACAACTGGCAGAAGTCAGTGGCGATGCACGCCGCGCCGCAAACTGGACGCAGCAGGATGTGATGCGGATGCTGAACGAAACCGGCGCCGACATCGATAGCTTCCCGGTTTCCGCTGCTGCTTTGGGGCAGTTGCTCAAGGCAATCGCTGCGGGCGATGTGGATAACACCAAGGCAAAGGACGTCTTCGCAGAGATGCATGCCAGCAACAGTTCCGCCGCAGATGCGATGGAGAAGCTGGGCATCGAAAAGGTGGATTCGTCGGAAACCGAAGACCTCTGCAAAGCGCTGCTGGCCGACAATCCGCAGGTTGTGGCGGATGTGAAGGGCGGCAAACAGCAGGCCGTTGGCGCCTTAATTGGTCAGGCTAAGGGCCGGAATCCCAATGTTAACCCCGGTCAAATCCGCAAGATGCTGCTAGACCTCATCGCCGCGATGGATGGATGACATCTTAAGCCGCGCATCTGGCGCCGGAAGCTTGCGAACATTCCGGGGCGCTCCATAATAAAGGGAGGGGTTTTCGCCACCTGGAAGCGACGGGCTGACCAGGGGCTATCTGGAAAGGACTGCGCCCAATGACAATTCGCTGCCGATGTCAAAGCTGCCGCGCGAAGTTCGACGCGCCGCAGAAGTTTGCCGGGCGTGAAGTGAAGTGCCCCAAATGCGGCGAAACATTCATTGTTCAGCCCACGCGCAAAAAGAAACGCCCCACCGCAAATTCTCCCGCACAATCCACCCAGGATGCAACAGGCAGCGGCGACAGTTCGATCGATCCCAGCTCAACAGACAGCGTTGTCTTTTCACAAGTTAGCACCGTTGATCTCGTTGACTTCGTACCCCAGCCGCCAGCAACAAATGACGAACCCGGTGGTGCAGCGCACACTGATCCGCCCGAAGAAGACATACCTGTTTTTCCTCAGGTAGAAACAAGTGCTGCAGCGGCGACCAGTTCAAACGAGGCGCCGGCTTCAGAGACTGTTCCGCCACCGCCCGGTCAGCCAACTGGCGAGCAAACGGTTGAAGCTCCGCCGGCGGCGCCGCGACGGATTAAGCCGCCACCGCCGCCGCCTTCAAACGCACCGATGATGTTCGCTGCGCTACTGACTTTTGTTGCAGCAGCCGCACTGGTGGTGGGCGTCTACTTCATTGTGAACCCGCCTGGTGGTGGGAATGCGGTCGCGATTACGCAGCCCAAGCTGGCCTTTGTCTGGCCCGAAGCAACCCGCCAGGACGCGGAGATTTTTATTAACGGCCGCCGGATGATTCTACCGGCCCGTGGCGACGTGGAGTACACGTTGCAGCCGGGCGCCTATGAAGTGCGGTTGGCTCGCGCGGGCTTTCGTACGATTGAAGCACGCGTGGAACTGCAGAAAGGATTCATCCGCGAGTTCGAACCGATCTGGGAAGTGGATCAACGGGCAGCCGTGGCGACATCCGCCGCCGATCCTCCCTCGACGGCTATCAAGCCCGCAATGCCGCCACGCAGCGTCAGGGCTCCGCGCGGCTACACAGGCTGGCTGCAGAATTATGAAGAAGCAAAGACCGCCGCCGCTGCCGGGAATAAGAATCTGCTGATCGCGTTTGTTAATTCTTCGTCGCCACAAAGCCGGATGATGGCCAGCACGGTGTTCAGCAAACCGGCGTTCCGCGAAGCTGCCGCGGAGAAATACGTGTTACTGGTGATTGACCTGCCGGAAAGCCGTGCAGACTTCGCGCGTGTTGCCGACCCGGTGCAGAATGAACGGCTCCTGCGCGAGTTTGACATTGTGCAGTTTCCGACATTTATCTTCGCCGACTCAGAAGGAAAGCCTTTCGCTTTCGAGCCGTCAGTGTGGGAGCTGACGGACCTCGCCAGGTTTGAAGCTCAGCGCCAGAAACGCGATGAACTCTTTGCTGCTGTGGATGCTGCCACCGGCGATGCAAAGTTAAGTGCGTTCGTAGATGCGGCGGATTTTCTGTTCAAGCATCAAATCAGCCGTTACTACAAAAACCGCGGCGAAGAATGGCTCACATTGGCGGGAATGCATGACGCCAGTAATGCCAAGGGTTACCTTGAAAAGGCGTTTTTTGTTTACTGGTCCAGCCACATCGAAGTGCCCGACAAACCGCACCGCCTGCCGCGTTTGCTTGTGCGGTTCAATGAATGGAAACAGCAGCACGCCTTCAAAGACGCACGTTTAACCCTGAATTTCTACAGCATTGCCGCCACTGCCATGCTTGATATCGGCAATCCGCAAGGCGCCCGCGACTATCTGCAAGAGGCGCAGACGTTGTTTACCACAAACTCCGCTTATCAACGCCAGGTAAAGCAACTACTGGCTGCCAGCGACGATCTAAAGGGGTGATGTAATTTGGCCTAAGGGCCTATAATGGCCAGTTGGAGACAACTTCCGGTGCTTGCATTTGCTGCTACGGATAGAAGCATTCCCCTGGTTAGGTATCACCGATGTCGCTGGAAAATGGCGCTGAAAATGCTTTCGAAGCCCGCACTAGACTTCTGGGCGCCAACCTTCTCGAAACCGAAGGGCTGGAAATTCTGGAAATGGGCGACTGGGAGTTTATCTCTTTAGTCCGCGACCGTCAGGGCAACGTCTACCAGGCGACCATTAATACAGAAGATACACCTTCCAACCGCCTGGGAATCTTCTGTACCTGCCCGCAGTTTGCTGAGTCTGGGCAGTGCGAGCACCTCTGGGCCATGCTGCTTGAGATGGATCAGCTGTACGAGATCCCACCCATGCCGCCGCTGAAGTTGCACCGGACAGATCCCAGCGTTGCGCTGCTTTCGTTCCAGGCAAAAGGCGGCAACACCTGGCGAGACCGGCTAGAGCAGGTGACCAGCGACGCCTTCGGCCGCACCCGGATGCGAGAGGACCCGTTCAGGCAGATCACTACGAAGCCACGCTTCCCCCTGTACGCCATCAATTTTGAAGAAACATCGCGTGGCGATGGTGGACTGGCCGTGGATGTTTATCACCAGGAGCCGAAGGTCAACGGTGACCTGAGTAAGCCCAAGAAGATGCTGCTAAACGTACAGAACGTTGAGCGTCTGAGTGAAGAGCTAGACCGCGAAGTCTGCACGATGCTGACCGTGATTTCGCAAGAGGACTCAAGCCCTTACGACTACTGGCGGTACAGCGGACCGCGAGATTCTTCCTCGTGCGAAATTCCCAGCAACTCATTCAGCCTACTGCTACCGAAACTGTTCGGCAGCGGGCGCGCGGTCTATGTGCGCGACGAAACAGAAAATCCCGGCGCAAAAAAAACAGTGCATTGGGATGATGGGGCGGCGTACGAGTTCCGCTTAAAGATCACCAACGATGATGAAAACCAGCAATGGCTGATTGATGGCTGCTTCGTGCGCGAGGACGAAACACTCGAAGTCAGCAAGCCGCTGATGGTTCTCGCAGGCGGCGTGTTGCTGCTTCAAGACCGCGTGGCGAAACTCATCACAGGCGACGAGTTCTCCTGGCTGGTATCGCTTCGTCGCGATGGCGCCTTAAAAGTGCCCTACGAAGACCGGGATGAATTACGCAAGATGCTCGCTTCCATGCCGGCGCTGGGCAAGCTGGAAACGCCCGACGAACTTGGCGTTGAACGCGTCAGTGTAACACCAGTTCCGCAATTAACCGTGCTGCCAGAGCAGCCGGGCAGCGGCAGCAAGCTGTTCTTGCAGGTGCACTTTCAATACGGCGCCAAAGTCATCGAAGCCGCGATGCCCCATCAAGCGATCTTCGATGACGAAAGTGGCAAGCTAATGCCACGCGACGCCGCCAAAGAAAAAGAATATATCGCGCAGCTTCGGCAGTTTACGCCCAAAGCAGCGGATGGATTCAGCAATCACAACGCCGATCTTTCCGTCGCCAAAAAGCAGCTTCGTCCGCTGGTGGATACGCTGGTGAATCACGGCTGGGTCGTGCTGGCCGAAGGCGTGCGGATGCGTCGCGCCGGTGCGTTCTCGATGAGCGTCAGCTCCGGGGTCGACTGGTTTGAATTGGATGGCAGCGTTGACTTCGACGGGCAGAATGTCGCCCTGCCTACGCTGCTTGCCGCCGTCCGCAGCGGCGATAAGTATGTGCGGCTTGACGATGGCTCACGCGGGATGCTGCCCGAAGAATGGCTGGCCAAATACGGCTCGCTTGCTGACCTGGGCGAAACCGACGGCGACTCGCTGCGGTTCTCAACCTCGCAAGCCGCCCTGCTGGACGCGTTGCTAGCGGCACAGGAAAACGTGTCGTTCGACGATAAGTTCCTGGAGTTCCACGAAAAGCTGATGTCGTTTGACGGCATCAAGGCGGTTAAGGAGCCAAAATCATTTCAGGGCGAATTGCGCAATTATCAGCGTGAAGGCCTGGGCTGGTTGAAGTTTCTGCAGGAGTACAACTTCGGCGGCTGCCTGGCCGATGATATGGGCCTCGGCAAAACGGTACAGGTTCTTGCATTGCTAGAGGAACGGCGGCTCAATCCGCCCAAGGTCAACCGTAAAGAGGCGCCGCTGCCTTCTATCGCCGTCGTGCCACGCAGCCTGATCTTCAACTGGGTGGAAGAGGCCAAACGCTTCACGCCCGACCTGCGGGTTTTGAATTACACGGGCCTGAACCGCGACGAGCTGTTCGATGAAATCGCCGATTACGATCTGATCGTCACCACGTACGGCACTCTCCGGCGCGACATCCTACGGCTGAAAGATATGCCGTTTGACTACGCCATCCTGGATGAATCGCAGGCGATCAAAAACGCAAACTCTCAGGCCGCCAAAGCCTGCCGCCTGTTGAACGCCCGGCAACGGCTGGCGATGACGGGCACGCCGGTGGAAAATCATCTGGGCGAACTCTGGTCCTTGTTTGAGTTCCTCAATCCGGGCATGCTTGGCCGGTCTTCTACATTCAGTTCACTTTCAAAGACGGGCAGCAATCAGGCTGGTCTGCCGGTGCTGGCTCAAGCGCTGCGGCCGTACATGCTACGCCGGACCAAAAAGGAAGTGCTTACGGAACTGCCTGAAAAGACGGAGCAGACGCTGTACTGCGAAATGGGCGAACAGCAGCGGCGTGAATACGATGAGCTCCGCGAATACTATCGTGTGAATCTGGCTGCGGAAGTGGAGAAGAAAGGGCTGCAAAAATCAAAGATTCACGTTCTCGAAGCGCTGTTAAGGCTGCGGCAGGCAGCGTGCCATCCCGGTCTGCTTGATAAGAAAAAACTGGGGCAGTCCAGCACCAAACTGGATACGCTGCTGGAGCAGGTTGATGAGGTGATTTCCGAAGGGCATAAAGCCCTGGTGTTTTCACAGTTCACATCCCTGCTGCGAATCGTCCGCGACCGTCTTGACGAAAAGAAGGTTGTTTACGAGTACCTGGATGGTCGCACCCGCAAGCGGCAGGAGCGGGTTGAAAGGTTCCAGAACGACCAGGATTGCAGTCTGTTTCTCATTAGCCTGAAGGCCGGCGGTCACGGTTTGAACCTGACGGCAGCGGACTATGTCTTCATCCTAGACCCCTGGTGGAATCCGGCGGTAGAAGCGCAAGCAATCGACCGGGCGCACCGCATCGGTCAGACGCAGCGTGTCTTCGCGTACCGGCTGATCTGCCGGGACACGGTGGAAGACAAGATCATCGAATTGCAGAAAACCAAACGCGACCTAGCCGACGCCATTGTGTCAGCCAACAACAGCGTCATCCGCGATCTAACGGCGGAAGATTTGCAGATGCTGTTGAGCTAAGTGCTTTGCGTTTTTCTGCATTCGCCCCTCAAGTATGGCAGATTCCGATTGGAGTTCGCCTGATTGGCTTTGACCGGCGTTAGCAGCAGCTGACGGTCGGCGTGATTAAAGGCTCTGCGTAGTTTGCAGATGTTGCCTCATTTGCTGGCGCCAGCCAATCTCTGCGATTCTAGAGAAATAGCCAAGAACGGCTTTCTCTTACCCCGTGAGATTTTGTCTGGCCATGTCTCGTACTTCGCTGTTCTTGCAGTGTACTGCTGGAGGCAACCTTTCCGGCTTATCGAAACAGGGGCGTCAGCAAGTTCATGTCAGGGTATCGAGCAAGCAATGCAAACTCCCATTCCGCGGCACAGCGGGTTCGTGGGCTGGTGCAGGAGATGCAGCAGCTTTGTGAGGGGGAACTGGAGGAAGAGGTTTTCTTTGAAGAACTGCTGGGGCGGGCGGTGGCGGCGATGGCGGCCGATGGTGGCGGCGTCTGGCGGTTTGTGGAGGGGCGGTGCCGGCTGGTTTCGCATTTGAATCTGCCGGCGGTGGTGCTTGATCCGCAGGAGGAGGATGCGCAGCAGCACTGGCGGCTGGTGCAGCGTTCGGCGATGGAGGATAGGCCGCGGTTGATTGAAGCTTTGGCGAGTGGTGGTACGGGCGAGGAGACATGGCGGAATCCGTTGTCGCAACTGGTGGTGTTGCAGCCGTTCTCTGAGAACGGCGAAGTGGCGGGGGTGATTGAGATTCTGAAGGCAGCGGATACTCCGCCTGCGACGCAGCAGGGTTTGTTGCGTTTTCTGGAGACGGTCGGCCAGATGATTGGCGGCTGGCATCGCAACTGCGAGATGCGGTCGCTGCGTGGCCGGCATGCGTTGTGGCTGGAAGCACAGCGGTTTATTGAGGTGGTGCATAACGGGCTGGATTTGAAGGCGACCGCGTTTGCGATTGCGAACGAAACGCAGCAGGTCTTGAACTGCGACCGCGTGAGTGTGGCCGTCGAGCGGGCGGGCGGCGTGAAGATCGAGGCGGTCAGCGGGCAGGATGTGGTCGATCCGCGGTCGAATGTGGTGACCAGTCTGCGGAAGCTTTCTAAGAGTGTGATGGGGCTGGGTGAAGATCTGTGGTATACGGGCCGGCTGGATGATCTGCCGCCGCAGATTGAATCGCAGCTTGAAGCGTACGTGGAACAGTCGCATGCGCGCACGATTGTGATCCTCCCGCTACGGCGGCCGCCGCCGGTGGACTATAACGCCGACACGCCCGAAGAGATTGAACTGCGGGCGAGCAGCGGTCCGTTGATTGGCGCCCTGGTGATTGAAAGTTTCGGCGGCACGCTCAGCGGTGACGCGATCCGCGCGAAGACGGCGCTCGTTAAGCAGCAGAGTGCGCAGGCGATCGCTAATTCGCTGACGCATAGCAGTCTGTTTCTGATGCCTGTCTGGCGGGCCTTGGGACGGGCGGAATGGATGTTCCGCCGGAAGACGTTGCCGAAGACGATCGCGGTGGGTGTGGCCGTGCTGCTGGCGGGGCTATTTCTGTGTCTACCGACAACTTTCACGCTACATGCCCGCGGGGTGTTGCAGCCGAAGGTCCGCAAGCATGTGTATGCGACCAGCGAAGGTGTGGTGCGGACGGTGCATGTGAAGTCGGGCGCCCCAGTGAAGGCCGGACAGAAGCTTGTCACACTGGAGAATACGGACCTGGAACTGGCGGTGCAGAAGAACCTGGGCGATCAGGCTCTGGCGTTACAGAAACTGGCGGCGACGCGGGATTCGCTCGGGCGGGTCCAGCAGTTGAGCCGGGCTGAACGGTCGAAGCTGCATAGTGATGAAGCCCAGCTGAAAGTGCAGCAGGCAAACCTGCTGAAAGAGTACGAACTGCTGAAGCGCAAGCAGGCTTCGCTGATTCTAACCAGCCCGGTTGATGGCGTGGTGACCACCTGGAACGTAGCGGCTTTACTTTCCGACCGCCCGGTCACCGCCGGTCAGCAACTGGTCACCGTCGCGAACCTGCAGAAGGGCTGGGAGCTGGAGCTATACATGCAGGAGAACCGTATGGGCCATGTGGTGCTGGCCAAGCAGGAACTTCCTGATGATGAAAAACTGCATGTCGATTACATCTTGTCGAGCGATCCATCGGTGACCCGGCATGGCCACGTCGACCGCATTCAACCGATCGCCGACCTGCACGGCGAAGATGGCCACGCGGTGAAGATCCAGGTGGCCGTCGATCCGCACGCGGAGCCTGTGCTGACTGAACCGCGGCCAGGCGCCACCGTGACCGCAACGGTCAACTGCGGCACGGCGACGCGCGGCTACGTGTGGTTCCATGAAGCGTACGAATGGGTGCAGAAAAACCTCTGGTTCTAACCTGACTGAAACAACATGAATCTGATTCTTCTTGTCGCAGCACTGGCCATCGCTGGTCCGCCTTCGACGGCTCCAGCTAAAGACGGCGGCAAGCCCGTGCTGGTGCTGCGTAACTGCCTGATCGGCGCCATCGACCAGGTCGAGATCCCCGCCCGGCAGGCGGGCGTGCTGATGAAACTCAACGTCCGTCGCGGTGATGAAGTCCAGGCCGGTCAGGTGATCGGGCAGATCGACGACCGCGACGCCCAGCAACGACTGGCAATGGCCAAGTCCGAACTGCAAGCCGCCAAGCAGAAGTCGGAGAACCAGTTGCGGGTGAAGGCGGCTGAGCTTTCGGCCGCGGTTGCGGAGAAAGAGCATGAGCGGATGAAGCTGACCAACCGCAACCAGCCCGGCGCTGTTTCTACCACCGAACTAGAACGGCTCAAGCTGGCCGAAGAACACGCCGTGTTGCAGATTGAACTCGCCCGCCGTGAACTGAAGCTGGCGGTGATTGATGCGGCCAAGTGGAATTCAAAGCTAAAGATGGCTGAGAACGATGTCAACGACCGGCAGATCACCGCGCCACGCGACGGCGTGATCGGCGAGGTGCTCAAAGACCGCGGCGAATGGGTCCAGCAGGCGGAGCCCGTCATGCAACTCGTGCGGATGGACCGACTGCGCGTGCAGGCGTTCGTCAGCCTCAACGACTTTCACCCGCACGAAATCAAAGGCGCCCCGGCGCGGCTGACCGTGCATCTGGCACATGGCCAGTCGGTCACCTACGACGTGAACCTCGGAGATACACCCGCCGATAAACGCTTCGTTGTGAACTACGTCAGTCATGAGGTGGAAGCGAACGGTTCGTACCGCATCGAAGCCGAAATCGATAACCGCCGTACGGCCAACGGCGACCTGTGGGTGCTGCAACCCGGTATGACCGCCACGCTTTCGATCCTCCGCCGCCCTGGTTCTTAACCACGCTCGCAGTGACAAATTTATGTCATCCGTCGCCGACAGCCTGATCGCCTCCGCCGCCCGCAATGCCGCCCTGCGGCGCCGCCCGGATATTCAGGCAGTGCGGCATGTGTATCAGGGGCGTGGCTGCTGGGTGCTGAAAGACCCGGTCGGGCTGAAGTATTCGCGACTTTTCGACGAAGAATACGCGATCTTCAACATGCTCGACGGCCGCACCAGTTACGAGCAGATCCAGGAGCGGTTCGAGGCGAAGTTCACGCCACAGAAACTGGAGTTTCAGCATCTGCATCAGCTCACGACCCAGCTTCACACCAGCGGGCTGCTCATCAGCGACCACAGCGGCCAGGGCAAGCATCTGTTCCAGCGGCATAAAGAGCAGGTGTGGAAACAGTGGACCGGCGTGCTGGCCAACGTCTTCGCCATCCGCTGGAAAGGGATCGACCCGGACTGGCTGCTTACCTGGTTGTACCGCTACACCTGGTGGTTCTTCACCTGGCCCGCGGTGCTTGTTTGCGTGCTGATGGGGCTGGCGGCGCTGCTGCTGGTGACAGTGCAGTTTGAAACCTTCCAGTCCCGGCTGCCGACGTTTCACACGTTCTTCGGACCGGCCAACTGGATCTATCTCGGGATCACACTCGGCGCCGTCAAGGTGCTGCATGAGTTCGGTCATGGGCTGGCGTGCAAGCACTACAAAGGTGAATGTCATGAGATGGGGTTTATGCTGCTGGTGTTCACGCCGGCGTTGTTCTGCAACGTGAGTGATTCGTGGATGCTGCGGAGCAAGTGGTCGCGGATGGCGGTCGGCGCTGCGGGGATGTATGTCGAGATGGTGCTGGCGACGCTGGCGACGTTCATCTGGTGGACGACCGAGCAGGGGCTGCTGCACAACCTTTGCCTAAGCGTGATGTTCGTCTGTTCGGTCAGCACGCTGATGTTCAATGGCAACCCGCTGCTACGGTTCGACGGCTATTACATCCTGGCCGACTACATGGAAATCCCCAACATGCGGCAGAAGGCGACCGAAGTCCTGCGTCGCTGGTTCTTCGTCTACTGCCTGGGCATGGACCTGCCCGAAGACCCGTTCCTGCCCAGACGCAACCGCCCGTTCATGGCGGTGTTCACCGTGGCAGCCGCGCTGTACCGCTGGGTGGTGACGTTCTCCATCCTGCTGTTCATCAGCAAAGCCCTCGAACCGTACGGGCTGCAAGTCGCCGGGCGGTTACTGGGTCTGGTCGGGCTCTTTGGCCTAGTCGTCCAACCCGCCTATCAGATGTACAAGTTCTTTCGCATTCCCGGGAGATGGCACGAAGTGAAACGTCCAAGGCTGATCGCAACCCTTTCGATCCTCACCCTCGCCTTGCTGCTCTTCGCCTTCCTCCCACTGCCCTATCACGTCACCTGTCCGCTGGAAGTCGCCCGTCGCGATGCATCAAGCGTCTACGTCACCCGCCCCGGTCAACTGGCCGAAGTGCTGGTAAAGCCGGGCGACCCGGTGAAAACCGGCGACCTGCTGGCCAAGCTCACCAACGTCGACATGGAGTTGCAACTCGCCCAGTTAGAACGCGAGCGCGACGTGCTGCTTTCACGCCAGCAGATGCTCCAGCACTCACGGTTTGAAGACTCCGCCGCCTTGGCTCAACTGCCGCTGGTCAATGGACAGCTCAAAATCCTCCGCGAGCGGATCGGCGAAGTCAAAACCAACATGCAAGAGCTGGAACTCCGCGCCCCGTCCAGCGGGGTCGTCCTCCCTGCCCCCGCCAAACCAACGTCACACGACGAAAACCAGCTCCCCACCTGGACCGGCGCCGTGCTCGACGCAGACAACGCCAACGCCTGGCTACAACCCGGCGACCTGTTCTGCCAGATTGGTGACGCCGGCCAGACCGAAGCCGTGATGGTCGTCGACCAGACCGAAATCGAACTAGTCCAGACCGGTCAGTACGTCCGCGTCAAACTCAACGCCTACCCCGGCGTCACCTACGAAGGCTACCTCGACCGCATCGCCCCAGCGGACATGAAAGCCCTTCCTCCGAACCTGTCACAACAAGCCGGCGGCGAACTAGCCACCAAAGCCAGCCCCACCGGCCAGCCGCAACCCCTCCACACCGCCTACCAGGCCCGCGTCCAGCTCAACAACAGCCGCAGCCTTCTCCAACCAGGCTTCCGCGGCCGGGCGAAAATCAGCACGCAATGGCGCTCGCTAGGATCACGCACCTACCGCTATCTGATCAGGACGTTTCACTTCGATTTTTAGAATGCTTTCTAGCGAAGTGGAAGGCTTAGATTTGTCATCGACGTAGTTTCGTCGGAAACCTTTATTGAAATAGGCAGCGAAGATTATATCTATTTGTATCTTGAATTGGCGGCTAAGAAACCAATGAAGAGTGTCGCGGCACTTCGATTCCATGTGCACATGACGCGCCCTCCTTGTGCGGAAAGAGGGGTAGAGTACATTGCCGGTCTTGCAGCGTGCTTCAGGCAGGTGAACGAACGTTCACTTCACTACAATGAAGGTACACCTGAGACTTCAAGCAGTGCGTCCAAATGGCAATCAGCCGAGCTGATTTCCCCCTTCGTTAATTGGATGAGTTGAGGAATATGGATTGAGGCTGGTTGGCGATCAGGAAGAAGACCGCGGTGAGGATGAGCACAAGGACAGTAAATGAGGCCGAAACTGAGGCTGGTTGCCATTGGTATGAGGACCTGCGCCTGGCGTGAGGTTTCTAGCAGGATGGGTAGCATGCCGCCGATGGTGGTGATTGAGGTTAGCAGCACAGGGCGGCATCTACGGCGGCCAGCGTCGAGAATCGCGTCTGTTACCGGCAGGCCGCCTTTGATCCGTTTGTTGATGAAGTCAACCATGACGATCGAGTCGTTCACCACAATTCCGGACAACGTGACGACGCCGTAAATGCTGAACAACGTAAACGGAAGTCCCTGGAAGATGTGACCAAAGATGGCGCCGATCATTCCAAACGGGATGATGGAAAGGATGATCAACGGTTGCAAATGGGACTTGAATTCAACAGTGAACAGAAAATACATCGCAATCAGAACACCAACGAACCCGTAAAACATGCTGTTCATCGATTCGTCGGTCTGCTCCTGCTGCCCTTCCCAGCGGATGCGGATACCGGGAAACTCTTCCGTTAACTGCGGCTCTAGCGATTGCTGTAAGCTGCGGGTGATGTCGAAGGCGTTTGCTGCTTGCTCATCGACATCGGCAGTGATCGTAATCGAGCGCATCTGATCGAGGCGGTGAATCATCGAGTAGCTGCGCTCGATTTCGATATCCGCCAGCTCCGTGAGCGGCCAGCCGGCCCCGCTGGCGGTGCTGATGCGGATGTTGTCGAAGTTCACCTGCGAATGACGTTGATGGTCCGGATAACGCACGCGCAGTTCGACTTCGTTCCGGCCGCGTTGAAGACGCATGACCTCTTCGCCGTAATACGAGTTGCGGACGGCGCCTGAAAGTTCAGAGAGCGAAACTCCCATCATCCGCGCTGCGTCGCGCACCTTCAGGCGGTACTCCCATTTTCCTGGACGCCCGCCTGCCGCGACATCGTGCACGCCGTTGTAACCGGTAAGCTCGCTGGTGCAGCGCTCGACTGTTCTGCGTCTTCATCACGGGCAAGCAGGGTGAATTCAATCGGCGGAGCCGCAATCCCACGAGGGCCGGAGCCGAAGGAAACGAAGTCGGCGCCGGCAAACTCTCCGGCAAGCTTTCTCCAGCGCTGAACGAATTCCTGGCTTGTAATGTCGCGCTGAGATGTATCGACTATTTGGACAGTGAGACTTCCGACGTGGCTTCCCGAGGAGACAACGCCATAGGTGTTGGCGCCGTATCCTACGCTACGGTGCACAGCCTGCACGACGCCGCTTTCGACGGTGGTAAGATTCTGATCGCGGGTCTGCTGATTGACCTTCATGATCGCTTCTCCCAACCGGCGGGTTGCGTTGTCCGCGACATCTTCAGGCGTGCCATCGGGGAACGCGATCACCACCGTGCAGCCTGCAACTTGTCAGATTTTTCCGGCAACGAAGCGGCAGGACCTGCAAGGTAATCGAGATCTTCAGAGAGCAGGCTGCAGCGGACTTCGACTCTGGATGTATCGTCGATCAGTGCAACATGCTCGCCGGGTTCGAGATGCGAGTTGTTTTCTACATAGGTCGCCGCAATCACTCCGCTGCATGGCGCGGAAATCACCGTTCTGTCGCGGGCGAGGGTGGCGTTACGCAGCTGAATCGTCACCAGCTGCCGGCTGACTTCCAGCGTTTTCACGGCAGCGTCGAGTTGGCGAACGAGATTCTCCTGCGTGACCAGCGCCTGTTGTGCGGCGAGCAGTTCGACCACCGCGGCTTCGTATTCCGCAGCGGCGATCGTCGACGATCTCTTCAGTTTCTCCGCCCGCGCAACGGCGCGTGTGTGCAACTCGACCTTCTTTTCCGCGACTTCAATCAACTTCAGCGCGTTCTGTTTATCGACCGCGGCTTTGGCCAGGTCCGCGTCGACTTTCGCCATTTGCGCCGTAAGGCGTGAGACATCTAGGTCGAAATCCGCCGGGTCGATCCGTAGCAGTTCCTGGCCCTTCGTAACATAACTACCGGGCCGCAGGTCATCGCTCTTGCTGACAATCCTGCCGCCCACCTGCGCGGACACCTCCACTTCGCGATACGGAGCCGCCACGCCGGTGGTCCGTATTTCCAGCGCCCCGGTGTGTGACTCTGGCTGCGTGACCTCGACAACTACCGCCGTGCGGGCGGGTTGTTGACGGCGTTTCGACTTCGGCTTTACGCCAAGCAGATAGATGACGCCAACACCGGTCGCCAGCACCACCTAGGGTAATATCCAGTGAATGATAATCCGGCCTGCAATTCTCATTGCTCAGTTGCCCGTCTTCGGCGAGGCCCGCGCCGCGGTCCTGCCCGCCGTGTGTCGAGCTTCGGGTCTTCGGGCGTGGCGCCGATGACTACATCAAAATGAACGGCAAGTTCGCCTATCTTCGATCCGGGAACAGGTTTGTAATCGCAGATCAGCAGATCGCGGAGCTTGCTATCGTTGATGGTGCTTAGCGGGCGGTCGGTCTTATTGCGGGTCTCACCCTTGGTGTAAATCTGCGTGGTTAACATCCGCTTGCCGCCCTGCTTGACGGCAAGATGAATATGCGGCGTACGCGGGCCGTACTGCACAGGCTTGATAGTGCGGAAGTAGTATTCACCTTTACTGCCCGTCATGAATCTGCCGAAACCCTGGAAGTTGGTATCGAGATTCTTATGGTCAGGATCTTCAGTGTGAATGTAGATGCCTTTGTTGTCGACCTGCCAGATTTCTACAACGGCGTTGCGAACGGGCTCTCCGGATTTGCTGAACACGCGTCCTGTCAGGTGCGTGATTGTACCGACGGCAGGGGTGATCGAGTCGTTGATAAGCAGCAGATCGTTATCTGTGTCGAGCGGCAGTTTATTGGGATAGAAAGGTCCTTCCGTCTGTCGCGGTGTCTGCAGCATGTCAGCAAACAATCCGCTGGTAGAAAAGGCGGCTGCGGTAAATGCGGCCTGTTGTATAGCCTGGCGACGGTTGATCATGGCAGAACTCCTATCCTTTGAGATTTTTCTGATCGAATTTAGAGAAGGATATCGCTGGCTACGTTTCCAGCGACATCGGTAAGCCGGAAATCGCGGCCGGCATGGCGATAAGTCAGTTTCGTGTGGTCCAGACCCAATAGATGCAGGATCGTGGCATGCCAGTCATGTGTGTGCATCTTGCCTTCGACGGCCTGGTATCCGTAATCATCGGTGGCGCCATAGCTGAAGCCGGGTTTCACGCCGCCTCCCGCCATGAAGGTGGTGTATCCTTTGTTGTTGTGACCGCGGCCGTTTCCATTTTCGCCGTGTGGTGTCCGGCCAAATTCTCCGCCCCAGATGACAAGCGTATCTTTCAATAGATCACGCTGTTTCAGGTCAGCGATCAGGGCGGCTACGGGCTGATCCACCTGACGGCATTGCGTTTCGAGGCCGGCTTTGATGTCGTTGTGGTGATCCCAGCTTCCGTTGGACAGTTCGACGAAACGGACGCCAGCTTCGATCATCCGCCGCGCCAGCAGACATTGCGTACCGAAGTCGCGGGTTTCAGCATTGCCCGTGCCGTACATTTCGTGTGTCTGGCGAGATTCCTTCGAAAGATCGACCAGTGCGGGCATTGTCGATTGCATGCGGTAGGCCAGTTCGGCAGATTGAATCATGCCTTCCACCTGGGGCTGATGGCCGTCTTTACGCAGTTTGGCCCGGTTGAGCTGTTGCAGAAAATCAAGCTGCGCGCGCTGCGTTCTGCTATTCAGCACCGGGTTGCTGATGTTAGGCACGGCCGACGGTTCGCTCTGCGCGGCAGCTTGCGGCCGTGGTCTTCCAGGCCCGCGTCTTGCGCTGCTGATGCCCGTGTTAACCTTTGTTCCACGGTAGATGGCGGGAAGGAACGCGTTGCCAAGGTGAACATTATTTCCGCCGCCCATGGCGACAAAACCAGGTAGGTCAGTGTTGCTTGTGCCCAGCCCGTAAAGCGACCACGCACCTAAGGATGGGCGTACAAACTGCGATGTTCCCGTATGTGCAGCCATGCTTGCCTGCGCATGGTTGGGTTGCTCGCAATGCATGCCACGTAACAGGCAAAGCTCATCCGCCTGGCGGCTGAGATGGGGAAAGAGCCCGGAAATCCAAAGCCCACTGTCGCCGTGCTGCTTGAACTTCGAGAGCGGCGCCATCAGTTTACGAGGGCGGTCGCCGATGCCGGCTTTACCGCTGTCGGCAACAAGCTTGGGCTTGTAGTCGAAGGTATCGACGTGCGAGGGAGCCCCCGACATGAACAGCATAATCACACGTTTCGCGCGCGGTGCGAAGTGAGTCCTACGCGGCGACAGCGGATTTACATTATCCGCCGCCAGCGACTCACCCGTCGCCAGCGCCGCAAAGGCCAGCGATCCTAGCCCGCTGGCAAAGCAACGTAGAGCGTCGCGGCGGTTTGGCTGGTTAGACATGATGTTCTCCATGGAATGTACTTGAGCGATCTTGTATCTGGTTCACGCCGTCTGGCATGTGCGAGACACGCGTATTTTTCGATGATTCCTTAGTCGAGAATCCGGTGCTCAGCGCTGAGCATGAGAGCCTGGCAGAGTAGGTCCAGCGGCTCCGTAGCTGGCTGGCTGCGAGGCGCCGCACCACCGGGCCGCCCGGCGCCGGGTCGCATTCCACCCGGGCGGGCCGCGCCGGGTCTACCGCCCGGACGCGCGCCGGGTCTTCCGCCTGGACGCGCGCCGGGCCGCATGCCCGGTCTGCCACGCAGCGGCTTGCGTGATGCTGTGGCGCCAGCCCGGTCAGCCGGCAGCATCGTCGCCATGCTATTGAGGAACGCCAGGCTTGCGCGGACTTCCGCCGGTGTGGCCTGGCGGCCATATACCAGCAAAAACGCCTGCCGGACCTGTTCGTCTCTGGACGACGAAATTGACTTCAGACGCCCGGCCATTGCACGTGCCTGGCGCAATACGAATTCATTGTTCAACAGGTACAATGACTGCGTCGCGACAATGGATTCATCGCGCCCGGCGCTGGTCTGGTTGGCGTCTGGGAAGTCAAACAGATTTAATGATTCCGGGATCGCATTGCGGACTACCGGTAGATACACCGAGCGATGGTTATTAATTCGCGCGAATGAATTCTCGTTGATCTCGCGACCGAATCGCCCGTTGCCAAGCTCGCCAATCTCGGACCCAGTGGGCGCTTTAAGCGTGAGTTCACCGCTGATCGCCAGCATTGAATCGCGCAGAGCTTCCGCATCTAGCTGCCGCGGACTAACGCGCCAGTGCAGACGGTTGCCGGGATCAACCTCGGCGTTCCGCTCGATATATTGCGAAGACCGC
This sequence comes from Pirellulaceae bacterium, assembly GCA_965233625.1. Taxonomy (GTDB): domain Bacteria; phylum Planctomycetota; class Planctomycetia; order Pirellulales; family Pirellulaceae. The sequence goes on from OZ247499.1 coordinate 1,190,173, forward strand.
TGGTAGGCGTCAGACAGCACAATTTCGCGGATCAGCGCTTTGACCGACCATCCGTACTCCATAAACTGTACCGCCAGGTAGTCGAGCAGCGGCGCATTCTCTGGCTTCAGACCGGCGGCGCCCCAGTTGTTGGGTGTGGCCACAAGCGGGTCGCCAAGCAAATGCGACCAGATACGGTTGACCATCACGCGCGCCGTCAGCGGATTACGTGGCGATGTGATCCACTCAGCCAGCTCGCGCCGGCCGGTGCTGCCGGCGGGAATCGAATTCGTTTCCGCCGTGCTCAGCACTTGAAGAAAACCGCGGTCCACAGCCTGTGCCGGCCGCAGAATATCGCCGCCCAGATAGATGGTTGCATCAACTGGTTTTTTCGCCAGCACCCCCATGCCGAAGGTTTTCTTCGTTCCATCGGGATTGATCGTCGTAAGCAGGCCCTGCAGTTTTGCGACACGGTTGCGGTACTGGACGAATTTTCGCATCTCATTCACACCCGTCCGCCGCGCCTCAGCGCGGTCTTTTCGCATCTGCGATTGGATGTCGCGGATCTGCGCTTCGATCTGTGCAATCGACAACTGATTTTCAGGGTCGGCTTTGTCTTTGACGGGTAGTTCAATCAGTTCTGCGGGGCGATGGTTCTGCTGGCCCCAGACGGTTCCGTACCGCGTGTCTGTGCTAAGGAATATCCCCGCCAGCGCGTAATAGTCGTTCGCGGGTATCGCGTCGTACTTGTGGTCATGGCAACGGGCGCACGCTACCGTGAGGCCAAGCGTTACCTGCGAAACCGTATTGATCTGCTCGTCGATCATATCCATCAGAAACTTCTTCGGGTTTCGTTCGTCCTGCCGCTTCATGCCGACGGCGAGAAAGCCCGTGGCTATCAGATTCTTCTGCCGCTCTGCAGCGTTGCGGGCGGGCAGCAGATCCCCGGCAAGCTGTTCGGTAAGAAACTGGTTGTACGGCGTGTCGCGATTGAACGAATCGATAACGTAGTCGCGGTACCGCCAGGCGTGCGGGTACGTCACATTGACGGCGCCCGAAGATTCGGCGTACCGCGCCAGGTCGAGCCAGTGCCGGCCCCAGCGTTCGCCAAACTGCGGCCGCGCGAGCAACTGATTTACCTTCGACTGCACCGCTCTGCCGGGGTCTCTGCGCCAGGCGGCTTCGAACTGCCTGACTTCAGCGGGCGTGGCCGGCAGACCGTTCAAATCGAAGTGTAACCGCCGTAAAAGTGTAAGCGGCTCTGCTGGCGGTGCGGGTTTCAGGCCCGCCTGTTTTAGCTGCGATACGACAAGTGCATCGATACCGGCAATGGCCGGTTTTACAGGCGACTGAAACGCCCAATGGTTTTTCGCCGACTCGATATCATTTGCCGTAATCTTTGAATTGAACTGCACCTTCTTCCGCACGCGAGGGTCAGGCGCCCCCATTTCGATCCACTTTTTGAAATGGGCGATCACATCGGCCGGCATCTTCTGACTAGGCGGCATCTCCAGCCCGGACCAGGTAATAGCTTCCCAGATCAGACTTTTGTCAGGATTGCCGGGCGTGACCGACGGACCGCTGTCGCCGCCTTGCAGCATCGCCTCGCGCGTGTCGAGCAGCAAGCCGCTGCGCGCCGTGCCTTCTTTGACTGAGTGACATTCATAGCAGTACTTGGCGAGTGCAGGGCGGATGTGAGTTTCGAAGAATCGGGTCTGCTCTTGCGTAAGCTTTGGCTCTTCCGCCAGGACTGTGGAGAGCTGTGCTGTAATCAGAACGCCGGTTGCAACAACCAGTAGCAGCGATTTTTGCAAGTAACGCATATTGAAACCTTTTCGTGAAATCACGTCCTATTTGTCCTGCCGGCTGACGCCCGGATGTGATGCGTCGACGATCACTCTTACAAGATCCGATGTCCGCCGCGGCGACGTCAGATCGACATGCACCGTGCGCCGATCGGGGGACAAAGTGATTACGTCGCTATCAGCTCCGCCTGATAATTCCAGTTGCCGGCGCGGGTGTGCTTCGCCGGCGGCGCGCTCAGAAAAGAGCCGCGAACTGGCGTGTAGCTCTTCGTGCAGCACCACCAGCCCTAGCACCGGCTTGCTAAAGGTGATGCTCCCCGATATCCGGCTGGCGCGATGAGGCCGCCGTATTTCCTGGGGATAATAGTGCAGAATAAAACTTCTAACTTCGCGGCCGCTCAAAAGTTCCGCTGGAGATAAGCTTGCCACGCTGCTGACTTCGCCAGGCTCGCTGATATTCACGCGCAACGGCTTTTCCAGCGTTGTGGCGCCGCCTTCATTCGCGACGAACACGGCAGTATCGCTGCGGATAAAACGCAGTTGCCGCGGCCACGGCGGCGTAAATTTGAAGACCTCTGACGAGCCAGCAATGCCGGAAGAAACAGGCCAGATTTTTTCGTACGGAGCAGAGCTGAACGCTACCTCTTCTATCTGCTGGTCGGCCCCGACACGGACTGCTTTCCCTTCGGTCAGCAAGTGCCCTCCGCCAGTGTCATGCGCTGTCACTTCCACTTTGCCGTCAAACACGGAGACGTTCGAGATGCCGTTATCACCGATATCGATCCCGAAGGAAGTGCCGTGATCTACCACCGTCGCAAACGGAGTGTTCACCGTGAACCCTTCCGCCCCTGGCGGCGCCGTTGCGGTAAGCGTTCCCGATCTAAGAACCGTGTTGACCTGAGAAAACAATTCGAATTCCGCTGGCCCTTGCAGGGTGACTTCAACCCCGTTATCCAGCATCAACTGGACAAAACCGGCTCTCAGCCGCAGCGTGCGCGTTCCGCAGCGGTCGCCCTCCTCCAAAACGCCCGACTCCCACTCAGCGCTGGTGGCCTGAACCACGGTGGCGAACGGCTCTGAACGGGCATTCCGGCCAGTCAGCTGGAACGAAATCAAGAGGCAAAGAAGGCAGACCGCCATAGCAGCGACGCCAGCCATAAATGGCTTATAGTACGACCGGCGCGATACAGGACGTATTGAAGGAACGCTGTCCGCCTGGCGGTCAACACGATCTTCGCTCAGCGCGCCGCTTAATTCTGCTGAAAGCACGGCGTGAAGATCGACAAACGTAAGATATTCATCGCGTGCTGCCGAGCTTCCGCGCAGCAACCCAGTCAGTTCCTGCTTCTGTTCGCTCGCGGCCACTCCATCCATGACCGCCGATGCAAGTTCATGTAATCGTCGTTGGTCGTAGTCCGGGCGTGGCTCGTTCATGATGACCCGTCCATTGCGGTGAGCTTGCCGTTGACACATTCCATTAACCCGGCGCGGATCCGCTGCAACGACTTGTAGAGTGCCGCGGCAGTACGTCCGGCTTCTTGCGCTACTTCATCGATCGACGCTTGAGCAAAATAGTATTGTTCGATCAGCTTACGGTTTTTCAAAGGCAGACTGGCGATACAATCACGCAACGGCTCGATCCGGCGATCGAGCCTGGGCGCCATCTCTTCGCGTCGCGCCAACAGTAAAGAAGCAACCTCTTCATCCAGAAACCCGCTCCAGCGGCCTTCCTTGCGCAGAAACTCTTTTGCCTTATTAGCCGCAAACCGGCACGCCCAGGGAGCGAAGGGCCGCGATGTATCGTATTGATCAATCGCCTTCCACAACGCGACGGCCGTCTCCTGCACGATCTCCTGCGCATCGGCCCTTTCAGGGACAATTGCCATGACGTAACGCAGGATCTCGCGCTCGCTCTTCAGCAGTAGCCGCAAAAAATCGTCTTGGTTCAGCCGTTGCACGTTCAAATCGCTCTCTAGCACTCATAGAAAAGATGCCACTCACAAATACTTTGCGTTCCGAATCCGGATTTGGACACAAATTCTGAATTTTTGAGTTTTGCCTCGACTCGACCGTCAAACTTAATCGCTCTCAACAGCCGTGAACAAACGGTTTTCACCCAAATTCCGGCAACCCGTAAAAGTTTCCCTGTGAGTGGTCTCCAATCTGATCGAAGCTCTCCGAGACTAATGACGAACCGACCGCCTGCATCCTGTGTTCACAAAGCCACGGTCAACTCTAGCCGTCGTTGAATGTGCGGCGGCAGCAGGGGCAGCGATCCTCAAATCCGCGGGCGAGTGATGTGAACGCCGTCGGCTGGGGTAGGCTCAAGATGACGCGGAACGCCAGTGGTGATCGATGGGCGTAGCGCCGGTAAGTAATCCCGCCAACGGAATGGCCAAGTATCTCGACGGACGATTCTGGCACATGTTCGTCGTAGTACGTCGCGCATGTCTTGCGAAGGTCCTTGAGGACCCACGGACGTTCCTCGCCAGAATCGATATCGCGTTTCGGCGCTACGGCCGCAAGGTCACAGAGTTGCCGGAATCGGATATTGGGCCTGCTACTTCCGCCTAAGAAGACTAACGCATCGGATCTGGCTCTTCCGGCCGGATGCTCTTGAAATGGAGGCGGACAGTGCGGTTCATCGGACGCCAGAAGGATTTCTGAGTTTTGACACGTCGTTAGTACAGCCATCCCCAGGGACTGGCTTCCTTCAATTCCCGGTCAGGCGATTGACGCCCCCAGAAGACGTGCCGCCAGCGGATGGGTTCGTGAAATGGTAAGGTCTGCCACACTGTCCCGGTATCGACGCCGTAGTTGAAGAAGATCACCAACGCAGAACGCCAGTAGCGGCCGGCTGGCCAAGGCTGTTTCCAGCCCCGTGGTTGCTTCAACCGATGGGTGGCAAAGTAAAGTGCGTTTAGCTCCGCCTTGGTGAGGTAGTGGCGCCCGGCAACATCCCGTTGGGGTTTCAGCCTGGGGAACTTCGGCAACGCATCAAGCATGTCGTGCTCCCACGCCCACGACAACACAGCCCGCAGGTGCGAGCGAACCTTGTTGGCCGTGCGCCGGGATTTCCACCATTGCGGGCGCCAGCGTCTTCATGCACCCAATCCAGAAATTCCCGGATCTCCTTTTTCCCAAGGCCCGTAAGCTGAACGTGCCGGCCCCATCGCTTCCACTTGCGCAGCGTTGTCGCGTATTCTTCCCGGGTGCGTCGGGCTGGGTTGCCGGAGTCTAGGTACGATTGAATGACCGATTCAAGAGTCTGCGGCATTGTCGGTTCTCCGACGCCGCCGGTGTCTACTCACGATCCGTTCATACCTGCAGCGTCAGCTGTGCGTCCTGCCGGTTTGAGGATGGGTACATTATCCACCATAGTTCAACGAGACGCTTGCTGCGCTGAATTCGACAAAGGTCGGCCTCGGACGCGCCCACCTGTGAACACCCGCTTCCGCGTCGCAGATTCGTTTCGTAATGGAGTTTCACTTCTGTGATCTATTTGGCGACATTTAGTCGAAGCGACACAATTGTTCCCTTTTCAAGCTCTGAGGATATGCGCATAGTTCCGCCGTGCGCTGTGACGATCTTATCAGCAATAGCTAGTCCCAGACCGTTGCCACCGTGCTGACGTGACCTTGCTTTGTTGGCGCGGTAGAAACGTTTTAAGATATGCGGCATTTCTTCCTCGCTAATGCCAATTCCTGTATCGCGGATTGTTAACTGGGAAGTCTGCTGGGTTGTTTCGAGAACTAGATCTACTCTCCCGTTAGGACGGTTATAGGCGATACTATTCTTTAGCAGATTGAGGATGGCGTGCTCCAGTTGTTTCGCATCACCCATTACGATTGCGGGCTCGAGACGGGGCTTCAGTTGAATCGCCATGCTTTCGGCCACTGGACGCAGAAGGTCGACGCATTTCGCCACGATATGATCGAGCCGTACCGCAGCATGCCCCACCTGGTTCTCGCTCGAGTCCAGATGTGCCAACGTAAGTAGCGAGTCAACCAACTCGGATAAACGCTCGCACGCAGAGCCACAAATCTTTAGCGTTCTGATATATGTTTTGGGCGACCGTTCCTGCCGGAGGGCAAGCTCTATTTGAGACTGGATCACTGCTAACGGCGTCCGCAACTCATGCGAGGCGTCTGCTGCAAACTGACGCTGCTGATCGAAAGATGATGCAATGCGATCAAATGCAGCGTTTAGTATTTCCGCGAGTATTCCAAGCTCTGGTCCAGTCTCCGTTACATCAATCCGTGGCGAAGTGTTTTGCAGCGAAAACCGCGACGCGGTTTCTGACATCACTGAGATTGGATAGAGGACTGATCGTGAGAGCCACCAACCTCCCATGAACGCGAGGGCAAGAATCCCCGCGTCAATAGCTGCTATCTGAAAAGCGAGGCGATTAAGCTGGGCGAATTCATGGCTTACGTCGCGCCCAACCAGAATCTGCGATCCGAACGGACCTACGATGCGGAGTTCACGCATGGCACCAAGTTGCTGTATTTCGGGCCGCGATCCGCGTAGCGAATTATCGAACTTAGCTTCCACGGCGCCTCGCGTCCGCTCTGACTTCAGCAGACGTCCGTCGTTCAGCCAGATAGCGAAGTATGAATCCGCCTTTACAGGTGTTCGCGACGTCGTACTGCGTGGCAGAGTCAGGCGGCGATCATCTTCGGGTGAGAGATTTAGGAGCGGTGTATCTCCGGCGCCAAAATCGCTACCCTCAAATCCCCGCAGACTACCATCCAGAACGCGGGCGCCTGCCAGCAATTCCGCATCTATTTCGCCAATCTGCGTCCGCCGTGCTTGCATGTACCATGCCGTAGAGAGACCGGCTACAACGACAATCAGAATCGCGGAATGCCAGAATTGCAGCCGCCACCGGATTGACCTCGAGAGCCGCCCCTGTGCTCTAGCCGATGCCTGCGTGGGCTTTCTGCCGGACGACGTGTCAGGTGGAGCTGTTTTCAACGATGTACCCATGACCACGGCGTGTCGTTACGAATTCCTTACCAAGTTTTTTCCTGATGTTATATATATGCACATCGACGAGATTTGACAGTGAGTCTTCCGTCTCGTCGAAAACATGGTCGTATACCATGCTACGTGAGACGAGATTACCGCGGTGTAAACCCAGAAGCTCCACCAACGCATACTCCCGCGCTGTAAGCTCAACGAGTTCTCCCTCCTTGCGGACCGTGCGGCTTGCCGTGTCAATGACAATTGTCCCGATAACGATCTCGACAGTGGCCTGCCCGCTCGCGCGGCGAATCAGCGCCCGCAGGCGAGCAGATAATTCGGAGAGGGAAAAGGGTTTGCATAGGTAGTCGTCGGCGCCTGCATCAAGCCCTGATACGCGATCCTCAACCGCACTGCGGGCAGTAAGAATCAACACAGGCGTATCATGCGTCTTACGTAACTCGGCAAGATATCCCCAACCATCCACAACTGGAAGCATGAGATCGAGAACAATGACGTCGTAATTCCACTGTTGCGCCTTGAAGAGACCAGACTTTCCATCGGCTGCTTCATCGACCGCGTAACTTTCCTCGCGTAACGATCTGACGATGGCGTCGCGGAGGTCGTCTTCGTCTTCAACAACCAATATTCGCATGAATATGTCACCTGCGTGGCGTTGGGCGTTTCCCACGTGGAGGAGGCGGTGGCTGCTGACCGTTGCCGGGTGGTCCGGGACGCTGCCGTCGCTGGTAAGTTTCAGTACGGGTTCTTCCGCCAGGCTCTGCGTAGATGAACTTCCACGAGTTCTGACCTACCGGCCAATAGGTAACGCTGCCGACCTGACTGCGAACTGAGTACGTCAATACGGACTTATTCCGCTCTGAACTGAATCCTTTGATTGTCGCACCACGGAGCGGCCGGAGGGCTGGTCGTACTGGGGCGTCGCGAGGTTGAGGTTCGATCTGGTCGCCACGAATCGTAACAACGCCACGCATACCGCCGTTAATATAGGGATACGTTTTTGTTGCATGGTAGTGATACCGGCCTTGCTCATCAAATTGACCATTGTACGCATCGAGTTTTCCCACGGGCGAGCCATCCGCTTCGGTGAGCCCGTAGATCGGGAAACCGTCAAGCGCAAAGGCGATTGGATTGCCTTTGCCAACAATTTTCTCAAGATGAACAGGCGCCATGTGGTAGTGGTAGTCGTCGCCTCTTCCGCAGTGGCCGCCCCACTGGTCAAGTTCACCGGCTAGATATGCATCTTCGCCACGATTGTTCAACGCATTGAAGATGGGGACACCGTTTACTGCCAGTGCGATCGCGCCGCGATACAAGCTAGTCTTGGCGGAAACTGGTTTTCTAGCCAGCTGCGGTTTCAGTGGGATCTGCCAGGCATTGGAGCCTGTGAATGGCTGAGGTAACGGCACCTGTTGTTGCCATGAGCGGATACCCACCATCATATTGTGGTCTGGCAGTCCATTGGACTCAACGAATAGTGTATCGCTGTTCCAGCGCAGTTTGACGCCTTTGAACTTCTCAAAACTACGAGCTATATCAGGTTTGTCTTCCACCTTCTTCTCCTTTGCAGGCACCGCCAGAGCGAAAACTGGTTGCGTGTTTAGAGTCTTCGCCTTACGGGAATCTACATTCTTTAAAGCCGTAATGGGCTGCTTGTCGTCGCGTGAGTGATGCTTGTGCGAATGGCCGTCAGTGTGCGAATGACCGTGGGCGTGCGAGTGCCATTCGTGCGCCGAAGTACAAACTGGCGCGCCAGTCAGTAGGATTACAATAGCCACGAGCCTTGCTAGCAGTTTCATTCTAGGTCCTCCCTTATTTCATTAGTGTTGTTAAGGCGTCAGTCTGTGGCGGATGTTATTGATCTTGGCCAACGCAATACAAATGCGAGTTGGAGCGTAGGAACAGGCAATCGTCACTGATGGCTGGCGTACCACCGAAACCACTGGAGTCGAAAGTCATGTCGTTCGACGCCAACACCTTAAAAGTCGGCGCCGCCTCGATGACATGCACCATGCCTGAATTCATGGTGATATAGATTTTTCCCTTAGCGGCGACTGGTGAAGCAAAGTCACCGCCGCCACCGAGACCTCTGCCGCCACGGTTGTCGTTCCCGCTGCTACCTGGCAACCGCTCAAGAAAAACACGCTTGCCGGTTCCAGCGTTCACACACTCCACCACTGGTCCGCTTACCGAGAACAAATGACCGTTTACAAGGACTGGAGTTGCATAGCGGGTTCTAAGCCGGTCTTGCCAGACAGTGTTCTTTTTAGATACGTCTCCCCTACCCTGGACACGCACTGCATAAGACTCTTCGCCTGTGGCGTAGACGGTTCCTTTATCGACAATAAGGCTCACCTGAGCATTCCGCGAATTCACACCGTTGGCATACCAGCTCAACTTGCCGGTGGTGTTACTGAGTCCCCAGATCTCGCCGATCACCGAGATCGCAATCTCACTCCGTTCGCCATTCTTGACTAGCACTGGCGTGGTCCAGCATTCACGCAGTCCATTCGCTTTGGCGTCAAAAAGCTTTTTGCCCGTCTTCTTATCGAGCCAGACAATCGAAAGTGATTCGTCCGCGGCGTTCACAATCACGTGCTGGTCTGTCACGATGGGGCTGGCGGCAGAGCCAAACCCCTTGTTGCTTCGCTGGCGACCAACACTCTGGTTCCAGAGTTCTTCTCCATTCAGGTCATACGCATAAACACCAGATTTGCCAAAGAACGCAAAGACGTGCTTTCCGTCGCTCACGGGCGTGTTACTGGCATAGCCATGTGTCGTGACCCCGGGTGGCCGCCACGGGTCTTCCGGCATCTGGGCGTCCACCGTCCTGGCCCACAGCATCCTGCCCGATTTGCGATCCACACAAACCAGATGACGCTTCAGGTCTTCAACCTTTCCGCCTTCCTCGCCGTAACCGGAGTAACAGGTCACGAAGACTTTATCCCCAACTACAAGCGGACTCGACACCCCACGGCCAGGAAGCTTCACTCTCCACTTCAGGTTTTTGCTTTTACCAAATTCTACGGGCGCACCCGAGGAGGCGACTCCCGATCCGTTAGGTCCCCGAAAGCGAAGCCAGTCGGCATGGACGGGCGTTGTCAGCAAGAGAGCAACAGCAACCGAAACGGCCAGTTGCATACGGCGATTGATCGTGGACATGTTGAAACTTTTTGGTTCGAAGCTTTGTCTGTTGCGGGAAACGCCGTATCTACGGTGATTCGATTATCGGGAATTTCTTCGGAATGCTCCCATCGGGCGGGGAGTCCACCTTAAGACGGAACACGACCGTGTTGTCCAGTTCGAGATCGTCAGCCCAGATAAATTTCGCCCCTGAAAAGTCGTGTTTGTAAAATGGTCGTTTAGGGCGGACGGTCTTCTCATCGAACTCTCTAGCAGCTTTCCAGTCGCTGTCGTCGAACTCAACCGACATCCAGTCTTCTGGGATTTGCGTGTGAATGACACGTGGGTTGCGCGTGTCTCTCTTGACAGGCCCATGGAAAAAAGACTTCGCCTTCCAGTGCTTACCGGTAACAGTGCCATCACCCATCTTCAAGATGAAACCGCCATCGCCGATTTGCGTGTTGCGGTATTCCATGCCCGTCTTCGCGTCAGCGTTATCCTTCGCCATCACGGCAACAGTCATGGGATATTTGGGAAAGACATCGACGGAGATTACGTTGTGAGGCATGAAACGAATCGAGTCGACGGCAACCAGTTCGCCGTTAATGTACAGAGAGAACCAGTTGTCCGCATAAACATTCAGTCTTTGCGTATCCTCAATCTCCGGCTTTTCGCCGCCGCCCCTGCGATGTGGCCGCTGACCTTCGCTTCGCTCTGGTAAAAACAGAGTTGTGACAACGGTGGCCGCAATAACAGTCAAGCAGAATGACAGCAGAACCAAACGTTTTCGAAGCAGCGTTCCCATAGTGATCACCCATTGGTAGTCGACAGTTCCCGGACGTCTTCAACCATAGAAGCATGAACCTGAAGTTAAGATGAAGAACCATCGATTCTGACGAAATTCTGCGGAAACCATTAAATGTGGAGCGACAATGGAGTGAATGTGTCGCCACAAATCATTCGCTTCGGTTTACGCACGATTGCACTTTCGCGGGAGCCGAAGTCCTTTGCGCCAACAACTCGGTGAGACCAGAGGGCTTCGAGATCTTCAGCTTGCTGCACAATGACGAACCGACCGGCTGCATCCTGTGTTAAGCACAACGCTGTAGTCTGCTCTAGCCGTCGTTGAATGTGCGGCGGCAGCAAGGGCAGCGATCCTCAAATCCGCGGGCGAGTGATGTGAACGCCGTCGGCTGGGGTAGGCTCAAGATGGCGCGGAACGCCAGTGGTGATCGATGGGCGTAGTACGGTAAGTAATCCCGCCGGCGGAATGGCCAAGATTTCAAAAGACGATTCTGGCGCGTGTTCGTCGAACTACGTCAGGCGTGTCTTGCGAAGATCCTCTACTAGCGGACATTTGCCTTGAAAATGGCGGAAAACCAGCAAAACAGCAGTATCTGACCCCAGAAATACAAACAATGCACTGAATCGCCCTGGCGTTTCTTCAGCATTTTGCGTAGTACCCCCCAGGAGTACCGGCGTCCCCAAGAGTGGTCGCATGGCAGATTGCGTGAATTAAGCTTTGGACTACCGTAATGAACTCCATGAAAGCGAAATTGCTTTTTGCGTTGGCAGTGGTTTTCGCCTTCGGAAGCGCACTGCGCGCCCAAACATTCATTCCTCCCCTTTCGCGTAATCCGAAAACGCTCGTAACAGAGCTTGCTTCCGCTAGCGAACATGTCCGGGCTCAAGCCAGCCTGGAGCTGCGCGCTCACTTCAAAGAACATCCCGAAGTCACCGCGAGATTACTGGTGCGTGAGCTTGCGAACCACGACGCGGCAACACATCTGCATACACCGGCGGGCGCCTCATACGCAGGCGACGAAGATAATATTCGCGATGAGTCCGACTCATCCGGCAACGTACTCCAGCGCGCATATATATCCGACGTGCTTCTCTTATTTCCAGAGCAGTCGGCGACTGCCTTGGTCCAATCGATACAAAACAGCTTACTGAACGACCATCTGGCTACGGTGCAATTCCGCAGCTTTGCTCTTCAGAGCCTGAATCAGAAGGCTACTGCTGCCAGTGCGAAATTCAAGGAAATAGTGTCAGCCGCCCACATCAGGGTTTCTAGAAACCTGGAATCGGAACTCGCCAAAGAAACGAAACCTGCAAGATTTCAGCCCCAGACGTCACAGACCGTGATGTCACCTCGCAGCGCGCGGCGCCCGCCATCTTTGCCTCCAGCCAGCGACGAAATTACGGAAGAACCTGACAACCAACTCGCAGAATCACTCAGAACAAAGAAAACAGTACTCGCGGACCTGCTCCGCGTGATGGGCGATGCTACACCCGTCGAAGCGGACTTTGTGCAACCGCTCCGGCCAGGCGTTACGCCTCGAAGCCGGCGTCAGATGGTATCACGCCTCGTTGATGAATCGACGGACGGACTTCGCTCCGGCGCGGTGACCGACGCCCGTTATCAGGCTTTGTCGTTGCAGGAATTAGTGGATGTATTGCTAAACAGCCACCGCAGTGATCCTATTAGCCGCAGACGGCGAGCGATGATTCTGAAGATCATCGCTACCCGCGGCGAACAGGCGGCTCCGGCGCACAAGCATCTTTTTACCGTGTTGGTGCGTGACGAATCTGCAGAGATCCGTAAACTGGCCGCCAGCGTATTAAGGCAAACTGGATGCAGCGGACTCTGGATCGAACATGAAATAGCCCAGCGTTACCAGCCCGTGAGTCAGACGGCTGAACTTGCAAGGGCCTGGGAAGCTTTCAACTCTTTAGGGGACAAGAAAACAACCAGGCGGCTGAACACCGGGATTCAAAATCTGAAATCACCTTACCTGCCTCAACATTCTGAGAAATGGCTGGAACTCTTAGCTTCAGAAGACTCTGAAGACCAGGAGTGGGCACTGCTTATTTTGTCGGTCATGGACGGTAAGCTCGCCGCGAAGGCCCTACCGCAGTTAAGGGCGATTATGTTCGACCCACGTGAACCGTTAAAACAAAGGATCAAAGCGGCGCAAGCCATGATTAACGCCCACGTCGCCACCAGCGACAGGCCTAGCCGCGTACGAATTCGCGAGATCCTCACCTGCGCGCTTTACCTCGAAGAACGCGCCCTGCATGAAGGTGCGGCACGTGCACTGCTGCGAAGCTATACGGCATTCGGAGCCCATACCAACCGGCTAGCGAAAATCTGCTCGGCTGAACTTGAAGCAGGTGGTAGGCGACGTGAAAAAATGCTCGACTTCATCAACGACGAGGAGCGAAGCGTTGAATTCACCCGTTCAATCACGCCCGGTCTCCTGCATTGTATCGGCGACACGCAGCTTAAGCCCGAGTTTGAAAGAGCGGCCGCACACGTTCTGATGAATTGCTACCACCGCGAAGGTCAGTTCGAAGACAACCATTTCGCGGCGCTACTGGCAGCCGTTCGCCGATGTGACAACCAGGCGACCAACCGCGAACTGATGGCTTTCGTTATTTCCAGTAAAGTACGTACAGCGCGTCTACGGAGCACCGTCTCCCGGAAATCAGATGGCTCACACAATGAATTGATCATAAGTGAAGCTTGCATAGCCGAGTTAAAGCGTCGCAACCAGCTTGAAGGATTGCTGCCCCAAGTGAAGGCCACTGCAAATGGCTTCGCATTGCTGATTGATCGCCTGGAAAAGCATGTAAGCACCGCTGACGAGGCTGCTAAGAGCAACAGGCTCTCTATACCAGAGTTTGCTAACGTTCACAGCCAGTTGCCTGTAATGAGTTTCGTTGCGGTGTGTAACGCAATCGCATCGATTGACCAGGAAGCCGCGCACGAAGTTGAGTTTCAGGCAGCAATGGCCACCGGTCTGCCAATCCTCCGCCATCTATACCTGAATTCACTGCAATTAACGTCAGAACCAAACCCCGCCAATGCCGCCAGGGTGCGGACGTTAATACGAGAGTTTCCCCGCAAGGGCGAACTTCGAATTCCTTCGCTGATCGTCAACCACTACCTTGCCCTGGCGCATATCGAAGGAAAAATTCCTGGCGATCTATTTTTGCAGGCACTGAAAGAAGATCAGTTTGCTGGCGCGGAGTATGGGATCACTTTACTGACGCCGTACGTAGATTGCTCTGCTGCGCAGGTTTATCCAGAGCTTCTGGAAATGTGCGATAACGCAATTCAAGGTAAGCACGCCTTGGGAATCCCCATAATTCAAGCAGTCGCTGCGCACGCGACAGTGCTCAACGGTATGGAGCGTAACTGGAGTGACGCTGGCTCGCAGAAATATCTGACCGCAGCAACTTGCAAGAAGATCCGCATTCACATGAAGCGGATTCAGGAGCAACTAGGCGCCACCCGTTTAGCCCAGAAACCGGACGATCGATTGGCCTACCATTTTATTACCTCAACAGCGCTTACTTATTCATTAGATGCTGATGGCGCCTTCGTCCCAGATGCTTCTCCTCCTGGCGGCATGCCTGACCCTGGGGACGTAACACTTGTCATGCCAAGTATGCAATTAATCCCGAACGCATCGGAGTCCTCCAGCCCGATAACTCCAGAAGCTTTGCTAAACGGCTTGAAACCTGTGTTCCGCCGTGTAGAACAGCACCTCCAACGGTACGAAAAAAATGTCCAGCAGCAACAGGCGGAGCGGGATGAAGCAGCCTGGCGGGAGTTTTTCCAACAGCCGACTGTACAGACGGCCCTGGCAGGTGTCGCCTGGGTCGTAGGCTGGGGGTTATTGGCGTTGTTGTTATGGGTGTTCCGGCCAGGCCTTCTGCTACCGTTGGGACAACTGGCCAACAATGCGAATGTGAAGCTTTGGGGATTTGAGCTTACGCTGGGGCACGCCATTGGAATTGGTTTTCTCACTTACAACACGCGCACACTGGACGCTTGGGTCAGGCAACATCTGCGCGAAGTGCGTGATGTATTTGGCAGTTCTAAGACCGTCGAAGACCGCGCGTTACATGTCTCTATGCCCGTGGTCACCCCGCAGGGGCTTGCGCTGCAACCTGACCAGAACGACTTTGCCACGCTCTTCAGCGGCAACGTGAATAACGTAGTGATTGCAGGCGAAGGCGGCTGCGGCAAAACCAGTCTGGCATGCGAACTTGGCCGCCGGGCGTGTTCCGCAGACCGGGAGCAAAGGCTCACAAAGCACGCGATGATTCCCATTCTGATTGAAGACGACATACCTGGCAACGATCGCCTGCAGGCAATGGGTGACGCAAATCTGTCACTAGATGCCGCCGCCGTTCAGCAGATTGTCGCCGGCCACGACGCCCGCCTCATCGAAGTAGTGCGGGGCAAACTGATGAATCTGACGAAATCCACTGACGATATTCCAGCCGGACTGGTCGAACAACTGCTACGCCAGCGGCGGATTCTATTGATTGTAGATAGCTTCTCAGAACTCAAGGAAGAGAGTCGCAAAGTTATCGAACCGGCCCGGACCGGATTCCCAGCGAAGGCGCTGGTAGTAACTTCCCGCAAAGCCGAACGGCTGGGAGGCGCCGACGTTAAAACGGTCCGCCCTCAGCGTGTGAACCGGGCACAACTTCTGCCGTTTGTAATCGCCTACCTGGAACATAACGGCGCCTACAGTGACTTTGCTGAAGACAGCGAAGTGGATCTGTTGCAGCGGCTGAAATTGCTGGTCGGCCAACGCGAAATCACCATGCTGGTCGCGCGGATGTTTCTCGACAGCGAAATCGGCGCCGCACGCGGAGAGACGGATTCGGATCAGCCAGCAAATGTGCCCGAGTTGATGGCGCATTACATTTCCTGGCTTAACCGTAAGCTCGATGGCGAACCGCTTCCCGACCCGGCGCTGCTGGAATGTGCACAGAAACTAGCTTGGCGATGCCTCAGTGACTCTTACAAGCCGGGTTCAACTGCGAGTGCACAGGCGCGAGAAAGTCTCGCCGGATCCGCCCGTGAACTGAAGAGACTGGAGCAGCTTGGCGTCGTTGTGCAACGCGGTGTTGTCAACCGCGAGTTCCGCTTTTCACTCGATCCGCTCGCTGAGTATCTCGCCGCCCAGCATCTCGTCAACCGTGCCGCAAGCGAGCCGGCCACATGGCGGGAGTTTTTCGAAGACTTCGATGCTAAGCCGGCACAGACCGAGGGCGAAAATGGTTTTCTGCTGGCGCTGCTCGACTGCGTTAATCAATTACGCGCAACGGACAACCAGAATGGTAGCCCCCCAAGCGACGTTATTGATGACATTCGTAAACGTCTTCATGGCGAAACCCATCCGCCGGATGGTGTTGTACCAGCGGGGTCCGATCTGAAAGCCGCCTAACGCAGCCCAAGCAGGCCGGAACAAGTGCAGCCCCCGTGATCATCCGAATGGCTCCGCGTTTGGGTGCAGCATGTGCCGTTTCATCCGACACGCGCAAATGAAAAAGCATTACCAAGGCGTGTTGCCGCTCGCGGAAGACTTCGAGACCCTTGCGGCGTGAGCTAGCGACGTATCAATGGTGACTGCGTGACGCACGCACCTCGACAGGCATAGCGTAGAGAGCTAGCAGGCCATACCGTTCGACATTAGCGAAGGTGGCAGGGTAACGACGGACTACTTCAGGCTGCTTGTTCCATCGATGGTTGATCGTCCTCTTCGGCGGCTGCATTCTCTTTTGCCGCCTTCCGTCGCGCGCGGGCTATTTCGCGCTCGAACTCGCGGTGGCCGAGATTTTCGTTCATCTGGTGAATCATGAACCACGTTGGCACACTGAGCAGCGCCATCAGTACAGCCGCGATGAGTATCGTGTCCGGCTCGTAATACACGCCGACGCAGAAGGGCAGATACCACGCAGCACGGACCACCCAGAACGCGCCCAGAAACGCCTTCTGGCCATTCACCGGGTTGGGACAGATCTGGCGGAGCGGCTCGAATACCCACTTCAGCGTGAACTTAATCACCGCGCCGTAGACCGCCCACCACACCGTGAGCGTGAGCAGCGTGAGAAAGATCCAGCCTTTCAGGCGCCCGCCGCCAGCGGTGAAGCCGCTCCAGTGAAACGCTTCTGCCATCGCGACCGGCACACCTACGAACACTAGTTCCAGAATCGCCAGCGGCGCGAGCATGAGCAGCAAAAACAGCGGCCAACGGAACACCGCGCCGCCCGGTTTGTGGTTGCGTAACAGATATGCAAACGTGGCCCATGTGGCCAGCAGCAACGCCCCACCCAGCCCTGCGAACCATACATTCTGCCAGTCCGCGTTCAGTGAAACCCACGTACTGAATTCACGCCAGTAATGCCAATAGTCGAACACGGCCACTCCATAATCTGGCAACATCCTCACCACTCAAGAGGAGGGGGAAGTTATCAAGGGGAAGACTGTGTGGCAAGACAGATTTGAACGACGCGCGCCAGCTTTTAACGCCACCAAGCGGCCACCAGCAGCAGATCCCGGCGGCTTGAAGCGGCGCGGGTTAATCTGCCTTCAACGGCCTTCCGCCAGATGTTTAGCGGGAAAGTATAGTTGCATCGTGACCTTCGGTTCCGACGGTGTAAGTCGGTTACTATTCGTGCGTAGGTCGAACCGTCATTACTCGTTTTTCGAGGCTGAGACCACGTTGGTTCAAATCCTACACGCACGCCTGGCGAGACGCTGCAACTTTGGCGACTTGAAGTTGCTGGATTTCCCGAGGCGGTCTCTCCCCGAAGCAAATTTATCGATGATCTCCAAATTCTGGAGAGAAATATTGTTTCCCGGAGAATAATGTCCAATTCGGTCGATTACTGGCAGATTTAAGATAATGACTGTGGAATCAAGCGAATTAGACAGACACGAAGAATTTATGCGGCGTTTTCTGCAGTGCCAGCGTGGGTTGTTGCGCTATGTAATGTGCTTTGTGCCGAACTCCCACGATGCTCGCGATATTGTGCAGAACACCGCGGTCGCGTTGTGGAAGAAGTACGACCAGTACGATCCGTCTTCGCCGTTCATGACGTGGGCTTGCCGGTTTGCATTGAACGAAGCACGGCTGTTTTTGCGCACCGACCAGCGGTGGAAGCATTTCTTAGATGACGAGACCGTTGGTGTACTGGCTGCGCGGCGCGAAGAGATCGCCAGCGAACTGGATGAAAGGCGGATTCATCTGCGTGATTGTTTACGAAGACTGCCAGAGAAGCAGAAGGCGATTGTCGAAGGTTATTACTTCAAGGATTTCACCATCGAACAACTCGCCCATTCATCGGGCAGAAGTATCGATGCTATTTATAAGTCTTTGCAATGAATCCGTGCGGCATTGATGGAGTGCGTCAAACGACGGCAAATTGCCGCGTTAGGGGCAGAGCGATGAGCAGCGAATTAACATCTCTGTTATCCGCCGTCTGCGAAAACCGGGCGACAGCTGACGACCTGGCTCGACTGGCAGAACTGTTGCGCGACGATCCCGCCGCTCGCGACGAATACCTTCGATATATCGACCTTCATGCAGCACTCTCTGATGAAGCACTGCCAGCCGTAGAATCAGACATCATCGATTATGGCCCAGAAGCGGCGACTCCCGCTCAAAACAACAATCGCCGCGCCTATGCGAAATGGCTATTTGCAATTGTGGCGTCGTTAGCGGTTTTCGCGGGGGTTGCACTACTGGTATCGCGTAAACCGGGCGAGAAGATTGCGGATCTACCCGCTGCGAATTTCGTCCTCTTGCCGCCGGTAGCAACAATGCTGCTCTCCGATAACTGTAGCTGGACGGGAGCTGAACTGGCCGAAGGCCAGCGGTTGAATCCGGGACGATTCGACCTTGAGAGCGGGACGGCGGTGTTGCGGTTCGACGGAGGTGCGGAACTGATCCTATCCGGGCCGGTCGCGGTTGACCTGCAAACGCCGGGAAGCGTGCTTGTACATCGTGGAGACGTGGTAGTGCTCGCGACAGGCGGCGCGGAGGGGTTCGTCGTATCCACCCCTACCAGCCGCGTCGTCGATCTAGGCACCGAATTCGCAGTGAAGGTAGCCCGTGGCGGAGAGACCGAAGTGCATGTACTAGATGGAGAGGTCAGCTACCGGGGCATCAACCAGGCTGATGAACTATCGAATATTCTGCGAGCGGGTGAAGGAGTAGCGATCGACGAAAATGGACAACCTCGCGCAGTGCCCATGAACTCGCCCCGTTTCAGTGAGTTTGTTAATCGGATCAATCCTGGCTCGCGGGCTGACCTACTGACAGCCTACGAAGGATTCAACTATTCGCCCGGCAGTTTGCCGCTTGAGCAGAGCATGGTTGGCAAAGGATGGATGGGCCCGTGGAGGAAGCGTTTGTCAGCGGAAGGCGGCAAGCCAGAAAAAACACCGGATCGCCTTCAAATCGTTCATGGTGAAATGGGGGTGTCGTGGCCCGTGCCAGGCGGCCGGCTCGGAATGCTAAAGCTTTTGCCAGACGTTTCCACCTACGTCCGTGATTTAGAACATACCATCGATCTCAATCGCGATGGCGTAACGTACATCAGCTTCATGCACCGGCAGATCGAAACGCCTACGGCGACGTCGCGTGAATCCAGCTTTTTTTTAACGCTCGCTGATTCGGATGATTTAGTCAGAAATATCACGCTAGGTTACGGCAACAATTTATTGCCTGTCATTCAATCCACTGGTGGAGCGAAGTTTACAAGCCCTGTGCCAATGCATGGCGATGGAGCAACTCTGTGGATCGCCAAAATCATCGCCAGTAAGAGCGGTGAAGACGAAATATACCTGCGGGTATATTCGCGGGCCGATACGCTCGACTACGCGGAACCAGCAATCTGGCACGTGGTTACCCAGAACGTGAATCTAACCGGTGGTTTCGACCGTGTTGTGCTTCGCGTTAAAGGTGAACACTCCCAGTTAATCGACGAAATCCGGATCGGACCAACATGGCGCTCGGTCGCACCCATTACAAACCGAGAGAGTAATTGATGACAATCGATAGAAGGTTTCTCTACCAATCGTGCGGCTGGAGCCAAGCCAAGCGGTCAATGTCTGCGGGAATTGCTTCGTTTTGCCTGACACTCGCAACACTGCTGCTGGGTATCGAGAATACGGCTCTGGCTGCGTCGCCGGCGAAGCATGCGTTTCTGAAGCAGCATTGTGTCGATTGCCACGATGGTGGAACAGCGGAGGCTGGTTTGAATCTCGCGGACCTGGAATTGAAGCCAGATGATGCAACAAACCTAGCGACGTGGGCGAAGGTGCACGACCGTATCGCGAACGGCGAAATGCCGCCCGCAGATGAAGAAAGACCTGGTCAGCAGGAACTTGCCGATTTCGTGAACCTAACAAGCAACGCGATTAACGACGCGTGGCTGCAGCGTTACAAAACACGCGGCCGCACGGGTGGGCGGCGGCTCAATCCGTTTGAGTACGAATACACACTGCGCGACCTGCTGGCGGCGCCGTGGCTAGAACTTAAAGAGATGCTGCCTCCCGATCCGGAAGCACACGGCTTCGATAATGTGGCCGAAGCGCAGGAGATTTCCTATGTGCAACTGGCGCGTTATCTAGAGGCAGCCGAAGTCGCAATCGACGGCGCCATGCGTCTGCGGCCGGCGCCCAAGCCGACAACGGTGCGAACGTGGTTCAGCGAAGAAGGACGCTATCTGGGCAGAGACTGGAAAGAACGTTTCGGCAGTCTAGATAAACAGCCGGAATGGACGTGGTTCTGGCAACAGCCTAACAGCGCTCAAGCGCCACGGCGCATCCGCAACACGTCACAGCGTGTTCCGGGCTGGTATCGCTTCCGTGTACGTTGCCGCGCCGTGCTCTGGGACAAAGGAAAACTGTTGCCGCCAGAAGCAGGGCAAGTTGCATCGGTTGTTACGGCCGCCAAACGCACACTCGGTACTTTCGGTGTTCCTGAAGGCAAAGACGGCGGCGTGGTTGAATTCGTTGCCTGGCAACGGCAGAACGAACTACTCGAATTTTTCTGCGCTACCATGGACGACCGGATGGTGTCGCACAAAACGAAGAAGAAAGATCCGAAGTCGAAACGCGAAGCTCACGAATCTTTCCTGCGGGAATATCGCGGCCACGGTATTGCGGTCGACTGGTTCGAAATCGAAGGCCCGTTTGCCGACAAAACCTGCGATAACAAAGTGAAGCAACAGCCGTGGCCGCCCAAAAGTTATCAACGACTGTTCGGCGACTTACCTATGCAGCCATGGACAAAAGCCAGCGGGCTGCGTCCGCCTGAACCGCTCAATCTGCCCGATCTGACAGCGAACAAACGCGGGCTTCGCGAAGCCTTCCAGTTACCACCAGACATGATGATGGTCGTTTCTCGCGATCCGCACAAAGATGCTGAAAGACTGCTGCGTAACTTCATGCAGCGCGCCTATCGACGCACGCCGGAAGAGTCCGAAGTGAAGCGATGCCTAGCGTTCGCCGCACGAGCGATCGATCAAAAAGCATGCTTTCAGGATGCCATGCGGCTGGCCTACAAAGCCGTTCTTTGCTCCCCGGACTTTCTGTACCTGCAAGAGCGGCCGGGCAGACTGGACGGCGAAGCGTTAGCCTCGCGGCTCTCGTACCTGCTGTGGCGCAGCATACCCGACGATGAACTAATGGCGTCGGCAAAGTCGGGCGAACTGCTAAACACCGCCGGTTTGAAGCAGCAGTTTGCCAGAATGCTGCGCGACCCGAAGTCGCAACGTTTTGTCAGCGACTTCACGGGCCAGTGGCTCGATCTCCGTAAAGTTCACGATACATCGCCCAACCGGTTTCTGTTTCCTGAATACTTCTGCGACAACCATCTGGTCAATTCCGGCGTCGCTGAAACAGAAGCGATGTTCGCCGAAATGTTGCGCGAAAACCTCCCTGCCAGAACAATCGTGGCTTCTGACTTTGCCATGGTCAATGAGCGGCTGGCGGCGTTGTATGGAATCGAAGGCGTGAAAGGAGAATCAATCCGCCGTGTCGCGCTACCGGCGGGTTCACCTTACGGTGGCTTCCTCACGCAATCGAGTGTAATGAAAGTTACGGCCAACGGTCTAACTACTTCGCCCGTGCTGCGCGGCGTGTGGGTGATGGATCGTATTCTCGGCACGCCGCCTGCGGCGCCACCGCCGGGCGCTGGCTCGATTGAGCCAGACACTCGCGGCGCCGTCACCGTCCGCGAGCAACTTGCTAAACACAGCCGTCTGGCATCGTGCACGGGTTGCCATGCTTCCATCGACCCTCCAGGTTTTGCACTCGAAAGCTTCGACGTCATGGGCAAATGGCGCCAGCATTATCGCAGCCTCGGGCAAGGCGAAAAACTTAATCTTGAAGTAGCACTACGCCCCGTGAAATATCGCCGCGGCCTGCCGGTAGATGCATCGGGCGTTACGAAAGAAGGCCACGCCTTCAAAGACATTCACCAGTTCCGCAATTACCTTGTCGAGCGCGATGAACAGCTCGCACGGAACCTGACTGGCCGGTTTCTCACTTTCGCAACCGGCGCGGGCGTTTCTTTCGCCGACCGCAAAGTTGTTGAAGCGATACTCCGCGAAACCCAGGTCGACGGCTATCCGGTTCGCGCTCTGTTAGAGCGAGTTGTTCTTAGCGACACGTTCCGGCGTAAGTGAGAAGGAAAGAAGAACCGGGCGAGCGGATTTATATTCAGTAAGACAACAACATAGGAATGCTCGTCGGTACGATCAGGTATTCCAGAAAACGGACCCTCGAAACATGAGCAACCCACACATCACCCCCTCTCCACACCCCTCCTTCTCCCCATCTCGCATCTCTCGTCGCACTGTATTGCGCGGCCTTGGGGTTGGCCTTACGCTGCCGTTGCTGGATGCGATGACGCCGGCGCATGCTGCCACAGGGCCATCCACTGGCACACAGCGGCTGATCGCCATCCAGACGAATCAAGGCATTCTGCCGAAGTACTTTTTCCCAGTCGGAGAGGGCAGTTACGAACCATCGCCGTACTTAAAGCTGCTCGACAAATTCCGTGACCGCATGACGGTCTTTTCTGGCGTGTCCCATCCAGAAGTCGACGGCGGCCACTCAGCGGAACAGTGTTTCCTGACGGCGGCGCCACACCCTGGGCGTGGCGGATTCCGCAACTCGATTTCCGTGGATCAGTACGCCGCGGAGCGGATCGGACATTTGACGCGATTTCCATCGCTCGCACTGGCGGTCGGCACACGGCAAAGCCTTTCCTACGCGCAGTCCGGAGTGCAGATACCCGGCGAAGATTCACCTGCGAAACTGTTCCGCAAACTATTTGTCCAAGGATCGCAGCGGGAGGTCGAAGCACAGATTGCCAAGCTCCGGCACGGACGCAGCATTTTAGATTCTGTTGGCGAGCGGGCGCGGCAGTTAAGCAACCGTGTTGGCCCCTCAGACCGCGAAAAGCTGAATCAGTTTTACGCTGGTGTGCGTGATCTCGAAAAGCGGTTGCACAAAAGCGAACAATGGGAGCAACAACCCAAGACCAAAGTCGCCATGCAACCGCCGCAAGACCACGACGACCCCGGCGCCCTGATCGAACGCACGCGTGCGATGTTCGACCTGGCACGCATCGCCGTACAAACCGATTCAACGCGTTTGATCTCAATTTACATCCACCAGAACGATGCGAAACCCAATATTGCAGGAGTCGATACCGGTACGCACCCGCTAACACATCACGGCAATCAACCCGGAAAACTCAATCAACTCCGCCTTATCGAAGAAGCCCAATTCAAAGAACTTGCCAACTTGCTCGCCGGCCTTGCTGCTTCTGATGCAGGCCCCGGATCGCTACTCGATCAGACATCGGTCATTTATGGCACCTCGCTTGGCAACGGCAACTCGCACGCCAACAACAACCTGCCTGTACTCATCGCTGGCGGCGGTTTTCGCCACGTTCAGCACCTGGCTCTGGGCGGCAAGCACGACTATCCGCTGCCCAACCTGTTCGTCAGCGTGCTACAACGGCTCGGAATCGAAACCGGCAAATTCGCAACCAGTACTGGCACAATGCGTGGTCTGGAGATGGTATGACGAATCGCCAATTGAACCGGCGCACCGCCCTCGCACAGCTTTCTGCCGTAGCGGCAACGGCTTTAACCACGTATGAAACCGCAGCGGCCACAGAGCCGCAGCGAACCGGCATGGGGCTGGTCATCTACGATTGCAACATCCGCCGCAGATGGATGCGACAACGCAGCGCTGGGTTCGATCTGTTTGAGCCATTAAATTTTCTGAAACACTGCCAAACGCTCGGCGCGGGTGGAATGCAGGTGAATCTTGGCGCAATCGATGGCGCGCGGATCCGCGAATTGCGCAAGTTTGTAGAGCAGTACAATCTGTTTATCGAAGCGATTATCAAGCTGCCTAAAAATATAGCGGATCTGTCTCGCTTTGAAACCGAAGTGAAAATCGCCGGCGACGCCGGAGCGCTGGCCGCCCGCACGACGATGATTCCCGGGCGGCGTTACGAGCGGTTCCGGACATTGGCCGAGTTCCGTGAGTTCGAGCAGCGCGGCCGTGAGATGATCGAACGTGCGGTTCCCATTGTCGAGCGGCGCCGCATGCCGCTGGCAGTCGAGAATCACAAGGATCAGCGGATTGATGAACGTGTTGCACTATTCAAACGCATCGACAGCGAGTTCGTCGGCGCGTGTGTCGACACCGGCAACAGCTTCGCACTGCTTGACGGCGCCTATGAACCGGTCGAAGCCCTTGCTCCTTACGCCTTCTCGGTGCATCTGAAAGATCAGGCGTTGCGTGAATATGAACATGGCTTCCTGCTGGCCGACATCCCGCTAGGTCAGGGAAGTTTCGATCTGAAACAGATGGTCGCCATCCTCCGTAAAGCCAAACCCAAGGTGCGTTTCTCGTTAGAGCTAATCACTCGCGATCCACTAAAAGTGCCCTGTCTGACAGACGAATACTTCGCAACCATGCCGTCGATTCCGGCGACCGCCTTGGCCCGCGCCATGCGGTTTGTGCGGCAGCATCCTGCCAGACATTTGCAGCAGGTCAGCAAACTGACAACGGAGAAACAGGTGCAACTTGAAGATGCTAACGTGGCAGCGAGCATCGAGTATGCGCGCACGCACCTGGGACTATAAACGCGAATCGAACGGAACCCTCCAATGCAGATTTCCAGACGCGATGCACTTCACGCCGGCGTTGCCTGCGCCGCCGTTGCCGCCGGTCGACTACTTGCGCCCGCACCGGCTAAGGCAAACCTACTTGGTGCGAATAATCGCATTAGAGTGGGCGTTATTGGCACAGGCGTGCGAGGCAAGTATCTGATTGGTAACCTTCCTGCATCTGCAGAAGTTATTTCGATCTGCGATTGCTCCGATTCACGGATGGCAGACACATTGAAGCCACAAGGCAAATTTGCGGCGATCCTCGATAAATTCAGTAACAACACTGCGAGAGGGTGCACAACGCATCAGGACTACCGCCGCATGCTCGACCGCGAGAAGCTCGACGCAGTCATCATCGCGACACCCGATCATCATCACGCGCAAGCCGCCCTGCTTGCCCTCGATGCCGGCCTTGATGTTTACCTCGAAAAACCGTTGACGATAACCATTCGTGAAGGAAGGCGCCTGGCGGACAAAGTAAAGAAAACCGGCCGTGTTCTGCAGGTCGGCAGCCAGCAGCGAACCATGGAGATTAACCGCTTTGCCTGCGAATTCATCCGCGACGGCGGGCTCGGCAAAATAGCCAAGGTCGAAGTGCCAAATTATCCCGGGCCGCTCAGCAACCTCAGGTTCGATGCGGAGCCAACGCCAAAGGGGCTCGACTGGAATCTGTTTCTGGGCCCCACACCGCTGCGGCCCCACAATCGCAAGTTGTGGGTGAAAGATGAATTCAAGGTTGGCCGGCTGGTGTGGCGTGGCTGGGACCTGTTCCGCGAGTATTCAGGCCACCTGATGACGAACTGGGGCGCCCACAGCATCGACATGGTGCAATACGCCCTGGGAATGGATCACTCTGGCCCGGTGAAGATTATCCCGGTAAGCGACGTACCTGCACCTGCGCTCGAGCAGGACTGGAAGGACAAATGGCATAAGAAGACACCGCGGCCCGGTGGCGCGTGGGCAGATGCGGACCGTTTCCGTCCAGTTGTGCTGGAATACGAAAACGGCGTGAGCCTGCGTCTGACGCCGGGCGTAGATGCGGCGACCTTCCATGGGGAGCATGGTCAGATGGTCATCGGCCGCAACAGTTACAAGATCAATCCGGCTGACCTCATCCGAGAGAAGCCCGACCCAAAGATCGCCGCCAAATGGGTAGGTGGCGGCCACGTCGCCCGCCCGCATTTACAGAACTGGCTCGATTGCATCCGCTCGCGAGCGACGCCCAACGCCCCCGTCGAGATTGGTCATCGCTCGGTGACTGTCTGCCATCTAGTAAATATCGCCCGCGAGCTGAAACGGCCGCTACGGTGGGACCCCGCCAAAGAGCAATTCCCTGGCGACGCAGAAGCCAACAAATTACTTACTCGTCCACGCCGCAATGGATTCAAACTGCCCGCAGTATAACAGTGAGAAGTCTGCTGAAATTACTTACTATGCTTGGGTCGCCTTCTAAACTGTTCATGCCAGAACATCCGTAAGCACATTACCTGCCAGATCGGTAAGCCGGAAGTCGCGGCCTTGGAAACGGTAGGTAAGATGTTTGTGGTGAATGCCAAGCAGATGCAAAACGGTGGCGTTTAAATCGTGAACGCGTGCAGGCTTTTCGACCGCGCGGAAACTCCATTCGTCGGTTGCCCCGTGGGTAATTCCGGGCTTTACTCCGGCGCCGGCCATCCACATGGTGAAGCCCAGGTGATGATGTTCGCGGCCGAAGTTCGTGCTGGTTAGTTTGCCTTGGCAGAACACGGTTCGTCCAAATTCTCCGCCCCAGATGACAAGCGTGTCTTCGAGCATGCCCCGTTGTTTCAGATCCTGAATCAGGGCTGCGTTGGCGCGGTCTGTATAGGCGGAGTATCGTTCAATCTGCTTTGGCAGGTTGCTGTGCTGGTCCCAGCCACCCTGGAAAAGTTGCACAAACCTCACTCCACGCTCGGCTAGCCGCCGGGCCATCAGCGCGTTGTAAGCGTAAGTGCCTGGCTGGGTGACATCCTCTCCATACAACTTCAGAATGTGCTCTGGTTCGTCGCTGATATCAGCCAGCCCCGGCACGCTCATCTGCATCCTTGCCGCCATTTCGAATTGCGCGATACGTGTGGCGGTTTCAGGATCGCCAGTGCGCTGCTGGTGGCGCCGGTTGAACGCGGCAATGTCGGCGATTGTCCGGCGGCGCATTTTGCTAGATATGCCCGGCGGATTACTAAGATACTTCACCGGCTCTTTATCTGAACTGCCCACACGGATACCTTGATACCGCGACGGCAGGAATCCAGAACCCCAATGGCGGTCGATCAGAAACGAGCCGCCTTCTTTGGTCCGCAAAGCGACAAACGCAGGCAGATCATTGCATTCGCTTCCTAGCCCATAGGTCGTCCAAGCGCCCAACGACGGCCTGCCAGCGATCTGGTGGCCGGTTTGCATGTAAGTAATAGCTGCATCGTGGTCGACCTGAGTGGTCGTCATTGACTTGATAAAACAGACGTCATCTACAACTTTTGCGAACTCTGGAAACAACTCGCTTACCCATGCGCCCGATGCGGCATGCCGGGCAAACTTCCAGCGCGAGGCAACCACCGGAAACCGCGATTGGCCGTTGACCATACCTGTGAACTTCACATCACCCATCACCGAGCGGGGAAGATCTCTGCCGTCCCATTTCTTCAACAGCGGCTTGTGATCGAACAGGTCAATTTGCGAAGGGCCGCCGGCCTGGAAAAGGTAGATCACCCGTTTCGCTTTGGGAGCATGGTTGGGAAAGCCGGGCGTCCCGGGCGGATTTGCCTGAAGCGGCGAGGCTTGCACACGAGCCGGTTCAAGCAACTGAATGAGAGCTCCGGCAGCTAGTGCGGCACCGACACCTTGGAACAGATTCCGGCGGGTCGTCTTACCATTTGGTTCGCTCATGCCAGAATCCTTCACTCTAATGTTAATGTCGCGTCGAGATTTAACAGCACGTTGCAAAGCGCCGTCCAGCCCTGCGCCTGGTTGCCTTGGGCGAGGACAAGATAGCTGTCCAAAGTTGTTTGAAGTTGCTGTAATTCATCCTTATCAGGCAGCCGTCCCATACAGGCTTGCCACACCCAACGGAGTCGTCCGGCGGGTGTTGCCGCTGCCTGGCGGGCGCGCTGGGCAAGCGCCTGGGCTGCCGCGACGAAGCCCGGTTCGTTTAAGGTGACCAGAGCTTGCAGCGGAGTGTTCGTCCGCATAGTTCTTACTTCACACTGACTGCGGTCAGCGACATCGAACACGGCGAGCATCGGGTGCGGCGAGTTCCGCTTCCAGAACGTATAGAGTGTGCGGCGGCGATCCGATTTCTGAAACGGCAGTTTTACCGGCTTGCCGTTCTGACCAATCACTTCATCGACAATGACCGGCGGACCGCCAAGCCTGCTATCCAAACGGTTGCTAAGGAACAATGCCTGATCGCGCACGGTGTGAACCGGCAGCCGGTACCGCGGTCCGCGCGCGTAGTGCCGGTTGGCCGGATCGCGTTGCCACAATTCCGCGGGCGCCTCCGAACTTTGCTGATACGTGCGGCTGGTGACGATCAGCTTAATGATTGCTTTGGTGTCCCAATTCAACCGCACATACTCCGTGGCTAACCAGTCAAGCAGGTCGGCATGCAGAGGCTTCGCGATCTGTGTGCCAAAATTCTCTGGCGAATCTACAAACCCGCGTCCCCACAACGACTGCCAGATCCGGTTTACCGCAACACGAGCCGTTAACGGATGATCCGGGTGCATTAGCCAGCGGGCTAGGAGCAAGCGGTTCCGCTCTCCTGCTGGCAGCGGCGGCAGGAAGGCGGGCGTTGCAGTGCCTACTTTGTCGCCAAGCGAATCGAATACGCCAGCCTTGCGGATGCGAGTGTGTTTTGTCCGGCCCTCCTGCATGACCATGGTGGTCGGCGCAGCGCGGATTGCATCGTCGAGTTTCGCCCGGGCCGATAGTATGTTGTCTCGCAACGTGCGCAATTCAGCGGAAAGCTCTTTGCTTTCTAGAAAGGCAAGTTTCAAAGTCGCAGACTCCACCGCCGTACGTTTTTCCACCGGTATGTCTGCTAACTCTGCTGAGGTTCGCGGGTCGGCCAGCGATCGTACTTCGGAGTCTTGCAGACGGCGATCGTAGAAACGCAAGTCGCGCAAGCTGCCTATAAACCCAGGTAGTAATGGGCTGCCGCCGAGCACCAGTGGCGCTTTGCCGCTCTTATCTGCTGAATCGTTTGTCACCGGGTGGGTACAGGTCATGGCGTCGCTCGAACCGTTCAGCGAAGCGGAATAAGCGATACCTTGCATGCGGCCATCGCACCTGAAAGTTACATGATGCCAGCGTTCGGTTGCGAGCTTCTGATTCGACTCGAATTCGATGTAGCTGTTCACCCAGCGGCAGACATGGCGTATGCGAATCTTCCCGTCGATCCAGTCTGCTTGAATGCCGGGCCGGTAACGCTCTGGTTCTTCGACGCTGGAAAAAATGGCGCCGTTGGTTTCTGATCCAGGGCGGAACCAGAATGAAATGGTCCAACGCTTACTGCCCGCGCACAACGTGACTGGCTTATTGGATTTCTTGATAGACGTCTTACCATCGAACCGCAGTGGCGTTCTGGCAAACTGAAAGCGTAGGCCCCGTGTTACGCGCCGGGTGCTGCTACCGGGCGTCGAATGAAGTGAAGCTTCCCAGGTGGTCTGTGCTTTGCGTATACGCGTTGCAGCAGCGGCCAGATCGGCATCCGCCTCAACCGCTGCGTGCCTCAATCGCTTCAACTCTTCACGCTGCTTGACTGGGGGTGTCCGGATGTAAGGATGCGACGCACCCCGCAGCGCGGAACCGGTCTCGCGCACGTTGTCGAAGAATGAAAGTAGTTTGTAGTATTCGTTGTTTTCGATGGGGTCGTACTTGTGTGTATGACAACGCGAACACAGCATCGTCAGGCCCATCCACACGGTGGCGGTGGTTTCCATCCGGTCGGCCGCGTTTTCAAACTTCGATTCTGCTGGGATCGTCCCACTGCCTGTGTCATAGCGATGGTTCCGCAGGAAGCCGGTCGCCGTCAGCAACTCGCTTGATCTGTCATCGGCTATCCAATCCGCAGATTGCCAATCGCGATGCTGTTCCGCAACCATTAAATCGCCAGCGAGCATCGCTTCGGTCATTTTGTCGAAAGGCAGATTCGCGTTCAGATTGTGGACAAGCCAGTCGCGCCAGGGCCACATAATGCGATAGCCGTCGGCCTGGTAGCCATTGGTATCTGCGTATCGCGCTGCATCCATCCATCCCCACGCGAAATGCTCGCCGTAGGCTTTGGAAGCAAGAAGCTCATCAACCAGTTGAGATGTTGCAAGCGCAGGATTGCCTGTATAGGCAGCGGCAAACTGGTTACTACGTTCTGGCAGCACGGGAAGCCCGGTAAGCGCTAGACTAAGTCTGCGAGCAAGCACACGCGGATCCGCATCTGGCCGCGGCTTGAGCGAATGCGCATCGAGGTGAGCAAGCACAAACGAATCAATGGCGTTGCGCGGCCACTTTGCCTTTGAAACGTCTGGAACCTGCGGACGCGAGGGCGCAACAAAGGCCCAGTGCTTTTCAGACTGCGCTCCCTGGGCAACCCACTTTCGCAGAATCGCGATCTGCTCCGCCGTCGGACGCCGCGTCGATTCCGGCGGCGGCATTACTTCATCTGGGTCATCGGAAAGCAGTCTTCTTACAAACTCGCTCTTGCCGGGTTGCCCTGGTGCAATCGCCGCGCGTGCAGACTCACCCATCACATCAAACCGGAGATCCGCCTCCCGGCTTTCTCCATCCGGCCCATGACACTCGAAACAACTGTCAGCTAGAACTGGACGGACATCGCGGTTGAATTTAATAGTTGCCTGTGCAGTTTGCGCCTGGCAAACCGGCATGCAAAGATACGCCCGCGTAAGCAACAGCGCAACCGCGACCAAAGGGATTTGCGCCAGGCGACTATTCATACCTGCATCTTTTGTTGAAAATCGCATCTCGTTTTTCCTGGCAACTAACCGAGTACGAAAATTATCCTGAGTGATGATGTGGAGCCTTGCCGCTCACCTTGATCGACTGGACGCACGACGCGGATTTTATGGCATTGCAGGGTTCATTGGCTCCTAGGGCAACCCTGCTGTTTCCGCAAAAAAGCGTTGTCTGTCATAGATAGCAGTTGTTGGAGGGATGTTACCCTCAATCTTCCGCCAAGCCAGAAGGCTCAGACCATAGCGGCAAGGTATCGCCATTCGTAGTCAGAAACCAACGCTGCCGAACCCCGGACGCCCGCCAATTGCGGGCGCTGTTTCGCAGGTCCAGACGACTGGTCCCTGACGAGTCGTTTGAGAGCCTGCCGTACTTCTATCCGCACGGCCACCCGTGCGAGCAACACCGTGCAGAAAGGTATCCAGCAGGTAGCAGTAAGCTACATGTTGTAGCCAAACTCCCAGCCAGCGCGTGGCTTCCGGCTGAGTAAACCGTTGGCTTTGTCATTGTTGAAGCGACCTTGCTTCATGTTGTAGGTCACTTTTTCGCCAGTGATGCACGCCACGTTGCCAGCGAGAATGATCTCCGTGAGCCTTGCAGAATACTCGAAATTCGAACTGGGGCGAGGTGCGTTACTATCGCGGCACGCGTCGAGAAATGCGAAGTCGTGGCTGCGTGATCGTGGAATCAGACGCTTGGGGGCGCCAGTCTGGCGGGCAAACGTTTCCGGCCATAACTTCACCTCGCCACAATGACTTCCCGATGTCATAAGACCCTTCGATCCGATGTAGTAAGTTCCTTCAGACAGCAGCTTCTTTCCTTCTGGCCAGTTCTGCGGCTGTACTGGATGCAGACCGCCTTGATACCAGGTTAACGATACTGGCGGCATGTCGCCGCGTGCGGGAAACTGGTAAACGATCTTTGCCTGCTTGGGAAATCCGTCGCCAGTTACTCTGCCAGTTTGTGCATGAACGCTAAACGACTCGACCTCGTGCAGCTTTAATCCCCACACGGCTCCATCGATCGTATGACATCCCATATCGCCGAGCGAACCAGTGCCGAAGGGCAACCATCCCCGCCAACTGAACGGATGTAGACCGTCGTGATAGTCGCGGTGAGGCGCCGGGCCAAGCCACGCCTGCCAGTCAAGTCCTGCCGGTAAGGGCTTTTTCGTTTTCGTGGCCTGGGCGCTGAACTTCCGGTTCGAAACAGCATGAACTTCGCGGACCACTCCCAACGACCCGCCGCGTAGATGTTCAACGATCTGCCGGATAGATTCGCTTGAATGCCCCTGGTTTCCCATTTGTGTAGGAACGCCCTTTTTCGCAGCGGCTTCGCGCAGCTTACGGGCTTCGTAGAGCGACCAGGTGAGCGGCTTTTCGCAGTAAACGCCGGCCCCGTTTTCGATCGCCCTCATTGAAGCGGCAAAGTGCGTATGATCGGGCGTACCAACCCAAACTGCATCGAGATCCTGGTGCTTATCGAACAGTTTGCGGAAATCGGTGTAGTGCCTGGTTGAGGGCGATTCACGTTTCACGCGTTCCAGATTCTGCTTGCCGCGGCCTAGCGGGTCGACTTCGGCGACGGCTACAAGGTGTTCCTTTAATCCGCTATGTATTCCCGCACCAGCGCGCCCGCCGGCGCCGATCGATGCCATGCGGAGTTTCTCGTTCCGTTGATAGGTAAACGCAACCCCTGGCGCTGTGATGATGGTCACACTCGCAAAAAATCCAGTTTTAAGAAACTGGCGACGCGGTTTTCCAGGCGTATTCATTCTATTCTCCTCTGACCGAAACCAGGTGAAATTTACTCGTGCATCTTGCGGCTTGGCTCTGAGAATCCAACGCCGTTAACCGCGCACCAGTTCAGCGCGACCAATATAGTTCTTGTCGATCGTGACGCCAGCGCCGGGTCCTGACGGCGCTCGCATGATGCCTTTCTTACATTTAAGGGTGGAAGTCGGGCAATCGATGGGAACGCGGCTGGCTCCTTTGAATTCCTGGAATGCGCCCGCGTTGGGAATGTACGATGCAAAATGAAGCACGTAGAGGTAACCCAGGCCAGCCCCCGACATATGCACCGTGCACGGCATACCAGCCAGAGCCGCCATGCGTGCTACACGCGTGCAGCGGATAAAGCCGCCGAAATAATGCAGGTCGGGCTGCACGATGTCGATAGCGCGGTTTTTTATCGCCCAGCGGAAACGACGCATACTGAATTCCTGCTCGCCACCGGCGACGGGGATGGTCAGCGCATCGGCGACTTGTTTTGTCTCCCAAAGATGATCGAACGGGCACGGCTCTTCAAAGAAAGCATAGCCGTGCTTCTGCATCAGGCGTCCGGTGCGGATCGCGTGGGCGACGTCGTAGGAACTGTTAGAGTCGGCGTACAACGTCATCTTGTCACCGAATTCGCGTCGCACCAGCGGGATGAGCGTGTCGCTGCGTCCGGGTCGTGAATCGCGGTTGTTGCTCATACGCCCGCCCAGACGGAACTTCAGCGCGGCGGCGCCCGTTTGCGTTACCAGCCGCTGCAAGTGCTTAATTTCCTGCGCCGGCGAGTTGCCGCGGTTACTGCTTGCCGGGTAAACGGGAATGTCGCGCCGCACAACGCCGCCAAACAACTCGCCTAGGGATTTGCCGCTGGATTGCCCCAGCAGATCGAGAATCGCAATCTCCGCCGCGGCGACGCACACCCAGAACGCCAGCCCTTGCCACTTGTAGTTACTGCCGGCGCGATATAGTTCATCCAGTAGCGGTTCAATCCGACGGGCGTCTTTCCCAACAAAAAACGGAGCCACCCGGCGCAAGAAGATGGGATACGCCTCGCGCATGCGGCTTGAGTTTGGAACGATGACCGATTCGCCCCCATCCTTCGAGCGTACTCGCACCAGGAATTCATCGCCGTTGCGCAGCAGTTCTATCGATTCAATAAGCACTGGCTCGGTAAGCGAAGCCAGTTTCAAAACAGAAGCCTGCGACGCAGCCTGCAATTCGGCATCGGTCGGCTGCTTGCCGGCTGGCTTTTCGTCGACAGTGTCCGCGTGCAGTAGGCCCGGAGCAGCGGCAAACGCAGCAGCGCCCGTAACGAAATGGCGGCGATGCAGTTTCATGGCGTGGCTTTCTTTAACTCAAGGGAACGTGCGTGCATTCGTTGTAACCAATCGCCGCGGGGAGGGTGACCGCCGCGGTGATACCTGCTGGCGTTGCGCCGCGTATCAGCACCCCGGTTGAGGCAGTCGAACCAGACGGCTTCTGATTGCAGCGAGTGTCACTTTTTCTTCGATGCGTTCAGCGCCGCGATATTTGCAGACTGGTGCAACTTAAGAATTTCCGCGTCGCTCAGCGCGCGATTAAAAACCGCCAGGCCGCCGAACCGGCCGATGGTGGCTTCTCTCGTGAACGAGCCGACAGCGTAGCGCGCACCAACCGTGAAGTCTGACCCGCCGCCGGGCTTCGTTTTCGCATGCTCGGCCGGATCGTACTGAAAGATGCCGCGGCCGTGGTAGTACGGATTCATGCCGCGGTCGCTCCCGCCGGGGCCTTCCTTGGTGAAGTAACGGTCGGTCCGGCGATCCTTCTTTGCATCTAGCTTGCGCTTCTCCAGCACGCCATTGATGTATGCACGGATATACTCGCCGTCGTAAGTGAAGGCCAGCGTGCACCACTGCTCTTCGGGTACTTTGCTGGCTGAGGCCGCGTAGTCGGCACACCAGGGAAACGCGCTTCCGTCAGCCCGCCGGGTCACGCCGCCTTCGCTGGAAATATGGGGCGTCAGTTGCTTAGGGCCGCCGTAGGTAGGCATGTTCATCAGCATCGCATACTGACGCGTACCGGAATCGTCATTGCGACCTTTCCCTTCGCTCCACATGCCGGCAATGGTGCGGCTTTGTTGCAGATTCACGATCCGCACCACCGCGAACATACTCACCTGCGCTTCCGGGCCGGCGATGTTCAGCGGCCCCGTTTCCGCGTAGGGAATTTTGAAATAGTGCTTCCCATCCAATTCAGCCGCATAGCCGGAATACGGTCCGCCCGCCACGCGGGGAATCGTGCCGCCCACTTCACGCAGCGGCAACGACTCTTTCGTTCCGCTGGAAACGCGAGGTTCGCCTGCTTCTTCTGCAAACGTCCAGAACGCCACCAGCCCAGGCATCCTCTCAACCACCTTGCCGTCGCCGGTAGGCTCCGCAGCAAAGCAAGCCGTTGAAAGAAGTGCAAACACCACGAAAGTTAACCCTGCGAAAGATTTCGTTAGGATTCTGCAAGCCATCTCGATCATTCCGTGTCAGCCAGTATTATCGGAATCGTCCTCAATCATAATAACTGCCGAGTTACGCCGAGGGGGCGTGCGACGGGTTATGAAAGAAACCCGGCAAAGCGGAAAAGGATGATTCACAACAAGTCAAATGCTAGGTTGGCTGGAATACCGGCCGCCCGGCATCCATCACCAACCAGAATGCAATTCAAATGACCGCAACCGCGCCATACCCGTTAGCGATCTTCGCAATCGTTGCACTCGTTTTCTGCCAGACGGCTACCCACGCACGCGGCGAAGAGACACGACCGAATATTCTGCTGATCGTCGCCGACGACCTTGGTTTCAGCGATCCCGGTTGTTATGGAAGCGAGATCGAAACACCCAATCTGGACCGGCTTGCAAAAGGCGGCCTGCGATTGACGCAGTTCTATACCACCGGCCGGTGCTGCCCTTCCCGCGCAAGCATTCTGACGGGCTACTACCCGCACCGGGTTGGACTCGGGCACATGACAAAAGATATCGGGCGCCCTGGATACCGCGGCCGTGTTTCAGACAACGTGCAGACGATTGCCGAAAGGCTGAACGGCAGCGGCTACCGTTCGTTTCTCGCAGGCAAATGGCACCTTGGCACCGATGACCCGGTGAAACACGGTTTCGAGGAATTCTACGGTACCCTGGTCAGTGCGAAAACCTTCTGGGATCCTGACCACTTTTTACGGTTGCCCGAAGGCAAGGTTGCCCGAAGTTACAAACCCGGTGAATTTTACGGCACGAGCGCGCTTGCGGATCACGCAATTGAGTTTCTTGAACAAGCACATGAAACTCCGGGTAAACCCTGGTTCCTGTATCTGGCATTCAATGCGCCGCACTTCCCGCTGCACGCCCCACAGAAAACGATTGCCAAGTACGCTGGCCGCTACAGCGAAGGCTGGGATGCGCTGCGTGAAAAACGTCTGACGCGGATGAAGCAGCTGGGCGTTGTTCCGGAAGCCACGAAGCTCTCGCCACGATCGCCCTACTACGATTGGGGCAAGTCCGAAGGCGCTGCAAACCCGCCGTGGAAGTCGTTGCCGGAAGAACGCAAAGCAGACCTCGCGCGGCGGATGGCGATATACGCAGCCATGGTCGACGAGATGGACCAGAGTATCGGCCGCGTGCTTGCCGTGCTGAAACGTCGCGGCGAGTTAGAAAACACGTTGATCCTTTTCACTTCCGACAACGGCGCCTGCGCTGAATGGGATGCGATGGGGTTC
This sequence comes from Pirellulaceae bacterium, assembly GCA_965233625.1. Lineage (GTDB taxonomy): Bacteria > Planctomycetota > Planctomycetia > Pirellulales > Pirellulaceae. Next base: position 1,226,576 of record OZ247499.1, read on the forward strand.
GATATCAAGTCTGGCCCGCAGAATATACTGCATCGCGATGAGCAGATAGATCAGATGGGATCGGCCGGCACGTTTCACAGCGCCGGCTCGGGGTGGGCGAATGCTTCTAACACGCCGTGGCGGCTATACAAGCATTTCAATCACGAAGGAGGCATTGCCACGCCCTGCATCATTCACTGGCCCGCCCACATGAGCCGGCCTGCCGGAGCCATCGATGCGACACCGGCGCACCTGATCGACATTGTGCCAACCTTGCTCAACGCGGCCAGAGTCACCACGCCAAAGACCGGTGACAGTATCGAACTTCCTGGTAAAAGCCTGCTGCCTCTGCTTGCGGGAAAGCAGCTAGCCGATCGCGCGCTGTACTTCGAACACGAAGGCAACCGGGCAGTCCGGCAGGGCCGCTGGAAGCTGGTCGCGCTGCGAGATAAACGCTGGGAGCTATACAACGTCGCAACCGACCGCACAGAAACGCACGATTTAGCTGCAAAGCACCCCGAAGTTGCCAAGCGGCTTTCCGGCGCATGGGACCGCTGGGCGAAAGAGAATCAGGTTACACCCCTTCCGGAGGATTACGGTGTTGAATACCTCCCGGTCGCAACCCGGAATACATCACAGATATCGCAGATGTTCGCGGCGCGAGGATTTTCGCTGCGCGAGGTGAAGTTGCCAAAGAAATCCGACGTGTTTCCAGTTCAGAAGCTTCAACATGTAAAGTTCGAAACCGTGGCTAAGTTCGACTGGTTTCCCGAAGGGCCAGTCTATAGACCGGCCGATGACAGTTATTTCTTTTCGGGTAACCGCTCGCTGACCCGCGTCGAATCCGACGGGCGATTGCGTGAAGTTCTGGGACAACCTGGCGGCGGTGGCTTGCATTTCCTTCCAGATGGCTCGGTCCTGACCGTGGGGCACTCCGGGTTACGTAGAATGTTTCCGGACGGGCGCGTCGCGTTGCTGGCAGACGGCAAAGAAACCGGCGCCGGGAACGATTTGACCGTAGGAATTCACAACGAGATTTACTTCAGCGTTCCCAAGGCAGGCATCTATCGCCTGACTGCTGGTGCGAATGGGCGGCTCGAAAAGGTCGCTGATCAGGGATGTAACGGCCTCGAAGTGGATCCGGCCGGAAAGTTTCTTTACGTTGTCCGCAGCAGCGTACAACGATACGCCATCGACATCACAAAGAGCGTGCTGGGCAAACCAGAAACGGTCCACAAATTTCCCAAGGGCGAAGGGGGCGGCGATGGATGCACGTTCGATGCGTTCGGCAACTTCTACAGCATGCAATTCCGCACCGGCACGATTCGGGTAATTTCTCCCCGCGACAAGAGTCTGATCGCGCAGGTCCGCGTAGGTGTCACTCCGGCCTCCAATCTTACCTTCGGCGGGCGCGGGAATAGGGAGTTATTCGTGACAGCAGGCTCGCCCAAAAACAAAAACTGTCAGGTCATGAGGGCGAAAACCGGTATCACGGGTTTCAGCGGCCATTCCGGGGCGACAACGTACCCCATTGTCCGCTACCTCGATCAACGCGGAGACGTAGAAGCATTTACCACCTCTGAACAGCGAAAGTAGACTACCGCTCTTCAAAGTTGCCCATCCAGGATCAAGTATCTCCGATCTATGCTCAACGCACCTTTATCTGTGACGCAGAGTCTGAATCTTCTCAGTTTGGCCGACGTGATCTAAACAAGCCGAGTGACGATTCACTTGTGTATTGTATTGGGCCTCGTTGTAGAATGAGCGTATGAAGGAATCGTCGTTTGACACGTCTCTTACTCTGCTAGATCATTTGCAGCACCAGGTTGGCACTGGCGCCTGGGATACTCTTGTGCAACTGTACTCGCCGTTGCTACGAATCTGGATAGTCCGGTACGACGTTCAGCCAGCCGACGCTGACGATATGATCCAGGAAGTGCTGGTCGTGGTGGTTCGCGAGTTGTCAGAATTCCAGCACAACTACCGGGCCGGCGCCTTTCGAACCTGGCTACGGCGAATTCTGATTAACCGCCTGCGAAACTTCTGGCGCAATCGCGGGCGTGACGGCGAATGTGGCGGCAGCGAGCTTGCCCGCAAGCTTCAGGAATTCGAAGACCCTAACAGCGCTCTCAGCTTGATGTGGGATCGCGACCACAACCGCCATCTAGTCTCAAAGTTACTCGGTTTTATTGAAAACCGATTTACAGAATCAACCAGAGAAGCGTTCCGGCGGGTGGCCGTTGACGGAGCAACTATCAATGAAGTTGCCGCCGAACTCGATATGCCCCGAAACGCCGTCATTCAAGCTAAGTCCCGTGTAACACGGGAATTGCGGCGTCTGGGGCAAGGTATGATCGATTGAAAATCAGACAACGCTGAAAATTTTTTCAGATTTTTCCAGGTTTGCTGGCGATTATTGCCCCGCCAGTGCTCTTTCCTTTTGAAAAACACTGCGTTTCCCTGCTGAAAGAGTAAAACCGTGTCTACACATCAGACGCATCCGAGTCATCAGGAACTACGGGATTACCTGGCGGGCAAGCTGAACGCCGTCGCTTCCGATGCGATCGAAAAGCATCTTGATTGTTGTGAGGCATGTTGCGATTTCCTCGGCGAAGTACCTGCCGACGACACCGTGGTGGTGGCCCTGCGAGAGGATCCCGGCACATCCGTTTCTGATGATTCTGGCGAGGCGGAACTATCGGACGTAACCATCGCCGTGCCCGCTGAGAAACAGACACATTCTCCAGGCGGCGACGCCACAGAGTTCGGAGAAGCAGCCGCAACCATCGGGCAACTACCACCCGAACTGCGAGATCATCCCCGTTACCGGGTTGTGAGAATTCTTGGCCGCGGCGGCATGGGCGATGTGTATAAAGCCGAGCATAAGGTGATGAACCGCACGGTGGCTTTGAAAGTCATCAAGCCGCAACTGGTCAGGAATGAAGCCGCGGTGCGCAGATTCCATCGTGAAGTTCAGGCAGCCGCCCAGTTGCGCCATACGAACATTGTGACGGCTTTCGACGCTGAACAGGCAGGCGACTTGCACTACCTTGTGATGGAATTTGTCGATGGCGTTGATCTCGATGAAGTCATCCGCGCCGACGGGCGCATGGCGGTGGCAGATGCGTGCGATTACATCCGGCAGACGGCTGAAGGCTTGCAGCACGCGCACGACCTTGGCATGGTGCATCGTGATATAAAGCCTCACAACCTGATGATCGAACAGCAGGTAGGATCGATTTCCGGCGATGCCACCGTCGTCAAAATTCTCGACTTCGGCCTTGCCAATTTTGCCAATGAAACGGCGGCAGACGAAATAGGCGACGGCAGCGAAACTGCCGAAGCCCCCGCGCTCCATCAACTCACCCAGATGGGAACGATGATGGGAACGCCCGATTACATTGCGCCCGAGCAGGCTCAAGATGCCAGCACCGCCGACATACGCGCCGACATTTACAGCCTGGGCTGCACGTTTTACACATTGCTGACCGGCAAGGCTCCATACTCCGGTGGTTCGGTGATGGAAAAGGTCAAAGCGCACACTCAGCAGGACGCCGCCCCGTTATCGGACTTCCGCGACGATGTGCCCGCCGAAGTCGAATCTGTGCTGCGTAAAATGATGGCGAAAGACCCTGGTGACCGTTTCCAGGCTCCTATCGAAGTCGCCCGTGCGATTCAAGCAATACTATCACCGGCTCGCCCCGCGCCCGAGGCGAAACCAGCTCCGCCGCGGCTTGGATTCAACCGGCAACCCGCAGTATCGCCAACGCTGCTTGCCGCAGCCGGAATTCTTCTTTTCACACTTGCCATAGTCGCCGCTGGCGTCGTGTTCTATGTGAAGACGAATCAAGGAGTGGTGCGAGTAGAAGTAAATGACGAAAACCTGTACGTCGCGGTCAACGGACGGGTTTTGAATGTGAACGACGGCCAGAAAACTCTATCGGTATCGCCCGGCCGGAACACGCTCGTTGTGAAACAGGGCGGATTCACACTAGAGACCGACCACTTTCAGATTCGCCGGGGCGAAACGGTGGTGTTTAAGGTCGAACTGCTCAAGGACCAGTTTGTTGTCAGTAGAGATGGTTCGGTGCTCGCCAAGGGAAAACTGCCCCCGGATGCCGGCGGCATAGGCCCGCTTGCTCCGTACGACTTCACACTGGTGCATACGATGCTGGGGCATCGCAACAGGGTCGAAGCGCTCACGATTTCACCAGACCGGAAGAGAATTCTGTCGGCGGGCAAAGCATGGGGCGGATCGGTTTTTCTGTGGGATCTGCACGCAGGAAAGCAGCAAAGAATGCTGCCATATAGAAAGCCTGACGGCTCTCCGGCTGCGGCATGTTTTTGCGCCAATGGGCAGATGGCGCTAACTACGACAAGCGGTAGGTTAGTCCTATTTGCAGAAGATGGTTCACACCAGCAGAGCGTTGAGGCACATTCTGCCACCAGTACGGCCATCGCGTCTGTGCCGGGCACATCGAACGTGGTAACGGGCGGCTTCGACGGAAAAATCTTTCTGTTCGATGCCTCAACAGGCAAGAAGCTCGCTTCGACCGACGCCGGCAGAGACCCACCACGGAGCGACAAACGCCACGTTTACGGTCTGGCTGTATCAGATGACGGACGATATTTAGTGGCTCAGGACCGCCGCGAGATTGTGCTGTGGGATGCACATACATTGAAGCCGCTCCGCACGTTGCACACGCTTAACGGCGCCAACGAACCTGTCTGGACAATCGACTTCTCGGATGATGGAAGCCAGGTCGTCGTTGCTACACAAAGGGAAGGCATCCTGCTACTTGATGTCGCCAGCGGCAAACTGCTGCGGACGATTGCCGGCGACAACCACCCGGATGTGCGGATTCTTACCGAAGGTCAGATTCTTGAAGCCGGTTACGCAGGTACGCTTCGACTATGGGACGCTACCACCGGCAACATGCTGGCGCAATCGAAAACGCAAGAGAACAGCGTGCTTGCCCTGTCGCCAGACGGACAATATGTCGTCACCGCTGGAGGACCAGTTGAACAAAAACGCGGAGCCGACAACGCGGTGCGAGTGTGGCTTCTACCGCAAAGTGTCTGGCCAGTAGATAACAAAGCGAAACAGATCGTTCACGACCACAAATTCGAGTTTCACCGGGGCAAGATCGAAGTGCTCAACGTCTCGCCCGATGGCAGATTTCTGCTGTCTGCCGATGCTCGCGGCAAGCTTGCAGTCTGGAACACTCAAACGCTGAAGTATGCAGGCGCATGGCAGGCGGATAGCTTCGTCCGCGAGGCGCGATTTACCAGCGATAGCAAGCGGATTGTATCCACCGGCAAAGACCGCATGCTGCGCATCTGGGACGCTGCCTCTGGCAAACGGCTCAAGGAGTATCAATTGTCGCATGGCTCGGCGATGGACATAACAGCCGATGACCGTCTGGCCGCAGTCGCCGGGCATGGCAAAGCGGCGACATATAATCTGGAATCAGGTGAACTGATTTCACAGTTCGACAACGGCATGTGTCTGGAAGTCCGCTTTGTCGCCAGCGGCAGCCACCTGATACTCGCCAGCGACAACCACTGCCGCAGAGTCGAATCGGCAACTGGCAAAGAAGTCTGGTCCTACGATCTTTCCCAGGACTCCCTGGAAAAGGACATTGTTGAATTTGCGTGTTCGCCAGATGAACAACTGGTCGCTGTAGGAGGAAGAACGAATCTAGTGCTACTCAACGCAAACAGCGGCGAGGTTGTTCACACTCTAAAAGGGCACCGCGGCTCCGTGAACTGGCTGAGGTTTACCAGCAACGGGCGGAGCCTTCTAACTGGCAGCGATGACCTCACCGTGCGAGCGTGGAATGTGGCTACCGGCGTCGAGACACACCGCGCTGCGAGTTCAACCTACTGCCTCAACCGCGGCGTCATACTCCCCGGCGGCAAGACGATCGTCACCGGCGGAGGCGGTGGATTCAATCCAGCAAAAAAGAAATACGATACAGACCACGATTATTCACTTCACATCTGGCGGTTGCCGGAAAGTATCTGGCCAGACGAAGCGAATACGAACCGGTTGGTACTGGTCAACCAGCTGAAAGGTCATACCGGGCCTATCAAAACACTGGACTATTCACCCGGCGGGGACCTCATCGCCAGTGGCAGCGGGTGGCCCGTAGGCGACAACACCGCGCGGATCTGGAACGCGAAATCAGGCGAGTTGCTACACACGCTGAAGCACTACGGAAAGGTAATGTCGGTCAAATTCTCGCCAGACGGCAGCCTGCTGCTAACGGGCGACGATAAAGGGTTCGTTCACACCTCGCGGGTCAATAACGGCGTAAAAGCATGCACCATGAAGGGCCGGACGGAATACAGAGAGCATGTTAGCTTCAGCCCTGATGGCAAGCTATCGCTGGCGGCATGCGGCACTGGCATCGTGCGCGTGTGGGACGCAAATTCCGGCAACCTGGTGAGTACGCATAATTCCGCGGGAAAAGCTAGCCTGCGAAATGTGCACATTTCGCCCGATGGCAAACTAATATTCGCCATCGATGCCGCTCATCAGGTAAGTGTATGGAACACCAGCGACCAGTCCCCGCACCGCGAATTTGTCGCCGCACCTGTCGACCCAACCGGCAATGTGAAAATGACGCTGCCCCGTAATGTTGAATATATAATGACCGCCAATGGCGACGGCATCGTTTCGAAATGGAATTGGCGGACAGGTGAAAAGATCTGGCAATCTCAGACAGTTGTCCACCCGGCTAACATCGCGCTAACCCCCGACGAGCGATTCGCCGTTGTTAGTGGAAGCGGGAAAAACGGGAACAAAACGCTGGCATTTGTATCGACAGAGGCCGGTAAGCAGATTGAATTTCCATCGCTCGAGCTGAAAAGCGGCCAACGCGACGCCCGTGTATCACCAGACGGCAGGTTCCTTGTGGTGGCGGGTGGAACCAGATGGAGCCGGCAGAAATCCACGTATGCGACGGGTGACAATCTAATCCGCATCTACCAGTTACCTGAAAAACTGCATTCAGAACCGGCCGCAGCTGATTAAGGCACCGGCGACGAAGCAAGTTCAGACTGACTAGCGCAGCAGCCAAAACTCTCGCCCTTTCATCACGGGAAGATCCAGATGCATTTCAGATTTGCCCCCTTCCGGTTCGCGTATTTAATAGCGCCGGTTGTAGTGATAGGTATTTTGATAGCTGGCGCAAGCGCTGAAGAGCCTGCCGGTCTGCGAATCGAAATGACCGATGGTTCGATAATTGTGGGCGTCCCGCTGGCTGCTGAATTCGAAGTGGTAAGCGCCTCGCAGCGCCGCAGAATTGCATTCAAAGACGTGCTGCAGATTGTTCCCGGAACGAACCACTTGGGCGCCGCCTTTGAGAACAACGTGAAACAGCTGGCGACCGGTCTTGGCGACACCCTGTATGCCACGCGCGAGTCATCGCATGCTGCGCTGATGAAATTGGGACCCGCCGCTATCGCGCTTTTGAAAGCGTATGAAAACGACGCTGACCTGGAACGCAGAACGCGGGTCCGGAAGATCATCGGCGAATTAAAGAAAAGTAGAACCATCGATACCCGCCGCCTCGACCAGATAATTCAAGCCGAGGCCGTGCACGAAGGCGTTGTTGCCGGCGAGCATCTGAAAATTCGGTCGCCGTGGGGAAAACTCACCGTGCCGTGGAGCGATATCCTAGTAGTGTGCAATCTCGCGACTTCGCGGCCAGTGAACTTGCTGGCAAACATTTCAGTGGTGCGCGATGCCATCCGCGGAAAATGGCGGATCGCCGGCGGTGTGCTTACCACGCCAACGCAGACGCCGTGGGCGCTGTTGCAACTAAAACACGCTCCCCCCAAAAGATATTCGCTGCACATCACCGCGAAACGCCTGACCGGCGCCGACGCCCTGGTGTTCCCGCTGGTTGTCGGAGGCCGTGAATGTAACGTCTGCATCGATGGATGGCCGCGAAGCGGTAGAGTTCACACCGGCCTCGAACTCATCGACGGGCACGGTCCACTCACAAATCAGACCCGGCATCGAGGCACGCTGCTTGCGAAGAATAAAACGACCGTGGTGGTGATAGATGTATCTCCTACAAGCGTGCGGCTCACGATCAACGGAAAGCAGATATTTTTCTGGCAAGGCGACCCCGCGAAATTCTCGATGCAACCGGGCTGGACCCGCCCCGATAAGACAGTGCCTGCCATCGGCTGCTACAACGCACAGTTTCAGATCACCCGCCTCGATCTCATCCCCAGCGCCGCTGTTCAGCCGACCCGTTTGAAACCAGGCGCCAAGGTGATGCAGCTAAAGAACGGCGCCCGGCTGGTGTTTCCATCGAAGGCGCCACAGATCGATCGCCGGACGCAGACAACTGAAGTAAAAACTAGATGGGGCGTGCTAAAAATACCCTTCGTGGATTGGCAGATGGGACTATGACTGAAAGCGCCGCGCTGCCTCCGGCCTGAGCCGTGTGCAGAGCATAGATCGCTGAAAGCTCAGACAACGGGAATTACAGGAAAATTGCAGTAAATTAAGTTACCACCTGCCTCAACGGAATTAGACCATGCGCCGTCCGGATTATTATTATTGCATCGCGTTACTAATCCTGCTTCTTCTAGCGGGATGTTCTCCATCATCCGTACCAGATTATTTGCGGATCGTGAATCAGACCACCATGGAGATCAAAGCCATCAAGATTGACGGAGAAGATATCGGCATGTCGATGCCGGCGGGCGGCATTAATTAAACGCCGCAGAAGTGGAAAGCCGGAACTCATACTTATAAGGTTCAGTTCCGTCCTCCGCGTAAGCTTGCTACTGATCCAATTGAAGATTTCCGCTGGAGCAAAGATCTAGAATTTGAAATCAGCGAAGAAATAAACAGCAATTCGCTGGTGCTTCATAAGGAACTATTAATGGAAGAATGAGCTAACGCTACCAATCGTACTTCATACGTTCACATTTCGTAAAATAAGAAAACTTAACACGCAAACGGTCACTTGATTCAACATCAATCTCCGCGAAAGCCCAAGATGAAATTTGCCATAAAAAAATCTGCGTTCGCGTGCTTTCTCGTTCTACTAGTGCTCCCTAATGTCAGCGCCGTTGGGCAAGACAATCAGCCGAACGAAAAAAAGCCAGCGAGCGATAGGTTTCACCCCGTCAAGATTCCGTTGCAGCAATTAGCGTTAGGCCAGGTTGCAGAAATCGATCAACTACTCGGCCGGCTCGCGCAGATGAACAAACAGCCAGCAGTTGCCAAGGCCCGCGCTGCGGCGTTTGAAAAGCGTGCTCACCTATTTATGGAAGCCGGCAAATGGGAGGACGCAGCCGCCGATTACGAACAGGCGATGGAGCTGCAACCGGAAAATACTATGCACTGGATGCGCCGCGGCATTCTGCTGGCGCTCAACGCACAGCGCGTCGATCTGGTGGATCACGCCGGCAAAATGCTAAAGCGATTTAAGGGCGTGCAGAATAATCCTTACACTGCTGAACGCACGGCGAAAATGTTCTGGCTTTCATCTCAACCAGTGGAAGGCCGGGCCGATGCCGAAAAGCTGGCTGACTTCGCAGTAGCCCGCAGAAATCGTGTGTGGGGCGAATACTATCCATCAACCCGCGCCATCGGCCACTACCGTTACAAAGAATATGACAAAGCGCTGGAAATGATCGACTTAAGCGACCAGATGAATCTGCAGCTAAAAGCACAACGTGAAGACGTAGTCGCGATTAATATGGTGCTCAAGGCGATGTGCCACTCGCGACAAGGAAAAAGCGAGGAAGCCGCCAAGTTGATGAAGGTGGCAACCGTCACGTTGGAGAATTACTACCGGCAGCACAAAACGCCATTCGACAACGATGCCTGGCACAACTGGGTTATTGTGAAGCTGCTGCACGACGAAGCCTGCGGGCTCATTAAAAAACCGCTGCAGCCGTAAATACGCATAACCGGCGCCTAGTCCGCTCGCAGCTGGGAATCCGCGAAAGGCAGCATCCGGGCACACCGCAGATCTAGCATGCAATCTGCAAGGAGCCGCGGGCATCGCGTTCTACCTGCTGGCAGCTTCGCTGCGGCAGGCTTACGATATCGCGCACCGCCCGTGGTGATCGGTGGGCGTAGCGTCTGCAGGTCATCTCGGCGACTGAATGGCCGAGAATTTCAACGGACGATTCCGGTACGTGTTCGTCGTAGTTTGTCGCGCACCACTTTCGCAGGTCATTGAGGACCTTGGGATGTTCTTCGCCGGAGTCGATATCTCGTTTAAGTGCTACGGCGGCAAGATTGCAGAGTTGACAGAATCGGATATTTGGCCTGCTACATCAGCGGAAGAAACTGACGCCCAGTCCTTGCCGACTCTCAATTCGTCGATTTCGTATTGGGCATTAGATCCAGTTCTAAGACAGACTGTTGTGACTGGTAAACCGGAAGGCCTGCCGGTCGCCGAAACGGTCCATTCGCTAGGGTCTTTTGGATGGATAACTTCACCATTACGGAACAAACGTAGTGATGTAAATACGCCAGCAGGCGAAATGAGAATCTTCCCGGCACACAAGTAAACTGCACCGCTTTCGATCTTCACCGCGGCTGTTGTGATGGCGCCAAGACATTTTAAATACGGTTGCTGGTTTGAGTTGACGCCAAATGCAAACGCCGCCGGCGTGCGGCGCCTCTCACTGGCGCCGAGTAGAGAGAGTTCAAAAAACTTCCCCGCGCCACCGCTTTCACTATCTGCACTGGCGTTGCTCCGAAGAAGGAAGCTAACGTAATAGGCACGTTGCCCATCCAATGGCAATGAGCTTTCCAGTTCGCGCCACATGGTCTTTGCGCCTTTGAACTGCAGAAGCCGACGCCCTTTGCGATCGGCGCCGAATACTATGCCGGCAGGCGCATCTACAATGGCCACGTCGTCGCGGGGGGCGAAGCGACTGGACCGCCACCCGCCATTCCAGCCGAAGCCACTCCGCCCACGATGCATCCGCCCGGCGAGATTTTCGAAACCGTCGTAGGCAAGCAGCGAACCTCCCGCTTGTCCCTGCAAGCCGGCTTCGATTCTCCGTACAAATAATCGCTTTTCAAGCGGGATGCGCGCACCGTGCGATGGTTGCGAACGGGTAAAGCGTCTGGCTTCTCCTGCTTTAATGCGGTCTGAGGGCCGCTCTTCGCCGGAATTCTCTGGTTGCCAGCGCACTACGCCGTCGAAAACATGCACTTCAGTCGCATCGCTATCGAGTGACACCGCATATTCTGTACCTTCATCAGTAATAGCCGCGCAAGGCGTGTCCAATCGAAAACCATCGGAGAGTTCCGTGACCTGAATGACAACCTTGCCTGCGACAAGTCGTGCGGAATTACTGGCAGTGACATTCAGTTCGCACGGTCCCTCAAGAAGCACATTCACGCCGGAGTCGAACTTCAGCTCGGCAACGCCTTCTTCCAGCAATAGCGCTTGTTGAGAAAACCTGCTGCCAGATGGCCCGGTTTCTGAACGCCATCTGGCATTTTTTTGTGCACCAATGACGCCTACAAATACTAGATCTTCAATGCGTTCCCCGGCTCCGCTAACTAGATCGCTGCGGTCAGTTTGGCGTTGAGAATGCCAGATCTGCCAGGTAAAGACACACGCCAAAAGCGATGCGGCGAGCACAGCGGCTACGGCAAGCCAGAACTGGTTCGAACGCTGCTTTTCACGCCGGGTTGGGCGTGCAACTGCGGGACTGTCGTTCCCCGCGGCGCTGGTGGAAGCCCATGTGCGCAAGGCAGATTCCAGATCAAGCTGTTCACGGAGTAGGGATCTTGCATCAGCGCTGGCTTTTAGAGCGCGCTGCAACTGCTCATGATCCTCCGGCGTGATATCACCGTGCGCTAATTGTTGGATGAGTTCCGATAGCTTTGTTTCCTTCACAGCTGCGGCTCCGTTTGTGAGAGTCGCATGCTAATACACCGATTTAGTTTATGTCTTAGGCGGGCGAGTTGTTTGTAGAGCGCTCCCTGGGCGCGGCCGAGCGTATCAGCGACCTGCTTGATCGTTTCCGTCCCGAGGTAGCAACGCCGCAGGATCTCCTGTTGTCGTGCTGGCAGATTGTCCATGCAGATACGCAATGCCGACAACCGCGCTTCGCTTAAATCTCCTTCTTCCCTCGCCTCTTGTGCCAATAACTCAACGAGTTCGATATCGAAGTGAAGCCGGTTGCGGCGCTGCGCCGTCAGGAAATTCCGCACTTCGTTGAAAGCAACTCCACAGGCCCAGTGGAAGAAACTACGCGCCGGTTCGAATTCGTCAATCTTTCTCCAGAGAACAATTGTTGTTTTCTGAAACACGTCTTCAACATCGGCGGGGTTGACTAGTTGTTTGGCGATGAAGGCGTAAATCCGATGCCGGTGGGCAACCAGTTGAGCTACAAACTCGTCATGGTTGTCGCCGGTAGATTCAGCTTGGCTTTGCGATACGTTCACTCGTTAATCACTCGTGCTGCTGCAATTCTCTCGTCAAAATCGCCGCGGTTTCGATTTTGCAGACCTAACTAATGGTAGTCGTACGCTTACCGAGGATTTGGACGAAGTAAAACAGAAATTCTTTCAAAAAGTGTAGATCCGCGACTTTTCGAATATTTTCCGGGCAATCGATGGCCTCGTGTAAGAGAACAGTTGTAAGGCAGGGCTCGCGAGCACCGCAAAATTTCAATCAGTTCAAGAATCTAACCCATGATAGTCAAGTCGTTACAGACAAGTGCCTGCCACTTCAAACGCAGGAAAGCACTTACCTTTATTGCGGCGGTGTTCGCCGGGTGCCTTGCAGCGGTTGTCGGCACCAGGGCTGCTGCTGAGGAATCGTTCGTGTCAATTCACAAGGTGAGTGGCAACAGGATCTCCATAACGAAAAGCAGCGCGACAGCGAGCAGTCGAGGCGGTGCGATGCGCGGCCGCGGACGGCGCGGGCGAATGTCTTCCGCCGCGAAGCAGGTTGTGGTTACGGTGCCTGCCAGTACGAAAATCACGACGGCCATGCGTGAACGCAGGACATTCGAATTCCGCGTTGGCGCCGAAATGGCGGGCGGGCTACGGCATCAGATTTTCCGCGAGATGAAAGAGCCTCTGCTGGCCCGGATGGTTACTAGCGGCAACCGCATCACAGAACTCAATGTGATAACGCCTCAATTCGACATCAATCAGTCGCAGACTACTGCCAGTAACGCCACGGTTATTGCAGTGCGGCCGAAGCGGCCTCCTATGAAAAAAGCCACCGCGGGAGGAAGCAGATGATGCGTTATCCACTACTGGTATTGGCGTTAATCGCCGGTGTAATGGCAGCGAAAAGCCATGCACAGACAGAAGAGGCGGAAAACGATTTCTTCGAATCGAAGATCCGACCTGTGCTTGCCACTCGCTGCTACGAATGCCATTCCGCAGAGTCAGGCAAATCGAAAGGCGGTTTGAAGGTCGATTCGCGTGAAGCACTCCTGCGCGGTGGTGACAATGGACCGGCAGTTGTCGGCCGTTCACTGGAAAAGAGTCTGCTATATCAGGCGCTGTCCTATTCTGGCGACACGCAGATGCCGCCAAAAGGCAAGTTGCCAGAGAACATCATTGCTGACTTCCGCAAATGGATTTTAATGGGCGCGCCCGATCCTCGTACGACGCCTACCCAGCCGGTAGTGCGCACGGAGATTGATATCGAGAAGGGCCGCCGGTTCTGGGCGTACCAGCCGGTGGAGTTGCGTGAGTCGGCGGCAACCACGAACTCTGTATGGGCGCGCACGCCTATCGACCGCTATGTCATTGCAAAGCTCGATGCAGAGAAGTTGCAGCCGGTTGCAGATGCCTCGCCGCGAGTGATCGTACGGCGACTGTTCTTCGTGCTGACGGGGCTGCCACCGTCGCCGGAGGAGATGAGCCACTGGCGCCGGCGGATAGAAACGGCATCGACTGGAGCGGAACGCCAGCAGGTCATCAGCGAACTTGTCGATGCGTTGCTTGCTTCACCACAGTTCGGCGAACGCTGGGGACGTCACTGGATGGATGTCGCCCGCTTTGCAGAATCCACCGGCGGCGATCAGAACAACGTGTTCCAGCATGCGTGGCGATACCGCGACTGGGTGATCGACGCCTTCAATGCAGACAAACCTTACAACGATTTCGTGCGGGAGCAGCTTGCGGGCGATCTGCTGCCTGTGGAGAACGACAAGGAATGGGCGGACAATGTCATCGCCACCGGGTTTCTGGCGATCGGACAGAAGCTAGTTGGCGAAGAAGATCAACAGAAGTACATCGCCGATCTTGTGGACGAGCAGATAGACGCCACGTCACGGGCTTTTCTCGGAACTAGCGTCGCCTGCGCGCGTTGCCACGACCACAAATTCGATCCGATACCTCAGACAGACTACTATGCACTGGCCGGTATATTCCGCGCGACAGAAACACACTACGGCCTTTTGAAAGCGCAGGCCCGGCAGTCGACAACCCTGCTCGACCTGACCGGGCTTGGACCGTCCGCAGGCGTTCCCACACTGAGCAAGCAGGAATTCGCTGCACTTGTGCAGAAACGCGATGCCGCGCGCGAAGCGCTCGACAACGCGATGCGGAAAATCCGTTCAGGCGATAACGTCTTCCGTGGCGCCTTGCGACGCATGCGTTCGGACCGCGATGAAACAGAAGCCGCCCTTCAAGCTTACTTGCCCGACGGTCGCCCGCGCGTGTTCAGCATGGGAACGCAGGACCGCGAGTTCGCGTTGACGACGCGTCTGCTTTTGCGCGGCGAGATCGACAAGCCCGCGCAAAGCGTGCAGCGCGGCGTGCTGCAAGTGCTGACACCTCCAGGAAAACACGCGCTGCCAACCAGCACCAAAGGAAGCGGCAGGATAGAACTCGCCAACTGGATTGTCTGGCGCCGCAATCCGCTCACAGCACGGGTGATGGCTAACCGCATCTGGTACTGGATGACCGGTCGTGGTCTGGTTCGCACTGTTGATGATTTTGGCTCGACGGGCGATCGACCGTCGCATCCTGAACTGCTCGATTATCTCGCAGTTCGATTCGTTACCAACAAATGGTCGGTCAAAAAGCTCATCCGTGAAATCGCCATGTCGCGAACCTGGCAGCTTTCGTCATCGCACCATCGCAGCAATTTCGAGATCGATCCGGAGAACAAGTTTCTTTGGCGCATGAACAAACGGCGGCTAGAAGGGGAAGCCATCCGCGATGCAATGCTCGCCGTCAGTGGCAATCTGAACCCTAAACGCCCCGTGGGCACACTGCTGCGGAAAGCTGGTGAAGGCAATGTCGGCCAGAATGTATTCGAACCCGTCATCCGCGCACTTGAGTGGAATCACCGGTCGGTTTACCTGCCGCGTGTGCGGTCTGTGTTACCAGAGATGCTGGAACTGTTCGATGCCCCTGACGGCAGCCTAGTCGCCGGCGCCCGGAACACCACGGCGAGTCCGCTGCAATCGCTATATCTGATGAATAACGAATTCGTTCAACAGCAGGCTGAAAGTTTTGCTGCCCGCGTCGCGAAACAACCAGCTGCACAGCGCATCGACTACGCGAACCAGCTTGCTCTAGGGCGCATTCCATCAACGCGAGAAAGGCAACTTGCTGATGATTTCATGAATGCTGTCGACGGCTCGAAACTCACTGCCCAGCAGAAGCTAACCTCTTACTGCCAGGCGTTGCTCTGCACGGCGGAATTCTGTTGTATCGACTAATTTTGAACTGAAAAGACAACTGTACAACCATGAGCCAATCTTATCCCGGAATTTGCGGCAACCGTGTTTCCGCCTTATCGCGCCGCGCAGCTTTGAAACACCTATCGGCGGGTTTTGGATACCTGGCGTTCGCCGGACTGGCCGCCCAGGCAACAGCGCAGGACAAACCGGAGGTGAAGAGATCGCTGTTGTCACCGCGCAAGCCGCATTTTGCCGCGCGGGCAAAGCGTGTGATCTTTCTCTGCATGCGCGGTGGGCCATCGCACGTAGACACCTTTGACTACAAGCCGCAACTGGTGCGCGATCACGGCCGGGCGTCGCACTACGGAACGCCGTGGTTTGCATCGCACTGGAAATTCAAACAGCACGGCGATAGCGGGCTTTGGATCTCAGAACTGTTTCCCGAACTTGCACGCCACGCCGATGACCTCTGCCTGCTTCGCGGTATGCACTGCGACCAGCCGGCGCACGCGCAAGCTTTTTTGCAGATGCACACCGGGCACTTTCAGTTTGTGCGTCCCTCGATGGGAGCCTGGGCGCTGTATGGATTAGGTACGGAGAATCAAAGCCTGCCAGGCTTTATCTCGATCAATCCTCCGTCGGCCAATGGCGGTGCGCAGAACTACGGCAGCGCGTTCATTCCCGCCGCATATCAAGGAACGAAATTCAACATCGCCGACAGCAGCGCCCGCAATCGCCGGATCGATATGTTGCGGCGTGGTGAAGCAAACCCGCACGGCATCAACAATGCTGTAAACAAGCAGCTTTCCAGAAGCGACCAGCGTGCGCAACTCAACCTGATCACCGCACTCAATCGCGAAAAGCTGGCACGCGACCGCCATAGTCCGCTCGTCGAAGGCGCCATCGAAAACTTTGAACTGGCGTTCAGGATGCAGGACGCCGTCCCCAAAGTTATGGATTTTGCCGGCGAAACCGACGAAACACTGCGACTCTATGGCATCGGCGAAGATCGCACCGGCGGATTCGGCAGACAGTGCCTGCTGGCGCGGCGGTTCGCCGAAGCCGGCGTGCGCTTCATTGAACTGGGACACGGCACATGGGATCAGCACAGCAATCTAAAGAACGCCCTCGAAAGCAATTGCGAGGAAATCGATAAACCCATCGCCGGGCTTCTAACCGACCTGAAACGCCGCGATATGCTGAAAGACACACTCATCATCTGGGGAGGAGAATTCGGCCGCACGCCGTATTCCCCGGACGGCAACGGGCGGGACCACAACCATAAGGGATACACCACCTGGATGGCTGGCGGCGGTGTCAAAGGCGGGTTTTCGTACGGAGCCACTGATGACCATGGCTACGAGGCCGTCGAAAACAGAATGCACATTCACGACTGGCACGCGACCATTCTGCACCTGCTCGGCTTCGATCATGAAAGACTGACCTTCCGCTACGGCGGCAGAAACATGCGGTTGACAGAACTAAGCGGTTCGGTCGCCAGAGAGATTCTCACATAACCACCTGGATGATGGGGAAGTTCCTTCTTGTGACGGCGGCGATGTTGATGTGTCTACTTCTTCTGTTAGCAGCGCTGCCGGGCAGTGGCGCGGTGGTCCGGGCGCCGCGGCAGCCGGGTCCGTCGCTTTGCAGCCCGAGCGATTGCCAGTCATTACACACTATCGCCTTGGTCCATTGCTTGGACGCGGCGGTATGTTCAGTCTTCGAAGCGCACAATTTGGCGTTGGGAGAAGCACATAAAATGTTCGAGCAACCTTAACCGGGTAGGTGCAGGCGACGCGGGTTCAGCCCGGTAGAAGGCGGTGCAGGGTGTCTATGAATCGTCGCGATGCGGAATTCAACTGGTCAGCAGAGCGTTTCCCCGGTCATGCGCGTCTTGCGTGTGCACGTTGGTGAGACTCTCCGAATACACTTTCAGCAGAGGTTAACACCTGGTTGACCCACATCTGAACCTGGAAAGGTAACACGCCTAATTCTTCAGAGAGCTGTGCAATAGGCTCTTTATCAATGAGATGCCTGCGAACGACCTTTGCCTTAAACGCGGGCGAAAAGTCTGCCTTTTTGTATGATTGCCCGAGTAGCAATCGCATCATTCGTTTGCGGTATCGCCGGAGGGTGCGTTCTAGAAATCGTGTCGGCCCAAGATAGAGGCGTACTTTCCCCTTCAATGAAACCCAATAGTCATGAACGGGGAAAGGCGAAAGCGTAGCGGCCGCTGCGTGTTCGTCAGTCTGTTCGTCCATGTGCAACAGGGGAGTGGCGATGTATGCCTGCACAGCACGCTCTGTAAAGCGACCCTGGTTAAGCAATAGTTCAGCGATCTCCCTCTTCCGTCCGATGCCACCCGTTTCGGTTTTCGTATCCCTATGGAGCCGGTTGCCTGCCAGATGCTTGTCCAGAAAATGAAATGAATGGTCAAGATAGCAGCGCATCCAGTATTCCCAGTCAAACGCCCAGTGCATCGACTGATTAAGCTCGCCTACAACATCCCAGACGTCCCGGCGCCAGAAGCAAGCTGGCTGCAAAACCATATCGATCTCGTAGAGAATCTCGATATCAAAGTCTGTGACGTAGTTCTCCTCGCCAATGACTCGACCTGCCTCGTCGATACCGTAGCCACGCCCATAGACGATGTCAGCTTCTGAATGCCTGGCGAAACATTCAACGACCCGCTGAATTACGTGGGCGTCCACATAGATATCGTCTGAGTTCAGCCACGCTAGCACATCACCTTGAGACTGCCTGAATCTTTTGTTGATAGCGTGCGCCTGACCGTCATCTGGTTCGCTGAGGAACTCAGAAGTTTCCCGGTTCCGCATTGCCGCAAACAGGTCCGAGCACTTCAACGCTTCACTAGACCCGAGCCACGAAATCTGGCGCGAAGTCGAAGATGTACTGCGCGAGCGGGAGCCACAGATAGTGGGAATTGGTACTGTTTGCGCCACGTTGCCGTCCAGCTATTTGCTAGCTGAAATCGTGAAGAAGATCGACAAGAGCATTATTGTCGTTTTGGGTGGGATGGGTGTTACCGTTGCCGTTGACGAAGCCATCCAAAATCCTCATGTGGATTTTGTGGTGCGCGGCGAAGGCGAGCAAACGATGACTGAACTGGTGGAAATGCTTCATCGCGAAGAACAATACTTTGAAACGATTGATGGCATCACATTTAAACAGGATGGCCGTACGGTAAGCACTGGCAACCGGAAAATCACCAAAGACATAGACACGCTGCCATATCCCGCAAAGCACTTGATGCTGTACACCGAGACGATGCCAGATGTCGTGCACAAGTTTATGCACGGCGATATCATCACTTCGCGCGGTTGTCCGTTCCCATGCACATTCTGCGCAGTCAATGTCGTGTGGGGCGGTCGGTCATCCGTCAGCTTGAGAAAAGCCGACCAGGTTGTTGAGGAGATGCTGCATCAAAAAGAACACTATGGTGTTCAGAACTTCACCATCTGGGACGATCTGTTTACGACGGACAGAAAGCGGGTGATTGAGATCTGCAATCTGCTGATCGAAAAAGAGGCCGCCGTCAACTGGGTCTGCTATGCGCGTGTCGACACCAATATGGATCCAGAACTGTTGACCTTGATGAAGCTGGCCGGCTGCATAGAGGTGCTTATCGGTGTTGAATCGGGAAGCAATAAGGTGCTCGAAAAAATAAAGAAGGGCATCACCGTAGAGCAGTCTGAACGGGCGGCCGGTATCCTTAACGAGATCGGCTTGGCATGGACCGCGCCTCTGATGATGGGAGTGCCGGGGGAAACCAGGGAAGAAATGGTCGCAACCACGGAACTACTCCCGAAACTCAAGCCAACCAGGGCTGCGCTCGGCGTCTTTGACCCGTATCCGGGGACGCCAGCGTATGCAGAACTGCAACAGCAGGGAAGACTTAACGAGAAAGCCGCGTTAAGTGTCAACTACTATTACGGCGAAGAGATGTCGCAGGAAGAATTCCACCAGCTTTTTCTCCATCACAGCAAGCTCATAGACGAGTACAACAATACGGTAAAATACGGACACCCTGATTCACCGTTAAACCGGCTAATTTCGATTGATGAATCGTTGAACTTGAAAATAGATTTCAAAGCCCAGCAAGTGCAAATGCCTCATTGGGAAATTGAACAGCACCAAGGTGAAGTTCTGCTATGGCTGGGCGAGGGATCGTCCGAGGGAATTGCCGGCATATTGTGGGCAAAGGACAGATGCGAGATCGAACTGGCGCTCACAGTTGAATCTGGCCCAGGTCGCCCGGAAGCTTTGCGGCGCGGTGAAATGGTGATCGACCACACAGGGGGCGCCACGAGTACTCAATGGGAATTCGAGCACAGCGAAGTATTGCGTTTCGCTGCAACCCTGCAACCCGGTGAAAATCAGTTCAGATTTTTCTGCACGGATAAAGCCACCATTCGAGAACATGCGAGTGACACACGTCCGCTACTGGTTCTGTTACGCAAAGTAAACATACAGAGCCAAATACTTAAGCAGAATGGTTCCCTGTCGAGGTGGGTCAGGAAACTGATCAATTTCCGCCCTAGGAAAGCCGCGTAACCGGCGATGAAGCTTTCGTCGGTTTACACCGGGCCGCCAGCTTGCAGATGCATGTTCTGTATGAAACGCGGGACTGAATGGTGGGGTACCGGCACGATCACCCGGCAGACCGCTAAAAATAATCCGGGCGAGGTTCCGCGTGGCGGCGGTTGATTTGGCTGTCGCAAGTTGTGGTGGTCTGTTTAGGCTAATATGGAGATGCGGAGTTCTTCCCAGCGGTTTGTCATGTCCGACGCGACCGGTGGCTCCTTGAAATCCGCCCCAATTGCCTTGCTAACCCAGCCGACCCATCAGGACTGCGCAGCATGAACTTCTTCAGGTTTACCTCAAACTCTTTTTCGTCGCATATCCGTTGGGGAATCGCGTTGCTTCTCGTTGCTGGGGCTCCATACTCCAGCGGATTACGGGCGAATCCACCTCATGATTTTCATCCATCCCAAATCACCCTGCCGGTCAGCCCGCCAGCGGACGCCATTGTGCTGTTCGATGGAAAAGGAATCAATCAGTTTCTGAGTAGAGAGGGCAAAGCGATCGACTGGCCGGTGGAAAACGGTGCGTTGCAGTCCTCGCGCGGTAAGGGGCGGACCAACCATCTTGTGTCGCAGGTCCATTTCCGCGACGCAGATATACACGTGGAATTCATGCTGCCGGAGCAAGGCAGCGGCAATAGCGGCATCTACATTCATGGAAATTACGAGCTTCAGATCTTTAACTCCCACGGCAAAAAAGATCCAACCATGCAAGACATGGGCGCCGTCTACGGTTTCTCGAAGCCGCTTGTCAACGCCTGCCGGCCGCCAGGGCAATGGCAGGTATATGACGCGCGGTATCGCGCGCCGCGGCGAAACAAAGACGGTGAAATCGTCGAGCAGGGCTCATTGACCGTATGGCTCAACGGCAAACTCGTCCAGGACCAGGCGAAGTTTGGCGAGCCGCGTTCTTCTTACCATCCCTTCCGCTACGGCGCTACGCCTTATCTGAAAAAGGTCTGGCAGCAGCAGAAGCAGACGATGACCGGTCCCTTGTTCCTACAAGATCACGACAACCCGGTGCAGTTCAGAAATGTCTGGATCCGGCCGCTCGACAAGCTGGCGTTCACTTATCGCCTGGACTCAGACGGGCAAACCGAAACTCGCGCGATTCCTGAGCTAGATCCCCGTGGCGACGTTTACAAAACAGAGGGCCCTAACGATCCGCTGATTTATGGCAGTACAACCGGCCGCCAGAAAGTGATCATGCTCTATGTCGACTTTCCAGATGCAACGATGGAGATCGATACGAAAGTGCGGGCAAAAAAGGTTCTGGGCGAAGGTGCCTTCGAGAAGCTATTCCTGACGCAGTCGTACGGCAAAGTCACGTTCGATATCCGCCAGGTACATGGCTGGCGCCGGCTGCCCAAGTCACACAAAGAATACAGCAGTAAGACGACCGAATCGCACCGTGAGCTATTTGCAGAGATATTCAAACTCTACCCGAAGGTGAACTTTCTGGACTACGACTACGCGATGGTCAACATGCCACGCATCGGGAACACGGCCTTTGGTGAACGAGATGATATTGCGATTCCCTATCGCGGCAAGAAGATCAACGTCGCACTGAATATCTCCAGCGCCAGCCCCTACGTCCTCGCGCACGAAACAGGGCACGTGATGGGTCTGCCCGACGTTTATTCGTACGGCGACGCCAAAGGACCCAAAAACCCGGCTGGCCCCTGGGATATTATGTCCTCGGCCGGTAAGGCCAGCGGCTTCCTTGGCTGGCACCGGCACAAGCTGAAGTGGCTTGACGGCGATCGCAAGACCTACGTCACCGCGGGCAAACACTCATTCAGACTCACGCCATTGAATGCGCCGGCGGGTGTCTTGATGATTGTGGTTCCAACAGGCAACGCGAAGAAGCCAAGCAAAGTTTTCGTGATTGAAGTCGCACAGCCGGCGCGTAACGAAATCTACCGGGCGCCGGGCGTGCTGATTTACAGCATCGACGCCAGTGTCGCCTCGGGACAGAACCCGGTGGTGGTCTATCCGAAATCGGATCTCGCCAACGCTCCGTACCAGACCGGCGACACTTTCACCCACAAAGATGCGCCTATGACGGTGAAAGTGCTGAAGAAGAATGAAGACGGCCGGTCATTCGAGATCGAAGTCGAAGTGAACTAGCGGCCGATTCGCCCTGCTGCCCGATCATTACGTTGCTAGGCTTGATGTCGCGATGGATGACACCGCGGCTGTGGGCGAAGCTGACCACATTACAAAGATCAATGAGATGTTGGAAGGATCCTACGGAATTCGAGCGTTCGCACTTCGGTTATCCGGGGTTGCCGGGTGTAATAACGTTGCAATGGCTCTAGCCAGCGTGTCACCTTCGACAAACTTCATGGCATAGAAAGGGCGGCCATTCTGCGTTTCGCCGGTGCCGAAAATGGGAACGACGCCCGGGTGATCTAGCATGCCCGTGATGCGGGCTTCCAGAAAGAAGCGGTCCCGGCTTTCCGGCACGGCGGCCAGATGAGCATGGATAAACTTCACCGCAACGCCCGGCATCAGCTCTCCATCTGCCGCGCGATAGACTGCGCCCAGACCGCCCCGCGCGTGGTGCTTCAGCGCGCCGAACCGGGACTGGACAGCAAGGTCGCTTATTCTAGAAGCCGCTTTGGTGACAAACCAACGCAAAGAACTTGTGAATACAGAGATGAAAGCAGGCGTTGTGCCGGTCGATTGTCGCAGTGATTGTCCCAGTCACTGAGACAATCATTTCACGGTCGGCGCAAAACAAAAGCTGCCAACGGTTTACGTCGACAGCTTTGAGTATTAGCGGAGAGGACAGGATTCCATTTTTCGCATCTTGCAAGTCTTTTGCTGACATGGGTTTGCGATCGCAAGCACTGGCGGCGATTGGGTTTGCGGTGTGTCAACGTTTGTCAAACTTGGTCAAGAACTCTCACCGATGGTCAGCTGATTGGCACAACGTGTCAATCGAATTTTGCGCGCGTATCTCCTGCTCAGTTTGGGAGATATTCACATGGTCAGAAGGTCGCAGACGCAGCTTTCGCCACGAAACGGCGGCGTGTTAAAGGTTGCAATCTTGGCGAGGATTAGTGGCTGTCAGAATCAGAAAGAGCTTAGTCTCGAAGATCAGGTAGACCATAGCAAAGAAGAGGTTCGCGACCTCTACGAAGGTCCAGTTGACTATCGCGTAATAGCGACCAAAGGAAAAGGTGAACGGTTAGACCGGCCCGAACTTGTAGAAGTGGAAACGCTGATTCGCACGCGCGAGTTCGACTTACTTGTGATGGAGGATACGGGTCGAATGGTCCGCGGGGCAGCTGCTGTCAGACTGTGGGGGATCGCGGTTGATCACGGCACGCGGTGCATTGCGCCGAACGACTGTGTAGATACTGCAGACGACTCGTGGGAGGAGGATCTACTGTCGGCATGTCGCGACCACGTCGGCCACAATGCGCATACCTCCAAACGGATTAAGAAAAAGTTGATGAACCGCTTTAAGAAATACGGCGCCGCTGTGGGTTTGCTTATTGCCGGATATGCGAAGCCGCCTGATGCAAAAACGTATTACGACTGGCAGCGGACCGAGGGAGCAACTTCTGTAATTCTGGAGGGGCTCAACCGCCTAAAGCGGTCGCTAAACTGTTCCGATGTCGCCGACTATTTCAACTCAGTAGAATTTCCAACAGGTCCACATTGTAAAGACGAAAAATGGACGGGCGCCGCTGTCCGGCGATTCTATAAGAACCCTTTACTCTCCGGCCGCCCAGCACGCGGATTCCGCCACACCGTCAAACACAATGAGTCTGGCCGCCGTGTATCGGTGAAGAATACTGAGAACGAGCCCACTTATCTCGACATTCCTCATTTGGCGCATATTGACGCAACGGAACAGGACGAGTTAAACCGCCTTCTGGCGGGAAGAAACTCCAAAGTTGGTCGTAAGCCTGTCAATGGAGTCGACCCGCTCTGGCAGCGGTCAAGGAAACGCACGAGGTTCCCTGGACAAAGTGCCTGCTGCTGGTACTGCGGGTTCCATTGCGTATGGGGTGGTAACGGCATGATCAACAACCTTATGTGTTCCAATTCCCGCGACTGGGGTTGCTGGAATTCGATTAGTTTCAACGGCCACTTCGCAACAGAGAAGATTGTTGAATTAATTGGCGATGAATTCTTCAGACTCACGGGTTTTGAAGAACAATTCGCTGCGATAGTCGAACAAGCTCAGAAGGAACGTTCCAGCGCGTCAGATGGTAGGTGGACAAAACTGCAAAACAGGCAGGAGCTACTGGCTCGTCAAAAGGAAAACTTGCTTTCGGCAATTCTTGCGCATGGAAGTCACGCGATACTCGCAAACAAGTTGACCGAACTGGAGAAGGAAGACGCCGCGATATTGCAGGAACAGGCCGTATTGAGAAACCGTCAACAGCGTGAACTCATTATTCCTGCCAGTGTAGCGGACCTTCGCCGGGAGTTTGAGGAAACATGCCTCGAACTTGCAACTGGCTCTTTTGAATTTGGTGAAATCCTGCGTAACATCGTGTCTAACTTTCACGTGTACGCTGTGCGGCTCTGTGATGGCGGACCGCTACTTCCTCGTGCTCGTGTAGAATTGAATCTAGCCGGGCACATTAGCGACGCGCAGTTTGTCCCAGCACTGAGTGAACTCGTTTCAACAGTACATACCATCGATTTATTCGAACTCCCACCGCGTGAGCGGATCCGGCCGGAAGCTGTGCGGTTATCGCAAGATGGGGTATCGCGTCGCCGTATCGCTCAGTGTCTGCCAGGTAACCCAAGTGAACGGATTGTAGGCGCCGCGATTTCACTCAACCAGCACATGCAGGCGCAAGGATTGAACGACCCATTTCAGATTGTTAGCGAGCCGCCCAGCGACTACCACAAACTTCGCCGCCATCGTAACGAACGCTATCAGTTTGCGTCTAAACCCGGATACGAGCGACCGCCTTTGGCATAGCTGACTAACTAAATTACCAACTTTCCAAAACGCCCTGGTTAACGCCTGGGCGTTTTTCTTTTCCAGGAGGCCTGTATCAACAAGTCACAAAAAAGTAACGACAAAAATGGCACAAATGAAGGTCATGGCGTCGAGTTGAAGTCGCCAGTCAACGCTATCTACGAACTTTTGAAAGCGGTTGCAGAGCGTATCGCTGAGAAACTTGAGCAGCGAGCAGTCACTGATCGTGAAGAGTAGTTTTGTCGCAGAAGAGTTTCCCAAAGACCTCCAGTTACTTCGATCTAACAGCGTTTCAAGGTGATACCAGTTGGTCAACCTTGCACCAAAGTGATTGATCTAAATAAAGACGAATAAGTGAATATTGTTTTTGATCAAATTTACTATATAGGGGCACCCGCCGGGGGGCTCTTCCTGATTCTTAAGGAGAACGCAGTTGACCTATTTCGTTGTTGCACTGACTTCGTTGGCTCTATTGCTGGCTATTACCGCACTCGTTCGCGAGCGACGACTGCGGCTGGCTTTGCAGGAAATTTTGAAACGACTCTTAACGCGATGGAGGACTAATGCGAATACATCTACTAGCGATCGGGCTGACCGCCCCCGCGCTGATACTCGTAGCAACCGGATGTGAACAGGATGAAAATGCCCGGATCGCCGCGATGGCTGAAAAACAGCTTGCTCGCCAAGCAGAGGATGCAAGGCGAGCTAGCGAACTTCAGCGCGAAGTCGCGGAGGGCTCGCGCCGCCTGGTCGAGGCGGATGCTGCCGCGCGGCTAGAGATAGCTACCGCGCAGCGCGAGATGCAAGCTGAAAGAATCGAGGTCGGCCGGCAGCGGGATCAACTCGAAACCGAAAGACGTGAACTGGCAATTCAACGACGATTCGATCCGGTCGTCGCTGAGGCGATCACAGGCGCCAGCATCGTTCTGGCCTGCCTTATGCCTCTGCTGCTGTGCTGGTATCTGCTTCAACAACCAGTTCAGCCGGTTGATGATTCTGTCGTCGCGGAAATATTGCTGGAAGACCTGATTATTAAACGGCCTCTGCTAATGACAGCAGAACGCAACCGCAACATTGGCTGCAGTAGCGAACCACCTCCAGCGCTTACCGATGAGCAAAGCACCAGCGACGAAACACCTGATGAAAACAACACATAAAAGGAGATTTTTAGTGTCACATATTGTCACTATTGCCACTGAAATCCGCGATCCTCTCGCACTTGCCGCTGCGTGCAGCCGGCTAGAGCTTCCGGAGCCAGTTAATCAATCTGTCGAACTGTTCAGCGCGACGGCCACCGGCCATTGCGTATCTCTTCCCGGCTGGCGTTATCCCGTCGTCTGCGATCTTGCCGCGGGAAAAATCCAATACGACAACTTCGAAGGCCGCTGGGGCGAACAACGCGAACTAGACCGGCTGCTGCAGATCTATGCCACAGAAAAGGCGAAAATCGCCGCGCGTCGCGAAGGCCATAGTGTGACTGAGCAGTCGCTGGAAAATGGCGAGATCCGGCTGACGATTACTGTGGGAGAGTCGCAATGAAGACCATTGAAATCGTGATCTCTACCACGGGTGACACTCGCGTCGAAACAAAGGGGTTTGTGGGCAACGAATGCCAACAGGCCAGCCGGTTCGTTGAATCGGCGCTCGGCAGTAAATCGGGAGAGACACTGACCGCGGAGTTTTACGAATCGGATATACAACAACACAATCACGCGAAAGAGGAGCAATAGCCGTTACATCAAAACCTATTCAAGCGCCGCGCCGACCAGTCGATCTGGTTCGCGTGGTGGTGGTCGTTGAAGGGCCCAACGACGTTGAATTCTTACGCCGCATTTCGGTGCTGCTGCATGGCAGCGACGAGAGCACGCCCAATCTGGCGGCGATGGAGCAAAGCGGAGAACTCATCTTTGTGCCTTTCGGCGGCGGCAAGGTCACCGATTGGGCATACCGGCTGGCCCCTCTTGGAAAGCCGGAGTTTCACATCTACGACCACGAAGTTCCGCCAGAGACAGAATACCGCCTGCAAGCCGCCGAAGCCGTAAATTCGCGTGCACGTTGTAAAGCAGTAGTCACACACAAACGCAGCCTGGAAAACTACTTGCATCCAAGGACGCTACGCGATGCCAGCGAAATCGAAATTGTATTCGACGACTTCGATTGTGTAGCGGACTTAGCCGCGAAACGGCTTTACCAGGTTGGTATCAACGAAACGCCGTGGGAGCTTCTTTCCAGACGCGCTCGCAGCCGGTTGGCGCACCGCGCAAAGCGGTGGCTGAACACGACCGTAGCTGGCCTTATGACGGCCGAACTTCTGCGGGAGCGTGATCCACGAGGCGAAATCGCATCGTGGCTGAACGCAATCTCGCACTTAGCCAATTCTTAAACGTTTACCCACGAGGATACATGACGCTTTCACAGCAATTGTCGGAGCACGTGCGCGCATGCTTTTCTGGCATCTGGATTCAGTCTCATGAACATGACGACGCGATTCAGGAAGTCGCGCGGCTGTGCCACGATCAAAACTGGCGCCTAATGACGTGGGATATCGACGCGGGAATGCGCGCCGGTGGTCAGTGCGAAGCAGAGTCGCTGTCCGCCGCAGCCGACCCGCTCGCTGCAATCCGCTCACTCGGAGCAATGCCGGGTAACGAGCAGGCGACACTACTGGTGCTTTCAAATTTCCATCGTTTCCTGAACTCGGCGGAAGTTGCACAGGCAGTCGCGCGACAGATCACGAACGGTAAAAACAGCCGTACGTTTGTTGTAATACTTTCGCCAGTGGTGCAGATTCCAGTGGAGCTCGAAAAGCTGCTGGTTGTAATCGAACACGATTTGCCCGACCGCGGGCAGATTGAAGAGATTGCCCAAAGCATCGCCACGGAAGACGGTGAGCTGCCAGAAGGCGCCGGC
This sequence comes from Pirellulaceae bacterium, assembly GCA_965233625.1. Classification (GTDB taxonomy): domain Bacteria; phylum Planctomycetota; class Planctomycetia; order Pirellulales; family Pirellulaceae. The sequence goes on from OZ247499.1 coordinate 1,254,683, forward strand.
CTGCAACGTGTGCTTGACGCTGCCAGCGGTTTAACCCGCTTTGAAGCGGAAGCCGCGATCAGCCTTTCGCTGGTGCGACACGGCCGCGTTGAGCCTTCGTCAATCTGGGAGCTTAAATCCCAGACACTCACCAAGAGCGGCTTGCTCTCGTTGTATCGTGGCAATGAATCTTTCAGCGATCTTGGCGGCCTTGCCTCGCTCAAGGCGTTCTGCCTGCGGGCGATGCGTGCACGCACCAACCAGGTAAATGCAACCAAGCCTCGCGGCGTGCTGCTACTAGGTGTCTCAGGTTCAGGCAAGAGCGCATTCGCGAAGGCGCTCGGTAATGAAACCGGGAGGCCAACGCTCACGCTCGATGTTGGAGCCCTTATGGGTTCCCTCGTTGGGCAAACAGAGGAGAGGACGCGGCAGGCGCTGAGTATTGTTGATGCAATGCAACCCGCCGTGCTTTTCATCGACGAGGTTGAGAAGGCTCTCGGTGGAGTGACGGGAACTAGTCAGTCAGATAGCGGTGTTTCGGCGCGCATGTTCGGCTCGCTGCTGTCCTGGTTGAACGATCATCAATCTGATGTGTTTGTCGTTTGCACCGCGAACGATGTATCGAAACTGCCGCCGGAATTCTGCAGGGCTGAAAGGTGTGCGCCGTTTTACGGCTAGTTTTGATTGTGTTTTAGACACCCAGGTTGTGAACAACACCTGGAGGACGCCAGGCTAGGCGATTCCCGAAAGGGATGACCTCAACATAGCATGTCTGGAAAGTAACGGGTTTACGGAAGTTCGTTATGAAACCGCGTTGCGAGTCCTGCAAGGAGTGGATAAGGCTGGATTGCTTGAACTCCAAAGCTCACGAGTCTAGCGCCTCCCCAACCTACACGAACTATCGGTTGGGTTGCTTCGTCGATCTTCGGTTTGAACCTTTTGCCGAAGGGAAGTTCACCGACGAAGACAGGGCCTCAGTGAGAGGCCTTAAGAGCTTGAGTGGAGATCCTAAGCCCTTGCTATTACGTCGAACTAGCTGGAATACGGGATTGCCTAAGGGGCGAGAGCCCTACGGTAACGGAGTCCCCATAGTAGCCAAACGCCCGGGGTAATGCCCGGGACATGACGAAGGGGGACAGATGTTAAGAGAAACTCAGACCATGTTTTTCAGGAGTATTGCGAATGCAACCTATCCATAAGTTGGTCGAAGTTCTCTCGGATAGAGGACAGCGTGGACTCTGCCTTGAGCGAGTCTATCGCCACATCTGTCGTGAAGACCTTCTCATCGAGGCGTACGCCAAGATCGGGAAGAATGACGGAGCCACCACGCGGGGTGTCGACGGTGAAACCGTCGACGGCATGAGTCGCGCTAAACTCCAACGCATCGCGCAAGTCCTGCGGGACGGCGATTGGGTTTGGAAGCCGGTTCGACGATTGCATATCCCGAAGAAACGTGGCGGCACACGTCCGCTCGGCATTCCTAGTTGGTCGGATAAACTAGTCCAGCAGGTGATTAAGTTCATTCTGGAACTGTACTACGAACCGCAGTTCAGCTCGCTGAGCTATGGTTTTCGCTCCGGCCTCGGATGCCATGACGCCCTCCATCAAGTTTCCAGATGGAAAGGAACCCGCTGGTTTATTGAGGGCGACATCTCCAAATGCTTCGACACGATTGACCACAAGGTCTTGTTGTCGATGCTGGGAGAAAAGATTCACGACAATCGTTTCATGAAACTCATCCGGACGATGCTTCAGGCTGGATACCTGGAAGACTGGGTTTACGGCGATACGTTCAGCGGAACTCCGCAGGGCGGTGTTTGCTCACCCATCCTTTCCAATATCTACCTTGATCGTCTCGACAAGTTCGTGGAGCAAGAACTTCTTCCCCGGTATAACCGCGGCGATGAACGACGATGGAATCCTGAGTGGCGACGGTTGAACAATCTAATCAACCATCACCGCAACAAGTGGACTGCTCAGGAGTACCGGGAACTGGTCCGGCAAAGAAGGGCGGTTCCCTCTCGTGATACGCAGGACCCCGGTTTCCGTCGTCTGCATTACGTGCGTTACGCCGACGATTTCCTACTTGGATTCACGGGACCTAAAGCCGAAGCGGTGGAGATCAAAGAAGAGATTCGAGAGTTTTTGGGCGCTACGCTCAAGTTGTCGCTCTCGGAATCGAAGACTTTGATTACTCACGCCAGCCAAGGCAAAGCCCGTTTTCTGGGTTACGAAGTGCAGGTCATGAGCAGCAACACGAAAGTCTCGCCCGGCATGGGCGGCGGCTTGAGACGCTGCGTGAATGGCCAAGTGGGATTCTATGTCCCGAGGGACGTCATCGAAGCCAAGGTCAAGGAATACTCGGCAAAAGGAAAACCAAACCACCAGAATGGCCTGTTGTATCAGAGCGATTTTCACATCGTCTCACACTATCAGTCTGTCTTTCGTGGGATGGTCAACTATTACCGGATGGCCCACAACCATGCTTCTCGGATGAACCGGCTTCGCTGGGTGCTGGAAGTCTCCATGGTGAAAACATTGGCAGGAAAACACCGGTGTTCCTGCGCTTCACTCTGGAAAAAGCACAAGGTGAAAGTTCAAACCGAAAACGGATCGGTAAACGCTTTTCGAGTCATTGTGCCTCGCAAAGACAAACCGGCCCTGGTGACACACTTCGGCGGAATCTCGCTGAAGCGGCAACGCTTCGCGCCTTTACAGGATCGAATCGTTAAGGTGTTTTCAACATCAACGGATTTGATTGACCGTCTTGATTTCGACAAGTGCTAAATGTGTGGTGCCGAGGGCGTTCCCTTGGAAAACCACCACATCCGGCGCATGGCCGATCTCAATCGTAAAGATGGTCGCAAAACACCGACATGGAAGAAGATCATGATGGCGATGCGTCGCAAGACCTTAGCGGTCTGCGAACCATGTCATGTGGCCATTCACGCCGGAAAGCACGATGGCCGCGCTTTATCTTGACACTGGAGAGCCGGATGCCGCGACAAGTGGCACGTCCGGTTCGGAGGGGGGCGGTTGGAAAAGTACTTGGCTCCGCCAAGTAACTCGCTGGCCGCCTACCCTACTTGACGGGTTATTCTTTCTCGATCTGCCGGGCGAGATGGAAAAACAAGCTATCTGGCGGATGTACCAGGTGAAGTTTGAAATCGACGCCGATCAGCCGCTACCTGATCATCAGAACTGGACTGGCGCGGAAATCCGCGCCTGCTGCCGGTTGGCATCGCTGCTGGATGTACCACTTGCAGAGGCGGCGAAAAACATTGTGCCGGTAGCAATTACCGCGGCGGAATCGGTGCAGCGTTTACGCACCTGGGCAAGCGGCCGCTGCCTTAGTGCAGATGAATCCGGCATCTATTCCTGTGACGCGACCGCCCCTAAGACGCGGCGGCAGATACCGCGCGACCCCAGCGTGAACTGATACTACAACTCAACTAAAGGAAAGCCTATGAACATGGTTGATACACGCCCGAACGAACAGCAGCAGCAAGTCGAACCTTCTCACCGCCTCCGGGCGACGATGTGTGCATCGCGGGTGAGTTTCATCTGGTTGGGCACGCGCAAAACTCTTTCCACTACGCAGAAGGCGCAAGCGGCAGAATCTTTCGGCGCCGAAGGCGATTTTCTTAGTGCTGGCAAAAAGTTGCTGGATACGAAGCATCCGCGATTCAAGGCGGTGACATCCGTCCGCAATCGTGCCCGGTCTTACTGGACTTCGCTCAGCCTGCCGTTTCCCGAACCGGGTATCCGCTTGCTCCGGCAAGATTCGCTGGAGACATTCCAGCAGCAGATGATGCAATTCAAAGACGAACTGACGGAAGCAGTGGGCCAGCTAGATGAACAGTACGCCGAATTGAGAACTGCCGCCGCCCAGCGGTTAGGCAGCCTGTACAACGCAGCTGACTACCCACTCAGCCTGGTGGACGCATTCGATGTTTCCTGGGATTTTCCAAGCGTTGAGCCGCCGAGTTATCTGCAGCAGTTAAACCCTGAGCTTTATGCTCAAGAGTGCGAACGAGTGCAGGCCCGGTTCAACGAAGCGGTGCAACTGGCGGAGCAGGCTTTTACTGAAGAGCTTTCTAGTCTCGTGACTCATCTCACCGAACGGCTTGCCGGGCACGACGATGGCCGGCCGAAGATATTCCGCGACACGGTTGTCGAGAATCTACACGACTTCTTCGAGCGGTTTCGCTCGTTGAACGTGCGTTCTAACGAGCAACTCGATTCGCTCGTTTCCCAGTGCCAGCAGGTGGTCGAGGGCGTGGCGCCACAGACCCTTCGCGATAGCAGCGAACGCCGTCAGGACGTGGCAACGCAGCTCTCAGCTGTGCAATCGACACTGGACGGGTTGCTCGTTGATCGGCCACGGCGACGCATTATCCGTTCACCTAAGTGAGGCGGCTATGCAACTGATTATCGACGCTGCTGGAAACGTCCGTTGCGTGTATGCCGAGGCGATCAACCTGGCGAAGTTGGGGCGGCTGACAATCGCCCGCGGGTCGCATGTCGAACCTGACGATCACGGTCTTTGGTTCGCTAATCTGAAGCCCGTGAATGGCCCGAAGCTCGGACCGTTTCAACAGAGAAGCAGTGCACTTCAAGCGGAAGCGGATTGGCTACAAGCCAACTGGCTTCCGCATTCAAACTGACACTAAACACCAACTACCAAGAACTTCCTTCGCCCCGGTCGCGTTCATTGTGCGACCGGGGCTTTTTTTAATTCCTTTCAGGAGAATTGTGATGCATCAGAACGACTTGAACCGGGCTGTCGCAGAGGCAACTGGCGAGACCGTTTCGACAATCAAACGCCTTGGCTTCTTACTGGCTGAACCAGGTGAGTTCACCGACCCAGAATGTGAAGATCACGGCCCGTTTGTCATCGACTGGGACGAGCTCGACGCTCAACGCAACCGGCCCTGCCAGTAAGGGGCGCGATGAAACGCAGGCAAAACTTACGCGGCGGACAGACAAAAGGCCGCCGCGAAATCCGAACCAGACGGCGGCGCAGCAAGCGTCGCCGTCTGGTGTTTCGCAGGGTGATATCGTCGCCACGCAAACTCAAATGAACGTAACTTAAAGAAAGTAATCCACATGAAAGTACTCTTGATCAACAACGACGGTGGCGGCTTCGCAGATTACATCGAAGTCGAAGCCGGCACTACAATCGCCGACCTTTTCGAACAACGCACAAGCTCTGGCCAGACTGCCGACTATTTGATTCGCGTCAATCGTCAGCCATGTGCTTCTGACCAGGTGCTTTGTGAAGGCGATCGTGTTTCGATGACGCCTATCAAAATCGAAGGCGCTGCCAGTTAACGAACGATCATCCACCAGTGGCCGCCGGGGGTTGATGCCCGGCGGCGATTGGGCTCGCACAGAATCAGGAAACAATCGCATGACTCAAATCAACAGGCTGCTCCTGCGAGTCGCCATGGATATCCACAAGTATTTACAAATCTCCGCCCCTGCAAAACCGCTCGAAATCGAATTGCCAGAGTCGCAATTCCGTCGATGTGAAATGCTGCTTCACACCTTGAGACGCGCATCCCAGATAGGCTTTCCGTACGCAGCACAGCGACTGCGCCGCGAGTTGTGTTCTACAACCGGGCAGCTCAGGCGCAAGCTGCTAGAAATGGAGTCTCAGCTTGCTGAGCCGCAGACGGAATGCAATGGAGCTGCGGTGCGGGACATCTACGCCGACTTACTCGCGCTTCACCAGGAATTCGATGAGCTTGAAGTCGATCGCCGCAATCACATGGTATCGGTAACAACGGAAGCAATTGAACTTAACGGCGTTTACCTCGGGCCATTCGAGATTTGCCTTGACTGGAGCAGGCCACCGCAAAGCGGCCTTCTCGACTACCGGGTTGTCGCGCAGGAGCCGCACCCCGCTGCATCCGACCCGGATGTCACGCACCCGCATGTTCAGCACGAATCTGTTTGTGAAGGAGATGGCAAAACGGCGATTCACTCTGCTTTGCGGCAAGGGCGGCTGCTTGACTTCTTCACAATCGTCGCCAATTTACTGCGCACCTATAACGCTGCCAGTCCGTATGTTTCGCTTTCAGAATGGAACGGCTTTGAATGCGAGGACTGCGGCAAACTGACATGCGACGATGAACGCAGCAGGTGTGAAAAATGCGAAACCGCTCTTTGCGATGGCTGTTGCCAACCATGTGCTAGTTGTGGCAATTCTCAATGCGATGAATGCGTTTCCCGTTGCAATGGATGCGATGACCCGCATTGCGATTCATGTCTGCGAACGTGTGAGGAGTGTAACGATGAATACTGCGAGAACTGCCTTGAAGACCAGAAATGCCAGAGCTGCCATGACGAAAGCGAACAAGATACAGCGACCAGCGAAACCGGAAGCCTCGCAGCAACCAGTGTTGCGGTTTAGCTCAAAGGCCTGGGCGAAACTGCTGTTCCTGCGAGATTACGGCGACACCGAAGTTGGCGGTTTTGGGATATCGGCCAGTGGAAACCTGGTGCACGTAGAAGACGTGCTGCTGGTCAAGCAGGTCTGTTCCTGGGCGCACGTTGCATTTGATGATGACTCTGTCGCTGACTTCTTCGACCGGCAAGTGGATTCAGGCCGCCAACCGCAGCAGTTCGGTCGCATCTGGATTCATACGCATCCTGGAGACTCCCCGCAGCCCAGTCGCACCGATGAGGAAACGTTTAGTCGTGTCTTCGGAAACGCCGATTGGGCCGTGATGTTTATCCTGGCTCAAGGCGGCCAGGCATACGCACGCCTTCGCTTCAATACTGGTCCCACTGCTGACATTGAAATGCAAGTCAAAGTGGAGCATCCGCGGTCGATTGCCAGTAGCACAGTGGATGAATGGGAAGCTGAGTATCTGGCAAACGTCACCGCCGAGTCACCACTCGCAGCCAATCCCGGCATATTCAATTTAAAGGAATCCGAACCATGATCACCCAACCGTTACCACCTTCCCATCGCTTCAGGCGTCAATCCGATCTTGTTCCCGCCAAGCGGCTATCAACGGTTACGGCCACCGTAATCGGAGCCGGTGCCATCGGCCGGCAGGTCGCTTTGCAACTCGCTGCCATTGGCGCTCCACGGATGCAACTTATCGATTTTGATGCTGTCGAAGCAACAAACATTACGACGCAAGGTTACCTTGCCAGCGATGTGGGAATGTCGAAGGTAGCAGCAACCAGTCGTGCGATTCACGCACTAGACGCCGTGATAGAAGTCGAAGCCATTCCAGATCGCTACCGCGCAAGACAACCATGTGGCGAGGCGATTTTCTGCTGCATAGATTCAATCTCAACACGTTCCGTAATCTGGCGTTCCGCTTCCAAAAGCTGCGAGTTCTGGGCGGACGGTAGGATGCTAGGCGAGGTGCTCCGCGTTCTTGCTGTCGATGACGACCTTAAACGCAGGCGCTACTGCGCAACCTTGTTTCCTCAAGCCAACGCACAACGCGGTGAATGCACTTCTCGAAGTACGATCTACGCCGCCAGCATCGCAGCGGGTGTAATGGTTCATCAGTTCACCCGCTGGCTCCGCAATATGCCAGTCGACTTCGATACGACTTTCAATCTGCTCGCAGGCGAGATCACTGTTGCTTAGCTTCTGCACACTCGCGGCAGCTCAAGCAATTCAAGATGCAACCCCATACATCGCACTCCATTTTCTGCTTGCCGGTTTCACTTCATTCCACGAAGCAGAAGGAGAACGTATGGAAGTTTTGATTGGCCTAGCAGTTTTAGTCGGCATTGCCTGGTATTTCTACAAGTCAGGCAAGCACATCGGCAGCCGCAAAGGTTACGGCGCCGGACGCTCGCACAGCCGGCGACGGCGACGTTAAGTCCAGCACAATCTCACTGGCAGGCAGGCCGTCCTTCGGGGCGGCCTGCCGCTGCCATTTTTTTTAGCTATTGGAAGTGTTGCTAACTGATCAGTTTTTGTGCGCAAGTGTGCCACGCGAGCGCCTGCCAGCTCCATGCAACTAGAAACATGCCGCCTCCTTGCACCGAACGGCTTGCCCCTGCAACAATGAGACTCAATATCAACCTGAGTGCTAGGTCCCAATGTTTGACAATTCGCTATCTGAAGAAATACTCCTGGCTTCGATTCAAGCTGGCGAATTCGTCTGGATTAGCCGCATTGAGGCCGTGGATGAAGACTTGGTGCGTCTAAAGCGGATGGGAGTGCATCCGGGCCGCCGGTTACAGGTAGCCCAAGCAGGCGACCCAATGATTCTCCGAGTTTTTCAGTCGCGGCTCGGTGTTTCACGCAGACTAGCTAAACTTGTATTTGTGCGAACAGGCGGAAACGGGAACCGATGAGCCCCCCTGCGGAAAAAGATGACAACAACCAGGATGTCCGCTGCACGAATTCTAGCGATTTGCGGCGTAAAGATTTTACGGTCGCGATGATCGGCAACCCCAACGTGGGAAAAACCGCTCTATTTAACCGTCTGACCGGTCTACGGGCAAAGACGGCGAATTATCCTGGAATCACCGTCGATCTTCGACGGGGGACAGTGCGGTTAAGTGGCGAAGAGGTAGTACTGGTGGACTTACCGGGCCTCTACAGTCTCGATTCGCTGAGCCCGGAAGAACAGGTCGCCGAAGAAGCGTTGTGTGGAGATATTATCGCCCCTGGCGGTCCTGATCTGATATTGATAGTTCTCGACGCAACAAATGTCGAACGGAACCTGTTTCTTGCCAGCGAAGTGCTTGATTTACAGCGGCCGGTTGTAGTTGCGTTAAACATGATCGATGCCGCCCATTCAATGGGGGCTAGTCTCGATCTCGAACGCCTTTCTGCCGGGTTAAAGTGCCCAGTTGTTCCGGTCAGCGCCCGCACAGGCGAGGGCGTCGCTCAACTTCGCCAGGCGATGAGCGACCATTTGCAGGAAAAGCCGCCGCGGGTTCAAGAGCATACATCGTGCACCTCCGGCTGTACCGGCTGCTCGTTTACCGCTCGCTACGAATGGGCGGACCTCGTCGCCCGCGAAAGCATAAAGTCCCACGGAAACCAAGACGCGACGACGGAAAACCTCGACCGCGTTCTAACCAATCCAGTGGCGGGCGTGCTGGTTTTCCTGCTAGTAATGTTTGCAATGTTTTACTTGATTTTCTCGCTGGCCGATGTGCCGATGATGCTTATCGAACAAGGTTTCGCGGGCATCGGCTTGTTCGTAGAAAGCTGCCTGCCGGCGGAAATAGGCTATCCGTGGCTATACCGCGGTGGAGTGTTTGCTGCGACCATGCTCGTGTTTGCAGCAGGATACTATCTCGCAAAAGTGAAATGGCGGTATGTCAGTAGTGCCGTAGCCGTAGCCGGATCCTTACTAGTGGCGATGCTTCCACTTAGTGACTTCCGCAGTCTACTGGTCGACGGCGTTATCGGCGGCATTGGCGGCGTGGTCATCTTTCTCCCGCAGATCTGCATTCTGTTTTTCTTCATTGCGCTGCTGGAAGGCAGCGGGTACATGGCGCGCGCGGCATTCGTCATGGAACGGCTCATGCGGTGTGTGGGGCTGCCAGGCAAAGCATTTGTGCCCATGTTGTCGGCGCACGCCTGCGCCATCCCGGGTATTATGGCGACAAGGGTGATTGAAAACTGGCGTGACCGGCTAGTGACCATCCTCGTTTTGCCTCTGCTTACATGCTCGGCCCGGCTACCTGTTTACGCCATGGTGGCGGCGCTGCTATTCAGCGAGTCTGCAGCGCTGGCTGCGAGTGTATTCCTGGGCGCGTACCTGCTTGGAATCCTGGCGGCTCTTGGCGCCGCGTTCGTGCTGAAGCAATCGATTCTAAAAGGCAATACGGTTGACATGGTGCTGGAACTCCCACCGTATCGCCTTCCCAGTCTCCGCGACGCACTGTTGACCGTTTACGACCGCGGGCTAGTTTTTCTCCGTAAAGCCGGCACCGTCATTCTGGCGATTTCGGTCATCCTCTGGATTCTCATTACCTACCCGAAAATCGAAGAGCAGCATCTTCCGCCGGAAACTACATCGCAGCTCGCTCAATTGCGCAAACGGATGGGTGAAGCGGAGTCAGCGGGCAATGAAGATTTACGGGCGGAATTAGAAACCCGCGCCGACAACGTACTCAGGCAACAGAGAATGGCGTATTCCTTCGCCGGCCGCCTGGGACGCGCATCGGAACCCGTGTTCGAACCGCTGGGTTTCGACTGGAGAATTAACGTGGGAGTGATTAGTTCGTTCGCAGCGCGCGAGGTTATCGTATCTACGCTGGCGATTGTTTACGGCGCCGGCGAGGACTCTGAAGGCACCGTGCTGATCGAGAAACTCCGCGATCAAAATCGCGCAGACGGCTCACCTGTTTTCGATACCGCGACCTGCCTTAGTCTGCTTGTGTTCTACGTTCTTGCCATGCAATGTTTACCTACACAGGTAGTTACCAGACGCGAAACAGGCTCCTGGAAATGGGCCGTGTTTCAGTTTGGTTACATGACCGTTCTGGCGTACGTTGCCGCGTTGTGCACTTATCACGCCGCGCTTCTATTCACTTAAAGGTTGGATAACTTAAAAGTGGTCGGCGTTAATGCAGCCATGTGCAGGCGAATCTAGCGGTGAAGCCGGTTCCGAGTACACCCGAACCGTGCACCAGATATGGCTGGTCGGTGATATTTTCGAGACTTAGGCTGACAATGTGATTCTGTTTATCGCCAAAGGCGCGGCCGCACCGAATGTTCAACGTAGCGAAGCCTGGCGTGCCACCGATGGGTATACGTTCGTCGGTGAAGTCGCGAACAGGGGCGAGCCGGTCCTGGCGGCGCGACATCCAGCTGTGCAGCGCAAAGTGCGCTCTGGTGACTGGTTCGCGGTACCGCAATCCTAGAATACCTTGCGCCGGTGGAATACGACTGAGCGGGCCGCCAGTAACGCGGAAACTTGAAGGAGATACATTGCTGCGCATAAAAATCAACAGCACAGGAAAGGTGGCTAACGTCGCCGTCGTGAGATCGAGCGGGTATCCCATTCTCGACCAGGCGGCAATCGCCGCCGTCCGCGCCTGGCGCGGCCAGCCCGCCCTGCGCGGCGGTCGCCTCGTCGAAGTTATAGAAACACTGCCCGTATGCTTCCGCCTTTGTAGCTAACCCTGGTGCGGTTGGCTTTCAGTTCTCTGGAGTTTTGACTCTGCTTTCAAATCCGCTGACGGTGACAGCGTTGGCCATCCCCCTGGCGTCACTTTGCCGGGATTGAAACGCACGACAACCTCACCGGCCTTGAGATCAATTTTCGCTGAATCGACACCATCAAGTTTTGTCAGCACAGACTGCACTGAGGAGGCGCATGCCGCTCAGGTGATGCCTGAGACACTCAAAGTGCAGGCTGTACTGGAATCTGGTGACGATGCAATTGTCCCGCCATCGACTTCCGTTGCGTCTGGTTTCGGCGGAAGATCCGCCTGCTCACGCAGCCCAGATTGCTTTCCTGGCCTCTTTGTCGAACCGGGCGATTCATCCGTAGCGACGAATTCTCCGCCATAGCCGGCTTTCTTGAGCGCTGTGAGGATCGCACTTTCCGGTACAGGCTTTGATGGCGCCACGCCTACAATAGCCTGTCGCTTTGCATAGTTTACTGTGACCCCCTTTACACCGGGTACGGATCGAATGACGTGCGCGACAGTGGCCGAACATCCTTCGCAAGTCATACCAGTAACGTTGATGATGGCCCGGTTCATTTCACTCGTCACTGCATTGTTATCGCCAGCTCCAAACAACGCTCCCACGTAGCCTGGAAAGAACAGAACGGCGACAGCCATCACGGTGACAGCCCACAGCATGACTTTATTCATCGTCATCATGTTGAACCGCCCCTTGGCCGGCTCACAGCGATCTTCCACGCCGGCTGGCGCGGGCTCACAGCAACCATGTCCGTCACGGGCGGCGGCCTTCCTGGGTCGGTACGTGAAGTAGAATGCCGCGCCGAGAAATCCGAAGGTGATCACCATGAACAGCGGGCGATACGCCTCCAGGGTCGAAACGATGCCGGCTCCTGAAACCCCTACGGCCAGCAGCACGAGCGGCAGCCAGCAGCAGCTTGACGCCATAATTGCGGAAAGCACGGTCCCAATCTTGGCGATGATCTCGCCCTTGCCTCCAGATGTCCTGGCGGGAGCCGGCGGGAGCTGAATGTCCGCATCCATCAACCCCAGCTCTTCCTGCGCGATTCTGATCCCTTTCCCGACGCTCCCTAAACAGCAGGAGCCAGAGGGATTCTCCGTCTCGCAGCGGCAGCCGGGGTCTTGCATCTTGGCCTTGATATCTTCAAGAGCGCCAGAGCGCCCTTCTGTGCGAAGCTCCTCCTTGATGCTGGCGACCGAATGCTGAAAGCAGTAGCAGAGAGGTCGTTCCCCGGCTTCTTCCTTGACGCCAACTGCGACTTTCAACTGCGACTTCGTGAATGCCGTGTCACCTGCTTCTGAGAAGTACACCACGTCGCAGTTCTTTGATTCGCAGAACCGCCACCCGGTGTCAGTATGGATCGAGGTGCAACCTTCCCCGTCCGAAGCACAACAGGATTGATCGTCCGTCCCGAATTGCCGGGAATACTCGTCTTGAAGCAGCGCGCCAAGAGTCGCAGTAGTCACCCGCTTCGCCTTCTTCCCGCACGACGGGCACTCAATGCGCCTGGTAATTTCAGCCTCGTTTTTCATTGTATTGATCTCCATCTACGCGTTTGCGCGCCATTTGCGGTTCATCTGTTCTCGTGTATTATCGACGTTGCACCTTGGTGCAAGGTCAAGGGCTTTTTGTATTTTTCCGGGTGCTGCTTTTAAAGGCGGCCTATGGAGCGTGAACCAGCCCGCATTCAGGAGTTCTGCCATGCCCCGTCAGTTCACCATCAGCCAGCTGGCTAAAGCAGCCGGAATCCCGGTAACCACCGTGCGATATTACGAACGCATCGGCCTGGTTGAACCCGAAGATCGCAGCCACGGCAATTACCGGCTCTACGGCAACGATTCACTCAACAAGCTGAAGTTCATCCGGGCGGCGCAGGCTATCGGCTTCACGCTGGAAGACGTGAAATCACTCCTCACTGATGAAGACGGCGATACCCCAACCTGCGGCAGTGTCCAAGGGTTGATCGAGGCAAGGCTCGCGGACATTGAAGAACGCCTCAAAGACATGCGTCATGTGCGGAAAGTGCTGAAGTCGGCGCTGGAACAGTGTCACGAGCAGAAGAAATCCGACTGCTGCCAGGTCGTAGCGGGGTTGAGGAGCGGAAAGTGAGCCGCCGGTTCAGGAAAGCTATCGACAAGGGCGACGTGCAGCTGGTCGGTGAAATGCTCGCGTCAAAACCTGAACTGGCGTCTGCGCTCATCTCCTGGGGGAGCGTCCTCTGCCCATGCAGCAACGAGCCGCTTCATTATCTGAGTGATCGTATCTTCAACCAGCTCTGGGATCATGGGAAGCAGGCGGAGCTTGCAGCAGTATTGATTCAAGCGGGAACGCCCGTTAATGGGCTTCTGGCATCTGGTGAGACTCCCCTGCATGGCGCGGCAAGCGCGAACATCGTGTCGACACGGATGGCGGCAGGAGCCGGAAACCTTGCCGATGTTAATTGAGCAGCAGGAGCGGCTGTTCGCTTGGGAAATCAAACAACTGGCGCAACTCAATTGTCCTGACATCACGAAAACCGTCTGAGTGCATGGGAATCCCAACACTTTGACTATCAGATTTTCAATGTTCAGATCGCTATTGCGTTGAACACGACAACTAAAGATAACTCAGTGGCTTCGGTTGAATTGCTTTAAGCGTGGTGGTAGGGTGGGTCGATAAGACTGGTATCTGCCATTCTCACAAATCAGGTCACCAATGTATTCCCAGTCAACAACAACTATGAAAGCTTTGCTGCTGCTAGCAGCGTTTTCGTTGTTGTTGCAGGCATTTCAGGGAACGTCTATTTTCTGCCAGATTTGCAGCTGTGAAGTGGCAGTGGAATTAGAGGGGCCATCACCGCAGCAGCACCACGCTTGTGGCTGCTGTCAGCTGAGATCGAATGTGCGATGTTCGTCGCCAACGCGCCCGGTTGGGTTGCCGTTGACGTCGCCTAGTCAGCCGTGCCCTTCAGATTGCTTCTGTAAGCAGCTTCCGCAGCCGAAGCTGCCCCCAACTGATGGCGATGAGCTTGAAGATGGCTCGCAGTCGTCGATGGCGGAAGTACAGGCGGAGTGTGGCCAGGCTGTTTGTTTTGCCGGCATTCTGAATCGCGATGTTTCGCGCCTGCCGGCAATGACTGCTGCAAAGACCTGTGTGAATCTTTGCCGCTTTCAGGCATGACTCTGCTGTTGCGTGATGGCTGATGGAATCCGTTGTTTCCGTCACCGCTTCTGATTGACGCAAGCATTTCCAGGCAGGGCTCAGCCCCGCCCAGATGAGTTGCTTGCGCCGTCTATTCCTTGCTCGCTCCCTGAGTGTCAGGCTGCGCGCATTCAGATTTCCAGCTAACAGGGAGGTTCTTATGAACTTGCTCGTCCGGGGCGCGCTATGCGCGCTTATTACTGCATCGCTTGTATCGTTCGCCGTCGCACAGCAGACCGTCAAGCTGCCTGCAAACTCTACCGTGGTTCACGTCGAAAAGATGTGCTGCAAGGGTTGCGCACAGAAAATCGCAGCGCAGCTCTACGTGCTGAGGGGTGTGAAAGAAGTCCGCTACGACCTGAAACAAAAAGTTGTCATTGTTGTTCCACAGTCGCAGAAGCGTGTTTCGCCCCGAAGCATCTGGGAGGCGGTTGTGAAAGGGAAGGACCAGCCTATCCGGCTTGCGGGGCCGGCGGGAACATTTAAAGCGAAGCCGCGTTACTAGTTTTATTTTTGATCTTCAACTCTCGTCATCATTTCAGGAACGGTCAACAAAATGAGCAAGTGGATTCTTTCGGTGGTTCTAATCAGCAGCGTCGCGTCGGCGGCAGGCTGCGGCGTGCAGACGGCTGCCTCAACGTCAAACGGCGGATCTATGCCGGTCGATGCTGAAAAGTATCTTCTCAAGGAAGAGCCAGATGGCGCCATTGGTGTTATCAGCGCCCGGGAAGAGGCACAGAACGAACAGGAGATTGTGCTGGTAGGCCGTATTGGCGGCCGCGACAACCCGTGGATCAAAGGGCGTTCCGCTTTCATGATGGTCGACGCTTCCCTGCAGATGGTGAGCGAAGGCGAAGAGTGTGAAGAAGGCGCCTTTTGCACGGGTGACTGCTGCGCCGCGAAACTAACCGGCAGCACTACGCTCGTAAAGATCGTCGATGAAAACGGCCGCCCATTACCTGTTGACGGCCGCGATCTGCTGGCTGCGAGTACGCAGGACATGGTTGTCGTGAAAGGGAAAGTTGTCCGCGACGACAAAGAAAAAACTTTCGTCGTTCTGGCCAATGGCGTTTATGTTCGCCGGTAACTTGCCAGCGTGCGATACCGTGCCGGATCTAGCTGCTGACTGCATTGAGAGTCGAATATGTTCGTAAAAATGTTACCGTGGGAGTATGGTGTGCGGAATCTGTTTCGCCGCCCCGCACGCAGCCTGCTCACTTTTTGCGGACTGTTCACGGTTATCCTGCTGATTCTAGTGGTGGTGGGATTTATCCGCGGACTAGAGGCTTCTCTGGCAGTCAGCGGCGACCCGGATGTCGTACTTGTGTACTCGTTGAGTTCGGGAGCGGATATCGAAAACTCGTCGATTCCAGCCCGCACACCGGCTTTGCTGAAGGCGAGTTTGCAGGGTGTTGAACAGCGGTTCGGCGTTCCCTACATCTCGCCAGAGATTTACATCGGAACTAAAATCGGAGTTGAAGGCAGCGACAAGCGAGGCATGGCACTCGTGCGTGGCGTTACGCCTGCTACTCCCATGCTACGCAAACGGGTGCAGTTGTCTGAAGGAGTATGGCCAGGCGCCGGCGAAGTGCTGGTGGGCCGACTTGCTCACTCGAAAATTGGCTGCCCGCGTGAGTCGTTGGCGATCGGAAAGACGGTAGAATTCGATGGCCGGAAGTGGAAGATCTGTGGCGTGTTCACAGCAGGCGGTTCAGCTTTTGAATCGGAACTATGGGCGCCGCTGGAAGACATGCAGGCAGCTTTGAAACGGCAGGATCTAAGCCTGATTGCTGTGAAAATGGGCGACGGCGGATCGACCGGCGACGTGGAGATGTTCTGTAACGAACGGCTCGATCTCGAACTGAAAGCAGTGCCGGAAGCTGCGTTCTATGCTTCGCTGCAGCAGCACTATAAACCAGTGCGGACACTCGGATGGATGGTGGTGTTTCTCGTCGCTGGCGCAGGTGTATTTGCGGGCTTGAATACGATGTACGGCGCTGTGGTCGGGCGCGTACGAGAGTTATCCACTTTGCAAGCGATGGGATTCCGCCGCCGGGCTGTGATGGTGGGATTGATTCAGGAATCGTTGCTGCTGGCAGTCGGCGCTTCGCTGCTGGCTTCGATTGTCGCGTTTGCCTGCGTGAACGGCGCAGCGATCCGATTCACCATGGGAGCGTTCATGTTGCGGATCGATGCAACTGGCATCCTTATCGGCTGCGCTACGGCGCTTGCACTGGGGCTGCTGGGTGCGATCCCCCCCGGTTTGAAGGCGATGAAGTTAACGGTTGCTGAAGGAATCAAGTCGGTCTAACACGAAGCTCGCAGAGCGAGTTTAGGGAGCTGGCTTTAAGGAAACGAATATGAGTACTCCAATCGATCTATCTCAGTTGGCGGGGGACGAGCGGCGAAACGCCGCAACGCTTCGCGCACCCAACCGCTGGGTAACCCGGTACGTACTACCTGTGCTGGTATTACTGGCATTTGCCGGAGTGTTGCTCTGGTCGGTCTGGGACAGTGTGATACCGGCGCGCGAAATCACCGTAGTGCCTGTGCTTGTCGCTCGTGCGGAAGTACAGCAGGCGGGCACGCCGTTGTTTCAGGCGGCAGGCTGGGTCGAACCTCGACCAGCGGCGACCGTTGTATCAGCATTCGCGCCTGGAATGGTTCAGGAGATGCTGGTCGTCGAAGGACAGTCAGTTGCTGCCGGAGAGAAGATAGCCATGCTGGTTGATGTCGATGCGAAACTTGCTTTGCAGCAGGCGGAATCCGAAGTTGTTGTTAGAAAGGCCGAGATCGAAGCGGCTACGCAAGAAGTTCAATCCGCCCAGCATGCTTACGACAATCCGGCGTCGCTTGAAGCAGAGGCTGCGGGCGCATTGTCGTTGCTGGCAACGATCGAAGGCGAATTGCTGTCGTTGCCGGCGCTGACCGAAAGTGCTTCGACCCGTTACCGGCTGGCGCAAATTAGCGTGCAAAACAGGCAGGGTTCCAACGGAGTAGTTGCTGGCAAATTGCTCCGCGAATCCGAACGCGAGCAGGCGGCAGCGCTGGCGGAATTCAAAGATCTACAAGTCCGCAAAACCTCGCTTACCACCAGGCAAGCCGCTATGAAGAAGAAGTACGAGGCGCTGCAAAAACAGCTAGAGGCTAAAGTTGTTGAAACCCGGAATCTAGCCATTGCCACAGGTAAACTGAAGACTGCCAGGGCGAAACTCAAACAGGCTGAACTAGCGGCTGCCGCTGCAGAGTTAACCGTGAATAGAATGACCGTCCGGGCGCCAGTGGCGGGGCGTGTTCTAGCGGTGCATACCGCAACAGGCAGCCGTCTTTCAGGCATTAATCCGCATTCCGAGCAAGGTTCGAGCGCGGTGGTCACTTTATACGACCCGGCTAAAGTGCAAGTCCGCGTTGATGTCCGCCTGGAGGATGTCAGGCAGGTTCAGATCGGTCAACCAGTCAACTTGCTGACCGCTGCTTCCCCCGGTTCGCTTGAAGGGGAAGTTGTTTCAATCACGTCTGTCGCAGATATCCAGAAGAACACGTTGCAGGTGAAAGTCGCCATCCACGATCCACCTCAGGTCATTCGCCCGGACATGCTGGTGCAGGCCACCTTCATTGCACCGGCGACTGACTCCCCCGGGGGAACGCCCGCAGACAGTCAGATGAGAATGCTCGTTCCCAGGCCGCTGGTAATGGAAGAAGCCGGCAAGTCGCACATCTGGATTGCTGATCGCGATTCTCATCAAGCCAGACGACGCGCGATCACGTTGGGCCAAGCTGGTGATGCCGACCTAGTGGAAGTAACTGCAGGCATTAATGCCGCAGACAAGCTGATCTGTGGCGGCCGCGAAGGGCTCCGCGACCAGCAACGCGTGCGGATTACCGGAGAAGACCGGCGCCTGGGTTTGAATCTTGGCTCTACGAGGTCCCACGTTGCGGACGGGACATCTGAACCCGCGAAACGATAGTCACAATACACTTTGCAAAGGGCGATCCGATGCTTGTTGATGTTCAGAAAGTTACCAAACAGTACGCCAACGGCGAAGAAAAGATCACGCCGCTTGATGGAGTCGATCTAAGGGTCGAGAAGGGCGACTTTATCTCGCTGATGGGTTCGAGCGGTTCGGGCAAAAGCACGCTATTGAATATGATCGCGGGGATCGACCGCGTGACTTCTGGCAGTATCCTGGTAGACGGTGTCGATATTACGAAACTGTCGCGCGGACGGCTGGCCGACTGGCGCGCCGCGCATGTCGGTTATGTGTTTCAGACTCACAATCTGATCCCGGTGCTTACCGCGTACGAGAACGTAGAGATGCCACTGCTGCTGTTGAAGATGTCGCGCGCCGAACGCCGTAAACGCGTGCAGGTGGCCCTGGAAGCGGTCGACCTGACAAACCGTGCAAGCCACTACCCACGGCAGATGTCCGGTGGACAAGAACAACGCGTGGGCATCGCCCGCGCGATCGTTGCTAACCCGACCATTGTGGCAGCCGATGAACCGACGGGAAATCTCGACGATGAAACAAGCGAACAGATTCTTACGCTGCTTCAGCGCGTGAACACGGAGCTTGGCATGACGTTGCTGATGGTCACGCACGATGGCGAAGCCGCCCAGGTCGCCAGTCGTCAAATCCGGCTCCGACGCGGGCAGCTTGTCGAGAAAAGTAACAACGAAGACGTAAACTCAGAAGCGTCTGCAGAGAAAGTGGCCTGATATGTTGCGATTTGTCCCCTATGTGTTGAAGGGCGTCTGGCGTCATCGCACCCGTGCGATGTTGACGATTACCGGCAGCGCTGTGGCCTTGTTTGTGTTCTGCTTCGTTGAATCCGTGCAGGATGGATTACGGCGTTTAACAGAGAATGAAGGCGCCAAACGCACGCTCATAGTGTTTCAGGAAAACCGGTTCTGTCCGCAGAGCAGCAGTCTGCCGCAGGACTATCAGCGGTACATTGCCAAGCAGGAAGGAGTGGCCGACGTTACGCCTATCAAAGTATTCACAAACAATTGCCGCGCCAGTCTTGATGCAGTTGTGTTTCAGGGCTTACCTGCTGACAAGCTACGGGTAGTACGAAACATCCAGCTGCAGTCTGGCGACTGGGGCAGTTTTGGCAGCCTGGATGATGGCGCACTGGTTGGTCGCACCGTGGCCGCCCGTCGCAACTTACAGGTTGGCGAAAAATTCACCATAGGTGGCGTAAGTGTTATGGTCGCCGGCGTGTTTGCATCATCAAACGCCGCTGATGAAAATGTCATTTACACGCACCTCGCTTTTCTGCAGCGCGCCCGCGGCGCCAGTGATGTAGGTACCGTAACACAGCTCGAAGTTAGACTCACGCCAGACGCCGACCCAGATGCCGTGGCCGCTGATATCGACCAGCACTTTCGGGCTGGGCCGGTTGGCACCAGCACACGCACGAAAGGCATGTTTCAGGCGGATACGCTTTCCGATCTGGCTGAACTCATCGGTTTCATTCACTACCTCGGCTACGCCTGTGTCGGCCTGGTGCTGGCGCTGGTTTCGACAACCACTCTGATGTCGGTGCAGGACCGCATTAAAGAACATGGCGTGCTGCAGACGGTAGGTTTGCGGCCCAACCATATCTTCCGCCTAGTCGTTTTCGAAAGTACTGTGCTCACGCTCATAGGCGGCGCGGTCGGAATCGGTTCAGGCATTGCGCTATTGAGCCTGGGCGGCTTCGCCGTGGCTGCCGAAGGTGTGACCATCGCGTTCAGACCTACGCCAACACTCGCGATTACCGGAGCCAGTGTCACGTTCGTAGTTGGCATGCTCGCCGGCCTCGCGCCCGCGTTGCAAGCGGCGCGGACACCGCTCGTTGTGGCGTTAAAAGATGGTTAAGCACTTGACGATCGATGCTGTGAATGAATTAGAAATACTTTTGAACGAAGGCGATTAGTTTGGCGGAGAAGGCGCGACTACTGATTTTCCGCACGATTTACACTGCAGCGGCTATTTATAGTCTGCTCGTCGCGGCTGACTCTGCGCGCGCACAGAACGAATTAATACTAAACAACTGGGATGCTTTTTCTACCCATCCAACCGTTCATCCTCCGGTCGACGCCTATCAGAGTGGAGCCGGGTACAGCGAAGTTGCGGATGCGGTGGACCAGTTTATTGAAGAGATTTATTTCGCAGAGAAGCCAGCCGGTGCAGGAACAATCGCAAGCCGCCTGGGAGTGATACATTCGTCGTTCGACGCCCCCCAACCTGTCGTGTTCCGTGCGGGCGCTGGCGGAATTTATGGCACTCATACACAAGCCGCTAACGCGGAACTGGGACTGGCGGGATCGATACCGTTACACCAGTATTCGTACTTTGATTACAACATTTCGCAGACATTTGGAGCCTTCAGCCGTCAGTGGAGCTACGAGTTTCCTGGCGTTGAATGGGTGACTTCCGTCGAGGCGGTATGGCGTTTCCCTTTCGACCTGTACGAGACAGAGCAGGTCGGCTTCGGGTGGCGCGGCGACTGGTTTTCCAACCGTTCATGGGATGAAGTGCATGGTCGCACTCCGTCATACCAGCGGAATTTTTCGATCATGGGACAGCGGACCGGCACCGGCTTCATTCAATACGACTGGAAAGAGCCTGGCATCTACCGGCGGCTACGACTGGAAATCGGCAACGACCTTGGAGCCTTCGGTGGCGATAATGGCGACAAATTCCGGACGGCGCAGGCGCGGCTTGTTTTCCTGCAACACCAGGGAAACTTTCAGTACCGTATAGGGGGAGTTCTGGAGCTATTCGTCGGAGATACCGACTATCGCAGAACGACAACAACACCCGCAGGACAGTTTCTTGTCACAAGAAATCTGCCTTTCGCAGACTGGTCACAAGGGTTTCTCGGTCTGCAACTGGGTTTTAGCTGGTTCCACAGGATTAGCCGCCTGATAACAGGAGAATTCGGCGTGACACTTTTCGCAGGACCAGATACCGAAAGCATACGCGACCTCGCTCAGAACCAATTTACGCATGCACCGCAGGGCATCCCGCGTGTGCCGCTGATAGACCGGGATGACCGTTTCAGGTTTGATGTGCGGTTGTTCTACATACTTCACTTTGGAAGCTAAACACAAGAACGCAAAAACGCTCTGGCGACCAGAAGGCAGCCAGAGCGGGACTGCCGGTTACGCGATTATTCAGCCGGATTAGTGGCGGTGCGTGTCAAAATGCCCGGTGCGGTGTAGGTCGTAGTGCGCCGGCTGCACATGCAGGTGGTTACCGTGCCGTATAACGGTTGCCGGGTGGAAGTCGTAGTGTGTTGTGTCGTGATATTGACGGTGGATGAGGCCCCGCCGCCCCCAGAAACTCTGTCCGCGGAAATTCTGCTGGTAGACGGGCTGCCGGTTGAAAGTGCCGCGCGTCGAATAACGCTGGCCGCCGAACTGTCCTTGAACGGCGTATCCGTTGCCGTATGCGTTGTAGCCGTTCTGGACTGTATAGCCACGCGATGGCTGATTATATGGCGATTGACCGTAGTAGCCGTCGAAAGCCGACGCGGATGAACTTGTGAAAACGGCAGCCGCACAGATAGCCGCAAATGTGAAAAACATGCGTGACATGAGTAAACCTTCCATTGGTGTGTGATTAGTGTGTGATTGGCTTGCAGAGCCTTACAACATAGGAACTACGCAAGCGTTGTGCCAAAGTGATCGCAAACGCAGAACCGGCTATTTTGCAGGAGATTGCGCTAACGGCGCTTGCAGAACAGACATCGAATGCGCTACACATGAGATCAGATCGATCACACCAGCCAACTTAAACCCCTATCCCGCACAAGTTCCGCACCGCTGTCAAGCTGTGAGGACTCACTACAACCTGCACAAGCAGCAGGATGCAAACTGCCGAATCAACCATTACGACCCTTAAAGAGTTGTGCGCAGAGAATTCTGCGGGCAACCATACCATAAGAGACCCGCCATGAAAGAGTTCCTACCCGCGCTTGCGGTGGTCTGCTGTCTTGCAGGATGCCAGTCGGCCTCCACTAGCTTCAAGTTCCCGCCGTTCGCTCGCGCTGAACCTGTTAGCTGGCCATTGAGCCCCTACCCGGATCATTCAGCACCGATGAACTCGAGGACGATGGACCAGGAGCTAAATAGCGATGAAACCCAGCTAGCCGCAGCGGTATCGGCAGACCTTCCAGCCAGCAAAAAGAGCCATGTCCAGCTAACTTCGCTGGTGCAATCCGCTGACGCTGAAATTGGTGCCGATGACAACGAGCAAACTCGGACTCCCCTGCCGAGTCCAATGCTGCGTTTTAAAGACGACACGAAAAGGCGTTCTGTTGGTAATGAAAAGAACGAGAAACCCGACACCAAAGAACCGGCAATACTCCAGCCTACAGTCGTTGAGGCGCCAGTTCCGGAATTCATCGAGTACGCCGCTCCTCAGCCCGATTATGACCTTGCTGGAATTGAGCAGCTTGCACTTGCCAGCAACCCGACTTACGCGCAATTCGCTTCACGCGTGCAGGCATTACGGGGAAAGTGGGTACAGGTAGGACTTGGACCGAATCCTAACGTGGGCTACGTCGCCGAAGAAATTGGCGATGATGCATCGGCTGGGCAGCACGGGGCGTTTGTCAGTCAACAATTCATTCTAGGAAACAAACTGGAACTTAACCGGGGGATTGCCGCCCGCGAAATTGCACAGGCGGAGCACGATCTGTCTACACAGCAACGCAGAATTCTGACCGACGTTCGCATCGCCTACTACAACGTGGTTATCGCCCAGCGAAAACAGGAGATCGCCAGAGATCTTGTTGAAATTGGACAGAAGGCAGTGTCGGCCGCTAAATCGCTGCTAGAAGCTGAGGAAATTAACAAGGTTCAGGTGCTACAGGCACAAGTTGAAACAGACAATCTACGTTTGGTCGCTGACCAGGCCGTAAACGAAACAGAGGCAGCCTGGCGTCGGCTGGAGTCAGTCATAGGCGACGCCCAGCTTGATCGCACTCACCTTCAGGGCGGCGTGGATGACAGCCCTAGTCAGATAGTCTGGGAAGAGTCACTGGAATCAATTTTATCGCAGAGTCCGGAGCTTGCCGCAGCCGCTGCGAATGTCGACCGTGCCCGCGCCAGTTATTCCCGCGCTGTTGTGCAACCAATCCCCGACGTAACGGGTCAGGTGGCGGTGCAACACAACGATGCATCTGACTTTACCGTTGTTGGCGTGCAGGTAAGCATCCCGCTGCCGTTGTTTGATAAGAATCAGGGACGGATTAACCAGACTCGTAATGAAATCGCCATAGCTCAAAGAAATGTAGATCGCCTGCGGCTGAACCTTAAACAAAGATTCGCCACGGTTTACCAGAATTACGTGAACGCGGAATTACGCGCGCAACGCTATTCGAGCGACATTTTACCTCGTGCCCGGGAAACGCTGGAATTGGTAAATGAGGGTTACAAAGCCGGCGAAGTCGACTATCTCACGCTGCTCACAGCCCAGCGCACTTTTTTCCGCACCCGGCTCGCACAGGTCGAAGCGCAGCGGACATTGTGGACAACCACCAGCGAAATCCAGGGGTTGCTGCTGCGGAATAGCTTGCAGCAGGAAGCGAGTTCTAACAACTGACAACCTCTAACTACCTTACAGCGGAATTGACTTATTAAGCGTTCAGACGTACGTTAACTGTGAATTGGTTTAGGCTCTTATTTCTGCGAAAAATGAACGCGTTCCTCCATATCCTTGTTATTGCATCCTCGTTGCTGCACGCAACGCTAGGGTGCCATGCGCACCATGCGCATGCAGCGGATGGAGAAAAGTGTTGCCAATCGCAGTGTTGCCAATCGCAGTTGAAACAAGACGCTAGCGTCCACACTGACCACAAAGCTTGCGGCCACTCTCATGGGTCGCAAAAGGTTACGGCAAGTTCCTTCCATCAGCATGTTTTTGGCTGGCAACGATGTGAAAATCACCATCAGCCGGGTGAACCATGTCAGGCACATTGCGATGGTCAATCGTGTAACTGGTGGCAGGGTTCTGCGTTCGACAAGCAGCAGTTAGTGCCCCTGACCCTGTTTATTTCGCCGTCGTTGATTCAAGGCGAAGCTCTGCAACCGCTGCGGGCACAGGTTGCTGTTGATGATTCGCCGCCAGGGCGGTTGTCGCGCTACCGTCGCCATCTTCTTTTCCGGGTGCTGCTGGTCTAAATCCCTTCCGGGGAACCAGCGTCCATTCCGCAGGCCGCCGATGTGCGTTGCAAACGCCTTCGTCTGCGTCTTCCTAGCACTTGCACTCTTTGAATTCCTGTTGATTTCCGGCTGCGCCTAAGGCGTGGCAGCGCGCGGATTCCGCGTGCTGTGAATCACATACGGGAGGTGACTCATGCGCCTAGTATCCATTTTCACGTCGCCCGTGGTCCGCAAAAATGCGTCGATTGCAGTTTGTCTGCTGGTGGGCGCTGCAGTGGCCGTTTCCAGTCTCTGGTGGATTCCGTGGCTACGGAAAGAGACTTTGCCAGCACATCCTTCAACGGCAACCGCAGCAGAGGAAGGCGAGAAAACGCCTGGTGGGAAAGAGGCGGATGCACCTGATGATCATGCCGGGCACAGTGCGGCGACGACACTCGATCTCAGCGCTCAGGCTCTGAAAAACGTCGGCTACAAGCCGTTGAAGATTACGATTGGCCCGTATACCAGGCGGCTGGCGATTCCCGCCATAGTCACCGAGCGTCCCGGTCAATCTACCACCAACGTCCCAGCGATGATGAGCGGCGTTGTAACTAAAGTACACGTGATTGAAGGCCAGGCAGTGAAGCAGGGCGAACCTCTCTTTGAGCTGCGACTCACTCATGAAGAACTGGTGACCGCACAGCGCGACTTCCTGCAGCAGGCGGCAGAGTTGGGCGTTCTGAACAAAGAAGTGAAACGGCTCGAAGCGATCAGCGCGGGCATTATTGCCGGGAAACGCATTCTGGAGTTGAAGTACGAACAGGAGAAAATCCGCGCTGCCATGTTGGCGCACCGGCAGGGTCTTAAACTTCACGGTTTATCCGATGCTCAGATCGATGGCATACTTTCCAGCAACCAACTGGTGCAGACCTTAACGGTCTTCGCGCCACCTCCACTCGAAGCCTGTAACGAAACGCCTTCCACCGGCGCGTTTCAACAGGTGCAGAACCTTGCTGTATCGCCTGGGCAGCAGGTTTCTGCCGGCGACCGGCTCTGCACGCTGGCGGACCACTGTTTGCTGTTCCTCGAAGGCAAAGCGTTCGAGGCCGATATCGAGGCGCTGACAAAGGCTGCGTCGCAGAAATGGCCAATCGCGGCAGCGCCAGTCGCCGGGAGCGAGCAACCTCTGGCAACCGACCTGCAGATCTACCGCCTTGCTAATCAGGTGGATGTAGACACCCGCGCCTTTCACGTTTATCTACTGCTCCCCAATAAAATCGTCCGCGATGAATCGCAGATGGGGCGGCGGTTTGTCGGCTGGAAATTCAAGCCAGGCCAACGCATGGAAGTGCAGATTCCTGTGGCCCGGCTGGAGAACAAGATTGTGGTGCCTTCCGCTGCCGTCGTCGATGAGGGGGCGGAGTCCTATGTGTTTCAGCAGAACGGCAGCCACTTCGACCGCATTTCCGTTCACGTCGAGCAGCGCGATAAGCAGCAGGTAGTGCTTGCCAGCGATGGCTCGTTATTCCCCGGCGACATTATCGCCGGCTTTGGCGCCTACCAGATGCAACTGGCGTTAAAGAACAAGTCGGGCGGAGCCATCGATCCGCATGCCGGCCACTCCCACTGATCCCCGGAAAGAGAACCACCATGCTTAACGAAATTATCCGGTTTTCGCTCCGGCAACGATTACTCATTGCAGCAATCAGCATTTTCCTCGTCGCGTTCGGCGCCTGGCGGACCTATCAATTGCCGATCGACGTGTTTCCCGACCTCAACCGGCCGCGCGTCGTAGTGATGACCGAAGCCCCCGGGCTGGCGCCGGAAGAGGTTGAAACACTAATTACTTTCCCGCTTGAGACCGCCATGAATGGCGCCCCTGGCGTGCAGGATGTGCGCTCGCAGTCAGGCGTCGGCATGTCGGTCGTGTATATCGAATTCGACTGGGGCACCGATATCTACAACGACCGGCAAGTGGTGGCCGAGCGTCTGGCGCTGGCCGGTGAACATCTGCCAGAAGGCGTGAGTAGTCAACTTGCGCCTGTCTCTTCGATCATGGGGCAGATCATGATTGTCGGCATGTATAGCCGGCAATCGGCGGAAACATTGCTCTTCGAGATGAAATCTGTAGACGGCAGCGCACTCGACCGGGGTGTAGTCCCTGAAAGTCTGCAACAGGCGTTTGCTGACAGCAAATTCGCGCTGTCCGCGCAGACGCGTATCGAAGCTGATCGAGTGGGCCGCTGGTATCTGGTCGATGCGGAAAACGATAAGTCCTATGCCGTGGTGCAGACTGGCAAAGGCGTCGAAATACACCGAGGATCTTCTCCGATGAAAATGCGCACCTACGCGGACTGGGTCGTGCGCCAACGGTTGCTGACCATTCCAGGCGTTTCGCAGGTATTCGTCATGGGTGGCGGACGCAAGCAGTTTCAGGTTCTGGTCGACCCGGATGCGCTTATCCAATACGGCGTATCGCTGCATGAAGTGAAGAAGGCCGTCAGCGAAAGTAATCAGAACACCACTGGCGGCTATCTCGACGAGCAAGGTCCCAATGAATTTCTGGTCCGGACGTTAGGAAGGATCAAGTCGGCTGACGAACTACGCCGGGTGGTGGTGAAGTACCGCAACGGGAAAGCAGTGCGGCTAGAGAAAGTCGCCCGTGTGGTCGCCGGTCCGCAGGTGAAACGCGGCGACAGTTCCGCCTATGTGCGGCAGGAAGACGGCGAGTTCTCCGGCGGGCCCGCTGTGGTGATGACCATCAACAAGCAACCCGACGCAGATACACGCAAGGTAACGCAGGAGATTACAAAAGCGCTCACCCAGCTTCAGGAATCCGCGCCAGACGATATTCGCATTGCGCCAGACCTGTATCAGCAGAAAGCATTTATCGACCTGGCTATCGAGAACGTGATTGAAGCGCTGCGCGATGGCGGCATTCTGGTCGTCATTATTCTTTTTCTGTTCCTGCTGAATTTCCGCACCACGTTTATCACGCTCACTGCAATACCGCTTTCGATTGTGATTACCGCGCTGGTCTTCATGATGTTAGACCTTTCGATTAACACCATGACTCTGGGAGGGCTCGCCGTCGCGATTGGCGAACTGGTCGACGACGCCATTGTCGATGTTGAAAACATCTTCCGGCGGTTGAAAGAAAACAAACACAAAGCCCAGCCCCTCAACCCGCTGCTGGTCGTATTCCGGGCAAGCCTGGAAGTGCGGAACTCAATCGTATTCGGCACTATGATTGTGGTGCTCGTCTTCGTACCGTTGTTCTTTCTCAGCGGTATGGAAGGCCGGTTGTTTACGCCATTGGGAGTGGCGTATATCGTATCGCTGCTCGCTTCGTTAGCTGTATCGCTCACACTGACCCCAGTGCTTTCGTACTGGCTGCTCGCGCGGAAGGGCATCTGGCCCTGGGTGGCTGCGGCGCTCGCGCCCATTACGGCGCTGGCAATCAGTTATCTGCTCGCTCCAGTGCTACTGGGACTTGTGGGGCTATCCGCCCTGAGTGAGCGATTGACCGGCGCGCCGGTGGAAATGCATATCGCGATCTGTGGCGTTCTCGCCCCGCTTATCTGGCTGGGTGTAATGTGGGCCGACCGCTTTCATGAGTCCGAGTCCGAAGGGCCGCTGCTGCGTGGCTTGAAATGGCTGGCGGGTCTGGCGATCCGCACAAGTCTAGCTGCGCCGGTACCCATTCTCCTGGTGATGCTGGTCGCCACCGCGATCAGCGGCTACGTGGTCTCCCAGATGGAAAGCGACTTTCTACCGCCGTTTAACGAAGGTTCGGTGCAGATAAACGTGCTGCTTCCGCCCGGAACATCACTGGCCAAGTCGAACGAAATCAGCGCCGTTGTCGAGCGACGTTTACGGAAGGTCGAAGACATTCAGGCGCTGGTCCGTAAAACTGGGCGCGCCGAACTCGATGAACATGCCGAAGGTGTGAACACATCGGAGTTCATCGCCGCACTGAATCCACACAGTGAAAATTCCCGTGAGGAAATACTCGACGAAATCCGCGCAGCCCTGGAGGGTATTCCTGGCATCGTCACGGCGGTGGAACAGCCGCTGGCTCATCTGATTTCACACATGATGTCCGGCGTCAAAGCGCAGGTCGCCATCAAACTCTACGGCGACGATCTCGATACACTCCGCCAGCAGGCGGAAGGCATGAAAGCCGCCATGGAGGGCATCGAAGGCGTAAAAGATTTGCAGGTAGAACAGCAGGTTCTGATTCCACAACTACGAATCGAAATCGACGGCGACCGGCTGGAAAACTACGGACTGACAAGATTCGACATCAACGAGTTTGTGGAAACCGCCATGAACGGTGAAGTGGTGTCGCAGGTGCTCGATGGCCAACGCACCTTCGATCTCCTTGTCCGTATGGACGAACCGTTCCGCGAGGATCTGGATGCGGTCCGCCGGCTTTCGATCGATCTGCCCGACGGCGGCGTGACGACGCTCGATTCTGTCGCAACGATTTACAAGGCGGGCGGCCCGAACACCATCAGCCGCGAGAAAGTCCGTCGCCGGATCGTGGTGCAGTGCAACACTTCCGGCCGCGGTCTGGTCGACGTGGTCGCGGATGTGCAACGGAAAATTGCACCGCTCGAAGCAGAGCTGCCCGACGGCTACTTCATTGAATACAGCGGGCAGTTCGAGAGCCAGCAATCGGCATCGCAGGCTATCTATATCATGTTCGGCATTTCGCTGATTGGTATGCTGCTGGTTCTGTACACGCTATTCCGCAGCGTGAACTTGGCCTTGCAAGTGATGATGGCGCTGCCGATGGCGTTTATCGGAAGCGTAGCCGCACTACATCTGACCGGTCAGACGTTGACGATCGCCAGCATGGTTGGTTTCATCTCGCTTTGCGGCATTGCTTCTCGCAATGGCATTCTGCTTATCACACATTACCTGCATCTGGTCGAGCACGAAGGCGAAGGCTGGACGCGCGACATGATTGTGCGGGCCGGTAAGGAGCGATTGGCGCCAGTGCTGATGACAGCACTGACTTCAGGCATCGGCCTTGCGCCTCTCGCGGTTGCAGCTGGCGAACCAGGCAAAGAAATTCTGTACCCCGTGGCGACCGTCATTATCGGCGGACTGCTGAGTAGCACACTGCTGGAATTCTTCGTCCGGCCCGCGCTGTTCTGGGTGCTCGGTGTGAAATCCGCTGAAGCCGTTGTCCAGCATTCGCACGAAGAAGTCGCACTGACGGAAGAAGGCGCTGATGAAAATGAGATGCCAACGCCAGAGCTCGCCGGTGTTTCGACCTAACCCGCGTAATCGTGAAACCCACGCATCTCACCATGTAAGGAATGAGACAAAACGGATCAGTCTGACGGCGCTGCAATCGCCTTAGGTCTACGTAATCAACAAGTTCAAGGCTCAAAACCGTGTACTTTTTACAACAACCGGTAAATCCCATTCCTAAATTTTCAATTCGACTTGTAAACAACTGCAAAACGCAAGTTCGGTCTGCTGTTTGCTCTCTCCATTAACAACTGTCCGCGAAAATCACACACTCGTGAAAGAGGAAGTTCTATGAAGATAAAGTCCACGTTGCTATCAGCTGTCGTTGCCCTGGGCCTCACGGCAGCCGCGGTTGCGCAATCTCCACCAACGATCCTGGGCGATCCTCCGCCACTTCCGGGCGCCCCTGATCGTGCACCTGCTGGAATTCCGCGATCCGATTCACGCCTGGGGCCATTGAAGCCCTTAGAGACGCTGCCACGAACATATCAGGGCCCGGCGTTGGGGCAGGGTAGATCCCACGGTGCGCACGATCAAAGTGGTCACGATCACAGCGGTCACGATCATAGCGGCCATAGCCATGCACCTGCCCGGTCGTATAGCGATCAGGCTCCATCGCTGCCTCCGTCCGCGCCAGACGCATTACCACAGTACGGCTTTGCAGAGCCGCAATACGATGCTCCGCATTCTCACGAACATGATCGCTGTCCGTTCGGGTGGCATGCAGGCTCCCGCAGCGTTTGTCCGCTCGGGCGCGGCCGCCTCAACCGCCACGCTGCCCGCGCCGGAAGTCACATCAACGACGTTTACCGTCACACTCAAGCACCACACTATCACTACTTACCTGTTCACGCCCACTAACAGACTTAGACCGGCAACTCTTCACCTAAACACTGGAGCTATTCATGCACCGCTATATTCCTGTCGCCGCCATCGCCATCCTCGCTTCAATTTCCAGCATGCCATCGCCTGTTCAGGCGGCGGACAACGAAGTGGTTGAATACCGCCTCACACAGCAACGCACCATGCATCTCGACAATGAACAAATCGCCCGCCAGTACCACGCCACGCTTCAACAGCTGAAGTGTGAAAGTCAACTCGACATTCACGACGGGCACATCGATCTCACTTACCGTTGCCGGCAATGGCAGCGCACCGGCTTCGCAAGTCACGCAGCTGCTGAAAAATGGGAGCGATGGCTCAAGGCGTTCGGGTTTGAAACAAGCCACTCGCATTAGGCCGCCAGGCATCAATCGCCCACTGGTTATTAAGCTGTTTCCGCGCTGGCGCAATATTGTTTTGCGCCAGCTTTTTCCGTTTCCCCGTTTCCCCGTTTCCCCCCACGGACCCCAGAAATGTCACACACTTGCTCAGCCGTTCTTCTCGTTATCGCCGCCATTTCGTTCGCCGGTTGCAGCGGTCAGCCCGCCGGCCTTCCAGAGACCCCGCCGCCAACTCCCGAGGTGCATGCACACCCATCGGAAGGCCCTCATCACGGCCATCTGATTGAACTGGGAGCCGAGGAGTACCACGGCGAATTGCTACACGACGATGCAGCAGGAACGGTAACGATTTATATCCTCGATAAACTGGCGACCACCGAAGTCGCAGTTCCTCAGGATGCAGTCACCCTCAACCTGATGGTGAACGGTGCGCCACAGCAGTTTCCAATGACTGCCATGAACCCGGTCGACAGCAAGGCTTCGCACTTTCAGATCGTCAACAAAGAGGCGCTCGAAGCACTCGAAAACGGCGAAACGAAAGGCCGGTTGAACGTCACCATCGAAGGCAAACCCTACATTGGCGTTATCGAACATCACGAGCACGAAGACGACCACAAACACTAGAATATCCCGCCGGCGCACTCCAGGGTGGAATCACGGCGATTCCACCTTGGCTGGTTGGAATATTCCTGCATATCCGTGAGCTACATGAGCAAATTAGAACTGCGTATCCACGGAATGGACTGCGCCGAAGAAGTCGCCCTGCTGAAACGCGAACTGGTTCCGTTGCTAGGCGACGATAGCCGGCTCGGATTCGATCTGCTGGGCGGCAAACTGGTAGTCGATACCACATCTTTAGATGTCGAACGCGATAGTATTCTCGCTGCGATCAATCGGACCGGATTGCGGGCCGAAGAATGGAGCGACGAAGTTGATGCTGACAGCGACCCTGGCTTCTGGGCTACACACCGGCGGACGATTCTCACCAGTGTGAGCGGAGTTGCAGCACTCGCGGGTCTGGCGCTACAACTGCTGCTTCAAGGAGGCGGACAGGCAGCCACTGAAGCAGTCCCTCTACCCGCCATCACGGTATATGTAGTGGCGATTATTGCGGGCCTGGTGCTGGTGCTACCCAAGGCATGGCGCTCGGCGCTGTCGCTCCGGCCCGATATGAATCTACTGATGACGGTCGCAGTGGTGGGCGCGGTGCTGATAGGCGAGTGGTTCGAGGGAGCGACCGTTTCGTTTCTTTTTTCGTTGTCGCTGCTGCTAGAGTCGTGGAGTATTGGCCGCGCCCGTCGCGCGATCGCTTCGCTGATGGATCTATCGCCGCCTACCGCTCACATGCGTGATGAAGCAGGCGAGGTCGTCGACATGCCTCCCGCAGATGTGCCAACGGGATCGACGCTTATCGTCCGGCCGGCCGAGAAAATTCCGCTAGATGGCGTTGTCACGAAAGGCGCCAGCAGTGTGAATCAAGCTCCGATCACAGGAGAAAGCGTTCCAGCCGGAAAAACAACCGGCGACAAAGTGTTTGCAGGGACGATCAACGGCGATGGTCTGCTGGAAATCGAGAGCACCGGCGCCTCCAGCGACACTACCCTGGCGCGGATCATCAAAATGGTGGGCGACGCCAATGCTAAACGCGCGCCCTCTGAACAATGGGTCGAGAAGTTCGCCGCCATTTATACCCCGGCCGTCATGGTCGCCGCACTTTTCGTAATCCTAACGCCACCGCTGGTGCTGGGCGGCGACTGGTATGTCTGGCTCTACCGTTCACTGGTGCTGCTGGTCATCGCCTGCCCATGTGCGCTGGTGATATCCACTCCTGTAACAGTGGTCGCTGCACTGGCATCCGCCGCCCGGAACGGCGTGCTGATTAAAGGCGGCGTGTTTATCGAACTGCCTGCCCAGTTGAAGGCGATTGCGATGGACAAGACCGGAACGATTACACGTGGCAGCCCCACTGTTATCGATGTGGTTCCCATGAACGGCCACGATGAAGAAGAACTGTTAACCCGCGCCGGCGCCCTGGAAGCCAACAGCAATCACCCGCTTGCCCGCGCGGTTATCGAAGAAACCACCCGCCGGGGTATGACCGTGCCAGCGGCGGAACAGTTCGAGACGATTCAAGGTAAGGGGGCGACAGGCGTCATCAACGGCGACACCTTCTGGCTCGGTTCGCATCGATATCTGGAGGAGCGTGGGCAAGAGACTCCAGAGGTTCACAAGCAGCTGCAAGAAATGCAAGCCGCTGGTCGCACCGTCGTGGTCATTGGCAACGACCTGCATGTTTGCGGCTTCATTACGCTGGCCGACGCTATCCGTGAAGAATCGCGCGACGCGGTACAAAGCCTGCACGATGCGGGCATCGAACATCTCGTCATGCTCACCGGCGATAACAAAGGCACCGCGACAGCCATCGCGAAAGAAGCGGGCATCGATGAAGTGCATGCTGAACTATTGCCGGAAGACAAGGTCGCAATGGTGGAAAACCTGGTCGAAAAATATGGAACTGTTGCGATGATCGGAGATGGAGTAAACGATGCCCCCGCGCTTGCCCGTGCATCGCTCGGACTAGCGATGGGAGCCGCTGGCAGCGACGCCGCCATCGAAACCGCCGATATCGCATTAATGTCCGACGACCTTTCCAAGCTGCCATGGCTCATCCATCATTCCCGCCGCACACTAAACATCATCCGTCAGAACATCGCCTTCTCACTCGCCATCAAAGCACTCTTCGTCGTCCTCACCATGGCAGGCTACTCCAGTCTATGGGCCGCCATCGCCGCCGACACAGGAGCATCGCTACTAGTCATCGCCAACGGGCTGCGTTTGTTGCGGAGATGAATATGAAATCTGTTGATTGACAAACAGGTCACAAGCAAAAATCTAGCACCCAAAGCCAGAGTGCGGCGACTTATTAACTCAACACATGCCCCTCCGGTTGAAGCGACGGAGGAATTCCTGTTGCGCTGCTATCTTCCAGTTGAAGCAGGTTGATCTCTATCATCCGGGTAATCGCATCTAATGGCAGGTGATTGTCTTCCAGACCAAATGGCTGTTCAATCTCGTCACCAACAGCATCGAGCCCCAGAATCGCATATGCGACAAATCCCACGACCAGCGGTGTGAGTACTCCCACGGTGTCATGCAAACCGCACGGCAATGCCAGACAATACAGCATCGCCGTGCGATGTGTGAGCACGCTGTATGTGAAAGGAATTGGTGTCGATTTAATTCTCTCGCACGCGCCCTGCACCGCAACCATCTCTGTAAGGTTTGCGTGCAGTAGTGCAACGTAAAACTGATTCACCCAACCACGCCGTTCCGCGAGTGCGATCTTCTCCGCGATGAGCCCACCGACTGCAACGGGAATGTTGGCGTGACATTGCACTTCACTGACCATCTCTTCGTCAGCAATATACTTGCTCAACTCTGCTTGTGGGTCGCTGTCCCGCAGTTTGTGCCGCAGAGCATTGACGTAAGCCAAGATCAGGCGAATCATCGCTTTCCGAAGTGTTTTTGCCTCTCCGGCATCATCATCGTCAGCACGGACTATCGTAATAATCTGTATTGCAAATGTTCGCGTTGTGTTCACCATACTGCCCCACAACTTACGGCCTTCCCAGTAGCGGTCGTACGCCGCGCTGTTGCGAAATCCCAGGAATATCGCGAGTGCCAAGCCCACTACTGTAAATGGAGCCATGGTCAGCGAATACTTGTGGATACCAAGGTTGGTGGATGCGTACGTCATCAACACCGCGAACGCAGTCACGAACAACACGCGTGGCCATATCTTTCCCAGCGTTGTCCCGTAGACGGCGAAGACCATCCGCAGCCAGCTTGTTTTTTCAGTCACAATCACGTCGCGGCATCCTCTTTGCGATCGCTGGTGGATTGTCGCAGCGGCTTTGTTGACCGGCAGGCACACACGGTCGCGACCAATGGAATTAATATCATCTGGAGCACTGGTGTTATTCCAACATGCATGACTGGTATGACCGGCATCGAGCCATAAACCCAACGGTTTGTCGCGTGAACAGCCCATAGCTCAAAGCTGACTCCCAGTAGCACTCCGATGATCACAGGAACAATCCATGTTGCCGGGTGGGAATAGTTTGATCGGTCGCATGCCCACCAGACGCTACGATGGATCAACGCGACTGTCAGGTATAGCACCAGCATGAACAGCATGTCGCCGGTGGCTGTCGCCCATAGACACATTAGAAAATTGTCCCACACCGTGTTGTCGCCTGATTTGAACAGGGGCATCTGTGCGTTTTCCCAGATGAGGTGTAGGACGAAACTGGCTGAGAAATAGGCTAAAACAGGTTTCATGACGAATGAACTTTATCAATTGAGCGACGTTGCGCGGAGTCTCAGGGCGTTGGCGATTACCGATACGCTACTGAGGCTCATTGCGGCGGCGGCGATCATCGGGCTGAGTAGCACGCCGGTTAGTGGATACAGCAGGCCGGCGGCGACTGGGACGCCGAGTGCATTGTAGATGAATGCGAAGAACAGATTCTGCCGGATGTTGCTCATCGTTTTGCGGCTGAGGTTGATTGCCGCCACTACGCCGCGCAGGTCTCCGCCAACCAGCGTAACTCCAGCTGACTCGATGGCCACTCCAGTCCCGGTTCCCATTGCAATGCCGACATTTGACTCTGCCAGCGCTGGAGCGTCGTTGATTCCGTCACCGGCCATGGCGACGACATTTCCTTCATTTTTCAGCCGCTTTACGAAGTCGTGTTTGTCCGCTGGCGAAACACCCGCGTGAAATTCGTCGATCCCGAGTTTGCCAGCGACCGCCTTCGCTGTGGGCTCAGCGTCGCCGGTCAGCATGACAACTTTCAATCCAAGACCGTGCAATGTTTTCAGAGCCGCTGGCGTACTTTCTTTTACGGGGTCGGTTATCGCCATAATGGCGGCGAGTTCGCCATCGACGGCGACAAATATCACCGTGGCTCCTTCAGACTGGTGCTGCGTTGCGCGCTCCCTCCATGCCTCCACGCCAGGAACTGATTGAGCGTCGAGCAAGTCAGCTTTACCGATCAGCACCTGATGGCCATCTACATCCGCCTCAACACCGCCACCGGTAATGCTATTGAAATCATGGGCATCGGAAACAGACAACTCGTCATTCTTTGCCCGCCGCACGACGGCCTGAGCCAAGGGATGTTCGCTTTGTGTTTCAACAGCCGCAGCTAATTGCAGGACTTCGTTCTGCTCCCAATCATCAGACGTCTCGATTGCCGTCACCTCAGGACGCCCTTGAGTCAGCGTGCCGGTCTTATCTACCACAACGGTTTCGACTTTCTCAAGCACTTCGAGGACTTCGGCGTTCTTGATTAACACGCCTTCCCTGGCGCCCCTGCCGACGCCCACCATCACCGACATCGGAGTCGCCAGCCCTAAGGCGCAGGGGCAAGCGATGATCAGCACCGCGACGGCCGCCACGAATGCATGAGCCAACCGGGGCTCGGGGCCGGCGATGCTCCATCCGATAAACGCAAGAATCGAGCACACGATGACAGCAGGGACAAAATAACGGGACACCACATCGACCAGCTTCTGAACCGGAGCCCGGCTCCGTTGCGCTTCAGCGACCATTTGTACGATGCGATGAAGCACTGTCTCGCCGCCTACCCCGGTAGCTTCCATGACCAGGGCGCCAGTTTGATTCAACGTTCCGCCCGTAATTTCATCGCCTTGACTTTTCTTCACAGGAACTGGTTCACCCGTCAGCATCGATTCATCAACGCTGCTGCTGCCGCTGATAACCCGCCCATCGACGGGCGCCTTCTCTCCGGGTCGCACACGCAGGTGATCGCCGCGTTGCACTTCACCTAGCGAAACTTCTTCTTCTTCACCATTGGCAGCAATCCGATGTGCGGTTTCAGGAGCCAGTTGCATAAGTTCCCGAATTGCGCCGCCGGTCTGCTGTCGGGCGCGAAGTTCCAGCACTTGTCCTAGCAGCACCAGAGTGACAATGACCGCAGCCGCCTCAAAATAAAGCGGGGGTTGGCCGTTCTCGAAAAACGCTGCCGGGATCATCGCCGGAAACAGTACAACGAACAGGCTGAATAGAAACGCAGCCAATGTTCCTACGGCGATGAGTGAAAACATATTCAGATTCACCGAGCGGAACGATTTCACGCCGCGGATCAGCAACGGCCAGCCGCACCAGAAGACCACCGGCGTGGCCAGGGCTAGTTGTAACCAGCCGAATACCTGCACCGGCATCATTTCAGCAAGATGCAAGCCGACCATGGGACCCATTGCCAGCACTAGCAACGGCGTCGACAAAGCAACTCCGACCCAGAACCGGCGTTTCATGCTGACGTACTGCTCTTCGTCACCTTCATCCGCCATATCGACGAATTTCGGTTCGAGATCCATTCCGCAGATGGGGCAGTCGCCCGGACCAGTCTGCTCTACTTCAGGGTGCATCGGGCAGGTGTAGATAGCGTCTGTGTCAACCAGCGACTTCTGACCTGTTGGCTCCTTTTCTGTGCTGTGCGAACAGCAGCCATGCTCACTCTCCATCGCATCCGCGCGATCTGCCATCCGCGCTGCCGCCTTCGACAGCACCGCGGTTGGATTAGCTTCGAACTTCTGCTGACATGATTTGCTGCAAAAGTAATAGGTGGCCCCATCGTGCACGGCGCGAAGCTCCGATGACGAATCAACCGTCATTCCGCACACGGGATCTACTTCAGATTGGTCGCTGTTCATTTTTATAACTTACTACGACATTCATTGATGCTGCGAGGTTAACCCGTGCCGATAGACAGACATCGCACGGCTGGGCATCGTGCTGGTGGAAGGCGATATCAGCGCTAAGCCCAGTTGACCTTGGTGGCTGATCGGGAACCGGCTGCCTGTTTCGAGTGCAGAATGCTACGACCGCCGGACCGGCTTGAACGCCGTTATTAGCGTAGCGACTTCTGCTTCATTGCGGGCGCCAATAATGGTCACGTGGCGGTCTTCATTTTCCCACGTCGCCGCCAGTTTGCCGTTTTCGACTTGTACAATGCGGGTTGGCTTTCCTGCACAAACCGCGTTATGCGATGGGCGTTCCCCGAACCATACCGGCTGATCTTTTTCGTGTTCGAAGACGGCAATCTGACCACTTGCGTCTTTGCTGCCTTTCCGTTTGAGCACTACCTGCGGGCACTGACAGCAGGGCATTTCAAGCAAGTACACCGCCTCGACATTGTATCCGGCTACGGGGCCACTGGCTGCAGGTGTGTAGCCCAGCACGCGCGCTGCCTCGGACATCTGTACGGCCTGTCCTTGATAATTGGCCATTAAAATCTGTTGAGCTTCTTCGGGTCGTTCATGGAAATCCACCAGGTAACTATTGAAGTTGATCGCCAGGTGATCGCCATGGTCGTGTGTGAGCAAATGCAGCACGAACGATCCCGCCAAAACTATTAACGCAATGGCGGCGAGCGCAAGTGGAACATGAATCAGAGGTGAACGTGAGCGTCTGCTAGCAGTTTGCGACGGCGGCTTAGCGACGAGGGGCGATTCGCCCGACAAAGCCTGTTCGATAGCTTCCCATTGATCCGGCGCTAGTACTTCTGGCAGCAGCTTTGCCGAAAGTGAAAGCCGCTTGAACTGCTGCAAATCCCGGCGACAGGCGTCGCAGTCATTTAGGTGTGCTTCGATGTCGCGCCGGTCTACATCTTCGCCAGTTGAGGCAAGCTCATCGTCGTAGTAGGCCGATAGCAGCCGTTTTACATCGTGGCACTTCATTTTCACTCCTCCCATCCAAGTCTGGTCAGAATGTCGCGTAGTTCGCGCCGGGCGCGGTTGAGTCTTGAAGCCACGGTGCCCTCACTGATTTCCAGTATTTCTGCAATTTCACGGTACGAGTTCTCGTCGACTTCCCTCAGCAAAAAGATCGCCTTTAGTTCAGGAGGGAGTTGCTTCAGAGCAAGCGTGAGAAGTTCAGCATTGTCGCTTTGACTTGTATGTGGCTCCCGCTGTATTTGAAGAAATTCGACGCTTTCCTGCCGGGGCTCACGTTTCGAACGCCGTAGAAACTGCAACGTCTCGTTCACAGCGATCCGATGTAGCCAGGTGCGGATATTTGATCGCCCTTCAAACGTGCCAATACGGGAAAACGCGCGAACGAACACCTGCTGAGAAATGTCTGCGGCTTCCTGACATCCCACCATCCTCGAAATTAGGTGAAACACGCCCTGGTGGTTCTCTTCATACAACTGACGCAAAGCATCGCGGTCGCCGTTCTGACATGCGAGTACAAGTTCCGCGTCGTGTTGCATCATCCTTGTCTGTCCAGGTTGGTTCTTTTGATTAGATGCAACAGGTGCGAATTTCTTCACAGAAAATGGCGGCAAAAATTTCCCTAAGGCGCAACTACCTAATAAACAATAGGTTACGCGATCGACGTGTCCTGCGACACCCGGCCTAGCAAACATCGCAAGAAGAAACCACCTGCTCAGGCATCTAACTCTGTGAATTTAACAGCCACCACTACACACCCCCCAATTACCGATCAGGAGGCACTAGGCGTGAACAATACGATCATAGCTATGTTGGGAGCGACATTGATTTCGCTCGCAATTCATGGCGGCTGCAGTGGGCCAACCACGGACGGTGAGCCCGCATCACACAGTCACGGCGATGGGGGAACTGATCAGGCCGCCATTCAGGCTGCACTGGCGAAACTACCAGAGGCGGACCGCAAGGCGGCGGAGCTTCAAAAAATGTGCGTCGTGAGCGATCAGCCGCTTGGCTCGATGGGCGCGCCCATCAAGGTCGATGTGAATGGCGAGCCGGTTTTCATCTGCTGCGAACACTGCCGTGAGGGACTGGAACAAAACCCCGCGAAGTATCTCGCCAAACTGAAGAACTAGCGCTCCGTGTCTTCATCCAATAAGGCCGCGCCCCGATGTACGCCGCTGGGGAAATTCCGCGCTTACGACTATTTGAAGTGGTCGATGGCTTACGAAGGCGTGTGCGCTACGACATTGATTGTGGGAGCGAAACTGCTCTCCAGGGTAGGCTTCAGGGTCAACGAATCTGCATGGTACTGGCGTTTACGCGGGATGTGCTTCGATCGCCGGTTTAACGTTGCAACCTCTGACGAGGTTGACCGCAACGATCTCGACATCGAATCTTCGATGAAGCCGCTCGTGGTTCACTACAGTCCTACGCCGCCTGTGGGATTTGGGCTCACACTTTCCGGGCTAGGCATCGACCATACGCTGTATTCGTTCATCGACTACGGCTGCGGACGTGGCAGAGCGCTGGTGATGGCAGGCGAATTCCCCTTCCGCGAGATCATCGGCCTTGAGCTTTCCCCGAGGCTTGCTGATGCCGCCCGGTCGAATCTAGCCCAGGCAGTTTTAACCACACGCCAGTGCTACAACGCAAGGGTTGTGGAAGGCGATGCTTCGCACTGGCAGCTCCCAGATGGCCTGGCAGTGTTGTATTTCTTCAATCCGTTCGGTGAAGAACTGATGCGTGAAACACTGCACAAGATTGCACGGTCACTTAAGGCGAAACCACGGCATTTAGTGATTGTGTACTACAACCCCGTTCACCGCAGACTCTTCGACAACACAGAGTTCCTGTGCGCCGTTCCAGTCGCCAGCGAAACCCACGCGCAGGAATGGGCTGTTTACGAATCCAGAACGTAACCACATTGCATCCCACCAGCTAACAACATGATTTTCATCTAGATATTTAAGGAACGTTCTGTGTCAGTTCAAATAGCCGAAGCGGCGCCTGCCAGACATATGCGAGTTGTGCAGCGGTTAAGCGACGCGCCACTCAAAAAGCGACTGGCGTTTATTGCTGGTGGGCTATTGGCGAATATTTTTCCCTCTAGGGCTGCTGAAGTTGAAGCCGGGAAGCGGGTCAATTCTAAAACGCTGCTCGACCGCTTTATCCGCAACGGTATCCGCGCAAAAGCGCTCCGCGCCGGTGACCATCGCAAATTACGCGATATGTTACGACAGTACTGGAGCGTTGACGGAACAGCTTTCGCCGATAGTTACGGCCATCGTTTTGAGAACGAGTTTCTCGCTCATGATGCGGAGTTATTCGATGAAGTAGAGAACATCGCAAGCTCGCTGCCGCTCGACCGGGTTTACGAAATCGGCTGCGGCAACGGGCGCGTGCTCGAATTCATCGCCCAGCGGTTACCACAAGTAGAGCGACTTGTGGGAATCGATATCGATGCAAGTCAGATTGAGCGGAATGCAACGCAGTATGAAAGCACAAAACTGAGCTTTGTCGCTGGCGGAGCACTTGAGTGGCTACGGGAAAACGCTGAACCACAAAGCCTGGTCGTCAGCAACGGTGGTGTCCTCGAATACTTCCTGGAAGAAGAGGTCGCCACGCTGTTCGAAGCCGCACGTAAACCCCGCAACACAGCGATTGCACTCATTGAAACTCTGGCAACTAACCACGACCTCGACCAGAACCCTGCTACTTGCCCGTACGGCC
This sequence comes from Pirellulaceae bacterium, assembly GCA_965233625.1. Lineage (GTDB taxonomy): Bacteria > Planctomycetota > Planctomycetia > Pirellulales > Pirellulaceae. The sequence goes on from OZ247499.1 coordinate 1,296,111, forward strand.
CCGAGCTGAGTTTCTCACACAACTATCCGCGGCTATTACGCGAATCCGGGTTCGAGATTGAGCACCACAGCGAACGCATCTCGAAGTCAGGAATGCGATGGATACGGCTACTGGGCGTTGCTAGGGGATAGATTGTTGCGAGCTTAATCAGCGGCCGGCTCTTCAGCTGACGCGTCTACATCAGCCGGTGGACTGCTTTCCGCAGAGCTGGCCCCATGGGCCGCGAACCGGGGATCGCGAATATTGAATTTCAATTTCCATTCCTGAATCGAACAGTACAGCACTGGTACGACCAGCATCGTCATCAACTCGATGAGCATGCCGCCAAAACTAGGGATCGCCATCGGGACCATGATGTCCGCACCGCGGCCGGTTGAAGTTAACACGGGCAGCAACGCCAGTAACGTTGTCGCGGTGGTCATTAAGCAGGGACGCACCCGCCGCAGGCCGGCTTCAAGTGTCGCCTGCCGCGCTTCAGTAGAAGTCGAAATGCGATTGCGGAGGAAACTCTGATCCAGGTACGTCGCGATTACCACACCATCGTCAGAAGCAATGCCAAACAAAGCCAGAAAGCCGACCCACACAGCCACACTTAGATTGATCGTATGCACCTGAAACAGCGACCGCATATCAGCGCCGAGCAGCGGAAAGTCAAGAAACCAGGGCTGCGTATACAGCCACAGCATCATAAATCCACCCGCCCAGGCGATGGCGATCCCGCTGAACACCAGCGATGTAGTCAGCACCGACCGGAACTGGAAATACAGAATGATGAAAATAAAAAACAGCGAGATTGGCAGCACCACCATCAGCGTTTTCTGCGAGCGGATCTGATTCTCATAGTTTCCCGCGAAGGTGTAGCTAACACCCTGCGGCAGCACCAGTTCGCCGCTATCAATCTTTCCTTGCAGGTAGCGCTGGCAATCTTCCACCACATTCACTTCGGCTTGCCCTGGCTTCATGTCGAACAGCACGTAGCCAAGCAGGAAGGTGTCTTCGCTTTTGATGACCTGTGGACCGCGTGAATAAGTGATTTTTGCAAGTTGCGACATCGGAATGTGTGAGCCGTCTGGCCCCGGAACAAGTATCCGTTCCAGTTTCTCAATTTCATTCCGCAACTCACGCTGATAACGGACACGCACCGGGAACCGTTCGCGGCCTTCGACCGTGGTGGTAATCCGCCGGCCGCCGATAGCGACTTCAACCACATCTTGAACCGCGCGGATCGTTAGTCCATAGCGGGCAATCTTCTTACGGTCGAATTTGATTTCCAGGTACGGCTTGCCGACTATCCTGTCTGCAATGACGGCGGACGACTGTACGCTGGGGACTTCTTTCAGCAGACCCTCAAGCTCCAGCGCCACCTTCTCAATCGTATCGAGATCCGGGCCCTTCACCTTCATGCCCATAGGAGCCCGCATGCCGCTTTGCAGCATGACGATCCGCGCGGCGATCGGTTGTAGCCGTGGGGCTGATGTTGCGCCCGGAACCTGACCGGCCTCGGTAATTTCGTGCCAGATGTCGTCGGGCGCCGCGATGCCGGGCCAGGCCGTACGGCCTGGATTCAGCGCCGGATCGAGTGGCCTGCGCCATTGACGGAACGGTGCGCCCTGAGGATCAGCGATCAACTGGCCGTTTTTGTCTCGTGCAAACCGCCCCATGATTTTGTACGGCTGATTGTCGTCAGCCGGTAGCATCGCGCCGTCCTTATCCCGAGCCCAGTCTGTCTGAGTAGCGTCGTGCTGGAACTTCAAACGGTTACCGTCTTTATCAACAATGTATTCCGTATGGTAGTTAATGATGGTTTCGACCATCGAAACAGGCGCGGGGTCGAGCGGGCTCTGCACACGGCCGATTTTCCCGACCGCCGACGCGACTTCCGGAATCGTGGAGATACGCTGGTCTTGCAACTGCAACACGCTGAGCGATTCGCCAATCGATGCATGTGGCATGGTGGTTGGCATATAGAGGAAAGAGCCCTCATCCAACGGCGGCATGAATTCTTTGCCGAGACCCTCCCAGCTTGTGGCCAGGGTCCATTGCAGTCGCTCGCCAATAGGCCTTGAGCGGATCTCGTCCCAGGACCGGCCACGGACGCCCGCCAGACGATATTTGAAATGTTCCATCGACGTGAGTTTCGCCACGTCGGCGGGCGCCAGTTCCTGCGCATCGTAGGCGCCAGGAATGCGTCCGAAGATTACAGTCGGTCCGAGCCAGGCTCCGAAGCCGAACACCAGCAGTAGAGCGGGCGCGATAAGAAAAAGTACCTTGTGGTTTAAGCACCACCAGAGGATTGGCTTGTAGAGAAACTTCTGAAACACTTGAAAGAACGCCAGCAGTCCGCCTATCAGAATCGCGACAAACAGCAGATTCTTCAGGAACCCTAGCTCTGGTCCGAGTGGCAGCCAGTTGTTGGTTAGCAGCACACCGACAAAAAGCACGGCGGCCATGCTGGCCAGCACAGTGCTCGATTTACGTAGACGGTCACGCCACGTACTGTATCGCTCTGGCAGTAGTTCTTCGGTCAGCTTATAAGCGCCCAATGCAGCGACAATTACTCCGGCCCACCAGGCAAGCCAGAATCCAAGCACGATGCCCGCAACAATCAGCGATGCGCACATCACTCTTTTCAGACTCTTCGAGTCGACTTTCGCCGTAAACAGCAGATGCGCTGCAGGTGGGATGATGGTCAGCGCCACAATCACCGACGCCGCCAGCGCGAAAGTCTTGGTAAACGCCAGCGGACGGAACAGTTTTCCCTCGGCGCCAACCATCGTAAACACCGGAAGGAAACTGACCACCGTGGTCGCAACCGCGGTCAGCACCGCACTGCCGACTTCCACTGAAGCGCGGTGAATTACTTCCAGCCGGCTCTCTGCCGGATCGGCTTCATCGAGATGTTTGAGAATGTTTTCACAAAGTATGATTCCCATATCGACCATCGTGCCAATGGCGATCGCGATGCCCGACAGGGCCACGATATTCGCATCAACTCCGAACGTCTTCATCGCGATAAAGCACATCAGCACCGCCAGCGGCAGCAGGGCGCTGATGAGCACCGAACTCCGCAGGTGCATCACCATCACAAGCACCACAATAATGGTGATGAGAATTTCTTCAGTCAGCGCTTTGTTCAGCGTACCCAGCGTTTCGTAGATTAGACCGCTACGGTCGTAGAATGGAACGATGGTCACCTGACTCGCATTCACCCACTCCGGCCACTTACTACGCGGCGTTTTCCGTAGATGCTTCACCCATTCATCATGATTCAACTCAACGCCAGCGTACGCGTTAAATTCCTGAGCATCTGCGTAGTTGACAACCTCCTCACGCGACACCTGGTCGTAATCGACAATCGCCTTCGTTGGTAGCCCGGGGGCGATTTCTTCGATTTGCGCTTTGACATTCTTTATGGCGAGCAATGGGTTGAAGCCATACCGCACTACGGCGACACCGCCGACCGATTCAGCGCCGCCTTTATCGAGCGCTCCGCGGCGGAGAGCCGGGCCCATAGTCACGTGCGCCACATCCTTAATGTAGACCGGCACACTGTCGTTGACTTTTACCACGCTCTCTTCAAGGTCTTCCCGCTTTTCAACGAAGCCTAGACCGCGGACAAAATACTCGGCCTTGTTAATTTCGATAGTCCGCGCCCCGACATCGATATTCGAGTTCTTCACTGCCATATAGATATCGTTAATGTTCACCCGTGCTGCCCGCATAGCATCGGGGTCTACATCAATCTGGTACTCCTGCACGAAGCCTCCCACCGAGCCGACTTCCGCAATGCCCTCGGCCGACAACAGCGAGTAACGGACATACCAGTCCTGTACGGTGCGTAATTCTTCCAGACTCCAGCCGCCAGCCGGATTGCCATCAAAATCGCGGCCTTCGAGTGTGTACCAGTAGACCTGCCCAAGTGGAGTCGCGTCCGGTCCAAGCGTGGGTGTTACGCCATCTGGCAAAGTGTCCGCGGTCAGGCTGTTTAACTTTTCTAAAACCCGCGTCCGCGACCAGTAGAATTCGACTCCTTCATCGAAAATGACGTAGATGGTTGAGAAGCCGAAGAACGAGTAGCTGCGTACCGTTTTCACTCCAGGCACGCCAAGCAGCGATACGGTCAACGGATACGTAATCTGGTCTTCAACATCCTGCGGTGAGCGGCCCATCCACTCGGTGAAGATAATCTGCTGGTTTTCGCCGATGTCAGGGATCGCATCGGTGGGTACTGGAGCGCGCGGCAGTCCGCCAGCATTCCAGTCGAATGGCGCTACCAGCACGCCCCAGCCAATGATGCCGAGCACGACCAGCGCCACCACGAACTTGTATTCCAGACAGAAGCGAATGAGTTTATTGAGCATCGCTTTTTCCTAATGCCCAGAGTGGCCAGCATGTGTTGAACCTGTTCCAGGCGCCTTAGTTTTTACCGCTGGCTCCTGATCAAGTTTGTCGACGCGGTCGGCGCAACTGAGCATGGTCGAGCCGAAGTACGGATTGCGCACCTTACTCGATTGCTGATACCAGATGGCGCCTTTGCCGCGGAACGCCATTGGGCAATGTAATTCGTAAACAGGCGTCGCGCCGCCAAAGCCAAATGACTTCGCAAGCACGCCGAATTCCTGCGAGAGCGGCGCAAACTCTGTTCGCATAGCTTTGATGTCCGCCTGCTCCTCCAGTCTGGTCAGAATGATCTGAAGATTCGCCTGCTCGGCCTGCCAGACTTTCTTCGCCTTGGGCGATAGCGTTTCATCTTTGATACTCAACATTGCAGTCCGCAACCGAGCAATGGCACTCTTTGCCGCTTTCAAGTCGTCGGAGGCAAGGGCTTCTGTCAGGGAAAGGTATGCCTTCCAGGCGCTGGCGAGTTCGCCCTGAAACTCCGGCGTCACTTCGATCTGCTCGCTGCTAACGGCGGCATCTGGCCTCAGTCCTAGATGCTCGCGCATCCGCCGCATGTGCCCTTTGAGGAGCAGAAATACGCGGTCGATGTCATCTTGCTTGCCTGCGTCGCGGCCCTCGACTGCGTCGTTACCGAGAAGCATGGCAAACTCTTTCCATCGCATCCGAGGATCGCCAGTGAGCGTGGAGGCATCGACGGCAGCCAGCGTTTTGCCGAACTGCACGAACGCGGCCTGCGCTTTCGCGGCATCCTGCTGCTGCACCATGTCAGTTACCGCGGTGAACGCATTCTCCAGCTTCTGAATCTGGCTGGTGAACGCGGCTGGCAGCTTCTGAAGTTTGTCAGCGCTGCTAGTCTGCCCACCACCTTCGGGCGTCATCATGCTGGGTTTGGCTTGAATCTGAATTTCCGCGTCGATCTTAAAATTGCCTTGCGTGACAACCCGCTCGCCCTCCTGCAGACCGTTCCGCACTAGAAAGTAGTCGCCGGCTCGGGGGCCCAGCACAATCTCGCGGCCTTCAAACGTCGGGCGGTCAGCCGGAGCGAATTGCTCGCGGGCGGCGTTCATCGTGTTTTCAATCTGAGCGAACAATTTGCCCGCCGCAGTCTCAGAGGTCGCGCGCTGCCCTTTCAGCGCCAAAGCGGAAAGTGTGTCTGCATATTGGTTCCACAATTTGCTGGCGTACCCGTTGTTAGGGTGGCTGTACGGTCGGTCGAGCGTCTTGCCGTACGTAGCGAACGCGGCGGCGACGTCTTTCAAACCGCCTAGCTGAATCGCGGCCGACAGTGTTTGAAACGCCTGCTCCACGTCATCCGCCATATCCGGCAGCTGCACGTAAACCACTGCCCTTGTTCCTGTGACCAGCGCGGCCTGATAGGGTACAATGAGCGGCGGCTTCTCTTTGCCAGCGCCTGGTGTGACATACCCCAGAGACTCGGTCCGGACCAGAGGCATGCCGCACACATCGCATGTACCTGGGGCGTCCTTAATTATCTCCGGGTGCATGGGGCTGATCCATTTGCCAGTGACCGCAGGGTCCATCACTTTTCCACCCGCCGCCACGCGAGGCCGCACAATGGCGTGTACAAACATTTCAGGCTTCAACTTCCCGGAGGCGTTGTCCACGTTCACGCGGACTTTCACAGTGCGTGTCCTGTCGTTCAAAACGGGCTGAACGAAGGCAATGCGGCCTTGAAAGGACTCGCCTGGATAGGCTTCCGTAGTGATGGCGACCTGCTGCCCGTAGCGCACCCAGGGCAGGTCGGCTTCGTACGCGTCGAGATGCACCCAGACGGTGCTGAGATCTGCAATCGTATAAATTCGCTCGCCAAGTTCAACGCGATCGCCGGTCTTCTTCATTTTCTCAACGACGATGCCACCCAATGGCGAATACACGGTAACGTGATCGGAAGGCGACGTGCGTTTTTCAATTTCAGCGATCTGCTCGTCCTTCAGCCCCAGGCGCCGCAGTTTCCCCCGCGCCGATGCGGCCAGATCAATGCGCAGTGAACTTGAAGACGGCCGCTCGCGCTGGCTCTTTACCGCTTGAATTAACTCAGCCTGCGCCGCGTACAGCTGTTCGCTGTAAATGTAAACCAGGTGATCGCCTTTTTTGACTTCCACCCCGGTAAAGTCGACGTAAAGCCGGTCGAGACGGCCTGGCACCCACGCGGTAATCTGACTGACGCGCGTTTCATCGTAATCGACTTTGCCTACCATCCGGATTTCGTGAGTCACATAGCGGCGCTCGACTGGCGTGGTGGCGATCTTCATTAAAGCCGTCGATTCCGCACTCATCGCCAGCGTGCGCACGCCACCGGCGGCCTTCGCGACTGGAATAAGATCCATACCGCAGAGCGGGCACTTCCCTGGTGCAGGCTGCCGGATCTGTGGGTGCATCGAGCAGGTCCAGATGGTGTCACCAGCGACAGGTGCAACCGCCGTGACTTCAGACGGCTTATCTGTCGCAGTTTTCCCGGAGGAAAAGAAGCTGGCAATGACAACTCCCAGCACTACAAGTACAACCGCCTGGACGAAAAAAAACGTCCAACGTTGCTTTGCGTAAAAATCCCGCCACCATTTCGCTTGAAACGGGTAATCCATCGTACCCTCCTAGAAACACGTCTCATTCTATTAGATGCAGTGGGAGAGCATTTCTTCTTGGTGCAAAAAAGAATTTTGGGACCATCGCCGGCAATGTGAGGAAACAGCCATGCGAACCAATTCACAATAACAGACTACATGGCAATAAGCATCTTCGCGGCAGCTGGTCAGCAGGCTGCGTCGCTGAAGAATGCGAATCACCGCCGTGGATATTCAGAAAAACGCAGCTGGCGGCCAACGCGATCTTTCAAACGCTGGCGGAACTCTCATAGTGGCCGCTTCCGGCAACGCTGGCCTGCCTGGCCAGTTCGCGCCCTAGCAAAAACTCGCTCACTGGCAATTCGGGCAATGCCCGGCAGTGGGTGGCGAATCCGAGATTGAGCGCGAAGCGCCCGTGGATTGGCACCCGGCAAACGTCATCGTCATCAGCGCGGCGAACAAGAGCGTGAAGTAAAAAATGCGAACTTTCATTATGGTAATCCGTTCTTTAAATGGTGAAGTTACAAATCAATCAGTAATTCTGATGCGCTAAAGCGAATTCTCAAGCTGCGTCCCGGTGACACCTGGACGCGACGGGTTCATCGCAAGTTTTTAGCCACTCCTGCAACTGGCTGCGGACGAGACTGGCGAGCGCCACTGGACTCCCGTCATACACAATTACTTCGTTTACGCCGGATACTAGTTGCCAGACTGCCTGCGATGGTGGCTCGCGTTGCGCGTACAGCCACACGGGCGCCTGATGTCCAGCAATCCGCAACTTGGCGGTAATCAACCAGCCACTTTCGTCCGGCATGTCAGCATTGAGCAGCACCAGGTCGGGCCCTAGACGGCTGAATGAGCTGGCGACTGCAGCTCCTGATACCGCCCGCCCAGTTTGAAAGCCGTAGTCTTCTAGCTGTGCTTTCAACCTTGCGTACTCTGCATCGCAGAATTCAACCACCAGTACGGACGGGCGTCGCAGGTCGGGGGGCCGTGACGCACACGTAAGGAAATCTGGCATCTGCGTGGGCGACATAAATTGGTGATAAGGACTCATCTCTTGACCTCTAATATTCTGCTGTTCATCGGAACTGAAAATGCTCTGGTAAGTCCAACGATTGCAAAGCTCCGACTCGCGCAGCATTCAGGCGCGGGGCAAAGTCTGTAGCCGTTTCAGATGCGATCGTTGGAACGACCGGAATTTAACGCTATGGGGGAATGGGCGGCGGAGCGACTAGGATCGGCCAGCGCGCAAAGGCCCTACCGCGAGTAAATCACAGTGTGAAGCGTGAGAGAATGATGCAGCGTTCGGTCGAGCTGCAAAATGCGATTCGCTGTGGTGCGCGTGAGAAATCGCCTTGCTCGCTGGAAACAAGCGCGCCGGGCTGAGCGATACACGGAAGGGAACCGGCGGAGACAATCTCCCTCCGCGAATCTTCTTCGTGCTCAGGAATAGAATTGGCGGGCAACGGACGTCGCGCTTGCCTACATGCGCAGAATGCCCCGCACTTACATACGTGGCTGGTTGTGGTGTCTACACTTGTAGAACCGCAACAACTCTTTTGGGTTGCGGTGCAACAGTCAGGGTGGAACGCGTGCGACTGACAGCAGCAACACGATACTTCCCTAGCTGTCGAACACTCACACGCGAAGGTAGGTAGAGCAGGCAATGCGAACGCTGCCACTGTCAGCCAGATAATGGCCTTCGCAAAGTTCTGCTTTACCCGTTTGACGAACATTTCAGTCCCAATAACACGACAGTTGGGCGTGACTCTTTACAACTTCGACTCTTTCAGCCTTCAGCCTTCAGTTAAAATTCCTCCGATGACGGCTGCCGTTTTTTTGCTATTCAAAGGAAAGGTAAACAAAGCGGAGCGGGATTGTTGCCTAACCGGCAAACCTGTGCAATGTCAGATATTTCGGCGCCATGCACTGGTCGCTAGCAGTTTCCGCCCCGAGGTATTTTTACTGGGCATTCATGGGCTGCGATTTGCCCGTCTCACTTGCCATCTCTGCAAGAACCACCGTTACATCGTCATGTGGGGCCGCGTGCTCACGGGTGCGAATTAATGCCTGATACAACTTACCCGTGACGTCATCAATAGGAAGTTGCGACGATTGCCGCACCAATTTGATCAACCGTTGAAGACCGAATAATTCACCGCCTCCTCCCTGGGTTTCCGTGACTCCATCTGTGACCAGTAGCAACCGGTCACCCGGTTCAAAGTTGAGCTCATGCGATTCGAATTGGGCGTCTTTCTCGACACCAATTATCAAACCGGTAGACTCCAGGACGCGATGCGCGCCATTTGGCGAAATGAGCACGCCAGACTCGTGCCCCGCGCTGACATACTCAAGCCGTCGCTTTGCCAGGTCGAACTGCACAAGAATGACTGTGGCAAAATCACCTGGCATCGCCGCATCTGCAAATCGCCTATTCATGAACTCCAGGATCGTAATGGCCCGGTCATGAATTTCCGCCCCGTTGTGCAAAAGAGCCCGTAGCAACATTGCAGACATCGCGGCGGAAACGCCGTGACCGGCAACATCGGCAACACATAGCAATACTGTCCCATCGGGCATCGAAATTACGTCGTAAAAATCACCACCCACTTCATCTGCTGGCTTAAAGATGCTGGATAGTGATAATCCGACAATGCTACGATCATCAGGTATCAAGTGCTGCTGGATTTCGCGAGCCTTTTGCATTTGAAGGGTCCGGTAGTGGTTGGCCACTGCGAGGGCCTTACTCATCTCATTAAACTCGTTGCTCACAAATCGAAACTCAACCGATGATGAGGAAGCTGCGGTTTGTACACCTAGTTTTCCGCTGGCTATTTCACGCACAGCAGCAACTAAATTTCTCAGCGGCGAGGTGACTAGCCTAAACAACGCGAGATTCAATATCACACCAGCGACGACGGCAAGAACGAGAAAAACTGCGATCCGCCGAAAAAGGTCGTTCCATACAGACTGGCGAAGATGATGCAGATCTTCTGAGACATACACCGTCGCGTTATCGCTACGAGAACTTCCGGCAATAATCTCATGACCTCTCATGTAGGATCGTGACGCCGAACTGGCTGCGTGCTGGATCGCTTCAAGATATTCCGGTGAGTCCCGGTGATGTGACTCTGCCTGCAAAACCCGTTCCGGCATAACAACAGCAATGTGATGCTCAGGTGAATCGTCATCTTGCATCTTTGCACAAACGGTGTTGATGTAACTTTGAACATGCCCCGCGCTATGATGTTGCATCTGCAGTACGGCTGGCAGAATAGTTTTCGCTTCCTCGTTGAGCGCAATCTGCTTCTCATCCACTCGTTCTGCCATCTCGCGATGAAAGTCATATACCAGGAACAACGTCAGCAACACCACTAATGGTGAGTTGATCGCCAGCAATAACTGCGTCGAGAGTGAGAACGTTCGGAATCCGCGGGCAGCGCAGCCTCGGCTCGCATTCTTTGATTTTCTCAAACTAGTCTTCCTGTGTATTGGTTGGGGCATCAAATACATTTACACCACAATGCGAACACCACCCCATTTTGCGAGCTGGCCGGCGGAAGCAGCTGTGGCCGATGTGATAAATATGTAGTTTGATGTTACACCCAGCCGCCTGCCCAGCGCTGCCAGCAGGGCGGGTTCGAGGCGACCACGCACTAGCAGCAGGTCGATCTGCAGCGAGGGAAATTCACGGTCAACTTCCGCTCGTACTTCAGCCAGTCCCTGGGGGATGCTGGATTCTAGCTCGTAGCACCAGACGACTTTGAGAAACCTGAACTGTTCATTGCTCTGCACGTATCTGGCTGCTGCGCGTAATTCCTCGTGTGTTCCCTCTGAAGCCGCGAAGATGATTGACCGGCACTGGACCTGGTAGAGGAGGGCTGAGATGGAATCTCGTGTTTTGAACCGTCGCAGCACCGGAAGGCGGTAGAGCGACTGTCCCATCTTGAGCAACAACGCGAGCAGAGCGCTCCGGAAGGAGACCAGCGCCACGATAGTGGCTGCGGCTAAAAAATAGAGAGCAAAAACGGCGACGTATTCCGGATCCAGCATGACATTTCCGGCAAGTGCGACGAGCACTCCGATCAGAGCGATGCTGACCGTTGCGACACTCACACGCGTGGCGCGGTTCAGGTTGGGGTGCTTGCGCTTCAGCAGCACGTTTCCGGCCGCAAACAAGGCCATGACCGAAAGAATGGAGAGCGTATAGACGCCCGCAAGCATTTCGATCTTACCTGACGTGATCAGCAGAATTGAGCAGCACAACAGGAAAAACGAAATCACAATCCAATGATTGGTTCCACGCCAACGGTTGCGTTGCAATAAGAACTGCGGCAGGCATAGATCCATGCTCATGCGGCGAGCAAGGCCAGTAACGCCAACGTAGCTCGTTAGGACTGCGCCCGAAAGCACGAGCACTGCATCAATGCTGATCCAGCCAGCCACTAGCTGCGGCACAACCGATTCCGACGGCAAACCGCCGACTGCGATTGCGGCGCGGCGTCCCATTTCAGACAGTAAGGCTTCTTTGTGCGTTGCGATTTCCCTCATTGGCAGCAGCGCAAAAGACAGCAAGCTGATAGCCGGGTTGAAAATCGCCACTGCGATCCACATATTGCGCAGCGTCTTCGGGAATACGCCCGGTTGTTGCTCTTCGATGTAGTTCGCAGAACTTTCAAAGCCACTGATGCCGAGCATCGCGGCTGAGAATCCGAAGAACAACGCAACCAGAACGCCGCCCGCGCGCGGCGTCGGCCACTCACTGAACGGAGTTCCCAGATTCTGCACAAACACGGACGGATCCAGGAACAACGACACTGCTGCGATTACCACCAGCAGCGCAGTTAACGTAAAGATATGAAACGCGAAGATCGCGAGCGCCACGCTGGCGCAGTCGGAGATGCCCATAATGTTCAGCAACGCGAACACCCCTAGTAGGATCACTGTGGCCCAGAAGACATTGAGGCCTGCGATTAGTTCGCCAGCATAGTTCATCGCTTCGCTGCCGCTGATCACCGCAGTAGCAATGTAAGAGAGCACTGTAAGGCAGGCAGCCAATGCGGCGCGGTTCTTGGTTGTGGTATTCAACAGCACGTTGTAGGCCCCGCCATTGAGCGGCAACGCACTGCCGACTTCAGCGTAGATTCCCCGGAACAGGAAAAGGATACCGGCAACCATTAACAGCGCGAGAGGCGCAAGCGGACCTGCATATAGCGCTGCTAAGGCAGATACATAAAGGCAACTCGACGTGATGTCGTTGCCGCAGACGGCTGTTGCACGCCAAACGCCTAGTTGAGCAGGAGCTTTCTGAGTTTCAGACGCCGGCTCTACCGTGAGATCAACAATGCTCGCAACCTTTCCCCAGCCTGGAAACTCCCAGCAAGTACACTCTCCCGGCGGCTTTCCACAGCACCCACACGATTTAACCGCCATCCTACTGGCTCCCACCACAACGATCACCGCGAATCATGTTTGTACGGTTGTGATTGCAAGACACATTGAATCGCTGGGATGATACAACTCGTTTGACCTCACGATACGCTTCGCGTTCTAAAATGAGCTGTGGAATCGAGGATGAATCGCTGTAAGCTTCCCGCTGGTTCTCCATTTGCAGATTCATTTTTTAATGATGTTTGTAGAAGCCGGCGCCCAGGATGTCGTTCCAGGATGTTGTCTGATGGCAATGGAAGCACTGGTCGACTCGCGCGTGAGGTTTTCCCGCGACACGTGCTGAGATCATCTTGAAGTGCATCATGTAGTGACTCGGCGGCGCCTGATGGCACTGGGCGCAATCTTTCGAGGTTGTCGAGGGGTGCTGGAACGCGGGGATCGTCCACCGGGTGGTCGCGTGGCATTGTGCGCAATCCTGACCGAACAGCTTGAAGTGACGGTCGTCATTCGAGTGGCAAGCCGCGCAGTTAAGTGTCGCCTCCAGGCCGCTGATGTGCTTGTGGGGAGCCACGCCAGTGCTGGCGAGTGAGGCAAGCAGCGCCCGGGCGTCCTTGTTCTCCGTACCGGCGGCGTCCTCGTCGAGTTGCCGTAGACCGATCGTGGCGAGCGCTTCGTGATCCATGTCCGTCAAATGCCCGCCTAAACCCTGATGCTCGAGGTGGCAACCGGTGCAATTGCTGATATTCGCATGGAACGAAGTTGGTTGTCGCTGCAACAGCGACTCATTGTTGGCATGGCAGACGATGCACTTCGACGTTTCGACACCAGTGACCGATGTATGGCAGGCCGCACATTTGTTTTCAAGGTGGGCATGAGCGGACGAAAGCGAGCCTGGTTCGGCCATCCGCTGCCAGGTAGCGGTCTGCTTTACGGGGGAGTCGCTAGGCGTCAGCAACCAGAAGAGGGCGAGCGCCAACGGGATTGCCACCCAAGGTGCGAAACGGAAAGTCCAATGTTTCTGGTGTTTGCGGTTCATATCCATCTCAATCCGAAGTGAATTGCAGCCCAGATGTGCAGCACCATCAAAACGTAAAGGACGATTGAGATGACGATATGGAACTGCAGCCACTTTCCGAACCATGCTTTGAATTTTTCGTGCGTCTTAATGGAGTACTCCACATCCGCAATCGACTCAGAAAGGCGTAGCAGCGTCAGAGGGTAAACGGACGCGTCAGAAACATTGACGGGCTCTGTCGCCGAGCCGCGAAGAAAAAAGCCGGCTAGCAGGCGACTGAAGAAACCGGAAAAGGGACGCAATACTTCGGCGCGCTCCGGCGCAGCGGCAAGATCATTGGCGGCATGCTGGTAGGCCGTCTGCAAGCCTGTCAGCGTAGTCTTCTTTTCACGGATTTCCTGTGTAAAGTGGTTCATCAAATAGCGGCCAACGAACCCGCTCACGACCACCAGCAGCGTCATGCCGGTCAGCGCGACGCCCAACGGGCTTTCGTACTTGTGTCCGCTATGAATCACCACCAGAACCGGGCCGAGCACGCCAGCATAAATGTGCCACGCCAGCAAAGTTCGCATCGATAAGTGCCGGGTGACTTTCTTCTTCAGCCAATTAATGCGTTTGACGAACAGGTAGAGCAACGGCACAACCATCAGCACCGCGCCGGCGACTCCGAGTACTCCTCCCCAGAGGCTGCCAGCAAACCTGGGCGACTGGTGAAACGGGAAGCCCAGCCAAAGCACGAGCATTAGCACGACAAGGCCGCCGACGATAAGGCGTTCTCTTTCCTTCACAAGTTATGCCTCCACCGAAATGTCGGCCGCCGCAATGGCCTGACACGCCAGAATCATGCCTGCCGCTTTATCGTCCCGCTCCAGCCCATCTTCAACTTCCATCGTCACTTGCCCAGAGAGGAGTTTGACTGTGCACACTCCGCACATCCCAGTGCGGCAGGAATAGTCGATGTCGACGCCCTCACGTTCCGCGGCTTCAAGAACATTCTCGCCGGTTAGTAACGGAGTCGATTTTCCCGATACGGTAAACGACACGGAAGCGGCTGTTTCTGTCGCCAAGTTGTCTGCTGCCGCGTTTTTTGTTGACTCTTCCCGTACGCCGGGTGTGACGTGCGGTTTCTGTTGCGACCCGAAATTTTCCGTGTAGATGTTGTCAGCGGGAACGCCCAGATTGCTAAGCATTTGTTTCGTGGCTTTCATCATCGGCGGCGAGCCACACAGGTGGACCCGCTTTGAAGAAATATCCGGCACCCACCCGCTGAGTAATTCTTCTGTCAATCGCCCCGAATGGTAACCGTCAACGGGTTCCTCTATCCGGCTCATAGCAACGAAGACATGCAGATTCCGGAACCGCGCCTGCAATCTTCCGAGTTCGGCCTGGAAAATAAAGTGCTCAGAATTGCGGCAGGCAACAATGAAGTAGATGTCACCTTGCCAGCCCATGTCGGTAAGCGCGCGCGTAATGCTCATCATCGGCGTGATGCCAACGCCGCCAGAAATAAGCACGATACTCGCGGCCTCTGTTCCGGAAAAAACAAACTTCCCGCTGGGGGCCTGCACTTCCAGCGTATCACCTTCTTTCACTTTGTCGTGCAAGTAACGCGAACCGGCGCCTTGCTCTTCACGCTTCACGGAAATCTCGCAGTAGTATCCTTGCGTGGGCGAAGAGGAAATAGTGTAACTGCGGCGGATTGGCTTTTCCCCCACAGGCATCGTAAGTGTCAGGAATTGGCCCGGCAGGAAGCTGAAGGGAAGCGCGCCCCCATGACAGGCTACGAGCCGGAACGTTTTCACGTCGCCCGTTTCCTGGAAGATCTGAGTTACTCGCAACCGGCAGAGCTTGCGTCTAGCGACGTGCAGTAGTCCTGTCGAGATATCCGCTTGGCCAGTCAGGGTTACTTCATCAGCACACGCCACGGAACTTTCATCACAGCAGTCATTGCCGGCCGGCGAACCGGGAAGCGACAACTTTGCGGGGGGATCGGGAACAGCCGCCGGCCGGTGGGGCACAGGCTGCACAGGATGTGAGCTCGCGACAGGTTCGATCGCGGCCTGGCCATCGGTTGGCGGGGCGGCAGTAGTGAGTTGTTTCATAAGCCTGGTTGCCCGCTGCATTTTACAAAAGTACATCCAGATAATTATGGCCGAGAAAGCGATCAGCAATGCCATGATGCTGGTATGGAAGGCCGTCATCCCGAACAGCCTGAAGCCTGTTCCCTCATTTGCAGCGGGCAGAATGTTCATCTCGCGTTTGAACCATGTCAGGGCGACATTGCGCGGCGATTTCCTTCGGCAATCGCGCGGTGCGCCGCCAAACCGCTTTCGAATTGCGCCAGCCCCTCCCGCATCCTGGCCGTCGCCTTCTGCATTGTCTGAAAGTCGTCGGTGTCCGCTGCCGCTGCCAGTTCATCAAGGCCATTTGAGAGAAGCTTTGTGCCCTCCAACATTCTCTGGTGCGCTTCCCGCCGGATCCTGGCGCGCTCTTCCATCGGCAGATTGGGCAATTCCATTAGCTTGGGATACAGTTCTTTGGGCTTGGGCGCGCCCATCTTTTCCATCATACCACCCATCATGCCGCCGCCCTCGCCGCCCATCATGCCACCGCCCGCGCCGCCCATCATGCCACCGCCCTTGCCACCCATCATGCCGGCGCCCTTGCCACCCATCGTGTCGCCGCTCTTACCACCCACTCCGCCTTTTTCGCTACCTTTCGCCTGGTCAGGGTGGTGTCTAGCGTGTTCTTCGGGTGAAACCTGGCTGAAGGCTGGGGATATCGACAACACGAAGAAAGTCAGCGCGGTAACGAACGCAAAGAAACTCTGACTGGCATTGGATATACGGGTCATGTTGGCGGATTCTCCTCAGCGGGCGATTTGGCTATTGAAAAGAAGCGGCTCGTGCCTTGCGCTTCGATTGCATCGCTGAGACGGTTCAATGCGTGCACATAAGCCGCGGTCCGCATGTCGATCTGCTTCCCGGTCATCAGGTCGAAAATCGTATTGAACTCCCGCGCCATGACGGTGCGCAGCCGCTCATGCACGTCGTCCTCTGTCCAGTAATCACCGGCACGGTTCTGCACCCATTCGAAGTAGCTGACTGTGACGCCGCCCGCGTTGGCGAGGATGTCGGGGACTACCAGTACGCCCTTAGCCGCGAGTCGATCATCGCCGTCGCTCGTAGTCGGGCCATTAGCGACTTCAACAATAACCGGAGCCACAACCCGCTCCACGTTTTCAGCCGTGATCTGGTTTTCCAGCGCCGCGGGAATGAGCACGTCCACGTCGAGTTCCAGCAATTGCGAGTTAGTAATAACCTCGCCAGTTGCCGGGTCATTGAGATTGCAGTGACATTCCTCACAACCGCAGACCGGGCAGTCACAAACGCTGCGGCCAGAGTACACGTCAGACACCGCGCTGCGCTGACTTTTCAGCTCGATAGCGCGTGGGATATCAAGACCTTGTTCACGGTGGATGCCGCCCCGTGAATCGCTAATCGCAACGATCTTGTACCCGTCGGCGTGCAAGAGACGGGCGACATGCTGCCCTGCGTTGCCAAAGCCCTGAATGGCGACACGCGTTTCATGGGGCTGCCACGCTTTGCGGCGTTCCAGTTCCTTGAGGCAGTAGTAAGCCCCACGTCCGGTTGCATCATCACGGCCTAAGCTGCCGCCCAAGGGAATGGGCTTACCTGTGATTACGGCGGGCGTCCGGCGGCGGCGGATTTTGGAATACTCGTCCACCATCCAGCCCATGATCATTGGATTAGTGTAGACGTCTGGAGCAGGAATGTCGGTTTCCGGCCCAATGAAATCGGCGACCTGTTCTATAAAGCTGCGGCTGAGACGCTCCAATTCCATCCGTGAAAGTTGTCTAGGGTCAACGATCACGCCTCCTTTGCTGCCGCCAAAGGGAATGCCAGCGACAGCGCACTTGCAGGTCATCCAGAAGGCCAATGCTCTGACTTCCCCGGGATTTACACCGGGATGGAAACGGATTCCTCCCTTTGCAGGACCTCGTGTATCGTCGTGGCGTACGCGGAATCCTTGAAATACCTTCAACGATCCATCATCCATGCGCACCGGGATCGATACTTGCAATACTGCTTTCGGACGCCGGAGCCGTTCCACTGCCTCGGCGTCTATATCAGCGTATGCGGCGGCTCGATCGAGTCGACGTATGGCGTCGTCAAAGATGCCGTTCGCGGTCAACTCTTCCATGGTCATCTCTCCCGTTTCGCTGCACTGGCGCTCGGTAACGTGCGAAGTGATCTGGCAAGCCCAGACACAGGTTGGCTGCACGACGCGCGATGATTCTTCCCGCAGTTGATGAAAATATTCTCAACTGGTCCGGCTATCGATTCATGGCTCCCTTAGTTTTCGCTTACGGTTTGTCGCCCTCTTTGTGTTGCGCGGGCAGATGGCCAACTAATGCTTGGCGCTGCTCGTCCGTCAACGCACGCGCAGCTTCTCCGACAGCCTGGATGTAAGCGATACGCTTATCTGCGCTGAGTTTTGCGATTTCACGCACCTTGGCCTCGATTTTTTCTACATCTGGAGCTCCCGCACTTGTCAAAACCCACACCTCCTGTTCGGACGCATCGATCCAGCGATCAAAGGTCGCCTGGCCAAGCAACGCCTTCTGCTTAATTCCATTCAACAATTGTTGCTGGGCTGTGGTTAAGGTGATGTGCTGAGGATGGTCGAGGAAGAAGGCGGTAGCCCCCACGTGGTAGATATGTGAGGCGCCCGGAAATCCTGGTAACGACGTGGACATCTGCATCGCGCCCATGCCTTTCATTCGTCCCATCATTCGCATACCAGGATGATTCCCCATCATGCCCATTCCCTTGTTAGGCATTTCTCCCATTCCCATTTCTCGCTGGCCGGTCATCTTGCCCATTGCCATCCCTTTGCCCATTGCCATCCCTTTGCTCATGCCCATCTGCATACCGCTGGGCCCCTGACCCGCAGTTCCGGAAGTCGCGGGTTTGCTATGGGCTGCATACGCGGACGTATCGGTTGCGGCACCTTGATGGCTTTGCTTCAATGCCGCTTCAAGATTCGCGACTTTCGTCTGCAGGGTGCGGAGCTGCGCCGCTAGGGATGCCGCGGCTGCATTGTCGCGATCCCCATGTTCTGTATGACCGGCCACGGTTTTTCTGGCGGGGGCGTCTTCAGCTGATGACAGTATGGGAAACGCGGCGAACGTAAGTATTGCCGCCAGCATGAAGACACAAATACGGTTTGAGAAATTCCAAATTCGCATAGTTGATTCCTGTTTGAGTATGCGGTGGACCTCGCTCGATCTCTGTTGACGTCTTCCAGATACCCGGGACAGCAGGAAATCACGGCAACATCACACGTAGGGCAACGAGTCCCAAGGTTATTGAGCGCTAACCCAAACAGTTTGATGAAGAAGCGGGGCTGATTCTTCACGATTTGTGTAAAGATTTTTTTCGGCGTTTAACGAGAATATCCGACCTCGAAATGACCTGGCAAAAACTGGCGGGGCAATTCAAACTGCCGGTCATCCCAGAGTAGGCTGCCGGTTTTCCCGTAGGGCTTGTAGGGAGAAGAGGGTGACTTGCACAGAAAGTGTGCTTTTACGCACGGTCAGTGTGCGATTACGCACAGGGGCTTAGCTTAGTCCGGCTGCCAAAATCTTCGATCCGCTACGCCCCAATTATCACGTGACGCCTGACACTCACCATCGAAGAAGCTTATTTGCGGAGCCGGAAACGCGCCGACCTGATTTCTCAACGAAGAGTTTAGGCACGCTAAATGCGTTCGCTGTAGGTCGTCTGTTGATTGCCATTAGGAAGGAGACCCTCCAATGACTGCTGAAATCGCCGCAGTCTATTCCGCTGCGCATCGAATTAAAACGCAAGCTCCCTCACGGAAGATCGTTGCTGCGGAGCAGGCTCTCGTAGCGGCTTGTCGCAATGGAGATCCGGGCGGGCAGCGGGAACTTTACGAACAGCACCACCGTAACGTCCATCGATTGATGTCCCGCATGGTTGGGGCTGAATACGCCGACGATTTGACTCAACAGGTTTTCCTACGCGTATTACAGACGATCAGTCAATTCCGCGGCGAATCTGCTTTCTCAACCTGGATGTACCGCGTGGCAACAAACGAAGCGTTGCAGTTTCTTAGGCGGAATAGTAAGCAAGCATTGCAGGAACTAAGTGTTGAGTTAGTTGACTATCGACCTTCAGAACAAAATCGTTTAGACGACCGGGAAATGCTGGATCACGTTCTCGCGAATCTAGATCCCAGCCTGTTGGCCACCTTCCTGCTTCGGGAAGTGGAGAATTTGTCCTATCACGAAATAGCACTGGCGCTGGATATCGCGGAAGGCACTGTCGCTTCGCGACTGAATCGTGCCAGGCGTCTGCTTCGCGATTGGATCCTGGCATCCCAGTAAGCTGCCGGCTTCATTGAACATTGCAGCGGATCTTTTCGGCTTAGGCTTTGGCGGCTCTCTCTTTCCTTGCCTTTTCTTTAGGTTCAGCGGGTTTATCAGGCGTACGATTCAACGGCTTAGGGCGGGAGTTTGCCGGGACGGGTGAGCAGGTGAAGGCGGCGGCGGAGATACCCATAGCGCGTTCGAGGCGGGCGATGGCCTGTTCGCGTTGGGTCAGTCGCGTAAGCTGTTCGATCTGGTAGCGGAGCAGGGTTTCGTAGTTGGCGATGAGTTGCTGGAACGTAACGCGGTCTACCTGGTAGGCTTCCACCGAAAGTTCAAAGGTCTCCTTCGCATTGCTGATAACGCGGTCGTTGAGAATCTCCAGCACTTTATCGTGAGCCTCAACCTCTTCACGCCACTGATATACACGCGACCGTAGTTCAGCTAGCTGATTATCGAAGCGCCGCGCTGACTCAGTGATCCGGGCGGTGGCTTCACGCACCGCTGCGGCGCGCCGGGCGTTACGCACGGGAAGATTGAAACTCAGGTTCAGTGCGAAAGCATCCTCACCATTGGTCACCGGGCTAATCCCTTGATTGGCGATGCTCACCATGCTCACGCCCAGTGTTACGTCTGGTTTGTAGTCTTCGCAGGCAAGCACTCTCAGCCAGCGGTCGCGGCGCACTTCCGAACGACGGGCGGCAAGGTCGGGGTGCTGATCTTCGATGCGACTGATCAGCTCACTGGAGTTGGCCGGCGTGGGTGTGTAGCAAGGAGTGGCGAGAAGGGTTTCGAGCTGGCTAGCGGGAAGATTCACCGCCTTCGAGAGCCGGGCGATCGCCTTCGATCTGCTGCTGGTTAGTTGTGCCAGTGTAACCTGTAAGGCGTCGAGCCTGGTTTCCGCCTGTAAAACGGTCTCGCGGCCGACCGCGGCATCGTTGGTCTCGTATCGGGCGACGATCACTTTGATGAGATCTTCAAGCGGCTGCTGCAGATCGCGGTAAATCTTGTCTGCCTGCTGTACGTAGAATAAATCGTAGTACGCCAGCTTTACTTCTTCGCGGATTCGTAGCTCCACGCCCGCGAGTTCCGCAAATGCGGCTTGCGCCTGATGGCCGGCAGCTTCACCTCGCGCTTCGAGTTTGCCGCTCCACGGGAATTTCTGGGAAAGCGTGAACACGCCTTCCTGGGCTCCGGCTGCGGTTTCCACCCTTTCCACCACAAACACAGTCGTCGAAAAAACCGGGTCGTCGAGCGAGGCAACCTGGGGGGGCCGCTGCATCAGCGCCCGCGCCTTATTGCGTGCGGCGCTGATTTCCGGGTTCGCCGTTGCGGCCTGATGCAGCAAAGTAGGCAGCTCGGATTTAGCCACCGCTTGCACTAATTCGCCAGGTGGTATGGTTTCGCCTTTCGATGCTCCGCTGGGCCTTTCTTTGTCGCCTGGCTTTGCATCTGCATCGCCTATGTCATCCTTCTTATCTACGGCTTCTTTATCTGTCTTTTTCGCATCGTCCTCTTTTCGGGGCGGGTCGAGGCCAAGTGGCGGCAGGAATTTCGGTTCCTCGCCAGCCGGTTGATAGAAAGCAGCGGTTTTCACACCGGTTCCTGCGTTCGGCTGAACCGCTCGCGGTTGTGGCTCAGCGGGCCGGTAGGCCGTAGTCTGGGATTCACGCCAGCGGGGTGCGGGAGTGCGGCAGCCCACCATGGAAACCATCGCACATGCGAACAACAATATGGCAATTGATAGAACACGCATTACCCACTCCAAGGAATTTTCCATTAATACCTGCGTTATCGGCACCCTTGGCCAGAGAACTGAGAATCAGGACAGGCGTTCCAGAAAGATGCCTTGACTTGCCGATGCAGAACCTGAATAATCCCTACCGCTTACCAAGCTTGGGATCACGACATGGTTCACCTCACTCACAATTTTGCGCTGAACATTGTTCTAAGCCTGTCAATGCTGTGCGGCAGTCCCTTGCCTCTACTCACATTCATTGGCTGCGACGATATCGGTTGCTTGTGTGCGGCGCGAGGCGAAACCTGCTGCAGATCATGCTGCCACTGTCGCTGTACAGAATCTGGTAGTAGTTGCTGTCAAAAACCCCAAGGAGATTCTGAGGTTGCAGGGCAAATAACGATTCACGATGCCCGTTGCAACTGCGGTCGCGAGCCTGCGGCCCCTGCGTTGCCACCTACCAATGCTAACGTGGAAAAAGAGAGCTTCGGCGCGGCTGACACTGTCACCGATGAGGTCGTGCTGCCAGTTGTACGTGTGGATTATCTTCACTGCGTAGCTCCTTCGATCAAGCTTTCTACAATCACGCATTTGCATGCGTTTCTGTGTCGCTGGGTGACCTGAGCATTGCGTTTTCACGCATTGTTATTCCCTGAGTGCGTTCTAAACCACTCACCTAATTCGTTACCCGGTTAATTTCTGCGAATTCTTTTAATGCAGATCGTCATATGCGCGCATTCCCTCAAAGGATGTTTGCGTGACGCGATCGCCCTACACCATCGTGCGCTACTGCCAGTTGTGGTGTGGAGCAGTTCCGTGAATTCGCGTTGACAACAGACGTTTATCCTATGTCCACACCAGATACATCTGCGCCCGAATCCGGCGCTGACACGAATGTGTCACCAGCTAACCCATCACGTCGCCGCTGGAGCGGCGCAGGCTGGTGGATCAAGCTGTTCGTTCAACCTGCTCTGCTGTTGCTCGCCGGAGCCGCGGTTATCGTCGGGCTGGGCCTCGCCCAGCGGAGCGGATGGATCTCGGCAGGAGGCGTCTCATCGACCGGGGGAAGCGGGGATAGTGAAAGCGGCGGCAGTTACATCTGCCCAATGCTTTGCACGCCGCCGCAGTCAGAGCCAGGGCGGTGCCCGGTCTGCAAAATGGAACTGGTGCCCGCAACCAGCAGCGGTAAGTCCGACCCGCTGGCGGTGAATATCGATCCAGCAGCCCGCCGGATTGCGAACATTCAAACGGTGACGGTCCGCGACATGCCGGTGGTGCGGACAATTACTTCGATAGGGGAAGTCCAATACGACGAAGGCTCGGAAAGAACCCTGGCTGCCTATGTCGATGGGAGACTCGAAAAATTGTACGCCGACTATACCGGTGTCGAAGTGCGCGAGGGGGATGAACTGGGCGTTGTGTATTCACCGAAGCTGTATACCAGCCAGGTGGAGTTTCTACTGGCGAAGAAGGCGCAAGCCAGAATGCGTTCTTCCAGCCTGCCGCGCGTCGACATGACGGCCAGCGCCCGGAAACGGCTACTGGAAGCCGGCATGGCGGAAAGCCAGATTATTGAACTTGAGAAGAGCGGCGAAGCGATCAGCCGCCTTCCGCTGGTCGCCCCGATCAGTGGCACGGTGATCGAGAAGATGGCTGAAGTAGGCCAATATGTTAAAGAAGGGCAGGCTATCTACAAGCTGGCGGACCTATCCAGTGTATGGCTGATTCTTCAACTATTTCCCGAAGACGCGGCACATATCTACTTCGGTCAGAAAGTCACTGCCGAAGTGCAATCGCTCCCAGGCCAGGAATTCGCCGGCCGTGTCGCGTTCATCGACCCGAATGTCGATCCTAAGACGAGAACTGTGGGCGTGCGGGTTGTCATTGGAAACAACGACGGGCGACTAAAAATTGGCGATTACGCGTGCGCCACGCTCAGTGTTCCGATCTGCATCAATGCCGGCAACACATCGCCTGTACGATACGACCCCGCCCTCGCGGGCAAGTTCATCAGCCCGCGTCATCCACACATCATCCGGGATTCTCCAGGGAAATGTCCCCTCTGTGGCTGCGCGCTGATCGCTGCCTCACAGTTGGGCATCTCCAGCACGCCGGATGAAAGTTCCTCGCTGGTTGTGCCACGTAACGCCGTGCTTATGGCGGGTAACAATAGTGTTATCTACGTGGAAACCGAACCGGGCCGGTTTGAAATCCGCAACGTGAAACTGGGGCCCACTACGGGCGATGACATTGTCATTCTGGAAGGCGTCGTCAAAGGCGAAGTTGTGGCGACCCGTGGAAACTTCCTGATCGATTCACAGATGCAACTGGCCGGCAACCCGTCACTGATCGATCCTACCAGAGCCGAACCACCCAAGCCCGTGGGCCTAAGCCCGGAACATCTGCAAACGCTAGAAAAGCTTTCCGAAGCAGACCGGCAGCTTGCCATAAAACAGCAGATATGCCCGGTGACGAAGGCGCCGCTAGGATCGATGGGCGCGCCGCGGAAACTCGAAATCGACGGCAAACCTATCTTCATCTGTTGCGCCGGTTGTGAAGAGCGGCTGCGAAAGTCGCCGTCCAAGTATCTTAAAAATCTAGAGCTGGTAAGTAAGGGGAAAGGCGACGCCGCGATCGATCCCAAGCATGCTGCAGAGATTGCGAAACTTCCCGCCGCTGACCAGCCGCTGGCAACAAAGCAGCGCATTTGCCCGGTGGCGGATTTTGCGCTCGGCAGTTTGGGCGCGCCGGTCAAGGTCAACGTGAAAGGCAAGCCCGTCTTCCTCTGTTGCGAAGGCTGCCGCGACAGGTTGCTAAAGGAGCCTGCGAAGTATCTTGCGAAACTCGCAAAGCGAGCGACGGCAGCGACACCAGAAGCCGATGCACCT
Organism: Pirellulaceae bacterium; assembly: GCA_965233625.1. Lineage (GTDB taxonomy): Bacteria > Planctomycetota > Planctomycetia > Pirellulales > Pirellulaceae. Next base: position 1,320,544 of record OZ247499.1, read on the forward strand.
GGCCCTGGGCTGCCAGCAATCACCAGCCCCATGCTGATTGAACCCGAAGAAACGGGTGGTGACCTACCGCCCATCGACCTTCCCAAGCTGATTGAACCTGCCGGTGCAGCGCCAGCAGGGGAGGCCGGTAAATGATTCGCGCATTAGTAGATTTCTGCACCCGCGAACGACTGGTGATTCTCATCGCCGCCGCGGCCGTCGCTTGCTATGGCTGGATTTCGACAAAGCAAGTGCCCGTGGACGCCATTCCTAACGTCGGCGAGAACCAGGTGATTGTGCTTACGGAATGGATGGGCCGCTCACCGAAAGATATCGAAGATCAGATTACCTATCCGCTATCGATTTCGCTCCAAGCGGTGCCTGGTTCGAAAAGCGTGCGTGGAAAGAGCATGTTCGGATTCAGTTTTCTGCAGGTGACGTTCGACGACAGCGTTGATCTGTATTGGGCGCGGTCGCGTGTGGCGGAGCAGCTTTCCACAGTCACCGGCGCGCTGCCTGAAGGCGTGACACCTACGCTGGCGCCCGACGCCACCGCGCTTGGGCAGATCTACTACTACGTGCTCGAACCTCCGGCCGGAATGGATCTGGCGGAATTGCGGAGTAAGCAGGATTTCTATGTGAAGTATTCGCTGCAATCGGTCGACGGCGTGGCCGAAGTCGCTTCGATCGGCGGCTACATCAATCAGTATCAGATTGAAGTCGATCCGGATCAGCTCCGATATCACGGACTTCCGCTAAGCGAAGTCATAAGTGCAGTTAAGGCATCGAACATTGATGTCGGCGCAAAAACTGTCGAGTCGGGCGGCATGGAATTTATTGTCCGCGGTAAAGGATTTATCGGCGCTGGTAAGACTGAAGCGGAAACCATCAAGCAGATCGAAGCAACTGTCATCGTTACACGTCAGGGCATCCCCGTGCGGGTGGGCGATGTCGCCAGTGTGCAGACCGGCCCCGCTTTCCGCCGCGGCGCGCTCGACTTTAACGGGCGTGAAGCTGTTGGTGGCGTAGTTGTAATGCGGCACGGTGAGAACCCCAGCGACGTAATCAAAAAGGTGAAGGCCAAGATTGCTTCTATCGAACCAGCCCTCGGCGGCGTGAAGATTCACGGCGTTTATGACCGCACCGACTTGATCGACGAAACCATCACCACGCTTTCCGATGCCCTGCTGCACGAAGTGATTATCACCGTCATTGTCATGGTGCTGTTTCTGCTACATGTGCGGGCCAGTATTGTGATCGCCGTGACACTGCCGCTGGCAGTGCTGATGTCGTTCATTGCTATGAATCTGATGGGCGTAGATGCCAACATCATGTCACTTGCCGGCATCGCCATTGCCGTGGGCACTATGGTCGACATGGGCATTATTGTGCTCGAAAACAACTACGGCGCGCTGGCGGCATGGGAAGCCGAAGGATCGCCAGGCGGGCCAAAGCAGCGCATGAAAGTGCTGCGTGAATCGACCTACGAAGTGGTTCCCGCAGTTATCACCGCTGTCAGCACAACGATCGTAAGCTTCCTCCCAGTGTTCTTTCTTACTGGCCGCGATTACCGCTTGTTTGCGCCACTGGCGTGGACGAAAACGTTCGCGTTGGGTTCCAGCCTGATCGTTGCCGTAGCGGTAGTGCCTATGCTGTGTCACCTGTTCCTGCGTTCCGGGAAGCTGCCTAAGTGGGGCCGTGTGCTGCTGGTGAAGACCGGCGCCGTTGTGGGTGGATTCTTGGGTGTGTTTCTGGCCGACCTGATGGAAGATTTCATTTCTCTGAGCCCCGCTTGGACTGCCGTTATCTGTTATTTAATCGGCGGCGCTATCGGGTATCTGCTGCTGCACGAACGTCTGCGGCCGATGGAGGAAAACCCGGTTAGCCGGTTTGTCCGCTGGCTGTACGGGGCCCGCCTGGAGTTCGCTTTGCGTCATAAAGTCTTCATGCTATCGATGCCTGCCTTCATTCTGATTCTGGGCCTTGGCGCGTGGATCGGACTGCCGCGGGTGCTGGGACCAGTTGAGCGGGTGTGCGAATTGCTTGGCGCTGACCTGAACGAGGTGCCCGGCTACGTCGATGCGAAACACACCTTCACTGGCCTGAAGTCGGACGACTGGATTGCGCTCGACGAAGGAAGCTGGTTCTATATGCCAAGCCTCTATCCGGCCGCAAGTTTTTCACAGGCCATGGAAGTGCTGCAAACGCAGGACGCGATGATTAAGCAGATCCCCGAAGTGGAGAACGTGCTCGGCAAAATCGGCAGAGTAGAGTCCGCCCTCGACCCAGCGCCGGCCGCTATGGTGGAGACCTACGTAATGCTCAAGCCCAGAAGCCAATGGCGCCCCGGTATTTCTGAACGCAATATCTGGGATGAAATCAACGCCGTGGCGACGCTTCCCGGCGTCACGCCAGCATCGCCATTGCAGCCAATCGAAGGCCGCGTGGTGATGCTGCAAAGCGGCATTAAAGCTTCGATGGCGATCCGAATTTATGGCGACGACCTAGCCAGTCTATCGGAGTCTTCGATGGCCGTCGCCAAGCAGGTGAAAAAGCATCATTTAGTAAACGCTGGAACAGTAAATCCCGATATCGTGCTCGGAAAGCCGTACTACGAATTCGATATGGACCGCCAGGAAGCGGCCCGTTACGGCATGACCACCATGATGGTGAATCAGGTGGTCGCCGCTGGATTAGGCGGCGTCGATGTGACCACTACCGTTGAAGGCCGTGAACGATATCCGATACAAATCCGCTACCACCGCGGAGTGCGCGAGCGGATCGACAAACTTGGCAAAGTGCCCGTTGTCACACACGCAGGCGATGTGGTGCCGCTCGACCGTCTAGCCACAGTCACCACCACCTGGGGCCCAGGAGCCATCAGCAGCGAAGATGCACGGCTCGTGGCGCACGTTTCCTTTTCACCGGCTGGCACCGCGGGCGATCTGGAAACCGTGGAAGCGGTAATGAAGTCGCTGCGAGATGCACCCAATACGCGGGAAATAGACTTTGAACCAGTAGGTTCCTTTCAGAGTCAGATCGAAGCGAACTATCGTCTGATGTGGATCGTACCAGGCGTAGCGTGCATCATTCTGCTGCTGTTGTATCTCGATTTCCGTGACCTGCCCATTTCGCTCTTCGTGCTCTCAGGCATTCCTGTTTCGTTCGCTGGCGGCATGATCGCGGTGGCGGTGATGGGGATCGATATGAACACGGCGATCTGGGTCGGCTTCATTGCTCTATTCGGTGTGGCGGTTGACGACGGCGTAGTGATGGCGACATACATCAGGCAGAGTTTGAAGCGACAGGCAATTACGACAATCGATGAACTCCGCGCGGCGATTCACACGGCCGGAATGAAACGCATCCGCCCCTGCATGATGACCACCATCACTACACTGGCCGCCCTCATCCCCGTACTCATTTCCACCGGCCGCGGCGCCGACGTGGCCCGCGCTATGGCGCTGCCGGTGTTCGGCGGCATGCTGATCGAACCGTTCACTTCGTTCATTGTGCCTACCCTGTATTGCGCCTACCTCGAATTCAACATGCGCGCCGGCTTCCACGATCCCGTGGTCAGCGAAGTGCAGGCGGAAACGCAGGAAGAACACATTTAACCTCCCCTGGCCAACTCACGTAACGGGTTTGCCTTTAACGCAATTCCACAAAGGAATGTTTTGATGAAGTCGATTGCTATCGCCACCACTCTTGTTCTGTTCGCCGCTACTGCCACCTTCGCTGCAGATCTTTCTCCCAGCGACAAGGTGCAGATCGCTGCGCAGAAAATCTGCCCAATCTCAGGTCTCAAGTTAGGCGCCCACGGGCAACCTATCAAAGTGAAGATCGGGCAGGAGAACATTTTCATCTGCTGCAAGGCGTGCCTTACGCAGAAGGTAAACGGCGCACATTGGGCGACCATCCACAAGAACTTCGCCGCCGCGCAACGTATCTGCCCTGTGATGAAGAAACCGCTACCCGCCAAGGCCGAATGGACAATCGTCGAAGGCCGCATCTTCTACGTCTGCTGCCCACCATGCATCGACAAGATCAAGGCCAACCCGGCAGCCTATGTTAAACAGCTCGACGGCCTCTATACCGCATCGCTCGCCGCGCAACAGCCCCGGCGATAGTCGGGTTATTTGTTAACTCACCAACACGAGCCGCCCGCCTACAGACTTGCAGGCGGGCTGGCAATTGGCAATGGACTTCCTCGGGATTCACAAACACGACGAACCACGCTATGTGAATCATCAAATGATGCTATGTCACAGGCTTTCCAAGTCCCGCCGCCCGGAGTGTGGCTTCGTCAGGTCCGAGGCCTGAGCAGCAACTCGCTAGCAGACCATCAACGACGACCGCAGGGACGGACCGCACACCGAGGCTTTTGGCGCGGTCGGCGGTGTTAGTGTCGTTCATGTCGAGCACGGTCACTTCACACGACGGGCACGCGATGTCCTGGACCAGGGTGAGCACGTCCTGGCAGACAGCGCAGCCGGCGCTGAATACTTCGATTTGCCGTTTCTTCGTCATGTTTGAGCCTCTTTTATAACTTCCGGTGTGATGAAGCAGTTCCGCGGAAGCGACGGAGCTGCCATTGGCCGTGCGGCGCGGCCACGCATTCCAGATAGATGCCGCAAGTAACAGTCCCGCACTTACATAGATTGCGGGATTCGATTGAAAAATGAATTTGCCTGCTAGCAGCAAAACGGCTGCAACGAGGCCCAGCGCGAACGGTCCGTAGCCTGGACGCTGCCGTGCGCGGAATGCCAGAGAACACATCGCCGCGAATAACAAGGCTGTCGTGAGCGGCAGCAAGTACGCAGTCTTCAACATAAACGCCAGCCCCATCGAACTGATGAGCCCCGCATAGGCGGGCAAGGCGCACGGTCAGGTGAATCGCGGCAAGAGCGCGACGCCCACTGCTGGCAATTCAGTGAGAAAGCCCCGCCAGCCAGATGGTGGTTTGCGGCTGTTCATCAGCGCTGTTCCTGCGGGTCGAGTGAATCGAGAATGGGACACTCGTTCACGGGCCCGCGTCCATTACAGGATTCTGTGAGTTTAACCAGCGCCTTCTTCATGCTACGGAGCACGCGAATCTTTTCTTCGACGCTAGCGATTTTACTTTCCGCTCGCTCTTTCACGTCGGCGCAGGTTGAACCGGAATCGCGCCGCAGTGAAAGCAGGTCTTTGATCTCGTTGAGCGTAAAGCCAAGTTCCTTGGCGCGCCTGATGAAGAGCAGTCGCTGCACGACCGGCTCGGGGTAGTGACGGTAGCCGGACGGCCCGCGAGGCGGTTCTTCGATCAGCCCTTCCCGTTCGTAGAACCGGATTGTCTCGACGCCGACGCCAGCGCGGTGAGCTGCTTTGCCAATAGTAAGAGTGGTCATTCGTCTGTCTCCTCAATGGTTACACGCCCATTGTACGGCCCGTACCATACTACGGAGTCAAGGCCATTGAGCAGGCACATTCAACCCGAGACAGAATCGATCGCCAGTGACGGATGCCTTGGACTTCGGCGGGCTCCTAGCTTCATGATGATTTTGTGCATTAAACCGGCGACGCTCAACAACGATAAGCCTTCGTGAAGTTGATGATTCTCAGCACGACGGAGGCGAACAGGAACGCGATTGCATTTTCTTTGGTGGGTACTTCACTGTCGAGGAAGCTGCTGGGAGAATCGCATTGGTAAATTCGAAACCGTGTAGCAGGCTAAAACCACTCGTTTTCGTACACAAAATCGAATTTAGATCTCAAAAAGCGCAACATCAAAACTGCTGCTCTGGGGGCGTTGGGAGAAGGCGCACCGTTGCTGTTCCAATTCAGCATTGGCCCTCCTTGGAGGGCTACGCGATAGGGGCGTGCAAGGCGAGCGATCGAAGCACTCTTGGAAGTCGCGCCCCGCACGGCGCGAGTACGTCGCGACGGAAGGGGAACTGGTGCCGCTGTCGCCGAACAATCAACATCCGTCGATTTGGCGCAAGACTGCAATAAGATCACCGTGGCATCGAAACTGCAGGCCGGCTAAAGTCTATGGCGACCCTAAAGTAGGTCTTTGTGTAGTGGATCATTTGGCAGGGAACCGCACTATGGTCATTTTGCCGTATCCTACGGGCCAGCGGCTGTCGACTTCGATCTGTCCGACAAAATCCTGTTCGCCAAGTTCGGCGGTAAAGTCCTTCTGCAGTCTTCCGCTCTGATCGATATAAAGTTTCACCAGATACTTACCCGGCGGTAGACGTTTCGATTGCATCTCTTTAGCCCACGGTGAATCCCGCGGCGCAGTCAGGCTCAGCGAATGTTGCCAGAGTTTGCCTTTGCCGAACACCGGACGGTCTGATGTCGCTAGACGACGGTGTTCAGGTAAGCCAGCATTGGTTTGACGATAAAGATCGGCCTGCAATAACTTCTGATCATACTTGGCCGGCACCCCTTCGATCTTCAGCCAGATATCGGAGATAATACTGACTTCTTCCTTGCGTGAGGGCAGTTGATCCGCAGTGGTGTACTTGCCGTGCGTTGACGCGGAATAGTCATCGATAAACCGGCGGAACTGTTTATAGGTTCGGTCGCCAACTACCATTTTCTGTCCTCCGCCATGCTCGACTTGTTGGGTCGGCTTCATCAGTAACAAGCTTTTCAGGGGCGCGTCCGGATTGATGATTCCGGCTTCGAGCATATAAGACAGAGTGGCCTCGGGCTCGCCAGGTTTAATCCAGGATACCTGCTCCCCATGTTCTTTCACCTGTTTCTGGTTCTGGCCAGGTGAATGGCAGGCGGCGCAGCGCGTTACCTCAGTCCAGATATTGTCAACAAACGACTCAAGCACCCGGTCTTTGCGAGCGTGACGGACAACTTCGGCGGGAACGTGCGGTCCGACCGCAGCAGCACCTTTCTCCGCAAGCAGTTGCGGGTCAGCGACCGCCGCCTGAATCCACGCGCGGAAAGCTTCGTACTCTTCCTGGCGGATTTTGTCAGTGATCAGGCTAGACCTTTCCGGGCGCCGGTTGATGAAGGTAAGGATTTTCGAGTTGCCGGGATTCTGCACGTCGATCATTTCAGCAGCCACCAGTGCAGCAAAGGTGGCTTGTTGCGTCGGGTGGATGTAGTCTTTTAAGTCAACACCGCTTAAATGACACTCAGCGCAGCTGGAAGGCTTTGCCGACTGAAGTATTGGTAAGATACGTTTCGAAAAAATAGCAAGCGACGAAGCCTCCGGCGCCGGCACGGCTTGCTTCTGTTCTGCTACAGGTTGCAATTCCGCGGGCGGCGATGTTTCCTGAACCGGGTTGCAAGCGGCGCCCACGACCAGCCAGGCTCCTAGTAGCATCATGTAGGTGATTCGTGATTTCATTGCAGCATCCATGGAGAACAGTCGGTCAGGAAACAGGTCGATTGGAACTTCCAGTTAAAATCAATGTAGAAGCTAGTGGGGTGCATCGTCACGATCATGCCACTCCAAACAAATCATGTGCGTGGCAACGACCCAAAGCAAACGGTATTGATCCTTTCCATTGCTTCTATCAGACTCCGGCGGCGTTGCGGAGACAACTCCTTGCGCTACCACAGAACTAAAAAGTCGCTTTAAGCCCTGTGAAGTGGTCGCCATAAACCGAACCACTTCATTGCTGGCGCGACGTTCAGCAATGCAAATAGGTGGCAAAAGAACGTCAGGCAGGCATCGGTGATGAAAAAATGCATCGTCCAGATTCAGTCAGATTGAGTCCGCTGTGACGTAATGCTCTGTTCCATCTGCACTTATGGTCATAGTTGAAATTCGCTGTTGACTGGCGCGCTGTGTGCGTCCTTCTAGCGACGGCGGCGAGCCCCAGTGACAACAAAAGCAGATGGAAAAACCAAATTGATGAGCCTATCCAAAGCCTCGATAGTCATTCGTAAAGTCCGCAATCTAATTGCGAATGTCCGCTCGAACGGAATGGCGAGCACCGCCAGACTTTACAGATACCGTGCGTACGAATATTATCGCGAATGGCTACTGGGCGTAAAAACGTCTGGCGAGATTTCTCAAATTGCACTTGGACACGGTGTAGATTGCATGCAATACCAGGCAGTGAATTACCGCTGCCTAGACAACCTGTTTTCGTTCCTGCAAGTAGATCCGGCACGCGACGTCTTTCTTGATTACGGTTGCGGCAAAGGCCGCGCCGTAGTGTCAGCCGCCATGCATCCATTCCGTCGCGTCACAGGTATCGAACTTTCTAGCGACCTGGCAAACCAGGCGGGCGAAAACCTCGACCGGCTACAAGTAAAGAAACGGAGTAATGAAGAGGAGATTCTGTGTTGCGACGCCACGCAGTACAAACCTCCTGCAGACGTTAACGTAGTCTTCCTGTTTAACCCGTTCCGCGGCGAAGTGCTGAAAAAAGTGCAGAATCAGCTGCTGAAATCATTAATTTCAGCGCCGCGCGATGTGACCATCATCTATATGCGGCCGGTGGCGGCGCCTGATCTGTTTGCGGATTGTGACTGGCTAAATCATAACTGCGATCTACCAACCGCCGACTGGCATGACGTGCACATGCACGTCTATACCGCATCGAAAGAGTTTTTTGAGGACCTAGCTGCCGACTACAGCGGCCACGTTCAATTTCAGACGAAACGTAGCGGAACCCGTCAGCTAGCGGCGATAGGTTAACGCCGCGCTCCTTGAATAGCGAACCACAAATCAGAATCCCGCTCTCTGCATACAAACGCCGACGCCTACTGCTGGTTGAAGCTAGTCCGCTCCTTCGGTCAACGCTTCGGGCGTCCAGGTGAGGAACAGTTTCTCGCCGGCGAATACTAAGACGATGCCGCCAAGGGCGACCCAGATGACGAGCATGTCAGATGTCGCCTTCACCCACAGGAACGCAGTAAGAATAGCGACATCAAGTATGATCGCAGTGACCAGGATGGCCGGGTGTGCTTTGACGTCGCTTTTGAGATGCCTGAGCACTCCCCAGTGGATCGCGATATCCATCACAATATAGAAAATGGCGCCAAGTGATGCGATTCGTGAAAGGTCGAACAGGACTGTTAACGTTATCGCCAGCACAACGGTGTAAACCAGGGTGTGTTTCTGCATGCTGCCCGGCATGCCAAAGTGCCGGTGCGGGGCGAGGCCCATTTTGCTTAGCATCGCGAGCATCCGCGAGACGGCGAAAGTGCTGGCAATTAAGCCAGACACGGTCGCCACGATGGCCAGCCCGATCGTAAACCATCTGCCGTAATCGCCAAATGCCGGCCTCGATGCTTCCGCCAGCGCGAAGTCGCGGCTCTCGATAATTTTGGGAACTGGTAGATTCACCGCCACCGCCACCGATACCAGCAGATACACCAGCACACAGATTAACAGCGAAATGATGATCGAAAGCCCAATGTTGCGTTTGGGGTTCACCAGTTCCTCGCCACTATTGGTGATCGCCGTGAAACCCTTATAAGCCAACAGCGCTATCGCTGTCGCGGCCAGAAAACCGCCTGCGGAAAATTCCTGCCCTTCATCGCCACGCGTCAGATTATTGAAGGAAAATCGCGCCGCCCAGATACCCGCGACAGCGAAGAGCATCACGCCGCCAATTTTGATAACGGCGGTGATCGTAGACAGTGTATCAATAAATTTGTTGCCCAGGATGTTGATCACAAAGGCGAAAATCAGCAGGCCGACCCCAAGAGCAGGCACAAGATACGGGTTCTTCCCACCGCCAAACAGCTGCAATGTGTACGTTCCGAACGTGCGTGCAACGAGGCTTTCGTTGATCACCATGGAAAAATACATGAGCAGCGAGAAGCCAGCGGCGACAGTCCCCTTTCCATAAGCCTTAATCAGGAACATCGCGATGCCGCCCGCGGATGGATACGCCTGCCCCATTTTTACGTAACTGTAGGCGCTGAAACCCGCGACCACCGCAGCGATGACAAATGCCAAAGGGAACAAGCTGCCCGCCTGTTCCGCAACCTGCCCGGTCAGCGCAAAGAGACCCGCCCCAATCATAACTCCAGTGCCCATCGCCACTGAACCAATAAGCGACAGGCTATTTTTCTCGTAAGTGCTGTTTGAATCAGATTCGCTCATATGCTGTAGCAGAGTGTGCAGAAGTTCAGCGTTTGGTAAGAAACGGATGGAGATTGCCCGTCCTGGTTGTTTGACCGCCAAAGCTCAGCGCGAACGACTGGGAATCAGACGCACCGTATGTGGTTGTTCGATCGATGCAAACTGCGCGCCTCTCGGCGTAGAATGCGTATGAATTGGCAGTTAACAGGCGATCTTGCCAGTTGTGAGGATTGCCGACCCGATGCGTAGCGTTTTTCCCGGAATACCGGGATTCCAGGTGCCGATAGAATAATTCGCAGTACCTGATTTCACCGATACAAACGGTAGAGTGTTCGCATTTGAGGGGTGTGAACTGATGCTTCGAATGATAACTGTCTCGACGTGGTTTATATGCAACTCTGGAAAATCGAATGGCCAGCCACCGCCTACGCGGCCGTCCTGAGTATTGGCTGGTGCGCCACCGCGTACGCGCAGGCGCCGCTCCTTCAACCCGCCAGCCCACCTGCAGCCCCTTCCATGCACAGGCAACATGGCGAACCGTCGCCAGGACAAACGCCTGAGATGCAGCACGACAGCATGCAGCACGGCGCAATGCAGCATAGCGCGATGCAGCATGGCGATACCCCTCTGCCCGCGGCGGGCCGCGAATTCCTACGGCCGCCTGCCATGCCATCGTCGCCGCGCGAAACGGGGCCGCTTGATGTTCAGCGTTTGCCCGCGGTGGTTGATGCAATGGATGTCGAGGCGCTGATCGGCCTGGCGACCCAACACAACCCTGCCCTGCGGCAAGCACGTTTGCAGGTGCGTGGAGCCATGGGCGCCGCCATGCAAGCGGGTTTATATCCGAACCCGGTCATTGGCTACCAGGCGGAACAGATAGGCGTGAAGGGAACCCCTGGTGAGTTTCATGGTATGCGTGTTTCGCAGAAGATTGTGACGGCGGGCAAACTCAAAGTTAGCCGGCAAAAGTATCTGCAACGTGTGCAGGCGGCCGAAGCACTTGCCGTCGCGCAACAGTATCGCGTGTGCAACGACATCCGCCTGCATTACTTCGAATTTCTCGGCCACTCGCAAATGGTTGAAATCCATCAGGAACTGGTGAAGTCGGCGGAAGATTCTAACCTGACACTTCGCGAACAATATAACGTGGGGCAGGCGAACCGGGCGGCCGTGTGGCGCTCCAACGCAATGCTGCAACGCTCGCGGCTGAAACTGCTCGCCGCAGAGAACGCCCGGCTGCAATCCGGGCGGCGCCTGGCTGCTATTATTGGATGCCCTATCGAACTGAATGAAGTCACCGGGCAACTGGATGGACCTGTCGACACGTTTGAATTTCAGGACGTTCAAGCACACATTCTCGCCAACAGCCCCGAACTGCTGGCGGCCCGTGCGAAGCTCCGTGCGGACCAGATTACGTTGCAGCGGGAACAGATCGAGCCAATCCCGGATGTCACCGTCGAAGCCGCCACGGGCTACAACTTTGAGGCGAACGACACCGTTACTTCCGTTGGCGTCTCTCTACCGCTGCCGCTCTGGAACCGCAATCAGGGAACGATCATGCAAGCCCGCGCCGACCTTTCGCGTCAACACGCAGAGATCCGGCGTTTAGAAAGCGATCTCTCGCGCCGGCTGGCGGATCAGTACCGTATGTACATCACCGCGGCTCAACATGTATCGGAATATCAGCGATCGATCCTCCCCGACCTGAAGTCCGCATATCGCGCGCATCTGCAAAGCTACAAAGCCAACCGCGCGGAATGGCCCGATGTGCTGTCTTCGCAGAAAGACTACTTTGAGGCGAAGCAGGAATACATTGCGGAACTCACCCGCTGGCGCAAAGCGGAAACACTCATTCAAGGCATGCTGCTGCATGGCGCCCTGGCTCCCGTCGATGGCCCCACGCCACCGGGCCATATCGACGCCACCCCACAGCCGCGCTGATCTAGCCGGACGCTGACGTAAATGCGTCACAACTATCCGCCTTTCATTCAAACACCGCAGGTACCTGACATGAGCCACAATTCGAGTCGCCGGAACTTCATCACGCAAGGTGTAACACTCGCTGCCGCTGCCGGCTTAGCCGCCGCACCACTAGCGCATGCTCAACCGCCACATGAAGGGCACAACGATTTGCCCGCGCCAGGCGGAGATGAAAACTACAACGGTTTCTCCCGCTACAAACCCAGTCGCGGCAACGATCCGGATAACGATTTCTATCTTGGTAAACTCGTTCCGGGTTTCCGCGCTGCCGGCGACGGCCCCGCGCCGTTTCAGGCGTTAGACCTACCTAAACTGCCATTCAAAATGAAAAATGGAGTCAAGGAGTTCCATCTGATTCCGCAGCCCGTAGAACAGGAATTTCTGCCCGGAAACAAAATGAATGTTTATGGCTATAACGGCAGTATGCCAGGGCCAACGGTCGAAGTAACGCAAGGCGACCGCGTGCGGTTTGTAGTAACCAATAAATTACCAGAAGAAACGGCGGTTCACTGGCACGGTTTCGAACTTCCCATTCAGCAGGACGGCGCCTCGCTGTTGACGCAGAAGATGATTCAGCCAGGCGAAACCTATGCTTACGAGTTCGATGTTCACGAAGAAGGAACCTTCTTCTATCACTCGCATGTCGCCATGCAGGAAGCGAACGGCATGGTGGGGTGGTTTATTGTGCATCCTAAAAAGGTGTGGAGTCCGCCTGTCGACCGCGACTTCGGCATTCTGTTGCAGAACTTTTTCATCCAGCCTAATCAGACGGTTGCGGATTCATGGAAGATGGACTGGAACTGGCACACGATGAATGGCCGGAGCGGGCCGTATTCGACTCCGTTGGTAGTGAAGCATGGTGAGCGTGTCCGTGTGCGGCTGATTAACTTCTCACCAATGCAGCACCATCCGATTCACCTGCACGGGCACACATTCTGGGTCACCGCACACGAGGGCGCCCGCGCTCCGAAGTCGGCCTGGATACCCCGCAACACGGAACTGGTCGGCATTGCCCAGGCCAGCGAGTTCGAGTTCATCGCCAACAATCCGGGCGACTGGATGTTCCATTGCCACATGGTGCACCACATGATGAACCACATGACCCAGCAGGCCGGTCCGCGGACACGCGAAGATGCCATGGTGGACCGTTATCTCGCGGACCTCGACCACCGTCCGCCTGCCATTGTCTCTCAGGCCGCTTCCGGCGAAAAACCGCCAGGTTATCCGCAGGTGATGAAGGGCATGCATATGTCTCACGAAACAATGATGAAGCTAGGAGCCCGCCGCGAAGTTCAAGGCATGCGTCCTATGGCGATGATGTCGGTCCACGGTCTGATGACCGTACTTCGCGTACTACCCGCCGACCTCTACGACCGCGTGATGCAGTCAGACGAGAAAGTGCCAGAGGGCGCCATCTTCGACGAGATCGTAAAGCGGCAACGAAAGTAACACATCCACAGTTTGGCGGCTGCCGCAATGTGCCGGCGCATGAATGCTTAGTGGCAAATCGCATAGATTCCGGCTCGCGTTAAACTTGAATCCTCAATTCTCTTTACTCCGCAGGCGAGCGGGAAGGGCTGAGCATATAACCGCTTGCGCGGCGTCCCGGCACGCCAATACACCAGGCCAATTCGTACTGCATCTGCTATTCACCGGGCGGCAATAGTGGGTCCGTGCAACCGTTCCCTGGGAACAGTTGCCAAACTCGCTAGCGACACTTGAAACGAGTCGATGGACAACTTCGAATGGATACAGAAGAAGAAGCTGTGTGGTAACGAGGAGATACCAAATGTGAAGCGGAACAAGGAGCACAGCCAGCGAACTATGTCCAGCGAATCCTATCAGGTAGTAACAGCCTCTTAGCCATACATCTTAGTCCTTGCGAACACGCAAACTGAAGTTCGCCCATAGCACCGGCACGGAATAGCAGCCAGTCGCTGGAAATGGTGCGAGTGTTCGCCCAATCTTTCTTGTAGGGGGCCCTGGGTGCGCCAAGGCTGAGGCATTTCATTCCCTGCCCATGGCCGTGTTTATAGAGTTCATCCAGCGCCACCTTGCCAATTCCTGCATCGCGATGTCTGGCGTCAAATTCGCGTTTGAGCACCATTAGCCTTTGACCATTCACCGCACTCAGTTCGAACGCTGCTGGTTGCCCGTCCGCGTGTAGTAGAACGATCCGCAACTCGCTTCGATCTGCGAGCTGACGCGATATCTCTGTGTAGAATTCTCCAATGACGCCGTTGCCGAAAGTGCCAGTTCCGCCATTGCCTTGCCACGAGGCGCCGGAAATTTTGCGCAGCGATGGGAGAACCTTATCGAAATCTTCGCGTTGCTCCACAATCTGCGTCTCAAGCTTCAGCTGCCGGTGTGCGCGGCGGATATCGCGGCCAAGACGTTTGCGGGTCTTCGCGGGTAGACTTGCCTCATATCCCGGTGCATTAGGCTTTAAAACAAGTTCAGAGGCGAAATCCGTTGCATCGCGCAAGCAATGGAATTGCTTTCTGGCAGCGACATTTTCCAGCACACGCGCGGTGACTGAATCTTCACGGACGCCAGGAAAGTGCAGATAATTTAGCGGCCCCGCCTCTAAAATGTGAACCAGCGCCGCATTGAATACTTTGTCTTCCTGGCCTGGTGCAAGCAGGATGCACGATTCTGGAGTGTATTCGTTTTCAAGCGAGCTGTAGCGGCGCCAACTTATTCCAAGCTTGTGGTGGGAGTTGAGTCGCAAGGGAAGCAAGCCCACGAGCCGGTTACCGGCGCGCACGCTGACGAACTGTGGCTCCACCAGTTGACCGAATGCACGGCGCCAGGCGCGGTACCAGCCGGGGGTCGCAAAAAAAGGGGACTCTTCCACTTCATCTGCAAGACTTTCCCAGTCGGAGGCAAATTCGTCCACAGCTGTCCAACCACAGCTTATCGCAACAGACAGTTCGATAGCTGCGGGCGCAATATCTTGTAAATCGCCAGTTGTTTCGTGCGGTTCACTTTTTGGCTCTGCGACAATCACGCCCATATGTTGTACTCGAAAAACTGAAGAATTGCCGCGCGATTCCCGGTCTTCAGAAGAATAGGCCATGTTAAGGAACCCAATCTGCATTTCTATCATCGCGCTGGCGCCGCTGCGGAGCCACACAAAACACTGCAACGACTGCAACAGTTGTACCGACGATCTACCGGGCGAATCGCAGAAATCGCACATCCTCTGGAAGAACAAGTGTGCTCGCCACCGATGCCGATGACATGTGGCCTCCATCAGAGAAATCTTATCCGCCGTCACCCGGCTGAACACCTCCAGCCGCTTGCGTTCTTTGTCACTCATAAAAATAGTTCCCATCGCTGTCCTCCCAAGGACAGCTTGATTGGGGACATTTCTATTCGCGCATGACATTGATCGTTTGGCGTCTTGATGCATTTGCTGTAACGGAGCGGTACAATTGTTATGCTTTTTCTGTAACAGAGGATTACTGGTTGGTTGAGGGGACATTACAACACTTTGCGGGATTTGCTGACTTGCCAGAAGTGATTCTCGCGGCTAGACTTTATTTATTGCGTGTTGCCAACAGGTATCATATGTTTCGATACACTCTCATCTTAATTGTCACCATCCGTGTGATCTTATGCCCACTTTTTTGTGCGGCTGGGAATGGTGTGCTGCCTTGCGATCGCAGTCAAGTTGCGGATTGTAGCTGTTCTCGTAACACGGCGGACTTGTGCGATACAGCGGACTCAAGTCGTAGGCCGGGTGACTCACCTGTCCCGCGGCGTTCGACGTGCATCTGCCAATCGACCCCGGAATTAATCGGCCAAAAGGTTCGCACGGATTTTACGTGGACACTCGAATTCACGGGTGCTTACGCGTCAGAGTTCGACTTCTTTAATTCGCACAGTTTTAGATTCGATGCGTTTTCGCATCATAAAAGTCTGTGCACTGGGCGTTCAACACGCCTGGCCCTCGGCTCGCTTCTGCTTTGAGTCGCTGCTCTCTTTGAACTCGCGCGCTGCGAGACGTCCCATCGGTTCTATTCTTGGATCCGACGCGCCTTTTTCGTTGAATGAACGGCGCTGAATACGCCTTCGCTGCGCGGGATTGTATGTCCAGCGATGGATAAAGCACCCATTCTCTCACGTAGGAGTTTTCCTGTGAGCCGGTCAATTCACAATGCGCCAGCGGAAAACGCTCAAAATGTAGTCGTTCATGAATCTACCGCCAATGCGGGCGGTGAAGTCAGGGCGGTGGGCATTTTGGGCGCGATCTCCTGGTTTTACAGAATAGTAACCAGCACGATTGGTCCAGTACTAGTTCTCGCGGCTTTCGCGATGATATTCCTCTACGGTCACAATAACGACTGGCGGCTACCCAAGTTTGCAGTGCTTGGTGGATCGACGGAAACCGCGGTCGCCGATTGGTGTGAGGAGCACGGCGTACCAGAATCGATTTGCGTCGAGTGCGATCCAACCCTCATGCCCAGGGGCCCTGACTATGGCTGGTGCGCCGAACACGGTGTACATAACTGCCCTCTTCATCACCCGGATGTGGCTGAGTTGAAAGCTACGACCGCTGTTCCCGCAAGCGACTTTGAACGCGCGTCCCGCGCGCTGGCGACCGCAGATCGCTTAAAGAACAACAGTAGTTGCAAGGTTTACAAGTCGCGGATTCAATTCGAATCAGTCGAGTCGGTTCAGCAGGCAGGCGTAGATGTCGAGCTGGTAGAACGTCGGCCTATTGTCGAGTCTTTGTCCGGAAACGGTGAAATAGTATATGACCCGACTCGAATGGCTAGTCTCGCATCCAGGGCGCCCGGCAGTGTCTGGTCAGTGGAGAAAAACGTAGGCGACAAGGTTCAAAAAGGCGACGTTCTCGCCCTCATCGATGCGACTGAAACCGGAGAGTTAAAGACACAACTGCTAAGTTTGCTGGCAGAAGAAAAACTGCAGCAGCAAACTCTATCGAGGCTGAAAACATTGCGAGGTGGCATTGTTGCGGGATCTCGCATTCTCGACGCTGAGGCAGCCTTTACAAAGGCGCAAGCAGATGTGCTAAGCGCTGAGCAGTCGCTGCTGAACCTGGGCTTGCCGGTGCAAGTCAGCGCGCTCCGGCAGATGGATCCGCACACTGCACTAAACCAATTGAGGTTGTTAGGGATTCCCTCTCCGCTGCGATCAAAAGTAGAAAAAGCCACATCAAGCGCCAACTTACTCCCCGTCATATCACCCATTACTGGAGTGATCGTTGACAGAACAGTCACAGCCGGCGAGGTGGTCGACCCCACTCGCGTTCTCTTTAAGGTGGCTGATCTCGATCAGATGTGGTTGCAGCTGAATCTTCCACTAGAAAAACTCGACTACCTCACCATCGGGCAGCCTATCCGTTTCCGCGCCGACGGAAGCAACAATGAGATCACGGGCAGGCTCAACTGGATAAGCACAACCGCCGACTCAAAGACTCGCATGGTTCAAGTCCGCGCCGTGCTCCCAAATCCGCACGGCAAGCTGCGAAATGAAACCTACGGCGCTGGCGAGGTCATTCTGCGAGAAGAGAAAGACGCAATTGTAATCCCAAGCGGGTCATCGCACTGGGAAGGCTGCTGCCAGATTGTATTTGTGCGAGGCAAAAACTACTTCGACAGCCCGGAAACCCCTAAGGTTTTCCATGTCCGCTCCGTCCGTTTAGGAGAGTCGCTAGACGGCTACACCGAGGTGATCTCGGGCGTACTTCCAGGCGAAGTCATTGCGACGGCGGGAAGCGATGTTCTACGCGCCCAGTTGTTAAAGAACAACCTTGGTGCAGGCTGCGACTGTGTCGCTGAATAGAGAGTGAATCTATGCTTAACTGGCTTATTGATTTTTCGCTCCGACACCGGATGCTGGTGATCCTTGCTGCAGGGTTGGCAGGCATCGCCGGGATTTTCTCTCTGCAACAGCTAGACATCGACGCATTTCCAGATACCACACCCGTTCAGATTCAGATCAACACGGTTGCGCCATCGCTCGCATCCGAAGAAATTGAGCGGCAGATCACATTCCCAGTTGAGCAAGCGATCAGCGGTTTGCCAGGCCTCAGCGAACTCCGCTCGATTTCGAAATTTGGTTTGTCGCAGGTGGTTGTCATCTTTGATGATGGCGTAGATATCTACTTTGCACGACAGTTGATTAACGAACGGCTCGGCACGGTTGCGCTCCCAGCTGGAATTCAACGGCCGCAGATGGGGCCCGTGTCGACTGGCCTGGGAGAAGTCTTTCATTACGTGGTTACGTATGAAGGCGTCGACTTGTCCAATGCATCGAAGGAAGAACGCGTCAAACGTCTCACCGAATTGCGGACGATCCACGACTGGGTCGTTAAGCCGCAATTGCGTTCGGTCCGCGGGGTCGCGGAAGTCAACAGTTGGGGCGGCTATGAAATGCAATATCAGGTGCGTCTCGACCCCAACTTACTTATCAAGCACAGTCTGACGTTCGAGCAAGTTGCTGAAGCGATTGAGTCGAACAACGACAACGTTGGTGGCGGCACGATCACCGACGGCAGCGAGATGCTACTTGTTCACGGAACTGGACGGACAGTAAACATCGACCAGATCGAAAACATCGTAATCACGGCAATAGACAGCGTGCCTGTTCGCATCCGCGATGTTGCCACCGTCCAGACCGGCCACGAAATCCGTCGCGGCGCTGTAACTGCCAGCGGACGCGGGGAAGCCGTCCTGGGCCTCGGTTTTATGTTGATGGGGGAGAACAGTCATGAAGTCACTTGGGCGCTGAAAGAGAAGTTAGCGGAGATCAAGAAGTCCTTGCCTGCCGGAGTGACGATTCACACTGTTTATGACCGCACTGAACTGATCGACCACGTTATTCATACAGTGCAGAAGAATCTGTTCGAGGGCGGCCTGCTAGTCATCGCCGTGCTATTTATTTTTCTCGGCAATCTCCGCGCGGGTCTGATTGTTGGTTTAGCGATTCCGCTGTCGATGCTGTTCGCCTTCTCGGGAATGCTGCAGTTTGGCATCGCTGCCAGCCTGCTGAGTCTTGGCGCAATTGACTTCGGACTTGTTGTGGATAGTTCGGTTGTCATGATCGAAAACTGCGTGCGCCATCTGGCCCATGACCAGCAGG
Source organism: Pirellulaceae bacterium (assembly GCA_965233625.1). Classification (GTDB taxonomy): domain Bacteria; phylum Planctomycetota; class Planctomycetia; order Pirellulales; family Pirellulaceae. The sequence continues at coordinate 1,339,664 of OZ247499.1, forward strand.
GACGAAGTCGTCTTGAAATCATCCGCGACGCGGCTATCGAAGTGCGGAAGCCAACAATGTTCGGTGAGCTGATCATCATGATCGTCTACTTACCGATTCTGACCCTTCAAGGCGTGGAGGGAAAGCTGTTCCGGCCGATGGCCTTGACCGTGATCATGGCGCTCGCCGGCTCGATGGTTCTTTCACTGACACTGATGCCGGTACTGGCAAGCCTATTGCTGCCAAAGAACATTCAGGAGAAAGAACCACTGCTGATCCGCATTTTGAAATGGCTTTATGCGCCAGTGCTGCGATTCACGATGAAAAACAAAATTGTGGTTATCGGGACAGCGCTGTGTCTGCTCGTCACCGTGTTCGGCTTGATTGCTCCTAACCTTGGATCAGAGTTTGTTCCGCGGCTTTCGGAGGGCGCCATTACGATCAATGTTGTCCGGCTCGCCGGAACGCCCTTGGACGAGTCGATTCGATACAACACGCAGATGGAGAAAGTGTTACTGGAGAAGTTTCCTGATGAGATCGCAAATGTCTGGAGCCGTATTGGCACTGCAGAAGTAGCAACCGACCCGATGGGAACGGAACTGACCGATCTGTTTATCACGTTGCACCCGCGCGAAAAGTGGACTCGGGCGGTTTCACAGGAAGAATTGACAATCCTGGTGCAAAAGGAACTACGTGACCTGCCAGGTCCGCGGCTAGCCATGTCGCAGCCTATTGAAATGCGGATGAACGAAATGATATCCGGCGTCCGTTCAGATGTCGCAGCGATTCTCTACGGTGACGACCTTGATCTGATGGTGGCCAAAGCCACGGAAATCGAACGCGCACTTAACACAATTGAAGGTGCTGAAGACGTTAAGGTTGAACAGGTGTCGGGACAGCCGGTTTTGCAAATCCATGTGAAGCAGGGCGCCATAGCACGTTATGGGATTCCCGCCAGCACAATCCTGAACCTCGTCCGTTCGTTAGGAACTCATCACGTCGGAGAAGTGTATGAAGGCCAGTTGAGGTTCCCGCTTATCATCAGGCTGCCGGAACGCGCGCGTGCCAATCCTGATGCAATCCGCGATATTCTGGTCGCCACGCCGACTGGAGAACGGATCCCCTTGTCTCGTCTAGCATCGATTGAGAAAGTGGAAGGTCCGAACACGATCAAGCGCGACTGGTATCAGCGGAGGATTACGATCGAAGCCAATGTTCGCGGGCGCGATCTGGGTAGCTTTGTCGCCGAAGCCCAGCGAGTGGTCGGCGAAAAAGTTGTACTGCCTGCTGGGCGTTACCACATTGAATGGGGTGGGCAGTTCGAAAACCTTCAGCGCGCCCAGACGCGACTGATGATTGTCGTTCCCTTCGCGCTGGTGATGATTTTGGCGCTGTTGTATATGACGTATCGGAACTGGATCGACTCACTACGGGTCTTCACCGGCGTGCCGTTCGCATGGATCGGTGGAGTGCTCGCCCTCTGGATCCGCGACATGCCATTCTCCATTTCGGCCGCCGTCGGATTTATTGCACTCTCAGGAGTCGCAGTGCTGGATGACATGCTGCTGGTTTCGACAATCCGGCAGCTCCGGCAGCGTGGTCTTTCGCTGGACGATGCGGTGGAACAGGCTGCGATGACGCGGCTTCGGCCAATCCTGATGACAACGCTGGTCGCAAGCCTTGGGTTTGTTCCGATGGCGTTCAGCGCGGGCGTCGGCGCAGAGGTGCAACGCCCGCTCGCCACTGTCGTGATCGGTGGAGTTTGCAGCGCGATGATCATGAGCTTACTTGTTCTACGAGTGCTTTATGTTGCTTTCAGCCAAACGACGAAGAGTTCTGAAGTTGATGGAGACGGTGACGATCACCGTCAGGAGGCAGATGTACCAGCCGGTCTAGAATCCGGGCAAGAGCCCGGCTCGACGCCGGTTTAACCTTTACTCGGCAAGTGCCGAAGGAGTTGAAGATGCAGCGGATTTTACGTTCACGAGTTTTGTTGATGGGAATGCTTGCTGCGGCAACGTTCGCAATGAGCGGTTGCGGTGGCAGTGACACTGGTGGCGCCGTTCACAATCACGGCGAAGACGGCGCCGAAACCGTTGTCGACCACAGCCACGGAGGCTGGTGGTGCACCGAGCATGGCGTCCCGGAAGGAGAGTGTGCGCGGTGCGATTCTTCCCTGGTTGCGAGTTTCAAAGAAAAGGGCGACTGGTGCGACGAACATGATCGCCCCGAATCGCAGTGCTTCATCTGTAGCCCCGCCCGGTTTGATAAATTCGCCGCGCGATATGAGGCCAAAACTGGACACAAGCCGCCCGCCCCTGAAGAGTAAACGCCGGCCGCGGCGCCGCTGGGAGCCTGCAGTCTTCCGGTGGAATTCAACAGCGTTTCTCAGAAATTAGCAGCATTAATCATCAGGCCGTTGTGATTCAGCCGCCGATGCTGTCGCTAAAAGCACGCGGCGGCTGAATCTTATAGTGCGCGGCTTTAAATCCTGGAACGCCTTATGAGAAAATGCGACTTCTTACTATTGAGTGCAGTGATGATTTGTCAGGTCGGTTGCGCGCCCCGGCAAAACACGAATCAACAGCCAGCGGGCATTGAGCCGGTTCATCTGACCGATCACAATTTCGAGCAGGAAGTCGTGATGAGTAGAGAGCCGGTTCTTATCGATATGTGGACACCACGCTGTCAACCCTGTATCGAAATGAAGCCAGCATTGCGGGTGCTCGCGGCTGATTTGGCCGGGCGGTTCAAAATTGCAGAACTGAACATCGACACAAATCCGTTTGTGAAAGAGAAATATCAAGTTGACCGTTACCCGTTGATGCTGATCTTTGTAGATGGCCACGAGGTCCATCGATTGCCCGGGCTGAAAACCGCAGAGGAACTGAAAAAGTCTTGAAGGAAAAAGTCGCCATGTAGTTATTGATAACGCTCAACCATGTTGCAGAACCGTCCTGGCTTGATTTTCTGTACACGCTGACTCTTCACTCTTGACTGGTTTCGCGGTGGAGGGGATATTTAAATTCGCATGAACAGTTCACCCAACAGATATCGAAGCGCACTGGTACTATCAGCAGCACTGCTGATAGTGTTTGCGTCGGTGGATTTGTGGGGCGGCGAACTTTGCTGTCAGCATGCCACGGCGACTCATTGTCATGCGTGCTGTCAAAGCACAAACCACAGCAACTCTTGTGAATGGCCGACTTGCGACTGCTGTCGCACAATAACGTTGGATTTTTCCGTCGTCTCACCTGAGCAACGGTCTTCGCAAGACGACGCAATTTTTGCCTGGTTCGATTTGAAGCTGTCCCGGGCAGACCAAAATCTGGCGGATGCGTCTCTACACGCTCCGCAACTTTTCACCGCCCTCGAACGTTGTGTTCGCTTAGCGCGGTTGACGCTTTGAGCGTTGCGCAGCGGGTGCGCAACTAAAAGCTGAATTCAAGGGCGCCTCGCTACGGTTCTAGTTTCGTAAACGCGCGCGCTGACTACTTCGTTGGCGGCCGCGCCACTTCTCTCGTCGCGTTTTTTAACCGCGAACAGTTTTCATAAAGAACACAACACAAGATAGCCGCTCGAAAAGGAGTTCTTTCATGTTGGTGCTTACCCGCAAAGCCAGCGAAGTGCTAGTCATACCGTCGCTCAACATATCGGTCGCCGTGGCCAGCATAAACGGGAGCCGCGTGCGCCTGGCGATTTCCGCGCCGCCGGAAATCGCGATTCACCGGAAGGAGGTTCTGCAACGGGATAATCCGGGACCGCAACCAGATATTGTCGAGGCGCCTGCGGAGGGCGTTCGTGTTCTGATAGCTGAGTCAGATGTCTCGCTCGCCCAGAGTTTTGAAGTTCATCTGGTTCGGCTGGGCTACGAAGTGAGCACTGCTGTCGACGGGCTCTCGTGTGCTGCCCGGCTACGTGAGCAGACACCCCATCTGCTCGTTCTAAATAGCTCCTCCACATGATCGGAGCGCTATTTTGGTTTGTTGTAAGCTTGGCAGTTTACGTTGAAGTACTTTTTGGTGTTAAACCATTCGTAGGTTTGCTGAAGCAGTGCTTCTAGATTCGGCTGGCGGTGGTTGCGGGTGATGGTGTCGCGGAGGCGCCACCAGACACGTTCGATCGGGTTGGTCTCCGGCGCGTACTTCGGAAGGAAGTGAAGCTTGATCCGGCTGGCGTGTTTTTCCAGATACTGCTTCACGGCGCGGCTATCGTGGAAGCTGGCGTTGTCGGCCACCACGTGAATCACTTTATAACTGCGGAGTCTTCGTCTGAGGTCTTCCAGGTGTTCAATAAATAACGTCGAGTTCCGGCGGGTGCCTGGTTCTGACACCAGCAGCCGGCCCGTCCGCCAGTTCAGCGAACCAGCGACATAGCGTTTCTGGTTGTTGCCGGGCGTGAGCACCTCCGCCTGTTCACCGCGAAGCGTCCAGCACGAGCCGATTTCCGGGTTGAGCTTCACGTCAACTTCGTCCTGAAACACTGCCGTTTCATCCTCGGCCAGGCCGTGCAGCAGCCTTCGTAGCTGCTTCAATTTGCTCTCGTATTCAGGGTCTTTCAGTCGCACGACGGGCCGCGGACGCCGCCACACAAAGCCCAGGCGTTTCAACTGCCGGCGGATCGTTTCGGCACTGATGCGCACGCCTTCTTCCCACCACAGCAACTGCCGGAGCGTGTCGCAGGACCATCGCGTGCGGAAGAAGCTGAAGTCACGCGGCGTGTAGTTCTGCAACCAGTCCACCACCGGCGGCAGCCAGTCCGGCACTTCATCACTGCCCGATTCTTCAGCACGGTTAGAAACCAGCGACGGCACACCGCCAGAGCGGAACGACGCCAGCGCCGCGGAAATGAAATCGAAGCTGGCCAGCAAAGCTTCACGGATCCGCCGGTACGACCATCCGTCCGCCGCCAGCAGCACCATATGAGCCCGCCGTCCGCCGCGCACATCGCTCCCGCTGCGCATCGCCTTCAACAAAGCCTTGCGTTGGGACGCATTCAACTTAATACTACCATCCATGGCCTGGTCTCCTGGGTAGGTGAATGTTCTCAACACAAACCCTAGAGCCAGGCCATTCTTCTTGCAAACTAAAGCGCTCCGCTCAGCACGTGGAGCTATTTAGATGTGGGGCTACTGTGGGGCAGGGCCGAAGGCGTCTTGGCGCTGCTGGAGGAATATACCGGCATTCCCGTGCTAGCCTCTCACGCCGGCGCCGATGATGCTGCGTTGTCTGCAGTGCGGCCGTTCGACGTCAGCGAATTCATAGCGAAACCCTTGACGCCGGAACGACTAGTGGCGCGCATCGATGAGTTACTCGCTTCCGGGTGAGCATTCCACAGACCGGCGTTATGTATGTCTTACACGAGCAACCGGGAAAGGTACTGGTATACACCCATGAGTCAATTAGAGCAGAACGCAACTGATCGTCCGCCGCTGCGGTGGTCAATCGGCACACTTCTGATGTGCGCCGTAAATTTGCCGCTGGTGGTCGTCCTCGCCGTCCTGTTGCCGCTGGATTACCGGCGAGCGATGGAAGAAGCAATTGCAGTGAAGCACGCCAGCCTTGAGGAGGAATCGATGGCGATACACCAGAGTCTGTCGCACCTCGTTCAGAATCGCCGCCAGGAGCCGGTTCAACGGTACATTGACGCGATCTGCGCGCGAAAGCAGGAGACGCGGTCGCCGGGCCACCATATTGCAGTTCTTTGGAGCGATAGCGTGTTGCAGGCTAGGTCGCATCATCGCGCCACACCGGAAACCCTACGCGCAATGCAACATGCCGCCAGTTCGACTGATCATCGCGCTGCCGCCGGCAATGAGACATTGGTGGTCGGAACTTTTGCGGGCGATGGTATGGAAGTATACGTCTCGGAATATACGAGCGATATTCGCCGCGCGATTCAAAACGAGATTCTCCTCCATCTGGTATGGCTGGCTGGGTTAGCGGTTATTGCAGCAGGAATCGTGAATGTTGTGCTGTTAAGGATTGTAACGCACCCTGTGAAGCAACTGTTGAGCACGGTCTCACGGATCGCACAGGGCGACTACGATCTGAAAACAAATCGTTTTCACTGCCGTGAGATGAGTGAACTTTCCATTGCAATCCAGCAGATGTCCAGAACGTTGGCCGCCAACCAGCGGGAGCGCCGCGCGCAAATGGAACGGGCGCGCCGCATTCAAGAACACTTGCTGCCTAACGGCGTGGCTGTTCCAGGCCTTGCATTGGCTCACTTTTTTCAACCGGCTGACGAAGTGGCAGGCGACTACTATGACTTGATCCTACTGCCCGACAACACCTGGCTGATCTGCGTAGCGGATGTAACTGGACATGGCGTGGCTGCGGCGATGGGGTCAGCGATGCTCAAATCGCTGATTTTGCATGCAGCCGAACATTCTGTTGAGCCATCGGATGTCTTACAGTTCATCAACCACCGGCTTCCCGGGTTGCTGCCCGACGAGTTTGTGACAATGTTCCTGGCCCGCTGGAACCCCGGAAACCACCGGCTGGATTACGCCAGCGCCGGGCATGAACCAGGCCTTCTTCTTTCGCCGGGCGGCGAAGCGCGTGAGTTGCTCGCCACTGGTTTGCCGCTAGGGATCGACCGGGCAGCATGCTGGAATACTGAGGCAATCAATCTTTCGAGGGACGATCGGTTGCTGTTAACAACCGACGGAGTCGCCGAAGCCAGTGATCCAAGCGACGAACTGTTCGGCCGGAAACGTCTGTCAGAGATCCTCTGTAGCAGTGCTGCGTTACCGGCAAGCGAGACCGTCGAGTCGATCCAGAATGCCGTACTGGATCATCAGGGTGCTAGCAAACGAGGCGATGATGTGACGATTCTGCTCGTTGATGTGGTAGATCTTCCGGCGTCACGCGTCGAGACGAATCAAGAGAGCGAACCTGAGGTTCAACCGCGGATGAAACAGCATTCCTACATGAATAAGGAGATTGCAAATGACTGAAAAGACAAGAATCGATATCGAGCTAGTGCTGCCTGCCATCACAGATTCCAAGGACGCGTGTCTGAGACGTCTGACAGAGTTACTTGTGGCGAAGACAGGAATCGAGTCGGCTCATGCGATAACGACGGATGACCGTAAGCCCGGGCAAATCTGTGTTCACTACGATCCTAGCCTGGTATCGACGGGAGAGGTTGGGGAGTTCGCTGGTCGCTTGGGTGTGGAATTGCACGAACGCTATGGCCACATGTTAATCACATCGGAAGCGGTCCACGCACGACGCGCGACTGCGATCGAAGCGCGGTTGTCGCGTGTTGACGGCGTTCTTGAAGCAGTCATGGCGCCAGACGGAAAGCTCCGTATTGAGTTTGACCGGGACATCACCAACGAAAAGACCATCTCCAAAGCGTTGTCGAACTGGCTGGGAAGTAAACCGGTGGCGCCAGGGACGGAAAGCCTTCGTGAAGATGCTGACCATCAGCACGATGGAGGCGAGGAGGAGCACGGTCACGCCGGGCATGACCACGCCCACGGCGGCATCTTTGGGCCGAAAACGGAATTGATCTTTGCGATTCTATGCGGCGTATTCCTGCTGGCCGGCTGGTTGCTCGAATACTTCACCAGTCTGCATGCCGCGATACCTATCACACTTCTCGTGATCGCATATTTCTTTGGCGGGTACTTCACTGTTAAGGAAGCTGTTGAGAAGATCCGCAGTGGTAAATTTGAAATCGACTTTCTGATGTTGATCGCCGCTGCCGGCGCTGCTGCTCTGGGGGCGTGGGCCGAAGGGGCGCTGCTGTTGTTCCTATTCAGCATTGGCCACGCCTTGGAGGGCTACGCGATGGGGCGTGCGAAGCGAGCCATCGAAGCACTCTCGGAACTCGCGCCCCGGACGGCGCGCGTACGTCGCGACGGAAAGGAAACTGAACTCGCTGTCGAGGACTTGATTGTTGGCGATGTTGTGATTGTGAAACCTGATGAACGTATTCCAGCGGACGGATTTGTCATCAAAGGTGAGTCGAGTGTCGACCAGGCGCCAATCACGGGCGAAAGCGTGCCGGTCGACAAGCAACCTGTAACAGACATTGAAGCTGCGGCCGCCAGTCCAGATGGAGTTGCTGCCGAGCACCGGGTTTTCGCTGGCACAATCAATCAAGCTGGCTCCATCGAGATTCAGGTGACGAAAACGGCTGCTGAAAATACGCTCTCACGTGTCGTCACGATGGTCGGTGAAGCGGAAACGCGTGTGTCACCAACGCAGAAATTCACAAAGCGGTTCGAGCGATACTTCGTGCCGTCGGTGGTTGTCACGGTTGTACTGCTGATGTTTGCACCGCTCGTCCTCGACGAGCCCATTTCAGCATCTTTCTACCGGGCAATGGCGGTTCTCGTCGCGGCAAGTCCCTGTGCGTTAGCGATTGCTACACCCAGTGCTGTACTAAGCGGGGTCGCCCGCGCGGCGCGCGGAGGCGTGCTTGTCAAAGGCGGCGGCCCGCTGGAAAGTCTGGGGCAATTAGATGCTATCGCTTTCGATAAAACAGGAACTCTCACTGAAGGCGAACCACGCGTCACCGATGTGCGCCCGGCAGAAGGTGTCAGTGAATCAGAGCTACTCCGCATCGCGATCGCGGTGGAAGATCTCAGCAAACATCCGCTAGCTAAAGCGGTGGTTCGCGATGGACGCGACAAACTGGGCGAGGGCGTCGACGTTCCCGCGGCAACCAATCTCAAGAGCATCACTGGGCGAGGAATCCAGGCCGAAGTTGAAGGTCAACTGGCCCACATCGGCAAAGACGATTTGTTCGCCGAAGTCGAGGGCTCGCCGCTGCCTAGCGCCATCCGTGAAACGGTCGAGGCGCTTGAGCGCGACGGCCGCACCACAATGATTGTCCGGCACGCCGGCCGATACCTCGGCGTGATTGGACTGATGGATACACCGCGTGAAGCCGCCAAGCGGACGATTTCGCGCCTGCGGGAACTTGGCATCAAGCGGATGATCATGATCTCAGGCGACAATCAGCAAGTCGCCGACGCGGTCGCCAAAGCCGTCGGACTCGACGAGGCGCGCGGCGACCTTATGCCGGAAGACAAAGTTGCAGAAATCGGAAAGCTCAACAGTGAAACCGGCGTTGCGATGGTGGGCGATGGAGTTAACGATGCCCCCGCGATGGCATCGGCATCGGTCGGTATCGCAATGGGCGCCGCCGGAAGCGATGTTGCCTTGGAAACCGCCGACATTGCACTAATGGCCGACAACCTGGACCACTTACCGCTGGCGATCGGATTGAGCCGGGCAACTCGCAGCATTATCCGTCAAAATCTCTGGTTAAGTCTCGGCATGGTTGCATTCCTTGTGCCGGCGACAATCCTCGGACTGAACATTGGACCAGCAGTCGCCCTGCACGAAGGCTCGACCGTTATTGTCGTCTTCAATGCGCTGCGACTGTTGGCTTATCGGTCGCCAGCGAGGAGCGCAGGATAATCCAATGGAAACAAATCGCATCGCATTCAGCCTGGCTTAGCCGATAATTGACCTGCCAGCGGTGCTGCGACGCGAACGGCCCACAATTCAAAACTGACGGCGGGCAGAGCGCCGATGACCCTACGACTTGTGAAAGCTGTGCGGCTGAGTTTCGGACTCTATTCGCAGCGTTCCCGGCATTACCGGCGTCAACGTCGATTTTAAGTTGGGTACGGCGTATGTTAAGAATCACTCCTGCTGCCAGCTTCCCAACGCTGACATCCTGTCAGCTCTTTAGAAAGCTGGCGTCGGCGGCAAGGTCGTGGAGGGTAGTGTGCAAGCACAGCTGTCCAAGCCAGCGGCCAACAAGAACGAATCCGAAAGAGCGGTCTTTCGTTGATAGAGTTTGTGGCGGAAATACGAGCCGCAGAATTTCCGCCCGGATTAGATGCTGACGAATCACGGCTCCTTCTCGCGCTATGAGTGGTGGTGATATAGGTGAATGACCAGCCAGGTTATCGAATCAGAGCATCGCCGGGAAACGATGCTCTCGAAGAGTTGAGGAGCCTACAATGTGGGGAGTCGCCGGCTCTAGCGTCTAACCAGGGCGGCAAATATCATCGGATTCAAAGAATTCCGTAGAAGCGACCGAGGCGGAAATGAACTGTGTATTATGAGTGAAAGCGACAACCAGCTTCCCTATCTCAATACTTTCTCCAAGGCTGCCGAACTAGGGAGCTTTACGGCGGCGAGTGAATGCTTGGGCATGACGCAGGCTGCAGTTAGCCAGCGGATCCATATGTTGGAGAAGGTTCTAGGACTTGCTCTTTTCCAACGACGAGGAGGGCGGGTGTTCCTGACCGAAGAAGGACGAAGGCTCTACACATACGCTCAAAGGATTCTTGATCTACATCAAGAGGCGCGACAGGAAATCATCGGAAAGAAGTCTCCGGTCACAGGCGAATTGCTGTTGGGCGCTAGCAGCATTCCCGGTGAATACTTGTTGCCGGGCGTCGTCGCTGCATTTCACAAACAGTATCCCGACATCCGGGTGCGAGCCAGCCAGACCGACAGCGTGGATGTAATGGCACAAGTGGAACAGGGGAAGGTGCAACTCGGACTGGTGGGACGGCAGTGTGAGAGCGCCAATCTGGATCTTGAGCCGTTCGCCGCTGATGAAATAATCCTCGTAGTGCCATCGGACCATCGCTGGAAACATCGGAAACAAGTTTCGATGAAGCAATTCCGCAGCGAACCGCTCGTCATCCGGGGACCCGGCTCGGGTTCTCGCTGGCGTCTGGAACAGGCACTGGCGGGACGGCGAACGTCGTTAGTGGATTTACATATCGCTTTGGAACTCGGCAGCAACGAGGCGATCAAGGAAGCGGTCTTCAATGGCGCTGGCGTGGCGGTGCTGTCCGTGCTGTCGGTAAAAAAGGAACTCGAAGCCGGACAACTGCACCAGCTCAAGATCAACGACTTTGCTCTACACCGCACGATGTTCGTCGTCTGGGACAAGCGGCGAGCGTTGCCCGCCCCCGCCCGCATCTTCAAGCAATTCCTCCAACGCTGTTCTAGGCCATAAGCACAACTTATGGGCGTTCTGCTGGTATCACGAGATTGCTCTCACACTATGCGCTCCGGCGTTTATATGGTGGGTGGTTGTGCGTTCACTTCCACAACGGATCTGGGATTGGGGCGGAAATGAGCGCAGGCATAGATAGGTGTCGCAATACGTTCATCGTTAAAAATCGATGTGAGTCTTAGCGACCGGGAAACCAGGAGAGCCGTTCGCTATATGTCTGAACACTTTATGTTTTCAAACGGCTGGAAGTATTTCTATTTTGCGAAGTTCGCCGTTCCCATCGTACTCCTGATGTTGTTGTGGCTTTGCGAAACTTGGCATCCGTTCTTCAGTTGGCGAAACGGCCGGTTCCGGCACGCTGCTCACAACATTGGCCTGGCTTTATTCAATGTTCTCATTTTGGGCCTCTTGTTCGGCACGGCAAACGTCCTCATAGCCGACTGGACCACACAAGCCGGCTTCGGCCTATTGAACCTTTGGGGCATGCACCCTGCGATGCAGTTGATCGGGGCCATCGTACTGCTGGACGCCTGGATGTACGTTTGGCACCGGGCCAACCACGTCATCCCACTACTGTGGCGTTTTCATCGGATGCACCATAGCGACAACCGGATGGATGTGACCACGGCCACCCGGTTCCACATGGGCGAGCATGTCGTTGCGAACTTCCTGCGACTGGGACTGATTCCGCTGTTGGGATTTCAGATCTGGCATATCGTTGTGTATGAAGTGATGGTGATCGCGATCACTCAATTTCACCACGCCAACATCTCACTCGGCCGAATCGACCGCTGGTTGCAACTGATTATCGTTACGCCGGATATGCACAAAATGCATCACTCACGCCGGAAGCCCGAAATGAATTCCAACTACTCGACGCTATTTTCGTTCTGGGACCGGCTGGCGAGGACGTTCCGGATGCGGCCCGATCTCCACTGCCTGGATTATGGTCTAAACGAATTCGACGCCCCCAAATGGCAAACGTTTTGGGGGATGTTGAAGACGCCGTTTGTATCTTCAAAGCAGAATCAGCCGGTGCACGATACCGGCCCCTCATCAGGCGAATTGGACCCCAAGCCACCTGTGCGCGAGACGAACTCGTAGCTGCCAAACGACAGTCACTAGTGGCATCGACGCTCCGGCACGAAGACAACCGGGAATGAGCAATGCTTCCTGCCGCAAACTTCTGCTCTGTGCTGTTAACGCGATATCGACTTTCGCGTAGTTGCCGGCGTACGCGGAAGCCCTAGTTGAGCTGCGTAGAGAATTGTTAAAGTAACCACCACTGCAACGCCGTATATGCATAACACTTCCGAGAATCTGCTCGAAGGCATTGTTTCGTTATCGACCATAAATATCGATGTGATGAATAACGCGGAGCCGAAGCAGAGGCGGCCGGCAAGGCTTTGTATGGATAGAAAGGTCGCGCGGATGTTGCTGGTGATATGTGGATGAATTGCAGCATTCACGATCGGGGTCATTAGGCCGCGTGGGATACTGCGGAGCAGAAGCGCTACGGCGATCAGGGGGTGAACGATGGCGCTCATGGCGAAAATCAGAATGCCTTGTAGAAGCATCAGCGCGAGCAGCGACCAGGTGACACCAATGGCGTTTTGAAGTTTCATGGCGCGCCGCCCACACCAGCCGGCAATGAGCATGGTCAGTGCGACATGCACGCTGGCAATGGCGGGAGTGAAGGAGTACCACCGGGAAACTTCAGCGCCGGACTGTTTGACCACCAGATCGAGGTACGCTTGAAAGAACTCGTAGGGAACATGGTTGAAGACCGTCATGGCAACCACGAACACCGTGATCCATAAAAGCTGTGGCGTTCGCATGTGTGCGATGCAACTGGCCATTTGCGTTACGAATGTTGCTGGTGACTCATCGGGTCGCCGTGGCGGCTCGGTTAACTTCCAGGCGACAATTAGCACCAGCACGCCGCCGAAGGCTGAGAGCAGCTACGCGAGGCGGAGGTCATATCCGGCTAGAATTCCACCAGCGAGCGATGCGCCAGCGGTGGCGTAGAATCCGTAACTTTGTCCGTTTGCTTCGTGCTGTCCGTACTCATCGCTACGATCGACTGTCAGCAAAGAATCGTACAGCAGGGACGAGTCTGTTCCCGACTTAAACGCCATGCCCACGGCCAGAAGTATCTGTGCGGCGACAAACACCGGAAATGAGTGGGACACCGCGAATAGTAGATACGCGGCGGTCCAGGCGATGCCGGCAATGAGCAGCGTCGGCCGTCGGCCGATCCGGTCTGAGAAATATCCGGAAGGCACTTCCAGCAGTACGACCGCCCAGTAGTAAACGCCCTCAAGTATGAGCACCTGCTGAACGGTGAGCACTGAAAGGAAATAAAGGAAGAAAACAGGCAGCCAGAAATGCAGCGAGGCACATGCCTGGAAGTACGGGTAAAGTTTCACATTTCGCAGCATTGGAACCTGCCTCCTTCACTGCCGGTTTGATTCCTGCCGCCGCCGGCCAGCAGATCAGCGTGAGCAGGATTCGACGAGTCTCCTCACCGATCTACTCGTCGTGCGGTTCTTCTTTGAAGTCGCCGGAGTAGGGTGTGCCGTCGACGACACCAGTAACGGTGCCGGTGTATTCCTGCACAACGCCGAGGCTTTCGTGCGTTCCGGTAAAGCGTGAAGAGGAGCCTGCTGGGTCGCTCTCCTGCGGTGCTGCCTTCAAGGTGACTTGCATCGCCGGGTCGGTAATGCTGAGTTGAATTTCTTCGGCTTTGATGGGCGATGGTGTTTTCTCGTCGCCGCCGAGAATGTAAACCGTCGCCTCCTTCCTGTCGTGGCTCACGGTGAACTCAACGTGGTACTTGCCGCCGCCCCAGTCAGCGAGCGTGCCGTCGTGAGGGCCGGCTCCGTGCCCGTGGCCAGCTTCGCCGTCGCTGCCGCCGCCGTCTGTGGCGGGCGTAGCGTCGGTAGCTGGCGGGGTTGCGGGTTGAGGGCCTCCGCAGCCAGCAAACATGACAAGTGCGCTGGCGGCGACTAGTGACGTCAACGTAGCTTTTAGTAACTGCATCTTTCAAACTCCATCGAAGTGTAAAGCCAGCACCTGCCGCGTGGCAGGATTTGTAACGCTGGCGAGAAGGGATTAGCCGATAAGTGCTTCCGGGTTGTCGTCATCCTGTTCATGGTGGCTGGCGACTTTTGCGGCGTCCGCGCCACTGAACTTCCAGAACAGTCCGGGGTGAATCAGGAATTCGCAGAAGGTGGATGTCACCAGCCCGCCGAGAATCACGGTGGCTACCGGGTACAGAATTTCACGGCCGGGCTCCTGTCCGCCGATGACCAGCGGCACCAGGCCGATGCCAGCGGTCAGCGCGGTCATCAGCACCGGAGCAAGCCGCTCCAGGCTACCGCGGACGATCATTTCTTTGGTGAATTCTTCGCCTTCCTGATTCATTAAATGAATGTAATGGGTTACCAGCAGAATGCCGTTGCGTACGGCAATTCCGCCGAGTGAAATGAAACCCACCAGGCTGGCGACCGTAAGGTCCTGCTGCGTAACCACCAGGGCGATAACACCGCCGATGAATGCGGTCGGCAGCGCGTTGAGAATCTGTAACACGATCCGCACCGATGGAAACAGCAGCATCAGCACGATAAACATGCCAACGACCGAAACCCCAGCCAGAATCAGAATCAGATTCGTCGCCCGCTGTTGGCTCTCGAACTGGCCGCCGTACTCAATGAAATAGCCTTGTGGCATTTCGACCTGGGTTTGCACACGCTGCTGGATTTCCGCCACCGCGCTGGCAAGGTCGCGATCCTGTGTGTTACAGCGGATAACAATGCGCCGCCGGGCGTTTTCGCGGTTCACAGCGTTAGGGCCGCTGCCGACACTAATATCAGCGAGTTCATGCAGTTCGATCTGGCCGCGATCACCCGGCAGGTCGATGCGTAGCTGGCCCAGATTGGCGTAGTCGTTGCGGTAACTTTCTTCCAAACGCACCAGCAGATCGAACCGCCGTTGACCTTCGAGCACCTGCGAAACGACTTCGCCCTGCAAGGCTGTTTGCAGAATCTTCGCTACATACGCCCGCGTGACACCGTGAAACGCCAGATCATCGGCCCGTAAGCGGACATGAAGTTCTTCGGTCTGACGGATGGGCTCGACCACTGGCGGTGTGAGACCGGGCACATCCTGAATTGTCGCCCGGATGCGTTCGGCAAGCTGCTGCAAGGTATCAAGGTCGTCGCCATATACCTTGATAGCAATCTGTGCATACACGCCCGACACCATGTGGCTGATAAGGTGGGCCAGCGGCTGTTCGACTTCAATATCGACGCCCGGAGCCTCGTCGCTGATCTGGGTTAGCAGTTCCGCGATGACTTCTTCGCGGTGGCGGCCCGATCCCGGGTTCATGCTCAGAATGTATTCGCCAGCGTTTACCGGGCTGGCGTGCTCGTCCATTTCCGCCCTACCAGTGCGGCGGACGAAGTAGAGAATTTCGCCATCGGGCTTCTTCTCCGACTTCTGCATCTCGCGGAACTTGGCGTCGATAATCCTCGATGTTTCGTTCGACGCTTCCAGCGACGACCCTGGCGGAAGCGTTACGTTCACTTGCACACTTCCCTCATCAAATTCAGGCAGAAAGTTGCGCCCCAGGTGCGCGAATTGCCACGCTGCAATGGCGACGGCGATCCAGGTCAGCAGTAACAGCAGACCGGGGACCGCCATACTGAACCGGATGAGATAACTAGTGCCGGCTTTCAAGATGCGGAGCAGCAACCCGTCTTTATCGTGATGCGTAGCGTTCGACTTGGGCAGCAGGTAGTACGAGAGCACCGGCGTCACCGTCAACGACACCAGCAGCGATGCGAGAATCGAAACGATATAAGCGACGCCCAGCGGCGCGAATAGCCGGCCCTCGACGCCCGACAGCGCGAATAGCGGCAGGAATACCAGAATAACAACAGCCGTACCGAACACGATGGCGCTGCGGATTTCCTTGCTCGCCTCGTACACCACCTGCAAGGCAGGTTCAGGTTCCTCGCGGGCGTTGTTCTCCTTAAGCCGGCGGAAGATGTTTTCGACATCCACAATTGCGTCGTCGACGAGTTCGCCCATAGCGACCGCTAGACCGCCCAGCGTCATCACGTTGATCGAAAGCTCGCTGCCCGTCAGAAAGCCGATCAGCCGGAAGACAATAATGGTAATCACCAGCGATAGCGGGATCGCTGTCAGCGTAATGAATGTCGTGCGGAAGTTCAGCAGAAACAGAAAGAGAATAATCAGCACCAGCACCGCACCGATAACCAGCGCTTCGCCCACATTGAAGATGCCGCGATCGATAAAATTCTTCAGCCTGAACAGCTCCGAATTGATAATGATATCTGCCGGCAAAGACGCCTCCGCTTCTGCGAATGCAGTAGCGACGTTATCGGTAAGCTCGCGTGTATCGACATGCGACTGCTTCACAATCGTGAACACCACACCCGGCCGCCCATTGATGCTGCCGTCGCCACGTTTCAGTTGCGGGCCTTCAGCGACGCGGGCGACCTGGCTCAGCAAAATAGTCCGCTTGTTATTTACTTTCACGGGCACTTTGCGGAGGTCCTCGACAACCGCCCGCGTGCCTGGGCCCAGGCGGCCGAGAATCCGCACCGGGCGTTCGGTTTCGCCCGTAGATGCGAAGCCGCCACTGGTGTTGATATTGCTTTCGAGCAGCGCCTGTTCAACATCTTGCAGGCTCACGCCGTATTCCAGCAATGCGGCCGGATCGACCAGAATCTGGTACTGTTTCCGGTCGGCTCCCATCTGGAATACTTCGGCCACACCGGTGACTTTCAGAATCCGCGGCCGGATGACCCAGTCGGAAATTGTCCGCAACGCCATCTGCCGCTGGATATCGGTCAGCAGTTCAATCTCATGCGTGCGCCCCTTGATGGTGAGTGTGGCCCGCGGATTCTCACGCTCTAAGGAATTGGTGGTTTCGGACGGCTCGACCCATAGCAGGTCTGAGTAAGGAACTTCCTTCCAGGTGCTGTGGTTCCGGCGGTCCCCCGGTTGCCAGACGGTTAGTTTCCGCGGCCCCTTGCTAGCCGGTTCGCGTACTTCCACGACGTAGGGAGTTTTCTCGATGGCCGTGAGTTCACCGCCTTGCGGGCCTTCCTGCCGGTAGATGCCGGCAATCACAATCTGCCCCATGATCGAAGACGGAGGCGTCATCTGGGGAGTAATTCCGCCGGGCAGCACGCCTTCCAGCGACGACAACCGTTCCTGCACGGTCTGCCGTGCCGTGCGGATTTCGGTGTTCCAGCCGAATTCGATGTAGATGACATTCAATCCGGCCGTTGTCTGGCTGCGGACAGCGGTTACGCCATTGGCTCCCAGCAGCGCGATTTCAATGGGCTGTGTCACCAGCGTTTCAACTTCTTCCGTCGCCAGTCCTGGGCACTCGGTAATGATGATGACGCGGGGGCGATCGAGATCGGGAAAGACGTCGATTGGCATAGTCGTCGCCAGGTACGAGCCATAAATCAGCATAGCGATGCTGATCACCACCACGAGCATCCGGTAGCGGAGCGAGAACCGTATGATTGCATTAAGCACAATGAACGCCTTGCGTTAAACCAAAGAATTAGTGGGAGGCGTGGACGGTGCCATCTGCATGCACATGCACATCGGCGCGCATGCCACTGGCGGCCTGGGCCTTCAGCACCCGGTTGAGCGAAGCCGCCGAACTTTGCGCCAGAAAGATGCCGGGCGTGATGCCGTCATCCTGGGCGACCACCACATTGCGGCGGTCCTCGTGCAATACGTGCACGGGGATACGGTTGAACAGATCGCCGTTCTGCCGGAAGACGTACGCCTCTGGGCCTTCCCGGACCAGGGCTGGCGCGGGTAGGGCGACTACCTTCTCGAACTGCTGAACCGGTATGTGCAGCCGCACACGCTGGCCCGGGCGGAAACGCCACACCATGAATGTCTGGCCGTCGCTTTCGTAGGTGCGGGCCTGGTTGGTTAACGGAATGTAGAAATCGAAAGTTCTACTTTCGGTGTCGATCGTGTTCGCCAGATGGCGGATTTGAAACGGCTGCTCAAGCGCTGGCCAGCGGCTGCTTTCGTCTTCCGCAAACTCCACTTCGATCTTCCAGCCGTTCTGTGCCGCTTGTTCAAGCATGGGAGACTCCTGCTTAAACGCATGACCTTCGATATACAAAGAACGATGATCTGAAAGCACCGACAACAGCGTCCCGGCCTTTACCTGCTCACCCACTTCGACCTTAAGCGCTTGCACCTCGTACACCGGGCCCGGTTTCGCGCCAGCGGTAAACGCCACTGGCAGTATTGGCGGCTTTGAAGCCGTGTCGCCTACGGCTGGTGGGGCGACAACTCTGGTTTTCACAATGAACTGCCCGGCCGCGACCTGGTCGATCTGAGCAGCGGTCAGGCCACGCGCGGCGAGCCCGTGTCGGTAACCTTCAATCAAGCCTTCCTGCCGCCGGATGCCTTGATCAAATTCGATAATGCGTTTACCTGCGATGCCTCCCCGCTGCGCTAACCCAGCTAGCCGGCTACGCTCTTCGTTCAATAACTGTTTTTCACGAGCCGCTTTAAAGAGGTCCGCCTGGGTTGTTTGCAGGTATTCACTGACAAGTTGCATGGTGAAGAGCGTGTCGCCAGGCCTAACCGTATCGCCTTCGTGTGCATGAACCTGCGTGACAATCGCATCCGCCGGGGAAATAACCGCACGATCTGAAACACCCGGCCGGTCGGCAATCACGCCTGGCACCTGGATCGTCCGCCAGTAGTTATCCAGCGATACTGGCTTCGATTGCAGGTTCATATTCTTCCGCGCCTGCGGGCTCAGTTTCAGCACTTTCGGGTTCTCAACCGGCGGAGCGGCCTTCTCCGCGACTGCTGCCTCCGGCGGGTATAGCTGCGCGAGCCAGAAGTCGCGCGTTACAAATGCAGCAACGCAAAGTCCGCACACAAGAGCGGCGATTCCCACATCGCGAAGAATGCGAAACACAGTAGATCGGCGCATGGTTCACCTCATCGTCAATTTTGCAGAGATACTCAAGACACCAACGCGCGCATCGTTTAACGAAGGGCGTTCAATGAATCGAAGTCAAAGAAGTCACAAACGGAACACCACCTGGCGAACCGTGTGCGGAGGCGCTCAAATACGCAGAGAGAGCGTGCGCAGATAGATAGGACAGTCCGCGCCGGATTCCGATTGCAGCCTGAAAGAATGGCTGATTCGCGGCAAGGAAATAGCAGGCGTATGGTGCAGAACAAATGCCACTGCAACGTGTTTCACCTGTAATCCAGTGAACTCGCTGCCACGTGACAACAGCGTCAGTGGGCCGTCACAATAAACGGCATCGGAGTCGTGTTCATCAGACGGCAAGTCAGAAACGGCACAAACGCCACATTTCTTACTCCGGCTTTTAGCCGCGACATGCTTGTGGTGATGATTATGGTTGTCACCGACATGGAAATGCGGCTGGTGAGCGTACTTACCTGGCTCACCCACAACAGCCCCACCGTGCGCATGCGCAAGGCACAACCCCTGATTCAACAGGAGCATGAGTATGAGTAGCGAATAGAGAATACGCCGGGCCATAAATGCGCAAACAAGCCTAAAGGGATATTCACAACCGTTTGGAAGTATACGTGCACGATGGGTAACCGGCAACTACCTTCTTTCAGTTGATGCGTGCGATTGAAAGATGTCCGCTGCCAGCCGGGTCCGTTGTGCCAAGTGCACAGCTAGGATGATGTCCCACTTGGCAACTGCGAAGGTCAATGGCCTGTTGTTAACCGGCGGGCTAGATGCACCACAGAATTACACCGCTGGCGACGGCATGCGCGAAGCCTCACGCGGCGGTCAATGATCCTGGGTTAGTGGCGTTCGCGCCCAATCTTCGACGAACGAGGCTACCTCTCGTCCGATGCGAACACATCGGTGTAAGCGTTGGCATAGCGTTTTCGCCAGCCCGCGAGACCTTGAACGCAACTGCCGCCATAGACGCCCACGATTCAAGATCAGATTGTAAAGCTGTGCTTTTTCTGCCACGAGCGTAACGTTGAAGCCAAAGATTTGCTGGGGAAAGCACTCCGGGGCCAAGACCTGCTGCATGCAAATGCCAGATTGCAAACCCGTGGTAGTCCGTCTACCTCGATTGAGGGGCCAGCGTGATCGCTGAAATGTACTAGATCGCAAAAGTCTGCGGCTGCGGCACATAAGGGGCCGCCAGCACGACGGCTGCTCAGGCTCAGCGAACTCGTCAACAAGCGAATCGCCCATAACTCCTTGCTAATTAAGTGCTTGCGAATAGACCGCCCAATCAAGTTATTACGCGTGTTCTCTTCCGCAGGCGCGCACAATGCCTTGATGGCGTTGTTACGATCAAAAAGTTACCGAAACTACACTCTTCCGCTGTGGGTGAAGATTTGTATTCAGCTAACAATTCGACGAAAAGGCGGCATATCTTATTGGGGAGTGCTAGCTATTCTGTGTAAACACTGGACAACGACGGACTGCGGAATGCGTTCCTGTTCGAGCCGGATACGGTTGGTGCGGAGATGAGTGTAGGCTTTGGCTTCAGACGCGGTTAGGGCGGCCGGTTCTGCGCCAGGGTAGTTAGGCCATGGGATTGCTAGGTCGTTGTGCTGCTGCAGTGTTTTGATGTCCATCAGGATGCTCTGCGTGTGCGCGAACATTTCACGGCACTGGCTGAGCATTTCGAAACCTTCGACATCGAGATCGCCCCAGTAAAAGATCGCCGCATCGTGCAGCCAGTGAATGTCGCGCAGGAGCGATATCGCTTTGCCCAGGCCGCCAATCGCGATGGCGTTGTTCACGGCAGGCAGCGTTAACAGGTTAACTTTGTTTTCGACGATAAATACCGTAACGCCACGGGCGGGAAGCTGATTGATTGAACTGGCGGGCAGCGATAGTTCGTCGAACTTGAGCCTCAGTCGCGACTGCAGTTTTACGTCGAGACAGCGGATAAGCAGATGGTGGCGGACATGTCGCAGGCCGTAACGTGGTTCGAATTCGTGGCGGTTGAAGCGGAAGTCGATCTGGTGTTGTGGCAACAGCCGGTCGAGCCAGTTGGCGAGCAGCTTCTGGTTCTCTTCGATCAACTTGGTGGAAACTGGCAACGGAATCTCACGTGCGAAACAATCCGGGCGCGGATGTTCCAGGAGATACTGTAAAACTTGTAACAGGTCGTCGAGATAGCTGGCAACTTTCAGCAGGTCCTTCCAGTGCGTGGATTCTTGCAGCCAGGCTTCAAGCAATGGCTGGCCATGGCGTATCTTCGTTACTGCTGATTTGAGTTCTTGAAACTCTTCTTCGCGCCGCGTTGTGTAGAGCAGACCGGCTGCAGATTCGAAACAAATAGCGTCGGGGAATTCATTCAAACCGTGCGAGCGGCTCTTACGTGGGCGCCACGTGATTGTATAGCCGCTGCCACATGTCTGCTGGGCGTGATTGCGCAACTGCTCAACAGCGCTGCGAGCAACGGCAAGGTCTTTGGGCAACGTAAGATCAGCAGGAACGCGGCGCGGGAAAAAGTCGTCGCCCAATAGCCACGCTTTCACGAACTTCGGATACAGCCGCTGGGCCTTGTCGCGGATTTCTTCGGGAGTAATCACTATTTCAGTTTAGGCCGCTTGGCGGTTGCGGATTGCTTGCCGTTGCGGAGGCTGGATGCTTCCCGCTGCGAAGTGTAACTGAGGATTTCACTGCGGTCGGTTTCCGCGTCTTTAACCACGTGTGCGTGAATTCCGACATACGGCTCGCAGACGCGGGCTTTTGCATCGAGTGGCGCCACTATCATCAGTTGCAAACCAAACTGCTTGAAAAGCTCCATCGCATACTTTGCATACTTTGCTGCAGTGCGTGAGAACATTTCATCGACCATCACAAAGCGGAATTTGTCGCTGCGCGGATCATCTGGGTCGATATCGTATTGATACACAATCGCCGCCACGAGAACCAGGAAAGCCAGGCGAGCTTTCTCGCCGCCCGACTTTCCCGAACCGCCATCGTAGTAGCTCCGCGGTTCACCTGTTTCTGTAACCAGCTCGCGGGCGGAAAAACTGAACCAGCGGCGGACATCGATCACCTTTTCGCGCCAGCGGACGTTCTTATCGTCACGCAGTTTATCGACAAGTTTCTGAATTCTCAGAAACGTTTCTTCGGTCGCCTGATTCGATCCGTCGAGGTAGCCCGTTAAACACCCGGCAAGCTCACGGCGGAAGTCGCGGATTTCCGGGTCGCTGGTCGGCCCGGAATCGAGGCGGATGTGGGTTCCTTCCCGCCATTCCATCCGCCGGAGTCCTTGATTAATCTCTTCTATCTTTTCGATGATCTCTTCGCGTTCGGTTTCCAGATGCGAGTTCATCACGCCGACTTCGGTCAGCACCTTTTCGTTCAATTTCTCTTTGAAGCGTTTCACGTGCCGCGGCAGATCGTCTTTTTCAATCCGCTGGTGAAGCGCAACGAATTGTGGCAGCGAGTCAACATCGTCGGCCAGATCCGCCTGGAACGCGGGAAACTTTGTCAGGAATTTCAGCATCTGCCCACGTAGAGATTTCGCAACCGGTTCGAGCCTATTGCGTAGCCGCTCGACCTCATCGAACCGTTGCTGCTGGAATTCGCCAGGCAAGGTTGTCAGGTTATCGAGAGTAAGCGGAGTACTGGTCAGCATTCTTTCGATAGAACCGAATTGCGTTGCCAGGCGTTCGTACGTGCCATTTTCACGCGCAGATGCGAGCGATTGGGATGCCTTGGCGGTCAACTGCCGTCCGTTGTCTAAGGCGGTGGCGGCCTCTGCACACTCGCGCGATAACGCCTTTAGCAGCTGCTGCTTGTTATCTATTTTTGCTTCGACTGTGTTCTTTCGGCCTTCTAGTTCGCGGATTTTATCGTTCGATTTTCTCAGGCGTTCCAGCTCAAGCCGGTATTCCGCGGCCAGCAGGCGGTGGCGCTCGTCATCAATGGCGTCGAATTCGTTGAAGCCGGCAATCTGGCGTAAACGCGCCAAGGCGTTGGTGGCGTCTTCAATCGCTTGCATCAAAGCCGATTCACTGGCTGCCAGCTGTTGTAGGGCTGCTTCGCCTTGTTCCAGCGAGTCTTTCAACGCCCGGATTTTTTCGCGGTTCTCCCAGCCGAGTACGAACCGCTTGCGGTCACCTTGCTGGCTACGGTCATCTTTACTGTGCTGAATTTTGTTGCGTTTGATGTGACGGTTCCGTGTCATGGCCGCCTGATCCGCTGTCTGAAACTGCTCGACGCTTTCGCACGCTTTGAAGTCGAAACGCTGTGCCACCTGCGCCCGCACCCACGGCGCCAGGTCGTTTTCTTCGCGGAACTTTAGCATCGACAGCAGCGAAATATTGTCGCCAGCTGTTGCATGTTCTGGTGCGCTGCGGGCAACGCCTACACGCGTGTAAGAAAGACGTTGCCCGCGGCCGTCGCGATCCACCAGCCGTCTGCTATCGATAAAGCCCGACACTTTTGCGTAGTGTCGTTCCTTTACCAGCAGGTCGCGGGCAAAGCCGTTGAGCACTTGCTCGATTGTTGCTTCCCATTCGCGGTGTTCAGCGCCGACAGCCATCAGTTCCGCGGCGAAGGGTAACTCGCGGGGCGCGATCTTTAATTCACGGCATAGTTCATCGCGCATATATACCAGTTCGCGGGGCATATTGCCTTTCCGCTGCTCAAGTGAAGTAAGTTCTTCACGGTCATCGTGCATCCGTTGCTTATGATGCCCTATTTCGTATTGAAGCTGGGCCGCCTGCTCTTGTGTGAGTTTCCGCTCGATTTCCAGCTCTTGCTGCCTGCTGCTGGCTGCAGCTTGCAGGCGGCGGAGCGCTTCGCCAGAGTCGATTTCCATATCGATCGACGCCTGCGTTAGCAGCAACTCAAGTTGCGTGCGGGCCTTCTTTTTTGTTTGTTCGCGTTCTTCTTCGCGTTCGATTAAATCTGGCAGACGTTGCAGCCGCTCGCCGCCGGCGCCGGCAATTTCCAGCTCAATGCGGGCGACTTCGCGATGGGCGTTTTTGATCTCACCCTGGAGTAACTCGCTTTGTGTTTCGATCTGGCTGACCCGGCCCGCCCACTCGTAGCACAGTGGCTCTAGCAGTTGCACCGTGGCGGAATCGAAGAACAACGAGATTGAAGCCAATTGATCTCTTGCGGTGTTGAGTTCCTCCGCGAGTTTCTGATGCCGCTGGCCCGTTTCAGTTACCGGGCCCAGCAGCTTCGCCTGCTCCCTGACTGTTACCAGCGAACGGTGAGCCTCACTCAGTTCGACGAAATTAGTTAATAGCTGCGAAACCTTTTCATCCCACGGGCGTTTCTCCAGCATCTGTTCACGTACGAATGTGTCGAGCTGGTTAACGTCCTTCACCCATGCTGCCTGGTTGAACATGTCCATCGCTTTCGGACGGCAATCGACTTTACGGCGTAGCCACTCGAAGTACTGTGTGTAAGACCCGGTCGCTTTGAAATCGCGGTGCTTGAGCGTGCCAAGAACGCTGGAACTCTCCGTAATGTTGCCCAGGTCTTCTGCGATTCCGCGCTCTTGCTGTTCATCTAATGCGTAGAACTTCTTCGGCTTGTTATGTGAATCGAGATAAAGCACCTGACAGATGGTGAACACCTTGCCGGTCGATGCGTTTTCGAAGCAAGCCAGCAAGGCGGAGTAGTGCTTGCTGCCGGGTCGAAGATAACGCAGTTGCGGCGTCCCGGATGCACCGATCGTCTTGTCGTAGGCGCCTTGGATATAGGTGCGTTCGTCGCGTTCAGATTTCGATGCGCCTGATGCAAAGTTGTATTTACGGGTGACGGGCCGCACCAGCAACGTAAGCAGTGCATCGACAATCGTCGATTTTCCGGTGCCGTTTTCGCCGACCAGCAGCGTCCATTCGCCGCGAGGGTGGAAGCCATGCACTGCGCCGTCGAACGTACCCCAGTTGTACAATTCGAGTTTGCTAAGGCGGTAACCTGCGATCTGTTCGAGTCCGGACAGCATGTTCATCCGGTCGCCTTTCTTCGTGCCAGTTCTTCCTGCAATTCGGTGCGTATTGCCTTCAACGTTTCTAAAGGCAGCCGCGCTTTGACAATTCGCCGGATCTCCCACGACGGTGGCGTTTTCTCGAACCGGCGAACAAACTTGAGTTGTTCCATCCGGGCGAGTTGCTTCGATAAACCGTCGTTCAGCCGCACTTCGTCGATGCTATCCGGGAAGAACGTCCGCCATATCGCCAGCAGCGCAGCCTGTTCAATAACGCACCGTTCGCTCTGCAGATCCTCCTCTTCACTGCGCCGCAATTCATCGCGCAACACAACGCTGAGCAACGTCGCTTCAAAGCCAAGAGCCACTTTGCGGAACAGTTTAGGCATCGACTCATAGTCAGCAGGCAACTCTTCAGTTTCAGGCTGGTGAAGCCAGGCTAAGCCGTCGTTTTCGTTGACGATTAGCACCAGGCCCAATCTGGCGAAATGATCCGTCAACGGTGAAAGGTTCGAGAGAATTTCGTTCCAGGTGTTGCCCGGGTCGTCGTGATAGATAACGCCCGTCAGCAGCTTCACGGCAGCAGAACTCCACGGCTCGCGCGGCGGAAACTCGAATGCATTATGGTCGCCGGCTGCTGCTTGCCCATCGGGTTCGCTCATTTTGGATTCCCCGGCGTCGCGCCGTTGTGTATGTCGGTGTTGCGTGAGAAGCTTGCGGCATGTTCGCTGAGGAACGTTACTACTGGTATCCGCACTTTTACTAGCGTGTTCGTTTCGGTATCGCGAACTACAACCGTTGTGTGCAGATCGCGGTCGATCGAATGGCCGTCTTCGTACGCAATCTGAAAGTAGCCCGCCAGTTCAAGAACGCCCGAGGCAGGCGGAAAAAGATCGACCAGCATCTCCATCGTAACCTGGTCATGCGATACCAGTACACTGAGTACATTGTTGCGCAACTGCTCGAAATCGAGCAACTGCAAACTTTCCAAAATCCCGCGCTGCCCTGCAGTCCTTTCCAGATCGATAACATGTTCACCGGGGCGGATATCGAACGATTGGGGCGCCGTCCAGAATGTCCGGCTTAAAGCTGACGCAACGCCGGTTGTGGCTTGGACCTTCACGCCCGTGAATTGTGCGCCCGGTAATTCATCTCTCAGCGAGCAACCTAGCTGCTTGATGTCGCGCAACAGTTCCGCCGTCATCCTACGGTCTTCAGCCGTATTCAGGTCGAGCAGTTTGCGGAGCGATGTAGAAAGCCGCCCGTTTGTCTTCAACACCTTGTCCGCTTCCTGCAGCAACGATTTCACCATAGTCCGCAGCCGCTGGATCGCTTCGCGCTGATCTTGAATTGCTTCGAGCTTTACCACTTCGCTTATCGTTTCCCGTAACGAACGCTGTCCGTCTGGCGAAAACAGAAACGCAATGAACGCATAAAAGCTAACGCCTTCGTCCTCTGTTTTCAGCAGATCCTCGGAATCCATAGCGTTGCCAAGAATCTGGCCGCGCGATTCGACCGCAGCTTGCTGATCTTGTTGAACGCGCAAGGCGATATCGTAGAAACGCTCTTCAACAGCGCGGAAATCGCTTTGCAGGGTCTTTAATAAACCAACTGCCATCTGAAACCGTTCGCGGATCTGCGAAGGCTTGTACACATCGACAGGTTGCCCCTGACGGATTGCGTCGATCTCCTGCTGAATCGCGGCTTTCTGCTCTTCCAGATGCGCGAGCCGTTGTTGTGGATCGCTCGATGAACCATGCACCAGATCCGAGAGCGTATCGATAACCAGCCGCAACCGGCTTTCCGTGCCGACCAATTCTGTCCGCCGCGAGATCAACTGCTCGACGAACTGTAACGCGTCTTCAGCATGCCGGGTAAGCTGGTACTGACGTTCGCTTGCATCTTCCAGATGGCGGTTAAGCCAACCCGCATCGGACCAGGCAATCAGGTACGCATCTACCCGCCCGGTTAGCGCCGCTGGAACAGACTCCTGCACGTGTTCCTGATAGATAAGCAACTGCTGCCGCATTTCCTCATGCCCCAGCGCCAGCACGGAATTCTTTTTGAAAGTAAGATGCAGAAAATCGAGTACGAACGGCGCATTGTCCGACTGCAGCAATCGCAACGCAGGAGAAGATTCAAAGAAGGTGCGGATTAGTTCCAGTTGCATGCTGTGCGTCCACAAAATAGATCGCCTACGCGAGCTTCAGTATCTACCACGCAAGTTTAGTCAAAACTGCTTACTGAGTGTCAGACTGCGCGTCGCAATGCAGCAACTTGTCCGGCTGCCAGTAACAGTCGTGCTATTCAGGCAAGTTAGACCGTTTCGTTGCAGATTCCTGTCACCCGGCTAACTTCCCATCTGCTAAATTCCGCCCTCAAACGCGTCACAATACTTGAAGGGAATCTTATCCTTCGCGGTTGCATTTCACTTCATGTTTTCGCGAGCTCCGGTCAGCCGCTCGCAAAACACTCAACCCCAATTTATACGCCGGATATCGTGCGATCACATCGCTTCGATTATTGCCCGGACGTATGCCGCGGCGACGATTGCTGCATATTGTTTCCAGTCGTCGGTTTGATTTTGCTTGGTTCGTATATCGCAATAATCACAAATGCCTCGAACTACCAGATATCCGGCCCCGTTTTCCCAAGTAGCATCAGCAACTCCTGATGCTTCCATTTCAACAGCCCGGACTTTGTGATTGTCGCGCAGAGCATCCCGCTTTTCGAAGTCACCTTGAACACAGTTAGCAGATGCGATTGCTCCTGAGAAAATTCTGGGCCTGGCGCCAAAATAATCAGGATGCTTAATTCGGTTCCCATTCGCATTAAGGACATAGTCGGTTGCTGGGTCAGGTTCAGCAATGCCGAGACGTTTCATAGCCTGCGTTATGTAGTCATCCCACGGACGTTGGCCAAGTGCTCTATTCTGCTCCACAACCTGCACGGCCTGCATCAGCAAAGCGCTGGGCGGCCGCGGCGCTGCTCGGATTTCGAACGAGTCCTTCTTGTCTTTACCAAAATCGTATTGCACAACACCGTTGCGATTAGAAACAACAATGTCACCTAACCGAACGTGCTCATCAGGGACTTGCGGGTTTGGCGCGCCGCCTGCGATCCCGCACATAATGATCCCCGCAGTTTCAGGGAATTCGTGGAGCAGTTTCGCTGCTCTAAGGGCTCCAAAGTTGTTTCCCATGTCGCTTGTCTGCGCAAGTACAACCTTGACTACGCCTTCACGGGATGAAGGAATGTTACCTAGTAGGTACTCGCGCCCGCCGCCTGTCCCAGCAGCCTGATACGAAGCTTCTCCCTGCAACATCAAACGTACCGCCGTGTATTCCTCGACGAGCGCTACAATAATACCAATGGTTGGTGGTGTCATATTTCTTCGGATGCTCGATTGCGTTACGGGTTTTAACAGACCAGAAATATCCAGCGTGCTTTCAGTGCCTTGAACTTTAACTTGCAACTGGTCAATAAGTTCATCATTCGTATATCCCATCGATTTCGCCAGCGCATTTAGACTTTCAATCGATTGTTCAGATGGGTTGTATCCCTGCTGCTCCTCCGCCGAATTCGCTATGCGAAGAAACTGCTGCAAGACGGATGCAATCTCGTCCTCGCCGTGTTTTTCAGTGTGTTTCGCAATAACTTTCGCAATGCGCCGGCGGCCAACGCTTCTCGCGAGCAATGGCCCCAGTCGCGGCTGGAGCACTTTTTCTGCGCTATTGGAAAGCGATTGCAGAAGGCGGTCGTTGCCCGCATTTGCCAGAGGTAGAACCTGCAGTTTGCGGTGGCATTCGGCCAGAATTCCTAGTGCAGCATCAAAATTGGTCCAATCTGCGGAAGCTGCTATTTCTGTTGCTGTAGCTTCAATTTCGGTAGCCATAGCAGCGCAATATGTTGAAATCTGCTGGGCAGCTGGGCTGCATTCCGTCCGAAGAAATTGCGAACCAACAGCTCGCAATTCCGTCGCAACTTCTGCGATGGACTCAGCTACTGCGGAACGGCTGCGATGTATGACGTCGAAAAGCAGAAGTGCATCTGTCATCAGCCGCAATATTTTAGAATCAGGCCTTAATTCTTCCAAGTCTTCAGATTCTTGCAGCATGGTTCTGGCAGCGTTCAGCAACTTCATCAATTCGCCGCTACTATGAGCAAGCATAGCGTCGGTAATGAGGAGTCGTCCGAGCTGAGATTTAGCTTCGGCGCGGACGGCATTGTCAACATGTGTCGAGAGCTTCGATAAATGTTGCCTGAGAGGCGCCGCGTGCTCCTTGTCGCACAGCAGCCGGGAGACTTTCGCACTGACGATTAGCAACCCGCGCGGCGCAGATGACCGAACTCGAGTAGCACACGTTATGGCGCCCGTTCGAGCAGTGTCGCTCCGAAGCCCATAAAGTCCCAGAACTTGGAGCATCGCGGGGCCGAGAAAGTGATCGTCCTTGTGCGTTTCAAAAAGCTGTTCTAGCTGCGTGATAGCGTCCAGGTCGTCATCACTTGCGACGAACGCCAAGCAAATTGCCGAAGTTCGAATGCTGAGCGCCGACTGAGCCGAAGCGACAGCAGTGCGAACAACACCAGTCGCAGCCGGTTGCGGCTCCGTCGACATAAGGAGATCGCACAACTCGTCCACGACGTCATCCACGTCTTCCTGGCTCGAATTGTTTAGCTTTTGTTCCCACTCATGCCAAGGTTTCATGGCCGTCCCGGTCTCAAAAGGCGTACAGTTTTCCATCATCGCCTTCCACACGATGTCCATAAACCTTCGCCGGATCTGTGGCGTTTCGGAATTCGCTACAAGAAGTGAAAGCGATGATTTGCACTGAATCTGAGTAACTTTCATCTATGGTGTTCAGCGAGGCGGCAAGCGCGCGTAAATCCTTTGAGACCATTTCTGTAGCGCCAAGCTGATCGAGCATGAGGAGCCCAGGGTGCCTGCCGTATTCAGTTTCGCTTCCAAGCCTGATTAAAGCCAAGAGCACGGCGAGTTTCACACGGTATCGCTCGCCCGGATTCTTAATACCTGAGAACGGGATTTGCTGGCCATTCTTAGTTAGCTTCACTGCACCCATCGGTGAGCAGTTTAAACCAGATATTTGATTGGCTTGTAGAGCGGTCACAATTTCCATCACCAGCTCTGCTAAACGCTGATGGATCTCTCTGTTCAGACATGTGGCGTGTTCTTGCAAGTGTTTCTTCACTTTGTCAATCAGGTAGACTTGCCTCCTATCCATCGTAAGACTTTGACCTTCATCCTCATTTTCAAGCGTTGCCAGTTGCTGTTCTATTCGCCCAATGGTTTGATGTAATGTTCCCAGGTTTTCCTTTTCCAGAGCCGTTGGCAACTCAACGGCTATGCGACTTTTGATAGTTTCCTTCAATCTTTCCCGTTCCTTGATACAGTTCTCAATCTGCGAATTATTCGCCCGGATATGCGCATTAACAGCCTGCATTTCCGCCTTCATTTGTTTGGCCCGCTTCTCACAGTTTTCTGCACTAGCCTGAATAGCTTCTAAGTCCGATTCATTGCCGGCGCCAACGGGATGGTCACAAAGCCGGCAGCTATTGCCATCCTCTTCCCTCTTAACTTCTTCTGGTGCAACCCGATGATCGCAATTCGGGCAGAAAGTCACATTCAGACCCGTTAGTGCTCTGCCAATCATAATTTGCTCGCGCAGTCTTCGCGCTCTCGCATTCCAAGTTTGCATTTTTGTTTTCAGGTTATCTCGTTGCGCTTTATAGTCGTCCACCGCCGAGCTCGCCGCCACAATTTGAGCATTCACTTCGGTTAGCCGTTCAATGGGGTGTGGGTCTGTGAGCGCCGCAAGACGCGTGGATTGTGTTTCCTCGATTTGCTTGATCTCAGCCAGTGCGTCTGCCAGCTGTTGGTGCAACTCACGTTTGGCGTTTGCTGAATCCGTAGGCTCTTCATCGTAGGCTTGGATGCGTTTTTTAATCGAAGACGCCGCCATGCTCAGTTGATTGAGAGGCTCATTCCAGGTTAGGCCGAGAAACGCTGAGAAGAGCAAGCCGTCCTGATTTGCGTGCTTTGACAATAAGTAAGAGTGATTGTCATCTGGAACGCGCAGTGCCTGAAAATACGTGCGCCAGCTAGCGGTCACATCTGTGTTACCTCCACGGTATCCGGTAGTGGCCTGGTTCCATCCCAGCGTCGGCAGCGCAAACTTAGAAAAGAAGAAGTCTTGCAGCGCCGTTTGAATATCCGCGTTTCCTTGATAGTCGAATATTACGCTTGCACTCTGCGGCAGTTCATCGATTCGGCATTGATGTCGACCAGTTGCAAGTTTCCCACGTAAGCCGTCATCGTGGCGCGAAAGAAGAACAGTGTAGTCAGAATCTCCAAGCGTAAACTCTAGCCAAATTTCATGAAGCCATTGTCTCACGACAGCGTCGTAGTCATCGTCGTTGCCAGTAAGCGCGAACTTGATAGTTTTGAAAACCGTGGATTTTCCAACAAGGTTGTGTTCAATAAGAAGAAAGTTGACGCCACTTTCGAAGGTTTGGTCGTAATCGATTTGAGATGTTGCACCGTCAAGTGTCTTCACGCCCTGGAAACGCAATCTGCGCACCACCAAGCGGGGAACTTTTCCCGGCAGGGTTTTATGCAGGTTTAGATCACCGACAATCGTCTCGACTTCGGCCCTCGTTATATCGTACTTCTTGCAGCTTTCATGAACCGCTTTGCTGATCGTTTCCACCAGATGTGAAGGCTGGTTCAAGATGGCGTCAGGCTCGCTCTTACCGCGTTTATTCACTCTTGACCTCCAGCACCTCGCCAAAGACAGACTTGTAGTGGGAAAAGATTTCATCTTCCGACAGATCGGGTATTAGTTCGTTCAAGTTTGCTTGTCTGTATCGTTCGTGACTGTACTGCCGGTTCTTGATCTCTGACGCAGGAAGGTGCCCCATGTACTGGTGAATTTCGTTTATCCGCTTTGCATACCACTTCGCGTCCTGTACCCCGGCCACCAGCGAGGTCGCCACGTCCTGCCCAGTCTTCGTGAGAAAGTAATGCTTCCACGGCGCCGCTTTGCCTCGCGTCTCGAACCCAGTAAAGACTAGCCCCCTCGCCCACCACCAGTTCTCAACATCGTCGCGACGCTCATACGCTCCCCGCCAGAACTTCCGGAATGGTATTGTCTGAAACTCTGGCTCCTGATCCTGGATAATCTGCTGAATCAAGGCCATTACCTGCGATCTATCGGAGGCATGAGGATCGTTGGTTTTGTAGAGTTCAATCAACTCGAACACGAAGTAGCCAGGATACCGAATAAGAAAATCCAGCTTTTGCAGGTAGTATTCCGAGGCGAAATGCGCGGCAAATGGGGAGTTCGGCACACATTGCTTTGGAAAAGTCTTTCTATCTTTGGGGATGGAAAAGCGGTCGAGTATCAACAGCAGTCGCGCAGCATCAACTTCGACGAATCCGTCTGGCTGGATTCCGTGGATAAACTTTGAATCAATCATTCATGCCCTGGCAGGAGAGTAACTTTCACTATGATATCTGAATAGCAGACGAAATAAAAATCGATGAACTTTCCTGGTGCTTTCCAAATGCAACCGGGGAAAGGTCGGGAAGCCTGCTGGAAGCGAGCGAAGACCTGCTGGCGGTGCACCGTCTGGAGGCGCGAGCCACACTTCTCAGTTCGCTACTGAGCACGAATGCGATCGATCACTTGTTCCTGAACACGCGATGCAAACTTGGCAGAGTAACACGTTTCCGCACTGAAACGCACCAGGGCCCGCTGAGCCGCAGAGGTGTAGTGGCGGGCCAGCAGTTCAACAACATGCTCTCACGCAATTTCAGCGATTTCAAGCTGTTGCGAAGGCTTGCGGCAGCGTTTCCAGTGGGATGGATGATGGTCGCGCTGGCTCCTGCTGGCTGGCGGTTGACCCCGCTTCCAGCTTATCCAGTAGACTGGCCGTGGTGCCGATCAGTTGTGTGGCGACGTGCAGCGGCGTTTTCCGCTTGCCCTGCACGATACGGATGACGATCCGCTTGCTGTCGCGCTTGGCGACTTTCAGCTACGCGAGGCGGGCGGAGTAGGCGGTCATCAGAGTCATGCGGTTCTTGAACGACACGATCGCGGCGAACAGTCGCCACACTTCGTCCACACTAAGCACCACAAGCGGCCGCCGTTCGGGCCGCGGAGCGAGAATATCCTCCACTAGGTCGCCTCGCTTGAGCACCCAGCGTAAGAGGTACCGCAGCGCCGCCAGTGCTTGCCCGTAGCTGCCCGCGTTTCGCAACAAGGTGCGCCAGATATAATCGAACCTCTTCCTGGTTGAGACGGTTCCGACTGCGGCGGTAGTGTCGCGACAGGCAGGGGCGAATAGTTGCGCAGTTGCAATTCGTAACTCAGACATTTTCGTAGCGAGCTCGTAACCATCACTCCACAGCGGAGGAACAGTGCGAAGACGCCATTCACCTCAGCTGCCAAAACATGCCATACAAACAGCCTGAGCGCAAATCGACGGAACCACCACGATTGTCCTCAGCCGGACCCAACCGAATAAGCACAGTAAGCAGACGCCAAACCCAAAGAAGGCAAACGGACTCAGTGAGAGGCTACGCAGCAAACCCACCGCGAAGCGGCTATCTCAGCAACTCAGCTCATATGTCTTGCGGATGATTACCTGGCTTCACGCGAAGCCACTGTCCGGCGATTCATCAAATTAAACAAAGAACCGCTCGCCGCAGTCTTCTTCAGTTGGAAGTATAAACCAACGGAACTTCGCAAGATAACCGCAAAGTCGCGGGTAGTGTCGCTGTTCCCGGACCAACCAAACTCTAAACCACGGCAAAAACTCCGGGTCGATTATGAAATTGCGAATGAAATGTTAGCTACTCAGTTCACAAATTACTTTCCCCCAGACAAGTCTATTCCCTGCAACGGGCCGATCTTTCAAGCGTTGCAAAATGCGGCAGCAACAGATAGCGAACAGAAATCCAACTTGGGCTCCGTAAACCGTCAGCGCGTCATTGCTGCGGTCCCAATCTACACTTCCGTAGTTGCCGTGCCGCAGTCTGCTAAATAAGCGTGATATTCCTGCTAAAGTTCTGCCCAAAACGGGGCAAGATACTTGAGGGAGATATTATCAATCTGGGAATATTCTTAACCAGAATCGTAATAGTTCCTAAGGAAGTCCATTCGGCCAACGGCTGCGATTTGAATGGATAAATCGCCACATGATTTTGCTTCACGACTGCTAAACTGACGGCGAGAATGCGGCATGTATTGTGTAGGCGACTATTACCTCGTGGGTAGTGCAACGCTTTTGAACGAGTAATTGTCAATTCTTGTGTTCTGAGGATTCTTCAGGCGGCGTCTTTATCCAGCATGATTCCGTCTTTGAAGGACCGTCCTTCGATGACGAATGCGATCTTCTGGTAGCTGCGTAACCGTTTCCATTTCCGGGAGGCGGACTCGGCCAGCTTGAACATCATGGCGAGGCTGGCCCGCCGTGTGCCGTTGCCTTTGGTCTTCTTGTGCCGCAGGCGGATGGTGGCGAAGGTGCTTTCGATGGGGTTGGTGGTCCGCAGGTGCGCCCAGTGCTCCGCCGGGAAGTCGTAGAACGCCAGCAGTTCGGCTTTGTCCTTGCGGAGGCATTCGCAGGCAGCGTGATACTTCGCGTCGTATTTCTCCAGGAAGGTGTCAAAGGCTGTCATTGCGCCGGCGCGGGTTTCCGCCTGCCAGATTTCATGCAGATCGCCTTTCGCTTTTGGCTGGACGCTCCTGGGCAGCTTGTTCAGGATATTCGCTGTCTTGTGCACCCAGCAGCGCTGCTCGCGCGTGTCCGGGAAGACTTTCCGCAGCGCCGCCCAGAAGCCCAGCGCTCCATCTCCAACGGCGATCTTCGGCGGCTTCTTCAGTCCGCGGCTCTTCAGGTCGAACAGCAACTCCTGCCAGCTCTGTTCGCTTTCGCGGTAGCCGTCGAGCACCGCGATCAGTTCTTTCTTTCCGTCGGCCGTGGCGCCCATCAGCACGAGGATGCACTGCCGGTTGTTGGCGTCGTCCTCCAGCCGCACCTTCACGTGAATGCCGTCGGCCCACACGTACACGTACTCCTTGTCCACCAGGCTGCGGCGGCTCCACTGGTCGTACTCTGACGACCATTTTTCTTTGAGGCGGACGACCGTGTTCGCGCTGAGGCCCGTCGCGTTTCCGCCCAGCAGCGCCTGCAGCGCTTCATTGAAATCGCCGGTCGAAACTCCTTTCAGATAGAGCCAGGGAATCAGGTCCTCGATCGCACTGGTCCGCCGCAGATAGGCCGGCAGCACGGTGGGCGCGAACCGCACCCGCTGCTGCGGATCGGGATGGTTGTCCCGGACCCGCCCCTGTCGAATCTCAACCGGGCCGGCTCCCGTCAGAATCTCGCGGGCCGGCAGCTTGCCGTTCTTGATGACCTGCCGCCGTCCCTGCTCGTCGCGGCGTTGCTGATGTTCCGTAACAAAGGCTTCCACCTCGGCGTCAATCGCCTCCTGCAGCATCCGCCTGGCTCCCGCACGGACCAGTTCATCCAGCGGGCTCGCCGCTTCAAACGGCCGCTGGAACGCAACGGTTCCGGGTTCAGGCTGACTGGTGGCTGGCATCGAACGCGTGTCTGTCGTACTCTGGCTCATGGCGTATCCTCGTGCCCGCGTGGGCCGCTGAAGTGTGGTAACTATCAGCAGGATGCGCCGCCTTTTTCAATCCTTCAAGAACACAACTTCTGACCATATCTCCTTTTGAACTTTGCGGGAGCACAACTTTACTCGTTCGGCGAACCAGATTACCGGAAGTGCTTACCTAAAATAGACCAGAAAATGCGTCAAGTAACTTGAAGGCAATTTAGCATTCGGACTCTGTCTCTGGGTGCCGAACTGCCAGAAACATTATAGACGCCAAGGCGCCGTTTTACTTTTTCTATAAAATACACTAGTCAAAGTTAGTAATTGTGGTCGTCAAGCGTTAACGGGGGAATGGAGCAATGGACAACAACGAGAAAGAAGAACCTTCGCAAATTGAACCGGCATTTACAATTAGCCCCGTTACGGCAGCGCAACATGGTCCTGCGCCGACGGTTCGTTTCGTTGGTGTTCACGCACACGATCCCCGACTTCAGCAAACGAGTCTGCCCGATGTGCACCGGTCGCATGCTCTGGTGAACGGCCGGTACTTCTACACCGTGCCCAGTTGCTTACTGCAATTGATCTGCCGGCCGCAAACTGGCGAAGCGTTTGAAGTCGACGAAGAACTCTTGCAGCTGGAAGCCGATCTCAGTCGAATTTCCGGCGACCACGGTTCGCGGGTTGGGTTCTGGAATGCGATGCCCATCCAATGCAATATGATGCATACCGCGCCGCAAGTGCAGCGGGACGATCTGGCGGGATATGGCTTGAGTGAAGAAGATATTACGAATACCGTCCGCCAGGTAAACGAACGACTGCTTTCTTTCTCAGAAATTACATGCGGTTACGCTGGCTGGCTAATGACGAACCCGGAATTTCTGTCCGAGTTGGACTCATTGAATGAGCAATTTTGCGAGCCGATGCACCGCTGGGGAACGGCGCTGGTCGGCCTGCCAATTCCATCGACTCAGCCTGAAGGGCTTTTTAATCCCAAAGCTGAGGAAGGGTGGACAGAGTACGACGCTGCCGTGCTGGAATTCTGCGTGCGTTGGCGCCTGCAAGGGCTTGCCGGGCCTCGAATCCCAGTGCCTATGCGTCCGATGATGAGCGGGCAGTTTCCACTTTCGATTGTTGAGCAGTTAATGCGGGCAGGCGGTTTGTTCAACTGGCCTGATACCTTTCCGCTGCTCGCACGTGATGAACTGCGCGACCTGCTTGCCGACGCCCTTCGGCAGGCAGGGACCAACGAACATTTATCCGGGTGGAAATCGATCATTGATTCTTCTAATCGTGCAAAGAATCAATTCGGTACATTTGAACGGCGGTTTCGTTTGCAACATTTCTGGCGACTGCTTCGCCAGCGGCACCCGGCTGCATTTAATCGCCGCTTGAATCGTATTGAACTGGCGTTTGCGATGCATCTAGGTGTGGATGAAAGCTCGATAAAGCGGGACCGGCAAGAGATTCAGAAACGGCTTGGTCGTGACTGGGACCAGACGAGCGAGTTTCCCCGCCAGCCCCGCTAGATTGCCGTTTGCCGTCGCTCCGGCAAATTAAGCGTCACTGGCGCAGCAACTTAAGTGCCTGTCTGCGTCATCTTTAGCGCCACGCGCCAAAAGCGGCCCACAAGATGCGCGCGATCGCATCTTTCTATACGGGGTGGCAGTCCCTCAGCACCAAATTGATAAAGCGTCTCCAAACGCTTTCTCTACTTCAAACAAGCGTTTGATGTTCTCTTGCTACTGCGAGCAAGGTCAGCAGGGCCTTGTTCCGCGGACGAATTAGCGAGAGTGGTGATGAGCACACAGCATAGCGAACGGCTTCTAAGCATCAAAGAACTGGCGGCAGTAACGGGCCTCTCGGTGAGCACGTTACGTCGTCGTGTGAAGGAGGGCGTT
Source organism: Pirellulaceae bacterium (assembly GCA_965233625.1). GTDB lineage: Bacteria > Planctomycetota > Planctomycetia > Pirellulales > Pirellulaceae. The sequence continues at coordinate 1,377,196 of OZ247499.1, forward strand.
CTCACCGCCGTGCAACTTGGCGGTCGTGGGAAGAAACTGCTGTTCGCCAGTTCAGCAGTCGACATGTTCTGTCAGGCAGGTGCAGACGATGGCGAAGAAACCGGCTGGACGGGATCGGTCAGTGCGATGTCAGCGGCGAAACCTCCTAGCGGCGCTGGCTCACCCGGAGATGCCGGCGCCCCTGGTCATTCTCCTACACGCCCCATAAATGGTCGCATTCCCCAATGGATGCAAAACCCATTGCTCCACAAAACAAAGTAACAATCCATCTCTACAGAAAAATAGCCTATGCCTAAACAACGCAAAAACGAACTGGTTCTGGGCCAGTATTTTACGTGGAAATTATTTCAACGCCGCGCCACCTACTGGGCCGATGGCCGCTCCAACCCGGTACCCGCTGGCCGGCACTCGCTGGGTACTCAGGAACACCATGTCGCGCTCGAAAACCTGCGATGTCTGGATGCGGTGAAAGCCGTTGAACTCGGGCTGGCGGACAAGGCGATCCTCGATCATGGCAACATGGAGCACCTGCTTCTCGACGACGGTGTCGCGCTCTACCAGGGTCATGTGCAACGCCCAGCGGTAACGGGCGGCGCCAGCAAAAGCACATCGAAGCGCTACCGCGCGGTGTTTGACAAATTCGTCCCGTACCTACAACAACATCAGATCCGCCATTGGAATCAAGTCCGCAAGCTGCATCTTGAAAACTATGCAGCATGGCTTGATGGAGAAGGCTACGCGTACCGGACAGAATTCCTGGAACTTACAACGATCAAGCAGTGCATCAACCAGTTGATTGACGATGAGCACCTGCCTGCTGAATGCAAAATCCGTTTGCCATTGGCCAAGCCAACTGGCACCGACACCCATTGCTGGCGCCCCGAAGAAGTGCGCGCGATTCTCGAACACTGCAGCGCGGACACAGAACTGCACTGGCTGGAAAATGTGCTCACGAGTCTCGCATGCACCGGGATGCGGATTTCAGAACTGGCGGCGCTTCGCTGCAGCGATATTGATAGCGATAGAAATCTGATCACCTTGAAGGACGAAACCGCCAGCCGTAATCGCCGCGGCAATCAAAAGCGGCGGCAAACTAAAAGCCGCCGCAGCAGGTCATTTCCTATTCACGAAGATCTCGCCGCTGTACTAAATCGTCTAGAGCCCAGCCCCGATGGCAAAGTTTTCCACGGTCCCCGTGGCGGCGCCCTGAGTTCCGATATCACGCGGCGAACGTTAATCCGCGATGTGCTCGAACCTTTGGCGGGAACCTTTCCCACGCCTGACGACGAAATCGGCTTCAGCGACGGCCGCCTCCACAGCTTCCGCCATTACTTTTGCTCCGTGTGCGCCAATAACAACGTCCCTGAGCAACTGGTTATGGAGTGGCTCGGACACCAGGAAAGCAAGATGGTCCGCCATTATTATCATGCTCACGATGAAGAGGCTCAGCGTCAGATGAAACGAATCAACTTTACCGGTAACACCACCGCAGAGTAGCGGCGGCCGGTTAGTCAAATAGGAGATACCGGGCAACCCCGGTGAGAAGACTTGACCATGAATTTCAGCCAGACCGCCGCATCGAATTTCAGCGCCAGCAAACCCGCGGGAGCGGCGCCATCGATGCTCGCATTGCGGCTGATTGACACACGATTGACACAAACGATTGTGTCAATCAGAACTCCGGGGCCTAAGTGGTTGCAATGCAACATGTTAGGAATGCCTGCATTTGCAAAGCGGAGAGGACAGGATTCTTCTAGAGACATCTGCGCATGTCGTTACAACCGCTCTGTTTGTGATGCAAGTCAATTTATTGCAAGCACTTACACAGTTCTGGATGATGGCGGTTATTTCTGGTTGTTTAGGAGCAATTGGGAACCAGATAAGCACAAATCAAGCGCAAAATCACCGTCGCTTTTCTAACGCAACTTCCTCGCAACGTCAGCGCCGTCGGCATCGTAACGCGGGAGGCGATACGCCGGATGGTGACAATACTGCTGCCAGTTACTCCCGGTTTAGTAGTGATCTGCAACGGGAAGAAAGTAACATCGATCAGCAACGCAAGTGTCGCGAGGCGGCTGAGGCGAACGGGCATCGTATTGATGAATCGTTCGAGTTCGCTGATGAGGCTGTTTCGGGGACCAAGGCCCAACGTGAGGGATTGGATGCACTGGTGCAGGCGGCTTCGCTTGGCGCGTTTAAAGTGCTGTACTTGCACAGTCTTTCGCGCCTGGCTCGCGAGTCTGTCATTACGATGCCCCTGTTAAAAAAAATGGTGCATGTCTACGGGGTAAGGGTCATCAGCGTCAGCGAATCGATCGACACGAGCCGCGGCAACTGGGAAGTCATCGCGTCGATCATGAGCTTGATGCATGAACGCTACATTAAGGAGCTTGCGGCGAACGTGTTTCGCGGTCAGGAAGGGGCTATCCATGCAGGTTTCAGTGTTGGCGATTTTTGTTTTGGTTATTCTTCTGAATCAGTACCCGGCACTGAGTCGCAGCGTCGCGGACGGAACTCGAAACCACGCAAGCAATACGTTATCGATGATGTAGCAGCATGCTGGGTAGCCAGAATCTTCGACTGGTTTGTGACTGAAAAACAATCGATCCGATGGATTACGCGAAAACTAAATGCGCTGAAGGCTCCGAAAGATCATCGCGCAACGACGCCTGAATGGCATCATCAACAAGTTGCACTCCTACTGGCAAACGAAAAGTATGTTGGTGTTTGGCTTTGGGGAGAAATGCAAAATACCCGAGATCCAGAGACAGGAAAAATCCGCCAGGAGCCTCGATCTAGCGAAGCATGTGAACAATACAGGCTAGATATGGGGCATCTGCGGATCATCGATGACGACACTTTCCAGAAGGCCCAGCAACGGCTGGAGGAAAATTACCAGCGGTACGCAAAACACCGCAAGTCGAACGGGCAGTTGAAGGGCAGGCCGGTAGGTGTTGAGGATAACTCGCCCAGGCATCTACTTTCCGGCATGGTAGCATGTGCCTCTTGCGGCGCCACATTTCATGTCGGTGGATCCGGCGGCAAATACTTGTTCTGCCCGAAATATAAACAGGGAGTATGTTCGTGCCAAAGTACGCTCAACCGGCAGCGTGCTGAACGGATGATTCTGCATGAGATTGGAGCCCGCATCCTGTGCAGCCGTGAGTGGCTGGAAGCAGTTCTGAAGCAGACTTTAGAATCTTGTCGGCAGCGTAGCCAGCAGCATCCCGCCGAAATCGCCGCGGTCGAAACATCACTGGCAGATGTCGAACAGAAAATCGGCCGACTTATCGACCGCATTGAAAGTGGCCTAGACGACGCAGGTGTTTCTCAGCGGCTTGCACAGCGGCAACGGGAACGCCGTGAACTGTTGAAATCATTAGAACGCTTGCAACGCTTAGATATGAAACCTACTCCGCAGCCGACTGAAGAATGGGTTCGCAATAAACTTAGCCGCTTGGGGGATGTGTTGAGTGGCGCATCGCCGTCCAGCGCGATGGCGCTCCGTGATTTAATTGACGGAAAAATTGTCGTTACTGAAATTCGACGTGAAGGAAAGAAAAGGGGTCACTTGCAAGGTCGCTTAACCATTTCAGCGACTGCAATAGCTTCCGCTTTCGTTGAAACAGGCGACGCATGTGGTGAACGTTCAAAAGTGGAGAAGATCGTTATCGATTTCGTTGAAGAGAACCCAATCGATGGCGAGTCAGAAACCGCTAAAAAACTGTATGACGAAGGTCTCTTAAATGTCGAGATCGCGGACCGGCTGAACTGCTCAAAGAGCAAAGTCACAAAACTAATGCGTCACTGGTTCGAATCGCGAGGACTTCCGATGCCCGACGGTCGCAGTCGCAGGTCTGCACTGCCACGCAAGCATCAGGATCCGCCACAATATCAGCGTATCAGCGAAGAGGTAAAACGCATCGCGGACACAGGGCTTCTGCTTGAAGAAATTGCTGAGCAGCTTGACTGTGATCGCAACACGGTCACGAGTTCTCTCCGTTTCTGGTACACATCCCGTGGGCAAATACCTCCTGATGGCAGAACGCGACGGAAGTCGCTCAATCGCAAATCGCGAAGCACGCGGTCCCCGGAATCACCTCCTGACTAAGTCTGCGCACTTCTGCGTGAACTGCGTGCAAGGGCGACGTTTACGGAAGACTGTTTTTTAGCGGGTCGACCTTTTTCTATACCTACACGCCTTTTCGTTCCACTCAGTCTAAAACCGTACACCTCAAGGCGCCGCTCAGGCGCCGTTTTCATTTATGGAAGGAGTTGCGTTGACCTATCTAACGCTTGCCTTGACTTCAATGGCTCTCTTGCTGGCAGTCGCTGCGCTCGTTCGCGAGCGACGGCTGCGGCTAGCGCTTCAGGAAATTTTAAAACGGCTCTTAACCCGATGGAGGACTAATGCACAATCGAACCTTCGTAATCCTAGTGATAACAGCGGCAACGATACTGACAGCGAGCGGCTGTGAAGATGAAAACTCGCGGCTCGTGTCGATGGCTGAAAAACAGCTTGCGCGGCAGGAGAAAGAGGCATCGCGGGCGCACGAACTGCAGCGTGAAGTTGCCGAGGGTTCACGGCGGCTGGTCGAAGCGGATGCTGAGGCGCGGCGGGAATTGATAACGGTGCAACGCGAGTTGCAATCGGAACGCAGTGAGCTTGGCCGCCAGCGTGACCAGCTTGAAGCGGAACGGCGTGATCTAGCAGAGCGGCGGCATCTAGATCCAGTTATTGCGGAAGCCATCTTTGGCATGGGGACGATGCTCGCCTGTTTACTGCCACTGATTCTCTGCTGGTACTTGCTGCAGCGACCATCAACCTCTGCGGACGATTCAGTCGTTGCCGAGCACCTGCTTGAGGAACTGATTGTCAGTCGCCCGCTACTGCTGCCGCCTGAAAGTCGACCTAACATCGGTCGCCAAAACACGCCGCCCGCACTGAATGATGCGGAAGGCGATCGCGACGCAGACACACCTGAATAGAACCCATCACATCACAAAACGAGGAGCGTGAAAAATGTCACATGTTGTCACAATCACCACCGAAGTCCGCGACGCGGCGGCGTTAACCGCTGCTTGCCGCCGGCTGGGTCTTGCCGAGCCAGTGCGCAAACAGGTGCAGCTATTCAGCGCGGAAGCGACCGGCCATTGCGTCGCGCTGCCGGACTGGAAGTACCCGGTTGTCTGCGACCTGACTGCGGGAGAAGTGCTGTTTGATAACTTCGAAGGTAGCTGGGGAGAACGGCAGGAACTGGACAGGTTGCTGCAGTTTTATGCGGTTGAGAAAGCAAAGATTGAAGCACGACGTCAGGGTCATGCCGTGACGGAGCATGCCATGGAAGATGGATCGCTGAAGCTTACGATCAACGTAGGAGGGACAGCATGAAAACGATTGAAGTCGTTGTACTCCCCAGTGGCGAGACTCGCGTTGAAACCAAGGGATTCTCCGGCGCTGAGTGCCGGGAGGCGAGTCGCTTTCTAGAAGCCGCTTTGGGTAAGACTCTGACGGAAACGCTGACAGCGGAATTCCATCAGACCCATCAGGAAAATCATCACACCAACCAGGAGAACTGAACGTTACAGCGAAGAACCATTTAGCGCCCGGCGGACAGAACGATCTGGTCCGCATCATGCTTGTCGTTGAAGGCGCCAACGACATTGAGTTTCTGCGTCGCATCTCACTACTGCTGCACCATAGCGACCCAGGTCTTCCTGATCTGGCAGGGATGGAGCAAAGCGGCAAACTGGTGTTCGTACCGTTTGGCGGCGGCAGAGTTTCAGACTGGACATTCCGGCTGGCGCCTTTGGCGAAGCCAGAATTCCATCTCTACGATCATGAACTTCCGCCTGAAACGGCTAACCGCTACGAAGCGGCGGAAGCGGTCAACGCACGAAAGAACTGCCAGGCCGTCGTAACGGGCAAACGTAGCCTGGAGAACTACCTGCATCCGCAGGCTATCTACGAAGCGTGTGGGACTGAAGTCCAGTTCGATGACTTCGATTGCGTGGCAGCGCTGACAGCCAAACGGCTGCACCAGGCTGGCGGTAATGACACGCCCTGGGAACTTCTTTCCAGCCGGGCGCGTAACCGCTTGACCTACCAGGCTAAACGCTGGCTCAACACACACGTTGCCAGCGGCATGACCGCTGACCAGCTTCGTGAGCGTGATCCGAGCGGCGAAATTCCATCGTGGCTGGCGTCCATCGGGCGCCTTGTCACTTCTTAACCTTAAACAGGAGTTGATTTATGACGCTATCAGAGCGTCTGGCGGAGAACGTACGCGCGTGCTTCGCCGGTATCTGGATTCAGTCGCATGAACACGAAGACGCGATTCAGGAGATTGCCAGGCTGTGCCACGCTGAGCAGTGGCGTCTGATGACATGGGATATTGATCTGGGGCTGACAGCTACGGAATCAAGTCGCAACGACACCACGTCTGCGGCGACCGACCCACTGGCCGCCGTGCGGGCGCTGACTTCTTTGGCAGACTCTGAGCAGCCTACGCTGCTGGTGCTGGCGAACTTCCACCGTTTCCTTAATTCTGCGGAGATCGTACAGGCAGTCGCGAGGCAGATCACCAACGGCAAAAACAGCCGAGCGTTTGTGGTGATTCTGTCTCCCGTCCTGCAAGTGCCCGCTGAACTCGACAAACTGCTGGTCGTCATCGAACATGATCTGCCTGACCGGCAGCAGCTTGAAGAAATCGCCCGCGGCGTGGCGACCGAAGAGGAAGAGCTCCCAGACGGCGCCGGTCTACAACGTGTTCTGGACGCGGCCAGCGGGCTGACCCGTTATGAAGCGGAAGGGGCGTTCAGCCTGTCGCTCGTGCGGCATGGGCGGGTCGAACCTTCTTCGATCTGGGAACTGAAGTCCCAGACGCTGAAGAAGAGCGGCTTGTTGACCCTTCATCAGGGCGAAGAATCGTTCGACGACCTCGGCGGGCTCGCGCCGCTCAAGGCGTTCTGCCTGCGTGCGATGCGTCGGCAAACAGCAGGCAACAGCAGGCTTAAACCACGGGGTGTCATCCTGCTTGGAGTTTCGGGGACGGGAAAGAGCGCTTTTTGCAAGGCGCTGGGAAACGAAACCGGGCGTCCGACGTTGACCCTGGACGTCGGTGCGCTGATGGGTTCGCTGGTCGGACAAACTGAACAGCGGACACGTGAGGCGCTGAAGATCGTCGACGCGATGCAGCCCGCTGTGCTATTCATTGACGAAGTCGAAAAAGCACTAGGAGGGGTGTCAGGTTCTGGTCAGTCGGACAGCGGTGTTTCCGCACGCATGTTCGGATCGTTGTTAACGTGGCTTAACGATCATTCGTCAGACGTCTTTGTCGTCTGCACGGCGAATGACGTTAGTAAGCTACCGCCGGAATTCTGCAGGGCGGAGCGCTTTGACGGGCTTTTCTTCCTCGACCTGCCAGGACAAACCGGGAGGCAGGCGATCTGGCGGTTGTATCTGCGGCGGTTTGGTATCGACGACAGTCAGCCACTGCCAGATGACCGCAACTGGACAGGCGCAGAAATCCGTGCCTGCTGCCGGTTGGCCGCCCTGCTTGATCTTCCGCTGGTGCTGGCGGCCCAGAACATCGTGCCGGTTGCAGTCACTGCCGCGGAACCTGTGCAACGTCTTCGCCAATGGGCCAGCGGACGCTGTCTACATGCTGATGAAGCAGGGATCTATACCACGGGTGAGCAACCGGCCAAGACCCGCCGGATGATTCCACGCGACCCGGAACGGAACTAACGAAATCCAGATAAGGAGTAACAATGAGCGTTACTGAAACAGAACCTGATGCTCTGGCGTCACCACAGCCGCCACCATCGCAGCGGCTACGCGCCACCATGTGTGCTTCGCGGGTCAGCTTTGTCTGGCTTGGCACGCGTAAATCCCTCTCTACCACGCAGAAGACGCAGGCCGCGGAATCTTTCGGCGCGGAGGGGGCGTTTCTCAGCGCTGGCAAGAAACTGCTGGATACGAAACATCCGCGGTTCAAAGCCGTGACGTCGGTGCGTAACCGGGCGCGTTCCTACTGGACCGCGTTGACGTTGCCGTTTCCTGAACCAGGCATCCGCCTGTTACGGCAGGACGCGCTGGAAACCTTCCAGCAGCAGATGACGGAATTCCAGCAGGATCTGGCTGAAGCTGTCGAGCGTCTGGATGAAGAGTATACAGAATTGCGGGCGGCGGCTCAGATGCGTCTAGGCAGCCTCTACAACGAAGCGGACTATCCACCCTGCCTGTACGGCGCCTTTGAAGTGTCGTGGGACTTCCCCAGTGTGGAGCCGCCGCCATATCTGCGTCAACTGAATCCGGAACTCTACGCACAGGAGTGCGAGCGGGTGCAGACCCGCTTCGATGAAGCAGTGCAGATGGCGGAACAAGCTTTCACAGCGGAACTGGCAGGCCTTGTAACCCATCTGTCCGAACGGCTTGCAGGGCACAGCGATGGACGCCCCAAGATCTTCCGCGACTCGGTTGTCGAGAACATGCACGACTTCTTCCAGCGGTTCCGTTCACTCAACGTTCGTTCCAATGAACAGCTCGATACTCTGGTTTCCCGGTGTCAGCAGGTAGTTGAAGGTGTACAGCCGCAGAAGTTACGTGACGACGAGTCACTCCGGCAGGAAGTCGCCACACAGCTGGCCGGCGTGCAGACAACGCTCGACAGCCTGCTTGTCGACCGGCCACGACGGCGGATTATCCGCTCTCCCAAGTGAGGCGACGATGCAACTCATCATTGAACCATCCGGCGCCGTCCGCTGCATTTACGGAGAAGCGATTGATCTTCATACGCTTGGAACACCCGTCATCGTCCGCGGCTCGCATGTTGAACCCGACGTTGCGGGGCAATGGTTCGCCGACCTGATGCCGGTCGGCGGCCCACGCCTGGGACCATTTCCCAATCGCAGCAACGCACTGCATGCGGAAGTCGCCTGGCTCGAAAGGCACTGGCTTCCGGGAACACGTTAATAAACCTAATTCAAACAAACCCTAGTCCAATCAAACCCCTTACGGCCCTGGTTGCGCACGTTGCGCAGCCAGGGCTTTTTCATTTCAACAGGAGAAGATTTCATGCATCAGAACGACTTGAATCGCGCTGTCGCCAGCGCAACCGGCGAAACGGTTTCCACCATCAAACGCCTCGGGTTCATGCTCGCTGAGCCTGGTGATCCGCTGGACCCCGATTGCGAAGAGCACGGTCCCTATGTCATTGACTGGGACGAACTCGAAGCGCAGCGTAACCGGCCATGTCTGTAAACAGCCGCCGGAAGAAACACGTGCAGCAATACCGCGGCGGCCAGTCACGTGGCTGCCGCGAGGCCAGGCGACGGCGTCGCCACCGCAACTCATCTTCACACCGCACCCATACAGAAAGCAACCAATGAAAGTTCTGTTCATCAACAACGACGGCGGCGGCTTCGCCGACTACATCGAAGTTGAAGACAACACGAGCGTCGCGCAGCTCTTTGAGCAACACACGCAATCCCGGCAGCCGCAGGACTATCTGATTCGCGTCAACCGTCAGCCCTGCCACTCCGGGCAGCTACTGGTCGACGGGGACCGCGTTTCCATCACACCGGTCAAGATCGAAGGCGCCTGCCGCTAGTTCCTTGACAGGTGTCTAAAACCACGCCGCCAGTTGAACTCTGGCGGCGTTTTCTTTATTCGCGAACAGGAGAAGTTCAACATTCAACCAGTGAGAAGATTATGCCTGCGGGCAGCCGTCCGCATTCACCAGCATGTACAGTCCAGGCCTGAACAACCGGCTGTAAGTATCTTACCCAACGAAAGCTGGTGCCAGTGTGAAATGCTGCACAGGCGTTTGCAGCGTGCGATGCAAGCTGGCCTTTCAGGCGCCGCACGTCGCTTACGGCAGGAACTACGATCTGCAATCTCCCGGCTGCGCGAACAGCTTTCGCAAACGTACGATTCGCTGGCTCCATCCGTGAACGGAACCGCACAGGCGTCCGCCCAGGAAATCTATGCGGACCTGCTCGCGCTTCATCAGGAATTTGAAGAGGTCCAGATCGACCTTCAGGAACAGACCGTATCTGTCACAACAGAACCGCTGGAACTGGAAGGCGTCTATCTCGGCCCCTTCGCCATCCACCTGGACTGGAAACATCCGTCGCAGCGGATTCCGCTGATGTACCGCGTGAGTGCACTTGATCCGCATCCAGCGTCATCGGCCCCGGATGTCACGCATCCGCACGTCCAGAATGGATCGGTCTGCGAAGGCAAGGGCGCCGCCGCCATAACGTCGGCGCTGCAGCAGGGCCGTCTGCTTGATCTGTTTACGATCGTCGCGAATCTCCTTCGCTCCTACAACGCAGGCAGCCCCTACGTGTCCCTGTCAATCTGGCACGGCGTTGAATGTGCGGACTGTGGCGCGATCGAAAACGAAGAAGATGCCACCCAGTGCCAAGGATGCGATACGTCGATCTGCATCAGATGTCAGCGGGAGTGCGGCGACTGCCACCATCCGCTGTGCAGCGAGTGTTCATCCCGCTGCGAAGCCTGTCACGACGCCTACTGTGACGATTGCCTAAAACCCTGCCGAGCGTGCAGTGAAGATTACTGCCCTACCTGCCTTACAGATCAGATATGCCGGAGTTGCCATGACGAAAGTGAAAATGATGAAACAATCGAAGAAACAGCAAGCAAGCCAGGCCCCACTGCTGCGATTCAGTCCGACAGCCTGGGCGAAACTGCTGTTCCTACGTGACTACGGCGACACCGAGGTCGGCGGCTTTGGCGTCGCTTCTTCCTCTGACCTGCTATTCATTGATGACGTTCAACTGGTCCGTCAGCATTGCACTTACTCGAATGTTGATTTCGAAGACGAATCCGTCGCCGACTACTTCGACCAGCAGGTTGATGCCGGCGGCCAGCCGGCACAGTTCGCCCGGATCTGGATTCACACCCATCCCGGCAACTGTCCACAACCTAGCCGTATCGACGAAGACACCTTCGACCGCGTCTTCGGCCAGGCCGACTGGGCGGTGATGTTCATTCTAGCCCGCGGCGGACGCACTTACGCACGTATCCGTTACAACCGTGGGCCATCCGCAGAGATCGAGTTGCGAACCCAAGTCGACTTCTCACACCCCTTTGAAGCGAGCGATGAGTTGGCTTGGGAGGTGGAGTATCACGAGAACGTGTCCGCCTACGACATGCTCGATACCACTGCATTTACCACCGGCAAATAGTTCGGTCTTATTGCGAATTTCAACCTAGCAAAAGGAAGATATTTGAACGTTCCAATTCAACCACCTGACGATCGCTTCGCCCGCCAGAGAGACCTGGTTCCCGCTGACCGGCTATCAAGCGTAACGGCTACCGTGATAGGCGCCGGGGCAATCGGCCGGCAGGTGGCTCTACAGCTTGCCTCCATCGGCGCAAAACGGATTCAGCTCATCGACTTCGACACTGTTGAACCCACAAACGTTACCACACAGGGTTACGCAGTAAGCGACGTGGGCAAAGCTAAAGTCCAAGCAACCCGGGATACGATTCGCAATATCGACCCAGCCATCCAGGTTGAGACTATCTACGACCGTTACCGGCCCACACACGCCTGTCGCGAAGCCGTTTTCTGCTGCGTTGATTCCATATCCACGCGGGCAGCCATCTGGCGCAGCATCGCGAGGCAAGCGGCGTTCTGGGCTGACGGCAGAATTCTCGGCGAAATTCTACGCGTACTTGCCGCGAGCGACGAGTCAACCCGCGAGCTGTATCGCCAGACCCTCTTCACCCAATCCGAAGCACAGCGTGGCGCATGTACTTCTCGCAGCACCATCTACGTGGCAAGCATCGCCGCCGGACTTATGGTGCATCAGTTCACCCGTTGGCTACGCGACATCCCAGTCGACGCGGACACCACCGTCAACCTGCTCGCTGGTGAAATGAGTACGCTTCCCGGAGCGTAAGACACTCTCTACGCATCTCCAGATTTTGCTTAGTGGTTTCATTTCATTCCAAGAAGCAGAAGGAGAACGCATGGAGATCTTAGTCACACTGGCGATCGTCCCCGTCATCGCCTGGTATTTCTACAAGTCAGGCAAACGGACAGGCAGCCGCAAAGGCTACAACGCCGGCCGTTTCAGCAAACGCCGGCGACACCGCTAACACGCTTCTAAACCAGGAGACAGTCAGGCCGCCCTCCGGGGCGGCTTGGCTTCCTATTTTTAGCTATCACACGATGGCTGCTTAGCAGAGTCTTTGGCAGTGGCCAGCATTTGTAACCGGTAAGGTGCGACTTTCCGTTAAAGAAAGAAACTGTTACGGCAATAAACTGCTCAGGACGCGCCCTCATGTGTAGATCGACTAATTTACAATCTGTGTCGGTGTGTCGGACCGATGCGACGAACGCCCGGAGTTACTTGGGCTGTTGAACTTTTCCTGATGACGACCAAGGCACCGGCTTTGTAGACCAATCAAAGATGTAGTGAAGTCTTGCCATTCCCGTTGAAGTTGGCAGGAAGTTGGAAGAGTCTCATGTTAACCAAGGACCCTCTTAGCGCGTCGAGCAAAACGCCTCTTCTTTTCGGTTGAGCCTAGAAGTTCAGGTGCAGGAACAAGCGAACGCCTGCGATGGGTCGATACCACACTCGCCGGAGTGCAGATCCGTGTCGGCGGGAATGCGAGCAAGTAAGAAGCGTCCGGCGGGTGTTCAGGGGCTGGCCGCTCAGGACTTTGGCGCCAGGTTGCCTGAAGCGTTGTGGGTTCGGTGGTTATTGTGGTCGTTGCGCCAGGCTTCTATCTTCTCCTGCGCGACGCGGTCGCGTACTTCTTGTGCGTGCATTGGTCCAGGATGCCTGACTCGAGATGCTAATGGGCTGAATTTGCGACAGTTCCTTGCTAAAGGTAGATTGCACGGCAGCAATTTTCCGTAAGCAAAGGCTCGCAATGTGGTGTCTTAAGTATGGCAGGCGAAACGGACCAGTTTGACAGTTCAGGGACTGTAGACGAGCGTATCCGGGGTATCAAAAAGCGTTTTGCGAGTGCGTGGGTGGCAGGTGAAACTCGTATTGAAGATTTTCTCACGGAAGTAGAAGAACCGCATCGTCGCACCCTCTTTGCAGAGTTGCTCGAAGCTGAACTAAGGTCGCTTGGGGATTCTGCTGGCCCCGTCCAGGTCGACGATTATCGGAAAAGGTTTCCCGGATATTTAAGCATCATCGAGCAGATGCTTGCATCTAAACCCCTTACGAAAGCTGACGCTGAACCTGTTGCCCAGCCAGATACCCATGGTGCAAGTAACGCACAGATCACATTGACCATGAGCGGCAGTGATGCGGCATCCGCTGCCGAACAGACCACAGACCTGCCGGATAAGAAGGGTCGTGGTCGCCCTGGGCAGGCAGATGCATCGCCGCGCGATGTATCGAAAATCACGCCCATTGATGGGTACGAGTTAATCAGCGAAATTGCCCGCGGCGGCATGGGAGTGGTTTACAAGGCAAGACACGTTGCTTTGAACCGCATCGTAGCGTTGAAAATGATTCTTGCTGGGCAACTTGCTAACGAGCAGGATGTCCAACGTTTCCGTTCTGAAGCTGAGGCTGCCGCCGCGCTTGATCATCAGAATATCGTGCCGGTGTACGATGTCGGGGAATCAAATGGCCAGCACTATTTTTCGATGGGATATATTGACGGCCAGAGTCTGTCAGAGAGAGTTGCTGAGGGTCCGCTGCCGCCGGTTGTCGCCAGTGAAGTTACCCGGATCGTTGCAGGTGCGATTGCCTACGCTCACCGTCGCGGAGTAATTCACCGGGACCTGAAACCTGCAAACATTCTACTAGCTTTTGATGAGGCTGCTTCTGGGCCTGTTGCTGCAAATAACTCTGGAAGCCGCAAAGACCGCGGCGACTACACCAGCGGCGCCTTCTCGGATGGACAGTTATCTTTCATCCCCAAGGTCGCCGACTTCGGGCTTTCGAAAAAGATCGTTGACGGAGAGACGCTTACTCACACCGGACAAGTGCTGGGGACGCCAGCCTACATGGCGCCCGAACAGGCCTCCGGCGCGGTTAAGGAAGTTTCGCAATCTGCTGACATCTATTCGCTGGGTGCGGTTCTGTATTGCCTGTTAACGGGGCGCCCGCCGTTTCAGGCTGCCAGTGTGATGGAGACATTGATCCAGGTAACGAGTGCAGAGCCCGTGTCGCCGCGCGACATAAATCGCGAGGTCCCGCGAGATCTGGAGACGATCTGTCTGAAATGTCTTGAGAAGCAGCCGCAGAAACGGTACGCCACTGCACAGGACCTGGCTGACGACCTTCAGCGATTCGCAAACCGCGAACCCATCCTCGCCCGGCCCGTTAGTCGTGTGGAGAAGGTGTGGCGCTGGTGCCGGCGCAATCCGCTTCTGCCCTCGCTGGCATCGGTCGCCAGCATACTGCTGATTCTTGGCGCCGTTGTATCATCGCTGTTTGCCTTCGAGGCTTCCCGTCAAGCCAGCGAAGCAGATATACAGCGAAATGCAGCCCTGACGAAACAAGCGGAAGCCGAACGATCCGCGCTAGCTGCGAACAAGGCGCGCGAGGCCGTAGAACGGTCGCAGGCCCGGTTAGAAGACTTGCTGTATGCCTCGCACATGAACGCTATACAGCTCGCATTTCTTGACGGCGATGCTGGACGGATGCGCGAACTGCTCGACCGTCACACTCCCAAGCCTGGCAAAAGCGATGATCGTGGCTTCGAATGGCACTACTGGAATAGACTCTCTCATCCGTACCGGGCCGAAGTACGGGCAGACAATTCGGCTGTCAGAGCCGTCGCAGTGCTAGATGGTGAAGCTGGCAGACATTTAATAACTGCTGGCCAGGAGGGCGTTTTGCGACTGTGGTCACACCCCGAATGTAAGCTGATAAGAGAGTTTGAAGGGGCAGGTGCAAGCGTTAGCAAACTCTCCCTATCTTCCGACAAAATGTATGTAGCAGGTGTAACGACGAAGAGTGTTGTTGTATGGAACACCGGGACGGGGCGGATCGTCTGCCGCTATCCCACGGTTGACTGCCGTGCGGTCCGGTTCTCCGGCACCGAGTCCGATCTGTTGCTATTTGGCGATTCAGGTTCGTTGAAAACAGCTCGGGTGCCAGATCCTGAAACGGTGCAGGCAGGTGAGTTTGGAAACTTCCTTGTGAGTATCGAATTTTCACCTGCCGGGAAGACTCTTGCAGTTGGGTATCGCAAGTTAATACCTGCTAAGCCAGGCGTCTTCGTAGTCATTAATGAACTTCAGATTGTCAACGCGAATTCTTTCACTCCGATACGCAAATTTTCTCCCGCGAAAGGCGTTGACGACCTGGCGTGGATCGCTAACGGTTGGCAGATTGTCACGACTGGATCTGGCGGGCAGCCTTCGCTTTATGATCTGCGAACAGGCGCACACAGACACCTATCGGCCACTGCTGGTGGTAAGTCATCCACAGGCCGTCTTTTCACAGTTGCGGTTTCGCCAAGTGGAGTAATTGCTGCCGCGGGGGAGGACCGCATTATCTATACCTGGCACGCAGCTACCGGGAAATTGTCAGGCGTACTACGCGGACATGGAGGCGTCATTTACGGTTCCGCTTTTGAACCTGGTGGTGAACTTCTAACAGCCAGTGGCGATGCAACGGTCAAGGTCTGGAGTCTCCAAAAAATCCCCGAGTCCCGGGCGTTGCCGCAGATGCGACTGGAAATTGCGGTGTCTAACGACTCCCGTTACCTAGCGGGCTGTCTGGGGAAGGGTGTCCAGATGTTTGACATCGCAGCGGGAAACGGCGTGTGGGAAAACCAGCGCAATATCGGTTACAGCTACCGCCGGCTTGATTTCACTTCGGACGACAATTTTATCGTAGGTGCGCATTACAACGGGACGGAACTCGTGCTACTTGATAGTGCATCAGGGCGAATCCTTAGTACGTTTCCAGCACCATTCGGCGTGCAAAGGATCGCAGCCATGTCCGGTTCGCCGCTGATAGCTGCTAGTTCCCACGAGGGAAGCGTAGCCGTGTGGCGCCTGAACTCCGGCGACTATTCGCTTTCCAGAAAGTGGCTAAAGAAAACCCACAAAGGTGAGACTCCTGGTCTAGCTGTAAGCCCTGATGATTCCAGAATCGCGGCGGCGGGGGTTGATGGTAACATTAAGATACTCGCAGTCGCTGACGGCCGCGTTTTGCATACAATACGCAGCAATTCTGGCGCGTTCCGCGACGTAGCGTTCTCCCCAGACGGGAAATACCTCGCGGCCTGTTGCGACGACCGCAACATACGTGTGTGGGATGCAACTCAGTGGCGGCTGCTGCACACTCTCAAAGGCCACGGCGGAATTATCAGAACGATAGCTTTCTCGCCGGGAAGCAACACCCTTGCTAGTGGAAGCGACGACGGAACCGTGCGATTGTGGCATGTAAAGACCGGTGAGATGATGGCCACATTTCGCGGGTTCAACTCACTGCAACGGATTTGCTTCGCTGCCGATGGACAGAGTCTCGTTGCTGTCGATGATATTGCTGGGCGTTTATGGCGGGCGGGTCTAAAGACTGAAGAGGACTCACGCCACTCGTTAACCATCTTTGAACTTGCTGGCGCCAATAGTTACTGGACGGTGCGCACGGAGTTAGCGGACGACGGATGGGAAAGCCCTGAATATGACGATAAGGACTGGACAACCGTAAGCCTTGAGACGTTGAAGGCGGGCAACAAGACCGTTCAGCTACGCAATAGCTTCTTCGTCCATAAGCCAGAAAGCGTTCGTGATATTACGTTAATGCTGCCTCGCGGTATTCAAGCTGACGTATTTCTTAATGGCGCGCCTGCTCCTATTAGTAGCCAGCCTACAGGTGCAAACGCTGCAGATTTCATCTACCACAGGGTTCAACCTCACGAACTTCATCGTGGCGAGAATACCCTCGCAGTGTCTATCCGCAGTCCATCAACAACTAGCCTGAAAGGTACAACGCTTTTCGCAAATCAGATTTACAGCACCCGCGCGAGACTACGGAGCGGTGAAGATTGGCAGATTGTCAGCGCAGTCAATCAGTTGTCTGCGTACGGTGCGACAAACACCTTCAGCAACGAGATCGTCGCACTGCTTGATGGTCCCAATGACAGGCTCAAGCAGTTAATGCTGCACAAGGCGATGGATCTACCAGAGATCAACAATAGCGTTGTTGCGGCGTTAATGCGGCTACTAGACTCAAAGGATCTAAGCACGCGGGATCAAGCTCTGAATGCGGTTGCGGCGCTGGCTGGCCGGTCAGAATTGATGAGGCAGCAGCTCGTTGAAAGACTCGCCAGAATGTCGCCGAAGCAGGAGCAGACGTTCTTCGCGCGTCTTGCTTCTGGCGACATGCCACTTCCACGCACAGCAAAGAAATTCATCGCGGACCATCTGAAATCGCGGGTTGAGCAAAGCGCTCCTGCGGAGAAACCACAACGGTGGCGGTCTCTGCTTGAGTTTGAGATCGAGTTCAAAGACTGGCAAGCAGCGCTGCCTGTCGTGGAGCAGCTACTCAGAGTCGAGCCTGACGATCATTCTCTGATGATCCGCGACGTCTTAATCCGTCAAAACCTTGCCCGGTGGGATGAAGCGGATCAGGGGCTTGACAAGATCGCAGCACAAATCGAATCCAGGTCATTTACGAAACGCGATGCGGCTTTATTAGCAAAAGTTTTTGGCGATCGTGCTGCGGTGCAAGCGAAAAAGCCGGGGAGTTCGCAACGCGTTGCAGATTTCTGGACCGCTGCGGCTGATCTGGCCCTTGAAGCGGATGTTAGCGACGCCTTTGCCTTGCAGTGTTGCACTGCCGCACGCGACTGGAATGTGCGAGTTTACCAATGGGATCGTGCGTTACGCTTCTCATCCGCAATCGTGCGGCTTGTTCCGAGCAGCATCAACCACTTTATTCTTGGTGTAATCCAGGCGACCGCTGGTAGCGACGATTTAGATTCGCTACTCGTTGCGTTTAAGCGACGACTCTCAAGCGATGTTGACTTCTTCAGCCGGTATACGCTGTTGCAGTCATTGACGCCAAGAGAACTCACGGTGACGCCGGATGAAATCGAAGCTTTTGACCAGTTGCTTGAAAAGAGCACCAAGGGGGGCATTCAGAACTACTACCTGGTAAGCAGGGCGTTGTTGGCTATCCGCCGGGGAAACTATTCTTCAGCCTTAAAGTTTGTCGCGAAGATGACTGGCCCAATCCCAGGTTACCGCGGGAAATTCGTCCGGGCGCTGGCATTAGTGTATTCGGGCGACAAGGACGCATCTCGACGGATTTTCCGTACGCTCTCTAACCCCTTTGAGACTGATTTACCGGCTTTGTATGGAGCACATGACCAGCTTATCGCGGGACTGTTGTATCACGAGTTGGAGACCGCTCTCCACGCAAAGTCTGTTGAGGGCGACGCCTTGCGCACATTACATGAGGTAGAGTTATCGCCAACAGAAAAGCCTCTTGAAGCAGACCTGGTCAACAATTTACTGCCGCTAGTTCATAACCCCGCAAACGATATTGGCAAACGGGTGCTTTTACTATTGATGAATAGGGAACTAGCACCCCAAAGTATCGAAAGTTTAGCTGATGCGATCTTATCAGAGACCCTTGCGGAGCAGGTCCGCATCTTCAGAACGATGAAAGTAACGTCGGCAACCGGCAAGCATCCAGTAGTCGACGTGTTACTGGAACGGCTGGAAGACAGAATTACCGAAAACCCTGCGGATACGAAAGCAAGAACTGCACGGATGGAACTCTGGTTCACGCTAGATCAACCCCGCAAGGCGAAAGAGGATGCCCTTGCTTTGCTAAAGATCGATCCCGACGAAGCCGCCTACCTGGCTGCGCGGATTCAAGCGGACTATATCCTCAGCGACTGGGCGGAGGTGGAAAACAACATCCTGCCACTGATCAGGCAATGGAAAGCAGGCGGAGACATTACAGGTCGCGAACAGGCAATCGTTGAAATCTTACAGAAACGCGCAACACTGAGGGAGGCCGCCGGCGACCGGGAAGAAGTTATTGCCTCGCACTGGGAATACGGGGCTCGGATTTGTATGGCCGCGCGATTTAACAACCAGACAACGGCAAAATTCTGCCGTGAAGCCAGTACAAGATTCGCCTGTCTAGGTGAATGGGAGCGAGCAGCAGAATTTGCACTGGCGGAAATGGAGACCGGCTTAGCTTACTCCACAACGGTGTTGCGGGCCGCTGTACTTTTTTCAATGACTGGTCAGAAAGAAGCGTTCGCAGCACTGCTGAAAAAAGGCTTGAGTCTTTATGCAAACGGAAGCATTTCCGATCTGGAACGTCTTGTGAAAGCGGGATCTGTCTGGACAGGAGCTGTCGATCCAGCGACGCTGCCTCTCGAGCCAGTTGAGCAGTATCTCAGCAAGTTACGAGGCAACGCCGCATCGTACTGGCTATCGACCGCCGCCGCCCTGGCCAGGCTGCGTTTGAACGATGCACAGCTCGCTTTTGATCTCACAGCCTCCATGCCTGCGAGGCACGGCGTGCTTGAACTCCGGAAGGCGATTCATGCAATCGCCGCCTTCCGTCTCGGCAAGGTCGACTATGCAAAAAAGTTGCTCAGTACCGTCAACACATCTTTCGACTTAGACATTCGTTCACTGAGTGGCGTTTACACCTGGCAGGACATTCTAATGCCAGCGGCAATCCGCCAGCAGGCTGAAGCGGAACTGTATCCGGATGGCGCCGGTGGAAGCGCCTGGGCTGCATTTCACCAGATTGAAATATCGCCTCTCAGTAAAGCTGAACAGTCTGAACATGTAAGTAAAATGGCCCCGCTTTTCCGGATGGACGAAAAGTTCGTCAGTCAGCGGATGGCCAGCGTTTTGGCTCCTCGCCTACGATTGAAAGAAGTACAGCAATCCTATCTGGCATTGCTGCAAGAACTTTCTCCCCAGCAACAGACCGCGGCGCTGGAATCTCTTGTGAATACCTTCCCGCCGCTAGAGGGCGAAGTAGCGACACAGATCGTTGCATCAATTGATAGCATGGCGAAGGAGCGTTCAGGAGATTCTGGTGCGGCAGCGTTAAAAACAACCTGCCTGGCAACGCTTGGTGCTGCTGGTAAAGCACTGTGGTTCGATGGTCAGAGCTACGTTGAATTTCCCGGAATGAGTTTCTCGCCAAGCAAACCTCTCACTGTCGAAGCATGGGTGGCGCCGGAATCAGGAAAATCGACAACAGCCGTGGTTGCCAGCAATTCCAATACAAGCGGGTTCAGCCTAGCGGCGGTCACTGAAGGCGGAAAAAGCGTCTGGCAATTTCAAAAAGGCACTGCAAGACGTCCTTACACCGTGCGCACGCTGGCGCAGGTTTCTAACAGAGAACTTGTTCATGTCGCCGGCGTCTACGATGGCAGCGAGATCCGCCTCTATCTAAATGGAGTGCTACAACTACGCACTCCCACAGCAACCATCAGTGAGTCTGCCAGTGGCAAGACACTGGTGATCGGCGCGCAGCAGCGCGGAACGCAACATAACATGCACTTCCAGGGGATGATCGATGAGATTCATATCTCGCAAGCCGCCAGATACGACGATAACTTCACACCTCAAAGGAAACTAAAACAAGATGAAGACACCCTGGCGCTTTATCACTGCGATACACTGCGAGACGGGCGACTCAAGGACGCGGGTCCCCGGGAGAACCATGCTGTGTTGCAGGGAGCCAGACTGGTCCTTGCCAGAAACCTGCCCGCTCTCGAAGTGATGCTGACATCCGCATTAAGCGAACTTGAAAGCCGTCCGCCGGCAACAGCAGAAGATTACAAAAAGGCAATCTTCCGTATCTACGGAATTGCGAATCAACTGACTCTCAACCAGCAGTACGATACTTCGCACATCGCTCTTTCGAAGCTGGCGGAGCTTTCAGAATTGTGGGGCGACCTGGATAGAGATGAAAACCAGCGGTACAACGCTGCCTGCATCCAAAGTCTGATTGCACAGAATTGCATCCTGCGGAAACAGTCTGCCAACGTCGTCAGCCAGCATCAGAAAGCAGCGCTAAAATTGCTAAAGCAGGCAATCGACATCGGATTCAGCGATGTAAAGCTTCTGCAAAAGGACCACGACCTAAAAGCACTCAGGGATCTTGCAGAGTTCAAGGATCTCGTAAGAAAGCTCACCTCTGACGCACGGTAGAGCTCTCGATACTTGATCATGCGAAACTGCGATAATCAAGTGATGGCGTAAACGAGTTGGTTGCTCCACTTTCATTCCGCCGGTTATTAGAGTCGAAATGAGTCCGCAACCGACAGCCTGCATCCTGGGTAGTTCACAAAGTCGTGTTCAGCTGTAGCCATCTTTGAACTTGCGGCGCCAACAGAGTGTTCTTTCGCGCGGGCAGCACACCCAACAACCGATGGCACCTGGCGCCGCGGGGAGACCACGTTGCAACAGGTGGTGAAAGAAACCCAGGCGTTTGCATCCGGGCTGAAACTCAAAGGAGCACACTTAATGAGATTCGCAGTTGTTTTTCGCCCTATCTTCTATTCCAGCATGATCTAGCTGTGAGGTTTCCTTATTATCCTTAGCAATAGCGTTCCTTGCACGAACTAAAAGTAACTCGGATGTGATGCGATTAAACTGAGCATTGCGAAACTCATGCTCTGGAATAACCCCGTACTTGTATTTTTCCGTCGCAATCGCTTCACAAATCTTTTCAACTTCAACCGCTTTTTTGCGGACTGCAATACGCTCGCGCGAGTTGCTTGCTAAATCTATCTCCGCCATCAGCACGCGGCGGCACGCGTCCAGGAGTGCTTCGAGAGGGCTACGCGCCCCCTGGCCGGCCCCTGAGACATACAAGAGGTGCAATGTATCCTTTTCGTTAACTGCGACGTTGTAACGTTTCTTCGCAATCGCTGTTTCTTGGTCTTCCATTCCAGTCAATTTCACGGCTTTGGCTTTGTACACTTCCGGGTCGTCCGCGATGGCTAACTGGGTAAACGCGAAGATAGTGCTAATGAAAACAAACGTCAGTGCGGGGTTGCTGTGCGTCATTGTCTGGCTCTCCAAAATTGAGTGAGTGGTATAGTGATATGCCGGCAGTTCAGGGTCAATTCAGGGCATTTTTGCGGCCTTCTTTCCGCGCACCAGCCAAAGCTCAGCCGTGAGCCTGTTAAAAGTCGCCCGATGTAACTCGTTTATAGGCGCCGCGCCATTGCGACATTTTTCCTTCAAAACAGACTCAATAGCCTTCGCAGCTTCGACCGCTTTGCTATGCGCTGCGATACGTTGTTCTGCGGAACTTGCTAGATCTAGTTCAGATGCCAGCACACGACGGCTGGCTTCCAGGAGAAGAGAAAGGGGGCTGACAGGGGAATGCCCACTAGCCCCGCTTGAAAACAACTCATAGAGAACCTCCATCTCTTTGACCGCGACGTTATATCGCTGCTTCATCAACTTCGTTTCGTGATTGTCGCTCTTCTTTACCACAACCGGTTTTGCCTGGAACGCGTCAAGCCCTTTGCGGGGTTGGGGCTCTTCTTGTTCTTCAGCAGCTTCAGGCAAGCGCTTTTCGTACGCAGGTTCTTCAAACTGCGCGAACACCATGTTGCCTAGTTCAGCGACACGTTCGCGTTTGAACCGTGAATTGGAATTTCCCGTTTTCATCGGCGGATCTTCCTCAACGGGCTTGGCTGGTGCAATGCGATCTTGCGCCACTTCATCAACTTGCCACAGGTTTATTACATCAGGACCTTCGGTGGCTAACACTTTGCCATCGGGCGATAGATGAATGCTTCGACGGGCATCATGAGGTAGCTCTGCAATTTTTCGACCGGTGCGGGTTTCCCAGACATCAACTCCCCAGTTGCCAGAAGTTTCCTTGAATAGATCATTCGCTCTAACGGCTGCAAATGTTTCGCCTGTTTGGCTAAACGCTGTTGCGCCGCGATACGTCACGCGCATCAGTTCGCGACCAGTTCCCGGATCTAGAACCACCGTAACATTTTTCCCTGGCGTCCTTCTGTCCGTCACCGCCAGTGCCCTGTCGAAATACGTAACAGTATTTTTGGGCCCACGCACTGGGTAGTCGTACCTGGCGACCTCGACGCCGGTTTTCACATCTCGTACGACAATTTTGCGGTCGATAATGCTGGCTCTTTTAATAGGAGTCGCACGATTGTTTTCCGTGTTCCAGGCCACATCAATTTCAGGGTTGAACGAGTCGGGAAGTGGCATCTCCTTCCCTTCTGCGATGTTCCATAACTTGCCTGCCAGGTATAGCTCATCACCGCTGTGGGTGAATCCCGCGTACGGCGAATGAGAGCCAGTAGGCTGTTGACGCGGCGCCTGGGCCAGCAGTTCTTTCCCAGTTGCGATCTCCCAGAGTTTGAGGTGAAATGACGCCATACTTGAATGCACGATACCACCAACGTATTTACCGTTTCTGGATAATACCGAACCGAACATGGTCATGCGGTCACCGATACTGGTTACTCGTTTCCAGGTTTTCGCATTCCAGAAAGATACGATAGATGAACGAACAATGCCGCTTGGTTCCTTGTGGGCGAAGGTCGCAATCAGATCCGTTTGAGGAATGAACTGAACTTTGTGAACTGCGTCTTGTTCAAGTTGCGCGATCAAGTCGCCCGTGTTCGAATCGTGGATGCTAACCAGTTTTTGATCCCAACTGGCAACAACCTTACCGCTGGGGCTGAATTTGAAACCTAAGGACGAGGGTATCGTGCATCTCTTGCTGCCCCTTTTCACATCCCAGAGCGTTAGACCACGATCGCCTAACGTGGCGAACGATCCTCCGTCTGCACTGAACCGCCACGAATGAGATGAGTGATCATCAAACTGCAGTATCAGCCGTGGATGCCGGCGTTTTGGTAATGGCGCGGGCGGCGCCGATCCGAGGGAACGCGGTTTCGGTAAAGACGGCGGTTTTCGCACCGTAGTAGTTGCAGCCAACTCTGATAGAGTAAAAGCGACATTCAACTCTTCACCCGCGCGAAGTACGATACTCTTCGTCTGATCAAGCTTTTTACCTTCGTGATCCAAGGTGACGCGAATTCCGTACCGATACGGTTTCCCTGGCTGCAACCCTCCGCTTTCGAACAGGCGTTCAACGCCTTTGCTGTGCGTTATGCGGTTATTGATGTGAACAACGGCGTCCGCCGGTACGGCCAGGACGATTCTGCCGGAATACCTTGGCTGCTGTGCGACGGCATGCGAGGCAAAGATCAGGCCAGGTACTATCCATACAACACAGAAAGGAAGTTGCTTGAACATCTTGATACCTCGGGAATGCTGTCGGGTTTTCATTGAACATGCAGCGGGTAAGAAACGACGGAAACCAATGGGCTAATTTGTTAGTTGGTGCTGTATCAACACATGAATGCTTAGCGCCATGAATGTCGAAACGATGGCGAATGTGATCACGGTGACCTGCCAGCCGTCGCTAAGTGAATTGCAGCTTCGGCGCCACAACTTGTAGGCGTTGCCCCGGACGAATCGTTGCTCGCATATTTGGATTACGTGCGACCGGTTGATCGTAATTTACGTGGCAAGAAAAAATTCTTGATTCACCTCTTTTTTCACCCGATCCGCAAGTTTTACTGGCAAGTGGATAGTCATTTTCCGCCTTGACCATTTGCCGGCGGTACATTGAGCGTAAGGTTCATAACTGCCAGTCTTTGAGGTTCAAGAGAATCTTCGATTGCTGAACCGCTGGACGCAGCGATTTCGTTCCCTTGTCCGGGCGGAGTTCGCAGCGCTGCTCCGAATTGGAGGCCTCCATCTCTGTCGATTGCCAGGTCGTAGAATTTCGCCGTCGGGCTTGCTGGAATGACCCGTTCAAAGTTCAGCCATGACGTATCTCCATCCGTTAGACACTGTGTTAACCATTGAACGCCGTAGGTGTGCTGCACGAAAGCGTCCTTGGACTCGGGTTGCAGCAAGATGCCGCGATCACCGATTTTCGAATTCGTATCGAATGGAGATCGTGTGTGAAACACCCAGGAAATCTCCGCATGCTTTTCCAAGCGAGGCAACGGGTGGCCGCCCATCTCATTGGCGGGATTGAATGCGAGAATTCGACTTGCGCCGCCCAGTCGTTGGGCGACGCGAGAATTCACGCAATTGCCGAAACTCTCACCAATCAGCGTGAGTTGGTTCGCGTTAACATGGATTAACTTCAACTGATCAGCAATATCGTCACCTACAGGGTTAATCGACTTGGCGACCAGGTGCGGGATGTTGATTCCCCAGACCCGCCTGTTGGCAGCTTCCGTCCAGTCGGCAAGGAACACGTTGACTTGATGGCAGCGTCCACGAATGGCTTCCGCAAGACGATAAAAACGATCCCCCTTCTTCATGCCGCCCATGCCATGACAGATTACAAAAGTCCGCTCCGGTTTCGCGTAAAGTTCTCCTATCGCAACCAGTTGCCCAAGTGATGTGGCTGGAGCGCGATTCTTCCGCCCGCTGCGTTCCGGTTCGGCGCCAAAACCCGGCGCTGGTGCGGTGAACAGTAATAGGAAAACCAGAGAGACCCAGCCATGCATGCGTCTCTGCTGAGCAATGGATGCTGCCCGGTGTCTCTGGAGGTGGTCACCGTAAATTGCCTGTCGCTGGCTCATGATTCTGCTTTCCAGGAAGAGATTCAACGGAAAAGAATCTGGCGGACGAACCGGGACTCCCGGCTTCAGGAACGAAACGCGCCGCCATTTTCGACTGCATCTCTACAACCGCCGCGTCTGGTTATCAGCCGTCACGAATTCCCGGAATCGGAGAAAGTTGTTCGACCTTGACCGCTGTGGTAAGTTCCGGCCTGGAAGCAATCAACGCTCCAGAACCGAAGGGGTATCGATGTCGGACGAGCACTCAATCTCTCAATGGATTGAAGGGGCCAAGCTGGGCGACTCACTGGCGCTGCAGAATATCTGGGCCGGGTATTACGCAAAAATTGTCCGCCAGGCCAATAACGGCCTCCAGGGAAATGCGGGCCGCGTTTCGGACGGCGAAGATGTTGCGACAAGCGTATTTGAAAGCTTTTTTCGCGCAGCTCAGGAGAACCGCTTTCCGGACCTTGCCGACCGGACACAGCTTTGGCAGTTGCTACTCCGCATGACGGAGCGCAAGTTGATTGACTATCGTAGGCGCCAGCAACGGCAGAAACGTGGTAGTGGTAAACAACGCGGCGAATCGGCATTTGCGATTCCAGGCGCCGGCAATCGCGGAATCGAGAATGTGCCGGGAAACGAACCAGGCCCTGATCTTGTTATATTGCTGCGTGATTTACTATCAAATCTGGCAGACGAGGAACTCCAGGCAATCGCCGTGGCGAAACTCAAAGGATATGAAAATGCGGAGATTGCAAAGCAACTCGACTGTTCGACAAGCACCATTGAACGACGCTTACGTCTGATCCGCAAAAAGTGGTCGATTCTTGCAGAGCCATAACTCATCTCCACCAGGCAATTTACGCACGAATTGAGCATCCCGGAAGGCTTTTTGGGATTTAATATGACGGTTGAGTTCCTTGGATGACGGTTTCCAGATTGGTGAGATTACCCAATTAAGGAAATAGAAAGATGCAGCCTGGAAAAAGCTCCCACGCCGACATTCCCATCAGCGAACTGGAAGCTATTGACCGCGTCTGCCAGGCTTTTGAACGTGAGTGCAAGCAGATCCAACGGCCGTCGATCAGGCGATATCTAAAAGCGCACCAGGGTGGCGAACATGAGTACCTACTTTGCGAACTACTCAAGGTGGACTTGCACTACCGGCAACTCTGGCAGTCCTCCCCGTTAGTTCACGAATACATTGAGCAGCTTCCAGATTATGAACCAGTCATCCGGCAGGTGTTCAGCGACGCCGGCATCGCCGACATGACCCTTCAGGCGACGGACCTGAACAAGAAAGATACGCGTACCGGTTCTACTGATACCGAAGACACCTTCACGCTGCCTCCAGATTCCGCGAGTGCAACGCCGCAGCCAGGCGACTGCGTCCGCTATTTTGGCGACTACGAACTACTAGAAGAGATCGCCCGTGGCGGTATGGGAGTCGTCTACAAGGCCCGGCAGGTCAGCCTCAACCGTCCTGTGGCATTGAAGATGATTCTGTCGGGTCAACTGGCCGGTGAAGAAGAAGTTAAGCGTTTTTATGCAGAGGCCGAGGCTGCCGCAAATCTGGACCATCCCAACATTGTGCCGGTTTTTGAAGTCGGTCAGCACAAAGAACAGCATTATTATTCGATGGGTCTGATCGAGGGGCCAAGCCTGGCGGCACGGTTGGCAGCAGGGCCATTGCCGCCAACCGAAGCGGCGCAAATTGTGCGGGTCGTCAGCGAGGCAGTCGCCTATGCCCATCGTCGCGGGGTAATTCACCGCGACCTCAAGCCGGGTAATATCCTACTGGCGAATGAGCCATCGGATAATGCAGCAGGAAGCGGTAGGCGTATTTCCAGCAAAACTAAAAAACTGGGAAGCACTTCCGGGGAGTTGCACGAAGCTCCTGCCTCCCCGGGTTTCACACCCAAAGTCACCGATTTTGGTCTCGCGAAAAAGCTAGCTGACGAAGAGGGCATCACCGCCACGGGGCAGATTCTTGGCACGCCCGCGTACATGCCGCCCGAGCAAGCGTCGGGTAGGGTGCAGGCAATCGCTGAAACTTCAGATGTGTATTCACTGGGCGCGATCTTGTATTGCTTGCTCGTGGGACGCCCTCCATTCCAGGCAGCGAGCGCCCTGGAAACCGTGCTTCAAGTCTTAGAGACAGAACCCGTCGCCCCGCGGCTGATCAACGCAGCGATTCCTTCGGATCTTGAAACAATCGTTCTGAAGTGCTTAGAGAAGTCACCAGAAAAACGGTACGCGTCGGCGCAAGACCTGATTGATGAACTACAGCGGTTTTTAAGTGGCAAGCCTATTTTAGCAAGGCCCATTGGTCGAATGATGCGAGCGTACCGGTGGAGTCGGCGCAATCCACTTGGCGCCGCTGTGGTTGCGTTAGCTATTGCTTTGACCGTGATTGGCGTATCAAGCGCGTTTGGGTTTCGCAATATGTTCAAAAGGGAGCAAGCTCTTCGCAAGCAGACGGATGTGCAGTATGTAAGCCACCTATTTAATTTGGCGATCCGGCGTGCGGAAGAAGAACCAATTTTAGGCATTGTTCCTCTAGCTGAGGCATTGAAGGTTGCGGAAGAAAAGCAGACACCCGAACTTGAGAAAGCGATTCGTCTACAACTAAAAGCTTGGATGCGGGGATATTCGCCGCCAGATGCCGTTCTTCGACAGAATCATCCCATCAGTTTTTTTTCTTTTGCCCCCGACTCAAAGACGATCGTAACCTGTTCTTCTGCCTTGAGACGTTTTGCGTGTACTGGCGAGTTAATCTGGGAACGCTCCGGTGGAACATCGATGCAGCGGGGCGATTCCGAAATCGGGTATGTCACATCGCTTGAACATAGCCCCGACGGAAAACGGCTGCTGGTTGCCCACTTCACAATGCCCGACTCCACACCGCAGGGAGACCCTATGGCAACCGTCGTAGAGCTTCGGGATACTCAGTCGGGCGAACGTGATGTTGTCGTTGCGGAATGCGAAGCGATCCTGGATGGGCGTAGTAACCGGGGACTTGTGCGAGCGAAGTTTTCTCCCGACGGCAAATTTGTTGTCTACCATGGTGGAATAACCGGGGTGCATGTCTGGGATTACGAACAGCGAAAACTCACACAACATTTACTGGAAAAAGATGTTGCCCAACTGGTCGAATTCAGTCCGGACGGAAATTCTCTAGTCGTGCACCACGAAGCCCCCGCAGTAAGCCGGTCCCACCCTCCTCGCCGCTACCAGGTAAAGGTCTGGAACACCCGTTCCTGGCAACCTGAGGAAGCTCCTTGGGCGAATCTCCCTGAGTCGACTTCGATAAAGTTCAGCGGTACAGAACCATTTGTCTGTGTTATGACCGCTCAAGAAATTCGTGTCTATGACATGAGAAAAGAAGAGTGGTCCAGGGCGTCATTTAAAGTTTCGCAGATGAGCAAGGCATCGGTTCATTTTTTTCCCGGACCTACCCTGTTAATAACTGACATAGATCGCTCAACTGGTAAGAGAAAATCCGTGGTCTGGAATCCGCATACAGGTAGACAAATCGGTGTTCCCTTTCACCGGGCAGTGGGAAACAAGAGGGGCTTGCTTCCCGTGACCAGTTCAAGCCCGGAGTTTCCTTTGGCCAGATCGAATGATAGGCAAGTGATCGCCAAATCTAAGAGGTACAGCGATCGTGGCGGCGATTGGAGAATTCTGCGTCTCTGCGACGGCCTGACGGGAACACCAATAGGTCGCTCTTTCCTGCTTTACGACGAATCACGCAGTAAGGCGGCCTTCAGTCCCGACGGTAAAATTCTTGCAGTGCAAGAGATCTGCCCGAAGTCTGAAGCTGAACCGGATCCGCCCGAATACGCGTTAACCCTGTGGAAATGCAACGCAGCACTTGCGCAGGACTGGCGAACACCGGAGGTCCGGACGCGACTTCGAACCAATTCACCCAGTACTCTTCGATTGCTCGAAGCGTTTGAAGACGTGAGAAAGCTCCGTTCAGGAACGAGATTGGCCGTTGCAGCGGACGGAAGTGTTATCAGCGTACGTGCCGATTTTGAAGGTGTGCATGTAGCTATGAACGGCACTGAACGCCAATTCAAGTCGATACCAGTTCGTTCGCCTTTTTTACACGCTGCCGAACTCACACGCGACAAAACAGCACTTGCAATTGCCGGGCGTAATGGAATGCCAATCTATGTTTGTAAGGTTGAAGACGGATCCATCGCGAACGAACTGGAATGCGGAAAAGACTGGATCAGTAGTCTCGCTTTCGATGGTCAAGCTAAACTACTCGCCGCAGGGTCGTTCCAATCTGCGGCGCGCGTCCGCGTCTGGAGTTTGAAGGAGGGCCGGTTACTGCACAGCTGGCCCACTTCCCGCAGCGTGATGGCCGTAGATTGCAGCGAAGACGGAAATCTTGTTGCTGGTGGCACCGAGAATAGTCGCGTTCAAGTCTGGAGCGTGCGGAATGGCAAAATGCTCTGGTCGCGAAAGCATCGTCCAGGTCAACCGATCGTATCGATTCAGTTTTCTCCCGATGGTAAATTTCTTGCTAGTGCCGCCAGCGATACATCGATTCAGCTCTTCGATGCCGCAACGGGAGAAAAGGTGGGGCCTCCTCTAAAATCCGCAGCGCCGTTCGTTCCACTTCTTATGGATCATTGTATTGTGCGGTTTTCAGATGATGGAAAGTCGGTTGCCTGGATCGGTTTGGATGGATCTTTCGCCGAGTGGGTTATTCCTCAACCCATTAGCGGTACGGGTAGCGAATTACTGAAACGCGCCCGCGCCGCAACCTCGCTCAGGTTTGACTCGATCGGAGCGGTTCGGCGACTGACCAGCGATGAGATGTCCAGTGATTAGTGCGCGAGTGGTGAAGACACTGGACACGAAATGAAACGAACCATTTGGCGTTGAGGGGATTGTCTTACGACCGAACGTTTCGTTGTACAGCGCACAATCGCCGTGTATTACGTCGAAAAAACGGCCGTGCAAACCAACGTTTCCTGACGCCGGCAACGCCGATCTTTTTTGGGGGATGAATTCTTTCCGGCAGGCTCAACACGCTCAAGGCAGGCGACCCAAACTAACGCTTTTTCTATGACATCCACCCAATAATCGCGACGATCCGAGATTGTCTGGTACCATCAGGATCATCACACCAAGGAATTTATCAGCATTAGCGTTTTCAGACAGTGCATATTCCCGGCTACGCACAGTTCGATTCCGAGTGAATCGAAAACGTGTTTGCCAACTCCTCTATGCCCATGGCCCAACGAGCCATCCGCAAGTAGAGTATTGCTCCCGTTTTTGCCCCATCAACCAGGTCATCCAATTCCTGCTGCGACAGCTTCACAGATTCCAGTGCCGCAAAGATTTGATCTCCGTGCGGCAATTCTTCATGGAAGTGAATATCCAGAAAACGGGTGTTGCTCTCGTTAACGAACGGGGCGTTAGCCAAGAGCTCTCGCCCGACGCCGCCCGCGCCCGCACCGAGGTTCTCCAGCACGCAAGTAGCACCCAACCGGACAAATGGCTGGGTCTCAACGATCCGATCGAAATATGCCCACCATAGCTTAACGTCGAGACTGCAAGGCAGTGGTGCAACGCCCATATTTTCCAGATCGTGGCGGGCGACATCAAAATGGGGCTCTTCCTCCAACGCAAACGTATACAGGAAGTCGCGCAGTCTTCGCCTTCCGGCAAGCGACGGATGAGCGGCGACTTTGAGGAAGTGTTTCTGGACTCCTTTGGTCAAATGGTATTGAAACGACAAGTATCGAACGTACACGCTTTTAGTGAATCCACCTGACGCAGACACATCGACCAGGTCCGCTCGAAACAGACTCTTAGCCAACTCAACGACTTTTCGAACTTCCTTCATCACATCGCCTCCTTCGCGAGCATTTTGCGATTGAACAATTTATACGAACTGGTGAAGCATCCGTCGTCTAGCGGTAGATCGAACACGCAAGGGTTATGAATTCCTTCGAAGACATCGGACAAGGCGCTGTGGTGACCTGGGTTTGCGGGAAGGGCTATCAACCCACATCTGGCTTTCCAGAGATCGAAATCGAATTGCGATCCTTTGACGTAGTAGTAACCCAATCGCTTCATGTAATACGGAATAGCCTTCAGCCGCGCCTTGCACACGTCGAGTCGAATTCCCATTGGAATTACCGTACGCCAGGCAAACCGCGTTAATTCCAACGGCACGTTAGTACGGGTTTCAACCTGCCGGTCCACGCACATCCGGCTGGAGGCACCCAGAACGTCGCCCCAACGATTCAGTATGGATTTTGGATAAAATGCTTCCGACTCAAGAGGCCCATCTCGTTTCAGTGTGACTCTCAGGCTCCCAGTTATTCGTGCGTTGTGTCTGTACACAAAATGAAGCGAATGTGGGTCGATAGCGTCCTCAATGCCCGCCTGCTCCCTCCCATATGCAATTTTGCGAAGCCTCAGGATGTCTAAGAACAAAGGATCCTCATACGCGACCAACTGAATCGTGTCGGTTTCGGGGAGATCTATGTGGGGCGTCATTCGATTTATCCTATTGACGGCTGATTTACCCGGTCCGTGACTTTCGTCAAAGCTGCCACTCACTAAACCGTGAACTTCGTGATCGAGCCGTCAAAAATCACCGGGATTTTCAAAGGTTGCTTCCACTCAGCCTTCGCATGATGGCGATGGGACCTGGAAGAGCAGCGCTAGCTAAACGCATTCGATGGTCAAGCTAAACTACTCGCCGCAAGGTCGTTCCAATCTGCGGCACGCTTCCGCGTCTGGAATTTGAAGGACGGCCGGTTACTGCACAGCTGGCCCACCTCCCTCAGCGTGATGGCCGTAGATTGCAGCGTAGACGGAAGTCTTGTTGCTGGCGGCACCGAGAAAAGTCGCGTTCAAGTCTGGAGCGTGTGGAACAGCAATGCTCTGGTCGCGAAAGCATCGCCATGGTCAACTCGTCGTATCGCTTCGGTTTTCTCCCGACTGCAAATACCTTGCCAGTGCCGCCAGCGATACATCGATTCAGCTCTTCGATGCCGCAAAGGGGGAAACGGTGGGGCCCCTCTAAAATCCGCAGCCCCCGTCGTCCCACTTCTAACGGATGATTGTATCGTGCGGTTTTCAGATGACGGAAAGTCGGCGGCCTGGATCGGTTTGGGTGGATCTTTCGCCGAACGCGGCGGGCGTCTCGTGTCAAGAATAACGAGGATACTTCACATCCCTATTAACGTTCACGCCACGTAACTGAAACTACCCCCGTTCCAATTCGATT
This sequence comes from Pirellulaceae bacterium, assembly GCA_965233625.1. GTDB lineage: Bacteria > Planctomycetota > Planctomycetia > Pirellulales > Pirellulaceae. Next base: position 1,410,054 of record OZ247499.1, read on the forward strand.
GTTTCCACATTTGACTCGACTGCACGACTCGATTGCGCGGGCGGAGTCATTCCGCTCAAACCCAGGCGACATTCATCAACGCCCAACCGTTTCCGCTCGCACAGGTCGAACCATCATTAGTCACTAAACATGCCAGGCGAACTACCGCGGCTTGTATCTGTTCCTGAGTCTGTTTCCAGATTCAGCGGTGCGCAATGCGTATTACGCTGCGGACACACACGAAGCCGTGAAACGCATCATCGGCGACTTGAAGGATGCTGAAGCGGCAACGTAGAGGACTTCCTAGTTGCCTCGAAAACCCATCCGTTCTATCGTGGCAGCAGCCTTGTGTGGTCACTGCCCGGACCATGCGGGTTAGCGGCGTTCCTTTCTCATTGGAGCGCCGCGTTTTTTGTACGCGTTAGCCGTTGTTGTCTCATTCTTCTAACGCAGCAGAAAAGCCCGCCCCAAGGGCACGGGTCGGTGCGGGCAACTGGTCTTGCAACATGGTTGACCAGCATCACCCATGCGTCGGGTTGAGACGTAGTGCCTAGCTGGAAGCCAGGCAGGTGAGTGTCATCTTCTTCACAACCACCCGGCAATTCGCGCAGACAATCCCTATTTGACCGTCGTAGTGGCCATCATTTGCAGCGCGATTCAGTTCAGGGTGCAATAACGAAGGCAGATCCACCTCGTTGTAAGTAACGATCTCCAGGCCGGCGCGACCGACGCGGAAAAACAGCGAGTGGTTGCGGCCTTCCTGTTCGCCAATGATCGATCGCTTGGATTTGCCGTTGTCAGTGAACTCGATGCCAGAGTTTTTAAGGGAAACCATTGTTGACCAACGTTCGACCGCTGTCTTGTTCCGTCGCTTTATCAGTTGAATCTGAATTAGCTGAATCTCTTCTGAGGGAAGCTGAAAAACTCCCTCCGGATTTCCCAGACCAAGGTATACGCCAAAAGCGGCGTCGCGCCGGGCACCTGGATTCTCTTCGTGTTCGAATTCGACGAATACTTCAAACTGCTCCGGCGCCGTCAGTCGACCTAGATCAATGAAAGTAAGCAGCGTCGAACTAATCTGAAGCGTCCCGTCACTTTCGACGTATTGGCAAGAGGCCTTCCTGTCACGCGACGCCAGCAACCCGGCGTTTGAAAGATCGACGCGTTGCGGCTTGAACGTCGCGCAGTCCTGCTTAACTTTCTCTGGCCACAGCATGTACCCGGTGGCTAGAGCCAGGGGTAGTATTCCCGCTGACAAGGCGATCAAGCTACGGCGGCTACGCCGGGGCCTAAGGATCAGACGCAGCCGTTCTTCAACTTCGCCCGCATCCACTGGCCGGTCTTCAGGGTCGATGGCAAGACACGACAGGCAGAGTTCGTCTAGTTTACGGGGTACACCGGCGACAATCTGCCGCAAAGGAATCGGGGAGGGAGGATCGTGTTCAGCTTGCTCACCGGGCTTGAAGGGACGTTCTCCGGCGATCGACTCGTAGAGTATTGCGCCTAGAGACCAGATGTCTGCGCGGGCGTCCATTTTCGTCGCGCGTCCTGCAAATTGCTCGGGCGACATGTAAGCGGTAGATCCGGCAAATTCTCCTTCGTGATCCGACCGGTCGCTACGCTGAATAGCAAGCCCGAAATCAACCACACGTGGCTCATCGTCTTCGTCCAGAAGGATATTGCCAGGCTTCAGATCTCTGTGGTAGATGCCCGCTGCATGGCCCGCTAGGATCGCCGACGAAACCTTGCGGATGAGCCCGGCTGCGACCAGCGGGTCCATGCGTCCGCGCGACTTTAGTCTCTGGTGCAGTGATTCACCGCGTACCAGCTCCATCACGATGAAGGGGTGCTGGTCCACCAGGAACGTGGTGTAGATGTCAACGACATACCTGTTTCTGATCTGAGACGCAGACAGCGCTTCGCTGAAAATCATCTCCGTAACCAGGGGCGTCACCCGGTGCGGTTCTTTCAGCGCGACGGGGCGATTCAGAAATAGGTCGATTGCTTCGTGAACTACGCCGAAACCGCCGGATCCTAGGCAAGCGACAATCTGGTAACGTCCGGCGACGATCTCGCCGGCCTGGCGTTGACTGGCGATCTGCTCTGTAGCGGCGGGAAATGTAGCGGCGGAATCCGGCGGGCCGGCGGTTGTTGTCCCGGCCGGCGAAAGAACGTCCGTGAGGAAACCGTCCAGCGAGGGCGATTCACAGCGATTCACGATCTCCAGTACATCAGTAACGGTATCTGGATCATTGCAGTGTTGCGTCAGATAGGACAGCCGTTCTTCCGCCGGAAGATCGAACGCTGCGTCGAGCAGGTCTTCGGGTGTCGGGTTCTGGTCACTCATCCATCAGTCGCATCTGAAGAAACGCCCGGGCGAAATCCCACCGCCGGCGAATCGTGCTGTAAGGCTGTTCGAGAATCTCTTCGGCAATTTCCTTGAAAGTCCAGTTTCCATAAAAATGTAGCATGAAGACTGCATGGCTCTGTTCGTAGTCGCGCTGCATCAGCTCAAGCACGTCGGACAATTCCACATGCGATGTCTGCGTCTCCGTAATTGCGTACCCCTCCGCGGCGTCCAGGTTCTGCACGAACGCGTCGCCGCCGTGTTTCAGTGCGTTTTTATGCCTGGCGTGGTCAATCAGAATCCGTTGGATCTCCGTTGCTACGATGGCGAAAAACTGACTCCGGTTCTTCCAGTTGCGAGGGGTTTTCAGCAGTCTCAAGAACGTGTCATTGACCAGCATTGTCGGCTGAAGGGAGTGACCGGGATTCTCTTTCGCGAGTTTCACAGACGCTATCCGGTGGATACGTGCGGAAACCCGGCGATAAAGCTTGTCCTGCACACCTGCGTTGCCGCTGGCGTGGTTCAGCAAGTGCGTAATCTGAGATGCGTCTTCCAAAATGGGGCTCCGTTCAAGGCGGCACTGCCCCATCTTACACGCCTCTTTCCGCAATTACCTCCAGGTAGAAAGTGAACCACAGACAAAAAATCCGCTGCGACGCTGATTCGTCGCAGCGGACCTGAAACCCCTCTGCCCGAAAGGGTTAAAGCTGATCCAGTGAATAGGAATTGAGTACGAAACTCGCCCTCTAACTACTACGCGTAAAGCAGGGCGCGATTTACTCACCGGTTCCCCAAAAAAACGGAAAATTTTCAGGGGATACCTCCGCGTCTGCGCCTCAAACTTAAATTCTTCCGGTTTTAACACTTGAAGCTTAAAGTGCACACACGTACAGTTATGACAGAAATGTGGCAGTGTGCCTGTGTCGGGCACTTCTTCAACGGCGGTGCATTCCGCCATTCTTCAGAGAGGGGTCTTCTATGACTTTTCGTATCGTTTTTGCGTCCATCCTCACCCTGTGTGGCTGTGCTACAGCTTTTGCGCAGGAGACGCCAGAATCCGTCGCCCAGGATCCACGCGGCCGGGCGTTCGCCAGGTTCTGCGCAGATGATGTCTTCAGCCGGCTGGCCGGGAAAGACGCCGCCAAGGATGTCGTTACCTTGGGTCAGTTCACCAAGCTCTATGCAGGAAAGGGCATCAGCGAGAAGCAGGTTCGCAAGCGTTTTCACACGGTTACCCGCATCGATTCCGTGACGCGTGAACAGTTCAAGAAACTGTACGCGAAGCGTGTACGTTCCAGCGAAGCTCCGCCCAGGTTCGGCTCAACTTCCCAGTTGGACTGCGCCGTGGTCTTTCCAGAGGATGACGAAGTCGTTGATGCCGGGACAGGCGCCGGCGCCACGATCAGCGTCGTTGTGACGCCTTATTCAGAGCCAAATGACGGCCCGGACTCGATGGACTACTACTACGAGCGGGCGTACTTCGCCAAGTCGTACATCAGTATTCCCAGTGGTCTGCCTTTTACAAACGGGCCGTTCACCAGTTCGTCCCACACGACATTGATCGCCGGCGCCGATGCGCTCGACAACTTTCTGAGCGCTGACCTGCAAGGCGAAGTCCTGGTGCAAGGGCCGAAGCGGTTCTATTCAGACTTCGCCTCGGCTGCACGCTACGTCGTGATCTGGGAAGCACGCAAGCGATACGACCTAAGCACCTACGATTACGACTACGTGCCCTTTACAACGGGCGGCCCGTTGTTCCGTTCTGGCACTGTTGAATACTACGAGCACGAAGGCGATTACTAAACGCTACAGACCACCAAACCTCTACGCGGCGCCCCGGTAAAAGGCGCCGCGTTTTTGCGCGGGTGCGAAATCAAATCGCGGACAATTCTAATCTAATTCGCGTTTTCGATCTCAAACAATTGCCGTGTATGTTTTTGGGGGGGTGGTGGCCCCCGGTGGGATAGGCTACGACGCTCGATCGCAAGTAGAATATAGACATCCCAATCGTGTCACCTTTAGAAATACGCTTTAGATAGTAGGTTACGAAAAGCTGACGCAAATATGCAATTTACCTCTCCGAACTTCGCATTCCTCGCTACGCACGATCAGGTGCTGGTGCGGTTCGCTGCGCTTGCGGAGCGGTATGTTTTTGATGATCCGAATTCGGCGCTGGTAAAACTCCGGCAGTTTGCCGAATCGCTGGCAGAGCATTGCGCAGCATATACGGGAATTCAGCTTTCGGACCGCGACAAGTTTATTGATGTGCTTGACCGGCTTTATCAGGCGCGTATCACGCCCGGGGTCGTCTTGCAGCTATTTCACGGATTGCGAAAGGCGGGCAACAAGGCGGCACACGACAATTTGAACGAACGTCGTGAAGCGTTGCACCAGTTGCAGATGGCGTGGAAGCTTTCTGTCTGGTTTCATAAGACGTTTCATAATTCCACCTTTCAGCCAGGCGCCTTCGTGCCGCCGCCTAACCCAGTCGACACCGAATCAGAGCTCAGGGAACAGCTTGACAGGCTTCGTGCAAAACTCGCCGAAGCGAAAGAAGCGGTTGAAGGTAGCCGGGCGACGGCGCAGGAACAGGCTGCGATGCGTGCTGAGGCGGATGCCGCAGCACGTACTGCATACGATGATTTGAATGCCGCGCTGGAGTTGGCTGCGGAGAGTGAACAGCAATTCGAGCAGCAAAGGGCAGAGTTTCAGCAGCGTCTGGAAGAGATCCAACAGGCAAACGCAAGCAAATCAGAAGACGCCGTTGCATCGATTGCTCAAGCGGCCGGCCAAGCGGGCAGCGAACTGGATCTGGACGAATCAGCAACTCGTCGAATCATCGACGGCCAGCTACGCGAAGCCGGCTGGAAAGTCGACTCAGAATCCATCCGCCACGGTAAAGGTTCGCGTCCCGTCAAAGGTCAGAATCTAGCGATCGCTGAATGGCCCACTGCACACGGCCCGGCTGACTACGTTCTATTCACCGGGCTGACGCCTGTCGCAGTGGTCGAAGCCAAACGAAAAACCGTCGATGTCGCCGGCGCCATCGAGCAGGCGAAACGTTACAGCCGCGACTTCCAGGTAGACCAGAATGTGCAGTCCCCTGGAGGACCGTGGCAGGAATATAAGATCCCGTTCCTGTTTTCGACCAACGGCCGGCCATTCTTACGGCAACTGCAAGAGCAGAGCGGCATCTGGTTTCACGATGCCCGTCGCAGCACTAATCATTCGCGTGTTATCGAGGACTGGTACACACCGGAAGGTCTCACACAATTACTATCTCAGGATATTGAGCTGGCCGATCAGAGGCTGACTTCGGAGCCGATGGACTACCTGCCTCTGCGCGATTATCAGCAGGACGCGGTCCGCGCCGTAGAGCACGGAATTGCTAGCGGTCGGCGCGAGTTGCTTGTCGCTATGGCGACGGGCACCGGGAAGACCATTACCTGTATCGGTCTCATCTACCGGCTGATAAAGGCGGGTCGGTTCCGCCGCGTGCTATTCCTTGTAGACCGCTCTGCTTTGGGCGAGCAGGCTTTCGACAAATTGCAGGATGTGCGAATCGAAAACCAGTTGACCTTCCCGGAAATCTACGACGTAAAGCAACTCGGTGATCTCCGGCCAGATTCCGACACACGCATGCAGATTGCAACGGTGCAAGGCATGGTGCGAAGAGTTTTATTTGCCGGAGAAGAAAACGTCGCGCCGCTCCCGGTCGATGCCTACGACTGCATCGTGGTTAACGGGTCCTCTGTTAGAGCAGCTACGGCAGAGCATCCTGCAAGCCGCCTTCAGCGGCAAACTCACCGCCGAATGGCGTGCCAACAACCCCGACGTCGAACCCGCCACCGAACTCCTAACACGCATCCGAAAAGAACGCGCCAACGCTGGGAGCAAGACCAACTAGCTAAGCACGAAGCCAAAGGCAAAAAGCCGCCGAAGGGGTGGAAAGAGAAATACGCGGAGCCGTCGTTAGGTCAATTGCGTCTTGGTATTCAAGCTCAACTTGACGTCTGCCGTGACGCAGATTGGCAATTCGCACCGCTGGACCTTCTGGTTGACCCAAATCGCGGCATTCCTTACGGCATAGTTAAGACAGGTGACGAAACGGCCAACGGCATCCCGACGATCCGTTGTGGAGACATCAAAGGTTTTGGTGTGAATGTCGAGCAACTTAGACGAGTTGACCCGAAAATTCACGCTCAATATCGTCGAACTTGGTTGGTCGGGGGAGAAGTGGTAATCGCTATTCGGGGTACGGTGGGCCAAACTGCGGTCGTGCCAGAAACTATGGAAGGCATGAACATCAGCCGCGAAGTTGCGCTCATTCCTCTACTCCCCGAAGTAGATTCCGTGTTCATCATGTATCTGCTTGCTAGTCCATTGGTACAGCGTGTCATTAGTAGTCAGGTCAAAGGAGTAGCACAAGCTGGAATTAATCTTTCCGATCTTCGCGTCCTCTCGATACCATTGCCACCGCTCGCTGAGCAAGTCGAAATTGCGAAAAGGATTGCAGTCGCAATGAATGTGCTACAAGTTACTCGAAACATATTGGACCAGTCTCATACGGCTGTCGCTGAGCTAGATCAATCCATCCTCGCCAAAGCCTTCCGTGGCGAACTTGTCCCCCAGGACACCAACGATGAACCCGCCTGTGTATTGCTGGAGCGCATCCGGCAGCAGCGGGAAAGTGAGGCGGCGAGCAAGAAGAAAAAGAAGCGGAGCAAGCGGAATGGCTGAACGGGCGGGCGTGCATCCGCGGCACTTCCTGGCGGGCGGCATGTGCCGGGAAGAAGCGTGCTCGGCGTTTCTGGCTACTCTGATCGAGCAGTCGCCGGAGTTTCAGAAACGGTTCTTCGCGTTAGCCGGCATCGAGCCGTTTGAAATCACCGAAGTCGCTGTCGAACAGCAGCTACGCGATGTGACCATTACCGGCGTGCAGACGTTCGTCGTCATCGAAAACAAAATCGCCGTCAGTTCAAAAACAGACGGTCAGCTTGCCGGCTATTACCAGCAGTTGAAACAGGACAGCGACGACGCGGTGGTGCACTGTATTTACCTGGCGCCCTCCCGGCAGACCGGCGAAACGGAGGTGAATCAGCTACAACCGGCTGCCGGCGAAACCGCAACCGCACTGGCCTGGAGCGATTTGCAAACCTGCTGCTACAACCTGCCAGACTTCGACCGCACCTTTTCCGAGGCAGGCTACGAGTTCGTCCTGCAAGCGATCGCCCGCCGGTCTCAACGTGCATCCCGCGATTACACCCGCGACGAAGCCTCGCTGCGCGACGTTTTAGCGGAGATCCACCAGAAGCTGGCAGAGCAGATGCCCCATCGCTGTTTTGAAAAGTATGGTGTACAGCTCTGGTCCTACGCCGCTATTACCGTGGTGCTCAGCCTGGAGCCAGCGGATGAAACCGCCACTCTGGACAGGTCCGCCACTACCGTCGATTACAGCTTCAACCTGGCATCGAAATCAAGACCCGGACGGCAGAAGGCCCAAAGGTGGATTACCAGTATCCGGCAGCAAGGTGAATGGCTAGGCTTTCAAGTCGACGCTGCCGGTAAATGGCTTTCGCTTCGAGAAACAGTCAACGAGCCACACCGTGACCTGGTCAACACCTTAGCCACCAGCTTCAGACAGATCATCGACAAGATTGACACAGAAGTAGCTGCCAGCAGCTAGATTTTGAGGAACGACAACATGGCGGAACAATTTACGTGGATCCCACTTTACGCGGAAATTGCAGAGCGGCTGCTTGCCTGGGAAGACCGGCAGCCGGAGCTTATCGCGTGCCTGGAAGGCCTGCGTGAGCAGGGCGTGAAGGTCACACCGATCAACGATAAAGACAAAGAAGGCAACACGTTTGTCATGAAGGAGATCGATCCCTTCACTTTCTGCGGGTCGTTCAACCGCGGCATCCGTGACGAAGAGCGACTGGCAATTCTGAAGGAAGTTAAACAACTGCTCGGGGCTACAAAGCCATTGCCTGACGACTTCGCGGGCATTCCTATCTTGAACAATATGCGATCTTGGCTGGTGCCCTACCAGCACTCACGCGGCCGGGACGATGTTGCCAAACTGTGGCAGGTATTCCGCGAAGCGCAAAGCGACAACCCGCTAGACAGCGCCGGGTTCGCCGCCGCATTTGACAACGCGATCAAACTCCGCGGCGTCTCCACCAATCTGACCATGGGACTATTTTGGATCCGCCCGGATACTTTTCTGAATCTGGATAAACGCAATCGGAAATACCTGAAGATAAAGCTGCCCCGGCAAGGATTAAACGCAAAGTTCTATATATCAACGGTCAAAGATGTGCTGGAGCAGGGCAAGCCGCTGCCAGAGGTTTCCTACGCAGCATGGGTGGCGACCAGCACCATCGAAGAAGACGAGTTGCCGCCGGACAGCAACTACTGGCTGGTAGGTTCATACTGGAAGAACGCCGACCCACAAGATCAGACAGCGAGGTTTCTGGAAGAAGGTGTCTGGCAGAATGGCTACAAAGACAAATACCTGGATGAAGTACGCTCGATACAAGTCGGGGATCGTATTGGTATTAAGTCCACGTCGACTCAGAAGAACAATCTGCCATTCGACGCCGGCGGCAACACCGTATCTAAAATGACCGTCAAAGCGATCGGTGAAATTGTCGCCAACAGGGGCGATGGTAGAACCGTGGAAGTGGAATGGGATACCAGCTTTGAACCCAAAGACTGGTACTTCTACACCAACCAGAAAACTTTGTGGCGTGTGCGGACGGACCCAAGTTATCCTTACCCGCAACACAGTCAGCAGCTTGTGGATTTTGTCTGGAAGGGCGGCCAGCAGGACTACGAGTGGTTCCTGAACCGCTGGGGCGACGCATCTGGCGATCGGCCAGACGATGCCGCCACCGATCCACCGTTCGGCGTCGAGGACGTCGTCGCTTCCGGAGCGTTTCTTCCCGTTGCAGAACTCGAGCAGATGCTAGCGCGGCTGCAAGAGAAAAAGAATCTGATTCTGCAGGGGGCGCCGGGCGTTGGCAAAACATTCATCGCCCGTAAATTAGCCTACGCATTGATGCAGCAGAAAGCTTCTGCGCGGCTGAACATGGTGCAGTTTCACCAGTCATTTTCCTACGAAGACTTCATACGCGGCTACCGGCCCCTGCCAGATCAGGCAGGTACATTCGGACTCCAGGATGCTGTCTTTTACAAGTTCTGCAAGCAGGCGCAGGACGACCCGGATCAGGATTACGTGTTCATCATCGACGAAATCAACCGTGGCAATCTGAGTCAGATCTTCGGCGAGCTGCTGATGCTGATCGAAGGCGACAAACGCGGTGAAGAGTTCGCGGTGCCGCTTGTCTATCAGCGGCAGGACGAACCACCATTCTATGTTCCACAGAACGTCTACCTGATCGGTTTAATGAACTTAGCTGACAGGTCGCTGGCGATTGTCGATTACGCACTTCGGCGAAGATTTGCATTTGCAACGCTGAAGCCGCAGTATGCGAGTGCGGTGTTTCAGAAATGGCTTTCGGACCGGAATATGGACGCCGCGCTGGCACAGCTGGTCGCATCAAGAATGAGCTCATTGAATCAGCAGATTGCTACGGATCCGCTGCTAGGCGAAAACTACCAGATTGGTCACAGCTTCTTCTGCCCTCGAGGTGAAGATTTTTCGGGCCTGCAACGTAGCTGGTATGAAGGAGTAGTGCAGACGGAAATCGTGCCTCTGCTCAAAGAGTATTGGTTTGACAACCCGTCACGCGTCCAGCAGGCCGAAGAGGAACTGCTGGCACAATGAACCAGGAAGAAGATAACTCCGCCGTCCTCACTGACACCGGGATTCCAGTACGCAATGTCTGGCACATGTTGCTTTACGCCTGGGAAATGGTGCATTTGCAACAGCGATGGAACGCGGCAGCCGAGCAGGCGCCATCTCTCGATGCGTTGCTCGCCACCGTACTTACCGATCTCATTCAGCATCGACTGCGGATTGGCTTGGCACGCGACTATCGGACAAACTGCGATGAGATTCCAGGAGTGCGCGGCCGTGTGGACTTTAACGAGAGCTTAAAACGCACTTCGTTTCAGCACGGCCGGGCCTTCTGCCGCTATCAGATCTACAGCGGCAATGTCACAAAAAACCAGATTGTCCGCAGCACACTTGCGCGATTAGTACAGACGGGCAACTTCGGATCTCATAAGAAAAAGGCCGATGAGCTGCGTCTGCGTTTGCGACGCGTTGTGTGGGAGATGGATGGCATCGACATTATCGAGCTTAAACCTTCCAGCGTACGACGCGAGCAGTTACAGAGACACGATGCCGACTACCGGCTAATGCTTGCGATCTGCCACCTGATCCTTTCCCGATTCATGCCAACCGAATCGATCGGCGCCGCCGGCGCACCGTCAACAGACCGTGAGGCTTACCGGCTGTTTGATATTTACGAGAAGTTCGTGGCAAGGTTCTTCCGGCTTCGCCTAAAAGGATGGATAGTCCGCCAGCAGGCTGTTCTTTACTGGCCCGCTAAAGAGCCGTCGCAGTTGCTGCCCGCCATGAAACCTGATCTCGTGCTCAAGCACAAAGCAACAGGCGAATTGATCGTGCTCGACACCAAGTTTACGGCAAAGCTGTTCAGTTCCAGCCAACACGGATCGAAGCATTTCAGCCGCGATCACCTGTTTCAGATCTACGCCTATCTCAAATCCCAGGAACACCAGTCGCCCCAGCACGGGACTGCATCCGGCGTGTTGCTCTACCCCACCGTTATGAACCCTGTTCACGAATCAGTGACCATTCAGAACCACGCCATTCACTGGGAGACTGTAGATCTCGCGCAGCCGTGGGAGCAGATTGAATCTGAACTGCTGGATATTCCGCTCAGTATTCTAAAATCACTTTCCCAGAACTAAACATCGAGTTCAGATGGTTCGAGTCTCACACGCACTCCTGGTAGCACGCTAGATGAGAGAGCGTCGCTGGCGGAATCTTCGAAATCGCCGCGTTGCAACATTAAGTTTCTACTGTTGAATGGTTTGCGGCAATTCACGCCTTCGCTTGTTGCCGGCGCTGTTGCATCTGCGACCACGCCGGCAACAAGCGATGGCGTGAACTGATTGCGAACGTACTGAAACGCTAAATTCCCGCCCAAAACGTGACATAATATATAGGGAACAATTATCCATCAGAGCTCTGGCGAACATCGGCTTTTCGCCGTTCGCCAACATACTATCGCCCGGCGGGTTTTACTGTCACCGCGTTCACAGCTAAATTCACGGCAAAAACGGGGCATGTAATATAGGGAGAAGTGTAGCCATCAGACACCAGCCAATTCCGCTGCTGAACGGACTATAAGAGAGTTCATTCTGCTGTCACACGTTCACCCTGCTTATCGCGCTACCGCCGGCATCTAAATTGACGTCGGAAACGGGACATAACACTTGGGGCACGGTCTAGCTATTGGCAACTCGTTGGATATTTAAAAGGTTGCTTTCCTAGCATGAAGAACAATCGATTTACGCAATTCTGGTGTCGATCACTGACTAACGGCCTATACGGAGAAACCGTTGGCGGGAGAACGGTTGCCTAATTATCACGGAAAGACAGTGCAGTAACCGCAACTTAAGCGACTCTGCAACGCGCACATTCTTTACACATACAGGAGAAAGAACATGAATGTTAAGGACCCGGATCCACACAGTCAGGGTGACAAAGGAGTCCGTGTGACACTGACTCCGCAGCAATCGCAATTTGCAGAAGTGCTTGGCTTTGAACTTGCGAATTGCTGGAACGAAGAAAATGCGGCATCTGATAGAATCAACTCTCGCAGCGCAACCATCAAAACTTCGAAGAACCAAAATAACTAGAGACCGGCAACTATGGCTTGCAGCTCTTCAATATTCGATTCAACATCTTCGCAATGACCGCAAGTGCTGCACCCGAATTTAAAAGTGACGATGCCCGCAGCATCTGGCGGTTCAGCCTTGGCGATCCAATCGCCATCCGCACATTCGCAGGTAAGACCGCGGCGAAAGCGTAACAGATCAGCAAACTCTGAAAACTTAATGCCGATATCTGCGTCAGAAGTCGCGCCGCCTGCGATAGCTTCATCGGCCGTTATGGTGAAGGCTGTTTCATTGGCGCCTAGTTTGATGGCTTTGTACCGGCGATCAGCTTCTCGCCGGTTTGTGGTCATTTCCGCCGTGAATTCCATCATTCGCAGCAGCACGCCTACGTGGCGCTGCTCCGCAGGGTTTGCAATGATTTTAAGGATAACCTGGCGGTGATTCTGAAACTGATCGTGAAGCATCAGCAGCGGTAAATTGCCGAGATCCGGGCTCTGATAATAAAACCGTGCAAACAGTTCATGCTCTTTTTCAAGCAGTGGAACGGCTAGTGCATTCGCGAAAGCATGCATGGCGACATCAACACAGTCGGCGATATAACTATACGCCGTATAAACGTTTTCCAGCAGTACCTGGCGCACCACCTCTTTATCAATAGGACCACCATTCTTCTTTTGTTTGGAGATCTGACGAATCAGATTATCGCGTTTGTCAAAAAACCAGGAATGAAATTCGTCCGTTGTGTCGTCCGCATGTTTCTCAACTGCGGCGAGAAGTCTCTCTATGACCCGTTCGTGATCGAGCGGGTCGATATTCCTAAGGGCTACCGGCCCCAGATCGAAGAGACATAGTCGAATCAGCCGGCTCAATTCGCCTGCTGACAACTGAGCTACATCGACAGGATTGCGTTTCGCTGCTTCAACCATTGCAGCAGCGATAACCGTGTCTTCTGACGGATCACCTGACTCGATCGCCTCACGGCCGTGCGCCATAATTCGCTTACCGACCAGCGTTGGCCGTCGCCGTTCAAATCGACGCCAATCGTGTCCGGCAGAATATCTGCATTCCCATCCGATTGTACGCTGCGTGTAACCCGCAAATCAGTCGCCCGGCGGAATCTTCGGTTGAATGTTTCGCGTTGCCGCGCGGAATGCTGGTAAATCAGACGCAGCGCGTGGTACGAAAAACTCTGTTTCTCGTCCAGTTGTTCGCAATTGCGGAGCAGAGCGTGCCCGGCCAGGCTGGCCTTAAGTATCAACGGATTCGCGCAGCGTGTTGGCCAGAATCGACGGTAACCATCGGCACCCGTAAAGCTACTCAGCGACAGTTGAAAGCCCGCAGGTAAATCGAGCGATGACGGAGGAGACCAGTCATAACGCGACACTTGTACGGTGGGCATTTCGCGTTCTGAACTATCGCCCAGCGTTTTGGGGGGCAACTCCTGAACTGTAATTGCGCCTGGATTATGTAGTCTTGGTATAGCAATCAAATGCGTTCCTTGCTGCGTTGGTTGTTTCAGTGAAAGTGGAGCGTGTTAGCTCCAATTCCTTTATAGCAACCGGGTTGTGCGGCGCCGACTGCTATGCAGATTCCAAACCGCAACACTTCCCTGCCTACGCCTCCCATTCAACCTAGGCCTCCACGCGAATACGTTTCGTCCGTTTTTCCATTGTTAAGTAAACGACCAAAAGTCTTCAGGCACAGCCGGAAAGTACAGCGGTCAGAACTTTGCAATGGTAGCCCCGCATGCCTACACAGAATAGAAACTTACGCCTCACGGACGGCGAAATAGGCCGCGCATTCCACGACCCCACCTGGGGCACGGCTTTTCCACCAATTCTGAATGTCGATCAAGCCGCCAAGCTGATCGGAGTACCGAAGGCCACGATCTACGACTGGTCAAGCCGTGGGCTGCTGAACGGATGCTCGAAAAAGGTTGGCCGACACCTGCGAATCATTCGCGATCGCTTCTTAAAACATATCTTTAACGATGGGTTATCTAATGGATAAGAAACGCACACACAACAACTCTCGAACGCAGTATGAACAAGTGACCCAACGGGTGCGCATCTTCAAACGTGGCACCCGCTACTACGCCAACTATCAGTTCAATGGCAGGCAGATGCGGCCCCCGCTAAAAACCGCTTCCAAAAAACAGGCCCGGCTGGAAGCACTTAAGATCGATGCTGAACTGGAAACTGGCGTTCAAAACGACCGCAAGAAGAATGACGCGACCATCACAGAAGGGGTCAACGCATACCGTGACTTCCTAGAGGTCGAGGGCCGGGCACCGAAAACTTTATCGAAATACAACACCGTGTTCGAGCGGCTGATTTCGCTCGCGAGCCGCCGCAATACCCAGCGACTCAGTCAGGTCGATCTCGCATTTATCGACGCATATCGCCGGCAACGCAAACGGGCGGACGCTGCGCCGAAGACCATCCACACCGAGGTTACGATTGTCCGCCAGGTCATCAACTTTGCCCTAAGTCGTCGCCTACTGATGGATGACCCGCTGGCAGGGCTGAGACTACAACGTCCGAAGCCGACCGAGCAACCCTGCTGGCGCCCGGATGAAGTGGAAAAGATTCTAACGGCCTGCAATGACCATTATCGGTCACCGTTAACTATACTGGCGAACACTGGCATGCGTGTCGGCGAGCTGAAGCATCTGACCTGGCCGGATATCGACTTTGAAAACGGCGTGCTTCACGTCCGTGCAAAAGATGAATGGAAGCCCAAGACTGGCGACCGGCGCGCAATACCGATGAACCCTACGGTGCACAGGACGCTTGAAACTATGCCACGGCACGGACGCTGGGTTTTCACCGCAGCGCCTACAAAAAAGTATTCAGCTAAGAACCGGCAAATCAGCGAACGACGCATGCTGGTACATTTAAAACGCGTGCTCCGCCTCTTAGGTCTTGAAGGAAAGCTTCACACCTTCCGCCATTCATTCATTTCGACAGCACTCATCAAAGGCACGCCGGAAGCCATCGTCCGCAGTTGGGTGGGGCACGTCGACCCTGCGATCATGAAATTATACACGCACATTGCTGACGTAGACTCGCAGGCAGCCATGCGGCGCCTGTCGCAGCCTGACTAACCAACCCTTAAGACGCAGTAATAAGGAGATTCACGATGATTAGGAACAAGCACAAAATAAGCACAATCGCGACGATGGGAGGGTTGGTGCCGGCGCAAAACAAAAGCTGCCAACGGTTTACGTCGACAGCTTTGAATATTAACGGAGAGGACAGGATTCGAACCTGCGGATCGGTTACCCGATCACGGATTTAGCAAACCCGCGCTTTCGACCACTCAGCCACCTCTCCTTTGGGGACTATTTTGCCTCAGGAATGTTTGTAACGCAAGGTGGGTTTCATGAGTTTGTCCGTTGACGCCTGATGGTGACGGCTCTGCTTGGGGTTGCCCGTTTCATCTGGTCTGCTGGCGATCAGCATGCGCGATTTGGCGCCAGATGCAGAGATTCTGCCTGGTGGTGAGTAAATGGAGAGAGCCTGCAGAACGACGTGTATATAGCTGTTGTGCAATGGCTTCAGTGTTGTGCCCCCGCTTTGTCGTTACTGTGGCATGGCGATTGCTTCCTTGGCATCCTGCGTAGGGTGTCTAAGACATCTTCGTGAAATCGTTGCAATCTCACTCCTTGATCATCAGCATGTCAACTTGTCAGCCCACGAGGCAGCAGCAATCCAAACGCCGTGCGGCTAAAGCAGGGCTGCAGTTTGTCAATGAATTTGATTCAGGGTATGGCAGGCGTAGGCATGGGACTGGGTTTAGCTATACCGGCATGAACGGGCAGACGTTGAAGGGCGACCGGACGCGGAAGCGGATTGAGTCGCTGGTTATTCCGCCTGCGTGGGAAGACGTCTGGATCTGCCCGTCTGCTGATGGGCACATACAGGCGCGCGGACGGGATGAAGCTGGTCGTCTTCAGTACATTTACCACCCTGACTGGCAGACGGTCAGCTCGGCCAAGAAGTTCGACCGCATGGCGTTGTTCGCAGAAGTGCTGCCCAGGCTGCGCCGGCGCATCCGCAAAGATCTGAACCGCGATGGATTGCCTCGAGAGCGGGTGCTGGCCGCCATCGTCCGGCTACTAGACAAGGCGCACCTGCGAATTGGTAACGAGGCGTCGGAAGAAGCACGAGGCGCGACCACGCTGATCCCTGATGATGTGACGATTAGTGACATACACGTGTCACTTGAGTTTCCCGGCAAAAGCGGACAGCTGCGGGAAGTCGACTTTTCTGACAAAAAGCTCGCAGCCATTATCAGTGAATGCGAAGAAGTCGATGGACAATACCTTTTCAGTTATCAAAGTGAAGAAGGCAAGGTCAGCCCGATTACTTCAACCATTGTTAACAAGTACCTGCAGGAAGTCTCAGGCGAGCATATCTCGGCAAAGGATTTCCGCACGTGGGCGGGTAGCACTACGGCGCTGGCGGTGCTTGCTAAAGTGAGCGGCTATGATGAAACGAAAGGCCGGCAAACGGCTGCCCGTGACGCCGTGAAACAGGCTTCTAAAACGCTGGGGAACACGGTGGCGGTGTGTCGCGAGAGTTATGTGCATCCTGCAATCCTTGCCGCTGCCGGGTCTGGCGAATTGTGGAAGATGCTCGCCAAACTAGATCTTGAGAAAGTGGCGGAGCTAACGCAGGACGAGATCCGCTTTAAAGAACTGTTGCCCCACCTTGATTTCAGTTAAACAGCCCGTGATGCGCATCTTCACGTCGTAGATTCGTGGAGTTGCTGTAACTAGCCGGACATACAACGAAGCATATAAGAGGTAAAAGACGAATGAAAGAGATCGATTGCTTCATGAACGGTCTGAAAAAACGGAACCCCCACGAGACGGAGTTCCATCAGGCTGTGGAAGAAGTTGTTGAATCCGTGATGCCCTGGTATCTGAACCACGATGCTTATAAGCAAGCCCAGATCCTGGAAAGAATCACTGAGCCAGATCGCATTGTCACCTTCCGCGTGTCCTGGGAAACAGACAAGGGCGAGATACGTGCGAACCGTGGCTGGCGGGTGCAGTTCAATCACGCTATTGGGCCTTATAAGGGTGGGCTGCGGTTTGATCCGACGGTCAATCAGAGCATCTTGAAGTTCCTTGGCTTTGAACAGATCTTTAAGAACAGCCTGACGGGGCTGCCGATGGGCGGAGCCAAAGGCGGTTCAAATTTCAATCCGAAGGGAAAAAGCGACCGGGAGGTGATGCGATTCTGCCATTCGATGATGACGGAACTGCACCGCCACATTGGCGAAGATGTAGATGTACCGGCAGGTGACATTGGTGTTGGCGCCCGTGAGATCAGCTATCTGTTTGGCCAGTATATGCGGCTCGAAAACCGTTGGACCGGCGTGATGACGGGAAAGAGTCAGACCTACGGAGGAAGTGAAGTACGCACCGAGGCAACCGGTTATGGCTGCGTCTATTTCTGCGAAAACATGCTCCACCGCGACGACGAAGAATTGGAAGGAAAGACTGTCACGATTAGTGGTAGCGGCAATGTTGCCAGATACGCCGCTGAGAAGGCCATCCAGAACGGCGCGAAAGTAGTCTCTCTTAGCGACTCTGACGGCGCCATCGAATGTAAGGATGGCCTGTCGCAGGAACACATCGAATTCGCCCATGAGTTGAAGGAAGAAAAACGCGGTCGCGTGTCTGAAATGGCGGATAAGTTCGACGGCATCAAGTTCCACAAGGACGCGACACCTTGGCAGCTTAAGTGCGACATCGCGATGCCCTGTGCCACGCAGAACGAACTCGACGCCGATGCAGCGCAGCAGTTAATCGACAACGGCGTCAGGTATGTCTGCGAGGGCGCCAACATGCCAACCACCGCAGACGCGGCGCATCTGTTCCGCAACAACGACGTGATTCATGCACCTGGCAAAGCGTCCAACGCGGGCGGTGTCGCCGTCAGTGGCCTGGAACAGAGCCAGAACGCCATGCGATTATCCTGGTCACGCGAAAAAGTGGACGAGCGTTTGCAGCAGATTATGAAAGAGATTCATCAACGCTGCGTCGAGTTCGCGGACCAAGGCGATGACAAATTCAGCTACGTAGATGGCGCCAACATTGCAGGTTTCAAGAAGGTGGCCGACGCCTTCCTGAGTTACGGCGTGGTTTAACGCCACGTTCGCACTGCTTAGATCAACGTTGTGGCGACGTGAGCGTCCGTCACGTTCATCTCCTGCGACATGCGGTAGTGATGATAGTGGACGGCGCACTTGATGGCGTAGGAAAACAACGCTGCCGGATTGCGATTGTGGCGGTAGTAGTTTTTCATCCGTTTGCGATATTCGTCGCGGAGCGACTTGTCTGGAATGCTGCGCGTCAGGCGCAAATAGATATAGGCGAAGCGGACGAAGTTTTTGGTCTTACCCAGCCAGCCCGTCAGACGATACTTCCGCCAGTGTTTGTCGCGGGCGGCGCCGAAGTGAAATTTGTCCTGAATGTATAGCTGGTCAACGCGTTTGAAATACGTTTCGGGATCGTACAGATCTTTCATGATCTGCACATAACCACTCAACAGTTCTTCGCGCGACATTGAGGCCGGAATCACATTGGTGCCATAATCAGGCTCGTCACGCTGGTCGAGTCGTCCTTCGTCGCGCAGACGATCGTAAAGCGGCGTTTTCGGAATCGCGTGCAGCATGCCCAGCATCACATGGGCTATCCGCGACTGAGCAAGAAAATCGCGCTGACGATCGAAGACCGAGGCGTCGTCGCTGTCGAACCCGACGATCATGCCGCACCAAACGTCTATTCCGGCGTCTTGCACGCGATGGATCTTCTCAAGAATGGTGCCGCCCCGGCGTACGTTCTGGAACTTCCGGGTTTCCTTCAACGCGGCTTCATCGGGACTTTCAATCCCAATGAACACGCTGACAAAATTAGCCTGCACCATGAGTTCCATGATCTCTGGCTCATCGGCCAGATCGAGCGATGCCTCGGTGAAGAACGTCAGCGGGTAGCCGTTTTCTTCCTGCCACCTGGCGATACTTCTTAGCAGCGATTTGATCTCCCGCTTATTGCCGATCAGGTTGTCATCCACCACAAACACGGTGTCCAACCCTTCACGCCGGCAGGAGTCGAGCTCCCTGATGATCTGCTCTGCCGTTTTCAGACGAGGGCGGCGGCCGAAGATCACGATGATGTCGCAGAACTCGCACTGGAACGGGCATCCGCGGGAAAACTGGAGGCTGCCGAACATGTACCGGCTAGACTTCATCAAGTCATTGCGCGGCGTTGGCGCCTTGGTCATGTCGGTCGGATCTTTTTGCTCGTAGCGATACTGGTGTTCGCCACGTGTCCATTCCGCCAGAAACTGCGGCCAGGTTTCTTCCGCTTCGCCAATGAAGATCACGTCAGCAAGCGTTTCGAAGTAGCCTTCTTCAACCGTCACCCACGGTCCGCCCACGGCGACAAACACGTCGCGGCCTTTCAGCTCTTGCAGAATTTCGCGCATGCGGAAACGCTGCACGCTCATGCCCGTCACACCAACAATGTCGAAGGTCGCCAGATAATCGAAATCCAGTGTCTCGACATTTTCGTCAAACAGTTCCACCTCATGCTCAGCAGGTGTCAGCGCGGCGAGCAATGGAAGGCATGCGGTGGGCAGCGTCGCGCGTTTGCCAAAATAGGGCAGTGCGTGCTGAAGTCCCCAGTAAGAAATCGTGAACTGGGGGTTGATGATTGCGATACGCGCCAACGGATCGTCCCTGCTTGAGAAGATTGACATCCTGCCTTGCGGGCCGCTTCGACTGCATACGCTTGGGATGCAGATAATGGTAGCCCGCTTTGGATATCTTCGAGCGCAGACAGTCTGCCGTCAAGCTTCTTAGGCGCTATCAGCCCGCATCTTCTTCGTGGCGGCGGTGACGCCAACGGCGATGACGGCGCCATTCGCGACGGCTCTTCATCGCTTCGTATTCCTGCTGACGCGCGGCGCGTTTGGCTTTCATGTCAGCCACGTATTTCTGCTGGCTGGCTTCAATCATGAAAGCCATATCCGCGGTCTTCAGATGTCCGCCCTCCAGGTGCACGCTAAGCAACTGTTCGTACCGCTCTTCGTCAAATTGAGATTCGACGGGCGACTCGTCTTCCCACATCGCGCGGCTGCGTTCCACGGAACTGAGCGGCGGGGAGATAAGTTGGGATCCATACGAAGTTTGACCCGCCAACTGATCGAGATGGCCAGTAACCGATTTGATTATCGCCGATGCATAGCCTGTTGCGTGCAACCCCCAGGCAAGGCAGGCAATAAGGAGCACAGGCAGCAGCTTGTAAGACAGACGTTGCATCGGGCTTTCACTCCCTCTAAGCGCACACTTCAACACAGATTGGTGAGTTACGGAGAGGGTGCAATCGGCAGGTGGTTAAGGATAAACCCTGATTGCAGCAGCGGGTTGGTTGTCGTTCCCTTTCCATTTCATGTAACCACACCTCCAGAGCATAGTTGCGGAAAGCCTCAAGAAAACAACCACAATTTATAGCAACGCCGCGGAATACCTTAGAAGAGTTGCATCTGACCGTTGTTTTCCTCAGGTGGCTGAAACTGCGAGAAGTCTAGCTGCGGCAGCTTGCGTGGCAAACGATGCTTCTGGGCGAAGACTTTGAAGAGGGCGCCAATCTGCCTGGCGATTTCGCCATCGCCCCGCATACGCTTTCCGAATTCGCCGCTGCTCAGTTCACCACTACGGGTTTCCCTGATGCGTCCTTCGATCATCTCTCGCTTTTCAGGATGCGTCCGCTGCAACCATTCGCGGAACACGGGCTCTACGGTCAATGGCAGCCGCAACAGAATGTAGTTGGCCGCCCCGGCGCCAACGGCAGCAGCTTGCTCAAGGATGGCAGGAATCTCAGAATCATTCAGCCCAGCAATCACGGGGGCAACCACGACGCCGACTGGAACACCGGCGGCAGCCAGTTGCTCTACGGCACGCAGCCGCGCGGCGGGAACGCTGGTGCGTGGCTCCATCTTTCGAGTGAGTTGCTGATCCAGCGAATTGATCGAAAGATGCACATGCACCAGGTTCCGCCCCGCCATCGACGCCAGCAGATCTAAATCGCGGACCACCAGCGCGTTCTTTGTCACAATGGTCACCGGCTGCCGGCAATCCATCGCGACTTGCAGGCACTGCCGTGTGAGTTCGAATTTCCGCTCCGCCGGCTGGTAGCAATCGGTCACGCCCGAAAACGCAATCACCTGCGGCCGCCACGACTTCTTGCGCAGAAACGCCTTAAACAACTCCGCCGCACGCGGCTTAACCATCACCTTGGTCTCAAAGTCCAGACCCGCATTCAGCCCCAGATATTCATGCGTGTTCCGCGCGTAACAGTAAGAGCAACCGTGAACGCAGCCGCGATACGGATTGATGGAGAAGTTGAAGCCGATATCCGGGCTGCTGTTCTGAGAGACGATGGATTGCGAGTCATCTACGAAGTATTGCGTGGCAATCTTCTGCTCTTCACCCGCCAGCACATCCGCGTCTTCCAACTGTTCAAAGTCGTCTTCGAGGTGGATCTGCTCAAAGCGGTTGGCGGGATGAAGCGCCGCGCCTCTGCCGGTTGCCCGTTGTCTTGGGTGTTGCATGGGTGGATCTACAAAGTCACTAATCTCTGCTCACCCTCATTAGAGAGGAGAGACGGCGATCCGCCCAGGCAACGTCTGATTTTACTCGTCCGCTGCTGGCGACTCTGCTGACTTCAGTTTGTTATCCGCAACCACGCCTGCCGGGCCTTGAACGGTGACAACTTTTGCCTTCGCATCTTTTGAGATCGCGACGTTGCCGGTTGCATGCGCTGGCTGCGAACCATCTTCGAGGACGATGGCCGTTGTGCGGAACTGGCGAATGGTGTTGCCGGTCACCGTCATCACAGACTCCGATGCGTTGACGGCCGAGCGATAGCCGGTGAACGTGTTGCCACGAATGGTCGCTGCTGAACCTTTCCAGACCCAGATCGCGTTGCCTTGTTTTTCACTGACTGCGGTGAACTTGTTCCCGCTAATATCAGCCGTTCCTTGCACAAGCACTGCGGCCACACCGCCGCCTTTGATTGTGTTGTTGTGAAGCGACGCGGTCGAACTGTCTTTGATGGCGATGACTGGCGGCATCCCTCCGCTGCGGATCATTTCATTGTTCGAGATGGTCGCTGTTGAGCCTGCGATCACGCCGATGGCGACGAGTTTGTTTTCAATGCACTTATTGTTCAGAACCATCGCACTGGCCTGACCGCGTATCCCGATACCGGCCGATAAGTTTTCGCGACATTCGTTGCCCACGATCATCGGTTTTGAACCATCGCACCCGATACCGGCCATCTTATTCTTGAAGCACTTGTTTCCTCGGATGAGTGGCTCGGCGCCGTCGCGATTGCCGATGCCGGCCATTTCGTTTTCGTAGCACTGATTGTTCTCAACCACCGGAGCCGTTCCCTTCATACGGATTCCGATCCCCGCGCGGCGGTTTTGATAACAGTGGTTGCCGCGGATCAACGGTCTGGCGCCGTCCCGGCAGCCGATCCCCGCGCGGACATTCATAAAGCAGGTGTTGCCGTGAACGAACGGGCTTGAATTCCGGCAGCCGATGCCCGCCCGCAAGTTCTCACTGCAAGTGTTGCCACGGACGATTGGCTCCGCCATCTCAGTAACGCCAATGCCACCGCCCATGTTGCGATAGGAAAAGTTACCGGCGACTAGCGCCGTGAAACGCTGACTTTTGTCGCCCGAAATCACGATGCCGATGTCGCCGTTGTGATGCACCATGTTGTTGATGATCGTACAGTTCACAGCCTCGGCGCTGACGGCGGGAATGCTACCAGCCGACTGAGCGGCGCCCCGTTCATCGTCAAGGTTCTCGCCATTTGTGTCGTAGTGTTTCTTCCACGTCACTTCATCGAAGACGCCCACCCTGGTGATCGTAAAACCATCAAGCGTGCTTCCCTCCGCCATCACAACGCCGGGCTTCGCGGAGTTCTTTCCGCCTCCATCAATTATCGTATCTCCGGCACGCTTCAGCCCGGTCTTGCCCTTCGCATCGTCGCCCGCACTCCTAACACGTACGCCCGGCTTGAGTTGTATCCGCTCCTGATAAACGCCCACCTGCACCAGGACAACATCGCCAGGTTTTGCAGCATCAATGCCTGCTTGAATCGTCTTGTGGTCCTGCGGCACATGCACCGTCTCCGCCAGGGCGTGTGATGCGAAGAGAAAGAGAAAGAGCGCCGACAGAAAGCCGGGAAGATCTAATCGCAACATCGAACATCACCTTGGCAGCGGATGCGTGAATACGGGCAGAGCAACCCAACGCCGAAGTCAGCATGTCCGCGCAAACGCATTCACGCGGACGATCTTCTAGCACGCAGGTATTGCCGCAAGGGTTTAGCGTAGCGTTGCAACATGCAACTCGCAAACTTAGCGTGGCGGCATTCTCAGCCGCAGCCCTGCTGGCACGCGTTCGATGGCGCCGTGAAGAATATCGGCGTTCAGGCGGTAGATCTCTGTCCAGCGGTAACCGGCGCCCAATTCGCGGGTGGCAATGCCGAACAGGTCTTCACCCGGCTGCACGGTGTACAACCGCTGGATGGTGGTCTCTTCATGCGAAACGCGCTGCACATTGGCGAGCGCCGGCGCTGGTTCTGATGCCGGCTTGAGCTTACCCGCTGAAGGGCAGTCAGCAGGAAACAGTTCATACAGTGTTTCTTTGGGCGGCGCAATGATGACCGCGCCCGCCTGCAAACGGTCAGGCTGCGGAAATTGACTGCGATTGTAAGCGTACAACGCCTTGTAGTACGAACCGGCGCCATAGACCCGCGCGGCGATGGTCCAGAAGCTATCGTCCTGCCCGGCGACAATCCGCTGCGTTACAGGTTGTGGTGCCGGTTGCAGCTTTTCCGTGGGCAAGTCTGCTGCGGGCGGGTAGGAATGCAATGGCTGCGTATGCGATGTTCGTTGCACTGCCGGTTTCCGCGATCCGGCTGGCGATACATCCGTCGCCGCTTGCGGTTCTATGTAGGCTGGCATCTGACCCGCGTGATCTTCCATCGGCGGCAGACGCCGTGGCTGTTCTGGCTCCACCTGCATCGGTCGCGGCGTCACTTCCCGTTGCTTGCTGGCGGTAGCTACCGGCGATCCGGACTGCGTCTGCGCTGGGGCAGCGGCAGTTGCATTCTCTTGAGTGCGTGTCGCCTGAAAGTAACGATAGGTCGCCACAGCGACGAACAACGTGGCCAGAATTCCGAGCACCAGCACGCCGGTCCTGGTTTCGCGGCTTGACTGTTGGGAAGGTGAATAGGCCATTGTCAGACGCTCCATCGTCTTGGTCTTATTGTCAATTCGCCGTCCGGGCGGCGACACGCAATTTCGCACTGCGGCTGCGTGGATTCGCTTCCAGTTCGTCGGCGGATGCAAGCACGGGCTTCCGCGTGACCGGTTCTAGCAGCGGATGATCGCGAAATGCGTTCTTCACCAGCCGGTCTTCCAGCGAATGAAAACTAATCACCGCCATCCGGCCGCCCACACGCAGCAAATCTGGCAACGATTGCAGCGCGCGCTCCAGCGCCTGTAATTCACCGTTTACTGCAATTCGCAAAGCCTGAAAAGTCCGGGTTGCCGGATCGATCTTCTGACCGGGCGTTTTCCGCACACAACGGCGGACAAGCTGGGCAAGCTGCGGAGCTGTGCGAACCGGCGCCGTCTTACGGGCCTCGACAATCTTACGGGCAATCCGCCGGCTTGCGCGTTCTTCGCCGTAATTATAGATCAGGTCGGCGATATCCTGTTCCCGCAACCTCTCTAGCAACCGCCAGGCAGGTTCACCGCTGTCCGGGTCAAAGCGCATATCAAGATCGCCTTCCGCCTCAAAGCTGAAGCCGCGCGTTGGATCCGCAAGTTGATCGCTGGATAGACCCACGTCCAGCAGAATGCCGTCGACAGCATCGATTTCCAGCTCTTGCAGAATCTGCGGAATCTCGGTGTAGCTGGCCTGAGCGATTTTGACCGGCAGCCCCTTAAGGTTCTCCGCAGCTGCCTCAACCGCTTGCGGGTCGCGGTCAACAGAAATCACATCCCCTGCGTCGCCCACGGCTTCGGCAAGTAACCGCGTGTGCCCACCGGCGCCAAGCGTGCCATCCACAAAAACACCGCCTGTTGCAGGCTGTAGATGTTCCAGAACTTCGCGGGGCAAGACGGCAATATGCTGCGGCGCGTGCATCGTACACTGCTTCTGTGGTTCAAAGGGCTGAACGGAAAAGCTGATTGTACTGCAACGCGGCCTATTACCTTAGGCGCCCGGTTGTGAAGATGCCTGTTAATGCAGGCATCCGATAAAGCAAACGACCCGGGGCGACATCCATGTGCCCCGAGGCGGGCCGTTGCCGCCGGTAACCTGCCAAGGCAAGTTACCCAAGGTTCGCAGGAGAGACATCCATTGCCTTTCTCCTGCGGACACGGCTGATTGAACAGTTGGTGGCCGTTAACTGTTCAGGCCATATCCGCTCTGCAAACGGCGACGCGGAAAATCCGCTGCCAACAAGATGTACGGTGCGATAGCTGGTAGGTTCCCCTCAATGCGAAACGAGTCCATCCGTAAGCGTAGTCTCGTCAATGTTTCATTCTACTTGGGACGAACGGACGGGTTCTCAGAAAGTGATTCCGGCGGCGCCGGTGCGGGTTGCAACTTTCCAAAGGCGTTTTCGGCAATCTGATCGTAACGACGCTGTTTCTCTCGCAGATAACCTTCCCAATGCATGCTGTCCCAGATCTCAAGATGATCGCGGACCCCCAGCAGAACAATCTCTTTCTGCAGGTTAGCAAAACCAGCCAGATCTGCGGGAATCCGCACGCGGCCCTGTTTGTCCATCTCAACGCGTTGAGCTTGAGCGTAGAACATACGGCTGAAATCGCGGACATCCTGCTGCGTTGGCGAAGTACTGGCGAGCTGATCCCCCATCTGTGCGAACGATTCCTGCGTGTAGAGAGCCAATGAGCCATCAGTGCCTGGCGCCACGTACATCACGGTGACTTCCGGGTGGCCAAGTTCGTCGCGAAGCGGCTTCGGGATGGCGAAACGCTGTTTATCGTCCAGCGATCGCAGGTATTTCCCCGTTAGCAGCATGTCGCACCACTGATCCCCATTTCCTCCCACTTCCGCCCAAGCATACCCACATCGCCTCCAACGTCAACTCGATTATCCCCACCCCCGAACATCTGTAATTGATGCCGATGCTGTAGATGCCTACGCGGACGCAACTTCCAGCAAAACAGGCCTGTCAGAAAGCGCGAAAATTATTTTTTCGCACGGTTGCGGCACGCAATCTGCAACCGCATCCGCCGATGCTGTGAGACTGCGTGAGGCAGCGAAAATGCGTTGCCAATCTGCCGTTAATTTGCGCTGACCACCGCCTTATTCTGGGGCGGTATTAGAAGCGTTTTCGTGGCAGCGTTGACGCTGTATCATCAAACCTATAAACAACTTGCGCTGTTGCTAGCGGGCCAAGCAGCTCGCTCAAGCAAGGCGTATCTGCTGCCACCACCGGGATAGCTGCCACCATTGCGTGTATCACCACGTTAGGCATCCCCTCCTAGCATGACCGAAGCAGCAATAGATCGCCAACGGCGAGGAATCTGGCACTTCCCCACTTCGCCCCACAAACTGAATCCGGAACGCTACGATAGCGTCGAATCGTGCGGCAAACCGCCGATGTTTGCCGCGCTGTTTACACTCGCCAAAACGATGAGCAGATCGTGTTGCGCGCAGGCTTCTTCCGTCTGGTTGCTGGTGGTGGCGCGGGGTTCTATAATCCCGCACAAACTGCTTCGCAACCGCTTGCGTCGCCCCACCGCCGGAGCGGCAGAGACCACTTATATAGGTTCGTTGATATGAAGATACATGAGTACCAGGCCAAAGAACTATTCCGCAAGGCGAACGTCGCGGTGCTGGAAGGGCACATGGCAACCACGCCGGAAGAAGCAGCCCAGGCGTTCGAGACGCTAGGTGGTCCGCTTGCCGTTGTCAAAGCTCAGATTCACGCGGGCGGCCGTGGCAAAGGCACTATTAAAGAGAAGCCAGAGCAGCACGGTGTGCAACTGGTGCGTTCCGCCGAAGAAGCCAAGCAAGTCGCCGCGAATCTACTGGGCAACACCCTGGTGACCATCCAGACCGGCGATGCTGGCCAGAAAGTCAGCAAAGTCTTTGTCGAAGCCGGTTGCGACATCGATCGCGAACTTTATCTCGGCATCGTTCTCGACCGCGCCGCTTCGATGCCCGTGGTCATGGTCTCAAGCGAAGGCGGCGTCGAGATCGAAAAGGTTGCGGCTGAAACGCCTGAACTGATCCACAAAGAACACTTCGATCCGCACGTTGGCCTGCAAGGGTATCAGGTCCGCAAACTTTGCCAGAAAGTAGGCATCGAAGGCAAAGCCGTCCGCAGCGCCGAAAAGTTCATGAAGACGCTGTGCAAGACGTACGTAGATCTGGATTGCAGCCTCGCCGAGATCAACCCCCTGGTCATCACCAAGGCGGGCGATATGGTCGCACTGGACGCGAAGATCACGTTCGATGATAACGCGATGTTCCGCCACAAAGATCTGCTTGAACTGCGTGACCTGGCGGAAGAAGACGCAGACGAAGTCCGGGCCGCTGAATTCGGCCTTAGCTATGTGAACCTCGACGGCAATATCGGATGCCTGGTCAACGGCGCCGGTCTGGCGATGAGCACGATGGACATCATCAAGTATCACGGCGGTGAACCCGCTAACTTCCTTGATGTTGGCGGCGGCGCGCAGACCGAACAGGTGACCGAAGCGTTCCGCATCATCCTGGGCGATGACAATGTGAAGGCCGTTCTGGTCAACATCTTCGGCGGCATTATGCAGTGCACCACTATCGCCAAAGCGTTGCTGGAAGCTTACGAAAAAGTCGGCTTCAGCGTGCCGCTGGTTGTCCGCCTGGAAGGCACCGAGGTGGAAGAAGGGCGGAAGATTCTGGCCGATAGCGGCGTGGATATTATCAACGCGTCTGATCTGACCGACGCAGCGGAAAAAGTGGTTGCAGCCGCGACCAAGTAAGCTGCTGAACTTCACCCTGCAAACGGTATCCAAACAACCGGCATCCAAGCACATCACAACGGCTCAGGCCGCCAACTATCTGAAAACATAATCATGAGCATACTTGTCAACAAAGACACACGCGTAATCTGTCAGGGCATCACCGGCCGCTCAGGTGCGTTTCACACACGTGGGTGCCTGGAGTACGGCACCAAAATGGTCGGTGGCGTTACACCCGGCAAGGGCGGCGAAACAGCAGAAGGGCTGCCCGTCTTCGACACGGTCTCAGAAGCCGTCGAGAAAACCGGCGCCAACGCCACCATGATCTTCGTGCCGGCGCCGTTCACCGCAGACGCCATTCTCGAAGCCGTCGATGCGGGCATCGAAGTCATTGTCGCCATTACCGAAGGTGTGCCCGTTCTAGACATGGTCAATGTCTACGAAACGGTCCGCGCCAAAGGCGTCACGCTGATTGGCCCCAACTGCCCCGGTCTCATTACGGCGGAAGAATGCAAAATCGGCATCATGCCCGGGTACATTCACCAGCGCGGTAAAGTGGGCGTTATCAGCCGCAGTGGTACGCTCACTTACGAAGCGGTCTGGCAGACCAGTAATCTGAAACTCGGACAGACCACTTGCGTCGGCCTGGGCGGCGATCCGATTGTTGGCACCTCGTTCATTGATCTGCTGAAACTCTACGAACAGGATGACGAAACCGAAGCCGTCCTGATGATCGGCGAAATTGGTGGTTCGGCCGAAGAAGAAGCTGCCGCCTTCGTCAAAGAGAACATCTCCAAACCCGTCGCCGCCTTCATCGCCGGCGCCACAGCCCCTCCCGGCAAACGCATGGGCCATGCCGGCGCCATTATCTCTGGCGGCAAAGGCACAGCAGGCGAAAAAGTAGCCGCGTTGGAAGACGCCGGCATCGAAGTCGCCCAGTCCCCTGCCGACATGGGACAGGCCGTGCAACGGGCGATGGCTAAAGCTTAAAAATGCAGCAACGCCGATGCCTGCGAATCTGACTCAGCAGTATCACAAAGCGGAGAAAGCTTACCGCGCCGCTTCGACGCCGGAAGAAGAAGTCCGGTGTCTGGAAGAAATGCTGCGCGAGCTACCTAAGCACAAAGGCACGGACAAGCTGCAGGCCGATCTGAAAACGAAGATCAGCCGCGCGAAAGAAGAGGTCGTTCAACAGAAGTCTGGCGGCAAAGGCCGCGGATTCAGGCTGCCGCGGCAGGGCGCCGGTCGTGTGATAATCATCGGCGGACCCAATGCAGGCAAGAGCCAGTTCATTGCCAGCGTCACCAAAGCACAGCCCGAAGTGGCGCCGTACCCGTTCACGACGCGCGAGCCGGCGCCGGCGATGATGCCGTGGGAAGATGTCTATGTTCAGCTGGTGGACACACCACCAATCACGGCTGATCTATTCGACGCTGCCACCGTCTCGCTTCTGCGTGGCGCCGATCTGGCGGTGCTGCTTGCGGATCTGGGGGACGATGATGGTATCGAGCAGTTGCAGGATCTGCTGAAGAAAGTCAGTGGAACGAAGTCGCGACTGGCCAAGGAATCGTATCTGGATGAAGAAGACGTCGGCGTTTCGTACACCCGCACCTTCTTTGCACCCAACAAGATTGACCTGCCAGAAGCTGCGGACCGGCTGGAATTGCTCAAAGAGTTCTGCGAAATCGACTTCCCTGAATTCCCCATCTCCGCCGAACAAGGCGACGGCCTCGAAACATTACGCCGCGCGATCTTTGAATCGCTGAATGTCGTCCGCATCTACACCAAGATGCCCCAGAAGAAAGAAGCCGATTTCGACAAGCCCTTTACGTTGCCACAGGGCGGCACGGTGCTTGATCTGGCCGAACTGGTGCACCGCGACATTGCAGCGAATCTGAAATACGCCCGCGTCTGGGGCACCGCGGTGCACGACGGCACGCAGGTGAAGGGCGACTATGTCATCCAGGACAAAGACATTGTCGAGTTGCACTAACCCCGTACCAATAGCCTCAGCACGCAGTGTTACACCGCAATGCTGATGGCTTGCTGAAAGTCTGGATCGTTGCGGATAGGATCGAAGTCTGGCTCGTCCGCGATCAGGTCGCGATAGTTGCCGTCGAGATCGAGCGCCGATGCGATGTAACGCGTCGCTAGATGCGTGTTCCGCGCCAGGCTCCAGTAGCAGGCCAGGTTGTAGTGCACGATGGCGCTGTCTGGTTCGACCTGCAACGCCGCCTCCAGCGTTTCGATCGCGCGATCCAGACGCTTCACGCGTTTGTAACACCACGCCAGCGCCAAGCGGATGTGCGCGTCTGATGGTGCAATGTGCGCTGCTTCTTCGAGCGGCCCGATGGCTTCCGCGTAGCGGTGCATTACACGGTAGGTCTGCCCCATCAGGTACAGCAGATGCGACTGCCGCCAGGTTCCACCTTCGCGGTCGAGCTCCCGCAGAATTTCCAGCGATCGCATCGCCAGGCGATTGCGGGCGTTCTGTCCGCCGTTGAGATCGGATACGGCGGGTTCCGCCGAAGGCAGCATGATGAGGTCCAGGTATCCCTCAACCTCGCGAAGCAACTGCCGGCGGCGTACACGTCTTGAAGCGTTCACGGCGGTTCCTTCTGTTAGAGTCGACTGATTTTCATGTCGTACACCTCTATTGTAGCTACACCTGGAATTTCTCCCAGACGAAATCCTGCCAGTTGTGATGCAACTCTAATGCTGGCAAGCAGAAAAGAATTTCTTTTGAGTTGAACGAATATATAGCTCAAGCCAACATCGCCGGTTGCAACGGCATGTAACCAGGTAGAAAGAATCAAGTATCGCGGCGGGCGGCAGCGATCAGCTCCTCTTTAACTGCATGCAATTGGCTTTCCAGCCCCACGCGGTACGGCGTTGGATTTCGCAGGCGCCGCGACGTGGAATCTAATTGCGAAAGCTGCTGGGCGGCTGTCTGTCTTGCTTCCTTAGCTGGGGGAATTTCGTACACAAGCTTGCCGCCGCGGAACACTGGCCGAAGCAGGTCTTCATGCTCATTTGTTTCCGGCTGAAAAGACTCATCTTCGCGAAACAGCGTCGGCGTGTCCGCGATACCGTGCGGCAGATCGTAGATCGCGTCCGTGGTGAAGTAGCCATCCTTCTTGTAGCGACGCACCTGCTGGATGCCTGGATTCGAGATTTTGATTTTCTGCTCAGAAAGTTTAATCCGGTACTGCCACGGTTGATCGTCTGCATCGCGCGAAGCGGCCAGTTTATACACACCGCCCAATGCAGGCTGGTCGAACGCGGTTGCCAGTCTGGTGCCGATCCCCCACACGTTGATTCTTGCGCCCTGTTGCTTCAGATCCCGCACCAGATTTTCATCCAGGTCGTTGCTGGCGACGATCGAAGCATCCGGGAAACCTGCCTCATCAAGTAGCTTCCGGGCGCCAATGCTCAGCGTCGCCAGGTCGCCGGAGTCTAGCCGGACACCGATCATCTCGTAGCCTTGCTGCCTTAGTTCGTGGCCGACTTCAATCGCATTCCGCACGCCTTCGAGTGTGTCGTAGGTATCGACCAGGAACACGCAGTTGTTGGGCATTGCCGCGGCGTAGGCTTTGAACGCGTCGATCTCTTTGTCGAAAGACATCACCCAACTATGTGCGTGGGTTCCCTTCACCGGAATGTCATACAGTTTGCCGGCAAGCACGTTCGACGTGGCCGCACAGCCGCCGATATAAGCAGCGCGGCTGGCCGACAAGGCGCCGTCGACACCTTGTGCCCGGCGTAGTCCGAATTCAAGCACCGCGTCACCTTGGGCTTCGCTGCAAACGCGGGCCGCTTTCGTGGCGATCAGCGTCTGAAAGTTCACCATGTTCAGCAGTGCTGTTTCGATAATCTGACACTGCAACATCGGCCCTTGCACCCGCAGAAGCGGTTCGTGCGGGAACACCAGCACGCCTTCGGGAATCGCGTCGATATCGCAGGCGAATTCCATCGCCCGTAAGTACTCAAGGAACTCTCGCGGGAACAACGCCTTGCCGTCGGCGCCACAGAGTGTGGCGAGATAGTCGCAGTCACTTTGTGTGAAACGCAGGTCTTGCAGCCAGTCAACCGCGGCGGCCAGTCCGCAGGCGATTGCGAATTCTCCCTGGAATGGCGCCCGCCGGTACGTGAGATGAAACACAGACTCCCGTGAAGCGATGCCCGTTTTCCAATAGCCATAAGCCATGGTCAACTGATACAGATCCGTGAGAAGCGTCATCGAGGCCGGTGGGCGTTGATTCATACGATTTCTTCCGTCGGTTGTCAGTGGTTGGTGAATAGACCGCGGGATCACATACTTAGACAGATGGCCGCTTCGACGGGTTCGCCTTGCATACGGCATGGCCAGACCGTGACTGCATCGTACCGGAATGCGGCAGTCGCTTCTATGCGGCGGAATAGGATGACGCTTCGAAGACACGTGCAACAAGATTTACTGACAGGCTTAGCAACTTCGCCCCGATGGATTTCCAGCCAACAAGCCCCGGAATGATCCGCGTCCTCGCGCAACATGGCGCCGCGGGGCTGGTCTCCTGCTTTGGTTCTGTGCATGGCATTGCCTGCGCGCGCGGCGACCAGGTTGTGGTGCAGACCAGCCGCGGCGTCGAAATGGCGAAGGTGCTGCAAACGGGCGATATCGCGCAGCCGCCGACAGGCGAGTTACTTCGCAAAGCAACCGCTGCAGACACCGCCGCGCACGCTGCCGCCGGGCAGTTGGCGGCAGAGATACTCGCCGCAGCGCAGAAGCTGATTGAAACGCAGACGCTGCCACAAGTTGTTGTGGAAGCGGAAGTGCTCCTCAGCCACGATGTGGCAATCTGCTATTACTTGGGAGAAGCGGACATCCGCCTGGGGCCAGTGGCGATGGACCTCAGCCGGCAAGAACCACCGCTTCGCGTACAGTTCGCACCACTCGCCACGACGGGAGCAAGCCTGCCAGCCGTCGACAGTGCACCGCCCGTTGTCGATCAGCCACCGACGCTACCACCTGATACAACCTGGCGCGAACGGCTGAAGCACGAATCGAATCAACTGCGTGGAAACATCGCCGCGGAACTAAAAGACGATAACTCAGAGGGGCGCCTGTCGCGTGAAACGGCGGGTCTGCTTGAATTTCATGGTGTTTATCAACAAGCCGCAGTGAAGTCTGCCGGCGGGAGCAAACCTCAGCGGGCGCCGCGGCGGTTGATGGTGCGCGTGAATCCGCCGGGCGGCGCGCTTTCCTCTACGCAGCTACTTGCGACGTTCGACCTTGCCAGAAAGTACGGGGATGGCACGCTGCGCATCACCTCGCGTCAAGGGCTTCAATTGCATGGTGTGCTGCGTGGTGACGTGACCTCGCTGGTCCAGCAGTTGAACGACCGGCTGATCAACACGTTTGGCGCCTGTGGCGATGTGACTCGCAACATCGTCTGTTGCCCGGCGCCTGGAAGCGCCATGCAGCGGAAGTTGCAGCAGGCGGCGCATTCTCTCGCCAAGTCGCTGTTGCCCGCGCCCGCCGCATATCACGAGATCTGGCTGGGCGATCCGCACGACGGCGCCACGATGGAGCCGCTCTACGGCGCGGCTTATTTGCCGCACAAACTGAAATTCGCGTTCTGCGCAGCGGACCACAACTGTGTTGATCTGCTTACCCACGATGTCGGGTTTGTCGCGGATGAAGAAGACGGGCGGCTTGCTGGATTTCACTGTGTGGTGGGTGGAGGGCTGGCAACACGGCCAAGTGATACGGATTCAATCGCCGCGCTGGCACAGCCGCTGGGCTATGTGCCCGCCAGTGAACTGACTGCCGTCGCAACAGCGATTCTGCAATGGCATCGTGACCATGGGCGCCGCGATAAACATCACTTTGGACGGCTGCGATACCTGGTCAGGGAATGGGGGATCGAACGCCTGCGAGGATCACTGCAAGAGACGCTGGGTAACAAGGTTCTGCAACCGCGCGAATTTGACCTGCCACCCGCAACGCAGCATCTGGGTTGGCACGCAACGGCAGACGGCTGTTACGCGGGTGTCGTGGTTCCGTCAGGAAGGATCAACGCGACGATCTTCGAGGGGTTGCGCCACCTGCTGCAAGAGAAGTCGCGCCGCATCCGGCTGACGCCGGCGCAAAACATGATAATTGGCGACCTGACGGCAGAGCACCGCAACGAATTCTGCTTCGACGATCTTCCACTGCTGCCCAGCCGCACCATGACATGCCCCGCGCTGCCGACCTGTAAATTAGCCACCGGTGAAGCAGAACGTATCGCGCAAGGTCTGGCTGCTGAGTTACAGCAGGTGATTACCGGCGCCGGCTTGAATCCGCAGCAGGCGGCGGAAATTACGTTCGGCATAGCTGGCTGTCACAATGCATGCTCGCATCCGCAGACTTCGTCCATCGGGTTGATTGCCAGCAGCAAAGCGGGTTACGACGTGCTGCTAGGCGGCGACGCTCAGCATCTGGGCGAGCCTTACGCCAGGAATCTTACAGCCGCTGAGATTCCTGACTACATAAGGTCTGTTATCCATCAATATGTGATGCGCGGGCAACCGGGCGAAACCTTTGCCGCATTCTGCCGCCGTGATGAACGATGCAAAAAGGCAACGTCTTCTTAACGCTTTTCATATTTGACTTCTTGAAAAGGCGGACCATGTGGAACTTGAGGAAAATTCGCAAAGTTTCTCCTTTTTCTCTGTCTCTTGTTGTTTGACTTCGGTGGCGCGTGACATAGGGTTCAATTGTAGCAGGAAGCCTTCGGGCAACCTTCTGCCGTGCAGAAGACTCCGGTCATCTGTGCGAAGCCTGCAGCCTCACATTCTCGAAAAAGGCACGCTGGTCGAAAGGCCGGTACGCAAAGCTGAGGGCCAGATTTATCTGGTAGCCTAGCTGCCGAACGAATGAGCGATACAACCGCCTTGCGGCTTGTATCAACCAGAAAAGCGTTACGGTGACGAGGAAGAGGCGATTTCCTACCAGTAGGAAAAACACGCTGCCATCTGCAGGCGGACCTGTTGCTTCCGGGCGGCAGGGGTGGTGTGGATTTTCACCTTTTTTGTTTCCCTTGTTCAAGCCGGTCTTGGTTGCTGATCTTGTCTCGAACGATGTTCACGCCAGGCACCCTCCGGAGGACGCTATGAAGTTTTTCGCACAGAAAGTCACTCGTTTTCTCGCATCCGAAGATGGTCCAACCGCAGTTGAATACGCTGTGATGCTGGCCCTGATCGTGATTGTTTGTCTGGCCGCCATTCAGGCGATTGGTACAAACGCCAACACCACGTTCAATAGCATCTCGAATGCGATCTCGAACGCGAATGCTAGGCCCTGTCAGAAAACTCTTAGCACATGGTTCTCAGGTATCGCAGGATGAACGCCCATTTGATCATGCCTAGGAAGTGCTCGGCTCGTTTCTCGAAGCGGGTTAGGACGCGGCGGCTTTCTTTGAGCCAGCCGATCAGCCGCTCCACGATATTCCGGCGACAGTACGCCTCGCGGTCGAAGTCCACCGGCCGGGCGTCCCGGTCTTCGTTGGCTTTGCTGGGGATCACAGGGCGGATGCCGTTGTCCAGCAGGTATGTGTCGATCCAGTCAGCCCGGTATCCTTTGTCGCCGGCGAGCGTGACGGGCCACACGATCCGTTCTTCTTCCTCGTCGCGGATGTCGCAGCCTTCGAGCAGGTCGGTCAGGTACTGCGATTCGTGGTCCTGCCCTGGCGAAAGACATGCGAAGAGCGGATTGCCGCGCGCGTCGCAGAGGAGATGGATTTTCGTGCTGAAACCCCCGCGAGAGCGGCCCAACGCCTCGTTGCTAGCTTCCCGGTCCGGCCCCTTTTTTAGCGCCCGCGGCGCATCGCGCCGCGCGTACGACCGTGCCGTCGGCGCACCACAGTTCCTCATCGATCTCGCCGACATCGACGTGCGCCGCCTGCAACCGGCGAAGGATTTCGTCGAGCGTTCCGTCGCGGTTCCAGGTGGTGAAGAGGTCATACACCGTGCCCCATTTTCCGAACTCGCCGGGCAGATCGCGCCACGGAGAGCCGGTGCGGAGGATCCACAGAATGCCGTCGACCACCATCCGCCGCGAGACCTGCGGCCGGCCCGTTTCCGCAGGCGGGTCAAACACGTCCGCAATCAAATCCCACTTTTCATCCGTAAGCCGGTGACGCGCCATGGCGATTCCTTCCATAAGAGAGCGTGTAACTCCCTCCACCTTGAGGAATCAGACAGAACCTGTCAAATCCGCGTTTTCTGACAGGGCCTAACTAGTCTGTGACTAGTGGACTGCAAACGCCCGGCGTTTGCAGGCTGCGGTTACGGCGTGTCTGTTCTGAGGCTTACGCCGTAAACCAGCGTAGTCCGATATGCGTTCCCCCGGTGTCGCTTTAGATGCCGGGGGAATTTTTCTTGCCTTCATCTCTTTCGCTGCCTGACGCCTTGCGGCTGACATCCTTGCGACTGACACCTTTGTGTCCGTGCAACGCCAATTAAGGCGGCAAGCAGCGGTAGAGACCTCACTCTTTAGTCTGGAGAAATCAGATGCCTTGGATTCCTCACGATGCTATGGGCAACGCCCTGGAAATGGTGTGTTGTCTTTTTACCATCATCGCCGCAGTTATGAGCTACCTTTTCACTATGCGGTTTTAGAACTTGCGCTAGGGGCTGAAAATCTAAGCTTAGATTTCAGGCGCCTAACGCCTAAGAATTTTATAGCGGCGCTCCGGCAGCTGCATCTTTGGAGATATAGACATGGAAATGCTTGAAGCCCTTGGAGCTGGAATTGTCGAGAACTGGCAGGTGTGGCTGGTCAGCGTCGTGCTGATCGTCGCCGCCGTCATCGACGGTATCCAACTGAAGGTACCCAACTGGTTGACCTTCCCGATGATTATCAGCGGCTGGATCTATGCGATGGTCGCCTATCAGATGAGCGGCGATGGCTGGTATGTCGGCCTCGGTTGGAGCCTGGTGGGAACGGCTGTCGGCCTTGCACTGCTGCTGCCCGCCTACGCTATCGGCGGCATGGGCGCCGGCGATGTGAAGCTGCTGGCAGGTGTTGGCGCCTGGGTATTTGTTGAGTCCACCTTCTACGCCTTCTGCGCCACCTGCGTTGTCGGGGCCATCATGGCGGTTGTCATGGTGCTGATGAAGGGGCAATGGAAGAAGCATAAGAACCAGTTCTTCCACATCCTCAACGAGATCATCACCATCAAAAACCCCGAAGCGCTCTCGGAAATTGCTGCTGAGCGCAAACCAAGCATGATGCTGCTGCCTTACGGTATTCCGATCTGCATCGGCGCCATCATGTACTTCGCTTTTGCTGGCATGCTTGTCAGCTACTAAAGCACTGCTGCTGCACGCCGCGTCGTCACGGACGCGGCGAATGCAGTGGTAACCCGTTCATTTCAAACGACTTGCAACGCCTCAAGACGCTGCATGTAAAAATAGAAAGTTAAAGCGAACCTGGCAGTCCAGGTCGCCTTTACCGCCCAAGAGATGCGGACTGGATAAGATGTATCGATCATACCGATCACAACGGCATGGCTCCACGATTGTGGAGTTTGCAATCGTTGCCCCGATCTTCGTGATGCTTTTGTTTGGCATTATCGAATACGGCCGCATGGTGATGGTCCAACAGGTCATTACCAACGCTTCGCGTGAAGGCGCACGGCGTGCGGTGCTCGACGGCGCCACAACAGGCGAAATCGAGACGGTGGTTAACGATTACATGACAAGTTCGGGTGTGAAAGGCGCCACGGTTACGGTTTCTCCCGATCCGCCGGATAGTGCGGGTTCTGGCGAACCGGTGAGTGTTACCGTGTCGGTCCCTTTCACTAATGTGAGCTGGCTTCCAGCGCCAATGTTTCTTGGGAACACAGACTTGCAGGCGCGCACTGTGATGCGCCGCGAGAGCGTTCAATAATCACGCGACACGGGTCGCGTGTGCGACGCCGTTGTCCAGGATCAATTTAATGGCCACGGTTGGCGGATCAACATTTACCGGACTTGAGCGAGATTCGTCCAATGAAAGCCAAATCCATGATTCTGATCGTGATTGCCCTAGTCTGCGGACTAGTGGCCTCGGTCGGAATAAGCCAGGTCATGACCAGTGGCCCGGCTACCCCGAAAATAAAGACTAAGAAAATCCTCGTCGCCAAAGACAACATCGATATCGGCGCCAAGCTGACCGACGCCAACGTCCGCCTGGAAGAATGGCCGGAAGATAGGCTCATTGAAGGCTATCTGACG
Source organism: Pirellulaceae bacterium (assembly GCA_965233625.1). Taxonomy (GTDB): domain Bacteria; phylum Planctomycetota; class Planctomycetia; order Pirellulales; family Pirellulaceae. The sequence goes on from OZ247499.1 coordinate 1,448,541, forward strand.
GACATCACCAAGCTGGATGGTTCGTTCGCCGGATCGCGGTTCGTCAAAGGCGAACCGATCATCAAGTCGCGCCTAACCGGCGAACTTGGCGAATCGATCAAGATCCCCGACGGATTCCGCGTCTACCCGATTAAGGTGTCCGGCGAAACCGTCGCCAAGTTCATTAAACCAGGTGACGTGGTGGATATTTCCCTCTACGTGAAGGAACAGGAAATCGTCAAGACGATCCTCACCAGCGTCCGCGTCTTTGCTGTTAACAGCCAGGTGGAACGTACAACCGAAAGCAACGGACGCGGTGGTGGTCAGGCAAAATCCGTCGCTGTGCTGGTGACCCCAAGACAGGCCAACAAGCTGACTTACGCAGAACAGATCGGCAAGCTGCGGATGCTGTTGCGGTCGCACTCAGATGAAATGGCCGTTGCCAACGATGGCGTCAGCCAGCGGGAACTGCTGTTCGGCCCAGAATCGGCCACGCCCGAGCCAGAGCCAGCACCGAAGCCAGAACCCGATGACAACTTTACTGAATTTGTGAACCAGGTGCAGGAAACCGTCGAACCGGCGCCTGTAAAGAATACACATTCGATGGTGGTGTTCACTCCCGAAGGTCCGCAGAAATATCAGTGGAACGACGTGAACGAACTGCCGCAGCAGGTGCCAATGAACGGTCCGGCGCCAAGCAGCGATGCATTCACCCCACCGCCATCGATCCCAGGATTGAACCTTGGTCCCGGCGGACCACAGCTACCTGGCGCCCCTGGCGCCGGTGGTAGGGATCAGTTTGGTGGTGACGGTGCTGGTGCAGGAGTCGGTCCTGCGGCGCCTGACGCCAGTTAGAAGATTGTTCGTCAAAGGTGGCAACTGCGTCCGATTTAGCGGATAGGTTGCCGCCCGCGGCGGAAACGGCACGATGCCGCAAGAATGGATCTGGCTGCACATCCTGGAGGATGGAAGCCCGGTCAGGTAACAACTAACCGGTGGTGTTGCTCGGAGCTCACTGCCTACAACGCGTTACTGCAAGCACACTACGCAACGCAAGGATGAACAAGGATGTTGAGTACGATCACAGGCCGGCTCTCGCTGGCGGCTATCACCCTCGCGCTGCTCTGCTCTGCCAGCGTCGTTTCGGCACAGACGGGCAAAGGGTCTGTTTATTTCCAGGTCTCTAAGGGACCGCAGCGGCTGGAAATGGTTGTCAACTCCAGCCGCATTCTGACGCTTGACTTTGACGTGCCAAAGCTGCTTGTGAATAACACGCAGATCGTCAAAGCCACGCCCCTCTCGCCGAACCAGATTCAAGTCTCTGCGCTGCAACCTGGCGTCACGCAGCTGAATGTCTGGGACGCTTCCAGCAATGTCCGCACGATCGACGTGGTTGTCTTTGGCGACGCCCGCGAACTGACAGACATCCTGAAAACGGAATTCCCCGACTCAACGCTTCGCGTTCGCCCCAGCAATGGCGGATCGCGCAGCAGCGTGATTATCTCTGGTTATGTGCCAAGGCCAGAAGAAGTATCCCGCATCATCACGATCGCCCAGGACTTCTATCCTAACGTCATCCCTAATATTCAGGTTGGCGGCATGCAGCAGGTAGCCCTGCACTGCAAAGTGGTTGAAGTTTCCCGCACCAAGCTTCAGCAGTTTGGTATCGACTGGGCCGCGTTGACCGGTAACGACTACATCATCTCGTCCGCTGCCGGACTGATTACGGCTGCCGCAACACAGGGTGGAACGCTAGTTTCAAACGCCGCATCGTTGAACCTGGGTGTTCTCGACGGCACGAACTCCATCGGTTTCTTCATCGATGTCCTCCGCCAGCACAACCTCGCAAAGCTGCTTGCAGAACCAACGCTGATCACGGTCAGCGGCCGCCCTGCCAGCTTCAACTCTGGCGGTGAAGTCCCCGTGCCTGTTGCCAGCGGCTTCGGCGCCAACTCGGTGGAATACCGTGAATTCGGTACGCAGATTGACTTCGTGCCAATCGTGATGGGCAACGGCAAGATCCGCCTGGAAGTACGACCACAGATTACGGAGGTAGACGACGCGTTGCGGGATCAGGTCACAGGCTCGCCCGGTTTCCGTAGCCGCCGCGTTGATACCGGCGTTGAGCTGGAAGCAGGTCAGACGCTGGCTCTGGCCGGTCTGATTCAGAACCGTACTTCGTCCATCGAACGCGGTCTGCCTTGGCTCTCGGAACTGCCTTGGGTTGGTTCGGCCTTTGGACGCGTGGAACAACGCACCAACGAAATCGAACTGCTGATCCTGGTCACGCCCGAATTTGTGGCGCCGATGGATGCACACGAAACACCTGCCTGCGGCCCTGGCCAGCTGACACGCTCTCCTAACGACGTTGAATTCTACTGGCGCCGTTACCGCGAAGTGCCTAAGTGCGGCCCAGGCGGCTGCGATCCAGCCGGCGGCGCCATGGTGCAGGGCGGCATGGTTCAAGGCGGAATGCCTGCTGGCGAAGTGATTGAAGGCGAAGTCATCCAGGCCGGACCAGGCGTTGAAGTGTCGCCGTCCACCACGCAGCCGCAGATTTACGAAGGCGTGCCTGCCGGTGAACTCCCAACACCCGCCAACGGCCCGATGATTCAGCCCGCGGAAGAACCGGCACCTGGCCTGCCAATGGGTTCCGCCCGCAATGCGGGGCAGCAGTGGCAACAGGTCAGCGTTAATCAGGGTGGGGCCGCACAACCGTCGCAGACTGTCGAAGCCAATTTTGAAGAACCGCAGTTAATTGGCCCCATCGGTTATGACGTTATTAAGTAAGGCGAGTCAGGTCCTGAAATCTGGCCGTCCAATGGCCCGGTAGCCGCTGTTACCGGGCCAGATTTCAGCCGGTTCCAAATCACAGACAGCAGGTAACCGGCTGACGCAATTCATTTTTGCAGAGCACGATCCACTATGAGCAACGTATTACGACTGGCGATTGTTGATCCAAACGATGCCACACGCGAAAGCCTCAAAGGCACGCTGCTTGGCATGGACATGGTCTGGCTTGAGGCAGAATGTTCGCGGTACGAGTTCTTCGCCGATGTAGTCGCGCAAACGCATCCGGATATCGGCGTCGTCTGCGTGGATAACAATCCGGAAAAAGCACTCAGCCTGATTGAAGAACTGCGGACAGAATCGCCCGAATGCAGCATTCTGGTTGTCAGCAGCTCTAGCGATGGACAATTGATCCTCAGCGCCATGCGCGCCGGCGCCAAAGAATTCCTCACGCAGCCGCTTCGCGTCGAAGACCTGGTTGGCGCCCTGGAACGCATTGGCAACCAGAAATTTAAGCGCGGCGGAAAATCACGCGGCTGCACGATGATTGCCGTCGCTGGCGCCACGGGCGGCGTAGGCTCGACCAGCCTGGCCGTGAACCTTGGCTGCTGCCTGGCGGCGGAGGAACACAACAGTGTAGCGCTGGTGGACCTGGACTTGTCGCTGGGCGACGCAGATGTTTTCCTGGATGCAATTCCCGATTACACGCTGGTCGATGTCGCGCAGAACATCTCCCGGCTCGACTTCACGCTGCTCAAGCGTTCGCTGACGAAGCACGCATCGGGTCTGTACCTGCTGCCGCGTCCGGTGCAGTTGCAGGATACCGATCTGGTGACGCCCGATAACTTGCACCGCGTGTTTGGTCTGCTGAAGGCAACGTTCTCGCATCTGATTATTGACCTTTCCAAAGGCTACACGCCGCTGGATATGGTAGCGCTTGAAGTTGCCACGCATGTGCTGCTGGTCACGCAACTTGATCTGCCGTGTCTGCGGAACGTGGTGCGGCTGATGATGTCGTTCGACGAGGTGCCCGGTCTGAAAGAGAAGGTGAAGATCGTCGTCAACCGCGTCGGTCTGGGCAACGGGCAGATCAGCCTGAAGAAGGCGCAGGAAACCATTGGCGGTGAAATCTACTGGCAACTGCCCAACGATTACCGCGTGATGGTTGAAGTACGCAACAACGGCGTCCCGCTGATCGAACAGGCGCCACGCGCCGCCATTACGCAGTCTGTCACCACGCTGGCCGATACGCTGTGCGGCGACAATAAAGCAGAGGCAGCCGATGGTGAGCAGGCAGCCGCTGCGAAGTCGTCTGGCTGGCTCAGCATGTTCTCGAAGTCGAAGAAGAAATAGCGGCCCGCGCCGACTGCATCGCTTGCCATAGGTCGCCCAGCATATGCGGCTTCGAGACCACGCAAGTCGCCCCGGCTTCTAAAGCCGCATTCACTTCGTGCTGCCGGGGAAAGCCCAAGACCGCCACGCAGCAAGGCGCCTCCGCAGCATGCTGTTTCAGCTTTTCCACAGAGCGTGGACGGAAATCTGGCATATCGAATAGCAGCAGATCACAATCCGCTGCTGACGCTTCGCCGGTGATTCTCACTGCCTCACTTCCCGTTGCCGCCGTTGCTTGTGCCAACGAATCAAAAGCGGCATGATCGCTGGCCCAGATCGCGACCCGCAGATTTAAAGCAGGCGGCTGAACCGGTGTTGCCAAGACGCGCTCGGTTGCGGTCGCGGTGCGAGGCAGCTTCCAGCTGCTCAGGCCGGATTCAAGCAGCCGCGCAAGTTCAACCGGCGCCCGGTGATTCCATTGATGCCAGTACACGCGGATAACGCCCGGCAGCGGCTGACCGGTGCGGGTTTCTCCTTCGCACCAGCTGCCCAGCAAAACGGCAAGGCGGGCCAGAGGCGCCGCCTGATGCAGCCGCTCCAGATCTTCGCCCGGCAACAGCCCGGGACGCGACTGCGCGATAACGATCAACGTAGGCGCCGCGTTTTGCAGCTCGCTTAACGCGGCGCCAATGTCTTCCGCCACGGTTAGTTGCGTATGATCGTCGAGCCAGCGACGTGCCTGCTGGAATTCGCCGTGGTGAACGTCACCGACCAGAAGTGCGGACTGCGACATCGTTATAACTCAGATTCAAACTGCACGATGGCCGCTCGCATGTCGCGGACGTCTTCCGAATCGCGCAGTGCCGAGATGAATTCTGCATCGCCCACCAGACGGCTGAGTCTGGCAAGAATACGCAGATGCTCGCGGTCGTTGGTTGAACAGATCAGGAAGAAGATATCACTCAGGCAACCGCCGCCGAACGGTATGCCCTGATGCGTCCGCCCCAGAGCGATCACCGCTTCGGCCAGAATACCCGGCAGCGGGCGACGGGGGTGCAACATTGCCACGCCGTTGTCGAGCGCCGTAGGATGCAGATTTTCACGGGCGCGGACAGCTTCCGCCATCTTCGCCGGGTCCCACAACATGCCCGTTTCCATCGCCAGGTTGGTCATCGCCGTGATGACCTTCGGCTGAGTGCGGGCCTTTAGCGGAACGGCCATGCCGCCTTCGGGGATCAGCTTCGCAATACTGGGTGGCTGTTCCTGGGCGGGATCGTCGCGGTCGAGAACATCTTCCACTTCGATCAGTTCTTCCTCGTCCGAGACGCCAATGCGGTCTTCCAGCCAGTGATGAATCTCCGGCCGCGAAAAACGCCACGCTCCGGCCACCTTCCGGCCCGGCAGTCTGCCACGTTCCGCCATCCGCAACACCTGGGGCGGCATAAGATGCAGGAAAGCAGCTAGGCTATCGATATCAAAGTCTTCTTTTTCCATACCTCGTATTGTGCCGCTAAACCCGTCAGAGCGGAAGGCGGCTAACAGCTGAACCAGCACAAATCAGTGCGGGAGAAACCTCATTTAACGGGCGGACCGCTTACCTGCTGGCGGCTGGCAATTAGTATAGAAACGCAGTTTATTCGATAGATGGTCGCAACGGCGCCGAAAGTAGGTTCGACAAACGAAATGGTTGTTCAACGACTCCAGAACAAAGTAGCTATCGTCACCGGCGGAGCCAGCCCGGCGGGAGAGATTGTTGGCATCGGCCGGGCAACCGTGCAGCGACTACTGGAAGAAGGCGCCCGTGTCGTCATCGCCGATATCAATCGCAACGCAGGGCATCAAACGGTTGAAGAACTTAACGCGAAGGGCTACGGCGGACAGGCAGCCTTTCAATTCTGCGACGTACGATCTGAACACGATATCCGCCAGCTTGTCCGCTTCACCGTCGATACGTTCGGCCAGCTGGATTGCATGGTGGGTTGTGCGGGGACGGGCGGCGCCATCAGCCAGCTGGTGGATACGACGGTTGAGAACTGGGATAAAACGCAGGAGCTGATTCTGCGCAGCCTGTTCCTCTGCACCAAACATGCGGCCAAACAGATGATGCGGCAGGCCGATGGCGGCGCCATCGTGAACGTCGCGTCGATTGCCGGGATCAGCGGCGACGCGGGCGGCGCGGCTTACTCGGCTGCCAAGGCAGGCGTGATAAACCTCACGCGGTGCGCGGCCGCGCAGCTTGCCAGCAGCCGAATCCGTTGCAATGCGGTATCGCCGGGGAACGTCATTACGCCACTGCTTGCCAGAGGCGGCGACTTGCAGCCGATGTTCGACGCCGCCGTCGCAACCCAGCCCTGGCCCGAACCGGCGCTGGCCCATCACATTGCTTCCGTCATTGCCTTTCTGGTTAGCGAAGACGCCCGCATGATGACGGGTGAGAACCTGGTAATCGACGGCGGCGCTACCTCGGTCGGCCGCGCCCTTTTCACCAAGGAAAACGCGTTGGGGCAGGCCATTATGGAGCGGATTGAAGCCGCCGGTGTGAAGGAATTTGACACCCCGCAAGAGCAAGCAGCCGCGGCTACGACAGCCACGCACCAAACGGATTATACGCCCCGCAAGGTGATGGTGACCGGCGCCAGCCGCGGCATGGGCTACGCCATTGCGAAGAAACTAGCTTCGCTGGGGCACACGATTATCGGGTGCGCTCGTCGCGAAGAAACGGTCCGCCAGCTGTCAGCAGAATTCGGGCCGTCCCATAACTTCCAGTGTGTGGATGTGACCGATGACGACGCGGTCCGCGAGTGGAGCAAACGGCTGTCGGCGGCGGGTCTGGTTCCGCAGCTACTGCTCAACAATGCTGGAACGCCCGGCCGCTCCGCCCAGATGTGGCGGCTGACGGCCGCAGAGTTTGAAGACGTGCTGCGGGTTAACGTGCTTGGGGTGGCCAACGTCATCCGCCACTTCGTGCCGCCGATGCTGCGGCTTGATCAAGCGGTGATCGTTAACTTCAGTTCTGGCTGGGGCCGCGACTCTGCGGAGAAGGTAAGTGCGTATTGCGCATCGAAGTGGGGTGTTGAAGGACTCACCCAGGTGCTTGCCAAAGAGCTGCCACCCAAGATTGCGGCGGTTTCGTTGCATCCGGGCATCGTACATACAAAGATGCTGGAAGAAACATTCGGCGCCAGCGCTTCGCAGTACCCGTCGCCCGGTGAATGGGCGGAGTCAGCTGCCCCCTTCCTGCTGAACCTCGGTCCATCCGATAATGGCAAGCAGTTAACAGCACCCGGCGCCAGCGAGTTCCGTGGGATGGGATAACCCGTGAACAAGAAGAATCTGCCCCAGAAAATCTGCGCTACGTGTCAGCGCCCGTTCACCTGGCGGAAGAAATGGGCGAAGTGCTGGGAACAGGTGAAATACTGTTCGCACCGCTGCCGGCAGGCCCGCAACGCAGAGCAAAAATGACGGTTCCGCTCACTCGAATTCAACGGATGCAGAGGCGGAAGAAGACAGCGATAGAGCGTTGGTCAGCAAGGTTCCCCTTGAACACTCCGGCATCCAGTCCACTGGCAGCAGCAAGCGATTCGATAATTGGCGAGTTGAATTCGCAACACCTATGGCGGTCGATCGTTGAGAAACAGAGTGGCTTAAGGCGTAGGGCCTGCGCGGACGATGATGAACTGGTTGTGTGGCAAGGCTTGGAGAAGCAGCGTTTCGCTATCGAACGCTTCAAGATTAAAGATGATGCTGTTGTGTACGAAACTGCACTGCAGGCACATTTCATAGCCGTCTGCTTTGCCTGGTGAACCGTCAGCAAGCCGCGTCCTTTGCGCTAAGGTTGCTTGCACGCTGGCGAACTGGCTGGCGGGCACGGGCACTCGTTTCTGCTGTTCGCGAGGCTTCAGCGGAATCGAAATCTGGCGGTTGTCGATCTCCAGCATTGCAGTTCCACTCTCGGGCGAGCTTAGCACCACGCCTTTGAGGATGATGGCCGGTAGCTTCGCCAGTGCAACTGCGACTTGCGGCTGGCCAGAACGGGTGGGACCGGCCGGCGCCGTAACGACAGGCGTTTCCGGAGCGACCGACGCCCACCAGACGGCGGCCTCGTCTTGAATGTCCAGGGGCGCGTTATCAAGTTCCTGCAATTCATCCAATCGCGCTCGCGCCTGAAGTGTCAGACCTGCTTCTTGTAGCCGCTTAGCGGAATCGAGGACATCCCGCGCTTTTTTCATCTGAATTGACTCTGGGGTTTCTTCGACATTTGCCTCTTCCGGCGCAACCGACGCCCACCAAGCCGCGGCCTCGTCCTGAATGTCCAGGGGTGCGTTTTCAAGTTCCTGTAACTGGTCCATTCGCTCGCGGGCCTTGAGGATCAGCCCGGCATCGTGCAGCCGCTTAGCGGATTCGAGGAGGTCCTGGGCAGTGGGGCTTGTACTGCGAGGTATCCGTCGCAGAATTGCCTCGCTGGGAACCGTGGGGTCTCCTGGGGCGGGCGCCGGAAGGTCTAGCTCTGGTGGCTCTGGCGGAGACACCTCTTCGCGGATGTCAGTGGGGCCGGCTGGAGCGGTATCCTGCGACATGGCGTGGCCGCAGAAGACTGTCATCAAACTGGCCACGAGCAATAAAGAAAATGAAATTCCACGCATAATGGATGCTGCTGACTTCAAGAAAAGGGCGTAACTGGTACCTGTCTTATGCAAGTACATGTTAATTGGAATTGCGCCGTATTAAACCAGATTTCTGGCCTCGCTACGAAGTTTGCGAGTTAAATTGGGTGATTGCCGACCGTGCGAATTTCTTCGCAAGCCAGTACAACGCAATTGCGTGCGGATTTTACGGCTAGTCCGTCCCAGACGATTGAAAAATCCGGCAGCGATCACAATCGAGATGATTGCAAAAGATGTGCGTTTGCAGCTAAAATGCACACACGGGATTCACTCCGTCTTACCATTTAAGGCGGGCGGCCGCGGACATGCCCCGCGTTTTCCACTTCCCAAATCAACCCCTTCCCAGGGTCACATCCCACCCGGAAAAAGGGCTCATGGACCAGAATCTGTTAACTCCTAGAGAACCGCGACGGCAACGCCCCGCCCGCCGCGCGCTGACGCTAATCGAGCTAGTCGTCGTGCTCTTCATCCTAGTCGCACTCGCAGCCATCGTGGTGCCCATGCTGGTCAGCACGCAGGATTATGCCGCCGAGCAGACCACCAAAGCGACTCTAGTGGCGGTCCGCGACGCGATGATTCAGTATTGGCAGGATACGAAATATGTCGATGAATCGCTCCTTGATGACGACGCGAAAGAAGAGGACCGATTCAGGCTTCGTTGGCTGTTCGTAAATCCTGAGACGAATGACACTACCAGGACCTTTAACCCCGATACCGCGGTTGGTTGGAACGGCCCTTACCTGTCGAGTGTAAAGGGAACCCTTCCCAAAGAAGACGACGACTCGCCGGAGATTCTGGACAGTTTTGTTCGCAACGGTAACCCGGACGGCTTACCTATTGTTTGGCAGATCGTGGAAAACTCACCAGCTTACGAACTACGGTTAATATCCGTTGGTCCTGACGGTGAGGTGCGTATAGATGAATCAACTCCGACCGCTGATCTGGTAGGCGATGATGATGAAGCTAAAGCAAAAAGGGGAGATGACGTCTATGTCGCCTTTACATTGCGATAACAGCCATATCGGCCGGACGCGTCGTGGCTTAACGCTGCTGGAACTGGTGATCGTGCTGGTGATTCTGGCGGCGTTGACGGGTATAGCCGTGGTGTCACTCGAGCCGATTGCCGATCAATCGCGGTACGACGCTACAAAGCAAACTCTTGAAAACGTGCAGGACGCAATTGCCACTCTGCCACCAGTGCGACGTGGTAACGGCTCATTGGCCGTACATGGATTTGTGAGCGATATGGGCCGGCTTCCACGCGATCTTGACGAACTGTCAGTTAAGCCAGTCAACGAAGCGAATCCCTCTAAAAACATCTTCGAATTTGGTGCGGATGTTGACTACGGCGTTCAGCGAATTGTTGCCGGATCAAGCACATCGGAAGGCCTGCCTTGTGGTTGGCGGGGGCCATATCTTCAGGTAACGAGTCTACAAACCAGTTGGGGCACCCAGTTCACCACGCAGACGACCATAGATCCAATTGATACTTCGCGGGTCGTTGTTGACGAGATCTCCGCTGAGGAACCCGGAACAACCAACGCGATAACGTTTCCCGTTGGCCCAAAAACACTGACTGATCTTGCATACGTAGATGTGACTGTAACAGCTAGTTCATCACCTACGGCTGTTTCACTGTTTGTGCCAGATGCGAACGCTGACCAGCTCAAGGAGCTGTCGCCAGTTGGTAGTCCTACTAATAGTCCCTATGTCTTTTCCAATGTTCCAGTAGGCGTGCGGTTGGTTCGCGTAACTTACGCATCCAGCCCTGTCGAGTATCGCTACATTGACGTTGTTCCAGGAATGGCGCCAGTTACCTTTTAGCCTGATTCATCTTTGCATCATGTCCAGACGCACCATCCTCCTTATCACCGAAACCACGTTGGGTCGGTTTGACCTGTCGGGTGGGGCTGCGCCGAAGGTGACGGCGAGTTGGGTGCGGGCTAGTTTTGCTTCGCAGTCGGCGGGGACGCTGGTGGATGCTGCGTTGCGGCTGGGCGGTTCGCGAAAGCGGCAGGTTTATGTGCTGACGACGCGTTGCTGGACTGGCCCGGTGGCGGTGGGGCCGGACCTGGTCTCGGGCGCTTCGGACGACGAATTGAAGCAGACGGTTTCTCTGGAAGCCGAGACATTTTCGGGAATCTCTGCGTTTGAGAGCGATGCCAGCATTGTGTCGCTGCCGCCCGACTCGCTGGGCGATCATCGCTATTGGTTGACGAAAATCCCTCACCAGGATTTGCGGTCGATTGAAGATGCGTTGCGGCAAGCCGGGGCTAAGCTGGCCGGCGTGGGACATCCGGCAGCGGCTACGATTGAGGCGCCTGGCTCGCCGACCCAGGAGTGGTGGTCGATGCAGAACTGGGATGAAACCACCTTGCTGATGCGTGGCAGCGGAGAGGTGATTGCCGATTATCATGCGATGTCATCAGGCTTGCAGTCGCAGCGGACATCGCAGGAGTTCGCCGCGTTCTTTCAAGACACCGTAGACGGCGCCCCGCTGCAATGGATTGGGCCGGGTGAATTGCCCGCTGCCGTGGCGGCATTGCCACAGGCGGATGGCCATAAGCGGATCGATACGTCGTCAGAAGCGGACTTGCAGCGGTGGGCCGCGGCCTGGATGCGGTCGCAGGGGAAACAGTCTCCCGCCACGCCGCTGATTACGATTCCCAAACGGCCGATGTCTAAAGAGGTAAGCATCGCCATTGCCGCCGTGCTCGCCCTGCTCGTCATCGGGCTATGTTTTGGTCACTACTGGTATCTGGGACAGCAGTTGGCCCGTGCAGACGCCAATATCAAGAAGATGCAAGAACTGCAGCGAGATCTGAAGAAGGGCAAAGACCAGCTAAAGAGACTCAACAAAGATATCGCCCAAGCTGTTGCCGAGAACGAGCAAGCACTGGCGGAAGTTCGCAAGTCGGAAGGCGAGATCGAAGAAGCGAAAAAGGTCATCGACCGTGGCCGGCGCCGCTGGCTCTCGCTCGTCGATTCTCTTGCAGAAGTTTCAGACGAGAATGGCTGGATCCGCGAAATCCGCTCGACAAATGGCGAGGTCTCAATCCGCGGGCTCGCCACCAGCGCGGCGGTTGTCGACCGTTTCGCCGCGCGTCTGGAGGCCGCACCCGCGGCAACGTCGTGGCAGATCCTTCCTGCCTCAACAAAGATTGATGCGGATACAGGGCTGATCGATTTTAACATCAACCTGGTGGCTCCCGGCAGCCAGACCAGGTAGCGCGTAAACAACCAGATGCGTCCGGCACGCAGGACATATTGAACTCAGTATGAGCCAGAGAAATCAAAAAAAGCCAAGCCTGATTCTGATGCTGGCGCCAATTCCCGCCGTAATATTCGGCTACCACTTCCTGTTTCATTCGCAGTTGAATTCAGACCTGGCGAAGCGCGAGAAGCAGGAAGCGGCGCTGCAACAGCAGATCCCGCAGGTTCAGCGCGAAATCGTCTCGCTTCACGGCCAACTTAAGGCTGCCGGGAAGTCACTTGCCGAAGCGGAGAAGCAGACAGCCATCGCACGTGAGCAGCTTGCCGCGACCGAGGCTGATAAGGCAGCGCTGCGTTCTTCGTTCAGGCAAGGCGCCGTTGAAGTCAGCGTCGTGACCGAAGGGGTGTACAAGCCCGGCGCATGCCGCCGGATGGATTCGCTCTGCTCGATCCTGGACAAGCACGATCTGTTGCGGCTTGAAACCACAGGCAGCGGAACCCGTGGACGTGGCTCCAGCGGTCTGGTCGAGTCGGAAAGAGCGCGGCTAGAGAAGCTGCTAGACACGCAGCTGCCGCCCGTCTCGCGTTATAACATCCAGTTCGTTGGCAGCTTCCCCAATTTGATCCTTTCTTTACATGACCTGTCGAGACGGCTGCCAGAGGTGCGGATCCTGTCGGTCTCGCTTGACCCAGTAGACGCGCAAACGCAGCGTCATGTCTGGAAGCTAGAGGTAGGAATCCGGGGATGAGCACGCCAGGCGAATCCGTAACGCAACCGAAGGAAACACCAGATCGCGAGAAGGCGGCAAATCCTTCACCGGCAGCGAACCAGCCCGCATCCGGCGAAACGCTGTTGCACCGGTTGCTTGATCACTGTTCGGCAACCGGCGCTTCAGACTTGCACCTTGGCGCGGGCGAGTGGCCCTTCTTCCGCAACCGCGGCCGGATGGTGCGCGATGAGAATTTTACCCGTTACGAGGCGGACGACATCCGCGCAATCGCCGTGGCGATGGTTGGCGATTCCGTGGATGACCAGCTCAGCGCCCGCGGCGCCATAGACGGCTCGCTGACAGGACGGGATGGTTCGCGTTACCGTTTCAACATCTTCACCAGCGCGGGTGTGCTGGCCATCGCGCTGCGGCGGCTGGATGACATGATCCGGCCGCTTACAGAACTGGGGCTGCCTGATTCATTGTATTCGCTGGCCGATCTACGCGACGGGCTGGTAATTGTCTCGGGGCCGACGGGGAGCGGTAAGTCAACGACGCTGGCGACACTGATTGACCGCATCAACCGCCAGCATCAATCGCACATCATCACCATCGAAGACCCCGTCGAATACCTGCACCCGTCGCAACAGGCGCTGGTTCATCAAAGGCAACTGGGTATCGACTGCCCCAGCTTTCACGACGCGCTGGTGGCCTCGCTGCGGCAGGACCCGGATGTCATTCTGGTGGGCGAAATCCGCGAACTGGAAACCATCCGCATTGCGATCACCGCGGCAGAAACGGGGCACCTTGTTTTCACCACGGTGCACGCCGGCGACAGCGTGGGCGTGATCGAGCGGATCACCAGCGTGTTTCCCGCCGAGGAACAACCCGGCGTGCGGCGGCAACTGGCTCTGGTGCTGCGGGCCAATATCTCGCAGAAGCTGATCGTCGCCGACGGACCCGCAGTAACGGCGGATGAGAAACGCGGCAGCAATGAGGTGAAGCGGCGGGTTATCGCCAGCGAGATCATGCGTGTGAACCCGGCCGTCGCCAACCTGATCGCCAGCGGCAAGAGCCAGCAGATTTATTCGGTGATTGAGTCGGGCACTTCGGCCGGGATGCAGACGCTGGATCAGGATCTGGCGCGACTGATGAAGGAAGGACTGATCAGCGAACGGACCGCGATGGCTTACGCCCACAACCCGGCCATTGTGGCCGACCGGTTTGCACGCATGCGGCAGAGGAGAATCTGATGAGCGCTCCGGTAGACATCCTGGACATTGCCGAAGTTCGCGTTGATCCCGCGTGGGCGTTAAAGATCCCCGCTTCGCTGGCGTTGCGGAAATCGGTGCTGCCCATCTGCGATCTGGACGGCGTGGTGCAGGTCGCTTGCTGCGATGTGGATGATCAAGCCACCGCGCAGGCAATCCGCAAGGCGACTGGCCGCGATGTGCAGATGCTGGAAACGCATCCCGAACGTCTCCGCGAAGTGTTAACGCGGATCTATGGCGGCATCTCCGCGCCGGCGGGTGTGACCGGTCCGGGTGGAGCGGCGCGTCGATCTGACGGAGTCGAAGCGGATAACGCTGCAACGATCTGTGACGAAGTGCTCCTAGCGGCGGTGATGCGCGAAGCTTCCGACATTCACTTCCTGCCCACCGAGACATCTTTCCTGGTGAAGTTCCGCGTTGACGGCGCCTTGGAAACCTATCGAGAATTGCCCAAAGACGCGCAAGGCCCCATCACCAGCCGCATCAAGGTGCTGTCCGGCCTGGACATCGCAGAAAAACGGGCGCCGCAGGATGGCCGCTTTAACACCCGCATCGGCCCGAACCGCCGCAAGCTGGACCTTCGCGTCGCTACCTTGCCCACCCGGTTTGGCGAACGCACGACCATGCGTCTACTGGCCACTGCGTCAGCGTCGCTGACGATGGAACGGCTGGGCATGGACGAGCGTGGCATCGAACTATTCCGCAACGCCATCAACCGCCCGCACGGCATGATTCTGCTGACGGGACCCACCGGCAGCGGTAAAAGCACCTCGCTGTACGTCGCACTTACCGAGCTGCTTGCCCGCCGCGGCGGTAACGTCATTACCGTTGAAGATCCCATCGAGTACGAAATCGCCGGCGCTTCGCAGGTGGAAGTTGACGGCACCGACCGCGTCTGTTTCCACCGCGCACTGCGGAGTATCCTGCGGCACGATCCGGACGTGGTGATGATCGGCGAAATCCGCGATAGCGAAACCGCGAACATTGCCGTCAAAGCTTCGTTGACGGGGCATCTCGTGCTTAGCACGCTTCATACGAATACCGCCGTCGGCGTCATCACGCGGCTGGCGGACCTGGGGCTCGAGCGTTTTCTCATTGCCGCCACGGTGCGGATGGCCATCGCGCAGCGTCTGGTGCGGCGGCTCTGTCCGCATTGTCGCAAGGGTCGCCCGATGACCACTACAGAAGCCCTGTCGCTGGGACGGCGTGAACTGACCGGCGAGACCATTTACGAGCCGCAGGGCTGCGTGTACTGCGCGGGCCGCGGATTCAATGGCCGGGTGGCGATGTTTGAAATGCTCCCGGTCGGCCAGAAGCTGGCCGGCATGATTGACGACGGCGCCGACGAGTCTGAACTGCTGGAAGAGATCCGCAACGCGGGAACACCAGGGCTGGTTGACGACGCGGTGGCCAAACTACTCGCAGGTGTCACATCACTGCCAGAGGTGTTGACCAACGTGGTCGACTTCTAAACACGTCCGCCTAATCACGCTTCAGCCTAAGCCAACGCGATCATAAAACCAGCGATCATGCCAACCTTCAGTTTTGTCGCACGCAACGAACAGGGACAGATGCAACGCGGTTCGGAGCAGTCCGAATCGGCGTCCAGCCTTGCCTCTGCGCTGCGAGCACGCGGCTTGCGTCTACTGAAGGTGCAGGAGGAAGTCGAGAAGGTTTCGCCGCTGGAATGGATTTTTACGCACCTGAATCCGTTTCAGTATCTTCCTCCGCGTGGATTCGATGTTGAAATGATGCTGACGCAGCTCGCCGTTATGCTCCGCAGCGGCGTGACCCTTCTGTCTGCATTGCGCACATGCGAGCAGCAGGCGCGGTTCAGTCCCATGCGACGGATGGTCGGCCGCATCAATCAAGCCGTTCAGGACGGCGACTCGCTGGCCGACGCATTTGAAGCCGAAAAGCGGGTCCCCAAAATCGCCATTCAGATGACGCGAGTTGGCGAGTTAACCGGCAACCTGGACGCGGTGCTCGATAATAGTGCAAAAACTCTCGCCAACCGTCGGCGGATGTTCTCACAGATTCTCACAGCTTTGGGCTACCCGACTTTTGTGGCCGTCGCCGCAATCGGTGTGACGGTCTACATGATTGTCTTCGTCATCCCGAAGATCAAAAAAGCGCTCGACTCGTTCGGACGGAAACTTCCGGCGATGACGCAGTTGCTGGTCGACATCTCGGAATGGATTCAGGTCAACGGCGCCGCGACCGCGGTGATCACCATCAGCGTCATTCTCGGTTGCACGCTGCTTTATCTCTGGCCGCCGTCGGGGTTTCTGATTGACCGGTTCGCATTGCGGATTCCGCTGGTCGGCCACGTGCTGCGGTTGGGCGGCACGCTGTCTTTTTCATCGTCTCTGCAATCGCTGCTGGGAAGCGGCATCACCGTGGTCGAAGCGTTGCGGACAGTCGAACAGCTGCAGAATAACCGCTATTTGGCCAGTCGTGTGGCGGCTTCCCGTGAAGCGATCATCGCTGGCGATAGCCTCGCGCCCTCGCTGGCCGAGAAATATACTTTCACCCCGATGCTTGCCAGTATGGTCGCCGTCGCCGAAGATACAGGACAGATGGAGGAGGTCCTGCAACATGTGACGGAGTTTCACAACGAGCAGTTAGAAACGGCCATCAAACGCCTCAGCGCGATGGTCGAACCGCTGGTCGTCGTTTTCGTTGGCGGGATTGTTGGTTTTGTTTACATCTCTTTCTTTCTCGCGCTGTTCGCCGCATCGGGCGGGTAGTTGCTGCCGATGGATTCACTGGACACGCAACCTTCATGAACTGGATTCAGCAGCGTTGGCGGCGGCTGCGATTTAACCGCCTGAACTTTCAAAAGTCCTACGTGGTTGATCAGGTGCTGTCGCAGAAACCGCGTAGCAGCGTGCTGCTGGTTCGCCGGACGGGTGGGTCTCAGCAGACCGTGATGAAGCTCTGCGATCCTGCTGCCGTCAATCCGTTAGAGAGGCAGTGCCTGCGTTCGCTCCGCCACCCGCGTCTAATCTCCTACCTGGGGCACGGATTCACACGGGACGGTCGCGCGTGGACAGAGCTGGAATATATTGACGGAGTCGCGTTACCCGCCTGGCTCGATGAACGCGGCGCCGGTCATCCGCCTGCGAGCCACTCCCTCACCAACCGGGACGTCTTTTTGCAGCTTCTATCGCTGGTTCAGTACCTGCACTCCTGTGGCTGGCTGCACGGCGATTTGTCTCCGCAGAATGTGCTCGTATCGCCGCAGCGGGGCGTGGTGCTGGTTGACTTCGAGTACGCCCGCCGGATCGATACAGAGGGTGAATCCGCCATGCGCCGGCGGCATTCGCTTTCGTTTGCCTCCCCGCACGAAATCGCGGGCGGGGCAACGACCGAAGCGTGCGAGCAATTCGCCCTGGGCAAACTCGGCATGCTGCTTCTGGGCCATGGTCATAGCGCAGTCGCGCCGCGATTTAACGCCCCTCTATCACAGGCTACATCCCAACGGCCGCAGGACCGCTATCCAGGCCTGCATCGCCTGGAAATGGAACTCCGAGATCATACGCAGCCGGCAGACGGCGGACCTTCTTAACCGTACTCATTCTGCCCGCGTACAACGGCAGCATTCACGCGGAACAGCACGCCGCCAACGCGACAAATTGCCGCACCTCAACGCTTCAAACGTAAAGATTTTGCTTTTCAGCAAAGTCAGCCGTCGCAACCATTGACGCAGTGCTCCACCACAAATAGATTAAAGTGCAACTTAATTGCAAACGGCTCCGCAAGCGTTCTGACGACGCTTTGTTGAATAACACGCCTTTGCAACCACTCACTTTTGTCGATCTGTGGTCCCACAGAGATCTATCCCCACGGAGTATGAAGAATGCAAGTATTGAAGAGTAACGTAAAGCGTGCAGGCCTGACGCTCATCGAACTGATCGTCGTGCTATTCATCCTGGCCGCGTTGGCTGGGATCGCACTGGCGCTGTTGCCCAACTTTCAAAAGAAGACCCACGGATCAACAAGCGCCGCTTCAATCCGGGCTGCGGAATCCGCGATTACTGCGAACCTGATCACTGGGGGTGTGATTGGCAACGGGTTCGATGGACTTGTCACCACTGGCGGCGCGGTTCCTGACTACATTGGCGACGGTGCGACTTTTACTGCCCTGGACCCTTCTAGCGTATCCGGGTTAGAAGATGCACTCGCAGAGCTTGGTATCACTGGAGTCTACCCAGCGGAATATGCTGACCGCGATGCACTTATTACCGCCGAGGCTAACGCGACCCTAGAGGGGCACAACTATACAGCTGCCTCCCTCGCCAACGTGGCCGAGTTGACTGGCGCTGGCATAGCTCAAGTGGAGGACAACTACAACCTCGCAACCACGCCGAGCCGCGTTATCGCTTTCGGACTCGGACAAGAGTGCACCCTTGTCGGATTGAACAAAGCATTCAAGGAAGCCCCCCTGCACACACCAGGAGAAGGTTCCGCAGCCACTACTTACGGACGCCTTATTATCCTGGTTGGGTTTGACGCTGCGACCGAAGAAGCGTCGTACATCGGCGTGGTTGGCATCGACGACGGCGAGTTCCTGAATTCAATCTCCGGCCACCTGGGTGAATTCTTCGAGGCTTCCAACGAATAGTCTCCAAGCGCCACTTCAATCAGCAGCATGTACGTTGCTAAATCGAAACCGAGCCCGTAGCGGGGCTCGGTTTTTCTATTTATGGACATTTGTTTCGACGTTCTGGCGCCCCAAAGTCCTTCACCATGAAGAATGTAAGGGCATGCCGGAACTATCGGTAGAAACAGCAGAAAAGAGGCTACGGACCTATTGACGACGTCTTCAACCAGGGTATAAGTATATGCATATCAGTTGCAATTGCATACGATCAGCAAACACAGAATTCGGTTTGCTCAGCGGCCACATATGTCGCGAGCGTTGAAAATCTGAGTCCATTACAGTTGACTAACCCCTGGAGAAGAAGAATGAGTTTTGTGAAGAAGAACGGTGTGAAACGCGCAGGTTTGACACTCATCGAGTTGATCGTCGTACTATTCATCCTGGCCGCGTTAGCTGGTATCGCACTGGCACTCTTGCCGAACTTCCAGAAGAAGACCCACGGTTCGACAAGTGCCTCCTCGATTCGCGCTGCGGAATCGTCGATTACCGCTAACCTTATCACTGGCGGCGTGATTGGTGACGGCTTCGACGGGCTAATTACTGCTGGTGGCGCGGTTCCAGCTACGATTGCTAATGCGAATGGTCTTGAGCCTCAGGCGCTCGACGCCGATATGGCAAGTGCCTTAAATGAACTCGGGATCACCGAAGTTTATGCGGCAGAAGCAGCTCCCGATAACGCCACTCTTGAAGGTCACGACTACGGGACGACTATTTCGGTTGCCGATACGGAGACAATCGCCGCGTTGCCTGCCGCCAAGGTTACTGAGACTGCTGCCAAGTTCAATGTAGCCGCACCTGACGAGATCTTTGCTTTTGGCCTTGGAGACGAGTGCACACTAGTTGGTCTGAACCGCGCTTTCAAAGAAGCACCACTGCACACACCCGGCGAAGGCTCTGCGGCAACCCGCTATGGACGTTATGCTATTCTGGTCGGCTACGAAACTGGTGGAGAAGCCTTCTATATGGGCGTAACCTGCATTGATGACTTCGAAAACTTCAACAACATCACCAACAACCTTGGTGAGTTCTTTGAAGCTTCTAACAACTAAAACAAGCTCTGTTGCAAGGTGGTCGATTCTGAATCTTGCGAAATCACGCTGACCGCTGTTAGATAACATAGAAACCGAGCCCACATCTAGGCTCGGTTTCTTTGTTTAGGGCGTCTGCTTGTAATACCTCTTTCAAAGCTTCCGTCCTCGCCTCGCAGATGCTGCAGATTTGTTGCAGCGAATGTCTACATGCGTTAACTCGCATTTTTCACAAACACCGTCCGCGGTGGGCGTGGCTGCGGTGGTTTTTGGCCCGACCTGCCGTTACTGCTGACGCCCGTCCACTTGCGGACGACCTTCTTTGGTTGCGTGCCGGGCGGAAGTGGCGATTTTGTGGATAGTGGAAGCATCCGCATGGCGCCCGGACACCGCTCATCTGATTCACTCCCCTGCCAGCACAATTCCTCCGTCTTACGCCGGTGCGCGATGATGCGTGCATTCTGCCTTCAAGCTGGCACGAGCCGCAAAACAGGTTGGACCTGCAAATTCATTTCATCTGCGTTAATCCTTAGAGCTTATCCTGCCGATACTTGGCGATAGGTCGGGCTTCAGGTGCAGTTGATAATCTTCTTAGTGGTAACCAGAGATGACTTTGCCCCGACGTTTTCCCGTGCTTGCCCTACTGCTAGCAGGTTGGCTTTATTCGACGCCGCTTGCGCAGCACGCCCGTGCGCAGGGGGGCTTTGCGGAGGCTGTACAACGCGGCCCAACTTCACGCGGAACGCTTGAGCGTCTGCCACCCATAAACAGGCCGACGATGGTGCGGCCAGCAGGTTTTGTCGGGGATCCCGCCCCGCGCGTGGCACAGGAGCCAGCATTCCGGCCCGTAGCACCAGGGCGGGAAGAATTGCCCGTTCCCACCCCGGTGCCCGCCGCGCCGCTGCCTGGTACACCTGTACCCGCACCGGCGCCGGTAACCCCGTTCGCAGCGCCTGCGGTAGACGAGAAGGAAGCCGTACCGGCAGCCGGTCGTAAAGAGCTGGCGACTGTGAGTTTCGACGGGGTCAAGCTTTCGGAAGTGATTCAGACGCTGAGCAAAGAATCTGGTCTGAACGTCGTAGCCAGCGCGAAAGCCGGCGACATGCCCGTGACCGTCTATCTGAAAGATGTCCGGGTGATCGACGCGATTGAAGCTATCGCGCAGGCGAACGGACTGTTCTACCGCATCGACCAGGACACGGGCATCGTACGCATTGCCACCCGCGAAGAATACGAACGCGACCTGACCAGTTTCCGCGAGCAGGAAACGCGGGTCTTCACGCTGTTGTATCCCAACCCCGTCGCCGTCGCGCAGGCGATTCAACACGTGTATGGTCAGCGCGTGCAACTGAACGTGGCCGAGAATGATTTCTCCGACTTTATCGAACTCACCCAGCGGTTCAATCGTTTTGATCTGGTCGACGGCCGCGCCCTGGGCCTCGGCGTGTTCGATGGCGGCGCCGGCGGTGTGGGTATCGGGGGCGGCGGACTCGGAGGCGGTCTGGGTGGCGGCCTGGGACGCGGAGGACTCGGCGGCCTGGGGGGCATTGGTGGAGGTCTCGGCGGCGGTCTTGGCGGCTTCGGAGGTTTAGGTGGTGGCCTTGGCGGATTGGGCGGTGGCCTGGGAGGGTTTGGACGTGGCGGATTTGGCGGGCTGACCAACCGGTCACGCTCCCGTGTGAACCAGCAGAATCTGCTTTCGCCCGAAGGGGAACCGTTGACGGACCTTTCGGCAACAGACATTCAGCGGATCGAAAACCAGCTTGCCACCCGTGGCGATCTCTCGGAAGAAGAGCGTGCCAGATTGCTGGAACGCCGCAATGCCACGATCTATGTCTCCATCGTACGCCGCAACAACCAGGTCGTGGTACGCACGGGCGACGCCCGCACCATGGATCAGATCGCGCAGCTGATTGCACAATTAGACGTGCCTACGCCAACGGTGCTACTTGAGGTTAAGGTCCTCCGCGTAGAACTGGCCGACGGGTTTGAAAGCGCCTTTGAATACTTTGGTGGCGGCGCCGAAGCCGCAACGGCTTTCTCTGATGGCAGCCAGTTCGCCGTGCCGCCAGCAGTGCCGTTCCCCGGCGCCAGCACGGCGTCGCGCGTGTTAGGAGCCGGTCTGGGTCTGGCGGGCGGTGTCCCCGGCGCGTTGACGTTTCAGGTCGTCGATGCGGCGTTCCGTTTCCGCATGCAATTGCTACAAAGTAAAAACCGTGTTACCGCGCTGGCGACCCCTTTGATTCTTACGGCCAATAATGAAGTTAGCCGCATCTTTGTCGGCGACACCTTACCCTTTACCGTTGGCTTTACACCCGCTTCCATCGTCGGCGGCGTCGGCGCTGTAGGTTCGGTCGCTTCGACACCTATCACAGAACTTCGCGACGTGGGCCAGTCGCTGCTAATTACGCCTAATATCAATTCCGACCGCACCGTGACGTTGCGGATTGTGGAAGAGAACAGCGAACGCATTCTCAACGGCGCCTCGATCCCCGTACCGTCCAGCGACGGAACAGTGGTCAACAACGTAAACGTCGACACCATCCGCCGGCGGAGTGTGACCGGAACGGTCGTGGCGCAGGACGGCATGGCCGTCGCCCTGGGCGGACTGATTGAAGAAGAAGTCACGGACCGGCGCGATCAGGTGCCAATTCTGGGCGATATTCCGCACATCGGATTTCTGTTCCGCCGGCAGTCAACGGGGCGCCGCCGTAGTGAGCTGATTGTGATGATCCGGCCCTACGTCTTTAACACGCCTGCCGAGGGAGCCACTCGCAGCCAGTGCCTGGTGGGAGAGCATTCGCTTCACCCAAGTGGTCCCAACCCTCGCGGAACCCTGAACACCTATCTGCCTTGCGAAGTCATCCGCCCTGATCCGGAATGCGCGAGCCGCGCACGTCTGCTGAAGTTTCATAACGTGATTCCGAAAGTCTATTAATCGCTTGCCTGATTGACAGTCTGGCGTGTTGATTCCCGGCCTGACGCGAAGGTTGCTTGACTGAAACAAAGAGTTCCCACGATGCAGAAACAACTTGCCACCACCATTGGCAGCGCCAGCGTCGTCGTGCTGACGATCTCTCTCGTCCTTGGTTGTTCCGTCACGCCGGATAAGCCGGTCGATTCGATAGCTTTTCCGGAAGACGCGAAGGGCAGTCAATCGAAAACCATTACGCCGGCTGCGACGATCAGCGACAGAGCTGAAGCAGCGAGTCAATCGGCGACTGTTTCGAACCCGCTTGCCAAAGAGATACGCTTTGGCGGTCAGGAGCGGGTGTTAGGCGGCGGCAACTGCCGCGCACTGGATAGCAAGCAACTGTTGACCGCACTTCGCGGGCTACTCGATGCCGGCAAGAAGCGTTCGGCATCTGCACTGGTGCGGTTACATACCCGGTCCGCGCAACGGATGCTTATTGAACACACAGGCCAGTCAGATGATGCAATTGCCGACTTCGTGGCCGCCGCCGTGGACCAAGGTAAACCTAGCGGTGCGTGGAGCCAGCACCGTTTAGCTTGCAAGGCCAATCCCGAAGCGGTCGCAAAGTTCACCAGCACCCGGAACATCGTGCTTTCGCAGGCCCCGCCAACCGGGCAGCTTGCTGAAGCAATGCTGCAGCTCAATCAGGCTGCCGTAGAAGTCGACAGCCTGCCGTTGAAGCTCGAAACACAGCGATTGGCTGCCATGGCAAGCGCTGCATCGGCAGACCCGACGGGCGCGGTTAACACCTTGGCATCGGCGGCGGAGCTTGCCGCACAATCTGGTATGCCGCACGCTTCGTCGGAATTGTGGATGATGGCCTGTCAGGCCTCGATGCAACTAGATAACGTCAGCCAGGCCCGCAAGTGCTGGCATGCGGCCGTTGCAAGCCAACTGGCAGCCGTCCGTTCTCGACCATCGGATCAGTTGCTACCAACTGTCGACACCGTTTTCTGGGAGCAGGCAGACCGGTTGAAGCATCCGCAGGACCAGTTTCCGAAGGAACTGACGCTCGCGATGGCACCCTGGTATTCACGCATCGGGTTCACGCCAGGTTCAACGCCTTTGCCACAGGTTGCGTTGTGGTCGGCCATTGCCGAGTTTCAGCTGGCGACAGGTCAGCCCCATCTGGCGGCGCTGTCTATCAAGCGGGCGGAAGTCGGCGCCGTAGGCCCGGCCAAGCAGTGGCTGCAGATTGCGCTCGCCCGCGCGATGGCCTCGCAAGGTCAGGAGTCCGTTGCCGTCACCATTTTAGGCAGCCTGGAGAAAGACGCATCGCCCGCGGTGCGTGCTGCCGCGCTTGCCACGCTCGGATCTATCAAAGTGCAAAGCGGGGCCTACGAGCAAGGCAGTCGGTTTTTGATCCAAGCGCTCAACACGCCGCAAGCAGGCAACTGGGCGGGAAAACTATCCGCCAAAGCAGACCTTGCCAATGTACGTCTGATTGTCGGAAAACTTGACGACGCCCTGCCCGCCTTACACGCGGTTCAGAATGAGATGATGACTGCCGGACTCTGGCAGTCACTGTGTCAATCATTAGAAAATGAGGCCGCTATTCTGACACACGAAGGACGCTCGTGGGATGCACAGAAGATCCGCGAGCGAATTCAAACCATCGAAAACAGTTAGAGTCGTAGATCGCTGGGCTGCCATTACATCGTTAATGCTTATTAGAAAACGGCGTACTTTTTTCGCACCTTGCAACCCCAAACGGGGAGTGGTGCCAGTAGAATTGCTCCGGCTTTTCTAAAGTGAACCAATATCGCGCCGGGGCAGCAGTTAATGATCTGACTGGGATCAATGCGTTCTCATCAGCCCTCTGGCCTACGATCCGTCCAGTCAGCAGAAGCGGTAAAACTAGTATAAATCTAAGTGCGACTCGCGTGCTTCCTGCCGTGCTGCGTGACTTCTTACAGTTGCGATACAGTGTAATTCGCAGCATCGTTTTGACTTGGGAAATCTCCGACCTATGCTTTATCACTTCCCCACCTGATTGAATTAACAATACCTTAACAGCGACTTTCTAATGAACACACTAGATACCCGGTGCCGCCCGGAGAGCGACTCGCTCGACTGGGACGCATTGAGCAAACGGTGTATGGGAAATGCCTCGCTGATTGAGCGGGTGTTGATAGGGTTCCGCGATCAATTAAACGGCGAACTGGAGCAGTTGGAACAGGCCCTCGAGCAGTGCGACGAAGCGACCGTCGCCACCGTTGCACACCGTATGAAAGGCACCTCCCTGACCGTTTCGGCAAACCGTCTGGCGGATTCAGCTCAGCAGCTTCAGGAACTGGCGTTGAATGATTTTGCATCCATTGATGAAGAGCTAACTGGTATGCGAAATGAAATACTTCAACTTTCTGAAATGATCACAAAACGTTTCCCGGAAGGCGCCTCATGAATCTTCAAGCCCCATCGGGATGCGGTCCCATTTTGCTGGTAGACGACGATCCTTTGTGCCTTGCCATGCTAAGCGAGGTTTTGCAAGGGATGGGGTACAGTTGCGAAACCGCGAATAATGGTAGCGAAGCGCTGGACCTGATCTACGAAGGCGACTTCCGTGTAGTAATTTCGGACTGGCAGATGCCTGAGATGTCGGGGCCGGAACTCTGCCGCCGTATCCGTCAGCGTTCGCTTAGCGGATATGTCTACTTCATTCTGCTAACTTCACTGGACCGCCGCGATAATCTTGTCGCTGGTCTGCGGGCCGGTGCAGACGACTTCATCAGTAAACCGTTTGATATTGAAGAATTGCATGTGCGTCTGCGCGTTGCAGACCGGATTTCTACATTAGAAAGCCGGAATGTCATCATTTTTTCGTTGGCCAAACTTGCTGAATCCCGTGATTCAGAGACCGGCGCCCATCTTGAAAGAATGCGTGAGTATTCGCGAATTCTTGCTCAGCATCTGTCGACCACTTCCAAGTACGAAGATGTTATCGACGCTGACTACGTTCGCGCGATCTATCTCACAAGCCCGCTTCACGATATCGGGAAGGTTGGCATCCCTGATCGCATCCTCTTGAAGCCAGGAAAGCTGACTGACGCCGAATTCGACGTGATGAAGCAGCACTCGCTGATAGGTCATGACACGCTTGACGCTGCGTTAAAGACACAACCCTCAGCGGACTATTTAAGATTCGCGCGTGACATTGCCTGTTCTCACCACGAAAGGTTTGATGGCCGCGGATATCCTTATGGGCTTTCAGGTACGGACATTCCGCTGTGTGGGAGACTGGTCGCACTTGCAGACGTGTATGATGCACTTACAACGAAGCGTGTCTACAAAGATGCGTTCTCGCACGCAAAGGCAAGGAAAATCATTCTAGAAGAATCAGGTGCAGCGTTTGACCCTGATATCGTCGATGCCTTCTTAGCCTGCGAGAACGAAATTCTTGATACGAAACGCCGGCTCGACGACGAATTTGAGGTCGCCCAGCTCTCTCAGATAGAACAGCTTGTCGCTGCCGCCTCGGCCTCTGTCTGAATATCACGACAGCCAGCTTTGCCTAGTCTTTCGACCAGGCAAAGCTGCAACTGCGTTTTAAGACAGGGATCTGCTGAGAAACTCTACACTTCGTCCTGCTGACGTTGCTCGTGCCGAGTATGCATAGGAGCAGGCACATCTGAGGCTTTGTCGATGCGGATCGCAGACTGAGATTTCTGGCGACTGATATAATTTGTGATAATACCAGTCGTATCGCGTGTAAGCGTCATCGCATTTGTATCGATACCAGCTTTCTCATACAGATCGAGAACATCCTGGACGGTTCTTTGATAGAAGAACCAGTCTAGGTGCCACTGATATGGCGTGTGGTCGTATTGTTCGCAATCTTTGAATGCAATCAATAGAACTCCGTCATCGGTTAATGTCTGCTGCCAGGCATTAAGCATCTTTATCAGATGTTCGTCTGTCAGATAGTCACAAAGTCCCACACTGTAAATAATATCAAACCGGCCGAACTGCTTGATCGTCTTTTCGGCGGACCTGGTCCTCAAGGCGTTGTAGCGTACGGGCTCGATTGACGTTCCATCGGGTAGCTGCGTAGCAACATGCTGTTTAACGAAGTCAAGTGCAATGGTGTCGTTGTCCATCGCAACGACTTCTAAGGTTTTTTCCTCAGCAACCGGCCAATCGAGGAACTCACGACAAGGTCCGCAAGCGATATCCAGCACGCGAACATGATCCTGGCGGGCGCCGATTTCGTCTAGTAGAAAGCTTCGCGCGGAAACCATGCGGGCACGGACGGCCTGTGCGAGCGGCAGATCGCTTATGCAAAGATCCAGGTAAGCGCCGAGGCCGCGAGCGGGCGTTTCACGCTCATATAGCTTGACCAGCATCTCAAAGTCGCCTGCAAAACCGCTCGGTTTGGTCCTCGCACGGTTTGCGATCCAACTTTTTTTGAACCACGGATCGGTTTCCAGCCGGAAGCCCTCCTGTACGTCCTTGATGAGTTGGGGATCGTCCTTGTGCTTCTGCTCAAATTCCCGGCAGGCAGTCTGCGAATCCTCAAAAGCAAGTTTTACCTGCTGGTGTATTGCATCATTGCGTTTTGGGACGGCGTCTTCCGCAACCTCCTTTTCAATAGCTGTCAGCCGCTGTTTAAGTCGAGCTACATCGTCTGTAAAGAAATCTTGTACAGACTGCAGTTTGGAAGCAGCTGTACGATGAAATAACTTGTCCACGCGCAAACCCCTTTTTTGAGATGAATAAAGAATGTCGCTTGAACAAAGCCGGTGATCGATCTTAGGTGAATAACAATGAGGAAACGTGCCTGTGGCACTCACTCAGCCTTGAGCAAATCAGTGATCATTAGGCGACAGATCAAGTTTGCGCATTCTTATTGCATCAACAATAGAAAAATGTTGGAAAAACGCTACGTGCACGCTACTTAGGGGGTATGGTTAGGTGATGCTTGCGCTCTGTAGAAAGCTGAACGGCATATCGACATCCGAAAGATTTTGACCCGTTCGTTTTCCCACTATTTTTGGCAGAGCGCCGCCAAAATTGCTCGCTATCGGTTATTCCGCTGATAACGGTTGTAGTCCCATTTTCTGCAGACAAGTGATGGCATGGTTGATTCAGGCGTGAAGCCAAATCCATCACATGGCGAACTGCCTGATGCGATCGCCCAGCAATATGTTTTGCTAGGTTGCGTTTCGGATTCGTCGCTTGTCCAGACACACTTAGCGTTGAGCCGTGAGACGGGTCAGCGGGTTTGTATAAAGTGTATCAATGCGGCAGAACTCCCCCCCGGCACACGGGTCCGGGTAGAGTTTGAAGCCGATGTTCGAAAGCAGCATCTCAGCCGGCACATCGCGCGTCTTGCCCATTATGAATATGCGGGCGACAAGCTTTATGTTGTAATGCCCCTGGTAGAAGGGAATCCTCTTGAGCAGATTTTATCGGTCCGGCGGTTAACGGCGGTCGAAGCAATTGCGGTCGGTAAATCTGTGTTTGCCGGGCTAGACGTCCTTCATTCTTATGGAGCTCTGCACCGGGATATTTCGGCTCAGAATGTCGTCGTTCAGTGCGAAGCGCAACTTGCTGGAATTTCAAAAGCAACACTTGGCGGTTTCGGCATTGAAAAAAGATTTAATCGCAACCGCGTAGCAACGGCTGGCGAGTGCGAGACCGCGTCTTATATGTCGCCTGAAGAAGCGGGCTCGATTGATGTAGATGTCGGACCATCTTCGGACCTGTACTCGGCAGGTATCCTGCTCTTCTACTGCCTAGCCGGGGAATTTCCTTTTGGTGGCGAAAATCCCGGCGCCATTCTTTTTGAGCACGTTACGGCGCCTGTTCCTTCACTGCGGGACATCGCGCCCGATGTTCCGAGAAAACTTGACGAAGTCGTTCAGCATCTGTTGCGTAAGGATCCGCACGACCGTTATCAGCAAGCCGCCGCGGTGGTTGATGATCTAACGGCTATGGAAGAATCAATACGCACAGGTGACGCCGGTTCGAGCATCGTGATCGGTGCAACGGACCGGCGTCAGACGCTTACAGAACCAGCTTTCGTCGCCCGTGACGAAGAACTGAAACGCGTCGCAAAGTTTATTGAACGCACCAAAGCAGGTCGCGGTACAACCCTGCTGCTGGAGGGCGAATCTGGTGGCGGAAAAAGCCGGCTGCTCATCGAAACCAATAAGCTCGCACGTAGCGAGGGCGTTTCGATTTTTCAGGGACAGGCGACAACCAAAGGCGGTCACCGGCCGTACCGCGTTCTTGAAGGGATTGTCGATGGGTTCATTTCGGCAGTTAATGATGACCATTCACTCGTTTCACGTGTGGCAAAGTCGCTCGGCGATCTGACAGACGTACTGGTTGCTGCACTGCCGCGTTTGAATGCTGTATTCCCGGAGACAATCCCGCACCGCGAATCGCCGGCCGCCTTCGGCGAAAATCGCACGATCGAAGCACTTATCAGGTTCTTTGAAGTTCTCGGTAGTAAAGCGCGACCCGCGCTGGTCATTCTGGATGACTGTCACTGGGCGGATGAACTGACCGTCCGGCTAATCAGACGTTGGCATTCACTACCTCGCAGAAAAGGCCGGTATACAGCGTTCATTGTTGGCTTCCGGACGGAAGATACACCGCATGACCATCGCATCCGTGCGATAGACACAGAGTTCCACATCGCCCTGCTGCCGCTGGGCCCCATAGAAATCCAGCAGCTAGCTGAGTCGATGGCGGGCGCTTTGCCGGCGGAGGCGGTAGAGGTCGTGATCCGTCTGGCCGATGGCAGCCCCTTTATGGCGTCGGCGGTATTGCTGGGTCTTGTCGAATCCGGCGCGCTGGTGAACCGTGATGGGACATGGGAGATTGTGCCCGAAGAGCTGGAAGCGTTGCAGTCGTCGCGCGAAGCGGCGTCTCTGCTGACTCGACGAATTGAGATGCTTCCGCAGACAACGATCGATCTGCTTTCTGCAGGAGCGCTGCTTGGTAAAGAATTTGGCCTCGATATTGCCGCGAACCTGGCCGGTCTGAGTGTTGCCGCGGCGGTGGAAGCGTTGAATCTTGGCAGAGATCGCCGGTTGATCTGGGCGCGTGCCGACGGCGGTCAATTCGTCTTTGTGCACGATCAGATCCGCGCATCGCTGCTGAAACGCTTGTCGCCAGAGTTGCAGAAGTCTCTGCATATGCAGGCGGCTTTATACTTGCAGGATTCTGAATCGGACCGTGTTTCTGAGATCGCCTACCATTTCGATAAGGCGGACGCCGCGGCACTTGCATTCCCTTACGCTATGCAGGCAGCAGAGCAGGCTCGCAGCCAGTTTTCGTTGGATGTGGCTGAACGCCAATATCAGATCGCCAGACGCGGCTCGCAGGATCAGCCTCAGACGTTGCGTTTTCAGATTGCTGAAGGCTTAGGCGATGCATTAATGCTCCGCGGCCACTATGCAAAAGCAGCGCCGGCATTCGAAGAAGCGGCGACGCTTGCCGAGGGGCAACTGGCCAAGGCTTCAATCCAGGGCAAACTCGCTGAACTCAGTTTCAAACGCGGCGATATGGAGAACGCCACAGTCGGGTTCGAGACAGCACTAGCGACGCTTGGCAGACGTGTGCCTCAGAACCCGGTGATGATTATCATCATGCTTATCTGGGAAGCATTGTGGCAGGTTGCACACACCTGGATGCCCGGGCTGATGCTAGGAAGAATGAAGCGGGCGCCGGACAAAGCGGAAAAGCTTGCCATCAGCCTGTACAGTTTCCTGACGCATGGTTGCTGGTATTGCCGCACGAAAACGCAGTGCCTGTGGGCGCATCTTCGCGGACTGAATCAGGCAGAGCGTTTTACGCCCAGCGCGGAGCTTGCGAACGCGTACTCAGAGCATGCGCCGGTGATGTGCCTTCTACCGTTGTTCAATAGAGCGGTCCGTTATGCGCAGCGTTCGCTGGAATTGCGAAAAGAATTCAACGATGTTTGGGGTCAGGGGCAGTCACTGAATTTTTACAGCGTGGTGCTCTACGCTGCGGGTAGATATCGCGAATGTATGGAGAAGGCCCGTGAGTCCATCCGCTTGCTGGAACGGACGGGCGACTATTGGCAGGTGCACATTGCCCGCTATCAGGTGGCTGCTTCGCTGTACCATCTTGGTGAGTTTCAAGCCGCGATGGCGGAGGCGAAGCTCAATCATCAGTCTGGCATTGAGCTCGGCGACGAACAGGCTTCGGGCATCATTTTAGATGTGTGGGCACGCGCCTCGCTGGGAGGAGTGCCGCAGGAAGTCGCAGAAACCGAATATGCCAGAACCCGTCAAGATGCTCAGGGCGCGACACAGGTTTTGCTCACAGCGGGCATTCAAGCCATCTATGCCAATGATTTTGACGAGGCGATAACTTCGCTCGAGGAAGCAACGCAAACGGCGGATAAGGCAGGAATCCAGAACTGTTACACGCTGCCAGCCATCGCCTGGCTTGCCACCGCATACCGGTCGAAAGCAGAAGATATTCCTGCACACGCTCCACTTCAACGGAAGACGTACATCCAGAAGGCGCGGCGTGCAGCAAAGAAAGCGGTGAAGTCCAGCAAAGTCTGCGCAAACGACCTTCCGCGCGCGCTGCGTGAGCAGGCAACGGTCTCTGCGATGCAAGGAAAGTATCGTCTGGCAAGGCGGAAGCTGGAGCAAAGCCTGCAAGCGGCGCAGCGTCTGGAAGCGGCCTACGAGTACGCGCTGACGATGGCCTGCCGGGGGCAGATCGGCGCGGTTGCGAAATGGCCGGGCGCCGAACGGGATGCCGCGTGGGCACAACGCAAACTTGCAGCTTTGCTGGCGAATGATGAAACGGGAAAACGTGGCGAGGCGAATAGTTCGCTAGGGACGTTATCGCTTGTCGACCGCTTCGACACGGTGCTTGCCATTGGCCGCCGGATCGCGTCGGCATTGTCCATTGAGAGGATCTACGAAGAAGCGAGCGGTGGCGCCACCCGGTTGTTGCGTAGCGAAAACTGCACCGTGCTGGAGTTCCAGCCACACGATAGCGATGCTCCGCCGCGCGTTGTCTCAGGGCCGCCGTTGCTGAGTGAAGATGAAGAAAACCTGCGTCTGGCAATCCGCAGCCGCCGCGCCATGGCGTTCGTAGAAGAAAGTCCAGCTGGGCCAGGAATCGAAGTATCAACAGGCCGCCGGTCGGCGATTTACATTCCCGTGTGGGTCCGTAATCAACTGGCTGCATGTCTGTATGCAACGCATAGCCAGGTGATTGGCATGTTTGGCGCCGACGAAGAGCAGCTTGCCGATTTCATTGGCACAATTGCCGGCGCCGCGATCGAGAACGCACAGGGTTTCCGCGACCTGACACAGTTGAACGTCACGCTGGAGCAACGTGTTGCTGAACGTACTGCGGCAGCGGAAACCCGTGCAAACGAGTTGACCATCTCAAATCAGCAACTTACCGAGACGGCTGCCGAATTGCGTGCAGCGGAAGAAGAATTACGCATTGCCAAAGAAGCCGCCGAAAAGGCGAACGAGGCCAAGAGCCGGTTCCTGGCAACCATGAGTCATGAAATCCGTACGCCTCTCAATGGCATTCTGGGGATGACGGAGTTGACCTTACAGACAAGCCTAACCAGCCGTCAGCGGAATTGCCTGACCGTTGTCAGGCAGTCGGGCGATTCACTGCTGAATCTGCTCAACGATATTCTTGATCTCTCCAAAATTGAAGCGGGAAAAATGGTGCTGGAGGCATTGCCAATGTCTCCGCACGAAGTGATCGAAAATGCCGTGAAACTGATGGGCGTGAATGCTGCCGACAAGGGCATCGAACTCATCAACCGGATTGCTCCTTCGGTGCCTGTCGAGATTATCTGCGATCCTTGCCGCCTGCGTCAGGTGATTGTAAACCTGGTTGGCAATGCCGTGAAGTTCACCGATGAAGGCGAAGTTTACGTCAGCACAGAGCTAGAACTGAACGGTCAGGGAGATACGCTTCTCCACGTCTGCGTTCAAGATTCCGGCGCGGGCATTCCCGCTGACAAGCTTGACGTGATCTTCAAATCGTTTGAACAAAGCGATAGCTCAACCACGCGTCGCTACGGCGGCACGGGGCTGGGGCTTTCTATCTCCTCGCAGATTGTCGCGGCGATGGACGGCGAAATGTGGGTGGAAAGTGAGCTTGGCTTAGGAAGTGTTTTCCACTTCAGCATTCCCGTACAAAGCACTGTTGACCCGTCGATCGTCGTTGATGAGGCGCCACTGGCCGGTCGCCGCGTGCTGATTGCTTCAACGCGTGAAAATGCCCGCAGCAGCTACAGCGAGGTGCTTAGCAGCGTGGGCGCTGACTGCAAAGTGCTGGCATGGGAGCCGGGTGACGAAGACCAGCTTATTCAGCAGGCGGCAGATTTTGAGGGGCAGATGTTGTTGCTGGTCGACTGGGACAGTGGCGCCAAAACGCCGCCGGTCCAGCTCAACACTCTCCGTGACCAGTTGCCATCTGAGTGCGGAATCGTGCTGCTTGTGCCAGCCACATGCGTGCCAGAAGAAGAAACCGGCCCGGAATGCGGTTACGCGTCAATCCTCAGCAAACCTGCATCTGGAGATGAACTCGTTAGAGCTGTCTCGGCCAGCTTCGCTGTAGATCAAATTGAAACGGATAGTCATGGCAAGGAGGCGGCGGAAGACCGTCGTGGTCTGCATGTGCTGCTTGCCGACGATGCCTTTATTAATCAGGAGGTTGGCACCGGCATTCTGGAACTGCTGGGCCATACCTGCGAAGTTGCAAGCAACGGCGAGGAGGCTGTTGAGGCATTCAAACAAGGCCGGTTTGACATTGTTCTGATGGACATCGAAATGCCTGTGCTGGATGGTATGCAGGCCACACAGGCTATCCGCGAGTGGGAGAACGACAATGGCGGGCATACACCTATCATCGCCATGACGGCCCACGCACTTCCTGACACCCGCGAGAATTGTCTGGCAGCGGGTATGGACGACTATCTCTCGAAGCCCGTACAGCCAGAAAAAATTGAAGACGCAATCAATGCGTTTGTGCCAGTAGCCAACCGGTAGGGCGTCTGGCTACATTCGGGGCTTCTAAACAATCGTGGAAGTGTTTCCACTAATTTTTTTTAACCCATGTTGCGTACCGCTTAATCAGTATGAGACCCATCGTGAAGGTTTCTTCCTGGTTGGCGCCGCGGTTGTAGATTCGAAGATGAGTGAGCCGGAAATATCTATCCGACATGTCACTGTTTTAGGTGGTGGGCAAAGCGGGTCGCAGATTGCTGCGCAGTGTGCTGCCTTTGGCGTACATGTTTCGCTGTACGACCTATCGGCGGATCGTCTTCAGGCTGCGAAAAAAGTCACCACGGCGACGTTACGCGATATGGCGGCGGCGGGGATCATTGATCCAGGTCGTGTACCGGCGGTCAATCAACGGGTCCGCTTCATGCTGCGAGCGGAGGAGGCGGCGGACGGTTGCCAATTGCTGATCGAAACCGTGACGGAAGATCTAAAGATCAAACGTGACGTGCTCCGGCAGTTCGATGCGTTGTGCCCGGCGGATGCAATTTTCACAACTAACACGTCGTTTCTGTCGCCTTCCTCCATGGCGCACGCATCGGGCAGGCCGGCATTGTTTGCCGGGTTTCATTTTCACACACCGGTGTGGGGCGCCAATGTGGTGGATGTGATGCCGCACCGCTTGACGGCGCCGGAAACCATTGACCGGCTGACGGAATTTGGCCGGAAGATTGGTCAGAACGCGGTGCGATTGAATAAGGAAAGCAACGGCTATCTGTATAACCGCATGTCTCTACCTATGTTGTTGCAGTCGTTGCAGATGGCGGCGGAGAACGTCGCCACGGTGGAAGATATTGACCGTGCATGGATGGGCGTCACCAAAATGGCGATGGGGCCGCTGGGGATGCTGGACAATATCGGTCTCGATACGGTGCATAAAATCGCGACGTACTGGGCGGCAATGATCGGCGATAAGTCCATGGTTGCCGGTGCGGAGTATCTGGCAGGCAAAATCGCCAGAGGGGAATTAGGAGTGAAAGCGGGAAAGGGCTTCTATGATTACCCGCAGCCGGCCTTCACCCGGCCGGGCTTTGTACTCGATATCGGCGGCGCCGGTGGAGGTGCGGCGTCGGGGTTTCAGAGGCTGATTCTCGAACAGCCAGCCGTTTCGTCCGATTCGCAGTTGCCTGAAAGTCTACCAGCGAATGCGAAATACGCGGTGATCGGCGCCGGTGCGGCTGCTAACGCACTGGTGGAAAGGATTAAGAATGCCGGGCGCCAGTCGCAAGGTTTCCCGGAAACTGGTGCTGAGATCAGAGAGTGGATTCGAGCGACACATTCCGCGGGAATCTCCAGCCAGGTTTTCTACTTGCTAGAAACCGATGGTGAAAGCGAAGTCGCAGATGTGTGTGACAGGGTAACGTCACTCTATGAACTAGCTAACGACTGGCTGAGTAGCGTTCCGCAGGATCTTGCAGAAGACGCGGGTTTCTCCGCGGCGCCCGCTCACTCGGGCCCAACTGATGACTCAGCCGCAATTGCCGTAGGCGCCGCGTTCGCCTTGAATAGCTCGTTGAATCCTGCAGCTGCAGGCCACGCGCCGCCCGGTCGCACGGTTGTGACAGACGTCAACGGCGCAGGCGAAGGTCCGGGTGAAAGGGCATCGTTGCAGGGCAACTGGCTGGTCTACACGGGCGGCGGCAGGGTTGAACTGGCGTTCGCACGACACCTTTCGATGTTAGCGGGTGTTCACGTTCACGTTGTCGCCCCGTGGAAACTGCCCGCAGATGGTTTTGAGACAGCTTCGGTAGAAGAGATAAGCCGATTGAAGCAGCAGGTCATGAAGGATGCGTATCAGGCACGCCGGAAACCAAACGTCGCGTGGGAAGAGTACTGGCAGCGTCTGCAATGCCGGCGCATGCTCACGCAGACGTGGGCGTCGGGCGGCGGCATCACCTTTCACACTTGTGACTTTGACGGGAAGGAAGCAACGGCCGGCTTGCTTGAAGTGCTACGTGCCGGAGATGGAATCAAAGGTGTCATCTGGGGAACCGGTGCGATGCCGCGGATGGGCATGAAGCACACATCTGGAAGCGAAGTCTCGGATGGACTGCGGACATACGTCGGCAGTCTGCTGAACGTGCTTCGCATGCTGGAAGATGAGCCTCCGGGATACCTCTGGACGATCGGTCGGGCGGGGCCGGCGGGCGGTGCTCCGGGATCGCCCGTCGAAAAACTCGTGGAATCGGCACGCATGCGTTTGATCCACTGGTTCAAGTCGCAGCATCCAGCAACATCCTGCCGGTACATCCGCGTGCCTGCCGTTGCGGCAGGCGA
Source organism: Pirellulaceae bacterium (assembly GCA_965233625.1). GTDB lineage: Bacteria > Planctomycetota > Planctomycetia > Pirellulales > Pirellulaceae. The sequence goes on from OZ247499.1 coordinate 1,484,472, forward strand.
GAGTGGTAGCTCGCCAGATGACCCTCGGGATGCACACGCGTTTTTGCAGAAAATCGTGGTAGAAGAACTGGCGGCGACAGAGACTAGTATCGCTGTTGAGTGGCGGCGCGCGGAAGAATCCACGGAATGATGGCCGCGGTGAATCCTACTGCCAGACCAACGCATTTCCGCCCGGCGATGAGGCGCGGGTCTGGTTTGGTTGACAGTCTTAGGCGGGCTGTTAGTTTAGTGGAACTTTGGCAACGTCAATCTCACACCTACGCCCCTCTCCCAGCTATCTCCCCATCCAGACTTTTTCCGCTCCCCCTGACTGCGTGGGAGTCATACATGCTGGCCGACGATACGGCATCGTTCCCGATGACCTTCGTCCTGGAATTGCAGTGGCGTGGCGAAATGCAGCCAGACGTCTTACGCAACGCCATCGGGCAGGCTGTCGAACGGCATCCGTTGCTGGCGTGTCTAGTTGACGAGAATGGCGAATGGCAACCGTTGCAGCCACACGCCCCCGATGTTGAGTTTGTGGCCGGTGCGGCTACCGCGATACGCCCCGGTGACGAGCGTATTGATCTGAGGAAAGAGGCTGGTCTACGCTGTCGCATCTTTCACGATGCTGATGAAGGGCTCATGCGTTTTCATTTCCATCATTCAGCGGTGGATGGACTTGGTGCGTGCAAATTTATCCTCGACATCCTGGCGTATTATCATGCCGCAATTGAGGGCGCCAACGACCGGTTGCTCAGGCAGATTGATCCAGCAACCTTGAAGACCCGCGGAGATGAGAGGTGGGGTGTGCTGCCGCAGCCGGTTACCTATTGGCAGTCGGTCGCTTCGCATCTTAAGCAAGCCTGGCAATTGCTGTCGCAGCGTCCGCAACCTTTGCTGGGGAAGGAGAAAACTGAGGAATCAGAGGCATGGCCCGTGTTCTCTGAAATCACCCTCCACATGTTTGACGCAGCGGAAACGTCTCGCATGCGCCGCGTGGCAAGGCAGCATCAGGCAACGCTGAATGACCTTTTAATTGCGACGTTATTTCAAGTGGTTCAGGAATACCGCACGCAAAGCGGGGTCGCTCGCAACGGCTGGTTGCGTATCCTGATTCCGACAAGTCTGCGTTTCGTCAGCGACCGACTGGTTCCCGCTGCGAACATTGTCGGCTATGCGTTTGCCGAGAAACGCAGCAAGGATATTTCCGGCGACATCGCAGGGCTGCTGAAGAGCGTTGCGTCTGAAATGGATATTGTCCGCGAATGGAAGCTTGGCAACCTGTTTGTTGACAACCTGAGATTTGCCGAAAGGAATCCATGGTTGCGGCGATTCTTCACGGGATCGGTATCCTGTTTTGCAACGGCGATTTTAACGAATCTGGGGGATTCAACCCGAGGCGCCACCGCCCGGCTGCCTCGAAAGGATGGAAAGGTAACGGGCGGCAACCTGGTGGTCGAGAGCCTCACAGGGATTCCGCCACTACGCAAAAACACGAACGCCGCATTCTCGGTGGCTGACTACAATAAGCAGTTAATACTGCGGTCGCGGACAAATGTTTCCGCCTGTGGCGAAGATAGCGCGCAGGACTTACTGGATTTACTGGTCCAGAAGCTACGCGAAAACACCGCCATTCTAGAGGAAGTCGCTGGCCCCGCAGCGGCAGACGCCGCAGATGCAGAGGCGCACGGATGATGCGTGATCTACATCAACGTTCATTCTGGCATCGTTACCGCGTGCCGGTGCTGATCCTGTACACGCTGCTAACGGTCGTCTTCTTTTACGGCGGTAAACGCGCGTGGGATAGCAACTCCAACAGGATCGAAGACTGGCTGCCCGCCAGTTTTGATGAAACGGCCGATCTGGTGTGGTTCGTCAGTAAATTCGGAAGCGATGAGCTTCTCATGATTAGCTGGGAAGGCTGCACGCTGGACGACCCACGCTCTCAGCGGTTGGCCAGGCGGTTGCTGAAGCCCGCCACGAGCGATGGGAAAAGTTACTTCAGCGAAGTCTACACCGGGCCAGGCATTCTGGAAGATCTGCAGGCTGAACCGCTGAATCTTACCGAAGACGAAGCCTTGTCGCGTATGCAGGGGTGGATGCTTGGTCCAGATGGCAAACAGACTTGCGTTGTCGCGCTGATTTCTGCGGCCGGCGCCGAGGACCGGCAGTCGGCGGTTGAATCGGTGTTCGCTGCGGCGGAAAATGTGGATGGCTTGAACGCAGATGCGCTGCATGTGGCCGGGCCAACCTACGATGGTGTCGCGATTGACAACGCCAGCAAGTCGTCGCTGCTTGAGTTCAATCTCTGTTCATTCGCCGTGTGTCTGGGTTTGCTTTACTTATGCCTGCGACGCATCTGGCTGGCGCTGCTGGTGTTTCTGCTGGCGATTGTTTCCCAGCAGATGAGCATGGCCGTGATATTTTTCACGGGCACCGGGTTGGACTCTGTTCTGCTGCTGGTCGCTAACCTGACGTTTGTGCTCGGCATCTCAAGCGGTGTGCACTTTGCCAATTACTACCTGGATGCCTTGCGGGACGGGCATGGTGGCGGCGCGGTCCGCAGCGCGTTGCATCACGCCTGGAAGCCAAGTCTGTTGGGCGCTTTGACAACGGGGCTGGGGCTGGCGTCGCTGATGTGGAGCAGTCTGACACCGGTGGTCAACTTTGGCATGTATTCGGCGATTTCTGTGATCCTGGGAGCAGGAATTCTGCTATCGCTTCTACCATCGCAGTTAGAGCAGTGGCCGTTGAAAATGCAATCGACGGCAAAAGTCGCAGGTAAGTTCGCGCCCTTCTGGCAGTCGCTTGCTGGTTGGGTGACAGGCGGCCGGTTCCTTATTATCGGGACGGCGGTCGTGCTATTATCGCTCGGCGCCTTCGGCGTATCGCGGCTGAAAACCTCTGTGCGGCTGCACGATCTGTTTTCGGACGACGCCCGTGTGGTCGCCGATTATGCCTGGCTGGAAAGTAATATCGGGCCGCTGGTTCCAATCGAGATTGTGCTGGATTACCCGCCAAGGCAACCGGGCGAATTTGCGTATTCGCGGTTAACGACGGTATCTGACATTCAAGCGGAGATGAACGAAATCGCGGAGGTGAAAGGAACGCTCTCTGCGTTGAATTTCGCCCCCACGTTGCCACCGCAGGACGAGATGGGATTCCGGGCCATCTCGCAACGGCGGATTATGGAGAAACGGATTGAGGATAATCTCGACTTCTATCGCAGCGTCAGATTTCTCAACACCGAGGGCGAGCGCGAACTGTGGCGGATCAGCGTGCGTGTAAACGCCAGCGATCAGACGGAACTGGGTCAGCTAACACGGCAGATCCGGCAACGTGTAGACAGCGTTGTCGCCCAGAAGCCCGGAGTTGCTGTGCGGTATTCGGGCTCGATCCCACTTATATATAAGGCGCAAAGTCAGATGCTCACGGATCTGATCGTCAGTTTCGCACTGGCCTTCGGATCGATTGCCGTTGTGATGATCTGGGTCTTCCGCAGCCCAGTGGCAGGCACCTTGTCGATGCTCCCCAACGCGTTGCCCAGCCTGACTGTGTTCGGCGTCATGGGCTGGATGGGGCTGGACGTTGAAATCGGCTCGATGCTTACCGCCAGCGCGGCGATGGGGGTCGCTGTGGACGATACGTTGCACTTCATTACCTGGTTCCGCACCGGGCTGGATCAGGGGCGAAGCCGGACCGATGCGGTAGCCTTTGCGTACAGCAAGTCCGCCGTGGCGATGGTGCAGACAACGCTGATCTGTTCGCTGGGGCTGCTGGTTTTCTCACTCAGCCCGTTTAGGCCCATTTCGCGGTTTGCTTGGTTGATGTTCACGCTGCTCAGTTTCGCGCTGATCTGCGATCTGCTGCTGCTACCCGCAATTCTCGCCATCGCACCAAAATCGGCGTTCAAATCGACGACCATTCCGGGTGAATCGACATAACCGTACTCAGCAGGACGGGAGACATAAGGCCATTAGGCAAAGAGGGGGGGTTGCGCGGGTTGACTGTTAGGTTTGGCCGTGTATTTTAGGTTGCTGAAACATTATCCTCACCCTAATCCTTCCTCATTCTCCCACCTGATGACAGACCAATCCAACCAGCCAGACGGCGTGGGTAGATACCGGCTAATTACGGGGGTCACTGGCCTTCTGGGGGACTATCTTCTGCGCGACTTCACGGCGCAGAACCAGCGTGTGGCAGTGCTTGTCCGCAAGTCGCGGCGGCTATCGGCGGTGGAAAGAATCGATAGCCAGCTCTCGCACTGGGAAAGGCAATGGGGCCGGCAACTGCCGCGGCCCGTCGTGCTGGAAGGTGATATCACGCAGCCCTTGCTGGGCCTCGACGCCGGCGATGTTGCCTGGGTGAAGCAGAACTGCGGCAGCATGCTGCATTCAGCCGCCAGCCTGATGTTCGAAGAACAGGACGGGCAACCCTGGAAGTCCAACGTGGACGGTGTCCGCAACGTGCTGGAGCTATGCCGCGCGGCGGGCATCCGCGCCCTCGACCATATCTCCACATCGTACGTCTGCGGACTGCGTAGCGGTCTGGTGCGCGAGACCGAATTGCATGTGGGTCAGCAGTTTGGCAACCCTTACGAAGAGTCGAAGGCGCAGGCCGAGCAGCTTGTTCACCAGGCAACGCATCTCGACACCTTCCGCATCTTCCGCCCTTCGATCATTGTTGGCGATTCTCAGACCGGGTTTACCTCCACCTTTCATGGCTTCTACACACCACTGCGCATCGTTGCTGGTCTGCTGGGGCAGGTCAGTTTTGAAGACGCGGTGCAGGTGGATTATCTGAAGCTACTAGGGATGAATGGCGATGAGCGCAAAAACTTTGTGCCCGTCGATTACGTCGCATCGGCTATCGCAGGACTGATTTTCCGCGACGCGCCGCAACAACAGACTTACGCCGTCGTTTCGCGGAATCCGGTAAAAGTACGCCGCCTGCTGGACACCTTTATCCGTGTCGGCGCCGAGGCGAATAAGAACGCTGCCGCTGCTGGTGATGCTGGACGTAAAGCCCGCGGACAGTTCGATATGTCCGCTTATCAAAGCCAGTACGTGGATCAGTTCTCGGTGTACCGCAGCTACTGGCGTGACGATCCAGACTTCGACGATGCCAACACCCGCAGAGCCGTTCCCGACATTCACTGTCCCGAACTCACGGACGACGTACTAAGCCGCCTCTGTGAATACGCGCTTCAGGCAAATTTTGGCTTCCCGCCGCCACCCTACACGCCTCCGGCGTTTTCGCTTCCCAACTGGTTGAGTGAATCGGCCCAGAAGCAAACGCAACAGTCGCCTGCCGCAAGCCTTCTGCAGATCAACGCGACCGGACCGGGTGGCGGACAGTTCACCGTCGATCTTACAACGCAACCGTACAGATTCACGCCCGGGCTGACCGGCGACAATGACGAAGCGGAATTGCCGGCGACTGTGTTCGAGCAGTTGACCCGTAATCCGTCGTCGCTGCAAACAAGCGTCCAGCAACAGCAGGTTCAGCTACGTGGCGACAGCGCCGCGGACAAACTCTCAGCACTAGTCCAGAAACACGCATTCACAACGGCGCCAACGCCCGCAACACCCAAACGCAGTGATGCAGCCTCTGAAGCCGTGAACTACACCGGCGCCGATGACGATGCAATTGCGATTGTGGGCATGGCCTGCCGGTTGCCTGGTGCGTCGGACTTGCAGCAGTATTGGGATCTTATTGTTTCGGGCGGCGACGCCACCGGGCAGTTGCCCGAAGAAGTGATCAACCGCGAGTTGCTCTACCACCCGGAGCAAGGCAAACGCGGCAAGTCCTATTCAACCATGGGCGGCCTGATCGACCGTCGCCCGTTTGATAACGCCAAATGTCAGCTTCCTGACGAAATCCTTCGCGCCTCAGATCCCGTCGCATTGACCGCGTGCGAAGTAGCGTTCGACGCCCTGGTCGATGCTGGCTTTGATCCACACGGACTGGCTTCAACCAGAGCCGGTGTCTACTTCGGTCACACCTGTGGCAGTGAGATGGGCGGCGATCTGGTTTATTCGATGTACAGCGAAAAAGTCGCCAGTCTGCTGCGGCAGGCAGAGGGGCTGGGGCGGCTGTCGAAACCGCAGGTTGATGATCTGATTGACAGTATCACCAGCCGCATTCAGACCCAGTGCGATCACCGCCGGACGTCGCCGGAAATCGATCTTAGCGCCAATCATCTCTCGCAACTGGTGTCCCGCGCCTTCAAGTTTGACGGGCCGTCTTTGGTTGTGGATGCAGCCTGTGCGTCTTCGCTACAAGCATTGGCAATCGGCGCGCGGGCGTTGCTGCTGGGCGATGTGGACATGGTCGTAACGGGCGGCGCGTCGCACTGTAAGAGCGATTCGCTGGTGCTGTTCTCAGCCGCACGCAGTGTAACGGCGGGCAAGACCTGCCCGTTTGACGCGAATGCTTCCGGTCTGGTAACGGCCGAAGGCTACGTCACGCTGGTGCTGAAACGACTGTCAGACGCCGTGGCGGATGGCGACCGTATCCGCGGTGTGTTACGGGGCATCGGCATGTCGGCCGATGGCAAAGGTAAATCGCTGTGGGCGCCGCTCCCAACGGGTCAGAAGATCGCCATGGACCGCGCGTATCCTGCGGACTTCGCCCCCGAAGAAGTGCAGTACATTGAAGCTCACGCTACCTCGACGCAAGTAGGCGATGCGACGGAACTGAGCGCGCTGGCGGCGGTTTTCCCACCGTTGCCAGAGGATCGTAAGATTCCGCTCGGCAGCGTGAAAGGCAACATCGGGCACACGCTTGAAACGGCCGGTGTTGCGGGCCTGGTGAAGGCCGTGCTGGCGATGGAGAACGCCACCATTCCGCCCGTTGCCAACCTCACCACGCCGAACCCGGCTGTGGACTGGGAACAGATGCCCTTTTATCTGCCACGCACGAAGACACCCTGGCAGCGTCCGCAGAATGGCGCCCGCCGCGCGGCGGTCAATTCGTTTGGCATCGGCGGGCTGAACGTGCACGTTGTGCTGGAAGAATACATCGCCGGAAAAACACCCGTCGGTAACACCCTCAGCGGACCGCAGAAACGCGAACCCGTCGCCATCGTCGGCATGGGCGCCATTGCAGCCGGCGCGCTCGATCTGGATGCCTTCGAGAAGTCTCTGCAAGACGACGCCAGCAACATCACAGAAGTTGATGCATCGCGCTGGAGCCCCGCTCAGTTCTACCGCCCCGCTGAGAACGATCCCTACAAGCCGCGGTTTAATCGTGGCGGGTTTATCAAAGGCTACGAATACGACTGGCGCCGGCATAAGGTGCCGCCCAAGCAGGTTGCCAACGCCAACCCGCTGCAGTTCATGCTGCTCGACGCTACGGAATCAGCGCTCAAGCAGGCGAAGTTCTTCGAGCGGGAAACCAACCGTGACCGAGTCGGTGTTGTCGTCGGCGCCTACTTCGCCGGTGACTTTCAGAACGAACTGCAAGCCGGTCTTCGCCTGCCTGAATTCGGCAAACTGCTACGCGAAGAATTAGCCAGGTTCAATCTGTCACCCGCCGAAGTTGAACAGGCTGTTGCATCACATGAAGATGTATTGCTGCGAGAGATGCCCGCCCTGCTGGACGAGACCGGCAGTTTCACCAGTAGCACGTTGGCGTCGCGCATTACCAAGACCTTCAATTTGAAGGGTGGGGCACTGGCGTTAGATTCTGGTGAGAACTCATCGCTGGCTGCCATCAATGCCGCCATCAACGCGTTGCAGATGGGCGAATGCGACCTGATGATTTGCGCCGCAGGTCAGCGGAGCATGGACCTGCACGCGTTTATTAACTATTCGTGCGATCCACGACGCGACCTGTTCCCACCCGGCGAAGGCTGTGGCGTTCTCACGCTCAAGCGGCTGTCTGATGCACAACGTGATGGGGACGAGGTGCTTGGCATAGTGCACGGCGCCGGTTTCTCTTCATCGTGGGCGCAGCAGAATCCGGCTGCCACAGCCGCGGCCCGTGCAGCGGCGATTGCCGGTGTCGAACAGAGCAGCAATGCCAGGCTCGATATCGCGGCGCCGTCCGAAAGCGACTACGGGCAATTCACGTCTCAGGCCGCCGGCGCCTTGAAGACGGCTCCCAACGCAACACGTTCAGCACTCGCAGGTAAGACCGGTCATACAGGCTCTGCGCAAGGAATGCTCGCCACAATCCGTTCTACGCTGTCACTGCCTGTTGACGGCGCCGAGACGGCCATTGTATCGGGCGCCAATAGCACTTACTCAAGCGTTCTGCTTCTTGAACCGTCGGCCACCGTCAGAAACAAAATCACCGTGAAGCAATCTGCGACAACTGCAATGCAACAGCCGCCAGAAATTGTACGTGCCGAAGCTGCCGACTGGCTTACTCTGAAACAGCAGCTCACCGCCGGCGCCCTGACGATGGGCAATCGTCTGCAACGGTTCAGCGCTGCTGGCCGGGTGAGGGTCGCTTTCGTATCGCACAACCCTGCGGAATTGCAGCAACAATGCCAGTTGGCGGCAAGCTACATTTCCGGCGATGGCATTGCCCAGCCTGCTGACTTGTGGAACCGCGGCATCTACGCGGCGGGAAACATCACTGGCCCAACGACCTCGGCGATTGTATTTCCCGGACAAGGTTCCGCCTTTGCCGGAATGCTCGGCGGCGTGTTTGATGCGCTACCGCAAGCCAGGGAGGCAAAAGAGATTGCTGATGCCGCGCTCGCTGAACTTGGATACGGCAGCTTCGATCAGATCGCTGGGAAGAACGCCGCTGATCCGGGCGCCGATATCTGGACGTCGCAACTTGCTACGCTACTGTCAGGTTTTGTCATTTCGCGGACGCTATCGAGCCTTGGTCTTCAGCCCGCCGTTGTTGCGGGCCATAGCTTTGGCGAATACGCAGCACTCGTGTCCACGGGTGTATGCGGCCTGACCGACGCCATTCGTGCAGCACGGCGCCGGAGTGACAGCATCCGTCAGTTTGGCAGCGGCGGCGCGATGGCGGCGTTGAGCGTTTCCAGCCAGGAAGCCGAGGCGACCATCGCCGGACTGGGCGGACTTTATATCGCCAATCGCAACGCACCTGACCAGACCGTTATCGCCGGTTCGCCCCAGCAGGTTGACGCGGCAGTAGCTGCGACAAAAAGCCAGGGACGGTCCGCCATCCGGCTGAACGTGCCCGGCGCCTTCCACACGCCTTTGATGCAACAGGCCGCTGACAATTTCAGCCGGTTGATCCGTCAAATCGAACTCCGCGACGCCGCAACGCCTGTCATCAGCACTGCCACAGCGATGGCAATGCAGCAGCGCGAAGAAATTTATCATTCGCTCGTCACTCAACTGACATCGCCCGTTAACTGGAGCAACATCGCCGGGCAGGTCTTGAGCTATCAGCCCGCCGTTGTCATCGAGGCTGGTCCTAAGCCAACCCTCACAAAGTTGAACGGTAAGTGCTATCCCGCACAGCAGGAACTGTTCATTTCAACGGGACAAAAGTCGACATCCGAAGCCGCAAGCCTGCTTGGCGTTATCGCACTCGCCGAATGCCGTGGCTGCCTGGATGAGCGACCACCAGCCCCACCCGCAGGTTCCACTCAGGCGCCGCGCCGCGAGGGCCGCCTGCTTGAGTTCGACGCGACCGCGCGGCGTAAAGATCGTATGCGGGCGAAGTCCGCCGGAGTTGAGAAACGCCCTGCACCCCGCCGCCCGATGCCAGCCAGCACCCGCAACGGCACGCACCAGGCGCCGGCCCAACCAGCCCCCGCCCCGTCAACGCCGGTTGCGAATGTTCCGTCGCCAGCACCCGCGCCGCAGCAAGCTCCGGCGCCTTCTGTCGCAACCGCCACCGTGACAGTTCCCCAGCCAGTTGCGTCTCCATCAGCAATCGCGGTCGAAACGCCAGCGCCTGATCGCGCGACCATCCGTAGCCTGCTGGTTGATTTTGTCGTGGAGCAGACCGGGTACCCGGAAGAAATCGTGGAGATGGATGCGGATCTCGAAGCGGATCTAGGCATCGACAGCATCAAGAAGGCGCAGCTCTTTGGCGAAATCGGCGCCGAGTTCAATATCGCACCTCGGGCCGACCTGTCTCTGGACGACTTCCCCACGCTCAACCATGTGCTGGAATTCATCTGCGATGAGGTACCCGGAGACGCTGCCCCAGCTTCGTCCGTCAGCGTACCAGCTGCTGCTGCACCACCAATGGAAACGCCCGCGCCGCAGCCCGTAGCGGAAGCAGAGATTCCCGCAACGCCGCAGCAATCGAGTGCTGCTGACACGGCCGGCTTACAGCAGATGCTTGTCGACTTCGTCGTGGAACAGACGGGCTATCCTGAAGAAATCGTGGAAATGGATGCCGATCTGGAAGCGGATCTTGGCATCGATAGCATCAAGAAGGCGCAGCTCTTTGGCGAAATCGGCGCCGAGTTCGATATCGCGCCGCGTGCTGATCTGTCCTTAGACGACTTCCCGACGCTTAACGACGTCCTCAACTTCCTAGTTGCAGAAATCGGCGGTACACCATCAAACACCCCTGAGCCAGCAAGCGCGGTTGCCCCTGCTGCGCCCGTTGCTCAGGCGCCGCAGCCATCTCCCGCCGCGCAATCACCGGCGCCCGCACAGCCGCAAGCTGCTGCGAATGTTGAAGTGGCGGACGCCCCGCAGGTTGCCCAACTGCAAGCGATGCTCATTGATTTTGTCGTGGAGCAGACCGGTTACCCGGAAGACATCGTCGAGATGGACGCCGATCTGGAAGCAGACCTTGGCATCGACAGTATTAAGAAAGCACAGCTCTTTGGCGAAATTGGCGCCGAGTTCGATATCGCACCACGCACGGACCTTTCGCTGGACGACTTCCCTACACTCAGCCACGTGCTGGAATTCCTGACCAATGAACTAGGTGTGCAGAATCAGGAGGTTGCATCACCCGCAGCCGTCAGCCAACCACCGGCAGCAAGTCCCGCCATACCGCCCGCGGCCACGATCAACAACAGCGTGCAAGCAACCGTGGCCGAAGCCGTTGCGCCAGAGTCGAGCGTTGCGGATGTGTCTGAATCGCGGCTGCGAAATATGCTTGTTGACTTCGTTGTGGAGCAGACGGGCTATCCTGAAGATATCGTAGAAATGGATGCCGATCTTGAAGCGGATCTAGGCATCGACAGCATTAAGAAGGCGCAGTTGTTTGGCGAAATTGGCGCCGAGTTTGATATTGCTCCGCGGACAGATCTTTCGCTGGACGACTTCCCCACGCTGGGCCATGTGCTCGAATTTCTTCAAGCAGAGCTAAACGCCGGAAGCGGCGCGGGTGAAGTAGCCGCAAACGGCGCCACCACAGCAGAAACACCCGCGACAGAAATTGCTCCCGCACCGCCGGCGACCATGCAGCGGCATGTGATGGAAATGATGGTTGCCCCATCGTTGATTCCAGAGCAGCGTTATCTTCCTGGCGACACAATCTGCGTTATCGGCGATCGTACCGGCGCCGCCGCGGCTGCACTGCAACCAACGGGCTGCCACATTGTGTCACTCGACGCGGTGAACCTTCCTGCCGGCATGGCGAACCTGCTTGCTGGCGCCACGCCTACACATTTAGTCTTCTGCCTTGAAGATAACGTCGCACCCGCAGAAAGCTTCACGGAAACCGCTTTTGCTGCAACGCTGGAAGCCTGCCGGTTGTGGATCGACGCCTTAGAATCGCAAAATGGAATCGACCGCGCATCACTTGCGGCCATCACGCGGATGGGCGGCAACTTCGCGTTTACTTCCGGCGGTGCTTTCCAGGGCGGTGGTTTCACCGGTCTATTCAAGGGCATTCGCCGCGAATATCCGGCGATGCAGGTGAAGGTGGTTGATGTCGCTGGCAGCGTTCCAGTAACAGACGCCGTTCAACTGGTCATGCAGGAAGTTAACTCAACCTGCAAAGAGCTTGAAATTGGTTACAGCAACGGCCAACGGCAGGTCGTCGCGGTACGCGAACGGGTGGCATCTCGCGATGGCTCTTCCCGGCTGCGACGCGGTGCTGTGTGCGTTGTGTCAGGTGGCGGACGTGGTGTGACCAACCGCGTTGCGTTTGAACTGGCCAAGCGGTACGGATTGATTCTGCATCTTCTCGGCTCGGCGCCTTTGCCCGATCCAAACGCGGAATGGCGTGGCTTAAATGACCAGCAGCTACGCGCACTGAAGAAAGACGTCGCCATCCGCGCACGTGGCCAGCAGAAAAGCCCGGCGGATGAATGGGCGAAGATCACCAAGGCGATGGAACTGGACCGGAATCTCCGCAACCTCGCTGCCGCTGGCATCACTGCCGTCTATCATCAATGCGATATCCGTCAGCGTGATCAGGTCGCCAACGTGATGCAGGCCGTCCGTCAACAGCACGGCCAGATTGATGGCGTTATCCACGGCGCCGGAATCGAAGCCGCCTGTAAGTTCACGCGTAAGAAGCCGGAACTCGTAACCGCCACGCTGGCCAGCAAGTGCACCGGCGCCGCCAACCTGATGGACGCGGTGCAGCAGGACCCTGTTTCGTTCTTTGTCAGCTTCGGCTCCACAAGCGGCCGGTTTGGCGGTCTGGGACAGGCGGACTACTCGCTGGCTTCTGATCTTCTTGCCAAGATGACTGCCTCGTTTGGCGCCAGCAGGAAAGATGTTACCGCCGTGACTTTCCATTGGCCTGCCTGGGATGAAGTTGGCATGGCGGTAAGGCCGGAAAGCAAAATGGCGCTGGAGAGCGCGGGTATTTCGTTCATGCCTGTGATGGAAGGGGTCGAACACATTGTGACCGAACTCTCTACATCGCAGCCTGCCAGCGAAGTGCTGATCCTGGATGACGGCGCCCTGCTGGATACCGACGGAACGATGTCGCGGGCAGCGTCTCAGCCGCAACCGGCCAGCCACGTCGCGCCGCAGGCAGCACCGTCGTTCCAGTCAAACGGGCATGCTTCGCCTTGTAGCAACACGCCGATGATCGACACCTTCGTGCAGACTCCGGGTGGTTACACGGCTACCGCAACCTTGAAGCCCGCCGAAGACCCGTTTCTGATCCAGCACAAACTGCGCGGCAAGCCGTTTCTGCCATGCGTGATGTCGCTGGAAATCCTGGGCGAAGCGGTTTCTCTGGTGGACTCGTCGCAGCAAGTGGTTGCATTGTCCAATGTGCAGCTGAAAAACGGCCTCACCTTCCACAGCGATTCGCCAGTAACCCTGGAAGTGCAGATTTCCCAGGTCGCCCCCGGTCAGTATTCGTGCGAACTTTGCGGCCCGTTTCTCAATGCCCGCGGGCAGGTGCTTGAAGAACGTAGGGTCTATGTAACCGCGACCGTTGAGACCGGTAATGCGGTAGCCTCGCTGCCTAAGCCGGCTCCGGTCACTGCGGCTTCCACCTGGTGGCCCGTTGAGTACTATGCCGCGTCACCCATGTTCCACGGCGAAGGCTATCAGACGCTCAAGGAAATGAAGGTTTGCAACGGCAAGGGGCTGGGCAAACTGGAAGCTAAGCCCGGCTCCGGATTGCTGGGACATAGGCAGGGGCAGCATTTAGTTCCTGCTGCGGAACTGGACGGTTGCTTGTATGCGTGCGGCGTATTCGCATTTGCGATGGTCGATGGCGGAGTGCGGATCCCTCATTCGATTGACCGTGTTGAAGTGGTCAAGCTTCCTGTCGCAGGCGACAAACTGGTCGTGCAGTTTGATGTCGTCGATGCAACGTCAGATGTACACGTTTATAACTTTACCGTGACCAGTTCTCAGGGCGAAGTGCTCTGGCGCGTCAGCGGTTACCACGCCACGGGCATTGAATAACGCAATGCATACCGGGCATTGAATCCCCGGTTTGCGGCCTGACACCTGATTCGCACATCCTTGTGCAATTGAGATAAACAAATGATTGATCTAAGCGGACGCGTCGCCCTGGTAACTGGTTCTTCCCGCGGTATCGGACGCGCCTGCGCCCTGCGTCTGGCTGAGGCTGGCGCCGACATTATTGTGAATTACGTGACATCGAAGGCCGACGCTTTATCGGTGGCAGAGGAGATCCGCGCCCTGGGCCGCAACGTGGGCGTCGTCCGCGCGGATGTCAGCCAGCGTGAAGATGTTGAAGAGATGATGGAGTTTGTCAAACTGGAGTTTGGCGCCCTGGACATCATCGTCAGCAATGCAGCCACGGGCGGGTTCCGCCCCCTGGTAGCGACGACCGACCGCAACTTTGACGCAGCCTTTCAGATGAATGTGCGGCCCGTCATCTATCTGGTGCAAGCCGCGCTGCCCTTGCTGGAAGAAGGAGACTACAGCTCCAAGGTCATCGCCCTTTCAAGTCACGGCGCCGTGATCGCCCTGCCGATGTATGGGACCATCGGAAGTTCAAAAGCAGCGCTCGAAGCAACCATGCGACACTTTGCGTTGGAATTGGGTGACCGTGGCATCAACTTCAACGTGGTCCGCGCCGGGCTTGTGGAAACCGATTCAACCCGTCGCCTGCCCGGCGCCGATGAGATTTTCGCCGGACGCATTCATAAGAGCCTGACCGGCGAGCGTTTTCTTGAAACTGGCGATGTCGCCAACACGGTGCTCTTCCTCGCTTCGCCTCTGAGCGACCTTGTGCAAGGCGAAACGCTGGTGGTGGATGGCGGCGCAGCGATTACCGTATAGCTGTTGGGTTTCGTCTTCTGCAAATGACGCAGTCAGACTGTATGATGAGGTAGCGATAACTCTGCACCTACCTCCACACAGTCTGATTAGACATGGATGACGATGACGAACCGAGTCCTTACGCCGGACTTGCTGAGAAGATCCGTGGCGGTAAGTCAGCAACGCAGCTGGACTACGAGAACCGTCCGCCCCAGGTGACAGTGATGCGTGTTGACCAGGGCCAAAGGATTTCGCTTTCGCTATCCTCTGTGGTCGATGCCGTTGCCAATTCAATCGCCTTCGATGTGATTATCGACGACCTGGAAGTCGCCCGGCTGTATCGTGGCGATAAACTGCAGCTGGACGTGACTGAGGGCGAGCATACGATCTGGATTTCTTCCTCGTATGGTTGGAGCAAGAAGCTGCGATTTACGGCAACGAACGGCCGGAAATATCTATTTCATAGCTACATCGCATTCTCTGGCGTGTTCTTGTACGAACAGTAACCTTGGCGGGAACGCCCTCTACAGCGGCACGCATCGGTGGTTTTTGCGACCTATGTTTGAATAGGTATGCAATCAACCTGCCCGCGTCGTGTTTTCTGGCTGACAATCTGGTCGAGCCGCCGGCGCAGGCCGTCCTATCGCCCGGATTGTTATGAATATTCTTGTTACCGGCGGCGCCGGCTATGTAGGTTCGCACGCATCGCGCAAGTTGCAGCAGGCTGGCCACAACGTGTGGGTCTACGACAATCTATCCCGCGGCCACCGCGCGGCCGCGCTGCCAGGCCGTTTGATTGTTGGCGACCTCCATAACGGCAACCTGTTATCGCAGGTCATGCGGGACAAAGAGATCGAAGCGGTGCTGCATTTCGCCGCGTTTATCGAAGTCGGCGAGTCGGTAAAAGATCCTGGCCGCTACTACCGCAACAATTTCGTCGCGACGCTTTCGCTGCTGGAAGCGATGCGGCTTGCAGACGTGAAGCGGATTGTCTTTTCAAGTACGGCTGCAACGTACGGTCAGCCCAAATGCGTACCCATCCCCGAACATGCCGCGCAGGAGCCGATCAATCCTTACGGGTTTACCAAACTTGCGATTGAAAAATCGCTAAGCGACTACGCTGCCGCATACGGGCTGGGCTTTGCCGCGCTGCGTTACTTCAATGCATGCGGCGCCAGTCCGGCGGGTGAGATCGGTGAAGACCATCAGCCAGAAACGCACCTGATCCCGCTGGTGCTGCAAGTTGCTTTGGGGCAGCGCGAGTGCATCTCCATGTTTGGCAATGAGTTTCCCACACCCGATGGAACATGCGTCCGCGACTACGTTCATGTGGATGACCTGGCGGATGCACACGTGCTGGCACTCGACAAAATCAAGCCGGGCGAGGGGATTCATCTGAATCTGGGAACCGGCCGGGGCTTCAGCGTGAAGGAAGTGATTGAAGCTTGCCGCCGGGTGACCGGCCACGATATCCCCGCCCGCATCGCCGGCCCGCGAGAAGGCGACCCGCCGACGCTTGTCGCTGATAGCCGCAAGGCGCAAGGGTTACTCGGCTGGCAGCCGCATTACACCAGCCTGGATGAAATCGTCGAAACCGCGTGGCGCTGGCACTACAATCATCCGCAGGGATACGCCGAACTGGACGACGCCGCTACGACGGCCAGTTAGCGGTTTACATTTCAACTTCAAAGCCCTTGCGTTTCTCGCGCGCGATCAGCGACTGTGCCAGATCGTCGCCAATGACACGCTCTGCTTTAGGGTCCCACTTAATCTTACGGCCCAGGCGGGCCGCGATGGCGGCCAGGTGGCAGGTGGAAAGTGCGCGGTGGTGGCTGAACACATCGGACACGGGCGCCTTGCGATCTACCACTGACTCAAAGAAGTTCTGCAGGTGGCTCGTCAGCTTCCTGCCCTTGTAGACCTTCTCCAGGGCGCCCTCAGGCAGCGGATTGTCTGCCAGGTCTTCCACAGGCTTACCCGTCAGGCGACCACGGTTGACGAAGATTCTGCCCTTGGTTCCTTCGAAGAGAATGCCGTTGCCCGTATCGTGGCGGATGGTCAGTTCCATTCCATCTGCGTAGGTCGCTTTGATGTTGAAGGCGCTGGCGGTGTTGTACTGATCGTTCTGAACCGGGTAGCCGTCCTTAAACTGCACGGGATGCTGCACCATCACGGGATCGACCGTTACCGGGCCTGTCTCCGTCTTGCCCATACCCCAGGTGGCGATATCGACGTGATGAGCGCCCCAGTCGGTGAGTTTGCCCCCTGAGTATTCGTACCACCAGCGGAACTCGTAATGCGCGTTGGACCAGGCTTTGGTTTCGTTCCGCGCTCCGGCTAATAGACGGAAGCTGGCTTCGGGCGCCGGTCCCAGCCACATGTTCCAGTCAAGATTCGCCGGGGCGGCGACGGCGGGCAGCTTGGGGCTTTGAGGGCCGCCGCCTACAGCACACTGCACTTTAGTAATCTTGCCGAGGCGGCCTTCCTGAATGAGCGCGATTGCCGTTAGCATCTGCTTCATGCTGCGTTGCTGGGTACCAACCTGAAACACCCGGCCCGTTTTTTCGCAGACCTGACAGATTTTCCGCCCTTCATCAATCGTCAGCGTCATCGGTTTTTCGCAGTAAACATCTTTGCCTGCGAGCATCGCCTCGATAGCGACTTTGGCGTGCCAGTGATCGGGCGTCGAAACGTGGACGACGTCGATATCTTTCCGCTCCAGTAGCTTGCGATAATCTTTAAACGCGTCGGGCTGCTTCTTGTGCCAGTCTTTGACCAGCGCCTGACCGCGGCCGCGGCGGTCCGCGTCAACGTCGCAGACCGCAACAATGTCTGAGAACGCCGGGAACTCTTTTCCCAGCCCGTACCGGCCGTTGCCGTCTTTGAAGGTTGCCCGCTGGTCCCAGCGACTGCCACACCCCACAACGCCAACGCGAGGGCGCTCGCTGGGCGACTCGAAGCCCAACGCGGGGGCGGCAGCGCCTGTCATGAGTCCAGCGGATACAGCCGCAGCGGATTTTAAGACATCGCGACGATTGATGTGAATGTAAGTCATGTTGTCTTGCTGAGAGGAGGATTAGAACGGATTGAGATATTGTGACATAAGTGTGTCATACGGCTACTTCGTTGCCAGGTTCAGATCATTGTCACGGACGGCTTGTAGTTTCGCCTGTAGTTTCTGCTGGAATCGCTTGACAACTTCTGCGTAACGCGGGTCCTGCGCCAGGTTGGTGTACTGCTTCGGATCCTTTTTCATATCGAATAATTCGATGCCTCTCTGGCCCTGTTCACCGTAGGAGATAAACGCCCACTCCTTCTCGCGGAGCAAAAAGCCTTTTCCATTAACGCTGAAGGCAGCGTCGCGGACGGTATGCTGCGGGTCGTCGAAAACAGGCGAGAGGTCTTTACCCTGCAAACGGCTTTGCGACGCAAGTCCACAGAGGGCCGCTGTGGTCGGGTACAGGTCCAGCAGTTCTGCGAAGGAATGACAGACCGCGGGCTTCTTTCCGGGGACGGCGATAATCAGCGGCACTGCGGCTGACTCTTCGTGCAGGCTGACTTTGGCCCAGAAATCGTGTTCGCCAAGATGATACCCGTGATCGCTGGTGAAGATCACAATCGTATTCTTTTCAAGACCGGCTTCCTTCAATGCGTTCAGAACCTTGCCAACCTGGGCGTCCATGAAGGCGACTGATGCGTAGTAGCCGCCCGTTGCTTTCTTTTGTTTGCGGACGTCCATCTTCATGTTGACGCTGGTTTTGTAGTTGATGCCCGCCCGCGGGATGTCGTCCCAGTCGCCCGGTTTTTTGGGTGGAAGTTGCATCTTCTCGTATTCAAACGGCTTGTAGTACGGCCGCGGCGCCACGAAAGGAACATGAGGACGAACGAACCCGACGCCCAGAAAGAACCGGCGGTCTTTATATTTGTGAATCAGCTGGACAGCTTTGGCGGCGGTTCTGCCATCTGAATGCACCATGTCATCGCCGTCCGCCTCGACAACCACAAAGGTGTTGCCGCCAACGACGGGCCGCTTTCCATCGGGATTGCTTTCCAGCGTTTCTCCGTCGCCGGGCGCCTTCCACTCCGGACCCTGGCTGTTGAACTTTTCGGTCCAGGATGCAGGATCGTCGGCGCCATCGGTCCCTTTCTCGATACCGCCGGGAACACCCATGTGAAAAATCTTGCTGACCCGGGCCGAGGTATACCCGGCGTTCTTAAAATGCTGCGCCCATGTCGCGCGGTTACCGATTTTGGGACGCGGCGTTGTGTATCCCAGAATGTTAATCGCGTGCGGGTAGTAGCCCGACATGAACGATGCGCGTGAAGGGCCGCAGTAGGTTCCCTGACAGTAGGCATGCGTAAACCTTGTGCCGCGACGTGCCAGGCTGTCGATATTGGGCGTGCTGCAAACCTCGTTGCCATAGCAGGACAAGGCGGTTGCGGTCAGATCATCTGAAATAATGAACAGCACATTGTATTTACCCGGCTGCTCATCTTCGGCATGGGAAGTTGCAGGAACGGCCAGGGCGGCTGCCAACGCGAAGATCGCCAACGCGGTCCAGCGTTTAACGGATGGGAGGTTGAAGTTGAATGCCAGCATTATTTGGACTCACCAATGCAGTAGAGGTGCTTGTAGGTACGTGCGAAGATCTGCCCGTCGCTGAAAGCGAGTGAACCGCGGGTCAGTTCGCCCAGCGGGTTTTCCGCCAGGATTTTGCACTCTTTGGGATCGGGTTTCAGGACAAACGTCGTCCCGTCTTCGGTAATTACATAAAGGCGGCCATCGACCAGCGACATCGACGCCCACGAGGTTCCGCCGACGCGCTCTCGCCAGGCAAGTTCGCCCGTCTTTAGCCCGATGCACCAGATCTGCCCCGTCTCGTTGTAAATGTAGATATGCTCACCAGCCACCACCCCAGAGCCCACGCGTTGCGGAAGCATCTTCCGCTCAGTGTGCATCCATAAGCGGTGCGACGCCGTGATGTTTCCGCTGCCTCCCCGGCGGACGGCTAACGCGTTACCGTGATAACCGCTCATAGCCACGATGGTGTCAGGCGTAACCAGCGGCGAGGTGTAGCTGAGCGCCGTTAAACCGTCGCAGGTCCACACATCCTTCCCGGTCTTTGCATCCACGGCGCGGAGCGCATCGGGCAGACTGAGGATCACAAGGTCCTGCCCGTCGCGGCTGGCAATCACAGGTGTGCTCCACGAACCGCGGAATTCGCCCTCGTTCTTCGACTGCATACCTGGGAAATCGCGGCGCCAGACCTGCGAACCATCCTTAAGGCTCAAGGCCACAACAAAAGCATTCACACCTGGACCAGCAATCAGGATAACCGTGTCTTTGTGAATAACAGGGCTTCCACTGGCTGCCCCCCAGACCTGCTTGAACTCGCCGATGTCTTTCCGCCAGATTTCCTTACCTGCCAGGTCGTAGCAGAAAACGCCTGCGGAGCCGAACCATGCGACAACATGTTTACCATCGGACACTGGGGACGAACCGCACGCAGGATGCGTCTTGTGACGTTTCTCCTTCTGCAGATATTCTGTCCCCTGTCGCCACAACTGCTTTCCATCAATCCGGCTGAAACAGTACAACGCGCGTTTCTGATCATTCTCCGTTGCACACGTGACAAACACTTTGTCACCAACAACAATAGGCGTGGAGTTGCCTTCGCCTGGTAGAGGCGTCTGCCATGCGATGTTCTCGGTTTTAGACCATTTCAGCGGAGCTTTGGCGGTGGGCGCTGCAACACCCGATCCCTCCGGACCACGCCACGCAGGCCAGTCGGCCATGGAGACCGTGGGAGCAACTAAGAGCAGGAAAAGGGCAAGAGAAGTTCTGGGCATTTTCATCTCACAAGCGCATTGTGATAGTGTGGCAGGATCAGGCAGCGGAGGGCACGTTAGGGTAAACTTCAGTCTGACACAAAAGACACCACCTGTCGAACAATACCCGGCGTGTGGGCATCAGCAAAACTGGTTGCCCAGCACGCCTATCCACTTGCCGCGTTTCAGGCAATTACCACTACCTTTTGATTGGAATCATCTAACTATGAAACTGAAGCAAACGACCCTGGCATTGGCCGCAGTTGTACTATTCGTTGGACTTGCAGGCGCTGGCGAGAAGGCCCCGACTGACACCGCGGCACAGGACAAAGAGTCTGGCTGGCAGAAGCTGTTTGATGGCGAATCGCTGCAAGGCTGGAACTCGTGGCGGACCAAAAAGCCGCTTACGGGTGACGGGTGGACCGCTAAAGATGGCGTGCTCACCCTGAACAAAGGCGGCGGCGACATCTACACGGCGCAGGCATTTGAAAATTACGAGCTTTCACTGTGGTGGCGGACCGAAGGCAACAGCGGCATCCTGATCCGCGTGAATCCAGAAGCGAAAGGTGCGATCTACTCCGTGGCGCCAGAGGTGCAGGTCAACACGTCGATGGGCGATTCCAAAACATCGACGGCAGCCTTGTACGACATCTACGCCGTGACCGGCAAGAAAGTGTTTCACCCCAATAGCTGGAACCATGTACTGATCCGCATGGTTGACGGCGAAGGCACCCACTACTTCAACGGAGAGAAAATCTACACATACAAGATTGGCAGTGATGACTGGAACGAGCGCATCGCCAACAGCAAATGGCGCAACGCGAAGAACTTCGCCGGCACTGCCAAGGGGCACATCGGACTGCAAGATCACGGCGCCAAAGTCATGTTCCGCGATATTAAAATCCGCGAGCTTGAAAGCAAAAAGTAACATCGCGCCTGCAATGCACGGCGTTACGGCGTTTACGCGTCTTTACGATCAGTCCTTTTTGATTTTCTGGTAGGCATCCAGCGCCCTTTGTCGTGACTGTTTCAGGTCCACAATTGGGCGCGGGTAGTCCGTGTCCAATTCGATTCCAGCGTGCTGAAGCACCTCGTCACTTGCTTCCCAGGGGGCGTGAATGTGTTTGTTGGACAGCTTGCTGATTTCTGGCACCCACTGGCGGATATAGTCGCCGTCGGGGTCAAACTTCTCAGCCTGCGAGACCGGGTTGAAAATACGGAAGTAAGGCGCCGCATCCGCTCCGCTGCCTGCGACCCATTGCCAACTGGCGGCATTGTTGCCCAGGTTGGCGTCGACAAGCGTATCCCAGAACCAGTCTTCGCCTTCACGCCAGTGAATGAGCAGATTTTTGATCAGGAAAGAAGCGACCACCATCCGCACACGATTGTGCATCCAGCCCGTATGCCAAAGCTGACGCATGCCCGCGTCCACCAGGGGAACGCCGGTCTGCCCCTGCTGCCAGGCCTTTAGCGCTTCTTTATCGCTGCCCCACGGAAATGCCTCGTACTGTTCGCGGAAGGGCTTGTGCGGCAGCGTTGGCCAGTAGTGCAGCAGGTGATAGGAGAATTCGCGCCAGCCAAGTTCACGCAGAAACCAGTTGGCGCCCTTTTTTGTATCGCCCTTCATTTTCTCTTTGGCCGCGTGCCAGATCTGGCGGGGCGATATCTCGCCAAAATGTAGATGCGGCGACAAACGCGAAGTGCCATCGATGCCCGGATTATCCCGCGCGGTGCGGTAATCTTTGACAGCCTCTTTCAGAAAGGCCTGCAACCGTCGCTGGGCGCCTGCTTCGCCCGGCTCCCACATGTCCCGCATGCCGCCCGCCCAATCTGGCTTTGTTGGCAAC
Source organism: Pirellulaceae bacterium (assembly GCA_965233625.1). GTDB lineage: Bacteria > Planctomycetota > Planctomycetia > Pirellulales > Pirellulaceae. The sequence continues at coordinate 1,506,742 of OZ247499.1, forward strand.
AGCTTCCAACTGGCGAGTTCTTCTGAGGCGACTTGGCCGTCCCATGCCTGGATGGCTACGGGGGCGTCTAGCGGCGCCGGTGGATCGCCTAATGCCAGGCAGGCTTTCCAGTAGGGTGAAAACACTTTGTAAGGTGTGCCGGTCTTCGTGGCGACGGCGTCCGGCGCGTGCAGCAGATAGCCGTTGAAACGTCGCGTTTCAATCTGCCGTTCCTCCAGCGTTTCGTGCAGCCAGGATTCGCCCTCCTGCTCGTGCGGTTCAGGTGCATGCGCCCAGTAGACAGCAGCCGCGTCAACTTCTTTCGCGATACTGTCCAGTTCTTCATGCCACACGCCGCGGCGGAGAATCAGCGAGCCGCCGATCTTCTGCAGGCTGCTGTGAAGCTGGTCGAGGCTATGATGCAACCACCACAGACTCGCACTTCCTGGCGCCCAATCACCAGCTGTCTGCTGGTCCAGGATGAAGCAGGTAACGACGGGACGACCCGTTTCAATGGCAGCCTTGAGTCCAGGATTATCGCTGAGCCGCAGGTCGTTTCGGAAGCAATATAAGATGGGATTCTGATCGTCGCTCATCGGCCGCTGTGGTTTGGATTTAGATGCGTGTCCACTGGTACATGGGGCATCATAGATGTTGCCCGCCCCATGCCTAGACTGCTGATTTCAGGCAGAAGCCATTGAACTGCCGGCGAACGCTTCTGATAGCGGCTGACTCTGCGGCGTAAATGTCTATAATTCTGGCGTGTAGATTAACCCGTTCAACGCCCTATCGACTTGCCGACTATGTTCCTGTTTGACTTCCGCTTACTGCTGTTTCTTCTGCCGGCGTTTCTGCTGGGAATGCTGGCGCAGTTGTGGATTAGCTCTGCTTATGCCAAGGCGCGTGCGGTGCCCGCGTCACTGAGCGGCTTTGCCGCCGCGAGGAAGATTCTGGACCTGGCGGGTTTGCAACATGTGGGCATTTATCAGACGCCCGGTTATTTGAGCGACCATTACGATCCGGGCGATAAAGTGCTGCGGTTAAGCCCGGATGTATACCACGGGCGGTCGATGGCAGCGGTGGGAATTGCAGCCCACGAGGCCGGGCACGCTTTACAGGACGCCAAAGGTTATGCGCCGCTGGTGATCCGCAACGCTGCAGTGCCGGCAGCGAACTTTGGCAGCAGCGCGGGCATGCTGCTGCTGGTGCTGGGCGTGGTCTTCAGCTTCAAGCCACTATTGTTTGTGGGCATGCTGCTTTTCGGCTGCGTCGTGTTTTTCCAGCTTGTGAACCTGCCCGTCGAATTCAACGCCAGCAGCCGGGCGAAACGACTGCTGGTTGACTTGAACGTGGTGAAGCAGCAGGAGATGGGCTACGTTAACAGTGTGCTGAATGCGGCCGCGCTGACTTACGTGGCCGCCACGCTGCAATCGGTGCTGACGCTGCTCTACTACGGACTGCGATTCATGGGCGGCGGCTCTAGTGATGAATAGCCAGCCGCCCCGCCCAAACCGCGTCTAACCTTCGATCATCAATCGTAGGCTTCTTCAATCTCGTAGCCGTAATGGTCCTCGGCGGTGTCGGCGCCATGACGGCTGCGGCTGCGTCCGCGGCTCTTTGGTGCGGGCACACCGGCGGCGGCGTCTTCGCGTCCTAAGTTGGAAGACTCAACCGCCTGCATTTCGTCGTCGTCATAGGCATCGTCGTCCTCGCCGAAGCTTTCATCTTCAGACGGTTCCAGACCCTGCATCTTCTCCCATTCGGCCTGCGAGATCAGCACCTCACGAGCCTGGGAGCCTGCATATTCGCCGACAATTTTATCTTCCGCCATGTAGTCGATCAGCCGTGCAGCGCGGCCGTAGCCGATGCCCAGCGCCCGTTGCAGCAGCGACAGGCTGCCACGACCTTCGCGGACGACCACTCCGATGGCGTCTTCGTAAAGATCATCACGGTTCTTCAACTGGCCAGGACCGGCGCCCTCTTCATCATCGTCCACCTTCAGATTGACAAGCTCGTTAACAAAGTTCTGTTTGCCCGTGCTGACGATCTTGGTGATCGCATCGATTTCCTTGTCCTCAACATAGGTGCCTTGACCACGGAGCAGCGTGCTGGTGTCTGGCCCCATGAACAGCATGTCGCCCATGCCCAGCAGTTTGTCGGCGCCGTTCTCGTCCAGCACGACGCGGCTGTCGGTGCGGCTGGCCACCTGGAAGGCCAGGCGTGCAGGCAGGTTTGACTTAATCAGACCGGTGATAACATCGACGGTCGGTTTCTGCGTAGCCAGAATGAGGTGAATGCCCACCGCACGGCTCTTCTGCGCCAAACGGATAATGTGCTGTTCAACCTCTTTACCTGCCGTCATCATCAGATCCGCCATTTCGTCGGCCACAATCACAATGAAAGGCAGATGCTTAGGGATCGCCTCTTTGGCGGCTTCATCTTCGGGCTGCAAACGGTCGTACAGTTCTTCTTCGTCAAGCTGGTTGTAGCTGGTCAGGTGTCGCACACCCGCGCTGGCCAGCAGTGAGTAACGTTCTTCCATTTTCTCAACGGCCCAGGCCAGAATTGCTTCCGCCTTCTTCATATCTGTCACGACGGGGTGCATCAGATGCGGCAGTTTGCCGTAGCCGCTTAGCTCCACCATCTTCGGATCGATCATCAGCATCCGCACTTCATCCGGGCGGCGCGTCATCAGGATCGAAGAAATGATGGCGTTCAAGCAAACCGACTTACCCGTACCGGTCCGGCCCGCAATCAGCAGGTGAGGCAGCTTGGCAAGATCCGCGACCAGAGGATTTCCGGATACGTCTTTGCCAAGGAAAATCGGCACATGCATTTTGCGCGTCTGCACAACGCTTTCTTCCATCACTTCACGCAGACGGACGTTCTGGCGGATCTCGTTCGGCACTTCGATACCGACGGAGTTCTTGCCAGGGATCGGCGCCACGATGCGGACGCTCGGTGCGCGAAGCGCGATGGCTAGGTCGTCTGCCAGGCTGACAATCTTTGACAGACGTAGGCCGGGTTCCAGTGCAATTTCGTACTGCGAAATCACGGGGCCGGTTTCGATTTCTACGACCTTCACCTTGAAGCCAAATTCACGGAAGGTGCGTTCCAGGATTCCGGCGTTTTTCAGCGCCTGACGTTTCTGTTCGTCATAGTCAAAGTCTTCGCCAGCCTTCAGCATTTCAATGCTGGGCAGGTCGTAGCTTTCATCACCTTGCGGTGTCGTGACGGAATTAAGCTGGGCGATAACGGCTTCGCGTTCGTCGGCCGATGGCTTCTTTTTGATTTTGAAGTGCGGGCCGTCGGTGCGGTTGATGACTTCTTCTTTTTCTTTCTTCTTCTTCGGCTTCTTTTTGACGACTGGCTCTTCCAGTTCTTCCACTTCCTCCTCAAACCCTTCTTCTTCAACCACTTCAAACTCTTCTTCATCCTCGGCAATAGTGTCGAGGTCGGTTGCGCCGGCGTTCTTGCGGCCGCCGATGCGGACGGTGGGCTGACTCTCGAACTCTTCGAATTCATCAAACTCTTCGACGAATTCCTCTTCCTGCACGGCTTCGTCATCCGGGGCTGCTTCGCCCCACAGCCGGCCGCGGACACTTAGCCCGGCAGCCATCGCGACGGCGCCCACGCCTGTTGCCATGCGGAACAGGGTGTAGTCGGTCGCCAGCAGCAGACCGGCAACGGTAACGCCCGCGGCAAGGATCACGCTGCCTGCGGTGGCGAAGTGCATCTCTAACAAGCCGCGGCCCGTGGCGCCCAGGTAACCACCGGCGCCGATGACCGGACCGGGCGATGCGCCCGTGAGAAACATCGCGCTAAGCGTGGCAAGACCCGTCAGCGACATCGTCCAACCGGCCGCGCGGACGATGCCCGAATCGATATCACGGCGTCGCAGCAACTGTACGGTGACCACACCCAGCGAGAACAGCGCGTAGTATGCACCCAGGCCCATGCTAGAAAGCATGATGTCTGCTGTCATGGCGCCCCAGTGTCCGCATGCATTGGAAGTATGCGTATTCGCAGGGCTGACGAGTGTGTCCGCCTGGTACAGATACGAAAGCGGCGCCCACAATTCCGGCAACGGATCGGCGGGATCGTACGTGAGTACAGAAGCCGTTAAGAAGACCAGGACTGCAAGCAGTGCTAATGCAAACAGATCGCGGGTGAGTATTCGGTTGGTAGACATAGGCGCACAGATACTAAGCGATGCCGGCCAGCAAAAAGCGGGAGGCGGCAAACCGTGGGCGTATCCATGCCCTATCCATTCCGTGATTTCAGAGCCACAACGTAACCACCGTAAATCCACCGGCGCGATGTGGTCTAAGTAGCTTGTCGGCTACAAGCGGCATCCATAATGAGTTTCAACCGTCCCGGCCGCCGCAATTGCCAGTTCCCGTTAATCCGCACAACCGGCAAACTCAGTCGCAAAGTGCATCTACGTTGCGGCTGTGATGCTTCGTTGCGGCCATTCCCCGGCGGAAGAAGTGTACGCAGCGTCCGCCGGAATTAAACGGCTAAATGCCGGTCCAGGTTCCACTACGCTCAAAATCACAGTCTGGTTCCAACGGTCGGGCAATAGGAATGGCCCTGACCCTTTGCTGCAGGCTGAAACCCGTTACGCCCGGAGTTATAATCGCCGCTGTCGAACCCCTTTCGAAAGGCCTATCTTGAATCTACATATTTCAAAAAACGTGCGTCGTGCGGCAGTAGTGTTGGCATGTTCTTTCGCAACCAGCTTGCTTGCCTGCTACGGGGCGGCTTGCCAGGCGGCAGAAGAAAAAGCGGCGCCGAATGTGATTTTGATCATGGCGGACGACCTGGGATACGGCGATCTGGGGTGCTATGGCAATAAGACGCTGAAGACGCCTGCACTGGACCGCATGGCACAGGAAGGTGTGAGGCTGACTTCGTTTTATGCCGGTTGCACCATCTGCACGCCTTCACGCATGGCGCTGCTGACCGGCGCTTATCCGGCGCGGCTAGGCTGGCAGGGCGGTGTGGTTGGCTACGGCATCCGCCCTTCGAATGGTCTGGCGCCGGCTGCGGTGACGATCGCCGAAGCGTTCCGGCAGAACGGTTACGCGACCGCCATCAGCGGCAAATGGCATCTGGGCGATAGCGCCGATCTGCTGCCCATGAATCAGGGGTTTGAATCCTGCTACTACATTAGAAAGAGCAACAACCAGACGAAGAAGCTGTTCCGCGATGGCAAGCTGATCGAAGACCCGTTCATCAACGCCCGGCTAAGCGAAAAATTCTCTGCGGAAGCGGTGCGGTTTATTACGGAAAAACGGAATAAACCGTTCTTCCTTTACCTGCCATTCACAGCCCCGCACTTTCCCGCCCAGGCTCATCCAGACTGGAAGGGGCGGACCAAGCTTGGCGCCTATGGCGACGTGGTGGAAGAACTGGATAGACGTATCGCGGAAATCTTCACCGCTTTGAAATCCAGCGGGCAGGATCAGAACACTATTGTTGTCTTCACATCAGACAACGGCCCGGACCCCAGTCAGAAACGATGGGCAACGGCCAAGCCGTACCGCGGATTGAAGTGGAGCGCCCTGGAGGGTGGCAACCGTGTCCCATGCATCATCCGCTGGCCCGGCGTCGCGCCAGCGGGCAAAGTCATGCCGCAGATTGTTGCTTCTGTCGATTTGATGCCAACGCTGCTTAGCGCCAGCGGTATCCGCTGGGCGTTGCCTGCGGATGCGGGCTATGCGGTGGATGGTTTGAATGTGTGGCAGAGCGTCGTTCAGCAACGTGATGTCAAACAGCATGCCCGCGACGAATTGCTCTACTGGCACGGCTGGGGCATGCTGCAAGCCATCCGCGTGGGTGACTGGAAGTTGTATGTGGATGAGGTTAAAGAACTGCCCGCGTCAAAGTCTGGCCCCGTTCTCTTTGACTTGAGTAAAGATCAGACCGAAGAGCAGGACATCAGCGCACAACACCCGGAGCGCGTTAAGCAGATGTTGCAACTGGCCAGGAAGCGACTGGCGGATATCAAAGAAGCGTCGCTTCCGCTGGGCGGCCCGCAGGCTCAACCTTGGGATAAGCTCGCGGAGCCGAAATGGCTGAAATAACGAACTGCTCTCAAGGGCCGGTTATGCGGACGGTGCAGGTAAAAAGGCTGTAAGGGTAATCTTGACTTCGCATCGGGCCGGTCCGCCTCATGTGGATTCTGGCAGTAGGTTTTTAATGTCTCCCCGGCCTCCACCACTTTCCGCCCAGAGGTATTTCCGATGAACGCACTACTGCCCACTCAAGACAACTCTCCCAAGATCACACTTCGCGATGCTCCCGGAAGTTCGATGTGCATCGTCATCGCCGGCCGGCCCTTCCATCGCCGCAAACGCAGCGACAACGTGACCGAATTCGTCTGTTCCGATAGCGGCGAACTGCTTGGCTACTGGCTTGCTTCGCCTTCGAAAAGCAACTGAGATCGAACGAATTTCAGTTAGAAGCTGACTGAGAACTTAGCAGCCGAAATTCCAGCGTATCGCGGACCCGTTCTAAAACCCGGCGGACCGTTCTTTCAGAGCAACCGGCGGCGGTGGCAATCTCCCCGACACCGGCGCCTTGAAGACGCTGTTCCAGCACCAGGCGATGGCGTTTGCTCAGGTCCGACATCACGCTTTCAAGTTCTTCGACGATGATGAGCGCTTCTGCAGGCGATGGCTCTCCAGAGATAACATCCGCCTGCGGGAAGCCAGACGAATCGACCACGGGCGCCTCGCGTTCGATGTCGCGTTTCTTCCGGCGGTGAAGCTGAACCTGCTTTAACACTTTGTTAATGGTGATCGAAGACAGCAGCCGCCAGAGATCGCCGCTTCTTTCAAAGACAAACCGGCCGTTCTCTGCATGTGCAAAGAAGCTCCGGTAGGCGGACTGCACTACATCTTCCGGATCGACACGCCGGGCCAGCCGCTGCGAAATCCGCGTTCGCGCCAGCGCTACGAGCCGGTGCACGTAGCGTTCGTAGATTTCTCCCGCCGCCTGCGAATCACCAGCGCGGAAACGCTTAACAGTATGGTTTGAATCCGCCATGAAGATTTAAGGCAGCGTCAACAAAGATAAAGGCTTTTGAATGGCAACGGAGATCTGGCGTTAGTATAGCAGGGTTAATTTCCTGCTTTTTCCGCTGCTTCTACCTTGGCGGCTGCTTCGGCCTTGGCCTTTTTGATGGCTTCCTGGAAGGCAGAGGCAAAGGCTTTGCGTTTTGCTTTTGCATCGCTGGCAAGTTTGTCGATCAGCGTGTGCTGCTGCTGGGTGAGGACGGCCTTGACTTCTGCATCACGCTTCTTGGTCAACGCGGCCATCTGTTTCTTCAAGGCTTCGAGCTGTGGTCCATAATCTTCTTGAATCGAGTAGATTTTTTCCTTCTGCTCATCCGTTGCTACATCGCGGTAATAGGGCGGCAGGCGATGATACTTGTCCGCTTTGGGCGCTGCAGCAGCCGCTGGTTTGTCTGTTGTGGGCTCATCCTGTGCGAGGAGAGGAGCAGCCGTAAAGAGCAACGAAAGAACGGCGAAAGAAAGCGAACGTAAAAACATCGATACAGCCCTGTTGAGATTTAGATAGGTGAAACCACGGAGGAATACGCTAGCACCAAAATGCTCACATCATATTAAACTACCCAGATTCAAATATGAACCTGCTGCAAAATGAATTCCGGCATTTGAGGATATCCCCCAAATAGAGGCTGTTGATGCTAGTTCAAGTACTGCGGTCGACTATCTGGCAACATGGGGCGGCCAGGGCATGGCCGTGAGTTTGCCAAGTGTGATGATATCTTCTGAAGTCACACGGACCAGTTGCCCTGGTGCTACCAGCTGACCATTGACGAAGGTGCGATTGGTGGATTCGAGATCCCGAAGGTAATAGCCTTCCCCGGTGCGGAGCAGTTCGCAGTGCCGGGTGGAAACATAGGGACTGTTGACGACCACGTCGCACATGCGGTGACGACCGACTAGCCAGCTTCCCGTCGAATCCTGTGCTGGCTCTTCTGGCTGTAATGGCGTGGCTGTCTGTTCGGCATGCGAGGTCAGGCTCTGCGGTTCGGCCGCGGGGGCACCTTCAAGTCGCGTGGCGGGGAAAATCGTATTGCCCGTGGGTGTTTCGGCCGCTTCTGCTGGCGTTGTATAGCCGTCGAGCGTTGCGTCGTAAGCCTGCTTGCTGGTTGGAATCAGCAGTTCATTGCGGGCGGTTTCAAGCATCTGCCGCAGTTCGGCGGCCGTGGCAGCATTCTCCGTCCCGTCAAATTGGGCGAGGAACCGCAATCGCTGTTCGGCGCATGCGATCACGATATTCATATCCGATTCGAAGCGACGGACCCCGATCAGGCGGTAATGGTCCGCGGGCTGTTCATCCTTGGGGATGGCCAGCCACTCGTGAAGTGCAGTTGAAAGATCTAACATGAATTAGGCGCCGGTTGGCTATGGGAAGAATCCCCATAGATTCTAGCGTTGATGCTCACGAACTCCAAGACTCTGGCGATTGTCCTGAGTATGCAAAGTCGGCTTCTTTCGCACCGTGTCTTTCGCACCATAAAGGTTTATAATCCACCATTTGTGATTCCCCACGCAGCTCTTACACCGGAACGCCGTAATGTGGCACCTGAATGACAACTATACGGGAACGATCCAGCCGGGCGACTATAACCTGACGGTGGATCTGCGCCGGCCCGAGAACGGGGTTCAACTTAGCTACAAGGCAGAACCGCTTGACGGGCTGTGGCTGGGCGCTCTCACGCCGGGCAGAATTGCGGCGGAACAGGGTGAATTGCTGCCCGAAGCCATCACCGATGCCTACACACGCGGAACCGATCTGGTGGCGACTTATGCACAAGGTTTAAACCGCACGGTGCGGCCGCAGATCTATTGGCGTGTGGCAGAAGTGGGGCCGGCGTCTCAGACGCTTGCCATCGAACTTGTACTTTCTGTCCAGTCCAACCGGCTGCAAAGCCAGCCCGAATTTCCTGTGGCTACGACCGTGCCTGCGTTTGACGACGAAGAAACCGTCTACACGCACAAAATTAACTGGACGGGCGAAACTGCCGATCCGCGGCTTCAAGGAGTTGCGCCCGTGATGCACTACTGGAAAATGCCTGTCGCTGGCGTGTGGGCGGCGGCAATGCCGCATCCCGGAGATAACGCGACGGTCGAAAGCGGCTGTAACGCATTCTCCGGCGCCTTTGAAATGACCTTCAACCTGTTCCCGCTGTCGGTTGAAAAAGGCGTGATCCGTCGCTCACGCATCCTCATGCTGCTGGCGGCAGGGGGTCTGACAGAAGACGAAGCCCGGCAGAATTTCGCCGCAGAGTTTGAAAGGTGGACCAGTTCCGCGCTGCCGCTGACGGTTTAACGATTTCACGCTGAAGACGGTTTGACGATGACCACGCAGAACTCACTGCTGCAGGCTTTGCGTGCTGAGCCAGAAAACCAGTCGCGGCGGCTGATTTACGCAGACTGGCTGGAAGAACATGGCAGCGAACAAGCGAACCTGATCCGCACTCAAGTACAGCTCGAAACCACTGCCCGCGACTCCCGTGAATTCGAGCGGCTCAGTGCACGCATCGACGAGCTTGAAGACCGGCTGACACCGGACTGGATTTCATCGCTTGCCAGGATCGGCGGCTCACGAATTGTCGTCGCTGGCGGTTTTGTGCACGAAGCGACCTTTCCGGCGGCGAAATTCGTCGAGCACGCAGCGCAGGTGCTGGAAACAGCGCCGATGCTGCTTTCGATATCGCTACACGGCACGCGGCGGCACATCGATGCAATCGTCGCACAGGGGCTGCTCAACGATTTCACAGGCTTGCGCCTGGCAAGTGAACTTCTCAGACCAGACCAGCTTGCTCAACTGACCGGAGCTTGCCACCGCCTCGAAACGCTAGACCTGCGAGGTAATATGCTGGGCGCCGCGGGGTTAGAGATGTTGCTTACCAGCAACGCGACCAAGCGGTTGAAATGGCTGGACCTAAGTGCCTGCTGGCTCGACGATCAATGTATCGATTGGCTCATAGGCGGCAGCAACCGCATCGCACAGCTTGAATATCTGGGATTGCGCAACAACCGATTTTCGGAAGAAGGCGTTGCAAGGCTGCAGAACAGTGAAACACTGCTACGCATTCCACGGTTTGAATTGAACCGGCCAACGATGCCGCCAAGCTACGATTTACGGCATTTCGACTTCGACGATCTAGACGACACCTTCTACGTTTAGAGCCCAGGGGTTACAGCTTTCCGGGCAGATGTTCGCAAGGGGCGAATCCGTCCCATTCCGTCAAACGTGGCTGCGGGTATATTAGTGGGGGTTAAACAAGTGGTTTACACCACCAGAATACTGTCTTTATTGCCAGGTTAATGAGATGATTGCTTCCCAACCCCGCACCATGTTCCAGAAAATCTGGGACAACCACATCGTACACGCAGAAGATGGCAAACAGACAATTCTATATATCGACCTGCAACTGGTGCACGAAGTCACCAGCCCGCAGGCTTTCGAAGGTCTGCGACTGGCGGGGCGGAAGGTAAGGCAACCCGCCAAAACCGTTGCTACGCCAGACCATAACGTCCCTACCAGCGACCGCTCGCTGCCCATCGCCGATGACATTTCCCGGCAGCAGATCGAGGCGCTACGCCGCAACTGTCAGGAATTCGGCGTGAAGCTTTACGACCTGGACGATGTACGCCAGGGCGTTGTGCATGTGATTGGCCCTGAACTGGGACTCACGCAGCCCGGTATGACCATCGTCTGTGGCGACAGTCACACTGCCACGCACGGCGCGTTTGGTGCGTTGGCGTTCGGCATTGGCACCAGCGAGGTCGAGCATGTGCTGGCGACGCAGACGCTGCTGCAATTCAAGCCAAAAACGTGCGAATTGCGAGTCGACGGCCAACTGTCCCGCGGCGTTACGGCGAAGGATCTAATCCTATATCTGATCGGCAAAGTCACCACGCGTGGCGGCGTCGGCTACGTGTTTGAATACACGGGCAGTGCGATTCAGGCGCTGAGCATGGAAGAGCGGATGACCGTCTGCAACATGTCCATCGAAGCCGGCGCCCGGGCGGGCATGATCGCACCCGATGACGTGACGTATGACTACATCCGTGGACGCGAATTCGCACCGGCCAGCTTCGACGCGGCAGTTGAAAAATGGCGTCAACTGCCGTCTGATCCCGGCGCCGAGTACGATCTTTCCCGTGTCTTCAACGCCGCCGATATCACGCCACAGGTGACCTGGGGCACCACGCCCGGCCAAGTTGCGCCGGTGACTTCCGATGTGCCCGACCCGGCAGCCTGCGAAGACGCCACCACACGCAAAACCGCCGAGCGTGCTCTGGAATACATGGGCCTGAAAGCGGGTCAGCCGCTAACCAGCGTCAACATCGACCGCGTGTTTATCGGCTCGTGCACCAACGCCCGTATCGAAGATCTTCGCGCTGCCGCCGCAACGGTCAAAGGGCACCGCGTCGCCAGCACCGTTAATGCGATGGTCGTGCCTGGCAGCGGTCTGGTGAAGAAGCAGGCGGAAGAAGAAGGGCTGGATCGCATCTTCACCGAAGCTGGTTTTGACTGGCGCGAAGCGGGCTGCAGCATGTGTCTGGCGATGAACCCGGACAAGCTGGCCCCAGGCGAACGATGTGCTTCGACCAGCAACCGCAACTTTGAAGGACGGCAGGGCAAAGACGGCCGCACGCATCTGGTGTCGCCGGCAATGGCTGCTGCGGCTGCGATCAGCGGACACTTTGTAGATATCCGCGACTGGACTTACAACGACTAAAACGCCTGAACATATTTCTGGAAACTACGATGCAAGCTTTTACTAAACACACAGGCGTTGTCGCAGCGATGGATCGCGCCGACGTGGATACTGATCAGATCATACCCAAACAGTTTCTCAAGCGGATTGAACGCACAGGCTTTGGTGAGTTCCTGTTCTTCGACTGGCGGTTTCTGGACGACGGCGCCGACGATCCGGCGTTCGAGTTGAATCTGCCCAAAAACAAAGACGCCAGCATCCTGCTCGCGCGTCGTAACTTTGGCTGTGGCTCAAGCCGTGAGCACGCCGTCTGGGCGCTGGAGAATTACGGCATCCGCGCTGTGCTGGCGCCTTCGTACGCTGACATCTTTTTCAATAACTGCTTCAAGAACGGCGTGCTGCCTGTAACGCTTGACGAAGCGGTGATTGACGACCTGTTCCAGCGCACCGCCGCAGACCAGCCCTACTCGCTGACGGTGGATCTTGAGTCACAGACGGTGAGTGGCGACGATGGCTTGAACGTCCCGTTCGAGATCGACCCCATCCGCCGGCACAATCTGCTGAACGGGCTGGACGACATCGCCCTGACGCTTCAGCAGGAAGAGCTGATTACGAAGTACGAGCAGGAAAAGAGCATTACTTCGTTTTAGGCGGCTTCGCGTTCGAGATGCTGCGACGCATGTCAGGGATAATGGAAATCTTGATCGTCGCGGGCAACTTAGCGCCCAGCAGGTTTCTGCCTCCGAACCAGCCTTTCGGCTCGTGGAAGTACATCTGCGTTTCGATGAACAGCGCGCCTTTGGGTTGCTTGAGTTCCGTAATCTTGGTGTAGATGCCACTGCCGCCGTAGGGCTGTGGCGGGCCGAGTTTGGCGGCGCCTAGATTATTGGTCTGCTTCTCACGCCACTGATTCGGATACTCTTTGTCGGCAGCAAAGCGCGGGTCGACGATACTGGCGAATACGATGGAATCTTCCGTCTTTGACCAGAAACCGCGCCCCAGCGTGCTCAGTTCCAGCTTCTTGATCACATCCGTGGTTACGTATCCGTAGCCTTCGTGGTTCTGATCCACATCCTTGATGCCACGCTGTTCGAGATCTTCGGCAGTCAGCACGGTGACTTTGGCGTTGTTGTTGCCGTTTAGCTGCCCTTGAAAGAAATCCTGGTTGGCAATGTTGTCGAGTTCGCCGTAAGCGATGTAATAGTAGTGGGCATGGCGAAAGGTGTCCTGAACGCCGTCTACTTTTTCGATACGGATTTTCACCGGCAAGGCACGTACAGATTCCCGCATGAACGAAGCGATGTTCGGCGTACCTGCAATTTTCTTAATCACCTGCTGCTGCTGTGCGGCCGTCAGGCCATCGGCCATCACAGGCTCTGGCATCTTAAGCGCGGCATCCGCGGCGCCGTTCACCTGGCCGTCGCGTAGCATCTGATAAACGGGATTGTCCGCCAGATGGGGGTCGGCCGAGACGGTGGACGCGACAAAAAGCAGTGCAGGTAAAAGTGTCATGGGAAACCGTGTTTTTCTGTCCGTTTGCAAACAAATTCGCCAATGCACCAGTATACGATGCGTATGGCGACGGATGGCCTGTCGCGAGAAATCTTACGCATGCGGCATAAACTGTAAAGTTGATCCGATCGCTAAACAAGCTTGCAATTCAGCCGCCAAACCACCCGTGTGGGGTGTGCGGTTCATGGACAGAAAAATAATGCGATGGTAGAACCGATGGCTGGGGTTGTGTTGCAAGGCAGCGGAAATCGTTGCACTTTGCACAATGATAAAACGAATAACCGGGACTGAGCGAGGTTTCCGCGGGAACATCGCGCCGCTGCGGGGCGGATGCCCTATTTCCTGCCCAACGGGTTCCCATTTTTGTCCCGGTTGGGAAAATAAACGAGTGCTAAACTGTATTTGTCACCCACGGCCCGCAGAATTCGCCCAGGAACTGGCGAATTGCCACCCGTAGCCCCTTCCGCACCATCGACGGAAATTCCGCCAGATTAGGCTAAATTGATGCGCCCACAGGATGTTTTTGTAATCGCTCCCCCACCCGCAGTTGCCATTGCAATTGCCGCCGCCCGGTCGGGCGCTTGTGGAGTGCTGGACTTCGAATATGAGCCAGGTATCGAAAGCCTTGGCGATGCCCTCAAGCAGTGCACGGCCCACACCAGCAACCCCGTAGGCCTGAAGACCGGGGCCGCAGGCTGGGCGAAACTGTCCAGCCAGGATGAATTACCTGCCGCACTAAATCTACTGCTGCTGGCCGGCGTCTGGGCAGATGATGAACTAACAGACGCGATCAGCCAGATTCAGAAACAGCACCGCCGCGTGGTGGTCGAAGCGGTTTCGGTCGCTGAAGCAACGCGCGCGAGAGACGCTGGCGCCGACGCTATTATTCTCAAAGGCTCGGAAGCTGGCGGCCGCGTGGGCGAAGAGACATCGTTTGTGCTGCTGCAGCACTGGCGACAGATCGTGAAAGAGGCTGGCAACGACACGGCTGCCGGTTCAGACAGCGTGCCGGTTTATGTTCAAGGCGGCGTGGGGCAGCACACGGCCGCAGCGTGCATTGTTGGCGGCGCGCAGGGCATCGTGCTGGACAGCCAATTGCTGCTAACGCGTGAGAGCCCGCTCGATCCGTTACAACGCAGTTGGGTGCAATCGCTCGATGGCGGCGAGACGCGTGTCGTCGGCGATACTCTGGGCGCCGGCTATAGGCTGACCTCGCGCGGAGCCTCCGCATGCTTCAAAGAGTGGATTAGCGAAGAAGAACAGATTCTGGATTCAGACCAGCCTGCCGAGAAAAAGCAGCAGGCGTGGCTCGAAACATCGCAGCGGCTGCTGACCGAAGGGTTCGATGCTGGCTGTGCTCCCTGGGGTCAGGATGCATCGCTTGCCAATGCGCTGAGTCAGCGCGGCGTAACGGTTGCCGGCGTCATTCAGACCATCTGCCAGCAGACAACCGTCAGCCTCCGCCAGGCCGCCTCTCATCAGTCACTCGCCCCCGGCGCCCCACTGGCTGAAAGTCACGGCGTGAAGTATCCGCTGCTGCAAGGCCCGATGACGCGCGTCAGCGATACGGCGGAGTTCGCAGACAAGGTGTCAGAAGCTGGCGCCCTGCCATTTCTTGCCCTTGCCTTGATGCGTGGGCCGGAAGTGAAAGACATCATGCAGCAGACCCACAAGCTGATGGGCGACCGGCCCTGGGGCGTGGGGTTGCTGGGTTTTCTGCCGCCGGCGCTCCGCAAAGAACAGATTGCCGCAATGCAGGGCAACCTGCCACCGTACGCCATCATCGCGGGAGGCCGGCCCGATCAGGCAAAAGAACTGGAAGACGAAGGCGTTGCCACGTACCTGCACACGCCATCGCCGGGATTGCTCAAGCAGTTCCTCAAAGATGGCGCCACCCGGTTCGTCTTCGAGGGGCGCGAATGTGGCGGTCATGTTGGCCCACGCACCAGCTTCTCCCTCTGGGAGTCGATGTGCGAAGTGATTCTCGAACATCTCGGCGCCAAAGGACGCGGCGACAAACTGCATGTGGTTCTGGCTGGCGGCATTCACGATGCCGTCTCTGGCGCCATGGCCGCAACGCTCACAGCGCCTCTTGCAGAACGTGGCGTAAAGATTGGCGCCCTGATGGGGACCGCTTATCTCTTCACGAAAGAAGCCGTTGAAGCAGGCGCGATTGTCGAACGTTTTCAGAACGCTGCCGTCGAGACCGGCGACACCGTTCTGTTGCAGACCGGACCGGGCCACGCCATCCGCTGTATTCCCACGCCGTATCAGGAAGTTTTTGAATCGGAAAAACAACGCCTCCGCAAAGAAGGCCGCAGCCACGACGATATCGTGCAGGCGCTTGAGTGGATGAACATCGGCCGCTTGCGCGTTGCGTCGAAGGGGCTGGAGCGTAGTGCCGAGTCAAAAAACGGCAAGCGTGAACTGGTCGAGGTTCCTCAGCAGGAGCAGTACGACCGCGGCATGTATATGGTGGGCCAGGTTTCGGCGTTGCGAAATCAGGTGACAACCATGGCGGCGCTGCACGCCGATGTGTGCCAGGGAAGTGTCGAAATTCTGGAGCAGCAGACGGCGCCCGCCACGGCGCTGCCAGCCACAGCCGTCGAGTCGAAGCCGTGTGATGTCGCCATCATTGGCATGTCGAGCATGTATCCCGGATCGACCGATGTGGACAGCTACTGGGAGAATATTCTCAACGGGCATTACGCCGTGACTGAGGTTCCGGAATCGCACTGGGACTGGCGGCCGTATTACGATCCTGACCCGCGTGCCCGCGACAAGATTGTTTCCAAGTGGGGCGGTTTCCTCGGCGATTTTACGTTTGATCCCTTCGCCTTTGGTTTAACGCCGCGGAGTATTCCTTCGATCGAGCCGTTGCAGTTACTCCTGCTTGAATCGGTCCGCCGCGCGGTGAAGTCCGCCGGATACGAGCGCCGTGCGTTCGACCGGGAGAACACCTGTGCGGTCCTTGGTTGCGGTGGTGGTGGCAGCTACCTGGCGGTTTCGTATGGTCTGCGCAGTTGCGCCAGGATGTTTGAATCGGTCCCAGAGTTGAACTTCCGCGCCGACGACATGATGGAAAAGGCGCAGACGCTGCTTCCTGAATGGACGGAAGATTCTTTCCCCGGCATCCTGATGAATGTGGCCGTTGGCCGTGTCGCCAACCGCTTCGATTTCGGCGGGGCCAACTACGCGGTGGACGCTGCATGTGCTTCATCCCTTGCCTCGCTACACGCATGTATCCGTGAACTGCAACTGGGCAGCGCAAATGTGGCGTTCGCGATGGGCGCCGATACGGTGCAGACGCCTTATGCTTACATGGCGTTCAGCAAAACGCATGCTCTTTCGGCCCGCGGCCGTTGTGCACCCTTCGACGCCGCAGCCGATGGCATCGTGCTGAGCGAAGGTCTGGGTGTTGTGATGCTCAAGCGGCTGGAAGACGCAGAACGCGACGGCGATCAGATTTACGCCGTGATCAAAGGCATCGGTTCTTCCAGCGATGGCCGCGACAAAGGCCTAACGGCGCCGAACCACACAGGACAGACCCGCGCTCTGCGGCGGGCTTATGAGATGGCGGGTGTTTCGCCCGTTGATGTGGGTCTGATCGAAGCTCACGGCACCGGAACCGTTGTCGGCGACCGTACGGAGCTTGGCTCTCTCAATGATTTGATGGTGGTCGAAGGGGCCTCTCCACAATCGTGTGCACTGGGCTCGGTAAAGAGCATGATTGGCCACTCGAAGTGTGCGGCGGGTGTCGCGGGGCTGATCAAGGCCGTGAAAGCGTTGCATCACAAAGTGCTGCCGCCAACCATCGTGGACACGCCAAATGAAACAGTTGATTTCTCAAGCAGCGCTCTGTGGCTGAACACAGAGCCGCGCCCCTGGATTCACGATGGCAACCGCCCACGAACGGCGGGTGTCTCCGCCTTTGGCTTTGGCGGCACGAATGTGCACACGGTGCTTGAAGAATATCGCGGCGGCTTCTTAAATGATCCACCGCCGGCGCTGAATAACTGGCCTGCCGAACTCTTCCTGCTGAAGAAGAAAACGCCGGAATACCTGACGAAAGTCATCGACAAGTGCACCCGCGCGATTGACGCCGGAGCTTCGCCTTCGCTGGCTTCGATGGCCGCCGCAGCGTGGAAGGCTTCAACGCGTGCATCTAAGGCTGCGACACTGGCGATCGTCGCTTCGTCTCTGGAAGATCTGAACGAGAAGTTAAAGACCGCGTCCAAGCGGATTGCATCAGGCGATATCCGCTGGGAAGAGCCGGCCGGTTCTTACTACGAAGAGGCGCCCGCACACGGCAGCGATAAGATCGCCGTGCTAATGCCCGGACAAGGCTCGCAGTACAAAGATATGGCTGCCGCGACGGCCATGAACTTCAAGGAAGTACGCGAAGCGCTGGACAACGCCGACGCAGATCTGCGTGGCGCCTATGACCGTCCGCTCAGCCGGTTCATCTATCCGCCGTCTTCGTTCTCTGCCGAAGATGTCGCAGAGACAACGAAACGTCTGGCGCAGACACAGGTCGCGCAGCCTGCAATTGGCGCTGTAAGCCTGGGACTGTACCGCTTGATGCAGAAGCTGGGCGTCAACGCCGACATGTTCGCGGGTCACAGCTATGGCGAATTCACCGCGTTGGCAGCCGCCGGCGTGATCCGCCCGGCGGACCTAGCCCGGTTATCGCACGACCGTGGCGTCGCCATCGCCAGCGCTGCAGGTGATACGCCCGGCGCCATGGCCGCCATCCGTGCAGCCGCGGACGAGGTGAAAGCCGCGATTGATGGCATCGAAGACGTTGTCATCGCCAACTACAACTCGCCCGAACAGACCGTCATTTCCGGCACGGAGGAATCTGTCGATGCGGCGGTAGAAGCGTTGAAGGCCAAGGAGATCACGTCTCAGAAGCTGCAGGTTTCCGCTGCCTTCCATTCCCACCTGGTGGAAGCGGCCAGCGAGCGGTTCGCCAAAGTGCTTGACGATTGCGATTTCCGCGCTGGCGCCGCCCCCGTCTATGCCAACGTCACCGGTGATAAACACGACGACGATCCCGCTGCAGTACGTGACGTACTCAAGCAGCACATCGGCTCTGCGGTGCGTTTCCAGGATCAGATTGAAGCCATGTACGCCAGCGGGGCCCGCATCTTCGTGGAATGCGGTCCGCACTCGGTGCTGACCGGCCTGGTCAGCCGCACTCTGCAAGACAAGCCGCACATCGCTGTTTCCGCCGACCGCAAAGGCCGGGACGGATTGACACATTTATGTCACAGCCTCGCACAGCTAGCCGTCGCTGGTGTGAACATTTCGCTGGACACGGTATTCAACCGCCGCGATATAACCGCACTTGAACTCAGCCGTCTTAATGCAGCAACCGGCCAGGAAGAATATCCGCCCGGCGCCTGGATTGTTAACGGAATTCGCGCAAAGCCGCTTAACGCACCAGAGCCTGGTATTCTGGGACAGCCGCTGAAAGATCTGCAGAAGCGGGTTCCTAAACAGGCAAAGCCGGCTGATAAACCTCAGCCAACCGTTTCCAGCAAACCTTCATCAGACATTTCTCAATCACCATCCGCTGTCTCATCAGCGAGTCAACCTACTCCTGAACCACCTGAAAAGATGACTGAAAGTTCACCACCACCGGCGCAGCGTCCGTTGCCAGCTGCTCCGCAGAACGGCGCTGTTGTGCCTGCGTCTCCGCAACCTATGGAAGAAGTGCAAGACGAAGCAGCCCAGGTGATGCTCGGCTTCCAGAACGTGATGAGCAAGTTCCTGGAAACGCAGCGCAGCGTGATGCTCGGATACCTTCAAGGTGGCGAAATAATGCCCGGCGAAGCAGCGCCGCAAACGTACGCCGCCACGCCGCAGCCCGCAGCAGTGCAGCCGTTGCCCGCACAGCCACGCCAGACCCCAGCAGCCACGAACGGTGCAACAACTGCCACGAGCAACGGGCAGCATGTTGCAACGCCATCAGCGGAAACGAAACCCGCCCCGGCTCCTGTGGCGCCAGCCCCAGCGCCGCCGTCTGAACCAAAGTCAGAAGCGCCAGCAAAAGAGCCCGTTGCCAGTGAAGCCCCAACTGAAACGCCCGAAGCACTGAGCCTGGAAGAAGTAGAATCGCGGCTGTTGCAACTTGTCAGTGAACGGACAGGCTACCCGGAAGAAATGCTCGACCCGGACCTGGATCTGGAAGCGGATCTGGGTATTGATTCGATCAAGCGGGTCGAAATTCTCGCCACGCTGGCTGAGTCTTTGAATCAGTCGCAGGAAGAGGGCGAAGACCAGTTGGAGCTTGAAAAGCTGACCACCATCCGCACCATTCGCGGCATTGTCGAGCTGCTTGCGGAAAGTCTTGAAACCGATGACCCGTCGCCGGAGGTCGTGCCGGGAAAACCGCAGGCCGCTGATGAAGCGGCCCTAAACACCGACAAAGAACAAACGGTTACGGCTCCTGGTGAAGCAATCCCCAGCGATTCCAGCTCGGACAGCCAGGCCGCAACGCCCGCTATCGGTCGCGCGCTGGTAAAGATCGTAGAGGCTCCCTTGCCAGCAGGCACGCCGCCTCTGGGAAGCGGAGTCGTGATCGTCACCGATGACGGCGACGGAGCGGCTGAAGCGGTGTTAGCTCGTCTGGCGGAAGTCGAACAGCCAGCGGTCCTTTTGAAGCACGGGCACGGCGAAAGTGCGGCGTCCGGTTGTATGCAGGCTGACCTGCTAGACGAAGCTGTCATCCGCAATGTCGCTGACCAGCTGCGTCAGGAATACGGTTCGATCGCAGGTCTTGTACACACGGCCGCGCTGGCGGACCCGGCGGAATTATCCTTCGAAGAGTACGCGGCGCGATGCGTAAAATCTCTCAGCTTACTCGCACGTGAACTAGCAGGTGACTTGCAACAGACCGGCGAGGAGGGCGGTGCGCATCTGCTGGCGCCGGTGCTGCTGGGCGGCGAGCTTGGCTATGGCGAAGTGCCTTTGGCCGATAAACGGCTGGCGGCGCATGGCGGTATCCTTGGGCTGGTTAAGTGCATCGCGCAGGAATGGCAGGGCGTGATTGTGCGCGGCGTGGACTTCGCTGCTGAAGCAACGCCCGCCGACATTGCTGCGCACCTGATGTCTGAATTATCGGACGCCAACGGTCCACTGGAAGTTGGTTATCGCGCCGGAAGGCGGGTGACGTGGGAACCAGTCGCAGTCGCGGTAAACACCCGTGAGGCCCAGCTAAGTCTGGACAACAACGACGCGATTCTTATCACCGGCGGCGCACGGGGCATCACCGCCGCCATCGCCCACGAACTCGCGGAAAACCACCAGCCGCGGCTTATTATCACGGGTCGCAGCCCACTGCCCCCTGCGGAAGAAGACGCCAGTACGGCGGAACTGTCAGGCCAGGCAGAAATCAAGATGGCGCTGCGAGAGTCGATGCCAGGCCAACCGCTGGCCGAAGTCGAGGCGGCTTATCGCACGCTGATGCGGAATCGCGAAATCAACGCCGCACTTGCGAAGTTACGCGCTGCCGGTTCCGAAGTTGAATACCACGCGATTGACGTGCGCGACCAGGCGAAGCTAAACGAACTGATCGATGAGCTTCGTGATCGCGACATTACGATTACGGGCGTCATTCATGCTGCCGGCGTTATCGAAGACAAACTGCTTGCCGATAAAACTCCGGAGTCGTTCGACCGTGTCTTCACCACCAAAGTACATGGCGCCGTGGCGCTGATGAATGTGGTTGATCCGGCGCGGCTGAAGTTCTGCGCGTTCTTCGCGTCCATTGCCAGCCGCTATGGCAACAAGGGTCAGTCGGACTACTCCGCGGCCAATGAGGTGCTTAGCAAACTGGCAATTGAGCTGGACCGGCAATGGAATTGCCGCGTGTTTGCTGTCGCATGGGGACCGTGGTCTGAGATTGGAATGGTCTCGAATCTGGAAGCACATCTCACAGCGCGGGGCATCGCGCTCATCCCGCCCACTGTAGGGACGCAGATGTTCCGCGAAGAACTGCTCTACGGCGCCAGCGGCGACCGGGAGGTTCTGATCGGTGGTGGTTCAGAAAATCTACTTCAGCCAAGCAGGGGGCAGACCGCCGAGGCATAGAAGCCCGGGTCTACACGCACCTATGTCAGCACCAGATCGTGAAACCGCCTGGGAAGTCGAAGTCTTTGTCCTGCAAGCCGCGTCTCGTGAAGCGCTTGTCGAGAGGGCTAGGTCGCTGCAAGCTTTTCTGACAGATAACGGCGCCGTGAATCTGAAAGATCTGGCGTACACGATCAATCACGTTGCGGCGGATGAGCCTTCGCAACATGAACACACGTTGGGCCTTGTGGCCGGCAGTGTCGAAGATCTAACAGCACGGCTTGATTTTGCGATCAAAAAGTTAACGGACCCTTCCCAGACGCAGGTCCGCAACGTGATGGGCGCCTACTATCACAGTGAGCCTTTGCTACGTGAAGGCAAAATGGCGATGCTGTTTCCCGGTGAAGGCGCGCAATATCAGGGAATGCTGGCGGGGCTCTACGACGAATTCGAATTCATCCGCGAGATGCTCGATACTTCGATGGCTTTTGGCGAAGCGAATGGGCAGCGGCCGGACTGGATGCTGCGGTTTTTCCGCGATGCTTCGCAGCACTCTGAGGAAGAACTTGAACTGTGCAAACGGGAATTGCTGACGGTTCATAACGGCATGAATAGCGTGCTGTTTGCGGACTGGATGATGTCCACGTTCCTGCTGGATCTCGGCCTTCAGCCGGCAGCCATGGCCGGGCATAGCGGCGGAGAACTGGGCGCCTTGTTTGCGGCCGGGTGTATTACTGGCGGCGACAACGATATTTCACGGCTGGTGGATACAACGGCGAGCTTAAGCGCCGAGGCGGAAGGCGCCGGCTCGCTACTAGCATTAGGCGCGTCGCGTGAGAAAACCACCGCACTTCTTGAAGAAACAAAACGGCGGCGCACCGGCGACTTTGAAGCCTACCTGGCGATGGATAACTGCCCGCATCAAACGGTTGTGGTGGGCACGTTTGACGATGTGCGTGAAGTGGAAGAAGAAGCCACAGCGGCGGGCATCATCTGCGAACGGCTACCCATCGGGCGGCTGTACCACACACATCTGTTCGAAGCACACATGCCGCCGCTGCGTGAATCTTTTGCGACGGTCGGATTCGGTACGCCGCACACCACCGTGTATGCGTGTTCCACGGGCGAACCGTTTCCGCAGGACGGGGCGCAGATTCGCAAAACCGCGATCGAGCAGTGGCGTTCGCCGGTTGAATTCACCAAGCTTGTCCAGAACATGCACGACGATGGCATCCGGGTTTTCGTCGAAGCGGGACCGCGTGGCAACTTGTCTGCGTTTGTGGCGGATACGTTGCGCGGTAAGTCCTATGTCGCCATCCCGGCAGACCTGCAACGCAAGTCAAGCATCTATCAATTGATGCACCTGCTGGCGCAACTCGCCGCCCACGGGGCCAGTTTGAATCTGTCCAAATTGTATGCCCACCGCAATCCGCAACGCGTGGCCTGGGAAGCAGACCCGGCGCCAGCAGCATCGGTGGACCCAACACCTCCGCGGAGTAACGCGGCGGAACCCGCTGCAGCAGCACCTGCTGCCTCTGTCCCGGCGGAATCGCATAGTACGAACGGCCAAGTCGCACCTTCTGCTGATGGCAGCGCCGCAGTGATGCACAATCACTTGCAGGTGATGGAGCAGTTTCTGGATATTCAGCAGAACGTGATGGGGCAATATCTGGCTTCGCGGAAGCAAGGCGTGGCCGGTAGAAGTGCAGGCCGCCGTCGTCGTGTGCGGCGCGGTGCTTCTGCGTCGCACAGCCCGCAATTTGCGGCGGCCCCGGTTTCCAGCGAAGCAACGCAACCGTCGGCCATTGACCCGTTCACCAGACCGATGATGGGCGACATTATCGAGCATCAGCCCGGTGAATTGCTGATCATGCGGAAAGTGCTGCCGCTGGAAGAACACAACTACGCGGCCCATCACACGGTTGGCGGTCGCAGCATCAGCCGGATCGACCCCGGTCAGCACGGACTGCCGGTGCTGCCGATGACGTTCACCCTGGAATTGATGCTTGAGGCCGCTGCGGCGCTGCTGCCGGGTTTAACGCCACTGGGCGCGACCAACATTCAACTGCTGCGATGGCTGGCGACCGTCGAAAACGATCCAACAACGATTGAAGTGACCGCGCGGGTGCTGGCGGCGCCTCCAGAAAATCAGGCGATGGCGGCATCGCACGCGGTGCTCGTGCAGGTGCGCGACCTCGGTAGCAAGTCAAAGCCTGCGGGCGAGAAGAAGTGGATGGCCGGAGTCGGCACCGTGCTGCTTGCCGCGGAACGCCCGGAAGCTCCGGCAGCGGAACCATTTGAATTAGAAGGGTCGCGGGATCTGAGGGTTGATATCCCGGAAGTCTACAACAATCTGTTCCACGGTGAACTGCTTCAAGGCGTTGAATCGCTGGATCGTATTGGCGACTTTGGTATCGAGAGCGGCATCCAGGTGCTGCCACGGGAAGATGTCTTCGCAAGTCTTGATGATCCGCAGTTTATCTCCGACCCGGTGCTGCTAGACGTTGGCATGCATCCGGCTGTCGCCTGGCATCTTGAGCAGCCCGATCAGTCAGGGCGGATTCTGCTGCCTTATGAACTTCAGAACTTTGAACTGTACGGTGCGATGCCGCCTGTCGGTCAGCGGATGACCGCGCGGATCCGGATCGTGGAGATCAACACCCGTTCGTTTACGCATGTGTGCGAGTGGGTGACGGAAGATAACCGGCTGTGGGCGCGGATCAATGGCGTGAAGTTGTGGCGGTTCTATCTGCCATTTAACGATGTCAATTTTCATGGCCCAAAGGATATCTATTTCCTCTGCGACCCGTGGGACACAGACCTGGCGACACCGCCTCCGGCAGATTCCGCCACCGGCGCCGTCTGCATGCGTTTGAAAGAACTGGACGACTTGAAGCAAGCCAACCTGCAAAGCGTTGCCGCACGCGTTACGTTTGGGCCCGGTGAGATCGCCGAATTTAACGCGTTGGAGATGAGCGCCGAGGAGAAGGCCGCATTTCTGTTTGAACGGGTGGCGGCCAAAGATGCTATCCGTATGTTCCGGCGCCGGCGTGAAAAACTTCGCGACTTCATGGCGGATGTAGAAATTTACACCGCAGCAGGCGGCAGATTGCAGGCGAGTCCGCGCGGTGAACAACGCAGCCCCGGCTATCCGGCGGTTGCCGTTTCTTCCGATGCCGGCATCATTACCGCCATCGCCGCCGAGGCGGATTATGCAGGCATCAGCATTCATAAATGCAGCAACAAAGACGAAGCATCTGCCGGCCCGTTTCAGTTCCAGCCCCATCTTCTGGAAGCATGCAACTGCGGTGAGGCAGAAGCCCACGCACGTCTTTCATGCGCCGTGGAGGCGGTCAGCAACGCGTTGACGGGCAGCGACCTGCGAGCCGGGGAGCTGCATGTGGCACGTGTTCAACGCGACGAAGCCGGCACGATGACGGTGCTTGTCAAAGTTCCGGCAGACTTCGAGCCTGAGACCGCCGCGATTAACGGGCAGACCGTTGCCGTCACCACATCGCGCGACGGCGACTTCGTGATTGCTACGACCTTCTGTGTTGCGGTCAAAGAGCCGACGCTGAAATAGACGCTGGCGATTCAAAGCGGCAATCTGAATCGTGGCTTGATTACGGCTGCAGTCCGTCCAGTTGTTTGCGGGACTTCTCGTCGCCCTGTGCAGCGGCTTTTTGCAGCAGGCGGATCGCTTCGTTGCGGTCTTTCGTCACGCCCTCTCCCCGCAGGTAAAGTTGCGCGAGCGACCGCTGCGATGCTGCCAGACCACTGTCCGCCGCCTGCCGGTAATACTTGGCGGCCAACGACGCGTCTTTCTTCACGCCATAACCAACATAGTAAGCGTTACCGAGGCTGTTGGCGCCGTTGCTGAAACCTGCCTCTGCCGACTTCTGGTACCACCGCACGGCTTCTACCGGGTCCGCGGTTACGCCCTGCCCTTTCTCGTGCACGAATCCAAGGTTGAACATAGCCTCGCCAAAGTCTTTCGCCGCAGCCTGTTTGAAATAACGGATGGCGATCTTGTAATCCTTCTCAACGCCATGGCCGAAGTAATGGACGTCGCCCAGCGCATTGATCCCTTCCGGGAAATCCTGGGCCGCACTCTTTTTGAACCAGGCAAGCGCGGTATCGTAGTCAACAGCCGTTGCGATGCCATTCCGGTGATAGACGCCCAGATTGAACTGCGCCGCGGCAATGCCCTTTTCCGCTGCGACTTTGTAGAGCCGGAAAGCTTCTTGCTTGTTGGTGGGGACGCCTTCACCACGCTCGTGCATCAGTGCCAGGTAAAACGGCGCCTCGATATCGCCAGCATCAATGGCTTGGGTTAACCACTCTTTGGCGAGTTTGAAGTTGCTCTCGCCGCCCATGACACGGTGGATCTGCCCCAGGACGCGTTTTGCTCCGGCGTTCTGCTGGGCGGCCGATTTCTTCAACCAGTAAATCGCTTTCTGACGATCCTTCTCAACACCCAGGCCATTTTCGTAATTCAGCCCCAGGTTGAATTGCGCGTAATGCTCGCCGGCTTCCGCGGCGCGGGTGTACCAGCGCGTCGCCTCTTCTGCGTCTTTGGGCAGTCCGCCGCGGCCTTCCAGATAAAGCCCTGCCAGCAGCCCCATCGCATCTATCTGACCAGATTCCGCAGCGAGGCGTGCGTATTTCACGGCGATAGCGTCATCTGCGGCAACGCCTTCACCGTTGGCGTACATATAAGCCAGATTATGTTGGGCTGCCGCTTCACCCCTGTCGGCGGCAAGCTGGTAGTACTTCAAAGCTTTGGCGTTGTTCTTCTCTGCGCCATTGCCGTAGTAATAGATGTCACCCAGCAGGTTGATGCCGTAGGCGTTGTCGTCTTCCACCAGACTTTCAACCACGCGCCGGGCTGCGGCGTAATCCTGTTCCACGCCGGCGCCATTGGTATAGTGCCAGGCAAGTTGCATGCGGGCGTCTAGATGGTCCAGTGCTGCCGCCTTCTGGTGCCACTGTACGGCAAGTTTATCGTCCTGCGCCACGCCGTCGCCGTTGGAGTAGCATAGCGCGAGGTTGAATTGCCCTTCGGCCAACCCTTGTTCCGCAGCCATGCGATACCAGCGGACAGCTTCGGTGGCATCCTTATCAACGCCGTTTCCGTTCAGATAAAGATGCCCCAGTTCCACCATGGCGGACCGATGATCTAAGGCGGCCGCCTTACGGAGATAAGACATGCCTTTGACGACATCCTTTTTCACGCCCAGGCCATCGCGGTACATCATGCCCAGTCCGAAGTGCCCTTCCCGGTAATTCTGATCCGCGGCCTTCTGGTACCACTGCGTTGCAAGTTTGAAATCCTGAGGCACGCCGTAGCCGTATAGATGATTCTCACCCATGCGGAACTGCGCCCAGCCGGCGCCTTGCTGCGCGAGGGCTCGGACTTTCTGCGTCCAATCAGAAAAGCGTGGGGCTGCTTCCAGAACCACGGGCAGTGTCATCGTTTTTCCGTCGCGTGAGATTTCGAATTTAACCGTTTCTCCCGCTTTGTACTCGTCTTCAATTCGTACGACATGATCGATGTCACGGAGTTTCCGGCCATCCATTTTCAGTAGAACGTCACCCCGTTTCAGACCGGCTTTGTCGGCTTCGCTGCCCGGCATCACGCCCGCAACTACCGGCGTGCGTGTCGTGGCATCGGGAATCTCCTGGCTGATCTTCAGCCCGGCCTCCTGATAGTTCAGCGATAGCCAGCCCGTTTTCTTATCTTCCCAGTCAGCAATGGTTGGCAGACCGCTAGTAAAGTTCAGCAGTTCGGGAATCTGACGGGTGTTGAACTGTTTCTGCGCGTAGTTGGCGGCGCCACGTTTGACGAATAGCTCCAATTCAGGCAGGTCGATCTTCTTATCGCCATCGAAATCGGCTTTGCCACGCATGCCTTCAATGACAAAGTGAAAGAAGACTCCGTGGCCAAGCTCCGGGCTTTCGTAAGCCTTCTGAGTCGCCGAGCAGCTGAAGAAAGCGGCGGAACCGCGCGGTGGAAATTTACTGTGCGCCGCCATCGTTTCCTGAAGGTCAACCGTCCGCACCGCACGCGCACCCAGCACCTGCGTATCACGGCAGGCATCGACAAACATAAGCTTGATCCGCGCCTTACAGTCTTCAAGCTGTTTGTAGATTGTATCGATAGAAAGCAGCGTGTCCCGCTTCTTCAGGTCGGCGTCCATCGGGCAGAAGTAGGTGTCTTTTGAATCGCGGAACTGCACGCCATGCCCTGCCAGCGCGACGATCAACGAGTCTTCCGGCTTGCAGGCGGCAATCAGCTGCCGGAGTTTCTGCAGAATCTGGGCGCGTCGTGGTACGCGGTCTGGATAGAGGGCGCCCGCGGTCTGGGTCATCAGGAAGACGTTTTTGTCCTCATACCCCATGTCCGATAGCACATTGTAAAACGCCCAGACATCCGCCTCCGTATACCGCAGCTGTTTCAGTTCCGGCTTGTCGTAACTCCGGACGCCAACCAGCAATGCGTACTGCTCTGCGGCAAGGCCGGGCGCCGTCAGGCAAACGATTAAAAGGGCAGCAACTACGGCGGTGACGCAGCGTTTGATCGCAATCATGGGAGAATTCGGTGGAGACTCATGCGGGAGGTCTGTCGTTGTATATCCTCTATTTTAGTTGCTGGCGGACAGCCTGAATAATCCGACTTCTCAGCGAGCGCTAGAATTCACTCCCTGGCAGTTGCCAGCCTTAGTGCGATTTCGCAGCTGATTTTGAATTGCTCCAGATCGAGGGCTTCTTCGACCGTGTGCTGCAACAATTGCCCACAACCGAGGGAGACGGCGTGCACTCCGTGCTGATAGAGCCAGTTGGCGTCCAGGCCGCCGTTGGCCACGACATATTCCGGCGTGTGCCCCATCGCTTCGATAACGCTGGCAGCCGTAGTGACGCTGGGGTGGTCGCGTTCCAGGCGGAAAGCTTCGTAGTCGAGGCGGCCTTCGAAGCTGACTTCACCGGCAACACCGGCAGCGTTCTGCACCTCGGCAGCAGCGCGGCGGAAAGCGGATTCGATCTCGTTGACAATTTCTTTGCGGAATTCAGGATCGTGGCTGCGGGCTTCTGCCTTGAGAGTGACGCGGTTTGCGACAACATTCGTCGCGGCGCCACCTTCAATGACGCCGATGTTGCTAGTGCCCAGCTTACCGCCTTGCTTAATGGCGCCGTGCCAGCCGCAGCGATGCAGGTCGGCGATGGCCAGCCCCGCGATGGCTATCGCGCTGACGCCCCATTCCGGCGCCCCGCCCGCGTGACTGGCAACGCCTTTGATCTCGATCATCATCCGATAACCGCCCGTGGCGCCGGTTGTCAGCTTGCAAGCGGTTCCTCCATCCCAGTTGAAGGCAAGCTGCGGATCGCCCAACAGCGGTAGATCAATCTGCCGGGCGCCATGCAGTCCGATTTCTTCCTGCACAAACCAGACAAAGGTCAGAGGCGGATGTGGCAGGTCGTTCTCTAGCAGATGAAGTGCGGTGGAGAGCAGCACGGCGCACCCTGCGCGGTTGTCGGCGCCGAGCCCGGTGGCTGGATCGGCTGATCGCACCATCTCTCCTTCGCGCTGCGGTTGCGACCCCACGCACACCGGCACCGTGTCTAGATGCGCCGAAAGCATCCGCCGCGGTGCATCCTGAAAGGCGTCGCCCACGGCTGGCATGGTGTAAATCAGGTTGCCGGTGTCACCTTGCAACAGCGTCCGCTGATTGGCTGTATCGCGGACGATGTGGCTGGGATCGGCGCCGGCGTCTATCAGATGCTTCTCGATGTAGGCGGCGGTGGCTGCTTCTTCACCGCTGCGACCTGGGATGGCCATCAGCTCCATCACCAGGTCAATGTCGCGTTGCACGTTTTCAGGCAATGCCTCTGTATTCATACCGGATTCCCTCTTCATGCATGACGCCGGTGCGGGCTTCCATGCTATCTGGACGATTCTACAACTTGGTCAAAACGCCATTGTAGACAACACGGCGCCCGGTGTTTATCAGGCGTCGAATCTGAGATAACAAAGGGAGGAACGCCAGCGACACCACTTCTAAGAAGCTGCTCCTATACCGAGGCAAAATAAAGGAACTGCGATGCCTGAAATGACAATTACACTGCGGATCAATCCGCAAACAGGTAAGAAGGATATCGTGGTAACGCTTGACCGCGATGACGATTCTTTGCCGCACGAACATGAACAGCAACATCGTCAGCTTGTGGACAAACTGCTAGAAGGGGGCATGGTGAAGGCCGCGGAACTGGGCGAAATCGTTGTCGAGCGTGAAGAAGAATCAGGCACGTCGGCGGCGCCGGAGGCCAGTCCCGCGCAGGAGCAGCGGCAAGCGGAATCGCAGGGCGAATAGGGCAGCCGGTTTGTGTTCGCGGCAACGTGCTTAATCTCGCAGCGTTCCTTTTCGAACGAGGCCTGCCAGTTGTGGTTTCGCAGGGCCGTTGGCGTATGCAAACAGCGGCGTCACTACCCGTGGGTGCTCCATCCGGCAGCGGTAATCCTGTTCATACGCCCGCAGGACGTAGCACATTTCTTTGGTCGAAAGATGACCGCCGGCAAGGTATTTCTCGATGTAGGAAATCACGGCGCCCAGATCGTATTCAAAGTCGAGGGGCGTCGCATCGCGCGTCGGGCCGCGTAGTTTGATAATGGTTGTTTCCGCAGGTGCAAGAAGATTGCCACGCTCCATGCCTGGGCGTGATGCCAGGGAGATGGTTGAAAATGCATCACCTACACCGGCGGGTTGCCACAACCCGGCCCAGCATGCTGTCACAAGGCATCCGGCAGCGCATAACGCGACCCCGCCTTTTATCAGACGTTGCAGATTCATTGACATATTCCTGTCACTGCCGTTGCCGCGCTAAAACGTCCCTGCAATTTTTTGCAGCAGAGTTTTCCAGCAACGGCGCCCACTTGCATTCCACTGCTATAAGGCAGAGGCGGCGGGTTGAGGTGTCAGGAAAATAAAAGAAGATGCGTTATTCTCAACGCGCCGTCTGAGCAGCTCACTTGGAAGCGGCAGCGAACTGGACCTTTTCAAAGCCGGCAATCCGGGCCAGATCGTAAACCTGCACGACATCGCCCATGGGGGTTGCTGGTTCAGGATGTACAATCACCGGGGCGTCTGTCCGGGCGGCTGCGATGCCGGCAAGGATGCCGCGCAACTGGTCAAGGCTGCCGACCGGTTCGCCGTTGACGCGCCATTCGACGGTTTCCGCATAACGGCGGACTTTAATGACCGTGTCGGGGAAGTCTTTTTCAGGCGGTGGGTCCGTTGCATCAGAAGGACCGGCGCCGGCGATGGCGGATAACTGACTGGGCAGAATGAGTTCCACCACCTGATCGGAAGCTGCGTACACGAAAAAGACAAGCAGCAGAAAGACAACGTCGATCATCGGCGTCATCTCGATTTTTAGTGGACGCCGTGCGTTCCGGTCGTAAATACTGGGCCGACGCATTGTCTGCCTTCCTGTTGTGCTGGTCCCCTCGCCACCTTGCTAGCGGTTTGGTCAGTATAACGGGTGCGGGGCGTTGCTGTCATTTGCAAAAAATATGAGCGCGGCTGCAATAAAGTGATGGCGGTCTGCGTTATCTTCACAACATGTCGCAAGGATCCGCCGAGAACGAAACGCAGCAGCGGCTTGCACGCTGGGTGCAGGAGCACGGCGCCGCGGTGCGCGGATTCCTGCTGGCTTTGACCCGGCGGTTGGATCTTGCAGACGATTTGTCGCAGGAAGTGTTCCGCCGTGCTTTGACAGCGAAGGGTTATCAGGAAGAAGGCAAAGCGCGTTCGTACCTGATCCGCATTGCAGATCGCCTGGCGCGAGACGAAGCACGCCGACGCCCCGCAGAGACACTTCAACCGGAAGGCTTGTCCGATGGTGCGGTTTGCCCGGACCCGGCGCCGGACGCCCGGATGATGCAGGACGAAACCCGGCAGGAACTTCACGCTGCGCTTGACCTGCTTTCGCCAGCACAGCGGCGGGTATTACTGTTGCGTTTTTATAGTCAGATGTCGTTTCAGGAAATTGCAGACCAGATGGATACGCCCCTAAGCACCGTGCTAAGCCATTGCCGACGCGGCCTGCTCGCGATGCGTAAACTGCTTGAAGGGAATCCTAGTCTATGAATAATCCACCGCCTCGCATGACTCAGGAAGACATTGAACAACTACAGCGTCTCACCAGCGTGCCGCCGGATGCGACTGTGGTGAACGCGGACGCTGAGACGGCGGATATCGCTGCCAGCTGGACCCATTTTTCCCAATTGTTGACCAAGGCGGACGAGGGACTTGAATCGCCAGAGACGCTAGTAAGTCTTGCTCCGATATCCACACCTCGACGATCGCCGCGGTCTATTGCTGGTTTGGGCCGGATGGTCGCAGCATGTGCGGCGGCCTGCCTTTTGTTGCTGTCGACGGCTGTTGCGGCGGTGCTTTATTACCAGTCGCCAGAAGCGAACTCAGACCCCGCGCCGTTGCAGCCACATGTTGCGACACAGCCGGTGCAGAAACCGGTGCAGTCATTCATTCAAAACAACCGTCCCTTGCCGGATAGTGCATCGCCCGTCATGCCGACGGCGCAAGCTGCCTGGAACGACACGCTGGAACAGCGTCTGGTGGCTGCGCATGGCAACTGCCATTTGGAGTTGCCGCCACCGCAACACGCGGACCTGGACACGCAGCTTCAGTCGCTTTCAGACGCAGTCCGTTTCACATCGGCTGCGATCCGCGACGGCGATCTTTGAACCCTAGATTTGATACGACTCTTTCCGGGGCAATGGACGCCCCCATCTCAGTACTTTCAGGAGTAGCCCGGATGTATCTAAAATTCGCCTTTTCTTTGCTGCTTACTGCGGCTCCATTGGCCGCCACGGTCATCGCCGATGAACTGCCATCGACACCTGTGGCGGACACTCCAACGCTGCAACCAAGTCCGCAACGGAAACCACTTCCTGCGGAGCCAGCGCGAAAAAACCGGAACCCAGTTCCTGCCGCCAGTAATGCACTCTCGCCCGGTTTCCCCCGCAATGTTCCCGCTGCAGCGGCTAACCCGGCCTATCCTGTGCCTACAACACCTTTCCGTACCCCTGCGGATCAGCCGCCCAAAAGTAACCGTGGCGTGCCGCTTTACCAGCCAACACTGCCGCCAAAGCGTGTTGATCGTCCTCAGCCAACACCAGCACGCGTCCATCCACCGCAAACCTATGCCCAACCCTCCGGTCCGCTTGGTCCGCCAGCAGGCGCCTATCCGGGGTATCATCCACCCGTTGCTCCTCCACCTGCGCAACACGATCCTGAGATGCAAAAGCTGAATGAATCGGACAATCGACTTGAACAGCAGACGCGCGAAGTCAGCCGCGAGATGAACGCCGCACCGTCTTCGCAACGGAAGGAATTGCGTGAGAAGCTGCGGAAACTTGTTGAGGAGCATTTTGACGTCCGCCAGGAACGTCGCGAGTTGCATCTTGAGCGGCTGGAGGAAGAATTCAAACGGCTTAGTGATCTTGTAAAGAAACGCGTTGAATTACGTGAACAGATTATCGACCGGCGGGTATCTGACCTGCTCGGTGAGCCGGACGACCTTGGCTTTTAGGCACAATCTACATGCTTGTTGTTATAGCCCGCAGATGATCTAGCCGATGTCTGTTGCGGCTTCCATGATGCGATGTTCGGTGGCTTCCTCCCGGCTGAATTCGCCGGTGAGGCGGCCTTCGCAGAGCACCATGATGCGGTCGCAGTTGGTGAGAAGTTCCGGCAATTCGCTGGATGTAAGAATGATGGAAATGCCTTCTTTGCACAGCTGATTCATCAGCTGGTAGATTTCGGCTTTGGCGCCGACATCAATGCCGCGCGTAGGGTCGTCCAGCAACAGCACGCGCGGGTTGGTCAGCAGCCAGCGGGCAATGATGCATTTCTGCTGGTTGCCGCCGCTGAGACTGGTAATAGCGGCGCCGGTGCCTGCTGTCTTGACGCCCAGTCGCTCCGCGACGGCTACGGCGGATGCCTGTTCTTTGCCGCGGTTGATCCAGATCCCCTGCACCGCGTCCATCAGGGTGCAGATCGTGGTGTTTTCGCGGACATTCATCTGGGCGAACAGCCCCAGCCGTTTGCGGTCTTCGGTCACCAGCGCGACGCCTGCTCTGGTTGCTTCGGCAGGATGATTGAAGCGGACCGTTTCGCCATCTAACAATACTTCGCCCTGGTAGGGCACACTACTGGCGCCAAACAGGCATTCAAACAGTTCCGTGCGGCCGGCGCCCATCAGCCCGGCGAAGCCGAGTATTTCTCCCTGTTGCAGGGAGAAGCTGATATCTTTCAGCCGCCACTGCCGTGCATGGCCGGGCCAGGGAAGCGACAGATTACGGACCTCTAAAACCGGGGAGCCAGGTGTGCGATCTTTGCCGAACTGCAAGGCTTCGATTTCGCGGCCGACCATATTATGCGTGACTTCGGTGGCATTGGTCTCGTCGCGCTGCACCGTGGTCACATGCTTGCCATCCCGCAAGACGGTAATGTGCGAAGATAGGCGGAAGATTTCATCCATCTTGTGGGAGATGTAAAGGATCGTCACGCCGCGATCACGCAGCCGGTCTATCACGCGGTAAAGCCGCTCGACTTCGGTTTCGGTCAGCGCGCTTGTAGGCTCATCCATGATGAGAATTTCGCTGCGGAGCGAAAGTGCTTTGGCAATTTCAATCAACTGCTGATCGCCCACACGCATCTCACCCGCCAGTTGCCGTGGGCTGATGTGGCACTCAAGATCACGCAGTAGTTCGGCAGCTTCTTCCTCCATCCCGCGGTTGTCGAGCATGCCAACGGCGTTCGTCTTTTCGCGGCCCAGGAAGACGTTAGCGGCAGCGGATAGTTCTTCCACCAGATTGAGTTCCTGGTGGATAATGCTGACGCCCGCGGCTTCGGCTTGTCTTGTGCCGTCAAAACGGAAGCGTTTTCCGGCAATGAGCAGATCCCCTTCGTACTGCGTAATTACGCCGGAGAGGATCTTCATCAATGTGCTTTTGCCGGCGCCGTTTTCGCCGCAGATTGAGTGCAGTTCGCCACGGTCGATGTCAATCGAAACATCGCTCAGCGCGACGACGCCGGGATAGCGTTTGGTGATGTGCTGGATAGAAATCAGAGGAGTGTTTTCGGCGGCGGCAGCATCAATCATTTGCACCGCCCGCCGCTACGGTATTCCTGGCCTTAAAGGTGCTGATGAACAGCTTCAGACTAAAGATACCGCCTGCCACAACCATACCCGCAAGTAGCCCGCCGAAGATGCGCGCCGCAGGAGACAGGTTGTAATAGGTCAGGCCGATGGCAATCCCAGCCATGATGACCGTCAGCCCGAACATAAAGCCACGTCCGGCGAACCCGCGGTAAAGCGGCTGCAGGAAACAGAAGATGGTCCACGCGATCAGCGAGATCGCACAGGCGGCCACCGCGTTACGGGTGAGCACAAGCGTTACGACGTAGATCAAAGCGCCCAGCACGACCATCACAATGGCGCCGAGGACTCCGGGAAACGGGTTGCGGTCTTCACCTTTCGACCGTGTGCGTAGCTCGTTAAAGGCGACCGCAATAACGACCAGGAAGCCGACGATCAGCCCTTCGAAGTCGTCAGAGCCGCTACGGATGATCTTCGCCACGGAATCCATCACCACGCGAAGAAACAGGGCGCCAAGCATCACGCCAGGAATGAGGCCGATACCGCCAGCAAGACTACAGCCGCCGACAACCGAGGCGGCAATCGCGTAAAGTTCGTAGCCCATGCCAGCTGTTTCCGGGTCCGCAACGCCCACCTCCGCGGAATACAGCACGCCGGCAATCGCCGACGTAACGCCGCCAATGCTATAAGCCAACCACTTCAGCTTATCGGTTCGTACGCCGCTGAGCCGCGCAGCGGTTTCGTTACCGCCCATCGCGTACAGATGGCGACCGGGAACCGTCATGTTCATCATGAACCAGACAAGCAACGCCAGAACGACGAACACGGTAAACGGAATGTACCAGGTGCTGCCAATCGGCGCGAACATATCCTGGTCATACACGTTGATCTGCGCGCCGCCGACACCGATCAGGTATTCCTTCACAGGAACATTGACGATCTGAGCCAGCGAACGCAGCCCGACCAGTGAAGCGAGCGTCGCCACAAACGGCGGCAGCCGGATGACGGTAATCAACCAGGCATGTAGCGAGCCGACAAGAAAACCCGCCAGCACCGTCACACAGATGGCAGCCGCAAGTATCCAGGCGGAAATGTGCGTCCCAGGCTCCGCATCGGGATCAACAGCCAGCGTGGTCCCCGTCCAGACATCCAACGCCAGAATGGTCATGCAACAGATCGAACCGCCGAAGGCGATCATCGATCCGCTCGAAAGATCAATACCGCCCGAGATGATGACGACAGCTGCACCGAGCGCGATAATCCCCAGCATCGAGGTCTGTCTGACCACCTCTGCGGCGTTCCGTCCCGGCAGTTGCCGGTAGGATTCGCTAAGGCAGGTCGTAATCACAACGACCACCAGAATCGCCGCAACAAGGCCGAGTTCGTTGCGGAACTGCCAGAGTGTCTTCAGTGGAGATGACTTCGCGCCGGTGTCTGCCTGTTTCATCACGAACCTTTCAGACCGCGCTCATCGAGCCAGGCTTTGAATTCTTCGTAGGTGAAGAATTTTGTCCGATCGGCGAACATTTCTTTCTTCAACGGCGAATCTTCCGCAGGAACCACGACGCGAAGTTCTGTGATGAGTACGTCCTCCTGATCTTTTTCCACGTACTGTTTTTTGATCTCATCAACGGTGGCCTGATCGTCTTCGATCAGTGCTTTCATCAGGCGTGTGCCTTCATAGCCCATCTGATACGGGTTCTGCACCACCATCGCGTCGATCTTGCCATCTTCCATGTGCTTGAGTGCTTTGGGCGCGGCGTCAAACACGACAACCGTTGTCTCATCTGCGATTCCCTGATCGCCGACGACCTGCACAATGGCGTGCGCGTTGTATGCCCAGATACCAACCAGGGTGTTGATTTCCGGGTGATTGGCCAGTGCTGTTTTTACGTTCTTCTGCGCGACGCTGTGATCCATGTCGTCGCCCAGGCTATCAAGCGATTCCCAGTTCTCGCCGGCGCCTTGCGCGAATCCTTCGATGCGTTCGATGGCGTTGGCGGCGGACTTCAGACCGACGAAAGTAGCGTACTTGCCACCATCGGGCCGCAAACCCGCGGCAGCTTTGCCAAGCTCCTGTCCGCCGATGATGTTGTCCGTTCCCAGGTAGAGCGAACGTGCATCGCGGTATTTGGTGCGATCTACATCCGAGTCGACCGTGATGACAACGATGCCGGCCTTTTGCAGGGCCTTCATCGCATTCGCGATGGCGACGTTCTTCGCCGCTGTGACGGAAATCGCCACCGCCTTGATGTCGGTCTGCAATGCATATTGTTTGAGTTTGTCGACCTGGCCTTTGGCCGTGCCGTCGTTTTTATCCATCTCGGCGACATAGCCGCCGTCTGCTAGTTTCAGTTCTTCGGCCGCTTTCTTCATGCCGGCGAACATGGCGTCCCAGAACGGATCGTCGCCATTTGTGAGAAGAATCATCCGCTTAGGAGCGTCCGCGCCGGCCGGACCAGAGCCGCAACCTGCCATCATTCCGGTCGCGACACAGAGAGCAACGACGATCGCTAATCTTGAGAAGAGACGGAGCATCATAAGCGGTCCTGTAATACGTGGAAAACAATAATCAGAAGATTGTTAAGAAACGGGATTCTAATTTCACGGGCGCGCTGCGGCAAGCATGTTGTCTGCGGCGCTAAGAGGGTGCGTTGAAATTCAACCCGCGCGGCGTTGTAACCGGCAGACGTTATCACAGACAGCTGCCCGGTAGCCTACCCACCGCAGCAGCCGGTTGCTACGATTTGGATTCGCAACTGAAGTCATTTGAAAATTACAAAGCCAATATTCCAAAGATTTAATGATGAAGATGAAGGCGATTGCAGTTCATCCCGGTAAAGAAGGTAGCGTTCACCTTGCAGAACTCAGCAAGCCATCGCTTGCCGATGTGAAACCAGACCCGGAACGCGGCGTTCTGGTGCGGGTGCTAAAGGTGGGCGTCGATGCGACCGATCGCGAGATTAACGATGCGCTCTATGGCACGGCGCCGGAGGGATACGACTTCCTGGTGCTGGGGCACGAATGCTTTGGCATCGTCGAAGAAACCGGTAGTAAGGTCCGGCGCGTGAAGCCAGGCGACTATGTGACGGCCACCGTACGCCGGCCCGGCGGAAGTATCTACGACCAGATCGGTACGTACGATATGACCAGCGAGGAAACTTATTACGAGCGTGGCATCAGTCTGCGGCATGGCTTTCTGACCGAATACTTTGTCGACGATGAAG
This sequence comes from Pirellulaceae bacterium, assembly GCA_965233625.1. Taxonomy (GTDB): domain Bacteria; phylum Planctomycetota; class Planctomycetia; order Pirellulales; family Pirellulaceae. Next base: position 1,544,488 of record OZ247499.1, read on the forward strand.
AATACATCGTGAAGGTTCCGCAGGGTTTGAAGCATCTGCATGTGCTGATGGAGCCAATGAGCGTTGTCGCCAAAGCGGTGCAGCAGGCGTACGAGGTGCAACGCCGCATGCGTGTGTGGCGCCCGCAGGTGGCGTACGTACTCGGCGCCGGGCAGATCGGGCTGCTGGCAACAATGGTCTGCAAACTCCGGGGGCTGGACGTTTACACGCTGGCCCGCACCAAAGCGCCATCGCTGAAGGCGGAGATTACGGGGCAATACGACGCCACGTACGTATCCACCGCAGAGACGCCGATGGAGGAACTGGTCAAGCAGACGGGCAAGCCCGATCTGATTATCGATGCAACGGGCAGCAGCGCCGTGGCGTTCGATAGTATGAAGTCACTCAACCTCAACGGTGTGCTGGTGTGGACCAGCATCACCGGCGGTGCGCACGATACGCAGGTGCCTTCCGACAAGATCAATCTCGAATGGGTGCTGGGCAATAAACTGTTGCTGGGCACCGTCAACGCCAACCGCGAACACTTTGAGTCTGGCATCCGTGATCTGGCGCTGGGCGAAATGATGTACCCCGGCGTGACGGAGCGCATTCTGACGACCCCCGTCGATGGCCTTGAGAATTACGACGAGCTGATCCGTCTGCTCGTGGAAGAAAAGTCAGCGCTGAAGGTCTATATGAACGTCGCCAGCGAGTAGATCGCTGACGGCTGGCCAGTGGGCGTGACTGCCGGGGCAGCGGGACATTCCACCGTGTTTCGCGAGGCTTGCTATTTGGGTTATATTCAAGCTGGCAGCGTTTTGGGAGGCGTTGCCATTTGCTCTTTCTGCAGTGATTGCGCGCTGAGTGATGATCCGCTACGTTCAGGTGTCTGCAATGCCAACCGATGACGATCAAGACGATGAATTCCTGCCTAAGGTGATCTCGCCTAAGCTGCGACGTGTGCTTCAGCAGTGCTATGACCACGCCATGCAGTTGATGTCCAAGGAAGGCTACAACCACGACTATGCGAGTAAGTCGCTGATTCAATGCGTGGTTGGCGATCCCGGCAACCATATGTATGTGAATGCGTTTCTGAACAATCTGCAAGCGAAGTACAAGAACAACAAAAAGGGCGCGACCTTCGGTTTTGGTGGCGGTGATAAACGCGGATTCAAGAAGGCGACCGGCGCCAAGGATTGGCACACCGTTCTTAAACTGGGACCGGCGCTGCTGGAGAAGAACCCCTGGGATGTGGCGGTGCTGCGGCCCATGGCGGACGCCTGCGAAGAATTCTTCTATAACGAAGTCGAACTGCGTTACCTGAAAAACGCACTGGATGCGAAGCCGAAAGACATTGATGTCAACCGGCACTGTGCGATGTCGCTGGCCCGGATGGCCCAGTTTGACCAGGCCATCGGCTGCTGGCGGCGGATCAGTGAGATCAAAAAGAACGACCCGGAGGCGAACGAGATGATCTCGAAGCTGACGGTCGACAAAACCAAAGCGGCCGGCGGCATCGAGTCCACGACCAGCCTGACGCCAGAACAGCGGGAACGCCTGAAGCGGCTGAAGCGGTATCAGGAAGCGCAGGCAGCAGCGGCAGCTGAGGAAGCTGAAGAGCAGCCGGCCGCAGCCGAACCCGCCAAGCGTTCCGAAATTCAACTGACGGAGCGGCAGAAGCTGGAACGGGAGATCAAAGAGTTTCCCGGCGAAGTGGAGAACTACTCCAAGCTGGGCGAACTACTGCTGGCTGAGAACCGGTTCACGGATGCCGAACGCGTGCTGCAGAAGGCTCTATCTGTGGGCGGCGCCGAACTGAAGATTCAGGAGCAGATCGAAGATTGTCAGATGGCCCGCGCGGCGCATCAGGTGCAGATCGCCGAACAGCAGGTCGAGGCCAACAAGACCGAAGCTGGAAAGAAAGAGGCGCAGCGTCTGGCGGATCAGCTGCGGGCGGATCTGGTGCGGTGCGAACTGGGAATCTACGAGTCGCGTTCGATCCGCCATCCAGATGACTATCAGCTGAAATATCAGGTCGCCCGCAGGTTGCGGAAAATCGGCAACTATGCCGAAGCGATCAAACGGTTTAAGGAGATTTCCGACCAGCCAGAATTCGCCACCAAGGCCGCCGTTGAGAGCGGCGAGGCGTGGGAGCTTCTTAAACAATATCCCAAGGCAATTAAGAGTTATCAGCAGGCTATCGAAGTCGCAAACGAGAACAGTGAGCGGGACAAAGCCCGCAAAACCTATGCTATGTACCGCGCCGCCCTGCTGACAATGGTTGCATTGAAAGATAATGGGGCCGCAGAACAGATGTTCAGCGACCTGATGGAGTTTTCACCCGGGTATAAAGACACCGCTGCACGGCTGGACAAGCTCCGCAAAATCAGTGATAAATAGAGGTTTACGTTTCCCAAATACCGGACTGGCAACACCTTATCCACTATGCCCAATACTAAGAGCGCGAAGAAACGTCTTCGTCAGAATTTTGCGCGTCGCGACGCTAACCGTGCAGTCAAATCGGCCATGCGCACCCGGATCCGCAAGGTTCGTGAAGCAGTAGACGCCAACAACATCGAAGAAGCGGAAGAATTGTTCAAAGCTGCCGCCCGTTCACTGGACCGCGCTGGCGCCAAGAACATCATTCACCGCAATGCCGCCGCACGCACCAAAAGCCGGCTGTCGAAGCTGATTCTCAAGGCGAAACAGCCCGCTGCCGCAGAGTAACGCTTCCCGGCCGGCACTTTGAAGCTTTCCATCGCGACCAGAGGAGGTTTGCACCACTCTGGTCGTTGAGTATAGGCTTAAGTATCTGGGAGCGTAGAGCTTACGCTACCTTCGCTGCCGCGCGCACGGTGGCGTCCGGGATGCCAGTTACTGATGGAGCAGGGCATTGAGGAACCATCTTAGCGTTACCCCTTTTCTCTTCTCTCGTCGCATTTTGGCTGGTTGTCATGCACAAAAAAGAAAACGCTACGCCCGGCGCCAACGGTAACCACCAGGAATCTCTGGGCAGTGTCGAAGTCTCGCTGACACCTCAGCAACGGTTCGAGGAGTTTCTCCAGAGCCGGGGCAAGCGGAACACAGATCAGCGGCGCGCGCTGGTGGACCACGTGTTCAGCCGTCACGAGCATTTCGATGCCGATGCCCTCCTGGACGATATGCCCCGCAAAGGCGAAGACGGCTATGTCAGCCGCCCAACGGTCTACCGCGCGCTGGCGGAATTTGTTGAGGCGGGGCTGCTGCGCGAATTTGAACTGGATGGCCGCAAGGTCTACGAACACGACTATGGCTATCCGGCGCACGACCATCTTTACTGCACCGAATGCCGGAAGCTGATCGAGTTTCAGTCGGAAGAAATCGCCGCGATCCGCGACGCAGTCGCCCGGCTGAATAAATTCCGCGCGACAGATCATCGCTTCATCATCAACGGCGTCTGCTTCGATTGCAGCCGGGCCAAGAGCCGCGAACGGCGCCAATTGAACCGCATTTAGCGTACGCATCGCCGCGTTCCTATCGCGCCCGGCCAGCGCTATTGCAGCGATTCATTACTTCCTGCCAAGCGGAAAATACACCGAGTGTGCGGAATCAGGCAGTAATTCCACCGCATTGCCGTCTTGTTTAGACACCAAATACAAGAGAAACGGTGGGGGTTCGACGATTCCATCTGCGGGCTGATAAGCAACTGAAACCACATACTGGTGTGATTCTTCAGTGACGATGTTTACGCCCTCTAATAGACATTCAGGGTAAGACTCTGCGAATGCCTCTTTGACAACACTTTTTATGTGGGTGTTGACGCACGACGGATTAAAAATCCACCCAAAGAAACAGTGGAAAAATAGGTCGATGCCAAAAAAGACAAATTCGCAGACCAGTTCCCCAACCATTCGGCGCGTCCGTTGAGCGTACACCCACTACCACACGGTGGACTATGCTGTATTCGACCCGACGCCAGCTTTCTTAAGTGTGATTCGTTTCAATCGCTCCCACCCCGCTGAAAATGGCTAACCGCAAACCGAAGATACGCATGCGGACCTATGGCATCTACGATGGCTGGAATGCCTCTTCGCGGAAGTTGCCCAAAATACGCGAGGTCACGACCAGGATTCCGGCGCGGGTTGATATTGAATTCGGATTCATCATTAACATCACCGGGGCGAAGAATCAGGAACTCGATTTCTGCATCAACCATCCAGGCATCCGTGATGCAGAGGGCAACGTGCGGGCGCCGTTTGACGGCAGCGTTTATGTGAAAACTAACGACTGGGACTTCTATCTGGGCGACACGATCTGGCTGCCCATCGCTGACAAACTTGGACCGTGGGAGATGACGGTGGACCTTGGTGGGCAGACAATTGCCAGTAAAACGTTTGAAGTGTTCGAGCCGGATGCCTAGCTACGCTCGCCCCATCTGGCAGTGCATGGCGGGATGATAGTGGTTACACTAGAGAAGGTGACGCTAACCCACCTTACGCGTAGCTGCGGTCCAATAGTTCACCCTGCCGGAAACTCCCCCCCTCCGGGCCGCCGCTGAGTATTGCTTTGCATCAAGCGATTTTTCCACGAGACTCTTTATGCGGAATTTGAATGGCCCCTGCCAGTTACCCGCCGCGGTCCTGGTCTTTTTCATTGCAACGCTGACCAGCCAACCAGCCACAGCGGCGGAAGATTTCGGGCGGGTCGTCGGGCCGTTTATTCAAAAGCACTGCATCGCCTGCCATAACGCCGATAAGCAGGAAGGCGACTTCCGGCTGGATACGCTTTCGCACGATGTGGGTTCAAAGGATACATCGCTGTGGGCGGAAGTTCGCGAACGGATCAGCGCCGGAGAAATGCCGCCTGAAGATGTAAAAAACCGGCCGACCGCGGCGCAGGGTGCAGCCGTGGTGGAGTGGCTGACCGCAGCCATCACGGCAGGCGAAGTCAAGCGGATGGCGCAGCGTTCGCGCGTGTCTTTTCACCGCCTGAGCCGGGATGAATACGTTAACTCAATTTACGATCTGCTGGGGGTTCACTACGACGCCGCTGATCCGGGCGGACTGAGCGAAGACCCAAATTGGCACGGCTTTCAGCGCATTGGCTCCGTTCTTTCGCTGTCGCCGGCACACATTGAAAAGTACTTCCAGGCCGCTGAGACGGTTCTGGACGAGGCGTATCCTGACAAACCGGTTGAGCCACTGGACCTGCTCAAGCCAGCCGTGCCGCCTAACACCGTCCGCGAACCGTACCGCACCACGCTGGAAGAGGAGGGGCTGCTGGATAAGGTGCGGTTCGACCTGTGGCCGCAAGATAAGCACCGTTACGCCAACCCTGGCCGGCTGACGGCGCCGGGAGTTTACGAAGTCAGCATTCAACTCAGCGGTTTGAAGCCCGCAGCGGGCAGAGCGCCCCGGCTGAAGGTTTACCATTCCAAATTAGACCGCGTGCTATTTCAGCAGGATGTCGTCGCGCCGGAGGGCAAGCCTGTGGTGGTGACGTTCCGCACCCATTTGCCGGCGGGCAGCCAGCAGATTCTGCTCGTTAACGATGTCCCTGGTCCTTCGAATCTGCCCCGGTCGGGGCGGCATGGCAACGCGCCGTTCGTAAGCATCAAGCGTGGCCGGATACCCTGGCAGTTAAAGCTGACGGACGAAGAAGGAAACGCTTTGTATCCGTTTCTGATTCTGGATTGGGCCAAGTGGAAGGGGCCGCTGGTTTCGCCGCGTGAACAGCAGTTGCGCGATGACTACATGCCCGAAGATACCGACGATGATACGCAGGTGCGCGAAGGGCTTTCCCGCATGGCGACCCGTGCGTTCCGCCGCCCGCTTTTTGAAGGCGAGATTGAGAAGTACATGCAGATCGTGCAGAGCGAACGTGCCGCTGGCGCTGAATCACGCTCCGCCGTCAAAACGGCGATGCTTGCGATTCTGTGCTCCAAAAGCTTTCTGTTTGTTGTTGAAGGCAACGAAAAAGAAGACCGGCATACGCTTAGCGACTGGGAACTCGCCACACGGCTTTCGTACTTCCTATGGAGCAGCATGCCGGACGAGGAGCTTTTTCAACTAGCCGCCAAGGGCGAGCTGCATCAGGAAGAGGTGCTCCGCAAACAAGTTGCCCGCATGCTGGCGGCGCCGGCGGCAGCGCGGTTTAAGAATTCGTTTCCGGCACAGTGGCTGCGACTTGAAAAAGTGGGCATGTTTCCGCCCGATGCAAAGCTATATCCAGAATACGACACCCATCTGGAAGAAAGCATGAAGGGCGAGCCGCCCGCATTCTTCACCGAAGTGCTGGATAAGAATCTCAGCATTGCCGAGTTTCTCGAGTCGGACTGGACGATGGTGAACCCGCGGCTGGCGTCCTTCTACGGAATCGAAGGTGTTTCGGCCGATGCTTTTCAGAAGGTGAAGCTAACGCCGGAACATCATCGGGGCGGATTGCTGACGCAGGCTGCGGTGCTGTCGCTGACCTCAGACGGCACTCGGCACCGGCCCGTGCATCGCGGCGTCTGGCTCTCGGAATCGATCTTCGGGAAGTCGCCGCCACCGCCGCCTGCGAACGTCGATCCGATTGAACCGAATCCGCCCACGCAGCCGAAAGCCACCATCCGCATGAAACTTGCCGCGCATCAGCAGCACGCGCAATGTGCGGCGTGTCATCGTAAAATTGATCCGCTGGGTTTCGCGTTTGAAAATTACAATGCGATTGGCAAATACCGCACGCACGAGCGCGTCGCCAATGGTTCGGGCGCCGACCCGGCGGTTGACGCCAGCGGTGAATTACCAGGTGGAAAATCCTTTGCCGGCGCCCGTGAGTTCAAACAACTGCTGGCAGCCGACATCGATGCGTTTAATCACACGCTGACGAAGAAGCTGGCAACCTATGCGCTGCGGCGGGTCATGACTTTTGAAGATGAGGAAGAGCTGCAGGCCATCGCAAATGCGGGCAAAGCAGATGGTTACCGGTTGCGGGACATTGTCGAGAACCTTGTCCTTTCTGGCCTGTTTCAGCAGCGGTAGACGCAGCGAGAATTTAACTCGAACATCATTTTGAACGGATAACCCGGGGAACACTGATGGGTAACTTTAATTCGCAGAACTGGTTATTGAGCCGCCGGCATTTTCTCCGTGGCGCCGGCGCGGCCATCGCGCTGCCGATGCTCAACTGCATGCGCCCGCTCCGCGCGGCGGAAGAAGCTGCGAAGCCCGCCAAACGAAGCGTCTTCATCTATGTTCCCAACGGCGTGAAAACGCTGACCTGGCAGATTCAAAAGGCCGGTCGCGACTACGAACTGACGGCGCCGATGAAATCGCTGGCGCATCATCGCGCGGACATCACGCCGATCAGCGGATTGCATCATCCGGACGTGTTAGGTAAGCATCACAACTGCGACAAAGTCTGGCTGACCGGCGCCAACGTGCCCGCAGACGGCGGTCCTTTCCGCAATTCGATTTCCGCGGATCAGTTGATGGCCGGCGTCCAGACGCAGACACGGTTCGCATCGGTTGAGATCGCCATCACCGGCGGTTCGCTGGCGTGGTCCAACGAAGGGATTCAGCTGCCCGCTGAACGCCGCCCACGTACACTCTTTGACAGGCTCTTTGGTGTTGAGCCGGGCGGTAAAGAAGCCGTGAGACGGAAGCTGAACCGCCGCACCAGCGTGCTGGATATCGTGCTGGAAGACGCCCGCAAGCTCCGCCGCAACATCGACAGTGAAGACCGCAACAAGCTTGACGAATACCTCACCGCTGTCCGGCAGGTGGAACTACGCACGCAGCGTGCAGAAAGCTGGCTCGATGTGCCAAAGCCGGAAATCGATGCGAAGACCGCGGCACATTTCTCGCGGAAGATAGACACTAAAGCGGCGGGCGATTACTACCGCACAATTTACGATCTGATGGTGCTGGCCTTACAGACCGACATGACCCGCGTCATCACCTGTATGACGGGCAGCGAAAGCAACGGCCTGGCCATTCCTGAGATTGGCGTTGTGCAGACGCGGCACGAACTTTCGCACCACAACGGCGACCCGGAACAGATGCGCCGCCTGACGCAGACGGACACGTTCCTGGTGGAACAATTCAGCTATTTCCTGGACCAGTTGAAGGCACGCAAAGACGGCGACACGTCGCTGCTGGATTCCACGCAAGTGCTGTGGGGCAGCGGCATGGCGTACGGTCATAGTCACGGCAACGCCAACCTGCCTTTGATTCTTGCCGGTGGTAAAGCGATGGGGCTGCGGCATGGACAGCACATCGACTACAACCTGCCCAAGATCAACCAGTACAACATGGACGATGCCCGTGGGCACTACTCCATCTGCTCCCGCCCGGTCGATACCAGTGCGCGGCTCAGCAACTTGTTGCTGACGATGGTGCAGCGTATGGATGTGGAAACGGACAAGTTTTACGACAGCACCGGAACCGTCACCGGGTTGACTTAGATTGCCGGCTGGCGAAGCTGGTATTGACGGGATTTGTGCCGAACCTGCCTCTGCTCACTGAGCCGGACAATGTCATTTGAGAACAATCAGCGGGCGTTCCCGGATTTAACGGACAGCGAACTGCAATGTCTGGAGACGATCGGTTCTTCGCGCAGTTTCAACGCCGGTGATCCGCTGTTTCAGAACGGTGATCGCGACTATTCATTCTTCGCCATCCGGCGCGGTGATGTTGCGATTCTCGACAACACATCGGGCGTCAGCCGGGAACTAGGCGTGCACGGCAACCGGGCGTTTACCGGCGATGTTTCCATGCTTACTGGCCAGCCCGCGGTTGTATCGGCTGTGGCCAAGTCGGCATGTGAAGTGATTGAAGTGCCCGCGGCGATGATCCGCCAGATGCTTGGCGAACTGCCAGAAATCAGCGACAAGCTGCTGCAAGCGTTCCAGTACCGGCGGGAACTGCTGGAAGAGTCGGGCTTTATGGGCATCCGGGTTATCGGACAATCAGACTCGAAAGAAACATTACAACTACGTGAGTTCTTTTACAAGAATCGCGTTCCCCATACCTTCCTGGATATTGATGAAGACGTGGGGCAGCAGGCGCTCTCTGAGTTTGGTGCAACAGCCTCTGAAACGCCCGTGATCGCGTGCTCTGGCCATGTGGTGAAGCAGCCCTCGCTTGGCAAAGTTGCTGAGTGCCTGGGGATCTCACGCAAAGTCGACGATCGCGTTTACGATGTGATCATTGTAGGAGCAGGGCCGGCAGGTTTAGCCGCCGCAGTGTATGGCGCCTCTGAAGGCTTGCAGACGCTGCTGGTCGATGGCATGGGACCCGGCGGACAAGCCGGACAGAGTTCAAAGATTGAGAACTACATGGGTTTCCCCGCCGGTTTACCCGGTGCTGAACTTGCCAACCGCGGCTACCTGCAAGCCCTGAAATTCGGCGCCCACTTCACGGCGCCCGTGATGGTCAAGACGCTGAAGCGACGGGACGATGGCAACTACGACGTACACCTTTGTACGGGCCAGATCGCACAGACAAGAACCGTATTGATTGCCACCGGCGCGGCCTACCGTCGTCTGCCAATCAGCAACTGCAAAGATCTGGAAGGGGCTGGCGTTTACTATTCCGCGACTGCGGTTGAAGCCAGGATGTGCCGCAATTCTACGGCGATCGTGGTAGGTGGCGGGAACTCAGCAGGGCAGGCGGCAATGTACCTGTCGCAACACGCTAAAGACGTGAAGATCCTGCTACGGGGTGACGATCTGCGAAAGAGCATGTCCGATTATCTGGCCCGCCGCGTAGAGCAGCGCGACAATATCGAAGTCTGCTTTCACAGCGAGGTCGAGCAGCTTACCGGTGGTACGCGGCTGGAAAACGTCGGTATCCGTAACAAACAGTCGGACCTATTGCAGCCCGTGGACTGTTCCGGGCTGTTTATTTTCGTCGGCGCCAAGCCGCATACGGACTGGCTGCCAGATAGCGTTGCGCTGGATGCGAGAGGTTTTGTGCAGACCGGGCCAGGTATTCAGAACTGCGAGAAGTGGAAGCTTGACCGCCCACCCTGCGAGCTGGAAACAACAAGCCCCGGCGTGTTTGCCGCCGGTGATGTCCGCAGCGGCACGACAAAACGCTGTGCTTTTGCGGCGGGCGACGGAGCACTAGCCATCACCTGTGTGCACCAGTATCTGAGCGGCCAGCACGCGTAACAGATGCCTTGTTTGCCTTGGTTGCCGGTGGAACGGTGCTGGATTAGGCTGGGAACCGATACCCGCGTTTTAACCTGCGACCTCCCAGCAGTCCTACCGCTAGAACAACCGCATGAATTATCCAGTGAAAACCATGGCGCTCATTGGCGCCTTTAGCTTCATCAGCCTGGCCCCGGTAGTGACGAAGGCTGCGGAGAACACCAACATCGTCTTCTTTCTGGTCGATGATCTTGGCTGGACGGATCTGGGCTGCTTCGGCTCGACGTTTTACGAGACACCCAATGTGGACAAGCTTGCCGCGGGCGGTATGCAGTTCACCAGCGCCTATGCCGCATGCCCTGTGTGTTCTCCGACCCGTGCCAGCATTCTAACCGGGAAGTATCCCGTGCGGACAGGCGTAACGGACTACATCAATCCGGCGGGGAATAACCAGCCCGCAAAGTGGCGCCGCAAGACAAAGCTGCTACCAGCGCCCTACCGGGACCATCTGCAGCTTCAAGAGGTGACGCTGGCGGAGTCGTTGAAGAAGGCAGGTTATGCAACCTTCTTTGCAGGTAAGTGGCACCTGGGCATTGAGGGCAAATGGCCTGAAGATCAAGGATTTGACGTAAACCGCGGCGGCATTGAACGCGGCGGCCCGTACGGTGGCAAGCAGTATTTTTCGCCCTATGGCAACCCGCGTCTGAAAGACGGACCCGCAGGTGAGCATCTTCCTGACCGGCTGGCGACGGAGACCGTGAAGTTCATTGAGGCCAACAAAGACGGTCCCTTCCTGGCGTATCTTTCATTCTATTCGGTGCACACGCCGCTGATGGCGCGGAAAGATCTTCAGCAGAAATACGCCGCCAAACGTATGAACCTACCGGCAGATAAAGAAATCTGGGGCGTGGAAGGCGCCAGAAAAGTGCGGCTGGTTCAGGAGCACGCCGTGTATGGCGGCATGGTCGAGGCGATGGATCAGGCGGTGGGCAAAGTGCTGAATGCTTTAGAGCGCTTAGACCTTACCAGCAATACTGCGGTTTTCTTCATGTCCGACAATGGCGGACTTTCAACGTCCGAAGGGCACCCTACCAGCAACCTGCCGCTCCGCGCAGGTAAAGGCTGGATGTATGAAGGCGGTATCCGCGAGCCGATGATCGTGCGGGCGCCAGGCGTCACCAGAGCGGGTTCAAAGAGTGACGCCGTCGTCACCAGCACCGACTTCTATCCCACCATCCTGGAACTTGCAGGGCTGCCCGCAGAGCCGGAACATCATGTGGACGGAAAGAGCTTTGTCGCGGTATTGAAGGGCAAGCCGTTCAGCCGCGGACCGGTGTACTGGCACTACCCGCACTATGGCAATCAGGGCGGCGCCCCGGCCGGCGCCATCCGCGATGGTAAGTGGAAACTGATCGAGTGGTATGAAGACGGCAGGCTGGAATTGTTTGACCTCGAAAGCGACATCGGCGAAACCGATAGTCTTTCACCTCGCCACCCGGACGTCCGCGAAGTCATGGACCGCCTGCACGCCAAGCTCAAAACCTGGCGCCAGGAGACAAAAGCCGTGATGCCCAAAACCAATCCGCAACAGTGACGCGGGACTTGATCCTGCGCCTCACGGCGTTATAGAAGCAACAGCGGCGTAGCGCGGAGTTCCACCGAGAGCGGATAGGCTAGGCCGTGCATGGCAAGCTGGTCTTCCTGCTTCGTGTTCATCACCAGCAGGTCGACGTTATGCTCTTCCACCATACGCTGATACTCACGCAGACGCTGGGCAAGTGCGACGACGGATCTCACGGTGATATCCGTTTTGCCCGCCTCAAGCGTTTCGCGGCAGGACTCGATGTAGTCGGACGGTTCCTTTAGCAACTGCTCGCGGATGTTCGCACGGGCTGTGTCGGTATCGATCGAAGGTAGCTTCGCAATGATCTGCATGTAGCGTTCGTACTCATGCTCATCTTCAACGTGCGAAAGCCATAGCACTCCGCCAGGCGAGGTGAAGTGCACGGCATAACTGACCAGACGGTCATCCCCGGCCAGTTCACTGGCGATCGCCATCACCGTCTGGCAATTCTCGCACGGAGTGTTGCCTTCCAGTTTCGGATGGGGCATCACCAGCACGGGATAAGGCGAAACCTGCGTCAGCACATCAACATAGGTGCCCAGGCTGTAGGGGTGCTCGACCGCGGGTGCGTGAAGATTGCGATACAGGCAGATGATGCCCGGCTGATGCGAATCCACCAGGGACAGCAGTTGATTCACGTTCTGAAACGCGTCGCCATCGATACGTGCATACTCAGGCGTTTCGTCCTGCACCAGGCAGCCGAGGAATTTCTGCACGTGTGCGGCAAACTGCTCGCTTTCATTCCCGCTGGCGTCGGTGATTGTCAGCACCTTACCGATGGAAATGTCTTGCAGAGAAAACGGGGTCCGCTCTGCGGCTTTGAAAACGCTTTCAAACTGGTCGATATTTGTCATGCGGTCTCTCGTCCGTGTGGAGGCTGCGATGGATCGTGCGGCTTATTCCGCTGCGGTGGTGTGGCGCGGTGAGTAGTAAACTTCCGTCGCCGGACCTTTGTAACCTTTGAGATTCTTTTCAGGCGAATCGACTTTCAAAGCGTAAGCGACCAGTTGGTCGCCCGCACTGGCTGTCACTTCACCATCTGCCAGCACGTTTAGCTTCGCGCCGCTGGTCAGTTCAATTTCGATGTCCGTGAACGGATTGCCGGCTTTCACGCCGGTGACTTTACCGATCAGTAGTACACCGTCCGTAGGGCGGCTGGAACCGCTGGCGCCGGGCCACTCAAAGGATTCGTCACAGTATTTATCACAGATCCTGGCCATGGGTGTGAGGATAACTGCGTTGCCTGCAATCTGGTTGAGGAACTTGCTGGCCTGCGTCAGCTCTTTGCGTGTCGGACCGTTATCGTTGACTGCGGCGGCAGTGCTAGTGGCGGCAAGTTCACAGGCGGCCACATAAGCGTCGAAAGCCAAGGTAATACGCTCTGCGGCTTTCAGGGATTTATCTTCCGTTGCCGCGATGAGCTTCTGATACTTCGTCCTGGCCTGAGCCACACCGGCCGTTACGGCGGCCGCCCCGGTCGCCTTCTTCGGCTTGTAGCTTCTGCCGAATTCAACAACGGGCGGCAGCGGTGCATCGTCACCGCCGGAACCTGGCGCCACGCTCACACCGGGTTCTTCAGGCGGCTTGAATTCCGGCTCGCCAATGACAGGCGGGTCGATGCTGGGCAGGTCGATATCGGGCGGTGTGATAAACGGATTCTCGATGCCATCATCATCGGCCGGAGCGAGGCCGCCATCGCTGTCGCTGCCATCAATCGGCGTGACCGGGTCTTCGCTGGGGCCGTCGTCTACGGGCGTTTTTGGTTTCTTCGGCTTAGGCTTCTTTGGGGTGGAGCCGCCGCCGTTTCCAGCCAGTTCGCTGGAATCTGCAACACCGCCGGGCGGCCCGAAAGTGGTCCCGTCATCAGAGCCGCCGCCGGGTGGTCCGAAGGGAGAGTCATCAGTTCCGAACTGCACCGGCTGCGGCGCGCCGTCTTCTTCCTCGCCATCGGCAGCGTCGCCATCGGCAGCCGCCTGAGCAGCCTTTTTGCCGGGATGACCATCCGGCAGAACCGCGGTGGGCACAATCCACGGTGCGTAATCATAAACCTTGGGCGCCAGACTGAAGGGGTCTTTCTGCCAGCCGTACGGCAGGTACCAGAGCAGGATGATCGCCAGGCCGATGCCCACAACGCCGCCGACGACGATCTTCACGATTTCCAGCAGCGCGCTCTTCTTCTTTTTGGGCGGGCGTTTGCTGGTAGGACGCGGCGCCCGGCGTGGCTTGGCGCCTTCCTTCTGCATCTGCACGGCAGGTGCGTCGCCTGTATCGACCGCCACGCCCGGCGTGGAAGTCGCACCGCTGAATTTGGGCTTGTAGGGTTTGTCAGCTACTGCGGTGGCAGCGGGTGGGTCGGGATCGTCCACCACGATCAATAGTGGCGGCAACCTTTTGAGGGCGTCTCCCAGGACAAAATCTTCATCGCAAAGCGGGCAACGCACCGTGGCCTTGGGAGAAACCCCCGGCGGCACCATGATCTCGTCTTCGCATTGAATACAATGGGCGATCGTCATACAGGCTCCTGCGGAATAGGCAGGTAAATGGCTATACAAGAGGCTCGCGACACACGGATGGATCGCGAAAAGATATCAACCACTTAGTGTACCAGCCCTTGAACCGCAGTGCCTAGTAATTGCGGTGGCCAGCCGCTGGAAAAGTGCGGTTAGATAACCGGCTTCAAACGATTATAGGCGTCATCCAGCAAAGTCCGCTCGCCGGGCAGTAATTAAAACAGTTCGGGCAATGGCTGGTGATCGCCAGCGATGTACTGCGGCCGGCCGCTGAGGTCAGGCAGCGTCAGGTTTGGCGCGATGCCGAGGAACTTGTGGAGCGATGCGTGTACTTCGCCGAAATGCACCGGCCGGTCGGCAATCTCACCACCAAGCCGGTCGGTGGCGCCGATGACCTGACCGGTTTTGAAGCCGCCGCCCGCAATTAGACCGCCGCCGACGCGTGGCCAGTGATCGCGGCCTGCATCTTTGTTGATCTTTGGCGTACGGCCGAATTCGCCCCAGGCCACTACGGCCACATCGTCGGCCATTCCGCGTTCGTGCAGGTCTTCAATCAACGTTGCCAGTCCGCGGTCAAAGTAAGGCAGATGCGTGTTCTTGGCTTCGCTGAAATTGCGGCTGTGAAAATCCCAGCGGCCAAAGTTAAGCGTTACCACACGGGCGCCAGCTTCCACCAGCCGGCGGGCCATCAGGAAGTGTTCCAGGTTGCGCGGTGCACCGTCGCCGTAACGGGCCGGGTTACCTTTGCCATATCGCTCGCGGATGGCGGCTGGTTCCTTGGAAATATCCAGCGCATCGGCGAGTTGTCCGGACGTGAGAATATCAAACGCCTGCTGCGTGATGGCATCGACGCCGTCCATCGTGCGGCTTGTTTCGCTCAGGCGTCGTGTGTTGTCCAAAGATCGATGCAGTGCTTTGCGCGATTCCAGCCGGTCGGCTGTAATACCCGCCAGCTTCATATCCGCGCGTGCCGGTCCGGAAGGGCGGAAGGCGGCGTGGCCCACACCCAGAAATCCCGGATGCCCCGGCGAACCATAGGGCGGATGACCGGCATCTGGCGCCAGGCCGATGAAGGGCGGCATTGAGGGATGACGCGAGCCTAAGACTTTGGATGCGACGGCGCCGATCGCGGGCCAATCGCCCGGCGGTTGATTGCGGGTGCTGTGCCCTGTGTAGCAGATAAACGAGTCATGGGCGCCGCTGGGCGAACCGTATACAGAACGCAGCGGCACACACTTATCCATAATCTTCGCCATCCGCGGCATGTGCTCGCAGATTTCAATGCCCGGCACATTCGTCTTAATGGGGCGGAATTCGCCCCGGACTTCGCTTGGTGCGTCGGGTTTCAGATCATACATGTCCTGGTGCGGCGGGGCGCCGACCATATAGATCATAATGACCGACTTTTTGGATCGCGCGCCGGAAGACTGCTCAGCGCGTAATAGGTTGGGAAGTGAGATCCCGCCGAGTCCAAGGGCGCCAATCTGCAAAAGCTGCCGTCGCGAAATTCCATCGCATAAAGATTGCCGGGCGCCCTGGATGGATAACATATCTAGCTCCGTTGATTTGTTGGCGACCGTAGTTTTACGCTTGCGATGCCGCTGTGCAAACGAAAAATCGCAACGTTGCGGAAAATAATACCGCTGTGGGCGCCGACCACCGGGGTTGTGGTGGTCAAATAAAGGTGGGGAGATTGGAGGGATACCACCCGGCATTATAAACGGGGCCGTATCTCCCGTGCAACATTGGAGTTAGAACGCAGATTCCAGAATCTTCAGCAGGTCTTCCTCCGATGCTTCCCGCGGGTTGGTGGCAATCAGTCGTTTGATGGCGAATGTCTTGGCGGCGAATCCAGGCAGTTGCGACGCGTCGCCGCCAAGGTCGCGGATGCGGAGCGGAATGCCAATATCTGCGCGAAGCTGCTCGATCCCGGCAATAGCCGCCTCGGCTGCTTCCTGCTCGTCCATACCCGCGGTATCAACGCCCATAAGACTGGCGATGCGGGCGATTCGTTTTTGCCGCACGGGCAGATTGAACCGCATCACATAAGGCAGCAACAGACCGTTCCCGGCGCCGTGCGAGCAATGCAATTCGCCACCAAGCGGATACTCAAGCGAATGCACTAGGGCCACACCCGCATTGGAGAACGCCAGGCCCGCGAGGGTGGAAGCCAGTGCCATGCCGTCGCGCGCGGCGTGGTTGTCAGTCTCGTTGACCGCGCCGCGCAGATGCTGGCTGACGAGGCTGATTGCTTTCTCTGCAAGGCAATCCGTGATGGCGAAGCTGCCTTCGTAACCGACCGGTGCACTGGACCGTTGGGGCATGTCTTCGTTGCTTGTTGCAAGATAGGCTTCCACGGCGTGCGTTAACGCGTCGATGCCACTATCTGCGGCGACTTGCTTCGGGCAGGTGTATGTAAGAACTGGATCGACGATTGCCAGTTGCGGTCGCAGGTACTGGCTGAGGGTGCTGACCTTCATCGCATTGGCCGTGTCGGTCAACACGGCGGCGTGCGAAACTTCGCTACCTGTACCGGAAGTTGTGGGGATGCATGCCAGCGGCGCCACGGGGCCGGGCACTTTGTCGTAGCCGAAATAGTCAGCATGCTTACCGCCGTGGGCGTGAACAACCGCCACCTGCTTGGCCAGATCCATATTGCTGCCGCCACCGATGCCGATGATGACGTCCGGCCCGTACGAAGCTGCAATTTCGACGGCGGTAACCGCGGTTTCGATGGGAGGTTCGGCAGAGCCGCCGTCAAATACTTCAAAGTCGATGCCCGCGGACTGTAGCGAGTCAAGCACAGGTTGAACAACGCCAGCTTCGATGAGCACCGGGTCGGTGATTATCAGCCCTTTCCTCCAGCCGCAGCCGCGCAATAGATCGCCCGTGTCGCGTGCGCGGCCGGTTCCGAAGACAAGCTGACCTGCGCTGTAGAAACTCCAACTCTCTGGCATGCATCATTCTCCCGGATCGCAATGACGGCGTTGCAAAGGTCCGTTACTGCGACGTTTCTTCTTTGAACAACTTCTTCAGCTTCTCTAGCTTTGGCAGCGACCACTGCATCACGTACGGATCAAGCGGGTGGTGTTTCACGTAGTCCTGATGGTAGTCCTCGGCGGGGTAAAACTCATCCAGCGGTTCGACCGTGGTGGCGATGGTTTTGTCGAAGAAACCAGATGCATTAAGACGCGCAATGTACGCTTCAGCAAACGCCTTCTCCTGAGCGTTTTTGTGAAACACAGCAGAGCGGTACTGGTGGCCGAAGTCCGGGTACTGTGCGTCCAGTTGGGTCGGGTCGTGCATCGTGAAAAAGATCTGCAGGATCTTACCTAGGCTGATCTCTTGCGGATTGAAGGTTATGCGAATCGCTTCAGCGTGGGCGGTGGTGCCACTGCAGACGTCGGTGTAATTGGCTGCCGCCTTTGAACCGCCCGCGTACCCACTGACAACGTCCGTTACGCCGTTAACTTCTTCAAACACCGCTTCAGTGCACCAAAAGCATCCGCCCGCCACCACAATTTCCGCCTTCGTGACGTCCGCGGCGTAATCAAACTCCGTTTCCGGCATTGGAGGCACGTCGGAATTCACCGCAACTGGCGGCTTTTCAGGTTCTGAGGAGCAGCCGACGCCAAGTACTGCGAATGGCGCAAACGCGAGTAAGAAGCATGCAGCTCGAATACGTGGTGACACTTTTTCGTCTCCCTGTCGGCCGGAGTTTGCATTTAGTTATAGGTGCGCCGCGCTGATATCCAGACACTGACGCGTGTCATTGTTTTAGAACCGCCCGTTGATTCTGCAAGCCCGCATTACCCCGTGGTCCAGCTAAGCGGCTGTTGATTACGGTTTTCCGGTCAACTGTAGATCTTCAGCTTCGATTCGCCCCACGCCGGTGACTTGCCCTGTTTTGCGGTCCTGCGAGAAGGCGATCACGCGAAACGGTTGCTTCTGCATTTCTGCCGGAAGTTCGCACTTTACAACACCCTGCGCCGCTTTACTAAGATCGAAAGTGCGGAAGACGCGCACCACATTGACATGCTGAAGCCGCCGACCCGCGTTTTCACCGTGCGGCACTTTGTTGCCGGCCACGGTTTCAACTACGGCGATGTTCAGCAGGCGGTTGTCACCATTTCCAGTAACCGTGTAACCGATATTCAAATTAGCTGCGGACTGCCGCGTGGCGCGCAGCTTGATGGCCTGCGAAGGCTTGGCGGTGCTGTTGGTTAGATGATAGCCGGCCTGCTTCTGGTCGCTACCGACAAACGCATGTTTGCCATTGACGATCAACTGCGGCGTGTAAACACGATTGCTGCTGCGTAACCTGGCGTAAGCGCGCTGCCGGTCTGAGAACGCCTTCTGGCTGTAAGGATCTTTCCAGCCCAGGCGATTCCAGTAATCGACATGAAAGGAAAGGGCAAAGACTTGTTTATCACCTTCTTGAAGCTTTTGCAGCAATGCGTCCGCCGGCGGGCAACTGCTGCATCCTTGCGACGTGAACAACTCCAGAACAGCGAATTCCTGCTCCCCGGCTTCAGTAGACGCTGGGTCATCCGCGTGGACGTTCTGTATTTGCGTGCACCCGGTGACAACCAGTAACGCCGCGGCCAGTAAGCATCGAAACATGAACGGCTCCTCGTATTGCGATTCAATCAGTATGCAATACGGTACGCGCAGTCGTCTGCCTAAAGCTGTGAGCTGTCACACTTCCTCCGCAGTTCGCCTACGATTTAGCGCGACGGACGTTTGCGGGGCGCCGGTACGGGCGGTTTTGCGGGGCGATGGAAGGGATCGAAGAAACGCATGTTCTTCCCTACCTGATCGTAATCGCCTAGATCTTTACGCATGCCCGCGGCAAGGTTCAGCAGACGTTTGACAACCTCTGGATGTTCTGCCGACACATCCGTCGTTTCGCCTAAATCTTCTTTCAGATTGACCAGAAAAGGCTTATCAAAGCCAACACGGTCAGCCGGCGCGATGTGCGTGTTGCGGCTGAAAGGGGCGGCGCCTACGGGTTCTTTCTCGCGTGGCAGATGAAGCTTCCAATCGCCCTGGCGGACAGCCTGGAGATGAACACGCAGATAATAGTAGAACGCTTTGTCCGGGTTTGCTTTGTCGAATTCACCGTGAAACAGATGCGAAATATCTTCGCCATCGATCACCCGGTCTATCGGCGCTGGAGTGCTGGCCAACGCCGCGAAGGTCGGCAGCATATCCATGGTTGTCGCAATGTTGTTACACGTGGCGCCGGCAGGAACGCGCCCTGGTCCCCAGAGAATTGCCGGCACACGCACGCCGCCTTCAAAGCTAGACACTTTGCCACTGCGGAGCGGACCTGCTGATCCGCCATGGTCGCCTTTTAGATGACCGTCGGCGTGATTCTTATTCTTAATCAACCACGGACCGTTGTCGCTGGTAAACAGCACATACGTGCGGTCGTCGATCTTCAGATCCCAGAGCGTGTCGAGAATGCGGCCGGTGTTGAAATCAATCTCTTCGATCACATCTCCGTAGAGGCCGCGCGGACTTTTGCCTTTAAAGTCTTTCGACGCATCCAACCGCGTATGAGGCATGCTGTGCGGAATGTAGACGAAGAAGGGACTTGGCCGGTGCTTCTTGATAAACGCAATCGCCTCGTCGGTGTAGCGCCGCGTAAGCGTCGACATATCCGCTGCCTTCTCGATCAGTTCTTCGTTGCGGTAGAGATTCGCAACACGGTCGTTACTCGTCGGCGTGCCGAAGAAATAATCGAACCCCTGACGTGTGGGGAACAGATCCATGTGAAAGCCCGTCTGGGCGTGTTTGGCTAGATCCCACTTGCCAAAACACGCGGTGGCGTAGCCTCGCTGTTTCAACACTTCGGCGATCGTAATTTCATCCTTGTGCAGAATAGGATGAACCTGCTTGGTGTTGCCACGTTCCGCCACACGCATCGGATAGCAGCCAGTCATCAGCGCCGCACGCGATGGACCACAGATAGGCTGCGCGTAGAAGCTGGTGAATTTCATGCCCTGCTTAGCCATCGCATCCAGACGCGGCGTGCGGATATCTGGCGAACCGAAACAGCCGACGTCCTGATAGCCCTGATCGTCTGTGAAAATGATCACAAAATTGGGCGGCGTGTTTTGCGCCTTCGCAACACCTGCGAGCAGCAGTGTTGCCAGCAATGTCGCAGCGATCTGGATAGAAAAGGAACGGCGGGTTTTTAACATCTGTCGAATGATTCGCATGATTGGTCAGCCGGGATTACTTTCGGTTTTGGCGGCGGCTTCTTTCTGAATCAACAGGCGGGCGCGGATGAGATTGCCTTCTGCCTGAGGGCTGTCGGGTAACTCATAAAGATACTCGCGGGCCTTGGCGAAGTCACCTTGCGCCTCTGCTGACCGCGCCATGTTATAAACGGCGCCGAACCACCACCGCGGCCGGGCGCCTTGTTCGCGGGCCTCTTCGCTGAGCGAATCAAAGAGCTTGCGTTCGGCAAGCATCACGCGCTCGAACCAGTTGCCTGCTGCCTCGTAATCTTCACCGTCGTAGTGCGCCAGGGCCAGCCAGTAACTTGCGTCGTTCTTGGCAAGGCCCCAGATCCTGCGGACAGCGCTAAAGAAGGCGGCTCGCTTTTCAGGCGATTGCGGCGGCGGCCCCATACCCAGTTTCACCTGCAGCTTACGATCACGGTCGAGTGCTTCAAGATCTTTCTGCGTCCAACGGGCAGCCAGATATAGCGTCTTGGCGCCGATGTCTTCGGGCGTCTGCGAAATCTCGCCCTGCAAGTGTTTATAGCGTGCTTCCAGGAGCGAGTTGAATCCGCTGAACAGCGTTTCCCGCCGCTGTTTTTCAAAGGCAAGCTGCCGGTTCTTCTGCATCGCCAGCGAGAACGCCTTACGGAACATCGCTGCCTCATAAGGCGTCCGCCAGAGAATGACGTTGTTGATCCCCTGGCAGTCCTCAACTTTCTTGGCGATCTCTGACGGCTTCACCGTGACCTGCATCTTCTGATCGCCCGTCAGCCGTCGCTGCACAATCTCCATCCGCTGCGAAATAGCGGCCGGGTCTGCATCGATCATGGCGACGACCTGTGATAGTTCGTCCGCGGTTACGGGGTATTTAGATTCATCGCCGCCGGGGATTTTCACATCCAGGGAGGACAGCAACTTTGGGTCAGCGATAACTTCCGAAAGCGTGGCGATGCCTTTGCCATCTGGTCCAGGAATAGGCAGCCCCAGACGCGTGTCGAAGAGATAAAGCTCGCCATCGATATGCACGGCAGGTATCCATTCCTTCGGCCGCGACTGAGGCAGATTATCTTTGATGCCCAGCATGACGATATCAAGATCGACCTGCCGTCCCAGCAGAATGAACACCCGCGCACGCTGCAGCCAGTCGCCGGTGCCATACAGCAGCGACTCCCACGGCATTTGGGTATAGCCCGGCCCGATGACGCCTTGCAACGCTGCGGGCGCCTGCTGCTGACCGCCGCCGGGCAGTGGTCCTGCGGTGCGCGAGTAATCCGGGTGCGGTGGAGCCGGCTCAAGCTGCACGGCGCGGACGGTCCAGTCGAACAATCTGACGGCGCGTTCCAGTGGTGAGATGGCTTCGCCCGCAAAAAGTGTTTCCTGCGGCTGTTCTGGCAGCCACATCTGCACGTCGGCAGTCGCGGGCTGTTCGATCAGCCACTGCGAAACCGACCGCATCCACATGGCTTCACGCAGATAATGCACGTCGGTGATTTCCATCGCCGACGACCGGTCGTCAGACGCCTTCGCACTCTTCAGCCGGCGGTGCATTCCGGCCTCAACAAATACCGGCGGCACGGTTTCGATCAGCGGGTCGGGCTGCCAGTCTTTGATCGGCTCGATATCGCGGCCCCACTGTGTCAGGTGATAAAACACCTTTTGTTCTGCTTCGATGGGATTGAATTCGTCCAGCCGGTACAGAAAGCTGATGGCGTCGTCAAAGTTGTCGTTCCGCTTCAAGTCCACAAGGCCGGAACCTTGCGACGTGTAGTCCACATCTGTCGAGCCGCCGCAACCGGCCATCAGCAACAAGCCTGAGCCAAAGAGCAACCACGTTAAGCAAAATCGTTTCACAGCGGCAAACCAGAAAGGAATGAAGAGTCGGAAAGTTGTGGCGGAAAAGTGAATTCCGGTAAAGCTTAAAACTGTTCAATGGCCGCGCGGATGAGAAGTAACTTCTCTAGCATGGCGCCGGCTTGATCAAGCGGCACCATGTTGGGGCCGTCGCTAGGCGATTGACTGGGGTCGGGATGCGTTTCAAAGAACAGACCGTCCACGCCCATTGCCACCGCGGCGCGGGCCAGCGGTTCTACCATTTCGCGGTTACCGCCGGTGGCGCCGCCGAGTCCACCGGGCTCCTGCACGCTGTGCGTTGCATCAAAAACAACCGGGGCGCCTAGTTGCTGCATCTGCGGGATGCTTCGCATATCGTTGACCAGCCGGCCGTAGCCAAAGAAGGTGCCCCGTTCACAGAGCAACACGTTCTCGCACCCGGCCGCGTTTAGTTTGCCTTTCACATGCTGCATATCCCACGGCGCCATGAACTGCCCCTTCTTGACGTTAACCGCTTTACCCGTCTTCGCGGCAGCGACAAGCAGGTCTGTCTGCCGGGCGAGGAAGGCGGGGATTTGCAGAAGATCGCACACTTCGCCTACGGCAGCTGCCTGGTGCGTTTCGTGCAGGTCGGTCGTGACAGGAAGGCCCGTTTCGTTGGCGACTTTTTCCAGCATCAATAGCCCTTCCTGCAAGCCCGGCCCGCGGGGCGAATCGATGCTGGTGCGGTTGGCTTTGTCGAAGGACGCTTTGAAGACCAGCGAGACGGGCAGGTCCTGCGTGATGTTCTGCAGGTAGGAGGCAATTTCGATTGCGGCGTCCGCGCTTTCCAGCACGCATGGCCCAGCGATCACCAGCAGCGACTGATCTTTACCAACTTCATACGGCCCTACTTTAACGATGGACGGGCTACTTTGATTCATGTTGATTCCGTTGCGTGTTTGCTGAATGCCTGCTTCTGAACGAATCCGGCGGGCACAATCATGTTTAATCTAGCGGGCAACACTTCGATTTCCACCGGCAGTTGCCCACCTGGGTCGCCATCCAGCTGAAAAGCCACCGGCTCATCGGATTCAATGCGGATCTTTGTCGCGGTCTGCAGGTTACAATCGCGCCATGCGGGATGCAGCCCCATGGCGATTCCCGCCAGATACTTCATCGCATACAACAGCGAACCGTTACGGAATGCACACACGTCTAACTTCCCGTCCAGTCCCGTTGCCTCCGGCGCAACCTTCAGGCCACCAGCATAACGTGGCAGATTGACGATGACCGCCCACTTGGCGGCGATGTTTTCCACCGTCGCCTTCTCACCACCAGAGGTCTCGCAACGGAGACGGAGTACGGGGTACTTATATCTACGCACCGTATCGAAAATTGGTTTGCAGTAAGAAAGATGGTGAATGTGCCCGCGACGGTTGGCGTGCAACCGCCTGACCACTTCCGCATCGAAGCCAATGCCCGCCATCAATAGAAATATCTGTCCGTTGGCGCGACCTGCATCTAATCGCAAAGCGATGCCTTCATCAATCATTTCCGCTGTACTGCGAGGATGATACGGCGCACCGATGTAGCGGGCGAAAAGGTTTTCTGTTCCCAGCGGCAGCACCGCGATGGGCGCCCCGGCAGGCGTGCGGTTGGCAACCAGCGCCGCAGTGCCATCGCCCCCGGCAGCTACCACGGCGCGAAGTTGGGCTGTTTCATACAGCTCTTTGACCCGGCGGCTTATCTCGAAAATATCGGTCAGAATTTCGACCTGATAGCCTTTGTTCCGCAATGCTTTGGCCAGCGCATCAATCACCGGGCGGCCGCTGCGGGCGCCAGCCTTGGGATTGGCGGAGATCACGACATGCCGCGCCTGGCGCGCGATCTCGCACAGCCGGTTGTTCGCCGGTTGGTGCTTCCCCGGTGTAGAGCTTCCTGTGGCCATTGATGGTTATTGTCGCCGCTTATACGAAGCAGGGTCAATGCGGGATCAAATCCCGCTGGGCGCCGTGCGGCAATTCTTAGCGGTTCAGCTACACCACGCCTGCCGGTGGTGATATCATTGACGCCGCAGTTGACGTTTTCCCCACCTTTCACCAACTTTCAGCGGAATCCAGCCTATGGGCACGCTGCTTATTGCGGTTGCTTCATTCTTTGGCTTCATCATTGCCTACCACACCTATGGCAAGTGGTTGGCGCGGCGGATCTTTGGCCTCGACCCGGATGCGGTCGTGCCGAGCCAGCAGTTGCGCGACGATGTAGACTTCGTTCCGACCAAGAAGGAAGTCATTTTCGGGCATCACTTTACGAGCATCGCCGGCACGGGGCCGATTGTGGGCCCTGCCATCGCCGTGTTCTGGGGCTGGTTGCCGGCGCTGCTGTGGGTGGTGTTTGGTTCCATCTTCATCGGCGCCGTGCACGATTTTGGCGCCCTGGTCGTTTCTCTGCGGAACCGTGGTCAGACGGTGGGTGAAGTTGCTGGCCGGATTATTTCGCCGCGTGCGAAGTATCTGTTCCTGCTGATCCTGTTCTTCGCATTGACCATTGTGCTGGCGATTTTCGGGCTCGTCATTGCGGTGATCTTCAACACATATCCAGAATCGGTGCTTTCGGTCTGGGTGGAAATTCCGCTGGCGCTGGCGATTGGTTACTGGGCGTACAAGCGAAAGGGCGGGCTGTTGATTCCGTCGATTATCGCGTTGCTGGTGATGTATGGCGCCATGCTGGTCGGTGCGTATTTTCTCCCCATTACTTTGCCGGCGATGCTGGGCAATCCGATTCTTATCTGGACCGGCATCCTATTTGTCTACTGCTTTATTGCTTCGGTACTGCCGGTCATCACGTTGCTGCAGCCGCGCGACTATATCAACAGCCACGAACTGATCGCCGCCCTGGCGTTGCTGGCCTTGGGCCTGCTGGTCGCTTGCCTAACGGGGCAGGCACAGATTTCCAGCGCACCGGCTTACGCGACGGACATCCCGCCAGATGCACCGCCGATCTGGCCGTTTTTGTTCATCACCATTGCCTGTGGCGCCGTTTCCGGTTTTCACTGTCTTGTTAGCAGCGGTACGTCCAGCAAACAGGTCGAGTCTGAAAGCGATGCACAGTACGTCGGCTATGGCGCCATGTTGCTGGAAGGCGGATTGGCCGTCGTGGTTATCCTGGCCTGTTGTGCCGGCGTTGGTATGGGAAAGGTAGAGCGGACAGGCGAAGGCGCTGCGTACACCGTTGCCGCTGCACGGCCAGCTTCAGACGCCGGCGCCGACACGATGCAGGCTTTCCGCCGTTCAGCCTGGCGTAGTTACTACCCGACCACACGCCCTGTAATGGAAGACGGCAAGCCGAAGCTGGACGCCGAAGGCAACGTGGTGACAACCGGCGCCTGGGCGACGCAGGGGCTGGATAAGAAGGTCGGCGCCTTTGTGGATGGTGGAGCGAATTTCCTGTCTTCGATTGGCATTCCGCTGAAAGTCGGCGTTTGCATCATCGCGGTGCTGGTCGCCAGTTTCGCCGCGACCACGCTCGATACCGCCACTCGCTTGCAGCGTTACGTCGTGCAGGAACTGGCCGCAGGCGTGGGCTTGAAACCGTTAACCAACAAATACGCTGCCACAACGCTCGCGCTGGTTTTAGCCGGCGCGATCGCCCTCATTCCGGCGGCGCCGGGTAAACCGATGGGAACCGGCGGGTTGATACTCTGGCAACTGTTTGGCGCCACCAATCAGCTGCTGGCCGGGTTGGCGTTTATGGTGACCGTGTTTTATCTCTGGCGCCGTAACAAACCGGTGATGTTCGCCCTACTGCCGATGCTCCTGATGCTGTTCATGCCCGCCTGGGCCATGCTCTACAAGATGTTCGCCCCGGAAGTGGGCTGGTTATGGAGCGGCAAGTACCTGCTATTCAGCTTCGGCTGCCTGATCATGGGCCTGCAAGTCTGGATGGTGATCGAAGGCCTCTTCATGTGGCCCCGTGCTCACGGTGTGCTCGAAGAAAAACTCCCACCCTTGGAAGGCAAACTCGCAGCAGTTGAAGGCGGCGGTTCCTGATAGCTTCAACTTGATCGCATCAGGATGGCCCGGTTGAGCGAACAGCTGCGAGATCACCTGCCATGCGCATGGCGGAAAATGCAATGTATTCGTCAGTGAAGGAATTCTGCTCAGCTTCAGGACCAGCGAGCCAGGTGTCCAAGTCGTCGTCAAACTGTCGAACCACTGACACCAGATTCAACAGTGCGTGTTGCGGCGCCGACATGACAAGCTGATCACGGGCGTAGTCGTCAGAGATGCCCCAAAAAGAAGCGTACGGAATGAGTGATTGCAGTGACAAAGGAACTGATGCGGCATCTAATTTGACGATCGATGATTTACGGTAAAACTCACCGTACATTTCGCGCATCGCAGTAATGCCCCATACCGCACTCCGATTGCTCATGCTATCTCTTCACTCATCCTTCCCTAAGTGACACTTCAAATGAGAACAGGCTGGAATGGCAAACTCCAGCCTGTTTCAAGGTTTCAATTGTGAATCTGCGGGCCGTACTACGACAGCTCTTTGCGTACCTTTAGCAGCAGGTCGCGTGTTGCCAGGATACCGGCGTGCTCGTCTAACTTGCGGCCTTCGTATTCGATGCCGACATAACCGTGGTAGCCCGCGTCGAGGACGATTTTCATCATCTTCTTATAGTCAGTGTGTGTCTCGTTGCCGTTTTCATCAAAGTCGTGGCTCTTGGCGCTGACAGCTTTGGCGAATGGCATCAGTTCGGTCACGCCTTTGTAGCGGTCGTAGCCGTGGAAGTTGCCAAAGTCGGGCAGCGTGCCACAGTTGGGCAGGTTGACCTTCTTCATCACGCCGGCCAGCCATTGGCCGTTGGAAGACAGGCCGCCATGATTTTCAACAATCACATTCATGCCATGCTTCGCGGCGAACTTGCTAAGCTTCGACAGTCCGTCGGCGGCAAGATCCTGTGCCTTGTCAAAATCGTTGCTTGACGCGGCGTTTACCCGGATTGAATGGCAACCCAGGAACTTGGCGGCTTCCACCCAGCGGTAATGCTTTTCGACGGCTTCCTGGCGCTTCGCATCGTTAGGATCGCCGAGCTTGCCTTCGCCATCGATCATGATCAGCAGGCTTTTGACGTCGTGGTCCGCAGCACGCTTCTTCATCTCTTTCAGATAAGCCATGTCTTTGGCTTTATCTTTGAAGAACTGGTTTACGTACTCGACGGCGCCGATGTCGAACTTCTTGCGGGCTGTCATTGCGAAATCGAGATTGTCGATCTTCTTGCCGAAAATGGCTTTGTGCAATGACCATTCAGCCAGCGATAGTTCGAAGATCGGCTTCTTGGTGCTGTCGGCTGCCAGTAATGGCGATTGCGAGACAGCAGTGGCGGCGGCGACTGCGGCAGTGGTCTGAAGAAATTTCCGGCGTGTCGGCTGCATTCGGTTTTCCTTTGATAGGGCTTAATGTTGAGTGGGCTATATTGAATGATGGTGGCCGGTTATGGAAGCGTCTCAACGGCATGCAATTGAACAATTTTGCACGGTTGTGAAACCAACGTTTCGCCACAGGGGGTAGTATATTCTCACGCCCCGTTGCCAGCAAACAAACGGGGCGGGTTTTTGCCGCCAGGCGGTGGATTACTCCACATCGGCGCTGAAGTAGTGCATAATTATGTGGTGCAGGCCGTGCGCCTTTTTACGAATCATACGCTGAATAATCGCAACGGATGACGAATAGCTCTATAACCACCGCTTCGGATGATTCGTCCCGTTCGCGCGATCTGTCTGGAGACACGATCGGCGACTATCAGATTCTCCGCCGCATTGGACGGGGTGGTATGGCGGAGGTGTATCTGGCCACACAGACATCGCTGCAACGCCGCGTCGCCTTCAAAGTGCTGCACCCCAATCTTGCCAGCGACCCGGTTTACGTCAAACGGTTTCAGAACGAAGCACGCTCCGCCGCATCCCTGGTCAACGCCAACATCGTGCAGATTCACGAAGTCGGCTGCATTAACGGATTGCACTTTATTGTCCAGGAATACGTTTCCGGCCAGAACCTGAAACAACTGCTGGACAAACAAGGCCCGGTGTCTGTCGGCGTGGCGATGAACATTATCCGGCAATCCGGCGCCGCGCTGCATAAGGCGTCGCAGGCCGGCATCGTGCATCGCGACATCAAGCCAGAGAACATCATGTTGTCGCGTGATGGCGAGGTGAAGGTCGCGGACTTTGGTTTGTCGCGGATTGTTGAGAAGAACAATCTGAACCTGACGCAGGACGGCATGACGATGGGCACGCCCCTCTACATGAGTCCGGAACAGGTAGAGGGTAAGGCGGTTGATTTCCGCAGCGACCTCTATTCCTTCGGCGTGACATGCTTCCATATGCTGGCGGGCGAACCTCCTTTCCACGGAGAGTCCGCTTTGAATGTCGCCGTGCAGCACATCAAAGACGCTCCACCGCAGCTCGAAGACCTGCGGCCCGACCTGCCGCCGGGCCTGTGTAAGATTGTCCACAAACTTCTTTCCAAGAAGCCGGACGACCGTTATGACTCGGCCGCCTCGATGCTGCGTGATCTACGCGCCCTGGGGCTTGAGGCAGATAGCTCGTGGCCGACGGACCTGGAGAAAGACTGGTCCACTTCGGAAATGATGGCGATTGCCGACGCCCGCTTTGACGCGACCCAGCAGCTGCAGGCCGTACTCGACAAACCTGCCCGCAAAAGCACGGGTAGCTTGCGGTGGCTGGCTGTTGTCGCCGTGACGCTGCTGGCGTTTGCGGTTGGTTGCGGCGCCGCCTGGATCAGCCGGCCGGAAAACCTGCTGGCTTTCGATGCCGCGAAACTACCCGAAATCGAGAAGCAGGCGACTGCCCAGGATCAGTACGTTTACGCCATGCTCGATGGCAGTGAAGAAGCCCTCAAGAGCGTGGCGAAGCACTTTCCTGCCAAGGCGTCGTCAACCAACACGTACTATGGTTTGATGGCGAAGCGGCGTCTGGGAGAGCTGTATCTTGCTACCCGCCGGCTGGACGAAGCGTTGTTGGTGTTTCACGAGCTTGAAAGGTCCAGCGAGAATGACCCATCTCTGAAAGAGTTCCGGGCTCACGGCCTGGCTGGGCAGATCTTTGTAATGTACCGCAAAGGCGATACCGCCAAGGTGCAACAACTGAACCAGAAGCTCGCCCCGTACTGGGACGAGCTGGAACAGTCCACGAAAGATCAATTGCAGCGGCTGGTAGAGCGCCGGCGGACAAAACCCGCCGCGTGATCGCAGGCGTTATTTCTTCCGTGGTGGTGCGCTTCCCACGGCGCCGTCTGTGGTGTCGCCGCCATCTGCGTTGAACTGCGCGTTAAGCGTTTTCCATTGTGTCTCGGTCAGGCGGAGCACCACTTTGCTGCTCCGGCGGTCGATCTGCACTTCTGTCTTCACCGCTTTGCTGGGGCGGGGGCGATTGGGCGGCGGCAGTAGATCGGCCATTGCCAGTGGAATGACCGAAAGTCCGATAACCGCGACAACGGCGGTTGCGATCGACGTTTTAGCTGTCATCGGCAGGCGCCTGCTGCGCTGCAATAACCAGAGTCCACCGGCCACGACACCCAGTGCGATGGCGATGCCCGCGATAATTGTTCCCGGTCCGCTTGAATCTGTCGCGGCGCCAAAGCCACGTTGTCCACGGACGGCGGTGGCAGGGATTTTTATTACAGCAGCCTGGCTAGGACGGATTCGCTGGACGACCAGTTCAAACTTTTCAACCTTGTCTGGTTCGTCCTGAGGAGGCGGAACATTCGCCACCGCAAACAGCGGAAAGGTAAGGTGTATCAGCAATAGGACGGTTAAGTAACGCATGGGCTTAGTCCTCGATCTTCGAAAAAGAATGCCGGCCATCGAGGGCATTATGAGAGAGCCAGTTGCCGCTTGCCACTGGTTTTGCCGGTTGCAACGATAATTCCTGCGTGAAAGTATCGTATATTCGTGGTGTGTAGCGCCGGTCTGCCTCCGGCGCGAAGACTAATCAACGGAGTACGCGACGATGCGTCAAGTTGCCCAGAAACCCGGTGTCATCCTTCTCTTTGTAGCCTTGTTGCTACTGGTCATCGGGCACGCCATGTCGCCGCCGGAATCGCACGCGCGTGCTGGCGGTGGCGGTGGTTATTCGGGCGGCGGTGGCGGCTTTAGTGGCGGCGGTGGCGGGTTCAGCGGTGGTGGCGGCGGCTTTAGCAGCGGCCGCAGTGGGGGAAGTTCCCGCCCGATGACCAGCTTCGATTTCTTCATCATCCTGATCATTCTGGTGGTCGTCGCCATCGTCTTTATCTACCAGGCCGTTAATCAGGGACAACGCAATACGATCAACCGCGCCCGGCGCAACCTTTCGTCTTCGCAACAGCAACGCGTCCTGGCAGCCATGCAGCAGGCGGACAAGACGTTCTCTTTTGAACGGTTCAGCAATCGCGTGACATCCGCGTTTCAGCTGATTCAAAAAGCCTGGAGCGATCAGCAACTGGCTCCCATGCGGCCGTTTGTCTCGGATGGTATCTACGAGCGGTTCACCTTGCAGATTCAGGAACAGCAGGATCTGAAATACCGCAACGTCATGCAGAATGTGAAGGTGCTTTCGATGCGGCCTGCGTTTATGGACCGCGACGGCTTCTTCGACATTCTCACGGTTGAGATCACGGCGTCCGCCACTGACTACCGTGTGTCACTGCTAAGCGGCAAAGAAATCAAGGGCTTCCGCCGGAGTGAAACCTTTGTGGAATACTGGAGCTTCCTCCGCAGTCAGAACGCCACAACTAAACAAGGCCCCGGCCTGATGGAAGGCCATTGTCCCAACTGCGGCGCGCCTGTGGAAATGAACCAGAGCGGTACCTGCGACTCCTGCGATGCCTTGTTACGAAGCGGCGAACACGACTGGGTGCTGTGCGAAATCACCCAGGCCTCTGAATGGTCCACTGACCGCAGTGTCGAACCAGATAGCGTTACCCGCTACCGGCATCAGGCTGATCCGGGCATCAACACGCAGCATCTGGAAGACCGCGCCAGTGTCATCTTCTGGCGCCTGGCGATGGCGAACCGTCTGGGCGATACGGCGCCGCTGGCGAAGATGGCCATTTCAAAATACGTAGAAGCTCATCAGCAACAGCTACAAAGCGGCGGACAGGCCCGCAGTTATCCGGGCGACTGCGCCGTTGGCAGCGTGGAAACGCTGGGCATTGTTCAGGGTGAATACATGGACCTTGCCCTGGTGCTTATCCGCTGGTCCGGCACCCGGTTCACGGTCACGCCTTCGTCCATTCCCAAGCCGACCGGCGTGAGTGTTGTCCGCCGGACGGTCTTTCTGCTTGGCCGCCGCAAAGGTGTGAAGTCGCGCGTTGAGCACACAATATCTTCCGCCCATTGCCCAAGCTGCGGCGCCCCGGAAGAGAACCTGGCGTCCCATGCCTGTGAAGCATGTGGCGAAGTGCTCAACGACGGGTCGAAAGATTGGGTGCTGACAGATGCGTTGCCGGTCAATCATGATCGTATCCGGCAGCTAATCGCGGAAGCCAATACACCTGCTGCCCCGGTTGATGCAGAGATTGTCGAAGGGGGCGTGGTCGAAGCAACCTTAGTTGAGCCACTCCCAGCAGACTCAGACCTGCTGGTATGGACGATCAAAATGGCGCTCGCCGACGATCACTTAGACCCGAAAGAAGAAAAGATGCTGGTCGCCGTCGGCAAGAGGAAGAATATCCCCAGCCATCAGGTGCATCAAATGATTGAAGCCTGCCGCAATGGCGAGATTGAAACGCCGCTGCCACGCAGTGCCGAAGAAGGGCGCCGGTGGATGGCAGCTATTGCCGACGCCAGTCTGTGGGACGGCCGCATCGACCCTGCCGAGCGGCAGTTGCTGGTCGGACTGGGTGCCACGATGGAGTATTCGGCCTACGACGTAGACCAGCTCATCCGCAGCCGCCGGGCGCGCATGTACCAGGCAGCCCGCAAGCATCTTCGCGACAACAATTAAGGCGCCAGCGCGGTGAGTTCTTCCAGCGTGACATAGTCGTCGCCGTTGGTATCCAGCCGGTTGAACAGCAGCACCAGCCGTGTGCCAACTTCGTTACGGGCGATTTTGCCATCGTTGTTGCGGTCGAATTTCTTCAGCACACCTTGCGCGTAACGCAGACGGGCAGGGTTCGGCGCCAGTGGTTTTTCGGCAACGCCCATCGCAACTGGCGCGGCAAAGTCAAAGTAGCCGAAGTGCATTTCGTGCCACGTCTGTGGTCCCCATTTCACCGTGGCTTCCGGGTCGGGGTTGGCCAGATTTTCTTCGGAGTTATCGAAGTGAGCGACCGTGTGAATCTTCGTCCCGGCAGGTAGTGTCAGCGGCTGTTTCAGCCGGTAGCCGGTCTGCCAGTTGAAGTCATAGGCGGGAACGTCCAGCAGTTTCTCACGCTTGCCGTCCGGATAAACCGCTTCGTACATGAAGGATTTCCCACGCAGGTGCATGTGGGGCATCATCGTGAGCAGTTTCACATCGAAATTGACGCTGCCCGATGTTGCTTCCGACCGGTAGTTGTCTTCGCCCGGTGGAATATTCAGCCGCTGGTTGGTGGCGCTGGCGGTGCGTACTTCGTACTTCACCTTGTCAGGATCGGTGAAGACAAACCCGACTTTGCTGCGATCCAGTTGAGGGCTGCCGATGGGTGTGTAGTGCACCTGGAAATAAAGCTTGGCGCCGGCAGGAATTCGCTTGGCCATGCCTTCGGGGAAGGGTTGCGCCCGCATGCCTGGGACGTATGCTGCCAGGAAGCCGTCGCCTTCGCCAAAGCGTTTTCCTTTGGTGCGGACGAAGACCAGAATATGGTGCACCACGGCGCGGTTGCCGGGCACCACTTCGGTGGCGCTGATCCACTTATCTTCTTCAAAGCCGGGGTCCACGCTGAAATATTGATAGCGCACCGTGCCCTCGGCTGGTACTTCAAATGGCTTGGGCCGCATGTAGAATTCCGCATCCGGTTTCTGCGGTAGATTCCATCCGGTGACAAACTCACGCGGCTCTGGCAGATCTTTGGGGTCGCCTTCCGGGGCGCCTGCTGCCACCCAATCGCGGAGCTGCTGCTTTTCCTCGTCGGTCATCCGGCGTTCGTTGGCGAACTGCCCGTGCTTTTTATCGGCGTGCCACGGCGGCATCCGCTGATCGTCCACCACTTCCTGCATCATCTCGGCCCAGCCCGCGACTTCTTTGTAATCGGTCAGGGCAAACGGCGCGATCTCGCCCTTACGGTGGCATTCCACGCAGTGCTTCTGCAGCAGTCGGGAAATCTGATTTGAATACGTGACCTTGGCGTCTTTTTCTGGTTCGCGGACACGGCCGATGATGCAGCCTTGCGATTCACTTGCGGGCGTCGTCACCAGCTTACCGGCCAGCACCTGATCCAGCGCCGCGCGAAGATAATCGTTGCGTGGTTCGTCCAGCACATAGCCAATACCGAAGCGGTCGTCGACGCGGCCCCAGTAGCGGATAAC
The DNA here is from genome assembly GCA_965233625.1 of Pirellulaceae bacterium. Lineage (GTDB taxonomy): Bacteria > Planctomycetota > Planctomycetia > Pirellulales > Pirellulaceae. Next base: position 1,578,272 of record OZ247499.1, read on the forward strand.
TTGCCGGTCATCCAGCAGAAAAACTTCCGGCGTGCGTTTGGCCTTCATCGCATCGGCAACGCGGTTGCCCACGTCTTTCAGCAGCGGATATTTGATTTCGTGCCGGCGGGCGTAGGCATCTAGTTCGGTGATCGAGTCCTGCACATTCGGATTGATACCGATCACGACCACACCTTGATCGCGATATTTATCGGCCAGTCGCTGTAAATTGGGTCCGTAAAGCTTGGCCAGCGGGCACTCGCAGCCCAGATAGGCGATGACGATGGCTTTTGCGTTCTTGAAATCGCTGAGCGAAACCGTCTTGCCACGGAAGTCTTTTAGCGTGAAGTCCGCCACTTTACGGCCAACGGGAGAGTCTTTGACGTCTTCGGCTGCCTGGATGGTTTGGGCTAGGCAGGCCACGGCGAATAAGAAGGCTATCGCTTGAAAAGTACGCAGCACGGTCAATCTCCCTAAATGGCAACTTGCATCAGCCGGACGCGGAATATGGCAGGCGGTAAAACATCCGGCAATAGATCTTACCTCCGCGAAGACGCGAATGTTTCGCCTGAATCCCCGGAAATATCGCTTAATGCGCCTTCACACCGCGAAATTTATTGACCAGATGTACCACGCCCACCACAGCGGCGCCGATGCTCAGACCGATCACGCCGCAGATCAACGCGTCAGCGATCCAGCCCGCAACCCCGCCATGCAATCCCACCCATTCTTCGGGGTGTAGGCCGAAGCCATGAATAATAATCTGACCGCCGACCCAGAGCATCGCCGCCGTTCCCACGAACGCCAGCACGCCCAGCAGCTTAGGCATCGCCTTGACGAGTCCGTTGCCAAACGCCGCGGCGAAACCTTCTTTTTGCAATGCCAACCGCAAGCCAATATCGTCCATCTTCACAATCAGGCCCACCACGCCGTAAACGGCGACGGTGATTGCGATAGCCACCAGAAAAAGCACGATGCCCTGCATCCAGATCTCAGTCGGATAGTCCGCCTTCACTTCCTTGAGTGAGATTGCCATAATTTCAGCCGACAAGATGAAGTCCGTACGGATGGCGCTTTTGACCATCTTGTTCTCATGATCTTCACTGGTGACTTCCTTCACCTTCTCCTTGATTGGCTTCTTTTCATGCGGCCAGAGTTTGTGGATCACCTTCTCGGCGCCTTCGAAGCACAGATAGAGTCCTCCAAGCATCAGAATGGGAGTAATCAACCAGTCCACAAAGTAACTCAACAACAACGCCACAGGCAGGATGAACACCAGCTTGTTGATGAGCGAACCCTTCGCAATCCGCCAGATAATGGGCAGTTCGCGCTTGGGGGTAAAGCCAATCACATACTGTGGCGTCACTGCAGCGTCGTCAATCACCACGCCTGCCGCCTTCGAACTGGCCTTCGCCGCAGCCACGCCCACATCATCCACCGACGCGGCCGCCAGTTTGGTAATGGCGGCAACATCGTCCAGCAAAGCGGCTAATCCAGAAGGCATGGGACTCTCTCGAAAACTCGCGGCGGAAACTGATCGGCAAATCGCACTGTGGCGAAGCTAAAGCATACCGCGTTTTCCAGCCATCACCCATAAGGGGAAGAAGGGGCGGGCATTGAACCGCAGCGCCGCTTGCCCGTCGACTTCGGCAATATCAAGCCGCACTTAAGCCCATTGATCCACACCGACATCGCGTAAATGAGTTTCCCGTAATAGTCATAGCTGAATTCCTTGACTTCTAGCGCGTCCACTTAATTCTCGTACTCACAGATTTCAGGTAACACACGGATGTAGATCATGGGCATGATCAGGTTGAACGGGACAACCGACGCCAAAAAGAAGAGGAAAAATCCGACAAAAATAGCGGCTGCGAAGAGGTCGTCCTGCAAACCGGGTTGCAGAATGAGGAACCCGAGTACTGCCATCACGATGGTTGATGCGACGTGGTAACAATCGTAGAGAAATCTTATGCGTCTTTTCTGAAGAAATTCATGTACGCGCGACACCAGGATCGAACGTCGCCAGCCAGGCCTTCGCATGGAGATTAGGAAGCATATCGGCGCAATGGCAGCCGTAGGGAAGAGCAACAGACATATAACGTCAAGGCTACGCTGGAAAACGGGAGCATCCGGCGAACCCATTCGAGGTGAAATGCTTACCTCAATCAGAACTGAATTTATTGCGGCACCAATGGCCAGCCAGAAAGGCGCAAAAGTTGGGAAGAATATGTGTGCGCCACACATAAGAGCGAAATCCCACTTTGAATGAACGATCTTTCTCGCCCAATTGCCAAGTGGTTTTTCAGGATTGGACATAAATTGCTCGCTGGCCACGATGCGATCGCACCACATCGTAGCACATGCCCAACCTCGTGCGTCACACCATCGCGGGCACGTCCTCTTCCTTTGGAAGAAATTCGCGGCCCAGGGCCTTCTCGTAAACCTGGCAGACCCGGCGGGCGACGCTGCTTAGATCGAGCTTGTAATCTTCAATCCGTTGTCGGCCGCCCACTTCAAGATGCGGCGATTGCAGCGTGGCGGCAAGCTTGGCGCCCAGTTGCTGCGGGTCGCGGTCGCAGACGTGGCAGCCTTCGACGCCGTCTAATAGCCACTCGACATCGCCCACAGGCACGCCAATGATGGGGCGGTTGCAGGCCATCGCTTCTTTGACCACGTTGGGTGAACCTTCCGCCAGCGACACCATAAACATTGCATCGCAGGCGTTCATATAGTCGGCGACTTCGGCCGGCGGAATGCCCCACAGCTTCACCATCTCGGCCGGTTGATCCAGTTTCTGGTTGGCAACTTCCAGTGCGCTCTGCGCTGTAGGAAAACCTTTGCGGGGGTTTTCTGGATTGCCGGGGAACAGCACGTACCGTTTGTCCGGATCGAGGCCGATCTGCTGTCTGGCCTGCTGCCGATCCATTGGCTTGAAGGTCTGCACGTCAACGCCGTTGGGGATCACCGTGCAGGGCGCCGGGGCGATGAGGTCGGCCATCATCTGGCTTTTGACCAGAATCTGATCGACACGGCTGGACAGGAAGTTGCGGTTGATCCACGCAACCGTTCCAGAGAACCAACCCGGTCTGCCGCCCGCCAGCGTATCGCCGTACACATCCGAGCCCATGAAAGACAGCACCAGCGGTTTACTACGCTGCATCCTCGCCAACCAGCCACAATAACCAAAGTGCGCGTGCACCAGATCGCAGTCTCGCGCCAGGCGGCGGATGCGCGGGATGGCTTGCAGATACTTCAGTTTGGGGATGCCACGCATATCGGCAATGACCGGCTCTATGCCGAACTCGCACAGACTTTCAATCTGCCGCGCGGCGGGCGCCATGCTGCCCGGGCGGTTGGCGTCGGGCAGCGGCGGCGTGACCATGAGAACGCGGATGCTCATCAGACCGCCTCCTGCCGGGCTGCCGCCGGCTTGTAGTTACGGGATGTCCCCTGGCGGCGATGATCTTCCATCGCGCCTTTGTAGACATCCACATGATGCTGCGCCACCACCGCGGGCGAAGACTCAGCGTCCAGCATGGCCCGCGCTGCCTGTCCCATTTTCTTCCGCAGCGGCGCGTCGGTCAGCAGTTTGATAATCGCCTCGGCCAGCGCTTCCGTGTTTCGCGGTTCGACCAGTAACCCGGTTTCGCCATGCCGCACCACTTCGTGCAAGCTGCCTACGCGGGTGGCGACAACGGGTTTGGCATGATTGTAGGCGACCGGTATCACACCGCTTTGCGTGGCGGATGTGTAGGGCAACGCCACCACGCAACTGCGGGCGAAGTGCGCTTCGCGGTCTTCATCGGAAACGCGTTCATTCTGCACGATAAACCGTTCCGGGTTCTGCATCATATCGCGGTACCGCTGAAAGTCTTCGCCTTCGCCCGCGATGACGATTTTTACATTGGGAACCTTTTCAGCAATCAGTGGTTCGGCCCGTATCAGGTATTCCAGCCCTTTGTATTCCCAGATCCGTCCGAAAAAGAGGACCGTGTCAGGCTGCTCATCAACTCCTGGCGCCACATCTGTGTCACCCATCACTATGTGTGGCACAACGTGGACACGGCGTTGCTGGAAGTGAAGCTCTTCAACGCATTGCTTCTTTAGTTGTTCGCCGTGCACAATCACACGGTCTGCCTGCCGGTAGCCATAGTCCATCACCCACTGCGGCGTGCGGCGCGAAGATTTATCGCCGGCATGATGCCGCGGGTTGTGCACCGTGACGACGCGGGGCAGATGCGACAATCGTCCCAGGGCGAAGTTGAACCACAGATGGCCGCCTTGAAAGTGCACCACGTCCGGCTGGTAGGCGTTAATCTTCGCCAGCAGTTCCCGGCAACTGAACCACTGACGCAGCACCTGGCGGAAACGCGGGCGGTGAAACAGATGGGCCTGGACCTTGTCAGATAGCATGTGGGCGTACGGACCGGCTGTGTTGCTGGCAAGCACGGCCAGCACGTCGTGACCTTGTTCGGCCAAGGCGTTCACATGCCGCACGCTGTACTCGCCGAAGTCGTAGCTTACAAAGGCAATTTTCATTTTGCTTACCGTTTCTGTCTTGCGGTCTGGCGCCGGTTATCGCGAGTTCAAGAGCGGGGCGAAATATCCATCTCTAACGCCACGCACTCCGCCGTGCGACCAGATGATGAATCCCAGCACCGCCAGCACGTACACGCCGCAGCCAACTGCCGCCGCCATGTAACGGTTCGTTACCTGCGAAAGCAGTAGCATGCAGCCAATCATCAGCACCGCTGCCGCCAGCGGCTTCAGCAGTGTCAGATCAATAGGCGAACTTTGCAGCGTGTTGCGGCACGCCAGGTAGTGTTGCGCAGTGTTGATCAGCGCGACCACCATCGCCGCGTAGGCCGTGCCCATCAAGGCGCCATGCTCCGGGTCAATGCGGTCAAATGCATACACAAGTCCAAAGCCAATCAAGATGTTTAACACCAGATTGACCGCCACAATCCGCAGCGCCGTGCTTTCTTTCGTTGCCGCCCAGAGAGCGTGACCGAGCACGTTTGTCACGCACTGGAGAAGCAGCACACTGCTAAGCACGCGTAGTACATCGGTTGCCTGCAGAAATTCTTTCTTGCCATACAGTGTCAGCAATCCAACGTCTGCAAAAGTGAAAACCAGCACTGCCGCCGGGGCGCCGAGCAGTAGCAGGAAAGTCACCAGCCACCGTGTCATGCGGGCAAGTTCTTCCAGGTTGCCTGCTGCGCGGCTGCACATGGCCGGGAACACGCTGCCAACGATACTGCGGTAGATCATCAGCGCAGGCTGCATCAGTTGCGTGGCGGCGCCATACAGGCCCACTTCCGCTTCGGTGGCAAACTTGGAAAGCAGCATCGCGTTGACACTGGACCAGACCGCTGAGATACCATCGATGCCAAAGAACGTAGACGATTTCGCCACTAGCGCCTTGACCAGCCGGAAGTGCAGCCGGCCCCGCGATGGGCCGATGCATAGCATTAAACCAGCCCACTCGATCACCAGAATGGCAACCCGCACACCCACCAGCAGCCACGCCACATAAATGATTGAGAAGCCATTGGCCAGCAGCGCCCACGCGCCGCCGACTTTCATCAGATTAGCCGGCACATTGGCAATGGCGATCATGTACATCTTCTCACGGCCGCGGAACACCGATTCAATCACCAGCGCCAGTCCGAACGGCAACAGCCCCAGCGAAAGCGTGCAGATCATGGCGACCGTGTCCGCTTCGTACTGCATGATGAACGCCAGCGCCATCATGCCAAACATCGCACAAGCCGAGGTAGCTAGCGCTGCGGCGCACCCGTTCAGCAGATACAACCGCGTTCTGCCCGGATGCTTGGCGGTTTCGCGTGTGATTAACGTCGGCAGCCCGGCGGTTGCCAGGACTTGAAACGTGTAGAACAGCAAGAGCGAAAGCGAAAGCTGCCCAAAGCCGTGCGAGCCGGCGCCGCGCGAAACCATCGCGTAAATGCCGAACGTCGTGGCTTTATTCAGCACGTCGCTGGTCAGCAGCGATACGGCGTTGCTAAAAAACGTCCGCAGCATGTTCTTCTTAATAACCGGCGTGTGCGAACTCATGCGGCTGCTCCTTCCGCCGCGTCGTTACCGGGCTGGAGATCCGCATAACTGATGATGCAGAAACCAGTCAGAACCAGAATCAGCGTGTAACCGATGCTGACAAAGATCGCTTCGGTCAGCCCGCTGATGGCGCCCATGACAATCATCGAAAGGATGAACAGCACCCCGGGATCGCGCGTTTGCATGAATATTTGCGTACCGCGCGTAAAGATGGCAAGGGTTGTTACTGCGGCCATTGCCGCGCCGATCAACCCGAGGTTGAGTGTTGTTTCCAGATAGATGGAATGGGCATTGCTGAACGCCCAGTTGTGAATGTACGAGAAGTACAACACGCGTTTCGAGGTCCAGAAACCACCATAGCCGTAACCCAACAGCGGCTTCTTATAAATATCCTGAAGGGCCTGGTTCCAGATAGGAATACGGCCTGTCAGCGTCGTCGGGTCGGCGCCAGGCTCTTGACGGCCCAGCGTTGCAAGACTGCCAAAGTCAACGCCCGTGTCGGCGGTCAGCCCTGCATACAGCATCGCCGCGCCGGCAAGCACGACGCCCGTAGCAACCGCCGCAGCGCGGCTGCGACCTTTGGCCGACATCCACCAGAAAAACAGAGCGGCCGCGGATACAGCCGCCAGCCCGCCGCGTGATTTGGTTGCCAGAAGCATGACAAACGCGAGTGCGGCAATGGCCAGAAACCACCACTGCCGGCGTATCTTCGCAAGTGCGAAGGAGGCAATCGCCAAGGCGCCGCAATTCATCCCTTGCCGGTTCATGTGCAACAAGCCAGAGAAACGATGTTCGCCATTGGCAAGGAAGGTGCCGAAGTAGATTTCCGCAGCAATGCCCACCAGCAGAAACGTCAGCGACATACACACAACGCCCAGACACAGATCTTCCGGCCGCCAGTGTTTGCCAATGCCACACGCCGCAAGAAACAGCAATGCCGGAATGACAACGCGTTTGGCTGTGGTTGAAGAGTTATCGGACCAGACAACGCTGCAAGCCATGTATCCAAGCAGTAGCAGCATGAGGCTGAAGTGGAACTGGCTTGGCTTTCGCGATGACTTCGCCATTAGCATCAGTCCACCAGCGGCGCCAAGCAGGACGATGGAGACCTGCCGGCTAAGCGTATTGCTGCCAGCCGATGCGACTTCGTCGTGATCTTCCACTTTGTCGCCAGCAGCCTGAATCGCATGGCGCACGTCGTGCGTGATTCCCATGACGGAAACAATCATCAACAGCACCGGCCCCCAGAAGAACAACCGGCTTGGCTGCCCCTGCTTGTTCGTCAGCACGGCGGCTGTGGGGGGATGGCTTGTGGCAATTGCCGACATGGGTTTCCTACACGAAGACGCGGCGAAAGACTGGTTCAGCGGGCGCTAGTTCACGGCTGCGCCGGTGCATTCAGCCACGCCCTGCGCCACCTGATCGATCAGCGGCGCCGTCAATTCGCCGTACATGGGCAGCGAAAGAATCTGCGACGAAAGCCGCGTGGTGACGGGCAGATCCGCGGGCACGCTGGTTACGTTCGCAAAGGCGCCAGCCTGATTTAACGGTTGCTTGTAGTGGATGCCACAGAAGATGTTCTTCTCTTTCAGCTGTTCCAGCAACGCGTCGCGGTTGGGATGCTGCACCACAAACAGGTGATAGACGTGGCGTACATCATCCCGCGATTCAGGCAGCACGAGATCAGGAATGCCGGCCAGCTTATCGCGGTAGAGATCGGCGGCAGCGCGACGGGCGTGCGTCCACGCTTCCAGATGCTTGAGCTTCACCTGAAGTATAGCTGCCTGCATGGTGTCTAAACGTGAGTTGTAACCAGGTTCGTCATGCTGGCCTTTCACGCGGGCGCCGTAGTTACGCAGCGAACGCAACTGCGCTGCCAGTTCGTCGTCGTCGGTCACCACGGCGCCGCCGTCGCCCAGGGCGCCAAGGTTCTTACCGGGATAGAAGCTGAAGCAGCCAGCGTCGCCCAGCGAGCCAGCCCGCTTGCCGTTGTACTCGGCGCCATGCGCCTGTGCGGCGTCTTCGATCACCTTCAGACCATGACGGCTAGCGATCTCGCGGATTTCGTTCATGCGGGCAGGTTGCCCGTAAAGGTGTACAGGCAGAATCGCTTTAGTGCGGGGCGTGATAGCTTCTTCAATCAGCGCGGGATTGATGTTGAAATCGTCTTCGCACACGTCAACCAGCACGGGCGTGGCGCCCGCGTGCACAATGCCATACGCGCTGGCGGCGAACGAATTGCCCGCCGTAATCACTTCGTCGCCGGCGCCGATGCCCGTCGCGCGAATGGCCAGATGCAAGGCATCCAGCCCGCTTGCCACGCCCACGCAGTGCCTGGCGCCACAGTAGTCTGCGAATTGTTCCTCGAACTCACCAACCTCTTTGCCGAGAATGAAGCCAGCGGAATCGACCACACGGCCGACGGCCTGCATGATTTCTTCGCGGAGGTTGCCGCACTGAGTAACGAGGTCCACAAGCGGAATCTTAGGAGATACGGGCGCGTTCATAACAAGAGCAGCCGTGAAGAATTTTCAGGATGGCGGGAAAAAGGATGACGCGGCGGAGACTTTTTCAGCAGGTGTTTTGCCTGCTGCTTTGCAAAAGCTTTGTCGCGACTTCCAGTGTCTTAAGTGAGGATCCGTGGCGAGTCTGCAAGCAATGCGCGAGTGATGGCGAGTTCGCCACAGGCGTCGCAATCCGTCTCGGCATAGTGCCCGCTCAGACGGTGTCCACAGGTGCAGACGTAACCGGCATGCGTGGCGGTAACGCCCGCGACGATCGAAAACGGCTCGACGTTGTGTGTTACCAGGGCGCCTGCCGCGACGAGGCAGTACCGCCCCAGTTCGATGCCGGGGGTGATGGTCGCGCCACCGCCAATCGCAGCGCCCTGGCGGACGATTGTGCGGGAGAGCCAGTTTTCTTTTTCGCTGTATCGCTCGCGGGCCTGCATCATGCGAGGAGAACGCGGATAGCGATCATTCGTAAATGTGACGTTGGGTCCGACGAAGACATCGTCTTCCAGCCGGACACCCTCCCAGACGCAGACGTTGTTCTTCAGCGTGACGTTGTCGCCAACCCAGGCGCCGCCTTCGACAAAAACGTGATCGGCAACATTGCAGTTCTGGCCGATATGGGCGCCGGACAGCACATGGGCGTAAGCCCAGATGCGCGTGCCCTGACCGATATCATCGCAATCGCAGATGGCGGCGGGATGTACGTATGGCTGGGACATTAGCTTTTCACTTCTTCGGTAGGGGCGCCGTTAATAACATGGCCGTTCGTGGGGGCAGGTGCAGCGTTTGTCTGCCACTGCGGCGAACCTACCGAAACGCACACGCCGCCGAGACGAAGCGACTCCGTGGCAGCTTCCAGCACTTCCACCACTTGCAGACCGTTCAGGCCGTCAGTGCGCGGCCGTGTTGAGTTGACGATCGCGTTGATGAAGTCGCTACATTCAGCGCGAAGGGGTTCAACCTGTTCCAGATGCGGGCAATGCGTATCGCCATAGCGATAGCTGTACTGGAACTCGCCGAATGTCGCGGCATAAGGCGCCGAGTCGACACCCCGGTCGTAGATCTTGATTTTTTCGAGCGGTTCCAGGTCGTCGTAAACCACCATCTTCTTGCTGCCGACGATGGTCATCACGCGATCTTTGCGCGGATCAAGCCAGCTCACGTGCGTAAGCCCCAGTTTGTCTTCGGGGAAGTACATGGTCATGTTGCACACGTCGTGCACATGCGGTTTGAGATACGACGATCCGCTGCAACTTACGCCCAGGGGAGAGCCGCCGAGCAGGTCAAGCATCACGCTGATATCATGCGGCGCCAGATCCCACAATGCGTTGCAGTCGTTCCGCACCGGGCCGAGATTCAACCGCTTGGAACTGATGTAATAAAGGTCGCCAAGGTCGCCCGAGTTGACGAGTTCCCGCAGTTTCGCCACCGGCGATGAATGCAGGAAGATGTGTCCGACGAAGAGCACCCGTTCGTGATGTTCAGCAAGCTCAATCAATTCCCGGCACTCTGCCGTGGAGGCGGCGAGCGGCTTTTCAACAAATACGTGCAGCCCCGCTGCCAGTGCCTGTGAAGCCAACGCGTGATGTGTGCGTGTGGGCGTCGCGATGATGACTGCATCGACACGGCCGCCGTGAATGACTTCGTCCGCGTTCTTCGTAGGAATCACCGACGGGAAGCGGGCGGCCATGGCTTCCAGGCGTTTCTCGTCGCGATCGCAGGCGAAGACGACTTCGCATTCACGCAGTTCTGAGAGGCACCTCAATAGATTCGGGCCCCAGTAACCAAGCCCAATCACTCCAATGCGAAGCATCGATCTTCCTTTGTTGTTTAAGTGTCGCAGTAAGCGACCGGATGCTAATTCTTCAGCGAGAAAACAAGTTGATTCAGAACGGCAACAGGTGTGCGAAGCAGGATAACGGCGTCCAGCAGCGGCGAACGACGGCGAACGTATTCACAGTCGAACTGCATCATCTCGTCGAACGTGGTTCCGTTCTTTCCGGAGACCTGCCACAAACCTGTCACACCTGGCGTTACTTCAAACCGCTGCCGGTGCTCTTTGGTATAGCCAGCAGGATCCATGACATCCGGACGCGGTCCGATGATGCTCATGTCGCCCCACAGCACATTGAGAACCTGCGGAAACTCGTCAACACCGAGGCCGCGCACAAAACGCGCTAATGGAATGAGCGGTGCGTTTTTGTCGATCTTGGCGACGGTGCCGCCGGACTCACGCAAGCGTTTGACGTAATCTTCGTGTGTTTTTGTGTTGTTCGCCTGATGCATCGTGCGAAACTTGTAGATCATGAACGGTTCGCCACGGGCGCCGTATCGCTTCTGCCGGAAGAAGACCGGGCCGGTGGAGACCGCTTTGATAAGGACGGTCATCGCCAGGAAAACGGGTGACAGAATGGTGAGGCAGAACATGGCGACTGTGATGTCAAACCCGCGTTTCCACCACGGCGTGGGGTAATAGGGGATCGATAGTTTCATCTCTGCGGATTCTGCTCCCTCGTCAGAGTCCGCACTCTGCAGACTGTTCGCGTTCGACGCGTGTTCTGCTTCCGTCGGCGCCGGGCGAAGGTCGTGCGTAGCGTTGGTTTGTTCCTGGACGATCTGGGGATTCATCACACTAACCTCCGCACCCAGTGCGGTAATGTTTCTCGTTCGCCTTGGAGAATGACGCCGATGACGTTGGCGCCAGATTCCTTTAGCGATTGCTGAGTTTCGGCAGCCCGGGCAATGCTTGTTTCTCCGCCCTGGACAACAAGTAGGCAGGCATCGAAGTCGCGGGCTGAAACACTGTCTGCGCTGTTATTCGAAGGCGCCGGAAGGTCGGCGATTACGAGATCAAACCGGGTGGAAAGTTCCTGCAAGTGATCGCGGACCTGGCGGGGCGGTTGTTGCGTTTCTTCACTTTCGCCGGAACCTGCGGAGATGAGCGTCAGGTTTTCCAGGCGGGTGCGTGTGACGCAGTCGTTGTAGCTGGCGCCGCCAGAAACCAGGTCGGAGAACCCGGGCTGCCCGTTGGCGCCAAAGTGATCGCTCATCGCGCGGGATACTTTGTCTGCGTCGACCGCCACCACATTGCCAGAAAGCAACCCGGCAGCACTGACGCTGAGGTCCGCCGCGATCTGATCGGGCTGCTTACCGCCACAGCCAATCACGGCGATGGTCTTTGGCCCGCTGTTATCTGTGCCTGCTTTCCGCAGGTGCGACAGGACGGCGCCAAACTCCTGACGGATCAGTGGCTCTTCTCCGCGACCCGCGGCGTTGTTCACGACGGCAAGCACCGGCAGGTTCAGGTTAGACTCAACTTCGTCGCGTGTGCGTAGGCGCGTGTCGAACCATTCCAGCGATACAACCAGGGCTAAACCTGCCATCACGGCGAGCATGAAGCCGCCCGCCAGGGTCAACGGTTTGTTGGGGCTGATGGGTTTTTCGATGAACGATGCAGGCTGCGCTTCGTTGATGCTGCTGATCTGCTGCGTGTCCATTTCTTTGCCGATCCGCGCCTGTTCCAGGCGGCCGGCATGCTCGCGGTGCTTCTGCTCGATGAGGCTGGCTTCGCGGGTCAGGTCTTCGATTTCGATGGCATGTTTGTTCAGCGTCGCCACTTTTGACTCTAAGCGGTCAAGCTGCGATGTCAGCAACGTCCGGCGTTGCTTCAACGCGGCCAGGTCGGCGGACTCGCTCATGCGGTAGATGCGTTCAGCTTCCAGCCGTTTCTCACGCAGTGCGACAACGCTGGGGTGCGTGGGCGTGTGGGTCGAAAGCAGTTCCTGCTCTTCGATCTCCAGTTGATAAAGTTGCTGCCGCATGCCGTCGCGGGCGCCCTGTCCGCCTGCTGTGCGGGCGCCCGGAGTGCTTATGGCAGCAACTCCGGCTTCGACGGTCTTACTAACGGCAGCGGTGGCTTTTGCCGGCTCCGTATCAACGGCCGGTTTGGCGACTAGCACGGGTTTGGTTGCGGCAGGCGCCAGGTCTGATTTGTCGAGCGGTTTGCTCAGCTGCGATTCGATGTACTGAATCTCGCGATCCGCTTGCAGAATTGCCAGTTCTACATCGCTGATTTCCGTCAGAAGCACCTGACGGCTGGCAGCAGCGTCGACCATGCCATATTCGGTCTTGCGATCGCGAAGTTTCTGATAGGCTGCGTTTAACTGTTCGGCCAGATTGCTTTCCTGCTGGACGAAGAACTCATGCGAGCCTTCCGTACGCGAAAGCTTAATGTGATGCTTCTGGAACTCTTCAATGGCAATCGCCACAACGCGGCGGGCGCCGTAAGGGGATGACGAAGTGCACACGACGGAAACAACATTGCTCTTGCGGCCAGCCGAAGCATAGAGCGCGTCTTCAAGTTCGCGGATCGCCCGTTCACGACGTGAGATCGGATCTTTGATGCCTGTCTCAATCAGCACCCGGTCAACCACGCCCATCGACCAGGCCTTGGCATCGCTGACAAAGGACGAACGCTTTTTAATGCTCTTGTGCGCTTTCGCCGTTTCCTTGTCGTCCGTGGCGGTTTCTTCGTACTCCAGCAGGCCGAACTTGGGATCAAGAATCTCATCAGGACCAAGCCGGTCGACGACGCGTTCGTAGATGGTCCGGCTGTTGAAGATCTCGAGGACGGAGTTGACTTCTTCTTCCTGAAGTTTCTCGTAGGCGATCGTCTGGCCGATGGTAGCCGTTGGATCAAGCGTTACGCTTTCAGAACCGATACGCACCAGTAACTTCGCGCGGGACTCGTAGGTCCGGGGCCAGTTGGCCAGCAGCACTACCGTTCCGCACATCATCAACAGAATAGCGAGTGCGAATTTCCAGCGATGACGCAGCAACGCACGAAAGAAAGACCGCTTTAGATTCGCTTTATTCTGGTCAGGCATGGAGCGAACGACTCCTGAAGAGATAGCCAAAGGCTTAAGCTTAAAATGGGAGAGGTAAGAGGATCGGCGGGTTAATCTGCTCTGGGTAACTCGATAGTAGTTACGCCATTCGGAGCATTCAACCTATTTCCTCCATTGTGTCCAGTCGCCGCAGAGTGCGACTTGCCGCAGGTTTTTGGAGCTCGAAACCCCACGAGAAAGGCGCCATACACGTTAAATAGGCATTACGGAGCATTGCCCGCCACAAGTGGCTTGATTTAGAAGGGACGTGTTAAACTGGTTAAACCGATAAGGAGGGCGCCAATTCGAGATAAAAATCTCAATTTGTTGAAAAAAAATTGCTAACTGCCAAAAGACATTTGTCAATCTTCGCGCGTATGAACCACCATGACGTGGCTGTAGATTGGATCTTCTGTGTATTTCCTGTAATAAAACATCGCCCAACTAATGATGAGCAGTAGCAGCCAGGGCGCGTATTCAAGCCAGGTGACAACCAGGTCAAAGAAGGGCGCCCCCGTGTAGCCAGTTCCCCAGACTTCTTGATCCCAGAAGTGATATTCCAGCCAGAACCTCAGGTAGTAAACCATCGACAAGCCTGCCAGCAGCAACCACATCCGGCTGCGGGCGAAGAGCAGAAACGGCAGCGCCCAGGTCCAGTACCACGGGTTCTGTGTCGGTGATAACAGCCAGAACCAGGCAACCGTTAGAAACACCCATTTGAGCCATCCGGCAGCAGAAGTTTCCGCTGCTCCACGCCACGCAAAGCCGGAAGCCAATGCCAGGAAAAATGCACATGTGATAACGCGAGCCATCTGAAAGGCTGGGTTCTTTGGGCGGGTTCCCGTCACGTCCTGCCAACGCTGAGCTAACCCGGATCTGAATCCCGCGGGAGTGACGTTAAACCATGCTTTCTGCCCTGGCGGCGTGTGTTCGTCCGCACGCAGATTTTCGTGAACGAGCAGGAAGAGAAAGTCGTTCATCTCCCACGACCCGATAAACGCCCGCAAACCTTGGCTGGGATCGGTCCCTCCACCTGTGGTATCGCCCGCAAGTTGTCGTGGGGCCATAGGAAGCAATACAGCGATGCTAATGACGACGCCGGTGATGGCGGGAATGACGGTGCGAATTCGCAACGTGCGAATGCAAGCGGCGATGAAGATGGGCGCCAGAATCAGCGGATATATCTTCGCCCCGATGGCGAGGCTAAGCACGGCAGCGCTTAGGCTGGCAAGCAGAACATTTCGCCACTTGCCTGCCGGTTTACCTTCACGGGGAAAGCAAGCATAAAGCAGCAGCAGAGCCGCCAGCGCGGTCAGGCAGACGGCAATCGTGTCGAGGTGCCCGCCGTTGGCCGTCTCTTTGATCAACAGCGGACACCAGGCGTACACCAGCACCCACTGCATGGGTAACCGCAGATGACGCAGCATCAGCACAACACAGGCAATCGTGCCAAGTTCGAACCCGACGAACATCGCTTTCAGAATCGTCAGCCGGGTCGCCAAGGAAGCGTCTGGCGGGCTTATAAAATCAGCCGCTGCAAACACGACCTGGCTAACCAGCGGATACACCGTTGGCACGTGCCCAAAGTGGATTCTGCTGAGTGCGGTGCGTAGTCCGATCCGGCGTGGATCATCACGAAGTTCTGCCAGTCGCCTAAGATCCGCCGGAAGTTCGTCGCTGCGATCGGCGGTCAGCACCTGCTGCGGGCTGTATTTAAAAGGGCTAATACCGCGCGCCGCGACGGCGCCATCCCAGATGTAACGGTAGATATCAATTTCCAGAATGGGCGTACTGGGAACCAGAATCACGCGGAACAACACCGCGGCAAGAAGGACGGTGACGAGCATGGCAGAAGACTGACCGGCGCGTTTCACCACGGCAATGCCCGCAAAATAAAGCAGAAAAGCCCCGGCGAACAATCCAAGCACAGGCAGCACCGGACGCTGTTGATACAGGTGTTCCTTCCCGGCGGGAATGTATGCGAACCGGGGCGCCAGCGTTGCAACCACCAGATAAATCGCCGCGCTGCAGACGGCGAGCAGCACCAGCGCGAGGATGGGCCACCGACCGGCGTCCGAACTTCTGGAACTGTTCTTCTGGGGCATTCGAGAAGCTTCCTGTGCGTTACGGACCAGCACCCGCCGGCTGCTCTTATCAATCCTAATAACGCAGCAATGTTAAAATGCGCAGTTTGTGAATACTTTTCGGATTATTTTGACTTTAACGAAAGAGCTGAGTTTATCGCTGCCGATACGTTTCTCTACCGGCCGTTGCGTCTGTCCACTTTCCCCCTTGGAAGACGGGCCGTTCTCGAAATGCTAAAGGATCAGCGATGAATTCCCCCCTCATCAAAAATCGAAACGTCGTCACCATCTTCACGTTGTTTGCTTGTGCTGTGCTACCAGCGACAGCATTCGCCCAGACATCGTGGTCGCCATTCCGGAAGGTTGCAACACCGGCCAGCCCGTTCAGGCAATCGCAGGCTCAACAGGTTAACACGCATCCTGTTCAGAAAGCTCAATACGTTCAGCAGGGCGCGAAACCAAAAACAGCTCCCACACCGGCTGCACCGCGGTCACGCGCTGTCTCGCCAGCGAAAGTCTCAACAGCTCCCGCCCAGCAGCCAGCGCGTCAAACCGCCACGGTAGCACAGGCGCCACGTCGCATTGCCACCCAAAAGACAACCGTCCGCCGGGCGCCAGTACGCGTCGCGCAGGCGCCAGCTGAAGTGCTGCCACCGGGCGAGATGATTCAAGAGGGCGCCATCATCCATCCAGGTGGAACTGTTTATCACGATCCCGCTCAGCCGATGGGGCAGGTGCTGCAAGGCAACACGCCTCTGGCGCCTGTGACGCACGGCGGCATGGCTTACATGCCCGGTGGCTGCAATGGCACCTGCGGAGGCGCGTGCGGTGGTTGCACCGATGGAAGTTGCGGCGATTGCGATTCGTGCGGAACCGGCACGCTGTGCATCTGCCTGTGTGCCGGACTGCCGTGGTGCGAATTTGAATTTGAAACGGGTGTCCAGGGCTTCACCGGCCCGCAGAATCTTGGCGCCGGCGGCAGCTTCGGCTTCCACCAGGCCGTGAATTACAGCCGTGCTTTCCCCGACTTCTTCAACCTGTTCGGAACCGACCTTGGCATGCAGGCTGGCTTCCGCACGGTGCAGACAGATTTCTCAGCGTCCAACTTGACGGCCAGCAGCCACAACCAGACCTTCTTCACCGCGGGTCTGTTCCACCGTGTGGACTGGGGTCTGCAATTCGGCGGTGTTGTCGACTACCTGACCGACCAATGGTACGTGAATACGGAGCTATCGCAGTTCCGTGGCGAAATCAGCTGGAAAACTGCTAACCACAACGAGTTCGGTTTCCGCCTGATGGCAAACAGCAGCACCCGCGCGGCACAGACCGCCGTGGTTGGCGTGCCCGTGAATCGCCGGAGCGTGTTCACCACCAGCTTGCAGGATCAGTACTTGTTCTTCTATCGCACGCCGGTTAACAACCGCGGAGAATTCACCGCCTTTGCCGGCCTGACCGGCAACAACGATGGTGTTTTCGGCTCGAACATCGAACTGCCCTTGAACCACTCCTTCGCCGTGCGTGGCGGATTTACTTACCTCACGCCGAACAGCACGGCGCCGTTGCTGGGCACTCCAGGCACTGCCGTATCCGTGTCGGGTCTAGCGCGGGCGAACTGGAATATTTCGCTCAGCCTGGTCTGGTATCCATGCGGCTTCGGGCAGAAACGCTCGAACTACAACAACGCGTTGTTCAACGTCGGCGACAATGGCAGCCTGCTGATGAACCGCACCATTCGTTAACGCTTAGTCCTGAAGCAACTTCACCAGGGCTGCTGTAAGTGGCAGCCCGGTGCGGGATTCAAAGCCCAGGAACATGGGGCTGGGGTTGGCTTCGAGAAATATGTAGTCGCCCGCAGGCGTCCGGCGGTAATCGATGCCGGTCCAGACCAGATGCAACGCCGCAGCAATTTTCTTACTTAGTTCCTGCATCTCTGCGGGCAGGGTATGCGGGATGATGGCGGCGTGCGGATCGTCGCGGAAGTCGACCGCCGATGTCTTAATCTCGCAGGCTAAGACCTGCTCGCCTGCCACGAAAACGCGGATATCGTCGCCCTCGATCTGCTGCTGAAGGGTGACCGGCGCAATTTGCAGATGAAGCAGGTTTTCGTCTGTCAGGTGCTCTTCGTTCAACATTTGCGTATGGGCGCCGCCCTGGACAGGCTTGAAGATGCACTGCGGGTGCGATCTGGCAAACTCGCGCACCGATTCTGGATCGTTGGTGATGGTCGTCGCGGGGATGCGGGCGCCTGCCGCTACGGCCTTTTGCAACGCTGCTGGTTTGGTCTGATGCAGCTGATATCCGGCCCAGCCGTTCACCCAGCGGGCGGGCAGGTTCTGCACGAAACTTTCGAGCAATGAACGGGCGTCGTTCTGCGCGATGTAGCTTTGCGTTTCATCGGGCAGTGCAGGTGTGACGGCACCTTGATAGCTGCGCCAGTAGACGGACTGAATCTCATCAAATTCAATCCTTCGACCTGCGGGCAGCACAAGGTGTCCCGCGTCTGGCGGCTGATAACTGATTTGTAGAGACTGCGGAAAATCGGCGGTCGAAAGGAACTCGACATCGACCCCAAGCGTCTCTAGTTCGTAGAATATATGGGCGGCGTGTTCATCAGAGGCGTCGCCCATAATAAGTATTACCACTGGATTGCTCGCATTTCCCGCGTTTCAAGGTTGGATAGCCGTTATGTTACACCCGTTTGCTGGCATTGTACCTCCCGGGCAGGATTCTACCGTTGCACAGACCACAACCGCGCAGCCTGCACTTCCTTCGCGCCGGGTGGCACTGGGCGTGATGGCGGGCGTCGCGACCGCGGCGACCACCGGAAATCTGCACGCCGCAGAACCTGCTGCGGAACAGACGCCCCAGGCGCAACGCAAAGACGGCTACGCACTTTATTTCGTGGAGCCACGCGAGCTGAGGACGTTTACCCAACCGCAACGCGCAGCGCTGGGCGTGAACGGACCGTATCGCGGCCGGTGGCCGGAGAAGCATCCGCTGCAGGACAAACGCGGCTATCTGGCTTGGCTCAACACCGCCCAGGCGGCCAAGGTGAAAGCATTTGCCGGCGTTGCGGACGTGATACCTTTTACCGTCGACCACGTCGTAGAGTACGTGCCCCGCGTCCCCGCGCAGGGGGTGCTCAGCGTTTTCGCAAGTCCCAATAGCTGGCGCGCGCTGCCGCCTAAGGGCACTTACTCGCCCCTGTCGGACCTGGTGAAGGTCTGGGACGCCGCGGGCAACGCAACGTTTTCCATCGACGCCAGAACCAAGGTGGTCAAAGTTCAATTCCCCAAAGGCGTTGAGCAAGGTGTGATTGACACGATCAAACGCAGCGGTCAGGTGCATGCGATCTCTTGGAACGTTGAGATGCCTAATACCCAGACGCTGTTAGAAGAGGGCGGCGCGACAACCAAGGCTGTCGGCGAAGAAGGCGGCCCCACGACGTTAGCCCTTGGCGAAGAAGGCGGACCCGGGCCATCCACCAGGGCGCTGGGTGAAGAAGGCGGCGCCACCACTAAGGCCGTGGGCGAAGAAGGCGGTCCTAAGCCGACAACCCGCGCCGTGGGCGAAGAAGGCGGACCTACCACGTTGGCCCTTGGTGAAGAGGGCGGACCTGTGCCAACAACCAAGGCGGTCGGTGAAGAAGGCGGCCCTAAGCCATCAACACGTGCACTGGGCGAAGAAGGAGGCCCCAAGCCAACGACACAGGCCCTTGGCGAAGAAGGTGGACCGAAGCCATCCACACGAGCCCTGGGCGAGGAAGGTGGCGGTAAGATCACCACCTTTGCGTTGGGTGAAGAAGGCGGCCCCAAAAAGTAGGGCCACCTGGGCTGCGGCTGTATTTACGAACTAGTTCGCCAGCTTCTTGTACTTGAAACGCTTGGGTTCATCAGGGTTGATGCCCAGGCGTTCCCGGCGTTGCTGTTCATAGGTCTGAAAGTTGCCTTCGCACCAGTGCACGTAACTGTCGCCTTCAAAGGCCAGAATGTGCGTCGCGATGCGGTCCAGGAACCAGCGGTCGTGGCTGATCACAACCACGCAGCCGGCGTAGTTCAGGATGGCTTCTTCCAGCGCGCGGAGCGTGTCCACGTCCAGGTCGTTCGTCGGTTCGTCCAGCAGCAGCACGTTCGAACCGCGACGAAGTAGCTTGGCCAGGTGCACGCGGTTACGTTCACCACCAGAAAGGTTGCCAACCTTCTTCTCCTGATCCGATCCGCGGAAATTGAACCGCGAAACATACGCCCGTGAATTCACCTTCCGGCCGCCCATCTCCAGAATATCGTGGCCGCCGGAGATTTCTTCGTAGACCGTAGCCTCCGGGTCGAGCGCATCGCGGTTCTGATCCACATAGCCAAGCTCCACGGTGGCGCCGGTGCGAATGCTGCCTGTGTCGGGCTCTTCTTCGCCGGTGAACATCTTAAAGAGCGTTGTCTTACCGGCGCCGTTGGGTCCGATGATGCCCACAATACCGCCCGGTGGCAGGCGGAAGTTGAGGTTTTCGACCAGCAGTTTATCGTCGAAGCCTTTGGTGACGTCCGTGCCTTCGATGACCAGATCGCCCAGCTCTTTGCCGGGTGGAATCTGAATTTCGAACTCGTCGTTGCGTTCTTCAAACTGCTCAGCGGCCATCTGCTGATAGGCGCTGATGCGCGCTTTGTTCTTAGCCTGCCGCGCGCGGGGCGCCATACGAATCCACTCCAGTTCGCGGGCGAGTGTCTTCTGCCGGGCTGCCTGGGCGCGTTCTTCGCGGGCCAAGCGGGCGGACTTCTGTTCCAGCCAGGACGTGTAGTTGCCTTCCCACGGAATACCTTGCCCGCGGTCCAGTTCCAGAATCCAGCCGGCGACGTTATCCAGGAAGTAGCGGTCGTGGGTCACGGCGACGACGGTGCCCGTGTATTCAGCCAGATGGCGTTCCAGCCACTGCACTGAATCTGCGTCGAGGTGGTTGGTTGGTTCGTCCAGCAACAGCAGGTCGGGCCGCCGCAGCATCAACTGACACATGGCGACACGGCGCCGTTCACCGCCCGAGAGCTTGGTGACATCTGCATCGCGGGGCGGCAGGTTCATCGCATCCATGGCGATTTCGATTTCGCGATCCAGCTCCCACAGATTAGAAGCGTCGATCTCGTCCTGCAGACGGCCCATCTCGTCATACAGTTTCTGCATTTTGTCGTCGTCCATCGGCTCACCAAGCTGGGCGGTGATCTCGTTGAAGCGGTCGACAATGGCGCGCCGCGGGGCAACGGCTTCGTTGATGTTGCCCCACACGTCTTTTTCCGGGTTCAGGTGCGGTTCCTGGGGCAGATAACCACGCGTGAATCCATCGGTCAGCTTTGCCTCGCCATCGAAGTCTTTATCTTCACCCGCCATGATCCGCAGCAGCGTACTTTTACCAGCGCCATTGCGGCCAAGCACGCCAATTTTGGCGCCTGGATAAAACGCCAGACGGACGCCGGCAAGCACTTCGCGCTGGCCATGCTTCTTGGTGAGATCCGACATCTCGAAGATATATTTTTTGCCCATAGTTCTCAGAGAGGTTTCCGGGAAATGTTCAGAATCGCTCCGCAAAATACTGCGAAGCACAAAGCATCTGCCTCGGAAGAAGCAGAAATTGATTTCAAGGTCGCATTATAGCGAAGCCATGCTAATCAGCGATGGCCCTCGATCATCGCAAACACGCAACCGCACGGGCGCATGACGAAAGCCAGCGCTGTTTGAAACGCTGGCTTTGATACTTAGATCGTCAATCGTGCAGAAACCGCTAACCGCTAGTTGGCTTCAGCGGTTGCTGGCTCCTGAGCCACAACATTGATACGGCGGCTGTTGCGGTCGAACATGACGACGCCATCGACCAGAGCGAACAGCGTGTAGTCTTTGCCCTGGCCAACGCCTTTGCCAGCGTGGAACTTGTTGCCAACCTGACGGACCAGGATGTTGCCGGCAATCACGCGTTCGCCGCCAAACTTCTTCACGCCACGACGTTGAGCATTCGAATCGCGTCCGTTGCGGCTCGAGCCTTGACCTTTCTTATGGGCCATTGAACTACCTTCGCTGGTTGTATGGGGAAAGTCGCCGCAAGCGGCTGGTGATAAATCTTACAAAGGGTTGAACCGTACAGCTCTGACCAGATAGACGCTGGAAGTTCAACGAATTTGTAAATTTACCGGTAGAGCCAGCGGAAATCAAGGCGGTCATTCAGGCCGTACATGGCGTTCACGCGGCGCTGCTCTGTGGGGTCAGAAAGTGACGGCACGCCGAAGACGACTTCGCGTTCGTGTTCCAGCACAGCATCGCCCGGCCGCCAGAAATTAAGCTGCAACACTTTGTGAGCGTAGTTATAGGTGCCGTCGGCAGCCCGCTGGACCTTGAAGGCGTTGGTCAGACCGCGGACGAAGATCGAAACATAGTCGAGCCGTGGATCTACGTTTTCCCAGGTCACCACGCCCCAGACAGGACGCTCGACGTTTTCCTCGCTGAGCGGGATTGGCACCCGCGAGATGGAGACAGAGTCGTGCAGTTTGGCGCCCACATCCTCGCGTGCACGGATGATTGGTAGGGCCGCGGGCAGCAAGCGGTCTAGATAGGCCACGCTGTCGTAAGTGGCTTTTTCTGGATTGTTCTTATTCTCATCGTTCCGCAGCACTTTGCCTTCCAGCACAAAATGCGGGAAGAAGCGGATCTGGGAGCCGAAAACGCCTGTTGAGAGGTTATCAACTGGCTCTGGCTCCACCTTTTCCAGGCCCGTGGTCGCGTCTACCCGCGTTGTGGGCTGCAGATGTCCCCCGCGGTTGGTCACTTTGTAGACCATGTACCAGACCAGTTTTTTCTCGACCAGGCCGTTAGGCTGCGGCACATTGACACGCACCATCCGCAGCGGCTTAAAGGCGATTTCCAGCGTCCAGATGCTGCGCCGCAGCACTACGTCTTTGGCCTTCATGGCGGCGGTGCTGGTCAGCGGATGATGATTAGGGCTGAACGCAATGCCCGGAATCGTGGTGACTTCATGCAATTCCACCGGCCCCGTGAACGTTTCCTTCTTCTCCGGCATGACGGGAATGCGCGTGATAACGCCAGGGGCGAGCACCCGCGTTTTCTTCGGCGCCGGTGAAGCGGCAGGGGTTGTGCCGGGCTGTGCAAACAAAGGTGCTGCACAGCAGAGCATCAGAATGGCTGTAATCGTCGCCGCCGGACGTTGCATGACGGAATTCCTTGAATCAAAAGCCAGCCAAATTGGAGGCTGAGGCAGTTCTCTAAGCGTGATGCGTGTATTTCAGCCACGAGACAATCCACTTAAGGGATCGTTTCTGCCGGCCGTTATTATTCCCACAAGCTTCGCAAAGTGTTTATGGATAGGAACTACGGGTACGTAGCATCCCCATTCACACGGCAATTTAGTATAAATGCCCCCACACGCCGGTCAACAAAACAGTTGTGTTAACGTGGGTAAGCCTGCGATTAAGAATAGCCTAGCATGCACAAACCGGCTAACGCATGCGACCGTCGGATGGAAACGGATGAATTCGATGCGGATATCTCTCAGTGCGGCCCTCGCTGGCCCCGAATGCTGGCTACGCTCAACGCGTATGTCGTTGCCTATCCCCGGCTCACCATCCGTTCCAAGCGGCGCAACCGCTATCGCCTTGCGGTGAGGTTGGTGGTATCCACCACAAAAAGGGCGATTTCCTGCTTGACGTTGTCCTACCTTTAGGAAACGCAGGCTTCGTCTGCCTCTGAGCACGGCTTTCCATACACCATATATCCGTTCTGTACACAAACCAGGTCATCGATGTCTGATACAGCCAAAGCGCCAGGACGTGGCAAAAGAACCGTTCAGCTACTCCAGCAGTTTTCTATCCCACTGATCGCTGGCGTTTTTGTAGCCCTCGCGTTGGCGAATATAAGCTGGCCGATCTATCACCATCTGGTGCACGTACCTGTTTACGAGCTGTTCACCACACCCGTTGACTACGAAGGTCACAGCGCACACGCGGACGAACACGACGGCGAGCACGGCGCCGGTGAGGGGCACGAAGACGGCGATCACGATGGTGACGACCACAAAGCGGATGATCACAAAGACGGCGAACACGCTGATGGTGACGCCGCCCACAAAGACGGTGACGATGCTGATCACGGTGACGCCCATGGTGGTCATGGCCACGGCTGGGGGCATTACTTCACGCTGCACTTCCTGGTTAACGACATCTTCATGGTGCTGTTCTTTGGCATTGCAGCAAAGGAAATTACGGAGTCCTGCCTGCCAGGCGGTGCACTGAACCCCGTCAAAAAGGCGGTCAATCCGTTGATGGGCACCATCGGCGGTATCCTGGGCCCTGTTGGTGTGTATCTGGTGCTGAACCTTGCGATGGGCGATCCGGCCTGGGCCAAGGGTTGGGGTATCCCGACGGCGACGGACATCGCGCTGGCATGGCTAGTCGCACGTTTTGTCTTCGGACAAGGGCACCCAGCGATTAGCTTCCTCTTGCTGCTGGCTGTGGCTGACGATGCGATCGGGCTGGGAATCATTGCCTTTGCCTATGGCGATCCAGAGAACCCGACCGAATGGATCAACACGTTGTGGATTCTGCCCGGTATGCTGGCCGCATTCGCATTGCGGAAATTCAACGTCCAGAACTGGGTGCCTTACATTGTTATCGGCGGCGTGTTCTCCTGGTGGGGCTTGTACAGTGCGCATCTTCACCCGGCATTGGCTCTGGTGTTTATTGTGCCCTTCCTACCCGGTCCGAAACGCGACCTTGGTCTGTACGAAGAAAGCGACGACCACGATGAGAAGGAAGCTGCCCACCCGCACGATCATGGGCACAGCCCGCTGGAACAGTTTGAACATCAGTTGAAGTTCCCGGTTGATTTCGGCCTGTTCTTCTTCTCGTTTGCGAATGCTGGCGTGCTGCTTTCGGGTGTGAACAATCTGACCTGGATCGTGCTGCTGGCTCTGCTGGCCGGTAAAACGATAGGTATCACCGCGTTGTCGTACGGCGGCCAGATGATTGGCTTCCCGCTGCCCAAGGGCATGACCCTGCGGCATCTGGTCGTGGCGGCAGTGATTGCTGGCCTCGGCCTGACGGTGGCGCTGTTTGTTTCAACGCAGGCCTTCACGCAGCCTGATCTACAGGGCGCCGCCAAAATGGGTGCGTTGCTGTCTGGCGCCGCGGGGCTGCTGGCTTTTGTGCTTGGAAAAGTACTCGGCGTGCACCTGAACGCAGGTGGTCCGGCTGCCGAAGAAAAGAAGCCGGCGGACGCTGCGGAATAGCCAACTGCAAGTTGCCAGCCCTTCTGCACCACTTAGCGTGCAGAAGGTGCGCCTAAGGCGGCTCAGCAGTCGCGATCACTTCTGCGGGCTTCGTGCACCACTTGAGAAAAATGGCTGTTTGCAGGACGATACAACCCGCAAGCGCGTCCGCGCGCATTGCCGATAGCAAGTGTGTACGCACCCAGCCGTCTGAGAAACCAGGCGGGTCTAGACAATTATGGCGAAGCTGGAGGTCGAGGCATGATTCAGAAGAAAACAATCGCAGACGTGGACGTAGCCGGCAAGAAAGTTCTGATCCGTGTCGACTTTAATGTGCCCTTGAACGACAGTCGTGAAGTGACAGACGACCGCCGCATCCGCATGGCGATTCCCACCATCAAACACGTTCTCGATGGTGGCGGAAGTGTCATTCTGATGAGCCACCTCGGCCGTCCTGAATCTGCAGAAGACACCAAGTACAGCCTGAAGCCGGCCGCACTCAAATTGGGTGAACTACTGCAACGCCACGTGGAACTGGCAAGCGATGTTGCCGGCCCCGATTCGCAGGAGAAGGCTGCCGCGATGACACCCGGCGATGTGCTGTTGTTAGAGAACCTGCGTTTTCACAGCGGCGAGAAAAAGGGCGATGAGCAGCTTGGCAAAGACCTGGCCGCGCTGGCGGACGTCTACTGCAACGACGCCTTTGGCACCTGCCACCGTAAAGACGCTTCGATGCTGAGCACGCCTCTGGCGATGGGTGATAAGCCCAAAGTCATGGGCTTCCTGGTGGAAAAAGAAATTGAATATCTCAGCAACGTGATCAGCAAGCCGGAACGGCCCTTTGTGGCGATTCTCGGCGGCGCCAAGGTCAGCGATAAGATCAACGTGATCGAAAACCTGATCGGCATCTGCGACAAGATCCTCATCGGCGGCGCCATGGCGTACACCTTCTCCCTGGCTCAGGGCGGTAAAGTCGGCGGCAGCCTGGTTGAGAAAGATAAAGTTGATCTAGCCAAAGAGCTAATTGAAAAGGGCGGCGACAAGCTGGTTCTGCCCGTGGACACCCACTGCGGCGATGATTTCAAAAGCGACTGCAACAAAGAAGTGGTCAAGTCCGGCGAGATTAACGACGGCTTTGAAGGGCTGGATATCGGGCCTGAAACGGCCAAGCAGTACGCCGCAGAATTGAAGAACGCCGCGACGGTTGTCTGGAACGGGCCGATGGGCGTGTTTGAAATGCCGCCTTTTGATGAAGGCACCAAAGCGGTCGCCCAGGCAATTGCCGATAGCTCGGCCACCAGCATCATCGGCGGCGGCGATAGCGCTGCAGCGATTGAGCAGCTGGGCTTCGCCGATGACGTTACGCACGTCAGCACCGGCGGCGGCGCCAGCCTGGCAATGCTGGAAGGTAAATCGTTTGCTGCGGTGGAAGCACTGGACGATAAATAGTCAATCGCTTCCCGATCATCACAACGGACCTGCGGAACTAGCCGCAGGTTTTCTTTACGCCGTTCTCGACCGCCACGCCGATGCGGTCGAGTTGTTCATCGCTGATCGCCAGCGGCGGCATGATGACAACCACATTGCCGAGCGGACGCAGCCAGACACCTTCACTTAGTGCATGGTCACAAACGGCCTGCCCCCGGCGTTCTGACCAGTCGAACGGCTCCTGCGTATCGCGGTCGCGGACCAGTTCCACGGCGGCAATCAGGCCCAACTGCCGGATATCGCCTACGTGCGGGTGTGATTCCAGGCGTGCAAGATGCTCACGTAATCGCTCAGCCTTACGCTGAACTTCTGCCAGCGTGTTCTCTTCGGCAAAGATATTCAGCGATGCCAAACCGACGGCTGCACCTAGCGGATTTCCCGCGTAGGTGTGCCCGTGGAAGAAGGTTTTGGATTCTGCATAAGTGCCCAGAAAGGCGTCCCAGACTTCCGTGGTCGTCAGCGTTGCGGCAAGCGGCAGATAACCGCCGGTGATGCCTTTGGCGAGGCAGAGAAAATCGGGGGAAACATCTTCGTGCTCACAGGCGAACATCTTGCCGGTGCGGCCGAAACCGACGGCGACTTCGTCGAGAATGAGCTTCACATCGTATTTATAGGTTAACTCGCGTACGCCGCGCAGGAAGCCTTCCGGGTGGCGGATCATTCCGGCGGCGCCTTGAATCAATGACTCGACGACCACGCCGGAAATCTCTTCGTGCTGACTTTGCAGAACTTCTTCAAGCTGACTTAGGTAATGGCTGCATGCTTCATCTGCGGCAACACCTGGCGGCAGCCGGTAAGCGTCAGGCGCGGGCAGACGGATGACGTCGAACAGGAGCGGCTGAAACATTTTGTGAAACCGCTCGACGCCGCCCACGCTTACACTGCCCAGCGTATCGCCGTGATAAGCGCCGTCCAGAGCGACGTAGCGGGTCTTCCTGGTCTTCGGGTTTTCGCGCTGTTGCCAATACTGGAACGCCATCTTCACGGCGACTTCCACAGCGGTTGAGCCGTTGTCGGAGTAGTAAACGTGGTTCAGCCCCGCGGGGGAAACCTCGGTCAGGCGTTTCGCCAGTTCAATCGCCGGGCGGTTCGACATGCCTAGGGCCGTAACATGGGCGACCTGATCAATCTGATCCCGCAACGCCTGATCCAGCTTAGGATGACGATGTCCGTGCAGGTTGCACCAGAGACTACTCACGCCATCAATCAGTTCGCGGCCGTCGATGCAGGTAATGGTGCAGCCCTGGGCGTGGTCGATAATGAACGGCTGATACTCCGCCATTTGGGTGAAGGCGTGCCACACAATCTCACGGTCCCACTGCTTCAGTTGGGCGTTGGTAGGCTGGGCAGCGGTTTCCGTCGCGGCGTCTTTCAACATCCGTAGGGTTTTCCTCGAAGAATGCTCAGAGAATGAAAGCCCGGCAGCGAAGTGCGGACATAGTAGTTTGCAGCGGTGTAACGGTGTGTAGAATAGAGGTCAGGGAGTTTGGATGGACCAGTTTGCAGCCGCACGTTTTCCATCCTACGCAAACAACCGGGGAACGGAACCACCCAGCAGCCGCTAGTCTGCTGTTTTACCGCCGATTGGCTTGAGGCGGACGCTGTTTACCATCGGACGATTATGAGCGACCTGACTGCCGATATATTTCTGGATGTTGTCAGAAAGAGCGAACTTGTCGGCGAAGCTGCGCTGGATCAAGCGATTGAAGATTGCAAAAAACTGCACGATGGCTCACTGCCTGAGTCACCTGATGACGTTTCAGACTTCCTGATCAGCCGCGACCTGATCACCGCCTGGCATGCGGAAAAACTGCTCAAGCAGAAGTACAAAGGCTTCTTTCTTAAGAAATACAAGCTGCTGGGGCACATCGGCACCGGCGGTATGAGCAGCGTGTATCTGGCCGAACACGTCATGATGAAGCAGCGCCGCGCGGTGAAGGTGCTGCCAAAGATGCGCGTGAACGATTCGTCGTATTTAGAGCGGTTCTATCGCGAGGCGCAGGCGTCGGCCAAGCTTACGCACCCCAACATCGTGCGTGCTTACGATGTAGACAGTGTCGGCGATACGCACTTTCTGATTATGGAGTTTATCGAGGGCCGCGATCTGCAGATGATCGTCGCCCCGCCCGGCGGCGACAAACAGCCTTTGTCCGCGGACGAAGCCGCAGGTTACGTCGCGCAGGCCGCTTTAGGGCTTCACCACGCGCACGAGAACGGTCTGATCCACCGCGACGTGAAACCCGCCAATCTGCTGATCGACAGTAACGGCTGCGTGAAGATTCTGGATCTGGGCCTAGCGTTGTTTTCCAACGATGATAAGCACTCGCTGACCATTGCCCATAACGAGAACGTGCTGGGAACGGCTGATTATTTGGCGCCGGAACAGGCCATCAACAGCCACAACATTGATAAACGGGCCGACATTTACGGCCTGGGCTGTGTGCTTTATTTCCTTCTGACGGCCCATGCACCGTTTAACGATGGCTCTCTTGCGCAGCGGATTCTGAAGCATCAGACGGAAGTACCTAAAGATCCGCGTGACGAACAGCCTTCGATCCCCGCGGAACTGGTCGGCATCTGCATGAAGATGATGCACAAACAGCCAGAACACCGCTACCAGACCGCCCAGGAAGTCTCCGGGCTGTTGAACGCCTGGCTCGCCAGCCGGGGGCACGTTGTGGGCGTGGTTGCCGATGACTCCTCGACCAAGCTGTCCGCCGCTGCCGCCATCGCCAGCGAGATGAAAGCCAACGGAAGGTTTGGCGCCCCTCATAAGATGGTCGCACCACCAGGAGCAAAACCGCCTAAACCCGCCTCAGGACGCAGCCGCACTAAACAGCCTGCCTTGAAAGTCGCCAAGGCAATTGAAGATCCGGCGCCTGCTGCCAACAAACAAACGCCCGCCCGCAATGGCAATCCTTTGCCTGCGATTTCAACGGGAAGCGGCCCGAAGCCGGCAACAGGTAGCAGCCCGGCGCCGATCATCAATACGGCCGTGAACGAGGGGCAAGCAGCCGCGTCACAAAACAACAACGGCGCCGGAAACGTTTCTACCAGCGGGCCGGTCAGCGTTCTGCACGAACGCCGGGCGCGGCAGGGGCGAGGCAACGCGCAGATGCTGTTCGTCTGGCTTGGCGTCGGCGCCGTTGGCATGGTGCTGGCAGTGCTAGTCGCGGCGCTGGCGATCTTCTTCAACGTGTAACTTTGCCGCCATCGTGTTCGTAGCATGCCAGATGGCTGGCGGCGTTTGATGCGTTCTCAGTCTGGATTGCGGCGTTTCTGCAACGCCGTTATGATCGCCCGGAATTTTGCCCGCAAGGTGCAGAGCCGCGTCATGGATGCCACGGTTCTGGCAGGGTGTTTGTCAGGAATGGATGCTTGCAATGAATACTTCCGCCGCTCAGCAACAGCCTGTCCGCTTTGAAATACTAAGCTGGGGACGCGACGTCATTCGCACCGAAGCCGCCGCCCTCAGCGATCTGGCGGCCACACTGGGCGAAGACTTCCGCCAGGTCGTAGAAGCTGTGCTAAACTGCCGCGGCAGCGTGCTGGTGACCGGCATGGGGAAGTGCGGCTACATCGCACAGAAAATCTCGGCCACCCTGGCTTCAACGGGCACTCCCAGCCATTTCCTGCACCCGGCTGAAGCCATCCACGGCGACCTAGGTCGAATTGGACCGGGCGACCTGCTGCTGGTGCTTTCGTTCAGTGGTGAAACGGCGGAGATTGTCGATATCCTGCCGTCGTTGCGGAATCTCTCGGCGGGTATTCTGGCGTTCACAGCCTCACGGCACACCACATTGGGCAAATATGCCGATACGACCATCGAGCTTGGCGCCTTGAAAGAAGCGGGCGAGCATCAACTGGCGCCATCTTCCAGCACCACCACCATGCTTGCATTAGGCGATGCCGTGGCGCTGACCGTCAGCCGGGCACGCCGGTTCCAGCCGACGGACTTTGTCAAGTTTCATCCTGGTGGAAGCCTGGGCCGCAAACTGGCGACCGTGGAACAGTGCATGCGGCCGCTGGAAGAATGCCGCACAGCGGAAGAAACGCTTTCCGTCCGCGAGACACTCACCGCGACATGCCGCCCCGGTCGGCGCAGCGGCGCCATCCTGGTGACGGGAAGCGACGGTAGACTCGCCGGCATCTTCACCGATAGCGATCTGGCGAAGCTGCTCGAACGGCGGCAGGATAACCTGATCGACGGGCCGCTATCCGCCGTAATGACCAGCCAGCCCGTCACCATCGCCACCGGCTCGATGATGAGCCAGGCCATGCTGCTGCTTACGGATGGCAAGTTGAGCGAACTGCCCGTAGTGGACGAAGATGGCAAGCCCGCGGGTTTGATTGACATCACCGATGTCGTGGGGCTGACTCCCCCGGGCGATGGCGCCCCGGCATCTGCAGGCGGTCCAGATACGGTAAACTTCCTGTCAGTTGTGCAAGCTAACATTAGCCACAACCGCAAGTAGACCGTACTGGCGTCGCACGTGCGACGCGAACCATTGAACCGTGCACTGCGTAGAGATTCCGCGTAGATGAAGATTGAACAGCGGCTGAAGAATATTGAACTGCTACTCTCGGACGTAGACGGCGTGATGTCCGACGGCGGCATTATCTACGACAATCAGGGCATCGAAACCAAACGGTTCAACGTCCGCGACGGGCTGGGCATCAAGCTCTGGCAGCGTGCCGGTTACAAGTTCGGCGTTGTCACGGCGCGAAATTCACAGATTGTGAAGATGCGTCTGGCGGAATTGTCCGTGGATATTGTCCGTCAGGGCCGGTCCGACAAATTGCCGGTTGTGCAGGAGATCATCGCCGACCTGGGGTTAAACGCAAGCCAGGTGGCCTACATCGGCGACGACCTGCCAGACCTGCCTGTGATTTCGACGGTCGGGCTGGGCGTCGCGGTGGCCGATGCGGCGGAAGAAGTGCGGTCGGCGGCTTCGCTGGTGTGCAAACGTAATGGCGGTGACGGAGTGGTTCGCGAGGTCGTGGAAATGATTCTCAAGGCAAAGAAAAGCTGGGAAGACCTGATCCGCATCTATCAGGTATAAGCCGCCGCCGGGATCAACAGGCGCCAGACGCAACGGATTGCAATTCATAGAAACAAGGACGGACCGTGTTTCAGCGCATCTTTCAATCAGTGATCTGCTTCGGCATCGTGTTTGCCGCTTACGGTGTATACGCCGTCGCACTGGCTCCGCTCATCGAACCGCCAGCACCGAAACGGCGCGCGATTTCCACCCGGGGTCCGGGCACCCGCGCACTGGATGAACAGCAGGACGAATTCGCCAAGCTGTTCAAACCCGGTTCGTGGGAACTGGCTGGCAAGAACCGCAAAGTCTTGAATACAGAGCACGGCAAACTGCTGTTCAAAGACTACAAAACTCTGGAAGGCGGACGCCTTCATGTAGAGCCGTTCACGCTGATCTTCTACTCGAAGAATGAGGAAGAAGACGCGGCGAAGGATCAGCCGCCCCGCCCCGTGGTGATGCAGGCGCCAGCGGGCGCCATCTTGAACTTCAGCAAAGACATTGACCTCGCGCGCGCCGACGTTGGCAAGCTTACGGGCGGACGCCTAATTGGCGAGATCCACGTCTATTCACC
This sequence comes from Pirellulaceae bacterium, assembly GCA_965233625.1. Classification (GTDB taxonomy): domain Bacteria; phylum Planctomycetota; class Planctomycetia; order Pirellulales; family Pirellulaceae. Next base: position 1,610,166 of record OZ247499.1, read on the forward strand.
AGAGACACAGACCGGCGCCGGTGACCGGTTCGATCTGCATACACGCAACGTGCAGCTAAGCGAAGAACGCATCTGGACCGTGCACGATGTGGCGTTTCAATTCGGGCAGAGCTACGGCCGCGGACGCGATCTTTCCATCACACTGCTGCCGCCATCCACTTCGGGAGAAGAGAAGGAATCCACGACAGACCGCATGAAGATGCTCGAACTGATTCATGTGGAGAAGCTTTACCTGCATCCCGGCGACAAGCTGTTGATTGCGAAAAAGAAGGAAGCTGAAAAGAAGAAGCGGGAGGAAGGATCGATTTTTGATTCTGACAGCCCGGTAGAAATCACGTGCAGCGGCCCATTGCGATACGATTTTCCTGCGATGGTGATAACGCTGGAGAATGAAGTCGCCGTGCACCGCCACATTGCCGACGGTCCTAGTGAAAGCCTGCTGTGTGAGTTCCTGAAAATCGAAATGGAGAAAGCGCCGGAAGATCCGCCCGATGGCAGTGTCCGGCGGTTGCCGGGGGCCGTGGCAGCGACAGACGACGCAACGGAAGAGCCTCGCATGGTGACCAAAGTCCGTAAGATTACGGCGCTGGGGCATCCGGTGCAGGTCGCGGCGCCATCGCACCAGGTCACGGCCAAGGGCACGCGGCTGGAATACGATTTTCAGAGCAGCCGGATCCTGTTGCTGGACGAACATAGTGCAGAACTAAAGCATGCCAGAGGCGTCGTCCGCGCGCGACGCGTCGAGTATGAACTGGCCGAAGATCCGAACCGTCTGGGCCGCGTGTGGGCCAGTGGACCCGGCACGTTTAATGGTGAGTTGGAGATGCGCGAAAAGCAGGCGGACGGCTCACGCGTGAAACGGCTCAAGAAGACCAGTGCGTCCTGGTCAGGCAGCCTGCAGATCGTCCGCGATGGCGATTTTCATGTTCTCTCGCTGCGTCGCAAAGCCGACGTGCAGATGCAAGGCACAGGCGCCTTCGACGCGAACGAAATCCACGTCTGGCTGCGTGAAACACCCGTGCAGCCACAGCCAGAGTTTCCGCCAGTCGCCGCCGGCGCCAAGAAGAAAAAGCAGGAGTTTGAGATTGTGCCCGATAGGTTGATGGCGCTGGGACAGGTGAATTTCCGTTCGCCCCGCATGACCGGCACGACCGACCGGTTTGAAGCATGGATCCGCGATGAAGAAGTGATCCGCTTCCCCACGCACAATGCAGCGGGGCCGCCCACCGGCGCCATGCTGGTGAACCATTCCACGGGCCGTCAGCCCGGTGGTCCAGTCACGCCCGCAGTGCGAGGCGCCTCTCCCGGAGGACTGCTAGGACAGGGTGAAAAACGGAAGTCGACCTTTCATATCTCCGGGCAACTTGTCCGGGCGCAACTGGTGCGGCGTGGTTCGGACACGACCGTTGAAAACATTACGGTGGATGGCAACGTCAAGCTGCACGAAACTCAGGTCTCCAAGCCGGGCGAAAAACCGCTTGCCATCACAGGCGATACGCTTACCGTGCAGAATCTGGATTCGCCCAAGGAGTCATTAAAGGTCATCGGCGGCGAAGCGACCGTGGCGGCCCGCGGCATGGATATTCACGCGGGTAATGTCCAGCTTCAACGCGGTCAGAATCGCATGTGGATCGATGGCCCCGGAGTTATGACGTTGCCCGCCCGGCGCCCTAAAAAGGATCAGAATCCTGCCAGGGGCGCGAGCATGCCGAATTCGCTCGCCAAGGTGAAGATCACCGAGCCAGTCAAGGTGAACTGGCAGACGGGAATGAACTTCGACGGGCGGATGATTACGTTTGCAGGCGATGTGACCGCGGCGACCAGCACCCGTCACATTGCAACTTCCACGCTCGAGGTCACGCTTGACCGGCTGATCGACTTCAACGATGCCGACAATGCGGGCGACGCAGATGCACGCACACTGATGTTCCGAGGCGGCGTCACAATGCGCAGCCGAAGTATTGAGAATGGACAGTTAACTTCAATCGAGAGCATGCAGGTCAAGCAACTATTTCTAGATCAGCAGACCGGCGAAATTAAAGCCGACGGACCGGGCTGGCTGACACGGACACGCGCCGGCGCCAGTAAACCGCTTTCGACGGCGAATGCACAGGTCGTCGCCCGTCCCACAAGCACCACGCAGCAACCGGTTGATAAGCTGAACTACATGTTCGTCAACTTCCAGCGGGAGTTGAAGGGGAACATGGACCGCAAAGATATGGAGATCCTGGGCGAAGTCAAAGCGATCTACGGTCCCGTGAAAACGTGGGAAGATAAGCTCCGGGCGGATGTGCCCGGCGGATTAGGTCCACGTGGCGCCCATTTGCGGTGCGAACGGCTGGCCCTGGCGGAGATGGGGCCGCAGATTTCGCCCGACCGCAAAGCCGTTGAGATTGAAGCTACAGGCAACGCTGTTATCGAAAGTGAAACGTACACCGCCCGCGCGAAGCGGATCTCGTTCGCCGAAGCGAAACAGTTGATCATCCTCGAAGGCGATGGCCGCGTGGAAGCGGAACTCTGGCGGCAGGCACGTACCGGCGCCGCCCGCTCGCACACCGCCGCCCGCAAGATTCTGTACTGGCACAACGAAGATCCACGCCTGACCCGCGTCGAAGTGAACGACGCCACCGTGCTTGATCTCAGCGGATTTGGCGTGCAGCTTGACCAGAAGTAGAATGACCGGCAGCCCGTTGCTGCCCGTTCTAACATCTGGACGCTGATGGTTAAATTCCTGGAGATTGTGCTGCTATGCATCGTCGCGTGCGCCGTGTATGGCATCGTCCACGACCAGATCACGGCGCGTATCTGCGTGGAGTACTTCACGATTGGTCATGCGCCGATCTTTGGCACCGATGACCCCACCATTCTTGGTCTGGGATGGGGCATCGTAGCGACGTGGTGGGTCGGGCTGATCATGGGTGTACCGTTGGCGGTAGCCTGCCGGGTTGGTAGCTGGCCCCAACGTGAACCGCTTCAAATGCTGGCGCCGCTCGGCTGGCTGATGCTGGCCTCTTTCGCGCTGGCGACCATCGCGGGATGCGTGGGCTGGGTGGCCGCCAGCAATGGTTGGGTTTTTCTATTGCCGCCAATGTCTGATCGCGTGCCGGAAGAGAAACACGTTTTCTTCCTGGTCGATCTTTGGGCACACACGGCCAGCTATGCGGGCGGATTCCTCGGCGGCTGCGTGGTGATCGTCTGGGTGATTCTAAAACGCCGCCGGCAGAATCATCAGGCAGCGGGTACAATCTCTTAATCGATCAAGTCGAGCGAAAAATGCTCGCTCACGCAAAACACCTACGAAAGACTCTTGCCATGCAACGCCGGAATTTTCTGAAGGCTACGGCGGCAGGCGCTGTGGCGGCGACTGTTGCTCGCGACGCTGCTGCCGCGGAACCTTGCTGCCTGACGTATCCATCGCCGGAAGCGGCGATGATGTCGCCTCGCGAAACCTTCGCTTTCCTGCCAGCGATCTACACCGGCACCGGGAAGTTTAAGCCCGACTATATGGCGACGGTGGACGTTGATCCTGATTCAAAAACATATAGCAAAGTGGTTGGCCGGTTGGCAGCGAGTTTCCCGGGTGATGAGCTGCATCACTTTGGCTGGAACGCCTGCAGCAGTTGTCATGGGGTTGAGGGGAAATCTCGCCGGTACCTGGTGGTGCCAGGGCTTGTCAGTGGCCGGATTTATATCCTGGACGCGGCCGATCCCCGTCAGCTGAAAAAGCACAAGGTGATTGAACCCACCGAGATTGCCCGCAAGACGAAGCTGACAACGCCGCACACCGTCCACTGCCTGGCGGACGGGACCATTATGATCTCGATGCTGGGCGACACGCTGAAACAGGGGCCGGGCGGCTTTCTACTGCTGGACGAGAATTTCAACGTGAAAGGGCGTTGGGAAAAAGACCTCACGGGGATGAACTTTAACTACGACTTCTGGTATCAGCCCCGGCTGAACGTGATGGTCAGTAGCGAGTGGGCGGCGCCAGCCACGGTTGCCCAGGGCTTCAAACTGGAAGATGTGAAGGCAGGCAAGTACGGGCAGCACCTTCACTTCTGGGACTGGAACAAACGCGTTATTACGCAGAGCATTGACCTGGGCGGCGAAGGGCTGATCCCGCTGGAAGTGCGTTTTCATCACAAGCCGGATAGTCCACACGGTTTTGTCGGCGCCGCATTGAGCAGCGCGGTTTGGCATTACACTTACGCCAAAGCAGATGCACCTGCAGAGGGTAAAGCGGACGGGCCTAAAAAGTGGCAGGCTAACAAGGTCGTACAAGTTGAACCGGTCGAGGTGGAAGGTTGGCCGTTCCCGGTGCCGGGGCTGATTACGGACATTGTGCTTTCGATGGATGACCGCTTTCTCTACTTCTCAAACTGGCTGCACGGCGACATCCGCCAGTATGATGTCAGCAATCCGGCAGCCCCAAAATTGACCGGCCGCGTCTGGCTGGGCGGTGTGCTGAAGAAGGGGCAGAAGATGCGCGGCAACACGCTGCATGGCGGGCCGCAGATGTTGCAGTTGAGCCTGGACGGGAAGCGGCTTTATGTCACCAATTCGCTGTATAGCAAATGGGACAATCAGTTCTACCCGGAGATCGGCAAGCAAGGCTCTTACATGATGCAGATTGACTGCAACACGAAAGACGGCGGCCTTGAGATCAACGAGAACTTCTTCGTCGATTTTGGCAAAGAACCGGGAGGCCCCGCCAGGGCGCATGAGATCCGCTTCCCTGGTGGAGATAGCACGTCGGATATCTGGAGTTAATCGCAAGCGACGGCTTAAGCAGCGCGGCGCTGCTGCGACGGAGCCGTCTCGTTTGCCTGCTGCGTATCAGTGGTTGCTGTTGGAAACTTCAAAATAACTGGCGCTTCATTGTGAATATGCGTCGCGGTTGCTGCGGCGGGTTGCCGTTGCTCGCGGGGGCTGAACATCGAACGCCACGCGATAGCACGCCAGCTTTCCGCCTCAAGCCCATGATAGGGAGAATCGGCGGGTAGCGTCGCGACCAGATGATTGTGGGCAGCGGCTAGATTATGATAGGGAATCGCCGGCGCCAGGTGATGCAGCGCGTGGTATTTCACCGCAAACGGGTAGAGCAACCAGCTCATGATGTCTTTGCCGCTTGTGTGATTGGCGGAGTCGAGCACTTCCTGGGCGAGCGTGGTTTTCTCGCCGTCGCTTTCATAGTGATGATCTGCCAGGTGGCGTAGCTGGTTGATCGTGATGGCGCCGATTGCCAGCAGATACAACTGCGGAACACGGTGCCAGGGCATGCCTCCCATCAGCAACGCGGCCGGAATGGCAGCGGCCCGGAGGAAGCACAGCATCTCCACGGCGACGAATGGACCGGCGTTGAAATTCTTCAACTCGCGGACATATCCCCAATGGACGGTCAGCGAAGAGCAACGCGTGAGCACTAGATGCCGGAGCTTCGGGTGCACAAAGGTCAGCGGCGCCAGGAAAAACCGCAGGAATACGCAGACAGGCATGACCAGCACCTTCAGGGCGTATCGCGTTGCGTCAGCAAACGTGCCCGTGCTGGTGATGTTGGTCAGGTACTCAGGGTCTTGCTGTGTGCCGTACTTCTTTTGTGTGTGATGGTCGCGGTGCAGCCAGGTGTAAAACGTGGAGGGCGTCAGCGATGCCACACCGAACAGAAGGTTGTAAGCCACTTTGAATGACCGGAGTTCGGTCTGTTTCAGGTGGCTGATCTCGTGCATCAACGCCGTGCCACGCGAAAGCCAGAAGATGGCCACGCCAAAGGCCGCCAGTTGCAGCAGTGAGAATGCGGGCGCCTGGAAATAAATCATCGACGCGCCAAACGCAAGGACCGTGCTGATCCCCAGATCACGCCAGAAGTAAAACGGCTTGAGCCGGTAGAAGTTGGTCTCGCCACGGAGCAACTGTTGTTTTGCCTGACTTACCCAGGCATCGTTATTGGCCGCAGTGCTGGTATTGCTTTCGCCTGCCGGTATAGCGGAGGCAGCGTTGCTGGTAGTCATCCGTCGCTACTTGAAAAGAGAGAAATGTTGACGAATGAAGGATTCAGGCGCCATCAGAACAAGCAGTAGAGGATTCCTGAAAGACCGTCAATGTGGAAACTACTTGCCTTCATGTATTCAGCCACCAAGAGCATTTATGACTTGCCGGCCCGTGGGTGCGTGGTGGCGTATCTGGCTTGGGTGCTTCAAAATAGCCGCACGTTGTCCGTTGGCTCTGTGAAGAGAAATTCATGTCGCGAAGAAAGATCGAAGGCGCCCGCACCCTGCTGACCGGAGCGTCTAGTGGCATCGGGCGGCAGATGGCGCTGGAACTGGCGCGGCGTGGCGCCCGCGTGGTGCTCAATGCGCGGAGCGAAGCGAAGCTGCAATCGCTTGTTGAAGAAATCCGCGGGCTTTCAGGTGAAGCGGTTATCGCGCCTGGCGATATCACCCACGCCGATGTGCGGGAAGCGGTGATTGAAACTTCGCAGCGGAACTTCGGCGGGCTGGACATTCTGGTGAACAATGCAGGGGTTGGCGCCGTGCAGCCGTTTATGGAGTCTTCACCAGAGCGGTTGCGGCAGATTTTTGAGCTGAACTTCTTCGCCCCCGTAGAACTCATCCGCCTGGCGGTCCCCGTGCTTCAACAGGGGCAGACGCCCATCATTGTTAACGTCAGCAGTGTTCTGGGGCACCGTGCTGTGGCGAAGAAGAGCGAGTACTGCGCCAGCAAATTTGCCTTACACGGTTTTAGCGATGCGTTGCGTTGCGAACTGGCGCCGGCGGGAATTGATGTCTGCCTGGTTTCGCCCAGTACGACTTCCAGCGAGTTCTGGGACAACGTGCTGGCGGATGATCCGTCGGCGGTGAAAGGCCGCGGCATGTCTCCGCAGAAGGTGGCCCGGCAAGCGGTCAATGCGATTGCGGCGGGGCGGCATGAGGTGATTATGACGTGGGGCGGCAAGCTGCTTGTCTGGGCTGACAGGTTATGCCCCCCGCTGATGAACCGTCTGCTGGCCAGGTTCGGGTAATTGCAGAAATCGGGCGCCGGTGCTAAACGACCGCGGATGCATCGGCTAGAATGCCCGTTTGAAACGTCGCCCGCACTAGACATGGTGTTCGCGATCTGACACCTCCGACACAACGCATCTGGGAGCTGCCACCTTGCCTTACCAGCGCGAAATCAGCCGCGATAATAAAGCCTGCATCCTGTTCCTGCTGGACCAGTCTTTTTCGATGGAAGAGCCTCTCGGCGGCTCGGATAAACGCAAGTGTGAAGAGTTAGTACGCGCCGTGAACGGCTGGTTGCACAACATGGCCATCCGCGCTTCGGGCGACGAAGGCATCCGCGACTGGATGGACGTGGGCGTAATCGGCTACCGCACCGATCAACAGGCCAACCCGATCATCGAACCCGCACTAACCGGCCCGCTTGCCGGCCGGCCGCTGGTTTCCATTGTTGATATTGGTGAAAACCCCGCCCGCATCGACAGCGTGATTGAGCAGATCCGCGACGAAGAAACCGGAGAGTCGCTGGAGATTCCTTCCGATAGCCCCGTCTGGGTCGATCCCAAGATGGAAGGCAGCACGCCGATGTGCCATGTGCTGCACTACGCATACGGACTTTTGCAGCAGTGGATTGCCGATCACCCCAACAGCTTCCCGCCGATTGTGATTCACATTACCGATGGTGAATCGCAGGACGGCGATCCAATTCCATACGCTCAGGCAATCACAGGGCTTTCCACCTCTGATGGCAATGTGCTGCTGTTTAACTGTCATCTTTCGATGACGGCGGGCGAACCTGTCGTGTTCCCTGCTGATGCTTCGGGCATGCCCGATCCGCTGGCGAATGTGCTGTTTGAAATGTCGAGCGTTCTGCCAGAGCCGTTTTACCGTAGCGCGGTGGCGGAGGGTTATCAGATTCAGCAGGGATCGCGCGGGATGGCGTTTAACGCGGACATGGTGGTTCTGATTAACTTCCTGGACATGGGCACGCGGGCAGCGGTTCAACTGCGTTAAACCGGCGGTTCACCGCGCGGCGCCTCTGGTTCTGTTTTTCAATCTCTGGCCACGTTCGCATGTTCTTTCAGCAAAAAGCATTCTGGCTGCCTAAAGATCTTCAACGCAGCGAAGAATATCAGGATGCTCACGATGCCGACAGTGTGAAGGGTGTCGCGGCAATTGCCGACGGCGTCTCTTCCAGCCTGTTCGCACAGAGCTGGGCGAAACTGCTCACAAAAAGTGTCGTGGGCGAACCGCCCGATACGCGCGACGAAGAATCGCTGCCGGCCTGGCTTTCGGAACTACGCACGCGATGGCGTGAGCCGATTGATGCGGAAAAACTAGCCTGGCACCAGAAGCCCAAGTTTCAGACCACGGGCGCCCAGACCACGTTGCTGTGGGTGGAGCTGTGCACGGATCTTGGACAGGCTGCAAAGGGCGAATCCGACCTGTATGGCTATTCAATTGGCGACTGCTGTCTGTTCCATGTCCGCGGGCCGCGCGTGCTGCGGACGTTTCCTTTCACCAACAGCGAGGAGTTTCAAGCCGATCCGCAGGTACTAGGCAGCATCGATAAGAAGGGCGCCCCGCTGCCGAAGTTTGAAGAACTGCAAACTACTTGCCTCAATGGCGATCTGCTGGTGCTATCGACAGACGCTTACGCCGCCTGGGCGATGGCGTATCTTGAAGCCGGTCAGACGATCGACTGGTATGCCTATTGGGACTTCTCCGAAGATGATTTCCGGGCGCATGTGGAGCATCTGCGTCAGCAGCAACAGATCCGCTACGACGATACAACCCTGCTGCTGCTGTGGGTCGGGAAGCCCGTTGAAGAAGAACAGACGGAAGAAGCCGAAGCAGAACCAGAATTAGAGGCGCCAGTAACACCGCCGCCCCCGGTGACTGGTGCTGTCGACGGCGACCTGGACGAGCCGCCACTGGAAGCTGAGGTGGTTGTCCCGTAGCAGCGGCAAAACTAAGGCTCATCGTCAGGCTGACACAGAGCCGTAAGGCAGGCGCCTGCCTGCCGGACCATCCGTGTCGCGAGTCTCACTGCATTTCAATCCGGTCAGAACAAAACCTGTCACACGACCCATCCTTCAGACAACAGATTGGTTATGTCTAAAAACATTCTCATGCTTGTGGGCGACTTCGTAGAAGATTACGAAGCGATGGTGCCCTATCAGATTCTACTTACCGTCGGGCACACGGTGCACGCCGTCTGCCCTGGGAAGAAGGCTGGCGAAAGCGTTGCCACGGCGATCCACGATTTTGAAGGCGATCAGACCTACAGCGAGAAACGCGGCCACAACTTTGCGTTGAACGCCACCTTCGACGAGATCGATCCGGGTAGCTACGACGCCCTGGTGATTCCTGGCGGCCGCGCACCAGAGTATCTGCGCCTGAACGAGAAAGTTCTCGACATGGTGCGGGCGTTTGATGAGGCAAGCAAGCCCATCGCTGCGGTCTGTCATGGCATTCAGATCCTCACCGCTGCGGGTATTGTCAAAGGCCGCAGTTGCAGCGCGTATCCCGCCGTGAAGCCGGAAATTGAAACGTGTGGCGGCACTTACGTGGAAGCCAGTGAAGGGTTTGACAACGCTCACACCGATGGCAATCTGGTGACGGCGCCGGCCTGGCCCGCCCACCCCGCGTGGATGAAGCAGTTCCTGGCCGTGCTGGAAGCTTAACGCCGCGCGAGACTTGAAAGATCCGATGTCAGAATCTGACACCAGCACATCTCTGCCCGGCGCGCCGATGCCTCCCACGCGTCAGCGACCCGGTTTGTTCAGTGGATGGGGCCGTTGGCTGCTGTTGGCCGGTCTGGCCGCATTGTTTTTGCCTCAGTTACCGGGCTGCCTGCAGTACGAATGGCAGATGTGGCGGGCGGCGCCGCTGCTTGCGGACTACAACGAGGGCTTCACCGCATCGCCCCCGGACACCGCCGCCATGCAGCTGGCGCACGACCAGCTCAGCAGGATCATGGGCGAAGACTGCCACAACTCCACCCTCTTGATGCAACGTCTTCAATGGCGTGAAGAGCTAAGAGACTATGATGGCGCTCTCGAAGACCTCGACGAAATCAGCGAGTTACAGCGCGAAAGCGGCGGTAGCGCCAGCCGTGGAATCCGCTATATGCGTTGCAATCTATTACTGCTTAATGGCAAGAAGCAGGAGGCGTTGGAAGTTTCTAACACGCTGCTCGATAGCGCCGCGGACACGCTTTCGGAATTCGAAATCGCTTCCACCCGCTGGCAGATTTCGCCTTACGACTGGAATGCGGTGAATTTTGCCGCGTATGTCCGCGCGATCCTGGGCGTTGAACTGGATGAGGCGCTGGATCATATTCAGCGGGCGATTGACAACGCCGGCGCCATCCCGGAGTTTCTCGATACACGCGGCTTCGTTCATCACAAGCGTGGTGAAAACGATAAAGCGCTCGCCGACATTCAAGGCGCCATAGACGCCTTTGCACCGCATGAAGACTGGGAGAAGTACTTCGAGAAGCATCGCAGCGAGGCAACGTCGCTGACTTCCCTCAAGGCAAAGTACAAGCGCGAGATGAAGAACGTGGCAGTCATCTACTACCATCGCGGACTCGTCTACCAAGCAATGGGCCGCGGTGAAGACGCACGCAAAGATTTTGATCACGTGCGTGAACTAGGATACAAACCTTCGCCCGATCTTTTTTAGAGCCGGATCTCACGGCGCCGTTTTCACTTAGCCCACCAAGGAGACGCGATGGTTGTCTCGCAGGCATGTTGTACGCGCGGAATCTTTGCTTGCTATCTTCAACATACTTTCCGCACTGCATTGCGTTGGGGCTGGACCGTGGCGGTGCTACTGGCCTTCTTCACAACGCATCATGCGGCGTGGGCGGGCGGTCCGCAGTGCACGATTAAGATTGTCGATAGGCAGAACGGCTGGCCGGTGCCGCTGGTGGAACTGCGGACAACGCATAATGTGCGGCTGGTTTCGGACAATGCGGGCGTTATTGCTTTTGACCTGCCTGAGTTGATGGATGTTGAAACCTGGTTCACCGTTACGGGCCACGGTTACACTGTGCCAGCCGACGGGTTCGGTTACCGCGGCGTCCGGCTTACACCTAAAAACGGCGCCACACTAACGATAAAGGTGGACCGGCAGCTACCCGCAAAACGCTTGGGCAGAATCACTGGCGGCGGGATATTCGGCGAGAGTCAGAAAGTGGGCCTCGCCCAAGACTGGCGGGAGCAAGGCATTCTCGGTTGCGACAGCGTGCAGAACGCGATTCACAACGGCCGGTTGTTCTGGGCATGGGGTGACACAAACGTGCCACAGTACCCGTTGGGGCTGTTTCACACCACTGGCGCCACGACACCGGTTCAGCCCTTGCAGTCTTTCAAGCCGCCTGTCCGCCTGCGTTACGACTATTTCAAAGATGAGAAAGACCGGCCGCGTAGTATCGCGCGGATGGAGGGTAGCGGCCCCACCTGGATCAGCGGCTGCGTCAGCCTGCCAGACCGGGAAGGCAAAAACCGGCTGGTTGCCACGTACGTAAAAATCAGACCCCCGCTAACGGTGTATCAGACCGGACTATGTGTCTGGGATGAGAGCGAAAAAGCATTTAAGAATCACAAAGTACTGTGGAACCGCGACAAACAACGCCCGGATGAGCGGCCGCCACTGTTTCCCGAAGGACACGCCGTTTTCACCACCGGCGACGACGGCGGCCGTAAGGTGCTGTTCGGAGACCCTTTCCCCCGTTTACAGTGCGACGCGACGTTCGAAGCGTGGAGCGATCCACAGAACTGGCAGCCCCTTAAGCCGCAGAAGCAGGTGCACACCAAAACTGGCGACCAGAAGATTACGCCGCATCGCGGTTCGATTGCCTGGAACGCGTTCAAGCAGAAATGGGTGGCCGTTTTCACGCAATTCGGCGGAAAGCCATCTTCGCTCGGAGAAATCTGGTACGCAGAAGCCCCCTCGCCAACCGGCCCGTGGGCGTCCGCAATCAAAGTCGTCACGCACCAGAACTACACTTTCTACAACCCGCACCTGCACCCGGAACTGGTCAAAGAAGGCTCGCCCATTCTGCTCTTTGAAGGCACCTACACCAGGCAGTTCGCCGGCACCCCACCTGCCACCCCCAGACACGATTACAACCAGGTCCTCTACCGCATCGACCTGAACGAGCCCGTGTTCCAGTCAAATCCCGGCCGCTAGGCAACGCCCTCCGGCGGTGCAGTTAGACGAAGCTCACAAGGTATGTGGACGAATCCGTCAGTGAAACGCGGAAACGGCGCCCGCGATGCGACAATGAATAATGAACACTGATTCAGAAAAACTCGATCTCTTTGACGCGGTCCGCATTGTCCAGCTTCCAGATGGCGCGAACAAGATTCCGGCGTACTATTCACAATCGGGTGTCACCGATATCCATGTGGGTGACATTGGTGTGGTCATCGGTGAGTGGCCCGGAAACAGATATCGCGTCGAGGCCGTTGATGAGGCGGGAGCCATCCTTTGGCAAGACCACTTCACCCGGCGCCAACTTGACGTTCTGCCGCCAATCGAAGCAGCTTTTTGTCGCCGCCGGATAAACGAGCATTGGGCGTGGCAACTCGCGCTCACGGATGAACTGCTTGAGCCAGACACGAGAAGACAAGCACTAGCATTTGCACGGAAGGTGATGGCTTTCGCAAGACAGAATGTCGATATTCTCGTAGATCGCCTTGCGAAATCAGGCTACGAATTCGCCAATCGCAAGCCGGTTACTCCGCCTGAAGAGAATGTGATCGACAATCTTTTGAAACTGGGCGAATGTGGTGTGCACGTACCGGTTGCGCTGCAGGCATGGCTCATCGAGGTTGGCGGTGTGGACTTCTGTGGCACACATCCTGACTGGCCACGCACCGGCTATGCTGGAATGCGAGATAACAACTCCACGTTTACCGAACCGTGGTACACCGCCCCCCTGGTTGTTCAAGTCTCTACCCAATCACTACTGAAAGAACTGAGCGACGACACGCCACAAGAGAACGACTACTATTCAAGCTGTATCGAGATCGCTCCGGATGATGTGACGAAGGCAAATATTAGCGGCGCCGGTCCAATCTCAATCAGCAGTGCCGCACCACGCTTTGATAATATCCTGGTTGGTCAGCATGGCAGCTTAACGCTGTTGTCTTACCTACGTCTTGCATTTACCTGGGGCGGTTTTCCCGGGTTTGATTTCATCCCCGATGCTCCAACCGGCATGCTACAAGATTTGGCCCGCGGCTTAACCCGGCTCTAACGTGCACTTCAGATAGCTGGTTGATCCAAGGCGAACGATGCGCGTTGTGCGAGTGGACCGGCAATTCAGCCGCAAGAAACAAAAAAAGCCCAGGTAAACCGGGCTGTTAGCACCCCCTAGGGGAGTCGAACCCCTGTTTTCGGACTGAGAATCCGACGTCCTGGGCCACTAGACGAAGGGGGCGTGCAAAGAGGTAGTTTAGAGGGTGGCGGCTGGGTGTCAACGGGCCGGTGATTGCGTCCTCTGGGGTTTAGGATGCAAGAACTGGCCGGCAGGTTCGGGTTTCAGCCGGTACGCGCTGGTAGGTCTTCGGTTTTAATCAAGGCGGAGACCATTGGCAGATCGCGCAAATTACGCATCAGTTCAAATCTGCCACTGATCGGCCTGTTCGCTGTTTTGGCGAATTCGACACGGGACCATTCTATGGTGTTCGCTTAAGCACCACGGGGCTGCTGAGCAGTGTCACTTCAAACTTGTGCCGCCACCGGTCACAGATTCATAAGTCGGCCCGACGCGGATTTCATCGAACTGGCCCTCGCCCTGGAGGACAAGTAGGCTCAGCTTTGATTGATCAATGTTGAACGGCGCTGAAGCCCGGCCATGCTTTTCCGGCTGTTTGAGGTCGTGTCCGGGCGTGTAGGGAACGAAGCTATCGATCTTGCCGTCTTTACCCCAGACGATCTTGCCCACGACCAGAGTGGGGGTTGCGCTCCGGGCGGACGTAATGCGGACCGGTTTCAACGTCCCACCGACGAGTACGGCCGTGCGATACTCGCCTGTGCTGGTCTGAAAACCCACCCCCTCCTTAAGGTCTGCGGTGCAGAGCAAGACCGTGCCTCCACCCTGACGATGTTCGATTTCCTTCGTGATATTGAACACATAGCTGATCCAAAGCGTTGCACCGTCTTGCAGCAGACCAACCGCCTTCAGTTTGTTATCCAAAGCAATGGCGCAACCCGGACTCCATCGATGGCTGCTGCCGCGATTTCCTGTCTCAGGTAGAGGACCATAGCTCAATCCACCCCCGAGGGCCGCGGGAGCGCGCTCAAATTTTGCATCGCCCAGGTAGTAGTATTCGCCCTGTGTGCCGGCTGCGCCACTTTTGCCGAGAAGACTCTGAGGCTCATTCGCATCGGAAGGATAGTCGAATGGTTCGTAGACCAGCGCGCTTCCTGGGTCGGCAGGACCCAGGTTGACGGTCAACGTCGCCGGCGTCGTTTTACCAGTGGTCGGCTCGATGACGTAACGGACCATGCCCTTCGGTGGCGCCTGTTTGTCAAGGTAACTACGGATCCCGCCGGCAATGTCGCTCGCGATTACCTTGTCATCGCGGAGTATCTGAAAGCCGTCGTATCTGCCTCTGGCCTCCCAATGGAGCATCACACCTTCCGTGCTGCGATATGCCCTGATTTCAGAAACAGAGGTGTCGCAAGCGGCAGCCAACGTCCGCCTGCCAGACGTGGGCATGTTCAATACAAGCTCGTAACTGTGCCTGCCGGGCAACGCAGTCGTGTCAACGAAGGTAGTCTGGCTGGTGGCGAGACTAGCCTCGATCTTTTTACCGTCTCGCAGCAGTGTGACGCTGCTGGGCGTTTCGGTTCCTAGCTGCCAGGTCAGCCGCACACCTTTAGATGTACCAACCGCTGCCAGCCGGGAAGGCAGGGTCGGCCTAGAGAGTTTTTGCATCTCCGCAGCCATGGCCCGGCCGATGTTCAGATAGCTCCGCGCATGATTGTTCCAGTGATACCCCACCTTGTTGGGAGATTTTTCCGTGTAGAACTTGAACTCCATCTTTTGGGGACCGTACAGCTTCTCCGTGTTGACCACAGATACGTTTCCGGCAAATTGCGGGTGCTTGTCCGCATTGCCCATGGCGAGCTGCCCTTGTTTGACCAGGGAGTCGCCACCGATCATTCCGCTGGTCGCGATCACGACAGGAAGTCCGGGGACGCCGAGTCCGTGTTTGACACTGCGGATGTCCCTGATAAAGGCGGCAAGATTTTCTTCGTACTTTTCATCGAATCCGCCGTATTGATCGTTCCATCCCTGGTGGTAGCAAAGGCCGGCGAGCTCAAACCCCTGATCCTCGTAATCCGGGACAAACTTCTCAATGTTCTCCGTCACCTCATCTACAAGCTGAAGAATCCTCTGATAGAAATAGCCGGGGTCGTCAGGTTCGACTGGTGGAGGGAAATTGCCGACGCTGGGCGGCAAAAAGTTATGCCCCAGACTCTTGCCTCCCCAGGCCGCCTTGATGAGGAGGACGTGGGCTCTGGTGGCGTCTCCCATCACATGCCCAAAACCAAGTTCCGGACCGATCTGACCAGAAGAGCTTCCATATCCTGGCTTTAATGCGCCATACCTGAGCTCTCTGAAGGGGTGCAGATCGTAGTGAATCCACACATCGGATCGTTCTCTCCACTGACCATCCTTGTTGACGAGAAACTGAAACTGCCTTTGTGGGTCGTTCTTTACCATCGACCGCAACGAGTTGCCTCCATCGCCCTCAACTGCTCCCTTGCCCTGCATATTGGACTGCCCAACCAATAGGTAGATACGAACAGGTGGTTCCTTCGTTTCCGCTTCGCGGGCGAACAAGGTGACCGAGATTGCGAGCGTCACTAGAGCCAAGACGCGCATGGAGGTGAGGTGATGCCTCGTGTTCATTGCCATTGCCTTTGCGGGATGGTCGTGAAGATGCTTCTGCGTATTTCCCGTGGTTCGAGATACTCACTCTATTCTATCACGCGCAATGCGAGAGCCATGCGGCGACATCGCCCCGTAATGGCTGCTGCCGCTGTCGGCGGCAGGTTCCGCCAGGGGATACCCGTATGAAGATTTCAGGGAACGCCATTGAGCACCTTGCGATGGTCCGCCCACATCCGGCCAGGACGTTTTTTGCGGGAAGGCAGTAAAGAACGGATTGCGTTCCACTCCCCATCCGTGAGATCATGACGCGAAACGTGGTTTCCGTGACTGGCTAGACTAAAGTCTGGAATTTTACCAGTAATTCCGGGCGACAATTCCGGGCGGCTGCGTTTAACTACTTATGCTACTTGGCACACCAACTAGAGAACCGATAGTGACAACAACGAGTGGCCACTGGACCGCTGCCGATGGCGCCAGTCTGTACGAAATTCAGCGCTGGGGTAATGGCTATTTTTCCGTCTGCGAAGACGGCCACGTGCAAATCCAGCCCGACAAAACATCAACGGGCGCTGATCTTTATGCGTTAACAGAAAAACTTCGCTCCCAAGGCGTTTCTACGCCCATCCTGTACCGCTTCAGCGGTATTTTGCAGCACCGCCTTGGCGAAATTAATGAGTCGTTTCAGCAGGCGATGCAAGAGTACGGTTACACCGGCGGCTACACGTGCGTCTACCCCGTGAAGGTAAATCCGCAACGCCAAGTCGTGGAAGAAATGCTGCGTTATGGCCGCGTGCACCGGGCCGGGATGGAGGCGGGCAGCAAGCCTGAGTTGCTCGCCGTGCTGGCAAGTGTCGACCGCAACACACCCGTGATCTGCAACGGCTTCAAGGACCCGCAATTCATCCAGACGGCGTTGCTTGCGCAGAAAATGGGCATGGATGTCACGCCCGTGATCGAGAAATTCACAGAGTTAAAGCTCATCATCGACCAGGCCAAAGCGCTCAACCTGCGGCCACGGTTTGGCGTGCGGGTAAAGCTTGCGGCCCGCGGCGCCGGCAAGTGGCAGGCGTCGGGCGGCTATCAGTCGAAATTCGGCCTGACCACCAACGAACTGATGAAGCTGCTGAAGCAACTGCGTGAAGCGGGCATGGAAGACTGTTTTCAGCTGCTCCACTTTCATCTCGGCAGCCAGATCACCAACATCCGTAACGTGAAGAAAGCGTTGATCGAAGCGTCGCGCATTTATGTAGACCTGGTGCGGCGCGGCGCGGGATTGAAACGGCTGGATGTTGGCGGCGGTCTGGGTGTGGACTACGACGGTTCGCAGACCAGTGATGATTCCAGCGTCAACTATACCCTGGGTGAATACGCCCGCGACGTCATCTACCACATTCAATCCATCTGCGACGAGGCCGGCGTTGCCCATCCGCACGTGATGTCAGAATGCGGCCGGGCGCTGGCGGCTTATCATAGCGTCCTGGTCTTCGACGTCTTAGGTACTTCAGGACCAGACACCTACGCTGATTCCGATGACGTAACACCGGACGGGCCGGGCCCGTTGATGGAATTAAACGAAGTCTGGGAGAGCTTGAATCCACAGAATCTCCGCGAGTCCTTTCACGATGCGGCCCAACTGCTGGAAACCGCGTTGATGCTGTTTAGCACGGGGCACCTACCCATCGATCAACGCGCCGCCGCGGAACGGATTTACTGGAAAATCTGTGAACGGATCCGCAATCTTTGCGAAGAACTCGAAGAAGTGCCGCGTGAGCTGCAGGGACTCAGCCGGTTGCTGGCCGACACGTACTACTGCAACTTCTCTGTGTTTCAGTCGTTGCCCGATAGTTGGGCGATTCACCAGTTGTTTCCGGTAACGCCGATTCACCGCCTGAATGAACGGCCGCAGCGACACGCGATTCTGGGCGATATCACCTGCGATTCCGATGGCAAGATTGATCGCTTCATCGGCCGCCGCGATGCCGCCCGCACGCTGAAGCTGCATACGCCCGACGGAGCGCCCTATCTGCTGGGGGCGTTTCTTGTCGGCGCCTACCAGGAAATTCTCGGTGACTTGCACAATTTATTCGGCGACACCAACACGGTCCATGTGCGTTTGGACGAACAGGGCAAAGTAAATATCCAGAAGATCGTGCCGGGCGAAACGGTGGCCGAGGTGCTGGAATACGTGCAGTTTGACAGTCAGAACCTGCTGGGCCGCATGACGGTTGCGGTGGAAAGTAGTGTGGAGGCGGGCCGTCTGACGGAGCAGGAAGGTGACGACCTGCTGCGCAATTTCCAGCAGGGGCTGCACGGCTATACCTATCTGGAATCAACGGGTGCGGGTGCGGCCGACGAGTCTTAGTGAAAGTGGAAGCTGGATTGCGATGCGTTTGAAAAAGGTGGGGATTGTTGGCGGCGGGCCGGGCGGCCTGATGGCGGCGTACTTTCTGGAACGGATGGCCGATGCGCCGGTCGAGATCACTCTGTTTGAAGCCTCGTCGCGATTGGGCGGCAAGATCATCACACCAAGCTTCGACTCGGCGCCGGTTCGTTACGAAGCGGGCGCCGCCGAGTTTTACGACTACGACCACTTTGACTACGACCCGCTGAAAGAACTCATCGCCGGGCTGGGGCTGTCGATCAGCGTGATGGGCGGATCGGCCGTGATCATGGATGACCAGATCATCTCGAATCTGGAAGACGTGGAGCAGTTCCTGGGCGCCGCCGCCCGGCAGGAGATTGAAGCTTTCGACCGCCGTGCACGCGACCTGATGATACCGGCGGAGTTCTATCACTCGGATCATCCCGAGGGCTACCGCTATAACCTGACGCCGGATGATACTTCCTTTGACCCGTTGATCGAGGCAATGGCGGACCCCGCCGCACGCCGGTTTATGCGCACCGTCATGCATTCCGACCTTGCCACAGAACCGCGTCATACCAATGTCGCGTACGGCTTACAGAATTACCTGATGAACGACGAAGCCTATATGCGGCTATATGGCATCGTCGGCGGTAACGAGCAACTGCCGCAGCAACTGGCCGCCCGGATCAACGCGGAAATTCTGCTGGAACATACGGTCCAGCGCATCGGTAAGCACGGCGAAAGATACCAAATCGACTCCCAGATAGACGGCGTGCAACGGCAGGACGAATTTGATTTCGTCATCGTCGCACTGCCGCCGAATCATGTGCCCAGCCTCGCGTTTGAAGGCGCCGGGCTTGCCGATGCGGTGCAGCGTCACCAGGGGCATTACAATCATCCGGCGCATTATCTGCGGATCACCCTTCTGTTCACCCACCGTTTCTGGCAGCAAAAGCTGACGGACTCGTTCTGGATGCTGGATCATTTTGGCGGCTGTTGCCTGTACGACGAATCTTCCCGCCAGCCAGACGTTCCGCACGGCATTCTGGGCTGGCTCCTGGGAGGCGACCCCGCACTGGAGATGTGCGAGTGGGACGATCAGAAATTGATCGATGCGGCATTGGACTCGCTGCCCAGCTTCCTGCCAGATGGCCGGCAGTGCTTCCTGGAGGGGAAGGTGCACCGCTGGCAGGCATCCGTCAATGCACAGCCCGGCGGCGATGTGATGCACAGTCACGACAAACGTCATGTGCCCGAACCAGCGGACCACCCGGAACTGTTTTTCGTGGGCGACTATCTCTACGACACAACGCTCAACGGCGTGCTGGACTCGGCGCATTATGTCGCTTCCTGGATTGCCGCCCAGCTTTCGCCCGAAGCGCACCGCGAAGTTTAACCCTGCAACCTCGATTGGACTCTCATGTCATTGCCTCAGCATCTCGCTGATCTATTGCCCGCCGGTTCCGTGATCGAACACATCGCCTTTGTCGCCAAAGGACCGCAGAACTCAAGTGTGCAGGTTGAATTCCCCGCCGCGATTCACCGGCAGGCTGTGCTGGTAGACGCCAACGACAAACCAGACGGACCAGAGGGTTTGACGCTGCTTGTCGTTCCAACCACCACCTTGCTAGACGACGGCGCACTGACGGCGTTGCGGACGTGGTGTAACGAAGAACAGTCAACTGAAGCGATGGTGATGAGCCTTCAGCACGTTCAGGTGATCTGGAATGCCGGCCGCATCGCGATCGTAGCGGGGGAAGACCGGCTCGCCACGGTAAAGAAATCAATCATCGAAGCCACCTATTACATCAACCAGCTCGACAGCATCGAACAGGAACTCGGCGCCCTCTGGCCGAAGCTGGAAGCGGATCTGCCGTTCGCTTTCGACCAGAAACTAGACGCGTCGAGTCATAAAGAACGTCTGGCTGAAGCGTTTCAACACGTGTATCTGCTGCGGATGCGTTTGTCGCGCATTACACCCTTTTTGCTTCTGCCGCATACCTATCCGCCAACACTTGCCAGCCAGATCGGCGAACGTCTGCGCGAACGCGCCCGTGTTGAAGACCGTGAAGAGTTTCTCAGCGACCAGTTGGAAACTTTCGAAGAAGTGTACGAGATGTGCGGTCAACGTGTCAGCGATCATCAACATGCGAAGACGGGGCACACGCTTGAGGTGATCATCATCATTATCCTCGCCGCCGAGATCCTGCTGACGATCTTCGACTTCGTGACATCCGCGGGAGCGTAACCATGCGTTACCCGTCGGTTGATATCCTCCGCACGGTGGCCATCGTGGTGATGGTCATGGTGCACTTTCCTGAGAATCTTTCCGGCTATGTGCCAGGCTACGCCGGCCTAGGCGCACCACTCTTCACGTTTCTGTCCGGGGTGAGCTATTTCCTCTGGGTGCAGGGCCGCCAGAAGTGTGATACGAGCGACGAAGAGATCAGTAAGATTTCAATCCGCCGCGGGTTGTTTGTCATGGGCGTAGGCTTTGCCTTCAACGTGTTTGTCTGGATGCCTGAAGACACGTTTATCTGGGATGTGCTGACGTTTATCGGCACTGCGATCCTGGTGTTGAATCTAGTGCGAAAGCAGCCGCCTTTGATTCTGGTGACCTTGGCCGTTGTTGCGGTTGCAATCAGCCCCGCGCTACGTGCTTCGGCAGACTGGGATGCGTACTGGGTGAACGGATACTTCGAGGGCGATCTCACGCTGACAGAACTGCTGGCGGGCTTTCTCGCAACAGGCTATTTCCCGGTGTTTCCCTGGATTGCTTACTCGCTGACAGGCTTTGTTGTGGGCGCGTATCTGTTTCCCGCAGATCAGTCGCAGACGGGCATCAACAAGGTGGTTGCCTGCGGGCTACTTCTTGGCGGCGTGGTGGTCGCTGCCAGAATCTGTCACTACACGGCGCCGGCGGCCCTGGTGAAGCACGTGTTTGCGGGCTGGTCCATGATGCCGCCTTCGCTTGAGTACATTGCGGCGACGCTCGGCGGCGGGATGTTGCTGCTGGCGGTGCTGCACCGGACGGTCGACCAGAACGAAGCACTGCGGAAGGCTGGCTGGATGACGATCTTCAAAACCTTCAGCCGGTACGCATTCACGGTCTACATCCTGCACCATGTTGTGCATCTCTATCCGCTGTGGATCTACGGTTACGTGATGACAGGCGAGCCTACCATCTACTGGCGCAATGCGATGCATCTCGCGGTGGCGTTTCCTTTGGGTGTGCTCTTTCTGGGCGTTTGCTATCTGGTGTTCAGCCGCATCGACGCAGATAGACGCTTTGGCATTGAAGGATGGATGCGTTGGCTTTGCGGATAATCGGCGTGTAAAATCGTCTCGAAGTTGATCCCGTTGACCAGTCTTTCCTCCCGCCGCCGATGACATACACACCCAAAGTGCGCGTTTACATGGGTTGTTCTTTCGATGGATTCATCGCAGGGCCGGACAACGATATCACATGGCTGGACCGTGATTACCGCGTAGCAGGCGATCTACCTGTCGACACGGGCACAATATCGTTCGATCGGTTCATGAGCCAGACGGGTGCGATTCTGATGGGACGCGCCACATATGGCATCGTTGAAAGCCATGGGCACTGGCACTATGGCGATACTCCCACGCTGATCGCAACGCATCGTCCGCTGCAGCCGATAGCGGAAACGGTCCGCAGCGTGTCTGGTCCGATCGACGAACTCATTGCCGCAGCCAGAGAAGCAGCGGGTGATAAAGATATTTACCTGGACGGCGGAAGCCTTGTGCGACAAGCGTTAAATGCGGGTCTGGTCGATGAACTAACGCTGACATTCCTCCCGCTGCTGCTGGGAAGCGGCATCCGGCTTTTTGATGAATTGCTGGGAGAGACGAGGCTGCAATTTACTGCGCACAACACCCACGAAGGCGGCTTTGTCCAGGTGACTGCCCGCGTTCTCCACGATGAACCAAGAGAATCAAACGGATGAAAACTAAGTCTGCCACAATCATGCTTCTCACGTGCGGAATCGTCTTTGCTCTTCATTCCACGATGACAACGCAGCCCGTTTTGGCGGCGGAGAAGCCCAACGTTCTCATGATTGCGATCGACGATCTGAACGACTGGATCGGCTGCATGAACGGGCATCCCAACGCCATCACGCCCAACATCGATAAGCTCGCAGGCCGCGGTGTACTATTCACCAACGCACACTGCCAGGCGCCTATCTGCGGCCCGTCCCGTGCAAGCCTGTTCACGGGTCTGCGGCCCTCAACGACGGGCATCTATTTGCAAATCAACGATCCTCACATCCGCGATGCCAACCAGGCCACCCGGACGTGCACCTTCCTGCCGGACTACTTTGAACAGCATGGCTACAAATCACTGGCGGCCGGCAAGCTCTTCCACAATGGCGACCGGGCGAAAGTGTTTCAGGAACATGGCACGCCGATGAGCATGGGACCGAAACCCAAGAAGCGATTTAACTACGATCCTGCCTGGTTCAAAGACCGTCGTGGTTCGACGCAGACAGACTGGGCCGCTTACCCCGCAGCTGACGAACTGATGCCCGACTATAAGACGGCCAGCTGGGCGGAAAAACGGCTGTCTGAAAAGCATGACAAGCCGTTCTTTATGGCTGTGGGTTTCTGCCGGCCGCATGTGCCGTGGTATGCGCCGCAGAAGTGGTTTGACATGCATCCGCTGGAAAAGATCCAGACGCCGCCGTTCGCCGCGGACGACCTACAGGATGTGCCGGAAATCAGCCGCCGGCTGAACAACGCCCCGATGATGCCCACCACAAAATGGGCGATCGAACAGAAGCAGTGGAAGCGGATTGTTCAAGCGTATCTGGCATGCACGACCTTTGTTGATCATCAGGTGGGCCGCGTACTGGATGCACTGGACAAGAGCGAATACGCCCGCAATACCGTGGTGGTGCTGTGGACGGATCATGGCTACCACCTGGGCGAAAAGAATCGCTTTGCCAAACAGGCTATCTGGGAGGAAGCCACGCACGTGAACCTGATCTTCGCCGCACCGGGCATGCCGGCGAAACAGCGATGTGGCGCCGCCGTTGAACTGCTGGACATCTACCCGACGCTGCTTTCCCTGGCAGGCTTACCCGCTAATCCGCAGAACGAAGGCCGCAGCCTGACGCCGCTGTTGAAAGACACGCAGACGCCGTGGCCGCACGCGGCGATCACAACCTATGGACGCAACAATCACTCCATCCGCACCACGCAATTCCGCTATGTGCGGTACGAGAATGGCGCCGAGGAACTGTACGACCACCGCACCGATCCGCTGGAACGCCACAATCTTGCCGCGGAAGAAGAATACGGGCCGCAGAAGCGCGAACTCAGCAAGCATCTGCCTAAGGTAAACGCCCCCCTGGCGGCAAAATCCACTTACTCCTTCAACGAGTATTTCAGGCAGCGTATGTCTGTGTGGCGGAACGACTAACCACGTCGTCACTCAACGCCAAAAAGCCACATTCCTGGGGCTCAGAACCTTCGTACGCCCCTTTTTTAACCGCCAGCGGTCTGATATTCTAGCAACAGTTCATTGGGCCAGATCTGCGTATTTCCGCAGCGTTAACCAGTTGAAGCGAACACTATGAACCAGCCGATTGCGGGGGTCGCCCCTTCAAATCTTGATGAAACCACCACCATGCTCGTGTGGCCATCTATCTGCATGTATGGCATTGGTCGTTTGCTCGGCACCCTCTACGGGATCGACATCGGATTCTCGGTTTTAACGGTCGGAAATCTAATTGCGTTGAAATCAATTCCAATCGCGCTGGCGTTGTACTTTCTTCGCGTTGCGCCGTTTTTTGGCATCCGCTACCGCCTGACCAATCGCCGCGTTTCTGTGGAACGTGGTCTGACCGGCACGGTAGAGAAGAGCGTTTCGCTTGATCGTTTTGACGAAATTGAAATCGAGACGAAGCCCGGCTACGACTGGTACAAAGCGGGCGATCTGATCTTCAAGCACGAAGGCAACGAAACCTTCCGCCTGGAAGCTGTTGTGCGGCCTGAAGCCTTCCGCCACTGCTGCCTGAAGTCGCAGCGCGCCTACACCGGCGTGAAGTCTGCTCTTGCGTTGCAGACCGCTTAGGAAGCGTTGCCACTGCTGATTACCGCGCGGTCGCCGTTATTGGTGGCTGCTGCCGATGTTTTCTTCGCCAGCTTTTTCCAGTGGTGCAGCAGACGGAAGATTGCGGCGCCCCAGAGGAAAACCAGCGGGAACCACATCCACGCCAGTGCATTGACAGGCGCCATCCAGGAGAGCACCAGGATGATCAGCGCCACGCCGGCTTCCACCGCGGGTTTCGCGATGCCCACCACACGCGTGATCGAAGCCCGTCGCGAGTCTTCAGGCAGCCAGCCAAATAGCACTTGAATGACCACGTCGTGCAGCCCACGCCGGATGACCGTGGCGCCGCGTGCAAGTGTGACCAGGATAAACAACATCGTGGGACCGGGCGCCACCAGCGACAACGCGCCGATGACTCCCAGGTAAAGGGGCAGTCCGAACAGCGTCGCCACAATCCTTCGCTTGCGTAGTTCGCGTTGCGAAAGGATGAGATGCACGACGATAATCAGCGCATCGGACATCGCGTAAAACAGGCCGAAATAGGCCGTAAGCTGCTGTTCGTTACCTGCAAAGAAATCTTCAGCAACGATCCGCCATTCGTAAGAGACAAACGCGAGGATGCCGACCTTGCAAGCCACCAGTAAGAGCAACGCGCGGCCGAAGCCTACTTCGTATTTTCGCAAAGGGCGTTTGCCGTCTTCGTGCCCTGGCTTTGTTTCCTTCGTGGCAATGGTGGCACCATCGCTGGTGAAGTGAAGAAACGCCCACGCGGCCATATCAAACAGGACGCAGATGAAGATAAAGATGTCTGAGCGGATCTGCGTGGCTTCAAAACCGAGGAATAAGCCGATGGCAAGCCCGGCGATAGGCGCCCCGGCGTTGACCAGCGCGAAGTGACGCTTGTCGGCGTTTCTTCTGGTGCCCTCGTTGAGCGACACCGCAATGAGTATCGCCCCCAAGCCGCCACGCACCTCTGCCAGTAGGTACAGGCAGACGATTGCGAAGGTGGAATAGGGAGAGTATTCCAGCAGCAGCAGTACAAGCAGCGTTAAGACTGCCGTCGTGATCTGCGTGATGGCGGCTACCCAGCGCAACGATAGGCCGCTTGTCAGCCGTGACCAGCTGAAAGAAACAAGTCCGACAACGATCGAGCTGAGGATCAAAGTGGAGGCGAGTGCTTCCGGCCCCAGACGCGAAAGTAGAACGGCGTCCGCGATCGCGCGGCAGAGGATAAACGACGAGGTAACTGTGAAGGTAAATCCAAACAGACAGCTCAGGCGCCGGTTGATTGGGGCGGGAGAATTCATGTATCAGACGTTGCTAACCAATCTCCTTAAAGACGTTCACCCTAAAAATCCCCATCATGCCTTGCCGCCGCCCGCTTCTCAAGCAGCAGCTATTCGCCACTTGTTTTGAAAGGCGGCGCATCGTACTGCTTGCGCAGGCGATGGAACTCCGCCGTGAGTTTCTGCCTGTCGTCTGCGTGTGCTGGATCGGTGTAGATGTTTTTGAGTTCCTGCGGATCGCTGGTCAGGTCAAACATGTTCCATTCGTTGCTGCCTGGGAAATAAATCAGTTTCTGCGTCTGCGTCCGCACGCCAAAGTGCCGCGGAACGGCGTGTTCGCCAAACTCGTAGTAGGCATAGTACAGGGAGTCACGCCATTTGACGTCGTCCCCCTTCAAGAGTGGAACGATCGACTTGCCTTGAACCTCTGCGGGTGGCTCCAGGCCGGCGATGGAGAGAAAAGTCGGTGCGTAATCGATGTTCTGAATCAGGTGGGTTGGCTTGGTTCCCGGCTTCACAACACCTGGCCAGCGGATGATGAACGGCATCTGAAAAGACTCTTCAAACATCCAGCGCTTGTCGTACCAGCCATGCTCGCCCAGGTAAAAACCCTGATCCGATGAATAGATCACCACGGTGTTTTCCGCCAGATCATTATCGTCAAGGTACTTCAGCATCCGGCCCACGCTCTCATCAACAGCCCGCACGGCGCCCAGGTAATTGCGCATGTAACGCCGGTACTTCCAGCGGACAACGTCCTTCTTAGAAAGCTTGCCGGCAGCAAAATCTGCGAGGAACTTCTGGTTGCGCGGACCAAAGTAGGCGTTCCATTCTTTCTTCTGCTGCGGTGTCATGCGGTTATATTCCGGCGTGCCGTAGCGGTCTGGCTTTGGCAGGACGACATCGCCACGCTCATCCTTGCGGACCTTGGCATCGTAGGCCCAGTCAAAGTGGCGGTCGATTTCCATCTCGTTACGGGCGAGTGTCTGACTGCGGTTGGCGTAGTCGTCGAACAGCGTCGGCGGCTCAGGAATTTCAACATCGTCAAATGCACCAAGATGCCGCAACGCCGGAGCAAACGTCCGATGCGGCGCCTTGTGCTGACACATCAGGAAGAAGGGTTTGGACTTATCGCGATTGTCCAGCCAGGCCAGCGCTTTGGAAGTGGTCAGGTCTGTCACATAGCCTTCAAACCGCTGCGTCTTGCCATCCATTTGAATGAACGCCGGATTGTAGTAATTGCCTTGGCCCGGCAGGATTTCCCAGTGATCAAAGCCGACTGGTCGTGTCTTCAGATGCCACTTGCCGATGATCGCGGTGTTGTAACCGCCCTTCTGGATGTCTTTGATGAAGGTCCATTGGCTCTGATCGAAGCCTCTGCCGGTGTTGCGCATGAAGCCGTTTTTGTGGCTGTGTTTGCCCGTCAGAATCGTCGCGCGCGAAGGTCCACAGATGGAGTTCGCGCAGAAAGAATTCACAAACACGCTGCCTTCGCGAGCGATGCGGTCGATGTTCGGCGTGGGCGCCGCATCCTTCAGCCGGCTGCCATACGCCGAAATGGCGTTGATCGCGTGATCATCCGAGAAGATGAACAGCACGTTAGGCCGCTTGTCCGCCGCCATTGCGGGAACGACAGCGAATAGCAGGGCGGCAAACACCACCTTATTCAGATACTGCATGTTGGCTCTTTACAAAGATGCGAATCTTGATTGCGTAACAGGAACACCTGGACGGCGCCAGGTTGAGCAGCATTACTCGCCCCGCGCCACGCCCTTCTGAAAGGCTTTGAACTTCTTGAGGAATCCGGGCGGAGGAGCGGTGCGCGAACCGGCATCCCGCACGCCCTTGATGGCGTCGTCCCGGGCGCCAGCTGACCGTGCTTTACCAGTGGATGGCGTAAGGCCGAGGCTGCGTAACGAGTCATCCAGTTCCGCGCTACCCGCTTTGCCATCTTCCGCAGCCGACGACTTCATCTTCTGCCAGCGGTCAACAAACGCCTGCAGTTCCTCCGGCGACATGTTCAGCTTGTCGAGCAGTTCTTTGTCCGGCTTGCGGCTGTTTTTGCGAAGGTGCTCCAGCGCCAGGTCTGTCGCTTTTCGGGCGTATTCCAGATTCGCCTTGTCTCCCGGCGGCATGTTGGAGTTTTCGACGTTTTCACCAATCGGCGTGTCCGCCATTCCGCCGCTTCCACCGAAGGGGCTGCCGGCGCCGCCGGTCTCGCTTGGTTTCGAGCCGGGGTTACCTGGTGGCGTGCTTTCGCCTGATTTACCGCTCGGGGTGTTCTCCGGGCTGTCGGTGCTTTGGTCTGGCTTGGCAGGCTTCTGTTCATCGACAGGCTGCTGCGTTTCATCCTGAGATTCCTGACGGGTGTCTGTTGGGGTTTTGCCTTGCCCTGGCGTGTCACCCGGGTTTTGTCCTGGTTGATCCCCGCCAGGCTGTTTTCCGCCAGTGTCAGTTCCTGCCCCGTCTCCGTCGCTGGCTTGCCCAGGTTTATCACCACCGGCCTGATCGCCAGTTTCACCGTCGCCGGTTTCATTTGCGGCGCCAGCGCCTGTATCGGACGGCGTCGAACCGCCAGCCTTCCCTTGGCCTGGATTGTCGGAGCCTTGTCCGCCGCCTTTCTGGCCGGCGCCACTACGGTCGCCGCCATCGTCGCCTTTGGTGGACGAAGCTTTCTGCGATTGACTGGCCGACTGGCCGTCACTGCCGGGTTTAGAGCCGCTATCGTTAGAGCCGTCTTTCTTGCCGGGCTTCTCTCCTTCGCCTTGTGGCGAACCTGCTCCATCCTGCGGATCCATGCCGCCCTTCTTGTCACCAGAGCCTTGCGAATCTGCGCCGCCATCTTGCGGCTTCTGGCCTGGTTTGCCTTGCGGATCTTGCTTCTCGCCAGTTCCCGGATCAGCGCCGCTTTCACTGTCGCCTGTTGCGGCGTCGTTCTGCGCGCCATCGGCCGGCGGTTGCTGCTGAGCGCCCTGATCGGATTTTTCACCTTGGCCTGGTTGAGGACTCTTGCCCGTCGAATCCTGAGACGCAGTGTCGCCGGATGCACCGCCATCCTCTTGTTGATCAGATTGGCTACCTGGTGGCGGCGTAGAACCATCTCCCTCCGGCTGCGTGCCCGATCCACCATTTTTCTTTTGCTGCTGCTTCATGTGCTCCAGGGCACGTTCAAAAACTTCTCCATCGTGCAGCGGGTCCTGCGGAGAATCAGCCTCGCCATCGCCCTGCGGATCACCTTTTGCCGAACCGCTTTCGGGGCTGCCGCCAGTTGAGCCATCTGCGGGATTCCCCGTCGATTGGCCTTCGCCGCCTGGCGCTGCATCGTCTCCTTGTGGTGACTTTGAATCGCCTGCGTTGCTACCCTTAGAGGTCGAACCGCTACCGCCATCCTGGTCAGCGGCTTGCGAGGCCGAATCGCCGGGCTCCTCGCTCTCGCTGCCCGCACCACCGGCGGCCGGTTGGCTATCCTGGCTCTTGTCGCCGCTTTGGCCGTCTGAACCGTCGCTACTCTCCGAGCCGGTCGCGCCGTCGCTTGACTCGCCTTTTGAAGATTCGCCCCCGGCAGATTCGCTGTCTGCGGATTCGCTTCCACCTGCATCACCGTCGGATGATTCACTGTCTGATGTCCCGCCTTCGCTGTCTGCGGAATCACCATCTTCCGGGTTCTCTGAACTGCCGGGATCTTTCGATTCATCGCCCGGATCTTTGCTATCCGCTTCGCTGCCGGTCTCGCTAGTGTCGCCCGAAGGTGATCCGTCCGACGGGTCGGCAGGTGTGTCTGTCTTGGACGAACTGCCGTCACTGGCGGCATCATCACTTGCAGTTGCAGCGGTGATCTGGATCAGGAAATCACTCGTCGATGCTTCATTCGGAGCCGCCCGGCGGTCGACCGGGTCCGTACGATTGTCAAACGCAACAGCCCGGTAACGCACAAGGTCGCCCGGTTGCAGCCTGAGGGTTGCAGCTTCAAAGCGGTGCGTGGCAATCTGTTTTCCATTGACGCCGGAGGGATGTTCAAACAGCACCTTGTTCAGCAAGCCGCCCTTGCGGGCACGCGTGTCGGTTTCTGGAGTGGTGTCTTTCCCGTCGCGGCGGATCAGTTCCGCCTGCAGGCTGATCTTCCGCAGGCCAAAGTCAACATCGACCGCGCGGATTTCGATTTCGACAGACCCGTTAGCCTGCAGCTTGTGAGGATTGGCAACGGGGTGCAGGATCTCCACTTCGGGGGCGACATCGGGCGTGACTTCGATCTGGTGTGGCTCAGCCGCGATCTTGCTCCGCTTGCCGCCAACGGGCGTGAACCTGACGGTGTAGCTGCTGTAAAGCGGCCCGTCGCGTTTGGAATTCATCTGCAACGGCAGTTTTACGGAAGCTGTTTTACCTTCGTGCTGCATCGGCAGCTTGCGGGGTGTGCTGCCCGTGGCGGGATCGAACTCCAGATATGCGGATGCGATCTCCATGTTGGCGGTCGCCCGGATGGTGACATGCGTGCCTTCGATCCCGGCGATATCACCGCCGTTGGCTGGTGGCGCCTCGGTGCGTGGCTTCATGCCGGTCTGTGGCGGATAGTCGTATTCAAGCGATTGAACCCAGATGGCAGGGCGGTCGATGACCGTCAACTGATGCGATGGCGAAACAGCGTCACCCGCTTCGATACGGTAAACAAGCGTCTGTTGAAGCCCTTCGCCTGCGTTGTCCAGCAGCACGCGATGTTCGCCGCTCTTCTCATCCAGTTGCATCTCCACGGCGCGGTCTACCGTTACGCCATCAACGGTCGAGTAGACAAGGGTTACGGGTTGATCTTCCGCCAGGTGATGCACAACGGCGGAGACCAGCTGGTGTTCGCCACGGAACACGCTGACGTCGCCAGGCTGAATGTTCGTAATCTGCACGCGTGTTGGACGCTCAATTGCCGAAAGCGGCGCAAAGATCCGTCGCATGGTTTCCAGCGGCGCGAGTGGATTCGGCTGCAAGACCGTATAGATAGCGAAAATCGCAACAGCGGCTGCCAGTACATAGCCGGTCGTGATGATCTTCGACCTGTCGACGGCAGCGCTGACGTTTACCTGCGAGACACCCGCTGCCGCCTGTTGACGCAGCGCGCTGAAAATGGCGTTGTGCACTCCGCGCGGATCGCCGCGTAGCAGCAGGAAATTCATCAGGCTGTTCTTCAGCGACGGCTGCGATTCCTCGATAATACTGGCGACATAAACCGGGTTGATCCGGCCCGTCACCATCGGCAGCAATGTTGCGATGAAATACCACAGGCTGGCGCCAACGAGCACGGTCAGCGCGACAATTCTTCCCGCCACGCCCAGATCAAAAATGTAGCTGTCGATGATGGCCGCAAAGAGCAGAAACACGATAACGCCGGCCAGCCAGATCATCATTGTGGCAGCGATATCGGTCAGCTTCACCTGCAGGCGGGCTTCGCGCAACTGTCGCTCGACAACGGCGTCAAATTGCGGCTCAGCGGCCGGCGCCGGAGGTGGGCTGTTCAGATTGGATGTGCCGGTTGCCATGGCTATATGTTCCTTCCCGTGAATCGCCTTGCACGCTGTTATTATAAACGATCAACGATTCCACACTGCAGGCGTTTCTAAGCTTTTTGACCCTACGTGTATTCTACCACCCTTGTAAGGTTTCCCGGCATCTGGCAACTGCTAATTCCCCGGCGCCTGCTGCGCTATGTTGTACTTCCCCGCCCAACCGCATAACCGCCAACGCGCGAGATCCGTCGCGGAAGCTGAGCCGCCCTCGCAGACGCATTGTCGCATTCGCATGGCGCCTGAAGTGCCTGATTTGATGGTTATCCGGCGTGGGGTCGCAACGGATGTGACAGCCCCCGGTCAGGCATTCAACGCCACGCCCTTGAGCGCCGATTCTGCAACGTAGGACGGAACGCCTTTACCCCCCAACGGACTGGAACGGAAGATTCTCTCATGCGCAAGCTTCAATCTGCGGCATTCTTCGCCGCGTTGTTCGCGATTTCAATTTCCACCGCAGACATGGCCTCTGCTGAAGAGGGAGAGTGGTTCGGCCAGACTGGCGTCGTGCTGCTCAAACGTGAGTCCAATCCAGACTCAACGCTGGTCGTCAGCAGTCTGACCGGCGCCGAAGAGATGAACGCAAAGGATTTTAAGTTTGATACAGAAGCCGGGCTCGACGTTTCCATCGGGTACTGGTGCGACGACGAAATTCAGATTTTCGTCCGGCACTTCAACGTGAATGACCATGGCGATGGTCACTACACCAACGGCATCGAGTCACACATTGCCACTAGTCCCACCATTGGCGAAGTTGCGCCTGTCGCCACGGATATTTCCGGGTACTACCAGACCGCGCTATGGAGCACGGAGCTGAACCTGATGCATACCAGCAACAGTTGGCTCAGCTGTCTGGTTGGTTTCCGCTGGATTGAATTGCACGAAGATCTGAAGATCAAAACCCGCAGTATGAATGGAACCACCTACTTCAAAAATAATACGCGGAACCATCTTTATGGCCTGCAGATCGGCGGCGACGGTCTGCTTTACAGCAGCGACAAGCTTTCGATCAATGGCGTGCTAAAAGGCGGTCTCTACGGAGCGGTGGGAAATACACACTCTTACTACCGACGTGGCAATCTAATCCTGACACGCGAAGGCGGCGACAACGATCTGGCGTTTGTGGGCGAAGCATCGATCAACTTCGCCTATCAGGTGAATCAGCTCGTCTCGTTCCAGGCAGGCTATCAGCTGCTATGGCTAACCGGCGTTGCGCTTTCGGGTGAACAGGTTCCTGTGACCTCGTTCAACAACAACACCGCGGCGAACTTTGATAACGACGCCACTCTGTTCTACCACGGCGCCTTCGTCAATTGCATCGTGACGTACTAAGAGCCGTCGCAGACCGGCGAATCGCACTTGCCATTGAAGGGAGATGCTGTTAAGCTGGAGCATATAGTTGCAACAGCAATTATTTCAATGGCAACTGCCCTCGGGTTTTCAACACCCTGCTGCTCACCATCCATGGCAGCATAACTTCTGCGGCAGTGTGCGAGTTGGAAGACCCGTTTTGCCAACATCCTCCCTCTTACCCTTGGAGAATCGAATGAACCCCTACCAGTTGCGACAGCTTGACGACATGGGCTCTGTGATTACCGAACACGAGGTAGACGCTTACAACTGCCGTGAGGCAATAAGGCACGTAGGTGAGGTATTTGACGGGGTGAAGAAAATAGAAGTTGTGAACGACCAGGGCGAAACTGCTGGCGAGTTCAGTGCAGAATATTGCCGCAACAGCGCGAGAAAGAGATAACGACGATCCCAAGAGGTAACATGGCGGCGGGTCGCGCATGTGAAGGCCGCCGGCTGCCCCGGCTTACGGCTCCTGATGCACTTCAGGACCGAGTTCCACGTCGAGGTCGGGCGTTAGCACCGGGGCGGCTTCGATTCCCCCGGCGTCCATGAGTTCGACAATTCTCTCGAGCGCTTTCAGCAAACCAAGCAGCTCGATCGGATCGAGCGTCGTAAGCCGACTCAAGAATTCTTCATGCAACGGTGACGGAAGATTATCGACCCGGCTCCTACCTTCCTCCGTCAACGATAAGCAGACTCGCCGTCGGTCGGTGCTGTTGCGTGCGCGGACAACATATCCGGCCACCGTCAACTTATCGAGAATACGGGAGACCGTCGGAGCCGATAGCTGAACGGCTTCCGCTACTTTGGCGACAGTAATCTCAGTGTCTTCGCCGGCTTCTGCAATTGCTTTTAAGCAAAGCATTTGCGGGACGCTAACCCCGCTCTGCTTCCCCACCGAGCGCGAGTGTTCTGACGTGCGGCGGATGATCCGGCGTATCGCTATCAAGATCTGGAACCCGATCGAGCCTTCGTGGTCCAAATGAATCGCTCCCGTGCTGCCCGGTTGTCTTAAGGCGCCTAGCTCAATGGCTGTATCGTAACCGTTGCTCTTACAGGTTGCGAGCGGCGGGCCTGCTAGTAGATCGGTCCGCCGTCAACCCTTAGGCAAAGCTGGCCGCGAGTCACGCCAGCTCCAGCAATTCAATTTCGAACGTTAGCTGCCGTCCGGCAAGCGGGTGATTGGCATCCACGGTAATATTTGATTCCGTGACTTCGGTAATCATTGCCGGGATGGGCTGGCCTTCTTGCTGAGCAAGCTGCAGTTGCTGGCCGACCTGGGGAGCGGTGTCTCCGGGCAGCTGCGAACGGTCGAATTCAATCACCATATCTTCACGCCGCGGACCGTAGGCCTGTTCTGGCGGCAGTTCGACGGTTTTCGAATCGCCTGGGCTCATGCCAGTCACGGCTTCATCAAATCCCTTGATCAGCTGACCCTCACCCAATGTGAACTCAAGAGGATCGCGATTTTGCGTGCTGTCGAAGACGGTCCCGTCGTCGAACTTTCCGGTGTAAGCAACTTTAACAGTGTCGCCGCTTTTAGCGTGTGTCATTTTCATATTCCTCGGGTTGGTGGCCAGCATCTCGTTGAGGGAAGATTTCTCAAACAACCGGGATGCGAGCTAAAACTGCTTGCGATTGCAATGATTGCTTAGGCAAACGATAACAATTAGGCTATCGTCTGCAAAGAGATTTGGCAACCGTCAAGCGATGTGGGCGATGGTCAAGGCAACACAGTGCGTTCTGGCATTGAAGTGGCTACACGACTCCGTAAGACGGCGCATCATTGGCGCGATTTCGGTCGATACGATACTTAAAGGCGTTGAATTCTGGCTTGAGAAACTATCGGGCTGAGGACGGATTGTCCGCTGTGAATTCAAACCACCGGTGTGTGCCGTTTCGTATGCACACGGCCAGAGAGGTGCCCGCCTGGTTAAATTTCATCTGGACAACCCGCCCTTCTGGAAGCTGCTCGTCTAAGACGGTGTTCCATGTCCGCGTGTCGTACATGACCAGTCGGCCATCGTCGCGGCCCATGATTAATATCGGCTGGTTGGGATGAAAAACGACTTTCAGCGCCTTTGCGTCTGTTGCGAACTGCTGCACAATCTTTCCTGTGGCAAGCGACTCGACCGATACTTGACCGTAGCCGGTGCTAACCGATAACAACTTCTCGTCGTGTGACAGACTAAATTCGCAAAACCGGTTCAACGGTCCTTTTCTAACGGGTTGCCAGGTGGCGGTGTCCAACACAAGAGACCGCGGTACGCCACTGTTAATGCACAGGTAGTTGCCCTCGCTGCTGAACTTAAGCTGCCCGTGGGAGAATCGCGGACAGGGATACTGGTCCAGACGCTTTAAGATGTTGCCTGTTTCAAGTGACCAGAAGGCTAAACCCTTCACATCACCCGTAACAAGCTGGCGGCCATTCGGATGAAAACAGAAGAAGGAGGCGGCAAGCCGGTTCGTAAATTCCAGCCGTGTGATTGTGGGTTCTTTTTGAAGTGAGATAACTTTCAGGCAGTTGCCATCACCGATACACGCGAGTCGTTGATTCTGATGGTCCACGGCCACAAATGCGGCCGTCCTGTTATCGCCGCGGTCCAGTTGCACGATGTGTGCATCCCGGTCGATTTTGTCGGCGATATGCTGGCGTGAGAGGATCAACCAGGGCTGATCCTGCACATAAGCAACCATGGGATAGAACCGCTTGTGTGGCGTAGGGCTAACGGGCTGACAGCGGGCGAGTTCGTTTTCGATGGCGCGGCTGCGGAACCTGCGGACGTGAAGTGGCGCCTGCCTGATGACAATCGCCCCGTCGTGCTCAGATGCGTATAAGGCGCCGTCACCGGTGACGGCAAATCCAGCCGCTTTGCCCAGATATTCGCCGGACTCAAGACTCCACCAGCACAAGCTACGCATCCGCGACTCGAACCCGTAGGCATTCATATTCAAAGTGACGTAGCTGGAATCGTCCGAAATCGAAAAACCCAGGGGCGAGTCTGCAACCGACACCAGTTGCGAGTGTCCACGCTGGTAATCGAAAAGATCCTGAGCTACGGCCTTGTCTGTTTCAAGCACCGATTTCATTCTAAGGGGAAACTCCACTACGGCTGCCTGACCCGCGGAAACGGTAATGCCGCGACGGTTCCAGGGCCAGACGTTTTGTAGTTGCCCGACGATGTATTTCCGGTCGGCTGATATATTCCAGTGCACGGCCCCCAGTCGCTGCATCAGTTTTGCACGTGATTCACCATCACTACCCGTTGCCCCCGCAACCGTCACCCAGTTATTGTTGCGGGTGGCAATCTCCTGAGAGTTAATATCCGTGCTGAAGTTTGGCGAGAAAAACCTTTTGCCGTGGTCCAGACTCGTTGTTTTCCCGGTCAGAAAATTCCAGACAAGGTGCTCGTACTTTCCGTCTGCATCTCTGCTTTTCTGGATAAGTACTTCGTGCGGGCGATAGGGACTCGGCGCGTAATTGTCGACGCCGTCAAGCTGCGCGACGACTTTCTTAGCCTGCGAGTCATAGGCGATGATTTTCGAAAAACCGCGTCGTGATTTTTCCTTTTCGACAAAAGCCACAAGGTAGCGGCCGCCGTCTGTGAACGCTCCATTCATGGGCGCGACAACCTGGTAGTCTGGCATCACCCGGTCCACGCATTCTCCTGTGCGGGTGTTGATCAACCAGGTAACCATGCGGAAGTCCCGGACACCCGGTCCATGGCGAAGATGAAAACAGATCGCCAGCCGTTTACCAGATTCGTCAAAGAACGCACGAAGGGAGAATGGCAAGGCGTTGCCGGGAAGCTGAAAGCGGCTGATCTCGCGTGGAATGCGCGCACGCTGCACCTTCCAGACCCAACCGCGGTCCGCCTTGTCCACCCCGTTCAGCAAACTCAGCGCTTCCTGAAATCGCCCGGACCTGATCTCTTCCGCGGCAAGCAGCACATTCGACCGCGAGACTTCTTGGCGCTGTGCAATCGCGGCGGCCCGTGCTTTATCACGCTGCGTGGCTGCAACCCGCTCATTTTCCTGGGCCACTCCGAGATGCAACTGTGCCCGGTCACGCGCATACGCGGCGTCGATGAAGGCGGCGGATATGGCAATAAGACTGATAACCAGAACGGCTGCGATAGTGGATAGCAGCGACGCCACCAGCGGGTTGCGACGACACCATTTGGTAAGCCGCTCTAAGGGAGTTGCCCGCCGGGCGGTAATGGGCCGACCCTCCAGCCAGTTCGTCAGATCCCTGGCAGCGTCTCCACAATCGCCGTAGCGGCCTTCAACATCCGGCGCCAGCATTTTTCTGCAAATGGTCACCACATCCGCCGGCAGCGCTGGGGGGGTTACGTTGAAGGCGGGAGGCGGCGGCCCGTCGCGAAGAGCATTAAGAATACTCAGACCCTCGCCAGAAAACCGGGGCGAGCCGGTTAACAGTTCGTAGAACACGGCGCCCAAAGAGTACTGGTCGCTTGCCGGTCCAATCTCAGCGAATACGCCGCGTGACTGCTCGGGAGACATGTAAGCAATCGACCCCAGCACCGAGCCGTCCATAGTGGCCGTCGCAGTGCTATCGGTGCGTTTCGCCAAGCCGAAGTCCATCAGCATCGGGCGCCCGTGTTCACCGACCATAATGTTGGCCGGTTTAATATCCCGGTGGATCACGCGTTCTTCATGAGCGTATTGCAGCGCCTCCGCCAGATCGCGAGTCCACGTGACGGCGGTTCTTAACTCAACCGCCGCTTCTTTTATCTCGTGCTCCAGCGTTTCACCCTGCACGTACTCGGACGAGATGTACAGCTGTTCGCCTACTCTGCCACGTTCCCATGCAGCCACGATGTTAGGGTGATGCAGCCGCGCGGCGATCTTTGCCTCTTCCAGAAACCGCCCTGTCCGCGACGCATCTCCAGGTGGAAACCTCGGAAGTTTCAGCGCTACTTCGCGGTCGAGCGCGGGATCGTAGGCAAGATAAACGGTGCCGAATACTCCTTGTCCCAGTTTCTTGCAGAGCGTGAACCTGCCAAACTGCAAACCCTCCTCCGGCTGGTCGGCAGCAAAAGTTGGCATCGCCGGTTCGTTCCAGGTGTTGCCGGTCGAGTCCCTGGTGGATTCGATCGAAGATTCCAGCGACGCAGATGCCCAGACCGTTTCGATCACGCCGGTAAATTCTGGAAACTGCCGGGTGTAGTCTTCACTATCAAGGCGAACGCTACTCGCAGTCTTCAGCTCAATATCAACCAGCAACAGTTCGACGAACGCGGCTTCTTGAAGATGCTCCGGGCACTTCTGAAGCATCTCTCGAAGTCGCCCCTTTTCTGTCAGCGACCAATCCGCCTCGAACTCGGTGCAAAGCAGATCGATGCGCTGACTCTCACTGAAGCTTAAACCTTTATTCATCGTCTGTTTCGTCCATCATGGTTGTCCGCGGTGACAATTCAATGAACTCGTGGTCTTCGTATTGATGGTGCGTCAGCCGGCCGAACAGCCTGCTTCCGTCTTCGCTCAGCCGGAACTGGATCTTCCTACCTGGCATGTGACGGAAAATCTTGCTCGGCGATTCAGAGCCCTTCTGACTGATCAGATTTAACGCGTACCCGTTGATAAATTTCTCCGATTTGTTCAGAGCACCAGTATAGATGACACGCATCCGCGCGTTTCCAGCTGCCACCATTTCTATCTGTATCTGATTGAGGTTAGGGTCATAAGCGCTGGCGGTCATCATGATTTTGGCAGACTCATTCGTCTTGTGGGCAAAGAGCGTTCCCTCCCAGGCGGTTGGCGTTTGGAAAGCCGATGTCCATCGCTGCGTGGCCGCTTTTTCCTTCAGCGTATCGCTGGCTTCTGCGCTGGTTTCGAGCGTGAGCATCATTTTTTTGCCGCGTTTTGAAACGGCGTACAACTGGTTGCCCTGAGGCGATAGCCGGAAATGCTTCGGGTCCCAGTCCAGCGTGCCGATATCGTCTCTGGAGTAAAGGTATTTGTTAAAGAACACCCCGTCGGAAAGCTGTTCATCCAGGGAGGCCCGTCCGCGCTGGTGCATGACGAGACCATATCCATCAATACTTCCGTCTTCTTTCATCAGAGAGCCTTCGTACACCACGTACTGCTTGGCATCGCTGAGTTTCTCCAGTATCAGCCGAACATAGTTTTCCTCGTGCCGGTAATCTGCAACACGCATCCTCACAGCTTGAAGCGGCTCATCCTTCCATTGCATCGAGCCTTTCCACTCGAAGCCTGGCGTCAAGGCATACTTCCAGCGTTCCGGCGCCGGCTTCATGCTCTCCAGCATTGCCGCCTTCTCAAGCGAAACATCGGATGTGCCAATGCGGCCTACCCATCCGCTCGCAGTCGGCGCGAGCGTAAGCAGCCCTGAGTGTTTGTAAACAAGATTAGACTTGTCGTGGTCGCCGTACAGCTGCTGACTGTGAGCAACTTGACTAAGGCGGACAGGTAAGCCGAGGTGATGCGGCGAATCGAATCGCACTTTACCTTCGAAGACGCCAAAACGGAACGGCTTACCTTTTTCCTGAACGACGATGCGAAACAATTGGCGCGTTGCATCGTAGTGCATGTTTGACACTTCGAGGACGCGGTTGGGCAGGCTTGAGATGCGTTCCATCCCAGTGTACTGCTGACCCGCGGCGAGTCTCGTTAGCAAGTCGCTTCGCAAAGCTGGCCCGGTTGATGCGTCTTCCTCAAGCAACTGCAGTTTACTCTCACCCTGCGGACCCGACAGCTTATAGCTGGCAGCGGCAACATCGTAAAAAACGAGCAGATCCTGACGCGTTCCGCCCGCTAGTTTAGACAACGTCGCATCCGCGTTTTTCAGACGCAGGGACCAGCCGTCGTGCACCAGCCGGCTGCTACTTCTTGAACGGTCGTTAATTTCCGGCAACTGGACGGAACCGTCAAAAACAACACGCGAGAGCGTATCTTCACGGTCAATCGCAACGGCGCTCAACAGATCATCTTTGTCGTGTTTGTCAAAGCGGAAATCGCATTGCACAATCTCGCGTCGCCCGTATTGCAGGTTGCCTGAAAGTGCGATGGCTCCCTCACGGAGCGCCAGCAGGTTCTTTTTTTCCTCGGCTAACCGGGTGGTCAGCGCCGTTCTGGCCTGTTGCACTTCTTCAATCAATCGCTGTTGTAGCTTGCGGTATATCTGCAAGGGATCAGTGGCGTTACTGCTTGCGATCACAGCGCCGGCAGGCA
The DNA here is from genome assembly GCA_965233625.1 of Pirellulaceae bacterium. Classification (GTDB taxonomy): domain Bacteria; phylum Planctomycetota; class Planctomycetia; order Pirellulales; family Pirellulaceae. Next base: position 1,649,925 of record OZ247499.1, read on the forward strand.
AATTTTTCTGAGGTGTCAACCCAGTCAATTCATGGTCGGACGCGACACTATCCGCCGTCAATTCGAATTCGTAGTCGTCATCCCGTTTGGTCAGAATGCCGGCGCCCGTCCACTCAATGCGTTTCCCGGCAGCGATCTGCGTCTTAAACATGGGCGGGAATTTGTAACTACGCAGTTCGCGGTGCGTGGCTGACGGCGCTGCAATTTCGGGTTGCCTGAGCGAATCAATCTGTTGCACGGCGTTGGCATAAGGGCTTCCCGGCGCGATGCTGGATTGGATTTCAGCGTCCATATCCATCGGCTTCAGCCAGGCTTCCTTCGCCGTATCAACGCGTTTGAATTTGACGTGCCACTTCGCGCCCCGGTCGTCACCTTCAAAATCATCAAGGCTAGTGACCTCAACCTGGCTGTCAGATACCGAAAGTTCGTGCAGGTTGATAACTTCTATCGCCGCCTGCACTTCGCTATCGGCTGGTTGATTACCGCAGCCGGCTGCTACAATTATCACCGGCAGGAGCACCATCGCGATAGCGACGGCTGGACGGCCTGATTGCAGGCCAACCGGGGCGTAATTCGGGTAAACACTGGCTGCTGGCATTTCGTTCCTCACTTGCTTGAAGGTCAAAAGTGTCTGCGAGAAACCTGTTAAGTCACGTGATTAACAGGCCCGCTATCAGACCTATGGTGAGGCGCGCGAAACCACTGCCAGCTTTTTTCGTCAATTTCAGGAAAAAAATGAATTCAGGCGAGAATGAAAATTTCCTCGAAATCTGGGAGCAATGCCGCCAGGCCTTGCGCGAGTATGTACACCGGAAGCTCGCGCCGAAGTTGCACGCGGCAGGAGACGCCAGCGACGTTGTCCAGAGCGCATTCGCAAGTCTCTGGAAGAAAATCGAATCTGGCGACGCCCCCACGGGCGACGATGAAGCCCTGAACAAATACCTGGTGACCATCGCACGACGGAAGCTGGCCAAAATGTGGCGACGCATCTACGCAAAGAAACGGGGCGAGGGTAAAGAGCTAAACTCGCTTGAAGCCACGGGAGACGAACCGGGAAATCAACTGCGGAAATCCATGCAGGAAGAGCTGCAGAAGCAGCTAGAAATAGACATCGAAACGGTTCTTTCTCGCTTCGATACCGAGGCGCAGACCATCGCCGCCATGAAGCTTACTGGTATGAAAAACCGCGAGATCCAGGAAGCTTTGAATTGCACCAACCGCCGCGTGGAACGCAACGGCTCGCTACTAAGAAAGGCCTTCGAAGAATACCTTCATCCACCGCAATAAAGCGACACGTCGGCTATTTCCGTGTGCCCGGGGCGCCAGGGTACCAGGGTGGTAGAGCCGTCGCTTCCTGCTCAAACAGTTTCAGCACATCCTTTGGAACGTGCCGCTTGTTGATGATGATGGTGTAGACGTGCTCGGTAAACCAATTGTCGTACAACGTCCAGGTGCCTTTGTTGCCCTTCTTATCGCCCCAGCTGTTTTCCACCAGCCACTTCACGGGCTTATCGTCGCGCACGTCTACCCCCATAAACACCATTGCGTGATTCGAACCGCCATCGCGAAGTTTTATGCGATCCGCGCGGCTGATACGTGTCTTTAAACCGAACAGCCCATCAAAGTCGTACAGCCCATCAGCCATGACACCAAGTTCTGTCGATTGATCTTTGCCCACATCCGCTGCGAACCAGACCGGCTCGTTGGCAACCAGTGATTTCATCGCCAGTTGCTTGAGGTCGCCGATGGGCAGGTTAATGAAGTGCATGTCGGGCGTCCCGAATATGTTCTTCGCACGTTTGAAGCTGTAGTGTTTACGCGTTTCGCTAAGTGGATCGCTATATAGGCACACATAGTCGCGCAGAGGCACGCCAACAAACAGATCGTAGAATTCCTTCGGCGTGTAAACGGCGCGGGGCGACAAGTCTTCATTCACCGAACTGGCGACTTTGGGAAGCTCCACTTTGGGCTCGATGCGGACCACGTCGATGGTTGCCGGGGCTTTGCCGACGTGCACGGCTGCGGTTTCCGTCTTTCCATCGCCATCTTTATCACTGTCTTTGGCGACATAACGCCACTCGAACTTTGCCGGTGGCTCGCCCAGGTTGATCACCAGGAAACGGTAGATTTCTTTCAGGGACTTCTTCTTCAGCTCGCGAAGGTCTTCCACACTTGCGCCCTCGCGGTGCATCTTGCGGATTGCAACCGCGTCTGCGCGGAGCTTGCGGTCCAGCACCGTATTCATTGTGCGGGTGTTTTCGCTGCTGTGCGTTTCCGGCATCACATCCTTCGGCACGACGCCATACTTCTCGACCAGGTCAACGACGAAATTCCACCAGCCGCCGTCGCTCATTGTCCATTCGTGCACGAGCGCCCATTCGCGGTCTAGATAGTCCGTCTCGCGCATTTCGATCATCGTTTCCAGGAACAGGTTGGACTTCTCCATTTTGTCCCAGAACTGCAGGTAGGCGATGGAGAATTCAAAGGCGGGCAGCTTCTTATCACGGATCACTTTTGGCCGCATCGTATTCAAACCAGCGAACAGCCAGCAGCGGCCGCTTGCCTTCTGATTGGTGATGCCTTTGAAATCAATCTTGTGGCTGAAGTGGCCATCCTGTCCGGCGACCAGGCCGCGGTTCAGGGCCAGCTCTTTGATGCTGTTATTGGTCACGGCGTTGTGCCGCATCCGCGTGCCCGCATCCATCTTGAAGGAACTGCGGAGTTCTTCCAGCAGTTCCGGAGTAAGGGTGCCTGCCGGCTGCTTCTCGTCCTCCCCGGCGCCAGCTGCGTGTGTCATAAAAAACCCTGGAATCAGTAAAGCAAAGATGAAGCAGGAAACGGCGCCGTTAAGACGGAGGGGCATAGTACGGTTCCTTCTGGCTACAAACAAAAGTGTCTCTGCGACGCACGCTCGCGCCGACCGGTTAACGCTCTATCTCGCCGCGGGCAAGATCGATCAACCGCGAAAAAACATCCGCGCCGCCGGTGCGGATGCCGCAGTGTTCAAACTGGCTGGTGTACCATCCGTGCATGTTCGGTACAAAGTCAATCGTCTCACGTGAGAACTGCGTATTCACAAACATATCGTTGTAATACACAACGCACGCGACCGGCACTGTGTTCTTCCGCAAGACATCCAAGTCGTAGACCGCCGGCCAGTCTTCGTAAGCAGCAATGATTTCCGCTGCCTCCTGCAGGGGCCGCAGGGCGGACATCTCTTCAAACATCCAGGGGAAAATCATTTCGCCGAAGAAGTGGAAATCCTCGTAGTTGTCGTAGTGCGGATACAACTCCTGCTGCACCTGCTGGCACGCCCACCTCGTCGCGGCGCCCTGTGCATAGATCGCTTCGTGTAGCAATGCGAAAATGGGGTTCGTGTCAAAACGCAGTGCGGCGTGCACACCTTTGAGGAAAGCGTAACTGATCACATCGCCCTGCGGCGAAGGGGCGAACGCTTCTTCCAGCAGAAAATGTATCTCTTCGGCAGTATTAGCGAAGCCGAGCTTTAATCCGAGAAGCTGGACGATGCGGGGCGTAAGGCGGTCTCCGTTGGGCAGCATCACATCATGCTGCTGAAGATGCCGGCACACCCTGGCAAGGCGTTCTTTGTCCGTAGGGAATTTCTGGAAGTACTGCCGGTTACGCTCTTCGACAAAGGGGAAGGTGCCTTCGTAGATCTCCCGCGCCGTGCGTTGCAGGCCGGGCACACCGCCGAAGATGAAGCATTCTTTTAAGCCTTCCGGGTGCAGGCTGAGATAAGTCATAGTGCACCAGCCGCCGTAGCTCTGCCCGATGGTGGACCACGGTGTATCAGGGCTAAGCTGTTTGCGGATAGCTTCCGCGTCGCGGACGATGTTGTCGGCGCGGAAATGTTTGAGATAATCCGCTTGCTGCTGGGGGCTGCCCTGCAGCGGCAGCGTATGACAGTCGATGCGAGAGCTAAGACCGTTACCTCGCGTGTCGTACATCAGCACACGGAACTCCCGCAACGCCCGCTTCAGCCAACCTTCTTTCCTAACAGGCAGCGGCGCCCGGAAACCTGGCCCGCCTTGCAGGAACAACAGAAATGGCTTGTTTGCGCTGGCCGGATCAAGGTCGCGCACTTCGCGGACGAAGACTTCGATCTTACGTCCATCGGGTTGCTGATAGTCAAGCGGCAGGTCGAAGAAGTGTTCGACCAGTTCCATGCCGGGTATGCGATAAGGCGCCGAAGTTCTCATTACTAACTCATCAACTGCTTAATGGCGCCGTGCTGATCCAGCTTTTTGCGGGACATCTCGATATCGAGGTCGCCGTAATGCTCCATGGGGTTGCCATGCGCATTGAGCAGCGTGGTGTACCAGTTGCCAATCGTCTTATGACCTTCGTTGCCGTGGTAGGGCAAACGGACATAGCGGCCGCCAAGGTTCAGATTGCAGTTGTCGCCTGCCAGCACGACGAACGGCGCCTCGGTTCCCCAACTGTGATGACCTTCGCCGTTCTCCGGGAAGTAGAGAATCATTGTGTTGTCGAACATCGTGCCATCGCCTTCCGGCTGCTGCTTCAACCGCTCGACAATCGTGGCGATCTGGGCGACGTGCCCGGTGCGGATTTTCTCACGGATCTTATCGGCTGAAATGCCGCTGTATCCGCCGTTGTGGCCCAGTTCATGGATCGAAATATGATCGCCTTCGTTCCCGGGCAGCCCCTTAATGGGCGTCGACAGCTCATCAATGGTGTAGGTCACCACATTGGTTAAACCAGTAATCAACGCGGCTGTAAGAATATCGGTGAACGCCCGCTGCTTCTCGGGAGTGCTGGCATTGGGACCGCCGTTGGCGTGCACCTTATCGATGTTGGGCAGATGCTTTGCGATGGCGCCGGACATCTTTTCCACCTGCTTGTTCCGCTGCCGGATAGCTTCGATGGACCGGATGTGATTGCTGAGCTTCAGCTTTTCGTACCCCTTGAGAACCTCGGCCTTGTAGGCTTCATCCTGCTGCAGAAACTGAAGCATCTGATTCTCAGAGTCGACCGCGCCGGTATCGGTGACAGACTTGAAGAGTTCGTTGTAAGCCGTCATCGGATCGGCGTAGCAGTAGTTCCGCTGATGCGGCGCCGGGGCCGAGTAGCCCGCAACGACGCCCGTGCGGAAGGTGCTGTAGTTGCCGGTCAACGATAGCTCGACGTGGCCGAAGGGCGAAGGGAACAGCTTGGCCAGTTCAAAATCAATCGTAGTGCGTTTGATGCCACTGAGTGAATTGCGGCCCGACTTATAAGCGCCCATCACCGACGAGTACGACCAGTGGCCGTTCTCACTCATCTTGCACGAAAGACCCTGCAAAATCGTCAGATGTTTTTTGTGCCCGTTGAGCGCTGCAAGCCATGATGGCAGTTCGTGCTTATCGAGATCAACTTCAAGCGGCTCTTTCTTCTTGTCCAGCGATTTTTCCTGATCGCTGAACGTAGGCAGTGCAACCTCCTGCGGGCGGACACCGTTGGATTTGCGGATGAAGATGAACCGCTTCGGAGCGGCGGCCGGTGCTGCCAACAAGGGGGCGGCCGTCGAAGCAAGCGCCGCGGCGCTGACGGCGGTGGACTTCAAGAAGGTTCTTCTGGTGGTCACAGTATGAATCCTCTGCAGCGTTGAAACGGTTGCGGTTCAGCTTGCTTGTTTGCGGTAAATGAACGAGTCGGAAGTCAGCAGCGAAACAATCACCGCATCAAAGCTGCCGTTGCTTTCGACGTACGCCTGCTCTGCGGCGATCAAGGCGCCCGAGTCTGACAGTGTTTCGTTCCGGCCCAGGAAGTAGCGGAATGCATGCCGGATAATCGATTGCCGGACCCTTCGCGAACGTACCAGACGGTCAACCAGGTCCAGTGCGTTTTCCACCTCTCCGTCCAGAGCGTCTTCTCCGCTGCCCTGCAATGCGCCTTTGGCGTTCACGGGCAGTGTTTTGTAGGTGTCGCGGAGATCAACATGCGGCGCCGCTTTATCCGGGCCCTTCTTGAGCAGGTTGTCGGGGTGTTCCAATGATTCTTCGGTGCGGTAACGGCCGAAGTCGTCGTACATTTCAAACGCGAGACCCAGCGGGTTCATTCGCTTGTGGCATTTCCAGCAGTAAGTCTGGTGGGTTTTCTTTTCCAGACGCTGCCTTAGCGTGCGGTGATGATCTTCAGGAATGACGGCGTCGACCGTTACGGGAATGTCAGGGATGGTTCCGGCGAGCAGTTTCTCGCGGATCCATTTGCCGCGTTTGACGGGATCGGTTTCTGTGTTCTGCGCGTGAGCAATTAACCAGGCAGGATGCGTCAGGATTCCTTTGCGGTGCGCTACCGGCGCCGGCTGCACGCCTGGGTAATTCCACTGGTCGATTTTGATGTTGAAGAATTTTGCCACCTCGGGCGACCGCAATTGCAAGCCGGTGCGTGTCGAGGCGTTATAAGGCCCGTGTGCGGGGAACGAGACATACGGCGCCGCCGCGGTCTGGCCGCGGTTTAAACGCAACGTGAAGCTGGTCATTGCCGTTTTAAATTCACGGATGGAATTGCGGCGCCCTTTCACGCCCAGGTTGTTTACATCCACACCACGCATTTTGACTTCAGCCAGAAACTCTTTGTGCTTCAGCAAATCTGCTTCTTCAAAATTCTCCCAGTCCAGATCTTTGAAGTAGTGATAGATTCTGCCAATCCGCTCTGAGGCGGCGGTCATCGCTTCGTTATCGCCGGAGTGATAGACGTAGAAATCACTGGTGCCCAGCAACTCTTCAAAAACTTGCTCATCCTGTTGCAGAATGTGATCGACCAGCCGGTCCGCTTCGCCCACCAGGCGCCCCTTGGCGTTATCGTAATTTCCGCCGAACCGCTTGTTGTCTTTGAAGATGGGCAGCATCAACGGGTAGCCAAAGAACTCACGGAAGAAACGCAGTTTGCGGATCGGCGTGTTTGTGATGCTGGCCGTCAGTTGAAGGCGCTGCACGCCTTCATCGATCACGTAAAACTGATTGCGGTTGTTGAGCAGCCGCTGCACCTCGCGGCGGTAGTCTTCACGCGTGTTCAGGCGGCCCTCGTTGGCGGCTGCAACTAATTGTTCATCCGGTGAGCTGTCCGTCAGCGCGTAAGCGATGGCGTAGCTGGCATCGCGGGGCGACATCATGCGGCGGCCGTGCTCGTCGGGTTCGCCCTGTCCGAATTCGTAGCGGTACACAAAGTCAGATTTAAGAATCAGCGTCTGGATCAGCTTTTTGATCGCTTTCAAATTGCCCATGCTGGCAATGTACGACTGGGTTAAAGCCACGTACTTGTCGCGGTCGCTGCTATCAGGTGCACGTTCGAAAATTTTGACGAACAATTCATCGACAAGCTGACCGAGAATTTCCGCGTCCGGCGCCCCGGCATCGTCCCGCTGTTGTTTGAACTCCTGCTGCCACTGCGTCATGCATTTTCGGATGATGGCGTTGTAGCGGTCGCCTTGTTTGCGGTGCTTTTTGATTGTGGCTTTAATCGCTGCCATTTCTTCATCCGGCCGGGGCCGGTACGCAACAGGTTTGTGCTTCTGCGCGTAACGATGCTGTTTAATCTGCTGGCGCCACTCTTCCATGTAGTTGTGCAGGAAAGTCACACGGGCCTGAATCTTCCGCTCGTTATGCCCGGCATAGAACCAGTCTTTCTCGCACGCGGCAATCAACTCCGCATCCGGCAGTCCTTCCGTTTCCAAGCGCTGCATGGTGCGGAAGATAAGCTCCAGTTCTTTCTGGCCGGGGTTGGCGGCATGAAACGGCGCCTTCTTCGTTGAATCGCCTCCGGTATCCGCTGCAGCTGCAACCTCCACAGGAACGAAATCCGGCAACAGCGATTCGTGTTCGCCCGCGTAGATTTCGACAAGTAGGCGTTGAATGAAGTTGTTCAGGAATGCTTCACGCGATTCAAGCCGTTTCTGATGATCCCACTCCATAGCCATGATGCTGCCGGCAGCAGGCAGATACCGCCGGTCGCGGCCGGTGAGGTACATCATATGGTCCGCCGCTTCTTTGGCGTTGGTCATCATCGTCAGCAGATGGCCGCCGTTTAAGGTTTCATTCGCGTAGTAGCGGACGCCCGATGTATTTGGCAGCAGGAACGGATTGGTCAGATTGACGCGGCGGTTGTTGTCGCCGATCACATATTCACGCTTGCCATCGATGGTCTTAAACGGCCGGTGGTTGAGGATGCGATTAAACCTGGCGTCGAAGATGTACTGGCTGATTAGCCACCGGCGGTCATAGGTGAACGCGGGCAGGTCCGCGTATTCGCCCGAAAACAGCTTCTCGTGCGAGACATAGTTGGCATACTCCGGCTTGGCGATTTTTTCAGCCAGGGTCGAAGCATCGTGCTGTTTGAGTTCCGTCGCCAGCCAGTTCAGCAGAACCGCTTTCTCAGCGTCGCTTGGCTGCGACGCATCTTCGGGCGGCATGTTCTGAAAATAGACCTGCTCCTGCATTTTGTTGAGCAGCGCCAGCCTTTGTTCCAGCTTCATAGCCGCCAGACCGTCCAGCGAGATGCTGCCCTCCGCGGCGCCGTCCATGTGACAATCAGCGCAGTTCTTCTGCAGAAACGCGGCTACCTTCGTTGGCAGCGCAACATCGTCAGCACGTAGTGCTCCCCAAGGCGCCAGGACCAGCAGCGTAAAGATGGCGATGCACGGCTGTTTCATCATGCCAGTTCTTCCGTCAATCTTCGCGGGGGCGGAGGTGGGAATCTGATCGCCTGAAGTGGCGATGCGGGATGCACTGGGGGGGTGTGGCGGGCGTGTCTGCAACGCGACCGCTCCGTCTCCATTCTACCATAGACCGCCGACCGGCAGAGCAACAGTTTTATTGCAACAGCTTGGCGACAAGCGGTTCGACCTCGCCTTCGTAATCCACGGTTCCATCAAATTTCTGAACGAGATTGCCGTCAGCATCGTAGACCAATGCAGCAGGAAGTCCTGTTTCATATTTTTCCAGCGAAGTGGTGATTGGATCACTGCAAAGAATGTTCTCGCCCGTGGCGCCGCAGCGGGTCAAGACCTTCTTCGCGCTGTTTTGAAGCTCCTCGGGAGGGGCGCCATCTTCGTCGCTGTACTCGACATTGACAGTCACCGTATGAAGTTGCTCCGGGTATTTCTCTTGCAGCTTCACCAGATGCGGCAGTTCCTCCACACAGTGCTGACACCAGGTAGCCCACAGGTCGACCACAACCACCTTCCCCTTCAACTGTTTGATACGGCTCTCGACCTCTTCCAGCGACATGACTTTGATCGTTGCAACTTTGTTCTCCACAGAAACCGCTGGCGGCGCATCAGGCTTGCCCTGCGAAGCAGGCTCCCCACCGCAGCCGGCGAAACAGCCAACGACTAACAGCCCCAACAGCAAGAATCCGGCGCCACTTCGCGAGGTAACCCTGTTCATACACAACACTCAGTTTGAATTTCAGTTCGACAGACCGACCGACTTTTAGCTTTCGTTTTTATCCGCTTAGCCATGCCGCCGCCACCGCTGGCGGCTGGAGCCTATGTGACGTCATGAGAAATTCTGACGGTTAAATAGAACGAATCGTTGCAATCGCCGGCCGGATTAGATAGCGTTTTACTTAATCGATGTGCGCATTGTGCGCCCATTATCCCACCTTTCCGTAAAGGATTCCGCCCCAATGAGAAGTATTCTGTTCGCCGCTGTTGCCGTCCTGGCGCTGGGAAGCGTCGTCAACGCCGAAGAACTGGAGTCGGGTCTGCAGCCAGGCGACGCCGCTGGCTTCTTCCTGGTGAAAGATGTCACGGGTCCATCCGCCGACAAATCTCTGTGCTACCGTTGCCAATATGGCCGCAGCCCCGTTGTGAACGTGTTCACACGCACCCTGTCCGATGATTTCGGCACGTTGGTGAAGCAGCTGGACAATACGGTCAGCAAGAACGCAGATTCAGCTAAGATGAAGGGCTTCGTCGTTCTTCTGACAGACGATCCAGACGCCGCTGAAAAAGACCTGAAAGCGTTCGCCAAGAAGCACGACATCAAAATGCCACTGACTTACTTCGATGGCGTAGCTGGTCCTAAGAGCTACAAGATTGCCAAAGAAGCTGAAGTCACCGTCAACATGTGGCGTGGCCTGAAGTCGCGTGCTAACCACGCCTTCAAAAAGGATGAACTGAAGAAAGATCATGTTGAAACCGTCGTGAAAGACACCGCGAAAATCCTGAAGTAAGGGCGCTGAACCAGCCGGCAGATTGCCCGGCTTGCTCACCCATGTTAAGAAGGCCCGCCTGTGTTTGCAGACGGGCCTTTTTTAATAAAGAATTAAGCGTCGCGCCGGTTTCAACATGTGGCTGGTCAGGTTCCTCAATCGGATAGTGCAAATGAAAAGTGCGTCTCAACTGCTGGGCTGCTGCCTCGCTATGCTTGCCATCGCCATGAGTTGGACCCAGCCGCTTTACGCCGGTAATTCCAACAGCCTGATGGACATATCCGCAGACGGCAAAATCCTGGCGTGCTCCAACCGCGATAGTGGCACCGTGACCTTTGTCGACCTGGCAACGCACAAAAAGATGCATGAAGTCCGTGTGGGCAAAAAGCCAGAGGGCGTTACCTTTCTGGGGGATAGTCATCGCCTTGCTGTCGCAATTTATGAAGACGATTGCATTGTCTTTTTAAATGCGGATGCTGGCGATAAACAGCCATTGAAGAAGGTGGATGTCTTTGACGAGCCTTATGGCGTTGTCAGCAACGCCGAAGGTTCGCGGATTTACGTCACGCTGGACTATCCCGGCCGCGTTGTCGAAATAGACACCACATCGCACCAGGTTGTCCGTCAGATAGAAACCGGCGATTTCACCCGCGGCATCGCCATCGCCAAAGATGGCAAACGCCTCTATGTCACGCAGTATTACACGGCGATGGTCAAAGCGATCGACCTTCAGACAGGCAAGGTCGTAGATCAATGGAAAGGCGCCAGCACCGACAACCTGGCACGTCAGATCATCCTGAATCCGCGACGCGCGAAAGCCTATCTGCCCCACATCCGCTCGCGCATCACTGCCAATCATGGCTCCGGGTCGATCTTCCCGTATCTCTCGGTGATCGACACCGTTGCAGGTGAAGGGAAACGGCGGACCCGCATCCCGGTCGATTCTGCCTTTAGCACACAAGTCACCGCCAACCCGTGGGAAGCAGCTATTTCATCCGACGGCCGCAATCTCTTTCTAGTTTTTGGCGGCACGAATGACATGTTCGCCTGCAATGTGATAGACGACGATTACCGCGAAGTCGATCTCCGTCGTCACATCCGCCTGGGTGCGAACCCGCGGGCCGTGAAGTTCTCGCCCGACAACAAAACAGCGTACGTGTATCAGGCGCTGGACTTCAATCTCGTCGCATTCGACGTGAAGACGCTGTCACCCGTCGCCCGAATTGAAGTAACAGAATCGGCTTTAACGCCACAGGTTCTCAATGGTAAGCGGCTGTTCTATTCTGCACTGCGACCAATGGCCAGCCGCCGTTGGATCTCCTGCTCAAGCTGCCATCCAGACGGTCAACCCGACGGCCGCACCTGGCAGAACCCTGAAGGGCTGCGGAATACGCAATCGCTGGCCGGTATGTCTTGGACACACCCGATTCACTGGTCCGCCGACCGCGACGAAGTGCAGGACTTCGAGCACACCATCCGCGGGCCTTTGATGCAAGGATCCGGTCTGTTGCGTGGGCGGCTGCATGAATCTCTCAAAGAGCCAAACCGCGGACTATCGGCTGATCTCGATGCACTTGCTGCATATTCCAATTCGCACAAGTTCTCGCTGAGCCCCTACGCTAAAGACGGCCTCAGTGAGGCTGCGCGTCGTGGGGAAGAGATATTCCACGCGTCAAAGACGCGCTGCGCGACCTGTCATCAAGGCCCACTGTTTACCGACTCGACACCAAGAGCCGCCAGCGAGATCGTGCGGCACGACGTAGGCACCGGCAGCGATGATGAGAGCGAGAAGATGGGCCCGGCTTACGATACGCCAACCCTGCTCGGCGTTTATCGGACGGCGCCGTACCTGCATCATGGTGTCGCCGAGACGTTGATGGACGTGCTAACCACGCACAACAAGGGCGACAAGCACGGCGTGACCAGCCACCTTTCAAAAGATGAACTCACTGATCTGGTCGAATACCTGAAGGCCCTGCCCTTTGAAGACCCGGAACGGGCCGCAAAGGCTGGCGGACTCAAGCAGATTCAATAACGCTGTAGAACAGCCAGCGACCGCGAGCCTAGAAGCCGAGACGTTCGCGCGGGTCCTTCAGACCATCGCCCAGCTTGTTGAGCGCTTCGGTTTCGATCTGGCGGACACGTTCGCGGGTGAGGCCCAGCTGTTCGCCGATTTCTTTCAGCGTGTGCGGCTCCATGTTATCCAGGCCAAACCGCATCCGCAGCACCGTGGCTTCGCGCGTGTCCATTTCGCTGAGCATCGTCAGCACACTGTTCAGCACATCCGATTCCAGGAGCTGCTCTTCCGGATTCTTCAGGCGGTCATCCATAATCATCTCGCCCAGACTCCAGCCAGCTTCCGCCTGGTCGGTCTGGGGCGTCGAATTATAAATGCGGATCGCCTTCTTAATGATCGGCAGCTTCTTCTTCGGCAGCCCTAAGATACGCGCGACTTCTTCCGGCGTAGGCGTACGGCCAAGTTCTTCATTCAACCGGGCCGAAGCACGACGCCATTTCGACAGCAGTTCCACCATGTAGGCCGGAATACGGATCGTTTTGGCGGAGTTAATCAGAGCGCGTTTAATGGACTGTTTAATCCAGTAACTTGCGTAAGTGCTAAAGCGGGTGCCCATGCTGGGGTCAAAACCTTCAACGGCCCGCAACAGGCCAAGGTTGCCCTCTTCGATCAGATCCTGCAGCCCTAGTCCTTTGCCGGTATATCCCCGCGCGATGTTAACGACCAGCCGCAGATTCGCACGCACCATACGGTCGCGGGCGCGGACATCGCCGTTGCCAATTGCGGCCGCCAGCTCCTTCTCATCGGCTGCCGAGAGAAGGGCCGTTTCGTTAATTTCGCGGAGATATGTTTCCAAAGGGCTTTGCAGCGACGAATCGCGGCGGCGGCGACGTTTGGCGTTTGAACTGGTATCGGACGAAGTACGTGAAGGCATATCTAACTCGCTGCAACGAAGCCGCTGAATCTGCAAAACCGCAATCGCCTGGCACACTGGTTAGGGGACGTCTGGTGTGCGGCGCTGCGAGGGTGGACCGGAAAGCCTGTCAGGCTGTCTAACAACTATCGTCGCTGCCCGGCGGCGGACTCGACAGAACCGCTTTCGCAACCGTTAAAGTTGAATGTGTGCAACAATCCACTGGTGCAGAAAAAAACGGCCCCGCCAGTAAACACTAGCGGAGCCGTTATGTTGTTAAATACGACTACAGCGGTCAGTCCGGATAAAGGCCTACACCGCGATAGGTCTGTGCCTATTCTTCCGTATTTTCAGCATCATCGCTGTCCGATGCGCCGTCTGCGGACGGTTCGTCAGCGTCTGCGTCATCACTTGCGGAAGGCATCGGCTGAATCAGTGGGCCAGAAGCGCCCAGACCACCCTTCAGCTCGCCGCGAGGAGCCTTGCTGCCGGCGGCGGCGCCAGATTCGGCTGCCTCGGCTGCTTCGATCTCTTCCTCGTTCCACTCAACGCGTTTGCGCGACAGACCGATTTTGCGCTCTTCGGTGTCGACCCGCAGGATCTTCACCTCAAGCTCATCGCCAGCGTTGACGATTTCCTCGGGGTTGTCGACCTTGTGGTCAGCCAGTTCAGAGATGTGAAGCAGACCTTCCAGACCTTCTTCCAGTCCCACAAAAACACCAAAGTTGGTGATCTTGGTGACCTTGCCAGTCACGACCTGGCCGGGCTGGTAGCGGCTTGGAATGTCTTCCGCCCACGGATCCTGATCAAGCTGCTTCAGGCCCAGAGCAATACGGCGGCGTTCCTGGTCAACGGCCAGAATCTTACACTGCAGCTCCTGCCCCTTTTCCAGCATTTCGCTGGGGTGGCTGATCTTGCGGACCCACGACATGTCGCTGACGTGCAGCAGACCGTCGATACCTTCTTCAAGCTGAACGAAGGCGCCGTAGTTGGTGAGGTTGCGGACCTTACCGGTGATTTCAGAATCGACCGGGTACTTACCGGCGACCTCATCCCACGGATTGGACTGCGTCTGCTTGATACCCAGCGAGAGTTGCTGGCCTTCACGGTCCACGCCCAGGATCATCACGTCAATCTCGTCGCCGATCCGCACCATTTCGTTCGGATGGTTGATGCGGTGGACCCAAGACATTTCGCTGATGTGGACCAGACCTTCGATGCCTGGCTCCAGCTTGACGAAGGCGCCGTAGCTCATGACGTTGACAACTTCGCCACGGACGATCGATTCGACCGGGTACTTCTCGACCACGTTGTCCCAAGGGTTGGCAAGCTTCTGCTTGAGGCCCAGGGCGATTTTCTGCTTCTCGCGGTCGATATTCAGGATCATAACTTCGATCTCCTGATCGATCGAAACCATTTCCGACGGATGACCGATGCGGTCGTACGCCATATCGGTAATGTGCAACAGACCGTCGATTCCGCCCAGGTCCACGAAGGCGCCAAAGTCGGCGATGTTCTTGACCACGCCTTTGCGTAGTTGACCGGTTTCCAGTTCGCTAAGCAGCTGTTCTTTATCGCGTTCGCGCTGCTGTTCGATCAACGAACGGCGGCTGACAACGATGTTGCGGCGTGCTTCGTCAATCTTCAGCACTTCGCACTGCACGGCGCGGCCGATGAATTCACCGATGTCGCCCGGACGGCGGATGTCCACCTGGCTGGCGGGCAGGAACACGTTCACGCCGATATCGACCAGCAGACCACCTTTGATCTTTTTGGTGACTTCGCCGGTAACGACCTGGCCTTCCTGCACCTTCGACATCATGTCACGCCACTTCAGCAGCTTCTCAGCTTTCTCTTTGCTGATGAGCAGCATGCCGAACGGATCGTCGGTCTGGCCGGTCTCGTCCTCCATGTCTTCGACAAGCACCTGAATGGTGTCGCCCACCTTGGGCGGCTCTTCATCCTCGTGCCATTCGTCCAGCGAGACAGTGCCTTCACTCTTAAATCCGACGTCGATAAGCACCGAGTCATCATCGACCCGGACAATCTTGCCCTCGACAATTTTGTTCAGGTCGACCTCTTCGCCCGACTGATCGAGGTCGCCCAGAATCTCGCTGAAGTCAAATTCTTCATCAAGAAGATTGCCAAAATCAGCTTCAAACTCGTCGGCGACACCATCTGCCTCGAGACTGCGGATCAAATTTCTATTGACCATGTAACTTCCAGTAAGCTCCTGCCGGCCAGAACAGCCGACCGCTGGGGCGCCCCACGTGGGCACACCAGAGAAAATAAGGGGTTGAAAATGCTTCGCCAAGCGCAGCCGCCAACACAGCGGCCTGGGAAATTCGGCTTGTGGCGAATTGGCTAATTTTAGGGGGCCGTCCACAAGCATGCAACGGCGAAGCGGCCCAGAACCGGGGCAACAAGGCCATTTTTTAGCAACAAGCTGCGCCCGACGGCGCCTTAAATCGCCGCAGCCGCGATTTCCGCTACCGCGGTTGCGGCAGTTTCCACATCTTCCAGCGTATTGAACCAGCCCACGCTGAAGCGGACCGCACCGCCCGACTCAAGCGTACCCAGCGAATGATGCAGTAGCGGCGCACAGTGCACCCCTGCGCGGGCCTGAATTCCGTACGAAGCGTCGAGAATGCCCGCCACCTCCCGGCTATCGAAATTCTCAACCGTAAAGCTCACAACGCCAAGTTGCCGGTTGGCATCGCGTGGACCTAGCACGCGTACGCCAGCCAGATCACTTAGCCTTTCAAGCAAGACGGCGGTCAATTGTTTTTCGTGCTCACGTACTGCACCAACGGACTTGCTTTGGACAAAACCGGCGCCCGCGGCCAGCCCGATCAGGGCCGGACAATTTAGATTGCCCGCTTCATATTTCTCCGGCAGGCCGGTGGGATGCACATCCGCGTCCGACTGCGTGCCCGTGCCGCCCTGCATCTGTGGCGAAACCTTCTCCACTAGCCCGTCAGCAATAAACGCCAGACCGCTGCCCAGCGGGCCCAACAAGCCTTTGTGACCGGGCGCCGCCAGCATCGAAACGTGCATCGCACGGGCGTCAACTTCGGCATGGCCCAGTGACTGGGCGACATCCACCAGAAACGGCGTATCGTGCTCTTTGGCAATGCGGCCCACTTCTTCACACGGCTGCAGACCGCCCGTCACATTCGAGGCATGAATCAATGCCACCAGCCTGGTAGACGGTGTGAATGCCGCCCGGACATCATCCGGGTTAACCAAACCTTCGCCATCGCACGCTACGCGGGTAACGGTGATCCGCCCATCGGTCTCCAACTGCCGGAGCACGCGTAAGACCGAGTTGTGTTCAACCACCGAAGTAATCACATGATCGCCGCTCCGCAGATAACCGTGCAGCAGCAGATTCAGGGCGGCGGTTCCATTCTGCACAAATGCGGTGTGAAAGCCCGTCGCGGCGCCTGCCAGTTCTGCGCTCAACCTGCGGGCCTTGGCGATACGCCTCTCGACCTCAGCCGCTTCAGCATAACCACTCCGCCCGGCCGGGGCGCCAAGCTCCCGCTGATAGCGGTCAACTGCAGCGTAAACCTCTTCCGGCTTGGGCCAAGTAGTTGCTGCATTGTCCAGATAAATCCGCGGGCGGTCGTTCATGAGGGTGGGTCATTGCTGCAAAGAATAAAGAATCACATTCACACCCAGCCGCGCCGCATCCGCTTTGATGTATCCTTTGCACTCCAGCGACTCTGTGTTCTCCATCGCACAGCTAATATCCAGTGGCGAAAAAATCACCGCCAGCCGTCCATCCAGTTCCAGGCCTTCCAGTCGCGGCTTCGCTTTGCTGATGCGCGCCGAAAGCGTGCCATCGTCTATCCGTTCGCCCGGCTCGCGGATGCTGATGGTCTGCAAATCATGCCCGCGATACTTCGTCGTAAAGATGGCATGGGCGGCAGGCAGCTTCTTAAGCTCTTTGCCTGGGAACATTTCCTTCACTTCCTGACGGATACTGGCTGCGAACGGCTCGCTGGCGCAGATGGCATCGACAAACAGAACACCGCCCCGCTCTAAATAAGCGGCCAGCGCCTTTCGCGCCGGCGGACTGAATTTGAACGACCGGCGGCCATGCATGAACAACAGAGGGTAGCGGTAAAGCTTCTCATCGACGGGCGAAACCATCCGCCGTTCAGGGCTGAACCGCAAAGGAAACTGCTCTGCCGAGAGTTGCAGCAGATTGCTCCAGGCGTTGGGTGCATCGTCGCTGCCGCCGCTGTGGAGCAATTTCGGCGCGATCATCGCATTGCGGCTTAGTTCCCCCGTAGTCGAGGTTGTAACCGTAGGTTCACGCAGCTTCGGCTTCAGCCGGCGGTTGGTTGCATACGCGAGCACATTCTGCCCGATGGCGACAACCGAATCGATCTCTTTGGTTGGCTTGGCAGCATATCCCAGATCGCGACCTCCAGGCTCTAACTCCCAATAGCACGAAAGCGATGTCGGGCAGTAAACCACGCTGGTCCGGCAACATGCCTCAACGCCCCACAACGGCCGCAGATGCTCCGGCGCCACCTTCCTCTCGGCAAGCCACACCGGATGATCGTAGGGTAGCAGCCGCATCGGGCTTTCCGGGAAAATGTCCTTCATCAACTGCCGGAAGTCGCGGTCAAAACCGTCTCCTTCGCAACATGCTTCGGCAAAGATGAAGCCTCCCTGATCCACGTATTCACGCAGCAGTTTACGTTGGGTCTCGGTCAGTTCCAGTTTGTCGCTACCGCTGATAAACAGCACGGGCGTTTGCAGCAAGTCATCAACCGAAGCTGCACGGATGTCGACCGTCTGCCAGGTAAGGTTGCTTTTCCACCGTTTGCCAACGCTGTATGTCAGGTTCTGCAAGGCGTTGCGGTGGCGGTTCCAGGTGGCTTTGCCGCGGTCGAGATCATCAATCACGCCCTTCGGCTGGCTGTGTATCATCCGCGCAATAACAACGGGCCTGGCGCCTTTGCTAAGGAACAGAAGCGAGAAAGCCGTCGCGATCAGCGGATTGTTCTCCGCCAGCCCCACACCTTTCCAGAAGCCGGTCAACTTGTCCTGCGATTTCACCAGCACCTCGGCGCCTTCACGGTACCAGTCGTGCTTGCCGATAAACCGCCGGCCGGACAGCCGCCCGACACGCTCGACACCATACAGGTAATACAGCAGATTACTCCGCCCTGCCCCGCGACCCAAACCAGAGACAGCCGTCGGATTGCTGCTGGCAGAAAAGTTGCGGCCCAGCCACTGAAAGGCTTTCTCCACAGCATCGCTGTCATCGCCGCCGGTGCAGCAGATGATATCTTCGCCCGATACTTTCGCATCGCCGCTGGAAACACGTCCTGAAGAGATAATCACGCTGGTGATGCCGGCACACGTCATACTACCTGTGGAGGGGCGTTCTTCAACATAGCCCCACGACCCGTCACTACGTTGACACTTTAGCCAGTAGTCAAGCGACCGCTTCCACGTCTCTGGCTTGACGGTCACCCCGACGCGGTCCGCTTCGTGCAATGCGAGAAGTGCGAATTGCGTGTTGGAGTTATCGCCGTTGCCCGTTCGACCAGAATAGCCCCAGGCGCCCGCTCTACCGCGCTCGATCCGTTGCGAATCTTCGAGCCAGCTTACATTCCGTTCAATTAACGACCTGTCGCGGTCTGGCTCGGCAGCGCAGAAGACCAGCGTCTGTAACGCAGTTGCGTAGGTCATCTCCGGATTGCCGATCTTCCGCAGATACGCCAGCGACCTCTGAATAACAGGGTCGTCAACCGGCGTGCCGCAATTGAGCAGCGCGAGCGTAATCAGCGATGTGAGGCCGCCGGGCTGACTGGTGTATTCCTGCCAGTTGCCTCGCACACGGTCCTGGCGGCCGCGTAGATATTTGGCGCCCAGCCGGATCGAAGCGGTGACCTGTTCCGCTGTAACGTCCGCAGCAACACGCCGCGCGGGGATCATGCAGAGTACGGCGACAACAACCAGCAGCACACGCAACATGGATACCTCCGCGCCTCCGGAAAGGCGTATTGCTCAACTCCGTGAATCACCAGAACCGGCGCCAAGCTGCTTCGCGAAAGCCACCGGCGATCAGCGTGGCTTCTTTTTGGTCAACTTCTTCGTTGCCTTCTTTTTGCCGGCCTTCTTCGGCACTGCAGATTTCTTTGCAGCCTTCTTCTGGGCCGGCGCCTTCTTGGCAGCCGCTTTCTTAGCGGGCGCTTTTTTCGCTGCGGCTTTCTTGGGCGCCGCAGCTTTAGCGGTTTTCTTTTTCACGGGCTTGGCGGCCTTCTTAGGCGCCTCTGCGGCAGCTTCTTTCTTCTCCCGTTTCGGGAAGCGGTCCTTGGCGTCGGAAGCAATCTCGGTCAGAATCGCACGCAGATTGGTGGACTGCGGCGACTTTGCAAACGCAGCAGCCAGTTGATGCAGCATGCTGGCGAACGCTGGTCCCTTGGTCTTCGGGACACCGCGTTCTAAACCTGGCACAACGCGTTTGGCTGCTTCCGCCTCGGTAATGATGCCGGCGATGTAAAGGATCTGGAGGCAGTTATCGTCGATAGGAATCGAGTGCCCGCCGAGGGCGTGCTGCGTGACAAATGAGATGGCGAATGGCGAAACCACGCGAAGCATTTTGCCGCCGGAAGGAATCTTCAGATCCTCAATCGTCTTCACCGCTTTGCCCTGATTGAGCTTCTTAAGCGGCTCCATGTCGTACGAGTACTGCGACTCAAAGACGGCCTGCAATGTCCGCTTCACACGCTGGGCGCCGGCCGTCGGGTCGGGCAGGCCGCCGACGGTTTCAACCAGTTCACGCAGCGTGGTTACGCGTACTTCGTTCCATTCGTAGTAGGTTTCGTCAAGCTTCAGGTAAGCCTCATCCGCCTGTTCGTAAGACGCATTCTCCAGGCAGCAGGCGTACAGCAGGTGCTCCAGCAGGGTTCGCTCGGCAGGGAAAACAACCGGGTCGTAGTGCTTCTTCAGCACCTTCTGAAGTTTGTTAATCTGAGTGGCGCGGTTGGGAGTACCCATGCAAAGCTCTTGCAGAAATATCGTGGAGGACCGGGAAATAAAATCGGGCGGGCCGCTGTTGTTACGGGGCTGGTTTACGTGGCGTTGCCGGCAACGTCTCCGCCGGCTGGCTTATCTTCTGGAGTTGCCGTCGCATCTTCAGCATCATGAGATTCGCCAGCGGCGTCTTCACCCGCCGGATCTATACTTGCAGCACTTTCATCGCTGAGTTCTTCCTCAGCGGGCGTATCCTGGGGGAGCACCTGCTTCAGAATCTGTTCAACGGCAATCGAATTCTTGATGCCCAGATCCAGTTCAAACTTCAGCCGCGGTGTGTACCGCAACTCAACGCGATTAGAAACCTTCTGCTGAAGGTAGCCGGCGGAATTCTGCAGGCCACGTACAGCAAGGTTCTGTGCCGCTTCGTCGCCCATGACGGAGACAAAGACTTTGGCGTTTTGCATATCAGGCGAAACTTCGACCCGCGTGACCGTCACGTTCTGGATACGTGGGTCGCGCAGGTCGGTGAGAATCGCCATGCCGACGACTTCTCTGATTGCCTGAGCAGCTTTTAATGCACGGCGTGATGCCATTGCGTTCTCCGCGACTGCAATCGCAGCCGATTACAGCAGCCATTTTTCCGGGCGCCGGTATAACACGCCGGCGCCGCTGTTAAGATTCACGCCGCTTGACGCATTCACTGCATCAAGCTGGCGACGGGCGGGACTACAGCGTACGGGCTACTTCCTCGATCTTATACGCTTCGAGCAGGTCGTTGACCTTTACGTCGTCGTAGCCCTGCAACTTAATACCGCAGTCCATTCCCTGACGGACTTCTTTGACGTCGTCTTTCTTACGCTTGAGCGAATCAAGACCGTAGTCGCCAATAGTGCGACTATCGCGGTTTACGCGGATACGGCAGTTACGCTCAATCGTGCCACGCATCACACGGCAACCGGCAATCGTACCGATGCGGCTGATGCTGAACGTATCCAGCACCACGGCCGAACCAAGTTCAACAAACCGTTCTTCCGGCTTCAGCTTGCCTTCCAGCATGGCTTTGATGTCGTCGGTCACTTTGTAGATCACATCGTAACGGTGCATATCTACGCCGCGTTCATCAATCATGCTGCGGGCTGCATCATCGGGGATCACGTTGAAGGCGATGATCACGGCCTGCGATGCTTCGGCCAGCGCCACATCGGCAGCGGTCACGCCACCGACGGAAGCTTGCAGAATGTTGACTTCCACCTCTGGATGCTCGAACTTCGATAGTTCCTGCTCGATGGCTTCAATCGAACCACGCACATCAGCACGCACAATCAGATTCAACTTGGCCTTCTCGCCAACCTTACCAAGCTGGCCGCTTTCCAGGAGTTCTACGAAGTCAACGTAGCTGGTCTTGGTCGTGATACCCGACAGGTTGCCGCTGCGTTTATCGAACTCACGCTGCGAAGCGAGGTCGCGTGCCTTGGCAATATCGTCCAGCACATAGAACGCATCACCTGCTTCTGGCGGCACGTCCAGCCCCGTGATATTGACCGGGATCGATGGTCCTGCTTCGTCTTCTTTCTGGTTGGTGTGCAGCGTGTTGTACAACGCTTTGACGCGGCCGTGTGCACTGCCGCAGACGATAATATCGCCCACCTGCAGCGTACCGCGTTGCACAATTACCTTGGCGATCACACCACGGCCAGATTCCTGCTCTGCTTCCAGGCAGATGCCCTGGGCGGCGCGGTCCGGGTTGGCCTTGTACTCGTGCAGTTCTGCGATGGTAAGAATGGTTTCGAGCAGATCATCCATACCGGCGCCGGTAATCGCGCTGGTGCGGACAACTTCAATTTCACCACCCCATTCACTCGGCAGCAGTTCGTGTGCGGCCAGGTCCTGCAACGCTTTGTTTTCGTCAGCCGACGGAAGATCAATCTTGTTCAACGCCACCACGATGGGCACACCCGCCGCCTTGGCGTGGCTGATCGCTTCTTCCGTCTGCGGCATTACACCGTCGTCAGCAGCAACGACCAGAACCACAATGTCTGTCACATTGGCGCCGCGTGCGCGCATTTCGGTAAATGCGGCGTGGCCAGGCGTATCGACAAAGCTGATCTTCTGATCGTCTTTTTCGATATCGTATGCACGGATATGCTGGGTAATACCGCCTGCTTCACCCTTCACGACATTGATGCCGATCAGGTAATCCAGCAGCGATGTTTTACCGTGATCAACGTGGCCCAGGAACGTGACCACTGGCGGACGCGGCTGAAGCGATTCTTCCGCATCTTCGTCTTCCGTGATCGTCGTGATCAGCGTGTCTTCCAGCGTCTCTTCGCCGCGGATCTCTACGTTTGGCTCAAAGTGAGCCATCAGCAATTCCACGGCGTCTTCGTCCAGTTGGGCGTTGATGTTCACCATCATGCCCGCTTCCATCATCAGGAATTTGATGACCTCACCGGCGCCAATTTCTGACACTTCAGAGAAGGTGCGGACGGTGCAAGGCAACTGCAGCACTGCTGCGTTCTTACGTGCTTCCGATGTATCACGCTTGGGTCCACGACGGCGCCCTGGGCCGCGGCGGAAACTGTTTTGATTACGCCGCCCGCGTTTCGGCTTTCGCTCGGTACGCGTCCGGCTCATCTCCCGCAGTTCTTTGGGGTCCAGTGGCTCCTTACCGCGTTTCTTCTTTTCAGTTCCGGCGGCTTCAGATCGTGGTCCGCGTTTCTGATGTGCTTCGGTAAACTCACGCAGCGGCGCGGAGTCGCCCTTCTTACCTTTAGAAATAGCGTCTTTTGGAAGGCGCACATCAGGCTTCTGAGCCTTCTCACCCGGAGTCGCCTTTTTGGCGGCTGGCTGCTGCACGTCAGGCATCGACGGCAGTTTAATCACGGGTTTGCGCATCACGGGCTTACGTGGCGAAGACTTGGCGTTATCGCCATCCTTCTTATCATCGCCTGATTTGCCCATCACTTTGACTCGACCACCGCCAGGCCCCATACCGCTCTGCCGCACAGGGGCGTTGCTAGGCCGGATCGGAGCACCGCTTGGCTCTTGTTGCTCCGCAGCCGCTTCCGCCTTCGCCTCTTCTTCTGCTTGGGCTGCGGCTTCAGCAGCTTTGGCCGCCGCTTCGGCAGCCTTGGCTTCGGCAACTTCCTTACTGCGTTTACGCATCAGTGCAGCAGCTTTTGACACCTTGGGCGAAGCTTCAGACTTTGATGCGTCAGACGTTGCCGTGTCGTCAGCCTTCTCTGCTTCAACAGGCGCCTTTTTCACGCGGCCTACCACCCTCTTAGGTTTCTCTGCGGCCGGCTTCTTCTCAACCGGCTTTTCCTCAGGGGGCTTGGGTGGCAAGGGCTTCACAGCGCCGGGCTTTGGCCCTTCATCGACTGGCGCCTCCGCAGACTTCGTAGGATCGGTTTTCTCAGCAGCCTTGCTGGATTTCGAAAGCGGCCCGAGCTTCTTGTCCGCTCCAGGCTTCGCGAATGTTGCACGGGGCCGTTCTGGCGCCGTGGGAGCCGCACTCCTTTCGGGAGCGGGCTTGCTGGCAGGGGCTTTCTTCTCTCCCCCACTGGCGAGATAGGCTCTTACTTTGGCCTCTTCATCCTCACTTAGACTTGCGAGCGCAGACCCCTTGCCAGAGACGCCCACTTTATTGCAGACATCCACAATCACCTTGTTCTCAACGTCCAGTTCTTTAGCTAACGCGTAGATCCGAATGGGCACGTGCGGCCCTCCCTTGGAAGTCGCACCAGACGGGTCGGAACCCCGCGGGCGACAGACTGCGATCAATTACATGTGCATAGAGCGACACTCCTATGCTGCCACACTTCCCCGGCTAAAGGATTGCGACAGACACAGTAATAAGTACTCAAGCCAACCTACTTACAAACAACGGATTCCAACCCTGGCTTTTTGCTGGCTTACTGATTTATTTTCACTTCTGGAGTGGCGAGATGGCTCGCCCTTAGTCTGGAAGAATAAGCACCGAAGCCCCCTAAGGCAAGCCCCCAGCGGCACTTTCGCACCGTGCACCCAGCAGCTGCCGCCGGAGCAACACCAAACCTAACACCGCCCAAACTAGCTAAAACAGGCGGTCTAGCAGGCTTCCTACATCAGGCTTTTTCTTCACCGGCTTCATCCGTCTGCTCAGCCTCATCTGGCGTATCCCCGGAATCTGCCCCGTTAGCATCTTCTCCCGCGGACGATTCCTCCGCAGAATCCGCAGGCGCCTCAGCAGATGCTTCCGGCGCGGCTTCTGCGTCGGTCTCAGTCGCCGCTTCTGCTGCGGGGGCGGGCGGCTCTTCGCCAGGGATTGGCAGGCCATTTTTCTCTGCAAATTCACGCTGGCGCTGCAATTCCTTCTTGCGGCGCCGTTCTTCGGCCGCGGCTTCCTCCGCAGCAAGAGCCTTCACTTCGGCCTGATCGGCGATTTCGAGAGCTTTTTCCTCCGTTAGATCGCCCATCTCCATCAGATCACTAGGCTCAATCACCGAAAGATCGTCGTAAGACAGGTAACCCTGACCAACCAGTTGATGGGCAAGTTCTTCGTCCACGCCATCGAGCACGCAGAAGCCGCTGACGGCAAGGTCAATCTTCTGCTCCAGTTCTTCCTGCGTCATGATCTCGATATCCCAGCCAGACAGCTTGCTGCCCAGCCGGACATTCTGCCCGCGGCGGCCAATGGCCAGGGACAACTGATCTTCACGCACCAGAACGATTGCGCGTCCCATCATTTCGCAGAGAATCACCTCGTCCACTTCGGCAGGCTGCAGGGCATTCGGAATTAGTACGTGCGGGTCCTCAGAGAACCGCACGATGTCAATCCGCTCGCCAGCCAGTTCATCGACAATGTTCTTAATACGGTTACCCCGCACGCCGACGCAGGCGCCGACACAGTCGACCCGCTGATCCGCACTGCTCACAGCCACTTTGGACCGGTAACCCGGCTCACGCGCCATCGCGTTAATGGTGATCACACCATCGGCGATTTCTGGAATCTCCTGCTCGAACAACCGCTGCACCAGTTGAGGACGGGTGCGGCTCAAAACCACTTTCACACGACTGCCTTGCGCTTTCACCTCAAAGACAACGGCCCGCACACGCTCGTTAGCATGGTGCGATTCGCCGGGAATCTGCTCGCTGCGAGGCAGCAACGCCTCGACATTGTCGATCTGCACGGTGGCGGCGCCGCCTTCTGCACGCTGAATCACACCGCTGACAAGATCGCCAATCTGCTCCTGATACTCTTCAATCAGGGCGTCGCGTTCTGCTTCGCGCACTTTCTGAAAGATGACCTGCTTTGCGGTCTGGGCGCCGATGCGGCCGATCGTCTCTTCAAAGTCCAGCGGCTCACCGTCGCAATGCCCGGTAATCTCCCCTGCTTCGCGTTCGATTTTGAAGTCGATCTCGCATTCGTCGCCGTAATACTTTTTCGCGGCCGAAATCAGCGCAGCTTCGATCGCCTGAAAAACGATCTCTTTGTCGATATTCTTTTCACGATGAAGCGAGTCAACGATCCGCAGCAACTCGTTAGGATTCATAGTTTCTAACTGTTTGCGTTGTTATGGCATGTGCAGACGGCGAACCGTCCGTACAGCGAATTTCTGATAAACAAATTGTCCGGCGACCCGGCTGTTGCAGGGCTAAGCCGACCTCAAACTCTTTCCGGCTGGCTTGTCGAAAAAGTGGATCTGCGACGCATCAAAGTACAGTTCGACCTTCTCACCCGTTGCCGGAACGCTCCCCGCCGCGGCACGCACCGCCAGCGGTTGCTCTTCCTCTTTATTCTGTACGTAAATTATTACGGACTCTCCGAGAGGTTCAATCGCAACTACCTGCGACGTCCCCACACGCAACATCTCATCGCCTTTTGCGCCGAGCGAAACATGCTCCGGGCGGACACCGCACGAAACAGGACCCGCGACAACCGGCTGATTCAAACTCTGCTCAAGCTGCCTAGGCAGCAAAAACTCTGTCCCATCACCTTTAAACGTCAGCGAACCGTCCGTCTTTTGCAGTTCACCTTCCAGGAAATTCATCGCCGGTGACCCGGTGAACGAAGCCGTAAAGCGGTTTGCCGGTTGGTTGTACACCTCAAGTGGCGGTCCCGCCTGCTGAATCTCTCCGTGGTTCATCACCACAATCCGGTCGCCAAGCGTCATTGCTTCGACTTGATCGTGGGTGACATAAATCATGGTTGTCTGCAGATCCTGGTGCAGCCGTTTCAGCTCCCGCCGCATCTCACCTCGAAGCCTCGCATCGAGATTAGAAAGCGGTTCATCAAACAGAAACGCCGCGGGCTGCCGGACAATCGCCCTTCCCAAAGCAACACGCTGCCGCTCGCCGCCCGAAAGCTGACCGGGCATGCGGTCCAGCAGGTGCGAAATCCCCAGCGTTTCCGCGGCGTCTTTCACACGCTTCGCGATCGACTTGTGCCTGCGTGAGTACTCTGCTGACAAGGGCGAATCGGTAATCCGCAACCAGAGTCTCTTCAGCCAACCTCCATATCTCAGTTGCAGCCCGAAGGCCATATTCCTGTAAACGGTCATGTGTGGATAAAGCGCGTAGTTCTGAAAAACCATCGCAATATCACGATCTTTCGGCGCCGTCTGATTCACCATCTGGTCGCCGATATATATTTCGCCGCTGGTCGCGTGTTCCAGCCCGGCAATCATTCGCAGCGTGGTGCTTTTTCCGCAGCCGCTGGGACCAACCAGAACCAGGAATTCCCGGTCCTTGATGTCCAGGTTGATGCTGTTAACTGCTGGTTTTCCGCCGCCTGAAAAAGTCTTTGAAACATTTTTCAGTTGAACGCTCGCCATAGCCGGAACATCAACACCAGAATGCCAAACTGAACTGTCAGCGCGAAAAAAAAGCGAACCTCGACCGGGTACGCCGTTGCGAAACACTCGACCTGTCTGCCGCTCCCCACCTACAACGCAGCGAGCATTGGGTGAGAATAATGCCCGTCTACAAAGGTGTCAACCAGACTCGCCAGCTAACGTCTGGCGACGGCGGCATTTACTGCCCCCCGGCGGTCGCTTTAAAAGCAGCCCATTTTGCGTGCACGGCTTCGCGTTCTTCCTCGGTTTCAAACCCCGCCGTCGTCGCCACGAAAACAGTGGTCGGGTGGGTCTGGTAACGGGAGAACCCGAAGGCCTTCGGCTTTTGATCGTAGATGACCAGCAACGCAGCCAAAGCGACGTCGCGGATCTGGCAGGCGATCACCTTGCTGTTGGCGCCACGAAGCTGACCACAAACCGTTTTGTCGGTAAGTAGCTTCTCAAGCACAGGGGTGTGCGACTTATCACCAAACCTGGCAACGGCCAGAATCGCGTACTGGCGGATGTGCACATGCGCCGGGCCTTCCTTCAACACACGCAGCGCTGGCGTAAGACCACTGGGCAGATTGTGACTGAGCGAAAGACTGATTGCCTGATACGCACTCCAGTCTTTCCCTTGCTCAATCCACGCACCGAGCAATTTCTTTGCAGCCGCCCCCTGCAGGTCATTACTGAGCGCCGTCTGTAGAGACGTCTGGTAACAAAGACCGAAAATCGCTGCGACCGATTGCTGCGGTAAGCCGGACACTTCGCTGCCCAGTAGCAATAACGTGGCGATGGTCGGGAAAGATATCCCCGTCGGCTGCATGTTAATCTGCTGCTGCAAGGCGATGGCCCTGGCCGAAGTCAGCGCCACTGCATCTCCGGGCCGGGCGTGAAGTTTCTGTAGCAGGTCACCTTCCGCGCGCAACATCGAAACAAACAACGCGCGGGAGCCTGGCGAATCGCCTGTCAGCTTCGAGTAAGCCCCCCAGAATGGCATCGGCGTATCGTTCAGCCCTTCGCGTCCCGCGGCAAATGCTTCAAGCCTGTTCTTGAAGTCGTCCTCCCGCAGGATCTGCCTCAGAACGCTTAGGCGGTGACGGACTTCCGGATCGGCGTGGCCCTTTTCTTTCTCAAGAATTGGAAGGATTCCGGGGCCGAATTCGCCCAGCTTTCCCATCGCATTGTTACGGTCGGCAAATTTATCGCTGCCCAACTGTTTAATCAGAGCCCGCACTTCAACGGCCACCTTTGCAGCATCCTGCGTTGCAACATCTTGCGGCGGATCAGCACACAGAGGCGATGCTGCGCAGATCACGACTACGACGGTTAGAATCAACGCCGCGCGGTAGCAAACCGCTGTTGCTGACAATTTCCGTGCAGCGTTGAACAGATTATTCATGCGGACGTCTTTCGCAGGTGGGGCAGTTACCCGGTTGGCCACTTACCTTCATTGTAAGCGCAAGGCGTTTGAACCGTCTAGCGAAGTTCCGCCGCCGGTCAAGCTGATCGCGATACTTTAGAAGGTGTGGCTAGACGCGTAGGCGTGGGTCCATTGCATCGCGAAGTCCGCTGCCAACCAGGTTGAAGACGGTAACGGCGAAGAAAATGGCCAGCGAAGGAAATACAATCAACCACCAGAGGTTGTAATCGCCATAAGCATGATTCAGCAGCGTTCCCCAACTGGGTGTGGGCGGCTCGACGCCAAAACCCAGCAGGCTCAAGCTTGCCTCAAGCACGATTGCCGAAGCAATACCAAACGGCGCCGACACCAGCGCGGGCGACAAGGAGTTTGGCAGGATATGCCGGAAAATGATCCGCGCATGTGAGGCGCCGAGGGCGCGTGCAGCCGAGGTGTAATCGATCGAACGTTGCTTAAGAACTTCGCCCCGGATCAGCCGCGCCACGCGGGGCCAGCCGGTAATGCCGATGGCGAACATCACAATCAACATGCTGCGACCGATCAATGCGACCAATGTCAGAATCAGAAAGAATACCGGGAACAGCATCACGACTTCAATCACGCGGGAAATCAGCATATCCACCCAACCGCCGAAGTAACCCGCCACGGCGCCGACGATGACGCCGATCGTGATATAGATACCGACCGCAACAAAGCCCACGCTAATCGACAACCGCGTTCCATAAATCATCTGCGCGAGCACATCGGTGCCCGTATCATCCGTACCCAGCCAGTGCCGGAACGCATCGTTATAGTCGCCCGCCTCATCCGCCGGCTTCACATAACCGGGCGGCCGTTTATTTGAAGGCGGATCGTTGTCACCGCGAGGGCTGAACGGCAGAAACGCATACGTTCCGGTCCGCAGTTCCGATTCAAAATCTTCCTGCGTAAACGTCCGCGTTGCATAACGGTTATCGGGCCGCAGACCTGGTATCAGAAACAGTAACGCCAGCCCTAAGGTTAGTCCAACAAACCCACCCAGCGACCACAGCAACAGGCTGCGGAACGGGACGCCGCGCCGGCTGGCGATCATCATGCCCACGGCGGACGCAGCCAGCCACGGCACGAAAGCGAACATCGCCATGTTAAACAGATAATCGATCGATTCGACTGGATTAAAAACATGGCGGATCCACGGGTAGATGGTCGTCCCGACCGGCGCCGTGATTTCTTCGCCCTCGATCTCTACCGTAAATCCAAGCGGTTGCTTATCCACCTGTTTAAGGGCGGCGATCAGTTTCGCATCGTCCGAGAAATAGCGTCTGGCCGGCGTCGTGGACGCGCCGTTACTTTCAGGTTGCAACGCAAACTTGTCGCCACCGGCAGCGGTGATGAATGCTTCCGCCCCAACCTCCACGCCGGGTCCCATGCCCTGCAGTTGCACTTCGACCTGCGGCTTTTCACCTTCGTCGCGAATCTGCCATTCGGCGCGGTAATTGGTGGATAGCTGGATCAGTTGCCCATCGTAAAACACGAAGGGAATGCTAGTCGAAAGAACCGGTGCGAACACCGCGGTCAGAAACAGCGGGACCAGTAGATAAAGTGAAATCAATGCCGGGCGGTTGTGCCGGAACTGACGCCAGACAATGGACAGATACGCTTCGCCTTCGTCGCCTGTTCTGGCGATGGCGGTTGCGGTGGCAGGGCTGCTGCTCATTATTTCCCCTCCAGGCTGATGCGAGGGTCAACAAACACGTACAGCACATCCGTCAGCAGAATCGTTAGCAGCACCACAATCGCCTGAACATAAACCAGCGCCATCACCGTGGGATAATCCTGATTGGCAATCGATTCGAACCCGAGCTTGCCCATCCCCGGAATGTTAAACAGGTATTCAATCAGCACGCTGCCGCCAAGCATCGCTGGCAAGATATTGGAGAACAGCGTCAGGATCGGAATCATCGCATTGCGGAACGCATGCTTGTAGGTCACCCAGAAATTGGAAACACCTTTCGCCCGCGCGGTGCGGATGTAGTCCTGCTGAATCACCTCCAGCAGACTGGTGCGGGCGTACATCGCAATCACGGCCAGGCTGAACAGCGACAGGCAGACCACCGGCAGAAACGCGTGCCACGCGTAATCCAGCAGCCACCAGTGCAGGGCGTAATCATCGGCCCCGCTGCTATGCAGACGCTGCATCGGGAAGATGTTCAGGTACTTCTTGTAGCAGAAAAACAGCAGAAACAGCATCGCCGCCACAAACGGCGGAACGGAATACAACAGAAACAGGCCAAACTGACTACTGGTATCAATCCAGGTGCGATGATTCACCGCACAGGTCACACCGATCGGAACGGCGACGAAATAGATAATCAGATTGGCCATCACCATCAACGGCGCCGAGACCCAGACCGCCGCCCACAGTTTGTCGCGGACCAACGCCCGGTCCGTCAGCGCACTGCGGCCGAAATCAAACGTCACCAGACGCCACACCATGTGCACATACTGCGTGTCGGTGAACATGCTCCAGACAGCGCCGCCCGTGGACTGGATGTATTCGTCCTGCCGGTATTCAAAGTGGTTTTCCCAGTTTTCCGTTGCGAGGGCCAGTTCCGGGGGGGAAGGCGATTTGCTGACCTGCATTTCCAGCGGCCGCGAAACGAACAGCTTGAGGATCATCGCCGAGATCACCTTCTCGCGGAAAGTTGCTTCTTTCCGCCCACCCGGCAGCATCTTTGCATCGTCCGTCAGAACTCCAGCGAAGAACGGGAGAATGGTGTCGCTTTCGTCCGCGGGAAGATCTTCCGTCATCTCAAATAGCTTCTCACGAGAGACGGTTGTCATCTTCTCAAGCTGCTGCTGCAGCCGCTCGATATCAGCACCGGCAAGTGGCGGGAACTCGTCCTTGTTCCGCTGCAGCCACAGGCGCCACACGGCTTCAACTCGCTGCGTTTCTTCCGGCAATGGCTCGCTGCTGTAAGTGGCTTTAACCTTCTCAACCACCATAAAGTTCAGCATGTTCACCAGTTCCGCCCGCTCGGCGGCAGGTGTTTCTTTGTCTTGTAGAAGCTCCATCGCGTCGGGCACCGCGGCGGCGCCCATCTTCTCGAAGTAGCTTTGCGAATAAGCAGCGATACCCCGCGTCAGCGAGGTGTACTTATCCGGGTCCGCCAGATCGCGGCGGAAGCTGCCCATATCCAGATTGGCGATGAATTCAAATTTACGGGCGTGCTTCTCCGGCGACTTGTGCATATCGGCCAGCAAGGCGGCCGTCTGCTTGTCGTCAAGAGTGCGGAAATACGCGGCCTGCTTCAGATCGTTCTTGAAATCGTAGAAGCCGCGCAGATTCAGCAGCAGAGGTTTGTCCAGCTTCAAATCGCGCATGCGAATCAAAAAGGATTCACGCGTTTCGCCCTTCTTATCGGCGCCGCCGCCGGGCGTTAGCTGATTGAGCATCGGATCGCCGGGCGCCAGCTGCATGATGACAAAGGTCACCACAGTTACCCCGAACAAGGTGGGGATCATCAGCAACAGCCGACGGAAGATATAAGTCCACACTGCTTATCGAATCTCCTCGCACCGCACGGTTCCCCTGCCAACCGCACCGCGCAGGTGCTTGTGCAACGGTATGCAAAAGCCCAGGTGCTTACTGTAAAGCCACCCGGGCGGTTCCCACAAGAACGTGGTTTCAACGGGCATCTGCTGCGCGCTTAGTTCATCGCATCTGCGGTGGTTTTTGGCCCCGGACGATCGGGAACCCACTCGCGGACATCGAAGTGCGGACGCAGACTCGGATAGACCTTCACATTCTTGATGCGGCTGTTATACCCCACCTTCGCCTTCTGCTGGTAGAGGAATGTATAGGGCTGATCGTCATAAATCTGACGATGGATTTTGTGGTAAAGCTCTACCTGCTTGTCCTGGTCCATCGTCTTATGCAATTCGTCAATCAGCCGGTCTACTTCATCGTTTTTGTAGCCGTAGTTGGATGAATCCGGCACATCGGCTTCGCTGCCGTGCCACAACTGTTTGGGATCGCCCTTCCAGTCCGTGTTCCAGCCAAGGATGGTGGCGGCGAACTCCTTTTTATGCAGACGGGGCAGCATCGCGGCCCACTTAGTCGGACCAATCGTGACTTTCACACCCGCCTTCTTATACGCTTCTTGAATGATCTTACAGATCGTCGTGTATTTAGGGACGCTGGCAGGCACCATGATTTCAAAACTCAGCTGCGTCTTCTTGCCGTCAATTTCTTTGTCACGCACGCCATCGTTGTCGGTATCGTTCCAGCCCGCCTCGGTCAGGAGGTTTTTGGCTTTCTCGATATCAAACGCCACAGGTTCAATCGTCTGGTCGGCGAAGATGCCGTTCTGCATAAACGGCCCTGTCTGCCGCGTTGCGAGTCCGAGTTCAACATCTTCGATCAACGTATCCACAGGCGTCGCATGGCTTAAGGCCCAACGTACGCGAGAGTCTTCAAACAACGGATTTTTCAGGTTGTAGCCCAGGTACATGTACGCCGTTGCATCGAAATCGATCAGCGTGACTTTCCCCTCTTTGACAACCTTCTCATCCTTGGCGTCGATGTAATGCTTCGGCTCCACAAAGCCCATCACGTCCAGTTCTTCGGCGAATAGTTTGGCGCGGGTGGTTTCGGTATTGGTGATTGCCTCGTAGGTAAACTCCTCGAAGTGCATTGGCGGTCCCCAGTAATCATCGAACCGCACCATCTTGACCAGTTCTTCTTTCTTCCACTGCTCCAGCATCATCGGGCCGGAGCCACAGGCCACCTCACCGGCCCAGTGATTGTCGATCGCTGTACCGAACTCCTGCGAGGTGAAATCGTTGGTAATTGGCTTGCCGTTTTTATCCACCGAAAAGACATGCCGTGGAATCATGTGAACGTAGTTCAGCGTGATATCGTCCGCCATGAAGAACGGCTTGTTCCACTTCACCTTGATGGTGTAATCGTCCACGACCGTCACCTTGAAACGGTCGGTCATCTTGCCGGTTTCAGGGTCGGTGTCGACCAGATAGCTCCGCAAAGAGGCCGCTTTGGTGAAGCGGTTGAAGGCACAATCGAATGAGAACTTCGCATCACGCGAAGTAAATTCTTTGCCCTCAATGACCGCGCCGGTGCCGGGGATCTTGATCGGGTGCCACTTCACACCCTTACGCAGGTGAATGGTGTACTCAAGATTTTTACGATCAAATTCCCACCTCTCAGCGAGCAACGGTTCAAACTCAGTGGGCGCCCCGTACTTGGCTTGGGCTAGATACTGATAGATGTGCCGCTGGAAGTTGCGGCTGGTCGTGTCGCTGGCAGTTACCGGATTCAACGTATCCGGGTCGCTCACGTAGTAGCGCCGCAGGTGCGATGGCTCTGTCTCTGGCGGGCCGCCGCAGCCTGTGAGAAATCCGGCGCCGGCGGCGCAGACCAGCATGATCGTGAAAAAACGGCTGCTCATAGGAATAGTTTCCTTGTTACTTAATAACTCGTATCCGTACGTCGACCAGAAGTGCATCCCGCTTAAAGCGATGCGAGTCCCAGGTCGGCAAGTTTTTCGGGGGTGGGGACGCCTTCCGTGTCCCAGCCACGTTCGGCGTAATACTTCGGCAGCATCTCATCCAGCTTCACCACAACGCCCGCGGATGGCCCCTGTTTGTGAGCCTCTTTAAGCAAGCGCTTGGGGATACTGTCGTCCGCCTTGGTCAGACCGGCGCGGAGGTTCCAGAGGCGTTCCAGGTTCCAGGTGCGTTCGCCAATTTTAACGAACTCGTCCTCCGTGTAATTCACCCCGGTTGCAGCCGCCGTAATAGGCACAAAGGTTTCCAGCGGTCCACCGGCGCCGCCGACAAACATGCACAGGCCGGTATTGTCGTGCACCGTAGTGCGATCCTGTTCGCCGGCGACCCACTCGCCCTTGCCTTCGGGCGTGTGCGGATCCATCGACGTGGTTTCGGGTCCGGGCGTCCAGGCGCGAAGATGGCAGCCGCCGCGATTACAGGTGGCGTAAGCGACGCCCATGCCCTGGAAACCACGTGGATCGTACGCCGGATACTCCTGACCTTTACTGCCCATAAAGACGTCAGGGTTCTTAAATTTGGCGCCCATCCGTTTACTGCCTTCGGCAAGCTCATCGCCAAAGCCTTCGCGATAGGCGGTTGCCTCGACCATGCGGACCAGGGCTGCTTCGGAGCCGAATTCCAGCGGCATCTCCACCTGGTCGTCTGTCACCTGACCTTCCCGGTAAAGCTCCATCGCGGCGGCCAATGTCGCGCCCATCGAAATCGGATCCATGCCCAGATCGTTACAGAGCCAGTTGGCCTTCAGCACCGCGTCCAGATCACCCACACCCGTGTCTGCGCCCAGTGCCCAGGCTGCCTCGTACTCTGGCCCTTCACCCGCTGTCTTCCAGTTCCGCGGGTGCATGTTGACCATGTATTTTTCAGAATGTTCGCCCAGCCGGGTCACCCGGCCGCAGGCGATGGTGCAAGCGAAACAAGCCTTATTGGCAACAAGCCGCGTATCTTTGATCGTGTTGCCGTTGAGATTCTCGTACTCGTCAAACTGGCCTTCGGTAAAGTTACGCGTCGGCAGCCCGCCGTAAGCCTGCGTCATATCGATGGTGGCGGCGGTGCCCAGTTCCGTAAAGCTTTTGCGGCCGGGATGGTCTTTCATGCTGTTACGCATATTCCAGACGGCCTTCATAAAGGCGGCCGGTTTCGACACCTTCACGCCGCCTGTGCCACGTACGGCAATCGCCTTGAGGTTCTTAGAACCCATTACGGCGCCAACGCCGCTGCGGCCCGCGGCGCGGTGCTTGTCGTTCATGATGCAAGCAAATTTCACCAGTTTCTCGCCTGCCGGACCAATGCATGCGACACGCAGGGTGGGCAAGCCAAGTTCGTCACGCAGTCCGTCTTCGGTATCGCCGACACCCTTGCCCCAGTATTCGCTGGCGTCGCGGATTTCGACCTGATCGTTGTAGATGTAGAGATAGACGGGCTTTTCGGCACGCCCTTCCAGGATCAACATGTCGTAACCGGCGAACTTCAGTTCCGGGCCCCAATGGCCGCCGGAGTTCGATGTGGTAATCGCGTCCGTCAGAGCGCCTTTAGTTACGACCATATACCTGGCGCCGCAAGGGGCAGGCGTTCCGGTCAGTGGACCCGTGGCGAAGATCAGCACGTTATCTGGCGATAACGCATCGGCCTTGGGATCCATCTCTTCATAAAGATAACGCGCTGCGAGGCCACGGCCGCCGACATATTCGCGTTGCCAATCCTGGCGGACGTCTTCCACGGTCACTTCGCTGGTGGTCAGATTCACGCGAAGTAGCTTGCCGGTCCATCCACTCATGCTTCGTTCCTCGAATGCCGTCTGTTAGATCTGCATCATTCCGCAACAAACTTTCCGCATCAAACATTTGCGGCGCGGAAATTATGACTTGGCTTCGGCCTCAAGATAGTTCCCGTTAACTTTCTCGCTCCAAGGCTCAAACCAGCTGCCTGCTTTGTCCGCATCGACGTATTCAATCGCGTCGGTCGGGCAACTATGGGCACAGGCCGGGTCGCCGCCGCACAGATTGCACTTGGCCGCCTTGTCCGTCTGTGGCAACGTGAAGACAACTCCGAACGGGCAGGCCAAGGTGCACAGGTGGCAACCGATGCATAGCTGCTCCATGACCACCTTGGCGTTGTTGTTCTCATCCACGCCGATGGCGTTGGTGGGACAGGCGGTCATGCACCAGGCTTCGTCGCATTGTAGGCAGGTATGCGGCGCGTAGCTTGCTTCTTCATCGAAAACATTCACCCGGATCATACTATGAGACGGTTGAAACGTTCCCGTTTGAACGTAAGAGCATGCCAGTTCGCACTGCATACAGCCCGTGCATTTGTCCGGTACAATCGCCAGGATTTTCGACATATTAAACGCTTGCTGAAAATCGGAATGAAATAGACGCTCCACCCTGAATCTACCAGAGTGCGGGCGCCCATGCCAGCAACCTAAGCCCCTCCGGTTAAAGGCGGATCGCACCGCGCGGCTACTCGATGCGTTGCAGTTCCAGGCCGCTGATCAGCGTGTCTCCGGCGCCTGCTTTCAACTCCATTTTGAAAGTATTATCCGAAACCTTCGCGTCGAATTCTTTCACCACGCCCGTCATTTCTGCGCCCGCGGCTTCGCGGATGTTGAAACCTTCCAGACGTTGTTTCCCTTGCAGCCAGATATCGAAGGCGCCGGTGCTCTCTTCTTCAGGCTGCATGAAAAACAGCCGCACTTTATAGTCGCCATTCTTCATGCTGCCCAGCGAGAACGACTCGATCCCGGCTGCAGTGGAAGCAAACACCCAGGGCTTATCCGTAGGCTTATCCGCTGCGGGCTTCAGCGGCTTCTTCATCCACAGACTATGGCGGTAACGGTACGAAGGATTGGCAGGCGTTGTCCGGGTGACCAGTTCTGGTGAGGGGCCGCCACGGTTCGGAAAGTCAAGCCACAGCGCGCCGTTGCGGGCGCGGCGATCGCCAGGGGCGCCAAAGTTGATGCCAATGCGGGTGATCTCCTGCGGCTTGCTGGCGCCCCATGTCGCCCATTGCTCGTGCGATTCGGGCATCGGGTGAAGCGCCACCGCCACGGGCAGCGGATAGCTGCAGGTGCAACCTTCGTAGTAGTACGGCGCATTCAGCAGACCACCGGCAGGGATCACGCTGTTGGTGCAACCGCTCCGCGGACCGCTGAGAAACACGGTGCCACTTTCCAGCGTTTTGTCGTAAAACGCGGGAGTGCCGCTGCGCATGGTGTAGAACAATCCGTAATCAACACCGCCATCGCAGCCATACGTCTTCGGGAAAGCGCGTGGCTCCTGCTGCCCGGTCAGCGCGTTCGTGCGTTGCCCCACAACTGGTTGCTTCGGCTTCCACGCGTCTTTCTGCCGCGGTGGACGATACTGGCTAGGCTCGCGGCTTTTCGGATCAGGCTTCGCCAGCATAAGTTTCGTCGCGGCTGCCTCGGCTGGCGTGAACCTACGGCCCGTGTAAATATCGGATAGCACTGGCGGCAGTAACGGATAATCACGCTGATAGAGCCCTGGTATGCGGACAGCATGCCAGTCTTTCGGGTAAGAGATCATCACGCCATCCACAAGCTTGGGAGGCGGCGAGCGTTTGAAGTGCGCAAGCTCATCATCGAACCACAACACGCCCAGCGGAAACTTCACTCGCGTGTCGCGGACCGGCTGAAAATTCTGCGTATAGTCCGCACTGCCCGGCAGCGCGTCCGGTCGCTGCACGCCAAGGATGCCGTTGGTCAACTGCGTGACTCTGAATGCGGGCGCCTCGACACTGCCGGCATCTTCACCGCCGAACTTTTGAATTGCCTTGAGCAACGCGGCTGCATCGCCGTCGGGCCGCGTGAAGAGCATGCCGCCGTAAGGACGTAGCAGCAACGCGAGTTTCGCTTCGCTCTCTAGTTCAACCGTCTTGTGCTCAAAGAGCAGCGTCAGTTCGTTGAGCATCAGCGTCGCAACATAGGGTGGCATCACTTCAGCAGACGCCACACCAGGCAACAGCGTAACATTCGAACCCAGCAGGCCCGCGTCATCAAACCGCCGCCGCATTTTTTCCAGCGTTGGAATGTCCTTTACAAATCCTGTCACACGCAACTGCGTGTTGGTCGCCAACGCCGCTACCAGCCGGGCGTCGACCACGCGATCAACCACCACATGACCGGCACGTACACCAGCCAGCCGCAGCAGCTCTGCCGATAGTTTGACAACCTCATCATCCAGCTCCACCGGCGTGCGTTTCGGCGTGTGAACCAGAGGCTTTGCATCCTTCGTCCTGGCGCCGTAGCACAGTAATTCACCTTGCCTGGTGGTGATGTATACGTTGCCCGCCGCCACAGCCATCGAATGCACTTTGCCTTGTACGTCAGCAAATCCTTTATCAAATTCCAATGTCTGTCCGCCCGCCACAATGCGGCGGCTTAACCCGGCATCGCCCGTAGACTTGCGAGGGCCATCTTCGTGCTCCTGCGTGTTCACATCAGGATCAAAGGTGATGGCGCCGCGACGAAGATCGCGCTGCTTGGACTTGTCTAAGGCGGCGAACCATCCGCCCGGATAGCGTCCCTGAACCGGCAGTTTGAATTCAATCAATTCGCCCGTTTCCAGATTCAGCCGCGCAGGAAACGCGGTTGAACACGGCACGATCAGCTCTTCGCCTGCAATGGCGAGATAACCTTGCGGCGCCAGCCCGCCTATCGCCGCGGCGCCGTGCGGATGAATGCCGTACTTGTGGCCCAGGCGGTCGTTGAGCCAGATGGTCTTGCCGTATTCCGCATCGACACAGTAGACAAACACACCTTCAAACGGCCAGACTCCGCAGGCAAAATAAATGCGGCCGTCCTGCGCGACGGCGCCGCCGCGGACAGGCCACACAGAGATCATCCGCCGGTTGCCCAATGCACGCCGCCGGGTGGGTGCGGCGGGCTTACGCCATTGCAGCTTTCCAGACTTCAGCGCCAGGCAGTAGAAGTATCCATCGTCTGAACCCGCATACACGCGTCCGTCGTACAACACTGCCGCGGTGCGGACAGGGCCGTCTGCGTAATACCGCCACTGCTCGGCGCCGGTCTCCGCATCATACGCCGTGATCGAGCCAGTGAGCGGACTGGTAATCACCACCATGCCGTCCGCCACAACGGGTTCGTAACCGGCGTCAAAATGCAGACGAGGGTTGCGGTAGGCCGGCCGGTAAGTAGGCAGCCTCCGGCGCCACTTTACCGAAGCATCCGCGGGAACCGTCTCAGCCGTTTCACCCGTCCGGCCCACATCGCCGCGATACATCGGCCAGTCTTCCGCAGACGCGGCGCCGGCGATCAGCGACAGCATCACTATTGCGGCAGTAACGGTGTTTAATTGTTGCCAGTGATTTTGCATCGTTACAATTCCAGGGTGTTTCTGCCAGAGTTCCAACGGATTCTACCACTTGACGCCGTGCAGGGCGATTTACAGCTACGCTATCAGTTGCGAGAATTCTTAACACTTACAACGACTGACTCACGCCGATTTAAACCTCTGCAAAACTGGTTGCACTCTATGTCGAACCCGGTTCACCTCGCCGCCGTACAAATGGATGTTGTGTTTGCTGATAAAGCGGCAAACATCAAACACATCCTTGAAAAGATGGAAGAAACAGCCGCGGCAGGCGCCAGCATCATCGTCTTCCCAGAGTGTGCGATCACCGGCTACTGCTACAAGTCTCTCGAAGAAGCTAAGCCGCAGGCAGAGCCAGTGCCAGGACCTGCCACCGCAGAAATCGCCGGTGCATGCAAGCGGCTCGGAGTGCATGTAGTTGTCGGAATGCTGGAGTCAGACGGGGATAAAATCTACAATTGCTGCGTACTGATCGGCCCGGAGGGAGTGGCCGGTTCTTATCGAAAAATACATCTGCCGGACCTGGGCGTAGACAAGTTTGTAACGCCGGGCGACCGGCCCTTTGCGGTGCACGAAGCAGGCGATGTACGCATCGGGATGAACATCTGTTACGACGCCGCCTTCCCGGAATCTTCGCGGATACTCGCCCTGGCAGGAGCCGACATCATCGTACTTCCCACCAACTGGCCGCCCGGCGCCGAAACCACTGCCTGCTTCGCGGTAAACGCCCGCGCACTGGAAAACCACGTCTTCTATGTCGCAACAAACCGCGCGGGTATCGAACGCGGCTTCGAATTCATCGGCAACAGCAAGATCTGCGAACCGCGTGGCAGCACACTCGCACAGGCCGAAGGCAAAGGCGAAGAGATTCTCTACGCCGATATCGACTACCTGACCGCCCGCAACAAACGGCTGGTCCGTGTCGAAGGAGAACATGAAATTGAACGCTTCGCAGACCGCCGTCCGGAAATGTACGGACGGCTAACGCAGCCGAAAGATCAGAACTAGGCGGCACGACATAGAGAAATCACAGCACGCTACGCACCCTCAGGAAGGCGCCCATGGCCACTGACTCCACTGAAACAGCTTCTAACTGGCGTATCGCGGTTGCCGACGATGAAGCGGATATCCGCGACTACTTCAAAGAATTGCTGCCCATCCTGGGGCACGATGTAGTTTGCACCGCCAAGACGGGCGAAGAGCTACTTTCACGCTGCCTGAAGCTGAAGCCCGATCTGATTATCACCGACATTAAGATGCCCGATATGGATGGGCTGGAAGCGGTGCAACGCATCTGCGAACAGGAGATGACGCCGGTGATCGTCGTTTCCGCCTATCACGATCGCGAACTCATTGCCCGCGCCAGCGCGAATCATATCCTGGCTTATCTGGTCAAACCCATTAAGAAAGCCGATGTCGAAACCGCGATTGCCGTCGCGATGTCGCGGTTCGATGAATTCCGCCAATTGCGCGAAGATGGCGCCAATCTGCGGCAGGCGCTGGAAGACCGCAAGCGGATTGAAAAGGCGAAGGGTATTCTAATGAAGAAGGCCGACCTGGACGAAGCCGAGGCCTTCCGCCGCATGCAGAAGCTGGCGCGCAGCACCAATCAGAAGCTGGTTGCCGTGGCCGAAAGCATCATCACGGCGGGACAAGCGTTTTAGACAGGCTACGTCATGGCTTCGATCACCATCGTCGAGGGAATCGACACCGGACGCAGCTACACGTTCGACAGTGGCGAAGTGCTGCTCGGCCGGCACCGGGGCTGCCAGCTGGTGTTGAACCTCAGCACCATTTCGCGCCGCCACGCCCGCATCTTTCCTGAAGGCGGCGATTTTCTGATCGAAGATATGCGCAGTCTGAATGGCACTTATGTCAACGGACAGCGCATCAAAGCCCCCCGCCGTCTGTCCAACGGCGACACGATCCGCATCAACCGGTTTCTGATCCGCTACGTCGATAACCCGACGGGCGACACGCATATCGAGACCAGCCAGCTGCCAGGCGGCATGATTGAATGGTCTGACGAAGGAGAAATCCTCGCCAGTCTGGATGTCGCCGGCGCCGAGAAAAGAGCCGCCGCCAGCTCGGAGGCGAAACTACGTGCGATGCTGGAAATCACGCGCTGTATCGAAAACACGCTGGTCATCGATGAAGTGCTGCCGAAGATTCTCGACGGTCTATCACGCGTCTTTCATCAGGCCGACCGCCTGTGCGTCTTTCTGGCCGACACACCCGACGGGCAACTGCGGCTGCGGGCCATGAAACGGCAGCCCACCGATGATGAAACGCCGCCCAACATGGGTCCGATCAGCCGCACAATTGCAGACAATGTGATGCGGACCGGGCATGCGGTGCTAAGTGCAGACGCCTCGGCGGACACGCGGTTCCGAGGCAGCGATTCCGTGCAGGACTGGGAAGTCCGTTCGATGATGTGCGCGCCGCTTGCCGGGCAGAGCGGCCGGCCGCTGGGCGTGATTCACGTCGATTCGCGCGACGCCGTGCGGCAGTTTGAACAGGCGGATCTGGATGTGCTGGCCATTGTCGCCACACTGGCCGGGCAGGCCGTAGAGCACAGCCGGCTGCATGGCGCCTACCTGCAAGCCGAACGGCTATCGGCCATCGGCCAGATGATGACAGGTCTGGCGCACGAAAGCCGCAACGCCCTGCAGCGGATACAGGCGAACCTGGAGCGGCTCTCTTTCCGCGTTGACGATCAACCCGGCGCGCTCGACATCATCGGCCGTATTCAAGACGCCCAGGATCAACTGCTGCAACTGTACGAACAGGTACAGGGTTACGCGGCGCCGATCAACCTGGAACGGACGCCGCACGACATCGGCAAGCTGCTGAACCGCGCCTGGGACAACCTGGACCATCTTCGCCGCGACCGTAAGGTAACGCTCGATGCTGGAGACAGCGACCCAGCCGGCCGCTTGTGCGATGTTGACGCTTTGGCCATCGAACGCGTGTTCGTGAACCTGCTGGAAAACGCCATTGCGGCCACAGAAGATCCTGTCGAAATCCGCATCAACTGGCTCGACGATCACATTGCCGGGGCGCCAGCGCTGCGAATTGCCGTGCACGACAACGGTCCAGGTATCGGAGCCGAACAACGGCGCCAGATTTTCGATCCGTTTTTCACGACCAAAACCAGCGGCACCGGGCTGGGACTCGCACTAACGCGCCGGTACATCGAAGCGCACGGCGGATGGGTGAACGTCGCCGATGTG
The DNA here is from genome assembly GCA_965233625.1 of Pirellulaceae bacterium. GTDB lineage: Bacteria > Planctomycetota > Planctomycetia > Pirellulales > Pirellulaceae. The sequence continues at coordinate 1,692,426 of OZ247499.1, forward strand.
AGCGGACCCGGCGCGACCTTCTTAATCGCGTTGCCACGATCCTCACAGCCGTTGCGAAAGACGGCCAGCGTCGAGGATTCAGATGCAGAAACCGGCGGCGGTTATTGAGGCTATGTGCAAACGCCCGGAAATTGTTATCCGCAATTACGAGCCCGCCGACGCAGAGCACCTGCTGAAATTATTCCGCCGCACAATCCGGCTGATCAATACTGCCGACTACAACGCACAGCAGATCGACGCGTGGGCGTCTGACGACGTTTTGCTGCAAGACTGGCAGCAAAGGTTTGAAGACAAATGCGCGATTGTTGCGGTCGCCGGTGACCAGATCGCAGGCTTCGCCGACATGCGGAAAGACGGGTACCTTGACCGTCTGTTTGTTTCCGCTGACTTTCAACGGCAGGGTGTCGCCACCGCATTGATGCAATCGCTGAAAGAACACGCCGGGCAAATAGGGCTAAAACAGATGACCACCGATGCCAGCATCACGGCCCGGCCGTTCTTTGCGTCAGCGGGCTTTCAACTGGTGCGTGAACAGACGGTGCACTACCGCGGCCAGGACTTTACCAACTTCCACATGAAGCTGACTCTGCCGTAAACGCGGCATCCGGGCGGGAAACGCGACTACTCGACCCGTTCAAAGATGGTTGCGATGCCTTGCCCCACGCCGATACACATCGTCGCCAGGCCGAACTGCACATTTTTCGCGCGCATCGCGTGCAGCAGCGTGGTGGTGATCCGCGCGCCGCTGGCGCCAAGCGGATGGCCGATGGCAATTGCGCCGCCACGCACGTTGACCTTCGCTTCATCGAGCTTGAGCATACGGATGCATGTCAGCGCCTGTGCGGCGAACGCTTCATTCAGCTCGATCAGGTCAATGTCTTCAAGCTCCAGCCCGGCGCGCTTCAGCACTTTCTTCGTTGCGGGAACCGGCCCGGTGCCCATCACCGCCGGATCAACACCTGCCACGGCGGTGGCCCGGACTTTGGCGATTGGCTTAAGCAGCAGCCGCTGGGCGGACGCTTCGGACATCAACAGCACCGCGCTGGCGCCGTCGTTTAGTGGCGAACTGTTGCCTGCGGTTACGGTTCCACCCTTGGGCATGAAGGCAGGCGTTAGGGCAGCCAACGCCTCGGCGGTTGTATCCGGGCGGATGCACTGGTCGGTGGTGGCCAGAAACCGGTCGCCATCTTCGTTGCGGGCGTAGACAGGGACAATCTCTCCTGAAAAGTCGCCCGCCTTGGTTGCCGCCGCGGCTTTCTGGTGGCTTGCCAGTGCGAACGCGTCCTGATCCTGGCGGGAGATGCCGCGTGTCTGCGCCAGAAACTCCGCCGTGACGCCCATGTGCAGGGCGCCTTTGCTGGTGCGTTTGAAGAGCTTCGGATTCAGGTCCAGGCCGTGATCCATCGGCAGGTGGTGCATGTGCTCGAAGCCGCCCGCCACCTGGACATCTTCGGCGCCGGCTAATATCGAGTGCGCCGCTTGATTGATGGCCTGCAAACTGCTGCCACACAGCCTGTTGATGGTTGCTCCACCAGCCGTGGTGGCAACGCCCGAAAGCAGACCAATCGTGCGACCGGCATTCAGGCCTTGTTCGCCGGTCTGCTGGGTGTTGCCCAACAGCACATCGTCGATTTCCTGCGGATCAACGCCAGTACGTTTGAGCAATTCCTGCACGCAAGCAGCGGCGAGATCGTCGCTGCGGACATCGCGGAAGTAACCACGCGTTTCATGGGCGCGGCCGATGGGAGTTCTTACACACTCGACTACTACCGCGCTGGTCATGGCTCCGCCTTATTTGTCTGAACTGGTCATCCGGTCCGTCAGATACCGCAGGATGTCACGGACAGAAATAACGCCCGCCGACTTACCTTCGGTATCCACTACGGGCACGTGACGGTAACCACCGAGATCCATCCGCTGCACAGCGAAGGCGACCTTGCTGGTGATCTCCAGCGTTTCCGGGTTTTGGGTCATGAATTCCGAAATCGGTTTGCTATGGTAGTCTTCGCTGGAATCGCTGCTCAGTTTCAGCAGCACGTCGCGTTCGCTGAAGATCCCGGTGTACTTGCCATCGTCAACCACCATTACGGCGCCGATGGACTTCTCAACCATCAGTTTTAGCACATCGCCAACCGTCGTGTCAGGCGAGCAGGTGACGGCAGTCTTTGGCGCCAGCGCGTCGAGGTGATCTTCCAGCAGGGCGCGTTCGACCGCTGTGGCAGGAACGGGCAGATCTTCGTTCTCATCATCATTAGAGCCATTGCTCGCGTGCGATGCGGCGCCGTTGGTCTGCGAAACGCTGCTGGCGTCCGATGCGGGGCTGGTTTCATCTTCGTCGATGGTCCAGGTTTCACCCGAATCAAACAGGTCCTGAAGTTCGCCAACGCCCTTCAGATCAATCTCCGACTGCACCTGCTCGTTCAGTTGCTGATCGTACCGTGGTGCGTCAACGGCCCGCAGCACGCCAATTGGTTCGGGGAAGTGCGGATGATTCATCCGGCTCAACAGGTAAGCCAGGCTCGGCTCTGGCGCCTTCTCGTCGTGGAACAGCAGATCATCTTCTGTGATGCCTTTGCCCAGTTCTACAACTTCTGGCTCCAGGCCATTCAGGCGGATACCTTTGTCACGATCTTTGCCGAAGATCAGCGGCTTGCCGTGTTCCAGTTCGATGATGCTGTCTGCTTTGGTGTTGCGGTCGGTGGCGTACTTCCACGCGCCATCGTTAAACACGTTGCAGTTCTGATACACCTCAATGAACGAGGTGCCCTTGTGCTCCGCCGCACGCTGCAACGTGGCGCCGAGGTGCTTGGTGTTGGTGTCGATGCTGCGGGCGACAAACGTGGCTTCGCAACCGATGGCAATCGACAGCGGATGCAGCGGGTTATCCAATGAGCCGTACGGCGTGCTCTTGGTCTTCTTGCCAAGCGGCGATGTCGGCGAATACTGCCCCTTGGTCAGACCGTAAATGCGGTTGTTGAACAGCACGATGTTGACATCAACATTGCGGCGGATGCAGTGCATCAGGTGGTTGCCGCCGATGCTGAGACCATCGCCGTCACCCGTGATGACCCAGACCATCAGTTCCGGGTTTACCGTTTTCACACCTGTTGCGAAAGCCGGCGCACGACCGTGGATGCTGTGCAATCCGTACGTGTTCATGTAGTACGGGAAGCGGCTTGAGCAGCCGATACCGGAGACAAAAACAATCTTCTCACGCGGCATGCCCAGCGCGGGCAGCATTTTCTTCATCTGCGCGAGGATGGAGTAATCGCCGCATCCGGGGCACCAGCGAACGTCCTGGTCGCTTGCAAAGTCGCCTGGTTTCAGTACGGGCAAATCTACAGACATGATGAGTCTATCCAGTGATTAAAGCCAGCCATTGGGCTGCGTTGAGTAAACTGCCTGAGGGGTAGTTTGAAATTACTTATTGAGGATCGAGCGGATCTTACCAACCAGTTCCGCCACGTAGAAAGGCTTGCCTTCTACTTTATTCATACCAATCGCATCGACAAGGAACTTCGAGCGGATCAGCACGCTGAGCTGTCCCATGTTGAGTTCGGGGATCAGCACCTGCTTGTAATTGCCAAGTACTTCGCCCAGATTTGGCGAGAAGGGGTACAACCAGCGGAGGTGTGCGTGCGCGACGGACATGCCCGAAGCACGGCAGGTGTCGACCGCCGTTTTACACGAACCGTAAGTACCGCCCCAGCTAAGGACCAGCAGATCGCCCGTTTCCGGCCCATCCACTTCAACCGGGGGCAGTTCTTTGGCGATGTTGGCGATTTTGTTCGCCCGCACATCGGTCATGTGCTGATGGTTGGCCGGATCGTAGCTGACGTTGCCAGTGATGTCCTGCTTCTCCAGACCGCCAAGCCGGTGCGTCAGGCCGGGAGTGCCAGGGATGGCCCAGGGCCGCGCCAGACGTTCGTCGCGTTCGTAGGGCAGGAATTGCTCTTCGCCATCGGTGGCTTCTGGATGCTTGATCTCGATCGGCTCTAGGTCAGCCACATTCGGGATTTCCCAAGGCTCGGCGCCGTTGGCGATGTAACCATCGCTGATCAGCATCACAGGCGTCATAAACCGCGACGCGATACGCCAAGCTTCCAGAGACACGTCGAAGCAGTCGCCCGGGCTACGGCAGGCAATCATCGGAATCGGCGATTCGCCGTTGCGGCCGTACATGCACTGCAGCAGATCGCTCTGTTCAGTCTTAGTAGGCAGCCCGGTGCTGGGGCCGCCGCGTTGAATATTGATAATAATCATCGGCAGCTCGAGGATCATGCCCAGGCCCATTGCTTCGCCCTTGAGCGCGATGCCAGGACCGCTGGACGAGGTAATCGCCATGGCGCCCGCGAATGCCGCCCCGATGGTCGAACAGACGGCGGCGATTTCGTCTTCCGCCTGGAAGGTCTTCACGCCGTAGTTCTTGTACTTACTGAGTTCTTCAAGGATCGAACTGGCGGGCGTGATCGGATAGCTACCCAGAAACAGCTCTTTCTTGCTGAGCTTGGCCGCGGTGATCATACCCCAGGCGATTGCCAGGTTACCCGTCACGTTCTTATAACGTCCGGGCTTCAGCTTGGCTTTCGGCACTTCATACGTGCTAACGAAAGCTTCGGTGGTTTCGCCAAAGTAGTAGCCAGTGCGGAGCGCTTTTTCGTTTGCATCTGCGATCTGCGGCTTCTTGGCGAACTTCTGATGAATGAACCGCAGGGTTGGTTCCATGTCGCGGTTGTACAGCCAGTACAACAGGCCCAGCGCGAAGAAGTTCTTACAGCGGTCGGCATCCCGCGCCGTGACTCCCAGCGGCTTGACCGCTTCGACCGTCATCGTGGACATGGCAACTTTGATAACGCGGTAGTCGTCAATCGTGCCATCTTCCAGAGGGTTCGTCTCCAGGTTGGCTAGTTTCAGGTCTCGCTTCCCGAAATTGTCTGTATTGACGATCAGCAAGCCCTGGCTCTTCAGGTCGCCGATATTCGTTACGAGAGCCGCCGGGTTCATCACCACCAGGGCGTCTACCTGATCGCCGGGCGTGAAGATGTCGGTAGACGCGAAGTGCACCTGAAAACCGCTGACGCCCGCGCGGGTGCCCTTCGGGGCGCGGATTTCGGCCGGGTAATCGGGGAACGTGGCAACATCGTTACCTGCCAGCGCGGAAGTGCCGGTGAACTGGCCGCCGGTAACCTGCATACCGTCGCCAGAGTCGCCTGCCAGTCGCACGGTCGCGCCGGAGAGCACAATGTGTTCGTGTTCGCTATTGGGGGCGTCAGTCGTAGACATTCTTAACTCGCAAATGCATTGGCTAATGTGGCGAACATCTCGTCGCCGCCGTCATGCAATTTTATTCGGGTGATAGTTTGCGGAAAGTAACATTATCTGCCTGCTGAGCGTTTTATTGATTCGTACAGCGGGCGGGCGGGAAGAATTAAACGGACTGTACAGCACGCTAAAGCCGCCAGACCAGCTAATCTCGTGTATTGTGTTACGCCCCTTCGCGCTGCTGGGGCGAATGGTGGGGGTTAGGCGGTAGGTTGTAAATCGTGCCCGGAAAATGCTCGACCAGGTAGTGGAGAATACCCGACACCTGGAGCATGCCGACGGGCTTGTCATTCTCATCTACGATAGGCAGATGACGGTATCCGCCAAACGACATTTTTGAAACGGCTTGTCCCACCGTTGCCTTCTCCTGCAACGAGACGGGTGATGAAATCATCACGGCCGAAATGGGCTGCGAGGCATCCGCGCCGCCGGCGGTCAGCTTCAACGCGTCGCGCTCGGTGAAGATACCCGTCAGCTTGCCGTCTTCGCAGATCAACACGGCGCCGCGTCGCGCATCGCGCATTTTGTCGAGCACCTGGCTCACGGGGGTCTGCGGCTCGACGCAGAGCGGCTCCACAGGGTGGGCGTGCTTAACGAGTTCGGAATTCAGATCAAGCTGGAAATCCACGGGCGTTACCTTGGATTAACGTGAGTTACAACAATGGAATTGAGACGGGAATGAATCGTCCAGCCCGCCATGCCGGCAGTTTTTTTCTGCCGTGGGGTGGAAGAAAAATCCGGAGGCGGGGAGATATTTGAAGACGGAAGCCATTAACCCGCTGTCTAGCCCAACCCGGCTTGGGGGGAGACCAGTTTCTATCGGTTCACCGCTTTTAGCGGCACATCGTGTTATTTTGGGAGAATGTAACACGCAGGCGAGCCCGGTAAAACCTCACAACGTCAGAAATTTGCACGATTCCGTCCCGACAAGGTGCGAATCTGTTTCACTAACGGATCGCCCGGCGGTTCACCTTCCTGCTGTGTTACTCGATCAGGCTCCGCAGCGTCCGCAAGTTCACAACATCGCCATCTTCACCGTCAATCTTTTTCTTTGGCGTCTCAAGAATCATTGGCACACGGGCGAACCGCACGTCGTTTACCACATGCCGGAACGGATCGAGTCCCATATGTCCCTGACCGATATTGGCGTGACGGTCGCGACGGCTGCCCGCTTCCTTCTGACTATCATTGAGATGGAAGACCTTTATGGCGCCAAGCCCCACCGTCTGTTCAATGATACCGATCGTCTCTTCATACTCGTCCGCCGATTGCAGCACGTAACCCGCGGCGAAGGCATGACAGGTATCGAAGCAGACGCCGATCCGCTCCGTGTCGCGCACCGTTGTTTGAATCCTGGCCAGATGCTCTAGCTTCCAGCCCAGATTCGTGCCTTGCCCGGCAGTGTTTTCCAGTAGAGTCAGTACGCTCTCGTCCTGGGTGGCGGCGTGCACCTGATCCAGGGCTTCCGCCACGCGGGCAAGACCTGTCGCTTCGCTGCTGGTGGTGTAAGAACCGGGATGCAGTACAACGCCCATCAGGCCCAACGCACCGGCACGCTGCAATTCAATCACAAACGCGTCGATGGATTTCCGCCACAGCGTATCATCAGGCGAAGCCAGATTGATCAGGTACGAAGCATGCGCCACCGGCTGATGCAGCTGGTGCGTGTCGACGGCCGCGTGAAATTTCGCCGCATCGTCTGCCGTTAGCTCTTTGGCCCGCCACTGCGAATTGCTTTTGGTGAAAATCTGGCACGTATCCATGCCCAGTTCCGCAGCAGCGTTGACGGCCTTGAAATAGCCGCCTGCGATGGACATGTGTGCTCCCAGCAGCGGCATTGCCGGCCCCCTTCTGCTGAAAAGCACCATCGTACCTTCCAGTCGCGGGGCGTGAAGTGGACGACCTACTTCATCGCCACTGCGTTGTTGTTGGGATGATCCAGCGCGTGGCGCAGTTCTTCTTCCGCTGTCCGTTCAAATGGCAGTTTGCGGAACCAGAGCAGAATGCCCACCGCGGCGAACGCTCCGAGCACAATCACATACCACTGATACATGCAGCCGGCGCCTTCCTGCCGGAGCACCCACTGCAACACGGGATACTGTTCGAGCAGTTCCGGGCCTTTCAGGCTGAGCACCAGGCTCATGGAGTTATAGATCAGATGAAACAGCATGCCCGTGAACAGGCTGCCGCTGTGAATTGCCAGAAACGCGATCACAACGCCGACCAGGCAGGCGGTGATGGACTGTTGCAGCACCCCGTGGGCGGCGCCGAAGAAGATGCTGCTGATAATAATGGCGGCCCATTTATGCCCCATGTGCCTGAGGCCCGAAAGGATGAACCCGCGGAAGGCGATCTCTTCGCAGATGGCCGGCGTCACCGCCAGCACGAGCAGAACCATCCAGATACTTGGCGCCTCTTCAAAGATGCCCTGTATCTGGCCAAGTTGCGCCGCGACATCGTTACTAAGCGGGTACAAACGGTGCACAAGCGTTGTCAGTAGCATCGCTGCCGGGTGAATGCAAACGGCCAGAACAGCCACCGCCGGTAGAACCAGCGGCCGCGGCGCATTCAGCATCAGCGTTTTGCGTGGTTTGCGTGTCAGCATAATGGCCATCAGCAGCGCAGGGGTAGCCAGTAACGCCACCAGCGTAATAACGGTGGATATCGCGAAGCCGTTCCAGGAGTCCGGCATTGGCGTGACAAGGCTGCCGAAGAAACGGATCATCAATAGCAGCACGCCGCACATGATTGCTTCGCCAAACGTGGGCGTATCGCCCCGGTCGCGCACTAGATGGCGGAGCCAAAGCCCCAGGCCCCAGCGTTCACTGGCGCTGAAGATGACGGATTCGTTCTGGAACTGTGCAATCGCCCACCGCACAGCCAGCAGGCTGCACACAATCGTGACGCCAAACACCGTCGGCACGAAGGGCAACGCCTCGCTGAACTGGCCTTCCATCAGCAGCCGCAGCAACAGCATCATGCCGGTCACGGGAATCAGGCTTGTGCCCAGGTCTAAACTTGCGGCGGGCAGCATAGGCAGCAGCATCAACGGCATCGTGATGAGCAGCAAGGGCATCAGATAGTATTGCCCTTCTTTGGAACTGCGGGCGAACGCGGCAATCGCCAGGCTCAGCGCGCTGAATAGCGCCGAGACAGGTGGGAGGCAGACCAGCAGCCAACCCATCGCCGCCACCGGCGGCGGCCCGATCTGAAAGGCGCCGGCCGCATCGAACTGCTGCATCTGATTCATAAAGAACAGCCCCGTGAAGCCCATGCTGATCATATTCAGAACCGATGTCGCCACGCTGAACGCCATCACCGTCATCAGCTTGCCGATCACAATTTCGTTCCGCCCGGCGGGGCTGCTTAGCAGTGTTTCTAAGGTGCCGCGTTCTTTCTCACCGGCGCAAAGATCGATCGCCGGATAGAAGGCGCCCGTCAATGCCCACACAAGCACGACGAAGGGTAGGATTTTTGACCAGAATGCGGCCCGCCGGCTGACCTCGTGGGCGACGTCGTTGTTTTTGAAAACAAAGGGCTTGGTGACCGCCACGGGTATGCGGTTGCGGACCAGGCTTTGCTTCACGATGGATTCGCGCCAGCGGGATAACACGGCTTCGATCCGCGCCTGGGCGATGCGAGATTTGTCGCTGGCGGTATTAACATAAAGTAAAGGCGCCGGCAGCTTGTCCACGTCGGCGGCTTCCGTAGCGTCATCGCCGGTTTCGCTGCCCGTTCTACTTTTTAACTCTGTCTGAAACCGCGATAACTCCGCGGCGAAATCAGGCGGGAAGTACAGCACTGCGTCATAGTTGCCATCGTGGATTTCTTTCTCCGCCTTTGCGGCCAGCTTTTTCAGCGGCACGGTGGGCTTCGCGTCGATCCGCATCTTGATGCTGTCGGCCGCGCCTTCGTCCATCAGTTCCGGGGCGAAGTTGTTTTCATGGATCAGCACGGGGTCTTCGGGCAAACCTGCGGAGCCAATGACCCAGATCTTCGCGGGGTGTTCACGGCGGAACTGCGCGATCTGCAGCATGGCCATCCCCATCAGTGGGTACAGCACAAGAGGCAGCACAGCGATGGTGAACAGCGTCCGCCGGTCGCGTAGCTGGTCGCGCAGTTCGCGCAGGAAGATTAGTCGTACGTTGGTCCAGCTCATAACATCGCCGCTGCGTGAGGGTGTTTCTCATCGTGCCTGGAAATCAGTTCAAAGAACAGCTCTTCCAGATCATCCTGCTTGTGTTCTTCGGCCAGTTGCTCCAGCGATCCTTCCGCCAGAATATGCCCGCGGTGCATCACGGCGATGCGGTCACAGAGCCGCTCGGCTTCGCGCATGATGTGGGTAGAGAAGATCACGCACTTGCCATGATCGCGCAGGTTGGCAACTTCCTGAAGCAACGCGCGGGCGACCAGCACATCCAGGCCGGACGTGGCTTCGTCAAAAATCAGCACCGGCGGATCGTGCACAATCGCGCGGGCGATTGAAACCTTCTGCTGCATGCCGGTGGACATCTTGGCACCCAGCGTATCGCGGATTTCGTTCATCTGCAGCCGGTCAAACAACGTCTCCATCCGCTCGTAGAGATGGTCCTTCTCCAGGCCATAGAGGCGACCGAAGTATTCGACCATTTCCCATGCGGTCATGCGGTCGTAAACCGCCGTATTGCAAGAGACGAAACCAATCTGGCGCCGCACCAGGGAGGGCTGCGTCAGTACATCAAAGCCGTTGACGCGGGCAGAGCCGCCCGACGGGCGGAGCACCGTGCTTAGAATACGCAACGCCGTGGTTTTGCCGGCGCCGTTGGGACCAAGCAGACCGTATATCTCACCAGCCTGTGCTTCGAAAGAGATGCCCGAAAGTGCGGTGAATCGCCCGTTCTGCAGATCTTCGTAGTGCTTTTCGAGTTCTTTGACTTGAATCATAGCGTCGCCGTTTCTGAATGCAGTTACCACAGCATAGCTTACAAACTATTGCGCACTTTCACCGCTGCAGTAGCGGCCGGCGTCGGGTGCAGTGGATAACGCTGCAGCCGTTGCAACCGGCACGACCGCAGGAAAATGCAGAACCGCGATTTTCTGAATGGAAGTGGTGCGTAGCCCGCTACATTTCTTCCAGTTCTTCAACCGTCCTGGGCCAGTCATCTTTTAGCAACCGCGAGAGGGAGCGGTCCGCCAGCACTTTGCCGCCCGTCTGGCAGCGCGGGCAGTAGTTCATTTCGTTTTCTGCATACACCACGCGTTGAATGGCGGTCTGACAGACGGGGCATGGCTGCTTGAATTTGCCATGCACCGCCATCTCCGGGCGGAAGGCGGTTACCTTCTCTGGGAAGGCCGCGTCCGCTTCTTCTCCCAGACGCGCGACCCAACCGCCCAGCGTCTGTTGAACCGCATCATATAAACGCTGCAGTTCCTCGTCGCTGAGTTTGCGGGCGTACTTAAAGGGAGACAACCGCGCGGCGTGAAGGATCTCGTCAGAGTACGCGTTGCCGATACCGCTGAAGATGCGCGGGCTGGTCAAGGCACGTTTCAACGTGTGCTTGCATCCTGTAAGCACGGCAGCGAATTGCTGCGGGGAGCATCCAAGCACTTCTAAGCCAGCAGGGTTGTGCTGCTGCAGCGCGGCGACGCCTTGCACCACATGAAGCGACGCGCGACGCTTCGTACTTGCCTCTGTCAGCATCAGGCAGCCCTGATCGAACTGAAACGCTGCCAGATCGTTCTTCCCGCGCGGCTTGGCGCCGGCTTTACGCCAATGGAACCGCCCGGCGATCATCAGGTGAAAGACAAGACAAAGCTCGTCATCCAGCTCCCAGACAATCCGTTTCCCCAGCCGGTGCAACGCACAGACCTTACGGTCAACGGCTGCGTAAACGTCGGGTTCAAAGGTTCTTACCAGAAACGCACTGCGGATCTGCAACCCTTGGACCTGCTTGCCCACGATCATCCGCTGTAGTGCGGAAATGTAAGCCAGAACATCGGGCAGTTCAGGCATACGGACCGGCAGGTAGCATGTTCAGTCTCATCCAGATGACTTCAGCTTGATAGGGGGAACCGGCTGGTTGGCCGCGTCGATGGTTACTCTCAGCGGCGACGTTTTTTTATCGCGGTAGATTTTCGGAACAACGCTTTCACCACCCATTTCAGCAGGTGGCTTGTTCACAACCACAATATACTCGCCGGGCAGGATCGGGGTATCCTGATTTTCCTGGATGGTGAAGGCGCCCTGCTCATTGATGGCGCCAGCATGAACCCTCTCAGCTCCACTGCCCGTACTGAACAGCGTAACGCCGCCGCCTGCCAGCGGCGCATCATCTAATGTAACCACACCGGAGGTCGAGCTTGAACTGCCGCACCCCGTTATCGCGAGGCAGACAAGTACAGCGTTGAAGGCGAGCAAGTGACGGATCGGACTCACGAATATCTCCACCTTGGTTCATGGGTCGCTCTGCAACCATCGCACAGAGCTTCGTGTGGAACAACGAACAGGAGCCCTGCACGGTGCAAGGCTCCTTGGAAGCGAAGGCGGATTAATAATCGCCCACAACATTGCCATCGACGGGGTTGGTCAGATTAGCCCAGACCGCTGCGTCAATCGTACCGGCCACGGAACTAACACTCGCGTCACCCATGCCCACATTCATAATGCCGGGGTGCGAAGAGTTACCGCCATTCACGGCGTGCACCGCATTGGTGTAGACGGGCGTTGTCTGAAATTTCGGGCAAGTTTCGTTGTTGGGATCAACACCGTAACAGATGTGCGCGACCCAGCTTGCGGACGAATTCGCCCAGAGGCTGGACCGGCTACTTGCGCATTGGCCGTAACGCTCGCCGAAGAATACGGTGTTCGTCGTACCGTCGGTAATCGACGCCATTGTGGCGGCGCCTTCGCCGTCATCTGCAGCCTGACGCTTACTGAAGACCATGTAATTCACGCCGTAGTTGGAAATGGCGTGTGTGCCATCCGGCCCCGAAGGATGGCCCATGCCCGTCGAGCTGGCCGGACTACGTTCGGAGGGGCAACGATAGGCTTCGATAATGTACGCGTTCACCCGCTTTGAATTGACAGTGCTATCCATATTCCCACCGGCGGCAACCGCACCGTCGTAGAGCGATGTCTGCTCAATGTAAGGCAGAATGTGGAAGAGGAACGAGCCTGCCAGATTGTTGTAAGGGCCACGCCGCGCCACCCGCGAGTTGTGGGCGCCTCCGGTGGCAGAAGCCGGCGGGAACACGTTGTACGTGTCGTGCACATTGTGGGCGGCCAAGCCCAGTTGCTTGATGTTATTGACACACTGCGACCGGCGGGCAGCTTCGCGAGCGGCCTGGACCGCGGGGAGCAGCAGGGCTACCAGCACACCAATGATGGCGATAACAACAAGCAGCTCCACAAGCGTGAATCCGCGTGGATTTTTAGACATAGACTCAACTCCATTTCCGTGAAAAGGATGCCGCAATAGCACGGCGAGATAATAGTGACAGCAGTCGTGAGTAAGATTGACTGCTGTTTAGCCCTGGCCCTGGCAAGATTTGGACATGTATATCAGACGGTGGTCTGGTCATTATCGTTAAAAGCAGCAGACGCCAGGAAATGGGGTCAAGTAAGTGAAATTTCAGGAACGCCCTGACCCTGTCATAGGAATTCACCCACGGCCCACAGTGACAAACCGCGACTGCGGCCCTGACGTTTCAGTACAACATCTACTCAGTTCTGGCTCCCTGAGTTAGCATGAAATCATGAACAAACATCCAAACTTCGACGGGCTTTCCGTCGCCGCATTTGAAAGCCGCCGCGCCAGTGACATCTCGCGGCAGATCGAGCGTGCCGGTGGTGTGCCGCGCGTTAGCCCCTCCATGCGTGAAACGCCGCTTGAAGACTCTGCCTCCGCCGTAGACTTTGTTCACCGGCTGTTAACGGGCCAAGTGGATCTGGCCATCTTCCTGACGGGTGTCGGCTTTAATCACCTGCTGGAACTGGCGGAGAAACATGTGGACCGGCAACGGTTCCTGGACTCTCTTTCAGACATCACCACGCTGGTCCGCGGACCCAAGCCAGTAGCGGCGATGAAGGCGGTCGGACTCACACCCACGCACCGGGCGCCGGAGCCCAATACGTGGCGGGAAGTGCTGACGACATTAGATGCCAACCTGCCGCTGGCCAACCTGAACGTCGGCCTGCAGGAATACGGTCGCACGAATCCCAGTTTGACCGCGGGGCTTGAAGCGCGTGGCGCCAACGTCATGAGCGTGCGGGTGTATGCCTGGGCTCTGCCCGAAGATCAAGGTCCGCTGGAGCAGAACGCCCATGCCCTGGCCGATGGCGATATCGACGTGGTCATGTTCACCTCTGCCAACCAGATTGCTAACCTCCTACTGGTAGCCGACCGCCTAGGAATTGAGGACGATGTTCGCACGGGCCTGCGCAACGCGGTCGTGTGTTCCATCGGCCCCACGACCAGCGAGATGCTTCGCGAAGAAAACCTGCCGGTCGACATGGAGCCGACTCATCCCAAGATGGGGCACCTGGTTCAGGAAGCCGCTGCCCGTTGTCACGAAATCCGCCGCCGTAAACTACACGTCACCACGATGCTCAACACCTCCGATACGCCAACCGGCGAGACTCCCGCTTACCAAAATAGCAACTTCATGAAAGCCTGCCGGCGAGAGCCCGTCGATGTGACGCCGGTCTGGCTGATGCGGCAGGCTGGCCGCTATATGCAGGAATATCGCGAAGTCCGCGCGAAAACTACCTTCCTTGAGCTGTGCAAGAATCCGCAGTTGTGTAGCGAAATCATGTGCACCGCGGTATCACGTCTCGGCGTCGATGCGGCCATTATCTTTTCAGACCTGTTACCCATCCTGGAGCCGATGGGGCTGGACCTGGAATTTGCCAAGGGCGAAGGCCCGGTGATTCACAACCCAGTGCGCGAAGCGCCGGATGTGGACCGTGTGTTGGAGCTTGAAAGTGTGGATTCGCTGCACTTTGTGATGGAGACGGTCACGCAGACGCGGAAAGACCTGCCGGCCGACATGCCGCTGATTGGCTTTGCCGGCGCGCCATTCACGCTGGCAAGCTACACGATTGAAGGTGGATCAAGCCGCAACTACCTGCATACAAAAACGCTGATGTACCGCGATGAAGGCGCCTGGAACCAGTTGATGCAGCGTTTCGCCCGCGCCGTAACGATTTACCTCAACGCGCAGATCAAAGCCGGCGCGCAGTGTGTGCAATTGTTCGATTCGTGGGCGGGCTGCCTTGGACCCGGCGACTACCGCCGCTTTGTGCTGCCCTATGTGAAGCAGATTATTGACAACCTCACGCCGGGCACGCCCGTCATTAACTTTGCCACCGGTAATCCCGCCTTATTACCTTTACTACGCGAAGCCGGCGGCGACGTGATTGGCATCGACTGGCGGATTGAACTCGCGGACGCTTGGGAAACGGTCGGCCACGACCGCGCGGTGCAGGGCAACCTCGACCCGCTGGTGCTGCTGGCTGGTCAGGACGAAATCCGCCGCCGCGTGCAGGGCGTACTCGACCAGGCCGCCGGCCGGCCCGGCCACATCTTCAACCTGGGACATGGCGTCCTGCAGCAGACACCCGTCGAAAACGCCATCGCCTTAGTCGATGCGGTTCACGAACTTAGCGCTAAGTAGCCAACTTTGTAACCTTCCTCACAGAATGACGGCTGGCAACCGACGATAATATCCGCGTCGACTCTATGACGAATTAACTTCCACGCGTGCGGAATCCTCGCAGCAGAGCTTGCTGGTTATGAGTACCGATCAACAGCCCGAAGACGCCTGGCGCCCTTGCCAGCCTGGAGAGCTTGGGCAAGCTGTTGGGGTGCTTCGTAGCCGTAAGCGTAACGGCACGCTCCTAAAGTCCGCAGGGCTCGCCACAGCCGCATTGGTGCTGTTACTGGTGGGAGGTTACACGGCGAGCACATTCCTGACGCCGCCCTCTGCACCGAATCAGGGCTTTTACGCGGGAATCGGGTGCGCCGAGGTGCATGGATTGCTGCCGGAATTGCAGCGAGAACAGCTTCCAGAGGCCAAGTCCGCACAGGTAAAAGCCCACCTGGACCAGTGCCCCAAGTGCCGCAAAGCCTACGAGAGGCTTCAAAACGCCGCCACCCACCGCCAACAGACGTCGCCCACTACGATTGCGTTGTTGGGACAATAGCTATCAACAGCCAATAACCTGGCGATTAGTCCCGTGCAATTGCGGCGAAATTCTTTGTTCCAAATTGCTGCAAGCGCCGTGGTTGACAGCATTTGCTGCGATTTCTAACATGGCGGGTTTGAAACTTTAAGTTTGAGGCCGATCGGCCCTAATTGCGGGTAAAGCCATGGCAGTGCCAAAGAGAAAACATTCGAATTCACGGACCGGAAAACGTCGTTCCCACGATGGTAAGCAGAAGCGTCAGCTGACCACCTGCCCATCGTGCAGCGCCACCATTCCCACGCACGTCGTCTGCCCGACTTGTGGTTACTATCAGGGCCGTAACGTCCTGGAAGAACTCGACGACGAAGCCTAGGCGATCTTCTCGTAAGACCTCCTAACCTGAATCATCGCGGCCGTCCTGGCGAAAACTCTTGGACGGCCCTTATAGTTTACACCCATCAGACGTGGCAGGCGCCGCAAGGCATTGCCACGGCGTGAAAGCAGAGAAGCCCTTGAGTAAGTTAGCGTTCCTGTTTCCCGGTCAAGGCGCTCAAGCGGTCGGCATGGGCCGTACGCTGCTAGAGCACGATGCATCGCGCAGCATCATGGAAAGCGCGAACGAAATTCTGGGCTACGACCTGGTCGATATCTGCCTCAACGGCCCTGAAGAAGAGCTGCACAGCACCATCCGCAGCCAGCCCGCGTTGTTCGTCACCAGCATTGCCGCCGTCGAGCGGATGCGGGCGGAACAGCCGGAACTGGTCGACGCATGCGAAATGACCGCGGGCCTCAGCCTGGGCGAATACACGTCGCTGGTGTTTGCTGGCGTGATGGATTTCGCCACCGCGCTGAAAGTCGTGCAGGTCCGCGCTGAAGCCATGCAGAACGCAGCCGGTCAGAGCGAAGGCGGCATGGTCAGCCTGCTGGGACTGGAGAAGCAGCAGATTGAAGACCTCTGCGAACAGACCCGTCAGGATGGCGAAGTGCTGCAGATCGCCAATCTGCTTTGCCCCGGCAACATCGTCGTCTCTGGCCACAAGGCCGCCTGCGATCGCGTGGCTGAGGCTGCTGACGCTGCCGGCGCGATGAAAACCATCCCCTTGAAGGTCGCCGGCGCCTTTCACACCAGCCTGATGGACTCGGCGGTTGAACCACTCGCCGCTGCCCTGGCGGATGCGGAAATGAAACCGCCGCGCATCCCGGTGCTGTCCAACGTGGACGCTGCCGCACATTCCGACGTGGACGAGATACGCCAGCTATTGGCCCGTCAGGTTGTTTCGCCTGTGCGCTGGGAAGACTCTATGCGTGCACTGCTCGACAGCGGTGTCGACACCTTTCACGAAATTGGCGCCGGCAAGGTGCTCCGCGGACTCCTACGCCGCATTGATCGTAAAATCACCTGCAACAACGAACAGGTTTAGCCCTCACCCGGTTCCCACTGACCAGGCTCTCTAACATGACAAACGCACCACTCTCTGCTGATCTTTCTGGCCAGACCGCAATCGTCACCGGCGCCTCACAAGGCCTCGGCCGCGCCGTCGCCATCGACCTGGCCCGCAATGGCGCCAAGATCGCATGTATCGCCCGCAATGCCGATAAGCTTGCCGAAACGGTCAAAGAGATCGAAGACGCCGGCGGCGAAGCCATCGCGATCAGTTGCAACGTGCAGGAGCGCGAGAGCGTGGAGTCGGCCGTTGACGCCGTGATTGAGAAGTGGGAGAAGCTCGACATTCTGGTCAACAATGCAGGCATCACGCGGGACAACCTGCTGCCACGTATGACCGATGAAGAGTGGGACGACGTGATGCTGACCAACCTCCGCGGCACGTTTTTGTTCTCACGCGCCGCGTCGCGTTACATGATGCGTGCCCGCTATGGCCGCATCATCAACATGGCAAGCATTTCGGGCATCATCGGCAATCCAGGCCAGACCAACTACTCCGCCACCAAGGCGGGCATGATCGGTTTCACCCGCAGCCTCAGCCGTGAACTCGGCGGCCGTAAAGTAACCATCAACGCCGTGGCGCCTGGCTTTATCGAAAGCGAAATGACCCAGACCCTGGGCGACGCCATTCTGGGCGAAGTGAAGAAACGCATCCCCGCCAAACGGATCGGCACACCCGCCGACGTCGCCGCCTGCGTCCTGTTCCTCGCCAGTCCCGCCGCATCCTACGTCACCGGCCAGGTGCTGGTCGTCGATGGCGGCATGACGGGTTAATGGGCATCTAGTTCAATGAGTCCATCTATTGCGGTGATAACACGAAGAGTCTCCGCAATCGTAGCCACAATCTGTTGGTAACGCTGCACATCAGGCTCGTTAAGCAATCGTACTTTGCGTGGCCGCTTACCGCCGCGTGGCGCCCGGTCTTGCAGCCATTTGCGGCAGATCTGATATCCGCCTACGAAGTGCTCCCAGACTTCGCGTGGCACGTCTTCCAGATGGTCGGCGTCATTCAACCAGACACGCCCGTCTTCGTATCTGGGAAATCCCCGTTTGATCGTTACCGGGTAGCTGCCTGTAAAATGCGTTCTGACGGGCAGTTCGTTTTGCATCGAATGGAGCGTCGAAAGTGTACGGCCGGTGTGCACCAGGTCTTTGAACTGCGAAATGGACGTAGGTAGCGGGATGCGTGGATAGTCCAGCTTCAGCAGGGCGTTGTAGCGGCTGCGGTATGCGTTGCTGCTAAGCACTGCGTAGATGTAGTAGATGATGTCGTCCGGGCCGAATGTTGTTTGCAGATCACCGGCGCCGCAGGGCTGAAACTTCAATCCGCTGGACTCTTCAAAACGGGTGATGGCGGCTGGCTGAAAGTTAGGCCGGCGCCCGTCTTTACCGGCAGGCCAGACAAGTGCATCGAACGCTTCACCTGGTTCTGCCGTGTCACCGATTCGCGTCCGTCGTGCCTTTCTCACCATGGCGCCGCCGCTTGCTGGATACAGATAGGCGGGGAACAACGGCGCCGTATTGCCCGGCCGGGCGGCCAGCACGCCGAATTCGCTGAGGGTGTTTGTAACGAAGATGTCCCGCCAGGGCGCATCGCCGTACACCGTCCGCGAGCAGTGCAGCGCCAGATTATCGCCCCCCAACATGTGCCGCATGTGCGCGGCGCCGGGCGTCCCTACAAAGCCGCGAGTGCGTCCGCTGTAGAACGTAAACCGCGTATCAAACGGACGGTACAGAACGGGCTGAATCCGGGCGTCAACGTTTTCGTCCCAGTTGTCGATCACATCCCGCTTCGCCGACTCAACCTTCCAGTCCCGGCTGTCGGGCGGCAGCTGATATTTCTCGCGGATCTCTCCGATGGACAACTGGCGGAAATCTTCCAGGACTTCCCGCATTTCTTCACGGGAATGCTGGATCGCTATCGCATCGCGTTCCGTCTTGAGACCCGGCCCGTAGATGCCAAACAGGTCGCAGATGGACAGATGCTGCTTGTACTCTGCTGCATGGCTTTCCAGCAGTTCCGAATAGTAAAATCCGGGCGACTGCGGCGTAACGCTCTTCCAGCCGGACTGGAAAAACGGCGTTTGCTGCAACCAGTTCAACTTGTCAGCACGGCAGCCACGCAGTTCCGCCAGGTGCGTCTGCCGCGTGTCTTTAACTCGGACAAAGGCGCCGATGCATGTGCCCTGCTGAATCCCCTCGAACACGCTTTCGTCACCGTTTCCCGATGCACTTACCGGCCCCTGCCGTCCAGAACCGTGCAGGTTCAGCAGGTACGAAACGGGAAACGTGTGCTGCAGGCTCTCACGCATCCGGCGGTGGGTGACGCCGAGCATATACGTGTTGTTTGTGACAAACATCAGAACGCCGGCAGACTGCTGCAGGTCGTACTGAGCGCGTCGCATGAATTTGATGAAGTCATCGTTCAGATTTAGTTTCCGCTCATTCAGGCCGCGTTTGTAATCCTCCAGCAGTTGCAGAATCCACGGATGGTCGTTGCCGCTCGCGTAATTCGAATAAGGCGGATTGCCCGTTACTACGGTGAACGGTGGCGCGCCGTTATCACGCGCATCAGTTGGCGGATGCAGCCCGCTGATGCAGCGAAAATTTGCCAGATCGCCCGGTGACACATCATAGTCAGTCTGCCGCAAAGCGTCGCAGATCAACAGCCGCGATATGACGCTCGCCGCAGGCATTAATTCATAACCATGCAGGCGTGGCAGAAGACGCTGCACATACTGCCGCCATCGTTGCCGTATCTGCTTAGGCGGGAATTTTTCGTTTTGCCAACGCTTCAACAGTTTGGCGTGAATCTGCCGGACAATTTCCAGCGGGAACACGCCGGCTCCGGCGGCAGGGTCGAGAAACCGGAGAAATGTCGCCGCTGGCTCAACATTCTCATGGCCCCGTAGATCAAACTTGCGCGAGACTTCGCCCCAGGTCGCCTCGCTGGCGATGCCATCTTCTAAACGAAAGTGCTTTGTCAGAATTTCATCGATCCCGCGGACCATAAAGGTCGCCACTGCCTGCGGCGTGTAATACATCCCCCGGCGGCGGCGATGCTGCGGCTGACTATTGGCGAGCAGTGCTTCGCAGAAATGGATGCGGATATCTTCCAGCGGGCGGGTCTGGCTGAACTGCTTCAGAATTCGCTGCCGGTCGGCAACGCCAAAGATGTCTGCATAGAGGCTGTGACCCGCGCCGGCGCCGCTTTCTGCTGGTTCCAGCCAATGCAGGAATTCCGCAAAAGCCGTTATTTGTGACGCATGTGTGTCCGCTTGCTGGCGGACGCGGTGAGCTAAGCGTTTAGCTAAGCCACGGAGCGATTTAATGCTTGCAATGGGCGTCAAAACCTATTTACCAGGAGAATTTTGGCGGCGTGGGGAAGATGGCGGGCTGACGTCTGCGGCATTCGTGCTAACATCAATATATGACTGAGAATTCAAAATCTAAAGCCGGCAAGCTTCAGCCGTCGCTCCAGAACGCCAGCCGCAGTGCGGCCAAATTGGGCATCGCCTCGGCGCGTAGGCACATTCTGATGTGCATGGATAAGAAGACGGGCAAATGCGCCTCCCGCAAGCAAATGTCAGCTTCCTGGTCGCATCTCAAACAGCGGCTGAAACAGTTGGGGCTTCACAAGCAGGGCGGCGTGATCCGCAGCGGCATGCAGTGCGTGGATATCTGCAAGGGCGGCCCGCTGGTGGTCGTGTATCCCGAAGGCGTCTGGTATGGCGGCTGCACGCCCGCGGTGCTGGACGAGATTATCGAGAAGCACCTCGTCGGCGGCGAGGTTGTCGAAGAATACATGCTCGCCCAGCCACCGCTGTGTGCAGCCGCCATGAACAACGCGAAAGCCAAGTAGCAGCATTAATCCGCCAGGGCTTCCGCAGCGGGCGTCGAATCGTGATCTAAGAAGCGCTGGTTATAGAATTGCCAGCCATACATCAGCAGCGCGACACAGAGATATCCTGAAGTGTACTGCAGCGGTGTGACCATCGCTTCGGCAGCAAGGGTCGAAGGCCAGAAGATAGGGCTGCCTGACAACGGCGAGTGAATCACGCCAAAGAAACTACAAGCCGCCGCTGCTAAGGCGAAATCCCCGGCACGCGTCAAATTCTTATCAAGCACCGCAGCCAGCCAGGACGCCCACAGCAAACTGGTGATGATGAAGCCGCTGGCCAGCACCCGCAGCGTGTGTATCTCAAGTTGCATGGCCTCTGAGAGCTTCGACAACGCTATATCCGGCGGCACCGACAACTGACCGCTGACTTCGCCCACCATCTTATCGGCAAGGATCAGAAGCAACGCCGCCATCGCGGGAACACAGGCAAACGCCACCGCAGGATAGTGTTTACGCGGCGTCGCCTGAAAGCTTTGCGATGTAATCTCAATACCAATAAACACGAGGATCGGGAATACCGACGCCTTGGGAATAATCAGGTAGAGAAAACCAAAGTAGCCCAGCAGACCGGCGCCGCCGACAAATAAAGCCGTTGCCAACGTATAGGCAGCCCTGCCGCCCATGGCTTTGTAGGCCGGATGCCCGATGTAAGGCGTTGTCTGAATCACGCCGCCACATAAACCCGCGATAAGCGTGGCGATGGCTTCGCCCGCAATGACCTGGTTGGTATCGAATTCGTCGCCTGCTGCCGCCGCACTTTCAGTGCAGTCAATGCCGCCGACCACTGTGCCCAGAGCGAACGGAATCACCACCGGCATGTAGTTCAACGCGTCCCGCCAGACTCCGAGCCATTCAAAGTTGAAGACGCTCAGCCATTCGTGGGGCAATAATGCGGCTTTGGCCAGTTCCGCTTCCTGGCCGTAAAAGTCAGGTGGGCCGTGCAGCAGATAAAACATCAGCCCTGCCACGAGCATCGCCCCCAAGGCCCCTGGGACTTTGAAAGGCAGCCGGACGCGGGCGATAAGTGTCGTTAAAACAATCGACAAGGCGATTAAACCGACAACCGGGTAGTGCAACACTTCCAAAAGCGGTAGGAAACTAATCAGCACCAGCGCCACTGCTGCTAGCGACCCTAACAGCCCGGCACGCGGGATATTGCGGCGGATGGCGTTTGAAAAAAATGCACAAACCAGTTTGAACAATCCACTGGTCACGATTGCAAAAACGCCAATCTGCCACGCGTACATAGCCGCTGCCGTAATATCTTCAGGCGTTTCACCGCCCTGCATCGCCAGTCCATAGCGGTATGCAGGGCCCAGCACAAAGAACACCATGCCAAACGTACTGGGCGTATCGAGCCCTAAAGGCATGGCAGTTAACGTTTTATTGCCTGAGAGCTTCGCCGTGCGGAAAGCCAGCCAGAAGAAAAACAGGTCCCCCACCAGCACACCGATGGCAGTTCCCGGAACCATGTAACCCAGAGCAAAATCTACAGGAAATCCGAAAACTCCTGCTAGCAGACCGACCGTCAGAAGCATGTCGGCGATATTATCTAACATCAAGCCAAAGAAGGCGTTAACGTCGCCCGGAGCGGCCCAGCGGTAACGATTTTCAGGCACAATTGCACCAACCGGCACGGCGTTTGCGAAGTGTGGAAGTCGTGAGTGTAAGTCGCGTAACTGGAAGTGTCAAACTCGGAACTTCCACGATTTCGCGTAACCTTCACGGCCAGATGGTCGTCAAAACCGGCGCCACGGGGTAATCTGAATTGCCTCCTCAAACGCCGGTGAAGCATGACACTCATCTATTCACGATGAACCTTCCTTCACACGGACTCGTATAAACATGAACGCTACCGCCACCACCATGCGTAAACGTAACAACCGCCCTAATCACAGCGATGCAGTTATGAGCGACGAAGAACTCCTCATCCTGTATTGTGCGACGGGCAACCGCGACTACTTCGCCCAACTGATGCGTAAATACGAACGCGAACTGTTCAGCTACCTTCGCCGGTATCTGGGCGACGCAGAAATGGCCGAAGATGCGTTCCAGGCTGCCTTTTTACAGGTGCACCTGAAGCGTGAGTCCTTTCAGGAAGGCCGTAAGTTCCGTCCATGGCTGTACGCCATCGCCACCAACCAGGCTATCGACGCCCAGCGCCGCAACAAGCGGCACCGGATGGTTAGCCTGGACCGCAATGGCGCCGAAGATAGTGACGACGTGGGTTCGCTGGTGGACCTGCTGGTCAGCGGCGATGTAGATCCCTTCGATCACATGCACGCGATGGAGCGTAAAGAACGTATGCAGCAGTCGCTGGATCAGCTTCCAGGACACATGCGTGAGGTAGTCGATCTGGTTTATTATCAGGGTTTGAAGTACCGTGAAGCCGCCGACGCATTGTCGATTCCGGTCGGAACCGTCAAGAGCCGCCTGCACGCCGCCATCCACCGCTTGACCAAAGAGTGGAGCGGTCAGCAGGCAGAGTTGAACTAGAACCGCGGACGTTGCCCCGCAGCAATTGCCGCTTGTAATTTCGCACCTTTGTTTTTGACCCGTAACTATGAGTGATCTGATTGGCTATCTTACCGGCGCGCTCGATCCGGAAGAGCGTCAGCAGATAGAAGACCGGCTAGAGCACGATGCTGAACTGCGCGACGAATTGCGCAAACTAGCCAAAAAGCTTGCCCCCTTAGACGACTTTGCACTACCCGAATACGATCCTCCAAATGATCTCTCAAGGGGTGTTTTCGACCTGATTGACGCGGTTGAAAGCACACGCAGCCACCATACAGAATCGGCAGCCCCAGCAGGCCAGGACCACGCTCAAGTCACACCTGCCAAGCTCTCTCAACCTGCCAGGTCTGACGCGGCCAGCGCCCGTACGCGTTGGGCCATTTTCGATGTCGTTGCACTGAGCTGCGTTTTCATCGTTGGTTCAGCCATCTTCGCGACCAGCATTGCCGGCAGCCATTATCAGGCGCAGATCGCCACTTGCAGCCGCAATCTGATGACGATTGGCCTCGGCCTTTCAAACTTCTCTGAAATACACGAAGGCAGCCTACCCAGCATTTCCCCACGCGGCAAAACCGCCTGTGCCGGCATCTATGGCCCGACACTTGTGGAGCAGGGATACCTGGAAACGCCCGAATTCCTGATCTGCCCCGGCTCGGAACTCGCACGGCGCAAATCGGAATGGCGCCAGCCAACCTGCCGGGAACTCGAAGCCGCGGAAGGCATCGAACTGGTGTCGCTGCAACGCGACGCTGGCGGCAGCTACGGCTATACGTTGGGTTATGTCGTCGATGGCAAATACTATCCCACACGACACGAAGGCCGGACGCACTTCGCCCTGATGGCCGACCTGCCCAGCGCACACCTCGCCGCCCGCCAGAGTTCTAACCACGCCGGTCGCGGTCAGAATGTCCTTTATGACGATTTCAGCGTGCGGTTTGTTACCTGTGCAGGCACAAGCTGCGGCGATCCGATTTACGAAAATCGCCACGGCCTGGCAGCTGCCGGCGCCGACCGTGAAGACGCTGTGATCGCAGGCGGCGCCACTTCGCCGCTGATCAACACGCTGCGGCCCTAGTAACGCGGTTTAGTAACGGGCGACGTCTTTCTTATCGGCGTCCGGGTGCAGCGTTGCGATGGCCCGCTGTGCTTCGCTGGTCATCAGCCGCAGGTCGCTTCCGACGGCCAGAAACTGCATGCCCTGTTCCGCCCGTTCAAGTGCAGACTCTGCATCCATCGCGTGAATGCCGGTCGGCGTGCCCGTCTTCTTCCCGGCAGCGATCACGCGCTGGATCATTTCTTCGTGTGCTTCCGCCGTCGGGTCAACGCCATCGGGCCCGCGCATCTGGAAGCGAAGATCGTTC
Source organism: Pirellulaceae bacterium (assembly GCA_965233625.1). Taxonomy (GTDB): domain Bacteria; phylum Planctomycetota; class Planctomycetia; order Pirellulales; family Pirellulaceae. Next base: position 1,717,136 of record OZ247499.1, read on the forward strand.
GGCCCGATGAAGATAGCGTCGCAACCAGGCAATGCGTAAATTTCTTCGGCGTTTTCTACACCCTGCGGGCTTTCGGTTTGAAGTACGACCAGAATCTGATCATTCGCCCCCGCGTAATAATCGCCCGCAGTGGCGGCGAAATTCATACTGTGCATGCCGCCACCGGCGCTGCGGTTTCCTTCCGGGGGATACTTAGCCGCGGCAATGGCGACCTTTGCCTGCTCCACGGTGTCAATCATGGGCACAACAATGCCCCAGGCGCCGGCGTCTAGCACGCGTTTGATGTAGTGGTGATTGCCCTCCGGCACCCGCGCCAGCGGCACACAGCCCGCATCGGCCACGGCGCCAAAGATGGTCGTCGCCTGTGCCCAGTCAATCGCGGAGTGCTCCATATCCAGCGTCAGCCAGTCGAAACCTAAACGGGCCAGAACACGTGCTGCGTAGAGATCGCCCAGGGACAACCACGTACCAAAAGAAGGCTCGCCGCGACGGAGTTTTTCTTTAACAGGATTGGTTTTCATATTGTTCAAACGGTGAAGAAAGTAACAGTTACCTTGAGATGATGACCCGGTGAAGTAAATTTTTTACCACAACTGGCTGGAATTGTCCGGCAGCATCCGTAAATGAGCCATGCGGGCGCTGCGGCTTGTGGTATTCTTCAAAAGACACCATCACATAGACCCGGCTGGCGTTGCTGGCTCGCATGATCCAGCGTTTAATACACACCATGGCACCTACATTTGATCCCTATCAAGAGTGGCTAGGCGTTCCACCATCGCAGCAACCGGCGGACCACTACCGCCTGCTGGACATTCCGCGGTTCGAGAGCGACGCCTCGAAAATCCGCGCCGCTGCCGACCAGCGTATGCAATACGTGCGCACCTTTCAGACCGGGCGCCGGGCGCGCGAGTCGCAGACGCTGCTGAATGTTCTGGCCGAAGCTAAGACGTGCCTGCTTAACCCCAGCTCCAAAGCCACCTACGATGCGTCTTTGAAAAGAGGCGCCGCACCACCGCCGGTAGTGCCTATGTCGCGACCGGCGCCGCTTTCGTCGCAGGCAAACGATAGTGCGGGTGACGGGCTGCGATTGCCAATGTCTGGCCCCGCCGTAGCCGACGACACTCCAGCACCACCACCGCCACCCCGTAAAAAGAAGTCAAAATCAAAGTCCACGGCGGAAGTGACTCCGCAGGAAAAGGAAAGCCGCGGTTTCCCGGCCACTCTAATCGCCGGCGCCGCGTTGCTGTTATTACTTGCCTTATGCGGCGTCGTCATCGGCGCAATAGCTTACAGCCGCAGCGGTCAGACGGTGAAGAAGCCGCCCGTTGTCAAACCGCCGGCGCCGCCTGTAAAGCCTAAAACGCCAGTCAAAAAACCAGCCGAACCACGCGCCACACTTTTCGCGGGCAAGCAGATTGAACTGAAGCCACGCGCCGCCAGACTGCAAGGCGAAGTGCAATTGAAAAACGGCGCCAAAGGGCCGGCGCTTAAAGGCTGGGGCGCCACAGAATCCGCCGCAACTTGGCGGGTGAATATCGAAGGCCGCGGGTATTTCAAACTACTGGTGGTCGGCAACCCGGTGGCCGACGGTGAACTGCTGATAGAACTCGACGGCGCGGTTGCGGGAGGCGTCAAACGCAAACGCATCTCGTTTCAAGCTGACGACGCCAGCCGCAAATACATCACCTCGTTTATCTTCGCATCACCTGGCGGTGTCATGACCGTCAAAGCTGGCAACAATGGAAAAGACAACGACGACGCCCTCGAACTAAACGCCATCGTGCTCCAGCGTTCCCGCCGTCAATAGACCGCCGTGACCGTGCGACGCAGGCCCCGCTTCTTTGAATCATCGTTCTTATGTCGTTCCGCATTGATCTCGAAAACCTCTTCCGCGGTCCGCTGGATCTGCTGCTGTATCTGGTGCGCAAACATGAGATGGAGATCGAAGATATCCCCGTTGCGCTGATTACGAGCCAGTATCTGGAACATCTGGAAGTGCTGGAACAGTTAGACGTGGATGCGGTGGGCGACTTTGTTGAGGTCGCCAGCACGTTGATTGAAATGAAATCCAGGCTGGTCCTGCCACGCGTGGAAGAAGCCGTCGAGGAAGTCGAAGATCCGCGATCCGGGCTGGTGCAACGGCTGCTGGAATATAAGAAGTTCAAAGACGCCGCCAGCCTGCTGGAAGAACAGGCCGCACAATGGCAGCAGCGTTTTCCGCGGATGGCGAACGATCTTCCCACGCGGCGGGTGGACCTGGCCGATCAGCCTATTCAAGAGATTGAACTCTGGGACCTGGTCAGCGCCTTCGGCCGCGTGATGCGCGACAACCATACGGCGCAACCTTCTAACATCACCTACGATGAAACGCCGATCCATGTTTACATGACGGAGATCCATCAGCGGCTGCGCGAAAACAAACGCACCGCGTTCACGGAGATGTTTCAGTCTGGCATGCACAAGTCGGCGATGATCGGTGTTTTTCTCGCGGTGCTGGAACTCGTCCGGCACTACAGTGTCAGGGCGGAACAGCCTGAAGCACACGGCGAAATTTACATCGTCGCCGGAGAAGATCTGCCCGAGATGATCGATGCCTCGAAGGCAGATGACTACGGCGCTTCGAAGACGGTTGAAACCGCCAGCGAAGATGAACCCGCACCAGACAACTAACCAGCGAATCAGCAGAGCAACGATGACCGAGAACACGCTTCAATTCGGACAGCAAGTTGCCGGAGAAAAGTACCTCCGGCGTCCCGGCGCCTATGGGCTGATTGTCCGCGATGACCGCGTCGCCGTTACCATCTGGCGCGGCGGCGTCTATCTACCCGGCGGCGGCATCGACGAAGGCGAAACAGCCGAGCAGGCGCTGCATCGCGAAGTGATGGAAGAGATCGGCTGGACCATCGAAATCATCGCCGAGGTTGGCCGCTCGCAACAGTTCGTCCGCAGCCAGGTGGTGGACGCTTACTTCAATAAGATACAGACCTTCTACACAGCCCGTCCGCTTGAGCAGGTCAGCAGCGAAAGCGAACCAGAACACGAACTGATCTGGATGCCACTGGCCGAAGCTGCCGTACGACTTACCGAAGAGAGTAACGGCTGGGCCGTGAAAACTTTTCTGATGTAAGGCGCGGGTGCAAAAATCAGCGTATACCGCTGCTGACACCAGTAAACCGTCTATGGTAGGCTGCCCAGGATAGACCAGGAACATTCTGGGGCGGACGAAAGAATTCACGGAGTAGCAGCATGACTCAACCCGCAATGAGTCTTCGGCCTTATGGCATCTTTGTCGCCAACACGTTTCACAATGCATCGCCCCCGGTGCTTTACGAACACAGTATTGCGAACGATCACTCAGCCATCACGTCCGCCGGCGCGCTGGCAGCCAGTTCTTACGAGAAAACCGGCCGCAGCCCCAAAGACAAACGCATTGTTGAAGGCGGCGCCACGGAGGATCACATCTGGTGGGGCTCCGTCAACATCAAGCTTCCTGAGTCTTCTTTCGATTCCGTGAAGCAGACGGCCGTTAACCACCTCAATAACAGCGACCAGTTGTACGTGTTCGACGGGTTTGCCGGCTGGGATCAGAATCACCGCATCAAAGTGCGGGTCATCTGTTCGCGGCCGTACCACGCCCTGTTCATGCACAACATGCTGATCCGGCCGACAGCGGCGGAATTGCAGAACTTCGGCGAGCCAGACTATGTGATCTACAACGCCGGTGAAGCGGAAGCGGACCCCGAAACGCCAGGGCTGACGTCCAGCACCTGCGTCGCGCTGAACTTTGCCGCAGGCGAACTGGTCATCCTTGGCACGCAGTACGCAGGTGAGATGAAGAAGGGCGTCTTCACCATCATGCACGAGCTGATGCCCGCCAAGGGCGTATTCTCAATGCACTGTTCCGCCAACGAAGGCCAAAGCGGCGATGTCTCGCTGTTCTTCGGTCTCTCTGGAACGGGGAAAACCACGCTCTCCGCCGATGCACACCGCAAGCTGATTGGCGACGATGAGCATTGCTGGACCGACACGGGCGTGTTCAACATCGAAGGCGGATGCTACGCCAAGTGTATTGACCTTTCCGCTGAGAAAGAACCAGAGATCTTCGCCGCCGTGAAATTCGGATCGGTGCTAGAGAACTGTGTGGTCCATCCAGAAACGCGGGAAGTGGACTACGCCGACGACAGCCTCACGCAAAACACGCGTGCTTCCTATCCCATTGAATTCATTCCAAACGCCAAAATCCCGTGCGTTGGCGGGCATCCGAAGAATATCATCCTGCTCACATGCGACGCGTTCGGCGTGCTGCCGCCCATCAGCCGGCTGACGCCCGGCCAGGCGATGTACCACTTTATCAGCGGCTACACCGCCAAGGTCGCAGGCACTGAAACGGGCGTGACAGAGCCGGAAGCCACCTTCTCAGCATGCTACGGCGCCGCCTTCCTGGTGCGGCACCCGACGGTTTATGCAGAGATGCTGGCTGAGAAGATGAAGAAGCACGGCGCCCGTGCCTGGCTGGTAAATACCGGCTGGAGCGGAGGCGGCTACGGTAAGGGTTCCCGCATCAAGCTGCAGTACACCCGCGCGATGATCGACGCGATTCACGCGGGCGAACTGGATGAAGTAGAAACCCGCCGCGACGCCGTCTTCGGCCTCAGCACACCCGTCGCCGTCCCAGGCGTACCCAGTGAAATACTATCGCCCCGCGGCACCTGGGAAGATCCCGCCGCCTACGACGCATCGGTCGCAAAGCTGGCAACGCTATTCAATGATCACTTTGCCAGCTACGCCGACGCAGCAAGCGAAGAAATCCGCGCCGCCGCACCATCGGTCCCCGCCACCAAGTCGTAGAAGCCTGTAACAGCAGGCCACTACCGCTAACTGTCGTACCGATTCACCTATCACCCGTAGGGCAGGCTCCGCCTGCCGCACGAAAGGTAATGTCGGTCGAACTAGTACGCCACGCGCCTGCCTGCCGAATGCAACGTTTCTATCTACCTGTTAGACAAGGCCTGTCAGTGGGCCGCCACCGCAGAAGTCGGGGTTGCCGAAGGTCTTGACCGGGTGGCCCATCGATTCGCAGAAGTTCATCAGCAGGCGGTTGTGGTTGGCGTTGCGGAAGTCGTGCGCTTTGCCCATCCGCCAGCCTAAACCACCGCCAACCAGCACAAACGGGATATCGTTGCGGGTGTGCGAGTTGCCTTTACCAAGTTCGTTGGTCCAGACAATCGTCGTGTTATCCAGCAGCGAACCATTGCCGCCGGGTTCTGGCGTTTCGCTCAACCGCTTGGCGAGCAACGCAACCTGCTCGCAGTACCACGTGTTGATTTTGATGAGCTTTTCATAAGCAGTCGTGTTGCTGTCTGGCTCGTGCGAAAGCGAGTGATGACCTTCATCAATATTTAGCCACCGCATGCGGGCGCCGCCAACGCTGCGTGTAATCTGGAAGGTCGCCACGCGGGCGAAGTCCGCCAGAAACGCGTTGGTCAGCAGTTCAATCTGCATCCGCGTGATCTGGGGCATGTTGTCGTTTTCTTCCTCCACGTTCGGCGGAAGCTTGGGCACAGCATGTCCCATATCTTTCTGCGCGTGGGCGGCGTCCACCTGCAGTTCTTTTTCGACCTCGCGAACCATCGTCAGGTGCTTCTGCAGGATCTGGCGGTCTTCGGCGCCGATGAGCGTTTCGACGCGTTTGAAATCTTCCGACAGGCCGTCCAGCACGCTCGCCAGCATCTTGCGGTTGGCGGTTTTGCCGTACAGCTTGTTGAACATCTGGTAAGGATCATCGATCGGCGCCACGGGCTGGTTCGGCCCGGCATACGACATACGGGTCCACGTATCGGCGCGGTCGGGTACGAGCACACCAAACTCAAGCGAGCCAAACCGCGTCTGCGTGGCGGGATTGGCCTGAAACTGATTCTTCAGGTACTGATCGACAGAGATACCCTTGGACCAGCCCGCAGGTGTGTCGGAACCGCCTTGGATATCGCCGGGAAAGAGCTCGATACCTGTCAGCAGGCAGCCGATGCCGCGCATGTGGCCATCGCCATCGCCGCGGATTTTGTTGCAGACGCCTTTCAGCGTCAGCGTCTGATCCTTGAATGGCTCAAGCGGCTTAAGAATCCGCTTTAGTTCGATATCGCCCGTCTTGTCGGGCCAGAAATGTTTAGGAATCACCCCGTTGGGACTGAAGACAAAGATCATCCGCTGCTTGCGCGGCGCAGCTTCACCCGCACCCCATGCACTGGCAGGCAGAGACATCAGCAGATTCGCCGCCGCGGCGCCAACACCGCAACGGGTCAGAAACTCACGTCGTGTATTCATGCTTGTAGGGTTCATGGTTAATCTTTCTTTGCAGAGGCAGTTTTGTCAGCAGCCGTGACTGGCTCCATCGCTGCAACAACAGCGATTTCGACAATCAATTTACGGACACTGTATCCGTCCGCTTTAAACTGGTTTGTTAAACGGGCGAGAGTATCTTCACCAAATGCAGCGGGGGGCTGCTTTACAAAGTGCTGAAACGCCCGCAGAACAAACGCTTCAATCGCGTCTTCGCTGCTGGCAAGGTAGGCGACCAGTTGGGGAGCATCTTTAAATGTAACTTCTTTGCCGGCCGTCGTCATATACGTGCCGGTGCTATCCACAGGTTTCGCACCGTCATTCTTGCGATATCGACCTGTCGCATCGAAGTTCTCCAGCGTAAAGCCAAGACCGTTAATCCGCGAATGACAGACCTGGCACCCGGCGGGACTTGTCTGCAGGGACACACGCTCGCGGGTGGTTAAATCTGGATGCAGGTCCGGGCTGAGTGGCGTGAATGCTTCGGAGGGCGGCCGGATGGTGCGGCCCAGCACATACCGGTTCAAAAACACGCCGCGGTGAATGGGCGACGTCGTGCGGTTATAAGCCAGACCGCTCATCAAATACGGATGCGAGATGATCCCGGTCCGCACGCTGCTGTCACCGGCGGTGCGCAACAGCGGCTGTTCGATCTTCTCAGAAGCTTTGTCTTTCTCTCCGCCGGCAGGCTTCCAGGCGTCGCCATAATAGGCCGCCATGCGGGGCGTGGTGTAGGCCCAGTCCGCCGTAAAGAACTGCCGGAAATCGCTGGCGTCGCTCCACAGGATTTCATCAATCTGCTTGTCGAGCGAACGACGCAGATCACTTTGAAGCTCCTGGCTGAAGCCGGGGAATTTCTCCGCGTCTTTTCCTTCCAGATGCAGATGCTCCATGTTCAACCACTGGTACATCAGTTCACGCGTTTTGGCTTGCGTGCGGTAGTCGTTCACCATCCGGCCGGCAGCGTGGCGGATATTCTGTGCGTTGCTTAGCTGATCTTTCGCAATCTGCTCAAGCATCCACCGTTCGACGGGTAACGAGTCGTACAGCGTGAGGGTCAAACGGTTGGCCACCCGCTGCGAAACACTGCGATGGCTGTCGAGCAGCGGATAAAGAAAACGAGGCGACTTGAGAGTAATCAGCACACAACGGCGAATCGCATCGGAATCGTCTGCTGTGGCAGCCAATTGATCGTCGATGTACAGCTTCTTGGTGGCCTCGTCAGCCGGACCACGCAGAGCGGTTTCGACGAATTCAAGCAATAACTCCCGCAGTTTGGCACGACGGTCCTTGTCTGCAATGCGCAACCGGCGGATATGACGGGGCCATACGTATTCCGCCATCAGTTCGCCAAATTCCAGCGCGGCCGCGGTGGTGGAATTGTCCCACTGCCGGTCTATCGCGATGCCCCGCTCGAACCCGTAACTACGGTCATCCGGCGGCAGTTTCGCCTGCAATGCGAAAGCACTATGCCAGGCGTTTGGCAGCAGGTGACTGGTTGGAATGACTTCTTCGACGCCATAAGGCGGTTTCCAGGCGAGTGTGAAATTTGCCGGCGGCTGTTTCGTTTTCCGCTTCCGCTGAAACAGCACAACTTCCAGCGGGTAAATCCGGCCGGCTGTCAGATGCAGTTTCCGGCGGAATTCGGTTTTGTCACCCGACTGGGTGTGATTGTTAATCAGTTCCTGCTCTCGCAGGCCGAACTTCATGACAAACGCAGAGTGCGAATTGACGATGAATTCGTAGTCGCCGCTGACGTCCACCTTCAACCCGCCCCGCCAGATGATGGAAAATTCTTCCGGGTCGATGCCGTCCCCTGGGCCTTTATTGCCAAAGTCGAAGTCCAGCACCGCATCGACCCGTTTCGTCTTCAGGTTGCTTTTGCGGATGCGGGTCGTGCGGTAATACTCGCCAGAGAGTCCACGTTCTTTCATCACCGGGAGCACCCCATCAAAGCGGGCGTACAATCCGGCGAGGCTCTGCCGCAACTGGGTAGCTGTCAGACGTTGCAATCGCGCCGTTGGAGCATCGGCGGAAAGAGGTGTCCGGTAGAATTTCTTTTCGATGTAAGCAGCAACCGCGGCAGCATCGGGGCCGGTGCACTGATCAGGGTCAGCCTCTGGCATGGTGTCCGAAATCACTTCGGTGAGTTCCGGCAAAGAAAGGTCACCCCGTAGTGGTTCGTCGTACTCGTCTTCAACCCCTTCACCATTGGCTCCGTGGCAGGCCGCGCACTTCTGCTTGTAGATGGCGGCGCCCTTGGCCAGCATCGCATCGTCGGCAGCAAAGGCGCCACTGCACAGCGATAACGCACCCGCTACGCTGGTCAGCGAAACTGCAAACCATAAAATAGGCCAGGCAATCACAGTGCCGGCCGCAAAAATGCGAGGCTGCATGGTTGGAAGTTGCATAGCAACACGTAAGGTTGTGGAAGGACCGTTGGATAACGGCTGTTGGTGGGAAGTACTAATATTATAGTCGTTTCCACCTCTAAAATACAGGTGGATAGCGGGCGGAAGATCGTTACATTTCCTTGCCGGCTACCACGGAATTGACTGTTTTCCGGGTGAAAACCGTACAGTTTCCAGAGATTGAATCACCCGGTGCGCCCGTAGTTGCGGCGCGAGCGAAAAAACGCACTTATGAACCAGAAACCCGAACGTATTGCGTACATCACAGCCGGTGCTGCCGGCATGTATTGCGGAAGCTGCATGCACGATAATACCCTTGCGACCGCGTTGCAGCGGCAAGGAGTCGATGCGGTGCTTATCCCCGTTTACACGCCGATCCGCACCGATGAAAACGATGTCAGCGTCGACCGGGTGTTCTTTGGCGGCGTCAACATCTTTTTGCAGCAGAAGGTGCCCTTGCTGCGCCATGTTCCCGCTTTCTTTGACCGCGTTCTCGATCAGCCCTGGCTCATCCGCTGGGCAACGTCCAAGGCCAGCGATATTGACCCTGCAGAGCTAGGATCGCTCACCGTTTCCATGCTCCGCGGCATGAACGGCAACCAGCGTAAAGAAGTTAAACGGCTGTGCGACTGGCTGGCAACTTCCCTGAAACCCGACGTGATTAACCTCAGCAATATCCTTATCGCGGGGTGCGTTCCGGAAATCAAAAAGCGGTTGCAGAAGCCCGTGCTTGTCACGTTGCAAGGCGACGACATCTTCCTCGAAGAACTCCCTGCTGCCCACCGCGATAAGTGCCTGGACGAAATCCGCAAGCTCTGCGAGCACGTCGACGGGTTTATCACCTACAGCGACTACTACGCAGATTTCATGGCAGAGTATTTCTCGATCCCACGGCAGAAGATCCACGTCACGCCGCTGTGTATCGACACCACCGGCTTCGCGCAGCAGTTACCAGAGCGTCGCCCACTGAACGAACGCCCGCTGACCCTGGGCTATCTAGCGCGGCTGGCGCCAGAAAAAGGTTTCCACCTAGCGATTGACGCTTTTCTCGAATTGCGGAAACGCCCTGGCATGGAGAACCTCAAGATGCGGGCGGCGGGCTGGTTGGGCGATCACCGCAAAAAGTTTGTCGAAGAGCAGATGCAGAAACTGGCCGACGCCGGCGCGGCGGACGCCTACGAATACGCGGGCGCCGTCTCGCTCGAAGAGAAGCACGCGTTTCTCAGCAGTATCGATGTGCTTTCAACTCCGACCGTTTACCAGGACCCCAAGGGGCTATTCGTCCTTGAAGCGATGGCGGCCGGCGTCCCCGTGGTTCAACCCGGTCATGGCGCCTTCCCTGAAATTGTGCAACGCACCGGCGGCGGCCTGACCTTCCGGCCCGGCGATACATCCCACCACGTAGATTGTCTGCACCAGCTATTCACCAGCGAAGAGCATTGGCGGCAGTCAGCCGCGGCAGGACACGCAGCCGTGCACCAGAATTTCAACGCCCAGAAGATGGCGGCCAACATGCTGGAAATCTATAAGCACGTCGGCGCATCGCACGCAGCCTCATTGGCGGCAGAACATTAACCCGAAGCGCGAGCGTCCATGAGGAATCCTCCGTCAAGTCAGAAAGCGGTTGATTGCGGAATCCAAGCGTCCATCCGGCGTCATCCGTTTACGGCGCGCCATAAAACATATTTCGGTCGCCCCTATTCGAGGGTCGGCGTCCATGAGGAATCCTCCGTCAAGTCAGAAAGCGGTTGATTGCGGAATCCAAGCGTCCATCCGGCGTCATCCGTTTACGGCGCGCCATAAAACATATTTCGGTCGCCCCTATTCGAGGGTCGGCGTCGTGGCGCCAGCTCGCGCTTCAGGGTGCGACTTATTCCGCTTTCAGCCTTGAAGGAAGTGGTTGATTCTAATGGTTACGCTGCACTTACGTGCTAGTTGTCGAAGTTTTAAGTGAACGGGTAGGGCGGGTCTTCGCCGGAGCCGGTCGTCGCTCGCTCACAACGGCTGCGAGTGCGACAGGTCTCCAGAGAAGACGCCGCCCGGGTCTTTGCGGGTGAGGCCAGAGCGAGCTTAGGCGGCGAGTCCACTCTCCTGCCAGACGGTCTGGTTCTTGAGCATCGCCCACATCACGCGGCACAGATAGTGCGCCGTGGCGACCGTGGCGATCTTGCCCCGCGCCGCGTCGTCGCGGCGGATACGCTGGCGGTAGGCAGCGACCGTGGGCGAACGACGCACGGCCTGCCACACCGCTTCGACCAGCATTTTGCGGACCACGCTGGGTCCTTCGCGGGTGATATGTCCCAGCCGGTTGGTCGAACCCGATTGATCCTGCCGGGGCACCAGGCCGAAGTACGCGCCAATCTGTTTTGCGTTTTCGAACCGCTGCGGATCGTCGATAAACGCGGCCACCGCTTCGGCCGTGCGGATGCCAACGCCGGGGATGGTTCGCAGCAGCGCGACAGATGGACTCCCGCTGGCGAAGGCTTCCAGCTCTTTTTCGATCCGCCGGATGGAACGGTTCAGATCGTCGATCTCCTGTAACAGCAGATCGCGTTTGATCGCGTGCATCGGACTGGCGAACTCGAGGGCTTTCAGCCAGGCGACGCCCTTGCGCGTCCACAGACTTTTCGGCGCCTGGATCAGCAGTGTCCGCAACAGTGCACGCAGACCATTCTTGGCCCGGGTGCGTTTTTCGACCGTGCGGGTGCGGAACACGATCATCTCCCGCCAGGCCCGCACTTCGTTGCTGGGTACATGCACCCGCGGAAGCATTTCCACCAGCAGCAGCCGGGCCAGCATGTGGGCGTCGTTGCGGTCGTTCTTCCTGCTGGATTTGAAGATCGCGTGCAACTGCGCCGGGTGCGCCACCGTGACCGATTCGGCCAGCGGAGACAGCAGGTTGAAATACTCGCCATAACCGCAGCTGGCTTCGTAAGCCACATGAAACGGCTGGTCGAGCGACTTCAGGAAATGCAGCAGCTCCGTCACCGGCCCCAGCTTCACTTCCCGCTGCTTTTTCCCTTGATCGTCGAGTACACATACCGCTACAAACTTTGCATGAACATCTAATCCAACGTAAAACATCCTGGAAGCCTCCCAAGGTCAAGTGAAAGAATCTGCTAACTTCCACTTTAAGACCGACGGAGGCTTCCTTCATAGTTTCGAGGGGCGCCGGAACTGGCAGCACACCGCCGGCTGAAGTCCACCGTTCGAGCGAATTGCGGCCAAAAACCCTAGTTTCCGCGTCCACATCAAACGCCCCTCGCTCGCGCTTCGGGTTGGTGTGCAACTTCTAAAAACGCGAACACTGCACGAGTAGTTTCGAGCACCTTCTTTCCTGCAGCTGCGAGCGATCACTTGCTGGACGTGCCACTATGGCGGTTCACGGAGATCTTCTTTTTGATCTCTTCTTTCAGATGTTCCAGCACGGACTCTTTGTCGGTCTCTTCCAGAATGCGGGCCACAACCGCCTTGGGCGCTTCACCGCCCCACGAAGCGCCGTGCTCGAAGTAATACTTGGCCGCCTGTCCAACGATGTACGACCCGTAGCCCGCAGCGGCGCCTTGTGGCAGGGCCGTCAGGGCGGCGCCCCAGCCCAGTGTTGACGCCTTAAACATGCTTGAGCCGATATGCGTCATCAACTCGCCTAGCATCACCCAGCCAGCCGCTTGCAAGATGGAAGATACAAGCCCGCGGGCGTGCGACCAGGTCATCTCCAGGCCGTAGATGTGCGCGAGCGTCAGCACCATTGTTGCATCCACCGCGCTGCCGCCGACAACGTCAACGATGGGCATCGGGTTGAGCGCGACGGCGACAGCTTTGATCGCGGCGTAGCTCCAGATGGTCTGCTTCGCTTTGGTTTCGCGGAGTTTCACACGCAGCGCGGCGATGCGATCCGTGGTATCCGAAGCATACATCGCCGCATTGAGCGCCATCAGCGCCAGACCTTCGCCTTCCAGCACTTCGACAATCCGCGTCTTCAAATCGCCGACATTCTTCGGCGGCGTCCGCCACTCTTCCCGCTCGGTGCCATCGGGAAGCGTCACGATGTATTCCTTCTCACGCGGGTCAGCCGCCGTCTCGACAATGCTTTCGGCCGGAATCACACCTGCCAGGCGCTCGTCCCGCAGGATAGTCAGCAGCCGCTCGCGCTCTTTGCGGCTGTATAGATCAATCTTGTTGATGACCAGAATCAGCGGTTTGTGGAGCGAGGCCAGCGCTGTGAGCGCCGTAAACTCCGTTTCGTTCAAATCAGAATCCGTCACGAACAGAATAATGTCCGCGCGGCGAGCCACCTCCGTTGCGATATCGCCCCGTCCGGCGCCGCCCACTTCGTTGATGCCAGGTGTGTCGATGACCACCACTTTTGAATTCGCAAATCCGGGCGCCACGTAGCTGCACTCCTGCCAGTCGTGCCGCCAGATGTCCTTGGTCCAACCGCCCTGCACATCTACCTTGGCCACATCTTCGCCGATGAGGGCATTGATCAAGGCGGATTTGCCGGTGCTGATTTCGCCGAACACAACGATATCGACGCGGCCGCTGTTCATTTTAGCGACCATGTCATTCAGATCGTTTAGATCATCGTTCAGCCGCTCTCTTTCTTCGTCGGAGCAAACCAGCACTTTATCGATCGTGCGGCGAAGCGAATTTACCGCTGCATCGTAGCTGGTGATCTGTCCGCTGGTATCGGTAAGCAATGCCGAAGGCGAATGCGTTTCAACCGCCTTCTCCGCGGTCACCGTCGCCGGTTCTTCCGCTGCTGGCTGCTCCGGTAACGGTTGCTCAAGGGGTGCATCCTCGACCACTGGCTCCGGAGCGGCGGGCAATTCTACGCGTGTTGGCTGATCCACCACCGGCACTTCGGGCGGCAACGCTTCCTGAGGCGCCGGCATGACGGGACCAGATGCTGCAGCAGCAGTAGAGTCCGTGCTGCCTGCATCGACGACGGTCGATGACACTTTTGTGTCATGACTTGCGACGCCGTCTTCATTGACGATGTCCGTGTCTGTCGCGTCGTCCGCTGGGGCGGGCTGATCTCTGGACTCGTTGTTTTGCGCAGCAGTGAACGGCTTCGACAACGCCTGGCAGAAGTCGGATTTGCGGATTTTCTTAAGCCTGCCTAACAGGTCGTCGAACATAATCTGATTTCTGAAACAGCCATTACAGTACGTAGGACGCGGTGCGTGCGGTTTCACGCCACATCAATCATCGTCATCAACGGCGCCGCTGATGCGCTGGCGGGCGGCTTGCACAAGTTTGCGTAGCTCGTTCACGCTGGTAACTTCCGCCCACTTCCGCCGGGCGAGTGCTGCCAGGCCGCCGGACGGCGTCTGCATTTCGTCGCGGAAGTATTGAATAAATACGGCGCCGATCCATCGTGTGACAATCGCCTGCACCGTTCCCTGAAGCAGCCCGCCGGCCACGGTTCCCGCGCCCGGAACCGTCTTCAACAACGAAGCCACACCCGTCGTCACCATCGGTGTGACGGCCGTGGCGCCAAGGATTGCAATCAGATTCTTACCGAGTTCGCCAATCAGGTTGCTTGCCGTATCCAGATCAACGTCCTGCTTATAAACCTTGGCAAGATCGATCACCATCTTGGTTGAAATCGCCAGCCCGGCAGCCACATCCACCATCGGCAGCGGGTTGACCGCCGCAACGCCGCCAGCCGCCCACATGTACTTATCGACCAGTTGCCAGGCTTTGCGATCAAGCGAATCTTTCACGCGGCTACGCGCTTCTTCGACCAGCCCACGCGAACGCAGCAGCAGATTGGCCATCAGCAGCTCTTTACCATCGCGGCGGATCACCTTCAGCATACTGTCGGCCAAGGGTGCAATGTCCGGCGGCGACTCGACCGTTTCCTCGACCTCTTCGCCATTGGCAAGAACCCGCACCCGCGTGCGTTTGGCGCCTTGGGCTGACACGGCCACCACATCGCCGCTGGCGACAAACTCCCGCAGCTGTTCCCGGAGTTGTCCCATCAGTTTGTCGCGGTCGGCATTGTTGTACCAGTCCGTCTTGTTCAGACAGACAAGCACGCGTTTCTCCATCTCACCAAGCTGGGCGAGCAGGTTGTGTTCGTACTCGCGAAGGGGCCCGTCCACGACGACCAGCACCAGATCAGCATCGCGGGCAGCCGTCGCGGCGATGTTCACATGACGGGCGCCATCCACTTCCGCCAGACCGGGGGTATCAACAAGCGACACGTTCTCCATCCCAGGCCAAGGCGTAGCCGAACGCGTAACGGTGGTGCCGCCTTTCAGATCCGTGCTGAAAACGTCCCGCCCGGCCAATGCGTTCAGCAGTGAGCTTTTCCCGCTGGAGATGGTTCCGAAGGCGACAATCTCCAGCGACTGCTGATCGCGTTTATCTTCCAGAGAGTCAATCAGCGGCTTCAGTTCGCGCTTCACATCCGCATCAACCGCCGCATCTTCGCGCAGGGTATGCACCGCAGTGAGATTCTCCTCAATCTCCTGCGTTTTCTCTTCTTTAGAAAGCTGACTTGGGTTGCGGGAAGTTTTCTCGCGCCTCAGCCGCTTCTTCCGCGAACTGCTCCACAGCTTGAACACCACCCAGCCAGAGGCGCCTGCCAGCAACGCGCCACCGGCGCCGACGACGCCGAGGTACACATAAACCCACGTGTCGCCAAGCTTGGAAACGGTTTCTAGCTGCCCCACCACAAACCACGGAATCAGAATCAGCATCAAACCGGCGCACGCTGCCACAAACAGAAACAACATGCGGTTGGTGGTGCTGGGTGGCTTCATAACGTGACGGCAGGTTGAGGGCGTGAGTCTGGCGACGCTTCCATAGGTTGAACCGGCAGTTTGTACGCAAAGATCCTACTACGCCGCAACACAGCTATTCGCTGACTCACAGTAATTCTTGATGCGTGTTAGCCGTCTGCGGCGGCCGGCTTTTCTGCTGGCGCTGCACCATCGTCAGAATCGGCAGAAACTGTCGGAGCGGCCTCGTCCGCAGCCGGGTCGGCGATCGGCTCGACAGGCGGACGCGGTGGACGCGATCTACCGCCAAAACAACCGCCGGCCGGAACGTCGAGCAGGGCGATGACAACCACGATTGCTGCAAAGCACCATTTCATAGAACGAATCCTCGTCTGCTTGATTTACGTGTTGCCGCAGCTCGCTACTTCGCCGCGGCTTCGATGCAATATAAGTGGGTGTCTGTCCGCAACAACAGCCGCTGTCCGGCAAAGACCGGCGAAGCCATAATCCCGCCTTCCACCATATTCCGGCTTAGCCGCTGATATTCTTTACCCGCGGCGAAAACGGTCGTCTCGCCGGAACGGTTGCAAATATAAATGTTTCCGCCCGCGGCAACTGGCGATGCAGCAAAATTACCGCCAATCCGTTTCACATAGTGCTCGTCGCCTGTCAAAGCATCGAAACAGGAGACGATGCCTTTATCCGAAAGCACGTAGATTTCGTTGCCCGCAATCAGCGGTGAAGGCTTTTCAGAGATTTGCCGCTTCAGCTTCCATTTAACGTGCGAACGCGTCACATCGCCCTGGCCGTTGGGATCAATCGCCCACAGCTCCGGCCGCGGAAAGCCGGTGCAGATATAAACCATACCGTGCCCAAACACGGGCCGCGGCACGTTGGAGAAGCCATCGCCGTGGTCCACACGCCATAGTTCTTTGCCGGTGTGTGGATCGTACGCTACGACCCATTGGGCGCCGGGGATTACAGCCTGCGGCTTACCATTGACCTGAATAATCAGCGGGGTCGAATATGCCTTGCGACGGTCGCCGTCGGTCGCCCGCATCTGGGGCCGCTTTGTCCGCCAGACAGGTTCGCCCGTCTTACAGTTCAGCGCACAGATATACTGCTGATCAACGCCATCGCAAGTCAGAATCAGCAGATCTTCAAACACCACCGGCGAACTTCCCGGCCCCACGTTGTGCACCAGCGGCGTTTTCGTCCGCCACAGAACGCGTCCCGTGTTGGTGTCGATGGCGGCAGCACCGAAGGTGCCGAAGTGGCAGTACAACCTTCCGTGAGCAAGCACCGGCGTGGGGGAGGCGTAACTGTTCACCGTATGAATCGCGTCAGGCTCTGCGACATCAAACAGCTTAATATCATGCTTTTTGGCGCCATTTTGGGCCTCGTAACAGATCGCCCGCAGCGTAATGCTTTGGGCAACCTGCCGTGATTTGGCGTTCTTCTCGGACGCCAGTCGCTTCTGCACAAAATCCGCAGAACCTTCCAGTTCCACCGCGGTCGTCACCCAGATCTCGTCGCCGCTCGCAACAGGCGAGGACCATCCGCGCCCATCTACTCCGGTACGCCACACGATGTTATTGGTTTCGCTCCATTTAACCGGAGCATTCTGCACCCACGAAGCAACACCTTGCCCACCTGGTCCGCGGAATTGTGGCCAATCCGCCGTATCCGCATTTTTCGCTTCCGGCTTGGCGGCATGCAGCATGGACGGCAGCTGCAGGGCGACGCCAACCATCGCGGCGAACATCAAAGACTTCATGTTGACTCTTTTCAAAGGCGCAGTGTTAGCAAACAAGGCGAAATACGGCGTGCGTGCCCGCCAGACCTGAACTTCATTGTAACGGCTGTTACAAACCCGAATACCAGATTATCCGATCCATTTTGGAAGCAAACGCAGATATTGCCTGCATCGGCATTCGCAGCGGTTTGTGGTTCTTTGACCGTTAACAACTTGCAACCTATACATTCAACGGAAGGTGCAGACGCCGCGATCTGCCTTGGCCCGCCAGGCGGGTGAATTCGCGCGGTTCCCCTCAAGGAAAGTAGTGACCAACGTGGATGACCAACTCGAATACTCTCATCTGGATGAAACCGGCGCGGAAGGCGCCGCCCACGGCGATGCTGCGCAGCATGGCGGAGATGAACTGCAGTATGACGAAGTTGAAGTCATTGAATCCACGGAAGGAAACGACGAAGGCACGGCTGAATGGGCTCTGGACCCAACCGCCCTGGAAGAACACTGGGCCAATGAATTACTCGCCCAGCTGGACCAGCAGCGCAACCGGGCGAAGGATCTGCTGAGCCAGCAGCGCGAACGCATCCGTTCCGCCCAGCAGACGCTAGAAAAACATGCCGCCCACGCTATCGACCAGCTGAAACTGCGTCAGCAGCAGATTGAGCAACAGGACGAAAGCCTGCAAAAGCTGCGCGAGCAACTGGAAAAACAGGAACACAATCTCGATCAGCGGCAGGAAAAGCTCGACATCCGCGCCGACGAACTGGACGAGAAACGCAACCAGTGGCGTCAGCAGCAGGAAGATTCGCAGCGGCGGCACGACGAGTTTCTTAACGAACTCCGCCAGCAGCAGGACGAAATAACCGCCCGCCGCGCCGAGTTGTCCGAAGCGACCGCTCAACTTGAATCAGCCCGCAGCGACCAGACAAAAATCGCAGCGCTCGATGACGATGCGCTTAACGAGCAGCAAGCGGAACTCGCCATTGCTAAGGCGGACCTTCAGCAGCGCGAAGCAGAATTTCAGCAGCAACTGGAAGAATCCAAGCGTTCGCAACGCGAAGCAGAACGCCGTCTGGAACAATCCGAACAGCAGCTGGCGCTGATCGAATCTGAACGCGATGACCTGCAACAGCAGCGTCAGCAGCTTGAAAAGCGGCAGGAAGAAACCACGCAACAGCGTCGCAACATCGCCCGCGAACTTCGCGCCCGGCGTGCAGAGATGATGGCGGAGATTCAGCAGCAACGCGCTGAACTTCTGCAGAACGCCGCCGTTGAAGATAGCGACCTGCACCGGCAACTGGCAGATGCAGCCGCACGTTGCGAGCGGTTGCGCGAAGACCTGCTGGAACGCACCCACGAATGTGACGAAGCCCAGCAGCAAAGCGCCGACGCCCGCGACACGCTTGCCGCCGTGCAAGGCGAACTGGATCAGCTGCGGCAACTGGTCGAGACGCAGAACACGGAACTACTGACCCTACAACAGCAGCTCGACGACGCTCTGGATCAGCAGACGGCCGCCGCACAGCAGGCAGCCAGTGACCAGGCGCATCAGGCTGCCGGCGATCAGGCGAGCCTGCAGGAAGTAGAAGAACTGCGCCAGCGACTTCAGATGGCGATGGACGATGTCCGCACCGCCAAAGCCGCCAACCGCGAACTCGAAGAACAGTTACAACAGGCTTCCAAAGCCGCTGCTTCCAACGAAAGAAGCCAAGCAGCGCCGGTTTCCTTCGGGAACCTCGACTGGGAAGCTCAAAAACAGCAGCTTCTTCAACAGCTTGAAGATGACTACGACGATGCAACGGTCGCAGAGAGCGACGAACACGCTGAAACCAGACTGAAGATCGAAGAGGTCATCCGCAAAACGGATAGCGTTATCGCGCAAAAAGATCGCGAGCTTCAGGAAGCACAGCGTGAACTGATTGAACTGCGTCAGGTGCTTGAGAATCAGTCGGGCAGCATCGGCGGCATGGCCGTCGGCGCCCAGGCAATTGCCGACATGATGGACGGCGACGAACTCATTCAGGAAGAACGCGAGAATCTCAAACAGTTGCAGGAACAATGGCGGGAAAAACTACGCGTTGCCGAAGTTGATATCTCCGTCGAACGCGCGAAACTTGCCCGCGAACGCAGCGAAGTGGAAGATAAGCTGCAAACCTGCCAGAAACAGATCGAACGCCTGGAAGCCCTTGGCGGTGAAAGCCGGTCCAGCCAAACCAAGAAGAAGCAAAGCAACTGGTTCTCCCGGCTGGGCCTCGGCGACAGCGACGATTAACGCGGCGACACCTATTCGCTTTCGCGTTCTTCACGCCGCGCTTGGATTTCCGCCATCGATGGCATCTCCGGCTGGCGGCCGTACACGGCAATCCCGTGACACATCACGCCGATTCCCAAGCCCAGCACGGACCAGAGAAACCACGGCCTTTCCATGGTCGTCAGCAGATTGATCGTGAAGAAGATACCGTTGATCACCAGATAAGCGACAACGTGTAAACCGAAAACGACCTTGGCCAGATTAATCTTCGCCTTCTCTAAATCCCTTCTACAACGGACCGCCTGTTTTTCTTCCATGCCAGCTCTTTTGTCTTGTGATGTGATTCACTGCTGGTGAATCGGGGTAAGCGGCTCTGGTTATTCCCTTATCTGTAAGTCGTCCCCAGGACTCTACACGTTAGAGACTGGCAAGCGGCTCCTGCCACATCTGCTTAAGCGCTGCGGCCGGCGTATCAATCAATGGGTCACCATCGCTGGCGATATTCACCACGCCATCATCTGTCACCGCGCCGATCACCGCAGCTGGCACGTTCGCCTGCTGAAACGCTTGCAGGAATGCTTCCTGATGCTGTGGCTCTATCTCGCAGACGAAGCGCGTGTTGGACTCTGCGAATAGCAGCTTCAGATCGCTGAGGTCGTCTTCATGCGGCGCCTGGCGGACATCGGGCACGTCTACGCCCAGTCCACCCGCAAAGGCCATCTCCGCCAGCGCGGTGGCCAACCCACCTTCGCTAAGATCGTGGCAAGCGCGGACCTGACCTTGCTGAATGGCCTGGTGCAGCGTTGTAAAGGTGCGCCGGGCCAGCGGGAAGTCCACCTCCGGCGCGTCGCCGCCGGGCCGGTTCTCAACGAGTCCAAAGTGCGAACCGCCCATTTCGTCGCGCGTGGCGCCGACTTGCACCAGCACATTACCGGCCGATTTCAGATCCATCGTCACCGCACGGGCGACGTCGTTGATCTGCCCCATCGCAGAGATGAGCAGCGTCGACGGAATCGAAATCGTTTTCCGGTCGTCCCCTTCGCCGTAGCTAAATTCGTTATTCAAACTATCCTTGCCAGAGATAAACGGCGCCGACAGCGCGATCGCTGCATCGTGGCAGGCCAGCGCCGCGCGGACCAGCGAGCCAAGCGTTTCGGGCCGGTCGGTGTAGCCCCAGCAGAAATTATCCAGCAGCGCCACCAGCGCCGGATCGCCGCCCACAGCGACAACATTCCGCATCGCTTCGTCAATGCTGCTGGCCGCCATATGATACGGGTCGATGTCGCCGTAGTACGGATTCATACCACAACCGATGACTAGCCCCCGGCGCGAGTGCAACAGCGGGCGAACCACCGCCGCATCGCTGGGCCCGTCATTCTCAACGCCCGTTAACGGCTTCACCACGCTGCCGCCTTGCACTTCGTGATCGTACTGGCGGATGATCCATTCTTTACTGGCGACATTCAACGATCGCAGGATCCGCATCAGTGACAGGTTGAAGTCACAAGAAGCAGGCTCTACGAATTCCGCCGTTGCGGCAGGTTCAAACGTGGCGTCGCGAACCACGGGCGGGCGGCCGTCGTGAAGGAAATCCATGCTGATTTCGCCCACAACTTCATCGTGATACTTCAGCAGCAGCTTGCCGGTGGCTTCGAACTTGCCCAGGATCACGGCTTCAACGTCTTCCGCTTCGCACAGCGCGGAGAACTCGTCCCAGTGCTGCGGCGGCACGGAAAACACCATCCGTTCCTGAGCTTCTGAAATCCAGATTTCTGTGTAAGTCAGACCGTCGTATTTCAGCGGGGCTTTATCGAGCCACACTTCGGCGCCCGTTTCTTCGCCCATCTCACCAATGGCGCTCGAGAAGCCGCCGGCGCCGCAATCCGTAACGGCCGAGTACAGTCCGCGGTCGCGAGCCGCCAGCAGCACATCGGCCACCATCTTTTCGGTAATCGCGTTGCCAATCTGCACGGCGCCGCCGCTGGTGACGTCGCTATCGGAAGTCAGTTCCACCGAACTAAAGGTGGCGCCATGAATGCCGTCGCGTCCGGTGCGGCCGCCGATGGAAACGATGTAATCGCCCGCCTGAACCTTCTTAAAAGACTCACTCTGCGGCAGTACGCCGACATTGCCACAAAAGACAAGCGGGTTGCCCAGATAACGCTGATCGAAGTAAACGGCGCCGTTGACCGTTGGAATGCCCATGCGGTTGCCGTAATCGCGGACGCCCGACACAACGCCTTGCATCACACGGCGCGGATGCAGCACGCCAGGCGGCAAGTCTTCCATGGGTGTTTCGGGCGATGCGAAGCAGAACACGTCGGTGCTGCAGACAGGACGGGCGCCACGGCCTGTTCCCAGCGTATCGCGGATCACGCCGCCGATGCCCGTATTGGCGCCGCCGTACGGCTCCAGAGCAGACGGCCGGTTATGTGTCTCGACTTTGAAGGCGACGTTGTGATCTCCGTCAAACTTCACAATGCCCGCGTTATCCTTGAAGACGCTGACACACCAGTCATCTTCGCCCAACTCTTTTCGCACCTGTTGGGTGGCAGCGAAAATCGTTTCCTTCAACATGTTGTCAAAGTCGCGTTCGCCATACTCATCGCGGTAGTGAACGCGTCCGGCCAGTGTTTTATGGCTGCAGTGTTCGCTCCAGGTCTGGGCGAGCGTTTCCAGTTCAATGTCCGTCGGATCACGACCGAGCGTGACAAAGTGCTTCTGGATCGTCTGCATTTCGATCAGCGTCAGTGACAGAAGTCCGTCACGGCTGATCTGCATCAGCTGGTCATCGCTGGCGTCGCGGATAGGAATACGGATCAATTCAAATTCGTATTTGCGGCCAAGCTGAAGTTGCTCCATATCCAAGGGGCCAGCGACCACCTGCTCGATGGAGTCATTGGAAAGAATCTTCCGCGAGAGGGTTTCCATCGCAGCATCGTCAATATCGCCGCGGACCCAGTACTTGCGCAATGTAACGACCGCGTCAGCCTCAATCCCCAGATCGTGCAGCGCACGCAACGCGCTTTCGGCCACGGGATCGGTCACGCCGGGTTTAGGCAACACATGCAAGACGCGGGATTTATCGGACGGCGCCTGATTCAACAGCGCGTCGCCGACAGGCGCGGTGATGGTGCGTTCAACGACGGTGTCGGCCAGCAGCATGGTCGAAAGACTCGCCGCGTTTTCAGGCGTGACACCGCCTTGCACCAGATAGCCGCGGGCGGCTGCCACGCAGACACCGGCTGGCAGGCCAGCGGCTTCAGCTTCACTGGAAACCATCGTGGCGGTCAGGTCTGGCTGACCACTTGCCGGGTATACATCCACCTCCCACAACATATCGTGCTTCTTCCTTTGCCGGGATTCCCGGCCCTGGTTGAGTAGGTTCTCGACGGCGGCAGCGTCGCCCGCCGCAATCGCCGCGTGATGCGTTTCGAGCGTTTTCCCATAGGCATCCAGTGCCTGCAAGACGTGGACGCGGTTCTCTAGCAGAATCTTCCGCCACAGCGCCGCGTCTCCGTCGGCCAGACGCGTAACACTGCCCCAGCCCGTCGCCGCCACCGGCAACATTTCCGCAGGCGTTGACTCTGCCAGGGCTGCGGAAAGAATGTGCGGCAGATGACTGACCAGCGCAACCGCCCGGTCATGCTCTGCCGGCGACATCAACGAAACACCGCTGCCGAGACGGCGCCAGAATTCTTTGACAGCTTGAACCGCATCTTCTGCAGTGCTGCCGCCGGGCGTTAGAATCGTCCGGCGCCCCATGAAAAGATTGGCGGTAGCGTGCGAGGCGCCGCCTTTTTCGCTTCCTGCCATCGGGTGACTGCCGGCGAAGGTTACGCCGCGCGGCAACGCACCGATGGACTCAACAATCTGCTGCTTGGTGCTTCCAACGTCGGTGATGATCGCGTTTTCTGCACAGACTTCAGCAATGCGGCTGACGTAGTCCGCAATCAGATCTACGGGCGTGCAGACGACGATGAAGTCCGCAGCCGAGACGCCTTCTTCAAGATTGGTTGTCGCTTCCTGTACGACGCCCAGCCGGACTGCATCCTCCAGGCTACTTTGCCGGCGTCCGACGCCAACAACCCGCCCGGCGAGGCCGCGCGATTGCAGTGCGAGGCCGATAGAACCACCCAGCAGCCCCACCCCCACGATTGCGACTCTACGGTAAGCGGGTTTCATGGAGATAGGTGCTGCAAAGTATCAGACACGGACGACGGAGCGAAGTTAGTCCAGCATCTTGATGCGAATGTCTTTAAATTCGGCCCACATCGGTTTACCGGCATGAAGCTGCAAGGCAATGACGCCGCTGCTTAATGCGAGTTCCGGATGCTTGTCCGTGAAATCGAGGATCAACTTGCCATTCATATAATGGCGGATGCGGTTGCCCTCAGCCTTGATGATGACATCGTTCCAGTCGTTGAGTTTGAACAACTTCTGGAAGCCTGCTTCGTCGATCAGTTTTTCGTCGCTTAGCTTCTTGCCAGCCTTGGTCCAGACAGCCGTTTCGCCCACTAGGCAGATCCGGCGACGCTTGCCGCCTTCGTCATAAATGAAGCCTGAGATGTTGGGGAACTTATTCTCGTTGCGGATCTCGTGCTGATAACCGCGGACCACCCATTTGTTGCGTGGCTTTTCCGTAATGTGTTTCGAGCGGTACTGAATACCGGAATTGTTGGTGGCGTTGCAACGGAAGGTGATGTGCAGTTCAAAGTTGCCGGGCTTTCCGCCCTGCCAAATTAGGAATGTATTGCCATTGGCTTTGTTTTCCGGCGTCGTTTCGCCGTGAATCACGCCATCTTTGACCGACCAGAGACGCGGATCGCCGTCCCAGCCGTCCAGGTCTTTGCCATTAAAGATAGACTTGAAGCCGTCGTCGGCGGCTTTCTCTTCCGCAATGGCGACGGTGGAAAGAAGCAGAACCAGGGTGGCAGTAGAAAGAATTCGCAGCATCAAAATGTCTCCGGGTTGTCAGTTCAATTGAGCAGCCCAGATTATGAACGATTTTGAGGCAACCTCAAGCCTTGCGCCCTCCGCGACCCGTCGCCCGCGGCAACAAGCAGCGCAGGTTATAAATTGCAGGCTTTGTAACGCCGCGCCGTGGTGGCACAACGCGGCGGTCGTGACCCGACGGCGTTACTTAGGTGCGGCGCCAATCTCCTCGAGAACCTCCTGAGCACGCACAGCCGACTGACTTTCGGGGTATTTCGAAAGCAGAATCCGCAGGCTCTTGATGCCGCGACTACGCAGGCTGCTGTTCTGGCTGAGTGCAAGTTTTTCCGCCGGTTCCAGAATCTTCATCGCCGTGATCTCTTGCTTGACCACGGGCTGAGAACCAAGCCAGTTGCTCGCCGTGTCGACGTTTTCAGGGATCGGATAGCCCTGATAACGCTGTTTGATCTGCTCGAACAGGATGTACGCTTCGACCAGTTTCTTCTCGGTGCCAAGCTTCCACGCTTTCGACGCTTCGGCCCGGATCTGCTCCTGAACGTAGTCATTCAGTTGCGTTGCTGCGGCTTTCGTAGCTGCATCGCGCGACTTCATCCCCGTTGTGATGGCGGCTCTGGCAAGATCCAGGCGACCGAATTCCAGCGCCTTCCAGGCTGGCTTGATGGCAGGCGGGAACGCTGTGCCGTCGACATTCCACTTGGCGCCTGCCAGGGCGCGTGTGGCGGAACCTTCCAGGTCGGCGAAATTTGCGGGACGCATCGCGCCGGTGGCGGTGATAATGCGTGCTTGTAGAATGTTTGTCAGGCTTACTTCGCCAACACCTGCAGCCTTCTCAAAGCTGCGGTCGGCGTCCACGATAACGGGCCACCCGATTTTGTTGTGGCGGATGTACCGCTCCACGTTGGTGCGCGAGTTCCCTGAATTAATCGCGATAAAAACAATTGGCTGATCTTCGAACTTCCTGGCGGCAGTGAGCAACCCGGCCCACTTTTCAATGCACTTTGGTCACGACTCTTCGTAGAAATACAGAAACGCCGCTTTGCCCTTCAGGTTTTCCGCCGTTAGCGGCACGGAATTCAGCCAGTTGGCAGGATTCTGCGGAAATGCCAGACCATCACCGGCACTGCCCTGCCCTGGAAGCTGACCCAGGTTCTGCCCCAGGCAAGGGGTTAACGCGACGAGCGAGAGCGTTAGAACGAACGCGACCGCAACAAACTTGTGGAATTTCATAACGTCAAAAAAGGCCGGGAGGTGCTGAAATACTGAATCCGGGAGGTTGCCCAACGCAACCCGGATGGATGAATCCGCCGCAGGGTGGCGCCCAGGATTGCCAGGTGAGACAATCGTAATGTAATGGCTTAAACCGCCAATTGTAAGTGTTTTTCCAGGTCGAAATTGCAATGGCTTATCAAGAAGAACAGGCACAAATATTCCGCGACGCCTTGGCGGACATGCCCGGTGTCGTTGAGAAGAAGATGTTTGGCGGCCTTTGCTTTATGGTCAACCGCCACATGGTATGCGGCGTTCACGGCGACGGAGCAATGGCCCGCGTTGGCAAGACACGCGAGCCGGCCGCGGTGGAGTACGAAGGAGTAGAGCCACTTTACTTCGGCGGGAGAAGAATGGGCGGCATGGTCGAACTGACCGAAGCCGCCCTACGCAATAACGCCACGCGAAGTAGTATCCTTCGCATGGCGATTGAATTCACCAGTTCCTTGCCTGACAAGGACTAACGGGGAAACCTGGAGACGCCGCCACCAAACCTGGAGGCCTCGGCGCCAGCGGGCGTCACTGCTCCGCGCCGCGGAATCGCGGTTGGGACGTTACGGGTCGTTGGCGCGTTCTGAGTTGTAGACGGCTGCACTACGGGTTGCTGCACCGGAGACGTGACCCGCGGTCGCGTCCGCGGCCGGGAGATAACACCCGACTGCCCGGTGACCGGATTAAACGTGTAAACAGGGCCAACGCTGGAGAAAAACGGCTGTGCATTGATGCGAACATGCCTGCCATCGGGCGAGATGATGCCGCCGACGCCAAGGCTTGTACCCGTTGGCAGCGTGGTGATGACCGGCTGGTAACCGACCACAGAACCCGGACCGTAGTAATTTCCGTAGTTGTTATTACGCAGGTTGAAGAAGTAGTTGCTAATCGCTTGATCCACTTCAAAGTCGCTCATGCGGCTCAATTGAGCGAGCATGTTTGCACGCCGGAATGGGTCGCTAATCTCCGAGAGCACCCGGTCACGTAACCACACACGTTTGCCCGCAGGCGAGAACTGTGAAACCTGCCCCGGCGTCTGCGCCGCGACGGTGGCCGCCGTGGTAGTAATAGCTAGGCAGCAAATTGCCGCTGTGATCCAGTTCCTCATGTTCCCGCTCCCTTTGATGGTTCGCCGTGTGTGGACGCTTGCCGCAGATGAGCGGTTCGCTTCACTTACAAAGCGTGCAATTCTTGCGCCAGCAATGAATGTAATCATCGTCGCGATTACATCGACTGCAGTTTTCATGATAGACGATTGTCTTGCAGCGACCAAATAAGCCGCTGCGACACGCATAAAAACGCAGTCAAAACGACGACACACCGTATCACTTTGAGCACGAAAACTGCTGGCTGGCAAACGTCCGAAAGCTATTCCACGTATGTTTCCAGGAAACGCGCCAGGCGGTGGAAGTCGCTGGTCGTTTCGATGAAGCGGACTTTGGTGACCAGGGTTTTCGGGTCCACCAGTTGTTCAAATGGCACGTAATGCAGATCAAGTTGGCCGGAAACGGAAACCATCACGCCGTTCAGGTTTTCCTCCACCAGGGCACGATAGGCGCCAACGCCCAATTGGCTGCCGAGCATCACATCAAACGCTAGGGGTGCGGCGCAACGCGACTCGTAGCCCAGTTGCAGACCGTTGACCTTGCGTTTTTTGCCCGTTGCTTTTTCGTAGCTCTTGGCAACCAGCTTGGCGAAGCGCTGACCGAGGTTCACATCGGCAATCGAGATGTGGCCGTGATCGTCGCGGGTAATGCCTTCCAGAGCCTCGCGGGGCATGAATTCAGCCAGACCTTCAGCCAGGACGATCACACCAAACTCTTTGCCCTCCTCTTCGCGGGCGATCATCGTGCGGACGATGCGGTCGACCACCGCCTGAATGTCCATCACTGGCTTGCCATCTTCCGATGCTTCCTCTTTCACGTACTTGCCAGTGATGTCTTCCACGCTGATCACAAGGCTTGCTTCACCGGCAATTGCGGCGCCGTATGCCAGCCAGCCAGCACTGCGGCCCATCGTTTCAGCCAGGAAGTACGCGCGACCCGCTTCTGCATCGTACAGCAGGTTGCGGATCTCGGCGGCCAGCGTTTCCACCGCCGTGAAGTAACCAAACGTGAAGTCGATGCCCGAATAATCATTGTCGATCGTCTTCGGCAGATGAACGACGGGAATCCGCTTGGCGTCTTCGGGCAGACGGTCCTGGAACATTTTGAATTTGTTGGCCGTTTTCAACGTATCGTCACCGCCGATCGAAACCAGGGCGTCTACGCCCAGCGAGATCAGCGCTTCGTAAGTACGTCGCAACGGGGCGCTGGCTTCGGCGTCATCCAGGTGTTCCGGGCTGGAAACGTGCTTGCCGGGATTGGCGCGGGCGGTGCCAATAATAATGCCCTGAGCATTGCGGGAACGCTGCAGCGTCTCGTGGTTGAGTTTGATATAGTCGCGGCCTTCTTCCAGTTCGCGGCTGCCATCGTACTCGCTGATGTTTGAATAACCGTGCTTGATCCCGATGACTTCAACGCCGTTGCGGACGAAGGAAACGGCCGCCGTTGAGATCACCGCATTCGCAGCAGGAGCCGGACCCCCGGCGAACAGGATCGCCGCCTTTTTAAAACTGTGGTCGCGGCGAGGGGGGCGGGAAAGCGGGCCAGACATACGAGGCTCCAGGATTGGTTGGAGAGTGAAGAAAGCTAAACCGGCCCGATTTTAAGACCGATTACCGTTTCCGCCAAGGAGTGATAGCACGCCATTACACGGGAATTTCCGCGTTATGCGGATTGGTCCTGACCATTAACACTCTGTTAACAGCCGCTTCGCGACGTTTCGATTGCCCGGCGATTGGGGTACCGGTACCATCTTGTTGAGGCATATAATAGGATGAACTGGTAAGGTCGAACGCCCTGGATTTCAAAACTTCACATTATCCTTCAAGGAGCCGGATTTCATGAAATCCTTGCCCTGCACCCTCATCGCCATCGTTTGTTCCGCTGCACTATGTAGCGCTCTATACGCCGAAGACGAACCCGGCCTGGCTTCACTCGACAAAGCCACGGAACTCAAGCTGGGTATCAATGACATCACCGGCTATGACGCGGTGGTAAAACAGTGCGAAAAAGCTATTCAGGAAGGCCTCAGCAAAGAAAATGAGAAATTCGCCAACCAGCTAATTGCCGCCACTTTGTTTGAACGGGCCACCCGGTTAGGCGCCCCGTTGATGAACGCCGAGAAGCCCAATCCGCGCTGGCCGCTGATCCGCCGGTTCTCTTTGAATGATCTGTCGCGCGCTCTGAAGGCGAATCCAGACTTCGCTGAAGCGCACCTGCTGGTTGCCCGTCTGGAATCTCTGCCCCGCGGCGATCGTACAAATGGGCTGAACGCCGCCGGCCGGGCGATTGAACTTTCCGCCGATAACAAAGAGACGCTCGCGAAAGCGTATCTCGCCCGCGCCGCCCTAACCACCGAAGTCAAAGATCGCCTCGCGGATCTGAACAAAGGCGTTGAGGCCAACCCGGCAGACGCCGACATCTTAGCGGCGCGCGGACGCACTTACATGATGACCGGCGAAGAAGAGAAGGGCATCGCCGACCTGGAAAAGGTCGCCGACATGGATACTGACAGCGTCAAGCCAAGGCAACAACTTGTCGAAGCCTATATCCGCACGGGCAAACTGGAAGAAGCCCGCAAGCAGCTTGATAAAGCCATGAAGGCAGAGCCGGAAGACACCACCTCTCTGCTTCTCTCTGCACAGTTGAGCGTGAACGAAAAGAAATTTGACGATGCAATCAAGTCACTGGACAAGGTGCTTGAATTAGACACCGCCAGCGTGCCGGCCCTGATGATGCGGGCCAGCGTGCACATGGATATGAAGAACACCAGCAAAGCGCTGGCCGATGTGCAGCGTGCACTCGTTATCACGCCGGGCCTGGTCAAAGCGGTTTACCTTCGTGCATTGATCTACGCTTCGCAGGGTAAATTCGACACAGCGATTCTGGAAATGAAGAAGATCGTCGAGTCCGACGCCAACGCCCCGCCGTTCCAGATTCAGCTCGCCCGCCTGCTCCACGGCAGCGGACGCCCCCGCGCCGCCGTTGCAGAGCTTGATAAGGTGCTCTCTGACGACGAAGCCAACATCGAAGCCCGGCGCCTGCGGGCTGATGCTTTGCTTAGCTACGGCGAGCAGAAGAAGGCCGTCGCCGACTACGAATACATCCTCAAGGCAGAGCCCAACGCTAAAGGCACGCTGAACAACCTAGCGTGGGTGCTTGCCACTTCGCCTGACGAAAACATCCGCAACGCCAAACGCGCGATCGAGATCGCCGTTAAAGCATGCGAAGCCACGGACTACAAAACACCACACGTCCTCAGCACGCTGGCCGCCGCTCATGCCGAAGCTGGCGACTTTGAGAAGGCGAAAGAGTGGTCGCAGAAAGCTGTCGATCTTGCGGTCGATGAAGACATGAAAAAGCAGCTTCAAGGCGAACTGGAAAGCTACAAGCAGAAGAAGCCGTGGCGTGAAAAGCAGGAAACCGAAGAGATGCCCGAGGTCGCCAATCCGCGGGGCGGTTCGTTCCTGCCTACGTTGCGTTAGTTTCGCCGATAGCTGGTTTTTCTCCGCCGGGGGATGCACATGACGTGGTGCGGCATTGAAGGGCACGACCGCGTAGTTGAACGCTTCCGGCAGACCATGCGCCGCAACCGTCTGGCCGGCGCCTACCTGTTCACCGGGCCGCCTGGCGCCGGCAAAGCAACCTTCGCCCGCAAACTCGCCCAGGCGCTGCTGTGCAGCCAACCGGTGGGCGACCCCAGCGATCTTATCCCCTGCAATACATGCGATTCGTGCACGCAAGTGCTCGCCGGCACGCACCCGGATCTAGAGCAGGTCCGCCGCTTGAAAGATAAGTCCGTGCTGCAGATTTCGCAGTTTGTGGGCGACAAAGATCACCGCATGCAGGAAGGGCTGTGTCATCGTATTTCGCTTAAGCCCATGTGTGGCGGCCGCAAGGTGGCGATTATTGAAGACGCAGACTACTTCAATCAGGAAAGCGCCAACTGCCTGCTGAAGACGCTGGAAGAACCGCCGCCGCGTTCGGTCATCATCCTTATCGCCACCAGCGAACAGACGCAGCTTCCGACGATCCGCTCACGGTGTCAGACCGTGCGATTTTCGCCGCTGGAAGACGATGTCGTGGCGCGGCTGCTCGTAGAGCACAACTTGATTGAAGAGGAATTGCATCCGCATGCGGCTGCACTGGCGCGGCTCGCAGACGGATCATTGGACCGCGCGGTGACGCTTGCGGGTGAGGACCTTCGCGTGTTCCGCAAGATGCTGCTGAAGCAATTGTCTTCGCCCACGTGCGGAGGCGTTGCGTTCGCCAAAGATGCAACAGAGTTTGTGAACGGGGCTGGCAAAGACGCCCCGCCCCGGCGCGAACGGCTGCGACATCTGCTCGACTTCGCCATTGATTTTTACCGCAACCTGATGCTGCAACTGGAAGGCGCCGGCGCGGACGACGATAAGACGATGCAAGCCGCGGTGCAGAACACATTGCAGTGGTGGAAGTATGGAGCGGAAGCCGCTACGGTGGCGATTGATCGCTGCCTGGAAGCCCGCCGGCAGATCGACGCGAATGTGCAGCCGGCCAATGTGCTGGAAGTCTGCCTCAGTGATCTACTGCAAATCTACAAACGGGGCCTGGCGCCGCAACGGTCCATGATTTGACCTCAGCCAGCCAGGCATCCAAAATGGCGCCTCTTGCGAACGGACTTCCCGGCGAAGCGTCATGCCCTCTAAGAAAACGCGATCCAAACGCTCCTCGAACGCGCCGGACCGTCCGCCGTCACGATGGGTCCGCGTGCTCAAGGCAGCCGGCGCCGGCGAGTTCATCGTCTACTTCGCCCTGGCTTGTACAGCGACCTGGCCGCTGGCCGCCAACATGCACCGCTGCCTGCCTCTTGGAACGGAGCCAACGGCGACGGTGCCGCTGTTCAACGCGTGGACGATCTGGTGGAACGCCCATCATCTGAAAAACCCGGCGTCGTCATACTGGAAGGCGCCGATCTTTCACCCTGCTGACCAGACCTTCGCCCTTTCTGAAGCACAGCCCGTCACCATGGCTGTGGCGCCTGCCGTGTGGTGTGGCTCGCCCATCATCGCCTACAACGTTTATCTCCTGCTGGGCCTGACGCTGACAGGCTGGAGCGGTTACATCCTGCTGCGGAGCAACGGGCTGCACCGCGCCGCAGCTTTCGCCGGCGGAGCCATGCTCCTAATGCTGCCGATGCCACATCATCAACTAGGCGTGTTACAGCTAACACCGTTATGGGCGATTCTTCTGACGATTCTCGCCGTTCAGAAATTTGGTGAGCGGCCGACCATCCGCCGTGGCATTCTGCTTGGCGCCGCGTTCTCCGTCGCGCATCTAACGTGCAACTATTACGGGCTGTTTCTAGCAGTGCTACTGCCCGTAACCGCGTGGTGGCTGTTAGGCGGGGCAGTTCGTCAGTGGCGTTTTTATGCGGGCGCCATTGCAGCGATCGTTGTGGCGACCGTACTGACAGGACCTGTCACCTACGCACAGCTGGAAGCGCGGCGGCAGCATGGCATGGAGCGGAACCGCGATCAGATCGAACATTTCTCGGCCGACTGGGCCGACTACACAGCGGCGCCTTGGCAACAACTGACACGGTTACCAGAATTCGCCAAACCTGATCGCGCGAAGTTCTTTCCACTTTCGCCCGGCTATTTGAAGATGCTGCTTGCCGTTACGGGTTTTGCGATCGCGTTATTCCGCCCCAGACAACGATGGTTCGCGTTGTTCGCTGCCGCACTGCTTGTCGCCGCCCTGCTGTTTTCCCGCGGGCTCAAGCTGGAGATAGCTGGCTGGCGCCCGTACGGACTGCTGCTCGATTACCTACCCGGATTTACTGCGATCCGCACGGTGCTGCGGTTCGCCATCTTCGTGCAGATCAGCACGGCGCTATTGGCCGCGTTTGCCATTGATGCGTGTATCTCTGCCGGTGCGATGCTCTGGAAAAAGCAGCCGGCGTTCACGTTTGAAATGAACGGCCTCAACATGCTGCGGATGACGCACGTGCTGCTGGTGTTTCTACTTTCGATGGCGGCAGTGACAGAAATATGGCCGGCGCGGCAGACGCTGTTCACACCACCGTCACACATCGCGCAGCAGAACTGGCTAACCTACTTGCGCAAGAAAACGCCGCCGGATGCGGTGCTTGTCTGCTTGCCGTTCCCCGATGGACGTTCGGCCAAAGCGTACCAGGGCACCACGCTGTGGATGTACTGGGGCTGTTTTCATCACAGAACAATGGTTAATGGTTACTCCGGTTATTTCCCGGATGGCTTCCTGGAACTAAAGCCGCTGATGAACAAGCCCTTCCCCAGTCCGGATGGCCTCGACAAATTGCGTGAACTTGGCGTCACGCATTGCGTGATTGAACGCAGCGTCGCCAGCCGTAAACGGATTGCGTCCGACCCGTTCGCCGTGGACGAGCTGAAATGGCTATACAGCGATGACACGGCAGGCGTCGACATCTACGAACTTCGTCCGCCGGTCTGGCTGCCAGTCGACCCGGACAACATCTTCCTGGATAAGCCCGCGGGCGACGATTGAGAAATCCATGGTCGCGCAGTGAACCTTCGCCGCCGCTTGCGCTCTTTAGAGTAACTGCGAAGCGGCCCCGGGCAGAGGCCGCTGTTAAAATGCAGTCTTAATACATGCGGGCCGACGTTATTTCGTTACCGTTTTAGGTCTGTCGATCCGGGTTCGAGTCCCGGTCTGACCAGCTGGTCAGATAGCTTAATGGGTAAAGCTGCAGAAGCGTTGAAATAGCACAAACTTGCCCGCACTTTTTATGGAGGGCTTTTCTCATGTCACGTTACGCTGCTGACGTATCACGTAAGTCAACACCACAGTCGCAGCCAGTTCCTGGCAAGCCGCAGGTGAAGAACCAGGCGGGCGGCTACACGTTTGAAGTAGACTGCTGGACGCGGCTAGAGCGGTTCCTAATCCTTGGCAACGAGGGCGGATCGTACTACGCAAACCAGCCGCAGATGACGCGTAAGAACGCCGGCGCCGTGCTGCAGTGCGCAGCCGCAGATGCAACGCGCACGATCGACACGATTGTAGAAATCAGCCGTAGCGGCCGGGCGCCAAAGAACGATCCTGCCGTCTTCGCGCTGGCGCTGCTGGCCGGTGAGAAGCAGAGCTACTCCGTGGCTGCGTTGCAGGCGATGCCTGCTGTGTGCCGTACGTCAACGCACCTATTTCAGTTTGTGGCCGCGCTGAAGGAACTGCGTGGCTGGGGACGGAGCGTCCGGTCAGCATTGGCTGCCTGGTACACCAGCCGGTCGCCACGGGATGTGGCGTACCAGTTGACCAAGTACAAGCAGCGTGAAGGCTGGTCGCACCGCGACGTGTTGCGGATCGCACATCCACGCGCCGAGGGCGAGTTGAACCGTGTGTTCCAGTACGCAACGCAGCCAGCCGCGTTCGCCACAGAAACGGCGGCGGAGCGTAGCGGTTCAGACGCGTTGCAACTGCTTGAGGCTGTGGAGAAGGCAAAGGCCGCGACGCAGCCCGCGCAGATTGTACGGTTGATCCACGACCACGGACTGGTCCGCGAGTGCATCCCGTCAGAGATGCTCAACTCACGTGACGTGTGGAACGCGCTGCTGCAGAAGATGCCAATGACGGCGATGCTACGCAACCTCGGCAAGATGACGAACGTCGGACTGCTCAAGCCGTTGTCGAAGGCGTCGCGTCTGGTTTGCGAGCGGCTGAACGACGCAGAACTGCTGGCGAAGTCGCGACTGCATCCGCTTTCGATCCTCGTTGCTGCAGCAACGTACGGTCAGGGACGCGGAATGCGTGGTTCGCTGACGTGGGACGTGAACCAGTCAGTGACTGCGGCGCTGGACGATGCTTTCTACCTGGCGTTCAAGAACATTGAACCATCGGGCAAGCGGCATCTGCTGGCGCTGGACGTCTCCGGCTCAATGAGCTGGGGACAGCTTGCTGGCAGCCCGCTGACGCCACGCGTGGCGTCGGTGGCGATGGCGATGGCGACAATGCGGAGCGAAACGCAGACGCACCTGACCGCGTTTTCGCACCAGTTGGAGCCAGTCACGAAGGTAAACGCGCGTACAACCTTGAAGCAGGCGATGCAGATTACGGACCGTATCATCATGGGCGGCACCGACTGCGCGCTGCCAATGTTGTATGCGATGCAGAACCGGCTGCAGGTGGATACCTTCGTGGTCTACACCGACAACGAAACCTGGTTCGGAAAGGTGCACCCGTTCCAGGCGTTGCAGCAGTACCGGCAGAAGATGGGAATCGCTGCGAAGCTGATCGTTGTGGGCATGGTGGCCAACAAGTTCAGCATTGCCGACCCAACAGACGCCGGCATGCTCGACATCGTCGGATTCGACACCGCCGCGCCAGCCGTCATGGCCGACTTTGCGCGGCAGTAGGTTGAAGTAGCAAAACAGCGCTGACCAGATGGAAACATCCGGCAGCGCTGTTTTCTATTTTGAGATGTTCCGCCTGCTTACGAGCCAACTTTGCTTACGTTGTAGCACAGCAGGCGACCCGTCTGACGGATATACATCCGGCCGCCGATGACCACGGGCTGCGCCCAGGACTTGTCGCCTTTACCGCCGATGTTGGCGTCGGTTGCTTCCAGTTCGTCTTTCGGATTGAAAGAACCTTTGAGGTTGTACTTTTCCGGCGTTGCTTCGATCAAAGCAATCTCGCCCGACTCGTAGCGGAAAATCAAATTGCCATCGGCATACGTGATGGCAGCCGATCCGCGCCCCACACCCCGCGTTTCACCGCCCCACTTCACCGTGCCCTTGAGCATATCGATGCAGATCGGGTAGCCCTGTCCGTGCTTGGAGCCGGCGTAGATGTATCCGTCCAGCAGCACCATGCCGCCATGATGGTTCTGGAAAGTTTTGGCCGGGATGAAATACTGCTCTTCAGCGGTGACACGCTCGCCCTTTGCCGACAGCTTCAACAGCGCGGCGCCGGTCTGATAACCTGACGAAGCGAAAATGTAATCGCCGCTAACGATGGGTGTAGGAATGTTGGCAACGCCATTGGCCACATGCGGATAAGTCCACAGAACTTCACCGTCCGAAGCCCGCACGCCAATCAAACCGCGTGCAACAAACGCCACGTACTGCTTCACCCCGGCGCCATTGGAAATAACGATCGAGGAATAACCGGCGCCGTCCATAGCCGCTTTGCCGCCCTTGGTGGTGCCATCGCCAAACCGTGGCATCTTCGCCGCCCAGACTTCTTCGCCCGTCAGCTTATTCAGCGCCACAACCATCGCCTGCGGACCGCCTGGCGTGCAGATCACATTATCGCCATCCACCAGCGGCGACTCGGCATAGCCCCAGTTCTTCATCAGCTCGCCGCGCCACTCCGACTTAAAGTTCTTCCGCCACACTTCGGCGCCGTCGGCTTTCTTCAGGCAGATAATCTGGCCATCGGAAGTGACCACATAAAGATAATCGCCATCTACGGTCGGCGTGCAGCGCGACCCTGTGTAGCCATGTTCCGGCGTAGACTTGGTGACGGACTTACTCCAGACGATTGCACCGTCAGCCGCTTTGATGGCCGAAACCGCCTGACCGTCCTTTTTATTGCCGGTGGTGTAAAGAACGCCATCGACCAACGACACACTGGCGTAGCCCGTGCCGATACCCTCGGTCTTCCAGAGCAGTTGCGGTTTAGTCTTTGTCCAGTCGTCAATCAGATTCTTATCGGGCGAACGGTTGGTGCGGTCGGCGCCGCGCCACTGCGGCCAGTTCTGGGCGTGAGAATCTGAGGAGCCAGACAGAGTTACAGTTGCGGTCATCATCAAAGTGAGTGCAAGTGTCAGGATCTGGCGTGTAATGCGGGTAGGCATAAAGTGGTTCCTACAAGGTTTGCTGGGAAGGTGAAAGTTTGCGGATCGGGGGGAATTTCAGCGGGAGCCGGAAGTCTAATTGCTGCTGCAAGCCGCTGCAAGAATCCGCAACTTCAGCAGGTTCTGCGCCAATTGATTGCCGGAAAGCAACGTGGTGGTGTATGTTAAGAATATCCCGCGAATATCTTTTCCCCATTCATGACTCATTGTGTCTACGCATCGGAGCCTTTTGTGAAACGCCAAGGATTTACTCTTGTTGAGATGCTGGTGGTGATCGCCATCATTGGCGTACTCGCAGCGCTGACTTTACCCGCAGTCCAGGCTGCCCGCGAAGCGGCCCGCCGTTCTACCTGTGCGAACAATCTCAAGCAGTCAGCCCTGGCGATTCAAAATTATCACGTTCTGAAAAAGAAGCTGCCGCCGGGTGGTCTGACAACCGGGAACCAGTTTAGCTGGCACGTATTTGTTCTCCCGCACCTGGAGCAGGACAACCTTTACAAAGCCTTCGATCGCAATGCGGCTTACGACAATGCGGCAAATCTGGCGACCGGCCTTACTGGCGTAGACACCTATCTGTGCCCAAGTGGCGTGGTCGAACGCAGCACGTTTGAACAATCCGGCGGCGCCTTCCTGCCAACGGTTCACTATCAGGGCAATATGGGGCCCATTGGCACAAACCCGGTCGATGGCGACCCCTATCCGTCCGTCGCGTCGGGCCAGGGCGATGCGGCAACGGGCGGCGTGCTGTACGCCGATAGCGAAGTTAAACTGACGAACATCACCGATGGCACCACGACCACGTTTATGCTGGGTGAAGTCTCCTGGTCAGACGCCAACAGCTACCGGGCATGGACACGCGGCTGCAAGGATACCACCTGTGCGGGCACCAAGTCCGTTCAATCCGCCATTAACGCGCGGCCCTACACAACCAATTTCAACTGGACAAGCTTTGGCAGTAATCACCCCGGCGGCGCCCAGTTTGCGATGTGTGATGGTTCCGTTACATTCATTGCGGAGTTCATTAACCTGAACACTTACAAAGCCCTGGCGAGCCGCAAAGGCAAAGAAACGGTTGGAGATTTCTAAAACGGATGTTTTCCCGCGTATATCTGCTTGCTCTATGTCTGATGACAATCGTTTCTCTGGGTTGCAATTCGGATCCCCGCTCCGTACACGTAAGCGGCTCCGTTACTTTTGATGGAAAGCCCGTTCCCTACGGGCGGATTCAATTCGCTCCGCAATCTGATGGACCACCTGGTTGGGCTGTCATCAAAGACGGGAAGTTTGATACTGAAGCCGAAGGGGGAAAGCCAACGATGGGAGGCTCTCAGGACGCCACCATCGAGGGGTATGCAAGTGCCCCCGATCCGAATGCGGACACAGACAATCCGGCAAAGACACTTTTCACAGGTTATACGACCACCGTCAATCTCGGTGAGGAGAAGTCCGAGCAGACTCTCGAAGTGCCGGCGACTGCGGCCGCAGGTGGTCGAAAAAAGTAGCGTCTTTCGGCGCCGGTTCACCACCTGCTAGCGTCCTGTAATAGCATGCCATGCTAGCTTCACGTCCTTTCAAACCGGGGCGTGCGCCGGCTGAAGTGGGCAAAGTGAAGCGATTTATGCAGTTAACTCCTGCAACACGCGGAATTTAACGCAGACCCCGCTTGTTGCTTACTGCCTTACCTATTAAGCTTTGTGGTTTGAAAAATACGGGAGCACCGCAACAGCGTTTGTGCATCGCCGTTGATTATCACACATATGCGAAATCTCGAGCGCTGATTCGTGCGGCGAAGGATGGGAGTCATGGCCGGAACCAAATCATTTGTATCGAAGCCCAAAGATGCGGAAGCACGCCGCAAGTGGTGGATTGTTGACGCGGAAGGTAAAGTCGTCGGGCGTCTGGCCAGCGATATTGCCACCGTGCTGATGGGCAAGCACCGCCCCGAATACACCCCCCACATTGATACGGGCGACTTCGTCATCGTGACGAACGTGGACAAGGTCGTGTTCACTGGCAACAAGTGGGACCAGAAGGAATACACCTGGTACACAGGCTACACCGGCCTGCGTAAAGAGACCGCCCGTCGCCGGTTTGAAAAGCATCCAGAAATGATCCTGGAAGAAGCTGTCCGCCGCATGCTCCCCAAGAGCAAACTCGGACGGCAGATGCTTTCAAAACTGAAGCTGTTCACCGGCACAGAGCACCCGCATCAGGCACAGAACCCGGAACCGCGTGACATGGGTGTCAGCAAAGCCGGTGCGGCAGAGTAGTCACCAGATTCTTACATGACCAGAAATTGAAGATTTTTATCCATGGTTGCAGTTAAAAAAGACGAACGCAGCGGCGACGCTCTAGGCACTGGACGCCGCAAATCTTCCGTAGCTCGTGTACGCATCCGGCAGGGCAGCGGAAAGATCACCGTGAACAATCGTGATCTAGAAGTCTACTTCCCTAACGATCAGGATCAGGTAGACGTCCGCGCCGCTCTGAAAGCCACGGGCACCGACGAATCCGTCGACGTGATTATCCGCGCCAGCGGTGGCGGCAGCACTGGTCAGGCAGGCGCCTGCAAGATGGGCATCGCGCGTGCTCTGGTCAGCTACGACAGCGAACTGTTCCAGGTGCTACGTGACGGCGGGTTCCTCACGCGTGACTCACGCATGAAAGAACGTAAGAAGCCTGGTCTGCACGGCGCCCGTCGCGGCAGCCAGTTCTCGAAACGCTAATCCAGACGCGAAAGAACGTCACCCTCGCGTGGCGTTTCCGTCCAGAGCAACTCCGGGTCCGCTTCACGGCGGACTCTTTTGCTGCGCTGGAGGCAATCCTGCTATTGCACGCGATCCACTTATGACGGCAATCTTCGAACATCCAATCACGGTCACCGCGGACGATATCGACTCACGTGGCCATGTGAACAATCTGCGGTACATTCTCTGGACGCTGGCAGCGGCCGAAGCACATTGCGCATCGTTAGGATGGGATTCGCAGCGCGTGCTGGCGATGGGTTCTTCCTGGGTCGTCAAATCCCATGAGATCCACTATCGCGCGCCATTGTTCGAAGGCGATGAGATCGTCGTCCGCACCTGGGTGTCTGACTTCCGAAAGATTCAGTCGTTGCGCAAATACCGCATCATCAGGCAGAGTGACGGCGCCACCGTTGCCGACGCGCAGACCAACTGGGCCTACATCGGCATAGAACATCAGGTGCCGCGACGCGTTCCCGAAGAGATGAAGAACGCGTTTACAATCGTTCCGCCGGACGAAGAACCGGCGGACTAAGGCAACACGCAGTATGTCTTAATCCTGCAAAGTTGCCGCCAGCAGCGGTTTGATGGTCATGGTGGAAGTGGCTTCGCTCTTGATGTTCACTTCCAGGTCTCCGATCTTCCGCTCGCTGATGATGGTCTGCGTCACCTTGCTGCTGACGGGCCGGCCTGCCGAATTGTCGAATAACATCTCGCCCGACTGCTTGTGCACAAAATCGGGTTTCCCCGGCGCCTCGTCCCCTTCTTTCTGCACCTGAACGGTCGTCGCTACACCAATCTGATCGAGCACACCCTGTTCGGTTTTTTTCTCACCTAGATAGGTGTACTTGTTAAGCGTGGTAAGCTTTCCCGTTGGCAGGCTCAGCGACTCTGTGTCCTTCCATTCGCTACCTTTAGAAACGGCTTCTTCCGGCATTGTAAAGATGAACTGTTTGAGGATGCTCTGCATACCCTCTGGCGAAAACATGACGGCTAACGAGGTTGTCGCCACGGCGTGTTTCACTGCCTGACTGGCCTCGTCTGAAACCTTGGCAGAAGTGATTTTGCCTTTGGCGTTGAATTGCAGAAGCACCGACGTACCGATCAGCGGTTTGATTGCATCAGCCAGGATCTTGGCGTCGCCCGACGGCCGCGTCTCGCTGGACGAATCGTATTCAACAGCGTTGCCCTTGGGCGTATCAATCTTCAGTTTGATCTGCCGGAAGGTCTGGGTCACTTCGGCGCCTTTTTCACTGACGCCCGTGACAACCCACTGCATGACCATCGTGGCATCGTGATCCATCACCAGTTCGTTGTTCTTGAACGTTCGCGTCGTCCTAGTCAACTGTTGAATGTCCAGCTGCAGCCGGTCTCCCTTTGTAAGTTTCCACTGCAGGTCTTTCTCCTGACATAGCGCCGGACCAGTCAGGCACAGCGTCAAAAAGAAAGTGAACATGGCGGAAGTGGTCAGCATGCGCGAATTCAAAACAGTATCTCCCAAAAGAAAAGGCCGCTCCAGGAGAACGGCCTTGATGCGTCGAAGACTATTACAAACTTAAGTCTACCATGAAAAGAAGTAGTTGCTCGTTAGTCGATGATGATCGCATCATCGTCGGCTTCTTCTTTATCGTCTTCGCTGTCTTCAACAGAACCAGCGGGCTCTTCACCTGGTTTGAGCTTCTTGAAGGTAACGGTGGTGGTTGTTGGCCCGGCGAGGGTCATCTTCTGACCGCCTGGACCTTCACTTTCCATGGTCAGTTTCTGCTTGGCTTCAGCGGAAAGCAGGTATCCCGCATCGTTGTCGAACAGCAGTTTGCCACTGTTTGACTGGTCAACGATTTTAAGCTCCATCCCCATCGCTTTGACATTGCCTTTCTGCTCGATATCTGACTTCACATCGATGCGGTCCAGCGTACTGCCATCTTTCTTTTCTTCGCCGACATAGGTGTATTTGTTAGACAGCTTCATCGATCCGCCGCCTGGACTGTTCGACTCGGTGACGTTTTCCCAGGTGTCACCGGGCGAAAGATTCACGGGCAGTTCAGGAGAGGCGCCGACCAGCATCTTTTCGATGGCGCCGGGCGGCAGCGCGCCGCCGATGCCGGGCGCTGCTTGCATCTTTTTCGCAGCGGCCGGGTCGTTTTTGAATTTCAGAACTTTGCCACGGCTGGACATCGTGACTTCAGACTTCATACCGACCAGCGGCTTCACGAGGCTGGCAAAGATGGGCGCCAGTTGTCCTGCCGGTTTCTCTTTCGAAGCGGAATCGTATTCCGCCTTGCCCAGCGGCGTTGTGGCTTTGATCGAAACGCGGTTGACTTTGGCTTCGATGTCGAGGTTGCCCTGCTCGTCAACTTTCTTGATATCCCAGACCTGCTCGATCTTCAGCGAGCTGGGAATCTCAATCGTCTGCGGCCCCATGGTGATCGTTTGCTTGCTCTCAGTGGATAGCACTACATGAAAGCGTTCGCCGGCTTTCGCTTTCCATCGCAGCTGTTTCTCTGCGTTTGTGGTCGTTGTCATAAGAACCGCGGCGAAGACTGCCACGGTGGCGATAAGTATGCGGCTGCGCATTGATTTATTCCTGAAGGTCATAGTGAATAGCGTTCCTCTTAATTATGGCCGACTGTTGTCCCACCTGTCTATCATCTCGTGGAAACAACGTGCTATTAAAATGCGGTGTTAACCGCCGAAGGGGAGTTGCCAGCAACCTTTGAAGTCTGTTCGCTTAGGCTGGATCAACCGTTGCCAGGCCCGCAATCACGGTTTCGAGATACACCCGCGCCCGCCGCGCCAGGGCGTCGATCCCTTCGGGTTTTTCAGGGCGGGGAACCAGCGGGGCGAAGATGTTTTCGCAGCACAGCGGCATTTCCAGGCCCGTGTTCGCGACGGGATGCAGCAACCGGTAGTGGTCAATTTCACCCAGCCCCGGGCCGCAGTCCTGATCGCGTGGCCAGTTGCGATGATCTTTGATACAGAAGCTGCGGACGTTGGGTGCGCAGTTCTTAATATCTGGAATCGGGTCGAGATTCAGATAGTCCATCACGTTGCCTGCATCGTAGTTGACCTGAATGGCCGGGTGATCTACTTCGCGGGCGATCTCTGCGCATGCCTGCCCGGTTCCAGTCGATCCGCCGTGCTGCTTGACCACGATCATCACGTTGTTGTCAGCGGCAATGGGCGCCAGTTGCTTCAGACGCTGCACCCACAGCTTGCGGTTGCCACCGCGTGTGTGTCCAAAGGTAAGCACCTGTCGCAGCCCGCCGGCAGAGGCCTGGAGGATGCGGGCGGTCAGCACCTTCACCGC
This sequence comes from Pirellulaceae bacterium, assembly GCA_965233625.1. Classification (GTDB taxonomy): domain Bacteria; phylum Planctomycetota; class Planctomycetia; order Pirellulales; family Pirellulaceae. The sequence goes on from OZ247499.1 coordinate 1,759,820, forward strand.
GTCCTCGTGCTCCGGGTAGATCATCGAGAACATCATCAGCGGCTCAAGCCCCAGATCGCGGCAGCGCTTGCCAAGCGTGGCAGCAGCGGCTGGCGGAGCTTCGGCAGGCATCACGGGCGTGCGGCCAGCGGTTTCCATGTGGGTCGTACCCCACGCCACATAGCGATAGCCCGCAGATTTGATTCCCTGCAAAGCACGCGACAGCGGAAAACGCGAGTAAGGCAGCGTCATACAGGCGATCTGAAATCGCGTCGCCTTCCCGCCATCCGTCTTGTTGGCAGGTTCTTCAGATAGCAGCCCGGCGGGTGTGCCGAGCAGTGCGGCGCCGGCGGTTGCGGCTTGAAGGAGACGCCGCCGGGAGAGATTCAGAGCATTGCAAGAAGGGTTCACCGGCCACCTCGTGGAATTGGATTCATGTAGCTTGGACTGCTACATGATATCAAGCAATTCCACGTAGAAGTGAAGCGTCGCTTTGGGCGGGATCGTCGGCGGGTTGCCGGCGGCGCCATACCCAAGGATATAGGGAATCTCCAGTTCGATCGCTCCACCTTTTTCGACGTAGGTGAGCCCTTCTGTCCAGCCAGGTACAACATTCCGCAAAGGGAACGTAGCCGGCGCCCGGCGTTTGAAAGAACTATCAAACTCTTTGCCATTGTCGAGCCAACCACGGTAATGCACCGTCACTTTATTATCCGCCGTCGGGAAGCGTCCGTTCCCCTTCTTAATGATGCGATACTTCAAGCCCGTATTCGTGGTAATCCAGCGCGAAACACCATCTGAATTCTGCTCGCCGCTGCCTTCATAAGATGCCGGCTGGACGGCTGGTTCTTCCGCATTTGCCGTCTGTGTGAACGCCGGGCGGGCACTGGTGCAACCACTCGCAAGAGCCACAAGGCAAAGCAACAATGCCAGACAGGCGACTCTGTATGGCTGGCGCCGGGTGTGCACGTGCAGTTTCGCTCGATGTGGATAATTGGCAGACATGATGATTCCTGAACCGGCGGCGCAATAGCAAAGATTTATTGGACGATACCGCCCATTATTCTGAAAGTCCGCTTCTGCTGGAAGGGCAGAATCTGTGGTCAACCCCGCGCCGCATGGAAGGGCGAAAGGTCAATGGCTGGCTTCTCCTCGCACATCAACGCAACCATCACTTCCGCCACTGCGGGCGAGAGATGCAGCCCGCTGCGATAATGCCCCGCTGCCACAAAAACATTGTCGTACCCGGATACACGCCCCATATAAGGCATTCCGTCAAACGTGCCGGGCCGCAGTCCGGCCCATGTCTGTTCAACAACGGCGTTGCGTAGTGCGGGAACGAGTGACGTTGCAAATTGCTTCAGATCTTCAATCGCTTCGTCGGTGTTGCTCTTATCAAAACCGGCTTCTTCTTCCGTGGAACCAGCTAGCACCAGTCCATCGGGCCGCGGCGTCAGGTAACGGGGCCCTTCATTCAGAATGTGCGTGAATGGCCGTTCCGGGCAGCGGAAAAGCACCATCTGCCCACGGACAGGCATCACACCACTTTCAATGTTTAGTTCCAGAAGCAGTTGCCGCGACCACGCTCCTGCAGCAATGCCAATCTGTGCGGCTTCCAGACGGCCCGAATCGGTTTCGACGGCCACCGCTTTCCGTCCGGCAGCGATGATGGACTTCACCTCGATACCGGCCGTTAATTTCACACCTGCCTGCTGACAGGCAAGTTGCAGCGCCTTGAGGTGACGCGGATTGCGCAGCTGCGCTTCGCCCGGAAGGCGGATCGCGCTGCGGATAGATGTGGCGACCGGAGCCAGTCCAGGCTCGTAGCTGGCGAAGCCTTCAGCCGATAAGGTTTCGTATTCGATCTGCTCTTCATCAAACAGCTGCTTGATGCCCGCAAGTGAAGCGATTTCACCAGCCGTCCGCGCGAGATAAATGCCGCCGCAACGCAAGTATCCGTTGTCCACACCCGTCAGCTCTTGCAGCGTGGCAGCCCACTCAGGATGCAGTTTGTGGGCGCGTGCGCGAAGCTGTTCGTGCGGATGCTGCGGGGCGGCGCCCGGAGGCGGGAAGATACCCGCGCCAGCCCACGACGCCTCGCGGCCCATCTCTTGCCGGTCGAGAATTTCCACCTTGAAACCGCGATTGGCAAGTTGCCAGGCCCACGATAACCCGATGACGCCGCCACCAATAATCAGACAATCCATCACGCCAGTGCTCCGCCGTCTTCGGTGGCGAGAAGAATCTGCTGCGTAAGCTCCAGCAGCGACGGGGAAGACTTCGTCTTCTCAAGATCGGATGACAGCCGCTTTAAGTCCGACCACTGATCTACGTCGTACCACATTGGCAGCTGTGCAAAGGAAACGCCCGCAGCGTTCAATCTGGCGACGGTCTGATTCCACACTTCGCCGCTGCTCCACGTAACGCCTTCGAACACATCAGGCGTCCGCCCGGCGCCGCCAATCAGGTAATAGCCACCGTCTTCCGCCGGGCCGAGAACCACCTGCTGCGTGGCTAAATGCTCGAAGGCCTGATCGATATATTCTGCGGGCAGCGACGGGCTATCCGAGCCGATTAGCACCACCCGCGTGGCGCCAGCGGCAAAGGCGGTATCAAAGAAGTTTCGCATTCGCGCGCCCAGATCGCCTTCGCTTTGGGGCGCAATCGACCAGGCGCCGGCGGCGATTGTTTTGAAAGCATCACGGGGTTCTGGCGGGGCGAAGCAGAGTAGGCGACGATCGGCGCGGTGTTGCAGCCGATGCACCAGCGTTCTTACAAAGGCGTGATGAAGCTCCGCAGCGGCTTCGTTTCCTACAGTGGCAGCCAACCGCGTTTTGACGGTTCCCGGCTCCCAGTATTTGGCGAACATTCCCAGCAGATTCATGATGCAAACAGACTTACCGTGCGTTCTAAAGCATGCGTTTCAGTAGCACTTCGCTCACTATGCCACGGAAACGGACCTTGCCGTCAAACACCACGACAGGCACGCACGTATCAAACTGTTTCTGCAAGGCTTCGTCGTTATCAATATCCACGCATTGCGGCGCCAGGCCGTGGCGCTGGAGCAGGTCCTTGGCCTCATCGCAGAGATGACACCCCTGGCGGGTGTACATAATCACTTCGTCAGGACGAGGCATTTTGATTCCTGAGTTGATCTTGTCACGCGCTGCCAGGTGATATGTCCTGGCAGCGTTTTGAATCCGTCAATACGGCGGACGTTATGGAAGCTCGATCGTTTCCAGATCGACATCGTCGCTGTCGTTCTTTTTCAGAACAACGGCGTGAGCAGCGTTGAGACGATCAAGCAGCGTGACTTTGTCGTAGCCTTTGACGTTCTCAAACTTCTGCCCCGCGACACCGCCACCACTGACGCGTGAAGTGATGCCTTCGCCACGTTCAATGCCTTCGGTGCTGATCTTCATCAGTCCGCGGGCAGTGTTGGCCATCAGCAGGAAGTTCTTATTGTCCTTTTTGTAGACAATCATCGCCAACGGCTTGTTGCGGTTGCCCAGTTCACCCACAGTGGTGCCACGGGTCTTCTTACCTGTCTGCAGGCTCTTCAGCGGGAACTTAACCAGCGGCGTGCATACGAAGCCTGCCAGCAGACTTGGCTCTCCGTCAATGTTGAACGGAACCAGTGCGGCGGCAGGTGAATAATCTTCTACGCGGCCATGGGCGCCGTGGTAGATTTCGATCTCGGTCGAGATACCCGCATCGTTGAACGGGAACGCAAATTCGCGGACGGTGGAAGCGAATTCATCGCCTGCGGCCGAGAGGCCCGACACGATGATTTTGCCGTCCACATAGGCCATATCAGTGATGGTCTGCGAACGGCGGTTGCTGCGACGACGCCCTTGGCCAGTGACTTTGTCGGCAGGAGCCGCGGTAACGGTTGTTTCAGAGAATTTGACGTTATCCAGATTCAGCCGCGAGGCCTTGCCATCAGCATCGATTTTCACGACAGCGGCGCCAGACGAAAGATACACGCTGCCCGTGCGGGGATTAACGGCCAGGTCGGTGATGGTCGCCACGCCTTCCTGCCCCAGCGTCTTGGCGACAACGCTGCCGACGTTCTTCATTTCCTGCTGCACTTTGGCTGGTTCGCCCGTTGGCTCTGCGGTATCGACGGCCAGAATCTTTGCCCCCATGCTGTCGCCGATGAACAAGATGCCATCGGGGCCGAAAGCTAGTTGCGAGGCTGATTTAATCTTGGGCGAGCCTTCCGTGAGGCCCCAGACGTCTGCCGCTACGGCGTTACCTGTGGCGAGCAGCAGCACCAGAGCGGCTGCGGCAAATCCTTGTAGTCGCATCGAATTCTCCTTGCAGAAGTGGGTAAACTACCGACAACCATACAGGTTGTCAGCGAGCAGCGGGAATCCGCGTTATTATGCGTTTCCCGCGTTGCCGACGCAAGGATTGGGCGCCGCAAGGGTAAGGGATTCCCCGCCGCTAGCCCGCACGGTTCTTCGGCTGATTTGGCGCATCAAGCGGCGCCACGCGACGACGGCGGCCCCTTAGACTGCGGACAACCGGTTTGCCCGCGTGCGCCGCGCCGTCGATTTCGCCCAGATACTTCTCCTTCACCTCTTTATGCTGCACGATTTCCGCAGGCGGCCCGCTGCACAGCACTTTTCCGGCGCTGATCACATAGGTGCGATCAGTGATCTGCAAGATTTCGCGGGCGGCGTGATCGGTAATCAGGATCGAAATGCCCTGTTCCCGCAGTTCTTTAATGACGGTCTGAATGCTCTGCACCGTCACCGGATCGATACCGGCGAACGGTTCGTCCAGCATGATGATCTCTGGCTCTGAGACGAGGCAGCGGGCAATTTCGAGCCGTCGCCGCTCACCGCCAGACAGCTTTGCCGAGTTTGATTTGCGGATATGCGTGATGCGGAACTGTTCCAGCAGTTCATCGCAGCGCGCTAAGCGTTGTTTACGCGGCATGCCCAGCAATTCCAGCATGGCAAGAATATTCTGCTCGACGGTCAGCTTGCGGAAGACGCTTGAATCCTGCGCAAGATAGCCCATGCCGCCGTCACGCGCGCGGCGGTACATCGGCCAATGGGTGACATCGATGTCGCCCAGCATCACTTTGCCTTTATCCGGCGCGACCAGCCCGCAGGTCATGCGGAAGCAGGTCGTCTTCCCGGCGCCATTCGGACCGAGCAGCCCGACGATTTCACCTTGCTTGACGTAGAAATCAACGCCGTGCACCACCGTCCGGCGGCCGAACGTTTTCTTCAGTCCTTGCACATCGAGAAGTCGCATAATCTGTCCTCCATGACAGGAATACTACAGAGCGGAAACGCATCTGAATGCGGTTGAGTTGTTAACGGCGCCGGGTCAGCGGATCAATCCCATCCGTTCAAAGTTGGGCGTAAACGGCACGGGCGAATTCCAGTGATGCGGCCAGTAAATCAGCAGGGCTTTGCCGGTCAGCAACTTGCGGTCGACAAAAGGCTCCGGGTTTGCGGGCGGGTTGCCAACTTTTTCGCCCCATAACCGTGCATCTTTACTCGCCGGGCTGTTATCGCCCATCGGGAAGAACTGATCTTCATTCATCCAGAAATCAACAGAGCGGCGGACACCCGGCGCGAAAATATCGTCCAGACGGTTTTTGTCCGTTGTGGCCGACCACTGATCGGGATCTTGCATAATGTCCAGAATATCGTTGGGGCCGACGCGCGTTGATTCGTAGTCGCCGACCGTGTTCATCACGCCGCTAAGCGTGGTGCCACGAAGATCAAAGTTTCCCGTGACCGGGTCCAGAGCTTGCTGTTGTGCGACGTAATAAATGTCGCGCAGAACGCGAACCTGACTCACCACCGCACCGATTCCCTTCACGCCAATGCCCACCGGCGCCGCGTCGAGCGGATCGTCCTTGGTCCATTGCGGACGGGCTGGCCCTGCGGGGTTGTACGTGGTGGACGAATCAAATTCCACAACGCTGTTGTTGACCCATAGCGTGACCTGGTTATCAACATTCGCCAGACGCACGTGGTAAGCGCCGCCGCCGCGGACTGCGGTCGCAGCCTTCGGATGCAGATTGGTCCCTTTTCCGTCGGTGAACGGCTGTTCTTTGCCGTCTTTAACGATGGATAGCGTCGCCTCGCCCGTGGCAGCGTCGATGCGGCACTGATAGTGCGTGCCTGCTTCGACCAGGTCCAAAATGAGTTCGCCTTTATCGCCCTGCAATTCAACATTCGCTTCAACGGCCAGGTCACCCACCCAGTGCATCCCGCGGGCAGGAGCAGCGGGGTCATCCCAATAACTTTCCGTCGGATCGTAAACACGCGGATCTAAGCCGGTAACGGTGCGGGCGGCATTGTAGGCGTAGAAGTCGGTAATCAGGCCGCCGCGGCGGGCGTTGAATTCCGCAAGTTCCGCCTTGCTAGGGCCGCCCGGGGCGTAGATGCGTTCCCAGTCTGATGGGGCGCCATCCGGTGTTTGCGGGCGTTTGCGTGGTGGAAGATGCCGGTATCGCAGCATCGCGTCGCGCGTGCTGCCAGCCGCTGCTGTGTAGCGCGCCTTGCCTTCATCGGAATATTCATTCTTCCAGACGGCTTTGGCTTCTGGCGTTTTCAGTTCCTGCCAGCGCGAGGGGAAGCCGACCTTACGCAGCTTCGGCGCGATGTGATCGCTGTCGTGCACAAGCTGCAAAATCGCGCGGAGTTTCCGCGGCGGCTTGCGGGCGATGGTGAACCGGCTGACCGGAATGTCAGCCACCATCTCCCGTTTTTTGATGGAGCTGATTTCCGGGTCTTGCAGCATCTTCCGCTCTGCGTCGGTCAGTTCGCTGTAGGGCAACGTGTAAACATCGCCGTGGCGGATGCGTAGCACTTCTTCCGGCAGGCCGACCAGCCGTTTGATGAAGTTGATTTTCGCGTTGCCTGGATACTTAAAGACGATGATATCCCAGCGTGTCGGTTCAAAGACGGAGTACACAAACTTGTTAACCAGAATCCGGTCGCCCGTAAACGATTCGTGATTCGGATCCTGGTTGCGTTTCAGCGTCTGTGTGAACTGGCACATCGGACAGGTTGTGCCAATCACATAATTGCGTCCCGCGTTCTCAGGATTCTCACCACTGGCCCCGGTGCGGTAGCGATGCTGGCATTGTGGACAAACCACATCCATGTGCCGGCCTTGCAACGTTGGCGCCATCGACCCGGTGGGAATGACAAACGCTTCTGCTTCAAAGGTGCGAAACAGAAAGGCAAGAATCACGGCGATAACGATGGACTCCACCGTTTCACGCATGCTGCCCGAAGACATCAGCCCTTTACCGGCGCCCTTCGCGCTGCCGGAGCTATTGCTTGAGGTGCTGGACCCGCGTCCACCCTTGTCCGTCCCTGGTGTGCGGGCGCCTCTGGAACGTGATTTAGCCATAGCAGACGATTGCCGTTTTTATATTGAATGCTTACTTATCGTTGCAGATTCCACTTCCCGGATGATAAACGAATTGCCGATGTGAAGATATGCCGTTGTCAGCACACAAAGGCACATGCACCGCCCCGTTCGCGGGTAGTCAGGGCAGAATCGCAGATTGACTCAAACCGGCGATTTGTCGTAGAACCGGGGCTAACACGGATGGTTGCGGCATTATCGCCGCCCGGTTTCGCCTGGCTGTATGCAAACGGATTTGTGCATGGATACCGATGAAGTACTCACACAGGCCGAAGTCGAGTCGCTACTCAGCGCGATGGAGACGCAGAATAACGCCTCCGGCACGGGTGAACTCGCCAATTCCGGCAGTGCGCGTCGCGGCCGGCGTGAGAAGATAACACCCTACGACTTCAAACGCCCCGAACGCGTTGGCAAAGAGCAGGTCCGCGCGCTGCGCACGCTGCACGAAGGTTTCGGCCGCAGCTTTGGCGCAGGTCTATCCGCATTGCTGCGTAGTATTGTGGAAGTGCGTCTCACCAGCGTCGATCAGCTGACATACAGCGAATTCGTTTTCAGCCTGGAGAATCCGACCTGTTTCAACCTCCTGCGTGCAGAGCCGCTGGACGGTAACTTCATTCTGGATATCAATCCTTCGATCCTTTATCCCGTCATCGACAGGCTCTTAGGCGGCGGTAAAGATACTAGTCCACTGGCCCGCCGCCCCCTGACGGAGATTGAATTACGGCTGGTTTCGCGGATTACGAATCTGTTTCTTAAAGAACTGACGCTTGCATGGGCGAATGTTGTTGAACTGGAGCTATCCGTAGAACGCGTCGAGAGCAACCCGCAACTTGTCCAGATCGTACCGCCCAACGAAGTCGTGGTGCTTATCAGCTTCGAACTAGCAATCCAGGAAATACGTGGGATCGTAAACCTCTGCATCCCTTTCAATTCCATCGAACGCATCAGCAGCAAGCTGGCTTCCAACAGCTGGGCGACTTACGGCAAGATCAAGGCAACCGAAGAAACCGTAAAAGCTATCAGCGGTCAGCTGGATGGCTCGCTGGTGGATATACAGGTGGAACTCGCCTCGACCAGCATCAGCACGGCGGATCTGGTGGGGCTGCGCGTCGGCGACATCATTACCACCGATAAAGACGTCAGCGAGGGCATGCCCGTTCACGTCAGCGGAACGCCGCGGTTTCTTGCAAGTCCCGGCTCTATCAAGGGGCACAAAGCCTTTCAGGTGCAGCAGGTTCTGCATCCCGAAGAGAAGTCGTAGGGCCGCAAAATTTCGCCGCATTCCGGGGAAACTGAGGTTGCTGCCAACCGCGGTGCTGGCTACTCTCTGCGACGATTCTGAACTCCTTATCTAGAGGTGTACGGGGAATGTTTGACAGAAACTGGCGCCCCCTGCTACTTGCCGCCATCTCCATCGTTTTGCTCTTTACGAACCTCGGCGGCCCGATGTTGTGGGACGACGACGAGCCTCGTAACGCCAACTGCGCACGCGAGATGCTGGCTGCTGGAGACTGGGTGACGCCCGTCTTCAACGCTGAATATCGCACCGCCAAACCTGTGATGCTGTACTGGCTGATCATGTCGGCTTACGCCATGTTCGGGCAGAACGAGTTTGCCGCACGGTTCTGGGGCGCCGCCATGTGCCTGGCTTCCACCGGCGCGACATACGTGATGGCGCGGAGGTTATTCAATTCGCACATTGCGTTCTGGTCAGGCTTAGCACTGGCGACTTGCACGATGTTCAACGTGGCCGGTCATGCCGCCACACCCGATGCACCCCTGATATTCTTCTGCACGATGGCGATGATGGTGTACGTGCTGTCCGTCTTCCCGGCGCGAAGCACGATGCATGGGCACGATGGATACCTCAAACGCACGCCCGATGAACCATCCGCCTGGTTTCCCCGGCAATGGTGGGCCATTATTTCACTGTACGCGTTGCTATCGCTGGCAGTGCTGACGAAAGGCCCCGTTGGCATCATCCTACCGTGCGCCGTCATTGGCATGTTCATGCTCATCATGCGGCTACCTCGCGCAACAGGCTCGGACAACAAGCCCCTGGAAACAACATCTGGTTCTAACAGCCAGGTTACCGCCAGCGCCTGGAAGATCACCGCCGGTGTTTTAACCGCGGGCGTTGTCCTGCTGGTGGTTGAATGGCTGCTTGGAACAGGCGCCGCAATCCTGTCGCTTGTGGCGACAGCCTTGGTCCTGTGGTGGGCGGGCAACGGAAAATGGCTACGGTTTCTCCGTCCGTTTGCACCTATGCACTTCTTGAGAACATGCAACGCGATGCACCTTCACGTTGCATTCGTCCTCGTGATGATCATTGCGGCACCGTGGTACACGTGGGTTGGACTAAGAACCAATGGCGAATTCATCTCCGCCTTTCTTATGAAAGAGCACCTGCAACGCGCCACAACTTCGATGGAAAACCATGGCGGTTTGATGCTTTATTACCCGGTGGCGATCCTGGTTGGCTTCTTCCCGTGGTCCGTTTTTGCGGCGCCGTTGATCGTTGATCTATTCAACCGGCTGAAGAAGGGCGCCGGCCCGTGGCGTAATGCGTATATCTTCGCGTTGTGCTGGATCGGTGTTTATGTCGGCGTGTTTACTTGTGCACAGACAAAGCTTCCCAGCTACATCACACCGATGTACCCGGCATTGGCGATGCTGATGGGCTGTTTCATGTACCGCTGGACACACGGCTCGCTGGCCACACCTAACTGGGTGCACAAACTGGGGGTCACAGCGTTTGGTACCGTCGGCCTTGTCATCCTGATTGGCGCCCCATTCGCCGCGGCGAAACTGCTGCCCGGCGCCGAGTGGGTGGCGCTCATCGGCCTGGCGCCACTGGTTGGCGCCGGAGTTTGCCTGTGGCTGCTGGAAGGTAGCTGGAAGCGGCAGGCGCCAGTTGCCTTCGGACTGTCAGCCGTAATTCTGCTGACAGGTGTATTTGGTTTTGCACTTACATCGCTTAGCAAATATCGCAAGACGCCACGGCTGTTTGAAGCGACGCATCGCAACAGCGATCAGCCAGAACTGGCTACGTTCGCCAACCTCGAACCAAGCTGGGTGTTTTACTTCGGCAAGCCGATCAAAGAATTTTCGCTCAGCGAAGCAGAGAAAGCGCAGCGGTTCTTAGAACGCAACCCCGACGCCTTCCTGATTGTTTCTGATCGTCACTACGGAGTGCTAAAAAAGCAGCTTCCACCCGATGTGACCGTTCTGGAACGCACCAACTACTTCCTGCAACGCAAGCAGCTGATCCTGCTGGGCCGCAACCGCGAGGTGCAGCACACCGTTCGCCGGCCGGCGGAAGATAGCATTCGTTAACTAGCGGACGCTACTTCTTTAGCCACATGCAGCGTGAACAGGAATGTTGTTCCTTTGCCCGGTTCTGACTCTAGCCAGATACGGCCGCCGTGCCGCAGCACAATGCGTTTACACACGGCTAGGCCGATACCTGTACCCGCGTATTCACGTTGCGTGTGCAGCCGTTTGAAGATCTCGAAAATCTGGTCGTAATGCTTCTTGTCGATGCCGATGCCATTATCGCGAATGGCGACGGTCCACAGATCGCCCGATCGCTGCGCAGAAATATGTATCTCCGGCGTATTGTCTCCGCGGTATTTCAATCCATTGCCAATCAGGTTCTGCAGCAACTGGGCAAGTTGCGAAGCATCGCCGTTAACCACCGGCAATTCGTCACTCGTGACGGCGGCGCCGGTTGCCGTAATTTCAGCCTGGAGCAGTTCCTTTGCATCGGCAAGCGTATCGTTTAGATCAACAGAGCTAAGCGGCGCCGAACTGGACTCGACGCGGGAGAAGACCAGCAGATCATTGATAAGCGTCTGCATACGCATCGACGCGGCAACAATCTTGTCCATATAACGGTCTGCGGTTTCATCCAACTGGCCCTGATACTTGCTGCGGAGGATTTCCGCAAAACCAGCAATTCCACGCAACGGCGTCTGCAGATCGTGCGAAGCAACATACGCAAATTGCTGCAGTTCAATGTTCGATTTGGTAAGCGCCTCATTCGATTGGCGTAAATCGTCTTGAAGCTCTTTGCGCTGCGTAATGTCCGAGATTGCACTGAGAACAAAGGTTTCGCCACCTTCGATGATGGGAGTAAGTCCGATCTCGGCGGCAAATTCACTACCATCTTTCCTCAGGCACAGGAGGTCATTCCCGCCGTTAACACGTCTCTTGGATGGATCATTGAAATAGTCAGCGCGATACTGCACATGCAACTCACGAAACCGGTGAGGCACCAGTTCTTCCAGCGGCTTGTTGAGCAATTCATCCGTCTCATACCCGAACATATTCTCCGCATGCTGATTAAGTAGCACAATCTGGCCGCCACGATTGACCATGAGAATTCCAACCGGCGCCGAGTCGAGCGTGTTCTTAAATCGCGCCTGAAGTACAGCAAGCTCCTGATTGGAATCATGGAGCGCCGCATTATTTTCTTCTAGCTGATGGGTCATCGTATTGGCGTAGTTCAACGCTTGCTTGGATGACCGCGAGATGGAAACAAACAGGACAACCAGCAACAGGTCTATCAGAATACCGCCGATGAGGATCGTCAGCGGCTGGCTATCCGCGGCGGCCGTGCGGAACGACTTCGCACTCCAGATTTCAAAGTGCCAGGTACGGCCGTAGATTTTTGCGTTGACCGAGCGTTTATACAGCGGCTGGTCATCAAAGTTTGGCGCCGAGGCAACGTGCTCGTTGAACAGAACCGAATCGCCATCGTTAATTTTCACGGCGACGTTACGTTTGCCAGCTTCCAGGGTGCCCGCCATCAGCCGTTTCACAACAAAGGGTGCGTACACCATGCCGGCAAACTGCTCGCGACGGTCTTCCGCCTTAATATGCACATCGCCGCCGGAGTAATACGGGGCATAGAACAGAAAACCCGGCGTTTTGCCCGAATCCTGCACCAGCGTAATCGGTCCGGTGATCTGCGCTTCGGCAGTATCGCGCGCTTTCATGGCCGCCGTGTACCGGTTTGTCTCGTGAGCCATATCAAGCCCCACGGCCTGTTCATTTCCCTCAACGGGTATCACAAAAGAAATGGGTAAGTTGCCCGGCGTACGCTCGTGCGGCGGATGAATTTTGAAGTCAGGCCGCGATTTGCGTTGCAATGCCAGATAGCTCTCCAGGTCTTCCGGCTCGACATTCTGGATAACGCCGATGCCATTGATGCCGGGGTATTTCCGGGGAAGACGCAGGGACTCGGCATAGGACTGCCAAGGCTCGAATTCAACATCGCCGCCGCCGGCATGGATGAACGCAACGCCGCCCCACAGGGCATCTTCGTACTTGGCCATCCGCTCTTGAATAAGCTCGACAACGCGATCGGATTCGCGGTCGAACCGGGCTTCGACCCTGCCTTCCAGCTGCGACTTGGAATAATACCAGGCGCCGAAGGTCAGCAATAACGAGCCGGCAATCACCACCCAATGCACCCAGTGCAGTGTAGAGGCTACTTCCAGCTTCTTGCGTGCAGCAACAGGATCACGCTCTGGTGCGAGCCGGTCTTGGCTAGGCTGCGAGTCAGACACCCGGCGCCTCCTGTCACGCTATCAACAAGTATTTCAGCATCACGTTGCCCCTTACAAACCCGGTTTCCAACCACCCTGGTATGGTTCTAAACTTTGCAGCCCTTGAATGCGAGGCGCCGTAACCGCCGCTTCGCGTCATTATCTCTCAATTCACCCACGGGTTGTGTTGGGGTTGTGCGGGTTGCGCTGGCTTTGTCTTGACCTTCACACGGAAGGGACGGCGTGGCCGTCAGCCACGACGCGCCGGCGTGTTGCATTTGGATGGATCTGGCTTCGGCTGATACTGCCCCACAATAATCGCGCCGACAATGACCGGGATGGCCAGCAGCACAGCAGCTTTGGGCGAAGAAACAAAGTCGGCTAACATCGGTGTAAACCCAGGCATATTCTGCATAATACGCCGCAGGACCAGTGCCTACGGTACTGAAACGTAGCACGTAACCGAGGGCTGTCCGGCTGAATCGCGTGAGCGGCCTAAGAAATCGACGTAAACACGAAGGATACCAATGCAAGAGATTTCCACGCAGGCAGATTTTGAAACGTGGTTGAACAACACGGACCGGGCGCCCGCAGCGATCAGGCAGCTGGATCTCAATGATTTCGCCGCAGCGATCTGCGAATCCAGATTCTTGCATTCAATCTTTTTATCCTGCCAGATGGCGCCGTCCGTTGCCGGACATATTACCTGCACAGGCGGCGTGGTCATCCCGGATCTCTACGGCTTTAAGTTCTCTGTCCACCGCGCGAAACTTTATTCTGTGGAAGAACTATTCGCCGGCTTCGACGTAACAGATCCGCGCGGATACGAATCGACTTACGATTACAAGATTTATCTTCAATACTGCCAGCAAGGTAAGAAGCCTGTTTTTATTGACACAAGTCTCGCCCGCCGCCTGCACGACCATTCCATTACCGAAGCTCTGGACGAAGAGATCGCGGGGCGGGATGTCGTCGCTGTCATGGGTGGTCACAGCATGCAGCGCAGTGATCCGTTCTATACCAGCGTGGCGTTAATCTCGCGAGAATTAACGCAGGCCGGTTTTCTACTGGTCAGCGGCGGTGGCCCCGGCGCGATGGAGGCAACGCATCTAGGCGCCTACTTTGCCGCCCGCAGCGAGGAAGAACTCCACGCAGCGATCGACATCCTTAAGGTGCGGCCCGTGGGCGCCGAGGTGGGTAGGGAGTACGCAGATGCAGACTGGTTACACCGCGCCTGGAAAGTGCGGCAGCAGTTTCCCTTGACGAAGGAAATGAAACCGCAGTGCAAAAGCATAGGCGTGCCGACGTGGCTATACGGGCACGAACCGCCGGCGCCGTTTGCGACACACATTGCCAAATACTTTGCCAACAGCGTCCGCGAAGATGGTCTGCTGGCGATGGCCAGCCACGGTGTTATCTTCGCCCCCGGCAGCGCCGGCACCACGCAGGAAGTGTTCCAGGATGCCGCGCAGAACCACTACGCCACGCAGCATCTGCTTTCTCCCATGATCCTCTTCGGCAAAGAACACTGGACCGGGAAGCTTCCAGTCTGGCCGCTGCTGAACGCACTGGCGGGCGGCAAAGACTATCACGAACTGATCGCCATCACGAACTCGGCCGCCGAAGTCGTGCAACAGATCCGCAATTACGACCCGGCGCGCTACCGGCGTGAATAATCCGCGCCGCCAACCATTCTCCGCGTCCGTCAACAGGTCTTATCCGCCGAACTTACCCGCCAGACTGCGGATATAGTCCAGTGCTTCTTCAACCTCTGAAACGGGCACGCCGCGCTGTCTGCCGCCGCTGTCGCATTCCTGAAGCAGCACCAGTTCCTCGTAGTCTGGCGATGCACGCAACCGGCGGTGGGCACGGGCGCCAATGCTGCGGTCCGCAATCCGGTGCGCATCCATGTGATGCTCTATTAGCCAGTGCGTCCGCGGCGTGATAAAGCCATCCAACGCTTCCAGTCCGGCGAGCACATGATCGCCCGGATCAATCGCCTTCCCTACATCGTGCAGCAGCGCAGCCAGCAGAAACTCTTCGTCGTACGGCAACTCATCACAGGCCAGGTCGTAAACCTGCATGCTGTGATAAAGCGCATCGCCCTCCGGGTGGTACTTCGGACTTTGCTTCACGTATTCAAGAGGCAGCAGCAAAGATTCGTAAACCTGAAAGCGGTCCACTTTGTCTTCGACCTCGCCCAGTGCTTCCGCCAGATCAAGGTCCGGATATTCCCGCTCCAGGAACTGTTCCAGTTCATTGATGCTGGCGCGCTCAATCGCCTTGCCGGTGATTGAACTCTTGAAGACAACGTGCGCCTGCTTCGACGTGTAGACGGTCAATTCAAACGGAAAGCGGTCTTTCACATGAATGTGCGTGAAGATGCGTTCTTCACCGTTTTTCTGCACGCGTTTCCGCTCGATATCGTAGACCATCCCCTCGTGATCCAGCGTGGTCGCCACGGCATCAATACTGTCCGAAAACACGTGCAGATCGATGTCAGAGCCACTGCGGATGTGGCCCGTCATCACGCTGCCGATCAGTCGCGGGCGGAAGTTGCTCAGGATATGCATCATCCGTAGCGCTTCCAGCCGCATCTCCAGCAGGTTGGCCGTCCGTTGCTCTCCTTCGTGCAGGCGGGCGAAGGACTGAATCTGCTCGCGGATTTCCGCGTTGCTGGGCAGATCAGCAGGTTTGACCCATCCACGGCAGAAACGTCGCGCGGCTTTGATTTTCGCGCGGTAATACTCCGACTCAACACGTTCGTACATGAGCCGCGCGGCTTCCCAGGCAATCTGGCGCCGCAATTTAAGCGATGTCATCGTTTCGCGCCGCTTTTAAGCCAACCAGGGGCGGCGCAGGGCTGGTAGAAGAATGCCAGGCAACACTGCCTGACCTGCCGAAGTATACCCGCCGGGAGAATTCTGTCCAACTTCAAACTACTGTTTACCCGGTTTGCAAGTTGCTGATAATACAGAGGTTGGAAACATCAACTAAAGGTCCGTAACACCTGATCTAGCAATCGCCACGGACCATTTACCAATAGACAGGGATGCACCGTGAAGACACTTAATTTGATTGCTTCGCCCATGCTGTTTCCGGCAGGCGTCATCCTCCTACTGGTTACAGGATGTTCCTCGCCCGTTCACCAGGAAAAAGCTCAGCCGGCCAATGCACTGACAGCGCTCACGGCGGACGAACTTCTCTCGAAGATGGTCAACGCGTATCAGAATGCCGGGCACTATCACGACACCGCCGAATTTCAGGTGAAGTACACAGAGAACGGCCAAGTTAAAGAAACCGCGGCGCCACTGAGCGTTGCCTTCGCGCGGCCCGGCAAACTTGCGGTGAATGCCTATCAGGTCATGATTGCCAGCGACGGCACGCAGATACGCACGCTGGTGGAAGATCCTGTCACGGAGAATCTTGATGGACAGTTTGCCGAAGCGCCGGCGCCCAAAGCTTTCACCTGGCCCACGCCGCAGTTCGACCCGGTCGCCCTGCGTGTGATGCAGGCAGGCGGCGCCGGGATGCCCATTCAACTGGAACTGCTGCTCTCCGCCAATCCGCTGGAGTCGATGTTCGCCAAAACCGCGACCCGGAAAAAACTAGAGGGCTACCGGAACAAACCGCACGTGGACGGTATCGAAGTGGTGCAGGTGGAAACAGCCGCCGGCGTCTTCAAATTCCACATCGAGGTCAACCAGTTCGCGCTCGTGCGACTTGAAGTTCCTCACCAGATGCTCGACCCGGAGTTAACGTCTAATCCGGCAGTGAAAGTGGAAACCGCCGCAATTGAATTCGGCGATCCTAACTTTTCCCCGGCAAAGCCAGAACGGTTCGCGCTCACGCCGCCCACCGGCGCCGCAATTGTCTCGCACCTGCAACTGCCGCCGGATGAACTACCTAGCGAGTTGCTGGGAAAAAGCCCCGCAGAATTTTCCTTCGTCGGCCTTGATGACGAGCGGCTCAAGCAGCAGGACCTGCAAGGCAAGACTAGCGTGCTGCTGTGGTTCGGAAACGACGCCGTCAGTCAGACCAACATCCAACGCTTCAACACCGTTGCCCGGCAGTTCAGCAGTGACAAGGATGTGTCGTTCTACGCCATCTGCACCGAGCCCACCGTGAACAGCCATAACGATGTGCGGAAATTCGCATCGCGATGGAAGGTGGAACCCGTTGTGCTCCGCGATATCGAACACGACGGGCAGGAACCGGCTGGTAAAACCGCCTTCAAAGTACCCGCCATTCCGTGCTGTGTGGTGCTTGATAAGCAGGGCGTGATTCAAGTGTTCGAGCCAGGCGATTTCGCCACCATGGAGTCGCGGCTGCCCACGCTCGTCCGCGATGTTCACAACGGCCAACAGTTAGCCGCGGCGCGGCGAAAACTTGTCACGCAGGAAAAGGCAGCGTACCAGGCGCATCTAAAAGGTGAAGCAGAAAGCCAGCTGCTCGCGGCGCCTGAACTGGTAATTGCTTCGGCAAGCGAACCCGCCGAAGTGACCGTAAAGAAGCTGTGGAGCAACGACACGCTGAAATCACCGGGCGCGGTCACCGTGCTGCCAGGCGAATCGCCGCGCATTTTTGTGCTGGATGATGCGCGCTCAATTGTTGAACTGAACGCCAGTGGAGAAACGGTGAAGACCATCAAACTGCCGCTGCAAGACGACGCAGTGGTGGATCAGCTACGCGTGGCGCTTGTGGCGGATAAGGCTGTTTTCGCCTTATACAAAACGATGGGCGATAGCGTGTTGCTTGTGGACGAAAACGGCAAGTTGCTAACATCGTACCCGGACGCCAGCCAGCGGCACGGCGGCATTCGCGTCGCGGAGCTTGCCGACCTGGATAATGAAGGCGGCCCCGAATTGTATGTGGGCTTCTGGGCGGGGCTGGGCATTCATCAGGTGGATATGAAAGGGAAACGCACCGGCGCCAACCGTCAGGCCGGCTCCGTGCTTTCGCTTGCGACAACGCGGCCCAACGAATTTGACTGGCGGCAACTACTGTCCACCAGTGAAGAAGGCGAATTGCTGCCGCTGAATCAGTTTATGAACGCCGATCCGCCAGTACGCGTGCCGGGATACATCGTGCACGAATTGCATGCATCCGACTTCCCTCTACTACGCTTGCGCAACTACCTTGCATTGTCGTACCAGGGACAACTGAAGGTCCGCGTCGCGGCGCTGTCGGAAAAGTTTGAACCGCTGTGGAGCTTTCAGCTTCCAATGCAGGTGCGTCCACCCGTGATTGCATCCGGCCGGCTGTTGAAGGACGCCACCAACCACTGGGTCATGGCATGGCCGGACGGCAGCATCAACCTGCTCTCTGCCGACGCCTCGTTCAACGACTTCTACCGGCTTGGTGAAGAGATCACGGGGATGGCTCTGCTGCCACAAAAAAGCCTCCGCAGTTACCCGCTGCTAGTCGCCACACCAAGCGGCGTAACCGCCTGGCAACTCAGCTCCAAGGTAACCGCAGCCGCAACGCTGCCCGGCGGCTCGAAAGTTGAACGCAGCGCAGCACCGCGACGATAACTGCACTACTGGCCTGACTGCCGCTAATCGTCAGACGTTTTTTGACCTCAAACCCGTAGGTCAGGCGCCTGCCTGACATCGTTTGAGGTGGATAGCGTTGCGTTGTCAGGCAGGCGCCTGACCTACGGCTGCACTTTAAAGTTTGCCCGAGGGGCGGATTTCGCTGCCTACGGTTTTCGTGGCGCGGTCACCCAGTTGCTTGCGGATGCCATCGGCCAGCTTCTTAAGCCGGGCGACGACTTCGGGATGCTTGTCGGCGACATCGGTTGTTTCGCCCACGTCGCCTTCCAGATCGTAAAGCTCCAGGCCGCATTTCTTCTGCTCGTAACGCGTGGGCTTTCCGCCCGTGCCGTCTTCACCCGGCAGGCTGCGGTAGGCGTGCGGAAAATGAAGCTTCCATTTGCCGCTGCGGACGGCGTGCAGGTCGCGGCCCCAGTAGTAGAAGTAAGCTTCGTGAGGGCTTTTCGCGTTATCTTCGCCGGTCATCAACGGCAGGATATTCTTGCCGTCGATCTTATTCTTAGACAGTGGAGCGCCGGTGATCTTTGCGATGGTTGGCAGAATATCAATCGTGCCGGCAACTTCGTGGCAGATACTACCGGGTTTGATTTTTCCAGGCCACCGCATCACGGTTGGTTCGCGGACGCCGCCTTCCCACGCCGTTCCTTTGCCTTCCCGTAGCGGCGTTGCCGACCCGGCATGATCTCCGTAAGAGAGCCAAGGGCCGTTGTCCGACGTGAAAATCACCAGCGTGTTATCATCAATGTCGTGCTTCTTCAGGGCAGCCAGAATCTGCCCCATGCTCCAGTCGATTTCGCTGATGACATCGCCAAACAATCCGCGTTTCGTTTTCCCGGCAAACTTTGAAGACACATACAGCGGCACATGAGGCATCGAGTGTGCGACGTAAAGCAGAAACGGATTGTCTTTATTGCGTTCGATAAAGTCCACGGCGCGTGTGGTGTAGTCCGTGGTGAGTTGCTTCTGATCTTCAGGCGACACCTTGGGATTTACGATCTTATTGCCTTCGATCATTGGCAGATCGGGGAATTTGGCCGTGGGATGAAACGGCCACATGTCGTTGGAGTAAGGCAGCCCGTAGTATTCGTCAAAGCCATGTTGCATCGGCAGGAATTTCTTGTGATGCCCCAGATGCCATTTGCCAAACATCGCCGTAGCGTAGCCCTTTTGCTTCACCAGTTCCGGCAGCAACATCTCTTCGCTGTTGATGCCATATTTGGCGGAAGGTCCAGGGGCGCCGAGAATGCTGACGCGGTTGGAATAACAGCCAGTAAGCAGCGCTGCGCGCGAAGCGCCGCAGACCGCCTGGGCGACGTAGAAGTTGGTGAACTTCACGCCTTCCTTCGCCATGCCATCTAGATGTGGCGTCTTGTAGCCCTGGGCGCCAAAGCAACCGATATCCGCATAGCCCAGATCGTCGGCGAACATAATGACGATATTGGGCAACTTGTCCGCGGCATGTGTGTCTTGCACACCAGCAAACATGATTGCAACAAGGAAGCACGCGAAGGGGACGATCTGTTTCATAGCTGAATTTCTTACGGTGACGGGCGATGTCTATTTCGTGACGGCAGCCAGCATTTTGAAACGGACCCGTTACAGATGCAAGTTTTTGTCCATTCAACGCGGGCGGCTACGAATTGCTTTGACCGTAATCTCTGCTACGCTAACCAGCATCTTTCAAACAACACCCATCGGATCAACAACCATGATGCAACAGTTTCCATTCCGGCGGCTTCTCCTTATCGGCGGCGTATTGCTGGCTTCTATCACAACTGCCGGCCTGGCAAATGCAGAACCCGTGACTCTGGAACTCTGGCCCAACGGCGCACCTGGCGCCAAGGGTGATGCACCCAACGACAAACCCCAGTTGATCATCTATCAGGCCGATGCAAAAACCGCCACCGGCGGCGGCGTGGTCGTGCTGCCAGGCGGTGGCTATGGGCACCTGGCGATGGGCCATGAAGGGCACGACATTGCGAAGTGGTTCAACTCCATGGGCGTTTCCGCTTTCATTTGCAGCTACCGTCACAAGGGCAAAGGCTACGGCCACCCGGCGCCAATGAACGACGCCCACCGCGCCATTCAGTACGTACGTGCCAATGCAAAGAAATATGGCGTTGATCCGCAGAAGGTCGGCGTGATCGGGTTCTCCGCGGGTGGTCATCTGGCATCGACTGTCGCGACACACTTCGACAAGGGCGATAAAGATGCGAAAGATCCCGTTGCCCGCGTCAGCAACCGGCCGGATTTCGCCATCCTCTGCTATGCCGTCATCGCATTCGATGAACCATTTACACATCGTGGCTCTCAGCGAAATCTGCTTGGCGCCGACGCACCGGCGGAATTGATTAAGAAGTTCTCGAACGAAAAACAGGTGACTGCCGAGACTCCGCCCTGCTTCCTCTGGCATACGCGTGAAGATAAAGGCGTTCCCGCCAAGAACAGCGAAGTCTTCTACGCTGCCATGCAGAAAGCAGGTGTGAAGGGCGAACTGCACATCTACGACAAAGGCCGCCACGGTCTGGGCCTGGCAAAGAATGTCGAAGGCGCCTCGAAGTGGCCCGCCGCGTGTCAGGCATGGTTACACAGCCTGGGTGTAGCAACTAAACCAGCTGCTGCGGAGTAGAGGCTGCTGGCTCTGCGGTTATGAGTGGACTGGTAGGTTACACCGGGGCGACCATCCCCGGCCATCTAGAGCGTGTGTCCCGCCAGTTGCAGATCCACGGCGATCAGCCGCTGCAGACAACGCACGGCCCGGAACTGAATCTTGCGTACCGGCCAAGATTCGGTCCGTCGGATCAGCAGCGCCGTGGCGAAGGGCTGAAGTGCGACGACGCTGAAAACGTCGCAGCCGTCGCGGGATGGCTTTCGGAGGAAAGCATTGCACGCAGCCCGGCGGAACTGCTGGCGGCGTGGAAGCGTGAAGGCGTAAGCGCGCTGTCCTCGCTGCACGGCGCATTCATCGCTGTTGTTAAGGATGGCGATACGATTACCGTCGCCCGCGACGCTGCCGGGTTACGGTCGGTTTTCTTTGCCATTCACAATGACCGCCTGTTCTTTTCCACGCAGCCTAAAGGTGTTATCGCAGCGCCGGGATTTGTCCGCAGGTTGCGGCCAGAGGCTGTGGCGGAGTATCTGACGTTCAGCTTCCTGCCTGGCGAGTCCACGATGTTGCAGGGGCTGCACGAACTACCGGCCGGTTATTACCTTCGCTACCAGCCCGGGCAGCCGTTGCAGGTGGCAAGGTATTTCTTTCTCGAGTCGGCAGAGGTCGATCCGCGGGAGTTGACGCCGGCAGTTGAGCAGTATCACATTGCCGGATTCAAGAAAGTGTTTCAAACGGCAGTGGCACAGCGGATGCCGCCCGATGAAGATCCGGCGGTTTTTCTTTCGGGCGGACTGGACTCAAGCATCATCGCGGCGGAAGTCGTCCGGCAGTCTTCGCGGCCGGTGCACACTTTCTCGATTCACTTCGGCAAAGAGTTTCACAACGAGCTGGATTTCGCCAGGCAGGTGGCGGAGTACTGTGGCACGGTGCACGAAGAAGTGCTGATCCGGCCACGGGATTTCATTCCGCGTCTGCGGCAAATGATCTGGCGTCTGGACGACGCGATCGGCGATCCGATCACGATGCCCAACTACGAGCTGTCAGCCCACGTCGCCCGCAACTTTCAGTTTGCCTGGAACGGTGAAGGCGGTGATCCGCTGTTCGGCGGGCCGAAGAATCTGGGCATGCTGCTGCATCACTGGTACGGCGGTGTAGCCCGCGAAGCTGACTTCAGGCAGCGGCGATATCTGGAGTCGTACCGTCGTGGCTACGAAGAACTGTCGCGCCTTTTGACGCCCGGCTTCCGCGCACAGATTGATTTCGAACGTAGTCTGACGGGCATCCTCAATCCGTTCTTTCAAAGCGAACGGCCACGGAGTTTTCTCGACAAACTGATGGCCATCAATACGCGGCTGAAAGGCGCCCACCTGATTCTTCCGAAGGTCGAACGCATGACCGGCGCCTGGGGGCTGACGCCGCTCTCACCGATGTTCGATCAGCGGCTTATCGAATACGCCTTCCAGCTTCCGCCACGTATGAAACTGCGGGCGGGAGTTGAAAAATATGTCATGAAACAAGCATATCGCGACCTGCTGCCGGCAGAGGTCATCGACCGCCCCAAGAGCGGCATGCGTGTGCCGGTGCACTTCTGGTTCCAGGGAGAGATGCGGAAATACGCCCGCAAACTGCTTTCAAAACGTGCACTCAAGCAAGCGGGGATTTTCGACCCGGCGCGTGTCAAACAGTTGCTGGACTACAACACGGAGGAAGGCCCCGGACGCTACGGCCTGCGGCTGTGGATGCTGATTACTTTTGAGATCTTCCGCCGTATCGTGATTGAAGGGGAAGCAGTCTGAGCCCGCACCGGCGAAGCTGACATCGCCGCAGAGGCTGGCCTTAGGCTATACTGACGATAGAGTTAAACCTTTGCGAAAAGTGCATAAGGCCATCGTCATGCAATCACAACTTGCGGCCGGAAAGGCTGACACCAACCAACGCCGCGCCGTGCCCGCCTGGGCGCTGTCCGCGGTGGTGCATGGCGTGATCTTCCTGGTTGCCGCACTTGGATTGCGTGGCGTGTCGCAGGGGTTGCCAGATGAAGCGCCGCGGAACGTGGGTATTGCCCTCGCGGAAGTTTCTGAATCTGGCGAGATGGAGTATTTCAGTGAAGAAAAAGCGGCGCCGCTGAGTGGTGGTGAGTCGCGTGAGCCTGCGGAATCAGAATCTGGCGACAGCCTGGGCATTGCCGCCGCGCTGCCTTCGGCGGCCAGCGAAGAAAGCCTTATTTCCCCGGACATCGACCTGCCCGGACAGCCAGAAGCAGGCATCGGCGAATCGAGCGAATTGCTTGTCGCAGCCTCAGCTACCGGCGGCGGCAGGCGTCTGATTCTGCCCGGTTCCGACGACAGTGCCTTCATCGCGCAGGAAATGGCTGACCGCATTGCCCGGCGTCCATCTGGGCCGGTCGGAAAAGTCTCTTTGTTCGGCAGCACCGCAGCCAGCGGCCGGACCTTCGTGTTCGTAATTGACCGCTCGAAGAGCATGGGCGAAGAGGGCTACGGTGGTTTGCACGCGGCTCAAAAGGAACTGCACAAGCAACTGAAGTCGCTGGCGCCCCAGCACAGGTTTCAGATCATCGCCTATCACCACAAGCCTGTATACCTATTGGGTAAGCGCGACCTTCTGCCGGCAACGCCGGAAAACATCGATAGCATTTTGCCGTACTTCGACGGTCTTGCCGCCTTTGGCGCCACCGAGCACGAGATGGCGCTGCTGGCCGCTTTGCGGCTCAAGCCCGATGCGGTTTTCTTTTTGACCGACGGCGGCGATCCTTATCTGAATGCCAATCAGATTGACCGCATCGCTGAACGCGCGGGTAAAGCCACTACGATTCATTGCATTGAATTTGGCTTCAATGCGGCGCCCGAAAAAGACAATTTCATGCAGCGTCTGGCAGCACGTTGTGGCGGCGGCTATGGCTATATGAACATGCGGAAACGTAATTAACGCATTACGCTTTGCCAGCCACCATCCACATATTGTCGCTGGTTGGCAATCGGTTCATCAGCCCGAACTGCACAACCTTCAACCCCGCCTTTTCCACCAGCATGCGGAAGGTGTGCGGTGTGAAATAGTTCACGTGATCGGGAAAACGGAAACCGCACCAGCGGTCACCACGCAAGTGACGGTTCCAGGCATTAAAGTTTGGCGCCTTCATAATCAGCCGCCCATTCTCTTTCAACGCACCTGCGGCGGCGGTGAGTAGTTGCCGCGGCATGATTTCGTGCTCGATAAACGAGTGCAGCAGAATGCCGTCGAACTGCGCCGATGGAAAGCATGTCAGGCCGTCCAGGGCATGGGTCATCTGCACTTCGCCGCCCCGTGCAGAGGCACGTTCGTGGGCGATGCCGGCTGCCTGCTCGTCAATTTCTACGCCCCACGGCGTGATCTCTGCGGGCAACTTCTCGAACAGCTTCCCTTCGCCACATCCGATGTCGAGCAGGTTGCCTTGCCGCACGTGTTTGCGGATCAGCGAGAGTGCTTTGTTGCGCTTGAGAAGTGAAAGCCTTAACCATTTCAGGCTGCCGGAAATCGCTTGCAGAAACGGCTCGCGTTGGCGGCGGAATTTACGCTCGGCCTTGAAGGTTTCTGTCCACGAATGATTCTCGGCAAGCTCCTGGTAGGTCGGCGCGTTTTCGAGATAAAGCAGGCCGCATGCGGTGCATTCTTTCATCCGCCACTGGTCGCGACTCCACCGCGAAGGCGCCGCCTCGTGATTGCTCGTATCGCAGAGCGGACAGGCACGGTCGATAGCTGCTGGCGCCAGCGTGGCGGGTGGCACGTACAGTGATAAAGCGGGGGCGGACATGACGGGCATCCATGTTGGGAAACATTCACGGCGGAAATCCATTCAAACGCCGCGGACCCGGCAGACAGCAGGAACCTGATGCCGGACATGGACGTTATCGACCCGGTAATCGCACCGGGAGTAAGATTCCTGGCTGCTCCCTTGTGACCGCTTCCGTTGGTGGAAAACGATCGATGCAAACTGCAGGAGCAGTTGTAATTTCCCGTTCCTACGGCACAACCGGCGGATCAGTTCTACAAGATGCAACGGTTGTTTCGTCCATAAGGCTGTAAGCACGGCCCTAGGACTGCACAAGAAATAGCCACGGCCGCGAAGGTTGCCCCTCGCGGCCGCGTGTGTTCGTTTCACTGCATGTAATGCCGCCATTCCAAGCCGGCGTCAAATGCTAGTAGTCAATCACACGGTTGCCGGGCCGCGTGGCGATGTTGCCGGGTTTCTTCTGACTCTCGTAGAAGAAGATGCTTTCTTCGGCGGAGAGTTCCCGCTGTAACGAATCGCTCCGCAACGAAACCTGCACGATGTGGTCGCCTGCTTCGTCGCTGACGGCTTCAAACCGCAACACTTTCTGGCCGCCCGGTGGCAGTGAGATAACAGGGAAGCGGATGGACTGTCCTGTCGAAGTGTAAGCAGTGCTACGCACGGGCTTCAGCGAGACTGGCAGCTTGACTGAAATGACAACATTGCCAGCTTCTTTGGTGCCACGGTTGCGGACCAGCACTTCAAAGATAGCAGGGGAACCTACCTGCACGGGGCCGGCCGTATCGGCAATCTGCATGCTCACATCGGCGCGGCTAATCACTTCTGTGACGTGACGGGATTCCGAACGCAAGCCGCCTGCCGCCGTTACCAGTACATCGTGCGCGTGGCGCCCTTCTGCAATGGCGGTGGCTTTGTAGCGGAAGATCTCATGCCCGCCGCTTGCCAGATGCTTCAGCGTCCAGGTCAGCGTACGGCTTGCGGCGTCGTACTTAGCTGCGCGGTCGATGGCGGTTACGTGAATGCCGGCCGGAATGGCTGCTTTGATCTTTACGTTCGTAGCGCTTGCATCGCCGGGGTTGGTCACGGACACCGCGTAGATGCCATCACGTTTCAGATAGTTGAGTGCCGGTCCCTGAGTAACCACTTCCACCATCGGGCGTTCGACTTCCACCGCACGCACGATGTGCGACTTTTCGCCGTGCTTATTGCGGGCGGTGAATTTCAAAGAAACCTGTCCCGTCAGCTTGGGCATGACTTGCACGACGATGTCGCGCGATTCGCCCGGACCAATGTAACCAAGTTGACCGCCGCCATCGACTTTGATCTCCACGCCTTCAGGCAGCGCCGAAGCAACGTTGACATCTTCCGCAGCCGCATCGCCCTGATTGGTCACCGTCACCTTGTAGTTGGCGCGTTGCCCGAAACCAAGTTTGGCAGGACCAGCCGCGGTGATATGAAGGCGGGCTTCTTTGGTCTGCACCGAAAGCGCCGAGGCGGCTGCCAGCGTTACCTGCGTGCGGATTTCGCTGCCGCCACGCGCCGTTGGCGTCAGGCGGACTTTGACGGTTTTCTTCTCCTTCACGCCCAGCGAACCAATCGCAAAACGGATGTGAAAAGGCGCCACGGGCTGACACTGTGGTGCGGTTTCAACACGCGAGGCCGTGCGGGGCAGCATGACATCAACATTAACGTGGTGCGCGACGGTCTCGCCCAGGTTGTTCACCAGAATCGAATAGGTTTCCGCGCGGCCGACAAACGACTCGGGCGGACCACTGGTTTCGATGGAGACAATTGGCATCGTTGTGGCCAGACCCTGCTGCGCTTTTGCGGCGGGCAAGGGTTGCTGGGCCAGTGGCGCAGGCTTCGCTGCTGGCGTGCGGCGTTGAGCTTCTTCGTCGAAAGCAAACGGCGGCAGATCTTCCTCACCTTCATCCACAACCGGGTCCGCTTCCGGAGGTAATACTTCTGGATGCGGGATCACGTGTGGAATGGAAGGCGGTTTGGGTGCGTCTGGCATGCTGTCCAACTGGACAGGCCGGTTGGAAACACGCGGCTGCTGCTGTGTTTCAGACGAGACTGGCAGCTTCTTCTCTCCCTGGGGCATGATCAGCGGTGGGACAGATTCAAGTTCTTCTGTGGCTTCTTCCTGATCAGGCGTGGAGGATTCGCCGCCTAATCCCAGTGCTGCCGAGATATCCATTCCTGGCGCCAGCTTGGCCGGGCCCGTGTTCTGGGCCAGTAGCAGTGGCGTTGATAGCAGTTGAAGCGCGGCGACCGTAGCGATCATGGACCGGCGTACGCTCATGATGGGTTTCCCTCCTTGAAAATTCGTTTGGGTGCTGCTGGGTCAGGGGCAGCAATCTGCGTCGGCGATTTTTCCGCCAGGTTGAACCGTCGCGCCGCCGGGCCGGGGCCTAGTTGATCCCTATCTTCGCAACGGTTTCTGTTACATCGGATTATTCCGCCTTGGCGGGTTATTCTTTTTTCGCAGGTCCTTCCGATCGGCGGCAATTCACATAATGCACGTGGGAATTGATCGCAGGACTGGCGTTTATTCCGCTAAATGCAAAGTGTTGTATACTGAAGTACGAAGTACGGCTGCCGGCTACCGGCCCCCCTCCAATCACTGCTCGCCGGAGCGAACATGGGAATCAGGTTTTACTGCCCCAACGGCCATCGCCTGAATGTAAAAAGTTTTCTAGCAGGTAAACGTGGCATCTGCCCCCATTGCGGCGTAGGTGTAGACATTCCCCTGGAAAGCCAGATTCCGCCAGGCAGTAAAAAATTCCGCGATCAACACGCCGTCGATTCCGCCAAGGCCAGCGGCGAAGCTAAGGTCACTGAAAAGTCCAACGGGCCACTGCTGGCTCTAGACGAAATAGAAGACGAGATCACCACTACCGGCGATTCACAGATTCTGACGCAGTCCGCCATCATGAAACGCAGCGGAAGCGATACCACGCTGCCTCGCCCGGCGCCCCCCAACCAGGCAACGGACCAGCCCGGCACGAAGCCATCAGGGGCGTCAGCCAGCGCCGCGGCAAACGACTTTGAACTGCCCGATAGCATGCAGGACGTTGATGGTCCTGCGGAAACGACCAACGCGCCAACTGCTGATCCGTTGGCGGAAGATCCCAATGCCGTCTGGTATGTGCGGCCGCCGTCTGGCGGGCAGTTCGGTCCGGCGGTGGGCGACGTCGTCCGTTCCTGGCTGGACGAAGGGCGTATCACGGCGGACTCGCTGGTGTGGCGCGAAGGCTGGCCCGAATGGCAGACGGCCGATACGGTTTTCCCGCAACTGGCCAAGGCGCCGCCCGTTTCTTCCTCCACCACAAGCAATTCCGAACCAGATAGCGAGGAAGCCCCCAAGAAGCTCACTCGGCGCCCTCCTGCAAAGAAAAACAATCAGATGGGCATAATTGTGGTGATTGTTCTCGGGTTACTGAGTCTTATCCTGCTGGCTGTGTTAATCTGGATGGTCATGCAGTCGGAGACAAGCAGTCCCACAACTGCATCAGCGGGCTACAATTCCCCACAACTGCACCACTCCGCAGTTCCACTACGAGATCAGTTCCACAACTAGACAGGAAATAGTTCATGAAGATTCTCCACACCATGAAGACGCTATCTATGCTGCTGGCCGCAATTGTCTGCGCCGGCGCCGTTTGCGCAACTGCGGTTGCCGATGAGCCAGCGAAAGAAGCACCGAAAACCGAAAAGGTCTCGATCGCCGACGGCAAGATCTCGTTCAACGCACCTGCCGGGCTGACACAGAAGAAGCCGCAATTCAATCTGATCGATGCCGAGTTCTCGGCTCCCGCTGCCGATGGCGGCCGCCCGGGGCGGTTAACGATTTCGCGTGCTGGCGGGTCGCTGGAGCAGAACCTTGGCCGCTGGAAGCAGCAGATCCGCCCGGAACAAGGCGCCCCCGGCGGCAACATGAAAGTAGAAGTCAAAAAAATTAACGGTATGGAAGTGCGGATGGTCGAGGCTAATGGCAGCTACCACCCACCTTTCGGCGCCCGGTTCGGTTTCAAAGGCTACCGTCTTGTCGGCGCCATCTTTGAAACGGAAAAAGTGGGCCGCGTCTTCGTCAAATTCTATGGTCCCAAAGACACCATCGCTAAGCATGAAGCTGCCTTCAAAGCGATGGTTGAGTCCGTCACGGTCAAAGAATAGCCGTGCCGTACCTGTGCGTGTGTAGCCACATCGCAGGCGCCAACCCATAGCATACCTGCGTGGGCTTGGGTAACATCGGCAATATCTACTCGCTGCGGCCATCGGACTCTGGCACTACAGCGTGGCCGCAGCCACTGTTGGTTTCAAGCGCGCGGGCGCTTAACGGATTACCTTCACGCTGTTGGATTCAGCTACTCCGATGAAAATACAAGACCTCCTTGAGCATCACCACATTGCCCGGAATCCTTTCGCGGAGGAAGACGCTCAAACCGACCCGGTCTTCAAAGAGCTCTGTATCGACGGCGCCTACCATCCCACCTGGGACAAAGTGTACGGCGACCCCTCAGAGCCAGCCACTTCGATTGTATTCGGTGAGAAAGGCTCCGGTAAAACGGCGATCCGCCTGCAGATCTCCCGTCACATCAAGAAGTACAACGAGGCGCATCCGGGCAATCGCCTGTTTGTCATCCATTACGAAGACTTCAACCCGTACCTAGATCGCTTCCACGCCCGCATAGGTATCCGCCGCCGCGCTGACAAAGTGCTTTCAAAATGGCGTCTGTGGGATCATATGGATGCAATCCTGTCGATCGGCGTCACCGGGCTGATCGACGTCATGCTTGAAGCCCGCAAGAAGAAACGCAATGTAGACGTGACCTTGCCCGAGGACGTTTCAGACGCCCTCGACCGGCACCAGAAACGCGACCTGCTGCTGCTGGCCGCCTGCTACGACGAATCCACTGCCGAAACACGCAAAGGCCGTTGGGGCCGCCTGCGTAGCTATCTGAAATTCAACACGCTCAAGGCCGCCTTGCCAATGGCGCTGGCGTATGGCTGGACGGTGCTCTCGGTCATTTGCATCATTACCGTGATTTCCATGATGCTCTCGTCGGGCGGCGCTGCGCCTGCGGAGCCAGTGGAAGGAGCGGCAGGCTTGGGCTGGCTGCACGCGTTGTGGATCTGCCCGTTGATTATCAGCCTCGGATGGCTCCCCTGGTTGTGGCGACTGCTGAAAAGCTTCTTCCTGGCCCGCGGCATCGTGACGAATGTCCGCACCGGCAATAACGAAACCACGCAGCTTTGCGGCGTGTTGATGAACTTCACCACCAGCGAACTTGCCAGCCAGCCATTGCCCAACCAGGACCGCACTGACGACCGCTACGAACTGCTCTCGAAGTTTCAGTCCATCCTCGATTCACTCGGTTACAAGGGCGTGATCGTACTGGTCGACCGCCTGGACGAGCCGCACCTGATTAATGGCTCTGCGGAACTGATGAAAGCGCTGCTCTGGCCGATGCTAGACAACAAATTCCTCAAGCACCCTGGTCTTGGGCTGAAGATGCTGCTGCCGATTGAGCTCACCCGCTTTATCGACCGCGAGGAACGCGACTTCTATCAGCGCGCCCGTTTAGATAAGCAGAATATGATCCGCTCTTTCGAGTGGACGGGTGAAGCGCTGTTTGATGTGGCGAACTCGCGTCTGCAAGCCTGTGCGAAAGACGGGCAGGAGATTTCGCTGAGCGATCTCTTCGCCGAAGACCTATCACACTCGCGGTTGATCAACGCGTTGCGATCACTGCGTGTTCCGCGTCACATGTTCAAGTTCATGTACCGCCTGCTGGTGGACCACTGCCACGCCCATACCATCGGCGAACCATCCTGGCGGATCTCGGCGGAAACCTTCGAGAAAGCACTCGCACTTTATCTGCGGGAACAGGACAGCTTCGACCGCGGCGTCGGCGCCGGTTAGAAGTTGCCACGCCATACTTGATTCATTTAATAAAATAAGCCGGTGAGATGGGTCTCACCGGCTTATTGTGTATTTGTGGTGCGATGTTCGTCACGGCAAATGCAATGCGGCCGTGCCTGGCGTCGTTACACCATTTCCTTCAGGCCTTTGAGGGGCCGTACTTTCACAACATCACAGGCAGGCTTGGCGGGACGGTCGGAGATTTCTCCAGTGAATGGGTTCTTCACGCCCTTCTGTGCTTTCACAGCCTTCTTGCGAACCTTAACAATCTTCAACAAACCGGGCAAAGTAAACTGACCAGGGCCTTTTTTGCTGAGTGCGTTGGAGACCTCAGCAGTGAGTGCTTCTAGCACGGCATCCACTTCCTTTTTGGTCAATTCGGTCGTTTCAGCAATCGAGGCTAGAAGCTGGCTTTTGGTCAGCGGTTTTACTGCGGCTTTGGCCATCAATAAGTCTCCGGGGTAATTATTGGTTCGCGACAAGTAAAATTGTTGAAGTTGCGGGGACTTCAACCGCCGTGATTAGACTACGTTCGATGGGAATTGCAACCCGGACCAGCTGAAAACACCTAAGAAACAGGCGTAAAGTTCGCTTCCCACTTCCAGAAACAACTGAATTGCAAACGCAGCAATGTGAAATAATACGCCACTATTGGTTTCATCTCACCATCAGCGTCAATCAGCCGCACATAAGCCGCAGGCATCCCCCCCTCTGTGGCTGGATATGCTGCGGTCGATAATTCTGCTCGCGAAATGCGAAAAAGTGCAGATTTGCCTCAATTTCAGCCGTTCTAGGCCGCGCGCCGTAGCGGCGCCGAGGCGGTTTTTGTCGGCATCTGGATCACGTCAGGCGTCTCGACAGACGTTGCAAAGCTGTTGTGAATGCCGGTCGGCGTTTCACGCCACGCACGCAGATAGGCGGCCGGTGCGCTGGCAAACTGTGCGAAGGATGCAATCTTGTGGAGCAAACCGCTCGCGGCATGGCGGCGGAATACCCTCTGTCGCTGGTAGACTTTCCCGGCTGTGTCCCCGGTGTAATTGAACAGTTCTGCCGCAGCAACGACGCTGCTTTGGGATTCTATCGCGCATTGTCCGCCTGCCGCCCGGATACGCAGTGCAAGGTCGATCGACGCGGCCTCCTGACTGGTGGTTTCATCGAAACCGCCCGCAGCCTGCCAGGCATCCGTCGCGAAGAACGCAGCTACTTCCGTCGGGCCAACAGGACGCTGCCCAGCGACGTTTGACGCTGTGAAAGAATCTCCATTCGCGACAAGCTTCAACCCGCCGCCACGCGTCCAGACCTGGCCCGCCGAAAGGACGCGGGTTGGCGCAGCCTGGTTGAGCACCACGGGGCACACCATCGCGACCTCCGTGTCCTGCAAGCGTTGCAGCGCTGCATCGGCCCAATCACTCGCGACTTCGACGCCGGCTGCTAGAAAATGCATGTAAGGCGTGGTGACTTCCGACGCGGCCGCGTTGGCCAGCTGCATCCACGAGGCCGCCCCCGGCACAATGATGTATTGCACTTCGTCGCCAAGATCATACGGATCTTCGTAAGAGCCGTCGTGGGCGACAAAAATCTCCGCGCTAAACGGTTGATGTTCAAGCACGGAAGTGATCGTGCTTTCCAGAGCTGCATCCGTGCTCGAGGCGACGATGATAATCGACAGTTGCGACATGCTATTCCTCGTTTCGTCCGTGGCCGGCATCCTGGGCAACGGGCGCGCAGGCGGTTCGGTCAAAAACCGCCGGGTGCGACCGTTGGAATCCTGGCACGCACTTTATTCATTTAAGAACTTCTATGGAAATTTTCGGTCTGCCGGGTGTTCCGGGTTTAACGCCTTTATCAGCTTTCTACAAACTCGCTTATAACCGCAGCCCCTCCAAAACCGCCCAGACATCGCGAGTCCACCAGCTTGCATGATGTTTGTGCCGCTAGCATTTCTGTCAAAGAGAATTAAGCAACTCGCTTGGGCGCCGGCCAGAATTTACTCGCGGCCTTGCTCCACCAGTGATTCCCCCGCGAGATTTGCGCGTTGGGCAGAACGGGAGTCAGACGCCCTTCAAAGATCGAAAGTGTTTCAAACGCAGCCTGCGCTTCATCACGCAGTTGTGGCCACTGCTTCAGAATGGCGCCTCGTTGGACCTGCCGGAAGTCGATGTGCGGCTGACGGCGGACCTGCCGTTCGATGCTTCGTAGCGTGGCGCAGTGGCGGAAATGCTGCGGGAAGAAGGCTAAACACGCATCAAGCAGCGCTGTCTCGCCCACTGGCGTGATACTTCGTACGGCGCCGAGTTGCGTGACGGAGCGCGCCGGATAGTGCACGCTCCAGACCAGTTCGCGGCGTGAGATGCGGGATTCAATTATTTCTAGCGAGAATGGCGTGGCGACGCCGTCTTCCGCCCCGGACGCGATATAAAAAGAACGAACATGCGTAACGGGCATCGGTGGGTATTCCTGCGGGGTCTGCGTGCTGTCGCTGCTGGCAGACAACACAGAACGCCTGCTGGGCAACTGACAGTGTATCGGTCAGGGGTCGCCCCACCAGTCAGCACGGTCGCTTCCGCACGTCTGGCCTACGCAGCCCGCAGAGCTTAACGCAAACCAACCATCCGCCTACTTCACTTTCAATGCGGTCGCGGTGAGTTCCACGACCTTCAGAATCGTCTTGTCGACCTTTCCCTGGTGTTTCGCCGTGATGACGATTTCGCGCGGATTCACGGGATCAATCTTCCACCGCATAGGCATCATCATGTGACGATCTGTGGGATGCAGGTACAGGTAACTCCCGGTGCCATCTACGTTGAACTTGTATTTCATGCGGAACCGCGATGGCGGCCATTTTTTTGAAGCAGTCCGCCGGAACACCCGCACGCCCTTCTCATCTTCTTCCCGCGAGTGGCTCCACCCGTCAACCAGCAACTTCACATCCAGGATGGCGGGCTTTTCTTCCGCAGACGCTGTCGTGGCTTTGCCGGCGGTTAGGCATGTTGCAAGCAGTAAGACCGAAAGCGTTATTGTCAGCGTTTTCATGGTTCATTCCACGGCTTGAGTTTGTTTTGAAACAAGTCGTCTATTGTAACAGCGCTTTAACCGGGTGATGCTTTTCCACACCGGTCAGACGGATCGACAGACCATTCTGATCGACCGCCAGCCGTTCGTGATCCAGACCAAGCAAGTGCAGAATAGTGGCTTGCAGATCGTGCACATGCACGGGCGAGTCCACCACATGGAAACCAAGTTCGCCCGTTTTACCAAGCGTGATGCCCGGCTTCACGCCGCCACCTGCCAGCCACACGCTGAACGCCTGCGGATGATGGTCGCGGCCTTTGCTGCGGCCCAGTGCAGCGCTGGCTTCTACCATGGGCGTACGGCCGAATTCACCGCCCCAGACAACCAGCGTGTCGTCCAGCAGGCCGCGTTTCTTAAGATCAGCAATCAGGGCTGCTGCCGCCTGATCCGTCTGTTTACATTGCCCGCGTACACCGCCTTCAACATTGCTGTGATGATCCCAGCCGGCGTGGTACACCTGAATGAAACGCACGCCGCGTTCCGCCAACCGCCGCGCGAGCAGGCAGTTATTGGCAAAGGAAGAAGCACCTTGTTTGGCGCCATAAGCCTGCAGCGTTGCTTGCGTTTCGGTCGAGAAGTCCATCAACTCCGGCGCCTGCATCTGCATGCGGTGCGCCATTTCGTAGGCAGCGATCCGCGTCTGAATCTCGGCGTCGCCGGTTACATCCAGCCGCTTGCGGTTGAGCGCGCCGATCAGGTCCAGTGAGTCGCGTTGTGCCCGGTCATCAATACCCGCAGGACTTGAAAGGTGAAGCACCGGATCGCCCTGCGACCGGAAAGGCACGCCCTGGTGCGAAGTCGGCAGCATCCCCGCGCTCCACATCGCCGCGCCGCCGCTTAAACTACCGCCGCTTTTCAGCACTACGAAGGCAGGCAGGTTACTAGTCTCAGCACCCAAGCCATAACTCAGCCAGGCGCCCATACTCGGGCGGCCCGGCACACCATTGCCCGTATTCACAAACAACTGTGCCGGGGCGTGGTTGAACTTGTCGGTGTGCATCGACCGCACAATCGCAATATCATCCGCCACCTTCGCCAGGTGCGGCAGCATCTCGGAAAGTTCGGCGCCGGACTGACCGTGCCGCTTGAACTTAAATCTCGGCGCCAGCACAGCAGCATCGGGCTGAATAAATGCGTAACGCTGGCCCTTGATGACCGAAGGCGGCAGCGGTTTGCCCGCCAGCTTCGCCAGTTCCGGTTTATTGTCAAACAGTTCCAGCTGGCTCGGCGCGCCTGCCATGAACAGATAGATCACCCGCTTCGCCTTTGGAGCGAAGTGAGGCATCTGCCCTGCCGTGTTACCTGCCGGTGAAGCAGCGGCAATCCCCGGCGCGGACGACTTGCCCATCAACAACGAGGCTAATGCAATTTTGCCGAGGCCTGCGCCGCAATCGCGGAAGAAATGCCGGCGGGTCTGTTGCAGCAAAGCCTGTTGCTGCTGTGCCATATTTTTGTCAGTAGACATATCAGGTTCGAAAAACGGAAGGGTTATTCGCGGGTAATCGTCTCGTCCAGATTCATCAGAGATCGCGCGGTAAGCACGCAGGCCGCCAGCGCGGGCGTCGCGGCATTGCTTCCCGCAATCTTTACGGCATCGAGTTCACCGTTTTGCAACCTCGCAAGTTGCGACAGGTAATATTTCTCAATCGCAACCATCTCAGCGGCGCCAGGTTTTCGCACGAGTAAGCGGCGGAAGATATACGTCAAACGCCCCTCGGTGCTGCTTTCCGCCTGCGCGGCCAGCTTGCCCAGCGACTGCGCGATCTCCATGTACATCGGATCGTTGAGCAGCGTCAAAGACTGTAAGGGCGTGTTGCCGCGATTACGCCGGACAACGCAGTTCTCACCGCTCGGTGCATCGTACACCGCATAAGCGGCGAACGGCGCCGTGCGTTTGCTGAAGGTGTACAGCGAACGACGATAACGGTCTTCACCTTGCGAGGCGCGCCATTTCATGCCGCCGTAGGCAAGCGCTGTCACACTGGCGACCTGCGGCGGATACACGCCGGGTCCGCCCATTTTGTTCGTCAGCAGTCCGGCGGAATGCAGCAGCGAGTCGCGGACAATTTCTCCATCCAGCCGGAAGCGGCTGCTACGATCTAGCACGCCAACGGGCGACGCAGCGGCCTGTTCAGATGGCTGATGAGAGCTTTGCTGATAGGTGGCGCTGAGCACAATCTGACGATGCAGCCGCTTGATCGACCAGCCGTTTTCCATCAGATCCACGGCCAGCCAGTCCAGCAGTTGCGGATGCGAAGGCGGTTCGGATTGCACACCGAAATCCCCTGCTGTTGGCGCCAGACCGGCGCCGGTCAAGTCGCGCCACGCACGGTTGACCACCGCCCGCGCGGCAAGGGGATTATCAGAACTTGCCAGCCATTGCGCCAGTTCGAGGCGGTCGTCTGGGGCTGCGGCGCCATGCTGCCGGAAGACTTCGGGAATGGCGGGCGAAACTTCTTCGCGCGGGCTGAGATATTCGCCCCTGTGATGCCGGTGCGTTCTACGCCGCGGAGCAAATTTACGCTGCTGCATGACCATTGTCCGCGGCGGCGTGGGCATCTGCTTTTTCAGCGATTCAAGTTTTTTCCGCACTGCCGCCGTAGCGGGCGAAGTCTGCATGAAATAGAGCTGCAACGTCCGCTGCTGACCCTGTGACAATTCACTGTCATTACGCCGCAGCAGGTGTTCTATATTGAATGGCACATCGTGCGGTTTCAACTCGTCCGCCTTCGTCGTAGCGGACAGCCGGAAGCGGCCGAGACTGGCGGCGAAATGACGCTCGAATAGCAGGGTCAGGTCCAGCTTCTGATTCGCATCAAGCGGTTCTGCAAGGGTCAGCAACAATTGGCTGCGTTGACCTTCGCGTCCAGACGTGGACCATCCCGTCGAGCCATTACCATCGATCACATTACCCGCCGCAGCGCCATTGCCGATGCTGATTTTGCCGTAGGTGTGCGCTGCCGAACTAAACCGCACCGGCTTTCCGCCGGGAAGCGCTGCTGTTACTTCGCTGAGGAAGAAATCGCCTTTCCGCCCTTCATAAAAAGCGCGGCCCGGCCCACCGGCGGGCAGTCGTTCGTCGGGGAGCACTTCCAGCCGGATAGCGGTAATCTGTTGCGGCGGCGACGATTTGAAATGCCTGGCCAGGTCGAATTGCAGTTTGAATTCGTCGCGTTTCGTTACGTCGCCCGTCGACAGCACCGAACCATCTTCCAGCAGTTGCAAGTGTGGCAGGTTTGTTTTCATCGCAACTGGCTTAAGCACCTCCCAAGGCGTTGCCTGCTGACGGTTCTGCTCCAGCCACTTCTCGTACTGCGGCTTGAATTCAGGCAGCTTCTGCAGCAGCGCATTTTCTTCCCCGTCAATCTGTTGCTGCAGCTTGTTTCGCAACTGCTGCATGGCGGGACTGGGGGCGGCAAGGTCGGGTTCTTCGGCATTGTTGAGCAACGCCATGAAGCGGTAGTAGCTGGTGTGCGAGATCGGATCGTACTTGTGCGAATGACACTGCGCGCAGCCCATCGTGACGCCCATCCAGACCAGGCTGGTCGTCGCCACACGGTCCACCATTGCGTAGTAACGGTACTCCAGCGGATCGATACCGCCTTCCTCATTCAGCATCGTGTTGCGGTGGAAGCCCGTGGCGATCCGCTGCGAAAGCGTTGCATCGGGCAGCATATCGCCCGCAATCTGCTCGACCGTGAATTGATCGAAAGGCATGTCGCGATTGATGGCCGAAACGACCCAGTCGCGGTAGGGCCAGATGGTGCGCGGCCGGTCCTTCTCGTACCCGTTGGTGTCAGAATAACGGGCCAGGTCTAACCATTTCCGCGCCCAGCGTTCGCCATAGCGGGGCGACTGAAGCAGCCGGTCCACCAGCCGCTCATACGCGTCCGGGCGATGGTCGCTGGCAAAGGCGTCGGCTTCAGCCGGCGTGGGCGGCAGTCCGGTCAGATCCAAATAAAGCCGACGCACCAACGTGAACCTTTCAGCAGGCGCCGCCGGTCGCACGCCCGCGTTCTCCATGCGTGCAAGGGTGAAACGATCAATCGCGTTCTGCGGCCACTTCGTGTCTTTCACCTTGGGCAGCGACGGGCGGCGTGGCGGAATGAACGCCCAATGTGGCTCGTACCGGGCGCCATCTTTGATCCATTGTTTCAGAAGCTGCGTCTCAGCCGCCGTCAGCGGCTTGTGCCCTTCTGGCGGCATCCGCTCGTCTAAGTCGGTGGACTCGATGCGGGCGATCATTTCGCTTTCGTCCGGCTTGCCCGGCTCAAACGCGTAGCTTTCAATCGCCGCCTCCCGCTGATCCAGGCGCAGGTCAGCCTGCCTATCGTCTTCATCAGGGCCGTGGCACGCGAAACATTTGCGTGCCAGCAAGGGCTGAATCTGCCTGCTGAACGAAACGGGTTCTGCAGCAGATGAGATACTCGAAAACGCCGGTGCAACAAACAACACGGCTGAAAGAATCAATGCGTAAGACTTCATAAACAGCGGCCGTAAGATGCCGTTAGAACGTGGAACTTCTCCAAACCTATCACGTTCTATTATATCGTACGCCGTCGCAGCACGCCTGCCGCGTCTTACTCTTCCGGCTCAATCGAGCAAGTCATCGAGCCTTTGCAGCGTGCGATCAGATCATCTTTGCCATAAGCGTGCACCTGATCGCGCTTCAGCTCTGCGTGTTCACGCGTGGTGGTGAGGCATATCACGCGGCCGTTGGTATCGACTTCCACGGCGGATTTGAAAGCCTGCGTCGCTGTTTGATTAAACAGCTCGCGCAGCATCTGGATCACGTAGTCGTACGAGTGATCGTTATCGTCCCACAGAATGACGTGGTAACGTGGCTGCCTTTTCGGCTTCGGGCGTTTCTTTTCTTCACGCGGCCGGACCATCGTCTGTTCGAGGGGTTCAGCCACAGCGGAGCTTAATTCATCGGACATGATTCAAATCGCAGTGTCTACCAAGGAGCCATCCAGCTGCCCGCAATAGATAGGATCAGGTTCAAGCAGTATATTGTAGCGCTTTGCCCAAGGCGATGCGAGGGGCAATTACGGCCACGCATGCCTAATCATCTTCGACATTCTGACCAAGAAGTCAAAAACTCATGTCTGCACTAGACAAATACCTGTCGGCCAATCGCGAGCGGTTCGAGGAAGAACTCTGCGAACTGCTGCGGATCGAAAGCATCAGCGCTGACAGCCAGTATCGCGATCAGGTGAAGCAGGCCGCCCAGTGGGTGGCCGGACAGTTCGAGTCGATGAAGCTGAAGACAGAGCTGATCGAAACCGACGGCAACCCGCTGGTCTATGCAGAATCTCCACCCGTCCCAGGCCGCCCCGTCGTGCTAGTCTATGGCCATTACGATGTGCAGCCGCCCGATCCACTGGACGAATGGATCACCCCGCCGTTTGAGCCCACGCGTCGCGACGGCAACATCGTCGCCCGTGGCGCCACCGACGACAAAGGCCAGATGTTCACCCACATCAAGAGCGCTCAGGCGTGGATCGATGGCAACGGCAAGCTGCCTTTGCAGGTGAAGTATCTGATTGAAGGCGAAGAAGAAACCGGCAGCCACAATCTTTACAAGTACCTGAACGGCGACTTCGACGAGAACGCGCTCGAGAAGCTGGCGTGCGACGTGATCGTCATCAGCGACACCTCACAGTACGCCCCTGGACAGCCAGCCATCACTTACGGGCTGAAAGGCATCGCTTATTTCGAACTGCTGCTGAACGGCCCCAAACAGGACCTGCACAGCGGCGTGTTCGGTGGCGCCGTCTCGAACCCGGCCAACGCCATCACGCAGATGCTTGGCTCGCTGGTGGATGAAAATGGCCGCGTGCAGGTGCCCCATTTCTATGATGATGTTGTCTGCATCACCGACAGCGAACGCAACCAGTTTGCCGCCCTCGGCTTTGACGAACGCGTCTTCATGGAACAGCTTGGCGTCGAGGCCCTGCACGGCGAAAGCGGCTACAGCACGCTGGAACGCCGTTGGGCGCGGCCGACGTTTGATATCAACGGACTGTGGAGCGGTTATCAGGGCGAAGGCGAAAAGACCGTGCTGCCCGCCCGCGCCGGCGCCAAGTTCAGCTTCCGCCTCGTGCCCGATCAGAAGCCCGCCGTGATTGCCCAGCACCTGGAAGCCAAACTCCGCGAAGTGCTACCGCCGGGCATCGAGATGGAGTTGAAGATCATGCACGGCACGCCCGGCGTGGTCGTCCCGCTGGAAAGCCGCTTTATGAACGCCGCCGCCGAAGCCATCGAACTAGGCTTCGGCCGCTGGCCCGTCTTCATCCGCGAAGGCGGCTCCATCCCGGTCGTCAACGCCTTCCACGAAAAACTAGGCGTCGACACACTGCTATTAGGCTGGGGCCTGAACGACGACAACACCCACGGCCCCAACGAAAAGTTCTGCCTCGCCGACTTCCACCGCGGCATCAAAGCCAGCGCCAACCTATGGCAGACCATCAGCAAGGTGGCGCCGGCGGAGGAGTAGGACAGGCCGACGCCTACTTTGCTGCCGCATGGTCGACCCGACGTAGAACTTATCACCTTGTTGTTGTGAGTTTCTTGAATCCCTGATCACCACCTCTACCAAGCCCGGTTTGCCGGGCGGACGCGTATGGCCAGTTGATAGTTGTAGGCGGGTGCAGGAAGTTCGAGTAAGCGTAGGACATCTGAGAAGCGGCGGCGCGGAATGGCACGCGGCCAGTCGCCGTGCCGAGACCCGGGCAAGCCACCACTTTGATGGACGGCTGCGAAGTTACGTTATGCCGCCCCACCGCTAGAAGCATCGCCCACATCGCACAGTACACGTTGTCCGTAGCGGAGATGGGCATCGGCACACGCATCGTTGGTGTGTGAGCAAGGTACGGATGCTTATCGTTTCCAGTCTCGATGATAAACGAAGTGCCGACCGGTTGTTCGCCGCGGAACTCTTGTAGGATGCGAGCCTGAACTCGATCCATCAGTTGCACACCGAAAAAAGAAGTGATTGCCAGGTCGACTCCCCCATCCATCAGGCCGAACGAATTCGCCGCACTGACCATACAATCGAACGCCGGCAGATTCTCAAAGCGGTCGCAGACCACACGGACGCGATCGAAACGTTTGAAGTGTAATTCAAACTCCTCACAAAGCGCCGGGTTTGGATCAATCAGAGTCAAATCGAAGTCAGTAGCGCCCATTTTGATCTCAAGCGAATGGCGTAATTCTCAGCGTGATCATGCGTCAACGGCGCCCGTTAAAGACGCGTCTGAATCTACAAATGAGAAACTCGCTCACCGCGAATTCCTAATAGTATTCCCCGGATAAGTTCTTCAATATTTTCATACCGGTCGGCGCCTCTGTCGTGAAGGTGATAGCAGTAGCCTGATTCATCAATGACTAACCTACCCTCGTCCGACCGCCCTATGGGATATAAGTTTCCTGATACTACATCTTCGTAAAGTCCGAAAATATCCGATTCGCCCTCAAGCTCCAGCGGATCCAATCGAATGCCGCTTCGAGCCATGTTCTGCCCGACCCCATCGGAATCGACGTGCAGTCCGCCATACTGACGCAAAATCTTCTCGGCTATTGGAAAACAGGTAAATTCAGATTCCAGTTGTTTCATCCATTCATCAGCCTGCTTGCCCAAGGGAACTGGCGTCCAGTTGCAATACTTGAGCGCAGACTGCACCCTCCGGGGCAAGCCAGACATGGATTTGCCCCGTATTGATTTGAACCATTTCCAGATACTTAAAAAATTCATGGGACGAGCGGCGAGCGATCCAATAGAGCGGTTACCTTGCGTACCCATTGAGAGCCGGTCTAGAATTACGTGCATGCAATTTGCATCAAGGGCATGCATCTTGGGCAGGTAATTACGGGGAGCGATATGGCTTGTGAAGCTTGTGGGCGGTCTGCGCCAACTAAAGACGTGGTGTTTCATCAGCACATCGGGCTGGTGATTCTGCGGTTAGAAAGCGAAGCAGGGGGCAACCTTTGCAAGAGTTGCATCCATCAGGCATTCATCCAGACCACAGCGATATGTCTGTTTTTTGGGTGGTGGGGCGTCATCTCCTTCTTCATGAACATTTTCTGCATCGGGCACAATGTAATCGAGTGGGCATTCTGCCTCAGCATGCCATCCCAGCATGGCGCCGGGAACCAATCACCCGCAACACAGCAGGTTGAGGTAAATATTGAGTCAGAGCAACTCATCTCGCCATACGCCCGCGAGATTCAAACCCGGCTGCGACGCGGCGATACAGTAGCCATCACCTCACACGCAATCGCCCAGGAAACGGGTGCGCCACAAAAAGAGGTGATTCAATTTATCCGTAAACACTATGCGAGGTTGAAGTAACGGGTAAATGAACCAATCAGAAAAAATGCAACTCGCTAAGTAACTGACGATTCTGGTGGCGGTCGTTCCGGACGCACCTTACTTGTCGGTTGTAGACTTGCCAGAAACAGGGAAGAGACGTAAATTCTTACGGGTCGGTTGCAAGGGTTGGGACGACCCAACACTTCTATCTATTGCATTCTGCGGGGACGACCCTGCCAAGTACGTCGTGAGGACGATATGGCTTGGGTCTTACTATTTGTTGCGGCCATCTTCGAGATTGGTTGGGCTGTGGGGCTGAGATACACCGATGGCTTTACGAAGCCATTGCCCACAATACTCACAGTCACCTCAATGGCCATCAGCCTGTTTCTTTTGGCATTAGCAGTGCGGACCTTGCCCATCGGGACAGGCTACGCTGTATGGACAGGCATCGGTGTTGTTGGCACGGCGGTTCTAGGGATTTTCTTATTTTCAGAACCGGTTACAGCAGTGCGATTGTTTTTCTTGTTTCTCATTCTCTGCGGGATCATCGGCATGAAATTTACGTCATGATGGTTTTTCCAGTGAACCGCAAGTCCGTCTGGTGCAAGCAAACCTTCCTGCCATAAACCGTGTTCAGTGAATGATGTGAAACACACGGAAACGCCATGCGAGGAAATAGCTCTCCCGTGTATCTGCGCCGCAACGGCTAACCAACTCAGAGGAGCGTGATCACCTTCTTCTGCAGTTCACCGCCTGTGACGTGCATCTTGTAGTTTTCGTCGATGTAGACGTCCACTTCGCTGCGGATGCCGAATTCGGGAAGGTAGATGCCGGGTTCGATGGAGAAGCAGGTGCGGGGGAGGATGCGGCGGGCGTCGCGGGTTTCGAGGTTGTCGATGTTGGCGCCGTTGCCGTGCGTTTCGCGGCCGATGCTATGACCGGTGCGGTGGCGGAATTTGTCGCCGTAGCCTGCATCTTCAATCACCTTGCGGCAGGCGTCGTCCACTTCCCAGCCATGCAGCGGCTTGCCGGCTGCAAGCGTTGTCTCGATGCACGCCAGTGCTGCATCGCGGGCGGCTGCGACGATCTGGAAGATGTCTTCGTACTGCTGCGGAGTTTCTTCGCCGACAAAGGCGACTTTGGTCAGGTCGCTATAAACGCCATCGGGATGATCGACCTTGGCCCACATATCAACCAGCACGAAATCGCCGGCGCGGATTTCTCCGTCCTGGCCCGCAATGGGTTCGTAGTGTGGCAGCCCGCTGTTGGGGCCAACGCCGACGATGGGCGGATGGTACGTGGTCAGGTTGTTCTCAGCAAAGTGCTGCATGATGTCCGCCTGCACCTCATGCTCACGGATGCTGCCGCCGTCGCGTGTGCGATCTGCGATCAGCTTCCACGCCCGTTCGAAGCCGGCCTGTGTAACGCGATCCGCTTCCAGGTGCAACTGCCATTGTTCGTCAGTGAAGGTGGCTTCGAACATGGAAATCAGATCGCCGGACGAAACCACTTCGACGCCCGTATTCCGCACAATATCAACGGTGCCGCCATCCACGCGCGAGACGTAAGGATTGCCGCCGCCGGGCGAGTATTCCATCGCGATCTGGCCGCTGCCTGTGGTGAAGTCTGCGATGCCTGCTTCAAATTCCTGCCACTTCAAGAAGACGGTTTTATCGCCGGGCAGATGATCCAGGGCCGACTCTTCAATCCGATGCACCAGCTTGCGGGGCTGACCTTCAACAGGAATGAAATACATCCAGCGCCGGCTGCCGGCGCCCATCTGCTGCATATCCAGCACGCGGCGGGCCAGTTCGTTACTGCCCCGGAAATCGTAGAGCAGCCAGCCGTCTAACTGGAATTCGCGAAGGGCGGATTGAATGGCGTCTAAACTGAACATCGGGGCGGTTCTTTACAGGGAAAGCGAAACTAGAAAAACGCATCATACAGAAATCAGCGCATGGCCTCGATGGTCGCCAGCAGTTCCGCGCGGGCCGCGTCCCGGTTGGCGCCGTTCAGATACAGCAGCGGCGTCTGCGTGTGGTGGGCGATCTGCTCGATACCGTTTTGCAGCGTTGCGAGGTCAGCTTCTGAAAGCTGCAATTCGTAGTGGCGTCCGCGGTGATGAATGCGGCGGCGTGTTTCACCGGGTGTCGTTTGCAGGACAACGACCAGCCGTGGCTGAATCACTTTCTGCGACGCTTCAATCCAGGCCGTCTGATACTGCT
The DNA here is from genome assembly GCA_965233625.1 of Pirellulaceae bacterium. GTDB lineage: Bacteria > Planctomycetota > Planctomycetia > Pirellulales > Pirellulaceae. The sequence continues at coordinate 1,804,257 of OZ247499.1, forward strand.
CAAACGCTTTGTCTGGCAGAGCGATACGGGCAAAGGCCAACGCCTGATCGAACCAGAAGTCGCTGATGGCGCCGCCGGACGCGAATTGCGGCATTTGCGATGCGGCGTCTAGCAGCCTGGTCCGCAGCCGCAGAATCTGCATCTCGACGTGCCAGGCCGCATTCTCCGGGTCGCCGTAGTAGTCCGTCAGTGAGGCATCGTCGACAGGTTCATCAATCCGGCGTAGCCCCGCCACCTCGGCCACATCCGCCATCAACGTGCTTTTGCCACACCCCGTGGCGCCGGTCAGGGCGAAGTAAGGCGGAGAGTTATTCAGATGGTCAAGCATCTGCTGCACCGTCAACCGAAGTCGCGGGTGCTTCATCTGCGGGGCGGCTTCGGTAGCAGGTTCCAGCACAAAGCGGCGGTGCGCCATCCGCGGGTGTGGCACCTGAAGATCCGCGGTGTCGATCACCTGCTGATCAAACAGCAATAGATCTAAGTCCAGCGTCCGCGGCCCCCAATGCTGCACGCGTTCGCGCCCCAGCGCGTCTTCAATCTGCCACATCTCGCGCAACAAGGCGTGCGGGTCGAGTGTTGTGTTGACGGCCACAGCCGCATTCACAAACTCCTGCTGGCCACCGGGACCGCCGGCGGGCTGGCTGGTGTGCAGGCCGCTTTGCGCGACGACATTGATATTCTCGTGCGTATGCAGCAACTGAAATGCCTGCTGCACGTTATGCTGCTTGTTCCCCAGATTAGAACCAAGCGCAATGAGGGCAGCAGGCATGCGAATAAATGTCCGGGGCGCCGGTTCAAAACGGAATCAAAAGCCGGCGCCCGCTCGATGAACAAGCGGTTAATCTTCACCGCCGAGCGTTACGGGCATGTTGACCCGTTGCTCGTCGCGGATGACGGTCAAGTTGACGCGATCGCCTGGCTTTTTGCTTTCCACAATCGTAAGCAATTCATCCGCCGTCTGCACCTCTTTGCCGTCGGCAGCCACAATCGTGTCCGCGAAGTTGCGGTCCACGCGGCGTTCTTCATAAAGAAACGGTCCGCGTTGCTTCTGCGAGCGGATGATGCGGAAGCCGCGTAGCCCCGCCTTCTCTGCCGGTCCGCCCGGACGTAGCGTGGCGATCACCAGGCCGTTGTCTGTCTGATAAACCTGCGAGATGCCCAGTGCGGGGCGAATCACACGACCATTCTGAATCAGTTGCGGAATCACGCGCGAAATGGTGCTGACAGGGATCGCAAAGCCAACACCGCTGCTCTCGCCCGTCCGGCTGGCAATCGCGGTATTCATCCCGACCAGTTGTCCGCGCGAGTCAAGCAGCGGGCCGCCGCTGTTGCCACGGTTCAAAGCAGCGTCGATCTGGATGATGGATTTGATCGTGCGGTTATTGGCTGAAGGCAGTGAGCGGTTCAGGCTGGAAATAATGCCGACCGTCATGGTGCGTTCAAGGCCGAACGGATTGCCAATGGCGTAGATTTTCTGGCCCACCTTCAAACGGCTGGAATCGCCCAATGGCAGCGGGTACAGGCTTTCGGGCGGCGCCTGGATGCGGAGCACGGCGATATCGTTCTGCGGGTCCTGCCCCACCAGCGTCGCGTCGTAGGTTTCGCCATCATAAAGCGTTACGTGGATCTGCCGGGCGCCGTCGATCACGTGATAATTGGTCAGGATGTGACCGGCCTGATCCAGCACGGAGCCAGAGCCGGAACCTTCCGTCGGTTCTTCCATCGCAAAGAACGAAGTGGCACGCGCCGATCGTGTGGTGATGTTCACGACACTTTTGTTCGATCGCTCGTACACAGATATGTTGATCTGCTCTTCGGCGGTAAACGTACTTTCCGCCGCAACCACGGGCGGCAGCGGGCGGCTAGTAGGCACTTCGTAAACCGGCGTGCTGCCATAACTTCCTACGGAGCCACCATACGGCGGCGCGGGTTCCGCTGCGGGAACAGGGGCCAATTCTGGTTCGCTGGCAAAAGAAAGTGGCTCGACGGCGCCCTGGCTGACAACCAAGGCGATGGCTCCGCCGAAGATGGCGGAAAGAGAACACATCAGTAGGTATTTTTTCACTTTCACGGCTCCTCAATGGATGACTGGGTGCTGTGGTTAGAAAACAAGGCGGCGTATTCTTCGCATTGTCGCCATTTGATTCAAGAGATATTTGTTCCGCGGCAAAAGCGAATCCCACTGCGTTACTACGATTCCAAGGCGGTGGATGGTTCGCGGCTGTACCGTTGCCCGGTGTTGGCAGTCTAGGCGGCCAGCGTATAATGAACGCACGTTCACGGACGACTTCCCTCCTTCCGGGTCAGTACGCGGCGCTTCCGCGACTTGACGGTGTTTGACGCCGCCCGGATCAACAAGCTGGATCGCCTTGTAATGCCCGCTTCTGACATCGTTATTCGTGGCGCCCGCGAACATAATCTCCGCAACGTGGACGTCTCGCTGCCACGCGGCCAGTTGATCTGCCTGACGGGCGTCAGCGGCTCTGGCAAAAGCTCACTCGCCTTCGATACGCTTTATGCAGAAGGGCAGCGGCGGTATGTAGAAAGCCTGAGCAGCTTCGCCCGGCAATTCCTGGGACAGATGCCCAAGCCCGAAGTGGACTATATATCCGGGCTGAGTCCGTCGATTTCGATCTCGCAGAAAACATCCGGCCGCAACCCGCGTTCGACCGTCGGCACGATTACCGAAATTTACGACTACCTGCGCGTTCTCTATGCCCGTGTTGGCCAGCGGTTCTGCCCCAACTGCGACCGGGAAGTCACAGCGCAGACGCGGGAAGAAATCATCGCCCGCATCCTGCAGTTCCCCGAAGGCGCCCAGTTTACGATCCTTGCGCCGGTGGTCCGTGGCCAGAAGGGCGAACATCGCGATCTGTTTGAAGATCTGCTGAAGCAGGGATTCGCCCGGGCGCGTGTGGACGGCGAAATCCTGCGTCTTAATGGCGACATTCAGCTCGACCGCCAGATGCGGCATCACATTGAAGTGGTAGTCGACCGCCTGACCATCAAAAAAGGTCTGCGGCCGCGACTGGCTGAAGCCGTGGAACTGGCCATCCGCACCGGCGGCGGCAATATGATTGTGGCCGTCGATCCATCGGACGCGGACAGCGACCCGGCGCCGGCGCCGGAAGCATCGCAAGCGGATGAAGCCGCTCCCAAGGGCAGAGGCAGGCGCCGTAGGGCGGCGAAGCAGAAAAACGCAGGCGACATGATTATGTCTGTCGATTACGCGTGCACGCATTGCGGCGTGAGTTTCGCCCCGCCGACGCCGCAACTGTTCAGCTTCAATAGTCCGCAGGGGATGTGCCTGGAGTGTGACGGCCTAGGGCAGTTGTATTCCTTCGCCCCGGAATTGCTGATCCCGGACGACAAGCTTTCCTTCAAAACCGGCGCCATTGAACTGCTGGGCAAATGGAAGGAACTGGGCCGCTGGAAACGTCATATCTATAAAGGCGTGGCGGAAACCATCGAGCGGATTCATGAGCTAGAAGAAGGCGTGATGCTGGAGACGCCGTGGCGCGACCTGGATCCGTCCCTGCAGGAAATCTGGCTGTGGGGCGCCGGCGAACAGCACATCACGTACACGTGGCGTGGCGGCGGCAAACCCCAGAAGTATGGCGGCACGTTTGAAGGTGTGATTCCCGCGCTGCTGGAGAAGTATCACAACAGCAGTAACATCCACGCGAAGCGGTACGAGAAGTATATGCGCACCATCGGGTGCCCGGAATGTGGCGGTGACCGGTTGAACCGGCAAGCACGCTCCGTACGGCTGACGACCAGCAGTGATGAGTTTGAGAACAACGCACTCTCGCTGCCACAGATCTGCAACCTGCCCGTTTCCGGCGCCGTCGAGTTTTTCAGCGGCCTGCAACTCGATACCACGCGGTCGCTCATTTCCGAAGAACTGCTGAAAGAGATCCGCGGGCGGCTGGGTTTTCTGATGAATGTCGGGCTGGATTACCTGACGCTCGACCGCACGGCGCCAACGCTTTCGGGCGGCGAATCGCAGCGCATCCGCCTTGCCGGGCAGATCGGCTGCGGGCTAGTCGGCGTGCTTTATATCCTGGACGAACCCTCCATCGGCCTGCACCCTCGCGATAACGACCGGTTGCTGGATACGCTGGCCCGCCTCCGCGATATGGGCAATACGGTTGTGGTCGTCGAACACGACGAAGACACCATGCGGATGGCCGATCACATCATTGACTTCGGCCCCGGTCCGGGCGTGCGTGGCGGTGAGATCGTTGCTTCGGGTACGGCAAAAGAAGTGCTGCAAGAAGAACGCAGCGTGACCGGTGGTTATCTTGCCGGCCGGCTAAAAATCGAAGTGCCTGAGACCCGCCGCGAAGTGGGCGAGAACAAATTAAGTATTAAGGGAGCAACGCATAACAATCTAAAGAACGTCGATGTCGATTTCCCGCTCGGCGGTTTCATCTGCGTTACGGGTGTTTCCGGTAGCGGCAAAAGCTCACTGGTGAACGGCATCCTGGTCGAGGCTCTCCGCCGTGACCTGAACCGAGGCGATGGTGAACCGGGACCGCACAAATCCCTTGAAGGGCTGGAACATCTCGACAAACTGATCGCCATCGACCAGTCGCCCATCGGCCGCACACCACGATCGAATCCGGGCACCTACATCAAAGTCTTCGACGACATTCGCGCTCTGTTCACGCAGATGCCCGGTTCAAAAACCCGCGGTTATAAGCCTGGCCGGTTCAGCTTTAATGTGAAGGGCGGACGCTGCGAAGCGTGTGAGGGCAACGGTTCTAACCGGCTGGAAATGGATTTCCTGGCGGACGTGTGGGTCACCTGCCCGGTCTGCCAGGGCGACCGTTTCAACCGCGAAACTCTGCTGGTGCAGTTCAAAGACAAATCCATTTCAGACGTTCTGCAGATGGATGTGCAGGAAGCGCTGGAACTGTTTGAGAACAATCCCAAGATCAAGCACAAGCTGCAAACGCTGCATGATGTGGGCCTCGATTACGTGAAGATCGGCCAGCCTTCGCCCACACTCTCAGGTGGCGAAGCGCAGCGTGTGAAGCTCGCCCGAGAACTGGTGAAGAAGAGCACCGGCAAGACGCTATACCTGCTGGACGAGCCGACTACCGGTCTGCATTTCGCCGATATCAAGATGCTACTGGAAGTGCTCCACCGCTTCGTGGAGCAAGGCAACACCGTGCTGGTCGTTGAGCACAATCTGGATGTGATTAAGACGGCTGACTGGATCATTGACCTGGGTCCAGAAGGCGGCGCCGGCGGCGGAACGATTGTCGCCCAGGGCACACCGGAACAGGTTGCCGCCACACCCGGTTCGCACACCGGCCGCGCGCTGGCGGAAGTGCTTGACATGAAGCCCGTGGGAAAAAGCAAATCCACGGCCAAGCGGAACGGCAAACGGCAGGTGGTGAAAGAGGCCAAAAAGATCGTCGTCCAAGGCGCCCGGCAGCACAACCTGAAAGATGTAGACGCCGCCATCGCCCGCGAGAAAATGACCGTCTTCTGCGGCCCCAGCGGCAGCGGCAAAAGCTCTCTGGCAATGAATACGATTTACGCCGAAGGCCAACGGCGGTATGTCGAAAGCCTTAGCTCGTACGCGCGGCAGTTTGTCAGCCAGATGCAGAAACCGCAGCTTGAGCACATTGAAGGACTCTCGCCCGCGATCGCCATCGAGCAGAAGAATCTGGGCAACACACCGCGTTCGACCGTGGGCACCGTGACGGAAATCTACGATTACTTCCGCATTCTGCTCTCGCGACTGGGCGAACCGTACTGCCCGACCTGCGATGTGCCTATCGGAATTCAGACAGCCGACCAGATCACTGACAAAGTGCTGTCACAACCCGAAGGCGCGCGGATGTACCTGCTGGCGCCGGTCGAGCTTGAAGTGGGCCGCAGTTACGCATCGTTGTGGGACGAACTTCGCGCCGGCGGTTATGCCCGCGTGCGGGTGGACGGGAAGACGTATTCGCTAGACGAAACGCCGGAGATTGACCGGCGACGTAAGCATCAGGTGGAAGTCGTGGTCGACCGCATCAAGGTCGATCCCGCCGCAAGATCGCGTATTGCAGGTAGTGTCGAAAACGCACTGGCGTTGGGCCGCGGCGTGCTGCTGACGGCAGTGGCCGATGATGACAAGCCGGAGCACAAGTGGCCGGTGCATCGGCATAGTCAGCACTTGGCATGTGATGAATGCGGGTCGAGTTTCGAGCGGTTGTCGCCGCACAATTTTTCTTTCAACTCCTCGCTGGGCTGGTGCAACGCCTGCGAAGGGCTGGGTGTGCAACTGGGCGCCAACCCGGCCGCATTGATGCACGACGCGAAACTTTCGCTGCGGGACGGCGCCGTTTCCCTCTGGCCGGATGTGCGGCGCGACATTTCGCAGAAGATGCTTGAGGCAGTGCACGAAGCCACCGGGCTGCCGATCGACTCGCCCGTTGATGAATTCAACGCCCGCCAGCGCCGCATTCTGTTCTATGGCGCCGGCGAGCAGTGGCTGAAGGTTGAACATTCGCCTTCGTTCCATTTTCAGTTCAAAGGACTTTACCCGGCCATTGAAGAAGCCTCCCGGCTATCGCCTTCACTTCGCACGCGACTGGAACACCTCATTGACGAAGTCGAATGCGGCGCGTGCGGCGGCAGCCGGTTGCGGCCCGACGCATCGGCCATGCGGTTTCAGGGGCTGACGATTGACGAACTCTGCCGCATGCCGCTGGGTTCGCTGCACGCAACCGTGAAGGGCTGGAAGCTGGCGAAACGGCATCAGCAGATTGCCGGCGAAGTGCTGCGAGAAGTAGTGAACCGGCTGCAGTTTCTAGTCGATGTCGGGCTGGATTATCTTTCGCTATCACGCGGGGCGGCGACGCTTTCTAACGGCGAAGCGCAACGCATCCGCCTGGCGAGCCAGCTTGGCAGCGGATTGTGCGGCGTGCTGTATGTTCTGGACGAACCGACCATCGGGCTACATCCGCGCGACAATACGCGTCTGCTGAAGGCGCTGCATAAGCTCCGCGATCTAGGCAATACGCTGCTGGTCGTGGAGCACGATCGCGAGGTGATTGAAGGCTCTGACTACATCGCAGACTTCGGCCCGGAAGCTGGCCGCAACGGCGGCAGGATTGTGGCCCACGGCACACCTAAGCAGGTCAGCCGGAAAAAGACTTCCGTTACCGGTCCTTATATCAGCGGCAAAAAAGCGATTCCCGTACCGACGAACCGCCGCATGAAGGGCGACGGGCATCCGAACTCGCACCTGGATTATCTGGAAGTCATCGGCGCCAGGCACAATAACCTGCGGGGGCTGGATGTGAAGATTCCGCTCGGCGTGTTCACAGCGATTACCGGACCCAGCGGCTGCGGTAAAAGTTCGCTGCTCAACGATGTACTCTACCGGTCTTTAGCCAGAACGCTGCACCGCGCGTCTGTTGCGCCGGGCGCCCATGACGAGATCCGCGGCGTGCAGCACATCAACAAAGTGATTCAGGTCAATCAGCAGCCACTGGGCAATTCGCCTTCGTCCAATCCGGCGACCTACACTGGCGTCTTCGAGCTTATCAGGCAGTTGTATTCGCAGTTGCCCGATGCGAAGTTGCGTGGCTACACAACGCGGCGGTTCAGCTTCAACGCGGCCGGGGGAAGGTGCGAAGCTTGTGAAGGGCAGGGGCAGCAATGCATTGAAATGCACTTTCTGCCCGATGTGTGGGTCGAGTGCGAAACCTGCAAAGGCGCCCGCTACAACCCCGAAACGCTCAGCGTGCAATATCGCGGGCATTCAATCAGCGACGTATTGAACATGACGTGCGGCGACGCCGTGGAACTGTTCAAGAACATTCCGAAGATCCGCCGGACGCTGCAAACGCTGTGCGACGTGGGGCTGAGTTACGTCACCCTGGGTCAGCCCGCGCCGACGCTCTCGGGCGGTGAAGCGCAACGCGTGAAACTGGCGGCTGAGCTTTCGCGCCCGGATACGGGCCGCACGCTTTATGTGCTGGACGAACCGACAACCGGTCTTCATTTTGATGACTTGAAGAAGCTGCTGGATGTGCTGCACCGGCTGGTGGACGCCGGTAATTCGGTCGTGGTCATTGAGCACAATCTGGATGTGATTAAGTCCGCCGACTGGATCATTGACATGGGGCCGGACGCTGGAGAGAAAGGCGGCCGCGTCGTGGTGGCAGGCACGCCGGAGGATGTCGTCGCCCATGTGCAGGCAACCCGCGCCGCCAGCAATGGTTCGGCGCCTCTGCGATCGCACACGGGCGAAGCTCTGCTGCCCGTGGTTGAAGCAGGGCCGCACGAAGCACGCAAATCTTTTGACTTCGCGGCCGAAGAAAAAGACAACGCGGGCGACCTGGATATCAGTGAAGTCGGCCGCGACGCCAGCATGCCGTGGGAAGTCGATGGCCGTAAGTGGCACACGGCGCAGCGGGTCGGCCGCAATGGAGAGCCGGTCAACTGGGACGGGCATGTGCTGGATCAGGTCGTCGAACACATCGAACAATTCGATGGCTTCAGTGCAACGGACTGGGGCTCCCGCACGGTGGTTGAAATTGCCGCCGCACGCAAAACCGCGGGCTGGTTCTTTCACGCCATCACAGGCGAAGCGTGGCTATTGAAGATGAAATTCCGCGTCGCCAAGGGGACATTCGATCCCACGGAAATCATCACCGCCATCGGATTGCCAACACTCAATGAAATGGACGATCTGCCCATCTATGGCAATGAACAACGTGTACGATTCAAAACGCGGCAGAACTTCCAGGAAGTAGAAATCCGCGTCCATTCCTGGGAAGAGATCAACACTGAAGCGTTCTGGACGTTCCTGGAAACCGCGATCGATTCGTTCCTGGAAATGACACGCCGCGTTGAAGATGAACCAGAGAGTTTGCAGCCGTGGAAGGTTCTTGGCAGGGACTGGCACCTCTCGCGGCAGGGATTTCCGGCGCGGGGACGCGTTAAGTGGGAAGCCGGCATCCTGGAAGAACTGATCCAGTTGCTTGACGAAGCAGCGCCGCAGGGCGATTACTTCTGGAAGAACAAGCAGGTTGTCAATCTCACACGTAAGGGCGATGACAAGGTCTGGGCAAGTTTCACCACCAAGCGCCGCGACGCCGTGCAGTTAACCTTGACCGGCGCCAAAGACGCGCTGACGTTCGGCCAGGTAGCCGATCTTGGTTGCGACCGCGTGCTGGATGCGACGGACCCACAGCAGGACAGCATCCGCATCGATTTCCGCACGGTCGAAGAAGTTCAGAACCCGAAGCTGCTTTACATGTTGAAAGAACACGCCCGGAGGAAGTAACGCCGCCGGCTTTAACTAGCGTCCGCTGCCGGTTGCGTGGCATGCCTGGCCAGCGAGTGTAGATTTTGTTGAATCAATTCGTACAACCGCAACCGTTCGTCACCTTGCTCAAAAGCTTGATGCCCTACGAGATAATCCCGTACTTCCGCATCGGAAACGCCTGCCCGACGAAGCAGCTTCCGCGCGTCGAACCAGGTGGGCAACCAGGTCATGATCTCTTTAAATCGCTCCACGCCTCCTACGCGGTCCATAAAGCAATCGTAATTCAGCAGGAAATAGACGCGGTCCTGAAACGGAGATCCAGGTTTCACCACGCCTTCGGTGTCAAAAACGTAGTGTCCAACCTCAGGCTCCCAGGGTAGACCTGCAGACTTCAGTTGGCGGGCAAGTTCGATTTCCTGTTCAGAGAATTCCATCGCCAGCTTCCTTAGGGCTAAATGTGCGTTACGCTCGCACTTTAGCAATATGTGGTTGCGGGAGTAGGTCTGCGTTCCAGCAAACGGCAGACAGACTGGAAGGCTAAGTGCCTGACAAACCACGTTGAATAGGGATTTAGGCAGCGTTATAAAACACGTGTGGTGAAGTTATTATTAAGTCTGGAAGACGTATGGATCAGACATTGGCAGAGCGGTCCTACCAGAGTATCCGCCGGATGCTATCTGAAGGGGAACTTGCACCCGGACAGCGGTTAGTAAACCGCGTTCTGGCCAAGCAGATTGGGGTCAGCGTGATCCCCGTCCGTGAGGCGATCCACCGCCTTGCGAGCGAAGGTCTGGTGGACCACATTCCCGGCTCTGGCGCGTTTGTCCGCAACATCGACCCGCAGGAACTCGACAATCTCTACGTGCTTCGCGATGCACTGGAAACATGTGCGGCAGAACAAGCAGCCCGGTATATCACCGAGTATCAGCTGGAAGACCTGTCCGCCGTTTTACAGGAAGCGGAAGAAATCGCCGCGGCCATCGAAATCCGCCCTGCACAGCACGCCAATCAACGATTGATGCTGGCTTGGCTTGATACGGAGAAACGTTTCCACGGGCAACTGGTCGAAGCCGCACGCAATCCGCTGCTGTCGAAACTCATTCAAGAATATCGCGCCATTAGCCAGATTTTTGACGCCCAACGCAGTAATCCCAAGCTTCTTACCTACGAAGTGGCCTGTAAAACCTGTGAAGGTAAGCAACTGCTGATTAATGCGTTGACCTGCCGTAATCCGGCAGAAGCGGCTTCCCTGATGAGCGCGCAGATTCAGCGGGGCCGCAAAACGGTGTTGCAACATCTACGCGACAAACAGGCTTAAGTTCGCAGCAGAATCTATATGATCTCACATGACATTCGCACTGCGACCGTGTTATGGTATGGGGATATTTCGGATTCAATCTATTCGACATTCTTATCAACCGGGCTTGGGTAGCATCATGCGATGGAGCCTTTTAACCGTGCTCATCCTTTTGAGCGCATCAATCGCCAGTGGCAGAGACTGGACAACGAACGACGAAAAAACCGTCAAGGGCGACTTCGTTAGACTCGAAGGAGAAACGGTCTTCATCAATGGTCGCGACGGCGAACAGCGCGTGCCGCTGGGAGAACTTGGCCCCGTCGATCAGGCTCTGGCATGGCAACTGGACGGCGAAACCAAACGCGAGGCCCTTGTTGATGCTGCCGGCGGCATCAAGGCGCAGCGTGTCTGGACCAGCACCAGCGGTCACACACTCGAGGCCAGCTACGGCGGCATGAATGGCGTTTCAGTGACCCTGATTGCCGGACGCCAGCGTCACCCGATTGCGTTTAACGAGCTGAGTCAGAAGGACCAGCAGTTTGTCCGGCATGCGATGGACAAGCGGTTGCTTGGCACATGGCTGCCACCAACAGCCGACGGGAAAATGCCCCAGGCGCGCCGGTTTGTGGTTAAGGGAAATGTGATGGCCGCCGTGCTGGCAGGTATCGACCGCAAAGGCAACCTCATCCTGCACACAGGTGGGAAGCTCTCGTATCAGCCGATGATTGGCTTCGGCATCGAAGACGAAAAACACATCCGCGAAGAATTCGCCAGCCGCGGACTAGCGAAGTTAATTCCGGCAGATGCCAACGCCCGCGAATGGACGGACTGGAAGGGTGAGAAATTCCGCGGCCGTGTGCTGCCGGTAACCTTCCGCAATAGCCCCATCAACACCGTCTACATGGCGCTTGAGGGCGAACAGTTTGAGAAAAACATCCTTGAGTTTTCCGCCGCAAGTCAGCTGCATCTGCGGAAACTAGCCGCCGAGGGCGGTGTGAACGTTTCGTTCTGGCCGCCCATTCTGCCCGATCCAAAGGCGCCTGTTCATACCTACCATTTGACCAGCGGCGATAAGTCCTGGGAGGTAGAAGGCCGGTACGTCAGTGCGGATGGACAGAGTGTTTTTCTGCGCACGGCGAATAGCAGCGGAGAGCGGATTTATCTATCCGCGATGAGCCGCGATGACCGCCGTCAACTGAATAAGTATCTCCGTTCCAGCGGTCTGCCTCTGCTGCCGGTCGTCGCGGACCACTGTCCGCAGCTGGAGTTTGATCTGGGGGACGATGTCTTCCGCTTCGCTGCCGAGCCGGTGTCGGGTGCTGGCGATGTGCTGGAGGTGTACCTGCCAGATTCATCTTTGACGGGTGTCCGTTCGCGACCACGTCAGATCTCGTGGGCAGCTTTGACGCCCGCCGCACGACAGGCAGTCCGTGATGAGTTCACCGCCACCGGGGTGAAGGACACCCTGGTTGATGAAGGTCTCGGCCCACCTATTGAGAATGTGGAAGAACGTGAATGGACGATGATCGCCGGGGATGAAGAAGTACAAAGCCGCGGCACCCTGCGATACGTCGATTCACGCAGCGGCCGCGTCACCATCCTGGGCAGTTCCAGCGCGGCGCTTTACGACCTATCGCTGGCAGATCAGAAGTACGTGGCTAACGTGGTGCTTAACAAGGGCTTCGATCAATTCAAGCGGTCAGACCCTCAGCCTTTCCAACCAGGTGAGAGTTTTCACCACACGGGCGCCAGCGGGATGCACTCTGGCCCCGGTGCAATGCATAGCGGAATGCACAGCGGCCCGTCCTCGCATGGGGCGGACTTCAGAACCATTTACTTTTGCAGCCGTTGCAACGCGCGGTTGCCGGGCAAGGTTCCGTCCGGCTACAGATGTGTGTGCGGCGCCGTCCTGGTAAGCGAAGAAGAATACCAGCGCAGTGGCGGCGTCCGCTCGTTAGCCCGACAGGAACCAACCTATTCCAGCACGGACAGCAACGACGCACACAGCAGCTCAACATCGTACACCAAAGTCGCTCCATCAACAGTGAAGCAGTCCGGAGCGTTCGGCTACGGCGAATTCGTCGTGCTATTCTGGGCCGGCGTTGGCATCGCAGCCGTCACCGTGTTCGGGCTGCTTATTCTGGGAATTACCTGGGTCGCGCGGCTTGGGATGAAGTAGCGTGACCGCTTAGGTCGCCAGATCACGCTCCAGCACACGCAGCCGTGTGACTTCCGCGCTGATCTTGCGGCCTGTCTGCGAGCCAGCGTTGCCGCGCTGCGTTTCCACAAATTCCATCCGCATGCCTGTTTTCAGCACGCCCATCATCACAAACAGTTCGGGCTGCCTGCCGCGGGTGGCGCCGTTAATGAAGGCGCGGACGGGTTGTTTGAAATTGCTGGAACTTAAACGCACTTCGCCCGTGCGTGGATCGACAATTTCCGCCAGATAATTGCTGCCTGCGGTGCGGATTTCAAGGCGATCTCCGGCCTGCAATTTGTCCAGGCGGATTTGCGTCAGTGCAGCGGGCTGGGAGACGGTAGATGCGTGCGGGGCTGCCGGTATCGGATTAGCCGTAATGACAAGTGTCAGCAGAAGCGTTGAAAACGCCATGGTTGTTGCTCCAGAATAGGATCATCAGCGGTGCGAATGCCATGAGAAGAGAAGAGTTGGCTGCTTAAGCGTAGGTTACGCAACCGGCTTAGGCGTTTTATTCTTCAGTCTGACGAAATTCGTCAAGTTTCCCGTTGGCGTTTTCGCCCGCAATATCGCTGCATTCCCTGCAACATGGTGTGTGCATCACCTCGCCGGACAGCGGCGACCTTGGTGCTGCGACATGAAACATTGGACAGCAAGACGTGTACCAATGTCAACGGCCCCGGCCCCTATAATACGACGCCGCTGCGCAGTTGGTTCAACACCCGCCCGCCAGATGCATCGCTTCACTTCCCGACGCTGCTAGCGTGCGGTTGAATCTGTTACGCTATACGCACTTAACCGTTCATGGAATTGCTACGGAGCCAAGCGTTGAGCGAAAACGAGATCGTCAAGTATCTGGTGTTCGATGTCGAAAGTGTGGCCGACGGCGAACTCGTCCGCGCCGTCAAGCACAAAGACCCGCGCGAAGGCGAGCCGGACGACGGAGAGAACGCCTATGCGCACCTCTCGCCGGAAGAAGCCGTCGGAAAATACCGGAACACCCTAACGGAGAAATTTGGCAGCGACTTCATTCCGTACACCTTTCAGATGCCGGTATCGGTCGTGGTGGCCAAAGTCGCGGTTGACTATTCGCTGATCGATATTGTCGCATTGGACGAACCGCATTTCCGTCCCCATGTGATCACGGAACACTTCTGGCGTGGGTGGAAAGCCTATCGCGAGCCCACGTTTGTCACGTTCAACGGCCGCACCTTCGACCTGCCGCTGATGGAGCTTGCCGCGTTCCGCTATGGTATTTCACTGGCCGAATGGTTTAAGGCGGATGGCCCTTCGTATACGCAGCACCGCAACCGCTATAACACCGGATCTCATCTGGATCTGCACGATGTTCTGACCAACTTCGGCGCCACGCGTTTCACCGGCGGACTGAATCTGGCAGCACACGTGCTCGGGAAGCCCGGCAAAATGGGTGTGGAAGGTTATCAGGTGCAGGACCTCTACAACAGCGGTCAGGTAGATCGCATCAACGCATACTGCCGCCACGATGTGCTGGACACATATTTTGTCTTCCTGCGTTCCGCGGTGCTCACCGGCAGTCTGACGATTGAGGAAGAGAAGGAACTGGTTGCCAGAACCAGAGACTGGATCGAAGAGCAATCAGAAACGGAGCCCAGCTATAAGATCTACCTGGACAACTGGGGCGACTGGAAGAACCCCTGGGATGAACCGCCCCCTGAAGAAACCGCTGACGGAGAAGCCACGGGCAGCGACACGGCCGAGGAAGAATAACGGCATCTTGCGGCGACTTCTACATATACTGCCGCGGTCCGCGTATTCTGGAAAATACTGCGCCGGCGTTGCATAATAGTGGTTGCAGACCCCCACCTTCCCGTCGCCTGCCGGAGCGGATCATGCCATTACGCGGCTTCCTCCTATTTTCTTTGCTGGTTACCACATCCGTGGGCATAGCACAGGCTGAACCGCCTGCCACAGACGGGGCAGAAGCTGCGGCGAAAGTTAATTTCAATCGCGACATCCGGCCGCTTCTTTCCAACACCTGCTTCACTTGCCACGGCCCGGATGAAGGTTCGCGGGAAGCAGACCTGCGGCTGGATACGCATGCGGGGGCGCTGGAAGACCGTGGCGGGTCGCGGGCCGTTGTGCCGTTTAAGCCAGAAGATAGCGACCTGATCGCGCGGATCACGAGCGAAGATCCAGACGAAAGGATGCCGCCGCCGGACCAGAACCGTCAGCTTTCCAGCGATCAGAAAGAAATGCTGCGCCGCTGGATTAAACAAGGCGCCCCGTGGGCGCGGCACTGGTCGTTTGAACCGCCAGTGCGGCCGGAACTACCCAAAGTCAAACAGGCGGACTGGCCTGCCAATGGTATCGATCACTTCGTGCTGAAAAAGCTAGAATCTGAAAGTCTCAAGCCGTCACCACCCGCGGCCCGCAACAAACTGCTGCGACGCGTTACGCTTGATCTGACAGGACTGCCGCCCACCGTCGCAGAACTGGACGCCTTCTTAAACGATAAAAAACCAGGCGCCTACGAACGCGCCGTGGACAGACTATTAAAGTCACCCCGGTTTGGTGAACACCTGGCCGCGCCCTGGCTAGATGCGGCGCGGTATGCCGACTCAAACGGCTATCAGGGCGAACGCACCCGCACCATGTGGCCGTGGCGGGATTGGGTGATTAACGCTTTGAACAGCAATATGCCGTTTGACCAGTTCACCATCGAGCAACTGGCGGGCGACCTGCTTCCCGGCGCCACGCTCAGCCAACAGGTCGCTACCGGCTTCAACCGCAATCACATGCTTAACGGCGAGGGCGGCCGCATCGCAGAGGAATCGCGGGTCGAGTATGTGGTGGACCGGGTCGAAACAACTTCAACAACATGGCTGGGACTGACGACCGGCTGTGCACGCTGTCACGATCACAAGTTCGACCCGATTTCTCAGAAAGACTTTTACCGCTTCTACGCCTACTTTAACAGCATTGACGAACGCGGCAATGTTGACCGCGGCGGT
This sequence comes from Pirellulaceae bacterium, assembly GCA_965233625.1. Lineage (GTDB taxonomy): Bacteria > Planctomycetota > Planctomycetia > Pirellulales > Pirellulaceae. Next base: position 1,820,024 of record OZ247499.1, read on the forward strand.
AACGCCAACCCCGTGGTCAAGGTGCCCACACCCGCGCAGTCGAAGCAGCGGGAAGAACTGCAAGCCGCCCTCGCCCAAGCAGAAACGTCGCTCCGCGAAGCAACTTCCAGCGATGCATTGAATGCCTGGCTCAACGACGGCGCCAAACTGCCCGAAGGCGCCAAGCCGGATGACAAAATCCAACAAGCGATTGCCACGCCACAAGATAAACGCACTAAAGAACAGTCCGCCGCACTGAAGCAGTATTTCACCAAAGGCCGCCCCGCGGCGAAAAAGCTGCAACAGGCCGTAGACAACGCCAGGAAGAAACGCGACGCCTTCGAAAAATCCATCGTCGAAACAATGGTCATGCGTCGCCGCAGTACGCCACGCCAGACCTTCCGTCTTGAACGCGGCCTATGGGATAAACCTGACAAAAGCGAAGAGCTACAACCCGCATCGCTGCCGGCCATCGAATCCGTCACCGCCGGACAGAGCCGCCTGGACCTGGCACGCTGGCTCACGAACCCGAAGCATCCACTCACCGCCCGCGTAACGGTGAACCGCTTCTGGCAGCACTTCTTCGGCCAAGGGCTCGTCAAGACAACCGAAGACTTCGGCACACAGGGCGAGCGTCCTTCGCACCCGCAACTGCTCGACTGGCTGGCGACAACATTCATCCAGAACGGCTGGGACGTGAAGCAATTACTCAAGCTGATTGTCACATCGCAGACCTATCAGCAATCGTCCAAGGTCACGCCGGAATTGCTCGCCCGCGATCCAAGCAATCGCCTCCTCGGCCGCGGTCCGCGGTTCAGGATGAGTTCATTGATGCTGCGGGATCAGGCTCTGGCGATCAGTGGCCTCCTAGTTGAAAAAGTTGGTGGTCCGCCGGTGATGCCGTACCAGCCGCCGGGCGTCTGGTCGGATTTGACGCTCGGAAAGATCTCCTACAAACAGGACCACGGCGATAAACTCTACCGCCGCAGCATCTACACGTTCTGGCGGCGATCCGTCGGACCGACCATGCTGTTTGACACATCCGCCCGGCAGGTCTGCACCGTGCGGATTGCCAGGACCAACACGCCGCTGCATGCGTTGACCTTGTTGAACGAAACGACCTACGTCGAGTCCGCACGCAAATTTGCCGAGCAGATTATGCAGAAGGAAACTTCTCCCGCCGCGCGGCTGAAACTTGCGTTCCGCAGGGCAACAGCGCGGCTGCCTGATGAGGCGGAACTGAAAGCAATGCAGCAGGTGCTTGACCGGCTTAAGCAGCGTTTCAGGAAGGAACCTGAGAATGCCACAAAACTGCTCGAACATGGTGAGTCTCCCGTCAACGACAAGCTGGACACGCAAGAGCTGGCGGCTTACACGGGCGTGATGAGCATGATTCTGAACCTGGATGAAACGATCACCAAGGAATAACCATGCACGCATCCATTCAGCAGCGCATCGAACAGCAGCGCAACGTCACGCGCCGGCAACTGCTTCAATCGACGTCGCTGGGCCTTGGCGCCGCGATGCTCTCGCAACTCCTTGCCCGCGACAGCAACGCCGCAGAAAGCGAAGCCGGCAAACGCAAAGGCGGCCTGCCCACATTGCCGCACTTTGCGCCCAAAGCCAAGCGGGTGATCTACCTGATGCAGTCCGGCGCGCCTTCGCATGTGGATCTGTTCGATCACAAACCGCAACTGGCCAAGTTGCGTGGGCAGGAGATTCCGCAATCGGTGCATCAAGGGCAGAAACTATCAACCATGACGCAGGGCAAAAAGAAGCCGTGCCTGGGCGCCATCGCACCGATGAAGCAGCACGGGGAATCCGGCGCCTGGGTGTCTGACTACCTGCCACACACCGCATCAATCGCCGACGATCTGTGCTTCATCAAGTCGATGCGTGCTGACGCGGTGAACCATGCACCGGCAATGACCTTTCTACTGACCGGCGCGGAACTGCCCGGCCGTCCAGCGCTGGGATCTTGGCTCTCGTACGGGCTGGGCAGTGCGAACGAAAACCTGCCTGCCTACTGTGTGTTCACCTCGCGAGACAGCGAAGGTTCGTGCGGGCAGTTGTTCTACGACTTTTACTGGGGCAACGGTTTCCTGCCGGGCAAGCATCAAGGTGTGAAGTTCCGCGGCGGCGGTGACCCGGTGCTGTACCTTTCAGATCCGGCAGGCATCACCCGGCAGACGCGGCGCGACATCCTCGACGGGCTGGCCACCATGAACCGGCTGAAACACGATGACAGCGGCGACCCGGAGATTCTCACTCGCATCTCGCAGTACGAGATGGCGTACCGCATGCAAGCCTCGACCCCGTCACTCGTGGACCTGTCCACCGAACCGGCACACGTCCTGGACATGTATGGCCCGCAAGTCAAGAAGCGTGGCAGCTTCGCCTTCAACTGCTTAATGGCCCGGCGCCTGGCGCAGCGCGGCGTGCAGTGCATTCAACTGATGCATTCCGGCTGGGACCAGCATTCGAACTTGCCCACACAGCTCAAGGCGCAATGCACCGATACCGATCAGCCTTCAGCCGCACTGGTCAAAGACCTCAAGCAGCACGGTCTGCTGGATGACACGCTCGTGATCTGGGGCGGCGAGTTCGGCCGCACACCGTTCGGACAGGGTGACATTAACAACAAGAAGAAACACGGCCGCGACCATCATCCTTATGCCTACACCACCTGGATGGCGGGCAGCGGTGTGAAAGCCGGTTTCACGCACGGCGCCACGGACGAATTTGGCTACAACGTGGTCGAAGATGAAGTGCATGTGCACGATTTCCAGGCCACCATCATGCACCTGCTGGGCATCGACCATACGCGTTTGACGTTCCGGCATCAGGGCCGCGATTTCCGGCTCACGGACGTCCACGGCCACGTGGTCCGCGACATCATCGCTTAATGCGGCGGATGCTCCAGATGGATTCAGCAGACCGTCATGCTAGACCGTCATGGCACGAGCAGCCGTTCTACTCTTATTTGCGTGCTATGCTACAGTTCTAGTAACCAAGGGCAGTATAATCACGTGAAATGAGGCGTGTGGTGGTGAAGACTCTGCAAGCTTACCCCGCAGAACGAACGGCAAATCCGCGGTGCATAAGGTCAACGCGTCGCGTCATCAGAAAACCGTCGAACGTGACTGTAAGGACGACGAGCGAAGACGCCGCCAAGCAACCGGACGCGGCTATCCCCCAGCAGTCTGAGGCTGCTGCGCCGGAAATATCGCCCGTTCGCCGCGGCGTCTACCTTACCCTTGCCGCATTCTTCCTGATGCTAGGCATATGTGGCGCGTTGCTGCCGCTGCTACCCACGACACCCTTTCTGCTGCTGACCAGCTATTTCCTGGCGAAATCGTCGCCGCGGTTAAATCAGATGCTGCTGAGGTCGCGGCTGCTTGGGCCGGTTCTGGTGGACTGGCAGGTGCATGGCGGTGTGCGGCCGCGCGTGCGATGGACGGCGCTCACGGTTGTGATGATTGCCGTGGGAGTTTCCCTCTACCTATCCGGCTACACCTTCTGGCCGGCAGTGACGGTCATATCACTGGCGTCGATCGGGATCGGCGTAATCCTCTGCCTGCCTTCGGCTAAGCCGCGGGACTAGAGCTACATTCCCGGCACCAGAATGGGCGATGTCCGTTGCACTTCAGCGATTCGATTGGAAGGCTGCTGCGCATCGTCTTGCAGTCCGCCGGCGCTGAGTTCGCGGAAGACCGTTTCCACGGTGTGGCGGTCAATGGTTTCCAGTTCCTGCCCGGCTCCTGCCAGGAGCGCCAACTCTGCCAGTTGACTGATCCGCCGCGGAATCCCATGCGATAGTTCATGCAGCCGCGCGGCAGCCGCGGTAACAAATAGCGGCGTCGGGCGGCCCGCAGCAGCCAGTACCGTTTCCAGATATTCCAGCGTGTCCTGGATTTCCCAAGGCTCTAGTTCGATCCGTAGATCGGCCAATTGCAGAATTCCATTGCCCAGACTCTGTGCGTGTCCGGGCGTCGCCGTGATGGCAATCGAAAGCTGCGCATGAGGACCAGCGTCGGCTTCGATCAGACGGCGCAGATGCTGCGCGACGATGGGATCGGCCTCGTCCGCGTTGTCCACCAGCAGCACCAGTTGGGTGCGACGATAGCGGTTGACGGCAATCCGATCGACAATCAGCCGCCAAAGCTGAAAATCCGCAGCATCGCCAGCCGCCTGCAGCTGAAGGCTTTCGGCAAGCGTGTGAAGAAACGCACTGCCATCGAGATAAGCCGCGTTGATAACCGCCACGTCGTGACCTTCGCGTTTCAGCTTACTCTTAAAGATTTCCAGCGTGAACGATTTTCCGCTGCCTGGCTGTCCCAGCAATACAGCGAGACGCCGGCGGTTTTCCACCAGAAACAGCAGCCGCGCGAGAGCTTCGTCGTGTGTCGGGCTGTCAAAATAGAACTGCGGATCGTTCACGCCGCGGAAGGGCGATACTTTCAGGCCCCAATGTGTTTCGTGCATTGCTGAATCGCCTACATCGCCGAAGAACCATCACAGACACTATCTCACGCTATCGTTACAATCGGCATTTTCCGCACCCGCCCTGAATCCGAACCGCAGGAACCAACGCATGTCGCGACGTTTTTTCGTGGACCAGCCCATCCACGGCAGCAGCACCGCGATCGAGGGCGCCGAAGCCCAGCACCTGACCCGTGTCATGCGGGCTTCTGAGGGAGATGAAATCACCCTTTTTGACGGCAGCGGCGCGGAGTTCACCGCGGTGATAGCCAACATCAAGAAGAAGCAGGTAGAGCTTGAAATCACGGCACGGCACGAAATCAGCCGCGAACTACCACGACCGCTGGTCGCCGGCGCGGCGCTGCCCAAAGGGGACCGGCAGCGTGTGCTCATTGAAAAACTAGTGGAACTGGGCGCCACGCAACTCACGCCGTTGACGACAACGCGCGGCGTTGCACAACCCACGTCCAAAGCGCTGGCACGATTAACCAGGACCGTGATCGAAGCCTCTAAACAATGCGGCCGGAACACGCTGATGCAGATCACGCCGCCTGCCACGGTCGCTGAATTCGTCACCCAGGCGCCGCCCGGCGCCACACGCTGGCTGGCGCACCCCGGCGGCGGACCACTGCAGGCGCCGCCGGATGCGACGGCCGTCTGGTGCCTAACCGGACCGGAAGGCGGTTTTACAGACGAAGAATGCGATGAGGCAATCGCGGCTGGCTGGACGAATGTTAGCCTCGGCCAACGGATTCTACGGGCGGAAACCGCGATCATCGCCATGTGCGCGGTTGCGGGCCTGACGACTGCCAACGGACAGTGAGAACCGTTACTGGACGATTAGTTTGACGATATTCCGCTTGCCGACACGGAAGACAAATTCATCGCCGCTGCTGGCAGGAAGCAGGTCAGACGCGACAGGCTTACCGTCGATCTTTACACCTTTCTGCTTGATCATCCGCCGCGCTTCGCCATTGCTTTTGACGAAACCCAGTTCCGCGGCAATCGCCGGTAGAAAAAGATTGCCGGCGTCGTCGGTCTGCACGCTCTGTTCAGCAAGGTCGTCCGGCGTCTCCTGGTGCGAATTGCGCGAAAACGCCTTTTCGCCTTCTTCCGCTCCCGTTGAGCCACAGAATCGCTCGGTGATCTCGTACGCCAGCGCCTTTTTGGCCGCCATCGGATGCATGGCGCCGGTGGCCAGGTCTGCGATCAGCTTTTCAACTTCGGGCAGCTTCCGCTGACTTAACAGACGGTAGTACCGCGGCATGATCTCGTCTGGGATCGACATCGTTTTGCCGTACATATTCTCCGGCGTCTCGACGACCGAGATGTAATTATCCGCCGATTTCGACATCTTCTTCACGCCGTCAGTGCCTTCCAGCAGAGGCATCAGCACCAGCGACTGTTGCGGCTGCCCGTTGGCTTTCTGCAATTCGCGGCCACGCATCAAGTTAAACAACTGATCGGTGCCGCCGATTTCTACGTCGCTGTGCAGATGAACCGAGTCATACGCCTGGATCAGCGGGTAGACAAACTCATGCAGGTGAATCGGCGTGTTGGATTCCATCCGCTTCTTAAAGTCGTCGCGGACGATCACCTGCTGCACCGTATGGGTCGCCAGCAGGCGGATCAGATCCATCGGCTGTAATTCACCAAGCCAATCGTTGTTGAAGTAGACCTTAGTCAGTTCAGGATCAAGGATTTTGAACAGCTGCTCTTTGTAAGTCGCCGCGTTTGCATCTACCTCTTCACGCGTCAGTTGCGGCCGGGCTTTGTTGCGGTCTGTCGGATCGCCGATCCGCGCCGTAAAGTCGCCGATGATAAACTGGATCTCGTGCCCGAACTCCTGGAACTGCCGCAGTTTGTTGATGGGCACCGTGTGGCCGACATGAATGTCCGGACGCGAAGGATCGGCGCCGAACTTGATCTTCAGCGGGGTCCGGGTCGCGGCGGACTTCTTCAGCTTCTCAAGCAGTTCTTCCGACGAAACCACATCGTCGGCGCCACGCTGAATTTCTGCGAGCTGGTCTTCGGGACTTACGGTCATGCTGGGCATCGGGCGATTCCGTCTTGTTCGTCAATCGTCGGTGGCTCTAAAGGAGAGGTATCCGCGGGCATTATAAACCAGAAGCTCCACGGACAGCAGGCGGTTTGAATCACGTTGCGAGGCCCGGACGCCAATAACAAGAAACGACGCAACGACGTCAGGTTCGCAGTTTCTCTTGCGGTCTGACGCCGTCGTGCTTTGACAGTTTACCGTCGCAACGGGTTCACGCTGCTTAGCGGATCATGTCGCCTGGGTATCCAAGGATAATGGTCCGTGCCGAACCGTTGCCGCGCCAATCGTAGCCGCCGCCATTGCCCGTCCAACGGGGCGAATAGGTGCCCGTAAAGGGTGTGACAGAAGCTGCTGGGCGTGCGTTGGAGAAGCCAAACCACTTCCGCGCGGCCATGCGGCGGTTGCGTTGCTCGGTACGCAGTTCCGCCTTGCGGCGGACGGCCAGTTTGGCGTTATCGTAGCGCTGCTGCTCGTTGAGATACAGCCATAGTTCAGCAGGCATTTTCTTCTGCAAATCACCAATCTGCACCGGCTGTGCGGCTGGCGGCTCGGTCGCCGGGCGCCACCGTGGGGCGGCAGGGGCGCCCAGAGGTGATGGCTCCTGGGCGGATGCCGTCGATACGGCGGCGAGCGCGACAAGCAGCGCGCAGAAGGTAACACGATACATTGTCGGCACTCCTTGGCAATTGCAATAAAAACCCGCAAAGACGCGCGGCTTAAAACAATTCTTCGGCTCAATCGTGTCGAGAGTCTTAGCCGGAAAAGTCAGACTGCAACGGTTGTAGCCAATAAACACCAATCCTGATGTTAATTAGCGCCGGTCAGTAAACCTACGCAAGGCAGACGTGTGATGTTGCGTGGCTGGTTGATCCCGCTAGCTGAATTGCGGCATGCGAATCATCTGGCGGTAACGCGCAGAATCGCCTTGCACCGCTAGCACATACACCAGGTCACCCTCGCGCCACGAGGAAATCACCCAACCGCCGGTCATAATCTGCGGACGCCGCGAGGGAACGGTTGGCAAACCTTCAATCACCGTGCGCGTTCTTACAACGTAGAGAATCGCCTGACGGCTTGTTCCTGTTGCGCGAAGATCATACTCAACGCCGGCGGGATCAAGATTACTGCTGAACGTCCGCCAGTGGGCAGCACGCGCGCGGACCATGTTACTGGGCGATCGGTTCTCTAATGCCGCCGTATCAGCGATTTCCTGCCAGGATTCTGAGTCACGCTCCAGAGACTGCTGCACCCAGTGCTCATCCACAAGGACCATAAACTCATCACGCGAAAGCTCCGGAGCCGGCAACAAAGCAACAAGCACCAGCGCCGCAGCGGCTGCGATTGCACAGCCCAGCGTGATCAGCACGCCACGGCGGTTTGCGGGAGCAATGATCGGTCCGGCCGGAGTGGCTTCTACCGCGCGAGCGACAACTGCGTTTCCGGATGATGTTTCGTCCTCAACAACGTCTGCCGATTCGGCATCTTCAAGCACGCCAGCCAACAGGCGGTCAGCAAGACCAGACGGTGGCTGCACATCACGAAAGGCAGCGGCCATACCACGGTCAAACGCCGCCGACTGCCGCAGTTCATCGGCAAGAGGCGCCGGTGCATCGCCGCGGTTCTGCTCCGCGGCAAGCGCGCCGGCCAGCAGTTCCAGGCCTGGCAGCGACACCGTAGGATTACCTTCGTCCGTAATATCCGCCGCGCGACAGGCATCGATCTGCTGCTGAAGCTGAACGTTGATTTTTTTGTCGTTCATCCTAACAACCTCCCGTTGCTGATGACGGGCCGAGCGGCGATCTGACGTCTGTTGATTTCGGTGAAGCGGCGACCGGGTCTGCTAACTGTTCTTTCAGCTTGGCCTTGGCTCTGGAAAGCCTGCTCATAACCGTACCCGGTGCAATCTTCAGTGAATCCGCAATTTCGAGATAGGACAGGTCTTCAAAATAAAACATGGTGACTACGATCCGCTGTTCTTCACTTAGCGTGTTTAACGCGAGTTGAAGTGCTTCCGGGTCGAAATCGTCTGACGGCGATTGTTCCATTGCGACGGAATTGACGTCAAGGTCAACATTGGCCGCTGTGGTGGGGCGTTTCCGGCGGTTCAGCTTCGTAAAACACGAACGTAACACCTGAAACAACCAGCCACGCGTCGCCGCCTCGTCACGCACCTGATGAAGCTTACGATGTGCGATTAAGAACACCTGCTGCGTCAGATCCTCGGCATCCGCCACCACGCCAGTGAGGCGGTAGGCGTAGCCATAAAGCTCTGCGTGGTGCAACTCAATCAGCCGGGTGATCCGCTGCCGGTTATCCGCCAGTTGATGGTTGGCATCGAGCCCGCTGGGGGCTTGCTCACTGGTGAGTGCCGGAGGCACGGGGGTTTCTCCAAGGTGTTGCGGCGCATCGGGCCGGACACGGTTCTGGTCATCTTCAGGCGGAATTGATGAGCCACCCGTATTGGGTGTTTTGTTCTCAGCCATACGCCGCCTTAATGATGAGCCTTATTCCCCCGGAATTATTCCCTGCAAATTCAGATTGCAGGCACTGCCTTTCTGGTATTCGTCAGAAAGAATTAGATATTGTGGACTACCACAGATCACTAATGGCGTTAGCGTCGTCGCTGCGTTACAGCACCGAGAAATAAGCCACGGCGAAGTAATGCTGCGGGTCCGTCCAGCTTTTTTCCAGCTTCATGCCGCAATCAGCCGCCATGCTGGTCATCCCCTCAAGACTATATTTATGGGAGTATTCTGTCAAAATCGTCTCGCCCCGCGCCATGCGGAAAGTCTCGCCGCCAATGCTGAACTGCTGATTCTCTAGGCTGACCACGTGCATCTCAATCCGATGCATCTCCTTGTTGTAAAAGGCTTTATGGTCAAATTTGGCGATGTCAAAGTCTGCATCAAGCTCCGCATTCATCCGATGCAACAGATTCAGATTGAATGCAGCCGTGACGCCCGCGGTGTCATTATACGCAGATTCGATTACGGACGTATCTTTCTGCAGGTCAAAGCCAAGCACCAGACCGCCATCATCACCGGCTACAAACGCCATGTTCTTGAGCAGCGTACAGGCTTCTTCCGTCTCAAGATTTCCGATCGTTGAGCCGGGAAAATAGGCGATCTTCCGGGCGGGCGAACACCGGGCCTCTGGCAATTCAAAGTAACCGGTGAAGTCAGCACAGACCGGCAGAATCTCTACCTCTGGATAAGCCGCGTCCAGGGACTCTGCCGTTTGCATCAGATGATCGCGGGCGATTTCCACCGGAGCATAAGCGGCAGGGTTTTCCAGCGCATCCAGCACCAGCCTGGTTTTGACACTGCTTCCGCTGCCATACTCGATAAGCATGGCATCGGGACCGATGCATCCGGCGATATCAGCCGCATTCTGACGGATGACACTCAGCTCTGTGCGGGTCGGATAATACTCTTCAAGCTCGCAGATCTGGTCAAAAAGGTCGCAGCCACGCTGGTCGTAAAAGTACTTTGCGGGCACGGTCTTCTGCGACTGCCGCATCCCCGCCAGCGCGTCTCCCAGAAACTCCTGCGAAGACAATTCAAAGTTGTGCAGGGCGACATTGGTGTCAGATTGTGTCATTCCGGTGCGGTCCTTCCGTCCAATCCAATGGACTGTCTATTCACTGAGACGCGGGTAAGCATCTCTAACTTGATTTCATTCTAACCGAGTGCGACTGAAACGCCCGTAACAATCGCTAGGCCGTTATAGCGCCAGGCAGCACCACGGAAACCGATCCGTGGCATAGCATTTATCTGGCCAGCCGGATTCCAGAGAATTGCCAGCGAGCGTCTGGCGGGAAGAAGTTGCGGTAGGTCGGCCGGATGTGTGATCGCGATGTAGCGCACGATGCGCCCCGCAACACGTACTGATTACACATGAACTTCCCATTATACTCGCCCAGCGCCCCCGGCGGCGGCGCGTATCCGGGATAAGGCTCGTACGGACTGGCGGTCCACTGCCAGACTTCGCCAAACATCTGATGCAACGAATCGCCATCAGGTTTCATGCTTTCCGGGGAGCATCCGGCGGGATGAAAGCGATGGGACTCCACAAACGAACCATCTTCCACGCTGTTCTGCCCGGCAGCGATTTCCCACTGTGCTTCCGTCGGCAGCCGCGCCTCAGACCACCGGGCGAAAGCGTCCGCTTCAAAGTAGCTGACATTGCACACCGGCGCCTGCGGCTGCACCGGCATGTCGCCACGTAGCGTGAAGATCCGCCATTGATTGTCTTGCTTCCGCCAGTACAACGGCGCCTGCCAACCCTGCTGCTTCACAAGATTCCAGCCCGCAGACAGCCACAATTCGGGCCGTTGATAGCCGCCATCTTCGATAAACTCGGTGAACTCCGCCGCCGTGGATAGGCGCCGGGCCAGCTGAAACGGCTCAACGTACTGCCGGTGTCGCGGTGATTCGTTATCAAACGCAAACACGCCGGCTTCAGGCTGCAGCCCCACTTCGCACACGCCGCCGGCAAAGTCTGCGAACTGCAACGGTGCGGCATCCACTTCCTTGTTGAAGGTATCGTCCGCTGCGATGTAAGCAGGCAGCAGAGGGTTGCAGGAGAAAACGTGTTTAATGTCGGTCAGCATCAGCTCTTGATGCTGCTGCTCGTGATGCAAACCGGTTTCCAGCACGTCGAGCAGTGGTGTTTCGTCGCCGGGCTTGAGATCATCGAGCCAATGCAACACGCACTGGTCCACACTCTCACGATACTGCCAGACTTCCGCCACCGTCGGCCGCGAGATCAACCCGCGCCGATGCCGTGGAAACTGCTCACCGACGGTGTTGTAATAAGAGTTAAACAGCACGGCAAAGGCGGGATGATGCGGCTGGTAACTGCTATCGGCAGTCTGCAAAAGAAACGTCTCGAAGAACCAGGTCGTATGGGCAAGATGCCAGCGTGTGGGGCTGACATCGGGCATCGACTGGATGACACAGTCTTCCGCACAAAGCGGCTGGCACAATTGCTGCGATAGTGCTCGCACCGCTTGAAACCGCGTTTTCAACTGCGTTATGCGGCAGTCGTTTTTTGCTTGCTGAGCTGTTATCTCGCCCGTTGTGCTGCAAGAGGATGTCACAGAGTTTCGCCTGATTTACAGTCGCTTAAACTTGTACGTAGAGCGCTACACGGCGACTGATCCGGCAAGCCCGCTTAATCACTGAATCACCCAGCAGGTGTTCAGACGGATAAACCAGGCTTGTTTGATAAGATCTGGAAGGATCTGCCAGCAATATCCATTAAAACAGGATAAGGGGGGCTGCAAGAGTGGTCAACCAGCACGCAATCGGGGGAGACACACACTCGCAGGGATGGTCGCGATTACGGCGCACAAGGCACAGACGCCCGTTGCTTGAATGGCCTTGCCAACCTACCATTGCGGTTGAGTGTTTTTTCTTTCCGTAATTCCTCGTAAACCCTGGTTTGCTGCATGTTTACCGGTCTGGTCGAAGCCCTTGGCAAGGTTCACAGCGTAACGCCTTCCGGCCCTGGGATCCGTCTAACGGTTGAAAGTGAAACGGTCGCGGAAGATGCACAGCTTGGCGATAGCATCGCCGTGAACGGTTGCTGCTTGACGGTCGTCGCCATCGAGGACCAGAAATTAAGTTTTGAAGCGGGCGAAGAAACACTCAGCCGCACCAATCTGGGCAAAGCTGTCGCCGGATCGGGCGTGAATCTCGAACGCAGCCTGAAGGCGGGCGACCGCCTGGGCGGGCACTACGTTACCGGACATATAGACGGCGCCGGCTCGCTGGATCAGCGCATTGACGATCAGGACTGGTCCACCTTCTGGTTCAACATGCCCGACACACTGGGCCGCCAGATGGTAAGCAAAGGCTCAATCGCCATCGACGGTGTCAGTCTAACGCTGGTTGATGTCGAAGCGACACGGTTCAGCGTGGCATTGATTCCGCATACACTTTCGGTGACAACTTTAGGTCACCTGCAACCCGGTGACCCCGTAAATCTTGAAACCGACCTACTTGCCAAGTACGTCGAAAAACAGCTTGCCTTCACCCGGCCTGCCTGACGCTATCCGCGATACCTGGAACTTCAATGCCTCAACCCCGCCAGACCGTTTCCTACTTGATGAAGACCTTCCGCGAAGTTGGTCTTCAGCCCGACTCCAGGCACGGGCAGAACTTTCTGATTGACCTGAACCTGCTAGAGCTTCTGGCCAAGTCCGCCGATGCGTGCAGCGATGATGTGATTCTGGAAGTGGGAACGGGCACGGGTTCGCTGACCGCAATCCTGGCAGCCAACGCAGGCGAAGTGATCAGCGTGGAGATCGATGGCCATCTGCACCAGCTTGCCAGCGAAACGCTGCATGGCCTCGATAACGTCACGCTGCTGCATCAGGACGCACTGCGGAACAAAAACAACTTCTCACCTGAAGTGCTCGACGTCATTCAGCAGAAGCTGGCAGCGGCGCCGGGACGGCAGTTTAAGCTGGCGGCGAATCTGCCTTACAACGTCGCCACACCGGTGATTTCCAACCTCCTGCACGGCGACACCCCGCCCGTTCAGATGGCGATCACCATTCAGCGTGAACTGGCAGACCGCATTGTGGCGAAGCCAAATTCCCGCGACTACGGTTCGCTATCGCTATGGATTCAAAGTCAGTGCGACGCAGAGATCGTCCGCATTATGCCGCCTTCGGTTTTCTGGCCACAGCCAAAAGTCTATTCAGCCATTGTCAAAATCACGTTACAGCCGGAACGTCGCAACGCGATTCCTGACCTGCCCTTCTTCCACTACTTTGTCCGGCACATTTTCCTGCACCGCCGCAAATACCTGCGTAAAGGCATCATCAGTTCGTACAAGAACCGGCTGACCAAAACGCAGGTGGATGACATCATGAACGCCATGAACCTGGGCGCCGATGTCCGCGCGGAACAACTGGACCTGGCAACCATGCTGGAACTTTGCGAGCACATCCGGCAGCGGGCAACAGGCGAACCAAACGATTGACGCGGCAGTCTACTTCGCCGTAACAGCCTGTAACGCCTGATTCAGATAAGGCGAGTAACTTCCCGCATCGTAGTGGTCCAGGCCGGACGCAGTGACGAAGGCAACATCGGCGCCGGCTTCTTTCAAGCCCTCGGCATGCGACTTGGCGCTGCTGTGCGAGATAAGCTGATCGTTGTCAGAGTGGATCACACGCGCCGGAAGTTTCCATTCATCGTGCTGCACCACCGGTGCCGCGATGGGCACAGCGGCCGTGAACAGATCTTGATGACGTGAACCAATGAACCACGTCCCGGCGCCGCCCATGCTGTAACCGGCAATGACGACTCTGGACGGATCGATGTTGTATGTCTCCATCGCGCTCTTCACCAGCCACACCGCCGCGATTTCGTTACTGGCGGTTGTCCAGTCGCCGCCGGTAACCACGGGCGCAATGGTCACGCCGCCGAAGTCGCCTACCGCCTGGCTGAAAGCGCCGATCATATCGCTGCCTGTACTGGCATCGGGCCGGGCGCCCTCGTATCCATAGTGCAGCAATAGCAGCAGCGGTGCGGGAACGCTTGGGTCATACGTCTCACTGATGCTCAGTGAATAAACAACATCACCGACATTAGGGACTTCCGCCGTTAACTGATGAACCTGCCCCGCAGGCATCACTTGCAACGTGCCGGTTTCAGGCAATGAAACCGGGGGCGGCGGAGAGCATCCCGCCAACAACGCAACGCACATCAAGAGGGCGGAAAGGGCAAACCAATTCTTATTCATCCTGCTCGCTCCTTCAGCCCTCTTTGATCGCAGAGACGATATCCAGCACTGCCTTCTGAGCATCGCCAAACAGCATCAACGAGTTGTCCGCTGCGAAGAGCGGATTAGGAATGCCTGCAAAGCCGGGGCTGAGGCTACGTTTAATCACGATGACGGTCCTGGCCTGATCGATATTGATGACGGGCATCCCGGCGATTGGGCTTTCTGGATTGGTGCGTGCTTCGGGATTTACAACATCGTTGGCGCCGATCACGATGCCCACGTCGACTGTTTCCATGGTCTGATTGATGGTGTCCATTTCAATCATTTTTTCGTACGGAACATCCACCTCGGCCAGCAGCACGTTCATATGCCCTGGCATGCGGCCCGCAACGGGATGGATCGCATATTCCACGGTGGTTCCGTTCGCCTCAAGCAGTTTCGCCATATCGCGCACCGCGTGCTGCGCCTGTGCGACCGCCATGCCGTAACCCGGCACGATCACAACGCGTTGCGCGGTTTCAAGCATCATCGCCACGTCGTCAGCCGATGTGCTGCGTACGTTCTGGTAAATCTCATCGGCGTCACCCGCCACACTGCTGCTATCGATGCCCCCGAACAGCACGTTCAACAGCGAGCGGTTCATGGCTTTGCACATCAGGTTCGAAAGAATGATACCCGACGCGCCGACAAGCGAACCTGAAATGATCAGCGCGTTGTTGTTGATCACAAAACCAGTCGCCGCCGCCGCTAGACCCGAATACGAATTCAGCAACGCAATCACGACGGGCATGTCGGCCCCGCCGATGGGCATCACCAGCAGCACGCCCAGCGCAGATGCCAGAATGACGATCAGCACGAACAGCGCCACACCCGTATAGCCGGCGCCCCAGACCATCATCAGCAAGGTCATGGCAAGCACCACCACGCCCAGCACACCTGTAATCACCTTCAAGCCGGGCAACGGTATGGGTTGATTGAAGAACGCCACACCCTTCAGTTTGCCCCATGCCACAATACTGCCCCAGAACGTAACGGCGCCAATCACGCCGGATACACCGGTTGCCAGAAGAACATCCACGGCCTCCTGCGGCAGATACGCGCCTGCGACCAGCACCGACGCCGCGCCTCCCAGGCCATTAAACGCGGCCACCAGTTCCGGCATCGAAGTGATCTCGATATAGGTGGCCAGCGCCGCACCGATGGCGCCGCCGATGAGCACGCCCACGATGATGTAGTAGTAGTTGTCCAGGTAAAGCAACGCCGCACCCACCGCCACGGCCATACCTGCCGCGCTTAGCAGGTTGCCCGTCACGGCGGTCTTAGGCCGCGCCATCATCTTCAGGCCGAAAATGAAGAGCACCGCCGATGCGATATATGCAATGTTCTGTAAAGTCGCCAGATAGTCCACAGTGTCAGACCCTGTCACTAACGGTTAAAATCCAACAGGTTGGCTTACAACCTGCAATGGTCGGGAAGAAGAAGCAGGCAGGCCGTTACCGGCTGAACTTGGACAACATGCGGTGCGTAACGAGGAACCCGCCGACCACATTCACCGTTGCCATCGCGACCGCCAGTGCGGCGACCAGCGGCCCAAAGGAATAACCGCTGCCAGCAACAATCACCGCGCCGACCAGTGTAATGCCGCTGATCGCGTTTGAACCCGACATCAACGGCGTATGCAGCGTCGGCGGCACCTTGGTGATGATTTCAAACCCGACGAAAATCGCGAGCACAAAAATCGTAACGCCCGCCAGCAGTCCCTGTTGGCGTAAAGCGGCTTTGGCTGCTTCGCTTAGTTCCGCCGGTTGCTTGCTTTCGTCATCCGTCGCAGGTTCTTTCCCCTCAGCCGGTTTGCTCGCGACGGTCGTTGCCGGTTTGCCGGCGCCGTCGTCCGCGGTGGCAAGACTCATGCACCACCAGGCGGGGATCAGAACCATCAGTGGAAGCAATAACCAGTTATGGTTGAACTTCACGATTTGCTCTCCTCTTCGCGATTATCATCTGCGTTGTCAGCATCGCCTTCCGCCTCCGCATCTTCGCCAGTTTCTTCATCGGCGTAGAGATCTACCTTGATGGGGCCCAGGTCATCCTGCGGATCACCTGCAGCGTTGCCACTTGAAGGGTCACCGGTGGCGGTGGCGCCGGTTTCGTCGTCATCAGCGTCGTCCTGCTCCAGCGTTTCCAGCGGCTCTAATCCCAGGATGTCGCGGACCCGGTTATTGACGACTTCACCTTCGTACGACACCAGCGTGTCGTGGATAATTTCGTCATCAAAATTCAGCTTGACCTCGCCTTCCGGCGCCAGGTTGAGCAGGAATTTTGTCATGTTGTTGCCATACATCTGGCTGGCGTGATAAGGAATCTCTGCGGGCAGATTGGTCGGCCCCAGAATGGTCACACCGTGATGTACCACGCGCTGATCTGGTTCGCTCGGTTCGCAGTTGCCACCGCGTTCCGCCGCGAGGTCCACAATCACGCTACCTGGCGGCATGCCTTCGACCGCGGCGGCAGTAATCAACAGCGGCGATTTTTTGCCGGGGATGGCCGCGGTAGTAATGACGAGATCGCATTCGGCGACAATCTCCGCCATCAACGCACGCTGTTTCGTATAGAACTCTTCATCCATGGCTTTGGCGTAACCGCCTTTATCTTCGGAATCTCCGGTGCTTAACTCCAGTTCCACGAACCGTGCTCCCAGGCTTTCGACCTGCTCCCGCACGGCGGGCCGCACATCGTAAGCCTGCACCACACCGCCCAGCCGCTTGGCTGTGGCAATGGCCTGCAGACCTGCCACGCCGGCGCCAATGACAAACACCCTTGCAGCGGTGATTGTTCCGGCAGCGGTCATAAGCATCGGGAACATCTTGTTAAGCTCCACAGCGCCAAGCAGCACCGCCCGGTAGCCGGCGACGGTGGCCATGGACGAAAGCACATCCATACTCTGCGCACGGGTAATGCGCGGGATCAGCTCCATCGAGAATAAAGAGGCGCCCCTTTCCGCGATCTGCCGCGTGCCTTCCGCCGCTCCTAGCGGATCGCACATGCCGATGACAATCAGCCCCTCCCGTAACAACGCCCGGTCAGCCTCGCCCGGCTCTCCTTCCGCCGGCGCCCGGACGCACAGCACGGCGTCTGCTGCAAAAAGTTCTTCGCGGCTTGTGGCGATGGTGGCGCCTTTGGCGGTGTAGTCGCTATCGGGAAATCCGGCGATGCTGCCGGCCCCGCTTTCTACGATGACATCGAACCCTTTTTTCCCAAGCTGCTGCACATTGGCAGGGGCCAACGCCACCCGCTGCTCGCCAGGGAAAGTCTCTTTAACAACAGCTACCTTCATGCGGACCATTTCCAGATTAGCGCTTAAATCAAATGAGAACGCCGCGCGCGTCTGTTCCGTTTTTAGCCCATCTACCGTAGCGATGGTATGACGGGCGCGCGAATTTCATCTTCACCAGCGGCATGCAGAACCACACCGCGAGTAAGAAGTTAACGGCCCCTTGCACTGGCGACGTGCAAGGCGGCTATTTCAGATGTTGTTGAAAGAACGCATCCATATCGGCCACCATCTCGCCGAAATAAGGATTGGTGTTCCAGCAACCGTGGGCGCCGTCTTTATAGATCTTCACGCCTGTCGCCACGCCAAGCGACTTCAGCTTGTCGCGCGTTGGCTGATTGCGTTCTGGCCGGTCTTTGTCACCCACCATGAACAAAAGAGGCGGCGTCTCTTTTGTAAGATGTTGATAAGGCGACGCCAGCCGGTACAGTTCCAGGGCATCGTCAAGCGTCTTGCCGAGCCAGTGGTATGTGTTGGAACGGGCGGGGTTCTTCCGCGAACGCTCGGCCACATCGCCCGTTGAAAGTTGCATCGGCCCCGCCATCACGATGGCTGCCTGAATCGTTGCCGAACCGCCTTTTGAAGTATCGCCCTGCAACGCTTCAACGTGACTGCCTGCCGCCATGAGGCCGACTAAATGCCCGCCGGCCGAACCACCCACGGCGCCGATGCGGTCCGCGTCGATTCCGTACTTCGCGGCATTGCGGCGCAGGAAGCGGACCGCGGCGTTGCAATCGTGAATGGCAGCCGGGAAATGCGCTTCCCCGCCGAGACGATATTCAACGGCTGCCGTCACATAACCGCGCGCCGCAAGCGCCAGCGCCAATGCGCGGAACTTCTGTTTATCACCCTTCAGCCAGCCGCCGCCATGCACGATGACAACCGCGGGGGCGCCCTTAGTATTCTCAGCTTTGGAAGGTGGCAGGAAGATGTCAGCCAGCAACTCGCGATCGCCGTCCTGGGCGTAGACCACATCCAGGTTGGCTTTCACGCCTGGGGGAAGGACGGTTGAAGGACGCTTGGCGACGCCCGCAGGGTAATCAATTTCCGGCGAAAGTTGCGGGAGGCAACCGGCGATCCGCATCCTCTGGCTATACAGCCCGCCAAAAGCCGTGATGTACAAAGTACGAATGTCATTATCGCCAAACGCGCAGTTAATCGGACGCGTGGGGCAGGTGATCTTTTCAATCAGTTTGCCAGCCGGATTCCAGATCCAGATATCCGTGGCGCCGGCGCAATAGACGTTGCCGGCCCGGTCGATTGTCATTCCGTCGGCGCCCTTCGCATCGCCATCATCCATAGCGGCGAATTCGCGGGCGTTGGCAACCGAACCATCTTCCTTCACATCGTAAGCCCAAACCTTTTTGGGCACATAAGAAGAAACGTAAAGCGTTTTCTGACTGGGCGAAAGAATGATGCCATTGGGCGATTCCAGCCCGGTGACAACTTCCCGCACCTTCCCGTCCGGCTGAATGTAAACAACTTTCTTCGGCCCGGTCAGCGTGACATAAACGCCGCCACGATTGTCAACGACCAGATCGTTAGGCCGCTCCGACGGTTTGGCTTGCGGATTAAACCGTGCGATCACCTTTCTGGCTTTGCCGTCCAGTTGCAGAATCTGGCCGCCGGGATTATCTGACAGATACAAGCGACCGCGGCTGAAGTACGTGGCGGAAATACGTCCTGCATCAGGCAGCACGACCTGCATCTTGCCGCTACGGGGCATGTAGCGATAAAGCTTGCCGCCCTTTACATCCGGGGCGAATAGACTGCCGACGCCGTCCCAAGCGGGTCCGTCCACCAGCCCAAATTCTTCGTGAACCGTCTGCAGCTTCTGCCCAGCCTCTGTCACACGCAATTCTTCCGCGACCGTCCGTCCAGCGGCTGCGTAGATGAGAAGAGAGTACAACAAAGAAATCAGGATCGCGGTGTATTTCATCTTTATTCCTTATGGCCAGCATACGGCTGATTAGCGAGGGCGCAACTTTCGCCCCACAGCACAACCGGCCATCGTAACAGGCAGCCAACGGCATTTGAAATACAACGCAATATTTTCGACAACGCCAACAAAAAACGCCTTGCGCTGAAGTCAGCAGCAAGGCGTCAGGTTCGTTGCGATTTATTCGACCTGGTTATTGATCTTTCGACATGTAGTTCTTGGCGCCATCGGCATCCAGGAAGACCCGGAAGGCAACCTTCTTTTTGTCAAGTTTTTTCACCAGTTCTATCAGCTCTTGGAGATTTTTATTCTGAGCTTCGATGGCGACCAGATTTCCGCGTGCCACATTAGCGGCCTGCTTGGCGGCGTTGACCTGTTTCTGGGCCTGTGGAGCTTTGTTGTTCTGGTGCTTTTTCACGAATTCGTTGGCGGCTTTTTCCTGTGCAGTCAACGTGCCGTAGGCAGCCCGGCCTTGCGCCAACATGGCGTTCACATCTTTCAAGTTCACACGCTGCGGTTTACCAGACGGGTTCAGTGCAGAACCCAGACTTGGCGTCAGCGTAATGTTCACCTTGTCGCCGCTCATCCGCGAATCAACACGCAGGGTCAGCAGGTTCGGGTTGCCGAAAGCGATGTAAAGCAATCCGCCATTTGCTTCAATCTCGGGCGCCACACCCACCTTGTTACCCTTACCCACAAACTGCGAAGGAGGCAGGTCTTTGCCCTGCAATTCAAATTCAACGTACAACGCGGACTTGTCGGGAGGGTTGGGAATATTGACGGTCGCCTTGGGCGAGGCCTTCGCCTCAAGATCTACCACCAGAGGCTGGGTGACCGCCTGCTTGCGTAACGATATAACATGTCCGCCGCGACCACTGGTGAAACTCACGCTGCAGTTGCGTAGGTAGGCCGTCACCGGGTCGGCGGCTGCATCGGTGGTCCATTGCAGCACGACTTGCTGCTGGTCGTTGATAAACATTTCCGCAATCTTCGCTTCGCCTTCGAGGACGCGGGAATTGAGCATGAAGATTTCGTAACGTCGTTCTGACGTTCCGAGCACTTCTTCGAGCTTGAATTTCTGCGTACCAGGATTGGCGTTTTCACCACCCTCAAGATCAACGAGCGGCCGCTCACGCGGGTTGAGCGTAACCTTGCCGAGAATTAGCGGCGAAGTGTCCGATGTCTCTTTGAGTTCGACTTCCCCTTTCAGACCGACAAAGGGATTGACCGGCTTAGGCTCTGGCTTCTTGGGCTCTGGCTTTTTCGGGTCAGGTTTCTTTGGATCAGGCTTCTTGGGATCCGGCTTTTTGTCATTCGTTTTCGGCGGATCCGACTTCTCGGGTTCCGGCTTAGCTGGTTCCGGTTTGTCAGGTGCTGGCTTGTCTGTTTTTGGATCGTTGCCGCCAGGCTTAGTACCTTCAGGCGGCTGAGGTGCTGCGGGCTCTTCGCCGCCATCTTCCTGTGCTGCGCCGTCTTCCGCGCCATCAACGGGCGGCGGCGGATTACCACCAGGTGTACCGAAGACGTTGGTTACTTCACCGTCTTCCGCCGCATCCTCGTCGCCCTCGCCGGCGTCTGCATCCGCGGGTGCAACGGGCGGCTTCGGTCCGGCGTCGGCGTTTACGGCGACTTCCGTCGTTGAGGACGACATCATATAGACGCCAGCGGCGACCGCGGACACAAGCAGCAACAGAAGCAACGCCACGCCGCCACCGATCGCGGCCAGCAAGGCCACGGGCACGCCCTTGGATTTTGCCGGCTCAGCAACTGGTTCTTCTTCAGGCACCGGCAGCGTTTCGAGTGCTTCCTGTGGCTCCACCATGGCGGGATCCATCGCAAGCGGATCGCCCAGCGGATCATCGTCCACAGGTAATCCTGCGGCGTTTGAATCGCTCACGGCGAACGGATCATCCGCCACAAGTGCGGCGCCAGCGGCAGCAGCCTGCGCTGCCTTCTTTTTCTTCTTGGGAGCCGGTTTTGCTTTAGCAGGGGCCGCTTTGGCAGCGGGCTGCTTTGCAGCGGGAGCCTTCGCGTCTGGTGCATCATCGTCCGTACGGAATACTGGCTTCTTCCGTTTTTTCTTATCTACGGCGAATTCAGTCGTCTCGGCGAGATTAGCAACGCCAGCGTCGGTATCTTTTGACCGCTGTTTCGGCTCTGGCGATTTTGCAGCGGGTGTTTTCGCAGGCTTCGCGCCATTTGCCTTCGCCGGCGGCGCCTTTGCAGCAGGCGGTTTGGCGGCTGGTGGTTTCGCCTCTGCAGTCGCCGCCGCATCCGCCTGAACCGCCGACCATTTATCGAGCAGGTCAGCAACCTTGCCGGCGTCATCGAACCGGTCGGCAGGCTTCTCTGCGGTCATGCGGGCGACAATCTTGCGCAGGTCGCCCGTCAGCTTATCGGGGCCGCCGATGATAAATGTCAGCACGCGGCCAACAGCAAATACATCCGAGGCTGCAGTCGGCTCTTCACCGGCAACCTGTTCCGGGGCGGCAAACTTTTTATTAAGCGTCTGCTTCAGCGCATCCGCCAGACGCGCTTCACCGGTATCAAGCACCTTCAAGTCGCCGTTATCGTCCAGCAGCAGATTCTTGGGCTCGATCGCACCATTGACGATGCCGTGCTCGTGGGCGTGGGCTAAACCGCGCAGGGCCTGCGTCGCGCAACTGGCAGCCTTGGCGGCGGGAAACGGTCCATTGCTTTCAACGAGCTTCGCCAGGTCGTGCCCCTTCACATGCTCCATCACCACAAAATAGCGGTCACCGTCTTCACCAATGTCAAATACGTGTGCAAGGTTACGATGATCCAGCGCGGCGACTTTCCGTGCTTCCTCCAGGAAACGGGAAACCAGTTCCTCGTTCTTCAGATGATTCTGCGATAGCACTTTCACCACGGCCCGGCGGCCCATCTGCTCGTGCTCTGCCACGTAGACCTGTCCCAGATCCGTGCCGGCGCCAATCTGGTCAACGATCGTATATTTACCGATCTTATAGCGGTGACGGCCCTTCAACAGAAGCGCGGCCTGCCACTTGGTGACCCACTCTTTGCGGAGCAGATAGCGGGCAATGGAAGCCGGATCTTCCGGGTTGGTGGCAGCTTCGCAAGCTTCCTTTATCTGACCAGGCTCAAGTAACTGGCTTTTTTCGAGTATTTCGACAAAAGAACCGGCCGTCTGTACCGCCATGTGAATGCCTCAAATGCAGTCTGTTCCAAACTTTGCGCGCAGAGTGTCCATGAATTGGACCAACATGAATTGTACTCGCATTGACAGTCAGACTGCAAGCAAATAGTGCCTCAGAAGTGCACGCTTGGGCAATGGCTGCCCGGTATGCCGGTTTAAGCCATCTGCCGAACTCAGAGAAAATACGTAAATTCCCGTGAAATCTAACGTTGCGGCAAATCGCCATACTGCTAGAATATCAGGTGATTCCCGATGAGGGCGGGGAAAGCAACGTTAGCAACGCCATGAGTGAAAAATTTGATGCCCTCCCATTCCTTCTCGCTCTACGTCACGGGACAAACGGGGGTGTCGCGCGTTGCTATACGCAATGCGAGGAGGCTTTGCGATTCTGTTGGCAATAGTGAATTGACCATCATTGACATCCTCGCAGAGCCAGACCGGGCAGAGAGGCACCGGGTTATTGCCACCCCCCTGCTGGTTAAAGAGTCTTCACCGATTGTATTTCTCCTTGGCGACCTTTCTAACACCCAAAGCGTTGCATCCGCGTTGGGTGTATCGCCGGACAGTGGCCGCGATGAAAGCCCCGTTTTTCCCGTCAGTGCTTTCGCTAAGAGCCCGGAGAAAGATGAAACGTAAAGTAGGCTGAAGCAGGGAAGAACTGCCCCTGCTGTGCTGGAACACGCATCTTTATTTCATAGACATACCCCGGCTTCATCTCTGGCAATTCAAGCAGAACGCCCGGTTTCTCAGCCAGACTTTTAATCCGGGCGATACTCACAGGCTTACGGTCCTTGTCGCTTCCGCCATAGGCAGGCGTCGAGTCCCGGCGGTAAGACGTAACGGCGTACGTCCCGGCCTGCTTGATCCATTCGCCGGTGACTTTCTGGGTGAACTCAATCCGTAAGCCGTTTTTGTCAGCCCGAACTTCGGCGATGCCGGGCGCCGGAGATGCTGCGGGCGTTAGTTTGACGATCTCGCCAATATTGTTGCCGCCGCCCCATCCGCTATCGCGGATACCGCCAACATACAATGCGCCATCGGGCGAGACTGCCGCCACCAGCGGTCCCAGCAGCGATGGTCCGGCAGTGGGTTGATCCAGGCTGAACGGATAGGCGGCGCCCTGATACGTGTCGCCAACCTTGCGGACGCTCATGCGGATCAGACGGCGCGTGTCGTATTCGCAGCCAATCAGATGTCCTTCAAACGGACCGAAAATTTCACCACGCTTGGCCTTGAGCGCCGGCGGTGTCTCTAAGAAGCAGATGCCATTCACGCTTCGTGTCCACGGATGCGGGATGTTGATCGCCGGTGCGCGGAACGGAGGTGTATTGCCGGCAAACTTCGCGCGGTCCACTTTGTTGATAAAGCCGTATCTGGCGCCTTGAATCACGTGGTTCAGTTCGTTGAACGGATTGTAGTTCCCCTGGTTATCCGTGACGAAAACGGCGCCCGTCTGGTTCCGCGCGATCCCCATCGGAAACCGGTGCCCCTTGCTAATCGTCTGCACCGTATACCTCGGCGCCGGATCGCCGCCATCTGCCTGACTTGGCGTAAGGCGTAACACTTCACCGCGTAACCGCGCCGCAGCGATTGAGCGCGTGTCCTGCTGACAGGCGGCGGCCACCAGATATCCACCCTTGCCATCGCTGGGCAGGCCGACCATCCAGTCGTGATAGTCCGCCGTGTGGCCCCAGCCAGATGCAAGGTTATAGACCTTATCCGCCAGGCCATCTTCGTCGGCATCCACAAAGCGAAGCAACGCGTACTTATTGATGACGTCCACCGCGCGGCCAGCCTTCGTCTTCTGCGGGAAAGCTAAACCATACGGCGCCGCAAGTTCGTCGCTGAAGGGCAGCATCTTATCTTCTAAGCCGTCTGCGTCTGAATCCTTCGCCAGCCAGACCCGCCCCTTTAACGAGCTTACTGCTAGTTCGCCTTTTGCACTCCACGCCAGTCCGGTGGGCATCCATTCGCCGGGCGGCGTCAGCGGAAGCCGCACCACGTTGTAGCCCGGCGCCACCTGCAACGGCATCGGTTGAGGCGGTGGTTGCGGGGTAGAGGTTGCCAGCGGCAATTGCAATTCGGACCTCCGCCGTTTCCATTCGTACTGCAACTGAACGGTAAGCTGTCCCGCGGCGTCTGCCTGACCATGGACATAGACATCCGTGCCGCTCAATAGAAATTTCAAGCCGCCGGTTTCCAACCTCAAACGAACAACTCCGCCACGACCAACCGTCAACACGCGGTCACCGGCAGTAAGCTGTGGCGACTCTGGAACGAGTGATCCGAATGGCAGAAGCCGCACCTGCTGCGATGGTTTTAACCCCGACAGTTTTAACTCGCGGCTGAACCCGTCGGTAGTGTCGTTGCTTTGGGGCGACAGCGTTTGCGTTACCTGGACCCGCTGCTGATTTTCACCGGGGAACAGCAAACGGTGCTGGACGGCCACACCATTACCGGGCGTGTGTTCATACAAATCAAACGCGGTTTTGAACTGACCGCTGGCAATCGGATCTACATACCCCGCCGAAGTTTTCAACTGCCATTCAGCGCGCGGCTTCCCGGCAGGTAAGGCGGAATCACCAGCCGGTTCCCAGAACCAGGTCTTGCCTTCGGTAAGTTGCCTTGCGACATCGCCCCGCCACCAGCCGCTTAGACTTGCACTTTCAAGATCCAGCATCACATTGTGCTGATTGTTCATCCCCACAATAAAGGGCTTAATGTAGATGCGGTCGTTGTGATGCAGCACATCGGTCAGCACGGCAGCACGTCGCTGCCGCAGGGTGGCCGCAGGATCGTTGCTACGCGAGACCACGCGGACGGCGCCCAATTTGGGTAGCTTCAGATTCTTGCTATTGAGTGCGGTCCAAAGTGCATCAAGCTGCGTCTGCAGGCGTCCATCCAGCACGCCATGCACCGGCGACTGGATCGAAGGCATTTCCATCCGCGGGGTAATCCGCGCCGGGTTCCGCACCCAGCGGTCGAACCAGATCTTCCGCACGCGGCCATCCAGCCCTGCCAGCGCGGGACCGCGGCCCGCGATCACGTCATCAGATGGCTTGGATTTTCCAATCGCATGGCAGCTTACACAACCGAATCCCGCAGCCGTCAGCAGCCGCGCGCCTGACTTCTGTACAACGGGTTCTGCAAAAACGGCGGCAGGCTGCACGGGCGAAAGCGGCACGCGATCTTCTGCAATCAGGTGCGACGTGATGGCTGACAGGTCTTTGTCACTCATGCGGAAACGAGGCATCCTGACACCCAGCCACGGCCGCCGCGGCTGCCCCTGTCGGCGGATAGCTTTGACCAGAGCATCGTCCTTCAATTTGTCTCCAACGCTGTTAAGCGATGGCGGCTTCATAGCCGGCAACAACGAAGCAAGTTCCGGATGCGCAACCGCCAGATCAGGCAGCCGCTGCGACAGACCGGCAAATTCCCCACGCTGATGACACGCCACACAATTCATCTCTACAAGCAGTTGTGCACCTGTCGGCGTAGGCCGGTTCAAGGGCTTCTGTACGGCGCCGGTAACCTCCGGCAGTTGCGAGTAGTAAGACTTCAGGGCGGCCGCGTCCTCTGCCTTCAGATCGTAACCAGGCCGTTTTTGTTGCGGCTTATGGACGCAGGAAGACTGCCAGTTGCTTTGCCTGCCAGGACGGCTTGGCTTCGCTACATTTTTCACGATGTCTTCAAACCCCGGCGGCGCCTGATGACAATTCAAGCAGCCGTTGGCAACGATGAGTTCCCGCCCATGCTGAAGCGTTTTGGCATCGCGTTTTTGTCGAATCGCCGCAGGTGGTTCTGCCCCCTTCGAGGTAAGAAACGCGGCGAGATCTTTGCGTTGCGAAGCCGATAGGTCGAAAACCGGCATGCGATGCTGCGGGTTGAGCGATGCCGGATCTTCAAGCCACTTTTCAATGAAACCCGCAGGACGTTTCCCGCGGATCTGCGACAGATCATTCCCAGCCCACAGACCGGCTTCTGCGGTCCTGGCAGAATCATGGCACGCCACGCAACCGATGGTGTGAAATAACTGGCTGCCCTGCTTGGCATCGCCCAACTGCTCCGCACGCCGCTTTGACTTTTGCGAAGGTTCTGTTTGCAGCACTGCCGCAATCGCAGTCGCGTCTGCTTGAGAAAGTTGAAAGCCTGGCATCCGGCGTAAACTC
The DNA here is from genome assembly GCA_965233625.1 of Pirellulaceae bacterium. Classification (GTDB taxonomy): domain Bacteria; phylum Planctomycetota; class Planctomycetia; order Pirellulales; family Pirellulaceae. Next base: position 1,846,898 of record OZ247499.1, read on the forward strand.
TCTGCCCCGTGCCGCGACTTTCCCGTTAACCAATCGACGAGCCACGCGGTGTGCAGATTGCCTTTCGAGTACGCGAGAGAAGGGGCGGCAACCGGCGCTGGTTCGACCGCGGACTCGTGGCACGCGGCGCAGCGCAGGCCGCGTGAAAGCTGCCGGCCGCGTTCAAAGCTGTTTGAAGGTGCAACTTCTGCGGCATGGGTCAGGTAGCTGGCGGGCAGCGGCTCGATGGGAAAACCTGGCCCTGACCAGAAGAGCGTCAGACGTGCAGCCTCGCGTGTTTTTTCAAAAGTCACCTGCAACGGATAGTCGTTGAAACGCAACCGCTGCGGCTCACTGGCCACCCACTGCGAAGCAGCTGCCTTCGCCGACAGCACCTGCTTGCCATCGAGCCAGACTTTCAACTCACCGCCCTCGACATGCGCATACAACTTGTACGCGCCATCGTCGAACACAGATAGCTGCCCCTTCCACTGGGCTGAGAAATTCCCAGGCGGCAGCCGCAGATCCGGCGCCGTGGCGTTCCAGCGGAATCCGCCGCCCGCATCGATGCGAACGGCCTTCGTGTCGCCGCTTGCATACTCTGCAATCATTCCCTGCGGCGGAAAGTCGTCATCTTCCTGAGCGACTGCAGATTCAGCAGAGCAAAAGAGACAGACAACGAGCAGGAACGCAATTCCTAGACAATCATTCACGCGCATAAAAGATCCGCCAGCAGGTCACTCAACAAAGGGCAATTAAACGTGCCCTATGATGTTAAGAACCTGCAGGCCGGTTGTCGAACGCGGCAGACTCTGGTCGCTACTTCTTGGCGCCAAAGCAATAGACAACGCCGTCGTCGCTGGCAATCACCATGCGGCCATCGGCGATAGCGGGTGAGGCAGTGAATCCACGACCGCCAGCTTCAAACTCCCAGACCTTCTTGCCTTCGGCCAGCGTCACGCCGTAGACACGCCCGTCGGCTGAACCGAAGTAAACGTGTTTGCCTGAAATGACGGGGGAAGAATCCACGCGCTGCTTGGCGGAAAACTTCCAGAGTTCTTTGCCGGTCTTCGCATCCAGCGAATAAACCTTTTTACTACGGCCGCCTAGCACCACCTGTTTACCATCTGTTGCGGGCGAACTGCGGAAAGCGAGCCGGCTGCGTGGGTCGCGGTACTGCCAGTTTGAGCGGGCTTTGCGCCAGTCGATGCTGTGCACGATGCCGCCTTCTGAACCGAAAAAGACGTTGTCGCCAGATACAGCTGGAGTGGCGCCGGTGGGGCCGTCGATCTCGACTTCGTCCAAGGACTTGCCGTTTTTCAAATCAATGATGTGAAGTTTGGCGTCGCAACCAGCCACGAACGCGCGGCCCTCGACCACCGTGGGGCTGCAGCGGATCTGATCGTCGATCATGTACTTCCAGGCCAGGTTTCCGCTCTTGGCATCCAACGCATACAGCGTCGCGTCCTGCGATCCGACCAGGACATTGCCCTGGTAGAAGTTGGCGCTGGAATCAATTTCTGCTTCCGTCTGAAAGGCCCACTCAGGTTTGCCCGTGCCGGCATCCAGGCAGTAGAAGTTGCCGTCGATATCGCCGACGTAAACCTTGTCGTCATACACCGCGGGCGCCGCCACGAATCCGCTTTGCGGTTCTGTCTTGTAACGCCACTTCTCGGCGCCGTCTTTCAGCCCCAATGCGTAAACAACACCATCCAGGTCGGCGACATAAACGACGTCTTTGACAATGGCTGCCGCTCCGTCGAACGCACCTTCATCAACCTTGAAGGTCCAGAGCAAAGACGGTTTTGCCGGCAGTTCACTCTTGGCAACGCCCGTCGACATAGCGTTGCCACGGAACAACGGCCAGGACTCCGCCGTATTAACGATGGGTTTGTCGGCTGTGGCGGCAGGCTTCGCGGCGGCGGGTTTGGACTTTTCTTCCGCTTCCGAAGACTCTGCCTCTACGGGTTGGCCGACCTTTACTTCAACCAGACCGTCCTGAATCCGCACCGTCGTGCCCGCACTTGGAGGCAGCACTGCCGCGAGCAGATCGTTCAGACCCGCTGGTGTGGCGACGTCGTTGATGCGGATGTTTACATCGGAACCAACCTTCACGCTCACAGCCGGCGTGTCGCTCTCTGGGGCAGCATAGTGCCGGGGAGCGACGGCAACACCGTCGTCGCCAGGTTTCGATTTTGCGGCAGGCGGCTCCGGTTCAGGAACGGGCGGAGCACTGGTATCGATGGGTGGCGGAGCGGCGCCGTCTTCCACGGGCTCACTGGCGCCTTCTGCTGCTTTGGGTTCTTCAACGGGTGGTGGTGGCTGGCTGGCCAGCACAGACTTGCCTTCGGGTCCGTCTTCCATTGCCAGCAAGTCTGCGAATTCGTCGCCCGAAGCTGCACAACCGCTATAAAGATAATCGTCCGTAGCAACGCTGCCGGTGGACGGATCTAACCCGTCCAGTCGCGAAACGGCGCTCAGCGAAGGATTCTGTACGTAGCATCCCGTGCAAGCGAGCAACAGGACGCAACTTGCCCAGATAAGATTCGTGCGGGAATTAAGCATTTTCAAACTTCCTCACTTCACTGCAAACCAAGTATTGGGTGTTGCCTTATCTTCCGCCCAGACGATGCTGCAACAAAAAAGGTTCGCGACAACAGAATCTTTCTCGCAATATAATGTATGGTGCTGAAGCAGTGCCAGCCACATGTTTTCATGTATATTCCCGCAAGTAAAGCAAAATTTACGCGGCGACGGATTACAATGGCGAGGCAGTTTGTAGCAGAAGGTCCACGGGCTACTTGCAGACCCTTTCTGTATCACTACTCACCAATCGCCCATCTGGTTCGCGCAATCCGAGGAAGTCGAATCCGCTCCGCACCAGTTCAGGAAGAAACAATTCCATGCGACACCGTTTAATGATTCTCTGCTGGCTCCCGGCCATTCTGGCAGTGTTTGCTGGTTTTTCCGCGGTTGAAGCGGCTGAGACGCGGCCAAACATCCTGTGGCTTTCCACGGAAGATATCAGTGATCATCTGAACTGCTATGGTCACCCGCAGGCCCAGACTCCGGCGCTGGACAAACTGGCGCGCGAAGGTGTCCGTTACACGCAGGCTTTTACGATCGCGGGCGTCTGTGCGGTTAACCGGTCGGGGATGATCACCGGAGTTTATCCCGTTTCTATCGGAACGCAGCACATGCGTTGCCGCGCCAAGTTGCCAGAGCAGATGCGTTGCTTCCCCGCGTATCTCCGCGATGCGGGCTATTACTGCACCAACAACTCCAAGACCGACTACAACTTCAAACACGACCGCGGCACCTGGGACGAATCGAGCCGCAAAGCCCATTGGAAGAACCGTAAACCCGGGCAGCCGTTTTTCGCGGTCTTTAACTTCACCACCACCCACGAAAGCCGCATCGCAGGGGACGGCGCCTACAACTCTGCGACGGCAAAACTACCCGCCAGCCGCAAAGTGGACGGCGCCAAGTTGACGCTGCCCCCGTACTACCCGGATACGCCAGTCGTCCGCAAAGACTGGGCGCGGTATTACAACACAATCTCCGCGATGGATATGCAGGTCGCCGCACTTCTGAAGGAACTGGAAGAAGCTGGCGAGGCGGACAACACCATCGTCTTCTTCTGGTCGGATCATGGCGTGGGACTGCCTCGCGCTAAACGCTGGCTCTACGATTCCGGGACGCGGATTCCGCTGATCATTCGCACGCCGGAGAAGTTCCGCAACCTGCTGGAACCAGCCGCCAAATCCGGCGTTGGCGTGGTCAGCGATGAGCTTGTCAGTTCGCTGGACTTCGCCCCCACGGTTCTGAAACTCGCTGGCATCAATCCGCCCGCGTACATACAGGGGCGGGCGTTTATGGGCAAAGAGCTTTCGCCGCCAAGGCAGTTTATTTTCGGCCATCGCGACCGCATGGATGAACGCTACGACATCATCCGTATGGCCCGCGACAAGCGGTACAAATACATCCGCAACTACGAGCCGTGGAAGGCGTACTACCAGTACATGAACACGCCAGAAAAAGGCGCCACGATGAAAGAAATCCGGCGGATCGCCAAGACCGACAACATTCCGCCCGCCGTGAATCTCTTCCTGGCAGAGTCCAAACCGCTGGAAGAGTTCTACGACACCCAGGCCGATCCGCATGAACTGAACAACTTGATCAACTCAACAGAACCGGCGCATCAACAAGCGCTGGCAAAGCTGCGCGAAGCACATCTGGAATGGACCGCCAGAACCCGCGACACCGGGCTGATCCCCGAACCGGAACTGGTTGTGCGAGAGCAATCCCTCGGCAACCGCTACGACATTCTGCGGCAGAAGGATGGCGCCGGCCTGACCGGGCGCATTGTGGCCACCGCCCGCCTGGGCGAACAGGGCGCGAAAGCACTTCCGGCCTTGATGAATGCACTTCAAGATAAAGACGCCATCGTCCGCTACTGGGCCGCCATCGGGCTGGGTAATCTTGGCAAAGAAGCGGAACCCGCGTTGCCCATCCTGCTGAAAACGCAACAGGACAGTTCCGCCATCGTCCGCATCGCAGCCGCCCGCGCGGTGTGCCACGCGGGTCAGCACAAGCAGGCGCTGGCGGTGCTCACCGCGGAACTAAACAGTAAGGCTGAATGGGTGCGGCTCAACGCGGCCATCGTACTGGACGAAATCGACAAGCACGCAACGCCGGCAATCCCTGCCCTCAAGAAGGCGCTCGGCGACCGGCAGAATAAGTACGTCGTCCGCGTCGCCAACCGCGCTTTGAACGAACTCTTAGGGCAGAAAAACGTGGTGCCCTAACGGGTTCGCGCCACCTGCTCAACCGCGTTAGTACGCGCCTTCGTCGCGCCGGCGGCGGGCGGCGCGTTTCTCGATGCGATCGCGCAACTCGGCAGCCAGTTCGTATTGCTCGTCGGCGACCGCGTCGGAGAGTTGTTCTTTGAGCGTGCGGCCGATGTCGTATTCAGACCGCATTTCTTCGCGCATCTGTTTCAGTTGCTGAACCAGTTCGTGCTCGTCGAACCGTTCTTCCATATCAAACTCTTCAAACAGCTTCTGCATACTTAGAAGCCCTTCGTTCAAGGCTTCGACAGACGCTTCCGGACCTTCTGCCTCCAACGCGGCGAGCGCGGCGCCCTGGGTGCGATGATAAAGCACAAAGGGACGATACTGCTCATGCGACAGCGTCCAGCGTTCGTCTGGTGAATGATCGCGGCAGAAATCCATCAGCCCCAGCGTATGATCGGCGTCCACCACGGCGTCTGCATACCGCTTGAGTTGCAGCCAGCAGATGCGGCGGTGATAGAACTGCACGAACTCGCGGTCGGTTTCAATGCATTGTTCTTCCGTCATCCGGTACTCGGCGCCATCGTCCAGCGTCTGCGCCACCAGGTAATCAAAATAGGTGTCGAAGCCGCCAGGCGTGTGACCATCCGGACGCTTGGTGGTTTCAAGCTGCATCACGCCCAGGTCGATACGCATCTGCAGCACTTCGCGATCGTCGCCTGCTTTGGTGAGCCGCACATTATCGTCGTCATCGTACGGCCAGTTCCGTAGTATTTCGTCGAGATCAGGGCCTGCCATCGATAATACTCTTCTGTGTTTAATTTGCTGTTCCAACCACTGATTATACCAGACCATTCATGGAGGCAAGGGACCACCAGCAATCCCTACAAGCCGCCAGTCGTTTCAGCCGAATGCCTGCGCCGCCGCAGAAACAACGTCGCCGCTGGTGAAAAAGTGGCATACTTCAACAGTTAGCGTTAAGCGCCAGACACTCCGTTTCTTTCAGAGTACCACGATGCATACCGCCCAGGCCGCCATCGCATTGCTTGCTGCCATCGTCATAACTGCCCTGACCGCCACAACCGCAACAGCCGGCAATCCGTGGCCGGGGTATCAGGTAATCACGCCGCAGCCGGTGTTCACCTGGGAGAATCCTGGCGGACACTCTGCGCGGAGCGGCCACGCTGTGCGGATGGCTCCGTTACCCGTCGCGCCAGCCCATCAACCAACTTCGCCCGGCGTGTATCATACGCCCGCCCAACCTTACGCATACGGTTACTTCGGCGCCCATCCACAGCGGATGTGGACAACCCACCGTGGATATTACGGCGGTCAGCACCGCAGTTTCGGCCACTAAGCATGCCGCCCAGCCGCGACGGAATTTAGCGGTTGAACAAAGCGTTGCGTAGTTCTTCGTCCAGCGACGGGCTGTGGTCCTTCGCTTCCAGGAACGACTCTTTGTTCATCACGTAGAAGGTGCTGGGCCGCGTTGTGCGGATCGTGGCGTTCCGCGGCTTATTGGTCAGCAACGCGGCTTCGCCAAAGTAGGCGCCTGCCGACAGCGTCGCTTTCACATCTTCTTTGCCGCCCGATTCGTCGATCACTTCGACGGCGCCTTCGCGGATCAGGTAGAACGTGTCGCCCGCTTCGCCCTGTTTGATAATGTTGGCGCCGGCTTCGTGTTTTTCCATCCACATGCTATCCGCAATGGCGGATAGCTTGCTGGGGTTGAAGCCGCTGAAGGCGGATTCGCGTTGCAGGAATTCGCAGATCTCGCGTGAGACGGCGACGTTCACATTCGACTTGATATAGCCGTCTTCCATCTTCACGATACGGTCCGCCACATCCAGAATGCGGTTATCGTGCGTGACCATCAGAATCGTGCAGCCCTGTTCTTCGGCCAGTTCTTTGAACAGGTTCACCGCCTTGCGGCCCGTCTTTCCGTCCAGTGCTGCCGTCGGCTCATCCGCCAGAATAATCCGCGGGTTGTGGGCGACGCCACGTGCGATGGCGACGCGTTGTTTCTGACCGCCCGAAAGCTGCGACGGCTTCTTGTGAATATGGTCACCCAGGTCAAGCCGCGTCAGCAGCGTTTCCGCCTGCGTTTTCATCTCGCGTGCTGAGAAACCAAACAGTTCCATCCCCATGCGGACATTCTGAAACGCCGTCAGCGAGGCAAACAGATTGTGCGCCTGAAAGATAAAGCCGATATCGCGTCGCGTTTCCACAAGCTCTGAGTTACTCGCGCCCAGCAGTTCTTTGCCAAGCACCTTCAGACTTCCTTCCTGAACGGTCCGCAGCGTACCCGTCAGCGTCAGCAACGTTGTTTTACCAGAGCCCGAAGGCCCGGTCATAATGATGATCTCGCCCGCCTGCACCTCCAGCCGGTTCTTGAACAGCACCTGCTTACGCAGGGCGCCAGAGCCGTAGTAGTGGTTCAGATCGTGCACGCGGATGGTGGTTTCGCGGGCGGTTTCCGCCGGTGCAGACGTGACGGTTTCCACCGTTTCAACGCGCGGCGTCGCTACGGCGGTCTGTGCGTCGTTGTTGCTTTCGGGCTCATTACTGGCCATCTCTCATCCTCCTGCAATACGCCGGCCTAGAACAATTCCGCCGGGTCCGCCGCGAAAACTTTGAACACCGCCAGGCAACCGGACAGTGCGCACATCAGCACGGTTCCGCCAAAGATGGTGACCACATTCAGCAGTTTCACTTCCATCACCAGCCCGGTCGCACTCGATAAGAACGTAAACGCGCCCCAGGTGATTAGCAGACCTGGAATAAAACCCAGCACCGCCAGATAAAACGACTCGCACAACACCAGGGAGATGAAGTACGAGTTCTTATAGCCAATCGCTTTCAGCGTTGCATACTCGGGCATGTGATCGGCGATATTGGAATAAATAATCTGGTAGCAGATGATCACGCCAATCACAAAACCCATCAGCCAGCCAATGGTAAAGACAAAGCCAACGGGCGTGCTGCCGCTCCAGAACTCACGCTCCTGCTGCGCAAGTTCGTACTTGGTTTTAATCTTCACATCATCGGGCAGGCGCCGGCGTAATGCTTCAACCACTTTGATGGTGTTTGCATAGGTGCGGCCTTCCACTTGCACGATGCCCACATCTACAGAATCCAGCGGGGCGCCGCCAAAACTCCGCATCGGGAAATACTCCGCAAAGTTCTGGCTGCTCATCACGATGTTGCCTTCATTGGCAAAGTCAGAACCCATCTCGAAGCCGCCTGCGATACGCAACGTCTGGTCTGCCAGCAGCAATGGCTGCGGAAACGGCGACTTGCGGTCCCAGTCGTCCGGGAAGTGATACTGCTCGGCCTTGCTCCGTGTATCAATCAGCGCCGTATTAGGGCGCTCCAGCAGTTGCGTCTGCGCGTTAATCCGATCCAGTTCAAAGACCGGGTCGCCTGGATTGAAAGCCAGCACGCGGACCGGAAACGCTTTTGCTTCGGGCTTGCGGATGGAACCGGCAAACGCCTCGATATAAAGCGGATAGACGCCCTTCACGCCCGGCACGCCACGCGCTTGTGCGATGCGCTGGATGCTAAAACGCTTCACACTTGGCAAGGCGAACATGTTGCGGCTGACGATCACCACATCGGCGTCCAGCACTTCAATCACCTGCGACGTGCTATCCAGCAGCGCGTTGTTGTAGCCTGTCTGCATAAACATCAGCAGCACCGCGAACGCAACGCCCGAAAGCGCCACAACCAGCCGTTGCCAGTTATGCACCAGATTGCGGTACGCCAGGGCTGTCCGGTTCCACATAGCCATCAGAACAACTCCGCGGGATCAAGGGACCGGACGGTCCGCGAAGCAAACAATGCGGAAGCCACGCACATCACCAGCGACAACACGGCAACGCTGCCAATCTGCCAAATCTGCATCGGCATCGGCAATTCTGTCGACCACTGCGTAACGCTATACAGCCCAAACGCCACCAGCAGGCTGGGAGGGAAGGCGAACAACGCCAGCATCATCGCCTGCTGAATAACGATCCAACTCAAGAAGCCGTTGCCATAACCCATCGCCTTCAGCGTGGCGTATTCAGCCAGGTGATTCCGCACATCGCTGGAAAGCACCTGATAAACCACCACGCAGCCAACGACAACCGCCAGCACAACGCCCGAAAGGAAGATGCTGCCAATGGGCGTTTCGCTGACCCACCGGGCCTGTTCCTGCCGGATAAGTTCCGCGCGGGTGACAACTTCAACATCGTCAGGCAATGTCTTTTGTAGTTCTGCTTTTACCGCAGCGATTTGCAAGCCGGGTTTCACTTTCACAAAGCCCATGCTGACCATCCCGGGCGGACGCCCCGGCACCAGGCGCCGGAAGCCGCGTTGGCTGACAATCGCGGCGCCGTCGGCAGCCATCCCGGCGCCAAGACTGAAGTGCCCAGCAATACGCACCGGCGCCACACCCAACCGCGTGTGCACGCCGATATCTTCGTCACCAAACCGCCGACCCTTGGGTCCGAAGTCAATGTGCGAACGCCGGTCAATCAGCACCAGATCGTGCACGTTTAACTGCTTGGCGCCCTGCACAATTTCCGGATCTTTGAAGGCGTGGTTCGTCGGGTCAACCGCCATCACCAGCATCGCCCGCTGACTGCGCTTCTTAGGGTTCTGCCAGAAGTTCATTTCCGAATGAAACGGCGTCACCCGTTGCACGCCAGCTACATCCTGCGCCTGCGATAACCGCTTCTCCGGGAAAGTCCGTGGCAGCGACAGATGCAGGTAATCGGGCGAGCGTAACGCGATGTCAAATTCCAGCGCGCTGTAGATCTGTGATGCCGTGTTGTACGTAACGCCGAGAAAACCTAGTTGCATAAACAACAGGATATTGGCAAAGCTGATTCCCAGCACCGCGACCACCGTGCGGAACCGGTGATGGGTCAGGTTTTTCCAGGCGAGCGGAGTCTTCATGGCTCCGATACATCAATGGCGACTTCAAGTTCCAGATTCACCAGACTGCGGGCGATGGCATTGCTTGAACCTTCGCCGCCATCCTCCAGGGCGATCTTCACCACCACAACTTCGCCAGGACGACGGAAACGCGGGTCGATGTTTTCGAAGTCCGGCGGCGAAACATATTCGCCCACCGTCACGACTTCACCCTTCAGTTCCTTCACCGATGCCGGCAGCGCGCGGCTGCGCAGCTTGGCGGACTGTCCGGCTTTAAGCCACTTCAGATCATCCTGATGGATTTCTGCTTTACAGACCATCTTTTCGACGTTCGCCATCTGCAAGACCGGCTTAGCGCCGGTTGGCTCGCCTTCACGCGTGTGAATGTGCAAGATGCGTCCGGCAACGGGCGCTTTGAGAATGCTAAGCTGCAATTCCTTCTTCGCCAGTTCGACGGCGGCATTCAAAGATTCGGGCAACGGTTTCTGGGCAATCGCCAGGGCTTTATTCGCCGCATCCAGTTGCTGCTGAGCCGTCTGCTTGGCGAACTTCTGCTCCTGCTGGATTCCCTCCAGTTGCTTGCGGGCGGCGACCAGTTCACCACGGGCTTTATTGACAATCAGCGCCTGCCCGGCGACTTCCTGTTTCGTCACCAGTCGTTCAGGCAGATCAGCGATCTTCTCCTGCTTCTCTTCCTCGAACGTGAGGGCCTGCTTAAGCAGATCAACTTTTTCCTGTTGCACTTGAATCTGCAAGTCGAAGCGGCTTAGCTGTTCTTTGGCGATCGTCGCCGCCAGTTGTTTAAGCTTTGCCTGCTCAATATTGGTATCGCGAAGGTCCGTGGCTTCTTTCTTCTGGCTCTCAGCAATGGCGACCTTCTGCTTCCGCAGATCGTAGCTGGCCATGTAAGCGAGCACCTGTCCCTGCGTAACATCCTGGTTGGATTTGACTTCCAGTTTCTCCACCCGGTCGCCCATGGGCCCGGCCACGGTTAATACGCCGGCGGCGGGTTCAAGCCGGCCCAGCGCGGTAACGGCGCCAGGCGACGGCTCTGGCGGCGGATCGCCTTCGATGACATCGGTGGCCACGGCGGTCGTGTCGCTGCCGCTATGGATGTAGTAAGACGCTGCGTACGCCGCGACTGCGACAATCGGGAAGCTCAGCGCGATGATAAAATTCTTCACAGGTTGCAACCGCCGTGTAAAGTAGCCGCTTGGTTTGCTGATGACGCCGCGCAAAGGTGACGCGTCGTATTTGCTGGATCGTCGCCGGAGGCTTATGCGTTATAGGCAAAACGCAATGGGGGCGAAGGTTTCGCACACCGGGCTGTCAAGCAGCGCGGATGTGCCGGACATACGCCTTACCGGCTCCTACTGAGTATAGTCCGTCACTATCATCCACTGTCACGCAAACGCCACGCCGTTGATTTTCCGCAGCAGGTTCCGTCGTCGCAATAAGAAAAATCTGTGCAAGCAGGACGTTGCCACACCCCGCACCACGATACCTCGCGTCCGTTCAGTACAATCGGGCGGAATGTACGGCGTCTGCCAGCCATGCCAATTGGGTGGACTACCGCCCACCGGCCATCCATAATACCGCCCGGTTCACAATTCATCGACGAACTATATAAAGGTGCTTAGACCATGCGAATCCTTGCAGTAGCCGCTACCGTCACCTTCGCCCTCTGTTTCAATCCTTGCCTCGCAAACGAAAAACCCGGTATGACTGTGAAAACTTCCAGTTTTGGCAAAACCGCAGACGGACACGAAGTCACCTTATATTCGTGCGAGAACGCAAACGGGCTGAAGATGTCGCTGATCGACTTCGGCGCCACTATGGTCACCTTTGAAACGCCCGACCGCGACGGCAAACTGGCCAATATTAACGTTGGCTTTGACAACATCGCCGGTTACGAGGGCGATCATCCCTACTTCGGCGCCACCGTCGGCCGCTTCTGCAACCGCATCGCCAAGGGGAAATTCTCTATCAATGGCGAAACCTACACGCTGGCCACCAACAACGGCGAAAACCATCTGCACGGCGGCGTGAAAGGCTTCAACAAACGCATGTGGACGGGCGAAGTGATCGACACGGGTAAAGCTGTCGGCGTCAAATTCACCTACACCAGCAAAGACGGCGAAGAGGGCTATCCCGGCAACCTGACCACCACCGTCGAGTACACGCTGAATAACGAGAACCAGCTGCGGATTGAATTCACCGCCACCACCGACAAAGCAACCGCGATCAACCTGACCAATCACAACTATTGGAACCTGGCCGGCGCCGGCTCTGGCACCATTCTCAAACACCACCTGCATCTCGATGCCGCCAAGTATCTGCCCGTTGATGATTCGCTGATCCCGACCGGCAAACTGGCAAGCGTCACCGGCACCCCGCTGGACTTCACCACGGCAACAGAAATCGGCGCCCGGATCAAGCAGATTAAGGCTGACCCAGTGGGCTACGATCACTGTTTTGTCGTCGATGGCGAAGCAGGCAAACTACGATCCGCAGCAACCGTTACGGACCCTGCCAGCGGCCGCGTGATGAAGATCAGCACCACGCAGCCTGGCATCCAGTTCTACACGGGCAACTTCTTAGATGGCTCCGCCGCCAACGGCAACAACAAACAGTATGAAGCGTTCTGCCTGGAAACACAGCACTACCCGGACTCGCCCAACCAGCCGGAATTCCCTTCGGCAATTCTCAAACCAGGCGGAAAGTTCCACCAGGTAACGGTGCATCATTTTTCAGCCAAGTAAAAGCAACACCAGAACGGAACGAGTGTGAACGTCTTAGATCTGCCCGCTGCTCCGCAGAAGGTCATGCAGCCGCCCCTGCCGCTGCTCATCACGGGGGTGGCGGGCGTGGCAGGCTACAACGCGTTTCACTTCTTCCGTGACTTGCACCCTGGCCATGTCACCGGCAACCGCCAGGTCAACAACTGGCCGTTACAAGGCGAAGGCATTGCCGGCTGCGACATCGAAGACCTCGACGGCCTCAAGCGGTTGTTCGACGAACATCAATTCGCCGCGGTGCTTAACAGCGGCGGTAGCTGCCGGCTGAAGTCGTGCGAGATGGACCCCGCCATGGCGCAGCGGGTGAATGTCGAAGGGATCTCGAACCTGCTGGAAATCATCCGCGGCACCGATACGCGGCTGGTGCATCTTTCCATCGACCTGGTGTATTCCGGAGACGGCGACGGCGGGCACATCGAAACGGATGCTCCCGATCCCGTGACCGTTTACGGCAAAACAATGGTCGAGGCGGAACAACGCGTTCTGCGTGAAGCGGCCAACGCCTGCGTGCTGCGAATCTCGTTGCCGATGGGGATCAGCTTCAACGGTCATGCGGGCGCCATCGACTGGATTCAATCGCGGTTTCAGAAGAACAAACCTGCCACGCTTTATTTTGACGAAGTCCGCACGCCCACCTATTGCGACTGCTTGAACCCGCTGCTGGCTCATGTGCTGGCAAGCGACCTGCAAGGACTGTATCACGCAGGCGGGCCGCGGCGTTTAAGCCTGTACGAAATCGCGCAGGTGGTCAATCGTGTCGGGGGTTATGACCCGGATTGTCTGATGGGCTGCGACAGAATAGAAGCCGGGCCGATGCCGCCGCGTGCCGGCAACGTTTCGATGGATTCCAGCAAGCTTGCCCAAGCCTTGGGTTACCGCCCCTTTGATCCATGGCCGTTGTATCAGGAATTTACGCCAACGCACCGCGACTGGCACCGCGAACGCCGCCCAGGCGAAAAAGGCTCGCCTGAACTGCTAGCGGAAACACTCTACCGCAAGCCACTGGCCGAGGCGCCAGCCTGGTAACCTCTTAGCCGTAGGGCAGGCGCCCGCCTGCCGGTGTTACGCAGTCCACTTCAAACGTCGTCAGGCAGGCGCCTGACCTACGGGCTGTTTCGCATTTCAACCTGCCTGTCAGGGATACGCGCCACTAATATTCTTCGTCATCGGCGGGCGGCTGCTGCGGCGGGCGGTTCCGCTGCGTTTGAAACGTACGCCACGAGTTGCGGATCGTCCGCACCAGGATTTCCATCCTGCCTGCTGCCAGAAAGACCCGGCTGGTGACCACGGATCGCGGATAGAAGTTGGCAATAAAGTCGATGGCGAACTCGTGCGCATCGTGCCGGATCATCACGGAGTTGGCGTAGACGCCGCCCAGCATTTCGTCGGGCAGTTTCACGTGTTCGTATAGGTCCGAAGCATTGGTGGAAGGCCGGGGCGGTGGAACGTCTTCGGCAGCTTCCGCTGCGTTCTCCGGTTCATCGTCACCCGTTTGCACATCATCCGAAGACGGCGGAAGCGTGGCTGCGTCTTCGGTCTGCTCTGGGGCAGATGGTGCACCTGCAGGCGTTTCGCCTGTTGATGCGAGGGTGTTCGCAACGGGCGAACCGCTGATACCAGGCGCCGCAGGCTGAAACCGGCTGGTGTACTTACCGTAATTATCTTCCATGGCCAGCACGAATTGATGAAACGTGCCGGGTGACATCACTACCCGCGATGTGACACGGACGGGTGGCGTCATCGCCGAGAGAAAGTCCACCACAAAGGCGTCGTTGGCTTGCAGGATTGACGCGCCGGTGGCGAAGGCGCCTTTGCTCACTGCGTCCGGCACGCGTGCGGTCACCGCGTGATGCTGCACCTGCTCAGAGATAGGTTGCCGGTCGTCGCCAGGGTGGTCTTCATTCATTGCGGGGCCGCCGTTACACGCTCGATCCAGTTCAAGACCGCGCAGTATAACAGTCAGTCAGCCAGCATTGGCCCATGGCGATAGTAAATCTCAAGGATCAACGTCGCGAGCGCCGTATTCAGCAACCTGCCGCCCCGTTCGCTAGTGTGCCCACCAGAAAAATGCCAGCTACCGGCAGTCGGGCCCTGTTGCGATTGCTGCTGAACCAGATAGTCACGCAGCGTCTTCAGCCATTTGCCGCTGCCCTTTTGCTGGGCGTGAAAAATTGCGTTGGCAGCGTAGTAATTCTGGTACATGTTGTTCTGGGAGGGTGATAGCTTCGTGATAAAGCCAACGCCGCGTTTCAGCGCTTCTTTCTTTGCGGTCCAGCCGCCATGTATCCGGCAGTACAACCCTGCCGCTGTGGTTGCCGGAGAGCGTGCGGGACGTGTGTACCCGTAAAAGGCACCTTCGTCCGACTGGACGGAGTCCAGAAAATCAGCGGCGCCGGTGAAAGCGGTTTTTGGAACGATGGCGCCGGCCGTTTCCGCCAGGTGCAGGCTGACCAGTTGCCATGAAGAAACGCTTGTATCGCCCGGCATCTTGGGCATGTACCGCCAGCCGCCACCAACTGGGTCCTGCGCGTAAACCGTGAAATTCACGCCGCGCTGCACGGTGTCGCGGAGCTTCACATCGCGGGTCATGCCCCACGCTTCCACCAGCGCCTGTAAGGCGATCCCGTGCGCGTACATTGTCCCGCCCTGCTCCGACCAGGACAGCCCGTACTGGGTGGACTTCGCATGTTTCACCAGATAATCGATGCCCCTGGAAACGGCCTTGCGGTACTGTCCGCCTTTGTGCGAGTTGCCCGCTCCTAGAAACGCCAGCAGCGCGACGCCCGTTGCCGCATTACGGCTTTCTGTTGAGCCGGGTTGCTCACCTTGATGCTTAAAAGACCAGCCACCATCCGCCAACTGATGTTCCGCCAACCACTTCAGCGCCGCCGAAACCGCCTGCTCTGATTTCTCCGACCCGCCATACTTCTTCAGCATCGCTTCACGCGAGTCAAGTGTCCGGCTGGCGCCGATGAGCGGCTGCAAAGGAGTAACTTCATCGGCCGCAAGCTGCGTATGCAGAGCGCCAATTGAAACAAGAGTGGCCAACGCGAAGTAGATCAGACGGTTCATAACGCTTCCTTGAAAATCATCCCGAAGAGAGTGCTGGCCCGCACGGCCCACCAATATACGAGATCCCTCACTTGCAAGCGAATAAAAAACGCCGCACATCAACTGTTGAAGTGCGGCGTTTGTTGATTCAAGGTTCAACGAAGTCTGCGGATTAAAACTCGTACGCCTGGCCATCCAGCACAACAGTCACGTCACCTTCGATTGCCAGATATTGTGCGGCGTCGCGGCCGTGCTTCTGAACCAGGTCGAAGTATTCTTTGCTGTAGCGTTTCAGACGTTGCATGGTTTTCTGCTGCGAGGGCTTGAAGGTGGAATCCACCCAGCGGCCGCCACGGTAGAAGAAGGTTTTGGCGCCGACGTTCTGGACGGTGTCGACTTGCACTTCGCGGTCCTGCTTGTCGCGGAAGCTCGCGGCGCCCGCCATTGGCGCCCGCGCGGCTTTCTGCAAGTTGCCTTTGGCAGCCCGCTGTGCGACGCCTTGGATGCCGGCTTCTTCTTTCAACGCGTCAAGCTCCAGACCTGCTCGGCGTGCGTTGGCCGCCAGCGGTACGGGGCCGGTGGTTGGCTGATCATCGGCAAGGAACGATGTGTAAGGCGTGAGAATGCCGTGACGGGTCGAAAGTGCAACCAGTTCGTCCACCAGTTCCTGATTCTTACCGTTCAGGTCGATATCGTCGATGATTTCGCCGACGCGGCGGACGGCCCAGAGTTTCTCGACAAAGCCATACGTCTCATCGGAGGAACGCTCGGCCAGCTTGGCTGGGAAGTCAAACGATTTCTTCTCCTCCCCGATGCGGCCGGTAATTTCGACCTTGGCGGCGCCGCCTTTTTTGTAGCGGCCCACCAGCACCAGCTGATCACCTGCGAACAGATCGTAGGCGTCGCGTGGATACACGCGGCTGACGGGCGATCCGTTCGCGCCGCCGAATCCTTCCATCGAATAGGCGATGTCCACCTGACTGAGCGCTGGCGCCCCGATGCGGTTGTAGAGGCGGCTGACGTGCGCTTCGATGTCTTCGTTGGGACGGACGTATTCACTCTGGCCGAAGCATTTGCGAGCCAGCTTGTCGAGCAGGCGGCTGTTCACATCGTAGCCGACACCCATCGAGAACACGCGTGCCCGCACCTTGTTCCGCTGCGTGGCGTTGCTCACGATCTGCGTTTCTTTGGTTTCGCCGGCTGTGGGCATACCGTCAGTGAGAAACACGATGTAGTTGGGTTGTGCGTCGTCTTGCAGGTGGGCCATGGCGGACTTTAGAGCACCGTCGATATTGGTGCTGCCGCCCGCGTAGATGCCTTCCACAAAGCCTAATGCGGCGTTGCGTGTTTCTTCGCTGTATTTCTGCAGCTCCGGCTTGAAGCTTTCGACGGTGCTATCGTACGCCACCACGTTGAAGAGGTCGCCTTCGTTGAGATTGTTCAGGACAAACTTCAACGCGTTCTTGGCCTGTTCGATCTTCTTCCCGCTCATGCTGCCGCTGCGATCGACGACAAACACGACTGTTTTGCGTTGCTTCTGATCTTTTTCCCGCTGCACTTCCGGCGTCACCAGCATCAGGAAATAGCCGTCTTCGTTATCGTGCGGGCGGTAGCTCATCACGCTGGCGCCCAGTGGACCGGCGCCGACGTCGAACATCAGACGGAAGTCCGACTGTGGCACCTCGTTCTTTGCTTCGTATTTGCAGACAGCCTGGATACCGGTGGGGCGGCGGATATCGACGGAGTGAGTGGGCGAATAGACGTTTTTCAGCTTCGCCTGGCTCTGCACGTTCACGTTGATGCTAATGTTTTCGACCGGCTTTGCGCTGTACTTGGCGGTGCTAAGCGGGAACATGAATTCCGTTAGGCCGCCGGATTTCTTCAGCACCTGCGTGAATTTAAGCGTGACTTTCCGCTCGGCGCCGGGCGGTACGGGGAAGACGCTCGTCTTGAACATGCCGCGGCCCATCCACTCCATCAAAGCCGGGTCCTGGTTGCGGCGGATGTAACCTTCGTAGATGCGGCGGGCTTCTTCGGCCTTAAGCAGCTTGGCTTCGTACTCTTTGCCGTCCACCATAAAAGTCAGCTGATCCACGGCGCCGTCGTACGGCAGCGGATAAACAAAGGTGACTTCCATCTGCCGGCTGCCGGTGTTCACAAAGGACTGCGAAACCTGCACCTTCGCCACCTGATCGGCCAGGGTGGCGTTCACAGCCAGTTCTTTAATCTTGTACGACTGCGGCGTGTTGTTGGGAACGGGGAACGGCCGGGGACGAGGGCGGGGCATGATGAACCGCCGGTCCACTCGCGGCAGCGCCACCTTGGCATTCACTTCCAGAAGCACGCCCTGGCCGTGCACCTGAGGTGCAACGAACAGTGGAGCGAGGCACAAAACAGCGCCAAGAGCGGCGGTTACAAGCCGTTGAAACATGGATCATCACCCTGTGATAAAGTCCTGTGATTACCGGTGGTGGACGCGCAGCCTCTTTATGCGAGAATACGCGTCAAACTTAGAGACGTTGTTCGCCGGCGTACGGTTCCGCCGAATTCTGCACGTTTTTTGGAAACCAATGGACGGAAACCTCAAATGAGCCAATTCTCTGAAGAAGCTGGGCAAGTTGAGCAGGGTACACCCAAGAAGAAATCTGGCGGCTGGAAGTGGCTGCTGATATCGCTGGGCGGACTGCTGGTGGTTTCTTTCGTCTGCTGCTGTGGCGGAATGATGCTGTCGCCCGCGTTGTTCTCGATGGCAGGACTAAAGCCAATTACCGACGTCCCGGAGGAAATCGAAGCCACGCGTAGCAAAATAGCGGATGTCACCTTCGACGATTCCTTCGAGCCGGCGATGGCCATGGATGTCTGGGCCATGCGGCTGGTTATGTACAACCGCCCGGAAGACGGCGGCTTCATCTACATGGTAGACCTGATCCGCGACGAAAACACGTCGATTGACGAGTTCGCCGTGCAGATGCGCAATGGTATGGAAAACCAGATGAGCAAATCGGACGAAGGCATCGAACGGCTGGACATGGTGAAAACAGAAACCCAGGAATACACCATCCGCGGCGAACCGGCTGACTTTGAATTCATGGAAGGCACCAGTCCGGACGGCGCCACTTACTACGATGTGTCCGGCGCCTTCGAAAATGGCGACCGCAACGTCTTTCTTTTCATCCGTGTCCCTGCCTCGGAATACGACGAGCCGCGGATCCGCTCGATCATTGAATCTATCAAATAGAGTGCAGCGTCCGGCAGCCTCCACCTCTCAACTACCGAAACTCATCAGGAAAACCGTTATATGCCCCTTCTTGTTGTCGGCTCCGTCGCCTTCGATAGCGTGATTACGCCCACAGACTCCCGCGATGATGTGATTGGCGGTTCCGCCGTCTACTTCTCGTACGCTGCCAGCTATTTCACACCTGTCAGGCTGGTGGGCGTAGTGGGCGAAGACTGGCCGGCGGAACACACACAGATGCTGCAAGCCCGCAGCATTGACACCAGTGGCCTGCAAGTGCTGGAAGGCAAAGAAACCTTCCGCTGGCGTGGTGAGTACGAACCGAACATGAACGACCGCGAAACGCTGGAAGTGCACCTCAATGTGCTGGGCGAATTCGATCCGGTGCTGCCTGCGGAATATCGCGAATCTCCCTACGTGTTCCTCGCCAACGGTTCGCCCTCGGTGCAGTTGAAGGTGCTGGATCAGGTCCCGGCCGCAAAGCTGGCGGTCGCCGATACGATGGATCTCTGGATTCAGACGGAACACGACGCGTTGATGAAACTCCTGCAGCGCGTGGATGGCATCGTGCTGAACGATAGTGAAGCCAAGCTGCTGACGGGCGAGCATAATCTAGTCACTGCCGGGCATCGCATCCGCGCGATGGGACCGCGGTTTGTGATCGTGAAGAAGGGCGAACACGGCGCCATGTTCTTCTCTGAGGACGAGACCTACGTGCTGCCCGCCTACCCGACGATGGACGTGATTGATCCAACCGGCGCCGGAGACAGCTTCGCCGGCGGCATGATGGGATACCTGGCCGAAAAAGACTCGTTTGAACCAGAAGTGCTCAAAGAAGCGTTAGCCTACGGCACCCTGGCCGCAAGCTTCAACGTCGAGGATTTCAGCCTCGATAAGATGCAGAAGGTCGAACGCCCCGACATCGATAAGCGGATGCAGGACTACCGCAAGATGCTGTCCTTCTAATTTGCGACCAACCTTTCCGCAGTCTTCGCGCTCATGCCATTCATCCGCACATTCATCGGCGTTCAGCTACAGGCGCCCGCACGCAAACGGGCGCGGAAACTGATTGCCAGGCTTCAGCAAAGCGACGCCAATGCGCGGTGGGTGGACGATGAAGAGATGCACATCACGCTGAGCTTTCTCGGCGATACGGTGGATACGCTGGTGCCCAAGGTGTGCAAAGCCGTGGACGAAGTGGCGAAAGAGGCTTCACCCTTCAACCTGAGCCTGAAAGGCGCCGGCGCCTTTCCAGATATTGCCCGTCCGCGGGTTGCCTGGCTGGGTGTTGAAGACGGCGCCGACCATTTGACGGCGTTGCACCGCAGCCTCGAAACTGCGATCCGGGCGTTGGGCGTTCAGACAGACGGCCGGAAATACACCCCGCACATGACGCTTGGCCGCATCCGGGGCCGCAGTCAGCCGTTGACGGAACTGCTGAAACAGCAAGCAGAGGTGGAAGCAGGCGAATCGATGGTGAGCGAACTGGTGGTCTTTTCAAGTTCGATGGAGAAGTCCGGGCCGGTTTACGCCATCATGCATCGTGCCCCTTTACTCGGTTGAGCTGACGCCCGGCATTATGATTCGCGTACTTCTTATCATCCCAACGCTCGAACGCGGCGGCGCCGGGAAACAGCTGACGATGCTGGCCAGCGGTCTACGGCGGCAAGGCATCGACCCGTTTGTCTGCGTCCTCACACGCGACGGTCCACTGCGGCAGACACTGGATGAAAACAGCGTGCCGGTGAAAGTGACCGGTAGACGCTGGAAGGTCGATCCGCGTGCATACTGGCAACTGCGTAAGCACATCAAACGCATCGCGCCCGACGTCGTTCACACCTGGACCTTCGAAGCCAACGCTTACGGTCGCGCCGCAGCGCGGGCCGCCGGCGTGAAGCATCTTGTTGCAGGTGAACGGTGTATCGATCCAGGGAAGCGTTGGCACCAGTTGGCGATCGACCGCCGCCTGGCGAAACAGACTTCCTGCATCGTGACCAACAGCAGCGGCGTGCGGGACTACTACAGCAAGCATGGAATCCCCGCCAGCAAGTTTGAAGTGATTCCCAATGGCGTCGAAGCCGTCACGCTAGATCGCGACCAACGGCAGCAGCGGCGGGCTGCGCTGCGTGAAAACCTGGGCCTTCCGCAGGATGCGAAGATTCAAGTCACCGTCGGGCGTTTGTGCTCGCAGAAACGCATCAAAGACACGATCTGGGCGGCGGAGCTGCTGAAGGTGATCCGCGCAGATTCGCACCTGCTGATCGTGGGCGATGGACCGCAACGGAAGATCCTGCAGCGCTACGCCCGGCTGGTGGAAGTGGATGACCGCGTGCACTTCCTGGGGCAACGCGAAGATGTGCCGCAGATACTTTCTGGCTGCGACTGTTTCTGGCTGGCCAGTGCCTATGAGGGGCAATCGAACGCCTTAATGGAAGCGATGGCTTACGGCCTGCCCGTGGTTGCGACGGATATTGCTGGCAACCGCGACCTGGTTGTCGATGGCGAAACAGGCTTCCTCGTGCCCGTAGGCGATCGCGCTGCCATCGCCCGGCAGACACAGCTTCTGCTGGAAGACACGCCTTTAGCGCGGAACATGGGCGAGGCTGGCAGCCAGCGGATGCGTGAAGAATTCACCGTTCAGCAGATGATTGACCGTCACGTGCAACTCTACACCCGCCTAGCCGGTTAAGGCGCCTCGGGCCTGCAAATACGGGCTGTTGGCAACCACGTGGTCAAGGCAAATCTTCATCGCACGTTTGCGATCCGTTGCTTTCCGCCCGTCTGCGCAACCACTAAAATCGTGGTGCAATATTCACTTCAAAAAAAGGAATGCACATGACATTGCTGAAGACGCTTGTCCCCTCCACGCTGATCGTAGCGCTCGCCTGTAGCGCGTTGCATGCGGCGGATATTTCTGCAGGGATCGAGAAGATCCGTCAGGCTGGCCCTAAGAACGCCGGGCAGCAGCAGGCGGTTGCGGGCTGGAAAGAAGTTTCGCAGGCTGACGTCGAGCAACTGCCGCAGATTCTGGCCGGCATGGATGGCGCCAACCGCCTGGCAACCAACTGGCTCCGCGCTGCGGCAGACACAGTAGCAAGTCGCGCGATGCAACAAGGAAAGCCGCTGCCCGTGAAGGCGCTGCAGGAATTTCTGAAAGAAGACGGCCACGCACCACACGCGCGTAGCACCGCTTACGAGCTAATCGCGCGCGCAGATGCAGACGCCGCCAGCACTTTGGCCCCGACGTTTCTGAACGATACAAGCCTTGAATTACGCCGGATCGCCGTTGACCTGCAAATGAAAGCCGCCGCGAAAGCAGAGGATGAAAAAGCGGCTGCCCAGCTTTACCGCACGGCGCTGACGGCTGCGCGCGACGTGGACCAGATTCAGGAAATCGATGAGAAGCTGACCAAGCTAGGCGTGAATGTGGACCTACCCGTCCACTTCGGCTTTATCACCCGCTGGAACCTGATCGCACCGTTTGAAAACGCGGACAAATCCGGCTGGGACGTTGCCTACGCTCCGGAAAAAGAGATCGATCTTTCAGAAACTTACGCAGGCAAGAATGGCGAAGTGAAGTGGATCACGCACGAAACAGAAGATGACTACGGCGTGGTTGATTTGAACAAAGTCATTGGCAAAGTCAAAGGCGCCATCGCCTACGCACACTGCGAATTCGTCGCCGCCAAGGCGATGCCCTGCGAACTGCGTCTGGGTTGCATCAACGCCAACAAAGTATGGCTTAACGGCAAGTTGCTGACGGCCAACAACGTGTATCACGCCAATACCACGATCGATCAATACACCGGCCAGGGGAATCTGAAACCCGGTAAAAACACCATTCTGATCAAGGTCTGCCAGAATGAGCAGGAAGAGAACTGGGCGCAGCGCTGGCAGTTCCAGTTGCGTGTGTGTGACAAGTATGGGTCAGCCATTTTGTCGCAGGATCGCAAGCTGAAGCAGACGGCTTCCCTCCGCTAACACAACGCCTGGCTAATCTTCCATCCGTAATAAACCATCGAGATAAATTGAGATGAAAAACTTTATTCTGACGTTATGTGCAGCCGGCTGCGTCTGTCTGTTCGCCGGCGCCGAGTGGAAACAGTTCCGTGGCGGCGGCCAGTCCAGCGTGGCTGCAGATGTTGAACTGCCTACTAAATGGACGGGCGACGCCGCTGGCAATGTCGCCTGGAAATCGAAGCTGCCCGGCCGCGGACCATCAGGGCCAATACTGGTAGACGGCGCCGTGATCGTCACCTGCTCTGGCGGAGTGAAGCAGGACCGGTTGTATGTGATCTCGTTCGACGAAAAAACGGGCAAGGAAAACTGGCGGCGTGAATTCTGGGCAACAGGCCGCACTAGTTCTCACCCGACCAGCGCCAATGCGGCGCCGACACCGGCCAGTGATGGCAAACGCATCTTCGCGTTCTTCTCTTCGAGTGATCTGATCTGCCTTGATTTGCAGGGCAATCTGCTCTGGTACCGTGGCCTGGCGATTGATTATCCCAAAGCAGGAAACGATGTCGGGATGGCGTCTTCGCCACTGGTTGTCGGCGACACGGTCATCGTGCAGTCCGAAAGCCAGGGCGATTCCTTTGTGGAAGCGGTCAACGCAGCCACGGGCGAAACACGATGGCACAAGACGCGCGATCAACGCGCCAACTGGAGTTCGCCTACGCTGGTTCCCGCCAGCGGTAAACGTCCCGATCTGGTGTTGTTACAGTCACCCGATTCTGGTCTGAATCTGGTGAAGCCCGATACGGGCGAAGTGATGTGGTCGTACAAAATCAAGACGGGCGGCATCCCTTCGGCCGCAGTGCGGGGTGACTGGATTTTTGTCTCGGCCAACGGTCTCACCGCGTTTCAGTTCGGAGAAGACTCAACCTCGCCAGAACTGAAATGGGACGAATCCGCCATGCAGCCCGGCACCGCCAGCCCCATCGTGCACGAAGACAGTGTATACGTCGTGAAAGGCGGCGTGCTCTCCGCAGCCGAAGCGGCCACCGGCAAACGCAAATGGAAAGTCCGCGTAGGCGGCACCTACTGGTCAACGCCTGTGGTTGCCGATGGCAAAATGTACATGGCCGGCTACGACGGTAGTGTGCGGGTGGTAGACCTGTCGGGCGCCAAAGCAAAGGTCGCCGCTGAAAATGAGATGAACGGCAAATTCCAGGGTTCGCCCGCCGTCGGTGCAGATGCCATGTACCTCCGCAGCGATGGCTATCTCTGGAAGATTTCCGCCAACTAACGCTTCGCCAAGGTAAGGAACTAAGGAGCCAGTTTCAGCACCGGCTCCAGCCAGTTCACATGATCCTGTATATCAAAAGGCGCCGCCCCTTGTGGACGGTCGGCGCCGGCCTGGCTTGTGACCAGAATGAGGCGCCGCGCGTTAGCTGCCGTGGGTAGTTGTAACCTACCGCTGCTGTGAATCTTTCTTTCGCCATAGAGCAACGGGCTTTCATACAACGGCTTGCCGTCACTGCGGTTGAGATAGACGGCAGCTCTCGCACAGCCGCCGCGGCCTGCTGCGTCGTCGAGTGCTACGGATGCCTGGAACTGCATGGCATTGCCGGGTAGTTCATAGTGCAACTCGCATTGTGCATGCGTTCCCAGCCCCCAGGCATGGCTCGCGCCAGCACTGCGGAGCGGTGTTTGTAACACACTCTGGTTCGTCCGCCACGGCAGCCCCTTGCCGAAGGTTGATTTCTGAATCACCTCAACCGGCCGGAGCGAAGTCAGCGGCAATTCATCCGGCATTAAAGTCAGCCGGCTCACAATGTCCGTAAACTTGATCCACACAGGGTCGAGGCTCCAGGCGGGATGCACTTGATGGCGCCAGGTCGTCGGATCTCTGGTTTCGACATCCGCATCCCACGTCCGATGATGCTCATCCACCAACCCCTGCAGATGTTCGATCTGCCGGCGGTAGTTTTCCAGATGCCTGACGTGCATCTTTTCGTATCGTTCCGCACTGGCGTGAAGCTTTTTGACCGCGGTCGAATGCTCGCGCTTCGCTGCTTCTTCAAGCTGTTTCTTTTTCTGCGGCGTGTGCTGCTGACGCGAATTCGCAATGCGTTTCAAAGCTGCCTCTGCACGCCTGCCAGCCTCACTTATGCGCCGCTTATGGGCCGCAGTCCGGCTTTCGTGGGTGTCTGTTACTTTGACGATTCTCTTTTTCAAATCTTCAATCCGGCTTTCCATTCTGCCGACCTGATCCAGCTTCCGCACGCGATCAGCATCGTGCGAATGGCCCACTGCATGGAAGGTGCTTGCCGGGGCGGTTGCAACAAGACCATCGCGGCATTTGATGATAAACCGCTCGCCAGCGCTTTCTACCTGCTGCAGCACCAGGCGGTTATGAGTCTCTGTGTCGAGGGGAAGATGCAGTTCCTCAATCACGGCGAAAGCGAACACCTGCGGTCCATCCGCGGTCAGCAATTGCGCGCCGGTGGATTGCCAACGCAGTCTTCCAAACGAATGAATGCTGCCATCCCGTAGAAAAACATGACCTGGCGAAAATCTCCGGCGGCTACGCGACGTGAAGCAGATTCGCGTCACGCCCGCGGGCAATACCCGTAGTTCTTCAATGGCGCCCGCGTCTGGCGATGCAAGAAAACTGCTGCACCGAACACGCAGGTGGGCAGGTATCTGCCCCGCGTCTGTATCCTTCGCCGCCACATACTCCAGAACAACGCCAGGAATGCAGTCACCGCCGGCCAATTCGATAAATCCGCCCGGGTTGCCTTGCACGCCCGCACTTAGCAGAGCCCGGTTAGCGTACCAGCGTAAGCGGTCGTCGCCCGTGGCAATGGCTTTTCCATCAGCGGTGGGCGTCTCGACAGCTTTGTCCCAGCCCGCAAGCGCGGCGCCATCAATGCGTTCACCCGATTGCAGCTGAAACAGGTAGCGCCCGGCATAAACCGGCGCCGTGGCGAAGATCAGCAGGGTTGCCACCAGCAATCCCAGACTGGCACGAGAAATGTTTTTCTCCGCTACCACCGGCAGACCTCCGGCGCATGCCCGGCAATCCGTTGAACAAAGGCAATGACTGCCGCAGTCACTAAAGTCAGTAGTACGCAGACTTTACTCATCAGACAGGTTGCAAAGGGAAGGTGGAATTCTGGCGGGTTGGACTGTTTACCCATTGTAATGCAAACCGCAGGCGCCGTTGTCAAAATGCGGGGCAGGACGATAACATTGAAGTAGACAGACGAAAGAACCCCCGCGGTGATTCAATGAGTAACGGCCCCAGTTTAGACATTGTCAGCGATCTAGAGATTGTCACTGAAGGCGGCGGATGCGCCGGCGGTTCGTGCTCTGGCCCCTCTTCGTCTGGCGTGGCAAATCAATCGCGCCGGTTGCCTTCGTGGCTGAAACGGCAGGTTCCTCTGGGTAGCGGTAACAACTTCACGAATAATTTGATCGCGGAACTGGGTTTAGAAACTATCTGCGATAGCGGCCGTTGCCCCAACCGCACCGAGTGTTATTCGCAGAAAACCGCCACGTTTATGATTCTGGGCAACGTCTGTACGCGGCCATGCGGATTCTGCTCCGTGGATCGTGGCCGACCAGATGCACTAGAAGCTGACGAACCACAGCGCGTGGCCGAAGCCGCACACCGCCTGGGTTTGAAGCACGTTGTTATCACTTCGGTCACCCGCGACGATCTGCCCGACGGCGGTGCTGAGCATTTCTACCAGACGGTTGTCGCGGTCCGCGAGAAAACCGGCGCCGGTGTGGAAGTGTTAACGCCCGACTTCGTTGGTCTGCCAGACGCATTGGACCGCGTCATTGATTCGGCGCCCGAGGTGTTTAATCACAATACCGAAACTGTCCCGCGTCTGTACCGCAAGGTCCGCGGCCCGAAGTCCGACTATGCATGGACGCTGGAATTGATGCGGCGGATCAAGCAACGGAACCCTGCAATCAGGACCAAAAGCGGTCTGATGCTGGGACTTGGCGAAACGCAGGAAGAACTGCTCGACACGCTGGCGGACCTTTTGGACGCCGGTTGCGATTTTCTGACACTGGGCCAATACCTGCAGCCTGCCGTCGAAAAATACCTGCCCGTTGTCCGCTATATTCCGCCCGAAGAATTCACGGAACTGGGCAGACTAGCCAAGGCGATGGGATTCAAGCAGGTTGCCAGCGGCCCGTTTGTCCGTAGCAGCTACCACGCCCGCGACATGGCGGAAATGATCTAAACCGCCTCCGTAGCCAGTCATTACTGCACCGTCGCACTGCAGGTGCGACCGTGTTTCTTTCGCCGCTAGCGTGCTGTGCTGGCAGCGTCTGCCTGCAACTGGCTGTCAAAAGAGTTGGATTATGCCGGTTCTTTCGTCAAAGACGGTTAGTGAAATTGTCCGATGACAGTTCACAGTCGCCGCGCCGGGATCACCGGCAGGCATGTGCGTCCGGTGTAAATTTTTCGCTATTTACGCCCTGGCAGTTTGCCGGCACAATACGCCGCCATTTCAAAAAAGCAGGCACGGAATTCCTGCACTTGAACGTGGTGGGCGTCCCGCGGCGCCCGGTGCAATCTCCCCGTACACGAACATTCGTCTGACCTTAGCTCAGAAAGACAGCAAGGAGTGCTAATCGTGAGAACTTCCATTATTCTGACCAGCCTCATGGCCGGTGTCGTCATGATCGTCGCCAGCAGCACGGCACAAGCCGCCAATCCGGTGGTCGTTCTGGATGTTGCCAAGGTCTTCAAAGAACACGTCCGTTTCAAAAAAGAAATGGAAATGATGACCGCCGAGGCAAAGACCTTTCAGGAATCCCTCAAGCAGCAGGAAGCCCAGCTTCGTCAGTTGGCGGAGCAGCTTAATCTTAAGAAAGTGGGCACGCCTGAATACTCGCAGATTGAGGAGCAGTTGACGCGCATTCGGTCTGACGGTCAGGTCCGCGTGCAGATGAAGAAGAAGGAACTGATGGTCCGCGAAGCGAAGATCTACTACAAGTACTACACCGAACTGCAGGGCTACGTGACGCAGTTCGCCACTCAGCATGGCATCAGCCTCGTGCTTCGCTGGAACAGCTCTGAAATCGATCCTGACAACCGCGTGTCGGTTCAGCAGGGCATCGCCCGTGGTGTGGTCTATCAGCGCAGCCTGGACATCACCGGCCTGATGATCACCAAAGTTAACGAGGGCGTGCCAAATCCTAGCACCGCCCGCGCACCTGGCGCCACCATTCCAGGCCGCACTGCTCCTCGCTAACGGAGCCTGCGGATAAAGGCGAGTGTATTCATTACAAGCCGGTAGCCTTTTGGTGCTGCCGGCTCTGATACAACTCGCCACCAGCAACCAACAGATAGCCCCTTCCCGATCGATCCGCGGACCATTGATGACAACACTCAGGAAGCAGAACACCCTCGGCGCCGTTGCTAAAGTTTCAGGTACTGGTTACTGGAGCGGGCAGCAGGTCAACCTGGAGTTTCACCCGGCAGAGGCCAATGCGGGCGTGACTTTTGTTCACACAGAACACTCTCCGCCCGTCCGCATCCCCGCGCAGGTGGCCAGCCGCATTGAACAGCCAAGACGCACGACGCTGCGTCAAGGCAGTGCAACGGTCGAAATGATCGAACACATTCTCGCGGCGCTGGCCGGTTTGCAGATCGACAATTGCGATGTGCACATCGACCGCAACGAAGCGCCAGGGTTTGACGGCTCTGCACGCGACTTCGTCGAAGCCCTCGACGCCGCGGGGATCAAAACGCAGGACGCCACCCGGCCCGTGCTCGTTGTGTCCGAACCCGTGCGCGTCGGCAACGACGAAGAATGGATTGAAGCCCGGCCCTCGCGGAGCCCAGGCCTCAAGGTGAAATACCGCCTGGACTACGGCATGGAGCATCCGATCGGCCGCCAGTCGCTGGAAATGCAGATAACACCCCACAAGTTCCGCAATGAACTGGCCGCAGCACGCACCTTCCTGATGATGGAAGAAGCGCAGTGGCTGCGGGATCAGGGCCTCGGCGCCCACGTCACACCGCAAGATCTGCTGATCTTCGACGACATGGGACCGATCGAAAACGAACTACGCTTTGAAGATGAATGCGTCCGCCATAAAACGCTCGATGTCGTAGGCGACCTCGCACTGGCAGGCTGTGACATTCATGGTTATGTAGTGGCGCACCGCAGCGGGCACCGGCTGAATTGCAGCCTGGTCAGCGCGCTGCTTCTAGAAAACGAAATTATTGACAGCGGGAGAGCCGCGTGAAGACCTTGCGACTGGCCGTGATCGGCACCGGGCACCTTGGACGTATTCACACCCGTCTGCTGAAGAGCCTGGAAGACGTGGAAGATCTGGAACTCGTCGGTGTCGTTGACCCGGTCGAGGATTCGCGACAGGCAGTCGCCCAGGAATTCGGCACGCAGCAATTTGCCTGTCATACGGAAGTCGCCGGTGAAATTGACGCCGCGATCGTGGCAGCACCGACGCAGCATCATCATGCGATTGTTGCGGACCTTCTCAAGAAGAACGTACACGTACTGGTGGAAAAGCCAGTAACGCTGGACGTGGATCAAGCCGACGATCTGGTCGCCATCGCCAAGCAGAAAAAACGCGTGCTGCAGGTCGGACACGTCGAACGGTTCAACCCCGCGCTCTCCGCGGCACAACCTTACGTCGCCCAGCCCAAGTACATCGAAGCCACCCGCGCCAGCGGCTACACCTTCCGCTCGGTAGATGTTGGTGTGGTGCTTGACCTGATGATTCACGATATCGACGTGGTGCTCTCACTGGCCCGCAGCAAAGTGGTGCAGGTCCAGGCGCTCGGCGCCGCGGTGTTCGGCCCGCACGAAGACATGGCACAAGCGCGGCTGACGTTCGAGAACGGTTGTGTCGCCAACCTGACGGCATCCCGCTGTAGCTACCAGCCGCAACGGACCATGAACGTTTTCTCCGGCACTGGGTTCGCCGCAATTGATTTCGGCGCCTGCACCGCGAAAGTCATTCAACCTTCGGCGGAACTGCTCAACCGCGAACTGGATGTGCATTCGCTGCCCGCTGAAGAGAAGACCGCGATCCGCGAAAACCTGTTCGAGTCGTACTTGCCGGTTCACGAACTGGAAGTGCAACGCGGCAACGCGATTCTGGATGAACAGACCGATTTTGTGACCAGCATCCGCAGCCGTCGTTCGCCCGTTGTCTGTGGCGAACAGGGTCGCGACGCTGTTGCCGTTGCCAAACGGATCATCAGCAAAATTGAAGCGCATCGCTGGAACGGCGCCAGTGAAGGGCCCTGCGGACCACTGGCCATCGCAGAACCTTCGGTGCTTGCCGGCCCAGGCTGGGCGAAAGTCGGAGACGATCAGAAAGCAGCCTAGTGGTCGACTGGCGGAATACGAGTCGTGGCGCCACGCCCGGCAATCTGAAGTGAATGGCTCATGCAGGCCAGCAGGTTACGACGATATTAACAGTCGTGCGGCTTGCATCAAGCTATTGCCTTCTTCAAGAAATCATCGCCTGGTTGATGCCCGTTGCGATGCGACTCGTCTCAGGCTCCGCCCATGTTTCTCTGCGAACTTGCGTCGCGACGCAAGACGGCCATCATCAGCCAGATCTACATCGGCATCACCACGTTGATGCTGACAGGCTGTCAGTTGTCTGACTTCGATTCAGCAGTCCGCCCGATGCTGGGGACAGTTGAACAGGCAGAGGCGCCGCCGGCTGCTGCGTTGCCAGCTACAAGCCTCATTGTGCTTGGCTATCGCACAACGTCTGATCAGATCAACGCAACGGCGGTTGCCGATGGCGCACCCGCGATGCAGCCTGCCTTGCAATGCTGGCTTCAAGTCCGCTATCCGCATCCCGGCGGCAAAGCCGGCATGGCACAAGCCATGCTCGTCACGCAGCCGTTGCAAGATCCGGCTGCTATTTTTCGCAGCACGGTAGAGCAGACGCTTGCAGACCCGCTTATCACTAGTGGTTTCACGGCGGCGAAAAAGCTTGATATCGATGGTGAGGAGGCAGCGACGATGCTTTCCGACCTACGTAACCGCAAGTTCTTCCGGCGGTCGGAGCTTAACGGCGCCAGCGCGTATATTGCCGTCGAAGCAGCAGGGAACGACTACGGGCGGCCCTTTTTCAATCAGCCGGCAATGGACCAGCTCTGTTTGAAGTGCTGGCACGAAGGCGTCACCTGCCAGCCCGCTGAGCCGGTGAACAGTCCGCAGAAGCAGAGCGTTCCCTCGGCTAACATTAGCCACTTGAGAAGATTGCCACCCGTATCCGAGTAACACATAGCAAAGAAACTCTCAGCGACCGCTATACTTCCTGCAGGATTCGCTGAAACTCGAAGGAATCGAATGGCTTGACCATGTGTGCATCGAAACCTGCTTCAGCGGTTTTCTGCCGGTCCGATGTCTGGCCATATCCAGTCAGCGCGATTAGTACGACTTCGCTCAGTTCATCTTCTTCGCGTACTGCCTGTGCCACTTCGTAGCCGGATAATTCGGGTAAGCCGATATCCATCAAGGCGATATCGGGCGGCGACTGCCGGATTGCCTCTAACGCTTCGGCGCCGTCACAGGCGGTTGTTACTTCAAAGCCATCAAACTCAAGCAGCTTTTTAAGCATCTTCCGGCTGTCGGCGATATCTTCCACCAGCAGCACTTGCTTGCGGGTTGCCTCTGACGCGGGTTCTTCGGGAGCGATTTCCGGAGCTTCAACAATGGGCAGTTCCACCAGGAACTCGCAGCCGGCATTACGCCCGTCACTCTCCGCCGTAATAACGCCGTCGTGCAACGCCACGAGATCGCGGGCCAAGGTCAAACCCAACCCCAGACCACCGGCCGAATGGTCGATGGTGTCATCGGACTGCACAAACATCTCGAAAATGGATTCCAGCTCGCCATCTGACAGCCCCACTCCGTTATCGACCACGATCACGCGGCACACGTCGTCATGCACCGTAAGTGAAACGTCAATGTTGCCGGAAACGGGGGTGTACTTCGCAGCATTGGAAAGCAGGTTTGCGAAAATCTGTTGCAGACGGGTGGGGTCGCCGTATACGTAGACAGGTTGCTGCGGAAGATGAAGGTTCAGGACATGTTTCCGCTGTATGACCTGCGGCATCACAGCTTCAATCGTATTGTCCACGACTTTGCAAAGATCGATTGTGCAGCGGCGTAACCTGATTTTGTCTTCGTTAACCCGGGCGACATCGAGGAGGTCATCCAGCAGCTTCGACATTTGAGCCACCTGCCTGGCAATGACGCCCGTCGCTTCACTCAGTTTTCCCTTGGGGACCTGCCGCTTTAGCAAGGTTGCTGCAGTCCCGACTGCACTAAGCGGGTTACGCAATTCATGCCCGAGCAGGGCTAAGAAGTGGTCGCGGCGTTTTACAGCCTTGCGTGCTTCCGCCTCGGCGTTGTGCCGTACGGTGACGTCCCGCAGGGTAGCCAGACACGCAGGTTTGCCGTCCCACTGGATACTCGTGACACGCATTTCTGAGATACACATGGAGCCCGAACCAGGCTTGTGCAAATTGACTTCCGTGACTTCGCCCGGCACCACAGGGACGCCAAACATTTCACCGATCAGTTCATCGAGGGAACGGCCCAGCAGATGGACCGCGGCGGGGTTGGCGTAGCAGATAACCCCATTTGGCCGGAGAACGATGACCCCGTCTGCATTTGCTTCGATCAATGCGCGGAACTGAGCTTCCGAATTCCGCAGTGCTTTGGCAAGTTCCGCCTGTCGTTTTGACGGTGGGAAAGAATTCTCAGCAATCTCGTTCGTCTCCCTTGCGATCACGCGACTTTCTGGCAGTTGACTGTAGGAGTCCACCTGCCAGAGCTGCGTCTTATGACGCGCCCCACCGTCTTCTTCGTCGTGTCCAGCATCAGCATCAGACAACGGTTCAACGTGAACATCCGCCGATCCGCTCTTTGAAACGAACTCGTTTGTCATTGCATGCTCTCTTTCCTGGCAGACACGCTGGCGCCGGCACGGGTGATTCCGTTTGTGTTTGCTATTGGCCAATCGCCACCCGTTTCCAGCCCTAACGCTTCAAAGACCTCTTCGGCCCTGCTCAGGTCTCCGAAAACGCGGAATTCTTCATCAGCGTATTTCTTGATGAGCGTTGGTGTCACCATGATGCCGTTTGCTTCGGCGGCTTCAGGAGAGAGATCAACGTCAACGATCTTTATCTCGTGATTGTTCTTAAGGTATCGCTCGCAGAGAAATCGAAGGTTGTTCACTGCATGCCTCGCTTCGGTGCACGATCCACTGATAAAGATCGTGAAACAATGGCGCTTCATCACCTTCCTCAAAGTTCAAAAAACCAGCCCGCTTTTTGTAATTTGTGAAACAAACATCGTACGTATGGGAATTGCAGGTAGACCGTAGGCCCGGTATCTGTTCCATGTGGGCCAAAGACGGCGGCAGAATGGGAGCCACACCTGAGAAGTAAAATTTAGGCGACGTCAGAAACAACTCGCGACAACTCGCCAACTAAGTGCTCCGGATCCAGTGGCTTGCGGAACCAGAAATCGACTTCACGGTTGTCCTTATCAAACCCAAGCTTCTGAGGTTCAACTCCACTAACCGCGAAGATATGCACGCCTTCGTTTCGTGGATCTGTGCGAATCGTACGGATAGCCGTCCGGCCGTCGCAACGGGGCATGACCATATCCATCAACACCACATCAGGACGGGTCGGCACGTCAGAAAGATACTGAATCGCCTCTTCCCCGTCGTTCGCCGTATCAACAGCAAACCCGTTTGCTTTCAGATAACCGGCGAGGAGTTTCCGTTCGTTCGCGTTGTCTTCGACAAGCAACGCCTTGGGAGACCGTGGTGCAACGGGCTCTGGCTTCGAATCGCTTGTTTTGTGCACGTCGGCAAGGATCGTCTGCAGCGTATCGCGAGCATCTTCATAAAAGCCCGCTTCGATCTGCCGTTTGAGAAGACTTAGCCCGATGGTGGCTGAGTTAAGAGAATTCCGCAGTTCGTGAACCTCACGACGGCGTTCTTTCTCCCGCTCGAACTCACGTTGCTCGCGGGCAATGGCGGATTCCTGCAGTTGCTTCGTGCGGCTGTATAACTCGCCGCGGAGAACTTCAAGATCACGCGGTGCGCGGATGCCGATCCGGGCTACGGCGCCTTTCACCTGCAAGACTTCAATGATGGCGTCGAGAGCAGGGAAGACAATTGTCTCGTTCGTGCGCCGAGAGAGGACAAGCATGGGGTTTCCTTTCCGCATGGACGTGCCGGTAAAGCAACGCTAGAAACCCTGCAACTCCCAATGAACGGGAGCGAAAGGCCGGGACTGTCTTGTCCAATCTAAGGTTGCGATGCGAACATCATGTTCAACATTCAGTAGGTGAATCTGCAATGATTGCACCTAAGTTCATGCGGGGTTCCATCCCCAAACTTCTTCATCACTTGGTAGAAGGTTTTTCTAGCTTAGTGATTTTGAAGAATCAATAGTAACGTCTGAAAAATTTGCCGGGGACAGGCCGCCGAGCGGCTGAAATTTCTATCTACAAGCAACTTAACGCTTCCAGTTTTTTCTGAAAATCTGCTACTTGCCAGATGCGGAAAACCGCCTAGTTAACGAAGAATACAACCGCTTTGCGAGTCTGGCTTGATTGCGAAAACAGGCTCTGCACCTGTGTAGCAAGAGCACCGCTTCCGCTGTCTGCGGGCAAGCTCTGCTGAAACCCCTGAAGCAGGTCTGCAGCAAGCGCCGCAACGTCTGGCCGGACCAGTCGCACGACTTTGTCGCTTCCCTGATAGAGAGAACGTCCGCCCGCGAGTAGCTGCGAGAGAATCGCTGCGGCGCGTTCGTCTTCGAGCGTTGCCGCATAGTCACTGAGTGACGTTTCAAAATCCTGCCATTGTTGCCCTAGTTTGCAGACAACATCTTCGTCGCCCTGCAGTTTCGACTGGCAGAAGCTGGCAACTTCTTCGTCGGTTTTGTATCCAAACAACTCGCGAGCATCATCGCGATCCAGGCTTAAAAGGTAGCCAGATTCCATGTCTGTATGTGTCACACTAGCGGTGAAGTTCCGGGCTGATCCACGGTTTCGGCGGCCCGTTTCAGCACCATATCATAGGCGTTAGCCACGCCCGCAGCCATGCTATGGTCGCTGAACTTCTCCGCCTGCCGCTGCAGCGCGCTGGAGCGTAGCTGCTGCCAGTCCACTTCACCACAAATCACCCGGTCGACCACGCGGGCCAGGTCCGCAGCGTCCGCCGGCTCGGCCAGAACGCCATCCACGCCATCGCGGATCGCTTCCGGCACCCCTTCCACCCGCGTTCCGACCACAGGCGTGCCGGCTGCCATGGCTTCCAGCACCACCATCGGCAGCCCTTCGCCAAACAGGCTTGGCAGCACGAACATATCCATCTGCTTCAATTCCGCGTTCACATCGCTGGCAAAGCCTGTCCATTCGACGTAAGGCTCAACCTCGCGGTCGGCAACGCGTTGCTTTAAGTCGCGCTCGTATTCGGTGGTTTCAAACGGGCCGACACAACGCAGCTGCACATCGCGTCCTTGCTGCCTGAGCTGGGCGACGGCGTCGATCAGCATTTCTACACCTTTCCGCGGGCGGAAAAGCGCCACGGCGCCCAACACCCATTTGCCCTGAGGTGTGTCGCGGTCCGGCACATCGTCAAGACACGGCACGCCGTTGGCACGACGGAAATAATCTCTTCGCTGTAGCCCTCCTGCTGCATGTGCTTGCTGAGGCTGTTAGAGACCGTAATCAGACGCGAAACGCCGGACAGGCTGAACTGTTCCGTTTTCACGTTCAACCAGTTCTGCACCGTACGGGTCGAATCCCGCGATGTCGGGCTGTGCACGTGATACACCATCGGCACGCCAGCCAGCGGCGCCGCCATGCGGCCAATCATCCCGGTGCGAGGCGTGTGGCAATGCAGCAGTTCGTAACCTTCACGCGTAATCAGACTCGCCAGCTTCCAGACAGCTCTCAGATCGAATTTGCTCCACATGCCAATCCGATGCAGCGGCGCATCTTGAGACTGCCGCGCCGCTGGAAACTTGCCCGGTTTAACACACGCGAAACCGGCTTCGTAGCCATAGTCGCCCAACCGCAGCGCGAGCAGATCCTGCACGCGTTCGGCGCCGGAGTAGTGTTCGCCGTTGATCAGATGGAGCACTCGCACGGGTTTTCCGGCCCGCGACGTGGATTTCTGATTATTCTGGTTGTAGGAGTTCATGCTGCTTGTCCTGATGGTGGGCTTGAATGCCGTTACGTTTTGCCAGCCGCAGCAGGTGGATGAACACAGGTTGACGCTGCTGGTTCGTTTCAGCTACCCTCCGCGCGAACTTCGTCCGGCTATGGATGGCTGGGTAAAGGTCCATAAATCCAGCGGCAGTGCTGCTCTATGAGAAAGCCTAGCTTTATGATGCGAACCAGGACGGGAAAACTTTCCGCAATCGCACTGACGGCTGCGGCTTTACTGTGGCTGATTGGTGGTGGCTCTAACTGGTGGAACTTCCCCGTTGCTGTGGCAGCAGACCCGCCGTCCAGCACCGCGGCAGTCAGCCCGGAGTCGGCCAGCAAAGTGCCCGCCACAGCTGCAGCCCCCAAAGCACCCCAGGCATCCAAGACCTCCCAGTCCCCCATTGCCAGCCATGTAGTGCACGCCCGGTTCGATGTGGTTTCGGACGTTAGCCCGGCGTTCCAATCCCGTGCGAAAGCGGCCGTTGGTACGATTCCGGCGGGTGTGTGGAAAACGCTTCGTTCTGGCGGCTGGCAGGTGCGTATTGCAGAATTTGTCGTGGATGCAGCGCCATCCTTGCGCGGAGTTCAGCCTCGCGGGTGGCCCACGGGTTCCACCTGGGACAATACCGATGCCGTTCACCTGCCCGCGCGGCGGATGCTGGTGTTTGCAGAAAAACGCCGCACACGCGACGGCCGTATTGTGCCCTCCAGTCGCGTCGAAAGCGTGTTCCGGCACGAAGTCGGCCATGCCTTTGACCGGGCGACAGGCGCCGCCGGGCTGTACCAGTCGGCAGGCGCCGGATTCATGTTCGCCTATCATCGCGATGTCACACGCATGCCTGAGAAAAACCGCACGGCGTTGAACTATTACCTGCAACGCGGCGCGGCAGGCCGGCAGGAAGCCTTTGCTGAAGCGTTCGCCATCCTGCTGGGGGGCGGATCAGACGCGGCCAACCGCAGCCGTTTCGAGAGCGGTTTTCCCACCGTCATGCGATACGTCCGCAAAGCGATCACGGATCACGACACCAAAGCTGCAAGCTATCTGGCCCAAAGCAAATAACCCCGAAAACAACAAGCCACGAAATGCCTCCGCGGAACGTATGGCCCGCCGGAGCATATTCGCCAAGGAAGGCGGAAGATGTCTCAACTTGTTCTGATCGATCATTCCCTCAAGGGCGTTGGCGGTCATCACTTTGAATACGCCTACCATATCCTTGCCGAAGCTACAAAACGCGGCCGGGACGTCATCCTGGCCACACATCGCGACTTCCAGCCCGGCGCCACGCTTCCGGGCGACTGGCAGGTGCACCCTGTTTTCCAGCAGGACACCTACAGTCCGCACAGCGTTTACTTCCGCCATCCGTATAAGCCCGGTAAGCCCCGCGGGAACAATCGCGGAGGAATCCTGGGCGCCGTCCGCGACTGGTGGACCGCTCGCGTTCAGGCGCAGCATCGCAACAAGTTTGCCGCTGCCTGCGATGCGCTGTTTCAGCAGGTGAAACTATCCGCGGGTGACGAGGTCTTTATCCCCACGCTCTCTGAGCTGGATATGGCGGGACTGATTGACTTTCTCAGCCGTTGCCCGCAGCCCGCCGGCGTTAACTGGCGGTTGCAGTTTCACTTCGATGTGTGCGACGGCCGGCCGCACGAATTCGCAGCGCAGGCCGCACGGGGCGAATCCATGCGGGCGTCGCTACTCGATTCGATCGAGCGTGCAGGCGAGGCCAACCTTCATTTTTACAACACCACCCACGAACTCACCGCCCAATATAACAGCTTGAACACCGCCGCATTCCAGACGCTGCATTACCCTGTAAATCCCAGATTCAGCCCGCGTGAACTGCCACCCGGCAAAGCCGCCGACCGCTGCCTGCGGGTGACGTGCGGTGGTTACTTCCGCCGCGAGAAAGGGCGGAAACGGTTTGCGAAACTCATCGCGGACCTGGCGCCGGATCTGCTCTCGCAGAAGGCAATTCAACTATCGGCGCAGTGCAAGCCACGGCAGATGAGCAAAATCCTGCGCGGTGCACCTGACGCCAGCAGCATCCCGGATAACAGCGTTGTATGTGCGCCGCATCCACTGGGCGTGGACGAATATGTGGAGTACATCCGCCAATCTGACATCGGGCTGTTCCTGTACGATGGGCGGCGTTATTTCTCTCGTTGTAGCGGTGTTCTGGTGGAGATGCTGGCTGCGGGTGTACCTGTCATTACGCCAGCCGCCTGCTGGCTTGAAGAACAGTTTGCCAGTGAGAACCAGCGTTATCTGCGGGAGACACTTGCCGGTGAATCGCCGTTGAGCACAACCACTTCCGAGAGCGTCCGCTTCACCTCCAGTCCCGTGGAGTTGTTTTCCGCATTACGGTTGAAACAGACGGCCGACGCCATTGTTACGTTGAACTGGGGCTCTCTAACGGCAGACGAAACGCCCAGCTCCGCCCGCCTGAAGTGTACTCAACTGGATGGCAGCGGAGCGATCATCGACGAACACCATCAGGTTCTACGTGCCACGCAGCAGCCTTCCACGGCGTTATTCCCCTTAGACAACCGCTGCCGCACGATACGCGTTACGGCGGAAACCGCTTATGGCGATGCCGCCCAGGAGCTTGCCGCTGCCTTGCACCAGCTGGCAGCGCCCACGGGCAGTGCGCATCGCCCGATGGGCAGCATTGGTCTGTCTTTCGACCGGGAAGAAGATATTGCGGCCCTGATCCGCGACATGGTGCGACACCACGATCACTACCAGCAGTCGGCCCGCCGGTTTGCTGAAAACTGGCGCCGGAAGCATTCGCCCGCCGCGGTGCTAGATCGCTTTGCAGACGCCCATCCAGCAGAATCCCGTCAGGAGCGTGCCGCTTAATACGGTATTACGCCCCCCGGTAGATCGGTTCTTCAAAGCTAGTTTGCATCCTGGGATTTATCAGTAGGGGCGAAATGTTGCA
This sequence comes from Pirellulaceae bacterium, assembly GCA_965233625.1. Lineage (GTDB taxonomy): Bacteria > Planctomycetota > Planctomycetia > Pirellulales > Pirellulaceae. Next base: position 1,885,817 of record OZ247499.1, read on the forward strand.
TAATAGCGACGCACGCCAGCAGCTATCGGTGGCGCCACTTTCATTGTTTCCTCGCATTGCTCCCCGCCCAAAGGCGACTTGTCCGTGAATTACGCCTCTGTCGGTCCTATCGAGATTTTTCTTCCACCCAAGGTGGAAACCAACGAGCAGTTGCAGCAGCAGTTTCCCCGCTGGGATATGGACGCCATTGCCGCCAAAACGGGCATCCACGCGCGGCATGTGGCAGAACCCGATGTCTGTGCGTCTGATCTGGGCGTTGAGGCAGCCAAACTGCTGTTCCAGCGGCACGATATTGACCCGGCTTCGATCGACTTCCTGCTATTCTGCACGCAGACGCCCGATTATGCGTTGCCCACCACCGCCTGCCTGGTGCAGGACCGCCTGGGGCTACGATGCGATACCGGCGCCCTGGACTTTAATCTGGGCTGCAGCGGTTTTGTTTACGGGCTTTCGATGGCGGACGGCCTTATCCGTGGCGGCGCCGTCAAACGCGTGCTGCTGATAACGGCGGAAACGTACTCGAAATACATTGACCCCACAGATCGCAGCCTGCGGACCATCTTTGGCGATGGAGCCGCGGCCACATTGATCGACGCGGCGGACCAGCCCACCCTTTCGGGCTTCAAGTTTGGAACCGATGGCAGCGGCGCCGACACACTGATTGTGTCCAAAGGCGGCGCCCGCCCGGAGAAAGACGCCATTCAGCCCCGGCACCGTCACCGCTGGCCCAGCCAGTTATATATGGATGGCCCCAGCCTGATCAGCTTCACCGTCAGCGCGATTCCCGGCCTGGTGGACTCGATTCTGAAAGATGCAGGCGTTGCCAAAAGCGACATCGACCTGTTTCTGCTGCACCAGGCAACTTTCAAGATGCTGGACCAGCTCCGTCAGCGGATGGATATTGAGGAGAGCCGCCTGCCGATGGCGCTGGAAAAATACGGCAACACGGTATCTTCTACGATCCCGATCCTCATCCGCGATCTGCGCAAAGACGGCCGCTTGAAGCCCAACCATCCTAATCTGCTGGTTGGCTTTGGCGTGGGCTGGTCGTGGGCAGGCTGCGTCTGGCGCGACAACTGGCAGAAGTAGCAGCAACGGGCCGCCAAAGCCGGGCTGCGACATGCCGCAAATTCTATCTGCTTGCGGCTGATTTGCGAGCTAGACTTCAGCAGGTCCGCTCTGCGCGGACTGATCGTAGCGGTTGTCCGGCCTCGTTCGCGCCCTTGCCATGTCTTCCAATCAAAACACCTGGAGCCCGGATCTTCAGCAAGCGGTCCATGTCGCACCGACACAACCGCCGGCCAGCACCGACACGGCGTCTGCCGCAGCACAGATCCGCACAACACCTCACGCCGCCCAAGGCCCTGTTGATAGTCAGCAAGCAACCTATGCTGGCCCGCAGAGCCCCGCCGCCGGCGCCACGGTTCACGGTGCGCAGGTGCTTGGTAATTACCGCATCGAACAGGAAGTCGCTGCCGGGGCGTGTGGCGTGCTCTACCGGGCTGTGGATCAGCGGCTGAACCGCACGGTGGCGATTAAAGTGCTGCACGGCGACCATGCTGAATCGCAGATCGCACGGCAAAGGATCGGGCAGGAAGCGATGGCGGCCGCCGCCGTGGGGCACGAAAGTATTGTCACCGTGTTCGACGTGAGTGTCGATGCAGGTCAGCCGCCATTTCTGGTGATGGAGTTCGTTGAAGGGAAAACACTCCGCGAGCACATGCAGCCCGGTGTGCCAATGCAGGCTGAAACAGCTGCCCGCTACGCCATGCAGATCGCCGAAGGGCTGGGGGCAGCGCATGAGAAGAACCTGATTCATCGCGACATCAAGCCGTCGAACGTCTTGATTGAAGATCGTAGCGACCGCGCGAAAATCACGGACTTCGGACTTGCCCGCGGCGCGACGGACGACATGCGTCTGACCAGTGACAACATCATCGCGGGCACTCCGGCCTATATGAGCCCGGAACAGGTGACGACGCCTGGTGAAGTTGGGCCACCGACGGATATCTACAGCACAGGCGTGGTGCTTTACGAATTGCTGACGGGCGCCTTGCCCTTCGACGGCGCGGTGCGCGAAATTTTGACGCGTGTGCTCCATGAAGAGCCGCGTCCCATCCGCGAGATCAACCCGCAGGCACCCACCGCCTTGGAAGCGATCTGCATGAAGGCGATGGCGAAAGATCCGCAGCAGCGCTACGCCAGCGGCGCCTGTCTGGCAGAGGATCTCAAACGCTGGCTCAATGGTCAGGCAGTTAGCGTCTCGCCAACTGAACAACGCAAATCCGCAACCTGGCGCCCGCGCGCCGCAATGATCTACTCGGCCCTTGCCATCGCCGCGGTAGGTGTAAGCCTTGCGTTGTTCAACTTTGAAGTGCACACGCTGATTGCAGAATTGACGCCGTTTGCAATCGCAGGCAACGGGCAGGGCGTCGTGACACAGGTTGACACTGGCGCCACACCGCCGGTTGAAGCTTCGCACGAAACAATTCCCGCTGAAACCACAGCGTCTTCCGGGCAGGGCAACGCGGTAGAACTCGACGTGCTGGCCACCAAGAATTCGCACCGCCTGGAGCATGTCGCACTGGACGAGTTTGACGAGGAACTGGACCGGGCGATTGAGAATTCGATCCGCAACAACCTTGCTGCGACGCAACGGTACGCCGGCAAAGCCTGGAAGATTGCCGCCCAGGAATTACAGAGTAAGAAAGACGATCCCATCTGGTACGAAAACGGTCTGGACGCGCTGGTGATCCTGGTCGACTGTGCGCGGATGGAAGAGAACAAACCGCAGGCAGTCGCGTTTGCGAAAGAGCATCTGCGGCTTGCGTATCAGCTTAACCGTCTAGAGCCCACCCAGACGTCCAACAATGAACTGACAGAAAGCCTAGCAATCTGCGGCGCCACGGCGCTGGAAGCGGGCGATCTGAAAAGCGCCTTTGGCTTTCTTTCCACCGCGGCCACCCGTTTCCGTCAGTCCGCCCCGAAAGGGCTTCCCGCCAAACAGGCCTTCGTCGAGACCTGCCACGGTATGGCGCTGGTTTACTGGCGCAGCAGCAAGGCAGTGGAAGCGGTTCAGTGGGCGGCGCAAGCCGAGAAGGCCATCAACAAACTTGAAGAAGACCCCACCCTGCAAATCGATCCCGGTTTTGCGGAGTGGGCTGCGTCCATGCGTGAAGATGTCGAACCCATGCTCGCGCACAATCGCAATCAAGCAACCACCAGAAGAAGTGTAGAAAGGATACCCGATGTCTCAATTTTCACCGGCGACGCAGACGCTTCGCACGAAGACGATAGGTACGCCCCAGAGTCTTTCGACCCAAGGCCGCCTCCTCCGCATCCACCCCATGGACATCAATTCGGGCCTCATCTGCCTCCCCCCCCGCCCTTTCACCATCGGCCGCGATGAGGACGTTGATCTGACGGTGGCTGACAATTCGGTGTCGCGGATGCACGCCGCTATTGAAGCGACGCCGCTGGGGTATGTGGTGTCTGACCTGGGCAGCACAAACGGCACCTATGTGAACGAGCAACGTGTGCTTTCGCGCATTCTTGCTGCCGGCGATCGCGTGCGGACGGGCAAGCATATCTTCAAATTCCTGTCTTCCGACGACGTGGAAGCGCAATACCACGAAGCCATCTATTCCATGATGACGCTGGACGGGCTGACCGGCGCCTACAACAAGCGTTATCTGATGGATGTGCTCAACCGCGAGATCGAACGCAGCCAAAGACACGGACGCCCGTTGTCTCTGGTCATGATGGACATTGATCATTTCAAATCCATCAACGACAAGTACGGGCATCTGGCAGGCGACGAAGTGTTGCAGGAGTTCTGCCGGCGCATTCAGGAAATTCTGCGGATGGACGAAGTGTTCGCCCGGTTTGGCGGAGAAGAATTCTCGCTGGTGATGGGCGAAGCGATGCTTTCCGCCGCCAAGAAGACAGCCGAGCGTTGCCGCGAATTGATCGAGGCAGAGACGTTCAAAACGTCTTGCGGCCCGATCGCCGTGACGGCAAGCTTTGGCGTGGCTCAACTCATGGGCACAACCGCCGGCAGCGCTGAAGCGTTGATTGGCGATGCCGATGCCAAGCTGTACGTGGCGAAAGCATCTGGCAGAAACCAGGTGTGCGGTTAGCAAAGCAGACTTTAGCGTTGCTGCTCTTTCGCCAGTTGCTGTGCGACCAGATCGAGCTGACTTTTTACATCGGCAAGCAACATGCCGGGCGGGGCGCCACTTGCCATGTGCGCGTAGAAGGCCTGCGACGCATCGGTGCTGCTTGATTGAAGCAGCGTTGCCTGCCGCCGCAGATCTTCGAGCTGATCGTCAATCTGGTCCACCGACTGCGATGTCTTACGGGCGCTGAACCAGACGCTCTCTAGCTGCAAGATCAGCCCGGCAATCAGAATTGCCTGACCGATCAGGGTGACGGGCAGCCCAAGGTGCCAAAGGTCGGCACGGTTGTCGAAATGCGACCAGCCGGTGAGCACGGCTCCGCAAACAAACGCCATAACGCCCATTAGAATGACGGGCCACACAATAAAGCCGCTGGTGCCTGAAGACTTCTTTTCCGGCGGTTGCGATGGCTTCTGCAGCATGGCAGGCCGCGTGGGCGTTGGCTCTGGCTCATCCAGCCGGTACTGGGCGCCGCCTGTACCCCGACGGACTTTCGCAAGCAAGCGATCCGCCTGCTTCAGTTCGTCTTCCAGATCCCAGTCTTCCAGGTCCAGCATCGGCGAAACGGTGGTCGCAGGCTTGGCGCCACGTGAAGACACAATGCTGCCACAGCGGGCGCACTGCACGGTGTGCGCTGCATCTCGACCCGCAATTCCGGGCACATCCTGTTGGCAGTCACCGCACCACATCAGGCAATCAATCCTTTTTCGACTTGCTTCGTCAGTAAACGCCGGAACTTTGCGGCGCAAATTGTCGTCGTAGATTCATATCGGATTGGCAAAGCGGTAAACTTTAACGGTTGCACCAGTTTTGCCGGCTGTTCTCAACGCAGCACTTCCGCCTTAAAGAATTCAAAGACAAGAGGTTACACCTTATGAAGTTCGGAATGATCTGTTTTGCCATCTGTGTTGCTGCCTGTTTTGCGGCTCCTGTCGCTGCAGAAGAGGCCACGGCGCCTGCGATTGTCGAGCTCAACGTCAAACCTCTCCGCGCGGCCTATGGCATCGGCCGGAACAACAGCGTGGAAATTAAATCTGCGAAAGAAGCCGCGAAATATTTCGATGAAAAAGCGGTCGCGGAGATCAGCAAAACCGTTGATTTCAGCAAACAGACGGTGCTGCTGTTCGGATGGCGCGGCTCTGGCCAGGACAAACTCAGCTACGTGGTGGCAGAGTCGTTTCCCGAGCAGATCACCTTTACGCTTCGCCCAGGCAGAACGCGCGACCTCCGCCAGCACGCCCGCGTTTTCGCCCTGCGTTCAAATGTAAAATGGAGCAGGTAGGTGGTTTTTCGCATGTGCTTAAACGTGACCTAGACTTAAGTAAATTACCGGTCCAGCCGGAATTACACCGGGTCGCGGCAGCCTTCGGGCAATTCACATGCGCAACACACTGTTCAAAACACAAGCCATCTGGACACTCAGCGGCACCGTTCGCGAAGGCGAACCGCCACGCACAGTGACCATCAACAGCCTACCCTTCCGGGTGGGCCGGCGATCGCATGCCGCGCTTGTGCTAGCTTCGCCCGCGATATCGAGCACACACGCTGAACTTATTGATCGCGACGGTGAGCTCTGGGTCTGCGATCTGAAGAGCACCAATGGCACGTTCGTAAACGGCCAACGTCTTGAACCTGGTGATAGCCACCCGGTCAAAGACGGTGACTTCGTGCAATTTGCCAATATCGTGTTCCGCCTGAACGCCGTGATGCCCAGCGCCACGCTAGGCGGCACGGTCTGTGGCGAATATCAGGACAGTGCACTGGGTGTCTTGCAGTTCGACAAGCTGATGCGGGACCGTGCGGTTGTGCCGTACTTTCAACCGATTGTGGATCTCACCAAGGGTGAAACCATCGGCTTCGAGATTCTGGGACGCAGCCGGCTCTTTGGGCTGCAGAATCCCAAAGAAATGTTTGGCGCTGCGGCGCAGTTGAATCTTGAAGCAGAATTAAGCCGCATGTTACGCGTTACGGGCGTTCAGGCTTGTATGGGGTTTGAACGGCCGGTTCACCTGTTTCTGAACACGCATCCTGCGGAAATCGCCAACCCGGAGCAACTCATCGCGTCGATGCATCACATCCGCGAGGTCGATCCGGATTGCATGATTACGCTGGAACTGCATGAGTCGGCAGTCACCAATTCCAATGTCATCCGGCTGCTACGCGACGCCCTTCGCGAACTCAGTATCGGTCTGGCGTACGATGACTTCGGCGCCGGTCAGGCGCGTCTGGTGGAGCTTGTAGACGTGCCGCCTGATTATCTGAAGTTTGACATGAGTCTGGTGCAGAATATCGCGGCGGCCCCATTAGAAAGACAGAACATGCTGGCTACCCTGGTCAGAATGGTCCGCGACATGGGAATTGCTGCGCTGGCCGAAGGCGTTGAGCGCGAGGCTGACAACAGCGTCTGCCAGCAGATTGGCTTTGAACTTGGCCAAGGCTATTACTACGGTCGCCCGGCGCCATTGAATAGCTATCTTGAAGGGCAGCAGAACTCACTGCCGCCTGGCGCCAACGGCGTGACCTAATTAACGGTCTATCTGAATACCGCCAGTGCACGAGCCGCATGCACGGAAGAACATGCCGTGCCGGTGAAATAATCCACCGCACATTCATGGCTTCTTAACACAACCTTCATCCGGGGTGGTTAAAGTTCGCGTATTCCTGAGGCCTTGATATCAACGCTGGCAATTCAGGACGTTTGAACCATGCAAGGATGTTGCATATGACACTCCGGCTGCGAGCCGAGCTGAAATCAGTAGAGCGCGATCTGCTGGAAATGTCAGCGACGGTCGAAGACATGATTGCGGACGCCTGCCGTTCTCTTTATCAGCGGCGTCTGGATCTGCTTGCCGGTATTGCAGCGGCGGAAGAAAGCGTGAACCGGAGCGAAGTGCAGATCGAGGTCGACTGCCTCAGATTGCTCGCGCTTCATCATCCTGTCTGCATCGATCTGCGACGGGTGACCACCATTCTTAAGGTCACCAAGAGCCTGGAAAGAATTGCGGACATTGCCGTCAATCTTTCTCACCGCGCCCGGGCGACGGCAGCTTTCCCGCAAATTGAAATCCCAGCGGAACTCCAGCAGATGGCGGAGATTGCCGCCTCCATGCTGAAGAACGCCTTGGACAGCATGATCTTATCGAGTGTTCAAGCAGCGCGTCAGGTCTGCCAGACCGATCGCAAAGTGGATGCTTTGAACCAGGAACTGTCGCAGAAGCTGAATAACACCATCCGGGCGACGCCTGCCACGGTCGAGCCTGCCATGCACTATTTCTCAGCCGCACGCAACATTCATCGCATCGCCGAAATTGCCACAAACATTGCCGAAGATGTGATCTTTCTGGTCAATGGCCGGATCGAACGTCATGCACAAAACGCCTTGCAGCAATAGCAGTCATTCCCCGTTACGTTAGAATAAATAAATCGAATCCAATAAAGATTCCTGGAGCGTTCATCCATGGCCAAATCACGGATACTTGTAATCGAAGACGACCGCTCACTGTCGGAGGTGCTTGAGTACAACCTCAAGAACGCCGGCTACGATGTGGTCCTCTCTTACGATGGCTCCGACGGCTTGTATCAGGCCCAATACAAAAGTCCGCAGCTGATCCTGCTGGACCTGATGCTGCCGGTGATCGATGGCATCGAAGTGTGCCGCCGGTTGCGGGCGGGCGCCACCACGCGCGATGTGCCGGTCATCATGCTGACGGCCAAATCCGAAGAAACCGATCAGGTCGTCGGGTTCAAGATGGGCGCCGACGACTACGTGACCAAGCCCTTCAAAATCGCCATCCTTCTGGAACGCATCAAAGCCCTCTTACGCCGCGGCCGCGGAGAAGAAACGCAGCACGATGTGATCGAAAGCCACGGCATCACCGTAGATCGCCGCAGTTACCGCGCCCGGGCCGGCGAAGAAAGCCTGCCCCTGACACGCAGCGAGTTCGCCCTACTGGACGCTCTGATCCGTCAACCGGGCCGCGCCTTCACCCGCGCTGAACTGATTGATGCAGCGTTGGGTGACGACGCCTACGTGCTGGAACGCACCATCGACGTCCACATTCGCGCTCTGCGGAAGAAGCTGGGCGATAAATATTCGACAGTCATCGAAACCGTCCGCGGCGTCGGCTATCGTTTCCGCGAAGCGAACGATTCCGCCACCGATGGCGACACGGGCGCCAGTGCCAACGATGAAGAAAGCGAAAAAGCCGTATCTGCGGTCTAAGAGTTCACGGCTGAACTCCGGGCGATCCGTTCTGCGACATCGCTGACGGAAGATCACGCGGGTTCGACTGGTAGAGCAAAAAAACGGTCTGGCGGAGAATCGCAGCATTACGCTACTATCCGCCCGCTGGAATCTGCTTCGATCCACTCGACCCGACCTACGCCATGGCTGCAAAACTCACCGTTCTCATCCCCTGTAAGGATGAACGTCTGAATATCCGCCCCTGCATCGAATCCGTGCGGGAGGTTGCCGACGAAATCCTGGTGGCCGACTCTGGCTCGACGGATGAGACAATGGACATTGTCAAAGAGATGGGTGGCTGCCGGCTGATCGAGCGGGAGTTCATCAACTATTCAGACTTTAAGAACTGGGCCATTCCGCAAGCCGCCCACGAATGGGTGTTCATCATTGATTCGGACGAGCGGATGACGCCGGAACTGGCTGCGGAAATCCGCGCGTTAATCGCCGCGGACGATCCTGATCTCGATGGTTATTTTGTGTTCCGCAAAAACCACTTCATGGGTTACGAGATCAAGTACGGCGACTGGAATACGGACAAGGTCTTCCGTCTGCTCCGCCGCGATAAATGCCGCTACCGCGAAGTGCGTGTGCACGAAGAGATCGACGTCGATCCGAAACGCGCAGGTTTCCTTAAGAACCGCATGCTGCACTACACCTACTGGTCCTACGATCAATACTTCAAAAAATATCTGCGCTACACCGACTGGGGCGCCCGCGACCGCTGGGATAGTGGGAAACGGACAAGCTACGCCAAGATGCTGTTCCGGCCGTTCCTGCGTTTCTTCCAGCTATACGTGATCCGTCGTGGCTTCCTCGACGGCATGCCCGGCTTGCAGATCTGCATGTTCCAGGCGTTCTTTGTCACGTTTGTCAAACAGGCGCGGCTGTGGGAAATGGAATACGCCTTGCCACAACCCGACCCGGAACGCGACCGCAAACGGCGCCGGGATAACGATGATGACGATAGCGACGGCGCCGCTGAAGACGCCTCTGCTTCCGCCAGCAATCTTGTCGCAGAGAAGAATTCGCAGGACTACGACGACGATTTCCCGGACACCATTCCGATCCGCCGCGCCGCTTAACTCGCTCGAACGGGCAATGTCTCGCGGTTAGTCTTTCCCGTTGTCATGGCAACATGCTTCGATAACGCGTTTTGCCTGTTTGCGGATCTGCTTGAGCTCGTCCTCATCTTTGCGGTCGAGGTTTTTCACCTGCAAAGACATCCGAGGGTTGTTCTCCAGCTCTTTGCGGTGCCTCATCAGAAAGTCCCAGTAAAGCGTGGTGAAGGGGCAGGCGGCTTCGCCCGTCGATTCGGCGGGGTCGTACTTGCATCCATCGCAGTAGTTACTCATCCGTTTGATGTACTTGCCGGTGGCCACGTATGGCTTTGAGGCCATCACGCCGTCGTCCGCGTACTGCGACATCCCTAGGCTGTTGGGCAGTTCCACCCACTCAACCGCATCCACATAAACCGCCAGGTACCACTGGTGCACTTCTTTCGGATCAACACCCAGCAGCAATGGGAACAACCCTGTTATCATCAGCCGCTGAATATGATGTGCGTAGCCATATTCAAGCGTCTGATTGATAGCCTGGCTCAGGCACTGCATCTCTGTCTCGCCGGTCCAGAAAAACTCTGGCAGCGGCTGCTTTGCTTTTAGCGTGTTTCGTTCCAGGTACTCCGGCATATAGAGCCAGTACACGCCGCGGACAAATTCACGCCAGCCAAGCACCTGACGGATGAAGCCTTCCACGGCGTTGATGGGTGCATGTTTGCTCTCCAGCGCTTTCTCTGCCTCGCGGATAACAACCCGTGGATCTAACAACTTAAGGTTCATCGCGGCCGAGATCCGCGAGTGATACAGAAACGGCTCATCCGTCCACATTGCATCCTGGTACTGCCCAAAGTCTGGCAGCCGGTGCTCGATAAAGTCGTCCAGCGCCTTTTTCGCCTGCTTGGCATTCACAGGCCAGTCAAAATGCTCCAGGCTGCCTGGGTGGCTCTTGAACTTGTCGTTGACCAGATCCAGGACTTCCTGCGTTGTCTTATCGGGCTTGAATGAAATGGGCGCCCGTAACTGGCCGGGTCCTTTCTTTTTGAACGACCCTCGATTCTCTTTGTCGTAGTTCCATTCACCACCGGCAGGCTCTTCGCCATCCATCATCACATCGTGCCGGCGCCGCATCTCGCGATAGAAATACTCCATCCGCAACTGCTTACGGCCATTGGCGTGTTCTTCGAACTCTTCATGTGTGCACAGGAAGTGCCCGTCGGGCCGGATCTCTAATTCCACGTCCAGCTCTTTCGCGGCGTCGATCAGCATCTGCTGCACGCGGTGCTCGCCAGGTTGCACGACAATTAGTTTCTCCGGGCCGAACTTCCGCACAGCAGCCATCAGGTCGCTGCCTAGATCACCCTGGTTGCCACGGTCATTCATCTGGCGATAGTGCACCGTCTTTCCGCTATCTTGCAGCTTGTTGCGGAATGCCCGCATCGCTGCCAGAAAGATGGCGATCCGCGCTTTGTGCGACCATACGTGCTCTGCCTCTTCCCGCACCTCCGACATCCAGACTGCATCCTCCTGGTCGTCAAAGCCGTCAAAAGCGGTGGAGTCGTCATTCAACTGATCGCCCAGAACTATCACCAGATGCCGCATTCAATCACCAGCAATCAAAACAAACGGGAGGAAGCCAGGGCATCATAGAATACGGCCAACCCCTGCAAATACAGCCCCCAAGGTTATTCCGCGCTTTCAGCGGCTTTGCCACTTGTGTAGAATTGCAGTGTCGATCCCGCCTCACCAACCCACCACCTTTGCTGATTGGTTCTGCGCATGTCACCTTCCCTCAAACTCTCGCGTCGCACCCTTCTTCGCGGAGCGGGTGTCGCCGTCGCACTACCCTGGCTCGAAGCCATGGCGCCAACCACCCAGGCTGCAGAAACCAGCGGCCCGCCCGTCCGCATGGCGTTCTTTTACGTGCCCAACGGCGTCAATATGGACGACTGGCGTGTGAAGCAGACGGGCAACCTCGATAACCTGCCGGCAACACTCGCACCGCTGGAACCTGTCAAGCAGCATGTTTCCGTGCTAAGCGGCTTGGCTGCGGCACACTGCAAAGGCAGTTCCGCCTCGCACGAGCCTGCGGGCGGTGGCTACCTGGTCGGTAAGAAGTGCAAACATTCCGAAGAACCCGAAGTCGGCGGCGCATCAGTCGATCAGGTGGTCGCCCGGCAGGTCGGCTATCAGACGCCCGTAGATTCGCTGGCCTTGGGCATCGACCCGGGGCACCGCGGCGATCACGGATACAGTGGCACATATATGTCACACATCTCCTGGCGCGACAAACAGACGCCCGCCGCGCTGGAACTCAACCCCAAGCAACTCTACGACCGCCTGTTCCAAGGCAAGGCGCCGACGAAGCCTGACTTCAACGCGGTTGAAGAAACAGGCATTGCCAAAAACGATTCGGTCGAAGCCAGCGTCCTCGACCTGGTCAACGAAGAAGCCAAAGCGCTGCAGCGCCAATTGGGCATGAACGACCGCCGCAAGCTGTCCGCCTACATGGAAGGGCTCCGCGGCATCGAGCGTCGCATCGCCGCCGCCAGTCGCGACGGCCATTCGCATCATCAGGATTCGTTCAAAGAAGATCGTCACGCACTGGATGATGATCCGCAGATCTCGAAGCTCATCATCCCTGATGGCGAAGGCATTCCGTCGGTCTATGCCGATCACGTCAACCTGATGCTCGACATCCTGACCTTAGCCTTCCAGACCGATGCGACGCGCGTTGCAACCTTCATGTTCTCTTATGAAAAGTCCGGCCGCTCCTACCCGGAGATCAACGCCAAAGGTTCGCATCACTCGCTGTCGCACCATCGCAAGAAGCAGGAAAATCTTCAGCAGCTTACGGCCATCAACAATCACCATGTGTCGCTGTTTGCCCGCATGATTCAGCGGATGTCGAAAATTGAAGAAGGCGAAGGCACGCTGCTCGACAATGTCATGCTTTGTTATGGCAGCGGCATCAGCGATGGCAACCGGCACAACAACGACGACCTGCCCGTGATGCTGGCCGGTGGCGGCGGCGGAACGCTGCGTGGCGGTAAGCACCGTAAGTACAAAGACAAAACACCGTTGTGCAACCTGTATCTGGATATGCTGACCCGGATGGGCATGCAGCGTAAATCATTCGGTGACAGCACCGGCGGACTCGGCGATCTGAATTCATGAGGCGCCCTACGTTCTGCACCATCAACCTCGTCACAGCATCGCTGACGCTGATGCTGCTTTGTCTCGCCACCGCTTCCGTCGCCCAGGCGCAACCGGGGCGGCACAAAGACGAGCTATCGTGGGACCGTCGCATCCGCGGACTAGTCGGCCGGTATTGCCTGCGCTGCCATAACGCTGACGATGCAAACGCCGATGTAGACCTGGAACGCGACCGCGATATCCGGCTGATTCTTCAGCATCGTGAGACGTGGGAAGCAGCCTTCAAAGTGCTCGACCGCGGCGAAATGCCGCCCGAAGATGAACGCCAGCCCTCTGAAGATGAACGCAACGACCTGAAGAAATTCATCCGCCGCACGCTGGATAACATTGATTGCAGCAGTCCCGCTGATCCGGGCTATCCCAGCATCCGCCGCCTCAACCGCGCGGAGTACGATCTATCAATTGCGGATTTGACCGGACTGGAACTGAACCTTTCCGCTGGCTTTCCGCCCGACGCCAGTGCGTACGGCTTCGACCATCTTGGTCAGGTGCTGACGTTATCGCCCGCCCAGATGCAGCGGTATTACGCCGCCGCCCAGAAGATTGTGGCGGAACTAATTAGCCGCAAATCCACGCAGCCGGATTTATACACACGGGCATTCGGCAAGCAGCCAGCAACTAGCGAAGACGAACGCCCCACCGCTCGCGCGGCGTTTCAACAGTTCGCCACCCGCGCTTTCCGCCGCCCCGCGGATGCAATCTACGTCGACAAACTGATGCAGATTTACGACAAGGCGCGCGAAAAGAAACAATCGCATGAACAGGCGACGGCGCACGCCCTGACGGCAGTGCTGATTTCGCCCAAGTTCCTGCTGCGTCTGGAACAGAATCAACCTGGCAACGACGATCCATATGCCGTGGATGATTACGAGCTGGCGACGCGATTAAGCTACTTTCTCTGGTCCCGTCCCCCCGATGAGCAGCTTCTGAAACTTGCGGCCGCTGGCAAACTTTCAGACCCCAAGACGCTGGAATCGGAAACCCGGCGGATGTTGCGCGATCCGCGCAGCACAGCCTTATCGGACCATTTCTTTGGCCAGTGGCTTTCGCTGCGTGACGCGGCCAAACATCAGCCAGACAAGCAGGAGTTTCCCGGCTTCACTGAAGAACTCCGCACCGCAATGACGCGCGAGATGCAGCTATTCCTGGCGGACCTGGTGCAGCAGGACCGGCCTGTCACACATCTGATCGACGCGCGTTACACGTTCCTGAACCAGACGCTGGCGGACCATTACGGGATCAAAGGCGATTTCAACGACGCCTTCAAACGCACGGAACTGAACGACCGCCGGCGTGGCGGCGTTGTCACATCCGCCGCCTTGACCATGCTACTGGCTGATCCAGGGCGGACCAATGTGCCGCGCCGGGGCAACTTCATCGCGGGGCGTTTACTCGGCAGTCCGCCGCCACCTCCACCAGCGGATGTGCCGCCGCTGGAAGATACCGCCGAAGATAGCGGCCAGAAGACGCTGCGGGAAATGCTGGAACTGCATCGCAGCAAGCCGCAATGCGCAAGCTGTCACGCGAAGATGGACCCGCTTGGATTCGCGCTGGAGAACTACGACGCCATCGGCCGCTGGCGCGACAAGGACAACGGTCTGCCCATCGACGCATCCGGCCAGATGCGTGGCAGCAAGCCGTTCAACGGTCCAGCCGGACTGAAAGACCTGTTACTAAGCAAGAAGCCGGAATTCCTAAAAACACTGACGCGTAACCTGCTCATTTACGCACTGGCCCGCGGACTGCGTGGCAGCGATGAATGCGTCGTCCGCGACGTGATGCAGTCGGCGCAGGAAAACGAACTGCGTTTTTCAAGCGTTGTTGTCGCCATCGTCAAAGGCGTTCCGTTCCGCTACCGCCGCAACCCGATTGATTAACGCCAGTTACTAGATCCGGCGGGCTTTGATTTTCAGGTAAGGCGGCAGGAATCTTGCCCGGTGTTCCACCGTCCCGGGCGGCGCCCAGGCGTCGCCCCGCGGTGGTTCTTGCAGGCTTTCGATCACAAAGCCGCTTGCGCAAAGACCGCCCAGCAACGTGCCCAACGGATGAACAAACTCCTGAGCACCTTTCTCACGGAGCGGCGAATCATGCTCCGTCGGCGGCAGCGGGAAGCCTGCTTCCGCCGGACTTTCAAGATTGTAGACCCTGCCAGCCGGTTCCAGCGCCGCCTGTTGCGAGCCTGCTTGTTTCTGCTGCGAAATGTAAAGCCCGCCCGTTTTCAGCACCCGCGCAATCTCCCGGTAAACCGGCACCACGTCCGGCACGTAGCACAGACTAACGGGATGTAGCACCGCGTCAAAGCTGCCGGACTGGAGCACCGAAAGATCATCCATCGAAGCCTGCACGGTTTTCAACGTCAGGCCCGCATGCTGCGCGATAGCGCGGTCGCGTTGCAATTGCACATCGCTGAAATCAACCACTGTCACATCGGCGCCCGCCAGCGCATGTAACGGGCCATGCGTCCCGCCGCCAGCAGCCAGGCATAAAACGTTCCTACCTTCCAGCGGCCCTTCCGCCATCAGCCACGGGTCGACGGCGCCCTGCGCCGCCGCGCGGTTTTCCGGCAAGGCGCCGTTGCTGGCAAAACGTGGATCGTCGCCCCGCGCGTCCCACGCGGAACGGTTCACATCTTCCACCGCAGCCGTTGCCTTAGGCGCCACCTTCTGACACTGTTCAAGCAGTGTTGCGATCGACGGCGCACGTTCGCTTTGCAACCGGCGACGTACCGCGTCTAGCGGGCTGTAGTGCACGCCGCGGTGTTGAACGCGGGGCGGAACAGGTTCGTGCAGCCCGGTCCATGTTGCTTGCAAAGTGGTGCGGAGATACTCGCCCAGCCAGGCGCCGTAACAAAGAGTCAGGGACTCCTGAAATTCCGCAGAACCACGTTCCCGTTCGATATCCAGAATGCGATCCACTCGTTCGCAGGACTCTAAGCTAGGGCTGGAAATTTCCGCGCCATGGTGTTCCAGCGCGTGCTGATGAGCGGCCAACGAAAGTGCGGTAAGCTGTTGCAGGGCGGCATTCATGCTTCACCCCGGGCCAGCACGGCTTGAAAAATTTCCGCACAACGGGTCGCATCTTCGGCGGTGCTAGTGGGACCAAAACTAAACCGCACGACGCCTTCTTCAGTTGTGCCAAGTGCGGTGTGCGCCTGCGGCGCGCATTGAAAACCGGCCGAAGCAATAACGCCTTGATCACGCAATCTCTTGCCCAAGGCAGCGGTTGAAAAACCCTCGACGGTTAAGGCAACCGTGGGCATCTTCCTTTCCATCGGCGACGGGTGATAAACCTTCACCCGGTCATCGTTGCCGATGGCTGTGGTAAACGCGGCGGCATGCTTCCTTGCGAGGGTAAGCCGCTGTGACTGCTGCGGTTCGTTCAGCCAGTCACACGCAGCGGCGAGACCGGCCAGCGAAGCCATATCGACCGAGCCTGCATCGCAGTAGCCGGGCATCGCTACTTCTTCTTTTGCCGCCAGACTCGCCAGATCGCAAACCGCCGCGGGACACTCCAGCGGCGCCCCCTCGCGGACGTACAGCCCACCAATGCCCCACGGCGCCTGCGGCCCCTTGTGTCCCGCGAAAGTGAATAGATCAACGCCAAGCTGCATCAGGTCCAGATCCCACCACCCGGCAATCTGGGCGCCATCGATCAGCGTCAAGGCATCGTACCGCTGCGCCAGCTTGATCATTTCCTGAACCGGCGCCATTAGCCCCGTCACATTGCACGCGGCGGTCATCGCAACAAGGCGAACATCACCGCGTCGTAGTTCGGCCTCGGCCGCGTCGAGCTGAACGAGCTGGTCACCGGCGTACGGCAGCACCTTCACCTGCACGCCACGTTGCGAAAGTTTGTCGAAACAGCGATGCATGGCGTGGTGTTCGAAATGCGTCGTCAGCACGCGGTCGCCCGGTTTCCATGCATGATCCGCCACGGCAAGTTGCAACGCAGATGTGCAACCGGGCGTTAACAAGAGGCGTTCCGGCGGCACGTGAAAAAAAGCGGCAACCTTCTGGCTTGCTTCTTCGAACATCGCCGGCCAATCTTCGGGGCTGCGATGTAGCACCGCAGTTGCAGCTTCGACAACTGCCGACGGTTTAGGCCAGCTTGTTCCGGCATGGTTGAGATAAATCATTTACGGCGGATTCAGTTGGGTCACTTCGCCGCGATGGATGC
This sequence comes from Pirellulaceae bacterium, assembly GCA_965233625.1. Lineage (GTDB taxonomy): Bacteria > Planctomycetota > Planctomycetia > Pirellulales > Pirellulaceae. Next base: position 1,902,685 of record OZ247499.1, read on the forward strand.
GGCTGATCTGCAGGTAAGCGGGCATCCACGGCTGCCAACGGGTTGCGTGTAGTCCTAGCAGCCAGCCCAGCAGGGCCGTAATCGGTCCGCTGTGGCTGACGGCGATGATGCTGACGTTACGGCCTGCGTAACGCTGCCGGGTTTCATCGTACCACGCAAACATCCTGTCTTGCATCGCCGTGGTTGTCTCGCCGCCTGGCGGGCAGTAGGTGTCGGGCTGTTCAATGAGATGATGGAAATTGTCCGGGTCCGATTGATAGGCTTCGTCCCAGGTCATCCCCTGCCAGGCGCCGTAATCGCGTTCTTGCAGACGGATATCTGCGATGCAACAGCAAGCATCGCCGGCAGCTGTGGAAATGGCATCGGCAAGAATGCTGGTCCGTTGCAGATCGCTGTGAAACACTACGACTGGCGGGTAATGCTCTGCAACGTGGCCCGCAAGTTCTAACGAACGGCGGCGACCTTCATCACTAAGCGGCACGTCGGAGGCGCCGTAACAAATCTTCTTGTATTGCGGCTGTACTTCGCCGTGGCGGATGAGAATGAATTCGGGTTCGTCCGGCATTAGATCGTTGCCGCAATAAGGACAATCAATTGTGTGATGTAAGCGGTGCATCCCAGCAGGTCGCCCGTTGTACCGCCAACGCGTTTCGTTATCCGCCAGCGGAACCAGGCGAGAAACCCTGCGATGCAGAGCACAACCAACGGAGAGAAACAGATTCCCCAGATGGTCCACGCCGCCCAGAGCGGCAGGCTGATGGCGGTCGCCAGGATGACGGTGGTCCACGTCTGCTGGGCGGCGATGTCGCGGGTGGAGGATTCATTGGTAACAACCGGCGCCGTGGTGGCCATCATGACGACGATGGCGATCCGCCCCAGGCATGCAGCCGCCGTGATGGCGACAAACGCCCAGGCGTAATTGATGGCAGCTATCGACGCCATGGCTGAAACACGCACACCCACGCCGAGGATCAGGGCCAAGGCGCCGTACGCACCCAGGCGGCTGTCTTTCATAATCTTCAACACCTGCTCGCGCGACCATCCACCGCCGAGAGCGTCTGCGGTGTCTGCCAGTGCATCCTCATGAAAGGCGCCAGTCAGCATCGCTTCCATCCCCAAGGCTACAAAGGCCGCAACCAGCGGCGGCACCCGGCAGCAGCACAACAGCACCAGCACGGCGGCGGTTAATAGACCGATGACGCCGCCAATGAGTGGAAAGAACACCACACCCCGGCGAAGCGCTTCGACCGCAAACTCCGGGGGTTCTTCGCTGCCTGACGGCACTGGAATGCGAGTCAAGAACTGTACGGCAGCCAGGAAGCTACGCCAGATGCCAGGGGCGACGACTGCTGACTTCACATCTTCTTCCGCTGGTTCCTGCTGCGGATCTTCCGGTTGCTGGTTCATGTCAGTTTCAGTTCGTTCAGAGTAGCCATATCTCGTAGCATGTCCGCCGCCAGATCAACCAGCGGCAACGCCGTCAGGGCGCCCGTTGCTTCGCCCAATCGCATGTGCATGTCGAGAACTGGATGCAGCCCAAGATGCTTCAGTGCGATTATATGGCCCGGTTCTGTGGAGAGGTGACTGGGCATCAGATAATCACGGACCTCAGATTTTATCGCAGCAGCCAGTAACGCGGCCGATGTGGCAATAAAGCCATCGAGCAGAATCGTACATCGCAGGCTGGCGCTGCGGCAGAAATAGCCGGCAAGGGCAACGATCTCTAGTCCGCCCACCTGACGCCCGGTCTCCACTGGCGGCAGCTCTCCCATCTCACGGACACGCTGGATCGCTGCCTGGATGACGTCCTGTTTACGTTGAAGCTGCGCATCTCCGGCGCCGGCGCCACGCCCCGTTATGTGTTCCGCGGACGCGTTGCAAAGCAAACCAGTCAGGCAGCTGGCAGCGGTCGTGTTGCCGATCCCCATTTCGCCCCCGATGAAAAACCGGGCGCCTCGGTCGTACGCATGCTGGCAACGCGCTGCGCCAACCTGAAAGGCATGTTCAAATTCGCTCTGCGTCATAGCAGCTTCACGCAGCAGATTGCCGCTGCCCCGCGCGACGTTGGCGTCGACCAGTGCATCGGCGCCACCGCCTGTGAAATCTGCGGGCGGCTTTAACAGGCCAGCGTCCACCACTTCGTAACTGCAGCCCAGCGTCCGCGCGAAGACGCCACTGGCGGTTCTGCCGCCACGCATGATCTCGACGACCGCCCCGGTCACACTGCTGGGCCAGCTTGAAACGCCTTCTGCCGTCACACCATGATCGGCAGCGAAGATACACACGTGACGCGGTCTTGTCACTGGAGTGAGCGTCTGTTGAATGTGGCAAAGTCTGGTCGCAATTTCCTCCAGATCGCCAAGGCTGCCTGGTGGTTTGCAAAGCGAATCAAGCTTCGCCACGATGTCTTGCTGGGTGACCAAAACACACTTTCCCGGTTCGTAAGACACATATCCGCGGCATGCTACCACTTATCCAGAGGCGACATGATTGTACCTACATCCATTCATCACGCCGTGAAGAATTAAAATATGGTGCGGCAATCGCGGAAAGGCGATTTGGATACTGATAGTGGGTTACTTCTGAAACTGTCCCATAGCGGGAAAGTGGTCAGATAGATTTTGATCGTTCTTAAGAACAGTATTTATCATCCGGGCGGCGGGCTTGTGCGACTGCACGACCAGAATGTAGTCCAGCCACTGCGGCGCCAGATCTTTTTCTTTGATGAGTGGATTCGATTCCGGGTGCCAGGTAGCGACGCCGCTATATAGTGGCTCGGCCGCGTTCAGCAGTTTCAGCATGTCGACGTATTCGCGCGTCGGGCGACCGTCGCCGGTTTTACGGATAACATTAAGATCGCCCATGATCAGCACCAGTTCACTGGTGGGAATCTTCTGACGGTTGATGAAGGCTGTGATTTCACGGAACTGGCTCTGCCGTTCTTTCCAGCCCGAAGCGTAGCCAGGTCTGGGTTGCGAAATGCCCGCTAGACCGCCGCTTCCCGACGCATTGGTGTGCGTGCCGATAATGTGAATCCGCTGGCCTTTGTAACGGATGCGAACGTACGCGAATCCTTTGTTGGCGTTGTAGTCCCAGCCGCCAGCGTCTTTGAAAATGTACTGAACCTGCCGTTCGACCGGCCACTTACTTACAACGGCCACGCCGCCGCGGATGACGGCCAGGCTATTGCTGAATGAGCCCTCCGTAGCGTCCCAGTTGTCACGTTTGCTGGCGCCAACCGTGGGCGTCTGGTGCGGGTATTCCTTAGACAATCCTTTCAGGAGAGTTTGCGACGGACCTGGATCAAACAATTCATTGAGCACGACAACGTCAAACCCTTGAAGCATTTTCGCGTCGCCAATCGCTTTGCCGCGTTGCTGCCGGTCCGGGGCGCCATCGACCTGCATCAGATACGTATTGTAGGTCATCACACGAAGCGATTGCACACCGGCTGGGCCGTCTGCTTGCACCGTGTTGCGTTGTAAAAGCGTTAGCACGGCGAAGAGTAATAATGAAGTGAAGGTAAGCTCTGGTTTCATAGCGTGGAATTTATCTGCAATGTACTTTGTCATCTTATTTTCCTGGCTGGTGATCTCTTAAAAAAGAGCCAGGAGCAGGGACAGAACGCCCACTCCTGGCTGAAAGAAAATACGCGGTCCGCCGCCGGGCGACGTGTCCTGGTTACTTGTCGAGGATGACAGTGAACACGCTGCTGGCTGTGCTGTTTTCGCAGCTCAGCGATTTGTTGTCGTAGTTACGTAGCCGGGCGTAGGTCCAATTTTTGTTGGTGAAGAAAACCTGGTCGTTGCTGCGGATCACATTGTCCGTATTACCGGGCGTTGTCACTTTGTTGATGATCCAGATTTGCTTATCGTTGCTGGCATGGCGGTCGTAGTAGATCCAACCCTTGTCGCTGCTGTACATGTAGACATACCCAGCGTTGTTTGGCAAAGCGACACTACTCTTGATCCGGACTTCGTTGCCATTCTTCACTTCGCCCTTCCCGCTGACACGTTCGATGATGTGGGAAGTCGCCGATTCGGACACAACTCCCGACGGCCAGTTCTTAGAGATCACGGGCCGCGAGACGTATAGGTTCCCGACCTTGAGTTTAAAAGAGGCCCCATGCATTACGGCTTTGCGCCTCAGTGTGCGGAAGACGCCGTCGCTGTCTATCTGAATCTCACTCTGTTTGCTCACAGAAAACGGCACGTTGCCGGCAATCCAGACCTTATCCGTATGCGCGGTCAGGTAATACGCTGAGTCATTCTCGACGGCAAATGTGTGCGATTCACCCGCCGGGAGTTTCAGAGAGCCGGCATTGGGACCGTTCTTCACGGCGTACTTCTTTGTCGTGTTACCCGATTCAGAATTGGAATTAGAGCTGCCGCCGCCCACTGCCGCCGAGGCGCCTTTAGCGCCGCCGCTGAGTGAGAAATTTGACGAGTGCGACTGGCTGACAGAATACCCGGAGGAGTCTTCGACCAGCGTGACAACTTTCCCGGATACGGTCACCCACAGGGTTTTGTCCGTATTGTTAAGAACGGTTACGGGGTAGGAAGCAGCGAGCAGTTGGCTGGTGGCCAAGGTGCAGACGATTGCAATTGAGAGTGCAAGTTTCAGAACAGACATGACATATTTCCTTTTCGCAAAACGAGATACATGGTGCAGGTGGCAGGCCCGCGAAGTTTTCTCTTGCCACCTACATGAATGCAGGAGCGTTACGCGAAAAAAGAAAAATAATCCGTTCTGGGTTCAACTTCTGGTAGATCCTGGTACGGCTGTTCGCTCAATGACTGCTCAACTCGCGGGAATCTGATTGAAGACACGCTAGATTGCGGTTGGCGTGACAAACTGGCCTCTAAAGGAATTCCATGCGGCAATCCTCTATTCAGCGGTGCGAAAAAGCGTCGGTTCCCACTACTTACCCGCATGGCGCCGGCACACAGCTTTCGTCGCGCCGGTTCTTTCCCCCGGATTATATGCTGTCTAAAATGCATTTGGTTTTACCCTTGCACACCGTTATCCGTGGCAACGTCTTGAGGTTTTGATGGATTCGCTTCAATCGCAATTGCTGGTTGCTTCGCCGCGTCTGCCGGACAATAACTTTTACCGTTCGGTGGTGCTGATGATTCAGCACGATGAAGAAGGCGCCTTTGGCGTGGTGCTGAATCGTCCGACAAATCTGAGTGTCTCAGGCATCTGGGAACAGATTGCCGACGAAGGCCGCGAGACGGACGCTCCGATCTTTCTGGGCGGTCCCGTCAGCGGGCCGTTGCTGGCAGTGCATGGAGTGGAGCAGTACGCGGAGTCTGAAGTGCTGCCTGGCGTTTATCTGTCCACCGAAAAGCAGGCGTTGGACGACATCACGCGGCAGACCGAATCCCCCTTTCGCATCTTCAGCGGCTATTCAGGCTGGGGGCCGGGGCAACTGGATGAAGAAATGGCTTCGGGCGGATGGATGACGCTGCCGGCCACCATCGGTTATGTGTTTGGTGAGCATGATGATCTCTGGAAGACGGTCGCTGCGGAAATCGGGCGGCAGGTGGTGCCCGCGATGCGGGGTGGCAACTCTGTGGTTGATCCACTGCTTAACTAACGGGCGCCGTAAGTGATGCAAGCTCCGATTGTCATTGCCACCTGGCCGAACCTCGATGCGAACGCCGCGGCGTGGGAAGCGTTAAGCCGTACGGGAAACGCATTGGACGCCGTTGAAGCCGGGGCTAGAGCCGCGGAGGCCGATCCGCGCGATAAGACGGTCGGGTACGGCGGGCGGCCAGACCGCGAGGGCAACGTGACGCTGGATGCGTGCATCATGGATCACACCGGCGAGTGCGGCGCCGTTTGCTTCCTGCAAGGGATCAAGCATCCTATTTCAGTCGCCCGTAAGGTGATGGAAGAAACGCCGCACGTGATGCTGGCCGGGCAGGGCGCCCTTGAGTTTGCACTGTCGCAGGGCTTTCAACAGGAGGAGCTATTAACGCCCGAAGCGGAAGCAGATTGGAAGAAATGGCTAGAGTCTTCCGAGTACAAGCCCGTGATCAATATCGAAAATCACGACACCATCGCGGTGCTATCGGTAGACGCAGATTCACGGCCCGCCGGAGCGTGCACCACCAGCGGCGCGGCGTACAAGATGAAGGGCCGCGTTGGCGATTCGCCCATTATCGGCGCCGGCCTGTATGTGGATGGAGATGTTGGCGCCGCCGCTGGGACCGGCCTGGGCGAAGCCGTGCTGAAGACTGCCGGCAGCTTTCACATTGTCGAAATGATGCGGCAGGGTGCGTCGCCGCAACAAGCCTGTGAAGAGGCGATCGGCCGCATCGTCGCCAAGCAGCCGTACAAAGACTTTCAGGTGGCTTATATCGCGGTCAACAACGACGGAGAAACCGGCGCCTTCAGCATTCAGCCCGGCTTCCAGTACGTTGTGCACCAGAAAGATGAAAACAGACTTCTGGCCGCCAGTTCTTACATTCCGGCGGAAGCGAAGAAATAGCGTCGGAGGAAGCTGCGTTTACAACAGCTCGCCCGATTGCGGATCAATGGCGACGCCATTGTATTTCTCCGCGATACGGTTGATGACCATCAACAGCGCGCCGGGGTCGAGCGGCATCTCTTCGCCTTCGTCGTTGCCGCCGGTTTCTTCAAAATGGTAAACGTCGTAGCGGGCGTCGCTCATCAGAATCCGGCGGATCAACTGCTTTTCTTCTTCGGGCCGTTGCTTGTTGTCTAGTTCGTCGGGCAGTTCCTGCATGGTCGAAGCGACATCGTCTCCGCCTAAATAGGTAATGTCCATCGCAGCCGAATCGGCATGGCAATAGATGGTGACCGCTTCAAAGCGGCCGTCTTCATCCACACGGACGTCGCTTGCTTCGTACCCGGCGCCAAGTCCCGCGATAAGCTTGGAGATTTCTTTGGCCGGCGGCGGTTGATCTGCATTGCAGAAAACAAAATAGGTTTCACGCCATTCGTAGGATGGGTTTTCAAACAGCGACATCCTTGCTCCTTCTAGCTACGGACAATTGCCAGACTTCCACTTGGCAGTTGAGGATTCATCAGACGAACCGGGCGACGTTGACGGAAGTTACTCGTCCAGAAAGACGCGGGCGCCCGTGTTCTTAAGTGCTTCAATCTCGCCTTTTGCCGCCTCGTTGTCGAGCGGATTGCCGGAAAGATATATCCGCCAGAATGGAGAGAACCGCTGGCCAGTATCGTTCTTGGCCATGTCAATCAGCACGCTCACGCTCTTCAGCTTGTTGTTCTTGAGAAAGAGAAAATTCCACGACTTGATATCTTTCAGTGGCGAAAGATCCGTCACCTGATTGTCATTCAGCCCCAGCGTAGCCAGGGAGGTCATCCCGGATAACGGCTTGATGTCCGTAACACTGTTGCCGTCCAGGTACAGGGACCAGAGTTTGACCAGACTGGCAAGCGGTGCGATATCGGTAACCTTGTTGTTTGAAAGCTCCAAGGTTCGCAGGCTGGTTAGGTCCTTTAATGGGCTAACGTCGGTCAGCTGATTGCCTGCAAGATGCAGATACTGAAGCGCCGTCAGTTTCGCCAGCGGCGTTGCATCGGTGATCTTGTTGCCCGCCAGATTCAGTGACTGAAGGCGTGTGAGCTGTGCCAGCGGCGCAACATCGGTCATTTCACTTCCTTCCAGGTCAAGCAGCAGCAGGCTACGGCACTTCTCTAGTCCGGCCAGGCTTTTGATGCCCGCGTTTTTGGCTTGAATTGTGGAGATGTTTTCCACGTCTTTTTCGACCAGCGGTTCCTGGTTGTTGCGTTTCTCAAAGACGTACTGCCGGACGACTTTTTCCAGGTTCTTATCGGGGAACAGGTCTTCGGCAACCGCCGGCTGCTGACAGACAAGGACGGCAAGAACGGCGAAAACGGGAGCAAGATTGAAGCACTTTTGTGTTGGCGTCATAGCGTTTCTCCAATCAAACGGCGGGCAGAATCGCGGGCGGGATAGTAGTGGTAGCGAGCGTTAGGTTAATTGCCGCCGGTGGTGGAATCCACCCCTCGGCATCCAGCAATGCCGCGGAAAGTCTGGCCACATGATTGACAAAGTCATCGATAGCGGTAGAATACGCGAGTCGCTACTGAGAATCATTATCAACAACAGCGATTCATTACTACGCACCTTCGAGGCTCTGCAATCACTATGTCTTGCACGACCTACACCCGTGTTCGCCAGATGTACGAAGCCGGCAACGTGGAAGAGGCTATCGAAGCCAGTCATGTGGCGTTGCAGAACAACATGCCCCAGCGGGAAATTGTGCGGCTGCTTGAGATAAAGGGCATCGCCCATCATGCCTTACGGCAGTTTTCCGAGGCGAGGCAATGCCTGGATGGCGCCATGCAACAGGGTGCGCTGTCAGCATCAGGCGTATTAGCTCTGGGCGACTGCAACTTCGCATTAGGAGAAACCGAAGCTGCATCCGATTGCTACCGCGCGCTGGCAGACGACGAACGGACCCCCACGCCATTGCTGGCGGCACTGGCACGCGCCCTTAGCAAGACGGGCGAGGTCGAACGCGCGGTGCTGGTCTGCCGACGGGCGGCCGCGTCCAAGCCGCAGTGCCACCATGCATTGTTCGGCGTCGCGTTCTACATGTCGAAAGCGGGCAGTGATCCAGCGACGATTCTGCCCTTGATCCAACGTGTTATCGACATGGCGCCGGGCATCTTTGCCTACCGCATGGCGATGATGTCTACTCTGGTGAAGATGAACCAACAGGACCAGGCTTACCTTGCCATTGCAGATGCATCGCAACAAGAGCTGGCGTCGGTTCGCTGCCGTTGCTGCCTCAACCGGCTGATCACGTTGTACAAAGATGCGGGCGATAGACAGCGGGCCGGGTTCTGCATCTCAAGATTAGACAGCAGTTCCGGCAACTGCAATTGAACAACACTTTCCACCTCACACAAATTCCAATAGACATCCAAGCATGATCCGAACATTTACCAGCCCCTGCTACCTTGCCGGTGTTTCTCTGGCCGTCTGCCTGTTGACAACTACGCCTTGTACAGCCGCCGAAGCCGCTTGGAGCGGTTTTCAGAATGGCGGCAAAATGTCGTTTGATAAAATCGATGGTCTGCCCGTTGAATGGTCAGACGAAACGGGCGTCGCCTGGACGGTTTCTCTGGAAGGATACGGGCAAAGCAGTCCGGTGGTTGACGGCGATCTAATCTACGTGACGTCTACTTCCGGCAAGATGAAAGAGAACCTTCACGTCCATGCATACAGCAGAGCGACTGGCAAAGAACTCTGGAAACATCAGGCTAAAAACGCGACGCCGTATGAAAATACATCGTATGTCAGCCGGGCGGCGCCTACGCCTGTATGTGACAAAGACGGCGTCATCGCCTTTTTTGAAGGCGGCAATGTCATGGCGTTGTCGCGCGAAGGTAAGCCCCGCTGGTCCCGCAACCTGACGGAAGACGAAGGCGCCGTCTCTGCGCGGCATGGGCTGGCGGCATCGCTGGAGCAGAATGACAAACACGTATTCGTCTGGGTTGAACGCGAAAAGCAACCTTACATCGTCGCACTGAAGAAGGCCGACGGTGAAGTTACCTGGAAGAGCGACGGACTCGGCGTTACTTCGTGGAGTAGCCCGCGGCTTGTTCCTGTAAGTGACAGCGAAAGTCATCTGGTCCTAAGTGGCATTGGCAAGTTAGTGGGGCTGGATCCGGCGACAGGTAAGAAGCTCTGGGACTTCGCCGACATCAGCGGAAACTCGACACCCACGCCCATCCCGCTGGGCGATGGCAAGTTTCTCATCGGCGCCACAGTAGGCCGCGGCGAAGCAGGCGGCGGCAATGCCGCAGCGTCCAACGGCGTTCTCCAGATCACGGCCAGAGGCGACAAGTATCGCGTGAAGTATCTCTGGCAGGCGAAACGCGCCACTTCGTCATTTGGCTCTCCGCTGGCGCACAACGGCATGGCTTACTTCGTCAACCGGTCGGGCGTGGTGTACTGCCTGGACCTGAAATCAGGCGAGGAGAAATATGCCGAGCGTGGCGGCGGCAGCATCTGGGCCACGCCCGTTGGCGTCGGCGACAAGGTTTACCTGTTCGGTAAAGACGGTGTCACCACCGTGATTAAAGACGGCGCCGAATTTAAGACTGTTGCCACCAACACCCTGTGGAAGGCCGAGGCGGGCGGCGGACGGTTTAGCGGCCCGGTGTTGTATGCGGCTGCTGTGGCAGATAGCGATATCGTCCTCCGTCGCGGTGACAAACTCTACTGCGTACGTAGTGCGGAGACCCCATGAACAAACCAGGCAAAGAGCCTTTGAACGATAAGCCTGACAGCAAATCTTCTACGGCGCAGACATGGACTTCGGAGCAATTGCTGCAAGGCAAGGTTGAGGCTGTGATCGAGCATCAAGCGGAAACCTACCGGCTCAGGCTCACCCGGCAAGGCAAGCTGATCCTCTACAAATAGCGGGCTACTGCCCACAGATTGCCGCGCACAACAGCCCAGTGCTCCAGACATGCAATGTGGTAGGCGTCTATCCTAACCAGGACGAACGGCTCGCCCGTCCTACTTACTTGCAATAAGCCGTTGTCAGCATTTGCTGGCGACGGCTTTTCTTATAGGCGCCTGTTACATTGGAAGCATGCATCGCAAGGCCACCGATGTCGAAAATGCGGCGCGGGTGTCGGAAAAACTGACGCCGGCGGCTTCACGACCGGGCGAAAACACCTTGTTTAGCCCGAATTTGAGTGGTCCAGCATTTGCAATGCTATCTGTCCGATCGACCCCCACTTCTTCGAGGAACAACCATGCAAAGGCTGTTATCAGTCACGGTCTTATCCAGTCTCTTTCTAGCTGCCGCCTGCGGCGTGATCCGGGCGGATGAGCCGTCGCCGGCTGTAGAAAAACAGCGGCAGGCAGTCGTTGCCAAGGGCTTGGACTACCTTCGCAAGTCAGGTCAGGCGGACGACGGGACCTTCTCGTCACGCGCCGGCCCCGGACTAACAGCGTTGGCCGTCACCGCGGCAATGCGGAATGGCCTGACGCCAGAAGATCCGATGGTGAAGAAAGGACTGGCAGCGCTCGAAACCTTCGTAAAGCCAGACGGCGGCATCTATGGCAGCGGCCGTTTGAATAACTACGAAACCTGCATCGCCATGATCTGTTTTTCACTGGCCAACAAAAGCGGCAAGTACAACAAGATCCTCAAAGACGCCAAGGCGTTCGTCACCGGCGCCCAGTATGCAGGCAAAGAAGGCAGCCCCTGGTACGGCGGCGCCGGCTACTCCGGCAAAGGACGGCCCGACCTTTCCAACACCGCACACCTGATTGAAGCATTGCGGGCCGTGGACACGCCACCCGATGATCCAGCCATTCAGCGGGCGCTGGCATTCGTTTCGCGTTGCCAGAATCACGACTCGAAGTTTAACGACACGGACTTTGCCGCGCTGGTGAAAGACGGCGGCTTCTACTACGAGATTCCCACAGAGAAAGTCGATCCAAGCACTTCGAAGGAACGCTTCACGCCCAACGGCGGACTGCGTAGCTATGGCTCGATGAGTTACGCCGGACTTAAGAGCATGATCTACGCCGGCCTCACGGCGGAAGACCCTCGTGTGAAGGCGGTCAACGAGTGGGTCAAGATGCACTACTCCGTGACCGAGAACCCAGGAATGGGCAGCGCCGGACTTTACTACTACTACCACACCTTCGCCGCGTCACTGAGTCTGGCAGGTGTGCAGGAAGTCAAGGCGGAAGACGGCAAGTCCTACGACTGGCGTGCTGATCTTGTCGCCCAGCTTGGCAAAGAGCAGAACAAAGATGGGTCGTGGACCAACGATAACCGTCGCTGGTTCGAAAACGATAAGAACCTCGCAACCAGCTTCGCGCTGATGGCGTTGTCCTACTGCAAACCCGCAGAAAAAGATAGCGAAGGCAAATGAGCAGACCGGCGCCAGATGAGAAACGTCAGCCGGGCATCATCGTCCGGCTGATCCAAGGCCGATTCAGCGGTTCGCCCATGCTTCTATGGGTAAGCAGCCTGCTGTTGCTATTGGGGGCATGCCTCTGGGTTTTCTTCGATCCGGCCATGCACGAAGTGCTTGCGGGCGAAGAGTTCCAGTTCGGCGTGCGGATGTACATTCTCTTTGGTGTTGCTGCACTTGGCGCCGTGCAGTGCGTGTGGCTGCTTGTTGGCACCTTCACAGGTTCCCGGCAATTCCGCGCGATTCAGGCAATGGCAGTGCTGGTCGTGCTTATCTCATTATGGCTGGGCTCTGCGCTGAACCTACCGGGCATCGCGTGGCAGGGACGAAGGTTCTATCTGCTGCCACGCGTGGAAGCTATTAAGCCCATCGCGCAGCCGCTCATTCAGCAGTGGCCTGCTGAAGATGGCGAGGTGGAAACCATTGGCCCGTTTATGGCCTATCCGGTCGGCCGGCCCACCACACTTATCCTGCTCACGCCGCCACAGCTCACGCAAGGCGGCCCATCGATTGCCGCCGTCGAGCGTTCCGCCGCAGGCGACATCCGCTTTGAACTGACGGACGCTGGCGGTAACGACTGGATGGAGTACCGTCCGCACAGCCCGCCAGACTCTCACGTAGGCGGATTGCTTGAATACCGGGAGCTGGTGCGTTCGACACCGCTCTACGATAACTGGTATCTGGTGCGTTACCGTGATAATAATAGCCCTGCCCCTGCAGACGCGCAGGTGAGCCTGGCTTCAAACGCTGCTGGTAAACAGAAGTAAGCGTGAAGCTAGCCGGCTACCGCTATTCTCTGACTCCCACAGGCCATGCAACGCGCAACATCTTTCACCACGTTTATCGTATCTACCTTCGCACTTTGCACGGTTCTGACCGCAGATCCCTGGGTCATCGACAGCCAACAGGATTGGCAGCAGAACCAGGCGGGCAGCACCGGGCTGACCATTGAGAAAGGCGTCGCCGCGCCCAGCGCCAAGCAGGCGACCTTTCAAAGTACGCTGCGTAAGTTCAAGCAAAAGCAGCAGGTGGCTTCGATCACCTTGGAACAGTCGCCCATCTGGCAGAACTGGGAGCCAACAAAGAACCTTGGCCCGTCGAACCTTGGAGACGCGCCCGTCACGCTCACTATCGGGCCTGACAATTATTGGATGTTCGGGCGTTACCGTGGAAAACGCGCAGCGAAAGGCAAACCGCAACCAGCTTTCAAACCGCAACCAGCCAAGCTTGACGGCTTCGACATTCCGCTGCTGACAACACCGTTTGCTAACCAGTTCGACGCGCCGGGTGGACTGAAGCCGAAACTGGGCGGTTACCATGCCTGGCAAAGCCGCGACATGGTGAACTGGGTGCATCACGGTCCCGTGACGGAAAAATTCTCTTGCTGGGTGACAACCGCCGAATACGCCGATGGCAAAGTGTATATCTACTACGACTACCCGAACGATCAGGACCCGCATCTATACATCGACAGCGATCTAACGGATGGGCTGCCGGGTAAGAATATGGGCATGGCTTTCAAAGATCCTTCGCATGGTTCCGACTGCGGCTTCATCCGCGATCTGGACGGCAAGTTTCACGTCATTTACGAAGACTGGAGCCCTATCAACGCGAGCCGCCGCTCCTGGGATTCGCCGTTGGCAGGCCATGCTGTAAGCGACGATGGCATCTCGAAGTTTACGATCCTTAAGCCGGCCGTCGATAACCGCACGAAGCCCACGGGTAAGAAAGCCACGTACAAACATCCGCACTGGCTGCAGCATCCTAAATGGGACACCAACATTGGCGAGTACGAAATTCATGAGCCGGAGCAGGAAGCCTATGGCGACTGGGCTTCGATCTGCATCGGTGGGCAGTACTATCTGTTTGGCGACTACGACCCTGCCGGCGGCCACAAGATGAGTGTCGGCTGGTTCACGTCGCCCAGCCTGGATCAGCCTTTCAAGTGGTGCGACAAGATCGGCTCCGGGCATCCCGACCCCGATATCTGCTTTGCTGAAGGCCGGTTCTATCTGGTCACACAGCAGGCGACCGATTATGTCAGCGACGGCCCCTGGGTGGAAACCGTTGAGGTGCGTGCCGGTGTCGATACGGACAACGATGGCGCCATCGACAAGTGGACCGCTTGGCAGAAGGCGACAGAAACCTACGATTACATACCTGGGTTCGCCAAGCAGATCAAAAGGAAGCCCGCCAAGGTGGACCTATCTGAACTACCGCCCGGCTTTCAGTTTCAGTTTGAACTGAAATTGACAGACACCACAGAAAACAAATCGAAGCCGATGCTCGATAAAGTCCGCATCGACTTTGAATAATCACGCAAAGAGAATGCAATGAGTAAACGCGTCGCCCTTGTCACAGGTGGTTCCGGCGGTATTGGCCAAGCCATCTGCAAACGGCTAGCAGCGGATGGCTTTGCCGTGGTGGTGCACTACGGCTCTAACCAGGACGGCGCCAATGCGGTCGTGGATGAGATCAAGCAGAGTGGCGGCGAAGCCGTAGCCATGTCTGCGGATATGACCAAGGAAGATGACGTCGTCAAACTCTTCCAGCAGATAATGGATACGTTGCAACGGATAGACGTCGCTGTCGCCAACGCCGGCGTGGGCGGTGGTGGACCGGTGGCAGAGCTTGAGCTTGAGAAGTTCGATCAGTTAATCGCCACCAATCTCCGCGGCGCCTTTCTTACCGTGCGGGAAGCAGCCCGCAAACTGGCCGACAACGGGCGGATTATCTTTATCTCATCACAACTCGCCATGCGTCCGCTGCCCGGCACAGGCGCCTATTCAGCGACCAAAGCCGCGATGGACGCGCTGATTGTCTCACTGGCCGATGAAGTCGGCGGGCGTGGAATCACCGTCAACAGCGTGCGGCCCGGCGCCACCGAACCGGGCATGTTCGCTTCCAGCGACGAAGAACGCAAAGAGCACTTCCGCCAGCTTTCGCCCTTCAAGAGACTCGGCCGCGCAGAAGATACGGCGAATGTGGTTTCCTTCGTCGCCAGCGAAGATGCCTCGTGGGTTACCGGCCAGCACATCCGCGCAGACGGCGGCGCGTCGAACTAGTCGCCGAAATCGCCGCGAAGCTTAAACGTCAAACGGCGTACCGTCGCGGTTAATCTGCACGGGACGACCACCCGGTGTTTGCAGCGTATGCCGGGGATCAATCCCCAGTTGCTTGTAAATAGTCGCGGCGAGGTCCGCCGGCGTAACAGGTTGGTCGCGTGGACTTTCGCCCGCAGCGTCGCTTGCTCCAATGATGTTGCCGCCCGTTACGCCGCCACCTGCCAGAGCAACGCTGTACACCCGCGGCCAATGATCGCGGCCGCCAGTCGTATTTACTTTTGGTGTGCGACCGAACTCGCCCATAACAACCACCAGGGTCTGTTCCAGCAGACCGCGCTGTTGCAGATCTTCCACCAATGCGCCAAAAGCAAGATCCAGCGACGGTATCAGCCCGACCGGGTTGCGGGCGCCAGTGAAGCCTTCTTTCAATCGCGTGTAGGCACCTTGGTGCGTATCCCAACCTGGGTTATTCACAAACACGAACGGCGCGCCGCGTTCCACCAGGCGCCGCGCCAGCAGGCAACTTTGCCCGATTGTCTTGGGGCCATAGCGTTGCCGCGTTGCGGCTTTCTCTTTGGATAGGTCAAACGCCTCACGGGCGGACGCTGATGTGGCTAACTGAAAGGCTTCTTCGAAGGCTGCGCCGGCAACGGCTGTTGGATTCTTCTCACGCATGCGCTCCATCGAGTCCAGAAACCGCTTCCGCCGCGACAGGCGTTGATCATCCAGACCAGGAAAGAAATCCAGATCGCGCACGCGGAACTCCGCTTTGGCAGGATCGCCGCCCGTGACAAACGGCGCCGTTGCCGCAGGCAGATAACCGCGGCCGTCGAAGTTGCCACCGCCAACGCGGAACGTGGGCGTCGCAATAAAGCCGGGCAGCACACTTTGTTGTTTCCCAGCCGCCCTGCGTCCACGAAGATGAGCGTTCACGGCGCCGAACGAAGGATACTGCAACGCCGGCGTAGGCTGATAACCGGTGAGCATATAGTTGGCGCCCAGATTGTGTTCGCCCAGTCGCGAGGTCACACTACGCACCAGTGCAATGTGCTTCATCTGGGCAGCCGTGCGGGGCATCAGTTCGCAGATGTGCACGCCGGCAACCTGCGTCTTCACCGGTTGAAAGGGGCCGCGGACTTCCACCGGCGCCGCTGGCTTCAGGTCAAAGGTTTCCAGATGGCTCGGACCGCCATCTAACCAGATGAAGATGCACGACTTTGCTTTGCGGCCTGCCTGAGCAACCGCCACGCCGTCTGTACCTTCTTCAGCAGCCAACTTGCCCGGCGTTAACTGCTGAATCCCCAACGCAAGCGTCGTTAATCCGCCCGCTCTCAGAAAGCTTCGCCGGCATGGATGTTTGAGGTTAAACATGGTCCGCACTCCGCGTTTTCACTGGCGCCCAGGAGATACTCCACCTTTGAACTAACCGTCTTGAGTATGTGTGGTTGCGGATGATTTTACCAGCACTTTACAATACGCCCGTCCGCCCAATCCCTGGAAGGACGACGGACACCCACCTTTTGACCAACACTCTGCGGAGACTCACCTTGTCAACCACAACCCGCTTTTTCTGTTTGGCCGCTCTGTGCATCGTATCGTCTGCGATTTACGCTCCACTGACGGCGGAAGCAAAACACCCGGTGGTTGTAGGGTTTGACCGTTTCTACTCGGGCGAAGAGCCAATCGACAACCGCGGCGGCGATTTGCTGCTCTCGGAATTCAACTGCCGTGCCTGTCATGCAGACGATGCGGCCAAAGCACTCAGCGATAAACAAGGCCCTGTGCTCAGCGCCGTCGGGCAACGTGCCAAGCCGGATTGGATCCAGCAGTTTCTGGCCGACCCGCAGAAAACTAAACCGGGCACCACGATGCCCCACATGTTCGCTGGCGCCACGGACGAACAGAAACAGCTGCAGGTCGCCGCTCTGACGCACTACCTGATTTCGTTAAGCAACGGCGCCACGCCGCCGCAGATGCTGGCCGCAATCGGCGCCCGCAAACGGGGCGAAGACGCCTATCACAAAGTTGGCTGTGTCGCCTGCCACGGGGCAAAGAAACCTGGCGCCAGCGCCGCGGAGTTCGCCGTACCGCTGCCTGAGCTTGGTAAAAAGTACACGCTTACTTCCCTCTCAGAATTCATCCGCAACCCGCTGCATGTCCGGCCGGCTGGCCGTATGCCGTCGTTGAATCTCTCAAGAAGCGAAGCCAATGACATCGCTGCATTCCTGTTGCCAGAAGTGCCAGAGAAGGCTGGCATCTCGTACCGTTATTACGAAGGAAGCTGGGCGAACCTGCCCGACTTCAGCAAGCTGACACCGAAGAAAACAGGCGGCGCCGAGAAGATTGATGTCAGCCTGAAACAACGCGACGATAACTACGGGCTGCAATTCGAAGGCGCCGTTATGATCGACGTCGAGGGCGATTACAAATTCTTCGTTGGCTCTGACGATGGCTGCTTCCTGTTTGTCGATGGCAAGAAGATTATTGACAACGATGGCACGCATCCCGTGGTTCGCAAAGATGCTACCATCCGCCTGACGAAAGGCCGCCACATCGTGCGGGTTGATTATTTTGAAGCAGGCGGCGGCGACGAACTTTATGTCGACTGGCAGGGACCAGGTTTCAAGAAACAACCGCTGGCGCCATCCATCGTGGCCAGTGGTGACGCGGCGGAACTCACAAAGATTGAATTTACCTTAGACAAAGAACTAGCCGCCCAAGGCGCCAAGCTGTTCACCTCCAAGGGCTGCGCCGCATGCCACACCGCTGAACAGGCGGGCCAGCGCATCGCCAGTTCGTTGCAGGCGCCAGCACTCAAGAAGCTGGACACCATGAAGGGCTGTTTAAGCGAATCGCCCTCATCCCCTTCACCCCACTACAACCTTTCCGCCGTACAACGCAAGCAACTGCAATCGGCAGTCGCAGCCACGAAGCCGCTGGACGAACAACAGCAGATCCGCACAACTTTCGCAGCCATGAACTGTTACGCCTGTCATCAGCGCGACGAAGTTGGCGGCGTGCTGGACGACCGCAAAGCGTTCTTCCAGACAACCGAACCTGAAATGGGTGACGAAGCCCGCATCCCGCCACTGCTCACGGGCGTTGGCGATAAAATTACGCCTCAGTGGCTGGATCACATTTTTGCTGACGGGGCTAAAGACAGACCCTACATGCACACGCGGATGCCTGCGTTCGGCAAAGCCAACGCCGGTCATCTGACGCCGCTGCTGGCGAAGGCCGACTATGTCGAACCCATGAAGCCGTTTGACCTGGAAGAAAAACAGGCCAAAAAGCACGGCTGGAAGATCGTAGGCGATAAAGGTTTCGGCTGTATCAAATGCCACACCTTCGGCCGTTACAAAGCAACGGGCGTGCAGGCGATTGATCTAACGATCACCACCAAACGGCTGCGCGAAGACTGGTTTAAACGCTACGTCCGCAATCCGATTGTCTACCGCCCCGGCACGCGTATGCCGCAGGCTTGGCCGCCGGGCGAGTTAAACAAAAGCCCACTACTGGATATCTACGAGGGCCACAGCGATAAGCAGGTGCAAGCCGTCTGGATGTATCTGACCGATGGCACCCGCGCCCGCACCCCGGCCGGTTTGTTCACCAATAGCATGGAACTGATTCCCAGCTACGAAGCGATCATCTACCGCAACTTTATCCAAGGCGCCGGGCCACGCGCGATTGGCGTTGGTTACCCGGAACAGATGAGCATTGCGTTTGATGCGAATGACCTCCGGTTGGCATTGGCCTGGAAAGGCGCCTTTATCGACGCCAAGAAGCACTGGACAGGTCGCGGTCAGGGCTTCCAGGGACCGGCGGGCGTAGAAGTACTGCAACTTCCGGCCGGGGTGCCTGTCGCCCAGTTAAAAGATATGAACACCGCCTGGCCGCAGGAATCCGGACGCGAAAGCAACTGGAAGTTTTCCGGCTACAAACTGACCGAAGATCAACGTCCAACCTTCCTCTACAAGAACGATACGATCTCCGTCGAAGACTTCCCCAACCCGGTGGAAGACGGCGCCCGCACGCACCTGTCGCGAAAGATCGATGTCACCGGCGCCCCCGCTGGCACGTACTACCGCGCGGCCGTGGGCAAGGTGACGCAGGATGAAAGCGGATGGTACGATGCCGGCGCCTACAAGCTGAAAGTCACCGGCAGCAAGCCCGTCATCCGTCAGGCAGGCGGCAAGGACGAACTGCTCATCCCCGTCGGCGGTGGCAAGAAGAGTATAGAGCTGACCTATCAATGGTAAGCATTGCCAACCGAATTAACCCGTAGGGCAAGGCTCCGCCTGCCGATGTTACGCACTCCACTGCAAACGTCGTCTGAGGCGCGTCTCCCCCACGGCGCCAAGAAATTCAACGGAAGTCGCGTGACTTCAGATGCAGTGCTTCCAGCCGCGTCGTCAGATCTTCGATGCGGCTGACAATCACGTGAATCACGGTGTCTTTCGTTTCGACCCGGCCATGCACGATCCATGCCTGCGAATGTTCCGTGATGCGGCGGTTGTGCTCCCACACGTCGATGTGAAACAGTAGATTGGCAATACCTGTTTCATCTTCCAGCGTGACAAAGGTAATGCCCTTGGCCGTGCTGGGGCGTTGCCGCAGCAGGACGATGCCGGCGACCTTCGCCTGGCTGTTGTTTTCCACCTGCTGAAGCGCGGCGGTGGTGATGACGCCAATGCGTGTCAGGTCTTCGCGCTGAAACGCCATCGGATGCGACCGCAGCGAGAGCCCGGTCGCCAGATAGTCGGCGTGCACTTCTTCCTGCGGCGCCATCGCCGGCAATTGCGGGGTGGTTTCTTCCAGTTCCGCCCGGTCAAACAGCACGCCTTGTTGCGGCTTGGCGTCCGCGGCCAGGGCGTTCCACAGCGATTCGCGGCGGCTGCCTTGCAACGCCCCAAAAGCGTCGGCTTCAGCCAGAATCAGCAGTTGCGCGCGGGGCAGCCGCGTTCTCTTAAGAAACCCGCTCAGCGACTTAAACGCACCGTCTTCTCTTGCCTGCTCGATGACTGTCGCCCACTGCTGTTGAAAGCCGCGTACCAGCCGGTAGCCCAGCCGCAACGCACTTTGCCCGCTGACTTTTTCAATCGTGCAGTCCCAGTGGCTGGCGTTCACATCTACAGGCAGCACCGTCACGTTGTGTTCGCGGACATCGCGCACCAGTTGCGCCGGGGCGTAGAAGCCCATGGGCAGACTGTTGATGATGGCGCCGGTGAACTCTGCCGGATAATGACACTTCAGCCACGCCGAGACGTACACCAGCATAGCGAAACTGGCGGCGTGTGATTCCGGAAAACCGTATTCGCCAAAGCCGCGGATCTGCTGGAACACTCGCTCTGCGAATTCACCTTCCAGGCCGTGGCGTTTCATCCCTTTCAGCAGTTTCCCGTGAAACTGATCGATCACACCCGGCCGGCGCCAGGCGCCCATCGCCCGCCGCAACTGATCGGCTTCGCCCGGTGTGAACCCCGCCGCCACCACCGCCAGTTGCATGCACTGTTCCTGAAACAGCGGCACGCCGAGTGTTTTCTCAAGTACACCGCGGATCGCGTCGTTGGGATATTCGGGTTCTTCTTCACCGTTGCGGCGTTTCAGGTACGGGTGCACCATCTTCCCCTGAATGGGGCCGGGCCGCACGATGGCGACTTCAATCACCAGATCGTAAAACTTCCGCGGCTTCAAACGTGGCAGCATGCTCATCTGCGCGCGGCTTTCAATCTGAAACACGCCAACCGTATCCGCCTTGCAGATCATGTCGTAAGTCGCTGAATCTTCTGGCGGAACGGTGGCCATTGTCCAGGTTTCACCGTGGCTCTTTTCGATCAAGCCGAAGCACTTGCGGATTGCGGTCAGCATGCCCAGCGAGAGACAGTCAATCTTCAGGATTCCCAGATCGTCCAGGTCGTCTTTGTTCCACTGCACCACGGTGCGGCCGTCCATCGCGGCGTTTTCAATCGGCACCAGTTCATGCAACGGCCCGCGTGTAATCACCATGCCGCCCACGTGTTGCGACAGGTGCCGGGGGAAGCCCAGAATCTGATCCACCAGGTAGAAGAAACGCTGACCGGTTTCCGACTCAGCATCGAAGCCGATCTCCTGACAGCGCTCTTCAAAGTCTGTCTGCTGCCTATACCGCCCGGCGCATTTGGCCAGCCGGTCCACCAGATCTAACGATAGCCCTAGCGCTTTGCCCACATCGCGCACAGCCGACCGCGGACGGTAGGTCACGGTAACGGCAGTAATACCAGCCCGCTCGCGGCCGTATTTTTCGTAAATGTATTGCAGCACTTCTTCGCGGCGTTCGTGCTCGAAATCCACATCGATATCCGGCGCCTCGTCCCGTTCGCGACTGATGAACCGCTCGAACAGCACATTGATCCGGCCGGGGTCAATCGGCGTAATGCCTAGGCAGTAGCAGACGGCCGAGTTCGCTGCTGAGCCTCGGCCCTGACACAGAATACCGCGCCCGCGGGCGAAGCGAACCAGATCCCACGTCGTCAAAAAGTACGACTCGTATCGTAGTTCTTCAATAAGCTGCAGTTCATGCGTCAGCAGTTGCTTGACCTTGGCAGGCACACCCTGCGGATAGCGTTCTGCGGCAGATTGCCAGGTGAGGTCGCGCAGATGCTGGATCGGCGTTTTACCCGGCGGGGCGAGTTCTTCAGGGTATTCGTACTTCAGCTCGCTCATGCAGAAGCGGCACTGGCTGGCGATTTCTAACGTCCGCTCGATGGCGCCGGGCAGTTCGCGATACAACGCCACCCGCGCAGTAGGCGGATGCAGATACCGCTCACCGTTGGCTGTCAGATATTCGCACGCCGCATCCACATGCGTCTGATGCCGGATCGCCGTTAGCACATCGTGCAGCGGCTTGCGTGCTGGCGTATGAAACAGCACATTCCCCGCCGCTACCAGGGGCAGCGATGTTTCGCGCGACAACTGCTGCAGCCACCCGCGGCGGTAATCATCGTGCGGC
The DNA here is from genome assembly GCA_965233625.1 of Pirellulaceae bacterium. Taxonomy (GTDB): domain Bacteria; phylum Planctomycetota; class Planctomycetia; order Pirellulales; family Pirellulaceae. The sequence goes on from OZ247499.1 coordinate 1,924,711, forward strand.
CCCCGCTGAAACTCCGCCAGCAGATAACACCCGTGGCCAAAAATTTCGCGATACAGCCGCGCGTCGCCGGCGGCGAACTGTTCTTTATCGATGGGCGGCAGCACACCGGCGATCAGTTCTGCAGCGTTGCGGCTGACATCGTCTATCGTCAGGCGGCACTCCCCCTTCGGCGCCCGCCGGCAGCCGGTGGTAATCAAGCTGCACAGCGAAGCATAGCCCCGGCGGCTGGTCGCCCACAGCACCACAGGCTCTGCGTCGACCGGGCGGATTTCGGCGCCGACGATCAGCGGAACCGGGTGGTCCTTGGTCGCCGTATACGCACGCGCCATTCCTGCCACGCTATGCCGGTCCGTTACCGCCAGCGCGGCATACTTCAGCGCGGCCGCCCTGGCGATAAGTTCGTCCGGGTGCGAAGCAGCTTGCAGGAACGAGAAGTTCGTCAGGCAGTGTAGCTCTGCGTATTTCATCTACCGCACGCCTTAAAACTCACCGTGCAGAAACCACCTGCCATCGGTCAATTGCTGAAACACCCAGAACCAGCTGCCGTTGGCAATCTCAACGCGGTAATAATCGCGGCGGACCAGCGGCCCGCACCACCAGTCTGACTCGATCCGCTCCGGTCCCCACCAGCGCGACACTATCCACCGCGCACCTTCCACAAGCATCGCCGTTGGCCTGGCGCCGGAATCTTCCGCCAGCAGTTGAAACTCCTTCGGCTGCGCATAAATGCAGAACGGCCGGTCGTGCAGACGAAGTGGCAAAGCGGCTGGCCCGGCAGCGTTCTGTTTGTTCGTGATTGCCGTGTAGCGGTAAGATCTTTCCGGCAACGCGTAGTGCGTTAACTGCGGCTGCACCACTGCGTCTTCGCCCAGCCGGCTGCTAAGACGGTTCAGCAGCACCGGAAGTTCTTTCTGTACGGCTTGCTGGGCGCCGTCGAAAACTTCTAACTGCTCCCACTGCAAAGGGGCCGGGTCCAGCGCTTCCAGCCACATGGCGATGACCGGCGCGGGAATTTCCGCACGTTCCAGATGCAGCCGGAACAGTTCGCAGACGTGCCTGGTGGCGCTGGTCAACTGACAAAGCCGCACGGCGATGCGCAACTGCTGCCGGTTATCGCAATCAATCAGGCAATCAACACGCCGCGTTCCTAAAGATCGTTCGCGCAGCGGCTTCATCAGCTTCTGCAGCAGAGCTTCAAACAACGTCTCCACCGCGGCGGGCTGCGTTACGCCATGCTGCAGCGTGCGGCCCACCCGGTAACAAGGCTCTGCCCGGTGCGGCGTAATCAATTCTTCACATCGCGCGAGAAACTGTTCGCGCCGCATGTTCAGTTCCCGGCCGAAACGCGCGGGCAGCGAATGCCGGTTGAGCTTCAGCAGTTGCCCCGCGGTGCGGATGCCTAGCCTGGCAAGCAGCTGCAGAATCTGCTCGCTCAGCCGCAGACACGCCACCGGCGCCTGGTGCAAAGCCGAATAGTCGCCCACCGGCAGAATCTGCGGCGAGTTTTTACTGGTGCGAAAATGCGCCGCCGCCCATGCTGACCCGACTGAGTCACTCACGCCAATCCGCGCCGTCAGCTTCCAGCGGGAAAACCGCGCCGCCAGCTTCTGCGCCAGGGGCGCCTCGCCCGCAAACAGATGAGCCACACCGGTGATATCCAGCAGCAGGCTTTCCGGCGGCTGAAGGTCCTCCAGTCCAACGCACGGGCTGAACGCTTCGCACGCGATTGCCAGCTTCTCCAGCGCGCGGCGATCTTCCTGCGGCTCAACCGGCTCTGCCAGCAGCACGCCGGCATTCCCCGCCAGCGACCTTGCGTCCGCCAGTAGCGAACCCGGGGCAATGCCCAAACGCCGCGCCGGCTGGTTGCAGTAGCGGATGGTTTCTTTGCCGCGCACCGTTTCCGTCAGTAGTAGCGGTGCGGTGCGAAGTTGCGGCCGGGTTGTTTCCCGTCGCTGTACAGGCCAGTTGGGAAGCCAGAGACATAAGATGCGTTTCATCAAAGTTGCAAGGTGTTAAGCTGGCAACTGCAAAAGTGATGACGCCTTAAACGGAAGAAGTGAAGCCGTTCGTGGCGTTGTAATCAGAAAGGGATGCAGTTGTCAGTCGCTCAGCCGGATGGCGGGCGGTCATTCTCTGTGAAATGGCAGAGAACGCTGCCCGGCCGGTTCGCCGCTGGGTGATTGTTCCGGGGAAAACTCCATCACAACGCCACCGCCCTTCACCCCTGAAGTGGCGTAAACTTTTAATGCAAACCGGGGCGAATCGCCGGTCGAAGGCTGCGGCTCTACCAGCAGCCGCAAATCCGCCCAGGTCGGCCGGCTGAGCATGCTGGTGGCCCGCAGTAGAAAACCGATCACGCCCGACTTCTCCGCGGCCAGCTTCAACCGCCGGTAAGCGATAGGGCTGATCGCAGCCACTTCGCCCCACACCAGCGACGCTGCCTGGCAGGAGAGCGCCTGTTCCCACGACCACAGCAGATCGCGGGCAGAGCCGGGCTGCACGATCACCATCGCCTGCAGGTCAAAGCCCGCCGCCGCCAGCGCAGGCGGGAAGATGCGACGGGCGGGGTCAATCAGAATCGCCGGCCGCTGCCTGCTGACCCACCGCCGGGCCATCAACAGCGACGCCGTCCTGGCCAACGAGCCTTCCGCCAGCCATTCCACCAGTTGCCCCGGCTGGCACCCGCCGCCCAGCAGGCGGTCGATCTCCGCACAACTACTGGCGACCGCCCCCTTGGGAGGGTGGTTGTCATTGCCAGAGAACCTCTGCAATTGCTCACGCAAAGCGGCGACTTGTTGATGAATGACCATGTTCATTGACTCCCGGAGAGATAATGAACAAATGAACACTACATGTCAAGCTGTTTAATTTCTCGCCCGCAGACGGAAACTGCTGACACACTTGTGTCACCGGGGCGGAACGCCCGAGAACTTTTTTACGTCGCACACCGCAGCACGGTACAAATCCCCGTTCCCCTTCCACTTGCAGCGCTGCAATATCCGCCAGGCAAAAGAAAGCGAAGCTATCGCAAAGGATCACTACCTGCAGACAGCCGATGAAAACTTCGCCGCGACCGTAAACCCTGAGCCTCAAAACGAAAAAACCCCAGATTTACCGGGGTATTCCGTCGTTTGCCGTGATACGGCTAGTAGCTTAGCGGAGGGCACGAGACTCGAACTCGCAACCCCTTGCGGGGCACTTCATTTCCAATGAAGCCGCTAACCATTCGCTTACCCTCCTCACGGACGCTCTGTTGCTTCCGTAGGGCTAAATTGTAGTGACCGTGCTGCGTTGTTGAAAGTGGGTTCTGACGGGTGCGCAGCTTTTAGGCGGCGCGGCGGATGTGGGTGATGTGTGGACGCTGATTCTGATGCAAAGCGGCCAGCAGTTTGACGGTGGTGGTGGCGGCGCCAGCCTGCTGTTTAACGCATTGCCTTGCGGCTTCGCCGTATTGCTGGCGGTATGCTGGCGATGCCGCACAAGTCGTGACAAACCGGGTCAGGGCAGGTTCATCTTCAACCACCACGGCAGCGTCCTGGGCGAGTAGAAGTGCGACAACGTCGCGGAAATTGCGTGTCTTGGGGCCGAAGGAAACCGCGGCTCCGTAGGCAGCGGGTTCGATCATATTCTGCCCACCGCGGCGGCCCATGCTACCGCCAACATAAGCAATGTGCGACGCGCCCCACCAGGCGCCGAGTTCCCCGACAACGTCCACCAGTAGCACGCGTGCGGGGGGCGACCCACCGTTCTGCTTAGATGTTTCGGCCGAAATCCCCGTGCGACGCTGCCAGGGTACGCCGCTTCTGTCGAGCATGGCAGCGACTTCTGCAAAGCGTTCCGGGTGACGGGGTGTGATGATCAGCCGCAGGTTGGGATGTTCTGCGGAGGCCGAGCGGAATGCGTTTAAGGCGAATTCTTCTTCGGGATGCTGCGTGCTGCCAGCAAGGAAGACGATGTCGTCTGCGGAGATTCCTGCCAGTTCTTTCAGTTCGCGTGTCTTTGGATTGTTGCGGTCGGTGGTGGCGCCGTCGAACTTGACCGAACCGGTCACATGCACCTGCGATCCGCTGGCGCCAAGCTGGCGGAAGCGGCTGGCGAATGTTTCGTTCTGGACGGCGATCAGGTCGATCTGCTTTAGAAGCCGGGAGACGAACCATCGTGCACGCCCATAACCGCGGAAGCTGTTTTCGCTGAGCCGACCATTGATGACCGCCGTCTTCACCCCACGGCGTGCGGCAGTGGCGATCAGGTTGGGCCACAGTTCCAATTCCGCCAGCACCAGCATATCCGGCCGGATCCGCTGCATGGCGTTGCTGACCGCCCAACTAAAATCAAGCGGGCAATAGAACACGGTGTGGCCGTCGTATTTCTTTAACGCCAGCTCATAGCCGGTGCGCGTAGTCGATGAAATGTAAAAGCAGACCCCGGGGATGGCGGCCTCAAGACGCGGCAGCAGAGTAGCAAGAAGATTGATTTCGCCCACACTAACAGCATGCAGCCAGATGCACGGAGCGTCTCCTTTTCTGACTGGCGCCAGGCCGAAGAGCTTCTGCTTCCAGCCTGCGCGGTACTTCCCATGCCTGATGGCGGCGTAGCACAGGTAGGGCGATACAACGCACAGCAGTAGGCCGTACAGCAAGTTCAGGAGGTAACGCACAGGGAGTCCTTTCCCGTGAGAAGCGTCGCGGTAGTCGCCGCTTTACGCGATGTTCCGTCCGCGGTTTTTCAGGCAACAGTTCTTGTACTTCTTACCACTACCGCAGGGGCATGGATCGTTGCGTTTGACCTGTTCGCCACGGTTGCGGATCGGTTCGATCTTTTTGTCCGTCTTGCTGCCTTCGATGGCGGCTTGTTGCTGCTGTTCGATATCGGACGGCGCCTCTTCGTGAATGGCAGCCGTTTCTGTGAAGGTATCGTTGACGAAGTTTTCGTCGAGCTGTTCGATCTTCAGCACAAGATCGGTCACGCGTTCGCCGATCGACTGCCAGACCTGTTCGAATAGTCGCATACCTTCGCGTTTGTATTCGACCTTCGGGTCCATCTGCGCCCAGCCCTTCAGACCAACCGCACTACGCAGATAGTCCATGGCCAGCAGGTGATCTTTCCAGGCGGTATCCACCATCTGGAGCAGCACCTGACGTTCCATCCGTCGCATCTCACGATGGAAGTAGCGGCTGGCGGCGCCGGTGATCTTGGTTTCCAGCTTCTCGAGGTCCCATTCCTTGCGGGCTTCATCAACCGGCAGTTTGTAGCGGAATTCTTCCTGGCAATACGCTGCGAGATCTTCCAGCCGCCGCTGATGGGGACGTCCGTTGTCTGACCCGTCGAAGACGTTCGCCGCCTTCGCCGGAAGCTTTTCCATCACCTCATTGGCTTTGGCCTGATAAGCCTCAGCGTGGCGGAACAGTTCTTCGCGGATTTCCGGCGGTTGTTTTTTCTTGAGTTCTTCGACGTCGATCTTGGCGTCGAAGCGGTTGGCGGCCCACTGGCACAGACCCTCGCGATCCAGCCGTGGCTGGCCACCGCCGCCGCGTGTGGTGAAGCTGGACATCGCCGCCAGGACCGGGTAGCGAGCTTCGTGCTGCGTGTATGCGTCAATGGCCCGCTGCGTGAGCTCTTCTTTGAACTGCGGCGGCTCCCAGCCCTTGACTTCATCATAGTCCAGGTCGAGATCAAATTTATGCTTCGCCCACGCGATGGCCGTACGGGTGCCAAAGTCTTCTTCCAGGTAGTTTTTACCTTCGGACAGGTCCACCTTGTTGATGGCTTCCTCAGCGTCCATCGATAGCTTTTCAGCCAGATCGTCACGGCCGATCTTCTTCAAGCTACTATCGCGGTAGTTGAGCTTGTAACGTGTGTTGACGAACTTCGCCATCGCGGACCAGTTCCAGTCCTGTTCGCTGTCTTCTTCACCATCGGGCAGGTTCTCTTCGATCTTGCCGAAGATTTCCGCCTCAGCCTGCCGGACGGCTTCGTCCTTGGCGATAGATTCAGCCGTTTGAATGTCGGCGCCACGGAAGATACGCGGAGTCTCCAGACTGGCCGAAAGTTGCGTTCCCGCCCACTTGGCAAACGTCTCGACGCCAAAGTCACGTTGCAGGAAGGTGTCTAAGTTGTATTCGACCTGTTCTTCGATCATGCCGCACAACAGGTCGCGGGTGTCGTGCCCGTCTAGAATCTGCTGGCGGTAGCTGTAGGTGCGTTTCCGCTGCTCGTCCATCACTTCGTCGTATTCGAGCAGTTCTTTACGCACTTCGAAGTTACGTTCTTCGCGTTTCTTCTGGGCGGCCTCGATGCGGCGGCTGACCATTTTGCTTTCGATCGCTTCGCCATCGGCCATGCCCAGACCGTCGAGAATCTTTTTGACCCATTCGCCGGCGAAGATACGCATCAGATCGTCTTCCAGGCTCAGGTAGAAACGGCTGCTGCCCGGATCGCCCTGACGGCCACAACGGCCACGCAACTGAAGGTCAATACGGCGGGCGTCGTGCCGCTCGGTGCCAATCACGTGCAAGCCGCCAAGCTGTTTGATCCGCTCGCCCGATTCCGACATCTTGTCGCGCTCGTCAATCTCTTGAACCAGCGCATCCCATTCCTCTTTGGGCACGTCGAGACGCGTTTCGTATTTGTCCTGCAGAATAGCCCAGGCCATCGTTTCGGGGTTGCCGCCCAGGATGATGTCCGTACCACGACCGGCCATATTCGTGGCGATGGTCACCGCGCCTTCGCGGCCTGCCTGTGCGACGATTTCTGCTTCGCGTTTGTGATACTTGGCGTTCAGCACTTCGTGTTTTACGCCGCGGCGGTTGAGCAGATTGGCCAGCCGTTCGCTCTTCTCAATGCTGACCGTACCGACCAGGACGGGCCGCCCTTTGCGTTGCACGGCTTTAAGTTTGCTGCGTTGGACGGTTTCTTTCTGCTTCTCACCGGCGGGGATGATGGTGACGCTGTCGTCACTTTCCGAAACGATTTCGCCGGGCAGTTCGGCGCCGTCTTTGAACAACAGCACGTCGTGTTTGATGGTCTTTTCGATCTCGTCCGCAACGGCGATGTATTTTTCTTTCTCCGTGCGGTAGATCGAATCGTTGTTTTCCAGCCGCTGTAGTTCGCGGTTGGTGGGGATGGCGACCACGTCCAGTTCGTAAATCTTCCAGAACTCGTTGGCCTCGGTCATGGCGGTACCGGTCATACCGCTGATCTTCTTGTACAGCTTGAAGAAGTTCTGCAGCGTAACGGTCGCCAGCGTCTGCGTTTCTTCCTTGATCTTGACGCCTTCCTTCGATTCCACGGCCTGGTGCAGACCATCGCTCCACTGGCGGCCTTCCATCTTGCGGCCCGTGAATTCGTCGACGATCACAATCTTGCCGCCTTCCACCACGTAGTTCACGTCCTTCTTATAAAGGTGGTAGGCTTTCAGGGCGTTATCGATCAGGTGCGGCCATTCCATGTTGCCCGCGGTGTAGAAGCTTTCGACACCGGCCAGCTTCTCCGCCTGACGCACGCCTTCGTCGGTCAGCGTGACGGTATGATCTTTCTCGTTAACGACAAAGTGTTCGTCTTTCTTCAACTGCTTCGCCACGCGGTTGGCGTCTGAATATTTACCGGGATTGTCGTGCGCAGGACCGGAGATGATCAGCGGCGTGCGTGCTTCGTCGATCAGAATATTGTCAACTTCGTCAATCACCGCGTAGTTCAGCGGGCCTTGCGACTGCTGATAGTACTTGTCGAACTCATCGTCGCCGCGGGCGGCGGGACGCATATTGTCGCGCAGGTAATCGAAGCCGAATTCGTTGTTGGTGCCGTAGGTGATGTCTTTGGCGTAAGCCTGTTGACGGTCACCCGTGCTCATATCGCTTTGAATGGCGCCGACGGTCAGCCCCAGGCCCATATATAAGGGGGCCATCCATTCCATATCGCGGCGGGCCAGGTAGTCGTTGACCGTCACCACGTGAACGCCTTTGCCCTCGATCGCGTTCAGGTACGTCGGTAGCGTGGCAACCAGGGTCTTACCTTCACCGGTCACCATTTCAGCAATGGCGCCGCTGTGCAGCACCATGCCGCCGATCAGCTGCACATCGTAATGCCGCATGCCCAGAAACCGCTTGCCGCCTTCGCGGCAGACGGCGAATGCGTCGACAAGGATATCATCCAGCGATTCGCCACGGTCCAGCCTCTCACGGAAGATCTGCGTCTGCTGCCGCAGCTCTTCTTCAGACATGGCCTCGTAGTGGCTCTCGCGTTCGTTGATCGCGTTGACCTTCGATTGCAGGGCTTTCACCTGACGGGCGTTCGCCGAACCGAAGATCGCTGTAACGCTCCGCGCAAAACCACCCAGCAGCGTATCGAAGAAGGAGCCGAGGGCTTCCCAGAACTTTTCCAGTGTTTCCATGATTCGTCTGAGCTTTCGCGGCTTCGCAGTGGCTCATCCGTCGCCCAACTGTCTGAAGCCATCTATATAAAATGGGGCCTGCGAGAGGCCATCGACTTATCGAAATAAATGTATCTTGCTGCTCTGCAACGGCTTACGCGACGACAGCACCGCTCCAGTTATCCCGCCACAGCAATCGTGCCGGGCCCTGCACTTTAGATGCCAAAGGGATACAACGGGGGTGGACGCCCCTACGTGCGGGTAGCATCTCCGGCCCCCAAAACCGCTGAAACCATGGACCAGATCGCCGCAACACTTTCTCTCGCCGTAGCTTATAGCGATCGTAATATATGGTCAACTACAGTCGTTAAGCGTGTTTAGCCTGCGATATGCTACACAAACGCCCTATCTAGTTGTTCGACGGGAAACCACCCAATATTGGGAAACCGCCCCGGCAATTACCTTGCGATGGTGGGATCGTGTGCTGAATTTGCCCGTGCCCTCCTGTGTTCCGGGCAAGTTGCTTTCTATGATGGTGGCTGCCCGCACGCATTGACTACACCGGCAGGATTTCCGTGGCCAAACAAGCTGTCAGCATCGATATTCAAGGACAGATGATCCTGCTGGGGACGGGCACTTCGGTGGGCGTGCCGGCCATTGGCTGTGGTTGCGAAGTCTGCACCAGCCCCGACCCACGGAACACACGCACGCGCTGCTCTGTGATTCTGGGTCTGCCAGAAGGCAACCTGCTGATCGACACGCCGCCCGATTTAAGGCAGCAACTGCTACGCGAGAAGATCGGCATCGTGCATGCCGTGGCGTTCACCCATGAACACGCCGATCATATCTTCGGCCTGGACGATCTACGGCTGTTTCAGTTCTATCTGGGCCGGAGTGTGCCTTTATATTGCGAAGAAATTGTCGAAAAGCGCCTGAGACACTCGTTTGACTACGCCTTTACGAACATCAAGCCCACGCACACCGGCGCGGCGCCTGCGCTGGAGTTTCACCGCATTTCGCTCGATCCGTTTCAGGTCCTGGGAGCAACCGTCACGCCCTTGCGGCTGCAACACGGCCCACGGTTTGAAGTGCTGGGCTTCCGCGTTGGCAACATCGCCTACTGCACCGACACCAATCATGTCCCGCCCGAAACCATGGAGAGGATGCAGGGCCTGGATGTGCTGATTCTCGACGCCCTCCGCGATGAACCCCATGTGACACACTTCAGCCTGGACGAAGCCATCGCCACTGCCGAAGCGATCGGAGCACGGCGCACCGTGTTTACCCATTCGTCCCATCATCTCGAATACACCGCCACCAACAATCGTCTGCCCCCCGGAATGGAACTAGCCTACGACGGGCAACGGTTGTTGCTTACATAACGGCTGAATGACCCTATCCGCCCGTAGGGCAGGCTCCGCCAGCGCCCGGCTCACCGATAACTATCCCTTTATCACTTCTCTGATAAACACCATGCAGCCCTATCAAAAAGAGTTCATTGAATTTTCGCTCCAGCGGGAAGTTCTGCGGTTTGGCGAGTTCACGCTGAAGTCGGGCCGCACCAGTCCGTACTTCTTCAACACCGGCAACTTCGATACCGGACAATGTCTGGCTAAGCTTGGCCGCTACTACGCGCAGGCGATTGTCGATAGCGGCGTTGAGTTTGACATGCTCTTTGGCCCAGCCTACAAGGGCATCCCGCTGGTTGCGGCGATTGCCATCGGTCTAGACGAAGTCGCCGGCCGCGATGTGCCCTACTGCTTCAACCGCAAAGAGGCCAAAGATCACGGCGAAGGCGGTCAGACAGTGGGCGCCAAGCTAGCTGGCCGCGTTCTTATCGTGGACGATGTTGTGTCGGCCGGCACCTCCGCCCGCGAATCTGTGAGCATCATTCAAGCCGCCGGGGCGAATCCGATTGGCATTGCTATTTCGCTCGACCGCCAGGAACGCGGTGAAGGCGCCACCTCAGCCACGCAGGAAATCGAAGCGACACTTGGCCTCGCCGTCGTCAAGATCGTCGGGCTGGAAGATCTGGTCACCTTTCTTGAAAACGACCCCGCCATGGCCAGTTCGCTTTCCGCCATCCGCCAGTACCGCGAAGAATACGGCGTGAACTGAGTCGAAGACTCATTGCGGATCAACGGACAAAGCACTATTTCGGCGGCGCCGGTGGTGGTGTCGCCGAGGTGGCTTTTGTCTTCCGCATCCGCTTCAGCGGCGCCATGGCGTGTTGCGTGATATAAGCGGCTTCGGCAACCAGTTGATCCACGCGGTTGCGGAAAATGGCAAAGGCGCCGAGTGAGGGAATGGCTACCAGCAGCCCGCCGACAGTCGTGATCAGCGCCTGATAGATGCCTTCGGCCAGTTCACCGGCGCCGGCCGATCCGCTGGTCGAAGCGACCTGTTGAAAGGCGAAGATCATACCAATCACCGTGCCCAGCAGTCCCACCATCGGGGCGATGTTGCCGATCACCGAGAGGTATTCGATTTTGCGGAACAGCCGCGCGGACTGTTCGGCCAGCGCATCTTCCAGCGCCTTCTCAACCGCCGGCCAGCCGCCTTCAACCTCCGCCATGCCGCTGATCAGCACGAACGAAAGAAAGCTAGGGCGGCCCTGACATGCTTCGTTCGCCTGCCGGACTTTACCCGCGGCAAGCGAGTCCCGTACGGTTTCGCCCAGGCCTTCTGGCATTAATTCGCTGCGGCGCAGCGTCATCACATGTTCAAAGACCAGATAGGCCGCCGTCAGAGACAAGGCCAGCAGCAGCAGGATCATCAAAAAGCCGATGATGCCGCCAGAGAAGATAATCCAGATTCCCTCCGGCGCACTTTCCGCGGCGGGCGTGGCCGGTGAAGATGCCGGCGCCGTAGCGGGCGCACCTGCTGCCGGTGGCGCCGTGGCGTCCTGAGCCTGAAGGGATGCGGGAAAACATAGGAGGAAAGCGGCAAGCAGCACCGCGATTCGCCTGAGATGGGTCATGCAACTTCAACCTTCCATTGCCACGTGCATCGTAACCGTCGAATCAACATCATACGTCATTCGCACGGCGTCATGCAGCGGGCTTCAATCCCGGCCCCTGTAGTTCTCTGTTAGCAGCACATTACCTATTGCAAGTTCTTCACACGCTGGCTGGCTTCACCTGCAAAAGGCGAAAGTGGATGCTGCGTGGCAATCTCGCTGTATAGGCTGATGGCTTCGTCGCGGCGGCCAAGCTTCTCCAGAGATCGCGCGGCGCCGCGTAATGCTGGCGCCAATAGTGTATGGTTTTCCGGCGCGAGAATCACTGGCCGCATGAACGCCATCGCCGCCGCCTCATGCTGCTCCTTCAACGCCAGCGCTTTGCCCAGCACATAGTACGGACCGGATTGAATCGCAGGCGGCATCAAAACCAGTTGCGATTGCCAACGCTGGATCGTCGCCGCCGTGGCCGTTGCCATCTCCAACCGCCACAACTGGGCGCCGGCGAGATGTGCGACGCGCTTGTCACGGCTGTTCTTCAGCGTGCCCAGCGCCGCACGGGCGCTTTCGCGATGTTCCACCGAAGCGAGCAGCCAACTGGCAGCCATCAACTGCGATGTGGGAGTGGCCCCTTCTTGCAGCCAGCGTTTTGCCACCGCGACCGTTGTCAGCGATGGCTGAGTCGAATCCCAGACCAGCGGAATCGCGTTGAAGTGCAGGGACTCACTATCGCTCTTGAGCAACGCCTCGAACACTTCGCCCGCTTTGCTGATCTGGCCCAACGCAAACAGGCAGCGGACCATGCCCGCCAGCAATTCCCGCTTCACCCATTTGCGTGGCTCTGCAGCGTATGCCTTGCGGAATGCAACTTCCGCCTCCGCGTACTTACCTTCTGCCGCCGGCCCTTTTGCAAAAAGCTCGCGTGCCTGACGATGTTCTGGCGTGTACCGCGTTGTGATTTTTGCCACACGCTCCGCCGGAATGCTGCGTTCGCGGCCGGTCGGCGCCCGCAGAATTAATTCAACGCCAGTGTATTCCACGATGACACCGTTATGCCGCCGGCCGGGTTCGTCGCCGGTCGCCGTTTCGATCACTTCATCCTGGCCGTAGGCGCAGGTGGATAAGGCGACAACACAGACCAGTGCCGATACCTGCGGCAGATTCAATAGAGTCTTCATACCTTCATACTACCACGAATGCCAAAATCGCGGCGCCGGCAACGGCAACCGTGCACAACATTTGCCCGGTCTGGAACCGGCGGCGTACAATGGTTGGTGCAAGGCATGCCCGGAACAGAAAGCCAATGATGAAATACCATGCGACCCAACCCGGCGCGATTCGCGCTGCGGCATTCCTGATTGTCAGCAGCGTTTTCCTGACCACTTCCAACGTGCAGGCTCAGAACGCCACTACGGTGCAATTGCCAACCTTTGGTGTTGCCATTAACGCAGACGGTGTGCTGGAGATGAAACGCGCTCATGATCCGACCGGGCGTCTGCACGCAGCCCGGATGCGGAAAGCCATGGGGCGGCTACCAGCCGATGTGTGGGATAAGTCCGATCTGCGCAAAGTGAGTCTCACGCGTCTCGAAAAACAGATCCGCCGCAAGGTGGATGCCGGCCAGCCGCTGGACGAAACGATGAAGAACCTGGCAGGTCTGCAACGCATTCAGTACGTGTTCTGCTATCCGGCAACGGGCGACATCATCATCGCCGGTCCGGCGGAAGGCTGGACCGAAGACGGCGTCGGCCGCGTGCGTGGCGCCACCACGTTCGCCCCGGTGCTTCAACTGGAAGATCTGTGCGTCGCGTTGCGGGCCTATCCACCCGCGTCGCGCGCGACAACGGCCATCGGCTGCAGCATCGATCCCAGCCGCGAAGGACTTGCCCGTATGCAGAAGTTCCAGGCCAGCGTGCCGCGTGTTATCCCCCAGAACAAACGGCAGGAAACCGCTTTCAAAATGGCAATAGGCAGCCGGAAGGCCCTGGGCATGGCGACAATCCGTGTCTTCGGGGTGCCTGAGCGGACGAACTTCGCCCAGGTGATGGTCGAAGCCGATTACCGCATGAAACGGATCGCCATCGGTCTGGAGCCGCCGCCCGTAAAGATGGTGACCTATATAGGTGTGCTCAACGGCGGAACGCACGGCATGGCGCAGCGCTGGTGGCTCACGCCCGACTATGACTGTGTGAAGTTAAGCGAAGACCACTTGGCCGTTGAGATTTTAGGGCAAGGCGTGCAACTCAATACCCAAAGCAATGTGATTCAGGCAGACGGCGAACTGGCGCCAGAAACCAGAACACCCAAAGCAATGAAGCTTTACGCCGGAAGTTTTACGGACAAATACGAAGCCATCTCCAAACGGGCGCCCGTCTTTGCTCAACTACGTAACTTAGTGGATATGGCCGTCGTTGCAGCCCACCTGCAAAAAGAAGATTATTACGGCAAAACGCGGTGGACGCCCGGTCTGCTGCTTGATGAATCGAAGCTGCCCGTCGAGACTCTGAACACCCCCAAGCAGGTTGAACCCGTCGTCAATGTCCTTTGGAAAGGCAGCCGGCTGCTTTCGCCTGCAGGCGGTGGCGTTTCGCTCTACCCGTTACAGGCGCTTCAGCAGGACCACCTTGTCACAGACCGTGACAAAAAGCTGGCATCCACGCGCCGCACGTTGCGGGTTGTCGCCGATGAAAAACGCTGGTGGTGGGACTAACCAATGTAGGTGCCATTTCAGCGCAAACCCGTAGGTCAGGCGCCTGCCTGACGGGGTAACGGAATCCACCCCAACCATCGTCAGGCAGGCGCCTGACCTACACGGGCTGAAGCTGTTTCTATGCGGCTTTCAGGCTGCGTGCTTGCCCTGCCCAGCTGATCCAGTTGTTAACCTCATCCAGGTCGGGCTCTGTGCCGCCGCGGATAATCCGTTGTCCGTCGTGGGTGCCTGCGAAGTCTTCGACCAGTGACAGAACTTCGTCAGCATCGGCGCCGGCGACGCTTTCGGGCGATGTGTATCCGCTGGCGACAAGCAGTTGTGCGTCGTGGCCGCGAAGATTGGGGATGCGGCAGACAAGCTTGGCTTGCTGTTGCCATTCGATGATGGTTTCTGTCTGGATGTGCCGCACGTTGAGACGGTCGGCAGTTGCTTCGGGATCGGCCGTCAATAATTGCTCAACGGTACGGATGCCGACTCTCGACAAGCGTTTGGCGGTTTTCTTACCGATGGACGGCGCTGCCTCCACATCGTCGCTGCGTTGCAGATAGAACCGCAGCGTTTCCCGGCTTGTAGACTCCGGCTTGCTGGATGAAGAGAATGCGGAATAGAAGTCGTTTTCCGGCTGATCTTTCACGCGGATTTTTTCTTTGCTGCGCGCCGTATCGTCAGGCTCGTGAAGGGTCAGACCTTCCGGGCCGTCGAGATCAATATCAAAGGGATCGTCCGGCAGCGAATCTTTCTTCTCGGACTTCTTATCTTCGTCCTTCCGTTTGCCGTAGTCACTATTGACGGAAGATGTGGCCGAAGTGGCGGGATCGGGCGATTTGACATCCCACTTAGGCGGCGTGTGCTTTTTCACCTCTTGTTTGACGACGCTTTCCTTGGGCTCTGCCGGTGGTGCTGTGGCTGCCGGTTTTTCCCAGGCGTAAGACTTTTCGGGCTGCCGGTCTGTTTCACGTCCGGCGCGGTCACGGTTGCGCTCGCGTGACTGATCTTCTTCCTGATCACCGACAACGCCCGAGGCAATGTGGTTCCGCATCGCGCGGCCTGCTTCCGCATCTGCCGACGGCGACAGCAGGAAGACAGGATCGTGGGCGCCTGAATCCCCAGCCGGTTTACGCTTTGGCTTCGACTCAACCTTCAGTCCGCGGCGCCGCATGGCGGCTTCTTTCTCGCGGCGTGGCGCGGCGACCTGTTCTTCATAGAGACGACGGATCGTGCGTTGTTCGCCCGCCATCATTTCGTCCAGAGTGCCGGTCTCCTGCAACTCGTCGTACATGGCCACCACAATCGCGCGTTCGTTCTCTTCGGTCAGCCGGCGCGTGATGTAGTGGATGGGCACTTTCAGGGTGGTGAAGAACGCTTGAACGGTCGGATTTGTCCGTGGTGGGCGGGCAGCCGATTCTTCAATCGCGCGTTCCAGAATGCGTGACCAGCCAGTCGCGGCGTAGGCCAGAACGCGTGCCAGCATGTTCCGTAGATCGCGATCCAGACCGGCGGGCGGGTCGGAGGCGCCTTTGGCAAAATCGTAGTTTCGAACCAGCGTGTCGTAATACTGGTTCGAGAAAACCGCTCCATCGCGCACCATCTGCCCCAGCCAATCGGCTCCCTCGCCCGGCTCAAGATCCGGAAAGCCGACACGGGCAGCAATGATGTCTCGAATGGCGTCGTACGTCTGCGCGATGCTCCATTCGCATGCCCGGTGGATGACCGTTTCCTGCTCACTCTGGGCGGTATGAAGCGGCATGACGGGATCGGTGTAGTAATGGCTGAGAACGCCCGCGGCGTATGCGGCTTCCTCCCATTCACCAAGCTTCAGCATTTCGACCGTGCGGGCGTACCATTCCTGGGTAGACTCAACGGCGCCGCCCCAGAAATCGTCGTTCACATGCAGCACGTGATTGCGGAAGTCGCGGAATTTGGCGTCGGGCGCCTTCGAGCCTTCGAGATAGGCTTCGTAGTTGGTCAGAAACAGATTCCGCCAGCGTTCAGCAAACCGCCCCCGCAGGTGCAGCAGCCCATCGAGCGCCAGTTTGTGATGTGTGCTGGAACAGCACGTGGCGAAAATGATCCGGAATAGTAGTGAGGCGTCGGGCATCCTGCCGTCCCCTTCCATAAGTATTTCCACCGGCTTCACAGGCGATGATCGCCACACGCCGCCGGTCGACGCTGCGGTTTGAAAAACAGCGTCTGCTTATCAGCCATCCAAAGCCGTTGATGCACTTGCTGTTTTATTTACAGTGCGCACCGCCGGGTAATGTAACCCGTGGGCGGCTGTTCCACCAAGACCAATGTCGCAAACACATTCGCGGACTTAATCGCGGGCTTACAAAGGGAAAACGCTCTGACTGGGCGAACCCTGGTAGAATAACGGGTGTCTGAAAAAGCTCAGACCGTTGCTCCAGCACATTATGGGAAGACCATGAGCTACACATTGCGTTTCTGGACGTTGAAAGCCATCACTGCAACGGATAGCGAAAAGCCCCGTCAGAAATTTACATCAACGCAGCGCTTCCGCCCGCGTTTTAATTCCACGCCGGGCCGTAGCCGCTTGGCTGCCGCCCGTCAGCAGATTTCCGCAACGCCGCAGACATCCGCTGCAAGCCGCCGGTGTGCGAGTTTTTCCGTGTAACGGTTTGCGAAATCTTCACAGCCGCGAAAATGCTATACGCGCCGCCGGGCGGGTTTGCTAGGGTCACGCAGTTAGTAGCTTCTGAATGAAGAAGCAGACCCAGAAAAACCTTCAGCTACGTGATGCTAGCTGCGTGGAGCGATGCGATGTGTGGAATCGTTGGATACACCGGGCCGCGGGATTCGTCGGCATTTCTACTGGAAGGGCTGCGGCGGCTTGAGTACCGCGGCTACGATTCGGCAGGCATCGCCGTCACATCCGCCGGACAGATTGCCACCGCCAAAAGCGCCGGCCGCATCAGCGTACTGGCGGGGCTGATGCAGCAGACGCCCTTACCGGGCAGCACCGGAATTGGTCACACGCGGTGGGCGACCCACGGACCCGCCACCCGCGAGAACGCTCATCCCCACGCTGGCGGCGAAGGCCAGGTTGCGCTGGTGCACAATGGCGTGATCGAGAATTTCCGCGGTCTGAAAGAGAATCTGCAAAGTCAGGGCTATAAGTTTCAGTCGGCCACCGATAGCGAAGTGATCGCCCATCTAATCGCGCAAGCCTACGAAGCCGAAAAAGCATCAGGCGCCGTGCACGAAGACCCGCATCAGATGCTGGCCGGTGTCGTGGCAGCCGCTGCCGCGCAGCTGCGTGGCACCTATGGTCTGGCCGTGGTGTTCCGCGATTACCCGGATGTCATTATTGCCGCGCGTCTGGGCAGTCCGCTGGTAGTGGGCGTCGGAGACGGCGAACACTTTGTCGCCAGCGATGCTTCTCCCCTGGCGGGCTACACGGAAAAAATCGTCTACATGGCTGATCATCAGATTGCCATCGTGACGGCGGACAGCTTACGCATCACACATCGCGAACATGGCAGCGTGCAGCACGCGGTGGAAGCCATGCCAGAAGCCAGCGACGATGCTGGCCTGGACGGTTTCCCTCACTACATGCTGCAAGAAATCTACGAGCAGCCGCAGTCAATTGCCAACGCAATGCGCGGCCGCCTGGACGTAGAGAATGCAACGGCTGTCTTCGGCGGGCTGAACCTGACGCCGCAGCAACTACGGGGCGTCAACCGCCTGTTGCTGACCGCCTGTGGCACAAGCTGGCACGCGGCACTGGTGGGCGAATATCTGATTGAAGAATTCGCACGTATTCCGGTGGAAGTCGAATACGCTTCCGAACTGCGATACCGCAATCCACCGCTCGATCATGACACGCTGTTGTTCGCCATCACGCAAAGCGGCGAAACGGCTGATACGTTGGCCGCCCTGCGGGAGATGAAACGCAAGGGACACCGCACGCTTGCCATCTGCAATGTGGTTGGCAGCAGCATCGCGCAGGAAGCCGATGGCGGCGTTTTCCTGCACGCGGGACCGGAGATTGGCGTCGCGTCGACCAAAGCCTACACCTCGCAATGCGTGGTGCTCGCGATGCTGGCTCTCTACTTCGGCCGCCTCCGGCATCTAAGTTTCGATGCAGGTCTGCGGATCATTGACGGTTTGCAGGCGCTGCCGGACAAGGTGAAACTCGCCCTGGAAACCAATGCCGAAGTGCAACGCATTGCTGCGAAATACGCGTCGTGCAACAACTTCCTCTACATGGGACGGCAGTTCAATTTCCCGACTGCGCTCGAGGGCGCGCTGAAACTGAAAGAGATCAGCTACATTCACGCCGAAGGCTACCCGGCAGCGGAAATGAAGCACGGCCCGATCGCTCTGGTGGATGAGAACACGCCCAGCCTGTTCATCATGCCGCAGGGCAAAGTGTACGAAAAAGTGATGTCGAACCTGGAAGAAGTCAAAGCACGCGGCGGCCCGGTGATTGCCATCGCCGGAGAGGGCGACACGGCCATTGCAGAGGTCGCCGACGAAGTGATTTACGTACCCCAGGTCGAAGAATTCCTGCAACCCATCGTCAGCTCTGTGCCATTGCAACTTCTTGCCTACCACATCGCGGTCTTGCGTGATTGCGATGTAGACAAGCCACGCAATCTGGCAAAAAGCGTTACGGTCGAATAATCGCGCACGGGCGCCCTCTTCAGAAAGTTTCATCATGAGCAATAGTCTCTCGGTCAATACCCGCAAGTCTCTCTGCGTTCAACTCGGCGAACAGGCTGGCACCGAACTCGCCCAGCATCTCGCCGCGCTGGCTCAGCAGATTGAAGAATTGAAGGCGGAAAACCAGCGTCTTCGCAACCAGATAGAGCCGCCAGCGTTTCCGCGGATCGCACGCGTGGCCTAAATTCGCTCTGCGAACGACGCCAAGCTTTCCGGCGTCACTGTGGCAGGCTATGCTGCAGGGTCTATCAACTACTTGTTATTAGACTCTGGAGCTAACTTCATGAAATTCCGCCTGTTGCTTTCAACTTGCTTTGCCGTGGCCGCTGTATCCTGCGGGCTCGTCGCGCACGCGGCGAACCCCAACTCCAAGGTGTGGACCAGCGCCGGCGATAAAACGCTGCCTGCCTCTTTCGCGGTGCAGGGAGAGTACGCCACACCCGCGGAGAACGAAGACCAGTTCGGCTGCCAGGTCATTGCGCTAGGCGGCGACGCATTTCACGCCGTGGTGTATCCCGGCGGCTTACCCGGAGCGGGCTGGGACGGCGTCTCGCGGAGCCTGATGGCAGGCGAATTGAAGCAGGACAAGACACTGTTCAAAGCTGCGGATGGCAAGCGGCAGTATCTTGCGAAGTCTCCAAGCGATTTTTCGGCTACTAAGAAATTCCCGCCAGCGGGCCATCAGCCTTACTCTGCCACCATCTCCAACAGCACCATGACGCTGCTTGGCCCCGATGGAAAGACGCACACGCTGGACCGTACCGTCCGCGTCAGCCCGACGATGGGTAAGAAACCCGGTGCGGACGCCACCGTTCTGTTCGATGGTAGCGACACAAAGAACTGGCAGGGTGGTCGCCTTGACGAAGAGACCAAACTGCTCAACACAGACGGCAAAGACATCCGCACCAAGTCCAAGTTCAGCAACTACACAATGCATGTAGAATTCATGCTGCCTTACCGCCCCGATGCCCGCGGCCAGGGTCGTGGCAACAGCGGCTTCTATCAGGTGGATCACTACGAAGTGCAGATCCTGGATTCATTCGGCCTGGAGGGGCTCAACAACGAGTGTGGCGGCGTCTACACCAAAGCGGCGCCAAAGGTCAACATGTGCCTGCCGCCCCTGACCTGGCAGACCTACGATGTCGAATTCACCAACGCGGTGACGGACGCCAATGGCAAGAAGGTGAAGAATGCCCGCATGACGCTATCGCATAACGGCGTCGTGATTCACGAAGATCTCGAAATCAACGGCCGCACTGGCGGCAGCCGGAACGAACCCGAAGGCACGCCCGGCGTGATCAAACTACAGGGCCACGGCAACCCGCTGCAGTACCGCAATGTCTGGATCGAAGAGAAGAAGTAGCGGCAAACGGAGTGACAGGTATTGTCACTCACTCCGGCTTCGGAAACTTGCGGATGTGGCTATAGCGGCGATACGTTTCAAAGATATCGCCGCCGTCCAGAATCCGCGGGTCGCGGGTTTCCCGCAGGAAATCTTCTAATTGCTTGCGGAGGTCCTTCTCGACTTCTGCATGTGCCGCGCTGCCTGCCAGGTTTTTCAGGCAGCCGGGGTCGGCGACGATGTCATACAGTTCAATCGCCGGCCGTTTATCCACCGCGTTATGAAACAGCGGCGCGATGGTGGGATTCTCGCGGTGCTGAATCATAAAGGTCAGCGTTGGGCAGGCGTCGATATCGTGATAGCCGCCGTGCATCGGGCCCAGCTTTTCTCCGTTGTATTTCTGCGGGGCGCCGGCAGGCCAACGGTCCGGGCGGAAGTTGCGGATCAGTAGATACTTGTCTGTGCGGATCGCCCGCTGTGGATAGGCGAGATTGCCATAACGCGAAGACGAGTGCCGTTCGCGGCCGCTGTAAACGGCGTCACGCTGCAAAGGCTTCAATTCCTTCGCGGTGAGCCAGGGCAGAAGGTTTTGGCCAATCATCTGCGGGTGCTTCTTCACACCTGCCGCGGCCAGAAACGTCGGCGCCAGATCGGTAAAGCTGATAAGTTCTTCACTTGCACGCCCTCCGGCAATCTGCGCCGGCCAGCTAATGGCCATCGGCATGTGGATGCCGTATTCAAAGCAGTTGGCCTTTGCCGCGGGGAATGACATGCCATTGTCACTGGTGACGACCACCAGCGTGTTGTCCAGCTCTCCCTGCTCCTTGAGAAGATCAAGCATGCGTTGCAAGTGGCGGTCGAAATGTTCAATCTCTAACAGGTAGTCCAGAATGTCAGAGCGGATCTCCGGAGTATCGGGCAGAAATGTAGGCACTTTAACGGCTGCCAGCTTCTTCTTTTTGTCTGCGGCCCATTTCAGGCCAGAACCCGCCTCGAATCCGCGATGCGGCTCGTGCCCGCCGTACCAGAAGCAGAAGGGCGTATCTGCGGGGCGTTTCTTTAGGAATGCGGCAAAGTTGGCGGCGTAATCTGTCCGGCTGGCGCCCGCCGGACGTGGTTCGTCCTTGTCCAGTTTCAGTTTGCTGTAAGCAACACCCGCCGGATTCTGCGTCCGGCCGCTAACCTTAAAGTTACCCGGTCCCCAGCCTTTGCCGGTATAGCCGACAAAATAACCTGCCTCTGCCAGTAACTCCGTGTACACCGCGAACTTGGCGGGAAAAGAGCTGGCGTGCGTTCCTGCGTGCTCAATCTGCCACGGATAACGGCCCGTCAGCAGCGACGCCCGCGAAGGGCTGCAGCCGGGCGAACCGCAGAACGCTTGCTTCAGCAGCACTCCCGAACGGGCTACCTGGTCAAAAGCGGGCGTCGAGATTGCCTCGCATCCCGTGGCCGAGGTGTGCGCGAACGACTGATCATCGGAGATCGCCAGCAGAATATTCGGCCGCTTCGCAGCGTGCAGGGTCGATTGCTGACAAAGGGCAACAGCGGTCCACACCGCAAGCACAATCAGCACAATATTAGATGAACAGCGCAAAGCAGCCTCCTGTCATACTTGAAGAATATAAGGTGCAGCCGCTATTCTGCGCCGGATGCAGGGCATTCTCAACATCGCGGTTGTTTTTGCGAAACACCGCCGCTGAAAAGTCAGGGAAAACCCGACACTGTTGCTTGATAAATGCAATTGTGAGCTATGCTTTCATTAGGTTATTTCATGAAGGCTTCTCTACTTGGCACCACCTGCATGGCACGTCGAAAGGCAGATCTGCGCGGCTCCGTGGAAAACGCGTTGCTTATCGCAATGGTCACGGTAGCGCTCATTGGTGGCGTCACCTTTCTTGGCGCCGCCGCGAGCGGTGTGTTTAGCGGTTTGGGCAGCGACATGCCCGTCGCCAGACATCGCAGCCGCAGTTTCACGGATACGCAGCCGACCTCAGAAAGAAGGCAGGCGGAAGCTGGTTTCAACGGCGTTATAGCTGCCGGCGTTGCGGTCTGCGTGGTTGCGTTAGGCGGCTTCGGGCTGATCTATCTCCTGGGCGACAAACGGCAGGGAGCCAATCCGGAAGACGAGCGCGCTGACGAGCCAATTCCCGTCAAAAGCAGGCTCTACCAGTTCCTCATGACGAAGCGGCAGACGCTGCTGCGTAACATTACCGGCGAGCATCGCGAAGTTGATACGAGTCAGCTTCAGGTGCGACATCTCATGACGCGGAACCCGCGCACCATCAGTGGCATGATGTTGCGCGAGGACGTGGAAGAAATGATGAACCGCCAGGGCGTGC
Organism: Pirellulaceae bacterium; assembly: GCA_965233625.1. Lineage (GTDB taxonomy): Bacteria > Planctomycetota > Planctomycetia > Pirellulales > Pirellulaceae. The sequence continues at coordinate 1,947,112 of OZ247499.1, forward strand.
ATCATGTGCTGATCGTCGATAGCGACCACAAACTCTTAGGCGTTATCAGCGACCGCGACATGAAACGCCGTGGCAAAAACGCGTTTGAACTCATGACGCCACAACCGGTCGCCGTTTCGCCGCACGACCTTGCTAGTCCTGCTATCACCTTGATGATGGACCGCCGGATCTCCTGCCTACCGGTCATCAACGCAAACGGTGTGCTCTGCGGCGTGTTGACGGGCACCGATCTTCTGATGGGCTTCCAATGCGTTCTGCAATCCCTCACAAGTGGCGGCCATTCTGTTGCTGTGTCGCCAGCTGCTAAGGACACTTCGTCCACGGAACTGCAGAACGCGGTTTGAAATCCGGGTAGCCACGCATTCTAACCGCCGCTATCATTCCCCGGCTTCGATACGTATGAATCGTTATGCGCGGCAATAGCAGCCGCCATGGCATCTCCATTCCTGGAGCGAACTGGATGAATAGCAACCACGGTGCACGCCAGTATCTACCTACGCAGGCACATCGGATGACGCTTAGCAATGACATGCAACGCATTGCCAGCGTTGTGCTGCAGTTGCAGGAAATGGCACAGGAGAATCTCCGCGCCGTGGACAGCAGGTGGCTGATGCAGTTTGGCACGGCGCTGGACGAATCACTCTCGAATGCTGTGTTGCATGGCAATCTGGAAATTACATCCGCTCAGCGGTTCTCTTCCGGCTACGAAGAACTCCTACACGCTCGGCAGACATCGTTTCCCTATCGCCGCCGGACCGTACAGGTGGAAGCCTTTTTCGAGAGCGAACAGGCGCGTGTCACCGTAACGGACGAAGGCCCCGGCTTTGATCACACCAGAGTGCCCGATCCAACCGATCCCGAAAATCTGGACCGGCCGCATGGACGTGGCGTGATGATGATCCGCGCGTATATGGACAAAGTGCTTTACAACCAGACCGGCAATTCTGTGGCGATGATCAAACAGGCGTTGCCATCCGCTTAGCCGGACGTCCTAGATCTGCACCTTCCGCCATTGCTTATCAAGCCGTTTGGCGGACACCGTGATGCTGGCGCCCAGTTGCTGGGCATAAAGTGAAATGCGGTATTCTTCCAGCATCCAGCGGTAGTGCTCCAGCGCTTCGTCCAGTTGCCCGCGGGCCAGCAGTTCTTCCCGCCGGGTCAGAAACTCGCGCCACCGTGGTGCGAATTCCTCGTGACTGCGCTGGTCACGCGGCAGTCCGCCGGTCTTGAGTTTCTCTAACCGCGAAGCCACACCGCGGAAGTAGCGCGGATAATGCTGCAGCCAGCGCCACGGGGTACGCGTCAGGAAATCCGGCTGCGGAGTCAGTTCCTTCATCTGGCTACGGATGTCCACCGAAGCGTACTCCCATTTTGAAGATGAGTATTTCTCCTGGGCAAGCCGCGCCGCGTGATGGGTTTCAAACAGCGGCGCCACCACTTTCAAAACCTCCTGCACGGCGATTTCGCATCGCTCCCGTCCCGCCGCGATGCACGCCCCGAAAGCGTTTTTGCAGTCTGGCAGGGTATCTTCATGCAGATAAGCGCGGCTGGCGATCAACAGCGCAAGCTGCTCTTCCAGCTGGTTCAAAGGGCACACCGGCTGCGCGTAGAGTCGCAGTTGCTTCAGGTCCGGTAGATAATTGACCTGGGCATGCAGCGACCGTTTTTCCGCCAGATAGATCAGCCGCAACACGCCTGCTTTCGACTGCCGTAAGGCAAAGGGCTGTGAATCCAGCAGCCGCAAAGAAACGCAATCGCCGTTATCAATCAACGCGGGAAACGCTGGGACGGTCACGCCGCCGCGGTTGATGTGCACCGATGCGGGCATGGCGTCGAAGTCCCACTTCGTCACGCCGTCGCGGCTCCAGGCTTCATCGTCAATCTCTGCGAAAGGCGCTGGCTGATCTTCGCCAAGCATCTCGCGCAGTTCGTTCAGATCGCGGCTTTCGGCGATTTTCTCACCGCTTTCGTCCACGACACGTACATTCATCCGCAGATGCAGCGGCAGCTTCTCGACGCGGAAATCAGTGGGCGATATCCGCTCGCGACCCAGGCCGCTTAACACTTCCGCAACAGCTTGCAGGAACGGCGCCTCGCCAAATTTCAGCAGCTTTGCCGCTTCGCGTGCAGTGTCAGGAGCTGGCACCAGCGTGCGGCGGATGCTCTTGGGAAGCGAACGGATCAGTGCCACGATCTTCTCTTCCAGCAGCCCCGGCACCAGCCAGCCCAAACGATCTTCCGTCAACTGCTTGACGCCTTCCAGCGGCGTCGTGATCGTGACGCCGTCTTGTGCATCCCCCGGTTCAAACCGGTAGGCAAGTGGCAGATTCATCCGCCCGATGTCTGCATCATCCGGGTACGAACTCTCCGCCGCCAGCGCCGCGTCCTGCTTCATCACGTCTTCCGGCGTCATGAATAGCAGCTTGGGGTTAGCGGCTTCGGCTTTCTTCCGCCACTTGTTCAGCCGCGGCGTGTCGTACACATATTCCGGCAGACGGGAGTTGTAGAACGCATGCAGCGTGTACTCATCCACAATGAAATCGCGGCTGCGCGTCTTGGCGCCCAGATTTTCAACCTCGGTCAGTAGGTTGCGATTGTGTTCTAAAAACTTTGCCCGCAGCTTCAGGTCGCCTTCCACCAGCCCATGCTGAATGTACATCTCGCGGGCCGCTTCGGCGTCGACCGGGCCGTACTTCACACTGCGACGTGCAACTACTGGTAGGCCAAACAGCGTGACCTTCTCGTAAACCATTCCCGCGCCGGCTTTGCTGCTCCAGTACGGGTCGCTGTAAGACTTCTTCACAAGGTGCTCTGCCAGCGGCTCGATCCATGCCGGGTCAATCTTCGCCACCGTGCGTGCGTAGCGGCGGGTTGTTTCCACCAGTTCGCCCGCCATGATCCAGGCAGGTCGTTTCTGAAACACCGTTGAACCGGGCCAGAGATGAAACTTGCCGCTGCCGGCGCCGGTGTATTCGTACGCGTCGGTCCGATGCGCGATGCTCGATAGCAGGCCCGTCAGCAGCGCGCGGTGAATGGCGCCATATTGGTTGCGGCGCCGTTGCGGCTTGAGATCAATCTGCTCCACCAGTTGCTTAAGCTGGCGATGCGTTTCCAGCCATTCGCGCATCCGCGATTGCGAGATGAAATTCTGGCGGCACGCTTTGTTCAACTGGTTACGCGATAGATCCTGTCGCAGCTTGTGGTAAAAATCCCAGAGGTTGAGATACGAGAGAAAGTCGGAATCTTCGTGGGCGTGTTTCGCGTGCGCAGCGTCCGCCTGTTCGCGTTTTTCAACCGGCCGTTCACGCGGGTCCTGCACCTCCAGCGCGGATGCAATGATGAGCACTTCGTTCAGGCATTGTTCTTCATCGCCTGCCAGAATCATCCGCCCGATGCGTGGATCCACGGGAAGCTTTGCCAGCCGACGGCCCAGGTCTGTCAGGTCGCGGTTGTCGTCCAGGGCGCCAATTTCAAACAGCGTGCGGTAGCCGTCGCGGATGTGTTCCGGATTAGGCGGATCGATGAAGGGGAAGTCTTCGATGGCGCCGAGTTTTAACGCCCGCGTCTGAAGGATGACCGAGGCGAGGTTGGTGCGGCGGATTTCTGGTGTGGTGTACTGGTCGCGGCTGAGATAGTCTTCTTCGCTGAACAGCCGGATACAGACGCCCGGCCCCACACGGCCGCAACGGCCTTTCCGCTGATCTGCAGAGGCCTGGGAAACCGCCTCAACAGGTAGCCGCTGCACCTTACTCCGCGGTGCGTAACGGCTGATCCGGGCGGTGCCCGTATCGATGACGTAACGGATGCCCGGGACTGTTAGCGAGGATTCCGCCACGTTGGTCGCCAGCACAATGCGGCGGTAGTTGTGCGGGGCGAAGACTTTGTTCTGTTCTTTGGCGGAGAGTCGTGCATAAAGCGGAACAATCTCGCTGCGGCGGCCGTTGTCGCCGGGCAGACTCCGGCCGCGGAGCACCGTGGCGGTTTCGCGGATGTCGCGTTCTGTGGGCAGAAAGATCAGCATGTCGCCCGTATCGATGGCGGCCAGTTCCTCGACGGCGGTCGCGATGGCCTGATGCACGTCCGCGTCATCGGGTTCGCCTTCGACCTCCAGGGGACGGTAGCGGACTTCAACCGGGAACATCCGCCCGGAAACTTCAATCACCGGCGCCGGATTGTCTTCATCGCCAAAGTGCGTGGCGAACCGTTCAGCATCGATGGTTGCAGAGGTGATTATCACCCGCAGATCCGGGCGGCTTGGCAGCACGCGTTTCAGATAGCCAAGCAGAAAATCGATATTCAGCGAACGCTCGTGAGCTTCGTCCAGGATGATCGTGTCGTACTGATTGAAGTAACGGTCGTGCTGCGATTCAGCCAGCAGGATGCCGTCCGTCATCAGCTTGATATAGGTTTCCGGGCGGGTCGTGTCTGAGAACCGAACCTTATAACCAACATCCTTGCCGAGTGGAGATCGCAGCTCTTCCGCCACGCGACTGGCGACACTGCGGGCGGCGATGCGCCGGGGCTGCGTGTGGCCGATGACACCCTCCACACCGCGGCCCATTTCCAGACAGATTTTTGGCAGCTGCGTACTTTTACCGCTGCCGGTCTCACCGCAGATGACCACCACCTGATGATCGCGGATGGCGTCAGCGATTTCCTGCCGCCGGGCGGTCACGGGTAGTTCATCATCGTAGGTAACGGTGGGCACACCCGCGCGTCGCCGCTCGAGCAACGCCGCCGATTGCGTAGCGTCTTCGCCCAGGCGGCGGAGATTGCGGTCGAATGGTCTGCCTGCGGCGCGAGCCTGTTGAATCTGCCGCACCCGGCGGCGAAAGCGACGCTGCTCGCCAGGCATCGCCGTGCCGATGATGGCTTCGATCTGGTCCAGCGACCAGGTGGATGTTTCGCTCATAGCAACATGACAACTCAGCCGCAAAAAGGTTCGCTGGCTGGTTGTCGAAAGATAACAAATAGTTTGCCGGTGAATTGTCCGTTCTCCGGCAGACGCCCGGAAACGGCTATTTTTTCTTACCAGCAGGAATGACTTCCAGGCACACAACACGGTCGGCGCCCCGCACGTAAAGCAGCCCGTGCGATAACACCGGGGCCGCCCATGCAGGATACTTCAACAGGGGCGGCGTATTGAAGCCGGGGAAAGCCGGCTTCGCGTTTTTGTCGCGCAGGGTGACCTCCGCCAACAGCTCATATTCTTTGCTATTGGGCCGCAACAGTTGCAACACACCATACTCCGTGAGACAGATCAGATGATTGTCCACCAGAAGAAGTGAAGAACGAGATAGCCCGGGCTTGCTCCACATAACCTTGCCGGTCTTCCACTCCACGCAACGCAGTTCCGCATTCTCCGTGTGCCGTCCGCTGCTGGCGTAAATGTAGCCGTCATGAACCACGGCGGTGTTCCAGTGCGTTTCGAGAGATTTCTCACGCTGCCGGGGATCATCTTTCCACACCACTTCATAGCCGCCTGGCTTGATCCTCAGCAGCGCGGCGCCTACGCCGTAGGTTTCAGAAATAAGTACTTCGTTGCCCACGATAACCGGCGTTGCCGCGTTTACGCTTTCAAGTTTTTTAGCCCGGAAAGGATATTCGAAATCAACAACGCCGGTCTTCGGATGAAACACGACCAGCCCGCCGCGACACAGGGCGAAGGCGTAGCGGCGTTTACCGATGGTGGCGATCTGGATGCTGGAATAGGAAGCCAGCTCTTTGGTGATTTTGTATTCGACTTTGCCCGTGTACTTGTTGAAGGCGACAATCCCCGAACCGTTGCCTGTCACACGGTCGAGCTGGCCCGGTGGAATTTTGCGTGCTTCGGGCGGGCTGCCGCCGATGATGTTCAGCAGCAGATCCCCTTCAATGATGGGCGAACTACCGGCGCCGAAGAAGTTCTGGATCACGCCGAATTCACGCGTCGTATCTTTTTCCCAGACCAGCTTGCCATCATCCGCGCGGAGGCAGTGCAGCACGCCGGAGACGCCAAAGATGTAAACGCGGTTACCGTCTATCAGAGGCGCCGCGCGGGGACCGCCGCCGTAACCGTAGAGGTCTTCGTACTGCACCTTGTGCTCGAACTTCCAGATGTCTTTGCCGGTTTCGGCGTTCCAGCAGTGAAGGATTGCGTTGTCGCCGTCGCGGTCGTACTGGTAGTACCTGCCTTTGGCAACGGAGCCAATCGCATAACTTTCTTCCAGCTTCCGCGACCAGACGATGCGGGGGCCGTCGCCTTCCCACAATTTCGGATCGATGCCCGTTTCCGGAGAAGTGCTGTCACGCTGCGGGCCAAGGAACCCCGGCCAGTCCGCACCGATCTTACGGGTGGCGATATCTGCGAGTTCACCGCTAGCGCCGGCGGATGCGATTTCTTGCGCAGGTGGGGCGGCTTGCTGCTCATCTGTCTGCGGTTTCTGTGCCGCGGGTTCTTCCGCCACGGCGCCACAGCCGCAGAGGGTGGTGACAAGAATCAGCAGGCTGAAGCGGATTTTCATATCGATTTCTTTCTAGACAAACTGCAGATTCAAATCCTGGCGGCGTTGCACGCAATTATAGAGCAACGCGGCGAAGCCGTGGTCCGGCTGCGTTCGACCTCGCGCAACAGCTGCTAAAGATATTTCGCCAGCGGTCCGCCACGGGCAGCGAGGGCGTCTACCTTGCGGGTAACTTCGGGGTCTTCGATCAGCGGCGGTGCGTGCCGCGGCTTAATCCGGGCGTCGATCACCAGCGAACCGTTGCATCCCCAGTGTTTATTCTCGATGAATTCGCCAATACCGCCCACGTCCTGCGCCGGGCTGCTGCGGGTGAACACAACCCACAGGAAGTTGTTCAGCGTTTTGGCGGTGAAGGCGCTGTCATCGACCAGTACGATCAGCGGGAAGCGGTTGACCGGGTCGTTGTTGGCGAAGTAGGAGGTAAATCGCTGCAGAACATCGTCCCCCTCATCCGCTGCCGCCGCTTCAATGGCCAGGACGCCGGGCATGCACACGGCGGGGTTGCGGTAACCGTCTGGCAGACGCAGGTCGCCTTCGATTTCTGTTGGCAATTCCCGTTTCGCGGGCCCGCTGGCGGCGAGTACGACTTTGGAGCCTTCGTTGAAGCCGTCACCCGAATAGTCCAGCGTGTCGATGGTTGTGCGGGTCTGAAAGTGCAGGTCGCGGGTGAAATCGATGCGACGCAGCACTTCGCAGAAGAACGCTTCGATATCGTGGATCTTCAGATCAGGCGCGCTTTTCTGATCCAGAATGATCAGGTATTTCGCCAGCGACATCTGCCCCTGCCCCAGAATGGCGTTGGCCTGCGTCAACAGTTCCTGCGGGCGCCCGGCTGACTTGTAAGGGGTGTAGCGTTCGCTGCCAATGGCCAGCAACAGCGGATGGACGCCTGCAGCATCCACGGCGTTAACGGCTTTCACGCCGGGAATCACGGTCGGGATGATGGGGCCGGTAATTTCGTGGATCAGATCGCCAAAGGTTGTGTCTTCCTGCGGAGGCCTGCCCACGACGGTAAATGGCCAGATCGCATCGTCACGGTGCAGCACTTCTTTGACCGTCATCACCGGGAATTCATGCGCCAGGCTGTAATAACCAAGATGGTCGCCAAATGGCCCTTCGGGCAGCAGCCGATTGGGAGCAATCTCACCACGGATCACGAAGTCAGCTTGCGCGTAAACGGGCAGTTCGCCCGCCGGTGCGATCATGGGAATCCGGAATCCTGCCAGTGCGCCGGCGAACGTCAGTTCCGACATGCCTTCGGGCAGCGGCATCACGGCTGCCAGCGTCATCGCCGGAGTGCCGCCGACAAAGATGTTGACCTTCAGCGGTTTGTTCTGACGGATGGCGGCGGCATGATGCACGCCGATGCCACGATGAATCTGATAGTGCAGCCCGATTTCTTCATTCTGCCGGTACTGCCCGCCGGACAACTGCACGCGGTACATGCCCAGGTTGGAATGCATCACGCCCGGCTGCTCGATATCTTCCGAGTAGACCTGCGGCAGCGTCACATAGGCGCCGCCGTCGTCGGGCCAGCTTTGCAGTTGTGGAATCTGGTCGAGCTGCGTCTGTTTGAAGACCGAAGAAAACGCCCGCCGCCGCACCTTGTGCAACATGCCGACGGCCGTCAGCGGCGCCTTCCAGTAACGCAGCGGATTCTTCCAGAACTCATTCGGGTCGATCTTCAGTTCGATCAGCCGGCGGACCTGATCCAGCGTGTCGCGGAACAGAAAACGCGCCTGATCCATCGTGCCGAACAGGTTCGACACCATCGGGAATTTGCACTGTTTCACATCTGTGAACAGCACCGCGGGGCCGCCCGAAAGATACACGCGGCGCTGAATCTCTGCGGCTTCGAGATGGGCGTCTATGGTTTCTTCGACGCGGAGTAGTTTGCCGTGTTTCTCAAGGTCATCTACACAACGCCGCAATGTGCGGTAGCCCATCAGCCAGCTCTTTCCTAATCGCCCTTAGCCTGATTCAACTTTGCCTTCGGTTTCTTCGCTTTGCCCTTCTTGCTGCGGTTGTCAAACGCAGCGTTCTTCGCGTTTACTTCCGGCAACCACTTACGGAGTGACACTTTCGTGTCAGCATAGGCGGGATCACCGGCCAGGTTCTTCCACTCAGCTGGATCAACCTTGTGATCGTACAGTTCTTCTTCGCCGTTTTCGTAGCGGATGTAGCGGAACCGTTCTGAACGCAACGCGTGATTCTTATAGCCGTGCGTCGTCAGTGCCGGCCGCTTCCAGGGCGCGGTGCTGTTGAGCAGCAACGGCTTGAGGCTTTGCCCTTCCAGTTGCTCAATCGGCTTGAGTCCGCACAGATCCGCCAGCGTGGGGAAGATGTCAACGAAGGAAACAGGCGTTGAGATGGTGGAACCAGCTTTGGTGACGCCAGGGGCGTAGATCATCAGCGGCGCCCGTGTGGCTTCTTCCCAGAGGGAGAACTTACGCCAGTGCTGTTTCTCGCCGAGGTGCCAGCCGTGATCGCCCCATAGGATAACGATGGTGTTACTGGCGTGTTCGCTTTTTTCGAGAGCCTCGATCACACGGCCGACTTGTGCATCGGCGAAGGCAATACACGCCAGATAAGCCTGTACGGCGTTGCGCCAGTTGTCTGTCTGCACCACTTTGCGGTGGTCACCGTCGGGCCTGGCCATCTTCTTACCAGCAGCGGGAACATCATCCAGATCGGTGGTCAGCACCTTGGGCAACTGGATGGACTCGAGCGGAAACATGTCGAAGTATTTCTGCGGGACAAACCAGGGCAGGTGCGGGCGGAAGATGCCACAAGCAAGGAATAGCGGCTTGTCGTGCTTTTTGTTGAGTTGCTTAATGGCCCAGTTGGCAACGCGATAGTCGTTCATCTCCGCGTCGGTTGCTTTGACGGGGCCCCAGTCGAAATGCGATTTGGGCCTAATGCCGTTGGCAGGCAAGTTGGCGGGGCTTGGGCTGCCGCCACTCTTCAGATAGAAATCCCACGAAGCGAGATCGTTATAACCGCCGTGAAAGATCTTCCCGCCACCGATGGCTTTGTAACCGTTATCGCGGAAGAACTGTGGCAATGTGACCGCTTCGGGCATCGCCGGGCGCCAGGGCTGCGGATTCAAATAGACGCCAGAGGTGGTTGGACGGATCCCGGTCAGCAACGCCGCACGGGAAGGGTTGCAGGCCGGCGCCGCGCAATGAGCTTGCGTGAAAAACGCCCCGCGGGCGGCAAGTTTATCGATGTGGGGCGTTTTGCCCTGAGGATGCCCGCCCAGACAGCCGATCCAGTCGTTCAAGTCATCCACCGCAATAAACAGCACGTTAGGCTTCTCAGCCGCATTCGCCACAGAATGCGGTGTCGCCAGCAGTGTTGTAGACAGCAGTAGAGAGAAGGCAAGCAGAACAACGCGGTGCATGCGGAACAGGCTTACGGGTTGCATAGCCAGGCGCCTTTCGTGGGATGGATCAGCTGGGATTTCTACCAAACGTCATAATCGTAATGTCGTCGTTCTGCGGGCGGCCGTTGGCGTGACGGCGGACATCGGCCAGCAGCTCGCGGCCGAGTACGTCGGCCTTGGGCGGATGATCGCGGACGAATTCAATCACGCGTTCGGTGGTATAGAAATCGCCCTCCGGGTTCATCGCTTCATCCACGCCGTCGGTCACAATGACGACGGTTTCGCCCGGTTCAATCGTGCGTGTATCGACTTCGTAAGGATAATCATCCACCACGCCAATGGGCGGGCCAACCAGATCGTCATCAAACTGCTCCACGCGGCCATCGGCGCGGCGGATCAGCGGAGACATGTGCCCCGCGTTGGCCAACTGAATTTCGTTCTTGGCCGGGTCGATCACGACCAGCACGTACGTCACAAAGCGGCCTTCCACCCGGCTATCGCACATGTGATCGTTGATGGCGTTGATTGCCTGTTCGACGTCGTGCACATGCCGCATGGTGCTTTGCACGCAACTGGACATGCGGGACATAATCAGGGCGCCCGGCACACCCTTGCCTGCAACGTCGCCAAAAGAAAGGCAGATGCGATCGCCCGGCAGCATAAAGCAGTCGTAGTAATCGCCGCCGACGGCCTGGGCAGAATCGTACGAGGCGAAAAATTCCCAGCCGTCTGCTTCGGGCAGTTCTTCCGGCAGCAGTGCGTGCTGCACGCCCTTGGCGATCTCCATCTCGTTGTCCTGCTTCTGCTTGGCCATAAAGCTCTGCATCAGCCGGGTATTTTCGTAACAGAGCGCAGCCTGACCGGCGACGGCCAGCAGCACTTCCAGATCCACTTCATTGAACTGCCCCAGCGGGTTCTGCGAATCGATACTGATGATGCCCACCGGCTCGCCGTCGAGGCCAAGCATCGGTACGCACATCATCGAGCGGATACGCAATTCCGAGATCGATTCGCTGGCGCTGAGCCGTTCGTCCGTGGCCGCATCTGCAGAAAGAATGCCGGTCTTTTCCGTCAGCACTTTCTGGACGATCGTCCGGCTCAAGCGAACCGAAGCGTCTTCCTCTTCGCGCCGGTGGCGGATAGCCCGCGGCTTCATTTCGCCGGTGGCGTCGTCTTTCAAGAGGATGCAGCCACGGTCGGCGTAACGGAATGTATTGAAGAGCGTCTGCAGAATATTGGGCAGCATCTGCTCAAGTTCGACAGAGCCCGCCAGACTGGTGCTGATATCCAGTACGGCTTTAAGCTTCACTTCGGGACTTGCATCCAGCACACCGAAGCGGTTTTTACTGTCGATGGTGCCTGTGATCGCGGAAGAATCTGCATCGCCGCTGGTGAAGTCAACATTCACCGCGGACAGCAGCGGCGCATCTTCTGCCGACGGTTGCGGCTCCTGGGCGGCGAGCACTGGCGCCGCCGCGTGCTGCATCGAAACGGTGTCGCGTGGCTTACCGGGTGCGGGTTTTGGTTCAGCCCGGACAGGTGTTGCTTCAAACTTGACGGGCAACTGACCAAAGGAAAGCTGCACGCCTGCGGCAAGTCTTGTCCGCGCGGAGATGCGTTGCCCGTTGACGAAGGTGCCGTTGCGGCTGCCTACGTCTTCGACAAAGTGTTCTTCGCCCTCGGTTATAATTTGCGCGTGTTTTCCCGATACGGTGGCGTGCGGCAGGATTATATCATTACCAGCAACACGCCCCACGGACATGGCGCCGGGCTTAAGTGTGTAGGAAATACTCTTGCCGTCTTGCTCGACAATGATGAGCGCCATGATCGACCCCGGCCTAACTTCACAGGTGCGATAGGCAGGGCAAAAGGATGCCGCCGCCATCAAATACGAATAACGCGTGGTGTATATAAAACGCCCAACGCACCAAGCTGCGAAGTCTGCTGCACGCTTTGAAAGATGCTCAGCAACGCGTGAACGTGAGGTGTGGTTGGACATCCACCAGATGGTGGTATAGGTTCTAACAGGTGTAGTTATAATCTCTACTCACGGCCTGCGTTAACCCCATGCGAATTTTGTACGCTCTGGCGATCATTCTGGGTGCGGCCGCACCTTGCTTTGCGGCTGAGGAAGCCGATGAGCTTGTCAAACGAGACCGGGCGACACTGCTGCGTTTTCAGATTCAACCTACGGCGGACGGCATCCGGCGTTTCTTAGAGCCGCCCGCGTTAACCATCAGCCAGCAGGTGAGCATTGGCGCCTGGATTGAAGAACTGGGTTCGCCGAAATTCAACACCCGGCGACTTGCCACCCGCGACCTGATTAACGCGGGTCCGCTGGTGCTGCCCTATGTCCGCAAAGTTGCCAGCCACACCGACCCTGAAGTGCGTCTACGGGCAAACTACATTATCAATACTTTCCGGCAACGTGGCCTGGACCGCGAAGCCGCGGTGATGGCTTCGCTACGCACCATCGAGCGTGAAAAATACAGCTCGTTTACGCCGTTGCTGCTTGAACTGCTGCCAGAAATGGAAGATGACGCTGAATGGTTTGCCGCAACGCGAGCGATGAACGCGATTGTGCAACCAGAGCACGCGCCGCTGCTGGTCAGCGCAATCCAGCATCGCACTTCACCCAAAATCCGCGCGCTTGCCGTACAACTGCTGGAAAAAGCCGCTGGCGCCAAAGCCTTGCCGGAACTACGGAAACTAATCGATCACCGCGATGAACATCTGCGTCTGGCCGCGCTGGAAGCAATTTCCCGTCGCACACCGCGGGAATGTCTGCCGGGATTGATCGAAATGCTGGAGTCAGAAGATACCGGAATCCGCGCGCGGTCAGCCCTGGTGCTGCGGAATACGACGGGAGAGCATCACCAGTTTGTCGCGTACGGATACAAGCTTCAGCGGGCGGCTGCCGTCAAACGCTGGAAAGCGTGGCTTGCAGAAGACGCGGCGGCGGCCCAGCTTCAGCCGTTGGAAACGCACACGGCGCTGCACCGCGGCCGCATCCTGCTGTGTCTTACGCAACCCGCCCGCGTCATTGAACTGAACGAAGCAGGCAAACAGACCTTGTCAACCGATGCCGCCAAGGCGCCTTGTGGCGCCGCAGGTCTGCCTGACGGCCGCCGGATCATTGCCGACTGGGACGCCAAGGCGGTGATTACGTTGAATGAGACAGGTCAGGTCGTGGCCCGTTTCCCTGTTCCGGGCAATCCCAACTGCCTGAGTATGCTGCCTAACGGCAATATCCTTGTGGGTTTGTTTGACAAGCAACTTGTGTACGAAATGAACGCGAACGGAAAATTTGTCTGGCAGGCGCAGGTTGGCAGGGGGCCGACAGCTGTTCAACGGCTGCCCAGCGGCGCCACGCTGGTGGCGATGGCGGCAGGAGACCGGGTTATAGAAATCGACCGCAACGGGAAGGAAACCTGGTCCGTCCGCTGCCGGGGGCCGGAAAGCGCCCGGCGGTTGAGAAACGGCAACACGCTGGTCGCGTCGGGCCGCGGGATTGTCTACGAGTACAACCGCGACGGCGATGTTGTCTGGCAGTCACACGCGTTGAACTGGCCGTACGACGCCTTGGAACTGGAAAACGGTAACCTACTAATCGGGTGCCGCGACGGACTTATTGAACGCGATCGGAAGCACAACGTCATTCGCAAGATCAACCTGGGCTGGGTTCGCCGCGTCGCCGTCTACTGACGCATTCGCACGGTTGTAGACACGGCGGCTAATACGTCTCGCTCCACGCGTCCGTTGCCGGTTGTGTTTTTTCCCCGGCTGCATAGGCCGAGTGTACGGTAAATAGCCAGCGATGCAGCGCCGCCAACGTGTCAAGCTTAGGCATGTTGCCTTTCCACCGTTCAAGCGAGTTAGCCTCCCGCTGCTTTCGGCTTTGCAACGCTGCAGCGCTGTAACCAACATCTGTTGTGCTTGCGAAGTGCAATTCGTACGGCTTATCCGCTGGCGGCAGGCTGAACACGTGCCGGAACACAGCTTCTGTCCGCGGCATGTGGAATTCTGAAGTAACGACAAGCAGCCTGCGATAGCCAGCGGGACCCGTATGCAAAACGCGTGCGAAGTACGCATTGCCGATGGTGTCGCGGGAATATGCTTCGGTGACAATCCGCGCGGGATCGCAACCTTGCTGCATCAGATAATCCGCTGCGGCTTCCGCCTCGGTAATGGGAAAGCCTGCCTGGTCCAGTGGTGGCGGCTTGTGCACCGTGGCGCCAGAAAGCGGAATCAGCATCGGCTTCCCAGTTTCAGCCAGAGCGCGGTCCAGTCGTGCGAGCACACTTGGATACAACTCTCCGCTGCCGGTAAAGCCTCCGCCGGGAATTAGGATCGCGTCGCAACCTGAAATCTCTGCTTCTCCGTTCATCGCTGAATGTAGGATTCAAAGCTGCCGTTATTTTCGCCGCTTCTTCTTGCGTTTCGGCGGATTGGCTGGTTTTTCCACGGGCTTTGCTGCTTCCGCCGCAGGTTCTTCTGTGGTCTGCTTCGGAGAATTTGCCGCCGTTGCGGTTTCACCGGTGGCGCCTTCTAGTGCCGGGGTTGCTTCGTCTGGTTGCGTGGCTTCGTGCTCCAGCAGTTCATGGTGCAGGATGTTGAGCAGGGTTTGCAGAAACACCACGACCATAGGACCGACCAGAATGCCAATCGGCCCCAGCAGTTGCACGCCGCCCAGCACACTTAACAATGCCAGCAACGGGTGCAGCTTCGATTGTCCGTGCAGCACCCACGGTTTGATCAGGTTATCAATATTCGCCACAACCACGCTGCCCCACAAAGCCAGCCCGACGGCGGCCCAGGTGCGTTCTTCGTAAAGATAGAGCCAGATACAGACCGGCAGCCAGACGGCCGTGGCACCGACAAACGGGATCATGGCCAGGGTTGCCGTCAGTAGTGTCAGCAGGAACACCGAGCCGACACCGGCAAAGAAATACCCGACGCCGGCAAGCAGACCCTGCGCGAGCGCCGCCAGCAACGTGGCCATCACGACGGCGCGGCTGACCTTCACGAACTCATCAATTAACTCTCGTTCGTGGCGGTCGTCCATTGGCGACAGCCGCATGATGGTTTCCAGCATGCCTGGGCCGTCGGCAAAGAAGAAGTAAAGCGAAACCACCATGATGACCACGCCCAGCAGGAACCGCACCACCGCGCCGAGTGTGGCGCCGGTATAGGAGATGGCCGACTTCTGCGCGGTAGCGAACGCCGTGCGGTTCAGTTCCCGCAGCTTCTCGTCGCTAGGGTTAGCCAGTTCCGCCGCCCACGCCCGGTAGGGGCCGCCCAACAACGCATGTTTGAACGAGCGAAGTTCCGCCAGCGCCGATTGAATCGCTGCTTCGTGCTCGAGATTATTGGGCGTTGTGCTTTTGACCTTTTCAATTGCTGTTCGCAGACGGTCTTCCATGTCCTCCGGGTGGCCCGCCTCCACGGCAGCGGCTTCCACACGGTCGAGCCGCACCAGCAACTGCGCAGATGCTTCGGCTTCTTCCGCCGGCGTCGTGCCTGCGACGGCGTGCTCCATCATGTTGACTAGACTGCTCTCAATGCGGCGGATGTCAGGCCCGGATGGCATTTCCAGTCCCAGACGCGTTCGCACCCGCGCCAGTCGCTCGCGCGTACTTGCAGCGTCAAATTCCGAGACCAGATTGAAGCCTTCGATAGCAGCCAGCGAGATCACCCAGATCGCCGGCGCCAGCACAATCAGCAAAACGGCGGTGGTCGTCAACGCAGCGGCCAGTTGTCTCCGCTTGCCGCATTTGCCAAGAATCCAGCGGTGCAACGGCTGAAATAAAATGGCCATTAACGCTGCCAGAAACATCGGCAGCAGAAAGCTGGCCATCACCCTGTAGAACAGGAAGCCAACGGCCACAATCACCGCTAGTAGAATCCAGAATGAAAACTTCCGCGACATTCCACCCCCCGGTTGATTGCAGGCCTGAACCCGGAAACGCGGCATTGTATCACAGTAGGGCCGCCGCGGAACCTGCTTCCAACGGGCGACCGCGACGGTTGTATCAGCTGTGATGGCCTAAAACGCAGGCAGAACGCGGGTTGCTTGACCATCCGGGGCGTGCAGTTCTATGATGCAGTCGCGGAACCATTCTTCCGCGGAAACTTGGCTTTATTCTCAGGCGATTTATGTCCTACGAACTGCGTTTCGGCGCCGGCGACCCGGTGACGATTGAAACCGGCGACGGTGAGATCTTCGGCTTTGACGCCGCCCTGCAATTCACACCGCTCGACGATCCCGCCGCTGCCGTTGCGGCGGCCATGGATGAGCCGCTGGACTTTCCGCCCATCAGCCAGGCGATAACGGACGAAGATCAGGTGGCGATCGCCGTCGATCCGCGCACACCTTGCGTGGGCGAAGTCGTCGCAGGCCTGGTGCAAGCCTTAAACGAAGGCGAGCGGCAGCCAGCCGGCATCACGGTTGTTCTGGCCAATGCAGAGCCGGGCGCCATGCACGGACTGTCCGAAGCCCTGGATGCCCGCCTGGAAGGCAACGTCAAGATCGAAACGCACGATCCTGCCGACACCGCCCAGCTGGTTTACCTTTGTGCAGCCCGCGACGCGGAACCGGTTTACTTCAACCGAACGATGGTTGACGCAGACGTGGTGCTGCCAGTCGGGGTGCTGCGACTCGATGAATCACTGGGCAGCGCGGGAATTCACAGCGGACTGTTTCCCGCCTTCTCAGACGAAGCCACGCAGCGCCGGTTCCGTCTGTCTGCCAACGGCAAACCCACCACAGCCAGTCACCGCAAACGCAGGCGGGAAGAAGCCGACGAAGCGGCCTGGCTGTTAGGCGTGCAGTTCACCGTGCAGATTATCCCCGGCGGGGGCGAAACCGTGTTGCATGTGCTGGCGGGCGACGCCAACACAGTCGCGCGGCAGGGCGCCCATCTGTGCGAGGCTGCGTGGCTGCGGAAGACACCTCAGCAGGCAGAGATGGTGATCGCGACCATCGAAGGTGGACCGGCGCATCAGACTTGGGAAAACTTTGGCCGGGCGTTGTATGCAGCCTCTCAAGCGGTGGAAGACGATGGCGCCATTGTTATCTGTTCCGAAATCGGCGCCCGTCCGGGTCCCGGCCTGCAGCGTCTGATGGCGCCCATTGCGGAAGGTGAGTCGGACCGAGTGCTGGGCGATATGCAGCAGGAGCAGCCCTTTGACGCGGTGCCCGCCGCCATGATCGTGCAGGCAACGCGTCGCGCCCGCGTGTACCTGCTCAGCGAGCTTGAGCCTGAAATCGTAGAAGAACTGGGCATGGCTTACGTAGAGTCGGCCGCAGACGTGCAGCGGCTCGGCCGCACTTATAAGACCTGCCTGGTGCTAAACAACGCACACTACGCGATGGCCGACGCGACGCAAGCTGATGCGGCTTGTGAGTAACTTATAGGCTGAGTTTCTGAAAAGGTAAGAACGCTTGAACGCCTCCACCAGCACGCTCGAGCAACAGCTAACGGCTTTAAGCGACGGAGCCGGGCTGTGCACGTTTCCCACGGCATCGCACCTGGTTCTCCGCGGCGCTGACCGCGCAAGCCTGCTGCACAATCTGTGCAGTAACGACATCAAGGGACTTGCTCCGGGACATGGGACGGAAGCCTTTGTATGTAATCCGCAGGGGAAGATCCTGGCGCACATCCTGGTGTATGTGTGCGAAGATCATCTCCGCGTGATCGCACTGGGTCAGACCGGCGCGGTGGAGGTAGACGCCACACCGCTTGATCTGGCCGCGTACATCGACCGTTATGTATTCCGCGAAGACGTACAGATTGAAGACATTGGCCAAGGTGGCCTGCTGAGCCTTTCAGGTGCGAACGCAGCCGCCGTGCTATCAGCAGTGACCGATACGCCGGAGCTAACGGAGTATGGAATTGCCCCGCTAAAGCTCGAAGGGAAAGCTGCATGGATCGCTGCCACGCCCATTCTGGCGCCGGCTTCTTTCCTGTTGATGGTTGATCCCGGTGATATAGATGCGGTCAGCGAACCGCTGCTTGCCGCGGGCGCCGTGGCGTGTGATGAAGAAGCGTTTGAGATTACCCGCATTGCTTCGGGCTTTCCCGTCCACGGCGCCGACATCACAGACCGCAGTCTGCCACAGGAAATCTGTCGCGATAAGAAGGCGATTAGTTTCACCACAGGTTGCTACACCGGGCAGGAAACGGTTGCCCGCATCGACGCGCTGGGCCACGTTAACTGGCATCTGACCACGCTGGTGATTGAAAACGATCAGCCGCCACTGGCTGGCGCCCCGTTATCGCTGGAAGGCAAAGATGTTGGCCGCATCACTTCGGCAGCGTTTCACCCGGTTGCCGGCAAGACATTGATCCTGGCCACGGTCCGCCGGTTACAGAACAAACCTGGCGTTGTGTTGTCTTCGCCCGCCGGCGACGCCACGATTACAGAGCCGCCGCTGGTATAATTGGTGGTGTAAGAATAGAGATTGCCGTTTGGCGTTCTGGAAGAACGGATAGTGATATGCCTACCTACATCTACGAAGTCATTACAGAAGCCGGCGATGGCGAGCGTTTTGAAGTCGTGCAGACCATGAGCGACGAGCCGCTTACCGCCCATCCCGAAACCGGCGCCCCCGTGCGCCGCATCTTCCTGCCGCCCAACATCGCCAGCAAATACACGGAACGTACCGCCGCCACAAACGCTTCCGACGATGGCAAATTAGAAAAGCTGGGCTTTACCAAATACGTCAAGTCGGGCGATGGCAAGTACGAGAAAACCATCGGCAAAGGGCCGAGCCAGATTCAGCGTTGAGCCCGCCTATCGCCAGATGATGTGACTGATAATCACGGCGACACCCACAGGAATACACCACCACGCAAACCATTGCAGGCGGCCTTTTTCCAGCCATTTCACCAGCCAGATCAGCGAAACCAGCCCCACGCCAAACGAAACCGCGGCGCCTGCCAGCAGATTCACCAACGGTGTGCCGCCGCCATCGCCCTTGAGTAGGTCGACCGTTTCAAGCAGCCCGCCGCCTGCAATCACCGGAATTGCCAATAGGAACGAGAACGTTGCTGCGGACCGGGGCGACAAACCCAGCATCATGCCCGCGGAGATTGTAGAGCCGCTCCGCGATAAGCCGGGAAGAATCGCCACCGCCTGCGAGCAGCCAATCAGGAAACAACGCCACAACGGCAGCTGCTGATAATCGCGCGACGCGTCTTTGGCGGGAACTTCTTCCGCATCACTCTGGGCATAACGCTTCTTATACCACGCTGCTAACACAAGCACCCAGCCGGTGACGATCAGCAAAGCCCCGGTCAGCAGCGTGTTTTCCAGCAGATGTCCGGCCAGTAGCTTCAGCGGTAGTCCTACCAGCACAGCGGGAATGGTGCCAATAACCAGTAGCAGAATGACGCGGCGGTCTTCCCCGACAAGCTGCCAGATACGCTTGCAGTAGTAAACCAGAATGGAAAGCAGCGTGCCCACATGCAGCACGATGCTTACTTCGGCAATTTCAAGCGTGTCCGCATCCTGCTGCAACAGCGCGGCAACCAGCACCAGATGTCCGCTGGAACTGACCGGGAGAAACTCCGTTACGCCCTGCACCACTGCAAGAATCATCATCTGCCAGAATTGCATGCCGCACCGTCCAGGTGAATGCAGGTTAGAGCCACGTTAAGGCGGCATCCTAGCGGCAATGCGTAGCTTAGAGCAATCGACGTTCTGGCAAATTGCCGCGGAGAGTATCTTATGTGGGCAAGACGCACTTCCATGAAAAACCCGCGTACGCCAATGCGACGCGCAGCGTGCTTCTGCTAAGATCAACGCTCCTGGACGTGGGATATCGCGGTACTTCCCTTAAAACGTGCA
Organism: Pirellulaceae bacterium; assembly: GCA_965233625.1. Lineage (GTDB taxonomy): Bacteria > Planctomycetota > Planctomycetia > Pirellulales > Pirellulaceae. The sequence continues at coordinate 1,966,852 of OZ247499.1, forward strand.
CCGCGTAACATCTACATCAGCGATTTTGCTTCACGAGCATGCGATTCCCGCAGCTTTAAGCCACCACAGACTTTAACCAGCGAGAGATCATGTCGATTGCAGCCAGCAATCCACGGACAAAGATCGTGGCCACCATTGGCCCAGCGTCAAACGACCCGCAAAAACTGCGAGATCTGATAAAGTGTGGTGTCGATGTCTTCCGCATCAATACGGCGCACGGCAGCCGTGACGACCACCAGAAAATTCTGGAAGATATCCGCAGGGCAAGCTGGGAAAGCCGCCCGGTGGGCATTCTCGTCGATCTTGCAGGTCCCAAGATCCGCCTGGAAGAACTGATTGAAGATCCGTTGCCGTGTGCGATGAACGAAGAATTCCGCTTCGTTAATCAGCCCACGGACAGCACGCGCGACCTGACCACGACCTACGAGCCGCTGGTGGCGGAACTTAGTATCGGCGATTTTGTCATGCTGGCCGACGGCGCCGTCCGCATGGAAGTGGTGCGCAAAGAGGACGATGCCGCGGTTTGCCGGGTGTGCGACCCCGGAGAGATCCGCAGCCGGCAGGGCGTGAATCTGCCCGGCGTAAAACTTTCGGCCTCGGCGCTGACGCCGGCTGATTTAAGCAATGCCGAATGGGCAGCGGAATCCGGCGCCGATTTTGTGGGGCTCAGCTTTGTACGAAGCCCGCAGGACGTCAAGCAATTACGCGACGTGCTCGATCACCACGGCAGCCATGCTTCGATCATCGCCAAGATTGAGAAGCCCGAAGCGCTCGCGCAGCTGGACGCCATCGTTGAAGCCGCCGATGCGGTGATGGTGGCGCGTGGCGATCTGGGCGTTGAAATCGATGTGGCGGAAATCGCCGTCACGCAGAAACGCATCATCCAGGTCTGCCGGGATTATCAGCGGCCAGTTATTGTGGCCACGCAGATGCTGGAAAGTATGCAGCACAACCGCCAGCCCACCCGCGCTGAAGCGACCGATGTTGCGAACGCGTTGCTGGACGGCGCCGACGCCTGCATGCTTTCGGGCGAAACCGCGGTCGGCGACTATCCGATCGACTCGGTCAAAATGATGCGTCGCATTATGGTGGCGACCGAACGGATGCTGCAGGGCGGGAACGTCAAGCCGCCGGCAATCACCACGGGCGGCGTGCACCCAACGACGGCGGCTGTCGCCTATGGCGCCGGCGTGATTGCGAATCAGATTCAAGCGGCGCTGACGGTGGTGGCAACACGTAGCGGCGCCACGTCGCGGATAAAATCAAAACAACGGAATTTCATTCCCACGCTGGGCGTCAGTGGTTCTGAAGAAACGCTGCGGCAGATGTGCCTGCACTGGGGCGTGATCCCGTTGCGCGGGGCGCCGCTTGACCCGCCCAAGTTACTGCGAGAGTTTGTGGCGAGTTGGGGCCGGGAGAACTGCGGCCTGCAAACCGGCGATAAAATCGTGTTCGTCACGGGTACCGGTGTGATCGCCAGTGCACACAACCTGGTTGTGGTGCACGACGTTGCCTGACGTCAACTTTGGTGCAGATGACTAATTACTGCTCAACGCATTGCCGGCGCCACGCGTTTGTTTCGCCGTACGCTGCATCACTGCGGCGAAACAACAGACAAAAGCGAAGATAAGTCCAGCCACTGCGGGCGTCATCATCAGCCACCATAACACGCCCAGGGCGACGCCGATGGCGTACCGGCCGCGCATCGCCGCGCTGGCCACGTTGGGTATTCTCAGCAGTAGCCAGAGGACACAAAGCAGGGCAGCCATTGCGACGCCAACAGATAGCTGCTGTGTCCAGCTGTTTGCCCGATGATTCTCTTGCACGGTAAAGCCGGTTGCAGTTCCGCGGAAAGCAAGATGAACCGGCTTCTGCCCCCGGTGCTCCGCCACGAAAACATCCACGGGCGATCCGGCCACTCGCGGTGCTTCCCAGCTGGATGTGTCACCGGCCCATCGTTCCAGACGCTCTCCCACCGCCCGGTGGTCGACATCCAGAGGATCGGCTGCATCACCGGCAATGGAGGGCAAGCGGTTAAAGCGGCTACGCGATTGCATCAACCGGCTGACCCAGGCAGGGTGCCAACGAGCGACATCGCGCGGATTCGATTCGGCAAGTGTATCGGCGGCGCCTTCAACCACGGAGCAAATTGCCTTGTGACGGAAGATCTCCTGCTGACGGATGTCAACGCGTTTCCCTGTTTCTGACACCGCCTGCCGCGTATCTTGCGGACCGTAAATCGTCCAGAGCTGCCGCGCGACTGGGATGTCGACCAATTCCGGCGACTCCATCTTCCAGCCGCCATCGCCCGGACGCAGATCAGCGTCGAAGACGACGGAAACACGCTGCGGTAATTGTCTTAAGGCGGATGTAATGCGGTAGCGGTTTTCGTGAACTTTGCCCGCCAGCACGGGGGCGCCGCCAACGTAGATGCTTGTCATCTTCCAGCCCGGCGGCAGGCGTAAATCAAACGCTTCCAGTCCGCCTGGCTCCAGATCAAAGCTTGCCACGCCCGTTGCCCGTCCGTTTTCACTCCACTTCAGATAGATGTCGGAAAGCCAGACCTGCGGCGTGCCACGGATATTTTCCACATCGGCAATTTCCGCTTTTGGTTCAGCGCCAACCACGCGGTACGCTGCGGCTGGACCTTCGGGCATTTCGCTGGCGAAGACGGCGGGTAGCGGATCTTTAATCAACCCGGCGGTCTTCCAGTTAAACAGTTGCTCCTGTGCTCGCATCGGCAACAACAGGCGCCGTTCAACCCGCGTCATATCCAATGGTTCAATCTGCGGCGCTGCAATCCGTTCGCCCGATGCTGGGTTCAGCCCACCAGTCACCCGCACGTCGAAGTCGCCACTTAAGGGCTTCTCGAATTCAAGGTGCATCCGGCTGAGGTTCGATCCTGGGACAGGTTCGATGGTGATCTTGGCCTTCGGTTCACATTCAAATGGCGCCGACCATTGCGGAGAAAACTCGATTCGCAGCGTGTCTAGCTGATCGCGATTGACCGTGCCCAGACAACGCATCGCAGCACGCCATTCGCCGTCGGTGCGTTCTAGCCGTACAAGGCGACGGCACTCAGCACGGGGGCGGTTGGGCGATATTTCAAAGTTCATCCGCGGCAGCGCCGGACTTCCACCTGCCGAAGCTTGCACTTTCCAGCGGCCGGCGATGCGGGCGCCTTCACGCGGAGCGGGCGAGGTGTCTTCCAGATTGGGCTCTAACTTGATAACGCGCGACGTTTTAATTTTCGCATCAAAATAACGGTAGAGATCGATATAGTGCTGATCCACCAGTGCATTGTTGAATTGCAGCATTGTGTGCCAGATGTTTCGACGCGAAAACTTCTGCGTGCCGGCTAATTCGCCACTTAGCCGGATGGTGTAGACACCCGTCATCGGTCTGGTGGCAAAGACACTAAGGACGCCATCCCCGGTCGTCGCAAAATCAAGCGGCGTCGACGCACCGCCCTGGAGCATGGTTGCCTCGTCAATGCGGATGCGGTCCATTTCGGCGAAAGCGTGATGGAAGTTGCGGGTTTCGCCCGCGTCTATTTCAATCGAAGCTTCATAGTGCACCTTGTCAGAGCCCGCCAGTAGAAGCTCCTGCACGGTTGCGCTGACAGGGTCCGCCGGTGGCGACGTGAGCACCTGATATTCATCCTTCAAGGGCATGGCTGCGTAGGCGACATCAGGCGTGTCGGATGCTCCAACCGGCGCGCCGGCAAGTTCCCACGCCGTCTTGAACGCGGACGCCGACTGTGGCGCCAGTTGCCCCGCGCCTTGGATACTGTGCTCCAGCCCTTTGCCGGTTGAGACGGCGAACCAGCGGCGGAGTGTCCGGCAGCCAGCTACTTCAACTCGCGGCAGTCGCGTGATGCCAGTTCCCGTCGCCCCAGTGACAAGATATGACACATGAACGCTGAATTCTTCCGCCTGGTAGTCGCGGTCCAAAAGTAGAGAAACCCGCTTCATTCCCGTTGGCGATGGCTTGGGCGAGACCATGATGCTGGAGATGTTCGCGCTACGTCCCGCAGCGATCTGCAACCGGGAATCGACTTCAAACTCTAGCGTGCGGATCGCCTTACCAGCCGGAGCCGAAAGCGTTGTCGCCGTGCGGCAAAGCACGGACTTGGGCTGAATCTGCAGCCATACCAGTTGTTTCGCCGAAGGCTCCTGCGTGGCGCCGCCATTCTGTTGCGGCCAGCTCATCTGCAGTTTTTTGACAGGCCCCAGTGGCGTGAGCAGGTCGCCAGTCGTTGTATCAATCCGCGATGGACCGAGCGTGGAAGCCAGTTCGAGGTTGCTTATGTCTTCCGCAGTCTTCACCCGCAGTTCAGCAATAGGCGCCGGGGGAATGTTGATTTCAAACGAACTTCGCTCAGCAACTGCCGTGGTACGTGGGATGAACTCGATGGTTAGTTCCTGGACGCCAGTTTCCACCGTTTCAATCTCCAGCGCGTCGCCGTCTTTACTCCAGGCGAATTCTGCAGACGCGCCGTCGATCAGCACACTGCCAGGCAGGAGATCCAACTGTCGGGAACTGAACGGCAGGCTGACGCTGGCGCCACGTCTGCGCACATTCAACTGAAACCGCGCGGTGCAGGCAGAAACATCCAGCTTGCCATCAGCCGTCTTGCGGGAGATCTGGCAGGAATAATTCGCTCGCGAGATCAACCAGGGATCGCCCGTCGTTGTGCTTTCACTTTCAAGCGACAGCATGCGATCAAACACGGGCTTGGGAACGAAGATGTACTTTGTGGGTTTCTCGTCCTCGTCAACGGGAAACACAACTTTGTAATCGACGACCTTTGGCGCCGTTTCCTCAGCTTGCAGTTGCGCGAACACGCCCGTCATGGCGATCAGCACAATCGAAGCAGGCGCCCGGAAGCTTGCCGTGGCGGTCTGGCTTTCTTCGGCGTCGCCGGGAGTATCGTCGTTCGTGGTGGCGTTGGTTTTCTGTTCCTGAATGTTGCGTACGTGCTCCATACAGCTATGAATTGCCAGCACCAGCGCGGCCGAGATGCAGCCCAGACAGATGCCTGTTGTTACTGGCGCCACGATGTCTGGCGCGGTAATCGCCACTAGCACGCCAACGGCCGTGACGGGCAGAATCCACAACGGACGGTGCCGGAGCAACGCGACTGCCGCGATGGCGGTTAAGAATAAAGCCACCCAACCCGCTGCACGCCAGAATGCGGGCTGATAAACCATCACGGGGCCAGGCGCCTCGATGGAAGTGACATCGCTTTGAATGTTCCACCGCCATGCGCCGCTGTCCGGCGCTGATGCAGCCACCCAGGGTGAAGAAGTGAAAGGCGCCGCGGACACCCATTTTTCCACCTCCATTATCAGCGGCAGATTTACCTTCTGATTCTCATCGGTGGAAGCGGAAGTAAGAACAAACGCCGCATCTGCGGTGGTGAGTTGCAGTGCGGATTGCTTCAGCAACGCGGCGCCTGCTTCACGGTAATCCAGCTCAGAAAACAACGCGCCATCGCGTCCTGCGGGAGGCGGAGGCAAAGGTGTGGAGGGCGTTATGCCGGCGCGGTGCATCGACAGGCTATCAATCTCCAGGCCTGGGAGACGGGAATCAGTCGCCGCGTTCTGTTTCTCTTCGTACCGCTGCAGCAACGCCCGCCAGTTGCGTGGCTCATCGCGATTGGTTTCCGGCTCTTTCAGCCATAGTTCGCCCAACACGCCAAGGATGTTCTGCCGGCGCGTGTCCGTCGGTTCTTCCGCCCACGCCTCACGCAGAATACTTTCAAGCCCCGCCGCCCCGTTCTTGTCTGCGGCGGTGCTACTGTAGAACGCACCAAAGATACGCGTTAGAGCGTCTGGCTGTCCGTTGCTGGGGCTGGCGGCTGGTTGTTTCAGTTTGTATCCGGGCGGCGTTGCGACGGTCCAGCGATGTTCCATCACCGGGAAATCAGGTGAAATTACCGGGGGTGAAAGTTCGGTCCATCTGCCTAGCCGTGCGACCGGTTCGACAAACTCGATGGAGACCAGCGGGAAGAGCTGGCCGGAGGGAAGTGTGACAACGTGGGCGCCAGAGTCTGTGACTGGCTGCACGTTGGCGCCGTTGACTTTGATCACAACCTGCGTTGCGTTGGCAGGAAGCTTCACAGCGACAGAATCTTCGCCCTCATTCTGGAGCTTGTAGACAACGCGATGACTTACGGAACTTGCGCCGAACCTGGAGCGAAGATAACTCTCCCATGCCCATGCCGCAGCGCATGTGTGCGGAGCAGCGGCCAGTGAAACGACGGCGGTCTGTGCCGGATCGAAAACGTAGGCGGCACGCATCTGCGTTGCTGTGCCGGGCGGAACCACAGGGAGCGGCGCCGTGCGCAGACTGCCCGCGCTGACATCAAGCTCTTCGTCATTGCGTACCCCGATCAACAGCAGCCCTGTCTGAGAAACAGCCGAAGGTAACGAGGGCAAAGGCAGTTGGTGCGAGTCGTCCAGTTTTGAACTGCGGACGCCGGCTATCGAAAACCGTTTTGTGCGAGGACGGTCAAAATCGATCTGGTAGGTTTCACCTGAACCGACATTTGCGCTTTGCTGTTCTTCTTCTGTCAGCTGATGCGTTTTGAATGCCCCAGTTTCACCCGTCGTCAGACTAAATTGCAGGGGAGTTTTTCCCGTTTCTGCAAAATGCACCAGTAACGAAGAGACACCGGCGGCGGACGGCAGGCAGCGGATCGTATGCGTTTCTTCCAGCGTCTTTCCGTCAACGATGACCGTTGATTCGAGTTCCGCGCTGTATTGCACGGGTTCATCCACCAGCCTCAACCGCGCCTTATCGCTACTTCCCTGATAAACCACCGCGTCATCGGGCACGTTAAGCATTCCGGCGATTTCCGCCGGTAGTTTCTGGCGGTCCAGCCGTTTTAACTCACCGTCACCGGAAAGTAGGATCCTGAAGGGAGCCACGGTGTACACGCCCGTTGTACGGCTGATCCGGGTGGCGGCGGGAATGTCAGCCAGTTCCAGCAGCTGGGCCGGCGTGGGCAAGAGGTCAGCGCGAACCCGCCGGTGCATTTTTAAAGTGACTTCGATACTGCGTTGCGGCTGAATGGGCTTCTTCAACCGCACCTTCACGTTCTGATCCGCCAGCCCTGCGGTGGTTATCGACCAGTCATCCAGAACACCTGCGGGGCGGACGCTGGCCGTGTCTACGATCCATTCTCTGGGGACGGTGAACTCCGTGGCGAAAACTGCCTGCGACTGCACCGATAACTTTGCTACGAACGTGGCACTGGTGCTCAGCTGCCCGATCTTGACGCTACTGGCGCACTGGGCCGTTATTCCAGCGGCTTGCTGCTGCAACTGCAGCGTGATGCCCGAGTTACTGGCGGTATTGCTGAAGCGGTGCACTTCGTACCCGGCGCCGTCCACACCTGGTTCCGCCGGAGCGTAGCCGGACTGAACGGAGTTCTGCAGGTCAAGAGAGGCAGCACGCAAAGGTGGTGCAATTTGCAGTGTCACCACACCAGATTCCCAGGCGGTTCCAGTCAGTGACGCGGACGGCAACTTGAATCGGCCATTGGTGGTTACTGGCGCCCGGCCGCTTAGCTGGATCGTGCATGGCTGGCCTGGGTTGATAACGGGCAGATCAAGCACCACTGTCTTGCCGTCGTCCTGATAGGCGAAAGGGCGTTCGACACCGTTGCACCGCGCTGACGTTAAGAGAAGCTGGCCGCTTAGTTGCATGACCAGTTCCGCGGGTGATGCTCCGTGAACATCCAGCTGGATATCCGCCTCGTAATTGAGGCCCCGCTGCGTGATTGTGTGCTGCACCTGACTACGGGAAACAACCTGGCGTGCATCGTCCGTCTGGACCGGCACAATGGTCAGGCGGACCGTCTCTGCCGGAGATATCAACAGCAGCCAGCGGGTTTCGCCTTCGGCTGGTTCACCGGCCGCATAGCTTGCTGGATCGCTATCGTCGTCCTTGTCCCGGCTAGGAGCCTCCGTCACCACGCCAGCCGACAACTGAGGCGTGTAGCCTGCGGGCAGATCCAATGTCATCCGCGTCACCGCCGCTTGAGGCAGCCGGATATCAAAGACGTATTCTTTCTGTTGACTGCGTTTTCCCTTTAACGTCCACGCAAGGTCAACGGTGCCTGCCTTGGGCACCACCAGAACCTGGTCGCCGGTGGGCGTCATGGCAACCTGCGCCTCGGTGGGCGGCGTACTTCGCCAGGCCGCGCTGATGATCGCCAGCCGGTTGCCCGCTAGTGGTGCGAAAGACTCGCCAGGTTGATTCAATTCCACCTGCATGCCCGCGATGCCCGTCAACTTGTCGCGTTCCCAGGTCGCATGGTAAGAAGCCTGCGTTATCCGGGCGCCAGCCGGAGCGATGCGAGACCTGGCGCGCAAAAGCTTCTTGACCAGCGCGAGATACTTCTCACGCTCCATCGGCATGTACTTCACACCGGTCGTGCGAATCAGTTCTTCCAGTAACTGGTTCTTGTGCGAGTCCGGCACCAGCACCCGCTGCAGGCGGATGTTACGTTTCTCCACGGTCCCTTCGTCGCTGCCAGCTGCGGGAGTAGGGCTGGAAGGTTCTTCGCCTTCTGATTCCGCTGGCGCAGGTTGCACCAGCGTGGTGTCTGCCGGCGCAGCGCCGTCCTGCGCGGTTAACGGAGAGACTTGCCAGAGCAACGCGGCGAAAACGCTGAGGCAAAGCGTGATGCGAAGAAAAACATACGGGTGGCACATCATGATTCGCGCCCCGCGCTGGAAGGCCGGTCGGTATACACCGTAGATTCTCCGGCGTCTTCGTGCACGCGGTCTTGAATACTGGCCGTCGCCGCCAGACTGCTGGCTTCGCGTGGCATCGTGCTGGGCATGGACGAGCCTTCCGGCACGAACACGGACGGTCCGTTTAATGGAACGGGCGATACGGCGCGCTGTACTCCCGGTCGTGAAACCAGCATCTTGAGCAACGCCATGAATCCCGTCAGCACAATGCCCACGGCCGTTGCCTGCGCCAGTTGCAGCGCCAGTTGCGGATAGAAGACGGCGAACGCCAGCAGCACGGATGCGAACGCCATCCACACGACCGGTTGCCGCGCCTTCTCCCAGTAAATTACCAGGCCACCGCACAGCATCACCAATAGTGAGGCAGCCAGCATCATCGGGAGGCTATGTACCGTGAACAGGCTGATCCTGGCCGGGGAAGTGAAAGAGCTATACAGGTAAGTCTGCGATGTGGCTGGTGGCAGCGCCTGTTCGCTGCTCCCCGTCCATGCTTCTAATTCACGCTGTGTCATAACTTCACGCCGCGTGAGGAAAGGGTCCCAACCGGCCACCTGTTCCGCATTCATTCCAGCAGGAGTGTTCAGCACCAGTTGCTGGGCGGGAAGCACAACCTGGTAATAGAACTCCTGCGGCGGCCTGGCGCCCGCAATCTGTGGCCGCATGATGCTCCGCCAACCATTGGATGGCGTTTCTTCTTGCAGCATGTACCAGATTTCAATGACGTGCGGGCCGGCTACCGGGGGCAAAGTTACCTGCAGCCTCTCGCCGGCGACCGCCGTTGCCTGTCGGGCGCCGCCTACTGTGACCATGGCAGCCGACGCTTCAACACCTGGTGGCAGCTCCACTTCGACCTGATTGTCGTCTGTGTCAAGCACAAACACCGCCCGGTCCCGTCGTTGCTCAGCCGCGTAAGTTGTCTGTAGCCATGCTTTCTCAACGCGAGGCGCCGTCTGTTTGACGGTCGACAACCGTAACAATTTCAATATCGCTTGTGCATGCAGCCCCGTGGCATCGAGACTGGCGGTGCGGGCGGGTGTGGATTTTCCACTCTCGCTTTTCCAGACGCCGTCTGCTGGCGTGACTTCCCATGCAGCTGACGTCAGTTGCAGCGTGTTGTTTTCAATATCGTCCGCCACCGCCGCCGCCAGCGGCAGTACAAAATTCTTCTCCGCCCCGCCCTCACCTTCTTCAGGCAATGCGGAGTCGTAGCGTAGCGACAATTGAAATTCGCCCAACATGCTGCGGCCCAGCAGAATGTTAAACAACTGGCCGGCGCCACTCGGCGGGGGTTCGATGTTGGCCTCAAGATCCGTTGATGCTGGTCGTTCGGGAAGCACCGTGCCAGCCGGGGCGTCGTCGGGCGGAATCACTTCCATCGCATCAGGCACGGGCTGGATCGACGGAGACGGCAGCGCCGAGCCATTGAGTTCGATATCGCCCCCGAGCGCTTCTTCGGGCAGCCAGACCAGCAAGCTCTCGACGGGTTCAAACTCCACGTTGAATTTCAATGTCTGCGCGACGCTGGCAGAATCTTTATTTAGTTTCACCTGCGTGTCGCTGCCGACCAGCACGCGGCGTTTGCGTTTCTGGGCGATGGACGAAAAGATCGGCGCCAGCCCGGTTCTTAACTGGTAGTACAACGCACCAGGGTTTCCCTCCACGGCATCGCGCGGAATGCTGCGGATTTGCAGTCCGGCAGAGTTGCTGGCGTCGTATTCCAGTTCGATCTCACTGGCAGGAAGCACCGTTAACGTGGCGGGAGCTGTTGTCGTGGTCTGGGGCAATGGCAGCGCCAGTCTGGTGCGGGTTTCTTCATTGCCGATGCCCGTTGCATGGCGGGCTTTAATCACCACATCAAATGCCGTGGAAGCCTGGGCGGCGCCAGGTGTGAGCGTCAGCACCAGCGGCTCAACGCTTTCCAGGCCGGTCAAAGATTGCTCGAACAGGTCTTCGGGCTGGATGCTATCGACGGTCCAGCCGGGCATGTTGATCTTCAGTTGCGAGGCGCCACGCACCTGATACCGGATGCGGGCCTCGAGCTCAGCCTCGACGGCGTCAATCTTCAGCTGATACGCGGGTTCCGCCCTTACACGTTCAGGCCGGGGGCTGACGGTCACCATAAGTTGGCAGGGTTGCTGCTGATATTCGAACCGGGCGACCACGTTGTTCTGTCGCATCGCCGCAGTTAGATCACCCGTCTGTGTCACATGGTCGGCCTGCCACTGCACATTCCAGTCACCTTGCACGGCCAGTTCGATGTAGCCCCATTGGTTGCTAGCGCCGATCACTTCGAAGCCCGCCGCGTCAACACCTTCCGCGGCCGCGCCGGGTTGCTGTTCCGTGTCGCGTCGCCGGACGGTGCGAAGATTCACTTCGACCCGTTCACTAGTTTTCCGCACCAGCGTGACCTCTGCCAGTGGCTGATCGCGCAGCCTTGGCGGCAGCTTGCGGGCCAACTTCTCTTGCTCCGACAGTTCCACCACCGTGTAACGCTGCTGGGCGAAAGTTTCGTCGTCGGGAACCAGCCGCATTCCCGCGGGAAGACGGACCAGGAAGGAGTTGAAATCTCCACTCAGGCTGTTCACCTTCAGCGTTGCATCGCTGCGTGTGTGGAACCGCCCATCGAAACTCACCCGCAACAACGCGCTGGCTTCCAGGACGGTACGTTGCTGACCGCCGCCCTTCTTCTGTCCGGGCCGCCAACGCATCTGAAATTCGCCCCGCAGACCCAGAAATTCCAGCGAAGTCTGGCCACCTTGCGGACGTGCAGACCGGAAGACGCCGCCTTTTACGGAAGATACATCCACTCCCTGCGCGGGCACTGTCAGTTGCAGCGTGGATGTGACGGCTGAGGGCGTTTGTAGCTGCAGGCTGCGTTCTCCGCCAAGTTCCGTCAGTGGAACGACAAACTGCATCTCGATGGTATGGACGGCATCCACCTCACCATCGACCAGGCAGTAATAGTGCTTGTCTTCCGGCGAGTAATCGACAATGGCTTTGCCCGGCCCGCGGTAGATGGCTTCGCGTGTCAGCAATACCGAATCGAAGCGCAGGTCTACTTTCGACCAGCCCGGCTTGACCGTTTTGATCCGTAAAGTCGCAGTCAGCGTGGCGTTATCGCCGCGGACAGAGCCACGCACCGCCATGGACTGAATCGAATAGCGTTGCCCCGGGTCCGGGGCGGCAAGCTGGTTTTGCAGCTTGTACAGCTTTTCAAACTCGTCGAAGGTCAACGCCCGGAAAACGGGGATCAGCTTGCCGGTTTCTTTATCGGGCACATAGAACGTCTCTAGCCCGGCTTGCTCCACGGCGGGGGCAGGCGTCGCATCTGGTTTCGTACCTGGCTGGGCGCGCAAGCTACCTGCAGTCAGAAGGAGCAGGAGGATCGAAGCCGTAGCGATGCGGGCAAGCAAGCGAGTTCCCTCTCGGGTGTTGCGTATTCCAAGGTTGAAATGGCCGGTACGCGTGACGACGACTGGCTGTAAGTTTAGTATAGCTGGGCTACTGGTTTACGTCATCAAAATCATGCGGGTTTAACAATTTACGCAGCCTCTCTCTGGCCCTGCATGCAGTCCGCAGGGAGTCGCCGTGTTTTTCGTTAAAAGAACTTTGAAGCAATGCTGTCAGCGGGTAGAATTCAGGATGAGGGGCCGGGAGCGGCAACCTCTGATTTGAAGCGGTGTTAACCTTCAAAAAACGGAATCTGCTTTGACCACACGCGGTAGAAAAAGACGCCGGGGCCAAGCCACACTGGATTACGTTCTGGTGTTGGGCATTGTGCTGCCTTTAGCGGCTTTTCTGTTTGCCGTGGCGCCGCGGATGATGAACCTGGTGTACGAAATGACGGCAGTGCTGTTTTCCTGGCCGTTTATGTAGCCCGGACAATGTGGCACGGGCTGTCGCCGTTGGCGTTGCATTGACAGTCAACGAGTAAGTATCGCGTTGTAAGTTATTGAACAGGAAGCACCTCGCTCCTTTTTCAGATTAGAGGCTGATTGCTCATCAGCATTCACACAGGCAAACCGGAACAGGGAACGAACATGAAGAACCAACCTTCCATCTGGCGGTTACTCCAGCAGATTCATCACGACGAAGATGGCGCCGTGAGCATCGAAACGGTACTCATCATCGCCGCCATCGCGCTGCCGATTCTTATCTTTGTGGTGAAGGTCGGCTGGCCGCGTATTCAGGCCTTCTTTGACGATGGTATGACCACGCTGGAAGGTGAAGCCGCAGACGCAGCAGTGGGTGGTGCGCCGGTTGTTGATTAACCCCACTGGCGTGCTGTGAATCTGATCGTCCTGCTTGGCTTCCTCCTGATCGCTGCCTACACCGATCTTCGATACGGCAAGGTCTTTAACAAGACAACCTACACCGGCATGATTGTGGCTCTGCTGCTGAGCATCGCCGGAACCGCCTTGCTGATCGCCCGCAGCGAACCAGGCGTGTGGGACATCATGATCCAGCACGCCCTGTACGGCCTCATGCCGTTACCTGCCGCCCTGGTCGGGTGGCTGGCATGCGGCGTGATGATGATCATCTGCTACGTGTTTTTTCCTGGCGAAATCGGCGGCGGAGATGTAAAACTGATTGCCATGACCGGCGCGTTTCTGGGAGTGATGAGCGGGTTTGAAGCGATGTTGTGGACGTTCATTGTCGCTGCATGCGCGGCCATCATCATCCTGATCATTCGCGTCGGCGCCTGGCAACTTTTGAAACGCTGGGGCCGTTACTTATTGTTCCTCCTGCGTTTTGCGGCCCGGCCGGCTGTTGCGGATGAAGACCGGCAGCCGTTGAAACGAGCACTTTACCTGGCGCCTTGTACGGTGGCAGGCGTGTTACTGGCCAAGTTTGACGTGTTTCTTCTCCTTGGCTGGTAGTTCCCCGTTCGTCCATTTCGCAGACATGCAAGAGGCGCCAATGCAACAGCAGATCATTCTTGGCTGCCTGCCGTTCCTCCTTGCCATTGCGGGATGTCTGACCGTTCTGGTGTTGCTGGTCCGCTTGAGCGGCTCCAGGCTGCAACTGGCGTATGTAAAGCGTTTACACCGCGACCAGCGTGGTGGCGTGCAAAGTCTAAGTTTTGTGTTGACGCTGCCATTGTTCATCATCTTCATGATGTTCATCGTGCAGCTAAGTCAGATCACCATCGGCAAAGTTGTTGTGGAATACGCGGGCTTCTCGGCTGCCCGGTCAGCGATGGTCTGGATTCCGGCGTATGTCGAAGGGGAATTCGAAACCGAAAACCGCATCAGCACGCTGGTGTATCTGGGTGAAGTCAGCGAAGCGGGCGGACCGTATTCCGTGTACGAAATTCAGCCCGGCAGCCCGAAGCACAACAAGATCACCACGGCGGCCGCGATGGCGTGCATGCCTATCTGCCCCTCACGCACAACCGGCGCCGGCCTGGATCATGTGAACATGCAGGGACTGTCCGCCATATCCCGCGCCTACCACGCCGCCGCGCCCGCTCAGGCGGCCAACAGCATGGTGGACACCCGGCTGCGGAATAAATGGGGCTACGCGCTGGCCAATACCCGCGTCCGCATTCTGATTCAGCATAAAGAAGACGAACCGCCGCTGGCCCAACACGAAGTGGGCCCGTATCTGGAGGAGTTTGAATTCAACGAAACGGGCTGGCAGGATCAGATTATTGTCACCGTCGCGCACGACTTCGCCCTACTGCCCGGTCCGGGGCGCCTGCTGGCACGTCCGCCGCGTGTACCTGTGACGGGTGCAGTGGACGCCAATGGGCAATCGGCCCGCACGTATCAGCACAACAGCGTTTCGCGTGCGATCCGCAATAACGCGGGAGTGTGGGTGTATCCGCTGACCTCGACGGTAAGGCTCAGCAACGAAGGCGAAAAACCACTGGTGCCGTTCATTCACCGGGTAAACGCCACCACACCACTGGTAGACACACCGCTGCCAGACGACGGCGCCACGACCGACTTCGGCGATGTGCCAACCTTCAACGCCCAGTCCTTCTCCAACGCAACAGGAGCTGCCCAGTGATAATCCTGCGGTCTCTTCGCAACGCCTGGAGAAGGCTCACCTCTCTGCACCACGATCAGCAGGGGTCGATCAGTATTGGCTCGTTATTCGGGCTGTTGCTGCTGGTCATGCTGTTGGGCATGGTGATGAACTCGGTCCGTCAGGTCGACCAGAAGGTGAAGATGCAGAACGCCGCCGACGCGGCGGGTTATTCCGGCGGCGTGGTGATGGCCCGTAGCATGAACAGTATGGCGTTTACGAACCATCTGCTGAGCGAGATTTTCGCACTGACGGCCTTCATGCGGGAAGGCCGCGACCAGGTCGCCGCATCGCTAACACCAGAGATCCTGGCCAACTGGCAACGGACCGGCCCCGCGTTCACCGGCTCTGAGTATCCACCGTTTGATCTGCTGGGCCAGGCCATCACACAGAAGGTTCCGCTAGAAGCAGAGATGGTCCGCACTTATTCGGTGTGGACGGCCGCCGCTTCAGAATTAATGCTTCCCGTGCTTGAAGAGATTCTGGCTGAGCAGCAGATCCCGCAGTTCCAGCGTGAATTGCGCATTGCCGCGCCCTACCTGGCGCAGACCGCTGCCGACGAAACCGCCCGCCGTCATGGCCAGGCTTGGCCCGACCCGGTTGATGTCCGCGCCGTCATGTGGCGGACGGACGCAGATCTTTTTGGCGGCGTTAACGAAGCCGACCGCAGCACACTGCCGGTTGTCGACCCTGAATTAGACACGCTGCCGGACCAGGAAGAATATTTCGAGACGGCGGTCGCCCAGCGTCAGAATCTGGCGAACCGCTATCTACGCGACTGGAACAACGACTCGCTGCGCGCCTTTGATCTGCTGGGGAAGATGTCGCAATTTTCTAATCTGTGGCGGATCGTCACGGGCGGCCAGTTGAAAAAGCTGCTCGAAATTGATTATCCCGCTTCGAACCTGCCCTTCCAGATCCGTCGGCAGTTCACACGCACGGAAACCGCAGACGTTGACTTTACGGAAGAACTGCAGCGCGATTACATGTACGTTGCGGTGGCGTACGCCAACCCGCTGGAGGAAAAATCGCCACGCATCTTCCAGAATCCGCTGGGCGCCAGTTCGCAAGCGTATTCGCAGGTGTTTCTGTTCATCCCGCGGCGCCGGCTCATCAAGATCTTTGAAGACGGCACCATCACGGGCGAAGGCGCCACCAACTTTGGCGGCGTTCCAGGCCAGCAGCTAGAGCTACCGGCGCCGCCCCGCAATCAGCCAGAAGCTGAACCTGCAGGCGAGCCTGACCCGGAACAGGACTTTCTTGTCGGCCGGCAGAGCGGCAGCGCTTATCCAACAGAATGGAACCTGTTGTCGCAGAACTGGACCACGCAACTGGCGCCTGCCACCGCGCCGGCAATTCCCGCGATTCTAAGTGAACAGCCCTACCTGGACGGTTCGATGTCTGAGATCCGCACGCCTGATCTGCGCACCATGGACGACACAGATCTGCCCTGGGTCAGCCATCACTAAGAAGGCCATCGCATGCAACGCCATCGAACAAATACAAAGCACCAACACCTCGGCCCGCTGCCCGGTTGTGCAAGACGCCGTGGAACAAGTCGGCGTGGACTGGCGCCGTTGGAGCTTGTTCTATGGCTACCCGTGTTGATGTTCGTCGCCGCACTGATCGTCAACTTCGGCACGATGGCCGCGTGGCGGGTGCGTGGAGAAATCGTCTCGCGTGATGCTGCCTGGCGTGTGCGCTGGCCCCGCACGGGGCAGGGCGAGAACCGGCCGCTGAATAAAGTCTGGCCGGAGCCGGCTGAAATCCGTGTCGAAACAACGGCTGGCATCGACGGCCTGGACGCACCTTCACTTCAACAGCCTGTTGTCCGCGGGCCGCTGGATAATGGCTGGGTAGTGAACAACCGGCTGAACCCGACGCAGTCGCAGATTGCCTATCGCGGAATCGCGGCGATCGAAAGACCGTACCCGATGATGGCGTCGCTGGGCAGCTATCGCAGCGGTGATATTCAGCACTTCATGACGGATGGCACCTGGCGGATTGCACAGATGGGCGCCCCCAACGTGTTCCGCCGCTCGTTCCTGATCTACGAACTGCCCGAAACGGAACAGTCGCTGCCCGAAGCCTTTGCCCGTTCGGTCGAAGCGGTGACGGAAATGCCGTTGTACGAGGCCCTTGCGGTTCTTGATGACGACCAGGAATTTCAACGCTATGCCGGCTTCTCCCCCGACTTCCACCCACGTGTGCCAACGGGCATGCAGGAACTGGACCGGCAGGTGATTTACGAAGCGGTTGTCGTGCCGCTAATTGATGGCGTCGATATCCGCGACCGCATAGTTTTTGGAGAAATCAGCCAACTGCCCAGACGCATGACTCAGGCTTTCCTGAATATGTACAACGCGGAAATCGCCGAGCAGGAGCAACTGATTGATTCGCTTGAGCAGCTGCAGGACGATCCGGCCACGCCGCCGGATGTGCTTGCCGCCATCCCCGGCCAGATCGCCGGCGCCGAAGCAATAATCGCAGAGATCCGCCCAAAGGTGTCTCAACTAGAAGACTACAACCGGCGTCTTGGCGCCATCGCCGCCCGGCAGGCGGACGCGGCCCGCGAATTCTCCAATGCTTCTGGCATCCCGCTTCCGCTGAAGTAATGCCCGGCAGTGAGCAGCAGGCATGAACAGCAAAGACACCCCCGCCAGCACTGATAACGACGATAAGACCGTTCCGCAGCAGCCCACGCTTGCCCGCAAAATAGCTGGCTGGACCACCAACGGCATCGCCATCGCCCTGGTTTTGATGACGGGCCTAGCGGTCGGCAGGCAGACGATTAACTGGTGGCACGACTCTCGCGCCACGGTCGAACCGCCCGCCGATGTTGCCGGCGACGCTCAGCTGGGCGACGCGTCCAAGTTGCATGCGTTTGAGTTCGGCGAATTACCCGGCGCCTTTGGCATGCGTTCGTTTTCCGGCGATGAGTCCGCAGCACTCGCCGAATTAGCGTTGCTGTGCCGCCGGGTACTCGCATCGCCAGAACACGTCTGGCAGCCTCCAACACCGGCTGCCAGGAAGTTGCTTGAATCCACCGCCCGGTTGAAGCCGGTTGCCGCGGACGCTGGGAACTGGGAAGTGCATCAGCTGTCAGGTCCGCTGCTCTTAAGCGTGGGCATTAAGCATCTGAAGACCGGCCGTGATGAAGAACGGGAAAGATGCATTGTCTGCTGGGGCATCGCCGCACCGGTGCTTGATGCGAAGGGCGAGCCTACAGAGCAGTATTCGCTGTATGTGTATTCGCCCCAGGCGCCGCAGGCTGGAGCCGGTTCGCCGTTGTCAGAACTTACATGGCCGGCGTTCCTGCAGCCTTCGCTGGCCATTCACTCGCCTGGTGGTGACACTGTCGTGGGGCTGACCAGCACGGCCGACCTGCAACGCTGCATGGAGTTCTTTGACCGCACCTTCGCCGCCCGCGATTTCATCCGCCCGGCGCCTTGGAGCCAAGGGCCGGATGGGCAGCTTGCGGCGCGGTTTAAGCACGCCAGCCGCGGCGACGTGAAGGTGCAGCTCTCACGCAGCGAGAGCGGCGAAGTCCAGGGCATGGCGTGGTATATCGCCGCGCAACCGGCGTCTGCGTCGCCATAGGCGCCAACTGCTTCAGCCGGCATAACCGGCGTAAGCGGCGCACGCACACGCAATTCCTCCTGCAACAATTCAGCGCTAAGCCGCAGCACCGGCGTGAGCGCTTTCTGTCTGCTACATACCATTGGGACACCTTCCGGCAACTGCCCGAGGCATGCAGTTGCTGGCCATTCATACAACATCGCGCGTGCCGCGTATCCACCACGCCGTGACGGCGTGCAGTGAGGGGGAACAGCAAATGGAAATTGGCGAAATCGTAAACGGTCGCTTCCGTCTGGAAGGCGAAATTGGTCAAGGCGCCTTCGGCGTTGTCTATTACGCAACCGATCTGGAAAACGGCGAACCGCGCGCCATCAAAGCGCTGGTTCCGTGGGCCAAAGACAGCGAAGACCTGCGACACCGCCTGCGTCGCGAAGCCAAACTCGCCAGCCAGCTAAGCAGCCCACACACTGTGAAGATTTACGAATTCGGCCACACCGGCGACGGTGGTTCGTACCTGGCGATGGAGCATCTGCAGGGCCGTGAACTCACTTCGCTGTTGCAGGAAGCCGGCGCCCTCACGCCGCAACGTGTGGCGCGGCTTGGCTTGCAGATGCTGGATGCACTGGAAGACGCTCACACGGTGGGCGTCATTCACCGCGATCTAAAGCCTGGCAATATCCTGATCACCACTGGCGAAGATGGGTCAGAAATGGTGAAGGTCGTCGACTTCGGCATTGCCAAAGTCGCGTCGTGCGGCGACTTGCAGGAATCGTTCCAGCTGACCGAACGCGGCGGCGTGCTGGGTACGCCTGTCTACATGAGTCCCGAACAATGCCGCGGCGCCGAACTTACGCCAGGCAGCGATCTGTATGCCGCCGGCGTCATGCTTTACGAACTACTCACCGGCCGGGCGCCGTTTGAAGATACCAACCCGGTGCAGGTCATGATTCAGCACAACACCGCACCCGTACCGGCCTTGCCTGGCGATGTTGAAGACACGCATCTTGGCAAGGCGATCATGCGGGCTCTGGAAAAGAGTCCTGCCGACCGTTTCCAGACGGCGGCGCAGTTCGCTGCGGCGATCGAAGGCCGCGAGCTTCCGCCTGATCCCGTTGTCGCGGAAAAAGAAGAACCGGCGCCCGCTGCAACCAGCGAAGCTCCGCAGCTTGATCCACGCGATACCGGACAGGTCCAGCCTGTGCAAGTTGAACCAGCACAACGTCGCAACACTCTCTGGCGCTGGCTCGTCGACTGGATCGCCGGTCCAGCCTAGACGTTTGCCTGACGAAACAACGCCGCCCAAAATTTTCCGAAAGGAACAAACCGGGGCGGCGTTTTTTATTGCGTCGCGAGGTTCTAGAATTCGACCGTTTCGCCGAGATCACGGGAACCGGCTGCACGCCAGATGTTGATATCAATCGTTTCGGCGACAAACCGGACGGAGCCGTCACCTAGCGTGACGTTGATACCGCCGGGATGAGAACTTGCGAATGAAATCTCACGCGCGGTGTTGTTCTCTTCTTTCGAGTTCATCGGATAGAAGGTGGAGCCGAGTGCTTCCGAGAAATCGCTTCCGGCGCCGCTGTCGGCGTTCATGTGGTAGTACAGAAAGCGGTCGCAGATGTTGCAGCCTCTGTCGGAATCAAGCAGGTACTCAGCTTCGCCAATCATGACGGTATTGCTAAGTCCGTCTTTGACGCTGGCAAAGTTCTTCGGTTTGGCTGGCCGCGCGACTCTGTAGTCTTTGGCAAGGAACATTCCGTTTGAAGTATCCATGCCCGTCGCACCGTTGTTATCGGTTTCAGCATCGCCGCCTGCACAGGCCAGGTAGTTGCTGGTCGCGCGATCTTCCAGGCCGTTGACGTCGTCGGCTTCCCGTTCATCAATGCCAGATGAAGGGCAGCGGAAAGCTGGCATAGGCGTCTGCGCCAGTGCGATTAATCCGAGACTGCGAGCGTCCGTTCCCGTCCAGGCGCCTGAGTCGTTGAACGGAGTGGGACAAAGATCAAACACCGCTTGCTGTTCAATGAAAGGCAGCACGTGCAGTGACCAGGAATGGCCCCAGCCAGCTTGTACGCCGGGTGGCAATTCGCCGTAGGTATCGTGGTGATTGTGCATCGCCAGCCCAAGTTGCTTCATATTGTTTGTGCACGACATCCGCCGTGCTGCTTCACGCGCAGCCTGTACGGCTGGCAGTAGAAGGGCGACGAGAACGCCGATGATGGCAATCACCACCAGCAGTTCGACAAGCGTGAACGCTGCAGTGGTTTTTCGAGTTCCCGGTTTGGGACGGTACATGGACAACTCCAGAAATGAGATAGAAAGAAATTGTGCAGGGCGTTATTAGGATCCCTGGCAGCGGCTACTTAGAAGTGCTCTCCATGCCGGTGAAATTAACGCTAAAGTGTGTTCGCACGATGAGCGTTTGATGAAGGACGCGTTAATTACCGATAGTTGATCAGTTGCGCGCGATCATGGAACATTTAGACCGGTAGATCCCCCATGCCAGATAAGACACGGACTGTCTCTCCCGCTTCCGGCGAACGGAAGTGCATCGCTGAAAATGGTGAAACGCTCACGGCGCCCGCGGACTGGGAACTGTTGCCCCCAGGCGATGCGATGCTCACCCGTCGCGTCAAAGCTGCCGGGCCATCGTGGACGGTGAAACAGAAAAAAGGCCGTCGCACGATCTCCGTCGGCGTGTGGGCGCCCGCTGCTAATATCGCGAAGGCGCGGCAGTCGGTGGCGATTGAACGTAGTAAACCCAGCTATGCGAAAAAGCTGAAAGCCGGCGCCGAGCGTCGCGCCAAAGAACACGCCATTTACGTGGAAGAATTCAGGCAGCAGGTTCGCGACTTTCTGAACTTTCACGCCGCTCATTCAGACTTAGCCGGTAAACTGGCAAGTGCAGTGACAGAACATGCCACTCCGGTTGGCAGCGGAACCGTCGCCAGGACGAAACGCATTCCAGTTCAGCAGCGGGCCGAAGCGGCGGTGATCGCCTGGCTTCGTCATCAGACCACGGCGTATGACAACATGAAGATCGAGCGCCGAAAGGGCCGCCGTCGCGAAGTCCGCGCTGAACTTGCCGCGGGATCGCGCAAGTTGCTGCAGAAGTACCGTCAGGGTGAAGCCGTCTCTGCAGATTGTCCTTTGCAGCAGGCGCTCGCCTCGCAAAACGATGAGTAGACCGCATCGCAGGGCCGCTACGTGACGTGCCTATGTTGGATGGTATATTGACGGCTCGTGACGTTCATTATTTCAACATGAGCAATCAAGACAGATTATCTACAGCTACGGAAAGAATATGGATATTGCAGTTCTAGGCACCGGAAACGTCGGCGGAGCACTTGGCGCTGGATGGGCGAAAAAAGGGCATCAGGTCACCTTCGGCTCACGCGATCCATCCAGTGAGAAAGTACAGACGCTACTGGCAAACGCCGGTGAAAACGCCCGCGCCGCGACAATTGCAGAGGCGGCATCCGCTGCTGACTTCGTGGTTCTGGCAACGCCGTGGAATACGGTGGAAGAAGTGCTGAAGGCTGCGGGCGACCTGTCCGGCAAAGTGCTGATCGACTGCATTAATCCGATCAACGCGACATTCACCGGGCTGGACCTCGGTTTTGACACTTCGGGGAGCGAACGTATCGCGGAGCTGGCCGCCGGCGCCCGCGTGGTCAAAGCCTTCAACACGGTCAGCGCGGCAACCATGGCCGACGCGATGTATGGAGAACATGCGGCCAACATGTTTTACTGCGGTGATGACGAAGAAGCGAAAGCTCTGCTCAAACAACTAGCTGATGAACTTGGCCTGGAAGCGGTCGACGCGGGCGACCTGGAAATGGCCCGGTATTTAGAGCCGCTGGCGATGTTCTACATCAAGCTTTCGATCAAGCAGAAGTGGGGCGGCAACTGCGCGCTGAAGATTCTCACCCGTTAGCCTCACGGGCCGGACTTCAATCTACAAATTGAACGCGCGGCGGAAACTAGTTTCAACTAAGTAAGTCCCGGCGCGGGTCAGCTGGAATACAACCGGCTGGTCCGGCCAGCCGGCAACTGCCAGTAGTTGTTCAAACGCATCCTGCGTCGTGGCGCCCCGGCATTCAATCGCCGTCAGACCGGCGGGTGAATCGTGAAGAACGCCATCTATCTGCCAGCCTTCACCCCGCTGCACGAAAGAGCCATCGGGTTCGATAAACATCCGCGGCTGAGTGTCAAGGTGTGTCAGTGCTTCCTCGAACGTCATGCCAAGTGGCGTCGTCAGCTGTGCGGGCTGGAGATGAAGAACGGGCGTGATAACGCCGTTAATCTCCTGTGTTGCATCGCTTGTCGCGGGAATGTCGTCCGGCGCTGCGTGGATATAGATGTCGAAAGCGTGTGAAACACCCGGTGGCTGATTCAAGGCGGAAGTACTCTGCTGCGAATGAAAAAGGGGCGTGGACGGCTGCGTTTAGAACAACGGCAGCACGTTGCCGTCGCTGATGGGGAACGGGCGGCCCAGCGGATCGTGAATTTCTGCGCGGGGCGAGATCCCCATTGCGCGGAAGATCGTGGCGTGCAGGTCCGCAGGGGTGCAGGCATTGGCGTGCGGGAAAGCCCCTTTGCCATCGCTGGCGCCGTAGACCTGACCGCCCTGAATGCCGCCGCCGGCGAAGGCCACCGAATACACGTTCGGGTAGTGATCGCGGCCTGCTGCTTTGTTGACGCGTGGCGTACGGCCGAAGTCTGTGAGGACTACGACGAGTGTTTCATCTAACGTGCCCCGCTGGTGGAGGTCTTCCAGCAATGCGGACAGCCCCTGATCGAAAACCGGTAGCAGTTTCTTCTTCAAACGGTTGAAGTTGTCGGCATGCGTGTCCCACATGTCGCCGACGGAACCGTTTAGATCACCGGCCGCGCAGCAGACCTGAACCACGGGGATGCCAGCTTCGGTTAGCCGCCGGGCCAGCAGCATGCTAGTGCCGCCGATGTGTTCTCCGTACATCTCACGGATGCGAGGATCTTCGCGTTGCAGGTCATAGGCGTTCTTCACCTCGGAGCCAAGCAGCATATCTTTCGCCATGTGGCGGAAATGATCGAAGCCTTCAAATGCTTCTTCCGTCGCGGGTGGTTTATCCAGCTTTCGCAGCAACTCAGCGCGCCGCGATAGCCGTGGTTGATCCACTTCGTTGAGTTTCAGCACTTCGGCGCCAAGCGATCTTGAAACGCCGCCAAACGGCGTGCCCGTCTGCGGCCGCATCACCACGGCGTCGTACTTCGCTCCGAGCCAGCCGCCGTATTCGCCCGCTTGCAGCGTGCCGTTATCGACCATGGGATAAGGCAGACGAACGGCGGGCGGACGACCCGCGGGTGACGGCCGGAATTTGGAGATCACCGCCGTCAGGCTGGGCCAGTCTTCCCGCTTCGGCGCGATGTTGCCGCTGCGAGGCGGCTTGTGCCCTGTGAGGTTCCAGTACATGCCGCGGCCGTGGGCGGAATCGTCGTGATGCACCGAGCGGACAATCGCGAGTTTGCCCGTGTGACGCGCGATTTTTGGCATGTGCTCGCCAAGCTGGATGCCCGGCGTTGCCGTGGGGATGGGGGCGAATTCACCGCGGATTTCTACCGGGGCGTCCGGCTTCGGGTCCCAGGTTTCGTGATGGCTGGTCCCGCCCCAACAGTAGACAATGATGCACCGTTTGGCGCGGCCCGGACTGCGTTCTTTCTCGCTGCCGGCAGCCTGCGATTTTTGTTGTAGACCTAGAATCTGTGGCAGCGAAAGTCCAGCCGCCCCGGCGCCAGCGCGCAGCAGCCCACGGCGTGATAACGAGGTTGCTACGGGGTGCTGAAAGCTGGACATGCATTGGACTCCGTGTCGCGGTGGGACGGCGTTTTTTACATTCATCCCGGTTGATATGTCCTTCTAAAATAGCGTAACCGCCGCCCCAGTGACAAGCGATGTTGCCCGGCTGGCGACACATCTTCACGGAGCAATGCTCCAGATACCAGTCTTTGCCTGGCGTGCGGATTCTTCGGCTTGGCGGAGTTTACGACCGATGGTTGCAGAGTCGCCGGGGTAGATCGAGACTCTGGCTAATCCTTGCCGCAGCAGTTCCAGGTTCAGCATTTCACCATCACGGTAGACATACGCCAGCCATCGTCCATAGCGGTCCTGACGCCGCCGGTCCAGACGCACTGATAACGTGCCTTCAGCAACAAACCGGCGCGTGAATTTTGCCGCCTCCGGGCCAAAGGGTTCGACGGGGTGGTTGGGCTTGACGGTTTCGGGCGTGTCGACGCCTAACAACCGGATTTTGAACTGGTGCGTGTTCGTGCTGCTAGTGCTGTCTGCTGCGTGTTGGCTGACGACAAGGGTATCGCCATCAACAACCCGCACGAGGTGGCATTCACCTTCCACGAGAACCGTCTGAGATTCGCCGCGTCCGGACGGCGGGGCAAAGAAATCACAGCCCCAACGTAATACAGCGAAGGCGGCCAGAAACGAGAAGAGGATGACAGCGTTAGAAGGGAACCGGCGTCTGCCAGGCATGGCAAAGTGGGCGGTTAGTTTTCGCTGAATTCAATCTGACTTGGCAGCATACGGCCAACCGGATTCTTGATGTACTCACGGTAGCAGTTGGCGCACAGATCGTAGCTCTGCTTGCGATACACAGCGTCGCGTTGCTCCAGCGGTTCTTCGCCGCTTTCAATCCGCTCGATGATTTCCTGCACTTCCAGCAGGTGATCGCGGTCGTCTTCGTAATCTTCCGTCACTGCCGGTTCGATGGCAGCGTAGGACTCAAGCTTCACGACGTAACGAAGGTCGTCCTCCGCATCTAGTTTGCAATTGCAGCGATCGCAGGAGTAGTGAAGCATGGAGACAATCCTGAAGCGATGGAACTTTTCATCACGGGTAGGGCCAAGCCCCCCGCAGCAACCATAACTCCATATTAACGAGAAGCGACACACCGCGACAAGCCGGTTTCTAAACGCGCGGCGTTATGGTGTGTAATGAACGGTGCAGAGAAACGTGCTTGCAAGCATCCACTCGCAACATGCAAGCACTCGGCGGGCCGGCAGATCGGCCTTTTCATCCCGGAAGGTTCCTGACAGAATGCCGCCGCGAAAACGGATGACCGCGCTCCTGCTGCATCTTTGCCCTATTGAGGGTGGATGTAGAAATTTTGTCAGGGATGTTTTGTCAGGGATGACTGTGTTACGGAACCTTACTGATTACTCCGTGTTTCTTTTCGTGCGTCTGGCCATTTGCGTTATCCAGGCGAACCGGATTGAACACTGCCAGATCGCTGGCCGCTGGCTGGCGTATCTGTGCTGCGATATTTTGCGCATCCGACATAGCGTGACGAAAAAGAATTTGCGCATCGCCTATCCCAACGCTACGGAGTCGCAGCGGCGCGAAATCGTGCGTGAAATGTGGGAACATCTGTTTCTGATGGCGTGCGAAATTGCACATGTACCACGTAAGATTCACGAAACCAACTTCCACCGCTATGTAAAGTTCCACCGCAAGCCAGAGCTGGTCGGGTACATGCTGAACCAGCGGCCGACGGTGCTGGTCACCGGGCACTATGGCAACTTTGAAGTCGCAGGCTACGCTGCCGCGCTGCTGGGCTTCAAGCTGCACAGCATTGCACGCGACCTGGACAACAAGTATCTGCACGATTTTGTGAACGGGTTCCGCAGCCAGAAGGGGCAGGTCATCTTTCCCAAGCAAGGCAGCAGCGGAATGATCCAGAAAGTGATCGACGACAACGGCATATTAGCTGTTGTCGGAGATCAGCACGCCGGGCCAAAAGGCTGCTGGGTCGATTTTATGGGAGAGTTGGCGTCTAACTACAAATCGCTGGCCGTGCTGGGTCTGGTGGGCGGCGCCCCGCTGGTGATTACCTACGCGCGGCGGCTGGGCGAACCGATGAAATTTGAGATCGGCGTTAACGGCATCGCCGACCCGCAGTCGCTTGACCCATCTATCGCAGGCGTGCGGGAACTTACACAATGGTATAATCTGCGTCTGGAAGAAGTCATCCGCGTTGATCCCGGCCAGTACTGGTGGGTGCATCGTCGCTGGAAGGGCGAGCCTCCCAAACGCAAACGGCGCGAAAAACGCGTTACCCTACCGACCCCCACCCGCCAGCCGGACGCAGATCATTCCGGCAAAGACGCTGCTTAGGAGCCCCTTGCCGCATGCCCGGAAGCACCTGGATACGCATCGCCGATGTCGCTGGTTGCCCGCCGGGTAGCGTCGGAGAGTATGTCGCGGGCGGTCGTCTAGTAGCGTTGTTTCATACCGATGAAGGCTTTTACGCGCTGGATGGCATCTGTCCGCATCAGGGCGGGCCGTTGGGACAGGGTGAATTGAAAGGCTGCGTCGCGGTGTGCCCGTGGCACGGCTGGCACTTCAATGTGCAGACAGGCGTGCATGAATCGGTAGATACGATTCAGCAGCCGGTGATACCTGTGAAGCAGGAAGATGGCGGCGTGTTTGTCTGTATTGAAGACGGAGAAACATAAAGCTTGATACGTCTTCGCCCGTTTCTTAACACCGATCCTCCGGCTATTGCCGAAGTGTGGCGCAGTCAGCCGCCGATGCGCGGGATGATGCAGCCGATGTCGCTGGAACTGCTCGACCGGCTGGTGCTGTCGAAGACTTACTTCGACCGGCAAGGTCTGATTGTGGCTGAAGACGGAGATCAGGTCGTAGGCTTCGCACACGCGGGCCCCGTCTCGGACTGTGATTGCCGGAACACCGACTTCAGTTGCGGCGTGACCTGTATGGTGCTGACAACACCGCAGTGCGATGAAGCCGTGCGAGCCTCACTGCTTCAAGCATGTGAAGAATATCTTACGGCGCGCGGCGCTACGCTGCTAAAAGGCGGCCCTGCGTTTCCGGCGGACCCGTTTTATCTGGGCCTTTATGGCGGCGCCAATCTGTGCGGCATTCTCAAGAGCGACGCTGCAGCGACGGCGTTATTTGAATCGGCCGGGTACAAGCCAGCGCGGACCTGGAGCGTGATGCAGCGTGATCTGAGCGGCTTCCGCCCGGTGATTGATCGCAAGCAGATGCAGATCCGGCGGAAGTTCACCATCGGCGCCAATTTAGATCCGTGTGCTGCGCACTGGTGGGATGCGTGCACCTGGGGCTTGATGCAACAGACAGAATTCACGCTGGCGCCACGCAGCGGCGGCGAACCGGCGGGCGTGGCGATGCTGTGGGATATGGAGCCGCTGGCAAGCAGTTGGGGCGTGCATGCGATGGGCGTATCTTCCATCGAAGTCGCCGCCAACCTGCGCCGTCAGGGCGCCGCCACGTTTCTACTGGGCGAAGTGCTCCGCCAGATGCAGTCGCATGGTGTGACGCTGGTTGAGACGCACGTAGATGTAACCAACCAGCCCGCCCTGGGACTGTTCACCAAACTTGGCTTTGCCGAAGTCGACCAGGGCGTGCAATATCAGAAACCGGCTGCGACGTAGCGATTGAAAACCGCGACGTCACCAACCCGAAGCGCGAGCGAGGGGCATTTGATGTGGAGGCGAAAACGCAGGTTTTGGGCCGTACTTCGCTTCAAAGGTGAACTTCAACCGGCGGTGCGCTACCAATTCCGGCGCCCCTCGCTCGCGCTTCGGGTTAGTGTTCCGTCCTTTGGATGAAGCGTTAAAGCAATGTCACCGTATACCCTTGGATACCAATAGTTACGGGGTAGGAATCGCTTGAACCGCGTCCACGATCACATAGCCGTCAGCCTCTTTGTTTGAAATCTCAATCGCGGCGGCGCCGGGAGCGAGTTCAAACTTGCCTAGCGAAAGCAGTTGTTTGCCGGGCGCCTTCCGCTGATTGATCAACAGCGTCTTGCTGCCGCCTGCGTGCGTGACCGTTACCGCCGCGTTGGTTGCGCGGTTGGGATTTGGCGGGTAGTTGATCCGTAGTTCGTAATTGCCCTTTTCTTTGATCTTGAATTCAAAGCGGGCCAGCTTTTCGCCTTGCGCCTCGTTGTTGTCGTGCAGGTAACTGGAGCCAACGAAGCCGCCGGTCGAGGCGCTGGTTAACCAGGCGCCGGTCAGTTTGGCGTCTGCATCATCCAGCACGAGCCCTTTCAGCTTTTTCGGGTCGATGCCCTGTTGCCGCCGCGGGCCGTCGTAGGAAAGCACCTGGCCGTCTTCAATTAGTCGCTTCTTCAGCGTTTCGTATTCGATCTGCTGAACCGAAGTGCTGTTTTCGATGGCGAGGCTGGCAGCCGTCGCAGCAGTCTGGCCCAGAATCATGAACACTGGCTCCATACGGATCGAACCGAACGCAATGTGCGAGGACGAGACACACACGGGCGACAGAAGGTTGCTGCACTCTTTCTCACGTGGCGTCAGAGCACGATACGAGATCTGGTAGGGGCCGCCGGGGCCGACCTGAATGTCGCCTTCGTTGCGGACGTAACCCTCTTTCGTCACATACCGCTGGGTATTGTGCGAATCCATATTGTACGAACCCATGCCGGCGGGTTCGTCGCACGGGCGGACGCCACGGCAGTCTAATTCTGTGTGCACGTGATCGCTGACCATCCGTCGCGCTTCGCGGATGTACGCCGTATGGGGCCAGTTGTTGCTCTCCGTAAATTCATCTTTCGCCAGACCCCAGCGGCTTGCTTCTGCCCGGATTTTCTCCGGCACGCGTGGATGGTAGGCCAGCGTCCACAGCAGGCCGCGGATGTATGTTTCGTGCCGTTTGAGAATTTCCGCACGCTCTTTGTAAGAGGCTTCCGGATAGTCGTAATTCATCCCGATGAAGTCGGTGGACACGGCGTGCTTATTGTTCAGATCGGTTTTGCGGTTCGGCATCATGTCGATCTTCAACGGCAGACGCATGTCACCGGCTTCAAAGTTCCGCAGCAGCAGTTCGTATTGCTGCGGATCATAACCAGCGGGCTTGGTGAACTTTACCTGGTTCGACGCCGCGTCTGTCATGCACACACGATAGTTGTACGCTTGCAGGCGTTTGTCAGCGGCGCCATCTTCACCAGGCATCTTGTTCACACCCGGCAGTAGACCGCTTTCTGGTTTTCCCGGCGTAATGTACGGGTCAACGTTTTTGATGAACTGATGGCTTACGGCGCGGCGTTTCTGAACGCCGTTGAGAGTTTCGCCATAGGTTGAGTTGGCTTCCCGCCCGACGGTGTACGATACGCCCGCGGCTGCTAGCAGATCGCCTTCGTAGGTTGCATCAATAAAGATGCTGCCGGCGGCACTGCGTCCGGATTCCATCGTGATCTGCGTGATGCGGGCGCCTGTTTTCTGAACGCCTGTTTTGCGGTTAAGGCGTTCGCCGTACCAGACGGTGATCTTGTGTTCTGCGACCATGCGGTCAATCACGCGTTGTGCGACCTTGGGTTCGAAAGCCCACATCGTTGTGGCTTGTGGTGAGTAACGGCCAAACTTGCTGCTGGGTTGCTGCACCCAGGCGGATTCTTTGGAGTATTCCTGATGGATCGCCGCGTAGAACTCGTGGGCGATGCCGCCGATGACCGCCTTATTGCCGGAGTCGGTCCAACCGAGGCCGGACGTGGTCAAGCCGCCCAGCTTCGCGCCGGGTTCAATCAGCAGCACCGACCGGTTCATCCTAGCTGCCTGAACGGCGGCTGCCACGCCGCCCGAGGTGCCGCCGTAGACGACGACGTCGACTTTGGTCTCTGGCTTTGCAGCCGTTGCTATCTGTGGCAGTGCAAGCAGCGCACAAGCCAGCACTCCGGTAAACACGTTTCGCACTTGGACAACTCCATGAGGTTAGGTTGAAACGCCACATTATACACGCAGGATCCCACCAGCGGTGTTTCTTGACTGTGAAGTTGCCGCAGTCGTTGCCAGCCGGATAACCGTTAAGGTCACCGTTGCTAAGCCAGCCGGAAGTTTAGGAGATTCTTGGCAGAGAGGCCGCAAACTGTCTCGATAAGATGAAACAGTTGTCCGGGAATTGACATCATTCCGGGAAGTACGATCTTTAGCGGTTTAAACATGTCAAAGCATTTTCCGATATGGATACTGCTATCCGCGCTGCTTTTCAGTGCGGGTTGCCGTTTCCACCATTCGCCTGCGGCCTACTGGCCCATGACGCCATATGGCCAGTGCGCCGAACCGCCTGGCGATAATCTGGTCGTGCGCACGGCGTATCTACCGCCTGAGAATCCCGTGCTAAGCGACCTGGATGTTAACGAGATAACGCCTCGACGCATCTATCCCGAACACCTTGCGCTGACGCCGCAGGAATGCCAGTGCCAGGCCGCAACCGCATCCACCACGGCTAAGTTGATCGACGTTGAGTATCAGTTGACCTCCTGCGCAGCGACCGAGGAAAACTCACACGACGAATGCGTGATTCATAAAACACGCACGCAACTGGATATTCTCGCCATGCGCGCTGCCCGGGAGCGGAACCAGGCTGCTGGCGAGGCGTTGAAGTTTTTCTATCAGCTTGCATCTGCTCACGCTGCCCAGGACGGCGTTCTGGAAAGTCTGCGGCTGACCAATCAGTCCATCAGCGATCTCCGTGCACTAAAGATCAGTCAGGTGCCGGTTGAAAAGAGCGAAGAGGAACTGCTTGCAGAGCGATCAAAGCTGCTGGCGAAACAGGCGGAACTGGATAAGAACATTGCGCAGCTCAGCGGGCTGGTGGTCACTCTCACCGGCCGTGGCAAGCACGAGCACCCGCCCGTGTGGCCGGTCGTTCCGATGGACTTAAACTATGAACCGGTCGATGTAGAAGCCGCCGTAGCAATGGGTCTGCAACAACGCCGCGATCTGGCAATCACGCGTTGCATGTTACGTTCATTGAATTCCAACAGCCTGCCCAACGCGCGGGCGATTCTGAAGGGCGCTGACTTTGGCGTTGGCAATCCTATCTCGCCATCGCTGAGCGGAATATGCCGCCAGAAAGAAGACTACTCGCTTGAGATCTGTATGCGCCGCCGACAATTGCGGATCGTTCTTGCAGATCAGACCCGCGCGGCGGCGGAAGAAATCCGTGCGTCGGCACTCGCTTACGAAGCCGCCATGCGCGACGCCGTGCTGCATGGGCAGCGTTACGCTTTGCTCAAGCAACGCTTGCAGGATGTTCAGCAGCTGCGACAGGCAGGAAAGGCCACGCCGGTTCAGGTCACCACCGCGGAACTGCAGCTGGTTGAATCTCGCGGCCAGTTCGCCGTAAAAATTCTTGAAGCACACGCAGGTGAAGCAAGATTACGGCAAGCGATGGAAATGCTCGCCGATGAATGCGGCCACGCACCACGGCTACTCGGCGCCTGCTGGCAATGCAGCCCGTGTGCAGACAAAACGGAATCCCGGCGGGGATTGCTGCGACGGTCATCTGCGGGCGATCTGTCGCAGGTTGAAGGTGAAGAAACGACGCGTGTGGTTGGTTCCGGGGTCGCGCCGATCCAACATCCACCAGAGACGGTGATGGCGGAGCCACTTCTGCTTGTAGAGCAAGAGGTTGAAGTCACGACCGCGCCTGCCTTGCCGTCGCTGGCGGATTACATACCGGTCGCCCCGGCCGCATTTGGCAATCCCGTGGGACAAGGTCTGTTCGATGCCCCTTGGCTGCACCGCAATGCCAAGGAGGAAGTAGCGACGAAGAGCGAATCCAACGTGAACCCCGTCGCCACGCGGTCTCCAGGACTTGTTGCTCTGCCAGCACCTGGCACCCGTCGCCACGCCGGTCAAACGCTTGAAACAGGTCCTCGCTTGCATCCAGATGTAAACGGAGCCGGTTACTTCGCACCCCGCGACTTCCAGGCTCGTGGGACGAACGGAGCGGCGCCGGCAAGCCGTCAAACTACCCTTCCGCGGACAACGCAGCCGGTTTCAGAAGAAGCATCGCCGCAGCAGAATACTGCCCGCAGCTTTACACCGGGCCGCATTCCACGTCTGAGGCGATAGATCACTGCTACGAATGTAGCTAGTAAAAAAGCCGCGACCGTTGCTGGTCGCGGCTTGGTTGGTATTGCAGTTCTATCCGTCCGTTACGCGGGCGTTGAAGCACAGACGCTGACGGCGTTACCGCCCGCTTTCCGCGATTCTTCGACGGCCTGTTCCGCACGGGCGATGATGCTTTCTGCGTCATCAATCGACTCAGCCGTGGCCCCGCCGATGCTTACCGTGAACTGCAGGTCCTGGCCGCCCAGCGGCAATTTGCAGCGTTGAATTGCATGCCGCAGACGTTCGCCAACATTGGCCGCACGCTCTTCACTAGCGCCGGGAAGAATGACGCTGAACTGGTTATGAGTGAAACGGGCAACCATATCCATGTCACGCATGGCGGCTTTCAGGAACTGGGTCGTGGTGCGGAGCAGCACTTTACTAACTGCTTCGCCTTCGCGTTTCAGTAGCCCGGCGTAATCGTCTACTTCCAGTAGAAGCACGGCAAGTTGTTCACCCGTCCGCTTGCACTCCGCCAGACGCTGTCCTGTAACCTGGAGGAAGGCGTCGCGGCCAGGCAGTCCGGTGATAGGATCGCTTCCGGTCGGCTTGTCGTCGTATTCGTCGTAATAGTCTTCCTCTGCTTCGACCGGGGCGACCTCTACGGGCTGGCTGAACGGGAAGCTTTCTTTGCCATCGTGCCAGTGCCCGCAATCGCGACCCGCCTCTTTAGACTTATAAAGCGCCATGTCGGCACGTTTAACAACGGACCGCGTGGTCTCGTTAAGCGAGAACTCCGCAAGGCCTGCGCTGGCGGTGACCTGAAGATCTTTGCCCTCGAACTTGACCAGCTCGGCGCCGATCGCGGCGCGGGCTTTTTCGCTCATTTCGCGGGCCCGCTCCACCGGGCGGCCCGGGAAGATAATGGCAAACTCTTCACCGCCGTACCGGCAGACAACTTCGCGTTTGGTGACGGCGCCTTCGAGCGCTCTGCCAACGGCCCGTAGCACTTCATCGCCTGCCTGGTGACCGTGGGTATCGTTGAACTTCTTGAAATGATCGACGTCGAGGATCATAACGGAGGATGTAACGTCCATTTCCCGCTGAAGCTTCTCGCAACGTGCGGTCTCGTCATCGAATCCGCGGCGGTTCCGCAGTTTCGTTAATGCGTCGGTGATGGCTTCGCGTTCCCGCGACACAATCTGAGCTTCCTGTTCCATCAGACGGGTTTCAGCGGACTCAAGATCCTGCTTCATTTTGGTGTTTGCCTGCACCAGTGAATTGATGGCCGCAACAACATCTTCTGAAGAGACGTCTTCATCGGACGTCAGGCGGTTATTAATCTCCAGCATGCGGTCGTTATGCTCATCCACGTTCGCGGACATGCTTACCACAACCTGTCGCAGCCGGTCCATCACATCCTGTGCAACCTCGCGATTGTTTTCATTCTTCTCGCCGGTGGCTTCGGAAGTCGCCTCCGTCGTGTCTGGCGCGGCGGACAAACCTCGCAACCACCAGCCAATACCTGTCCCCATGCAAATCATGGACAGACCCGTTACAACCGTTATCAATAACCAGGGCATGGTCTTGTCATTCCTCGTACACTTTGTTCCAGGGAGTCTCTCTAGAGGCAAAAGCCGGGCAGTGGCTGACGCTGCATCCAACGGTGGGCTAGCCGTGAGGTACGCATCGTTGCCTAGTTAGAATCTAGGTTGCTGGATTACCTAAGGTGATTTAAGCCACCCAATTGATGGATTTATCGTCGGCTTCTGCCACAGAAACCCTCGCATTTACGGCATTCCGCACATCCCGGAGAAACAGAATCAGCGTCCAGCGCTAACTTAACAACACGCAGCCGACGCAAACGCCCTGGCTCGTTTGAATTTTCACAACAAAAACACGAAGTGTTCAGAAGGACCTGTCAGGAAGGCGATGCAAGCTGCTCAATATATTGTCGCAGCTTGGCAAGCTCGTACTGGTAACCGCCAGAGAGAATCGGGAAGCGGCACCATGTTTTGGGGTCGAGGTTTTCATCGTCCACATGGAAGCTGGGGGCGTACCGCTCGCGTTTCCACTGGTTGCGGCTCCACAGCCGGAAAAAGCGTTCGACCCACACGGCCATCTGCCTGACCGGATAATCTGGAAACAACGGTTGCATGGAGTGCAGCACTTCCAGCGGCGTTAGCTTGTCGCGGATGCCGGCGCGTTCGATCGCGTCCAGCACATCGTACGGCATCAGATCGCCCTCGTCCGTTTGCCCGGATTCTTGTGGACGGAGTTCCGCGGTGGGTTGCTGCACGTTGACGGCGGAAAGCTCTGGCAGCGGGCGGCCGCCCATGGGCCCCTGCTCTTCCATCCAGCGCAACCAGCGCCGCAGAAAATCTTTATCAATGCCGGCGATGGGCGACAGGCCGCCGCATGTATCGCCATCCATCGTTGCGTATCCGACTGCAGCTTCACTACGGTTGCTTGTCGAAAGCAGCAACGCGTTGCGGATGTTGGCCAGCATCCAGACGCCCGGCGCCCGCGCACGTGCCTGGATGTTCTGCAACGTAATGTCGTCGTCTTCCCAGGTCAGTTCGCGGCCGATTCCTTCGGACACCATCTGACGGTAACCTGTCACCAGCGAATCGACATCGAATTCCAGATGGTCCGCCCCCACGGCTTCCGCCACCACCCTGGCTGCGTTGCGGGTGGTCGCGGAACTGTTTCGTGTAGCTTGATAGGCAGTGGTTAGTAAACGGCTGACCCATTGCTTCGCACCGGCGTCTTTTTCGACCCCGTCGATGTGCGAAAGCTTTTCCGCAAACCCATCGCCTAGTTCTCCCAAAGCAAGCTCCACCATCGTGCTGCACAACGCGACACACGCCGCGGAGTCGGCGCCGCCGCTTAGCGAAACCACGAAGCCCTTGGAATAGCTCTTCCGCATGTAATCAAACAACGCCAGCGAAATAGCTCGCGTGAATTCTTCTTCCTTCAGCGTGTCGCTTGTTTCCCAGGCTGCAGGCACGACGGGGTGAAGCTGTGGAGAAGCTGCTGGATAATCGAAATCTATTTTGACAATCTGCGAGGAAAGCTGGTCAATGCGTGGCTGAAAGCTGCCCGTCCGGGCGCGGTTCATGCGGGTTGCATCGACATCGATCACGGCGGTGGTAATGCTGGCGTCTTCAAAGGAAAACCGGCTGCCGCGCGATAGCATCTTGCCGCCGCTGGCAATCATCGCGTCGCCATCATAGATCGCGCGGCCGGCTTCGTTCCCGACCAGATTGGCGTAGACATAACTGACGCTAAACGCCCGCGAACCTTCCAGCACAAACCGCTTGCGGATCTGATGTTTGTCAAACGCAAAGTGGCTGGCGCTTGGATTAAGGATGATGTCGGCGCCACGCAGCGCCAGATCGCTACCCGGCCGGTCGGCGACCCAGGCGTCTTCGCAGACTTCAAAACCGATCAGCACGCCACCGACTTCAAAAACCACGTCGCCCACCGGGTACGATTCGCCATCGACGACCGTCTCGGACCAGGCGTTATCAGGCCAGCGTTTGAACCACCGCGGTTCATAGTGCAGACCATCGCCCGCCAGATGCTGCTTCCCGACAAAACCTTGCAGCTTGCCGTCCACCATCAGGCAGGCTGTATTGAACAACCCACCGCCATGCAACAGTGGCAGACCGGCCGAGACGATCATGCCCTTCGTCTCAGGCACGATGCTTTCCAGAATTTCAATCGCGGTTTTCTGCAGACCGGGCGAACTGAAGACGTCTTCGCATCCGTAGCCGGTGATACAAAGCTCTGGCAGGCAAAGAATGGTCGCCTGTTGCTCCCGGGCCGCTTCGATGGCAGAGAGGATTCGCCGCCGGTTGCCTTCCCAGTCCATTGGCGTCTGGTTGAGCACGCCCGCGGCCACTTTTATCAGCTTCATCAAACACGCTTTCCGGATCTAAAGGGACGCTTTCCCTGCTGCCAATAATTCACACCTACATTGTGGAGCCGCCTACCTGCATCGACAAGGTAGCCGCCGCAGAGGCTCGCTAGTATTTGCTGTAACACGCTACGCGAAACCTTTTTCGCAGCCGGGTGTTCCATCTGATACGATAAACAGTTCCTCTTACCCGACCGGGCTAAGCTTCTGGAGAATCCGATGTTCCGTCGCCTAATCTGCTGCATCACCCTCACCCTTTCCGCCCCGTGTCTACTGGCTGCCGGTGAGACGGAAGACGCCTTCAACCGGCTCGACAAAGATGGCAGCGGATACGTTACACCCAGCGAAGTTGACGCCACACGGCAGTCGCTCTTCGAACGTATGCTACGGGTCAGCGATGCTGATAAGGACGGAAAGATCAGCCTTAGCGAGTACGCATCGTCGCTGAAACCGTCGAAGCCGTCCGCGGCGGCAACCGGGCCTGTCAGTCAGCGAAGTCGAAACCCGGCCGACGCGCAGCGGATGCTCGCCGCGTTGTTCACCAGGTTCGACGCGGACAAGAATGGCAGCATCTCCCGCAAAGAAGCACCTGACCGGCTGAAGCAGCGTTTTGCAATGCTCGACGCCAACCGCGATGGCGAGATTTCCCGTCAGGAGATTTCCAGCCGCGCCCGCGAAAGCGCCCAACCGGGCAATTCCAGAAGCTCGCGGTTTCAGCAACTGGACAAAAACGGCGACAAACAGATCAGCCGTAGCGAAGCTCAGGGCATGATGAAGCAGCGTTTCAATCAGATAGATGAAGATAACGACGGCCAGCTAAGCGGTAGCGAACTGCGAGCTGCCTTCGAAAAATTCCGCTCGCAACAAGGCGCCATGCGCAGACGCCCCCAATAAGTGGGGAGCTACCTGTTTGAAATCTCGTAACCGCGGACACCTGGCTGGCGATGGATACCAGCAGAAGAAGTAGTTGCCCTGATACGGCACATTGTGCTAAAATCCGATGGCGGTTGAAGTTCCGCCAAATGATTCGAACGTCAATGTAAACTATTCACACAGGAGTATTGTGTGGGAACGAAGAAAACAGGTAAAGGTCGCCGGAAATTAGGTCGTAAGAAACGTCGTATGCGCGCCAAGATCAGGCATCGCAAGAAATAATACGATCTAAATTCTACCGCCAGCCCGCTTTGCTGGCGCACGGCGCCGAGAGGCAGATCTGCCCGGCGCCCCGCGTGTGAAGACCATCAATCGCGATGGTGCTGCGCCATCTCTACGCTTGCACGCTACGCACTATCCCAGGAATTTAAGTGCGTAGACCGGGAAGCAGAGGATGGGTATTGCGAACGACGCCCATCCTAATGCAATGCGGAACCAGCCCAGCGGCGCATCGTCGTCGCGGGTGCGCGGATGGTCTACGCCCATGAACAGCACCAGCCCCGTCATCACCAGCCACATCCGGCATTCGGGAATGTGCCAGAAGTACACCATGTACGCGATGGCTGAAACGATGAACGCGCGGGCCACCCAGTGCGCCTTCTGCTTCAACAGCCCGTAGATAACGTGTCCACCATCTAACTGGCTGACCGGCATCATGTTCAGCCCGGTGATCAGCAGCCCCATCCACCCGGCCACATAAAACGGGTTCGCCTGGCTGGGCGCCACGCCTTCAGCCGTTTCGTAACCAGGCGGATCGACGGCCTGCTCCATCGTCCGTAGCAACAGCGGCGGCTGCATCGCCACGGCGCCGTATGCGGGTGTTGAAAGGTCGAGTTGATACACCCCGATACACAACACGGGGATCGCGACCACCAGGCCCGCCAACGGGCCGGCGATGCCGATATCGAAAAGTTCTTTACGGTCACACTGCATGCCATCCATGCCGATCACGGCGCCCAGCGTGCCGGAGAAGGCAAACGGAAAGGGCAGAAACACGGGATAGCTGGCAGGAACGCGGTAGTAGATCGTCGCCAGGAAGTGCCCCATCTCATGCGTCAACAGAATCCCGATGACGCACACCATATAGATCAGCCCGCTATCCCAGTTACTAAGAATCTGAGCGCGGACAGCCAGCGGGTTGCTATCCATCAGAAACGCCAGCGGCATCCACTGCGTGGCGCCTACCCAGAAGGTCGACACCAGCGTCGCGATAAAAAGAATGAGCGGCATGCGGACCGCCCGCCGCCGCCGACGCGGGGGCATTTCTGGAAGCGGTTCAACAACGGCATCGTCTTCAGCAGGCTGTTCTGCAAGGCCGGCGGCTGGTTCACTGTTCATACTTGCAAGATACCAATCTGCGTCGCACGCGGCTACGACACTCCCTGGTGGTCTGTTATCCTCACCATTGTTCCACCTTTATATGCGTTTCCCCACGGCCCAGAAATTGTGACATTCATGAACGACGCAGGACAAGATACGCTTGATGTGATTGCGGTTGGCGCCCATCCGGACGATGTGGAAATTGCGTGCGGTGGAACCTTGGCGAGCCTGGCAGGGCAGGGGTATTCGGTGGGGATCATTGATCTGACGGATGGCGAACCTACGCCCGGTTCGCCCGGTCCAGAGGTGCGTCTGGCCGAAGCGCAGGCAGCGGCGGAAGTGCTGGGCGTTACGCGGCGCATCACGCTGGATCTGCCGAACCGGAAGCTGTTTGACAACTATGAATCTCGCGTCGCCTTGGCCAAGGAGTTCCGCCGATACCGGCCCAAGGTGGTCATTGGCTTTGGCGATAAAACGCCGATGGCTTCGCCCGATCACTGGCAGGCGATGCAGATCACCGACGCGGCCGTGTTCTATTCCCGGCTGACGAAATGGGATGATGAATTTGATGGCATTCCGCCGCATATCATCCCCGTGCAACTGTACTTCCGCCTGGCGTTTGAACCTACGACGCTAACGGGATTTCATAGTAGCTTTACCGTGGATATCAGCCACACGTTGCAGCAGAAACTGGATTCAGTACGGTGCTACAAAACGCAGTTTCCACCGGCCAAGGAGCATGTGTTCGACCGCGTCCGCGGCGCCGCGTTGCAGAACGGCGCGGTGGCAGGATT
Organism: Pirellulaceae bacterium; assembly: GCA_965233625.1. Taxonomy (GTDB): domain Bacteria; phylum Planctomycetota; class Planctomycetia; order Pirellulales; family Pirellulaceae. Next base: position 2,006,097 of record OZ247499.1, read on the forward strand.
TACGGCGGGCGAAGTCTTCATTCATACCCGCAGCATCGGGTCGCGGGACCTGATGAAGACGGTGTTTCCCGTGTAACGCGTTATCCGTGGTGGGCCCGCAGGACATCGAGCACCGATTGCATATCGTCAGGCACCGGCGCCTCGAACTCCATGCGTTGCCCCGTGCCCGGGTGTTCAATTTCCAGCCGATGTGCGTGCAGAGCCTGACGTGTGAGTAGTGGCGGCTGGCTGCTTGTGAGGGGCTGCCGTTCTCCGCGTAGTTCTTCGATCGTTACCTGCGACCGGCCCGAATAAAGTCGATCGCAGAGGACCGGGTAACCGATCGACGCCATGTGTACGCGTAATTGATGAGTGCGGCCGGTGGCGGGGGTGAGATGGACCAGGCCGAATCGGCCCAGACGGGCTGCTGTTTCGTAAAAGGTGCTCGCCTGCCGGCTGGTGGGATGCCCCTCGCGGATCGCCATTTTCTCGCGCTGATAGGGATGCACGCCGATGGGCTTCTCGATGCGGCCAGCGTCGTGATCGGGCGCCGGCGCCACGATGGCGACGTATTTCTTTTTCACGGTGCGGGCTTCGAACTGGCTGGCTAAAGCAACATGCGCCTGGTCGTTGCGTGCGATGACAATCACACCGCTGGTGTCGCGGTCCAGCCGGTGCACGATGCCGGGCCGCGTAGGGCCGCCGGTGCTGCTTAACTCCTGGTACCGCCAGGCCAGCGCAGCCGTCAGCGTGCCGGACCAATGCCCCTTGGCCGGGTGAACGACCATGGCGGGCGGCTTGTTAATCACGGCCAGCATGTCATCTTCGTAGATGACATCCAGCGGGATATCTTCTGCCTGCACGCCATCGGGCGGCAGTTCCGGCAGGTCAACAACTACGGACTCACCGCCACGCAGGCGGAAGGAAGCTTTGGCCCGCTTGCCGTCCACTAGGACGCCACCCGCGGTAATCGCACGCCGCAGCTTCACGCGACTGTAGCCGGCGACATTAGCGGCAAGAAATGCATCAAGCCGCTCGCCTGAATGCTCATCCGCCACATTCAGTTCAAGCGGCTCGTCGCCTGTTTCATCGGTCATAGAAATCTACTCGTCAGCCGTTTCAGCCTCAGGCTTGTCTCCCGCCTCTGGCTCAGGTGGGTCTTCTGCCTTCGGCTTCGGCTTGTCTTCCCGCTTTGGCTCAGGCTTGTCTTCTGACTTCGGCTCAGGTTTGTCTTCTGGCTTCGGCTCAGGTTTGTCTTCCGGCTTCGGCTCAGGTTTGTCTTCTGGCTTCGGCTCAGGTTTGTCTTCCGGCTTAGGCTCAGGTTTGTCTTCCGGCTTAGGCTCAGGTTTGTCTTCCGGCTTAGGCTCAGGTTTGTCTTCTGGCTTCGGCTCAGGTTTGTCTTCCGGCTTAGGCTCAGGTTTATCTTCCGGCTTCGGCTCAGGTTTGTCTTCCGGCTTCGGCTCAGGTTTGTCTTCTGGCTTCGGCTCAGGTTTGTCTTCCGGCTTCGGCTCAGGTTTGTCTTCTGGCTTCGGCTCAGGTTTGTCTTCCGGTTTAGGCTCAGGTTTATCTTCCGGCTTCGGCTCAGGTTTGTCTTCCGGCTTAGGCTCAGGTTTGTCTTCTGGCATCGGCTCGGGTTTATCTTCCGGCTTTGGCTCGGGTTTATCTTCTGGCTTTGGTTCAGGGGTGTTTGTGGGCGGTGTGATGCCGCCGGGGATGAAGTCACCGCCGCCACCCGGGGCGGGTACGACTGGCGCCTCTTCGCTGATTTCCGGGATCGAAAGATCGGGCGTTTCTGGCAGGGCGGCTACGCGGGAGTCTCCCCACTTCTTGGGATCGTACGCTTCATATTCGGCATAGAACAGTTTGAGCGTATCGCGGACTTCGCCTGTTTCCTGATCCACCATCTGATTCAGACGGCGCTGGGCAACCTTGCCGGATGGAGATTCCGGGGCGCCTTCGGCAAGACGCTTGTAGGTCTCCACCGACTTATCAAGCTGCCCGAGTCCTTCGTAAACCTGCGCCAGGGAAAGCAGAGTGGGCTGCTGCAACAGCGGGTAGGCCTTGCTTTCGTTATCCAGCCGCTCGTAGAGCTGACGGGCCTGGTCCAGAGATTTCTGGGCTTCTTCGCGGTCGCCGTCGGCAGCGAACAATTTGCTCATACCTTCGTTCATTTTGAACGTGGCTGCATCATTCAAAGCCCACAGTGCGGCTGGCGAATCGCCCAGCGTGTCGGCGACTTCGTTCAGCTTATCGAAGCGGCTTTCGGTCGGTGCTGCCTGGGCCAGGAAATACATATCCCAGGCGGATTCCTTGTTGGCCGTCGAACTTTGCTGATAGAAATAGTAGATCAGGATGGCGACGGGGATCGCCACCAGCACGGCGACGATAATCAGCGCATAAGGCTTCAGAAAGTCGGCCTGCTTCTCGAGCATTCCCGCCAGTTCGTTTGTCTGTAATTCCTGCCGGCGTTTCGTACTCATAATGTTAAATCAGGCCGATTTCAGAGAACAATTGTTAAACAATGGACCGCCTTGGCGCCCCATCCGCATCCTGCAAACAACGCGCTGGCCACCAAATACGAAAGCCAGCCGCCGCAAAGCGCAAGTATAGGGCTGTATAAGGAATTAGGTCAACCCTGACGCCTTGAGCGTCTCCTATGCAACAGGAGTTACAAACCGTTCTGCGACCCTTCGTTTGTATCAATCTGATCCTGGTAGTTGTTGAACGGCTCTGGGTGAAAGTCATAACCCGAAGTGCCATAGAGCCAGCAAACGAGCAGAATCAGGAACATCGCGGGCAAAACAGTAATGCCCCTCGCGGCTTTGAGCAACCACGACTCCTCCAGGCGGCGCCACACGGCAATGGTCCCGCCGACTAATATTAACGAGGGACCGATCGTTAGCACCTTTAGATGAAGAGGCGCGACCTGAGATATCCCAGCGATTAGTAAAAACAGAACCGCCCAGACATAGTTCAGAGTTAGCAGATATTTCCAGAGTCTTTGCGGATTGTCACGCCGTGGTTGTTTTTTTCGAAGTGTCGTTGTCGACGGCGATTCGTAGGGGTTTTCCATTTGAATGCATTACTGGCGGTCCAGGTCGTGGCTGCGGGGCAGGTCTGCGAGCGAGTCGAGGCAGAAGAGCTCCAGGAATCGGCCCGTGGTGTTGTACTGGGCGTCGCGTGGTTTCTTTTCGTCGCGGGTTATCTGCAATAGCTCCCGGCGCACGAGTTGATTGAGGAGGGAACTGCTGGGCTTGCCCCGGATGTTGTCCACCGTGTTGCGGTTGACCGGCTGATTGTAGGCGACCACCGACAGCACTTCGACCGCGGGCTGTGAAAGCCGTGCGTCGCGGACGCGGCCATAGAATTTTTCGCGCAGGGCGGAGAATTCCGGGCGAAGCTGCAGCTTGTAGCCGCCTTCGTCATGCGTGATTTCGTACACGCTGCCATCGGCTTCGTACTGAGCGTTTAGCTGCTGGGTCAGTGCGGCGATTTCGCTGGGATTGACGCCGCGCATGCAGGCGGCCATTTTTGCGGCCGGCAACGGCTGATTATCTGGATGCCCGACGAACAGCATGGCCTCGACAATGCTGCTGGGCGAAATCTCGGCGTACAGGTCGGCGTCTTCGCGCGGCTCTTCGTCTTCCTCCGCAGTTTCATCTTCTGCGGTGGAATCGTCTTCCCCGGCATCGACATCTTCGTCGGCCAGGGCATCTGCATCGGAAGGCTCATCGCCGGCGTCTTCGGAACGCTGCAGAACCTCGGCGTACGCCTGACTTAGCTCGTCGAGCGAAAATTCCTGCTCGTCGTCTTCCGCCTCATCGTCGAGTTCTTCTGGTTCATCCACCATGTCCGCCACTCCGCAATCGAACGACGGTTACGATTCATCACCGGCGCCTGCGTCATCCGCGGCAGCACCGGGATCATCAGCAGGCGGCGTGTCGCTGCTGGCGTTGTCAGCAGCATCTGCGTCGGCTGCTACGGCAGTGGTTTCTGGCTCTGCGTCGCCGCCTTCATCTTTGGGTACGCGGACAACGGCGGCCAGCGTATCACCTTCGTCCAGGCTCATGATCCGCACGCCCTGCGTGTTGCGGCCGATGATGTTGATCTCCTTGCAGGCGATCCGCTGGATTTTGCCCTTGGAGGTCATCATCAGCACTTCGTGATCGTCATCGACCCGCACGATGGAAATCACCGGGCCGTTGCGGTCGGTGGTTTTGATATCGCGAAGGCCCTTGCCGCCACGACGCTGCGTGCGGTAGCGGGCGCCGGACGAAAGTTCGCTGTCGTCGCCATTGGCGTCTTCCGAAGCTTCGTTTTCCGCGTCAGCATCGTCATCGACACCCTCGACCTGATTCGGCCCGAAGTGCGTGCGTTTGCCATAACCGTTCTCGCAGACCGTCAGCAGCGTGGCTTCAGGGTCGGCCACCACCATGCCCGCCAGCTTATCGCCCTTGGAAAGATTGATGCCTTTCACGCCCGACGAATTCCGCCCCAAGGCACGCAGGTCATCCTGCGGGAAGCGGATCGCCATGCCGTTGGCGGTGGAAAGAACCAGTTCGTCACCATCACGGGCGATGACGACGCCGACCAGTTCATCGTCCTCTTTCAGTTTGATGGCGATGATGCCACGCTTCATCGGGCGGCTGTATGCTTTTAGCTCTGTCTTTTTCACCAGCCCGTTGCGGGTGGCCATAATCAGGTAGCGGCCCGGCTCTTCAAAATCACGCACCGCACGGCAGCCCGCGATCTGTTCCCCTTCGCTGAGGTTCAGCAGGTTCACAATCGCCCGGCCCCGGCTTTCGCGGCCGAGTTGCGGCAGATCGTATACCTTCTGCCAGTGCACCTGACCCTTGTTGGTGAAGAACATCAGGTAAGCGTGCGTACTGGCGACGAACAGATGTTCGATCGGATCTTCATCTTCGACACGTGCGCCCTTCATACCCTTGCCGCCACGATGCTGCGCGCGATAAGTGCTGGAAGGCGTGCGTTTGATGTAGCCGCGATGGCTGATTGTGACGACCATCGACTCTTCGGTAATCAGATCTTCGAGGTCGATGTTGCCGAGTTCTTCGCCTGAAATATCGGTGCGGCGTTTGTCCGCGAACCGGCGTTTGAGGGTTTCCAGATCTTCCTTGATGATGTCGAGGATGTTCTGATCGTCGGACAGAATCCGCAGGTACTCTTTGATTTCTTCCAGCAACTGGGCGTGTTCGCCGGCCAGCTTTTCCTGCTCCAGGTTGACAAGTTGCCCCAGCCGCATGCGGAGAATTTCATCCGCCTGCACGGCTGTCAGCCGGTAAACATCAGCGACGCCGCGTTCGTCCTGGAACAGTGCGAAGCCATCGTCGCCCAGTGCCCGCTGCATCATAGAAGCAGGGCATTCGACGCCCATCAGCCCGGTCTTGGCTTCATCCTGGGTGGCCGAAGCGCGGATGATGCGGATGATCTCATCAATGTTTGCCAGCGCCAGCAGCAGACCTTCCACCGTGTGCTTACGGCGGCGGGCGCGAGCCAGCAGGAACTGCGTCCGGCGCCGGATCACGCGAACGCGGTGGCGGATGAATTCTTCCAGAATCTCTTTGATGTTCAGCTCGCGCGGTTTACCATCGACCAGCGCCAGGAAGATCATCGAGAAGGTTTCTTGCAGCGATGTGAACTTATAAAGCTGGTTCAGCACCGCATCCGCGTCTTCACCGCTTTTCACATCAACAACCAGGTGCACCGGGTTATTCAGGTCGCTGAGATCGCGGACATCGGAGATGCCTTTGATGCGGTCCTGGTTGGCCATGGCGACGATGCGTTCGTGCACGCGGTCGCGGTACTGCTGGAACGGAATCTCCGTGATGACAATCTGCTTGCGGTTCTTCTTGCCGGGCATGTCCTTAATTTCGGCACGGCCGCGCAGAATAATGGTGCTACGGCCCGTGTGATACGCCCGGCGGATGTTCGCCCGCCCGCAGATGACGCCGCCGGTCGGGAAGTCGGGACCGGGCAGGACGGTCATGATCTCATCGATGGAGCATTCCGGGTTGTCGATCACCATTTGCAGGGCGTCGCAGACTTCACCCAGATTATGCGGCGGGATGGAGGTGGCCATACTGACCGCGATACCGTTGCTGCCGTTGACCAGCAGGTTGGGGATGCGGGAAGGCAGCACGGTTGGCTCCATCCGGCGTTCGTCATACGTCGGAATGAAGTCAACGGTGTCCAGCTTCAAATCGTCCAGCATGCTGGCAGCAACGGCCGACAGACGCGCTTCGGTATAACGCATGGCAGCGGGAGGCAGTCCAGCTATGCTGCCGAAGTTACCCTGCTTATCAATCAGCATGTGCCGCATATTCCACTCCTGGGCCATGCGGACCAGGGTGGGATAGATGACGGATTCGCCGTGAGGGTGATAGTTACCGCTGGTGTCGCCAGAGATCTTCGCGCACTTGATGCGGCCCGAGTTGGGGCCGAGGTTCAAGTCGTTCATCGCCACCAGGATACGCCGCTGCGAAGGCTTCAGGCCGTCGCGGACATCGGGCAGAGCGCGCGAGACGATCACGCTCATGGCGTAGGTGAGATAACTTTCCTTTAACTCATCTTCGATCGCCAGATCAAGCAGCCGGCCGCCGTGGTTATCGACTCTACCGCCGCCCGGTTCATCCGGGGAGCCAGATCCGTTGTTGTTATCGCCATCGTCGCCAGGAGGGGTTCCAGTGGAATCGGTCGACAAAGGTGGTTCCTTTCAGCAGCATGCGCCGCAAAATCATGCGGCCGGTCCGTTAATTCGCCTTCAATCCGCCAGCGGGAAAGTAACGCAGCAAGGTGGGCGAAAGATAAGGTTTTGACTGATGTCTTTTAGGCTTCTTGTATAATCTTAAATTTACCATTTCACGCCGCACGCCACAAACCCCCATTGTTCATTTGCCGTTGCCGCAAGTGCTTTGATGGCAACGCTTTGCAATCGAAAATCAGCGGCGGTGGCTACTCGCTAGCAGCGGGGCCGGTATCTTGCAGCTTTTTGTGCATTTCAGCAGTCAGTCAATTGCGGGTTCTACATCGGAAATGACGGATCAAGGCGAACAGAATCTGCTGCTTCAGCTGCTCTCAGGCGGCATGGATTCGCACTACTTCCACCCGCGGGGTTCAGCGTCGCAGGGGCGGTTATTGTTGCCCGGTAGCTTCAATCCGCTGCATCAGGGGCACCTGCGGATGGCGGAGATTGCGACGCAGCGGCTGGGCGTTGAAGTTGAGTTTGAAATCGCCGCGATCAATGTGGACAAACAGCCTTTGGATAAGGCGGCCATTTCCAAACGCTTAAGGCAATTCACCCGCCACGGCGTTCACATCACCCGCGCTGCGCGTTTTGTTGAGAAAGCCCGGCTGTTCAACAACGCCACGTTTGTGGTGGGCGCCGACACCATCCTGCGGGTGGGGCAGGTGCGTTATTACAGCGATGATCCGCAACAGCATCGCGACGCCATCCAGGAGATCGCGGACCTGGGCTGTCGCTTTCTGGTGTTTGGCAGGCTACTGGAAGACGGCTTTGCGGAACCTGGCGAACTGGCCCTGCCGCCCGGACTGTCTGCCATCTGCGACGGGGTGAACGGAGAGCACTTCCGTAGCGATATCTCGTCCACCCAGTTACGAAGTGAGGATTCGCCGTAGTGGGCGCAGCAGCCTTGTAACATTGTGCGCACGGTAAGCCATAATTTCTGGAACGGGGCCGGTGTCGCAGCCTGAAAGCGTGCGCTACGTACAATCGCGTGATGGCAGCCGGTCGACTACAATTGGCCGGGGTGCAGAGTTTAGCAAACAGGAATTGGAGAGGCGTGCGCCATGTCGCTTTCGGTGCCGGAAATCTGGAAGCTGATTATCGAAAGTCAGCTACTTACCCCCGACCAGTGCAAGCAGCTAAATGCGGCGTTTGGACAGGTTAAAGGCGCCGACCACGGCAACGCGCGGACGTTGACGGAATGGCTGATCAGCCACAATGCGTTAACTTCCTATCAGTCGAAAGTGCTGCTCGCAGGGCACAGCGGGCCGTTTCACTACGGCGATTACAAGGTTTACGACCGTATTGAAAGTGGCCGCCTGGCGGGCTATTTCCGCGCGATTCATACGCCCTCTAGCCATCCTGTGCTGCTGCAATTTGTAACGGGCGAAGCAGCAGCCGACGGCCCGCAGTGGAATGCGGCTGCCGGGCGGGCGATGCGACTGTCGAAGGTAAAGCAGGCACAGCTGCAACGCATTTACGAGCCTGTCGATCTCGGCAGCTTCAAGTTCGCCGCTACGGAAGACCTCAATGGCGCCGCTGTTTCGCAGCAATTGCAGGGCAAGCCGCTTCCGCCGGGAGAGGCGGCGTTTGTCATTAAACAATGTGCGTCCGCGCTGCACGCGATTCATAAAGCGGGCTATGTGCACGGCGATGTCCGGCCAAGCAACATCTTCGCGCTCAGCAACGGTCATAACCGTCTGATGTGCGATCCGTTCCAGATCCCTGCCGGCGTGCATGGCAATGCGTTTCCTGATGTGGTTGCCAGAGCGGACTACTTCGCGCCGGAACTCGCACAGCAAGGCGCCAGCCCGACGGCGCTGACAGACGTTTACGCCCTGGGCTGCACCTTTTACGAACTGCTGACCGGTGAGCCGCCGTTTAATGGTGGCGATCTGATGCAGAAGATGGGGCGTCATGCGGCGGAAGCGATCCAACCGCTGGAACAGCGCGGCGTACCGCAGGCAATTGCCCAGGTTGTTGCGTACATGATGGCCAAGAATCATCAGGTCCGCTACAAATCCGCGGACGAAGTGGTGCAGCACGTAACGCCGCACATCGCCCCGCAGAAGGCACGTCTGCCCGCCACGCCGCAGGTAGCCACGCTGGGCGCCTACGAGCAGGCCATCCGGCAGAAGCAGGCGGAATTATCGGGCCGGCCCGCAAGCCCGGCGGCGCCTTCAGCCGTCACGCCCGCCATCAATGTTACGGGCGCCACGAAGCCTTCCAGCAAGCCAGGAATTAACCTGGGCGAAGAAGCCAGTGGCAGTGTCGCCAGCCGCAAACGACCCTCGCGCGGCGGCTTGATGTCGAAGCAGAACCTGATCGTGGGCGGTAGCATTCTGGGCGGTCTGCTTTTGCTCCTTACCGCCGTCGTGGTTGTCGCCGGGATGGGATCAGTGGAAGATCCGGGCGAGGACGGCGTTGCCGCTGCCGACGTGGCAGCAGATGATGCGAATGCACCTGCCGCCGATACAGACGCCGCAGCCGACGGCGTTACGGACGACGGTGCGGCATCTCCCGGAGACGGCGCTCCTGCCGCCGGCGCAAACGCGCAGGTGGTGCGGCCAGATAATGGCAAGCTGCTGTGGGCTTCGCCAACTACGGGGAAACCCATCACGCTGGAATACGCACCGCCGGGCGGACAGGTGTTCATCAATGTGCGACCCGCCGCAATGCTGGCAACTCCGCACGGCGCCAATTCTTTGCAGGCGTTGGGGCCTGATTTCGAAGACGCCCGCGCCGATTGGGAAAAAGCGGCCGGCGTAACGCTGGAAGAAATAGACCGGCTGCTGATTTCTATTCACGACAACAACGGCAAAATGCCTCGTCCCGCATTTGTCGTGCGTTTGAAGCAGCCCGAAGGAATGGATCAGTTGTTAAAGCGGTGGGGCAGTCCTTCGCCTCAATTGCACAACGATGAGCAGTATTACAATGCGAATGGCTGGACCTTCTACCCACCGTCCGCAGAAAGCGGCAGCCTGTTTGTGATGGGGGCGCCGGCGGATGTGAAAGAAGTGATCGACTTCCGCGGTCAGGCGCCCAGCCCGCGTCGTGAAGTGGGCGATCTGCTGGATTCTTCCGATGTAGACCGCCACGTCTCGATCCTGATGGCGCCGGAATATCTCTTCAACAGTGGGCACCTATTGCTGTCGGGCGATCTCAACCGCCTACGCGATCCGTTGCGTTGGTTCCTGGGGCCGGACCTGCTGGCGACTTCGATGACGATGCACTTCGAGCCGCATCTGTATGCCGAAATGCGAATGATCGCTGCCGGACGGAACGACTACGGACAGATGGGTACGGAGTTGAAGGGCCGTGTTGATGAGTCTTCTAACAAGATCGAACGCTATTTTGTGCAGCAGTTGAAGCCGGCGCCGTACTGGTCGCTGCTGGGCGCCCGTTACCCGCAGATGGTGCGCGAGATCCAGCGCAATGTGCGCACGGGGATCGACGATAGCCAGATGGTGATGAACGTGGTGCTGCCCGCCGTGGCGGCGCCCAACCTGATTGCCGGCGGTGAACTTGCCATTGCCCAGGCGCCGGGCGCAGGTGGCACTGTTGCGGCGGCTCCGCCTGTGAAGACGCCGACGGATATTAACAGTCTGTTGCAGTACAAAACTTCGATGAAGTTCAATCAGAAGTCGCTGGAATTTGCGATGGCCGATATCGCCAGCGACGTGAAAGAAGAGCTGCCAGGGCTGAAATTCCCGTTCGAAATTAAAATTGTCGGCGCCGACTTGCAGAAAGACGGCCTGACCCGCAACCAGCAGATCCGCAACGTCGATATCCGCGACAAAGCCCTGCACGAAATTCTGACCAGCGTCGTTGTCACGGCCATGGCCACGGGTAAGCCGCCCTCGGACCCCTCTCAGAAGATGGTGTGGGTCATCGGACCCGACCCTGGCGCCCCGGACCAGCAGATTATTCTGGTGACGACACGGGCCGCCGTCGCGGCCAAAGGCTACACACTGCCGGCGGACTTCAAATAATGCCAGTTGAGCCGGATATGCGGGATATAGCTGGTTCTGCGTAAAAAGCACTTCGTTGTAGCCGGGCAAATGCGGTAGAATGGCGTATAGGATGATAGGGGTATCCGCGCGCCTGGTTCTGCCTGGTTGCGCCTCAACAGCGAGGATGTTGTGGAAGCTTTTTCGATTACTTGTACGACCTGCCACTCCCGGCTGAAGGTGCGCGACCCGGAAGTAATCGGCGACATTCTTGCCTGCCCCAAATGCGGGGGCATGGTCCTGGTGGAAGCTCCGCCGGGCTGGCAGGGCGAAAGCATCGCACCTGCCGTCACCGCGCGGAAGCAACAGGCTGCCGAAGACGCCGCCCTGCGGGATACGGTCGATGGCGAAATCCATACGGACCGTACACCTGCAAAAACCGCACCTGCGAAGAACCCGCCAGCAGAGTCTGCGCCGGGAACAACGGACGCGTCGCTCTTCGATGTGGAAGCCTTCCCGGAAGAAATGCTGCATTCAGCACCGACACGCAGTTCCGGTGTGAAGCAGGCGGATGGCGATGCGCCGACGGTAGAGTCACTGGATATTGAAGGCCGCGACAGTCGTCCGGCGTCGCAGCCCGCTGACACCGATGCGGGTGAACCAGCTGAATCAGCGGAAGAAAGCAACGCGACGGAAGCCGCTTCTGCAATTGAGGATGAAGACCAGACGCCGGAAATCGCTGCGGAAGAGATGGCGGGATTTGAAGGTTCAGCCAGTCCGATGCTGCCAGACGATCAGTGGGTCTCCCCCGCCACGCAGCAGCGTAAGCAGATCATGCTGATGATCGGCGCATCTGTCGGCGGCGTGATGGTGGCTTTGGCGGTCTTTGGCATCGCGCTTTCGCAACTTGGCGCCACGGGCGGTCAGCCGGTTGCGGGTGTGAACCCAGGCAGCGATGTCATACATGTCGATGCCGCCCCGGTGCCAGGCAATACCAAGATCCGCGAAGTTGTCTCCGCGGATGGCAGTGCAGCAACCACCGGCAGCGGCGATCCAAGCCCCACACCCGCCAAGCCCGACCCGGAAGATCCAGCCACCAGCCCCCCCGTCGCAGTAACGCCGCCGGACAAGAAGCCTGCGGTAACCGATGTGGAACCCACGCCGCCGCAGCCGCCCGCAGTCGAACCGCCCACAGAAAAAGGCCCTGGAGAAGATGCCGCTGACGGCGCCGACACTGTTGAAGATGGCAACCCGCCAGAATTAGATCCAGAGGCGGCCGCCAAGAGCGATCAGCCGCCGGGCCTGGAGGACATTCTGGGAGACTTCGCACCGTTTATGGAGAGCGGTCCCGTAGCGCCGCCTGCCAACGCAGCGCCCAAAGATCCAGAGGACGAGGATGAGCCAGAGATCGAACCTGTTGATCCCTCAAAGCCGCCCACGCCAGAACCGTTGCAGGTAGACATCGAGGCGCGGCTTGCAGACTCCATCCCGGCGATCTCTTTCAGCAACGCGAAGCTTATCGACTTCATCCGCTTGATGAGCAACCTGACCAACATTCCCATCAGCATCGATCCGGTGGGATTGAAGATGGCGATCAAGTCGCCGCAAAGCCCCGTCAGTGTGAATCTGAAGAACGCCACCGTTGGCAATATTCTGACCAACGCCCTGAAACCACTGCGGCTGACCATTCGCCAAGGGAAGGACCATCTTCTGGTTACCTTTTACGGCGGCGAGCAGCAGCGACAGATCAAATATTCCGCCAAAGGTCTTGCCCAAACGGATGAAGAACTTGCCGCCCTCGTCAGCATCGCGCGGGATATTACCGCCGACGCTTCCACCTGGAAGGACAACGGCGGAACGGCGATTCTTTCTACGGGCGAAAATTCCCTGGTGGTCAAGCATCACATGCCCGTTCATTTTCAAGTGCTGCTGCTCCTTGAGAAACTGCGGGTCGCGCGAGGCGTGGCGCCAAGCACCAGTCTCGGCGGCGATCTTGTCCGGATGCAGACACGTCGCTCTCAGGCGGCGCCGTTGCTGAGCAAACAACTGAATATCAACTATCACGAACTGACGAGTCTGGTAAAGATCCTCCACCGTGTTGAGGACGAAACGAGGCCAAAGGGCGAATCGAGCCTTAAGAACGAAACCGGGTTAACAATTCTAGTGGACTGGCCCGCGCTGTTAGAGAAAGGCTGGACGCCAGCAACGGAAGCCAGTCTGACCGTCGAAAAAGAAAGTGTTGAGTCAGCCCTCACAAAGTTGCTTGCACCTTATGACGCGACTTTCAAGGTGATTGATCAGAAGACGCTTCAGGTGACCACAACGGAACAGGCCAATCTCGAAAACGAAATTGAAATCTATTCGGTGGCCGGTCTGGTGGCTGGTGAATCATCGCCGCAGCAATTGATGAACCGTCTGCGAGTCGCCGCGGGAGCAGGAAATTTCCGCACGGGCGGCGGCGCTGCCGTGTTGCGATACGACCCTGTCAGCCGCGCTTTGATTGTCGCGGCCCCGCAACCACTGCAAGTGCAGATCGACGCGTTGCTGCTTGAGTGGGCCAAAGAAGCAGGGTAGTTGCGGTTTGATCTTGCGTTTCTAGGCCGGTTGCTCTGCCATCGCCTGCGCCGTTTCGACGATAATTCGCGCTGCGGCTTCTGCCTGGGTTCTGGAAACATCCAGGTGCGTGACGGCCCGCACATGCTCGTGGCTGAAAGTCAGGAGACGCACGCCGTTCTGCTCAGCAGCTTCGACAAACGCATCGGCGGAGCCGAGTCTGGCGTCTACGCGGAAGATGACGATGTTAGTGTCGACGACCGCAGGTTCAAGCGTGAGACCGGGCGCCTCGTGCACGGCACCGGCGATGATTTGCGCGTGAGCGTGATCCTGATGCAGCAGTTCCCGGTGATGCTGCAGCGCGTGCAACGCCCCGGCGGCGATAATACCGGCCTGCCGCATACCACCGCCGAACAGTTTGCGATGATTCCTTGCCTGCGCCATATCTTCCTTACTGCCGGCCAGGGCAGAGCCAACCGGCGCCCCCAGCCCTTTGCTGAAACAGACGCTGACGGTGTCGAAGTGCGAACACCATTCAGCGGCCGTTGCCTCGCTGGCCGCCACGGCGTTGAACAGCCGGGCGCCATCCAGGTGCGTCTTCAATCCATTTTCATGCGCCCACGCGCAGATTTCCGCGACTTCATCCAGCGGATGTATCCGCCCGGCGCCACGGTTGTGTGTTACCTCCAGGCAGACCAGCCGCGTGCGGACGAGGTGTTCGTTCCGTGGCCGGATCAGGCGGGTCAACTGCGGCAGCTTCAGCAGATTTTCTTCACCTATGACCGGACGCGCTACAACACCACTCAACTGGGCGAAGGCGCCTTGCTCGTAGTTGAAGATGTGGCAGCCTTCTTCACAGATGAATTCGTCGCCCGGTTTACAATGCACACGTACGGCGACCTGGTTGGTCATGGTGCCAGAAGGCATGAACAACGCCGCTTCTTTGCCCAGCAACTCCGCGGTAAAAGTCTGCAGCCGGGCGACCGTCGGGTCTACATCAATCACATCGTCATCGACGTCTGCTTCGGCCATGGCCGTCCGCATCGCCGCCGTGGGGCGGGTGACTGTGTCGCTGCGTAGGTCCACCGGGATTCGTGCGTTGTTCATTACAGCCAGCCTTCCTCGCCAGGCGCGGGCACAACCATCGTTTCGCCGTTGGCCTGGACGACATCGCCAGCGATGAGTTTGCGGCGACGGCGGGTTTCTACTTCTTCATTGACCAGAACTTCTCCGCTCTGGATCAGTAGTTTTGCCTGGCCGCCCGTTTCGGTGACGAAATTCATTTTCAGGAATTGATCCAACCGCAAACTCTGCGGCTCTGGTTCTGCGTTTTCTGATTCGTTGGGCTGGAGATTCATTGAATTGATTTATGTAGGGCGGCAATCTGCGCAGGTAATTTGTTGTGTTAGCAGCGGGCGATATGGTGCATAATACCGCGCTGACTTATCCGCTGGCGCCCGTTCGGCGCCAGGTTTCAAAAGACCGAAGTTATAGAAACTGCAAGTTGCACTAAGACCATTGCATGTTGACACCTGGCGCCCGTGGGTAGAGCATACAGGTGATGATTTGTGGGGCGTAGATAGGAAAAACCTGCATGAGGCGAAGCAAACTTCAGGAAGAATTGCGTAAGAAGAAGCCCTTTGAGCGGCTGGAACAAGAGGCGATTCTCAATATTCTGCGGGTCAACGATCAGTATATGAATCGTTTTGGCAGGCTCTTCCGCAAATATAAACTGACCAATTCTCAGTACAATGTCCTACGGATTCTGCGGGGCGAAGCCAGGCCGATGCGATGCCTGGAAATTGCAGACCGGCTCATTCAGGTGGTGCCTGCAATTACTGGTCTGATTGACCGCCTTGTCGCCAATGAGTTTGTCACGCGTACACGCGATGCGCGGGACGGCCGCGTCTATAACATCGAAATCACGCCCAAAGCACTCGAGATTCTGCTGGAACTGGATGAGCCGGTTATGGATCTCCACAAAAAACTGATCGGGCATCTGTCAGAAGACGAGCTTCAGCAGTTGATCACACTGCTGGAAAAAGCACGCGAGCCGCTCAGTGACGATAAATAGGCCCGCCGTTGTCCGCTGCGTCATCTGCGTCCGGCGATGAGCGCCGGAAACTGGCTGAATTAGTCTTGACCGTGCGTTCGCCCTGACTCTATGGTTGCAGCACGATCTTTTCCGCGGGCGTGTTTGCACCGCTCGCTGTAACCACCGCATGGAGGCTGTGGAAAACGACATGCCCACACCGACGCCCATTCCTGTACCGCTGCTTGACGTTAATGCTGGCAACCGTCCTTTGCGGGACGAAATCCTGGCGGCGATCACCGCAGTCTGCGATTCCGGACGCTTTCTGTTCGGTCCCGATGTCAAACAGCTTGAAGCTTCCGTCGCTGAACTCTGCAACGCGAAGCATGCCATCGGCTGTGCCTCGGGAAGCGACGCTCTGCTGCTGGCGCTGATGGCCAAAGGAATCCAGTCCGGCGACGAAGTCATCACGCCCAGCTTCACCTTTTTTGCCACGGCCAGTGCAGTCTGGCGGCTGGGCGCCACGCCCGTGTTTGTGGACGTTGATCCGCAGACCTTCAACCTGGACATGAACCAGGTGGAAGACGCGATTACCCCTGCCACCAAGGCGATCATTCCCGTGCATCTGTTCGGCCAGTGTGCGGATATGCAGCCGTTGATGGAACTGGCGGGCCGCCGCGATCTGTTCATTGTCGAAGACGCCGCCCAGGCAATCGGCGCCGGTTATCACAACGCGATGGCGGGCTCGATTGGCGACGTTGGCTGCTTTAGCTTCTATCCGACCAAAAATCTGGGCGGTTTTGGCGATGGCGGCATGCTGACCACACAGTGTGATGAACTGGCAGCTTCGCTGCGTCGTCTGGCAGCGCACGGCATGGAGCCACGCTACTACCATCGCGAAGTGGGCATTAACAGCCGCCTGGATTCCATTCAGGCTGCGGCGTTGAACGTGAAGCTGAAGCACCTGCCCGCCTGGACCGAAAAACGCCGCGAGCACGCCGCTCGTTACACGCAGTTGCTGACTGACAGCGGTCTGGCTGGGCAACTGCAACTGCCACGCGAAGAAGCGGGCTACCACCATGTGTGGAATCAGTACACCATCCGCGTGCCTGACGGCCGTCGCGACGCGCTCCGCCAGCACATGGCGGCAAGCAGCGTGGGCGCCGAGATCTATTATCCCGTGCCGCTGCATCAGCAGGAGTGTTTCAAATCACTCGGCTATGAGAAAGGCAGCCTGCCGGTGACGGACACACTTGCGAGCGAAGTGCTCAGCCTGCCGGTATTCCCGGAACTGTCCATCGCGCAGCAGGACCGCGTCGTGGAGTGCATGGAAGATTTCTTTGCCGGACGCGAAGCCAAAGCGGCGTAGGAATCCGGTTCCAGGTCAGCACCGGAAATAAATCAGCGCCCGGTAATAACGGATTTCCTCAATGCTCCGGCAGCAGTTGATACATCCAGAAATTCTCGCCGTGCTAGGCGCGGCGGGGCACCACGCAAAGGTGCTGATTGCTGACGGAAATTACCCGGCGTCGACCCGCCGTGGGCCTGATGCAAAAATTGTCCACCTCAACCTGATGCCAGGTCTTGTCACCTGCAATCAGGTGTTGCAGGCATTGCTGAACGTGATGCCGCTAGACGCTGTGCAGACCATGATGTATCAGACGGAAGGCAAATACGCCCTATCGGCTGATCCGCCCGTGTGGAACCAGTACCGGGAAAGTCTGTCTGCCGCTAGTGTTGCGCTGGAGCTAGAGCCGGTCGAGAAGTGGGCGTTCTACGACGCGGTTTCGACCCCGGACCATGTGCTGACAATTCAAACCGGAGACCAGCAGCAATTCGCAAATATTCTGCTGACGATGGGCAGCCGCCAGGATTAAGCAGCGGGCAAAAGCTTGACCGCCCGGCGCCCAAAGCCGAAT
Organism: Pirellulaceae bacterium; assembly: GCA_965233625.1. Lineage (GTDB taxonomy): Bacteria > Planctomycetota > Planctomycetia > Pirellulales > Pirellulaceae. Next base: position 2,023,293 of record OZ247499.1, read on the forward strand.
AATAGCCCGGAAGCAGGACTTTCTGCTATTTCACCTTTGTGGTGTTGTGGCGGGAATCTTTAGAAGTGACAATAGGAAGTGCTGGCTCGCGTTTACGCGACGCGAGGGACTGTCAAGCCACGAAGAGGCCGCATCTTTGGCACGCGGTCGAAGTGGGGAATTCCGTGGAAAGGAGGTGGTCAATTGAATTATTTCTGTAGAAGCCAACGAGGTGGCGTCGCCTGACACAACCGGCGGGTTGCTCAGTGCAGCCGCCACCATCTCGTGTGAACGCACACGTTCGCACATCGCCGGGGCCTGGTTTCTAAGAAGCCAGGCTCCGCTTATTTTGAGAACCGCGGCGGTTTACCGGGCATGAACCTGATCTGCCCCCGTCGCGTCTGTAGAACGATGAACGTCTGCGATTCTGGCAGCGTATATTCAAATAGCGCACCCTAAGTGCAGCATGATTGCGGTTTCCAATTTGTCGCTTCCGCTATAATTGTTGCAGGCTGCAAAACGGTGCATCGAACCCTTTGATACAAGGCGCTGAATCATGGCTCCCTGGCAGGAAAGTCCTTCGCTTGAATTCAATCTCGCCAAGCCGCACGCAGAGCGTTTCGCCCGTCTTCCGTTAGAGGCGATTGAGAAAGGCCGCATGCTGCTTGAAGCGGTCATGCAGGATGTGCCGGACATTGCGAGGATGGCGATTCCGCTGGTGCAACAGAGAACCAATGACCGCTTCCAACCAGAGGTAGAAGCGTTGGCGGACGCTTTCGATCTGGACTGGCGGGATATTCTCCTCGCAAATATCAGCTACGATCTGACGATCGGCGTGCTCGGCTGTTCCACCGTCGCCTTGCCCACACCGGCCGGGCCGGTTGTCGCCCGTAATATGGACTGGTTCCCCGAACGTCCGTTGGCGCACGCGAGCTATCTGTTGCACAACCACCGCAACGGCGAACCCGCCTTCGCCAACGCAGGTTGGCCTGGCTCCATCGGCGCCGTAACCGGAATGTCCGCCAAGGGATTCGGAATCGTGCTCAACGCCGTCATCAGCCCGGAGAAATCGCGGACCGACGGCTACCCGGTGATGCTTTATATCCGCCGCGTGCTGGAAGAAGCGGCCGGTTATGAAGAAGCGCTGGAGATGCTCACGCACGAGGTGCTGGCTACGTCCGCGCTGATTACCGTCGTAGGCAGTGAGAACGATCAACGCGCCGTCGTAGAGCGTTCTCCTTCACGCCACGCCGTCCGTCATGCCACAGGTGACACGCCCCTGGTGGCGACCAATGACTATCGCAAACTGTATGCGACGACGACACACGACAGTAACGAGATCTATCAGACAACCTGCACCCGCTACGATGAGATCCATAACTTCTTCAGCGGCCACAGGCAGGATGACGAAGTCAGCGACGACAAGCTGCTGTATCTCCTTTCAAGCGAAAATGTGATGCAGTCCATCACCGCGCAGCACATTATCATGCGTCCACGCGAAAACTATATCCGCCTGCTCAATCCCCGCCGATGTTTTGAAGACGCGGTCGTTTAGGCTTTGTCGCCAGCTTCCGGGCGTGGCCGGAATTTTCCGCCGCGTTCACTCTGCAATCGTGTGTACAATAGAAGCGGCGCGGCGGTAATCTGGCTGCTGCACGACTTCCGTTGAATCTTCATCACGCTGCGGGGCGGCATTATGCAATACCGGTTTTTTCTTCTTACCACCACGCTCGTTCTAGTGGCGACAGCCAGCGTATTCGCCCAGCCCACGCGCGAAGAACTGACGCTCAAAAAGTCACAGGCCACCTTGGAGCGAGAATCGAAAGAAGTTGAGGCGGAAGCACGGATACCTGCGTTTGAATTTAAAGAAAGCCTTTACAGCCGCAGCACCCGCCGCCCGGACATTTTTCACGCCGTTGCCACGATCCTGACCAAGGATATCCGCCTCTTCAAAGACTATCTGGTGACCGACGTTATCTGGGAGTACGAGACAGGCAACATGCTGTGCCTGCAGGCAGAACCGCCTTCGACGACGAAGAACGCCAAGATTTTCTACGCATCCGAAATCCGCAGCGTCACCATCCGCAGTAAGAACGGACAGTTCAAGTATTACGTCTACGACGACAAACAGCAGAAACTGCGGCCTGCGATGCGCGGCATTAACGTCGAACCAGAGATGGTGGCCCGCTATGAATTTGACCGCCGGCGCCGTGCGCTGAAATTCGGCCCAGGCGCCATCGAGCGTATCCAGCCCACCAAAGAAGAAGTGGCCAATTGCGGGCTGGAGCGGGTCGAAATACGGTTCACCAAGTAGGTCTGCGGACGCCGCGTTCTGCTGGTAAACTGTGGATCTGATTTCCCAGGTTACCCAGCAAGGCGTTTGCGAGCATGACGAAACCGACTGACATTTTTCTCAAGAGTGTGACGGCCGACACTCAGCACTTTGACTATCGCACGCCAATTAAATTCGGCGGCCGCGTGGTGACTTCTGTCGTATTGCTGAACATTACGGTCCAGGTCGAAACCCGTAGCGGAAAAACCGCTGAGGGCTTCTGCAATGTGCCGCTTGGCAATGTGTGGGGCTGGCCCAGCCAGACGCTTGATAACGAGCAGACGCTGGCCGCCATGCACGACTTTGCGCACATGGCCGTCGCCGGCGCGGGGAAATACAACGGCGCAGAGCATCCGCTGGAGATCACGCATCAACTGGCCAGCGAGCATGCCGGTTACGCAAAGTCCATTGAAGAAAAATATGGCGAAGCCATTCCCCGGCTCGCGCAACTTGTCTGCATCAGTCCCATCGAAGGCGCCATTCACGATGCCTATGGCAAAGTGCACCAGGCAAGCAGCTACAACGTGCTGGGCGAAGAATTCGTAAACAACGACATCTCCCGCTATCTGAACGACGACTTTGCTGGCGATTACCTTTCGCAGTACACGCTCCGCGACGTCAAACCGCAGATGCCGCTATATCATCTGGTCGGCGCCCTCGACCCGCTCACTACCGACGACCTGCAAGACCCTGTCGGTGACGGACTACCAGAAACATTACAGGACTGGGTGAAGGCCGACGGGCTGACGCATCTGAAGATCAAACTCAACGGCGACGACCTGGAATGGGATGTCCGCCGCGTGGCCGCGATCGAATCGGCAGTGGCTGAGGCTCAGGAACAACGCGGCCGCGAAACCTGGTTCTACTCGCTGGACTTCAATGAGAAGTGCGAAAGCGTGGACTATGTACTCGACTTCCTCGCACGTACGCAGGAGGTCGCGCCGGCCGCCCTGCAGCGGGTGCAGTATATCGAACAGCCTACGCATCGCGACCTGCGGGCGAATCCGGAAAACCGCATGCACCGGGCGGCAAAGATTAAACCGGTCGTGATTGACGAATCGCTGGTCGACTTTGAAAGCCTACTGCTGGCCCGAGAACAAGGCTACTCCGGCGTCGCACTTAAAGCGTGCAAAGGGCATAGCGAAGCATTGTTGATGGGGGCGGCCGCGCAGAAATACAACATGTTTCTTTGCGTGCAGGATCTGACCTGTGTCGGCGCCTCGTTGTTGCACTCGGCCAGCCTGGCCGCACGGATACCAACCGTCGCCGCCATCGAAGCGAACGGCCGCCAGTATTGCCCGGCAGGAAACCGCGGTTGGGAAGACCGCTTCCCAGGCATGTTCAACATCACCAGCGGCGTGGTTCAAACCGGCGAGCTAAACGGCCCCGGCCTGGGCTTCTGAACGCTGTTTCCATCTGAAGATGATGCGGGTGGACGGAACTTTCCTGATGGTTGTCTCGTCTACCTGCTGGATTCTTACGTTCTAATCTGTGACAAGAAGGACTGTCAGATGCAATCTCGCCTGCTCCCCGCAACCGCCGCTTCGCTGCTACTGCTCACATGCACTGCCGCCCTACTTCGTGCTGAACCAGTGCATCAAGCGGTCAATCAGGGTGATCTTAAAAAGCTGGAAGCCGTGTTAAAAGCGGATCCATCACAGGCCAATAAGCCTGCGCCGAACGGCTACATGCCGCTGCACACCGCCGCGCAGCGTGGCAACGCCAAAGCGGTGGAATTGCTGATCAAGTACAAAGCCAAGCTGGATGCACCTGACCGCTACGGTTACACAGCTCTGCACTGGGCCGCATTTAACCGCCGCGTTGAGATCATCAAAACGCTGCTTGCCGCCGGCGCCGACCCGCTAGTCAAAGACAAACAGAAACGCACGGCGCTGGACAACCTGGTTCAACAGCAATACTACGGCAACACAAATCCCGCTTTGGAGGTGCTGCTAGGCGGAGTGAAAGACGTACACGGCAAGCTTTCTAACGGCCAACTGCCGCTGCATTTCGCCGCCAGCCGCGGCCTTACCGGCGCGGTGAAGACATTGCTGCAGCGCAAGGCTGATCCCACCAGAAAAGACGACAACGACCAGACGGCCCTGGATCTTGCGATGGCGACCAATCAGTTTGAAGTCGCCGGTGTGTTGATCCCGCAGGTTGATGTTAGCGAAATGAAGGCCCCCGATGGCGGGCCGCTGTTGCACTGGTTGGCGGCGCACGGTTTGACCGATGCAGCGCAAGCAGTCATCAAACGAGGCGCCGATCCGCGTGCGACAAACGACTCGGGCGAAACGCCACTGCATGCTGCCGCCTGGAGCGGTAAGCACGAGATGGTGAAGCTGCTGATCGATGCCAAGGTGGACGTCGCCGCCAAGGATACATCCGGCCAGACGGCGCTCGATCTTGCTGCCTGGCAAGGTCATCAGGAAACGGTCGACGCGCTGCTGGCCGCAGACGCCCCGGTCAATGCACCCGCTGGCTCCTACACGCCGCTGCACGCCGCCGCCTGGAACGGGCACGATGCTGTGGTCGCCGCGCTGCTGAAAGCGGGCGCCAAGGTCAACGCTGCCGATTCCGGAGGCGCCACCGCGCTGCACAAAGCCGCCTGGCGCGGGCATGAAAAAATCATCTTTACGCTGATTCGAGGCAGAGCCAACTCCGTACTCAAGGACGCCACCGGCGCCACCGCCAGGGATAAAGCAAGATCGGCCGGCCACACAAATATTGTCCGGATGCTGATGAAAGGCGAGAAGTAACGGATCTGACGGGATTGGAGAACCGAAAATTGGTGTCAGCAGATCATTTTATCAGTGCCATCGCGGCGTCACCTTACGACGACGCTGTCCGGCTGCAGTACGCCGACTGGCTGGAAGAACAGGGCGACGAACAACACGCTAGATTTATCCGCGTGCAGATAGCCCTTGAACCCATCAGGTACCGCTTTGAAGACCCGTTAGCACGCGATCTTCACAAGCAAGAGAATGAACTGATCGGCGAACAGCAGGGATCTGAATTGACCGGACTCCCAGACGACTGGGACGGTCCGGCGAAAGGTAGCAGGATCAAATTCCGCCGCGGTTTTCCGGCTGTACTATACATTTCCGCGAGCAACTTTCTCGAAGATGGCGCCCAGATTCTGACGGCATTGCCAACGATTTACCGGGTTGAAATCCACTGGCTAGAGAAGTTCGGGGCCGCGCTGGCGGAATGCAAGGCGTTACAAAGAGTAACAGAGCTTTCTCTTTCTTGCTGGTACTCCGATGAAGATGCAAGGGCTTTCGCAGCAACCAGGAATCTTCAGCAACTTCGCGTACTGTGTATCTGGCTGGGTCGCCAGAAACGATTACGCGATCGCCGCCTTATCGAAATAATGGCCGGAACCCAAGCGTGGCCAAACTTATCCGAGTTGACGCTGCTGGACCCCCTTGGGAGAGAGGCGCCTCATGCCAGTAAATACGTGAAGTTTGGCAATCGCACTGCGAAACGCGATATTTCTCGGTTTACACAGGGTTTTCCCGACACGTATCTGATCGATCCAGATTGCGATTTTCTATTTCCCGGTCGCCTTCCAACCGGTGAATTGGCACTCTCGATCGTCGACGTGAATGATCCAAAATTTCTTTGCACGATCACGTTTGACGAAACTGGCGTGCAAACCGGGAACGTGATCCGGACACCTTTACCGCCAAATCTCAAGAAAGCATCGCAGCGGGAATTAGAGCGTCATCACGAATCGCTACGTGATCATCTCATGGCTGAAATCGGGCAGACATCAGACTACATACGCGTTCAAGACTTCACGTTCCCGTTTGATTCCTTCAATGATTTTTCGCCTGCCCCTCAACATGGAATCCCATACGGTCAGTGCGACGGTGATTTCGATGCACCCTGGCTCGAGTATTACCCTAGTGGCATCGGAAGTCTTGTTTCTGAAACCATCGAATTAGGTGAATACTCAATCACCGAAGATTATTGTGCCAACAGGACGGGTCGCTTACTCTATTCGGACGTGGATGAACCCCGGAAACAGAGCTACTACTGAATCCCTCACCCAGTCAAACCGTCTAAGGTCAGTCAATGCGATCCAAGTTCTCGATCTTGCTTACAGGGTTTTTCGCCGGAAGTCTTCTAGCGTTTCAAATCGCAGAAATCCAAGCCGCCCGCCCGAATGTGATCTTTATCCTTACCGACGATCAGGGGTCGGTGGATATGAACTGCTATGGGGCGAAGGATCTGCATACGCCGAATATGGACGCTTTGGCGCGTAGTGGTGTGCGGTTTACGCAGTTCTACTGCGGGGCGCCGGTTTGCTCTGCGTCGCGGGCGACTTGTCTGACCGGGCGGAACCCGCACCGGGCCGGGGTGCCAAATAATGTCAGCAGCCGGCCGGATCGTGAGGGCGGCATGCCGCTTTCGCAGGTGACGATGGCCGAGATGTTTAAAGCCAACGGGTACTACACGGCGCAGGTTGGTAAGTGGCACCTGGGTTATCAGCGAAGTCACCGCCCGGACAAGCAGGGCTTTGATTACTGGTTCGGGCACCTGGGCGGGTGTATTGATAACTATTCGCACTTCTTTTACTGGAGCGGTCCTAACCGTCACGATCTCTGGCGGAACAATCAGGAACTGCACGAGCCGGGCAAATTCTTCGGCGATCTGATGGTGCGTGAAGCAACCGCTGCCATCGACATCGCGGCGAAGCAGAAGAAGCCCCTGTTCATGTATTACGCCATTAACATGCCGCATTATCCGTATCAGGGCGATGCGCACTGGCTGAAGAAATACGAAAAGCTGCCTTACCCACGCAACCTGTACGCGGCTTTCGTTTCAACCATCGATGACCGGCTTGGCCAGTTGATGAAAGTGCTGAAGGAAAAGGCAATCGACGAAAACACGATTGTCGTGCTGCAATCCGACCACGGCCATTCGGAAGAAGAACGCGCGCATCTGGGCGGCGGCAGCGCCGGGCCGTTCCGTGGCCATAAGTTCCAGTTGCTGGAAGGCGGCATCCGTGTGCCAGCGATCATCCGCTGGCCCGGTAAGATTCCAGCCGGCGCCGTGCGTGAGCAGGTGGCGACCGCTGCGGACTGGTATCCGACTTTGGCGGCGCTTTGTGATTTACCCAAGCCAAAGCATCGGATCGACGGCGTGGATATCACGCAACAGATCATGTCCGCCTCAGAGCCGTCTCCGCATGAGTATCTGTTCTGGGATTACAGCGGCCAGCGGGCTGTGCGTTACGGCGACTGGAAGCTGTACGCCGACCGTAAGAAAGCGTATCTCTACAACTTGAAGAATGATCCGGGCGAGAGCAAAGATCTATCGGGCGACAAGCCTGAACTCTTCGAGGAACTGCTGCAACGTCACACGGCGTGGTCCAAAACGAAAGCGTTGCAGACAGATGAACCGCGGTAACGGTATGCCGGATCCGCCGCCATTGAACACGATTCTTGAGGGCGATGTCCGCAAGACAGCCGCAACGCTGCCGGCCGGCTTCGCGCACACCATCGTCACCAGTCCGCCGTATTTTGGCCATCGCAAGTACAGCGAAACGGGCGAAGGCGAAATCGGCCGCGAAACGAAGCTGGCGGATTATATTGCGAATCTGCGTGAAGCATTACTCGCTGCCGGCAGGCTGTTGCGCGACGACGGCACATTGTGGCTGAACCTGGGGGATACCTACCGTAACGGCCGGCTGCTCGGGGTGCCATGGCGAGTGGCGCTAGCGCTGGAAGACGATGGCTGGATGTTGCGGAGTGACATCATCTGGCACAAGCCGAATGCAATGCCGTCGGCTGTGAAGACGCGTCCGACGACGGATCACGAATATATCTTTCTGTTTTCACGCAGTAAGAATTACTACTACGATGCGGATGCGATCCGCGAACCGCACGTTACGTTCAGTGAAAAAAGCCGCATGAAAGGCGGCCGCAAACACTTTGGTCAGCGGAATGGCACACCAGAACAAGGTAAGAACGCGGGCAACGCCAACCTGCACGATGGCCGGTGGGATCAGGCGTTTCATCCGCAGGGCCGCAACCGCCGGACGGTGTGGTCGGTGCCTCTGGGCAAATGCCGCGAAGCGCATTTCGCCGTTTTTCCACCCAAGTTAATTCAGCCATGCATTCTTGCGGGCAGTCCCGCAGGCGGCGTGGTGATCGACCCATTCACCGGCAGCGGTTCAACATGCCTGGCCGCCAAAGAAAACGGGCGGCAGTTCGTAGGTTTCGAACTCCACCCGCAGTATGTGGAAATGGCCCGGCGGCGGATTGCAGAAGCAGAGGCAGCAGCCGGCGAATAGCGTCTGCCGGTGTTATGCAGCGCGGTGCGTCCGCAGTTGATTGGATGTATCGAAGTTAATCCACTCGCGGACCGCGTAAGTGGTTTTGTGCTGATCGCTGAAGTAGATCCGCGCGTTAACTTCGCCCAGCAGCCCAAGGCTCATGAACTGCACTGCGGCGATGCCGCAGAAGGCGCCCAGGAGCAGAAGCGGATTGCCGGTCATATCGAAACTGGCAAACAGCTTCATCGCAACCGTCGCCACAATCGACGTCATGCCGGCGGCGCCGCACCACAGACCGATCGAGCCGAACAGCTTCATCGGGCTGGCGAAGTAATCGAGCATGTACTTCACCGTAATCAGGTCCAACACCACGCGGAACGTCCGGCTGATGCCATAACTGGTTTCGCCAAACTGACGCGCGTGATGATTGGTCACCACTTCGGCGCACTTCGCGCCGCGCTGATGGGCCAGAATGGGGATGAAGCGGTGCATCTCTCCGTACAGCTCCAGTTCTTTGGAAACTTCGGTACGGATTGCTTTCAAGGTGCAGCCCAGGTCATGAATCGGAAAACCGGTCGTGCGGCTGATGACCCAGTTGGCGATCTTCGAAGGTAGCTTGCGGTTGATGAACGTATCCTGGCGGTTCTTCCGCCAGCCGTGCACAAGGTCGTAACCTTCGTCGATCTTGTCGAGCATCATCGGGATATCGGCCGGGTCGTTCTGCAGATCGCTATCCAGCGTAACGGTTACGTCGCCTTCAGCAGCCTGCATGCCGGCGTACATCGCGGCGGTCTGCCCGTAGTTACGACGGAAAGTGATGACCTTCACGGACGGATCGCTGGCGGCGAGTTCACGCAGACGGTCGAGACTGCCATCGCTTGAACCGTCATCGACAAAGATGATTTCGTACGGACAATCCAGCGGGTTCAGGGCGTTGACGAGTTGTTCGTACAGCAGCGGAATGCTGTCGAACTCGTTGTAGATGGGCGTCACGATCGAAACTTCTACACGGCCATCCGTCATCTTCGCTCTCCTCAAATGCAGACTTCCACCTGCTATGAAACACCCGCTGCCATCAAGGCATACGGGCTGCGTCCGTACTTAACGGGCGGGAGAGTACGCGAAAACAAGCGGCTGGGCAATGCCAGCGTCAGACGGATTTTCCTGCCGGCGCCGGCGGTGACAGCACCGCTGTTATTGCTGCGGCCGCGTCGTCTTGGCGCCGCGTTGCTGAGCGAGCAAAGCGGTGAGTTCTTTGACAATTTCCGGGTGCTTCTGATACAGATTGTTCTGCTCACCGGGATCGTCCGCGAGGTTATAAAGCTGGCCGGTGGGGCCGCCTGGCTGCGGCTTGATGCGGGCGGGCTTGGTGAGGAAACCGCCGCTGCCAAGCCACGGAATCAGCTTCCAGTCGCCTTTGCGGATGCCGACATTCTTCCCGTTGAGACTCTGCAGCAACATGATATTCCGTGCATTGTCGTCCGGCGATTTGCCTTGCATGGCGGTCCACATGCTGTAACTATCTGGCGCCTCACCAGGCTTCAGCTTCTGCCCGGTAACTTCGGCGAAAGTGCCGAACAGATCAATCAACCCTCCCATCTGCTCCGACGTTTCGCCCGCTGGCACCGTGCCAGGAAGCCGTGCGATGAACGGCATGCGGATGCCGCCTTCCCAGATGTCTCCTTTGCGGCCGCGGAACCCGCCGGATGAATGGTGTTTCCACTTTTTCACGTTGCCTTCAAACCACAGTGGTCCATTGTCGCTGCTGAAGACAACCAGCGTGTTCTTTGTGTAGGAGAGTTCGTCCAGCGTCTTCAGAATCCGTCCGACGACATCATCTACGTGCATGACAAAGTCGCCCAGCGGCCCGGCCTGGCTCTTGCCCTGAAACGCTTTGCCCGGCAGCCAGGGTCCATGCGGCGCCGTGAGTGCGAAGTAGAGGAAGAACGGCTTGGCCGTTTCGCCGGCGGCCGCCTTCGCGTGGTGGCTGCGGATGACCAGTTCCGCTTGTGCCGCGTAGCGGTCCAGCACTTCGTCGTGATGGAAGTCCGGGGCGATCTTTCCCTTGCGCCAGAACCGCCCTTGATAGATCACCGGGAAGCCTTCTTCCTGGCTGCCGGGCGTGTCTTCCGTGGCGGGCTGCACGGCGTTGCGGTCGCGAATGTAAAAGTACGGCGGTTGATCCAGCGAACCGTGCTGTCCGTAGAACCTGTCGAAGCCGCGATCCATCGGGCCGCCCATTAAAGGTTTGGCCTGATTGCTGGTGCCACCTTCAAACCCGCAGTGCCATTTGCCGACACAGGCGGTGGCGTAGCCCGCGTTCTTCAGCATCTTGGCAAGCGTCGCCTGTTTGTCGCCGATGGTTGGCGCAACGGTCCAGCGATGGGGTTCGCCGCGGAACGGATGTTGCCCGGTTAACAGCCCGTATCTGGAAGGCACGCAGACGGCCGCCGGTGCGTACGCCTGAGTGAACCGCATGCCGTCTTTGGCTAGGCTGTCGATATGCGGCGTCTCAAATTTTGCCTGCGGGTTGTAGCACTTCGCATCGCCGTAGCCAAAGTCGTCCGCCAGGATGAGCACGATGTTTGGTTTGCCAGATGCATCCTCCGCGTTGGTGGCGGGGCTGCTGATGGCGGCGATGGCGGTGAGAACCGTTGCGGCAATAAACAGGGTCACGTGCTTCATGGAACCAGAGCCTGGAGTTTTCTGAGGGACATATTGGCGAACGGACGGCACGCCGTGGATTATACTAGCACCTTCCATCATTTGAAGTGTCTTGCACATCGAAGCAACTTGCGAGTAAACGGATGAAATTAACCCCTCAAGCAATCTTGTTTGTCTTCACGCTCCTGGCGCCCGGACTGGCTGTTGCCAGCGACACAGTTTCGCGGCCCAATGTGGTGCTGATTATGAGCGATGACCAGGGCGGCGGCGATTATGGCTTTGCAGGCAACCCGGTGATCCGCACGCCGCAGCTTGATGCCATGCAGAAACGCAGCGGACTGCTGACGCGGTTCTACGTGAGTCCTGTCTGTGCACCGACGCGGGCCAGCTTGATGACCGGCCGGTACAACTACCGCACGCGGTGTATCGATACGTTTGTCGGACGCGCGATGATGGATACGGAGGAACGCACGCTGGCGGAAATGCTGCGTGACGCAGGTTACAAGACGGGCATTTATGGCAAGTGGCACCTTGGTGATAACTACCCGTTGCGGGCGATGGATCAGGGCTTTGAAGAAAGTCTGGTGCATCGCGGCGGCGGCATCGGGCAACCTTCCGACCCGATCGGCGCCGAGGGGAAGTACACGGACCCGGTGCTGTTCAAGAACGGCGTGCGCACGCCTATGAAAGGTTATTGCACCGACATCTACTTCGATGCGGCGCTGGCGTTTATGGAACGCAGCGTCAAGCAGAAGAAAAACTTCTTCACGTACATCGCCACCAATGCACCGCACGGGCCGTTTCACGACGTGCCAGTGGAACTCTATCAGGAATATCTCAAGGCGGACTTCACGCCCATTCTGGTCAACAACTTCAAGCCTGCCCGTAAGAAGCAGGAGTTCGATAAGCTGGCCCGCATTGCGGCGATGATCACGAATATCGATCAGAACATTGGCAAGCTGTTTAAGAAGCTGGATGCGTTGGGGGTTACGCAAGACACGATTGTGATTTATCTGAACGATAATGGTCCGAACTCGCCGCGGTATGTCGGCAATATGCGCGGGATGAAAACGCACGTTGACGATGGCGGCATCCGCTCTCCGCTGATCTTTCACTGGCCTGCAAAGGTCCGCGGCGGTTTGAAGGCCGATGAGATGTGCGCCCATATCGATGTAACGCCCACCATCGCCGCTGCCTGTGGCGTGGCCCTGCCCGAAGATCGCACGATAGATGGCCGCAGTTTCCTCCCGTTGCTGACGGGCACAGCCAAAGACTGGCCCACCCGGCAGTTTGTCTTCCAGACCCATCGCGGCGATGTACCTCAGCAGTTCCACCATTTCGCCCTGCATGAACATCCGTGGAAGCTGGTGCACCCCAGCGGTTTTGGCAAAGAAAGCTTCACGGGCAAGCCGCAACTGCAATTGTACGACTTAAGCCAGGATCCTAAGCAGCAGAACAATGTGGCCGCGAAATATCCGGCGGTGTTCAAACGTCTGAAGTCGGATTACGAAAAGTGGTTTGCCGATGTCAGTTCCACCCGCACCGATAACTACGCACCGCCACGCATTGTCATCGGCACGGATCACGAACCCGAAACCGTGCTGACCCGCCAGGACTGGCGCCACGCAACGGGCCGTAACTGGGCCGCCAATTCAAACGGCTTCTGGTTGCTGGAGGCGAAGCAGCCGCAGACGTACAAGGTCGAAATCATCTTCGCCGGCAAGCCGCCCGCTGGTAAAGCCACCATCACCTGTGGCGGCGCGGAGGCCGTGGTTGATATCGAAGCCGGTCAGCAACGCGGCCACACGACGATGCTGAAGCTTGGCGCCGGCAAGATGAAATTGCAGGTCGATGTTGTCTTCGACGGCAAAACGCAAGGGCCGCACCAGGTGATTCTCACCCGTCAGTAAATGCAATCACTGGCTGCTACGCTGACCGCGCGAAGAAATGACGGTTATGCGGATTGGTGGTGTTTCTCCTGCTGTGTTGCAGTGGCCGCCTGGTAATACCGATCGATTATTACGGTGTTCCCGGTTAATCCAGAGCCACGACTAATGACATATACTCCGTTCGTCCGTTTTGTAATGGCGATTGCCACACTACCTCTGTTTCTCTTGATACAGGGTTGTGTGGCTCCGCGGAGAATTGCCGTTCCACCAGCTGCCCCAAGCACAAACGTCGTGCAATCTGATGCTGGATCACCTGGGGTGCGGATGGTTCGAGGTATCCCAAGAATGCCGTCCGCGCGTGCTGGCGACGCCAGCGTCGGAGAACCGCGTTCCGTTCAACCAGTTGCGTTCGAAGAAACTCACCCCGCTTCCATCCAACCGCCGCAAGTTGAAATTATCGACGCAGAAGTCGAAGTTGCAGAGCCGCGACCCATCCAGGAAATGCCGGCGCCCCGGAACGGGTCCAGCGAGCCCAACTATGATCTTGAAACACTGATTGGCATGGCGCTCGTGGCGAACCCCGCGGTGGAACAGGCAGAGGCGGCAGTCGCCCAGGCGACGGGCGTGCACCACCAGGCCGGATTGAAGCCCAACCCGACCGTCGGTTATTTCGGGCAGGAAATAGGCAACGGCGGCGCGGGGGGGCAGCATGGTGTGTTCGCTTCGCAGACTATTGTCCGTGGCGACAAACTGCAGTGGAATCGCTGCGTGACGCTGCACGATATCAATCGCCTGAGATGGGACGCTGAGTCGCAACGCCGCCGGGTCGAAACCGATGTTCGTATCCGTTTCTACCGTGCTCTGGCCGCCCAGGAACAATTGAAGCAGGCACGCGCATTTCGTAACGATGCGGTCGAAGCGGTAAAGGTTGCAAAGACCCGTCTGGAAGCTGCCGAGGGCACGCGGCCAGATGTGTTGCAGTCGCAACTTCTCGTTGACCAGATCGACCTCTCGATCCGGCAATCCGAATTGAAGTGGCAGGCAGCCTGGCAAGAGCTGGCAGCTACGATCGGGCAACCGTCACTTGCGGTTGCCACGCTTTATGGTGAATTTGCAGCGGCGGACGCTTCCAGTGCTGAGTCGCTGTTTGAACAGGTCGCGAGCGACAATCCGCTCTTGAACGCAGCCCGCGTGCGTGTCGACCGGGCAAGAACGAATCTGCAACGTCAGCGAAACCAGGCCATCCCTAATCTCAATGCGCAGGTGGGTGTGGGATATGACGATTCGAATAACAATACATTCGCAAACGTGCAACTGGCGTTTCCGGTTCCCTACAGAAACCGCAATCAGGGAAATATTTCCGCCGCACAAGCGGAGTACGTTGCCGCAAGCCAGAATTTTCAACGGTTGTCCCTGCGGTTGCGCCGCGATCTAGCCGGCGTGCAACAGCGTCTGCAAGCGGCAGCCGTTGCCGTGGCGAAATACGAGGAGACAATGTTGCCTCGCGCTCAGGAGTCGCTGGAACTGGTGGAGAAAGCTTACATCGCTGGTGAGATTAGCTTCCTGCGTGTTTTGACTGCCCGGCAAACCGTCTTTCAGCTTCAGCAGAGCAGACTTATCGCCAAAGGCGAACTGTCACAGGCACACGCGGAAATCCAAGGCAAATTGTTGACAAATGCACTCGGCTCCGAGGTTGTCTTTGAAGGTGACGACGGCTTGCGTGGTCAGGCGCTCAGCGGCCAGTGACCCGGTAATGACAAAGTCTGTCACCAAAGGTAGCTAAAGATCAGACTGGACGCTGGCGTGCGTACAGGTAAGAATAATTGGGAGTGTTTCCTCGCACGAGTCAACTTTCATGTTTCCGCCCTTAAAAAAACTGAATCTACTTCACCGTTGTGCAGCATTCCTGCT
This sequence comes from Pirellulaceae bacterium, assembly GCA_965233625.1. Classification (GTDB taxonomy): domain Bacteria; phylum Planctomycetota; class Planctomycetia; order Pirellulales; family Pirellulaceae. Next base: position 2,038,354 of record OZ247499.1, read on the forward strand.
GCTCGCAACAATGGTGTATCAGTTGGGAGCATGTCCCTGCGGTTGCCTGGAGCATAACGCGTGGATTGAATTTCTGCACCTGGACCACGATGAGCATTCCCACAGCACGCCCGTGTTGTCGTTGGATGCCCAGATCGCGGCGGAGCCGCATTCGCATGGCCACCACGACTGCACCGGCGAGCGTGCAGCGGGTTTTGTCGACAACGCGCGTGTACTGAATTTTGATTCACCGCACGAACACTCGTTAAACCTCATTGGATGCGGGCTGCCGGTCAACTGCGGTCGCCATACTGCACAAATCAATGTGAGAGTAGACCGGGCAGCCTCTCCGGCGGCGCCTCTCAGGCCGGCGTTGCAGAATTTCCGGCTATAAAGATATCTCAAGCACCGCAGTTCCAGATGATTGGCCCGCTGCGCTGAACCGTGTCCGGCCAGGTTCATTTCTTTGCTTGGGATTTCACCATGAGACGTTCCGTCCTGTTGCGTGCAGGTGTGCGCGCGATTATCGCTGCTATTCTTCTCACGTTGCTGTTTGCCGGGGGTGTAGGAACAGGGCTCTTGTTTCAACCCCTGTTCTCTTCAAATGTTAGCGGTGACAGTGGTCATGAAGATCCAGATAGCCATGCAGACGGAGCCGAAGAACCGCACGTCGCATTGAGTCGCGAAGCGTTTGAGAATTTAGGCCTGAGAATAGGCCCACCCACCCGTGGAGACTACTGGAAGTCTACACTTACGCCTGGCAAAGTGGTTGAAATTCCCGGGCGGAGCGATTTAGCCGTTTCTGCGCCGGTCACGGGTGTGATCGAGTCGTTAAATATTGTTCCTGGTGAATCGATTCCTTCGCAGAAAACACTCTTCACCATACGGGTGACCGACGAATCTATCCTGGCAGCTCAGACAAAATATCTCGACATGCTGACCCAGGAGGCGGTTACCAACCAGGAAATCGAGCGGCTTGCACCGCTGATCAGGTCTGGGGCGGTAACGGGAACCAAAAAACGCGACCTGGAATACAAAGCAACGCAGCTCGCTGCAAGTCAGGCGACGTTGCTGCAGGAATTGAGAGCAAGAGGCCTGCCTGAATCGCATCTGCAGAAGTTGATCCGCAATAAGGAACTCTCGTCGACCATCACCGTCGAAACGCCAGGTTTCATTGCGGAAGACATCACCGCGGACCGGGGAGCCACGGGTTATTCCATCGAGAACATACATGTGCATCCGGGCAAGGCGGTAACGCGTGGCGAGTCACTTTGCTCCATCGCCTTTCATAGGCGCCTATACATCGAGGGCTTAGCGTTTGGCACGGACTTACCAATCCTGCAACGGATCGCAAACGAACAGTGGAAAATCTCCATAGAACTTGAACACGAACCTGAACCCGGTGCTCCGGACCACGAACTATCTCTTGAGCTGTTGCGTGTCGACAACCACGTTGACGAAGCCACACAGATGGTCCGCTTTTTTATCGATCTGCCCAACAAGACGACACGGTCCCTAACGGACGGAGGCCGGCGGTTTGAACAATGGCAATTCCGCCCAGGGCAGCGACTACACTTGCGGCTTCCGGTCGAGCGGTGGAAAGACCAGCTGACGCTTCCGGTGGATGCAGTGGTCATAGACGGACCAGACGCCTTCGTCTTCGTTGAACACCACCACGAGGATGCAAAAACGACCGGCGACGGACACGACCACGCGCATTCGCACGACCACGCCGGACATGAAGAGCCGGAACACAAAGAAGATACATTCATCGAATTAGCGCCCGTTCCAGTGCGTCTGCTCCATCGCGATGATAAGACAGCCGTCATTGCCCGGGGCGGGGGGCTTCACGACAAAGACCAGGTTGCATTGAACAACGCTTACAAACTCTATCTTGCGATGCAGATGAAATCGAGCAGCGGAGACAAACACCACGGTCACGACCACTAACATCGCCGGTCGTCCGTGTTGTTCAATTCGCTGAAAGATGGAGATAGAAACCGTGTTTAACTTTACCGTCAAACTCGCTCTGGAAAACCGGCTGATTGTGATTTGCTGCGCAATTGCCGTGATGGTTTTTGGAAGCCTGGTTACAACGTCACTTCCCATCGACGTTCTGCCCGAACTCACGCGACCGCGGGTCGTCATTGTCACCGAATGTGAAGGGTTTTCTCCGGAGGATGTGGAGCAGCGGGTTACGATTCCGCTGGAAGCGACGGTCAACGGCGCTGCCGGTGTAATTGCGGTGCGGAGTTCGTCCGACATCGGCCTCTCTGTCATTAATGTGGAATTTGACTGGGGAACCGATCTGCAAACGGCGCGGCAGATTACGCAGGAACGGATGTCGCTTGTCACGGACCAGCTTCCCCCGGATGTTACGCCGCAGATGGGACCACGGTCGTCGCTGCTGGGCCAGATTGTGATGGTGGGGATGTGGAGCGATGACGGAAAGACAACCCCGATGCAGCTGAGAACGATGGCTGACTGGGTGGTGAGGAAGCGACTGCGGAAAATCAGGGGCGTCTCGCAGGTCATCACGATGGGCGGTGACCGGAAGCAATACCATGTGCAGGTAGACAGGCACCTGTTGCATCAATTTGACGTAAGCCTCGCCGAGGTTGAGCACGCCTTGAAGGAGAGCAACGAAAACGTCAGCGGCGGCTTCATGGATCGTGATGGGAAACAATTCCTCATTCGAGGCATTGGACGTTTCCAGTCAGAAGAAGATATCCGCAGAACCGTCATCCGCGATGATGGCGAGCGGCCGCTGCTGCTGAAAAATGTCGCGACCGTCAGCGAGGCGGCGCAGACAAAACGAGGCGACTCATCCGTGAATGGCCGGCCCGCTGTGGTGCTGACCATTCAGAAGCAACCTGGCGCCGACACGCGGCTGGTCACTGAAGATATACGCGCTGCTCTTATTGAACTGAAGCCTTCGCTTCCGGCGGATGTGCGGCTTCAGACGACGTATGAACAGCGTGAGTTTATTGATCACAGCGTTCAGAACGTGATCGAAGCGCTGCGTGACGGGGCAATTCTGGTCGTGATCGTACTGTTTCTTTTTCTGTTCAACTTCCGCACGACGTTTATCACTCTGACAGCCATCCCACTATCGGTGCTGGTAACCGCACTTGTCTTTCACTTTCTGGGACTTTCTATCAATGTCATGACGCTGGGCGGGCTGGCAGTCGCGCTTGGCGAACTGGTGGATGACGCCATCGTTGATGTTGAAAATATCTTCCGCCGGTTGAAGCAAAATGCCCAGTCAGAGAATCCGTTGCCCGTAATCAAAGTAATCTTCGAGGCAAGCGTCGAAGTTCGAAATGCAATTATCATCAGCACGGTTCTTGTGGTAATCGTATTCGCGCCACTATTTGCCTTGACGGGCATGGAAGGTCGTCTGTTTACGCCCCTAGGCATTGCATACATTGTTTCGATCTGTGCCTCGACGCTTGTATCGATGACAGTAACGCCCGTATTGGCGTATTTCCTGCTGCCCAACGCGCGGGTGACCAGCCGGAAAGAGGACGGAATCGTCCTTCGAATGCTGAAATCCGCTTTTCGCCCGGCCATCCGATTCAGTATGAACCCTGTTGGTCTGGCCTGTTCGTTAACCGTCCTCGGCGTGGGCTGCGTTACCGGCGGATTGTTAGCCTACACCATGGGCCGCGATTTCCTGCCCCCCTTCGACGAAGGTGCGGCGCAGGTGAACCTGTTTGCGCCGCCGGGCACTTCATTAAAAGTAAGCCGCGAGCTTAGTCAGATGGCGGATCGCAATCTGAAGAAACTTGTTGCCTCGGAGGAGAACCCGGAGGGGCCGCTGCTGTGGTTCACCTGCCGGACCGGGCGGGCCGAACAGGATGAACATGTGATGGGAGTAAATATCTCCGAGTATGTCATCACGTTGAATCCCGAAAGCGGGTTGTCCCGCGAAGAGGTGATTGAAAAACTTCACGAAGCGATGGAGCACGTGCCCGGTGTCGAGCCCGAGGTCGAACAACCGATCGCACACTTGATCAGCCACATGTTGTCAGGCGTGACGGCGCAGATCGCCATTAAGCTTTACGGCGACGACCTGAAGGTTTTGCGAGAGCAGGCCGAACATATCAAGGAGGCTATCGAAACAATCGACGGCATTGCCCCGCCAGTCGTGGAGCAGCAGCAACCCGTTCCACAGTTCCGGGTGGAGCTGAAGCACGACATGCTCGCGCATTACGGGGTGAGCAGTCAATTTGTGAATCACTTCATTGAGACGGCGATACACGGCGCAGAGGTTACGCAGATGATCGATGGGCAACGATCATTTGATATTTTAGTTCGGTTCGATGAGTCTCAGCGCCGCGACCTCGACAATCTACACCGGCTTCCCGTTGATTTGCCCAACGGCAAAGTGATTCCCTTGAGCGCCGTTGCAAAGGTCTATCAGGCGAGCGGCCCTAACACCATCAACCGTGAAGACGGGCGGAGACGTATCGTTATCCGGGTCAATACGATGGGCCGTGACGTAGGCAGCGCGGTTGATGAAATAAAAACCCGTGTCAGCAGCAACGTTGAACTTCCGGAAGGCTATTACATCACTTACGCCGGACAATTCGAAGCACAGCAGAATGCCAATAGCCGGATGCTGTGGCTTAGCGGCATCGCCTTGCTCGCGGTCGTTGCCATCCTCTATTCCACTTACAATTCCTTCAATGTCGTCTTCCAGCTGCTGATTGCTGTTCCCGCAGCATTTGTCGGCGGGATCATCGCGCTCAAGCTCACCGGGCAGACGTTCTCTGTCGCGGCCATGGTAGGCTTCATTTCTCTGGGCGGCATTGCGGCCAGAAATGGCCTGCTTCTGATATCCACCTACCTGGAAAAGATGGAAGATGGAGAACTAACCGAAGAAACCATCGTGGGAGGAAGCCTCGACCGGTTGGCTCCTGTTTTGATGACCGCACTAACAACGGGCCTCGGCCTGGTCCCGCTGGTCATTGGCGGTCACCTGCCAGGCAAAGAGATTTTATTCCCCGTGGCGACAGTTATTCTGGGCGGCCTCATCACGGCGACATTTGCGGAATTCCTGATCCGGCCAGGCTTATTCTGGCTTTGTCAGCCGCGTATTAGAACTCGATGAGTTGGCTCGACGCTCAACCGGCTTAGCCCGCTTGTCCCGGGTGGGCCCAGCGGAAAGAAATTACTTCGAGGACTTCGTTTGCAGGAAGACGGAATTGCCGGCATAGACGGTGGCGCCGGGCCGGGGGAACTGCCCAGTGACAATGGCGGCGTCTGGCGTAGATTCGCGGTCATTCATGAGCTTTAGTTGCGACTGACCGATCGCCTTAGTGACGGACTGCCATGTTTGCCCCGTATAATCAGGCATTCGAATTACGGGCTGCTTGTCTTCAGCCTTCTTAAATCGCCATGCCGCGATTTCGCTCCCTTCTTTGACAATGACGTTCTGGCGTGGGGACTGCAGATACACATTTTGCGTATCAATATCAGCCCGCCAGTTCACAGGCGAAATGAAATAGACGCCCTCTGCCAGTTTCAATCCTCGCAGGTTCGCAAGTTGCCGCGCACGGGTCACCGGCTGGCCGCGTAATGCCGGCGCCTTTACGGCAGCAGATTGGCCGACGGACAAAACGGTAAGTAATACAAAGCAATGAATCACGTTCGCCTCGAGGTTTATCGCTTTACCTGGCCAACGACTGATCGTAAGTCAGAGTAACGTCCACATAAAGATCCACCCGGCTGCCTTTCATCACGCGTGTGCCCGCGGCAGGCTGGGTGCCAGATGCAATCGCCGACTTTATCCGGGGCTGCTCACCATCGCCGCCGCCGATAATCGCTGCGATAGCTTGGCCTAACAGGAATCCCCGGAATTCGCCGACACTCATACGCCGTGCCGGAAGTCTTGGCAGTTTTACATGCACCGTGCCAGTCTGCAGTTCAGCTCTTGAAATGGCGCCAATCGCCGCGAGAGCCGCCATGCCACGGACATTGGGCACCGTGCGTTCGGCGAGTACGTACTGCGTAACCGCGAGACTTACCTGATTCACATTGCTGCGACGATACAGCCCCCGCAGACTCTGGTTGTTAACGACCGTCTGTCCCACTTGGCGTCTATCCGTGGTTTCTTTCGTGCCACTTGATGTAACACGACTATTAACATTGACATTGGCCAGACGGCGACGCGCCTCGGCTACTGAAACTCCGGTCACTGAAGGAATGAATACACCTGGAACTAATGACACATTGCTGCGAGGTGCAACAAGCGTTCCAGGGCCGGGATCTTGCGAATAGACAATATCCGTATTCTGACTGAAGCCGCGGACAAACGCTGATAATTCGCCCCCGGCGCCGCGGATCGTCCGCGCAGCTGCCGCAATATTATTGCGACGTACATCCGGCACCCGCACACGGGCATCAACGGTGACGGTGCTGCCACGTTCAATTTGCGTACCGGCTGAAGGTGATTGCCCTGTGATCCTGTCGCGGGCAATCAGATTGCCGATGGTTCTGACGTTGATATCGTTCTGCCTGGAAAGAATCGTCTCAGCGTCGGCAAGTTTGTAGCCCGTTACACGCGGCACGGTGGTCACAACAGGCGAAAGTCTGACGGTGCTTCCGTGCGGCCGGTAGTTGCCAGCCGTTGGATTTTGCCCAGTGACGGTATCTTCATCACGCGCCAGCCGATTGGGAATATCCGCCACAAGGTCGAAGTTTCGAAGCGTGCGACCAGCGGATGAAAGTTGACGCCCCACAACCGAGGGCACCCGTGTATGAACAACCAGATCCACGGAGTCACCGTGTTCCACCAGCACGCCTGGCAGCGGTCTCTGCTCAACGATTTTATCCTGCTGGAACATTTTGGTCTGCGTGCGGTACTTCAAGTCGTGTTTCGTCAGGTACGGCAGCCCCTCGCTGACCAGCTTGCCAGTCACGTCGGGCGTCAGGACCTGATAGCCAACCGTCACCTCGTCGTTGATCGAAGCATACTCACCCGCTTCTGGTTTCTGACGGACGGCGACATCGGTTGGAAGGGCGTCACCCTCGTTGCGTGATTTGAATTTCCATTGCCGCAGCTTTTGCTCCACACCATCGGGGCGGAAACCGGTGACGTCCGGGACCCGCCGCTGCGCCGCAAGCTGAATGGCGCCGCCCGAACGGACCCAGAGAGACGGATCAGGCGTAGACCCTGTGACGCGGTCGCTTTCAAGTAGTTGGCCCGGATTTGCGATACGTAGTCCCCGTTCCTGCAATTTACCGTCGGCCGTGGCAACGGTATCGCGGATCGCGTTGGGAATACGAACGAAGGTTGGACCATCCGCAGAGGATTTCAGAGGATCACCTTGCGGGGGCTGTTCCTCAGGCCGCGTTTCATCCGTCTTGGGTGGCAAAACCGTCTCTGGCGCATGTTTTCGCAAAGACTTCAGAGCGGACAGAATACTCAGGGCGGAAGCGCTGACGTACCCTGGCTGTACGACCGGCGGTTGGACATCTGGACTCCAGGCGGGAGCTTCACCTGGTTGAAACAGAATTGCCACCGGATTTCCCTGAGAATCTGCGGCAGGCACATACGAATCCGCCGGATTGAAATGGCCATTTTCAAAGAGCCATTCAACCAGCCAGATGCCAACATCTTCGGCGACCAGTCCATTATTTTGAAGGTCGTAGCTGGCGACCGTTTCGCGGTATCGGCTAAAACTTGACCAGGCGTCCTTCAGCGCCGTACGCCCTTCTTCTGCAAGTTCAATCTTCAGCGCACCCAGCACGATCTCTGTAGCTTCACCTATATCAAGCTGCTGGCGTTCCTTGATCTGCTTTTGAAACTGTTCGTCGGCGGATATCAGCTTACGGAACGCCTCTCCAATTGCCCCTGGCATCGCAGGACTTGTCAACGTTGATGCGATCAGAAGTTTTAAGAACGCCGCTTGTGCGGTGTTCGACTTAGGTCTAACCGGGTCGAGCGATACGCCCGCATCCTGTTGAACTGGCAGCGTGCCCGTTGCACCGGGGAGTGATGTCACCCACTGCAGCCCTCCCTCTTCGCCCCCGGCCTTGGATACGCTGATCGGCTCTAGCGACGCTAGTGAAAAGGCGCCTCCTACGTCCACCATGCCTTCTACAACTCTGGCGGTGGATTCAGGCACGGGACGATCGCCAAGCGCCAACAGGATGGTTTCGCCTATGAGCATCGACTCGCCCGAAGGCGTTCCCTGACGGCTGACGATGCTGCGTGAACCGGGCGATGCAATGCGTTGCAGATTATCAGAAGATACAAATTCAACCTTGAACCCGCGGGACTGCAGAACCTCGCTGGCAAGTTCGACCGGCATCAGTTCTACGTCGGGGACGGTGGCAGCCGCATCAACAGGTCCGCGGTTCTGGTCATAGGGGAAAAGAGATCCGCTGGCAGCAATCTTGTCGCCTTCGCGTTTGATGGCAATCGTGTCTGAGCGGTCTCCCCACGGTGCATGGAGGCGGATGTATAACCATCGCGTAACATCATCTGACAGGTCCCGGACGCGAAGCCGGACGTACGTCTTGCCTTTGAAAGAATACATATCCGCAAATGCCAGGTCAGCGTCACTGCCGGTGTCGAGCGGCTCCAGCCTTGGACGCTGCCGTCCCGGAATGATCTGGCACCCCTCCAGCCACATCCCCGGCGCCGGTGTCTTAACTTCCACCGAGACAAACTGCGCATCGGGGGTCGAGTCGTAGCGGCTTAACAAGATCGAATCTGAAATTTGCGGCGCCGGAAGATCCAGGCGGTGTGCATTGCCATTTTCCTCCCCTACCCACAGGCTTCGTGTGCCGGGAGTTATAGCGTCGCTGCCCCTTAGCCCGACCTCCACGGAACCGTTGGAGAATGTCACCTTGGAGTCGCCGGCGGGATCACTCAAGCAGGTGAGTCCATTTCCCGCAGGAACTGGCAGATCGCTCGACACGACGAACAAACCCTCGCGCCACGATACTCTTGTAGATTGAATCGTACGCGGCCAGTAGCCGTTCAGCGAGGGTCCATGATGATCGATCCGTTTAACACTTGCGTCCTGCACCCAACCTGCCGGCGCATCTGGAGCTGTCGAGGTTTTCACCCAGAGCCAGCCGGGTTGTTCACGTTCCACCAGCAGCGTCCGTCCCTTGGCGACGGTGGCATTCGTTTTGCCGCCGACCTTTAGGGGTGTCTTGTCTTTTTGAACGAGTATGTACTTTTCCGGCGCCGGCGGCTGGTAAAGCGGAGCAAGTGGCGCGGGCACGGCTTTGGCCTGCTGGTTCCAGAGATAGCCAATCTTTGCATCGCTGGAGGCGGGTAGCCTGACACCATAAAACGGTGGCTGAATATCTACGATTTCAAACTTGTCACCCTTCCGGGCCGTCATCAAGACTTTCTTTCCGCTTTTGATTTCCGCTTGATCAGCAGTCACTTCTGCATAGTCACCGATCTCTGCTCCCATTGCGGAAAGGCACGAAAGGGCGATGGTGGCAACAACCACGGACGTCGTGTGCGACCAGATGTTCATAACAATCCCTACTTCGGCTGACTACTTGGTAGGCGACACAACGCCATGAATCGTACGGACCCAACCGTGCCTTACCTGCCCCGACAGCTTGACTTGAATACGCACCCAGCCATCTTTTTCTTCAAGCACATCGTACTCCTGTCCGGGCGGAATCCGCGCGATTGTCGATTGTCCAACTTTCAGATCGGCGTTGCTGCTTGTCGCGCGGAACCGTGGTCGCGAGCTAGCTGGTGTGGACGCGATTTCTGGGCGACTGAGCTTCAGGTTCCGCTGGTGCACCCATCCCATGGTGGTCTTTCCACCAGAATTTAACGCAATGCGTGTCCAGTCGCCGCGTTGTTCAAGCACGTCGAACTTGTCGCCCCGGCTGACGCTGCCTACCGTCTTCGACCCACTCTTCACGTCCACGTTGTCCGCCGTAACCGTTGCAGTATTTCCGCCGGTTCTTGCCAGAAAGAGGTATTCGAACTCTCCGATTTCGTCCGCTTGATAAGCGCGGCGTCCGTTGGCTTCTTCCACCAGCCACAGGTCGCTGTCCTGGTGCGTTTCGTACCGGCGATTTTCACTTCTCGCAGAAAACCTGATGCGCGAAGCCCGGATCCGCATCCCTAGATGGTCGCGTGGCTCGACAGAGGCGTTAGGACGAATATCAAATCTGGCTTTACGCCATGCGACCTGCCCGCCTTCGGTCGTACGGTAATCCAGCGTGACGGACAACTCCGCCGGCGCCTCGTTCTTCATCCGCAGCACACGTTCTGTAAACACCTGCGGTCCTTCGGGAGCTTCGAAAGTGTGCGTGTGCGTGGCGATTTTCTCAGAGTAGTAAACCCGCGAATCTTCGAAATCTGGATTCTTTTTAACCATCCAGAGATCTTCGTCCTGGTGCCGATCCAAGCGTTGCCCACTCTCTGTCTCGGCCCAGATGCGGACGCGTTGTGCGGTGGTCGGCTGCTCATTTTCCACCGTCATCAGCATCTCAGATTTCCCGGCAGCGACCGTCAACACAGCGGGCCGCTCTCCCGGACCGGAAGGCAGCCACATCCACTGGTAACCCTTCTCCTCGTCAAACTGCTGGGTGCGACGATGCACGAAAACACGCAGCGGTTCCTCCGTTTTATTGACGATCTTCAGATACTTCTCACGTCTTCTCTGACGCCCCGTTATCTCTACTTCTGGAAGAAACCGTTCGATCCTTTTTTGTATCTCGTCCCGCACAAGGTCGGCGGCTGGAAAACTGGAGCCGTGTTTGAACGGTGGCAGATCAATCTCCGCCTTGGGCGTCTTCTCACCGATAAGCCCTTTGAAAATAACCCGGACTTTCACATGCGCAGAGCCGCTGTTGCGTTTGGGCTTTGAACCTGGCGAAATCTCGCTGCTGAAGCCGCTTATCTGTAACGGGAAAAGCAGCATGCCATCTTTGCCATCGTTGATCGTGCCGCTTACACACCTTACAAACCGGAACCGTAGTTCAGAAACCTTGCTCGCACGTCTGCCACTGGACCTGCGATCGCCGGTGTCTGTCTTCTTTTCAACGTTCACTTCTTCCAGCGAAGCGGCCATTTTATCCAGACGGGCTACCCGGCTCTTGTCGCTTGGACTTAGCTCAACGGCCAACACGGCGCCGGCACTGTACAACATCCAGGCGGCGCACGACAATCCGATGGTTTGTAATAGTCTGCGGGAGTGCAACACGGTCACTATCCTCCAAACACGCTACCCAGCGCTTTTCCCGGGTTGCTCAAGGTTTCTCTCACGCCGCCCTCCAGGTCCCGGCCCGCTTGCTGCAACCCTTCCCGGCCGCCCGTCAGTACGCCGCCGATATCTTCGCGAAGGTCACTCGCGGCGCCGCCTGCGTTCTTAAACTCCCGCGATAGATCTCCGCCCAGACGGTCAAGGTCTTCATTCCCCCATTTGACGGTCACGCCAAACTTTTCATCCACATAGTCGCGGGTCTTCTTATCAAGTTTCGCCCCGAACTTGCGGGCGTCGGCTTCGCCCTCGGCAAGTGATTTTAACAATCGGTGGTATGCCGCCGTCGCCTGTTTCTGCAGTTCCTGACGCAGTTTCCCAAGAGTACATCCCGCCAAAGTCGGAACATCAAACTCTGCCCGCAGTTGATCGCCAAAGGCTTCCGCCACGACGTGGATCGACTCTGGCGAATCTGAATCCGCCGTCACTGTCACCACGACGCCGATATTGCCGTACGGGGCGATGTCAGCCACGGTCATGGACTGAATGCACTCAAGTTCCAGCCGTTTAAAGCCCTGGCTAACGTCGACCACCAACGAACTGCCGAAATCAGCTCCAAACAGCTTAAAGCCCCTGGAAGCTTCGAGCCGCGCACTGCTGTCCGCAAAATTCAGCTCACAATGCATGTTGGCAAATGATTTGCCAAACAGCTTGACGTCACCATCAGCCAGAAACCGCTCCCGCTTCAAACTGAATGAGCCGCTCGCAAACGCCAGTTGTGCGATGGGGGAGTTGGCGTCCGATGACTTGAACTCGCCCGATACCTCGCCCTTCTCAAAATCGATGACTCCCTTTGTCTGCATGAACTTCAACCTGGCGACCGTAAGGTGCCCTTCCAGCGTCAAAGATTTCACGGGCACCTGCGTTGAAAGCGCTACCTCCAAAGCGACAATATCGGGGTCTCCTGCCAGTGTGCTGATCTGTGTGCCAATGGAGATTTCTTTGGTTCTGGGGTTCAGCTTCCCGGCAATCTTCCACATACCAAAGGGCGTGGTCCCGATTGGCACGGGAGACTTTGTCCGCACCGCCACCAGCAGCGACGCGTCCTTCCAGTCCACGCGGTTGCCTGGATAAAGCACCAGGTTTTCTCCCTTCGCCTTTACCACCTGTCCGCCAAACAGGCTAATCTCAACGTTGAAGGAGATGCCGCCTCTTAAACCATCCATGCCCGGCTGAAAGTCTGGTGCACCGTTCAGCGTGATTTTGATCGGGAAGCTATCGCTGGCGAACTCCGCCCCCAGAGATTTGACGCTGTTAAGCACCATCCCTTTCACATTGGATTGCACCCTCATTTTGTTGATGTTGATACGCGGTGTCTTCTGGCCCGGCTGAACCTGAATCTGGATGCCGGTCGCGGTGACCTTCAGGTCATCCATGTAGACGATCTCGGCGCCAAACTCGGTGGTGGGAGCAAATAGCGGTGTTCCGGCAGGCGGTGGAATCAACTTCGCTTGCAGCGAGTCATCACCTAAAGAGACCGGCTGACTGATCCACTCGCGCAGTTTTCCCTCGGCAAAACCCGTCACGTAAGCAGCCGGGTCTCGAAGGGCTTCCAGCTGCGGCAGGATGGTGGTTTCCAGCGCCTTTTGAAGCTCGGCATTCGCCTTCTCTAAAGCTCTTCGTTTCGCTTGTTCGCGGAAATTCTCTTCGGTAAATCCTTCGTATTCCTCGGCCGTGTATTTGGCGGTTTTCCAGGCCTGTTCCGCTTGCTTGATGATGGGAGCGAGTTTATTGGCGTAATCAACTGCAGCCGCAAGCTTGGGATACTTTGTCTGCAAAGCCTGGGCTTCGGAAACAACTAGTTCTACGGCCTGGGCTTCAACATCAGGCTTGTTGAGCCGTGTTTTCCACGCAACTGCCTTTTCTGCAATTTCCAGCGCCTGCTTTGCTTCCTCCTGGTTCAACGACTGAAGAACTTTGAGCTGTTCCTCAGAGAACTGCTGACCTTGAGTTGCGGTTGGCAACAAGATGATCTGCAGCAGGCAAATCGAAAAAAATAGTGCTGGTAGCCCTGTTCGCATGAGGAAGCGTCCCTCGAAAGAATTTCTGCGTGGTTTAAGCAGACGCTATCCCATTCAATCTCACCTGTCAACAAACTCCTTGAACTGCTTGACATCGGGCACGCCCTGAGCACAGACCGTGGCCCACACTCACGGCGTTTGATAAGGCGCCTGCACACGGCGAGGCACGAATTAGCGAACGACAGTCGCGAACACCGGCTTCCGGAAAACCTGATAAAGTATGCGGTCAGCTTGCCACGCCATCGGGCAACGTGGCGATACGTCCGCGAACTCTTGCTGCTTGGCAGGATCAACATGATTGACTGGATCAATAGCATCTTCGCGTCACCGGTCACGCCGAATGAATCAGTCGAGCCAGAACTGCGACTGATGTTGCGGGAATCGTTGCGCGAATGTGAAGCGCTGTACCGCGCGGGCGCGCGTCTGGCTCAACGCGATTGTCCGCAGCACATAAGTGGCGACCCGCGGAAGTTTGTCCGCGTGATGGGCGACCTTCAACGTGGCCTTGTTGTCAAGATTCTGATTGAGATCGGCCAATCCGACCGGCACTGGCATACGGCAGAGTGCGAGGTTGCCAAAATGGTGCTGCGGCACACGTGGGGCGTAAAGGTAAAGGACGCTGATCTTGCTCAAACGCTGCAGAACGTGGCGGACCATTCTGAAACGCTGAAGTGGACGGCGCTGGTGGCGCCGTTCGTGCAGATGCCGCCATTGCACGACCAGATACCAGAACTTATCGCGCTGGCAATGCGCATTGCGAATCTCGTCGCCAAAGCAGATGGCCAAATCCAGCCTTCAGAAACTGCCGCCCTGCACAAGATCGAACGCGAACTCGCAGCAGCACTCGACACACGTCGCGACAACACTGAAAAACCCGACAAAACGAAACGCAAGTTCGACGTCAAAGCGAAAGTGGCAGGCGTGCGTTACGGCGATCAGGCGGTCGCGGTGCAAGAGAAAGGCACTACTTCCAACGACGCTGCCGGAACAGACGAAACAGACGAAACAGAAAACGCGCTCAGCCCAGAGGAGAGGCGGGAAACGCTTCAACAGGCGATCGAAGAACTGCGCCAGTTGACGGGACTTCAATCGATTAAGCAGGACATCCGTGAACTGATCGACTTCGTAAAGATTCAGAAGCGTCGCCAGGAGCACAGCCTTCCCGCTACTCCTGTGAGTCTGCACGCTGTTTTCGAGGGCAATCCTGGCACAGGCAAGACCACCGTTGCCCGTATCCTTGGCCGCATTTTCTGCGGCCTGAATCTGCTCGACAAAGGCCACACGATTGAGACCGACCGGTCAGGACTTGTCGCTGAATACGCCGGGCAGACTGGACCGCGGACCCACGAACGCATCGACGAAGCTCTGCACGGCGTTCTGTTTGTTGACGAAGCCTACAGCCTGATCTCGCAGCAGGGGCAAGATGCATTCGGTGTCGAAGCTATTCAGGCGATGTTGAAACGGATGGAAGACGACCGGGAGCGATTGATTGTAGTGCTGGCCGGCTATCCCATTCCGATGCGGCGGCTATTGCGATCGAACGCAGGGCTCTCGTCGCGATTCCAGCGGACGTTTTCCTTCCCTGACTATTCCGTTGACGAACTGCTCGAAATCTTCCAGAAGATGTGCAAGAAATGCCACTACCAGCTGACGAAAGCAGCCACGGAGAAACTCCGCGCCGGATTCCAGCATGAATCCGACCGCAAGGACGAACACTTCGGCAACGGCCGCCTCGCGCGGAACGTGTTCGAAGAGACGATCCGGCGCCAGGCGTCGCGACTTGTTTCCGTCGCGCCGCTAACTTGCGAACTGCTGAAAACCATCGAAGCAGAAGATGTTGCGGATGCGAGCCAGACGTAACCGCTACCTTCGCCTGCCGGTCCTACATCATGTGCCGGGTGTCCGCGAGTGGGCGTTCTGCGGGAAGTCGAAGGTTAACACGAGCGGTTCAGTGCCCGTGTTTTCGATGTCCACGCCGCCGCTGTTGAGCGCGGCCTGCGTGATGAATCCGATCTCGGGATAGAGTTCGCCAAGCTTCATGTCCTGGTGGTAATTCACGTCGAGCTTTCCAACACGACCGCTGCCGCCATTTGTGTGGAACATGGCGGGACTCTCAGGGCGGAAATTGGTCTTTCCGCCAGGCTCCACCGTGAGACGCAGAATAGAGCACTTCTGATCGCCGAGGAAATCACCGTAAACAATCCACTTCGCGTCAACGCCGTCGCCTGCGAATTCTTCAGCCGTGATTGCCGGGCGCGAATTCTCGCGGACGAAGTCCGGGTCCTGATTCGCTTTGAAATCGAATTTTTCAACCAGATACTCCCAGTCTTCGTGCTTATCCTTGGGATAGTCCTCTTCCCGGCATGCGTAAAACGCATCTGCTGCCCCAATACGTCCGTCCAGCGTGAGGTCTTCGGCCAGGAAGTGCTCATCCATCGTGACATGCAGTTCGTGCGTACAAAGATCCGTCGGCGAATGCAGCACACCGTTCGGCATCACAAAGCCGTTATCGAGCTGCATCATGGTGTGTGGCGACAAATGCCGGACGCCGTTGTACTCGTTCTTTCCAAAACTCTTCATGCAGGCAAGGAACTGATCCTTGGATACGAACGGGTACAGCCCCATTGCCGTCGTGTGATAATGCGACGGACTGACGCCAGGATTGTCAAACGAATTGATGTCGTAGACTTCCCACTTTTCCCAGTGCAGATGATGCGGAATCGGATTCAGGTTGTCGAACTTCTTTGACACAATCGGCCAGGTCACTTCCCCGAACAGAGATTTTGCGAAGGCAGTTACCTTCTCGCCCATGACCGTTTCTGGATTGGCAACGATCAGATCCTGCAGCGAGATCACCTGTCCGTCCGGAGTAAGAACGTGTGCTTCCCCTTCGCGAAACGGCGCCTTGTTCGTACGCGTATCGATGACGCCCGTGACGATGGGGACCGTGCAGCACATCCAGATTTCATCGAGGCCCGTACCATTCATGTAGTCCGGGTAGTACGACTCCGCGTCAAGACGAAGGCGTTTCCCTGGCGAACAGAATGTCCGGCCGGCGTAGCGGTGCAAGAGCTGCAAAACGCCGCCATTCTTCTCAAGGCAGTTATCGAGAACCGAAGTCACGCCTTCGCCGGTTCCGTCAATCACATCCTGCTGGGGGTACTCGTGCAGTTTATCCGCGAGAATTGCCGTCGACGCTGCCATAAGTAAAGCACCTCAAAAGTCTGAAATGTGGGCCGGTTCTAAAGAACGTTCTGGACAGATGATCTGGGATGTCCGGGTAGCTACAACACAACGAGGTAGGGTAAGAACCAAAGGATCCGAAGTGCTGCGAGAAGGGAATTGTAAGGCAAAGAATGCCACGAGGGAATGGACCTGGAACCGCTCTGAACCGGGCGCGTTATGGAAGCCAGTGGAAGGTGTTGCGAAGCAGACACCAGCGGCGCGTCCTTTGTTTGATTCCGTGGCCATGCACCCAGTACGCTCGCAGGCGGTCCAGTGATCCATCCATCCGTTCGAAATCGAGCCAACGGTTGAGAAACTGAAGCCACGCGGTATCCGAAAGCCGAACCGCCAGGCCAACAGGCCGCTTCAAGGCAGGCTCCGGTACAACCACCGTGTAATCGGGATGCAGGACGGTCCACGCCGCGCCTTCTTCAGCCGACATCAGAAACCCGTCCAGACGATTATCCGTTGCTTCGAACGAACTGCGTACCGAATCAACCAGAATCACATTAGCCTCTGGCAGATGACGCCTGGCAGCGGCTGCAACATCGCTGTGTGCAACCCCCAGACGCATTCCCTGAAAGTTGCCTGGGGTATCCCAGCGGGCGACAGTCCGGCGCCGGTGGTCTTTCACCACAATTCCAATAGTCGCAGTCTGATACGGTGCTGTGAATCCGGCGTGTAAAAGGCGTTCAGTGGTCATCATCAGCCCGCCGGTGGCTAGATCTATCTCTCCCGAATTAAGCTGCTCAACGACCGTGTCATATTTGTACGGCACAAACTCCAGCTGGACATCAAGGCTTGCAGCGAGCCTATGCATCAGTTCAACGTCCAACCCGGCAAGGTGTCCGTTGTGGTTGAAGTAGCAATACGGCAGATGATCCGCATGGTAGCCGACCCGCAGCGTTCGGGTTTCCCGGACCCGCTCAAGCGTTGTTTCGTAGCTGAGTGGCTTAGGTTGCGTTTCAACACGCGATCTTGCCACCTCGACTTTTTCGTGCGGGTCCTGGACTTCGAGAGAAAGAAGGCGATCGTCCAGGTCATACTCGATCGCCGTTGACTTAAGATACCAGCGGCTGACAATGCCCGTCACTGCAAGGCAAATGACGGTGGTAACAACGGCGGTTGCTAGCAGGCGCCATTGCATTTTCAGACGCCGCCTTTGCGCTGAAATCACAATTAAAGTAAATGCCATTAAGTGCATTACACCCACGACATCGGCAAGGCGGGTTGTGATGAATCCCGGCAGAATGAAGAACGCCAGAAGGTCCTGCGGAAGCCGGTTCTGGTCCAGCAGGTACGGGATCGTCACAAGGGGGCTACCAAAACTTGAGGCGGTTCCCATCACCGCAGTGGCCAGCGTATCAGCGATGCTGAGACTGCTCCCGGTGTACCATGCCGCGAAGGGGATAAAGACCAATGGCAGGATCTTTCCTACATGAGGAAAGGAATAAGCCAGCGGTGTGACGATCCCAACACTCATATCATCCCCGGCGTCCGTTGCCCCTTCATGCTCTACGAGCAACGCTTCGCACTTTGTCATAATCTGCGGCAGTACGATCAGCAGTTTGCCCGTTGCGAAGGCCAGTAGCATTGGCTCCTGCGAAGCTCTCATAACATCACGGTAGCGAAGCCCTGTGAGTCCGCTGATGAGTAAAGGCAAAATGCAGAATGCGGCAACCGCGCAGATGATCGCAAACATGATCAGATAGGCCTGGAGCTTCGATAGCTCCTCAATCCGTAGCGTCCCAGCCGCTGCCGCGGTGAGCGCAAACAACCCGAACGGCGCAAGCTTCGCCAGGAACAGATTGATTTGCACGAATGCTGCCGCGCATTGTTCGAAGAATTTCAACACCGGCTCGCTGCCCGGAACCGCCGCCATCGCGCAGCCGAAGAACAGGCAGAACACGACAACCGCCGGCACGTTTCCTTCCGCAAGTGACTTAAAAAAGTTGGCGGGAATAAAACTCAGCAACAGGTTGTTTCCAGCATCCGCTTCCGGCAGATTCTCGCTGTAGAAATAAGCGCCGGAAGTCGGTGGCAGGATGTTGGGAATAAGCACCACCAGCAGTATGCCAATTACCCACAGAGCCAGTGTTACGATAATCGCGCACAGCCCCAGGCGTCGTGCTTTCGCCGGATTAACCTGCCCCAGCTTGGCGACAAGCGTTAGCGTCAGGTACGGCAGCACCGTCATTTGCAACAGCTGAACGTAAGCCTCTCCGGGAACTTGAAAGATGGTGCAGTAATCGCCAAACAGAAGTCCAGCAGCGACACCAAGAATCAGCCCAATGGCGATCCACAACCCCATCGGCAAGGGTCGTCCAGGTTTGTTTGAATGCGTCACCTGAGATGCACCTACACATTTCCCCGCCGACTGAAAGCTGCATCAGCTTCCGTTGTGAAAACGCACAAAAGACAAAGCGTTTTCAGCCACAAAACGGAAAGGTCATGGTGCAGGTATCAGTAACTCACGGGTGCAATATGCAGGAAGCTTCAGCCGTATTCAATGACCCAGGCTACAGAGCGTTGCAGATCGGGGTGTTACTCAATCACCAACCGCGAACTGTCACAGTTGCAACGCGTCCAGCTGGATTCGCTGGCATAAGGGGGCGTGGCTTTACAAGGCCAACGACGTTGAGTGATACACAATGCAACGAGCCACCTTCGGGAATCAGACCAGAGGCATTGATAGGCGCGATCCGCACCTGCGGCAGCAGACGCCGGTAGCATGCCAACGCCTGCTGGAACCGCACCGGGTCGCCGCCGCGATAATAGGGCACCGCCAGTACGGAGTTGGCGTAGATACAATTTGTATAGGTCCGCCAGACGCCATCGTCTTTGCGGCCCATCGGAATCCGCTCGACCCGCAAGGGCCCCACCAGCGTTCGAATGGATGCTAACCGTTTGGCGTTACGATCCAGAATTGCGGCGTTTTCTGCATCTTCGTCGGGGCTGTACTGCCCGACCACCACGGTATCTGGCGCCGTGAAAGTTGCAAACATATCGACGTGGCCCGTTGGTTCGCCCACCAGTCGTTCCAGCACAACCACCTTTTCCGCACCAGTGCGATCCTTTAACTGCTGGATAACCTCTTTCCGCGAGATTCCCAGCGGGATGTTTTCCTGGACCGTGGCCTGGGTTGTCAGCACAAGGCCCAGCCCGTTACTGAGCAGGTTGCCCCCACACAAAGAAATGGCGGCGGTATCGCAAGGCGTGCTACTCCAATTCGCCAGGTATTGAGGAACCTGGTCGTCCTGCGCCCGGCCGTTGCCGTAGATCCAGTCAATCATGCGGAAGCTATCACCGTCGCGCAATAGCGTAGGACCGTAATCCCGCACCCACCGGGAATCGTGAGGCGCCTGCACCAGCTGAATGTTCTCCAGCGAATCGATGCGCTGCCGAAGAGCAATCTCCAAAGTCGCCCGCGCCTCGGGAGTGGAATACAAAACGATCACGCGGATCGAACGGTGAGTCTCCTGGGCAATCTGGGCAATCGTGTTCGCGTAAGAAATCGTCAGGGCGCCGGCACTGAGCACGAGAGCATGTTGCTTCTCAAACTCAGCCGGCATGCGAAGCGGCCCCTGAACGGGTGCAACTTCCTGAACCGGCATAGGCGGCGGTTCATGGAACGGCTCTGGCAGCACGGTCTCGTACGACGTAACGCTTGCCAGGTTTTCCGCCTCAACTACTCCTGGCCAGATAACGAAGCACACTAGCGCGAACAACAGCCAATGTTGCGTTGACTTCTTACCCGGACCGGGTGACAAAGAAAATCGGCGCCATCGCTTTTCTGCAACGGTTACCGCAACAACCGTTTGTCCGCGCGCAGCACTCACCGGGAAGAGAGAGAACGACAACATACACCAACCCTTATCAGACACGGGCCGAACGCAATACGAACGTGTGCAGCTATCCGTTCGTGATGGTGATTGTGGGTAGAGTCAATTGGCCCGGTGGAGCAAATTGAGCTTGGTGGCTTGGAGGCGAAAGTAACCTTGTGGCTTCCGACCCCACGTTCGGCACATCTACGAATGAACGGATTTTTTTATAGCTTCAGAAACCGCCATGTCAATATTCAAAGGCTTCGCTTTGTAAATGACGCCATACTTCCGAGGTGATCCTCCGGCTGCGAAAACCTTGTCGATTGTTCGCAGTTTCGCGACCCGCCTAGACAATCGCTGCAACAGCGTGCGTGATTGACCACAATTCAGCCAGACTTGACCCTGCAAGGTCCATGTAAACTTGATGTTGGTCCTTAACCCTGCATAATTAGAGCTGCATCCTACCCTCACGCCCCGCCGCACAACCTGCCTGCCGAGTTCGCAATGAGACGAGTCCCTGCGCTGTTTGCTGCCCTGTTGTCGACACTCTCAGTCGGATTGCTTCACGCCGCAGAGGACAAAGGGGGCATTGAATTCTTCGAGAACAAGATCCGCCCCGTCCTGGTCAAACACTGTTACCATTGTCATTCAGCCGCGGCATTGAAAGAGAAGAAACTCCAGGGCGGACTCCTGCTCGACACCCGCGCCGGCATTCGCGCTGGCGGAGACAGCGGCCCGGCAGTGGTTCCAGACAAACCAGACGAAAGCCTGCTGATCAGTTCGCTTAAGCAGGAAGACTTCGAAATGCCACCCGAAGGAAAGCTGCCAGATGCGGTGATCGCAGACTTCGTCAAATGGGTGGAGATGGGTGCTCCCGATCCGCGTGAGGGCGGCGTCAAGCTGACAAAACCCGCGCCGGTTGAGAAGGCGGATCACTGGGCCTTTCATCCGCCCAAGGCAACAGCACCACCCGCAGTCCGCCGCCGTGACTGGCCCAGGCAGCCAATCGACAATTTCATCTTAGCGAGGATGGAAGCGAACAACCTTAACCCCGTCGGCCTGGCGGAACCCCGCGTGCTGGTGCGGCGTATCTACTTCGATCTGATTGGCCTGCCTCCCACACCAGAGCAGGTGGACCAGTTCGTTTCCGCCGCGGAGCAGAACCGGCAGCAAGCTGTTATCAGTCTTGTGGACGAACTGCTGCGGTCCCCGCACTACGGCGAGCGTTGGGGACGTCACTGGCTGGATGTCGCCCGGTACGCAGAAGATCAGGCCCACACCTTCGGCGTTAAGAGGCGCGAAAACGCCCATCAATATCGTGACTGGGTCATTCGCGCCTTCAACGACGACATGCCGTTCAAACAGTTCATCAGGCTGCAGCTTGCTGGCGATCTGATGGATCACCCAGATCGTTTCACGCGATTTGCCGGGCTGGGATTCCTGGGACTCGGCGCCCAGTACTACAAGAACTCAGACAAAGCGCAAGCGTTAGCGGATGAACTGGATGACGCCGTCGACACGCTTACACGCGGATTTCTGGGTTTAACGGTTTCGTGTGCACGCTGCCACGATCACAAGTTTGATCCGGTTTCCAGCGCCGACTATTACGCGCTGGCCGGCATATTCAATGGCCGCAGTTATAGCGAAGCCCCGCTCGTTGACGACGCAACGGTCGAGGTGTACCGCAAAGCACAGAAACGTGTTGACGATAAGAACAACGAAATCCGCGACTGGCTCAAGGAAACAGGAGTACGTACAGGCAAGTCGCGTTTTCCCGAAATCGCCCGGTACTTCGTAGCTGCCTGGCGGATGAGTGTGCTCAAGTCACAGGACATCAAATTCAAGGAGGAGGATGTTGCGGAGCAGGAAAAACTGCATCCCTACTACATCCGCAGATTCCGTGAATTCGTCGCCAATGAAGGCGAGGCGGTCAAGAGATTCCCCGAACTCAAGCCCTGGTACGAAGAAACCACCAAGCAGGACGGTGTTACCGCATACGACCAGACCCGCGTCCCGGAGACCATCTCCAGATTGGCCGCGGAACTGCAGAAGTCAGCAGAAGAAGCCCTTCAACGTGACGAGCAGCTCGATCGCGAACACGCACGTGCACTCGCCGCTGCCGCGGACGATAACGAGCGGAAGAAGATCAAACGACCGCAACTCGATAAAGACCAGCAGCGCATCCTTCGCAACTTCCTGACAGACGGTCGCGGGCCGCTGTTCGCCAACGAGGGTGAAGTTGAACGCAGATTCCTGGCGGAAGCCGGGAAGCAGCAACTGACCGCAATGCGCGACGAAGTCAAAAAGCTCCAGGCGCTGACTCCACCGAAATATCCCGTCGCCCACGTTATACGCGGCGGCGGCAAAACGATGCCCATTTACATCCGTGGCAACCCGGCGAACCCTGGTCCGCTTGTCGCCAAAAGTTTTCTGCAAGTCTTCAGCGATACTCCCCGGCCGACTGAACCAGAAGAGGCAAAGAACCACGCCTACAACCGTCTCGACCTTGCCGGTGATATTGCTTCGGATGAAAACCCGTTGACGGCCCGCGTGATCGTCAATCGTGTCTGGCAGTGGCACTTCGGACGGGGACTAGTCCGTTCGGCAAGCAACTTCGGCATGGCAGGCGAAGCGCCGTCGCACCCGCAACTTCTGGACGACCTGACCTTGCGGTTTGTTGAGAACGGCTGGTCGTTGAAGTGGCTGCATCGCCAGATCATGACATCCACAACGTATCAATTGTCCAGCCGCATCGATCCAGGGAACATCGACATTGACGCCGGGAATCAGTACCTCTGGCGGTTTCCGCGACGACGGCTGGATGTCGAATCGTGGAGAGATGCACTGCTGGCCGTCTCCGGAAAACTGGACCGAACGCCTGGTGGTCCGACCTTCGAACTAAAGAACAACAGTACGCGCCGGACGGTGTATGCCAAAATAAGCCGGCATGAACTGGACGGGCTACTTAGGTTGTTTGACTTCCCTGATGCCAACGTTTCTGCTGCGAAACGGACAGAAACCACCGTGCCCCAGCAGCAACTGTTTGTTCTCAACAGCCCGTTCTTCATCGAACAGGCAAAGGCGTTTTCCCGTCGCGTAAACGATGCGGCGGACGATGACGCCGGACGGATTCAAGCCGCCTACCGCCTGGCGTTCGGCCGTAATCCTACGGAAGAAGAACTGGATGTTGCCAAGCAGTTTCTGGCTGTGGAGCACGACAAGCAGGATCGACTCTCGCGCTGGGAGCAACTTGCCCAGGCGCTGCTGGCCACCAACGAATTCCTTTACATCGATTGAGGTCTCCATGAGCACGCACAATTCCCGCACACCCGGAATGGTGTCCCGCCGCGCGATGCTGGCCCGCACCGGAACCGGCTTGGGTACGCTTGGCCTGATGGGAGTCCTTGCCGACGACGGACTGCTGGCTGCGTCTGCGAAACAGGCTGGCCCGCTTTCCCCCAAGGCGCCACACTTTGCTCCCCGCGCCAAACGCATTATTCACCTGTTCATGAATGGTGGCCCGTCGCAGGTTGACACCTTCGACCCCAAGCCTGAACTGACGAAACGTCACGGCGAGAAGCCTCCGAACGCACTCAAGACAGAACGTCGCACGGGCGGGCTGTTCAAATCTCCCTTTAAGTTTCGGCGCTGCGGCGAGTCCGGCCTGGAAGTCAGCGAGATATTTCCGGAGGTTGGAAAGTGCATCGATGATATCTGCGTGATCCGCTCAATGCATACCGATGTGCCCAATCATGAACCTTCGTTGCTCATGATGACGTGTGGCATCTCGCAGCCGGTGCGGCCCAGCACGGGCAGTTGGCTGTGCTACGGGCTGGGATCTGAAAACCAGAATCTACCCGGCTTCGTGGTGCTGTGTCCGGGCAAACCGGTCGTCGGACCGCAGTTGTGGAGCAACAGTTTTCTCCCTGGTATCTATCAAGGTTGTCACATCCACAAGCTGGACCCGGAGAATGTTGTTGCGAACATAAAGAACACCCAGATCACGCCGCGCTCGCAACGGCAGCAACTGGATCTGATCAACCAATTGAATCGCCGCCACGCTGCTCAACGAGATGGAGACGCGCAGCTGGAGGCGCGTATTCAGTCCCTGGAAATTGCCTACAGCATGCAAACCGAGGCGCGGACCGCCTTCAACATCAATGAAGAGTCTAAATCCACGCGTGAACTCTATGGCAACGGCTACTTCGCCGATGCCTGTCTAACAGCCCGGCGGCTCGTCGAACGGGGTGTCCGCATGGTCCAGCTTTATTACGGTAGCGGACAGCCCTGGGATGATCATGGCAATATCGAAAACGGTCATCGCAGCAAAGGCCAGGGCAGCGACCAGCCCATCGCCGCGTTGCTACGGGATCTGAAGTCCCGCGGACTTCTGGAAGACACCCTGGTCCTATGGGGCGGAGAATTCGGACGCACGCCCGTTTCAGAGGGTTCCAGCGGCCGTGACCACAATCACCACGGATTCTCGGTCTGGATGGCTGGCGGCGGTGTGAAGGGCGGAATGGCCTACGGAGCGACCGACGACTTCGGCTTCGCGGCGGTTGAGAACAAAGTGCACGTGCACGACCTGCACGCCACCATCCTGCACCTGATGGGGCTGGATCACGAACAACTGACCTACCGCTACAGCGGCCGCGATTTCCGTCTCACCGACGTGCATGGCCGGGTGATTACCGACATCATCGCGTAGACTTTACAACTTCGCTACGTATCACTTTTTGTTAGAGGATGCCGGGCGCCGCAGATCGGGAACCTGCTTTGCTTCTTTGCGAGGCAGCCATTTGCGGTGTTGCTGCATCACGGTTTTCCATTCCGCGTGGCCGGCGAGATTGTTCCACTCATGGGGATCATTCTCATGGTCGTACAACTCTTCGCTGCCATCGGCGTAACGGATGTATCGCCAGCGTTCACTCCGCACGGCGTGGTTGCCGCGCTGGTAGGTCATCAACGCGGGCTGCTCCCATTTCGCCTCTGGATTGCGCAGCAGAGGCACAATGCTTTTTCCGTCGCACTCTTTGTCAGCGGGCAAGCCGCATAATTCCAGCAGTGTTGGATAAAGAACACTCATATCGACCGGCCGCCCGCAGCGGCTACCTGGCGCCGCAATGCCTGGCGCGACGACGATCATGGGAATGTGCGTGGCTTTCTCCCAAAGTGTGAATTTCTCAATGTGATCCTTTTCGCCCAGGTGGAACCCGTGGTCAGACCACAACACCACGATAGTGTTTTTGCGACGCGGGCTTTTATCCAGGGCATCTAGAACGCGGCCGATCTGTTCATCGGCAAGTGTCGCGCAGGCTGCGTAGGCGCGGATGAATTCCCGGTAGGCGCCGCCGCGTTTCTCTTCCACCATCATCATGCCGCGCCAGAACCACTTCTTGTTGCTCAGCAACCGCGCCGCACCTTCAGGCAGATCTTTCCAGTCGTCAGGACTGCGGCGTGGCGGAGAGATGCCGCTAAACGGTTTGTGATATTCAGCCGGTGCAAAGAAGGGCGAATGCGGCTTGAAGATGCCACATGCCAGAAACTGCGGCTTGCCAGGTACGGGCTGTTGCAACGCCTTGATGCAGTATCTGGCGGTGTGAAAATCAATCGTTTGCTCCACGCGTTCCGGCCACTGACCCCAATCGGTATTCGCAGAGCCATACTCCGGCGCCCGGTTGAGTTTCTTTACCGGGTAAAGCTGCTCCTGCATCGGCTGAAAGTCGTGGAACGAATCGTTGTCGTGAAATGCACCGTTGAGATGGTGGTGAAAAATCTTCCCGGCGCCACGGACGTTGTAACCCGCTTTCATAAAACGCTGCATGAGCGTAGGACGTTGGCCAGCGGCGCGGCGCCAGTCACTCTTATTGCCATAGACCCCCGTAGTGGTTGGCCGCAGCCCAGTCAGCGTCGCAACGCGGGAGGGATTGCACGCTGGTGAAGCACAGTACGCACGGGTAAACAGCATGCCCCGGTCTGCGAGCCGCTTCAGATTTGGTGTCTTGATCGGCGCATCAGCGTCAAGCAAAGAAATCCAGTCGTTCAGATCATCGACCACGATAAACAGAACATCAGGCTTTGCCGGAGCACTCTCTTGCTCTGCACGCGCCTCCGGTACGCCGGCCGTCGCAAACACCATCAGTGTTAGGCAGGTCCAGAAGAATCTGCCCATAGATCCTGAGGCAACATAACTACGTATGGCAAAAACCGTGAGGAATGTGCGCGTATTCATTCCGCCTCTCTGTTTGTTCGCATCAGCTTCGACAAGGAACCGGCGTCATCATACCATCCCGCAGCCGCAATATTTGCGTTTGCAGAAGCTCTTTCAACTGAACCTCGTTGTCCAGACAATGTCTGTTCCGCAGGGCGCAATTTGAATCATCTTCTGGTTACATGCAATGAAACAACACCTCGAACCGGAATTCACGGCGCTCGACGCACACCACGAATCAGCGCTCGCTGAATACGTTGCAGAATTTAACGATGCCGGCGAGAGTAGAATTCACGGCTATTTCGGTAAATCAGATTGGGGACACGCTCAGACCGTCAAAAAGTTGGCCTTATGGTCGAAAGGACAAGACCTGGATGGCTGGGTACGAAATACAACCTGGTTTCTCGTCAGCAACGGCCGGATAATTGGCAACTACAATTTCCGTCACGAACTGACAGAAAGTCTGCGCCGTTGCGGCGGTCACTGCGGATATAGTGTTCGCCCGTCAGAACGTCGCAAGGGCTGTGGGAGCATGCTGCTGGCCCATGCAAAAGATTTCGGCCGCACACTTGGACTAAGGCGCATTCTGGTAACCTGCAGCGTCGACAACCACGGCTCGTCACGCGTTATCCAGCGTAACGGCGGCATTCTTGAAGACACCGTGCGCGACGTAGAGTCGGGCGGAGAACTGTCCCGGTACTGGATCACTCTTTGATCGCGTTATCAACCGCTGAAAACGTACGTAACTCCAAGGTCAGGCGTTCTTCTCCTGAACTTTGTACTGCGTCCCGTACTTCACGTCTTCGCGTGGCAGCAGTCCGAAATTCACGTTGAAATAGCGGTGATGCAGCAGATGATGATGCCCGGTTTTCATCCAGGTGTTGGTGTCGTGCGAAGGTAAATGCCCTGCTACCGCGACAACAATCTGCCCGATTGTCCAGTACCAGTTTGGGGCCAGCGCGGCGACGGGCAGCATCATTTCTGTAATGAAAAATTCAAAGGGCGAAATGGTGCCAGAGTCAAGTTGTGTCGGCAGCACGCCCCGGTGATGGATACTGTGAATGCTGTCGTAAAGCGGTCGGCAGGTGTGAAAGGTCCGATGCGTGCGGTAGTAAACAACCAGGGCGGGTTGCACAGCCCACCAGAACGTCGCCAACCAGATCACCGCCGCCACGATGAAAATGGTCATGGTGTAAGGCGCCGCGTCTGGATACGTGGTCAGGTCGAGCGAAAAACTCTGTCGTAGAAATTCAAACAACGCAATCGTAATGACCTGGCTTGCACAACGCACCACCAGCCCGACGTTGCCCAGGAAGTACGCCCAAAGTACGTGCCGGATGGCGATAGGCTGCGACTTCAGATTCGCCTGCTGATTGGCGAACACCCGACCGGCATTGCCCCAGCGGAAGGTCAGCACATACAGATACCAGAAGAGCCAGATCAGCCTCACCGCCATATAGAGGCCATACAACATCACAAAACTGCTGACCGCCAGATTCAACGGCAGCACGACCGGTGCCACGCAGACATAGATGACAAATGCAAAAGCGTAGTAAGGCAACGCATGCAGAGCAGCCCGCCCCAGCACCTGCAAGTACAAAAACACCTGCGCTGGCATCGCCCGCAACGCGACTTTCCGCTTCATCGTGCGGCTATCTAAAAAAATCGCCGCCACAAGGCAGCCGTTCAACCACAGCATCAGCCAGATGTTCATCGCCCCCACGGCCGCCAGCAACGCAAACACCAGGCCGGAAACCAGATGGCTGTTATAGGCTCCGCCATTTGGCGCCGTCCCGAAAATGCGGTACTCCGCGCCGGGCTGAAACTCTGGGGCGGATATCTTCTTGTCAGCAGTTGCCGTACTCATGGCTCGTAAGAATCACCTGGAAATCTAACGCCGGTCGCGGTTCCTTGTTGTTTTCACAGTAATCACTGCGTCTGCGGTCACCAGTCCACTTTAGCACCGAATCTGCGGTTTGTGGCGAATTGGCGTCAGCATTGGGCCGACATTACGAAATGGCGGCTTCTGCCGGTGCGTCCACAGACTCAGTTCCCGGCGGTTCTTCAATACTTTCCACTTCCTGGCTGCTTGCGGAAGATGGTTTACGCGGGCCGTTGAGAAGCCACCCAATCAACGTGTAGCGGACGAAATATCGATAGGTAAGCAACAACAGGCCCGTGGTAACCCCGCAGATCAATCCAAATTTGACAAAGCTCCACAGCGGCCAGTCGCAGACCACCGCTTGCAACAGGATGACCAGCGGCATGTGGGCAAGATACAGCCAGTAGGACGAATCGGAAACATACCGGATAACACCGTTCTCCTTTCGCAACAGCTGCCGGCACAAACCGATTAAGCCAAACGACATCGCCCAGGCGTAAAACACCTGAAAAAATCCGCCCATCGCATGCCAACCTGTGAACGAAGCGATGGCGCCCACGGGAAATGCGATCAGCATCGCAGCCGGCAGCAACAGCCACCACCAGCGCCCTAGCCTTCCGTCCGCATCATCTGCGTCGAAGTAGAGAGCGCCGAATCCAAAAAACACGCCGTAGTACACCAGTACATGTGGATGTGGCAGCAGGCCGACGGACGTATCCGGGCCGAAGATCGGCGTGAGCACCCCCATAAACCACTGCGGGATCATCGTCAGTGGAATCAGCCACAACATCCGCCACGGCCCCGCGACCAGGCGCCGCACCAGCCAGTGCTTGCCCTGCCAGCCCGTGGCATTTGCCAGCCAAGCGTACAGCCCGAAGAACGGCAACAGCCAGCACAGGAACCAGAGGAACCAGAGATGATGAAACAGCGGCGACATGGTCAGGCTGTATTCGCTGCCATTTCCGCCCAGCCGGATCTTGAACGCATCCGACAGCAGAAACGCCGCATACGCCTCACGAAGACCGCCGCCCGCATCACCTTCATCCACCAAGGCAATGGGGCCGGTCATCGCAGCCCCTCCAACGGCCAATTGTTTCTCTTCCGTTAGGTAAGGGAAGAGCAGCTTGCGGCACTCGACACGCCGGTTGGTTAACTGCTTACGCGAACCGGTTTCGATCTTGATGGCGCCGGCAATCATCTTCGTCATTGCCCAGGGAGCCATCGTCGAATCAAACGGCGTGTGCCCCGCATTGTTTTTCGCGTTCGCGTCGGCGCCGGCTTCCAGCAGTAGCTGCACCGCTTCAACCCTGCCCAGAAACGCCGCCGCATGCAGCGCGGTTCCGCCGTCATTGTTGCGGCCATTCACTTCGGCGCCGTTTTCAAGCAATATCTGCAACATTGCCGTATCTTTCTGCATCGCCGACCAGGCAAGCGGCGTCACCCCCATCGCGGACCCGGCAGCGTTCACATCTGCGCCGCCGGCAATGGCTTTCTTCACGGCAGGAATGTCCGGTTTCCGCACTGCCTGAATCAGGCCGCCGCCGGCATTTCCAGCCGCTACATCTGTGGTGATTGCTTTCGCGACGATCGCGGCAAGCGTCACCGCGGGGACGATCGTGAACAAGCCAATCAGGCAGGGCAGAAAGATCCTTTTGAACCGGTGCCAGAACAACGCAGATAGCCCCCGCCGGCGCCAAAGCATGGCCGTGAAGAATCCGCTGATGAGAAAAAACAGCGGCATGCGGAAACCATGCACGCCCAGAAAGAACACGGTGAACAATCCGTTCTGCTGCGAATCCTGCACAAAACCCGGCACGCCCATAAAAGACATGACCGCATGCAATCCGATGCCAAGTAGCATCGCCATCGCCCGCAACGCATCAAGATCGTGCCGCCTGGGAAACGGTGCGGGAGCAGCAGTTGCGGTGCTCATATTCGATAGACTTTTGCCGTTAATGTGTTCTGGTCCGATGTCCTGCGTGCATTGTAACCGTGGAACCCCTGCCCGCATCACCACCGGCAAACTCAATAAGGCGGCGCCAGGCGGCGGAAACCGTGAAACAGCACGACGGCCAGGAACAGCACATTCCGCGGCAGCACCTTGTAGAACGGAGCCTTGGGCGGCGCAACAGGCGACGCGGACCCGGCACTTTCCGCCACAGCTGCGGAAAGTTGTTTCATCCAGTGCACCGAACGCGGCCATTCCCAGATGCCTTCAAGCAGCTTAGCGGGAATCCCTTCTTCCCCGGCTGCCGCGCCGCAGATGCCTCCTACGATGGCGGCCGTACTGTCGGCGTCGCCGCCACATTTGATGACGCTCGTTATCGCCGCTTGGACATCCGCCTGATGGCTTAGCCAGGCATGCAGCACGACAGGCGCCGTGTGGTAGATGTAACCACTCACGGCTTTTTCCAGCCCCAGGGACGATGCGAATTCGGCGGTCGTCTGCTGCTGCTCGACACTGGTGACAGCCTTCTGAACAAGTGCGAGAAACTCTCCGGCTTCCGCCGCGTCTAAACTGGCTTCCAGTTCCTGGGCGAACGCTGCGGGCTTCACTTCTTTGTCGCGGCTTGCCATCCAGGCAGCCAGGGCGACAGCCCACGCGCCGAATTCTGCTTTCGGGTCCGAATGGGTCATCCGCGTGGAGGCACGCACCATGCGTTGTAATAAATCACGGTCTTCAATCGCGGCGCCCAGCACTGGCGCCCGCATCGCTGGCCCGTTTCCCGCTGAGAATACACCGCTGCTGACAGGTGAGAAACCAAGCCACAATTTGGCGACGGCCCGCAGCGTTGCAAAGCCCGTCCCAGCGGGCAGCAACAGCAACCACCACCGCAACCGCCAGGCAAGCCGCCGGGAGAAGTCTGCCACATCCTCGCCAGCTTCAGCCAGCGACTGCGCGACCATGCACGCGTGTTCCGTATCGTCAGACACCATGCCACGACCGGGAAAGAACCGGTAACGATCTGGCTGACCAAGCATCCGCGCACCGCGCCGCCGCGATAAACCTTCATAAGGCAATCCAAGGGCATCGCCCACGGCGCCACCTAGCAACGCGCCTGCGATAGATGATCTTCGCCCGTGATGGTCCGGCATCGTTTCCTCGAAGAAGTAAGAAAAGCACTCACCCCTTCTTCTTACGCCAAAGCGAAGATTTACGGAACGAATTGGCGCACGCGACGATTACCGCTTTACCGCCCGTCGCGCGTTCATGGCGTTCAGTCGCTGTTCTAACAGCTGCCTCAGTCGCCCGGCTTCCTGCGGTCGCTTGAGGGCAAGGTCATGCTGCTCCG
This sequence comes from Pirellulaceae bacterium, assembly GCA_965233625.1. Lineage (GTDB taxonomy): Bacteria > Planctomycetota > Planctomycetia > Pirellulales > Pirellulaceae. The sequence continues at coordinate 2,070,047 of OZ247499.1, forward strand.
AAATATCCGCCCGCAGATCGTATAACTCAACGCGATCATCTTCGGCAAAATGCAGCAACTTGAGATTCCCCTCGCGGATCGCAGACTGCGGACGGGTCTGGCTGGTCCGAAAGTCGTTCACGCCCGTTCTAGGAAGCGCCTTCGAGAAAGTTGCCTCCGGGTGATAGTACGGGAAGTGCCAGATAAGACTACGGTCGGGCCGCCACTCCGGGTTCTCGAAAACCGGGCGGATGCTAACGCCATCCACTTCCGCCCGTTTGTCTGCGGATGTGGCCCCCGCAACCGTCGCAAAGGTTGGCAACAGATCATACCCGGTGACGGGCGTATCGCTGAGTGAACCCGGCTTGATCCGGCCTGGCCATCGCACCAGCAGCGGCACGCGGATACCGCCTTCGTACAGGTGCCATTTTGAACCGCGCAGCGGCGCATTTGCACAGAACTCGGGGTGGCCGCCATTGTCAGACATCAGCACCACCAGCGTGTTTTCCCGCTGACCAGAGTCGTCAATCGCCTTCAGGATCGTGCCGATGTGATGGTCCAGCGTTTCAACAAACGCCGCGTACTCCATCCGCTTCGTCCGGTTGGCAGCCGCCGCAGGCAGGTGCTTTGCATAATCTTTTACCAGCCATTGGCAGCGGTTCTTCACAGGCGTGTGCACATAGAAGGAAGACGCCATGACAAACCACGGTTGCTGTTTCCCCTGCTGGTTGCGGATGAATCGGGCCGTACGCTCGACCATAGAATCTTCCGGGAATTTACCTGCGGGAAGATCCGGCCCGCGGGCGCCGCCCCGCCAGGCATACGGATGGTCGCCGAAGTCTTCTTCCGCCGTCTGAAAACCTTGACGTCGGGGTCCGAAATCTGGATGCCATGCCAGGTAACGCCGCTGATAATGCTGGCTGACATGCCACTTCCCGAAGAACGCGGTCTTATATCCCAGCGGCAACAGCACATCTGCAATGGTCTTCTCTTTGACTGGCAGGTTGAGCTTATAGGCAGGCGTTTTCATTGGCACGACGGCGTCTAACTGCTGATGCCCCGCGTCGTTCTTAGTGACGAATTCAAAGCCAAGCCGGGCAGGCGTTTTACCCGTCAGAATGCTGGCCCGCGACGCGGAACAGATGGGCGCCGGTGCATAGCCATTGGTCAACCGCATGCCTTGCCGGGCAAGACGGTCGATATTGGGCGTGCGATGATACTTGTGTCCGTAACATCCAACATCGCTCCAGCCCAGATCATCGACCAGCAACAACGCGATATTCGGCCGCTTCGTGGTTTGCCGTGTGCGGTCTGACTCTACCTGCTGACACCACTGCTCAAGCTTCAGGCTCAACCGTTTGGTGATTTCTGGATGCCGCCCCGCCAGGTTCTGCGATTCCGCCGGGTCCGTTGCAAGGTTGTAAAGTTCAACGGGTCGAGTGGAATCTTTCAGCCGGACCCCGCGGGTAACGAACGGGCGAACAAGTTTGAAGTCGCCTTCCCTCAGGGCAGCGTTGTGGGTGTAATTGGGCGTGCCGCGGTTCCATTGCCAGAAACGTGTCACTGCAAACTTCGCCCTGGCGTCGCGGAGCAGTGGGGCGAAACTGCCGCCATCAAGCCGGTTCTGCAGCGGCGTATCAACATCGCATAGATCCAGGATTGTGGGCATTACATCGACAAACGAAACCAACTGCTCGCGTTTGCCCGGCGCCAGGCGCCCCGGCCAGCGGACGAAAAGCGGAACACGGATGCCGCCCTCATTGACCTGATATTTCGTCCCGCGAAGATGCCCGTTGTATCTTGGGCCGGTCAGTGGATCGGGGCCATTGTCGCTGGCAAAGACAACGATGGTATTCTTTGAGAGATTTAGCTTTTCAAGCGTTTCTAGCAGCTTTCCGATGCCACGGTCCATCACTTCGATCATGGCGTAGATCGTGGCGACGGATTCGTTAAAACCCTGCTTGCGATACCGCGCGATGATCTCTTCGGGAGCTTCCAGCGGGCGATGCGGTGCGTAGTGGGCCAGGTGCAGGAAGAAGGGGCGGTGTTGATGCTTTTCCACAAATCGCACTGCACGTGCTGTTAGATCGTCCGTGAGATAGCGGTCTTCGACCAGTCTGGTTTCCCGCTGCACGGTGAACGGATATTTGAAGTAGCCGACGTCAATCGAGCCGTCGAACCCCTGGAATTCATCAAATCCGCGATCGAGTGGATGATAGCCATCGCCACGGCCAGTGTGCCATTTTCCAATCAGCCCCGTTACATAGCCCGCCGACTTCATCACATCGGCTAGGGTTGTTTCATCACGCCGCAGCCGCGTCAGCTTGGGATATTTGTTCATGTTCAACGTGACCACACCCGTGCGATGCGGATACCGCCCCGTCAGCAGCGCCGCCCGCGCTGCGGCGCAGACGCACGAACCGCTGTACGCTTGTGTGAACGCCACCGATTCCCCGGCAAGTTTATCCAAGAATGGCGTGCGGGTCGGTTTGCCATCGCCGCCCGCCAGGTCGCCTGGCGCGAGGTCATCCGCCAGAATCAGTATCACGTTCGGAGGCGAGTTCGCTCCCGGATTGCTCTCCTCCGCAATCGACATCTGTGCGGATGAAAGCAGAACGAGTGTGCCGATGAAAGCAATAATTCTTTGAAGCATAGAAAGACGCCGGACTGAACGGTTGCTGAGTTCAAGCTGTAACTTTTTGACGATTTTAGCTTGAACGCCGTACGATTGCAGAAGACGTCTTTAGCAACGCGGTTAGCGGTGTCGAACCGCGCCGTGTCGTCAAACGATTAGGATTCGCTACAGTGGTTGGGTTAAGCCGGCCGGCTGCTCCCATGGATTCATCGCAACTCACCTTTTAGAAGCTGCTTATGAGCTTTGTAAGCCTGATACTTATCAACGCCGCAATTCTCTGCGTGCCGCTGGGCTGCCTGTGGATTGTTAGCGTACTGAAGAAAGACGCCTCGATTATTGACGTGTTCTGGGGCGCCGGGTTTGTGGTTGTTGCCTGGTCCACTTTATTGCAGCAGGCGGAAGTGACCCTGCGATCCGGGTTGCTCGCGGGACTTGTTACGGTCTGGGGCATGCGGTTGGCCATTTATCTTGGCTGGCGGAAATATGGCGAAGAAGAAGATCGCCGCTACGCCAAGATGCGCGAGCGGTTCGGCGATAGCTTCTGGTGGGTCAGCCTGTTTGTGATCTTCCTACTGCAAGGGGCGCTGATGTGGTTCATCTCCCTAACCGTGCAGTCCGGCATGCACTTCAGCCAGCCAGATGGCATCGGCTGGGTTGCCGCGGTGGGCATCGCGCTGTGGTGCACCGGGCTGTTCTTCGAAACCGTTGGCGACTATCAGATGGCGCGATTCAAAGCCCGCGACGACAGTGATGGCGAAGTCATGAACAAAGGCTTGTGGCGGTACACGCGGCACCCGAATTACTTCGGCGATTTCTGCGTCTGGTGGGGCATCTACCTGGTGGCAGGTCCGGCGGCTTCCTGGTGGACGATCGCCAGCCCGCTGGTGATGGCCTTTCTGCTTTTGAAAGTATCGGGTGTCTCAATGCTGGAAAACGATATCGAAGAGCGCCGGCCGGGCTATGCAGAGTACAAACGCCGGACGAATGCTTTCTTTCCCGGTCCGGTCTCGAAACCGTAACGACCCGGCTGTGTAGACTCGTATGGATATCGAACAACGCGAAAGCATCTTGCATAAGGCGGTTGCTAAACTCTGCCGCGATGACACAGACCTGGCAGCGGTTGTTGCAGACTTCGGGCCGCCGCCACTGTTCCATCGCAGGCCAGGATTTCGCACGCTGCTGTTGATCATTCTTGAACAGCAGGTTTCCCTTGCATCGGCCCGCGCTGCCTACCAGAAACTGCTGGAACAGCTGGGTGGCGAAGCATCGCTGACGCCGGCGGCAGTCTTAAAGCTAGATGCATCGCAACTAAAAGCGTCTGGTTTCAGCCGGCAGAAAACGCGTTATGCACACGAACTTGCCCGCAGCATCAGCACTGGCGACCTTGACTTAAAACGACTCGCGATGCTGTCTGATGCAGATGCACGGGAATCCCTCACTGCAGTGACAGGTATCGGTCAGTGGACGGCCAACGTCTATCTGCTGATGGCCATGGGACGAACCGACATCTGGCCCGTGGGAGATATCGCACTTGCGGCCGCCATCCAGGCAGTAAAAAGTCTCCAAGAGCGTCCCACGGGCGAAGCGATGGAGCAATGGGGCGAAACGTGGCGGCCACATCGTTCGGCGGCCGCCCACATTCTCTGGCACTGGTATTTGTCCAGCCGATCACGCCACAACGGATAAACACCCGGCGGCAGTTTCAACCGCGGCTACCCTTCAAACGGAACGTCTTCAACTGCAACTCGACAGGCTTCGCCTGATCTTCGACTACCCGGTAACTGCCGTTCAGTTTGAGGCCTTCTACCGGCTGTGTTTTGCCCGTCGTAGGCCAGAAGACTTCGACTTGTTCAAGGCTTGTCGCGACGCCCAGTCCGATGGTCTTCCGCAACGGATTGCCCCCGAAACTGCCGCCGGAATTGATCCACTGATAGATGTCGCGACGCTTACCATTCTCGACAACCGTGCACTTAATTCTTGCGCCAATAGCGGATCGGTTGCTGGTAACACCGCGGAGTTCAAGCGTTAAGAACTTCGATCCAAAGCCAGGATTTTCAAACATGGCATCGTAGGCTTTGTCGCCCGGCCAGGCGCCGCCAAGCTGCACGTAGACATCCTGATCGCCGTCGTTATCGATGTCTGCAAAGGAGACGCCGTGCCCTTTTTGCAGATGGCCGAAACCGCCCGCGAACGTGACATTCTCAAAGCGTTTCCCGCCATCATTCTGAAACATAATGTTGGGCCGCAGTTCTGAGTACTGGATGTTTCCCGTGGCAAGGTAAAAGTCCGGGAACCCGTCGCCGTTCAGATCGCCAAAGTTGGCGCCCATCGGCTGCGATGGATAACTCAACTCCGCCTGCTGAGCCACTTCGCGGAACGATGTGCCGCCGTCTCCCTGATACAGACAATTCAGCCCAAACCGGCGGTCCGTTACCAGCACTCCCACCGGCCCGGAAGAGCACGCAGCGTAGATATCCAGGTTCCCGTCATTGTTGAAATCCCAGAACCAGGCGGGAAAGGCAGACTCTGGCTGCGTCACGTTCAGCCGCTGGGCAACATCCATAAAGGTTCCATCACCGTTGTTGCGGTACAGACGGTTTGGCCCGCCGCCCGCGAGTGCATCGCGCGGGTTGGAGAAGCCGGTGCTGACGTACAGATCCGGGTAGCGGTCGTTGTCGAAGTCGCCCCAGACGGCGCCCATGCTGAAAATCGTCTCCGCAAGTCCTGCTTCACGGGCGACATCGGTAAATGTACCGTCGCCGTTGTTTCTGAAGAGCTGGTTGGGCGACCGCATCTTCGTCGTAGATTCGTTGCCCACAAACAGGTCGAGGTCACCATCCAGGTCATAGTCGGCAAAGGCCGCAGTCTTCGTCGGCGCGTGCCGCTCGCCTAGCCCTGCGTCAAAGGTCACATCCGTGAAAACGCCTTTGCCGTTGTTCTGCAGCAACGAATTCGGGTGGGCGCCGTAGTCTTGAAGCCAGGCGCCGCGTAAGACGTAAATGTCGAGGTCGCCGTCGTTGTCGTAGTCGGCTTGAATCATGTTCAGGCCGCCCGTGAAATCGGCTAGGTTTGACGCTTTCGAGCGGTCTTCAAAGCCTCCGTCGGCGCGGTTGTGAAAGTACTTCATCGGTCCCTGCGTGTCCCAGGTGCAAGTGACAATGTCGAGGTTGCCATCCCCATCAAAGTCATCCACGATGGCGCCGCCGCAGAGATTCAACGTATCCAGCCCCATGCCGGGCAGCACATTGGTAAACTGCGGATAATCCAGGTCCGACTTAAACTGCGAAGGGGCCAGCCGGAATTTCTCAGGCACATCTTCCGGCCACTTGCCCAGCGTCATATACGCAATATTCAACAACCAGCGTGCGGCCTCGACGGTGTTCAACTGCTCATCCAAATCGCCGCCAGAGCCGGCTTCGAGAATTTCCGTGAAGTAGCGGATGGCGTTGGTAGAGCCTTCTATCCGCGTGTGAACGCCTTGGCCGCGGATGGGCAGGATGCAGCTTTGTTCGTTGTTGCGGGCGCAGCAGTTCTGCGTTTCACCAAGGCGTAGATGAGCCACACCCAGTTCAAGCCGCAGCTTGTTGGCGTAAACAATGTTAAGGTCCGACTGTGGGGCAGCCACCTCTGTAAGAAAGCCGAATTTGTGAAAATCAATGTCGCTCGTCATCTCGTACGCTTTTTCGAGGTGAGCGATCCCTTTTTCGAATTCGCCCAGGCGGACTTCCGCCTTGCCCGTGTCCCGCAACGCCTTCCAGTTGGAGTAGCTCGCGGACAACTTATCGCCAAAGTGTTCCGCCTTCAGAATCGGCTGGCGGGCTTCAAGCAGCTTAGCGTTCCCTAAGTAGGGATGCTGTTGGGGCGTGTTCTCTGCGATTTCGCGCAGCAACTGTTTCATGCGGGCGTCGCCCGACAATTCCGGCGGTGCTTGCGCAACAGGCGCCGGTTCGCCGCAGCCACAAACTAGAAGTGCGGTGAGAAAGCAGAACGCAGCAAGATTGAAGCTCGCAGGCCGGTGCAGACTCTTCATGATGTAACGCCTTTACGTTTGGATCATCCGCCCGGTGGTAGTCGATCAGCGGCGGCACGGTACTTTTTGCTTCGCTCAAAGTTACCAGTCACTTCATGCAATTCGGCAAGCTGCTCAAGCACCTGCTTATCACGCGGGTTGCGCCGGACGATCGCCTCGAGTTGTTTGATCGTAATCTGACTGCTCTTGAGACGATGATGGATGCGAAGATGTTTTTCACTCGCGTCCTGATTGCGTAACGCGGCGTGGGCCTGCCCCAGCAGAAAATGTGCTTCCTCATCATACGGCGCCAGTTCCACAACCTGACTCAATAAGGCAACCGCTTGGTTATAGCCATTGTCCGCCTGCAATAGTTGAGCTTTTAATTTCAAAGCTTTCGTATTCTGCGGCTCACTTACCAGGGCGCGGTTCACCTTTGACAGCGCCTTAGCAGATTCGCCCTCTACGCGCAGCAGTTGAGCTTCCACCAGATCCACGCCCTCAAGCGTTGCCTTTGAAGCCCCCAGAGAATCGAATGTTTCGCGAGCCGCTTGTAGATCGCCGGTCTGGGTCAGACTTTCGACCAGACGCAGCTGGTAGGGTTCTGCATCGGTGGGCGCCAGTTCAATAATTTTGCGATAGATGTCCACCAGCTGCAGTGTTAAGCCGCGTTGTTCAAAAATCATCGCCAGCATCTTCCACGGCGCCGGATTTTCCGGATCCTTTGCAATCAACTGCTGGCAGAGGGACGTGGCATCGCTGTTTTCACCCAGCGCCATTTTGGCGGCTGCGGCCATCTCAAGTGCTTCTCCATTGGCAGGTTCAAGCTTTCGCCACTGGGTCAGCACCTTATCTGCCAGCTGCCAATGCTCGTATTCCACCAGCGCCGTGGAGGCAAGCTTCAGGTCGGCCTGCGTGACATTTGAAAGATCACAATCACGAGGCAATTGCACATCACGCACGCCTGGTTGCATGCCGCCCGCAACCAGACCGAGCAGTTTCGCCGCGTCTGGCTCGACACCGTGATAGTCGCATTGATTCGCAACCCGCCGCGCTTCCTCAACAAACGGTTTTCGCTTCGCGGGTTCATCCTCTGCTAACGCTGCTTGCAGCGCCTTCCGCGCGGGAGCAAGTTCTGGCGGCGTCTGAAAACCGGCGAATAGGAGGACGACCGTGACTCCCGCAAACAAGGCGAGCACGGCGATGGCGATATAGACAACGCTACGCTGGGAACCGGGTGAACCGGGCGAAGCATCCGCGGCGTCCTGGGCCTGGCGCCGCGATTTACTTCTGGCTTTCGCCTTCGCCTTCGACGAGGACATGATTTTTCTTTGCCTCTAGATTCGAGAAAACCTCAGTTGCACCCTGCGGCCAGATTACCTTCACCGAATTAGAATCACCAGCAGGAAATAGAATCCGGCGATCCAGGGATGATAGATAACTCCGGCCGCTGCTGACCCAGCGGACAATTTCCCGCCCGTCGTGCATCGACGACACTTTGGCGCCGATTGCATCGCTGCCGGACTTCCGGCCCTGCAACTCAACGCGAAACCAGTTGCCGGCGGACGTCTGATTCCGCAGGAGCGCTGGCTGTTCATTCTGGTGAGCCACCACCACATCCAGCGTTCCATTATTATCCAGATCCCCGACGGCCAGGCCGCGGCCGGCGCGATCGACGCTGAAGTAAGGGCCGCCTTGCTGACTAACATCCTGAAACGTCTTGCCGCCCTGGTTTTTGAATAGCTGCGGCGGTTCGTAGTAAGGACTGTTGGTGCTGCCATAGAATACGTTGCCGTTGGCGATGATGATATCGTTCCACGCATCTCCGTCGAAGTCGGCAATGGCCGCACCGAATCCGACCCAGCGGCGCGAGGCGCCGGTGATCTTGAACCCGTCCGCCGCGTTCACAAACAACCGCGCATCGACCTGCCGGACCAGCGTGTTATCGTCGCCTAGAAAGTTGGTGTAGAACAGATCCAGCTTGCCGTCCCCATCGACATCGCCGGTATCTACGCCCATCGATCCTTCTGGCACACCCTGCGGCGATAAGGCCACACCGGCCAGCACTCCCTGCGAGGTGAAACCTTCCGGGCCGCCAAAGTACAGATCGTTCTCGTTCGCGTCATTCGCTACGTAAATATCGCACCAGCCGTCGCCGTCGAAGTCATTGGCCAGCGCGCCAAGCCCGCGGTGTTTGGCCGTAATGTTCATTTTTTTTGTAACGTCTTCGAACGTTCCATCGCCGCGGTTCCGCCAGACATAATCCGGGCTTCCGGGGAAGCCTGTCGGTGCGCATGGCTCGCGCATTGAACGGCCGTCGGGCGTTGATTGCTTGCAGCGGCGGTTGGGGTCGGGGCGCCAGTCGGCATAGCTGGCGACATACAGGTCAACATGACCGTCCTTGTCGAAGTCGCCCCACGCTGCGGCGGTTGCCCACGATTTAATTTCGATCCCGGCTTTGCTGGTGACATCTGTGAAAGACTTGCCGCCGTTATTGTGCAGCAGCCTGCAACCCTGGTAGCCGGTAACGAAGATGTCGGGATAGCCATCGTTATCGTAGTCGGCAACAAAGGCACCATGCGTGTAGAAGCCGGGCGCCGAAATGCCCATTTCGGAAGTTACGTCAAAAAACTTCCAGTCACCGTCATTCCTGTATAAGATCGACGGCTTGCCGGTGATTTCGACCGGCTCTCCTTTGATTTCACCTCCGCCGGTGAAGAAAAGGTCCAGGTCGCCATCCTGATCGTAATCAAGCATGGCGACGCCCCCACCGACAGTTTCCAGCAGCGTGTAGAAGCCACTTTCTCCACCATCGCTGTAAACGTGCGGCAACGCGTCAGCTACCGTTGCGAACCAATCGGTTTCGCGTAGCTCACGGGGGGTGATATCGCGGCCGGCGCCTGCGGGCAACGGCGCCGATTGCATAGCCGGCTCATCCTTAAGAATATTCCCGTCCACCGCATCAGGATTTTCCCCTCTGCCGGGAACCTGGCGATTATCAGAAATGTGGCTTTCACCGCAGCCGGTAAGCATAACTGCTAGCACCGCTACCAGGAACACCGGCACGACGGAAGTGCAAACAGCTACACGACATATGGTATTTATCATGCGGTTATGGGCCTGAAGTCCACGCTAAAAAGAATTTATGTGGGATTACGTGCGATTATGTTGACTTGTTCTGGTTATTAAGATAAGTTAAAAAATCTCCGTAGGGTATTCCCCTAATACTTTTCCGCTGGTCCTTTTCCCGAGGTCTCTATGAAGCTGCCTAAGAGTTCGCGTGGTTTTACACTTGTAGAACTGCTAGTTGTCATCGCAATCATTGGGGTTCTAGTAGCATTGCTACTCCCCGCCGTACAGGCTGCCCGCGAAGCAGCCCGCCGTGCTGAATGCTCCAACAATCTAAAGCAGATTGGTCTGGCATTCCACAATTTCCACGACACCTACCGTGTCATGCCGCCCCTTTCGAGTCATTCCGGTCGCCCGAGCTTCTGGGTGCACATTCTTCCATTCACGGAAAACGACAATGCGTATGATTTGCTTAACGGTGGCAATGCCGGCACCGATAAGACATCGTTCAACACGCACATGGAAACCAACTGGGACCGTCTCAACACGCAAGAGCGAGAGGCCCTTGGTTCTATCAACTACATGACCTGCCCTTCACGTCGCTCTGGTGGTTTCAAGAATGGCGGCTCGCAGCGTGGACCGCTTGGTGACTACGCCGTCGTCTTTGTCTACCGTGATTTCGGTAGCAGTGACAGCGAAGATAGCTGGTGGGGTCACCACAATGGTACGAATGGCGATCACACCCGTCAGAAAGGTGCTATTACCACCGGCCGCGCCCCTAGTGCAGGCAACGCGGCTGCGGCTGTTGGCCGTCATTCGATGGCTCGCATCACCGACGGTACCAGCAACACCATGATCGTTGGCGAAAAGCACATTCGCAACGATGAACTGGGACAGTGCTGCAACGAAGGTGATAATGACGGTTCGTGGACCTTCACCGACGGTAGCTGGCGTGAAAATCAGGTGGCAGCCAACATGCGTCATCGCTTCGGTCGTGGTCCACAGGACAACGGCAATGGCGCTGACCCTGCCCGCGACGTAGGTTTCGGTAGCTGGCACCCTGGCACCATTCAGTTCCTGGCAGCCGACGGTTCCGTCCGTGGTCTGGCGATTACGACATCGACCAATATCCGCTGGAAACTGGCTCATTGCCAGGATGGTCAGGTTATTGAGTCCAACTAGCGTTTCAAATAAGTTGTCAACCAAACAACTGCAAACGCTGTCTGTTTAACACGTAACGGAGGCGGTCTTTGGATCGCCTCCGTCTTTTTTTCCACCTCTGTTTCCCCAACGGAATCCTACCAAGTGATTACTGCATACCGACTCTCCGGCGTTTTGCTGGCATTTTCTGCGTTGGTTTTGTTGACTGGCTGCGGCGCCGGTCATCATAGTGTGACGGGCACTGTAAAACTGAAGGGCGGCGAAGTCGTCAAGAACGGAAAGGTCACCATGATGGGCGAGAAGGGCGAATCCTTCGCGACCATTCAACCAGACGGCACCTACACGATGGGCACTTTGTCCACCAATGACGGGGTTCCCCCCGGAACTTACAAAGTCGGCGTTGAAGCTTTCAGTGAAGCAACGGACTCTGATCCTTACGGAAAGTCGCTGATCGATTCCAAGTACAATAACCCGGACACCTCCGGCCTCACGCTGACGGTGGATGGTGACAAAGAGTTCGACATCGAACTTGAACCAGGAAAATAAGCATCTCTGGAGCCAATGCAGAACGTGAAATTCTATTTCGCATTTACTCTGCTAATGTTGCTAGGCATTCTGTTGCCTGGCTGTGGAACGCCCGCCGCGCCGGAGTCTGTGCAAAACCCGGCGCCGGTGGAACCCGCCAAACCCGCTAGAAAAGTAGCGCGGCTTCCCTCTGAACTGCCCCGCCAGAAGCTGCGTGAATCCCAGGAAGGCGACTGGTTCGTCAACGTCGCATCGGCCGCAGGGGTGGATTTTGCGTATAGCTCTGGTGCAGAGTCTGGCTTCTACCAGTTGCTAGAGTCTGTCGGTGGCGGGGCGGCGTTGCTTGACTTTGATCAGGACGGCAATCTCGACATCTTCATCAGTGGCGGCGGCGATCTTCGTGGTCCAACGGTTCAAGTCAGCGGAGCCGCCTGCTGCCTATACCGCAATCTGGGCGACTTTAAGTTTGAGGATGTCACTGCAAGTGTTGGTCTTGATGACGACTCACTCTACACGCACGGCGTCACGGTTGGCGACTACAACCGCGATGGCTGGCCGGACTTGTTTGTGGCGGGGTATGGCGGCGTGCGATTGTATCGCAATGAAAAAGGAAAATCGTTTACGGACGTGACCGCCGCGGCCAAGCTAAACAAATGCAACGGCTGGAATGTGCAAGGGGCATTTGCGGATCTCAATCGCGATGGATGGCTCGATCTCTACATTCTGACATATGCAGAATGGCAGCCTGACGCCAAGGAAGTATGCGACAACGACCAGGATCTTAAAGACATCTGTGGCCCCACTCTCTTCGACGGCGCCCAGGATCAGGTCTACTTCAGCAACCGTGACGGAACCTTCGAAAACGTCACGGCAGAAGCGGGCATCGTACCAGGGAACCGCGGCCTGGGAGTAACGATTACCGATGTGAATGAAGACGGCTGGCAGGATATCTTCGTTGCTAATGACGTTGAACAGAACCAGCTTTATCTCGGCGGTGAGAAGCTACCGTACCGCGAGGAAGGTGTACTGGCCGGCGTTGCCTTCTCGACACGCGGCGACCGCGAAGGCTCGATGGGCGTCGCAACTGGCGACTTCAACCGCGACGGCCGCCTCGATATCTTTTACACCAACTATGCGAATCAGGACAATTCGCTCTGCGAAAGCGTAGGCCCCGCTTCCTTTATACCGGCTGCGGACAAAACCGGGCTGTCCGGTGTCTCACGTCGTTGGGTGGGATTCGGCACGGTGCTGGTCGACTTTGATAACGATGGCTGGCAGGACATCGCCATTGCCAACGGGCACGTTGCCTACGATCGTCGTGACAGTCCGTTTTTCCAGGCGCCGCAGTTGTTCCAGAACAAGCAGGGAAAGCGTTTTGTTGACATCAGTCCGCGTGGCGGCCCGTACTTCAGCGGCAGGTACAGCGGCCGCGGAATTGCAGCGGGCGATCTTAACAACGACGGCGCGTACGACCTGGTGGTGGTGCACCAGGACGAACCCGTTGCCATTCTGAAGAACACCCGCCCGCCCGGCCACTGGGTGCGTGTGCAACTTCGCGGTGTGAAGTCAAACACTGGCGGAGTTGGCGCACGCATTACGCTAAAAAGAAGCGATAGGGAGCTATCATTCTGGAGCGGTGCGGGCGATAGTTATGCATCCGCTTCGGAACAACGCGTTATTATTCCTCTGCTCGATGATCAACCTGTCGACATTACCGTGACGTGGCCCAGCGGTGGCAAAGAAGTTTTCTCAGGCCTCGAAGCGCAGGTGACGCATGAACTCGTCGAAGGAATGGGGCGACAGCCCTAACACTGCGGAGCCTACCCGCGGTAATGACCGGCGCCCGTTGCGACAGGCGGCCTTCTTAGGAACGGGGGTCGTAGGGCTACTGTTTTTAGTTGTCGCGATCATTTTCGGGCCGCGTCTCTGGAGTGACCCGGCAGCCCATGCCGGGAAGGCGCGAGCTGAATTGAAAGCAGGACTGGCGGCCATCGAAACGGGCAGTTATCTGCACAGTGTAGCTGCCGAAAAGCACGCGCTGGCAGCGCTGAACGCGGGTAGCGGCGCGGGTGAGGGTTATCTGCTGGCCTCGTCGGCAGTGGTGATGCGAAAGGACTCTGAATCGTTTTCCATTGAAGACGAGCAGAAGCTGGAAGACTACACCAACCGTATCGACGTGCCCAACGCAACGTCGAGCGACATGTACCTGGGCGCCGACGTCGCTTTTCAGTTTGGCGACTTGAACCGGTCCGACTGGTATCTACGGGAACTGCTCGTCCGCGATCTGCCAGAGGATCTAGAAATCAAAACGCTCAAACTGGCAGTCAAGGTCCGGTTCGATAAAGGCGCCGACGATGACGCGAAACGCCACGCCCAGAAACTCGCAGAACTCGCACCTTCAGATTGTCTATCGTGGACGGTGCTCTCGTATCTTGCGGAAGACGAGAACAGGCCGGAAGCGATGATCGACGCGTACCGTGAACTGCTCAAAAGGAATTGCGGATCGCTCAGCGATGTGCGGTTAAAGCTTCTGGAACAGCTAATCGTCATTGGCGATAACGCCGGGGCGCGCGAGCAATTTGAACTGCTCAAGAATCAGTCGCCCGAAGTGCTGGAGCAAAAGCCAGAGCTGAACGCGAGAATTCTGTTGCAGGAAGGGAAAGTCGCCGAAGCATCCGCCGTGGTCGATCAGATTCTCAAGCAGTCGCCCAAGGACCCCGCTGCCTTGGTGCTCAGCGCGCAACTTGCCTTGGGGCGGAACGAACCTGCACCCGCAGTCGAGCAGTTAAAGGCGGTTGTCGAAGCCGACCCGGCAAACACGCAGGCCATGTATCTGCTGGGGCAGGCATACGCCCGCAACGGTCAGAAAGACGAGGCCCGTAAAATGCTGCAACGGCAAAGCGACGTGCGAAACGCCAAAGTGCAGTTGCATCGCATGGAGCGTCACGCCGGCGCGAATCCGAAAAATGCGCAGATCCGCCACGAAATTGCCCGCGAATACTACAAGCTAGGCTATATCGAAAAGGCGAAATACTGGCGAGAAGCCGCCTTAGCCCTCGAGAAATAACCGCGTCAGGGCGCCTGCTGCAAATCTGCCGATCCCTCGCGGATCGCGTAGTGTTGGTTGACGGCTATGTTTTCAAACGTCTGCGTTGTATCGCTTGTTGGCCAGTAGATTTCCACCCGCTTCACCTTTCCGGCAGCGCCGACGCCAATGTGCTGGGCAAGAGGATTGGCTCCGAAACTGCCGCCACTACACACGCGGCGATGAACCGAGCGTTGCTTGCCATCCTCCACAAAGTCCACGCGGATACGGGCTCCGATAGCAGAGCGGTTAGACGTTTCGCCAGTTAGCTTCAACTGAATGTAGTTGTTGCTGTTACCGGGATTTTCAAACACCGTGTTGCGGAAAGCGTCACCCCGGAAGGCGCCGCCTGTTTCAACAAACAGATCCTGATCACCGTCGTTGTCGAAGTCTCCAAAAGAAACGCCGTGCCCCTTTTGCACATGTCCGGTCCGGCTGGCGACCGTAACGTCTTCGAACGCCTGGCCGCCGCGATTGTGAAACAGCCGGTTCGGCATTAGTGCATAAAATTCTGTGTAGCCGGTGCCCAGGTAGAAGTCCAGGAAACCATCGTTGTCCAGATCACCGAAGTTGGCGCCCATGGGCTGTGCGACGGAGGTCAAGCCAAGATCCGCCGCCACGTTGGTGAACCCGCCTTTGCCGTCGTTTTTGTAAACCGCCGGATAGTGATCCGGCGTAACGGTTTCTCCCTGGTGCTCCGCTGCAATGTGATGCACGCCGACGTTGTAGCTTGAAGCGTAGATGTCCAGATGACCGTCGTTGTTGTAGTCCCAGAACCAGACGGGAAAACTTAGCTCCGGGCCGGTGACCTTTAAAGACGCCGCAACGTCCGTGAAGGTGCCGTCCCCATTATTGTGGAACAGGCGGTTCGGCCCCGTGCCGTCGGAAACGTACAGGTCGGGCCAGCGGTCGTTATCGTAATCGCCCCAGACAACGCCTTTTGCAAAACCTCCATCGGCAACGCCTGCTGCGGCAGCGACGTCGGTGAAGTGGCCGCCGTTATTCTGGAACAGCTGACAGGGGAAGCTCTCGTTGCCAATGTAGAGATCAAGATCGCCGTCGTTGTCATAGTCGGCAAAAGCCGCCGTCTGCGTGGGGTAGTGTTTTTCGCCCAGTCCAGTTTCAAACGTCACATCGCGGAAGCTGCCATCGCCCTGATTCTGCAGCAGCGAATTTGGATAATCACCAAGTTTGCCGAGCCATGCGCCGCGCAGCACCAGGATGTCCACATCGCCGTCGTTGTCGTAATCGCCCTGCACCATGTTCAGTCCGCCGGTGATTCCTTTCAGTCCGGCGCTGGCTGTATGGTCTTTGAATTTACCGTCGCCCTGGTTGAGATAAACCTTCAACTCTCCGCGTACGTCCCAGTTGGAAACGACCAGATCAAGATCGCCGTCGCCGTCGATATCATCCAGCACCGACCCGCCCGCACAACTGAACTCCGCCACGCCAAGGTCGCGGGCAATTTCTTTGAACGCAGGAAAGTCAGCGCCTTTGGCAAAACGCTCCGGCGGAATCAGATGGCGTTTTGGTTGAAGCTGCTCGTGTTCGCCCAGGGTCATGTACGCAATATTCAAGAGCCAGACGGCGCGGAGGTTAGAAGGATCACGCTGCAGCAGTTGTTGCAGATATTTGATGGCGTTGCGGCTGCCTTCGCGTTTCTGATGCACGCCGCCGCCCTGAATGGGCAGGATACAGCCTTCGCCCGTTTCGCAGTGAATACAGTTCTGTGCTTCCGCCACCCGCAGATGGGCGATCGCCGTTTCAAACAGCAGCGTGTTGATCTGCTCTTCGGTCAGATAAGCCTTTGCTTCGGGTAGCAACCGGTGCACCATTTCCAGGCATTTCACGGCCTCCTGGTTCTTGCCAAGATTGAGATACAACCCACTCAGCCGCCAGTTGTCCATGAAGCGTTGTTCCAGCGTGCCGTGGCCGCCTGAATTCAGCTGCTTTTCGATTTCTTCCGCCCGGCTTAAATCAACGTACTCATTCTCTGTTTCCGCTCGGTCGGCCGTCTGCTCCAGTAATTGCACCATCCGCGCATGGTTGTCCGCAGGTCCGCACGAAATAAACGTGAAGGGGAGCGCCACGATCAACAGATACACGGCGAGAGTTCTGCTTATGAGGTAATTCCGCTGGGGTTTCATCAAACTTGCTTTCCTAGCCTTTGCATGAACAAGGTGGTTCAGCGTATGAAATCAAGTTTAACAGACGGGCCGGAACAGGCAGCAACTTTGCCGACCCCGCAGACACATTGCATGCAGAAACATGAATTTAAATTCGATACGTCTGGCGACTATCATGGCGGAGGATAGGAATTTACGACTCAGCATCAGGAGAAAGCATGCACCTTCCACAGTCATTGGCTCCGCCGTTTCCTGGGAGACACGCACTATTATTGGCAACGTTGATAATGGCGGTCTTTGTCTTGTCGCAAGGCGGCCCGTTGTGTGCAGAAGATAACTTCCCGCCCGGCTGGCTGCCGGTCAAGCAACTCGATCGTGAAACAGGATGGCGGGAATTCCGCGATATTAAAGATCGCATTCACATCTACCTGCCGGATAACGACAAGCCTGTACGAGGTGTCTTTGCCTGTTTCGTTTTTCACAGCGGCGACCCGCGCGAACTGGCGGATCTCTGGAACTTCGCACTGGTCACCGTACCTTGGCCGTTTGAATACGACCTCGGCCATAACGATAAACGCAATGGCAGGTACAAACTGGGGCACGAGAGCCAGGATATGGGCCTGCTGCTGCGATACCTGGACGAGGCCAGCAAAGCGCTGAAACATCCTGAGCTTGCAACGGTTCCGCTGGTTGGCTGGCTGGGTCAGAACGGTTCACGGATGTGCCAGGATCTGCACGCTAAAGCACCGCAGCGAGTGCTCGCCTGGACGGACTCTTTCCCCAACCGCCTGCGGCAATATCCAGAGCTTACAAAGAAAGTTCCGTTCGCCTTTGCCTGGGAGATTGCGAAGAAGGACCTGCGCGAAGGAAAACGGTCCTACAAAAAAGATCCCGATCCGCCTGCAGACTTAAGCTGCCGCGCGACGACGTACGGTTTTGGACATGGCATCTACTCGAAGTTTAACTTCTTCATGGCTTACCTGGATCGCTGCATTGCCACGCGGATGCCCCGCAAGATGCCGGAGCCGGGCGAACCCGTCCAGTTGAAGCCCGCCGTACGGGAAGCGGGCTGGGTGGGCGACTTCGATCCCATCGGCGGCTGGAATCCGATCGCACCGGCAGCGGAGCCGGGCAAACTGGCTCAGGCCAGGTACCCCGTGTGGCTGCCGGACGCTTACGCCGCGTGGTCGTGGCGTTCTTACCACTCGTCCTGCACAGATCTGGCCATCACCGGGCCAAAGCTGCCCTATCGCAAGAAAGACGGCCGCTGGGGCGGGCCGGAATGCGGGCTGGGGTACAACGGCTATCTGAATGCCAGCGATAAACACACGTTCGCAGCGAAGGTGACTGGCGATTACGTGAAGGTTGAATTTTATGACGGCAACCGCAAACTTGGCGAAACAGACAAGGCGCCATGGACAATGAACGGAGTTACCCTACAGCCGGGACTACGCGTGCTGTTCGCCGTAGGAGTAAAAGCCGACGGAACCCGGCAGGCCAGCCGTCCAGCGTTTGCCATCGCGAAATAACATGGCAGCAAACCTATCAGCTCGAAATCCACAGGCCAGAGGTGGCCGTGATGATCATACGTCGTGATCTTGTCTGTTGGTTGTGCGCAGGTTATAGGCCCCGTAAATTGTGACATCAAATCCCGGCTCCTCGCCACCCGTAACGGCGGCGAGGTTGTCAGGGCGCCTTAACCCGCGTGAAGACTAAAGCTTGCCATCCAGACCGCGCTGGTAGTACTTGTGCGTGATCTTGTCCTGGTTTTCTAGAAGCCAGTCGATAGAAGGCTCGTTACACATCGCTTTATGAATGGCCTGGGCCATTGCTTTGCGATGAATCTCAAACAACGCCTTATGATCCAGGTTTTCATCCGTCGCCGCGCCAGGATTAAGCCAGACGGAACAGACGATGCCTAGATCATTGGCCTTCTCTTTGGGAATATCACCTGCGCGTACCGCATCCAGTACGCCATTGGCAATCGCTGCCTGCACCGTACCCATCAGGATATTGGTGTAGGCGCTCTTCTTCACGGTAACCTTGCTGACCATCAACGTCACAGGACGCACCTGGATATCCGTATCTAGAATCGCAAACACCTTGGAATGGCCAACGGACTGATCGCCTGTCAGCGTGGCAATCGCCGTGCCGACAGGACCATCCAGTTCGCCGATCACAACTTCGGGTTCCGCCGCTGTGAATGGCGGCCCGCCTGCGACAAGCGATTCGCCCGTTCGCATGATAATTCGATCGCTCAAGTGTGGTTCCTTCTCCTGAATCTGTTGTCTGGTTCGTTAGGTGTGAAGTTCCGCTACGCAAGCTTGTAGAAAGCTTCCCAGCCTCGTCGCGGTGCGTTGCCTTTGAGCAGTTTGTTGGCACGCTCGTTATTGGTGATCTGGCGCGTCTTCGCATCGAACTTCAGATCTTCGCCCAGCCGCTGTGCGATACAGCCCAGCATGAACACCTGCGTCAGTGGCCCGGAAACCGCGAACGAAGAGTTGCAGTGCGGATCAAGTCCCGCCGCCGCACGGAGGAAGTTGTCCATATGATTGGTGGACGTCTTGCTTGCAGCTGGCTTCGGAAGATTGGCGGCCAGTTCCTGTTGCTTGGCGCCGCCAACAACCTTCAGCGAAGCGGAATGCGTCCCGCCGACAAACGTAAGGTCGTCGCTGAAAATCGCCTTGCCACAACTCGGAATGTTCACGCCGGTATCACTTGGCGGCCGGTTCTTCACACCGTCGTACCAGTTGATGGTCATGGCAGGCATGCCTTCGCCGCGTGCCGCGAAATCGAAGGCGATGGTCGTGCCGTGCGGATAGATAAACTCGTTCGGCTTTTCGATCTTCTCGGCACGGATCGTGTGTGGCAGATCCAGCTTCAGGAAACGGTGCACGGTATCCAGGGTGTGCGGTCCCCAGTCGCCAAATGCGCCGTTGCCATAGTCGTACCAGCCGCGCCAGTTGCCTGGATCATACTTGCTGTTGTAAGGATGCTTGGGCGCCGTTCCGGCCCACACTTCCCAGTTCATGCCGGCGGGCATTTTCTCAGCGGCGGGGAAACCTTTCACATCGCCCCACGGATGCCAGCGCCGGCCGCGGTTCATGCAAGCGTCGACGCGGCGGACGTTTTTGATGATGCCATTGTCCACCCAGGATTCAAACTGCAGACGCTGCCCGCTGGAATGGCCCTGATTGCCCATCTGGCACATGACGCCGTATTTCTTCTCGGCAGCCATCAGCAGTTCACACTCTTCAAACGTGTGGGCCAGCGGTTTTTCGACATAGACATGAATGCCCATCGACATCGCCAGCATGGCGATCGGGAAATGAGCGTGATCCGGCACGCCAATGGTGCAGGCATCGATCTTGCCGCTCATCTTGACGAACATCTCGCGGAAGTCGTCGAAGATGACGGCGTCGTCGCACTTGCCCTTCATCTTCTTCTTGAAGCCTTCCGCACGCGAGGGCACCACGTCGCAAAGCGCTACGCAGTTAGTCAGCGAGTGATTCACGGCGCCGGAACCGATCGACGCACCGCGGTTGGCGCAGCCGATGATGGCGATGTTCAGCTTCTCCGTTTTGGCCTCGTCCGCGCGGGCGAAGCTGGGCATCAGCGTGGCTGCGGCGGAGGCTGCGACGGAATGCTTCAACAGTTCACGACGGTTCAATCTGCTCATAGTTTTATCTCCCGGAGTTCGGTCTTATGCTAAGACGTGCGAGTTTCAGCGACGCCTGTTATGTCGTTAGCTCCCATCGTACCATAGCTTGGTTGTGGTTTCCCGAAACACCTGGATAGAAATATGAGTTCTTTCACCCGTTGTGTGGTTCTTGCCTCGCTTTTCCTCCTGCCAACACTGGCGACTGCCGGCGAGCTAAAGCCCGTAGCGTTGATTTTTGATACGGATCTAGGCAACGACTGCGACGACGTACTGGCAATGGGCGTGATACACGCACTGCAGACACGCGGCGAATGCAAACTACTGGCCGTGACTTTGACCAAAGACCACGAACTCGCCGGCCCGATGGCCGACGCCATCAACACCTTCTACGGTCGCGGTGATATTCCTATTGGCGTCTGCCGTAGTGGTGTTACGCCGGCCGCCGGTAAATTCAACGTGTTGGCCACAGCCAAAGACGCGCAAGGCTCACTGCGCTATCCGCACGATCTGCGCAGCGGCAAAGACGCTCCAGCGGCGGTGGACGTGCTGCGGAAAACATTAGCCGCGCAGGAGGATGGCAGCGTTGTGGTGGTGCAGGTCGGTTTCTCCACCAATCTAGCCAACCTGCTGAAGTCGGCGCCTGACGCCCATTCCCCCTTGAATGGCATGCAACTGGTGAAGAAGAAGGTACGTCTGCTTTCCATCATGGCGGGCGCTTTCCGGCAGATCAAAGACAACCAAGGGCGCCTGTACGACCACAAAGAATACAACGTGGTGAAAGATATTCCTGCGGCAAAGAAGCTGGCGGACCAATGGCCATCGTCCGTCCTATGGAGCGGGTTTGAGATTGGCAAGAATCTGACGTACCCGCACCAGAGCATCCTGCGCGACTACCGCTATGTGCAGCACCATCCACTGCCCGAAGCCTATACGCTTTACATCCCACCTCCGCACGACCGGCCGACGTGGGACTTAACCTCGGTGCTAGCAGCCGTACGGCCAGAGCACCGCTACTTCGACGTTTCGCCCCCCGGCGACGTCCTTGTGGCCGACGATGGCCTAACAACGTTCTCCGCTAAAGCGGGCGGACGCCACCGCTATCTGATCCTCAAGGAAGAGCAGAAACCACGTGCGACGGAGGCACTGGTTCAGCTTGCTAGTCAGCCACCCGCCAATTTTGACGCATCAAAACAACCCCACGCAGAAGATTAGACGCGCTGACGCATAGTCATCCGGCGTGCTAGCACCGGTGCGGAGTTAATGATCTTGCTGTCGCGTTACCGATAAAGTAACCTCCCGCGACACCTCTGGTTTGCTCGAAAGGAATCTGATGCAAACGTCTGGCAAGACGCCCGCTACTACCGCACCTTTGCTCCGCGCACTACGCCTCGCCGTCGCCTACCCCTGGACGGTGGCTGCCACCCTTTCTTGCACCCTTGTGGTTGCTGCGCTATGGGGCGGCAATATCGGCGGGCTATATCCCGTATTTCAGGTGGCGATGTCTGGCAAGTCGCTGCAGGAATGGAATGCGGACGAAATTGCCGAAGGTAAAAAGACCATCGCCAGGATCGACGCTGATATTACTGAGTCCCGCAAACAGATAAAAAGCGGCAAGCTTTCGCCTGAACGCGCAAAAGAACTGTCGCAGTTTATAACCGTTGAGCAGGTGAAGCGGGACGTCGCGCAGACGACCGTTGAATCGCAGGAAAAGCTACGGCCATGGCTGGTGAAGTATTTACCTTCCAAGCCGTTCGAAACCATCGTGGTGATCATCGGCGTGCTGATGCTAGCGATTGTCGTGCGGCAGATCTGCCTACTGATTAGCACCATGCTGCAAGCACGGATGGCGACACTGATGTCGATGCATCTGCGGAAACAGTTTTTCGGCTGGTTGCTACGGACGGATCAAGCCACGTTTTCTGAAAAAGGCGCCAGCGGCGTGATGACGCATATGGGTGACATCGGTCAGGTCACGACCGGCGTTACTTCAATTCTCGACAGCGCGATTCGCGAGCCTGCCAAGATGGCCGCCTGCCTCATCGGCGCCGCAATGATTTCCTGGCGCCTGCTGGTGTTCTCGCTCCTTGCGGCGCCCATTGCTGCCGTGCTGGTGCGGATGCTCGGTAAAGCCGTGCGCCGTTCTTCGGAGAAGCAATTCAAAATCGGCCGCGACGTGAACAAGGTGGTTTATGACGTTCTGGGCGGTCTGCCCGTGGTGCAGCTTTACACCGCAGAACAGTACGAACAGCAACGCTTCAACAGCAAAATGAAGGAAGAATTCGGCCGCAGGATGAAGGCGGCATTTTACGGCGCCTTGTCGCGCCCGTTGTCGGAAATCCTGGGCATGGGCGCCGTCTGTGTGGCGCTGCTGGGCGGCACTTACCTGGTGCTCAACAATGAGACCCATATCTTCGGCATTCCAATGTGCGATCAGCCGCTGAGCCTGGCCGCGGTGCTGGTGTTCTACGGCCTCCTGGTCGGTGTGAACGATCCGCTGCGACGGTTCGGTGGCATCTACGCAAACGTTCAGACGGCAATCGCCGCGGCGAACCGCCTGTTCCCGCTGCTTGATCAACCACCCGCCATTACCGACCGTGAGAATGCACAGCCTGCACCTTCATTGAAGCAGGCTATCCGCTTTGAAGATATTCACTTCAGCTATAACGCCGACCGTGAAGTGCTCACGGATATCAACCTCGAGATCCGCGCGGGTGAAACGGTGGCGATCATCGGCGGAAATGGCAGCGGCAAATCAACGCTTGTCAATCTGCTGGCGCGATTCTACGACCCTACGCAGGGCGGCGTGACCATCGACGGCGTCGATGTCCGCGACATGCAGCTAACTTCGCTCCGCAAAAAGATTGGCTACGTAACGCAGACCCCTGTCCTGTTCACAGATACGGTCCGCAACAACATTGCCTACGGCAACCCGGAATCGACACTCGAGCAGATTCAAGCTGCCGCCCGCCAGGCGCATGCAGATGAATTCATTACCTCGCGGCTTTCCAAGGGCTATGACACTCCGCTTGGCGCCGGCGGGGTGAAGGTCTCGGGTGGAGAGCAGCAACGCATTTCGCTGGCACGGGCGATTCTTCGCGATCCGGAACTCGTCATCCTTGACGAAGCCACAAGTGCGATCGACCCGAAGAGCGAACAACTGATTCATCAGGCGCTGGCCGGATTTCTGAAAGGCCGCACCTCCATCATGATTACGCATAAGCTTTCTTCCCTGGAGCTGGCCGACCGTATCGTGGTGATGGAGGACGGACGTATCCTGGCAACGGGTACGCATGAAGAACTGCTGGCAAGCTGCCCGACTTACACGGCGCTGCGTGACTCGGAATTGACCAGGGCGGCGTAACTGCCGGCGGAAAAATCGCTCGCATGGCAACCCTCCGCGACTGCGAGCATCTATACTGTTGGGCTACCCTTGGCAGGCAATAGTCTGGTCTGCCGACATCGTCCAACAGCCGCCGGGAAGCACAAGAGATGTCGTTCTGGATTCGCACAACGTGCATGACAACCACGTTGTTGATAACGCTGATAACAGCCGCGGTTCATCCCGCAGCATGCTTCGCCGCAGAGCCAGTCCGTGACCCGTATAAAGACGCGATGGCCAACCCAGTGGATGCACCAGGGCTGCCGCGGGTTCTCATCATCGGCGACTCGATTTCTATCGGTTACACGCCGCAGGTCCGCACGCTACTAAAAGGCAAAGCCAACGTCCATCGTCCCACCACCAATTGCCGCTGGTCAGCCTTCGGCGCCGCGCACCTGGATGAATGGCTGGGCGACGCGAAGTGGGATGTGGTGCATTTCAACTTCGGTCTGTGGGACTGGTACGGCTGGCGCCAGGAACAGAAGGCGACGCCTGCATCTTACGCCGCCAACCTTGAAAAGATGGTGCTGCGGCTAAAGAAAACGGGTGCCCGGCTGATCTTCGCCACCACAACACCGCCATGCGTTGCCGCGGAACGCAGTGCACACATCGTGGTCCCGCTTGATCGCGCCGCCAAGTTCCGCTCGGCCGCACTTGCTGTGATGAAGAAGCATGGTGTAGCGGTCAATGATCTTTATGGAGTCATCGGCGAGAACCGCACGAAATACCAGCGAGGGGCCAACGACGTGCATTACAACAATGCAGGACGCACGCTGCTGGCTACCCATGTCGCCAAAGCCATTCAAAGCCAGCTGCATCCGGAACCGGCACGGTAAACTCTTCAACTGAAGCTCATGAGAATCAAACAACGCCAGACATTCGCGATTCTTGCCGCGGTCATCTTCCTACCGTTGCTGCCCTCCGTCGCACCATGCGACGAGACGCTTCCCGTTTTAAAAAACGGCAAGGCGCCACAGAACTTCGCAGAGATGTGGAACGGCTTTGACCCACGTGAAGAGCCGCTCGAAACAGAGACGCTGCACGAGTGGGAAGAAGATGGTGTGGTGCTACGCATCTTGCGGTTCCGCATCGGCGTGTTCAAAGGGCAGAAAGCACGCCTGGCGGCGATTTATGGATACCCGAAGAACGCTTCTGCGAAAGTTCCGGGCCTGCTGCAAATCCACGGGGGTGGTCAGTACGCCGATTACAAAGCGTGCTTGACCAACGCACATCGTGGCTACGCAACGCTCTCGATCGCCTGGGCGGGCCGCATCAGCGCGCCGAAATACCGGGTGACGCCTGCGGAGGTGAAGCTATTCTGGGAAAACGACACCAGCAACCCGCAGTATCGCGAAACGACTGACTGGGGCGCCGTAGACGGCTATCATGCACCGGGCCGCAATGCCGGCAATCAGTTCCCTAGCGCTAAGGCGGCAAGCTGGACGCTGGACGGAGTCGAGTCCCCCCGTAACAGCGGCTGGTTCCTTTGCGCATTAGCAGCCCGCAGAGCGTTGACCTTCCTGGAAAACCAGCCCGAAGTCGATCCTGCCCGGTTGGGTGTTTACGGCCATTCAATGGGCGGCAAACTCACGGTCATGACTTCCTTTGACCCGCGTGTCAAAGCAGCAGCGCCGTCGTGCGGTGGTATCAGCGATCGTTACAATCGCAGCGAATTGTTCCGCGATACTCTGGGCGATAATCACAGTTTGAAACAGATCACCTGCCCCATCATCTTCCTCAGCCCGGCCAACGACTTTCACGGCCGGATCAGTGATCTGCCCGCCGCGATCCGCGAGATCCAGTCGGAAGACTGGCGGGTCACATGCTCTCCGCATCACAACCATCAGGACACGCCGCCCTACGAAGTAGCGACGCAGTTGTGGTTTGACCAGCATCTGAAGCAAACGCTTAAAATGCCTGGTACGCCGCAAGCTTCTCTGGTGTTGAAGACAACCGGCGGCGTGCCGCAGTTGACCGTAAAGCCTGACCGGGCGGACGACGTGCTGACCGTCGATGTTTTTTACACACAGGATGGCAAAGCTGTGGAGTTGCCCAGCGATATCCACTGGACCAAATACCGCTTCTGGCAGCATGCTCAAGCAACAAACAAAGACGGCGTCTGGACGGCTTCATTGCCTGTGCATTCAAGCGACAAGCCTCTGTGGGTCTTTGCCAATGTGCGTTACCCGCTGAAGCAGCCCGTCACCGGCGCCGGCTATTATTATGGTGTTTACACTGCCCGGACGTTCAATCTTTCATCATTGCTCATCCGCAAATCCGCGGAAGATCTCCAGGCCGCCGGTGTTCAGCCAGTGATAGAAACTTCTACACTGATCGAAGATTTCAAAGGCGACTGGGAAAAAGAATGGTTCACCCTCCGGCCGACCGAATGGGCTCGCACCACCAATAAACTGCGCAGCGAGATCTGGCAGGCGCCCGCCGGTGCGTTGCTTTCGCTGAAGGTTAAATCCGCCGAACCAAATACGCTGGTGATTGTTATCGACGGGTTTGCCACGGAGGCTGCGTTGCAGGGCGGTGCGGAGTGGCAGACATTGACATTTTCGCCCGGTGACTTCAAAAATGTTGCGGGCGATGCGTTGCCAGGCTGGAAGGATGTGAAGCAACTCAAACTCACGCATGCTGAAACGCTACGCCCGGCCCGCCGTCAGCAGGCCGCACTGAAAAGATTAGGCGGCAGGTGGAAAGGGGCGGCGCCGCAATTCTCGGAACTGCGCTGGGTTGAAGACAAACCGGCCGCCTTGCCCTAATACCCTCGCCGCACAAATTTGCTCTGCCGCCGGCAGTGGATAGATATGGAAACATTGTTTGTAACAGGCGGCGCCGGCTTTATCGGCGGTTGCTTCGTCCGGCGCCTGACGGGCCGTTACCGCGTGGTGAATTACGATAAGCTCACCTACGCGGGCAATCTCGATTCGCTCAGCGATGTGCAGGACCACCCGCAATACATCTTTCATCAAGGCGACATCGCCAATGCGAGCCAAGTGTTGCAGCTTCTGCAGCAGTACAAGCCAGCAGCGATTCTGAATTTCGCCGCCGAGTCGCACGTCGATAGATCCATCGATGCGCCGCGTGCGTTCGTTCAGACCAACGTCCTCGGAACGGTGGAACTGCTGGAAGCCGCGCGGACCTATTGGGGCCAGCTGCAAGGCGAAGACAAAGACCGCTTCCGCCTGCTGCACATCTCCACGGATGAGGTCTACGGATCGATTGAACAGGGCGGAGCGTTTACCGAGCAAAGCCCCTACGCCCCCGCATCGCCTTATGCCGCATCGAAGGCGGCATCGGACCACTTTGTCCGGGCATACTTTCACACGTACGGGCTGCCGGTGCTGCTGACCAATTGCTCAAACAACTACGGGCCTTATCAGTTCCCGGAAAAGCTTATCCCGTTGATGATCCTAAACGCTCTAGAGCAAAAGCCGCTGCCCGTTTACGGCGACGGATTAAATGTCCGCGACTGGATTGCCGTCGAAGATCACTGCGACGCACTCGTCGCTGTGCTGAACCAAGGTGTGCCGGGCGAAACCTATAACGTCGGCGCCGGGCAGGAGCGGACGAATCTGCAAGTGGTGGAAGCCATTGCCGCGCTGGTGGACGAACTGGCGCCGGCAGGCAGTGGTGCGACGCGGAGTTCGCTCATACAGTTTGTCACCGACCGGCCTGGCCACGACCGCCGGTATGCAGTGGATTCAAGCAAGGCCGAAAAACAACTTGGCTGGAAAGCGAAGTGGAACTTTGAAGACGGGCTGCGACGCACCGTGCAGTGGTATATTGAGAACCGCGAGTGGGCAAACCGCGTCACAAGCGGGGCATACCGGCGTGAACGACTCGGGCTGATAGACGGTTAGCGGTTGCACCTAGTTCAGGCGCCAAACTTCTGACACAGCGCGATCAGCTTCTGAGCTTCCTGGATGCGTGCGTCCGCCGGGCCGTTGGCGAGGATTTCAGCGAATGCCGCCGCCTGCTTCAGCACATCGGGCGTTCCAGCGAAAACAAGTTCGCCCCAGTAGATCGTCCAGAACTGGCGATGCGAACGTTCATAGCTGCGTTGAGTTTTTGTATCCGCGTCGGCGGGCAATGGCGCCTGGATTTTGCTGACGGCAACGGCCAGCGTTTTGTAGAGCGGCGTGGTAAGAATCTCGTATTCCAGCTCCACCACATTGGCCGGCAGATCGCCTGGTTGCCGGGCAGCCGGTAGAAACGCCGGACGTCCCGAACGGGCGTTACCAAAATACGCGTCGCACTCGCGCTGCCAGGTAGCATGCGCCGCTTGCGACAGCCGCCGGGCGGCCAGTGCGGCGGGCATCTGCAACCGCTGATCCAGCGGTGTGGATTCAAACTGTTGCGGGTCTGCTTCAATTGCGGCTTTCACGGCCTGAATTGCGGCGGCAAGTTTTTGGTTGGAAACGGAAGTTGCTCCTGCCGTCAGCGAACGCATCCGCGCGTTTGCGGTGCGGACATCCGGTGCCGTCGCGATCTCGCCAGCGAGGCGGCTTGGCTGAATGTAAAGCCGCAACTGGTTGGCGGCGCTTTTCCTTGCGATTTGTAACTGGTGCTCCGCGAGTTTGCGTTGCTGGACGGCTTCTGCCGTAGCGACGGTTGCAATTTCCTTCTGTTGGATGGCCAGTTCCCGCTGCTTATTGGCGTCTTTCAATGCAAGTACCGCGCGGTCTTTCTCGGCACGTGCGATGCCCGCCTGCTTGCTGGCTTCAAACGCGAATGCCGCTGAAACCACGGCGCCTATTACCAGCGTCAGAACCGCCACGCCGCCCAGCGCTGCAGGCAGCGGGTTGCGGCGCACACTGCGCCAGCAGCGTTCTGTCCAGCTAATGGGTCGCGCCAAAACAGGTTTACCTTGCAGGAAGTTTTGCAGGTCTTGCGCGAGTGACGCGGCCGAGTCATAACGCCGTGCCGGTTCTTTGTGCAGGCATTTGCGGCAGATATTTTCAAGATCGCGGGGAATGGCGGCGTTCAAGCTGCGCGGCGCTGCTGGTTCTTCCCGGACCACCTGTAATAATGTGTCCATCACCGTTGCCGTCTGGAACGGCGGCCGGCCGGTCAACGCATGATAGAGCGTGGCGCCCAGCGAGTAGACATCGGCGGCATGTCCCGCGCGGCTGGCGTCGGCAACCTGTTCCGGGGCCATGTAGTAGGGAGATCCAAACACGGCGCCGGTGGCCGTCTGGGAAGGTTCGCCGCTGATTTTCGCCAGCCCGAAATCGCTGACCCGCGCGATACCGGTTGCTTCATCAATCAGCACATTCCCCGGCGAGACATCGCGGTGCACCAGATCGTTTTCGTGCGCCGCCTGCAAACCTTCCGCCGCCTGCATCGCGTACCGGGCCGCCTGCCGCACATCGAGTGGACCATCGTTCAACTTCTGCCGGAGACTGCCGCCTGCGACGTATTCCATGCTGAAGTAAGGCTGCCCCTCATGTTCGCCCGCTTCAAAGATAGAAACAATGTTGGGGTGCGCGACGCGGGCCAGGGCGCGTGCTTCGCGACAGAAACGTTCCATCGCGTCGTTGTCGCCCGTTTCGTCATCGCGAAGCATTTCGCGCCGCATGACCTTCAGGGCGACTTGCCGGCCCGTCTGCGGCTGCTTGGCGAGATAGACTTCGCCCATGCCGCCTCTGCCTAACTGTTTGATAAGGCTGTGCCCGGCGAAGGTTCCTCCGGGTGTGAGTAAGGACTTTGACGTCTGGTCCGCAGGCGTGAAGTCAGCCGGAAGCGGTATGGTTTCAAGCTGCTGAACCGTTGTCTCTTCAAAGGCGGATAGGATCGCCGGTTCGTAGTCGCTGTATTGCGGACAATAATCTTCCGGCTCCGGTGCATGACCTTCCAGGCGGCGATAGTTCAATTCGATACAGAGCAGTTCGAAAAACAGCGTCTCGCGATGTGCAGCTTCCACCTGTTGTAGATATTGGCTCAGCTCTGGCCGCTCGCCACGCTGGAACTCCGCTTCGAATTGCGTGCAGAGGGATTCGATCTTCCGCATCAGGTGAAGGGGCGGCTGTTGCATCGGTGTCTGGTGTTTGCGAATGTGGTGGACCTATTTGTTAAATGGCCAGAACCTGTGGGAACCGGCCACGCATTCTGCTATTTTTCGCAACGCGGACGATGGATGCTAGCACGTTTGACGGGCATGAAATCTCACTCGACGTATAAGCTGGAAATAGCCATAATGCGGCGCTGCTAGCGAAACAGGCAGTGGACATGTATTGAGTTATAACGCGTTTGCAGCGGCGGAAGCGTCGCTGCCATTGCTTCCAGATCACCTTAAAGGACAAACGGAATGTCGGAAACAACAGAGGAAAAGAAGCCACAAGCCGCAGCAGCCGCCCCGGAAGGCGAGCGTCAGCAGCCCCGTCAGATCGACGTCAACGATAAAGACGCCACCAAAAGCTATGCGAATTTCTGCCGCGTGACAGGCGCATTCGAAGAGCTACTGATTGATTTCGGCCTCAGCGCCCAGGCGCCCGGTGTAGACAATGCGCCAGTCAGCATCGATCAGCGGATCATCGTTAACTACTATACCGCCAAGCGTCTGCTGGCAGCGCTGCAGATTTCTGTGCAGAGGCACGAAAGCCTGTTTGGCGTTCTGGAAACAGACATCAACAAACGTCTGAAGCGGCAGCCCGAAGCACGCTCGTAACGGCGGCTTGCTGCTTAACGCTCTCTATTGCTGCCTGGCGGGTTTCTTTCCGCCAGGTTGTGGCTATCGCGTTTCCGGTGTTGTCCCGGTATGGTGTGCTACCGTGAACAATATCTTCTTCCACGCGCCGCAATATGACTGAAATCATCATCGCCCTGGTCGCTCTCGCGGCTATGGAAATCGTTCTCGGCATCGACAACATTATTTTCATCGCGATTCTCACATCGCGATTGCCGCAGGAACGCCAGAAGCTTGCCCGGCAACTTGGCCTGGGTCTGGCGCTGATCAGCCGTCTATTGCTGCTCTGCTCCCTCTCCTGGATTCTGGGACTCACCACGCCTGTGCTTGAGTTAGAAACGCTCGGTGTGCAACGCCAGTGGGTGATGGGCTCTGAGGAAGTTGCTGCCGCACCAGCATCGCACGGCCACGGAGAACCGCCCGAATCAGAGATGACCGAGGCTGAGAAGAAAGCTGCCAAAGAACTCGCTGAGCACGAAGCCGCGATTGAGCGCTATCATCGTGATGAAGTCTGGAAACACATCAATGAGATTTCTATCCGCGACATCATTCTTCTGCTTGGCGGTTTGTTTCTGATCGGAAAAAGCGTTCTGGAGATTCATGAACGTGTCGCCCACGATGAGAAGAAAGAATCGAAGCCGAAGCAGGTCAGCTTTGTCTCCGTGCTGGTTCAGATCGCGGTGCTTGATATTATCTTCTCGCTGGATTCGGTCATCACGGCTGTGGGCATGGTGGACAACCTCTGGGTGATGGTGGCAGCCGTGATTATCGCCGTCGGCGTGATGCTGTATTTCGCCGAGATGGTCAGCCGGTTTGTCGAACAGAATCCGACCATCAAGATTCTGGCCCTCAGCTTTCTCATTCTGATCGGCGTGATGCTGACAGCCGAAGGCATCGGCACAGAAATTAACAAAGGCTACATCTACTTCTCGATGGCGTTTGCGCTGGTGGTTGAATTTCTGAATCTCCAGATGCGCCGCAAAGACGCGAAAAAAGCGTCTGACACAGAGGCGACCGAGGCCGTCGAAGACCTGATGAATGATGAGAAGCAGGACACGTAAGGCGATCAGTAGATGCAAACTACGCAACCGCTGACCGCCTGTGCAGGTCTTATTCTTTGCGGCGGAAAAAGCACACGGATGGGCGTTGCGAAGGCGGACCTACCCTTCGGCCCAGAGCAGATGCTGCAACGCGTCGCGCGGTTGCTGGGCGATGCAGTGGCTAAGGTCATCGTAGTTGCGGCCCAAGGGCAAGTGTTGCCAACTTTGCCGCCGGAGGTGGATATCGTCCGTGATCAGCATCCGGGTCGTGGGCCTTTGGGTGGCTTGTGGGCTGGGCTGAATCATGTCGTTCAGTTGAATGCCGTGAACGAAAGCAACGCAATTGATGCGGTGTACGCCACGTCCTGCGATTCGCCCTTTCTTCATCCTGCGTTTGTGCAGCAGGTGCTGGCGGCGCTGAAGGACCACGACATTGCGATGCCAGTTGACGGCAAATTTCTGCAACCGCTGGCGGCAGCTTACCGGCCGGCAGTGGTTTCACACGTAGAGGCGCTGATCACAGCCGACCGGCTCCGCCCGGTATTTCTGCTCGAAAAGCCCTTGCGGTGAAGCTCCCGGTCGAAGAACTTCGAATCGCGTTGAAAGACACGGATCCAGAGCTGCTGACGTTGCTTAACATGAATGACCCGCAAGCTTATCGCGATGCGCTGGCCGCTGCTGGTTTTCCGCTAGATCCTGTCATCGCCGCACGACTGGGACTTTCCTGATAGGTTGCCCAGCACGTAGGGCAAATCCTGAAATCCGCCATATTGCCAGTTTTCAGCTCGAAGATTGGAAATTGCACCTGCAATCCTGTTACGATGGCGAGAGCGGTAATCCCTCCGGGTCGATTCACTTCTCACCAGTAGCAGGCAGTTATGACGATTCAGTCGCAATGCCAATGTGGGCACATTCTACAAGCACAAGACAACTGGGCGGGTATGACCGTGCAGTGTCCCGCCTGTCATTCGCCAGTTGTGGTTGGCGGCCAGGCGGGCGGCGGCTATGGATACAACGCGGGCTTCGGACAACAGCAGCCACAAGGATTCGGACAACATGGCTATGGCCAACCGCAGGGATACGGTCAAGGTTACGGGCAGCATGGTTACGGCCAGATGCAGGGGGCACCAACGAAGGCGGCAGGAGGCTTCCCGGTCTGGGGGATGATTGCCATTGGCTCTGGCGTAGGTGTGCTACTTTTGTTCGCACTGGTCGGCGGGCTGGCTTTCGCTTTGATGCCGTCGGCGGAACCTGCCATTGCGGCGATGCCTACGGAACCCATCAGGGCGCCAGCGCCTGTAACGGAAACACCCGAACCTGCGGCGCCTATCGCACCCTTCCCCACAAGCGACCCGGCCACAACCGATCCTTCCAGCGACGGAGACTGGACGACGGTAGAAACCGGCAGCGGAGCGGGTTCCAATACGGAGGAAACCGTTACGCCAGAGCCAGCCAAACCGGAACCCGCGAAGAAGCTGTTGTCCGGCGCGATGATGACGCTTTCAGGCTCGCTGAGTGGCTCGAACGTGGTTGGCGGACGGAAGAAGGTGAAGGACTCGGATCATGTAGTGGAAGAATTCAGTTGGACCTGCCAGTTGCTGCCTCATCTGGGGTACCAGTCCCTTTACGACAAGATTGTCTGGACAGAGAAATGGCACAGCGGCCGTAACTCTCCCATCGCTTCGGCGATCATTCCGCAGTTTCAGAATCCGGCCGACCCGCGTCAGAGGTGGAAAGGTTATCCGTTTCAGGGCGCCGCGCTGACGCACTTCACGGGTATCTCTGGTATTGAAGACCGTCGTAATGAAGTGGCGGCCAAACTACCGCGAACCGATCCGCGGGCAGGCGTATTCGGCTACGACCGCATTGCTTCGCCAAGCGAAATCACAGACGGTCTGAGCAACACCCTGATGATCGCCGGCTCAGGCGAATTGGCGGCGCCCTGGATTGCTGGCGGCGGCGGCACCGTCCGCGGCGCCCGGGAGCCATATTTCGACGGCCTGACGGGTTTCGGCTCACGGACGAAGTCTGGCCAGGATTCTCCTGGGGCGATCGTTGTTTTTGCGGATGGAAGCGTAAAACGCATCTCCGCCAGTATTGATCCGCAGGTGTTCCGCGCGATGTGCACGATCCATGGCAACGAACAGATCGACCTGAAGTCCCACGATGACAAATTTCAGCTCTACACGCCCTAAGTTCTTCGAACCATAGAACCCCGTCCGCCGCATTTCTTCTTTCACGGTGCAAAGCCATGCTGAATGTCCGCACAATCGTAATGGTGTCTGCTTTAAGCGTTTTGTTATCAACGTCTACGCAGGCGGATATCATCGAGTACACCATTCCCGGGCTACGTGTCGGCGGACAGCCAATCACCGTGCTGCTGCAAGGCAAAGCGACCGTCAACGCCGGTAAGACGGTGACCTTCAGGCATCCAAAATTCGGCGCCTTATATCTGGCTCTGGAAGACACAACCATCACGCGGACACCCACGATTCAGGAGCTGGCTCACCAGGAACTTGCGCGGGCGAAACGGACCGGCGACGCTGATAAAGTGATGGAGGCCGCACGCTATGCGCTGCGTAAAGGGCTTCTGCGGCAGTTTTACGAAGCCGTGGACGAAGCGGTTGCGATCGATCCTAACCATCCCGCAGCATCGAAGGTGGCCACACTGAAACGGCGGTTTGAAGAGCCGATTGAAGTGGACAAAGCACAGGAAGAAAAACTGCGGAAACTTGTCCGCAAAGGGGGCATGAAATTCCGCCGTAGTCCGCACTTTCTGCTCTTTCACGACACAAGCGATATCGCTCCGCGGAAGGGGAAAACGCGGGCCGAAGAACGCCTTGATCTGCTAGAAGCGGTTTACGAAAGTTTTCTGCTGCGATTCTATTCGCAGGGGATGGAGCTGGAGATCCCTGAAAAACGGATGATGGTGGTGCTGTTCGCCAATCAGCGGGACTACCTGGATTTCGCCACGAATATGAGCCCAGAACTGAGCAGCACGGCCGGTTTCTGGAGCGGCGAAATTAATGTCAGCTTCTTCTACGACCACGGCAGCAGTCAAAGTGTTCAGGCGCTTAGTGAGTTGTCAGACAAGTTTCAGGAGATGAAGGAATCTGCTTTAAGACGCCGCGATGCTTCCACTCGCGACATCGTGCGGATGGCGGACACGATTAAACTGCTTGTGGACATCAAACGTGAAAACTCGGACATCGAAGTCGTGAGTCACGAGGCGACGCATCAGGTGGCCGGTAACACCGGGCTTCTACCACGGCACGTGATGATTCCGTCGTGGGTGCATGAAGGACTGGCGACCTACTTTGAATCGCCGAATGACGCGGCCTGGAGCGGTATTGGCGCCGTTAACAAAGAACGTCTGGCCTGGTACCGCGCGCTGGAACGTGACCGCCAGCATTCAAACATTGACTTTATTGTCGGCGATCAGATCTTCAAATACGCGGGCAGCCACGGTGCTTCGCTGCATGGCTATGGCCAGGCGTGGGCGTTGACGCACTTTCTGATGGAGCGGCACTTCAAAGAGTTCATGAGCTATTACCGCCGGTTGGGCGAGATGCCGCCCGACATCATCCTCAGTCCCGATCTACTGAATAAACTCTTCGCCGAAGAGTTTAAGATGGACCGTAAAGACCTGGATACCGAGTGGCGCGGCTACATGCGTTCGTTGAAGACCGACGTAGATCAGGTGATGGATAACAAGCGGTAGGCAGCCGGTTTTTTTCGAGCGGCGTCAAACTGCAAGGTCTTCGTGCTCAACCGGCTCCTGCTTGCCGGCTAACAGGGCAAGGCCGAAGGTTACGGGTCCAAGGCGGCCGATAAACATCAGGGCGATAATGAGAATCTTGCCGACAGGCGTCAGGTGCGCGGTCAGCCCGCGGGATACGCCCACCGTGCCCAGCGCGGAAGCTGCTTCGAACAGTACATCTTCCATCGGCTCTGGCTGCACCAGCAGCAGCAGTAACCCGCCTGCAAAGAAGATGGCGATGTAGAAAACCACCGAGGCAAACGCCAGCAGAAGCCGGTGCTGCGGAACTTCGCAGCCCCAGAAGGTGACTTTTTTCCGCGCCCGTAACGTGCTCCAGACAGTGGCGAACGCGGCGGAAACCGTTGTTGATTTCAGGCCGCCGCCGGTACCCGAAGGGGACGCGCCCAGAATCATCAATAGCATCACCAGCAGCGACGATGCATGCGAAAGACCGCCGATATCAACCGTATTGAATCCAACCGTCGTCAACGCAGTCATCGATTGAAAACCGGCGGCCATCAGACGCTGCCAGGGTGGCATCCCGTTGAAGGAAGGCTCGATCAAAAACAGAATGACCCAGCCGGTAACGAGTGTCCAGCAGGTTGCGTGCAGGATGATTTTGGTCGTAAGCGTGCGACGCTTGCGATTTGTCGTGAACGCGAGAAAGAAGTCGCTGAGCACCAGGAAGCCAATCGCACCCAGTAAACTCAGAACAGAGATGATGCTGATGACCCAGAAGTTATCTGCAAAGTCCGCCAGCCCGTTATTGAACAGGCTGAAACCTGCGGTGGAGAACGCGCTAATCGAATGGAAAATCGCCTGCCACAGCGGATCTTTCACCCCTGCGGCCCGGAAGGCAAAGTACAGCCCGATAGCCCCAAGCGTCTCGATGACCGCAGAGAAGATCACAACATTCCGCAGAATGGTGCGAATCTCAAACCCTTCTGGCAGTACAAACGAAGCTCTGGCGACTTCTTCCCGCGCGTCTGGCAACTTGACCCGGCGCGCCAGCAGGATGAACGAACCCAGCGTCATATAGCCGATGCCGCCGAATTGAATCATCACCAGGATAGCCGCTTCGCCCAGTAGCGTATATGACCCCGGTGTCGAAACCGTTGCCAGGCCCGTGGTGCTGACAGCTGAAGTCGCCGTGAACAGATTGTCGAGCGGCGAAACGGGCTGTTGCTGGCTAAAGGGCAGGCTAAGTATGATCCAGCCCGTGACAATGTAAATCACATAGCCGACCAGCAGCGTTTTCATTGAGTTCATGGGCGCACTAGACTGCCTAACCTTCTGGAGCAGCCAATATCTTAGCTACTCGTCAACTGCCCAAGAAGGGGCGCATTGGTGGTCAGCGGTAGCCTTCTGCAACTACCGCGAAAAGATTGAAACGGACGGAAGATCGTAGCCTGAAGGCGACCTTCGCCGACGTCGGTTACACTGGCGAGTTAATTGACTGGATGAAAGAAACGACCGGCAGGAGTCTGAAAAATAAACGAAGTAAGACAATGAAAACCATCAACAGAGCATTGTTCGGTTATGCCTGCATCGTGACGATGCATTTCAATGTCGCTTCAATGCTCTGGATTTACATGCTGAGTAGCCCTGAGCAAACCGCATTTTTCAAAGCTCATCTTTGGTCTCACATGCAAGTTATGAGTTGTGCGTTGATAGTTTTGATTATGTCTTGTTTATCGGTGAGTCTTCTCTGGTGCGAGCGAACTAAGATCGCAGCTTGTACCCTCGCAATAGCCACGTTGGGCGCAGGCGCATTGCGATTTTACGAGTATTACTACTGCTTCCCACAAGAAACTTATAAAGGCCCGACAGGGTACCACGATTTCTATATAAATTGGTGGATATTCTTTTGTTGAACTCGCACTTCCAAGTGCGTGGAGCGGATGCATGACTGGTTCCCCGCTCACCATCGCAACGAATCTGGCCGGGACTGACTTCGGAGCGGCAAGCTCAAGTCCTTCGTGCGAAGCACGGTTGGGGCCTCAAAGCTGTGTCAACTCGGCTGCCCTGACTTTGCGGGTTATAGTTCCCGCAGGAAACCTCACTCGCCGGTGTAAGCTGCAATTTGCGATCGAACGGGCTTCTTACGACTGGCTATGGTTTCTAGACGCCGTCGAGCGTGTGCCGCTTAACGGGTACGCGTCTTCGCCCAGGTTGCTGCCAGGGCCATTGGCTCCGCCCCGTAGTTCTTGGCGACCGCCTGGTCGAAATCGTCGCCAACCCGTAACGCATCGAGCAGGTTGCTGAAGCGTTTCTTATCCGTCATGAGCCACTTCACGAAACCGTAAGCTGCCACGTCAGCCGTTTCCGAGTTGGGTTTGCCATTCATAAAGTCATCGGGCTTGGCCATCGATGCTTTCGCTTCTGGCAGCATGGCGTTCCATTGCTTCACCCGTGGGTCGTCGGCAGCCAGTTGATTGGTGGCCACGCGGGCGGCGCCTTCGGCAAACCAGCGTGGCGGCAGCGACTGTAAACTGGCGATGTAGGCGCCGGCCACCTGCTGCGTGATCAGTGCTTCGGTGGTGTATTTCTTGGTCCGCGAAGGGTAGAAGGCGCCGTAAGCGTCTACTACGTTGTACTTCCAGTGGCCACGCATGCTCTTGGGAATTTCGCGACGTTCCACCATCTTGCCGAATTCACTGTAATCGTAACGCTGATCAAAAACGAACAGCGTCTGGCGGCCTTTAATCAGCGGCTTGCCAGCTTCGGCGCCGAATAGATCTGCGATTTTCGGCACGATGGCTTCGGCCATTTCGCTGTGTTTTTTCAGGTTCGCCTCGCCCACGTTGCCCATAAGTAGAAAGTTGGTGGTCTCCACTTTCTGCGCGTCGATGCCTGGCATGCCGCGGAGCCAGTCTTTGTCTGAATTCTCAGCACGTTCCGCCGAAAGATCCGCGTGGGTAGAAAGCCGTGCCTTTGCCAGTGCGGCGACGCGTGGCAACGGATCGTTTGGACCGGCGCCGTCGTAAGTGGCTCCTTCGGCGATCCACTTCTCCACCAGCGCGATCTGTTCGTTGGTAAATGGTGTGCGGTTCAACGGCATCTGCTGTCCGTCACCCATGCCCTTCAGCTTCATCACCAGCAAACTGGCGGCGGGTTTGCCAGGGGCGAGGATCGCGCCGGAATCTCCGCCACGCATCAGCCGCGTGAAGTTATCCATGTTCAGACCGCCGCGGACACGTTGTGCGTTGATGTGGCAGCCGGAGCAACTTTCGACCAGCATAGGGGCGATGTCGCGGGCGAAGCTGACGGTTTCTTTACCCGTCGCCTTCATCACAGCAACCGGCTCGCTGGCGGCAGCACCGCCGCCGGCGTTAGGGGCAAGCGTGGCGAGCGACGTTGTTTCGTTACCGCCGTCATATTTCGCCCCTTCGGTGATCCATTTCTTCAGTGTCGTCAGTTCAGCCGCCGAGACCTTCGCGCCTCCGCGTGGCATGTCTCCGCTTTCAATTACTTCCACCAGACGGCTGCCTTTCGCATCGCCGGCGAAAAAGACTACTGCCCCATCGACACCGCGTTTGAGTGCGGCGAAATTCGCCATGCTGAAGTCGCCAGCGGCGCGGTTCACATGGCAGCGTCCGCACTTAGAAACCAGCATGGGCGCCACGTCTTTGACAAAACTAACGGCGCCTGCGGGAACTGCCGGCATGGGCGTGGCGCCGGGAGCCGGGGCGGCTTTGACCTCGCCAATATTCAGTTCAGGCAGTTTGAATCCGTTTTTGACGAAGAAGCTATGCACCTTCTTCAACTGCGCGATGGTTGGCTCTAGCTGTTTGATAATCTCCGCGTCGCCTGTTGCAGTAAGCTCTTCAACCTCTTCCTGCGCCGATTTTACAGCGGCAGCCGACTGTGGATAACGTTTCTGGCCAAAGTATCGTCCCGCCGCCTTCAGGTAATTGGCGGCAGCGGTAATCTTACGCTGCTGCTCTGGCGTAGGCTCCGCCCGAAGCGTTGAGCAGCAGAAAATGAGCAGAATGCATGCAAATGCGGCAGCGGAAAAAAAGGGACGATTCATAGGAGACTTGCCTGAGAATGCGATGTTTTGTGAGTCCGGGCAGTGCGGCCCTCTACCAGTATAAAGCGATTCTGGCCGCAACTGTACTCATCTTCACGCCTATTTCGGCGTTGTATCAATATGCAGACGCTGATTGACTGGCACATTCCGTCGTTGAATGACCGCGCCGCCGTGGGGCAGTGCTAGTTCCAGATCACAGTGCTCCAGGTCCGCCAGTCCGAAGTGGCAGACGGCCTCCTGGCCGGAAGAATAACCGTAGCCAACCGCAATTTCGCTACAACCTAACAAACCAGTTGGCTTGCCCAGTTCGCCCGCTTTGTAGATGCAAACGCGGCAGCCCACGCCCATCGTATTGGTGCCGCTGCCGCCGGCGGTCACCTGCAGCCAGTTGCCGCCCGGTGTATCGTTTCGCAGCAGCAGCGAGGGAACATCCTGCCACCAGCTACAAACGAAGATATCCAGCTTGCCGTCGCGGTTGAAATCAGCCGTCGGGGCCGGGGCCGCGTACATGATTTTCTTTTCGGACGTCATCTTTGCGAAAAAGTCGCCGGTCCGTTTAATAGCGCGGTCTTCATTGGTGGGGAAGTCATTCGCGTCGAGCCCACTGACTTTGAATTGCAACGTTTTGTTTCCAAGGTTGCGATAGATCAGCGGATGCGGCTTGCCGGCTTTGAACTTCACGATGCTGGTGAGAATGTCGGGCCAGCCATCGTTGTCAAAATCCTGTATTTCTACATGCGGCGCCTTCATTGGCAGCGGAGTGACTCCAGCGATGGTTGTGACGCTACGGAAAACCGGCGCCGCAACGCCGTTCTTGTTGCCTTGCAACTCGTTTCCCATATTCAGGAAGACCTGCACCGGCTCTGGCTTGAGCCACGGGCGTTCGTAATGATGGCCGACGACCAGATCCAGCCTTCCATCGCGATTCAGATCGCCCAGAGCGACGCCAGCGGTTGAATCGTCTCCGCTGGGGAAATCCCAGGCAAACACTTTGCTGTTCTGTTCGTCATTGTGCGGCGGTGCGAAACGCCCGGCGCCGTCATTGAGCAACAGCCGGTTGCCGCCATCGCGGGCAGCGAGAAACAGATCGGGCCAGCCATCGCCGTTCAGATCGCCTGCTGCAACGCCCAAAGCGGGTACGGCGGGAATGCCTGCCGCGGCGGATACATCTTCAAACTTCAGCCCGCCGAGGTTGCGGAAAAGACGCGTGCGGCGTTTGGACCCGTAATAAACACCTTCGCCCACCAGCAGGTCGATGCGTTTATCGCCGTCGTAATCTAAGAGACATACGCTGCGTCCGCGGAATGCATCCGGGCAGGCGCCTGAGGCGGAGGAAACGTCCACAAACTTGCCGTCGCCTTTATTCTCCAGCAGTAGATTCCGGCTGGCCGCGTGTCCGGGTTTGCCGCCGCCAAGATTCGAGAGGTAGAAGTCCAGGTCGCCGTCGCCATCCAGATCCGCGAACACGCTTCCGCTGGCGCGACCGCTAGTATCGGTCGGCGCGTTCTTCGAAAGCTTGAATCCATCAGCCGTTGACAGAAAGAACCGGTTGGCGGGTGTGCCGGGTTTATGGAACGAGCCTGAAAACAAATCGGGCCGCCCGTCGCCGTTCACATCGCCCCATGCTGCGGCATGGCCAGCCATACCGGCCGCGGCGGGCAACAGTCCGGCCTCGCGTGCGACATCGGTGAATTGCAATTCCTGCTGCTGGGCTTGCAGCGCCGTTGCCATCAGGCCGCAAACAACGGCGGGCAGGATCATCGCTTTGACAACGTGGAGAATGTGTTGGGGCACAGTCGCTTCCATTTCTAAGAACCATCTGAATGAACCGGCTGACGTGTGCGGCGCGCTACGACAGTCCGTTAAGCGTGCCAGTCGCGTCCTGGAACGTATCCTGCTCGACGCCCATCTTCTGTGCGACCGTCAGTAGGACGTTCGACAAAGGTGGATGATCGTTGGCGTCGTGGGCGATGTGTTGTCCGTGCTTCATTCCCCAGGCGCCGCCGCCTGCAACCAGCAGGGGCAGGTTTTTGGGTGAATGGTCGCCGCGTTCGCCGCTGTTCATTCCGGAACCGTAGACCACCATGGTGTGGTCAAGCATCGTCCGGCCGACTTCAGTGGTTTGCTTGAGGAACGTCATGAAGCGTCCCAGGCGTTCAAGAAAACCGCGGTCGATCACGCCAAGTTTGTTGAGCATCCCTTTGTCGCCGCCGTGGTGCGAAAGCTCGTGGTGGTTCTCGCCGCCTGGGCCGTAGCCGCCTGCTTCGCGCGACCATTCGAAAGTGATGACGCGCGTGGTATCCGTCGCAAACGCCAGGTAAGAAATCTCCAGCATCACGTCCAGC
Source organism: Pirellulaceae bacterium (assembly GCA_965233625.1). Lineage (GTDB taxonomy): Bacteria > Planctomycetota > Planctomycetia > Pirellulales > Pirellulaceae. The sequence goes on from OZ247499.1 coordinate 2,111,548, forward strand.
CACATGGTGCGGTCGTGGGCATTGCCGGGCTGGCTGTTGAGTTGCAGGTTTTTGCTGTCCACTTCGGGCTTGGGAACATCCACCCATTCAACCTGGCGTTGCACCCGCCGCTCGGTTTCGCGGACGGATGCCAGATACTGCGAGAGCTTCTCTTTATCGGCGGCCCCCAGTTTCTGGGCGAGCCGTTGTGCGTCGGCAGCGACTTCGTCGAGAATGCTGCGTTTCTCTGCATAGCGGCGGAGGGCTGCCGCGCGGGAAGCATCGTTTTCGGGCACAAAGAGCCGTTCAAACAGACGCTTCGGGCTGTTTTCTGCGGGCAGTGGTGTGCCGTTGCGGTCAAACGATAACGTGTGACTGTGCAACGCACTGCCGGTGCCAGAACCATCGGAAAGCTGCAACGAAGGAAACCGTGTGTGGCGGCCAGTTTTTTCGGCGATGACCTGATCGATGGAAATGGTGTTTGAATAATCTTTGCCGGGCACCGCACGCAGGTCGGCGCCAGTCAGCCACGTATCGGCGCCGCTGTGCCCGCCGGTTGCGTGCGGATGACCTAGCCCGGTAATCACGCTGAAATCTGACCGGTGCGGTTGCAACACTTCCAGTGTGGGCGAAGCCTGGTAGCCGGCGCCGGAGCCTTTGGGCATCCACTGCAGGATGTTCACGCCATTGGGAACGTAGCAGAAGATCGCCCGCGGAACGGGTTTCACTTGCGATTGTTGCAGCGGCTTATATTTCGATGGCGCCGCCAGCAGCCTCCGCGGCATCATGGCTTCTAGCATCGGCAAAGCGATCGCAGCGCCACAACCGCGCAGAACCGCCCGGCGTGACAATGGAGATTGTAGGAAAGAAGGCATCGGGGGCTATCTCCTGCGTGACAATTCTATGTCATTATGCAACAGCATCTTGAATGCTGTTGAGGTTTATCTCTTGGTGAACTGAGGGGAAGTCACAATCGCTTCGAGAAGCGAACGCAATGTGTATTTGTTCTTTTTCATCGCGTCAACGTGCTGGCGGATGGCTGGCCGGTCCGAAAATCCGAGTTCCCGTCCCAAAGCGTAGGTGGACATCTGCGAAGCTAGACTTTGCAGGAACAGGTCTTCGTTTTTCAGCAGTTGCTGCTGCAAACCTTCCACGCCGTTGAATTCGCTGCCATCGGGCATCTTGGCGCTGGCGTCGATCAAGGGATCGTTGCTGCCTATCCGCCCGTTATAGCCGTGGCCTTCACGGTCGCGCCATTGTCCGCAGGCGTTGAAATTTTCTAGTGCGAAGCCCAGCGGGTCAATCTTGTTGTGGCAGCGTGCACACGACGCATTCTGCCGGTGAATCTCAAGCCGCTCACGCACGGTCGCTTTGTTTATGCCGGGCACCTTGCCGGGGATTTCACCGACGTTGGCAACCGGCAGGCCAGGGTCCGTGCCAAGCAGCGTTTTCATCACCCACACGCCGCGCGTCACGGGCGATGTGCGTGTACCATTGGATGTGATGCAGTGAATGGACGCCTGCGTCACTACACCGCCACGGTGCGAACCCGCGGGCGCTGTCACACGGCGGAACTCGTCGCCACGGACGCCGTCGATACCGTAGAAGCGGGCCATCCGCTCGTTAAGCGTCAGGAAATCACTTTTGATAAGCTGCCGGGCGTCGAGATTGTTGTGCAGTATTTCGGCGAAGAAGGCTTCGGTTTCTTTGACCATCGATACTTCCAGATGACGGTCGTAGGCGGGGTACAGCGTCTCAACGGGCGGATTGGCGCCCACCTTCCGCAAGCCAAGCCATTGCCCGGCGAAATTCTTCACAAATGCCTCGCTCTTCTCATCCGCCAGCATCCGCGTGACCTGCGCCTTCAAAACATCCGGGTCGCGAAGTTTCCCGTTAAGGGCAACTTTCAACAGCGGTAAATCGGGCATCGACGACCAGAGGAAGTACGAGAGCCGCGAAGCAAGTTCAAAGTCGTTCAGCTCCCGCGAAGCCTGTTCGCCCGCGGCCGGTTCCACCAGATACAGAAAATGCGGCGATGATAGAATCGCAGCCAAAGGCGGCTTGATCGCTTCCACAAACGAAGGCTTCTGGGGCCTGAGCTTTTCGTACAACGCAATCTTGGCGTCAGCTTCGCCGGGTTGTAGCGGGCGGCGGTACGCGCGGGCCATAAACCGCTTAATCACCTGGGCGGCATAAGCTTTTTCGTCTGTGTCTTTCTTAGGCGATTCAAACAGGATGTTTGTGTGCGTCTGCGGCGGCCACTGCGGATAGATGGGACCTTCGAGTTCGATCCAGTCGATCAACAATTCCGGCCGTGCGAACTCCCGCCGCCCTTGCATCCAGAAGTTTTCCAGCACTTTGGGCACGCTGTACGCGTTGGCGATTTTGACGCCGGCTTTGTCTTTGGTGAAATACGCACGTACTTCGTAAGTCTGCGGCTTGTCCAGCGGCGCCGCGACATCGAACTCGGTAATGTCGATGGGCGTGCCGCCGAGATTGATGCCCAGCTTCAACCGCGGCGGGCCGTAGTTGTACATCGGTTCGGTCTTGAAGTGTTTGAGATCGCGCTGCAGTTGCTCATCGGACCAGCGAGCGCCGGCAGGATTTTTCGCAACCGCATCGTCGCGGCGTTTCTTGAGCATGACGGCAGCGGATTCAACAAGTTCCTGACGCGACGGAATGTGACTGGCCGCGCGGATGCGGATGATGTATTCGCCCTCGTGCGGCACACGGAAGTCACGGAAGCCTACCCCCGTGTTCCAGGCGCTGTGATGGATACGGGTGAACGCGCCTTCCACCTTGCTCTCGCCGTGATTCACCAGCACATTGTTGTCGCCACGACGGACGCGGTAGCGGTCGGTTCCCTTGTTGTTTTCCTCCGGATCAAACCGCCACTTGATCGCGGACGGTTGCTCCCCTTCGACCAGGGCGTGATCCAGAATTTCGCGGGCGGCTTTGTAGTACAGCTCTAGCTGCAGTGGAGACATCGTCAGCGCGGCAGCGATATTGTCGAAGCCGCCCGCAGGAGGATCTTCCGGGAAGGCGCCTGCCGGGTTGTTATCGACGCCAATCAGATCGCGGATGGTGTTGTTGTACTCAGCCCGGTTCATGCGCCGCAGAACCACGGTGGTCGACCGTTTGGCGATTTCCGCGGCGGCAAGCGATGTTTCCAGCCAGCGGGCAAAGTCAGCTGCTTCGCCGGTCTTGGGCTGACGCTCGTCTTCGGGCGGCATTTCGTGCCCGTTGATGGCGTTCAGAACTTCGCCCCATTTGCTGGCCACCAATGGATCGGCGAATTTGGTGGAAAGCGTGTCCAGCCGTAGTTCGCCCTCCTGCTCAACTGCGCCATGGCATTTGACACAGTATGACGTTAAGAACGGCTTGAAGTTGTATTCTTCCGCCTGTGTGTTAACGCCGTGGGTCAGCACGAACAGGGCGGCGAGAAGAACGGGTTGGGCGAAATGAAAGCAGCGCATATCGGTGGTGAGTAAATTCAATGGTTGAAGCAGTGGATGTCGCGGCGGGTTGGTGTGGATGTTCCACCTGGCGAGTATGTATGGCTGTGGACCTGCCGAATGTTACCCGCTTCTTCCTGTAATATAACGTGTTAGGGCCGCTGCACGTAACAAATCGGCGAACGCGGTGGATGGCGATTGACGTGCGCGACCCTGCATTACAGAATCTTAATATCCACCAACCGCATTTAACGGTAGCATTGCGTGAATACTCAACGCCACAATTTGCCACAACCGTCCCGCCTAACCTTCCTCTCCCGCCCACAGTTTCTGCTTCCGCTTCTGGCCTTTATTGCGTTGCTTTTTGTCAGCACGGCGCGGCTAAATGCTGCGGAAGGGTTTGTGTTGCAGACCTTGCATCAGCATTGCGGAAAATGTCATGGCAAGGCAGAGGATGTTGAAGCGGACGTGGATCTGATGCAGTTCCGTGAGCAAGGCGCCTTGCTTGCCAAGCCCGATCTGCTGCACGATATTCTCGAAGCTGTCGACACCGCTTACATGCCGCCTGAAGATGAACCCGAGTTGCCCGCGGCGACACGTACGCGACTGGTGAAAGAACTGAAATCTCTGGTCCAGCAGGCAACCAGTAGCAAAACCAGCCGCCCACCGGGCCTGCGGCGGATGAACCGTTTTCAGTACAACAACGCGGTGCAGGACCTTTTTCAATTAAGGGTCGAGGTTTTCTCGCTGCCTGAACGCATGATGCGCGAGCATCGCGGTTACTTTCAGCCCGCATCGGGCAAGATGCCGCCGCAGGTAACGGTTGGCAGCCGTCCGCTGGGCAAGTCGCAGCTGATTGAACCGCGTCTAGCGGGCGTCGCGGCGTTCCCGCAGGATCTACGCGCTGAACATGGCTTCGATAACCGCGACGATCATCTTTCGCTTTCCCCCTTGCTGCTGGAAGCGTTTCTGACGCTGGGGCAATCGGTTGTTAACAGCCCCGACTTCAATCCACGGACATGCGGCGTCTGGCCACAACTTTTCGCGACGCCAAGTAGCGGCGAAGATGCTGGCGCCGAAATCCGCAAGCGATTGGCAACGCTGCTTCGCAGAGCGTTCCGGCAGAACGTCGGCCAGCAGACCGTTGACCGGTACGCAGCGTTTGTGGAAGCGGAAATTAAAGGCGGACAGAATTTCACCGATGCAATGAAAGCCGCCGCGGCCGCGGTGATTGCCTCGCCCCGCTTCTTTTATCTGTACGAACAACTGTCGCCGGGTGAGCAGCAGGAAACGGCAGCCAGCAGCGACTTTAACCTGGCATCGCGTCTTTCGTTCTTCCTGTGGGGGAGTCTGCCCGACGAAGAACTGCTGCGGCTTGCAGCCGGGGGAACACTCCAGCAGCCAGAAGTGCTTACCGCCCAGGTGAACCGGATGCTGCGTGACCGGCGGCTGAAACGTTTCTGCGATAGTTTCCCGGCACAATGGCTGCAGCTGGAACGGATCGTTTCGTCCACGCCCGACGACAAACGCTTTCCGCAGTTTTACTTTTTGAAGTACCGGGCCAGCATGCACATGATGCTTGAGCCACTACTGCTGTTCGAGAGTGTGCTGATCGAAAACGACTCGGTCCTGCAATTGCTGGACTCAAACTACAGTTACCGCAGCGAGCTGCTTGAAGAATGGTACAAAAGCGGCCGGCGAGGTCGGCCCGGTTCGCCCGTGACGGTACAGTTCAAACGCGTGCCTATTAACAACCGGCGTGAAGGAGGCGTGATTACGACGGCTGCCACCATGACCATGCTATCCGGCCCGGATCGCACGCAGCCGATTACACGTGGCGCCTGGGTGGCGAATGTCATCCTGCACGATCCGCCCGAACCTCCACCCGCCGACGTGCCGCCCCTGGCGGAGAAGCCACCCGCTGAGGAGCGTGATTTGACGCTTCGCGAACGACTGGCCGCACATCGCAAACGCGCTTCGTGCAAGGGATGCCATCAGAAGATCGATCCGCTAGGCTTTGCTTTGGAGAACTACAACGCGGCTGGCATCTGGCGCGAGAAATACGGCAACGGCCGCGACGTAGACGCCAGTGGCGTGCTGTTCGGCAAGCATCCGTTCAAGGATGTGGTTGAATTCAAGGACGCGTTGCTGGCTGAAAAACAGCGGTTTCTGCGTGCCTTTGCCTCGCACCTGCTGTCATTCGCTCTGGGACGGGAGATCGACGTACAGGACACCGCCGCCATCGACCAGATCACACAGAACACGGCCAGCAACGGCTACAAGATTCACACGCTGATCCAGCAGATTGCCTTAAGCGAACCGTTTCGCCGCCCGGACGCCGCTGCAACCACGGCAAGCATGCCCAAGCCAAGTACCCGCAAGGAATAGGGATATGAACCGCAACACCCGCCGCACCTTCTTACGCAGCGCTGTCGGAGCCACACTCGCGCTGCCGTGGCTCGAAAGTCTGTCCACAGCCGCTACCCCGGCCAAGCCAGCCAAGCGGTTTGCCATTTTCTATGTGCCGATCGGCGTCGTGCGTCGCGGCTTTTTTCCGGGCGAAGAAAACGCGGCCATCCCGAAGTTCAGCAGCAACCAGAAGGAAATTGCGGTCAACGCCGGTGTGAAGGTCGGGCTGCATGAATTGAAGACACTCACGCCCACGCAGCAGCCCCTGGAATCTATCAAGCATAAGGTGAACTTCATCAGCGGCATGGACCGCACTTATCAGCATGGCTCGGATGTTCATGCCCAGTGCGCTTCGTGCTACTTGAGTTCAGCAACCGTTAATACGGTCAAGCAGTCGGTGTATCCGCTGGATCGCACGCTGGATCACATTATTGCGGAACACGCCGGCGGTGAAACGCCATTCCGCACGCTCGAATTCAGTTGCAACAGCCACCGCGACAACAAAGAGTCAATCTACTTCGACAACATTTCCTGGTATGGCACCGGGCATGTGGCGCCTTCCATCCGCGACCCGCGTAAAGCCTTCCGCCGGATCACCGGCTCTCAGGAAACGCGTCAGATCCGCAATATCACCGACCTGGTGCTGGACGACGCCCGCGTGATGCAGACGCAACTGGGCAAAGCCGACAAGCAGAAGTTCACGGAATACTTCGAAGGCATCCGCGCAATCGAATTGCAGATGGACCGTCTGGAAAAGATGAAAGGGCAGCTTGCCAAGGCAGCCATCGAAGAACCGCCGGAATCGCATCTGCCACGCGGTGAATACATCCGGCTGATGGGCGACATTATGATCGCCGCCCTTCAGACCGGCCTGACCAATGTAGCAACGCTGATGATTGGCCCGGAACGGTGGGACACGCCGTTCATGTATGAGTCGTTATTCAACAAGCCGATGAGCCATCATCAGATGTCGCACAATCAGGACAAGTTCGTCAAGCAACTGATGCGGGTCGACCGGTTCCACATGGAACAGTTCGCCTACATGGTCAAAAAGATGGACTCTATTCAGGAAGCCAACGGAACCACGCTGCTGGATAATACCCTGTTCACCTATGGCAGCGGTCTAGGCGACGGCGCCACGCATCAGTATTCCGACCTGCCGGTCATCGTCGCCGGTTCTGGTGGCGGCCGGTTGCGTACGGGGCATCATCTGCATTGCAGCGATGGCACGCCGCTGGCCAATCTCTGGCTGACACAGGCACAGATTATGGGCGTACCTGGCAAACGGTTTGCCGATAGCACCGCGCCGGTTTCGCCTTTGATGATTTAGCCGCTGTGAACCAGACGGCTGAATGCCTGGCAAGAAGAAGAAAAAGCCCGCGGATGCACCACCATTGCCGTGGCAACGACTTTTGTGAAAGCCCGCAGTTAATAAGTGGGAGCCTAAGCACGTGCTTGTGTGATCCAAGCGGGCTATCTGCAAGCAGATAGGCGGTTTGGCTATACACGCACACACGCTGGAAATAAGCCCCCGCGGGGTCACTTTATCGGCTCACCCAAAATTGCGTTGGCAACACGGGCAGGGCAGGAACATCCGCGAGCAGTCCAGTTGAAGCGACAACCGCCCCGGAAATCCGGGATCGATCACCTCTTCGTTGAATGCGGCCTTCACCCCAGGCACAAAATCCTGGGATAAAGGCAAATCTGATCGAAATACGCCTCAAATCTATTTTTTTCTCATTTTATCCGCCACAATAGTGCAATGTGGCGGGAATTGGATGGTTCACTCTATGGGAACCGTGTAGCGTTCGTCAAGTTAACGGCCGGATGAAAGCACGCCTCAGGAACAGGGCGTTTTTACAAACAAATCGAGGACAACATGAAGAAGCTTATCCCGTTCACGATGGTGGCTGGACTGGCGATTTTTGCTGGCGCCATCTGCCAGGCAGATGACAAGGCAGCATTGCAGCAGGAGATGCTGAACCGGTTCGATGCCAATGGCGACGGAAAGCTTAGCACCACGGAAAAACGTGTTGCCGCAGCCACCTTACGGCGCGAACGCCAGGAACAAGCCGCCCCGGCTCAAAACGGCTTAGCGCCGCAAAATGCGTTTGGCGGAGAAGGCGGCCCTGCCGCCGAAGGCAATGTCGCGGGCGTGCAGATGCCGGAAATGCTGAACAAGGAGCAGCTTATTGCCAAGTTCGACGGAGATGGAAATGGCCAGCTGGACGCTCAGGAACGTGTCGCCCTGCGGCAGTTCGCCAAAGAGCAGGAAGAAAGATTACGCCAGTGGCAGATGCAGCAGTTCGGCATGCAGGGCAACAACGGCGGCAAGCGGAACCCGCAGCAGATGAAGCAGTTTGAAAACGCGCGACGGGAACTCGTCCGCCGCTTCGACCGCAACCGCGACGGTCAGCTAGACGCCCAGGAGATGGCCGCCGCACAAGCCTTCATGCAGCAGATGCGGCAACGCATGCAGGGGCAGTTCGGGAATGGACAGTTTGGCAACGGTCAGTTCGGGAATGGGCAATTCGGCAATGGACAGTTTGGCAACGGCGCCTTCGGCAACGGACAGTTTCCACCGCGTGGCTCGCGCAAACGCTAGTTCTTTGCCGATAGACTTTCGACGCAGATGACGAATCCAAGGGGTGTGAGATTATTTCTCACGCCCCTTTTTTTAATGATGCATCGCCGCTGCCGGCCACGTTACATTTCAAAGTTGAATGTGTGACACAGGTAGCGCCACAACCGCTGGCCCAGCGTGCGGTTGCCGACGTAAACTTTTGCGTAGCCCGTGGCGCCGATGAAGAACTCACCGCGTGGATCGTTTACCGGGGCCGCTGCCTGATACATCACTCCCAGCGGTTTTTCGTAGCCTTGCCGGCTGGTGGCTGTGGCGAGTGATCCGCCCTTTTTAGCGGACATGCTTTCTGGAGCAGCTTCCATCTTCACCTGCGAAATCCGCTTGACGCTGCTGATGAAATAGCGGCTGGGCAGGTGATGGAAAAACAGCTCCACGCGTTGTTCTTCCAGCAGATACTCAACCTCGGTCTGATCGATCGCCAGAATCGCTTCCAGCTGGTGCGGGTCGCCGACCCGGCAGACCATCACATCGTCTCCATAGGTGGCGCCGACGTTCGCCACGTCGAGTGGTTTGCCGGACCATTCGGGCAGAATGTCTGCATCCGGCGCCGGCGCATCGCGCCGGGGCGGCGAAATAATGACGCCGCTGGCAGGCGCACGCACAATAAGACGTTCGCGGTCGAGGCGAAGTTTCGCAAGCTGATCGTCCGCCGATTCAATCGCTTTTTCGACGCTGGTCACTTCGCGACCGGCTTCAGGGTCGATGAATTCGCGGCGCCGCAGGCTTTGCAATTGGGCGAACAGCGTGGCTCGTTCACCTTCCAGCTTCTCGATATTCAGACGGATATCGACGCTATCTAGTGACACCAGTCTGTCACCTTCGTTAACCGTGTCGCCCGGTTTCACATACACCTCCCGCAGTTCGCCTGGTGCATCCACATAAGCTGCGGCAGCGCCGCGGGGCTGAACGTGCAGCGTGCAGGTGACCCAGTGCGGCAGTGGGATCAGCAACACGCCGGCGATCACTGCGGCGACTACTGCAAGCGTGCCGGCTAGTCGTAATGTCTTCACTTTGCGGAGCCTCCCCGGCGTTAAAAAGAATTGCGCTGCTTTATAAAGCGGCAGCCCTAGTAGACTGAATAGTGCGGCGCCGGCGATCATCTGCCCCAGCACTTTCAGCCCGTATGGTTCAAGCAGGTTGTACAGCACCCAGAAAATCGAAAAGGCAATCAGCCAGCGATAAAGACCCGCTGCCACGCTGTACAACGCAAAAAGCCCCTGCCACTTCTTGGGTAAAAAAGGATCGTGCGGTTCCGGCATTCCCAGGAACCACGCTTGCAATTTGCGGTTGAGAATCGTGCTGGCCTTCTGCCGCAGGTTCGGGATTTCCAGCAGGTCCGAAAGAATGTAGTAGCCGTCGTAACGTAGCAGCGGATTGATGTTGAACAGGAACGTGGTGATCGAACAGACCACCATCACATTCAAGCACAGCGAGTTAAACAGCCCCGGCTGCGAGTACCACCATAGAATCGTCGCGATGGAAGCGACGATCATTTCCACATACATGCCCGCTGCGGCAATCGCCGCCCGCTTCCATTTGCTAGGCAGCATCCAGCTATCAGAAACATTGCAGTACAAGCACGGCGTCAGCACCAGGAACATCACGCCCATTTCATGGCATTCGCCGCCAAACCGCTTACACGCCAAGCCGTGCCCCAGTTCGTGCAGGACCTTTGTCACCGTCAGCGTTAACGCCAGATAGATCCAGTTCTCGGCTGCGAAGAACTGATCCATCCCCGGCAGGCGCCGTTGGACATGTTCAAAGTCGGTCATCACGACGGTGATAGCAAACAGGGCGAGCCCAAAGGCGGCGCACATGCCGGGTAGCGAAAAAACCCAGCCGAACAGATCGTTCAGATAGGTGAGGATCCAATCCGGATCGAACCCTTTGAAGCGGATCGAGAGAATGTTTGAAACCGCCGCCCAGCGTTGTTGCTGATCGTTCTCATTCTTCCGCTTAGACAGCTGCTTGCCCTGGCCCGGCGCCGACGAAATGATCAGCGCGCTGCGGTGCAGCATGCCAAGCAGCCGGTGAAGTGCTCCCAGCGAAAGCCGTTGCGGAGCGTACTTGCGTTGAAAAGCGGCGATGATGTCATCAGCGGACGCCTGGCCATCCAGCATGGCCAGGATCGCATACTCTTCATCTTCAAAGCGGTAATACTTCAGCGAAACCGGGTCTTTCAGCACCCAGTATTTGCGGCCTTGATAGGCGATGGTGCGCACATGAATGTCGGGCCGCATGCGCACGGGCAGCGGTCGCGACGAATTGGCGGTCAGGCTGCGGGCTATGTTTGACACGGGCGGTATTCCATTACCGGGGCCAGTCGTAAATTGCGTTACTGCTTCCGCACAGATGACATCCCGCCATCCACGCCAATCACCTGGCCGGTGATCCAGCTTCCTTCTTCAGAGAGCAGCATCTTCGCCATCGCGGCAATGTCCTGCGGCTTGCCAGTACGCGCCAGCGGATACATCTCGCCAAGCTTCTCAGCCCGTTCAGGGTCCTTGAACAGCCGCTGCGTGAGCGCGGTTTCTGTCAGCGCCGGGGCGATGCAGTTGGCTCGAACCGCAGGCGCCAGTTCCGCGGCAAGACTTCGCATCAGTCCTTCGATGGCGCCTTTGGCCGTCGCAATCGAAGCGTGTGCGTGCATGCCTTGACCAACGGCGACAGTGCTAAACAGCACAATGCTACCGCGGCCCTTTTTCAGTCCACCAAGCGCTGCTTGGATTACCCTGATGGCGCCAATCACATTCAATTCAAAATCATCACGGAACATATCCAGTTTCAACTGTTTGACCGATCGTAGGTTTAGCGAGCCGGGGCAGTACACTACACCGTGAATCTCATCTGGCAGTTGACTGGCCGCCAGTTCATCGGCCGTTGCATCCCAGGCCAGGTGCGCCACGTTTTGCATTCCTTGAAGCTCTTCGGCCGTGCGGCTCAGCACCGTGACCCTGGCGCCTGCGGCGACAAGCTGTTTGACCAGTTCCAGGCCGATACCTTTGCTTCCACCTGCGACCACGAATTCCTGACCCTGCATCGATAATTCCTCAACTGGTTGCTTACGGATGTTGTTACGTGGAATCAATAGAAGATTCCGTCCATCCGGCAACCGCCCCTTTATTGCAGGGCAATGGTCATCTTGGCTTCCATACCTGGCCGCAATAGCCAGTGGCGGCCCTGTGCGCGGTTGGTTACCTGTGCGCGAACGCGGTATTTGTTGCCAGCGTGCACCAGCGGGCTGACGAAGGAAACAACGCCCGCAAACTGTTCGCGGCGGCCGCGTTCCAGTTCAACTTCGACAACCACGCGTTTGCCGTCGATCTCGGCGGGTGAGTATTCGCCGGCGCTCAAGAACCCCTCAACACGCAGCACATTCATGCGGACGATCCGCGCGACAGGCGCCCCGGCGTCGAGCCATTCGCCCGGTTCGTGATAGGTCGTCAGCACCACGCCTGGGAGCGGCGCCGTCAGCCGGCGGCGGCCCATAGCGGCTTCGGCGCTTTTGACCGCGGCCTCTTGCACCTTGGCGTTCATCATGCTGACTTTCAGCTCCAGGTTACTACGATCAATCTGCAGTTCAGCGCGGTGGCGGGCCAGCTTCAAACGGCGGATCTCAGACAGTGTGACGGCGCCTGACCGTTTGCGGTTGATTTCCAGACTTTGCGAAAGCTCTGCATCGGCCACGTTCAAACTGGCGCGGGCGAACCGCACCTCGATATCGTCATTGGCCCTGGTCAAAGCAGCATCGCGTTCGAGCATGGCGGCCTCGCGCGAAAGACGCTCCTGCTGATCGTCAAGCTGACCTAACGCCTGGCCAACTTCCACAACATCGCCTTCCTTCACCTGCAGCGTGACGAGGCGGCCAGCCTCTTCGGTCGGCACATCGACTTCGTTCAGCACCGAAACCAGGCACCGCGGAATCGTTGCCTGCTGTAAAGAACCGCTCAGTGGCGGCGCTGCTCCGGGTGGACCGGCAACCGCGACAAGTGCGACGAGAATAAGAGTCTGCATGGTTTATCTCCTGAACTCAGCCATTACATCCGTAGGGCAGGCTCTGCCTGCCTTCCGCAGGCCGGAGAACCCTTTTGATGATGAGGCTTCTTTGAGGTTTGCAACCTTTGAGTCTGTACGATACGGCCGTTAACTGGAGTGTTCTCTGCGTCTGGTGATTTTTGCGAACGGAAGGCAGGCGGGCGCCTGCCCTACAACTCTACAACCAGAAAAGCACTTTCGCCTGAACGGTTTCAATCAGGTCCTGGAAGAGCACGTAGCCCAGCGGCTGGATACCGCAATCCACTTTTGCTGTCAGGCGGGCGCCGTCGCGGAGTTGTGGCAGCTTCTCTTCATCAATGGCGACACGGACGCGGAGCGTGTTGCCGTCGGCTTCATGCACTTCAAAGTTGCGGTCGATTTCCACTACATGGCCTTCAAATTCTTCACCCGGATGTGTCGCCAGGACGAACGCCACCTTCACGGGTTCGCCGGCTTTCTGGGCGCGAAGATAGGCGGCGTGGATGTGTCCCGCGCGGCGCTCTGGCATGTGAAGTTCAATCTCCCACTTGCCATCCGGGTTGTAAATTGTCATCAACCGCTGTCCGGTCTGGACCTGCCGGTTCAGCAGATTGTCGCGCACCTGCCAGGTGGCTACTTCGCCCGCACGTGGGCTGCGGATGGTCAGGCGTTGCTGTTTCTCACGGAACAGCAGTAGTTGTTTCTCGATATTCTCCGCCGTCCGCTGCAATTGCGCAAGTTGTCCGGAAATCTGATTTTCTTCCTGCACGGTCAACTGGCGGTTGTCCAGTAGGGCACGCTGCGAAGACAGGATCTGCTCTTGCGTGGTGCGGCGCCGCCCCAGCAGTCGAGTGATTTCCACTTCCAGTTCCGGGTTCCGGAGTTCACCAAGCACGGCGTTGAGTTCTACGCTATCGCCCGCGTTGACGTTAATATCCGTCAACTTGCCGTCAATGGCGGCGTAAACATGCTGCCGGTCCTGGGGCCGCAATGTTCCGGGGGAAGACAATTTGAACGGGTACGGGACCAGAATCATCGCGGCTACGAAACCCGCAATTGCCGCGACGGCAAACAGCGTCTTTGGCAGATTTTTGATTGAGATGACCGACGTGATCTTTCCCAACGCACGCCACAAAGGCAGCAGAAACAGGCTGTTGTGATCCAGTGCGTTGGCCACCGCCGCACCGCCGTGGCTGGCGACGGCCTCAGCGCGTTTCATCAGCCCGGCGCCTGTGTTGGCGGACGATATCTGTTCGATGATGATGGCGCCAAGGATTTCCCCCTGTTCGCCGTTGCTGTCTTCTTCACGACGATGGGGCCGCCGCAGGGGCAGCACGACGACCATGCGGGCGTGCGAATGGTCTACATAACGGTGCACCGCTTTTTCGATCTGCGGAGGTAGATCGGTGGAATCGCCGGTGTACCACAACGGCTCGCCGCTTTTGACAACCGCCGCCGCCAGCTTCGACAGGCGTTTGATTTCTTCGCTGCGGCGATCAAACGAATCCAGTCCGCTGACAGCCTGCACCGGGCACTTGCGGCCACGTTTCATCGCTACGCTGACGCGATCGGCTTCAACAACGCGGCGACCTTCATTGGCCAGTGTGTAGATTGTTTCCTGTAGATCCAGCGTGTGGTGCACTGCCGCAATGTAATCTTCCAGTTGTCCCCACAGGTTCTGCCGGTCATCAAGCTGCCGTAGCTGTTGATTCTTCAGATAATCGCCCGCCAGATCGCACATCTGGTTGAGGAATCGCAGATAACCGCGGTGCGTTGTCGGGCCGCCGCCGGGGCGCTGGAAAATCTCAACAATGCCATGCACCTGGCCGTTGAATTTCACCACGCCAAGCACCAGCAGATTGTCGGTGTCGTTGGCCGCCTCTTCGCTGCCGCTGGCGCCGGAGCGGGGCTGAACAATCGTGGACTCGCCCGTGGTCAGTGTGCGCCGCAGCAACAGTCCGTGGCGGACCTGTTTGTCCTGATCATCGGGCAGATTGGTCGCGGCCAGATTGATCTGATACTGCAAATCCAGGCCGCCAGCGTCATTCCGCGTCCAGATGGCGCCGCCGGCCGATGCCAACGCCCCAACCACGCGCGTCAGAAAACCATCGTAAAACTCTTCAACCGGGCAATCCGACTGCGAAAGATCGGCAACCTCTTTAACGAGTTGCCGGATCTGCTGTTTAGTCTGCTGAATGAGCTGTGGATTGGGCGCTGTATGCCCGCCCGTATCTTGCGCAGCTGCCGGCGACGGTCCTGCTGGCTGGCCCGGCGCCGCGGAAAACCTTGCTGGCATTGCTGCAGCCGTGTCTGCCGCTGACGGGGCGGCGGCTGCACCTTGGCCGTCGTCCGCCGTTTCTGCATCCGCGGGAACTGCATTTTCGGGCGTACTCATGCTTGCTCGCTGTCGAAAGCCGGTCGAGAAAAGGGATCTCACCCGTTGGATATCGGCAGCTTGCGGCCGGATAATTAGAAAAACCGCTACAATCGATACAGCCCCTGCATGGCGCCGGGTCGCATATCGCTGATGTAAATTCAGAACAACAAGGGCGAAAGGGTGTCCGCTAGCGGTGCGATTTCCGCATCTACCATTGGCCTGCGTGATGCCGCACAATTTCTTCAGAACAGGCTACACTTGATGGAACCAGCCGTTATTTAGCGAGAGAGTTTCTATGATTTCGCCGCCGCTTGTTTCCAGCCGTCGCGCATTCACGTTGTTTGTCTTCCTGCTTGCCAGCATTGCCACCGCCAGCTGGTGCGCGCCAGCAGCCCATGCTGACCGTTACGCCCTGCTTGTGGGAGTGCAGAACTACGGCGCCAGTGAGCTTTCCAGCCTGAAGTACACCGGCAACGACGTGGTGGAGCTTGGCTCTGCACTACGCGACGCCGGTTATAAGCTGGACAACGTCGTGGTGATGACCGAAATCCTGGCGGGACTACGGCCGCAGCACAAACCAACCCTGGCGAACATCCGCCACGAACTTGCCCGGCTGGTGGACCGCTGTGAAAAAGACGACACGCTGATCATCGCGCTGGCCGGGCACGGTGTGCAGTTCCGCAACAGCGAAGACAGCTTCTTCTGTCCGCAGGACGCTAAGCTGAGTGACCAGGCTTCACTGCTGCCGATCGGCGAAGTGTACGCTCAGTTGCGTAAATGCAAAGCCAGCATGAAGCTGCTGTTTGTCGATGCCTGCCGCGACGAAATTCTCGACGCCAACCGCGCCGTCCGGGTGGTGAATCTGGATGAAACGGCGGCCGCACGGAACCAGCCACCGCCAGAAGGTTCCGCCGTTTTCTACAGTTGCTCCTCCGGTCAGCGTGCCTTTGAAGACGCGTCGATCGGGCACGGTGTGTTTTTCAACTACTTGATCCAGGGTATCCGTGGCGCTGCCGACCTGGATAAAGACCGCCGGGTCGATCTCCCCGATCTGGAAAAATATGTGATCCGCAACACGCTGAGCTTCTCCAAAGCCAATCAGCTAAATCCGCAGACGCCGGAGTTGATGAAGCGGTCCGTCGGCATTACGCCGGTGGTGGATCTGACCAGTCGCCGCGCCGGGTTCATCCCCGCCGAAGCGGCGCCAGCCGGTTTGAAATTGTCGCAGCAACTGGGCATCAACAATCCGCAGGCGCCCGTGATCGAAGGCGTGTTCCCGCAACGCGACAGTGACATTCAGGTGCAGCCGGGCGACGTGATTCTGACGCTCAACGGGCAGGCAATCCGCACGCCAGAGAAGCTGACGAAGATTATCGAAAGCTACACGCCTGGCGAGACCGTTACGGTGGACGTGCTTCGCGATGGAAAGAAGCAGCAGGTGAAGCAACTGATCTTCCCTTATCCCCAGGAGCGCGAGCTAGTGGACCGGCTGCGCAAACGTGCGGAAGCAGGCGTGCCCTGGGCGGAATTCACCATGGGCGTTGTCAGCGCGCTGGGGCGGGGTGTGCGGCAGGATGGCGCCGTGGCGTTGAAGTGGTTTGAAAAAGCTGCGAAGCAAGGCCACGCCCGCGGACAACATCATCTGGGAATGTGGTACGAGGGCGGCATCGGCGTGAAGGTTGACTATCGCGAAGCTGCCCGCTGGCACCGCCGCAGCGCATTGCAGGGTTATGCTCCGGCACAGGTTTCGCTGGGCAATCTATATCTGAACGGGCAGGGTGTTGATGAGGACCGCGCTGAAGCCTTCCGGCTTTACAAACTGGCAGCGGAACAGGAACTACCCATCGGGCAGCTTTCGCTGGCAACGATGTACGTCAATGGTCTGGGCACCGCAGTTGATAACAAAGAAGCGTTCCGTCTGGCGCTGGCCGCCGCGAATCAGGGGCTTGCCGAAGCACAGAACCAGGTCGGCTATTACTACTCCAATGGCATCGGCACGCCGGTAGATCATGAGCTGGCGGTTGCGTGGTTTCGCAAAGCCATCGACCAGGACTCGCCGCATGCAATGGTGAATCTGGGCTTCGCACACGAAATGGGATACGGCGTTCCGCCCGATAAGCGAGAGGCGTTCCGCTGGACCCTGCGGGCGGCCAATCGTGGCAATGCCGGCGCTCAATCGCGCGTCGGGACCATGTATCTCAACGGTACGGGTGTCGAGGCAGATGCCGACGTCGCCTTGCAGTGGCTCCGCAAAAGCGCGGCTCAGGAAGATTCGTGGAGCATGACGCACATCGGCAACATGTATGCAACGGGTAATGGTGTAGAGAAAGACGACCGCGAAGCCCTGCGCTGGTTCCGCAAAGCGGCGGCACTGGAAAACCCGATGGCCGAAAACATGCTGGGCGTCTTCTACTACAACGGACGTGCCGTGCCGCGTGATCTGACCGAAGCGATCCGCTGGTACCGCAAAGCCGCCAAGCAGAACAGTGGCTGGGCGCTGTTTAACCTGGCGGAGCTTTACCTGCAGGGTGAAGGTGTGAATGCAGACCGGCAGGAAGGCCTGCGGCTGATGACCCAGGCAGCCGCGACCGGCAATCAGGAAGCGAAGAAACGGCTGGCCATCCTTGAAGGGCGTAACCCGCCAGCAGGTGGTGGCAATGCGGGCATGAATAACCCGCCGGCCAATGCAAACCTGCCAAAAGACGCGGCGTTGGTTGCCTACAACATGGCGGAAACGCTGGTGCAGCAGAAGAAATTCACGCAAGCCGTCCCGTTCTACGAGCAGGCAGCCCAGGCAGGCCATGCTGAAGCGCAATACAGCCTTGGCGTATGTTACCGGCGTAGTTTGGGCGTGAAGGCCAACTTCACCGTTGCCTATCAATGGTTCGAGAAAGCGGCGGCGCAGGGGCATGGCAACGCGGCGTACGAAACCGCGGAAGCTTGCTTCTTCGGGCGCGGCGTGGAAAAGGACTATGACAAAGCGGTGAAGATCTTTTCCGCAGCCGCGTTGAAAGGCAACGCCGCCTGTGCTTACGGCCTGGGCATCTGTTACCTGACCGGCCGCGGACTGGCGCAGAACGATAGCAAGGCGTTCAGCTGGATTCTGTACTCCGCCAAAAAAGGCTACCCATCGGCGCAATACGATGTGGCCCACCACTATGCCAACGGACGCGGGGTCGAGGCCAATCCGGACACCGCGCTCGACTGGATTCAACGCGCGGCAAAGAGCGGGCACCCCACTGCGTTGCAGATGGTGCAAAGCACCAACGATCTGGAACAGATACTCGAACAGATGCGACGGTGACGCCGGAAATCCGGCAGACCCGCTATAACCTGACTTTGCGAAGTTTTAACCTGCCACTTGTTACACGCCGCGATAATTCTGGCAGCGTTATAGCGGTTGTAAGCTACTCTTTTGCAGATAGCGTCTGCGCCGTAGTTTCCTCACGAAGCCGGTTGCAGACCAGCATGCAAATATTGAGGAGCGGCGGGAATGAGATCCGCAAAGAAGGCAGCACGCAAACGTAATTTCGTGGATCAACAGGTGCAAGGCGCCCTGGTCCGCAAACTGGTGATTTACTGGTTGGCGTGTCTTTACGCCATCTTCTGCGTGCTTGCCGGCGTGCCGTTTCTGATCGGTGTCCTTGTCTTTGGCAGCTACGACATTCTGCAGATTCTTGGCGAAACGTGGATTAAGTTCTGGCCCGTTGCCTGTGCCGGAATGCTGATCCTGCCCTTCGTGATGTTTGACATGGTCCGCAACACCAACAAATTCGCCGGGCCCATTTTCCGCATCCGTCGCGAGATCGAAACTCTGCTTGCCGGACACGACATTGCGCCCGTGAAACTGCGGAAGGGTGACTATTGGCATGAACTGGCCGACGACTTCAACGACCTGGCGGATGAGTTAATGAAGACGCGCAACGAGCTAAGCAAGTTGCGCGAGAACGCGGCGCCCTCTCTGGAAGACACACGCCGCGAAGCAAATGCGGATGCACCGGAAGCGATCACCACTTAGCAGGCAAACGCCGGGCAATCTTTGATCGAAGCACTTCGCGGCAGCGGCTCGCGGTGCGCGCTGAGCTGTGAGAATGCTTGTAGCTCGTATGGCGTGGCTATCGCATAAGCATCATAATGCGGCTCCGTTTTCATCGACTTCGAAGATCCGAAGGAGCCTGCCGTGCTTTCTGCTATTCGCCTTACCACTGCATTGCTGGGATTGACGCTATTGGTCAATTCTATCTCTGCTGAACCCTATAAAATTGCGCCCGAAACAAGCAAGGCGCTCGAAAAAATCGCCGCCGGAGATCAGGCGCCGATTGAGATCGAAGCGTTCCTTTCGCCTGCTGTTCCGCGTGAGTACGTGCAAACGGTGAAGAATGTGCGGCACGTTCTGGCGGGATTCGATGCTGCTGGCGGCGACAAGATTCAGGTGAATGTTAAGAACGTGAAGCCGTATTCGCCTGAAGCGCAGGAAATATTCAAGCAGTACGAGATTTCACCACAACTGGTTTCGCAAGGTATTCCCGGCGTCAGTTTCGATCGCTTTGTGCACGCCCATATCCGTGTCAAGCAAGGTGAAAAAACGGTCGAAGTTCCGTTTCAAGGCCCATTCTCAGCCACCGAATTGCAGCTCCGGCTGGCAATTGACGAAATCACCGGGGCGCCGCAACAGAAAGTCGCCGTCGTGAAGACCGGTCTGGTGGACACGATGCTCAACGACACCAAGCCATCGCCCGTGCTGGAACTGCTCGAAGCGGTTTACACCGTCGATTATGTAAGCTTGACCACGACCAAAGATGCAGCCGCCGGAGACGAAGACGCGACGGAAGAAGAAGCAGCAACCGAGAAAGAAGACGAAGCAGAGGATGAAAAAGAAGAAGCCGCCGAGGCGAAAGAAGCAGTCACGGCGGCCAGCTTAGATTGCGATGTGCTGCTGGTTCTTCAGCCTTCCACCCTCAGTAGCGAAGACATCGCGGCGCTGGTGCAGATTGTGAAAGACGGTAAGCCAACCGCTATCTTCGAAGATCCGGCGCCACGACTTTGGCAACGCGTAAACACCACGGCGAAGCCCGAAGATCTGCAGCCGTTGTGGGCGGCTCTGGGTGTTGAGTTCAACGCGGAGAAAGTCGCCTGGCAGGTGCACCGGCCGGCAACCCTGCTAGACACGACCGCGAAGTTCCCTGTTGAGATGATGTTCTTTGACCGGAAGATGAACGCCTCTGGCGACAAAACCTGGGACGGCCTGTCCTCCACCGATCCGGCCCTCCAGGCATTGAATCACCTTGCCTTCTTTTATGCCGGTTCGATCACAGCGAAAAAGGATGCCAACCTGGCGTTCACCCCGCTGGCAACCACCACGGATCAGAGCGGTTTGACATCACCGGCGCCCTTGCCGCCCAGTGCACCCGATGGGAGTCACCCACCGTTCGACGAAAACAAGTACGTTGTGGCGGCACGGGTTGCTGCAAAAGAAAATAAAGGCGTCTCAGCCGTGGTCGTCGCGGACATCGACTGCGTTTCCGCCACACTTTTCAATCGCAATCCGCAGACGCAGCGGAACCTGCCCCTGGAAAACCCATTGATGATGCTCAACCTGTTGGATTCGCTGGCCGGCGACTCGCGGTATTTAAGCGTCCGCAGCCGTGTGGCAGGTTTTCCTCCTCTGACAGCGGAAGAAAAACAACTCATCAAAAAGAGCGACGCCGTCGCCAAGAAGGCGCAAGCAGAGATTCAAAAGATTCAGGCAGCGGCGCAGGAAGGCATGAAAGCGGAGGTCGATAAGATTCGCAAAGACATCGCCGCCGGCGGCAACCCCGTAGCGGCACAGCAGAAGTTCCGCATGTTGCAAGCTACTGCTCAGCGTGAAATGCAGGAAAAGGTTCAAAAGGCTGAAGACGCAGCCCGCGAGGAACTGAAGAAGTTGCAGGATCAGGTGCGGAACAACGCCAGACCGCTGATTTCAACGCTTATTGATTAAGAACCTATCCGAAAACCCCAGCCTGGCTGAGTGTGTAATAAGCGCAGGCGATGTGCAGTGCGGCAAGATGGTTTTCTAGTTTTTTTCTCCCGTCTTATGAGCACGGCTCTGAAGCGGTTGAGCCAGATGTAGGTGCATTCGACAACCCATCGCCTGGGTTTTTCGCCGCCACGGCTACGATCTAGCTCGCGCTTCTTCGAGACGAATAAAGAAGCTCTTGAACCTTGACTGAGGAAAATACGAATATCTCACCAAACGACATACTTGCCCAACTCGATGGCGCTGCCAGAGACTACACGTTTCCTGTGCTGGACAATGGGTACGTGTTTATTGGAAAGTCAAGATTGAACGCTTTTCGTACCGAACAAGATTGGGCGATCGTATTTGAGTTGTTAGGGTACTACACTCGTGAGTATCAGTTTGAAAACCGCCTATATGCCTTCGGGAGTTCAGTCGCGAATCCTGGAATCGGCACATTCCTAATTCCGTTCGTAACTGACAAGCTGGCAGTATTGGGGACGGATCATGCTATCGATCCTGGTCTAACGTCGATTCAGATTCGTGGCGACAAGTTCGAATTTTCCTTGACTCCGCAGTTTTTCAGTGGCGCGGGGGTTACGTGCGCAGCCACGCCATTAATTCATGCCAGCGAGTTCTTGCGTGCTATCTGCCACTACCGATCGCACGATCTGTGGGCCACTGACATTGAAGTACAAAACTTGACGGATTTGTATGCCCAAAAGATTTTGGTGCTGGATGAATGGGAGCACCCTGACATTTCGGATGACCAGATGCCCAGCGAAACGAAGACATTTCAGATGTTAGCGACGGTCTTGAGTACGGGTAACGTGGGGGAATACGATGCAAACCTCGTATCACCAAATACGCATTGGACGAATTGGCCCGAGGGTGGACTACTTTAGACCGGCTGCCAACTTCATCCGCAGTCTCTCAAACGCAAAACAGCCACTCACCGCGAAAGTGAGTGGCTGTTTTTTTGTGGTTCAGCGGGTAGGTGTTTCCGCGGCCTAAGCGGTCTTTTTGTCAGAACGCTTTTTGTAATCCACAACATCCCAGGCCAGCCCGCACATCTTCATCAGGCGGATGGTGGTAAAGGTGATGTCGAATTCCCACCATTGATGACCGTGGTTTGCCATACGGGGATATGCATGGTGGTTGTTATGCCAACCTTCGCCATACGTGAAGATGGCAACCAGCCAGTTGTTCTTGCTGTCGTCGGTTGTTTTGTAATTCACGTAGCCCCACATGTGGCTCGCGGAGTTAACGAGCCAGGTGGAATGCAGTACGAACGCCATCCGCAGGAAGACACCGTAGGTAACCAGTGAGGCAGCGAACCACCAACCGCCGGTTGCGTAACCAATGGCCGCGAGAATGCCGGCGAAGACAAAATGCGTGGGCAGGAAGGCGGCGCCAATTGCACGCAGCACGGGGTCTTTCTGAATATCGGGAGCCCACTTCGCGAGGTGTTTGTTATACACCTCTGGGGATTTGCGGCGTGAAATCCACAGCATGTGGCTCCACCAGGCGCCATCGTGCGGCGAATGCGGGTCGCCCTCTTTATCACTCAACGCGTGATGTTTGCGGTGGTCGGCCACCCAGCTTGTCACCGGGCCTTCACCAGCTAGGTTGCCAATCATCGCAATGGCCCAGCGGACAGGGCGGTACGTGCTGAAACTGCTATGGGTGAACAGCCGGTGATAGCCAAGGCAGATGCCAATGCCGCCAGTCAGCCAGTGCAGGCCGAAGACCAGCGCCAACGCTGTCCAGCTGAAGGTAAACGGAACGGCAAGCAGCCCCAGGTGAATCACGCCGATCCATGCCATCACGACCCAGTCGATACCTTCCGGCAGTAACGGAGCCTTCTCTGGCTGCTGCGGCGCCGGGCGTTGTTGACGACGGGAAACGCGTTCGCTGCGACGGACGCGTGCTTTACGGCGTTTCTTCCGTTCGGGTTTTACGGGGGCGTCAACAAAGGCAGCCGGTCTTGGAATTGCGGACAAAAGATCGCTCCGTGCTCGTGGTAGCAGATTTAGGTGGCGTGGGTAAGCGTCTCGGATGCGCAGCATCCTTTCTCAATAACCACCAAAGTGTATTACCTTTCGTCCATGCACGGGTTATGCCCGTGCAATGCCCGTGTAATAGTTGTGTAACGACATGTAAGTCCATAACTGCAAAAGGCTTGCGAACGACCGTGAAAACCGCAAATCGCAAAAATTGCATTGCATTTCAGGGCTAATTGCGCAGCAGCGTCCATTCACGGCTTCCAGGCGCCCGGTCTCTGGCTTTCGCCGGTCCTAAAGCTAGTGGGCGGGTGGCGGTCTGGAAGCTTCGAGGGGAACTTCCGAGCTTGCTGATGCGTGGGAAAAATGGGCTGTTTTGCCCCGCTAATTCTCTTACAATTGCTAATGGCGATGTGTCGAACCCAAGTCGCATCCCCGCAACAACCGTTATCCGTCCTACACATTTACGCTTGCGCCAGCGGGTTCATCCCCACACAACGGCGAGGCAATCCTCTAGCATCGCACTGCAAAACCGCGGCAACCGCCGTCATTCAGCAAAGGATCTGAAGTTATGTCGTATCGACGTCATTGGGCCGCACCCAAGGGGCTTTGGAGCAAGGGGCTTTGGAGCTTGGCCCTGGCTCCAGTCTTGGCTTTAGGGCTCAGCGGATGCGGAGGAGAGGCGCCAATCTCTAGTTCTGACGGCGGTTACCGCCCGGCCGAATCCACTGACGCCGACGAGGAAAGCGATCCACCAGAGCAAGCGGATTCAGCACCTGTTGTTGCAGAGTTGACGGACGATCCCGAAAAGCCGCCGGTAAAACCACCCTCCACGCCGCCGCTGCAACCGCCGACCATGGCAAGTGTGGAACTGAATGAAATACCTGACGGTCCAGCGGAAATTGAGGCGTTTCTCGAGAAACTCACCAACTTCCAGCCAACCGCGGCCACCCAGGAAGAGCAGATGCGGCAGTTTGCCGATGTGCAGGAAGTCCGCGCCAAAGCAGCCAGCAAACTGCTCAACAAAGCTGACGCCACGCAAGAGCAGATGCGGATGGCGATTGATACACATCTCAACGCTCTACAAACCATCTCCCAGGTCTACCCTGACCCGGAAACGTCGGACAAGATCGACAACCGCATGAAGGCGTTCTTCCTGGATCTCACCAAGCACAAGAGCGCGGACATCGCTGCGATTGGTAAGTCACTCCAGGTGCGGTTTGACACCGTGGCCCTGCAACGCGACGTGATGACCGCCCAGAACGGCGCCAAAGCAGAGGTAAAGCCAGAGCAGCTTCAGCCGTTGATGGACAAACTGTTCGTCTTGCTGAAGACGCCCGATGCCGAAGGGCACTACATGCCGGCCGCTCAGGAAATGGCAGCTACTTTTCAGCAGTTTGACCAGTCCAGCCTAGCAGCCGACGTGCTGCTGAAGACGGGCCAGGCTTACAAAGATTCTAAGAACGAAGAAGTCGCCGAAATGGCGCAGCAACTCATTCTTCAAGCTCCCTTTGTACGCGCTGAGTATCAGAAGAAGGTGTCGGCCGCGGCCTTGGGTGAAGAAGGCGCCGATGCGGAACTGATGAAGCTTGTGCAGCAGGCTGCCGCCATTCCGAACCCGCCTTACGCTGTGCTGAATATGCTGGCCGACGCGGCGAACTTCCTGGAACTGGCCGCCCGCTACGACATTGCGGAAAAGATCTACCAGACAATCGCCACCACCTTCAAAGATATTGAAGACAAAGACCTTGCTGAAGAAGCGATGACCGTCGCTTCAAAGGCGGAAACACGCCTCGGCATGATCGGTAAGCCACTGGAAGTTGAAGGCGCCCTGGCAGACGGCACACCGTTTGATTTTGCTCCTTACAAGGGCAAAGTCGTACTGGTCGATTTCTGGGCCACCTGGTGCAACCCTTGCATCCAGGAGATGCCCAACCTGAAAGACGCTTACAACAAGTGGAACGAAAAGGGGTTCGAGATCATCGGCATCAACGTCAACGATCTTTCCTCGAAGCAGCAGGCCGCAGACTTTCAGAGCTTTATGGGCTACGTCAAGCTGCCCTGGACCACTGTCATCAGCCCGGACGAAAAGCAGCAGGGCGTTGGCGGTCATCCGATGGCCGTCCGCTGCGGTGTGACCAAGCTGCCCATGGTGATCCTGATCGGAACCGATGGCAACGTGATGTCGCTGCACCTTCGTGGCAACTCGCTGCATAAGAAGCTGGAAGAACTTCTCGGCCCGCCAAATCCGCCAGCACCGGTCGGCTTCCCGGAAGAGTCGGGCGGTCCATCCATCGCGCCGCCGGCAAACACGCCCGCCGCACCAGAGCAGCCGCAACCACCCGCTCCGGCGGAAGACAAGCAACCTGCTGCGGAGGACAAACCAGCAGAAGACAAACCAGCGGAGGAAAAGCCTGTTGAAACCGCCCAAGAAGACGATTCCGCATCCGCTGAACATCAGCAACTGATGCAGGAGATTCTCAGTGGCGAAACCTACTTCACCCACTTTGAAGAGCCGCCAGCCACCGAAGCTGAAAAGCCTGCGGAACCAGCAGCGGAAGAACCGATCGACGATTCGAAGATTTTCGAAGAGTTCGACAAAAAGGAATTCAATCTGTACGCACCCCCAGCGTCCGCCAATACGGAAGACCTGGTCGCATACATCTTCAAAGCCGCAGATAAATCGCCGATCCTGCGGACACGGGAAGGCTTTATCGACGGCGTTGCTGAAGCGCTGCAACGGGTCATCGACGGCGAACCCAAGCCGCACCAGTTGCGTGCTGCTGCGGTCACTGCTTTCACAATCCTGCACGATCAGGCTTGCCTGGGCGACGAAGCTGCTGACAAGCACCTGATGCTTTTCGCGGACAAATTGAAGGAAGTAGAAGACAAGCGGATCGCGTCCGCCGTGGAGCTTTATCAGCTTGAAGATATGGCTCACAAGGCGAACGAAATGGAGATCGCCAAGATCCCAGAAGTGCTCGTCAAACTGCGTGATTACTTCGAGAAAGAAAAACTCGAACAGAAACATCTGCGGTTGGCATCCACCACGGTGGGCCTGATTAACTTGCTTGAAAGCGAAGATCCTGAAGAATCGGCAGAGCTTGCTGAGCTACGCGAATCGTACTTCAAACTGTTTGGCGGCATGTTCGCCAAGAGCAAATTCAAGCGGCTGGCCAAATACGGTAAGCGGATCAGCAAAGATGTTACAGCATCAAGCAACGATCTGGTTGGCAAGCAGATTGAACTGACCGGCGCCACGGCGCTCGGCGTCGAGTTCAACTGGGCTGCCTATCGTGGCAAAGTCGTCGTGGTTGACTTCTGGGCCACATGGTGCGGTCCATGTGTCCGTCAGACGCCAATGATCAAAGCCGCCTACGAGAAGTACCGCGACCAGGGCTTCGAAGTCGTGGGCGTCTGTTGCGACGACAACCCCGACGCTCTAGCGCCGTTTATCGAAAAGCACAAAATCACCTGGGAACACATCGTCACGCCCGATGCACAGGCAATGGCCAGCAAATACGGCATCCGCGGTTTCCCGACCATGCTGCTGATCGATCAGGAAGGCAAGGTCGTAGACTCAGGGCACGATATCAACCGCTTCCTAAAGAAGACGGAAGAATTGCTCAAGGGCGAGGAAGACGCGAAAGAAGGTGAAGCAGAGAAAGCTGCCGGATAGTTTTCCATCTAGCATCGTCTGAAAGAACACAACGCCCCTGCATTACGCGGGGGCGTTTTCTTTTGGCTTCTTCCAGGTTCCATGGCATGCAATGCTTGCACACGTTGATTCTGCAATTGACACAAATCGTGAAAGATGGGTAGAAGCTTCACACGCGACAGGCGCCGGCTTACCGCGGCCCACTGTGTTTGTTCAGCGCTCGAAATCTGTGGATGTTGTCCTATGAAGCCCACCATCATTGTCTCGACCTACAACAATATCCCTGGATTGCGGAACACTCTGTTCGGCCTGCTTGGCCAGTCGCACCGCGACTTCGAAATCATTGTTGCCGACGATGGTTCCAAGCCTGAAACACGCGAAGCCCTGGAGTCGGAAGAATTCGCAGCACTGCGGATGCGGCACCTCTGGCACGAAGATGATGGCTTCCGCAAGTCGCTGATCCTCAACCGGGCGATTGCAGCGGCAACCGGCGACTACGTGATTTTCGTCGACGGCGATTGCATTGCCCGCGATGATTTCATTGCCACGCATCTACGTTTCGCCCGTCCCGGCTGGTACGTTTCGGGCTGGCGGGTGGATGTCGAACCGGCGGCGCATCAGCAGTTCACGCCCGCGGATATTCTTGAAGGACGTGTATTCGACCCGGCATTTTTAACCGCCAAGGGCGAAGACCTCAGCCGTTACCGCAACCGCTTCAGCCGCAACCGGCTGCTGCTTGGCGCCGGCGACGTAGTGACGTACCGCTGGCGTGTGTTTCACGGCAACAACGGCGCGGCCTGGCGGAAAGACCTGCTGAAGATTAACGGCTTTGATGAAGCCTTTCTTTACGGCAGCGAAGACCGCGACCTCGGCGCCCGTCTTGCCCGGATCGGCGTGAAAGGCCGCTACGCCAAGTTCTCGCTGATGATGCTACATCAGAACCACGGGCGCAGCTGGGCCCATCAGGAAATCATGGATAACAACCGTCGCATCTTCAAAGACCGGCTGTGGGGTCGCGACCAGACCAGCTACGTCACAACTGGCATCGACAGTTGCCTGGATCGCGGCGATCACTGGACCCTGGAAGATATCACACCCAACGCTTCGAGCAGCAAGAAAGCGGCTTAGCGGTCAGAACCTTTATCCAGCACGGCCATAAAAGCCTTCTGCGGGATATCGACTGAACCGACCGACTTCATCCGCTTCTTGCCTTCTTTCTGTTTCGCCCAGAGTTTGCGTTTACGGCTAATGTCGCCGCCATAGCATTTGGCCGTCACGTTTTTGCGTAACGCCTTGACCGTTTCGCGGGCGATCACGCGTGTGCCGATAGCCGCTTGCACGGCGACTTCAAACATGTGGCGGTCGATCTCGTCTTTCAGCTTCTTCACCACTGCACGACCCCGGCGGTCGGCGTCGGCGCGGTCGCAGATAATGCTCAGCGCATCGATGCGGTTACCGTTGACGATAATGTCCAGGCGGATCAGGTTCGCCGGATAATAGCCCAGCAATTCATAGTCCATCGTGCCGTAACCGCGAGTGGCGCTTTTTAGCTTATCGTGCAGGTCGTAGATCACCTCGGCCAGGGGAATATCGTACGTCAGCATTGTCCGTGTGGCGGACAGATATTCCGTGTTCTGCTGGATGCCGCGCCGTTCCTGACAGAGCTTGATAACGGCGCCGATGTATTCTTCCGGCTGCACCAGATTCACCCGCACCACCGGCTGGCGGAATTCTTCAATCTCGCCGTTATCAGGCACTTCCTGTGGCCGGTGAATGCTGAGGACTTCGCCGTTCTTTTTGGTGATTTCGTACGTGACATTGGGCGCCGTCTGCACCAGGTCCACATCGCTTTCCTGTTCCAGACGCTGCTGTACGATCTCCATATGCAACAGCCCGAGAAATCCGCAGCGGAAGCCGAAGCCAAGCGCGTCGCTGGATTCCGGTTCAAATTCAAAGCTGGGATCGTTGATGGCCAGTTTGTCGAGTGCGTCGCGCAGCTCGGTGAAGTCCTGACCGTCGGACGGATACAGGCCGCAGTACACCATCCGCTTTGGCTCCTGGTAGCCCGTCAGCGCGGTCGCCGCTTTCTCACCGGGGTGAGTCACGGTATCGCCAATGTGCACCTGGCCGAGTGACTTGATGTTGCAGATCAGGTAGCCGACCTGCCCTGCCTTCAGGGATTCGCAAGGCACCTGCCCCGGCGTAAAGTGGCCCAGTTCCAGCACCTCGTGCGTGGAGCCGGCCCGCAGGAACTGAATCTTCTGGCCTTTGCTTACCTCACCACTCATGACACGCACATAAGTGATGGCGCCACGGTATTCGTCATAGTGGGAATCAAAAACCATCGCTTGCAGCGGCGCGTTGCGGTCGCCCGTTGGTGCTGGCACTGTTTGAATGACGGATTTCAGCAGGCCTTCAATACCGATGCCCGCTTTGGCGCTGACGCGCTGCACATCGTCCGGCTCGACGGCTAGTGACTGTTCCATCTCCTCAATCACCTGATCGGTGCGGG
Organism: Pirellulaceae bacterium; assembly: GCA_965233625.1. Taxonomy (GTDB): domain Bacteria; phylum Planctomycetota; class Planctomycetia; order Pirellulales; family Pirellulaceae. The sequence continues at coordinate 2,140,597 of OZ247499.1, forward strand.
CGTTGGTCAGATCGATCTTGTTGACGACGGGCACAATCGCCAGTTCGTGCTCCATGGCCAGATACGCGTTGGCAACGGTCTGTGCTTCAACGCCCTGAAAAGCGTCGACCAGTAGCATGGCGCCTTCGCAACAAGCCAGCGACCGTGAGACTTCGTACTGAAAATCGACGTGGCCGGGCGTATCGATCAGGTTCAGCTCATACCGCTCACCGTCCATCTCGTAATACATCTGAACAGCGCGGGCCTTGATGGTGATGCCACGTGCGCGTTCCAGCTCCATGTTGTCGAGCAGCTGATCCTTCATTTCCCGCTTCTCGACCGTGCCGGTGTGTTCGAGAATGCGGTCGGCCAGGGTGCTTTTACCGTGGTCGATGTGGGCGACAATGCAGAAGTTGCGGATATGCGTCTGGGGGACATCCGTTGCAGACTTGGCCATGCGGGAAGGCTCTGTCGAAAGGTGGCAATGGGAAGGCTGGGCGTATTTACGCATTCAAGACGCATCGCCCATCTACTTTGATGGTAATCCGTTGGACGCAAACCGGAAAGGTCTAACGGGCGGCTGGTTCGCGGCGTCTGGTTAGGCCGCTACGGAAAGGCTGCTGCGGATGCTACAATCTTCAACCAGCACCCAGGAGACCAATACAATGAACGAACGCCCCGCCGGGCCGCCGTCTGGCCCACCTTCCGGCCGACCCGCTCAACCCGCCGTCGAAAACTCACTGACACCCAATGACGGCTGGCACTGCAGCCACCTTTACTACGCGCTGGACCGCGCCGTGCTGGCGTCGATGAGCGCCGATGCGATCGCTGCCGGCCGGGCACAGCTTGTGGACGTGGTGAACCCTGCCGGTGAGCACGCTACCGAAAGACTGCAAACCGCCATCGTCAGCGGTGGAAAGGCGGACTTCAGCCTGATGCTGATGGACCCCGATCCCATCAAAGCCGACGCCATCCACCGCCGCGTCCTCAACTCGCAGCTTGGGCCGGCGATCCGCACGCCGTATTCCTTCGTCTCCATCAGCGAAGTTTCTGAATACGTGCCCACCGTAGAGCAATATGCCGAGCGATTAATCCGCGAGGGTGAAGAGCCGGGCAGCCCCTCGTACGAGGCGAAAGTCAACGGCTACGCCCAGCGGCTACCTATGATGAATAGGCAGCGTTTAACGCCGGAATTCCCGGACTGGCCTGTATCCTGCTTCTATCCGATGAACAAGATCCGCGACCCGCACGCCAACTGGTTCATGCTACCGTTCTCGCGGCGGAATGAATTGATGGCCGAACACGCGCTGAGCGGTCGCGCCTTCGCAAACCGCGTGACCCAGCTCATCACTGTCGGCGTGGGCTTGGATGACTGGGAATGGGGCGTCACCTTGTGGGCGAGGAACCCCGCGTTTCTGACAGAGATTGTCTACAAGATGCGGTTCGATCAGGCCAGCGCCCGCTATGCGGAATTCGGCCCGTTCTATACAAGCTACCTCAAGCCCGCAGCCGAAATGCTAGACCACTGCCTTCAGTCGTAGTGGTTTAACGATCGCAATTTGGCAGGCCGAATCGCTGACCACCCGTAGGGCAGGCGCCCGCCTGCCAGTCGCATCGGAGGAATCCAATGCCTCGTCAGGCAGGCGCCTGACCTACGGATCTAACGTAAGTTGACCGTTCGGTTAGCAGTCCAAGAAAGTCCGCATGGCCAAACAGTTAGACCGCGTGCTGGTGATTGATGTCGAGTCCACCTGCTGGAACCGGCGCCCGCCGAAGGGTCAGATCAGCGAGATCATCGAAATCGGTCTGTGCACGGTGGATGTTACGTCGCTGGCCTGCCGGGACAAGCGGTCGATCATGGTCAAACCGCAGCGTTCGCAGGTAAGCGAATTCTGTACAGAGCTGACCAGCATCGATCAGGCAATGGCGGATAAAGGCACGGACCTGGGCACTGCCGTAGAAATTCTAAGAACCGAGTACGCCAGCGAAACGCGATTGTTCGGCAGCTGGGGCGACTACGACCGCGGGCAGTTTCAGCGCAATTGCAACGACTACAATCTAAAGTATCCGTTCGGCCCGACGCATCTGAACATTAAGAATCTGTTCGCCATCTCCTACGGTCTGCCGGAAGAACCGACGCTGGACGTCGCTCTGGAGAAAGCAGGGCTAAAGATGGACGGCGTGCACCACCGCGGTGTCGACGACGCCTGGAACACAGCCCGGCTGCTCTGCCTGATTCTCAAGCGGATGCGCCGGGCTGGGGCCTGATTCGGCTGTTGCTGCGTTTAGCGGCCAACACCGATGAAGAAGCTGAAGATCTGCTCGTCGTCGGTAATCTCCGACGCGACAGGGAAGGCGAAGTCCAAGGCAAGCGGCGCCGGTCCCAGTGCTGGGATGCTGATGCGAAGACCCAGACCAGGCGCCACGCGGAAGGCGTCGCCCTCAATCTTCAAGTCTTCTTCCACCGTACCGAAGTCGCAGAAGACAACACCCTTGAGCATATCGTCCGCGGTAAGCGGGAACTGATACTCCACCGAACCCAGCAGCCGCAGATCACCACCCACCCTGACGCCGCGTTTCACGGGCGAGGCGCCACGGAAATCAAAACCGCGGAGGGTGGAAAAACCACCTGCGAAGAAGTGATCGTAAAGAGGCGTGTTATCACCCGTAATGCCGCCCCGCAAACCATACGAAATGGTGTGCCGGCCAGAACCGTCGGGACGCTCGTAAACCAGGAAGTAGCGGCGGATATCGAGTTCAAACTTCGGGTAAGTGAAGTCGCCAAACGCCTGTTCATAGCTGAACTCCACCAGGTGCCCCTCGGTGGGTGCAAACGGTGAATCACGGGTATCGTGGGTTAAGGCGAACCGTGTGCTGTAGAATGCATTATCGCCGACGACTTCGTTCAATTCCTCCACGTTGCCAACGCGAGGATCGTGGATGTTAATGTTTTCAGCGCGGAGCGCGGCGCTGGCCGACACATTGTGCGTCAGCCGGTAACCCAACGCGGCACGACCGCCCAGGCGGCGTTCATCCCAGTCGAAGTAGTTGCGGTCAAAGTAGAACGCACTGAGGTTCAGACTGACCAGTGAGTTGAACAGGTATGGCTCGGTAAACGTCACCATGTAGCGCTGAACCTGCGTACCGGGCTGTGCTTCCAGGCGGAAGCCCTGACCGGCGCCGCGGAAGGCCGTACCGTTGGCGATGTCGTCCCAGCTTGTGGGCGGATTCGCGATATTGAAGTTGCGCTCGTCAATGGTAATCTGACCAGTCACACCGGCATCCGAGTTAACACCTACGCCAAACATGAACCGCCCGGTACGCGCCTCTTGCACATACGCGTCGATGTCAGCGATATAAGGCGTCAGTGTGTAATCATCAACTGGCGGCCCGGTGATGGCGCCTGGCGGCGGCAATACGCCCGGCTGGCCTCCGGGAAGAATCGGCGCCCCGGCGCCAACGTCTGGTTGCGCAAAGGTCGTTCCAGGTTGAACCACGGCAGGCTGACCGGCGCCGGGTTGTGCGAAACCGGGTTGGGCGGCGCCTGGCTGCGCGGGTTGCACGAAAGCGGGTTCACCCGGCGGCGGCTGATAGGTCTGCACTGCGGCAGGAGCCGGTGTTCCGGCGCCCGGCGAAGCGTAATAAGGCTGACCGCCCGGCGGTGGATACGCGGCTGGACCCTGTGCACGCATCACGGCCGGATCATCGAGTTTTTCGTTCTTCAGCGTGGACGCTGGCACCTCTGGCGGCCCGCTGACAGGGCGGTTGCTCAGAAAGGATGGCGCGCCGGGGATATCGCCCACGGTGGGAACGCCGGGGATCCGTATGAACGGAATACACCCGGTCGATGACACAAGCGTCGTGCAAGCGATCCAGCAAAGGATGATTCGTCGGCTGCTATTCACCGTGGCGTTCCCTGCCATTTTCAGAGCTTGTTTGAATCTATGACCGCAGAACATTAGTAGCCCCTGGCTGGTGGGTACGGCTGACGGCTTTGTGGCGCCGCCGGTGCGTACTGGCGTTGTTGCTGCTGCTGATACTGCGGAGAAGGCTGGAACGCACCGCCCCGGACCGGCTGAATGTCGAACATGACTTTCGCGTCTGTGTCCAGCGGTTCCGGAGACTGTCCGCGTGTAGAGCGGCCTGCTTCTTCTTCCAGTTTTTCCGCGGCCAGTTTTTCGTCCAGCGGCTGTACCTTCACGGTTGGCTTGATACCGCGTTGCGGATCATTCAGAAACAGCTGCGAGGCTCCTAGAAGCCGCTCGCTTGCGCGGATTTTGCGGATGTCTAGAATGTCGCCGGGTTGCAGCGGAATCCGGTTGCGGATCACATTCTCCTGCGTGTGCGGATATTCGCCCGCAATGTGAACATTCACGCGGCCCACACGGTACTGGGCGCCTTCTTCAATACGATAGACCAGATCCAGCGTGCCCGGTTCTTCCAGAAAACGCAGGTCGGCCTGTACATTCACGTACACGTGCCCCTGGGCGCCGTAGATATCGCGGAGCGTGTTTTCATCGCGCCGCATTTCCTCGGCCATCATAAAGTCACCCGGCTTCAGCTTCAGGAATTCCTTCAGCTGCTCCGTGGTGTACTTGCGGTTGCCCACCAGAGATACGTTCCGCACTTTGTAACGCGGCCCTTCGTCAATGACGAAGGTGATGGTGACCCAGCTACCATTGTCGCTGACCTTAATCTCGCGGCCGACCGTGGCTTTGTAGTAGCCAAGGTTGCGGTAGTAAGTTGTCAGGCGTTCGACATCTTCATCAATTTTGGCGTAGTTGACTTCGCCCCGGAACAGGTACCAGGCGTATCCCGCTTTCGACTGAATATAGGTCCGCAGCCGCGCGCTGCTGGCTACGGTATTGCCAACGAAGTACGTGCCCCAGACGCGTTGCAGAGGGCCTTCGCTAATTTCGAACTTGGCGCCTTGATCGGTTTGTTTCAGACCTTCGGTCACGATCACCACAGCTTTGGGGAAGCCACGTTCGTGATAGTACGCTTCCACCTTGCGGCGTGCTTCCTGAACGCTGAACCGGTCGAGGGCGTCGCCGACACTGAGACCGCTTTCCTTCAACAGCGTATGATCGCGCATCCCGCGGTTGCCGATGAATTCAACATATTGCAGCACCGCCCGTTCAGACACCTCGAAGGTGACCACAACGCCGTCGGTAACTACTTCGGTAAAGGTGCGGACATCAGCGAATAGACGCGAACGTGCCAGGGAACGCACATCGCTTTGCACGATCTCAGGATCAAACTCCCGGCCGGGTCGCGTACGCAGCATACGTAAAATCTTTGACCGGCCAATCCGTTTGTTGCCGCGGATACGCACGCCAGCAATCAGCATTCCGGCGCGTGCTTCCTGCTTCTGGCCGGGCTGGTAGTAGGGCCGTGCAAGGGGCTGTTGAGCGGGCGCGCCGGTTGGCGGTGCACCGGGCGGCGGTCCGGCCGGGCGTCCTGCGGGTGGCTGTGGCAGCGGATAGCGTTGCGCGCTGACTTCTTCGGCCACCATGCAGAGCATCATCGTGACAATGCCACACCATAGGCAGTAACGCCTGGCAAAGCCAGCAAGCTCCATCTTGAAGCAAAGCATGCATCGTCCTCGTTGCGAACGTTCCTGCGGATAGATTCATCCGCCGTTTATTGATAAGTGCGCGTGCGTCCCCTCCCTGGGAAATTGCAGGCGGGGAGAGTAGTAGCCAATTCCGCCATGCAAAGCAAGACGGAATTCTCAGCACTACGAATGAAGCAAGCCAGTGTCAGACAGCGTTGAAGGCAACACTAGCTACCAGCCGTAGACAGGGACCGTTGGCGAAAGTTAAGCAGCCTCTTCTTTGCCGCCGCGCTGCTTGGGATGCAGGAAGGTGTTGAGCTTCTGCTCAATCACGCGGGGGTTTTCGCCAGATTGAATAGCAAGAATGCCACGCATCACCACTTCCAGCCCTTCCATTTCGGACTTGTGGATGGCAGCGAGTTTTTCAGCAAAGGGCATAAAGATCACGTTCGACACGATCGCGCCATACAGCGTCGTAATCAGAGCCACCGCCATACCGGCGCCAATACCGGAAGGGTCCGACATGTCGCTGAGCATCATAATCAGCCCCATCAGCGTACCGATCATCCCGTACGCTGGTGCGAAACGGCCCAGCTGATCCATCATCGCTTTGCCGTCTTTATGACGGCCAGAGATCGAGATCACCTCGGTGCGCATGATGTCTTCAATCACATCTGCCGGCGTACCATCGACGGCCATCTGAACGCCGAGTTTGATGAATTCGTCATCCACCTCATCTAGCCGGCCTTCGAGCGCCAGCAGGCCGTCGCGACGGGCGGTTTCCGCTAGGCTAACGAGCGAAGCGATGGTGGCGGGAACATCGACGGGCTTATTCAGAAAAACTTTCTTCACGACCATCGGCACGGCCATGATGCACTTCAGCGGGAAACAGATCATCGTCGCCGCGATGGCGCCACCGATCACAACCAGCGCGGACGGGATGTCAATAAACGCCGTAATCGGCGCCGTGCCCATCAGCATCGAGCCGACGATCAGGCCGACCGCCAGGAGCAAGCCAACTAAACTAGAGATGTCCATGTTGTGTCACTTGCCTATCAGATTCAGGCGGCCCGTGCCCGTGGCTGCGGAATGAGGTGTTTGCTCTGCTGGTACTGCACCGCCAGATCAAGCACTTCTTCCATGGTGTTTTTCACGACCACCCGGTCGCCTGTGGTCAACGTCACGAACGTATCGGGTCGCGATTCTACGTAGCGGATCAGTTCGGCGTTAAGCACAAACCGCTCGCCGTCGAGACGTGTCAGTAAAATCATTTCCGGCCCTATCGCAGATTCAGAAGTTCGTCGAGCAGTTCCTGCGATGTGTTCACCACACGCGTATTCGCACGGTATTGCGTACTTGCCAGAACCAGATCCAGCAGGTCGCGGCCGATGTCTGTGTTCGAAAGCTCCACGGCGCCGGCCACAATGCCGCCGATGCCGTTCTGACCAGGGCCGCCCTGAATCGGCAATCCAGAGTTCACTCCGGAGGAATAAAGGTTAAGACCTTCCGCCTCGAGACCTGCCGGGTTGGCGAATCTTGCCAGCTGTAACTGGCCCAGGTCGCGGGTAACACCATTGGTGAATACGCCGCGGATGCGGCCGTCTTCCGCCACGTTGAAACTTGCCAGGCTACCCGCACCGGAACCATCCTGCCGGGCGGCAGCCAGCGATGCTGAATCGGCTGCGAGGCCCGAAAGCTGTGAGAAGTCCAGATCAAATTCCAGCGGTGTTGTGGACGGGACATTACGCCGCTGGATCGAGACCGTATTGTTCGTCGAGGACAGGAAGTTGCCTTCACCGTCAAAGGTAATCAAGCCCGTGCCGATGGAGATATCGTCGCCGGTAAGCGGATCGTTGTCGCCAGAATCTGCATACCAGCGGTAGGTTGTGGACGAACCGTCGGTACTCTCAAGTGTTGCCGTTACACGCACGTTCAGCGGGATGCCCAGCGAATCAAACGCCAGGAAGTCAGCCACGGTGCTTTCGCCAACCGCTTCCTGAATCGAGCCGAAGCCAAGGTTCGGATTGGTCACATCGCCCGCTGCGGTCGTCAGCGTGAGCGCAGAGATTCCGAGGGAAATTGCGTTATCGACGCCGGTGTTTGAAATAATCCGCAGTTGCCCGTTGTTCAATTGCGAACCGGGCGGAAGGTCAGCGGTTTCGCCAACAATGTTGTTAACCGACGGCGGGATGGGATTCTGGGGGTCATCCTGACTGGTTTGAATCCCCAGAGAATCTTCCATGAAGTCGAGCAGATCCTGCACGGTGGACGTAGCCGTGATCTCGAATTCTTTCTCCGACAGCACCCGGCCGCCTTTGCGTCCGTTCAGAGCCAGCGTGCCTTCCACAAACGGATTTTCAAATTCGTTATCGTCGCGGCGGACAACATTTGTAAGTAGAGTCGCGGGACTGACGCGTGGACCATCCCGGTCTACTACTTTGTTACCAGCAAGGTTCAGATCCGAGATTTCAGCATCGGTTTTGCTGTCGGTAAAGTCTTCACCCGGTGGAATGGTATCGACCAGATAGAACGTATCTGAATCGCTAACCAGGTTGCGGTAGATGCGGATTTCGTCGTATGCAGGAAACGTGTCCATGGGGCCGGGCACGGGCGGAATGGGCAGATTGCGCAGGTGCACACGGCCGTCGACAACATTCTCCGGGCCGAGGAAAAGACTGGGACGGCTTTCCACCTGACCATTGCGATGGAAGGTAACCATATAGGTGTAGTTGCCGTTGATGCTGGTGGTGTCCAGCGGCGTCGCCGACAGGGCCACGCTGTTGTCGTCCACGTAGTTGGCGCCGGTTGCGACGGTATCTAGCTGGAAGAAATCGGTGCCGCCTGCTGCGGTGCGATAGATCTGAACCTGCGAATACTCGCCGCCCGCATCCGGGATATTGTTCAGGGTGATGACGTTATCAGCGGCAGCGTTTCCAGCGGGAACGGTGACCACCAGTTCATCAGAACTAAGCGTCTCGTTACCGCCGTCGTCAATAAAAGCAAACCGGTAGCGGTACACAGAACCTTCTGCGTGCGTTCCACCGCCCTCGCTATGAACCACGGCGACGCTTGTTTCATCGGGCAATGGCGCTGAGTTGATGGTCGCCGCGCTTACATCGGGCCGGGGAACCGACGCATCGCCCAGAATGGCAGTCTGCGTCACCTCGGCGGTGTCTGCAATGTCTCCTGTCGGCGTCAGCGTACCTTCCATCACCACGTTCTGCGTCTGGGATGCCACGGCAGCCGAGCCAAGCGGAATGGTAAGCGGCACTAGCGAGGTAGGCTCGATATTGAATTCGTCATCCACGCCGAAGCCAAGCAAACGTTGCCCGGTCAGCGTTACCAGTTCGTTCTCAGAATTCGTCTTGAAGATACCGTTACGGGTGTAAAACTCTTCGCCGCCTGAACTTTGCACGATGAAGAAGCCATCGCCCTGGATGGCGAGATCGCTGGCGTTGGAGCTAAGTTCGATGGTGCCCTGGCTGAAATCAGGCGTAATTTCGCCGACCTGCACACCCAGACCGATCTGCTGCGGGTTGGTGCCGCCGGTGTTCGGAGTGGGCGAGGAGCCAAGTGTACGCGTCTGCAGGAACTGCGTGGCGAAGTTCGCCTGCGATGCTTTGAAGCCCACCGTCTGACTATTGGCAAGATTATTACCCGTCACATCAATGGTTGTCTCCGCCGCCGTCAGACCTGTGAGCGCGGTGGTTAAGGCTGATGCTAGACCCATGATGTACTACCTCCATGAAACCGGTAATCCGTTCTTAGGGATTATCGCACCTGGAGCTAGTAAGACTGTGAGGAATTTGCGGCATGCAGCGCGAATAACGATAAATCGTTGAGGGATGCCGTCCACCTCGCCGCAATTACAGGCTCTACGTTTGAATGCGGCGCCAGCATGCTGGCAGTGCCCGCCACTACTGCTGGCGGATGGCGGAGAGCAGCGCCGGGATGGGCAACGATTTCCAGTAGGCAGGCGGCAGCTGGGCGATGTGCACCGGCTCCCGCGTCATTGGATGTTCGATCCCCAGCGTGTGGGCATGCAGCGCGATGCAGCGTTGCCGTTCGTCCGTGGTGGCCGGGCCGAATTCCACCTCGGATCCGTACATCGCGTCACCGGCCACGGGAAAACCTCTTGAACCTGCCTGCAAGCGTATCTGGTGCGTGCGGCCCGTCTCTAGTTCAATTTCGAGCCAGGTATAACCGCCGCCCCGGCCGCGCACTTTGTAGGTCAGCGACGCTCTGCGGGCGCCTTCTGCATCTTCGGCGCAAATCTCAGACCGTGCCTGGTTGGTCACCTTCCGCATGTAATCCACCCACTGCCCGGCTTCATCTGGCACATCGCCTGTGACAACGGCCCAGTACTTCTTCTCCACGGTGCGGCTTTCAAACTGCTCAGAAAGCCGCTTGGCGGCGCGGACATGTTTCGCCGTTACCATGACACCCGAAACAGGGCGATCGAGCCGGTGAATGATGGCCAGATAAACCTTACCAGGCTTCTCATCGCGGACCTTGAGAAAACGCTTCACCCGCACTTCCAGGCTATCGATGCCCGGCGGCGCCTGCGTGAGTACACCGGCGGGTTTCGCAACAATCAGGCAGGGGCCTTCTTCGTACAGGATTTCAAAACCGTCAGGCGCCGTCATTGGCTTTCGGAGGGTAAAAGGAAAGAGAAAACCGGGCGTCAGTTCGCTTGATCGCGTAAATACTGCGCCATGGCAGCGGCTTCGGGCGCCAGCGGCCCATCGGGTTCGTCCGCCATCGCAGCGAACTGCCGGATCGCGTCTTCGCGGTCGCCTTCCAGCATCGTGACAACAGCCAGTTTGTACCGGCACTTGTGTTCTTCCAGCGTTCCCGGATAGGTATCCACCGTTGTCTGAAACGCCTGCCGGGCGGCGGGCAGGTCTCCCAGGGCCAGGAAGCATTTGCCAATGAACAGTCCCGCGCGGCTGGCGTCGGGGTGTTTGGGATGGGCGTCAATGAACTTGGCGAGCCTATCGGGCGTTGTCTCGTAATCGCCGCGCAGTACGTCGGCGCGGATGGCGGCGAAAGTTGCTGACGCTTTGCGGTTGGCAGCGTTTGATTCCGTGCCACAGCCCGCCATCGTCAGCAGCAGGCAAGCCGCCACCAGATGCACCGCCATGAGCAGGCGATTCGTTTTATCCGAAGCCATAGTACGTCTCCCCGCCGCCAGCGCCATCGGTGCCACCCGGCTTCTGCGCGGCGGCTTCCTGTTGCAGCAGATAACTGAGCGTTACGCCCGTAGCCAAGGCGGCAGTGACTCCGCCCGCAAGTGTGCCGTAGCGAAGCGTGTCTATCGGAACATCGCTCTTCTCCGGGTCGGCGCCAATTTTCTGCATCCCCTTCATCTTCTGGCAATCGGCTGTGGAAAGTCCAAGATCAATGATCTCGCGGTCGTGCAAGGCAAGCAGATTGCTATTGCGGACACGCTGCTGCATTTCATCGCCGGCCGGCGTCGGATCGTGGAGCAGATAAACCGGAAGCCGTGGGTTTTCTTCCAGTGTGCGGGCTGCGTGCTGAAACAGATATTGCGGGTAACCCGTCTCAGAGATAATCAACGCACGCTCGCTGGCGTGCATGTTATTAAGCACCAGCCAGTCCACCAGAATGTCGCGCTGGACAATAATAAGTTTCTCAAAGCCATAGTCGTAAAGATCAGGTTCAGGCCAGTCCGGCGGCGGCTGATGCATCGACGGCTCTTCAATCAGCTTCTCAAGTCCCTTGGTTGCGTGGACAGCTTTCCAGCGTTCAACGTAGGTTTCCCAGGCTGAAAACTCGGGCGTGCTCTTAGAGGACTCGTAAATCGCAAAGATGCAGAAGCCAAGTCCCGCCGCCGCCAGCAGCGCGGCAAAACTAACGAAATCACCGGCCAGCCCAGAGAAATAAACCATCAGCACGAGCACAATCGCCAAGCCAAGCAGCGTGACGCCGCACCCGAAGGGACAACCCACATTCCGCTGCATCCGGCGGCAGGCTTCTGCATGCAATTGAGGCAGTGTGAAATAATAGGTGTCATTGGCACTGGCGCCGCTAACCGCCGACAAAAACTGCGTGTCGCTGATGCCGTCGGTCTTACGATGAAAAACGAACTGCCGCCCGCACTTGCAACGCATGCCGTCTTTGGCGGGATGATTTACGGAACACTCTGGGCACTTCATTGAATTCTTCCGTTGTTTTGCGCCAGAACTTTGCAGCCATTTTGTGGTTTAATCACAGGCTCCGTTACAATAACCGGGACGCAACTTCTTTCACACCTACCCGTAAGAAAAGAAATGCCGGCGGAACTTCACCGCTGATGCAACGCCGGCCACCATCGCCATGTTTGCTGCACTGCTCTCATTCATCATCGCAGCATCGCCGGGGCCTGCTCCGGTTGACTTCGATACGGGTGTGCTTGCCGTGCTGACCCGCGCCGGATGTAATGCGGCTTCGTGTCATGGCGCCGCGGATGGCAGGGGCGGATTCAAGCTCTCGCTATTCGGCGGCGATCCTGCGGCGGACTATCGCAGTATTGTGAACCAGTACGGTGGCCGCCGGATCAATCTGGTTTCGCCCTCGCGAAGTCTGGTGCTTGCCAAGCCCACACTACGGCTGGAGCACGAAGGCGGCGAACGCTTCCGGCCAGGTTCGCCCGCCGCCAGACTACTGACGCGTTGGATCGAAGAAGGCGCCGCCCGGCTGAAGGCCCGTACGCTGACTGATGTGAAGCTGTCGGTATCCCGCGACTTCGTCGAGCAGACGCCGGGCGTTTCTCAAGCCACTGTCATTGCAAGTTTCGACGACAACACGCAACGCAACGTAACAGCCACGGCCGTATACACGCCCGATGACCCGGCCGCAATCGACGTTGACGATGCAGGGCGGATCACCGTCAAACGCCCTGGCGTGCACGTAATTGTTGTCCGCTATCTCTCGATGGTGAAAGCCATCCAGATTACGGCGCCATTGCAACAGAAGCCCGTAGATCTTTCCGCCGCCCGTAGGGGCAACTGGATAGACGATGCGATTTACGACAAGCTTCAGCAGCTCCGCGTAGAGCCTTTACCACGCAGCAGCGACACCGTGCTTCTTAGGCGTGTCTATCTGGACCTGACGGGAAAACTGCCAGAGCTGGCGTCGACGCGGGCTTATCTGGATTCAGCGGAACCCCAGAAGTTCAACCGGCTGGTCAGCAAGCTGCTGGATTCGCCGGAGTTTGAAGCGTACTTCACTCTGCGGCTTGCCAAACTTTTTCGCATTGAAGGTAAGGGACAAGGGGCGATAGCCACTGAGAAGTTTCATAGCTGGTTGCAGAAGCAACTGCATGAGCGTCGCGGCTTTGACCAGATCGCCCGCGACATGCTGCTTACGGGCGGTTCTCCTACGACGAACGGGCCAGCGAACTTTTATCGTGCTGCCAGCGACGCCAGGCTTCAAGCGGAGTACTTGAGTGAGAAGTTTATGGGCGTCAGGTTGCGTTGTGCCAACTGCCACAACCATCCGTTGGATCATTGGACTCAGGACGACTATCACGGACTGGCGGCGATCTTCGCCCCGGTTCAGCGGACCGGCGGCATACGCTTTGACGGACCGGGCCAGGCGTATCATCCACGCACCGGGCAGCCAGCCGCGAAGCAGATTCCGGGCAGGCAGCAGCTGGCCACACAAAACGGCGGCAAAGAAGTTTCTGGCGTTGCGGGACTTAAAGCTTTGGCCAATTGGCTAACGCAGCAGGAGAATCCGTACTTCGCCCGCTCGATCGTGAACCGCCTCTGGCAGATGTTGATGGGCCGCGGATTAGTGGAGCCCGTGGATGATCTGCGTAGCACCAATCCGGCAAGCCACCCGGCAATACTCAAGCAGCTTGCCAAGGAATTTGTCGAAGGCGGTTACCGGGTTCGCCCCATCTTGCGCACCATTGCCCAGTCCGCTGCCTACCAGCGTGCAAGCCGCACCGGTCATCCTGGTGCCGCATTCTATGCAGCAAATATTCCGCGACCGTTGCCGGCGGAAGTTCTGGCGGATGCCATCGCGGACGTGACGGGCGTGCCGGATGAATATGGCGATGCAATGCAAAAATCGCGGGCGATCCATCTGCTTAATGTGTCGGCAAACGCTCCTTCGCTTGAAGTGCTTGGCCGGTGTACTGGCAGCAATGCATGCAGCACCGATGGAAAGAATTTACCACTGACCGCCCGCGCAGGTCTGCATTTGCTCAATGGACCCTTGCTCAACCGCAAACTCAGCGCGAAAGAAAACCGTTTGAACGCGCTCATCGAAAGCGGCAAGTCGGACGCGGAAATCATCAGCCAGTGCTATCAGCGCGCATTGTGTCGCCCACCAACCACCCAGGAAGTGGGTTACTGGCAGAAAGAACTGGCAGCTGTCCAAGGCAAAGCAGCCCGGCAAGCTGTACTGGAAGACTTCCTGTGGGCGTTGCTTTGCAACCGCGAGTTCACGTTGATTCGTTAACGGTGTGCAAAGTTTCTCAGCGGCAAACGGGCACGAAGCGGGTGCGTGGGATTCACAAAACTGGTTCGCCTGTATAATGGAGATTGGACCAACCACCTTCCCACCACCGTTGGCTTAGCGCTCTTTACGTCTGGAATTCTCATGGCACGCCGCAGCCGCGCCCGCGAAGTTGTTTTACAGCTTCTCTATCGCGACGATCTCAATCCGGGAATCGCTCTGTCAGGCGACGTGGATTTTCTCCGTGGTCGCCTGGGTAATGAAGAACTGGTCGAATTCGCTTCGTCGCTCTTGCTGGGGGTGCGGCGCAATCAGGACGAACTGAACGAACTGCTCGATCAGCGGGCAGACAACTGGACGCTGCGAAGAATGGCCGTCATCGACCGCAACGTGCTACGCCTGGGCGCCTACGAAATTATGTACGGCGGAACACCTGGCGCCGTGGCGATTAACGAAGCGGTTGAACTGGCCAAACGCTTTGGCGGAAAGCAATCCGCGCAATTCGTCAACGGCGTTCTCGATCGCTTCATTACCCGCGATGATGCTGCCAGTTCTGAAAAGCCGGTGGTCGAAGAATAGCCGCCTCGGAAAAGTGGTCGAGAAGTAGCAGCAATGCTATCTGTAAGACCCGGATTGCGCTGAGCAGAAATCTGTCTTTGCTGGTTCGGGCTTGCTGGCTATACTTCCTGGCAATGTTGAAGCAATTTGCGGAAGAAAGGGAGTTCTTCGCCATGCGGACCATCGCCGTTATCAATCAGAAGGGTGGAGTTGGAAAAACCACCACCGCGGTGAACCTAAGTGCTGCACTTGCCCGCAAGGGATACCGGGTGTGCGTGATGGATCTCGATCCGCAGGCTCACGCCTCGCTACATCTGGGCGTTGCACTGTCGGATGGCGAAAAATCAATCTACAGCGTGCTAACGGGCGATACATCGCTCGCCGAAGTCCGGCAGCAGGTGGCTGAAAATCTATGGGTGGTGCCGGCACACCTGGATCTTGCAGCTGCGGAAATGGAACTAGCAGGCGAAGTTGGCCGCGAGATCATTCTGCGCGACAAAATGGCGGAAGACGACGCGGAGTTTGATTTCGTCATTCTCGACTGTGCTCCCTCGCTGGGGCTGCTCACGCTTAATGCGCTGACTGCTGTACGGGAAGTGTTCCTGCCTCTGCAGCCCCACTTCCTGGCACTGCACGGTTTAAGCAAGCTGCTGCGAACGGTGCAACTGGTTTCAAAACGGCTGAACAAAGGTCTGCGGCTGTCTGGAGTCGTCTTCTGCATGTACGACTCGGGCACCCGGCTGGCTGCCGAAGTCAGTAGCGATGTGCTTGAGTTTTTTGGCGGAGAGCACGGCGACGACTGCGTCTGGGCCGATGCGGTCAGTTTCCGGACCCGCATCCGCCGCAACATCCGCCTGGCAGAAGCACCCAGTTATGGCCAGTCCATCTTCGAATACGCCGCGGATTCAAACGGCGCCGAGGATTACGAATCGCTGGCACGTGAAGTTTTAGGCGCCGCGGACGAAGCTTCGCCATCGCTGCAAAAGGCGGTTGCTTAAGTCCGCAGGACTGCGACGCCAGCTACTAGCAATACAACAGGCCGTCACTCTGTGGCGGCCTTTTTTAATTAGCACTCCGGGCGATCATTGCGCGGAATCTTCACTGGCTAGTTTTTCCTGGTGGCGACGGCTAACTGAATGTGGGCGGCGTTTTTTTTCGCCGCACGAAGGGATTTTGTGACCTATGCTTCAACAGGTTGGGTTACACACACGCGGTGCTCACACCGCTTCTTTTCTTACACTATTCAGATCATAAGGCCACGATTCATGAAGCGCTACGCCGAGACGCGCAACGCGAAGAAACGCCATCACGGTCACGTCCGTAAAGGCATTATTGCTGTTCTAAGCGCACTACTTCTAGTTGTTGTTTTTGCATTCGTCGCATTCGCCATCGACACGGCGAAAATTGCGTTGAAACAGACCGAAATGCAGACGGCGGTTGATGCGGCCGCATTGGCTGCCTCGCAGGAACTTAGCGAATCCATCGCCCAGGCCAGCCGTGGCGAAGATGGCGACATCGTGATTGACGACGCCTCGCCCGCCATCGTCTCGGCACGGGAAGTCGCCGCAGACGTGGCCGCACACAATGGCGTATTCATCGATCCAGATGAAGACGTGCAATTTGGCCGCCGCTATTACGATGAAGACACAGGTGAATGGCCCATTGAATGGGGTTCAGCGCCTTACAACGTCGTACGCGTGCAAGCCCGCCGCACGAACGAAGATCTCTCGGCGCCTGATGGACAGATCCCGCTATCGTTCGGCTGGGCCGTTGGCAAAAAGTCCGCGGAACTGACGCTCGCCGCCAGTGCGTTCATCGAGGCGCGTGACATGGTGCTGGTGCTGGACTTCTCAGCTTCGATGAATGACGACAGCTCGATGCTGTCTTTCAATAGCCTTGGCCAGTCCAATGTTGAAGCAAGCCTGGACGCTATGTGGCAGGCCCTCCGCGACTCTGGCGCCACGTTCCCCGATACGGGCAACCAGAAGTTCCCAGAATCTTTCGGCCGTCTGGACAGCAACTACGGTCGTTATATCTACAGCAGAAACAGCAATCAGTACGTGTTTGAAGAACTGGAACTGGACGAAGTCGATGATGATGGTCGTCCGCTCTATCCGTTCCCGCAGCCGGGTCGATACAGCAACGGCCTTCCGCGGAACGAGCCCGATTACTGGACAAGTCGCAGCCTGTGGTTGAACTACATCAACTATGTCCGCCGCAGCATCAAGTCGCAGTACCGCCACCGCTATGGTTTCCGCTCGCTGATGGAATATCTGCAGCAGCAGCGTTACGGATCTCAACAGTCAGAAGATCTCTGGCGTACGCCGCACTATCCATTCCACGCCATTAAAGAAGGCGCCACGCAGTTCACGGAATTCCTGGATGAACTGGATTACGGCGACGAACTGGGGCTGGTCAGCTACGGGCAGTATGCCAAATCAGAGACGACGCTGAACGACGGCGATGCAACGGTCGACATCAGTAACGATCCGATTACTTCAAACTTTGAAGCGGTCGATACGATTCAGCGGCACAAGCAGGCAGGCCATGACACAGGCTGGACCGGCATGGGATACGGCATCAAAGAAGCCCGCGAAATGCTGCTGGGTGATGATGACGATTCTTCAGACAACGGGCATGCCCGCTACGGCGCCCGTCCGATCCTGCTCATCATGACCGACGGTCAGACCAACCAGGGGCCGAGCAACTTCAGCCTGCCAGCCGGTTGGGACTGGGCTGACTACACGGACTACGATGGCGATGGCGATGCTGATTACTGGATCTCCAACCATTCGTCTTACAGTAGCCAGAAGAAGTACGCCTTCTACCAGGCAGTGCTTTCCATGCAGAAAGGCGCCACGATCAACACGATGAGTGTCGGCAACGGAGCTGACCATAACCTGATGAAAGCTATTGCATTCATGGGTGGTGGTGAGCACATCCGGGTCAACGGCGGCACCTCAATCGAAGAGATGACGGACGACCTTGAAAGTGCTTTCGGGCTGATCGCTGGTCAGGTTCCACCCGCGAAGCTGATCTACGACGATGAAGCAGAATAAAGCAGCTTAGAGTAACGCACCTAAGCCAACCGGCGGTTACTATTCAGGTAACCGCCGGTTTTCTATATAGGGCGCCCGCAGTTCCCACCACGTTTCCGCGGAAATCGCATACCGGCGCAGTCGCCGCAGACTGCGATATTGCCAGGCAGACCAGAGTCGACCGCGGAACGTCATCCGCACAGGTGTGAAACCCGTCTTCTCCATCAGGCGTAGGTTGCGGACGTTGCCGGCGAACGTATCCGCCACAACCTGACGCACTTTCTGTTCTAGAAAAAACTGGTCAAACACCGCTGTCAGCGCCTGCTGCATCACGCCTCTGCCCCAATAATCCGGCGCCAGGCTCCAGCCACACACAACGGTATAAGCCGCGCCTGGTTTCTGGTAGTGCGACTGCGATATCAGCCCTGCAACTTCTCCGTTCACCAGAATAGTCGTGCAACGGTAGGACAGCCCCGGTGTGTTTTCGGCGCCTTCAATCTGCCGGCGCCATCGATGGATCGAACAGGGCGGCAGCTGAAATTCCGCCACCTGGCGATTCGTACGGATTGCATGCAGTCGCGCGATGTCTTCGCGTAGGATGTTGCGGACCGTAATCTCCTGCATAACTAGCTTTGCCTGTTAAGTGTTTTGCACCGTGCAGAAAAACGCGGCAGCTTTGCAATCCGGGGAATAATTTACCATTCCACTTACGAATCCGTTGCGGTACGTTGCCTTGGCGCCATTTCGTATCGGGCAAAGCGCGAATCTGTTATGGTGTGGAGTGGTCGATTGCGGCATTGTCTCCTCAAATCCTTTCCAGCACCTCTTCTCCCCTCACATTGTTATGAGTACTGGTGAAAAAAACGATCGTGATGCGGCTCTGGAAGCCAAGCGGCAGCAACTCGCCCGCCTTGAACGCCAGAAGCAACGTCTGGAGGCGGAATTAAGCGACGCAGCAGCGCCGAAAGAAGAACGGCCCGTAAAACCGGCAGCGGCGCCGCCCCGGTCAGAATCACCTAAGCCAGCCGCCAGGCAGAAGCCTAAGCCCAAACCGGCACCCGCACCGCGCCGCGTGGCAGCTGCACCGCTACCTGATGCGGGCGAAGTTAAAAACACGGAAACAGCTCCCAAGCCAGCCAGAAAACAGCCGCCCGTTACACGTCCCAAACCACTGGAAGCGCCCGCTGCTGCAGTGGCGGCGACGGCTGCAACACAGAACGTGGACACGCCGGAAGCATCCGCGGAAACGGACGAGGAGTTCGTCGAATACGAAGAGCCGCTGCGGCGTGGTTTTTCTATCCGCTCGGCGCCGCCGTGGCTGGTTAGCACCATCGTTCACATCGTGATCGTGATGGTGATGGCCATGTGGACATTCTCACCGCCGCTGGATCTCAACAATACCTTTGTTGTCGCCAACACCATTGACGAAAACGATGTTGTTGAACCAGAGCCTTTCAGCACCGTCGAGATTGAACAACCGGCGCCTGAACCGCTGGAGGAAATCGAAGTTCCGAACCTAGACGCTATTGCGGAAATGTCGGACCCGGGCGAAATGAACTTCTCTGAGGTGCTCACCGATACTCCCAACAATGTCACCTCGGAGGTCGAATTTTCCACCGACACCATGAGCGAAATCGGCGCGCTGTTTTCTGGCGAAAGCAACGGCATGGCGTCGGTAGGCGATGGCCTAAAAGCCGCGGCTTCGTTCTTTGGAACAAAAACCGCCGGCAAATCGTTCGTGTTTGTCGTTGATAATTCCAACAGTATGACACGCGGCCGGTTTGAAACGGCTTTGATCGAACTGGTGCGGACGGTCGATTCGATGTCGCCGAAGCAGAAGTTCTATGTCATCTTCTTCAGCGACACCGCCTATGGTCTGTTCCATCCCAGCGCCAGCAACAAGATGGTGCCCGCAACCGACAAGAACAAAGAACTGCTCAAACAGTGGCTGCCATCGGTCGAGATGTGCCTGCGGACCGTCGGCGAAGACGCCATGAAACTCGCGTTTCAGTTGAACCCCGATGTGATCTACATCCTGGGCGATGGCGCCTTTACGGACAAAACCGGCCAGAAGCTGGTTGCGCCGCACAATCGCGAAGTCGTGATTCACACTCTGGGCATGGAAGTGAATCAAAAGGGTGAGAAAGAACTGATGTCCATCGCAGCAGCCAACGGCGGCCAGTACCGTGCGGTCAGCGCAAGTCAGTTAGCGATCCAGATGTCGAAACAGAAACCCATTCCCCGCAACCGCACACGCGGTTCCGTCTGGGGCATCAAGCTGCCCGACAAATAAGGTGCAGGTATTGCCCAGACTACGGCGCCGTAAATCCTTCACACACCCGTGTTGCCGACCCGCACTTCAACGGAATCAGCGGCGGCGTGATCGAGCAGCAGCGTCTGATCTCCGTTGACCGTTACCTCCCACAACCGGTCTTCGTCGCGTCTTGGTCCGACTTGAATGTCGTCGCCTGGTTTGATGCCCGGCGTGAGTCCGCCGGCGCCAGTGACTTCGCCGCTGGAGCCATCCCGCATCGCGCTGAGTTTGACCACGGCGCCTGCCGAAAGAAGTGAAACATCGGCGGGAATTTCTGAGCCGTGCGGGTCCAGCACGGGATGGCCAAGTTTGTCATCCAGGTACTCCACAGTTTCATCATCGTGCACATGCTCCAGATGATGCGCGCGGGGATGAAGGGCGTCGTCCGGTTCGCCCACATGTTTCAGATAGGTTTCCCACAAGCGGTGCGCGCGGAGCAGGCGTTGCGCTTGCCGTTTGCCCTCACTGGTTAGTTCCAGAAGGTCGTCGCGGCTTTCAATCAGTTCACGGCCAATGAGTGTGCGGATGGCGTGCCGTGTTTCCTTGGGCGGATCTTCGACACGCTCGACAAGTTGCCGTGTGGTGCAGGATTCGCCATCAGTGCGCAGCAGTTGCAGCAGCACGTGTTCAATCACCTGCTGCCGGGGCGAACCATAACGCCGCATCCAGTCGGCGAAGAAACCGTACTTCGGCGCCACACAGAACACCACACCAAACTGCACCGCGCAGGCCAGCACCACCGACGCGCCCGGCGCCACATTCACAACCACTGCAAACGCGTATCCAAGTAGAAAGCCCGTCACGCCGAACACTGCCGCCAGTGGCAGCATCCGGGTCAGCCGGTCGCAAAGCAGGTACGCGGTCGAAGCTGGAATGATGAGCAGCCCGACGACAAGAATCACTCCCACCACCGTCACACCCGTCACTACGACCAGCGAAGTGCAAACCGTTAGCACATATTGCAACAACAGCACGGGAATGCCGATCGACGCCGCCATGACCGGGTCAAAGCTCACTAGTTGCAACGGCCGGAACAGCAGGATGACCAGAGCCAGCACGCCAGCCGTGACGATGGCCATCGTGATCAGGTCACGGTTATGCACACTCAGCAGTTGACCCGTCAGAAAGTGCACCAGATCAATGTGGACGAGGTTGCTGAATTTGGAATGGAGTACGCCCCCTGCTGCAAAAATACCGGTGTACATGATGCCGATGGCGGCGTCTTCTTTCACCCTTGTAAACTTCGAGACAAACCCCACCATCGCCACCGTCAGTACACCGGCCAGCAAGGCGCCAATGATCATGGCGGTTGAGTGCAGGAAATCCGCAAATGCCAGATTCTGCCCGTGGTGGCCAGCAGGGAACAACGCGGTCATCAGCAGGTAACCGCACACGACGCCCGCCAGCATCGAGTGCGCCACCGCATCGGCAAGAAACGCGGTGCGCCGCAGCACGATAAAGCAGCCAATCACGCTGCACACGATAGAGACCAGCATGCCAGCCAGCAGCGCTTTGGGTGTGGCGGCGTTTGCTTCGTGCCACGATACCAGCATCTCGTAGAAACTCATTCGGGTGGCTTCCTCTTCGCCGGAGTTTCGCCCGCAGGTTCGTCTTCGTTGCCGGACAATCCCGCAAAGACGCGTAGCTTGCCCTCATAAACTTCGCCCAGCAGTTCCGGGTGCAGCACGGCTTCTGGCGGTCCATACGCATAAAGGCGTTGTTTAAGCAGCAGGAGCGAGTCGAAGTATTCGTTGGCGGTAGTCAGGTCGTGGTGCACAACCACCAGGGTCCGACCTGCAGCGCGGGTGCGTTCCAGCACGTCCAGAATCGCCCTTTCAGTCGCCGCATCTACGCCAGCAAAGGGTTCGTCCAGCAGCAGAATTTCCGCGCCCTGCGCGATGGCCCGTGCCATGAACACGCGCTGCTGCTGCCCGCCAGACAACTGCCCGATCTGACGGTTTTTGAAGTCCACCATCCGCACCTGTTCCAGCGCACGGTCGGTGATCTCGTAGTCTTCCTTCGACAGATCGCGATACCACGGCTTATGGCCGTAGCGCCCCATCAAAGCGACTTCGCGGACGGTGACCGGGAAATCCCAGTCCACGCTGCCGCGTTGGGGCACATAAGCCACACGCCCCTTCGCTTTGTCGGCTGGTTCTCCGAATAGCGACACGGTTCCATAGTCTGGCTTCACGAAACCGAGGATAGACTTAATCAGTGTGCTCTTCCCGCTGCCATTGGGACCGATGACACCCACCAGCAGACCGGGTGGAATGTCAAATGAAATATCCAGCAGCGCAGGCACCGGACCATAGCTGACCGTCAGGTTCTGCACCTTAATCGCAGATGCTTCTGCAGAGGGCTCTTTCTGCGTCATGCTGGCTCCGCCTCTCCAGCGTTTTCCGTAGACGGAATTGCGTTCTCTGGCACATCCAGTTCAAAGACGCCTTCCACCGCGGCGCCGGGTTCTGACCAGATGGTCTCGGTGGCAATGGGCGCCCCGTCGCGCAGCACACGCACACGCATCGCACGGTAAAGCGCGGGCGCCTCGCCAGCCGGCGGCTCAGCTTCGGCAGGTTCGTCTAAAGAGAAGCCGCCGCCGAATTCGTCTGCCGGTTCGGCTGGTGCTTCGGCGACGCCCGCCTTCACGAAAAAGGTATTCTTGCCTGCCGTCACGCCCTGCACATCGCGGAGGATGAACGGCTTGCCCGCTTTGATAGACTCCTGGCTTTCCAGCAGTAGTTCCGGGCCAAGCTTCACGACTAAGGACCGCCGCTCCAGATCAAACTCGTCCACCGCCACGTCAAACGTCAGCGTCAGTTCGAGATCAAATCTTCCCGCGGCCTGCTGCACGATCGCAACAGGCGGCGCCGGCGGCGGAATCGATGCCTGGAAGCCCAGGTACGCCAGCACGATTCCCGGTATGGTGACCAGCACAGCAACGGCAAAAAGAATTCGCATAATCCCGTTTAGCGCTCGCAACGCGTTACTTAAGTGCTTCCACGATGGTCAGCACATTCTCACGCATCATCCCGATGTAGGTTTCGCCCGCACTGCCTTCTTTGCCCATTGAGTCGGAGTACAGCTTACCGCCGACTTTCACGCCTGCCTGATCGGCGATGTTGTTAATCAGTTTCGGGTTGACGCTGGATTCGACAAAGATCCCCTTCACACCGAACTTACGGATCGACGCGACAACTAGATCGCGGCGGGCCTGGGTCACACCGCCGCCAGCTTCCTCGCTGGTTGACCATCCTGCTGGCGCCGCTGCTTTGAAGCCGTACGCCGCGCAGAAATAGCCAAACGCATCGTGACTGGTCACCAGCACACGCTGATCCGACGGGATCTGCGCGACCTGTTTGCGAATCCACAGATGCAGCGACCGTAACTGTTCAAGGTACAAAGTCGCTCGCGCCCTGTACTCGGCAGCGTGTTCCGGATCAACCTTGCTGACGCCGTTGACAATATTACGGACATAGACCGAAGCGTTGAGAGCCGTCAGCCAGGCATGAGGATCGTTGACTTTGCCGCCTTCCTGATTGATCTCCAGCGGCTGAATACCTGTCACACACGAAACCAGTTGCTTGTTGGCGCCGCTGGCAAGCGTCTTCATCCACTCTTTGCCTTCCAGGTGCCAACCGTTCTCTAGGCAGAGGTCGGCGGACGATACAAGTTTCGCATCGCCCGGTTTGATCTCGTACATGTGCGGGTCCTGGCCTGGCGCCAGAACGCACTTCACCGTCCAGCGGTCGCCGGTAATCTGACGGGTCAGATCGGCGACCTGCGTGGTAGAGCAAACCGCTACAAATCTGTCGCCCTCTTTGGCCTCTAACCGCGCCGCACAAAGGGCGATAACAGCAACGATAAGGGCGCATAACCAGCAGAAATGTCGGCTTTTCATGAATTATTAAGGTGTGGACAGCAGAATTTTTTGATTAGTCAAAAACGTCACCGTTCACCTTAACCTAGCACGCCCGTCATTTTCAAGCGGTCACGCTGCCGGACTTCTACGAATCACGGAGAAATATCCCGCCGCCTGGCAGTATCTAGTAGCTGTTTGAGATCACGGCCTGAACTTCGCTATCGAAGGCGCGGTTGCCTTCCTGGTCAAGCGGCATGGTATAGCCGACCTGTAAC
The DNA here is from genome assembly GCA_965233625.1 of Pirellulaceae bacterium. Lineage (GTDB taxonomy): Bacteria > Planctomycetota > Planctomycetia > Pirellulales > Pirellulaceae. The sequence continues at coordinate 2,164,649 of OZ247499.1, forward strand.
TGAGCCCGGCGGGTGACCTGCAATGTGAGGCCCGTTGTCAGATTGATGAAGTTGATCCGCGGGTCGCCCGTCACAAAGAACACATCCACGGCGCCGTCAGTCAGCCCTACTTCGTCAAAGCTTTCGAAAGCATGCGTGTAGTGACATTCAACCGACGCGGCCAGGCCACTGAAGAAATCCTGTTGCGGTTGCCGGTACAGCCACACGCCTGCGACCACGTCGAGCAGCATCAGGGTCTGGTCGTCTAGCTTAGTCGTCGGGACGCCTTGCACTTCAAGCGAATTATTGTCGAGCGGAATATCCAACTGCCCAAAGCCATGGCAGAAGAATGGACCGCGTACATGCATGACGCCGGCAAAGGGCATCAGGTTGACTGCTTCGTTATGGATGCGGAATGAAGTGGCGCCGATCTGCCCGGTAATGTCACCGCCGGTAGGGGTAGAGACACCGGTTCCCGCAACGCCTGTCCATCCGTTGGCATTGAACAGCAGCACCTTCAGGATGGCGCCAAGGTTGCCGATAGAACCGCTCGATGCTGTCACACCGCCCTGGTCAAACTGCAGGCTCGACGCGACTGGCATCCGAATTTCTATCGAGAATAAGCCGTCCTGAAACGATTTTTCCAGGCCGACCATAAAACGGTCGACATCGAGACTGGTCTGAAAGGGCTGTCCATTCAGCTCCCCGCTACTGTTCACCGCGTTGTGGTAATGGTTGTACGATACAAAAACGCGGTCGCGGGTGATCGCTTTGTTGAACTCAGCCACTTTGATCCGGCCACCACCCGCGGGCGGCAGCGCGATGCCTGCATCATTCAAACCACCATCCTGAATGAACAGCTTGGGACCAGGAAGGAACAGGTCACCAAAGATATCCGGCGTATTGGCCAGGCGGTCGTAACTTTCCTGCGTGCGCGAAACGAACTGGTCATTGCTGCTGGCGTCTTCCGGGCTGGTCGCGGCAAACGGATTGTTGCTGAACGGATCATTCCCGAACGGATTGGTCCCCAACGGATCATCTCTGAACGGGTTACCGCCCATGCCCATATCCATCCCGCCGCCTGCGCCGGCAGGTGCTGGCACGGCCGGGCCCGGCTGCGTCATTGGCGCGGGCGGCGCAGCCGTAGATGGCGCCATGTTGATGGCGGTGGATGGCGGTTGCGCAAACAGCTTGCTGGCCGACGTGAGGGCGATGATGCCAAGGCCGAGCAAAGCGAGAATCGTGAATCGTTTCATCCGTGCCAACCAGAAAGATACGAAGATCCGTAACAAACCGTACATCCATCATCGGCCGTTACGTTCATCTGCATTCACTGCAAAAGGCAGGCTTCTAGTATTTTCTGGGGGCTCCGGGCCGCTCTTAGTCCACTGTCTGGCCGCCTTTTGCCGGCAATGCATCCAGGCGTTGCTGCATGGACTGAACCTTTTCAAATTCCGCTACCCAGCGTTTATCGCCCGTTGCAGCCAGTGGTTGCAGCCAGGCACGCGCACGCTGCAGCATGTTGGCAACGTCCGCCGTCTGCCCCAACGAAAGATGATAGTTCGCCTGCTCCAGACAAACGGCGCCTGCTTCGGCCTGATACGCCGGTACAGAGGGATTGGTCCGGGCGATCTGTTCAATCGCCGCACGGCACTGCATGAAAACAGCCGCAGCCGCGTGGTTGCCCTGGGCGGCTTGCTCCACGGCAAGCTGGCGGAGAAGCACGACAAAGAAGTAGCGATCTTCACTTAGGTTAGGCGGCGACCGCTGGCAGACTTCAAATTGATATTTGCCCGCGGTCTGAAGCTGCGCGAGTCTGGCAGCGACCGATTCCGGAGCCGTTTCTAAATCAACGTAGTACTGATAAATCCCGTAGCTACCCTTTGCGAGATCGCGTTGCAGTTGCAGGCCGACCATCGTTTCCGGCGATGCATCCGGCAACTTCACCGCATCCGAACGAAGTCGCTGTGCTGCTTCGAGCAACGCTTTCGCCTCCGCCGCTTTCTTCTGTTTGCGATAAACGATCCCCAGGTTCATCAGCGTGTTGGCCAGTTTGCGTTTCGCGGCGGCGCCGGGCTGTTTCTGATGCCACATCTCGCGAAGTTTACGCGACTGCTTGAAGGCCTCGACCGCCGCGGGCAGATCCGCATTCGCCACGTGCAGCGCGCCCTGAGCATTAAACGTGTCGGAAAGTTCCTGTGTCAAATCCAGGTCGTCAGGTTGCTCCTTGTGAAGCTGCTGCTGAAACGCCAACGCCGCGTCGTATTCCGTGGCGGCGCGTTCTTTCTCGTTAAGTGTCCGTGCAATTTCGCCCAGGCGGAAGTGCGCCAGCGCTGTGCGTTGCACATGCTTTTCATCGTTGGCCCGCGACTGCACAAAGGCGGCGTAGTAGTCTCTGGCGCGTCTCAGCAGTTCTTTGCGAAGCGCCGTCATCCCCGGTTCACGCAGCAGTTCGTCTTCGCTGATGAGCGTATACTGCTGGTCGATTACTTCGAACAGATCGCTGAACCGCTGCTCCGCTTCAGCCTTATGAATTTCCGTCTGTGTTAGCGACTGTTGCAGACGGTAGTTGAACATCGCCAGCACAACCGCAGACAACAGCACCACGCCCGCGATGGTCGCTGACAGCGTGGCGATGGCGGGGTTTTTCCGCGTCCACCGCCGCAGTTTGCTCAAGCTGGATTCGGGACGCGCGAGAATAGGCTCGTCATTCAGGAAGCGTTGCAGATCATCCCGCAGCGCACCTGCCGTCTGATAACGGGCGGAAGGGTCTTTGGCCAGGCACTTCAGGCAGATGGTTTCCAGATCGCGATCGATGCCCGTGTTCAAATTCCGTGGCGCCACGGGCTCTTGTGCAATGACCAGCCGGATGGTGTCGATCGGCGTTGCTGCAACATGCGGCGCCCGTCCGGTAACGATGCTGTATAGCGTGGCGCCAAGCGAATAGATATCCGAACGCTCCGTGGTCCGCACATCCTTATCAAGGGTTGCCTGCTCCGGAGCCATGAACGCGGGCGTGCCGACAATTCCGCCGGACTGCGTGAGGTCCGCAGGTTGTTCCAGAAATTTCGCCAGGCCGAAGTCCGTGACCTTCGGCTGCTTCTGTTCATCAATAAGTATGTTGGAAGGCTTCAGGTCGCGGTGCAGGATGCGGGCGTCGTGCGCGCACTGAATCGCGTCAGCAATCGCCACCATATAGGCGGCTGCTTCGCGCGGGGGCAATGGACGCTCTGACGTTAAATCCGAGAGACTTGCGCCGGCGACAAATTCCATGGATAGATACGGGGCGCCGTCGTGCTGTCCAAATTCGTGCACCGCCACGATGTTCGGATGCTTCAAGCTGGCAGCCGCTTTGGCCTCCTGCTCGAAACGCTGAATCGCTTCTGCGGGTGCGTTGCCACCGCGGATCAGTTTGACCGCCACCGTCCGGTCCAGAGATTCCTGCACCGCCAGAAACACCACGCCCATACCGCCCTGGCCGATCTGCTTCAGCAGGCGATACCCGCCGAGACGCTCTACCATGCTCTGGTGTGGCGCCAGAGGTGTTGTGGCACTGCTGCCGGCCGAAAGCGTGTCTGCATTGGCCAGCGAAGACCGCTTAGACTCTAGCAGCGTCAACCGTTCCCGCAGTGGCGCCTCCCACCCTGGGTGCTCTGCCACGTAGGTTTCAACATCGATTTCTTCACCCGAGTTCCGGCGCGCCATAAAAACTTCGACGAGGCGATCCACCAGTGGTCCGGCAACCCGGTTATGAATTTCCGTCCGGGAATCGTGTGTCGTCATCAAACAATTCCTTACCAGATTGAAGCGGGGTCAGGCAGTTGATGCGGGATCAGGCAGCCAGAGTCAGATTCTAAGGTAAGGTTATACGCATCTATTGAGCTGTTGGACAAAAATCCATCGCCCCGTGCCACAATCCGCAACACCATTGCCCGCAACACAACAGCCATAGCCGCCCAGGCGTACTCTGAGCGGCTATGGTGTTTTTCTGGCTTTACGCCGGAACTACCGTGGCGAAGTGCGGTAGCCTGCACGGGCAGCGCGGTAGCCGGGATAAGAGCGCCGCGGCTGGTTGCGCGTCATCGAGCCGCCAGCGGGAGATTTCGCATCTGGCACAAACGGGTTCTTACCGCCCGCTTTAGGAGGATTGCCGCCGGCTGGTGGAGCTAAAGAAGGACCGGGCTGAATCACGCTGGGCCCTTCAATAATCTGCGGCTGACCCACGGGACCATTATGAATGTCGGCAGGCACTTCGGTTACGCCATCGTAGTGGACATCGCCGCACGAGCCATCGCCGCAACCGCACGAGCCGCCGGCGCAACCCACGTCAGCACATCCGCCCACGCCGCCGTAACGGCAGCCCCACAGCGTTTTCCAGCCGTTGACCAGCCAGCCGCCGCAGCAGCGATTGCCACAGTTGCCCATGTCGCAACATGGATCGGTTGGATAAGGTGGATCGCTGATCCATTCACCAACATAGGTTTCGCCACATCCACCACAACCACAAGCGTCGCCACACGCCGGGCCGCATGCCTCGCCAGCACAACCGACATCACCACAGAATGGGCGACACGGACCAACGCCGCCCAGCATATGATGCAGCGTGACAAACGGGCCATGACGGAAGAGCCCGTGCGGATTCCAGTTCACACCCGTGCAACGGCCCCAGCCACCGCCAGTCCAGCCGCCTGCACATGCACATCCATCGGTGCATCCGCCAGTACAGCCACAGTCTTCAGCAACGCCACAGGCGCCGGTGTCGCAACCGCAGGGCTCTGCGGCACAGGCAACGCTGGCGGGCCCATAGCTGTAACCCGTGCAGGCATGTTGGATCATTCCCGGACCGCAACAGCCCGTAGATAGTAGGGTAATAATCCCCAGCACGGCGGCGAGCGTACTTCCTTGGAGGCTGGCTCGAAGATTCATCGTCATTTCCTTTCCCGTACGCAGCTGGCGTTCCGTGTCGAAGGCATCGCCCAGCCTTTCGCAGATCCAGCAGGTAAGTGTTTTGTTTCAGCAGCGTGGGCGGACATCCATCACGCGCAACAATCGCTGCTTTCATCAAACACTATCGGCCACTACGACCGGCACATTCAGGAAAATCGGTACAATCGTCAAATTTTACCGCAGCCATCACCGCCAGCACCCATCAAGCCGGCGCCAGCAACGCCCCCATTCCGCCAATGGGCGTGTTGTAGCAATGCCACCACACGATTAGAATTACCACCCATCACAAACCAAGCCAGAGTGGCGGAATTGGCAGACGCGCTGGATTCAAAATCCAGTTCCCGCAAGGGAGTGAGGGTTCGAGTCCCTCCTCTGGTATTGCCTAAAATCAGCGGCCGCGTAGCATTTCACGCAGGCCGCTTTTTCATGCGCGTGTCGTGGCTTGCGGACAATTTGCGGACACCGCATCATTCGCAGGGCGATGACATGGCATCTTTAGAGTTGCGCGGGAAAACGTACTCAATCGTGTTCCGATATGGTGGGAGGAAGATAACACGTTCTCTCAAGACCAGAGATATCAAAGAGGCACAGTCCAGGCTTTCACGGCTGGAAGAAAATCTCCGCCTGGTGGATGCTGGGCGTTTGACGCTGCCCCTGCAAGCAGACGTGGCCACTTTTCTGCTATCCGATGGCAAGATCGAACAGAAGCCTGTCCTGCGTTCCCTAACCCTCGGCGCTGCTTTCTCCCAATTCTTTGATGCCATTCCATCGAAGTCACTGGAGAAAACAACACTCGATGGAATGCAGATACACCGCAGGCATCTTGAGCGGCTGCTTGGGGAAAAACGTACCCTCCAGACACTTGCGCTGAGCGACTTACAACTTTACGTCAACACTCGTTGCGACGAACCGGGACAACGTGGCGGGACGGTCGGTCCTAACACGATCAATAAGGAGTTGACGACACTTCGCTCACTCTGGCATTGGGCAGTCAATGCCGGTTTGCTGCAAGGAGATTTGCCCCGGAAAGGAATACGTCTGCCAAAGGGGAAAGAGAGGCCGCCGTTTCAGACGTGGGATGAGATTGAGACCCAGACGGCTGGTTTGGACGAAAATGAGCAGAAAGAGCTTTGGGACTGCCTGTACTTACGGCTCAGCGAGATCGAGGAACTTCTCAAACACGTGAAGAAAACGGCGAATCATCCGTTCACTCACCCGATGTTTGTGGCGGCGGCACACACTGGTGCACGCCGTAGTGAATTGCTCAGATCTCGGCTTGGGGACATCTACAAGGACTTCATTGTGATCCGTGAACGTAAAAGAAAGCATGGCCATGAGACAACCCGGCGTGTGCCACTTTCGACAACGTTGCGCAGTGTGTTGGATAACTGGCTCAAGGAACACCCAGGCGGGCCGCACACCTTCTGTTTGGCGGCTGGTACTCCACGTTCACGAAACGGCAAGGAGATTCGGCCAATATCCCGCGACGCCGCCAACGACCACTTTAAGCGGCCATTGGCAAACAGTCGATGGTCTGTTGTCCGGGGCTGGCATTGCTTCCGACATTCATTCATCAGTAATTTAGCGTCGAGCGGCGTAGACCAAAGACTGATCGATGAGTTTGTCGGACACACGAGTGAGGAAGTGAAACGCAGGTATCGACACCTCTTACCAGATGTTAAGCAACAAGCTATCCGATCCGTTTTGGGATAGGCAGCGGTCCTTCGTTAAGCACACGTTGCAGCTCATCGTGACTGATCCGCCATTCCATGGAACCGCCACAGCCGACGTGGCTTTTATCCGCTTGCACGCGACCTAAACGGCACCACTCACGGACGGTGTACTCGGAGCGGGAGACAATCTCCGCCACCTCGGCGGTCGTGTAAAACTCTTTGGTTGTTCTCTGCTGCTGCATCTCGATCAGCAGATTCTCAATGCGATCCAGCCGGTTAAGGATGTGGTCAATCATATCGGGTCTCCTCGCGAAAGATGAAAGGGCCATCCATGCCAGATCGGTTAAGCAGCCATTAGTTTGGCCTTGGTCGACTATTTTTGTTGTGAAGCCAGGTTCTGCATAATCTCGTCATATTCACGCGAGATTTCATCCTGCTCTTGCGGCGTAAGCTGGTCGGCGACTTCCATGAGTTTGTCGAGTTTCTCCAGCCAGGCGACCGCGAAGCGGTTGACCAGGTCCTCGAGCTCTTCGCCAAGCGTTCTGCCGGATTCCTGACTAAATTCCTGTGCCCAGCCGGTAAGCTGCTCTGGAGTAAGGCCACCGCGTTCCGTCAGGAAACGGTAATTCTTCCAGTTGTAGGCGAACATGCGGAAGGGCTGGGGTGTTGCCATGCCTGGCATGGGCAGCATGCGGACTTCATGCTGCAAACTATTTTCGATTTCCTGATCGGTCATAAATTCCATCTCTCTATTACAGTATCAGAGAAAGCCTAACCGGCGCAAATTTGAGCCTAACGGTGCCGGTTGAAGGTCTGTTTCAAGGCGTGTTTATTGTGGGCCATCGTAAACACGCGCTTCATGCGTTTCGCGGTCGCCTTGCGGTGAAGTTCCAGATGCTGCTTGAGTGACCGGGCGACAAGCTGGTCCTTCCGGGCATCCACGTTCGATGGCGTGCCGGACTTAGAAAGGTCCAGAGTGTTACGGATCTGTGACAACTTCTGACGGTCTTCAGCAATTTTCTCCTTCAGCGTTTTCGTCTGCTTCTGGTCCTGTTTCCTGGCTGTTATCTCATCAGCCGCCTTTTTGAATTGCTGCTCAATATCCGTTTTCTTGGGGTCCATTGCGGTTGGCTCCAGATGAACTTGAAGTGAAGTAGCGCCAGAGATCCACGGCGACTTCGGTAGCGGGAACGAAGATGATGATGGGGCAGCCGCCGGAGCCATTGCCATATTCGCCGGCCACAACATACTTGCGTCCCGTCACACTCCAGTAGCAGCCGTTAGTGACATATTTGTTGCCGCCGGGCAGGGGTTTGTAGCTATATGTGACCCGGAGGTACGGGAAACCAAAAACACCCAGGAACACGGCAAGCAGAACGATGGTGACGATCCAGGAACGAAGACGACGACGGCGGATCCGGCGGATATCATCCAGCGGTCCCGCCACGAACAGGTGGTTACCGGCCATAACATTAATCCTCCACGTAGGGATTGAGACCTTCACCCAGAACACGCCAGTAGGGCTTCTCCCAGAACGGCGTGCGGGTGGTGATGAACGGGTTCAACTGGCCATGGAAAATGATGTTCTTATCACCCCCAAGCGTGCGGATTTCGGAAGATGCAAGCATGTCGCGACTTTCGTGAGAGATGCTATACGATCCATCCATCTCCTGACGACGGTTGCGGGACATCGAAGCCGAAGCACGCTTGCCTAACATTTCTGACAGCAGCTTCTGCGTCTCGAGATCGCCCGTATCCATCGCGACGATGGTCGTGCTGTTCGACAGGATGGAGCGTTTCCCAGCTGGGCCATAGCAGTCGAGCTGCCCCAGGTCCTGGAAAACGAGAGTGATCTTCAGGTGATTCTTCCGGTAAAGTGCGATAAAACGAGGAAGCCCTGGCACCGCACATTTCCCCGGTTCGCCCGTCATATTTCCCGCTTCATCAAGTAGAAAATGAACGGATCGCCTCCGGGGGTCCCGGCCGACGTATTCCATCAGGAAGCTCACGGTCGTACCCAGCCATGCGCTATGGGTGCCCATGTAGGCATTGGGCATCATGATGTAGCCCGTCATCGCTTCTTTTTTCTTCATGTCGCGCGGATCGAAGCCTGGCTCTTTGGAGACATGCTTGCCAAGCGGTCCATACTGATCGTAGATTTCGAGTCCGATCTGCGCGGTTGAGAGGCTTGCCGCAGCTTGCTCGGGGGCTGTCGTGAAGACACCCGCGAGGCTATGGCCGTAATGGCTCAGCAGGCCACCGAACGCGTCCTCATACGAAGCCATCTCCGCGCACCGGTCGAGGATCTGATCGGGTGAGGCCATCAGCTGTGAAGCTATCGTGGCGGCACTCGGAGTTTCTCCCTTCGCAAACGCCAGCAGTGCGAAACTGCTAACAAGCACCTGCCCTGTGCGCTGAAAAAACCTGTTGGTCGCATTCATTTTCGCATCAGCCATGAGAAATAGGCTGGTGCGCATGGAGATTTCGTCTTTGACAGTTTCAGGCTTTGCCAAAGGGTCGACAGAGCCGTAAAGGTTCAGTCCAGCGTCTTTAACCTCAACGCCGAGCATTTCGCTCACTTCTTCCGGCCAACCGCAGAGTATGCGGATCTGCGACGTACGGCTACGGGCTTTTACGGTTTGACAATATATTTCTCCAGAGGGATCAAAAATCCAGAAACTCTCGTCTGGATTTTCGTAAAGGGTAGGCACGATCAGTGAGCTTGTCTTGCCACAGCCCGGCTGGCCGAAGATTGTCGTCGCTCCGCCAAGGGAATCCACCCAGATGTCGTACTCGACACCGTTCTCATTAATGAAACCCAGTATGACTCCCTTACGTGGCTTACGAGATTCACGTCCCTGTTTTCTTCGTCGAAGTCGTGCAAGCATCGCGCTACTCCTTTCCGATAAGGCCCAGAATCAGATCGACGGTCTTTCCACTGCCCGGCAAGCTAGTGATCGTTGTCACACCATCCTCCCCATCGACCCAGATCTCGTACTTCCGGCCATCCTCTACATAGACACCCATGAAAACTCCCTTAGGCAACGGACATTCCTTGTCTGGCTTAGTTTTTCTTGTAGCCACGGCTATTCTCCTTCCCGGTAAACACCCAATCCTGCCGCCTTCATCTCGGCGACAGTCGCCATCCGCGACGTGCCTTTATTCAGCGCCGCCGCCTCAAATTCCTGTTGCTGCCGCTTCAGCGCCCGAAGGTCATCCCATTCATTCCAGGCCCGCAGCACGAACCGCAAACAGAACGCTGCCGGTATCACGCAGAGCCAGCGGTATCCACCGCCTCCACCGCTAGAGAAACGATAAACTGCATAGGTGGAGACAGCGGCGAACACGGCCAGCAAGAAGGCCGATAGTGGGGCCGGAACGGTTTTACGTTGATTCACGACGGTTACTCCTCTTGTGGTACAGAACGAACTCCAACAGCAGGCCAGCCAGCAGGATCAGCACCGCAATCGCGCTGTGGCAGTAGCCCAGGCACGCCGCGATCAGGCACACGTAGCCAGGCGTTGAAAAACGCAGGAAGGCTTCCCGGAAGAACAGGACCCGCAGACCCGGCAGGCATAATGGCCGGTGCGGGACTTGAGGAATGCACCACCACTCCATCAGACCGCCCGCCAGGACCGCTGATAGAAGGCAGGCTGCAACCGCCCAGAACGGACGATACGCCTCGGGAAAGCTGGACGCCGATGATAAGATCGTCCAGCCGAGTGTAAGGAACAGCGTACGCACGACTACCTCCTCCAGAACATGGGGGAAATCAGAACACGGAACCACTTCAGGGCTTCAGTGGCTTCATGGGTAACTTTGGCGCTGCGGTTCCCATAGCACCCGCCGGTTTACCGCCTCGCAGCACTCTGAACAGCCCGAAGAGCACCAGCAGGACAATGACCGGCGGCGTGCCCCAGACTGCGGCCCTCATGGCCCAGACGTTAAAGCCAGCGGGCCGAGTGACACGTACTGTCGCCTGCACGGGTTTCACCATGGCTGCCGACGGCAGGCGGATGTTGACAATGTGGTCCTTGTGCTGGCTGAAAAACAGCAGGCCAGGCTGGGGCGCGGGAAGCGAAATACTCAGCGGCTTGAGTGGGTGTTTGGCTTCGACGCCATCCAGTTCGAGTTGGAGGTCGCCTATCGTCGGGGCAGCTTCCTTGGCAATCTGACCGTGAAGGACGGGTTTGATTTTCAGAATTGCGTTGGTCTCGTTACTTTGAAGGGCGATCTTGCTGAAGGGCTTTCCCGCTTCATTAAACAGCAGCAACTGCGGGGCTTTGATGGGCGGCAACTTGACTTTCAGAGGTTTCTGCGGCGGCTGGAGAATGATTGCCTGATGTTTTGGGGCCGTCACCGTGAAAAAGAAGGGAATTGTTCGCTCGTCACCATTCGGATTGACCACCGTATCAAGTGAAATCGAAAACGGCTGCCTGCCAGTGGTGAACTCGTTCGGCTTTACACTTACCCTTCCGGGTCCTGAGCAAATTAGCGTGTTGTCTGGCGACATCGGTCCGTCGACAAAAAGTTCGCAATGAATCGTCGTCCTGATGCGCGAAGCGGCGAGGTCCACCCACACTGGCGGGTCGATCCGCTTGACGGTGAACTTCATCGTGGTGATGACGGGGCGAGGCAGCGTCACGGCCGCCAGCTGTAGCTCCTGGCGCCCCAGTTCGACGGGACGGCCCCAACTTTCATCGAAGGCTGTCACTGTCAGCTTCGGTGTTTCCGGGCTGTTCTGCTCGAACGCCAACGGGATGCTGGTCTGTTTGCCAACCGTTGAGGTGACATCCGCCGTCGAGATGATTTTCAAACCTTTGGAACTGGTGACTTTGAAAGTCACCGGCAGACCCTCGGTTGTGTGGTGGGCCGCAACGGCGCGGACACTCAGTTCCGCGTTCCCTGCTTTCAGTAGCTTCAAAGGATTCTTCCAGCTCGTGTATTCGGCCGAAGATAGACTGACTGCGAGCGCCGCAATCTGTCGAACTGGCGAAATAGCTACCGCCTTGGTGACACTGGCGAGAATCAGACTTTTGTCGCCGGACGGGGCGAAGTCGAGCGTAAATGATTTCTTAGCCCCATCTTTCTCGCCCGGCGCCACGGGCATATGAATCCGCGCTTTCGTTACGGAGGCGACGTTAAGCGTCAGCGGGTTGCTGAGCTTGCTGGGGGCGCGGCAGGTGACTGAGAAGCTGGTGTTCTTATGAACAAGATCCGCCGGGAGAGTGATCCTGACTTCGATTGCCTGCCACTTGTTGTCGGGGAAGCGAATCGTCCGCAACGTCTCCACAATGGGCTGCCAGACAACGGCATCGATGTGTCCAACACCCGCGTCAACAACGCTGCTCGAAAACTTCTGCAATCGGTTCGCCAGCGCGGCGGTGGCGCCGCCCCAGCGTTTGACGACCATTCTGGTCGGTACGCTACTCAGGTCACGCGCCTTGAGAAGCTTTCCTAGCCGTTCTTCCGACTGGCGCCTGGCTTCGCTGTCTGGATCGTCCCCATCGGTAATGAGCACGACGAGGGCGGACTCTTTATCGAGCTTCTCGATCAGGTCGGAAGCGGCATTCAGTCCAGCTGCAATGCTGGTGCCTCCGTTCGCCTGCAACGCTTTCAGAGCTTGAATCGCCTGCGGGCGATCTTCGCAATGGACGGGCGTAAGCGCCGTACCGGCGAACGGCACCAGGATAAGCGGCGACTGCTTGTTAATCTCGATGTTATTGATCAATTTCTCGCACTCACTCCTGGCGGTCGCGATATTGCTGCCAGCCATCGAAGTGGAAATGTCGAAGACGATGATCGTGTGCGCAGAGGCTGGCCCTGTCAGGCAGGCCAGCAACAGCAGCAAGGTAATGATGACTTTCATAAAAGTTTCTCCATTGTCTAGACGTTGGGGGCAAAAACGATTCCGGGCTTGCCGGTGTACTCACGGTCTTTGCGATACATCGCGTCGACTTCGCGGGACTTGAATTTCGCGCTGAAAATCAGATCCATGGACAGGCAGCCGCCCATCTCCGCCTCGACGTCGCCAATGGAGCCGAAATGCTTGTGGCTGTTGCCATTGCCGCACATCACCACATGCGCCACGCAGAGTTCGTTGTTAGAAGCCCGCTTACGTAACAGTTCATTGACGTAATAGTTCGTCAGATAGGCGTTGGCCTGGATGTTGCGGTTCTGGGGATACTCTGAATTGCGCACATGACACGTGACATCCACCAGATACAGAACGGGAGGCAATAGTTCGATGCCTTCGCAGCCAAGCAGAATGCGGGCGCGTGTGTCCGGGTCAGCGAGCAGGTAAGGGAGGCAGAGTCCAACCGCCGAACCCGTGCCGCCGCCATTGCTGCCGATAATGCGCGGCTGGATCCGTGTGCCGCCGCGTTTCCGCAGCCACGTGATCCGCCGCGTAATGCAATCCGCAATCGAATGCCGCGCGACTTCCATCATAAACTGGGTCACATAGCGGCACGTTCCCGCACCGGTGCCCAGCGTGGTGGAGTTGAACTCGCTTTCGTGCCGCGTAAGGATCTCCCGCGCAACCGGCGAAAGGCGGCTCAATTCAGCCAGATAGGTCTGAATCTTGCTGAACGGGGTGGTGATGTTGAGATACTCGTCCGCGAATTCTAAAGCGGGCGCTCTCGTTTCCTCGTCAGTATCGATCACCAACGATGATGTCAGCGGGCGGTGTTCTTCTGGTATCGAATCCAGCCGGGCATGCAGATTTCTCTGGATGCCGAGGCCGGTTCCACCACCACTAATCAGTAAGTCGGCAGACTGGTTTTCCACGGTTGAAGTTCCTCTTTCAAAGGTTGAGAGGTAAGCGATGCCGCCAAGTCTCTCCGGCTGGTTTACCCGTTGTCCCGGATGTAATCGGCGACGAGTGACTGCGGCGGAACGACTTCGAAGTTAGGTCCGTAGAGGCCGGGGTAATGCTGGCTGCCACAGAGCACGTAAGCTTCAGCGGCGCTGCGTAGTCCGAACTGGGTGCCAACGACAAACGGCGTCAGATAGACCTGCAGCTGAATGCTGTTGCTGTTGGTCTGATGTCCGATGGTGATCCGCTTAAAGCGGGAAGACAGCTCGGCCTCGAACTGCTTACGGATCTCGATCTGGGCTTCCGTGCTTCCATACGGAATGAGCAGATACGCCGTGAGCGTTGCGCCCACGCCAAAAGGTTCGTCAATGCGGCCAGCGAACAGCATCGTCGGGCTAGCCTTTCCAAACAGCAGGTCAACGTAGTGGTCGATGTCACCGCTGATCGCCTCGAAGATCGACTGCTCATCACCTAGCGACTCGCGCAACGTGTCGAGATAGACCTGCGCAATCCTCTCGCCACTTAACCGGCGGAACAGCTCTTCCATCGGCTTGGGATCGGTGAGTTCCGCAGACTGCTGCAACTCCTGATTCAATGCGGCTTCGAACTTTTTGACGAACGCCTTGCCGCACGCTGACCGGCTAGACACCTGCAGGCGGGTAGCCAGCCGGTCCCAGTTTTCGCCGGGCGTTTCGCTGGGCAGAAAAATGGTCTGCTCCGCTGACCGGCGCCCTGAAAGCTGCTGCGCCTTCCGCACCCGTTCCGTCAGCAACACTCCAACGGCGTCAATCCGGGCCATACGGCGGCGGACGTTATCTTCGATCTTGTCAGCAGTGTTCAGGCACAACCGCCGGGCTTCCGCTACCGGCTTGCGGAGCAGCGTGTCGAGTTCGCCTTTCGCAATCGAGACCACACGTTCAAAGCCGAGCGAACGCAATTCGCGCAAGATCATGTCACGCGTGAGCGGAGGCAGCAGGCCCGGTTCCTGCTCCGCATCCAGAATGAACTGGCAGATTTTTTCGAGCCGGTCTGTGTCCTGCGCTATCAGCGTGGCGGGACGCTCAAACGCCCACTTGGCTGCAGTCGCCCGCAGTCCGTCAGCAAGCGCCTGCCCGGCGGCAATCGAATGCCGTGGGAGGTCTTCGTTGAAGTGGCGGATCGATTCCGCCAGCGGGCTAAACGCCTCATCTGTCGCTGAGGCAATCTCTTCAAACGGGCCGGTGCGGTTACGAAGATGTTCAAGCACCTTGCCACTGTTTCCCGCGACTTCCTTTAGCGGCAGGGCAGCCCGTAGCGCCGACTGGTAATCGGCGGCTAAACGGTCGACAACTTCTGCGGGCTCCGAGAGGGAAATCTGCGGGTTCCCTTGGATACGGCCCGTCAACTCTGGTTTCACCGCCTCCTGGTAGAATTCGCAGGCAAATTCGCCCAGCAGGTCACGTTTCGCGACTTCTCCAAACGAAGCCGTCGCGGCTCTCGGGGGCGCCTTGTCGAGGTTGACCCCGTAGGGCCGTAGCCCGTTCGGGCCACCGTTCGAATTTGCTGAGTGGTCTGTAGACATGCGGAGGTCTCCTGCTGGTTAGGGCGTAAAGGTGACGCTTGAAGCGGGGGAGATGCTGGTCGGGTCTGATGACTCCGAACTGTTCAACTGATAAATGATCGCAATGACAACGAGCGCGACGGCCGAGATCGAAATCACGCCACCCAGGATGACGCCAGCTGCCTTACGCCTGCTTTCGCTGACGGCCGCTTCATAGGCCTCGGCGGACATCTCCCGGACGCGTTCCATCGTCGGCATTTCGCCTTCGCTGCCGGGGATCAGGTTGCACGATTGTTCGCGCAGCAGGGCCGCTGCCTCTTCAGGGTCCGCTTTACCAGAACCAACAGTCTCAATGAAAACATCTGCCGCGGAACGCTCAGATCCGATGACCGCATCGGCCTCCTGTTCGGCGATCTCCGACGCCCGCGACTTGCCCGTGGCGGCGATCTTTAGCCCCCAGGCGACCGTTGCGACAACAGCAAGGCCAGCCAGAAGTGCAACTACAAGTGTCCAGTACACGGAGAACCTCTCTTTCGAAAAAAATCTCATAAATATGCTGCGGCGAAGTGCATGCAGTTTTGCGGGAAGAGGACCAGAATTCGGCCGCAATGCCTTAAACACCGCGAATTCCTTCCCAATGCCCCTGTCGCAGATCACACAAAGATTGTGCGAAGAAAAATCCTATTTTCAGAAATTCTTTGCGATTGATGTATTAACCCAATGTGAATGAGATTCCGCGTCTGGAATTAACGATTGAAAACCGTCGCCATCGCCGTGTACATTGAAACGGCGTGTCGCCAGAAGGTCTTCACTTCAGCAGAAGGGATCGAATCGATGCCGGACACCATGCAGATCGAAACGTGGCGTGCTCAGCTTAGATCGGGCGACTCAGCCATCCGCAACAAAGCAGCGACCGAAGTGTTCGAGTGCTATATGGGGCGGCTTGCCAGTGAGATCCGCCAGCTGCTGGGGCGTCGCGTTGCGCAGCGGGTTGGCGTCAGCGAAATTGCGCAGAGCGCATTCGCAAGGTTCTTTCACCGCTTGGGCAGTGGGAAGGAAGACGACCGCGCTTTCTATGCGGTACTACTGCGGATCGCCACCCGGCGAACGGTCACCCGTCTGCGTCGCCATCTTGGACCTAAGCGCGATGTAAAACGCGATCAAACCTTTGAGGACGAAGAGCACGGTCTACAACCGAAGCTGCGTCGTGCTGAGAAGCTGAAGCGAACTTACCGGCGGAAAGAATGTAATACCGATGGTGAAGTGAAACCCGTTGAGCCGGAAAAGTACGACCCGGCTTGGTTGCAGCGGCCGGAAGTTCTCATGCAATTGCTAAACGGCGCCACTCAGGAAGAGGTCGCAACCGTCGCTGAAATGCTGCAACACCTGACGAGACGGTCCAGGCACGGGGAAGATTTGCTGCTGGTGGCTTTCCGCAGAATCGAAGGGTTTTCCGTCGATGAAATTGCGGAGGAACTGGATTGCCAGCCCTGGAGGGTGCGGACGATGATCCAGCTCATCGAGAAACGATGGAAGCTGTGGGCCAGGGAGAACTAATTAAACCGGCCACAGAACTTACAGATTGATACTGTGTTGGAGGTTTGCTGGCATGAGCACAACGCCGCGGCGAACAAACGAATCCGATGAAGAGTGGAGTGACATTCTGGACGTGACAGGAAGGTTCGACCGGGAATTCTCAGACTACATCCAAGGGCGACGCGAGGCTCCGCCAAGGATTGAAGTTTTTATCAGGGAGAATCAACTAGACACTCGTCGATGGCTTGCTGCACTGATCGGTCGGGAACTGGATCTGCAAAGAACCTATCTCGAAAACGTGACACCAAGGATTGAATATCTAGACAGATTTCCTGACTTTAGCACGGAGATTGATATGGCGTTTGAAAACGTTCAGTCCGGAGCGCCCACTGTGTCAAAGGCTAGTGATGATGCTTCAGACCTAAGAGTCCCGATTTCGCTTTGTACCAAAAACGGGCGAACATACGAAATTAAGAGAGTGCTTGGACAAGGCGGTTTTTGCGTTGTTTATCTGGCACATGAAAAGGGAGATTCCAAACTTGTGGCTTTAAAGGTCGCGCGCGAAGACAAAGCCGACGTGTGGCGCACCGAAAGGGTCAAGCAGGAATTCGATCAAATGGTTGGGTTCGACGGGAAGCCGCATAAAAACATTGTCAAGTATTTAAAGCTTGTTGAGGGAGTTACAGCACGCTTTGGCAACGCGGAACGCCGCGAGATTCCAGTCATGATTGTCATGGAATACGTACCTGGACTCACCCTGTATGAGACTCTTTCGGCTGGACCGCTTCACCCTTATCAGGCAGCGGACTACGCACTCGAAATTGCCTGGGCATGCTGGTTTCTACATTCAAAATTAGGCCTTATTCATCGAGATCTCAAACCAGGGAACATTATGCTGAATAAATCGCGCGGCCCAGTGTTGCTCGATTTCGGACTGGCATTGAAGACTTCTCGGGAACCTGCCTGTCGTAAAGAAGGCACTGAGGATTACATGTCACCCGAAGACCGTCGAGCCGATAGGTTCCCAGTATCTTCAAGGAATGATATCTATTCGTTGGGGAAAATAATCGTCGAGATGTTTTATGGGGAAAAACACCTTCCGAAGTCCAGTGATGGCAAAGGATATTCTAAGAATTTGCCATATGTCAGTGAGGATGCTTCCCGCGAGATCTGGCATATTTGCGCAACATGCCTTCACGAAGACTCCAGTGAAAGGTATCAGTCGGCGCAAGAGTTATGCAAAGATCTTGAAAAGTGGATTAGCGAACATGGCTCTGGACGTCGCAGGAAAGTCATTCGACGTAGGGCTGTGATCATGGGAGCGCTTCTTGTAACGTGTTCCTTTCCTCTGGCGTCAATATTGCTGTTGTCCAATGAGGACAACTCAGCTGTTCCTCTGAAAGTTCATGAGTGGCGCGCAGTTGTTGACTCGCCCGTCGGGCCAGACGGGAGTGTCGTCCCGCGAGGAAAGTTAGGCAAAGACTACTTTAACGTCAGGATTGAAGACCAGATCACAATCACGGCGGAAACGACCGCGCCCGCATATTGCTACTGGTTAGCATTCGATCCCACAGGCGAAATGCACGAGTGCATGGAAAGCGATTCAAAAGATGGCACCACCAGGCCATACGACGCGAAGCCACTCGCCGGTACATCACACGTAGGTCTATACACCTGCAGTCAAAAAGAAGGCTCGGGGATGCTGGTTTTCGCACTCGTCGGTTCGAAGGAGCGACTGGAGCCATTTGAAACCTGGAAAGCCAGTGCCAAAGTCGACTGGACACCGCCCGCCCGGTCTTCGTCTGGCAAACCTGGCCAGATCTATGTGGATGGGATCAATGGTGGTATCTACGATGCGGAACACAGGCTAGAGGGAGCCAATCGCTATCCTGGAATCAAGCTCACCGGCGGACAGAAAATTGTCCGTTCTCTGGCCGCGCAACTTAAAGCCAGATCTGAGTTTGAATTTGTGCAGGTTGTGGGCTTCCAGGTTCAACCCAATGTGGGAGATTAGGTCATGAGGTGGAAATCGATCCGAATTGCTCTGACGATACGATTCTTGGTGGGCGTTCTAGTTGTCCCTGTCTTGGCCGAAGAGCCAGACACGACAGAGCTGTCTCTAAGGACGCAGGTTAAGTCACTGCAGGTACAAATGCAAAACGCCGCCGCGAAGCACGACTACAAGCTGGCGGAGCGTCTAGCACAAAAAAGGCACGCCATTCATAAATCGATCGACGGCGCGGACTCCTGGAAAACCGTTGACGCTGAATGGGATCTTCGCACGAATAAAAAGCTCGCATCGCTTACCAAGTCAGACCTTGAATTATGGAAGACGGGCAAGCTGAAATTCGACGAAGCCAATACGAGTTTTCAGAAGGGGCAATACGCGAAGGCGCTCGCAGACTACCGCGCTGCCCTACCCGTGTTTGAGAAAGTGCTGACTGAAAAAAGTCCCGAAACCGCGTCGCTCTACGGCAATCTTGCATCCGTGTTGTTTGTCAACGGAAACCGTGATGACGCCACTAAATACTTGAGAAAAGCTACCGCGGCGCTTGCTGGTTCGGTCGGTAAGGAGCACCCGAACTCCATAACAGCGGCCAGCAACAGGGCGCGGCTTCTGTTGATAAGTGGAAAGACAAGCGAAGCGGCATCCATTGCTCTGGCAGCGAAGGCGCTAAGTCGCGAGAGTCTGGGGCAAAAACACCTCACAACGGCGCTTTGCTGCACAAGTCACGCTGCTGTGCTAGTTCGAATGGGAAAATACGATGAGGGAATCAGAAGCCTGTTGGAGGCGATTGACATTTATTCGGACCTGGAAGGCAGCCACCAGACCGCTGAAGGGACAGCTTGGGGTGAACTCGGACTTGCCTATCAGAATAGCGGCAAGATCGCACTTGCAGTGAAAGCATATGAAAGGTCTTTGCAGCTTTTAGGGAACAGAGACCTCTATAAAAGATCAACGGCGAAACGCAATCTAGTTGACGTATATCTACGGCAGGGTCGCAACAAGGAGGCTTTACACCACACGCTAGACAGTCTTGCAATTAGCGAGTTTCAGTTCGGTAAGGATCACGAAAAGGCCATGGTGAGCCGGTATGGGTTAGGCCGGTGTTATTTCGCAAACCGTAAACTACCAGAAGCTTTGAAAGAGGCGAAAACATCGCTCGCCCACTTTAGACGCACGGGCAGAGACATGCTGACAGTAAAGGCTGCGATTCTGGCTGCCAACGTGTTGGATGGAATGGGACGCTATAAAGATGCTCTAGAATACTATGACGAAGCACTCAATCTACTACGTCGGGCCGTTCCAAAATCCCCTCTACACATCGGCAACTGTCGTTTCGCCCGTGGACGACACTTTGGACTTAGGGGAAATCGAAGCGAAGCGTTGCGGGAGTACACGGCCGGAATCGAGTCAATATCCAGGGTCGTAAAACCACACAATCCGATGCTGTTAAGAGCACGGTTTATGCTCGGAACGTTTTTCTTTCACCAGGGCGAATATCAGAAGTCAGCGGAAATCTTCCGCGAAGTCAACACGATGTATCTCGCTCGACGGCACGAGTTGGCGACCGATCCCTTTGACCGCGGCGTCGCAGATTTGTTAAGTGAAAATGGTATTTATCTTGCTGCCGCTGAAGCGATTCTCGGCAATCGAGTTGCAGCATGGGACGCATTTGAAGTTTCGCTTGGCAGGGTTGCGGCGGATGAAATCGCGTGGAGGAATAGTACCGCACCCGAAATAGATAAGAAGCTACTTCAATGGCGTGAGCTTGCTGAGAAGGCAGAGACGGAAGTAGCGATTGAACGGCTAGACGGGTCGGACGAAGCAAATAACGCTCGTTTGGCGGGAGCCATGGCAACCTGGAAAGAAGCACTAGCAAAGATAAAAATGCTTGAAGGGCAACTACATGAAGCACATTCCTTGGCTTCCGCATCCTTCGAACTAAAGCGAATTCAGTCAGCCATACCTGAGCGTACTGCGATTGTTGGCTGGATTGATATCGCCAGGATGGCCGATGTTGAAGACCCGGATTCCACCGGGAAATACCTGGCGGTGATCGTGCGCAGAACTGGCCTTCCGATCTGGGTCGATCTTGGAAAACACGGCTTAAACCAAGCTGATCACGACCAGATGCTGGAGCTAAGAAATTCGCTGGTGGTGGCGAGCGAATTCAGCAAATCAAAGTGGGAGAAGCTGGCAGAGAATCTCTCACAAAAACGTTTTCTTCCCCTCATGAAGTATTTGGAAGGAGATAACAACGGCTTACCTCCAGTTAATCGGATTGTTGTGCTGCCTTCCAGCGCGACCAACGCGATCCCGCAGAGGCTGTTCGTGCCTCAAGACAGCGGAATCAAAGTCAGCCGCACGCCTTCGGGAACCGTATTCGCGTATCTTCAGCAGCGGAAGTCCAAGCCATCCGCGAAGAAGCTACTTGCTGTGGCGGATCCAGTATTCGATAGTTCCGCGCCGCCGCTGCCGTTACACGGGCTGCTGGTGAAAGCGGTAATTGCTGGCTCAACTGCCGAACGAAGCGGCGTTGTCGCAGGCGACGTGCTGCTGTCGTACGCTGGCGTAACACTTAAAGCCAAGTCGCAACTGTTCCCCCTCGAAAACAAGCAACATCCTGAGAAAACTTTGCTGATCCAGGTCTGGCGACAGGGAAAGGTGCGAGAATTTACCGTCGATCCCGGTCTGCTTGGCGTCTCCGTTTTTGACAAACCCGCGCCTCAGGCGCTAGCCAATCTGCAAAGGGGTAGAAAGCGAAACAAAGACACACGCGACGCCCCCCCACGTCTGATCGGAGCCAGGCTCGAGGCATTGAGTATTGCAGACCTGTTCGACGCAAGCACCGGTATGATTGATATGCTACTGGACAAACAAGCGTCCGAGAAGAAACTCTCAGAGTTGGCACGGCGAGACGAATTATCAAGTTACGAGCACATCTTTATCGGCACACATGGCGAGACCAACTTCAACGATGTGGACGATTCTGCGTTGCTGCTGGCGCATGAGGCGGATAGTAAGGTTTCCGAAAAGTTATCTTCCCAGAATTTGCTCATTGATGGACGGCTGACCGTCTCAGAAGTCCGTTCGTGGCGACTGAAGGCTTCTCTCGTCACATTGTCAGCTTGCGGTACGGGAGCCGGGCGGCAAGTGACCGGCGATGGAGCCTTAGGTTTTCAGCAGGCATTGTTAGGCGCAGGAGCGCGGTGTGTGTGCCTATCACTGTGGCAGGTTAACGACGCAGCTACAGCACTTCTCATGCGCCGCTTTTACGGGAACATGGTTGGCCGCGCGGGGGCCGGCCCGATGGACAAGGCCGCCGCTCTATCGGAGGCTTCAGACTGGTTGCGAAACCTGACGTGCCAGGAAGCGCTCGAGCTGTTTGACAGCCTGCCGGAGAAAGTCGATCTCAAGCTTAGCCGTGCGCCCGGCTTGAAATACCCTTCTAAAGCGCTCAAGTCTGCCACGTCGGAACTGAGGACGATGAAACCGACCGACAAACCCTATAAGCATCCTTTCTTCTGGGCAGCCTTTGTGCTGTCGGGCGACGCCCGCTAGACAACAGACTACTTATAGATACGGATCATAGTCATTGTCGGCTGCAAACTGGCCGAAATGATACGCTCGCTCGACTATGTTGGACGGGCAGTATTCGATCGTGGCACGCACGGCTTTCATCATGCTGGCCGTGTTTTCGAACTGCTTTACGAGCCGGCTGATGTTCTCCGTCTGTTCTTCGGATATCGGCTCATTGCGGGCTGGATCAACTTGCTCTGGGATCCGCCAGTCGTGAGATTGCGCCCAGAAGATCCGTTCAAGGGTTTCCGCGTTGTCGATTTCGCCTATTAACCAGCTCGTGCAAGTGTCTTTCATCCCGGTTGCGATGGCGGCGTATTGTTTATGAGGTATGACCGACGGATGCTGGTCACGGCTTTTGTGCTTGTCTGACATGTACTGACTCCTTTCAGTGTTAAAAAGCGGACAATATCGCAAACGTTACGTGGGCGCAAGTCTTTTTTCGATAACACCTTTAGTGCGCGGACGAAGCCGCACTTGCTGGCAGCGAGACTTTGAAACCGCTAGAATTTCCGACAAGGGCATGGTGCTTTCGGGATTTTGCAGGTATCGCCTGAATTGCACTCTATTCCGCTCATAGAAACACAATCCATCCCACCGATGTTGGGGTTGTCTGCTAGATCCCTGGATCGCAAGTGGTTGCGAAATAATTGCCGTCGAGGCCACAATGAGTATCGAGATCGTATCGCATTGCTGGCGTTATACCCGGCTTCTGACCTATCAACTGAGTTCACTATTTTCCAATCCGCCCGTGACCGTGGAAGTTCTTATGACAGTCTTCCTCACGGAATCAGATGAACCTACGGTCAGGGTCATGGATTTCTTTGAACAGCACGCCACTCCGCAGAATATCAGAGTACGGCGATGGACCTTACCGCAGAAGGAGTTGATGCAAAGAGCGATCGGTAGAAATCTCGCGGCCAAAGCGACCGTCGCGGACTGGGTCTGGCTCGCAGATTGCGACTACTATTTTGGTGAGGGTGCACTCGACGCGATACCTGACGCTTTTGCCTCCAAACGGACCGAACTTCTGTACCCTAAGAGAATTTACGGAACGGACCACCCGACGGGAGATCGTCTGATAGAAGATGCGTCTGGCGAGCCGAGGTTGTTGACCATAAATCCAGACGACTTTACTCCGCTCAAGTATTCCAGGGCGATTGGCGGAGTGCAGATTGTGCGTGGTGACACGCTCCGGACGAAGGGCTACTGCTCGGGGAGCAAACTCCTCAAGCGTCGACCAGGCAAGTGGCGGGATACTGTTGGCGATGTCCACTTTCGCCGCACGCTGAACTCGCGGGGCGTTAAAGCTCCTATTCCCAATGTTTTCCGAATCCGTCACTCACAGCGCGGTGGGGATGTGCGGCTCTAGCCGTGTGGATGAAGCAGCGATGATTCCGGGTACTAGGGTTCAGAGACAAGGACGGATACATGCTCTCATTCTGCACTACGTGCAAAGGTCGATTGCACCATCTGCGGCAGACACTTCCCCACAATCTACGCGTCTGCGCTGATCGCGAAGGCATTGAGTTCGTTTTGCTCGACTACAGTTCAAACGACGGACTAGAAGAATGGGTGCGAGACAATCTTGTCGCAGAAATCGCATCGGGGCGGGTCGTGTTCCTTTCTGCCCCAGGCTACCAGTACTTCAACATCAACCACGCGAGAAACATTGTCCATCGACAAGCTAAAGGTAACATCCTGTGCAGCTTAGACGCAGACGTGTTCGTTAGTTCGGACTTTATTGACGCCATCATTCAAACTTTCTCAGGCGATGCCAAGGTGATAACGCATGGGCGGAAATCCGCCTGGGGCCGTATCTGTGTCAGACGCGATCACTTCTTCGCAGTTGGCGGCTACAACGAGGAAATTACCGGCTGGGGGAGAGACGATCAGGACTTCATCAGCCGCGCCGCACTCCATTGTGGTTTAGAACGTATCTGCCACTCCGACTTCGACCGGGTCATTCTTCACGACGACGAGGAACGCGTACGCAACTATGAAAGTAAAGACAAACGGGCTTCCCTGCTGCGAAACACCCGTATCATGGAGGAGCGGCTCAAAAATCGTGACTACATCGTCAATCAGGGGAAAGAATGGGGCAGCGCCAAAAAGTTGTACAGGAACTTTACGCAGGTTCATCCAGACGAATCCCGCAACTGAACACTTCAGTAGAAATACGATGAGCCGATGATCTATATTACGGGAACCGGGCGATGTGGGACGACCACTATCGCTCATCGACTGGGTGGAGAGCATGAACCGAAACCCAACATTATCGTAGAGGCGTACGACTACTATCGCGGTGACTTCAGCAGTCTTCAAACCTTGACGAAAAAGCTGAAAACGCGTGCGGCATTGAATACACCATGCATCAGCGATAACAAACAAAGTCTAGTGATTCCTCTGCTTCGCCAAATCGACCCAGATGGGCATTTTGTCGTGCTGTTCCGCGAGCCGAAAGCGTCGATCCGTTCGTTTCTTGGAAAGCACTGGTACAAACGCAAGTCAATCTGGGAGACGAATCGCCTGCGGCCCTGGCAAGGTTTTCCGCCGAAATGGACACGCGTGATGAAATGCGGATGGCTCTGGCGGGAAACATACCGGCGTATCCTCAGCACGCTTGGTGATGCCGGCTTCGAGCTGATAGAAACCAGCGAACTCGGCGGTGTTGCTCTGAATGCAAACAACCAGAACCCTGCTTTGGAGTGCAACGAACGGGAGCAGTCCTTTCTGGATTCCTATATCATGCCCTTCTACGCTGAGCTTCAGTCCTTGCGTGGCCAGCAAGCACCCGGACTGGTTCGGCGGCAGCTCAACATCAACTAGGACGAAATCACGATGTGCACGAAGGACGCAGCACAACAGAAAGTCGCTTTCGTTTCCGGGCTATGGGGAGATGAGATTGTTCGACGCGTGCCCAAGGTATTGGATGACATTCACACGATGCTTAAGCGGCCGATCCAACCAGAGCCACGAGTGGCTTATTGCTACGGCCGGCAGCACTTCGATTTTGTGAAGAATCTCGGGCTGGAGACCCGACTTGCCAGCGAAGCTCCCCTGGAAAAATTCTCGGAGGCAGAAGAACGCAACCCAAACGACCGGGGAAATGTCAACTACGGTGTAAGCATGTGGCGTCACAAGCTGGAAATCATGCATCTTGCCGCCCAGGAGTTCGACGCCTTGGTCTGGCTCGACTGGGATTCCTGGCTTCACTACCCGTTGCCTGCTGATTTCTGGGAACGCCTGGCCCAGGGCGCGGAGATTCAGGCCAGCCTTCGGCAGTACAAACGCAGGCAATGCAGATGGCGATCTACGGACATCAGAAAGGTCCCTTCCGCCGCCTGGGTATATTTGCGAGGTTCCGATATCACCGCGCGAATGCTTGAACTGCACACTGAAATGCCGCACTTGCGGGAGGAGCAGATCATGGCCTACGTTACAGATCAAATGTCAGGTGGCTGGCAAAGCCCGGAAACATACAAGAACAACGGTTTTGAACCCTATTGCTTCCGCGTAAGGGGCCAGATTCATCGGCCCGAAATCCGTTTGTTTGACGCCAGATAGATGGCCGTCAAGTCAAAGTTTAGTTCCGTCGTTTGACTAGGCATTTAAATGGTAGATTTCACAACCGTGGTGGGCGTCGATCAGCGGCACATGAAGGAACTGGCGCTCACCTGGCCGACGTGGGTGAAGCACCGCCCGGAAATCGTATATCAGCCCCTGCTGCTTATCTGCGACGCTGATGGGCCGCAAGGATGGCGCGATGGTCTGTCCGCTATCGAGCACCCGGATATGCGAATCGTGGACTGGTCGCAGCCAGATGTTCCGCAACGTGAGAAAATGCTTTCGGCGATCACGGACGTTCCTGGACGCGAAGTAAGGACTTCCTGGTATCTGAAACTCGACACAGACGTTGCTGCGACCCGGTCAGGAAACTGGCTCGATCCGAGATGGTTCAGAGCGAATGACCAGCAGCAATGGCCCGTGTTTGTGGCAAGTCCCTGGGGCTACACAAAACCCGCAAATGCTATCAATCGCTTAGACGATTGGGCGGATCAGATTGACGAACTCAACAATCATCCGCGGCTCGACTTGCCATATGACAATACCGCAGACCTGATCCGACACCCGCGGATAACTTCGTGGTGCTTTTTCGCGGACACCCGGTGGACCGCCGCGATGAGTGAGTTATGCGGCGGGAAGCTGCCCGTGCCGTCGCAGGACACATTCCTCTGGTATTGTGCAGCCCGGCGGGGAGATTTTTTCAGGAAAGTCCGTATGAAAAGATTCGGCTGGCAACATGTCTCTTCACTCCGGCGTCTGCGTCGGGCATCGGAAACGGCGTTACGCACCGAATTTGATCTGTCTGCTTTGAGGCCGTTTCTATCGGATGCCTACGCGAAACAGTTGAGTGATGAAGGCATTCTGGCAGAAGAGCAAGCGAATATCAGGAAACAGTTATGAAAACGGGCGTGGTCTATCTACTGACAGGGGCGGCACACGCTGCGCGGCTCGTGGTATCCATCGTTTCGCTACGACGGCACTACGACGGTCCTATCGCGGTTTTTACGTCGCGGCCTGAGTCTCACGATATTGGGGCACTTTGCAGCGAAGACAAGCGATTAGGGGTGACCCATCATCGCATTGAGGAGCCAAAGGTCAAAAAGAACCGAAGTTTTCTTACCAAGATAGACCTACTGAGAAAAACGCCCTTTCCCTTCACCGTATACCTGGACTGCGACACCCTTGTAACGGGCAGTATCGAGCCACTATTGGACGACTCTCAGGCGTTTATTGCAACCCAGTTTTCGGACTGGAAGACCACGGGACGTCGAATCCGTAATCGCATTGAAGGATGGCGCGGGCTGAAGTCGAAACATTTCAGGGTTGATGAGCTGGTCGATTCAGCGTTATCTCAACCACGACCTTCGATCAACAATGGAGTAGTGGCTTGCCAACGAGATAACCCGCTACTGCGGGTCTGGTACGACCTGGCATTCGATGGACGCAGGAAATTTATCTGCGATGAGATCTCATTGCATCTGCTTCTGCACCATACAGCGCATAAGATAGTCGACTGCCGCTGGAATAATTCGCCCCGTTATGGTGTGCAAGATGATGTGCGAATATGGCATTTCCACGGTGACAAACACATCAAAGATTCAGGCGTGTCAATTTGGCTACCGGAATATGAGAAAGCCGCCCGCGCAGGCAATGCTCATATTTCGCATTGGGCGTTAAGTACAGATAATGGGCTAAAAAAACTGATAGATTCGCGGACATACGCTCTCTAAACTAAATCTGGAACAAGTAGTGCATACCGTACGCTTCACATCGCCGTAGGTAAAGCTTCGCATAACCTCTCGGCAATTTTTGCTTTTCACTTCGCTGGATTCTGAGCCCCATCCCCGCGGAGTCCCCCACCCTTTAGGTCTAGCCTGGCGTCACGACTACAATAACCACCGACCCCACAGCGCTCTGGGCAACCTGTCCCCCAGAGAATTCGCTGCTTGCTGCCAGGGAAAACCAGCCGGATAAAGCCTGGAATCTCTCACAAAGAATGGCTCTGAAAGGGGAGCAGCTAACTCGACTATCGGTAACGCACAACTCGCCCAAATACCGAGGTGAATGCGGACATCTGCATCTGGCGAACTTCATCTAATAGCCTTCGCATGCAAGATCGCCAACGCGTCAGCCAGCCTATTTAAAAACCGCATAACTAGCATTAAACGTACATCTAATTTCGACCGCTTCACGAATATCATCCAATCAAAAAGATAGGCAGCGAGTAGACTGGCTACAAAATTTAAGCAAACACTAGATAGTAGAGATTCATACACACGACTCTGCTGAATAGCTTCCCGTACGTCCAGAACGTCCGCGAATACGTCAACAGATTCAAAAGTCTGTCTATGCTCAGAGATGCAACATGAACAAATTGCGTAGGAGCTGACATAAACGATTGCGAATAGCGACCAAAAGAAAAACCTCCAGCGAGGCAGAAAAAGTGCTAAGACAGGTAAGCCACAAATTGCCAAGAAGAAGATACATATAATAAAGCTCTTAATATGTGCGCATACAGACGTGTATGTGGCAGCATATATTGAGACAACCAGGCTTATCGCAATAAATGACTTGATCGTCATAATAACCCACCGGGCTTGTTCTACGAACGTATTACGCACTCAATTTGAGATCAAACTCATTTAAAAACCTTGAAGTCTTTCATGTCGGCTGATATCTGGATTGACTCAGACCAATATGGGTTTGGTGACCACAGCATGGTCCAAGCTAACTCATATACTTGTCGATAAAATCTTGCGAGTAACAACCGTTTGCATCAAAGACTCTAGCCTTTGCCTGATCCCCAAAAAAGTCGAATGCAACATCAATTCCATGCTTCTTGACGAGTAAATTAATCTCTGCCTTAGAAAGTTCGTGATCGAAAACGCCAATCGTCTCCATGGATTCAAACTGCGCAACTCTATCAATTTCCGCAAACGGAATAGGTGAGTAGCTCACAAGAGCACGAAGTTTCTGACATTTTTCAAGTTGTGAAAGATCTATAACATTCTCGCTAACTCCCAGTACGAGAACCTCTAGATTCACGCATGATCCGAGGATCTGCAAGTTTTCTTCGGACAGCTCAACGTCAGGACCGATAATTCTAAGCACACGAACTTGACGTGACTTTTGCCGAATTTCTTCCCAGTCGCTTTGAGTCGGAGGAAAGAACTCTAGATCTACAAGAGGCTGTTGTTCTCTTACGGTTTCCGTGTTCAGTTTGGGCGTTTGCTGATATTGGCACCCGCTCACGCCAAAAGACACCAAAACGAAAAGTATAACTAGTGTGTGTCTATTCATTTTTCACCCAATAAGTGTCATTTACTAGCGCTCATCGTGCCGGTGAACTGGCTTCTCACCAGCTGTGATATTCCGAATCTCAGCCTTGAATCCTCCCGGACCTACCCCGCTGCGAACATGAGGGTGCCCCTTTACACTGATACTCCCCGAAAATTCCGGCTTGCAGGTTTTCGCCCCATAGACATTAAGCTTCGCACTAACTGTTTGCTTATTCGGCGAATCAATACCGGCGCGAACACCAATCTTGTAGTTGATAGTTGCAGCTTCAAATTCACCCATACATTTAATTGTGTCAATCTTTATTCGATTCCCAACATACCCACGATGCCACCGATTTGTGGGGCCGGGTCGCTCGTCGCTTTCGCCAAGCTTGCCAACATTAAACTTTGTAAATTTGTCTTCGTAGAACAAACCGTAATTGAGGGCTGGGTTGCTTGCGAATGTTCCTCGTAGACTTGCGACGTAGTTGAAATAGACATTCATCGAGCCACTGCAACCGCACTGTGAATAGCAGTTATCCTCGACGTCAAACCAAATGAACAACCCAGCTGTCTCATAGTCTCGCCTTGTATCATCGCCTCCACGTGAAAACTCCGTGGGTGCAATCGGTTTTCGGTTGTGAATGCAAAGTTGCACGCACGGGTTCATAAGTGCGGATTGACTCAAGGAGTTCTCGCCGCACTTTCGCGCACAATGAAATGACCACATCGGGAAAAACGGTGTTGGAGCTGTTCCGAATGGGTCAGTCCTGTTCGGGACGAAAGTCGCACGGTAGAGATTTATCCCATCTGAGTATCCGATTTCATCACGGGACAGAAAGGCACCCACCGTCGATAGAAAGTAACGGCGCCGGAATAGGTAAAGTCCAGAATGTTCATCAAGTCTCTGACCTGTAAAACCTAATGAGTTTTTATGTTGAGACCCTGCATTTCTCCTGTTCCAATCCGCATCGAAAACCTTACGATCACCGTATGGTTGGTAAGTGTATCTTTCGACTATGTTTGACGATTCATCTATCAGGGACGAGATGTCGAAACTTGCGTCCCCGGTGTAATAAACGATTTCAGGAGTCAAATCGAGATCACTACGTAGCACAGGTGCATCAATATACCTTTCCGACCAAACATACTGGAAACGTGGCGACGCTGGAACGGTTTCCGAATTAGACTCACGTATCTCTAGTACTTGCCAATCATTGTTGTAATAAATTTGCTCGTACCAAGCTTCAGAGTCCGGGGAATATGTAACAATTCGACGATTCAATCCATCGTACACATACTCCCCAACCGTCGTCGTTCCATCTTTCACTTGAGCTAGGCGATTCCAGGGATCGTAAATGCACGTGTAAGAATTTTGAGGGTCGCTAGGTTGCGGCAACGTAGTCATGTTGCCGTTCGCGCCGTAGCTAGGGGAACTCCACTCATTACCCACAACTTCACACGAGTCTATAACTTCATTTGCTGAGTTGTAAATTCTTTTTTGTACGACATTATTAGAGCTTTGCTGGTCGTAGTTCGAGAACTCGCACCAGTTGCCGGCAGCGTCCAGGCTCCAGGTCTGCGATAACGCAGGTTCGATGATGCGATCACCACCAACAAGCTGCCCCCGGTGCATCTCGGTAAGGCGGTTCAGATTATCGTAGCTGTATAGCTCGTCGAGATAGACTGGTGTGGCCAGACTTTTCGACACGTCGTTGGTACCGTATATGCGGTTTGAGTTGCGGTCGTAGCTGTATTGAAATCGGTCGGCGTCCCCGCTTCCACTAGTCCATCGCTGGTCAATCACGCGACCGAACCGATCAAAGCCATCATACTTGGTAGCACTGCCGATGTAGTTTAGAGCAACTGAAGGTACGGGATATTTTTCTTTGACAATCGTTGAGACGCCTAGGTAAGTATATTCAGATACATCCGCGCCGTTCCAGTCAAGATTTGCCACTCGGCTCAGCTTATTGTCGTCACCACTTCCGTATTCGTAGGTGAAGACGCGACCGTTTGGATAGCTTACGGTCGTTGGGCGTATGGTGTTGGATGAACCGTTTTCGTAGCCATACTGTACGGCTAGCGTGCTGCCGTCAACTGCCCCATCGTGCTCCTGCTCCTCCTTTTGCAGTTGTGCGAAGTCATTGTAGGTCTGCTTCACCTGATTCACGGGGGTCCCGGTGCCAGCAGCATTAGCGTAGCAGGTGATCAGGTTGGTCATGCCACGAACCTCGTATCCTCTATCGATCCGCAGCACCGAATTGTCGACACCAATTCCTAATGTGGACACTTTCTGTGCAGTAGGGCGGCCGAGGGCGTCGTATTCCAGGTCACGTACAGAACCATTCTGATCAGTAATGCTGGTTTGCTGACCCTGGCGGTTGTATGTGTACGCAACTGCATCGTTACTGCCAGTACTGTCTGGATATACTTCGCGACGCAGAAATTGGCTGGACTCGACCGCAGAGTCCGCGAGAGTTGTTCCGTATTCGTAGGTCGTTACCTGATCGCCGGTATACTGGTTCTTGGCAGTTAGTGTCTGAACGTTCCCATCAGCGTTGTACGACGTTTCGACAGTCACGTTCTGGTCGTTTGCCGCGCATCCTGAACTGCAATCTGTATCGACGGCATTTTCAACGGTGCGGATCGTACGGCCAGCATTGTCGTAGCAGGCAAGGCTGACAATTCCTTTCGGATCGGTCGTTTCTGATACCTCTCCACCAGCGTTATAGGCAGTCAGTGAAACGAGCACTATATCGGACGAAGCTGGCGCAGATGTGGGACGAGAAAACAGTGTCGTATCGTTGCCCTGGTTCCCGTAAACAGCATTCGCCGTTTCCCGGCCAACGCCGTCATAGTACATGGCCGTGTAGAAGGGCCGTGCGTTAGTGCCTGCCACTAAAGCTCCATTCCCTGTGCCATCGTGATATCGCGACAGCGTGGATTGAACAACGGCATTGCTAGCGTCGTCGTAGGTGGTTTCATACTGCTCAAATATCTTGTTGTCAGTCAGAGAAGTTGGATCATCCGTACCAGAACCGTCATAGAAGCCGGTGTACTGCGAGGTCTGGCGACCTACTCCGTCGAGTACGGACTTGTTGAACGCTTCGCTGCCCGCAGGGAGCGATTTAATGACATTACCCGCAGCGTCGTACCACGTATTGTCAGTGAGTGAATTACCTACGGTTCCCGTGGATGGATCGACCGCATAAGTAACTGACTGATAAATTCGACCACGGTCATCGAACTTGGTTTCACTCTGCGCGATCAGATTCCCACCACTTGTGGTATCCTTACGCTGCACCTTGGTGACTTGATTTAGGTTGTCGTAGGTGTTGATCTGATAGAAGTCGACTTCTCCGTCAATGTCAGTCTGGCGGCTACGAAAGTCATATGTATACGCAGTAACGCGAGTGGTGCTAGCGTCAACGTATGCCGTTTCCTGCGTCATATCCCCGTTGCCGCCATCGCTGCCGCCATCGTATTGGCTGGCGGAGACTATTTTCATATTGTTGCCAATGGCGTTGCCTTCGATATTACCACTATCACCGTTGGGGTACTCCTCTGTCGCACTGGCGTCCGCGGTTCCCACCCAGGACTGAACAGCCTGCCCACGGACATCGAACACGATGCGGTTGATGGTGCCGCCAGGTGAAACCATGCGGTTCTGGCGGTTCATCGTGTCGTAGCCGTACACCGTCTCATCATAATTCGTTCCGCTGACGCCTTCACCACTTTCAGGGATGTTGTGGTAGACACGGCTGGAAGTTTGCTGGCCCTGCGCATTCGTGAAACTTTCGCTCCAGCGGATCCAGGTGGACTGCGGGAAGGTGTCCGAGACTGACAACGCCCCTGACGCGGTTGCGCGGACCGCCATGATAGAGCGGCTGTAACTTCCATCATCGGCGGTCTTGGAAATAGAGACCGGGTTCACAAGGGTGTATGTGTAGCTACCTGAGCCAGTCGCATATCCCTGAGCAGAGAGTGTCTCATCGTCGAGGTCTTTATAGACACTCCACGAAGCGGTGCGGGTCGGCTGGCCGTTAATGTCGTGCGAAGGACCTAGCGACTGGGTAGTGCGTCCCAGTTCGTCGCTCTCGTAGTCCATTATTAATTGGAGCCCGCCGCCAGATGGGGTGGTCCAGCCGGGATTGAGTGGATAGCCACTCATCAAAGTCATGTCGACGTCGGCAATGGTCTGGGTCATCGCCCCTGTGACATCGTTGTACGCGGTGTACGTGATGAAGCCACGTGGATCTTTGGTCCACCTGACGCGGCCATACGTATCAGAAACAGTAACTTGCGATTCCTGGGCGCCCGTACCGTTCTGCGACGTGGGGACGATGGGAAAAAGAGTGGTCGTCTGCTCAACCTGTGTTGTATTTGTGTACCAGGTGTACTCGTACTTCGTGGTGATCGGTTCAGTGCCCGCTGTGTCGCGGTAGACCGTCTGTTCCGCCATGGGATAGCTGGTGCTACCTCCAGCTTCGCGCTTGAAGTACTTGGTCAGGCTCTGCAGAATTTCAGTCCCACCACTACCTTCTTTAATCTTCGTGTATTCCACGTAGGAATCGACGCCGCCGGCTGTCGTTTCAGTGGCGGTTGTGCTGGCGTAATACGTGGTCAGCGAGATGAGACCTGCGGATGCATTTAGCTG
The DNA here is from genome assembly GCA_965233625.1 of Pirellulaceae bacterium. Classification (GTDB taxonomy): domain Bacteria; phylum Planctomycetota; class Planctomycetia; order Pirellulales; family Pirellulaceae. The sequence goes on from OZ247499.1 coordinate 2,198,230, forward strand.
GATGTCCAGGTCGGCCACTGTGTCGTCGTACGGCGTGCCCGACATATCGATGGCGGCGGGAGTCGCTTGTTCAATCACTTTGCCATTGGCGTCGTACCTGGTGTAAGTGATCCAGCGGTCCGTGCCGTCGGTAAACTCGGTGAGCATCTCCTGGGTCAGGTAGTTCGAATACAAAATGTTCTGCGTGCCGTCGGGGTTGGTGGTGACGGTCTTCAGATGCCAGTTGTTGTAACCATCGGCGAACGCACTGGTCATGTACGAATAGGTGTAGGTCAACAGCCCACCCTGGATTACCGCCTTCGTCGCCCGGTGCTGCGAGTCATATTCGTAGTAGTTGTCGGCGTATTCCGCCACTTTCTGATCGGAGGCAAGGAATGGATCGGTGACGGTCGGATCTTCGGAAAGCCGCGCGAAAGCTTCGCTATCCAAAGCGTATTTCAGCCCCGAAGCAAAGCCGCCGGACTCACCGGGTTTGTAGTAACGGTAATAGCTTGTTTCGTGATCGACCCACTGGCCGTTACTGTAAATCTGCTGGACAACCGTCTTGAGATCGTTCTCATTCCCATTGTCCTCACTGGCGCCGTAGTAGGTGTAGAGCGTACGGCGGCAGGAACATGGTGGGCTGTTGGCGATCTGATAGGTCGACGAAGTAATCAGACCCTGGCTGTCGTAGGAAAATCCCACGGAATAGGTCGTGCCGTCCGATTGCTGAGACATCCCGATCACATTCCCATTCGCATCGACGCCATCGGATTGCGGACCATCCCCAGCGGTGTTTGTGAACGACTTGAAGGTTCCGTCTTCATCGAATTTGTAAACACCACCGCTGCAGGTACTCAGCACGAACTGGCAGTTTTCACTTTCAAACCGCAGTGAGAAATCCGAAGCAGGTGTGCAGTGCTGGACCGTGTAAACGCCTGAAGATTCTGTAAACCGCACGATGCGATCCGGCCCGAGGCGAGCCGCTGTGATGCTGGTGTCAGCTTCATCGATCACGAGCTTATAGAGCGCGTTGCAAAAAGAATTGTTCCCAAACTCGCCTTTAACAATCGTCATGCCTACGCCGGAAATAAAACCGCTGGCGTATCCACCGCCCGCGTTGGCAATGGTATTGGGCACACCGGGTATCGGCCGGTTTACACAGCCGCAGTCTGGACATACGTACTGGGGACCGTCTCCGCACGTGTTGCAACCACAACATGACATGTTGGCTGGCGGTAGTGCTTCTTCGGAAAGCTGCGGTGAACAGGAGGTCGAAGAGGAAGATGAAGACGACGAGGACGAATCATCACTGCCAGCAGAACCCTCGGAGCTTGCTGATGAGTCTGAGCTTGCAGACGACTCTGAGCTCTCAGATGAATCGGAACTTGCCGATGAATCGGAACTGGTGGAAGACTCCGAAGTGCCTGATAAGTCTGAACTGGCGGAAGAGTCTGAGCTGTCCGATGAAAGGTCAGACTGGGCGGACTGATCCGAACTGGCTGACGAATCCGAAGACTCAGAATCGAACGACGAATTTTCAGAAGAGAAGTCAGAGAAGTCGCTGCTCGACATGGAACGTCCTGATATGTAGAGAGTGTCGCCCGGTCCAGGATTCCGTTAGGAAATATCCGCTGGATTAATCTGCCGCCAAAGAAGTACTGCGAATCCTACCGTTTTGGGGCGATCTGTCAAATCAATTTGCAAAGTCTTCAGGCAAGCACTCCGCAGCTAGCAGGCTTGCTGCCTTATCGATCTGGTGAGTTGCTATCAGAGGACATTTAGACACGCCAACAGCAATGCAAGAGCTGGAACAGCCGGGACGCGATGCGGAGTTAGTGGAGGCTCGGAAGAAGCTGCATGAGCTGGGGTGAATCAGATGTGAAGCTGGTCGCCCACGTGGAACAGTTTTGTCGGGTTCACTCCATCAAACTGCTCAATGTAGTCAAGTGTACGGCTTACCCGCCGGTGCCACGGCGATTGACCTTTACCTGCGGCCTCTATCCGCTCAAGCCGTTTCCTGAGTCTGCTAATGACATTCGTCTGCCACTTGAAATGGTGGACTGGCGCGGTGGCCGCCTGCTTCATCAACTTGCGTCCCCAACGGCACGAATCCGGGTGATGCGAAAGCGGCGCAGTGGGCGAGAGTACATAAGCTCTATCTCCGGCTTTGAGCTGTCGACGGGTATACGTGCCAAATGGATACGTTTCTTCGAGCGGTCTTCCCGGCTGGGGATCGGCGAGTTTTCCACCCGGAGCAATGCGGTCCAGCCAGCGGCCGAACAAATAGGGCGCGCCTGACTGGATGATCGTTGCAACTTCTTCGGCGGATGTTTGGACGAATTCGTCCAGGTCTGCGAAGAAGGCCCACTCACCTGCTGGATGCACTTTGCGGATTTGCCGCTCACGGCCCACTGCGGAAAAAGTAGCCGAAGGAAAGCAAGTGAGTGGCCGCGGAACGCCGCCCGCAGACCGTACCATTTCTGCAATCCTGTCCAGTTCATCTGCTGCGTCTGAATAGACAAGAACCGGAAAGGAAGTAGCGCCCAGCCGCTGGTAATGCTGCACAAAATATGGAACCAGCGCCGCGTCACCATCGAGCACTGTAAGGTACGCCCGCATCCGCACTCCCTTCAGATTGACGGCTCAGGTTGCTGGCTGGAAGATATCCATTGGAAAAGCATCTGCGATCGAATTCTGCAGCGCATCGAGTTGCTTGCCAGGAAGTAATTTCGACGTATTGGCATCGTACCAGTTCCTGGCGTCCTCTTCGGAAATGCTCCAGACCGGCGCAACATCGAAAACCGAAAACGCGTCCTTCCATTTTAGCGGCTTGTTGATTGCTTCATCTGCTTTCTTAAATGGCGCAAACGGGACACCATACGCGATACATGCAATCGCAGTATGCAGTGAACTGGTATAGATAAACTCGCTTCCAACTAGCTGCCGCAACTTCCCGGCAAGTAGTCCAGGACGGGTTGCGACGTCGATCACTGCGCCGCTGTACATGTGGCGGCTATGCCAGTGTGGAACATAACTTGCTTTCGAAATCGATAGATTCTCCCGGTGAATTGCAATAGCGCGGCTGATGAGCAATCCCGGGTCTCCTACCGGCGTGTCCCGCGGTAGATCCAGTGCATCAAGCGTATGCCTGCCCCGGACGGCGCGCACATCTAGATCGTTGACTGCTGGAATTTCCCCGTGCGAGTAACCATACCCCCACACGACAATTCGATCGAATCGCTTTTTTAGTCTGCGTATAGTTGCGCGGTTGAACTCAGAACCGATCGTTAACAGCACCGCGCCATTGGATCGTGTTCGCTCTTTAGCCGTTCGCCTGTCCGCAGTATCGAAAAGATTGAGCAAGGGATCAACGAAAGCCTCCCCCAGGTTTAGCTCCGGCTTTCCCCGTCGCCAGTAGTGCGTATCGACGTATCGCATCGCTGCGCCTTTCTGCGGATATACGGAGCTAAAGATCGTTCCCAGTCAGCGGCCTGGATCGACTCGATTTCTACATTGGCTTCGTGGATCATTGGAAGAATGTCCGGGTTCATGACACGGAACATGGTCTTTCCCGGCCCTTTCCATTTCTTCTCCAGCCGCCACGGATCCGCGACGACAACATCGCCCCCTGCACAGATCCGGCTGCATGGCGGGCACTTTCGCGGCGCACTATCGAGCACGGGGTCCGAGAGCCAGTACTTGCCCCAAGGCCGGTTGAGCACTGTTCCGTCGCGCAGCACGATTGTGGTCTTTCCAGGCCATGTGCCCGTCCGGTAGTAAAGCTCCTCTACATCACTTGTTTTCACGCCAAACTTACTGCAAATCCGCTGGGCGTAGTCAGCCGGCTGGGTGTAGTCGCAGAGGATTTCGACCACGAACCGAAGCTGCGGCATCTTTTCCCGCGCGCCCACATGGCACGGCAGAAGTGAAATGCCGATATTCGATTCTGCGGGTACCTCGCTCACTCCGCTGAGCGGATTGCACTGGTCGTAGACCGAATTCGTGGCGGGTGTGAATAACTCGTCAGCGGAGCGGGTAACAACGATCTCCGTATCCACGCCGCGCTTGCGCGGGAAGACAAGATAGTCGACGTAGCCGCTACGAAGCGCGTGGGCAAGGATTTCCTTGGTGAATCCGCCAGAGGTCGAATAACGGCGTACCTTTCTGTTTTTGGAATAACCTAGGAAATACACTTGTAGCGCTCCTGCACGCGGGCGATCAGCTCTGCATCTCCCTTATTTCTGCCATGCCGCAGGGCGGGCCGCATAACTTTCTGCCGGTGCCACGTATTTGCTCCATGGTACAAGCGGACATACAGTTCCGCGGGATTGTCCTGCGGATTTACCAGCCCCTGGTCATAGAATTGCTGGATGAATCTGGTGTCTTCAGCCTTGGCGATGGCGGGGTAGCGGAACTCCGTCGGTTCGTGAAGCATCGTTCCCACAATCCCGCCGCGGGGCCACGTGGTGGCATCGACCAGACCCCAGACTTCGCGGACAATATCCAGCCGGTATTGTCTGCGTAGGATCGAAACGAAACCCGGCTTATGATTTTCGACCTGCCAGGAAATCCGGTTCTCCGCATGGAAGTCATCATCGTCCCACTGCATTAATAGCTCTCCACTAGCGATTTCGTACGAAAAATTACGCAGCTCCCCCAGCGATAGTGAAGGGTCAGCCATGTGTTCGTGGATGGCCGGGTAGACGCTGTAATCCGCGAACCATGGCTCTGAGGCTGTATTCACAATCACAAGCTCGCAAGGTTCGTAAGTCTGCTCAAGCAAACATTCCACCGCAATTCCGGCGAGCCTACGGCGGCTGGGATCCTTTCCTGTAATCATTAGACAAGATACTAAAGACATCGAATCCTTCCTTTCGGGTAGCGCTGCAGGACCGCGGTGTTCCGCGCCATGATTTCAACTGAAAACGTGGCGCTTGCGCGGCTGCACCCAACTGACAACGGCGTTGAAATGAGTGTCGTCGCATTTCAGTTTGAGCCAGGTTGCGATTTCCCCGGCAATCTTACGGGGTTGATCGAGCAATTCGTGGTAATCGATCCGGTGAACCTGCCAGCTATTTAATTCGCCAAGCAGGGCTTCACGCCTCTCGAAGAGCCACTGCTGGTGATCTTCGATATCCTGTTCTGGCAGGTTGGGCTTCCGGCGTTTTAACGACTCGATACTTTCCTGCAGTGGCCGGTCACTGACCAGAATGCGGAGGTGTTCTTTGCATATATCCTTGAGCTGCGGCCCGAGTGCGCATAGCTGTGGGTACTTGCCGCCTGCAATGGTGTTCTGTTGGACGGCTTCGCGGCGTTTTTCGTTTAGAAAACGGCTTAGCCGTTGGTAGATCCGGCCACGCTCAATTGCAAATTCGTTCGCTGGAAAGGGTAGTGCGGATTCGCAGATATTCCGTAGACCGATTGCTTCGAAACCGCAGTTATCTGAACGGGGGTCGGCTCCGTAGTAGCCGCAAAACTTGTTGCCCATGTGTACACCCATGTGATACAAGACGCCGGCTAGACAACTCGAGCCAGAGCTGTGCAGACCTAGCACTGCGACGAAGGGCTCCTGGGTATGGTCGATGTTGGAGGAGAAGTCGATGCTCGACATGGACCGTCCTGAAATGTAGAGAATGCCGCCCGGTCCAAGATTCCGTCAGAAATATAGCGGCTGGAGTAATCTGCCGCCCGCGAATCCTATCGTTTTATGGCGCTATGTCAAACCAATTTACAACGTCTTCAAGGAAGCATTCCGCAAGTAGCAGCCTTGTTGCCTTATCGATCGCTGCACCGTACCCTAAGTTAAGAAAAATAGAGAATCCAGCGGCGGGCAGGACGAATGGCTGATCCAATTCACAGCGATGACCATCGAGCACTACGACATGGACGTGACCGGCATCAAGGATTTGTGAGTCAGCGAGCCACGCAACCAGCTCCGATGCTGTTTACACGCGATGGCCATAACGTCTTCCTGGGCGACATCTACCGGGGCAGCACGGCCTTCCTGATCTGCGGAGGCCCTTCCCTGAAGTGTCATGACCTGTCACTCCTTCGCCAGCGTGGCGTACTGACCTGCGCCGTCAACAACGCGGCCACGATTCACCGGCCCCAACTCTGGCTGAGCGCCGACGATCCCGGAAGCTTTAGCGATGCGATCTGGCGCGATCCCGGCATTCTCAAATTCACCCCGCTCTGCAACATGGAGAAAACGTTTCACGTACGCAATGAGCACGGGCTCCTGTCATCATCGAGCGAGAAAGTCGGCGAAATGCCAGGGGTTTTCGGATTCCGGCGTAACGAGATATTTCAGGCGGACACCTGGTTGTACGAAAACTCATTCAACTGGGGCAATCACGGCAACCAGGTCGATGATTACGGTCAGAAAGGCTCTCGGTCGATCATGTATATCGCACTGAGGCTGCTGTTCTACCTCGGTGTCCGTCGCCTTTATCTGGTTGGCTGCGACTTCAAAATGGAGTATGGAAAGCAGAACTACGCCTTTCCACAGGATCGCAGCGCCGGGTCCGTCAAAGGCAACAATAGCAGCTACCAGATCATGAAAGAGAGGTTCGCACACCTGCTTCCTCATTTTCAGCGGGAAGGCTACGAGATCTTTAACTGCACGCCCGACAGTGGTCTTAAAGTGTTCCCGCACGTTCCCTTTGAGGACGCCGTGAACGATGCTCTTTCACGCCAGCCCCAGGAAATAAACACGTGGGGAATGTACGACAAGAAGGCACAATCCCAGAAAACTGACGAAGCTGTTCTGCGCTCCCAGGAAACCGTGACATCTCAGGATAAGATACCCGCGCTTACTCTCGTCGTGGGATTACTCGCCGAAGATGTTGAAATCTGGCAACGCACGTGGCCGACGTGGCTTGAGCACAAGAGCTTCATTCACGATCTTCCTCTCGTGCTTCTCTACGATCCTTCCATTGATCTGGCGCAGCCGGCACTCCGCTTTCTCAGAGAACGCTCACGAGTTAAATGTGTACCGCTCGATCTGAAGAATGGGGAAACCGCTGCTCGGCGTCTTCCAGCCGCACTGGTGAAAACAACGCCAGAGCACGTCGCGACTGCCTGGTATCTGCAACTGGATCCGCGAGCCATCGCAACGAACCAGGACCGTTGGATTTATCCACATTGGTTTGAAGAGAAAAAGAACGAACAACTCCCCGTATTCATAACTTGTCCGTGGACCTATGTGCGTCCCGCAAACACGATTGAGAGGCTCAACGACTGGGCCGACCGCATTCCCGGACTGTCGAAGTATCCGCGTGTCAACATTCCGTTTGACACCAGTCAGAAGCGGCTCGAATACGACACCATAAACTCCTGGTGTTTCCTGGCGAGTACTGGCTGGACGCGGGAAATTGCCACGTTCACCCCGGATGTTCTCCCCTGCCCCGCTCATTCAACATATGTGCACTACTGTGCTCTGCGTCGCGGCGAGCATTTTATCCGGGAACAGATCAAGCACTTTGGCTGGGATCATCACTTTAAGAGCAGAGAGTGGTATCTCAAGGAGACAGAGCACCTGCTCGCCAAGGTGGGGGGCTGACTTACGGCAGATTGAAGAGCCAAGAGATGAAATTCACAAAAGACTGGCATTCCCGCCATTTGGCGAATTGGGAGAAACACCTGGGTGATCTCCAGGGGAAACGGATCAGGTGCCTTGAGATCGGCTCCTTTGAAGGCCGCAGCGCCGTGTGGATCGCCAGGAATCTGCTGCAAAACCCCGAGGCGTCACTAACCTGTATCGACATATTCGACCACAAACGGCGCGAACAGCGTTTCAATTCCAATATTGATGAAACTGGTCGTAGTGCGCAAATTAAAAAACTCAAGGGCTACTCATACGACATTCTGCCTGGTCTTACGAAAGCTTCTTTTGACTTTATCTACATTGACGGCTCGCACGAAGCCAGGGATGTGCTGGAGGATGCGGTGCACAGCATGCGTCTCATCAGGCCAGGAGGCATCGTAATCTTTGATGATTATGAATGGAACCAGAAGTGCAACCTTCCTCCAAAACCAGCGATCGATGCAGTGCTTCACATATGGGCAAGTTCCATTGAATTGCTCAGCAAAGACTGGCAGGTCGCGATCCGCCGCCTGGATTGAAATCACCTGTAGATCTGATAGATCATCCTCTCATCGCAATTAGTCGAAGCCATTGGGATGTTGAACATGCCACGCCCAAGCCGACGAAATAATGGATTCCAGTGTCCTGTACTCTGGTCGCCAGCCAAGTTCGGCGGCAGCCTGGGCGGGATCAGCGATCAGAATGGCCGGGTCTCCGCTGCGTCGCTCCGTGACTTTGTAGGGGATCGTACTCTCCGTGACAGTTTCGCAGGCCGACAAGACCTCTTTGACGCTAAAGCCACTACCAAGCCCTAGATTAAACACCTGGCTGAAACCCTGTTCCATTTTTCCAATCGCCAGAAGATGCGCATGCGCAATATCTTCCACGTGCAGATAGTCACGTACACAGGTTCCATCAGCGGTGGGATAGTCGTCGCCGAAGATTTCGATCTCAATGCGTTGCCCTAATGGGACTTGCAGCATCAGGGGAATCAGATGTGACTCAGGCTTGTGTCCCTCGCCAATTGTCGCGCACGATGAAGCGCCGGCCGCGTTAAAAAACCTGAACACGATGGCTCCCAGACCGTAAGCAGTTGCGTAGTCGGTGATCGCCCGCTCCACGGCGTACTTAGTAAGCCCATACGGGTTCACCGGGTTGGGTGAACTGTCCTCCTTAAGCGGTAGTCCATTGGAGTTGCCGTATACAGCTGCGCTGCTCGCAAAAACGATCCGGCTTACGCCAGTGATTCTCATCGCCTCAAGTAGATGCAACGACGAAACAACGTTGTTGAAGTAGTATTTGCCGGGATGCCGAATCGACTCGCCGACGTCGATGAGGCCAGCAAGATGGATAACCAAATCGGTTTTTTCTTGTGCTAACACCTGGCAGATCATGTCCCTATCGCTCAGGTCACCCACAATCAGTTGGTTCGTTGGCACTACCTCACGGTGTCCACCAGAAAGGTTGTCCAGGACCCGGATTTGATAACCCGCCGAATTACAAGCCTTGACGACATGGGAACCGATGTAACCTGCGCCGCCGGTGACCAGTATTCTCATTCACTTTTGGCCTCTAAAGAGTATTATCAGTTTGCAGCAAAACAGTGCAAAAGCACGACACTTTTCTCATATTTCCTATGTGTAAGTGAAAACCAAGATATCTGTTTCCCTAAGAGGTGAATAATGGCGAAAGTAACGAAACCCGATGTTGATGGCTTCATTCGACTGGGTCCAACCGGTGATCGGTACGAAGTTGATCTAACCGTTTCCTCACTCGACGTTGATACGGAACCGCTCGCTGACGGCGGAAGGAAATACCGTGGTCGTGGCCTCGTAATCAATTTCGACCGGGAAGGTCAGGACTACGGCAAGAACTTCCCTGTACGCATCGAACTGAGCGATGCCGATGCAATGCGTTTCGTCGCCGATATTCTAAACGTCCTCGCTCCCCGCAATATCCACTTCGGAAATACTGAACGTAAGGGAGAAAAGTTGCTATGAATAATGAAGATATCGAATTTGGCAAAGAGAAATTCAATCTACAGTTCCTCGCATGGTACGATTACGGACAGGCAAAGTACGACTACCTTCAAATAGTTCGCACGCTCGCGCTGCAAAACAAAGCCAACGGTCAACAGATCGAAGAGCAGTACTGGGCCAACATGCCGGGCTATCGTGGCGATTTCGCGCAGGCGATCAATGGCGACTTTGATGCAATTGTTGATCCGCCTTCCAGAAGCGGATACACCGTCCATATTTGTCGGCGGCACTTGCACGATTCGACGTTCGCTGCATCCGAATGGTTAAGGAAACTACCGAGAGTTCAGAAGTAGATAAGCTTCAAGAATTCATCGACGGGATTCGGTTTCTTAAGGGGCACGACAAAGATATCGACCAGCTACAAAGCGTTCTTATCGTCGACGATGTGTATTCAAAGGGCACGGTAGTGCGCGCTGTCATCCACCACCTGCGATCCGCAGGGCTGTCGGGCGCGGCTGCGATAACAGTTGCCTGTCCGCTCCGTATTCATCATGATGAGGTTGCGGAAGCCTTTGGAAAGATGATGAGGGAAGTTCGCGAATGATTGATTTATCGTAGTTTTTATCCCAGGTCCAACTCATCCAATGGCGGCAGGTCCTCCATCATCGACTGCGCCCCGTCGATGTCGTCACCCAGCAGTTCATTCACCGCTTCGGCCATTTCATCGCGGAGCGTCTTGGGGCGTTGCTTATAATCAAACTCCAGTTCTTCCAGACAGCCTTCGCAGAGCATGCTGAGATAGATCCCATCCGAATCGCAGAAACCTGCCCGGAAAACGTACCACGGTTCGTCGCGCCAGTCGGGCGTAGCATTGGGGCCGCTTCCGCAGCAGGAGCACATGCCTCCCGGGTGGTGTTCGTTGTCGCCGTGGTCGTAGGTGATGATCTTGTGGCCGAAGCGGGCTTCGAGTTCGGCCTGCATGGGGACGTTGGGGTTGGTTTTCTTCTTGGGCATTGGTTGAGGGTGGCACAACGGCGACGCCCGCGCAAGGGTCAGTCCTATGGCGAATCTTGTTGGTCAACCACCTTGCTGCCCAAGCAGTTCGTGACTATTTTGGGGAAATTATTTGATTCTAAGATTATCGCGCGGCGGACCGATATGACCAGTTGGGCAGACTACTACGAAACGCTTGAAGACGATCAAGCAGCACTCGAAAAAGAAGTCGGAGCCAGTCGAATTCATGATGTTGAAATCATGCGATATTGGTTGTATTCGAAGGATCCGGGCTATGAATCAAATTATACGCTGCGCTATCGCCCTGCCCCCTCAATCGTCGTGCGAAGCGAATGTGAGTTGTTTGGAGCTTCATCGCCCCGTTTTGCATATCGTGCTTACTTGCTGCCAGATAATCCAGATTGCTTTGTTAATCTTCGACGGATCGAGACTCTCGCTCGATCACTTGGAAGTTGGGGAGAAAGAACGTCGGAGCAGGCTGGACGATTATCAGCCTTGGACGTTGATTGCGAATTCGCAATCAAAAAGACTCCAACCACGATTGTGCAAAGTGCGACTTGCGTTGCAGACTCGTTGCTAGCCGTTCCCCGCCGCCTGGCAGATAGCGATTACAGATTCACTTGTTGCGATTTAGGGCGGGCATATGGGGAGCCCGATACCGGGCAGACCCGGGATCTGGTGCCATTTATTAAACACATGCGTTTGGGAGGCGGCATGTGTGCACAAGCTGCTTGTTTTATGGCTACGGCCGTGCTGAACGAATTTGCCAACGGTATCTTTGGCGTACCCGAAATCACGTTTCTGGGACAGCATGAGTCCGCTACTGAGATTGACATCGGTGGTATGTCGCCAAACGACATAGAATCTTACTTCCGTCACCCGAGTGTCGGCCTCTGGGGGTGTAATCAAAAGGTTTCTACTGAATTCTTGAGAGCGAGCGATACGGCTAGTAAAGAAAGCGCCGAATCACGCGACGAATTCAACCTCGATGCATTCTGCCGTGCTCTGCGCAGCTACCTGCTTTCTGGAATGCCAGCAGTGATACCCGTTGACTTAGGAGCGCTCGCTGTACGTTCGTCAAGCGGTCAACAGGCAGTTTTTGAACGCAATTCCTACCCGTTCTTAACTGAAGTTGACACGCCGGACGAAGACAATCTTCACGCGGTACTCGCGGTAGCAGCAAGTGAAAACCAACCACGCGAATTCGTCATAAATGATCCTGCAACCTACCCATTCTTGTCGGCTAGCGGGTCTCAACTGCTTGACGCTCACCCGTGTCGAGCTACGTCTCCTACTGCATTACTCCTAGGCGGTTTCATTTCCGTCACTCCGAAGGAGGTCAAGTTACCGCTGCTTGACGCAGAAGCCGATGATGGCATGGTAGGGGGCAGCACGAGAACGGCGGGGCTGTTTTCTCTCTCTCTTTCCCTTCAACTTCGTTATCCAGAGAGCTTACCGTTCGGTATGGATACAGCAGTTGGTGAACTGCGATTATTCAACTCAAGAATCCACTGTTGCGCTGACAACGAGTTGGAAACGCAATGCAAAATACCTTTCAACATAGCTGAGCAGATTCAGTTAATGCATCGTGGCGGAAAACTTAGACCGCAATGGTACTGGGTGCAATTCCGTTCTGACTCGAATGGCAAGTCTTGGGCGTGGGTCTGGGATGCTGAGAAAGCTCCTCAACATGGCGGAATTTCGTTCGGCCAGGCATTGGATAAGTATGTGGTTGCTGTATTGGAATTTACCAATGAAGACTGCACCACTCATTTTCTGCGACCGATGGGACGTCCAGCTAATGCCAGCAAACCTTCCAGGAATAATCTGAAACACAGGGGTGAGCCCAAAGCACTGCGTGCGGCTCTTATTTCGTCGTTCGACACTCGTACGAATTATTGGGTCGCACAAAACTGGCCAGGTCAAGACGATCTAGGATTAGAGCCAGCGTGTGAATATTACGCTTTTATGCAGCCTGAAATAGACAGGCTATGCAAAATGCTGAAAATCAAGGATGCGATAGATGCAGTGGACTTCATGGCTGAATGCGCTGAGGCGCCAGATCGCATCACTAGGGTTGCGGAAAGGATAACGAAGTTCCTAGGAAAAAAGATTATTGGAATTGCGAGCTTTGTGCCGGCAATTTCCGCTATTCCTGGTAGCCATGATGCGACCAAAGCTATCCGTGCAATTCGATTTTTGGCAAGTCTTGCCAAAGAGCTTCAAGAAATCGGCCACGAGGTCAGATCAATTGAATTAGTCGCGGGTTCTTTGGTCAATGGCGTTTGGCCTGGTATTCCGAAAGACATCGATGATGCAGCATCGTTTCTTCGTAGAAACAGCAAGAGAAGCTACGTTGCCAATCGAGTGCCCGACAGCGAAGCCTGCCGTCGCCTGGGAGTCAATCTGCACGCCGCTTTGAAATCTGAAGAATGTTCAGCCGTTCGAGAGTCAATCACATGGGCTCTGGAATTAGAGCCGGGTCCATTGTTTGTTTTGCGAGACTGGAAGACACTTCGGAATCTCAACGCCCTCCTGGAGCAGCACCGAATCTTCGACAACGTTGGTTTTAACCTAGACGTTGCCCATTGGCGTCTAGCCGCCAGACACGCATGGGAAGAAGGCACCCAAATTACATTAGAAGCGTTACGATACGACCCAGTGTTTGGAAGGATTACGCACGCACATATATCGGGTCATCACCACGCTGGCCACTTCGGAGATCTTCCATTGTCGTGGGTAAATTCATTGGATGATTTTACTGCTTGGATTGATCTGCTTCGCGAAAGAAGGAACTCGGAAAACTGTACGCTCGCATTCTCAGGTTACGTTTCGATGGAGCTAGAAGCGTTGCATCGATCTGTGGATCTATACGCCATTCAAGCCGAATTACAAAATCTACTCGGTTTACAATGAAGTTAAAGTATGAAAAGGTGATTCGCATGAAGAAACCCAAAGAATCCTTTAAAGAATTGACTGATAATGAATCGTTTCTTGAAACGGTGAAACGTGGTTACGGCGATGCCGTCTTCATGAAGTGCAGTGAAATCATGGCTGACAAGCAGTTCGCTCATCTCGGCGAGGTGGACGTTCTTAGCAAGGCAATGTATGAACTTTCCAAGAATGAAATTGACCAAGCAACGTCAATTGATTCACGCCCGTTTTTTAGTGACTAATATCTGTTAGGCAGGTTGTCAAAGTCGCATTTTGGGCGTACCTCAGACAAAGTCCTGTTCGCCGGAATTTATGTTCTGCACTGCCTAGGATCTGCGTCGTCTAGCCCATTTGCGGCAAAAGCCGATGAAGGCAGCGTCGGGGTTCTTGGGTTTGGTGCCGGAGGTGGCGGCCCACGTGCGCCAGTGATTTTCTAATTCGTACATATCCCAGCCGGGTGCCGCAAGCCGAGCAGTGTGGTAAGTGTCTGGCTGGAGGGGTGGCAGGATTATGTCACTGGTGGTGGAGCCAGCGGGAACGCTGCCTCGGCTCTGAAAGATGACGATATCGGTAGTGTCGTCGGTGCTGCGTTCCAGGCGGATGCGGTAGTCGGGCATGTGATTGTTGGCGGTGTCGTCGTTGACGACGCGGGTCACTAGGCGTTTGAATTCCTTGAGGCGGGAGCCGCTGCCGCATTTCTTGCGAAGCAGTTCGAGCGAGATCCGCCACTCAGGTTGGCGGCCGCAGTGCTTGCGGGCTAGTTCGTAGAGTCGGCGTTCGACGGGTCTGCGCAAGCGGAAGTAGTCGCGGTGCAGTGTTAACACTTCTTGCGACTGGATGGCGTTGAAGACCCAGTCAGAGAGTTTGACTTCGATATCCTGCATGCGGCCGTCGCGGGTCTGCCGGACGATCCGTGCGCGTTCGATCAGGCCGAAGGTTTCAAATTCTTCCTTGCCGCCTGCGACGATGTTGGTGCTGATGCGTGTGCCTGAGAGGCGTTCAAAGGCGGCTTTCAAGGCGTCGTACCCCTGCCCGTTCGTCATGCGGTTGGTCGCTTTCAGCAGGTCGTGAGCTTTGAAGCGGACGACCTGCGAAACCTCCCTGCCCTGGTTCATGGCGGCGATAAGTTGCGAGATGCAGTAGATCAGCACATCGCGGTCGTGGACGGTCGCCAGGCCATCGGCTGAGGGTTTGATCTCAATAAAATTGTTGTTGTGCTCGTAACGGCGGACGCGGTGATCGGGCTTGGTCGAGAGTGAGAACACCGGGTGTTCCATGGAAGCCATATCGCCCTTGGGGGCTGCGTCAAAGACATCGCACACGAAGAAATCCGGCGTCGGATGGCGGTCGGGTAGCAAGGGTGATCGGGCGTGATTCTGCATCTTGTTTCAACACTGCCGCGCCGCTGGCGGGTCTGTCAAGCAGATTCGATATTTCACACACCCAACGTGCTTTCGATAGATCACACACCCGTGTGCGGATTCCGCCGCCGGAGTTTCGATGGTTTACACACCGCACTTCGATATTTCACACACCGCACTTCGATATTTCACACACCGGACGATTTCAGCAGAGCTGATAAATCAAAGCGTTAGAGACGTTTTCCACAGCCGTAACACATGACTTAACACAGATTAAACACTCTGCGGTACGAGTGACTGGGTTTTGTCAGCAAGCTTTGCTGCCTGGGCAATAGGAAAATGAAAGATGGATGGCGGTTGATTTTGCCTTGTGACTAGCGGGGTAATCGCGCTAAGCTGCCCTATGGGCGATTTGAACCGGCGGGATGAACTGGAGGCGTTTAAGCGAGAGATTAATCTCTGCGAGTACGCGGCCTCGCACGGCTTTGAATTGATCCAGCGGAAGAGCAGCCGCCACAGCGCGGTGATGAAACACCCTTGCGGCGATAAAGTCGTGATCGCCAAGTCCAGCAGCGGCCACTGGATCTACTTCAACCCGCTCGATTCGCAGGACCACGGCACGGTGATCGATTTCTTGCAGAACCGGCAGGGATTGTCGCTGGGAGGCGTCCGCAAAGAACTCCGCAAGTGGCAAGGAGGAACGGTTCCGAACGCCCCGGAAACCCGGTTCGCGGATCTGACGCCATCCACGGCAGACGCCGCCAAAGTGTTGTCCGTCTGGGAGGGAGCCAGAACAACAGAGGGTTCGCTTCCGTTCTTAGAACGCGATCGCGGTATTTCGAGAACCGTTCTTTCCGATCCGATCTTCGCTGACCGTTTCCGGGTGGACCGCCGCGGGAATGTGCTGTTTCCGCACTGGAACTCAGAGCAGCTTTGCGGTTATGAAATCAAGAACCGCGGTTTTACGGGATTCGCACCGGGCGGCATCAAGGGGTTCTGGTGTTCGCGTCCGCAGCCGGAAGACAGCACGATGGTGATCTGTGAAACGGCAATCGATGCGCTCAGCTATGCGGATCTGCATGGAACAGCGGGAACGCGGTTTCTCAGTACAGCGGGCCAGATGAGTCCGCTGCAAACCACCCTCCTCCACTCAGCCGTTTCGCGGATGCCAGGTGATGCGCAGGTGGTGATTGCGACCGACAATGACGCCGGTGGAATCTCGCTCGGTATCAAGATCCGTGAAAGTATTGGCGAAGCCGATGGCCGGAGCATCGTTTTCAAACAGCCTACGCAGCCAGGTATGGACTGGAACGATGTGCTACGACAGCAGCGGGAGCAACGGACGCCGTCCTGCGAATAGGTAAGTACGTGGGACAGTTAATCAGCTCATGCGGATATCGAAGAAGAACCATCCGCACACCAGCAGCAGGAGCATCAGCACCGCAACCAAGGCGTAAACCGCCATAGGCTCACCAGCAGGCCGTTGTTCCCGTTTGTCCCCTACCCTACCCCCGCCAATATCCTGACTGCCCTCAGCGGGATCTATTTCGCTTGCCTGGACCATCATGGGGCTTTGCAGCAGCAGCGTCTGTGCCTGTTTCTTCCAATCGTCACGGTCCGTTTCGATTTTCTCGACCTGGTCCTTATAGAAATCTCGCTCTTTAGCCGTTGCTTCAAGACGCAGCTCGAACTCTTTGATTCTAAACGCGTTCTGCGGGTTCTCCGCAGCGGTTCGCGAACGTTCTTTTGGTTCGTTCGCAGCCGTGCTCTTGGGAAACACGCGGAACAGTTCCGCCGGGTCGATCTTGTAGCCGTTGGCGTCTTTGGAGACATAGCTCAGGTCTCCATTCTTCAACGCCTTCGAAAGGACGCTTTTACTTTTGCCCGTAGACTTCGCCGCAGCACTCAGCGACAGGTAATGCCGGTTTTCAACCATGTTCTTAACTCCGTTCAGTTTTGTTCTTTGAAGGTGTTCGAGAACGGTAAAATAGCCTGCCGAAAAAGCCAAGGTTTTTCTAACCGCCATCCACAGGATTACGCGGGGCGAAAGATCCGGCGCCGGCGGGAAGCTGGGTTCTCTGGAGACGCCTCTTTCTTCGCGGAACCGTGTAACGGTGAGCTTGCTTACACATATTTCCGCAAAACCCGCTACACTAATTGGACGTTCTGGTCGTGAACTGCCCACACGCCAGAGCCAGCCGCCAGAACTTCTGCCCTGTTCTGGCGGCGTTTTTTGTGCGCTGATAATTCTCCGCCGTTGCGCCCGCCCACGAATCTCACTACCTTCGCCGCATGGTGGAAGGTCAGCATCCTCGCAGGATAGAACTGCACGCGGTCGCGGTTACGGTGGCTTTAAGATCGTCGAGCCTGCCGTGGCTGCGAGCTGGTATCGTACGCAGCCGTCGATGGCCGCCGTCGGTGACTGGCAATTTGAAGTCCGGCTCGATAGCCGGGGCAGGGGAGTGATCCGGCCGTTTCTTTCCGCGCGTTCGGCTTTTCAGCGGGTGCAACGTTCGCTGCCGGGATACGAAGACAGGCGACGCTCGAACTGCAACGAACACCCGCACACTGGCCTGCACGTCCGTTTCTACCCGTTCTGCGAACGGCGACGCCACACGAAGCTTCCGGCGACGCGTCACAGCAAGCGACACTCCGCGGTGAGTTCCCCCGCGTTGGCGTTGTTCATGAGAACGCCCTGGCGAACGTCTGGGTCGGTCTCAACCTGTTCGACGTGCCGGAGTTTGGCGGCGATCTCAGCCCGGAAGAATTCTTTGAACGGGGAGGGCACTTGCATCAGTACCAGGATGTTCACGCTTTGCTGGCGGACGGCTTGCGAGCCGATTGACCGCTTTCTTTCCCATCGCCCCCGCTGCATCGCAGCATCCAAAGACTTGCGCTGACGATTGATTTCCCGTAAGGTGCCCGCTTAACAAGCGAGAGGAACGGACGCCATGTACTGGAACCGCAATGCCGCGTAATGGGCGGCGAATCATTTTCTTATCCGCAGACGCATCGTCTGCTCAAGCTGCTGGAAGAAGCCGCCGGGCTTTCCGGCGTCAGCCGCGCCCGCGCGTTTGAGGACTTCCTGGAAATGAGCGTATGCGCTCTATCCGGCGGTCAGATGGAACAGCGCTATCTGGAAATCGTGACCGCTCACACCAAGGGCGAGAAGGGGCGTCGGGGCTGCGACAAGCTAGCGCAGATGTTTGGTGAAGTCGTCCATCAGATGGAGAACGAACCCGGCGAAATGATCGATGTGCTGGGGGATTTGTTTCAGGGGTCGATAACCTATGGGGAGCGAGGTCAGTTCTTAACGCCGATAGCTGTTTGCTCATAATGCCACTGTTTTCCCGTAAAGTGAAAGCTAAAGTTGATGTAATTGTACTGGTGTTCGCACTATTGGGCTGGTTTGGGTTTTGGCAAGCGAAGCTGCTGGCTGTAACTGTGCGAGTTCTTTCCCTGGCCGCGACTACATGCGAAGAGACGCTGCATCCGGTCAAGTTCTTCTTCATCCGCCCAGATGACCCACCACTTGCACCGGCCCGGTAGTTTCCTGGAATGAACCCAGCCTTTGCGACACCAGCGAGCCAGGGTGGACTTATCGATTTGCAACTTGCAGCCGAGATCAACCAGCCACCATTCGTCTGGCTCAAGCTGTGAAAGGCTGGCCGGAATCTGCGGACGACTTGCTTCAGTGAGACCCCATTTGTCGAGCAGTTTGCGGACCATGTGACGAGTGAACCTTGATTGTCGCGTAGGCGTGCGAAAGCCCTCAGCATTTAGCCTTCTGGCGACCGCTGGCGTGCCGTGCCCGGTTTTCCACAGGCCTTCTATGAGAGCCTTCATCTCATCGAATCGATGAAGTTGTTCGTAGCGTCCAACTGAGCGAATAACTTCGTGATGACTGACATATTCACCAGCCCAATGAATGGCAACATCAACGAGTTCGGAGTCGTTCTGGACCTCGACTTCCACATGATCGATCAAGTGTCGCACTATTGTCTGGCGATCAGCGTTTGAAGTTGAATCAGCGTGCCACAATTCGGGCAAAGCTGAAGACAGGTGCTCGACCTGTTCTTGCTCTGCGGGGGAAAGCTCCTTTGGCTGTTCTTCTTTGAACCGGCCAAAGTCCTCCTCAATCTGACGCTGCTCACCAAGCGCTTTCTCCCACCGCCGTTCGAGTTCACGCGCTACAAGGCGGTTCTCTGGCTCCACCGCATCGTACTGTCGCTGCGCGAGTGACGCACTGTAGGCAGCCCGCTCGACGCGTTGTTCCCAGTGCTCATATAGCCGGCGGCGTTCTTCGCGAATCCGTTCAGCAGCTTCCAGGCTGATTACAAGCGAAGCCGGTTGCACAACTTCAAGGATAAGGTCTGCTACAAGTTCATCCACAGCCTTAGCAATCAGCCGTTGGCATTTTGAATCGGGCACATGCGGGAAATCACCCGTACAGAGGTACGCTGTTCCTGCTGCTCGCTTCTTATAATGCGGCTGCAGCCGCCGGCCGCAACGGCCGCAAATGAGAATTCCTGCAAGCAGAGCATTGCCATCGCGTGGTGTGCCTGGCGTGTCAAATCTGGACTGGTTGTCTTCGAGGCGTTTGCGATTCGCACGATATTGATCCCAAGTTATATAGGCTGGCAGTTTATCGTGAATAACGATTTTCCAGTCTTCGATATTCGCCAGAAAACGGCCGCTGTTCGGTTCGCCGGCAACAGCCCGGCGCGGATCTTGTTGATAACGACCGTAGGTGTATGTTCCCGCATAGGTCGGGTTCTTCAGGACGTAGCCAACGGTCGAGTATCTAGCCGGCCGCCATTCCAGCTGACCTTTGTTCAGACCGCTCTTAACACGGAAAGGCAGCTTTATATCTCGATCGCGCAAGTACCGCAAAACCGCCATCGCCGTACCGAGTTCTTCAAATTTTTCAAACACTAGCCTCAGCGTTGACTGCACCTGTTCGTCGGGGTCGAGGGCGACTTCATCACCGTGCAGCCGGACATATCCAACAGGAAGATGTGTGATCAGCTCGCCGCGCCGGGCTTTGTTTCTGCTTCCGTTCAACATGCGACTCTTGAGAATGTGAAGCTCGGCTTCGCTCATTGCTCCCTTCAGTCCCAACAGCAGGCGGTCGTTGTAATCAATGGGATCATACAATCCATCTTGATCTGCCAGCAACGTATGAAACATGGCGCACAGCTCTAGCAACTGGTGCCAGTCTTTGTTCGATCTCGCAATGCGACTCATTTCCGTTCCGAGAACAATCCCCACATGGTTCAGGCCGACCTCCGCAAGCAATCTTTGAAAACCGAAACGTGGTTCGGCGCTCCGCCCTGTAATGCCCAGGTCTTCATCAACGATGAGAACCCGGTCCTTGCGCCAGCCAAATGTTTCTGCGCGATCGACAAGTTGGTATTGCAGACGCGTAGACTCCCGGTGTTCGAGAACCTGGCGAGGCGTTGACTGACGCACATAAACAACCGCCAGACGCTCGAAGTGATGATTCTCAATCTTCGACAGCCCGAAGGACGACAAGCCATAATCGGCGGCGACGGAATTCTGTTCCCTTTCACTTACGCTCATCGGACATCTCCTTCCGATTGGGAGACATCAGATGTTGTTGGATCAACTTGGTCAGGTCGTTGAGAACTTGATTCCGGCTGTTCTCCGGCATCAGTTCCCAGAGATTTGTGAGCGGACTCGACGTTAGCGAACCTGGGGTGGACTTTTCCGTTTGTTGTCTTGCACTGCGCCTCTCCTCCTTGAGTCGTTTCTCGGCATGACTGACACCACTTCGCCAGCCGGAGCAATGCAGTTAAAGATACGACAACCGTGTGTTCCGAGCTATCACTTGAAGTGACTTTGGGTATTTCGTCCGCAGACTGGTATGCCCATCGCCCGCGCAATGGCGACGATGTCATTGATGGACTTTGAACCGCCCGAAGGCCGCCGGCCATCGGTCAACGATCCGTGCTGTGGGTCTGGCCGGATGCTACTGGCGGCCGCGGAGCAGAATCGCGGATTTGAATTTTCAGGTTTCGACGTAGATTTACGCTGCGTCTTTATGACAGCCATTAACCTCGGTCTGCGGAATCTACGTGGCTACGTCGTGCACGCCAACACGCTTACCCTGGAAACCTTCCGTGCTTTACAAACCGGCTTCAATATGGCGGGCGGTGTGATCCAGGAGATTCCCATCGAACAATGCCCCGTACCGCTGCAACATTCAGTAAAGTCGAGTGTGGAGCAGGGCAGTTCACCGCCGGCACGGGACGATGACTGTCCGCCGCCAGCTAGTGGTCCAGGTCAGCAGCTCGATCTGTTCTAGCCATCACGTTCCTTTGTTGTTTTGACCTGCCGGGCTCCGGGTGAGCAGGTCAACAACAACGAAAGGAACGTGATATGACTTCAACTCCAGAACCATCTCCCACGAAGACCCCATTAACCCACGATGAACTCCGGCGTTTCACCGGCTCAGGACTGGTCTATATGCACCGGCTGCATCTGGCCTATACCGAAGGCGTCCGGCATCTCGCCAACCGCGGTGACGCGTATTGGCTGATTGACGCCATTTCTTCCTGGATCGGCAGCAAAGCATTCCGGGAAGCCGCCTCGAAAGACAGTCGTATCGAATGTATGCACTTCTGGAAGCTAACGGTTCTCGAAGACCGTACCGCCGTTCTCACCGCAAGGGTCGACTCTCCCGTTGAACCGTTCATCGTGCAATCGATTCCCTTCACGGATTTCCCACTGTCAGACGTTGACATCTGGGCCGGACACGATGGCAAAAGCTGGACGCTTTATCTACCCAGCGAGCACTAAAATCAGACGGTCGCCTGCGACAATTGATCCGGGCGGCCGTTCTGTTGTGTCCCAACTGGTTTCTCATCGCATGATCACTGTCAAAGTTTGACACCTGGATGCCAGCTGTGATAGTTTTGTCGCTCCAATGGAAGGAGCCACAATGCACGTTGAAATATCAGATGACCTCTACAAGGACGTAGCTGCGCAGCACGACGATGTGTCCGCCTTCTTTGAAGCCGCCGCCCGGCAGCTGCTGGACCGGCCTGCTCAGCAAGCAACACGCTTCGATGCCAGTGACGTGATCGGTGACCTCCGTGATGCCGCCGGTCTGTTTAGCGATGCAAGTTTGCGGGATGTACTGAAATGGCGCCGCAGCGGTCTGGCGTAATGCTGGTCCCGGATGTTTCAGCCATTGTTCCACTTGCCTTCGCGGACGAAGATTCCCGTTACGCCGAAGCAGTTATCGAACAGCTTGCCGTAGACGGTGGCATCGTGCCCTGCATCTTCTGGTTCGAGATCTGGAACGTCATTACCATCAACGAGCAACGTCGTAACCGCATTGCAGGCGATGAAGTGGGGCTCTTTCTCTTTGCTCTGGATCGGATGCAGCTCGAAACCGACCCGCTACCGCGCTTCGATCACATTATTGGCGAAGCCCGCACCTACGATCTTACCGCCTATGACGCGGCGTATCTTGAACTCGCTAAACGCACTAATTCCGCTCTTGCCACGCTCGATAAAGCACTACGCCAGGCCGCCCGTGATGCCGGTGTGGCAGTCTTCGCCGCCTGACCCGTTCAGCAGATGAGCAACGCGAATAGTTTTCACTTCACTGCTTTCTGTGCGTCACTTCTTCCTTCTTGCAATTGACCGTGTATGCACTCTGCCGCGTCCGCAGTTTGGCTCCAGGAGCCGTGTTGCCGCTTGCGCGGCTGCCCGCACCTAGACACCTGGACGCCAGTCCTGCTTCTCCGCGGCCTGGGCGGTGAATGGTCAATTACACAGAAAGGAAGACGCCATGACAAACCTTAACACTTCAGCAGCCAGTCAGATCAAGCTAGCCCTCAAGGCAATGCAGAACGCCCTGAGCGCTCTGGAAGCAATCTGCGATATCGTCTACTCGGCAGATCGCCCTCAACCCTATTCCATATTATCTGAGACGGATGCCGAGGACATTCACCTGGAAGCAGCGGGAATGCTGTTGCCTCTGGATACGGCATTCATAGCGCTGCATGCGTACGCCAATCCCTCAACGGACCGTCTTGACCTCACCACAAAAACAGTGGCAGAGTGAGGCGGCATGGCAAAACGCAACGCGAAACGACGCGACATTTACCAGGAGGTCACTGACCGCATCTTAGAACTGCTCGACCAGGGCGTTGTCCCGTGGCGGAACCCGATCAAGAACGCGGGGCAGGGGTGGCCCGTCAACCTCAGCAGCAACAAACGCTACCGCGGTGTGAACGTTTTTCTTCTGGCCGCTACATCCTGGGCTAAAGGTTACAGCTCTGACTACTGGCTGACCTTCAAGCAGGCCCAGCAGAAGAACGGGCAGGTCCGCAAAGGCGAGAAGTCTTCGCTGGTCGTGTTCTGGAAGCAGTACACCAAGACCGACCGCGAAACCGGCGAGGAAATCACACTGCCGGTGCTGAAACACTACAACGTGTTCAACGCCGAGCAGATCGACGGCATCACACCCCCCGACGCCCTGGACCCTAACGCCGAGGTCACACCGTTTGAACCGATCTCCCAGTGCGAAGAAATCCTCAGCGGCTACAAGAACCCGCCGTCCGTCAATCACGGCGGCAACCGCGCCCGCTATCGCCCCCGCACCGACGAAGTCTTCATGCCTGAACCCGCACAGTTCGACACACGTGAGAACTATTACGCCACGCTCTTTCACGAACTGGCCCATTCGACAGGCCACTCAAAACGGCTCGACCGCGGCCTCGACACCGAGCCGGCTCCGTTTGGCTCCAAAGACTATTCCAAAGAAGAACTGGTCGCGGAAACCACCGCCGCGTTCTTAGCCGCCGCCGCAGGCATCAGCCCACCGACTATCGAGCAAGCCGCCGCTTACATCCAAGGCTGGAGCAAACAGCTCCGCAACGACAAAAAGCTGATCGTCTCCGCAGCCGCTGCCGGGCAGAAAGCCGCCGACTGGATACTCGGCGAAACCTTCGGCGCAGCGAGTGCCAAAGAACCGGCAGAGAACACCATGCCAGAACGTTCAGAAACCCAGTCAGCGGACGCTGAAACCGGCGAGCAACCCAGTTTGTTCTGATGCAGGATCTTAACCGCCTTCGCAGTATCTACCAGAGCCTCAAAGCTAACCCAGGTCTGGCCATCTCCCGCATGTACACCAGCCCAGACGGGCAGGGGCATTGGAGCTTCACCGGCTGCGCCCACGCCGGTGGATTCTGGCTGACCACCGATGACATCCGCCAGCTCTGGACCGGCGACATGCTCATTCAGCAACCAGCCGGCGGGGTGCAATGGGTAGGGGAGAACCGTTTCAAGTACGGCAGCTTTCAGTTCAACCCGCAGTACGATCCGCCCGCCTACCTCGAAAAATTTACGTCGCGGCCGTTCTGGATGTATCCCCAGAACGGTCCGGCCTGACAAGTTTCACCACTATCGAAAGGAAACAACCATGACCCAATCTGACACCAACACCAACCGTCCCACTGCAACCCTACGCGACGGGCTGATCCAGGCCTCGATCTGGAAGAACGTGCATGACGGCAAAACACGCTACAACATCGAGTTCGTCCGTCGCTATGAAGTGGATGGGGAGTGGAAAGACAGCCACAGCTTCGGTCCCACTGAACTACTCAGAGTCGCCCATCTGGCCAATCAGGCGTACGGGAAAGTGTTACAGCTTCGCCAGGAAGAACCCTAATAACGCCAGCTCTTTTGGCTAGAAATCAGAGTGGAACGTGCTGATCAGATAGCGGTAGGTGCGGACACCCAGTGAGAGCCATTGTATGCTATTTTTTGCTCTGCCGCGGAAGCCGGGTTGAAGGAGGCCGCGGGTGTTGTTGAGCTGGACGCGGGCTTGTAGGGGTTGTTGCTTCACAGGTGTCACCGAATTTAAGCGTAACGGCGGGCCTGTAAAGAAAGCCCAGCATCGCGGACAAACAGTTTGTATATCAGGGTTAAAGGTCAGGTGATGCTGGCAGAGGTGGAACGAGTACGGTTCTAGTATGCTTTTTATCGTTGGGCAGTCATTGTAAAATACATTCCACTGTGCCAGCGGGTTTTTGTTCAATAACTTTTTGGGCCGTTGATACTGCAGCCTGAAGCAAAACGTATCTTTACTAACTTCCGGCCGGCGGTCGGGCTTAGATGATTAATGAGTCGAAGCCAATCGACAACGATAACGACCAACTTGCCTCACCGGGGTAAGCGATATTGCAATCCGCTGGCGCAGTTATTTTTTGGCTAAGGGCATTCGAAGTGGATCTTTATTCTGCCCGCACATTGGCGGATGTTGCGGCAATGTTGCTGGTTTCGCCCAAAAAGCTGAAATACGTTTTGTATGCGAGACCAGTGGGTGATCGGTACACGTCCTTCAGCATTCCCAAGCGGCGAGGTGGGTTTCGCATTATCCACTCACCGCGAAAGGAATTGAAGCATATGCAACAAAATTTGGCCGCCGAACTGTATCGGGTCTATCGACCTCGGTTTGCGGTGCAGGGCTTTGCGATTGGAAGAAGTATCGCAACCAACGCAGAGTTACATTTGCCTGCAAGATATGTCTTCAATGTCGATCTTAAAGATTTCTTCCCAAGCATCAATTTCGGACGAGTTCGAGGCCTGTTTCTGAAACCTCCCTTTTCTTTGCCAGCGACAGTCGCCACAATTCTGGCACAGGTGTGTTGCCACAAGAACTCGCTTCCTCAGGGTGCACCAACTTCACCCGTTGTTTCGAATATGATCTGCGCCAGGTTAGATCGTGAATTAACAGCAGTTGCCAAGTTGCACCGATGTTGGTATTAGCGGTACGCTGACGACATCACATTCTCGAAACGAAAGTCCGATTTCCCACCTGAAATTGGCTTCAGAAGGCCAGGGGGCGATCAAGTCGGACCTGAAGTAACCAACGTCATCCACGCAAACGGTTTTAGGATTAACGCCGACAAAGTTTATTTGCAAAGTAACCGTCGCCGGCAACGAGTAACTGGGTTGATTGTTAACGAGAAATTGAATGTGCCTCGTCGATTCATAAGGCAAATTCGTGGGATGATTCACGCCTGGAAGATGTACGGTGAGGATGCAGCCAACGATGAACATAAAATGAAGTACTACCGTCGGGCTGGCCGGAGGAGTGGTGTGCCAAGCCTGCGACAGGTCCTCTACGGTAAGCTCGAATTCGTGCGCATGGTGAAGGGGACGCAGGATGAAGTTTATCGAAACTTGCAGAAGCAGTTCGTAGCAGTGTGTCCAGACTACATCGAAGTCATGCAGAGGGAGAATAGTCATATGTGCAGTCGCGACGTATTTATATCTCACGCTTCCGAAGATTAGGTCTTAGTTGTGAAGGCGCTTGCAGATGCCTTGATTGCCGCAGGTGTTTCGGTCTGGTACGACGAGTATGAAATGAAAATAGGTGACAGTCTTATCGCCAGAATTAACGAGGGGTTGCTGAATTCACGCTTCGGCGTAGTTGTGCTGTCTGAGAATTTCTTCGCAAAACGTTGGCCTAAAAAAGAATTAGATGGACTAACGGCGTTAGAAACAGCAGATGGTGCTGCCCGGATTTTGCCCATATGGCATGGACTGAATCACGCGCAAGTCGCTGCTCGAAGTCCGATTCTTGCCGGTTTACTCGCCGCTGATACCAGTCGGGATAGCATTCCGTCCATCGTTACCAAAATCAGTGCTGTACTTTGACGTTCAACAATATCTAAATCTGACTTTGCTTCTGTTGTCGCTGACCAATCAAGCAAACTACGCCAGCCTTGGGGCATCTCTCAAGCGACAAGATGCAATTTGAATGGCGTTTTTTCGCCATGCAGCCTGGCATCAAAACGGGTCTGCTCTTAGTGGCACCTCATTGCATTTCACCGGGTTTCCTGGACGCCAGGTGAGTTATCGAATCGCCCCGTCGCGGTGAAGGGCTACTAATTTCTATGACGGTGATTGCGAGTGATAATATAGATTAGGGAAAATAGTTCGACTCAATCTCTTAAAGAGTCTGCGATGTAGTTGGTGGTGGTCGAAGTGACATATCGCAAATCAGAGTTAATGGGCCGACGAGGATAGCCTGCGAGACGATCGCCAATCTTTAAGAAAACCTTCAATGAGTTGCTCGCCAACGCGTAGTGCTTCATCCGGTGCGTCGTAACAGTTGTCGACAACTAACTGAACGCACTCAAGTAACGCAAATGCCGCTACGCGACTGTCTACGCCGTCACGCTGGGCTTTCGCCAGCGCGGCAAGTAAGTACTGGTCACGGAATTCACGGATGTCGGACAGTAGGTCTTCTTCTGCTTCCAGGTCGTAGGTCATTCGAGCTTCTAGCACATTCTTGCTGGCGTTGTCACGCGGAATCTGCGGGAAGAGATTTGAACAACCAGCTGTTGGATAACCTCAGGATAGAAAGCTTTGGCGAGAGGCCCGCCCCGAAGCGGTTCAGTCCAAGTCATAGCGATGAAGCTTTCAAAGTGCCCTTCCGTTGTCGTTAAACCTTCTACGAACGTCAACGCCCGCTCATACGCAGCTGTCTTCAAAATGGTATACAGCCGATTCACCGCCTCGCGTCGATGAATATGGCACATACCGTCGTATTCAGTAATCATGCCAGTCTCCTTCCGTTCCCGTCGACCGATCATGCAAGCTGCCGCGTCCACGGTCTGGCGCCAGGGGCCGTGTTGCCGCTTGCGCGGCTGCCCGCACCAAATCCCCTGGACGCCAGTCCCGCTATGAACGCAGCGGGCGCAATGCATGGTCAACAACAAACGAAAGGAACGAACCATGATACAGAACTCTGAAAAAAAACTACCCGCAGCCACGATCCGCGACCGCAGTCTAAAAGCGGTAATCTGGGGCAACCCCGCCGGTGAAAACGACACTATCCGATACAGCGTCGAATTCTCCGCAGGATACAAGACAGCCGAAGGCGAGTGGAAAGACACCAGGTCGTTCAACGAAAGTGAACTTCTACGGATCGCCCGCCTGGCACAACTGGCCTTCGATAAAGTCGGTGAACTTCGTCAGAACGCCCAGCCCGTCAACAACCAGTAGTCTGACAGAGCCACAACCTATCCCGTGGGCAATTGCGGGATAGGTTTTCTGCCAGTCAAGAAGGAGGACAACATGATCCGCAATCAACAATACAACGCGAGTAGAATGCGATCGATGGCGTGCATCGCAGCAACAATTCAGAAAGAAGATGGCGAATGGTTGACGCCAGATGAAAAGCAGAATCTTCGCGAAGTCGAAATCCTGCTGCAAACCTTCGCCAGCTACCTGAGCCATGTCGACCCTGCCGGCTATCTGGACCGGCTGCAAGAACTCATGCAATTAAATCTGGCGACTATCCGCGACACCGCTGCGCGAAGGCGGGGTAAAGAAAACTAAACCAATTCGGTCATTCCCAGCCAACAACTTGCTCCGCGCGAACCCAAGTCCGCGCGGAGCAAGTTTGGTTTGATTTCATGTATTGGGAATGAACCTCGGGATGAAAACGTGTCCAGTTCAGTAGGCTCGTTCCCATATCATTGCCATATGAAAATCCGCTTCTTTCTTCTTTCCCATTGCCCCCGGTTCGGGCGCTGCGAACAATTTTCAGCGTCACAACTCACGTCAATGGTCAATGAACGAAAGGGTTCTCAATGACAAGCGAAAATGTGAAAACCGACGGCGGGCCAGCGGTCGCTCCAAGCCGCCTTAGCCAGATCCGTAACGATCTCCAACAGGAGCTTGACTGCGCCGAAGGCAACCTCGCGAGGCTCAAGGAACAGCTGTCGGCGGCCGAACGCGACCACAAGGCGATTAAAGATGCGGTCGCCGCGCTCAGTAAGCGCGGCGGCTCTTCGACGAGAAAGCCGACGGTGAAGCAGGGCAGCAGGCCGTGCTTCACCATCTGCAGGGGCGAGCGGCGCCGCTGCCGGTCGATGAACTCGACGCGTCGTTGCGCGACGAGTTCACGCGGCAGGGCTGCAGTCTCACTGGCATGTCCCTACGTTTGAAGGAAGTGCTTGGGGCGGACGAATTTCTCGTGACGACTGCTGGCGTTTCGCTACGCGAGGCGGGCTGACATGACGTCATCTTATGGCAACGCGATTACTCGCTGATCCGTTGCGCCCGCCCGGGTGGTTTTAGTCGCGCCTCGTGCCCGTGGCTCCATTTTTGACAGTTCACAGGGTCGTCCGCTTGGCTCTTTTCGCATCGCGCAGGGAGTCGCATTTCAGGTTCATCCTGGTTCATTGGTCTGCGGTCGAACGGGTCGCAGCGTCGTGGCCGGAGCTTCAGAAATTTGATCATTGCTAGCGGCGGCGGCTGGTGATACAGTCCACGCTTCGAACGGATAGCCAGATGTGCTTTTGGGACCCGTGAATCGCTACGCGTTTCTGTCGGGGCCTTCAAAAGCCAACTGGTCAGCGTTACGCCGCTGAACCACAACACCGCTGCCGGGAGAGGCGGGACCTCTCAGGCAGCGGGCTACGATGAACCGCTTTGCGACGGTTCATCTGTAGCATCGACCGCATGCGGTCGAGTTCAATTCTGGCTCTCAGCCAGAATCGAACGTGTCGCTCCGCTGGGCCAATGTTCCGGCATTGGAGTGCGGCCAAGGGGCGCCCCTTGGATTGCGTTGCTTTTCACGAACTGGCAATGGGAAGGAAGCAATGGGCCGTCACAAGAAGCACGAATACGAAAGACGCGACACCGAAATCAAAATCCGCTTCACCTTAATGGAAGCCGCCTACCTCCAGGACGAGGCGGAAGCGGCGGGCGTTCCGCGTGCTGCCTACATTCGTATGCGGTGTCTGAAACAGCGGATCGTCACGCCCAAGCTGCGGGGCGTCGATCCGGCGCTCATCGTTGAAATCAACAACCTCAGCATGCAACTCGCGGCGATCGGCAATAACGTGAATCAGATCGCCCGCAATATGAACGCCGACCGCCGGCAGGCTCCAGGCTGGGAGCGCGTGCCGGAAGTGCTGCGTGAAATCGTGAAGAAAACAAGCCGGACCCTCGATCAACTGGTGCTCCATGATCCCGAAGATCCACGACAAGGGTAGTTCCTTCAAAGGTATCGCCCAGTACGTGCTGCACGACATTAAAGCCGAAACGTCGCATCGTGTCGGATGGACGGAAACGATCAATCTGGGCACCAAGAACCCGCACACAGCCCATCGGGTGATGGCGGCCACGGCGATGGATGCTGCACGCTTAAAAAGGCAGGCAGGCGTGCGCAACACGGGACGCAAATCGAAAGACGTCGTGATGCACGTTTCTCTCTCGTGGCACCCGGATGAAGCGAAGGATTTGTCTAAGGGCGAAATGCTGCGAGCCGCCCGCTGGTTTCTGCGTGAGATCAAAGCCGATGACCGGCAGGTGCTGATTGTGCAGCACAATGACGAGAAGCAGCCGCATGTGCACATGGTGATCAACCGTGTGTCTCCCAGGGATGGACGTTTGCTTTCATCTTCGTTTGAGCGGATGAAAGCTTCACGTTGGGCCGAGAAGTACGAACGGGAGCGTACCATCTATTGCCACCAACGCATCATTAACAATGCCGCCAGAAAACGCGGTGAATTTACCCGCGGTGAAGCCGATCTACCTCGTCACATTTACGAACAGCACAAGTTGGTTGCAAATGATAACTCCCAGCAACAAGCACTTATCAATGAACAGAGAAAGCGGGCAGGAGCGATCGCGAAGCGAGAACGCGAGTCTAAACTGAAACGCCGTGCGGAGTGGACTGCTGCTCAGCAGTCCTGGAGAAACGCAGTTGCTGACCATCAAGCCCAGTCCCGCAAAGCTATCACCCAAGCCCGTCAACGGGCCAGGCAGTCCTTCCGGCTTAAATGGCAAAAGCTACACCATGAAAGGGAAACTGCACTGGCTGCTTTCGATCGCCTTGAACGGACGCTCCGTGGACGCATGGAAAACGTCCTCCGCCTCATTCAATGGCGTCAACTACTCGGCCGCCGAAGTGCTCCACACGCGCCGTCAATTACTCAGGCCTTCCGCATGCTAAGCAGTGAAGGTGCCCGTAAAGAAATGTTGTTGCAGCAATTCGAAGTCGCAGAGAAGAACCTGAAAAGGGAACAAATCGCTGCCGAGAAGCACGCAGTTAATACCGAAAAGAAGAGGCAGCAATCCCGGCTTAGGGATGTTCGTAAGGAGTTGGCTGCTCAACGCTCTCAGCTTATTCAACGCCATCAACAAGAATCTGATGAATCCAGAGTAGCCTGGAAGGAGCATCGCGATTGGCAGCAAGCCGCTTGGACGAAGCTGCTACCTAGACTTGAGCAATCAGTTCGCCAGAAACGTATCGAAGAGTTGCGTCAAAAGTTTGCGGCCGCGCAGCAAAAAAACAGTAGAGGCCGAGGTTTGCATTGGTAGCGATCTTCGATTTACCCAATTCGGAGTCGTCGCAAGTTCTGGTTCGAGAACGCCTTTTACGACAACAACGTTGCATGGCTCATACCCTCGAGCGACTGCCTTAAAACTTTGACCTTTGTAGTGTTGTGAACATTTCTCTAATTGAGATGTCTCTTCGGATTAGACAGAGTTTCTCGGCATGCTTTGTGAGAGAATAAGTTAACTTTCCGGAAATGGAGAACTCTCGCATTTTTTCGCGATAAGTTGCCGACGAAGATAAGCACTCGTCCATCTCAGGAGTTACTTGCATAGATGCCGGTCCCGTTTTGGTCCTGCTTCGGGACAACATTTCTTTTTGGATTTCGTAAATTGGCTACGCTGACAGGATAAGCTGCATTCTTTCATTTTGCCTACCCTTAATTTTTTGAACACCTCCTCATGACCAAGCGACTAACAAGATACCGCGACAACCAGGTTCAAGAGCTTTGGACGAGCCTAGTCAAAAGTGCCTTCGACTTCTTTGAGCAGGCTGTGCGTCAGCATAACAATTCGCCGAAGTATGCGATCCTCCACTTGGCGGCGTCGGTTGAGCTCTTTCTGAAGGCGCGTTTGATGAGGGAACATTGGACTTTGATTGTTTCACCAAAGAAGGTGCCGACTTTCGACCAACTTCGAGCAGGAGATTTTGTTTCCGTGACGTTGTCGGAAGCCATTGATCGACTCAACGGCGTATTGCCCTCTGCGGAGGCCGTCAGCAAAGACGCCGCGACAGAGTTCGAAGCGGTAGCAAGAGAGCGGAACAAGATAGCTCACTTTTTTCACTCGGGACTCGACGGTGATGAGAGCGGACACAGCATTATTCAGCGTCAGTGCCGCGTCTGGCTGTACCTCCATCGCTTGCTTGCAGAATCGTGGAGCGAGATCTTTAGTGGATTTGACGCGAGGTTGAAGAAGCTCGACGCCAACATGCGGGAAGAACGAAGGTTTCTCAAGACGATTTTCGATGATGCAGAGCCTGAATTGGAAAAACAAAGCAAAGCAGGGCTTCCAAAAGTTAAGTGCCTAGCTTGCGAATTCGAAGCTCTGCTGTTACACGACTTGGAAGCCTACACTTACGGACGGTGCCTAGTTTGTGGTTACCGAAACACACTTCTTCGGCTGGAATGTCCCGAATGCGAGAACGAGGTCTTAATCGAATCGGCGTATGGCCACTGCTCGGAGTGTGACAATTCTTTTACTCCAGACGAAGTAGGTGAGCTTATCGGAGGCGCGCGTCCTATCGATGACGTAGGTTACCAAGTGCTGTCAGTTTATTGCTATAACTGCCAGACTGATACAGTCTACGAGAAAGACGGACGTTATTTCTGTGTGAACTGCATGGAAGAGTGGCACGAGATTGAACAGTGTGAATTCTGCAACGAGTACAACTCTGGCGACCTTGAAAACTCATATTTACACGGGTGTGCTGTCTGTAATGGCGTTATTGAGTGGAAGGGCGGCAAAGACTAAAGACAGATTGCCGCAAGAAGTTCGAAGTGCCCTACGAATGACGGACAGTTGATGTGCTACTGATCAGGCTGCCTTTTGTGGGTTTTGGGATTGGTGACTTGTCGGACGATTCGTCTAATTGCCTGGTTTCCGTTGTCCCACTCGCTCAACACCATTTCGTAAAACGCTGCTTTAAGAAATGCTCGGTCATTGAGGCCGATTCGTCGTTGGAAATCGCAAAATTGATGTAACCTCTCTCTCAGGGTCGTGTCGTCATTCACCAGCTTGACCTGGGCAAAACATGCAAACTGGCCAAGCCAACCTTTCCAGTGTGGTTGGAGGATGTCGCGTTTGTATCGTTCGCGAACGTCAAAAATTGCGTCCCAAGTTTCAGCTTCTTGGGTTCTTGGCTCGAATACGATGTTCCAATTGAAGTCAATCTTGCCTGGAGCGTTCGTAAGAATCGTCCCAGCAAGCGAAACTGTAAAGCATTGCCCACCGTATGGATTCGGTACTCTCCGTCGATTTCCATCGCTGCTTGTGAGCGGATCATTCGCGCCCTTGTAGAGACTGTTGCATTTGTGTCCCATAGGTACCAAATTCCATAGATTTGCCGCTGCAAACGGATAGTATTTCTTTGGAATATAGTGATCGTAGGCCTCACGCTTTCCGCCTGGTTGCTCGAAATACTCGAGCCCACAAAACGGACAAAGTTTTTCATTATCGGTGTCACAAATTCGGCGGTAGTGGTTATCTCGGATTTCAAGATCTGTCAGCAAGCAAAACGCGAATTCAAACAGATTTTTGGTCGGCTCGCGAATTCCTTCCGGGAGCGCGTCAATTCGCTCGCAAGTCCGCTTGCCATTCAATAACCGTCGAAGTTGGTTTTGCCGAACGAGTGTTTCAACCACCGTTTGCCGTTCGGCGTCTGAAAGTGACTTCAGTGCGTCTGTATAATTCCTGAGTCTGCGGCGAAGTCCCCATTTCGGCTTCAGCCTTTCACGGTACTCGTCTGGAATTATCTGTGGCCATGTCGGCGGCGTTCGCTTCAGCTCCAAGTCTCTGTGAACTCGCATCAAGATTAAAGCGAGGCAACAGTGCAGCCAATTTCCAGTTGTTGCTTCTGGCGGGTAGTTATACAGCATGGCATCAGTGCTCCGATGCTACTTGCAGCTGCATCAACCGCTCGATCAGTAAAGCCTTGTGTACAGTGTCGCCGATCTCGCTGATGGTTTTCTTCAACTCTTCTGTGTCCGTAGACTCCATCATTTTGTTTATCTTTGCCAGTGACCGCTGGGAAATTGGCGGGACGACTCCAAAACACTCCTCTACGATCGAGTCGAAGGTATTTCCGAAGGTTTGGATGGAAGGGTTCTGAACGTCCGCTTTCCCACCTTCCTTTTTGAAGATGAAAACCCGTTCTCGCGACATGTCGGACGGCACGAACGGCGCGTGCGTAGTGAGCATGCACTCCTGCTCGGCTGCGGCGACTGCAGTGTTGCTACGTTTTCCGGTGTTCGTCGGCAGTCCCATTACCTTCGAGATGAATTTGACTCGCCATTGCGGATTAAAGTGGGACTCTGGTTCGTCAAGTAAAAACATGACGCCTGATGCCTCCTGCATCAGCAGCATTCCGAGCAGCTGACAAAGCTGGTGCTCGCCATCAGACAGAGAGACATAATCGACCGCACTATTGTCAATCCGTGAAATGAACTTCACCTGCTCGAACCGGAAGACTTTGTCCTCGTCGGCAGGCTCGGGCAGACGTGCGGCAAAGTGTCTTTCGCGAGTTTCTTTACGGACTCGTTGTCGTGTTTTTCTCGAAATAGCAAGGTCATTCAGCATCGCCAGCTTGTGGAACGCACGATAAAGTTCTAAAGCATTGTTCCAATAATGTCGGAATGCTTTTCTCGTTTCCTCGTTGATCCAGAAATCGAATGTGTAGGTCTTCGACTTTTTCTCGAATAGGTAACACGTTGAGCATTGCCTCAGCTTCTCCAAATAGTTGGCCAACTCGTCAGTGAGCTGAACCTCACTCGATACCGCACTATGGTTCAATTGGATGATGCAGCGGCAGGAGTGCAGGCGCTCGACGCGAGCTTCTTCCAGCAATGCTTTCCTTTGCTTGTCAGTACCAAACAGCAAATTGGCAACCAGCACCTCCAAATTCGTTCCATAGTCAATCAACATAAGGCGAGTTTCAGCGACCTCCTTGTTGCGCGTCTTAGGGTCTAGCGCGATCCGGCCAACTTCGTCCGCATACCCGCCACGACTGACCAAGAAAGGCAGGCTCAACGTCTCGTTGTCCCCAGACGTATAGCCAACGATTCTTGTGGGGAGAAGGAGTGCCGTTGCTTCATCTTTCAAATCGCAATCTTCCCATCCGTTCTCCGTTTTGACTTTCACGCTGAGCACAGGTTTTTTGCGTCTACCAATTATCTTCCGCGAAATCATGACGTGGGCTGGTTCGACACTGTGTTGGGTCCGAATCAGGTACTCGATCTCAAACAGATTTCCAGAGTTGGCTTCGAGCCTTTCCTCAGCGGGGACTACGGCATGACACACGGATTGTAAAATTTCAGCCAGGATCTGCATCATCTGCGATTTGCCCGATCCGTTGGGGCCGACGAGACAGAGTGGATCGAAGGAATCGAACTTCGTGTCCATTGACCGGAAAGAACGGTTGAATTCGTCGAGCAGGCCGCCGCATGTCTGAGCCGAGATTATGTGGACACGAAGGAGCTTCACTTCACTAACCTCCTGAAGCACATCTCTCCGGTTGAATCGTCGAAGACCTGCTCCAATTCCGTCTTCTTATCCAGCAACGCATACACGGCATCCTTGAGTTCGTCGTAGTCCCCTGAGATGTCGCGACGAAGATCGCCGAATGTAAAAGTCTTCTTATCCACCTTGCTGACCCATTCTGTCAACTTCTCTCCGACGTTCTTACGCATGACTGGCCTCTTTTTTATGCTCTTGGCTGTGGAATTCTTTTTCTGTTGTGCCTTGTGGGCCTCACGGATGCGTTCGAGCAGGACGGATGCGGGTTCGTCGCCGGGGTTCTGCGGGACCAATTCGCCTCGGAAGGCTTTTGCAAGGATCGATTGGTCCAGTTGCGTTAGTGCGGATTCCGCTCCGGCTAACATAGTCTCCAACACGTCTGCGTTTTCGCCCGCAGAAACCAGCAGTTCGGCTACTTGTGACTGTTCCTCCACTGGTGCGAGCGCGATCGGTGCGTCAAGTATCTTAGCCTGCGATAGATTTCGCATCGAGTTGCTGGTGCCCGTAGCATTAGCCTCAAACGAATCCCTGACCGGTTTCGAACGTAAGCCGAAAAGCAGGAACTCAGGCATGATGTCGTCGGAAACTCGGTTCAGTCGAAGCAACTTGTCCGACAACATCAGGTTTGGATAGTCGGCCTTCACGAGCACAACAGCTCCGATCAGCTCGACGGTGTTTGCACGTGAAATGAGTACGTCGCCAGTGCGTGGTGTTGGCGTGTCTTCAATTGCATCGCCATCTCTGAGTGCCTTGTTCGCCGTTGGGTCAAACTCGCGCCAAGTTACTGCGCTGACTTTTAGGACTCCAGATTCACCGGCTTCAGCAGGTCGGGAATGGGCTTTTGGGCTTCGTCCAGCATCAATTGACTCAATCAATTCGCCCAAACGTGCCCAGCACCACGGTTCGGGAAGCGCTGGCAGGTTTTCCGACTCATAATCCTTTAGCGGCTTCGGTTCCTTGTACTTGTCTTGCCAGTTTTTAGGAGGCTGTTTGCCTTTGGCTTTGTATTTGGCTAGTTCAGACAGTTCCCAGCGGTGGCGGCGCTCCGTGCGGATGCGCGAGAGAAACTCCGTAGTGGGTTCGACGTTGGGATTGGCGGCACGCCAGTCGGCAGTCAGGCGACCGCTGAATGCGGCTCGTAGCACGCTCTGACGGAACTGCTCCAACAGCGGACCCGATTCCGAAATCGCACGCCTCGCACGCGAACTCTGCTCCTGAAGCGACTCTATCTTCGACACGATCCGGCGCTGCTCGGCAAGCGGGGGAATTGGGAAGTTGATTTGGCCGAGCCTCTCGGGACTGATGCGAGGAAGGTTGATGCCTTTCGAATTTTGTGTGGCGAACTCGGATGTTGATTGCTGCGACAAGAAGTGCAACAGATAGCCGTTGTCGAGGTAGTCACATTGTGGAAAAACAAGGATGTCGGTTGAACAAACCCCGTCGAACTTTGGGCGACAAACCTTCCTCAAGTACGGACGCAGTTTGCCGTAAAGGACGTCTCCAGAGCGAAAGACAGTCTTCGTGCTCTTCACCGTCGAGACATCGCCAACGCTGACGATTCGGTTGTTGCCGGCTTCGATGTGTTCGAGGCCAATGTATTTTGCTGCGCCGAACTCCCCAGGCTTGGCTTTTTCCGTCGAGTGGGTTGTTACATCAGCGAGTGTCGCTTCCACCCAGCCCTGCGGTAAAGCATCATTCCGGTCGCTCAATCTTCGCCCCCCTCGTCCTCAAGCAAGGCGGAGAGCGAGTCTATCTCCTCCAATGCCATTGTCAGTCGCTCGTGAATCATCAATGCGATCTCCTCGGGTTCGAGTAGCTCGTCCGCTCTGCTGGCGTCGTCTTTAAGCCAATTGATGTTGAGGTTGTCTCCACTCTCTGCAATGGCTGCCCGGTCAAAGCAGCGAAATCGCCCTTCCTCCCCCTGATCGGTCCGCTTGCTGGTGCCATCCGACTTTCTACCAAAGGCCTTTTCAAACTCTTTGAAGTGACCGTCAGTCAGAGGAGTCCGTTTTCCGAACGTGGGCATGTTGGCTCGTAGATCGTACACCCAGACTTTCTTGGTGTTTCCGAGATCGGTCTTCCCTCGCGTGAAGAATAGGACGTTCGTCTTCACATGCTGAGCATAAAAGATGCCCGTTGGCATTCGAAGAATTGTGTGCAGGTTGCATTTGTTCATGAGATCAGCCCGAATCTTTGTCCCGACGCCCTCATCGGTAAGGACATTGTCTGGAATCACCACTCCAGCCCGTCCACCGGGCCTTAGGCTCGAATAGGCGATTTGAAGAAACGCTAATTGCTTGTTTGAAGTAGTGAACGCAAGCTCACTTCGCAGCGACCGATTGGCCCCCTTTTTGATCCCGAAGGGAGGATTCGTGATCAGCAGATCTGTTCGAGGAATTGCTACCCCGTCCTTCGCTAGTGCATCCCCCAACACAAAATCACCAGAAATGTCATGCAGCGACGCATTCATCAATGCAAGGCGATGAGTGTCACGATTTACCTCAATACCAAAGAATTTAGCCTTTCCATTCTTCACGGCATTCTTTGCAGAAACAAAGAACCCTCCGGTCCCCATTGCAGGATCGACAATCGTCTCTCCTTCGCGTGGTTTGAGAACGTGAATGATCGCATCGACCAACGGACGTGGAGTAAAGTACTGGCCAGCACCTGCCTTCAAGTCACCTGCATCCTTTTGAAGAAGCCCTTCATAGACATCCCCCAAGCCTTCTCGTCCAACCGCATGCCATTCAACGAGTTCGATTTCGGAGACAAGCTTGTTGAGACTTTCCGGATTATGAAGGAATGTGGTTGGGTTCGTGAAAATCTGCTTGATCCGTCCACGTCCGCGAGTGCCAAGATCGTCCAGCAAGTGGAGGTAGCGGCGGTATTGTTCATCTGGCGTGTCTGCAAGCGACGTCAAGTCACTCCAACGGCAGCCTTTCAGCAGCGATTTTTCGCTGCCGGTTTCGGCCGCCATCTTTAGAAACAACAGGTATGTCAACTCATTGACGTATTGGTGATACGAGATTCCATCATCGCGCAGTATGTCGCAAAGTTTCCAAACCCTAGCAACGATGTCGTGTACTTTCGACATGGGTTGTTTCTACCTATCCGACCGATTGGAGTAATGATTTCTAGTTTCAATCCTTTATTGTCCGTGCAAACTTGACCGGCTTCGATGTAGTTTCCAGGAATTCTCCAATGTTGGTGGAGAAACCGTCGGTTCCTGTTGGATTCTTACTGCGATGTTTTTGATTGTGGCGTCCTTGCGTGAAGTATTTTGCGACAGGAGAAGAATCTTGCGAGCACACGGTTTACCCAGCTTTCCATGCTTTCGCGTTTGGTGCGTGCAGAATTTACCCTCCGAAAGTCACGCATTTTAGCAAAGTGAGCATAAACGCCGAAGGTGCCGGATTTTCACTTTCTTGTTCCAAGTGACAAGTCTGGTCCCACTGGGCTCGAATCTTCAAGATCCGGCAAATTTTCGGCTTCGAGGCGATGCAATTAAGTAGGCCACGTCGTTCTTGGTGGACTAAAAGTGTCCAGTACCTCGCAGAAAAACTGCGGACAAAATGCGGACAACGTGGCACATCTAATCGCAATTTTAATGAAGTGTCACTGGGACAGCACGTCCCCGCAAGTCCAAGAGCCACAGGTGTTTGCCACGGGATTGATGCGGCGACCACCCACCACTATAGTGGATTCAAAATCCAGTTCCCGCAAGGGAGTGAGGGTTCGAGTCCCTCCTCTGGTATTGCCGCAAACCAAGTGGTGTTGCTCGCCAAAGAAGGCGGTGGAAGTTGAGGGAGTTTCGTACGCGGCCGCAAAGGTTGCCGGGCTTCAACTAAACCACAACGCACGGTATATTACGGCTTGGGAATGAAAGTTCCGGGGTGTAGCGCAGCCTGGTTAGCGCGTTTGACTGGGGGTCAAAAGGTCGGAGGTTCGAATCCTCTCACCCCGATTAGCAGAAGCCTTAAACCATAACGGTTTAGGGCTTTTTTCTTTGGACAGGTTCTGTTCCCCTTTTGGCGGTTCTGCTTTCTGCAACTCTTTGCACTGAATCGCCCAGGAATTCTGATCCTCCGCGACACATTCAGTGTACTTTAATTGCTGTCCAAACCGCCCTAGCCGGTTACAAACTGCAAAGCCGCTTTTAGTTGCGGGTGGTCGCTTCATTCAGTAGTGTGTCAAAGTCTTCGTGAAGCTGCGTGTTAGCACGAGCAGGGGTGTGCACAACAAAGTGTAGACTCTGCTGAGAATTTGAACCTACCAACCCCAGGGACTTTCCAGGTGAGTATCCAACAATTGCTTCTACTCACGCTGTCACTATTGATTCTCGGCGCATGCCTTATCAGCCCTGCCCACGCAGGTTACGAGGCGCCGCCACACATCGACGGTTGCCAGTCCATGGATGGCCGCTTTGTGATTACCGCTGAAATGACGCACCGCGGCAAAACGTCTCACGGACCGCACAAGTGGGACTTCGTCTATCGCGACACGCAGAAAGACATCACGACGCGGTTTCCAGCCGGGGGAATTCAGGGCGGTCAGATCTACGCCCAGCTTTTCATGGCTCCGGACGGTGAGACGTTCGCCCTGTTTAATCATGTGACGTTGTGGGAGCCAGAAAAATCGCACATGCATGGGCCGAAAGACCTGCCCTTCCGTGAGGACACGGATCAGTGGCGTAACGACCCGCGTTTTTCGCGGCGTGTGATTATCTATCGTAAAGATGGCTCGATTGTGAAGGAGCTTTCTGTCGCAGACATCCTGCAGCCGGAGGAGTGGGAGACCGCAGGCCGGTCTTTCAACCGTATTCATTGGCTTGAAGCGTATGACGGCTTGAACTTCAAAGCTACACCGCGGTCGCAGTACGCGTTCTACCGGGTCAGCCCCGACTACACCGTGCTGGAAGTGCTTGCGACCCGCCCGCGCTCCAGACGCAGTTCGCCGCCGCGGGTGGTGCGTATTTCACTGGTCGACGGCCGCATTCTGCCCACAGACGCCAAGCTTCCACCGCAGAAAACCCCGGTGCGACCCTTTCAGGGAGACGACCACCTACCGAAGTCCGGCGCGGCCTGGAAAGAAAGCTATACACCCAGCCTCGATCCCGTCCGCACAGCCGGCGCCTACAAGATTGTTTCCGCCGCAGAGGCCTTTCCGCAAAGTAAAGCACCCAAGAAGCTGCCGCCATTCTCGCACGGCGCCGTGACGCTGATTCAGGACGGCTTTATCAAAGCCGATACGCCCACCTGGCTGGCCAAGCCCACGGGTAAAAAGGTTCCGTCCCGGCTTCTGTTTGCGGACCTGGAGCAATCGCGGTTGTTCCAGCTTGTTGAACCTGGCAAGGTCGAAACGGCTCTCGCCGGAGCAACCCGCGGCCGTGTGGGACCGGGCAATGTGTGGTACGGACTCTTCGACGGCGCCATCTGTTCATGGCAGATGGGCGCAAAGCCAGAGGTGCTGCTTAACGCAGACGCGTTGGGCCGCGAAGTTTCGCTGAATGATCTGGCAGTTTCGTCGCGCGGACTGATTTACTTCACCACCTTAAAGGATCCCGCGAAAGGCCGGCTCTCGGTATTTGACCCGGCAACGAAGAAAGTCCGCGTATTGTTCGACGGCGAAAAAGAATTGACGCTTGCCAACCCCAATGGCATCGCCCTCTCGCGAAAGGAGCGTTTTCTCTACGTAGGTGTTTCGAGCTATAAGAACCGATCACATTCCGGCGTGTACTGTTTCCCCCTTCGCGCCGATGGCTCGATCGATCTCGAAACCGGGAAAGCCAAAAAGTGGGCGAATGTGAAGGCTCCCGATGGGATCGCTGTCGACCGGCGAGGCAATGTCTTCTTTACAGCGGGAAACAAGGTGCATGCCTTCGATCCCAGCGGCCGGGCCTGGGGGACGATTAAAATCCCCAGAGGCAGTGGCACGAATCTCGCGTTCGACGAAAGCGGCTCAACGCTGTTCATTACAACCTTCAACGCGCTCTATCGCGTCGAACTGAAGTAACGTCCGTCTCGTCACTGAAACAACCGTGAACTGATATAAGAGACGTCACCTGCTATCCCAAGAGTTGCTGCGGACCTACGACGCCGGATGAATGCGGCACTCTTAGAATCCAGGGCTAACACCCGGCGGAATCTCCGATGCGACAATAAAAAAGTTGCCATTGTTGCTCATTTGACCAATACCCATGTCATGCAATAGAAAATTGTTTGAAGATTAACTGCATAACGGTTTACGTCTCATTTACTTGAGGCCATAATCGGTAGCAGTGCCTTGCTGGTTCCAAAAGTTTAACGGGTGGTGTTGTGTTCAACGCTGCCTCGTCGTGTATGTTGCCCAGCCGTTCCATAAAATCCGCAGCCGTGCTTCTGCTCTACCTGCTCTACGTTGTTGGAGCGAGGGGGACGCATCTTTGGCAGGCCTTAATTCCTGCTGGAGGCTGTTGCGATTCAACCATTTGTGCTGCGACGGACTGTGGCCATACCCATCATCACGCCTGCGGCGCTGACTCATGCGATGATCTTGCGTCTGGATTAACCAGCTCTGCGTGCTGCAGTTCGCACGGCAGCCACGATGAAGGCAGCAGCCCAAAGAGCAAAAGTGCACCGCTCGATAAAGCTCCTTGTCACGATCCGTCAAAGTGTCGTGTTTGCCGCGTTCTAGATCAGGCGTGCGAGGCTCCGCTGATATTGGAGCTAATCGAAGAGCGCCCCATGCAACGGTATGTTGTCGCTGCTTCGCCCGTGCAGGCTGTTTCTACTGGCCATTCTGGCTTCCACCCCCGCGCACCGCCTGCTGCCTGATTCTCGTTCCAGCGACCGGAAGTTTCTCGCACCAGCGGCATGCCTGTTTACGGCTATTCGTTTGGTCGGGTCCGCTGTTGTGCAGGCCGCATCAGAATTGTTCCAGCGTTGGGCTACATGCGTTTGGCACATGTGTCCGCTGACAACTAGTTCTCGTAACAGGAACGCGGTTGGCGGATGCGGTTGAATCGTTGCGTTTTGGAGCCATTCCTTTGCGTTTTCTACGTTCGAGGTCTGATAAGACCCGCACATACCAGGCCGGCGCCGTTCTAGAGCGGCTGGTCGCTGCTGGGACGCATGACTTCTGCCCCTGGGCGAACCGGTATGTCTACTGGTTGAAGCAGCCCATTGGCTGGTTTATCGCAGGTGTTTTTGCGGCAGCGTTAACGGCTTACTATCTGGAACCGCAGATGTGGGTCGTCCTAGGTGCACTGGTGGGTGTGACATTGCTGGGCGTTGTGTGGCCGTGGCTCGCAATGCGCGGCGCCACCGCAGAACTAAGCTTCGACCGGCGCCGCTGCCGTGAAGGAGAGCCTGTTACCGTCCGGTTGAAGGTGATGAATTCATGGCCGCTGCCGCTGTGGGGCCTAGCTATCGAGAATGGCTTTTTCGTCGTCAAAGACCAGGACGGCGAAACCGAACGGCCGCTGGCGGCGATTGAACGCGTTTCCGGCTGGAGCTGTTCGGAATTCGCGTTCGAGTTTACACCTGCTTCGCGCGGCGTTTATCCACGCCAGGTGGTTCAGCTCGCGACAGGTTTCCCGTTTGGCATCTGGCGTTGCTCGAAAGAGGCGCCTGTCGACGGCGAACTGCTGGTGTGGCCGGCAACAACCAACCTGATGTCGATCCCGGCTTTACGCGGAGACATTGCCGATGTGATCGGTGCATTGTTCGACCGGTCAGGGTACGAGGGAGATGTCATCGGCGCGCGGCAATACCGGCCCGGCGACACGCTTCGTAGTATCCACTGGGCACATTCTGCGCGTCGTGAATCGATGGTGGTCACCGAGCGGCAAGCTGCTGCCAGACAGCCAGTGGTGGTAAGCGTTGATCTTGCCGCGTTTGTTAGAGAAACCGGTGGCACATCTGCTGCCACGCTGGAAACGGCCATCCGGGTGGCGGCAAGTATTGCCCGCGAATTCCACACCCACCATGCAGAGGTCCGGTTCATCATTGGCGAACTGGACTTCGTACTCGAACCAGGGACTGCGGGACTTCACCGCCTGTTAGACGCGTTGGCGCGTTTTCAACAGGCAGAGTCGAAACTTGACCAGTTGCCATCGTTTGACCGTCGCAGCTTGGCGATCGTGGTGACCGTTCCTTCAAAGTGTGACTACTACCGCCAGATTCACGCGCCGGCGCTGCGGGTGCTGATTGACAACGATGCCTCTTCTGAACCTCGCGAGAATGCGTGGATAACGATTGACGCTTCAGCGAAAGAAGATGGCCAACTCCGCGGACAATGGGAGCGTGCCTGTCATGCAAGCATGGCCAAGTAACAAAGTTCCGCGGTTCGACACGCTGGTGCTGGCGCTGCTTGCCGGCGTCACGGTAGTGCTCGTCCGCGCGCAATCCAATGCCAGTCCC
Source organism: Pirellulaceae bacterium (assembly GCA_965233625.1). Classification (GTDB taxonomy): domain Bacteria; phylum Planctomycetota; class Planctomycetia; order Pirellulales; family Pirellulaceae. The sequence continues at coordinate 2,242,115 of OZ247499.1, forward strand.
ACCGTGCTGACGATCCGTGCTACGGTTGAAATTATATTGCTCACGGCCTTCGCCGTAACGACGCGTTACCGGGTTCAATCGCGTCAGCAGGCGCTCCGGGTGGTGGTTGTGCTGACGACCGTGGGCGTGCTCTATCCGTTCGCCGCGGAGTTTGTGCTGCGTCTCTTCATGGGCGGGTCAGAACCGCTGGAACTGTTGATGCTTTCCAGCATGCTGGCGGCAGCCATCGTGTTGGCCACCTTTAGCGTTCTGCCACGGCTGGGCGGTACGGCAGTGTTGCTTTGCAGCTTTCTTATGCTGTTCACCGTTGTTATGGGCGGAAGTTATGTGCTGCTGATGCAGGCCCTGGCCGGGGTGTTCGGGGTGTGCGCCTTGTGGTGGCTCATGGGCGCCTACTGGGAAGGGCTGGCCGGAGCTTCGGTCGCGCGGAATGTGCAGCGGAAAATACCTATCCGGCTCACGGTTCTCGGCGGAACGCTTATCGTGCTGATAGCCGTCACGTGCCTGGCAGCCGCAACGGGCACATCTTCGACCATTGCTCTGGCGGGCTTCATGCCAACTTCCGGCGGATCGCAGTGGTACGATCCGCAGGCGCAATCTGGCGTCGGCAACGGCGATGCACTGGTGGCCGGCACTGAACAGGCGCAAAGCTTCGGGCCGGTGGAGAGCGAACTGTTTGCCGATTCGGATATGCCGTCTCTGTACGACGTGTTCAACGACATGATCGGCGAGCCACCCAAGAAGAAGCAGCAGCGGAATATCGCACTGTCTTCAAACGATGTGCAGGGAAACGATCAACGCATGGCCGTGTCACAGAAAAGCGGCCGTGAATTCTCAGCCGTGCGACGCAAGGTCCAGCGGCGTAAGAGAACATTGGAGGACCGTAAGGCTCCCGCCATGATGTATGTCGTAGGGCGGACGCCGCTGCATCTGGCGCTGGAGCGCTTCGACTCGTTCGACGGCAGAACATGGTCCGTCTCCACGCCGCGTACCACGGCAACCGAACGTAAGCCGTCGCTCCCTATTACGACATCAAACGGCAAGCCGTGGGCCCAGGTGATGAAGGACGGCGCCTCGACGTTGCATCGCGGCTGGGAGCCGCACGCCATCAAGATTATCAACCTGAAGACAAACCGCATACCTTCTCCGCCGCAGCTTTCCGCCGTCCATATTGACCGCGTTGACAAGGAAGACTTCTACGGGTGGGCTGAAGACGGAACCGTTTACATGCCGGTTCGCAAGAGCATTCCGCAACTCACCGTGATACGGGTGCGTTCGCAGGGCGTTCAGTTGCAGCAGCTACGGGATTCGTCAACTCATCTACCAGATTGGCCCACCGAACGCCTTGCAGAAGATCACCTTGCCCGCCGGCGGCTGGAAGAATGGACACGGGGCATTGCGCCAGGCTGGCGGCAGGTAGAAGCGGTCGTCGCCCGGCTACGCGAAGATTTCACGGTTGATCCGCAGACGCATGCTCCGGCGGACTGTCACGATGTTGTCACTCATTTTCTAACGGCGCGTCGTGGTCCCGGTTATCTATTCGCCACTACAGCCGCCGTCATGATCCGGGAACTAGGTTATCAGACGCGGCTAACCGGCGGCTTTTACGCACGCACCGAGCGGTTTGATCACCGTGCCGGTCAGACCACCGTTCTGGCTGAAGATGCACACGTCTGGGTCGAAGTACGCGCGTCCGGCGCCTGGCTGACCGTCGAACCAACGCCCGGCTACGAACCACCACGCGAGTATCTTTCGTGGAGCCAGCAAGCCGCTCTGCTCGGCTGGGAACTGTGCCGTTGGGCCTACCACAACGCGTTCTGGCTTTTACTCGGCGCGGCAGCCACGGTCCTGCTGTGGGTGACGCGTAAGCGATGCCTGGATGCGGTTTTCGCTGCCGTCTTTTATCTCGCAGGTTGTGGCAGCTCCCGCCGTCGCGTGTTGTGGACACTGCGACTGCTTGAGTGGCGGGGCTGGCTGGCTGGCAACGCCCGGCGCCGCACCGATGCGCTACACACCTGGTACGGCTCACTCGCACCGGTTCTGTCGGCCGATGGTTCGCATTGCCTGCATGAATTGCTGCAGCACGCCGAACGCTCTTTGTATTCACCGCATAACGCCAGTGGGGCTGATGATGCTCCTTCTCCAGAAATCAATCAGATATGCAGCGCCGTCGCGCGGCATATCAGTGTTGCCTGTTTTGAGCAGGCCGGACCACGAATGACGCGTCGTCCGCTTCCCGCATGAAAGCCCGTATGACAACTATGACCAGCCAGCAGACATCCCCTCCGCAAAGTGTTGACAGCCGGGACTTCGTTGAGCAGCTCCGCGTTGCTTTGAATCAGGCATTGATCGGTAAAGAAGAGATCGTGGAAATGGTGCTCGCGTGCCTGCTGGCGCGGGGTCATCTGCTGTTCGATGACCTGCCAGGCCTGGGGAAAACGACCCTTGCCAAGACGCTTGCCCATGCCGTCGGCGGGAATTTCGCGCGGGTGCAGTGCACGCCGGACCTGCTGCCGGCCGACATCACCGGATTCAATATGTTTGATCAGAAGACGCGGGAGTTCGAGTTCCGCCGCGGCCCTGTCTTCTCCGATGTACTGCTGGCAGACGAAATCAACCGCGCGACACCGCGGTCGCAAAGCGCGCTGTTTGAAGCTATGGCGGAACGACAGGTCACCATCGACAGCCAGACGCATCCACTAAGCCGCAGTTTCTTTGTTATTGCCACGCAAAACCCGGTCGAAAGCCACGGCGCCTATCCATTGCCCGAGGCGCAACTCGACCGCTTTGCCATGAAACTACGGATCGGCTACCCGGATAGGGACAGCGAACTAGAACTGCTGACGGTTAACACTGGTGTGATCGACCGCGAGCAGCACCTTACAGAACCCGTCGTTACGCCCTCGCAACTGGGTGATCTACAACAGCAAGTCGCGGAAATTGAATCCGCCGAAAAGGTGAAGGCGTATCTTGTGGACCTGGGCCGGGCGACACGCGAGCATCGCGAAATTGCACTCGGCCTCAGTCCGCGCGGTTTGATTACCTGGCTACGGGTCGCCCAGGCGCGTGCGTTTCTGCATCAACGAAATTTTGTCACGCCGGATGACATTCAACAGGTCGCCGTTCCCGTTCTCGAAGTACGCCTTGCCGGCGAGTTTGATGACGCTGGCAGTGTGATTGAAGACATTCTCCGTTCAGTGGATGTGCCTGTTTTCAGCTGACGTAAAGTGCACTGGTCGCGCCGATGAGGCGTCACTCCACACAACCTTCAAGCGGTGGATTGTGAGTTTATCGCCAATGTCAAAACTCCTTCAATGGACCAGGCTGTTCGCAAAGCCTGTTGCCTTTGCCATCTTGCTGATTCCGGTTGCTGGCTGTGGCGATTCAGCAGGCCTCAGCAATTCCCACCAGCACGGTCACAGCAGCGGCCACGCTCATTCGCACGATCATGAAAATGAGGAAGTAAACGCACTTCATGGTGGCCGCTTAACGTCTATCGGGCACACGCATCATGCAAGCGGCGAACAACACTTTTTCGCAGAAGTGATGCCAGTCGTCGATCAGGAAATCACCATCTACCTGCTGACAAAGAATGAAACCGGCAGGGGGATTGAGTTCGCGGTCGATGAAACAGAAATACCCGCCTACGCTGCCTCGCGTAAAACTGTATCGTCCAGCGCATATCCCGCCGTCTTCAAGCAGCAGGGCAAGGCGCCATCGGCAAAGTTTGTTGCCAGCGTGCCCGAACTGCTTCAGGACCGCGGAACCCTATCGGTTGTTGTTCCCAGGATATTACTTGGCGGCCAGCGGCGTAGCTTTAGTTTCGACACGTTTGTTGCAGAAACAGAGGATGACGCTGTTGAAGAAAGACCGGTAGCCGCGGAATCGCCAGGAAGGAAGCCTGCTTTGTGAACATCCTTTTTCACTTGTTGGCGGATGCCGGTAGTCCAGGGTATGAGGGCGTCTTTGCGGATCTTCATACAACAGTCTGGAGCGCTATTCTGCGTATGACGCAGGCCATTGTGGCGGCAGCGTCATTCCTGGTAGCTGGTGTTTTCGCCGCTGGTGCTTTACGCGGCATGGTCGGCGCGCAACGCATGCGAAGCTTGCTTGGAGTTGGTCACTGGTCCGGACCGTTGCGTGCGTGGGCGTTGGGCGTGCTGTTGCCCGTCTGTTCATTAGGCGCCATTCCGATGGCAAGAGAACTGCGGCGCGCCGGCGTGCCAAGTGGCACCGTTCTGAGTTTCGTGCTTGTGGCTCCCGTGTTGAACCCAGTATCAGTTATTTACGGGCTAAGCCATATCGAACCGGTAATGCTCCTTTACTTCGCCGCAGGCACCTTCCTTGTTTCTGTTGGCACTGGGGCCATCTGGAACCGTCTGATCGCCAGTCGCCAGGATAAGGATCCTCAGCAGTTAGAACGTGCACCAGTCGAAAGCGTTGACCGCTTGAAGGTGGCCGCACACACCGCTGCAACCACGCTGACCGGCCCTGCCATCATTGACTACGGTCTTGCGGTTCTGGCTGTTGGTTTTCTAGGTGCGTTTCTCCCGCATGGCGCACTGCAGACCGGGCTGACGCGCGACAATCCATTGGCGCCGGTCATCATGGGCGTGATTGCAATTCCCGTGTATGTCACGCCCACCGAGGTGATGATGCACTTCGGTCATATCGTCAACGATGGCTATTCACTGGGGGCGGCGTTTTCGCTCATCGTGCTCGGCGCCGGGGCGAACGTGGGCGTAGCGAACTGGGTCCGTCGCGATTACGGTTTGAAAGCACTCGGGCTATTCGTGCTGCTGCTGATAGGTTCGACCCTGGTGATCGGGCTGACGGCGGATCGCACGATCATCAGCGGTGCTGCTGACCAGACAGACCACACACATGCTTTTGACCCGTTCACCCGGCTCTCGTCGGTAAACTCCACCGGGTCAACCATCGAGTGGCTTGCCTTGACGGTTTATGAGGAACTGACACCTGACCGGCTTGCCGGAATTGTGCTGTTGATTCTTATGGCGGGCGCCGGGCTAATGCTACGGATGGTCCCCTCGTGGCGGAGTGTCGGCCATCTCGTGAAATCAGATAAGAAGGAAACGGTCTCCACCAGGAAGTGGGATCCTGCCCTCTCTCCTTTTCAGCTCTACATTGCGACGGCGTCTGCCGTGCTGATCGCGGCAGTGGTCGGACTGTACATCTATTATCCTCCTACCGGTGATCTGTTTGGCGACATGGCCAATATCCGCGTCAATCTCTACGACGCGCTGCGGGAAGAAGACAGTCGCGAAGCACTACGCCGGCTGAGGCAGTTACGCGGGCGGGCGGAGAAGCTTCCGGCTAGTGTCAAGATCCGCTTTGGCGATCTTACTCCGCAGCAACAGAAGAGTGTGGACGAAGTGCTTTACAGCATCAACACGCTCGAAGATTTTCTTGAAGCAGGGAAACTACGCGAGTCAATGATCCTAAAGTCTCATCTCGAAGATTCTTACATGAGTTGTGTCCGGGAGTTCAGGGATCAGAACACCGCGTACGGAAAATGAATCACCTTTACCAATACGGAAACTGAAAATGACCCAATTCTCCGGCGCAAAGTCACTTCGCAGGAGCGTTCCCCAGCGTACGATGCGGGCGGCTGCGATCTCATGTCTGCTGCTGCTTGTCGCTGGTTGTTCACCCGGCGAGACGGAAGAACCGGAGCATCACTTCCCGCCGCATCAGCCGGTTAACTTCCAGGCTGCGGTCGTGCGGATGCAGCAGGTTCATGAAGAGATTCTTGCGGGGCCTTTGAAGCAACGCGAAGTGAAATCGTCGCGCGTCGATCCGCATGCAGAAGAGGGCCATGAAGAGCATTCGCTGCTTGATCCGCTTGAAGAGATGGCGGACCTGGTGCGGTGGCTTCCAGAACTCGCCGCCGACACGGATCTCGAAGAAGCTCCGTGGAACAAAGTGCATGCCGCTTCTATCCAGTTGGAGAAGATCGTCTCCCACGCCTCGATGCACGATGGCGAAGAACGACGCAGCATCTACATGAAAGAATCAGAAGCAGTTCAGCAGCAACTGAAAGTGCTTGAGCAGACAAGCCAACTGCTTCCGCCCGAAGACACGCCACATCCAGCCGGATCAGAAACACAGCCCGGCACAGAGCCGGAAGCGTAATCACGCGTTCGCCACTCTTCTCAACTCATACTCATCAACTAGAAACCGGGAATAAAACTAGATGGAAAGCGCAATCGCAGGGGCGTTACTCAGATTCATGCAGGCGCTGGTTCAGGCAGCCCCTACTATCCTGATAGGTCTATTCGTCAGTGGCATCTTCCGCCGGCTACTGGGCCATGCGGGCACGCGGCGGTTGTTTGGCGATAACACCTGGCGTTCGCTGCCACAGGCCTGGCTGATTGGCATGCTGCTGCCTGTCTGTTCGCTGGGGGTCATCCCTGTCGTTCGAGAAATGCGGCGGGCGGGCGTATCGGGCGGGGCGATCCTGGCGTTTGGCTTAACGGCGCCGCTTTTCAATCCCATTTCGGTGCTCTATGGACTCACGCTTTCCGACCCGGTAGTTATCCTCACCTTCAGCTTCTGCTCACTGCTAATCGTGACGGTGATGGGCATCGGATGGGACTGGATATTTCCTGGCACGGCCGCACCCGAGCCAGAGCCGCCAGTGGTCGCGCTGGGCGCGAAACGCATGCTTTCTGTGGCCGTGTTCGCCGCACGGGAATTGTGTGGACGCACTTCGCTTTACATCCTGGCAGGTCTAGCCGGTGTGGCGCTGCTGAGTCTGATCCTGCCCCCTGGTTATCTACAAAGCTCCGCGGAGCCCGACGATCCGTGGGCGCCGCTGTTTATGACCGGGATTGCGATTCCCGTGTATGCGACGCCCATGACCGCCATGGTGCAGCTCGCGTCGATGTTTCAGCACGGCAACTCCGTCGGCGCCGCCTTCGCACTGCTGACCCTCGGCGCTGGCGCCAATGTGGGCCTAGTCGTGTGGATGGTCCGCGTTTATGGGGCGCCACGTTCGGCCGTCTGGTTCGCCATGCTGGTGGCCATCGTCATCGGTCTTGCCTACGGCGTTGACGGACCGCTCTATCCGCAAGGGGTCGAACCCGCTGGACATACGCACGCCTTCGACGGGTACTGTGCGCCGTCATTTCGCACCAGTAGCTCCGCAACCGTGCAAGCCTGGACGATTCTGATTGAGAAGATTGCCCCGCATGAGATCGTAGGAATGGGGTCAGCAGCGGTGCTGCTCGCCGTCGGCTTGGCTCTGTTCATCTGGGACCGTCAACAGAAGACCGAAAAATGGCTTGAACAAAAGGCGGATGCGAAGCCAAAACTTGACGTAAGTCTGCCGGCGCCAGTGCTGGGTGGCATATCGCTGGTGGGCATGATCGTGCTCAGCGTCCTGGGCTGTTACGTCTATTACCCGCCTCCATCGGAAATCTTCGAGGAAATGCGGCTCATCAACACGACGGTTGAATCCGCCAGTCTCTCAAAGGACTGGGATGAGGCGATGTACTGGATTCCTATCTACGATGACTGGACCCGCAAGCTTCAAGTCAGCATGTACCTGCGTGGCGAAGAAATGACCCCCTACCGCCGCGCGAAGGCCCGTGTGCTACGCGAAAAGCTTGAACTGCTGGAACACGAAGTGGAAGACAAAGAGGTAGAAGAAGCCAAACAACTTGGCGCCGAGGTTGGCCTCGCCTACCGCCGGATGCGAAAGGCGTTCGCCGTTGATTAGAATTCCCCCAATTGATTCAGCGCCCGCGCCGTTTTCAGCAGGCATCGTCGCAACTGGATGATGCCGCCTTGAGGCGGTCCTGACAAAATCTATGGCGGTGAGAGTCGCCTGCGTTATGGTACAGACGGCTTAGTTTTCTCAGGCAGCACTTGCAATCAACGGTGCAGATTTCGATGGAAGATGCATCGGCCACCGTCAGGTATGCGTGATCTTCCCGGCCCATTCTGCCCAGGATCGTGGCGGCAGCCATGCGGTAGTGGAAAATCTCAGGGGCTAAATCGATAACGCCGCGGATGATCGGATAGATCAACTCCGGCGGATAATCCGCTTTGGCCATGTAATAGGCGACGCCATACCTGGCGTGATGGCAACCGGGGTCCAGTTCAAAGGCACGTTTGCAGACATCAATTGCGATAGGGATAGAGCCTGTCCTGCCAAGTCCCGTTGCCAGTCTGGAGAGAAATTCAAAGGGAAATTCAGAAATCGTGGATAGCTTGTAATACATCCCCCTGGCAGCAACCGTTTTCCCGCTTGCAAGGTAACATTCCGCCAGAACCAGCTTCGATTCAATCGTCAGCGGCTGAATAACGCCGGCCTGTTCAATGGCCGACATGCTGCCTTCGATTTCTCCCAGTTCCGCCAGGATGACCCCCTTGAGCTGCAAGCACCAAGGATCGCGGGCGTCTTCACCCAGACGCATCTCAAGCATTTCTAGAGCGGGGATGACCAATCCCTGAATGTGCAGTTGCAGCGCATTCAGGTACTCCGGCCCAGCATCAAACATAAACTGATGTTCTTTCAAAAAATGGAAAACGCATTTGGCTTACAAAGGCGTCTGGCTTCATCCACTGCCATCCAAAGAAAGAGCCGCGGCACGGTATGTAGCATGCCGGCCGCGGCTCTGTAGTGATTACCCGCTAGCGAAGATCGCCAAGGGCTGGTCCTGTGGGCCTTAGCTGTCGTTACGGAAGCGTTGCAACTTCACCGCCGGCACGGGTGGATACGGCACGGTAGATGTTGTTGTCGATGGTTTCCGCAACGAAGCTGACCGAACCATCGCACATGGCGAAGTTGCCGCCACCAGGATGCTGGCTGCGGAACGCGCCGTAAGCCGTCGATGTCCAGTCATGCTTGTTGAACGGATGGTACGTGGTTCCCCATGAATAGCCGATGTAGCCAAAGGCCCAGACACCACCGTAGGTGGTTGATGGGACACCGCTTGGAGTGAAGTCGGTTTCACCTAGCAGAAAGGTGTTGGAGGTACCGTCGGTGATATCGGCCAGCCGGGTTGGCTTACGGTGATTAGGACCAGGGGTTCCGTATGTCTTGATTGGTATGACGGCGCCACTGTAGGCAGGCTCTGGATCGCCGTAGTACGCGGCGTAGTGCAGCAGCGACGTGTCTTCGGCGCCGGCGCTCCAGAGGTAGCTGCACGGGCCACGGTTTTCAGCTCCACCCCCAGTTCCAAGCGGGCCAGACGGGGGAGTCATCGAAGGGCAGGTGTACGAAGTAATCTCGATCTGCTGCAGCAGCGCGTTGGTCCAGCCGTCGCCGTCCGGATCGGCTGTACTGTTGCGAGCCTCATCCGGCATCCAGCGACTGGCCATCGCATCGTTCTCCAGAAAGGGCATGATCAGGATGTGGCCAGTGTTCCACGTGTCAGCATCGTCACCGTCCATGCGGTCACGTGCTGCGAAAGGCATCGTCTTAAAGGTGTCGTGATAATTATGCGTCGCCAGGGCGACCTGCTTCATATTGTTGGTACACGACATCCGCCGGGCAGCCTCGCGGGCGGCTTGTACAGCAGGCAACAAAAGGGCGACCAGTACGCCAATGATGGCGATAACAACAAGAAGCTCCACAAGCGTGAAGGCACGACGTGAAGTCGTAGACATAGCGTCCTCCAGAGGTAGGAAAGGCCCGGACACCTGTGGACTGCTATGGTTATGCAACCAGCAAGCATCCCGGGCTGCCGCAACTTAGGCGACATGGATACAGGGGATGGCTGGCTGGCCAAGGAGGCTCGCTGGCTTAACTGAGATTCAATCTCACTAACAGAGTGACCCTATGCTAAGCGATATGCATTTAGTGTCAACGGGCCAAAGCAAATCTTTTCCAGATTTCTGACCGGAAATTCGAGCGTCGTGCAACGAGCCAGTTTCACAGGGGGTGATCATTGCGGCTACGGCCTGAACATCGTTATCCTACTCACACCCTATCGCTGGATCAGACAACCGGCAGCACTTCACTGCGTGCGTCTTTTCTTCGATAGCGAATCGCTACTGTCCGTCATGATGTGCAGGAATTGCTAACGATGAGAAGCTACCTTAAGACGACCCTAATCATTACCCTGTGGCTAAGCTGCGGCGTTCTCCAAGCTGAACCAGGACCTGGCAACGATGCAGCTGCAATGCGTAGGGCGGCGCACGAGACACGGGCCGTCTGGAACGGTTTCCCTGGTTTCACTGCGGACATTGCAATTTCAGAAGGCGATGTTTCTTATCGCGGCCGCATTCGCGTAACGCCGGACTTCAAATATGAACTTATGATCGACGAAAAGGCGAAGCAGGCATGGGTTGTTGCAAAGCTGCGATCCGTCATCGGCCATCGCAAGCCGTCGCCCGCCCGCGACTACGACGTATCTTTTGCGGATCACAAACCTGGGCATGTGTCCGGGCGACTCGTAAAAGAGAACAGCGGTGCAGGGACATTCCGGATCAAAGACGGGCTGATCCGCGAAGTGATCCGCAAGTCAGATTCCAGCTGGTTTGAGATTTCGAACCTGGAGCACCTGCAAACGCACAAAGGCAAATATCTTCCGCGGACAACCAGCGTGACCTATCGCGATCCTGCAACGGGCGACCTTCTCTCTAACCGCAGTAATTTCTTCGGCTGGAAACGCGTCGGCGACTTTAATCTACCCGCGCGGACCTTCACCATCGAAACATCGTCCGGCGGCAAGCGGACGGTCAGAGCAATCACTTTCAGTTCGCAAGAACTGTTAGATGCAGCTAATGACAAAGAAGCCGCCAGATAGCATCTAGTCACAACCGTACGATTGCCTGTCCGGACAACTTTGAATGCGTGCACTCGATCGCCAGGTCGATGGCGTCTATTTGCACAGAATAAGCTTCCCCTGCCTGGTTAAACGCAGCCGGTAGACTTTACCGTGATGCTCAATCAGCGCTTCCCCAACTCCTTGCAGAAGCTCTTCCGATTTCCAGACGGGCGGCCCATCGCCGCCGCTTGGGTGGGCGTTTGTGTCAGCATTCTGCCCGGGTTTTCCGGTAGATCTATTCTGGTCATTCACCGTCCTTACCCTTTTTGTTGTCACGACGGAAACTTACGCAGGTTTCAGTAATCCGCGTCTCCAAATCTGCGCGCTAATGTGCGAACAGAAACCAGATCGCCACCATCAGCAGCGCTCCGGCAAGAGACGTCAGCAGACCAGCTCTTTTTCTGCGGCGCAAATACAGCAGCAAACCGAAACCCGTCAGCGAGACAATCACGCCGAGCAAAGCTGACAGATCGATAATCCACGACCAGGCCTCACCAGAATCGCGGCCCTTATGCAGGTCGTTCACGATTGCGATAAAGCCGCTTGCATTAATGACCCCGTCGTATTTGCCGCTGCTCCGATCGACAAAGATATCCGCTGAATAGCCGGGGCCTTTGAACACGATCATGCACTCGTAGTCGTCAATTTCGACTTCGGAAACCCGTCCCCGCAGGCGATGCTCCATCCGCAGCGTTTCAGCGATTTGAAGCTTATCAACCTCTGGAGTGCACCATTCCTCAGGGACAGCGCCGCTGATATCCGTTGACAGCGGCTCCCCATTGGTGAACCAGTCCGGATGATTCAACGTAATTCCGGTCACCGAGAAGAACATCATTGCCGCAAAGCTGAACATCGAAAGATAAATGTGCAGCCAGCGCATCCATGCCGCCGACTGTCCATATAGCCATTTCTTCGTACTGCGGCTCATTCAACTGCGTTTCCAGATTTGTACTCAAAGCTAACGCCACCGAGTTCGACGTTTCCTTTCAGCGACTTGGTTTCGATACTCTTATCTTTCTTGAAATCGAATGTCTCGCGGATGATCTGATAGGTGCCATGTTCGCGGGCGACTTCGATGCACAACGTGTAGGTTCCATCAGGTAGCGGCTTACCGTTGTTGTTTGTGGCAGCAAACGCAGCCGTGTATTCACCCGGACCGCGCGTGGCGGTGGCCATCGTATCGATCATGCTTTTCTTCTCGACAAGCTTGCGTGTCCTCTCGCCACGGTACCAGCGGGTAAGATCGCGGTGCCAGCGAGGGCCAGGCTGTTCCACCTGAAGCCACAACAACCCGGTACGGACAGGAAAGCGGTCCGTGTCTTCAAGCCAAACAGCCACGTACGGGCGCCGGTAACGCCCACGTGAGGATTTCTTCAACGTGAATGCGACGCGGAAACCGTCCGCCTCTTCCGCGTTTGCGGCCACAAACTGCGCGGTTTTGCGGGAACCGGGCCAACCATTCGAGGTCACCACATCGCCCGTGGACGTTTGCAGGATGCACTCCACGCCGGGCAGACGATTGACAAGTTCCAGCGTCGCGGCCGGTGACATAACGCACGAAGCCGTTGCCAGCGCGTCTGCGTCTTCGGCAGTTCTGGCTATTACCGTGGCGCCGGCAATGCCGCTGGCAGGCATGCCCGTGCGAGGATCAATAATGTGCGAATATTTGCGGCCTTTGATCAGGTGGAAGCGATGATAGCCGCCGCTGGCTGCAACCGCACAGGGACCTTTGGTAGTGAATACGTCGAGCGGTTTACCCGCGGGATCGAACGCATTAGCAATGGCAATCCGCACCCCAGATTCCGAGGCCCGCAGATCGCCGCCGATATTGACAATGCATCCGTTCACGCCTGGGACAGCCGTCGCCACCTTCAATGCGGCGTCGATAATCGCCCCCTTCGCCAGCGCGTCGAGCGAGAGCGGCAGCTCACCCGCCAAAGCTGTCTCCCCTTTCCACTCGATGGGTGCAGCTTGTAGCTTTGCGAGAACCTGCTGCCGGTCCGCAGCACCGGGCAGTTTCTGTTCGCGGGCGGCTTTTTCCCACATCCCGGAAAAAGCGGCTGAGCGAATGTCGAAGGCACCACGGGTTGCGGTCCGCCAGAATTCTGAACGCCGCAAAACACGGGTAAGCTCGCGAGATGGAGCTTTCGCTTGCCCCGCCGGTGCACTCTGCCAACGCATCAATTCGCTATTGTCATCATGCCGGCTGAAGATGGCGCTAAGCCGGTCGATTTCCGCCAGGGCCGCCTCTTCAGCCTTCGCGGCCACACTCCGGCTTTCGGCGTTTACCGTTAATTCAAAGGGCGCACCCAGCACGCTGGGACGGTGAAAACGGTGCTCGCCGGAAAATGCCGGTGACGCCAGCACGACAAGCAACACGGCTGGCGTAAAAAATCGGGTCAACATGGATGTCGTCCAATACGTCTTTAATCAGGTAATTTGTCTCAGCGACTTCGCAGCGGGAACGAAGCCACTCCTTTTGTGACATATTTATGTCACTATCTAGTCCTCGTCCTGCTTCGATTCAACCACGACGCGAATCTCTTTGTACGAGAGCAAGCCGTTCTTATCGGTGTCGCCCTCCCTTATCAGCGCCGACAGTTTCGCGCCCAGTTCCTTCGCACTAAGCTGCCCGTCCTTGTCGGTGTCGCGACGGATAAGCGCCATGACGCTTCCCGACGAATCAGGACGCTGGCTTCGCCCGCTGAAATTCAAGGTTTCGGCTTTCTCCGGGGCCTTGGCTGGTTCTGGATCAAAGAGTACGAACCGGGCGACGCCGTCTTCCTCCCGGTCGATACCGTAGAACAGCAGGCGGCCACCGTAGTTCATCACCTGCATCGAAGCGGTAACGCCGGGCACTTTCCCGATGGTGCGCCACTTGCCGGTTTTGAGATCCAGTGCTTCCACCGTATCCGCTGCGGCGAAGTGACCATCTTTCCGCCCGAATCCACCCGCCAGATAAATCGTGTCGCCGGTTGTCGCCACGCTTGGGAAGACGCGTGGCATCGAGGGGCTGCTGGCTTTGGTCCACTCACGCGTTTCAAAATCAAAAACATCTACGTCTGCGACAATTCCCGTGCCTTCTCCCAGGCCGCCGATCACGTAGTATTTTCCATCGGCGACGGCGCCAGCGGCTGAACGCCTAGGCACCGGCAGCTTGACGCCAGGCAACGGTGTGACATCGCTAGAGTCACCCCACCAGTGCAGCACATCGGTTGCAAGGCCACCGCCTTTGACACCGCTGCCGCCGAAAATCCACACGGCGTTCTGATGGTACACAGCGTTGTGCATGCCACGCTCAGCAGGAAGTTTCACAGAGGCAGTGTCCCAGGTCCCGCTTTGCGGATCTAACGTGAAGATCTCATTCAGCGACGTCAGCCCCTTATCACCAAAGCCGAGCCCACCGGCTACAGCCAGCTTTTTGTGCTCGCTTGTCTGACGCAGTGCCACGCCAGCGCCGCTTTGCATCGCGCGGGGCAGGTCAGGTAGCTTCTCAACCTTCTGACCAGGAATGTCGAACACGAATGCCTGCTTGACGAAAGCCTCTTTCGAGAAATCATGCGGCGCGCTGCTGGCGTTGCCACCGAATGCGAACAGCTTCGAGCCATCGAGCACCAGCGTCTGACTGTGCTTCGCGCGGCCTGCGAACTTCACACTCCAGCTGACAACTTTCGGCTGCGGCTTGCCATCAACACGGAACGACTCCACCGCCGCGTTCCGGCCGCCGGGCGATGACGTTCCGCCGAGCGCGATGAGGCGGTTCTCGCCTACGGGCAACATCCGCAGGAACATCCGCGGGAACATCAGCCGGCCCGCATGCTCCCACTGCTTTCCCTTAGCGCCCAGACGATACAGCACGCCGGAACCGCCCGTAACGTACAGACGCCCGCCCGTGGCGAACGAGCTTGTAGCAAATCCGGCGGAACGGCTATCGGGTAGGAGTTCAGGACCTTCTGACCATTCGCCGGATTTTGGATCAAAGACAGACACCTTACGGGTAATTCCCCGCTGCTGAATGCCGCCAATCAGATAAATTTTTCCATCGTACGCCGCCATCGAAACTGCGCGGGTCACGTATCCAGGACCCGGCAGAACCTGCCAACCGTCTTCGGGCTTATCCAAGTTGAATCGCACGATCGTTTCGTGCCACGGGGCGGAACGCGACGAAGCACCCTGCAGATTCCAGCCGCCGCCAACATAAATCATGCGTCCCAGAATGGCAGCGTCCAGCGACGAACGGGGCTCTGGCAACGGCGCCAGTTCTTCCCACTTATTCTTGGCGATGTCGTAGCGGGCAAAGTGTGTGGTGGACTTAAAATTGGTTTCTTCGCCCGACTTATTCAGAAACGTGAGTCCGCCAATGCGATATAGATGCGTGCCATCCGTTACCAGGGCGGTGCTCTGGGCGCCCTCGTGCATTGCCAGGTCTTCCCATTCTGCATCTGGATCGTCAAAGCGGATGCGACGGAAATGATTGGAAAGACCGTCCAGCCCAAAGCCATGCGCCGATCCATCATGCCCGCTAAAGACGTACAAATAATCCTTAACAACCGCGGCGCCAAAGCTGGTCAGCGGTGAGGGCAACGGCTTGTGCAGCTGCGCTACATCCTGTGAGACGGAATCCTTCGAAACAGGAACTTTGGCTTTGGCTGCCGCAGACTCTTCTGGCTTCTTGCTATCGCCCTTCGTCGTCGACTTCGGACGCGCCTTAATTTTGTGGACGAACGTGGTCGTCAGATAATGCGAAGCGCCTTCATACGCCGCTCCTTCAAACTTTCCCTTCTCCTCTTTATCAGTGAAGCCAGCGATGATGCCATTCAGCCCAGGCGTCAACTCACCCACGGTAAAACTCGCCTGTCCCTGCTTACCGGTCTTTACCGAAGACTGTTTCTCGCCCTTGGCGGAGTACAGTGACACGCTTGTGTCAGCAAGCGGCTTACCTTTCCACATCAGGTGGACGGTGACCCCTTCTTTGTTCTGCACAATGTGTGCGACAAGATCGAGCGGAAGACTGGCGAACTTCTTCTGATGCTTCTTCAAGTTCCGCGACAGCTTACCGCCATAATGCAGCGTGTAGTAATTCAACCGGGAGCCACGATAAACACCATACGTTGTCTGTGCATACAACGCGTCCGCCTTGGCTGGTGACTTTGAAAGCAGGCCTGAATAGCCCTTCTGATCGCTCTCCTGCATCGCCAGAGGCTTGCCGCCTTCCGCAGTAAACTCCCACACTTTGGTGCTGGCGATCGTATCCGGGAGATGGTAGTCACGGTCCGAAGGATCTTCGCCAAAGAAGTATTCGGCCTTCCCGTCACTGGACATCGCCAGCCACGGGAAGTGGGCTTGCACCTGCGTGGATGCAAGCAGCAGAACGGCGGCTGGCAACAGCGCGAAAACGCGGCTGAATCTGGTTAGTGTGCTATTCATGGGATTGGGCATGCTCTGGTGGGGTAGGAAGAACACAGCTTGCTAGCCGCGGGGAATATCTTTGTTGCGTTCGGGGATAATGACGGACCTCATGAACTTATCCCACTCGCGCTGTTTCTTGAGCTTGGGGTCTTCTTCACGCAGGCGGTCAAAAGTGGCTTCGTCGTACTTTTCTTCGACGGGCAGCGTCTTCCATTCTTCAACGGACAAGGGCGGAAGCGGACCAACCGGGCCTGGCGCCGGACGGCTGCTTCCGCCACAACCGGCGCCCAGTAGAAGACAAAATGCCAGACCGGCCCCAAGTAGGACGGTGTGAAACCGGTGAATTGAAGCGAGTTGCATCATCAGTGAGTTATGGAAAGTTGCTGTTACTGGAAAATCGCTGCATGCTCCGGCCGCTTCCTGGAAGGCAATCGTCTTCACCTCCCGCATGGGTGAAACAAACGAGAAGGATGCCAATCACCGCCATCACAAGCAGCAGTTCAACTGGGTTGAATCCACAGCGGCGCGAGTCTGGCATCAAGTTTTCTCCCGCAAGAACAAAGCCGGAATGGCAACGCCGCATTGGTTTGCGGCGCATGACCTGCTGGCTGGCGGAGAATGCTGGCTTGCAGAACAGCTATTGAGAACGATTCTCAATTTCACCCATTTCTACACGCTCTGCGCCGGACGTCAACCGTCCGAAGAAAAAAACTCGAAGCTGAGACGCCCGAGTCGTGCAATCTTAGTCGAAAGACTTGAGCAACTGACCGGCTGCCGCGGCGCGGTCCAGCGGCTTATCAACCGGAGTATCGTAAATCAGCATTGCATAAGAGAGACGGAAAGAGGCGCCACGACGCACCCAGGTTTTCACATACGGCTCGCGGCGTTCTTGAGGCTGCTTAGGGAACGGGTTGCAGACCACGACGCCGTAGTCCCGGGCGTGCAGCCAGCTTGGGCGAGGATTTTGCGGGCTCGGCGCTACCAGCACGCCAGCGCGACGGCCTCCGATCCGCCCCGAGTAGTCGAACCACTTTGCAGCCTTCCCCCAGATCTGTGCGCCGTTGCGTTCACCACGGTCGTTGACAATCATGCCGTTGCCACCCTGGACGCGGAGGGGTGAAGCGACGCGCAAGGCTAGTCCAGATTCCTCCTGATCGCCGAAGTAAAAATCCCGCTCCGTCGATTTGTACTCCGCTTCGATTTGAAGCAGCCATCCGGCAGGCGCCTTCCTGAACGTATAACGCGTGATCTCGTGACATATCACCAGCTTGCCGTCCTCGCTCATCAAACGGTTACGCACGGCGAACGATCCCGACGTTTTATCGCCGGCGGGCGGCTCGATGAATCCGTCGAATTTCGCTTTCGCTTGCAACCGCCAGTAGTCGTGGCCGTCAATATCGCCAAAGCTGATCCAGATGCCGGGGTGCATGACCGGGTGAATGATGCCATTCTCTGCACCGTATCCGGGATCAATATCTTCCGGCTTGCGCGGCGGGAAGTTGCGGGTGACCTGGATGCCGGCGGGCGTCATTACGTTCACCAGTGCCCGGCGGGAGAGCTGACCGTGACGTTTTAGATAGGTGGCGATCCGCTGATCTCCCAGGTGAATGTCTATCTTGTCATTCTGATCACGGAACGAGAATCCTGCGCGGTCGCCCACGACTTTCTGCGTGAGCAGCCAGGCGGCAATGTCGGCAATCTGTTGCGAGGACATCATCTTTGCGAAGCCCGCCGGCATAGGCGAAAGTTTTGAACCGATGCGATCTTCGATGTCCTTCTTATCAATGACGGTGACCACCGCTTCACTGCTAACCAGCTTGATAGAACGACCGGTTTCTTCGATGACGGCGCCGGAATAGATCTCGCCCTCCGTCGTCACCACCTGCTGCTGCGCAAACCCTTCCGTGATGACCTTGCTCGGTTCCAGGATCGACTCAATCAGCACCTCTGGCGACTTCGCGCGTGCACCTATGTCGGCAAGGTCCGGCCCCAGCACACCGCCCAGCCCTTCCATGCGATGACACTTCACACAGCCCGCTCCCCGTGGGTGCAGAAACAGTTCGCGGCCGCGCTGCGCATCGGCGGTCGCCATTTTCTTCATCACCTGCTCCATCGTTGCAGCCCTCTCGCCAACATCAGGCTGCAAGATCTTACGATCGAAGATCACGATGTAGTTGCCGCGGGCCGACGCAGTGGCGGGGTTGTTCGTATTGCCTCCCAGCACAATACGTCCGGCGGGAAAGCTCTTGCGATACAGCCGGAAGTCCGCATCGGAGGCCTTCAATGTGAGTTCGGTATCCTGGAAACCACCTGCCTGTCCGGTTTTCATCCACCCAAGCGGCGCGTTGACGCGGACATCGACGCCGACGATCAAGTCACAGGCTTCGGAAGAATCCATCGATAGCCAGGCGTTTCCTGCTGAACGGTCGTCGTTGTTCGCAGTTCGTAGAAACGGCAGACCGGCCAGACGCCGGGGCACGTGAGAGATGGAATAGGTGCGATCCGTGTAATACGGTTTTCCCACAGCGAGTCCCGTCCAGTCAAAATCGTATTTCAGACCGCTGGGAGTCTTTGCATTGTTGACGAAGGCGCGGTGCCGGTACGGCTGCACGAGGCGGATATCGTACGCCGCGGATGCAAACTGGCTCCCGCCTGTGTTGCCGCGATTGACCGCCACACGCAATGTCGCTTTGCGAGTAAGGCGAATAGGCCCGCCCACCCGTGGAGAAGTGTACGTTGGCAGCGAACCATCAAGCGTGAACGTCAGGAAAACGCCTCTGACGGGCGTCTTAACGCTGACATTGACTGGCCCGGCATACTCGCCTGGTGGTGGATCGAACTGCACCAGCGGTTCGGCTTTACCTGTCTTTGCCAGCCAGTCGTTCGTCAGACGGGCGACGCGCGGATCAGCATCGCTGCGAAGCGGAATCGCTTCTTCGCCGCTGATTGCATCTTCGTGAAAGAGGCCCAACAGCATTGCGAGCCGGACACCGGCGCGTTCGTCTTTCAACCATGATTTCCGCTGCGCTGGGCTGGCCAGATCACGCAGCGAATTCCACGTCGCATAAAACACAACGCGATCTTTCTCGCCCGCCGCAAGTTGTAGTAGGTCGGCCGTCCACTGCTTCTGAGAGGCTTGCCAGATCGCTTGCACAGCCGCATGACGCAGACGCGGGTGGTGGCTAGAAAGCAGAGTACGGACGGCGCCGGGCAGATGCTCTATCTCTTCAAACTGGCGGACGCGGTGCGCCAGGATGCGGACGCATTGAATCCGCGTGATCAACGGGGCGGCGGCGTCGCCCGCTTTCGCTGCCAGATATGCGTCAGTCTCCGGCGCCGGCGAAAATCGCCCCAGAGTCCAAAGTGCCCAGGTCTGGCTGGCCGTGCTCAGATCGCCATTATCAAGCTGAGCCCGCAGAAACTTTCTCGCTGGCTCGCCACGCCGTAGCAATTCGTGCTGGGCGCCGACCCGCCACGCTGCAACATCGCTGCCAAGATCATCGAGCAACTGTTTCAACGACCACTTACTCAGCGGCAGGTTCCGATGCTCACCCTGCCACCGGCTTAGCGGATTGGCGGCGTAGCGGATGCGGTAAACACGGCCGGCGTCGACCTGCTTCCCCTTTTCGATCGTAGCGCCGTACGCGTGACCCCAACTTAGGATGTACAACGCCCCATCCGGCCCCACTTCAATATCGGTCGGGTCGAATACACGGCCGGAACTCGCTGGCAGCGACCGGCCGCCACCGGCGTGCGCGAACACAGGCGGAAAACCACCCTGGCACTTCATGTGGGCGCCGTCCCACTGGGGCCGGCAAGCGTACACTTCACGCCGCATCCAGTCATTCACAAAGAAGAGATTGCGGTACTTCTCTGGAAACTGCTTCGCGTGATAGTGAATCACGCCAGCGCCCGATCCTTCGAACAGCGGCGTGCTGGCGGGAACCGTGGGCAGGTGATCTTTGCCCGTCCAGTGAAAACTCCACGGGTGGCCCCAGCCGAAATGGGCGCCGTGGAAAGGGGCGAAGATCTTATCGCCCCCGGTCTGGTCGTTGTCCGTACCCAGCCAGTTAAATCCGTCATCGAACGTGATATCCCATGGATTGCGGAATCCACGAGCCACGATTTCAAGGTTGCGGGCAAAGAGCCTGCCATCGTGATACGGGTCGCAACGCAGAATACCACCCTGCTGTCCCCAGTCATCCTGGGGCGTGTGATACTTCCGCCGGTAGTTGTCCCGCGTGTACGATTCGATGTCTGTGTAGTCCGGCGCCCCTTCCGGCGACGGCAGGCCCCAGAGGTCACGAAACGCCTTGGGGGCAAGCTGATCCAGCCGGTTGTACCCCTTCGAGTTGCCCTTCGACATATAAAGCTTGCCATCGGGGCCAAAGTTCAACCCATGCAACGAGTGTTCCAGGTTGCCCAACCCCGTGTAGACGCGGAAATACTTATCCGCCACGCCGTCGGCATCTGTATCGCGGACAACGGTCAAGTCGGGAGCATTGGCAACCCACAGGTCGTCCCCATGCCAGGCGATCCCCTGCACGCTGTTGAAACCGTGTGCGAATGTCTGCCGCCGGTCGGCCGCTCCATCGCCATCGTCGTCGATCAGCATGTCAATGCGGTCGCCGGGCGTGTCTGGCGTGGGGCCCCTCCACTGCGGACCCTGGGCGACGAATAACCGCCCGCGCCGGTCGAATGCCATTACACACGGATTGCTGACGAGCGGCTCCCGGGCCACCAAATCAACGGCAAAGCCTTCAGGAACAACCGGGAGGTCGTCCGCCTCCACAGCTGCCAGTGGCGTCGCGGACAGAAACAGAAGAATAACAAGCATTCTCATCGCGAATCTTCTCCAACCGTCGCAACAGAAGTTCCTTCCACAAGGCGTGGCTGCACAGATACGGTCACAGCCGGCGAGTCCGGGTGTGAGAGCCGCCAGATCAGTTGCTCAACCGCCTGACGCCCGACCTGTTCAGCGTCAATGTCGATCGTGGTGACCTTCGGGTACAACCCCGTAAGCAACGGCAGCTCATTGTTACATGAAATAACACTGATATCTTTACCAATTTGCACCCCGCGACGGGCGCATGCCCGGTACACCATCGCAGTGATGCAATCGGCTGGGCAAAACACGGCGGTCGGCTTGGTACGAAGCTTAAGCAGCTTCCCCATGAGCTTATCCACAAGCTCAATGTCGTTGACAGGTTGTAGCGGCAGAGTCCAGTTAGCACTCGTTCCGAACACGTTCTCGACTTTGGCGCCATGTTGGGTCGCATGCCACGTAAAGCTCGCACACCGCTGGCCGAGGGTAACGTGATCAGGCTTGGGGTCTAGAATAGCGATCCGCCGGTGACCGCGTTTAAGCAGAAACTCCGCCGCAAGACGACCCACTTCCGCGTCGTTTGATTCAACCGCGTCACCCCAGTCGGCGCCGTGAGGCCGCCCTAAGAACCAGACGGTGGGAATCTGTCTTAGCCTTCTAATCAGCAGCCGATCCGCCGATTCGATCAGATTCCCCTGCAACGCCCCCTTCACCAACAGACCATGAATCGATTGGCTCGCGAATGCCTCGGGGACGCCATCGATACGCGGCAGATCAGCGAACAGAACATTCGCCCCAGCGGCCGAAAGTGCGGACTCGGCGCCGTGAATGCCACAGGCAACCGAAGGCAGACTTGCCAGTGAACGGTCCATGCCCATGAGCAGCAACGCTACATTCTTGCGGACCAGCTCACGTCCATTGACTGGCGTCTTCCGTCGCCTCAGGCGCGAATAGCCGAGCTGCTCAACGGCTTGCATCACGCGTCTTGCCGTATCATCGGCAACATTGGGCTCGCCGCTAAGCACCCTGCTCACGGTGCCGGTCGAAACCGCAGCCACTTTCGCCACGTCCTTTACAGTTGCCGGCATTTATCTCTCCACCCCATTGGATGAATCAGTTGTTGACAATAATCAATGTATTTCATTGAAATAACTGCTGCAAGTCTTGAAGCCCGTGAAACCGCACGCCCCAATTACGCCAGCCGTAGATACCGGCATGTTTCACCGAAGCGATCACGGATGGAGAGCGTTATTCCCAGTGCATCACAAAGTCTGGATATTTCCGGGAATATCTCAAAATGGTGGCAGGTTTAGCTTCTGGGCCGGATAGTAATGTGCATGAACAACGAAGAAACACCATTTGAACTGACCGAGCCTGGGTTTCTGACACTCTTTGTCAGGCATGAGCTCGCGCTCCGCATATATGCCCGGACAATCCTGCCCGACTGGGACCTGGTGGACGAGGCGCTGCAGGAGGCCAGTGTGACCATGTGGCAGAAGCGGGGGCAACTGGAAGACGCCGGTGGCTTTCTGCCGTGGGCCAAAGTCATTCTGCGTTTTAAGTGCCTGCGACAACTGGAACTGCTTCGCGCCCGCAGGCCACTTCTTACCGAAGCGATGCTCAACACGCTTGCTGACCGCGAAGAGAGCCGCCAGCAAACCTCACGGGAACGCGAAGTGGCTTTTCAAACCTGTCTGGATCTGTTTCCGGAAGAGCACCGCGAACTGCTACTGGCCCCGCATCGTTCGACATGCAGTGTGGTTGAACTCGCCCGGCAGCGGAGCAGGACGGCGAACTCGCTTTATAAGTTGCTCGGGCGTCTGCGCGAACAACTCGCGGGGTGCATCCGCGGCCGGACCGCAGCAGAGGCGACCTAACGATGAATTCGAACGAAATGATCCAGCGTTATCTGCTTGGTGTCGCTTCCAGTGAGGAAGTCCAGGAGCTTGAGAATCGCCTTCTCCACGATGAGCAGCTTCAGGACGAATACCTACAGCAAGTGGAGCTCGACACACTCCTGCGGCGGGAAGCGCAATCCGGGGTCAGGATCGACAGTGCGCAACGTGCTTCTCATGCAGGCGAGCGGAAACCTGGTAGACGGTATTGGCCCGGCATCTGGAAATGGGCGACCGGAATCGTGACGCTGGCTTCCACCGTATTGCTGACGCTGCTGATTGTCAGTCCTACGATGAAGAACACGGCACTGGCGTATCCGTCGCTTGGTGAAGTGGTCGTAAAGGTGCCTTGGGCGGAACAGAATATCTGGGCGGCAGCCGGTCGCGGCGATCTCCTGGAACTTCGCCGGGAGCTACGGAAGAATCCGGCTGTCGACGCCCGGCTGCATAACGAGCTAACGCCATTGCACGTCGCCACATTGTACAACCGGGTCGAAGCGGTAGAGCTTCTTCTTGAACGAGGGGCGGACGTCACGATCACCGATAGCCGGGGAAACACGGCTCTGCACGTTGCATCTTTCTGGGGCTACGAACAGTTAGTAGAGGTTCTACTGAAAGCTGGCGCAAGCCCGGCTGTGCGCAACCAGCTAGGTTTCACTTCCAGCGATCTAGTCGCGATCGAGTGGAGTCCAGGACTG
Source organism: Pirellulaceae bacterium (assembly GCA_965233625.1). Classification (GTDB taxonomy): domain Bacteria; phylum Planctomycetota; class Planctomycetia; order Pirellulales; family Pirellulaceae. Next base: position 2,265,741 of record OZ247499.1, read on the forward strand.
CAGAAATGCTACCGCCAGCTAAAACAGGATTTGAAGATCCCCGCGGATCTTGCCCAGATCGAAGCGGCACGGCCGAATATCCGCCAGTTGCTGGTTGAAGTGGCTCACAATGACGCTGGCGGGAGACCACCGGTCAGCATCTGGCAAGCCGTTGTGACCGGAAATGCACGCGCCGTCGAGCAACATATTGCCGCCGGGACGGATTTGAATAAGGCGGAAGATCTTGGTGGCAGCACGCCCCTGATGCTCGCAGCCATTTACGGACACCGGGGAATCGGCACCAGACTCATCGCCGCCGGAGCGGATCTAGAACTGCAGAACAAACCGGGTGACACGGCTTTGTATCAGGCATGTTTCTTCTGCCAGCCTGAAATGGTTGAACTGCTGCTGAAGGCTGGCGCCAGTCCCGACCGGCGTAACAAGCACGGTCTTACACCACTGAACGCCGTCACGCTTCCATTGGATGACGGCCTACAGGCGGTCTATGCACATGTCTACAACCTGGTTGGTCTCGAATTCGATATCGAACACGTCAGAGCCACGCGCCCACGTATTGCTGCAATCCTAAACACATTCCGTCCTGATCGTTGATCTATCAGAACTCTTGCAAGCAGGAAACCAATCAAATGAAGCCCTTTCAGATGATGCACAACACGCGATCCAGGATGCTGATCAACGGACTGCTGTGCCTGATTGCCGCGGCGCCATGTGGGCACGCACTGGCCGGCGACATTGAGGCTGTGAGTGCACGTCTCAAAGCTGCCAGCGCGAAGTCCAGGGCTTCCGTGGAAGCGGAGTACGCAAACAGTAAGGACAAGCAGTTGCGAATCCTAGCTCAATGGCACAAGGCGAAAGAGCGGGTGCTTACTAAGGCGGTCGCCGATGGTGAGATCTCGGAAAAGGAAGCGGATTTTCTGCGGGTCGAGATCATCAAAGTCGAATCAGGCGGACTGGCAGCTCCCGCGGGCGAATCCACAAAGCTTATAACCGCAGCACAACTCGTGAAGTCGATGGACAAGAACGGCGATGGCCGAATCTCGCGGACCGAAGCATCCGAAGAGCTGAAAATGTTCTTCGAACACTACGATCTCAATAAGAACGGCAAAATTGACGAGAAGGAAGCCGCCCCCATCGCCAGCTATGTGAACCGCGAAAAACCCGGCAGCAAAGGCCTCTCGGCACAACAGATCATCAGCTTGCTAGACCGCAACGCCGACGGCAAGCTCAGCAAAGATGAAGCGTCGAAGGAGATCAAGCCATACTTCGAGTACATCGACAAGAACCAGGATGGATTGATTGACGCCGTTGAAGCGAAGGTGATGGAGAAGTGATGCGGCGCGGGAAGTTTGCGTTGCCTTTCAGGTATTTTCCCAATCCTATACTTCGCTTTCACCTGTTGGAAATGATGATGAAATACTTCTATCCCCTGGTCTGTCTGGGGTGGATTTGCAGCGTCGCATCCGCGCAATCGTTTGAAAACGAGGTGCAGCCTCTGATCGAAAACTCCTGCATCGATTGCCACGACTCCGCAACAGATACCCCGCTGAATTTTGAAGCGTTGGGATTTGACCTGAAAGACCCGGCTACCTTTAAAGCGTGGGAGCGTGTTTTTGATCGCGTAGTGCAGGAGGAGATGCCGCCACCAAGCGAGGCACGCCCCAGCGCCGCACAACGCAGCGCGGCGCTGAAAGCGTTGAAACGAGACCTTCTTGCCACCAGCGTGCTCCGCCAGAAACGCACAGGGCGTGTTCCGGCGCGACGGTTGACGAAACTCGAACTCGCCTACACGTTGCAAGATCTGCTTCAAATTAATAGCGATGTGACCAGGGATCTTCCCGACGAGGTCGAATCGGGAAGTTTCGATACGGTGGGAGCCAATCAGCGGATATCTGACTTGCACATGGCCGGGTATCTGCGTGCGGCGGATGAATCGCTCCAACTGGCGATCAATCTGCAGCGTAACCCCTACCGGAGCCAGCAAAATAGCTACGACTGGCTGGATGAATGGCATGAGAAGCCGCTTCTCGACGGCGGAAGCATTACCCGGAAACTGAAATATGGCGACGGCATTGTGCTGTTCGCCGACGTCGCCTATCTGACGATGTTTCACTTTCAAGTGAGCACGCCGGGAATTCACCGTATCGAAGCCCGCATCAGTGCGTACCAGTCAAGCAAACCGCTGACCGCCAAATTTATTGTAAAGTCGCCCTCGGGCGAGGCGAGGGTCGTGAAGGCGGTCGATCTCCCGCCAAGCCAGCCTGAAACCGTCAGCGTGCGGACTTTCCTCCAGCCGGGCGATACACCTTACCTGACCTTTGACACGGGCTCCGCAGGATCGGGCGGGGCTCCCGTATACCGTGCTGGCGGAGCCATGCATTACCAGGGTCCCGGGCTGGCGATAATGTCGCAGCGCGTTGAGGGTCCATTGTTCGAATCCTGGCCGCCGCCGGGTACGCAGGAGTTGTTGAAAGGACTGAAACTTTCCCGGAATGAAGATGGTTCATTTTCGGTGCGGAAGTCAGCTGACCCGCTTCAACAGATAACCGGCGTCGTTCGCCGGTTTGCGCCGCTGGCGTTCCGGCGGCCGGTGCCAGAGGATGAACTACAGAGCCTGATTCATATCGCCAGGCCCGCCATTGCCGCAGGCCGCGACCCGGTTGATGCTTTGCGGGTCTCCCTACGTTCAATTCTCAGCTCACCGCAATTCTTGTTGTTCGGCGGCGAACCTGGCGAACTCGACGACTACTCGCTCGCCAGCCGGCTATCTTATTTCCTCTGGAAAAGCATGCCAGACCGCGAATTGACCGCCTTGGCGAGAGAAGGCAAACTCAGCGACCCCAGGACCCTCGCCACGCAGGTCGACCGTATGCTCGACCACGGGAAATCTCGCAGGTTTATCGACGACTTCATCGGACAGTGGCTCCGTCTGGACAAGGTTAACGCAACCACACCAGACGATGGACTGTATCCAGAATTCGACGAATTACTCTCCGGTTCGATTCCTCAGGAACCGCAGCTGTTTCTAAAGGAGCTGATCAGCAAGAACCTGAGTGTGAACAACCTGATCGACTCTGAATTCACAGTTCTCAACCGCAGGCTGGCAGAGCACTACGGCATTGAAGGCGTTCGCGGCCAGGAGTTCCGCCGGGTCGAATTACCGGCAGAATCTCCGCGGGGCGGTGTGCTGACCCAAGCAGCTGTTCTGAAAACAACGGCCAACGGCACGACCACTTCGCCGGTAATCCGCGGGAACTTCGTACTCACCAAATTCCTCGGAACGCCGCCGCCAGATCCACCAGCGAACGTCGGCGCCATCGAGCCCGACACGCGTGGCAAGACGACCATCCGTGAAATACTGAAATCGCATCGCCAGCTCGAAAGCTGCAACCAATGCCATCGCCATATCGATCCGCCCGGTTTCGCTCTCGAGAGCTTCGACCCCATTGGTGGATTTCGCACGCACTACCGTGTTCTGGGCGGCGAACAAAAATATGCGGGGTTCACCATTAAGCTGCCACCTAAACAGGGTGAGGCTGTCGATGCGTCCGGCGTAACACCAGGCGGAGCCAGGTTCCGGGGAACGAATGAGTTCAAAACCTTGTTAATGAAACAGCGCGATCAGGTCGCCCGTAATTTCATCACGCAGCTCGTTGTTTACGCCACTGGCGGTGAACTGCAATTTGCTGACCGGGAAGTGATTGAAGGCATTCTTACCCAGACACGGCCTGACAATTACCCGGTGCGCGACATCATTCACAAAGTCGTCCAGTGCCGGTTGTTCCGCAACAAATAACCCGGTGAAAGCAACCTATTTTTCTAATGAGGCCTGTCAGTTATGCATAAGACTTTGAGCCGGCGCACGCTATTAACAGGGTCCGGCGTCGCCATGGCGCTGCCGCTGCTGGAATCGATGAGTCCGGCCTTCGGCGCGCCGCGCGTTCCACCCCGCCGGATGATTTTCATCTGCACAACATTAGGGCTGCATCCACCGTTTCTGTGGCCTACAACCACCGGCGCCGGATACGAAACTACACCTTATCTGGAACTGCTGAAGGAGCACCGCGATGACTTCACGTTGATGTCGGGCCTCCAGCACGACGACCAGGTTGGGCGCCAGCCGCACGACAGTGAGATGACATGGCTAACGTCGGCCCGGAAACCCGGAGTTGGAGGCTTCCGCAATACAATTTCGGTCGACCAGGTTGCCGCAGCAACGTCGAACAATCAAACGCGATTTCCATCTATCACCCTGGGAACCATGTCCTCCAAGAGCCAGTCATACACGGGTGGCGGGGTAATGATTCCGGCCGAAACAAGCCCGGCAAACCTGTTTGCACAGCTTTTTCTTCAAGGAACGTCGAAAGAAGTGCAGGCCCAGCGGCACAAGCTCAGCGACGGCAAAAGCATTCTCGACCGTCTCGGGTCACAAGCCAAGTCTCTCCGCCGTAAGGCGAGCGTTTCGGACAACCACCTACTAGACGATTATTTCAGTTCGGTACGTGCGGCGGAGGCCAACATTACCGCCGCCCAGGGCTGGCTTGATCGCCCCAAACCGCAGGTCGATGCCCGTCAGCCGACCGACATTCCCGACAACCGCGATCTCATTGGCAGAGCACAACTGCTGATGGATCTGGCGCCGCTGATTGTTCAGACAGATTCGACGCGGGTGATCAGCATTATGATTCAGGATCATTTCGTTGTTCCCATTGTTAAAGGCGTGACCACCAACCATCACCACCTTTCCCACCACGGGCAGGAACCGGCAAAAATCGCTCAGCTGAAGAAGATCGAAACCGGCATCCTCAACTGCTTCAGCCGTCTGCTTGGAGAGTTAAAAGCCAGACGGGAAACCGGTTCAAGACTGCTCGACCACACCTCGGTGCTGTTCGGCAGCAATCTCGGCAATGCGAACGCGCATCATACAAAGAATCTTCCTGTGTTCCTCGCCGGCGGTGGATTTAATCATGGACAGTACATCGCTCACAAAGAGGGAACGCCGCTCTGTAACTTGTTTGTAGCAATGCTCAATCACATGGGAATTGAGACAGACGCGTTCGGCCAGAGCACCGGCAAACTTAACCTTTAACGTAAGTAGCAAATCATGGGGCTCATAATCTTGCGAAAAAGCTGCGCCGTCTTACTGTCACTATTTGCACTAGTTTGCTTCACCGCACGCATCTCCGCGCAGGACGAATCTGCTGCGGTCAACGGAAGCACATCTACTGCGGCGCGATTAGAGCAGGTCACCTGGATTTCCTCCGTCCGGCCGCCTGGCGGCAGCTTTCATATCGCCCGGACTTCAAGGGAGGGCAGCACCTCAAAGATCACCTATCTCACGCGCTCACGGCACAATGACTACAAACCGGTTATCAGCCCGGATGGCGCCAGGATTGCTTTCTTCCGTTCGTACAGCGAAGGCGGAAACTTCTTTCTCTGGAATACCTCCATCTGTGTGATAAACGCCGATGGCAGCAGATTCCGGGAACTGACAGACCACCAGTTCATGAACACAGAGCCCTACTGGACGCGCGACGGGTCAAACCGGATTACCTGGACGCGCATGGTGCATCATTCAGAAGGAGAGTACGGCACCTACGTTTACCGGACGCGGTGCGATGCACGGCCTGGTGATGAAGAGCGGCTATCAGCAACGCGGTGGGAGTGGGGCAACAGCAGCCTGAAGAATGGCCGTGTATTCGTGATGAAGGACAAGGCCTATCACTTGCTGACGCCAGGTCCCAACGGGAAGCCTAAGTACGAGAAGATCAGCTACCCGGACGCTTTCCACTACCTTCATAAGGTCACGATTTCAAACGATGAAAAGTCGATCGCTTACATGAAGAAAGTGAAGCCGGGCGACGGGGACTATCTGGGTTCTGAAATCGTGCTTGCCCGGTTCGATGCGTCAAAACCATCTATCAAAAAGGAGTTTACTTTCGTACCAGTGGATAAGACGAAATTCAGCTGGTATGTCAGCTTCTCTCCCGATGGTAAATACCTGCTATATGCAGAAGATGGAAAAATAATGATGTATGACGTTGCGGCGAAGAAATCCTTGCAGCTATCAACCCGGAATGAAGTCGAATACCGTTATCCGAATTTTCATGGCAGCGTAAAGTAACGCTGCCAGCACCCGTTGCCCGCGTTCCGTTTCTTGTTGGGCAATCGCTGAAACGCAACGCCCGTACTTGAAGCATTCAGCCGGCGACAGAGACCACCAGGATAGAGCGCTATCCAAGGAAACGCTATTTCGATTGCAGTGCGAAGTTGGCGGCATCGGTTCCTTCTGCGGGAACATCGAACTCTAGCGTCGATGCCGAGTTGTAGCGGGAGGGCAGTTTCTCGCGGTTGCTGTTGTCGTAGATGTTGTCGTCGCCAGAGGCTGGCGTATCTACGACCGTGGATATTGATACGCGATGCTTACCTACGACGGCGCCTTCGCCATCTTCAGGCGTTTTAAGTGTGAAGCGTCCATCGTCGCCGGTCACAGCGCTGGAGCTTGGGCCAATTGCACCGTCGCCCATTGGCATGAAGAAGATTGTGGCATTGGCCAGCGGTTTGTCGTCCAGTGTTACAACACCTGAAACAGGTGCAATTTCGAATGGAGAGCCGCAACCGGCGCAGCAGAGCAACACCGATGCGGCGACGACGGTCATAAGTTGTTTTAGCAATGCAAAGTCCTGCAAAGGTTACGGAAGGCTGGCAACTTCGCCACCGCCGATGGTTGCTGAAGCATTGAGAACGGTACGATCGATGGTGACCGGCACGCTTCGCACCGATGCATCGACAAGTGCGAAGTTCACAATTCCGGGATGCAGACTAGCGAACGCGCGTTTGCAATCGTTGCTGTGATTGTTCAAACCGCCCGAAACGCACTTATCAAAGTCTGGCACACCAAAAGCATTCGGCGAACCTGCGGTAATCGAAGACTGATTGTAAGACGTGTAGCCGTAAGCCCAGAAAGTACGTCGCGTATTGTGGGTGGTCGTGTGGTATTCGCCTACCATTAAGGTGTTCGAGGTGCCGTCCGTCACGCTTGCCATGGTTTCCTCCGACTTGTCACCATAGACCACATGCAAGAGTCCGCGGTTCCGCTGGTCCAGGCTGTTACCTTCGTCGAAATGCGGGCCGCCACGGGTTACGGTTAAGCCGGAAACCGCACGGTAAGAACCCGGTGCGTAGTCGAAGGGCCGTGGTCCGCTTTCTGGCCGGGCAAGCGATGTGGTGTTGATATCTGACGGGCAGACATACGCCGACATGTTGGTCTGTCCCACCGCCTTGTTAACGTTGTCCCGGTCGGTCGGCTGCGACTGATCGTAGTTGTTGTACAGATTATCGGCTTCCAGGAACGGAAGGATGTCGAGCGTCCAGGTGGATTTATGCGGACCGCCATAGGCATAGCCCGTGCCGCAGTTGGGGAAGCTGGAACCAGAGCAGTTCACGTTGCCTGCCGGGAATTTCCCGTAGGTGTCGTGGTGGTTGTGTAGCGCTAGGGCTAACTGCTTCAAGTTATTAGAACACGAAGAACGTCTCGCAGCTTCGCGCGCGGCTTGGACTGCTGGCAACAGTAACGCTACCAGGACGCCAATAATGGCGATCACCACAAGTAGTTCCACCAGCGTAAAGCCAACGCGGCGGCCCTTGCCTGAATTAGACAACATAAAATCGCTCCGATGAAATGAAAAGCAGAAAGGACATCGGCCAGTAAAATGCCCCCACAGCTTGCCGGAGTCGACGCCACACCAAATAGGGGGGTTACTGATGAAGTAGCCTAGCGGTTTTTTTATTTTCCAGCAAGGAAAACGCAACAAGAATTATCCGCTGGCGCTGTTCCGTAGCGATTGACGCTTCAACACTATCTCAAGTAGGCTCAAGAGCTAATCTTGAGGCAGATGATAGCGATCCGTGGTTTCCGCTGCCTGTTCTGACAACGTGACGACGCGTGCGATTGATTTACACATTTTGTCACGATCAACTTCGTGAACGTCAAACGGATCGCCGACGTTGTTGAGCATGGTCAGAGTCAAACGTCCTCCCAGATGCTGGCGGAATTCCTCCAGGCCTTCGAACAGGGTTTCTGTCTGTTGAAGCTCTGGGCAATCCATCTGAATGCCAAGGTCGATCAGACATTGAACCACTTGATCGGCCACAGGACCAGGAAGATCGAAGGCGAGCGAAGAATAGATCGTATCAATGGCGACACCGATGGCGACGGCTTCTCCGTGACGGATGCGGAACTCGCTCATCGCTTCTAGCTTGTGCGCCGACCAGTGGCCGTAATCCAGCGGTCGTGCTTCCAAAACTTCGAACGGATCGCCGCCCCTGGTGATCTGCTCAAGATGCAGTTCAGCCGATCGCCGGATAATAGGCAATGCAGCCGCCATATCTCTTTGTTGAATGCGGGTTGCGTTTTCGCACAGTTCAGCGAACAGACTTGCATCTTTCAGCAGCGAAACCTTCACCGCTTCGGAAAATCCGCTGACGAAGTCCCGGTCGCTAAGCGTTTCCAGCAATGCAACGTCATTGATGACCGCCCAGGGGGCAGCGAATGCGCCCAGCCAGTTCTTCTTCTGGAAAAGATTGATGCCGTTCTTCACGCCGACGCCAGAATCGTCCTGGCTCAGCGTGGTCGTGGGCAGTCGCACCAGACGCAAGCCACGGTGCGCGATTGCCGCCGCAAACCCGACGGTGTCGAGCACGGCGCCTCCGCCAATGACAACTACATAGCTCCGGCGGTCCAGTTCAGCGACGTTGAAGATCTTCAACATGCGTTCGAGAATGTGGACGTCGTTCTTGATCTCTTCACCGCCAGGGACGACCTGCAAATTGCCAGCGCGTTCGATCCCGTCAGAGTTCGCGTCGCAGAACTGCAGCACCTTGTGCCGCAGATCAGGTTGAGCGTCGAGGACGTTGGCGTCCACCCAGAACTGCACCCGCGCACGCTGCCCGTTTTCGTGTTTCAGTAAGTCAGCCAGCACATGCTGGTCGGCGCCGAATACGTCGTGGGTAAAGCGTAAACGATGCACAAACGGGACTGAGAACGGCGCGTCGATAGCTCCAGCAAATCGGTCAGTTGTCACAAATTGCTCCTATTCCACAACCCGGTCGGGAATCGAGTTCAAAGTAGTTCATTAATCTTTGGTGTAGTAACCCATCAGTATAACCGGACAGGACGCCCAGGAATGGGTTTGTTGAGCCGGTTTTTCGCAGAGCCAGCTCGCAATTGAAGTCTGGATACAGGTTGGTGCGGCATGCGTGCATTCAGCTTGAATCAAACTTCCGGCGGCAGCTTCAAAGGCGGGACTTCAATGGTGGGAAGTAAGCAGTCTGCGTCGCTGCTATTGTTTGACGTCAATCTTCTCGACGGCTTTGAACTTGCCGCGTTCCATACTTGCTCCGCCAATGATAATCAGGCTGCTATCGCTTACGGGCAGCATGCGGTGAAAGAAGCGGGCCGTGGGCAACTGCTTTGTGTGCTGCCAGGCTTTTTGATCTTGCGAAAGGCGGTAGAGATCACCGTCGATGGTGCTGACATAAAGGGCGCCGCCGGTGGCGAATGCGGCTGAGCCGAAGCCCGTCATGTTTTCTTTCTTGGGTAGCTCCGGGCCTTGTGCCCACTGTTTGGTTGCCGGGTCGAAGATGTCGGTGCGGCGGTAAATTGTTCCTTCGCTATCCATGCCGCCGATGACAAAGAGCTTTCCATCGAAAGCGGCCAGAGCGACGGCGCGGCGTTGAAAGGGCGGCGCCGGCAGGGCTTCCCACTTCAGTTGTTTCTCTTTCAGGTTCAGCTTCCAGGCAGTCTTGTGCCACACGCTGTCGGCTTCACCCGCCATCTGCCAGCCACCGGCAACGTAGATGGCGTCTCCAACGACAGCCGCATCGAACGATGAACGTGGCTCTGGAAGCGGCGGCAGATCCGTCCAATTTCCGGTACCGGGATCGAACACCGCGGCCGAAGCTTGCGACCACAGATCATGCTCTTCGCCCTCTTTGTTCTTCGCCGTGAAGCCGCCAAGGCGATACACCTTGCCCGCGTGCGCTACCAGCGCTAATCCTTGCAGTGGCGGTCCTTCGACCAGTGTCTCCCACGCTTCAGGCTTCTTCAAATTCAAACGTAGCAGCGTGTGGGCCTGCGACTTATCTGAGTAAGCATGGGCGCCACCCTTGTGCCCGCCATAGATGTACACGCTATCTCCCGCGACCGTGCCGCCGAAACTCGTGACCGGCTGTTCGAGTGGCGGAAACGCGTTCATAGGTTTATTTCCTGGTTTTTCAGCCAGCAATGTGAGAGGGGTTAGAGACAAGAGCCCTGCGATGCAGATGCCGAACAGGCCATTGCGAATAAGATGAAGTTCCAGCATAAGTCGCTTCCCGGTTGCAAACGGAACTAAAAGGAAACCAGACGTCAGCCGCCAATCTGCACGAGATCCGGCTCGTTGGGGTCGCCGTTGCGTGTCTCTTTCCAGTTGGCTTCGTCAAAGTGCTTGGTGTAGACGCCGTACTCGTGAAAGGCGAACTTCTTCGCCAACCAGTACGCCCAGCTACGTTCCGGGATTTCGCTGCCCGGGTTGTACTGCGATGGCCGCGTGGTCATCGCTTCCAGCTCTTCGCGTGCTTTCTGACGGGCGGTTGAATCCTTGGCGCCGTGTTTATCCACCAGCGTCTCGATCAGGTCAGGCCGCTCCAGCACGATGCAGCCACGGGTTGAACTGGCGGCCAGTTCGCGGAAGTCGCTGAGGAACTCGGAGTTGTTGAAGGTTTCGCGCAGCGGGCGTTCGTCGTGAATCGATTCTTTGGTGAACTGCACAATGGGGCAGGGTTCGATATCGCCCCACGGATTGATGTGATGTGTAAAGCCTGTCGCCGCCGGGCAGAGAGCCTTTCCATCGGCGTCATAATACGCGTCGATAATAATGATGGGCTTCTTCACACGCATATCCACCACAAACTGCCGTGCCCGCTTCTGCTGCTCTGGGGTGAGCGAAAGCTCCGCGGTGCAATCCGGCCCGACGGGACGGTAGATATGGAACCAGGTGTACAGCACGCCCATTTCAATCAGGCGGTCGACCCACTTCTCTGTGAGTAGATCGTCAATATTCGACTGGCAGAGGCTGGTGCAGACGCCCGCCATCACTTTGTTATCCAGGCAGTTTTGCAGCCCCTGCATGGTTGCGCTGAGCACGTTCTTTTTGCCGCGCCGCTCATCGCTGATAATTTCGCTACCTTCGACGGAAATCAGGGGCGTCACATTGCCCAGCTCTCGCAGCCGCTTGGCCACTTCATCCGTGATGTAGTGCCCGTTAGTGAACACCTGGAAATAGACATCGCGATGGGCTTCCAGAATATCAAGCAGCTGCTTGTGCATGAACGGTTCGCCGCCCAGCAGGCCGAAGAACGAATTGCCCATCGCCTTGGCTTCGTTGATCATGCGGTTCATGGCCGCCAGGTCAATCTTTTCCTGCTTGGCCGAGACATCCACCCAGCAGCCCTGACAGCGCAGATTGCAACTGTTGATGATCGAAATGTAGAGATAAGGCGGGAAGAACTCGCCGCGTTTCAACCGGCTCTTGTGCTTCATCACAGAGCGGATGCCTTTCAGCCCCATATTCCAGCACAACTTCCATAGAAGCCGCTTGTCGGTTTCCATCAGCATGCGTTTAGCAAGTCGCAGATACACGGTTGTTCCCTTGGCGCCCACGTAGCGGGTGGGCAAATCTGGTTCAAAGCTGGCCGTCAGGATCAGAACCTGCAGCCGGTCCGGGTGGGATGGTCATACTGCATTGTACACAGCTAGGCAGGTGTTGGGCTGCCAGTGTGGTCGAAACATCTGGCACGACCGGGTTTTTCCGCTTGGCCTGAAAGCGCTGGCGCCACCCGCTATTACTATTGCAAACGGGTTAATCCACAAAGTCAACCGCCTGCGGTCCCACGTCCGGCGGATATATGCGGTAAATACGTGCCAGAGCGTAGGGTGCGAAGTCTATTTCTGTGGAGACTTCTTGCCCAACACCCTTTGTAATGCAACCACTCTCTGTATACGCCGTTGAGGTCATCGCTGCCCTGGAAGGGATGGCGGATGCGTGCGCGCCGATGGCGGCGGTTCAGGCGCCCAGTGCTTCGCTGGTCCTCGTCTGCCTGACGGCTGCGCTGGCCATCGTTGCCGCATTTCTGCTGGGGCTTCGATCACGCCGTGCACACAAGGAACCGTTGCGGAACGTAGATGCGGCTTTGCTAGAACAATCTCATCGTGCGGGCATGGCGGAAGTTGCCAGCGGTGTGATGCACAATGCAGGCAACGTGCTGAACAATGTGACCGTGGCCACCACTCTGATCCGCGAGAAACTACACAAGTCGGAAATCACCGACCTGAACCGCGTGTTGGACATTGTCGAACAGCAGCAGCACCGGCTGCCAGAATTCCTTGCCAATGATCCACGAGGCAGGCAGCTTCCGCAGTACCTACTGGAAGCCGGCCGGGTGCTGAAGACCGAGCGGTTTGAACTGCTGGCACGCGTTGAAACGCTCTGTAAAAGCGTGGAGCATGTGGCCGACATCATCCGCGTCCAGAAACAGCACGCAAAAGCCAACGGCGTGCAGCAGCAGGTGTTCATTCTGGATGTTGTCCGCGACGCGCTCGAAATGAGCAACATGCAGCTGGAACGCCACGTTATCTCTGTCGAAACGCACGATGTGGCGCCAGACTTGTGTGCGTCGCTTGATAGGCAGCGTCTGCTGCAGATTCTGGTGAATCTAATTTCCAACGCGGTGCAAGCCATCGTCCGGTCGGGCACGGATGCCGGGCAGATCAGAATCGCCGCGTTCCGCAGGGATGACCAGTTGCACCTCATGCTGACCGATAACGGCGCGGGTATTGCCAGTGAAAACCTACCGCGCATCTTTCACCACGCCTTCACCACACGCGACGAAGGCCAGGGGCTTGGGCTGCACGACTCGGCGCTAGCTGCGGTAGCGATGGGGGGCGAACTCTCAGCCGCAAGCGACGGTCCGGGAAAAGGCGCCACCTTCTTATTAACGGCGCCGGTTGGCAACTGCGTTAACTAGGTAGCTGCTCATTGCATCCGTTTGAAGTAGGCAGACCAGCGCGGCGCCTAGGCAATGAGGGGTTCTTCGCGCAAAATGTGCGCGAAAAGGTATCGTATTCAACCCGAAAATACTGGAAGGAAAGTCATCCGATGAGCCGTATCAAAAATATTCAGGCACGCCAGATTCTCGATAGCCGCGGAAATCCCACCGTTGAAGTCGATGTAACGCTGGAGGATGGCTCATTAGGTCGCGCTGCCGTACCATCTGGCGCCAGCACCGGCGCCCACGAGGCCTGGGAAATGCGTGATGGCGACAAAGGCGTTTTCCTCGGAAAAGGCGTGGCAGGGGCTGTTAAGAATGCAAATACCGTCATCGCCGATGCCCTCAAAGGGCAGTGCGCGATGGATCAGGGCGCCATCGATCAGGCAATGATCGACCTGGACGGAACACCTAATAAGAAGAAGCTTGGCGCCAATGCCGTCCTCGGCGTTTCGCTGGCCAACGCCCGCGCTGCTGCCGCTTCCTGCGGCCAGCCGCTTTATCGCTACCTGGGTGGCGTCGGCGCCAACCTGCTGCCCGCACCGATGATGAACATCGTCAACGGTGGTGAACACGCTGACAACTCCGTGGATGTGCAGGAATTCATGGTCATGCCGCTAGGTTTCGAACGGTTCAGCGATGCCCTTCGCTGCGGCGTTGAGATCTTCCATCACCTGAAAAAAGTGCTGCAGGACAAAGGCCTGAACACGGCCGTCGGTGACGAAGGTGGTTTCGCCCCCGACTTGGGTAGCAACGGCGAAGCACTCGATCTGATCATGACCGCCATCGAGAAAGCGGGCTACACACCCGGCGAACAGGTGAAGATCGCCCTGGATGTGGCAGCCACAGAATTCTACGACCGCGACAAAGGCACCTACGCCATCGACGGCAAGCAGCTAGATTCGGCAGGCATGGTCGATTTCCTGGCGGACTGGGTCAACCGTTATCCGATCTGCTCCATCGAAGATGGCTGCGACGAAGACGACTGGGACGGCTGGAAACTGCTGACCGCCAAGGTCGGTGATAAAGTGCAGCTTGTCGGCGACGACCTTTTCGTTACCAATACAGAGCGTCTGCAACGTGGCATCGACGAAGGCATCGCCAACGCGATTCTGATTAAGGTCAACCAGATCGGCACCCTGACGGAAACAATCAACGCCATCCAGCTTGGCGCCCGTCACGGCTATGCCAGCGTCACCAGCCACCGCAGCGGCGAGACGGAAGACGCAACCATTGCGGATCTGGCCGTGGCACTGAACACCGGGCAGATTAAAACCGGCTCCGCCTCGCGAAGCGACCGCATGGCAAAGTATAATCAGCTGCTACGGATCGAAGAGAAACTCGGCGCCACCGCACGCTACGGCGGCCCGTTATTCCCAGGAAAGTAACTTCCCGGCACGCAACCCGGTGGTTCAGCCTGGAATCAGGAAAACCTCATGGCACAGCCGTCTACCCCGCCCAAGTCGATCACGCAGACCCTGCCCTTCTGGATCTACGTGTTCGCCACGGCGGGATTGGCGGCGTTGCTCATTATGGGGCCGCGGTTCCAGGAGCGGCAGTCGCAGATTGAACGCAACTATCAGGGCCGCGTCAGGGCGAACCAGCGTGCTGCGGGCGAAGAACTGACCGGGCAGCTATCCACGCCCGGCGCCACCATTATTACACTTGCTCCGCTCTACGCGCTGCTGGTGGTGGTGCTACTCGGCGCCTGGTACTTTATGTGGCGGCACTTTGTGCGACGGAGCAGGCTTTCGCAACGGGGAAAGGCGGATGCTGATCCGTCCGACAAGCTGGAATCAGCGGAGCCTTCGCCTTGAACTCTATCCTGTTTGAACAGCCCTGGACGCTCGGCGTCGCCGGCGCGCTGGTGGTCATCATTCTGGTGAGCGGCTGGGTAAAGACGTGGAACGTGTGGCTGCTTGTCGGCGCCATTGCATCGCTGGTTGGTACGGCTGCACTGATCCTGGTCGAACGCACGATCGAAACCCCGCGTGAAGAGGTGCAGCGGACGCTCGCAGTAATCGCCGCCGACATCGAGTCCAATGATCCAGCGCGTGTCGTCCGGCACATCTCGGCTCTTTCGCCCGATATGATTGCCAAAGCCCAGGCGGAACTGCCCAAGCATCACTTCAGGAACGTGAAAATCACGTCGGTCGATAAAATCGACATCAATGAACGCGGGCACGACCCCAAAGCCTATGTCGAATTCCGCGTGGTGGTCGAAGGCGACTTCTTCAACGGCCAGATGAGCCACCGGGTTCCGCGATTCATCATGGTCACGATGCATCGCGAAGATGGCGTCTGGAAGATCAGTGACTACGAACATCATCAACCGCTGCACGGCATGCAACGGGACCGCCCCTAACACGTTTGCACGCGGCGGAAGACCGCAGCGGCGCAACCACACATCGTTTCAACTATCAGGTACAGCATGGCTAATCCCGTCGTCTTTCTCACCATTCCTGGTTTCCGCGAGCAGGACCTATCGCACATGCCGCAGCTGCAGGCGTTGATGCAGCAGGGAGAGCGTGCGGAACTGGTGCATTCGTTCCCGTGCGTCACGTGGCCTTCGCAGGCAAATATGCTGACCGGCAAGCACGCGGATGAGCACGGCGTAACGGCCAATGGCTTCTACTGGCGGGATGAACAAAAGGTGGAAATGTGGACTGCCTGGAACGAGAAGATACAGGCGCCACAGATCTGGGACATTCTGCGACAGGCCGATGCCGGGCACACCTCCGCCGCCTGGTTCCCGATGCTCAGCAAAGGATGCGGCGCCGATTACATCTGCATGCCGGCGCCTATTCACAACCCGGATGGCTCCGAATCTCTGTGGTGCTACACCAAGCCGGTCGAATATTACGGCGACCTCCGCGATGCCTTCGGCCACTTCCCTTTGAAGCACTTCTGGGGACCGCTGGCGAACATAAAATCAACCGCCTGGATTGCCGATTCAGCCGCTCACGCCGCCAAGCTTCATCAGCCTTCGTTCTTCTACATCTACCTGCCGCATCTGGACTATGCCGCCCAGAAAGACGGCCCCGATAGCGAAGCTGCCACCACCGCGCTCGGCGAGTTAGACACGGTCATCGGGCAACTCGCAGAGCAGTGCAACGCAGCGTACGATCAGCCGCCCGTTTTCATGGTGGCCAGCGAATACGTGATTACGCCTGTTGACCACGTCAGTTACCCCAACCGCATCCTCCGCGACGCTGGCCTGTTGAAGGTGACCAAGGAAGAAGGCGGCGGAGAGCAACTGGACTTTGCGGCCAGCGATGCTTGGGCGCTGGTGGATCATCAGTTTTCTCATGTGTACATCAAAGACGCATCACCGCGCATCACATCGCAGGTGGCGCAGCTGTTCAGCGATGTGGAAGGAATCGCCGAGGTGCTGGAAAGCTCTTTCCGCGCGAAGTACCGCATGGACCACGCGCGTAGCGGCGAAATCATCCTGGTCTCCGCCCCCAATAGCTGGCAGGCCTATTACTGGTGGAATGACGACGCACTGGCGCCAAGCTACGCCCGCACGGTCGATATCCATCGCAAGCCGGGCTACGACCCCGTTGAACTGCACTTCGATTTTGCCACCAAAAGCATCCCGCTGGACGCCACACTGATCAAAGGTTCGCACGGCGCCCCGGCGCACGACAGCAGTCAGCGCGGCGTGCTGCTTTCTTCTCAAGACGGCGTGTTGCAGACAGAATCGCTGGCGGACACCGGCGTGGCGGAAATCGTCCTGCGGCAGTTCGGGCTATAACTGGCGATATTTAGCCGGGAATAAACGGCAGCACGAATAGCACGTAGACAACCGCCAGTGCGATGTGCACAGCCGCAAACGGGAACGCGGTCACCACGAACTTGCCGAAGCTCATATTCACTTTGTGCTTGTGCATAATCGTGACCGCGACCAGCGTTGAGGCGGAACCGATCGGCGTCAGGTTGCCGCCGAGATTCGCCCCGAAGATCACCGACCACCACAGGCCAGACGTATCGGGCGTGCCAATCCGCGAGAGAATATTGGCCAGCATCGCCGCCAGCGGAATATTGTCCGTCACGCTACTAAATCCCGCCGCTCCCAGCAGCAACGCACTCGAGTCGTACAGCGGCGTCCCTTCCGAGGCCAGGTTCGGCAGCATGTATTGCATGCCGTCGCCAATCTTCTCCAGCACCAATGCGTATTCCATCACATAGATAATGACGAACAGGCACATAAAGAAGCCGAGCAGATCCCAGTCAATGTTGCGGTAGAAATCATCCGCGTGCGCCTTGTACCGCACAAGCATCACCCCGGCGAACGCCAGCGCAACGAAGCCCATACCCAGATGATTCAGCCGCAACGGCAGCACCGACGTGGTGGCGATCAGCACGATGAACAGCCCCAGCATCGCCGCGGCAAAGTAGAAGAATGACCAGCTCTCAACGCCGTTGGTTTCGTCAAACGTCGCCACCAGCTTCCGCGCTTCTTCCTTCTCTTCTTCTGTCTTGAGGCTCTGAATGCGGAACCACCAGGCGCCCATCGCCAGCGTGATAACCGTGGCCACTACAACGTAAGGCGCCGCCTTAATGAAGAACGTCACGAAGGAAATGCCCGCGGCGCCGCCGACGATAATATTGGGCACCGAAGAGATCAGCGTCAGCAAACCGCCGATGTTGGTCAGCAGACCTTCCACCAGCAGAAAGCCCGGCAGCATATCCCGCTTCTTCAGTTTTTGCAGTGACACAAACGTCAGCGAGCCAACGATAATCATCGCCGTCACATTATTCAGCACCGCCGAAAAGATCACCGTCATCACGCCATAGAAAATCAGCAGCCGCAGCGGATCGCCGCCTGAGGCTTTCGTCACTTTCAAAGCAATCCACGTGAACAGGCCGGACTTGCTGGTGACATCTACAAACAGGCTGGAGCCAAGGATAATCGCGATCACGCTCCAGTCGATGCCCGGAATATAAACGGGCGACGAAAGGCGGTGCCCTTCTACGTGGACCGGCGGAGTATCGCCGTGGGCGTGATCTTCGTCATGCTTGCCAGCGTGCTCCGTGTCGCCAGCGGATTCCTCTTGATGGTATTCGATGTGCTCCTTGGTGCTGTCGACTTCATCGACGACGTCACCTTCAAGATGCTCTACTTGTACGACCTCGTTGCTGCCAACGACGATTTTTTCAAACGGCAGCAGGTTGAACACAGCCGCCAGCACCAGGCAGATGATCGCAAACACGGCGGCGATGACTGACTTCTTGGCGTGCAGCTTTTCTTCCAGTGCCAGGCAGACAATCAGCCCGACCAGAATCAGCGCAAATGATAAGGTGATGGGCCACGATACGGCGCCGCCTGAAGCAAGTAGCAGCAGCTTCATGAAATCCGTTCCCGCGCAGGTGCAGTGTCAAAGGAATACCGGCGTATCGTAATCAGTTCCGCCGCCCAGCGGAACACCCGCCAGCCGCCACGCCGCAGCGCTCTGCGCGGTATAGCAGGAAGGATTACAGCCTGAAATTCCAGTCGTCCTGGCTATACTTCTCGCGGACAAGTTCGGCTGTCTTTGCTTCGGGCCAGTCGTGCAACGTGGATTCCGGCGCCCACTGCATGATGATGGACTGCGTTAGTTCGCCGGCGGGGATGTGCAGGTTGGTGATAAAGTCTGCATGTTCGCGGCCGCTGCGGTAATCTGGTTCCCGCGGCGGCGTGTTTAGTAACTGCGAAACCAGCGAGAGGTCAAAATCGTGCAGCAGTGTGCCATGAAAGAGCACGTGCCGGCGGCGGAGACGGATGCTGTTGCCAGAGAACTTGCGGACGCCGAGCGTTAGATCGCTAGAGCCGTTCAACCCGACATCCGGCTTAAACGCTGCGATGGCGGCTATAATCCGCTGCAGTACTAGTTGATTGACGCCGTCAGCATTGGTTGCAGAAGGATAGTTTTCAAAGCTTAGAACCAGGCTGTACATCAGACAGCCCGGCCCGGCAACAATCGCACAACCGCCGCTGCATCTGCGGATCACGGGCACATCCGCCGCGCGGCAGGCATCCAGATTCACCTCGCCAGCCACTTTCGAGGCTCTGCCCACGACCACTGCCGGCGCGGGCGTCGTCCATAATCGCAGCACTTCGTACGGGTTGGGGGCGGCTTCTGCGGTTTCGAGCAGCGCTTCGTCCAGGGCGACGTTCTCAGCGGCAGTTGGCAGGGAAAGCGAAAGAAGTTGCATGCAAATTGCGACAGTGGGGCGAGAGTTGGACTGGTTCAGGCGATGACCCGGCATGTTGCCCAGCAACCTACCTTGACGCTCTGATGAGCAATAGCTAGGTTACCGTTAAAGGTTAACTATGTCTTCCGGGATAGTGTAACGGCAGCACGAGAGATTCTGGTTCTCTTTGTCTAGGTTCGAATCCTAGTCCCGGAACTTACCGCCCTGGAATATCCTCTTCCTTATTCCAGCAACCTCTATTCCTGCCGCCCGCAGGAAGTTTTCGCGTGTCGCGCTATCGCTTTGTTTTGATCTTGCGCACAACATCTCTGAAAACATCCTCGCCCCACCGCGTGTTGTCCCAGTAATTCATGCGGCTTTCGCTTACGGTTTTCGCCAGGCGTTCGCACGTTTTGATATCGCCACTCCGATAGGCGTAGTGCATCAGGAGATCGATGTAATCCTCGTTGGACGGATCCTCCTGATAAAGAATTTCGGCGCCACGCACGATACGGGGAATGTCGAAACCGCGTTCTCGCAGTTCATGGAAGTACACTTTTTCGTTCACTACATCGGCTAACTTCGCGTACATTACGTCTCCGGCCGCCCCACCGATCTTGTTGGCGATTCTTGCCGCGTATGCTTCTGAATCGCGGGGTTTTCCACCCCACCTTGGCATCAGTCGCCCGGTAATTTCTGCGTGTGAAACATAGTTTTCAGGAAAACGCTTCATCATTTTCTCAACGTAACGATCAATGACAGCTTTGTCCCAGGCCTGACTTCTGGCGACGCCAAAGAGGCGATCATAGGCAATGGCAGGGGGATTAGGACCGTCTACGACCTGTTTAACCAGGTTGCCGGCCTTCGCGATATTTGACTCGAAGACGCGCATTGCCTCGGGAGGCACTTCATGCGCATAACCTTGGCCACGGGCCTGCCAGGCAATTGAGTAATATTGATTCGCAACAATCAACTTGACCGTGTCGCATTGCATCAGCCGGTACCACATTTCAATTAATGGCTTCGACTGGCGTTTCTTCCCAGGTGTGGGACTGCTTAAGATGGCGGCGAAGAATTCTTCATAACGTGTCGCATAACGGCTCCACGGGAAGGGCGTTCTAACGGGCGCCAGATATTGCGCGATAGACTCAAGTTTCTGGAATTGCTTGTTCATCAACATCTTGTGGATACCGTAGGCAAAATCCTTGCTAGGATGCTCCTTGGGCCACGCGGTCAATTTCCAGACCTTTACAACTGGGTCCATCTTGAATTCGTTGCGTTGTGCCGGTGTTGTGTGATGCCTGCGATACCTGGAACGCACCTGAACAATCGTACGACCGTCTGCGGAAACAACCTGAGTGTCGCAGCTGTCGATCTGAAGTATCGCCTCGTACTGCATGTAGGCTGTTTCTGAAATTGCGATCCTCCCGTCTGGCCGGGCAAGGATGACGTGGTTACCGTCGTTGACAATTTTGACTTCCCGTGCTTCATCACACTGCGTGATCCTTTCAACCCAGTACGGATCAGCAAACGGCTGCTCAAAGGCCCTGACCCCTTTCAACAACTGAAACACCGCAAACTGGCCGTTGGAATCGGCATAATGCGGGTTGAGTGATCGCGGATAGCCAGGGATTGCAGGTGGGAAACAACTGAGCACCGCCGGCGGCATTTCCAGTCCGGGCGGCGCCACGACACTGTCGTCACTTTTTTTCAAAGGGGCAACGTAGTAGGGCCCGTCATTGCATTTGCAGACAACATGCTGTCCGTCAGGACTGATCTTCAGTTGATCAATCACTTTGAAGGGTGCAGGCAGCTGGTGCGTATGAACCGTCTTCCCGGTTTGAAGATCCCAGACGTAAAGCTTGTCGGGTTCCCGTGTGTCTTTGAAAGGACTTTCAAAGTCGTTGTCAGAAACCACGCCTAATTTGCCATCAGGCGTAATGGCAATCAGGCTCTTCTCGTTGGCCAAGCCTTCAAACCGCGCCAGTTGCTTTCCGTTCGTCAGATCGTAGGCCCCGGTTTTCTCGTGTGAGATGTATACAAAAACGCCTCCGTCCGCCGATACGGCCAGACGTGTTGGTGGGCGGATCGCCAGCAGATCTGCACCTAATTGAAATTCATTTACCAGTTTGAATTCTGGCAACGGTGGGGCTGCGCGTTCGAAAGGTGCGAGAAACTCCACCACATCGCTGCGGCGTTTCTCTGCGACAAGATACTCGCGGTCCGCCTGACTAAGCGACTTGAACGGGACACTAATCTCGCTGCCGTCAGACTTCTCCAGAAACACCACACCCGGCTCTAAACGCACATACTTCGCTTCGATGGAATACTGCCCGGCTTCGGATTTCCATGTGCGAACCGGTTTCTTCGTTTCATACTTTAAAGGCTCGGGCTTCTTCCGTCTGGGAACGATTTTTGGCGGCGGTGGTGTGGCGGCTTTTACTACAACGCCTGGTTTGCCTTGCGGCTTTTCAATCGGCTGCGAGTTCGTGGTAAGCACGTCGTTATTCGAATTTGCAACCTTGTTGATCAATAGAAATAAGCCGCCAACGGCAACCAGTCCCAGCACGACAATCCCGCCTACAGCGCCCGCGATAATTCCCCAGACAGGGAACGTTTGCTTTTTAGGAGCTGGACTACCACTGGCTTGTGACGACGCCGCAATTGGCGCAAATTGCCCGCAACTACCACAATAAACCGGCGACTGTGGTGGATGGTTGAGCGGTGGAAATATGGCCGCGTGACAATAAGGACACGAAATTCCTTGACTCATAGTCATAGCCCCATGTTTCAGAGTGAAGGGGCGAGGAATTCCGCCCGGATGAGGCATGTGATGCTATCACTATGGCAATCGGTCCGCAAACAAATTCCACGGGCTTAGTTACACACTCACCCGAGTTTCACAATGTCGTGAACCAATAGGAAAACGCCCAGCTTCCGCCAGAGTGCTCATGCAGAACGGCACATTCATCGGGAAGCTAGGCGTGTTGATGGCAAAACCTGATCTCTCGCGGCCTCACTCATCATACTTCAGCAGGAAGTCAGGATTGATCGCCTTGAAGCTCAATCGTCCGCCAATGCTTGGCTCGTGCACTTCGCGCTGCGGACGCAGGACGATGCCTTCGCGTTTGACCTTGTTGTTCAGCACGCTGTGGCCATGCGAGAGTGCAACGATCTGATCCACCGTGTGGTTCAGCACCAGGGGTTCGAGCACAGGCACGCTACGCAGTCCGGCTTCTTCCAGAATCTGCAACGCCAACGCGTGATCGACAAGCTGATACTCGTCGATGTTAAACACGTTGAAGATGTGCAGTTCCAGCTCTTTCAAGCCGTACTTGTTTTTCTGCACGCCCGGTCCGATCACCTCACCCTGAATCGCTGGTTGAAATCCATGCGACTGCTGAATCTGCCGCAACTTGGCTTCCAGGTTCAGTTGACGGCTGAGCCGCGCCAGGGCGTTGCCCTCGTCGGTTTCGTCCAGCCACTGGTTGCGGCTGCAGATGCCGAATTCGCCTTCGCGCAGGAATGCGGTGAACGAGGTGCCATCCAGCTTTTCCGTCACGTAAAACTCCTTTCCACGGTGCTCTTGCAGAGCGTGCTCCAGCAGTTGAACGCGCGTTTCATCCGTTTTGGAGAGGAACCCTGGAAAGGCGCCTTTCACCCGCCCCGTCATCCCTTGTGAAACGGGTGGCTCGTACTTCACGATATCCAGCGCCGCCGTTACGTCATCTCCAACCGCGGCCGTCTGTTGCATGCTTTCTGGCAGAATGCTCAGCGGAAAGCAGATGCCCTGCGAGACCTGTCCGCGGAGCTTCACCGTGCGGATGCGGAAACCAGGTGGTCTGACCGTTTCACCACCTTCGATGATGGCTGGCTTGAAGCTGCTGGCGCGCAGGAATTCAAAGGCTTCGCGTTCTGGTAGTAGCGAATCAATTTCGCAGTAAACCACCTGATCGCCTGCCTGAAATTCGTCACGCTTGACCACCACCCACCAGCCGAGCACGCGGGCACGGACGATAGCGTCGGCGCCTGGGATGTTCTGAATTTCGTGAATCTGCTGAATGCTCGCCAGTTTTCTCATCGGTTCCTCCAGAGGATGTCGTGATTCCGCGAACTACAACGTTTAACGCGGTGTCCGCTGACTGACACAACGGCGGTTTGGCGGGTTCACAGCGGCGCCCCCGCTCGCCTGAGAAAGTGGAACCGCTATATTTTAAGCACACGCGACCGGCGGAACGCCCACCGCCGTTTCAAAGCTTTTCGAGCTGAAACATCAGCAGAATGGGATAGTCATGGTGCGAATTGGCATTCTTGGTGCGACCGGTTACACCGCCCTAGAACTCATCAAACTTCTGCTCCGCCACCCGGAAGCCGACATCCGCGTGCTTACCAGCCGCCAGGAGGGTAACCCGCACGTGGCGTCCGTGCATCCCTCGCTGACCGGGCGTCTGGATCTGAATCTGCAGAATATCGACGCGACGGCCGTGGCAAAAGAAACAGACTTCGTCTTCTGCTGCCTGCCTCACGCCGCCTCCGCACAGGCCGTAGCTGATCTGCTGGAGGGTGGTGTGAAGGTCTGCGACTTCAGCGCCGACTTCCGCCTCAACGACGTTGACTCTTACCACCAGTGGTACGGCGGCGAACATCCGGCGCCGCAATACATTGGCAAAACCGCGTACGGGCTGCCCGAACTCTTTCACGACCAGATCAAGGAAGCGAAACTGGTTGCCAATCCTGGTTGCTTTCCTACCTCCGCGATTCTGCCGCTGGCGCCACTGGTGCATGAGGATCTGATTGAGCCGACCGGCATCATCGTGGATTCGAAAACCGGAGTCAGCGGCGCCGGCCGCACGCCGAAGCTGCCTTTCCACTACCCAGAGTGCAACGAGAGCATCACTGCTTACAACGTGGGCAAGCACCGCCATATGCCAGAGATCGATCAGATTGTTCTCCGCAGCACAGGCAAAGAGATTGAAGTCATTTTCACCCCGCACCTGGCGCCAATGGACCGCGGAATCCTATCCACCATCTATGCCCGGCCGAAGCGCGATGTCACAGAAGAAAAGGTGATGCAGACGCTGAGCGGATACTATGAGAACTCGCCCTTCATCCGCGTGGTGGAGCACCTGCCCAATACAAAAAGCGTCAGCGGAACCAACTATTGCGACATCACCGTGCGTAAAGTCCGTGGGCAACTGGTGCTGATCAGTTGCCTGGATAATTTAATCAAAGGCGCTTCGGGCGCGGCGGTTCAGAATTTCAATCTCATGCAGGGCTTTCCGGAAACGACTGCCCTCTAAGAAACGGTTTAAAATAACGATGTCACAGATCTCTCCATCGCCGTTGCATGTCCCGGCTGGCTTTAAGCTGGCTGGCGTGCATTGCAGCATTAAGTCGAAGTCGCAGAATCCCGATTTAACGCTGATCGTGGCGGATCAGCCTTGCGTTGCCGCGGGCGTGTATACGCAGAATGTTGTATTCGCCGCCCCGGTGCAGATTGACCGTGAACGCACGCCAATGGCGGACTTCCGCGTGCTGGTCGTCAATTCCGGAAATGCCAATGCATGCACCGGTGCGCAAGGACTGGAAGATGCACGCCGCATGCTGGACCTCGCGGCGGAAGCATGTGGCGCCAGCGGGCAACAGGCGCTGGTGATG
This sequence comes from Pirellulaceae bacterium, assembly GCA_965233625.1. Taxonomy (GTDB): domain Bacteria; phylum Planctomycetota; class Planctomycetia; order Pirellulales; family Pirellulaceae. Next base: position 2,290,659 of record OZ247499.1, read on the forward strand.
TCTACGGGCATCATCGGGCATCATCTGCCAATGGAAAAAATATCGACCGGCATCGCCGCTGCCGCAAGCCAGCTGGGCAGCGACGACAAAGCGTTCGACGCCGCGGCCCGCGGTATTCTTACGACAGACATCTCCACCAAGTGCGCCGCCCGCCAAGTGAAGACGTCGCAGGGCGTGGTGCAGATTACTGGTATGAGCAAGGGCGCCGGCATGATCGGTCCCAACATGGCCACCCTGCTCAGCGCAACCATGACGGACGCCAACCTGACACCGCAGGACGCCCAGCAGGTGCTCAAACAGGCGGTCGACAAAAGCTTCAATTGCATCAGCGTGGACGAACATACCAGCACCAACGACACCGCCCTGCTCCTCTGCAGCGGGGAGTCGACAGCGCAACCGCTGACCGGCGAAGATCTCGACGCCTTTGCCGCCGCGTTGACGGAAATGTGCATTGAAATGGCGAAGATGATCCCGGATGACGGAGAAGGCGCGACCCACATCATCGAGATACAGGTTGCGGGCGCCCCTTCAAACGATGCCGCCAGGCAGATCGCACACACCGTCGCCAGCAGCAACCTGGTGAAGACCGCCATCACGGGCGCCGACCCCAACTGGGGCCGCATCGTTTCTGCAGCGGGCTACGCGGGCGTTGCGTTCGACCCCGCCAAGGTGGATCTGCATGTGAATGGGGTGGCGTTGTACCAGCAGGGTTCGCCTTTGAAGTTCGATGCGGCCGCGACCAGCGCCTCGCTGCGTGCTTCGCGTGAGGCTCTGTTGCAATTGAATTTGAATCAGGGCGACGGCGCGGCGACGTTCTGGACCAGTGACCTAACGGTTGACTATGTGAAATTCAACTCTGAATACACTACATGAGCAGCCCCACATTCACCGGGCGGATCTGGCATCGTATTGTCGAGAAGCTCAGCGACTGGTCATCACCGCAGCGCGCCGCCAAACCGCTGCGGAGATTGCGTATTGGTCTGCTGCTGCTGGGCGGCGTGATCTTTACGGCGATTGTGGGATACAGGTTGTCGGGGCTGTCGATCATTGATTCCGTCTGGATGGTCGCCATCACGCTTTCTTCCGTCGGCTATGGCGAAGTTAGCGACAGCGACCCGTGGTTCAAAGTCTTCACGGTGATGGTTATCGTCTTCGGCATGTCCGCAACGGCGTACGCTTTCGGCGGGTTCTTGCAGATGATTACCGAAGGCGAAATCCAACGCGTGCTAGGGAAACAACGTATGACAAACAAAATTGACCTGCTCGAAAAACACGTTGTGATCTGCGGATTCGGCCGCAACGGGCACCTGCTGGCTGAGTCGCTGGCCAGCCAGAATCAGTCCTTTGTCATCGTTGACAACGACCCCGCGCTGGTCGCCGAAGCCGCCGAGCTGGGCTATCTGGTGATTGAAGGCGATGCGACGGAAGACGATGTGCTGATCGAAACAGGCATCGAACGTGCACGCTCGCTAGTGACGACGCTGCCTAACGATGCTGAAAATGTATTTATCACACTGACCACGCGCAACATCTGCCCAGGCATTCAGATTATCGCCCGCGCCGAACATCAGACCAGCGAGAAGAAACTCCGGCAGGCTGGCGCCAACAAGATTGTGATGCCTGCTGTGATCGGCGCCCATCAGATGGCGCGGATGATAACGCGTCCTTCAACAGCCGATCTGATGGAACTGGTCGCCGAAAGCACGGTGATTGATGTTGACCTGGACGAAATCAACGTCCAGCCCGGCAGCAAACTGATCGGCCTGACCGTCCGCGAAACAGAAGCCCACCGGCTGCACCGCATTCTCGTTGTGGCAATCAAGCAGCTAGATGGTAACATGATTTTCAATCCCGGCGCGGACTACCACTTCAGCGAAGGCGACATCATGATCGTGATGGGCCAGACTGACGATATCAAAAGCTTCTACAAGGCTCATGGCATCACGCGGTAGCTTCGCCACTTTCAATCCCAGCGTTCCCTGGAGAAAGCCAAATGCTACGCATTCTCACCCTCCTGCTTGCCGCAGGAATGATCATTCCCTGCCTTGCAACAACCGCCCACGCAGAAGAAAACCCTGGCCAACGGGCGGCGGCTGAGATCAGAGAGATCGACGCCGCGATGAAACGCCTTAAACGTGAGGCGGAAGAACTTGCCGAACGGGGCAACCGCGAAGCGCTCGGCTCCGTAAAAGAGCAGTTGGCCCGCCTGGCGGCTGAGCGTGAAAAGCTCACCAGAAAAGCACGCGGCGACGATTGGAAAAATTGGGTGGAGGAAGCGGAACGCAAAGTACACGCGTTACGCGAAGCGGGCAAAAAAGAAGAGGCTGAAGCGCTGATGCGTATGATCAGAGAGAAACTCAACCACCGCCGCGAAGAGCACGCGCATGAGCATGAACAACATGCGCATGAACATGACGAACACGCCCACGATCATGAACACGCACATGAGCATGAACACGCAAACCACGATCATCGCGCGGCTGAAATCATGGAGCGGGTCCGCCACATGCACAAAGCAGCGGAAAATCTGACCGCGGCAGGTCTACAAGCCGAAGCATCGCAGTTGCACCGCAAAGCTGAGCAACTGCAACAGTCCATCCACGACCCAAACGCGGCGCTGCGTGCTGAACTCAACGAGCTGCGGCAACACGTCCAGCGTCTTACCCGTCATGTGGAAGAACTGACGGAAATGGTGCAGGAACTCCGTCGCCGCAAGTAGCGGCAAAAATCTGGCGGATGACCGGGTTGCGACGTACGTTTCCCTAGACTGGACAATAGAAGCCTCTGATTACAGAGGCTTCGCGTTTGCAGCTTGATTGATCCCCTGGAAAGACCAGCATAATGCGTACATTTCTTGTAACCGGCGGCGCTGGTTTTATCGGCTCACATATTGTCGATGCACTTCTCAAACGCGGTGACCGGGTCCGTGTGCTGGATAACCTTTCAACAGGCCGCCCGGTAAATCTCGCCCACGTCATCGACAGCGTCGAGCTAATCCAGGCGGATGTTACCGACACAGACGCCGTGCGGCAGGCCGTCCAGGGCGTTGACTGCGTGTTCCATCAGGCAGCTCTGGCCAGCGTACCGCACAGCGTGGAGAAGCCGCTGGATTCGCACCACGCCTGCGCGACCGGCACACTCACCGTGCTGAACGAAGCCCGTCTGGCTGGCGTCCGGCGCCTGGTGTATGCAGCATCCAGTAGCGCGTATGGCAACATCAACGCGGCTTCCAATCGCGAAACCGACGTTACCGGACCACTTTCGCCCTACGGCGCCGCTAAGCTTGCCGGCGAGAATTACTGCCGGGTCTTCTGGGAGACCTACGGCTTTGAAACGGTCTGCCTGCGTTACTTCAACGTCTTCGGCCCGCGGCAGGATCCAGATAGCCCGTACTCGGCGGTTATTCCGCTTTTCATTACACGCATGCTGCAAGGTGAACGCCCGGTCGTCTTTGGCGATGGCAAGCAGTCGCGCGATTTCACATTTGTAGAAAACGTCGTTAGCGGCAATCTGCTGGCGGCTGATTCGCCACGAGCGCCCGGCATGGTGATGAATCTTGCCTGCGGCGAATCGATCAGTCTGCTGCGTCTGATTGAGCTACTTAACGATTACCTCGGCACGGACCTCCCGGCCCGTCACGAAGCGGCCCGCGCCGGCGATATCTATCAGAGCATGGCGGATATCACGCTTGCCCGGAAAGTGCTGGAATACAAGCCAACGATCGAATTCGCCGACGGGCTACGCCGGTCGATCGACTACTACCGCAGCACGATCAAAGCTTCGGTTTAGTTAACCTGCGACAACGCGTGCGATATTTTCCTGAGTAACAGGCTCAATCACGCCGCGTTCGGTGATAATTGCCGCGATGTAGCTGGCAGGCGTAACGTCGAAAGCCGGGTTGTAGACGGCCACATTGCTCGGCGCCGTCTGCTTGCCGAAGCCGCTGATGATTTCTTCCGCCGCGCGCTCTTCGATCGGAATGCCATCACCTGAGGGGAGCGAAAGATCAAACGTATTGGTCGGCGCCGCCACGTAGAACGGGATGTTGTGTGCGGCTGCGAGAACGGCCACGCTGTACGTTCCAATCTTGTTGGCTGTGTCACCATTGGCTGCAATGCGGTCGGCGCCCGTAACGACCGCCTGCACCTTGCCCTCGCGCATCACCTGGGCGGCCATCGAATCGCAGATCAAGGTTGCATCGATGCCACGCTGCGTCAGCTCCCAGGCTGTCAGGCGAGAGCCTTGCAGCAGCGGGCGGGTTTCGTCCACAAAGACGTGCAGCTTTTTGCCTTCGTCCTGGGCAGTAAAGAAGACCGAAAGCGCCGTGCCATATTCGGCCGTCGCCAGCCCACCTGCGTTACAGTGCGTTAAAACGCCTTGACCATCTTGCAGCAATGCCGCGCCCGCTTTGCCGATGGCGTGGCACATATCGCGATCTTCGCGGTGAATGTCTTGGGCTTCCTGCAGAAGCTGCTCCCGGACGGTCGCTGCGGGCTGTCCCTTCAAGGCGTCGCCCTTGGCTTCCATGCGGTTCAGCGCCCAGAAAAGATTGACGGCCGTGGGACGGCTGGTGGCAAGGTACGCGGCGGCTTCTTTCAGCCGGTCGTGCAACGCAGCGTCTTCCGCGGTCTGCAGGGCCGTACACACGCCGTACGCTGCCGCGATGCCAATCGCTGGGGCGCCCCGGACACGTAGCATCTTGATCGCTTCCCATACTTCTTCAACGGTCGCACATTCGCGCCGTTCAAACTGTGTCGGCAGCAAGGTCTGATCGATCAGCGATAGACGGCCATCGACACCACCCGACCAGATAATGGTTTCCTGTGAGTTATCCGTCATTGATACTCTGCTCTTTGGATGTTCTGTAAATTAGCAAGAGAAGGGCGTTCAACCTGCGGGCGTTAGATCGACGCGAGGACCGACCGCCAGGCAGGTGTGCTGCGAAAGCGGATACTTCTCCAGCACCGCCGCGATATCGTCAACCGTCGTTCCCGCGTAAGCATCAATCGTTTCGCGCAGGGTGCGATACACACCGCGTTGCAGCCAGTTGGCGCCGATGGCAAACAGGCGGCTGAGCGGACGCTCGGCGGCGAGCACAATGTGCGACGAAATCTTGTTGATTGCCTGTTCGACTTCTTCGCGCGAAACGCCTTCTTTTTCAACCGTTTCAAAGATGCTTTGAATGCGGCTCAGATTGTCCGAAGTCTGCCCCGGCTGGCAACTCAAATACGTGGCAATGATGCCCGCTCCCTGAAACTCCTGGCAGCTGATGTCGCAGTAGTCGGCCAGTCCGGTATCCATCAGTTCCCAGTACAAACGGCTGCCACTGTCATCGCCCAGAATGGTCGACAGAACGCGGGCGGCAATACGATCTGCATCACGCGCTGCCGGCCCGTTTGCAAGCTGCAGCACGTACTGCTGGGTGGATTGTTCCTTTTCCAGCGTGTAGAAGCCGCTGCCCGGACCGGCAGGCGGTTTCTCCCGCGGCGCCTCAAACGGCTCCCAACCGCCGCAGACATTGTTTAACTGTTGGACGAGGCTATCAAAATCAATCTTGCCTGCCGCGGCGAACGTCAAGTTGCGGGGGCTGTAACGCTGGTTGAAATAGTCGCGCATCTGATCGATGGTCAGCGCGGATACCGATTCCATGGTGCCCAGCACCGAGCGGGATAAAGGGTGGCTGCCGAAGTGATACTCCAGCGCGCGGTCGTAGGCGCCGTAGGGCGGTTGATCGTCGTACATCTGGATCTCTTCCAGAATGACGCCCTTCTCCGTATCGAAGTCTTCTTCGTTCAGACTGGGCCGCATGATGTCGGCCAGCAGCCCCGCCATCGGCTCCTGAAATTCGGGAAGCACGGCGGCATAGTAAGTGGTGCGTTCCTGGCTGGTGCTGGCGTTTGCCTGGGCGCCCATCGAATCCAGATCGCGGTTCACCTGCAATGCGGTGCGGGTCGGCGTTCCCTTGAACATCATGTGTTCCAGGAAATGCGTCACGCCCCAGTTCTCATCGGTTTCGTCGCGCGAGCCGGTATCCACAAAAAAGCCCAGTGCGGCGGAATACGCATGGTCATTGCATTCAGCAATGATCTTCAACCCGTTATCCAGCGTGTGCTCACGAAATTGCACGGCTCACCTCCAACGGCTTTTCGCCAAGCGTAACGACAGTAAAGCCGGCTGGCGGATTTTCTGCCAGATATGCGTTCACACGTTCGACCGACAAATCTTCGATCATCTGATTTAACTCTTCCCGCGAACGCACCCGGCCCAGCAGCCGCCAGTCGCTGGCCAGCGCCGCAACGCGTGACCGGCTCGACTCCTGTTCCATGACCAGGCCGGTTTTCATCTGCACCTTCATCCGCGATAGTTCCTCTTCGTCGATGCCTTCGGCCAGCTTCCGCAGTTCAGCAACGATTACTTCCAGCGTCTCTTGCGCGTTGTCCGTCGTGGAGCTTGCGTAGCAGAATACCGCCCCCGTCTCGCGCAGCGAATCGCAGGTGGCGCCGACACCATAGACCAGGCCGCGTTTCTCGCGTACTTCCGTAAACAGCCGCGAACTCATGCCATCACTCAACACGCCGATCGCAGCGCGGTTCAGGAAGTAGTTTTCCTCGCGGTACGCCGGCGCCGGGAACGAGACGCCGATCTGCGTCTGATTAGAATCAAATTGAATGTGGTGGTGCCCCGCTTCCGGCGGCGCCTCTTCAACCTTGGGCCGAGGCTGGCTCTCCCAGGCAGCCAGCAGATTGCCCGTCTGCTTTCGCAGCGAATCCCAGTCGAATTTGCCTGCCACAACGATCAGCGTTTCATCAGGGCGGTGGGTGATGGCGTAGTGATTGCGGATGTCGTCGATGGTGATCCGCTGGATCGCGGGCATCTCGCCGTGCGGATGACGACCGTAGGGGAACGGGTAGGTGCGGCGGCGAAGTTCCAGAAACATCTGCTGCGAAAGATCGTCGCCCACCGCCAGAATCTCCTGCTCGCAGACGCGGCGGCCATCCTCAAGCTGCTCTTCGGGCAGGTGCGGCCGCATGAGCAAGTCGGCGAAGATAGGCAGCGCCGTTCGCAACGTGCCCGATTCCATCGCGGCGCGGTGGCCCACCGTTTCGGCCCCAACACTGGAAGAATGCTTCACGCCCAGATTCGCCAGGTCCTGCATGAACTGCCGGCTATCGCGTGGTCCGCAGCCGCGTAACGTCATTTCGCAGGTGAAATTGCCCAGTCCGGGCAGGTCGAGCGGGTCACGCGTATAACCGCCCGGCGCCATCAGGCTGATCGCGACGGACTCTAGCCACTGCATCTGCTCCGCGATTAGCGTAACGCCGTTCTCAAAGCGATGACTGAAAAACGTCTGGCTCACGGGTGGACCTTTGAAAAATCTCAATCTGAATCCGGCATTGTAACCCGGCAGAGCCAATTCGCCACGGGTGCAACCCGCTGAAACCGGCCCCAGCAGAAGCCGAACCAGGTTTGACGGTTTTCGGTCTTTGCCGGATACTATTCCTTCAGAACACATCCAAACGACGGGATCAGATTGATGGCGATTGCAGAAGATTTACAGCAAGTCTGTCAGGATACGGCTGAGAAAGCCAAAGCAGCATCGGCGGCCTTGGCGCTGGTCAGCGGCGCCCAGAAGAACGCATGGCTGCGTAGTTCGGCGAAGCTGCTACGCGAAAATGCTTCCTCGCTGATTGAAACCAACCAGCAGGACATTGACGCCGCGCCGGACTATGGTTTGACGGACGCACAGGTGGACCGCCTGCGGTTGAACGAAGACCGCATCGAGGGCATAGCGTCGGCGCTGGAAGAAATCGCCATGCTGCCCGATCCGATCGGCGAAGTCATCGAATCAAACATCCGGCCCAACGGCCTTCAGGTGACCAAGGTGCGGGCGCCGATGGGCGTGGTGTTCTTTATCTACGAATCCCGCCCGAATGTGACAGCGGACGCTGCCGCGATCTGCATCAAGAGCGGCAATGCGGTGATTCTACGCGGCGGCAAAGAAGCGATGCACTCCAGCCGCGCGATTGTGCAACTGCTTTCGCAAGCTGCGGCGGAACATGGCATCCCTGCCGGTGCGGTTCAACTGGTGCAGACGACGGACCGGGCCGCAGTGGGCCACTTTCTGAAACTGAATGAACTGATCGATGTGGCCATCCCGCGCGGTGGGGAAGGGCTGATCCGGCGTGTAACGCAGGATGCGACGATGCCCGTCATTAAGCACTTTGAAGGTAACTGCCACGTATATGTTGACGCAGCAGCCGATCTTGAGAAGGCATTGGCGATCCTGGTGAATTCTAAATGTCACCGTCTGGGTGTGTGCAACGCGTGCGAGTCGCTGCTGGTGCATACGTCTGTGGCAGCAGAATTTCTGCCGATGGCTGGCAAAGCCTTGCAGGAGAACGGCGTCGAGATCCGTGGCGATGCCCGCACCTGCTATCTGGTGCCCGGAGCGGTCGCCGCGGAAGAAGCCGACTTCAAGCGTGAATACCTGGATGCGATTATTTCGGTCAAAGTTGTCGAGACGCTAGACGAAGCGATCTCGCATATCAACGCCTACGGCTCGCATCATACGGATGCCATTGTGACGCGCGATCTGGAAACCTCGCGGAAGTTCGCCACCTGTGTCGATAGTTCCGCCGTGATGATCAACGCCAGCACGCGGTTCAACGATGGCGGTGAGTTCGGCCTCGGCGCCGAGATTGGCATTAGCACGGACAAGTTTCACGCCCGTGGACCGTGCGGTCTGCGCGAACTGACAACCTACAAATACATCGCCACGGGCGATGGTCTGACGCGGTAGATGCAGGCGCCGCCTAGCAATGCGTGCCTACGCAGTGGCGTAGGGCACGGGGTCGGTTAGACCGTTGTCGCGGAATGCTTCCAGACGCTCGGTGCAGCTGCCGCACTTTCCGCAGTGCACTTCGCCGCCTTTGTAGCAGGTCCAGGTGTGCTGGAAGGGTACGCCTAGTTTCTTGCCCATCGCCGCGATACCTGTCTTGTCGATATCCACCAGCGGACGCAGTAACTGAATTGGCCGCCAGTCGCAGAGCGCGGCAGCACTCGCCATGGCATCGGCGAATTCGGGCCGGCAGTCCGGGTAGATGGCGTGATCACCGCTGTGGGCGCCGTAGGCGACCGCATCGAACTGAAGACTAATCGCCCACGCGATGGCGACGGACATCAGAATCATATTGCGGTTGGGCACAACGGTTAGCTTCATGCTTTCCTCTGCGTAGTGCCCTTCCGGGATTTCCTGGCTGCGGCCCGAAAGTGAGTTCTCACCCAGCAGCGGGTTGATGGCCGAAAGATCGGCGACGCGATGCTCCACGCCAACGATGCGGCTCAGTTCCGCCGCGCACTCCAGTTCGCGGACGTGACGTTGCCCGTAATTGACCGACAGCGTTTTGCAGGTGTGCCCGCGGTCTAGCAGATGAAACAGCAGCGTGGCCGAGTCCATACCGCCGGAAAGCACCACGACCGTCTTGAGGGGAGAATCGCTCATAACGCACTACGCAATCTGATGCAGCGTGCCGGGATTTTCGGCAGCCCGGCGGTTCGCTTCGATGGCGGCTTTTTCAAACTCTTCATCCATCAACTCGTAGTGCACATTACGCTGCCGTGGCGTGTACCCCAGTTCCGTGATGGCGTCGCGCATCTGATTAAGCGTCAGAAAGTGCACAGTGCCCGCTTCGGCCACAACATTCTCTTCGATCATCAGGCTGCCCATATCGTTGGCGCCAAATAACAGGGCAAGCTGCCCGATCTTCAGCCCCTGCGTAACCCAACTGGACTGAATGTTGGGCACGTTGTCCAGATACAAACGCGAAATCGCCTGTGTCTTGAGATACTCGAACGAGCCCGATGCCGGCACATCGGCCATGTCCGTGTTCTCCGGCTGAAAGGTCCAGCAGATGAACGCGGTGAAGCCGCCTGTTTCATCCTGTAGATCGCGGATGCGTTGCAGGTGTTCGATGCGTTCTTCAAGCGTCTCGATGTGACCGAACATCATGGTGGCTGAACTGTGGCCGCCCAGTTGATGCCAGACGCGCATCACATTCAACCAGTCGTCGGTCATCACTTTGCCGCGGGTCATCTCACTGCGGACGCGGTCGGTAAGAATTTCGGCGCCACCGCCAGGCAAGCTGCCCAGGCCCGCGGCCTGCAGGCGTTCCAGCACCTCGCGAAGCGGCATGTTGTTGACTTTGGTGAAGTGGTGAATCTCCGGCGGGCTGAAGCCGTGGACGTTCACCTGCGGGAAGGCGGTTTTGATGTCGCGCAGCAGTTCTTCGTACCAGTCGATTTTGTATTTGGGATGCAGTCCGCCCTGCATCAGAATCTGATCGCCTCCCAGGGCGACCGTTTCTTCGACCTTTTTCAGCAGCACGTCACGGGGCAGCACGTAGCCTTCCTCGTGTTTCGGTCCGCGGTAGAACGCGCAAAAATCGCAGACAGCGGTGCAGACGTTTGTGTAGTTGATATTCCGGTCAATGTTGTACGTGCGGACCGGCTCTGGATGAAGACGCAGCGTCATGTCGTTCGCCGCGCGTCCGATAGCTGCAAGATCGTGCGAGTGCAGCAGCGTCAGCGCGTCTTCATTAGACAAACGCTGGCCTGCGACAGTCTTGTCCAGAATCTCGTTTACTTTTTCAGCCGGTGGTGCGTTTTCAACCGGAAGTCTGGCAGTCATAGGAGAACCGCAGTGGTGAGGGCGGAGCCAGGTTCAGCTCAGCCGCATGTTTCTGAAACAACTGAAGCCCGCGTCGTTCACGCGACCCCAGATAAAAATAAAGGTTGTCGCGCAGGTATCGCAGGCAATCATCGTGCGACAGGTTCACATCGGCGGCGTGTTCCGCGGCGATCTCTTCCAGATTGGCGACGCCAGCATCCCGGCAGGCCGACAGCGCCGCGTCAACGCCTTGCAGATCAACGCCCGGACGGGCAGTCCACATAGCAAACACGAAGCTAAGTTCCGACCAGCGGCACCAGACATCACCCAGATCCCACACCAGCGTGAAATCGCCCGGCGGTGGATGGATGGCGCGGTCGCCAATCAGCAATACGGCGTCGGCTTGTGTGTCTTCAATTCCCGACCCGATCGGCAGTAGTTCAAGCTGCGGCTCGCAATTAAAGCGTTGCTTCAACAGGATGCGAACAAGGGCGGCAGAAGTCCGGGAGCCTTCGTCCAGAGCCAACGTCTTAATCTGCTCAACAGGGCTACGGACAAACAGCTTCACACTGAGTACGGGGCCCCGACAGCCGATGCATGCATCGGAAACGATGGTGTATTCAGGATTCTGGAAAGCTTCAACAGCGGGAATTAGAGCAACGTCGAGATCGCCAGCAGCCAGTTGATCGGCCAGGCGGCTGGGTAGATCAAACGTCAACTGCGCGTGAGGTGCCTGACCGGCAAACCCATATACCAGGGGCCGCGTGTTCAAATACGAAACGGCCCCGACGCGTACTTTTGGCGAGCGACGCATGAGCGTCTCCCCGGTGATGTGGCACAAACCAGGATTATAACATCCCGCCCCGACCCGCAAAGGCGACCGCACTGGCACTCTGCGTTGCCAGTAAATCAGGCGGAAGAAAGAGAAGGCTGGCGGGCGCGGCAAAGATATTCGCTGCCAGATGTAAAGTCTGCGCTGCTTGCCGCGCCGCCAACCTTCCTACGTACTAAACCGTACGCGACGCGGGCACATAACAGCAGAAGCGGCCAGAGGTGTGGGTTTCTGGCCTGGTTCCTGGACTAGAGCTTGCGCTAGGCAATGGTCGAATAGGTCGACTTCGATGCTTTCTGGCCCGCATTTTCCAGCGGTGTGGCGTCTTCGGCGGTCGAGACGATGTCGATATGCTTTTGCAGTTCTTCCACCAGCTTCTGCATATCCAGCGGTTTGCTCATGAACGCGGCGGCGCCGGCTGCCTTAAATCGGCGTTCGAGGGCTTTATCGGCAGCGCCGGTCACCATGATGACCGGGATATCCGCCGTGGCAGGCGATTCCTTCAGCCGCCTGAGAATATAGTCGCCGCGTCCGTTCGGCAGGTGGTAATCCAGGATAATCACGCTTGCCGGATACTGGAAAGCAAAGCGGAAACCTTCCATCCCGTCAAACGCTCGTACGGCAACAACCCCATGTGCTGCCAGCCGGTTCCGCAGAGCCTGGGAAAAATGCAGATCGTCTTCGATGTGCAGCACCCACGGTGGGCCGTCGTGCGGTTTCTCTGCGCTATCGCCAGCGGTTTCCTGCGCGGCTACTGGCTGCACTTCCTCAGTTGCGGCTTGTTTGATGCCGAACATCTCGGCGATGTGCTTTGCAAACTTGTTTGTCATGGGATATTCCGGCGTCTAGCTGATAATTCTGACGGAAAATGAACGGCGCCGTTATGGCTTCTGCACACGAATGTGTTTACCCAGCTCGGCAAGCAACTGCGGAAATTCAACGGGTTTTGTAAGAAAAGCCTGGGCGCCCATCGCGATAAGCTGCCGCTGAATGGCGGTGTTAGAGCGACCAGACAGGAAGATGACCGGGATGTCCGCCGTGACAGGATTTTTCTTGAGTCGCCGCAGCACGTAATCGCCAGAGCCGGACGGCATTTCAAAATCTAAGATGATGGCGTCGGCGGGATTGTTGAAGGCGTGCTTCACACCGTCCATGCCCGTAAAGGCGCGGACGACCTGAATTCCGTATTGGTTCAGCCGCAGCGACAGCGCTTTCGACAGCATCTCGTCGTCGTCTACGTGCAACACCCACGGCTGCATTGAGTCGCTGCTGGTTGGTGGCGCCGTGTCCGCCGGGCGGTGGCTGGAAGTAATGTCGTCGAGTTCCAGGAACTCGTCATCAGCCCCCAGTGCACCAAAAATAACGTCAATGATTTCGTTATTTCCGGGCGCCAGGGCTTCGCTTTCACTTGGATTCATGGTGTCTGGTTTGTCTGGGAAGGATTGGGGCGGGCAGTGGATACAAACGGCGATGAACCTTTACGGCTGGCCGCGGTCAGACGTGGAGGCCAGAGAGTGAATTCTCGATGGCGGAAATGATGGTGCGGGCGTCGTACGGTTTGTGCAGGAAGAACCGTGCGCCTTTGTCGAGCGCCCGCTGCTGATCGACGATACTCGCCGAGAGCATTACGACAGGAATATCCTGTGTGGATGTGTCCCGCTTCAGTTCGTCCAGTGTTTCCAGTCCGTCCAGCACGGGCATCCGCACGTCCAGCACAATGGCGTCGGGCCGCTGCGCCATGGCGGCTTCCAGGCCGGCCTGACCATTGTTAGCCATCACCACGTCGTAGCCCGCGGCGCTTAAGCGGATCTGCAAAGCCCGGACGAGGGTTGGATCGTCGTCAACCAGCAGCACGCGCGGGTTGTCAGCTGCCGGCGACCCGGCGACCATCGCGGTGAATTCGGAGATCAGCCCCGTGCGATCGCTCTCGTAGTTGAACTGGCCAACATGCGTCATCGTGAGCTTTGGCAGAGAACCATCCGGGCGGTTCCGGCGAAGGTCATTCCATTCGCCTGTGATTTTGTCTTCGAGTTCCTGAACCTCAGCAGCAGAAGCATTCGCGGCGAAAACCCACGACCCGTTGCCACTGTGATAAACCAGGTCGTTGGTCCGCGCCATCGACTGCAGGAACTCGTCAATGACCGGCTCTGGATTGAAGTCACCCTTCGTGTTCCTGGCGCTCGCACGGATCAGGTGAACGTCCGGGTTGATGTGCGGCAGCGCCTTGAGGCGTTCAACAAACCGGCCGAACAACGCCGCCGGATCATCGGTAGGCAGGGTGAAGGCGAACGTGCTGCCATTGCCCAGTTCGCTTTCAACCGTGACTTCGCCCAGATTCAGGTGAACTAGTTCCTTCACGATATTCAGCCCGAGTCCGAAGCCGCGTGCACTGCTGCGCATCTGAACGCCGACCTGACGGAACCGCTCGAAAATGGTCTGCAGATTCTCCTGGCTGATGCCAGGTCCGTTGTCACGGACGCTAATCCGCACTTCGTCAGGGCGGGCGCCACGACTGGCGTGGATGCAGATTCTGCCGCCTTCGGAACAGAACTTAATGGCGTTGATCGCCAGATTCACAATCACGCGGCCTGTTTTTTCCAGGTCGCAATAAACGCTGGGCAGATTTTCTTCAAAGCTGTATTCAACGGTAATTTTCTGGCTTTCGGCCCGGCGGTCGACCGTTGGACGTACGTGGTCCACAACTTCCGCCAATGTGCAGCTCCGACGCCAGACGCTTAGCAGACCACCTTCCAGCTTGCTGATATCGAGCATGTCATCGACCATAATCGCCAGGTCGTCGATGCGTGTCAGGGCGATCGTCAGGAACTCATGCTGCTGATCCGTAACGGGTCCTGCGAGTCCATCTCGAGTGAGTGAGCAGAATTCTTTGATAACGGTTAATGGCGTGCGGAATTCGTGCGAAACATTGTCAACAAACTGCTGCGCCGTGCGCGAAACCTCCTGCAGACGCTCGTTTTCCCGCTCAAGCATCTCAACGCGCGACTCGACTGAATTCGCGCAGCCCTCAGCCGTGGCTGGCTCTGCTTGCGGAGTAGCCATTGCCTGCTGAATGGCACGCGAAAGGCATTCAGCCTCTACAGGGTGCGGACAGACAATCCACGGGCGTCCAGTTTCCTGTGCCGGCGCCTGTTCGCCAGGGGCGTTGGCGGCGCCGAGCATGACAACCGGCGACTTGTGTCCCAGGGTGCAGAATGCTTCGACGGTGGCAGACGGCTCTTCGCACTCCATTGCGGTTCCGACCAGAGCGACATCGAAATCGTATTTGTTGAACGATTCGTCCGCAGCTGTCAGGTTATCGACCCAGTGCACGTCGTAAGACGTTCCAGGTTCAGCAGCCAGCATCCGCTGCACCAGAAGTGCGTTGTCACAGTCATCTTCAATGAGCAATAGTCGAATTGGCTTGGCCATTGGGAAACCCCGTAATTTCTGGTCCATTCAAGACAGAGGGTGATAGGTGACACCCCCATGCATATGAACCATAGGTTACGGAATTTGCGTTTATCGCCAGCCTGGCGGATGAATGCCGTGAAAATATCGACTAAAAAATCGAAGAGCCGCCCGGTTCGTCTGGCGTTGCGATTTCTACATCGGTCACCGGCTCTTCCACCTCAACATTCATGGCGGAATCTAACGAAGGCGGCGCGTATTCGCCCAGTTTGAAAATGCGGTCAACATTGCCACGCAGCACTTGCGTGCCCAGCTCAACCGCTTGCTCTTCGCTCCAGCGGCGGTCGATCACAAACCGTTCGGCGAGCACTTTTGCCAGAATCCGCCGGTACATCCCGAACTTGGGAAGCGCGAATTCAAGCTTGTACATATCGCTGTAATAACCGATCTGCTTGGTGCGTGGCGCCGCTTCGAGTCTGGCTGCCGCATCGTACTCAATGTAATTAGGCGTGTTCGAATACCACCAGTGGCCATTGGTCACTACGTTCGGAAATATCCACGAATAGCTTACAAGCTCCTGATTCGTCACACTTGCCAGCACCGAGACCGGAAAGGTCACTTCGGGGAACGCATTAAACAGGTCTTTGTACTGAATCATCGAAACGCGACTGTCATAAAGATCCTGCCCCTGGAAGACACCGGCAGGATAGACACCGCGATTCACGCCAATCATCAGATCAAATGGCAGCTTGAAATCGTCGCAGAGCTGGGCGATGGCCCAGAAGGTGAACTGCGAAGCCGCTTTCTTCTGCTGCTCTGCCGTATCGACGCCATCCTTACACAGATGCGCAAGGGCGTTGTCAGCGCGGGCGTCGCTGATCTTGGCTGGCGTAAATCCGGGTGGCAACGAAATGGCGCACGCCTTCGCGTTCTTCGACACAAAGTGCTGGAACAACTGGCCCAGCGCCTGCCGCAGGGAATTGGCGTCGGAAATGGCGACACCCGTGGCTTTCTCCACCCGCTCGCGCACTTCGGGCTTTGCCAGGTGGAACACCAGATCGTCAGTGCGAAGGCAGGGGATATAAACGCTGGTGTCGAACCCTTCTAGCGGATCATCGAAGTCGTTGGTCAGAAAGACGGCCTTCAATTTTGTCGCATCAAGCACCTTCTGAGGCCAATCCGGCGCCGCCATTTTTTCGGCCGCAGCATCGTACAGACCTTCCCAGTTGTCGGTCGTGACATCGTTTTCTTCAAAGCCCAGCAGCGCCTGAGCCATTTCGATAAACCAGCTGTACTGGATGGTGTTGGTGATCGGCCCCATCGCAGCAATCAGCCGGCCCACCTTCTCTTTTGGGTCCAGATCTGGCTCTTCGATTTCCGCCTTGGGAAGCCCGGCTGAATGGGCCAGTTCTGTGTAGTAGTGATAGCCAAGTATGTCGGCCAGCGTGTGCGAACCAGGATCCAGCGCGTTGATATGCGAGTGCGGGTCGATCAAGGTGAGTGACGAAAGCTGACTTTCAATTCGTTCACGTAATTCAATCGACATTCGCAGTTGCTCCGGTTGCAGGTTCGGTCTGGCGTTAAAATCATCAACATTGGGAAGGTTGTACGGACCGGGTGTACTTGGCGATCCGCGGTCGCCGGCTAGTATAGTTAAGCTGTTTTCCCTTTCGCAAGGCGATGCCTGTGACCCGCCTCCCGCCTGATGACGAACGACCAGGGCTGAAACCGCCCCGGTTTCGCATCGTAACGCTGCTCCTGTTCACAGGTCTGCTGTGCGCTGCTTTTGCGATTGTCGCCACTTTGTCGCCGCAGGCCATGATTGGTTTTGTCCTGCTCCTGCTATGCGTGGTCGCCCACGTTGCTGGCAATGCACTCGGCACGCAACTGCGGAAAAATGGCGATAGTCTTTCCACGCTTTCAAACGAAGAGCGTGCCCGGTTATTCAGGCGGCCCACCCCCCAGGATGTAGCCCCACCCACCGTTTTGAGTGTTAAACGGGCTCCCGGACTGCTGGTGATGATTATCACGGTTGTCGGCGCTGTAGCGGGCGCCGGTATTGGCGGTGGACTGCTGGCGTGGGCCAACTGGGAGCAACTCGACGCCACGATTGCCGTGTTCTGCTTTACCGCAACGGGCGCCATCGGCGGAGTGGCAGGGTTTGGTGTGGGTAGCTTTGCCACGGTGATGTGGTCGGCCCACCGCGACGCGATGAAAGTGTCCAGCGGTAAGTAACTGCCGGACACTGCGTGCCCTGCCGCCTGGCTGGCATCCGGCCTAGTGTGGCAATTTTCTGATAAATCCTCTGGCTGTTTGACTCGCCAGTTTGGCGCACTACGTTTCCTTCGTACTGGCGCCTTTGGGGAGGGGCGTTGGTCGCTGACGCGGCGGGAATGGCTAGGAGCCTGAGGGGACCCGCCGCGTTTTTTTATGCGCGGAGCGGCAACACGATCGTCATCGTAGGGCAGGCGCCTGCCTGCCGACGCAGTGAAATTTCAACCACGACCATGATTCAAAACCCCACACGTCATCACCCCACGATGCATACGGCGAATAATACCCGGTCCCGTCACCAGCTTCGCAGCGGCTTCACGCTCACCGAAGCCGTTGTAGCGCTCAGCGTCGCTACGATGTCCGCGGCGATGATCCTGCTGGCAGTGGACACAACCCTGGTTACAACCAGTGACTCTGTGGACGAAACCATCGCAGTTGGCATGGCCAAGCAGCTGATCGATGAAGTCATGTCCACGCGCTACAACTCGCCGGGCAGCCCGACTGACTACTACCAGTATCCGCTTACCGCGAATGCCTGGGAGCAAAGCGGTAACGGCAGAGAACGCTTCAACGACACCGACGATTTCAACAATTACGTCGTCAATGGTGCGACCGGAGTCTGGGGATTTGCGTTGGGCGAGGGCGATGGCGCGGGCGGTCTTCGCCCAGCATCCATGCGCACCCGTCCTGGCGAGTTCAGCGACTGGCGGCAGGAAATATCCGTCTATTACGTCGCGGAGACAAACTTCGGACAGAAACTTGGCCCCTACGAAACGAGTGATTACCGCTGCGTGGAAGTCGTGATTTCAAAACGCCGTGCGGATGGGAACTACCGGGAACTAACGCGGCTGAGGAGGGTGTTCACTTATGTGCCACGCCATTAAACCGGCCAGAAGATACCGGCCCCATCGCGTTCGTAGATCTGGCCTGACACTGGTGGAACTGCTGGTTTCAGTCAGTATCGTCACCATTGTCATCGGCGGAATGGGCGCAATGGCGGTGACCATCGGTAACGCCAGCCGTCACAACCGCGATCAACAGCTACTGTTGCAACACGCACGCGTCGCCATGCAGCGGATCGAAAACTCTATCGCGCAGGCGCACGCTAGCGAGCAGTTCCCCGGCCTGATGGTTTTCAACTCGTACGCCGGTTCCACACGCTTGCCCGAAACGCTGGTTATCTGGGCGCCGCAAAATTTGCCGGCTGATCCGGCGGGTCTACCGCGGTTCAGTGAACTAATCATTTACGCGCCCGGCATCTACACGCCGGACAAACTTGTGGAGATACGCGCCGAGAACGATCACCGCATCGTGCCGCCGGTAACCAACCTTTCGCAGTGGCAGACGGAGTTAGACGCGCTGCGATCAGCTTCGCAGCCACTGGTGCTAACAAACCGTTTACGGACAGCCAACCTGCCGGGTTTTGGCAACTTTGGCGTGGTCCGTTTCAACCACCAGATGCGGCCCGATGCAACTTCCTGGCAGCAGTACAAAGATGGTTCCGTTAACTGGGACAGTCTCGCATGGCCGCTCGATAACGCCGGCAACAGCTACGGTGTGCGGCAGGTCTGGTGCAGTATCGAAATGCAACTCACCACCGAAGCGGGCGGCGCTGACCCCACGGCGCGTAGCACAACTGCCTTCTTTGGCTCCGGCGCCGTCAACTACGGGCTAACACCGTGAACACGTTAAAGCATCTGGCAACAAGACAAGCTGTAAGGCGGCGCCGTGAAACGGGCCGTCGCGGAACCGCTGTGCTGATCGTGCTGGGCATTATGTCGGTTGCGTTGGCCGTCTCATTCGCCATGCTACGCACGCAGGCTGGTGTGCAAAGCATCGCCGCCAACGCCTTGCGAAAAGAACGCGCTCGACAGGTCGCACAAACCGGCCTGCAACACGCTTTAAGGCTGATGCAGACCGAAGACTGGGGCGGCGTAGATTCAACTGTCTCGCGCACCATTACTTCGCACGAGTCCTTTACGATTCACTATGCAACCGGCGACGAAGCACTACGCCCTACCGATACGGATTACGAAGAGTACCCGTTCCGCGTCACCATCTCCGTAACGGGCGCCACCCGCGATCCAGGCAACCCCGCCGTGATTGCCTCGCATGAGATGAAGGTCGTCGTCCAACTGGTGCGACGCGAGTTCGCCGCATCGGCCGACCTCAGCACCCTCGCCAGTCAGACGATTACCCAATTGACCAATACCAGCGCCTATGTAGAACCACCCGTGCGTGTTGAAGGGCCGTGTCGTTTTGAAGGGACGCTAAGGCTGTCAACCGTCTATCCAGGCATCGATTCCACGCGTGACCGGCTTCTCGCGGGACTGGAACAGATGCGCATTGAAGACAAAGGCGATCATCGCCCATTCAACGGTCCCGTTTCTTTAATTGCCGACAGAAACTCCGATGCGATTCCACTGCTACGCGATCAACTAAACCTTGGCGTCAACGCATTACCCTCCACCACAAGCGGTTCCATCGGCGCTTCGCCACCCGCACTCTACACGCTTTATCCGGGCGGCAGATCCTACGACGTGCAGAACCTGACGTGGGATTACGGCGTATCGATTTCTAACCGTACGCTTGAACCAGACCCACTGGTGAACCCTTTAGGGTTCTACCGCACGAGTCTTAGTTTAACGCTGGGTGATAATGTCACGTTTCGCGGCATGCTCGTCACAAGCGGCTATCAACCCGATTTGCTGGTTATGGGCGATAATGTCTCGCTGAAACAGGTAACACTTCCACCTGTCGAGTCCGCAACCAGTTCCCGCCAGCTTCCCTTAGCCGTTGTCAACGATGACTTCCGGCTCTACTCGGGAGTTCAGAACTGTTCGATCGAAGGTCTGTTAACTGCCTATGACGATTTTGAATTTCAGCGTGGCTCCGCAGATACATCAGCAGTTATTACTGGCAATGTGGTGTGCACACGTCTTGAACTATTTGGGCGGAATGAATGGGGACACTTGTCGGTTCCCTGGGTGTTCACAGAATCTGCGTACAACGCGGATGTCGCTGACGGCTACACTGCAACATTCCCAGAGTGGCTGCACGCCAAGTACGGGTTGGACTACCAGCCAAAGCTTATCATTAAGCCGCCGGCCGTAACGCCGCATTATCACTGGCAGGATTTCTCCGAACCAGTTTATAAGCCGCGGGCAGGCGACGATGGGCTTCGCTGGTCGGTCGTCCGCATCCAGAACATTCCTTAAAGCCGTCAGAACTGGCGGAATCGCCGAGGCAATCATGATGAAAAAAACATTCCCCCGCTTCGCCCTGCTACTTGTTGCCAATGCCCTGATTTTGAGCGTGCTATGTTTCTATGGACGCGGCAACGCAGCGCCGCCTGCTGCGCCGTTCGCAAATTCCGTCGCGCAGCGTGAAGCGATGATCCGTGAACTACGCGAAATCAAGCAACTCCTGAAACAACAGAACGAAATGCTGCAAAAACAGGCAGCCGGAAACCGCTGATGAACCCCAGACGAACACGAGCCAGCCGCCAAGCGTACACGCTGATCGAGATGCTGCTCGTGATCGCCATCATGGGCGTGATGATCGCCATCATCGTGCCGCTGTCCGGATCTTCAGTGAACGACGAACTTGCTTCCGCCGCACATGTCGTCGCTTCCGACGTGAACTTCACCCGCGATCTGGCGGTGTCCAACGGAAGCGAGTACACGCTGACCTTTTCACAAAGCGGCAACTCTTACCGGCTGCAACACACGGGCGACAACACGCTTTTGCACGTCCTGCCTGACGCGCCGTTTGGCGTCAACAGCGACCTGCCTATCCACCGGACTTGCAACCTGGCACAGCTACCCGGCGCCGGCATCGAACTGCTGGGCGTTGAAGCCAGCGGGAGTTTCCTCCCGGAAACCGCGGTCATTTTCGGCCCGCTCGGCGCACTGAATAGCGGCGCCGCCAGCAACATCTGGCTGGCTGCTGGTAACGGAGCATCCCGCCGGTACATGCCGGTCCATATCAACCCGGTGCTAGGCTCCGCCACCACAGGCCAGATCACGGCCGAACCGCCGTTTGCGCTGATCAGTTACCTGCATAGCGAAGGCGACGATGGTCACGGCTCGCCTGACATGCACAGCATCTATCCCTAGCCGTCGCCCGGCATCGCGACAAAAACTTCCCAGAGAAACCTACGGATGATTAGTTTACTTTCCCGCAACAACCACGGCCCCATCGGTGTCGATCCTGGCTCGCGCAGTGTGAAACTGGTGCAGCTATCGGCGGACCGCAAACGGATGCTGGCTTCTAGTCACTGGGAGATCCCGGCCAGCGCCTTAGCTTCGGATGATGAAAACGCGTATCACGAAGCCGCCGTCACCGCGCTGACCAGAGCGCTGGAAGCACCGGCTTTCCGCGGCAAGAAGGCGGTGCTGTGTCTGGGCAGCGATGAGCTGTTTCTTCAGAACATCCGCGTCCCACGTTCAGAGGGCGAAGAGTTAACGCGACTGGTCCATCAGGAAGCTGCCGGCCGGCTGCCATTTCCCGTGGGCGAAGCGGAACTGCGGATGCTGATTGCCGGCGACGTGAAGCAGGGCGAATCCATCATGCGCGAGGTGATTCTGTTCGCCTGCCATCGCCCTGTCCTCGACGCGAAACTCGCCATCATTGAAGCCGCCGGCTTACGCCCCGTTGCTGTCGACGTCGAACCGCTGGCAGTGCTGCGGGCCAATGTCAATCAGTACCGCCGGGACGAAGATCACACCACCCGCACAATGTTCGTTCACGTCGGCTATCGCAACACGGCGATCATCATCGCCCAGGGCGATAAGACGCTATTCATTAAATACATAGATACCGGCGGCGCCGCCATGGACCGGGCAGTGGCTTCGCATCTTTCGATGCCGCGGGATGAAGCTGCCGCCATCCGCCGCAACAACGATGACCGTGCGCCGGAGATGCAGGACCCGGAAATAAGCCGCACCATTATCGAAGCCACACGGCCCATCATCGACCAGATCCGCCAGGAGATTTCTCTTTGCGTGCGGTATCACAGTGTTACCTTCCGCGGGCAGCCGATCACGCGGCTTCTACTGGGCGGCGGAGAAGCTTCAGCACACCTGAACAAAGTGCTGGGCGAATGCGTGAACTTCACCTGCGAAATGAGTCAACCACTACGCGGCATGTCCCCAACCCTTCCTCCACGCGATGGACAGTGGGACGTTGCTGCCGGCTTAGCCTTGAAGGAGGTCGAATAACGCGATGCAGAATATCGACTTCTTACCGCAGCGTTACCGCGATCAGCGTACGCAGCGCAAAACACAGATCTGGCGCCTGAGCGTGCTGGCGATGCTTGGCGCCGTCGTCGCAGCTGCGGCAACCGGGCAGTTTGTGTTACGGCGATCGGTCGCCGCGGAACTCCAGTCTTTGCAGGGCAGCCACGGTTTAGCCACTGCGCGGAACATGCAACACAGCAATTTGCAGCAGCAACTGGCGCAGGCAGAAGGTTACGCCGCACTGTACGCCTATCTGCAGCATCCCTGGCCGCGCACCCGCATCTTGAAAGAATTGACGACGGCCGTTCCGGATACCGTTGTGCTGCAACAGGTCAGCATCACGCCCCAGGCGCGCGTTGCAAAGACCATCGCACCTCAGCAGCGGCGCCGCCGGCAGAACACCGAAACCGCAACGAGTAATCTGCCGCCCGCACAAAATGACTTCCACCAGTTGCAGACACGATTCCAGAAAGACGACCTCGTCGCGCGGGTAATCGGCGTGACGTCGCAGGCCAGCGAGTTGCATGCCTTCATCACGCGGCTAAATCAATCACCGCTGTTCGTCCGCGCGGAACTGACCTCGCTGGAGTCAGTGGAAGAAAAAAGCCTCTCCCGCCTCGCCAGGTTCGAAGTCCTCGTCCAGATCCGACCGCCGCATGCATCGGAAGAAGCGCCGCGCGGACCCGTCGAGCCGCGCGAACAGGCAACACCGCCGCCGGCGCCCCCCGTACACACCACCGCCGCTGACCTGAGCAGGAGCCACGCCGATGAAGAAGGCTAAGCTATCGCCACGCAACTATCTGGTCACTGCCGCACTGGCTGGCGCCGCGCTGGCGTATGTGTTCCTGGTCTTTCTGCCCGCACAAGCTTCGATCACGGAAATGCGGACAGAGATAGAACAGAAGCGGCAGTACATCGCCGAGTCAGACCGGCTCGTCTTCACCATTGACCAGAACCGTCAGCGGCTGCTGAAGGTGCACGAATTCAACGCCGCGTGGGAAGAGCATGCGCCCGCTGCCGGGCAGTTGTCGCCCGTGCTGGCGGACATTTCCCAAGCGGCCGCCGATGCAGGCGTGACCATGTTGCGTTTGGAACCGCAGCCCAGCCAACCGTACGAAGTGGTTTCGCGGGCTGGCATTCTACTGATATGCGAAGGCGAATTTGCGGGGCTGATGCAGTTCATCCATAGCATCGAATCGCACCCGGCAACCTTGAGTATCGAATCGATGGACCTTTCCACCCGTGAAGCAGACACGCTTGCCGACAACGCCGCCGGTGCTGGCGCCAGCATGCAAGCCTCGTTAAACCTTGCCGTTTTTACCAATAAAGCAGGCAGTTCCGATTAGGCCAGCTGCGAAAGCTGCCGATAACCTAACAAGGAAACGTGCGTCCGCGCACACGTCAACAGAACTATGGACCTGAATGATTTTGGCAGCCGGTTGAAAAGGGAGTTTCTCCGCAACAAAAAGAAGTCCGCCATCCTGGCCATTGGCAGTATGGTCGCCATTTACTTCTGGGCGCCGCTCGTCATGGAATGGTTACCGCTGGGAGAAACAACTCCCGCGCCGCAGGGCGTCGTCGTGGCGCCGCCGCAGAATACCGCGGTTCCAACTCCAGCCGTGGCTGCACGAAAACCGTCGATTGACTGGCTGGCTTTGTCCAGCACCATCGCCGCCGATGTCATGATGGACCACGTACATATCAAACTGCACCGCAATCCGTTCGCCCCTGTGCAACCAGAAACCCTGGTTGTAGCCGATGCGAAACCCGCGGAACCTCCCAAGGCATCACCAGTTGAACAAGGCCCCGGATTATCAACGGCTGACATCAAACTTACCTCCATCATGATTGGTCCGGCGTTCAGTGAAGCCGTGATCGACGGTGAAACCTACATGGTCAACGATGAAGTTGATTTAGAAGTCGAAGTCGCGAAAGTACAGAACACGGAAACCTCCGAAGCTACCAGGCTTCCGTCAAAAAGTGCGTCCACCACGGTACGCACGCGGATGAAAGCACGTATTGTTGAGATCCATCACGACCACGTTCTGCTAGTGCTTAATCACCGGATGCGGAAGCTACCACTGTTTCAGACCGTTTCATCTGGCATGACGATCAAACGCAACTCGCCGTAACCGGAGCTGGCATTCGTCAAGGAAGACCCATGCAACTCTTCTCACGTATCGCACTGCTGGTTGTGTTCGCCGCTGCCGGCGCCGGCGCCGCCGTCTACATCGCCAACAATGGCCCCCTGCCGGGCGTTCTCGCAAAGACGGCGTCCAGTACAGCGGTCAGCGCAGAGCCGCCCGCAACCACGTCGCCCGTGGATGCGGAAGAGCCAATAAAGACTCCGCATGGAAAGCTAGTGTCAAACCCTGACACTCCGGTTCCGCCCAAGGTTGCTGCTAAACCCGCAGACTCTTTACCCCTTCCGCCGGAAATCAATCCCGTAGCTCCGCGTACGCACCAACCGCCCGCGACGCTGCCTGCAGACCTGCTGGCCGACGCGCGGAAATCGCAGGACGCAGTCGCGGAGAAGATGAAGCAGCTGGAAAGCAAGCTGGATCTCATGCGTGAAGACGCCCGTCGTCGCGAAATTGCAGATCTCGAACGCCGTATTTCCGACAATCAGCGCGAAGCTCAGGCCGTCCGCCGTCTGACCGAAGAGCGGTGGGCGCAGCTTCGCGGTCCCGCGCCAATGGCGGCGCCACGCCCTATTCAGCCGTTGCCACAACCACAACAACCAGCGCCGGCAGCCGTCGGGCCGCCCGCCCCGGCGCCAACCATCGAACCGCCCACCGTCGCGCAGAACAGTAACGGCGGGCTGTCGATTCAAATCAAGGACGGCGATCTCCGCAAAGTGCTGGAAGACCTTGGCCGTCATTCCGGGCTTAACCTGCTAATCAGCGATAAGGTCACTGGCACCGTGTCCGCGTCCTTGACCAACGTCAGCCTGGAAGATGCGATGGAAGCGGTCCTTCATTCCACCGGCTACGAAGCACGCACGCTGAACGGCTTCACCTACATCGGCAGCCCCCAGGAATTAAACGCGATGGAAACATCGCGAGAGCGGATTGCCACCCGCGTTTACCGCCCCGACTACGTCACAGCCAACGAGCTGAACACGCTGATTACGCCAATGCTGACAAAGTCTATTGGCACTTCCACCGTAACTTCCGCCGCAGAGAACGGCATTCCGGCCAGTAGCACCGAAACCGGCGGCGACAACTACGCAGGGAACGAGGTTGTGCTGGTCCGCGATTACCCATCTGTATTGATGCAGATTGACGAAGTCGTCAACAATGTCGATGTGCGGCCACGGCAGGTGGTCATCGAAGCCGTGATCCTCAGCGTGGAACTGAACGACAGTTGCGAACTGGGCATCGATTTTGAACTGCTCACTGGTTCTGATAATGCCAGACTTGTCACCGGCGCCCCGCTGGCGAATCTCGCGCAGCTTCAGATCACGCCAGGGCAGCTTAGCTTTGGCATCCTCGACGGCGATCTTGGCGCATTGGTTCAAGCCCTCGAGCAGATTGGCGACACCAAAGTGGTCGCGCAGCCGAAGCTGACTTGCTTGAACAAGCAGCGTGCTGAAATTCTGATCGGCGACCAGAAGGGCTTTGTCAGCACAACGCAGACCGAAACCGCAACCACGCAGACCGTCGAGTTCCTCGACGTCGGCACCCAGCTGCGCATCCGTCCCTTCATTAGCAGCGACGGGCTGATCCGCCTGGAAGTGCACCCGGAGCTTTCCACTGGCGAAGTACGTCTGGTGGGTAACTTCGCCTTGCCTGAGAAGAGCACCACGCAGGTGACCACCAACGTGATGTGTGCCGACGGCGCCACGATTGTGCTGGGCGGCCTGATCCGAGAAGACACCAGCAACAACAAAAGTCAGGTGCCGGGCCTGGGCAGCATTCCGTTCTTAGGGCCGCTGTTTCAGAAACAGAACGAAGAAGTGGAGCGGAGCGAAATTGTCGTTCTCATCACGCCCCGCATTGTGCCCGACCCGGCAGCATCCGGGCAGTGCGCATTTTCTAAACAGGAATACACGCGGCGCCAGGCGGACAACGACATGAACAACATGCACGTACTACAACACGCCAAGTATTCGCGCCGGTACTTCCGTCTGGCCCAGGCCGCTTACACCGCCAGAAACTACCATGCCGCACGCAACTACGTGAACATCTCTTTGCAGTTCTGGAATGAAAACCCTGAAGCGCAACAACTGAGCTACCTGCTGCAGCAACGGCAGGCTCATCCAGGCGCCCAGGTGATCCATGAGGCGCCCGTCATCGAAGTGCCTGCGAACACGGGGCAAGCCGTGTTTGACGCGTTACAGCAAGGCGAAGAACAGATCGGGTTACCGCCTGTTCAGCAGCCCGGGATCACTCCGTACTATCAGCAGCATCCTGTTGTACCAGCCCAATAATCAGGCAATGGATGAAGCTACGCAATCAGTTCTTTGATCACTTCGCCGCCGGTCTGCGATAGCTGTTTGAACCGGCCGCCGTGGAAGTACGTGAGCTTATTGTCATCCAGACCAAGCAACCGGAGCAATGTGACGTGCAGGTTGCGGATCGGATGGACACATTCAACGGCGCTGCGGCCCAGTTCATCGGTGGCGCCGATGCGATGCCCGGCGTTCACGCCGCCACCGGCGAAGAACATTCCCATGCCTTTGGCGTTGTGATCGCGGCCCACACGCGCCCCGCCGCCACGCTTGCCGTTATCGGGGCTGCGGCCGAATTCGCCGGTCCAGATCACCAGTGTTTCGTCCAGCATGCCACGTTGCTTAAGGTCTTTGATCAACGCTGCAACGGGCTGATCAATCGAGCGGATGCGTTGCGCGTGGGCCCGCTCGATGTAGTCGTGCGAATCCCAGCCAGCGGTATACACCTGCACAAAACGCACGCCCTGTTCCACCAGTCGCCGGGCCAGCAGACAACGGCGGCCGAATTCCACACTCGATGGATCCTCAAGACCATACGCACGGCGGGTGGCAGCGGTCTCTTTGTTGATGTCGAGAATGCCGGGCACTTTCGCCTGCATGCGGAACGCCAGTTCATAGCTTTCCGTACGGGCCGCCAGTTCGTCGTGGCTGGCATGCTGCTGGGCGTGCTCCTGATTCAACCGCGTCAGCAGATTCAGGTTCTCCCGTTGCTGCTGACGTGAGACGCCCTTGGGTGGATAAAGGTTGAGAATCGGCGAGCCCGTCGCGCGTAGGGTCGTGCCCTGGTAATAGGGCGGCAGAAAACCATTCGACCAGTTCGCGGCGCCGCCCTGCGGATACGCCACTTCGGGCAACACGATGTATCCGGGCAGGTCGCTGTTCTGCGAGCCTAAGCCGTACGTCACCCACGAACCGATCGCCGGATCACCACCGAAACGGTTGCCCGTATTCATGTGGTAGTTGGCCGTGGGATGATTGATGGATTCAGCCTGGCAGCCGTGGTAAACGCAAAGATCGTCAGCCACTTCCGGCAGGTGCTTAAAGTGTTCGCACAGCGAGATGCCCGATTCTCCATGCTGCTTGAATTTGAAGGGGCTTTTCACGTAGTACCGCTGCCCGGTAGCCATGGCCGAAGCGAATTTGTCTTTGTTGACAAACTTCTGCATGTGGAGTTTTTCCAGCGCGGGCTTCGGATCGAATGTATCGATGTGGCTTGGCCCGCCTGCCATGTAGAGCATGATGCAGGACTTCGCTTTGGCGGGCACATGCACTGCTTTGGGCGTCAGCGGGCCGGCCTGCGCTTCCTGCGCCAGCAGGCTGGTCAGCGCGACGCTACCCAGCGAGGCGCCCAGCCCCAGGAGAAAATCGCGGCGGCCAGCGGTTGTGTTTTCTGAAAACATGTCGGATACCGTTTTTGAATTGTCCGGCGACGTGAAACTGCGACGACGACGCGTTAGTACACGTAGATAAACTCATTGGAATTCAGCAGCACGAGGCAGACATCGGCCAGGGCTCTGACTTCCGCCGTTACGTCCGCGGGCTGAAGATCGGGCGTGTAGTTGCGGTAAATGTCCAGATCTTCGACCCAGTAAAAGGCCAGGCCGGTCATCTCTTCCACCATCTCACGCACAACATACTTGGGCGGTTTGAACGCCGGCGGTTTTTGCGATCTGTGCAACGCAAGCATTTTGCGGTAATGGTTGATGCAAGCCTCTTTTTCAGAGGCGGAAGGTTGTCTGCCGAACGCGTTTTCAAACACTTGCGTAATCTGATCGTCCGGCTTACCCGCGGACTTCGCAGTTTTCGCTGCAAGGGCCAGCGCCCGATTGAAGCTGTTCCGGCTATTGAGGAGCGTGAAAGCCTGCGGTGTGATGGTCGAAGTATCGCGGCGTTCGCACGACGTGTCTGGTCCCGGCTGATTAAACACCTCCAATAGCGGATCGCGGAGTGTGCGGATCCGTTCGGCGTAGATCGTCCGCCGGTTTCGTTCAGCAGGCGTTGGCGACGGCTGATAGGCAGGCGCCACCGATCCCATAACATGCCGCGGCTGCATGGCGACTTCCATATTCATCTCCAGGCGGATCGGCAGGCCGCCCATTTTGAAGTTGAGTTCGCCGGAGACTTGCAGCATCGAGTCCCGCAGTTCTTCCGCCGTTAGCCGCCGGGGCGTGAAGCGGGCGTAGAACTGGTTGTCTGGATCTGTGTTTTTCAGTTCCTCTGAGATCGGCCCGCTGGCTCGTTGCCACGCGTCTGAGGTAAGAATCAACCGGTGCAGCTTCTTCAGCGACCAGCCGTTTTCGATTAGATACGTGGCAAGGAAGTCAAGCAGTTGCGGGTGTGTGGGCTTCTTGCCGGTGGCGCCGAAGTTGTTGGGGTTGCCTGCAAGACCAGCGCCAAAGTGATATTGCCAGACGCGGTTGACGATAACGCGGGCCGCCAGCGGATTCTGCGGATCGGTGATCCAGTCCGCCAGGGCGAGGCGCCGGCCGTGAAGGTTCTGCGTCATCTCCGCTTCAACCCCCGCGTTGTTGATAACGCTCAGCACGCCGGCATTCACCGCCCGCCCCGGAGTTTCAATGGAGCCGCCGGTAAGGATACTCACCTGCGGCGGGCTGCCGTTGCGGCCGTTCAGTTGCGGTGGTTCGACGATGACTTTCATCGAACTAAAGGGCCGTTCACGACCGCTGTACACGCTGAAGGCATAGGGCTTGAACCGCTTCTGCTCACGCTGAAGCGCCATGCTGCGTTTGCGGTTAACTTTACTATGACCTTTGCCTTCGGTGTCTTTGTCAAACTCTTTAACCGGCCACTCCTCACGCGGTATGGTCGACAGCCCTTTGACGCCGCCCGATTTGATAAGGCGATCGATACGTGCCTGACGCTCGTCAAAGCCATCCGTATTTTCGTAAGGCTGGTAGGGTAACTTGCGGTCCGCAAATTGCAGCGGAGCGAAGATGGCCTGCATGCTGTAGTAGTCTCTGGTCGGCAGAGGATCAAACTTATGATCGTGACAACGCGCGCACCGCAGCTCGTGACCTAAGAATGTCACACCGACACTGTTTGTCACATCGTCCAGGTACTGTTGACGCGTAACCGCCGCCACACTCATGGCGGTATGTTCCCAGGGGCCGCTGCGCAGGAAACCGGGTGCAATCAGCAGATCCGCGTTGTTCGAAAGTTCACCGCCTTCGCGGGCGATGCGGTCATAAATCTCATCGCCTGCAATCTGCTCACGGACGAATTCGTCGTATGGCTTATCGCTGTTGAAGGCCCGGATCACGTAGTCGCGGTACCGCCAGGCATTCGCGCGAAGAAAGTCATTGGAGAAGCCCGAAGTGTCTGCATAGCGGACCACGTCCAACCAGTGCCGGCCCCACTGTTCGCCATAACGCGGGCTGGCGAGCAACTGGTCAATCGCCGTTGCCCATGCATCTTCCGAATCATCTTCTAAGAACTTCGCCATCGCAGCTGCGGTGGGCGGCAGCCCGGTGAGGTCGTAGCTGAGGCGGCGATACAGCGTGCGACGGCTGGCACGGGACAGCGGATCGATCTTCGCTTCAGCCAGTTTGCGGTTGATGAGGAAGTCAACGGGATGCTGTCCATTGTCGCGCAACAGTTCTTTGGCGCCGTCCCACAGCGGTTGATACGCCCACAGGTTTTCGGGCTTATAGGTGCGCTGTGTCCATGTCCTTGTTGTGCCACCGCTTGTTTTCACCTGCACACCGTCCGCGGCATCCCACTTGGCGGCAAGCAGCTGCGTCTGCCGTTTTTCGTCTGGCCACGGAGCACCGGCGAGAATCCACTTGCGGACGGACGTGATCTGTTCTTTGGTCAGGCGGTCGTTTTCTTTGGGCGGCATATCGTTGCCACTGGTGCGCTCGATGGCGTCGATCAGCGGGCTTTCGCTGGGTTTACCTGGAACCACCGCCGCATCGCCCGTTTCACCGCCTGCCAGCAACGTGGCGCGGCTGCGCATGTCGTATTCACCCTTCAACTCTTTGGCGGCAGCGC
The DNA here is from genome assembly GCA_965233625.1 of Pirellulaceae bacterium. Taxonomy (GTDB): domain Bacteria; phylum Planctomycetota; class Planctomycetia; order Pirellulales; family Pirellulaceae. The sequence goes on from OZ247499.1 coordinate 2,321,543, forward strand.
CATGGCACCCACCGCATTTGGTGATAAACAGCGGCTGCACTTTACGCACAAACAGCATCTCGCCTTCTTCCAGCGAAACTTCGCTTTCGTCTGCGCGACACTGTACAGGCTCGCACAGCAACCAAGCTGCGGCGAACACGACGAAGGCAGCGTAAAGAGTTAGAACGCGGAAAGTGAATCGAGTTTGAATCATGGTCAGAATCACCAGGTATGCTGCAACACAACTGCGGTGGGCAGTCCGTAGCTAGGTGGGTTTGTAGGGTAGATGAGTCTGCTAAAATCTGTGGTTCACCACCCCTTATTATAACCTAACTCAAGATGGAAGATTGCCGTGCGAGTGTTACATCTTTCCTGCATTTTGCTGCTAATGGCGGCTGGCTTACTTGGAACTGCGCTTCCCGGGCAGGCCGTTGAACTTGAACTGCCGAAGATCGAAGGCAGCAAGCAATGGAACATCGTTTACATCCTGTCGGACGATCATCGTTACGACGTGATGGGCTTCATGGGCCATCCCTGGGTGAAGACGCCCGCGATGGACGCCATGGCCAAAGACGGCGTGCACTTCCGCAATGCGATGGTCACAACCTCGCTCTGCTCGCCGAGCCGGGCTTCTGTTCTGACGGGGCAGTACATGCACAAACACGGCGTGGTGGACAACAACGTGCTGACGCCGCCGGGTACTGTGTTCTTCCCGCAGTATCTGCAAAAGGCGGGTTATCAGACCGCATATTTTGGCAAATGGCATATGGGCGGCCATTCGGATGCTCCGCGGCCTGGCTTTGATAAGTGGGTTTCGTTCCGTGGACAGGGCACGTACTATCCGCCGCCGGCCCAACGCAAATGGTCGCTGAACGTCGATGGTAAACGCGTGCCGCAGAAGGGCTACATCACGGATGAACTGACGGACTACGCCATCGACTGGCTCGACAATTCCGTGAAAGACAGCAACAAGCCGTTCTTCATGTATCTTTCGCACAAGGGTGTGCACGGCATGTTCTATCCGGCCAAGCGTCACGCCGGCATGTACAAGGGCAAGCCGCTACCCGTGCCTTCGACCATGGCCAATACACCTGAAAATTACAAAGGCAAACCGCGGTGGTTGAAGGATCAGCGCAACAGCTGGCACGGTGTGGACTTCGCCTATCATCAGAACACAGACATCGCAGAGCACTACCGCCTGTATTGCGAGTCGCTGATGAGCGTGGACGAATCCATCGCCCGCGTCCGCAAATGGCTGAAGGACAATGGCAAAGAAGAAAACACCCTGGTCATGTACATGGGTGACAACGGCTTTCAGTGGGGCGAACACGGGCTGATTGATAAACGCACCGCGTACGAAGCTTCGATGCGCGTGCCGCTGCTGGGCGTCTGCCCCGGCGTGTGGAAGCCCGGTTCAACGCTGGAGCAGGTCGTTGCTGGGATCGACATCGGCCCCACACTGCTGGCCGCTGCCGGGCTGAAAACGCCTGAGAATATGGACGGTTCCAGTTACTTTCAGCTTGCGGCGGGCAAAGACTCCGCAGACAACTGGCGGAAGAATCTGCTTTACGAATACTACTGGGAGTACAACTTCCCGCACACGCCGACGACGTATGCGTTGCGGACGCAGCGTTATAAGTTCATCCAGTACCACGGCGTGTGGGACATCGATGAGCTGTACGACTTGCAGAACGACCCTGAAGAGAAGAACAACCTGATCTTCGACAAAACGCAGCAGCAACGCATCACGCAGATGCGGGCTGATCTGCATCAGATTCTGCTTAAGAACAAGGCCAACCGCGTACCCTTCAGCCATAAGAAGCGGATGGGCGCCAATCTGCGGACCACAGCGGGTGCGAAGCCGGGCGAATTCCCGCCGGAACTGATGCGGTCGCCTCAGGCGGAAGCTTCCCGCGGAAAATAAAGTTCAACAACCTGATGGAATTCGTCACGTGTGCACACCTTGGCCACGTGACTGCGGAACTGCCGGGCGCCGTACTTGCCCTGCGCATAGCAGCAGGCGTACTTGCGCATCAGCAGCGTGCCCTTCTGTTCTCCGAAGCGCTCGACCACGCGGTCGTAGTGCACCAGCATGCATTGCCTTTGTGCTTCCAGCGTCGGGTCGGGCGGTATGGGCTGCCCACGTAGCGCCGCATGCGCCTGCGCGAACAGCCACGGACGGCCTAAGCAGGCGCGGGCGATCATCACGCCGTCTACATCGTAACGGCGGAGGGCTTCGACCACCTTCTCTGCCGAGTCTAGATCACCGTTGCCGATCAACGGGATGTGCTTCAGATGCGGCTTGATCTCGGAAATACGGTCCCAGTCGGCGTTGCCTTTGAAGAAGTCCTGCGCCGTGCGGCCGTGCACCGTTAAAGCGGCAGCACCCGAGGCCTCCACCACCTTGGCCACTTCGATGGCGTTGATGTTGTTGCGGGTGCAACCCAGGCGGATCTTGGCGGTCACAGGCGTGGGTTCACACGCCCGCACGACGCGTTCGATAATCTGCCCCATTCGTGCCGGGAACTTCAGCAGGTAAGAACCACTATGGGCTTTTTCGGTCACCTGCCGCACCGGGCAGCCGAAGTTAATATCCACGATGGAAACCGCGTATTCTTCGGCCAGGCGTTTGCCGACCTTCGCCAGAGTTTCTGGCTCGTTGTCCCAGATCTGCACAGCCAGCGGCCGCGCCTCGGCAGCAACGCCCCACAGCCGGTCGGGGTGTTCCGTTGTGTTTTCGTCCAGCCAGACGAAACCGCGGGCGTTGACCATCTCAGTAGCTTGCAGCCCGGCGCCGCCATAATCGCGCACCATCTGCCGGAAAGCGTAATTGGTAAATCCGGCCATTGGCGCCTGAAGCACCGGCGGATCCACGACCACACCACCGATAGATAACGGCTTAACCCACGGCAACAGTCCGGGAGATGTTGTTTCTGTAGCGTTCATGCCTTCATCTTGCCCCTAATCCCGGTTAAGTTCAACCGCGTATTTACTGCGGACTTTTCAAATACAATTCAATAAAACGATGCGGTTGACGAATGGCTCTGCGATTCCACCAGAACCGATGCGTTGACGGCCTGATGAAAGCTCCTCAACATTCCGCGGAAAGTTGAACCCTGGGCAACGACCGCCCGCACTGTGCCGCTGAAGGTGCGCATATAAAACATCACCGCCCACAACACGCATTCACGAAGTAGCAGGTTTGGACAAGGGCTTCCTGATGCGTTAGATATTGTCTACGAAGGTACCCGTTCTTAAACACGACACCGTCAGATCCTCATGCTGATCCCGCGCATTTCGCTTCGCATCCTATTTATCATCATCGCGGTGTTCAGCGTCATGTGCGTGGCGTTGGCCATGGCCGTGCGGGGGCAGGTCTGGGCGATTGCAACATCGCTCACCATGTTTCTGTGCCTGAAATTGTTTCTCTGCTACACGTCCAGTTATCTGGCAGCTTCTGCCGTGTCGCAAATATCCAGAAGCTTCACGGGTGGCGGATCCAGACAATCGCCCTTCGCATCCAACGCCGTCGCAACCAGGCAGGGCGAAACCGTCTCGCCCTTCGCCGTCGCGGCGCCGCCAGCGCCGGCAACTAGCGACAACGGCGAAAATCAGATTGTCGCCGCTGAAATCATCCAGCCTGAAGCTCCGGCCGCTGATGACGACGCCTCTTCCCCAACAGCGGAGTAGCTTGATGAACCGGAAAGCAATCGCATTGGCAGGTTTCTGGCTGTGCCTGTGGTTCCTGCCGATAACGGCAATGGCGGGAACTGGCACAGAAATCAGCATGCCGCCAAAACGTGTGAAGATTGCACACAATCTGCGTCTGGTGCTGGATACAAGCTGGTCCGATGGTGTCGGTTACCGGCGATTAAAAGTCCGGCTGATTCCCACACCGGCCCCGTCGCCCGCTGACCGCGAGATAGAGGTGACCGTCAAACCCAACAAGTGGTCCAGTAGCAGCGATGGCCTGAAGATCCAGCAACGTATTGAAATTAAACAAGGCGACAATTCCGTCGAAGCAGAGATCCTAGCGCCCCAATACTGCAGCTGGCGCCGTCTCGCTCTTGAAGTTCGCGAAAACGGGCGTGTGCTGAAAGAACTTAGCTTCAACACCGATCACCCGACGGGCGATGTAGGCTGGTCGGAAGCCACGCCGGCGTTGCTGTTCATCGATTCCAGAATGCCCAGTCCTTCGCAACGCACCCGCCAGATAGATCAGCTTACCCGGATGGTAAGTGTCCGCGACAAAGCGTTCAACGATCATCGCAAGGCTAAGGCATCCGGCAAACGGCTCAAAGACTTCCCAGAACCTGAAGCAGACAAACGAACGTTGCCTGATTATGCTTCGGCGCTGAGCGGGCTGGATTTTCTGTACACCCATTCGCCGCCCTACAACCGCTGGAGTCCGGACCTGACCACCTTGCAACTGGTGACCGGCTCGACCCGGTTGGATGTGCTGCCACCGGGCGAATTGCCCGATAAGTGGATCGCGTACTCATCGTTTAGCCTGGTGTACATCCGGATTGAAGACGCCCTTCGCATGGCGGCCCGCTATCCGGCAAAATGGTCGGCCTTGCGCAACTGGACGGCTGCGGGGAATTCGCTGGTTGTGTACGGGGTTGGCGACAATTACGAACGCCTGGCGGAAGTTGAACAGCTTTTCAATCTCCCACGTTTACAGCCGCTGAAATTTGATGGCCAGACGCGCATCAAAGAACGCGGCTGGACGCCGCCAGATGAAGCGCACTATCGCGAAGTGATGCTGCGGACCTCCGGCGCCGAGTGGTCGTCGTCCATAGCGATGGCGGATGAATACGGCTTCGAAGATGATAGCTTTGAACCTGCACCCACCAAGCAACAGCCCTACAAGCCCGTCCGCGATCCCAGTTTTGTCTACCGGCCGTGTCAGTTGGGTCAGGTGTTTGCGGTGCGTGCGCTTGACTTTGGTGAAGAAGAAAACGTCGTCCGGTCAGGCATCTTCAATAGTATTCCCGGCAATCACTGGGCCTGGCTCCGGCGGTCTGGTATTTCCATGTCACGCCGTAACGAGAGCTACTGGAACTGGCTGATTCCCGGCGTTGGCGGCGCGCCGGTGTTGACCTTCTGTGTGCTAATCACGTTGTTTGTCATTGTGATTGGCCCCGTCAACTTCTGGTTCGTGCGGCGCGTCAAACGTCCGTACCTGGTTCTGGTGACCGTGCCGCTGGGCGCCGCGATGGTGACGTTCGGATTGTTTGCATTTGCGATGCTGACCGACGGTATCTCAACGCGTATCCGGGTCCGCAGCTTCACCCATATCGACCAGCGTAATCAATCCGCCGTGGTGCGTTCGTGGCAGACATACTACGCGGCCTTGGCGCCTTCGCAGGGCCTGGTCTTCGATGACGAGACGCAGGTTTTCCCGTTGGACCTGGCGCCCAAGAACGGAGAGAACCACTACGGTGCTGCCAGGCCGCGGTTGCTTGTCTGGAGAGATGGCAAACAGGTTCTGCAAAATGGTTACATCGCATCGCGAAGTCAGGAGCAATTCGTCACCACACAGGTGCAGAGCACGGAGCGGAAATTAACCGTGCAGAAAGTACGCGACCCGTCCAAGCCGCCTCAAGTCAAAAATAATCTGGGCACACAGATCGAGCGGATGCTGCTCCGCGATAGCCGCGGCGCGTATTGGACATGCGGCGAAACGCCCGATGGAGAACCCGTAAAACTCGCGAAAGCAACGCTTAAAGATGTACGCCCGTTAATGGCGCGGTATTGGCACCAGACGCGTCCCAGGATGCCGGAAGATTTTGACGGCAACCTGATCGACCGGGCGTATTTCGGCGGCTGGGGTGGTACTTCGATTGACTTAAGTTACGGCGATCCTCGTCCCGCTACCGGCATTCTTGAGACGCAGCTGCAGAAGATCCGGTTAACCGGCAAACAGCCGTTGAAGCCAGGTTCTTATCTGGCAGTGGTCAAGCAATCGCCGGAGCTTGAGTATGGCGCCGGCTGGCTGTACGAAGAAGCAAGTCTGCATGTGATAGCCGGAAACTGGTAACCACCGGGAAACTGCCTTGTCAACACAAAACTCCATGATCGAACTGCGGCGCCTGCATCGCCTCTTTGGCGATGTCCGCGCGGTGGACGATATTTCCTTCGAAGTGCCACGTGGCGAAGTATTCGGCTACATCGGTCCCAACGGCGCAGGTAAAACCACCAGCATGCGCATTCTGGCGACCCTGGATCTGCCCACCTATGGCGACGCCTTTGTGGATGGTTTCTCCGTCGTAGACGACCCTGATCGCGTCCGCCGGCGGCTGGGGTTTATGCCCGACTATTTCGGCGCCTATCACAACGTGAACTGCGCGGAATATCTCGACTTCTTCGCCCGTGCCTACGGTCTGACCGGTCGCGAGCGTCATCGCGCCATTAAGTACGTGATGAGTTTCACGCGGCTAGACGGACTTGCGGAAAAGCCGATCCGCGGACTGTCTAAGGGCATGAAACAGCGGCTTTGCCTCGGACGGGCGATGGTGCACGACCCTGGCGTGCTGATTCTGGACGAACCGGCAGCGGGCCTGGACCCGCGCGCCCGGATTGAACTCCGCGAAATGATCCGCGCCCTGGCCGCCGATGGCAAGACGGTTCTTATCAGTTCACACATTCTCACGGAACTGGCAGAGGTCTGCGACCGTGTGGGCATTATTGAACTGGGCCGGTTACTCGCTGTCGGCACGGTGGACGAAATCCTCAATGCCCGCCGGCAGGCGAATAGCCCGGAAAATAACGCCATCCGCGTCCGTGTCCTGGAAAACTCCCACGCCGTGGCGCAGTGGCTGGAACAACGCGATGGCGTGACCAGTGTGCGGGTGGACGGTGAACTGGTTTATTTTGCGTGCACCTTCACCCGCCCGCAGCAGGCCGAAAATCTGAAGCAGATGATTCAACAAGGATTTGTCGTGGCGGAATTCGCCAGCCAGTCGGTGAGTCTGGAAGATGTCTTCCTGCAAGTTACTGAGGGGATCGTTCAATGAGCAGCAGCGCCGCATCGCCGCCAGAAACTCCCTCCGTTTCCACGCCCGCCAACGGTTTTTTCGCACACCTGGAAGAACTGCTTGAAAGGGCGGGCGAATATCTCAACCCGATTCTGGTCAAAGAAGCCCGGCAGTCGCTCAAGAGCATGCAGTTTGTGATTACGTTCACACTGCTCATGCTGTGCGGCTGGGCGTGGACCATTCTGGCGCTGGGCGTCGCCTACGCGAATCTGCACAACACAATCTACTACTACCCGCTTGGCCCGGTTGTGATGGGCGGATACTGCGTGATCCTCGTGCTGCCCATGATGATCGTCGTACCGTTCACCGCGTTCCGTTCGCTGGCTGCTGAGCGTGAAGACGGCACCTACGAGTTGCTCTGCATTACCACCCTCACGGCGCGGCAGATTGTTACCGGGAAGCTTGGCAGCGCCGTTTTACAGATGATCGTTTACTATTCCGCTTTGTCGCCCTGTATCGCGTTCACCTATTTGCTGCGCGGTATCGACATTATTTCGATCATGCTGGTGCTGGGACACGGTTTTATTATCTCTTTGCTGCTGGCGTCGTTTGCCTTGCTGGTCGCCACGGCATGCCGTAGCACCATGTGGCAGGTGCTGCTGTCGATCCTGCTGTTAATCGGTCTGCTGGTTGTTGCTGTCGCCAGCGCGTGGGTGGCAGTCGCCTACATGGTGGAAGTCGTGCAATCGCAGACGCTGATTGACGAGCCGGAATTCTGGATGGCCAATCTATCCTACGCCATGTTCGCGGTGTCGTTCATCGTGCTGTTTATCCTGGCTTCGGCCGCGCAACTTAGCTTTGAAAGCGACAACCGTTCCACCAGTCTGCGTATCTGCATGCTAGGGCAGCAACTGCTGATCTTTGGCTGGTGGGCCTATGTCTGGATAAGAGCGGACACAGAAGAACCTCTGTATTTCCTCCTGTCGTTCAGTGCAGTTTACTGGATGCTGATGGGTGGAATTATGATTAGCGAAACCGGTGAACTTTCGCCCCGTGTGCGGCGCCAGCTTCCGCAGACTGCCCTGGGAAGGTCCATCTTTCAGTGGTTCAATCCTGGATCAGCCGTGGGCTACATGCTCGCTATTGTCACCACTTTGGGTATCTGCATTACCACGTTTTTGGTCGCTGAGAGCGCCTGGATTCTTAACTTAGAAGGCTACCTGACGTTCGGCGGCGGTGCGGAAGATAGCAGAATCCGCCAGTTTGCGATCCTCACATTTTTCTATGTGGCAGCGTATCTAGGCGTCTCGCGTCTTATTGTGGTGCTGATCCGTCAGAAGATTGAGGTCACGCTGTTTCTCTCGTTTGCCATCACTTTTCTGTTAAGCATCTCCGGAGCGATTTTCCCGTTCCTGGTGGACCTGGTCGCCCGCGACTTTGGCGTGCCGCAGTACGGCTTAGTCCACATCACAAACTGGGCCTTCACTCTCACCGAGTGCGCGGATAAAGGAATCTTCGGACCAATCTCGTTTTCTGCCGCTGGACCGCCAACTTACAACTTAAACGGTTGCCTGATCATTGCCGGCTCTTCGTTAATCATCTTCCTTAACGTGCTGCTGGGAACGGATGAATTTGTGGAAGAAAGAGAGGCAACCCCCGCACGCGTCCAGGAAGACGAAATTGAACTACACCCTCAACTGGGGCCTGATCCCAACGCCCCGCAGAACCCATGGGACATCGAAGATCCTGAGACGGGTGTCTGAACATCGTTGACTTTTCATGCTATCAGGCCGCTGTGATGCTTCGCACAACTCTTACGAAGTGCTACACTGACATATAGAAATGTAGCAGAATTTGTACAAGAAGCCGGTCAAAAGAGGCAACGCAAAACCCTGACACTCAGCGCGTGGCGACGTTCTGGGGCAGCATCACGCGGAGGTGTTTTAGATGGGAAATAAAGATACACCGTTGCAACTTTCCACCATGGAGTCACTCTCACAGGCAGCAGAGTGCCTGAAGACCATCGGTCATCCCCACCGGCTAATGATGCTGCAAATGCTGCGACAAGGCGCCTTCACCGTCGGCGAACTTGCGGAACAATGCGGCGTGGCAAGCCCGATTGCTTCCACCCACCTTCGCCTGCTGCAACATTGTGGCTTTCTCAGTAGCCGCAAAGAAGGGCGCCGGACGTACTACGAAATTGCAGAACCTCATCTCGAGAACATTCTCGACTGCATTGAAGGAAAATTCGGCGTTGAGACGGTCAAGAATTAACGCCGTCGCTCGTTCGCTTCGTGAATGTTCCGCGCCGTGTTCAAAGGGAATGACCTGCCGGCTGTGATTCTGCCTCATAGCGTTTGTACTCTTGCAGACGTATCTCCCAAGGCGACTTAATTTCGTAACAGACGCCGCGCCAGGTGACCCGCCGCATCATCATCGCGCCGGCCAACGCCAACGGATACAACACCTGGATCACGGGAATCGCCAGCAGCAGGCTCAGCCATGCGCGAGGTGTCAGCCAGCGGGCCATCTCACCGCGGCGGGCCATCTGCATTCTCACGCAGTATTCCATCGCGCCCAGAATGCTGAACAACCCGGCGAAATAGCAGACGGTTACAGCCACAGTAAATGCCGCCAGCATCCAAGCATGGACCAGGGTGAAATAAAGGAACAATACGGCTGCCGCCAGCGGAACCACCGGCACTAGCAGGCCGTGCAGGACGACAAGCGGCCAACCGGGATGATATAGCCTGGCGGTCAATAGCTGGCGGCACACCCACGAGAAGTATCCCGTGAGATCGCAGGACTCGCGGTTGATCATCATCACCGGCGGGGCGAATTGCAGCTTCAGCCCACGCGTCCGCAGCATTTGCAGGAGCATGGTGTCTTCGCAGAAAGCCTTGCTCCACCGCTTAGGGAGTTCCAATTGCCGTATCGTGCTGCGACGTATCGCCAGCGATCCGCCCCAGGCAACACTCAACAGATGCATCTGTATGATCGCCGCGCAGTTCCAGTAGTATCGGACCGCTGCTGCGACGGACGGGCAAGAGGGCATGAACCAGCGGTGACCGGTAACCGCCGCCGTTTCCGCATCCGCCAGCGGCGCCGTCAATTCGCGTAGCCAGGTGGCATGCGGCGTGGCGTCTGCATCGAGCAGCGCGACAACTTCCACATCCTCCGGGAGATTCGCCTCAGCCTGAATCAGACTGCTGCACTTCAAGCTGCAAGACGGCAGCGGCGCCTTCAGGCATTCCACCTCCACATGCGAAACGTCCGCAACCTCCGCAAGCGTTTCTTTGACGACCTCCATCGCCGGGTCGAGCGCATGATCGACGATAATCTTCACCTGAAAATCAGGATAATCCTGCGTTACCGCTCCGCGGATACAATCCTTGGTAAACGGGTCGGCGCCACGCAGGCAGATGATAATCGCCGCACGCGGATGCGTAGATTCCGGCTGGTGTGTGTCCGTGCGAAGCGCCCGCAGCATCCGCCAGCTCATCCAAGCCTGAATGACAAAGTAGCCAGACAGCACAACGGCAAAGCAAATCGCCAATAAAGTTTGACCATCTGACATGAAACGTATGCTTACGCTTTCGTCCTTGGCGTTGTCGCCATGAATCCAGACTTCACAAAATAATTGAAGTACACCCAAAGCAGCGACGTGTCCGCGGCGGGGCATTCGATGCCGCTTCCCGCCAGGGCTTGCAGCGTGTTATGCGGCTGAAAGACGGGGTGCACCGCGGTGGTATTCTCCCGCTTCCCATCCAGCACGCGCGGGGCAAGTGTATCGATAAGCGGCCGCAGCGAACCGCCGTCTTCCATCGTCGCGGCGAATTGCACGACCCGGTCCCGCCACTTGGCGTAGCTGGTTACATCCAGTTCGTCATAATTCTCAGACAGCCAGTCGGCGAACAATTCCGAATCAAGCGGCTCTGGATTGGTGAGCAGAAAAGTCTGGTTCGCCGCTGCATCCTGCTGCACGAGCGCGACGATCGACCTCGCAACATAGTCAACTGGCGTCAAGTCAAACGCTGCATCCCGCCGTGGCGCGGAGCCAACTTCAACACACAGCCGCACCAGCGAATGGAGCAGATCGCCGGTGTTCGCCATGCCCGTCTGGCTGTGGCCGGTAATGTGACCCGGCCGGTAAACCGTAACCGGCAGTCCCCGCTCACGAGCGGCGCCGAGCAGTTTCTCCGAAACCCACTTCGTCTGCGAGTAGCCATGCAACAGCGTTTCGGCGGGCGGCAATTCGCTTGACTCGCTGACAGCTTCGCCCCGGTTGTGCGCCGCAGTGTGCACCGTAAAAGTCGACACATAATGCAGCGGTTTCGCGGCGCCGCCATGGCAGGCCAGTTTTAGTATCTCCCGCGTGCCGTCTACATTCACTTGCCGCAGTGCTTCGTAAGGCAGTGACAGGTTCACGCTGGCTGCATTATGCAGAACCATATCCGCCGAGGCGGCGAGTTGTTCGAACGCAGATTCTGACAGCCCCAACCGTGGCAGCGAGATATCCGCCGGGATAGCGGACACGTGGTCTGCGAATTCCGCATTCAGTCCCAGTGACAGAACATTGTCACGGATCCGCTGCATGCCGTCACCAGCGTCGCCTGCACGGACGGGGCAAATAATGTCGTAGGCCGTCTCCCGCAATAATTCATCCAGCAGGAACGCGCCTAGGAATCCTGTTGCCCCCGTGAGAACCAGACGCTGCGGCGTTCGTTCCCAAACGGTCACACCAGGCTGAACATCCGGCTCTAGACAACACTCCGCATCAAAGTCAACCGTCGTTGCCGGTCGCATACGGATACGCGGCAGATTGGCGGGCGGCGGCTTCACATCGCTTATTCCCGCGTGCAACTTCTGCAGCTCACTGTCGGGTTGACGGCAAGCCTGCTCAAGAACCTGTAAGAAGCGGGCCGTTAGCTGCCCTGTTGTTTCTTCATCATAAAACCGCGAGTCGCAGACCCAACCGCCGTGGATCTCTCCATCGCAGAGCAGCATTTCAAGATGCAGCGGGGCGCCGTTGTTGTTTGATAAAGGAGTTCGCAGTTGCACGATAAGGTCGCCCACCGTTTCACCCACCGGCAGGTCACAGGCCAACGGCGATTCGCACCAGTTGAACGTCGCCGTGTACATTCCCGATAGACCGAAGCGACTTCGACCATCCACTTCAATCCGCTGCTGATCAAATGCATCGCCGTGACGGACTGCCGCTTCCAACGACCGCATAGTTATCTGCAGGAATTCAGCAAACGTCACGCTTTGTTGAAGCTGACTGCGGAAAGGCAGCACGCGATCAAGCGGACCCGCAACGCCCTGCAAAGCTGCGAGATCGCGGCCGTCGGCCGTCACGCCAAGCAGCAGATCGTCTTGCCGCGTAGCGATGTGCATGGCGACCTGGAAGGCTGCGAAAATCAGATCGCCTGGCGTCGCGTTCAGGCAAGCTGCCGACGATATCAGATCGTGCGTCAGATCCGCGTCTACGGCGAACGTAACCAGTTGCGGTCTAGCCTCCGCATGGTGACCTGATTGCGTAGAGACTGGTGCTTCTTCAAGCGTCTTCGTCCAGAATCCAGCCGCCTCCGACTGACCGTCAGGCGGATGACTTTCCCGCCAGGATAAATAATCGAGGTAATCAACGCGACTGCCCGCCTTGTAACTGTCGCCATTCTCTAAAGCACGATAAGTGTGCAGGAACTCTTCCAGCAAAATGCCGAGCGACGCACGATCCAGCAACGGCATTGCGCCTGCCAGCAGCAGATGACTCTCACTCTGTTCAACGGCTAGACCGACGTGCAGCACATCGCCCTGCCCCAACTGAAATGGCTGCTGAAAGAATTCCGCTGCCTGCTGATCCATACATGTGGGGTCCAGTTGCTGAATCTTGACGCGGCGTTTATCAGCGACTTCCAGCCGCGGCGTTTCCCCCTCAACCACCATTGTTCGCAGCACCCGTTGCGATTGGGCCACACGCTCGACCGCCCGTTCCAGCGTCGCCGCGTTCAACGACTGGGTGACGATCGCGTGAAGGTTCACGTTGAAGCCGGAAGGATTCTGCTCCAGAAGGCGTTGTTGATGGCGTGCAACCGGGAACTGACGGCCGAAGGTGTCAATCTTTGACAGTTGCCGGTCGTGGCTTGGCAAGGCGGAATCGCTGCTCGATTCTTCACCCGTCGCCGTTTTGGTGAGCGTTGCGAGCAGTTGTGCTGACAGCGTTTGAACATCCGGGCCGCTGAGGACATTTCCCATCGGAAACTTAATCGCCAGTTGCCCTTCCACCCGGTTCATCAGATCGACGGCCATCAAAGAATCCAGGCCCAGACGCGTCAAAGGCGCCTGCCGGTCAACCTTCGACGCTTCAATACTGAACACGCCCGCGACTTGTTCAACCAGAAAATCTTCCAGCAAAGCCGCTCTTTCGTGCGTTGCTGCGGACAACACCCGTGTGCGGATCGACGCGCCGCTGTTGTCGCGGGCGCCATAACTTGTCACTGGCTTGTACAGCGGCGTGTTGGCAACCGCAGGGCTAAGACGCGAAAGCGTCTGCCAGTCTACACGGCTGGCAGCGACGACTTCGGTATCGAACATCAGACTTTGCCCGAAGAACTCCGAGGCTTCGGACATGGAAAACGGCAGCAGCCCGATCTTCTCCAGATAAGCCGCTGTCTTCTGATTCCGCGCGACAAAACCGGCGCCGGACAGGGCTCCCCAGTTGATGGTCAACGCACACAAGCCCTGCGCCTTGCGATGCTCTGCAAGGGCGTCGAGAAAGGCGTTGCCTGCGTTGTAATTCGCCTGCCTGACGGCGCCCATCACATTGGAGAAGGACGAAAAACAGACAAAGTGCTCAAGCGCCAGATCGGCCGTCGCCCGGTGCAGATTCCAGGCGCCGAGCATCTTCGGATGCATGACCCGGTTGAATCTTTGTTCGTCCAAGGCCGTGACAAAATCGTCATCCAGCACCATGGCGCCGTGGACAACGCCTTTGAGGGGCGGCATTTTTGCGGAGATCTGCGCAAGCACATTTTCGACATCAGCGGCGGAGCTTACGTCGCCTCGCGTGTCGAGGATATTTACGCCGCGGTCGCGGAGCTGCTGCAACTGAGTCGCCGCTTCGCCATGCGGACCGCTGCGGCTCATCACCACGATATTCCGCGCGCCATGCTCCGCCATCCACTGCACCAGCTTCAGACCGAAACCGCTGGTCCCGCCGGTCACCAGATAGCTGACACCCGGCCGCAGCAGGTGCGGCTCTTGCGTGCAGGCGCCGATGCGAATGCGATCGACTTCAAACGACAGCACATTCTTGCCGCTATGCTTCCCCTGCGCCATCATGCGGAAGGCGTCGGCAGCTTCAGCTACGGGATAGGTGCGATGTGGCAGCGGCTGGTAATCACCTGATGCAAACCGCTCGTGCAATTCGTAAAAGAGCCGTGCGATAAATGCAGGTTTCTTCTCGATGTGTTGAGCGAGGTCGATAACAAAATAAGAGATGTTGTCTTTCAGCGCTGCGAGTCCGAACTTCGCATTCTGATAGATGTCGACTTTGCCAATTTCCAGAAACCGCCCGAATGGAGCCAGCACGGAAAAACTCTTAGGAATGAACTCGCCCGCCAGCGAATTCAGCACGATGTCTACGCCGTTGCCTCCGGTCGCCTGCCGGATCTGATCGGCGAATTCGACCGTGCGTGAATTCATCACATGCGTGATTCCCATATCACGCAACATCTGCCGTTTCTCCGGCGTTCCCGCCGTAGCGAAAATCTCCAGCCCCAGGTTGCGGGCAATCTGCACTGCGGCCTGGCCGACGCCGCCGGTTGCCGCGTGAATAAGGATCGATTCCCCTTCGCACGCACGCGCTAGATGTTCGATGGCATAGTAGGCGGTTAGAAAGACAGTAGGCAGCGTGGCAGCCTGCTCGAAGGAAACGCCGGGCGGAACCGGGAAGGTCATCCGCGCATCGACGGTTGTATGAGACGCGAAACAACGTGGCGCCATGCCAGCAACACGGTCGCCCGCTTGCAACGTTGTAACCTTCTCACCCGTACAGAGAACCACACCCGCGAAGTCATCGCCCAGCCACAACCTATCAATCGGATCGCCGGGATAAATGCCCAGCGCTTTCATCACGTCGCGGAAGTTAATTCCCGCTGCCTTGACTTCGACTTCTATTTCATGCGGACCCGGCGCGCGGCGCACGGTTTCGTTGAGCGATAGATTCGCCAGACTGCCCGGCTGACTTGTCTGCAGCCGGTACGGATTGTCCGCGATTGCATCCTTGTCGATCTCTGTGGTGCGGTGCGGAATATTCTCGGGCGCAATAGGCCGCAGGCGATTCACATAGCGTTGATCATCGCGTACTGCGACTTCTAATTCTTCGCTGGCAGCAAGAATTTCGTCTGCCAGCATGGCAGCTTCATAACGACCTGGATTCTGCTCAAGGTCAATCAACGTGGCTTGATAATCTGCGTGCTCGTTATTGAGCACGCGCACAAGCCCCAGCAATGGCGCCGCCGCTAGACCGTTAAGCTTGTCTCCTGGAACAACTGCCCGCGAATCGCGGGTGATGAAGTATAAACGCGGCGTGTCTTCTTCGTAGCGGTTTTGCAACGCCTGAACCAGACGCATTGCATCCAGCACGCCCGTCTGTTGCTGATCTTCAAGTCCGGCTGCGTTCAGAGAGTTAGCGGCCGGGTGATCTAAACAACGGCAGTGGATAATTGCACGGGGGGGCTGTGTTTGAAAGCATTCCTGCGAAAAAAGTTGCTCGTAGCCATCGGCATTCGCATCGATTTGAAACGCCCCGGAGTTTGGCTCCTGCGACGCATTGCCTAACTGCGCGGTAATGACCGTCTCGCCCCGGCGGCGTAATTCTTCAGCGAGATGCTGACCGGCGCCGTTTTGATCTTGAATAACCAGCAATGGCGCCATTGCTTTGGCACTGTCAGACGCCGCGGTTGTTTGTTGATTTCCGTCGGCAGCGGCTCCTGCAAGACCAGGCGCCTGGGCGATAAATACCGCTTGTTCCGCTTCTGCATCGTCGGGAGAGCAGATGAAGGATTGCACCTGCCGGAAGCCACTCTCTGCCAATAAGGCTTCCCAAGAATCCCGGTCCAGCAGTGGCGACTGCGAACGCAGCTCGCGGTCCGTCATCCGCCACCAGCCGTTGAGCAGTCCGAAGGTGTTGTCCCAAACAGGGCGTGGGCGGACCACTTCCAGAAATACCAGCAGACCATCTTCCGCCAGATAACCGGCCAGGTTGGCCAGCGTTTTCCGCAGGTCGCGCGTTGCGTGCAAGACGTTGGTCGCCAGAACCATGTCGCACGAATTTGTCGGCAACTGCTGGGCGCCCGGCTGTTTCTCGATATCCAGTTGATGGAATTCCATGAACGGATATTCCGCAAACTGCTTCTGCGCCGTTGCCAGAAAGGCCGGACTAACGTCGGTGAAGTGGTATTCGCACTGGTCGTGCGGCAAGTGCGGAAGCAGTTCCCGCGTCAACGATCCCGTACCGGCGCCAACTTCCAGCACCCGCAGCGTCCGCCGCTCCGGCAATTTGGAACTAGCGGCGTGAACTACTTCCTGCAACAGACTCGCATAAACGGGAAAGTCGCCGGCTGTGGTGTAGAAGTCTTCCAGCAGATCGTTGGCGCCGTCCGGAAAAAGAAGATCCACCGCGCTGGCCGATCCCCGCAGCACATCCGCCAGATGACCGGCCACCTGCTGCACAAGCCGTATTTCCGACGCGAATGGCGTAAAGTCGCGACGCAAATTTTCAAGCTTCGCGTCGACACTCCGTCGTTGCATCGGCTGCGAAACGCTGAACACGTCTGCCGACCGCGTTAACAGTCCGCCTTCGCAGAGCCAGTTCAGATTGGCTTCCGTCAACCGCCGGTGCTGGTAGGAAATACGCAGACGCTCGACCACGTCACGCGCAGCAAAGTGCTGTCCCGGCTGGTAGTCCCAGCCAAGGTCCAGAAACGCATTCTGAACAAGTTGCAGCACAACCTGCTGCATGACGGGCATGAACTGTTCGTAGTAGCGATGTAGGTCCCGCCCGGCGTAGGCCTGTTTTGCGACTGGTCTGACAGCTTCGATAAGTTCTTGTGTCTGAGGGAAATTGCAGGCGCCTTCCACGCCGCTGCCACGCAACCGCTGCTTGACGAACTGGAACTGATACAGGCAGTTTTCAATATCGTCGTGTGACTTTTTCAGTTCCCGCCGCGTTGTTTCAAAACCGCGGATGTCGGCAATGCGGTTGCCTGCTTCATCGTGAAGCAGCAGGTCCGCCACGATCGTCTGCTCACTTTCGCGCAGAAGCATCGCGTGCACGCGCAGCCGGCTTGGAATCTCACTCGCATACAGCCTGACACGTTGCATCGCGGCTGGCAGATAGAAGTGTTCCCGCGGGTCGGCTGAAGCTGGGATCGTCTGCAAGCCGCGCGCAGCCTGCACGCAGGCGTCGAGCACGGTTGGATGCAGATGATAACGCGAAGCCTCCGCCCCTATCTCCGGCGGTACTGAAATATCGGCGACGGCCTCTCCGGTTGAACGGTACAGCTTCTGCAGAAGCGAAAACTTTGGCCCGAACTGATAGCCGCTGGCGGCGAACTCCTGATAGATGTCTTCATGCCCCGAGGTCTGTTGCATCCGCCCGCAAATGCTTTCAAAGTCGCAGCGACCGGGCGGCTGTTCGATGGGCAGCAGCACCAGGCGGCCGCGTGCGTGCAGGGTCCAATCGACGTTGTCGATTGTGGTGAGGATGCTGAATTGCTTCAGTTCTGAATCGTACGTTATCTGCGCCGCAACTGCCTCGCCGGCGTTAATGAAGATCGCTTGCAGAATCTTCAGATCTTCGACAACGTACGGTTCATTGGGAAAAAGCTCACGCGCGATGGCGGACCCGATTTCGGCGTAACCTGCAGCGGGGAAAACGACACCATCCCACATCTTGTGGTCTTCCAGATACGTCTGCACCCGTGCGTCGAACGATACCCGCCAGGTCGGGTGGGCATCGTGACTACGCTGCCCCAATAGGGGATGCACTTCTGGCAGCGTTCTCCCTGCCGGGCCGCTTGGCTCCACCCAGTAGGTTTCGCGTTGCCAGGGATATGCCGGCAAAGAAAGATGCTTCCGGCTGCCGCCGGTTATCGCCCGCCAGTCAAGATCCAAGCCCGCAAAGTGCAGCCGCGCGGCGGTGGCCAACATCTCGTGCTGCTCACAGCCAGTGCGTTTGACGCTATGGAACACCTGTCCGTTACTACCCGCGTCGGCAATGCACTGCTGCATGGAACTACGCAGAGACGGATGCGGCCCGAGTTCTAAAAAGGCCGTTTCACCTTCGCCCAGCAGATGACTCATTGCCGGAGCGAAAAGCACGGGCTGCCTGACATTCCGCCACCAGTACAGGGCATCCAGTTTCTCCCCGTTCAGCCGCGCGCCGGTGACCGAAGACACGAAGGGAATCACTCCGCGTTGTGGTTCAATTCCGGCAAGCGACTCTAGAAGCTCCTGCCTGATGGAATCCATCTGACATGTATGAAAAGCGAAATTCACCGGCAACACGCGATGAAACACACCCTCTTCGCGAAGCCGGCCAGCAAGCTCCTGGATACTTTCAGCATTACCGCCCAAGGTGACCAGCTGCGGGCTGTTCACGGCCGTGATCTCGACGCCCGCGCCGGCAATCATCTCGCGGGCGGTTTCCGGCGCAACGCCCACCGCCATCATCGCGCCCGACGATGTCTGTTGCTGTAGTCGGCTGCGGTGATAGATAACGCGGACCGCATCCTGCAAGGAATAAACGCCCGCTGCATACGCGGCAGCGACCTCGCCAACGCTGTGCCCGGTGGTTTGCGAAGGCGTGACGCCCCACGATTCCCACAGCTTGGTGAGTCCCACCTGCATCGCGAAAATGGCAGGCTGCGCAATATCGGTGCGGTTGATCTGCGAGGCATCTTCGCCCTTGCCCATCTCCGCCAGCAGAGACCACCCGGCCAGCTTATGCAGCAAGGTGTCAACTTCTGTCACAGCTTTTTTGAATACAGGCTCTGTACGAAGCAACCTCTGCCCCATGCCCCACCACTGCGGCCCCTGTCCGGTGTACACAAAAGAAAGTGACGAGACTTTGTCGCCCGATTCGCCAGCGGCGGCGCACGGCGTTTCTTCACCTATCAGCCATTGATCGATTGCCTCGCGCAGCTGCGCGTGATTTTCGCCCTGCACCGCGAGCCAGTGCGGGTGCTGCTCTTTGTGAGTGGCAGAAGTGAAACACACATCGCCCAGCGGCGCACCGCTATCCCGCAGGAAATCCCGATAAGCCGCAGCGTAGGCGCGAAGCGCTGGTTCGCTGCGGGCGGAGACTGGCAGCAGGAAGGGCCGCGAGTTGCCGGCTGAATGACGGGCGCCATTGCTGGACACACCATTATTTTGCGACGCTCCATTCCCTTGCAGATGCAAGGCGCCGTTCGCATCAGGTGCTTGCTTTGTTGCGCCGGTCGAAGGCGCACGCCGCAGGCTGGCGGACGGCTGTTGCAAAACCAGATGTGCGTTGGCGCCGCCAAACCCGAACGAGTTCACGCTGGCAATTGCCGGCTGCCCGTTTTCTGCAAGGCTTTCGTTCTTTTGAGCCACCTTAAGCCGCAACTGTTCAAACGGGATCTGCGGAGAAGGCTCGCTGAAGTTCAAGCTGGCGGGCACGTTGCCATGTTGCAGAACCAATACCGCTTTCAGAAGTCCTGCGATGCCCGACCCGGACTCCATGTGGCCGATATTGGTTTTGATCGAACCAATCAGGCACGGCGAACTTGGCGGTCGATCAAGTCCAAGCACCTTGCCGAGCGCCATGGCTTCAATCGGATCGCCCACCGGCGTGCCGGTGCCATGTGCTTCTACATAGCGGACCTCTGAAGGCGCCACGCCTGCTTCGCGGTAGGCCCGTTTCAATAGCGCCGCCTGACTGTCGATGCCTGGCACCGTCATGGTGGATGTGCGCCCGTCCTGATTGGTCACGGCGGCGCGGATAACAGCGTAAACCGGATCGTCATTGGCAATGGCCTGCGATAGCGGTTTGATCAGCAGCATCGCGGCGCCCTCGGCACGCACATAGCCATCGGCGCGGGCGTCGAAAGCGTAGCACTTGCCACTGGGCGAAAGCATCGAAGCTTTGCTGAAACCGATAGAAGAATGCGGCGTAATTAACGCGTTACATCCGCCGACCAGCGCCGCTTCGCATTCGCCCGCCCAGATGCTCTGACAGGCCTGCGTCGCGGCAACGAGCGCGGAAGAACAGGCCGTATCAACCGCGATACTAGGCCCTTTCAGATTCAGCAGGTACGAGATCCGGTTGGCCGCAATACTCAGCACCCCACCGCTATTGGTGTGCATGTCAATCTGCGGATAGTCGGTCAGCTGCATGCTGCCGTAGTCATTGCTCGAAATACCAACGAACACGCCAATGTTACGACCGCCGAAGCGTGAGGGCGGCACACCGGCATCTTCCAGTGCTTCCCAGGCGACCTCCAGCATCCATCGCTGCTGAGGGTCCATGCGGTTGGCTTCACGTGGCGAAATGCCCCAGAACGCAGCGTCGAACTCTTTGAGGTTCTCGACGAAGCCGCCCCATCGCGACACCATCTTCCCCGGCGCTGTCGCATCGGGGTGATAGAAACGGTCAACCTGCCAACGGTCCGGCGGCACTTCGCGCACCGCACTCCGTCCCTGGATAAGCATTTCCCACAGCGCCGTGGGATGGTTCGCCCCTGGAAGCCGGCAGCCAACGCCCACCACAGCCAGTGGCTCTCCGTGCTTGGCGGCAGTCCGCTCAATCATGGTGTATCAATCACAATTACCAGTCCGTATGATGACGAGGATATAGTCTATCAGGAGGCCGACCGGCGACTACTGCCCTTATGATTCTAACCCGGCCAGAAGAAATGGAATCCAACATGGAAATCCAGCAAATTGAAGGCATACCGGGGTTATACCTGGCGCCCCAATTTTTTACGCAACGCGACTGTGAGCAAATCACCGCCGAGACGCTTCATCTGTACACCCAGATGGAAGCAAACTGCCCGCCAGATAATTTGACTAAAGCGCCCATTCCTCAGCCTGAATATTTCAGAAGCGAGGAGCACAATCTTAAATCAGAGGAATACTTCGCGCGTCTCAAACTCGACGACCCGGTCAACGCAGGCGGCATCCGTTGTGAGTATTTTCCGAGGTATGGAGAAGTGGGGCACGCGTTGGGTTATTTGCGTGGCAACAATAACATGCCGGCCTTTGTAACAAGCCGCATCTTGCCGCGGATTAAGGATGCGATTAAATCGTGCAAACTGATTGATTCGGATGAAGGACTTAGGTGGAAACTCACAGTTAATGTCTACAAGAACTCCGGGGGAGTTATCGCCGGGTTTCCATTCCACGTAGACATACCTGCGAACGGCGTGGTAACGATGATCTTGAACGTGCAACGAGAAGCACTCTTTCAGATCGCGAAAGAAGAGCGAACGCACGATATTCAGCTACCTGTTGGCGGCGTTCTTATACTTAGTGGTGAGAGCCGGTACGAATGGAAACACCGGGTAGTACCAACTCCGAGTCCGGGATCCACCAGTGAGGATGAGGTCGAACGGGTGTCCCTGGTGCTGGGATACCAGTGAATCAATACGGAAACCGTAATCGCCCGCCAACGATGTGGCAGAAAGAAAGGGTGGATGAGGGGACTCGAACCCCCGACTTCTGGAATCACAATCCAGCGCTCTAACCAACTGAGCTACACCCACCATGTGTGGGAAGTGATTTTAGCCAGGGGCGCCAAAGTGGTCAACGCCTGGGATG
Source organism: Pirellulaceae bacterium (assembly GCA_965233625.1). Classification (GTDB taxonomy): domain Bacteria; phylum Planctomycetota; class Planctomycetia; order Pirellulales; family Pirellulaceae. Next base: position 2,343,346 of record OZ247499.1, read on the forward strand.
CTTCTTTCGGAGGCTGGATCGAACATCGGTGTTTGAGGGTGACTCGACCACCCTATTTCGCACTTTGCCGGTGTGGAAATTGACGTTGCTGGCGGAACCCGGCATACTGATTCGCCCTGTTGTAAACGCCAGATAGAACGCTGGCTTGAAATTGCGATTGAGGCATTCTCTATGTTTTTCAAAAGACTGGCCGCGGTTCAACTGCGCCATTACCTTTGCCTGACCGGGCTTATCGTTATACCCGGTATGGTGTTCTGCCTTCTTACGCCACAACCCGCAGCTGCCGAAGATCTGCTGCGCGATGGCGACCGTGTGGTGCTGCTGGGTGGGACCTTTGTCGAACGGATGCAGTCGACGGGCTTTCTGGAAACCATGCTAACCGCGGCTAACCCCGGCAAATCATTAGCGTTCCGCAATCTGGGCTGGAGCGGCGATAACGTGCGCGGGCATTCGCGGGCCGTGTTTGGCAAGCCGGACGAAGGTTTTAACCGGCTGCTAAAAGACTTCAAACAGACGAACCCGACCGTGGCAGTCGTGTGCTATGGCGCCAACGAAGCAAACGCCGGCGCCGGAAAACTTCCTCAATTCAAACAGGATTACAACCGGCTGCTTGACGCACTGACCGAAGCCGCGCCGGGCGTCCGGCTGATCCTGGTGGCGCCGCCGCATCGTGAGAATGCCGGTGAGCCATTCCCCAGCCAGGAGGATTACAACAAAACGCTCGACCTTTTCGCCGCCGCTATCCGCGATATCGCAAAAGAGCGTGATGTGACGTTCGTTGATTTTCGCCATCCCATCCAGGAGCAGCACACCGGGTCTTCGTCAGCAGGACTTGACCGGCTGACCAGCAACGGCGTGCACTTTACCCGCTATGGCTATTGGCGCGCCGCTCCCGCTTTTGCGGCGAAATTCGGCGTTAAGCCGGCCGGCTGGGATGTGACAATCGATGCTAAAAAGGTGGACCATCAAGCCAAAGGCGCCACCGTATCCAGCCTTGCCTTGAAAGATGGTGTCTCGTTCACAACGGTAGACGCCACATTACCGCACCACGCGCCGCCAGAGCATTCGCCACGCGGCGCCGAGATGAAGCTGCAACAGGCACGGCTGTGTGTGAAGGGACTGCCCGAAGGGAAATACCAGCTGCTTGTCGATGGCAAGCCCGTTGTCGTCGCCACAGCGGCGCACTGGTCAGACGGGGTTCACTTCGCGAGAAGTTACTCGCAGCAACAGCTCAATGAGTTGTCGGCCGCCGTTGAGGAAAAGAACGCTTTGTTCTTCCACCGGCACCGCCCGCAGAACGAAACCTATCTGTTCCTGTTCCGTAAGCACGAACAAGGGAACAATGCCGTCGAGATTCCGCAATTCGACCCATTGATCGAAAAAGTCGAAGCCAGAATCGCGAAGCTTGCCCAACCCAAGGCGCGGCAATTCACCTTACAACGCGTGGCGGAATAACTTCTTCTGCAGCTTGCTGCTTTTTAGAACAACAACGCTGACAGTCACGGACGCGTGGCTTCAGACATTTCTTCTTCAACGGATTTCATTATGCACCGTCTGGTTAGTTTTCTGCTGCTGGGCCTGGCTCTTTTCGCCGCCTCAACCGCTGTAGCTCAGCGAAATTTAAAGGACATTCCCGACCCCGACCCGGAAGAAGAACGCAAAACGTTTGTGGTTGCGGACGGATTTGAGGTCAATCTGTTTGCAGCCGATCCGCTGCTTGCCAAACCGATTCAGATGAACTTCGACGCGAAGGGTCGTCTATGGGTGGCCAGCAGCGAAGTCTATCCGCACATCAAGCCAGGGCAGAAAGCCAACGATAAGATTCTCATTCTTGAAGACAAGAACAACGACGGCAAAGCTGACACAACCCAGGTGTTTGCCGACGGACTGTTGATCCCAACAGGTGTGATTCCCGGCGATGGTGGAGCTTACGTAGCGAACAGCACAGAACTGATTCACCTGCGCGACACCGACGGCGATGGCAAATCGGACATGCGCAACGTAGTGCTTTCGGGCTTTGGTTCGGAAGATACGCACCATCTGCTGCATACGCTGCGCTGGGGGCCGGACGGCTGTTTGTACATGAATCAGTCCATCTACATTCACAGTCATATTGAAACACCTTACGGCGTGAAACGCCTGAACGGCGGCGGCATCTGGCGGTTCCGGCCTGAAACGCAAGAACTGGACATTGTCTGCCGCGGCTTCGTAAATCCGTGGGGGCACCACTTTGATAAATGGGGGCAGCAGTTCGCCACCGACGGCGCTTACGGTGAAGGCGTGAACTATGTGTTCCCCGGTGCAATTTATGTGACAGCCCCTGGCGAAAAGCGTCGTTTACGCGGGCTTCATCCAGGCAGTCCGAAGCATTGCGGCCTGGAAATTCTAAGTGGCGGCCATCTGCCTGAAGATGTCCGCGGCGACATGATCACCAACGATTTCCGCGCTCATCGCGTGTGCCGCTTCACCATTACCGAAGCCGGCGCCGGGTATGCTTCGCGTCAGCAGACAGAGCTGATTAAGTCCCGCCATGTCGCGTTCCGCCCCATCGATGTGAAGATGGGCCCCGATGGCGCCATTTATATTGCCGACTGGTACAACCCGATCATTCAGCATGGCGAAGTCGATTTCCGGGACCCGCGCCGTGACCATGTGCACGGCCGCATCTGGCGCATCACGGCCAAAGGTAGAGCGCTGACCAAGAAGGCGGAAATCGAAGGCGCCTCCACCGCAGCGTTGCTGCAGCACCTGAAAGCAGAGGAACAATGGGTGCGGCTGTTCGCCAAGCTGGAACTTAAATCCCGACCCAAGTCAGCCGTGCTCAAGGCGCTGACAACATGGCTCGACGAACTTGATCAAAAAGATCCTGCAGCGATGCATCACAAGCTCGAAGCCTTATGGCTTTACGAGTGCCTGCGTCACCCGGAACCTGAGTTATTGAGTGAACTTCTGATAAGCAGCGACCACCGCATCCGCGCGGCCGCTATCCGCACGCTCAGCCACTGGCGCAAGAGCATACCCGCGGCGCCGCAACGACTGGCCAATGCCGTGCGTGACGAACATCCGCGGGTGCGTTTAGAAGCTGTCCGCGCGCTGGCGGAGATTCCGCGTGCGGCGTCAGCACGGCAGGCGTTGATGGTGCTGGATCAGCCGATGGACCGTTTCCTTGACTTCGCTTTGTGGCAGGCCATGCGTGATTTGAAGGAGTTCTGGCTGCCGGAAGTCGCTGCCGGCCGCATGTCGTTTGAAGGAAAACCGCATCACTTGACCTTCGCGCTCAAGGCGGTGGAATCGCCTGGCATCGTGGCGCCGCTGCTCGACCTGCTAGAGCGTGACAAAAAGTCGGCAAGCCCCGATCTCGTGAGCCTTATCGCCACGCTGGGTGATCAGGCAGCCTTGCAGAAGCTGTTTAACTCCATCGCTTCACGGGCCTCGGACCTGCCGTCTTCGGAAGTTGCCGCAGCCCTGCGCAGCTTGTCCGAGGCCGCACTCGCCAGGAACGTCCGCCCGGCCGATACCACCGCCATATCGCAACTGCTCCGGTCCAAAGACAACCAGGTGGTCGAAGCCGCGTTGCTAGCTGCGGGCGCCTGGAAGACGGCGGCAGCAGAGATTGAATCGTTCGCCAATGACCGCTCGCAACCTGAAGGAACCCAACTTGCCGCGATTCGTGCAATGGGCATGAGTCGTACGAAAGACTCTATCGCAGCGCTGGTGAAAATTAGTGCCGGAGAGGGGCCGGGCAACGTCCGGCTAGCAGCGATTGAAGCCCTTGCCCCTGCAGCCCCTGTCGCTGCTGCAAAGCAAATTGTGGCGTTGTTAAAATCGCAGGACGGAGAGTCGAATAGTGGCAGCACTGCCGCGCTTTCTGCGCTGTTGGCCCGCAAGCCTGGGGCGCCAGCGCTGGTTGCTGCGCTGAAAGATCAGTCGCTGCCAGCAGACGCCGCACGGGAGATTGTGCAAGCGGCCAACGCCGCAGGCCGCCCGTTGCCCGCGGTGGTTCAAGCCGCGCGGACTGCCGGTAAACTCGATGGCCGGACGTGGCAGAAACTTTCTCCCGAAGACTTCGCCGCCATCGTTGCCGATGTTGCCACCCAAGGCGATGCTGCACGCGGAGAGGCAGTTTATCGCCGTCGCAACCTTCAGTGTGTGCGTTGTCACGCGATTGGCGGCGCCGGCGGGAACATCGGCCCGGATCTCATCAGCGTCGGCGCCAGTGCGCAGGTGGATTACCTGCTTGAGTCGATTGTTAATCCCGCCAAAAAGGTCAAAGAGAACTTTCATTCAAAACTGATCGAAACCGAGGAAGGCGAGCTGATTCTCGGCATTCCAGTCCGCGAGACGGCCAAGGAACTGCTCCTCCGCGACGCAGATGGCAAAGAACACACAATTGCCATCGACGATATTGCAGGCCGCACCGATGGTCGTTCGCTGATGCCCGATGGTCTGGTCGACAGCCTGACACGGCGGGAACTGGTGGACCTGGTCCGCTTCATGTCGGAACTAGGAAAAAGCGGAGACTACGCTCTGGCGAAGCAGCGATACATCCGCAGCTGGCAGTCTCTGGTCTGGACCAGCGAAGGGCATCGCCGGCTGAACCGCACGAGCTTCGATACCGCTGGCGCCGGTGATCCGGCGTTAACCTGGCGGGCGGAAACCACGCGTGTCTCTGGCGAGTTGCCGCTTGATGATCTGGCGACCTTCCAGCCGCATCGCGATATCGATCCCACCTGTTTCGTCCGCGCGTTCTTAAACGTGCAGGCGGCTGGCACGATTGGCCTCCGCATTAACGATGTCAAAGGCGTCACCATGTGGCTCAATGGCAAGCCCGCCATCGCGAAGCCGGAGATGGAGGTCGCCGTCCAGAAAGGGCGACAGATGGTCACGTTCGCCGTGAATAAGAAGCTGCGGCAGACACCATTCCGGGTGGAACTGTTCGACGTGCCCGGCCAGACGCTGGATGTGGAAATCGTTTCCAGCCCGTAGCCGTGAGACGCCACGCTTTGGGCTGTACAATCGCACGGATTGAAACGGTTAAGCTGGCGGGCAAATCTGGCGAAACCTGACGGACATAGGTTTTCGCCGCTTGGTGGTAATAGATGCGGCAAACTTGTAGGTGAAGCGGCGTCGCCCGGTTTCTGTTTAACCGGGTGATGCCCTTTGTCCACAGCACCGACTCTCATGCCATCAGGCTCCGGCTATGCAAGCGCGCATCATCGATAACGTCTCTTCCCTTCGCGACCTTGCCAGTAGCTGGGACGATCTTTACAACCGCAGCGCTGCCGCTTGCCCGCTGCTGGCGGCAGAGCATGTCGCCCAATGGGTCGAGCAGTTTGCACCCGGCCGCAGGTTTGCGGCCCTTGTTGTGGAACAGGATGGCGCGCTGGCCGCGGCATTACCGTTGGTCGGAACGACGGTTGGCAAGGTGATTCAAGCCGGTGGCATTACCAGCAATCCGTGGGCGCCGTGCGGTGAATTGCTGCTGGACGAAACGCAGGACACCCAACCCGTGATCAACGCGTTGCTAGATGGCGCCGCCAGGTTGCCCTGGCAACTCCTGTGGATTAACGACGTGGCGTACCGCTTGCCGCGGTGGCAGGCGTTTCTGGCAGGTCTTCAGCAGCGACAGGAAATTGTGGAAACGCACCCCCGGTTCGAAGTGGTGCACATCAACACCACGGGTAGCTGGGAAGACGCACGGGCTGCATGGTCCAAGGGACACCGGCGCCGGATCAAACGTGCGCTCAAGGCTGCAGAGTCCACCGGCGAACTTTCGCTTAGTATCAAAACGCAATTCGAGCCAGACGAAGTTAGCCCGTGGCTGAAGCGGGGCTTTGAAGTAGAAGACCGCAACTGGAAAGGGCGCAACGGCACCTCCATCTTAAAGACTGAGGGGATGCCGGAGTACTTTCAGAAGCAGGCGGAAGAACTCGCCGCGAATGGACAGCTTCAGATATCTTTCCTGGAACTGGACGGGGAGCCGATGTCGTTTGAATATGGATGGAATGCCAAAGGTGTCTACCATTCCTTCAAAGTCGGCTACGACGAAAATTTCAAATCACACAGCCCCGGGATGTTGCTGCTGCACGAGATAATCCGTGAATCGCATGAAGGCGAAACCACACACACAATCGACTGCCTCGGCCCCGCAACCGACGCCACCAGTCACTGGGCCACCAGCAACTACACCATCGGACGGATCGTCGCAGCCCCCGGCCGCGCATGCGGAAGGGCGTTTGTGTATGGATACAAGTACATCTGGGGCAAGGTCCGCGAAATGCGTCAGGGCAAAGCCAAGCAGGCCGGTTCGCTGGCAAGCCATCCCTAAACAATCCGGCCTGGTTATTCCCGGCATACGCCACAAGGAGGGCTGTTCCGGGAAAGTGTGGGGCGCGCTATGATGAAGCGGAGCATTCGCTGCAGAGAGTCTGCAGAACGAAGCCGGTTCTTCCCGCTAATTCTACGATTGAAATGCCCCAGCCACCGCCACCGGGCCAGCGCCCTCAGGCTGTTGTCTTTGACCTGGATGGTCTGCTGTTTAATACCGAAGATCTGTACGACGTTGTCTCGGATCAGATTCTCAGCCGTCGCGGCAAGCGGTTTGATGCGAATCTAAAACGCATGATGATGGGCCGCCCCGGCGTTATCTCGCTGCAGATCATGATCGATCACCATCAGCTGGATGCGACACCGGCCATCCTTCAGCAGGAATGTGAAGAGGCATTCGACGAGATTCTGGAACAGCAGCTAGAACCGATGCCCGGATGCGTCGCGCTGCTCGACAGGCTTCAGCAGCACGACGTACCTCTTGCGCTGGCGACAAGCAGCCGCCGGTCGTTTGTGGACAAAGTTTTTGGGATCTCGGGTTTCGCGCCGCGGTTTCTGCATATTCTGACGTCAGAGAGTGTCGAGAACGGCAAGCCCGATCCGGAGGTTTACTTATTGGCCGCACAGCGGCTTGGCGTAGCGCCCGGAGCGATGGCTGTTTTTGAAGACAGTGAAAACGGCTGCAAAGCGGCTGTTGCCGCCGGCGCCATCACCATTGCCACGCCCAACCGGCACACACGCGAGCACGACTTCGCAGGCGCCGCGCTGGTGGCCGATACACTGGCGGACCCCGCTATTGACAATCTATTGCAACTGCCGCCGGCCGGTTAAACGTGATTCGGTCGCGGTGATTTGACCTGCCGGACGGGTTTGAATACTTTTATAGATAGGCAATTGCCGCTTCCGTTGAACACAGCGTTTAGCAGATGAGTGAAGCTATGAATGGCATCGCGGCTCAAAGCGTCCGGGGCGACCGTGTTATCGGCCGTCCGATGGAAGTCCTGCTGGTGGAAGACAGTCTGACCCATGCACGCATCGTTATCGGCGCTTTGCGCAATGGCGACGTGAAGCACCGGCTGACATTGGTGTTCAACGGCGACGAAGCGCTGGAGTTTCTCCAGCAGAAGGGCAAGTTCGTCCGGGCGCCGCGTCCCGACATCGTGTTGCTGGATCTCCGTTTGCCGGGACGTGACGGGCTGGAAGTTCTGGCGGAGATGAAAGGCGACGAGAAACTTCAGGATATGCCCGTGGTTGTTATGACCGCCTCGGACGATGAAGAAGATCGCGTCAAATGCGAACTTTGCGACATCGCCGGCTATATCACCAAGCCTGTCAATCTCGATAAGTTTCTACAGCTTGTCAGCGAACTAAAACGCTACTGGCGGGAAGATGTTATTCTTCCTGCTACCGTGTAACCGCCGGTGACCTTGTTCGCCAGTTTGAAGCCCGCGGGTCAAACGACTAGCTGTAAACGTGCACGGCTTCATTCGACACACAGCAACAAACTACATGCAGTCTTTGAACGCGCAACAGGAGTGCCCATGTTTACCCGGAATTGTCTCGCTGCCGGAATGACAGCTGCCATGCTGCTGACAGGATGCAGCACCAGCGCGCCTCCTGTGGCCGCTCCCTCCAGCGGGAGCCAGACACGCACCGACACTTCACAAGTTCCTCAGGAACAACCAGCCGGACAAGATGCAGAACCGCAGGAGATTGCCAAAGTGACCAAGACAGACGCCGAATGGAAAGAGATGCTCACGCCTGAGCAGTACTACGTTACCCGTAAGCATGGAACAGAGAGAGCCTTTACCGGCGAACTCTGGGACAACAAACGCGACGGCGTGTACAAGTGTGTCTGTTGCGGGCAAGAGCTTTTTCACTCCGACCACAAGTACGAATCCGGGACCGGATGGCCCAGTTATTTCCAGCCGATTGACCAGGATAACATCGGCACAACGGTCGACAGAAAACTGTTCTACACACGGACGGAAGTGCATTGCGACCGCTGCGAAGCGCATCTTGGCCACGTCTTTGAAGACGGCCCACAGCCCACCGGGTTGCGGTACTGCATCAACTCAGCGTCATTGACGTTTGACGAGCAGCAGCAAGGCGGGCAGGATTCTGGAAAGGACCCCCAGACATCCGAAGAAGAACAATAAGCCTGCGCCGAGGCTTTAATGGAACAACGCCTTGAGGCAGATCTGCGACCATGTTTCGTAGTGGTCGATATCCGCTAAGATCTGCTCCAGCGGCAAAAAGCCCGCGTCTGCGATATCCTCTTCGCGGGCTGTGACTGCGGGTTGTTCAACATCAAAAATGTGCACGATTCCCAGGTGCACTTTGCCGACCTCGCTTTCGTCGTCGTTGATCAGCCCCGCACATTGCTGCGAATAAGCGGTTTCGATGGCGACTTCTTCCGTCAGTTCACGCTGCATGCCTGCCTGATACACATCGCTGGCAGCAGCACTCTCGCCCGCGTCTTCTGACGAAATGTGGCCGCCAATGCCGATGCTTCGTTTGGCGTGAAGGCGGGCTTCACCTTGTCCGGAACCACGCGTGTACTGAAACAGCGAGACGCCGCCTTCGCCCTGATGACGGAACACGACGTAGGGAATGAGTTGCTTGAATGCGGGGTCAAGCTCCATCGCATCGCGCGGACGGTAGCTCAAATGCTCTGGCTGAAGCAACGGTGTGACGTAGCGGTCCGTATCGCCGGTAAACCCTTGAAAGTAGCCAAGGTCATGCAGCCGCGATGCGGGTGTAACGAGTACGTGTTCCATGAAGCCAGATGCTAATTAAAAATGAAAATTCTAGAGGCCGGAAGGACGAAGCTGGCCGCTACGCTTCAGGCTCGCTTCCGTTTTCGTCACTCGGCGCGGCGGCTTTCTTTGGCGTTTTTTTCGCCGCTTTCTTTTTGGGGGCGGCTTTCTTCTTGGCGGCCTTTTTCTGAGTGGTTGTTTTGGCCTTCTTCTTTTTAGCCGCTTTCTTCTTGGTCTTCTTTTTGGCGGCCTTCTTCTTGGTGGCTGCGGCGCCCTTTTTCTTCACCTTCTTACGGCCGCCCTTACGCTCGGCGGCAGCATCTAGCAGGGCCAGCGCCTGTTCCAGCGTGACTTCGTTCGGGTTCACTTCTTTAAGCGTTTCGTTAATGCCGCCGTCAGAAACGTAAGGACCGTATTTGCCTTCGAATACGCCGACCTCTTCACCCGTTACGGGCGATGTTCCCAGTTTGCGGAGCGGCTGGCGGGCGGCTCCGCGTCCACGCTTGCGCGGCTGCGCGAGGATGTGGACGGCTTTCTCGAGAGTGACGTCGAAAGGGTTTTCGTCCTTGGGCAGCGAGCGGCGTTCGTCGCCCCATTCCAGATACGGACCGAAGCGGCCATTGGCGGCTTTCACCTTCTTCTGATCTTCCGGGTGCAGGCCAATCACGCGTGGCAACGAGAGCAGCTTCAATGCGGTTTCCAGGTCGATGTCTTCCAGCGACATGCCCTTCATCAACGACGCATTCTTCGGCTTTTCTTCAACATCCTCGCGGGCGCCGAGTTGCACATACGGACCGTACTTGCCCGTCTTCGCAAACACGGGGCGCCCTTCTTCGTTCTTGCCCAGCGGTTCATCGCCACGGGCGGCCAGCTTGAGCAGTTCCAGCGCTTTGTCGATGGTCAGTTCGTCCGGGGCCATCCCGAACGGCACCGACGCCCAGCGTTCGCCCTGCTTCAGACTGGTGCCGTTCTGCCAGACGCGGACAAAGATTTCCTCGTGCTGTTCCTCGGTCAGATCGGGCGAAGGTTTCGGCTTCCCTAAAGAGAAGCTGTTGATCTCGATGCGGTCGATTTCTTCTTCTTTGGAATCCAGCTTCGGCCGCAGTCCGCTTTCTTTGTCGTGATAGAACTGCTGAAGATACTCGGTGCGTTGGCCCTCGCCGCGGCTGATTTCGTCGAGGAAGTTCTCCATGCTGGCGGTGAATTCGTAATCGATCAGTCCGCCAAAATGGTCCTCCATCATCTTCGTCACCGAAAACGCCACCCAGTTAGGCACCAGCGCTTTACCGCGGCGGAAGACGTAATTCTGCGAGATCTTTTCGATAATGGCGGCGTAGGTACTCGGCCGGCCGATGCCCAGGTCTTCCATCTTCGCCGTCAGCGAAGCATCCGTATACCGCGGCCGTGGCTGCGTGGTGTGCGACTTGGGTGTCAGTTCTTTGCACTCGATGACTTCGCCTTCAACCACCGCAGGCAGCAGGCGTTCCTGGTCAGCAAGTTCGGCAGTCGGATCGTCGGAACCTTCTACGTAAGCACGCAGATATCCGGGGAAGTCAATCGTTTTACCGCTCACCGTGAACACGGCGCCGCCGCCTTCGATGGTGATCGAAATGCGCCGCCCGCGGGCAGGCTGCATCTGGCTGGCAACGGTGCGTTTCCAGATGAGTTCAAACAGGCGGAACTCGTCTTCGGTTACCTGCGACTTCAGGGCGCCGGGCAGTTCAAAAGGATGACCGGCGGGGCGGATAGCTTCATGGGCCTCCTGCGCGTTCTTCACCTTATTACTGTAGGTGACCGACTGCTCCGGCAGGTATTCAGGGCCGTATTCACTACTGACCAGATCACGCGCCGCATCGACTGCCACCTGCGCCAGATTCGTTGAATCCGTACGCATGTAGGTGATGTGACCGTTCTGATACAGGCTCTGGGCGGCGTCCATTGTCCGGCGAGAACTGAAGCCCAACTTGCGGTTGGCTTCCTGCTGCAGCGTACTGGTTGTAAACGGCGCCCGCGGTTTGTCGGTATAAGGTGTTTCTTCCAGGCTGGTGACCTTGAATTCCGCAGAACGAAGCCGCTGCGCCAGCGCATTTGCGCCGCCTTCATCAAGCAGCAACAGGTTCTTGTTCTTCAGTTCGCCCGTGGTTTCATCAAAGTCTTTACCGGCTGGCAGACGTTTTTCGTCCACCGATTTCAGCACCGCTTCGAAGCTGTTTTCCCCCTGACGGGCAAAGCCGCCGATCAGGTCCCAATAAGTGGCGGAAACGAATTCGCAGCGTTCACGCTCACGCTCAACAATCAGCCGCACCGCCACGCTTTGCACGCGGCCTGCGCTGAGTTTGTTGCCGATCTTTTTCCGCACCAGATCGGTTACACCAAATCCGTATAGCCGGTCGAGAATGCGTCGCGTTTCCTGCGCCTGCACCAGCGAATCGTTCAGTTCCCGTGGATTGGCGATGGCGTGATCGATCGCTTCGCGGGTAATTTCGTGAAAAACCAGCCGGTGCACCGGAACTTTGGGGCTAAGCAGTTCCGTCAGATGCCAGCCGATGGCTTCACCTTCGCGGTCTTCGTCCGTCGCGACTAGCAGTTCCTTGGCGCTTTTGACCAGCTTCTTCAGTTCGGCGACCTTCTTCTTCTTGTCGGTCAGCACGACGTAGATCGGCTTGAAGCCGTCGTCGACATTTACGCCCAGTTCCGCCCAGGATTCTTTTTTGAACTCTTCCGGGCACTGCCGCTTGCCGGTGGCCAGATCGCGGACGTGGCCCACGCTGGCCTCCACCTCGTAGTCATCGCCCAGAAACTTCGCAATGGTGCGGGCCTTCGCGGGTGATTCGACGATGACCAGCGATTTACCGTCGTTCTGCTTGGCTGCCTTCTTTGCCATTCCGTATCCGTTTTTTATTGAGCAAAGACGAGTGAGTCCGTTGCCGGTGATGCGAATGCCGTCAATTTGCCGTCGTTTCCGCCGAAGCGGGGAATTGTAACGCAAGCCGCAGTGTCTAAAAGGGAAAAAGTCGCGAATTCCCGCCAGGTTGCCGTGGAACCCGTCGGCGCCATTTCTAATCAGACTCGTCTAAACTTAAACTGCGGTACATGTTACAACTACCGTTCTGGCCGGTAGGCAGCCCGTCTACCGGGCGCTGCGCCGGATTGAATTTGAAACCTGTGTTTCTACAATTCTCTACCTGACCTGTACCCAAAACGAATAATAGGAGAGCGCAACCGCTGTCAACCCCCTGGTCGCTGACAACCCCCGGGGTCAGCCGTGTTTTACAGCCATCTGGTTATGCTCTTCTAACCTAACGGATTTTATTTTCGAGACATTGTTATGGCGAACCCGCTCTCCCTTTTCCGCAAGCATCAGCGACTGCTGATGGGTGTTTCTGGCGTTTTAATCATTTTCTCGTTCACGGTGGGCGGTGTGATCACCCAGTGCCAGGGCACGGCGCCTTCTGGCGTAGGTCAGCGTCAGAACGAAACGGTTGTCACCTGGACGGGTGGCGAAATTCGCGAAGACGAACTGCAACAGATGCGTTACTCGCATTTCAACGTCATCCGCTATCTGCGTGCTATTTCCGCCAAAGTAGGCAAAGACGTCCAACCTAAAGTCACGCCGATCCGGCCGGCTACTAGCGAAAAAGAAATTTTTGAAAAGCGGCTACTGGCAGCCAAAGCGAAAGAGATGGGCCTGGCGATCAGCGATTCCGCCATCATCGACTATCTGACAAAGTATTCCGATGACCAGCTGCTACCTGCCGATCTGCTGGCGATCCGTCGCGAGACGTTCCGCGACACGGTTTCTGAACAGGAATTGTTTGACCAGTTCCGCATTGAATTGATGGCTCAGAAGCTAGAGCAACTTGCTAACGCGCCGCGCACCACGCTGACACCATCTTCTGCCTGGCATTACCACAACCGCACGGAACGCCAGGTGGTTGCCCAGGTGCTGCCGCTTGAATTGGCACAATACCGCGGCAACGTGATCTCGGAGGTGGGCGAACCCAGCAACGCGCAGCTGAAAGAGGTTTACGAAAAGTACAAGACGGAATATCCCTCGCCTGAACGCTGGGAGCCTGCCTTCAAGCGGCCACGTAAATTCGCCATTGAAGCCCTCAAAGCCGATTACGAGGTATTCCTAGACGCCGCCAAAAAGGCAATCCCGATGAAAGATGTGGTCGCTGCGTACGAAGCCCGCATCGCAAACGGCGAGTTCGAGGATAAGTCTTCGGGCCTGGATGACATTCCCGTGCCGGAACCCTCCCCATCGTCGGGCGACGAGCCAGAAACGGACGATCCTGCACCGGAAGACAAGAGGCCCGCCCCGGAAGATGGTGGCAGCCTTCTCAATCCGGGCGAAACATTTGTCGCTTTGCAGGACGGGGCGGAAGCCAAAGAAGATGATACCCCCGCAAAGGATGATCCCGCTGAAAAAGCTGACGACACCAAGAAAGACGATACCCCAGCCGCCGGTGACGATAAGCCCGCGGACGAGAAGCCAGCCGAACCAGCAGCCGAAGAGAAACCCAAGAAATTCCTTCCACTTGAAAAGGTAGAAGACACGCTGCGTAGCGTACTTGTTCAAGAGCTAAAGGAGGACGTGCGGAAGAAGATGGAAGACACCATCAAAGCCGTTAAACGGCGGATGCGTGACTATTACAACACCCGTCTGCGTGCAGCCGCCCGCAAAAAGGAGTTGCCTGCACCGATCAGCCTGAAATCACTGGCCAAGGAATTCCCGCAGCTTACGTATTCTCAGACCAAACTGCTCGACCGCATTGAATTCGCCAAAACGGAACTGGGCAAGGCAAACTCCACTCTCTTCTACATCATTCGCAGCGCCCGTGGTATGCAGCCCTACCCGATGCGGGAATTCACCCTAGCGGACCTGGCTTACAATGAGCAACTGGTTTCAGACTCAGCAGATCTGCGGTTCAGCCCCGACGAATTCGCTGATAGCATCGCCCAGGGCGGCTACGAAATGAAGTCGGACGTCATTCATCTCTACTGGCGGACCGAGGTCGAAGCGGCGGAGGTTCCCGAGTTTGAAGACATCCGAGATCAAGTCCGCGAAGCGTGGATCGACCTGGAGGCCCGCAAGCTGGCTGAAAAAGCCGCCCGCGCGAAAGCGGAACAGGCTGCTGGCGACAAAACGCTGAAAGAGCTGTTCCCCGACGAAGTCGAGGAAACCGGCGAATTCAAATGGCTGGTCCCGCCAAGCTTCAGCGCTGGCGCCTTCGGCGCCGAGAACACCAGCCGTACGCCGCGGCTGAACAAGAACGTTGAGAATGTGGAAGATCCTGGCAATGACTTTATGCAAGCCACGTTCGCCCTGGCGCCAGGCGAAACCGGCGTTGCCTGGAATGAAGACCACTCGGTCTGCTACGCCATCGAAGTGCAGAAAGACGTGGTCGACGCCGACCAGCGGCTGGAAACATTCTTCACCTCGTGGGGCGAAGCCAGCCCGGCGAACGAATACTCCGGCATGGTTTACGACGAGAACCTTGAGCTGCAACGCACCTGGTACGACAATCTCAACGACGAGATGAAAGTCACCTGGCAGCGCGAACCCTCAATCTTCTCCCGTTAAGCTCCCGGACATCTTGCATCAAGATGCAGCCAAACCCAATCAACGCCAGAGGCTCTACTGCGACAAAGCCTCTGGCGTTTTCTTTGCGCTGGCGCCCTCTACTGCAGCCAGCAACTGCTGGCACAGGCGGGCTAACATTTCGTAAGTCAGCACGCTAACCGTGCGTTCACGGCACGCCGCGTCGCGCGAGGACTGGTAACGGCAGAGCGTCAATCCGCCGGAATTGATCAGCATTTCGTAATACAGAACCGATTTCTCAAGGTCCTGTGGCGGAGCGGACCGCAGTTGAATGTGCTGCAGAATCTCATCCGCTTCGATCACAGCCAGTGGTTCAAGCAGCAGGTTCACATTGCTGGCAATACGGTCAGCGATACCGCGCAACTGTTCAAATTCCGCGTCGTGAAACGCTTCGTGTTGCAATTGCAGTTGATAGACGCCGCAGGCAAGTTGATCGGTGGTTGCCAGTTCGATTTGCAGCTGGCAGTGTTCATTGCGCAGAAGTTCGACGCTTTCCCCATGCGTATTCTGACGGAGAATCGCATCAACGGCGTCGTATATCTGTTGAATCGTGTGCGTATTCATTTTGGTCTTTTCAGCTTTAAGGCGCCCACATCTAAGAAGGGCCGCCGGGGTTGCCTGTTAGAAAATTCGTTGCCGTCGTAGGCAATGACATGCCGGGAATCGTCCACCATGGTTTCCAGATGCACGGGCCGGCTCCATAGCCGCTGCAAGTTCTTCAGCGTGTCGCGGGCGTGCTCTATTTTCAGTTCCACGCCGGTGTATTCATGCAGCAGATATAGTTCGCCGCTGTTGCGGTAGTTGCCATTGGTGACGCTGATCACCGGGCGGCCAAGGTTGGTGAGGTTGAACAGCAGTTGCTGCTTCACCTGTTCAAACTTCCGCGATTCAATTTCGTAATAGCCAGAATCGTTGTTGTAGCCAAACTGAAAAAGGTTGTGCCGCTGACAGAATTCCAGCGTCAGAAATTCGTCAATGAAGGTCAGATCGTTGTGAATCTTCCGCACTTCAAAAATCTTCTCGCGGCCGGCGCCTGCGTTAGTGTTCCAGTTCTGCCGCTCTTTCATATCGTCGCAGGCGTAATACTCCTGACCGTGGCAGCCACGGTTCCAACGGTCTTCGATATCGCGGAACAGCTCCACGCCCAGCTTGTACGGATTCAGCCGCGTGTGCGACGTCGCCAGCGTGCCCGCGCAGTGATCGGCGTAGCAGATCAGATCGGGGGGTTCGATGCCGTGACGGGTCATGATGGTTGAGTGCCAATAAGTAGCCCAACCTTCGTTCATGATCTTCGTCTGACCCTGCGGTGCGAAGTAATACGCTTCGTCGCGGATGATGGAAAGCACATCCGCCTGCCAGGGCTTTAGCGGCGCGTGATCGATCACAAATTGCAGGACATCGCGGGTTGGCGATTCAGGCAACACCTGTGTCTGACGCGATTGCCGCCGCTGACGACGTTTATCTTCCTGCAACAGCTTGTCCGGCGGATTTACATACGGATCCATGTAAGACTTGGCGGCAAACCGCGGAGAAAGCTCCGGCTCGTCCTCTGCGGTGTTATCCGTAAACCGCTCTTCGTGCGTTACTTCGGTCCGCTGAATGAACGGCGAGTGCACATCTATCAGATCCTCGATACTCAAGCAGGCGTCGATAAAATCTTCCACTTCTTCCACACCAAACCGGTCCATATACCGGCGGATGCGGTTGCCATGGTTCGCCATGCCGTCGATCATCTTGCGATTGGTCTTGCTGAACCAGTCGTTGTTTTTGAAGAAGTCACAGTGCCCATAAACGTGCGCCATCACCAGCTTATGATCCGTGATGCCATTGCTGGCCAGCAGGTACGCGTAGCAAGGATCGTTGTTAATGACCAGTTCATAGATTTTCTGCAGCCCGTAAGAGTAGCCCTTCCGCAACTGCTGATACTCCATCCCGAACCGCCAGTGCGGATACCGTGTAGGGAAGCCGCCATAGGCAGCAATGGCGTTCAGTTGATCCGCGCTGACAACTTCAAAAATGGTCGGAAAAAAGTCCAGCCCGTAGTCGCTTGCATAACGCTCCATATCACGCTGCACTTTGACAAGTTCAGGCGGAAGAGGTTTGAAATGTGGTGCGACGGACATGATCTGTTTCCAGTTTGAATGAAATTCACTAACCCGAAGCGCGAGCGAGGGGCGGTTGATGTGGATGCGAACACGAGCGGTTTTGGCTGAATTTCGCTGAGCAGTGGACTTCAACCGGCGGTACTCTGCATACTCCGGCGTCCCTCGCTGGCGCTTCGGGTTAGTTTCGTGTTTGTGGTTTGGATGTCGAAAGCGGCTACTTACCTTTGCCCAGGAACGTGCGGATGGAGTCGAAAATGGCTTCCTTACCGGCAATCTCTGACAGCACCAGATTCTCGACCGTAGCGCCGAATTCACTTTCCAGCGCGTAAATGTAATCACCGCTGCCATACGGACTTTCAACTTGCCCGTAGCAGAACAGATTGCAGGCGGGCAGCAGATTTTCGCGAAGCGTGCTCAACGCCCGGACGTTGTCTTCGCCCCAGTTGTCCCCGTCGGAAAACTGGAAGCAGTAGATGTTCCAGTCCGCAGCCGGATAGTGTTTCTCCAGCAGGTTGTGACACACCTCATAAGCGGAGCTGATCCGCGTGCCGCCGCTTTCGCGGGTACGGTAAAAGCGATCTTCGTCCACTTCGCGCGCTGCCGCATCGTGAATGATGTAACGTCTTTCCACTCCTTCGTACTGGCTTCGCAACCACGTATCGATCCAGAACGCTTCGGTCCGTACAATCTGTTTCTGGGCATCCGTCATCGAGCCGGAAACGTCCATCATGTACACAATCACCGCGCTGGCGCCGGGCTCTGTGACGTATTCCCACGAACGGTAACGCCGGTCCTCGCGCATGGGGGTTACGCGGGGCCGCTGCGGATTGTAAGCGCCTTCAGTGATCTGCCGCCGCAACGCTTCCACATAGGTGCGTTTGAAGTGCCGTAGCGATTCCGGTCCGACGCGGCGAATGCTGTTGTACCGCGTTTTCTCTTCGGCGATGTTCTCACGGCCTTTCGGTTCAATCCGCGGCAGTTCCAGTTCATCGCCCAGCATCTCTGCCAGTTCTTCGATGCCGATGTCGACCTCCAGAATGTGCTGACCGGGATCGCTGCCTGCCGTTCCTTGCCCATCGCCATCCGCGTCGTTGCCACGCGCGATGGGCTGCCCAGGCTCGCCATCGCCCTGCCCGACGCCGCCGTTGTTCGTCCCGTAGCGGAAGTGCGGCACGTCCAGTTGGGGGACGGGAATGCTTACCATGTCGCCGCCCTTGCGGCCGATCATCTCACCGTGGGTGATATACTTCCGCAGATTCTCGCGGATCTTGCCGCGGACAATCTGCTGGAAGCGGCCTTCGTCACGTTCAATCTTGGTTGCCATGCCAGGGCGGCTCCGTTAGGAAGTTGCATCGCCGCGGGCGAAGATGCTGGCTACATAGTTCAGCACATCCGTCGCGCTCTCTTCGTTGTATCCGTAGTCGCGGATCAGGCGGCTCTTGACCACATCGATCTTCGCCTGCGTATCCTGATCCACGACATTTGACACCAGGCTGGTCAGCTTGATCGTGTCTTTCTGATCTTCGAACAGCTTGAGTTGCAACGCCTTATGCAGCCGCTCATTCGTTTTGAACTCGAACTTCTTACCGTCGATTGACAGCGCACCGATGTAGTTCATGATCTCGCGGCGGAAATCGTCTTTACGGCTGGCAGGGATGTCAATCTTCTCTTCGATGGAACGCATCAGCCGCTCATCGGGCTCATCGTATTGCCCGGTGAATTTGTTTTTCACCTTCTCACGCTGCGTGTAGGCTTTGATGTTGTCGATGTAGTTGCCGCAGAGGCGGTGCAGGGCGTCGTCGTCGGCCGCGATGGCCCGCTGCACTTCGTTCTTGACGATGTTCTCGTACTCTTCTTTCACCACGGAAAGCAGTTCGCGGTAGTTGTTGCGTGTTTCATCGCTGTTGATCAGCGAATGATTTCGCAGCCCGGCTTCCAGTTCGTTCAGCACCATGAATGGATTGATGGACTGCGAACCGGGATGAGCAACCAGCGCGTTAGAGATTTTGTCCTGCACATACCGCGGCGAAATCCCCTGCATCCCCTCGATACGTGTTTCCGCCTTCAGCTCTTTGATGTTTTCATCGGTAAAGCCGGGCAGCGATTTGCCGTCGTACAGCTTCAGCTTCTGAAGCAGCGTCACACCCGCATGGTTGGCTTCTTCCAGCCGCGTCAGCACGGCCCACATGGCCGCCATTTCAATGGTGTGCGGCGCGATGTGTTTGCCCTTCACCTTCTGCGGGTTGTAGTCCTTCTCGTAGATGCTGATTTCATCTGACAGGCGAGTGACGTAAGGCACGTCAATCTTCACGGTCCGGTCGCGGAGCGCTTCCATAAACTCGTTGCTTTGCAGGCGACGATATTCTGGTTCGTTGGTGTGTCCGAGAATGACTTCGTCGATATCCGTCTGGGCGAACTTCTTCGGCTTGACCTTGTGCTCTTGGCTGGCGCCGAGCAGATCGTACAGAAAGGCGACGTCCAGCTTCAGCACCTCCACGAATTCGATAATGCCACGGTTGGCGACATTGAATTCGCCATCGAAGTTGAAGGCGCGCGGGTCGCTGTCGCTGCCATACTCGGCGATCTTGCGGTAGTTGATGTCGCCAGTCAGTTCCGTCGAATCCTGGTTCTTCTCATCCTTAGGCTGGAAGGTGCCGATGCCGACGCGGTCCTGTTCGCTAAGGATCACGCGTTTGACCCGCACATCGCGCATGACGCGTGTCCAGTCGCCATCGCATGACTTCAGCCGCTGTGCGTACATGAAGCGGCAGAACGGATCGAGCTGCCCGTGGATGGTGACGTGGTAATCATCGCGACCACGCCCGCGGTTGAGATTTTCCTCCACCTCCGGCCGGAACCGCGACGGGATCAGGTGCAGCGGCTCTTCGTTCATCGGGCACCAGGCAACTTCGCCGGTTTCCGGGTCACGCCAGCCAAGCGTGTAAAGGGCGCCTTCGTCCGTGCGCGAATAACGCTCGAGCCCCTTCTTCAACAGCCTGGCGATGGTGCTTTTGCTAGAGCCGACCGGCCCGTGCAGCAGCAATACACGTTTTTCGATACCGTAGCCGTGCGCGGCGCTTTTCAGTGCGTTGACCAGTTGTTCCAGAGAATCATTCAGCCCGAACACCGCGTCGGCGCCGTTGTCGACGGGATCGGAAAAGAAGTGATAGCGCGTACGTGTTTCGCCGCGGGTTTCTTCGTAGTCTTCGGCGCCATACGACATAATCATGTCATAAACGCGTTCAAACGCGTTGCGTGTGATGGCGGGGTTTTCGCGCACCAGGTCCAGGTACTCTTCAAAAGAGCCTTCCCAGTTCTTCCTGCGATACTGCTGCAGATCCTGACGCTCTGCAATCAGCGAAACAATTTCCGGGCCGCCCATATTCATTCTCCTGAGGAAGCGTTTTCAGCCGCAGACGGTTTGGTTCGCACTGCGGCCGCAACGCATGTTGCATCCAGTGAGTTGCTTCCGACGGTCGCACCGTCTCCGCTCGCTGCCAGCACGAAGAAGCGGTGCAATCGCCTTAGTCACAAGTAAAACGTGGTCATGTACGCATTTTTCAAGGTTCTAAAAACTTCTCAGGTCCGGGCGCCGCTCTGTTCTTTTTGGCTTCCACCGCCTGTAAAGGCGCAGCATTCCAGCGACCCTGAAGCGGTGGGAACGCAGCAGGGCCCGTTGGTTTGCTGCCACATTGCGGACGCCCACGTTTCCCTGGCAGAGAACGAGAAGGTCCGGGTAGAGTGCAACCAGAAACGCAATGCAGGGCTACAGCTCTAGGAGGCCGGGAGCGAGGCCAGAAACTTGAGAAAGAGCGTTTGTAGGCAGGGGGCAGGCTTGCGAGGCAATGGGCAGAATAGCTTCCAGCGAAGCCAACTGGTCGTCCCTTACGCAGTGCCTGAGCCGTCTTCTAACACGCTCTAAGTATGCCGGCGCCAGGGCTGCGTGACAAATAAACTTGCAAGGGAAGAATCGCCCGTAGGCCTTATAAAAGCAAATCGTGCTTGAGGTGCACAAATACGCCAAACCGTTATCAGCAAGCAGTTTGCCGTGACCAGAACAAGCGTCAGCGGAGTGGAAAGAAATTTAGCTGGAACGCAGACACTTTATCCTTCGTTTGCTGGACACTGCGTCGCGCGGCAGAAGAATGCAACGCAGTGTGAGTTATCGTGCGTGTTGCAGCACGCAAGGAACAAACGATGCAGGCAGCTTTACGCGCCTTTGTCGATCTTCTTCTGCGCCGCGGCAAGCCCCTTGGCGATGGTGTCGTTACATTCCGTCGCACTTAATTTGGCGAGATGAATGAAGGCTTCCGAAAGCACTCGTTTCGTATCCGCCACAGAGATCTGTGTCTTGTCTGTGTCGGCGCTGCGTGCAACCTGGTTGTAAAAATCGGTAAGTTTCATGGCGGCCACCTTGAGTAAAGAAATGGAAAGACTGCAGTGAGGTGAATTCAGCATGCACCCGCTGCATGCTACGAGGTTATATCTTAAATCTTCAAAGGCGATAATACGTTTTACGCAAGCCGCCTCGGCGACGGCTACAATTGGCGAACATCGATAGATCTTCAAAAGTCACCGGATGCAATCCATGCTTAATCTTCATCGCATCACGCTACTGACAGCTTTGTGGCTGCCCGCCGCTTGTCTGTCTGCGGCACAGCCAACCAAGGTGCTGCTGATCGGTAACAGCTATACAGCCGGAGCCCGGCCGGGCATCGAGTTGTTCCTAGCCGGGGCGGACGTGAAATTTCAGACAAGCTACATCACGCCGGGTGGCCGGCGGCTGGTGCAACATGCGAAAAATGATCAAACGCTGAAGAAGATCAGGCAGGGCGGTTGGGACTACGTGGTGTTTCAGGAACAGAGTCAGGTCCCATCTTTACCCGCGATGAAGGATCAGTTCCTGCAAAGCGGCGCCGAATTGCATGAGGTCGCAAAAACCACAGGAGCGAAGACTCTGCTCTACAGCACCTGGGGCCGGAGAGATGGCGACAAACAGAATCCTAAACTGAATCCCGATTATGAAACGATGCAGCAACGTCTGGACGCGTCGTACAAAGAACTGGCCAAGCGGACCGGGGCCACGGTTGTGCCCGTCGGCGCCGCTTGGATGCGTGTAAAACAACAGGCGCCCGGCTTATTCGCTAAGCTTTACGCAGCCGACGGCAGCCACCCATCACGACATGGGAGCTTTTTGATTGGCGCCGTGTTTTATAAAGTGCTAACCGGCAAGCCGCCTACGATGCCCAAACGTTTGCCGCCGGGCGTCAGCCGTACAGAAGCGGCCACATTATTGAGCGCTGCGCAATAGCTCGCCAGCGTCGAATTTCACCTGTTAATGCAGCCAGCCTTGCAGACGTCATGAATTCAGAAGAATCCCGCTCAAAGATCCGTACGATCTGCCTGATGGTTTTAACAGGCGCGGCCGGTGTATTTCTGGTGTACTGGCTTCGACCGGTTCTGCTCCCGCTTGTCGTCGCACTAATGATTGTCAGCGGCGTGAGCCCGCTATTAGAGGGTCTGCAGAAACGACTGGGCGTCAGCAAGATGGTGGCGGCGGGCATCACCTTTATGGCTGGTCTGGCGTTGCTGGTGCTGGTAGGCAGCGCTCTCTGGACATCCGCTAACGAACTGGCAAGTCATTCAGGCGATTACGAAAAACGATTCCAGTCCCTGGTGGAGAGGGTCGAGAGCAACGTGCCCTACGTGTTCTGGGAAGGCGAACCTTCCGAAGGCCAGCCAGCCGGGCAGCCCGGCAAGCCGCCTGCCAGCGACACAGATTCCGGCGCCGCCACCGATCCTCCCGTACCCGTACCGCCCGCCGACAAGGAGGACGGCGCTGACGAAAATGAGGCCGAAGATGCGGCGCCTGCGGGATCACCGCCTGACGATGCAGGTTCAGCCGATGCAAGTTCAGCCGACGCAACCGAGTCACCTGGGAAGAACGCAGAAACGCATCACGAAAACGGCTCCAGAGCGCTGGTTTCCATCAATAAATTCCTGAAAAACTCCGTGCGTGATGGTGTTTCCACCGTTTCGCAGGCACTGCTGCAACTGGTCTCGACAAGTGTAATCGTGCTGATTTATGTGTTCTTCCTCCTGCTAGGGTCTCCCGGTAAGGCGACTCAGGGAGCGTGGCGGGATATCGACAAACAAATTCGATCTTACCTGGCGTTGAAGTCGATCATCTCGTTGCTGACGGGCCTTGCGTTTGGCGGTGCGTTGTGGATCGCCGGTGTGCCGATGGCTGTTACGTTTGGCGTCCTGGCGTTTTTGTTGAACTTCATTCCCAACGTCGGCCCCGTCATTGCCGGGCTGTTGCCAGTGCCGTTCGTGCTGCTCGATCCTGAGGGCTCTATCCTCTGGATGGTGAGCGTGATTAGCGTCAGCATCGGTATTCAGACGGTCAGCGGTAACGTGGTCGAGCCCAAGCTAATGGGCAATTCTTCCGATCTGCACCCCATTGTCGTGCTCGCCACGCTGATGTTCTGGGGAATGATGTGGGGTATTACCGGTATGTTTCTGGCAACGCCCATCACAGCAGCAATTAAGATCGTACTGGAGAGATTCGAATCCACCCGGCCCCTTGCCGCCATGCTGGCGGGCCGCTGGAAGATGAAACAGCTGGAAGAAGAATCGCCCACGCAATCCGCTTGATTCGCCGCTACGTCTGCAACGCTTGCAGAAAACGTTGACGGACAACCTGGACCGCCTGCCACATGGCTAAATCTGACGATATCCGGCGATACTGGATTCTGTTTGTCACCGTCATCGTCTCGGCAGTGCTGCACGGCATCGGCGTACTGACGATGCTGCTGTTCATTCAGCCCGGTCTAGACTTCGCCGCTACGGCGCAGCAACGGGTGGAATATGTGGCAACCCACCCTTGGATGTTCCGCCTTGCCTGGATCCCCTGGCAGTTGACCGCCGCTTCAGACCTGGCAGTAAGTGCAACGCTGGTCTGGTATCTCCTAGCCATTAGAAACCGAACCACTTCGCTGAATCTGGCCCTGGCCGCCGCGATCCTGAGCGTGCCTCTAACCATCACCGCGATGATCCCGGAGCAGATCGCCGAAGCCTATCTGGTCAGCGGCTACCCGGCCCTGGCGCAGCAAGCCGTGGCGGATGGCCCCGGCAGCGCCGCCATGCAGCAGTTTGCCGCAGAAGAACGCGCCGCGCTGGTGATGACGGGGCTTTGCGGCAATACGGGCTATACCTGCATGGCCATCATGTGGCTGGCAGCGACCTTCCTGGCGGCGCCCGCTTCCTGGCAACGCTGGCTGTTTGCGATGGTAGGGCTGGTTTCATGTGTAGGTTTTGCCGGCGCCTCGGTGGTGCTGTGGCGGAGTGTGAATGCGATGGGCGCCGACGGCGTTTATCCTGCGGCCGAACTGCTGGTGCTGTGTAACGGCGTTGGATTCGGGCTGCTCATTCCCTGGATGGTGTGGATGGCGGCGCTGCTGGGCGATGGTCATCATCACCGCTACCCCGCAGCCGATGCCCGGCTGCACACCCTACGTTGGCCACGCAAAACGGTCATCAGTCTGGCGCCAGTGCCCACCGCCGGCGCCCGCGACGTGGCACGGCTGAATAACCTCCTGATCCCCGTGCCGATACTGGCCAGCGATATTACCGGCGTGGTGTATTTAAACTGGCTGGTCCCCGTCGAACGCGTGGCGCCGCTGTTGCCGCCGCCGCTCAAGCCGCATCGCTTCGGCGATCTGACTTTTATCACGGTGCTGACGTATCAGCATCACTACTTCGGCCCGCTGCTGGCAGGCCCGCTACGCCGGTTATGTCCATCACCAACGCAAAGCAACTGGCGGTTCTACCTCCATCCCGAAAGCGACGTGGCGCCGCGCGATGGCATCTACTTCTTCGCAACATGCCTCGGTCATCCGCTGCTGACCATCGCCAGCCGCCTGATGGCCGACGGTTTGCCCGCGCACTATCCCGCCAGCCTCAAGCATGAAGTGGACGGAAACATTTATGAAACCAATATCGATCCCGGCGGCGGTTCCGCGCCGGATCTTTACGCGAAAGTGGAGGCGTTGCCGGCAGAAACACACCACCGGAAACTGCCACCCGGGCTGGCCGGGCATTTTTCATCGTGGGAGGAAGCGGCCCGCTATCTGGTGGAGCAGAACCGGGCCGTCGGTGTCATTCCCGGCCATGGTCGCGTTTATCAGTCGAATATTAAAATCCCGATTGACGTCGCCACAATCTTACCGGCCCAGGTCATAGGTTCCATCAAAAGCGAACTGCTGGAACCGCTGATCGAAGGTTGCGAACCCTTCGCCTTCGTCGTGCCCAACGTGCCCTTCCAGGCGACGGGCGAGAACTGGACGGCCCGGCTGGATGAAGATCAATAAGCAGCAGCCCGTATCACGCGTTGAATAAATCCGCGGATGCAGTAAAAATGCGGACATGAGCACCTTAAAGCCGGCACCGCTCCGCAACTTGCGTATCGGCAGCGTAGATATTGGTTTCCCCGTCGTTCAGGCAGCGCTGTCCGGATACAGCGACTGGCCCATGCGCACCATTGCGCGGCGGCTGGGCGCCTCGTACACCATCTGCGAAGTGATGCTGGACCAGTTTCTGGTCGCGCTGAAAGACCGCAAACGGACGGGCCACTTCCTGCACATCGGCGACGACGAACACCCCGTCGGCGGGCAGTTGATGGGCGCCGAGCCGGAACAGTTCGCCGCCGGCGCGATGAAGCTGGTCGAAGCGGGCTTCGACATTATCGACATCAACTTCGGCTGCCCGGTGAAGAAAGTCCTCGGACGCTGCCGGGGCGGTTTCCATCTCAGCCAGCCAGAAACAGCGCTCGAAGTCATCGCCCGCACCCGCGACAATGTGCCGCCGGAAATACCCGTGACGGTCAAAATGCGCCGCGGCATTGACGATTCGCAGCAGAGCCGCGACGACTTTTTCACCATTTTAGACGGCGCCTTCGCACGCGGTGTGGCCGCGATCACCGTCCACGGCCGCACCGTCAAACAGCGGTACATCGGCCCTAGCCGCTGGGAATTTCTGTCTGAAGTCAAGCAGCACGCTGGCGACCGCGTGATCCTTGGCAGTGGTGATCTGTTCACACCTGCCGACTGCTTACGGATGATCGAACAGACCGGCGTCGACGGCGTGACGGTCGCCCGCGGCGCCATTGGCAACCCGTGGATCTTCGCGCAAGCCCGCGCACTTGCATCAGGCGATCCGCTGCCGCCGGCGCCTTCGGTCCGTGAGCAGGGAGAGGTCATCCGCGAGCACTTCCGCCTGGCCAACGAGCTTTACGGAGAGAAACGCTGCGGCATCAGCATGCGTAAATTCGGCATCAAATATTCGGCCCTGCATCCGCACTACAAAGAAGTCCGCGCTGCCTGGGTCAGAGTGAAGACGCCCGAAGAATGGCTACGCACTTTGGACGAATGGTACAGCAGCGATGCACCGGGCAACCACCCGGACCCGGCAATCCATCGCGCTCAGAGCGAAAGCTGATCGCAACGCTCGCGCCGGATTGAGTTACTTCGCCAGTCTTTCTTTGCCAAGCACAAAGACGGACGTCACCTTGCCGTGCATCGTGTCGCCCATAAATGGCGTGTTGCAGCTTTGAGAACGTAGCGTCTGGCGGCTGACTTCCCAGCGAGCCTGCGGATCGATCAGCGTGATGTCCGCATCGGCGCCCTCGGCGAGTGTGCCTTTATTCAGCTTCAGAATCTGCGCCGGTTTAATCGTCAGGCACGCCAGGGCTTCCAGCCACGAAAGATGGCCGGGTTCGATTAGCTGCCTGATCACAAGGCTAAGCGTCGTTTCCAGACTGGTCATGCCAAACGGCGCGTCATCAAACTGCAGCATCTTCTTTTCCGCCGCCCGTGGCGAATGCCCGCTGCAGATCGCGTCGATGGCGCCAGTCTTTAGTCCATCGATGCAGGCTTCCAGATGTTCCTGCGAACGCAGCGGTGGATTCACTTTGCAGGAGGTGTCAAACGCCCGCATCCGCTCGTCGGTCAGGGTAAAGTGCTGCGGACAGATGGCCGCCGTTGCACTCACACCGCGGCCCTTGGCACGGGTCAGCAATTCCACGCTGCCGGCCGTCGAGACGTTCATCAGATGCAGGCGGCCGCCGGTGGATTCGGCCAGACGCAGATCGCGCGCGGTCATCAAATCTTCCGCCTCGGCAGGCATCGCCCCCAGGCCCAGCACCAGCGAGACAAGCCCTTCGTGCATCACGCCGTCGTGCGACAGGTCCAGCATCTCGGGATGATTGAAAATCGGCGTGTCAAACATCAGGCAGTATTGCAACGCGCGGTACAGCAGTTCCGTGCGCATCAACGAACGCGGCGCATCGGTAAACGCAACGGCGCCGACGTCGCATAGGGCGCCAATTTCCGCCAGCTCCTGCCCCTCGCGGTTCTTACTCACACAGCCCAGCACGTAGACGTTGCACAGTTCAGCCTTGGACGCCTTCTGCCGGACGAACTCAACACCGGCGGGCGTATCGATGGGCGGGTCGGTATTGGGCAGGCAGGCAATGGTGGTGAAGCCGCCCGCAATCGCCGCGGCAGCGCCGGCCGCGATGGTTTCGTCTTCTTCATGCCCTGGTTCACGAAGTTGCGTATTGAGGTCGATCAACCCCGGCGCGACGATCAGCCCCGTCGCGTCAATGCAGTGCATATCGTCCGCAGGCGGCACGTCGAATCCTGCGATCTTCCTGCCATCCATCAGCAGACTTCCCACCCGGTCCGTGCCCGAAGCGGGATCGATGATGCGGCCGTTCTGTATCAGCGTACGTGACATGATGTCTCTTTAATTCTCTGCTGCATGGCACAGCAACCACAGCGTAGCCATGCGAATGGCCAGGCCGTTGGTCACCTGGTTCAAGATCACCGAATGCGGGCCATCGGCAACATCCGGCGCAATCTCGACGCCGCGGTTAATAGGCCCCGGCGCCATGATAAGAATGTTGTCCTTCGCCTTTTCCATCCGCCGCTGATTCATGGCATACAGCAACGCGTATTCGTGCACGGACGGGAACGGACGCGTGTGCTGCCTTTCGAATTGAATCCGCAGCAGATTCAATACATCGCAGCGGTCGAGGATATCGTCCAGCCGGTACGAAACCTCAACGCCCAGCTTCTCCCACTGTCGCGAAACCAGCGTCGCCGGACCACACACAATAACGTGGGCGCCGAGTTTCTTCAGTCCCCAGATGTTCGAACGGGCCGTCCGGCTGTGGGCGATGTCGCCGACCAGCGCAACGGTTTTGCCTGCGATATCGCCGCGGTGCTCGCGGATCGTGAGAATATCCAGCAGGCCTTGCGTGGGGTGCTCGTGCGGGCCGTCGCCCGCATTGATGACGCCGCAATCAAGATTCTGCGACAACGCATGCGGTGCGCCCGGCGTGCTGTGCCGCACGACCATCACGTCCACATTCATCGCCTCGATGGTCTTGGCCGTGTCGATCAGGGTTTCGCCCTTCGCCACGCTGCTGGTGGAGGCAGAAAACTCAACGGGGCTGGCGCCCATGCGTTTGGCGGCTAGTGAAAAACTGGTGCGGGTGCGGGTGGAATTCTCATAGAACAGATTGCACGTGGTGCGGCCCGACAAGGCGTTGATCTGATGCCGGCAACCGCCTGTCGCCCGCTTGAAAACCATGGCGGTTTCGAAAATTGTGTTCATCTCCTCCGCTGACAATGATTCGAGATCCAGCAGAGAGCGGCGTGTCCATGTGTGGGCGGCTGGCGGAAGGTCCGCAGGATCGAAGGACATGGCGGTGTGCAAGCGGATAATGATAGCGGTGAACAGGTTGGGAGGATTCTAGCAATGCTGGCGCGGCGTGCAAACCGCCGTAGACGTCCGGCGGGAAGACAACTACTATCGCCGCGCCCGGTTGTACCTTTGCTACGCGGCCGGAATTCCCTACGTTTCAGCAGCATCAACGGCAAGGATGCCCCTATGAACTGCCTGTCAACGTCAACTGTATCTTCAGCGATAAACTGCTGCGCCGTTCTGCTGGCGTGCCTGCTATCGTTAGCTACTTGCGAGATTCAGGCCCAGCAGCGTCCGCGATTTGGCACACCTTTGAAAACTCTGCCAACGCCTGCCGGTGGGTTTGAAAAACCCGGCCTTCGACTGCCAGGCAACGGGCAGAGCGTTCCTTCTTCGCTGCTCAAGCGGGAAGATGCGGAACTCAACGATGTTCTGTTTCTCACGCCGGAAAAAGGATTCGCCGTGGGCGACCGCGGTTTGATCCTGCGAACGACCGACGGCGGACGGCATTGGCAACCTGTCTATTCCGGCGTGGATGTAAGTCTGCAATCCATTCAGTTCATCGACGCCAATCAAGGCTGGGTCGCGGGCGGCGGCAGCATGCCTTATACGCATCGCAGCACAGGCGTTGTGCTGATGACACGCGACGGTGGCGAAACATGGCGGCAGGTCAACAAGCAGGAAATCCCCGCCCTGAAGAAGATCCGCTTTTTCAACGGACGCAACGGCTGGGCCATTGGAGATGCTACCGCCACGCACCGCACTGGCATTCTGCGGACGCGTGATGGCGGTGTTACGTGGGTGGCGATTCCCGGCCCTGGCAGCCCGCAGTGGACCACCGCAGCGTTCCTGCATTTCGATCAAGGGATCGTCGCCGGCCGGGGCGGTTTGCTGGCGAATGTATCGCGGACCGGCGCCCGTGCTTCCAGCGCGCCGCCGTTTGGTCTGCGTCAACCACGCGATATGACGATGGCCACCGCCAGAGACGGCTGGCTAGTTGGTGATGGCGGCATGATCTTGCGGACCGCCAATGCTGGCATGACATGGAGCACGGCGGCAGGACTGCCAGAAGGCGTTGACCAGGAATTTGATTTCAAGGCGATCGCCGTCGCTGGCAATCACGTCTGGATCGCTGGTTCGCCCGGCAGTTGCGTGCTGCATTCGGCCGATGCGGGCAGAACCTGGAACCTGCGTCCGACAGGCATCACCACGCCCATTCGCGCCATCACATTCATCGATGAAAACAACGGCTGGGCGGTGGGCGCCTTGGGCGTCATGCTATCGACCCGGGATGGTGGACGCACCTGGAGCGTCAGGCGAAGCGGCGGCACGCGAGCGGCGCTGCTGGCGATTTCAGGATTGCAACAAAACGAATCCCTGCCATTTGAAGTGCTGGCGAAATACTGCGAAGCCGATGGATATCTGGGCGTGATGCACTGTGTGGGCGGCACACTTCCTGGCAGTGCAGCGGCGCAGAATGACGAAACGTGCCTGGAAAGCCGGGTTCACGCTGCCACGCTTGCCGCGGGAGGATCGCGCGGCAGCCTGTCCTGGGCCTTCCCGGCTCCCAATGCTGCCGCTAGTGCACGCAAAGCGGAAGACTTGTGGAACCGCATTCACCGTGGCAAAGGCGCCGCCGCGTTAGAGGAAGAACTGGTCCGCAGCATCCGCCAGTGGCGGCCGCCGGTAGTGGTGCTGGGCGAAAGCGGTGCGACTCAGCCTGCCAATGGACCTGCGAACAGCCTCGCGGACCTCGTCAACAAAATCGCAACCTCGGCGGTCGAGAAGGCTGCTGACCCCGCGCATTATCCCGGCCAGATCAAAGTCGCGGGCCTATCACCCTGGAAAACCAAAAAGCTCTATGCCGCAACAGTCGACGGTAAACGCGGCGTCCAGATCAGCGCGGTGGCGCTGTTGCCGGGACTTGGCAAGTCGACGGGTGAGTTCGCCACCGCTGCCCGCGGATTCCTGGAAGACCAGCCTTCGCCAGGCGGCAGCAGTTTCGGTCTGGAACTCATCAGCAGCCGGATCGCAGCTTCCAGCGGTGGAACCAGTCTCTTCGCCGGTGTGCCGCTGCGGGCGGGCGATGGCGCGCGACGCCGCTCGTCGGCTGCTACGCTGAAGTCGATTGAAGCCATGCATCTGACCGCCCAGAAGAAACGCAACATCCGTCAACTGCTGATCCGCCGCGGCGATCAGGGATTGCAGAACGCGTGGCTCAGCCGCCTCCGAAGTTCCATCGATCAGCTACCCCCCGAAGAAGCAGCCCCGATGCTTGCCAGTTACGCGGCAGCTGCCGCCAGCCGCGGCGAGGTGCAGAATGCAGTGGACGCCTATGAGAGTCTGCTGATGAAACACGCAACGCATCCGCTTTCGGATATCGCCGCCCAGTGGCTCGTACGGCATTACACCAGCGGCGAAAACATGTGGCGCCTACGTGACACCACGCGCCGCGCCTCGGCGGTGTCGCTCAAAGATTCACCCAAAGAAACGCGGGTGGGCCACGCTGAAAAAATCGCGGCCGCCGCCAGCCAGTCCGCCGTTCCAACCTTTGGCGCCCCCGTCGTTGCCAATCAGGGAATCGTTGACAAGACCAATTACAACAACAAACGCCAGGCTTTGCTTTCGCAAGGCGCTGCCGCATACGCAGCAGGAATCGAACAGCTCAATCGCGAACATCTGGCGGGCGCCGCTTCGCAGGCTGACTTCGAAATGCGCGACGATGGTATCGATGGAAGCTGGCGGCCGCGCGGCGCCGCATTTGTCAGCACGATTCAGCGGACCCATCCCGGCGTCGCCATGCAGCCATCCGCCCGGTTTGCACTCGCCGCCATGACCAGAGCGGGATCGACAAGCACGATGGCCATCCGCCCTTATCATCGTCAACTGCAAGCCGGCGGCGATACGCGGTGGCTGACCCATGCGGCCAACGAGGCGTCGCTGATCGAGCCAGATGCGGAAAACAGCCCCAGCGTCTGGAACTGCGCGAAAGCAACTAAGCGTCCCTATCTGGACGGCAATCTGGACGATGAAATCTGGCAGGCGCCGCAACCGATCGCCTTGACCGGCGCCGTCGATCCGTACCGGCGCTGGCCAACCTCTGTTCAGTCGGCTTACGATGGCGAATACCTGTATCTAGCCATCCGCTGCCGCAAGGCGCCGCAACTTGCCTACACACCCAGCTACGGCGGGCGGCCTAGAGACGCCGACCTCTCGAAGCAGGATCGAGTGACGATCCTGCTGGATATCGACCGTGATTATTCGTCCAGCTACGCGCTGACGGTCGATCACCGTGGCTGGTCCAACGAGGTGTGCAACGGCGATAAAACCTGGAACCCGAAGTGGCACGTGGCAAGCCAGTCAACGGGCGATCAATGGACGGTCGAAATCGCGATTCCCTGGAAAGAACTCACCGGTCAGACGCCAACCACCGGCGTGCACTGGGCGGCAGCGGCGGTTCGCACCGTTCCCGGCGAAGGCTCGCAAGCGTGGAAAGGTGTGGCGACAAGCCGCCTACATCTTGCGACGTTCGGGCTGTTCAAGTTTCAGTAAGCATGCAAGTAGCCCGGCGATGGACTAAACCTTCGCAAACGCTTCTCGCAGCGTCTCACCAATCTGTTGGACGGCAGTGCGTGCTGCGTCGAAGTTTGCGGGCCGCCGGATGAAGCCGTGCAGTTGTCCTTCGTAACGCTTCAACACAACGGGAACGCCCGCCGCTTCTAGCTGAGCCGCGTAGGCTTCGCCTTCGTCCCGCAGGGGATCGTACTCGGCTGTAAGCACCAGCGCGGGAGGAAGATCGTTCAGCATGGCGGTCATCGGCGCCACATGATGATGCCTCTCGCCGCCGTGGCCAGAGGGGAGATACTGCTTCCAGAACCACTGCATCTCAGCACGCGAAAGGTAATGGTTTTCGGCAAAGGCGAGGTAAGATTCTGTTTCGAAATCCGGGCTGATAACTGGATAGATCAGCGTCTGGTGTATCAAGGTTGGCCCTCCCTCGTCGCGACACGCAATGGCCGCTGCCGCAGCGAGATTGCCGCCCGCGCTATCGCCACCCACGGCAAAACGCCGCCGGTCCAGCCCCAGCGTTCCCGCTTCAGATGCCAGATAGGCGATGGCCGCCATACAGTCGTCAGCAGCGGCGGGAAATGCATGCTCCGGGGCCAGCCGGTAATCAACAGACGCCACCACAGCCTCTGCGGCATTGGCCAGACTACGGCACACGCGGTCGTGCGTGTTGATGCTTCCCGTCACCCAGCCGCCACCATGAAAGTAAATCAGCACCGGCGCGGGTTGCGTGTTTTCCGTGGGATAGTACAGCCGCACCGGGACGTTGCCGGTGGCTTCCGATGTCTCAACATCCAGCACCTTCGCAACCTCTTCAAGCGGCCCCGTCAGCGGTGTGCCCGCTTCCATCAACTGCCGGGCCCGTTCGACGGGCACATCATAAACCGGTGGCGCGGAAGAGGCTGCGACGGCGGCGAGGAATTCTTTGGCTTGCGGGTGTAGTGGCATCGGAGGTGTCCGGGCAGGCAGTGCGACTTGGCGGCGTGCGATTGTTTTATAATGGCGTGGGGAAAATTTGTGCATCCGTTTTAATGCGGGCACCAGCATCATACCTACCAGGCAATAGTCCTGGCGCGGGGCGGAGTGCATCGATGAAAGTAGTGCTTGCCGAAAAACCTTCGGTCGCTCGCGATCTGGCTGCTTATCTGGGCGCCAGTTCGCGGCACGACGGTTATCTGCAAGGTCAAGGATACCAGGTGACGTGGGCCTACGGTCACCTGGTCACGCTGAAGGAACCCGACGAGTACGACGCGTCGCTCAAGAGCTGGAAGCTGGAAACGCTGCCCTTCATCCCCGGCAAGTTCCTGTTAAAGCAGACCGGCGACGCCCGCGCGAAGAAGCAGTTCAACGTGATCCGGCGGCTGTTTCAGAATGCGCGCGAGATCATCTGTGCGACCGACGCCGGTCGCGAAGGCGAATTGATCTTCCGCTACATCCTGCAACACGCCGGCTGCGAGCGGAAAGAGGTTAAGCGACTGTGGCTTAGTTCGTTGACCACCTCGGCCATCCGTTCGGCGTTTTCAGACCTGCGGCCCGCATCGCATTACAACCAGTTGTATGCAGCCGCCCGGTGCCGGAGCGAAGCGGACTGGATTGTGGGACTCAATGCAACGCGGTGCTTTACCGTACTGCACGGCCGTCGCGGCATGCTGTGGAGCGCCGGGCGGGTGCAGACGCCGGTGCTTGCCTTGATCGTGCGGCGCGATGACGAGATTCGCACGTTCAAGCCAGAGCCGTTCTGGGAGCTGAAGACAGTCTATCGCAACGTAACTTTCAAATGCGAAAAGGGCCGCTTTAAGAAAGAAGAAGACGCCACTGCCTTGCTGAACAAGGTGCAGGGCAAACCGTTCATTGTGACGGATATCAAACGCAAGGAAGTGCGGTTGCAGCCGCCGCAACTGTACGACCTGACCACGCTGCAACGCGACATGAACCGCCGCTACGGCATGTCGGCCGACGCCGTGCTAAAAGCAGCCCAGGCCTTGTACGAGAAGAAGCTGATCTCGTACCCGCGTACGGACTCGCGTTATCTGACCAACGATATGAAGAGCAGTATCGGCGGCATCTTGCGGAAACTGACGCCACACAATCCCGAGGCGACGGCGGCGCTGGATCTTGACGCTCTGCCATTTACAGGGCGAATTGTGAATGACCGGAAGGTCACGGACCATCACGCCATCATTCCCACCGGCGCCAACCCAGAAAAAGCGGGCGCCCACCGGCGGGTATTTGACGCGATTCACCAGCGGCTGTTGGCGGCGTTCTACCCTGTCTGCATTAAAGAGGAAACCACCGTCAGCGGCATCTCCGCCAAGGTGAAGTTCACGGCGCGCGGTATGCGGGTGATTCAACCCGGCTGGACCGCGTTGTTTCCACGTTCTAAGAAAGCCAAAGAGAAAGAACCGCAGGAACTGCCGCAGTTTAGCACTGGCGAAAGCGGACCGCATAAGCCGGCTGTCCATCGTGGTGAGACAACTCCACCGAAGCCCTACAACGAAAACTCGTTGCTGGGCGCCATGGAAACCGCAGGCAAACTGGTCGACGATGAAGAACTGCGTGAAGCGTTGAAAGAACGCGGCCTCGGAACACCCGCCACACGCGCATCAATCATCGAAACACTGCTCCACCGGGGTTACATCGAGCGGCAACAGAAAATGCTCCAGGCTACGGACGCGGGACGGTATCTGATTGCCATCATTGGTGAAGAGGGGCTGAAGTCTGCGGAGCTTACCGGCGAGTGGGAGGCACAGCTGAAGCAGATTGAGCAAGGCAAGCTCACTGCTGACAGGTTCATGTCACAGATTAAGGGCTACACGCAACGCATCGTCTCCACTTCCGCCGAACGGGCCGTAGACGCATCGAAGCTGGGCGACTGTCCGAAATGTGGCAAGCCGGTGATTCAGGGTAAACGCGACCTGGGATGTAGTGGCTGGAAGAAGGGCTGCACGTTCGTGCTGGAACGGAAGTTTAGCGATCACCGGTTTTCGGATGATGAAGTCCGTCAACTGCTGCAACGCGGCGCCCTGCTGAACCCGGCGGTTCCAGGCAACGAAGCACCTTTCATTCTGACCCTTGCCGCCAGCGGGAAAGTGTTAAAGCTGCCTGTACCAACTACTGGTAGTGGTAAAAAGAAACGTGCGTCACAGCGTTTTCAGAACAACGGCAAAGCAACTAGAGGTGGCAAGTCGCGTCGCGGGGCGACCAAGAAGAAAGCCGCGGACATACTTGGCGCGTGTCCGTTGTGCGGAGCCGATGTTGCTGAACAGCCCAAATCTTTTAGTTGCCAGAAATGGCAGGAAGGCTGCAAATTTGTGATCTGGAAACAGATTGCCGGCAAGCGGATCTCTAAACGGACGGCGCGTACCGTTGTTGAGAAACAGCAGTCTTCGCAGTTAAAGGGTTTCAAGTCGAAAGATGGCCGCCCGTTTGAGGCACGTTTGAAAGTTGTTGATGGCGAAGTCAAATTACATTTTGATGATTAAGAACCGATAGCGGAATTGATTCGATGGATATGCATCTTGCTGGCCGTGGCGTTGTTGTGATCGGCGGCGCCCAGGGAATTGGTCTGGCGACGGCGAAGGGTTTTGCCGAGGAAGCAGCACGCGTTGCGCTGCTGGATATTCACCCCGGCTGTGCCGCTGCGGCGGAACAGCTCGCAACGGCAACGGGCGCCAGCGTTGTAGGACATTATGCGGATGCGACGGATGCCGGAGCGTTGGAAGAAGTAGCAGGTCGTGTGCGCAGCCAGTGGGGCGCCATCGACCATGTGGTCTGCGCTGCAGGCGGCGGCAGCGGAAAGTATGGCTACCCTTTCTGGAACCTTACGCCGGAGGACTGGCCGCGGGTGCTGCAGACGAACCTGATGACCGCGGTGAATGCGGCGCACGTTTTTTCGCCTTACTTGCGGCAAGCGGCCGAGATGCATGATGACGCATCGCTACTGCTGTTCTCATCCGTGGCGGCGCAGATCGGATCGCAGACAGACCCGCCGTATAGTGCGGCCAAGGCCGCAGTGATTAACTTTGCGCAATGTGCCGCGAAAGACTTTGCCGCATACAGTGTCCGCGCGAATGTGATATCGCCGGGGATGGTGCAGACAGCCATTAACAAAAGCGTCTGGCAGGCCTGGCACGACCAGCAACCAGCCGCGGAACAGTTATCCTACGAAGCGTGGACCAAAGCTAAAATTGCGAACATTTCACCGCTGGGCCGGTGGCAGAGCGCGGAGGAAATCGCGGCGATGGCGGTGTTCCTGGCGTCCGCCCATGCCCGCAACATTACCGGGCAGACGATTAACATTGACGGCGGGCAGGTGATGCACAGTTGATTGTGTGGGTTAAATCTTCCGGCCAAAGTGATTGGCCAGACGCTCCACACATTCCTCGATTGCCTGCTGCTTGTCGCTGGCAGCCAGCCTTTTTTCTTCAATCAATAACTGCGCTAGATCATCGAGCGTCTGCCGGGTCAGCCCAGCTTCAAACAGCAGCATGCAGCGCCGTTCTACGAGGTCGCCCAAGGTGTGCCCCCATTCGTTGCGGATAACGCGGCGGACGAATCCGCGGGGCAGGACCGAACCGCTGATGCTGACTTTTTCTTCGTCGTCCAGCTCTTCCAGGAGCGTCGCGGCTTGAATACCGCATAGTTGCCAGACGGCGTGCACCTGCCGTAACTGCACCCCGCACGTGACAGCGATCTGTTCCTGGTTCTTTCGGACATCCTGCGATGTGGCGGGATAATCCACACCGCCAGGCAGCGGTCGTTCGCGTGAGTTTTTTGCGATGTT
The DNA here is from genome assembly GCA_965233625.1 of Pirellulaceae bacterium. Classification (GTDB taxonomy): domain Bacteria; phylum Planctomycetota; class Planctomycetia; order Pirellulales; family Pirellulaceae. The sequence continues at coordinate 2,380,261 of OZ247499.1, forward strand.
TTCGCCCAGGGCTGGCCAGATTTCCGCAACGGCTTCTTCGGCAAGCGAACGGCAGGTTGTAAGTTTGCCGCCGATGACCGACCAGATGGGTATGGGCGCCTCTTCATGCTTCTGCAAAACGTGGCGGCGGGTGACGGCGCCGGGCGATGCTGCCGAACCGGCTTTAGGCAGCGGTCGAACGCCGCAGTAGTGCAGTTCAATATCGTCCGGCGTGAGGCCGACCTGCGGGAACAACTGGTTCGTCGCCTGGCAGAGATATTGCAGCTCGTCGTCGCTGGCGACCGCCGTCGCAGGATCTGCATCGAAGGGAATATCGGTCGTGCCGATCAGCACGGCATCGCCAAACGAAAGAAGAAACACGGGCCGGCCATCGGGGGCTTCCGCATAGATACCATCATCGCCTATCGCCTTGAGCAGCTCCGGGTGCCGGGATATCAGATGGCTGCCCTTGGAAGGTCCCATCAGCGTGTCTGGGCGAACCGGCAATCGCTGCAAAGTGCGGTCCACCCAGGCGCCAGTGGCGTTAATGACCGCGTCGAACTTCCGCATTTGAGGCGCGGCGGTGGAGTCCGGGGAAGCGGTTTCGTCGTTGGGCAGGATTGTAACAGCGTCGCCGTCAAACGTGGCCTTGTGGTAGTTGTATAAGTGGAATTCGCCGCCAGTTTCTTCCGCAAGGGCAGCCGCATCCTGAAACAGCGCGACGGTGAACCGCTCAGCAAAACGCACCTGCGCGTCGCTATACGAGCACATCCAGCGGTAACGGTTACCGTCAACCGGCGGCGTGCCCGGTTCGCCCAGTCGGTGTGACTTTCGCGGTGGCAGCATCTGCCGGCCGGCGTACCAGTCGTACATCCATAAGCCCATTCGCACCAGGTAATAACCGCGGGCGTTGGGCTTATCCGCCTTGAGTCCAAGGAACTTTGCGGCCGAACTCCAGACGCCGCCCCACCGGTTCCGTACGGGGATAAACAGCCGAAGCGGCGTGACAAGGTGTGGCGCGTGCTGCAATAGCCGGGTGCGTTCCTCGAGTGATTCCCGGACGAGATCAAATTCGCCATGTTCCAGGTAACGCAGCCCGCCATGAATCAGACGGGATGAATACGCGGTAGCGCCGCTGGCGATATCGGCTGTGTCTACAACCGTCACCCTGGCGCCCTGCAACAGGAGTTCGCGGGCGATCGCCGCGCCATTGATTCCCGCGCCGAGGATGAGAATGTCTGGTTTAGGCATTGGCCTGCGGCGTAGAGTTGGCGGGGTCTGAACAGGCAACTTCACTGACGGGAACCTCACGCCAGCGCGAAAGCAGACGGCTGCCCGTCGCCGCGTGTTCGATGTCGCCCGTGTCCGGTCTCACAACCAGCAGAATCTGTTTCAGACGCCCCGCGACAAAGACGTTCCGTGTGATGGTTTCGCACAGACGCCAACCGGAATATCGCCCCAGTTGCGGATACTTTTCAAGCAGCGCGGAGAGCCGCGCGTCCTGATGATCGACCGGCGCCGGATCGCTGGCCGCGGTCGAACAGCCCGACTGAAGACAGGCGGGATTCACTTTCAAACCTGTCGCCTGACAGGTCTTCATTTCAGACTTCAGCACCAGGCTGCCTGTGACCGGGCACTGCTGCAACAGTTTGCGGCTGACCCGTTTGCCGGTGAATTCGCAGCGGGCCAGGCTTGTGCTGAACAGGCGGGCGCCGCTGAGCGGACACGTTTCCACCGCATCGTCCAGCGTGAAGTGACCATCGGTCGTAAGCACCAGGTCATAGCCGCCACGGTGGCAGTTCCCACAGACGAAAGGGGGCGTGGTGTAGGATGGATCAATCAACAGCTTCGCCCAGTCTGCAAACTCAACCGTTGTTGATTTGCCTTGTGCGTGAAAACGAATTTCGCCCGAGGCGAATTTGCACCAGATCATGGAGGCGAACACGATGTCATCCGGCTCGCCGCCGCACGAGGCGATGGCGTGTTCCTTCCATGTTTCCACTTCGCTGTCGGAGAAGCGGCTACTCCATCGTGCTTTGGGCGATGTTTTCTGCAGGCCCAACCGCTGGACCAGATTGGGCGGCACCCGTCTGCCATCGCTATCGTGATAACTGGTGACAAGCTGCCTCTCTCCATCTTCCTGCGCGGCTAACGAGACAAGCTGAAGAATGGGGCGGGACTCGATCTGGCAACTGCCAAGTTTGACTCTGCCTCCTTGCAGGGAATATCTGGGTAACAACCCCGCAGCAATTTCGGTGGTGCCGGCTGGCTGGTGCAATGGGCTGAGGTGCGGGGCGGCGCCCCGCGAACGCAACTGGCGGAGGAGCCAGCGGAACAGTGGAGAGCCGGTTGTCAGGTGCTCAACAGCGTTGTGATTGACGTTCTCTTCAAACGTGAACTGCAGCCGGCTCACGCCGTTAAATGCCGAGCGATCACCACCCGGCGGATACAGCGTGTAGAACCGCTGACCGTCGAAGTCGCATTGAAGATTGAGTAGGGAGACAGCCCACAAAGTAAACTGCTGGAGGTCGCTGGATTGACCGTCGTCCGACGGAGGCATAGGACACCGCGTGAAATAAGATCATGAGCGAAAACGCCATAATACCATAATGTCTCACTGCCGCTGCCGCCTCTTGGGAAGTGCATCCGTACAACCGCCAGCGCGCAAAAACAGCCGTGAAGATGACCTTCACGGCTGTGGAAAATTCTCTATCGCTACGGTTTCCCGTTAACGGCGCGGCTGCGTGGCAAAGGGCACGCGTTGCCGGACGGGTGTACGGCTGGCAGACGACTGCCGCGGTGTCTGCGAAGTGCCAGCCAGGAAATTGTCGATCTGGGCGGCCTGCTTGAGTTCGTCGAACTTCTTAGCCATCGCGATGCGGAGTTTCTTCTCGTGAATTTCGTCACGCAGTTCCGGCTCCACTGCTTTGCGGTCGGTCACGACAGGCTTGGTGTAACCAAGACACTTCAGCACAATGTAGGAGTCGCCCTGCACGATGACGCCTGAAAGTTCACCGGGGCGAAGGCTGAAGGCAATCTGTTCAATCTGAGGCTGACCACCGTGACGGCGGATAGGCGGCACCTGACCGTTGTTGGCCTTAGATACGGGTTCAATCGAGTACTGTGCGGCCAGTTCACCGAAGAATTTGGGCGAAGGGTTAGTGCGGGCTTTCTCCCACACGGCCATACATTCGCGATGGCTGCGGCAGACGATGGCCAGCACATTGACGCGTGGACCAAAGTTGGCGTCGTAGCCTTTATCCAGATCTTCCTGCGAGACCGTCACGTTGGCCTGCGTCAGCTTCTTCAGGGCAACCGTGGGCCACACCGCATCGCGGACATAAAGCTCCACCGTAGCCCCTTTGGGCTCGGTGACGTGCTTGAGCCAGGCCTGAATATCGGGCTTACCCGCAGGTGTTTCGTAGCCAAAGTTCATGGCGGCGCGCTGGATTTCGCGATCGATATCCTGCTCCTGGACGGTGGCTTTAGCGCGGATCAACGCCTGCGTGAGAATCTTGCGATGGATCTCTCCGCCCAGCACTTCTTTGCCGTGGCGGCTGAGGCATTCTTCCGCCACTTCGCGGATGGTGATCTGTCCGGCGCCAACACGGGCGGCGACACCCGGATACTGCTGTGACAGAACCTTGTCATTCATGACGTTAACCACCTTGGTTTCGTCCTGCAAACGGCGGAAGATCGCGGGCGAGGCTTCGCGCATTTTCTTCTCTTCCAGGTGATCGGTAATCCGCTGTGTGACGTCGGCGTTATGCTCTGGCCGTACGATGGTGGCGGCTTCGTGCCGGTCACAGCGGAAGATGAAATACTGATCAATCGCAGAAACAACGGGCGAAATCTCGCCTTCCTTCAACGCGAAGCAAGCTTTTTCGATAGCAGGGTCGCCTACATGACGGCGGACGGGTGGAATGATGCCGTATCCGCTGGCGCTGTTGCGATCTTCCGAGTGATCTTTGGCGATGGTGGCGAAGTCATCGGGTTTAGCCTGCACCATAGCGTGCAGTTGCTTGGCTTTGTTGGGATCGCGTGTCACGATCATCCGGACGTAGACGCGTGGGCCAAGTTCCGATTCGCGGACCTTCTGAATTTCTTCCGGGGTAATTTTGATCTCGTTGGCAGCCAGGCGGCGAAGCGCCAGGGTGGGCCAGATGATGTCCCGTTTGTAAACTTCCGGGCTGACATCGCGTTTCTCAGAGAGAAGTTTCAGCCAGCGATCTACTGGCAGCGAAAGCTTCTTGGCCAGGCGTTCCACTTCCTGATCAACTTCATCATTGGTCACCTGAATGTTGTAGCGCTGGCAGGCGTGATGAATCAGGTAGCGGTTGACCATACCTTCCAGCACATCTTTGCCGTAGCGGGTCAGACATTCGCGGGCTAGTTCGTCGCGAGAGATGCTCTGTCCGTTCACAACTGCCACGATTTTCAGCTTTTTCTCGGTCGCGGCGGGCGCCCCTGCGGGCGTGGTTGTCCGGGCGGCGCCAGGTGCTGCCGGCGCGGGACGTGTTGTTCTGACGGGGGTACGGGTGACTGGCGCCTGAGCGGTGGCGATTTCCGCCCCCCAGTACATTTTCAGACCAGCACAGACACCAACAATTGCGATGCAACCGCCGACGGAGGCGAGAAACCGCAACGACGGGCGGAACGAAAAAGATCGACGCACATCCTTGCTTTGCATGACGGTTTACTCCTTAAACCCTTGTACTTCGTTTTCCGGCGCACGCGGGTGCACCCGGTAGAATCTTCCTGTGAAGGCCGCGGAGTATAGGAACGCCGCAACGGCGGGTCAATATCGAACCAACGGTGTAGAATACCGCGGTTTCCCCGTATTTATCTGCCTGCTTTTATCCCTGGAACACGCTGAACTATGCACGGTTTTCCCTCCCTTGCCGAACTGGTCAAACAGGTGAATCTGGGTCGCATCCAGCCGGAAGACCTCGTCGAAGATTCGCTAAAAAGCATCGAAAACCAGGAGCCGCGGATATCCGCCTGGGTGCAGATCGACGCGCAGAATGCACGCGCTGCGGCTGCAACGCTAAGCCGCAAGATTAAGCAGGAAGGAACCGGCGGCGACCTGGCGGGTGTGGTGCTTGGCGTCAAAGACATCGTTGACCTGGCCGGCATGCGGACGGTTTCCGGTTCGCCGTTGCGGAACAATGATGATTATCTGGCGGCTGAAGATGCGCCTTTGGTCAGCCGGTTCAAACGCGCCGGGGCGATTGTGATTGGTAAGACCGAAACCACGCAGTTTGCATGTTTTGATCCGGCGCCGACGCGTAATCCCTGGAACACCAGTCATACGCCCGGCGGTTCCAGCAGCGGTAGCGCGGCCGCCGTTGCAGCGGGCATGTGTCACGCGGCGATCGGTTCGCAGACTGGCGGCTCCATTATCCGTCCGGCCAGTTTCTGCGGCGTGGCGGGTTTGAAACCGACACTTCACGCGTTGAGCACAAAAGGCTTCACACCCATCAGCCCGCGGCTGGATCATCCCGGACCTATCGCCCGGACGGCGGGCGACCTGCAAACGATCTGGAACGCCATCGCGGATGAGCCTGACGCTACGGGCGTAGAGCAGACAGCGGCCATCTTCCGCCCCCACGGTTACTTCTGGGAAAACGCTGCTACGGAAGTTGTGAAAATTACAGCGGACGCGGTCAAAGCGGCAGAACTGGAAACCGCATCCCCCCGGCCGTTGCCGCCGTCGTTCGCCCAAGTGCATGAGATGCACTGGCGGATCATGCAGGTAGACGCTGCCGCGTATCACCGCGTCGCATTTGAAAAAAACCCGGACGGCTTCGCACCGAAAATTGCAGGATTGATCGAAGGCGGGCTGCGCATGGAAGCCGAAAAATATGCCGAAGCGGTCTGTTTTCAACGCACGTTTACGCGCGAGATGCAGACGTGGCTTGGCAACAGCATTGCCGTGATGCCCTCAACCGCTGACACTGCCCCGGGCGACTTAACGACGACGGGCGATGCCGCATTTCAGTCTCCGTGGAGTTTCACAGGACAGCCGGTCGTGACAATCCCGTGCGGCGTAACGGGGGACGGCATGCCATGCGGACTGCAACTTGTGGCCAGTCATGGCAACGAGGCCATGCTTCTGCGAACAGCCACTGCCGCGGAGAAGCTGATCGACTTTCCATACCTGACCAGGTGATGTATTCACTCAAACGGAAATGCAGCTTGTCACCAGTAGGCAACAAGCTGCAATCTTTACTCGTGGGTTCAAGCCAGACGCGTCTTGCACTGACCGCTGAACACTTACTTCACCGAGGTGAAGAATTCATTGCTAACTGACTTTTGCGGCTTGTAAAACGGGTTGGTCTGGATACCCGGCGGTGTTTTTTCCGCAGGTGCCGCAGGCGTTTCAAAAGAGGTTGCCCGGTCGCGGGCTTTCTCTTTCTTCTCCGATGCAGCTTTGCCGCTGGTGAAAAACGGATTCACGATGGCGGCGGGCGTTTCTACAATCCGCGGCTCAGCAGGCTGTACGCCGGGTGGCAGCGCGTAAGGGCTGTAGCCATAAGGACGCGCGACGGGCTGGCTGTAATAGACAGGTGGATTGAGTGCGAAGTAGGGCCGCTTCTCAAAGTGACCATTGCCATACAGACCGCGGAAACCGCCCAACCCGTAAAGGCCGGGATAGACGCCCGAAGGGCACTGCGCATTGGCAACGGCTGGCGCTACCGCAAACAGGATAACAAGGGCAGCAAGGGAACAAATCGTTTTCATAGGAGTCGCCTCAAATGGAGATGACATGCGGACAATGGCAGATTGCGCCATTGCCGCTCGTGGCGGGGACACGCCGTTGGGGAGCAGCAGGTCGCCTAACTCCATACTAATTGGACATTTTCAGATTGATAGAGAATCCAGGTAATTCGCTACGAATTTCATCAAACGCACGGCATGCCTCAACCCTGCCGACTATCGCTGTTAAAATTGCGTTAGGCTCCTTAGGTTACTTCCACCCACCACCGATTCCATCATGACGCAACGCTTCTACGTGATTCTAACCGCTGCTCTGATTTCTCCGTGGTGCCTGACTGACGTCGCCGCAGCGGACGCGGACGCAGCCTTTCAGAAACTGGTGGACGACGCCTGGAATCAACAGCTGCGCGAAGATCCGCTGTTTGCGACTTATGCAGGAGAACACCGCTACAACCATCTGGTCACGGAGGAGTCGCTGGCAGGTGTCGAGCGCAGGCACCAGACAAGGCTGAAGTTTGATGCAGCCGCCGCAGCCATCGACCGCGATCAACTGTCGCGAGAGCAGCAGATTAACTACGACATCTTTCGCATCCTGCTGAAAGACGAAATTGCGGAGTACGAATTCAAAGCCCATCTGATCCCCATCACCAACCGCTGGGGCTTTCACGTTTCTTTCCCGGAGATCCGGCAGCAGATGCCGTTCAAAACCAGGAAAGACTTCGAGAACTACATCGCCCGTCTTAATGCGTTTAAGCAGTACGCCGCTCAGCATATTGCCCGGATGCGTGCGGGCATCAAAGAAGGATTCGTACTGCCCGCGGTTGTGCTGGAAGGCTTCGAAGATTCGATCACCGCTCACATTGTGACGGACCCTGCCCGCAGTCTATTCGCAGAGCCATTGAGCAAGCTGCAGAAGATAGACCTGACCGAAGAAGAGCAGACAACGATCCGCAAGGCATGCCGCGCAGCGATTGTGGAGAACGTGGTGCCCGGCTACCAGGCCTTTCTCGACTTTATGAAACAGGAATACATCCCCGCCGCCCGCGGCTCGACAGGCGCCTCGGCATTGCCCAACGGCAGAGCCTTCTACCGGCACCGAGTGAAGCATTTCACAACCTTGGACCTTACGCCTGATGAAGTGCACCAGACCGGCCTGCGCGAGGTGAAACGTATCCGTGGGGAGATGGAAACAGTCATTAAACAGGCGAAGTTCAAAAGCGACCTGCCCGCCTTTATCCAGTTCCTGCGAACAGCCCCGCAGTTTTATCCGAAGACGGCGGACCAGTTGATGAAAGAGGTTGCCTACACCCTGAAGAAGATGGACGGGCAGCTACCCAAACTGTTCAAGACACTTCCACGCACGCCCTACGGAATCCGTAAGATACCAGCTTATATCGCACCGAAAACAACATCCGCGTACTACTCCACGCCGCCGGGAGATGGCAGCCGGGCCGGCTTTTACTACGTCAACACGTACAACCTGAAGAGTAGGCCGCTGTTCGAGGTGGAAGCTTTATCGCTGCACGAAGCAGTGCCAGGACACCATCTTCAGTTGGCGTTGCAACAGGAGATGACCACGCTGCCAGCGTTCCGCCGGTTCGCCAGCTTCACGGCATTCGTTGAAGGCTGGGCGTTGTATAGTGAGCGGCTAGGTCTGGAAACGGGTTTCTACCAGACGCCCTACAGCAACTTTGGCCGGTTGAGTTTCGAGATGTGGCGGGCCTGCCGCCTGGTGGTGGATACAGGCCTGCATTATTTCGGCTGGTCACGTAAACAGGCCATCGAGTTTATGACAAACAACACCGCCCTATCCCTGCACAACATCACCATGGAGGTTGACCGCTACATTGCCTGGCCCGGTCAGGCGCTGGGCTACAAGATTGGCGAACTGAAGATCCGGGAACTGCGAAAACAAGCCGAAGAAAAACTAGGCAGCGACTTTGATATCCGCGAATTCCACGACGCCGTGCTGCTCAGCGGCGGTGTGCCCCTCGGCGTGCTCGAAGACAACGTCCAGACATATATCCGCGGCGTAGCGACCAGGAAGAAATAGAGGTTTATACCGCTTGCAAGATGAAGTCACATCGCGCGGTTGAGCGTTGTTGCGGGCAGTTCATGCTGGGCCATCATCCGCAGCAGTCTGCGCCAGTGCACCGGGCTGCCGGGTGTGAGGCGTCCCAGCACGCGCGGCGTTGCATCGCCTGCATTTTCGGGCAGATTGGCAGGCGCCTGATCGATGTGTAGGACGGACAAGATTGCCGCAGCGGCTGCGTTGAGATATCTGGCGGGAAACGCATCAGGGGCGCCCCGCAGCGCTAGCGGCCGGACTTCGATCCCAGGTAGCGCATCTTGCAGAGCATCCAGCCACGGATCTTCTTCGGTGTCGCCCGCTATTTCCACCCGTTGCACGCGGGGCCAATGTGGTGTTTCGCCAACACAACGCGACGCGACCGCCCGGCAGACTCCGGCAACTGCTTCCGCACCAGCCGGATCGTGGCTGACTGGCAAAAACGCCATCGGCGGCAGCGCATCGCCCTGAACCGCATGGGGTGGAAAATAGTAAATGACTGTCTGCACCGTACCGCGATGAATCAGCAAGCGGGCATGGCGTTCTTCCTTGCGGGTCGAACGGTCAGCCAGCAGCAGCCACAAAGGGGCGAGAAGCACACCACGGCCGTCGCCGCCAGCTGCGACGTCGCGCCGCAAAAAATCGTCGACAACGGTGATCCCACTTAACTCTGCTAGACGCACCGGTTCAAAGAATGAGAGAAGCGGCGCGTGATGCTCACCTGGTTGTTCTGGCTGGTGCCAGCCGAAATCGGCGAGCGCCGCAGTTAACACAACCGGGTCATCTTCCGGGAGTTGCACAAGAAGTTTCTGCAGAATGCGTGCTTGCAGATCGGCAAGCTCATTCCCCAGGGCTAAGGCTGTACCCGCATCCAATGCGTCGCCATTTACGGCGCCTTGGACAATGCGCACTGCATGAGGCGGGGTTTCCTCCTCTGATACCGCGATAACCCGTGGTCGCGTGCGGAACCCGCGACCCTCCGCGCTGACGATACAGCCGTAGAGCCGGCTTGCATCTGCCGCGAGAGATAGCCCGGCAACCAGTCTGGCGGTTGGCCGGGCGGGAGTTCGGTTAGCGGTCATCGATGGCGGCCGTGGTTAGGCGATCATCGGAACAGCAGTGCTCTGCTGCTGGCTGAGGCGGACGCCATCAATGAATTCTTCAAAGATGCGAATGTCCAGAGCCGAGGCGGAGCTGGCTTCGGGGTGGAACTGGGTTCCCACCACAAACCAGTCGCCATTTGGATGGCTTTCAAACGCCTCCACGATGCCATCGGGGCAACGTGCAGTCACGCTGAAGCAAGGGGCCAGATCATCGACGGCCTGATGGTGCAGGCTGTTGACGCGAATTTCGCCGTCACCGTACACGCGTTCCATAAGCGTGCCAGGGACAACAGTCAGGCCGTGGCGATGGTTAACATCCTGCGAGTCGACATGCGCCAGAGAATCCGGGAAGTCCTCGGGGATGTGCAACGCCAGATTGCCGCCCTGCGATACATTCAGCAGCTGCATGCCAACGCCGATGCCGAAAACCGGCATCTTCAGATCCGCGATTTTGCTGACCAGCAGGCGGTCAAACTGTTCGCGGCGGCTGTTCATGGGGCGAACAGTCGGGTGCAGCATGAAACCATCGGCGCGGGGGTCTAAGTCGTTTCCACCAATCAGTAGAAAACCGTCCAGGCCTTCGAGAACCTGATCCAGATCGTCTTCTTCCTCCAGCGGCGGCACAATTACCGGGATGCCGCCGGCGGCGAGAATACTGTCGTAGTATCCGGAGAAGAGGTAGGAGAGGGCCGGTGAGTCGTTGCGGGACGGACGGAAATCGGAATTGATACCAATGATTGGCTTGCGGTGCATCTGAATACTCCTTTTCAGGCACTGTAGCGGGGACACAGCCCATACGTGGGGCAAGTGTCAAAAAACGTGCTTCCAGCACGGCAGCCTAAAAATGAATTTGCCCGGGAATCTTCATTCAGCGCACGGCAAGTGGTTATGGCAGCTAGCAGCAGTTAGCGTTTCGCTTCGGATGCTCGCTTAGCTACGCAGTCAATTGCACAGCGATTGGCTAAGATTGGAAGGACGTTTCTCCGCAAACAATCACGGTTGCGGCAACAAATCCATCCCTATGAAAGATACCCCGTTTAAGTTCACTCCTTGAACTGCACGCCTACTTCCCTACCGGCCAACCCTCCATCAGTGTTTCACCGGCAAGTGTGTGCGACGTTGGGTGGGAACTTAGTGCATGAGACTTCGAATTACAATCACTTTCATGATTTAGTATCTGTTTTTTTCTGAAACCCCTATATCTTGTGCAAGCATTTTTAGTGCTAGCAGTTTCTGCTTAAATTCAGCGTTCATTTCATGAAATCTGTGTGCGTAATAGCACACAGAATCTTACCAGCATTTTCCGTAACACTGCGGAGCAAAACCTCTGTGCAAAGGAATACATGTGGCTGAAGTAATCTCTGTGGGCGCGTTGAACACCGACTATGTGATGCGAGGACCGGCACTGCCGCGTCCGGGTGAAACGGTCAGTGGCGGCGTCTTTTACCGCAGTTTAGGGGGCAAAGCGGCAAACGCAGCGATTGCGGCCGCTAGAGCAGGCGCGAGAGATGTAAGCCTGATCTCAGCGGTTGGCGATGATCTTATTGGCGTCGAAGCCATTAAATCTCTCACGGATGCAGGCATTGCTAGCAGATTTGTCTGGAAAATACCGGATGAGAAAAGCGGCGTAGCGCTCATTATGGTGGATGATTGCGGTGAGAATGCGATCAGCGTGACAGATGGCGCTGCTCGCGGCATCAAACCTCAGCACATCGAAGAAATTCCCGGCAGTATGTTCGATGCGGCAAAGATTCTGCTCGTGAACTTCGAGTTAGAAATCCGCACGCTGCTCGCACTTTTGTCCAAGGCCAAGTCTCATAACATCACCACCGTTCTCGACCCCGCCCCTTTTGACGACGGGATGCTTTCACCAGAAGTCCTTGCAAGCGTGACGATCGTCACCCCGAACCAGACTGAAGCAGCGCAACTTTCAGGCCTGCCCACCAGCAATCCGCAACAGTGTCTGCATGCCGCACGGAAGTTACGCGACATGGGTTGTGCAACGGTCGCATTGACGATGGGCGGCGACGGTTGCCTGTTGCTGCAAGACGAAGCTTGGCTCGCCCCACCGCGGCAGGTGGAGGCTGTTGACACCACGGCCGCGGGCGACGCCTTTAACGGCGTGCTGGCGTGCGCGCTTGCGAGTGGCAGGAAGTTACACGAAGCGGTCCGCTTCGCCAGTGCGGCTGCTTCGATATCGGTCACCCGCATCGGCGCGAGTGCATCGTTGCCAACCGCTGAAGAGACCGACGCCGTCTACGAAGCAACGCCCGCACTGCGGCCCTTCGATCCGTGAGCGGCGCCGTTTGCAACAGGGCCAAAAAAGCCTGCTGACTAAATCGCGTAGAGGGCGATCTTGTTATAGCCGGCCAGGGCCAGTTGCCCTGTTTTCTCAACCAGGGCGACATCGTGAACGTGCATCGGCGCCTTCTCCTGTTTCAGCGCCTTGCCGGACTTGGTGTCGATGAATTGCAGGAAGCCGGAATTGTCGCCGCCTGCCGCCAGCAGCCATTTGCCGTCGTCGCTGTATTTCAGACATTCGACCAGGCCTTTATAGCCTTTGTCGGAAAACTCCAGTTGCTGCTTGTTGGCCTTCCAGTCGAACACCTCAACCCTGGCAACGCCGCCAAGATGGTCAATGTTGCCAACCTTGCCCATGCCGCCAATTGCAAGCGTCTTCGAATCCGGGGAGAAAGCCAGAGAGCGGACGCCGCCGATGGAGTGAATACGTGCCCTTGGGTCCCAGGTATACATCTCCGGCGTTTCAATCACTGCCGCCTGTTTGCCGGATGCCACCTCCCAAACGACGGTTTTACCAACGCGATCTGCCGTTGCCAGATGCTTGCCATCGGGTGAAAACGCAACCGCGTAAAGCATGGACGGAAAGTGGTTAGGCGTGCGGCTCTCGTGCCCGCGGAATTCACGCACCTGGGCGCCATCTTTAACGGACCAGAGGCGGCAGACCATATCATCGGACACGCTTGCCACATATTTGCCATCAGGCGAGCCCGCAATCTTACGCACCCATTTATCGTGGGCGTTGACAGAGCGTACTGCTTCCCCCTTGGCGACATCCCACCAGATCAGCCGGCCATCGTAGCCAGCAGATATAAGCTGACCTTGCTGCCAGACGCAGCTGGTGGCATAGCTTTCGTGTCCGCTGAAACTTCTGTCTTCTGGTTTGTCTTCAGCGACATCGATATCGTGAACCAGAAAGTCAGAACCAGCCGCGAAAACGTGGCTTGTTTCTGGCTGCACCGCCAAGCCGAAGAGTATCTGTTTGCGGCCAATTTCGCGAATCTTCTTACATTTACCGGGATCACCGTTCATTGCTGCACCGTGAGGATGAATGTGTGCGGGATGGTATTTTCTGGAGCCACGGAGGGTGTCTAAGAGAGCACTTCGCCGATGGCTTCGGTGTGAGGATCTGTCAGCGGCAGTGGCCGGTCACCGACGTAATAATCTTTGGTGTGATCAATACCCAGCGCCTGATAGATGGTGGCGAACAGCTCAGCGGCGCCAACTTCGCCGTCTTTCACGCGATGACCGTCTTCGTCTGTTTCACCGTAAACAGAGCCGCCACGAACTCCGCAGCCCGATAGAGAGGCGCTCCAGGCGGATGCAAAGTGATCGCGTCCTAGGCTGGCGTTGATCTTTGGCGTTCTGCCGAACTCACCAAGCGTAACCACCAGCGTGTCTTCCAAAAGCCCACGCTGTTCCAGGTCGTCGAGCAAGGTCGACATGACGTGATCCAGTTCCGAAACGAGTTCCAGGTGCGTTTCAAAGTTCTGGCCGTGGCTGTCCCACCAGGCGCGGCCGACCTTCACAAAGGGCGTGCCGGCTTCGATCAAGCGGCGGGCGATCAGCGTCTGCTGGGCGAACAACGTCGGCCCGTACTTATCGCGGACGGACTGAGGTTCCTGGGTGATATCGAACAGTTTTTCGCTGGCCATCAAGCCGCGGACACGCGAATAGGCTTCGTTGTGGCTGGCTACGGCGCCAGTGCTTCTGCCGCGGGCGAAGCGTTTGCTGAGCAAGCTGCGCAAGGCCTCTCGATCTTTGTGATCGACGGCGTTCATCCCTTCGGGCATTTGCAGATCATCTGGCTTAGAGCCTGTCGTGAGCGACATCGGCGCGTATCTGGCGCCTAGAAAGCCGGGCTGGCCGACCGCGTTGCCGCGGCCTTCGGTTGCCGTGTAGAACGTCACGTGATCGGGCGCCTGCGAGTCTGCCTGGCTCAACTCCCGTGAAACGACGGCGCCCATATCGGGGTATTTGATGTTCGGCTCATCGCGGCGGCCCAGATGCATCAACCGCGCGCCGCCGCCATGCGACCCATTGCCGGTATTGAGCGAGCGGATGATCGCGGTGTGCTTAATCCGCTTCGCCATTTTGGGCATGAGTTCCGAGATATGAATGCCCGGTACAGCCGTTTTGATGGCACGGAACGGTCCACCCGTGGGGCGGCCTGGCTTCGGGTCCCAGGTTTCCAGTTGGCTGGCGCCTCCGGCCAGCCACAGCAGAATCACGCGTTTGCCGCGTTGTTTCAGCTCCGCCCCCAAGGCCTGGCTCTTGAGCAGATTGAGCTGGGTCATATCGGTGGCAAGGGCGCCTGCCGCAGCCGCAGCGCCGAGGAACGTCCGGCGGTTAAACAGCTGGCTGTGTGACGGATGATTGTCGCGTTGTGTCATGGAAATAGCTCCGCATTTCGATGCGATGGACAGGCTGTGACCGGGTAGTTTCTGATGTCCGTTAGTAATTGAATCTGCACTCGCTGCTGGTGAGCAGCGCCCAGACAAGTTCGCGATGAGCCTCAGAGCGGCGATCTTTACGGGCTTCCAAAAACGCAACCAGAGCTTTCAGTTCTTCGTCTTCCGGCTCTCTGGCGAATACGTTTTGAATGGCGGTGCGTGCGACGTCCTGGGCGGATTCAATGTCTTTTAGCTCTTGCAGCAACGTGCCGCCGCCGTCGCGTAGCAGATCGTTGCGGGCGCGCGGATTATTCGTGAACCACAATGCTTCGCTGGCACTGATCTGAAAACCATCGCCCGGCAGTTCAAACTGGCGGGCCAGTCCGCTGGCGCCTGCGGCGACGTCGTTCAGCTTCTTCAGGCGTTCACGGCTATCGACTTGACTGGAGAACTGGGTGTTACAGCTAACTGCGCCGATTTTCAGCACGGCCGCGTATTGGGCGGGCGTTAATGTCCGCGTCCGCGCGACAGCGAATGAACTGCGTGGCGGCTTTTTGTCGCCGTTCCAGACGCTCGAACGCACGTAAGCATCGCTAAGCACCAGCCCGGAGATCAGCCGCTTGAGATCGTACTTATGAGCAATCAGATCGCGGGCCAGCCAGTCCAGCAGTTCCGGATGACTGGGCGTATTCGCCGGATGCATCTGATCTACGGGCGACACAATTCCCTGACCAAACAGCCGCGCCCACAGACGATTGACAATCGCGCGGGCGAAGTAAAGGTTCTGTCCATCCTGAAGAGCAATTTCCACAAGCCGTTGCCGGCGGCTGTACTGGGGCGAAGGCGCCGGCTGCTTCTTCTTTTTGAGTTCTTCCAGCCGTTTTTTCTCAGCCTTACGGTCTGCTTCGCTGGGTTCTTTGTACTCAGGTTCTTCCAGGATGTCGCCGGTGAGAAACATCAGCTTTGCCTGTTTCTCTTCGCCCTCGACCGTTTTGTATTTAACGAGGCCGTAATCACGTTCAGCGAGCAAACCGCCGTTATCAAACGTGCGGTTGAAGAAAGACTTCATGCCGTAGAAGTGATTCTGGGTCCACTCGCTGACTTCCGGGTGGTCGTGACATTTGGCGCAACTAACATTCACGCCGAAGAACAGCACGCTTGTTTCGTTGGTGAGTTTGTCGAGATCGCTAACGCGGCGTTTGATGAATTCGATGGCGCCTTTGTGCTCTTTGTCGTCGTTCTGCCCCAGCATCATTTCGCGGAACATCTGATCCCAGCCAGTGTTCTTTTCAAACGCCGTTTTCAGATAACCGCTGAGATCACCATTGGCATCCCGCATCAGCATGTAATTGAATTCAGTTGCCTGGTGCCGGACAAAACCGGGCGAATCCACCAATGTCTGCACCAGTTCCTGCCGGCGGGTCTGCGGATCGGCAGCTGCGAAGGCCTGCACCTCGGTGTACACCGGCGGGCGACCAATCAGGTCCAGCATCGTCCGGCGCAACTGATTGGCGGGGTCCGCAGGAGGCGCCGGCTTGATTTTCAGTTGCTTGATGTGGGCGTCGATATAGTGATCGACCACCTCGTGCACGGGCTTGTCCGCAGGTAAAAGCTGCCCGTAACTGACGGTGCAAACAATCAACGTGGCTACAACGAACTGGCAGCACCCAGGGAGGTATCGCATTGTCTGGCCAACCGTTTTAGTGGTGAGATGGTTGCCGCAACCGGGCGGTCACGGAATGGTAGGAGCCGTTAGTGCATTGCATCAACCGCTGTCAATATAATAGCGGCTGATAGAAAGCCACGCTACTGCGATGTAGAATTCCCCCTTTGCGACTTTTTGGCATCTTGTTTTCCCACATGATATGATGATGCCCCGGTTTGATTGCCGTTGTGCGAACTGGTCCAACGAAGCTTCATCGCACCCCATCCGCCACGACCGACCCGCAACGGCGTGTTATCGTCTCCCACCTTAAAACTTGTTTCATGGAGTTGAAGTTCTTATGACCCAACGTAACCGCCGCCGCTTCTTACAGGACTCGATGCTGGCAGCCGCCGCTGCTGCCGCCGCGACGTCCTCGGCGCAGACCCTTCTGGCAGACGATCAACCTTCGAAGAGTGCGAATGAGAAACTTGGCGTTGCTGTCGTGGGAACACGCGGACGCGGTAAATCGCATCGCGACGCCTGGCTGAAACGGTCAGACACGGAAATTCTGTACATGGTGGATGTCGACCGCAAAGTCGGCGGCCAGAACGCAGAACACGTCGCATCGCGGCAGAAAGGCGTGAAGCCGGATTTCATCGAAGATATGCGCAAGGCGCTGGAAGACCCGCGTGTCGATATTGTCAGCATCGCCACGCCCAACCACTGGCACTCGCTGGGCGCCATCTGGGCGATTCAAGCCGGCAAACATGTGTACCTGGAAAAACCAGTCAGCCATAACGTGCTGGAAGGCCGCCGGGTGGTTGAATTCGCACGCGCCAAGAACAAGATCGTTCAGACCGGCACGCAGTCACGCTCGAACCCTGGTATGCGCGACGCCATCGCCTACGTGCAAAGTGGTGAACTGGGCAAGGTGAAAGTGGCTCGTGGCCTGTGTTACAAGCGCCGCGGCTCGATCGGCGAACGGGGTACGTATAAGCCGCCATCCGAAGTGAACTACAACCTGTGGCTTGGCCCGGCGCCATTCACCGCCGTCACGCGGCCGCGGTTCCACTACGACTGGCACTGGCAGTGGGACTATGGCAATGGCGACCTGGGCAACCAGGGCATTCACCAGATGGACCTTGCCCGCTGGGGCATGGGTGTCAGTACTCTAAGCCCTAAAGTGTTCAGCTACGGCGGCCGGTTCGGTTATGTGGATGCAGGTGAAACGGCCAACACCCAGGTCGTGACGCACGATTACGGCGACAAGTCGCTTGTCTTCGAAGTACGCGGCCTACCGACCGACGCCCACAAGGGCGCCAAAGTGGGTGTGATCTTCGAATGCGAGAATGGCTTCGTGGCGATGAGTTCGTACAGCGGCGGCGCCGCCTTCGACAAAGACGGCAAGCAGATTAAGAAGTTCAGCGGTGGCGGCGACCACTTCGGCAACTTCATCTCCGCTGTCCGCAGTGGTAAGCACAGCGATCTAAACGCAGATATTCTGGAAGGCCATCTTTCCAGCGCGCTGTGCCACACCGGCAACATTTCGTACCGCCTCGGCGCTCAAGTGCCTGCCGGAAAACTGAAATCCTCGCTGGCAGATATCAAGTCCAGCGACAATGCCAAAGAGACGCTGGAGCGCACCTTGGCTCACCTGTCGGATAACAAAGTTGACCTCGACAGCACCAAGGTTGCACTCGGACCGCAACTGACGATGGACGTAGAAGCGGAAACTTTCCCTGGCAACGATAAAGCTAACGCGATGCTCACGCGTGAGTACCGCAAAGGCTTCGAACTGCCCGACGTTTCTTCTTCCTAAGCCTCTGATTCGATGAAAAGACAAACGCCGGTGAGAGCCATTCTCACCGGCGTTTTTTCGTCATCGGTTTGTGACAACTTCACGTCACTCTTCTGAACCAGCCGTGGCTTCATCCGCTTCGGCTTGATCGACCGCGGGAAGATCGCCCGGCTCTTTAAGCAGCTTGAAGATGTCCGCGCGGGTGCTCATCACCAGCTTGGTGTTTCCGCTGGCTAGAGCGGTTTTGTAGATCTCAAGACGACGCAGAAACTCATAGAATTCCGGCGATTTGCTATAAGCCGTGGCGGTTAGATTAATGACCTCCGCGTCGGCGGCGCCGCGGATTTCAGCGGTTTTCTGCTTCATGGCGCCGTCAATCTCGTCCAGTTTCTTACGGGTCAGGCCGGCGATGCGGTTCTTCTCCTGCTCCGCCTGCGATTCAAACAACTGGGCGATCCGCAGGCGTTCGCTGCGCATCCGCTGATACACGGTTTCCTTGACGCTGGGGGCGTAGTTCACACGCTTGATGTGTACTTCGACCAGTTCCATGCCGAAGCGTTCACGGAGGTTCTTCCCCGCTTCGTTGAGAATTTTGCGTTCCATCTCGCGGCGCCCCGTAGTGACTTCGTCGAACACGCTCTCCCGTTTTTTCGGCGGTGCGGGCGATGCGCCGCCACTGCCGTCGGACGGTACGAAATCGAAATCCGGCTCGGTGCTGTCGATCGGCAGCGGGTCATTGGTGCTGCGGACGACCTCGATCAGATTATGATTTCCGACGACGTTGCGAACCGCCGAGTCCACCTCGTCATCCAGCTTCTTCTGACCCGAGGCTTCCGTGCGGACGGCTAAGAAAAACTTCTCCGCATTCACGATCCGCCACCGCGCCCACACATCGACATAGATGCGTTTTTTGTCCAGCGTGGGCATATTCTCCGGATCGCCATCCCACGGCAGCAGGCGTTTTTCAAGGAAGTGAACCTCCTGGATAAATGGCGTCTTCCAGTGCAGGCCCGCGTCTGTCGCAAAGTGAACAGGGCGGCCGAACTGCGTGATTACGGCCTGCTTGCCTTCTTCCACGACGTAGGCGGACGATGTCATGAGAAACAGAATGAGCGCTAAAGCAGCAACGCCGAGAAGCGTGAAAATCGTGGAACGGTTCATCGTGAGCCTCCTTTCGCCCGCATGGGCAGTCGCGTCCCGCCTTCGGATTCGAGATCGAGCACCGGCAATACGCCGCCGCCTACGGAATCGTCGATGATGATTTTCTCATCCACGCCGGCGAAGACTTCTTCCATTGCTTCCAGATAAAGCCGCATGCGCGTGATCTCCGGCGCTTTTTCGTATTCGGCAAGTTGCGCCTCGAAGGCTGCAGTGCGACCGCGGGTCTCAAGAATTTTTGATTCGCGGTAACCTTCCGCTTCGGAAATTGCCTGGTCCTTTTTACCGAAGGCGGCAGGAATCTGGCGGTTGCGTTCGCCTTCCGCCTCGTTCACGATCCGCTCTTTGTTCTGCCGCGCGCGGTTCACTTCCTGGAATGCGTCGCCAACCTGGTCGGGCGGCGCCGTGGTTTGAAGCTGCACGGTGACGATTTCGACGCCTGAGTCAAAACCATCAAGCAGCGTCTGCATTTCTATCCGCGCCTGATCGGCAATCGCGTTACGGCCGCTGGTAAGCACCGCATCGACGCTGGTGTCGCCACAGAGTTTACGCATGACCGTTTCAGCCACATCGCGGATGGTGTCGGGAATGGCCGGGTTGACCGCGGTCGAGACGCCGCTGGGCAGATCCTGCTGGTCGAGCTGGCCCCCACCGCCCAGATTAAACAACGCGGCGTAAGAGTCTTTGATGCGGTACTGCACCACCCACTCGACATGGGCAAGGTTCAGATCGCCCGTAAGCATCTCAGCCTCGTCTTCGTGCTTTGCCGTGCGTGATGCGTAACGTGTAACGCGTCCAGCCTGCGCAGTGCGAAATCCGAACTCAAGCGATTGCACGCGGTCTACGGGCACACGGTAAACCGTTTCAACCGGATAAGGCCATTTCATGTGCAGTCCGGAAGTTACTTTCCGCACATGCTGACCGAACCGCAGCACCACGCCTTCTTCGCTGGCGTCAACGCGATAAAACATGGTGCTGGCTTCGTAAAGAACAAAGATACCGCCGATCACGACGATACCAATGACGATCATCCGCTGGATGGTGGCCGCGGACTGGTCCTGCCGCTGGCGGAATTCCATGATGTGTCTCCGGGATTCAAGAAGTTAGCGCATGCAAGCTAAACACTACGGCGTGATACCTTAGCGCAGGGAGAAGTACTTCGGTCGACCGAACAGAATGTTGAAACAGGCAGCGTGTTTTTTGCGTGTTTCAACCGATGGTTTGCACAGACTGAGGTTTACCGCGATTTCCAGTCGATGCCGGAAAGCGACGCCAGGGCAAGCTGCAAGGCGTGGGTGCCGTCGCGGCCGTGACCTTGCGCCTGCAGCGCCAGATAAAGCTGGTGCCCCAAGGCCAGGCCGGGCAGCGAAAGGCCCATCCGCTTGGCTTCGTCCAAGGCGATGCCCATGTCTTTGATGAAGTGTTCGACAAAGAAACCAGGGTCAAAGTTATCGTCGATAATGCGGGGACCCAGGTTAGAAAGGGACCAGCTACCCGCGGCGCCGGAAGCGACCGACTGCATCACCGTCGGCAGATCAAGGCCCGCCTTGTAGCCGTAGAGCAGCGCTTCGCAGACGCCGATCATATTGGTGGCGATCAGCGTCTGGTTAACCATTTTAGTGTGCTGTCCGGCGCCGGGGCCGCCCTGGTGCACGATGGTTTTTCCCATCGCGTCCCAGCAGGGCTGGAGGGCGTCGACCGTGGCTTTGTCTCCGCCGATCATGATCGACAGCCGCGCTTCCTTCGCGCCGACGTCGCCGCCTGATACTGGGGCATCCACGCTCTGAACACCCTTGGCAGCGGCCTTTTCGGCGATTTCAACGGCGAGGGATGGTTCGCTGGTGGTCATATCGACCAGGACGTTGCCTTCTTTACAACCGGCCAGGGCGCCGTCTTCACCCAGTACGACCGAGCGTACATCGCTGGGGAAACCAACGATCGTAAAGATCACGTCCGATGCTTCCGCGACCTCGCGCGGCGAATTGGCCCAGGTTGCGCCCTTCTCCACCAGGCCATCTGCTTTTTCTTTACTGCGGTTATACACGGTGGCCGTGAAGCCCTTGTCCATCAAGTGCCCGCACATGCTCTGGCCCATCACGCCAGTGCCAATCCAACCGATTTTCGTCTGACCAGGAACGATGCTAACCGCCATGTGTTTTCCGTATTCTTTGTAGAGGTATCTTAAGGGGAAGGAAGTTCAGAGAGATGTTTCCAGCTACCAAACGCGACGGTCCAGAATTTCTTTCAGCACGAAAGCTTTGGCAATCTGTTTTGGATCGTTGAACATCTGAATCAGTTCGATGGCGAATTTGTTTTCGTAGCGTTCGCCAGGTTCATCGTAAGAGAATTCTTCGAGATGTTCGATGCCGCCCGTTAATGCCTGATCGCTGTCGTCGAGGGCGCCGACTTTGTGATCGAACGCGTCGTGCAAATGACTTTCGGTGCGTTCGTCCGTGTGTTCAATCTCTTCGGCCAGATGCGAAGTGCGTTCGGCGAAGTTTGAAGCTGGAAGATGGCGGTCCCGCACGGAGGATTCATACGGATCAGGCTCGACGATTTCCGCCTCCATCACCTCTGGCTCATACAGCGGCTCGACGTCGAACCCGCGTTGAGGCGGCTCTGGTTGTGGCGGTGGAGCAGGTTGCTCGCGGCGGCGTTGGGCGGCGCGGCGGAGGAACTCTTCGATCTCGTCCATCGGGCGTGTCTCCCGGTCTGTAGCTTACGTTACCGCTGCTTATTTGGCCGAAGTGGCGGCAATCGATTTACGCATGTCCGTGTCGGACTGTACGTTCCGCAATTTGTAATAGTCAAGAATGCCGAGGTTGCCCGCGCGGAAAGCTTCGGCCATGGCTTTGGGCACTTCAGCTTCCGCGTTGACCAGTTCTGCGCGGCTGAGTTCTACTTCAGCAATGCGTTCCTGCTCGGCAGCAACCGCCAGAGCACGGCGGCCTTCTGCACTGGCGCGGGCGACGCGGGTATCGGCTTCCGCCTGATCCGCTTGCAGCCGGGCGCCGATGTTTTCGCCCACGTCGATATCTGCAATGTCGATCGAAACAATTTCAAACGCGGTCTGCGAGTCCAGCCGCCGGGCCAGCACGGTGCGGGATATCATATCGGGGTTTTCCAGCACATCTTCGTGGCGATCCGCCGAACCAATCGCCGAGACGATACCTTCGCCAACGCGGGCGATAATCGTTTCCTCGGTGGCGCCGCCGATCAGTTGCTGCAGGTTCGCCCGCACGGTAACGCGGACTTTGACCTTCAGCTGGATGCCATTCTTGGCCACCGCATCGAGCGATGCACGGGGCGAAGATTTCGCCGGGCAGTCAATCACTTTGGGATAAACGCTGGTCTGCACAGACTCAAGCACATTTCGCCCTGCCAGGTCGATCGCGGTGGCTTCGCGGAACGTCAGCTGAATGGTCTTTGCTTTCTTTGCAGCCACCAGAGCGCGGATCACCAGCGGAACATTGCCATCTGCCAGGTAGTGGGCTTCCAGCGCCTTGGTGGTGATCTCCGGATCAACCAGGCCCGCCTGCACTGCCATGATCTTGGCCTGCACGATGGTACTTGCCCGGACCCGCCGGAAGGACATGCCGATCAGATCAAACAGGGTAATGCCAGCTCCGGTCATCACCGACTGCACCCACAGGCGGATATAACCGCCGAGGAACATCAGCAGACCAAGGCCAATCACAAGGATGAAAATGGCGAGGCCGCCAGCCACAATGAAGGCAATCTCTGTTCCACCGTCTTGGGCGAATAGTTGCATCAGAGTTATCCCACTGTATTAGAAGAGGGCAGAAATCACGCACTGACTAAAATGGTCTATCGCCCTGCGTGGTAAGGTTATCAACCAGACACGCAGCACGAAGAGTCTTTTCAACTCCCGCATTTTAGGAGATGAATCATCCGCGTAACACTACGGGGCAGAGCCGTTTGCCGGGATTTTTATCTGGTCCTGAAATCCACGGCTGAACTCAGAAGGGAACGAACAAGATGAAGATAGCCGTCGCAGTGGTGCACCGGGGCGACGAACTGCTGACAGGCGTACGGCCCGCCGGCGCCACCTTTGCCGGGATGTGGGAGTTCCCAGGTGGAAAGGTAGAGCCAGACGAAACGTGTGAAGAAGCCGCGCTGCGCGAATGCCTGGAAGAAACGGGCCTCGCCGTGCGTATCACCGGCGAGTACGCTCCGGCAACCTCTCAGGTGGACGGCACGATTCTGGAAATCCGCTTCTTCCGCTGCGATGTTGACGAAACAACCGACCGCCTTCCACAGCCGCCCTTCACCTGGACGCCGGTCGCCGCGATAAGCCCTGAACGGTTTCCACCCGCCAATACCCCACTTATTAGGCAACTACTTGCGGAGTACCGGGCGGATTGAGAAACGCACGTAACGCGTGCCAACCCGTCGAATCGTCACAATACGGCAGGAGTTATTGGGCGACTGGCCGTAAACCGGCTACAGTGCCAGCACAGGGAAGAAAGTTTGTTATTCTATAAATTCATGGTTAGCGATGGCTGCCAGCTTCCGGCGCAATCTTCTTCCGGGAGGCGGGCCAGAATGCATTCGCTAGTGCTGACGACTGCACAAATACCTGTTAGCGATGTGGTTGAAGACGCCGTGTTTTGTGCGTGACTTTTCACGACGGAAACTTATGCAGTTGTCAGTAGAACGTGGGTCGATGTTGAATTAGACTCATCCAATGATCAGGACGTGCAACTAAACAGGGCCACCCGGATGAGGTGATTCTAGGTCTGCCGTTGTCCGCAAGTTGGGGTAAATCGCAGGAGTGCTTGATGCCCATCTCAATTACATGTGAACACTGCTCAAAGACTCTCCGGGTTAAAGACGAGATCGCCGGCAAGAAGGTGAAATGCCCCCAATGTAAAGGCGTGATCGTTGTGCCCAAGGCCGCACCCGCGGCAGCCAGCGCAGGCGGCGATAAGCAATGGTATGTGCGGACTGACGAAAATGAAGACTATGGTCCGATCCCCAGATCAGAGCTTGATAGCTGGGTCTCTGAAGGCCGATTGAATGCAGATTGTCAGCTTCTGGCGGAAGGCTCGGACCAATGGCAATGGGCCAGCGATATCTATCCGCAACTGGATGAACCAGAGCCAGCCGCCGCGGCGCCCCAAGCCGCCCCGAAGCCCGAGACGCCCGCGCCGACACCGGCCCCGGCTCAGCCTGCTGCTGCGCCGCAGCAACCTGCCACACCGGCGCCAGCCGCAGACACATCCGCCAGCGAAGGTCCAACGATTGGTCTGCCCGGCGCCGCCCCAACCCCCAAGCCCGCCGCAGCAGGTAAGTTTGACTTCGGCGTCGATATGAGCCCCACCGCTAGAGCCAAGGGCAAACGCGTTGTACGGAAGAAACGCGGTGGCGGCGGCTCCAGCATTTCCGGCGCAAACCCGATGGTCAAAGCCGGGCAGACAAAGTCGGCAGCCGGCGCGGCGAGCGGAGAAGTTGGTGACAAATCCAAGATGGTGGCCGCACTACTGGGAATCTTCGCGGGCGGCCTCGGCATCCACAATTTCTATCTGGGCAACAAAGGGCGGGCGCTCACGCAGCTTCTAGTCACCGTTCTCACCTGCGGATTCGGCGGCATGCTGATGGGGCCGTGGGGACTGATCGAAGGAATTATGATCCTCACTGGCAGCATCAATACAGATGGCGAAGGCAAGTTGCTGAAAGACTAGTCGCTTAAGAAAACGCCGGGCAGCAGACCAGCATGAGCCGCTGCGTGAGGAACGACGTGGTTCGCCGGCGTTGATCGCTATCGCCTTGTGACAACCTTCGTTTTCAGGCGGCCTGATTAAACCACAACGGGCACAAGCCGCCAACTACGCCGCAGTCCGCCAACTACGCAACAATTTAAGCTTGCTCTGCGTTCTTGAGCACCATCGGCAGGTCAAAGATGCGGATGGCGGATTCCCCGGCCGGATTTAGCACCGCGTATAGAATCCCCTGCGATTCGCCTGCGCGAAGCAGGTTCAGCAGCGTGTCGCGATCGGGCCTGACAACCTGCCAGTCGGCGGTCAGGTGCGCTGCCTGATAGCTTGCCGCTGCGTCTTCTGAAGTGAACAACGCCAGCGCTTCGTGCCCCTGTTGCAGCCGCCAGGTCGCACACCGTGGCGTCGCCGGATCACTCAAATAGATGACGTGGGGTTGCAGGTCCTGGGTGCTATCCAGTTGGGTGTCAGGGGTGAGATTCATGGCGCTCGTACGTGAATAAAGTGGATGAAGTTCGCCTACCGCCTAAATTGTGCGAAAAAACAGCGTATTTCGTGGAAATACATATTGGGTGATTTGCCACAACACCCTATTATCCGCCCGCCACCGGGATAGGTTGCCATTTTTCAGCCTGCCAATGGTCCAGGACGTCATTTTTGGATTGGATGTCCAGAACCTCGAAGCAACTCAGTGCTTCCGGCAGCATCGTCAGAATTTCAGTCATTATCGCAGGAAGCACTCGCATGACCAGGACGGCGTTAATTACAGGCATTACGGGACAGGATGGTTCTTACCTGGCAGAGTTTCTGCTGAAACGCGGCTACAACGTGCACGGCATGTCGCGGCGTTCTAGCACGTTGAACACGGACCGCATCGAACACCTGCTGGACGATGTACCCATTCACGACGGCGATCTGACCGATCAGATGTCGCTCAACCGCATCCTCCGTGATGTGCGGCCCGATGAAGTCTATAACCTGGCCGCACAGAGCTTCGTGCCGTGTAGCTGGACTCAGCCGCTGATGACGGCGGAAACCACCGGTCTGGGCGTGGTGCGGCTGCTGGAAGCCATCCGCTACGTCGATCCTTCCATCCGTTTCTACCAAGCCAGCAGCAGCGAGATGTTCGGCCGCGTGCAGGAAACGCCGCAGCGCGAAACTACCCCGTTCTGGCCACGTAGCCCTTACGCCGTTGCCAAAGTGTACGGCCACTGGATTACCGTAAACTACCGCGAAAGCTACGATCTGTTCGCTTGCAGCGGCATTCTGTTCAACCACGAATCGCCACGCCGCGGCCTGGAATTCGTGACCCGCAAAATCACCAACCACGTGGCACAGATCAAACTGGGTCTGACCAACGAACTGCGTCTGGGCAACCTGCAGGCCAAACGTGACTGGGGCTTTGCCGGCGACTATGTCGAAGCCATGTGGCTGATGCTTCAGCAGGAGAAGCCCGATGACTTTGTGATCGGTACAGGCAAGACCTACAAGGTCGAAGAGTTCGTCGAAATGGCGTTCAGCTATGTCGGTCTGAACTGGCAGGATTACGTTGTGATCGATCCTAAGTTCTACCGCCCCGCCGAAGTGGATCTGCTGGTTGCCGATCCCGCCAAGGCACGCACCCAGCTTGACTGGGAACCGAAGGTGGACCTGGAAGGTCTGGTCCGCATGATGGTCGACGGCGACATCGCTGCTCTGACCGGCGGCATGGACAACAACATCCGCCGCGCTGCCTAAGCGACTTTGAATGATAGATGATTCAGGCCGCCGGGACGCCCAGCGGCCGACCCTCTTCTCACTTGGAATGCTGTGATGACACGCGATATGGGCGCCCTGGAAGATGCGCTGGTAATGGCGCCTTCGTATGGCAGACGGTTCTCAGGAATCAACGCAACACTTGAAAGCGTGGTTCCTGTCCAGCGCCGCAACATTCCGATTGCCGTGTGTGGCAACAGTCACAGCAGCAAGATGCCCGTCACCACCTTATGGAAGTGGCTGGGCTCCGCCAAAGCCAACCAGTGGCGGATCTGGCATAGCCGCCGTAATAACGACATGATCGCCGGGCTGATTCTCAAGCACATCCTCCGGCGGAAACTCATTCTACTCTGGACCAGCACGGCGCAGCGTCGCCACACCTGGTTCACGCGGTTCCTGTATCACCGCATGGACGCCCTGATTGCTTCGACCAAGAAGGCCGCATCGTACCTGGATCTGTCGGCGCCGATCGTCAATCACGGCATCGTGGTCGAAAACTACATGCCGCCCAGCAGCCGCGCCGCAGCACGCGAAGCATGCGGCCTGCCCGAACGTAAGACCATTGGCGTCTATGGCCGCGTCCGCCCCCAGAAGGGCAGTTGCGATCTGGTCGAAGCGCTCGTGCACACCTTGCCGCAGGAACCTGACTGGCAGGTCGTCTTCGTAGGCGAAACCACGCAGGCCTACAAAGGCTATCAGGTCGAACTGCAACAGAAGCTGAAGAAAGCCGGCATCGCCGATCGCGTCATCTTCGCCGGCTATTTGAAAGACGTGGCCGAAGTGCCCAAGTGGTACCAGGCCGCCGATGTGGTCGTCTGCGCCTCGCGCAACGAAGGCTACGGCCTGACCTGCCTGGAAGGTATGGCCAGCGGCTGCCCGGTCCTCGCCACCGACGCCGGCGCCTGGGCCGAGATGATCACGCACGGCAAGAACGGGTGGCTCTGCGAAGCCTCGAACCCCGAAAGCCTCGCCACAGGTCTACGCGAAGTCTTCGCCACCTCCCTGGAAGACATCCAGCAGGCCGGCGAATACGGCCGCAAAACCGTGATCGCAAACTTCACGATCGAAAAAGAAGCCGAACGCCTCAACGAAATCTACGCCGACCTCTTCGAACAATTCGGCGAAACCTGCGACATCACCCGCGACGAAACCACCACCCGCCGCGCCGCCTAACGCCACCCACCAGCACCGGCCCGCGTCTGCCGTTCTTCATCGAAAGCTGACAACCGATACTTTCGGGCAGCGTGTAGACTCTGATAAGCTGTGTATTGGTGGAAATCCGGCGCTCCAATGCATCAACCGTGGCGCGCGGTCAGGTGATTCCAGTCGCGACACGCGGTCGAAGTTTTGCCGAATCGCGAGTTATCTCCTCGAATCCTTGTAAGCCTGGTCAAGGCGAAAAAGGCAGAGACCAGACGTGTCAAGGAATCCGCGAATGATGAAGGTTTGTAGAAGGATTTAGTCTAATGGACCGTTTTCAACGCAGTTGGTTTCGGCTTACGGCGAAGATCCAATATTTGGAACTGAAGCGGCAAGAGTTTCAGGCATGGGTAGGAAAGTTATTCGAGTTCGGTTTTCTTGCAGACTACACAGTTATTCGCCTCACCAGAGGAGACGGTGGACTCGATGGAATTATTATCAGCGAGGATGCTGTAGTCGCGGTGTACGCACCTCGCGACCGCGGGAAATCAGTACTTGAGAATAAGATTGAATCCGACTTGAATAAAGCCAAAGAGACGCTGAAGGAACGCAACGCGACAATGCGGAAATTTATCTTCGTTCATAACGACGAAGGGTTGACGAAAGACGTCGGAGCCTTCCTTCTCAAACTCAGAGGGGACAACTCTGATCTAGCGATTGAGGTCTGGACATTTGAGCGTTTGTGGATACTGATGGAGGACAAACTCACTGACTATCAACTTCAAGATCTTCTCGGCTACGCACCCACCCAACAGGTAATGGACCGACTCGAGATGCCCGCAATTCGCGACGTTGTCGAACATCTTGCGAAGGTAAGCGTAGACCCATCTCCACTTGATGAGATCACAATCCCAGACCCTCAAAAACTGGAATACAACAAACTTAACGAATACAACCAATACCTGTTAAAGGGCGGGCGACCTAAGCACGGCAAGGTGCAACAATACTTTGACGGAATGACCGATCCGCGAACGGGTGAAGCCATCGCAGAGGGCTTTCGCCGAAAGTACGCCGCATGTCGCGAGTCTGGCATGCAACCAGATGAAATCTTCGAGACTATCTGGAATTTCGCTGGTGGAAATCACTTTACTAGCCCCCCTCAACAGGCAGGCGTAACCGCAGTCATGTCTCACTTTTTCGACGCATGTGACATCTTCGAAAATGTGCCGGAGTCAAAATGATTCTTCCAACGAAACACCTACCGACGGAGCGATCCCTAATTGGTATTGGAGCAGACATTGTCCGATTGCTAGACGAGCCAAAGTCAGTTTCGACTCTTTGGCTGGAATTCCAGGAAGTGAATGAACTTAAGAACCGGCGACTGACGTTCGACTGGTTTACGTTGGCGATCGCCATGTTGTATGCACTGGGCACGATACAGCAGCATGGGCGCCGAATTTCTGTTCGAGAGTCGACAAAATGATTCATCGAATAACGAGTTCACTTCCCACTTTCAAAACGGTCACTTTCCGACCAGGCTTGAATCTTGTTGTTGCAGAAAAAAGCAAGGGTGCAACAAGCAGGCAGACCCGAAACGGATCAGGCAAGTCCAGCCTAGTTCGGATCATTGACTTCCTGCTTGGCTCGAAATGTGATCCTGAATCCATCTTTCGGTCTAAATCAATAATACAGCACGACTTCTCATTGTCGTTCGACTTGCAGGGAGTGCGAACCTTGGCTTCTCGCTCCGGTGAGTCCTCCAATCGGGTCGTGGTTGATGGTGAGTTTTCAAACTGGTTGGTCGAGCCAAAGCTGCATAAACAGTCCGGCGAGTATAGAATCAGCAATACAGAGTGGCGCAAAGTCCTCGGTAATCTGATGTTCAATCTTCCGGATGACATTGAGTCCTACGGTCCTTCCTTTCGATCGATGGTGTCTTACTTTCTTCGACGCGAAGCGAGCGGTGGTTTTCAAGATGCTCAGAAACACTCATCGAAACAACAGAATTGGGATATGCAAATCGCGCTCGCCTATCTGTTTGGTCTTGACTGGCGTATCCCACATGCGTTGCAACAGGTTAGACAAAAGGAAAAGTCTCTCGCATCGTTAAAGAGGGAGGCAAAAAGCGGTGTGCTTGGCGGCCTCATGGGCAATGTTGGTGAGTTACGAACACGACTTGCCGTTGCGGAACAAGAGACAAACAAGCTAAAGCAGGAACTCTCCGAGTTTCAGGTATTGCCGGAGTATCGCGACCTTGAAAAAGAAGCCTCACGTTTGGCAATCCGAATTTCAGAGTTAACGAGCGAGAACACACTAGACGTTGAATGTATAGCGTCGCTGTCCAGCCAACTCGACGATGAACAACCAGCGGATGATTCGCAGATTTTGGAACTTTACGAAGAAATAGGTATCGTCCTGCCGGAATTGGTTCGCAAGCGGTTAGAAGATGTGCGCAGTTTTCACGAAGCGCTAATACGGAATCGACGGATTCATCTGCAAAGCCAAATTGAGGATGCCCATGCGTCGATCCAAAGACGCGCATTGGAAATCGAACAGGCCGACCAGCGTAGGCAGGAAATAATGCGTACTATGGATAGCCATGGAGCATTAGACCAATACTCAAAGTTACAGGAGGAACTCTCTCGCAAGTTGGCTACCGTAGAAGAACTGAAGAAGAAGGTTACCCTTGCGAAACAGTTAGATTCAGAGTCGACGGAACTAACGATCGAACGTGCTCAAATCAAAAAGAAGCTTACTCTTGACCTCGAGGACAAGTCTGATTTATTAGATGAGTCGATCATTGTTTTTGAGGAGTTCTCAAAGCGGATCTCCGATCATGAGGGCAGTCTAGTTGTAGAATCCAAAGATAACGGCCCTGAATTTTCTGTGAATGTTGAAGGCAAAGAGAGCAAAGGCATTCGCAACATGCAGATATTTTGTTTCGATATGACGCTCGCAGTACTTTGGGCGAAACGTGATTTTGGTGGGCCAGGTTTCCTCGTTCATGACAGCCATTTATTCGATGGAATGGACAGCCGGCAGGTTGCTAAAGCAATCGAAATAGGTGCTGAACAATCGAAAAAAAGTGGTTTTCAGTACATTATCTGTCTCAACTCAGATCAGTTGGCCGCGGCAGAATTCACGAATGGTTTCGACCCCTCGAACTACCGTAACTCTGTGGAGATCACGGATGCCACCGAGCATGGCGGTATTTTTGGAATCAGAATCAAATAACCGAATTTATAGCCGCCCCCGAAGAAATATTCCGATTTGAATTCCTACGATAGGTGGTGTACCTGATAGGTGGTGTACCTTTTGGATGTTAGTTTGATCGTCATTTGGCATGCTGTCGGAAATTGCGGCTGGGGCGAAAAAATCGATTCATAGTATAGTGTTAGGAATTATGCGACGGGATGCGTTTTTGAATTCTTGTTCGTAGGTGAGTGCTCGTCCAACCTCTGCTATAGGTTTAACTAATTCCCGCCGAGTTCTACCCCTGCACATCGCTTGCGCTGATGATTTCAATCGCGAGCATTTCTCCGTTGCTTTCCAGGAAATACTCTTCGGGTTGGGGTTCTCGGCAGCGGAGGAAGTCGTCTTCGCCGATTTGCATGGTGTGGCCTGCGGCGAGGACGGCGTTGGATTTGAGGAGGTATTCGAAGATGTTGCCGAAGATGGTGGCGTAGCGTTGACCTTCGAAGTGGCCTTCGGCGAGGACGGCGAGGTCGGGCAGGCCCAGGTGATGGGCGCCGTAGGTGCGCATCCAGACGCCGGTGACGCCTTCGACTTCGTACTTGACGAAGCCGCAGAACAGCATGATGAGCGGTAGGGCTGCGATGACTTCCAGAATATCTTCGTCCTCCTTTTCCGTGGTGAAGATGGAAGCGGGCAGCGAGGTGCGGGCTTCTTCGTTCAGCACCAGGATGGCGCCGGTGGCCGAGAGCACGCCGGCCATGGCCGCCAGCGCCTGATACTGCTTGCGGGGGTCCATTTCTTTGCCCGCGTAAAAGACCAGCAGATGCGTTGTGTGCGTGCGGGCCTGCTGCTTGATCTCTTCGTCATAGTGCGCCGGCGCCACGCAATTCTCGACTGCTTCGGCCGGCATCGGTGTATCGAAGCCAACGAGTTTCACCACGTGCTGCCCCCAGCCAGCTAGACCAAACAGGCTGCCCTGCTGGCTTATTTCACGATCTACATCGGCGCGGCCGTTTGCCATACATGCGTGGTACGATCGCATCGCGCCAGTGATCGCAGCGCCATCGGGCAGCGGACCGTTGAACAGCAGTTGCAGGCTGAGGCCGTTTTCAATCTGCTCGTTGGCAACCAGCGGGCCATCGTCGCCGGGGCCTTCTTCGTCGCCAGCGGATCTGCCGAAGAAGCGGGAAAATATACTCATGACTTTATCGGTTCACCGCTGTTTATCACGCGGCAGGCAGACGCCTACACAACGGACTGAAATACCAGCGGGTTCTACGTGGTTGTTACTGCTTGTGCTTGCCGGGGACCGGCGCCGTATTTAGGATGTTAACCTAACCGCTAGCAGCGACGTGGGCGAGCGAAGGAATGAACATGCTGGAATTCGTGCGACGATATTTTCCTGTGCTAGGACTGGGCGTACTGCTTTGTGCGCTGGTCTGGGCAGTTTCTTTTGGTACGCTGCCGCCCGCTGATTTTACGTTCAACAACGGCGACGAAGTAAAGACCGTTGATCCGCCCAAAGCCACCGGCGTGCCCGAAGGCCGCATCATCCGGGCGATGTTCGAAGGGCTGCTAAGCTCCCTGCCCGATAAAGACGCAGAGCCAGACGATACAGGCAACGTGCCGATGAAGCCCCAACCCGGCAGCGCGGAGAAGCTGGAAATCTCAGAAGACGGGCTGACTTATACCTTCACCATGCGGAAAGAAGCCGTCTGGAGCAATGGCCGCCGCGTGGTGGCCAGCGACTTTGCCTGGTCGTGGCGGCGGATGTTGCATCCGGAAATTGGTTCGCGTTACGCCGATCAGCTTTACTACGTGCAGGGCGCCAAGGCCTACAATCAGGCGACGCTTGAAGTTGGTAAGCAGGTGGAAGTTGAACTGCCGGGCCGCCGCAACGCCTCGCAGGTGTTCCCGCAAGGACCGATGAAATTCGGCGTCCTGAAGAAGATTGTTGAGCCGCCGCCACTCGACCTGCCTGAGGATGTCACCGAAGACGACAAGGATAAAGCTGAGGCCGCCTTCAAAGCCGCAACGGTCTATGTCGTGGAAGTGAAGAAAGGGGAATCAGGCGACGCGGTTGACTGGGAAGGCTCCGGCGCCGAGATTGCCTTCGCCAAAGAACCGGGCGAAGCGGCCGCGAATTACAAGGGCAAGATCGAACGCTGCCTGCATGTGCTGCCCAACTTCGCCACGACGGTGGCCATCAAAGCGGAAAACGACGACACGCTGGTGCTGAAGCTGGACAATCGCACGCCTTATTTCAGCGAACTGGTTGCGTTCTACCCCCTATTCCCCGTTAACCGCGAATGCGTTGAAGAACACGGCGCCCCGGATTGGACCAAGCCAGAGAACATCGTCTGCAACGGGCCTTTCCGTCTAGAGTTCCGCCGCATCCGCGACCGTGTGCGAATGGTGAAGAACGAAACCTACTGGAACGCGGATAACGTCTCGCTGGAAATCGTCGACGCGATGGCGATCAAAAGCGAGAACACCAGCTTGAACATGTACCTGACGGGACAGCTTGACTGGTCCACATTGATCCCGCATTCGGTGATCCCGATTGTGAAGGACCGGGAAGACTTCAAAACGGCGCCCCAGCTTGCCACTTACTTCTACCGCGTGAATGTCGAACGCGAAGGCGTTAGCGATGTACGTGTCCGTCGCGCACTAAACATGGCAATTGATAAAGCAGCCATCTGCGAAAAACTACTCAAGGCCGGGCAACAGCCCGCGCGGCATCTGGTGCCGCCTGGGATGGCCGGCTACAAGTCGCCAATGACGGACGAGTACAACCCGCAGAAAGCCCGCGAACTGCTGGCCGAGGCAGGCTACCCCGGTGGTAAAAACTTCCCCAAGGTGCAGGTGCTGTACAACACCAGCGAAGGGCATCGCACGATTGCCGAGGTGATTCAGCGTCAGTGGAGCGAGAATCTGGGCGTTAATATCGAACTGCGGAATCTGGAGTGGGGCAGCTACCTGGATACGGTCAACCAGACGGATTACGAAATCGCCCGCGCGGGCTGGATCGGCGACTATCCGGACCCGAACACGTTTCTAGACATGTTCAAAACCGGCGGTGAGAACAACGAGACAAACTGGAGCAGCAAAGAATATGACAAGCTCCTGCAACTCGCCCGTGAAGAAACCGACCCGCAGAAGCGCGCGGAGCATCTGGCCAAAGCCGAGCGTATTCTGATGGACGAACTGCCGATTCTTCCCATCTATTTCTACGTGTCCAACAACATGGTCAAGCCGCACGTTCAAGGCTTCTACCCGAATATTCAGGACGTCCATCCGCTGGACCTCATACGGATTGAAAAATAAGTGTTTCAATTTCTGCTAAAACGCGTGGGATGGGGTCTGTTGACACTGTGGGCAGTGTTCACAATCTCTTTCTTCCTGATGCGCGCCGCGCCAGGCGGCCCGTTTGATGAAGAACGCAAAGTGCCGCCTGAAATTGAGAAAAATCTGAACGCCAAATTCCACCTGGATGAGCCGCTGTACAAGCAGTACTTCATGGTGCTGGGCAGCGTGGCGATGCTGGACTTTCTTCCCAGCTATAAGCTGGAAGACTATCACACTAACGAAATCATCAGACAGGGTTTTCCGGTGTCGGCATCGCTAGGCATATTTGCGATGACGTTCGCCCTGGTTTTTGGAACGACCGCCGGAGTGATTGCGGCGGTGCGGCGGAATACTGGATTTGATTACTCGTTTATGGCCGCGGCAACGTTGGGCATTGCCGTGCCAAACTTTGTGCTGGCCAGTTCCGCGGTGGTTCTTTTCGTGTTTTACATCCCGCTGCTGCCCGCAGGCGGATGGGGCGAGATACGTCAGATTCTGCTGCCTGCTTTGTGTCTGGGGGCGCCGTTCGCCGGCTACATCGCGAGGCTGACACGCACGGGAATGCTGGACGTATTAAGCCTGGATTACATCCGCACGGCTTACGCCAAGGGCCTAAGCAGCCGCCGGGTGGTGCTGCGGCATGCACTGCGCGGGGCGTTGCTGCCAGTGGTTTCTTACATTGGTCCCGCCACGGCGGCTGTGCTGACGGGTTCGCTGGTGCTGGAACGAATCTTTGCGTTGCCGGGCATGGGTAGCCACTTCATCGAAGCCGCCCTGCAACGTGATTACTCGGTAGCTATGGGAATGGTGCTTGTGTACACGTTCCTGTTGTTTGTGATGAACACGCTGGTTGACCTCTCTTATTCCATCATCGATCCGCGCGTCAAACTTAATTCGTAACGCCGCGCTGTTGCCACTCCATCTGCATCGACCTGTGAAACTGCCACGATGAGCAACCCTGACGGAAAAGACACGCCGCCATCGAAAGATAAATACGCCGCCATGTTAAGTGAGGCGGCGAAGATTCAAGGCGTTTCCCTCTGGCAGGACGCCTGGCGGCGGCTGCGGAAGAACTATGCGGCCATGGGGTCGCTGGCGTTTCTGATACTCATGGTGCTGACCGCCATTTTCACTCCGCTGCTTCCGTTGCAATCGCCAATTGTTCAGGACCTGGACAATCAATTCCGCTGGCCCAACCTCGAGCCGCAGACGCTGGGCATTGCAGAACACGAGTCAAAACTGGCAGCTTTGCAGGACGAACGCACCACCGCGGATTCCAAACGCCGCAAAGCGATTGATG
Source organism: Pirellulaceae bacterium (assembly GCA_965233625.1). Taxonomy (GTDB): domain Bacteria; phylum Planctomycetota; class Planctomycetia; order Pirellulales; family Pirellulaceae. Next base: position 2,415,899 of record OZ247499.1, read on the forward strand.
ACGAAATTGAATCGCTCCGTTCCGCCAATCCCCGCGAGAATTCCTGGTGGAAGGATGTCGAAGGCAACCCGCGCGGCGGCGTGCTAACCGTTTTCCTTACCGATCTGCGGTTGAGCATCTTCGGCGACTGGTGCATCCCTTCCATCTGCGGCACTGATAACCTGGGCCGCGATGTGTTCTCCCGCATCCTCTGGGGCTCGCGTGTGTCGCTGATTGTGGGCGTGGTTGCCACACTTGTGTCACTGGTGATCGGCGTCTCTTACGGTGCGATCGCGGGCTATGTGGGTGGAACGGTTGAATCCGTCATGATGCGGATTGTGGATATCCTTTACTCCGTGCCGTTCATTTTTGTCGTCATCACACTGATGATGGTACTTAGCGAAGACAGCATCAAGTCAGAGCTTGAACAGTATGGCATCGACAACATCGTGATTTTTTACATCGTCATCGGAGCGATTTACTGGCTCACCATGGCGCGGATTGTCCGCGGTCAGGTAAAGTCGTTAAAGAATGAGCAATACGTCGATGCAGCGCGTGTTATCGGCGCCAGCCGGTGGCGGATTATTTTCCGCCATCTCGTCCCTAACGTGATGAGCATCGTGATCGTCTACCTGACGCTGACCATTCCTTCTGTCATGCTGTTTGAAGCTTTTCTGTCGTTCCTGGGAATGGGCGTTTCGCCGCCGGATATCTCGTGGGGACTGCTGGTTAACGAGGGTGTGGGCGTCATCACCGCCATTCAGATTCAGTGGTGGCTGGTGCTGTTTCCGGGCCTGGCGTTGGCGCTGACCTTGTTTGCTTTGAACTTTCTGGGTGATGGCATGCGTGATGCGCTCGACCCGCGGATGAAGAACCGCGACTAAACCCGGAAAACTCTCAACAGAACGCCACACCGAAGACAGCAATCTGGGAATCGAATGGCCAGCATAGATACACCGCTCTTAGCCGTTGACAACTTGCACGTGGAGTTCGCCACCGATGATGGTGTGGTGCGGGCCGTGGATGGTGTGAGTTTTGACCTGTCGCCGGGCGAAACGCTGGGCATTGTCGGCGAATCCGGTTCAGGAAAATCGGTGACCAATCTTGCCACCATGGGACTGGTGCCCCGGCCGCCGGGCCGCATCACCAAAGGCAGCATCCGCTTCCGTGGGCAGGACCTGCTGAGTTGCACCGACCGGCAGTGGCGTGAGATCCGCGGCAAACAGATTGCCATGATCTTTCAAGATCCGATGACGGCGCTCAATCCGTTCCTGACTATTCAGGAACAACTCACAGAAATGACGATGCTGCACTTTGGCTGGGGCGAAGACAAAGCCATCAAGCACGCGATCAGCATGCTGGAGATGGTGCAGATTCCCGGCGCGGCAGGCCGTGTGAAGAGCTTTCCGCATGAGTTTTCCGGCGGCATGCGACAGCGCGTGATGATCGCCATGGCGCTATCCTGCGAACCAGACATCCTCATTGCCGACGAGCCAACCACGGCGCTGGACGTAACCGTACAAGCGCAGATTCTAGATCTGATGAAGGATTTGCAGAAAGAGAAAAACACGGCCATCATTCTGATCACGCACGATCTGGGAGTGGTTGCCAACATCTGTCACCGCGTCCTGGTGATGTACGCGGGCCAGGTTATCGAACGGGCTGACGCCGGCGCTCTATTCGCGGAGCCACGCCATCCCTACACGCTCGGCCTGCTTGAATCGGTTCCCCGTTGGGATGACGATAGTCAGACGCGGCTTCAAGCTATTGAAGGGCAACCGCCCAACATGGCGCATCCGCCCTCAGGCTGCCCGTTTCACCCGCGATGCAAATTCGTCCTCGACAAGTGCAAACAGGAGATGCCCGGCCTGACGCCCCGTACAGATGGCGGTAACTTCGCCTGCTTCGTAGATGTAACCACCGCCAAGCCTACCACGGGGGTAACGCCATGATTAAGTCCGGCCACAACCCACCGGGCGGCAAGCCGCTGCTAGAAGTCCGCGATCTAAAGGTTCACTTTCCGTATACCAAAGGACCGTTCTGGGCGCAGAAAAAAGGCTTCATCCGGGCCGTCGATGGCGTCAGCTTCACGGTGCAACCCGGTGAGACGCTGGGCATCGTTGGCGAGTCTGGCTGCGGCAAATCGACCACGGCCCGCGCGATCCTTAGACTGGCGCCTGTGACCAGCGGTGAAGTGCTATTCAAAGGCACGCGGATTGATAACGCGGGCGAGTCGCAGATGCAGGCCGTCCGCCGCAACCTGCAGATGATCTTCCAGGATCCTTACGCTTCACTGAATCCGCGCATGACGGTTGGCAGCATTATCAGTGAGCCAATGAAAATCTTCGGCCTGCATAGCGGCCGCGACCGCAAACTCGAAACCATGCGACTGATGGACATGGTCGGGCTTAATCCACGCTTCCTCAACCGCTATCCGCACGAGTTTTCCGGTGGGCAACGGCAACGTATCGGCATCGCCCGCGCCCTGGCGGTTGAGCCTGAGATCATTGTCTGTGACGAACCTGTGTCAGCCCTGGATGTTTCGATTCAGGCGCAGGTCATCAATCTGCTGATGGACCTGCAACAACAGCTTGGCCTGGCGTACGTTTTCATTGCGCATGACCTGGCTGTTGTCCGGCACATCGCCCATCGTGTCGGGGTGATGTATCTGGGGCGGATGGTGGAGCTTGCCTCGTCAGCGGAACTGTACAGCAATCCGCAGCACCCGTATACGAAAGCTCTGCTCTCGGCGGCGCCAGTGCCGGATCCGGAGCTCGAAAAGTCCCGGCAGCGTGTGGTGCTTCAAGGCGAAGTGCCTTCGCCTGATAAGGTGTACCACGGCTGCGCATTTGCCGAACGCTGCCCGATTGCAGAGCCACAGTGCACGGCACAGCCGATTGAATTTGTAGGCGATGAACACAAGGTAGCGTGCATCAAAGCAGAAGCTTCTTAGTATCGTTTCGCGTGAGGAAAGCCAGCATGAGCAACGTGCACGATTTCGGGGCGGCGGGTGATGGCAAAGCAGACGATACCGATGCGATTCAGCACGCCATCGACGACGGCGACGGCCTGATTGAGTTTCCCCGCGGCGACTATCGCATCACGCGCACGCTGACGGTTGATCTGACTAAACGTAGCCGCACCTCCATACATGGTTCAAACGGCGTTGCCAAGCTGATCATGGCGGGCCCCGGCCCGGCGATTCACTTTAAGGGAACCCACGCAAAAACGGCGGACCCTGCCGGTTTCAAACCTGCTGAATGGGCAGATGAACGCATGCCGGTGCTCTCGGGCATCGAGATTGAAGGCGCCCACATGCTGGCGGACGGCGTGCGGATCGAAGGAGTAATGCAGCCGCAGATCACGGGCGTTCTGATCCGCGAAGTTAACACCGCCGTGCACGTGACCAGCCGTGCCCGGAATCTGATCATTGACCACTGCAACTTCTACCACAACCGCGGTGTGGGCGTGCATCTGGATGGCGTGAACCTGCATCAGACCATCATCAGCAGTTCGCACATCAGCTACTGCCGTTTGGGTGGAATCCGCATTGAGAAAAGTGAGATCCGCAACCTGCAGATCACCGGCAACGACATTGAATACAACAACTATCGCAGTCACCCGGATGTTGGGCAGCCGGACGATCCCACCGCGGAAATCTACATCGATACGTCCGACCCGGCCAGCAGCGTTCGCGAAGGAACCATCAGCAGCAATACGATTCAAGCCACTTACAGTAAGGGCGGCGCCAACATCCGTTTTACCGGCGGGACAGACGGCGCCCGTCGTGCGGGCATGTGGACGATTACCGGGAACCTGATCGGCAGCCAGGAAGTGAACGTGCATCTGACGTCCGCCCGCGGCGTGGTGCTGACGGGCAACTACATTTACAGCGGCCATCACCGCAATCTGCTGGTGGAAGACTCGCGGAATATTGTGGTGGGTGACAACTGTTTCGGACACAACCCGGACTACAAGAACAACGGTCTGGCGACGTGCATTGAATTCCGCAATTCAGAAAGCTGTAATCTGACCGGGCTGATTATCGAAGACGCTACTGGCAGTACGCACACTGTACCCGGCGCCCCACCGCTGGTCCGGCAGGCCTTGCTGGAAATGCGAGATTGCCGGCAGATGACGCTTACCGGCTTGCAGGTGCTGGATGGCGCCCCTTACGGCATGCTTGTCGAAAACTGCTCGAACACGGTGATGACAGGCTGCCAGATTCACGACCGTCGCACACCGCAACTAATGCAGCGGCCGCTCATCTGGAAGGGCGATGGAACCGGCAATCTGATTTCCGGCTGCTCTTTCGGCAACGGTACGGCGGGTGGCCCGCAGTTGCCGGAAAAAGTGACCGTCGCCAACAACCTCTAAGTCACACAATGCCCGCAGGCGTGAAGCCGGTTATCGTTTCGCGCGACGTGCACTCTCAGCCATATCGGCGTCTAACTCTTCTTTGGTGGGCCGCCAGTTGCGGCCTGCGAGCGATGGCTGATGGTCCGTCGCGCCGGCCAGATCTGCAATTTGTTGCAGGCACTCCAGGGCGATTCTCCTCACCTCAGCCGTGGACGCTTTACCATCAAAGACGGCCGCATCGACCGGCTTTCCGAACACCAGTCTCACCCGCGCGGGCATGAAGAACGGACTCCACGGCGTCTGGTTATACGGCGAACCTTCGATGTAACAAGGCACAATCAGCGCCCGCGCTTTCACCGCAATGGTGACCGCTCCGGGGCGGGCAGGCAGCATGAACTTTTCCGTCATGTTGATGCGGCCTTCAGGGAACATGCCGACAAGCCCACCAGCTTCCGCCAGGCGGATCGCCTCCCGCATTGCTGCCGTGTCTACACCACTGCGCCGGGCGGGAATCACTTCGCACGTCTTCAGAAACCACGAGAACGCCGGATGTTCAACAAACTCCCGCGCCACCATCCAGTGCACAGGCTTCTTACATGCGGCCTGAAAGAAAAACGGGTCCACACTGCTGCGATGGTTGGAAACAAGCACCGCCCCGCGGTCGTCTGGCACCGGCGCCACCTGGTTGCATTCAACCCGCCACAAGAACCGCGTTAGCAGCACCACCAGCCAGAAAAAGAGCGTCTGTAGTGGAGTAAAGGGCGAACGGAAAAGCTGCACAACGACCAGCATCAAAACTGCGGCAACAAGTAATGCAACAAGAACAACCGCCATCAAGTCGGCAAAGGAAAACATCATGAAAGTGCGCCGTCGCGGTAGCGGTAACTGTCCTGCAGATTGATTGGAATAGCTGGCTGTGTAATCTAACCACCATCATAGCTGACGACCACAGACACGACGGGCATGAAGCTAAGGGCAGGCAAGCAAAAACCCATCCGGGCGTTAGTTCTACCGGATTCTTCACCGCAGTGAGTAGCCAAATGCAACAGCCGTTGATAGTCTGACATTAGGCAGAAGACACACATACAGGAACGACGATGGCCACTGAACTCGCAAAACCCAAAAGCCGCGAAGACCTTGCCCCCGGCGAAGTGCTGTGCGACTACTGCACGGCGAAGTGCTGCCGGTATTTCGCACTTCCGATCGATACCCCGGATACCGCCGAAGACTTTGACTTTATCCGCTGGTATCTGCTGCACGACCGGGCGACTGTTTTTACGGACGACGATGTCTGGTACCTGCTGGTGCATACGACCTGCCGTCATTTGCGGGATGACCATCTGTGCGGGATTTACGAAACCCGGCCGCAGATCTGCCGCGACTATACGACCGACGCCTGCGAGTACGATGGCGACTGGACCTATGACCGGTACTTCGAGACGCCTGAGCAAATCGATGAATACGCCCAGGCCATTCTCTTTGAACCAGGGCACCCACGTTTCCGCAGCCCCAAGCCTCCTTTGTTGCCAATTGTCTAGAGTATTGGCGTACCTCCCAAAAGAAACTCCTTCAGACTTTACCCGGAAGATGCTCATGTTCCGATCTGCGATGCTTTCCGGCTATGTGCCTGCACTGGCTGTCCTGACCGTGGCCGTAATCTTCGCAGGGTGCTCGCCGCCGGCGCCGCCAGCAACAGCTGTGGTGGTGGAAGAACCTGACAAGATCCAGGAAGCGACGCCCGTTGAAGCTGCCACGGGCGACTGGCCCTGGTGGCGTGGAGCCGGCACGGACAACCTGGCCGAAGGTTCGTCCCAGGCGCCTACGAAATGGACCGCCAATGAAAACGTGGTCTGGAAGGCATCCATTCCCGGCCGCGGACATGCCACGCCCATTGTGGTCGGCGATCGCGTAATTGTGGCAACAGCGGATGAAAAAGCAGAAAAGATGCTGCTGCTGTCTTACGACCGCAAAACAGGCCAGGAGCAGTGGAACACCCTGCTGCATGAAGGCAGCTTCCCTACCAAGCACCCCAAAAACTCGTTCGCTTCCTCAACCCCCGCTTGCGATGGTGAACACATTTTCGCCGTGAGTCAGTTTGACGGCGCCATCCGCGTTTCCAAGGTAAGCCTGGATGGGAAAATCGTCTGGCAGAAGTCCGCCGGCGAGTTTACATCGAAATTCGGCTACGGCTCCTCCCCGGTCATCTATAAGTCGCTGGTGATTATCCAGGGCGACAACACCGCCGGTGGTTTCTTAACGGCGCTGTATCGCGATAGCGGCGAACTAGCCTGGCGGGCGCCACGGAAGAGTTCCGATAGCTACGGCACGCCGCTGATTTCCGAAGCAGGCGGTGAAACCCAATTGCTGCTGCACGGCCAATTGCAGGTGGTTAGCTACAACCCCGACACCGGCGAAGAACTCTGGCGACAGGACGGCACCGCAAACACGGCCGGCAACACGATGGCGTCGGACGGCGAAATCCTGTTCGCCAGCGGCGGCTACCCGCAACGCAACTTAATCGCCATGAACGCCGCTGATGGCAAGATTCTCTGGAGCAAAGACTACAAAGTTTATATCCCATCACTGCTAGCATACGACGGCCGCTTGCTGGCCGTCCAGGATGATGGCATCGCCCGGCTGTTCGACGCCAAGTCAGGGCAAGAGATCTGGAAGAAGCGGCTCGGCGGGGGATACAGTGCTTCACCCGTTAAGGCTGGCGATGCAATTTATGCCCACGCCGAAGACGGAACGGTGCACGTATTCAGAGCGTCTGGCGATAAATATGAAAGTCTGGCGACCAACAAGATTGCCGACACGGGATTCGCAAGTCCCGTCTTCGCAGGCGGTAGGCTCTATCTTCGCACGGGTGAAATGCTGTATTGCATCGGAAAATAGCACCTTTCGTGCCGCCACTTTACTACAAGGGCGAAAGATCGCAAGTTTTTTTGCCGGTGGGACTTGTGTGCCCTTGAATGTAAGGGTTATACTCCTCTGCTTGAAAATTAATTTAAAGAGCTCGTCAGCAGGCAACCTCTTTGGTTTTCACTGTTTACGAGAATCTTTGACGTCACCGTTTTATCATTATCCGGGTTAGAGTTATGAAGGTTCGTGCGAGCGTCAAACGGATTTGCGAGAACTGCAAAATTGTTCGCCGGCATGGCAAAGTATATGTCATCTGCTCGAATTCCCGGCATAAACAGCGTCAGGGTTAGTCGTCGCTGTTTCACCTAAAGTGTTTACTGCTGGCGGTTTAGAAGATTGCCGCCGGCGCAGAAACCAGCCAGATTGTGCGTCCCATCTGACGCCAGGAGTTCAAGGTCGATGCCGCGTTTGCTCGGTGTAGATATTCCCAACGATAAGAAAAATGTCATCTCGCTCACGTACTTGTACGGAGTGGGACCGGCCGTTGCCCGTGAATTGTGTCACCAGGCTGGTATCAACCCGGACGGTATGGCGCGTGATCTGGCAGACGATGAAGTCGGCCGCCTGGCGACCATCCTCGAACGCGATTACACCGTCGAAGGTCCACTTCGGCGCCAGACCGATCAGGCAATCCGCCGGCTACGCGATATTAAGTCGTACCGCGGAATGCGGCATCGCAACAAGCTGCCCTGCCGCGGTCAACGGACACGTACAAACGCCCGCACCCGCAAGGGCGCCAAGAAGACCGTTGCCGGTAAGAAGGGTGTGAAGGATCTCCGCTAAGTTGTTGCGGGATCGGATTTTCTCACAGAGTGCGGCTTTGGCAGGGTGTCCTGGCCGCGTTCTGCATTTAACCAGAGCCTATTTTCAACACGCCGGAAGCACATGGCTAAAAGCAGAAAACGTAAACCACGTCGTAATGTAACGGTTGGGGTCGCCCACGTTCAGGCAACCTTCAACAACACCATTGTGACCATCACAGACAACAAGGGCGATACACTCTGCTGGTCCAGCGCAGGTATCGCTGGCTTCAAGGGAAGCCGTAAAAGCACGCCTTACGCCGCCCAGTGCGCCGCCCAGCAGGCTGCCGAGAAGGCCGCGAAGTTTGGTATGCGTGATGTCGATGTGAAAGTACGCGGTCCAGGCTCTGGCCGGGAAAGCGCCATCACCGCATTGCAGGCAGCGGGCCTCAACGTGAAGTCCATCGAAGACTGCACCCCCATCCCGCACAACGGTTGCCGCCCCAAGAAGAAGCGTCGCGTTTAATCTTCCCGCCACAGCGTTACACCTGCATCTGGTTGCCCGTTAGACCCGGCAACCGTGGGACGCGGGTGCTTCTGAAGTCACGACGGCCCGGCTCCCGCGCCGGGTCTTAAATAGAATTCCCCCGGAGAATCGCCATGCACGTTCGTTGGCGTGGGCTTGAATTGCCCAGCGTTGTGAATTGCGACACCGAGACCCTCACAGATACCTACGGCAAATTCTACGCAGAGCCGTTTGAGCTTGGCTTTGGAAACACGGTTGGCAATCCCCTTCGCCGCGTGCTGCTTTCCAGCCTTGAAGGCAGCGCCGTTACCCAGATCAAAATCCGCGGCGCTCAGCACGAATTCTCAACCATCGACGGCGTGCTGGAAGATGTGACCGACATTGTCCTCAACGTGAAGTCGCTGGTCGTCAAAAACCACAGCGACTCCACACGCGTCATCACCGTCGAAAAGAGCGAAGTGGGCGCAGTCACCGGCGCCGACATTGTGACGGACTCGGACGTAGAAGTGATCAACAAAGATCACGTCCTGTGCACGCTGACCGACAGCGTACCGTTCATGATGGAAATGGTTGTCGAAAATGGCCGTGGCTACGTTCCTGCCAGCGAGCAGACCAGCACCGACCACGAAATTGGCATCATCCTGCTCGACGCTGTTTTCAGCCCCGTCACCCGTGTCCGCCACCTGGTAGAGCAGACACGTGTTGGTCAGAAGACCAACTACGACAAGCTGACCCTTGAGATCTGGACCGATGGTTCCGTCTCGCCAGAGATGGCTCTAGTAGAAGGCGCCAAGATCCTCCGTAAGCATCTCAATCCGTTTGTTCAGTACTCAGAACTGGGCCCGCGGGTTCATTCGCCTGTCCGCAGTTCGACGGGTACAGACGCCGCTCTTGAGCAGAAGCTGAACACCACGCTGGCAGAACTCAATCTGACGGTGCGTGCTTCCAACTGCCTGGAGTCAGAGAATATCGCAACCGTCCGCGACCTGGTCGTTTACACCGAAGACCGGCTGATGGAAGTCCGTAACTTCGGCGAAACAACCTTAAACGAAGTCCGCGCAAAGCTGAAAGAGATGAACCTTCATCTCGGCATGCGTGTTCCCGCCGCTCAATAACCCTTATCCACGATATCACCCATGCGACATCGTAAAAAAGGCCGCGTCCTCGGCCGTAGTCCAAGCCATCGCCGGGCTCTGTTCCGCAACATGGCAAGCAGCCTGTTTCTCACCGAGCGCGATGCGGAATTCGACGATAACGCCCCTAAGGTTAAGGGACGCATCGTCACCACGCTGCAGAAGGCTAAAGAAGTCCGGCCGCTTGTTGAGAAGTGCATCACCATCGCCCGCAAGGCGCTCAAGCACCAGCGTGAGGCGGAGAAGCACGGCACCGATGCCGAGCGGAACACGCCCGAGTGGAAGTCGTGGCGCACTAGCGACAAGTACAAGGCCTGGAGCGCTGCCATTGCTCCTGTGGTCAACGCCCGTCGCCGGGTAGTCCAGCTGCTGGGCGACAAAGAAGCGATGCAGATTCTATTTGAAGAGATCGCGCCGCGATTCGAAGATCGCAATGGCGGCTACACGCGCATCATGCGTCTGGCAACGCCTCGCCTGGGCGACGCAGGAACGCGTGCGATTCTCGAGTTCGCCGGCGTCCATGATCGCGTCGAGAAGAAGAGCGAGAAGCCTGCTTTCGCAACCAGCTCAGCAGCACCCGCCGACGACGATGAACCAAAGGAAGCCGCCGCTGAAGAGACGGCAGAAGCCGAAGGCGGATCTGAAGAAGAATAAGCCTCGCTCGAACGCGAGTTAGAAACGCAAAACGCCGGGTTCATCGCCCGGCGTTGTTTCGTTTGAGTCCCCAGGTGAGGCAGCCTGGGTCGTGCCCCACCGTTTAGACGCTGCTACCTGATACTTACTTCACCGCGAAGTCTTTCACGGTTGCTTCATCCTTGGAAACATCCACGCTGGATTTAAATTCCTGAAACAACGGCTTTCCTTGCGGCATTTCTGACTCCGGCTGAGCGTTGCCGTCGAAGCCGTTGATGATCACATCATGTGGGCCGCCGACGGTAGCTTTACCTCCTTCGGCAGCGGTATCGTACTTCCCATCCTTGATTGCCGCCCTACCAGGAGGCCCTGAATTACCAGAAGCAGGGATGAACTGGATATCGCCAGCGGGCACGGGCGCACCGTTAAAAGTGACGGTGCCTGAAACGTCGTGTCCGCGTGGGTCAGACCCACAACCCGCCACCAAGCAGATCGAGAGCCCACAAACCAACAAAACAAAACGGGAAGGTGACAGGAAAGAAACGGGCATAGAACAGTTCCGGGCAATGAAGCAGAAGCGAAGCAAGGGGGTGAAATTCAATTGGGATCAGTCGGCAGTTTGCACTTCGCCGCCATTCCGGCTGGCAGTTGCTTTATAGACGGCGAAGTCAACCGTTTCTGGAATGAAGTGCACCGAGCCGTCGCCGTAGCCGAACTGCGCCCCACCAGGGTGATTACTCCCAAAGCTCATGTCGTTAAACAATGCGGTGTAGTCAGCATTAATGGCCTGGGCGACATTCTTTGCGGGCGCCATGTACTGGTTGTGTGCACCCCCACGCGCCCATGCGCGATAGCGTGTGTCATTGCCATCGCGGTCGCCCCAGGAGATCTCCCCAAACACCATCGTGCTGCTGGTGCCATCGGTAAGATGCTTAAAACCTAACTTCTCGTTCCAGGCAAAGGCGCCTTGGAGCGCCCAGCCGCCGTGGCTGCCGGCCGTATTCTCTTTGTAATTCGTGCCGGTCGTTGCGTTGGCACCGGTTGGCCCCATCACACCATAGTAGTGCGTGGTGTTGTCGCTGCCATTGTCGTCAGCTTTCAACTCCGTTCCGCTCGGGCAAAGAAATCCGTCCACGGGCTGCTGGGTTAAGGGACGGTTGGTGGAAGTAGTGAAAGCCTCGGCCTGGTTGAAGCGGTCGTACAAGTTTTGTTGTTCCATAAACGGCAGCAAGGCGACATGCAACGACAAACCATTGCCTACCGTGGTTGCGCCGACGGGAAAGTAGCCATAGGTATCGTGATGGTTGTGCAAGGCAAGGCCAAGCTGCTTCAGATTGTTAGTGCAAGACGAACGGCGGGCAGCTTCGCGGGCAGCCTGTACCGCAGGTAGCAACAAGGCGACCAGCACGCCGATGATGGCAATCACAACGAGAAGCTCTACCAGGGTAAAACCACGTTTTTGAGAGTGCTTGCGCACTGGGAAACAGTCCATGAACGGCCTTTGCGAAACGATGAGGAGGTGGATAAGAACTACCGTCCTCAAGTTTAGCCGTTTTCGCCAACCGTGCAAAGGAATTGCACCCGGTATTTTGCCGTTAGGTTGGCGTCGCGGGCGCCTACTGCGCTACGGATCGCGAGCCATTAGGCGAACCCTGGATCGGTTCGCCAGCTGGAAGCGGCCGGCTTGCCGTGCGAAAACCGCGCTCATAAAGAAAGGTCTTCAGGCTGCGGAAGCCGCGGAAATCCTGTGGATAAACCCAGACGGTGATCGTAACCCGCTCTGGGTCTAAGTCGGCCAGACGGCCGGCGAGGTCAGAACCTGGCTGCAAGGCTTCGGTCAACGTTTCTCCGATACGGTCAGAGACGCTCGCCAACGTGAAGGCCTTCAGTTCCGCGTGCGTTGCAGCAACCGGACCTTGCGGGGTGTGGCGTAGCTTCCGCGCCTTCCGCAATGTGTAGCGCATACGGAAACCGTCGACCGGGCCGATCACCTCCGTAAACTCATCCGCATCGCGGAGCTTCCAGATTTTATTAGGCGCCTCTGCTTTAAGCCGCTCTTGCAGAACGTCTAAGGGCACATATGCGAGTCGTCCATTTAGCAGACGGAAATGGATCTCTTTGTTGAAAACAGCTTTCGCCAGCGGCGTGGGAATGTGCTCCAGTTCATTCCGCGGCCGGCCCGCAGCCTGCACCGCAGCGCGGCGGCGGGTGAGGTCTTCCAGTTGCTGCTGCAAGCGTTGCGCTTCGGCCTGCTGGGCAAACCGCTGGCGGTCAACGTCCGCCAGGTTTTTTGTCTCTTCATCAAGACGTTGCTGAAGCCGCACCGTCAGCAGATCAATCTGTTGCCGCTCCTTTTCGTAAGCAGAGAGAGAGCGGCTGGCGAGGTTCACTTTCCGGCCGATGTCGTTGATATCCGCTTCGATATTAGCGGCCGTCTGTTGCGCGATGGCGACGGCTGTCCGTCGTGCGGTTTCGTCCTTGACGGGTGTTGCTGCGACGGACTTCGACTGCACCATCGCGTCCTTCGCGCGGACGCCGACGATCATCACCAGAATAATAAGAATGCCGACCAGGTTAGCGACGATGTCTAGAAACGAATCCTGCCCAGGTTCGTCAAATTGCGAAGTCCGTTTTCTACTCACGGCTGCTTCCTTTCGACAATCAGTCCGCTTCCTTTCAACAGCGATTCCAGGTCTGCGAAACGCTGCGCGCCGCCGGGCGCCACCTCAACACTAAGTATCGGTCGCCAGTACGCGCGGTTTCCTGCTGTTCCCCACCTTTTCATAAAGTCCCACACCTGCGAGACAAATTCGTCCACGGCCGCGCGTGTATCACCTTCAAACGGCACGGGCCGCGGACTGAACTCACCGGCAACTTCCGGCAGCAAGGTGATTCGGTCGCGCATCACAACAACACGGATCGGGCGGGTGATCGCCGTGGCGCCGCCGGCCGCATTGGGCAGCCCCCAGTTCTGACCGCGTGTGGCTGACAGCGGTTGTGGCTGTCCGCCTGGCTGCGAAGCCGTCGCTCCGGCTGCTGGCTGCTTTTGGGTGCTTCCATTCAAACGACGATCCGCCGTCTGCTGGTGGGGCGGTGTTTCACCAGGTTGAAAGGCGAAGGGTTGCCCCGGCTTACGTTCTCCGCTGGCGAAAGTGCGTGTTGCTGACTCGCCATCGTCGTTGATGAATCCGCCGCTACGCGATGCACGCAGACCGCCGTTGCCCTTGTAACGCTGTGGCTGTGCGGCAGCCAGCAACGCCATCCGGCGCCGCGCTTTGGTAACGGTTTCCTGCAACAAGGCCCGCAACGCCGGGTCGGCCGCCGGGTATTCCAGCTGCATTTCCTCGTCGATTAATTCGTACCCGAAACGGTCATCCCAGAACTGCATCGCCGCACGCGCTGCCGTGTAGGATGTGGCGCCGCCGGGACGCACCAGAAGTAGGGGATAAGGCTCTCTTTCGTCCTCTTGTCCATATTTGGCCCAGTAGATCCGCACGGCTTTGAGCGCCGCGTCTAATGGATTGCCTTGCACCAGCGGCGGTTGAAAGTCGCCGGCAACCAGCACAATGTTTTCCGGCTGAATAATGACGGCGTTGGCGGTGCATTCCAGAAACACAGGCCGGCGGTTGGTGCCTGAGAAGGTGCGATGCATCACGATGGCGTACGAGGCAGGCTTACTGGCGGCGGCCTTGCGGGCGATCTCTAATGCCCTGGATTCGTTTTCAATCTGCAACCGCAACTGGGCAATCTGCTGGTTGATCTGCGACGTCTCGCCGCTGCCTGCGTTACCCTGGTCCTGCAGTGATTTCGCTTGTGCGATCAGCAGCGAGAGCTTTTCTTTGGCGGTGTTGATCGTGTCTTCCAGGTAGCCAATGCGCCGCCGTCGCTGTTCAAGCTGGTCCAACAACTCTTCGCGTTGCTTATTCAGGATATCGTGGCGCCAGTCGGCGTCTTCGATTTTGTGATCCAGCTCCGTCATCAACTGCCGTTGCTGCTCGGCCTTTTCCGCTTGTTGCTGCTCCACTTCGCTAGCGACAACGCGCGCCTGCTGCACCATGATGACAAGCAGCACGATGAGCGAACCCATCGTACAGATCAGCACGGCCAGAAACGGAAAGAGCGACAGGCTGATGCCCGGCTTGCGCGAACGACGGCGCCTCATGCCGCACGCTCCTGTGGTTTGCTTTGCAACTCAACTTTAGGGACGCTGTCGCCATCGTCTGATAGTCGCGACGTCAGCAGATGAATGGCAGCCGATAGGCTCATCACCGTCTTCTCGAAGTTTTTGGCCCCGGCCAGTGCGGCCAGGTTACCGTTGAGCGCCTGTTCCAGTTTCACCACATCCGCCGTCGCTTCCACGGCGCGGGTCAGCACGGCTGTCTGCTTGGCTAGTTCCTGCTGCTGCACGGCGGAGTTATTCGCGCTGGCAGCAATGGCTTTTTCCAGCCCGTGTGTCCGCTGCGCGGCCTGGTTAGCAACGGCCTGACTGCTGGCGGCAACCGCCTGTGCATGTTTTTCTAATGAAGCGTCAAGTGCGGCGGCCAGTGTGCGTTGCAGGTGTTCGCCAGATTCAGAAGTTAAGCGGGCCCAGCTTTCATGGGCGGCTTCAATCGTTCCCTGCCAGAGCTGTGCCTGCTTCTGCACTAGATGCTCACTGGCGCGAAGCACGGACCGGCTCATACGTTCAACCGATGCCAGCACCGGGTCGCTGTCTCCGCCGAAGGTTTCAAAACGGCCGGTCAACTCTTCGTTAACACGGGCGTCGACCTGCATCAGCAACTGCGTTTCCAGCCGGTCAATCAAAAACTGAACAAACATCAGCACAATGGAGAGCGAAAGAGCGAGCGCCGTTGTATCGAAGGCGATATACAAACCGCCGAGCAGGCCGGACATCGCTGCCTGAAAGTCGCTATCCAACTGATCAGCACGCAAGCCGCCCAGCGCCTGCGTGATACCGATCACCGTGCCCAGAAAGCCCAACATGGGCGTCGCCCAGATCAGGATACGCACCAGCGCGTAACTATCGTGCTGACGTTCCGCAGAGATGTCCGCCAGATATTTCAGCTCATCATCTAAATTGGCGGCGGATTGCTTGCGGTCTACGGATTCAATCGCTTCGATCAGCCGTTGGCCCAGATAGCTTTTCTGCAGCCGGGCTGGCAGGGCGAGCAGGTCTTCCAGCAGGCCGCTGCACTCGCTGGGCGACTGCGGCGTCGATGGCATCGCAGGCAGCCGGATATCGCGGAACGAGGTGTATTGGCTGGCGACGTTCAGCAGTTTCAGACCCAGCGCGGCAAGACCGACAAAGAACATGCCGGTTGCCAGTTTGGAGATCCAGAACCCAGCGAAGTACCGCGTGAGCAGGTCGCTCTGCAACGGCCCCCAGAGGATCAGCACATAAAACAGCCCGCAGCCCCACAGCCCCAGAAATACCGGCCAGCCGAGGTTGCCTACGATTTGTAGCAACGAATTCTTGGCGTTCTGTTTCGACACAATGACTTCCTTTATCGCCGGTTTCTACATCAGCCGCGGATGCGGCGGCGAACCAGCACATTCACTAAAATCGGCATAACCCTTCATCGTCTTCAAGCGAATCCTGCCGCTTCTGGCGGATCAGCGCAGGGGTGAAGGCGCGCGGAGTTTCGGCGGAAACGCCAAATCACGCAAGACAGAATCGCCACTTTTCCCGGTTCCGCTAGAATGACAGCAGCCTGCACCGGCATGCATTCACCCATTGCCATCAGAATCTGAAGCCTCGCCGCCTATGCAACCCACCAAGCCTGTCAGCTACTTCGCCCCGCTCGTTTTCACAGGCGCCGGCGACGTGTTGCGCGACGGTGTTCTGACGATTGCCGCCGGCAAGATTCAGCGCGTTGAGCCTTATCGAACGGGCATGCAGGTTCATGCGATGGAAAACTGCGCGATCATTCCGCCATTGGTCAACGCACACACGCACCTTGAGTTCAGCGGCCTGTCGCAACCGTTTCCCGCTGGCGAATCTTTCGCTGCCTGGATTCAGCAGGTGGTGCAATGGCGGCGCCAGCAGTCACAGCATGAAGACTATCTGCCGCATCGGGAACAAGCCATCAGACAGGGGCTGAATGAATCCGTCGCGGCAGGTGTGGCCGCCGTTGGCGATATCGTGACCCAGCCTTGGTTTCATCCGCCTTACAACCGTCGGGATATTCAGTCCGTGCAGTTCCTGGAACTGCTCGGCGTGAGTGACCAACGATGTCACACATTACAGGAGGAAGCCGGTCAGCACGTTGCTTTGACTCAGGCAGGAGGTCTGCAACCCGGACTAAGCCCGCATTCGCCTTACACCACAACGCCTGAACTAGTTCGTGTTGCGGCGGAACATTCCAGCCGTCACCAGCGACCTATCGCCATGCATCTGGCGGAAACCCGTGAAGAACTGTTGTTTCTGAACGACCGTAGCGGCCCGCTGTCCGAAATGCTGGAAGCTGCCGGCATGTGGCGCCAGGATGCACCGCCAGCGGGCGCCCGGCCGCTGGACTATTTAAAGCAACTTGCCGGCGCGCACCGCGGGCTGGTTGTGCATGGCAACTATCTAACGCAGGAAGAAATAGAATTCATCGCCGGGACAAAGCATCTTTCCGTTACGTACTGTCCACGCACGCACACGCACTTCGGCCACGAACCGTATCCGCTGCAAGCCATGCTAGATGCTGGCGTCCGCGTGTCACTGGGCACAGACTCACGCGCTTCCAATCCAGATCTTTCGCTCTGGGAAGAAGTCAAACACGTGCACCGGCAGCACCCGGAAGTCCCGCCCCAACAACTCCTGGCGATGGCAACAGCCAACGGCGCCTTTGCCACGCAGTTGGAAGACGAGATCTCTACGTTAACAACAGGCAAACGCGGCGTGGCGACGGTCATTCAGCTACCTAACGCGAAAGATGCATCCAGCGGAAACACGGACGCCATCTGGGAGCGTCTGTTGCATGAAGCTACCATAGCCCTGCCGCTGGGTGCGGCAAACATGTAACAACTCTTAGGGCATTTCAATTGTGAACCTGTTTTTCCTGCTGTTTGTTCTGTTCGCTTTACTTCTCATTGGCAATGCAGTGCGATCCTTCATCGGGGCTGCAAAAGGGCAGAACCGCACCGCAGCCATCGCCAATGGCGTTGTCTCCATCGTGGTAGCCGTCATTGCCGTCCTGGTGGGCCACTACATGTTCAACTTCTGAACGCGGCCCATGCAATGCGAAGAACAAAGGCACCCCGGGCAGGACTTGAACCTGCAACATCCGCTTTAGAAGAGCGGTGCTCTATCCAGTTGAGCTACCGGGGCGTAGTTGTCTTGTAGAGAAGACGTTTGGTGGAAGATATTTGATGAGGATGCGCAAGTTTAACGCGTCCATCGAATTTTGACAATTTGGCTACCCGATTGTGCCGCAGCATTTGCCTTTCTACCAATCCGGGCGTGGGACGGTCTTTAACTTACCGTTCTGCAGCACCTGAAACTGTGCGTTTGCGTTGGCGATGCTGACAAGCGGGTCGCCGTTGCGGATGGCGTGAATGTGCTTCATCATGCTGCGCTCGAATGTCGCGTTCAGGATGTATTCTTCCGTTGTTTCCGCCTTGGCGGTCCGCCGGGTGTAGACTCCAGCTTTTACCTCCGCGGCCGCAGGGACGGCAGAGAAGGCGGCAGCGACGATCCACAGCGTTAGGCCCGTCGTCAGCTGCGCGTAGTCTTCGTAGCGGGCATACTGCGGACGCTTCACCTGCGTGACTTCTCCGCGTGCATTGCGACGGTGCTCCATTTCCGGGAAAACCTCTTCAATGCCCGGCAGTTCCAGGTTCAACAGCACCAGCCCGGCGCCAATCACGGCACAATCGCAGCGCGTCGCCAACGGGAAATTCAAATCGGTAAGGTGCGCCTGCAACGCCGTATTGGCGGCTTCGGTTTCGCCATCCAATAGAAGCTGACAAAACTCCGTGCGTTGAAGTTCGCTCTGCTGCCAACCCTCGCGGGCCGAAGCGGTTTGTAGCTTGTGCTGCTGCACTTTTTCGTCGTAGGCAGCGATGATCTCTTTCAGACGCTGCGGCCACATTTCTTCCACTTGCCGCATGACGCTGGCCTTGAACTCCTGCGACCACCAGGCCGTGACCGCCAACCAGGCAACGCCACACACGACCGCCGTCACGACGAGCCCCAACAGCGTTCCCAGAAACCCGCCCACCGTCAGAAACGCAAGCAACCCCGCCAGTAACGAACCCGCCACGATGCACACCTTGAACAGCAAGGGCACGGGTTGCCGGGCAAGATGCTGATCGAAGATGCTCAGGGTGAACTGCACCTTTTCGAAGGTCACATTAGGCTTCGACGGCGGTGGTGTTTCGTCCTTGTAGGGCAATGGTTCTACCGCCTGACGGTAGGCTTCGGGCGGCGTGTAGAGAATCTCCTCGCGCCATGTTTCCAGCAGTTCAAGCCGTGCAGCATTGACCGCCGCGGGAGAAGTTTCCTGGTGCTCCTCCTCGGCTTGCTGGCGGGTGGCGTGTTCTTCCAGACGCATCGCCTCTTGCTTGCGGATGCTTTCGTGCGCGGTAGGCAAACTTGCCAAGTGCTTGCTGAAGGCGAAGCCAACGCCCGGCAGGCTCAGCGTGCGAATGGCGCCTTGTGATTCTGCCGGTATGATTTCGTCTTTTTGATCTGGCAGCAAGCGGTTGTCGAAGTAGGGATGCGAACCATCGAGCAGCAGCGGATTGGCTCTGATGCCGCTGTTTAGTTCAACCCGGTGCCGGAATTGAAATCCCATAAGCCTGCTTTGTCTATTGCCATTTGCCGGCCGCTGTTAACTTCAACCGGCAGACTCCGCCGGCTGCACTTCCGTCTCTGTAGCCTCTGCTTCAGGCGGCGCGATGGTTTCAACAATACCGGCGCCCAACGCATCTCCGTAGACGTTCACGGTGGTCCGCAGCCGGTCCAGGAACCAGTCGATTGCCAGGAT
This sequence comes from Pirellulaceae bacterium, assembly GCA_965233625.1. GTDB lineage: Bacteria > Planctomycetota > Planctomycetia > Pirellulales > Pirellulaceae. The sequence goes on from OZ247499.1 coordinate 2,435,166, forward strand.
CGTTCCGATGCCGCTGATGGGAAGCCCCACGGCGGTCAACACGATCACCATCGTCACTAGTCCGGCTTCTGGAATGCCCGCGGCGCCAATCGCCGCCAGTGTTGCGGTGAGAAAGATCACGCACAACTCCGCCAGCGAAAGCTCCATTCCCAGCGTCTGCGCGATGAAGATAACGGCGACCGCTTCGTACAGCGCCGTTCCGTCCATATTCACCGTGGCGCCCAGCGGCAGCACAAAACTGGACGTGCGGTTGGAAATGCCGTTGTTCTCTTCCACGCATTCCATGGTCACGGGCAACGTGGCCGAGGAACTGGCCGTGCTGACCGCGGTCAGCAACGCCCGCAGCAGATTGAACGTGTAAGTAAACGGATTCCGCCGCCCCAGAAACCACATGATGGCGCCCAGCACGCAGACGTGAATCGACAAGCCTGCGATCACCGTCGCAACATACCAGCCGATACGGTAAATCTCTTCCAGAAACGCTTCCCCGCCACCGTTCTTAGCGATGTTAGCCGCCACCAGACCAAAGATGCCAACTGGCGCCAGGTACATCACCAGATGCACCATTTTCATCACAATCTCATTACAGGCGTGAAAGAAGTCGACGACCACCTTGCCCTTCTCACCGAGTGTCGTCAGCAACGCGCCGAAAACAATCGCGAAGGAAATCAGCGCCAGCACGTTCATCTGCACGGCCGAGGCGGCAAGGTTCGAAGGGAACATGCCGCTGCCACTGTCGCCACGTCCGCGGAACACGTTCAGCAGTGTCTGCAGGACGGTGGTGTTTTCTTTGGAGGTCACCTTCTCTGTCACATAGGCAAACGTATCGTCGGCGCCGTTGCCCGGTTGGATGATCAGCACCAGGGCGATGCCGGTGGCAACGGCGATGCCCGCGGTAATCATGTAATACGCCAGGGTCACGCGGCCAACTTTGCCGATCTTCCGCACATCGCCCAGCGTGGTCATGCCGCAGATCATACTGGTGACGACCAGCGGGATAACGAGCATCTTCAGCAGTTGCAGGAAAATATCGCCGCAGAAATCGATCAGCTCCCACGCGACCAGTGCACCTTCGTTCTGCAGGGCATAGGTTGCGTTTTCGTCGATCGCCTGTTGATGCCGCTCTAAGGATATCGAGTATTCCTCAATCCGCTCGTCAATTTCTACGACATGACCTTCCAGCGTCGCCGCCCGGGCCAGCAGACGTTTCTTGTCGGCGCCGGGAGATTCAGCCTGCTTTTTCGCTTCTGCGGCAAACTCCAGCTTCTGCTCGCGGGTGGCTTGTAGCCGGACAACCGCCCGCTCTAGTCCGCCCGATGCAACCCACATAGACCGCCCGAATACGACTCCGATCAGGCATCCTAAAATAATGCCCACCAGAATGGCGATCAGTCCGGCAATCGAACCAAACCGTTTCTCTTTTTTGGGTTGCGTCGTATCCATAGATTTCCGGGAGGCAGGCGTTTTGCACAACGTGGATCTTTTCCGTAGTCGTCATGGTCACCTAACTGGCCGTTAATCTCAACCACGCGATGCAAAATCGGGCTTATACCTGTGCCAAATCACAAAGCACACCACACAACTGCGGCGGGCGCCCTCTCCACAACGACGCCCCCGATGCGATAAAATCTATGTATGACCGATCAGACTCAAGAAGCAGACCAAGCGGCAGACGATGCCGCGATCATCGATCCTGGGCCGCTCCGCGCCACCATGCGTGTGCTGCTGGTAGACAACGATCGCGACCACGCTGAGGCGATGCTGGAAAGCCTGGAACGTATCGGCTACGAATGCACGCTTGCAGATTCAGGCGTCGCCGGCGCCAAGCTGCTGGAAGAAGAAAGCTTTGATATCGTGATTACCGATCTGGTGATGAACGATGTCGATGGCATGCAGATACTGGACCGCAGCCGCAAAACGCAAAGCAACTGCGAAGTGATCGTTGTCACCGGGCACGGTTCGGTGCCCAAAGCGGTCGATGCGATGCAGCATGGCGCCATCAACTTTTTAGAAAAGCCGATTTCGCCCAACCGGCTGCGGATTGCCACCGACCGCGCTGCCGAATCTGTGGCGCTGAAACGTACGAATCTGGAACTGAATCAGCGGCTGGATGAGCGGTACGGTTTTGAGAATATCATCTACGCCAGCGACGAAATGGGGCGTGTGCTGGATCAGGTCAAACGCATCGCCTCGACCGATGTCGGCGTGATGATTACCGGGCCGACGGGCACCGGGAAAGAGTTAATCGCGCAGGCGATCCATCAGAACAGTCCGCGTAAGAACAAGCCCTTTGTCGGCATCAACTGCGGCGCGGTGGCGGAACATCTGGTCGAGAGCGAACTATTCGGCCATGTCAAAGGCGCCTTTACCGACGCACACAGCGACCGCCAGGGCAAATTCGAATACGCAAACGGCGGCACGCTGTTCCTGGACGAAGTCGGCGACATGCCTGTCGCCACGCAGATCAAGCTGCTGCGCGTGCTCGAAAATCACGAGCTTACGCGTGTCGGCGATAACAAGCCCATCAAGGTTAACGTCCGCGTGCTGTCGGCGACCAATGTGGACCTGGAAAAAGCGATCGAAGAAGGGAAATTCCGCAGCGACCTTTATTACCGGCTGAATGTCGTTTCGATTCACCTGCCGCCACTGAGTGAACGCCGCGAAGATATTCTGCCGCTGGTAAATGAATTCCGCCGCGAGTGGGCTCGTCATCATAAAAAGACCATTAAGAGCATCTCACCCGAGGTGATCCGGGTCCTGAACAATCAGGAGTGGAAAGGTAACGTCCGTGAACTGCGGAACGTCATCAACAACATGGTGGTTCTCGATACAGACGGCGCCCTGGATGTGAACGATCTGCCGCCCCGGCTCCGGTCGGCCGACGTCACACCGCAAAGCGAAGAAGATGGTCTGATCGGTAAAACGATGAAAGAGATCGAGAAGTGGGCCATTCAGCGCACACTCAATCTAACGGGCGGGAACCGCGAAGAAGCTGCCCGCACCCTGGGCATCGGCGCCCGCACGCTGTACCGCAAACTGGGCGAGTACGATATTGAATAGAACTCGCTATTTCTACATGCAGAAAACGCAGTCTGTATAAAAAAAGAGCCCCGCACCACAGGGCAGGGGTGGTGCGAGGCGAGGCGTTGCATAAGGGCAGTTATACAACTACCTGACGTATCGTCTATCTCAAGCTGCAACCGTAGGGAATACCCTACCTTCGGCGATTTTGCGCGAAATACTAGAAAATTTGTAGTTGTTACGGCTTTCCGCCAGCTGGAAAAGTTTCCGTTGTGGAAACGTATGCAATGTACGGCGTTTTCAGCTACTTCGCGAACAAGCAACTGTGCAGTTGTCATCAGACAACGCGCAGCCGTTCTTTGTCTAATCGCTCGATCAAGAAACCAATCGCTTTGGGCGCCATGACTTCGTAGTAGTTGAAACCGTGGCCGCCGCCCTCTGTGTCGAAATCGTACTCGTGGGGAACACCCAGCGAGTATAGTTTCATCCGCAAACGGTCCGCGCTTTCCATCCATCGGTGATCTTCCGGGCAGCAGCAGAAGAACTGATGCCGGGGCCAGTTCAGCGGATGAATATGCAGCGTGGCCGTATCCTGCCGCGCTGCTTCAGGCTCGTCATACATCTGCGGGATCGTTTCATCGCCCTCATAATATCTGGTCTGGTAGTCAATTGCGGGAGAGATGGCGGCCACCACCGGAAAGATATTCGGGTGCTTGTACGAGAAACGCAGAGCGCCTTGCCCGCCCATACTGGTGCCAAAGAGGCCGATAGCACCCGGTTTGGCTCCCCATCGTTGCTCGATGTAAGGCAATATGTTGTCCAGCACGTGCCGTTCGGCCGTAATCTGCGGATCAAACTCGTCGCAGATGATATCTGTCCACCAGCTACGATTGGTCACCGGCGCAATGACGGGCAGTCCATGCTGAACAAACTGCTGATTGAAAGCGGGTTTGTCGTTCAGCTTTCCCAGGTGCACGCCGTGCAGATATAAGCCAACGTAGCCGTGCGGATTCCGCTGCGGTGGTTCAAAGATATCGCAAGGATGCCCGGCGACTTCGACCTGACTCCACTCGCCGCTCGAATTTTCTGCATTCACGTTGCCGGCCTTTCACCCGCTGCCAATGTGCTCCGCGTACTGAATAAGTAGCAGAGCAACAACCTTCGATCAAAACGGTAGCGTATCGGGCATGCTGCCCGCTGACAACGCTCTGCCTGCGGAACAACTTGCACGCATATGGGCGCGGCTTACCCTTCCGGGTATTGCCGGCAATACTCATACACGGCCATCGTGCACGCCGTTGCGACGTTGTAGCTGTATGGCAAGCCGTACACGGGTATTTCAACCGCGTGATCCAGAATGTCGAGCACATCCTGCGCGATGCCCTCGCGTTCGCTTCCTAAGACCAGCACCGTCTTATGGGGAAACTGAAAGGTGTGCAGCGAAGTAGAATTGTCTGTCTGTTCCAGGCCGACCAGCGAATATCCTGCTTCGCGGTACTTCTTCAGCGCCGGCAGCAGCGTCCGTCGCCGTTCGAGCGTCACCTCAGTGGCGCCATCGCGGGCAATCTTGTCATCGACCTTCGTATTGCCCGTGACAAGAATAACGCCAATGCCCGCACATCCCGCCAGACGCACCATCCGCGATAGATTCACGCTGCTCCGCAGCGGCGGGCAAGCCAGCACCAGGCCGCGTGGCGCGTGAAGCTCCGTCGGCGGTTTATGACGGAGATGTACAAAACGCGGCATAATCGACTCGTGCGAGCTATTCCCCAGACACGCGGCAGGAAAGAATTGTCACAGGTTCAGCAGGGGAACTGGGAAACCCCTCACGGTCTTTCACGGACACCGCGGCGATTTTATCGACGATCTCCATGCCCTCCACAACTTCGCCAAACACGCAATACCCCGCCTGATCTGGGCTGACGTAGTCCAGCGATTTGTTGTCTTGTAGATTTACATAAAACTGCGACGTCGCACTTTTGTCGAATGCCGCGTCGCGGATCATCCCCACAGTTCCCCGGCGATTCTTCAAGCCGTTGGCCGACTCATTCATCACGGGTGGGCGTGTCTTAAGTGGCTTAAATTCCTGATCAAAGCCGCCTGCCACCACCATGAAGTCCTTTTCAACGAAATGAAAAATAGACTTCTCGTAAAAACCTGTCTGGACGTAGTTGTTTAGAAAGTTGCTGACAGTCAGCGGGGCTTTCTGACGATTGAGTCTGATCTTAATGTCGCCCAAGGACGTTTTGAGCGTCACGAAAGTTTCCGTCGACTGACGTCCGAGTTCTTCGGGTGTGTAGAAAGACTTAAACTGCGGCATATTCTTAACCGCGGGCGCCCCGGCGCCAGTGGCAGTTCCGGCAACAAAGTCTGAATTGTTTGTTGCCTCTGGTTGCGACCTGGTTTCAACGGGCTTGTCTTCGGTAGTGGCATCCGCCGGCGCCGCTTTGATACTGGCGGGCGGTGCTGCTTCGTTCCCTCCACAGCCGCAGAAAGACAAAAGCGTGAGGGCGATACCGCTGAAACAAGCGAATCCAGTTTTTGACGTCTGATTGATCGCAGTCATACGAATCCTTCCGTATCTCAGATTCGCCCTGGATAGGGCGGGTGCTGTTAAGACGTCATATCATCGCTGCTATGCAAAAACGGAGCAAGATCGTTTATGCGGGCGTCGAGCTGCCGGCGTTGCTAAACCATATTCTGCAACATTGCGGCGGCCGCTGCCGGATCATCACTGGCGATGAGCTTGTCTATTGCAGGCTGTTTGACGCCTAAAGCCAGCAGATTGGTCGCCAGCGTCTGCCAGTGCTTGGTGCGTTTTTTGCCTTCCGAAAGGTACAGTTCCGTCACCAGCTCCTGGGCACGTTGCAACGCGATGGCCTCACGATTTTCGTAATAATTCTTGATAATCTTCTGCTGGTATTTTGAACGCTTCGCCATCTGTCTGCTAAGTCCGTTGATTTTCCTGACGACAGCCGTATTCCTGCTGAACTACGGCAACTCAAACGAAGACTGCACCTTGATGATCGCACAGTCGTCGGGGAAGGTGTGGAAGGCCTGGATTGCCACCTTGCGTTCACGAGATTCGATGTTGATGTAGCTCAAGGCGCCAAGGGGCACGCGGCCGCTTGGTTCAAATACGTGCAGCAAGCCCCGTCGTTCGGCGTCTGTGGAAAATTGCTCCTGAAAATCCCAGAAGAGCTGCGGTTCTACAGGTTCCAGCTTAAAATCGGTCGTGTATTTTACGCCGGTGCGTGATGTCATCGAATCCGTGCGGGCGCCGGTCAGACGATGATTCAGCAACTGCCGCGATGATGGCAGAAGCTGCTGACAGGCCGCGGCGACTTCCGTAAGGATTTGCCCGTCATCGTTGCGGAAGGTAATCACATGCCCACCGCCCGTAATATCCATCTGCACGGTGTAGCTGCCGCGTTGCACCGTTCGTGAGTTATGAATCTGGAACAGCTCTGGATGGAGCGAGCGTCCGAAGAGTCTTAGAGACAGTTCTGCAACTTTGGGTCTTGCTGACAACACAGCGTTTATCCTTCCAGTGCTGTGAATGGGGAATGCAGATACGATATCACGGCACGCATCCATCGTTTCACGGGTCGCATTATAACGGCTCTCAACACCGGCACGGAAGACGGATTCTGCAACATAAAAAACATCGTTTACTCTGCGGTTGACAAGCAGCAAGATCCTTCTCCACTCCCTATCGCAACCCACACCGCCAAGTGACACGAAACTGTCACTCCATCTGTTGCTTCGAACTACATCAGCAGCATTGAAGCCGGCTTCCGGGGATTTTTCTTTTGACGCTTCGCATACTGCGAACTACCTTCCGCCACGTACTCTGGGGCACGCTTTTCAGGCGCCGGTGAGAACGGTTGGAACGGCCAGAACCGCTACGACGCGTTATGACGGCGCGCGACAAACCGCCTCACGAACTGGTTGCGCGGGCTAATAGGGATACGCCGCCGCGGTCTGATGATTTTTGCCTTGGCCGGAACGAATCGGCAAACAACCAGCCCGCAGCGGGCCGATCTCATCACTAGCCGGGAATGTACCCGGATGGACAGAACCTGACAGGCGTCAAAACGCTGGCGGTTCTATCTGTCCGGCCGCACTCTCCGGCTTCAAGGACGAAACCGGCATGGAATGGACTCCAACGGCTGGGAACTTGATTCCCGACGACCCCCACCAATCTGACGCAGCGATGCCCCACGCATCACATGCTGCAACAGACCTCCCCACACCTGGAGTCAGATGATGAAACGTTTTTTCCTTGGCGCGCTTGCGTCATCTCTTTTCGTTGCGGGCCTTGCGGTCACAGCACACGCTCAGCAGGGCGCCTCCCTGCTGCCACTGCCTGGCGGTTCTTATCAGAATCTCTGGGGCCAGCAGCCAGCAGCCCGTACAGCACGCTACGGCGCCGCACCCTACCAGCAAGTCAGCAATCCTGGCTGCTCGTGCAATAACGGCGGTATTGCTGCCGGTCATGGTGCAGGATACGCCACACCTGGTTACGCGGCTCCGCACGCTGGTTACCCTGCCGGTGCAGGACACGTAACACACGGCGCTGCCGGACAGCTTAAGCCTGGTCCCGTTGAGATCGTTTCGGGTCCAACGCCCATCGGCGCCGGCGCTGGTGCTGGTGTCACGGCCACACCTGGTTACGCTGCACCTGGCTACGCCAGCGGCGAAGTGTACGGCGGCGCTGTAGGCGCCGGGGTTGCACCTGGACCAGCTCCAACCGGAGTTGTGTACGGTGATGCTTACGGCGGCGGCAGTGGCTACATTAACGATTCTGTCGATGCCTGGTGCGGTCCAGCACCCGTTGCCGAAGCTGCTGCAAGCTGCGGATTCTACGGCGGCGTCTACGGACTCATCATGAATCGCGACGCTGAAGACGAAGTATGGCTGAGCTTCAACGCCGATAGCGAAGACCTGCGTCTGCTCGGCACGCACGATGCCGAAATGCAGTGGGCTGGCGGCTTTGAACTTGTCGCCGGTATGTTCCTCAACTGCAACACCGCCATTGAAGTTTCTTACTGGGGCATCTTCCCTTCGACCCAGGAAGCAAATGCTTACGATCAGAACGGCGCTCCTGCCGACGGTACCGGCGATCTGAATACGTCGCTGGACCTGACCACGCTGAACTACAACGATGGCGGCGGCGCCTCGTCCATCAACGACTGGTTTGACAATGCCGCCCGTCACCGCCTGCGTCGCGAGTACGAAATCCACAACGCAGAAATCAACCTCGTACGGATTCCCGGCTGCTGCACGCCTGGTTCGTTCTGTGGAATCGGCGGTGGATGCGGTGTCACACGCTACCACTTCCTGGGTGGTTTCCGCTTCCTGCGTTTCGGTGAAAAGTTCCAGTTCTCAACCGATGAGACAGACAACCACTACACCGGCGCCGCAGACGAATTGCACTACAACATCGACGTAGACAACAACCTTTTCGGTTTCCAGCTTGGTAGCGAAGCTGAATACTGCTTCAGCAACTCGCTGTCTTTCACAGCCGGAGCCAAATTCGGCGCCTTCATCAACCGCATCAACCACGAATCTTTCATCGGTGGTGCCAACGGCGCTGCGGTTGTCGGAGCTGGTCCAAACGCAGGTCGCGAATTCAACATCAACTCTTCGAAGACCGACCTGTCGTTCCTCGGCGAAATCCGTCTGGCGATGAACTACAACATCAACTGCAACTGGCGGGCCACGCTGGGCTACCGCGCTGTAGCTATCAGCGGCATCGCCCACTCGGCTGATCAGATTCCAACCAACTTCGCCGACATCGAAGGTGTCCGCGCCATCAACTCTTCCAGCAGCCTCTTGCTGCACGGTGGATTCGCTGGCCTAGAATACAGCTACTAAGCTGGCCTAACGGTTCTGAATGATGATCCTCTGCTGGACTCGCAGTTCTACAACTGACAGCCAGCATCCAAGGCAAGCAGGCGTGGTGACACAATCCCGTCACCACCCTGCCACGCCGCCAGCCTTGTGCCGGCAACCTTGCCGGCACACAAGGACTGGCTTCCCCGGCGCCGGAAAGTACGTCTCGCAGCATGTTGCCTGCGATGCTCCCTCCGGCACGCGGAAGCCCGCCCTTAACACCGTCTCAAGGAGGAAAACTGCCCACGGAAAGGTGCACGAAACCAGGAACCTGAACACCCGTCATTGAGGTATTGCCGTGAACCAGAAGATAGTCCATGCCAATCCGAAAGTGCGTCTTGCAACCACAGCAATTCTCGCTGTCGCAGCCTTACTGCTGCTGGGCGTTCTGTTCCTGCTGCGTTCTTATCTGGCAAGCCAGTTGACGCTGATGGAGACGGACTTTGCCACGGCTATGAACAACGTCCTGACACTGGTCACCATGCTGGCCGTGATGATGGGCGCCGCCCTGCTGGTTCTGTCGATGTACTTTGCCTACCTGGCATTCCGCATCCGCGCCACAGGACAGTTCCCACCGCCAGGGAGCCTCGTTGTCAAAGACACGCCCTTACTGACAGGAGCCGCTGCAGCACGTCGCGTGTGGATCGCAGGCGCCATGAGCCTGGTGCTGGCGTTCGCCGCAACCGTAGGCATGTACACCTTTCAAAACACGGTTCACCGGGTGATGAAATCGGGCACGAACAAGAAACCAGCCGGCGAAAGACTGGTCGCGCCGCGAATTAAACCTAATGAACTGAAATCGTAAGAGACTGAATCAACCCGGCAGCATGCCGGCTTCCCGCTCTAGTGGTGGAGGGTCCCCGTCGTTTCGCAAGTGCGATCCGGCGGGGATTTATTTTTGGTATCCGTCCAAAGAGAAAGCCACGCGGTCGATCCGTTACCCGATGTCGCCGGTCTTCCAGTCTCCGTCCACGCAGCGCCACAGGTTCTCGTTGGGGCTTTTATCCTGAAGGCAGGCAGGCAGCCGGTCGCCGCGTACCGCGTCGTAGCATTGCAGCATGGCGAAACGGTGAATAGCTGTGGGCATACCGACTGCCGTATGCGTTGCGTCGCCCGTCGCCGGATACGGACCGCCGTGGTTCATCGCTGGTGAGACAGCCACACCCGTTGGCATTTTGTCGTTCAGCAGCCTGCCGACCCGCTGACGCAGATGCGGTTCTAACTGAGCGTAAACGGCATCATCCTGATCGCCGGTATGGCTGTAAATGCAGCCGGTCAGGTTTCCTTCTAGCGATTGCAGGATGCTGGCCGCTTGTCCGGCGTCTTTTGCGGTAACAATCAGCGTCGCGTTGCCGAATGCTTCGGTCTGCATCTTTTCCGGCTGTGACAGAAACACGTCACCATCGCACGTAAGCACCGTATTGGCGTGGCTGAATCCATTTCCACCGCCCGCGGTGACGGGCGTCAGCGCTTTTGCCCCGGCTGCGATGAGCGTTTCCAGGTTCTGATGCAGAGATTCTTCTACAGAGCCTGAAAGCAGCGTGCCCACGGGCGCCGCGCTGAAGCGTTCGGCGATGCTGGCGACAAACTGCTCGCTCAAGGCGTTTTCGATCAGTAGCACCATGCCGGGATTTGTGCAGAACTGCCCGGTGCCCATCAGGCAACTGGACGCAAAATCGCCGGCGATATCGTCAAAGCGCTCTTCAAGGGCGCCGGGGAGGATCACAACGGGGTTCACGCTGGAAAGTTCCAGGAAGATCGGCTTACCCGCCGCATCCGCGGCCGCCTTGAGTTTCAAACCAGCAGAGCGGCTTCCCGTGTAGCCGGTGGCGCCGTTACGTGGATCGGCGACAAGGCGTTCACCATCGGCATGGCTAGTGCGATAGATGAGTTGAACGATGGCGGGCGGCATGCCCGTGGCTTCCGCTGCGGCAAGTGCTGCAACGGCGAACAGCCGGGTGACCTCTGGATGGGATGAATTCGCCTTGGCGATGACGGGGTTGCCCGCCGCAATAGCCGCCGCGAAGTCGCCCCCCGATGCACTGCCAAACGCCAGCGGAAAGTTATTCGGCCCGAACACACACACCGGGCCGATGCCAGCAAAGCACGAACGGATGTTGTTGGCCGTATCGATCACCGGGCGGCGCCAGATTTCTGTCCGGGCGGCTTCGGCCGCCTGACGGAGTTGCCCCGTGGTGCGTGGCAGTTCACCGTCGGCAAGACGCGGCGATTTGGGGAGTGCCGTTTCGAGATGGGCGGCGTTAACAATCGCGTCTTTATGGGCTTCGATGTTGCTGGCAAAGGCTTCTAGAAACGCCGCAATTTTCTCACCCGGCATGCTGCGAAGTTCAATCGCCGCAGCCGCCGCAGCGTCTAGTGCTGCGTCGCAGTCCTGCCAGGACGAGACGGGGAAAACTTCGGGCAGCTTCTCTTTGGTCGCGGGATTCGTGGCTTGAAACTCGCCAGTCGCGTCAGCTTCGCGCCACTGGCCGTTGATGAGTACTGGTTGCATCGCGTTGAATTTCTCGAAAGATTTTTAATAGTTTGCGGCTTGGTTAACTGCCTTGAACGACCGGATTACTCAGTTCGCCAATGCCATCGATGTCGATGGACACGCGGTCGCCTGGCTGAAGTGTGAAATCGCTGCCAGGCACGATGCCGGTTCCGGTCAGCAGCAGAACGCCGTTGGGAAATGTGTTGTCGCGTAGCAACCACTGAATCAGGTCTTCAAAAGTCCGCGCCATCTGCGAAACGCTGGTTGCATCCTCGAACACAACCGCTTCCTCGCGGTAGATTTTCAGCCGGATGCCGGTCTCGTCGCGTTGCGGCATGGCATCAACAAGCGTGATGCACGGGCCGAGGCCGCAGCACTGGTCGTAGACTTTGGCCTGTGGCAGATACAGCGGATTGTCGCCCTCGATATCGCGGGAACTCATGTCGTTGCCCACGGTGAAGCCCACCAGTTTGCCCTTGCTGCTTAAAACAAGCGTCAGTTCTGGCTCTGGCACATTCCACTGCGAATCCATGCGGATCCGCAAGGGTTCTCCCGGTCCACTGACGCGGTGCGGCGTGGCCTTCATAAAGAGCTCCGGCCGCGGCGATTCGTACACGCGGTCGTAACAGGAAGCGGCTGCTTCAGATTCTTCCATCCGCGCACTTTTGCTGCGGATATACGTCACACCAGCCGCCCAGACTTCCTGCTCGTCGATTGGCGCCAGCAGATTGACATCGGCGAGACTATACGTTTCGCCAGCGCTTTCCATCAATTTTTCAACAGCGGCGGAAACATCATCCGCCTCTAAAATGTCGGAGAGGTGAGAGAACTCGCCAATGGGCAGATGCAGCGGCGTTACCTGATCCCCCTGAAGCACTCCGGCGTCGTACTGGGTGGGATTGTCTTTAACGCTGAATTTTACAAGCTTCATGATCGTGACCATGCGTTACGGAGAAAGCGAATCCAATTGCCTGACATAATACCGTTTACGTCGGCTTCGCTGTACCCGCGACCGGCCAGGATTGTGCGCAGTTGCGTCACATCTGCAATTGAGCCAAGGTCCGCCGGACATTGTTCGGCGCCGTAACCACCGTCCAGGTCAGATCCGATAGCTGCATGCAGCGCGTTGCCCGCCAATTGACAGACATGGTCGATATGATCCGCCACGGTCTGCAGCGTCACGCCCGCCTGCTGGGGCGTTGTTTCGAACCGCACCCAACCGGGATACAGCATCCAGGCATCCATCGCGGCGCCGATCACTGCGCCACGCTCGATGAGCAGTTTCAGTTGCTCATCACTAAACTGCCTTTGATGCGGCACCAGCGCGCGGCAGTTGTTGTGACTTGCCCAGACCGGGCCGTCGAACAACTCCAGCGCTTCAAAGAACGCTTCGTCGGTCAGATGCGTCGCGTCCAGAATCATGCTTAGTTGCTGCATCTCTTGCAGCAGTTCCCGGCCCTTCGGCTCAAGCGGACCTTCGCTGCCCGTGCCGGGGGCATACACGCCCGGACCATAATGCGCCGGCCCGACCGCACGCAGACCGTTGGCATAAGCACGGTGCAGATGATCCAGCGTCAACAGCGAGTCGGCGCCTTCCAGCGACAGGATGAAACCGACCGGTGCGTCTTCTGGAACATCGTCTCCACTCCACAACTCGATCTGCGTGTTCAGCGAAGCAAGGTCCGTTATCTGCCGCATTTCGCCCCGGTCAACCATCGCCATGTACCAGGCAAGTTGCCCCTGCGTGACAGCCCAGGCGATCTCCGGGCTGCTCCAGCCCGCCAGCGGACTTTGCGGCGACACGTAGTGGGCAATCTGCGTCGCCACACACAAACCAATGCCGCCCCGGCGCATGGCAGGCAGCGACACTACGCCTGCCGCGCGACCTGCCAGATCCGTCTTGCCTTGCTCACGGCGATGAATCTCCGCCAGCGGCGCGGTAAGGTCGCGGTTCCACTCCAGCGCATTCATCGCCAGATCCAAGTGACCGTCAAACAACAGCACGACGGCGCCTCCGTGATAATGAAATGCCTGGGACGTTCTTACAACTTGGTCACAACCGCGTAGAAGGCGCCAACTTCGCCCACCGGGGTGATAAACACGGGCGCCAGCGTGTGCGAGCCGGCCTTCAATTCCACTTCGAAATCAACGTGCGTCGCACCTTCAACCACGGGCTTCGTTTCCAGGTTTTCACCATCCATACGCAAAGTGGCTTTGCTGGCATTAATCGCCACACCAGGCGTCGCCCGGTACGCGCGGCTGGCGCCGGGAACATTCGCGCCGGCGGGCAGCGGCGCCGTGATGGCGGTGTCTGCTTCCACCGGCCAGCGGCGTGCGGAGATGCGGTACTTGCCCGGCGTAATGACTTTCACCGCCCAGTGGCCTTTGTGCTGCAACAGCGACCGGTTACCGCCGGGCTTGCGTTTGCCGTAAGCGTCGCCACGGCGGATGTGGCTCTGATTCCAGGGCGGCAATGCCTGCTGAATCCAGTCATGGCCGGTCAAAGTCACATCGTTGTGTTGCGGATGCCCCAGATAGATTTCCGTCGTCTGTGAGAAGGTTGGCTCTAGTTCCGCCCACCACTTCTCGTAAAAGTCCCGCATCATGGCGACCTGCTTCGGATTTTCCTTGGCCACATTATTTTTCTGTCCAGGATCTTTCCCAATCTCATACAGTTCAACGCCGTTAATCAGGCGCCAGTGCTGAGACATCACCGCGGACTTCCGCCACTTAATGGGATCGCGTACGCGTTGCGAATCTGTAATCAGAAACCGGTCCGGCCAATCCACTTTGTCGCCCATCAGCAGCGGCTTCATCGACTGCCCATCGAACTTCACCTTGGCCGGCTTCTTCACATCGCACAGATCAAGCAACGTCGGCACAACATCAACGGCGTGCGAAAGCGTTGGTAATGTGCGTTTCTTATTCAATCCCTGAGCTGGCCAGTGGATGAAGAACGGAACGCGGTGGCCGCCGTCGTATTCACTGCCCTTTTTGCCTCGCATGCCCGCGTTGAACACCCCGGCGCCGCTTGCAGTGCCATTGTCCGTTGTGAAGATGAAGATGGTGTTTTCGTAGATGCCCAGGTCGCGCAGTAGTTTGCGGGTGCTGGCGACGTTGTCATCGACATTGGTGATCATTCCGTAAAAGGCGGCAATGGCGGCGGACTGATCTTTGTACATGTCCAGATACTTCTGCGGCGCGTGCAGGGGACCATGCGGAGCATTGGTGACGATGTAAGCAAAAAACGGCTTGTCTTCCGCCACGCATTTGCGGATGAATTTGTGGCTCTGCGCGAAGAAGACGTCCGTGCAGAAGCCCTTGGCTTTTTCGATTTTGCCGTTGTGAAAGTAGGCGCCGTCGAAGTACGCGTTGTTCCACACATCGGGCGTCTGACCAACACCGCCGCCGCCGTGGCGGTACACCTCGGTAAATCCGCGATCTTCGGCGCGGTACGGATAGTTATCGCCCAGATGCCATTTGCCGAACATGCCGGTGGCGTAGCCTGCATCTTTGAACATCTGCCCGGCAGTCACCTCATTTTCGCGAAGCATCGACCGGCCGTTGACCGTATGCCATACACCGGTGCGATTGGTCCAGTGCCCGGTCAACAACGCGCAGCGTGTGGGCGAACAGGTCGGCGCCACGTGGTAGTCGGTCAGCCCTGTCGATTCCGCCGCCAGAGCATCGATCGCGGGTGTCTTAATGACCGGGTTGCCGGTGCAACCAAGGTCGCCGTACCCCTGATCGTCCGTCATGATCAGCACGACGTTGGGCCGCTTGGCCGCTTGTGTGCTTTGTGCATGAATGCAGAAGAGGGTTGCGACGCATGCCGCGAGAGTTATTTTGGACAGACGATGTATTTTCATGGATGTTCGCCTTTGGGTGCACCATTGAAATTGCAGCTATTCTTGAATGGCTGCATTGTGGTTGTTCCGTGTAGAGCCGTCAAACTAACGATAGAAGCTCATGAATAAAGCGTTGCTCATCGCCGCCGTTCTGCTGTGCGTTGCCTTCGTCGTGTTATGCGTTTGCAGCGGGGTGCTGTACTACGCATTTTCTTCCGTTTCCAGCGGCTACGAGGTGGCTGGCGGAACCGTTTACTACCGCAGCTTCAACAATCTCAATTGGCAGACCGAGAGAAAGGAAGTTCCTGAAGCGAACGCCGCTACGATGCAAACTCTCGTTGGCTCAGGCGGCTTATATGGCAGCGATGGTACGACAGTCTTCTTTCAAGGAACTAGCATTTCAGACGCAGACCCTGACACCTTCAAGGTGCTTGACTGGCGCGAGGAATATAGCCGCGACAAAAACCGGGCGTACTGGAAAACCATCGCGGTCAGCGATTCGCCGGACAGCTTTCAGATACTGGGCGCCAACTACAGCAAAGACAACAGCCAGGTCTATTACTGCGCCAAGCCCATCGAAGGCGCCGACCCCGCCAGCTTCCGGCTAACAGACAAAGTCACTGGACGGGCGGAAGATGAAAATTATGAATACAAACTGGGCCGCAAAATAGAACGCTAATTCTGACCGACGATCGCAATGATGAACGCGAGTACGTTGATCGCCGTGGAGATGCCGCCGAAGGTCATGCCGATGGTGGTTAGTACGCGACCGCTGGGGTCCATCACGCCGCGGCTCATTTCGCCCAGATCTTTCATCCCCATAAAAAAGGCGCCAACGCCGAGGAACCAGCACACGCAAAAGCCGGCCACGCCCATCGCCAGAATCGTTCCGCCCCGGTGCGGCTTTAAGAACCGGCGCCGTGGCTGCACGTTAACCGCCGCGGGAGATGCATAAGGGTTTTCCGCCGCGGGCTGACCGGGCGACGGAGTAGAACTTTCCGGGTAATCGCTCTGCGGCTGCTTTTGGGCAAAGGGCGAATCCGTGCTGCTAACAGCCTGCGTATTGAGTCCCGGAAAGAAGTGTGTCGCCGGAAGCCAGTTGGTATCGCCGACGGCTTTAATCTCTGTCGAAGCGTCCAGTTCTCCGCGGCTCGCCATTGCATCTAGTTCCGCCCGGGTGTGTGGCCCCGACTGCGCGGTGGCGTGTTTCCGAACGTAGAAGCGGGGCTGCTCTGCGGTAAGCTCCTTAGACGGCGTCGGCGCTGGCACTGTGAATGTGGTGCGACAACTCGGGCACCGGGCAGTCTTGCCGGCGTCGGATTCCTGCATGCGAAGTTTCTTCGCACATCCCTGACAGATCAGTTCAATGGGCATCGCGTGGGCTCGTTCGCAAAACGGGTGCGGGCATTACCTACCCCCGCAGTATAAAGACATAGATCCAACAACTAAACCACGATAACCCCATGGCAACGCAGGTATCCACGACGCTGCACAGACCGTCACTTCGCCAGAAAGTCCTGAATCAGCCCGGTGACACGCTGCGGATCGTCTTCGATCACGTAATGCCCGGCCTGGTCCAGGCGGTGCACTTCCGCGTCCGGAAAACTTTTTAGCAGCCTCTCCAGGCATTCCGGGCGGAAGCACCAGTCGCGCATGCCCCAGATCATCTGCACCGGCAGCCCAGCCAAAGTAGACAACCCCGCTTCTATATCTTCCAGCACCTGCCAGGTCGGGTGCCTGCG
The DNA here is from genome assembly GCA_965233625.1 of Pirellulaceae bacterium. Classification (GTDB taxonomy): domain Bacteria; phylum Planctomycetota; class Planctomycetia; order Pirellulales; family Pirellulaceae. Next base: position 2,452,169 of record OZ247499.1, read on the forward strand.
GCTGAGCGGAATATCTTTCACAAAGCGGTGCGTCGCCCGGCGGTTGGCCCACGAATCGTACGGCGCCAGCAGTCCGGCGCGCACTTGCGGCGTCATGTTCTGCGGATTCTCCACCGCCATCGTAATCGCCGACCGGGCGAACATATTCAAACCCTGCAAAGCCACTTCGCCCAGCAACGGCGTGCGGCAAACCCGGATGCGAAGCGGGCAGTAAGGTGGCGGGAACGCGGCTGTATTCAACAACACCAGCCGGGCAAACCGTTCGGGAACCTTCAGCGCGGCGCCAAGGCCAATAGCGCCGCCCCAGTCGTGCACAACCAGCGTTATATTCTGCAGATCCAACGCCTCGATGAACTGAACCAGGTTGTCGATATGATCCGCCAGACGATACGAAAATTCCGCCGGTTTCTCACTTAGCCCGCAGCCAATGTGATCCACCGCAATGCCGCGATGCGTGTCGCGGACCGCTTGAATTAAATTGCGGTAATAGAAGGACCAGGTCGGGTTGCCATGCGACATCAACACCGGCGCAGCATCGGGGGCGCCTTCGTCTACGTAATGATATTTCCATCCGTTAATCGTCTGATACTTCGATTCAAACGGATACAACGCACGCCAGTCAGGCATAAACCACTTTCCCGTTGCCGGTGCTTGAACAGCCAGCACACCAGTATAACGGCGCCTGAAAAACGTCACAGCGGCCTGCCAGGCGGTTCCCCGCCGGTTCGTCGAGGGCGGGCGCTCCGTGTTCCGTTACCCTAAGCCCTTGTGATAAACTCCTGAGACAACATATGGCGAATGCGACCGGGCGGTTCAGGGTGGACGGTCGAGGTTGAAAGACGGAGCGAGAATGAAGCCGGTTGGTCTGAAAAATGCGCAGCGCGACATCCAGATAGCCCGCGACGAACACGGCGTGCCCCATGTCGAAGCCGCGCACTGGCTGGATGCGATCTATGGTCTGGGCTATATGCACGCCGTCGATCGTGGCACACAGATGCTGTTCTCGCGAAGTGTGGCCAGCGGCCGTGCAGCGGAGGAGATCTCGGATAGTCCAGAACTGGTCGAAACCGACCGCTTCTTCCGCCGCATCGGACTCTACCGCCAGTTAGAGCGCGAAACAGCGCTGCTCACGCCCGCCATCCGTCAACAGTTGCAAGCCTACTGCGACGGTGTGAACGATGGTATTGCCGGTTCGGGCCGTTCGCTGGCTGTATGGGCCACCGGTTTCCCCGTGTCGCCGTGGGATGAAGCCGCCATTCTGCTGGTCGGGCAGCTACTAAGTTTCGGCGGCCTGGCTATCAGTCAGATGCAGAACGAACGCATGCTGGTGGAGCTGATTCACGCCGGTGTGAACGAGGACGGTCTGAAAGAGCTGTTCGCGCCGCGACTGGACGATGTGGATTTCGACCTGCTGCGACAGGTGAAGATCGCCAGCCAGCTTTCCGACGAAGCCTTAGAACTGCTGACCGATCTGCCACGACTGGCGGGCAGCAATGCCTGGGCCGTGTCTCCGGAGCGTAGCGCCACTGGCGGCGCGTTGCTGGCCTCGGACCCGCATCTAGAAGTGAACCGCCTGCCGTCAATCTGGTACGAAGCCGTGCTGCGCTTCGAGGGTGAACAGTATCTTGCCGGGGCGACGCTGCCCGGCTGCCCGCTTTACGCCGTCGCCCGCACCAATCGCGTGGCATGGGGCGTGACCTACATGAAGGGCGACACGGTCGACTATTTCGTGGAAGACTGCCGCCAATCGGAGACCGGCGCCTGGCAGTACCGCCGCGGCGATGACTGGCGTGACTTCCAGGTTCGCACCGAAGTGATCAAACGCAAAGGCAACGAAGACGACACGCTGCTGGTTTACGAGAACGAACAAGGCGCCCTGGAAGGTGATCCCGCGGAAAAAGGCGCCGGCTATCATCTTTCGATTGCCTGGTCGGGCAACTTTGAAGGCTCTGGCCATGCCATCAGTTCCTGGCTGCAAGTGCCGGCCAGCCAGAATGCTGCGGCAGCGATGGACGTGGTGAAGCAGTGCACACAGCCGACACTTTGCTGGGTGTTCGCCGATGCAGAAGGCCATATCGGGCTGCAGTCCTGCGGACGTTTTCCCCGCCGCGGCAACGGGCATTCCGGTCTCACGCCGATTCCCGCGTGGGATGAGAAAAACCATTGGCAGGGCTGGCTGGAAACGGATCTTCTGCCCCGCATCTACGACCCGGAGTGTGGCTATGTCTCCACGGCCAACGAAGAAATGAACCCGGCAAACGGCCCGCTGCTGTGCACGCAACTGCTGCCCAATTACCGTAAACGCCGCATCGATGAATGCCTTGCCACCATGCCGCAGGCAACGCTCGATGATATGAAACGGGTGCAATACGATACGGTCAGCGTGCAGGCGCGCGACCTGTTAGACATCCTGCTGCCACATCTTCCCGGCGGCGAATTGCGCGATCTGCTGGAAGCCTGGGACTGCGACTACGTGCCGAGCAGTCGCGAGGCGGCGCTGTTTCAGCGGTTGTATCGCAACGTCATGGTGCAGCTCTTCGGCCACGATGAAGGCATCGGCTGGCGGAGGATGCTGTATCTGGCTTCGCGCACCGGTTTTTCGTCGATGACCATTGCTGTCATGGACCGCTGCCTGGCAAAGATTCAATCCGTCTGGTGGACCAGCCGTGACAAGAGCGAGCTTATCCGCAAAGCCGCCCAGCTTGTGGATATGACCTCCACCGAAACCTGGGCGACGCTTAACAACTTTCACTTCACCGACCGCTTTTTTGGCAATCATCAGGTTGGCAGAATTCTCGGTTTCAACAGCCGGCAGTATCCGATGGCGGGCAATCACGCCACACCGTTTCAGGGCCATGTACTGCAAACGGCTAAACGCGAATCCACCTTCGCGCCCAGCTACCATTTCGTGACCGATCTCTCAACAGATGTCGCCCACACTAATCTACCGGGCGGCCCCAGCGAAAGCCGTTTCTCACGCTACTACAACATCGATGTGCAGCGGTGGTTCAACGGAGAGTACAAAATTCTCAGCGGAAAACGGACGTGACCATGAGCCAATCCGGCCTAGCTGACATCATCCAGATTCCCCACAGCAGCAAACCTTCGGTCTTCGCCCTGAAGTTATATCAAGACGGCTACGGAACGATACTTCTCGGGGCGTTTGAGACTACGTTCGACAACGTTGAAGAGGTGACGGCTGATTTCACGAGTCTGATCTACACCGGCAATGATGCTATCGAAGAGGGTGATTGGAAGATTGTAGGCAGCGTTGAAGTACCTGAGATCAGCAAGTACTCACGACAATCACGTGGGGGAAAAATCCGCGAAGGTGGCGAAGTGACGGGTGTGAACGATGGTTCGCTGCACGTACCCGAGATGCGTGTGGCAGGCTGCAGTGTCGCGGAGCGTTATCTTCACTTTCTGGCCCGCGGCGGCGAAGAAAAAGCGTTCTACCGCAAGAACACCTACGCGATGAAAGCGTTTCTAGCGGCGTTGTCTTCAGAAACTTAAGACTCTTTCGCTTCGTACAGTCCGGTGATTGAGCAACGCGGCTGCATCGCCTACAATTCGCGCGGTTTAATGGCCGCAAAACGGGTGGCCAACGCCCACACTATCCCACAATATTTTTACGGTGAACAATATGGAACGGACGCTCATTCTACTGAAACCTGACTGCGTGCAGCGGCGCATGATGGGCCGCATCATCAGCCGGTTTGAAGACAAAGGCTTTAACATTATCGCGGCGAAGCTGTTGCAGATCACGCCGGAAATGTCCAAGCAGCACTACCACGAACACGTTGAAAAACCCTTCTACCCAGGACTGGAATCGTTCATCACCAGCGCGCCCGTCATGGCCATGGTGGTGGAAGGGCTGGAAGCCATTGGCGTGGTCCGCAACATGCTTGGCGCCACCAGCGGTCTGAAGGCCGAAGCAGGCACCATCCGCGGCGATTTCAGCAGCAGCCGCCAGATGAATCTGGTGCACGCATCCGACGGCGCCGAAGCTGCCCAACGTGAAATAAGCCTGTACTTCAATCCCGAAGAAATCTGCAGCTACGAACCTACGCTTACGCCATCGCTACGTGCGGATGACGAGTAAGCTTGTACTCTGAGACTTATTTGCGTGGCGGCTTGAGTTCATCCGCCATCTGTTCGTTTACGCACAACCGCTCGATGGTTTGTGCGTGGCCGGTTGCCGGATCGATTTCGACAATACTGCCGTTGATCCGCACATCGCCCCGTGCTACGTGGAAGTAGGTGGGGCGGAAGGTGATGGTGGTTTCCAGCACCTTATCAATCTTGCGGCCCAGAATGCTCTCGTGCGGACCGGTCATGCCGACGTCGCACTGAAAAGCCGTGCCGCCGGGAAAGATCTGCTCATCCGCGGTGGCGACATGGGTGTGCGTGCCCAGCACTGCCGAAACGCGGCCATCAAGATGCCGCCCCATCAACTGCATGTCGCTGGTCGCTTCCGCGTGAAAATCCACCAGGCGGATCTTCACGTCTGCAGGGATTTCTTCCAGCACCCGGTCCGCAGCCCGGAAGGGGCAGTCAACGGGACGCATAAAAACGCGGCCGAGGAGACTTATCACGGCAACCTTGTCGCCAGTGGCAGCGGTGAGAATCATGTAGTCGCGGCCAGGCGCGTCTGCCGGGAAGTTCGCCGGTTTGACGATATTCTCTTCCAGCTTCAGCACCGGGAATATCTCTTTCTTTCGATAGATATGATCGCCTAGCGTGATGCCATTCACGCCGCACTTGATCAGCGCGCGGTGAATGTTGGGCGTACAGCCGGACCCGCCTTCTGCGTTCTCAGCGTTGGCCACCACCAGGTCGAGATCGTATTTCTTTTTCAGCGGCTTGACGCACCGCTCGACAATTTCCCGGCCCGGTTTGCCGACGATGTCTCCGATGAAAAGAATACGCACCGGTCTACCTCGCCAGTTCCGTGAAACGCGACTCGCGGACAACCGTGACTTTAATCTCGCCCGGATAGGTCAACCGCTGTTCAAATTCTTTGGCAATGTTCCGGCAGATCTTCGCAGCGCGGGCGTCGTCGGTATCGCGGGAACTGACAATCACACGCAGTTCACGGCCGGCTTGAATCGCAAAAGCCTGGTGCACGCCGTTAAATTCTTTGGCGATCGATTCCAGCTCTTCCATCCGCTTGATATACCGTTCCAGCGTTTCGCGCCGCGCACCGGGGCGTGAAGCGCTGCAGGCATCCGCCGTGGCGACCAGCATGGTGAACGGATGCTCGGTCACGATGTCGTCGTGATGTCCCAGGGCGGCGTGCACCACTTCCGGCCCTTCCCCGTGGCGTTTAAGCAGGTCGGCGCCGATCCGCGGATGGCCGCCTTCCAGTTCGTGATCGGCCGCCTTGCCAATGTCGTGCAACAGACCGCATCGGCGAGCCAACGTTCCGTCCATGCCCAGCATCTCGGCCAGGAGGCCGGAAACGTACGCCACTTCGATGCTATGACGCAGCACGTTCTGGCTGTAACTGGTGCGGAAATGCATGCGGCCCAGCATGTAAATCACACGCTCGTGCAGGCCGTGAATGTCAACTTCCTGGGCCGCTTCTTCGCCCTTCTTGCGGATCAGTTCTTCAATTTCGCTTTGCGTTTCCGCCACAACTTCTTCAATCCGCGAGGGATGAATGCGGCCGTCTGCAATCAGCTTGTTGAGAGAAATCCTGGCCACTTCCCGCCGGACCGGATCGAACCCGCTCACGATGACGACACCGGGCGTATCGTCGATAATCACATCAACCCCCGTCTCTTTCTCGAAAGAGCGGATGTTGCGGCCCTCGCGTCCGATGATGCGGCCCTTCATTTCATCGGAAGGAATATCGACCGTGCTGGTCGTGGTTTCAGCGGTGTGCGCCGCAGCGTAGCGGTGCAGCGCTGTCAGCAGCATTTCGCGCGATTTGTGCTCGCACGTCTCGGCAATGCGTTTCTCATGCTTGATGATGAGGGCGCCGGTTTCCTGCGAAAGCTCTTCGTCCAGCGCTTCCAGCAGCTTCGTTTTGGCTTGTTCAGGACTAAGACCGCTAACCTCGTGCAGCTTGTGACGCTGTTGCTCAATCAGCGAATCAAACTGCTGACTCTTTTCAGATGTTTCGCTTAGCTGATCCGCCAGTCGGCGCTGCGTAAGTTCGACCTGCCGTTCCTGTTTGCGTAAGTCGTCCTCTTTGTTTTCGAGCATCTGATGACGCTTATCGAGCTTCCGTTCCCGTTCGCGCAATTCGTCGCGTTCTTTGCTGAGTTCTTTTTCGGCTGCCGTTTTTTGAATCAGCGCGCGTTCTTTAATTTCCAGGTCCGCCTCTTTCAGACGGTTGGTGGCGTCGTTTTCAGCCTTATCCAGAATAACGCGGGCTTCCGACTCCGCATCTTTCTTGCGCAAGCGGTCCAGCAGTTTCAAAGAGACAATCGCGGTGATGGCCGTAATGATGGCCGTCACCACAATGGCAATGACAACTTCGTTTGGCACAGAACAGTCCCTCGTATATCTGCAGCAGCATGAAGCAATTCAACGCTGCCAAGGAGCAGGCGCTGATTCGCTAGGCGAGAGAACTGTGCACTTCGTTCCGCGGCAATATTCCGCGGGCTTTGTCATTTCAATGCGTCATAACGGCCGCCCGGGAATCTGAGGGCGCAAACACCTGAGATTCAATGCGCCGGTCTGCTTCCCCGTTTTGCTGCAACAGATAACTGGCGGCGGGGCCAGGCACGTTCAGCAATTGTCTGCATGGCAGCAGACTGCGGGTTGTCAGTCCAGGTTCGGCGGAATGTTCTAAATCCTGGTTCGATGGATGTACGGCAATGGGTGTCAGTGATTCCAGTTCCTCACCCGCCCGGTGTTTCTCAGCGGGGCTGGCTGGCTTAACCGTTGGACCGGCACTTCCGCTGGCGCAATCTCCGCCAGCTACAAGTAGAACGATCTGTAATGCCAGAAGGAATGGAGTCATAGTATCTACATCGGAAGGCCTGCGGAAACCGCCAAATGGACGGCGCCTGAACCTTCCAGCGTGCAAACAGAATTGTCTACAACGCTCTGTCCAGAGTGAAATGATCTGTGCTACACAGTTCAACCGGCCTATCCGCAATCGATTTCAGATGCTTCAGACACTGTTGTTTTGAACTAGTAAATAGAGCCTGCCGGGGTGGCCGGCTCCAGGGGATTATCCTATCAGACTGCCCCTCAACTGCAACCATACGCCCGTTGTAATGCCAGCTTGCCGGCGTTGCGAGAGCTGCCATGAGAACGGGTCATCCGGCTTGTGGCGGCGTCTCACGCACCAGGGCGCTGATCTGCTTGAAGCTACTGGCGCGTGAATCTTGGCACCATTCAAAGAGCGCGGCCTCGGTGGTGGTCAGCGTGGCGCCTGCGGAATCCATACGCCGGAAAGCAATTTCGCGATCTTGCTCAAAACGCGAATCGCAGGCGTCGACCGCCAGATACACCTGAAATCCCGCAGAAAACAGATCGAAAGCGGTCTGCTGGACACAGACGTGCGCCTCAATACCTGCCAGCAGCACCTTGTGAATCCCTTTTGCCCGGAACTGCTCAAACAGCCCGTCGCAGCCACGACAACTGAACAGCGTTTTCTCCGGGATATCGCCCAGCAACGCTGCCAGCTCCGGCGTCGTCGCGCCTAGCCCCTTGGGATACTGCTCACTGGCGGCGGTGAAAACACCCGTCAGGCGGGCGCCTTCGATCAGCCGCCGCGTATTCCAGACAATCCTCGCCGCGCCAGGAATCACCGGCAGCAACTTCGTCTGCATATCAACAACAAGCAGAGCGGTGTCACTTTGAGACATCAACTCCGGACTGCGTGGCGTGCTGACGGTCATCAATCAGGTTCCTTGCGTGAGTTCTTAGCAGATTCCGCCCGTAAGCTACCGCGCGACGCCAGCAATAACTATCCTGCAAGTGCCCCAAAAACAAGTGCGCAAAGAATCACTCATCCGCACTGAGTTCAGAAAAACACTGTAACCACCGTAAGGTCCGTAGAGCGTTGGTGTAGAGTAGCGGAATGAACCACTTCAAACCCCACCACCGATACGCCGTAGCCCGCTGGATTTTGCCGCTGGCGTTAACCTTCCTTCTTCTTTCCTGCGGTCCACAGCAGGCACATACCGCGGAACGCGCGTCCCGCCCCAATGTGCTGTTCATTGCCGTCGATGATTTGCGACCCGAATTGGGCTGCTACAACACGCCCCACATTAAGACGCCCCATATCGACAAGCTTGCGGCGGCCGGCACCGTGTTTGAACGAGCCTACTGCCAGGTTGCGGTCTGCGGCGCTTCTCGAGCGAGCCTGTTAACCGGACTGCGGCCGACGCCCAGACGCTTTCTGAATTACAAGACCTACGCCAGCAAAGATGCACCCGGCGCCGTCACGCTGCCGCAGGTGTTCCGCACCCAAGGCTACCACTGCATCGCCAACGGCAAGATCTTTCATCACAGCAACGACACAGCCGACCGCAGCTGGAGCGAGAAGCCCTGGCGACCCTCCATCGGCGGCGCCACGCCCATCGATCCGGCGTCGAAAAAAATGCAGGGCGGTACAAAAAACCGCGGCCCCGTTTTCGAGGCGCCCGATGTGGCTGACAACGCTTACCCGGACGGGCAGATCGCCCAGAAAACCATCGCCGACCTAAAACGGATGACCCGGCAGGACAAACCGTTCTTCCTGGCGTGCGGTTTCCTTAAACCCCATCTGCCATTCTACGCACCCAAGAAGTACTGGGATCTATACGATCCACAATCCATTGAATTAGCTAAGAACCGCAAGAGGCCGTTGAACGCTCCGCAGGCACTGCGTGGTTCTGGAGAGGTTCACAGCTATCACAACCGCAACATCACCTTCAACAGCGACCAGTGGCACCGCAGTTGCCGGCACGGCTACTATGCCTGCGTCAGTTACATCGACGCCCAGATTGGCAAAGTGCTGCACGCGCTGGATGAGCTTCAGCTACGCGAAAACACCATTGTGATTTTGTGGGGTGATCATGGTTGGCATCTGGGCGAGCACGATTTCTGGGGCAAGCATAACGTCATGCACCTATCAACAAACGCTCCGCTGATCGTGTCGGCGCCCGGATTTAAAACGCAGCAGCGTTCCAGCCGGCTCGTCGAATTCGTCGACATCTTCCCCACCCTCTGCGACCTGGCAGGTGTCTCTGCTGGTGAAGCGAAGCTGGCCGGAAAAAGCTTCAAACCGCTGCTGGCAGACCCGTCCCAAGAATGGAAACCCGCCGCCTACTCCCGGTTCGGCCCGGCACGCGCCGTCATTACACCGCGTTACAACTACGCGGAATTCAACAACGGCGAAAAGATGCTCTACGACCGCGATAAAGACGCGGCGGAAAACGTCAACATCGCGGCGGAACCTTCCAGCCGCGACGTTGTGAAAAGACTCAGTCTGTTACTCAACGAAAAGCCCTAACGCTCTTCATTGTAGGCTCGTTAGCGTTCGAGCTTTTCCAGGTACTCAGCCTGTTTGGCGAAGCGTTTGGCTTCTTCTTCGCGGCCGAGTTTACCGTTCATGTTGGACAGGTTGCCGAACGGAATCGCCAGCGCCTTCTTATGGACGGCGCCTTGATCGACGGCGGATTGCAGCAGCGAAACACCATGCCGGGTTACTTCAACAGCTTGCTTATGGGCGCCGGTTTCCCAGTACGAAACGCCCATGCTGACGAAGCGTTCGCCGTGCAAGGCGGCTTCACCCTGTTTGACCTGCACGGACTTTTCAAAGAACGTCTTCGACTTGTCGAACCAGGCGACCGCGGTAGCGTGATCGCCCTTTTCGATCGCATGCATAGAGCCACCCAGGAAGTACAGCTGCCCCAAGAGGTAATTATCCTCTGGCGACGCCTCGCGTGTCTTGGCCGCTTCTTCCAGATGGGTGATTGATTCCGTGAAGTAATGGTTTACCTTCGAGGTCTTCCCACGCTGACGCTGAATCTGGGCGGCATGAAACAGAGCGACACCCATCTCCCAGTGCACGGCCGCCGTGAACAGCTGATCTTTCGAGGCTTTCAGCAATGCGGCGCCGTCCTGCATCACCTTCTCCGCAGATTCATCGGGCGATACGGCCCCCTGCATGCCAGCATACGATTCAAGCGTTGTACGATGGGCGATAACACGGGTCAGAAGCGATACGTCTTCAGTGCGGATCAAATTATTGACAACCGCTTCACCCACCGACTGCCAACGCTTTGCCGAAGCTGGCTTCTCACGCCAGTGACCTAGACCGATATCCCGCGCCACGGCGAGGTGTGCATCGGCAAGCACCGCTTTGGCCGCGCGGCGGACGAACACGCTTTTGCTGTCCGCCAGCGGGCCGGCGTATTCAATCGCTTTGCGATGGTGCTGCATGGCCAGTTTGAATTTGCCTTCGCCGGGTGTGGCGAAGAAATCACCCAGTTGACATTCCGCCCGCGCCCGGATCTCTCCCGGCACGTTCCCATCATCGGCAATCAGCTGCGTCTGCTGTTTGGCGGTGGCAATGTCTCCGGCAATGTACCGCAGTTTCGCGTGCAACAGTTGATGCAAGGGATCGCGGGCATCCATGCCGGTCGCTTTGGCAATGGCCTGCAGCGCCTTATTGGGTTGCCCCGCCTTGAGCAGCACTTCAGCGCGAATCGCATGAGCGCGCGCCGTAGGTTTGCTGAACTTTTCAGCTTGTTCCAGATCGTCCAGACGGTTCTGCAACTCGTCAACGAGGTGATGCTCTGCACGGATCAGGAAGGGTTCCGCCTGCAGCGGCTCTAAGATGATGTGCGTGACCTTCTTTTCATCTTCGCCGTGCGTAAAACTGAACGTCACGCCGCGTTCGGGGTAAACGATGCCCAGCGCGGCGCCAGAGTTATCGCGGACGGTCGCAGGCGGCGTCTCTTTTAGGCCCAGATCGCGCGCCAGAATGGCAACCGGCGCCGGGGCAGCAAGTTGCAGCACGATAGACGCGACTTTGTCTTCACGGATATCAATATAGATCACCGGGAACGGCTTAACGGCGTATTGCAGAATTCGGCGGCCATCGCGGTCGGTATCGCCAGCCGGTTTGCCCAGCAGCTTGACCACATCGGCAGACGTAGCAATGCCCGGTTTAACGTCTTTAAATAGCGGCGGGCGAAGTTCCCGTTTCTCCGCGTTTGCCTGCACACTAGGCAGCCCAAGGATTACGGCGGATACGGTCCAGGTTAAAACCGTTTTGACAAGGCGGTTGTTTCTGAACCAGTGGGCGCAAGCCGTCTGTGGAGCGAATTTCGACATGATGTGTTCCTCCATGAACACGTCGCTATCTGCGGGTAGATACTCCTGAAAATTCCGCGAAAAAGCGGAGCGTCATGCGGAAAATAGCAGGCGCCGCTGCATGCGTCGAGAGCAATTGCGGTTTAGCGTATCACATCCTGGAATGCACTCTGCAAGCACTGCAATGCCTGCTCGCCATGTTGTGGCTGCACTACGACATTCACCTGCACTTCACTGGTGTTGATCATCGCCACGTTAATATCGGCTTCAGCCAGCGCCTTAAACAGCCGGATGGCCACGCCGGTATGACTTCGCAGCCCGATGCCGGAGACCGAAAGCTTGGCGATAGACGCTTCGCTGCTGACCGTGCCGCTGCCCAGCGACTCACTCAGCCGTTTCGCCACTTCAACGCACTTCTGAACTTTACCGGCAGGCACGGTGAAGGTAATTCGCACCGTGTCGTTACCGCCGAAGCTTTGCACGATCATGTCCACAAAGATGCCAGCCGCGGCCACTTCATCAAACACGCGGGCCGCCACGCCTGACTGGTTGGGCACATCGTGCATGGTGACGCTGGCCTGACTCTGGTCCAGCGTAATGCCGTCGATGACCAGTTCTTCCATATCAACGCCGTGCAAGCGTGAAACCACGTCCACGACATCAACATCCTCAGCGCCGGTAGGCTTAGGCGTTTCCGCCGGTGCTGGCTGGTGTTCTGGTTCTTCGTGCAGGTTGAAGGTCTGATGCACCGCGCGGAGAGCGGTCAGTGATTCCTGCCGGTCAACCAGCACCGAGATTTTAATTTCAGAAGTGGTAATCATCTGAATGTTCACACCGGCGTCGGCCAGTGCGTGGAACATCTTGTTGGCCACACCCGTCTGATTGGCCATGCCCAGACCAACCGCGGAAACCTTCGACACGGTATCGCTGTACGTGACCCGCGGATTGCCAAGCCTTGCTGCAGCCTCGTTCACGGCATTCAGCGTCACGGCCAGTTCTTCGCGCGGCACGGTGAAGGCAACATCGGCCAGGCCGCCCGCAGCCACGTTCTGCACGATCATATCGACGGTGATGTTCCGCGCGGCAATGCGGGAGAAGATCTCCAGGCTGGTGCCGGGCATATCTTTCACGCCGCTGACCGTAACGCGGGCTTCATCTTTGGTGACGGCGGCGCCGCTTACAGCCTGACCGGGAGATTCTGGATCGGCCACGATGAAGGTGCCCGTGGCATCCGCCAGGCCGGAGTGCCGCACATGAATGGGCACATTGAACTTCTTGGCGAACTCGATGGAGCGGCTATGCATCACGCCGGCGCCCAGGCTTGCCAGTTCCAGCATCTCATCGTAGCTAACCTGCGACATGCGTCTGGCTTCGGGCAGTTGCCGCGGGTCCGTGGTGTAAACACCGTCTACGTCGGTATAGATTTCGCAAGCATCCGCCCGCAGCACCGCGGCCAGCGAGACGGCGGTCGTATCGCTGCCGCCACGGCCCAGCGTGGTGATGTTGAAATCGTCGTCAATCCCCTGAAAACCAGCGGCGATGACAATGTTACCTTCGTCCAGCAGACGCCGCATGCGATCGGTGGAGATAGACTTAATGCGCGCCTTGGTGTGCGTGCTATCGGTCTTAATACCAATCTGACCACCCGTCAGGCTGACGGCCTTATGGCCAAGCGCGTTCACCGCCATCGCCATCAGCGCGACACTCACCTGCTCACCAGTCGAGAGCAGCATATCCATTTCGCGTGCGGCGGGATTCTCGTTGATTTCGGCGGCAAGGCTGCAGAGCATGTCTGTGTTTTTGCCCATCGCCGAAACAACCATCACCACCTGATGGCCTTGCTGCTGGGCGCGGATCGCCTTGCGGGCGGCTGCCAGAATCTTCTCGCTATCGGCGACGCTGGTGCCGCCAAATTTCTGCACAATAATCGACATGGGTAACGATGCGTAAAGCGGGTGGTTGTAAAGAACGCTGCGAAACAATTGTAGCCAGGTCAGCGGCTACTGATTCAGGAAATAGTCCATCAGTTTCCAGCCTGCGGGGAAGTCCAACGACGAGTTCCCTGCGGTGATGTCGTCGTACGTCGTGTTGCCGTCCGCTGCAACATTGCTGCCGGCAATGGCAAACGGCACGTGGCCGTGGCTATGCGTGCGGGTGCGGACGGGCGTTGGGTGATCGGGGCTGACCAGAATGCGATACTCGCCCTGCTCTTTCAGTGCGGCATGTAGCGGCGCGACGATGTGCTGATCGATGTTTTCTAAAGCCTTGATCTTCCCCGCCACGTCGCCTTCGTGCGAGGCTTCGTCCGGCGCCTCCACGTGCACGCAGATGATGTCGGTGGAAGGCAAAGCTTCAATCGCACACCGCCCCTTTGACGCGTAGTCTGTATCCGTATACCCCGTCGCGCCGGGCGCCTCGATGCGGTCCCAGCCAATCAGCGACGCGATGCCACGCAGCAGGTCAACCGCCGTAATCATCTTTCCACTACGTCCGTAACGCTGCTGGAAAGCTTCGAGCTGCGGCGTGCGGCCGATGCCCCACAGCCAGATGTTGGTGGCGGGCAGTTTGCCGGCGGCGATGCGTGCTTTGTTCACCGGGTGATCGGCAAAGATCTCCACACTTTGCGACATCAACCGCGTCAGCAGATCGCTGCCTTCGCCGCGTGGATAGTCATCCACCACGGGCTTATCCGTCAGATCGTGCGGCGGCGTGCTGCGGGTTTCTGCTGAAAATGGCGGAGCTTCTCCGGCGCCACGGTAGAGCAGCAGATTGCGGTAGCTGACGCCGGGAACAAACTGAAGCATGTCGCTTCCCAATTGCTCTTGCGCGGATGCCAGCAGTTCTTTGGCTTCCGCGGTCGAGATGTGATCCGCGGTGAAGTCGAGCATGGTCTGGTCTTGCACCGTGACCAGATTACAGCGGATCGCCCAGTCTTCAGGCCCCAGTTCAATCCCCTGGGCGGCGGCTTCAAGCGGCGCCCGGCCGGTGAAGTTTTCTTCCGGGTCGTAGCCCAGTAGGCTCATGTTGGCGACGGCGGAACCAGCGGGAAGATGTGGCGGCACATTGTTCGCGCGGCCGACGACGCCAGACGCAGCAATTTCATCCATCGCAGGCAGTTTGGCCGCCTGTAACGGCGTGAGCCCGCCGAGCGCATCCTGGGGTTCGTCCGCACAACCGTCGGGAATGATGATGGCGTATTTCATAACAACTGTCTTCTTCCGTTAGGTCTAACAGACGCCTTAATCCAACACTCGCATGCGGACGCTGCCAGAATGAACACAGGGCAATTGGTCAATTTCCGTCAACGCGGTCGCGGCAGCACCTTCCGGCGCCGAATGCGTCATGATCACCAGCGGCGCCAGCGTCTGGTCGCTACCTGCGGCAGGTTCGTGCTGAATGACGGAGGCAATAGAGATGCCATTGGCGCCAAGGCGACTGGCGATCTGCGCCATCACGCCGGGTTCGTCATCCACCACAAAGCGGAAGTAGAACCGGCTGGTGACTTTGCTATGGTCGCACGGCTGAACGCGTGCCTCTTCCTTCGACCACAGTTCAAGCGTGCGGAACGTCAAGTGGGTGCGGCCCACAGCCGTGTCAATCATATCCGCAACAACGGCCGACGCCGTCGGCATCTGGCCGGCGCCAAGACCATGAAAGAACACTTTGCCAACCGCATCGCCAACGACACTTACGGCGTTATACGCCTGCCGGACTTCGGCCAGCGGTGTACCCACACGGACCAGGGTTGGCGAAACATGCAGCTCCAGACCTTCTTCCAGCAGCCGCGCAACTGCCAGCAGCTTCACACGGTAGCCAAGCTGCGCCGCGTATTTGATGTCCGCACGCTGCAAAGAATCGATACCCACCCGCGGAATATCCGCCCAGTGCACGCGGGCGCCAAAGGCAAGATGCGCCAGGATGGCAAGCTTCTGGGCGGCATCGGTGCCGTCCACATCCATCGTCGGATCAGCCTCGGCATAGCCCAGCCGCTGCGCTTCGGCAACGGCGTCGTCGTAACTTGCGTTCTGCTCTTCCATCTGCGAGACGATGAAATTGCTAGTGCCGTTCAAGATGCCGCGGAGCGAAGTAATCTGGTTGGCGGAAAGGCACTGGCTGATGTTGGCGATGATCGGAATTCCACCCGCCACCGATGCCTCAAACGCGATCGACCGGCCCAGTTCCCGCGCCCGGTCGAACAGTTCCGGACCGTGTTCCGCCAGCAGCGCCTTGTTGGCCGTGACAATATCTTTGCCGCTTTCCATCAACTGGATCATGATCGTGCGGGCCGGTTCCAGACCGCCGATCAGCTGGGCGACGACTTGAATTTCCGGGTCGCTGGTGATGGACGTAAGATCATCCGAAAGAACGCCTTCTGGGATATCGGCCGCGCGTGCTTTCTTCAGGTCGCGTACGACGGCTTTCTCAAGCCATAATGTATGTCCAGCGTGCCGCGCCGTACGATCGCCATGATCCAGCAACAAACGGGCAACGCCTGAACCAACTGTTCCCATGCCGACAAGGGCAACCTTCGATTTCTGCATGATCCAACTGTGTTGATTAAGAGTCGCCGCCTTGTTGCGGTGTGCGAAACCTACGCTACGATGACCCTAGACCGCCATCGCCCAGCCGATGAAGGGCCGCAGGCCAGGGGCTTCGTAACCTGTTATGAACGCCCGGTATAGTAGACGATTTCCCAAACCTTGGATACCGCCCGGCAGACCGCTCATGCTTGAAACAACGTCGTTTGAATTTCTTAAGAAGCTGCTCGAAACACCCTCGCCCTCTGGCTACGAAAGCGCTATCCAGCAGGTTGTCCGCGACTACGCCGCCGGTTTTGCGGACGAGATCAAGACCGATGCCCATGGCAGTGTGGCCATGTGCGTCAATCCCGGCGCCCCCATTCGGCTGATGTACGCCGGGCACTGCGATCAGATCGGGCTGCTGGTCACCCAGATTGACGAGAGCGGCCTGATTTACTGCCAGGCCATCGGTGGCTGGGACCCGCAGCAACTGGTCGGGCAGCGGGTGGTTATCTGGACGGAAAGCGGCGCCGTGCCCGGCGTGATGTCGCGCAAGGCGATTCATCTGCAAAGCACGGAAGAACGCAAGCAGGTGCCTGAGATCAAAGACCTCTGGATCGACATCGGCGCCACCGACCGTGAAGACGCGGCCAGTGTGGTGCGGGTGGGCGATAGCGTCACTCTGGAACTTGGCATCCGCCACATGCGTGGCAACCGCGCTAATGCGCCTTCGATGGACGACAAAACAGGGCTGTGGGTCGTGATCGAAGCGGTGCGTAGAGCGGCCGAGCGCGGCGTCGATTGCAGCGTGTACGCCGTCTCTACCGTGCAGGAGGAAATCGGCCTGCGCGGCGCCCGCACCAGCGCGTTTAGCATCGACCCGCATGTTGGGATCGCCGTGGATGTCTGTCATTCAACCGACTGCCCGGACATTGACAAGCGGGACCGTGGCGAAGTGAAACTAGGCAGCGGCCCGGTGATCTTCCGGGGTCCGAATATGAATCACGGCGTAACCGCGAGGCTGTTCGACCTCGCCACGGCAAGCAACATCAACCATCAGATCGCCGCCCTCGGCCGCGCCGTTCCTAACGACGCCAATGCTTTGCAGCTTAACCGCGGCGGCGTGGCAACGGGTCTGGTCGGGCTGCCGCTGCGTTACATGCATAGCGGCGTGGAAACGGTGGACCTGGAAGATATCGACGCGGCGGCGAATCTGCTGGCAGAGTTCGCCTGTAAGCTTTCCACCTCCGATGACTTCACACCGTAGTCTTTGATTCACCCACTCGCAGGAGTATCGCCCATGCGTTCAACCTTCATCATGTTGCTGGCTACCTTTCTGTTGGCAGCCACGTTCACGCCAACCAGTGCACAGCCGCAGACCCAGCCCGCCAAGCCTGCGCAAAAGAAGAAACGCCCGGCGCCGCCCTTCAAATGGGTGAATCCGCTGCCCGCCGCGAAGACGCCCGAAGGTGTGCAGCACCACACGTTTGTCAGCCCTTCGATGAAGGTGAAGGTGGGCTACTGCATCTACCTGCCGCCACAGTATGCAGCGTCGAAGAATTCCCAGCAGCGTTTCCCCGTAGTGTACTACCTGCACGGTGGGCGGCCCGGTTCAGAAATTAAAAGCGTCGCGTTAGCCAAAGATATTCACGCCGCCGTCAGCAGCGGCAAGGTTCCGCCCGCCATTTATGTCTTCGTCAACGGCGGCGCGGTGAGCCACTATAACTATCCCCCGAAGAAATCGATGGGTGAAGATGTTTTCATCCAGGAACTGATCCCGCATATCGACGCCACCTATCGCACCATCGCCACGCGCCAGGGCCGCGGGCTGGAAGGCTTCTCGCAGGGCGGCCGCGGCACCGCGCGGATCATGTTCAAGCATTCGCACCTGTTCTGTTCATGTGCGCCCGGTGGCGGCGGATACGCCACCGAAAAGCGGATATCTGAAGAGGGCGGCAAAGAGAACCCGAACCTGATCTTCGCTGAGGGATATAACACCTACGATCTGGCGAAGAAGTACGCCGCCACGAAAGACGCCCCCAAGCTGAACATTCTTATTTTTGTTGGAACCAAAGGCTTCAACTACGAGAACAACCTGGCCTACATGAAGTATCTCGACGATCTCGATATCAGCTACGAGCGGTTAATTGTCGAAGGCGCCAAGCACAGCGCACGTGAGATATACAGCAAAAAAGGTGTGGAGATCATGAATTTTCACGCGGCCAATTTTGCCAGTCAGAAGTAAGACGAATGAACGACGGTTGATCACGCAAACTTGAGGGGAACGCGATGTCAGATACGTTGTATTTGGGGACCCGTAAGGGGCTGTTCACCCTGAAGCGTGGCGCCGGTGGCTGGACCGTCGACAGCTTTGACTTTCAAGGCGATAACGTCAACATGCTGCTGCATGACCCGCGCGACGGCGTGCTGTACGCCGCACTTGCGTTGGGGCACTTTGGTGTGAAGTGCCATAAGAAGGAGCCGGGCAAGTCGTGGCGGGAAGTGTCTGTGCCCAAGTACCCGGAGGGCGCCCAGGTGGGCATGTTTCCGGGCGAGGACGATGATGAAGCCGCGCCCAAAACGAAGCCTGCTTCACTCAAGGAGATCTGGTCGCTGGAAGCAGGCGGCCCCAATCAGCCGGGCGTATTGTGGGCGGGAACCATTCCCGGCGGTCTGTTTCGCAGTGACAACGGCGCCGAATCGTGGCAACTGGTGGAAAGCCTCTGGGACCAGGAAGACAGGCTGCACTGGTTTGGCGGCGGCAAAGACGAGCCGGGTGTTCATTCTGTCTGTGTCGATCCCCGCAACAGCCAGCATGTCAGCATTGCCGTAAGCTGCGGCGGCGTCTGGCAGACACAGGACGGCGGAGCCACCTGGAACTGCTACGCAGAAGGGATGCGGGCCGAATACATGCCGCCCGATCGCGCGTTTGACCCGGTGATTCAGGATCCGCACCGTTTAACACAGTGCCGAGACGCGCCGGACACCTTCTGGGTGCAGCATCACAACGGGGTATTTGTCTCGCGCGACAACTGCCGGTCGTGGCAGGAGATTGAAAACATTTCCCCCTCCGGCTTCGGCTTCGCCGTCGCAGTACATCCCGCAGACCCCAACACGGCGTGGTTTGTGCCCGGTGTGAAAGACGAATGCCGGATTCCGGTCGATGGGCAACTGCTGGTCACGCGGACCACCGATGGAGGAAAAACTTTCGAACCGCTATCGAAAGGGCTGCCAGAAGAAAAAGCGTATGACATCGTCTTCCGCCATGCACTGGACGTTGACGCCAGCGGGCAACGGCTGGCGATGGGTTCCTCGACCGGCGCCTTATGGATCAGCGAAGATGGCGGCGAGAGCTGGGAGATTGTCTCGCCGCATCTACCACAGATCTACTGCGTGCGTTTCGCCGCAGCCACAGATTAACACCGGCTATTTGATGGGGCCGGCCATCGGCGGTGTTTCAAAGAATTCACCTTGGTTGACCAGCCGCGGATCATTGGTGCTTTTCAGTTCCGTCATCAGCCGCGAGCGCAACTGCTGCACCGTGGCGGCGTACGCAGGATCGGCAGCCACGTTCTTCATCTGGTGCGGATCTTTCTTAAGATCAAACAGTTCTTCACGCGGGCGTTTGCCGTAAGCGTGATCAAAGAAAGGTTTCACCTGCGGATCTTTGCGGTTGGTGACCAGCCAGGCTTTGGTCGGTCCAGCGTCTTCATCGGGAAGCGTGGCGAATGTGTTGTTTTCCAGCGTCTGCACGTTCGGTTCGCTGTCGGTGCCCAACTGATACGGATCGCCCAACGGGTAACGGTCAGGACGGAAGTTGGTTACGAACAGAAAGTCCTTCGTACGGATTGCCCGCTGCGGATAAGGCAGCCAGCCCGCGCGTGCTCTGCCCACATGACGTTCGCGGCCGGTGTAGACCTGCGTGCGTGATGAATCAACAAGCCCCTGTTTCTCCGATTTGAGCGTTGGCCAGAGTGTCTTCGCAGACATGCCTTCGGGCAGGTCTGTCTTTCCCGCAGCCAGGAAGGTTGGCGCCAGGTCGGGCAGCGAAGTGAAGTCGTCCACAACACGGTTCCCAGGAATACCGGGGCCGGAGATGGAAAGCGAAACCCGCACACCAAAGTCGTACAGGTTGCATTTGCCATGCGGGAATCCTGCCGGGCCGTGATCGCCAGAAACCGCAATGATGGTGTTCTCGTATTCGCCGCTCTTCTTCAGTTCATCCACGATCACGCCCAGCGCCGCATCGAAGGCCTGCACTTCGCCAAGGTAGTCTGCAAAGTCCTGACGTACCGCCGGCACATCGGGCAGAAACGGCGGCAGCTTGCCCTTCAGCGTTGCCGGATCAATCCCCCACAAAGCTTTGCCGGAACCCTTAATCCACTTGCGGTGCACATTGGTCGGACCGAACCAGTAGGCAAAAGGTTTGTCGCCTTTCTTGGCAAGCATCTGGCGGAAGTTCTGCCGCACCTGGTCCAGTAGCACCTGCTTACTGTCAGCCAGCGGCTTACCACCGTTCACCATCCGCGTCACATTCTGCGAAAAACCGTTGAACCGCGAGCCAGCGGCGGTAAACGCGTTGGCCCTCTGACCATATGGAGCATCACGCGGCGTGCCGGGCGACCAGACCTTGTAGGTGTAACCGATGTGGTAGCCATTTTTCTGCAACAGCAATGGCCATGCAGGAATGCTGCTATCCCAGACGGCGCCCTGCAAAATAGCCCCGGTATTCGTCTGCCAGAAGTGCCGCCCGGAGAGGATCGAACTGCGACAGGGCGTGCATGAAGGTGCATTCACAAATGCGTTGCGGAACAGTACGCCTTCGCCTGCTAATTTGTCGAAGTTAGGCGTCTTAACGACATCGTTCTCCGTGCCAGCGCCGTCGATCTTGGCATAGATGCTGGCATGGCGGCCCCAGTCGTCGGCAAACGCAAACAGAATGTTCGGCCGTTCCGCCGCGCCTGCCACATGACAGAGGGTGGGAATCAGCCACAGAGCAAAGGCTGTCAGTGCAAGTCGCATAGTTTCTCTCGAAGCAATAGACATAATTTTCAACAACCCACCAATGTAATGTACTGGCAGATGCCACACCACGATCGCAGAGATACGACCGCATTAAATTAGAAAGAAGCAGACCGCCAGACTTGTCTAATCGCGACGGCGCAGGTCTACGTTCTTCGGCGTGCTAACCTGGGTGTACCAGTCGTTCCAGCGTTCACGGCTGTAGCCGAAATCGGCGCGGGTAAGATGACGCAGCGCGTTGAGGACGCTTTCGTTGGGCACTTCACCTTGCAGCACAACGGGTTTGCTACCTGCCGAAATCCCACCGCTGCCGCCGTTTCCGAAGCCGGCGCCGATCTGCCCTAAACCACCGCCGCCACCCTTTTTGATGACCACTTTTTTGGTCGAAGTCAGCGCGTCGATCAATTGCGGAATCGCATCGGTATCTTTCAGACGGCCGAGGGCTATCGCAGCACGATTGATGCGTATTGGATCCTCGTGTTCCAGTGCGCGCCGGAGGACGCCTCGCACGCCAGGCCATTCTTTAGCAGACAACTGATCCAGTGCGCGGTCCCGGACAATATCGTCGTTATCTTCGATTGCCTGTTTCACCAGCGCCGTGGAAGCGGCATGTCCGCCCAACCGGCTAAGTATTTCCATGAACATCGTCTTCACTTCGCGCGACGTTTCTTTTTCCAGCAGTTCGCCAAGCGGACCCGCAGCCAAGGGATCGCGCAGATCGCGGAAATGCTGCACCGCTTCGGCGCTGCGTTTTCCGCCGAACCAGCCACGCCATACTTTCAGCTTCTTGCGCCACTCGCCGGTGCGTTCTTTGAAGTTCTGGGCGTTCTGAGCAATGGCCACATCCTGCGGCATCCACCAGCCGCCACGATGCCGCACCAAGCCCTGGGCGATGTTGTACTCTTCCATAATCACCCAACGGCCGTTCACCCGGCTGTAGCCAAGGCCGTGACGGGCTTTCTCAAAATCTGAATCGTGCCGGAGGACGCTTTCAAGATGGTCGGTGCGTTCTTCCTTCAGCCCGTTTTCGCGGCACCACTCCGCCATCTTCCAATGGTCTTCCAGCGTGTCGCTCATGGCGGGTCGCATCTTTTCGTACTGAATGCGTTCCGCAGATTTCTGTTCCAGTCGCTTCACCGCGGCAGCAGGCAGAGTGATTTCGCCGCCGGCGTCGATGTGCACTACATAACTGGTGCGGGGTGATTCAGTGGGGTTTGCCAGCCGGCCTTCGATCTTCCCGCCAGAGGCAAGAAAAAACGTATCAGCCTGCGCAACCTCGCAGCAGAACACGCCCATCCATGCACTCAGCGCCAGCGGTAGATAGAAGCTTCGCAAATTCATACCGGCTCCAGACCTTTGTTGTCACACCCCAGGTGTATTATACGTGGGAGAAACCGGTTTCCGCAAACAAAATCGCACGGCTCACCGGCCAATTGCACCCTCATTGCCGTTAAAAGCACATGTTGCACAACCATTACACCGCATCTTCCGGCGAATCGTTGCTGCCGCTACAACTCTGCCAGAGCGCGGGCAGCGGATCATGAACAAGGTCAGGAAACATGGCAACTGAGAAAACCGACGCCATCGTGCTGCGGGTTGTAGAGTTCAGTGAAACCAGTTGCGTGGTCACACTTTTCACCCGTGATTTCGGCAAAATAAGCGCTCTGGCAAAAGGCGCCCGGCGGCCCAAAAGTGCGTTCGAGTCTGCTATTGACCTGCTCGCCGTGGTTCGCATAGTGTTCATCAACAAATCGTCCGATGTACTCGATCTGCTGACGGAAGCCAAGTTAGAACGAAGGTTCCGCGCGGCGTCGACCAGCCTGACTCGTCTGTATGCAGGCTATTACGTCGCAGAGTTGTTAAATGAGTTAACCGACAATGGGGCCCCGGTGGTGGAACTGTACGAAGCTGCGGATGCGGCTTTGCAGAATCTTGACGCCGGGGGCGAACCATCGCGGGTTACGTTGCGTTTTGAATTAACGGCTTTACGCCTGCTGGGGCACCTTCCTTCCCTGGAAGCCTGCGCAGCATGCGGTGGAGACATCAAACCGGAGAACAATCGCGTGCTGTTTGGACAGGCTGCCGGTGGGCTGCTGTGCCATAAATGCCGCGAGGGCCAGAAGCAGATTGTTAGTGTCACCAGCAACGCTATTGAAGTGCTGCGCCAGTTTGCACGCACTAGCGATGATGCCTGGCAGAACGCGCCGCTGGCGCCGGTGCATGGTGAACTACGGGGCGTGATGAATCATTTCATTACGCTGCTAACAGGCCGTCGACCAAGACTTTACGACTTTAGAGCCGGATACGAAGAGACAAACATCGCGTAGATCCTACGCGTAAATGCCGATAAGCATTGTGCTGCAGCACGACATCAAGCACGACCGGCTGTGCCGGATGACAAGGAAGTCAAGCAACTTATGAAAACGGCAACCCCTATCGTCTGCGTCGCGGGAATCTGCGCGCTGTTGAGCGGCTTCACTGGCTGCCAGTTAACCAGCACCCAGACCGCCGCCACCGATCCCTTGCCAGCCGCCCGTAACTACGATCGCCCACGTGGCGATGTTGTGGAACGCAGCGGCGTTTCACGTGCTTCGTACTACGAAGACGAACCCGAAGGCATCGACGACGAAACCTTCACCATCGGTGACCTGGCTCCCGAAAACGTCGCAGGCAATCTCTCTGAAACCTACAAGTCCGCCACCGGCCGCGGCCGCAGCACCGACGCCGCACGCAAGCTGTATGCATCGGCGGAAAAGATCTACGAAGAAGCCGCCAAGCTCGAAGGCGCCGCACGCTCGGCAAAGTTCCATGAGGCAGCGGAAACTTACCTGGCCGCTGCCGGCAGATGGCCGGACTCAGCTTTAGAACAGGACGCCATCTACATGGCGGCGGAATCGCACTTCTTTGCCGATGAACTGGCCGACGCCAATCATCAGTACGAAGTGATGATCGAAAAATACCCCAACAGCAAACACCTGGACCAGGCGGAAGCCCGGCGGTTTGAGATCGCCAGCTACTGGCTGAAACTGCACGATAAACAGCCCGACTTCTACACGGTGAACGCCTTCGATGAGAAACGCCCGTGGCGCGACACGTTTGGCAGCGCTGTACGGATCTTCGACAAGATCCGGCTGGATGATCCCACCGGCAAGCTGGCCGATGATGCAACGCTGGCCGCAGGCAACGCTCATTTCCGGGCGAAGAATTACATCCTGGCCGACAACTTTTACACCGATCTCCGGCAGACATTCCCCGCGAGCGAACATCAGTTCAACGCACACTTCCTAGGAATGCAGACCAAGATTCTGACGTACGACGGACCTAAGTACTCCGCCGATCCGCTCGACGCGGCGCTGGAATTGCATAAACGCATCAAGAAGCAGTTCCCACGCGAAGCTCAGCAGAACCGCGAAGCGCTGGCCAAGGCGCACGCGACCATTCTGTATAAGAAGGCGGAACGCGAATTTGCAATGGCCCAGTACTACGAGAATCGCTCGCAAGGCGGCGGCGCCCGGTTCCATTATCAGCAGATTCTAACGAAGTACGCCGATACGCCATTCGCAGAAAAAGCACGTGCCCGGATGCCGCAGATCGCCCATCTGCCGCAGGAATCCTCGAACTACTTCGATTGGATCACCGAATGGCTGCCCAAGTCTGAAGAAGAAAAGATGGCCGCTATCGAGCCAGCCAACAAGCAGCGTTAGTAACTGTCGCGACGAATCTTCTGTCAGAGTCAAACCTTGAACACTTCTTGCCAGCAAGCTGTATTTCCTCGCGGGTTGATGACCCGCATAGCCGCGGCTGCGTTGTGCGGCTGCATGCTGCTGCTGGCGGCGGGTGGCTGTGCTTCCTGGCAATATCATTACGGTTCGGCAAGTTTGTTCCGGCCTGATATCCAGACGGTGCATGTGCCGGTTTTCCGTTCGTCCAGCTTCCGCCGCGGTCTGGGAGAGCGACTTACCGAAGCTGTCATTAAGCAGATCGAAAAAGTCACGCCCTATAAAGTCGTGGGCGCCGCCAACGCCGACAGCACACTCTCTGGCAGCATCACCAACACGACCAAAAACGTGCTGGCCGAGAACGCCAACGATGTGCCGCGCAACTTAGAAGTGGGCCTGTTCGTCAACGTGAACTGGACAGGCCGTGCTGGCGAACCGCTGATGCACACGTCGACACCCGTGGGCATATCACTATCGGACCGCGCGAATTTCATCCCCGAAGGCGGCCAGTCGATCTCGACCGCCCAGCAGAAAGCCATCGACCGCCTGGCGGCGCAGATTGTCGCCCGCATGGAACTTGGGCTGTAACCGCTTCGCACCGGCGCCTGCTTCTTCTACCAGTCAATCGCTGGGGGCGCTGGCAATGTAAAGGCGTGCTGTTCTAACAAGCTCCAGCTTCCATACCACGAGGTGTACTGCGAGAAGTACACCATCAGAATATAGAAGCCCACCACCGGCAGCGCCAACATAAACGCGACACCCCACGACAGGAAGAATCGCGGCTTCTCACGTTTGAGTGCTCTGCCTACCGCCCAGCCATTGATGAACCGCGCCGGCAGACAGAAGACCACAAAGAAGATGCTCGGCAGCCACGCCACTTCGCGCGGCGTTGCTTCAATCTTCAGCAGGTAAAGCGGCAGCGCCGACAGCAGCAGGACGGTCAGCGCCAGCCAGAACGCCAGCGGCGCCCGGAGGAATAGCGAGAACCCGCGGGCTAAATCCAGGCCTGCGAGGAAGCGGTTTTCGGCGGCAAAGTTCGTCTGCAAAAACGGCAGGAAGAACAGCACCACAAAGAACAGCAGAAAACCCTGAATGCCAAAGAACGCCGCAGCAGGTCCCGTGAGCAGGATGGAAGACATCACCATCAGCATCGGAATAAACAACCAGATCATCGCCACTGAGAAGCCACGCAGCCCCATCCAGAAGAAATACGGCAGTCGCATCTCCACCAGAAAGTCCCAGACTGCATCGCGGCTCTGTGAAAACGTCCGTCCGCTGGCAACGCTCGAAAGAATGATCGCGGGCGGGAACCAGCTATCCAGTGGTTGGGCGCCTGCCAGATCCGCCCAGAACCGTTCAACAAGCGGCATATTTTCCCGCTGCCCTGGCGGATGAATCAGCGAAAGCACCTTCCGCGTTCCCCACAACATCAGGAACGGGCCGGCCAGGATGGGCCAGAAGAAGTGGCGTAACCGGCCGCCGCAGTACCACGCAATCATCACATGGCCCACGATCAGAATCGTCGCCGCAAATTGTGCAACACGCCAGCCGATGGTGATGCCGCTATCGCTATCGATCAGGCTGGATGAGTACCACGCTTCCGAGACAAACCGCAGCGGCAAAAGAAGCAGCCAGGTGCCCAGCACCACCGACCCGATGCGGGCAGCCTTGCGCACACCAACGAAACCCTGCGTAAACTTGCCCGTGCGGGCAATGCGGCCGCTGACCTCTAACAGGTAGCCAAGCGTCATAAACTGAAGCACGGGGATGGTCGCCACCACGGCCAGCATGCCCACCAGCGAAACGACGCCAAAGCACCACTCGCAGGCAGAACACAGGGCGTGCAACATGCGGAAGGGCAGCGTCTTGGGTCGCGAATGATCCGCCGCATCACCGCTCGCCGGATCGTTCTCCACAGAAGGCGCCAGAGCGGTACGGGGCTGGGCTTCAAAGCCCGGCTCCGGCTCCACCTCATCCGCATATTCAACAACGGCGACGTCGCTGCCGGGCGCTGCTTCCACCGTGGCGGCGCCGCTGGCTGCCGGTGCTGCAAAAAGAGCAACAGAATGCACCGCGGATGATGGTGCGCTGCGTTCAACGTGGACCGGCGCCGGTTGATTGACGACGATTTCAGCGTCTTCAACAACCACCGTGGCATCTTCCACCTGGACGGCATCCGCAGCGTGGCTATCCACGTCGGCTTCTACAGCCTCAGCGATAATCTCTGCTGGTTGTGCTGGGATGTCGGAGCCGGTTCTAAACGGATTTCCGGCCTGACTTGATCTCGAAGAACCTGTGTTGGAAGTTGTGTCGCTGGTCATTCCAGGTTCCCCGGCCCGGTGGCATTCAATTCCGACTCTACGCAATTCGCCTTCGACGGTCAAATATTGACCGGCGTTTGACGTTTGCTGCGTCTGTGTGGAAATGAATACCCGCCAGCGGTCGCCGCGGTTTCACGTTTCTAGCACTACTGGGCGTGTGGCAGGCGCCCTTCAGCGATTTCCTGCTCCCATTCGTCCATCAACGGCCAGTCAATCGCGCAGGTGCCGAAGTCCGCCATGTGCAGATAGGTGCGAAGACGCGCGATGCTTTTTTCCAGCAGCTCATTGTCTTTGGCAAAGATCGGCCCGTGACTTGGCAGCAGCCACTTCGCGTCGCAATCACGGATGCGTTCCAGAGATTTGATGAACGCCGGGATGTCGCTGCCATGATGTGCGTCGATGGCGCCAACGCATCCATCCCGGTAGATGTTGTCGCCACTAAACAGCAGGTCACCCATGCGGAAGCTCAACTGGCTGTCCGTATGGCCAGGGGTCAGCCAGACTTCGAGCGTGCAATCGCCGACAGTGATTGTATCGCCATCGTTGATTAACTTCTCGACTTCAACCGGCGGCATTTCCAGGTCGATTTTCTGAGGTTCAATCACCGCAAAGGTCTTCAGCCGGTCGCCCGTCTTCAAAGGTTCCGCCGCCAACGGGTGCGCGTAAACTTCCGTCTTCAGAATCTGCTTAGCCTTAGAAAGGCCTTGAATATGATCGACGTCCGCGTGCGTGGCGATCAGGGCTTTGCACTGCGAGAGCGGAAAGTCCATCTTGCGGATCAGATCGATAATTTCATCGACGGTGTCTTCGTACCCGATATCGATCAGTATCCACTCATCACCATCAAACACGAGGTATACGTTACAGCCTATAACGTGCCCCGCCTGAAAGTTCAACTCGATAACATTCGGGAAGATCGTCTTCCGGTGAATCATGGTGAAAACCTATCCTAAGTACGAACCCTTCAATTCCAGGGGATTGTAGGACTGCTCCAGGTATCTCACAACCTGAACCACACTCGATTCCAGCCGGAATTCCAGAAGTATCACGTTGTTGAGACACACTCTCACAGCAGGTGTTTCATTTATCGCAACGCAGTCGCAATAAGACGCGCCGGGCGTTATCAAAGCGCCGCGTCTGGTCCCCTCGCCCCTTTGGGGAGAGGGCTAGGGTAAGGGGGCACAGCACTCCCCCACTCTCGTCTTCACTCTACTTCTTCTAAGCAAAGATCGCGTCCACAACCTTTCCCGTGCCGTCCTTCGTGGCAAAGAAAGGACGCTTCTCCACCTCGAACGCCGTCTTGGGACTAATGCCCATCGCGGTGAAGATCGTCGCATGCAGGTCTTCGACAGAAACAGGGTTCTCAACCGCCAGCAGCGGACGCTCGTCGGCAGTCTTACCGTAGAGAAAACCCTTTTTCACGCCGCCGCCAAACATGGCCACACTGGTGCCGCCGGTGAAGTGCCGGTGCAGGCCGTAGTGTTTTGGCTCTGCGAGTTTCTCCGTTCGTGCGCGCGACTGATCGCGGGCGTTGCTGCCGGGTACGCCTTCGATCATCATGTCGCGGCTGAACTCGCTGGCGATAATCACCAGCGTACGATCCAGCAGGCCGCGTGCTTCCAGATCCAGAATCAACTGCGAAATTGGCCGGTCGATTTCCTGCTTCAGCCGCTTCACCGTGCTGTGTCCGTTTTCGTGCGTATCCCAGTGGATGAACGGAATGTACTCCGTTGTCACTTCCACAAACCGGGCGCCCGACTCAACCAGCCGCCGGGCTAATAGACACCCACGCCCGAAGCGGCCGGTGTCGTAAATTTCACGTGACTTCGCCGGTTCAAGATTCAGATCGAACGCCTGTTTGTCTTTCGACTCTAGCAGCCGGTGCGCTGCATCCATCGACCGTAGCATCGACTCCTGTTGATAATCGCTCATCCACTGCTTTGCCGGATTCTGTGCGAGCAGTTTGCGGTAGTGGCGATAGCGGTTGGCAAACCGCCCTGGCTCCATCCCTTGCGGCGGCTGCACAGAACGCACGGCGTCTTTGGGATAAGGCAGATTCATCGGCCCGAACTCGGCGCCAAAGAAACCACCTGTTGTGAATGCTTTCAGCTCTTCCTTCTCACCGACACCTTCCAGCCGCTGACCGATATTGATGAACGGCGGCATCACCGGGTTCTTCGGCCCCAGCACCTTCGCCATCCAGGCGCCAATGTGCGGCGCGGCCACCGTCAGCGGCGGCACATAACCCGTGTGCCAATGGTACTGATGCCGTGAATGCAGAATGTGCCCTAAATCAGGCTGCACCGCCGAGCGGATCAGCGTGCCGCGATCCATCACACCGGCGACGCGTTCCAGCCCCTGCGTGATCTTGATATTGTCCACCGCCGTATCAATTGCCGGGAAGGTGCTGAGAATCTTGTTGACCTCCAGCCCTTTCTCAAACGGAAAGTACCGCTTGGGATCAAACGTATCCGGCGCCGCCATGCCGCCGGCCAGCCAGATCAGAATGCACGAATCCGCCTTTGGTTCTGGCTGCTTGACCGCCGCATGTTCCTCCGCCAGCGTCTTCGCGCCGGTGCAGCCGAGCGCAGCGATGGATGCCGCGCTTAGTTGTTTCAGCAGTGTCCGGCGGGCGATTTTTTCTTCTGCTTGCATCATGACTGTTTGCATCCCTTAACGGATCATTTGAAATTCGGGCTGCATGAAAACCATCCACAGCAGATCTTCCGCTGCAACGGCGTCTTTACCATTCCCCGCTACTTCGACTAGCACCGCCAGTTCTTCTGCAGAAGGCTCGCGCGAAAGTGCGAAGCGGAAGACCCACGCCGCCAGTTCGCGACCGCCTTTACCGTCGGAGGTTAACTTCCGCGCGCCGCTACGCAGGTAACCAGCCAGGATCTCGCCATTGGAAAGATCAATCGCTTGCAGCGTGCTGAGCTCATTCGGCCGTGTCGTCACTACCTGATCGCGGTTGGGCCGGCCTAATGACCGCATTAGAAAATCGTTCTTCACCAGCGCTGCACGCACCGGGTGCGTTTTGCGGTTCTGCGGCTGCGTTGCGGCAGCGGGCTTTAAGACGCTGTTCCACGGTGCGGCGCCATGCGGCTTCAGCACAGCAGCCGACTGCCACGTGGCGTTATCGCCGGGCCGCGCCTGCCACTGCTTATCCGTGGTAATGCGTTTTTGCGATCCGCCTTCCAGATAATCGATCTGGGCGATGAAGCCTGCTGAACCGCCGAACATCTCCGCCGCAACCGTTATCGTGTTTTCACCCTTGCGCAGATGCGGCGTGATGTCTGCATAAACCGGCTCCGTCCACACCTTCGATGCGGCGACCTTCACACCGTTAATATGCATCGTGAAAGCATTATCACACGTCGCCATCAACCGCGCTGCCGCCGGCGGCGCCGTGAGCGTGAACGTCCGTTTCAGTTGCGACTTCTTCCCGGTCGGACCTGAATGCCAGATCCAACTGGCGGAAACATCGGCGACCTTCAGTTGCTCCGCAGCAGGTTTTGCAGCAGGCGGCGTTTCCGTGACGAAGCGGTTGAGGCTTGCCTCCGCCTTCGCTGGATTCGCGCCGGTAATCTGCCAGACCGTATCCATGAACTGTTCCGCCGTCATACGTTTCGAAACGGGACCGGCGTACTGATAGTCTTCCCCCGGCGCCGACTGCAGGATGGCGGCCTGTGACTGATACGCCTGCGACGTCATCACGAACTGAATGAACCGCTTCAGATCGTAACCGTCTTTAGCGAATTGCACAGCCAGGAAATCGAGCAGGTCTTCGTTCCAGGGGCGGGTGTGCATCGCATCCACCGGGTGCACGATTCCGCGGCCCATCAAGCGTTCCCAGATACGATTGACCACCGTGCGGGTGAACCGTCCGTTCTGCGGATGCGTCATCAGCCCGGCAAGCTGCTTCAGCCGTTCCGCCTTCGGCGCCTTCGCATCGATATCGCCAAGCTCCGGGAAGATCCAACGTGGCGACGCCATCTTGCCCGTCGGCTTATCACAGCGGTAAAGCTCCAGCGGTTTATCGGCGAAGATTGCCGCCAGGCCGTACGCTTCGGACAGTTTCCAGCGGTCAATGAAACTGTCGTGGCAACTGGCGCACTTCATGTTAATGCCAAGGAACACCTGCGAGATGTTCTGCGAAAACTGAATCTCCCGCGTCTGGCTCGCATTGACGTTGCCGCGCCATTGAATGCCGTTGATGAAGCCCGCCGCCTCTGGCTGCGGTGAAATCAGTTCGCGGACGAACTGGTCGTACGGCTTGTTGGTGCGCAGCGCTTCGTAGAGCCAGCCGGTAATCTGCTTGCGGCCGCCGGTGATAAAGCCCGTGCCCGTAAAGTCGTTGCGGAGCAGATCGTTCCACATCGTCAGCCAATGGTCAGCGTAGGCAACGTCGCGCGACAGCAGGTCCGCAATTAACTTTTCACGTTTACCGGTGCGGTTGCCTGCAGCAAAGGCGTCAAGTTCTGCGGGCGTGGGCAACAGCCCGTTCGCATCTAGCGTTGCGCGCCTAAGGAACACGGCGTCAGAGACCATCGCGGGCGGTTGTTTGCCGCGGCGTTTCAAGTCCGCATCCAGCAGGCGGTCGATAGGATGCATGCGGCCATTCTGAGCCGGCGGCAGGGTCACGGTGCGTGGTTTAAGTTTGGGTTGCCAGGCTGTTTTTCCCAGCGTAACACCTTCATCCCACGGCAGTTTCTGATCAATCCACCGCCGCAGCAGGGCCACGTCTTCAGCCGGAACCCGAGGCCCTTCAGGCGGCATCCATTCGCCGTCGTCGGTTGACGCGATCACTTCGATCAGGCGGCTATGTTCTGCATCGCCCGGCTCAACCACTTCGCCCGACTCGCTACCCTCCAGCAGCGCCGCGCGGGTGTTCATGCTCAGGCCGCCTTTTTTCTGATCGCCGGCGTGACAACCACCACAGTGCTTCCTCAGCACCGGCAAGATCTGATGCGCAAAATCAACCTGCTTCGCGCCGCCGTCCTGCGGTTTCGCCGCAAAGAGGGCGACGGGCGAAATTGCGCTGACACACAAGAGTACGGCCAGAATTCGATACATCATTCAACCAGCAGTGCCAATAGAATCGCTTCAAACAGACGCCGGGCAGGAACCTCCAGGCCGCATTAACCCTGCGGCTTCAGCCCAAAGACTTTATCCATGTTTGCCGAGACTTCCTTGAGCCGGTTCATGTCGCCGCCACCGACTTCTGCGGCGGCCCATCCGGTGAAACGGATCTCTTTCAGGGCGCGGCGGACATCCGCCCAATCCAGATCGCCTTCGCCGATTTTGGTGAAGCTGTTCTTTTCGCGGGAGAAGCCTTTGAGATCCAGCTTGGTCACGCGGCGGTTGAGCGTTCTGATCCAGTCGCCCATGCTGCCGTACTTCCAGTGATTGCCGATATCAAACTGCATGCCGACCCAGGGCGAATCGAATTCGTCCACGTAGCGTTTCCACTTTTCAGCCGTCTGAGTGTGGTCACCGCTATGGTCGTACAGGAATTGATTCCAGACGTTTTCGAACGCGATATACACACCGAGTTCTGCCGCCAGTGGAATCGCCTGCGAGATATTTTCGATCGACCGCTTCCAGATAACGTCTTCCGGCCCATCTTTACCATGACCAACGACCAGCAGCACCGTATTGCCACCCACCGCTTTGGTCTGTCGCAGGGCGCCCTTGAGTTGCTCCAGCGCCTTCGCGCGGACCTCTTTATCGGGGTCGGTGTGCCGCACGCCCCAGTGCCCGGCGCATACCGTGCCATCGACGGGCAGGCCCGACTCTGCAATTGCCTCGTTGACTTCCTTCACATTGATGCCCGGTGCGTTGAGTTCAATGCCATGAAACCCGGCAGCTTTGACTGCCTTGAACTTCTCCGTCAACGTGCCAGGCACACGCACCATGCCAATCTTGAGGGTTTTGTATAAGCGGCCATTCAGGTAGCCGTCGTCTGCGTCGGGCATATCTTCTGCTGCCTGAAGACTAAGGGAAGCCGAGGCCGCTACGGCAGCGGTCGTCTGCATAAAACGGCGGCGGGTAAACGCGGCGGGTAGAGTCGTCATCGAGGTATAACCTTAAGCAAAGATGGAGTGGGTTGGTGGTGGAAGCTGAAGTGTAAAGGCGGTGTTAGTCTTTGACCGGGTGCCAGGCCTGAATGGCTTTGGTCAAACGGGCGACGATGGCGGGATGCTCTTTGGCGACGTCGTTTTTCTCATGTGGATCGTCCGTTACGTTGTACAGGCGTACGCGGGCAGTGTCCCAGACGTGCAGGTTGCGGTACTGCGTGGTGTCTTTGCCATCGTAACGCAGCAGCAGCTTCCAGTCGCCTTCGACGCACCACAGGTACTGCAAAGTCTCGTCTGTTTCGCCGACGGATATATTGTGCGTTGCATGACAGACACCAAACACACGCTGCCGTGCCGCAACCGCCTTGCTATCCAGCAAGTTAACGCCGGGCAGACCGGCTGGCGCCTTCACACCGGCAGCGGCCGCAATGGTCGGGTAGATATCGATGGCATGTGCGAAATGCGGCGAACGCTGGGCCGATGTTTTGCCTGGCCAGCGGACCATGATAGGCGTGCGGATACCGTTTTCGTACGGCGAACTTTTTGACCGCTGTGCGTAACCTTTCCACAGTTTCTGATTCGGGTCGCTGGCGTTGGTGCTTGGCGCCGCCCAGCCGTTATCGCAGATATAAATGACCATTGTGTTATCGGCCACTTTCTTCTTATCGAGATAGCCGAGCAGTTCGCCGCAGGTTTCATCGAACCATTCGCACATGGCGTAATAGCGGGCAACATCCATCGCGCGGCCCTCTTTGCGATACTTCTTTAACAGCCGCTCTGGCGGATTGTGTGGCGTATGCGGCAGGAAGGGTGCGTACCAGAGCAGGAACGGTTTGTCCTTGGCCACAGCCATATCAATGAAGCTGGTCACGGGCTCCATGCCGTTTCGGCCGATCCGCAGACCCGCATCGCCGTGGCGGCCGCCGCGTTTAGGATCGCCGTGGGTCATCCCATGCGTAAAGCCGCCGTCCTTCCAGGAGCCTTCCCACCATTTACCAGACTGGTGCGCCAGATAGCCGGCATCGACCAGCGACTTGATGAACGAAGGATGTTTGTGAAACGCCTGCCGCATGGGCACATCCAGCGCCGCGCGGTTATTCTTCCCATCAACATCGTTGCCCGTGATGCCATGCTGAAACGGATACAGCCCCGTCGCCAGCGTGGCAAGCGAAGGACGGCACAACGGCGCCGACACATAACCGCGTTCAAACAGCAGGCTTTCGCTGGCCAGCTTATCCAGATGGGGCGTCTTGATTGTTTCGTGTCCCATAAAGCCGTAGTCGGTCCACGCCTGATCGTCACTCAGAATGAACACCACATTCGGCTGGTCTGCGGCGCGTGCAACTGCGGAAAGAGTCAGCAAAACGCACGCAGCGAAAATTAATCTCTGCAAAATCTTCATCAAGCAACATCTCGGAAGTATTGAATGGCGGGTCCTAGGACACACAGGCATTATAGTTTCAACGGGCGGCCATGTTTAATGGTAGGGAGAATTGTCCGGCTCTACCGCCGGGAAACGGTAGCCGAATCGTCTTTCCCTGAAAGCCAAGATTAGGTGTTCAGGGAGTGAATCAAGTAGAATGAATGGTTGATTCCTGCCTTGAACTTCTCAAATCAAACCATCACATTCCCGCCCATCGCCTCCTCACCCCGCCACGGCGACCAATGACTGCATTCAATTCGATGTCGATCACGCTAAGCCTTATATTGGCGGTGGTTGCGGTTTCGCTTTGCCAGGCCGCAGAGCCTATCGACTTCGCCCGTGACATCCGCCCAGTGCTTTCCGACTCCTGCTACCACTGCCACGGCCCAGACGCCGATGCACGCGAGTCGGATCTGCGTCTGGATGACCGGGCGTCGGCATTGGACAGCGAAGTGCTTACTTCGGGCGAGATGCTCCAGCGACTTACGACCGACGATCCTGATCTAAGAATGCCGCCGCCGGATGCCAAAAGGCCGTTGGCAGCCGACGATCGCGAAACGCTCAAACAGTGGCTGAAAGCCGGCGCGGCGTGGCCCGAAGATGATCGCCATTGGGCGTTCAAGCCGCCCGTGCGGCCAGAACTGCCCGAAGTCAAACAAGGCGACTGGCCGCGGAATCCGGTTGACCGCTTTGTACTCGCGAGGCTGGAACGCGAAGGCGTGAAGCCATCGCCGCAGGCCGACAAAGCAACCCTGCTCCGCCGCGTTTCGCTCGACCTGACCGGGCTGCCGCCCACGCTGGAAGAGCTGGACCGCTTCCTGGCGGATACTTCCGCCGGCGCCTACGAGGCGGCCGTGGACCGGCTATTGCAATCGCAACGCTTTGGCGAGCATCAGGCGCTGGATTGGCTTGAGGCGTCGCGCTACGCAGATACAGACGGCTACCAGAACGACCGGCTGCGATACATGTGGGTGTGGCGTGACTGGTTAATCAACGCGATCAACAGCAACATGCCCTTCGACCGTTTTGTCACGCAGCAGATGGCGGGCGACCTGCTGCCGGACCGCAACTTCCTGACGCAGGTGGCGACCGGCTTCAACCGTAATCATCGCATTAACTCCGAAGGCGGTTCGATCCCCGATGAATGGATCGTTGAATACGTCGCCGACCGTGTGGAAACGGCCGGCACGATGTTCCTGGGCCTGACGATGAACTGCTGCCGGTGCCACGATCACAAATACGACGCGGTCACACAAAAAGACTTCTACCGCCTGTTCGCCTTCTTCAATAACGTGGCCGAAGCAGGATTAGGGCCAAATAACGGCAACAGTCCGCCCTTCATTCCCGTCCCCAAAAGCTGGCCGGACCTCAGTGAAGAAGAACGCAAGTTCGTGACGCCGGAGCCGGTGAAGATCAAAGTGGTGCAGACCTCCGTTCCGCGTCCACAGCCGGGAAGCCCCAACACCGTCATGGTGATGCACGAACTGGATAAGCCCCGCGACACGTACCGCCTCATCCGGGGACAGTATGATCAGCCCGACAAGTCAGAGAAGTTGCAACCCGCCACGCCGCCGGTGCTAGGCGCCTGGCAGAAGGAGTGGCCGGCAAACCGTCTGGGACTTGCCCGCTGGCTGACCTCGCCGCAGCATCCGCTGACCGCGCGGGTCACGGTGAATCGCATCTGGCAGCATTACTTCGGAATGGGGCTGGTAAAGACCAGCGAGAACTTTGGCGTGCAAGGAGAACTGCCCAGTCATCCGCAACTGCTCGACTGGCTCGCGACAGAATTCATTGCCAGCGGCTGGGACGTCAAAGCCCTTCACAAACTGATTGTTACCAGCGCGACCTACCGGCAACACTCGGCAGCCACCGCCGCGTTGTTGCAACGCGACCCGGAAAACCGCCTGTTGGCCCGCGGGCCGCGTAAACGGCTCTCACCCTTCGCACTGCGCGACGCGACACTGCTGGCCAGCGGATTGCTAGTGGAGAAGATCGGCGGGCCGCCGGTAAAACCTTACATGCCGCCCGCCATCTGGAGCAGCATTTCCAACGC
This sequence comes from Pirellulaceae bacterium, assembly GCA_965233625.1. Classification (GTDB taxonomy): domain Bacteria; phylum Planctomycetota; class Planctomycetia; order Pirellulales; family Pirellulaceae. The sequence continues at coordinate 2,488,572 of OZ247499.1, forward strand.
CCGTTATAAGCGCGACAAGGGCGACAAACTTTACCGTCGCAGCCTCTACACTTACTGGCGCCGGACGGTCCCGCCGCCAACGATGATGGCCTTCAACGCCGCCGGCCGCGAAACGTGCATCGTCCGCACCGGCAAAACCACCACACCGTTGCAAGCTCTGACCATGATGAACAACGTCGCCTTTGTCGAGGCGGCCCGGCATCTGGCCGAACGTGTCCTACAGGTTGAAGACTTAAGCGATAAGCAACGCGTCTCAAGGATGTTCCGCATCGTCACAAGCCGTCAGCCCACGCCACGAGAACAGCAGATTCTGCACCAGGACCTGCTGGCCTATCGCGCCGAGTACAAGCAGAACCCTGACGCCGCCGGGAAGCTGCTCTCGCAAGGCGAAAAACCAAACGCCCCCAACCTTGACCGCGCGGAACTCGCCGCGTTGGCGGTGGTGGCCAATACGATTCTGAATCTAGACGAAGCGATTTCGGAGAACTGATATGCGACCGCTGCAAGAGTTCCTATCCGCGCAGAACCGCCGCACCTTCCTGCAAGGCAGCGCGGTCGGGCTGGGCGCGATGGCAATGGGATCGCTGCTCCGTGCGGAGGAGCCAGCCACGGCGGAATCGCAGGCGCCGCACTTCGCACCCAAAGTCAAACGCGTGATCTATCTGTTCCAGTCGGGCGGCCCCGCGCAGATGGACCTGTTTGATCATAAGCCGGAACTAGCCAAGCGATTCGGTCAGGAAGTGCCTACGTCGGTCTATCCGCCCGACCGCAAGACCACGATGACATCGGGGCAGAAGTCTTTTCCCGTGGCGCCAAGCACTTTCAAATTCGCCCGGCATGGCAAGTCAGGCATCATGCTCAGCGAAAGCATGCCTCATCTGGCGAAGGTCATCGACGACGTCTGCGTCATCAAGAGCATGCACACCGAAGCCATCAACCACGACCCGGCAGCGACGCTGTTTCAGACGGGTTCGGTCATTGCCGGCCGGCCGAGCATGGGCGCCTGGGTAAATTATGGCTTAGGTTCTGAGAACGAGAATCTGCCGGCCTTCGTGGCGATGACCTCCAACGGCAGCGCTAAAACCGGACAGCCGCTGTATGACCGGCTGTGGGGCGCCGGGTTCCTGCCCGGCCGGTTTCAGGGCGTGAAGTTCCGCGGGCAGGGCGACCCGATTCTGGATCTTTACAACCCCGGCGGCATGACCCGCCTGCAGCGGCGGCGGATGCTTGATTCGCTGAAGGAATTGAACGAAAAACGCGCCGCCGAATTCAACGACCCCGCCATTGCCACCCGCATCGCGCAATACGAACTGGCCTATCGCATGCAGATGAGTGTGCCGGAACTGATCGACATTAAAAGCGAACCGCAGAGCGTGCTGGACATGTACGGCCCGCAAGCCATGCAGGTTGGCAAGTACGCCTACAACTGCTTGCTGGCGCGACGTCTGGCGGAACGCGGCGTGCGGTTCATTCAGCTTTATCACCGGGGCTGGGACGCCCACAACAACGCCCCCAAACAAGTTGCCGCGCAGTGCCGCGACACAGATCAGCCAACCGCCGCACTGCTCCGTGATCTGAAGCAACGTGGTATGCTAGAAGATACGCTGGTGGTGTGGGGCGGCGAATTTGGCCGCACGGTCTATTGCCAGGGCAAGCTCACCAACAAGGTGTACGGCCGCGATCATCACCCAAGCTGTTTCACTTACTGGATGGCGGGCGGCGGCGTGAAGGGCGGCATAACTTATGGCAAAACCGATGAGTACAGCGTGAACGTGGTTGAAAACCCGGTGCATGTGCACGATCTGCAAGCGACCATCCTGCATCAGCTTGGCATCGATCACGAACGTTTGACCTACCGCTACCAGGGGCGCCATTTCCGGCTGACCGATGTGCATGGAAAGATTATCAAAGATGTCCTCGCCTAATCGTTCCACTGGCTTCAAATTCCTCAAGCGTTTATCTACTCTCATGTGCAGAATCTGGAACTTCGCGGCCTTCGCCTTATTGTTCGCAGCATCGCTGCCCGCGTTCGCCGCAGAGCCGCAAGATGAAGCTGCTGACAAGAAAGCTCCCGCTGAAACGCAGGTGCGGGCGTTCTTAAATAATCACTGCGCGCGTTGCCACGGCGCCAAGCGTGCGAATTCCGGTTTCCGCGTGGACGACCTGCCGGCAGACTTCCACACGGGCGATGCGGCGGATCGCTGGAATGAGGTGATGGACAAGATCAACCTGGGCGAGATGCCGCCTGAGGACGAGAAGCAACCCACTGCCGCCGAGTTTGAACCGGTGGTGACCTGGATCAACGCCCGTCTGCGCACCTTCAACCAGAGTGTACATGACACCGGCGGGCAAATTCCGATGCGGCGGCTTAACCGCATGGAATACGCCAACACGGTCCGCGATCTGTTTCAGATTGACGCCAACCTGCTGGGCCCCATCGTGGAAGAGCTTCCCGCCGACGGTAAGGCCGCCGGGTTCGACCGCCTTGGCGCCGCGTTGTTCTTTGACGAGACGCAGGTCGAAAAAACACTTGAAGCGGCTGAGCAGGTTGCAGCGTTGGCCATCGTGGATGAAAAGCCCGCTGCGAATACGAAGCGTTACGAATTTGAGAAGAATCCCCGTGTCGCCAGGTTCAAGAAGATGACCCGTAGCCGGTTTGCTGACACGCTGGTGGACGCCGGGCCATCAGGCTCGGAACTGGTGGGCGAAGGTGTGCGGGTGGTGCATGGGTATGGCAACCGTTCGAAAACCGATCCCTGGGGGCGGCTTGGCAATGCCACATTTGAAGATGTCGTCACGCAGGATGGCTACTACAAGGTCCGCATCCGCGCCGGGGCCAGTGCCGGTTCACGCGGGTTGCCCATGAAGGTGCGTGTTCTTTATGCATCCAGCACGCCCGTCCAGTTTTCGACCGTGATCGACATCAAGGCGCCGCTCGACAAGCCAGAGGTGCACGAAGCCCTTGTGTTTCTACGGAGCGGCCCAACGGGTCTGAAGAAAAGCGTTGGCTTCTCCTTCAACGATATCGCCGACCTTATCGTCAGCACGCCAGAGAACAACCGCTTCTTCCGCGATGTGCGCCGCGCGATTGACGGTGTTCGCGACGCCAAAGCCGACGGAGGCACAGCAGCAGAGATCGCCGCTGCCGAACAGAACCTCCGCGATGTACGGGCCGAAGCTGCCAAGTGGAAAGGCCCCATCCGTCACTACAACCCGGACCGCGACTCTGCCAATCCGCCGACCATCTTTGTCGACTGGGCGGAAGTCAGCGGGCCGGTGTACCCGGACTGGCCGCCCAAAAGTCATAAGGCTCTGCTATTCGCCGGGAATGAACGGGAAGACGAAGCATACGCCCGCGAAATTTTCGCCAAGTTCCTGCCAAGGGCTTACCGCCGCCCGGTCAGCAAGGCGGAACTGCAGGGAGTGCTCTACTTCGTCCAACAAGCGATCAAAGACGGCGCGACCTTTAACGACGCTATCCGCCGCGGTGTGGCCCGTGTGCTGTGCTCGCCGGGGTTCCTGTTCACGCAAGAGCCTTCCACAGCATCGCAGCCACGCAAGCTGAACGGTTACGAACTCGCTTCACGCCTGAGTTATTACCTCTGGTCCAGCATGCCGGATCAGGCGCTGTTTGACCTGGCAAAGTCCGGGCAGCTGTTAAGGGAAGACGTGCTGCTTTCGCAGGTAGATCGCATGCTGGATGACCCGAAGGCTGAAGCGCTGGTGCAAGGTTTTGCCGGTCAGTGGCTTCATGTGCAGGAGTTCGGCAACGTGATGCCCGCCGCCTCTTACAGCAATTATTACGATGCAAAGCTGGAAGAATCTTCCAAGCTGGAAGCCTATGCATTCTTCCGCGAGGTGCTGCATAAGAATCTGCCTGTGACGAACTTCCTCGACAGCGACTTCGTAATGATTAACGAACGTCTCGCCAAGCACTACGGGATTGAAGATGTAAAAGGCGCGGAAATCCGCCGGGTGCCGGTCGAACCTGCTCACCATCGCGGCGGTGTGCTGGGCATGGCGGGGCTGATGACGCTGCTATCAGACGGCACCCGCACGCTGCCGGTACGACGGGCGGCCTGGGTCAAAACGCAACTGTTTGGCGATCCACCCGGCAACCCGCCGCCGAATGCTGGCGAGATTCAACCCAACACGGCGGGCAAAAAGCTGACGGTCCGGCAGCGACTGGCTTTGCACCGTAACGAAACCACCTGTGCATCGTGCCACAAGAAACTTGACCCATTCGGCCTGGCGCTGGAAAACTACGATGCCATCGGCATGTGGCGCACCAAGGCCAACGGTGAAGGATTCCGCAGCCGCAATGCGCCGGAACTGGATGTCAGCGGTGAGTTCCCCGGTGGTGAGACTTTCAAAACACTGGAAGAATACAAGGCAGGATTGCTCGCCCGCAAAGACGCTTTCACACGCAACCTCATCGAGCAGATGCTAACCTACGCCCTGACGCGGCCGGCAGGCTATGCAGACCGGCAGACCGTCGACGGTGTTCTGCAGGCGATGAAGAACAACGAATACCGGCTGCGGACACTTGTCCGCGAAATTGTCCGCAGCAACGACTTTCAATCCAAATAGAGAATTGCCATGAATACAAAGAACAATCCCTGCGAAGCCACGTGGCAATCGAAGTCGTGGAGCCTGGGGCGAAGAACTTTCCTACGTGGCGCCGGCATCACGCTCGCGCTGCCGTGGCTGGAAGCGATGAGCCCGCACGCACTGGCGGCGGACAAAGCCGGCGGCATCGCGGCGACGGATATTCCGCGGCGGTCTGTCTTCTGCATGTGGGGTCTGGGACTCAACGGCCGTGATTTCACACCGGCGGAAACCGGCCGCAATTATCAGTTGACGCCCATTCTCAAACCACTGAAAAAACACCGCGATGACTTTACGGTTGTCAGCGGTTTGAAGCTCACGCATTCGGGCGGACACGGCGGCGACCGTACTTTTCTAACCGGCACCAACACACACAAAAGCGGCGCCAAACTGCGCATCTCCTGCGATCAGGAACTGGCGGCGGCTGTCGGCCACCAGACACGTTACGCATCGCTCTCGCTGGGTATCCGCCGTGGCACCGGCTTCGGCAGCCCGCAGGACAACACACTTTCGTGGAGCCGCAACGGTACGCCCGTTCCGGCCGAAAACCGCCCGCACGTGCTGTTCGACAAACTCTTCCGGCCAGAAACTGCGGACTCACTCGCCGCCCGCGAAGCCGCCTTCGCCCGCCGGGCTAGTGTGCTGGACTCCGTACGTGAGGAAGCCAGGTCGCTGGCCGCCCGGCTGGGCAAAGTTGACCAGAAGAAGCTGGACGAATACTTCACCGGCATCCGCGACCTGGAAAAGAAAATGCAGGTCGAGAAGAAGTGGCTCTACGAACCCAAACCCCAAGTCGATGCACCAGAATTCGGCAGCGAACAGGGACTCGACCCCAGTAAAAGCGGACTCGCCTACCGCCGGTATCAGCGGCTAATGTACGACGTGATTACGCTCGCCCTGCAGACCGATAGCACACGCGTTATCGCCTACATGCCGCGCATGGATAATTCCGACGGCACCGGCGCCTTCAAAGGAGAAGGCAATCCCTACGGCTATCACGAAATGACTCACCACGGCGAAGACGCCGACAAACTGAAATGGTGGACCACCGCGGACACCTGGTACATGCAGGAATGGTCCTATTTCCTCGACCGGCTGAAGTCGGTCAAAGAAGGGGACGGCACGCTGCTGGACCACACGATGGTTGCCTGGGGCTCCAGCGGCGGTACGATTAACGCGCACAACAATCACCATCTACCCGCCATTCTGTGCGGCGGCAAAGCGCTGGGCGTATCGCACCAGGGCCATATCGTGAAGGAGGACGATTATCTCGGCAACCTGTGGCAGACGATGTTCCACGGAATGAACGTCCCCGTCCCGGAAAACTTCCAGGGCGGTGAGGCGGACGGCGTGATCAAAGAACTGCTGGGGTAATCACAGCCCTGCCCGGAGCCACGGTGGGAAGTGTCCGGGTTACATCAGTTATTTCGCATCAACGCGGCTTTGCCGGGGCCGGCAGGCATTTGGCCAGACGGAATTGGCCCTGGCGGGTGTATAATCCGCAATTAGCTTCTATGATTACATAGAGATTACCGGGGCGCAACCTGCTGCCCTGTAAATGGAGACCCCGGAGCAGATATGAGCGACGAAAACGGCTCTAACCGTAAAAACGAAAAAGGTGCTGGCGGCGGACAGCCCGTAATCTGGTACGTAACCGGAGCGGTGCTATTCTTCGTTGGCATCATGCTGTGGGCCGTGCTATACGGCCAGCAACTGCCAATTGAATACCCGGAACTGATGCGGTTGATCGAAAACTCGCGTCGCGACGCCATCGCGGGTGAGTATTCCAAATGGGAAGAAGATCACCCCAAGGCCGGCGAACGGCGCACTGGCCAGATTCTGGTCAAAAGCGACACCAAACCGCAGAAAGTCATCCGCTACAGCAACCTTCGCGACCTTCGCATCGGAGAACGGCAGATTGTCGGCACCGTGGACGTGAAGGTGCTGAAGCCAGAAGAAAAAGACATTCAGAAAGATGTCAAATTCACCACCAATGTCAGCAATTCCGGCGAGCGCGACGCGGCCCTGGCAGACCGGCTGACGGCGTACCACATCGACTGGGATTATCAGACGCCCAACGTCTGGATGAATTACCTGCCGATGATCCTACTTACGGGCGTCTGCTTTCTGCTGTTCTTCGTCATGATGCGGAAGCTGAGCGGCGCCGGTTCGCCGATGCAATTCGGCCGCAGCCGCGGGCGACTTTACGCACAGGAAGATCTGGGCGTGACGTTTGACGATGTCGCTGGCATCGATGAAGCGGTGGAAGAGGTGCGTGAAGTTGTGGACTTCCTGCGGTCACCCGATAAGTATCAGCGCCTTGGCGGCCGCATCCCCAAGGGTGTGCTGCTGGTCGGTCCTCCCGGTACGGGAAAAACGCTGCTTGCAAAGGCCATTGCCGGCGAAGCAGGCGTGCCGTTCTTCAGCCTCTCTGGTAGTGACTTTGTGGAAATGTTTGTGGGTGTTGGCGCCGCCCGTGTCCGCGACATGTTCCAGCAGGCTGAATCCAAGGCGCCATGTATTATCTTCATCGATGAGCTAGACGCCCTGGGCAAAAGCCGCGGCGGCAGCATGGTGGGCGGCCACGACGAACGTGAACAGACGCTCAACGCGCTGCTGGTTGAGATGGACGGCTTCGACAGCAACAGCGGCGTGATTGTGATGGCAGCCACCAACCGGCCCGAAACACTGGATCAGGCGCTACTTCGCCCCGGCCGTTTCGACCGCAACGTGCTGGTTGACCGGCCCGATGTCCGCGGCCGCGAAGCGATTCTGAAAGTACACGTCAAACAAGTGAAGCTCGATCCCTCGGTGGACCTAAAAGGCATCGCTGCTATTACGCCCGGCTTCAACGGCGCTGATCTGGCAAACCTGGTGAACGAGGCAGCACTGCTGGCCGCACGCGAAGGCAAGAGCGCCGTCGGGTTTCATGAATTCAACGAAGGCGTCGAACGTGTAACCGCGGGCCTTGAAAAGAAACAGTTTGTGATGAATGCGGACGAGAAGAACCGCATTGCCTATCACGAATCCGGTCACGCCCTGGTCGCCTGCAGTCTGCCGAACACGGCGCCGGTGCATAAGGTTTCGATCATTCCGCGTGGTGTGGCCGCACTAGGCTATATGATGCAGCGGCCCGATGAAGACCGTTATCTTATGACGCGTGGTGAGCTGGAAAGCAAGCTGCAGATCATGCTCGCAGGCACCATTGCCGAGGAAATCGTTTACAGCGATATCTCGACCGGCGCCTCCAACGACCTTGAACGGGCAACCAGCCTCGCCCGTTCGATGGTGATGGAATACGGCATGAGCAATCTGGGACGCGTCAATTACCGCGTATCCAATCAGTCCGCGTTCCTCGCCGGCGCACCGAACGAAGAAACGGTCCGCAACCACAGCGAACACACGGCGCAGGCAATCGATGCGGAAGTGAAACGCATCATTGATGAATCGGTTGAGAAGGTCCGCCACATTCTAGAAGCCCGTCGCGACGCACTTGAAGCGCTTACGAACCGGCTGATCGAAATTGAATCGATCGACGGCCAAGAGCTGAAAGAAATCATCGACGAAAACAGCCCCGGCCCGCTAGTTGTGCCGGGTACGCTTCACGGCTCTAAGCGGCCATTCAAACCCGCCAAGCCTGCGGAAGAAAACGAAAGCAGCAGCGAAGCGGGCGGTTAGTCCGGTTTACCACACAGCCGTAGGTCAGGCGCCTGCCTGACAACGCGAAAGGCTCAACCCCAACCACTGTCAGGCAGGCGCCTGACCTACGTTCTCAAACTGGAAAGGGCCGGCGAGTTCAACTCCGCCGGCCCTTTGCGTGCCTCCTGGGCATTTGAATGATTGCTACCAAGCGTGGCTTACGGCAGCAGGAAGACTCCGCCTAGCACGGCGCCGGTCTGATACAGGGCGCCGCGTGGGCTGATCGGAATGGCGGGCACCATCCAAGGTGCACAGCTGCCGGGGCGGTAGTAGCCCAGGGCGTACTGGCATTCAAACGGTGGGTGGATGCCCATCTGGTAAGGGACGGTCGCCAGATTCAGGAAGAAGTGAGCGGCGGAAACAACCGGCTGGCGCCAGGGGCCGTTAGAGTGGCCATAGCGTTCCAGGGCACGTTCTTCAAAGTACAGCGGCTTGTGGCACAGAGCCGAAGCTTTCCAGGTGAAAGTCGATGGCGTGAAGTGGCGGCCGTGATATGCAACGTCGCCCAAGGTGCACTCCGTTGGCAGGCCCCACCAGGCGTCTACATAGCACATATCCGTATCGCTGAGCGTATAGAACGGAATCTGCTGCTTGGCGCCTGTATCGGTCAGCACCACAACGCGGCCGTTGATGTAGTTATCGAACCGCCCGTTAGCAATCACGGCGCCAGAGCGGTTGGTCCATGTGCGGGAGGTTACTTTGCTAAGCCCTTTGCTCTGTTCTTCGGCCAGGTCGATATCGCCAGCGGCGTCTGGCTTAAACAGCGGCGTGATATTCAGCGAGATGTTGCGGATGGAGTTACCGGCGCGGATTGCACGTGACTTGTTGCACGTCTCGCCGTCTTCACAACAGTTGCGGTCATTGAACTTGTTGGGGCAGTCGGCGAAGTCTCCTTCGCCCTCTTCTTCCATCTCCATATCCGCGGATTCATCCAGCTGATACGCGTTGTACTCGTATCCGCGACGGGACGAAGGACGGGCCGGTGCAAGCTCTGGCTCAGCGGGCGATGGCGTACCAAAACCACTTGTCTGCCGGACACCCACCGCGGTGGAAATGGCGGGCTTGTACTCCGGCAAAGCCGGGGCAGCAGAGATAGCGGCAGGGTGGAAGTTATCCGCCTCAGCAGTGTCGCTTGGCGAAGGCGCCTCGGTGGTGAAGGTGGCTGTTGCGGGCGGCAGAGCCGGCGCGTCGAGCGCAGGAGCGCTGAACGCTGGCCCGCTGCTGACAGGCTGCAACGCCTTCAGATGGCTGCGACTGGTCGGGGCCGCCGGCTTGACGGGTTCTTCGTTGTTGACCAGACGGACCGGCTGCGTGAATTTGGCAGAGGGTGCAGGCGCCGGCGCCGTTTCCTGCCGCACACGCCAGCGGAGGCGGTTCACGGGTCGTGGAGAGGCTGTTTGCAGCACACTCTGCCCGTTACTTGTCTGGGCGGTTGCAAAGCTGGGCGATGCCAGCAGCGCGGCGCCAGCAGTCAGCGCCGAGAGAAGATAGGACGTTGCCCGGCGTTTAAGCCAGGCGCCGCGGCGGTTAGCTGGCTTCTCCTTGGGATGGGAGTTCCGAGCTGTAATTGGGCGCTTCCTGCGTAACAGCGATATCATGGGGATGGCTTTCTCTAACACTCGCTGCCGACACCTGGATAAACCGGCCGTCGTTGCGAAGGTTTTCTATCGTCCGCGTACCGCAATAGCCCATACCGGCGCGGAGGCCGCCTATAAGCTGGTACACAAAATCGCTCAATGGTCCTTTGAATGGCACGCGGCCTTCAACGCCTTCAGGCACAAGTTTGCGCCCGCCAGCATCACTGGCTGCCTGCCTGTATCGTTCACTAGAGCCTTTTGACATGGCGCCAAGCGAACCCATCCCACGGTAGACTTTGAACGTTCGTCCCTGGTAAAGAATCGTTACCCCCGGACTTTCTGCTAAACCTGCAAACAAACCGCCCACCATCGCAACCGACGCACCTGCCGCAATGGCTTTGGTCACGTCGCCCGAATAGCGGATGCCGCCGTCGGCAATAATGGGCGTGCCGCTTTCTTTGGCTGCCTGCGCAGCTTCATAAACGGCGGTAATCTGCGGAACGCCAACGCCCGACACTACCCGCGTGGTGCAGATAGAACCTGGACCGATGCCCACCTTCACCGCGTCGGCGCCTGCCGCGATTAAATCCTGGCAGGCTTTGCGGGTGGCGACATTGCCAGCAATGACGTCGATGTCCCAGCGCTTCTTGATCTGTTTGACGGTTTCTAAAACGTTCGCCGTATGGCCGTGGGCGCTGTCTACGATCAGCACATCGACATCGCTTTCGATCAGGCTCTGCGCCCGGTCAAAATCGTGCACGCCCACAGCGGCTCCGACACGAAGGCGACCCTTCGAGTCTTTGCTGGCGCTGGGGAAGCGCTTCATCATGTCAATGTCTTTAATCGTAATCAGCCCCGTTAGTGTTTTATATTCGTCAACCAGCAGAAGCTTCTCCACCTTTTTAGCCGTTAAAATCCTTTCAGCTTCTTCGAGCGTTACTTCCCCCGTAGCCGTTACCAACGGCTCCTTTGTCATAATCTGCGAAATCGTTAAATCTTCCGACTCCACAAATCGCAGGTCGCGACGGGTCACAATCCCCACCAGCTTGCGATCCGCCTCCGTAATAGGCACTCCGGACACGTTGTGGGCCTGCATCAGTTCCCGCACACGCGAGACCGGGGCATCGGGCGGGAGCGTGACTGGATCGACAATAATGCCGTTCGCACTGCGCTTAACCTTATACACCTCTTCGGTTTGCGCTTCGATGGACATGTTTTTGTGAATCACGCCCAGGCCGCCCTCTTTGGCCAGGGCAATGGCCAGCTCGCTCTCCGTCACGGTATCCATCGGAGAGCTGATCAGCGGAATATTCAGGCTGATCCGCTTGGTAAGATGCGTCGACGTATCGACATCCGAGGGCAAAACATTGCTGTATTGCGGTTCCAGCAGAACATCGTCAAAGGTAATAGCTTGCGCGACGATTTTCTCGTTCATATCGGCCTATATCTTCAGAATGTGCGGCGCCAGGGTAAGCCGGTATTATTCCGGTTGACCACCACATTGGCAACCGAACCACCGGGCAAAGAAGTGATTACTGCCGGCTGCAACCGTCTGGATTGTGAAACGGTTCACAATGTCCTGCCACTCGCAACTGTTCGCTTCACGCCTTACCGCCAGTCGCCGCTGAGGATGAAGGCGGCCCAGTACCAGGGTGGTAGGCGTCCGGGGGTATCCTGTGGCTTAGGGGCGCCGAGACGGAGATCGCCGCGGGTTATTTCTCCGACGGCGGTGGGATTCTTGAGCATGTAGAGTTGGGCTTCACGGACGGCGTCTAGACGGGACATTTTCTTTTCCCAGAGGTTGCGGTAGATCCGCAGCATGAGCATCCGGGTGGCCTGGTCTGGCACCTTCCATAAGCTGGCAAGGGTCGAGCGGGCGCCTGCCACCTGAAATGCACGTTGCACACCTAACAGCCCCTCGCCGCCGGCGGCTTGGCCCAGGCCGGTTTCGCAAGCGGATAGCGTCACCATCTCGACATTGTCCAGCGGGATAAAGGCGATCTCCTGCGCGGTAAGAATGCCGTCATCTGCGCCCTGCTCGGGTTGCTGGTTGGCGCCTGCGAAGACGATGCCTGAAAGCAGCCCCGGGTTGTAGCCCTGAAATTTATCAATGTCGAATGCACCCGCGTGTCCGAGCCCGGCAGTTTGCGATGCGGCGCTGGATAAACTTGGATCGGCGAAGAAGCCGTGGGTCGCCAGGTGCAGATGCTGGAAGGATGGCGCCTGGTCGCGGAACTGCTGCTCGGTGGCGCCGGACCCTGCGAGTGCGAGAGTCTGGCTTTCTTCAACTGCGCCAAAGACTTCGTCGTGGAATTCGCGGATGGCTTTCACTTCAGCCGCTGCCCCTGCGAGCGATTGCCAGTTTGTTCCACCTCGCACAGCCGGGGCCGTCGCGCGAACCGCCACAGTTTCAGCAGACGGTTTTCCGGCAGCCCCCGCCGCGTTGTAATTGACGTCGCCCATCGTCAACAGACCACCGCCCGCCGCCGGCTGGGACTTCAGCAGTCCGGGAATCAGTTGAGGCACAGGAACGTACGCCAAGCGGTGATCTTCCAGCAGGTATTCGCCTTCCTTGCGGCCGGGCAGCACACCCAGCGGCAAGCGGCCCAAAGGGCCATCCGTAGAAACGATGACCGTGCTGGCGCCCTCCAGGTATTGTTCCAGCGGTTGCCAGAGCGTCTGCCGCAGGTTGCGTCCCGCCTGTTTCGCCTCCGCTGTATCGCCGAAGCCTTGGCGCCAGGTATCGATCGCGGCGCCTGATTCTTTGGAACTCGCAAGTTCGATCATCGCGACGCTTTTTCCTGGGCGGGCAACAAACGCCATCAGGTGCGGACCTTCCTCCTTGGCGACCGTCTTTCCACTTAATGCATCGAGCGTTGTCTTGTGGAATTCCAGAAAGTTGATCAACACGGCGTCTTCCGGCAACGCATTCAGAACGGCCTCCGCCGTGACCTGATCCGGCGCCTTACTGCTGGCGGTCTGGCGGCTTAATTCGCGTTCAAGGCGTTCTTTTTCTTCGGTAAGTTTTAACGCCTCTTTGTTCCAGCTGTTCGTGGCGTCTTTTCCCTGTGGACGCAGACGGGACAACGTGGCAAGCTGCATCGTTACCATCTGCAACTTGCGGATAGTTTTTATGGCCTCGTCGTTCACGGCGGCGCGGCGCATCTGTCGCTGCCGCATCAGCACGCCGCCTTTCCAACGCAGCGATTGTTCAAAGAGGTTCCGGGCCTCCTGATTTCTTTCGCTACTGAGCATCATGGAGAGTTGCAGATGGAACAGGTCCATACTCTGTTGCGCCATTTTCAATTGCTGCCGTTCTGATTGAACGAGCGCCGCTTCATTGGCGAGTTTGCGGTAGATGGCGTCTGCTTTGGCGTAGTGTTCGCTTGCCTGTTCAATGTTTCCCCTGGCCCACTCCAGGCTTGCACGTGTGCCCCAATAGCTGGCCATGTCTTCATGCTGCTGACCGAAGAACTGCCGGATGATGGCGACGCCCTTCTCTAACAACACTTCAACCTGATCCAAATTGCCGCTAAGCATATTGGCATAGGCTAAGGCAAACAGCGCCTTCGCGGTTTCCGGGTGCTTGTCGCCCAACTCTTTCTGAATGAGTGTGGTTGCCTTTTGAAGCACTGCGGTTGATTCGTCGTATTTGCCTTGCATGGAGTAAATGCGCGCCAGATTGTACATGGCGCTCGTCGCTTTGACGTTGCCATTTTCGGACAGGCGCTGGTAAATCTCCAGGCTTTTCTGAGCAAGACTTTCTGCTTCCGCAACGTCGCCGTTGGATGCAACACAACCCGACAGATTACACAAGACCAACGCGTGCGAAGGATGGTTTTCTCCGAAGGTTTCGCGACTATTCTTCAAGCAGACGCGCAACAGCGACTCCGCTTTTTCGTAATCGCCCATCACGGAATATAAGCCCGCCAGATTGAGCCGGGCGGCGTCCGCATCTGGATGGGTATCACCAAAGATTTTCTGGTTCAGCAACAACGATTTCTGGTAACAAGGCTCAGCGGCGACCAGATCGCCTTTGCTTTTGTAGAGCATACCCAGGCTCGTATTACAGTGTGCAACGTGAGCGTGTTCGGCGCCAAAGTGCTCGAGGGAAATCTCCAGATGCCTGCGGAGGATTTGCTCTGCCTTGTCGTATTCTGCGAAGTCAGTGAACGTCATCGATAAATTGAGCATGCTGTTGAGCGTGTCGCTATGGCTTTCACCTAACACCTTTTTCCTTGTCGCAAGAGACTGCTGCGTCAGTCGAAGGCTTTCCTCAAACTGACCTAGCTCTACCAGCACGGTTGCGAGATCTGACTGGCTGGTCGCCGTGTCCGGGTGCTCCTCACCGTGAAGCTGTTTCCGGATTTTCAGCCCTTCTTCGATGGCGGCCCGCGCCGCGTGAAAGTCGCCCATACTCGCTAAAGTATTGCCAAGGTCATCCAGCGCCCAGGCTGTGGCCGTCGAGACATCGCCCTCGGCCGCGCGGCTTATCTCCAAACACTCGCGGTGGTAAATGACTGCTTTTTTGTAGTCAGCCGTCTCGAAATACAGGCGGCCAAGCCCGTTTAATGTTGACGCGGTAGTAGGGTGCAGACGGGGAAAGCGTTCGCGGCAGATCGCCAGGCTTTTCAAAAGATACTTCTCGGCCTTGTCGAAATCAGCAACCATGACGCTGGCGGCGCCAAGCATATAGAGGTCGTTGGAAAGCCAGACGTAGTTCTCACCTAGAAGACGTTTCCGCGTGGCAATGGATTCTTCGATCAACTCCTTCGCCTTGGCTGCCTGATCTCCGCTGACTAGTTCTTCCGCATTGGCCATGGCGTCCGTCGTTTCGAAGTACTGCTCTAGTTCTGGCGGTTTCAGTTTTTGAAGCGTCTGAAGACGGCTGATCTGGTCGGTGGTGTCAACAAACGAATAGTGATCCTCTCCATGTACCTTGCCGATGAGCGTCTTCTTCAGACCTGCCAGCCACATTGCGTCGTCAAACTGCGCTGTGAATACGCACTGCGGCAAAGTCATTTCGATAATTTCCAGTTGCTGTTGGGCGATATCTTCAAACAGCAACTTGTCGCCCGACTGCTCGGCCATCTCCAGACGCTGCTGGTTGATGTCGATGACATCCAGGATCTTGCCCATCGCGGCGGCATCGCGTCCGGCTTCAATATCCTGCTGCGCTGCATTGAAGAGCGTTGTCGCCTGCTCAGAAAGCGACGCCTCGTCCTGCGGGCCGCTGCATCCCGCAAGTGCCAGGGGCAGACACAGCATCAGAAGAAGGAAGATGTAGCGCATGGAACGGTTACCGAAAGAAGCAGTGCTTAGCCAACAGCTTCCAATAATAAACAGTTTGCGCGCAGTGCCAAATCTGCAGTGGAAATCCGCACCGTAGCCCGCTTACGCCGCGCGTTCGACTTCCGTCTGAGCTTTGCGGGAAAGGAAGCCATCGCCTAACACGGCCAGGGCGACGCGGTCTTCCAGATTCGGCCGGAAGATCGTCAGCAGCAGCAGTGGCAGGTACCAGGCCATGAAGAGACCGCCGCCGAATCCGTGCCAGAACTGCGTCGCGACCATCACCACCGCGGAACAGCTAATGAGTGTGCCGAGGTTCTTCTGGGCGGGCCACATGGCAAAGGTGCCACACAACACAACAAAGCCGGCCAGGATTGGGATGCGATAAACTGGCCACCAGCCCAAGCCCCATAAGCCGTGCAGGTCCTGCCATAACGGCGGCCACAAGCCAAACATCGCGCGTAAATGGGACCAATAATCGCCGACGCTTTCCGAAAGGAAGATCAGCGACAACGCACCGACCGACAACGTAATGCCAATGCCCAGCAGAAACCGCCCCAGCCCACGTTGCCAGTAGAAACTGATCCACAAGGGCAGCAGGAACAGCGGGTAATAAACCATGGCCATCGCCAGGCCGAGAAATGTGCCGGAGGTTAGAGGGCGCCGGTAGAACAACACCCCCATCACCAGCATCGCCGCGGGCAGCACATGCTCCACACGCCCGGTCATCTGCGCGGTGTAGGGCAATATCAGGTACAGCGTGGCAATGCCCGTTCCCGAATGAAGATTGCCAAAATGCCAATATCCGATGCAGACGATTCCAACCACGATGGTCAGATGTCCCAGAATCGCCATCGTCTTCGCCACGGCGCCGAACACGGTCTGTTCGCGTTTCTCGCGGATTTCTTCCGGCATCTCAGAGCGGTCGCTCATCGACATCGTTGGCAACGATGGCAGCAGATGGAACAACACGAAGCCAGGCCCGTGCCGCGTCAGAGCATCTCCCTCAGCGCTTTCCCCTTTTAGAATGCGATGCGACATACGGGCGGTGTTCAGGTCGTCGGCGGAAGGCTCGCTGACAATGACATTCGCCATCAAAAAGACGAACATCGATACACCCAGGAACATCAGCCCGCCCAGCGATAAATTGGGCTGCAGCAACGGCCGCCGCGTCATCGTCGGGTCCAGCAGCAAACGCACACAGAGCACAATCCCGATGACGAAGAGCCAGAGAAAGCCGACGAATTCCAGCGTTTTGCCGCGCTGTTGCGCCTGAATGTACGACGCTTCTTCAGCGGTAATCTTCCGCGGCGGGGGCGGTGGTTCTTCCGCGGCGACAGCTGTTGGTTCCGGCGGCGCATCGCCTTCCTCAGCCGCCTGTTCAAGCCGGTAATCGCGTAGATTATAGGCGGCGACCATCCGGGTTTCGCGACCATGCCCTACCAGTAAGAGCCCCGGCGCCAGTGCAATCAGAAGGAGCAAATCGACATTGCGCAAACTCCAATACCGGCTGAATTTAAAGTACAGCCCAATCATCAACAGCGACGAAAGGTAAACCCACGTCGTCGCGTTGATTTTCTCATATCCGAGTGGAAAATCGATCATGGAAAGTCGCTGGCTGTGACTGGTAACCGGGTCAACGGGGCGGTTGCTTGCGTCCGGAAGAAATCGCCTGGAAAACAGCCCTCCGGCTGTAAGGATAGGTTACGCCGTTCGGATTGCAACCCCCTACTGTATTTCGCTTTAGGTCGCATAAACCATATCGCCGACCGCAAAATCCGCGTAGAACACGCATACTGACGGATGGTTCAGACCCGGCGCTGATCCCTACGATCAGCAACCCTGCGGCGCGGCAATGCCACGTTTGCGCGGAAGTGCGCGGCGTTACGTTCAACGGGTAATCTGCTAAAATACGGAGATACCAATTCACCCCTAAAGAGACGGTGATCCACCGCCTCCTTCGAGAAAGGAACCCATAAATATGCCTGGTTTTAGCACCGACGTTCCCAACCCATTAAGTCAGGAAGCGGCAACTGCCAAACTGAAGAACTTCATGGGTACGGTCAAAGAACACTATGGCGACAAGATTTCTAACCTGGAGGAATCCTGGGAAGAGAACAAACTGAACTTCTCGTTCACCACGTTCGGTTTCGCCATCAGCGGGGTGATGGAAATCGAAGAGGAAAAGGTTGCTTTGCAAGGGACACTGCCGTTCGCCGCAATGGCCTTCAAAGGCCAGATCGAAGAGACCATCCGCACCGAACTAGAGAAACAGCTCAACGCGTGAGTCTCAACGCAACCGCACGGCTGTGTGTGTTTTTCTACACCGCCCAAACCCATGCGGCTGCCTGTTAAGCCAAGCCTCGTCACCATGTTGTATCGCGATGCCTGCCGGTTAAACTGTGAGGCATCAGGTACAACATTTCACGGTGAATCATGGCCAAGAAGCAACAGAAAGGCGCCCGCTACTTCAACCGCGAACTAAGCTGGCTGGAGTTCAATCAACGGGTGCTGGATGAAGGGCGCGACGAATCGCTTCCTTTGCTTGAGAGGCTAAAATTCCTGGCCATCGCCAGTTCCAACCTCGATGAATTCTTCATGGTGCGGGTCGGCGGTCTGCAACGCCTGGTCGAACAGGAAGACGCCCGCACCGATCCCGCCGGCATGACGCCCGCCCGGCAACTGGCGGCTATCTACCGCCGGGTTACGGAGATGCACGGTCAGCAGTACGCATGTCTGCTGGATGAGGTAGAGCCAAGCCTGGCTAACGAAGGACTACGCCGCGTTACGCCAGACGGCATTGAAGACAAGCATCTCCGCGTTGTACGGCGGTTGTTTCTGGCAGATCTGTTTCCCGTCTTCTCACCGCAAGCAATCCGCAGTGACGCGCCGTTTCCGCTACTGCAAAATCAGACGCTGCATCTGTGCGTCCGCTTGGCCCCTGCGGCAGAGGATCCGCAGGAAGAGGAAAACGGCGACGGTGAAGACCACGCGGTGGGGCGTTATGCCGTCATCCCGCTGGGACCGGGGCTGAGCCGGTTCATTACGCTGCCATCTGAAGCGGAGGGCGGCTACAACTACATCCTGCTGGAAGATGTGGTTCAACTCTGTATTACGAAATTCTTCCCCGGCGAAGAAGTGCTGGAAACAGCCACATTCCGCATCACGCGGAATGCGGATATGAGCGTCCGCGAAGATCTGGCTGCCGACCTGCTTTCCGGCATGGAACAGGTGCTGGATGCACGGTTGCAGAGCGATTGCGCGCGGCTGGAAATCGATGCCGTGGCGGGCGATGAAATGCTGCAGTTCTTGCAGTCTAAACTCGAAATCCCCGCCGAACGCGTATTCCGTTTTCCCGGTCCCCTGGCGTTGAATGAGCTGATGAAGATCACCGGCACGGCCGGATTCGAGCATCTTCAATATCGCCCCTGGCCGCCACAGCCAACGCCATTGCTCGACCCGCGTAAGTCCCTGTTAGACACGCTGGCGACGCAGGACGTGATGTTGTATCACCCCTACGAATCATTTGAGCCCGTCATTCGCCTGATCGAAGAAGCAGCCGACGACCCCGATGTACTTTCGATCAAACAGGTGTTGTACCGCACCAGCCGCGACAGCCCGATCATCGCCGCGCTGAAGCGCGCCGCCGCGCAAGGCAAATACGTGACCGCACTGGTGGAATTGAAGGCGCGATTTGATGAAGCCCGGAACATCGGCTGGGCGCGGGACCTGGAACAGTCAGGCGTTCAGGTCATCTACGGCGTGAAAGGGCTGAAGACACACGCAAAGGTCTGCCTGATCGTGCGCCGCGAGTCGAGCGGCGTGCAGCGGTACATGCACTTTGGCACTGGCAACTACAACGAATCAACGGCCAAGTTGTACAGCGACGTCAGCATTATGACCAGCCGTAACGACTTCGGGCTGGATGCAACGGCGTTCTTCAATGCGGTCAGCGGTTATTCGCAACCGCAGAAGCTGCGGCAACTGGAAATGGCACCCACAGGTCTTCGCGACCGGTTCCTGGAAATGATTGAAGTCGAAACGCAGCGGGCAAAACAAGGGCACGAAGCAGAGATCATCGCCAAGGTGAATTCGCTGGTGGACACAGGTATAATCGACGCGTTGTACGCCGCATCCAGCGCCGGCGTGAAGATCCGCCTGAACATCCGTGGCATCTGCTGCCTACGTCCGCGTGTGAAAGAACTCAGCGAGAACATCCGCGTCATCAGCATCGTGGACCGCTTTCTGGAACACGCGAGAATTTTCTACTTTCACCACGGCGGCGATCAACAGGTGTTTATTTCCAGCGCAGACTGGATGCCGCGCAATCTGGATCGCCGCGTAGAACTGATGACGCCCGTCCTGGATGTCAGCAACCGCAACCGGCTGACCAGAATCCTCAAGAGCTACTTCAAAGACAATGTCAAAGCCCGCGAGTTACTCGCCAGCGGCGACTACCGCAAAGTAAAGCCCAAAGCCCGCGCCGCAGCGTACCGCAGCCAGGAGCGCCTGTACGAAGAAGTCTGCGACAACGTCCGCCGGGCCGAGCAGACAAAACGCACGGAGCTTGAACCGCACCGTGGTTCGTAAAGTCCGCAGATCACGCCGGCGCAGTTTTTCATGCAATGCGTTGGCGAAACGGTTAAAGTAGGTGCGGTTCCGAAGCAGCCTTCCCACCTAACCTTTGACACTCAAAGATTTGCCGTTCATACAATGTCCCGGCGCGAAGTAACGATTGAAGATCTGCAACGCCTCCACAAGTTGGCAGCACAGCGGTTTCCGCATGAGTATCTGGATGAAGGACTTGGCGCCGTAGGGCTGTTCCTGCATGACCCGCCGGAAAATGCAGGGTACAGCCAGACGCCGGTTAACTCCGTCACGTTTGCCGGGGCTGGCGTTGATGGAATCCACTTCGGCTGCGTGACGGATAGCTCCACCATAGACCCGCAATCGGCCGTTGTCGTGACGATACCGATGGCGTTCGACCAGCCTAACTACATCATCGGAGAGTCGCTGTACGATTTCCTTTGTCTGGGATGCCGGCACGGTTACTCCGGCGTTGCGAATTTACATCTCAATCAGAAACAAACGTTGGAGGCTTTTTCCGCGCCTCCAGCCGGGTGGTTCGACGACCGTGCACCGCAGATTCTCGAACTACTGACCGATGAACTATCGCTTGAGCCCTGGCCTAATGTCGAAGAACACTTTCACGACCTGCAAACACGTTTCATGCCATCGCTGAAGTTGAAGGACTGCTGTTGATCGAATGATGGATAGTTGTCGTCCGTCCAACGATTTCCAACCTGGATCGCCTGTGGCAACCCGGTGATTGCTTCCGACATCTCCGATGCGTGATTTTCAGCTTATTCTCTGCACCATCTGTTTCGCGGCAATCTTGTCAGGCGCGTCGTTTTGCGCCGCCACAGAGCCGGTTGCTGCTCCCGCTGCGATCGAATTCTTTGAGAAGAAGGTGCGCCCGCTTCTTCACAAACATTGTTTTGAATGCCATGCCAGCGACTCCGCAACGCTGCAAGGCGGATTGCTGCTGGACTCTGCCAGTGGGCTACACGCAGGCGGCGACAGCGGGGCGGCTGTAATCGCTGGCAAACCCGCTGAGAGCCTGCTGATTGAAGCTGTTGAATACGGACCAGACAGCATGCAGATGCCGCCGAAAGGCAAACTAGCTGACGCAGAGATCGATGTTCTGAAGACATGGGTCACCAGCGGTGCGGTCTTCCCTGGTGACACAAAGACGTCACCATCATCCAAACAGAAAGGGATTGACTACGCACGCGGGAAGCAATTCTGGTCGTTCCAGCCAGCAAGCCCGCAGAAGCTGCCTGTGGTGCGGCGGACGTCGTGGCCGCGGCAGCGTATTGACCACTTTATCCTGGCGCGGATGGAAGCGGCCGGGCTGGCACCTTCGGCTGAGGCACGGCGCAGCGTGCTGATCCGCCGTGTGTATTTTGACCTGGTGGGTCTGCCGCCAACGCGTGAAGAAGTGGAGCAGTTTGTCCAGGACAAGCGGCCCGGCGCCTATCAACGGCTGATCGATCAACTGCTGGCGTCTCCGCGATACGGCGAACGATGGGCGCGGATGTGGCTGGACCTGGCGCGGTATTCAGACCGCACTGCATCCTGGCTGCAGAAGGGCGGTCAGCCCCACCTGTATCGCGATTGGGTCATCCAGGCGTTCAACACGGATATGCCCTATGACGAGTTCGTTCACCGGCAGTTAGCCACGGACATGATGCCGCAGACTGGCCCCGCCGACCGTGCGGCGCTTGGTTTTCTGGGACTTAGTCCTACCTACTGGAAAGAGTTGAAGCTGCCGTCCGAGATTATCAAAGTGATCGTCGCCGACGAATGGGAGGAACGCGTCGATGCGACGGGACGCACGTTCCTGGGTTTGACCATCGCCTGCGCCCGCTGTCACGATCACAAATTCGATCCCATCGGCGCCAGCGACTACTACGCGATGGCAGGCGTCTTCGCCAGTTGTCATCCGGCCGAACTTCCTATCATCAGCGACGAACTTTATGAGCCCGTAGCCGCAGCAAAAAAGAAAGTAGAAACGCTTCAAAAGCAGCTCACGGCGCTCAAGAAGAAAAAACCGGCGCCCGCCGGAGAGATCACGCGTTTGCAGCAACAGATTGCAGAGCTGCAGCAGACGCCCCACTACAACACGCCCTTAGCGAAGGCTCTCAGCGAAGAGTCCATCCAGGTGCTGCGCGCAGGAAAGCGTGCCGATCAAGGCACCAGGATCACTTACAAGCCGCAGCCGCAGGATCTTTCCGTCTTTATCCGTGGCGATCCGAACCGGCCCGGCAAACCGGCGCCACGACAATTTCTGCGCGTGCTTTCCAAGGATCAGCCGCAGCCATTTACCCAAGGAAGCGGCCGGCTTGAACTTGCCCACGCCATCACCCGTCAGGCGGCGCCGCTGACGGCTAGGGTCATTGCGAACCGCATCTGGACGCATCACTTCGGACAGGGACTGGTGCGGACGCCCAGCAACTTCGGCCAGATGGGTGAGCGTCCTTCGCACTCGCAACTGCTAGACGATCTTGCCGCGCGGCTGATTGAAAACAACTGGTCGATCAAAAAATTGCATCGCGAAATTCTGCTTTCAGCCACCTACCGCCAGCAAAGCAGAACCACGCCGGCCGCGAGCAACATCGACCCGCAGAACCGGCTGCTTCACCGCATGAACCGGCGCCGGCTGGATGTTGAAGCGTGGCGAGATGCGATGCTTTACGCCTCCGGGCAACTTTCTGTAACGATGGGCGGTCCGTCGGTGGACGTGGAAGAAAAATCGAACCGCCGCCGGACGATCTATGGCACCATCCACCGTCGCGATATGTCCAAGATGTTGCAGATTCACGATTTCCCCGACCCGACTTCGCACAGCCCGCAACGAACGCCAACCGTCACCGCACTGCAGGGCTTATACGTCCTCAATGGGCCGCTGCTGCAATCACAGGCGGCGGCACTGGCAGACCGCATCACAGCCACGAAGGTTGAAAACAGCAAGGACAAACAAGCAGTGCTGCGGCAACGGATTTTCACAGCCTACTGGCTCACCTACAGCCGGGAACCGCTGCCACACGAAGTGCAGACCGGGATCGAATTTCTCCAGAGCCACAACGCAGCACAACGGACAGCTGCCTGGCGGCAGTACGCACATGCTCTCCTGGGATCGAATGAATTTCTGTTCGTAGATTAAGCGAGCCCCACAGTGACACATTTTGACACTACACCAGAAGCCTCTATTTCGCGACGCACGCTGCTACAAAACGCTGGCGGCGCCATCGGCGCTGCATCCGCAGCATCACTTCTGGCGGGCAGCGCTGATGGTGCAGAGTTAAAGCAGCCGCACTTCGCCCCGCGGGCGAAACGCGTGATTCACCTGTTCATGAACGGCGGTCCGTTTCAGGCGGACTTCTTTGATCCCAAGCCGGCGCTCAAGAAGTACGAAGGACAAAGACCGGCTGCCGTGGATCTTGCCACCGAACGCCCGACCGGCGGTCTGCTGCCATCGCCCTTTAAGTTCACACAACATGGCGAAAGTGGTTTGCCCATCAGTGAACTTCTGCCGATGACGGCCGCGCATGCAGACGACCTGTGTGTGCTGAGGTCGATGCACGCCGACAACCCGAACCACGGCCCAGCCTTGTTGCAGATGAACAACGGCACGATCCTGCCGACGCGGCCCAGTATGGGCGCCTGGTTTCTGTACGGGCTGGGAACGGCGAATCAGAATCTGCCGGGTTATATCGTGCTGTGCCCTGGTCGCCCAGTGAGATTTTCGATCCTCTGGAACTCCGCCTTCTTGCCATCTTCGTACCAGGGCGCCTACATCAATCATTCGCAGACCGACCCGCAGAAGATGGTGCCCTATCTAAAGAGCGCCGCCGACACCGCCACGCAGCGTCGGCAGCTTGACCTGCTACAGAAGCTGAATGCCACGCACCGGCAGAGCCGTCAGGAAGACACAGCACTCGACGCGCGGATGCGGTCGCTGGAAACCGCATTCCGCATGCAGACCGAAGCCGTCGACGCCTTCGACCTCAATCGCGAAACCGCAGCCACACGCGCCGCGTACGGGAAAGGGCCGTTTGCCAACGGATGCCTTCTCGCGCGCCGCCTCGTGGAGCGCGATGTCCGCTTCGTGCAGGTCTACTACGGCAACGGTCAGCCGTGGGACACACATTCGGGGCACGATGCGACGGTGCGAAAACTGGCCGGCAACATCGACCGGCCAATTGCAGCGTTACTCGCCGACTTGAAGCAACGCGGCATGCTCGAAGATACGCTGGTTGTCTGGGGCGGCGAATTCGGCCGCACGCCGACGTCTGAAAATGGCAACGGCCGCGATCACAATCACCACGGCTTCTCCATGTGGATGGCAGGCGGCGGAGTGAAAGGCGGCATGGCCTATGGCGCGACAGACGAATTTGGTTTCCGCGCCGTGCACAACAAAATGCACGTTCACGATCTGCACGCCACCATGCTGCATCTGCTGGGACTCGATCACAAACGGCTGACCTACCGTTATGCGGGGCGTGACTACCGCCTGACCGACGTGCACGGCCGCGTAGTAAAAGAGATCATCGCTTAGCTTTCGCTGACAACTTTGCCCTGCTTCTTCTGCATCAGATCTTCCATCAAATCCACTTCGGCGTGCGCCGTGGTTGCATCGTAATGAAGATAGGTGAACCAGAAGACCAGCCCGTTCAGCAGGTGCCAGACGCCGTGGCCCGTCAGGATATGATTAGACGGCACGCATAAGACATGCGTCAGATCCAGAATCCAGATGCCCCAAGCCGTCAGAAACGTCCCCACCATCGCATAGGCGTAAGGTCCCAGACGGCGGTCATAAAGTCCGCGTCCGATCACGAAGACCACCAGCACACCAAACAGTGGCGTTGCGAAAATCGTGTACATCGCGCTCAGCACTGTGATGATGAGCGAAGCGATAATCACGCCGGCAATCAAAGGGGTGGTTTTGCGGGTCGGCTTTGCCCGGTGATACTGGATGGCCACAATGCTGAGGATGAACAGAAACATCCCGCTGAGGTCGAGTGTCTCGCCCAGAATAGTGTTGCTGGCATGAAAGTAGCCGGAAGCCACGCCCGTCCACAATGCCGAACCACCCAGCAACTGTTCCAGCGGACGCTTGGCATAGAGCAGGATCATCACTCCGGCAATGACGGGTCCGATGTTCGTCCACGTATCGGCGGGATGTGCGATGATGCCGGGCAGCGTTTCTTCGCAGAACTTCATCCGCGCTTCTTCAAAGAGCGGACTTTCAGCACTGAAGTATTTTGACAGGTCCATGATGCGTTACCTGGGTGGGTGGTGCTGATCGTAAACGCTGCGTAGCCCGACAGGCTCGATACGCACTTCCTCCAGCGGCAACGTCGCCAGCCAACCAAGCAACGGCGCCAGTTCGCCAGGCGTTTCTATCATGACTTCGCTTCCCTGGGTCTGCACCGAGATATCGGCGGAACCGCCCGGCGGCTGCAGTTCCGCAAGCGGCTTTCCGTCGTTACTTCGCGCCCGTATCCGGTGGCGCCGGCGCAGATCGCTCATTGTCTGCGCATGGACCAGCACGCCATCGCGCAGAATCACGACGCGGTCGCACACTTCCTCGACTTCCGAAAGTACATGCGAAGAAAACACCACCGTCCGGCCTGCCGCGCGTGCTTCCAGCACCATCTTCGCCACTTCGCTGCGGACGGTCGGGTCCAGGTTGGCGGTTGGTTCATCGAGAATCAGTAGTTGCGTATCAAAGGCCAGGATCGCCGCCAGGGCTGCCTTCTGTCGCATGCCGGTGGACATCATCCCGACGCGGCGGGAAAGGTCCAGATCCAGTCTTTCCGCCAGATCGAGCGATCTCCGGTAGTCGCCGCCCGGTCGGACGCCCGCAAAAAACTTCAGTACATCGCGGCCACGCATTCCGGGGAACAGGCGGGCGTCGCCGGGCAGATAGCCAACACGCTGGTGCACTTGCACACTCTCGTGATAGCAGTCCAGCCCATCAATCTTCGCCCAGCCATCCGAAGGTCGCAGAAACCCCATTAACAGCCGCAGCAAAGTTGTTTTGCCCGCACCGTTAGGACCAAGCAGGCCGAACACCTCGCCCCGGTTTACTTGCAGCGAGCACGCGTCGAGCGCCGTAAATTCGCCATAACGGCGGGTCAGGCCGTCCGTTTCAATCAGTGGTGATTCCAAATCAAATGCCTCAGGAGCGTCGCCAAAGCTGTCACAAAGCTGGTTGCTGACAACTTCACAACAAGCTATTTCTTCCTGGTGGAAACTTCCGCCGTTGTTAGTAGCGTATTGAATCCTGAGGTTGGTTGGAACCAGCCCGGACGACTACGAAGCCTGATAATGCCGGTTGATCAAGTCGTTCTGCAGCCACAGCAATTTGGTGAAGGCACGCAAGGTTGCTACCTCTGTCTCCCGCGGCAACCCTAAGCCAAGAATAGTAGCCGTCAGCGCATCTGCCAGAAAGCCCATCAGTGCGTTCATCTGCACCAGCGGGATATCGAGCGTCGCGGTGCCTGCTTTGGGCGTGTGGATCTTGCCAACCATATCCAGGTATACAACCATCTTGCCGTTGTAGGGCTTGGTGACAAGGGCCGTGACGTACTGCAGAAGGTGGCTCTTGCGGAAGCCGATCATTTCGTGATCCAGCGTCAGGCTCTCGAGGCTTTCCGGCGTTTCACCCTCGTAGCCCGACTGCCGTGGTACGAAGTGCCGTTTGGTCGCATCGTAAGAAAACAGTTTGTCGTAGATGGCATCAACCAGCCCCGGCGCCAGCGGCGCCAGCTGCGACGCGGCTCCGTGAATTGCCGCCACATCTTCTTCGCCAAATCCAATAAAACCGGCCAGGTACTCAAACCGGTAATCCAGATCTTCTTCCAGCCGTGGTTCATCAATTTTTTGCATGTTCATCTCCGGCGTTCGCCGCATCGTGAGTCGAACTGCCCCACAGTAATTTACAACTTAGGCGCGCGTCGGGGCAGTGGACTGTGTCACAATTGCCCGAACGCGAACCTGACACCAGTTTCGCATGTCTACCCTGCTTCAGAGCCGCATTTCCTCTTGAAAGAATTATCCGGTAAAGAACCTGGTGACATCCGCAAAACTTGAAAGAATCGACGCCAACGTTCAACGGCTGGCAAACTCCTACGACATTGACGTGACGCTGTTCGCCAACGAACGGGTCCCCGTCGAAGAGGCTGCCATCGAAGAACTGGAGTCCATGCTGCAGTTGCAGGAAACCGTCGAAGCGTTTCAGAACGACAGCCCAGCGTCGTTCCCGGACGAACCGCGCATTCACCGTGTGGCGCTCACTCCCGATTTTCACAAAGCACGCGGTATCCCGGTTGGCACGGTGCTGGAAACCAGTGGCTTTGTCGTTCCGCAGGCGATTGGCAACGATATCAATTGCGGCATGCGGCTGCATCTCACAGGAATATCGGGTGGAGAAGTTCTGCAACGCCGCGAGGAACTAGAGACGGCCTGTCGCAGCATGTTCTTCGAAGCTGGCCGCCGCATTCCCATGCAGAGCGAACAGCGTGAGGCGCTGCTTCTGGGCGGCATTGACGGACTTGCCAGTACAACACCGCCGGATTTCTCAGAGGGGCTCTGGTCTTACTTCCATCGCTCGCAGGCGGCGCGGCACGCGACGAACATCGACCGCCGGGGCAGTCTTACCGCCAACAGCATGGCCGGCCTGGAAGCCTTCCGCGGAGAGCCCGGGCGCCTCAGCCGTGATAGTCAAATTGGCTCCATCGGCGGCGGGAACCACTTTGTTGAATTCCAGCAGGTGAAGCGCATCGTTGATGGGCAGATCGCACACGCCTGGGGTCTGCGGCCGGGCATGGTCACCGTGATGGTTCATACTGGCTCTGTTTCCATCGGGCACGCCAGCGGAACCTTCTACCGCGACAAAGTACGCGAGATCTATCCGCAGACGTTGCCACACCCTTACAACGGCCTGTTCATTCTGCCTCTGGGAGAGCGGCATGCTGAAACGGCTGACGCTTTCTGGAATTCGCTCAACAATGCGGCCAACTTTGCATTCGCCAACCGCATGTTCCTGGCGATGATGGCATGGGCTTCTCTTGAGCAGTGCGTGGGCGAAACAGAATTCGACCTGCTTTACGACGCTCCTCACAACATGCTGTGGCGTGAAGAGAAAGAAGGCCGCGAACGGATCATCCATCGCAAAGGCGCCTGCCCGGCGCGTGGATTTACTGAAATGGCCGGGACGTCTTACGAATACTACGGCGAGCCAGTGCTGGTCCCCGGCTCTATGGGCGCCAGTAGTTTCATCCTGGCAGGCAACGGTTTCGAGGGCTCAAACGCGAGCGCTGCGCACGGCGCCGGCAGAGCAACATCCCGCGGCGCCGCCATGCGTGGCTACGAAAAAGAGTTCGCTGACTTCCTGGAAAACTTCCGCATCGTCACCCCCGTCGATTTCCGCCGCCAGGACATCAAACGCCGCCGCGACATAATGGACAAGAAGTTAGCCGATCTCAAGCAAGAGGCGCCCTTCGCCTACAAAGGCATCGGCCCCGTAATCGAAACAATCGAAGACGCCGGCATCGCCCGCGTGGTGGCCGAACTCACGCCGTTGATGACGGTAAAGGAGTGACGGATACAGCAGCGGTCCAGAAGAAACATAATACTTTTTGCAACACGGTGTAACACATTCCCGGCGCCGACGCTTAGCAGGGTGTGAACGATGTTCACAGTCTTCATGACCCCTGGTTAACTGTCGCAGATTCAAAAAGGAATTCTGGAATGAACTCGCTGAAAAACATTGCTAAAGTCTTTGCCCTGACCGCTGTACTTGGCGCCGCGTTTGTGGCGACGAGTACGCCGCAAGAGGCAGAGGCTGGTTATGGGCACCGCCAGTATTACAGCTCGTGGGCGTTTCATACTACGCACAACTACCACTACCGCACGTTCTACTACAAGCCTTATGTGACTTACACTTCGTATCACTACCACTACTGCATCTATCAGCCGCAGAGCCGTTACGTTTACTTCTACAACCCGGTCCGCCGGGTGTATTGGGGACGTTTTGATACGCAAGGTAAAGAAGGCGCCCAGTACTCGCTGCTGGCCGAGAAAGATCGCAGCGGTGACCTGAAAGCCATCCCCGAAGCCGCCTTCCCGGCGCCCGGCGCCATGCCGTCGATCCCCGGGGCTGAAGACGGAGTCTTGATCAAGGCGATCAAAGACTTACCCGTCAGCAAGAAGTAACGCTTCTGGCATATCCGCAAAAAGAACAAGCCGGCGCTTCATCCGGGCGCCGGCTTGTTTCGCGTTCTTGAGATGAACGGATTGAGCGGTTACGCCCCGTTGCAGATCGACTTCATCACACGCACGGTTGCTTGCCGCGGATCGTCTTTGTCCAGCAGTTCTTCAGCGCGATGACAACACTCAATGGATGCCTGGAACTGCTCCGTGGTGCACAACAAACGCGCCTTCCCGAACCACGCAGGGGCGAAGCGGTTGTTGATCTGCAAGGCGCGGTCGAAGGCGTCTTCTGCTTCCGCCCAGCGTTCAAGGCTGACATACGCTTCGCCCAGATTGTTCCAGATCTCAGGAAAATCCGGCGCCACGTCAAGCGCACTTTTGAAGCACCGGGCGGCTTCTTCAAATTGATCAAGATGGATGAAATACAGCCCCTGATTCGACCATCCCGGCGCGTAGTCCGGCGCAGACTTCAGCGCCCGCTCGCCGTGTTTTACTGCGGCGGCAAAGTCGCCCACCATGGCCGCGCAAGTCGCCAGCCCGAACAGGGCGCCGCTATCCTGCGGGTCAATCTGCAACGCCCGCTGATAACTTTCGAGCGCTTCTCGGGCCCGTTCTAGATTGACGAGGCTATTGCCACGGTTTGACCAGGCGACGGGATCAGCATCCCGTATCAAAAGGGCCTTGTCGTAGCAGGCAACAGCTTCTTCATAGCAGCCGGATTCGTCCAACAGACGTCCACGGTTGATCCACGCATCTGCATCGTTGGGGTCAAGCGTTGTGGCCTGCGTAAAGCAATCGAGCGCTTCGTCGTACTCGCCAAGATCTTGCAGCGCCGCTCCCAGATTGAACCACGGCGCCGGATGTTGTGGATCAAACCGCAGGGCTTTGCGGTAGCACAATATCGATGCGTCGTGCTGGTTATCCGCTGACAACGCACAACCCTTGGCGTACCACGCGAAGCCATAATCCGGTTCAATTTCCAGAGCCTGATCGAAGAGCTCAAGTGCATCGTGGATCTGCTCTTGTAGGAAGCAGTCGTTGGCTTCCGAAATGAGCGTATCCACATCTTTGCCACTGAAGATGCTGGCACTAAAAACTTCCATCTTGCCGCTCCCCCTCAAGGTTGCTCACCGGCGCATACAGTCTCAGATTTTTGGGGGATCTGAACTACACGACGGCGTCAACAGGATTTTCCCCCAGGGAATTATTCCTAAGAATTCGCCGTACGGCAATGCGCAATCTGCAAACATGGGGATATTCCGGGGTGCGGCGGTCGCGGAACGTGGTGTTTGCGTGGTTGAGGGCAGTGCGCACCGCCCTAACGAGGGGCTATCGCCGGACGGCTGAGGTTCGTGGCGTTTCCATCATCGGCCTTCACATCGCGACGCTCAGCATCTTCAAGGCCCTCTTCAATCAGCGCTGAAGCGTCAGCGTCGTCGTTGCCTTCTGGCTCAGGTGTAACGCCGGTCTTAATCAGCGAATGTTCTAAACTGACGAGCACCGAGAAGTGGTCAGAGCCGGTGATCTGTTTACGCGCCAGTTGGCCGACGCGGAATCCATCGGACAACATCACGTGGTCGATGGGAAAACGCAGTAACGGATATTGCGAATGGAACGTGCCCATGAAGCTACGGCCGATGCGTGGATCTTTCAGACCGCTGATACGTTTGAACAGCCGCGTTGTGTGCGACCACGCAACGTCGTTGAAATCACCTGCTACGATCCAGCACTCTTCGTTGCGGTCGGCAATCTCACGCGCCACCATAAGCAACTCCGCATCCCGGACACGGCTATCGCGACGCTCTTCACCCGTTGAATCCAACAGGCCAGGCGGCGTGGGATGGACGCCCACGAAATTCACCGGCTGACCGTTCTGCAAAGTAAGTTCCGCCCAGATCGTAGCGCGACGCTCTGACACCAGATGCCGCGTCTCCATATTCTGCGTCTCAAGCCGAGTCCAGAGCACCAAGCCGAGACCCTCGTCGCGAACAACTTCGTGGTGATAGTCAAAATCGCCACGCAATGGCTCTAAGCCTTCGCGCCAGTCTTTGTTGACTTCGATAAGCAGCAGAATGTCTGGCGATTCTTCGCGAATCTCAGCGATGACCGCATCATAGCTGTCGTTTTCAATCTTCAGATTCACCACCATCAACCGGGTTGTGGCGGCGGAATCTGATGCGGTTTCAACTTCGCGGGGCCATAGCGGGCTAAATTGAATCACATGCGAACCCTGCCAGACCAGTACGCATACCAGCATTACGCCCCACACGGCGGGCTCTGCTTTCGACTCGCAACGCCAGAGGCAGAAGAGCGAGAGACCCAAGACGACGGTTGCCACCATCGTGATCTGCAGACGTGGAAAATCCCACCCCCGGACAAACCAGAATCCGGTCGGGATAAGCGGCAGTAAAGTGAGAACCAGCAGCAGTACGGCGGGTATGCGGAGAAGCCAGATCATAAATCTTTGAACAACCAGGCGGTGCGGGAAAATGAGTCTAGACAACCAGCAACACGAACCAGCGTTTATCATTAGAAAGCGAGGTCTGATTTTTGAACACGTTACCCGCGTGACTGGCATCTGGCAATATTAGGCTAGGCGCCACGCGGTCCGAAGCGACCACCGCTAGGATCGATGCGACTCATCCCCGAACATCGCCCGGAACACCATAATCATCCCACTGACGCCGGCAAGCAGGAAAAAGATCGTTGCTACGGTAAAGGTAAACGTCGAATCCGTTTGCATCAGCATGGAGGCGCCGATGATCAGCGCTGCCAGCACCAGGCCGATAGAAATCCGGTTGGCAATCTTCTGCATTCCCGCCATCAGACGCTTTTCGTCCAGTGCATCAACCTTCACGCTTAACTGATTTGTAGCCAGCATCTCTGCGATGCGGTTTGCCCTGGACGGCAGTTCCTGCGCAAATTCTGACGCTTCCATCAACGCGTGAAACGCGGACGTCAGTGACAATTTGTTGGTCGTCTGTTCACGCAGAATTTCCGACGCGCGGTCACGCAGCGCCGCGTTGGGATCAAATTCGGGCGATAGCGTGGTGAGCACTTTGTCGAGGTTCAACAGCGTCTTACCGAGCATGGTCACTTCATTAGGCAGACGCAGGCCATGTTTGCCAGCGGTGCGTTGAATTTCCATAACGATTGTACCGGCCTGCAGCTGTTCGACATTCTTCTGATAGTGTTCGGTCACCAGCGCAGTTATAGCGCGGGTGAATTCGGCCTCGTCAAATGTCTCCCGCGGACGCCCGAGTTGCACCGCGACGCGTGCGGCTTCAGCCCCCATACCGTCGGCGATGGAAAGCAATAGCTTGAGCAGACGTTGCTGCAATTGCGGCCCGACACGGGTGACCATGCCGAAGTCGATCAACGCGAGCCGGTGATCGTGCGTCAGAATCAGATTGCCCGGGTGCGGGTCGGAATGGAAACATCCATCCACCAGCACCTGTTTCAGATACGCGTCGAACAGTTCACGGGCGAGTCCGTGCCGGTCAAGTTCCAGCA
The DNA here is from genome assembly GCA_965233625.1 of Pirellulaceae bacterium. Classification (GTDB taxonomy): domain Bacteria; phylum Planctomycetota; class Planctomycetia; order Pirellulales; family Pirellulaceae. Next base: position 2,521,040 of record OZ247499.1, read on the forward strand.
GCACGGCCGGGCTGATATCAGGGACCTTCACACCGGGTATGTACTCCATGGTGATGACCCGCGTGCTGGTGTAGCTATCGATCGGCCGCGGGACCACAATGCGCGGGAATCTAGCCATGTTGCTCGCCAACGTACGGGCGTTTTCAGCTTCCCGCTGATAGTCCAGTTCCTGCACGATCGTTTCACGCAAGGAAGCGACAATATCGACAAGTCCTGCCTCTTTGCCAAAGTCGGTGTTCGCATCAAGGAATTCTGCGAGTTCGCCCAGTGCTTCAAGGTCCGTCACGATCTGCTTTCGCACACCGGGCCGCTGCACCTTCACAATCACCTCGCGGCCGTCGCGGAGTGTAGCGCGGTGCACCTGCCCCAGAGAGGCCGACGCTAACGGCTTTTCATTGAACGTGTCGAAGCCCCGGCTGATCCGCAGTGCGAGTTCATCGGCGATTGTGCTGCGGACTTCCTCCACAGGTATGGGCTTCACATCGTCCTGCAGCCGGCTTAAGGCGTGCAAATAGGCTTCTGGCAGTAGATCGGCGCGGGTCGAGAGCAGTTGTGCAAGCTTGACGAACGTCGGGCCGCGGCTCTCCAGATCCTCCGCCAGCGCCTCTGGTCCGGCGTCGCCGTCCTGCTGATCCTCCGGGGCAAGGTGGCCGGCAAGGGCTTCTGGAAGCCCGGCAGCGCGTGCGATGTCTCCACGACCGTATTTGAACAGTAAACCTGCGATGTCTGCGTAACGGCCGACCAGACTTGGTTTCAATGAAAGCATCTTCTATCCCGGTGATTCAATCGCGGTGTCTTCAGTCATTCAAGTAGCAAACTTCACGCCCCACCAACCCGAGTGGGGTAAGAGCAAAGTCCGTACCACTACGAAGATCCGCGCAAGAGCATTGCAGGTACGGGAGTAACGCTGTCGAAAAGTAGTAATTTGGTGTGCGATATGCCGCCAACTTGGTCGCAAATCGCTCAGACAGCGTTAGAATAAGTGAATTATTATCACCGTCGGTACGGTTTTCGCGGCGTCTGGCCATCATAGGCAGCATTCGGCGCGCTTTCTGCATCGTTGAGGGATCCGTCGCAGCCTCCCCCTCTCTTGCCCCACCAGTCCTTGTCGGGTGTGTTTCGCGGAGGCGGTCATGGAACGGTGATTGGGTTCGGTTTTTTTGTTGATACGATGAGATATTTTCAGTCAACGACGTCGAGGGCGATGATTGTGGGTGCGCTGCTCATAGTTGTCCTGGTGTCCATCGGTGTTCTGTCTGGCATCGTGCAGTGGCAACCTGCGCCGATCCCAGCAACAGACGCCGGGATCGAGACCCCAGTCGTCAAAGAACCTAAACCGGGCGGCGATGCACCTGAAGATCCGAAACCGCCACCCGTCGAGCCGGGTGGAGCGATTATTGAAGATGGCAACTGACCCGGTTTAATTTATGCGGAACTACCTTGTCGCCACGTTGGGAGTGGGAGTCGCGTTCGCAGCGCACATCATCATTCATTCGTTCAGCGACGACTCAGCCGGACTTTGGCTACTTTGTAGTGCGGCAATTCTATTCGCAGCGTGGGTCGGCGGCCTTCGGGTGGGGTTTTACGCTCTCGGACTAACCTTTGTGCTCTGCACGGGATTTCTCCTTCACTTCTCGCCCGGCAAGTGGGTGCTTGGCCCCACCCAGGTGCTTGAGCTCACAGTGTTCCTTTTCCAGGGCATTCTGATCTCCGCCTTATGCGGCGACCTACGTAGCACCAACGAGCGATCCTTACGTTACCAGCGGGAACTAGAAGACGCTCTCGAAGAGGTGCAGAGTGCACGGACCGAAGCAGAGGAAGCAAACCGCGCTCAGCACGAATTTCTGGCCAACACCAGCCACGAACTGCGTACCCCTGTAAATGCGATTTTAGGCCTGACACAGTTTTCTCTGAAAGCGGAAGAACTTTCTGAAGGAATCCGCGACAACCTGGAAACCGTGACTGACTCTGCCCGCTCGCTACTGCGGCTTCTGAACGACTTGCTCGACTACTCGAAGATCGAAGCCGGAAGTTTTGACCTGCGACCCCGGCGGTTCACTTTTCACGATGTGCTGGAACGTGCGGTGCGCACGCATTCGGCTGCCGCATCTTCAAAGGGCCTTGAGCTGGCCTGTATGGTTACCTCGGATATTCCGGCTGAGCTGATCGGCGATCCGGAACGCTTTGGACAGATTGTCTCCAATCTGACAGGCAACGCGGTAAAATTCACCTCGCAGGGCGAAGTGTTTGTACGGGCCGAACTGGTCAAAGAAACAAGCCGCCGCGTGACCATCAAGGTCCTGGTGCGTGATACGGGTATCGGGATTCCCGAAAATCAGCAGCGGAATATCTTTCACGCGTTCCGGCAGGTTGACGCTTCGAACACACGGCAGAAAGGCGGCGTGGGCCTAGGTCTGGCCATTGTGAGCGAAGTCAGTGCGCAGATGGGCGGCGAAGCAGGTGTGGTCAGCCAACCTGGCGAAGGCAGCACCTTCTTCTTCACGGCCAACCTGCGCAAACCCAAGAAGTCACAGGAACGGAAGACGCAAACCCGCAACCTGCTGGCGATGCTGCACGGCCTGAAAGTCCTGGTTGTGGATGACAGTCCGACCAGCCGTGAAATCGTGGCCGAAATGCTCAGCAACTGGGCGATGAATCCGGTAGCGGTCGATGACGCTGAGGCTGCGATTGAAAAGTTGAAAGACGACAAAGACATCCAGCTGATGATCGTCGACGCGCTGATGCCGGAGACCGACGGTTTTGAGCTGGTGGAAGAACTCCAGGATGACCACGAGCGCCCAACGCTGCTCATGCTTTCAGCCGCCGACCGCGCGACCTTTGCAGACCGCTTGAAGAAATTGAATCTGGCCGGCTGCATTGAAAAACCGATTTCGCAGTCGGACCTGCTCGACGCCATTGTGCAGGCGTTGCGAGGTGAAGCGAGCGATGTGGTGGATGCAACGCAGATTCCCGAATCTGTCTCGCTGACATTGCGTGTTCTGCTGGTGGAAGACACTCCCGCCAACCAGAAGGTTGTTACGCGGGTTCTGCAACACCGCGGACATCAGGTGGAAATCGCCACCAACGGGCGGGAAGGTATTGAGATGGCGTCGCAGGGTGACTTCGACTGCATCCTGATGGATGTGCAGATGCCGACCATGGATGGCTTCCAGGCTACCGCTGCAATACGTGAGCTTGATGATCCAGAGAAGTCAAACACGCCCATCATCGCGATGACCGCACACGCGATGACCGGCGATCGTGAAAAGTGCCTGGCTGCGGGAATGGACGGGTATATCGCCAAGCCAATCGACATCGACGATCTTCTGGAAATCGTCGAGAGCTTTGGCTCCGGCACGCCGCCCGCGCAGCGTGCGAGACTAACCAGAAACGAAAGCGATATGAAAGACACGACCGGCGCCGCCGAGGCGCCCATCTGGGACGAGGCGTCCGCTATGAAACGCCTGCAGGGGAACCGCGAACTACTTGATGACCTGATCGGCTACTTCCTCGAAGATTCGCCAGGACTCATCACGCAGTTGAAGACCGCCTGTGCAGAAGGAAATGCAAACGAAGCAGAACGCGCCGCCCACAGCTTGAAAGGGCTTGCCCGGGGTTTTTCCGCATCCGGCGCCGCCGCGGTTGCCAGTGAGGCGGAAGACCTTTCCCGTGAGAACCGGCTACCAGAGGTCGCGGAGATACTCGGCCTTGTCGAGATACATTTCCAGAACCTCGCAAAAGCGCTGCAAACATCGCGAAGCTGATTCGCCTGGGCTGCCGTGCTAATGGTCGCTGCCAGACTACTCGTCCGACTTGTCAACCTTGACGACCTGCTCCAGCGAAATGTTCCACATTCGCAGCTTATTACGCAAGCTGCCACGCGTGATGCCCAGCATCTCTGCCGCCTGCGTCTGGTTGCCTTCGGTGTGTTGCAGAACGACGGGCAGGAGCCGTTTTTCCAACCATTCAACGCACTCGGCATAGAGATCCGAAGTTTCACAATCGATACGTTGCCGCAAAAACTCTTCGAATGCATCGCCGGCCGCCGCCGCTTTCCCGCCGGGAGCCTGTTCCTGAACAGACTCCGGAAGGTTGTCCTGCGTAATCAACGGCCCGTTACTTTGGATTGCCGACTGCTTCAGCACCGCCCGGAGTTCGCGGACGTTGCCCGGCCACTTGTGCCGTTTTAGAAGTTCCTCTGCTTCTGGAGAGAGCCGCAGCGAACCGGCGCCAAGTTGCTTTCCGAGCTGCCGCAAAAAGTAATGGATGAGCAGATCGACATCATCGCCCCGGGCGCGGAGCGGCGGCAGTTCAATGGTGAAACCGTTCAATCGGTAAAACAGGTCGGCGCGGAATGATTCGTCCTCGACCATCTGTTCCAGATCACGGTGTGTGGCCGCAATGACGCGCACATCGACCTTCACCAGATTGTTACCGCCCACCCGTTCAAACTCCTGCTCCTGCAAAACCCTGAGCATTTTGGCTTGCAGGACGGGCGGCATATCGCCAATCTCATCGAGAAAGATCACACCGCCGTCGCATTGTTCAAACTTGCCTTTGCGTTGCTGATCGGCGCCGGTGAAGGCGCCTTTCTCGTGCCCGAACAATTCACTCTCTAGCAGATTCTCTGGCAACGCCGCGCAGTTCACCGCCAGGAAAGGCTTTCCAGCCCGCTGGCTGTAGTGATAGATCGCCCGTGCGACCAGCTCTTTACCCGTTCCGCTTTCACCGTGGATTAGCACTGTGACGTCTTCGTTCGCAACGCGACCGACGTTCTTATACACCTCCATCATGGCGGCGCTGCTGCCGACAAGGTGCCCGGCATCGTCGTTATCGGGCGATTGGCCACCCAGCGTTTCGCCGGGGATTTTCACCGGCTGCCGCATGAGCCGGCTGATCTCGAACATCTCAAGCACTTTATCGTGAACTTGAGGCAGCTCCAGCGGCTTCAGCAGAAAATCGTGGGCGCCCAGACGCATCGCCTGAATCGCCACTTCGCTGGCGCCGCCGCTGGTGATGAAGATGATCGGCGTCTTAGGGGCCAGCGCCTGAATCTTGGGAAAGAGTTCCAGACCGGAAATCTCTGGAAGCATAATATCCAGGAGAATCGCATCGGGCTGCTGACTGCCAAGTATCTCGAGCGCTTTCGCGGCTTCGTTTGCCGCTAAGACTTCCGCGTTCGCATCTTTAAGTGCTGCCTGCACCATTCGCAGCACGCTCCGGTCATCATCAATTACCAGCAGTTGGGGCATCTAAACTTCTCAAAGTCAAACGGCGGAATCTTCACAACCACAGATTCTAACTGTCGCGTTCGCAAACCGACAAGCGGTTACGAGCGAATTAACCCGGCGTGTACGCTGGTTCCAACGATGCATCGCCGGGTTCCTCACCTTCTTCTGCTAACGAACCCGATGGCGACTCTTCCAGCGCACTCAGCCCGTCCGAGATGGTAAGTACAGTAGCGTCCGCGCCGGCCTTCCTCAGCCGGGTAACAAGGCGCTCTTCAAGTTTTGCATTCCACATGCCCGCAATAATATGCGTGTCTGGAAGCTGCTCATGAACAAGCGCTACAGCCTTACGGCAGCTTGCGAATGCATTAGGAGTAACGGATGAGATAACCACGCAGCCCGGCGCTTCAGCTTTCAGCCACTCCAGCGCTGCCTCAGGATCGTCGTATCCCTGGCACGCCAGTACGGTGTGGCCTCTGGCGCCTGCCAGTTGCGCGAAAATAACGCCCGCAATGTGGTCTGCGTGACCATTGGCAGCGAGGCAAACCACGGGCACAGACCGCCCGACATCCACGCGGCGTGCAGATGCTTCTTCCGCAGCGGCGCCTTCGGTGGCCGTATTACTTGCCGCTGTCATGTCGTAGGACTGGCCCAGCTCGTCAACAATTTCAGCGACCGAATCGTAAACGAACTGCTCTTCATCATCGCCCAACCTGCCGCTGCGGCGGTCGCGTTCGGCCAGGTAGATGGCAGGCACCAGAATCTCGTCGTACAGCTCTTCCAGACTGCCGTCTTTCAGGAAGTCCAGTACCACCGTCTTCGCTTCGCCGTAGTCATGCGCCAGCAAGCGTTGATAGAAACGGTAACGCAACTGCAAAGGCGGCTCGTCGGCGAGCAACACGTTGATAAAAGAAAGCTGGGGTACATGCCGGGCAAGCACCGTCACACACACGGTAAGCGGCAATGCGAGAATCAGTCCCATCGGACCCCAGAGCCACGTCCAGAACACCGCGGCTGCAATGATGCCGATCATCGAGACGCCGATCGTTTCGCCATAGAGATAAGGCTCAATAAAGTTCCCCATCACCAGTTCAACCACGGCGAACATTGTGAAAATCCCGATCGGCTGAATCCAGCCTTCAAACACGGCCAACGAGAGCAGCGTGGGAGCCAAGGCGCCCACCAGATTTCCCAGAAACGGCACGAACCGGACAACCGCCGCCATCAACCCCCACAGCAGCGCGTTGGGGATTCCAAACAGCCACAACCCCGTAACCACAATAACGCCGTAAGTTGCGTTGATTAAACACTGCATCAACAAGAAGCGGCTGACCCTCCGGCCAGCATCGTCCAGGGCCTGCGTCGTCATGTACACGCGCCCGGTTCCCGCCAGGCGGATCACCCGGTCTCTCAAGTCACCCCGGCCCAGGAGCATGAAGATGGCGAACAGGATGATGATGGTTGCGTTACCTACGGGCGTGATCAACGGCCCCAGATAGCTCTGCAACAGGGAAAGCGCTTTCGGATCATCTTCCACAACACGCACTGGCAGTACGCCATCGGGACTCAGTAAGCTTGTCAGCAGTGTCGTGTTCTTGGCCTTTTCGGCACGCTTGGTTACTTCGGCGTTCTCTAGCTCTTCCTCGATCTTGTCGACCGTCTTCGTTACATCCGAAAACATGCCGGGACCGTTACCGCGGATGGCGCGGACGCGTGCGATCAGGTTTTCCTCGTATTTCGGCAGAGCCTCCGCCAAGTCCAGCGCCTGCCGCGTTACAAGCGCCGCTAGGCCGCAAGTGATCAAAAACGCCACTGCCACAGTGATGACCACAGACAAGATCCTGCCGAACCGCAATTTCTCCAACGCACGCACAAGCGGAGCCAGCAGGAAGCTCAGCAACACCGCCATCGCAAACGGCAACAGAATTTCACGAGCTAAATAGAACACGGCGACGATCGCCGCTGCCACACCAATCGCCCGTAGGGTGGCGCCTAATGGTGGATTCTGAGTTGACGGGCTAATTGGGGCGGGTGACATCTACGCTTTGCTCTTGAAGATTCAAATATCGACCTCGAAACCTATTAAATGCGTAGCAGCAAATTTTGTTCCGGTGGGAAGGTCCAACGAGGTGTCTTTGAGCCTCGGGACGCTGCGGGGCCGCGTTTTAAAGCTCCATTTGTCCAACTCAATCCTCATCTGCGGCAATCCAGGCGAGAAAGCCAGACCGCTACCCGTTCAACCTGGAAGCAAAGCAACCAGTAAAACAGCGCCCCGGATAACCGGCGGCCGGCAGATTTTTCCCTAAGTTCTTTGCCAGCAACCCTTAAGACAACGCCAGACCGGCACGGACACCGCTGCATATTCCGAATGGCGCCCTGTTTGCATACATCCTGATGACATGGCGTCGGGAATGGATAGACGCTGAACACACAAAGTGGACACAACAGACAGGCGTACACGGAAGGAATGGGCTGTCTGAAATGGAGAAATAAACGATGGGTTTACTTGAAATTCTACTGCTCGTTGTACTCGTTCTATTCCTGCTTGGAGCCCTGCCTACATGGCGTCACAGTCGCTCCTGGGGTTATGGCCCATCAGGCGGATTGCTGACGATCATCCTGATCATTGTCATCCTCGCGATCATCTTTTAGGAGGAGTTCACCGTGAAGTTTTACCGCAACGTCCTCGTAGTTTGCAGCCTGGTCTGCTTCACCGCCGTCATGGGCTGCGAAACGAAAGAGAAAATCGTCGATATCGAGACACCTGCCGGCACGATCGAAGTCAACGAGACAACCGACTCCGGCGCCATTGAAGTAAATGTCGACGACAAAGAGTAAGGAGACATCATGATTAGCAATGCTGCATTACAAGCTAACTGGGCCTGTGCGATTGAGAAGATCCAACACAACTGGCCCGAGTTAACTGCCGCTGAGATTCACGAGTGCGACCGCGATACGCGCAAGCTAATCGCACGGATCAACCATCGCACTGGTGCAACAATACCCGAGATCGAGAGTGTTCTCGAATCTATCACAATGGGAGAGGGAGTCATGGAGAAAGCTGTGGAAGATTTCAAAAAACAAGCAGAGTCCGCCGTCGAGTCTACTCAAGAGGCTGCACATGCAGCTTTCGAACAGGGTCAGCACCTCGCTGATGAGGCTGCCGCCCGGATCAGTGAAGGCTATGCCGAGACAGAGCGGATGGTGCGTAGCAAGCCGCTAGAGTCCGTTGCCATCTGCTTCGGCGTGGGACTCATTAGCGGGCTCGTTATCGGTTTATCGATGCGTCGTTAGTACATCACCGGAGAAACCGCATCGCGACTGCGGGGCGGAATGCCCTCTGCGGCTACCTGGATCCCCTCAAGCCAGAGTCGTTGTTGGGTATTCCGCTCCGCAGTCGCAACCTTTGCCTTAGGAGCCAAACATGTCATCACAGAAAACAACCTCCCGGAGTCCGCTCGGTGCGGCCTGCCATACGTCGTCGCCCGGCGACGTTGTTGAACGTTCAGAAGTGCTGATTAAACGTAACCCTGTCACGGCCACCGTAACAGTGTTCGGCCTCGGCATCGGACTGGGAGTGTTAGCGGGCGTCGCGCTCGCAGACGCTGCTATTGCCGCACGACAGAGACGGCAGCCCGATACATACGGCGAGCAGATTTACCACGCTCTCCGCCGCATGGCGCCGCAGTCATTCACCAGTTGAGTGAATACATGAGTGACTCAACCCAAGTATATACAGCCGACCAGCTTCGACAGGAGATGCGTCGCGTCCGTGAAGACATCCGGGAAGATGTCCAGGATGTTGTGGAAGGTGCGCAGGATCTTACTGACTGGCGGTACTACGTAAAACGGTATCCCTGGGCATGTCTGGCCGCTGCGGCTTTCGCAGGCTACATGGTCGTGCCAACCAAGACGTACATTCACTCGCCCGACGCTGACGAACTGAAGAAACTGGCCGCTGCCAACAAACTGGTCGTCAAGCAGTCCCCGGTCTCGCAGCCGAAAAACAGCATGGCGGGAGCATTGTTTACCCTCGGGATGAACACGGTTGGAAGGGCGGCGATCAGTTATCTCGGACAGCAGGCCGGAAAGCTGCTGACACCTGAGTCTCAATCTAATTCGCCATCACAGGGGGATAACCAGTGATAAGTCCAACAACCGAAAATGGTGTTAATCAGAGCCGGTTGCCGCCTCAACGTGAGACGCCCACGGAAGACACGCTCGCCGTTGCCGTCGAAGGTTTTACCACGGCGCGCCGCCAGGCGGAAAACCTCGTATCGAAATTCCCGGCTGTCGCCCTTGTCACCGCACTCGCCGCAGGAGTAGCCATCGGATGTCTCATAAAACGCAGTTAAACGGCTCCGCGCGGTCACCGTCCGTCGCTGGCAATATGGCCGAGTTTGGCTACGACATTATGACGCTGGCCGAACTCCAGTTACAGCTTTTCAAGACAGATGCGTCGACCGTTTTGCGCTCAGTGCTCATACCAGTAGCGGTGGTCGTGTTTGCGATCATTACTCTTTTTGCAAGTCTGCCACTGCTGCTCATGTCAGGAGCAACCGCCCTCCACACACATGGCGAGGTGCCTTTGTGGGCCGCACAGCTGAGCGTCGGAGGTGGCGCATTATTGCTTTCGCTGCTCATGAGTGCGTTCTGCATCTTCCTGATCCAGCGTCAGATGAGACTGTTCGGCCGTTCACGGGAAGAGTTCATCCGCAACGTACGCTGGGTGAAAGCCGTTCTGAAAACAGGTGGTGGTGCGCCCAGACGTCGCGCGCCACACAACAGCATTTCTTAATTGTCACCGGGCACACCGGTTCTAAATAAACGAAGGAGGAAGCAATGAGTTCACAACCGACCAGTAAGCCGGGCGTCGCAGGTAGCACCGCCCCAGTACGCGCACCAGGTGAAGACCTCCAGCCATTCGCCGATCTGGCGGAATACGCGAAGGAGTACGCACGAGAGAAACCCGAAATCGTCGCGATGGTTTGTTTCGGCGTCGGCTTCTTCGTCGGGTGGAAACTGAAGCCCTGGTAAGCGGCAAATCGGAACAACAAGTTTAGCGCCCCGCGTCAGAAGACGTGGGGCGTTTTTCGTTTGAGATGGGGCGCCCGATGTGATTGCAAGAATCAAAAAAAGGCCATCGCAATTGCGATGACCCTTTGTGCGTCTAGCGTCGCAGTTAGACCGCCTTGCGGCCAGTCACCAATCCAACCAGGAAGAGTACTGCGAAGACAACGGCGAATACGTAGGCAAGCCAGCTCGCGGTACCGGCAACGCCGGTGGCGCCTACTGCACTAGCGAGAATGGCGATCAGCAGACAAACAATAGCCCAGTACAACATTTTATCTCCTTCAAGTTTGGTTAGCTCATGTTAAGCCTGACTTGGCTTTCGATATTGAAGAATGCACGTACCGTGCCAGACTTCAAGCAACCTGAAGGATTCTTTGAAAATGCCTGCTAAAAACCTTCTCGCCGCACGTTATACGCTTCTCAGAGCCTTTAATTTAAGGCTAAACGGGCAAAACGGCGTTGCGGGGCATCCACGCCGCGACTGATTGCACACCATGACCGGAAACAGGTTCGACCAGACTGGTCGTTTTACGTCCAACCCAGTCGACAACAACGGATCAGCATTATTCTGCCGCGTCACTAGCTGGTTCTTCTGCTTCCGCGGCGCCGTCTCCAGCATCATCGCTGGCTGGTTCGGGCATCGGCTCGCCGGCGTCCTCATCCACGGGAGTCGGCTCGCCATCAGCAGGCGGATCAGCAGGTGGCACGGTTCCGTCGCCATCTGGCGGCGCGACTCCAGAGTCCTCTGGAGGCTCAGGAGACGCATCGGCGTCTGCCTCAACCGGCGGTATTTTCACGCCATCCAGACGGTCCAGATCTTCGATGGGTTCCGATGGATTGGCCAGCGCCAGCCGGAGCGGGTCTTCACCTTCGTAGTACACATAGATCGGATAGCTGGTCACAAGCAGCCCCGTCCGCCAGCTGAAGACCTCTACCGTAAAGCGTCCGTCCTTGTACGTAGACGAAGGTGCGCGGCCGAACTTCTCCTGCACCTCTTTGTTGGTGATCTTCACAACGCCCGCGTCGGTATTTTTCGATTGCAACATAACCTGGATATCGTCCCAGGCTTTTTTGTGCGCAGGACGAGCGACCCAGTAATCGTAGATAAGTCCCACGACCAGCAACCCAAGCACGACCAGCAGCACGATGCGAATCGCAAGAGCTGTGGAAGATTTGCCCGTAGGCTTCGGCGGATTGTCTGATTTAGCTGCGTCGTCTGCGGGCGGCGCCGGTTTGTTCATAGTGTGTGACTCTGTGTGTGAGAGTAGAAAAGAAAACCGTGCAGGTCCCGATGCCCGCACGTGGAACAGTTTAGCGCACCGCATTGCGCGATGCTACCTGCAAAATGCCAGTTACCAGCGCGGCAGCAAGCCTAGCTCTTCAGAGCAGCGTTGTAGAACGCCTTGGTGTCGTGAAGAAACGCCTGCCGCGACTCGTCCCAGCTGTAATACATGTGGCCGCCCGCGTAGTGGTGAAAGGACAAATTCTGCTGCAGCGATTCGGGCAGCTTCGTCGCGGCAAGCAGACGGCGGCTACTGAAGTAAGGCGTTATCAGATCGTAGCGTCCATGCGTGACCATCACCTTCATATGCTCGTTCAGACTCATGCCATAACGCAGATCGTCCATGGCGCCGGTCGAACCGCGGAAGGCGCCCGCTTTAGTCTTATCCTGCCAGCCTTCAAAAACTTCGTAGCTGAGCAAGCGGTAATCTAATTCCGTGTCTACTTGCAGATTGCGGCGAAGGTGATGATTGATCGCTGCGGCAAACAGCCGGTCGATCGAAAGCAGCGTCGGATCAGGCCCTTCATAACCTGGCCGGTCAGGGAACGGGTCCACGGCCGTAACCGCCGCATCATAACGCCCCAACAGACGCTGCTGGCTGCGCAGCAGTTCGCGGCAGAACGTAGCGCAATCGATCCGGCCTGCAGACCGCTCGATCAGCTCCACCGGCAGCCCCAGCATATCGGCTATCTCCTGATAGACCGGCGCCTGTGCGTCTGTGTCGCCCAGTTCTCCTTGGGCAAGGCAGGTCGCCAGTTTTGTCGTGGCGAATTTCTCCGCGGCCGCCAGGACCGTTTCAACCGTTGTGTCCGCAGAAAACTTCCGCGACAGCCCATGTGTATGCGCCGAAGCCACCAGCGAAGGAAAGACTTCGATCCAGTGCACCAGGTCGTAGTCGCTGCCAAAGATGGAAGCAAATTCAATCGCGGGCGAGATCAGCATCGCCCCGCTGACACCCACACCATGCTTCTCCTGCAACCGCCGCGCCATCTTCGCCACCCGGAACCCGCCATAACTCTCACCCGCCAGAAACACGGGTGAAGTCCAGCGATGATGCTGCGAAAGAAACCGCTTGATAAATTCACCCAGCGAGTCCAGGTCCGCGTCTACTTCCCAGTATTCGGGATTTTCATCTTCATTGTTATCAGGCGATTCCTTGGCCGCTTCGTCGGACTTTGCTTTCAACGCGCGGCTGAATCCTGTGCCGACGGGATCGATAAAGACCAGGTCGGTAAAGGGCAGCCAGGTCTCGTGATTGTCCACCAGTTTAGCCGGCGATGCAGGAATGCTTCCCCGCTCGCCAAAGGCAACACGCTTGGGTCCTAGCGAACCCATATGCAAAAACGCAGAAGCGGCGCCGGGTCCTCCATTGAACACAAACGTGATGGGCCGCCGCCCACTCTGATTGGTTTCCAGATACGCCGAATAGAACATAAAGGCGCGCGGCGTATGAATCTTCCGCAGACGGATCCAGCCCGCCTCTGTCTGAATCTGCTGCCTGGCGCCGCCCAGTTCCAGGACTTGCTCGTTACGGAACGTGGGCGTGGGAAACGGCTCAACCGGCTGAAGCGGTTGCGGGGAAGTCGGTTCTGTCATGGATCGTCAAATAAGAGTGAACACCTGTCGCATCTTTCTCCACGGCCGCAGTTTACCAATGATCCGACTTGGCGTGTCCACATCGCGAGCAGTCAAATCCGCCGGGAGGGTCTACATAAGACGGGCAGCTACATCCGCTGACGGTGCATTTCCCGGAACCAGCCACGGGCGTCTGCGTGGTCTGGTGTCTAGGCTTCACGCGAGGAGTTGAAACACACGGTCCAGGTGAGTCAAGCGTTGATTGGCTGAGCATGGCTTTCCGTTTTAGATAGGTGGTCGATCGTTTACCTGTCAGATTACCGGCCGTTTTAGGCACGCGATTATTCTACCCGGATTGAGGGTGCACCCCTAACGTTTAATTGGACCACGGCGCTAGTGGCAATCGCATGAGGTCCCAAAGGGGCGAACAGGGTTTATGTGGCTGGCAACTCCACTAATTAACGGGGATCAACGCGGGTGGTCCACGTCGAACTCCCTTGACGCCGGCCTTTGTCAGAGCGTACTTGAAATGTGACTCTTTGCCTTCCCAAGGCTCCCATTTGGCTCCGTCGACGGTGTCGACAATCATCTTTCCATATTTTTTCAGGTTCTCTTCGTCCTTGTACGCCAAGGCGAAGTAGAGACCGTAGTTTGCGGCAAACTCTGGATCTTCTTTACTGATCGCGTCCAGGCTCTCCATAAGCTTGTCATAGTTCAGGCCCGTCTTTTCAAAGAACTCATCATCCTGAAAGAACCGCAATCCAACGGTTGCCACGCTTACGTGCATTTTGTGCCCGGTCACGCCTCCGCGTTTTTCCGTTAATGCGATGATGTAACGGCCCGCCGCTTTTTCAAACCCGCCCCAACGTGGCAGCAGAACCTGGAACATCTCGTGCAAATAGCGGCCATCGTCCGGATAGTCTGCGAACGCCCGGTCAGCTACTTCCAGGTACTTCTTGGGTTCCCAGCCTTGCGCTTTGGCAATGCGGATCCAGTTCTCATAGGCAAGGACGGGCGGCTTCTTCGTCTCCATCACTGGCGCAAGCGTTCCGCGTGCTGTTTCCACCTTCGCGCTGAAACGGTGAAAGGCTTCGCGTCCGACCAGGGCGGCGACTTTGTCACCTCGCAACGCCCACGCTTCTTCAATCAGATACATTGCCAGCAGCACTCGCCCGGCGACGGTCTTGGGCCGCGTCGTTACCCATTTCTTGAGTTCTTCAACATACGCGGCAGATCCGGGAGTTTTAGCGTAAGACGCATAAAGCGCGCTGATGAAATCATCGATCTGACTCTGCTGACTCCACGGAAACGGTTTCTCCGCAGCAGCACAGACAGCCGCAATCTCTTCAAGCTTCTGATAGTCGCCGTGCAGCGAAGCAACCGTGTCATAGAATCTGATATGGTTCCAACGCTCAAAAGGGACCACGGTCCATCGTTCGATAGCGCCCAGGCGAATTGCAAAAATGGAAGTCCCCGTCGCTCCGGGCAGAATAGCCACCGGCGCAGGCTGCACCGGCTGCCGGAACAGATACACCTGATGGGAAGCCGGATGAATGAACTCAACGGAGTTGTCGCCCGTCTTGATGACAAAGGAAGTATCGTCCCGCTGGTAAATTGCCAGATGCGCCGCCGTTGCGATCTGTGACGGAATCTTAAAACTCCAACCCGGCTCCAGCTGAAAACGGCTATCGAACCTCCCATCGCAGTCATAAATATGGTCGATGTCTACGCCTTCTCCGGCATTGGTAACGGCAACTGCGTTCGCGTCGCGTTCAGCTTTGAACACATTCTTCGACTCAATGGCCAGCCGTCCGTTCTTTGTCACAACACGATGCGCGAGTCCTTCCCGTGCACGTATCCCAATCGCCGATTTCCCATCAGGCGAAATCGCGGCGATAGCGGGCGACTTAAAGTTGACCTTCTTTCCGTTCCAGCGGGTCGCTGTGCCGGCGCCGCCTAATAACGGGAAGTGATAAAAATTCCGCTCTCGATCGACCGCGCTCATCCACTTCATATCTGGCGTTACGTGTAACGCATCAATTTCAGAGGTGGGCGCCCCATGCTCGAAAAGCTGCTTGAATGTGCTGGCGTCGAACACACGCACCGACCCGTTTTCGCCGGTCAATGCATACTTCCCGTCGTTGCTAATCGCGAGCGCACTGATGGCGTTGGCTGGTGGAAACGTTTTCGACCCCACCTGTTTGCCCGTGGTCAGATCCCACGTAATGCACTGACGGTTTTTATCGAACGCAATGGCGAACTTACCGTTGGAAGAAACGGCTAGTCGAATCACCAGATTACGATGTCCGCCGAGCACCAGATCACGTTTAAACACAGGCTCTGGCTGTTCTGCGTTGAACCTTGCGACAAACGCCTCTGCGTTGAATGCGTCTGGTGTTGCAGCCGGCTCAGGCGTTGAAGCGGGCTGCGGCGTCCTCACGGGTTTTGGAAATGGCTGATACGGGCGGTCCACCAGATGGTTTACCTTGGGGGCCGCAGCTGGCGCCGTCGCGCCGTTGGGCGGTACTTCGACCCTGAGGGCCGACCGCATCTTCGCCACGTAGTTCCGGTCGGCTTCGGTGAGAGTCTTGAGAGAAACCGTCACCCAGCGACCGCTTGCGGTCTGAATCGTTGCTTCGCCTTCTGGCGCTACCACCAGCTTGCCGGTTATCTGAAAGAATCCCTTCTCGGACTTCCAGGTTCGCACCTCGGGCGTCTGCGCCCGCGCAGCCGTTGTGGCTGCCAGCAGGGTTGCCCCGATCGAGAGAATCAAAAGAATTCGAGCGGAGGTTCTGCAGGTAGGTGTCCACGTTAGCATCTATCATTCTCCCGGTATTTGTGTTGCCGCGAATCGTCACCGGCGGGCAGTTCAAGGAAGCTTTCGCACGGTGATCGCGCCGAAACCGCCCGTGCTTGCCAGGTGCTTTCCATCAGGTGACAAAGCGATTGCCAGCGCCTGGTTGGTCCGCGTACGGATCAAAGACTTCGGGCCGGTGGCCTTCTCGTCCCAGACTTCAACCACGGTTTCGTACGTCGAATGTGCGGGCGGACGCGCGACGGCGTACACGCCGCCACGGGTTGCGTAACTGAGCGATCTGCCAACATGCACACGCGCCGTGAAGTGACGATTGTCAGATTCCGTCTTAGTGAGTTCACCTGTCTTTCCGCGATAAGTGGTGACGAGCACGTGACGGCTGTCACTCATAAAGCGAAGCGAGCTAATCCCGCCGTCTGGAATGCTCACGCGGTCAATCTCGCGTTGTTCATCAAGGCTCCAGAAAATCACCGCTTTCTTGTCGCTGTAAGCCAGCGTTTTTCCGTCTGGTGAGATATCCAGCGAGTAAGCAGTTTTTTTCATGTCGGGCATTTTCAGCTTCTGCCGGGTCTTCAGGTTGTAGCCAAGCAGACCTCCGAAATACTTTGTCGCCACCAGCGTCTGCCCGTCGTCAGAGATGGCGACAGATTTCACGACTTCAGCCGGAGGTTTTATCTGTTCATTGCGATGCCCCGTTTGCGGGTCCCAGAAATGAATCCCGGTCCGCCAGCGGGTGGACGCAGAAACCAGGGCGCCGGTCTGCGGCACGAATTCCATGAACGATCCGCTCAGGTACTGCGCGTAGCGGCCCGGCGTTTTGCGGTCTGGATCAACGTCGCGAAGATAGTCGCCGGTGGCCGCATCCCATAGACGGATGGAACCAAGTTCGTTTGCTGCAGCGATCATCTTTCCATCAGGCGAGTACTTCAGCGCCTCCAGCTTTCCCGTGTGCGGATGCGGCGTGGTCGTGGCAACCTCTTCCGAAGTACGCACGTCGTACAATTTAAGGTTTGGCAGCCGCCGGGCGAAAAGGTGATTTCCATCGGTGGAAAAACGCATCACACGCGCCTGGAAGTTCGTACGTATGGCAGGTAGCTCCTGCCCGGTCGCGATAACCCAGAAGTGAATTCTGGAAGTATCACTCACGGCCACAATCCGCCCGTCTGGCGAAATGGCGGCGTTGTCGGTCGTCAGTCCGGACTTGCGGCGGGCAATTTCTTCGCCCGTCTTGCAGTCAATCACAACGACTTCTTTCGTGCACTTGAGCACGATGCGGCTGCCACGGTCGCCCCGTACCTGCGACTTCACCTCGGAATAGCCGCTAAGGTCCAACCGCCTTTCGGTCATCGTCGCCAGGTCCCAGATTTCTAGCACGTTGTCACGGAAGAAACTGAGATACTTCCCGTCATCCACCAGCAGCGGCCATTTATTGGTGAAACGGTTCAGGGGCGTTTTCAGATCGATGCTGATCAGCGATTCGCCGCTTTCCAGATTGACAACATGCACCTGCTTGCCGGACCGGCAGACGCCCATCACGCGGCCATCGGGCATGTCCACGACGTCATCCAGATAAAATGGAATCTTATGTCCCGGCGTCACAACGCCCGTCTCGGTATCCACCCAGCTAAGTTGCCCGTATCGCTCCGATAGGATCACCGCTTTGCCGTTTTTGACAAAGTCCGCCCGCGAAGCATCACCCTTGACCGGAACTTCAAGCAACTGCTTGCCTCCGGGATAGCTCCAGAGCCGAAGTACCGAGTTGTTGCTGGTCAGCAGCTTCGTTCCATCCGGCGACTGTCGCAGGCGATAGGTTTCCGTCTTCCTATCCAGCCACGGCTCGCCCATGCGTAACACCACGCCGCCCGACGGCGCCAGAGAACCGTACTTATCTTTCCCCGGCAGCGTGTTGGTGATGGGCGCCGGAGGAGAAAGCCGGGGCGAATCGTCGCCGCTGCCTGCCGCCGGTGGAAGTTGCCGCGGCGGCGCGGGTGTTGAACCGGCGGTGTCGCCCGTAGCAGGACGCGGCTGGCGTTGCGCGGGTGAATCTGCAATGGCGGCAGGTTGCGGAGTCGTGCCGGTCGGTTCCGTCACGGCTGCCACCGGCTTTAACGCCTCAATCCGTACCGGCGGATTGACGCCTGACTTAACCGTAAAGTCCCGCGTCAGAGATTCGGCGCCGCGCTGCACGGTTAACTTGTGGACGCCCGCAGGCAGCCGCAATTCCGCATGACGGCTGGCCATGCTCACTTCTTTCCCATCCACAATGACGCGGCTGCCAGTTGCTGCCGGGGCAAGTTCCAATGCAATCAGTTCGCCTTCGTCGGCCTGAAACAGGAAGAGCCCGGACAGAATCACCAGCACCAGCAACGCGACGGCTCCAGCACCACTCAGCGCCGTCAGCACCCACGGTTCTAATCCCAGCTTCGCACTCAGCGATGGCTTCGCCCCGTGAGCGACCGGAGAAGGTTGCTGTGGCAGAGGCTGCAGCGGCGTAAGCTGTGGCGCCGACAGCGGGTCCGGTTGCGGCGTTGCCGCTGCGATCCGCTGCTTGAGTTGCTGATCGTACTTCGCCCGTTTTTCTGGATCCAGCAGCGTGATCCGCGCTGCAGAGATTTCGTTAAGCAACCGCTGAGATAGCTTTGATCGCTGCCCAGACTGAAACGTCCGCACCATCATCATCTGACGGTTCGCGGCGTTATCAATAACTTCGGTATCTGTTTCGAAGGGCGTGATCGCCAGCAATCGATAGTAAGTAGCAGGCTGCTCGGCAGGAGGAATTCCCAGCCATTTGTAGTATGGATCAAAGGAATCCGTCATACCGTCTACCCCGTTAGAAAAGCACTTCAGTGGATTCGCAGGCATCTGCCCGGCGAATTTGCACCCGCATTGTAGCGGTTGAAGCAGCTAATAAAAATTCAGGGAATCTCCCAACATGCGCTACAAGTAAGGCGCCGCCAGCAGGGAGGCGCCGTCGCGGAAGCGTTGGAAGATGTTACGTTGTGACAGTGTATGAAGCGTTATTTCGCCGGCGTTCTGTTCGCGCTGATGCAGTGTCTGCAACAAAGACTCTGCGAGTTTTGCGTCGTAACATTCGACATTAAATTCAAAATTTAAACGCAAACTTCGCGCATCCCAGTTAGTGGACCCCAGTAGAACCCACGACTGATCCACGACAAACAGCTTGGTATGGTCAAACGGCGGCGGCGTCTGAAACACGCGTACGCCGCGCTCCAGCAATCGCGGCAGCATGGCGTTACAGGCCCATTGCACCGGCGGAATGTTGTTCCGCTGCGGTACGAAAACCTTTACATCCACACCACGCATCGCTGCCACACACAGCGCCTTGGTGATCGCTTCATCGGGAAGAAAGTAGGGCGTTGCAATGCAGATTGCACGTGTCGCCGAGGCGATGGCCCCGATCAGCGTCAGCGGCATCGCGTCAAGGTCTTCATCAGGTCCATCCGAGATGCCCCGCGCCAACGCTTCTCCTGCGCCTTCGATGGCAGGGAACCAGATTTCTGAATCCAGATACTCACCCGTTGTATAAGCCCAGTCCACCGCAAACGCATGTTGCAGATGCGAAACCACCGGCCCTTCCAGCTTGAAATGCAAACACTGCACCGGTGACTTGGGATTATTCTTCAAGCAGTTGCCCCCGGCGATATTGGTGCCGCCTGTGAAGCCTACGCAGCCGTCAACGACCAGAATCTTGCGGTGATTCCGCAGGTTGGCCAGGCTTAACAACTGCGGCAGTCCCAGTGGCAGAAACCGCGAAACAGGCACCCGCGCTTCTTTCAGAACGCTGGGCATGTAGGGCCGTCGTGAATAGCGGGCGCCCAGCGCATCGACCAGCACGCGCACCGTGACGCCGCGTTCGTGGGCTTCCCGCAGCGCGGTCAGAAATTCGGCGCCGGCTTCATCATTGTTAAAAATGTAAGAAAGCAGCGATACCGACTTCCTGGCATTGCGGATCGCATGCAGCATCTCCGGATAGGCTTCGTCCCCATTATAAAGCGGAGTAATCCGATTAGACTGCAACAACGGCAGCCCAGAAACACGCCCGACCAGCAGATGCAATCCATGATGTCCGCCGCCAAGCGACGCCGCGCCCGGATCGCCCGCCCGTCCACCGGCCAGCACTTCGCCGGTCACCATCGCCGGGCGGATCTTCGCCAGTCGCATGCTGCTTGCGCGACGCTGGATGCGGTTGATGGCGAAGAGATAGTACAGCAGCGAACCAGAGATCGGCGCCAGCCACACCAGCCCGACCCAACCGATGGTGGAATACCGCTCGCGTTTATAAAGCAGAGCGTGAATCGTCGCGGCGCCCGCCGCCGAGAAGTTCACACACACCGCAGCGGTGGCCCATAGGTAAGGTTCTATTTCCTCGAAGGTCAAATCCACGTATCCCTGCGGTGGTAAACGGTGCAAATTCCGTTAGAAAACTAGTAGGCAATCCCCAGGCCGTTTTACCATCGGACAAGCAAAGAGGCGAGCGTGCAATTCCGCTTACTCACCTACAACATTCACAAAGGCATCGGCGGCGTCGACCGGCGGTACGACCTCGACCGTGTGGCCAGCGTTATTGCCGACTGCAATCCAGATGTGGTGTTTCTGCAAGAAGTGGACGAAAACGTCGCCCGGTCTGACCATCACAACCAGGTTGAAATCCTCAGCGAGCAGTTAGCTCTGCCGCACACCGCCTTTCAGGTAAACGTATCCGTCAAAGAAGGCGGTTATGGCAATGCCATTCTCTGCCGTCACCCGCTGACGGCGCCGCGTGATCTGGACCTGACAATTCCGCTGAAAAAGAACCGCAAAGCGCTGATTGCGGACTGCCAGATCGAAGGCTTTCAGATAACGCTATGCAACGTGCATCTTGGCTTGTGGAGTATCGAGCGGCGGATGCAACTGAAGAAGCTGATAGATTCCGGCGAGGTGGAAACGCCGCGCAGCGTGATCGCCGGCGACTTCAACGATGTTTACGGCCGCCTCGGAAACAAGACGCTACGCCCACACGGATTCGAGACATCGGGGCGCACCCGGACGTTCCCCGCCTGGTTGCCCATGATGCCGCTTGACCGCATCTACTGCCGGGGAATGTCGCTACATGCACTGGAAAAATATAACCAGGGCGAAGCGAAGAAAGCGTCTGATCATCTGCCGCTGGTGGCGGATATCCGGCTGGACAAAGACGCCGGGGATCAGTGACGTTATTTCGTCACAGCTTGATCTTCCGCCTTTGTATCTGATGCAATCCGCCCGTCGCGGACACGCACCACACGCTTCGCATTGGCGGCTACTTCGTCGCTGTGCGTGACAACGACCAGCGTCAGATCGCGCTGCTCGTGAAGTTTCGCAAACAGGGAAAGCACTTCCGTTTCCGTCTGAGAATCCAGGTTGCCCGTCGGCTCATCCGCCAGCAGCAACGGCGGGTTATTGCTTAAAGAGCGGGCGATGGCCACACGCTGCCGTTGACCGACCGAAAGCTGCGAAGGTAGATGCTGGCTGCGGTCGCTCATTCCGACGGCTTCCAGCAGTTCTTTCGCCCGTTCGACTCGCTGCGGAGAGGACAGCCCGCAACCGAACATCGGGATCTGCACGTTCTCCAGCGCCGTCAGCGTTGGCAGCAGGTAGAAAGACTGGAAGACGAAACCAATCTTCTGCGAGCGTAGTTCATCCAGACTGGGCCACTCATCAACAGCCCGGCCGTCGATCAGCACGCGGCCGGAAGTTGGCTTATCTAAGGCGCCCATCAAACTAAGCAACGTGGATTTTCCACTACCGCTTGGCCCCATGATGGCAACGTATTCGCCCGCCCCGATATCGAGCGTAACGCCGTCCAGTGCAAGGACATCGCCGTCCGGGTATTCACGCGTTACGTCTTCGACGCGGATCATCGAATGCTTGCTGGCAGCGGTGGATTCATCAGTCATGGGTTCCGTCCTGCAATATCGATTTAAAACTGATACAACGCACACGCAACCTGAATGCCGGAGCCTGCGTTGACGACCAGCCCAAGATCACCCGGCGATGTATCTTCGCGGTTCATCACCGCCTGCATGCCCGCCGCCGTCGAAGAGGTGGCGTAGTCCAGGCCTTCCGTCGCAACATCCACAATCAGCCCAGTGGGCGCCTGCAGTCGCTTGGCAAGCGACGCAGCAAACTCTGACGAAACCTGTGGCGGCAGCAGATACTTCAAACCGCCAAGCTCCAGATGCTGTTCCCGCAGGAAGCTCTCCACGGAGCGCGCCACGCATTCGACCAGCGTCTCGTGGTAATCGTCCGCGATGTTAATATCGAGATACGTTTTGCCTTCAGCGTTCCACTTACAGACGACGCGGTGCTTGTCTGCATGTTCGTCGTACTGGTCAAAACGGAAGGCCTGAAAACCCGTCTCGCCATCTTCCGACTCGTGCAGGATTACGGCGCTGCCCATCTCACGTAGTCCCAGCAGATTGTCCGGCTCGATAATGGCGTTGTTTTCAATCTCTGAAGCAACGATCATGGCCCGCTCGACGCGGCCAGCCCGCGCCATTTCACTCACCATGTGACAGGCGTTCAGGAAGCCCGCCGGGCCATTGAGCAGATCGAAGGCGAGGGTTTTGTTTTCGTCATCCACTTCGCGCGAATCATTCATCTCCAGATCGCCCGCCAGCAGCGCCGCCAAGGCAGGCTCCGTCAGATATTCCGTGCGATACACGCCCGTCGAAACAAGCAGCTCAATCTCAGCGGTCGAGAATTGCGATTGTTCCAGGCATCCGCGGGCGGCCTGCCCCAGCATCTTCAGCGTATCAGGCTGTTCGCCTTCAACTGGCGTCACCTGAGCGATGGACTCGATGCAGAAGGGCATCGCCAGGGTCGAACCAACCTCAACCGGCGCCAATGCTTTGCGGGGCGGCGCGCTGCCGTTCATGCGGTGCCGGGCGGGTAGATCATCGCAGGTGTACAAGGCGGAACCAGTTGTCTGGCCCGAACCGGAAATGGCAAACAGAATCTTATCGCCCGGATTCACCCGGCTGTTGTCAATCGAATCCCGCAGCGCGAGAAAGTGCGCCGTGCTGGCTGTGTTGCCGCGTTCAGCCAGGTTGTTAATCAACTGATCGCCGCATTCCGTGTCAAAACGGGTGGCAATTTCGCGCAATGCATCCTGCATCGTTAGACGCGACGTCTGATGTGGAATGATGTGGTTGATCTGCTTCAAGTGTTCGCCGGACCTGCGTAACATCTGCTCCGCATGGGTCGCCGCATGCGGCACGACCGAAGCAGTCACCTTCACCGCATCGGTGTGCATCGCGGCGCCGCCGTGGGCTTTATCGGTTGGCTTGGCAATGCAGAAACGGCTGTAGCGGCTGAGGGTGTAGATCTCGATATCGCGGAAACCGGCATCAGGATTGTTAGACGCCGTCATTGCCAGCGCCATGCCTGCATCGCCCAAGGTCAGCGAGGCAAGCTGCGGATCGAGATAGTCCACAATCTCTTTCTGCGCTACCCGCGTCAGATGCGAAATATACTCGCCGCTGACCACCATCGCAGATTTAATTGCCCCGGCCCGGATCAGCGAGTCCACCACATAAACCGCCGTCCACATGCTGGCGCACGCATTCGAAATATCGTACGCCTGCGCCGCTTTGAAACCGAATTCACGCTTCAGCACGGCAGCCGTCGATGGTTCGTAACTGACGACATTCGGCGCATCCCAGCGTGAGATGTTCGCACAGATCAGCAGATCAAACTCAGCAGCCGGAATGATGGAGCTGTGTAGGCAGTCCTGGACCGCTTTCCGCGCCAGATCGATAGAGAATTCCGTCTCACCGGCGAAGTGCCGCGACTTAATGCCGGTCAGCCGTTCAAGCGGCACCCGCACATGATTCGCACAGCCCGCCAGCACTTCCTTGGTGGTCACCTTGGTGGGCGGAAGGTAGGCGCCAATGCTTTCGATAACAGAGTTAACGGTGGTGTTCATGGCGGTTCATCACGTTACGCAATCTTATCGCCGCGTGTAGGCAGCAATGGATTACCGTGCCAATTGGGGAGGGGGGAGGCCGTTTCGCCTAAGCGAAATAAAGGGCAAAGTGTTTCAAACGATGGCGGTAAATGGCTGGCGCGTGACTCACGCAAGCCTTGTCGCCGTCGCGGTGTCGTTCTGCGAAGCAATGTAGGCGGCAAGTTCGCCCACGGTGGGAAACTCGAACAGTAGCTCTGGCTTTATCGGTTCGCCATTTAGGGTAACACCAGCATCACTAGCTTTTGACACGATTCGCAGGCTCGTAAGGGAAGCGCCGCCTAGATCAAAAAAGTTGTCGTGCGTGCCCACGGGCTGCACGTTTAACACTTCCGCCCATATTTCCGCCAATATTTTTTCTTCCGGCGTACAAGGCGCAACATAAGCATGATCCGCACCCAGACTTACCGCAGCGGGTTCGGGTAACGCCGTTGTATCGACTTTGCCGGAGGCGTTCACCGGCAGCGACGGAACCGTCACGTAACGTCGCGGCGTCATATACCGTGGCAGCTTGCTTTGCAGGAACGAACGCAGCGTCTCTTCGGCAATCTCCTGCTCTCCGCCAGCCACCACCCATGCCACCAGATAGTTAATATCACTAGCATCGGTACGGACGGCGACGTGGGCAGCCTGAATCCCATCAAAGCTGGTGAGCACACTTTCAATTTCACCCGTTTCAACCCGCATTCCGTGGATCTTGATCTGTCCATCATCGCGGCCTAAAAACTCGATCTGCCCGGCGGCGTTCCACTTCGCGCGATCACCGGTGCGGTACATCTTCGCACCTTCACGACCGGCAAATGGATCCGGCACAAAACGCTGCGCCGTAAGCTGCGGATCATTCAGATACCCGCTCGCCAGCGCTGGCCCGCCCAGGTAAAGCTCGCCCGCAACGCCCACCGGCGCCGGTCTGCCATGCTGGTCCAGCACATACGCCGTGTTGCCCGGTCGCGGACGACCGACGGGCGGACTGCCTGCCGCCTGTGTGTGGCCGGTCACGTCGTAGGTGGTAGCGGTAATCACGGCTTCGGTGGGGCCGTAGGCGTTCAGCACTTTCACGCCACTATCGCGCCAGATGTCTAAAGCGCTAACAGGAAACACGTCGCCGCCAATGATGAGCAGCCGTAACGCCGTCAGCGACGTCACATCGTCCAGCACATCGCTGCACTGCTGAAAGTACGCGGGCGGAATATTCACGACCGACAAACGCTGCTGCTGAACCGTCTCCCAGAGCTTGGCGGGCGACCATAGTTCGTTTCCACGCATCACCAGCGTGGCGCCCTGCCCCCAGGACGTGAACATCTGCTCTAACGAGGGATCAAACGTCAGGTTACTGAACTGCAGCACCCGGTCCTGCGTCGTAATGCCAAAGACATCAGTGATCGATGCGATGTGCGCGGCGAACGCCTGATGCGGAACGCAGACGCCTTTGGGAATACCTGTCGAACCGGACGTGTGAATCACATACGCCGTCGCAGCAGGTTCAACATCCACGGCGGGCGAAGCGTCCGCGGCCTGCACCATCTGCGCCGCGATCTCTTCCACCGTTAACAGCGTTGCATCAGCAGGCGTTACTTCTTCGTCGCCGGCAGCGGAGGTGATCACCAGTCTGGCGCCGCATTTCTCAATCATGCTGCGTAGCCGCGCGGCGGGACTGGCGCCATCCAGAGGGGCGTAGACACCGCCGCTCTTCATGATTCCCAGCACAAGCGGCGCAACCATCGGCCCACGATCCAGGCAGCACGCAACGATATCGCCGGGCTGCACACCACTGGCCAGCAGAACATGCGCCACCTGATTCGCACGGCTGTTCAACGCTTCATACGACAGTTCTTCACCATCGCAGATTAACGCCGTACGGTCCGGGTGCTGCTCCGCCGCCCGTTCAAACAGACCGTGGGCGGTATCTGCAGCAACCTCCGCCTGCTTGTTGCCGGTCGCAAAAGCAGCAAGCTTCTGATTCTCTTCATCAGGCAGCAGACGGAATTCCGACAACCGCTTGCCGGCGTCTTCCACAATGGACGAGGCCAGCTGGTTGTAGTGCGAAGCAATGCGGTGCGCGGTTTCTTCGTCGAACATCTTGGTGTCGTACTTCAGCACCGCTGCGAAAGAGTCGGCCGTGTCGAACAGTTCAAGCGTCAGATCAAACTGCCCTTCCTGCTGATCCAGCGGGAACGGATGCACTTCAAGCTCACCCATTTTGAAGGTCTTATCGCCTTCTTCGAAGAGTTGCATCGCTTCCTGAAAACGCTGCGGCTTCTGCAGTCCGAACATGACCGTGCAGATCGGCAACCGCCCAGCTGTCCGCGGCGGGTTCAGCCGGTCGACAAGCAGCGGGAAGGGAAACTCCTGGTTCTCCAGCGCACCGAGTGCGTGTTGCTTCACCTGCGAGAGATAGTCGCGGAATACCGGATCATCACCAGCGTCGGTGCGAATCGCCAGCGTTTTCACGAAGTAGCCAACGATGCGCGTCAGCTCATTGCGCGTGCGGCCGGACGTGGTCGTGCCAACGATGATGTCGGCCTGATCGCTGTAACGGTGCAGTAGCGTTTTGAAAATCGCCAGCATCAACACGAAAGGCGTCACGCTTTCCTGCCGTGCCAGTTCACGGAGGCGCGCCGTCAGTTCAGCAGGTATACGGAACTTATGCGTCGCACCGCGGAACGTCGTAGACTTCGGCCGCGGCCGGTCAACAGGCAGTTCCAGCGTGGGCAAGTCTCCGGCTAGCCGCTGCTGCCAGTACTGCCACATCTTGTCACCACGATCGCTGGTCTCCAGCGCAGCTAGTTCGTCGACGTAGTCGGTATAACTGGCCGTCAACGCGGGCAACAACGCCGTTTCGCCGCCGGTATGCTGGGCGTACAGCATGCGGAATTCATCTTGCAACAGCCACAGGGACCAGGCATCAAAGATGATGTGATGCAGTGAAATCAGAAAGACGTGATCGTCACTGGCAGACGTAAACAACCGCACACGCAGGAGCGGACCATCAGCCAGATTAAACGGCTCCTGGTAGGAATCGCGGACGATCTGACGGACTTCTTCTTCGCTTTGCCCGGCGACATCGACCTGCTCAAAGTTCAAGGGCGCCGTCGCGTGCACCCGCCGCCGCAGTGCGCCCTCGTGCACCTGAAACGTGGTGCGGAGCGAATCGTAGCGCGAGATCAGCGTTTCAAACGCGGCTTCCACCGCCGCGGTATCCAGCACCGAGCGGATGCGGCAGGCCGAAGCCACGTTGTACGCAGGACTATGCGGCGCCGACAGATGCAGAAAGTACATCGCCTGCTGGCTGACCGAAGGCGCCTCAAGCGTAAAGCCGCCAACCGTCGCGCCGGCTTCGCGTTTGACGATCTCAATCAGTTCCTTTTTGTGCCGCCTAAGCAGCACAAGCGTATCGCGGCTCAGCGCGCTTTCGGCTGCTTTGAAACGAAGCATCTTGCCTTCGCTCCATAGCTCAACGCCTTGCAGCTTGAGCTGTTCATAGAGTTCCTCGGCCGTCATATCGCACCCTCAATCCAGCTTTCGTCGTCATCGGGTTCACTGTGCTTCATGCCAGTGTCAGATGATGACAGTCCCTCAAGTTTTGCGAGGCCCTGTGCTACATTCTGCGAGAACTGCTCTAAGGACGTCTCTTGCAGAAATAGCTCCATCGGAACCATCAGGTTGAAATCTCTTTCGAGTTCATCCCGCAGTTCAAAGGCCATCATTGAATCCATTCCCAGGCTGTCGAGCGGCGTCTGCGCCGGGATTTCTTCAAGCGTCATACCCATGATGTCCGCCACGCGGCCGTGCAGATAACTCTGCAACAGGCCACTGCGTTGCTGCGGATCCGCAGACAGAATCGCTGCGACTTGATCGTTCGTGTCTATCACTGCCGGCCCGGCGTCTACCGGGTTTTCAACCGGCGTCACTTCAATGCTACTGGCCGGTCCTGATGCTAGCTGGCCATCCTGCCGGCCAGTCAAAGCGGCAAGCTTTAACTGATCGATCGCGGCCACCAGGTTGCCGTTTGTATCGTGAATCACAAACGAAAGCGAAAGCTCTTCCGCCGTCGTCGCAGCATCCGTCCGGACGTAGACCTGAAGGTCACCAGGCGCCCCGGCGCGATGAATCTCGCGGTGAATCTCGTAGTGGCCAATGCTCACCGGCACCCAGCCCTGCGTGGCGTGCTCGCTGATGGCAGCGGCGCCAACCTGCAGGCAGGCGTCGAGAGCAGCCGGATGGAAAATGTAGCCGTGCGAATCGAGTCCACCCGGCAGACGCACCACGCCCCATGCCTCGCCCTTGGCGCCAAACAGTTCTTCTACGCCTTGGAACGCCGCACCGTAATCCAGGCCCACAGCCTGGCACTGCTGGTAATGCTGGTCAACGGCAACGGGCGAACTGTGTCCATTGCGATTAGCAGCCATCCGCTGCTGTGCGTTCACGGGCGCCACAACCTTAAGAACACATTGCGCCGCCGTCTTCCAGACGCGACTGGTTCGCACGGAGATTTCGCAGTGGAAATCACCGCCTTCTTCCCGCACCGCAACCTGCACACGCGTAGGCTTATCTTCCGCCACAACAACCGGCCGCTCAATCTCAAGCTGCGTCACCGAGAGTCCATCGCGCATCTCGTGCGCCGCGGCCGCTGCCAGTTCCAGATAACCCGTCGCCGGGAATAGCACTCGCCCGCCCACGCGGTGATCGTGCAGATAACCAAGCTTCGCCAGATCGGTTTCAAACACTTTGCAGGCGCCCGCGAGATCCAACTGCCGCCCCAACAGCGGATGCACGGAATCTGATTCATCGGCAGCAACCGGCAGAGCAAAGGTGGTTTCCGCTGCTGCATCTGAAATATCCAGCCAGTGTCGCTTGCGCTGAAAGCGGTAAACCGGCGCGGCAGCCGGCAGCAACCGCTGCGAAAAAACCGCACGCCAGTTGATGCTCATTCCATTGCAATAAAGTCCGCCCAACTGCTCTAGAACATGCTCCAGCGTGTCAGACGTACTTACATGCAGTGACACATTTTCGTCACACTGGCCGTCACACTGCGGCCCGTCCGCCACACCTACGGCACGATCACAAGCAGCTTGAAGAACACTGGTCCAGTAATCGCCGCTCGTTGGACTTACATCGCGGGGCGACCTTACCTGATAGTGATGGTTCGGCTGGAACGCCATCTGCGAAAGCACGGCGGAAAATCTCCGCATCGCTTCATCGCGTGTTTCATTCGTTGCCTGTTCTACAAGCACCTGATGCAAATACAGATCAGCCGCCTGTTGCAGCGACAACAGTCCCGCAACCGCTGCCGCCGCGTGTTCCGCGCCACGACCGGCAGTTGCCTTGCCGGCGCCAAATTCCCGCCACATCAAACCAAGGGCGTACAACCGGGCGAACTGCTGCAGCCTTGTTTCCTGTTCGTTGAGGCCTGCCCCTGCACGCAAACGGTCAGAGTCCACACCGGCGCCCGTGGCGGTTCTTGCCACAGCATCCAACGCCTCGACGGCGTTATCAAACGCATCCCGGAACACCTCGAACCGCTGATATATAGCGTTGCAAGAGACAGACGATGACGGACCGCATTCCAGCAACATCGCGCCGGTTACGCCTGCCCCCTGTCTTGGAGTGGCTTCCTCAAGCTTGTTAGCTATCTCCAACACAGAACCACCGGTCACCGCAATCCGATGATCAAACTGCGCGCGGCCCGTAGCGGCAGTGCAACAGAGCGATGCAACATCAACGCCGTCCCGCAACGCTTCCGCATAATCGGCAGCCAGTTCGCGGGCCGCTTTCGCACAACGTGCGGAAACGACGAGTAACTGCGTACTGTCGTTCGCCGCGGCAACCATAAACTGCGACGGGGACGAAGCAACCGGCGCCTCTTCCAGCACCACGTGTGCGTTCGACCCGCCAAAACCAAACGAACTGACTCCGGCCAACCGCGGGCGATTGCTGCGAGCCCACGACTCCGGCTGACCCGTTGCCTCCACCGGCCAGTTCCAGTCAATGTGCGGGCTGGGCTGCGTGAAGTGTAAATGCGAAGGCAGATGGCCGTGGTACAGCGACAACGCCACTTTAATCACGCCGGCAATTCCGGCCGCGCCTTCCAGGTGCCCGATGTTGGTTTTTACCGAACCAGTGCGAAGCGGCCTGTCCGCACTGCGCCCGCGGGCGAACACGCTCTGCAGCGCCGCCATTTCAATCGGGTCGCCCAGCGATGTGCCCGTACCGTGCGCTTCGATGTAGTCGATATCACCCGGATTCGCACGGGCGTCGGCCAGCGCCGCGCGGATAACTTCTTCCTGAGATAGTCCATTCGGCGCCGTTAACCCGTTACTGCGGCCATCCTGATTGCAAGCCGTTCCCCGGACGACACACAGAATGCGGTCATTGGCGGCAACGGCAGCGGACAAACGTTTCAACAGCACCGCGCCGCATCCTTCGCCGCGAACGAAGCCGTCAGCCGCAGCGTCGAAGGTGTGACACAACCCTGTCGGCGAGAGCATCCCGGCCTGACTCAGACTGATGCTCAGATCCGGCGAGAGAATCAGATTCACACCCGCCACCAGCGCCATCTCGCAATCGCCGTAGCGGATGCTACGTGCGGCCAGATGCAGCGCCGTGAGTGAGGAAGAACAGGCCGTGTCCACAGCCACGCTCGGCCCGCTCCAGTTCATAAAGTAGTTGATCCGCCCCGCAGCCGCCCCATGCGCATTGCCCACGCCGTGATAGTTGCTGATCGAATCGTGGCCGGCTTTCGATAGGCGGTCTAAATAATCGTGGCTGCAGATGCCGGTGAACACTCCGGTCCGGCTGCCACGTGTGCCATGCGGATCGATGCCGGCGTGCTCCAGCGTTTCCCACGCAACCTCTAGCAGCAGACGTTGCTGCGGATCAAGGGCGGCGGCTTCCCGTCCGGAGATACCAAAGAACGCAGCGTCAAACTGGTCAACGTCCTGCAGGTAACCGCCTTGATTTGCGGTAATCTTGCCCTTCTGCTTGGCTTCGCTGGCCTTCAGCGCGGCAGACCACCGCGCGGCTGGGGTTTCAGAAATGGCGCAGCGGCCCTGGTCAAGCAGCTTCCAGAATTCCGACGGACCACTAGCCTGCGGGAACCGGCAGCCAACGCCGACTATTGCCAATGGTTCGCTTAACTTATCACGTACGCGCAACATGCTGGCGCGCGTTTTACGCAGGACTTCCAGAACGGCTTGATCCGATGCGCTCTTGTCTGCGTTACCGCCCGGCTGCGGTGTGTTGTTGGGCGTTGTCATTCGTTGACCTCCCAGCTATCAAACTCATTGGATAGCTCGTTTAGCTCAAGCAGAAGCTGATGGACTTCAGCCGGAGCGGTCTGGGTAGCTGCGGCGGCAGGCGCCGGCGTATAAGCAATGGTTGGGTTTGAATCGTCCGTATCGTCGTACTGCACGGCATCAGCAACACTCTGCTGCAAATCAACGTGCGTGCCTTCATCGTCGGTTGCTTCTGCGGCGGGGCTTTTTTCTTCCAGGCCAAGTCGCTCTACAAAACGTGGGGCCAGCACATTGATAGCCGGGTAGTTAAACAGATCGGTTGTTGAAACGCTGAACCCCAGTCCAGCTTCCAGCTTGTTGGCCAGCTCGAGCGCCGTCAACGAATCGAGCCCCAGATCAAACAACGCTTCATCGACGGGAATCTCTGCAGGCGTCGCAACGCCAAGGCAGGTTGCAACCGCCGACTGAAGAAACTCCGTCATCCGCTGCGTGCGTTCTTTTGGCTCTGCGGCGGAAAGCTGCTCGATAAATGCCGCCCGGTCAACGGCGCCCGCCTGCTGCTGGCTGGCGGCAATCAACGAGGCGAACAGCGGATGGCTCTTGAGCCGCGCCGGCAGGCTCTCAAGCTGAAGTCGCACGCCGGCGCACTGCGTGGTGGTTGCATCCTGTAACAACACCTGCTGGAAAATCGCCATGCCTTCCGCGGGCGAAATCATCTCTACGCCGGACAGGTCGTTCCGCTTACCCACGTTCAGCCCGGCGGCGGCGCCAACCTGCGACCACGGTCCCCAGTTGATGCTGGTTGCACAGTGGCCCGCACGCCGCCGGTGATGAGCCAAAGCATCGAGGAAGGCGTTCGCCGCAGCGTGGTTCGACTGACCAGGTGATCCGAATAACGAAGCAGCCGATGAAAACAGCACGAAGTAATCGAGGTCATCCTGCAGCGTGAGTTCATGAAGGTTCCAGGCGCCGGCAACCTTCGGCCCCAACACCTTCGCCAGTTTCGCCGGCGATTGTGCCGCCAGCAGTCCATCATCCAGCACGCCTGCCATCTGGAACACGCCAGCCAGCGGCGGACAATTCTCACGTACCTGCTGCATCGCGCGCTGCAGCGAGTCCCGGCAGCTTATGTCCGCCTGAAGCACCATGACCTTGGCGCCGCAATCTTTAATCCGCTGAATGCCCGCCTGTTGTGCGGCATCCGGCGTGCTCCGTGAGATCAGCGCGATGTGCCGCGCGCCACGGCGGGCCATCCATTGCGCCGTCAACAAGCCCAGGCCGCCCAACCCGCCAGTGATAACGTATGTCGCATCTTCGCGGAACTGAACATCGGAATGAATGCTACTGCGATCCGAGGCCGGTTCGCTGGCGGTGTCTTCGGCATGCACCGGTGCGATCAGAATCTTGCCCGTATGCTTGCCAGACCGCATGTGCCGCATCGCAGCCGCAGCGTCTTCCAGATCAAACGTCTGGTACGGCAGCGGCTGGTACTCCTTGCTCTCCACGCGATTAAAGATATCCGCCAGCCGGGTTGCCAGGGCGCTGACGTCGGCGGCAATCAATTGCGAAAGATCAATCTGGCAGTACTCCACGCCAGGATGATCCGCCTTGGCAGCGGAGATCACATCGGCGGCCGTCTTCGCAATATCCAGGTAGAAGCCGCTCCCGGACATTGCCTGCATGTTGTTCTCTGTAAACGCGGCATCGAGCGAATTCAGCACGATATCCACGCCGGCGCCGTCCGTCGCTTCTAGGATCTGCCGGCCGAATTCGCCGCTGCGGGAATCGAAGACGTGCTTCACTCCGGCGCTGCGCACCAGCTCGTGCTTGGCCTGACTCGCGGTGGCGAAGACCTCGGCGCCCGCCGCCTGAGCCATCTGCACAGCCGCCATACCAACACCACCGGCTGCGGAGTGCACCAGCACACGCTGACCGGGCTGCACGCCGCCAGCTTCGGAAAAGGCAACGGCGGCGGTCAGGAAGGTGACGGGAACCGTGGCCGCTTCTTCCAGCGATAGCCCCGCCGGTATAAGACAAGCATTTTCCGCACTGACCGTCAGGAAATCGCAGATGCTATTGGCGGCGAGCACGGCAACACGGTCGCCAGGTTTGAACTTCGTCACGCCAGGACCAACCTGCGTAACCACACCCGTGCATTCCGCCCCGGCCGGTTCTTCCGTCGGATAAAGCCCAAGCGTGCTCAGCACATCGCGGAAGTTCAAACCGCTGGCATGCACCGCAACTTCCATCTCACCTTCAACCGGCGCACGGCGTGGCAGTTCATTCAAACGCAGTCCGTCAATCGAGCCACGATGTTCGATCTGCAGAACCCGCGCACTTTGATGACTGGCGCTGGCAGCCGGGTGGGCGGGAATCAGGCGTCGCACCAGACGCGTGTTGTTGCGGATAGCAACTGCCGGCTCCACATCGCGCGGCGTGGCGAGCAACTCTTCTGCAAGCAGCCGTTCCGCTTCCTGCGGTTCGACCGAAGCATCGACATCGATGGCGGTACATTCCCAGTGCGGATGCTCCAGTGCGATGCTCCGCCACAAGCCCCAGGCGGATGCAGCAGGCAGCGCAGAAGCCAGAACCGAGCCGTCCGCAGCAACGGCGCCGCGGGTGGCCAGCCACAATCGCAACGGCGCCTCATCACGCCGCGCCGCGGTGGCAGACTCGATGGCTTGCAACGCAGCGATGAGCGCCGCATTGAACTGCTGGACGGAATCATACGGCGCCGCATCTTCGCCAGTGAAGCAGTCAGCGACATGCAGCAGAATGTCCGTCGGTGAATTCAGCTGACACATCTGCGTCACATCTTCAGCAAGGCTGCTGTTATCCACAAGCGATGCGAAGTGCTGTCCTGATGCGTCCAGCGCCCCAGCCAACTGAGTAGTTTCACGACTCGTCGAAGCTATCAACCAGCGTCGCTTGGGCAATTCGACGGGCGAATGCTGGCCTTCACGCAACCGGCTGATAATGACCGAGTTTTCAGGTTCGCGGGCAGTGTCATTCAGCGGGTCGATGAAGGCAGGTGTTTCAAACCCGTTTGCATACAGCAGACTGCGCCAGTCGCGGCCGCTGAGCAGCGGATACTCCGGCCGAAGATCCGTATCTTCAAACCGCCACCAGCCTGGTGTCATGCCAAAGGTCAGATCCAACCAGCGTACGGGCCGTGTGCCTTCGATGATGACCAGACGCCCACCCTCGTTCAGCAACGTGCGGATATTCCGCATGGTCGTCTGCATGTTGGCGGTGGCATGCAGCACATTGGCGGCGACAACTATGTCGAAGCTGCCTCCGTCAAAACCCTGCTCAAGCGGATCTTTCTCAATGTCTAACGTCCGGTACTCCACGAAATCGTATTCGCTGAACCGTTCTTTTGCGGGCGAGAGGAAACCCGGTGCAATATCGGTGAACACGTACCGGCTGCGACCGGCAGGCAGTTCCGGCAGGATGGATGCCGCCGTGGATCCGGTTCCGGCCCCGATTTCCAGCACACGTAGGCCGCGGCCGGGCGGCAGTGCTGCAGCTTCGATCTGCACAGCTGAAGCGGCGATCTTGTTCAGCAGTTTGCCGCCAGCAGAGTTGCGGTATATATCCGCTGCTGACACACTATCGTCACCCGGGAAAAGCAGCGGCAAGGGATCGGCCGCCCCGCGGAGCACATCCGCCAGATGCATCGCGCACCGGGTTAACAGCGTGAACTCCACCTTCGCGCCAGCGTGCTGCGAAAGCATCTGCTCACCTAAACGTGCGACATCCACCTCCGATGGCGTTTGCAGAACGCTCCAGCCGTTCGCTTCCGCACGTACGATGTTCGCTTCGACAAGCATCTGCATTAACCGGCCGAGCAACCGCTGATGCTGCGTTGCGACATTCAACTGCGTGGCAAGCGACGCGTTAGAAATCTTATCGCCCGCACGCAGCGGAAGACCCAGCCGCCGAAGTGTGGCGACAACGCACTGCACGCTCATCTCTTCCAGCGCGTTCAGCGCGGCGATATGCGGGGCAGCGGGCGTAGTTTCAAGTAGCGCGTCGCGGACAGAATTCAATTGCTCACGACGTTGCTGCTGAATTTCGCCGGCACTAGTGCCGTTTGCGTCGGTGGTTATCGCTTCCCGGCGGCGGATCTGCGGCTGCCAGGCTTCGGCGAACATCGCGCCGGCCAGTTCAACCGGCGTCGCAGCTTTCAGCGTCATCCCGTCGATGGTCGCCACCCGAGCGCCACCGCTATCTGTAATCTGCAGACTGGCGCGAATCTGATCTTCACCATCGGGATGATGCAGCGAGGCGGTGGTATGAAGCACTTCGCCGGGTTGCACGTCGCGGTACAGCGTAAACCTGTCGAAGCCAGCCGGCAGGAAAGTCCGCTTCTCGCGGGCTGCTGCGACCGGCGCCAGTGTCTGCAGGCAAGCGTCAAGCAGCGCCGGATGAATCTGCGCCGAAACGGACTCCACGCCGTCCGGCAGCGCCGCCTGGCTGGTGGCAATATGATCGCCCGCTTGCAACGATTGCAGTCCCAGAAACGCGCCGCCGTAGTTCAACCCTACGCCCGCACATTGCTGGTAATGTGTGGCAAGGTCAATCGCTTCGACTTCAGTTTCATCCAAGCAAACATCGGCGTTATCTGGTGATAATTCTTCGCCTACCGGCTTGAAGACGCCGCGTGCATGTTCGATCCAGCCGCTCTGCTGTTTGCTGACAATACGGAAAGAATTTTCGCTTTCACCGGTTGAAACAATCGTCTGCAACTGCGCGGTCGCTTTGGCGCCAAGCTTCAAGGGCTGATCGATCTGCAGGCTGATTGCCGCCGCCGGCATATCCATCTGCGTAGCCGCGGCTGCAGCGATTGCCAGGTAGCCAGCGGCCGGGAAATAAATCGTGCTGCCGACACAATGACCCGCCAGGTACGAGTCCGCAGCAACGCTCAGCGCGAAGACTGTTTCGCTAACGCCCAGGTCCAGCTTCTCACCCGGCAATTGTCCGGTTGAAGACGTCCCTTCAACCGGAACGCGTGAGCGCTGACTTGACGCGGCGGGTTCAGCAAACCAATGACGGCTGCGTTCAAATGGATAGTGCGGCAAGGGCAGCGGCGGCGTCTGGTAGCCGAGCAGCGAGTTCCAATCGAACCGCGCGCCCGCCGCATACAGCCGACCAGCTGTGTTGAGCAGTTGCCTGCGTTCGTTGTCGTCGCCGGAAAGACCGGGCAGTGCGGTCAGTTCCAGACGCGCCGCGCGGCTGATGCTGGCAAGCGTTGAACCGGCGCCGGTTTCCAGGCAGATGCTTGTACCGCACTCCGCGATGGTTTGCAGCGCGTCGTAGAAGCGTACGGCGCTGCGAAGATTGCTTCGCCAGTAGGCTGCCGTCGCGACTTCCGCGGAAGCTGCCTGCCCCGTCTGCGCCGAAATGAATTCGATGGTCGGCGTTGACAGTTCTGCGGCTTCCACCGCTGCGGTAAAATCATCCAGCACGGGCGTGATCAAAGGGCTGTGAAAACCATGCGTTGTCTGCAACGTCCGCGTGGTGATCTTCTGCGACTTCAGCTCCGCGGCAATTTCTTCCAGCCGCTGCTGGCAACCGCCAAGCACCGTCTGCCGCGGACCGTTGACCGCCGCAACATCGATGTTTGCGCCCAGCTCCGGAAGCAAGCTGCGAACCTCATCTTCGGCAGCAAACACGGCCAGCATACCGCCGCGCGCCTCAAGCGAATCCACCAGCGTCGCGCGGCGGGCGACAATACGGACCGCTTCTTCCAGCGGGAACACGCCTGCGATGGCAGCGGCCGCAAATTCGCCCAGGCTGTGCCCCGTAACCGCCGACGGCTGAACACCGCACTCCATCCAGGTCATCGCCAGTGCGTATTGCAGGCAGACTAGCGCCGGTTGAATGTCCACCGAACGCCACCCCGCTTCGCTCCAGAGAATCTCCTGCAGTGGACGGGACCAGTGCTGCTGCATGACCTTCGCCGCAGCATCAAGCTGAGTGCGGAAGACAGGGTGGGCGCCGTATAGCTGACGGCCCGCACTGGAGTGCACACCGCCTTGCCCGCTGAACATGAAGACAATCTCAGGCGCCTGCGATGCCGCGGCGGCATGAACGCCAGGAGCCTCTCCGTCAGCGGCGAATTGCAGCAGTGTCTCGCGGAGTGACAGATTATCGTCACACGCAACGGCAAGCCGGTGCTTGAAGTGGGAACGACCGGCGCCCAAGGTGCTGCACAGGGCGGCAAGCGGTGTTTCCTGCCGGAGGCTCTTGCCGGTGCTCTCAGCCAGCGACCGCAACGCCGACTCTGTCCGTGCAGAGAGAACCGCCAGATGCCCTTCACTGGCATGAGGTGTTTCGCATGGAGTTGCCGCAGGAGCTTCTTCTAAAATCGCATGCGCGTTTGCGCCGCCAAAGCCGAAGGAACTGACGCCCGCGATACGTTTCTGCTTGCTGCGTGGCCAACGGACGGCGACGGTTGGTACTTCCACCGGACGCGACCAGTCGATATGCGGGCTGGGCGTCTTGTGATTGAGCGTGGCGGGAATCTGCTGATGATGCAGCGCCAGGCAGACCTTGATGAAACCAGCAATACCAGCGGCCGCTTCGAGGTGCCCGATGGCGGTTTTCACGGCGCCGACGCGTAGTGTGTTGCGTGGCGTGCCTTCGGGAGTCAGCACCGATTGCAGGGCGCCCATTTCAATCGGATCGCCAAGCTCGGTGCCGGTGCCGTGCGCCTCGACATACTGAACGGCGGCAGGCGCCACATCTGCGTCACTGAGTGCATCGCGGATCACGGCCTGTTGCGACAGCCGGTTCGGCGCGGTCAGGCCATTGCTGCGGCCATCCTGATTGATCGCACTGCCGCGGAGAACAGCGTAAATCTGGCGGCCTTCCTGCACGGCTTGCGACAGCGGTTGCAACAGCACCACGCCGCATCCTTCGCCACGGACGAACCCGCTGGCGCCAGCGTCGAACGCACGGCAGACGCCGTCGGCGGCCAGCATGCCCGCTTCGGTGAACGAAGTGGTTGCGTCTGGCGATAGGATCAGATTCACTCCGCCAGCTACTGCAAGATCGCACTCGCCACGCTTGAGGCTGGCAGCTGCCTGGTGCACGGCGACCAGGGACGAAGAGCATGCGGTATCAATCGTCAGGCTGGGTCCGCGGAAATCGAACGTGTACGAAATACGGTTGGCGGCCATTGCCAGCGAATTGCCGGTCGCCGTATAACCACCTGCGTCAACGCCCGCGGCGGTTTGCAGACGCATGTAGTCGTTTGAACCGGCGCCCGTGAACACGCCCGTGCGACTACCGGCGAGGGTGTCGGCAGCGATCCCCGCGTCTTCAAAACATTCCCAAACCGTTTCGAGCAGAAGTCGGTGCTGGGGATCAACATGATCGGCTTCGCGAGGATTCATGCGGAAGAAGCGGGCGTCGAAATCTTCTACCTGCTCCAGATAACCACCAGGCACCGCCTGGCCGTGCTTGCGGACGCGATCTGGCGGCGCCGTAATGGCGCTGCGAGCTGACTGCAAGAGTTGCCAGAATTCACGCGGCGAGCCTGCACCGGGGAAGCGGCAGCCGATGCCGACAATCGCTAGCGGCTCCTCGTGGCGGCCGGCCGTTCTTTCGCGTGAAGCAGTTGCTGCCTGCGGTGCGTCTCCTGTTATCAGGAAGGTCGCCAGCAGCGAGATGGTGGGGTAATCGTACGCCAAGGTCGCCGGAACAGGTTTGCCGAGGTGAGCAGCCAGTTCACCGGAAAGACGCGTCGCTGCCACGGAATCCATGCCGTACGCCGCCAGGGGCGTGTGCGGATCGATCTCCTGCGGCGCCATCTGCAACCGCTGCGAGACACGCACGGTTAACCAGCGTTGCAGATCACTGACAGCGCGCGAATCTTCAGGCGAGAGTCTGGCCGATAGCGTGGCACGGTGCGTGCTGCTTGCATGCTTCGATTCATCGGCTTCGGCATCTGGTGCGGCTGCAGCAGGCTGATCGTCGCTCCACGCGCCGACGGTTTTGAAGCCGTCTTCCAGGAAGAGGCGGCATGCTTCGCGGCGTTGAATTTTCCCGCTGGTGGTTTTGGGTGTTGAGGCGGGACGTAAGAGTACGACGGCGGCGAGGCGGATTTCGTGCTCGCTGCTGACGGCGGCGCGGATCGCCTGAATCACTTCCGCCGGATCAATCTGCCGCATCTGAGCGCGACGGACCTCCTGCACCACGACCACGCCGCCGGGCGACTTGGGCTGATCCGCGGGAATCTGAAACGCGGCGCCCGCGCCGGGCATCAGCGCCGGGTGACTTGTTTCGACGGTGCGTTCAATATCGTGCGGATAGTGATTCGCCCCGCGGACGATGATCAGATCTTTCAGACGGCCTGTGACATAAAGCTGTCCGTCATGCATAAAGCCCAGATCGCCGGTGCGAAGATACGCCTCTGCGGGCGGTTGGCCGTTTTTAACCAGCGGTTCAAATGTGGTGTTGAAGGTTTCGCGAGTCTCTTCTTCCCGCTGCCAGTAGCCACCCGTAACCGTGTCGCCGGCGACAAGAATTTCGCCGATGCTGCCGGGCGGACATTCGGCGTTTGTCTGCGGATCGACAATGCGAACGTCAACGGACTGGTGAGGGGCGCCACAACCTGCCAGATCCGCCGCGTTGGCTGTGTCATCTGCGGTCGCAGTAATCGCCTGACCGTTTTCCAGCGCCGCCGCGTCAAACGACTGCCGGACCATCGGCTCTCCGTTCACAGAGCCCGTGACAAGCAGCGTTGTTTCCGCCATGCCGTAGCAGGGTGAACATGCCTGGGCGCGGAAACCCAGCGGGGCGAACTTTTCTGCAAACGCCTGCATCGTTGCTGGACGCACCGGCTCGGCGCCATTGAACGCGACCTGCCATGACGAAAGGTCGATGCCTTCGCACTCTTCCAGAGATACTTCGTCGGCACATAGACGATAAGCAAAGTTCGGGGCGCCAGACAGCGTTCCGCCGAAGCGATGGATCATCTTCAGCCAGCGGACCGGCTGCTGCAAGAAATCAACCGGCGAAAGGAATACCAGACGC
Source organism: Pirellulaceae bacterium (assembly GCA_965233625.1). Taxonomy (GTDB): domain Bacteria; phylum Planctomycetota; class Planctomycetia; order Pirellulales; family Pirellulaceae. The sequence continues at coordinate 2,561,298 of OZ247499.1, forward strand.
CCCCCCATATAGACCGGATGCAGTGCGTTGCCGATCAGCCCCATGTCGTGGTGCAACGGCAGCCAGCCGGCGAGCACCATCGAATCTTCCTGCTGCTGGAAGCTGGCGCGGATCAATCTCTGGTTGGCCATCAGGTTGCCATGTGTGACCATCACGCCTTTGGGAATACCTGTCGAACCGGAGGTGTATTGCAGGAAGGCGATGTCGTCGCGGCCGATATCTGGCCGGCTGTAGTTACCGGCCCAATCCTGCCCGATATTATCCACAGGCTGCCAGGCAAGTGTCTGCAATGGCGCCTCGGCCTGGATGGTCTTCTGCATCTGTTCTAACAGTGCAGACGTAGTCAGCGCGACACGAATATCTGCGTCGGCGACCATCGACAGGATACGGCTGGCGCGGCGGTTGCGACGCGGCGGATACGCTGGCACAGCAATCACGCCCGCATACAGGCAACCGAAGTAAGAAGCTAAATACTCCAGGCCCTGCGAGAACACCAGCATCACGCGATCGCCGGGTTTGCTTCGACCCGCCAGCCAACCTGCAATCTCGCGGGCACGCTGATCTAGTTCCGCGTAGGTATAGGTGTGTTCGTCCAGTTCGCCATCGCGCAGAAACGTGTACACCGGCCGGTCGCCGTGCAGCGCGGCCCGCGATTGCAGAAGATCGCAATAGGTTTCTGAGCTCTCGATGGGACGATTGGCGGACATCGAACTGGCGGTTCTCCATTCACTTGTCAATCACAACGAAGCTTTTGACTTCGCCACGCTTCGTTTCACCAGGTTAAGACTGCGCGGCGGCCGCCTGGGAAAAGTGAACTTGTTGATCAATTAGTATAGTTAAGGCTGGGCAGTTTATGAACGTACTGGAAGTATGCGGCGAGTTGACGGCATATGTCTTACCTGGGGATTTACAACGTCTGACCCCGTCAAACTAAGCCGCGGTCGGTCCGCCTGGATAGGGAAAATGCAAACGCCGTACCGCACGGCTTTCAAGATGACGAAATCCATCGCATCCTTAGGGGTAATCATTCTTACCGCCCAGATTTGGTCAGATAGCTCGCTGCTCTCCATAGCCGTGGCTGGCGGTTAAGACTTCCCGCGTTCTGCTTTGTTAATCGTGATATCTAACCCGGATTATGCAGCCCCCTTCTTTTAAGGTGGTGTGTAGCGGTTCTGGCGGCTAGGGGATGCAATCAGAAACGATTGCAAAAAATCCTAACAATAGCCGAACTGGTAAAAATGAAAGCTTTAGGTTGAGTTTGCATGCACCAGCAGAACCCCACCAGCTTTACCCAGCAAGGAAGCGGGTTGTAATCCATAGTGGACAACGACTTTGTTAGCTGTGCAAGTTGTTGCAAGGAAATAAGTTACAGTCCCCAGAGAACATGATGACTAAAGCGCTGGTAACGGGAGCACGAGGCTTCATCGGGCAGGCCACGGTGGATGCTCTGCTACAGAAAGGCTACGAGGTCGCCTGTTTTGATCGAAAACGCGCCGGCGCACCCTCGCCGAATGCTAGCAAAGGCGTGAATCAGTTTGATGGCAGCATTGATAATTCTGACGACATCTTCGCTGCGGTAGAGGGCGTTGATGTTATCTATCACCTGGCGGGCAATGTTTCGCCCCGCAGTTACGAAGAAGCGCACCGCGTCAATGTCGAAGGCACACTCAACCTGGCGCGGGCGGCCATGCAGCAACCCACTCCACCCGTGCTGGTCTTTATATCTTCGCTGTCCGCAGCCGGGCCGAGTGAAACGCCCTCGAAAGAGGAGGACGCCTGCCATCCCGTTTCGCTTTATGGCAGGTCCAAGTTTGAGGCGGAAGAAGAATTACGCAAACTTGCAGATAAACTTCCCGTCACCATCATCCGTCCGCCCTGTGTTTTCGGGCCAGGTGACGGCAACATGGCCAAGCTGTTCAAGAGCGTGAAGAGCGGCTGGGACTTTGTTGTCTCGCGGACGAATCAGTATTCCTGGGTGTTTGTAGACGACCTGGTGGCAGGCATGCTGGAAGCTGGCGAGAAGGGTCAGCGACTGCTTGGCGAGGATGATCCGCAACGTCAGGGCCTTTACTACCTGTCCGATCCGCAACTGGTGACGTTCCCGGAAATCGCAGACATGATCGCCGACACGGTCAAACCACGGCGGTTGCGGCACGTCTGCCTGCCCAAGGCGCTGGGCTGGGTTGTTGCCGCCGGAGCCGAGACGCGTGGCAAGATCACCGGCGGCAAAGTCTTCTTGAACTTTGACAAGATGCGCGAAGCGGTTGCCGGATCGTTCATCTGCACGCCCCAGCGCGCCAAAGAAGAACTGGGCTTCGAAACGCCGAAACCGCTGGCCGAACGCATTGTCGAAACGCACGAGCATTATCAGTCTACGGGCGTTCTGTAAGCCCAGAAAGAATCTGTCGCATGTGGTTCACAACCGTCATCCTGCGCAACATCCGGCGCCGCCCTCTGCGTTCATTCCTGACGCTGATCTCGGTGGCAATGGCTGTATGCGCGGTCGATTCTCTGGTGGGCGTTTCCAACGGCTTCAAAGCCACGTTTCTCAACTATTACGAAGGCATCGGCATCGATCTGCTGGTGGTGCGTAGCGGCAGCGCCCGGCGGTTAACCAGCACCATGGACGAAAGTCTGGCCACTGAGATTGAGAAGATTGATGGCGTCATGGAAGTGATCCCTGGCTTGGTCGATGTGGTTTCTTTCCCGGAGTACAACCTGGATCTAGTGCCCATCTCGGGTCTCACGCCAGAGACGCGTGTGTTTGACTATATGGAGGTAAAATCCGGCCGCATGTTGAAAAACAGCGACCACCGGGGCGTGATGCTGGGCGTAACCCTGGCGGAAAACCTTGGCAAGAAAGCCGGAGAGAAGCTCGAAATTATTGAGGGCGATGAACCGTTTGAAATTGTCGGCGTTTACGATGGCTTCAACGTGATTCAGAACGGTTCGATGGTGGTTTCCGTCAAAGACCTGCAAACCCTGATGGGGCGTGAAGGGCAGATTTCCGGCATCAGCATCCGGGTAACCGAATCTGATGACAAGGAGCTACTGGCGACCGTGGCCCGCAAGATTGAGAAGCTGGAAAACGGCATCGCCGTGCGGCCGACGCGTGAGCACGTTGAATCTTTGCAGGAGATAAAAACCGCGATTGCGATGGCATGGGTCACTTCAACGATCGCCACGATCATTGGCGCCATCGGGATGCTGAACACGATGTTCATGTCGGTGCAGGAACGCACGCTTGAGATTGGTATTCTTCGCGCCGTGGGCTGGTCGCGGATGCGCGTCGTCGGGATGATTCTTTACGAAGCCATCGTCCTGAGCATCATCGGCGCCGTGGTCGGCACGGTGGTGGCGATCGTGCTGGTCCGCATCCTCACGCTGATGCCTGCGGTAAACGGCCTGATCGAAGGTGACATCAGCCCGGTCGTGATCGCACAGGGCTTCGCCATCGCGCTGGTGGTGGGCTTCATCGGCGGCCTGCTGCCCGCCATCACCGCTTCCCGGCTTTCACCTAACGAAGCGTTGCGGCGATAGTGTAAAACACGGATATGGACAAACCGCTGCGACAACGTCTTCAGCGCATGATTGGTGTCGAAGAAGAAGGTCGAATCACTCCGAAGGAACTTGCCGATTACGTCGCGCGATGCGCTATCGAACCAGGCTTCTTCGACCATCTCGATCTCTTTTCGCCGGAAGTCATCGCATACCTACGGGACAGGGCTCTGCACGCGGCGCCCCATCCAGAAGATAGCCTGGCGTTCAGCAGGGTATTGGTTCGCGGCAAATTCGATTATGAGGCCCACGAACGCGAAACGCGCGAGGTTACTACTGGGCGGCTCGACGACTACGCGAGCACTTCTATCCAGACCTGCCACTTCCTAAATTCGAACCAATCCGGCTAGCAGGGGTTGTGGCTGACTGTCTTGAAATGGACGGGCATACATTTCTCTTTGGCGTGGAATTAAGCTACCTGATTCGCAAGCACCCGATTCACCTGATTGGTTCAGACGGGTCGAGAAAAATCACCTCGGTTGTGCGGGAAGAGTTTATCAAGACGCCACAAGACGCAGAATCATCCGATCCACTGATACGCCGTTTCGGTCGCGCCGGTCTTGGGCTTGAAACGCACATCAAACCAGCCGACACACCACCTGGAACGGAAGTCTGGGTCGACCGGACGGCGGTGGCCGAACTGCCAGATACTCCGTTTCAGGAGTGAGACGCAAATAAAAGCGGCCCGGTCAGCAGGTGCCAACCGGGCCGCGGGTAAGCTGGGAGTCAGCTGTTACGCTTAGTTGGCGCTGCAACCGCCGCAACCACCACAGCAGCCGTTGCTGTAGCCGCTGGTTACGCCGCCGCTGTAAACGCCCGTCGCAGCAGGACCGTACGAGACTCCGCCGCAACTGCTGATGCCGGGTGCGGCACCGTCTACGGGTACTGCCGGGCCGGCAACCCCGACGGGTGCATCACCGTAAGTAACGCCGGTGCTGTATGCAGGCGTGGCGTTGTACGTTGGCACAGCTACCTGCACAGTGCGGGGCACCATGCGGCAGACTTTCACAGGAACCTGTTCCGTGGCCGTGTAAGGCACGCTGACAGTGTAGGTTTCGGACTTTTCTTCCGGGACGCTTTCGTACACGGTTACGGGAACCGTACGGGTGCGTTCCTTGGGAACCATCACGGTGTAGTTTTCCGTGCGGGTCTTTTCTTCAGGCACGGTGCGGTAAGCGGTGTAAGCCTGATCGCGTGTCTCGGACTTGTATTCCGTCACGGGTACGGTGCGAGTGCGGGTCTCGGTCTTGTACTCGGTGACAGGTACGGTGCGAGTTTTTGTTTCCAGCTTCATCACCGTGACACGACGTGTCGCGGTGCGTTTTTCTTCTTTGTACTCGGTGACGGGAACCGTCTGAGTACGGGTTTCCTGCTTCCACTCCTGAACGCGTTCCGTTTTGGTGCGTGTCTGAGTGGTCATTTCCGTCACAGGAACCTGCTGCGTGCGGGTTTCGGTGCGGTAAGCTGTCTGCTTCACCGTACGTTGACGGGTTTCAGGACGCATGACCGTCTGCGTGTAGGTGTAAGGAACCTGCTGCGTTTCGCAGCGATACTGCGTTACAGGAACCTGCTTGGTGGACACGCTTGGAATCCACTGGCGGGTCGTGTAGGTCATCGCAGGCGTGCAAGCGGCGCCACAGGCTCCGCCCACAGCAGCGCCCGTATCTACGCTGGACGAACCGGCGTAGGCGGTTGCATCGGCGTAACCAGCCGAAGTGGCGCCACAGGCGCCGCATGGAGCGGAAGCAACCGCAGCCGAACCGCTGCTGGCGCCGCATCCACAGGTGCTGCTGACGCCGCAGGTGCCGCAAGCTGCCGAGTAACCGCTGGCATAGCTGCTAACGCCGCCGCCGCATACGGTTCCATAGGTCGCGCCGGCATTGGCCGAAACGGCTGGCGCGGCGGTTTCCACTGCAGCGCTGCTTGCAGCAGCCGTGTTGCAGGTGCCTGGAATAACATGCGTACGGTATACGTACTTGCCGGTGGTCTGCGTGACGGTGCGGTACGTGGTGTAAGGAATGCGACGGGTTACCGAACGGTATGCCGTGCGGGTCACCTGCTGCGGCACATTCACCGTGTAATTCTCGACCTTATCAACCGTGTAAGGCACGTTCACGTTGTAGCTACGCGTTACGTACTTCGTGACAGGCACCTGGACGGTGTAGCTGCGCTGCACGTCGCGGTACGTTGGCACGCTGACGGTGTAGTTACGGGTGACGTTACGCGTAACAGGGACGCGTGTGGTGTAGGTGTACGGAACGTCTTTGGTGACAGGAACCTGCACCTGGTAAGACTGCGTTACGTTGCGTGTCACAGGCACCGTTGTGGTGTAATTCTGCTTGACGTTCCGCGTTACAGGCACATTGACCGTGATCTTACGGGTCTTCTGCTCTGCCACGTTGCGGTACACGGTGTAGTTGATGGTGCGAGTACGGGTCTCGGGCACCATTTCCGTGTAATTCTGCGTGACGTTTTTCGTCTTAGGAACGCTGCGGTACACGGTGTACGTGCGCTGACGTTGTTCCTGACGATAGCGTGTGCGGTTAACCGTGCGATATTCGGTGACATACGTGGGCACCATAATGGTGCGGGATACGTATTGAACCGAAGGAGCTGCGGCGGTGGCAACACCGGCGTCGTAACCAACGGCGGGAGCCGAGGCGACATCGCCCGAAAGCACGCTGCTGCCGTCGGTTACCACGGCGTCGCCAGTAACAACACCTGCATCAGCGCTATAACCGGCGCTGCTGGAGTAGCCGCTCGTTGCGTAACCACCACCTGTGTAGCAACCAGCTGTGGCGCTGCCGTAGCCGTAACAACCTGCGGCCGCGCCGCTGCGGTAACCGCAGGGGTCGCTGCAGCCGCCGCATCTTCCGCAGCCGGCCTCAGCTTGTGAGACTGCGGCCATCGCCAACACGGCGAAAGCACACACAGCCTGAATTCTCGATACCAACATTCACATACTCCCAGTAACTAGCTCTAAGTAGAAAAACTTGTTTGGTTCACACACATGCGCCAGTGTTAGCTGACGCATCTTTGAGGAGCCCTCTGCCCGGAAACAAAAAACCGGGAGGTTGCCACAAATCTAACTTTCAAATCCGCAGGTGAGCGGTGCAGATAGACCAACTTTATTTTTCACCGCAAGCTAATTAAAGCCCCTATTTTACGCATGTCCCTATTTTTTTGAGATTCGTTAAGGCTTCTGCAACCTTGTCTGGGGCATCGTTCCTGGAAATCTGCCATTAGCTATATGGGGGATTATCCCGTCTGCAACGTGTAACAAGGCTAGATGCGCTGATCTACCGCAAATTTACGGTGCAAGGGTTTGCGAAGCATCGAACGCGGACTTATATCAGAAAGTACAGCCATATTTCCGCCAGACGCCGCACATCTGTGTGGATCTTCCGTTTCCCGGCGGTGTTCCGATAAAACGTCACGGCGGCCCGCCGCCCCAGCTTCATTCAGGTCACGATTTATGAAAACCAAAGCCCTGTTCTTTGCCCTCGCAGTTCTCATGGTCGCCTCGACCGCTGCCGCCCAGCAGATCCGCTATTCCGTGGTCAGCCCCAAAAAACAGTCCTTATATAAGGGCCGGGAAGCTGTCGGCGTTGCTGGCGAAGGCGAGCTGCTGACTGTCCTTGAAGAAAACAAGCCCTGGCTGCTGGTTCAGTCCGCAGCGGGTCAGCGCGGCTGGCTGAAGGAAGAGAACATTACCAAACTTGCGGAAGCCGCCCCGATCTACACCAAAATGCTGAAGCGGTATCCCAAGAGCGCTGACCTGCATGTCTCGCGGGCAATGTCGGAAGCGGCAGCCGGCAATAAGCAGGGCGCCATCAACGACTACGCCAAAGCCCTGGAACTCGCTCCCAAAGCAACCCATCTCTACGTGAACCGGGGCGTATTCTTTGGCACGATCAACCGCCACGACGACGCCATCGCTGACTTCAACAAGGCAATCAAGCTAGGAATGCGGACTTCGACAATCTACGTCAACCGCGCTTCGGCCTACATGTCGAAACGCGATTGGAAAAAAGCGATTGCCGACTACAACAAAGCCATTGAACTAGCCCCCGAAACGCCTTCGCACTACTACCAGCGTGGCGTCGCCAACCGTAACAACGGCGACACAGAAGCCGCCATTGCCGATTTCACCAGCGTCCTGAAGCTAGAACCCGGCAACTCCAGCGCCCTGGTGGCCCGCGGCTACGGCTTCTACCTGCAGAAAGAACACGCCAAAGCAGCAGCTGATTTCAACGCCGTTATCAAGCTGAATCCGAAGGCGTCTCTGGCCTATAACAACCGCGGCTTCAACCGTCAGGCTCTGGGCGATTACGAAGCCGCCCTGGATGACTACGAAAAAGCCGTCGAACTGGCGCCAAATTACGCACTGGCTTATCAGAACATCGGCTGGCTGCGGGCAACCTGCCCGGAAGAATCTATCCGCGATGGCCGCAAAGCCTGGGAAGCCGCTAAAAAGGCCTGTGAACTCCGCAAGTGGCAATTCGCCACGGACATTAAAGCCCTGGCCGCCGCATACGCAGAATCGGAAGACTTCACCAACGCCATCCGCTACCAGAAGCAGGTAATCTCGATGGTGGAAGGCGAAGACAAAAAGGCGGAACAAGAGCTGCTGGAAATCTACGAAAGCAAGAAACCTTACCGCTTTGAAGACGTGAAATAACCGGCGGATTCCAGCGCCCGGAACAACACGCAGAGGCCACCTTGAATGCGATATTCAAGGTGGCTTTTTGCGTGGCTGCGACGGGGATCTTTCATTGAATCGAGGATGGAATGTGCTAATATCATTGTTTTACCCCTCTTCTTCAGTCTATTCTCCCCCCGGAGTAACGATGGTCGAACACCGCTGCCGGACCCGCGCTTTCACGCTGGTCGAGTTACTAGTTGTCATTGCAATTATTGGCGTGCTTGTCGCGCTGCTGTTGCCCGCCGTTCAGGCCGCTCGCGAAGCCGCCCGCCGGATGAGCTGCTCGAACAATCTCAAGCAGATCGGGCTTGGCTATCACAACCATCACGACGTCAACGGAGAATTTCCGCTTGGCGGACAGAACGCCCCGGATGGCGATCCCTGTTGCCAGGGAGAACACAACGTCCGCACCCAATGGAGCTGGCCGTACCATCTTCTGCCTTATATCGAGCAGAAAAATGTCCACGACCTGACGGACCACAACCAGGTATATCGATCCACGGTCGATGTCTACTACTGCCCTAGCCGCCGCGCACCGAGCACCTACGGCGGCAGCAATCACGCCCGCATTGACTACGCCGGTAACGCCGGCACTTCCGGCACGGGCGACAACGGTGTTGTCCAACGTTCGGACAGAGACCCCGTCACATTCGCCCACATCACCGATGGCACGTCGAACACGTTACTGGTCGGTGAGAAACAGACCGATGTCTCTCAGCTTGGCGGTGGATGCTGTGACGACAACGAAAACCCCTACAATCCTGGCTGGGAGGTCGACATCTACCGGCGAGGAACGTCCATCCCGGCGCCCGACTCGCAACACCCTCAGAAACTAAGCGGTAGTAACTCCAATTCCCAGGTCTTCGGTTCGTCACATCCCGGCGGCGCCAACATGCTGCTCTGCGACGGCTCAGTCCGCCTGGTCACCTACACGGTCGATACAGAAACCTTCCGCCGCTTCTGCGTCCGGGACGACGGCCTGGTAAATGGCGAACTGTAAACCTGTTTGAAGTGGAAGCACTTTAATCAGGCTGCCCGTTGGCGTTGTCCAGGCAGTGAAGCACCGGGTTAACGCCCGTTTCTGCACATCCAGGATGTTTCTGGAGATAGTCCAGCGTCGAGAACCCGGCGCTGGCGTCTCGCCCTTCCGCGGCTCCGCGTTCCAGATAATGCGTGGCCGCGTCGGCTTGCGCAGCACGCACATCATCATAAGTGCGAAGATACCAGTCCGCATCAAATAACTCCGAGGCCAGAAGACGCTGGCGGTCAACGACCATTTGTGCGTTTGGCTTCTTCGCCTGATTCAGCTGGAATGCCAGGCGGAGTTCAAGGATGTGCACCCTCCTCTGCAGCGCGGCAGCCAAACCGCGCTGCCGGTCGAGTTCTGCCACCACTTCTGGAATGAACTCCTCGAAATGGTTCTGGGCGTCATTCAAAGCTGAAGCAACCTCGTCTAATTGTTGCTGACACTGTGCTTCGTTTTCACCTTTGCTGAGCGAACGTAGCGCCTGATACGTATTGTCGACCCACGCCATGCAACTGGCGTTGGCTTCGCTACTCAACGGACCAGCCCGGTGATGGCGGAGTTCTGGTTGTAGAAACTGGCTGATGCTGGCTGAAACATGCTGCAGGTTCTCTGGCCAGCGAATATTCAGTTCCAGCGCCATGCGGTTGATTTCAGCCTCCCAGTTTTGCAGCAGATCTTCGTACCACACAAAAGTCCGTGACATGCCGCGCGAATCATGTTCCGCATCGAGAACATAGCGCAACCAGAGCAGGAGCCCCTTGGTTGTGGTGAACCCGTTACGCTCCGTGAGTGACGCCGCAACCTCTGCCGGCCGCCGGAGCGGAATAACGACATGCGGCGCGAAGCCCTCGGCTGTTAACAGGTTCTTCCACAGCGGAATGAACCGGCAGATTCGCGGATCTTTAATGACCAGCAGTTCCCGTTGGTTGAAATCGCGTAGCAGCCTACGAATCCTTTCTACAGATTCCGTCTGTTCAGAAATTTCGCAGTATCCAGCAGGTAGAGTACGCCAGTCGTCCCATTTTCTACCCGCGTCAGCCAGCAGCAGATCGTGATCACGATTGATTTCCGCAGGCTCCCACCGCCGGCTAACGCAACACCACGGCTCCGCCCCGGTAGAAACCGGGATTGTTCCTCCCAGCAGATTGATGACACGTGTAAGCGCAGAAGTTCCGCTACGGTGCATCCCTGCAACAATCATCGCTTTGGGTGTTGGCATAACTCAGATATCAGGTTCGTACAGCGTCTCAACAGCCGCTAATCGCGTTGATCCAGATTGCCGCTGCGACGGATCGCAAGAATCAACCGCAGGCCAATCATGACGCTGGTAACACAGCCGGTCAGCCCCAGAATAGATACCTTGTGCAGTCCGGCAAAGTACGTGCCTTCCGGGAACAGCACCGGCGGCACCTGGTTGCTAAGCATGCCGGCAGAGCCAACAAACAAGGCGCTGGCCATCAGACCCAGCACCAGACGGTTAACCGTCGGACCCAGGCGGCGGTGGTCTAGATGCACATCAAACTGCCCGGACTGCACCTGCTCCATGATATTCATCAGCCGGTCCGGCAGCACTTCCGCGAGTTGCTCTAACTGCATATACAGGCGCCGCATCCGCCGGACCTGCCGCATGGGCGAAAGCCGCCGCATCATCAAGGTCCGTTGAAATGGCTGCATGACTTCCATCAAAGAGAAGCCGGGGCTCAGCATCTTCGCCGTACCATCCAGCGTCACCAGAGCTTTAATCAGTAGCACGGCCTCTGTGGGCAGAGAAATTTCGTGCTGCCGGATGATCGTCATCATGTCGTTCAGCGCGCCACTGACGTCGAAGTTCTCCAGAGACTGCGATGCATACTGCCCAACGAAGTCCGCCACATCACTGTTGAGCGCTGCTTCGTCCAGCCGAGGCGGGCACTTGCCGATGCGTTTAATAATGGTGGTCAGTAGCAGTACATCGCGGCTGACAATCGCCAGCAGCATCTCTTCGATATCTTCCCGCAGTTTCTCGTTGATGCGGCCAACCATGCCGAAATCGAGCAGCCCGATTACATCACCGGGCAGCACCAGAATATTACCCGGATGCGGGTCCGCATGGTAAAAGCCATGCTTGAAAATCATCCGCATGTAGATCGACGCGCCGCGCCGCGCGACCTCGTCCAGGTCAATCCCCGCCTGCACCAGCTCGTGCGTATCTTTCAGCTTCAGACCTTTCAGCCGTTCCATCGTCAGCACACGCGACGTGCAGAACTCTGTAAACGGCCGCGGGATGCGGATCGTCGGATCATCCTGATACTGCGATGCAAACTGCAGTAGGTTGCGTTCTTCGCGGCCGAAATCCAATTCACGCCGCAGTGACCGCGCCATCTCGGCAACCATCCGCACCGGATGATACGGTTTGAATTCTTCGATCCGCTCCGCCAGCAGCGCGACGCCAGCCAGTAGATCAAGGTCGTTGTGGATCACCTGTTCGATGCCAACGTGCTGCACCTTCACCACCACATCTTCGCCGCTCATCAGTTGCGCGCGATGCACCTGCCCGATCGACGCGGAAGCGATGGGCGTTTCGTCAAATTCGCTGAATAGCAGCTCAATGCTTTCGCCCAGTTCCCGCTCGACGATCTCGCGGATATCGTCAATATGATCCGCCCGCACGTCCGACTGCAGCTTCTGCAGTTCCAGAGCCAGTTCCACGCCGACCACATCCGGCCGTGTACTCAGCAGCTGCCCCAATTTGATAAACGTGGGACCAAGTTCCTGCATCGCCAGCCGGATGCGGGACTCGTGCGATTGCCGCGCGAGAATCTCGCCATCGGGATCACGCAGATGATCTTTCACGAAGTCCAGCTGCAAGCGGCTGATCCAGTCAGCAAGTCCGTACTTGCTAAGGACGCTAAGGATCTCTGTCCAGCGTTTGATGTTGCGGTAGATTTGCGGGATGGAGCTTATTTTCATGAATTACCCGCTAGGCTCTGCGGCAGCGGAAGTTTCAGAGCCGCAAAGCGTCTGGCCGCACGTATACAATGCGTGCAAATGCTGCATGAAGGTGTAATATAACTTTAGCGTGCGATAACGGATATCTGCACAACTTTCCGTCGTGAGCACGGCGCCCATCCAGCAAGTTTCAAGCGGATTAAACGGCAAGTGCAGCGACGACCCTGGTAACAACCGTAATAATCGCTGTAACGCCGCGCCGCCCTTACAACCATACTTCTCACACCTGACCCATTCTGTTTACGAAGAGGCACCTTTATGAAACGGCTCTTGATCGCTGGCACTGTTTTAACGCTTCTGCTGTGCAGTGTGGTAGCCGCCCGCACCTGGACCGATAGCACGGGCAAGTTCACCATCGAAGGTGAATTCGGAGGCTTCAAGAACGGGAAGGTGCTCATCAAAACGGCCAAGGGCGAACTGGCGATCCCCCGTTCCAAACTTAGCGCCGCCGATCAGAAGTTTGTGGTCGAAGCGCTCAAAGCGGCGAAAAACCAGCAGCCAGACGCACAGCCCGCAGGCAGCGGAGCGGCCCCTGGCGGCAGCGATACGACCGCCTGGCCCACCTGGCGCGGACCGTCCCGCGATGGTGCATCGCGGGAAACCGGGCTGCTCCAGCAATGGCCTGAACAGGGGCCGCCACTTGATTGGTCCACCCGCGGCCTGGGCAGCGGTTTCTCAAGCGTCTCGATCGCCGGTGGCCGCATCTTCACCTTGGGTCAGAAGGAAAACGCAACCCACATTGTCGCCCTGAAAGAAAGCGATGGCTCACTGCTGTGGTCAACGCCTATCGGCAAATCCGATAAGCCCAACTGCACGCCCACGGTCGATGGCGATCTGGTTTACGGCATGTCCTTCAGCGGCGAACTGGCCGCATGCAACGTCGAAACGGGTAAGGTCGTCTGGTCGAAGCACATGAAGAACGATTTCGGCGGCAAAATGATGAGCGGCTGGGGCTACAGCGAATCGCCACTGATCGACGGCGATCTGCTGATCTGCACACCCGGCGGCCCCCGCGCGATGCTGGTTGCTTTGAACAAAAAGACTGGCGAAACCGTCTGGACCACCATCATGCCCAACGGCGGGCAACGTGGACAGGACGGCGCCGGTTATAGCTCCGTCGTCATCAGCAACGGCGGCGGCGTGAAGCAGTATGTGCAACTGGTGGGTCGCGGGCTGATTGGTGTGCGCGCCTCCAATGGCGAACTGCTCTGGCGCTACGATCGCATCGCCAACGGCACCGCCAACATTCCCACGCCCATTATCAGCGGCGATCTGATCTTCTGTTCCACCGGATACGGCGACGGCGGCAGCGCGCTGCTTAAACTGGTCGGCCGCGGCAAAGCCGTGCAGGTGCAGGAACTACGTTACTACAGCGCTAAAGAGCTGCAGAACCACCACGGCGGCATGGTGCTGGTGGACGATCACATTTACTTCGGTCATGGCCACAACAACGGCTTCCCCGTGTGCGTTGAGTTAAAATCCGGCAACATCATCTGGGGCAAGCAGCGGGGCGAAGGCGCACGTTCCGCCGCCGTGGTCTATGCCGATGGCCACATGTACTTCCGCTACGAAGACGGCGTGATGGTGCTGATGGACGCCTCGCCCAAGGGCTACAACGTGAATGGAAAATTCACGATCAAAACGCGCAACGACACCAGCTGGCCGCACCCCGTCGTTCACCACAAGCACCTCTATCTCCGCGACGGCGACGAACTGCACCGCTACAACGTGGCCGCAGTTAATTAGCCAACACCCGGCGCGAACCACCCGCCGCAAGGGCCGGTCCCGTAAATCAGGGAAGCAGCTATAATAGCCGCTATCGGAAACTGAAATCGCTCAGGCCGTAGGTCAGGCGCCTGCCTGACAACGAAACGTGTTCCACCCCAACCACCGTCAGGCAGGCGCCTGACCTACGGGGTTAAGGTAAAACACGCCTGACGATACGTCGCGGACCCAACAAGCGCCAACATATGATCGCCATTGTCGACTACCAGATGGGCAACCTGCGCAGTGTTCAAAAAGCGTTTGAACGGAGCGGGCATCAGGCGGAAATCACCTCTGACCCGCAGCAGATTGCCACAGCCAGCAAAATCGTGCTGCCGGGTGTCGGCGCCTTTGCCGACGCCATCGCTGAAATGCGGCGGCGCGATCTGGTAACCGTGGTGAAAGATAGCATCGACGCCGGCAAGCCGTTCCTCGGCATCTGCCTAGGCCTACAAATGCTGTTTGAAACCGGCTATGAAGATGGCGAACACGAAGGCATGGGCATCCTGGCCGGTGAAGTCCGCCGCTTTGATCTGCCGCCGGAGTACAAAGTACCTCATATGGGCTGGAACCAGTTGCAGTTCGTCCATAGACCGCCCATCTTTGAAGGCGTGGCCGACAACGCCCACTTCTACTTCGTGCACTCATACTACGCGGCGCCGGCGGATCGCAGTGTCGTAGCCATCGAAGCAGAGTACCATCAACCATTCTGCGCCGCCGTGTGGCGCGACAATCTGTTCGCCACGCAGTTTCACCCGGAGAAGAGCCAGCAGGATGGACTGCGGGTGCTCAAGAATTTCGCAGAGCTGACGTAACTTCCACGGAACAACGCATGCAAGCCAAAGTCTGTTTACTCATTGCCGCATTGCTCGGCGCCAGCGGTGTCGCCCTCGGCGCCTATCACGCCCACGGTCTTGAGAAGATGCTCGACAAACGCGAACTGTCCGCGGCTGACCATGCGAAGACGATGGACCAGTGCGGCACCGCCGTGCGTTACCAGTTGTTCCATGCCGTCGCGGTACTCGGCGTCGGCGCCGTTGTCGCAAGCCGCCCCAGTCGCCTCCTCGTGGCCGCAGCGTGCCTGTATCTACTGGGCGTTAGTATGTTTTCGGGCGGACTTTATCTGATTGTCTTCGCCCAGAACGGAATTCATTGGTCGATTGTCCCGCTCGGCGGACTAACGCTGATCATCGCGTGGGTGCTGACCGGCGTTGGCGGGCTGTTGCTCAAGGCGCCGGAGTAACGGCATCAGCCCGTAACGGTTTTCAGGCGTTCTTCAAACCATTGCAGCTCGCGGGCGATACCGTCGGCCAACTGCGGTTGCTGCAGTTCCTGGGGCAGCACGCCCCAGGCGTAGGTTTCCACCTCGTAGTGGGTGCACTGCGGGTGATGGGTTTTCATCGCTTGCAGGCACTGCACGATCTGTTCACGCGAAGTCTTCAGCCGGCCGAATTCTTCCAGGTAGACCGGCACATGAAAATGCACCCGCCATTCGCCGGATAGCCGGCTCGCGTCTCCGGCCGCTGCCAGCGCGGTCTGTATCGCCTGCGGCAGATCTTCGTAAAAGGTCTCACCATCGCCATCGCGGATAACGGTCTGGTGCAGGTACCGGTCTTCCGCGAACGCCTGTAACTGCGCGATTGCGGCGGCCCGCTCACCGGGTTCGATCTCGTCCATGGGCAGACGCACAGCGGACGAGATCTGCACTTTACCCACTTCGATCCCCGCCGCGCGGAAAGCGGATAACACCTCCGCCTGATCTTCAAACATCACTGCCGCGTGGCACACATCGTGGCAGACGCGCAGATAGCGCCGCACCGTGCTTTCGTCGCCCGCCGGCAGCAGATACTTCTCGAACAGTTGAACAATGTCGGCAGCCCGCTGCAGCACGCAGCCCGGCTCAGGTTCGATGCAGATATGAATCAGCCGGCCGGTTTCTTCTTCCAGTTGTTTCAGCCGCACGGCGACTCGCACCAGGCTTTCGGCAGCCGCCTGCATCTTCGCTTCGCCCGGATGCGGATCGCCCCAGGCAATGGGCACTGTCGAAATGCTGCCCTCGTTTCCCGCCGGTAATAAGCCGTGCAGAACGTCGATCAGCGTCAGCGTGTACTGCTCACGGTTGCTGTCAAACCACTCCGGCTGATACACCAGATGCTTCACCACCGGCTGATGAAAGTCGCCGTACGGAAACCCGTTGAGCGTATACGGCGCCAGTCCGCGTTGGTTCAGCCACGCGGCAAAGGCGGCGGTCTGGTCGCCCTGGTTCAGGCTGGTTGCTGTTTCATTAGGAAGCCATAAGCCGACGCCCATTTCACCATCAGGTGCAACCGTCTTGCGCACCGCGGTCGCATGCTGATCGAGGTTCTTCTGATTAGTCTGCAGATCGGCGCCGGCATGCACATTGGTGCAGTAGCCTGTAAGAATATTTTCCATCAACAATTCAGTTCAAGTGAATTTCTAGTCAGTCGTTGACTCGTGTTTTAAGGCAGTGGCTGCGTGGCGCGAAGGTAGGCGAACAGATCGCGGAGTTGCTGGTCTGTGAATTTCTCCAGCAATCCCGCTGGCATCAACGACTGCGGGTTGGCCTGCATTTCTTCAATCGAATCGCGTGGCAGCGATGTTTCCTGATCCGCTGCCGAGCGGACGACCACCACATTCTTATCCTGCTGGGTGACCAGTCCGGTCAGAATGCGACCTTCTTCCGTCACGATGGTATAGGTCTCATACCCCTCGCGGATTTCAGCATCGGGCGCCAGGACGTTCATCAACAGACGTGTTATATCGCCGCGCTGATACGCCGTAAGATCCGGCCCGGCATCGCCACCTTTGCCAAACAGTTTGTGACACTTACCGCACAGGTTGCCGTACAATTCCTTGCCGTTGTACGGATTCCCCGCCGCCTCATTAATAACCGCGGTCAAACGGACAATTTCTTCGCGGTCCGCGGTCTTACCACCTGCCGGTAGCTTCCAGTGCGTGGCGATACCTTTTTCGATGGCGGCGCCGCCATGCAGTTTCATCCTACGGACGACAGTGACGGGAACTGCATCCGGCTTCAACTTGCCATCGTCAACGGCGTTTAGCAGTGCGCGGGTCCAATCGCCGCGACTAGCCAGCAGTTCGAGAATCACCTCGCGTGTATCCGCATCGGCTTTGGGAATGACAGGAAGAAGCGTTGTGGCAACTTCGTCTTCGGCGAAGACTTGCAGAGCCGAGATCGCCGCGGTACGAACCGTTTTATTCCCGCCGCTCACGGCAATTTTCAGCAGCACCGGCAAAGCAGCGGGCGTTTTCACTTGCGAAAAGATGCCAACGTATCGCAAACGCCTGGCCTGATCCGCCTTCGTATCTGCAATGATCTGGAGCGCCTGCTCGACGGCTTTTTTGTCTCCCTGGCGAAGCTGCAGCGTAAGTGAATCGCCTGCCGCTTTGGCAAGTTCGTTCATCAACCGCGGAGGCAGCGCCGTCAGCGGCCGGCCGGCGTACGCCTGTTCAAAGCCGGCCAGCAGCTTGGCTGTGTGTTCTTTGGAAGGTGACTTCCGCAGTAACGCCTCGCAGGTCATCAGTCCGACACGGTCGCCCGCGGTGGCGTAGCGTCTCATCAATCGCTGAAGAATGTGCTGGTTAACAATCGGCAGGCGCCACATTTCTTCCTCGCGCAGCATCGCCATCACCTGCTGACAGTGGTCCGCGTGATGTTCGATGGCCCACCAGAGAAGTAAAGGCAGATGCCCGTCGCCCGCGTCTTCACTGCGTTTCAACAACGCCTTCACTAGTGGCAGCCCCTGATCGGCGGGCAGGCGCCGGGCGGAACAGGCCAGTTGGCTGCGGACTTCAACATGAGGTTCCGCAGCCGCCAGTTCCACCAGTTGGCGGGCGATCCCGCCGGAAATTTCGTGGTCATCGCATAGCAGCCGGACGGTCCACGCCCGCACATAGGGATCAACGTGTTTCAGCGTGTCGGCAGCCAACGTTTCATTAAATCCGCCGCATAGATTGATCGCCCACAATGCCTCCAGCGCTGTTTGTCCACGCCCACCTTCGAGCAGCTTTTTCAGTGGTGGCAGCATCGCTTGATCGCGACGGTCGCCAATCACGCGCAACGCCGTCTGGCGGCGCCAGCGGTTTTTGCTTTGCAAGGCTTCCAGTAACTCCGCAGCGGTGGCTGTGCCATAGTCGAACGGTTTGAAGCCGTTTGCTCCGGGTTGATGCAGCCGGTAGATGCGGCCGGACTTCTTATCTACGCGGCCTTGATAATGGCTGGCGTGGTCGATGCGTTGTTCGTAGAAATCCAGCACGTACAGCCCGCCGGCAGGTCCAGGCTGAATATCGACCGGCCGGAACCAGGTGTCAGCACTTGTCAGTGCGTAGCCGAGATCGTTGGTTTTGAAAGATGATCGCTCTGGCTGCATATCGCTGTATACAACATGGCTCTGCAGCGGCCCGACCCCGAACAGCTTGCCGTTATAAGCCGCTGGCAAACCACCGCCTTCGTAGATAGTAAATGTATGCGTGAACCTCGCGACGCGGTGGTGCTGCATGGCCGGGAAGTATCCGAAGGCGTAAGGATTAGAAAGCTCTCCGTGTTTGCCGAAGCCCTTCTGCGAATAGCTTCCTTGCAGGTAATGGAACCCGCGTGTGTCGCCACCATTATGGCCAGAAAAAATGCGGCCCTTGGAATCGATCTCAACGCCGAAGGTGTTGCCACCGCCTTCGCCAAAGACTTCGTACTTCCGCAATTCAGGGTGATACCGCCAGATTAACTGGCCGAGAGAGTGCACCGGTTCTGCCTCGCTGCCAGGTGTTTTTACATGTCCCGTCACGGTGCTGCCCTGCGCGGCGTATAGCCAACCATCTGGCCCCCAGCGCAGATTGTTGGCCACGGAATGCGAATCCTCCAGGCCGAAGCCTTCCAGATGCACCTCCGGGTCGCCGTCGGGCTTATCGTCGCGATTGGCGTCTTTGTAGAACAGCAGATAGGGCGGCTGCAGCACCCACACGCCGCCGCGTCCGATGGCGAAAGACGTCGCCAGGCTCAGGCCATCTACGAAGGTTTTGTGCTTGTCCGGCTTGCCGTCGCCGTCGGTATCTTCATGGATGGTGATCTTGTCGGCGCCGGGGAAATGATCCGGCGGCGGCAACGGCTTACGGTCATAAACCGTGCGTAGATACTTATCGCGGCTCACGGCCTTCAGCCCAGCGGGGTCGGGATACTGCAAGTAGTTGGCTACCCACATCCGGCCGCGCTCGTCAAACTTCAGTGAAAGCGGCTGGCCAAAATGCGGCTCTGCCAGCACCAGATCAACGTCCAGATCATCCGGCGTTTTCATATGCTTCAAAGTCTGCGCCGGCGGCAGCGGACCGATCTCGCCCGGCAGCCGTCGCAGATCACGCCGGGCGTCCGCGGCGGGAATGACCTTGGCGAATGCGACTTCTGAATCCGCCGGCAATGCCGCTGTTTTCGCATCATCGCCAGCCCGCCACTGCCAGGCGCCGTGCATACGGATGGCGTGTTTAACGTGAAACAACACCGGCGCCGCGACGTTGAAGTTCTCGCGGGAGGTTAACTGATACATGCGAATCGCCACCGTATTGTTCTTGCCGGGGCGAAGTAACTTCGACGGAATATTCAGCTCCACCGATGTACCAAGTCCACTGCGGAAACGTGGCGGCATACTGCCCAGAGTGCCAACCTTCTTTCCGTTGAAGAAAATCTCGCGTGCGTCGTCAATCGATTCCACAAACAGCGTGGCATCTCCCCGCCAGGTGTCAGGCACTGTCACCGCACAGCGGAACCAGGCGTAACCATCGCGCGTCAGGCTGCCCTTCTTCATGCCGCTCTTCCAGACCTGCGGCACATCCACCATCTGCCAGGCAGCCAGTTCATCTGCGGCAGCGAATGTTGACGCGGCAAGGAACGAGGCGAAAGCAACGCAAAAAAGAGCGAAAACGCGAACAAAGGTGGGCATGACTTTCCTTTCAGGGTTACCGACAACTGCATAAGTTTCCGTTGTGAAAACGAACACAGTAAACGGCGTTTTCAGCCACTTCGCGAACAGGTAGTTGTGCAGTTGTCAGTAGGCGTGAATTGTAGCCCGTGGTCACGGCAGATTCAAAAAGCTGGGCTGTTTGCCTCGGCCGTTGCCTGTGGCTACGATAATCTTCTCGATGTCATCCCACCTGAAGCATCCTTAAGGACCAACCCATGAAACTTTCTGTTGCGTTTTCCTTCCTCGCGTTAGCAATCTGCGCCGCGCCCGCGCTGGCAGAAAAGCCTGCCGCATTGCCCAAACAGATTGGCGAAATCGAACGGCTCGATCCGGCATTCGACAAGCTGATTGCCGCGGATACGAAGATCGAAGTTCTGGCCGGCGGTTACGAATGGTCGGAAGGCCCGGTGTGGCTGCCTAAAGAGAACAAACTGCTGTTCAACGATATCCCCGCCAATCAGGTTATTCAGTGGAAAGAAGGCGAAGGCGCCAGCGTTTTCAAAGAAAAGGTTGGCTATTCCGGCAAGAAGCCTTTCACCGGCGGTGAACCCGGCGCCAATGGCATGATGCTCGATAGCAAAGGACGCCTTTACCTGTGCTGCCACGGCGACCGTTGCGTGAAGATGATGACGAAGAAAGGCAAGTTCAAGACGCTGGTTTCCAAGTACGAAGGCAAACGTCTGAACAGCCCTAACGATCTGATCTTCCACGCTAATGGTGATCTCTATTTCACCGATCCTCCGTACGGTCTTCCCAAGCGTTACGAAGACCCCGCCCGCGAACTCGACTGGTGCGGCGTTTACCGGCTGAGCAAAGATGGTGAACTGACCCTGCTGACTAAAGAGATGACCCGTCCCAACGGCATCGCCTTTTCGCCCGATCAGAAAACCCTCTACGTCGCGCAGAGCGATCCGGCTGCCGCGATCTGGAAGACTTTCCCCGTGAAAGAAGACGGCACACTGGGCGCCGGTAAGTTGTTCTACGACGCCACCAAGTGGGTCGGCAAGCGTCCTGGTCTTCCGGACGGCATGGCGATTGATGAACATGGCAACGTCTGGGCGACCGGCCCCGGCGGTGTGCTCGTGTTCTCACCCGCCGGCAAACTGCTGGGCCGCATTTCAACGGGCGAAAAGACCGCCAACTGCACCTTTGGCGCCGACGGCAAAACGCTGTTCATCACCGCGGACATGTATCTCTGCCGTGTGAAAACGCTGGTCAAAGGACTTGGTAAATAGCGAACGCACAGAAATGCGGACACATCGGTGCGGCGTTATCCAAGCGCCGCATCTGGTCCCTTTGGAATTGGTATCTACACAAATACTTCCGCAGCTCACACCAACCCGAAGCGCGAGCGAGGGACGTTTGATTCAGTGCAGAAAACAAGGTGTTTGGGCCAAATAGCGCGAAGCCAAACGCAGCTTAAACGGGCCATTCGCACGAACGCGGGGCGTCCCTCGCTTGCGCTTCGGGTTAGTGTTCTGTCCTTTATGAAGGCGTGAAAGCTGCTTCACCGGATAGCCCTTGCGTTATTTACTTTTTACGGTTGGCACGCTGGGTGATCTGCACCCGTATCTGGCGTTGGGCAGCGCCCTGAAACTTGCGGGAAACGATGTCACCCTGATGACCAATGCGGAGTACCAGCCGCAGGTCGAGGCAGCGGGGCTGGACTTCATCGCGGTGCAGTACGATGTATCAGGCAGATACGTCAATCACCCGGATTTCTTCGCGCCGTCGCAAACCTGGCGACTGGCGCTGCGGCACTGTTATCTCGGGCCCATGCGGCAGACCTACGAGGCGGTTGCCAGCCTTGCCGCCCAAGAGCGGGTGGGCGTTGTTTCCGCCGCCTGGGGATTCGGCGCCCGCATCGCACATGAAGCGTTGGGCGTGCCGCTGGTGACGCTTCATTTAGAGCCGCACAACATCCGCAGTGGTTACAAGACGGCGAAGATGCATCCGCTGGTTACGTCGGACTTGGCGCCCCGCTGGTTCAAACGTTTGCAGTTCTACATTGCCGATCGCTTCTTTATTGATCCTGAAATCGCAACTGCCGTTAACGCCTTCCGGCAGGAACTGGGGCTGCCGCCGGTGCGGCAATTGCTGGACCGGTGGTGGAACTCACCGCAGAAGGTGGTGGGCCTGTATCCGGACTGGTTCTCGCCGCCACAACCGGACTGGCCTTCGCAGCTTGAACTGGCGGGCTTTCCGCACGCAGAAACTTCCGCCCCACAGCACGAAGATGAAACGGCGGCGATTGAATTCGCCTCCCTCAACCAGCCGCTTGTTTTCACAACTGGCTCTAACCAGCAGGACTCGAAGGAACACTTCGCCACCGCCATTGCGGTGTGTGAGAAGCTAGATCGCTGCGGCCTGTTACTTACGCCGCAGACGCTGCCCGTTCCGTCAGGCATCTCGCAGCGCATCAGGCAGTTCCGCTATGTCCCGCTCAACAGAATACTGCCGCACGCATCGGCCCTGGTGCATCACGGCGGCGCCGGAACGACCGCTGCTGCTTTGCACGCGGGTGTTCCGCAACTGATTACGCCCGGCGTTCACGGAGCTGCGGATATTGCCGACCGGGTGAAACGGCTGGGCGTCGCCGCAGTTGTTGCCGCAGGGCGTTTCAAACCCGCCGCTGTGAGCCGGGAATTGTCGCGGCTGCTGAACGATTCGCACGTTAAGCGGCAGTGTGAAACTTACCGGCGCGAGATACAGCAGCAGAATGGCATCGAACGGTGCGCGGAGATCGTTCAATCCACTTGTGACACAAACACGTCAGCGGCTGAACGGCGCCCGAAGTAAATGCCCGGCCCACATGGTGGCGTGCATCGGCAGCGAAAACCAGGAATTGGCCGAATGGTGCACACCATGCGCGTTGCAGACTCTGGCAGCCTGCCGCCGGCGATCCGCATTCTTCTCCATGCAACTGGCCGGGAAGAAAAACTCACTGGGATAAACCTGCAAGTCTTCCTGCTGCTCTGCTTCGACAACGGCGTCAATAACTTCCGGCCCGGTCGTGCTTAAGACGTAAGAAACACGCGGCTCATAAAAACGCTGGCAACGCGACTTCGCGCACATACTCTGCAGGACGGTTTTCCAGAACGGATGCCCAGGCGGAGACGCCATCAACGCGTTGCTGACATAGTCACGTCCACGGCGGAACCAGCCTAATCCGCCCTTCTCCCGCCCCAGCACAACGTGAGGTTCTTCAGCAAAATCCTCGAAGGACCGCAAGCACTCGAAGTCAATGTCCGCATAAACGCCGCCGAAGCGATGCAGATACAGAACCCGCGCCATATCAGCACGTTGAATCGCCAGCGGATAGTTGAGATACACCGGCAACAACCAGCTGTAGTGCTGCTCCACAAGACGCTGATTATCATCATCCGTCCACAGCCGGTATTCCCACTGGGGATGCAGCTCCTTCCAGCCATTGACATAGCCCTCATATTGCGAGGGTAGGCTGCGGTTTTTCCAGGATTGATGTATGATCCGCGGAATCATTGTGTGTTCCGTCACGCTAGCATTGGTGTCCGTCTGGGTGGTGTTATAAACCGCCCGGTGTCAAAACGAAATACTGCCTACCGCAGTTTACGCGCAGGCGTATCGCCCACCGCGCGATAGTGTTCCATGAACTTCGTCACACAACGTCCTCAAGCTCCGCAGCAGAAACCCGTCGCGCCGGTTTCGGTGGTCATTCCTACCTACAACGCGGGTGAGTACCTCCAAGAAACATTCGCGTCGATTGAGCAGCAGACGCACCTGCCGATTGAAGTCGTCGTGGTCGATGATCAGTCCACGGACGATACGGTAAATACGGTCAAGCAGCTTGCTGCCGCGTCTTCGATTCCCGTCACCCTTCTCACCACAGGCGTGAATAGCGGCTCACCCGGCCGCCCGATGAACCTGGGAGTCGAAGCGGCGAAGGGCGACCTGATTGCGGTCTTAGATCAGGACGACCTCTGGTTACCCGGGAAAATCGCAGGTCAAAGTCAGGCGTTACTTTCTGATGAGAAAATCAGCCTAGTGTGCTCGCTGTTTGACTACTTGAGACCCGGCGGCAATGACGGCCGCCATCCAGAAGCAACGCTAACGCGACTGCGACCTTCGCTTGATAAGCCCGGTGACTATTTCCGCTGCACAGGCCGGGCAGCTTTCGACCTTTTTGTCACCTGGGAAAACTTTATCGGCGGGTTTCCCGGGTTTATGTTCCGCCGCGCAGACTGGGTGGCGAAGCCGAAGTTTGATGAATCTCTGAAAGTCGCCAGCGACTTCGACTTTCTGTTCTGGTTAACTTCCCGCGGCGATATGGCTCTGCTGCCAGAGATTCACTACCTGCGCCGTGAACACGACAACAACGTCACGTATCACGAGACGCCGCGCCTGCTGGATGTGATCCGCATTCTGCTGCGGCATATTGCGGCCCATGAATTCCAGCAGCGGCCGGATTACCGCCGGGCACTGGGCTGGAAGATTCTCAGGCTCGCGCAATTTCTGGCGTACAGCGGCCATCCTTATCAGTCCGTACAAGTGCTGCGGCGATATTATCAGGTGCGAAAATTCCCGTCAGACTGGCTCCACATGCCCGCGGGCTACGCGCACCTTGCCTTGGCAAAACCGCTGCGAAAACTCTTGCAGTTCACGCAGTTGCGCAAAGCCGACCGCCAACAGGCGCGAGACGTCGTTGCCACGCTGGGCCAGCTACTGGATGAAAGCGGTGTTCTCTCGCAACCGTAGACCGCCCGTTCGATCTTTCGCCAGCAAAAACTTTCTAAGGCTGGGGCTTACCACGGCCGATCATTCAGGGGTATGTGTTGCTACGGAAACAGTGTTTGAAGGCTGGACGAATGACGTTGCTGAAGATCGGGGTGTTTGGTTCGCAACCACGCACCATTACCCAACTCGAAAGCCTGCAGGATGCCGAAGGTATAGAAATCCGCTGTATCGTGGCGCCACAAGGCATCGGCCAGCAGAACCCAGTCCGGCAATGGACCCTTCAGAACGAATGCCGTCACCTGCTACGACTGCCCGTTAATCCAAGGGAATTCCACTTCCTGGAAACCATCGGCCACCTGCAGCTGGACTTCATCGTGACGGCGGGCTTCCCACAACGGATACCTGCTTCCGTCCTTGCTCTGGCGAAATACGGCGGTGTCAACGTGCATCCTTCCGCCCTGCCTCGCTACCGAGGCCCCGATCCTATTAGGCGGGCCATCCTGGCAGGAGACGACACCATCGGGTGCACCATCCACAAGCTCACACAGGAGTTGGAAGCAGGCGGCGTCTACTGGCAGAAACAGCTACCGCTGCTGGAATTTGAGACAACGGGCGATCTAGCCGCAAAAACCGGGCAGGAACTTGCAGCCGCACTGCCGGACGTGCTCCGCAGCATTGCAGCCGGAAAGCTGAGGGCCGCGCCCCAGGTAGGCGAACCGGTTTACGCTCCGCGTGTAACGCCGGAAGAACTTTCCATTACCGCCGCCAATTCATCCAAAGATGTCCAGCGCCGGATCCGCGCATGTGCTCCACACGCGTTCCCGCGATGGCAGCAGGGAAGCGCCAGTTACCAGATTTTGTCGCCGGCGGAGACGAATCCCTCTGATGCAGAAACCGTCGAGATCAATCTGCAAGACGGCGTGCATCGCTTCATCTGCCAACCTAGCGAAGCACGTTCACTTCGCTCGGCGTGAGCCTGATTAAATCAGTTCCCGCATCGGCTTCACGCCTTCGTCCACGGGGTACTGCGGGCGGCCGCGTAAGTCGAACTCGCGGGCGGCGCGTAGATTCAGGCCGAGGTTGTGGTACAGCGTCGCCATCACTTCGGCGAAACTCACGGGCCGGTCGGTGGCGTATTCACCAAGCCGGTTGGTGGCGCCGATCACTTGCCCTGTCCGCATGCCGCCGCCTGCCAGCAGTGCGCACGATACGCGTGGCCAATGGTCGCGGCCTGCTTTGCTGTTGATCTTCGGCGTGCGTCCAAATTCGCCCCACACAACGATCGAGACATCGTTGAGCATGCCGCGTTGCTCCAGGTCTTCGACCAATGCGGACAGCGATTGATCCAGCATTGGCATATCCTGGCGGCCGCGTTTAAAGTTCTCGCCGTGCCAGTCCCAGCGGCTGAAGTTCAGCGAAACAACCCGCGCCCCCGCCTCGACCAGCCGGCGGGCGATCAGCAGGTTCTGCGTCATCTTCGGGGCGCCGTCCGCGCGGAACTCCGGGTCGCCCACGCCATAGCGTTCGACCAGCTTCGGGTCTTCGGAAGATACATCCAGCGCTGCTGCCAGCGCGGACGAAGTTAGAATGCCCATCGCCTGCTGCGTGAAGGCGTCTAATCCGTCCATCGAACCATTCGTATCAGCCGAGCGGCGGAAGCCGTCCATTGCTTTCAAAAGAGAAGCCCGGTCGCCGAGGCGTTCCAGCGTGACGCCTTGCAGCACCATATTGTCTACTTTCGAGCTTTCGCCCTTACCGCCGACCAGACGGAACGGCGCGTGCTTCACGCCCAGAAAACCACCGGCGCCAGGATCGCCCCAGGGTTGATGGCCCGTCTTATAGAACAGGCTCAGATGCGGAGGAATCGTGCGGTTAACGGGGCCCTGCAAATGCGAAACCCAGGCGCCCATCGACGGCCAGCCACCGGCGGGTGGATTCACCTGTTTGCGGCCGTGCATTGCTTCAAACGCATAGTGCGAACCGCCGGCGCCGGTCATCGAACGGATCGGCACAAACTTATCCATCATCGCCGCAATACGCGGGAACATCTCACCGATTTGAATGCCGGGCACCGACGTGTTGATCGCCTGAAACTCGCCCCGGATCTCTGCCGGCGCGTCCTGCTTGATATCCCACATATCCTGATGCGGCGGTCCACCCGGCAGGAAGATATTGATCACTGCCTTGTGCGAAGAGCCTGTTCCCGCCTGAGCTTCAGCTTCCAGCAGGCCGGGCAGCGTCAGGCCGCCCATCGCCAGACCGCCGATTTTCAGGAAATTACGGCGCGAAACACCGTCGCATAATTTTGAATTTTTACCTTCGCGGCGACCAAGAATCGTGAGCATCTCTAACGCCTCTTCGTTTTGGGTGGGGTAATCTGCGGTAGGGGATTTTCGGGTGTGGGGGCATGCGGGTCTATATCTTATCAGTTTCGGTTGATAACGGGCAAGTCCGTGCCTTTGACGATATTTAGCGGTACAGATTCCGCAGATACTGCACTTGACACGACAGAACTGCCGTCGCCAGCTACATGTTGCGCAGCCCTTGCAATGCATGCAGCCAGCATGAGGAAAATAATCAAATCAACACATGATTTCTGCTTCAGGGCGAAGGTGTGGCGGCAGAGTGTCGATAAACATGAACGGATCGTTTCAGATTACGGCACCGTTTAAGGCATCCCATTTTGCCTAATCGGACCCCAAGCTACTGAAACACGCGCAAATTAACGCCCGGCGACGGAATGCCATCAAGGTCGCGTCGCCGCTTAGAAGCAGAAACAAAGGAAACGGAGAACCTGCATGATGCGACGCTCACTGCTTTTTATGCTGACGCTGGTGCTGGCGACAAGCGTTGCCTCGCAAGCCCGCGCCGATTGGAGTGCCTGGTTCAACCGCTTCAAGCTGGACTGGCACCGTAACAATGCTTGGCCAGCCCCATTTCAGGATGCTGACCGCGAACTCGTCCGCCGCCCGTTCCGCATTATGGTGAACAAAGGCTGGCAGATGCAGAACACGCTGGATACCAACCATTTCAATCCAGCCACCAACGAACTTACGCCAGCTGGCATCGCCAAAGTCCGCTGGATCGTGGATCAGCGTGTGCCCTACCGCCGCACGGTATTCGTGCTTCGTGACCGCGATCCAGAAATCACGGCCGCCCGCATCGATTCGGCGCAGCAGCACGTAGCGGGTTATCTCCGCAATGGCGAACTCCCCGCCGTTGTGCTGACCGATCTTAAACCACAGACATCTCCCGCAGACCGCGTGAATCAGATTCACACCGGATTCCAGTCCGGATTGCCCGCACCATCCATTGGCGGTGGAGTTGGCGGCGGTGGCGGTGGTGGAGCTGGCGGCGGTGGTGGCGGCTCGCCATAACCACTCCAGTCGTGACTTAAACCGGCTCTCATAAAAGGGCCGGTGATAAGGATGGCGCCGCCCGTTAAGGTTGTAATTGCCACGGCGGAAACGGTGCAGCGGAATCGACACGCGGACGATCAAACTTGCAGACCGCCGCATTACGGCTTCACGCAATAGCTAAAGCTACCAGCGTTCAAGCCAGAACAAATAGAACACATCGCGTGGCGAACTCGCCCCCGGAACCTGCTGTAACGGAAAGGCAGGTGGCAGAGGCACGCCGGAAAATTGAAAACTCTTCTGACTGGTTGTTGCACAACGGCCGCGGAAAATCGGCCAAGGCATCACGGAGGCGCCAAGTGACCATCTCAATCCAACACATCCTGCGAGTCTTTGCTGCGGGCATCTGCCTGGCCGTCGTCACGACTCCGCTTGCGGCGCAGCAGGCGCCCCGTGCCTTAGGCTCTCCGGCGCCGCCGGTGGTGCACACCTGGGGTTCCCGGCTGACCGGAGCCATCCAATCAGCGTCCAATACGGTTACCGGCGCCATGACGCCGCGACGCGTGCCGCCGGTCGACCCGCTGGATCTGTCGGCTCCGTCGGGAGATTCCAGCAGCGTTCTGCTTGCCGCGGCCCGGCTGCACGAACGCCGCGGTAACTTCCCCGCTGCTGAGAAGCAGTACGTGGCGGCGTTGCGGGCCGACAACAAGAATGTTGCCGCCATGCTGCAGCTTGCCCGTTTGTACGACCGGCAGGACAAGTATCAACAGGCCGTGCAGGTCTACCAGCATGCGATTCAGATGGAGCCACGTAACCCCATCGCGCTGAACGACCTTGGCCTTTGCTACGCCCGCCGGAACGAACTGCACAACGCCGTCGCACACCTGGAACGGGCCATTGGCGCGGCGCCCCACAACCGGCTGTACCGCAATAACCTGGCAACTGTTCTGGTTGAAATGAACAACCCGCGGGCCGCGTTCGAGCATCTTGCCGCCGCCAATCCCGAAGCCGTCGCCCACTACAACATCGGCGTGCTGCTGTTCAAAAAGGGTGACACCCATGGCGCCGCGAGCCACTTGCAACAGGCCGCCGCCAAGGATCCGTCGCTGACACAGGCTTCCCAACTCCTGGCACGTGTCGCGCCCAGCCTGCCCACGCACCAGTCGCCTGGCGCCTTTGCAGGCAACAACACTCCGGCGCCGTACCGCAATGTTTCGGCCCAAGGCCCCGCGGAAACCCCTGGCGTACAATCCACGGCGCCACGCGCTACGGGCTGGTATCCAGAAGTCCGCCAACCTGAGCCATCCTGGCGATCACCCGCCGCCGGCACTTCCCGCCGGGCGCCTACCGCACCAGCTCCACAACCCTGGAGCCGCTAAACGCCACGCATCAATCACCGTTTAGTTGTCATGCGTGACAAGACATAGTTCAATACACAAAGGGTCGCATCCCACGATGCGGCCTTTTTTTGTGGCTACGCTGAACTAAGAGACGAAGGAACATGCAATGACGAAGAACGCTGTTGGATGGTTTGAAATCTACGTGCAGGATATGGACCGCGCCGCGAAGTTTTACGCTGCTGTCTTTCAAACCGAGTTCGAGAAACTTGATTCCCCGATCCCCGGCCACGAAATCAACATGATGGCCTTCCCGATGCAACCAGGCGCGCCAGGCGCCGCCGGCGCACTGGTCAAAATGGAAGGCATCCCCAGCGGCGGCAACAGCACGCTGGTCTATTTCAACTGCGAAGACTGCGCTGTCGAAGCGGCCCGCGTCAACGACGCCGGCGGCGAACTCAAACAGGAGAAAATGTCCATCGGCGAACACGGATTCATCGCCATCGCCGCCGACACCGAAGGCAACACCATCGGCCTGCATTCAATGCAGTAGGACCGCGGCACGATGAGCGTGAAACCCGCAGCGTCTCGGGAAGACGGGGAGAAACCGGGACGCTAAAGGCGCGTACGGCGAATCCACGGTACGCGCGCCGGTCGGAAGGCGGGAAGTAGCGGCGGCCTTATCGAAAATACAAGTCACGTTTCCAGGCGACTCGCGGATTAACAAGACTTCCTGACTATGAAAATCATAACGCTATTTGCCGTCGTCTTTACGCTCTTCACAAGTTCCTGTTCAGCACAAGAGATTGCGACAGACGATCTTGCCGGACTGCTTTCGGCAGCTACCAGGATTACTGGTGATAACTGGCGTGTCCGTTACGAATACGAATCCCGCACGATCTCGATCACGTCGGTCAGACAAATCCTGGGCGCGGACTTTAGTGGCGGCGGCAGCTTTGATGATGCTGAAAATGGAAGAAGCTATCCAGTCAGGGTTGAATTCCGGCTGACGGCTAAACCAACACCACAACGAATAAAGGCGCTGCGTTCTTTGGAGAAGTCAAACCTTGAATACGAAAGAGGCATGAGCGACAACGTGATGGGTTGGGCTGGACGTTCCAAAATCCGTCCCTGGTCACTTACAAAGGCAGAATGGGCGGAATACCTGAAGTTTGCAGAACAGCGTCGTCAGATCGACCTGCTGGCAATGCCGACGCACAGGTTCAAGTCACTGTACCTCATAGATGTCAGTCATTGGCACATCGTGCCTGCGCAAAAACAGTCAGCGTCGGGCCGGCAGTTACTGGCAGAACGCAAGGCTTTGATGAAACTCGTTCAGCCGGTTGAATAAAGGATGGTCACAAAGCTGGCCCAGACCTAAATGGACCTTCTGGCCAAACAAGTGGACAACCTGGAGAAAAGGTTGGGATCTTAGCAGGTAGCAACTGCGCGTCACTCACCCGATTGCTGTTCGATCCGCCGCCGGAACCATTGATCGGCCTGGTGCCAGAGTTCGGCGCCGGTGGCGCGGGTGAAGGGGCGGAAGGAGATGCGGCCGGTCTGGCCGGCATGCATAGTGCGGGCTTGCGTGGGCGTAAGATCCACGAACGCGGTGAAACGCGGTTCGAAGAATTCGACGCTGCTTTCCGATTCGCTGCCGGTCTGTTTGACGGGAATCTCGCCGCCTGCTGTGGTGCACAGCGCTTCGTGGGGCGGCTGCGTGGATGCCTGCGGCGGCACACGCGTGAGGGTGCGGGTAAGCGTGTAGTGGCCTGGCACATCCACGTAAACGTCGCCGCCGGTCCGGCTGCTGAATAGTTGCAGATCGTTCTGATCGACCGATGCGCGTAAGCGTTTGCGGCTCTCGTCGCCGATGGAAAGGATCTCGGCCCCTTTCTCCACGAAGGAGCCTTCCCGCATGGCCAGCCGCCGGCCAATGACCACGCCGGCTGCAGTTGCGCGGACCGTCAGGCGGCCTGCGATTTCGCTCTTCTCCGCGTGTTGCTTCTTGAGCATTTCCAGCACGGCAGTTTCGGCCTGTTGCGTGGCAAGTTCGCTACGTTGCTGATGCAGGCGGATGCGGATTTCTGTTTCGCGGATGCGAAGGGCCAGTTCTGCGACTTCGGCCTGCAACTCCCGGTTCTCGAGTACTAGGAGTATGTCACCCGGTTGGACACGTTGCCCGCCAGTAACGCGGACTTCGCGGATGAAGGCGTCGCTTTCGGCGCGGACAACGCTGAGCGGTTCGTATTCAACAATCGCCGGGGCAGTGGTGGCGCCTAGCCAGGGCACAAACAGAAAGAACATTGCCCCTGCCGCAACCAAGCCGCCACACACAGCCGTTGCACGCAGCCACTGCGGCCGTTCCCCCGGTTTGCCCTGCAAGGCGTACATCACAAAACGGACAACAGGCAGACCAACCCACAGCGCCGCCGCGAACCAGGCCAGCACTACACCGGCGCCTTCGAACAATGCGGACGCCGCAATCAGCAGACCGATGCAGACTAGCACCCGCCACACCAGCGCACCGAAGCCGTAAATCTGAACCAAAATCTTATTCAGCGGATTGGCTCGAGGCAGCGACGCCGAAAGTCCAAGGATAAATCGCCGCGTGTAATAGTTCACACTCTGCTGCCCAAGTCCGTACAGGTTTGGAATTTCCAGCAGGTCCGAAAGGATGTAGTAACCATCGAAGCGCATCAGCGGGTTGGCGTTGAATAGAATCGTGGTCGCACTGGCCATCAGCGCCGCTTGAAAACAAATGTGATTGAGCGCGCCCGGTCCGGTGTGCGCCCAGACAATCGCCGCCACGGCCGCCACGGCCAGTTCCGCGTACATCCCGGCAGCCGCCACCAGAATGCGTTTCCACTTGGAGCGGAAGCGCCAGCTTGTAGTCACATCCACATACGCCACGGGTGTGAACAGGATCAGCATCACGCCTGCTTCGCGCACCACACCGCCCGCCTTGCGGCACGCGACTCCATGGGCGAATTCATGAATCAGCTTCAGCGCGACCCACACCAGCAGCAACCACCGCCAGGCGCCATCGTCAAAAACGCCCTGCGATGCTTCCACCAGCCGGTCCGCATTCTGATGCAGAAAATACCCGGCTACCGCCAGCAGGATCAGCCACAACGTGAACACCGGCCAGGAGAAGACCCAACCGCAATACGGCGCGATACGACGGAACCAGCGGTCAGGCCACAGCAGCGGCACACGCAGGCTCATCGGGTTCATCTTCTGCCAGAACTCGCGGCGGCCCGCTTCCCGGGCGGCTTTCATGACGCGGCTAGAGGCTTTGGATTCCGGCGTACTTGCCAGGTTGCATTCGATCAGCCATTTGCAGATGGAAGCCGCTTCCTGCCAGCCCAGCGACTCCGCAGGAAAACGCGTCGCTGTGGCCTGCAGTGCATCGCCGATGTTTGTTTCACCATTAAGCAGCGAAACAAAGGCGTACTCTGCGGCGCCAAGGCGGTAGAACTTGGAGTTGACGGGATCTTCCAGCACAAACACATGTTCGCCGGAATAAACCTGCGGCGTCACGCGCAGATCGTGCCGGAGCACCAGCACGGTGCGGCCTAGTTCACGGACGCGGAAGTCGTGTGACATGGTTTGACACCCCTTCCGCTAGAAGCCAAGTGTACGTAGCAGCGAATGCCACGGCTTGTGAAAAAGATTCCAGCCCAGCGGCATCCAGGGACCAGTCACTTTCGCGCGGCCTGCCATCCCGGGCCGCAACTGGCCATCCGGGTTTTCGATATCCATTTCCGCCACAAACACATTCTTCTGATCGCGCATTTCGCTGCGGGGATGAATCCGCGATACTTCCGCGGTCCACACGCGTCCGGGATAGGCGTCCAGACGAAGCGCAACCTGCTGACCCTGCCGTGTGTAGGCGATATCTTCGCCCGGGACGTCGATTTCAATCACCATGCGGTCCAGCGGTGCAATTTCGAACAGCGTCTGGCCGGTTTCCAGCGGGGCGCCCTCCGCCTTGTCAAGTTCACCCGTGGTGACAACGCCTGACACCGGGCTACGTATCTCCAGGTCAGCGATACGCTGCCTGAGCAATTTCATCTGCACTTCCAGACGGTCCATTTCCAGGCGCGCAAGTTGTTTTTCGGCCACGTTGCTTTGCGCCATGGCGGAGTCGCGTTTCTTCGCCGCGCGATGATGTTCGGCAATGATTTTCTCGAGTTCCCAGCGGATCTCGCGGCCATCCATCCGGGCAAGCAGATCGCCTTTGCTGACCGTATCACCGGGCGTCACAAACGCCTTTTCCAGCGGGCCCGCGAAGGGCGCCGCCACGTAGCGGCTGACAACCGGCTCGACCGTAGATTCGCAACTGATTTTATACGGCCAGGGAATGAGCATCGCCGCCAGCAGGACGCCGGCAGCCGCCACGCATGCTTTGAACTTCCAGCCTTTGTAATGACTCTGCACCGCGCGCGTCATCCGCGCGACGTAGCCGCCTGCAATCTGCTTGGCGTCGCTGATGCAGACACCAACCGGCGTGGCGGCGCCACGGAGAAACAGTTCGGCAAGTGGCTGTTCGGGCAGCGAAGTATTGAGCAGAAACGCCCAGGCGCCGACCTGTTCACCGTGCGCGTTGTGGAGCGGCGCCGACACGATACACGCCGCGTCGGTCAACGCTCGTAGCGACTGATGCGCCAGGGTCGCATGACTGTCGCCGGTGGCCGACGGCCACGCTGTTACTTCGTCGCGGAGCAGGGCTTCTTCCAGAACAGCCTCAGCCGTGCGGGCGAATTCTGATCCACGATCAAACCCCGGCATGCCTGATACCGCTTCCAGATAACAGGCGCCGTCGGATTTGCACAGCCCGACAACCGCTTGCTCACACTCCAGAAGTGAAGCCGCTTCGCCTGCGAGTGTAATGCACGCCTGATCAAGTTCGTCGCACTGGCGGACTTTTTGCGTTAGTTCCAGGATGGCAGTCGCCGCCCGCAGATCCATCGCGTCGGCCGGCGCTTCCGTCGCACAGCGGACGGCGTGCTGCTGCGATGCCCGTTTGGAAACAGCCACTTGCTGCTCATAACTTTGCAGCACCCGCCACATCGTAATGTGCGAAGCGGCCAGCTGGCTGATTCCCGCGCAAGTAGCAGCTTCCGCTGTGGGACAGATGGTTGCGAAAACTTCGGGCGGGCAGCCGCGCTGAAAGACCGGACTGGCGACCAGGACGTGGTCCTGCGTGGATTCAAATCGTGCGGTGCAGGTGCGGCCTTGCGAAACGACGGCGGCAATAACGCCTTCCAGCGCCAGACGCAGATCATCGTCAAGAATATCAATCGCCTCGCCATCGTCAGCGCGCGTCGCAGCTTGCAGCGTCCCTTCTTCATCACGGCCGGCAAAGAAGGTGGCCGTTGCCCCGCTGGCGTGCAGGATGGCGGTCGAGATTCTTGTCAGCGCATCATTCAGCTTCCCTACGCCAGAGATGCTCTGCAGGAACTGTTGCTGCAGCCGCAGCGATGGTTCCGGCAGTGCGGCGGGCGGGGGCTGCTGATGGACAGTCATGGGAACTTCAGGTTTCCACCGAGGGGAATGGCGTTTAACCGTTTGAAATTAGGGAAGCTGCAAGGAAACGCGTTGACCGCTGAGCTGGCCACGCTCGTTGGGCACGCGGACTTTCACAAGCACGGTGCCGCTTTCCGCATCAGCGACGGGGGCGACGAATTCGACTTCGCCTGCGACCGTCTTGCCGCCCATTTCGATCTTCACGATCTGGCCCTGCGACAACTTTCGCGACTGCGACAAGTTAAGCGTGAATTTGGCCTGCAACTTATCTAGTTGAACGACGCGCATGATCTGCGGATCATTCGGCGCCACGAATTCGCCATCGCGTTTAATGATCTCTGCAATCACGCCTGACAACGGCGAAGTAATGGTCCGGCGTTTGATCTGCACCAGTGCACGCTGATACTCAAGCTGCCTGACGATCTGTTCTTCTTCGGCCGCCAGGTGCTGCGAACGGGCGATGTTGGCGTCGGCCCGCGCACGCTCGACCTCTTCGCGTCGGGCGTGACCGGCACGTGCCAGTTGTTCTAATTTGCTCAGCCGCTGCGAACGTAAAGTGGCTTCCGCCTTGGCGGCAGCGACGCGGCCAGTCAGTTCAAAGTTCTTCTTCGCAATGGCCAGCGTGGCGGCTTGCAGATCGCGGTCGAGATTGGCGACAGCTTGACCCGCAGTCACGGTCTCACCTTCTTTGACAAGCACCTCGGCAATGACGCCCATTTCCGTGGTTGCGATATTCACACTGCGGTACGGCTCCGTATAGCCATCGATCCGCTGACTCTGGCCGGATGCATGCGCGCTAAACGCAAGGAAGAACAGGACCGCGGCGGTGACGAAGATCAGCCGTTTATGCTCAAGGTTGTATGGCAGGCGGGCAGTAGCCGGACGTTTCATGGCGGACTGCTCCTTCTAAATAAAGGGAGTTGCGGCCAGATGTAGGTACGCAGCGATCATCTGGCGCAAAACCGTACGTCGCAGATAGACGATGTCAAACTGCCACACATGAAAAGAACCGTCCCGACCCGCAGTATCGTCAATATCCGTTGCGCCGTGATCGACGGCGGCTGTGCGGCTGCAATAGTTGCGGCTGGATGGGGCCGTATTTATAGTTCACGTGGTATTTCCGGCACACCATGCATTCTCATCAGGCGGAGCGATAAAGTTGAACGAAGTCTTCACCACCGTGGACATCATCGTTTTCATCGGCGCTCTGGTGCTGGCGATGATTGTCGGACTGATCGCCAGCGCGAACGAGAAAACGTCTGAAGATTACTTCCTTGCCGGGCGGAAGATTCCCTGGTGGGGCGTCGCCGGTTCCATCTTTGGCAGCAATGTCAGCGCGAACCACATGGTCGGCATGATGGGCATCGGCTTCAGCATTGGTTTCGCACAGAGCCATTTTGAAATCGGCGCCATCGCCGGCCTGATGATGCTCTGCTACGGCTTCTTGCCGGTGTACCGCAAGTTGAAGCTTTATACGCTTTCTGAATACCTGGAGAAGCGTTACGACAACCGTAGCCGGATCAGCTACGCCATTATCATGGTGCTGATTATGGCGGTGCTGCATCTGGTGCCGGGGCTGTATATCGGCGCCCGCTCGATGTGCGTACTGGCGGGCGATATCGCCACCACCGAAGTAACGGCCGGCACAGCAAAAACGCCGCCTGATGAAGAAGCAACCGCTGCCGAAGGCAAAGTGGCTGTTGTGGACCTGCCACCCTGGCAGCAACCCGCCAAGACGGAAATCCGCGTGAAGTGGAACTGGTACGTAGCCTTTGTGCTGACCCTGGCGGTTATCTCCGCGACGTATACCATCTTTGGCGGATTGAACGCAGTGGTGTGGACCGACTTCATTCAGTCGCTGCTGCTGCTTGGCGCCGGCATTGTGGTGGCGCTGCTGACGTTCTACGCGCTCGGTGGCTGGAACGGGTGGAGCGAGATGATGGCGCTGGATGAAGCTGCTGGCGACGCGCGGAAGATGCGACTTTATCTACCCACCAACCACCCTAGCCTGCCGTGGACGGGCGTGTTTACCGGTTTGATGGCGATGCACTGTTTCTACTGGGGCACGAATCAGTTCATCGTACAACGCGCGCTTGGCGCCCGGAGCGATTCGGAAGCGAAGCTGGGAATCATCGCGGCGGGTTTTCTCAAGCTGCTGATTCCGTTCTTCGCCATTGCCGCGGGCATTGCCGCGTTTTACTGGTTCCAGCGTAATCTGAGCGGGCAGGAAGTGGCGCCCGATACGGCGTTTACGGAGATTGTCAAACGCGTCGTGCCGCTTGGCTGGGGCTTTGTCGGTTTGATCGCTGCGGGGCTGATCGGCGCAATTTTGTCTTCGATTGACTCGATGATGAACTCGGCGGCGACGATTGTGACCATCGATATTTACAAACGCTACATCAATCCGCAGGCCACCGACCGGCAGATGATTTTCATCGGCCGCGCGTCGATCGTCGGCTTTGTCGCGCTGGCGGCGTTCATGGCCATCTTCGTGCTCAACCCGGACTCAAAATCAAATTTCTTCCTGCAGATCGCCGACTATCAGAATTACCTCACACCGGGACTCTTGGTGGCCTTCGCCCTGGGCATGCTCTGGAAAGGCGGCACGCGTCTGGCAGGTTTCCTGACGATTATCGCCGGCGTGGTTTTCTCAGGCGGTATCGAAGAAGGCTACAACCGCTACATCGGCGCCGACCCGGTGGTGTACTCGCTGGCTGCGGGCGACCGGACGTTTGCCGACGTGCCCGTAGGCGATGTGCCTGAAGAGCTGAAGAATAAGAACATCGACTTCTGGACCAGCTACCTTGAAACACGCAAAGAAACGCTGCAGCAGCCCGTGCTGGGCGTGAGCCGCTGGAGCATTATTGGCGTGCTGGGGCCAAAGTTGAATTTCTTCCACCGCGTCGTGGGCGTGATCCTGCTGTGCGGCTTGCTGTACTTCGCCGTCAGTTTCGTGGGCGTTCCGGACCCGGAAAAAGGCAAGCTGACCTGGACCGGCCTGGGCGGACATAATCCGCGCGTGCTGCGGGCCATTGCCGTAGCGGCTGCGATTT
The DNA here is from genome assembly GCA_965233625.1 of Pirellulaceae bacterium. Lineage (GTDB taxonomy): Bacteria > Planctomycetota > Planctomycetia > Pirellulales > Pirellulaceae. Next base: position 2,599,321 of record OZ247499.1, read on the forward strand.
CGCTGATCGTCTATGCATTGCTGGCGGTCTGGATGGTGTTTGGCAAAGCCGAGCCGGTAGTGATGGCAAGCTTCGGCGCCATCTGGACCTTCCTGGTGTTCCTGACTTCCGTGTTCTGGACCTTTGTTTCCAAACGGAACGAGCGGATCGAGGAACACAAAGCACGCGCCGCCAAAGCCCGCGGCAAACGCGCCCGGAACATCAAGATCAAAGACGAAGGACCTACAACGCAAGAGACGCTCACCTTCGTCTTTACCGACGACCGCTTCTGGGCCGGCATCCTCTGCGGCGCCGCCGTCTTCATGCTGTACTACTTTTACTAAAAATCCGTAGGTCAGGCGCCTGCATGACGATGCAACGGGATCCGTCCTGTCGAAGCCTATAAGAGTATGCGGTCTCAGGCCCGCAGTTTAACCCAAGCGTTGGATTTTCCATGGATCAAGACTCTGGATCTCCACCCGTCGCCTGGGTTAGCCTTGGCTGTGGTCTGCTCTGGTGTGTCTGCCTGTTGATCGGCGGCGTTTGCTTCGCCCTGCAAGCCGCTACTCAGGTTGCCGGTCAGAAATGGTGGATGCTGCCTTGGATGTGGGGATTTCTGGGCGGGGGCGTCCTCGTCTGTCTGGTCAGCCTAACGACTGGCGTGATTGCCCTGCTGCTGATCCGAAAGAGTCCAGCATACAGCACCTACCGCATCGCCTGTGCAGGCATCTTCCTGGGATTGCTGTGCCCGTTCCTAAGCCTCGCCGTGTTTCTGATCGCGGCTTAATGATTGTCCTAGCATTCAGAAATAAAAAAACTGCGTTCAACACGCATAACGTAGTGAACGCTATTTGTGCGAAACGCAGCGATATTCTGGGCTTGATCATGCTTGACCCCACCCGCAAGGCGGTGATGCGGCTTGCGGGGCTATGACAGATCTATGTCACTCGGTGCTGGCTGCTTCCTCTGGCTCTTCTTCGAAGTCCGGGATCGCAGGCTGAGGATTTTCGACCTCTGGCAGTTTCTCTCCCGGTACTTCGGGTTCCGGCTGTTTGAATTCCAGATCTTCAGGTTCTGGTTCCTGAAAGCCGGGGCGTTCAATGATCTCGCCGCCGTTGCGGGTCACCATCGCGCGGAGCTGATCTTTTAGTTCTTCCGCAGTCAGTTGTTCGACGCGGCCGTCGACATAGCCGACGATGTAGACGCCATCCGTGGGTTCACCGATGGCTTTCATCAGATCGGTGTCTTTTTCGAATGGAATATCGGCCGGCTGCGACCAGGGAACGGCTTTCTCCGGGCCGGTTTCGACCATCATGATGGTGTTCGATGTCCCATCCGTTACGCCTGCAATTGTGTTACCCCTGGTTGTATCGAACACAGAGCCTGGGCCGACGAAGACCTGATAACGTGTCTTGAATGCGTCCTTCGGCGTGTCACCGTCAACGGGAGGAACGGCCACGGCTGGGACAGGTTTTTCAGGGCCTCTGCCGTCGAACGGCTTTGTTTCCTGGAGATCCAGCTTCATATTCATGTCGTCCACATCGCTGCCATCGCCGTAAACTTGCACCGGGTAACTTGCGAGGCGGGCGTTTGTTCCCTTGTTCCACGGCTGCGAGAAATCGAACCCGTCGTGCAAGTAGCTTTGCTCCACGTAGGGCAGCAGCGCCACACGCCAACTGCTTAACGCCTTGCCGTCTTTTGTATAGGTGGCATTGGCCGGGAAACGACCGTAGGTATCGTGGTAGTTGAGAAACGCCAGTAGAATCTGTTTCATGTTGTTGCTGCGCATCGATCTGCGGGCAGCGGCCTGCATCGTCTCGATGATGGGCTGCATTTTCTCGGGCCATTTGTCGAAATCGGCGGGCTTGTTCAGTACGTACGAGCCGTTCTTGCCGGTGCTTTTGATTTCGATGGAATCCACCACACTTTGCGCCATGCTGGTGGCAGGCTTGTCTTCGTTCTCGCCATCAAACAACCACAGGAAAATCTCTGCGGCGGGCATTGCCTGGTCTTTGTATTGCGAAGCCATGGCCGATACCTGCTTGGCGGCCGCAGCATCGGCGGAGGTCGTTTCGATCTGCACCATTTTGTCGCCGTCGAGATCTACGACCAGCTGAAACGTGTCGATGTTGTCCATCGCGGTGTTGGCAGCCTCGGCGCCGGGTCCTGCCTGCTGCTCCATCATGGGACGAAGCGGGTCTACGGCTTTACGCATGGCAGCCATATCGCCGTAGGCAATCGCTTCGTTGTCTAACCCGAGGGCGGTCAACTTCGCGATCATGGCCTGGTTGGGCTGTTTCGCATCGATCATCCGCTTCAGCACATCCTCATTGGCGAACACCATCCAGCCATCGCCGGGGAATGTCGCCGCCAGGCCGTTGTTCAGATACAGCGTCTTGCCGTTGTACTCAACAGGACGCGGACGGTAACGCTTCAGCTCTGGCTCGGTGGCAGGGTCGCCGCCTTTATCCTGCCATTCGTCCCAGGCTTTGTCGTACTCGTCGAAGATATCTTTCTGCGTCTTGCCTTCGGGCATCAATGGCAACGAAGGATCGCCTTTGATGTTCATCACAAACGCATCAAACACCTTCTGATCCCCAACATGATTGACCAGGGCGCCATTCATCGGCGGCCCCTTTGTGGGATCAACCGTTTCCGCAGGTGTTTTCGACAGCATGAACAACGTGGTGTCCGAGTGTTTCAGCAAGTCCATCATTGGATCGGATTCTGCAGGCAACTGCTTCAGAAACATCTTCACCAGCGGATGCTGCTGTACTTTCACACCCTGCAAACGGACTGCCACCGCCATTTCGTCGGTAATGTACGCCAGTTCCGGGTGTTGTTTCTCCACCGCCTCAGCCGCCGGTGTATTGACCGCAGGTTCTACAGGATCGTCAGTACCGGGTGTGCCAACCACGGGAGCGCCGCCATCAGAGTTAGCTGCATCAGCAGCCGTTGTATCCGCCGCAGGCGCCGGGTCTGTTGGTTCATTACCGCCTCCACAGCCTGAGAGTAAAACCGCACATAAAGCCGCAAGACAGGCGCCGGTTAAAAATCGCATCGTAAGTCTCCATCGATTAGCAAAAGCGTTACCCCAAGAAGAGGGAACGTCAATCTAACCAATGGGTGATGCGTGCGAAAGCAAATAGGAGAACCTCCTACCCGTAGCTACTCATGCCACGCAACTCCTTCACCACCGCGGCAAGCCTTTGCACGGCGAAGTCGATTTCCGCTTCTGTATTAAAGCGGCCCAGGCCGAAGCGGAGGCTGCTGCGGACGCGGCTTTCTTCGAGATTCATGGCGCGAAGCACGTGGCTGGGCTCCGGGTTGGTCGACGTGCAGGCGCTGCCACTGGAAACCGCAACGTCGCCCATCCGCATCATCAGCGTTTCGCCATCGACCAGCGAAAAGCTGCAATTCAGGTTGGCCGCGATGCGTAGGTCTTCGCGTTCTAATGGCGGCCCGTTCAGCGGTACATCGTCAATCAATTCGCAGATGCCCGTGTATAGCTGTTTGCGAAGCATGCGTAACCGCGTGGTTTCTTCTTCCATCTGCTGCGTGCAGAGTTCCAGGGCTTTGGCCAATCCGGCAATGCCCGGCACATTCAGCGTTCCGCTCCGCAGGCCCTGTTCCTGACCGCCGCCGTCGACCAATGGCTGCACGAATAGCCGGGGCGAACCGCGACGGACGAACAGAGCGCCGCTGCCTTTGGGACCATACATTTTGTGGGCCGAAAAACTGAGCAGGTCCACGTTCAACTGTTTGACATCAACCGGTATGCGTCCGACAGCCTGCGTGGCGTCGCAGTGCAGTGGCACGCCGTGTTCGCGGCAGATGGCGCCGATCTGTTGCACGGGCTGAATCACGCCGGTTTCGTTATTGACCAGCATGACCGTAACCAGTGCGGTATCTTCGCGGATTGCATCCGCCACACGCTGCGGATCAAGCCAACCCGGCTGTGTGGCTTCCTGCGGCTGAACCTCCAGCAGCGAGACTTCGTAGCCTTCCCTGGTAAGCCGCTGCAACGGGTCCAGCACCGCTTTGTGTTCGGTGGTGACGGAGATGATATGGCCGTTGGAAGACGTGTGCTTCAGCTTGCCGCCACGCCGCCGCGGATGCAGCGCCGCACCGCGGATAGCCAGGTTATTGCTTTCGGTGGCGCCGCTGGTGAACACAATCTCGCGCGGCTGTGCGTTGATAGCCGCTGCGATCGAAACCCGCGCAGCATCAACCGCCTCTTCCGCCGCGTGGCCGAAAGCATGACTCACGCTGCCTGCGTTGCCAAAATGCTGTGTGAAGAATGGCAGCATCGCCTCGACCACGCGCGGGTCGACCTGCGTAGTTGCGTGGTTGTCTAGATAGACCGGCGTATCGATCATGCCTTGGCCGTCAGTTTGCATCTTCAACACAGCGCTGGATCGCCCGCGCCAGGGCCGCCATACCTTGGCGGATGCCTTCCGGCGACTGCACACCAAAGCTCAGCCGGATGGTGTTCCGCTGAGGCGGCTGTCCTTCGGCAGAGAAGCAGTGCACACCGGGCACATACAGCACACCTTCTTCCACCGCGGTGTCAAACAGTTTGCCCTGCGGACCGGCGTCCATCCCGTCAGGCAGCGTCAGCCAGACGTACAGGCCGCCTGCCGGTTCTAACCAGCTTACGCCAGGCAGCGGCTTGAGATATTCATTCGCCGCGTCGAGCATCGCTTGCAACTTGGTGTGATATCCCTGCCGCACAGAATCTACGTGCGATGCGAACAGCCCATCTTGCAGCACGCTGGCCATCACATGCTGTGGCAGGTTGGGCGAACCAAAGTCAATGTTCCCCTTCAACGCAACCACTGGTTCCACAAGATGCGGCGGCAGGATACCCCAACCGACACGCAAGCCGGGAGCGTACGATTTAGAAAAAGTGCCAGCCACAATCACCGTATCGCCTGCTTCGTCAAACGACTGCACGCCCGGTGTATCGTCCACCGTGTAGCGCAACTCACGATAGGCTTCATCCGCAATCACATGCAGATGCTGCTGCGTGGACCATTTGCGGGCGATTTCCACAATCTGCCGGCGCCGTTCAACACTCAGGCTAACGCCCGTTGGGTTATCAAAATACGGCACCAGATAGATGGCTTTCACGCGGGACAATTCACCGGCTTGTTCAAACTGCTGCAGCGTAGCTTCCAGGGATTGCGGGATCATCCCTCCGGCATCCGTCTCTACGCCGTACGTCCGGGCGCCGAGATTGGCGACGGTTCCCATAAAGACCAGATAAGTGGGTGAAGCGCAGAGAACAACATCACCGGGGTTGAGAATGGTTTCGGCGACCAGATGCAGAAGCTGATTGCTGCCTGCGGTCACAACAATCTGATCCGCCTGGACCGAAAGCCCCGGATCTGCCGCAGTGGCCATTTCCAGCAGCGCCTGCCGCAGCGGCGGGTAGCCGGGCGTACTGCCGTACTGCAACGCGGTGCGTGCGGCTGCGTCATCGGCCAGCAGCGACTGCATCACGCGGCTGGTGGGCTGCACCGGCAGCGTCTGCTGATCGACAAATCCAGCCGCCAGCGAGATCAGGCCGGGATTGGCCAGCGCACGCGACATCAACTCGCTAATCGGTTGTCCCTGCGACCACGCGGAACGCTGGCTGGGCGAAAACATACTCATCTCAGTGATGCCTGCAGAAAAAGAATCGGACCCTTGGACTATGGAAGATCAGCACGTTTCTAGCAAGTCCCTGCCTGCTTGCGGCATAAGTCGTAGGCCCGGCGCCTGGCTGACGATGCACCGCAATTCACCCCAAACATCGTCAGGCGGGCGCACGACCTGCGGGTTTACAGGTAGCGGTGCGGGCAATTCAAGCTGTGCGGTTGCCAATCACGCCGGTGCGTATTAGCGTGCTGCTATCACGCAATCCACGTTCCTACACCTCACACGCAGCGATCATGCCAGACACACGTCAATCTACAGGTATCCCCGCCTTGGACGATTTACTGGGCGGCGGCCTCTTACCAGGCGCGTTGACGGTGGTGTGCGGCGCCACGGGGATCGGCAAAACGCAGCTTGGCATTCAGTTCACCCGCGCCGGTGCAGAGCACAACGGTGATCCGCGAAGCGGCGTCGTGTTCGATATGTCTTCGCGCGGCGACTCGCAGAATCACAGTGGTTATGCGCAGCGGATCTTCGACTGGGAAATGAAAAAGGTGAATGCGGGCGCCAAACCTGCCTGGGACACGCTGTTTGAATTCGGGCAGCCCGTTGGCGATTACCTGCACGTTTTCGATTACAGCGGCCGCCGCGTCACGCGGAATGACCTGGAATGGGAACAGTGGAAAGAGTGGCAGAGCGAACTGAACGTGAAACTGCAATCCTCGATCGCGTTTCTCTATGGCAACTTCCTCCGCGGCTGCCAGCGTGTGGTGGTCGATGGCATCGAGCCTTCGGACCGGCCGCAGGAATCCATCCAGTTCAACCTGTTTGAATACATTTATCACCAGGTGCTCCGGAAAGATCCTGCCTGGGTCGCACGCGATCTGTTCCGGGAGAAGTTCCGACAGAATGCTGAGCAAGTGGAAACTAATTTGTACGACCCGCAAAAGATCGGCTGCCTGCTGCTTTGCACTTCGCAGGAAACCATGCTGGACGACCTGATTTCGCGCGGCATTGACGAAGGAGATGCCCTCTCCAACGCCAACACGCTGATTTACATGGGGAAAACGCGCGACGGCAACCGCGTCGGCCGCGGGCTTTATATTGCCAAACATCGCGGCAGCGCGTGTAGCGAAGAAATTACGCCCTACACCATCAACGACCAGGGGCTGCAGATCGGCGGACCGGCATGAACCAGTGGCTAATGGTCGGATGCATCGCGATTGGTGGCGCGGCGGGCGCCGTTTCGCGTTACGGGCTGAGTAACCTGGCCCATTTCCTGTTGGGCGATCACTTCCCGTTCGGCACGCTGCTGGTCAATGTGCTGGGCTGTTTTTTACTAGGCTTTGCCGGCGGCATGGCTGCCAGCCTGATGCATCCGATGCTACGCTCCGGCGCCACCACAGGGTTCCTCGGAGCGCTGACGACGTTTTCCACCTTCGGGCTGGAGACCATCAAACACGTTGAAAAAGGTGAGCTGCACTGGGCGGCGGGTAATATCGCGGCCAATCTGATCGTCGGCCTGATTGCAGTGGTGCTTGGCTTATGGCTGGCGCGGGGGCTGCTACCGGCCGGGTAATCAACGGACAAAAAACGAATTTTTCCGCCGCCAGAGCGAACAGCCCTTAGGCGCCGCTTGTCCCTTACTTGTTGATAACCATGACACTCGGCTGCTTACGGTTTTGTCTGTCGCTGCCGGCAACTGCGAATGTGACTTAAAAATACGCGTTGAACGGGGTTTCCGTATTGCCGCTTGTGGCCGAATCACTATATTAGGCGTTTTTGCTGCCCAGCTATCGTTGAAGTTGCTGTCAACGACACAACTTACCACTACGGAAAGACTTCCCTTGTGGCAAGCTGGTGCAGGAGAAGTTGCCGCCAGCGTAGCTCAATTGGCAGAGCAGCTGATTTGTAATCAGCAGGTTGCGGGTTCAAGTCCCCCCGCTGGCTTTCACACTTATTTACTCCACCTGGAAGACGAAACGTCACGGAAACGGGTTCGACGCAATTCATACGGTTCACCCCCTGGTGCAGCGGGCGAATTGGCTTTATAACCTTTCCCCTCCGGCGACGGAAAAAAATAACATCGACGAAGAAAACTTAGAGATACATTCCGGGGGGTTTCCGGAGCGGTCAAACGGGTCAGACTGTAAATCTGATGGCATAGCCTTCGCAGGTTCGAATCCTGCACCCCCCACTCATCCGGCGCCGGCCTAAAACGGCGGTGTTTGAAAGAGAAATCGCGGCTCAAGATTGCGGGTGTAGCTCAATGGTAGAGCCACAGCCTTCCAAGCTGAAGACGAGGGTTCGATTCCCTTCACCCGCTCTTTCAGGTGGAGTCATGTGGCTATTCGCCCCTGGCGAGCCTTTTAATGTTTTCAATACACGGTAAGATTTGCTGCTGTAGCTCAGTGGTAGAGCGCGTCCTTGGTAAGGACGAGGCCATGGGTTCAAATCCCATCAGCAGCTTTGGCGCTGTTTGCAGAGTTTGTAGATGACGCGGCTGGCTGCTTTCAATCGAAGCGGCGTTGCTGGCGGCGGCGAGGCTCCCTGGGGGGCCGGCCGGGGCCTGTGCGTTACAGCCTGGTTCGCGAAATTTACTGTGCACCTTGTGCGCGGGACCGCTTTGGCGGCGCCGCGATGTAGAATTTTCAGACAAATTATAAGTAGGTGAAGAAAGAGATGGCCAAGGAGGAATTTAAGCGGACAAAACCGCACGTCAACGTGGGTACGATCGGCCACATTGACCATGGCAAAACGACCCTCACCGGCGCGTTACTCTCATGCCAGGCTGCCGTAGGCCTAGCCGAGCGCATGGACTATTCGGACATCGCCAAGGGCGGTACCGTTCGTGACGAAACCAAAACCGTTACGATTGCTGTGTCGCACGTGGAGTACGAGACGGAAACCCGTCACTACGCCCACATTGACTGCCCGGGCCATGCTGACTTTATCAAGAACATGATCACCGGCGCCGCTCAGATGGATGGCGCCATCCTGGTGGTTTCCTCGGCTGACGGTCCGATGCCTCAGACCAAAGAGCACGTGCTGCTGGCTCGCCAGGTGGACGTGCCACGTCTGGTCGTGTTCATGAATAAGGTTGACCTTGTTGACGATCCGGAACTTCTTGACCTGGTCGAGATGGAAATCCGCGAACTGCTCGACAAGTACGATTTCCCCGGCGACGACACGCCTATCATCCGCGGTTCAAGCCTGCCTGCTTACAATAACCCAAGCGATCCCGAAGCACGTAAGTGCATCGATGAACTGCTTGAAGCTATTGACACCTACATTCCTGAACCACAGCGCGAAGACGACAAGCCATTCCTGATGGCGATTGAAGACGTCTTCTCGATCGAAGGTCGTGGCACCGTGGCTACGGGTCGTATCGAGCGTGGTGTCGTTAAGCCCGGCGAAGAAGTCGAGATCATCGGCTTGGCCAAAGAGCTGAAGAAAACCACCTGCACCGGTGTAGAAATGTTCCGCAAGCTGCTGCCAGAAGGCCGCGCTGGCGATAACGTTGGCTGCCTGCTGCGTGGTATCAAGCGTGACGAAATCGAACGCGGTCAGGTTCTGGCCAAGCCAGGTTCGATTACGCCTCACACCAAGTTCGAAGCCGAAATCTACTGCCTGTCGAAAGACGAAGGTGGTCGTCACACGCCATTCTTCAGCAACTACCGTCCACAGTTCTACTTCCGCACGACGGACGTAACCGGTACGGTGAATCTGGTAGATGCTGAAATGTGCATGCCTGGCGATAACGTCAAGCTGTCGGTTGAGCTGCACAAGCCAATCGCCATGGACGATGGTGTCCGCTTCGCAATCCGCGAAGGTGGCCGCACCGTTGGTTCGGGCGTTGTTACCAAGATCATCGAATAGTTCGGTTCCGGTTTTCACCGGGAACTGATAAGATTAGAAGGTGCGGCGAAGAATCACGCCGCACCTTGAATACCGCCGCGAAGCCGCTGTCAGATATTGATGGCGGCCAGTGGTTTTTACGGGTGTAGCTCAATTGGCAGAGCAGCGGTTTCCAAAACCGCAGGTTGCGGGTTCAAGTCCTGCCGCCCGTGCCATTTACTACGCCTGCCGCGACGGCGAGCAGGCGACCGTGTTGTAGTCAGGTGTTGTTTTCAGGATGGCCGTTGTGGGCAGCATGGATGCCCCGCACGGAAGGATATTATGTCAAAGCCAAAGAGTGTGCCGGCGGGGAACTCGGTGCTGGACGGAATGTTCCAGCTCGGCGTTTATAAACGCACCCAGGGAAAGATTACGCGGCAGGTGACGTTCGCCGCGCTCGCCATCGGTTTCGTATTGGCGGCGTATAGCCTGCACAATTTCCTGCTGGCCAACTGGAGCAGGATCATCGACGGCCTGTTTTCCAGGTCAACGGCCGATTCTCTCATCGGAATTTCCGATCAGATTTCGATCCACTACCTAGTGCCAGGCCTGCTGGTCTTTTTTGGGCTCTGGCTAAGCTATCGGATTGTCAACCTGACCCAGTTCGCAGACTTTCTGATCGCGGTGGAAGCCGAGATGAAGAAGGTCTCGTGGCCTACCTGGGACGAACTGGTTAAGGCATCGATTGTTGTCATCTTGATGATCTTCCTGCTGGCCATCCTGCTGTTTGGCTACGACGTGATCTGGCGGGCGCTGTTTCAGTGGCTGGGAATTCTTTACGTTCCACCTGAAAAGCCGTAAGCCGGACCGCTTGGTCTGCGACATTACGTTAATTAAGAATGCTAGTCTGGCGCCCGGCTCAAACGGCCGGGCCGCCGCCGTTTAGTCCTGCTGGAGTTATCGCCCAATGAGCGATTTGCCTGAAGACGCCAAAAACGAAGAAACAACAGAGGCTCAAGGCGCCGGCGACTCCCGTGAAGATCAGGTAGCAACCGAACCGGGCGAATCCACGGCGGCCGCGGAACCTTCCACCGCCGACAGCGCAAACGACGCAGGCCCATCCGCCAGCGATACGCCCGCTGCTGAAGAAACTCCGGCTGAAACGGACGCCGCCGCTGAAATCGCTGCGGATGCAAGCGAAGAATCGCCCGCAACCACAGATGACGCGGGCGAACCCGCCGATACATCGGCCGAAGACGACGATAGCTCCGTTGCCGACACGCCGGAAACGGGCGATGTTGCTGCTGAGGCTTCTGAGGAAGAAGTGGCGGAAACGCCTGCGGAAGAAGTAAAACCAAAGCCGGCGCCGCCGAAATCTGGCTTGTTGGAATTCATCGAAGAGCCAGAAGAAGATCCAGACGCGGAAAAAGACTGGTACATCTTAAAGGTTGCCGTTAACCGCGAACCGACCATTGCGGCCGCCCTGCAGCGCCGCGTCAAAATGCACGGTTTGGAGCAGTATTTCGGCGACATCATTGTTCCGACCGAAGAGCAGACAGAATTCACCAAAGCCGGAAAAAAACGCAAGGTGAAGAAGAAGCTGTACCCCGGCTATATCGTCGTCAACATGGCCATCAATGATGAGACCTGGTTCCTCGTCCGCGAGACCGGCGGCATTGGCGATTTTACCGGTGCAGCGGGAAAACCGGCCCCCTTGCAGAAGCATGAGATTGAACGTATTTTAAACATCACCAATCCGAAGCCAGAGGCAGAGGGAGAGACGCACAATATCTCCCACAAAATCGGCGACCGGGTGCGTGTGAACGAAGGCTACTTCCAGAATTTCGAAGGGGTCGTTGATTCTATCGATATCAACAGCGGCCGGGTCACTGTGCTAATCACCATTTTCAACCGTACCGCACCGGTGGAATTGGAGCATTGGCACATTGAGGCTGTTTAGGTTCTTTGTTAAATTCTGCTGAACATTATTTTCACACGGCTTTATTGTCGTTTTCATATTTCCCCGCCCACTCACCGGACTGCTTGTTCTTCTCCCGGTGTAACTTGTTGAGTTTGTGATATGGCCAAGCAGCTTGTTGGCGAAGCAAAGTTTCAGATTCCTGGTGGCTCGGCGACGCCCGCCCCGCCTGTTGGTACCTCGCTCGGTAAGTTCGGTATTAACCTGGGTCAGTTCGTTCAGCAGTTCAACGACCGCACCAAGGAATTCAACGGCACGCCGATTCCTGTTGTCGTAAGTGTTTACAACGACAGGTCTTTTGAATTCGTTACCAAAAGCCCGCCAGCCGCATCTCTGCTGAAGCAGGCCGCCGGTATCGCTAAGGGTTCTGGTGTTCCCAACCGCGATAAGGTTGGCACCGTAACCCGCGCTCAGCTCGAAAGCATCTGCGAGGCGAAGAAGGACGACCTGAATGCCCGCGACACGGAGCATGCCGTGCGGATGATCGCCGGCACTGCTCGCAGCATGGGCATTACGGTGGTTGAGGAATAATATCTGCTGGTTGTTCTCCACAATGGTGTGGTTGATGACCGGCTTAAGCGGTTGCAATGCTGGCGATTTCCGCCGGTTGCTGGAAGCCTGGGGCGAAATCCTAACTCGCCGTCCACCAGCGCGGCTTTCCGCTTTGCCACCTGGCGGTGGCTTTGTTCGACCCCGGGCGTTTCTAGGTGAGGGATAAGTGACTAAAAAACCAAAGAAGTATCGCGAGTACGCGAAGAAGGCGCCGGAAGAGCCGGTTGCCCTCGACAAGGCAGTTGAAGTCCTGAAAGGCTTCAACGGCTTTAAGTTCGATCAGACGGTTGAAATTCACATGCGTCTGGGCATCGATCCACGGCAGGCTGAGCAGATCATCCGTGGTTCGCTGGTTCTGCCGCATGGTATCGGAAAAACGCAGCGTGTAGTTGTCTTCGCCAAGGGCGAAAACGCGACCGCCGCGGAAGAAGCTGGCGCCGATGCGGTTGGTCAGGAAGATCTGGCTAAGCGTATTAAGGATGGCTGGCTGGAGTTCGATGTCTGCATTGCCACGCCTGACATGATGGGTCTGGTTGGTCCGCTTGGCCGGGCGCTGGGTCCACGTGGTTTGATGCCTTCGCCCCGTGCTGGCACCGTGACCGCGGATGTGGGCAAAGTTGTCTCGGAATATAAGGCCGGTAAGGTCGAATTCCGCAACGACAACGGCGGCAATGTTCATGCAATGGTTGGCAAGCTTAGCTTTGAAGAAGGCAAGCTGGTCGACAACATCGACGCTTTCATTAAGCACATTACGGGCATGAAGCCTTTGACTGTAAAGGGAACTTTCGTACGTGGCATAACGATCTGTGCCACCATGACGCCAGGCATCCGGCTTGCAATTTAGCAGGCGCCTGTGACGGTGGTTTAGATTGTTTATTTCACAAACGGAAAGCGTGATCCGCTATGAGTAAGAAAGTAAAAGAGCTGGTCGCAAGTCAGATTGCCCAGCGTTTAGATGGTGTTGAGGACGCCCTGCTGGTAAGCCTCAGCGGACTCGACGCCAACCAGGCAACGTCTCTGCGGGCCCACCTGCGTTCGCAAGGTATCGAGCTGCTGCTGATCAAGAACAGCATGGGCCGCATGGCGACCAAAGGTACTTCGCTGGCTGCGGCTTTCGAAGGTATCGGCGGCGGCAACGCGATTGTCTGGGGCGCAGAGGATTTTATTTCTCTGGCCAAAGAGATCGTCAAGCTCGACAAAGGCGAAGACTTCGAGAAATTTAAAGCCACGGGCGGCGTCATGGATGGTGAACAACTCACCCCCGATGATGTCCGTGCTATTAGCAAGTGGCCCAACCGCGCCGAGCAGCTCAGCATTCTGTCCGGGCAGCTACTGTCGCCAGGCGCCAAGCTTGCCGCACAGCTTATCGGCCCCGGCGCCAAGCTGGCCAGCCAGTTTAAGAAGATGTCTGGCGAAGATTAGTCCGCCAGCGAAATTAACTCCGCCCCCGGCTGCGGCCGCGGGTTTTCCCATAAACCGTTTTAGAAATCATTATCTCCCTGCCTGCGACCTGCTGCGGGTAGGAATTTGTTCGAAAGGACTGTAGACCATGTCTGATGCAGCAACTCTCTCCGACGACCTGAAATCCCTCGGCGATAAAATCGTTGGCCTCTCTCTGAAAGAAGCCGTCGATCTCAGCAACTACCTCAAAGACGAGCACGGCATCGAGCCTGCTGCCGGTGGCGCCGTGATGGTCGCTGGCGGTGGCGGTGGCGATGCTGGTGGTGAAGCCGCCGCTGAGCAGACCGAGTTCGACGTTGTGCTGACCGGCTTTGGCGACAAGAAGCTGAATGTTGTGAAGGTCGTCAAAAACCTGATGGGCAACACGCTGATGGAAGCCAAGAAGGTTGTCGAAGGCGTTCCCGCCACGATCAAAGAAGGCGCCGACAAGGAAGAAGCCGAAAAGATCAAGGGAGAGCTGGAAGAAGCCGGCGCTTCTGTCGAGCTGAAATAGCTCTTCACCCCGGTCGTTTTACGACCGCTGCTATCTCTACTATGTAGAAAGACCGCCTCCCGCTATATTAGACGGCGGGAGGCCAAAGATTGTCAGCATCTCTATCAGTATCTTTGACTTAGATGCTGACAATCGCAGGCTAGTTGTCGCAAGAACGCGTAGCCCTGAATTGCCTGGTCGCAAGATTATTAAAACACTTGCGTTTTTCGCCGAGAAAATTTCAGCGCCTTCCGGCGTACGTGGAGAAGGTACGCGCCGACCCTGGCACATTGACCTAAGTGCTTTACTGCCATGCAGTTGCAACGATTGCGACGTCTTTGATGACTTTGCAGGGATGTCTGGTTCAGGAACGGGTGTTGTTCGGATTTGGCGTCGGCTGGGAGTTGATGGCTTGTTTCACGGAAAAATTCCGCTCACTCAATGCGTTCCAAGTGGCAGAAGGCGCTTGGGTCGCAATTCAGTGTCGCCAAGAGTTGCAGACTTCGCCGTTTCCCGCCAGCTCAGTTTTTCGTCCCCGCACAACCTCGCCTTGTAATTCCTGAAGAACGGTGACCGTCCGGCTGCCCGCCTCAGCCACGGTCCAGTTGCGGCATTCTGAAAAGAGCCGCCTTTAGATTTAACACTCAGGGAGTCCTCTTAATATGGCTACCTCCATTCATCGCCGTCTTGAACCTACCGAGGTCCGGCACTTTGGCAGCAACCGGGCTGCAGAGCTGGATCTGGACGTCGATCTGACACGCATTCAGACGGCAAGCTTCGAGGCCTTCCTGCAAAACGAGGTCGCGGTTGAGAAGCGGAAGGATCAAGGCATCGAAGGGGTGCTGAATGAGATTTTCCCGATCCTCAGCTATGACGAATCCGTCAAGCTTTCATACTCCCACTACGAACTGGGCAAGCCGCGCTACACGCCCGAAGAATGCCGTCAGCTGCGGCTGACCTACGGCCGCCCGTTCCGCGTGTGGCTGCAACTGGTAAACGATCAGGGCGAAGAAATCAAAGAGGAAGAAGTTTACCTCGGCGATATGCCCGTCATGCTGGGCGGCGGCGAATTCATCATTAACGGCGCCGAACGCGTTGTGGTCAGCCAGCTGCATCGCAGCCCCGGCGTTGACTTTGTGATGGAACAGGACACCACCAGCGACCGCCTGCTGCCTTCGTGCCGCGTGATTCCGGAACGCGGCAGCTGGATCGAACTGAACGTGACCAAAAAGGACAGCGTCACGGTCCGCATCGACCAGAGTGGTAAATTCCCTGCCGTCATGCTGCTGCGGGCGATGGACCCCAAGTACAGCACCGACGCGGACATCATCAAGACATTCTACAAAGAGTCGAAGGTCAAAGTCGTTGACGGCCGCAGCGCCGCCAAGCTGGAAAACGCCGTCGCCGTGGACGATATCGTTTACCCGGTTGGGTCCGACCGGGCCGGCGAAATCATCGTCGACGCAGGTGTGAAGATCTCGAAGAATCAGGCGGAAACGATCTGCACCTCTGGCGTGAAAGAGGTGGAACTGATCTCGGCGCCAAATTCGCAGCTGCTGTTCAACTGCCTGGCAGACGACCCCACGTCCAGCCATCAGGACGCACTGCTGCGGATCTACGCCCGCCTTCGTCCCGGTAACCCACCCGCGCTGGAGAAAGCGCACAAGCTGTTCCAGGAGAAGTTCTACGATGTCAACCGTTACCGTCTGGGGCGTGTTGGCCGTTTCCGCATCAACCGCAAACTGAACCTTGATGTTTCCGAACAGGAAATGACGCTGCGGCCAGAAGACCTGATCGCATCGCTGAAATACCTGATCGAGATCGAAGCCAAAACTGGCGCCAGCAGCGAAGACGATACGCCTTACGAGATTGACGATATCGATCACCTCGGCAACCGCCGTCTGCGGACAATTGACGAACTTGCCGCAGACGAACTGCGCAAAGGCTTCCTCAAGCTCCGTCGCACGGTGCAGGAACGCATGAGCATGAAAGACGTCAGCGACATGTCGCCGCGTCAGCTCATCAATCCCAAGAGCATCTCGGCGGCCATTGAATACTTCTTCGGCCGTGGCGAACTTTCGCAGGTCGTTGACCAGACTAACCCGCTCTCGCAACTCACGCACGAACGGCGCCTGTCGGCACTGGGCCCTGGTGGTCTGAACCGGAAGCGTGCGGGCTTTGAAGTCCGCGACGTGCACATTTCGCATTACGGTCGTATCTGCCCGATTGAAACGCCCGAAGGCACCAACATCGGCCTGATCTCCAGCTTGGCGATGTACGCCAGCGTGGACGAATACGGCTTCCTGATTACGCCGTACCGCCAGGTGAAGAAGGGCAAGCTGACCAACGAAATCGTCTGGCTGCGTGCTGACGAAGAGAGCGAAGCCTACGTGGCGCCTGCCGACACCATGGTTGAGAAGGGTGTCATTCAGGGTCACAAGCAGATGGGCGGCAACATTATTGCCCGCTATAAGTCGGACTTCGAACTGGTTCAGCCCGAGTCCGTCGAGTACATCGACGTGGCGCCGAGTCAGATGGTGGGCGTTTCCGCCGGTCTGATCCCGTTCCTGGAGCACGACGATGCAAACCGCGCACTGATGGGCTCCAACATGCAGCGGCAGGCGGTGCCACTGCTGATCGCCGAACCGCCCATTGTCGGCACCGGCATGGAAACCGATGTGGCCCGCAACTCAAGCATGGTGATCCGCGCCAAGCGTGCAGGCAAAGTCAGCTACGTGGACTCGACCCGCATTGAACTGGCGGGCGATGTCTATCACCTGAAGAAATACACGGGCCTGAATGAACGCACCTGCCTGAACCAGAAGCCGATCGTGGTGCCAGGTCAGAAGGTGGAAAAGGGCGAAGTGCTGGCCGATGGCGCCGCCACGCTGAACGGGCAACTTGCTCTGGGCCGCAACGTGCTGGTGGGCTTTATGTCGTTCGATGGCTTCAACTTTGAAGACGCGATCATCATCAGCCAGGAACTCGTGCAGGCGGACACGTACACTTCGATTCATATCGAAGAGTTCGATGTCGAAATCCGCGAAACCAAGCTGGGCCGCGAAGAATTCACGCGAGACATTCCGAATGTCAGCGAGAAGGCGCTGCGGAACCTGGACGATACGGGCATCGTGCAGATCGGCACCTATGTGCGGCCTGGCGATATTCTGGTTGGTAAAGTTTCGCCGAAGAGCAAAACCGAACTGACGCCGGAAGAGAAACTGCTGCACGCCATTTTCGGTCGTGCAGGTGAAGACGTGAAGAACGATTCGCTGGAAGTGCCATCAGGCATTGAAGGCATCGTGATCGAAACGCAGAAGTTCTCCCGCCGGATGAGCCTCAGCGATGAAGAACGCAAGGTCTTCGAGAAAGATCTGAAAACCGTCGAAGCCGAAGGCAACCACGAAGTGGCAACCGCCTTCACCGCGATGGTTGAAGAGATGGAAGCTGTGCTGAAGACCACGCTGACTGACAATGAAGGCACGCCACTGGTCCGCGACCAGAACGACGCCCACATTGCGGAAGCCGCCCAGCAGTTCCGCATTAACCAGTTCCTCAGCCGGCTGGATCAGCCGAACAAGAACACGGAACTGCGTGGCATCTTCAAGAGCCACGCCAGCACCATCGAAACCGCCATCGATGACCGCGACCGCAAGCTCAACAGCATGAAACGCGGTGACGAGCTTCGCAGCGGCGTGCTGCAGATGGTCAAGGTCTACATCGCCACCAAGCGGACGATCTCCGTGGGCGATAAGATGGCCGGCCGCCATGGTAACAAAGGTGTGATCGCCAAGATCCTGCCGGTCGAAGATATGCCGTTCCTGGATGATGGCACGCCGTTGCAGATTCTGCTGAATCCGCTTGGTGTTCCGAGCCGTATGAACGTGGGTCAGATTCTGGAAACGCACCTGGGCTGGGCTGGCGCCCACCTTGGCTTCCAGGCGATCACGCCCGTGTTCGATGGCGCTTCGGAAGAAGATATCAACGACTGCCTGGAAGAAGCGGGGCTGCCACGCCACGGTAAGGCACGGCTGAACGACGGCCGCACCGGCGAGCCGATGACCCAGGAAACCACCGTTGGTTACATCTACATGCTGAAGCTGCATCACCTGGTCGACGACAAGGTGCATGCCCGCAGCACTGGACCTTACTCGCTCATTACGCAGCAGCCTCTGGGCGGTAAGGCCCGCTTCGGCGGTCAGCGTTTCGGAGAGATGGAAGTGTGGGCCCTGGAAGCTTACGGCGCCGCCTACATCTTGCAGGAACTGCTGACGGTCAAGAGTGACGATGTTGAAGGCCGCACCAAGATCTACGAATCGATGGTCAAAGGCGAGAACACGCTAGAAGCCGGCACACCTGCCAGCTTCGACGTGCTGACCAACGAAATCCGCGGTCTGGCCCTGAACATGCAGCTTGAGAAACGCCGCGTGTAGCGTCAATCCTCGTGATTGACGGACGTCTGACGTTCAACACGGCAGTAACAAAAACCTTCTCCCTGCGGGGAGGAGGTCCTAAGCGAAGAAAGCAATGCGGCAGCTTACGCCGCTTCAACATATAGATTTGCGCCCGGCGAACCCTCAGGAGATGCGCACATGTCACTCAACGAAACATCTTACGACCGCATTAACGATTACGCCTCCGTCAAGATTTCTCTTGCACGGCCGCACGATATCCGTAGCTGGTCCTTTGGCGAAGTCAAAAAGCCAGAGACGATCAACTACCGCACCTACCGGCCTGAGAAAGACGGCCTGTTCTGCGAGCGTATCTTCGGCCCTGAGAAAGACTGGGAATGCGCCTGCGGCAAATACCGCGGCATGAAATACAAGGGCATGATCTGCGACCGTTGTGGCGTGAAGGTCACCCACTCACGGGTCCGCCGTAAGCGTATGGGCCACATCGAACTGGCCGCTCCTGTCGTGCACATCTGGTTCTTCAAGGCGATGCCAAGCCGCCTGGGTAACCTGCTGGATATGCGTACGACGCATCTGGAAAAGGTGATCTACTTCCAGGATTACGTCGTTGTCGATCCCGGCTCTACCGAACTAGAGCCACAACAACTGCTGACCGAAGAAGATTACCGCGCCGCCCGCGAAACGTACGGCGACGGCAGCTTCGAAGCAGACATGGGCGCCGAAGCAATCCGCAAGCTGCTGGCTTCGCTGGACCTGGTCGCCTTGTCCGTGAAGCTCCGCCAGGAACTGGTCGAAACCCGTTCGAAACAGCGTGCCAAGGAACTGACCAACCGCCTGAAGATTGTCGAATCGATCCGCGATTCAGACAACAAACCGGAATGGATGGTGCTGGACGTCATTCCGGTCATCCCGCCAGACCTTCGCCCGCTGGTGCTGCTGGATTCGGGCAACTTCGCCACGTCCGACCTGAACGATCTGTACCGCCGCATTATCAACCGCAACAACCGTCTGCGGAAGCTGGTGGACCTCAACGCACCGGAAGTGATCATCCGCAACGAGAAGCGGATGCTTCAGCAGTCGGTCGACGCGCTCTTCGACAACAACCGCTGCAAACGCCCTGTGCTGGGCAGCAGCAACCGTCCGCTGAAATCGCTGACGGACATGATCAAAGGTAAGCAGGGCCGCTTCCGCGAAAACCTGCTGGGTAAGCGTGTAGACTACTCGGCCCGTTCGGTCATTGTGGTGGGTCCGCGTCTGAAGCTGCACCAGTGCGGTCTGCCTAAGAAGATCGCCCTGGAACTGTATCAGCCATTCATCATCCGCAAGCTGAAAGAGCTGGGCCACGCCGATACGATCAAGAGCGCCAAGAAGATGCTTGAGCGCAAAGACGAGGAAGTCTGGGACATTCTGGAATCGGTGATTCAGAACCACCCGGTTCTGCTCAACCGCGCTCCGACGCTGCACCGCATGGGTATTCAAGCCTTCGAGCCGATCCTGGTGGAAGGTAACGCCATTCATCTGCACCCGCTGGTCTGTAAAGGCTTTAACGCAGACTTCGACGGCGACCAGATGGCGGTTCACCTGCCGCTTTCGATTGAAGCTCAGGTCGAAGCTCACACGCTGATGCTTTCGACCAACAACATTTTCGCCCCGTCCAACGGCAAGCCCATTATGAGCCCGTCGCAGGACACGGTGATGGGTTGTTACTACATCACGCTGACGCTGCCTGGGCGCAAGGGTGAAGGCATGACCTTCGCCTCCGCTGCCGAGGCGGAACTGGCTTATTCGCAAGGCAAGCTGGATCTGCAAGCCGTCATCAAGCTGCGTCTTCCAGCCGACCGACGCTTGCACGTGGAAGAAGGCACGCCGCGACCACTGGGCGAAATTATCGAAACGTCCTATGGCCGCATCATGTTCAACTCGATCCTGCCAGCCGGCATGGATTACTACAACAGCCCGCTACGCAGCGGCGACCTGTCCCGCGTGATTTCGGACTGCTATCAGCGTCTGGGTCGTCGTGCGACGATCGGACTGCTGGACGATATGAACCAGCTGGGCTATCGCGAAAGCACACGCAGCGGCCTGTCGTTCGCCACGGACGATCTGGTCACACCAGACGTGAAGCCGAAGATTATCGGCGACGCTGAGAAGCAGGTTCTGAAATATAAGAAGCTGTACGACCGCGGTGTGGTGACGGAAAAAGAACGTTACGGTCAGGTGCTTGATATCTGGACCACCGCCCGTGAAGATATTTCCGTCGCGATGATGGAAGTCATGAAGAACGATGACCGCGGCGGCCACGGCTATGTGAACCCCGTGTATCTCATGGCCCACTCCGGCGCCCGCGGCGGTATCGAACAGATCCGCCAGCTATCTGGTATGCGTGGTCTGATGGCCAAGCCGACCGGCGAAATTATCGAAACGCCCATTAAGGCTAACTTCCGCGAAGGCCTGACGGTGCTCGAATACTTCAGTTCGACGCACGGCGCCCGCAAAGGTCTGGCCGATACCGCGTTGAAGACGGCCGACTCGGGTTATCTGACGCGTAAGCTGGCTGACGTCGCCCAGAACGTGGTCATCACGATGGACGACTGCGGTACGACACAGGGCATCACCAAGGGTATTCTCTACCGCGACACCAAAGTGGAAGTCCGCCTGCTGGATGCGGTCAATGGCCGCGTTAGCCGGCAGAGCATCGTCGATCCGGTGACCGACCAGGTGATCGTGGCTGAGAACGAAATGATCACGCCCGAGATCGCCCGCAAGATTGAAGAACTGGGCCTCGAGAAGATTCAGGTCCGCAGCCCGATGACCTGCGACGCCGATCTTGGTATCTGCCGCCGCTGCTACGGCATGGACATGTCGACCGGCAGCCTGGTGGAAGAAGGTATGGCCGTCGGCATCATC
This sequence comes from Pirellulaceae bacterium, assembly GCA_965233625.1. GTDB lineage: Bacteria > Planctomycetota > Planctomycetia > Pirellulales > Pirellulaceae. The sequence goes on from OZ247499.1 coordinate 2,620,559, forward strand.
GCCGCCCAGAGTATCGGCGAACCGGGAACGCAGCTTACCATGCGTACGTTCCACATCGGCGGCGCCGTCAACCGCGACCGGCAGGAAGATAAGAAGGCCTGTCAGCGCGACGGTGTCGTGAAGTTCGCCCGCCTGCGGGTGGTGAAGAACGACGAAGGCAAGAGCGTGGTTCTCAACCGTAACGGTGAGATCGCCATTCTCGACCATCGTGGCCGCGAACTCGAAACGCACGAAGTGCCCGTCGGCGCCATCCTGAAGGTCGAAGAGAACCAGGAAGTCAAAGCCAAAGACGTCATCTGCGAATGGGAGCCACAGAGTATCCCAATTCTGACCGAAGTCAGCGGCACCATCCGCTACGAAGATGTCGTCGAAGGCGAAACGATGACCGCCGAGCGTGAAGCCAGCGGCACGATCCGCCGGATGATCATCGATCACAAAGGCGATCTGCATCCGCAGATTGTGATCGAAGACATCGAAGGTAAAACCTCGCACGTTTACTTCCTTCCGGAACGTGCTTACATCGCTGTGGAAGAAGGTCAGCAGGTTTCCGCCGGTACGGTGCTAGCGAAGACGCCGCGTGAATCTTCCGGCATTAGCGATATCACCGGTGGTCTGCCGCGTGTGACGGAAATCTTCGAAGCACGCAAGCCGAAAGACCCCGCTGTCATCGCCGAGATTGACGGTAAGGTCGAAATCCTGGCTGAAAAACGCCGCGGCAAACGCACGCTGGTTGTCCGCAGCGAAAGCGGCATCGAACGCGAGCACCTGGTGCCGCACGGTAAACGCATTATGGTGCACAGCGGCGACACGGTGCGTGCCGGTTACCCGCTGGTCGATGGCCCGCTGGTTCCGCACGACATTCTCCGCGTCTCTGGTGAAGAAGCGGTGCAGCAGTACCTGCTTCACGAAATTCAGCAGGTGTACCGTAGTCAGCGCGTGGAAATCAATGATAAGCACGTCGAGATCATCGTGGCCCGCATGCTGCGGAAAGTGAAGATCGAATCGGCCGGCGACACCAGCCTGCTGCCCGGTCTGGTCGTCGATAAGTTCGAGTTCCGCCAGGTGAATCAGGCTCTGGCCAAGTGCCTGAAGATCAAGGACAAGGGCGACACCGAGTACGAAGTCGGCAACATCGTACCTCGCGAGACACTCGAAGAGATCAACTCGCAGGTCGAAGCTCTGGGCGGAACACCCGCCAAGGGGGAACGGCCGAAGTACGCCACGGCCAGCACACAGCTGCTGGGTATCACCAAGGCTGCCGTGCAAAGCTCCAGCTTTATCTCGGCGGCCAGCTTCCAGGAAACGACCAAGGTGCTGACCGAAGCCGCCCTGGGTGGCCGCACCGATGAACTGGTCGGCCTGAAAGAGAACGTGATCCTCGGCCACCTGATCCCTGCCGGTACTGGTTTCCGCAGCTTCCAGGAGTCGGAAGTTCACTACCGTCCGGAAGCGATGCAGGCCCTGGCCGAAGAGAAAGAACGCGCTCTGGTATCCAGCTTCCCGCTGCTTGAAACCGCAGGGGATGGCGAAGATGCCGAAGCCGCCCAGCAGAAAGACGCCGCTTCGCAGGAAGCCCTCGGCAAGATGTTCCCCGACTCTGGCTCCACACCGCCACAGTCCTAAGCGGACCGCCGGACCGGCCGTTACGATAAGAAGCACGCACAGCCTTTCCTGGTTAACACTGCCAGGAAAGGCTGTTTTTTTTGTGATCATTTCCAGTCGTGCTTGTAGTGCCGCGGCACAAGATTCGGCAGCCCGGCTTTGATCTGCGCTGCTGATTCTTCAGTGATGTCGCAGCCCTCTAGATTGAGCTTTTCCAGCGATTGCAACTTCAACAGTTCAGGCACGCCGTCGTCGGTCAGGCCGGTGTTGTAAGTGAGTGAATTCAACGGCAGATGTTGCAAGTGCTGAAATTCCGCCGCATCCATTTCTTCGTAAACATCCCCCAACGTCAATTCTTCCAGGCGACTGAACTCCGCCAATGGCGCCAGCGTGCTGATGCCCGTTTCCGCCAGTGCCAGGCTCTTAATGGGTAGATCTTTCAAATGCGTTAGACCGTGCCCTTTCAGCGGACATTCGTAGAGATCCACCGTATGCAGCTTTGGCAAGGCGCTGAGGTAACAGAGATCCGCATCGGTCAGACCGCATTGACTAAGCAGCGCCTTGGTGCTGGTCGTTTTCAGTTCCGGGTAAACCATCCGGCGCTGGAAGAACCGCAACGCTTCGCGCTGCTGGGTTTTGAAATCCAGCGCCGCGAATCGTTCATTGCGTTTCTCTTTGAAGGCTTCCACCGCTTCGCGGTCTGCAGATTCGCGCCAGTCGTGGCGGATATCTTGCAGGTGCTGATGGTCCATCAAGTGCTTCACCGCGGCAGAAGTTGCCGCGGCGCCGCGGAGATTCAGTTCGCGAAGCACCGGCAGCACGTTCAGCTTCGCGATACCCTTGGCTGTCACACTTGTATTGCTGAGGTCCAGATATTCAATCGTCGGGAACGCGGCCAACGCACTCAGCGAAGCGTCCGTCACATCATTGCCCGTCAGCGTCAAGCTGTATGGAAATCCGTGACGGAACTCCAGCGCATCGGGACCAAGCTTGAATTCCGCCAGAGCAACGGTCCAATGATCAAACCACTGCACCAGCAGGTCTTCTGCATCGGCAAGATCATCTTCCTTCTTCGAACATTGCTTGCGGATGAACTCCGCGCGTTCTGTGTCGCCCTGCTTCTGTAGCCACGTAGCCGCTTTGCGACGTGGCGAAAGGTTTTCCGGGTCGCGGATGATGGCGTCTAACAATTGCTGCCCCGGCTTGGTTGTTTGCAGCAGATCCGGCTTGGGCATGATAGGTTCGGGTGGCGGCGGCGGTTGCAGCAGATCAACGCCGCTGACATCTACTTCACACAGCGTATCGGTGGTCTGCCCAATCAGCGCCAGGGTTTTCGCATCGGGCCAGTAGACCATCACCTCCCACATCTCAGCATGATGAGGCGGCGGGCCGCTGAATGTCTGCATGGCGGTTCCCGTCTCCGGGTGCCACACCCGCAGCCCGCACGTTTCATCGGGGCCGTAGCCGCCGGCAAAGTGTTCGGCAACCAGCAGGTATTTACCGCCCGGCGAATAGATGGCCGCTTTATTCTCTAGATCGCCTTTACGACGCAGATAACGCAGGATCTTGCCGCTGGATGTATCGAGCACCGCGAGAGATTTACCCGTTCCCACCACAAGATTCTGTCCATCTGGCGAAAACGCTGCGGCGTAGCAGTAGGTGTTTTTGTTGTTAAGCGGCGTCTGCCAGAGTAATTCGCCGGAATCCAGATCGATCATTTTCACATCGTCGTCCGACTGAAACGCCAGCCACTTCTCGTCGGCAGACGCCACAATTGCCCGCGCGCAGATGTGCCCGTAGGTGTACGCCGCCTGTTGCTTCCGTGTTTTCAGATCAAATAACCAGAACGAGCTGTAACAGTCCGTCGCCAGAAACTGCTTCCGCTGCGGCAGCAATCGTAGGTCCTGGACGCCCTCGTCGTGGGTGACAACGTGTTTCTCCTGCCACGTACTGGTTTCAAAATAGACGAATTCCGCATCGTGATCGTGGTTGAAAAAATGGGCGTCGCGGAACGCGATCAGATGTTTGCCATCGGGCGTGAAGATCACCTTTCCAAAAGGCTGCCCCTCGGGCGGCTGAATGACGTGCACGGGCTCTTCCACGCCATGCTCGTAAATCCAGATACCGCCCGGCGCCTCGCCGCCAAAGCTGGAACAGTCCACCACAGCAATGTGCGTAGCCTGCGGAGAGAAGGCAATTCCGTCCAAATGGGATAGCCTGTTGAGCTTCTGGTGCTTAAATCCGGGCTGCCAGTCCTGCGCTGATGTGGTAGATTCACTCATTCTGCATTTTATATATCGAAAACTGGTAAACACACCGCCGCGGCGCAGCTGTTGAGAACAGCCCAGCTTAACGCGTGCCGGGTATCTGTTTCAATTGACCATTACCCGGTTGACACAGGCTCTCAAACCATTAACCTATTCAATTCGCGCAACTACAACTGCCGCAACTAGATAACAAACTATGCCGACAATCAATCAGCTCGTCCGTAAGAAGCGGAAACAGAAACGGAAATTCACCAAGGCGCCCGTGCTGGATAAGTGCCCGCAAAAGCAGGGTGTTTGCCTGCAAGTGCGTACGATGACGCCTAAGAAGCCGAACTCGGCTCTGCGGAAAATTACGCGTGTACGCCTTTCGAACGGCAAGGAAGTCACCGTATACATCCCGGGCGAAGGCCACAACCTGCAAGAGCACTCGATTGTGCTGGTGCGTGGTGGTCGTGTCCGCGACCTGCCAGGTGTACGGTATCAGGTCGTGCGTGGCGCCCAGGACACGCTGGGTGTCGATGGCCGTAAGCAGTCACGCAGCCGTTACGGCGCCAAGAAATAGTCGCCTGACGTTGCCACATCGCAAAGCCGCCAGCGGACCGGCGGCTTTGTTTGATTACTCATTTGTACATATCTCGAATCAAGTTAATAGCAGACATTATTCATGGGCCGGATTACCTCCAGTCGCGAACAGCTTCGCCCCGATCCACGGCATGGATCGCTCCTAGCTTCCAAATTTGTCAACTGCCTGATGGTGGACGGTAAGAAGACCACCGCCTTGCGGGTTTTCTACGACGCGCTGGAAATCCTCAAGAGCAAAGTGCAGGATGTCGAGCCAATCGAAGTCTTCGAAACCGCGCTTGAAAACATCAAGCCGCACATCGAAGTCCGCTCGAAGCGTGTCGGCGGCGCCGCCTATCAGGTGCCGATGCAGGTGAGCAAAGCCCGGCAGCAGTCGCTGGCTATCCGCTGGTTGCTGATCGCCGTGCGTGAAAAGAAGGGCCGCCCCATGCACATGAAGCTGGCCGATGAACTTTTCGCCGCATACAACCGCGAAGGCGCCGCGATGACCCGTCGCGAAAACGTGCACCGCATGGCCGATGCGAATAAGGCGTTTGCACACTTCGCCTGGTAAACCGCACGCAGTACAATGACGCCGCGTTCAGACTCCTTCTGTGCGCGGCGTATTTCATGCGCCGATAAGACTACCGGCCCAAAAAATTACGCGGTTCGCTTCGTTTCTATCAGATACTTTCAGTTCGCCACTCTCAGGTTTTGCGGAGCCAGATTCAAAATGAGGTTTGGATAGCAGAGGGAAATACGATGAAGAATGACGCCCACCCATCATTTAACTGCAACATCTAGCGCTGCACGCACTTCCAGCGATGCATTCACGGCGTTCTAGAATCCCACGGTTGCACTTCATTTCGTATCACCCTGACAAACTGATGAATCATGGCACGTAAGATAGAAAACATCCGGAATATCGGTATCATCGCCCATATCGATGCCGGCAAAACCACGGTGACTGAGAAGATGCTGTTCCTCAGCGGCGCCGTGCACCGCGCGGGCGGTGTGGATCAAGGCACCGCCACCACGGACGACGACGATGAAGAACGCCAGCGCGGCATCACCATCTACTCCGCCTGTGTGACGTTCGACTGGGGCGACAGTCATATCAACCTGCTGGATACACCCGGCCACGTCGACTTCACGGCTGAGGTAGAACGCTGCCTGCGCGTGCTCGACGGCGCCGTGGTGGTGTTCAGCGCCCGCGAAGGCGTGGAAGCGCAGAGCGAAACGGTCTGGCGCCAGGCCAACAAGTACAAGGTGCCGCGGATCGCTTATATCAACAAGCTCGATCGTGAGGGCGCTAGCTTCGAACGCGTGTTTGACGAAATCGGCGACCGCCTCGAAGCGCACCCGATTGCGATCCAGATCCCTTACGGTCAAGGTCCGTCGCACGTAGATAACCCGCTGCGTGGCGTGATCGACCTGATCGAAATGAAGCTGCGGAAGTACGAAGGCGGCGCGCAGAGCCGCGAATTTGAAACGGTCGAGATTCCCGAAGACGCGCTGGTCGAAGCGCAGCTTTGGCGTGAACGCATGGTCGAAACGCTTTACGACCACAGCACGGAAATGATGGAACTCGCCCTGGCCGAAGAAGAGATTCCCGCGGACCTCATCCGCAAGACGCTCCGCGAGGCGGCGCTGGATATGAAGCTTCAGCCGCTGTTGTGTGGCTCTGCTTTGCACGGCGTCGGCGTGCAGCCGCTGCTCGACGCGGTCGGCCATTACCTGCCTAGCCCGCTGGACCGGCCGCCGGTCGAAGGCATTGAGCCGGGCAAGGTGGATAAGAAAACCAACGAGCCGGTCACCACCAGCCGCAAGCCCAGCCCCAAAGAGCCGTTCTGCGGGCTGGTCTTCAAGATCCTTCCGCAGCGGACGGGCGACCTGTACTGGATCCGCGTGTATTCCGGCGAACTCAAACAGAACTCGCGGATGCTGACGCCGGGCAAAGAGAAGAGCGAAGATAAGAAGGAAAACATCGCGCAGCTCTGGCAGATCTTCGCCACGCGTAAAGATCCGCAAGGCCAGGTCGATAAAGTTTCGACCGGCGATATCGTGCTCGCCATCGGCCCACGTCACGCCGTAACCGGCGACACCCTGTGCGACACCAAGGCGCCAATTTTATTGGAGTCAATCGAGTTCCCGGAAACGGTCATCAGCATGGCTATCGAGCCGGAAAGCACGGCGGACCGCAAGAAGCTGGCGGACACGCTGGACATGCTGCGGCGGCAGGACCCGACGTTCCGCGCTCAGGAGAATGAGGAAACCGGTCAGACATTGATCAGCGGCATGGGCGAGTTGCATCTGGAGGTGATCAAGCATCGCTTACTTCGCGACTACAAGCTGGATGTGAAGGTGCACAAGCCGCGCGTAAGCTATCGCGAAACGGTGCAGCAGGCTGCCGAAGTGACCGGCGAATGTCACCGCATGGTGGCGGGTCAGCAACTGTTCGCCAAAGTCCGTGTACGGATGGAGCCATTCGCAGAAGGGCAGAAAGCTGTCACCGTGCTCAACCGTTGTCCGCCTGATACGCTTCCGCCGGAGCTGATTCAGGTGGTGATGGAGCAGTTGCGGTCTAAGGGTGAAGGCGGCGGTGTCAGCAGCTTCCCGCTGACGCAGCTGAAAGTAACCTTCCTGGGCGGTGAGATGGCCGAGGAAGGCTCGAACGAAATGGCGTTCAACATCGCCGCGAATGAGGCGTTTGAAGAAGCCATGCAGAAGGCCAAGCCCGCACTGCTGGAGCCTTACATGAAGCTGAGCATTCAGACGCCCGAAGAGTACTACGGCGAATTCGTCAACGACATTCAGCGGCGCCGTGGCATCATCGCCCGCACGGAACAGAAGGGCGATACGACGATGCTTGAAGCGCATGCACCGCTCATGGAACTGTTCGGCTACTCCGGCGCCATGCGGAGCCTCAGCAACGGGCGGGCGGGCACATCGCTTGAACCGCTGAACTATCAGCAGGCGCCGCCGGAAGTCGCCAAAGAGTACGGCCTGTAACTACGGGAAGCGACAATGGCCAGTGACGAACAGGAACTGCCTGAACTGCTGGTGACAGGTCCGCAGGATAGCGATCGCACCTTCGTCTTCGCCCACGGCGCCGGCGCGCCGATGGATACGGAATTCATGGAGGCGTTTGCGACGGGCCTGGCAGCGAATGGCGTGTGCGTCGTGCGGTTTGAGTTTCCTTACATGGCCAAACGTCGTGAAGATGGCAAGCGCCGTCCGCCGAACCGCGCCCCGGTGCTGGAAGAAACCTTCCGACGGGTGCTGGCTTCACTCAAATCCCACGGTGACGCGGGCAAGTTGTTCATCGGCGGCAAGTCGATGGGCGGGCGGATTGCCAGCATGATCGCCGTGGAAGAAGAAGTCACCGGCGTAGTGTGCCTTGGTTATCCGTTTCATCCCACGGGGAAGCCCGAGAAGCTACGCGTCGCACATCTGCAAACTATCCAGACGCCGGTGCTGATCGTCCAGGGTGACCGCGACCCGTTTGGCAATGCCGCCGAGGTGGCTACCTACGATCTATCGCAGGAGGTGCAGGTGCACTGGCTGACCGATGGCGATCACAGCTTCAAACCGCGTAAAGCATCGGGCGTGAGCCTGGAAGAAAACTACGGCGACGCTATCGCGGCAATCACGCGTTTTATCGAAAGCCAGAGCTGAAAGAATCTCTCCAGCTAGCAAAACAGCGAGGGCGACATGCAGGTGACGATTGAAGAACATCCGCTGCTGGACGCGCAGATTCTGTTTGCGACATTTCCGGCGGCGTTGGGCAGTATGCCTTCGCCTGTTGAATTAGTCTCGCAACTGACAATAGGTGCAACGGCGCCGCTTCAGACCAGCGATGAAGTCCGCGCGGCAGTGCGCGACCTGTTCCGCCACGCGGGATATAAACCGACTGGTCGCGGGAAGCCCGCATCGGAATATCTGCTGAAGGCGGCCGGGCAGCAGAAGCTTGGTTCGATCAATCTGGCGGTCGATATCTGCAATGTGGTTTCGCTGCACAGCGGCCTGCCAATTAGCGTGGTGGACGCAGAGAAAACGACGCCGCCCTGGAAGATCGGCGTGGCGCCGGCGGGCAGCAGTTACGTGTTCAATCCTTCGGGACAGACGATGGATATCGGCCAGTTGCTGTGCCTGTTTGATGCGGAAGGGCCTTGCGCCAACGGGGTGAAAGATTCGCAGCGCACCAAAACATCCGACGCGACGCGGCAGACGCTGACGGTTATCTGGGGCACAACCGCACTACCCGGCCGCGCAACCGAAGCAGCCGCCTGGTACCGGCAACTGCTGGAAAATGCTGGTGCGGAAGTGACGGTGCTGGCCGCTACGGCAACGTAACGCCCGCGGGCAGGAAGGTGACTTCGCGGTCGTTCTTCAGCTTTTCACCGGGGGTGCAGCGGCCATTCTTGACCTGTTTGTCCAGCAGAAGAAGAAGCTCTTTAACCTTGGCCGGGTTTTCTTTGACGAGGTTCTTTTTCTCGCCGGGGTCTGCCGACAGGTTGAATAACTGCATCGGCGGCAGGCCCTGCTTCTTGGCGGCTGGCTCTCGCGGGGCGCTCCATCCGCCACTACCGGCGGAGAGACAAAGCTTCCAGTCGCCCTGACGGATGGCGAAGGAACCGCCGATGGAATGACTGACCAGCGTATCGCGGCCGGTTGTTTCTTCGCCTTCAAACACGGGGTACAAGTCAAAGCTATCTTCGCCGCCGGTCTTCTGCTTCTGCTGCCCGGTGATGGTTTCCAGCGTGGCGTAGATGTCGGTCAAGCAGGCCAGGGCGTGGGTCTTGCTGCCCGGTTGAATCATGCCCTTCCAGTGCATGATTAGTGGCACACGGTGGCCGCCTTCGTAAATGTCGGCTTTGTGGCCGCGATATTTTTCGCTGGGGAAGTGGCCTTTGCTTTGCAAAAGACTGAAATTCGCCTGTGGGGAACAGCCGTTGTCGCTGGTGAAGATAATCAGCGTGTTGTCGCCCAGCCCCTGCTTCTCGACCGTTGCGATCAGTTCGCCCATCAGATGATCCACCTGCATCACAAAGTCGGCGTACGGGTTCAAACCACTGGCGTCTTTGAAGGGCGGCAGCGGCACGATGGGTGTGTGAGGCGCCGGAAGTGGCAGGTAGAGAAAGAACGGTGTGCCGTTTTTCGCCTTGGCGGCACGTTGCTCCACATATTCCTTCGACTTATCGAACAGATGCGGCAGCACCTGCGGGATGTGAAAGTCGGCGCCGGCCGGGCCTTTGCGGTACCAGCCGTACGGGGCTTCGTCTCTGGTAACGCCTGCGGTGCGGTTGGGCGGCGCGGTGATCTTGCCGGTATCGACCCATACGTAAGGTGGCATATCTAATGAACCACAGTGACCGTAGTACTGGTCGAAGCCGTTGATATCCGGGCCGTTCTTGACGGGCTTGGTGAAGTCAATCTTGTTGCCGTCTTTATGCCAGTCCCACCCCAGATGCCATTTGCCGATCATGGCGGTGTGATACCCGGCCTTCTTCATCAGGTGACCGAGGGTCGGGCGGCTGGCGGGAATCAGATGATCGCTATCGCCCCACAGCACGCCCTTGGCTAGCCGCGAACGCCAGTTGTACCGGCCCGTTAAAAGTCCGTAGCGGGTGGGCGTGCACACAGAGCTGGGTGTATGAGCGTCGAAGAAGGTGACGCCCTGGTTTGCCATCTTCTGCAGGTGTGGCGTTTTAATTTTGCACTTGGGATTGGTAGGCGAAATATCGCCGATGCCCAGGTCGTCCGCCATCACCAGAATAACATTGGGCTTGGCGGCGTGGGCCGTGGCAGCCAGCGGCAGCGTTGCGGCAAGCAGCACCAAGAGTGCAAAAGTAAAACGTCGCATTAGCTATCCTCACGATGATTCAGAACAGTTTCAGCCACAGCGGAAGCCACGGCAGATGATTTGGGGAACCTAGTCTAACGTGCCGCCACGGCGGTTGCATCCGGTTTGACGATCTGCGGGAGATAGACTTCCAGGACGATCCGCCGTTGGTGGTGTTGAACTTTCCGGGTTGTCGCGATTGCAGGACGGCGCCGGCAGTGTGCCGCTGGCGGGATGATTGCGAAATTGCGGCTGTCGTTTACACTACCCCTATCTGTAATTTTAGTTGCTTATTCTCACCCAAGATTCCTGGTTGCCTTTATGACCGATAAGCCGGACGTTTCTCCCAAGATCGAAGCCGACCGCAAACTGCTGGCCGACGCACAATCGCGTGGCATGGGCGCCACGTTGGGCGCGTTCCTGCGTCTCTCCGGACCCGGCTGGTTACAGAGTGCGATTACGCTGGGCGGCGGTTCGCTGGCGGGCGCTTTGTTCCTGGGCAGCCTGGGCGGCTTCAGCATGTTGTGGCTGCAGATCGTGGCCATCGTGATGGGCGTGATCATGCTTTCGGCAATCAGCTACGTCACGCTATCGACGGGTGAACGTCCCTTCAATGCGATCAACCGGCACATCAATCCGGCGCTTGGCTGGGGCTGGCTGATTGCCACGGTGCTGGCCAATATCATCTGGTGCATGCCGCAGTTCGGTTTGTGCTTCGCCGCGTTGCAGAAGAACCTGTCGCCCGTCGCCGTGGACGACGGCATGCCGACCAAATTCATTGTCTCTGGCGTGATCCTGGCGGCCGCTGGTTTCGCCGTGTTGATGAACGTACGACAGGGCTTTGTCGCCAAACTGTTTGACTGGTTCCTTAAGGCGCTGGTCGGCATGATTGTGATCTGCTTCTTTGGCGTGGTGCTTTATCTGACCATCCTTGGCAAGCTGCCGTGGGGCGAAATCTTCGCAGGGTTTATTCCAGACCTGACACTGTGGAACCGCCCCGGCGGCGACATGCCAGAGCTGCTGGCCAAACTGCCAGAGAACGTGAACGACTTCTGGACAAAGCGCATTTCAGGCGAACAGCGCAGCCGCATGATCGCATCGGCAGCCACCGCCGTTGGCATCAACATGACGTTCCTGCTGCCCTATTCGATGCTGGCCCGCGGCTGGGACAAAACCTTCCGCGGCCTGGCAAGGTTCGACCTTTCGACCGGTATGGCCATTCCTTACGTGCTGGTAACCAGTTGCGTGATGATCGCGACCGCCTTCACCTTTCACGCCAAGATCGACGAGGACGACGCGTTCTTCGCAGAAGACGCCGTAGCGATTACCTCCAGCGTTGTCTACGACAAGAACCGCAGCATGCTGAAAGAGCGGCTTGCGATGCAGCCAGAAGAAACTGCCGAGGGCGACTCCAAAGAGAAAAAAGCCGCTGCTGTGAAGGCTGAAACACTACTCAAAGAATTAAAGACTGCAGTAACAAGCGATGACAAGGAAACGAAGGCCGCCGCTGAACTTCAACTCGCCGCAATTCAAGAAGTCGTCAAAAAGAACCGCAAAGCTAATCAAAAGGACAATGCTGTATCTGATGAAGAACTCATCAATGAGCTGACTTTCAGCGTTCAGGTGGCGGAACTGCCTATGGAAGAAAAGCGTATCGCATCGTCGCTAATGCAGAGGAACGCATTTCAAATGTCCCAGGCACTGGCGCCACTGCTTGGAGAGAATATCGCGAAAGGCATTTTCGGAATGGGCGTTTTTGGAATGGGGTTTTCTACAATCATCATTCTTATGCTCATCAACGGTTATGCTTTTTGTGAAGCAATGGGCAAACCCAAAGACCCCATCGTGTTCGCGGTTGGGTGCCTTGTCGCCGGATGTGCAGGCGCTACGTGGCCATTTTTCTGGAGAGGTAGTACACAGATTTACCTGAATATCGTTGCTTCAACATTTGGAATGATGTTGCTTCCGGTTGCTTACGTTACATTTATGCTAATGATGAATAGCCGGACGTTGCTGGGAAGCAACAAGCCCAAAGGCGTTAGCATGCTTATCTGGAATGTTTTGATGGGCGTTTCGGTAATTGGCGCATCCATAGCCGCGATAACGGCCTTATATGACAAAGCAAATGCCAATATGACCCAGGGAATCGTGGTCTCGGCAATCGCCGTGATCTATATCCTGATCGTGATCGTGTGCTTCTTCATCAAGCCGAAGACCAGCACCGCCGACGTGCCGGAGCACGAATAACGGCGAATGAATTCTGATGGACGCCGCGACTCTCACTTACATCGCGGCGTCGATGGCCTGCAGCGCTTCCAGCGCGCCGCAGGCCAGGGAGATATTACCGGCCGGCGCCTGTGGTTCGGCCGGGTTGATGCGGATGAGTGTGCCGCCGCGGCGTTCCGCCTCGAAGCGTACCGTGGGAACGGCTGTACCGGCGCCCATTTCGATCACGGTTACGTGCTGACGTTCTGTCTCACTGAGCCACTTCTGATAACGCTGCTCCTGCTCATCCCGGCGGGTGGCGATCCATTCCCAGTCATTGAACATCAACACATTAGGCCGCGCTATTGCGTTGCAGTGTTTACAGCGCGGAACAGGCAATTCAGCGCGGAAGGTTTCTTCGTCGATGGGAATATCCGCATCATCCGCTGGCCAGATATCGCGGCTGCAATCTTTTGCGCATTGCATGTGATTGAGCGAGCCGTGGCACTCAATGATATTCGCGGGGCTGAATCCAGTGCGCTGAAAGTGTGCGTCGACATTGCTGGTGAAAACGAAGTAGCCAGCCGGTTTGCTGTCCGCCCATCGCTTGAGAATTTCAAAGCCGCCGTGCGGCGTGGTCGCCCGGTACAGATTCCGCCGGTGCCCGTAGAAGCCCCAAGCCTGCTGCGGATCTGAGTGAAACCATTGCGGGTCCGCCACATCCACGAAGGACAACCCGCGGTCACGGAAAGGTGGATACGCCTGCCAGAACCCTTCGTCGCCACGGAAATCGGGCAACCCGGAATCCACACCCATGCCCGCCCCAGCCATAATCAACAGCCCGTCGGCGGCGGCGATTTTTGCTGCGGCGCGTTCGATGTTGCGGGCGAATGCTTCGTACGATACTTCGTCGCTCATGATTGACCCTGCCTCAATCCTTTTCAAGCGTTTTCGCTAGTGCATCGTCCAGAAAGTAGTTGATGTCTTCAGCGTCATCGGCGTGCAGCACTTCGTAAGCATAGGCGGCGTTACGGGCGTGGTAGAGCTGCTCACGCATGTTGATGTCGCGGGTGATCGCGCGGGCAAAGGCGGCGAGAATTTCCAGGTGGCGGTTGCGTTCCATCTTGGGCGTCGCCAGCAGCAACACGGCGTGTATCGGACCATCACTGGCGCCCAGATCCAAGCCCTTGGAACTAATGCCTAGCATCCCGGTAATCGTATCGCCCTTCTCCAGAATGGCGTGCGGTATCATCAACCCTTCGGATAGGCATGTAGTGGCTTCCCTCTCGCGTTCGAGCACCGCAGCAATGAATTCCTCCATGTCGATCTCTGGTGCATCGGTCGTGCTATAAAGTTGCGACGCCAACGAGCGGATGACTTCTTCCGGGGTTTCGCCCGTGATGTTGACGGTGATGTGATTCTCATCCAGGAAGTCCAGCAGCCGGGGTTTATCCTGTCCCAGTTCCCCTGCTTTGCTCAGCGCGAAACGGGCGCCGCTTGGTCCCACTAATTGATTGATGGCCAGACCGGCAAGACACACCGTGGTGACCACCGACGCGATGTCGGTCAGATGCGAATTTTCCTGCACCAACAGCACCAGACCCACGGCCACGCCGCCATGCGGGATGAGCGCCATCCCCAGATAGTTACGCACACCGGGCGGCGCTCCGGCAATGCCCATCGCCGTGAAGGCGCCTGCATATTTGCCGATCAGCCGGGCGATGAAGAACACCGCAACCAGCGCGGCGCTGCCCAGCACGAGGGAGAAATCCAGGTTCATTCCTGCAAAGGTATAGAACGCTGCAAACAACACGCCGCCGATGCTATGCAGATACGCTTCCGCCGAACGCACGGTATCGTGCTGTAAATTTGTGACGACGATCCCGGCGAATGTACACGCGAGAATGCCCGAAGCTTCAAACCCGATCGCGGCGCCCCACGACGCCAGAATCACGCTGACCATCGTCGGACCCAGGAACGCCGGACCAACCAGAAAGCGGTTGAGCGCGATGGCGATAATGCTGGTCGTCGCACCAATACCCACGGCCAGGCCGAACTCCCGCGTCAACGCCAGCAGCGCCACTGACCAGCTTGAATGCCACACCACTTCGTCGCCGGCGCCATCGGTCAGATACGCCGTGGCCATTGTGAAGGCGGCGACCGCCACCATATCAATCAGCGCAACCGCTGCCACCAGCGTCCGGGTGAGGATGCCACGTGCGCGGGCTTCCTGCACCACCAGCACCGTCGTACCCGGCGCGCCGGCAATTGCGATGGCGCCAAGAATTAACGATGCCCGGATCGTCATCTCTTCCGGGGCCAGGATCAGGCCGGCGCCGTACAGTGCGACCACGACAATGGCCGGTGTGACCAATGCTTCGCCCAGCAGCAGCAGGCTCAATCGTTTGCCTGCATTGCGTAAACTTGCAAAGTGCAACGCCGCCCCAACCGTAAAGGCGATGTAGCCCAGCACAAAGCTCATGTAGGGCTTAAAGTCAGCGGCCGTGGTCGATGTAACGCCCGTGAAGAAACTGTGGTAGCTGGCTGTTGATCGCAGCAGAATCCCCATCCCGATCCAGCCGGTGACCTTTGGCAGGTTGATCCGTGAAACCAGTTCGCCGGCCACAATGCCAGAAACCAGAACAATCGCCAGACGGAACAGCAAGTCTTGGGGATGGAACTCAAAATTCAACAGGATGGACCCTCAAGGATTTGACAAGCGTCGACTGGTTCTAACTGTTTGCGGTAAGCGCCTGTCGCGCGGCGCGAGCTTTCCGGGCTGCTTCCTGCGGTGTGTCCGCGAGAACGGTCATGTGGCCCATCTTGCGACCGGGCCGTGCTTCTTTCTTTCCGTACAGATGCAGGTTCAAACCTTCCACAGCCAGCGCTGCGGACCAGTCCGGTACGCCGGCCTGCCAAGTATCGCCTAAGAGGTTGACCATTGCAGCAGGGCGCAGCTGAATTGCCGCGGCGAGCGGCAGACCGCATACGGCGCGGACCTGCTGTTCAAACTGACAGGAAGAGAAGGCGTCGATGGTGACGTGTCCAGAGTTATGTGGCCGCGGTGCGATTTCGTTAACCAGCACCTGGCCATCGCTGGCCAGAAAGAACTCGACACACAGCACGCCGGTCACATCTAACTTGTTCAGAATCGTCCGTGTGATCTCGCTGGCGTCTTCGCCCACCTGCGGCGGAAGCCCGGCCGGCACGGTGGAGACGTCCAGAATGTGGTTGTGGTGATCGTTGAGCACCGGTCCATACGTCACCACTTTGCCATCGCAACCACGCGCCGCCACGATGGAAAACTCGCAACTGAATTCGATGAACTTCTCAAGCACCGCCTCATCGCAATTCAATTCGTTCCAGGCCGGCAGCAGTTGCGCGGCGTTTTCGATCTTTGCCTGCCCTTTGCCATCGTATCCCCAGGCAGCGGTCTTCAGCACGCCCGGCAGTTCTTCATCGGTCACCTGCTGAAGTTCGTCTGCAGAGCGGATGATGCGGAACGGCGCGACGGGGATACCTGTTTCCTGTAAGAAGGTCTTCTCACGTACGCGTTGCTGAGTAGTGTGCAGCACCTGCCCGCCGGGTCGGACGGGTACAAGATTCTGCACCGTGTTCACGGTGGCAGCAGGTACGTTCTCGAACTCGAACGTTACCACTTCTACGCCGCGCGCGAATTCGGCGACTTTATCCAAGTCGTTATAGTCGGATTGAATTTCCACATCGGCGACCTGACCAGTGGGCGTATCGTCGTCCGGTGAATAAACGTGCACACGGTAACCCAACCGCCGGGCGGCAATCGTGAACATACGGCCCAGTTGACCGCTTCCCAGAACGCCAATCCGGGCGCCGGGCAGAATGGGCTTACTCATAGTTCCTTGTTCTCCAGCACGTTGCTCTGCTGATCCGCCGCGAAGGTGGCAAGTTTCTTACGTAGCTCTGGCGTCTGGTTGGCAAGGATGCGGACGGCCAGCAGCCCGGCGTTCTTCGCGCCGGATTCGCCGATGGCCATGGTCCCCACGGGAACACCGCCCGGCATCTGCACGATAGAAAGCAGCGAATCCAGCCCCGACAGGGCACGCGATTTCACCGGCACACCAAGCACTGGAAGCGTTGTCAAAGACGCCACCATTCCCGGCAGATGCGCCGCGCCGCCGGCGCCAGCGATAATCACCTGAAGACCACGTTCTTCTGCGGACTTGGCGTAGCTGACCATCCACTCGGGAGTACGATGGGCGGAAACCACAAGCCGTTCGTAGGGCACCTCAAAGTCATCCAGCACCTGAGATGCAAGTTCCATGGTGGGAAGGTCAGACTTACTGCCCATGATGATGCCGACAAGCGGCGGCGTTGGATCGGATTTGTTGGTCATATTGTGTTGAGTGATGATTCAAATAAGTGCGTTTACGGGTTGCACTGGAATAGGTTGGCTTTGGCAGACTCCGTGATATAGACAACTGCCGGGTGCTTCAACCGGCGTTCAATCGAGATCGCGTAGAATTTTTCGCTAATGCTCTCGATCCGGCCCACCACCGCCACCCGGTATTGCTGGCAGATTTCCTCGTCAATGATCGAAGGTGAAGCAAATAGCCCTTCGCCGTGCTGGCCAAACACCTTCAGGATGGCGCTGTCTTCAAACTCATGCAGCACCGTTGGCGAAATCGCCTGCGATTCAAACCAGCCCTCCAGCGCACGCCGCAAGGTTGTGTTCTGCGTCGGCAACAGCATCGGGGCGCCGTTGAGTGATGCGGGGAAATCGCGGCGGTATTTACGCGCCAGCGGGGCTGCGGCGCAGATGGATACGCTGCTTTGACCCAATAGATGGTTAAAAGCGCGTACGTGGATTTCCGGGGTAATGGGCGAATCGGCCAGGACGATATCCAGCTTGTGAAGGGCTAAATCGGCAAGCAGATCTTTCAGTTTCCCCTCGTAACACACCAGGTGCACAGGCGGGTCCATTTCGATCACTGGCTTGAGCAATTGATACACAACAAGCTTGGGCAGAACATCGGGAACACCGACCGTCAAACGCGTCGCATGCCCGCCGGGGCGTCCGCGGAGTGTATCCGTCAATTCCCGCCCAAGGTTGAAGATTTCATCAGCATACCGGAATACGGTCTGCCCGGCTTCCGTTAACACCAGACGCCGGCCAGAGCGATTAAACAGTTCGACGCTGAGGGACTGCTCTAGCTTCTTGATCTGACTACTTAAGGTTGGCTGCGCCAGATGCAGTTTATCGGCCGCCTGACTAATGCCGCCTTCCTTGGCCACCATCCAGAAATAAAGCAGGTGGTGGTAGTTCAGCCAGTCCATACATGGGTTCGCTTTTTTGGAAGTGTTGCAGCCGGATTTTCTATATTCCTATCCTGGCGAGATCCGTAAGAATGAACTAACGTAGCGCTCACTGCAAGTATTCCACCACCCTTTGAGTCGATCGCGGGAAGTGCCATGAGCTCGTTGTTCCAGGAAGAGCTGGCTTTGCTCCGCACCACGCTGGAAGACACCATCTCTCAGCTCTGCGGCGAATCTGCGCTGCGGCTGCTGCAACATGTCCGTGAGGCTGGCCCCGGCGAAATTGACTGGGGCGCGCTTTCGTTCAGCGATCTTAAGCTGGTGATACGCGCGTTCATGCTCGAGCTGGAACTGGTCAACGTGGCGGAAGACCGTGAACGCATCCGCGTGCTCCGCCGGCGCGAACAGGAAGCTTCACCAGGACCGCGGCCGGAATCTATCGCCAGCGCCGTGGCCAACCGCAAGGGCGATGTGCTGGCCAATGGCGATCTTCGTGTCGAAGTTGTTTTCACAGCCCACCCGACGGAAGCCAAACGCCGTAGCGTGCGCCGCAAGCTGAATCGCATCCGCGATCTGCTGAAAGAAACCGACGCCCCCCAGCTGCCCGGCGAACGCCAACGCACGATGGCGGAGATCACGGCCGAACTGGTCCGGCTGTGGCAGACCAACTTTATCCGCGCCTGGCGCCCGTCCGTGTTGCAGGAAGTGCGCCGCGGCCTGGCGATTCAACAAACGCTCTGGGATGTGGCGCCAAAGATTGTTAACGACCTCCGCACCGCCACAGAGCATCAGCCGGGCGCCGTCGCTCTGGAAGACACCACACAGTTTGCCGACAGCCTGCGATTCGGCTCGTGGATCGGCGGCGACCGCGACGGGCACCCCTACGTTACGGTCGGCGTGACGGCTGAGACCATTGAATGGTTACGTGATGCAGCACTGACGCTGCATCAGAATTCCTGCCACCAGCTGGTGCGGCTGCTGAGTCTTTCCACCAGGCAGGTTGAAATTGCACCAGAGCTGATTGAGAAAACCTCCGCTGCGATCAAACGATGGCCCGGAACGGAAGATCAGCTTCAAGACATCGCCCCGGACGAGCCTTTCCGCCGTTGGCTGCGGATCATCGGCTGGCGACTGAAACAGACCGCCGGGCTGGGCACAGCAACCGCAGCGACAAATAGCGGCGCCTATGGCAACGCGATGGAGTTGCATGACGATGTCAAAGCGATTTACACCGCGGTGAAACAGACCACCGGCGGCGAACTGCATTGCCGCGATATTCTGATCTGGCTGGATCAGATCCGGGTGTTTGGCTTTCATCTGACGCGGCTGGATATCCGGCAGGACGCCCGCGTTTACAGCGAGGTGGCTGGCGAGTTGCTCGCTCATTTCGGCGCCGGCAAAGATCTATCGCAAGACGAAACACTAGACGCCATTACTGAGCATTGGGATGCGAAGTTTCCGTCGGACAAAGAAATCTTCAGTGAGAAGACCCGCGAGACGTTGCTGCTGTTCCAGCTAATCGCCACCGTCTACCAGCAGAGCGGCCCACAAGCGTTCGGCGGGCATGTGATGAGCATGACAAGCCACGCCTGCGATGTAATGACGGTGCAATGGTTCTGGAAGATGGCAAGTGAAGCGGCAGGCGTAGATGCGCGGCTGCCCATCGTGCCACTATTTGAAACGATTGAAGACCTTGAGAACGCCCCGCAGATATTGGCGCAGGTTCTGTCTGTGCCCGCCTACCGCGAGTACGTCGCGGCGCAGGATAACCGGCAGATGGTGATGCTGGGCTATTCCGATAGCACCAAAGACGGCGGCTATTTGGCCAGTTGCTGGAACACGTACCGCGCGCAGGAACTGCTGTTTGATACCGCTGCCCAGGCAGGTGTGAATCTGACCTTCTTCCACGGTCGCGGTGGTTCCTTAGGTCGCGGCGGCGGACCGGCGGACCGCCTGGTGTATCACCTGCCCCCTGGCGCCTTCAACGGCTCGCTGCGGTTGACGGAGCAGGGCGAAGTGATTGCGGACTATTATGACAATCCCGCCGTCTGCTATCGCCGCATTGAACAGTTGATGGCGGCATCGATTGCCGTCGCCGATGAGAAACGCGATTATCCGGGCGAGTGGACCACGCAGCTCAATGAGCTTGCCTCCGTTTCGGTCGAAAAATACCGGCAGCTGATTGAACTGCCCGGCTTCGTGCCATTCTTCCGCAAGGCAACGCCGATTGTGGAGATTGAACAGCTGCCCATCGGCTCCCGCCCGGCGCGGCGCAAAGGAGACCAGGGCCTGTCGAGCCTGCGGGCTATTCCGTGGGTGTTCTCGTGGACGCAGTCCCGCTGCCTGCTGCCCGCCTGGTATGGCATTGGCAGTGCATTGGAGAGTTGCCTGCAAGATGATGCGGTGAAATCGCAACTGGTGCAGATGTATCAGAACTGGCCGTTTTTTCAGTCAGTGATCCGCAACGCAGAGTCCGCCCTGGGTAAGGCAAGCCTGGAGATCTTCCGAAGTTACGCCCAGATGGCCGCAGGGCAGGACGATGTTCACGAAATCTTAACGCTGATTGAATCCGAGTACGAACTGTCCTGTCGAGTGATCCTAGCCATCACGGGCCGGGGCGCCCTGCTGGAAGATAGCCCGTGGCTGCAAGAGTCCATCCGCGTGCGGCGGCCGTTTCTGGACCCGCTGCACCAGATGCAGATTGAGCTCATCCGTCGCATGCAGCAGCTAAATCAGCCGGAAGAGAATGTTGAAGCCGTGGAGGAAATCCGGCATCTAACAAGATTAACGATTAAAGGGATTGCGGCAGGCATGCGTTCGACTGGTTAGGGACACTTTCGTTTTATCTAAGCGAGCGCGGTTTAATTCTATAAATAGTTTGCCTCCCGTCGCCGTATATTAAAACATTGAGGGTGCATGTTTACCTAGCCGGGATCTTTTATCAATGACGCAGCCGCCTGTTGGACAACCTTCCGATAGCCGCTACACGGACGCTCTAAATACGCTTGAACGGTTTTCGAAGTCCGCAAATATTGCGTTCGATAGTGTTCTGGCGTTGCGGACGCTGGGTGAAGCGGCAAACTCGATCCCTGGTGACGACTGGCTTGCATGGTCGCGGCGCCTGGTAGAGGTAGGAGAAACACTGAACCTGCGGATCCGCTCTGTCGAAGCAACCTTCGACGAAGCCATGAAGTTTGTCCGCAACGGCACGCCGGTCGCCACCTGCATTGAACACGAAGACGGCCTCGTCTGGATCACCGCCACGGCAAGCAACGGGCGGAAGGTCAAAGTGATTACCTCCGACGATGAGAGGGACCGTTGGGTCACCGCGTCATCATTGCGGCGGCAACTGGGACTGGTATCCAGCACTAGCGAAGCCCGCTGGTCGATTGGTCAGCCTGCTCTCAGTTGCAGCGCGGACATCGACAATGCGCCAGAGAAACCGATTCCGCCCATGCGGCGGTTGTTCCGCCTGATGCTGCCCGAACGCGGCGACTTGTGGGTTGTGGTGGTGTTCTCATTGGTCGCCGGGCTGCTGGCCTTGGCTTCGCCTGTGGCGGTTGAAGCGCTGGTGAACTCTGTGCAGTTCGGCCAGGTGTTCCAGCCGGTGCTGGTGCTTTCGATCCTGCTGTTTGTGTTCCTGGCGTTCGGCGCCGCCATGAAGCTGATGATCACGCTGATCGTCGAAATCCTCCAGCGGCGGCTATTCGTCCGCGTGATCGAAGATCTGGCGTACCGGCTACCACGTATCCGGCAGAGCGCGCTGGACGATAAAAACGGCCCGGAAATGGTCAATCGATTCTTCGACGTGGTCACGGTGCAGAAGGCGGTTTCGTCGCTGCTGCTGGATGGCATTGCACTGGTGCTTCAAACCCTGATCGGCATGGTGGTGCTGGCGTTCTACCATCCGTTTCTGCTTGGGTTCGACGTGGTGCTGCTGGTTGTCATCGCTTTCATCGTGTTCGGCCTGGGTTACGGCGCCGTGAAGACGGCTGTGAAAGAGTCGAAGGCGAAGTATGCGGTGGCCGAATGGCTGGAAGAACTGGCAAAGAATCCATCGACCTTCAAGATGAACTCAGGCACCCAGTTTGCGCTGGACCGGGCAGACCTGCTGGCGGTCAGCTGGCTGGAAGCACGCCGCAAGCACTTTATGATTCTGATCCGTCAGATCGGTTTCTCGCTGGGTCTGCAAGCTGTAGCTGCCACGGTGCTACTGGGGCTGGGCGGTTATCTGGTGATTATCCGCGAACTGACCCTCGGCCAGCTGGTGGCTGCGGAACTGATTGTGATGGTGATTGTCGGATCGTTCGCCAAAATCGGTAAGCATATGGAGACGTTCTACGACCTGCTTGCCTCCACCGATAAGCTGGGGCAACTCTTCGACCTGCCAGTAGAAACGCACAACCGCCTTTACCATCTGCGCGAACCAGGTCCGGCTGCCATTTCCGTTGAGAATGTTTCGTACTCGTACTTCGGGCGCAGCGCCGTCAAAGGTTTAAGCGTGGAACTGAAGCCGGGTGAAATCGTGGGGCTGCGTGGCCTGGCCGGTTCGGGCAAGACGACGCTGATTGACCTGATCACAGGCATCCGTCAACCATCCAGCGGGCGTGTAATGCTCGACGGCATCGACATCCGCGAACTGCGGCCCGACTCCCTCCG
Source organism: Pirellulaceae bacterium (assembly GCA_965233625.1). Classification (GTDB taxonomy): domain Bacteria; phylum Planctomycetota; class Planctomycetia; order Pirellulales; family Pirellulaceae. Next base: position 2,642,990 of record OZ247499.1, read on the forward strand.
CGAACATCTGGCCGTGGCCGGAGCACCCGGCATTTTCCACGGGACGCTGGAAGAGAATATCCACCTTAACCGCACCAGTATCCGCTCTAGCGATGTCCGCGACGCGCTGGAGTTTGTCGGATTGCTGGAAGAAGTCAGCCAGTTGCCCAACGCCATGACCACGCAACTGCAATCGGGCGGCGCCCCGTTAACGAGTGGCCAAGCCGCTCGGCTGGGCATTGCGCGGGCGATCGTCGCGCGGCCCCGTCTGCTGGTGATTGATGGCGCCTTTGACTCGCTAGCAGACGCCACGGTGCAAGACATTATGCAACGGCTAGCAGCGGAAGACTGCTGGACGGTGCTCATTGCCAGCAACCGCGACGAAGTGCTTGAAGCCTGCGAGCGGCAGATCTCGCTTTCGCCGCCTGTCGCATCCGCTGCGGGTTAATCCAGCCATATTGATCGTGAAGATGGCGTAAACATTAACGGTTATTCCGGTTCGTATCCGATAGACAGGTAAGAGAATCAGATGTCAACCACTCTCACTACCGTAACGCGTGAACGTCTACCGGCCTTGAAGCTGGTGCAATCCTCCCTTTTTGCGTGGAGGCTTGCTCAGTTCCTGCTTGTCGCTTTAGCGCTCTCCATCCTGGCGATGGTGTTTGCACCTTGGCAACAGACTTCGCGTGGCACCGGCAAAGTGGTGGCCTATGTACCCCAGGAACGACAACAGACGGTGACTTCGCCCGCCAAAGGCGTGGTTTTGCAAGTGGCCAACGGCTTACGTGAAGGGATGCGTGTAGAAAAAGACGACTTCATCCTCGAGATCGAACCCGTCGCCGCCAACCTGATCGGACAGCTTCAAGGCCAGAAAACTGACCTGGACGCGAAACTTGCAACCCTGGAAGCCAAAGCAGAGGTATACGACCAGAACATCGTTGACTTTCAAGCCGCTCAGGTCGCCGCCGTCAGCGCTGCGGACGAACTGGTGCTGGCTGCGAAATCGAAACTGGATGCAGAGAAGAAACTCATCGCCGCCTACGAAGCTAAAAAGCTCCAGGCGCAACAGAACTACGACCGGCAATCGGGACTGGCTGCGAAAGGCATTAAATCCACATTGACGGTGGAGAAACTAAAGAAGGAACTGGATGTCGCCACCTCCGAGTTGAATTCACTGCACCTGAAGATTGAAGCCCTCAACAAAGAATGGGAAGCCAAAAAGAACGAACGGCTTCAGAAAGAACGGATCGCTAAGACAAAGGTCGATTATGCCCGCGCGATGAAGCAGGACGCACTGGGGCAGATCGCAACGCTGAGCAAAGAACGGCGAAGCGTAAACATTAAACTTGCAGAACTGGAACGCCTTAAGATTACGGCGCCACGCGCTGGCACCATCTTCAGACTGCCCATTTACGAACGTGGACAAGCCATAAAAGAAGGTGACGCATTATTTACGATCGTGCCCGACACCACACAGCGCGTCGTCGAGCTATGGGTGCCCGGTAACGACATGCCGCTGATCCGCGAAGGAGACCCGGTGCGTTTGCAGTTTGAAGGTTGGCCCGCCATTCAGTTTGCGGGAGCGCCTTCGTTTTCATCAGGAACCTTTGGCGGCAAAGTCGCTGCCATCGACCCGACAGACGACGGCAAAGGTAAATTCCGGATTCAGGTCAAACCCGACGACCCGATGGGCTGGCCTTCGGATACACAACTGCGACAAGGCGTCCGCGCCAACGGATGGGTGCTGCTGCGGCAGGTGCCACTTGGATGGGAAATCTGGCGTCAACTCAATGGCTTCCCGCCAGCCATCAAGAGTGATGACGAGTCAGAAGATAAGTCGAAAGACAAAAAGAAAGTAAAGCTACCGAAATGACCGGCTCAACATACATGGGTGTCGCCACCTCCGTGGTTGTCTTACTGCTGACAGCAGGCTGTCAGACAGCGCAACCAGTGGCCAGCACCGAAGAGCTGTTGCAACTTTCAGAAACAGCGTCCGCCCATGTAACGCCAGAGTCGTCAGCACGCGTGCCCGCGCCGCAATATCCCCGCGCGCGGAATGCGCAACAAGCCGCCTATCAGGGGCCACGCCTAAGGCGACTGCCCGCAGTAGCAGACGGCGTTGCCCAGGCAGCCTACAACCAGCCACCTCCGGCGCCGATGGGCACAACCCCTGGCGCCAGCGAGTTGCCCGCCCCGGATGACTTGCGGCAGCCCTTGCCCGCGCCGATGGGCAATCCCATGCCGCGTCCGATGGGCAACCCGGCGCCAATGCCCTTAGCTTCGCCCGGCGTCGAGGTTATCGAGGCGCCTTTAGCCACGCAGGACCCGCAGACGGATCTCACTCCCCTGCAACTCACGCAAGTGGTTCTATCAGTGCGTGAGCATTATCCCATGCTTCGTTCGGCCCAGGTCGAGCGGCAGATTGCAGACGGTAAACGGCAGTCCGCCGATGGCGCCTTCGACCTGAAGGTGAAAGCCTTTTCTATCGCAGAGCCGCTGGGCTTCTATGACAACTACCGTAACGGCATCAAGCTCGAGCAGCCTTTGCTCAACGGCGGATATCTGAAGGCTGGCTATAAACTGGGCCGCGGCGATATCGAACCGTGGTACCAGGAACGCGCCAGCGACGAAGGCGGCGAACTCTCCGCTGGTTTTGCAGTCCCGCTGTTTAAGGATCGCGCGATCGACGCCCGCCGGGCCGAGATCGCCCGCACGGGCATTGCCCGCCAGGCCGTGGACGCAGCCGTGCAGATTCAGTATCTGGAATATGTACGCCTTGGATCGCGGCAATACTGGGAATGGGTCGCCGCGGGTCAATCCACCTTGTCATACCGCCGCCTGTTGGCGTTGGCCAAAGAACGTGAAGAACAGATAGAAGAAGGCATCAAAGCAGGCGACAAAGCGCCGATCAGCCGGATTTACAACCAGCGGTTGATCGCCAAACGCGAAGCCAAAATCATCGAGGCCGAACGGAAAGTCCAGAAGGCCGCCATCAAGCTTTCGCTGTTCCTGCGTGACTCGCAGGGCATGCCGCAGCTACCATCCAGCGAACTGCTACCCGGCGGATTCCCGTCGATCATCCAGCCTGACCTTAGCCGGCTGCCGATGGATATCGAGAACGCCATCGCCATCCGTCCGGAAATTGTCGACCTTAACCTCCAGGCCCGCATCGCCAGAGTGGACCTGGCAGAAGCTGAGAACGGTACGCTGCCTCGAATTGACTACCACATGGAAGCGTCGCAGGATGTGGGCAAGCGTTCCTCCAAAAAAGGCGACAAAAAGCCGTTTGAACTTGAATTCGGCTTCACCGGCGAGATGCCCGTTCAGCGCCGCAAAGCGTTCGGTAAAATCACCAGCGTCCGCGGCAAACTCGCGCAGATCGCCGTCAAGCGGCAGTTTGTCATCGACAAGGTGAAGGCAATGGTGCAGGACGCAGTCTCTGCGCTCAACGCTGCTGCCGGCCGCATTGATAGATCCGAAGCCAATCTGCGGCTCGCACGCGAAACGCTCCGGTTGGGTGGCATTCAATACGAAGCAGGCGACATTGATCTTGTCGTGCTCAACATTTTCGAGCAAGCCGTCGCCGACGCGGAACTGGAACTGATCGCAGCCAAGATGGACTACTTCAGCGCGCTGGCCGATTACCAGGCCGCCATCGCGCAGACGCCCATCGACAATCTCAACAACCCGGCACAGCCCGGCATCCCGCGACCGTAGTCTGTCGAACGCGAAGCAACGTTCGTGTTACTTCGCGGGGATTTCGATCTTGAAGCTGTTTTCCCCAGCAACAACCTGCTTGGTGATATCAGTCGAAGACTCACTCCAGTAGCGGCTGGGCACACCTCCGCCGCCGCTCATCGAAACAGCCTCAGGCTCGGCGGATGAATTGTCGTCGTTCAACTTAGGCGCCAGATACACCTTGTAATCGCCTACAGGCAAAGGCTTTGGCAACTGGAACGAGCCGTCATCCTTCAGGTTCGTATTGCCGCCCTGCCCGGTCGTCATATCCAGGAAGATCACCGCGGCGTCGCTAAAGGGTTTGCCGTCAAAGGTAACCGTACCCGCCACGGCGCCGGTGGCAGGCCCGCCGCAACCGCACAGCATCACGGTGACAAAACAGAGCAGTACAAGGTAGTTCAATCTTTGCATCTTCAGCCTATACAGTGTCGCTAGTCAGTAGAAAAACGATAGTCATCCCGGCGCCAAGTGGAGCCAGGATGTTGCTCAAACAGATTGGTGCCGCGTTTTCATCAATAGTCGCCAACCGGTTGTCCGTCGTAGCGGCAAGCCAGACGTTTCAGCGTATTGAAGTCGATGGTTTCAGGTGGGAACCTCACACTGCCATCGGCCAGGGCGACCATGATCCCGCCCGGATGATTCGAATTCCAGTGCGTGTTGTTGCGATACATCGCATCCGTGGCGCCGGTCTGAATAATCTGCGAGTTGGGCGCGAAGCGGACGCAACTGGTGCCAGACTGCCAGAGGTCGCTGCAACTTGTATCTTTCAGATTGCGCGGGTGTCGTGCGCCGTACCACGCACCGTAGTAGTTGGCCGTAAGATTCCGGCCATCCACCAGCGCCGACTGTTCCGCCACGGCGATTGTATTGCTGGTGCCATCGGTAATCGCCGCAAAGTCGATTGCGTCATTCGGGAACAGTATACCGTTGTCGCACGACCAGCCATGACCGCAGTCGCGGGTGCCCAGATCTGGATTGGTGCCGGGAATCGGACGGGCAGCACCTTGATTGCCGGCGTAGGTAGCGTTCATGGCTTGCGTATTGTTATGGCCGCCTATCTCATCAAGGGTGGTTGACGGACAGCGATACACATCAACAACAAGGTTCCGCAGCACGTCTACACCGTTCAAAGCATTGCCACCCGCGGCGCCGCCCGCCATAAAGTACGACGTGTCATCCAGTGACAAATTGTCGGTAATGTTGCTCTGCTCTAAAAACGGCAGAATAAACGCCCGCCAGTTGGTGCCGTTTGAAGGCCACGCCTCGCGGTAGTTATTGGCGCCCATCGGAAATTCGTTGTAGGTGTCGTGGTGGTTGTGAAGCCCCAACCCAAGTTGTTTAAGGTTGTTGGAACAAGACATCCGCCGCGCCGCTTCTCTTGCGGCTTGCACTGCGGGAAGCAACAACGCGACAAGAACGCCAATGATCGCAATCACAACCAGGAGTTCGACCAACGTAAAACCACGCCGTCTGAAAGAAGAAACGCTCATTCGGGATACTCCAGAGAGAAGAAGAGTAAATGATGCTGTATGCAGATTACTGAGTTTCAGCCAGGAGTCCAAGCAAATTCACGCCGAATTGATCGCAAATTCGTCTATCCACATGCGACTTTACGGATACGACGGGCGGAAACCACAGGTCAGCCCGTTGGGCTATACTTACATTTAGGGGTATCTACCGGGGAGGTTCCGCAATGAGTGTCCGCATCGTTTTCTCACTACTTCTGATTGCAACGACGACTGCTACTGCCATCGCACAACCGAAGCCTGACAAAGACAACGGGGCGCCCAAAATTCCTGTGATCGCTGATCTGCCCAAAACGGTTGATCCGTCGGTTACGATGCCCAAGGCGCTGGCGACGAAGGCGACCCAGGACTTTTCAAACTCTTCTTTGCGCGAAGTGGTCGCCTGGCTGAAGACGAGTCAGAAGCTGGCCGTGCTGCTAGATACCGGCGCCCTTTCCGATGCAGGTATTTCAGCCGCGGAACCTGTTTCCGACCGCTTGAATAATGAGCCCGTTTATCTGCTGCTCAACCGGTTGCGCGATCTGGGGCTGTCCTGGTACTTCGAAGACAACATCCTGACGATCAGCACGCCCGAAGTAACGAACGATAAGGCGGTCACACTGCCTTACAACGTAGGCGATCTACTTGATGCTGGTTACGAGACGGATGGATTGATGGATCTGATCGTCGTTTCCATCAGTAGCGACACCTGGGAGAATGTGGGCGGCGCCGGCGCCATCAACACGCTGGGCGATGTTCTTTTTGTCCGGCAGAACCGCCGCGCACAACGCGATGTGCAAGGTTTTCTGGCCGCGTTGCGGAAACACGCCCGGCAGACCTTTGTGAACGATCCGGCATCGCATGTGTCGCTGCGTGAGAAGCTCCATCAGAATGTCAGCGTCGACTTCGAAGAAACGCCATTAGCCGCAGCCGTTGCGCAACTCGGCGCCGCCGCCAAGGCGGATATCCGGCTCGACGCCAATGCTCTGCGAGTGGCCAACGTCCGTCAACGCGAGCCTATTTCCCTGAAACTGAATGACCGCAAACTGAAGACCGTCATCCGCGCGATGCTGCTGGAACTGGATTTAACCTACATCCTCCGCGACGGCGTGCTGTGGATTACGACCGCCGAAGAAGCAGAGGAATCGCTCATCACGGCCGTCTACGATGTCCGTGATCTCTGCCGTGACGATGCCGAGTCGACTGCATTGTCAGACGCCATCACGTCGCAAACCGCGCCAGAGTCGTGGGATGATGTTGGCGGGCCGGGGAGTATCGATTTCGGGCTGCCCGGCGTGATGGTCATCACGCAAGAAGAACGTCTGCATGCGGACGTGTTGCAACTGCTGGAAACCTACCGGACGGCGCTGCGGGAGTCCAAACCACGCAAACGCGAGGAGGACGATCCCAACAAAATCACCACCGTCTACTACCGCACTTACACCAACGTCGCTCTGGACCTGACCCGGCTGCTGCCAGAAATCGTCAGTCCAGAAAGCTGGCAGTCTAAGGACCGCGCAGACGCGGCTGGCAAAATCCGCTTAGTGGCTTCCGCACCTGAAGTCATTAACGTGAAACAGAACAGCCAAGGCAAGAAGCAGGCGCCGGCGCAACAACAGACTGTCATCTCACATTCCGTGCTCATCATCCAGCAGACCGCCGCCAACCACAAAGAGATCCGCTCCGTGATTGATCGCGTCGAAAACGGCGACCAGCACGAGTCCCCGTTTGGATACGACTTCGAAGGCAATGGGGGCCTCGGCGGCGGCGGTTTTGGCGGTGGAGGCTTCGGCGGCGGATTTATGGCGGTGCCCGGTGGCGCCGGGAAATGATGACCGGCAGTTTGCGGTGGAAAGTTCACGGTAACTGCCGGTAGTTTCCGCTATCGCAGCACTTCAGAGCACTAGCAGTTTGCATGCTGCCACCCGCTTGCATGACGTGGTGTTTTCGTCTTGCGTTCGCCTAGTGCTGTTTCTATACTCCGCGCGAATCTGTCACGGTTGTGGCGGGTGTTTTTGAGTGCGGCTACTTTTCACCGTTCCCGTTGCCGCTGCGGGTTGGAACTTTCGCCAGCAGGCAAGGATGCCTCCGCTGTTATCCGCTTTCCGACATCACCGTAAGAAGCGTTCCCGCGGTAGAACGTGGCTATTAACGCCGTGTGCTGCGTTGCTGGCGGGGTGCTGCGCGTTTGCGTTTGCTGTTTCCGTCACAGGTAAAGCAGTTGCACAGGCGCCTGCCGCGGTGCAGTTGCCGCTGGCGCCGGTTGAATATGGCATCGATATTCAAGCGCGGCAGGCAAGCCGCTGGCAGCAGGGACAGTTTGAAGTCTGGCGCCTGCAAGGCGATTGCGTGGTGACGCAAGGCCCTGTTAAGGGGCGTGCGCAGGAAGCCGTCATCTGGGTGCATCGCAGCGAAGCAGGGAGCCGTGAACCCAGCAAAGTCATCTGCTATCTGGAAAACGGCGTCGTTGTCGAAACCAGACATCAGGGCCAGGCCCATCGCATCAGCGGCCGGGCCGCTAGCACCATCCGCGACAAACAATGGATCGGCCGGCTGCATACAACGCAGGCGGTGCGCGTCCAGACGGCTACCGAAAGCCCCGTCCCCACACCGCTGCCGGCCATCTTCCAGCGCGCCTCGCAACAGCGTGAACAGTCGCTGCGGGCAATGACCACCATCGCCGCGCCGGGTCACAGCGATGGCCGCCACGGCAGTGTGCATACCGATACACAAGTCCGCCCCGCGCAGTTCACGGCGCCAGGCGTCCCTGGCGCGCCGCCGGTGCAACCGCCCGTTACACCGGGAAGCACCTTCGCACCACCGGCGCCAAGCGTCACACTTCCGCCGGCACAGGCCGCACCGCGGAGGATCATCGTCCGTCCGCGGAGCAATGTCCGCGTGCAGGGCCGGACGGTGCTCGATCCGGAAACAGGCGAACAGGCTGCGGTGATTAACACCGGCGTGCGTGTCGTTGTGGAAGGTGTGGCCGAGACGGGTAAGGTTGACTTTGAAACCGACCGCGTTGTCATCTGGACCGCCGGACTCGCAGGCGCGCTGAAAGATGGAGAGAACCTGCAACCCAGCGAATTGCCGCTGGAATTCTACATGGAAGGCAACATCGTCTTCCGGCAAGGCGACCGCGTCATCTACGCAGAGCGGATGTACTACAACGTCGCCGGCCGGTATGGCGTGGTGCTGAACGCCGAAGTGTTAACCCCGGCGCCAGGATACCAGGGCCTTGTGCGGCTGAAAGCGGACGTGTTGCAACAGGTGAACGAGCAGACGTTTCTCGCGCAGGGCGGCGCCATCACCAGCAGCCGGCTGGGTGTGCCACAGTACTGGCTGCAGTCTGACACGATCGAGTTCACAGACATTCAGCGTCCCCAGTACGATGCATTTACCGGCGTGCCCGCCATCGATCCTGAAACGGGCGACATTGCCGTTGAGCATGAGCTGGCCGCGACAAGCAACAACAACTACCTGTACGTTGGCGGCGTACCCGTACTGTATTGGCCAGTGCTGGCAACGGATCTGAATAAGCCAACGTACTACATCGAAAGTCTGACGCTTCGCAACGACAACGTGTTCGGCCAGCAGATTCTGGCCGACTTCGACATGTACCAGCTGCTCGGCGTCAGACAGCCCATTCCCAAGACAAACTGGGAACTAACGCTTGGCTACCTCAGCGAACGCGGGCCGGCGGCTGGCACCAAATTCGACTACGTCTCTGACAGCTTTGCCTCGTTTGAGGGTCCTGCCAGCGGCACGGTTGACCTGTGGGGAATTTATGACACGGGCCTGGATAACCTGGGCGCCGACCGCCGGGCATTGACGCCGGAAGAAGAGTTCCGCGGTAGAATCTTCGCCCGCCACCGGCAGCGTATGACTAACGGGCTGCAGGTATCGGCGGAACTTGGCTTCATCAGCGACCGCAACTTCCTGGAGCAGTATTTCGAATCCGAGTGGGATGAACAGAAAGATCAGACCACCGGCCTGGAACTGAAATACTACCTCGACGATCAGACGCTAAGTGCGAATTTCGATGTCCGCGTGAACGACTTTGTCACCAGCACCAACTGGTTGCCACGCGTGGATCATTATGGTCTGGGCATCCCGCTGCTTTTTGACAAACTAACCTGGTTCTCGCACACGCGCGCTGGATATGCCGATCTGCAGACCGCATCGACGCCGGACGATCCGGGCGAGGCAGCCCGGACAACGCCGCTTGCTTGGGAGCGGGATCAAGGCGGCCTGGTGGCAGGAACACGTCACGAACTGGATCTGCCGATTTATCTTCACCCGGTGAAGATCACGCCGTTCATCCTGGGCGACATCAGCTTTTACGAAAACGACCTGATGGGCGACGATCAGTTCCGTGCGTTTGCACAAGGCGGCGTACGTGGTTCGATGTCGATGTGGGCGGCTGATCCTTCCGTACAAAGCCCGCTGTTCAATTTGAACGGTCTAGCGCACAAAGTGACGTTTGAAAGTGAACTGGCTTACGCTGATTCCAATTCCAACCTGACCGATCTGCCACTGTACGATCCGCTGGACGACGATGCGCAGGAATTCTTCCGGCGGCGGTTTCTCGATACACCTTTCGGCGGCGCGGCCGCGATACCTACCAAGTTTGACGAGCGGTTCTTCGCCTTCCGTTCCAACATGCAGGGCAACGTAACCGCGGCCAGTTCCGAGATTGCCGGCGATCTGGCCTATGCCCGTTTTGACGTACGTCAGCGCTGGCAGACGCGGCGCGGCGCGCCCGGTGAAGAACGCGTGGTTGACTTCATCAAGCTAGATATCGGCGGAACCCTTTTTCCAGACGAAGACCGCGATAATTTTGGCACAGTCGCCGGCATGCTCGACTACGACTTCCGCTGGAACATTGGCGAGCGGTTCTCGGTCCTCTCCGATGGTTTCTTCGATCCGTTCGCCGATGGACTGCGGACCTTCAGCCTGGGCGGAAGCATCAACCGGCCACAGATCGGCAACCTGTATGTCGGCTACCGTTCTATTGAAGGCCCCATCAGCAGTAATATTCTTTCCACGTCGCTTAGCTACCGCATGAGCGAAAAGTGGATCGTCAGCGGCGGCGCCTCTTACGACTTTGGCCCGACGGGCAACATCGGGCAGAACATTCTGTTCACGCACATCGGCGAATCGCTGCTGGTGCGGTTCGGCTTCACCTTCGATGTAAGCCGTGGCAACGTGGGCATTGCGCTGGCCCTGGAGCCACGCTTCCTACCTAACAGCCGGCTATCAAGAGTCGGCGGCGTGAGGATACCACCGGCGGGCGCCTTAGGGCTTGAGTAGCCGCAGACAGCTGTCGTAGCTTGCCCAGCCTGCTGCAATCTGCTCCGCCTTTTGTGGTCTTCTGATGAAAAGGTGGCTTGTAAATCTTGCCGGAACTTCGCGCTGCGCTAGTGTGATGGATAAGAGAAAGTTGGATTCATGTCCACTTTCAGACGTCACACCCCCATCGAAAAACTGGAGAGCGTTCCCGTGAAACTTTATCGCAAAGCAATCACCACAGCCGTTGCGACCCTGGCGGTTGCATTTTTCGCCACCACTGCGACCGCCGCTGATGACATCGTCACCACAGCGGTTAAGAACGGAAATTTCAAGACGCTGGCCGCTGCGGTTAAGGCCGCCGGACTGGTTGAAGCGTTGCAGGGCGAAGGTCCCTTTACGGTGTTCGCGCCGACGGATGCCGCCTTCGCAAAGCTGCCGAAGGGAACCGTTGAAACCTTACTGAAGCCCGAAAACAAGGGCAAGCTGGCAGGCATTCTTACCTTCCATGTCGTACCCGGCAAAGTGATGGCAGCAGATGCCGCTAAGGTCACCGGCGCAGTAACGCTTAACGGCCAGCGGGTGGATATTGATGCGTCGAACGGCGTAACCGTGGATGGGGCTCAAGTCGTCACTGCGGACATCGCGTGTTCAAACGGTGTGATTCACGTGATCGACAGCGTGATGCTTCCTGCTGACAAAAACCTGGTCGAAACCGCTGATGCCGCCGGCACATTTAAGACTCTACTAACCGCCGCGAAAGCTGCTGGTCTGGCAGACGCCCTTACCGGCGATGGCCCGCTGACTGTCTTCGCACCAAACGACGCGGCCTTCGCGAAGCTGCCCGAAGGCACTGTCGCCAATCTGCTGAAGCCAGAAAACAAATCGCAGCTTGTTGCGATTCTGAAATATCACGTCGTCAGCGGACGCGTGTACTCGGACGCCGCTGTGGCCGCAGGCAAAGCCGCCACGCTTCAGGGTCAGCCCGTTGAGATCACAGTATCTGGCGGCGCCGCCATGGTGAACAGCGCCAAACTTCTGGCGACCGATCTCGACGCCTCAAACGGTGTGATTCATGTGGTCGACAGTGTGCTGATGCCACCGGCCGACAAGACCGGTGCGGTGGAGAAGAAGATGCAGAAGATTGAGCACGCCGTGGCGACAGGCTCGAAGCTGTTTAACAATGGTCATCACGCTGAGTGTGCTAAAGTCTACACCAGCACGATGCACGAACTGCTGCAAAGCGACATGCCCGCTTCCATCGCCGCGCCCCTCAAGCGGTCGCTGGAGAGTGCATCTCACATCAGTTGTCCGACTTCACGCTCTTGGGCGATGCGGCATGCTCTGACGCACGCCTATACGCAGATGCAGCCGCTGAAATAACGAACCATCTGCGGTAGTAAACGCTTCCCTTCAAAGGGCCGTGCGGATAAAGACGCGCGGCCCTTGCTGTTTACGCACCATTGAGTACACAGTGCGACAGACCCTTAGGAAAGCTTCTCTTTGCTGCTGAGCAGCGTGTCACGGATGCTCTCGCTGGTTTCGGTCTGTAACGCTTGCTCAATGGCGGGCAAGGACCAGGCGGCATGTTCCGGGTAGTCTCCCAGAGCCGAGGCTACCAGCTCGCGTAGCTCCATTTCATACGCTTGCAGATAAGGTTGCAATTGCTGCAGCCCGGCTGAAGACGCCTGGTGAACGGCCTTGAGCACGCCCTCGTGTTCTGGGTCCGCAGCGGAAGTTGAACCGGCAACGCACGCGATACCCGCCAGGAGCGTCGCCAGGTTCTCTTTCATTTCCATCTGTTCCAATTGCAACGCCTCGTACAGAAACGGGACCGCTGGCGCCGTGGCGGAATAGACCTCACCCATATCCCAGATGGTGTAGGACAGTTCCTCAAGCGCCTCTGCCTGTTCGTCGCCATCTTCGGAAACCAGCTGTTGCAACAGGCCAGGCACATCGGCTGCACTTCCCTGCGCGTGCTCTAGCGAATCCCATTCTATATCGTGGAGACCGTCCAGCATCTTCAACCAAGCCTCATCTAAAACTCGACCGTGTTACCCGGACCCTTCCGGATAACATGAAACTTCGACCGCAAGATCGTATCCGCGGATCTGGTTGAATGCTACTGGCCTCATTAGTTTGCTCATGAGGCGTTTCAAACACGGATTGGTTAAGACACGGGAACCACCGTCGTGATCAGTTTGGCAATTTCAATGTAGATCGGAATGCCAAGCGTTACGTTCCACGTGAAGGTCAGCCCAAGAGCTGCTGCCAGGGGCAACGTGGGGCTGGCTTCCGGAATCGCCAGCCGCTGCACAGCCGGGACGGCAATGTACGACGCGGCGCCGCACAACACGGCGAACAGTGCGTACGTTCCCAGAAAGAACTCGTGCCCCAGAAGCAACGAATAGCCGTGCATCGCAAGCATGCCAAATGTGGCGAAGACGTTTGGCGCGAGCAGCCCGAAGGCGATGAAACCCCATCCCGCGGTCTTGAGGTCGCCAAGCCGTTTGCAGGCTGTCATCCCCATTTCTAACAGGAACAGGCACAAGGCACCTTTGAAGATGAAAATGAACAGATGGTTCGGCCCTTCCACGACATGTGGATCTTCAATGGCTTGAAGGCCGCTGAAAAAGCCCACCACGATGCCACCGAACAGCAGGAACAGGCCCGGGTTCAGCAGCACTTCATGCAGAAGCTTGCCGCTGATGATCGAAGTTGCGCCTTCATCCTGATTCTTCACGAGGCTCTCATCAAAGCCGCGTTCGCCGGGCATGTTGCCGTGCTGATCCATACCGTTCTGCCGCAATCGCGACACCAGGAACAACGCCACCAGGCAGCCCGGGATTTCCATAATCGCCAGCATCACCGGCATGTAACTGTCATGCAGAATATCAAGCGTCGCGAGAATACCCAGGCAGGTGACAAAGGTTCCTGCAGAGTCCGATCCGTAAAAGCCCCCGACCGTCACCGCGTCGATCCGCCGTAGTGGTGTGAACCGCCTGAGAAAACCGGCTGCCGAGACGCCGATGATTGCGTTTGCACCAAAACCAACCACGGCCAGACCGCCCGCGATCGCCAGTTCTGAAAAAGACTGCTGGGCCATTAGCTCTCCGCCGTGCCAGCCGATGGCCAGCAGCAGGTAAATGGTCAGGCTTTCGTATAGGATTTTCGGAAACTCAAAGGGCACCTTCAACAACGGCGCCGCGAACCCCAGGAAGAAGAACAGCAGCAGCGGCTGAAACAGGTTGGAAGTGAAGTTACCCCAGATCTGCGCGAAGATCCCGCCCTTGGAATCTAGTGAAGCATGCAGCCGCAACATCCCCTGCGCTGCTGCCAGGCGTAGTGTTTCAAGTTGCGGCCCGTTTACGATCAGGCCCACCGTGCGAATGGGCAGTGGCTCTTCTTCTTCCAGGGAGGCATCTTCTTCGCCAGGCGCAGGAGCCGCGGGACGGTCATCGGCGGCGGATCTGGGCGGCGGCTCGACAGAGAACACCGTGACGTTTCGCATAATACGATGCGTTGCCGGACCTTCATCCCCCAGCGACACAAACGCGATGTCCACCTTATCGCCGGGGGCGATTTCAGCAGTATCTTCCAGCTCAACAAGAGCACGGAAGATGCGCGAGCCGACGGGACGCGTCGGCAACGAGCGGGATTTGTCTGGCTCCGTTCCGCTGTTCTGCGCCGCAGCCATGATGGGCACTGCGTCTGTAACGGGTGATTGGGCTGTGCAGTAGGTTGACCACAACATGCAGAAGCCAGCAACGGCTGCCACCACAAAAACAGTCGTGGCCGGCCGCCGGCGTAGCAACTGCGTCAATTCGTATCGTTTCATTTTTCTCTCAGTAATTCGTTAGAAGCACTGCGGCCGCGCAGGGGTAGACGCTGACTCCGGACGGTTCAACCAAATGGCGGACCGAACCTGAAGCCTGACCGTCAAGCTGCGGGAGGCAGTAAGGGGCTAGATGAATGCAGAAGATGGTCGCGCGAAGATCCGTGATTGATGCTTCGCACAAGAGCGCACCGGATGACGTCGGCGAAGGTTTCGCCACGTAGTATCAGATGCCCTAAGCCAGGACTGGCGGCGCCCGTGAGAGATGCGGGCCGTGTAGATCGCAGGGGGTCAGGTCGTCAAAATGGAAGACCAGAACGTGCCATTCGCAACGGGTTAACAGCTGATACCCGTATACCGTGTCGTGCGTAGCAACGACTTCCTGAAGCTCTTTCAGAGACTCCAGCAGTTCCTTCTCCGCCTCTTCCTTCTCTTCGAAAGGCTGTTCCTGTGAACTCCCATAATCCAACGCGGCCGTCACGCACCGCAGTGGACCCATAAGCATCGCAAACAGCAATGCAATTAGGATGGTATTGGAATGGAAGCAACGCATGGTGGCGGGAACTTGTACTTTGGAAAGAACCTACGCTGCCCATAATACTCTCACCATGACTCTTGCCAAGTGGAGTTGTCAGCAATTCTTTGCCTGGATCACAGCAATCAGATGGCCGCCAGTTGCCGGTTAAGGATCTGCATTGTGGTGGCCTGTATTTCCAGCACCCGCTGACGGGCTTGCTCTGCCTTCTTGCGCGCCTTGGCCGGATCGTTCGCCATTTCCAGCACGGCGGGCACGATCTTTGGTACTTGCTGTGGATCATCCATATCAAACAGCCAGTCACCCAGGCCGATGTCTTCCCACATAAAGCCTTTGGTGGTTTGTTCCGCCCAGCGGCAGACGATGGCGGGAACCCCATGCCCGATGCACATGATCGGCGAATGCATTTCAAAACCGAACAACCCGGCGCTTTGCACATACGTGCTCACCGCTTCGCCGGTCAGCCAGTAGGTAGGCTTCCAGACAACACGCTCTAAAACATCCTCTGGCAACTTGTCCCAGACGTGCTGTTTGCCGACCTGCATCTGTGTCTGATCTTCGGGGCAGAGCAGCACCTTCATGGTGGTCTGTTTAACGACCTGCGTAATCGCGTCGACCAGCACCTGATGATCCTGCGGCGCCTTCTGCCGGTTGTATTTATCACGCTCGCGGTCAAACGGACGCTTCTTCGATGCCAACACCCAGTAAGGCGTAAAGCGAAGGCGGGGGATGCAGCAAAGGAACTTTCCTGGCTGCAAATCATTCTCCCGCAGAAACTTCCCGGCCTTCTCGTCATCGCGAAGATCACACCCGAAAGCACCATCTGGCCCAAACTGCATGATGGGACTTTTGCATCCCGATTGCTTCGCAAACGCCAGCGACCGGGAGTCGCGGAAAAATACGAAGGCGGCCTGGCTCAGAAGTTCAATCGTCTGCTGGAACTTGCCCGTCGCAGAACGCGCCATTGCCGACCGTTTATTCGAAGGCAGCGTGATACCGTAAATTCCAAACGGCTTTCCCGTCTCTACAGACCAACGGCGGACATCACGTTCCGCAACGAAGCTGGGGCCCGATCCGTGCAGCAGGAAGTCGCATTGCTTGAATGCGTCAACAACTGCTTCCCGCGTCGCCGCAATTCTAAGCTTGGGAAACCGCTTGCGGAGAATCTCTTCAACACCGTTGTCCAGTTTCGACGGCCAGAGCGTTACCTGAACACCGGGGAGTTCGCGCTCAAGAATCCGCAATACGCCCGGTGTGTGAGCGATGTCGCCGATGTTGACCGTCTGCCACGACGATCGCAAAAGAATGTGCTTGGGCGCCTTCTGCCCAGCTTTCAGTGCGGCTGGTCCAACAAGGCCCAGCAGCAGCATGGTAGCGAGTGATTCGCGCCGGTTTTGCATTTTCGTTCCGAAGCCCAAAATAGAGACGCAGCGGCGCAACTAGATAGCTGCGCCGTGCGATCTGCCTGGTGAGGATCGAGGAGCTTAACCAAGCCCTTGCAGTTCACCATCGCTGTCGCCGAAGCGATCTGTTGGTGCGCCGATGCGACGGAGCATGGAGACGTAGAGATTGGTCAGCGGCGTGTCTCTGCGGTAACTCCGATGCTGATTGCCGGTCAGCCCGCCGCCTTTGCCGAGCAGTGCGATGGGCAGATCATGGTGGTTGTGGCGGTTGCCGTCGCCGATACCACTGCCGTACATCACCATGCAGTTATCCAGCAGTGGTCTGCCGTTCTCCTGCGTGTTCTTGAGCCGCTCGATGAAGTAGTTCAGCAGCGATACGTGGTACTGATTGATCGTGCTGATCTTCTCCTGCTTGCTGCGGTTGTTGCCATGATGCGACAAACCATGATGGCCTTCGGAAACACCGACGTTCTTATACGTACGGTTACTGCCCGCATTGGCGTACATGAACGTGATGATCCGTGTGCTGTCCGTCAGCATCGCAAGCGACATCAGATCGAACATCACCTTGACGTGTTCTTCGTACTCGCGTGGCACGCCTTCGGGACGCGGGTAGTCCGGCGTGGTGTCTTCGCCGCCACGTAGTCTGTCTTCGGTTTCGATGCGTCGTTCGATCTGGCGGACAGCGTACAGATACTCATCCAGCTTCTGCTGATCCGCAACGCCCAGTTTGCGGCGCAGGTCGCCGGCATCTTCGCTGACGAAGTCGAGAATGCTTTTGTTATAGCGATCTCGTTTGGCGCGGTTGGCTGCCTGCTGGTCTTTCTTCTGATTGCCAAACAGACGGTCGAACACGGCTGCGGGATTCGCCTCTTTGGCCATGGGCGAAGTCGCCGTACGCCACGACATGTTCGATGTGTAAGCACAGCTGTAACCGGAATCGCAACGGCCCGCCTGCGCGCTGCGCTCGGTGCCAAGTTCCAATGACGGCAGCCGCGTCTGCTTACCAATGACGTTGGCGGCGAACTGGTCAATCGAAGGGCCGTTCTTAATATCGGCGCCGTTGGTCTTCTTCGGGTGGGCGCCCGTCAGATAGGCCGCCACACTGCGGGCGTGGTCGCCGCCGCCGTCTCCCAGAGAACGGGCGCCGTTAAGCGTTAGCCCGCTGAGCACGGTCATATATTCTTTATGGGCTTCCAGCGGCTTGAGAATAGAACCCAGCTTGAAATCTTTGCCTTCTCCTTCGGGCGTCCAGTCGGGCATGTGCATGCCGTTGGGCACGTACAAAAAGGCCATACGCGTGGGGGCTTTTTCGCTGGCTGCGGCGCGGGCTGCTGGCTGCATCGCTTCGAGCAGAGGCAGACTCATCGCGGCGCCTAAACCGCGGAGGACAGTGCGGCGTGAAAGGGTGGTGCGAGACATCATCAAGCTCCTGCAATGACTGGAAAACTGTAAAACAGACCCATCTATCAATTATATCGTACCGCGAGGTTACTCACCTTTACGCTGGCTGAATGGCACGCTGCGCACCACTGCCAGAACCATCGCGGAAAAAGTATTGCCGTTGTCCGCCGCTTCCGCAACGATCTGATCCACGGCGCATTTATCGTAATACTTTAGCCCCCTGCCCAGGGCGTAAGTAAGTAGCTTCTCGGCTAGGCACCGCACGAAGCGGTCGGCGTAAGTGGTTGCCAGCACCTTCTTCAATTCGTTGGCGCCATCAAACTTTGCGCCGCCGGGCAACTCGCCCGAAGCATCAATCTCATCGCCGCCGTCTTTTTGCCGGTAACGACCTGTTGCGTCAAAGTGCTCCAGGGCGAACCCCAGAGGGTCCATCCGGCGGTGGCACGATGCACAACCCGGATCGGCCCGGTGTTGCTCCATCCGCTGCCGCAGTGTTCCCTTCAGTTCTTCCTGATTCTCCAGGGGCGGCACATCGGGCGCCGGTGGAGGTGGTGGGTCGTTAAGCAGGTTATCTAGTATCCACTTGCCGCGTTTTACGGGCGAAGTACGGGTAGCGTCGCTGGTGACCGTCAGAATACTGGCCTGCGTTAACAATCCGCCACGGCCGGCGGTTTCTGTTGAGACCTTGCGGAACTCTTTACCTTTAACACTCTGCATGCCGTAATGTTCCGCCAGTTCCTGATTCACAAACGTATAATCCGCCCTAAGCAGATCCAGCACGTTGCGATCTTCAGCGATGATGGACGAGACAAACAGCTCCGTCTCGCGTTTCATCGCGGCGCGTAGCTCTGGCGTGAAGTGCGGAAAGCGTTTGCCATCGGGCGTAACTTCTTCTAGCAGCCGCAGCTGCAGCCATTGGGCGGCGAAGTTCCGCACCAGTGCAAACACGCGTGGGTTCTTCAACATCCGCCGGACCTGTTTTTCCAGCGTAGCGTCGTTCTGCAGCCCGCCGGTCCAGGCCGTGTCAATCAGTTCGCGGTCCGGCATGCTGCTCCACAGGAAGTACGAAAGCGAGCTTGCCAGTTCGTAATCGTTCAGTTTGCGGATCTTGCCCGCAGGAGCAGGCTGTTCAACTTTGAACAGGAAATGAGGCGAAACCAGCAGGGCGGACATCGCAACCTGCACGGCCTTCTCGTAGCTTTTCTCACGCGTGTACACCTGCTGCCAGATTTTCATCAGGCGATCAACTTCATCCTTCGCCGCGGGACGGCGATAGGCCAGACTCATCAGCCGCATCAGCACTTTGCGTGCAGCGTCTGCGGCGGGCAGGCTGCGGGTGGGCGTGACAAAGATAATGTTGCGGTGCGAAGCGCTCTTCGGTTCCGGCTTAAAATCAACAGGTCCGTAAATCTCTACCCAGCTTGCATACAAGTTACGGTCGCGGCGGCTCCGGTTGCTGTTATTCGGGTCGTAGAAGTCGTTGATAAAGGCGATGGCAAGCTTACGCCGGCCACTGCTTACCCGGAAACGGGCGTCGTAAATGCCGGGCTTGTCCTCGACGGCTTTCACGTCGATGGTCTGCATATCTTTGCCATCGACGCGCAGCGTCATCTTGGCGGGTTCGTCTCCGGCCTGGTCGGCGTATGCACGGACGCGGAACTTATACTCGCCATCGTGGGGAAACGGATATTCAAACCACATCTCTCCCGAGGTCGTCAGCACGCGGTCTGCCAGGCCCACGCGGCTGCTGCCACCACTGGCCTGCATATAGCCGGCAAGCTGCCGTTTGTTCACTTCGCCGGCAGGCTGGTTGAGCTGGATCGCCTGCTCAGAGATTTCCTGCGCCGCCTTCATGTACTTTTCCATCAGCAATGGCGGCAACGAGAGCACATCGCCGATGTTGTCGAAACCATAGCCGACATCGTCCGCGGGGAAATCTTCGGCGGGTTCGTAGTCAACGCCGACCAGGTCGCGAACGGTGTTACGGTATTCGTTGCGGTTCAACCGGCGGATGGTCACCTGCCCCGGATTCCCGCCGCCGCTGCAATCGATATCGTTCGCAGCCTCACGGATCCAGGCACTAAGGAATTCCCGCTGATCCTTGGAAAGCTGTGGCTCGCCATCGGGTGGCATTACCTGATGTTGAATGTTGGAAGCCGCCCGCAGCCACTTGTTGCGACCCTCGACAATTTTTGAAGCGGTGGCGTATTGCGTGAGATCAAATTCACCTTCGGAATCGTCCGCATTATGGCACTGCACGCAGTGCTTTTTCAGCAGAGGCGCCACTTGCTTCTGAAAAACGGCTTCGCGATCCTGGGGCGCCGCGTGAAGCATCTGCGGAGTGGATGCGCACAGCAGTAACACATACAAGACCGCAAAGAGTGAAAGTGCAAAAGCCTTCATCAGACTTGATCTTCTGGCAAGTTGTGGTGGGACGCCGCGTCATGCAACGTAGGAAGTGGCCGGACATCACATTCTATCAGAGCAGGCTGATGAAAGCGAAGCGTGTAAGGGTGAGCTAGCGGCGGGGATCTACAGTCATAGGCCAACTGTAACGGTAAATCAAGACGAAAGACATGCGCGGGCGGCTACGCTGAACGCAATCAGAGCAATTGTCCGCTTCAGTCCCGATATTCCATGCAAAGGCGGCTTCTTCCACTTCAGCGTGCAGAACACCGATAGAAGAATAGTGGCGGAAACTCTCTTGAAAAACCGCCCGAATTTCCCTTCCGGTGCAGCGTGCATTCTGTCCACTTCGCGTCAGGTGCAGCAACCGGGCAACGGCGACACGCAGAAAGGAAGCGTCATGTTCCGCTGGTTAGCCATCGCACTGGGTGTGGTGCTTGTTGTGCTAGGCGTCGAGTCGCTGGCCGTTGATAAAGCCATCCTGCACAAAAAGAAGGTGGAGCAGGCGAACGAGCAATTCGCCTTTATGTCCGCCGAGCCGGCTCCCGCCGAAATCGTGGTGCCAGAATGGGCGCCTTGGACGATGCTTTCGACCGGCGCCGTGATTCTCTTATACGCGCTTGCCATCCCGATCCACCGCGCGAATGCAGCAGGTGGCGGTGGCGGCGGCGACGACCATTAGCCGCACGCAATCAGACAGCGATAGCCGGCTTAGCCTGCCAGACGGGCGATGCGGTTTACAGGCATCGACTCGGTGGCGGGCGCCTTGTACCGGTACTGCATCAGATACGCGTCTTCGGTCGTATCGTCGTAAAAATCACGCAGCACGGTGACAGCGCGGAAACCTGCCTGCCGGAAGAAGACCTGCGCGGCCAGATTGGTTTCGCGGACTTCCAGCAGAATCTTATTCCGCCGCTGCGGCGAAAGCTTACTGATGAGTTTGGCGACCATCTGCTGCCCGATGTGATGCCGGCGTAGTTCCGGCGCCACGGCGAAGTTCAGGATGTGCAGCTGGTTCTTATGTAGCTCGTAGATCATGAAGCCGACGACGCGGTCTTCGTGCTCTGCGACCATGCCGATGCAATTGCGCTGACGCAGGCAACGGATAAAGTCCTCTTCGGACCAGGGGAATTCAAAACTTGCAGTTTCAGCTTCCAGCACTTCCGGCATATCGCGGCGAATCATCCAACGGATATGCACGGGGACTTCATGTGAGGCTGGACCAGTCATTTCGCGGCTCCTTCGAGTTGCCTGGCTTCGACGTACCGGCTGTTAAACCGGGCCGGCCGTAATTCATTTACATAGTGGTGAAAGCTGCGAAACACCCTCCGTAGGGCGCCGCAAGCTGTCGCAAAGATAAGGCTCGCGTACACGGACGAAGCCGCCTTCACCACTTGGCTGGCATGGTTAGTACGGTATCAAAATCATACCGGCTAACCAATAGATGTTTCCGTGCCGCTTGCCCCTGTAAACGCGGTGTTCGCGATAATTATGCAGCAAAATCCTGCGGAATTTTCGTACGCCGCGTGAGAAGTTGCGGACAAGAACCGTTGCCGGTGCGACGGGCTCTAAATATCCAGATCGTCCAGCTCATCAAGCAGGTCGTCCAACTCGTCGTTTGGCCCCGCTGCCTCTGTCTGACGGCGCGGCATGCCAACGGTTTTACCGACCGCTTCGCGGCCTGCTAGCAGTAGTTGCTCATCGCGTTCGCGGGCGGCGATGTCGGCAGCGTCTTCATCCGGGGCAGGGGCGCCGAACAGTTGCGAGAGGTCAATCTTCAGACCGCCTGCGACTTCGGGCGAACCGGCAATGGCGGGCGTCTTATGCTGCGGGAACATGATGGCGTTCTCCGGGCACACGCGACTGCAAGCCGGGCAGCCTTTGCGGCAGTTGTCCGGCTGTTCCACCAGGATGGTTTCCGCATCGTCCACGCCGTAGACACCAAACAGGCAGAAGTCGATGCACTCCATACAATTGGTGCACCGCGCGAAATCAATCACCGGATACCACCGCCGCGGCGCCTTGTCTTCGATCCGCACCGGCTGCCGGTTGCCATCTTCGTCCACCGTGGGCGTCGCGGGTGCTGCTGGTTCAGGTGCCTTGTCGCCGTTGTTGCCCGCGCCGATGTGGGTATCGTTGGCGGGCTGTAAGAAACGTTCCTGCTGCTGGGGCGCGGGCGAACCGCCGATCCAGCCCATCAGGTCCACCACTTCGGTGGTCTGTTCTTTGGCAATGCGTTTGATTTCGTTGATGAAGGTCTGCGGATTGTTATCGCCACGCAGATCCAGGCAGTAGATGAAACGGTTGGCTAAGTTCCGATCGTCGATCACGCGGAGCTTGCCATCGTCTTCATCTTCAAGCTGATCTTCCAGTTCGTCTTCGTCATCGTCGCCGGTCGCCAGTAGCGTGTGACCTTCTTTGCCATCCACACCATTGCGGTCCAGAATCCAGTGCGCCGCACGCGGAAACAGCCACGAGAGCACCACCAGATGGCCGCGCACGCCTTGCAGTGCGACCATGCCGGTGCTGTCCGCCGTCAGGTCGTACAGGTGCGGAATGATGGTGACGTCGATGCCGTTTTCCATCAACAACGC
The DNA here is from genome assembly GCA_965233625.1 of Pirellulaceae bacterium. GTDB lineage: Bacteria > Planctomycetota > Planctomycetia > Pirellulales > Pirellulaceae. Next base: position 2,665,678 of record OZ247499.1, read on the forward strand.
GGCAACGATTTCTTCTTCCAGGTCGCGTTTGGCCGGGTTCTGGCTCTGCGACTGCGAAACAACCACTGCGATTCGGTTTGCCATGATGCTTTATCCAGTTGCCGCGGGTGGCGGCGTTTCTCTCTGGCGGAAAAATGCGGCGGGCTATGCGTTCATCTGCCCTTTGATCGCCCGTTGGGTCACTGCCCACACGTCGTCCAGATGCTCAATATATTGCTGCGGAGTTAACAACGGTGCGCCGTCGTCCTGAAGTTGAATCCCAGCGACTTCAAACAGCCAGCCACTGCCGTATTTGTCTACGTTGATTGCCGAAGGGTCGCTAAGCAAGGCGTCGTTGAAGGTTGCCAGTCGCCCGTGGATGGGGGCGTACAAGTCACTTTCCGCCTTCTTGCTTTCGATGGCGCCAATTTCCTGTTGCGGTTTGATCTCGGTGCCCCCGTCGATGCCCCATTCCAGGAAATAAACATCTTGCAGCAACCGCACAGCGTAAGCGGTAAAACCGAAGCGGTACGTCTTCAAGCCGCCAGCGTCATCGTGCTGAAACTGCGCCCACATGTGATTCCGGGCGTACTGACGGTCCACGGGAAATTCGGCCTCAAACTCGCCCATTGCAAACGTAAGAGGCTGGCTCATGTGTAGCGGATCCCCTGGTGTTCCTCTTCAAAGAACGGCGGCAGCAACGAATCCGCACGCAACAGGCCCTGGCGGGTCAGTTCGATGCGATCACCGTCGATGGTTAACATCCCGTTCGTTACGTGCGTGTCCCACTCTTCGCGCCACTGCTCCAGAATTTCCACGTTGAACTTATCGCGGAAGTAACCGGCGTCTAGATAGCCGCGTTTGAGATTCAGGATCATCTCACGGATCAGCAACTGGTGCGGTGTAGGCCGCATCGCGCGGCCGACGGGCAGTTTGTTTTCTTCCAGCACGGTGTTGATATAGTCGTCCCACTCCGGCAGGTTCTGGTAGTGAACACCGCTGGCGTGGCCGAAGCTGGCGATACCCGTCGCCAGTAGATCGGAACCTTTCCAGAGGTTGTCACGATAGCTGAAGCTGACCTTTTCCGGGTTCTTCACCAGCGTGTATGCACTGGAAACGCTGTAACCCGCTGCCTGAAGTTCATCGTAGGCGTAATTCACCCAGTCGCGTTTGGTGGGCCAGTCGGCGACGGGTATTTCGATCTGATTGCCCTTGATGTCTTTGGAATAAACTGTGTTGTAGGGCAGTTCCATCTGGTAGATCGTCACGCTTTCGGGCGAAAGATCGATCGTGCGTTTGATGTTGTCTTTCCAGTTATCCCAGGTCTCGCCCACCATGCCGGAGATGAGGTCGATGTTGACGTTGTAGAAGTCAGCGTCCTGAATCCACTGCCACGCCTTGTGAATTTCGCCCGACAGATGCGCGCGGCCATTTTCGGCAAGGATCTCATCGCTGAAGTTTTCGACGCCCAGGCTCAACCGCGTGACGCCCAGCTCCTTCAGCGTATGCACCTTCGGCTCCGAGAGCGTGCCCGGCTCGCATTCAAAGGTAACTTCTTCCGCCTGATCCCAGTTGATATTGGCCCGCAGGCGGTCCACCAGCGATGTGAGCTGCCGTGCACTTAAAAAGCTGGGTGTTCCACCGCCAAAGTAAACGAAGCGGAACGGGCGGCCGCCCATGATCTCTGCCTGGCTGACCAGTTCAATCTCTCGCGACAGCGCCTGCACATAGGTTTCAATGTCGCTGGCTTTGTTGTCGGTGAAGACCTTGAAGTAGCAGAATTTGCAGCGTTTCCGGCAGAACGGAATGTGCAGGTACAACCCTAATGGTGTATCGGCCAGCGGCGGCGAATGAAGCGCCTTCTGCACCTCTTCCACTTGCTCCGCCTTCCACTGGGAGAAGGGCGGATAGTTGGAGATGAAGTAATTACCAACTTCGGTTTTTACAGAATCAGTGGCCATAGACACACAACGGTGTTAAAGGGCGGGGCAGGACGCGGGCTAACCGCCATTATACCAGCACAGGGCCACGGTCTAAAGCGTCTAACCCGTTGGGCGCAACGTCGAAGCGGTCTCCCCCGGATTACGGCAACCAGAAGTCATTCATGTGGTGCAATTCGCTGTCTAGGCTGCTTATTCGTTAAACCCCGTATTTCACACGTGCGGGCATCCGTAAACCTCCCACGATGCGGCCGGTCAACCACGTGCGTGTTCTAGTGTTTCGTAAAGGCAACATGATGGATGCAGATTTCCGGTTTTCCACCAGTTTCAATGCGTGGACACCTGATTAAGAAGCGAAATGATTACGGTTCAGAATCCTGAAAAGGGATGATAGATAGTGCGTTGGCAAGTGTTCGGTTCTGTTGCCGTATGGGGCGTGGCGGCAGCGGCAGTCTGGTTTTCGATGGTCTCGTACGGAACGGGCGCCGCCGGACAACCAGACGCCTCAGGAGAAAACGCCTCCTGGCCGGATGTGCCCGGAATCACGCTGGCGCCAGATCGTGCCACGGTGGTGTACTGCATCCACCCACGCTGCCCCTGCACACGCGCATCCACGCGACAGCTCTCCCGTGTCTTGCACCTTCCATCCGTTTCGGCAGACGAGCTTCCCGCGCTGGTGGTACTGATCAGCGTGCCGGCAAAACATTCCGCGGAGTTCCGTCAGACGGACATCGTTGCTGCCGCCGCGGAACTGCCCGGAGCCAGACTTGTGTATGACGAAGGCGGGCTGTGGACATCGCAGCTTGGCGCCTCGAACAGCGGTGCGGTCATCGTGTTCGACCCGCAAGGTAACCGGCTCTTTCACGGCGGATTGACGGCGAGTCGCGGTCACGAAGGCGCCAGTTCAGGAATGTCGCGTCTGCAGCAAGTGCTGTTTGAAAGCCCATCCGCCCACAACAGCCAGGAAGGGACGCCCGTGTTTGGTTGTCGCCTATGCCTGCCAGACCCTGCGGACGGTTAAGAACCGCCTCGCCCACCATCTCGCCAATAGCACGAAAAAGAAGCAACGACTGTGAACACTCCTTCTGTAACCACGCCACGCAGCAGCAAACGATCGCTGGAAGATATTGCGCAGCTTAATTTCAACGCTGACATGCGGCGGCTGCACGTTCGTATCGACAGGATGTTCGCCGGCTTATTAGTGCTGCAGTGGTTGATGGGAATCGCTGCCGCGATGTGGATATCGCCTACGGCATGGGACGGCGCCGAAAGCTACATGCATCCGCACCTGACGATGGCGGTGTTAGGCGGGGGTGTGCTGGTTAGTTTACCTTTGCTCCTAGCCGTTCTCTATCCAGGCGCCGCCGTAACCCGGCAGGTGATTGCGGCTTCGCAGGTTCTTTTTTCCAGCCTGCTCATTCATCTGACGGGGGGCCGGATTGAAACGCACTTTCACATCTTTGGTTCGCTGGCGTTTATCGCCGCCTACCGCGACTGGAAGCTATTTCCCACAACCACGCTGATCATCGCGGCGGATCATTACCTCCGCGGTGTCTTCTGGCCGGCGTCTATTTTTGGCGTGACGTTGGCGCCGCAATGGCTGTGGCTGGAACATGGCGCCTGGGTCGGATTTGAAGTGCTGTTGCTGCTGGTGTCTATCCGGCAGAGCATCCGCGAAATGTGGACCAACGCCCGTCAGTCAGCACAGCTTGATGACGCATTGCGACAGGTCGAAGCAAGTGAACGGCGTTTCCGCGCCGGCTTTGAACAGTCGGCGATGGGAATGGCTGTAAAAACGATGGATGGCGCGTACCTGGAAGTTAACGACCGCTATTGCGAGATCACGGGCTACAGTCGCGAAGAGCTGTTCAACAAGCGATTTGAAGACGTCACACATCCGGACGACCTTTCGTTGCATTCAGCCGCGATGGAGCAACTGCTTTCGGGCGAAGTGGCGAACTTCCAGATCGACAAACGCTACATTCATAAAAAAGGTCATGCCGTCTGGGTGCGACTGACACTGTCTCTGGTGACCGATGAAAACGGCCACCCAGACCATCTGATCGCGGCGGCACAGGACATCACGACCGAACGCGCCGCCCAGCAGGAACTGGCCAAACTATCGCTGGTTGCCAGCAAAACCCGTCATTCGGTAATTATCTCTGGTCCAACCGGCATTATCGAATGGGTGAACGACGGCTTCACACGTCTCACCGGATATACGGCCGAAGAGGCTATCGGCCGCCAGCCCGGCGAACTGCTGCAAGGTCCTGACACCAGCGAGGTGACAGCGGGTTTTATCAGACAGGAACTCCAGGCGCAACGGGTCGTCAGCGTTGAAATCCTGAACTATCACAAGAATAAAAAGCCTTACTGGATCAGTCTGGAGATTGATCCCGTCCTGAACGAACAGGGAGAACTCATCCACTTTGTGGCGACGCAGACCGATATTACCGGCCGGAAGAAGCGGGCACAGGCTCTTGAAGAGGCCACCAGAGCGGCCAAGGCGGCCAACGAAGCAAAGAGCCTGTTCCTGGCCAACATGAGCCACGAAATCCGCACCCCGTTAAATGGCATACTCGGGTTCGCTGATCTGCTGGCTCGCGATCAGCAATGCACGGTTGAAGAGCAACAGGACTACGTTCATACCATCCGCACCAGCGGCAAGCATCTCTTGATGCTTATCAATGATATTCTCGACCTCTCGAAAATCGAAGCAGGACAGCTGCAGATCGAACTGGCGCCCTGTTCGCCACATCATGTGCTGGCGGAAGTCACCTCGGTGCTCCGCGTAAAAGCACAGGAGAAGGGGCTGAACCTTGAGTACGGCTGGACAACGCCGATCCCTGTCCTTGTGAATACAGACGCTTCGCGGCTGAAGCAGTTGCTCATGAATCTGGTGGGCAACGCGATCAAATTCACCGAACGCGGCGCCGTTAACATCGTGGCCCGCTACGAAGTCTCCGGCGACAAGGCGCAGACTATTTTCGAAGTGCAAGATACCGGTGTCGGCGTTGCCGCCGACAAACTGGAAACGATCTTCAAACCGTTCTCGCAAGCCGATGAAACCGTAACGCGACGCTTCGGCGGCACCGGGCTGGGACTGACCATCAGCCGCAGCATCGCCCTGAAGCTCGGCGGCAACCTGACCGTGGAAAGCACGGAGGGAGTTGGCAGCACCTTCACCGCAACAATCGATGCTGGCGACCCCGCCGGGATCGAAGTGGCAGAGTCCATTGAAATTCAGTCATCAAGCGATGTGTCGCAACATATAGCCGCAACGACGCATCTTGACGGAGTTCATGTCCTGGTGGTGGACGATGGCCACACGAACCGGAAGCTCATCTCGCTGGTGCTGCGCCGTGCTAACGCGATTGTCGCCACAGCCGAGAACGGCGCCCAGGCGGTTGAAGCGGCGGCCAGACAGACGTTCGACGTCATCCTGATGGACATGCAGATGCCCGTCATGGACGGTTATACAGCGACGCGAAGGCTGCGGGATGCTGGCAACGAGACACCCGTTATCGCTCTTACTGCCCACGCCATGAAGGGCGACCGCCAGCGGTGCGAGGAAGCAGGCTGCTCCGGATACCTTTCCAAACCCGTTGACTCAGCAGAGCTGTTGAAACTCCTTGCCGGCGTAACCACCCCGGCGCCAACGACGGCAAACATGGACGGCGCCGCAACCGCCCCGGCAACCAACCCCAGTACCGCCACTTCGAAAAAACACCGTTCGCAACTTCCCGTAGATGACCCCGAAATCCGCGCCATCGTTGAAGAGTTTATCGCAACGTTCGACGAGAGACTGCAAGTGATGTCCGCCGCCTTGGCGAGCGAAGACTTCGAGACGCTGACGGAGCAAGCGCACTGGCTCAAGGGCGCTGGAGGGACGGTCGGCTTCGGCTGCCTGACAGGCCCGGCAGGTGCACTGGAAGAGCGGGCGAAAGACCGTGACCTGGAACGCGCCCGCGAGATGTTCAAAACCGTAACCCGTATCAAAGATAACCTGGAAGTTTAACCGGCTGACTGGACGTAACGCTGCACGTTCATCCGGAATGCATCGGAAAGATTGAGAGAATGCCAGAATTATTGTGTAACCCCATCAGCGTGCAGCCATCGCAACTGCCGCGTGATAACCCGTCCCCGGGCAGCGCCGGGGCGCCAGATTCAACCAGTCCGGTCGTCATGGTCGTAGACGACGAACCTGTCAACGTGAAAGTGGTCAAACGGCTGCTTGAACTCGAGGGCTATTCAAAATTCATTACCACGCAGAATTCAACCGAAGCCAACGAACTGGCCTTCGCAAATCCGCCGGACCTGATCCTGCTTGACCTGATGATGCCGGTCAAAAGCGGGTATGAAGTGCTGGAGGAGTTGCGCAACGATCCCCGCACGGGATACATCCCGGTGATTATTTTAACGGCCGCCACCGATCGCGAGTCGCGTGTCCGCTGTCTGGAACTCGGGGCGACAGACTTTGTCACCAAGCCAATTGAACCCAGCGAACTCACGCCCAGGGTGCGTAACCTGCTGCAGATCAAACAATATCAGGACAAACTGAAAAACTACTCGGAAGATCTGGAACAGGCAGTGCGAATTCGCACGGCGGAACTGGAAGCATCCCGCCAGGATGTTATCCACTGCCTGGCGCGGGCTGCCGAATACCGTGATGACGACACAGGGCAGCACGTGATCCGCGTCGGAAAGTACGCCGGGTTGCTTGCCGGCGCCATGGGCTTCAAACCGGATTACGTCCACCTTCTGGAACAGGCTGCACAGCTGCACGATGTGGGAAAAATCGGCATCCCCGACAGCATCCTGCTGAAGCCCGGCAAGCTGACGGAGGAAGAGTACGAAGTCATGCAGAAGCATTGCGCCTTTGGCAAACGGATTCTGCACCGGCTTACCGATGACGAAGAAACCAAAGCGCGGATGCACGCACAGATCGGCGCCTCGATCCTGGAATGCGGTAAATCTCCCATCCTGGAACTGGCCAACCGGATCGCCCTGACCCATCACGAATGGTGGGATGGCAGCGGTTACCCTCTGGGGCTGAAAGGGGAAGATATTCCGCTGGAAGGCCGGATCACTGCCGTGGCCGACGTCTTCGACGCGCTCAGCACCAGCCGCTGCTACAAAAAAGCGCTGCCGCTGGAGCGTTGCTTCGCGATCATTGAAGAAGAGTCGGGCACGCACTTTGACCCGGACGTTGTCGAAGCATTTTTCACGCGCCGCGACGAAATCATCAACATTCAAATTCGCCACGCCGACGAAGGGTGATCCGCCCTTTGAAAGCAGCACCGCTGGATGTGCGTTGACGATTGTTGCATCGCAGACCGGGTACCGCCCTTAGCGATTCATGCATCACCTGAGGGTTCAAGATGAACCGGGATCAGTAATTCGCCAAGCAACGATTGAACGTCAAAAGTAACAGGTTCAATCGTCAGCACGGTGTCACCCGTTTCAGCTTCCCCTTCACGTTGAACCCTTCGTCCGCCGCGGACGCGAACGGCCCGCCTGGTGTCGCCGTCAACGGCCAGGTGACGTCCCGCGGGCAGTTTCGAGCCAACACCGTACACCCGCAACTCCACGGTATCAGTCGTAGCGGTCACGCCGACAACGCGATAAGAGCGGGTGAACATGTTAGGCGTACTTCTTCGCGGCCAGTCGCACCAGTAGTTTTTCGAGCGTCTGGCGGGGGCCGTCGCCGCTTGAATGCGAGCCCTTCAGCGCCATCTCCGCTTCCAGCAGCCACGCCGCCAGGTTGCGGCCACGCTCGCGACCGATCTGCTTGATCGCCGTTTCAGCACGCTCCAGTTCACCTTTCTGCCAATGGTGAAAACCGGCTTGCTGCAAAATTTGCGACCACTTCGGCCGGCTGGCCTCTTGCTCTTCGTACAGTTGTACGGCAATGGAGTACCGTCGCAGCGACCAGGCCAACGGGCCGAAGATCGCCAGCGGGTTCTCGCCACCGTAAAGCAGCCGGTCCAGTTGCTGAATCGCATCGCCCGCTTCGCCCGCAGCGGCAGCGTTGGCCAGATCCCAGACGGACTTCGCCTTCCAGCCGCCTGTGATGTTGTGCACCATCACGGGGTCCACACTTCCGCCCTTCTCCACGAACAGCGCCAGTTTGGCAAGCTCCTGATCCAGCAGCCCGAATTCAACGCCCACCAGTTCCAGCAGTTCCATCGCTGCCGTGGCCTGCAGCTTGAAGCCGTGCTGCGTCTTTGCCCAATCGACCAGCCACTTCTTCACGGCTGTTAAGTCTGCATCTTTACTACGGCCCTTCTGTGGCGCCTTGCAGAGGATAAGCAGACCGTTCTTGTTGACTTGTTTATACAGCCGGGTATTGGCGGGCCAGGTTCCGGCCAGCAGCACGAGGATGCCCGGCGGGTCTTTCGCTGCGGCGCGATCTTCCAGGCGTTGCCGGTTGTTGCTGACGAACTTATCGGCGTTCTCCACAATCACCAGCCGTTCACCGCCACCGCCGAACAGCGAGACGGTGGAAAGTTCGTCGTTGACGTCGCGGTATTCGATCTGGTCACCGTCAAAACTTGCGACGGGCGCATCTTCATCGTCATCGGCAATCACTGCCTGTTTAATGCACTCCAGCGCGCGGCGTTGCAGAAAGGGCGTATCGCCCGTCAGCGCGCAGATGCCCGCGGGCGGGTGATCCTGCGGAGCCTTGAGATAATCAAAAACGTGGACGTTGGGCATGAATCGCGTTGTGTCTTAACGGGTCACAGTCCGGGAGCACGGCGGCCGACGGTTACTTGCAGACGGATCTCACGACCCTGCCTGACAACCACCACTTCTGCGCGGTTGCCCACTTCGGTACGTGCGACCTGACGGCTGAGATCCATCGGGCTGTTAATTTCAAGATTGTTCCACGATATCACAATGTCGTCCCGCTGAATGCCCGCTTCGCGCGCCGGCGACTTGCCATCGGGACCAGAGACGACGTCTAAGATGAAGGCGCCTTTGCCCGTCTTCACACCGAACCTGGCTGCCCGCTCCGGGGTGACTTCGTCCAGGTGTACACCCAGCCAGCCGCGGGCGACGGAGCCATTTGCGAGCAGGCGGGCGTAGACATCACGGGCGACATTGCTGGGAATCGCGAAGCTGATGCCCTGATACGTCTGGCCGACGATGGCCGTATTGATGCCAATGACGCGGCCTTTCGCATCAACCAGTGGTCCGCCGCTGTTGCCCGGATTTACGGCCGCATCAGTTTGCAGAAAATCCTGGTAGACCGTGCCTGCTTTGCCGGCGCGATTCTTCGCACTGAGAATGCCGGCGGTAATCGTCCGTTCCAGGCCAAACGGACTGCCCACGGCCCATACCAGCGTGCCGACTTCCAGCTGGTCGCTATCGGCCCAGGTCGCTGGGATCAGATCGCTGCCAGAAATCTTGAGCACTGCCAGGTCGGTCGGCGGATCGACACCAACCACCGTGGCCGGACGCGGACGGCTGCCATTGACCACCACCTGAATCTCACGCGAACCGCGGATCACATGGAAGTTGGTCACAACATAGCCTTCTTTGTCCATAATCACGCCAGAGCCCTGGCCAAGCGCTTCGCGACGCTTGGGACCGAAGAAGTGGGAAAGCTCATCTTCCCGCTGATCTTCCTCCGCGCTGGTCGTGTTGATATGGACGACGCTGGGACCGGCAATTTCAGAAACACCGGCGTAGTACTGCGATAGGCCGCGGAGTGGATCGTCTTTGAACACTTCGCTGGCAACTTCGTACTTGGCCCGTTGTTCGCCCCGCACCATGCCGTACCGCAGTTCCTCAACCAGTGTGGGCAGCATCCAGCGGACCATCAGCACCAGTATCAACGCAAACAACAGCCACGAGATACGGCTCAGCAATACACCGCTATAAGGTTCTTCTGTCTGGCTGCGTTCAGCTGTGCGGGCTTCGGGCGTGGTGGCGGACTCATTATCGCTCTGCACCACCGGTGGCTGATTGTGCATCTCACTGGCCGTGACAGCTTCTACCGGGGGCAGATCGCCGGACGGGCTACCATGCACTTCCAGCGGAATCACACGCCGGGGAAGACCCGCGTCTTCTGGCTGCCCGTCTGTGGTTTCGTTCGGCATGGCTGGTTAGAGGTTAGAGGGTGGAGATTAGATCGTCGGTGGTTAGTGGTTGTGCGTGACTGCCACCTATTTAACATAGCAGAAACCGCTCGTTGCCCAGTCCCCAGTTATTTTGCCTGGTAACCATGCCTAAGAAGAAACCTGCAAGCAGCTTCAGTTTGAAGGATGAACTGTTCAACCGTGAGCGGGTTGAATATCTGGCGGGGCTATTTGCGGCGGCTGACCGTGGATTTAACGCTGATGCATTTATCCGCGGCACGATGCAGAAGCTGCTGCGTCTGGAACTCAAAGAACGCATCGTTCATATCGCCAGCACGCTGGAGTCGCATCTAGATCCCGACTTCAAAATCGCGGCCCGGCAGATCACCGCGGCTCTGCCGCCGCCACTTGACCCCACGAAGACTGACGACGATTTTGGCGACTTTATCTTCGCCCCGCTAGGTGAATATGTGGTGCGGAACGGGCAGGCAAAGCCGCACGTGAAACTTTCGCTGCAAACGCTTAAACAGATCACCCAGCGGTTCAGCATGGAAGACGCCATCCGCGCCTTCATCCGCGCGCATCAGGAACCTACGATGGCAACCCTGGCGACTTGGGCGAATGACAAGAACTATCATGTCCGCCGTCTGGTTTCCGAAGGTACGCGTCCGCGGCTACCGTGGTCGGGCCGGTTGAGCCTAGCCGTGACAGAACCGCTGCCGCTGCTGGATACGTTGCACGCCGACAAGACGCGTTATGTAACGCGTTCTGTGGCGAACCATCTGAACGACATTTCAAAGACCGACCCGGACGTGGTGTTGAAGACGCTGAAAAAGTGGCAAGCCGCCGGGCAACAGGACCTGGAGGAACTGCGGTGGATGAGCAAACACGCCTTGCGGACATTGGTCAAACAGGGCGACGCTGCGGCGCTGAAGTTTCTGGGCTTCCGGCCGGACCCACGCATTGAGATTCATGATTTCAAACTTCAGCCGCAGACCGTCCGCGCGGGAGCAGCCCTTGAATTCAGCTTCGGCATAACCGCCGCACGCAACGAATCTCTGCTGGTTGATTACGTCATTGATTTTGTGAAAGCCAACGGACAACACGCGCCCAAGGTGCACAAAATCAAGCAGATTGATTTGAAGAAAGGCGAAACCACGGAAGTTCGCAAACGCCATCCGTTCCGAGCTAATGCCACCACCTTTACCCTGTATCCGGGGGTGCACCGGCTGACTTTGCAGATCAACGGCAAGCAGTTTGAAACGCTTGAATTCACGCTGCGTGTGTGACTCCACAAGGGCAGATAGTGGCCGATTGTACAGAACGCCACGCGGTGGTACCGTGCGTTGGTGACGGGCTTAATTCTGGCAACGTGCGATTTCTGTTATGACAAAACGCTGCATAGTGTTAGGCGGGGGAGTGATCGGCGCCACGTGCGCTCTGGAACTTGCCCGCCACGGGATGGATGTAACGCTGCTGGAGGCCAAGCAGATGGGCAGCCAGGCGTCGCACGCCAATTGCGGGCTGGTCTGCCCCAGTCACGCGTTGCCGCTGAATACGCCCGGCGCCGCCAGCAAAACGCTGAAGATGATGCTGCACCGCAACTCGCCGGTTGCCGTGGGGCTGCGGTTTGATCCGTCGCTGTGGTCCTGGCTGTGGCGGTTTTCGCAGAATTGCACGCACGAGCAGATGCTCCGCGCGGCTGAGGCGAACAACGCTTTGCTTCAGTCTTCCATGCAGCTTTACCAGCAGGCGATTGACGACGGCTTGCAGTGCGAATGGGAGCACCGCGGCGGCATGTTCGTGTTTCAGTCCCAGTACGAATTCGAGAAGTACGCCAAAACAGACAAGCTGCTGCGCGAAGAATTCGATCTTGGCGCCGACCGTTATTCAGCGGAAGAACTGCACGCGTTTGAACCGGCGCTGGTGCCAGGCTCCGTAGCCGGCGGCTGGAAGTACGCGGGCGATGCGCATCTGCGGCCCGATGTGCTGATGCGTTCACTGCAGAGCGAACTTCAATCGGCAGGTGTGACCGTGCTGGAGCAGACGCCGGTGCTGGAACTGGTCCGTCGTGGCCCAGGCGCTGCCGCCGTTGTCACCGGCGGTGACCATGCGGGCGAACTGCCTGCCGACTATGTCGTGTCCGCCTTGGGCGCCAGTACGCCGCTGCTCAGCCGGCAGTTGCAGTACAAGGCGCCGGTGCAGCCTGGCAAGGGTTATTCCATCACCATGCAGCGGCCCGAGATCTGCCCGCAGATCCCGCTGCTGTTTCAGGAACACAAAGTCGTCGTCACGCCGATGCAGAGTGGTTACCGGCTGGGTTCGATGATGGAATTCCGCGGGCACGATGCGAAATTCGACAGCCGCCGGATCGATGTGCTTTTGAAAGCCGCCAAGCTGTACTTAATAGAACCGGTGCGTGAACCTATCGAAGAACACTGGACCGGCCTGCGGCCGATGACCAACGACGGCCTGCCCATCATCGGACGCTGCCCCCAATGGAGCAACGTCTATCTGGCTACGGGCCACGGCATGCTGGGCTTAAGCATGGCGCCCGGCACCGCCCGCCTGGTGCGGGAACTGGTTACCGGGCAGACGCCCCACGTCAACGCACAGCCCTACCGCGCTGACAGGTTTTAGGTTTCGTGCGTAACAAATCTTCTACGAAGCAGACTTCGACAGTTCCAGATCAACGGTGTTGCTCCAGCTGGAAATCTCCACCTGTTTAATCTTCTCGTAGTACTGCTCCGGGTACGGAAGCGACGGCTTCTTACCGGGCTTTGGCGCCACTTCGGGGAAGACCAGCTTCACCACGCAGGGGCCGGTGCGTACACCGTTGCGAGAGAGTGAGTAAACAGCCTCGTAGTGGCCGCCGTCTTTCGTTACGGCGGTGCTGCCGCGGACGCCCTTTTCAACGGGATCAAATTCAATCTTCAGCCCGGCAGGTGCAGGCTGTCCATCAACAGTGACGGTGCCATTCACAGCGCCAAGCTGGCTGCCGCCGCCACACCCGGGCAGCGTGATCGCGACCAAAGCGATCGCAAGCGGAACATACTTTATATGGTGCATGACTTAGACCTTTATGATTTGGGCACAGAAACGCCGCCCACGAACCGCGCGGGTGGCGGTTCGTGGGTAAGCGGCGAGATTGCGTTGCCGCCAGAGTAAGCGGCGGATTGCGTTACGGCAGCGTTACAGACTGGCCGTCGTTGCGGACACCGAGCAGCTGATAGACGCCCATGCCAGGTGCGTTCGCGTAGACCTGGTCGCGACACGTGTCGCCACCGAACCAGCCGTTCTGCGTACCGTTCTTTTCGAACTCGACATCTTCAGAGATGAACTGGACCGAACCGTCGCAGAACACGAAGTTGGCGCCGCCGGGATGAATACTGGTGAAGCCCCAGTGCGCCGTGCTGTTGATCGGAAACGCCACAGCACGCGATAGCACATTCTGCCGTTCCAGATAGCTGTTGCCCGGTGTGCCAGCCCAGAACGCCCAGCCGCGGACGCTGTTTACATCCCAGCCGCCAGCACGGGCGGAAACTTCGCCGAAAGCGAATGTATTTGAAAGACCATCGGTCACCGAGGCAAAGTTCAAACCATCTTTGTTTACGGCGCCTGTGTTGGCACATGCGTCGGCGTCCCAACCGGCTTGGCCGTAGCCGCGGCTGGCAGCGTAGCTGATAGAGGCGAACTCAATGGTGTCGCTGCCGGCGGTGTGCACGTAGATCTCCGGCGCGGTGCTCGAAGGACAACGCAGGCTGTCAATTTCGCTTGCCAGAGAAGCGAGTGTTGCGGCGCCGCCGGTACCGTCGGCCGCCTCATTAAACGTGTTGCGGGTCACGCCGCTGATGTCGTACAGGTTGTCCTGCTCCATAAAAGGCAGCAGCTGTGCAGCCCAGCCCCAGTGCGTGCCACTGCGGTAGGAGGGCATTTTTTTGAACGTGTCGTGATGGTTGTGCATGGCCAGACCGATCTGCTTTAGATTGTTCCGGCACTGGCTGCGGCGGGCAGCTTCGCGTGCAGCCTGAACTGCGGGTAGCAGCAGGGCGACAAGGACGCCGATGATGGCGATAACAACCAGCAGTTCTACCAGGGTAAAGCCGCGACGGGATGATGAAGTCTTCATTTGCTCTCTTCTAACTCTGTTCCAAAAAACAAAATAACGGAAAGTAAGACGATGTCCGTGCAGATTACGATGTCTGACGGATCACCAGGCGGGTGGGAACGTACTGGACAGATTCTTCCAGCTTCCGGCCGGAAGCCGCTTTCACAGCAGCCGCCAGAATGGTCGAAAGATCGTCCGCTACGGTCGTAAAGGGAGGATCAAAAAGTCCGGTCATGGGAAGGTCGCCCCAGCCTGTGATGGCGACCTGACCGGGCACATCGATCTTCAACCGCCGCAGGGCGGTAAGCAGACCGATGGCGTTGAAATCGTCGTCGCAGAGGATCGCGTCAGCATCCTGCTGCTTTAGGATGCGTAATGCTAGTTCGTCGAACTTGTCGGCCGTTTCCGGCGCCAGCAGGCGCCAGTCAGCGGTTTCGACATAGATCTGACTCCGGTCAAGCTTGAGGCCGTGCCCAGCCAGGCTCTCGCGGTAGGTCTTCACGCGGCGGCGGATCGCGCGAGACGAGTATTCTTCTGTCAGCAGCGCGAACTTCCGGCAGCCGCGCTCCAGCAGATGCTCAATCGTCTGCCGCGCGCCGGTTTCAACATCGCTGACGATGCTGGCGACGCCGGGCGCCCTGATATCGCCCATCACCACCACCGATTGCGGATGCTGCCTCAGCAGTGCGGCGACTTCGGGCCATTGTTTTTCGTTCTCGTTCGCTAGGTAGACAATGCCGTCAATCCATCCCGCCTTGGCGTCTTGCAGGACGCGTTCCAGGGCTTCCAGGCCGGGGTAGGCGTTCACGGTCATCATCCGCAGGCCGTCTGCTTCGCCGTGCATGTGCAGTTCGCTGAGCACCTTCTGCGCCAGGAAGTTCCGCACATCTTTCACAACGAGGGCGAGCACGCCGCTGGACTTACCCGCCAGTTGCTGCGCCGCTTTGTTCGGGCGGTAGCCGAGTTCTTCCGCAGCCCGCCGGATGTTGCTGGCGGTGCTTGTGGAAACACGTATCCGCCCCTTGCCTGTGCCCATCAGTACGGCCGACGCCGCCATCCGCGACACACCAGCGCGTGCAGCAACATCCTGCATGCGGACGGCTCTATCGCTGGTTGGCGGCATAGTGGTTTTCCTGAGCTTACAGACGACTGATATCGCGTGATATCACCGATGATATCCCGGGATATCACAGCAGCAAGTCGCGCGCCCAAACACTGCCACGCAGAGAACCAGAACCGCTAAACGCAACGACAGAAACAACTTACAGCCGAAAGAGGAATTGCAGCCGCACTTCCGCTGCAAACGCCCTGCTGCAACCGTAAGCAGCCGCTCCGCCTACCGCGCAGAATCTGTGCACGTCGCAGCCTGCATCCGGGCGGTGGAAACCCACGCGATTACACGGGACGTCTTAGTCGAAATCGACCCACGCCAGCTCGACCTCATCAAACTTCGCCGCCTTGAGATCGTCCGTCTTAATGCAGAAGTGCAGCTTCATTTCAATGGAATTATCGACACACAGCAGCTTGCACCAGCCGGCGCCGGGCAACGGATCGTCGCCGCTGGTGGGGCGGGTGAAACCCAGGATGGAATCGAGATCGCCCGCCATCGCGTCCTCTTTCACCTGATAGATGTTGCTATAACGTGCGTCGCTGTACGGCATCTTCACCGCCTCGAACGGGCTTTCGCTGCCGGGCGAAGGGATGTCCAGCGTTTCCGAAAGTGAAAGCCTGTGGGCGTCGATGATTTCGTTCGCTTCGTCTTCGCTGAAACCATCTTCGTCAAAGATCAATTCACGCGGCGGCTCCATCCGCACCAGGTTGCTGGTGTCTGGCGTATAGACCACGTACGCGTCGACCATGCCAATCGATTCGATCTCAGCGCAGGAGAAAAAAGAAAGCAGCCCTTGCGACGGCATAAACCGCGCGGCCTGCGTTCCGGCAAAATCGGCGAAGTTCAGTTGGGCGACAAAGCTGCAATAGGTCTCCGGGTCGATGCCCGAGTCCGGATCGTAAAAGGAATTGCAGTCTTTCTGCCGGGGCCAGACGGCGCCGGGCGGCAGATCCGGGCGGCCGTAAAACTTGGTGCCGCCAAGGGGAATCTGATCATCGATGGCAAAACCCGCACGCTCGCCCGGCTCCGTTTCGTACAGCAACGCGGGCATTGCCAGTTTCATCAATGCTTCGCGGTGCTCCGCCAGACCGTGCGCCGCCATACCACGTTCAAGCGGCTGCCCGGTAATGCGGACCCAACTCAGAGACGCTTGTTCCTGCGGCGGCATGTCAGGAAAATCATCCACCTCCATCGTCTTCGCGGCAGCCACCGACTTCCGCAGGAACGTAGCCCGCACACTATCGCCATGCTCTTCCAGCCAGTCGGCATAAACCAGCTTACGACCCGCATCGTTCAGGTCATCCACAATCGCATCCAGAAACGCCCGCTCTTCCGCCGACGCGGCCGCCCTAGTGATGGAGACATGAGAGTCCGTCATCGCACTGCCAGTTCAAAAAGAGTCGCTACCGTCGCCGCATGCCGCCCGCGGCAATGTTAATCCATCGCCGCGTTATTCACCGCTTCCCAGCGTATATGGTGGAACAATGTGGTGAATACCCAGCATGATATTCTCATAGCTGCCGGGCGGGAGTTGCCCGATCTGACCTTCCAGGAGCATATTGAACGCCAGCATCACGGTGCAGACACATTGCCTGTTAATGACGGCCGCAGCAAAAGACAGCGGAAAAATAATCATCTCCCGTTGCGGCGCGATGATCGCAACCTCTTCAAACTGGTCGTCAACGACCACATCCGCCCAGTACCAGTTGAACTGCCGGGCAAGTTGCACGCCCCAGATTGCCCCCAGCAGCAGATCGGGATTCTCGTCCTGAGCAACGGGAGTGTCCCTCTGAAAAACCAGGTCAACCATCGCTGCATCGACCTTCGCCACAATAGCCTGTGGAGCGTCCGCTGCAGCGTCAACCTGAAGCAATTGCGCCGCATCCCCCGCAACGGCATGGATAAGCTGCATCCTCTCTTCGGCAGGCTTCGATTCAACGATTTTCATATTGGCAGGCTATCGAAAAAGTGGCCGGGTTACAGAAGCCGCTAATTCTACCAACCGTACTTGGCGAACGCGCGTCTTTTACCTTCGTTTCATCAGTTTATCCGTCGTCCTGGAGTTTGAACGGCGTTCTTTCCTCGTGATGCATTTTGCCCCTGTTTCAAAGCGAACCTTTTGAATATCCGGGGCGTCTGGTCTCTTAATCCACAGCGGTGTTGTGGAGGGTTTCTTAGGGCATCCGATTTCCCTGTTGTTTTGCATTTTGCGGAGAAGAAAAGAAAGGAGGTGGTTTGAAATGGTAGGTTCTGTTCTCAATCAGCCGACGTTGCTACTGAACCGGAACTGGCAGCCGGTGCATGTGGCCAGCGTGCAGCGTTCCCTGCGGTTGCTGTTCTCCGGCGCGGCGAGCGTCGTGGACCCGGAGAACTACCAGGTGTACTCCTGGGATGACTGGTCTATGGTGCAGCCGCAGCTTGACGAGCCAGCGATCCGGTCGGTGGCGCTGCGGCTGAAGGTTCCTGAAGTGCTTGTGCTGACGCAGTTCGACCGCTTGCCCAAGGCGTCGGTCTCGTTCAGCAAGCGGAACGTGTTCAAGCGTGACCGCTACACCTGCCAGTACTGTGGCATCCAGCCGTCGCGGCGTGACCTGACGATCGATCACGTGGTGCCGCGTGCTCTGGGCGGCGAAACAACGTGGCAGAACTGCGTGCTGGCGTGTGCCGACTGTAACCATCGCAAGGCCGACCAGCCGCTGGACCGGACGGGCATGAAGCTGCGTCGCACGCCCGATCAACCAACCTGGCGGCCGTTGTACTCGTCGCACAATATCCAGCGTGAAAGCTGGAAGAATTTTATCAGCACTCCCAAGCCCGCCGTCGCGTAAATGTAGCGCGCGGCGGCGCCGGGGGCTGGTGAGCCTCTTCGCACAAAATAAGGGCAATTCCCGCGCGCACCTCGCGGCCAGTGCTTCCGTATTGACCGCCGTGGCGACTTTCATAGCCACCAGCTTCGGCACTACCCGCTGCCACATTGCTGCGCCATCACCTTGCAGCCACTGGGGTTTTAATGGCTTGCCATCCGGCTGGGGTTCGCCCTTTCGATCACCGTGCATATCAGGGCGAAACGCACCAGTCATCTGCAGGATGCCAGTGGGTTTTCTATTCCGCCCCGATCTGCTGTTGCCCGCCATGATTTACCATGAGCCATCGAAAGTGCCGTCACCAAATTGATCACCAAAGCCACAGCCATAGCCTCCACCAAAGAATTCGCCAGCGCCATAACCAGAGCCTTCACCAGAGAACTCGCCAGTGCCATTGCCATAGCCACCACCATTTCCGTAGCCGTAGCCACCGCCATCGCCAGACCTATTACCATCGCCATTACCATCGCCATCGCCATTGCCATCGCCATAGTCCGGGCTAGCAAGAACCGGCACCACCCCCTTGCGCCACTCATGACACAACGGATTCCCATGCTCTTCCAACCAGTCCGCATACTGCAGACGCAGTGAAACATCATCCGGCGCGGCGGTGATTGCGTCTAAGAATTGCTGGTGCTTGGCCATGTTTTCCTGATTTTTCTGCAAAAATGTGCGCGCACTCTTGCGGTTCAGCAACCTCAAACGCCGCAGCTATTTTTACCCATTACCCCGCGTTAGAGAGATGAGACGAGCACCATTCCATCGCTGGTATTAACGTGCGTTAACCAGTCCACACATGGAGCCGGAAGTTCTTGCGACATCATTCCTGCCTTGGCTGTCTCCTTAATTTGAACGGTTTTCCATTCACCATCCATCCTCACGAGTCTGTCCCACACTGGATTGTTCTCAACTATTGGCCGTGCACATTCCACATCGTGCTGAATGCACCACACATCAATAAGCTTCTCTGCGACGCCGCCGACTTTTGCGGTTTTGTTAATCTGGTAGACGTACGAGTTATCCACCACTTTGCCGCCAAAGCGACGATCAATCGCTCTTTCCTTCGCGGCCATGTTCGCACATGTCGTGCAGCAGTACTTGGCGTTACTTTTTCCTATGAAGTCGGCGTCACATCTCAGTCAGTTCCGCCTATCGGTGCGCTCTCGCGATCCTGGGCAGAAGTTCCACAAAATCCGCCGTCGACCGTTGACAGCGGATTTCCGCCTGTTACAACATCGAAATTGAGAATCATTCTCGTTAGTGATTCCAGGTCAGCCAGCCAGCAAGTCGTTGCCAGCCAGCAAATCTTTGCCAGCCAGCCAGCCGTAACACGAAACCGGATTGTATGCCGGTTTCTAAGTTTTCGTGCTTCTATCAGTGCTGGAGAGAAAGATGCCTGTTTTGAAACGGCGTGGGTTCACGCTCGTCGAATTGCTGGTTGTGATTGCCATCATCGGCGTTCTTGTCGCCCTACTGCTGCCCGCAGTTCAAGCCGCCCGCGAGTCTGCCCGCCGGGCGCAATGCACCAACAATCTGAAGCAGATCGGCCTGGCCGTTCATATGCACCACGATACCTATAAGCGGCTGCCCAACATTAACAATGGCAGCCCCTTGAGTGGCGGCAGCATCTTTACCACGCTGCTACCGCTGATCGAACAGGCCAACGCTTTTGACCGTTACGATTTTGCGAAGACGAACTCTGACCCCTACAACCAGGCCGTTTCCGGGCAGCAAATTCCCGTCTTTCAGTGCCCGTCTGCTTCCAACCCGCGCGCCGTTCCCGGCGCCGACGTCGATAACGGCCGGGCGCCTGGTCATTACGCTGCCTGCATGGGCACCCAGGACTACAACGTATATTGGAGCTACACCGGCGCCCCGGCACCGCAACTGGACGGCGCCATTGTGTATTCCGACAGCGATCCCTCGAAGACTGGCTTCCACAGCATCACGGACGGAACCAGCAACACCTTTCTGATCGGTGAAACGGCCTATAACCTGCCCGATTACAAGTTCAGCTCCGGATCGTCGGCCGGACAGTCGCGCTACTCGTTCACCTACTGGGCGGTGCCCTACCCTGGTTCTACGGCCTGCACCACCGCGTATACGTTCAATCCGCACGACATTCCCGACGATAGCGTCTTCGATGCCAACTGGGTCAAATCCTTCCGCAGCGAACATCCCGGGGGCGTGCAGTTTGTTTATGTAGACGGATCGGTGCACTTCGTTCCGGACACAACTTCGGCTGCCGTGCTCGACGCCGCCGCGTCGCGCGATGGCGGGGAGGTTACCAGTGCCCCGTAATTCCCGCCGTGTCTGGCAACCTGCTTGTGCCGCCGTGGTGTTGCTCGCGATGCTGCCGCTGTGTGGCGGGTGCGACAACGGCCCGCCCCGTGCAGCGGTGCGTGGCATGGTGACGCTGGGTGGCGAACCACTGAAACAAGGCGTCATCCAGTTTGTACCACTCGACGAAGGCGCCGGGCCCAAGTACTCGCTGCCAATCGTCGACGGTCAGTTCGAGGCGCCTGCCGCCGCCGGACCTCCGGCGGGCAACCACCGGATCGAGATTCAGTCCACTTACAACGGCGGCTACGCTCCTGACGATGAACAGGCGGTAGCGAAGATCAAGGCGGCTGGAAAGCGGCTTGAAACCGTTCAGGTTCCCCGCAAATACAACCGGCAAAGCGAGCTCAAAGCAGAACTGTTGGCAACCGGCGTTAACGAGTTAGAGTTTAAGTTAGACAAACGCTGACACACACCACTCACTGAATTCAAACAAGGAAACCCCTGATGAAGTTTCATGTTAAGGCGTTTAGCTTCGCCTTGATCTGCTGCCTGGCAGCGACCACCGCGGACGCCCATTTTGTCTGGCTAAAGGCTGAAGGCGAAGGCGACAAGCAACAGGTCCAAGTCTACTTTGGCGAAGACGCTTCGCCCGACGACCCAGCATTGCTCTCGCGGCTAGCGAACCTGAAAGTCTGGCAGGCAACTGCCAAGGGCATGCAGCCGCTGAAGCTAAACCGCAACAGCGAAAGCCTGACCGCAACGCCACAGTCCGCAGTGGCAGACAGCGTGATCATCGCCACTTGCGATCTGGGCGTGATCTCGCGCGGCGACGTTGCTTTCCGGCTGAAATATTACGCCAAGACCTCCACCGGCAAACCGGCTGTCTGGCAGTCTGTTGAATGCGGCAAGCAGTTGGCGCTCGACATTACGCCAAGCTGGAAAGGCCAGCAAATGAGCCTCCGCGCGACTTTCAACGGCGCACCCGTGGCCGGCGCCGAAGTGAAAGCGATCTTCCCGAGCACCAAGCCGTTCACTGGCGTGACGGATGCGAAAGGCGAAGTCAGTTTTGACACGGGAAAACCGGGTCTCTGCTCCGTACGGGTCCGCCACATCGAAAAAGCCGGTGGCGAACTGGATGGCAAAAAGTATGCAGACACACGCCACTACTGCACCATCGCCATTGATACGGCGGCAACCACCACCACGGCCGCCACGGATAAGCTCCCGCGGCTCGAAACGGCCATCACCAGCTTTGGCGCCGCGATCGCAGATGATGTGCTTTATATCTACGGCGGTCACACCGGCAGCGCCCATTCGTATTCAACGCAGGAACAGGGCAACGCGCTGTACAAGCTGGATCTGAACGAGCCAGCCGGCTGGAAAAAGGTGGCAACTGGTCCGCACCTGCAGGGCCTGGCCATGGCGCCGTACAAAGGCAAGATCTATCGCGTGGGCGGCTTCACGGCAAAGAATAAAGAGGGCGAAGAACACGACCTTTGGTCGCAGGATAGTTTCGCCATGTTCGATCCCGCCACTTCCAAGTGGACGGATCTACCATCTCTGCCAGAGCAGCGTTCATCTTTTGACGCGGCCGTGCTGGACGGTGTGCTCTACGTTGCCGGCGGCTGGAAGATGGCGGGCGAAGCAGATTCGCAGTGGCACAATACGGCGTATAAGTTCGACCTGCGTAAGAAAGACGCCAAATGGCAGAAGATCGCGGACACACCATTCCGCCGCCGCGCCATTGCCGCAGCTGCACACGATGGCAAGATTTATGTCATCGGCGGCATGCAGGAAAAAGGCGGCATCACACGCAAGACGGCCGTTTACAACCCTGAGAACAATACCTGGACCGAGGGACCGGAATTACCCAAAGCCGGCCGCATGACAGGCTTCGGCTCTGCAGCATTCGCCACCGGCGGCAATCTCTACGTCAGCACCGTTGATGGCGATCTGCTGAAGCTTAGCAGCGACGGCAAGCAGTGGGAGCACCAGACAAAAACGCCAACGCCGCGTTTCTTCCATCGCATGCTTCCGTTGACCAGCAACAAGCTGCTCGTCGTCGGCGGCGCCAATATGCAGATTGGCAAGTTCAAAGAACTGGAAGTTCTGGACGTTAAGTAACGCGGGCATGATCCGTGTTAACAACTCAAACCGTTGCCGCACTTCAACGCGGCGGCGAATATATTTCCGGCGGTGCTGTCCAAGGGCGGCATCGCCGGATTTCTTTTGAGGCACGACCCGGCTGATGTGAACCGTTGCCCTATTCACTGCCGTCAGCAGCGCGGATCTTGACCAGAAAGATCTTGTTGCGCTGGCCACGCCGCGGACCATAGCTGACCCGGCCTTCCGCAACAGTAACCCAGGACTCGTTCTGGTTCACAAAGCAAACGCCGGAATTGCCGAGGGTGGCGTTATTTTCTGGAACCAGGATCTGTTCCGTCTTTCGCACGATACGCATTGTTGTGGTATCCACCTGTGCGATGAACAGCGGTGCGCGATGACGCATGATGTGGTCGTTCTTCGCCGCGCGTCGCGTATAGATCAGGTACAGTCCGCCGCCGATGGTGGCCCAGTGCTGTTGCGTGTTGTAGCTGCCCAGCGGTGAGCCATCGTCAAACCGCCAGGGAATCTGCTTGCTGAAGTTCAGACCATTGTCACTGGTCGAAACCCAGGCTCCGTCGTCGGCCCGCATTGTCAGGTAATACCGATTCTTGAACCGCACCAAAGACGGTTCGTAAAGACCACGACGCGTTGGTAAAGAGTGTTCGCTGCCATGCTCTACATAAGACAATGTCTTTCCATCAAACCTGCACCGGGCGACGATGGTGATGTAATTGCGTTTCGTTGCGGAGACCTGATAGCGGATAGGCAGCAGAATCGTGCCGTCAGGCTCGTGAACGCTTTGATGGCAACCGGCGTTGGGTGCAATGATGGGCCGGTTCTGATGGTCGCGTTCTGGCAACTCTAACGTTTTCAGCGGCCCCCAGGCAGAAGTCTTCGGGCTGAAGACGGCGTAAGCAACTTTTTCGCGCAGGATGTTTTCCTTCGCTCCGCCTGCAAAGTTGAATGTCTTGCCGGTCAGTAACACCGTTGAACTCTGGCGATGAAACCGCGGCCAGAGATCTCCCGCCACAACCTCATAGCCATCCTCCTGGACGGACCTTTGCAGCGTCGGGATGCGTGAAGGTTTTCCCCAGTTCACACCATGGTCCGTGCTGGTTGCCATATAAACGTCGTGGTAACCGTGTGCGCCCTTCAGGGCCGTGCGTGACATGGTAGAGATCGCGAGCGGCGTTTCTCCAGGTACAACATCCGTTCTAACCTGCGTCCAGTCCCAACCTTCGTCGCCCTGACCCAACTCAACAATCTGAATCTTGAGAGGCTGTGCAACCGCTGGTGCGGTAATCAAGGTTGCAACCAGAAGTGCAGCCAGCGCGAAACACCGGGCCGGAAAGGAAGTGACGGCGTATCTCATCGGCAATCCTCATCTTGGTTGGTTCTGGTGGTTCAATACCCAAGGCTAAGGATAAGTAGCCGCTGCTTCACGAGGCAAACATTCGCCTACTGCGCGATGAATCGCTGCAACAGTTCTGTACCGCACTGGGTCAGAAAACTTTCGGGGTGGAACTGCCAGCCTTCCACCGGGTGGTGCTTGTGGCGGACGCCCATGATTTCGCGTTCGTCACCGGGGCCATCGGCCCAGGCGGTGATGGTGAAGTCGGGATTGAGCGTGTCGGGCTGAATGACGAGGCTGTGATAACGCGTGGCGATGAAGGGGTTGGGCAGCCCCGCGAACAGACCTTGTCCGTCGTGGTGGATTTCGTCCGTCTTGCCATGCATCAATCGCTTTGCACGGCTGATGGTGGCGCCAGTGGCGCTGCCGATAGACTGATGACCCAGGCAGACGCCCAGTAGCGGGATTTTACCGATGAAGGCTTCTGCACAGGCGACCGATACGCCCGCTTCGGCAGGGGTACAGGGACCAGGTGAAATGATGAGGTGCGAAGGGGCGAGCGTTTCTATTTCCGCCGTGGTGATCTGATCGTTGCGATGCACGCGGATGTCCAGCGCGGCATCGATTTCGCCCAACCTCTGCACCAGGTTGTAAGTGAAGGAATCGTAGTTATCGATAACCAGAATCATGGCGGCACGTCGAGATGGAAGAAGAAAGCGTTGTGTTTATCCGTTAGCTTACAACGGGCCGACAATACCGGCGACCCAGAACAGAAACGCCACCGGCGCGGCAGCCAGCAGCGAATCCATAAAATCTAAGATGCCGCCCAGACCGGGCAGCCAGTTGCTCGAGTCTTTCACGCCCAGGTCACGTTTGAGCATCGATTCGCCAAGGTCGCCAATCAGTCCTGCGATGGCCAGCGTAACGCCGTAAATCACGGCGCCCCACCAAGGCGTTTCATTTGCCTGGCCGGTAATCGCCGGGGTGGCGAACCAGAGGAACGCCCACGCCGCCCACGCCGAAACCACCACGCCGCCGACGGCGCCTTCGACGGTTTTACCGGGCGATAGCCGGCGCGTCAGTTTTGTGCGGCCGATCAGACGGCCCGTGGCATAGGCTCCGATATCTCCGGACTTCACCGCGACAACCATCGACAGCAACGCCGCCATCCCCAGGCCGTTGTCTCCATCCAGCAACCGCAGATTCCCCATGAACGCCATCAGCGCTCCGGAATACGCCATCGCAAAAACCGCCAGCGCAACGTTCACGGATGAATTGCCTGGCCGCTGATAGCGCCGGATTTCAGAGAGCAGCGCAACACCCGTTCCGGTTGCGAAGCCAATCGCAATCCAACCGGTGCGGCCGACCGGGCAGTCGTCGGGATAAGGCTTCCAGACCAGTTCCATAATCAGCGGCGCGGCGCCTCCGGCGGCCGTAAGAGCAACGCCGGTGTAGACACCCCACTTGGACGGATGGTAGCCCTTGGCCCTGTACATCCGCAGCAGTTCCTGGGCGCCGGCAATCGCCAGACCCACCAGCAGCGGCAGCGACCAGATGCCAGGATGGCCAAAATTCCAGAAGAAGTCGGCCGCAAAGATAAAGGTCAGCGTGAGGATGATCGCTGTTGCTGAAATCAGACGCCATCGAAGCAAGCGATCACCCGTTCTGCTTGGCGTGAGGTTCTGTCAGCCCGCCATAACGACGGTCCCGCGCCGCGAAATCGCGGATTGCCTGATGCAGATCGCTCTCATCGAATTCCGGCCAGCAGCGCTGCGTGATCCAGATTTCTGCGTAGCTCAACTGCCATAAAAGAAAATTGCTGATCCGCATCTCGCCCGCCGTACGGATCATCAGATCCGGGTCGGGCATCCCAGCCGTGTAGAGGTGACCGGAGATATCCTCTTCATCCAGATCTTCCGGCCGCACGTCGCCCTCAACCGCCTTGGACGCGATGCTGCGGACGGCGTCCAGCAACTCCGCCCGGCCGCCGTAATTCACCGCCAGACACAGGCAGGTGCCTGTATTTGCGGCGGATAGTTCCACCGTCTTATCCATCTCCGCCAGGGCGGAATCCGGGATGCCAGAGCGGCGGCCGATAATCTGGACGCGGATATTCTGCTCCATGATCGTCGCACGTTCTTCGATCATGTATTGCTCAAGCAGATGCATGAGGAAGTCAAGTTCGTGCTGCGGCCGCTTCCAGTTTTCGCTCGACAGGCAGTAGAGCGTTAGCTGGCCGATATCCAACCGCGCACATTCCTCCACCGTCCGCCGCACGCTGGACACACCGCGACGATGCCCTTCAATGCGGGGCAACCCTTGCCGCTGCGCCCACCGTCCATTGCCATCCATAATCACAGCAATGTGCCGGGGCCGGCGGTCCTGCGGAATGTCAAAAGGGGCGGACATAAAAACCAAAGGTGGAAGTCGTAATCGTCGTCACATTAACGGATCATTCTAGTCCCCTCGCCCCTCTGGGGAGAGGGTTAGGGTGAGGGGAGTCAGCTATTTATATTGTGCTTTGAACTAGGACTGCTTCCGTCGTTCACCGGGATGTTTAACTAAGCAGATCGCCGTGGAACATAGTCTGCTCACGATCTGGACCAACGGAAACAACGGCGACAGGGCGGCCGACTAATTTGCTTATGTGCTGCACATAGTTCTTGGCATTCTCCGGCAGGTCGTCGTAGTTGCGGACGCCGGTAATGTCGGTTTCCCAGCCGGGCAGCGTTTCGTAAACAGGCTCTGCGTTGCGGAGGTCGTCCACGTGACCGGGGAACTGGGTGACTTCTTTGCCATTAATTTTATACGCGCGGCAGACTTTGATTTCTGGCAGAACGCTGAGCACGTCCAGCATCATCATCGCCAGTCCATCAACACCGCTCAGCCGCGAGGTATACCGCACGGCCACAGCATCGAACCAGCCACAACGGCGCGGACGGCCCGTTGTGGTGCCGTATTCGTTGCCGGTTTTGCGGATCAGTTCGCCGGTATCGTCGTGCAATTCTGTGGGGAAAGGTCCGCCGCCGACGCGTGTCGAATAGCACTTCGCCACACCGAGCACTTTCTTGACCCACCGTGGTGGAACGCCAGAACCTGCCGGCACGCCGACGCCGCTGCTGTTGCTGCTGGTCACAAAGGGGTAAGTACCGTGGTCGATGTCCAGCAGCGCGCCTTGTGCCCCTTCAAACAGCAGCGTCTTACCACCTTCGACCGCATCCAGCAGGTACGCCGTGGTGTCGCCCACGTAAGGCTGCAGGCGTTCAGCATAGCCAGAGAACTGATCGTAAATCTCCGTGGCGTCCAGCTCTTTACCCGCATCGCCACCGTAACCGGCCAGCATGGCTTTTTTGGCTTCAACAATACGTTCGACCCGTTCTTTGAAGTCGGCGCGGAACATATCGCCCAGACGCACCGCGTGCAGGCGGCCAACTTTGTCGCGGTAGCAGGGTCCGATACCGCGGAGTGTGGTGCCGATGGCTTCGCCGTGGGTTTCCGTGCTGCTGGCGGCGCGATCTTCAGCCACGTGCCACGGGCAGACCACGTGCACCCGGTCGCTGATCATGAAGTTCTCGGCCATTTTCACGTTGCGCGCCAGCAGGCCATCGATCTCTTCCAGAATGGTGGGCGGATTGAGCACCACGCCGGGCGTGACGACATTCATCACGTTTTCGTTGAGAATGCCGGAAGGAATGTGGTGCAGTTTGTACGTTTCGCCGCCGGTCACGATGGTATGGCCCGCATTGGCGCCACCCTGATAACGGACCACGATATCGAAACGCGAAGTCAGCAGGTCAACGAGCTTCCCTTTGGCTTCGTCGCCCCACTGCAAACCGATCACGCAAGTGCCTGACACTACATAACTCCCGCAAATCACCATTAAACTGCCAGGCTGAAGACCTGGCGCGAAGACGCCCAGCGCGCAACCCTGGTAGTCTACGCCCCCATAGCAGAGCATGAAAGGGGCACTGCCACACCGCCGAAGTTGCGTCTACCGGGTCTGACAGTCCATAATCTCCGTACGACGGTCGTTGACGATTGCCAGATACCGAGGAAAGGGATGCATCCATGAAGCCCGATGCGTTTGGCTTAAGCTGTTGCCTGGTCCTGCTTTTCAGCGGATTCTGCGGCGCTGAAGAACCGCTGCATGTGCAGATTGACCGCCTTATCGAAAGCCGCCTGGAGGGCGATCCGGCGCCTCTGGCCAGCGATGCGGCTTTTTTCCGCCGCGTGAATCTGGATCTGGCAGGGTGTGTTCCCACAGCCCAGGCAACCCGGAAGTTCCTGGAAGATAAATCGCAGGGCAAGCGGCAGGCAGCCATCGAAAAGCTGCTCGCAGCGCCGCAGTACGCCACACGGATGGCGAATCTGTTTCATGTGATGCTGATGGAACGCCGGGGCGACAACCCGGAGTGGGACGCCTTCCTTCGCGACTGCTTTGCTGAGAACAAGCCATGGGATGTCATGGTGCGCGAAATCCTGCACCCGGTCCGCGAGGACGAGAAACGCCGCGGCGCCGCTTACTTCTACACGCAGCGTCTGCAAAAAGTGGGGCAACAGATGACGGATCATCCGGGTCTGACGCGCGACGTCGGGCGGATGTTCCTGGGTGTAGATCTGCAATGTGCGCAGTGCCACGATCATCTGACCATCGAAGATTATTCGCAGCGTGACTTTCAGGGGCTGTACGCGGTGTTTCAGAATGTTTCGATCCGTCGCGAGAAATTCCCCGCGATCAATGAAAAAACAATGACGCAGCGGCACGCGTTTATTTCGGTCTTCGGCTCTGACGAGAAAACCACCGGCCCACGGCTGCCCTTTCAGAAAGAATTTCCGCTGCCAGACCCGCCAGAGAAAGACCCGGCGCCCAAGAAGAAAAAGAAGCCCGACCCCAACGCACCGCCCACCTTCAGCGCGTTGAAAGTATTCGCCAGCGAATTGCCCTCCGCTTCCAGCGAGTTATTCCGCCAGAACATCGCCAACCGGCTCTGGTTCTGCATGATGGGCCGCGGATTAGTGGAGCCTCTGGATCAGTTTCATACCGGCAACAAGCCGACGCACCCGGAGGTGCTGAAGCTGGTGGCCAAGGCATTTGCGGAACACAATTTCGATATCAAGTGGCTGCTCAGGCAGCTTGCCCTGACAAAAACCTATCAGCGGGCCAGCCGGATGCCCGGTGACCAGAAATTACCAGACGCAGGTTCATACCGGCTGGCGGCACAACGGCCGATGACCGCGGAGCAACTGTTCGTCAGCGTCCTGCAAGCGACAGGCAATCTTTCCGGTGACAAAGAAGAAGGCGCCAAAGCGCAGGAAGATTTGAAGGCGCGGTTCGTCAAAGCCTTTGCTTCAGAACCGAAAACGCCGGCCGTCACCTACACGCCCGCCGTAAAGCAGGCGTTGTTTCTGCTGAACGATGAAAAAATACTTGAACTGCTAAAACCGCAGGCGGGCAATCTGACGGATCGCTTGCTGAAGACGGACGACACGGCGGTGGCGGACGAGCTTTATCTGAGCATCTTCAACCGGTTGCCAGACGCGGACGAACGCAGCATGGTGAAGCAGTATTTGCAGGAGCAAAAAGAAAATCGCCCCGCCAGCATCCAAAGGCTCGCGTGGGCGATGTTGAGTTCGATGGAGTTCGCCGTCAATCACTAAGGCGTGATCGCGACTGCATTAGTAAGGCTGCGAACCCGTCGATGGGAAACGCGTGACCCGCTCTCCTTGATCGTAGCCGCCACCATAGCCGTTGCCGCCGTAGGACGGGTTGCCGTAGCCTTGCTTGTAGTCCTGGTTGCCATAGGCTGGCTGTTGCGGTGCGGATGCGGTGTTGCCTGCCTGCTGGTACTGATCCGCCGGATAGGTTGCGTGCTGCTGTTTGTATCCTTCAGCACTTTCGTGCGTTGCTACGGGCATACCGGGTCGCTGATACGCAGGGCGTTTGAAGCCGCCCGCGGCGCCGCCCGCCATCTGATGAGCAGCGTCGTGGCCGCCTGGCTGATTGCCGGGATTCTGCGGGGCGATGTTGTAGTGCTGCTGAACCGCGGCATCCGTGTATGCCTGGGCGGAACCCGTGTGTGGCGTTGAGTAACCGCTTGCGTAACCGTTGGCTGGTTGCTTGGCGAAGTGCTGCCCGGCAGGTGGTTGAGTTGGCGGCTGGTATCCTTCTGACGGGTTTTCGTAACCGCGTGCGTTTAGCGGTTCGGTGTAGCGGCGTTGCACGTACTCGTTAGGAGGATTGCTGCCCGTCTGTGGCTGCTGATCGTAACCGTTGGCGGGCGGCGTATAAGGCGCCTGCTGGGCGGCGTACTGGTTGTTGTAACCACCGGCGGCTGGTGGCTGTTGCTGCGGATACTGCGGTGCGTTCTGATTGGGGAACTGCTGGTAGTTAGGAGGCAACTGCTGCTGACCTGCGACCTGCTGCACATTGCCGTTCTGCCCGCTGGCAGCATTGTAGGGTTGCTGCTGGTAGGCCGGCTGCTGCTGCGTGCGGTTGCCAGCGGCGATCTGTTCCTGCTGCGGTCCGGCAGCACCAGGGCCGACAGGAATGGTCGGTTGCAACGCGGGTTTCGCCAGACGTGTCTGCACCAGGTCGTATGTCTGCGAAGCGTGATTCAAGCTCGCCTCGGCATCTTTATAAAGCTGCTGGTCAGAAATCTTGCGGGCGTTGGCAAAGAAGTTGGCCGCCGTTTTGTAATCGTGTTTGGACTGGTGCGCCAGGCCCAGGTTGTACATTGCCACGTGGTTCTGTTCGTCTTTGTCCAGGGCGGCTTTGTACTGGCGGGCGGCGTTGTCCCAGTCACCTTTGGTCGCGTAGGTGTTGCCCGCGGCGACTTCTGCGGAACCGGCGCCGTACATCATCGTTGCCAGCTTCACTTCTTCGGTGCGGACGTGGGCGGAGATTTTGGTGACCATCACCTCAGCACATTCGACGGCCAGTTTCTTCAGGGCGGCGTCGGCATCGGTCGAAGACACGTTCTCGTCGCGGCGGACGATCTTGTCCTGATGCGTAATCTTGCCGGTGCCAGTTTCGATCACCTGGTAACGCAACATCACGGCAGCCAGGCTGCCTTCGCTCTTAGTATCAACCCGCGCGGCGATCACTGCATCGACGCCTGCCTGCTTGGCCTGCTGAATCACTTCCCGCACGCTCAACGGGGCGGCGCCAGCGTCAGGCTGTCCGCCACGGGTGGCGATCTGCGCCACACGCTGCGGGGAAGAAAGATTGTGGAAGCCGGTTTTCTGAATACCCGCCACCACGGCGCCACGGGCGGCTGCCGCCACTTCGCTATTGCCCTCGAAGTTCAGCACCGCTGTTTCGCGTCGACCGGCCAGGGGCAGATCGTTGGCTTCCCAGACGTCTAGCGATGCAGTTGTGGCCGCACAGCCAGTGAGGGATGCAATCAGAAGTAGCAACGGTGTGCAACGAAACAGCGTGTTCATAACAGACCCCGGAGGACACCGCTTGCGTGCGGCGAAAGGATTCCTTCCCAATATCACAGCCCCAGCCAGTCCGGGGCTATCGCGTTATATCGGTTAGGTAATCTGTGCGGCCTGAATGAAAATCGCTCAAGAAGCAGATTTTTTTCGGCTCTCCGCAAAGCTGCGGCGAAGATGCATCAGAACCGCTGTTCGAGTAGCCGTGCTAGCTCAACGCGAAAGAAGATCGAGTTGTCTTCGTGATCGAACGAGCTGATCCAATAGCTAACACTCGTCGTCAGCCGCCATTGATGGGTCAACCAGAAGTGTATTCCCACCTCGGGATAAACGGCGCCAAGAACTTCGTCCTGAGTCCGGTTGATTTCACCATACTCGTCGATCAGACCATCCATATCGTTATCAATGTCGTCGGGATCGTCTTCGTCACTGATTTCCCGGTAGGCAACCAGGGCTCCTGCCCCGATGAACGGCGCCACGCGTGAAGGGGTTTGCAGGCGCCCGCCAATCCGGCCACCGGCCAGCCCACCTTTGTCCGGGTCGGCGACTGCCGTCATGCCAATGTAGCCTTCCGCCCAGGAGGGGCCGTAAGCAAAAGCGTTCAGATCGCCGGCAACGCCATCACCAGCGCTGGCGCCGACGGAGAACCCAAGACGTTCGTGGATATGCCGCGCGTCGATCGCCTGTTTGGCCATCTGACGCAGGTCATCGCTGTGCCGCGGATATTTCGCCGCGTACAGCGGATCTGCTTTGGCCCACCGCGATCCGGTGCAACCAGCGGCGCAGGGCAGCAGGCAGATAAACAAGGTGCTTATCGCTGCCGCTGTCTGCTGTCGGCGGGTGTAGAAAAGGAAATTGCCCATCATGCCGCGACGGGTTACAGCAATGCAATATGAACGGCAAGTGCAGTTTTCACCATTCATTTAGCGGCGGAGGCCAGTGATTGTTATTGACACAGGCAACGAAAAACGCGACTACTGCTTCGCCGGTAGGCGCCGGATGATGCGGGATCATCCCGTCTGCTAAAGGCGTCTTATCTGCCAAGCGGCGCCGTGTAATTGTTCCGGCGTGAGTTACAATAGCAGCACCCGCCGTGGGAAAACCCGGCGAAGATGCAAGGAAGTACGTTATGTCTGTTGCTGTAGAAAATAAGCGTCCCATGCCAAAAACGGAGAAGCAAAAGCTGAACGCCTACCCGTTCTATTCCCCGCGGTTCTGGCACGGAATGCGGTTCAGCGATTTCGTAAGCCTGGTAGCGCGGAACAAGTTCCGTATTCATCCGGCGCGGGTTGTGATGGCGGGCATTGTCGCACAGACAGCCGTGGTCAATTCCACTTTCGCAGGTTTGCAGCATCTGATTTACGGCCGCAAGATCAAAGAAACAGACGTCCGGCGGCCACCTGTCTTTATCGTCGGGCACTGGCGCAGCGGCACCACGCATCTGCACGAACTGATGTCTCTGGATGAGCAGTTCGCCTTCTGCGACACCTACGAGTGTTTTGCTCCCAATCACTTCCTGGTGACGGGCAAAGTGTTCCCGAAACTGGTCAACCTGCTGCTGCCCAACAAACGGCCGCAGGACAACATGCTGGCCGGGGTCGAGCGTCCGCAGGAAGATGAATTCGCGCTGGTCGCGATGGGCGCCCCGTCGCCTTACACGCGGATGGCTTTCCCGAACAATCCGCCTGAGTACGCCAGTTTCTACGACATGGAGAACGTCGACCCGCAGGAGTTGAAGCGGTTTACAGACGCCATGATGTACTTCACCAAGGCGTTAACTTTCAAAAAGACCAAACGCCTACTGCTGAAATCACCGCCGCATACCGGACGGATTGCACACCTGGCGCAGATGTACCCTGGTGCACGGTTTATTCACATCGTCCGCGATCCCTATTCCCTGTTTGCTTCCACGCGGCGGCTATGGGTAGCGCTGGATGAAGCACAGGCATTCCAGCGGCCGAAGCACGAAGATCTGGATGAGTTTGTCTTCTCAACCTTCGAACGCATTCAGAATGCTTATCAGAAACAGCGGGAGCAGATCGATCCAGCATCACTCTGCGAACTGCGTTACGAAGACCTGATCCAGAATCCGCTGGGCGAAGTAAGCCGCATCTACGAGGAACTCAATCTCAGCGGCTTCCATCACCTGCAGCCGAAGATCGAAGAATATCTGGAAGGCCAACGCAGCTACAAACCCAACAAGCACGAACTGAGCGACGAGATCCGCAGCCAGATTAAGCAACGGTGGTCGGATTATATCGAGCGGTACGGCTACGACGATTAGAGCCCACCTGATGGCGACCACACCTTTAGAAAGTCTTCCACCCACGCCTGGGGGTTTGCACCGGCGTGGTAGGTACTAGAAAGCTTGATTTGCTGCGTACTTCCTACGCAGCAACTGCATGGGATACGTGCAGGTAAAAGCTGCATCTTATAGCCGCCAGATTCTCTTGCGGCGAGAAAATACGTTAATTCCTGCGATAAACAGTGGCCGCTAGGTTGTTGTGCACGTGGGCCGGTTGGCGATTCATTGCTGCGATACCACGTTGAAAGCAACACGGCATCGAGCGTTGTGAATGCTGCTCTGGCATACGCTTTGCAAGTAAGGTCGGTTAACAGGTCGACGCCTTACTTTTCTTCGCAAGGACATTCTTGATGCCGTCACGCTTGATGCCGGTTTTCCCGGCGCCACGAGTTGGACAGTCTTTATTCGTTTTCTCTGCCATATGTGGCGTGCTGTTATTCACAGGCTGCGGCGGATCTTCCAATGGACGCTACGCGTTATCTGGGTCGGTCAACTTCCAGGGGGCGCCACTCGACTCGGGCGCCATCGAGTTTGTCGCGCCGGATGCTTCGCAGCAGACCGGCGGTACGATCCAAGATGGTTCTTATTCCATCCCCGCTGCCAATGGGCTGCCACCCGGCAAATACAAAGTGAAGATCACCTCCGTTGAAAGCGCAGAGGTAGCCGGCCCTCCTGGACCGGAATCTATGAAGCCCACCGGCAAAGACAAGATACCCGCTGCTTACAACTCCGCCACAACGCAGGAAGTGGAAGTAACGGCCGGAGGAGCGAATGCGTTTGACTTCGATATCCCCTAAGCATGCAACACGGCGATCTCGCCTCTTTTTCTAAGCTGATTTATTGACGAAAGCTGCATCGATTCGCGGTGCTTTATTTTTGACGAATGTCTCATTGAAGGAGTCTCCTCGTATGTCTAAGCGTTACCAGGGTTTCACGCTGGTGGAACTGCTCGTGGTTATCGCCATCATCGGCGTGCTGGTCGCACTGCTGTTACCCGCCGTTCAAGCGGCGAGGGAAGCGGCCCGCCGCTCGCAGTGCAGCAACAACCTGAAACAAATCGCGTTGGGGATGCACAACCATCACGATACCCACTTAGGTCTGCCACCCGCTCAGGGCCCTTCGGGCTGCTGCTGGGGAACCTGGCAGGTGCTGGTTTTCCCGTATGTAGAGCAGAATAATGCCTACGATCTTTATCAGAACTGGGGCGGAAACGACTCAACCGGCCCGCGTTACGGCTCGGCGCCCAACAGCACCAACGTGACCAACCGCCGTTACGATGCTTTCACCTGTCCCAGCGATCCATCGCCAAACTCTCCGATTGGCAATCTGACGAACCACAACTACGCCGTGAACTATGGAAATACTGCCTACAGCCAGGTGGACCTGAACGGTGTTGTCTTTGCTGGTGCACCGTTCGCAAAAGCCGACGCGCAGAACAAAATGCGCGGCAAGAACTTCTCCAGCATCACCGATGGCACCAGCAACACGCTATTGGTCGCCGAAGTGCTGCAGGGGCAGGGCTCGGACCTGCGAGGCTTCACATGGTGGGGCGATGGCGCCCAGTTCAGCGCGTTCCTGGCGCCGAACAGCACTCAACCAGACCGCATCTACTCATCCAGCTATTGCAACAACCTGCCGCAGCAAGGCTTGCCGTGTGCTGTTTCAAGCACCAGCGATCCCACCATGTTCGCGTCCAGAAGTCAGCATCCGGGCGGTGTGCAGGTGGCGTTGTGCGACGGTTCCGCGCGGTTTGTGGCTGAGACCATCGACCTGAACACCTGGCGCGCCATGGCCAGTTCGCGAGGCGGCGAAGTCGTACAGATTCCGTAGGGCGGTTTCGCGAACTTCCCTCCAGAAAATCTTCAGCACAGTTGATACTCTTCCATCAACTGTGCGAACGCTCCACGCCAAAGTCTAACCGCAACTGATCTTCCTGCTGGTCAGCGTCTGGCGCCAGTTCTTTGAACAGCAGGCTTGGTTGAATGTCCTGGTTGTGCTGATACTTGTTGCTGCGGTATTCCTGAATCTCGCCCGTAATCTGATGGTAGAAAATCTGGCAGATCTGCACGCCTGCATAAATCCGCACGGGCTGCACGGGAAACATCTCTAGCGTCCAGTAGCCACAGAAGCCAATATCTCCAAAACCGGCTGTTACGTGGACGAACAGCCCCAGGCGGCCCACCGAAGACCGGCCCTCGATCATTGGCACCAGATTGTGCGTTTCCGTGCGTTCCACCGTCCGTGCCAGATAGAGCGTATTGGGCGACAGCACCAGCCCTTCTTCGGGAATCTTCAACCGGCGGACGCGGTTGGCCTTCTTCATATCCAGCACGACTTCTTCATACACCATCAGCTCATCGTGCAGCGTCAGGTTGTAGCTGTTGGGATTCAGGTTGCTGGCGTCAAACGGATCGATAACTATATCGCCGCCTAACTGCTGCTGAATCTCGTCGCCCGAGAGGATCATATTCTTGCCAGTAATGAAAAATGCGCGACCTTGAACAGAATACGGTGAGTATTGGGCAGAACACCTTATAACGCAAGCAGATGTTGACGGCTGACTACAGTGCTGGATCCGGAGGGACGCGATTCCTGACGATTGAGCACAACTAGCGTTGTTTTGCGGTGTTTTTCACTTGGTGGGAAAATTTCTGCGGATTTCCGCCACGATTGTCGCGTATCTGCCTGACATCCGTAGATGCACACCAAAGGGGTAGGGGATAGCACCATCATTATGCTATATATATTCATCCTCCGTGCTATTCCGCCGTGGAGCATCTTTTCTCCCCATTACTTCGCCGGGTTACGATTTTCTCCTCACGTAATACGGCGCCCATTTGAGTAGGAATATGACAGATCAACCTATCATCCATGTTGTTGAAGATAGTCAGGTGATGCGCGTCGCCCTGACTTCGCTCTTACAAGCCGCCGGGCGACTCGTTATCGGATATGGTTCCGCCGAAGAAGCGTGGGAACAGTTTGACGCCTCCAAACCGGGCTGCTGGGTGATCGACAACCGGCTGCCAGGTATGCAAGGCGTTGATTTACTGCTTCGCATCCGCCAGGAAGCCCACAGCCAGCCCGTCATTCTGGTGTCGGGCTTTGCTGATGTGCCAATGACCGTCGAAGCGATGCAAGCCGGCGCGGTGACGGTTCTCGAAAAGCCATGCGATCCAGACCAGCTTAACGAGGCCGTCGAAAACGCGTTGCGATTAGATGCAGACCGCCGTACCGCCCATGCCGCGCGTGAAAAGACGCTGGAGAAGTTTCATACGCTAACGAAGCGTGAGATTTCTGTGCTAGAACTTCTCCTGCAAGGTTCGCCCAACAAACGGATCGCTTCGGACCTGGACATCGGACTCCGCACCGTTGAGTTGCGTCGGGCGACAATAATGAAGAAGATGGGCGTATCATCGCTTGCCGAACTTGTGCGGGAAGTCCTAACGGTGTGGCCCGGCCCCGGCCCGGAGGAACCGCCAGGTGAAAGTAGCGATGCGAACCACTCCATCGCGCAACATGTGTAATTGAACAATTCTATTATGAATTCTGCCGATACGGACGCCGCAGAACGCGAAACACTGCTTGACGAACTCCGGCTGGCGCTCACTCCGGGCGTCGGTCCACGCATCAGGCAATCTCTGCTGGAACGATTCGGCAATCCGCGGGCGATCCTTACCGCCACATCCGCGGATTTATCGCAGACCCGCGGCGTTGGCCCGGTTCTTAGTAAAGCCATTGCCACCGCCCGCGACACGATTGACGCTGCCGGTGAGTTAGATTTCTGTCAGCAGCACGAAGTTACTATCCTGCGGCAGAGCATGGCCAGCTACCCGCGGCTGCTCCAGGAAATTGACGACCCGCCGCCTGTCATGTTTATGCGTGGCAGGCTGCAGGAGACCGACAATCTTGCCATTGGCATTGTCGGTTCCAGACATTGCACCAGCTATGGACTGACCCAGGCTGAACGTCTGGCAGGGTCGCTTGCTAGAGCGGGCTTCACCGTTGTCAGCGGTCTAGCCCGCGGCATCGACGCGGCCGCTCATCGCGGCGCGTTAAAAGCGGGCGGCCGGACGGTTGCCGTGCTGGGCGGCGGCGTTTTGAATATCTATCCGCCTGAACACAAAGATCTGGCGGCGGAAGTTGCAGCGGCAGGCGCCGTGATGAGTGAGGCCCCGCCGCGACGTGCACCGACCAGTGGATCGTTCCCGCAACGCAACCGCATTATCACCGGCATGAGCCTGGCGGTCGTTGTCGTGGAGGCAGGGCTGAAGTCCGGCGCTTTGATCTCGGCCCGGCATGCGATGGAGCAGAACCGCGAAGTCTTCGCGGTGCCCGGCCGCATCGATAGCCGTGCCTCGCGCGGCTGCCATCAACTGATCCGCGATGGCGCCACACTCCTGGAAAGCATCGACGACGTGCTGGAGCAGCTTGGACCGCTGGTGGAGACAACGACCGCATCTACCGGACAACAGATCCGCAACCCCGCTGAACTTCAACTCAATGAGCAGGAACAGCTTGTTCTGGCCGCTATCGACAACGCTTCAACCAGCATCGAAGCCATCGTTGAAGCGTGCGGGCTGCCGGTGCATCGTGTCCTGTCCACCATCAGCGTGCTCGAGATGCGGCGTCTGATCCGCCGGCTGAGCGGGCAGAATGTAGCCCGGGTTTAGACCAGAACCGTCGCTTCCGTCTGGATGAAAGTCTCTTCCTCGCGATTACTATTGAGGCAATGCAGTGGACAACGATATTGCAACTTTGAAGATGCTGCTGTTATCGGACAACGTCGAACACCGTCTTATAGCCGCAGAAGCCTTGAGCCAGATGGGCGATCTGGCGGCCGGCGCCGCTTCGGCGTTATGCACCGCCAGTGCAGATAGCGATGATCGTGTCCGCGATTACGCATCGGCGACGCTGGAAGATATTGGCCCGCCTCCCGTCGATGCAATCAATGACCTCACGACGCAGTTGAACACGCCCGCGGCGGATGTCGCCTACTGGGCGGCAACACTCCTTGGCCGCCTGGAAGCAGAGTCGGCGCCTGCCGTCGCGCAGTTAATTGCGTCTTTGTCTTCGCCCCATTTACATGTGCGTGAACAAAGTGCGTGGGCATTAGGGAAGATCGGCCCGCCCGCCAGAAGCGCGGCGCCCGCCCTTGAGCAAGCCGCCGCAGAAACAGACAAGCCACGACTATCGCGACTGGCGAGTGAAGCGTTGGCTTCCATACAGCGCGCTTGATGTGATTAAAATTTCTTCTCAATCTAATTCGTGAAGAAATAAGCGGCCCACCTTGCATGGCGGTGCGTATCGCTCAAAATAAAGATGAAGTTTCTCTAATCACGATAACCGTTACACCTTCCAAAGAGGTCTACGATGAAACGTCTAGTTGCCACGGTTTTAGCCGCCACATTGCTCGTCGGCCTAACCGGCTGCATGGAATCGCAACGGCAGCGGGATCAGGCTCTTGCCGAACGGGCTGCCGCCGAACGCGCCCGCGACGCGGCGGAATCAGCCGCGGAGAAAGCAGAAGAGAAGATCCAAAGTCTGGAACAGGATCTGGAAGGTCAGAAGGGCAAGTACGAAGAGTTAAGCAAAAAGCTTGACGACACCAGCAAGAAGCTTGCGGAATCCGCCAAGAAACTCACCGCCGCCGCCGAAGCGAACAAAACATCCACCACAGCGCTCGAAGAAACTGGCGGCAAACTGGAAGAAGCCGTCGCCGCCCAAGCCGCTCTGGAAAAAGCCAAGGCGGATATGACCAAAGCGATGGCGGACCTGACCAAAGAGAAAGACGCCACGCTCTCGAAACTGATCGTCGCAGAGAAGGCGAACGAAGAAGTCACGAAAGCCAAGGCGGAAGTCGAAAAAGCGATGAAAGCCCTCGCTGCGGAAAAAGAATCCACCGCCGCCAAGCTGGTAGCCGCTGTCAAGTTAACGGACGAAACGAAAGCGGCTGTTGAAAAACTTACGGCTGGTAACGCGCAGATGAGCACGAAGCTAACAGCCGCGGAAAAAGCCATCGCCGACCAGAAAGCCGCCGCTGCCGCCCTCTCGAAGAAGCTGACCGAAGCCACCGCAACCATTCAGGCCAAAGAGAAGCAACTTACCGAAACCACTGCAGCACTGAACGCCACCAAGGCTGAGGTCAAAACCACGGTTGAAAAACTCGCCGCAGCCGAGAAGCAATACGCCGCGGCGGAGACGCAGCTTGCAGCCAGCAAGAAGGAAGCCGCCGCCACAGCTGAAAAACTCGCGGCAACGGAGAAAGCAGCAACCGACTTGCAGAAGCAGTACACGGCCACGCAGGAGAAGCTGACCGCTACGGAAACCACGGTGGCCAGCATGAAGAAAGCCAGTGAGGCCGACGCCGCTAAACTGGCCGCATTGGCCAAAGAAAAAGCCACGCTCACAACCAGCGTAAACGACGCGAAGAAACAAGCCGACGCCCTTAAGGCTGACCTGGAAGCAAAGACCAAAGAAGCAGCCACCCTCCAGAAGATGGTCGCTGATCTGAAAAAGGCCGCCGAAGAAGCCGCGAAAGCCAAGGCTGAAGCCACGAAAGCAAAACAGGCCGCCGAAGTCGCCGCGAAGGCCGCCCAGGAAGCGAAGGCAAAAGCTGAAGCCGAAGCTGTCAAAGCCAAAGCAGATGCGGCTAAGGCCAAAGCCGAAGCCGACAAAGCGAAAGCGGAAGCAGCGAAAGCCAAAGCGGAAGCTGAAGCAACGAAAGACGATCCTGCCGAAGAACCGGCTGAAGAAGAGTGATGCACTTGCCAATCGGCGTATTCAACGGAGATGAAGCATGGCCCGTTTTGCGGTGATCCTTCCAGCAGCGGGCAAGAGTTCCCGGTTCAACGACGCACACTACAAAAAACCGTTCGCCATTCTCGACGGCCGGGCGGTCTGGTTGCACAGTGTTGACCGCTTCATCAATCGTGACGATGTCAAGCAGGTGATCGTCGTCATCTCACCCGAGGATCACGAAGACTTCCATTCTAAATTCGGCGCCAACATCGCGATCCTCGGCATCGATGTCGTGACCGGCGGCGCAGAGCGGGCCGACTCTGTCGAGCGCGGGCTCAGCAAGGTGCAGGACGATATCGACTTCGTCGCGGTGCACGATGCTGCCCGTCCCTGCCTGGCGGATGTCTGGGTGGATGAAGTGTTCGCCGACGCTGAAAAGCACGGCGCCGCTATTCTCGCGTCGCCTGTTGCGGGCACGCTCAAACGGGTAGGTGACGATCATAAAATTCAGGAAACCGTTTCGCGGGAAAGCCTCTGGGAAGCACAGACGCCGCAGGTCTTCGGCCGGCAACTGCTGCTCGACGCTTACGCCGCGCGTGGCGACCTGAATCCCACGGACGAAGCACAACTGGTGGAACACGCGGGCCATGCCGTGCACATTACACCGGGCTCACCCGTGAACCTGAAGATCACCACCAAAGACGATCTGCGGCTGGCTTCCTTCGCCTTGAAGGCGTTGCCCAAGCCCGACCTCAAGGGACCGGCGCATCCGTTTGCGGATGATGACCACTGGCGTTAACCGCCGCAACTGCCGGAGAACCTGACCATGCCCAAGGCGGCCGAAGCAAGCACCAGCCGGCGGCGCCTATGGCTGTTCCGTTGCCTGGCGGTGCTGCTTGGTCTGGTCCCGCTTCTGCTGTTCGAGATCATCTGTATCGCCGCTGGCTGGGGCCAGCCCGGTAGGGCGGAAGATCCACTGGTAGGCTTCGACAGCATCCGGCCGCTGTTTGTGCTTAATGACGCGGGCGACCGTTACGAAATTCCCGAAGCACGGCAGCGGTTCTTCAACCCGCAGTCTTTCGCACGGCAGAAACCTGCCAACGAATTCCGCATCTTTGTGCTAGGCGGCTCTACAGTGAACGGCCGTCCCTACGCCCACGAAACATCTTTCGCCAAGTGGCTGGAAATTCGCCTAGCGAAGACAGATCCATCGCGCAACTGGCGCGTCATCAACTGCGGCGGCGTTTCCTACGCCAGCTACCGGCTGACGCCGGTTCTGGAAGAAGTGCTACAACACGATGCGGACCTGGTGATTCTCTACACGGGCCACAATGAGTTTCTCGAAGATCGCACCTTCGACCACATCAAGAATCGCAGCGGCGTCTGGAACAGCGTAATCCAGACCGCCGGAAACCTGAGAACCTTCAACGTGGCTCGTGCTGCGTTTCTGGCAGCAAGCGACGGCGATGCGAAGGAGGCGCGGCCGCTGCTTCCCACAGAAGTTCAGGCCCTGCTGGACTACCGTGGCGGACTGGAAAAGTACCATCGTGACGAAGCCTGGCAGCAGGGCGTCATGCAGCAGTACCGTTACAACGTGCAGCAGATGGTGCAGCAATGCCGCGCATCAGGCACGCCGCTGATCCTTATCAATCCAGCCGCCAACCTGCGTGATTCGCCGCCCTTCAAATCGCAGCATTCGTCTGGGCTGAGCGACGCAGAACTCCGCGCCTGGCAGCAACATTTTGACCAGGCGCGTAAATACTTCGGACGCGAAGAATACAACCTGCACCGGGCCGCGACCGAACTGGAGCAAGCCTGTGAAATTGATCCGCTGCACGCCGGCGCGTGGTACACCCTTGCCCGGTGTTACGAAGAAACGGGCCGCGCCGATGAAGCCAAAGAAGCCTACATCCTGGCGAAAGATTTAGACATCTGCCCGCTGCGGATTCTTCAGCCCATGCAACAGACCGTGCACGAAATCAGCCAGCAGGAAGACGTGCTATTGATCGACGCTCAAGACCTTTTCGCGGCCAGAAGCCGCAACGGCATCACCGGCAGCGACTGGTTTTTAGATCACGTCCATCCCAGCATCCGCGGCCACCAGCTACTAGCCGGCGCGTGCGCAGACAAGATGCTGGAACTGAATCTGGCGCCACCGCCCGCGGACGAGGACCGCACGCAGGCCGCCATCGAAGCTGCCTACGCAGACCACCTGCAAAGTATTGGAAGTTCGTACTATCAGACAGGCGCTGGGCGGTTGCAGTCGCTGAAGGAATGGGCGGCGGGCCGGGCCGTGCTTCCGCCGGAAGATCCCTCGGCGGAAAAGTAACTTGCGCAAGACATGAATCGCGTTGGCGTCTTGGCGTACAATGGTCGGCAGGGGTTTATCGCATCTTTAAAGTAACGCCATGCCATCCAGGCCGGAAGATAAAATCGTTATTCGTACCGATGAGGTAACGACCGACGATGCGCAGGAAGGAACGCCTGCCGGTTCTTCTAACATCATCCGTATCAGCCCTGAAGAAGTCGCCGCTGCAAAGACGCCGGCTGC
The DNA here is from genome assembly GCA_965233625.1 of Pirellulaceae bacterium. Taxonomy (GTDB): domain Bacteria; phylum Planctomycetota; class Planctomycetia; order Pirellulales; family Pirellulaceae. Next base: position 2,708,535 of record OZ247499.1, read on the forward strand.
TGCGAACGCCGCGCCCGTGCAGACGGCGGCGATGCCCTGGTACGTGTGGCTGGTGCTGAGCTTCATTCCGCTGCTCAATGCGTTTGTGTGGTGGCAGCATGCACCGGCCGACGCGAACCGCCGTGTGATCTACCGGGGCGTAGCGGTGCTGCTGGCTTATTGCTCATTGATGTTCCTGGCAGGTTGCGTTTTGCTCGCGCTGTGGCCGCGGCGGACGTGGCTGGAGAGGGCCGCATCCAGCGCGGACCGAAGCGTCGTGCGGATCGAAAATCAGCAGTCCCTCGGCGCCGGGTTTGTCATCTCCAGTTACGGCGCCAAAAAACTGATTCTGACCAACCGGCATGTGGTCGGCAGTACGCCGCGGTGCCGGGTGCTGTTGCGGAGCGGTCGCGATGCTGGCGGTGTGGTGGTCGGGGTTCCGTTTAATGCAGATGTCGATCTCGCGCTGGTGCTGGTCGATTCGCCCGAACTAACGCCGCTGGGACGCATCGGTTCTTTTGAAAATGTGAAGACAGGCGAAGAAGTCGTGGCCATCGGCCATCCGCTCGGGTTGGACTACACGCTGACCACGGGCATCATCTCCGCCAAACGCGGTGGCCTGGAACTGCAGTCGAGCGCACCTATCAGCCCTGGTAACAGCGGCGGCCCGTTGATCTCGAAGTCAGGCTACATCGTGGGCGTGAACACCCGCACGATTGCCCCTGCCAGCGGCACGTCGCTCGGTTTCGCAACGCGTGCTGACTATGTGCTGGACCGGGTGAAGTGGAACTACTCCCGCGACATCGGAATGCTGCTCGATCGCATTCCGCGATAGTAGGCGGAAGTTCGTAGATCAGCGTTTAATACGGCTGGAAGCTGCCGGAAGGCTCGCTGGCGATCACTTCGCGATTGTCGCCGGGGGCCGTGGCGGGCGATTCCGCTGGCGCCTGTTTGCGGATGTATTCGCGCCAGGCGACGAAGTCTGAGCCGTAATTCTCTCCGGTGACGCTGGCCAGCGATTGGGCCGCGCGGTACCGCAATGCCGGATCACGGTCGTCCAGCGCGATGCCCAGCGCGTTGACCGCGCGAGGGTCTTTGATGTTGGCCAGGGCGTTGGTCGCCGCGATACGTACATCGATGTTGGTTTCGCTTCCCACCATGGTGGCAAGTTGCGTGGCGGCTTCTTTGCCACCCAGCAGGCCCCAGCCTTCGCAGGCAGCGACACGGACGTCGATGGAATCGTCTTTCATCGCCATGCGCAGCCCTTCCGCAGCGGCCGGTGTCTTATACCGGCCGAGGGTGCGGGCGAGTTCCATCCGCATCCACGCGTTGGGCTCGTTACGCAAACGGGTCACCAGATCGGCGGCCTGTTTCTCGCGTTCTTCCGGTTTCATCGAAGCCGCAGCAGCGCGCAGCGTACGCACCTCTTGCACGCGTGCATCGAAGGTTTTGCCATATTTCGCTTCTTCCGCGGCCCATTCCTGACGCGCCCAGGGATTGATGACCTGCATTTCCGCGCAGCCGGCCATCAGGCAACCTAGAAAGGCAAGCGTGCTGGCGGCGGTGATTGTCCGGTAGTCGTTCATAGATCAACATGCAGTGATAGACGGGTGAGCGGCGGCGGAGAGTACCAGGACTTAAACGCAGTCGCCAGAGCAATTTTCCGGAAAATCGGATTGGCTGGTTTGCCAGCATGCGGCACGATGCGACGGCTGTGCTATCACAGAGACGATAGCCAAGAAAAACAACCGGCCGGCGGAAGCGTGTTCCACCGGCCGGTGCGAATGATGGCAGTATGATCCTCTGGCAGAACCAGAGTCACGCCGCTTAGCGACGTTCGACCGTTGCGGCTGGCTCAGCAGCGGCAGCAGTTTCTTCGACGGCGTCGCTGACGACTTCGTCGATAATCATGGCGCCAGAAAGGTGCTCCGGGTTCAGGCCGGGGCTGGCAATCGCGTCAACGCGGAGGCATTCGCCCGTGGCTTCTTCGCACGATCCGGTTTCAGCAACTTCTGCTTCGGCCGGGCAGCTTGGTGCAACTTCGGCTTCTTCGCTGGTGGCGGCTTCAACCACATCGTTGCTGGCAGCTTCCTCGTAAGGATACGACTCGTAGCCGTAATCTTCTTCGTAAGCGTGGCCATAGTCGTCTTCGTACGAGTAGCCGTATTCTTCGTCGTAGGTGAAGCCGTAGTCTTCTTCGCTGGTGTCAGCTTCGACAGTGGCTTCTTCTTCAACGATGTCGGTCAGCGAACCAGTGACCATCGGAGCGGGCGGCTCATCGCCTGCGACTTCAGCTTCGGTGACAGGAGCCACGTCGTAGATAGGCTCTACGTCGAAAGGGTTGTCGCCGTACTCTTGCACGTAGCCTTCGTAGTCGTACTCGAAGTCAGCAACTTCGCTGCTGGCAGGCGTTGCTTCAACGCTTTCAGCGGCTTCAACTTCAACTGCTTCGACTTCGACGCTTTCAGGTTCGACTTCATCGGCTGCTTCGACTTCGCCGCTGTTGTCGTAGTCCTGCTCGTAATCGTAGCCATAGTCGTAGTTGTATTCGTCTTCGTAGTTGTAGTCGTCGTAGTTGAAATCGTCTTCGTAGTCGTCCTCGTAGCTGTACTCATACTCACTGGTGGCAGCATCGTCAGCTTCGGCTTCAACAACTTCAGCTTCTACAACTTCAGCTTCAACGGCTTCTTCCGTAGCGTCTTCTTCAACAACTTCGTCGACAGCGTTGCCATCCTCGTAGTTGTATTCTTCTTCGTAATCGTAGTCGTCGTAGCTGTACTCACCTTCGTAGCCGTAATCTTCGTAGCTGTAGCCGTATTCAGCTTCTTCGCTGTCTGCGGCGGCTTCTTCCATGGCTGGCTCTACGGTTGCCTGCTCAGCAGGAACTTCTTCCGTGGCTGGCTCTTCAACGGCTTCGTAGTCGTAGTTGTACTGCTCTTCGTAATCGAAATCGTCGTAGCTGTATTCTTCGTTGACGTCTTCAGCTTCGACGTTGTCGTAATCAAATTCTTCAACGTTGTCTTTGTAGTCTTCGTAGGAGTAACCGTAGCCGGCTGCGTCCTCGCTGGTCTCACCTTCTTTCACATCCGTGGATGGGGTAGCTTCTTCCGTATATGTATTGTCGACGTTTTCTAAGGCTTCTGCCGGAGCGTCGTTATCTCCGGCAACTGCCGTGGGGTCTTCCGTGGAGCTGACGTCGGCGTCTGCTTCACTGGCTTCTACTTCGCTGGCTTCTTCCTCCGAAGGATCTTCGTAGGTGTAATCTTCAGCGTACTGGTAGTCGCTGTAGTCGTAGTCTTCGTAGCCATAGTCCTCGTAATCTTCGAAGTCATCTTCGATCACGGCGTCTGTGGCTTCTTCTGCTGCATCTTCGATTGCTGGTGCAGCGGTTTCTTCATCCGCCTTAAACAACTCAACCGCCTCGGCGATCATCGGCGTGGCGGTTACTGGCGTAGTTTCGATTTCTTCTGCAGGTGCAGGTTCGCTTTGCGGGCGGCCTGAATCGTGCGTAAATTGACACGCATCGAAACACTGGCCGTACGGACAGTACGCGTCTTCAGATTCTGAAAACGGACAGGCAAAGCCTTCCGGATTCAGCAGGTGGCTGTCGCCAGTCTGACTGTTAGCGGTGCCAACAGCCGACAAGGTCGCGACCAGCGAACCCAGAAACATGGTCAATGCAAAACAAGCGCGAGTCATAGAAACGTCCTCCTGACGTGAGCTTTGGTGAACTCGTTAAAGAAACAACGGCTCCGTAGAATCCTCATCCAATGAGTCTTGAGCCGGGTAGTAAAATTATCGGAGTAGCGATGATGGGTTCATTAGGCAAACGACGGCTTATGCGTTGACCTGAACGGATAGGTCATTCATATAGCGTGCGCATTACGCACGACCCGAACTCTACGTGGACATCCAAGCATCCGGCAATCCTCCACGCTGCGCATCGCAATGCGATGACCACATCGTTCCTACGCTTGTATACAAGCACGAAACGCCCCATGACATGTGACACAAACAAGTCACTCACTACGCAACGTGCAATACGCCGACCGCCGCTCTTTATTCTGAAAAATCTATGTACAATTTCAGTAATCTCGCATTGTTAATATTTCCGTCCGGAGAGTTCCGTTGACCCATTCTGAACCCGCTGACGCGCCCGTTCACCCTGTGGATCTTGGTGTTGATTTAGGACGATTGAAGCTGCCCAACCCCGTCTTGGTCGCGTCCGGAACCTTCGGCTATGCACGCGAAATGGAGCAGCTGGTCGAGCTACCTCGTCTGGGTGGCATCCTCCCAAAAACCATCACGCAAGAGCCGCGCGAAGGCAACAATCCGTGGCGGACCGTTGAGACATCCGCCGGGCTGCTGAACTCTATCGGGCTGGATAATGATGGCCTTAACGCTTTTCTAGATAACCACTTACCGTATCTGCGTCAGATCGGGGCGCCGGTCATTGTCAGCATCGCCGGGCGGACCATCGAGGAGTACGCCACGATGGCGGCCGCCATTGATGAAGCGGGTGGCGCTGCCGCGGTGGAGCTGAATATTTCGTGCCCCAATGTGTCGCACGGCGTTGATTTCGGCGTAGATCCGGCCAAGTGCGAAGAGGTGGTGCGACTCGTCCGCGAGCGTTGCCAGTTGCCCGTGGTGGCCAAGTTAACGCCCAACATCACCCGGATTGCCGATATCGCCAAAGCTGCCGAAGCTGGCGGCGCCGACGCCATCAGTGCTATCAACACATTGCTTGGGATGGCCATCGACTGGCGGAAAAAACGCCCCATGCTGGGCAACAATATGGGTGGCTTGAGCGGTCCAGCGATCAAACCTGTCGCGCTGCGGTGCGTGCATCAGGTGGCCACGGCGGTGAACATCCCCGTGATCGGCGTCGGTGGAATCGCCACGCTGGATGATGTCATGGAGTTCATTGTCGCCGGCGCCTCTGCCGTGCAGATCGGCACCGCCAACTACTACGACCCCACGATTTCCACGAAGATCATCGACGCCCTACCCGCCGCCTTTGCCGAAGTGGGAGCCACCTGCCTGGCCGATATCCGTGGCAGTTTGCAGTTGAATCAGGCCAAGTAAACCCGGCCAATCCGCACTACGACTGCGTTTTCCAGTAACCACCGCGGGCGTGGTCGAACGTGGCTTCCTGACCGTGGGCTCCGTCCAGCACCTTTCCATCGCGGAAGACTTCCCGCCCCATCACAAACGTGCGGACAGGCCAGCCGGTGAGCGTTTCGCCATGCCAGGGTGACCATTTACTGCGGGTCACCTGCTCCTCGTCCAGAATCTGCTTCTGCTTCTGCATATCAACCAGGACCAGATCCGCGTGATAACCGCGTTCAATCCGGCCCTTATCCACAATATCCCACACGCGGGCCGGGGCATCGCACATCCAGTTGACAATCTGCTCCAGCGTGCAGCGGCCCTGGTTCACCTGATTGAGCATTAACGCCAGTACATTTTCCACCGCCGGCAGCCCGGACGGCGATTCTGGATAAGGCTTTGCCTTCTCTTCCAACGTGTGCGGCGCATGATCGGTGGCGATCACTTGAATACGGCCATCGTCCAGGGCCTTCCACAAAGCAGCATTGTCTTCTTTGTTCTTGATGGACGGGTTCATCTGAATCCGGCTGCCCAACCGCGGGTAGTCATCCACGTTGAAGAACAGGTGATGCGGACACGCCTCGGCGGTGATCAGCCCGTGATTCTCGCGCAGGAATTCGGCTTCGACTCCGGTTGAAACATGCAGCACATGGAAGCGGTGGTTATGCCGCACCGCCAGATCCACGGCCCGCTGCGTACAGACGATCGCGGCACGATGATCGCGGATCTGCGAATGCACTTCTACGCCAGTGACACCGGCAAGTCGCGTCGCATTCTCCTGCACAATCGTCTCATCTTCGCAGTGTGCTGTAATGGGCAGCGTTGTTTCGGCGAAGATGCGTTCCAGCGCCGCCTGTTCGTCAACCAGCAGATTGCCGGTGCTGGAGCCAATGAAGATTTTGATGCCCGGCGTGCGATGGGCAGCCTTCAACGCGTCAACATTGCCGGGCGTGGCGCCAATATAAAAGCCGTAATTCACCGCGGCAGTGCGGGCGCCGATGGCGAGTTTTGCTTCCAGGGCGGCCTGATCAATTGCTGGCGGCTTGGTGTTTGGCATCTCTAAGAAAGTCGTGATGCCGCCCGCAGCACAGGCGCGGCTGCCGGTGCCAATGTCTTCTTTGTGCGTTAATCCTGGCTCGCGGAAGTGGACCTGATCGTCAATACAACCTGGCAGAAGATGCAGCCCTGTGGCATCAATCGTTTCATCCGCGGTAATCTGTATTGCCGGATCAATATCGGCGATACGCTGGTCTTCGATCAGGACAGAAGTGACGGCGGCGCCGGTGGGAAGCATCACCGTGGCGTTTTTAATAAGCGTTTTCATACCTAAGTTTTAAGCCCGGCGACGCGTTGTATGAAGTAGGCATCTGGTTCAGAATATCCAGGTGCAGTGTTAGCCACCTTCACGCAAGGGCAACGAATGCAAGAAACCCTATTAATCGTCGCCGTGCTGATTTACATCGTGGGTGTCGTGATCGTGGCCGTACTGAACTGGTTGGTGGAGGACGAAATCGCCATGGATGTCGCCATAGGATGGCCTCTGGCAGCGGTGCTGTTTGTGTTCTTCGCGGCGCCCGTTCTTTTCGAGATGACAGCCGATCTGCGCAGCAGCCTGTCTCTCTGGATCACCCGGCAGACGATTCCCGATCACGAAGAAGAAAAACGCCCGGCGTCACGAAGACGATAAACAGTCCGGGCATTAACTCAACAAGAGGCGGCTATGGGTTATTTTGTAACGGCGGATGAACGTTCGCATCACAACATCTTTCCGGGTGTTGATCTGTACACGGTGGCGGGCGATCAGTTGATGATCTCGATCGTCGAGATGCAACCCGGCGCCGTGGTCGAGAAACATAGCCACCCGCACGAGCAGATGGGCATTCTGCTCGAAGGCGAACTCGATTTTACCGTGGGCGAAGAAACGCGACTCTTAAAGCCGGGCGACATGTGGCGCATCCCCGGCGATGTATCGCACTACGTGGTGGCAGGGAAAGAAGGCGCCAAAGCGCTGGACCTGTTTCATCCTGTCCGCGACGACTACCGGTGATACGATCGCTATGACCAGTATTGCCGGGCAATCACACGCAAGTCGCGTCTAAATCAACCGCGTAACGCCTGGCTGCGCGATGGGCGGCGTGGGGATGTCGCCCCACTGGTACTCGCTGGGGCCGAGTTTTTCTTTGGATTGCAGCGCCTGCTGCCAGGTGACTTCCTGTCCGGTGTAAGTCGCCATCCGGCCCATGATTGCCAGCAGCGTACTGTGGGCCATGTAATCGCCGTTGTTTAGTGCTTTGCCGTGGCGGATGGAGTCGAAGAGCAGATCGTGTTCGGTCTGATAGAACTGGTTCCATTCGCCGTCGTACTTCCACCTGGTGTCGCCTGAAGTCATCGTCACGCCGTCGCGGCGTTCCACAAACGTGGCGTACCCTTTCGAACCCGTTACGTTGGCATCGATCTTACTCTTACAGCCCGCCATCTGCCGCGTATTGCTATACAGCCTGGCGCCGTCGGCGTATTCGTACACCACGCTGTGATGGTCAAAGATGTTGCCGTAGGCTTTGCCTTTGCGCTGCTGACGGCCGCCCATGCCAATGGCTTTCACCGGGTACTGGTTGCCTTTGACCCATGCGCAGATATCGAGAAAGTGCACGTGCTGCTCGACATTGAAGTCGCCTGACAGCCACGTGAAGTAGTACCAGTTGCGCATCTGCCAGTGCATGTCGGTCCAGCCGGGCTGGCGTGGATGCATCCAGATGGTGCCACGGTAGTCATTGGCCTGCATGGTGTGCACGTCGCCAATCTGCCCGTCATGAATCCGTTTAACCAGTTCCTGAAAGCCGTAGCAGTAACGCAGGCACAACCCGCTTACAACCGTTAACTTCTTTTTCTTCGCCTGTTCACACGCCGCCAGAACTGCCCGCACGCCGGGGGCGTCGACGGCGACAGGCTTCTCTGCAAAAACGTGCTTCCCGGCGTCAATCGCTGCTTGCAGTTGCGCCGGGCGGAAGTGTGGCGGCGTTGTTAGCAGAACCACATCGGAATTTTCGATCACCCGTTTATATGCGTCGAACCCGATAAACCGCTGCTCTGGCGTGACCTGCACCTTCGCCTTGGATTCCTCATTGGTCGTGAGAATCTCGTAACTCTTTTGCAGCCGGTCTTCAAACACGTCGCCCATCGCCACCAGACGTGCTTGCTTATCGGCGTTAAGCGCCTGCATCGCGGCCTTCGTGCCCCGTCCGCCGCACCCGATCAGACCGACGCGGATAACATCATCCTGCCCGCCAGCAAACGCGTTGCGTGCCAGCGACAGCGCACCCGCGGCAGCAGCGGTTGTCTGGAGGAAAACGCGACGGTTACTGGGAAGTGGCGATTCGGGCATAGTGAGACTCCGGTTTGGGCGGGGTGCGAATACAAAGGTTGTTGCGTTATCCAGGCGCCACATCTGGTCCCCTCGCCCCTTGGGGAGAGGGTTAGGGTGAGGGGGTACAGCATCCTTCCTGCTGTGACGCTTGGCGCGAGCAATGTGAGACGGGCGGACATTGACTGGATGGTGCTACTTGCATATCGCCGCCCTACGCCGTTGTCAAACTTTTCCGTCGCTGACTTCTTCCAGCGTCACCGTCTCGTGACGGCGGATCGATTCCTGCGCGGCCAGACAGACGGCCACGGTCTGCCGGGCGGAAGGGCCGTCGGTCAACGGCTGCCGGTTATGACGGCAGCAATCGATGAAGTGTTCCAGCGATGGCCGGATGCCCAGGTCCAGACGGCCAGACGCATCGCGGAACCCTGCTTCGCCTGGCGCCCCGGCGACCTCCATCTCCATGCGTTCAGGCAGATCAAAACGATGATGCACCAGACGCCGCGTCTGATTCCAGGTGTCGATGCGGCCCTCGCTGCCGGCGATACCTATTTCGCAATCGCCGCCGTAAGGTGCAAACAGGCACAGTTCTAAATTCGCGCGGCGGCCGCCTGTGAATTCAACTTGCACAAACGCGTTGTCCAGCACTTCGCGATCGAGCAGCACATCGCGTCCGCCGGTAGCTGCCACCCGTAGCGGCTGCTCTTGCAGCATCCAGTGAAACAGGTCGAAATGGTGGCAGTTCTTCTCCAGAATCGTTCCGCCCGTCAGCGTTTCGCTGCTCCGCCAACCCGGACGCATCGGCCCGCGATACTCGCGGCACCAGATCATCCGCGGATCGCCCACTTCGCCGCCACGGACCATCTTGTGCATCTGCTGATACAGCCGCTGGAACCGCATTTCATGCCCCACCTGCAACACCCGGCCGGCAGCATTCGCAGCCGCAATAATTTCGTCGCACTCGTCGAGTGTCAGGCCCAGAGGCTTTTCGCAAAGCACATGCATTCCGCCTTCAAATGCGGTCATACAGGCGCTGTGATGCTGATTGTTGACCAGCGAGACGATGACCGCGTCCAACGACTGAATCTTCATCACATCGCGCCAGTCGTGAAACGTCTGCAATTGATCGCCAGCAATTTCTTTGGCCGCAGCGAGGCTATCGTCACTGCGACTGCTGACCGCCACCACGTTCACGCCCGGCAGCGACACAAGATTCCGCAGGTGTGCTTCGCGCCCAAACCAGCCGGCGCCCAGAAGACCAATATTCAAATCGTTGCTATTCATAACCGTTTGCTTTGTTGCGTATCTGTGGCGTCAAATTCATATCGCCGTAGGTCAGGCGCCTGCCTGACAGCGTTTGAGGTGGACTGCGTTTCGTCGTCAGGCAGGCGGCTGACCTACGGGTTACAGGTATATTGCTGCCGGGTTGATCCGTAGTTTGAAGGATCGGCGTCCGCAGTTAAACCACGCGTCCCTTGAAAAGTGGAGGGTTGATATAATCACGCCTGGGAAACACTTTCAAAACCACAACCGCCATGCGGCCGGAATGAACTTTGTCTGAAACGTGGGATGTTGTTGTGGCTGGGGCAGGCGCCGCCGGGCTGTTTGCGGCAGAGCGGGCGGCCGCGCGTGGCTTGAGAACGCTGCTATTGGAGAAGAATGAACGTCCCGGCGTGAAGATTCTGATGTCGGGCGGCACCCGTTGCAACATCACGCACCATACGGACGTGCGCGGAATCGTGGAAGCGTTTGGCAAGCAGGGCCGGTTTTTGCATTCCGCCCTGGCAGCTCTGCCGCCACAGACCGTGGTGGACATTGTCGAGGCGGAAGGCGTCAAAACAAAGGTGGAGCACACGGGCAAAGTCTTCCCCGTCAGCAACCGGGCGTCCGACGTGTTGCAGGCATTACTCAACCGGCTTCATCGCAGCGGGGCCGAGCTAAAGCTAAACCAAGCGGTCGAAGATATCCACCATCACAACGGCGCCTTCGAAATTTCCACAACCGCTGGCAACATCCATGCGAAGATTCTCATCATCACCTGCGGCGGCAAATCTTATCCAGGCAGCGGGACAACCGGCGATGGCTACGCCTGGGCCGAAGCGTTCGGCCATTCCATTCAGCCCACACGCCCCGCGCTGACACCCATCACGACTTCGGCCGCCTGGGTGCCGCCGCTACGAGGCATCAGCGCGGAAGATGTGCTGGTGGAGATTTTTGAAACCGCCGATTCCCCTGGCAAAGCCCCCAAGAAGCGCCGGCCACTGGCTTCGCGAAGGCAGCCACTGTTGTTCACACACTTCGGCTTGTCCGGCCCGGCGGCGCTGGATGTCAGTGGCGCCATCAGCGGGCACGCCGCTCCGCAGTCGCTGGTGGTGCGATGTGACCTTCATCCCGCGACGACGAAGGAGCAGTGGGAAGAACAGTTGCGCGTCGTGTGCGATGGCGCCGGTAAGAAACCGGTCTCTGCCGTTCTGCCCCTGGACGTGCCGCGGCGGTTGATCGAAGCGCTGCTGGTGCAGGCGGATGTGGACCCGGCCATGCGTGCAGCGGAACTTAGTAAGAAAGCACGGCGCCGGATTGTCGAGACGGTCAAGCAACTGCAGATCCGTGTGGAAGGCGTCCGCGGCTATAAAAAGGCGGAAGTTACCGCGGGCGGGGTCTCGCTGCGTGAAGTCGATAGCAGCACGATGCAAAGCAAACTGCAGCCGGGCCTGTTCTTTGCAGGCGAGGTGCTGGATCTGGACGGGCCTATCGGCGGGTACAACTTCCAGGCAGCCTTCAGTACCGGATTTCTCGCGGGTGATTCGGCGCCCGGAACGTGAGCTATACCCGACCTAACCGCTCGATTGCGAAAATTCTTGCCAGACGTAAGAACTTTTCTCATTACGACCGCGTCTACCACGTATAGCTAAAGTGTAAAAACCCACGAACTGCATGCTGCGCGAGCCGCAAACCGGCGCCGCGTAGATGGCAGATGTGTTGAATTCTGAGAGCGGAGCAACGATATGAAGCGGCTGGCAACGGCAATTCTGACGGTTTCCGCCTGCGTGCTGCAGGCTTCGGCGATGCTACACCTGCAAGCTCCTGCGGCAGGCGCCGGCGAGATTGGCTACAGCGAAGACTTCGCACTGGCTGCCAACCGGGAAGAAGCTTTGAAACAGCTGATCCCCGGCTCGCGCGACTACTATTATTATCACTGCCTGCATTATCAGAACACGGAGCAGTTTGAAAAAACGGGTGATCTGGTCAAAGCCTGGGTCCGCCGCCACGGCTACACCAGCCGGGTGCGGATGATTCTGAACCGCCAGGCGCTGCTGACTTACGACAAAGCGCCGGAGCAGTCACTTTCCTATCTAGCTTCGCAGTTAAACCTGCACTTTAACCATCAGCGGGAGCCGCTCAATAAGAAGCCCAACCTGCCAACCGTGCTGGATCAGAAACTGATCAGCCGCGAGAAACTCTCGCAGACGGCCAACGCGTCGTACTCCAACCTGGGCGGCTATGAAGATTCCGCCCTCGACTGGCTGACCGCCGTCAATCTAACGCCCGACCGCCGGCGCCACCTGCTGCAACGGCTGCAACGCCCCGACTATCCCAACCTGGTCAAGCTTGTCGTTGACGATCTGAACTACCGTTACAGCGGCGGCTTCGGTTCGCACAATATTCACAAACAGATGCTGCATGTGCAGTTGCAGGAACTGTTGAAACAGAAGCCGGAACTGCGAAATCAGACCGCTTTTGTCAACGCCTACATTCCCAAACTGTGGCCCAACGACGATATCAACTGGAGCAACTCGCATGCAGAGACTGTCGCTTATCTGGACCGCATGTGGGAGTTCGTCAGCACGCTGGCTCCCGTGCACAACTCTCTGAAAGCGCACGTGCTCTACCACCGTCTGGCCGCTGACCGGTCGCAGGGCGTCTTCGACAAAGAAAGGTTCATGAAGTATCTCAGCCTGCCACGGCGGGTGAGCTACATCGAACCGACGTTCATCAACCGGGAAGAAAACCGCCGCCACGCCGCGAACCTGTCGGCCAATTATTCCAACGTCACACTTCTGCCAACCGTTGGCAACGACGAACCGCTGGTGCGTGCTTACCTGCATCACTTTTTTGTGAAAGAGGTTTCGTACAAGGCGTACGAGCCTTACATCAGTGACGTTTATCTCAAGCACAACTTCGCCGAAACCAAGATCGTCAACGGTCTAGGCGATGGCGAAAACTGGTACTCCATGCTGCCGCCGGAACAGTATCAGGCGTTGAAGCAGCGCATTGATATTGATTTCGCCGCTACCAACAAGACGCATTACGGCAGTGACGAGGATGTGTCGCTGACCGTGGATGTGAAGAACGTTAAATCGCTGATCGTCAAAGTGTACGAGATCAACGCCAGGAACTACTACCGGGAAAACCTGCGTGAAATCGACACAGATCTGAACCTGGACGGTCTGGTCGCCAACAATGAGACGACCTACACCTATAAAGAACCACCGCTGCTCCGCGTCCGGCGTCAATTTAAATTCCCGATGCTCAAGCAGCCGGGCGTTTATATTGTCGACTTCATTGGCAACGGTAAAAGCAGCCGCGCACTGATCCGCAAAGGCGGCCTGCGGTTCCTCTCGCAAACCGTACCGGACGGCCAACTTGCCACCGTGCTCAACGCCGCCAACGAAGTGGTGGAAGACGCATCGCTGTGGATGGGCGGACGTGAATTCACCGCCGGCAAAGACGGCAAGATCCTGGTGCCGTTCTCCGCCAGTGCATCGCGGACGCCCGTGGTGATTACGCGTGGCAATCTGGCTTCGCTGGATTATCTGGATCACGAAGCAGAAAACTACACGCTCAGCGCGGGCATCTTTGTCGACCGTGAAACGCTGCTTCAACAGCAGAAGACACGCGTTGTGATCCGCCCCATGCTAAAGCTCAATGGCGAACCCGTTGCCATCGACACGCTAGAGAAACCCCGCCTGGTCATTCAATCGACCGATCTGGACGGCGTGCAGAGCATGTTTGAAACGACGGACATCGAACTGCTGGCCGATGGTGAAACCACTTACGAATTCCAGACACCGCCACGCGCCCGCACGCTTAGCTTCACGCTGCACGGCAAGGTGGAGAATCTCAGCAAAGGCTCCAAGGTGGATGTTTCCGCCAGCCAGACCGTAACGATCAACACGATTGATACGACGGAGAAAACAGAAGACCTTCACTTCTCAAGGTATCAATCCAAAGACGGCCCGGTTTACGCCGTTGATCTGCTCGGCAAAACAGGAGAACCCAAAGGCGACCGTGCCGTAACGCTGACGCTGAAGCACCGCGACTTCAAGCAGACCGTAACGGTGACCCTGGAAACTGCGGCGGACGGGCGGATTCTGCTGGGTGCACTGACAGATATTGTCAGTGTCACAGCTAACAGTCCGCAGGGCGTATCAAGCGTTCTGCACCCGAAGAGCGACCGGGCAATCCGGCGCAACGCGATTCACGCCGCTGCGGGAGATACACCCCAGACGCCATACATGAGCAACGCCGTCAAACCGCAGCGTGACGAACTCTCGTTGCTGGAACTGCGCAAAAACGTGATAGTGGCCGACCGCTTCGCAGCGCTGAAAATTGAAGATGGCATGCTGCAATTAACCGGCCTGCCACGCGGCGATTATGATCTGCTGCTCAAACGTAGCGGACACCGCATCCGGGTGCGGATTACGAAGGGCAAGAAAGTGGCGGGCTATGTAGCAGGTGAACACCGCCAGCTAGAGATCCGCAAGACAGACCCGCTGCAAATCGCTGCCGTATCGCACGACAAAGAGAACCTCCAGGTGCAACTTACCGGCGCCGGACCGTTCACGCGCGTGCATGTGATTGCCACGCGTTATCAGCCGGTGTTCGATCCGCTGCAAAACCTCGCCCGCGTCCGCGACGCTGAACCTTATAGCTTCACTACGGGGCGTACAGGTTCTTCGTACGTCATCGGTCGCGATATCGGCGATGAATACCGCTACATCATTGACCGCAAATATGCACAGAAATTCCCCGGCAACATGCTCGCACGGCCGAGCCTGCTGCTGAACCCGTGGGCCATCCGCAAAACGCAGACGTCCCAACAGGATGCTCAGGGTGGAACCGCGTTTGACCCTGCTGCCACACCCACGAAGAAAAGCGGCGGTCGCGGAGGCTCCGGGCAGTCTGGTTCTTCTTCAGAGTCTGACTTCTCCAACCTGAATTTCCTCAAGGAGCCGTCCCGTCAACTGCTGAACATCACGGCGGATGAAGACGGCAAGCTGACCGTTCCGCTGAACAAACTGAACGGCCGCCAGCAGATTCATGTGGTGGCGATTGATCCCATCAGCACCATTTACCGCAGCATCACGCTGCCAGACGCCGACGCCGGCTTCCGTGATCTACGGCTGGCCAGTTACCTTGATCCGCAGAAGCACTTTACGCAGCAGAAGCAGGTCACCGTCTTCACCAAAGGTAAATCGCTGGTGATCGAAGATCTGGCCGCTTCACGGTTTGAAAGCTACGACAGCCTGATGCGTGTCTATGGCCTGCTGGCTACGCTGAATAAGAACGCCACTTTCAACGAATTCTCTTTCCTGTTGACCTGGCCGGAAATGAAAGAGGCCGAGAAACGTGCGAAGTATTCGCAGTATGCCTGCCATGAACTGAACTTCTTCCTGCATCAGAAGGACCGCGCGTTCTTCAACAAGGCGATTAAGCCTTACCTAGCCAATAAGAAGGACAAGACCTTCATGGACCATTGGCTGCTGGAAATGCCGTTACAGGATTACCTGCAACCGTGGAAATACCAGCAGCTGAACGTGGTCGAACGCGTGCTGTTGGGCCGGCGGTTGAAGCAGGAATACGCGGCCATGTCACGGCACGTGGGCGACATGTTCGCCATGCTGCCGCCTGATATTGAGAAATTCAACCGTCAATTTGAAACAGCCGTCCAAGGCAGTGCATTGAAAGCTGGCGACATGGATGGCGTGTTGGCCGAAATCGCAGAACAGACGGTGCGACTCCAGGCAAACCTCAAGCAGCTTGAAAAATCCAAACAGTCTCTAGGACGCGACCGTGCCCAGAACGGCAATGGCGTTGCGCTTGCGCAGAACTTCATCACGCCCAGCAACACGCCGGCGCCTGTCGTTAACCCGTCTGCGGAAATGCCCGCCAGACCGGTTGCACCAGGCGAACAGTACCAGAACGACGCCAAAGAAGCGAAGAAGGCAGACTCTTCCTACGACTACCGCAGCAAACGCGAAGCCAACAACCGCCAACTCGACCAGCAAGCAGCGCAGGCGGGCGGCAAGTACTTCAGCCGCCGCGAATCGGAGCGTGGCCGCAAAGTCAGGCAGCTTTACCGCAAGCTGGACACCACGCAGGAGTGGGTCGAAAACAACTATTACAAGTTGCCTATCGAACAGCAGAACGCCCAGCTTGTGACGGTCAACGGTTTCTGGCGCGATTACTCGCTGGCGGATGTCAACGGTCCTTTCGTTTCGATCAACGTGGCGGATGCTTCGCGGAACTTCACCGAAATGATGTTCGCCCTGTCGGTGCTGGATCTGCCATTTTCGCCCGACGAGCACAAGGTCGCCTTTGAAGATGCGAAGATGACGCTGACGGCTGGCAGCCCGATGATCGCCTTCCACGAGGAGATCCGGGAAGCGACTTCGGTAGCCAAAAACACGCCCGTGCTTGTCAGCCAGAACTTCTTCCGCCACGGAGACCGTTACCGTTACGAGAACAGCCAGCGGTTGGACAAGTTCGTCACCAGCGAATTTCTGATTCACACCGTTTACGGGTGTCAGGTTGTTGTCACCAATCCATCTTCTTCACCCCAGAAGCTGGATCTGCTGTTGCAGGTGCCCGAGGGCGCCATTCCTGTGATGGGCGGCAAAGAGACGCGCAGCGTGCACATGAACCTGCAACCCTACCGCACGCAGACGCTGGATTATTATTTCTACTTCCCTGCTGCGGGTGAGTTTGCTCATTACCCGGTGCACGTTTCAAAAGACGCAGAACTGCTGGCCCACGCTAAGCCTGTCACGCTGAAGGTCGTGGCCGAAGCCAGCGAGATCGACCGCGACTCGTGGGATTACATTTCGCAGTACGGCACGGACGCAGAAGTGGTGACCTACCTGAACAACCACAACCTGCTTCGCGTCAATCTGGACAAGATTGCTTTCCGGATGAAAGACGAAAAGTACTTCCAGCAGATCACCCGCCTGTTGAACCAGCGGCATGTTTACTCCGGTACGCTGTGGTCGTACGGCATCAAGCACAACCGCCCCGCGGAAATCCGTGAGTATCTGCAACACGCTGACAGCTTTGTGGCACAGTGTGGCGCCTACATCGACAGCCCGCTGCTGACGATTGATCCTGTGCTGCGGAAGTCGTACCAGCACCGCGACTATCTCCCGCTGGTTAACGCCCGCGCGCATCAATTGGGTCGCCGCCGTCAGATCCTCAACGACCGTTTCCACACCCAGTATCATCAGTTGATGGAAATCCTGACGTTCCGGCCGCAGCTTGATGACCACGACAACATGGCCGTTACCTACTACATGCTGCTGCAAGACCGCATTGGTCCCGCCCAGCAGTTCTTCAGCAAGGTGGACGCCAAGAAGCTGCCTATGAAACTGCAGTACGACTATTTCACGGCGTACTTCGATTTCTTCAACCCGCAGCCGACGCTGGCCCGCGATATCGCGGCGCGTTATGCGGATCATCCCGTAGACCGCTGGCGGAATGCGTTTGCGAACATCACTTCGCAACTGGATGAACTGGAAGGCGGCGATACGAAGATCATTGATGACGAGGACCGCGATCAGAAGCAGACGCAGCTGGCCGCTTCAGAGCCGAGCCTGGATTTCAAAGTTGAATCCAAAAAGGTGAAGCTGACCTACCAGAATCTGAAATCGGTCACCGTCAACTACTATCTGATGGACATCGAACTTCTGTTCAGCCGCAACCCGTTTGTGCAGCAGTTCTCTGGCAGGTTCTCGCACATCCGCCCGAACATGTCGACCGAAGTGGAACTGCCCGCAGACCAGGCCGCGCTGGAGTTTGAGTTGCCAGAAGAACTTCACAATAGCAACGTGCTGGTGGAAATCAGCGGAGGCGGACAGACGCGGTCGCAGGCCTACTACTCGCACTCGTTGTCGTTGCAGATCACGCAGAACTACGGGCAGTTGCGTGTGGCCCATCAACAGACCGGGGAGTCTTTGCCAAAGACTTATGTGAAGGTTTACGCCCGCATGAAGGATGGCAAAGTGAAGTTCTTCAAAGATGGCTACACGGACCTGCGTGGCCGCTTCGACTACACGTCGCTAAGCACCAACGAGCTTCAGTTTGTCGAGAAATTCTCGCTGCTGGTCCTCAGCGAAAAGCACGGCGCCGTCGTCCGCGAAGCACTGCCACCCAAGCAGTAAATCACGCACCCAAGTCGATAAGTTCAACATCACCCCGCGGCGACGCGGGGTTTTTTGTTGCCGTGCGGATGCAAATTAGAGCATGTATAATCGGTGGTTCGTCTGTCTGTTTTCCATCAGGTTCGCCTTGTAGGCAATTGACACATGCAACGATTCACAAGCGTCATCTTCGCCGCTCTGCTCCTTCACTGCGTTCTGTCCGCAGACGCGCTCGCGGCGGAAAGCGATGCCGGGAAAAAGGTGGATTTCGCCCGCGATATTCTGCCCGTGCTGTCGAACAAATGCTTCACCTGTCACGGTCCCGATGGGCACGAAGATACGGAATTGCGGCTCGATTCATTCGCCGGCGCCACCTCGGACGAGAATGGCAACCCGGCGATCAATCTAAAGAACCTGACGGACAGTGAGATTTTGCATCGCATCCACAGCGCGGACGATCCCATGCCGCCGGAAGATGCTGATAAGCAGCTTACCACAGCCGAGCGCGAACGCCTGACACGCTGGATCAAACAGGGCGGAAAGTACGCACAGCACTGGGCGTTCGTGGCGCCCGTAAAGAAAACACCCGCCGGGCTGGAAGACGCCCCCGGCAGCCAGGTGATCGATGCATTCATCGGCCGTCAACTGAAACAGCAGAACGCAGACTTCGCCCCGGCAGCCACGTTGCCCACGCTGGCAAGACGGGCGTCGCTCGTCCTGACCGGACTTCCGCCCACACCTGATGCGCTCAAACAGTTCCTCCAAGATGCATCCGCCAACGGGCGCCAGGCAGCGTACGCACGCTTTGTTGATAGGCTTCTAGCCAGCCCGCAATACGGCGAACATCAGGCCCGTTACTGGCTGGATGCTATCCGCTACGGTGATACGCACGGTCTGCATCTGGATAACCGGCGGGGCATCTATCCGTTCCGCGACTGGGTCGTCCGCGCGTTCAATCAGAATCTACCGCTGGACGACTTCATTACCTGGCAACTGGCGGGCGATCTGCTGGAAGACCCGACGCTGCAGCAGCAGGTGGCCACCGGCTTTGTGCGGATGAACCCCACCACGTCAGAAGGCGGCGCCATCGCTGCGGAGTTTCAGGCAAAGAACAACTTCGACCGCACGGAAACGCTCGGCACGGTGCTGCTGGGTCTGACAATGACCTGCGCCCGCTGTCACACGCACAAGTACGACCCGGTGCCGCAGCAGGAATACTACCGGCTGATGGCGTTTTTCAATAGCACCGCAGAGCGGTCGATGGATGGCAACTCGTACACCTACGGCCCGGTCATCAAGGCGCCCGCCAATCAGAAAGCGTGGGACGAATGGGAAGACATCCAGAACCAGCGTGACAAACTTCTGTCACAGGTCACGGAAGAAACCTTGCAGCAACTTCCCGCTGCGGAAATGAAAAAGTGGCAGGCGGCCAACCGCCGGCAGAAGCTGGAAATGCTGGCCGCAGCGAACGGTCCGTTCAAAGACTCGCCCCTTCGCGCCGATGCGGAAACAGTCTTCAGCCGCCTGCTCGCCGCGGAGAAAGCGTTCACCACAACGCTGGTCGCCAAGGATCTGCCCAAGCCGCGCGTTACGAAGGTCCTACACCGGGGTGAATACAATCAGCCGGTGGGCGAAGCATTGCAGCCGGGCATCATCAACGTCATGGGTCCGCTTCCCAGCGGCGCCCCTAGCAACCGCCTGGGTCTGGCGCAGTGGCTGACGTCGCGTCAGCATCCTGTCGTATCGCGCGTGCTGATTAACCGCGTGTGGCAGCGTACCTTTGGCGAAGGTCTGGTCCGCACGCCGGAGGACTTTGGCCTGCAAGGTCAGCAGCCTACGCATCCTGAATTACTTGACTGGCTGGCGGTGGAATTGCAAGACAGCGGCTGGGATCTTAAGAAGATGCTGCGCATGATGGTCACCAGCCGCACCTTCCAGCAGAGTTCCAGAATGCGGCCGGAACTCAACGACCCGGCCAATCGCCTGTTCGGCCGCGCCATGCGCCGACGGCTCGATGCGGAAGTGCTGCGCGACATGGGCCTGTGGGCCAGCAACCTGCTCGACCCGCAGATGGGCGGCGAAGGCGTGAAACCGTATCAACCGTCTGGCCTCTGGCAGGCGTTGGCGCACCCGGCCAGCAACACCAAAAAGTACGTCCGCGATAAGGGCGACCCGCTGTACCGCCGCAGCTTGTATGTGTACTGGAAACGCACCAGCCCACATCCCATGATGACCCTGTTTGACGCGCCCAGCCGCGAGCTAAGTTGCGTCAAACGCTCCCGCACCAGCACTTCGCTGCAATCGCTGGCGCTGCTCAACGAGACGCAGCGGGTGGAGATGGCCCGTAAACTTGCCGGGCGCCTACTTGCTGAAAAACCGACGGACGAAGCCAGACTGGACCTGCTGTTCACCTTGCTTGCTTCGCGTTCTCCGAATGCGAAAGAGCGGCAGGCATGCACCAAGCTGCTGACCATTATGAAACAGCGTTACCAGGAATCGCCAGAAGAAGCCGCCGGGCTGTTGAAGACGGGCGACGCCCCGTTGAATCCTGACCTTAACCCGGTCGAAGCCGCCGCCTGGACGCAGGTCGCCATCACGGTGTTAGCCAGCGATGTTGCGATTATTCTCTATTAGCTTCAAGCGTTTCCGTTACGGCAACGGGATATCTTTGAGTTCGAAATCAACCGTTTTCTTCACAATGGCGGCCGGTGTCTGGAAGACAAAAGTATAGCCATCAAGGCTGCCGCCGGTGTCGAAGATGTAGATGAAGCCGGCTTCGTTGGCGCCGGTTTCCGATCGCTCGACCCCGTCGTTTTCAACGCGGCGGCCATCGGCATCCAGCAGGTACGCGCGGATGTTGGAATCTAGATTGCTGTGCGAAGCCAGCGCGTCGTTGGCTTTGTCAAAGCGGACGCGGACCTGGATATCGAACAGCTCATTGTTCTTCACGGCACGGTCGAACGTGACGGTTACGCCCGCTCGCTGCTGATCCAGACCTTTAATACGGCTGAGACCCGTGAACTCGAAGGATTCGATGCGGCCGGGGATTAGCGTCTCGAGACTGCCTTTGACGGACGCCAGTTTTTTGGCACCGCGTGGGGCAAGGGATAGCGGCATCTCCATTTCCGCCGAGGCAACCTCGGTGATCACGGTTGCTTCCAGTTGCCGTCCGCGGCCGTCCAGTGACAGGGTCTTGTCATCGTCGGTCTGTACTTTCAGATTCTCGGCGGGCAGCACGATGGAAACGGGATGAATCCGCGGCTCCCATTCCAGACGCATGGTCAGCCGCATACCGTCCAGCGCCGGATTCTGCAGCTCGCGCACTGCTTCGATCCGCAGCGGTGTGAAACGGAAGATGCTGTTATGCGCGGCGCCTTCGCGTGTTGCGGCGCCATCGGGACGGGCGGTCAATTGCAACGAACCACGCTGCCCGCTGTAAGGATTCACATCCAGGTTGGCCTGGTCCAGCAGGTTATCCAGCGCCTGCCAGAAAGGCGTCTCTTTGAAGGCGGCGGTAACCTGCATCTCGCGGCCGGTGGTTCCTTCAAAACGGTTGCCGGTCTGCTTCTCAATGGCTTTGAGCGCTTCGCCCAGCGTCATCTCGCCCTCAAGCGTCACGCTGGTCGCCTTCGATGCTGCCTCGACGGCGACGAGTTCCAGAGTTTTGCGGACACGTCCCAGGCGTTCTTTCACTTCCGCAGACGTACGTGGCGTAATGGTCGGCAACAGGCTAAGCACTTTCGGTCCCATCGAAATCAGCTTCTGTTCTGCTTCGGCGCGCTTCGGCCCTTCCCGGTGCTCAAGCTGACGGACATACCGCCGGACAAGGCTTTGCATCAAAGCATCCGCAGGTGGGCGGGCCGGGCCGGGCTGGGCGACAAGCATCGCAGAGATCAGAACGAGATGCAGCATGATTTCTTCCTGGAGATGCAACGGAAACGGGATGCCAAAGGAACCAGCCTTTTACCGCATTGTAATGCAACGTCGCTGTTCACGGAAATTGTGGGGTAGGCTTACTACAACAATGCGGCCGGCGCCAGTAAGTGAGTGCCTGCCGCCACGCCGGAGGGTTCTGTCATCTGGAAGAATGCATGCAATCTGCAACACGTTTTAGCTATCTAACGCCTGGTTTCATTCTGGCGATTCTGCTGGCTGCGCCGGGCGTCTGCTGCGGGCAGTTGTGGACCATGCAGGTGGATGTTGAAGGCAAACGGCTGGAAGGGGCGCCGCTGCATTTGAAGGGTAAAACCTGCTACATGTTGCGGCCCGATGGCCAGATGGTGAAGTTCGCTTCCGCCAAGGCATCGAACTATAAGAAGGTCGACGATAAATTCCGCGCGTTTGATTACGCCACCATGCGCGGCGAATTAATGAGCGAGTTCGGCGGCGGGTTCGAAGTGTCCGGCGCCGGGCATTATCTGGTCGTGCATCCGGCAGGTGAACGCGATAAATGGGCTGGGCGGTTTGCAGCGCTTTACCGATCGTTTACCTACTACTTCGGGCAGCGTGGTTTTACACCGGCCAGACCTGCATTCCCGCTGGTCGCCGTCGTGTTCCGCGACCGGCAGCAGTTTGTGCAGTATTCGTTGCGGGCCGGCACGCCCGTCAGCCCGACCGTGCTGGGTTATTACTCGCCGATGAGTAACCGCATTCTGATGTACGATATGACCGCGGGCGATCCGCACAAAGAATCGCACTGGCAGGCAACCGCCGAAACCATCATTCACGAGGCCGCCCACCAGACCGCCTTCAACACCGGCATTCATGGTCGCTTTGCCGAGCAGCCGCAGTGGGTCGTGGAAGGGCTGGGCACACTGTTTGAGGCGCCTGGCGTCTGGGACGCGCGGAAGCATCCGTCGCAGGCAGCCCGCATCAACCGCTACCGCCGCGACACGTTCCGCAAGTACGCGGCCAACTGGAAGAAAGGCACGCTGGCGGAAATCGTTTCAAGCGACCGCTTGTTCAAACAGAACGCAGACGCGGCGTACGCCATCGCTTGGGCCGTGACGTTCTATCTCAGCGAAACATCGCCCCGCCGCTACACCACGTATCTGAAAACCGTCGCTGCCCGCCCCATCCTGCAAAAATATCAGGCGCCGGTCCGGCTGGCGGACTTCCAGAAAGCGTTTGGAAACGATCTCAATCTGCTCGAAGCAAATATGCTGCGCTACATGAGCAAGATCGAGTAAACCACGCATCGGCCCGTCGCTACCGTAAGGTGCGGTCAAGCGGTTGAACCGGCATCTTCTGCCCATGCAGGCTTATGGTTCTTCATTCAAGGCGGACAGACTGGTAGAATACCCCTAATGGGTATCACCTCACCAACTGCGGAATTCTCGAGGCCGGGCGCTTGATGCCGGGCGTAAGGAAAATGGCGACAAACAGGAAGCATATTCTTGTCGTTGAAGACGAACAGCATCTCGCAATCGGCATCAAATATAATCTCGAAGCGGAAAGCTACCGCGTGACGACTGCCAGCGACGGCCCCACGGCGCTGAAGATTATCGAGCAGTCCGGGACCGATCTGCACATGGTGATTCTAGACGTCATGCTGCCTGGGATGAGCGGTTACGAAATTTGCGAATCGCTACGTGCCTCGGGCAGTGATCTGCCAGTGCTGATCCTCAGTGCCCGCACGTTGAGTGAAGACCGGGCACGCGGGTTCGATGTGGGCGCCGATCAGTACATGATCAAGCCGTTTGATCTGAATGAACTACTCAGCCGCGTCAATAATCTGCTTTCGCTGCACGACCGCCGGAAGGCGGCCCGGTCTTCGATGGCGGACGATATGAAGACGTACGAGTTCGCCGGCGCGAAGATCAACTTCGACACCTTCGAAGTCACGGTCAACGGAGAAACAGCCCGGCTGACCGCGTTGAACCTCAGGCTGCTGAAGTACTTCATCCAGCACGAAGGACGCGTGATCCCACGGCCGGAACTGCTGGAAAACGTCTGGCAGCAACCGGGCAACATCGCCACCCGGGCGCCCGATCAGTTCATCCGCCGCCTGCGCGAAACCTTCGAGCCTGATCCGGCCAATCCCGTGCACTTCCTCACCATCCGCGATGCAGGCTACCGCTTTGTCGCATCGCCCGGCGACGAACCCAACGCGTAGGGCTGGCGACTGATCTACCGACTAACGGCTCTCGCCAGCGGCAGGATTCACGCGATTGTGCAGCGCCGTTGCGGCTGCGCTGTTGGGGGTCAGAAACACTTGCACGCCGGCAGCCGCCGGGTTGTCTGCGGTGTAGCTGAGCGCACTGATGGTGGATTCTGGAATGCCGCGGAGCCGCAGATAACTGGCAACCTGGGCTGCACGCTTCGCACTAATGCCAATGTCGCCGGTGGCGGCGGAGCCAGACGACTTCGCCTCGCCTGGGGCTGAGGATGCGGCGATCAACAGGTGGACTTTGCCGCTGACGCCGGTGGCTGAGAGCAGCGCCGCCATTTGGTCCAGCTTCGCTTTGCCATCGTCAGACAGTTCCGCCGTCGAGCCAGGGAACGCGATTGGGTTTCCGTAGCGGAAGGCGCCTTTGCTGGGATCGTACTGAATTTCTGCGTAACGCGCTTGCAGCGTTTGCAGCATCTGATTGGCAAGCATCCTGCCATCCGCTGCCGCGCTGTCACCGGCCACCATCTCGCCAGAGCCTGGCGCGCCGTTCGATTTGGCGACAAAATCGGCAAGTTCACGTTCGGCCTGACTGACGCGGGCCAGAAGTTTGCTGTTCTCGACTTCCAGTTCCTGCTTCAGCTTGACTTCATAGCCAACTCTTTCGACTAGCTGGCGTTTTTCATCCTGCAGACGTGTGACCTGCGACTGCTGCCGCCAGCCACAGCCGCCCAGCATCGAAGCGGCGGCGAGGGTTATCAGAAGATAGGTTGAACGCTGCACGATGATTCCTTTCATCCGCAGTTAATTTCACGGCGCTGGGCCGTCTGTTAGTTAGGGGCGCCGGTGTCGGGGCTAAGCTGCAGCGCTTCCACAATAGTATCCATCATCGTGGTTGAAGCAACACCACCTTCAAACGTCCACATATTGCGGACCAGATCCATCATCAGCATGCCGCCGAAGATCATCAGCATCAGGACCATCAACAGCGTCAATACGTTCCAGACGCTGTAGGGCGCCTCGGGGGCAGCAGCCGGGGCCTGGGCAGGCTGCGGCATCATCTGCGGTGTGACCGAACCGCCGCCAGCAGGCTGTGGTCCGCCGAACATATCGGGATCTTCCGCCACCAGCATCGCCGGGGCGGCGTCGCCCATGCCATCCAGTGCGGCGCCCACCTCGTCGCCACCAGGTTGGCCAAGCATCGTGGCAGCGGCAGGATCTGCATAGCCCATGGAATCTTCCAGGGCGATCACCTGCGATCCGCTTTCGTCGTCGTCGCCGTCATCTTCTACGGGCGTGAGAAAGAACTCATCGTCCTGTTTCAGCTGCGTGGCTGCATCGGGATCGCCGATCACATCATCGAGCGCGATGTCGTCATCTTCGGGAAGCTCCAGCGCGTCCACGGAAGATCCGGTCAGCTCCAGCGGTTCTTCATCCAGCGACAGGCCGCTATCGTTCGGGTTCAGGTTGATGCCGCTATCGGCTGCTGACAGCGTCAGGTCGCTGCCGATGCCGCTTCCGCCCAGCACCAGATCGTCGTCATCGTCGGCTGCCAGATCGATTTCGCTGCCGCCAATGTCACTGCCGGAAATGTTCGAATCCAGGGCAATGCCCGAATCCAGAGCCAGATCATCGTCGTCCAGCGTCAACGAGCTACCGCCGAGAGTCAGTTCTTCGCCTTCGTCGTTCGAATCGTCGGCCAGGCCAAGTTCCATTCCGCCGGTATCGCCATCACCGATGGCCAGATCAGAGCTTGGAATGTTGCTTTCGCCATCATCGAAACCGAAGTCCGAATCGGCGCCCAAAATGCCAGAGCCACTGGGCGTGCCTTGATCGATGCCCGATCCGCTCAGGATATCAATGTCCGAATCACCAGCCACCAGATTAACGCCGGTGCCTTCGGAATCGGGGACGAGCGACATTTCGCTGCCGAGATTGATATCGCTATCGGCTTTTGGCTTGTCACCGGCAATGGCGGAATCTTCAAGACCGAATTCGGAATCGCCTTGCCCGACGCTGCTATCATCCAGGGCCAGATCGCTGTCGATGCTGCCGGTTGACAGTTCAATATCGCTGTCGTCGCTGCCAACACCGATGACGCTGCCGGGTTTGGCGCCGGATTTACCTGCATCTTCCACCAGCAGCGAGTCCGCGTCTTCGCTTAACGACAGGGAAGATTCGCCGCCGGCTGCCTGCTCTGCCAGGTAGTTTTCGACGTCGGCTTGTTTGAACTTCAGGCTAGAGCCGGCGCGGAAGCTACGCAGCGAGCCTTTCTGGCTCAGTTCTGTGACCTGCTCAGGTGAGAGGTTCAGCAGTTTGGCGGCTTCGGCGAGATCGATGAGGTTGCCGGCCATAGGTGGTGACTCCGGTAGCGTTGAACATAATCGCGGCCATGCTGCGTGTGGCAGCGGCCGCTTGCAAATTGTCTAAGTGCAATGGTTTGAACAACGTCCGTGCGTTCGGCTGACCATCCCTGCTGGTATTCTGGTTCTATCTGGGTGGGTGTTTCTGTTGTGCTTCAAGCGTCAGCGTGGCTGCACCATGCTGCGGATTTCACGGGGCGATGGACGTTCTGCGTTCAGCTCTTCCATCTGCATGTCCCAGTAAATGTTCCTCACGCTCTTGAGCGAAATCCGCCCGGTGATTTTGTCAATGTGGTACACGCTCATCATCCGTGTATTCGGGTCGATCAGCGTGAGTTGTTGCATACTTTCGTTGGAGGATGACGGAATTGCAATCATTCCCTCCGACTTTATCGCCTGTGCCATTGCTGGCGCGGCGTTCCCGGTGTGGGGCATGCGCGTTACACGGCTATGTACAGGCTGGCTTGTCACCGGGTTCTGCGCTTGTGCCTGGGGGTCGGCAATCAGGCAAAACACCAGCAGCACCAGGGCAAAGCCAGTGGACAGTCCTATCGCGGCGTAACGCATCGCTCATCCTTGAGTTAACGTAGTTAATGGTCTTCGCGGCAGCGGGCAGAAAGAAAGAATGCGAACCGCAGACATCTTTCTGCACAACACCTGAAGTATAAGCCGTAAGTAGTGATATGGCCGTGAACTGGTGGTTTTTCACCATTCATTTTAGAAGCCACATCTGCCGGTTCAAGCATTTACGCCAGATACCGCCGTAAAAATCACCGGCTGCGGAGTTTAGACGGCCCCCCAAGCCGCTACAACACCAATTAGCAGGTAAAGCGGTATAACCATCCATTAGCGTGCACGTGCATGCACACGGGCCGGCAGAACCAAAAGATTGCCGGTTCTGTGCGTTCTACGCAATCTGCCAGTGAGGCGGATATTCCGCCGCCGCGAACACGGCTTGCACCTGCGCAAGCTGCTGCTGCCATTGCCGGCGGGTGTACCGGCTGGAAACGTGGAATACGACCAGCTTCCCGGCGTCTGCATCCGCGGCTAGTTGCCCGGCGTCGCGGGCCACCATGTGATGGTTATTGGCCGCCAGCTCTTCATCTTCATTCAGATACTGATTTTCGCACACCACCACGCCGCAACCGGCAATCATTTGCAGCAACGGCTGCCGGGCAGCGTCATCCAGGCGGAAATCTGTCAGATACGCGATGCTGTCGCCGGGCGTGACCTGCACCAGTTGCTCGCGAAGCTTTCCCACAACATAGGAAACACCGTTGACATCCACCGTCTGCTGATCGGTCACCGCGGGATCTTTCAACGCCTGCAACCACGCGCCGGGACGCAGCCCCTGCTCTGTGGCGGCCTGCAAATGAATGTTCTGGCGGGGCTTCTCTGAAATGCGGTACCCCATACTCACGATGCCATGCGGCAACGGGCAGGCATGCACCGTGTAATCGGCATTTTCAAAAATCAGCCCGTCGCTGGCCCGCGTCAGTGGATTGTGGCGCTGGCTGAACCCCTCGCAGGTCCTCAATTCGCACCGCGTGACGCTGCCAACGGCGATCTCATGCAGATGCATCTCGCCCGCGCTATCGCCGACCAGATTCCAGGTGCAACCCTGCAGCCGGTGTTGCAGCACATCCAGCGTACCGGCTGGACCGTAAAGCTGCGGAAAATCCTTCTCACGGTAGAAGTTCAGCCGCACAAAATGGTCGAAGCCCGCAATATGATCGACATGATAATGCGAAAAGAAAACGCCGCGCAGCGTCTGCACATGCGCCGCCGGCACACCCTCCAGGCAGCCCGCCCCGCAATCAAACAGCCAGCGATGCAAAGATTGCCCGCTATCAATCGTCACCAGCAACGCATTATCGCCACCGGGCGGGCCAAGAACCTCGTGCGAAATCATGCTGGAATCTTAACACATTGTCGTTTGGCAGCATGTAATTCAACGCGATAGAATGCATTTCCTTCTCAAGCGCCCGGCTTCTAACAAGCCGTCCAGTTACCCACCTCATACCGCGCGATACACACATGCTTTCTAGCCGTTTTTTGATGCTGTCCGTTTTATTGCTAGTGACAGCCACCGCCAACGCTGCCTCCCCGTCTGCATTTCCCATTTTCCAGAACGACGTTCTGCCACCTGGCGGCGCCGGGAAGTGGCAATGGGTGCAGGGGGATGGCGAGCTGCGGTTGGATGCCCGCGGCCACTTGGTGCTGCTGGCGGAAAAGCCAGCGGCTGGTGGTGACAATCGAACGGGGGCAGTGATAGACCTGGGGCACGCCGGCTGTGAAAGCTTTGTGCTGGATCTTTCCATAGATCCCGCCAGCCAGATAAAGGGGCAGGGGTGCAACGGGCTGGACTGCGGAGTAACGGTCGGGCTGAAGGACCTGAAGACGCCGCCCAACCGCTTTGGCGCGCAGCAGCAAGGTTTGGCGTTGAACATCCGCGATCTTTCAGATCAAGCGGACTACGGCCTGTTCTTTCAAGGACGCGATTTAACGCTGCCGGTGGCGCCAGGTTCTGGCACTGGCAATCCCCGCGCGTTCCGCCGTCACGATGGCTTTTATGACTTCCGCCTGATCGTCACGCCGCAGGGCGAAGGTTCGTTGCTTCGCGTCTATCACACGCAATTCGTTACACCTGCCTGGGAAGGCCGGGTGGCAACGCGGATCACTGCTGGCAACATCGGCTTGTACGCCCGCCTTGCAGGCCGCGGCCCGGACGATGTTGAAACGACTATCCGCGCACTCAGCTTACGCCCCCTGCCGCCTGAGATTGCAAGCCGCAAACTGACCGACGCAGAACAGGTGCTGTATGCCCTCAACCTGGATCACCCCGGGCTGGAAGCCGTGCAGGCGGCAATGAAGAAGCAGGATATCCCGCAAGCCACCGCCGCGCTGGCGACGTATCTGCGGACCCGCAAGAACGTCAACGGGCCGCAACTTCCCACCGCGCCGCTAACGGCCAAAGAGCAACGCATCGCCGACCTGATGACGCGGGACACCATCGAAGTCTACACCGGCGGCCCGCTGTTCCAGCATACGTTTGGCAAACCGTACGACTGGGCGGTCGATCCGTACGACACCGGCGGGCAATTCGCCATCTACAACAGCCGTATGTATCCCTGGCTTTACATGGGGCGTGCTTATCGTGCATCGGGCGAAGAAAAATACGCACAGACATTTGTCAGACAACTCAATAGCTGGCTGGATCAGATCCCCTTACGCATCGTCGCAAAACCGGGTGGCAAACCATTTTTTATCGACGGCGCTTCGCTGGAGCCGCCTCTTCGCTTTACCGGCAACATGGGCCGCCGGATTGAACTTACCTGGTG
This sequence comes from Pirellulaceae bacterium, assembly GCA_965233625.1. Lineage (GTDB taxonomy): Bacteria > Planctomycetota > Planctomycetia > Pirellulales > Pirellulaceae. Next base: position 2,738,210 of record OZ247499.1, read on the forward strand.
GCAGGCGTTTGAGTGCTTCAAAACGGCAATAGAATTCGACGATGCTTCGTTGCTGCGGATGATGCAGTACTTTCAGCAGAACGCGCGGCTGGCAGCAAACCCTTCCATCTTTTACGCCTGGGACGATTCCGGCCTGCACCTGGCAACAGGACTGCTGCAATGCGCGCTGATGATGCCCGAGTGGCGTGAAGCCGGGCAGTGGAAAAGCACTGCGGTGAAGATGCTTCAGCAGACGCTCGACGCGCAGGTGCACAAGGACGGAACCCATGCATCGTTAAGCACCGGCTATGGATGGGCGACCGTGGATTCGTACCGCAACGTGTTCGACATCTTCCGCCGCAATGGTCAGGCGCCGCCGGAGGAGATCCGGCAATCCATCCGCGGAATCGTCATGGGCTATATGGGCATCCTGCGGCCAGACTTTGGCAACATCTCTCTGAATGACGGCGGATGGAGCCACGTGGACGACAAAGTACGCGACGCGTTGAAGTTGTTCCCAGGCGATCAGGAACTCGAATACTTCGCCACCCGCGGCGCCAAAGGACAGGCGCCCACCTGGACCTCGCGATACTTCCCCAACGCCGGCTGGTACGCGATGCGAACCGGCTTTGGTCCGCGTGAAAAGATGCTGCTGATGGATGGCGGACCTTTTGGCGCCAGTCACGGCAAGCAGGATGCGTTGCATCTGGTCCTCGCCCTGGGCAACCACTTACTACTGCGCGACGGCGGCCGCGGAGACTATACGCAAAAACCCGCTTCGCAATGGGCGTCGAAGACGCTTGCCTTTAACACCATCACCCCTGACTATGCATTACAGGACCGTACCCACCGTTACGAGCACGAGAAACATGTCGGCATGCATCCACCCCAGCGGCCGTGGATCTCCAACAAGCACTTTGACTACGGTCGCAGCCAGTACAACGCCGGATGGTTCAAACCGGGACAACATATCCACGGTCTGCACACACGGCACGTCGTGTTTCTTAAGGGCCAAGATCCACCTACCACCGGCTACTGGCTGGTGATCGACCAGATTGAACCTGCGGACGACAAGCCACACACGTGGCGCCAGCCGTGGCATCTGGGCGCTAATTCCTTTCAGATCGACCCGCAGGAACAATCCGTCACAACCGAAGGCGCCGGCGCCGGCCTCAAGATTCTGCCCGTCTGTCAATCTACAGAACTGACCGTGCAAAGCATCAAAGGCCAGACCCAGCCCGCGATGCAGGGTTGGCAAGTGCACGGTTCAGAATCCAGGCCGCACGCCGTTCCTGTGCATAGCTGGACCACCCGCCAACCGACGACGATCGCCTGGTTATTGCTGCCACGTCAACCCGGGCAGAAGCAGTTCGAAGTCCAACGCGTTGCCAAGGTCCAGCACAATCAACAGCGATTGCGTTTTACCGTGGTAAGAGCCGACGGCGGTCGCGATGAGGTGCAGATTACAAACGACGAAGCACGCAGCGTGAAGATATCCAGGTTTGGAAAGACGGGAAAAATCGAGGCGGAACTACAATCACCAGCCCTCCCATAGCGTATTTTCTTGCATATTCTGACCGAATAACTATCTGCAGCGAGAAAGAGAAGCAGACGCCTAAAAACAGATCACTTCGTTATTTGCCAAGAACCTCGTGCGAAATCATGCTGGAATCTTAACACGACCGCATCCTCTCGGGCATGCAAAATTTCGCGTTACACGTTGGCCCTATTCTTCCTTCCCAGGAATCACTGCTCGGCGGCGGTGCTGGCCTCTTCGGCGGTAATCAGACCGTCTTTATCCTGATCTAACTGTCGGAACTGCTGTTCACTAGCGAGAAATTCGCCGGGAGAAACGGCGCCGTCGCTGTTCCGGTCCATCGCGGCGAACCAGGGCGGCCCGGCAGTGTGGCTCTGGTCCAGTAATGAACGGGGAGATGCGTTGGATACGACAAAGCGCAACTGCCGTGGCACAGACGCCAGCGCTGCATCGCCATGACGCACTGCGCCAGCCGCTTGTAGCGAATCCCAGCTTTGCTTCCTTTCGGTCGCCGAAAGTGCGCCATCGTTATTGCGGTCGAGGCAGGCGAATAAAGCGGCGCCGTAATCGACAACCGCCAGCGTGCATTGAAAACGCAGCGCGTCAACGATCAGATCGCGCCACTTCTGGGCTTCGACGGGACTGATGCGGGAGTCGTGATTGGCGTCGGCAAGCCGGGCGAAGCGTTCGAGTTCTACGCGGTTCACCAGACCTTCCAGCGCCGTCGTTGGAACAGGCGCCTGGTCTCCGCCCGCCAGTTCGCTGAACTGCCCGGCTAGTGCGGTGATGTGTCCGATGGCTGCGGTCTGTGGTTCCCATCGCCCATGAACGCGGACGTCGCAACCGACGCAAGACGCCCGGAACGCGGCGCGTTTTGCTGTGCATTCGCCAGTGCATTCTCGCAGCACTACACCCTGTGGTGAGACGCGAATTTCCAGAACGATCGCCGGCGGTGACAATCGCCAGCGGGCAAGTTCATCCAAGTCGATCGCGCCATCGCGATTACGATCAAGAGCAGCGAACCGGGCGCCCTGCGGCGCGAACTCATTCGCCTGCAACAACCCGTCGCCGTTCTTGTCCAGTTCTTTCATCAGCGTCCGCACCCAGCTTGGGTCGCCCGTTGCGGGGAGGACCATCACGGGACACCCGTCGGCAAGCCTCCCTGGTTCGAGTAGCGTCGTTGCCTGCGAGCCGGGATAACTAGTCAAAGGCAGCAGTTCCGTGGCGCTGACTAGACCGTCGCCATCGGAATCCAATTCTGCCAGGCGAAGGGCGCCTGCCTCGACTGCATCGCGAGTCCACGGTTTACTGGCAGGAAGCTGCATCGCCTTCAACATCGCCGCGTTCAACTCGACACTAGAAGGCGAAGCGGCCAGCGCGACAAAGCAACCCGCCGTAACGCCGGACTTCTTGTAGTACGACTCAAGCCCGCGCACCGTTACCACGCCGTTGTCGTCGAGCGATTCCCCGGTTACTGCGGCCGCCGAGGGTACAACACGCCCGCTCGCAAGCTGACGCCAGCCAAACGGCGTCGGCAAAATAGCCTCTTGAGCAGTGAGCTGGCCATCGCGGTCGTGATCGTAAAATTGCAGCAACCGCGTCAGCACGCCGCGACGCGCGGTTACTGCCGGTATACCTTCGATGCTGATCCGCAGGCGCCAGCGAGCAGCCACGTTTTTAGAGACAACAATCAGTTCCAGGTCATCGGCCGGTTCGCTGCCTTGGGCCAAGCTGGTGGAAAACAGGACGATGAGTGCGAAGAAGATCTGCGGGCTTCTGATTGTCATGTCAACTCTTTGATTAGCCTGGCTTCCGGGGCGGCAATGCGGATCGGCCGGTCAACGTTCGACTGATTCTGCAACGTGTGATCGATGCCTGCCGCGTGGCAGATTGTGGCAATGAGATCTGGCGGTGCGTACGGTTGGCTTTCCACCTGGGCGCCGTCCTTGCTGGTCTTACCTACTACCTGCCCGCGACCTACCCCACCGCCCGCCAGCACGGCAGCCCAGACTCCGGGCCAGTGATCCCGTCCCTGGTTGCGGTTGATTGTGGGCGTGCGGCCGAACTCGCCCATGCAGACAATCAGCGTCGACTCCAGCATGCTGCGGGACGAAAGATCTTCAAGCAACGACGCGAAGGCGGCATCGAGTTGCTGTGTGAGCGTCCGCACGCGGTTGAAGTTGTCGCTGTGCGTATCCCAGCCATCCAGCGAAACTTCCACGAACGAAACGCCGCGTTCCACCAGACGCCGCGCCAGCAGGCAACCTTGCCCGAATACGCCGGCGCCGTACCGTGCGCGGTCGCGGTCAGCTTCCGCCGTCAGGTCAAAGGCGGCAACGGCCTGAGGATGCATGGCGCCAATGGCCCGGTTCGCCGCCGACTCAAATTGACTGGCAAGAGGATGGCGGTGACTAGCCACGAATCCGCGGTTCCACTCTTTCAACAGCTGCATCTGTCCAGGTGCGGCCGGCTCTCCCTCGCTGGGTCGAAGATCCTTCACCACCAGATCGCTAACGGCCTTCGCATTCTTCCCGACGTACATGGGAGCACTGGCCGGACCGAGAAACCCGTTGCCCGGAAGGTCACGGGCCACAGGCGGCGTGATGCTGATGTAACCAGGCAGCAGCCCACCGGCGCCGGCAATCCTACTGGTGACCAGTGCGCCAGCGGAAGGAAAATCAATGCCTGCCTGCGGCACGTAGCCGGTGCGGATCAGATGCGCCGCCCGGTTATGGTCGCCCTCGCGCGATTGCATCGACCGCACGATTGCTATGTTTTCCGTATGCCGGGCTAGGCGTGGCAGATGTTCGGAGATACGGACACCGGGCGTCGCCGTGCTGATCTCGCGGAACGGGCCGCCGTTCTTATGCGCCGGTTTCAGATCCCACAGATCAATTGTAGCGGGCCCGCCGTTGAGCCAGAGCAGGATCACATGTTTAACGGGTGCGCTGTGGCTTGCTTCCGTAGCACTCAATTGACGCAGCCAGGGCAGATGTGCCGCGCCGGTGACGGCAGAGGCGCAGGCGCCCAGAAAGAACCGGCGGCTTAAGCCTTTCAACATAGGGTTGGCTCCTCTTTTCGCGTGCTGGAGCGTCCAGCGCGGTTTAGTGGTTTGTGTTGAATTCAATCGTGTTTATCAGCAGCCAGAAAACAGCGCCGTAGCGCCGCGCGCGGGAAGACGCATCGTCGCGCCAGAGCCCCGCCTTACGCAGACCGGTGCGTTCCTGCGACTGCGGCGGCCGGCCAAGTGTGGCCAGGAATAGCGTTTCCATGCACGCCTGTTCCGTCATAAACGGCGCCGCTGCCATCGCGGCGATCGTGGCGTTTCCGTTTGCAGTTGTAAGCTGCCGGGTGATGTCGCCATTCATCAGCGTTAGTGCCTGCGTCACGCCGCGACGCGCATCACCTTCCACCTGAAACTGGCGGATGAACTCCTGCCGTTGCTGGGCTAGTTCGCGTCCGTCAAATCCTTCGCTGGTAAGCGGCAGACCGGCAGAGAGGCGAAGGCTGTCAAATATCTGTTCACCGTCGAGGGCCCGGACCGGCGCTAGTGCAACCTGCGGCGACTTGGCGCTAGCCGGTTCTGCCCGTGTTGACGGCAGCTGATAAGGCTTTGAAAGCACGATCGCCCTCACCAGTTGCGGGTAATCGAAACCGCTGCGGGCGAACGCACTGGCGAGCTGGTCGAGCAGCGATGAGAGCGGCGTCTCTTCGCGGTTGGTGGAAGTGACGCTGTCGACGAGGGGCGCCCCACAAAGATCCGCCCAGGTCTGGTTGACCGCCTGTTTTGCAAAGTACGGGTTGCCGGTGGTGGTCATCCAGCGGGCGAACAGGTCTCTGCCGTTTTCTTTTTCCGTTCCTCCCGGTAGCTGCCCGCCGGTGAAGAGCGCTGCATTGACGCGGCGGTTTGCGCCAGGAATCTCAATCGAATCGCCGCCGGCAGAGTCGTTCGTGCGTGTCGTGAAGAACGCGGCAGTCTGCCAGAATTGAACTTGAGTCCAACGCTGACTGGGATGATCGTGACACCGAGCACAGGACAGATCAACGCCGAGGAAACCGCTGGCAGCGTTACCGGCCATTTGCGCGGGACTGTGATCGTTCGCCTCGATCAACGTCCGCGGCAGCGCCGGCCCGTTAGATTGCCGTGGCGCCGTTGTGTACGGAACCGCCACTAGATCGCCGGCAATCCGGTTCAGGGGGCGGCCCGCCCGCAACTGCGTGGCGATCCAGAGTTCGGTATCGCCGGCCAGATACTGGTACGGCTCAACAGCCGTCTGCGGAAACCAGCGCATGCGGAGCAAGCGTGCAGAGCGATTACAGAACGCCGCGCCGCGCGATAACCGGTCGACAACTCTCCGGCGGCGGTCCGGGTCGTCGCTGGCAGTGAACTGCCTAATTTCGGCGACACTTGGCAGCCGCCCGGTCAGATCCAATGTAATCCGCCGCAGAAACGTGGCATCGCTACATGCCTGCGGCGCCATCTCACGCGACTTCCAGTGCGTCTGGAATTCCCGGTTGATCGTCTTCACCATTCCCTCCAGCGACGTCTCCGCAGAGCGGCTAGAGGCGGGAAAGGCTGTCAGCGCAAGCAGCGCAGCGACCGCGGTCCACACTGCGCGGCCGGTAGGTGTCAGTTGCACGGATGGAATCATGGCGCTGTAACTTGTTGGTTTGGTGTGTCATTTCGCCCAGTCCCTGCGGCGTAGTCGCCGGAGGTGATCAATTCGCCATCTGCGATCGACACCAGCGCGACCATCACTTCCTCATCGAGCCCCCTACGAAGACGCTTCACACTGCCATCGGCGAACGATGCATTCGCGAATCCACGATGAAAGCCGTAAATCGAGCCGCCATTGGAACAGTTCACCGCGCAGGGGCCGAACGCCTTCGCGCCCGTCGCATCGTACGACCGCAGGTGATTCCAGACGGGCGCCGACCAGTTGCCGAAACTGATGACCGGCACAAGCGGCCTGCCATTCTTTTCACGGCTACGATCCGTGATAAGTTTGCCGGCTCTCCACTGGTCCGGCTTTCCTGCCATCTCCACAATCAGCAGCGAGTTGGAAAGGCCATCGGTAATATCCGTCAACCTTACCGCATGCCCGGCCGTCACCCGCGAGCCGCCGTAATGCCGCCCCGGAGACGCCATCGCGCCACGGTAAAGCTGTTCCGCCTTGTTGCGGAAAAGGTACGCGCCGGCGGAAGCCACATAGTCGGTTGCGGCGCCATGAAACGGGTCGCCGCTGGGATCAAGCAGTTGCACCTCGCGCCGTTGCCGCGGCGTTGCGGGGCAGGTGAACGCTGCAATGTGCGTTTCTCCCGCTTTACGGTTGGCGGCAGCCCACCAGTCTTTGCTGAAATCGTATTGATCGTAGATCTTCTGCCGATCGACGTATGGCAGCACTTGAATATTCCACCCGGTAAACGGACGCCGCCGGTTTGCTGGCAACGTCTGATTGTGTGCGCGGGCGTAAGCGAGACAACTGCGGCCCGTCAATTGCAGATGACTTTCGCACGTAACAGCCCGAGCATCCTCCCGCGCGCTGAGCACCAGCGGCGCGGCAAGCGCTGCCAGTGTCAGGCAACCTGCCAGTAGCAGCAATACTTCGCCCAACTGAAACCTGAATACCTGGACGGTCATTTCCGCTCCTTTCGCCATTGGCTCACAGCTTCCAGGGAGGCAGCTCGTTTTCGCCGGCAGAGATCGTGACGGCAAAGCCGTTCGCATCCGGCTTGGCGTAGCGGCCTTTCAGCTTGTCCGGGCTGGGACCGCGCGGGTTCTCTGGCCAGATTGCCGTGACAATGTATTCACCGGCGGGAGCACCATCGCCCGTCACATAAGTTGTGGCAACGAAGGAGCCATCCTCGGCGGTGGTCGCAAACGGTTTGTTTCCTTTGGTCATCCCGGTATCACTCTGCGGATGAAACACCAGGATCACACCCCCGGCTGGCTCGCCTTCCACAGTCACCGATCCGCGAACCGGGTACACTTCGACTTCCTGATAAGAAGGAGCGCATCCAGCAAAAACCAGCAGCAGTCCGGCGACCGCTGCGACAAACGTAAATCCCAGACGCACATTCATAAATATTGTTCAAGCCGTAAGTACACGGTTCACAGACACAGAAGAAGGATCGCGACGAATCAGAACGGGTTGACGACATTGCCATCGGCAGGGTCGATCATCCGGTACGCGATGGTGACGGGCATCGTTTCGGCCAGGAAGTGGGTGGAACCGTCGCCGAGCAGAACATTCGCCCCGCCCGGATGAAAGCTGTAGATGCCTTCAATGTTTGAACAGTTCATCGCGCAAGGACCGCGATTGTTCAGACCATCGTGCGTCCAGCCGACGTAGAAGACCCGCTGAGGCGAAGCCCACGACCCCCATTCCGCCGCCCAGGTGAATCCCGCGGGCCAAGGACCGACACGCTTACCTGCGGCATAGAAGTCGGGGCGGCCGCTGAGTTCGGACACGCAGAACGTATTACTCAGCCCATCGGTCACATCACGAGGGTGGCCGTTATTGATGTGGAGCATGCCATTGGCCGACGCAGGACTGATCTGCACCGGGTCGTAGTACCCCGCCAGTGCAACATAATCGCTGGCCCGGCTCTTCGTACCGCCTTCCACATTGTCGAGCAGCACGCCCCCGTTGGGACTCGAAGGACAGATCAGCGTTTCGACCTTCGACTGACAGACCACTTCGTTATTTGTGTGGTGCCAGTTCACGCTGTAATCGTAGTTGTCCTCAATCGCAGACTGCTCCATAAACGGCATCAGCAGGATATTCCAGCCATGCGTCACCCGGCTAGAGCCGCTGCCTGTGCGGGTGCGACTGGGCGGAAACCGCTTCTTGGCGTCCAGATAATTGTGCAGCCCAAGCCCGATCTGCTTGAGATTGTTCGCGCACGACATTCGCCGTGCCGCCTCCCGCGCGGCTTGCACCGCAGGTAGAAGCAGCGCCACCAGGACGCCAATAATTGCAATGACTACCAGTAATTCGACAAGGGTAAAACCCTTGCGAAGATTCGTTCTGCTCACGTTGTGCGCCTCGCTGAATAATTCGTAGCCGCGCCGGACAAGCTGCTTCAAAGGCATTGCTCACGGCTGTAGCTTACGGGTGATACCTATTCTGGCTGGCACATCGCTGGCTTGAACGGCTGGGCTTATCCTGAAATCGCAAGCCCCGCGACTATATCTGCAAATCGCATGCCGCTTCATCTATTGGCGCAAGTGGAAGGCCCCATTTAATGCCAGAATCGCGGCATTAAGACTGCAAGAAGTTGAAAACCACAGTCAACCGCGAGGGTCGCTGGTGGTTGCACTTGTCGATCCATGTGACGAATCCGTCGAATAAACCGACACCAATGAAACGACACCAACAAACCGGCGCTACTGGAGCTTCGCCAGATCGTTCCCGGTCACGGTGTAGACGGCCCAGAAGTACGGATGCGTCCACGGATTGCGGGGGCCAAGTTCGCGCTGCTCCTGTAAGAATTTCCGCTGAGCCGTGCGAAGGGCTGCCGCTGCGGTCTGCCCGGTGGACAAGCCTTTGAAAAGCTCTCTGGTGATCAGCGGCGCCGTGCCGTCGTAAATGTCCCACACGCCTGCGATGACGGCGCCGGCGCCGGAGTGCAGCATCGCCCGACGCAGGCCGAACAGGTCGTCGCCGGGCATCGGACTACGATCCGCCAAGCCGGTATAGCAGGCGCTCATCACGATGATGCTGGCGCCCGTCGTCGAAGAGAAAATCTCGCCAGCCGTCAGGCGCCCGTCACTTTCGTCATCCGTCTGGCAAAGCAGATAGCTATCCAGCGGCCGGTCCGCAATGTTTTCGCCATGTGTTGCGATAAACAGCAGACCTTTACGCCGCAGCAGACGCTTCACATTTACTTCGGTTGCATCAGCCCCGGCGGTGACCTTGCTGACCTGATCCCCGAACACTTCATTCAGGTTGGCCAGGTCCTGCTCCACACCGGGCAAAGGCGGGGCGAGATCGAATTCGACAATCCCTACGGCGTTCACCCTGCCGCGGGCGGAACCATCGGCCGCACGCAAACGGCGCCAGGCAGTAAGTGAAGGCGCCGTGACTATTTCGAAAGATTCATCAATCAGAAACTTTGCCTGCGGGATTTCAAACCTGCCTCTTTCTTCAGTGTCAGACTGTGTCACCAGCGCGGCGAACGGCAGATAGTGCAGAATATGATGCGGCGCGAACACAACACGCTGCGACTGCCGCATCTGTTCCAGCGCCGCAGGTGGAAGCAGTTGCTTGCAAAGCGTGTGTAGCTGCGGTTGCCAGGAGTGATCGAACCGGCGCTGCTTGAGCATCTTGCTGGCTTGCCGCTGCATGTGCAGCAGCAGATTGTGCACATCGGCTATCAACTGCGAAGATGCCAGCGGCTGGCCTGCCGCGTCTGTCAACTTAACGCCATGCACATTGGTCTGCGGATCGACCCAGAAACACCAGGCATGCTGCGAACCGATGTAGTAGGCAACGCCGGTGGAGCCAGCTGGCCACGCGTCGAGAAAGTCTGCTGGGGCTTCGTCTTCACCAGAAATCTTGCGTTGCAGCAGTACATCTTCCAGCGCGCGGGCTTTGGCGGCTTCGGCCAGTTGCAGCGCGCGACGCGGCTTGCCGGCTGCGACCAGGAGGTCGATCATGCGCTCGTTGACATAGGCTCTGCGCGCGAGGAAGCCGGCACGGCTCTGTCCCGCATCATCCATCGCAATCCGCTGCCGGAGCAATTCGGCCAGCAGGTGCGAAATCTCCAGGTGATTCAAGGCATTGTCACCGCCCAGCATTCCCAGCAGTCGTTGAACACTCTCAACGCCAGCGAGCGATCCGGCTTCGAGATAACTGCCTTGTGCTGCAAACGCATGTGCCCGGCAGATGGTCATATCGCCCGAGCGGTACGCCAGGTTGGCCAGCACTTCCTGACCGGTTGCGGTGGTTAATGCGTCGGGCTTCGCACCTTTCGCATCAAGCGCCTGTTTGATGTACCGCGTCGCGGTTTCCACCGCGGTTGTCGCGGCCGCTTTTAGATCTGGCGCCTGCGAAGTCTGAGAAGCCAGATTGAGAATGTCGGCCAGTAAGGCGTACTGACGGCCCAGATTCATCTGCAACGCGGCAATCGCGGCAGGATCATCGCCGGCGGTCTGCAGTGCCTGCTGATAACTCTCCCGCGCCTTCAACCAGTCATGCAGCGCCACCAGCAAAGGGCTGTCTGTCTGCGTCGCCACCTGAAACGCGTGGTTATAAAGCCGGTCCTGCACGCGGTTCTGCAGGTGGCTGGCATAGTTGTTGTAGGCACGGGAAAGATCGTGCGGGGCACCGGCGCCAGGCGCCTGCAGCGCTTGGATGCTCTGCTCGAACAGCTGGGCTGCCTGGTCGCCCGTAGCCTGTCCGGATTCGGCCATCACAACGGCCTGATACATCTGCGACAACGCAGCAGCACGTGGTGTGGCTGAAGCTTCGGGCGTTCCGAGCGTGGCCCGTGCATCGTCCCAGCGGTTGGCGTCGATTTCACTGCGTGCCTGATCGATGACGGCGATCCCCGTCCCGCCATGCTGCGGCTGACTAGCGGGCTGCTTCTCGCCTTGCAACTGCTTCAGCAGTTCCTGTTTGGCGGACTTCAGATAAGCCGTTGATTCACCGGCGGGAGATCTTTCCAGCATGTCCAGCGCGTCGCCCGCAGCTTCGTGATCAAGCAGCAGCTCAACAGCGTACTGCGTAGCAAGGGCCGGATGCTTGCCGCCGAGAAGCTGTCGTATGCGGTCGATGCTGGCGTTCAGTCGCTGTTGAACGTCTGCGTTGGCAACGCTAAAGACGACTTCGACTTTGTTATTCAGCTTCAGCGCATATTCACCTGGCGGCAGCCCGTTTTTCAGACCGGCTGGCAGATCTGCAATTTCCGCCCAGGTAATCTTCTCTTTACCGCCGGGCAGTTTGATCTGAATGGGAGGTGAATTCTCTGCAACCAGCGTGGCGACCGCGGCGGGATATTTTTCGGGTGCCTGGTCATCGGCCCGGCGTCTGATGGTGATCCGTGGGTTGATGTGTGTGCCTTGCACCGGTGTCAGAAACCGCGGGCCGCCTCGCAGACGCGACCTGCCCAGTAGCTGATCCAGAGAAGCAGACAGCACGCCAGCGCCGCTGGTGTTGCCGCCGCCGGTGCTGCGACTGGCGGCGCCGAGCACATCCGTGAACACGCCGCTGCCTGGCTGCCCATCTGCTTCGATCCGCTGCCAGCTATCGCGACCTGCACGGCTACGGATCACGACCGCGCCGGGCGAAGGACCGCTGGCCGTTGAATCTTCAACAACCTGAAGGATCAGTTCGCCGTCCTTCTGCTGGATCGATACGGGCAACAGTTCGGCCGCGTTAAGCAGGCAGTGCGACGAGGGAAGCAGTAACAGGCAGCAGATGGCAGCAAAGTGGTGAAGTCGCACGGTAGAATCCTTCCAACTAGCGGGCCACGGCGTAAAGCTCGATCAGCATGCGGTATGCCTTTTTCTGCACCTCGGGGCCGGGAGCGGCGCCGCCCTGCAGTTCAGGCCACTCAGCAGGCTCCATGCCGGCGACGGGCGTCAGGGCCGACAGCGTATTCTCGAAGGCGCCCGGCGCACTTTGGCCTTCTGCGGGCGGAAGGCGGCTGGCCTTCAGCTTCAAAAACTTACGCTGGACATCGCTTAGAAGCGGTGCGTTTTCAATAGCGGTGTTCAAGGTTGTCATGGCGGCGGCGTCTTTGACCTCGATAGCGTGGTCGATATCTTCCAGCAATGCACGGAACAACGTATAGACCTGCGGAGCCACGCTGTTGACGGGTACGCTGCTGGCGGCGGCCTGTGCGTCGGCGGCGGGTTTGATTCCTGCCGCGGCTTTCGTCAGATTAAGCTCCGGCGTTTTGTCATCCGTGTTCACCAGATACTCATCGCCTTCCGGGAAGGAAGAAGAGTGATTCAGTTGCTTGACGAACTTCTTCGCCGCGACATACTCAACCGGAGTCATGGTGTTCATCCGCTGCGCCAGCACCGAGATCACACGGCTGCTGAGTTCGCACAGTCGTTGATGGCACTCTGAGCCGCTGCCGCTGTTGCGGATGCTGCGTCTGGCAAGGATGGTTTCGTATTGCTGCCTGGCTGTCGAAAACGGATAGCGGCTAAAGACGGCGGGCCAACGCAACTGCTTTAACGACATCCGCTGAGGCGCCGACTGATGCGCCAGGCGGCTGACGACCGAACCGTTTACCTTGCGGGGTTTGCGGTTCTTTTCATATTGCGCCTTCATCGCGTAATACAGGTCGGCTTTCTTCTGACGGGTAACCAGACTTTGTTGCTTGAGCAGTTCGATATCGTTCAGAACTTTCACGCGTTGCTCAACCAGATCCCCTTGAATTTTGGCGGCGCCTGCGCGGGCGGTGATCAGCTTTGATTCGGCGTCTACCCGCGCCGCTTGTGCTTTGAAAATGTCTACGGCTTTGTTCTCGCGACTGGCGCTGACCAGGCGTTGCATCATTAGCATCGGACCGTCCGCCGCCGCCTTTTTCTCGGCGTCTTGGATCAGTTCGCGGAATTCAGTCGCTTGCGCATCCGTCAGATGCTGATCCTCCTGCAGCCACTTCTTTAAGCGGTTGATCGCAGCCATGTCGCCGGTTTCTCCGGCCAGGCGTATCTGCTCAAGCGCGACACGGTAAACCAGGAATCCGTCCACCGTCACCTGTTCCACGTTGGCAACCATGCCGTCATCAAGGGCTCTCACGGCGCCGCCCAGCCGGGCGGTAACGGCAATGATCTGCTTGATTTCTTCGGCCAGTTTTTCGTTTCTCGACCGCATCGCGAGCATGTGCAGCCGCTTGAGCGCAGCCGTATCCCCCGTATCCACAGCCAGCGTCTGCGCCTGCTTTGCCACTTGAACAGATGTAAGACCGCTGCTGTGCCGGCGACCTAAGGTGCGTTCCGCATGTAACAGCAGCATCGCCGCATCGGTCAGCGCGGAGGCATCCTGAGCATCGATCGCGGCGCCGATAGCTGTCAGGTCAACAAGATTGTCAAACGCAGCATCTTTAAACTCCTGAGGTAAACCTGCCACAGGCGCATCAAAGACTTCTTCAGCTTGAACAGCACCAACGCTGACAAGCAAGACCACCGCAGGCAGCACCCGCAGATAAGAAAGGCGAATATTCATTTTGTTTAACCTTCGAGTCCGGTTATTGAGTTATTGAGCGTCGTCGATCAAATGGCCCACAACAGCTTATAGATATCTACCGGGCAAGCGGACAAAAAATCGCTTGCACCGCTCATTTTCGCGTTGCCCGGCAGCGGTCAGCGCCAGTCACCTGATAGTGTAAACGCTGCCCACGAACGTGGCATCAACCGGGTTCCCTTCTGCTGCGCGGCTGGCGCCCCTAGACGAAGATCGCCGCGGACAAGTTCCGGATTTTCGATGGCGGCAGGGGTGCGAAGCAGGAAAATCTGCGCTTCACGCAGTGCGTCCAGTCGCGACATCTTCTTTCCCCAATAGTTGCGATAGAACAGCTCCATCAAGACGCGTGTCGCCTGATCGGGCACCTGCCATAAGCTGGCGACCGTCGCGCCGGCGCCGGCGACCTGGAACGAACGCTGAATGCCCAACAAACCTTCGCCCCCTGCAACTTGGCCCAGTCCAGTTTCGCATGCAGACAGAACTGCCAGCTGCACGCCTTCCATGTTCAGGGTGGCGATTTCCGCCGCGGTTAGCACACCGTCGTCCTGAGCCGTTAGTGCGGGTTTATTGGCGCCTGCCAGCGCGAGGCCAGAAAGAAGTCCGGGATGAAACGCCTGCACACCGCTGGTTGCGTTCCTGGCCGGTGGTGGTGCAAAGAAGCCATGCGTGGCCACATGGACCAGGCCGGCGGTGGAAGCTGCCTGGCGGAACGCCGTTTCAGAAGCCTGTTTGCTGGTCAGTTTTTGCAGACGCGCCGCAGGTTGCTGTGCGGCGAACAGCTGTTCGATCACGTTCACCTCATCGCGTGTTCCCGGCAATGGTGCGAATTGGCTGCCTTGGCGGATCGCTCGCAATTCGCTGCCTGGGCCGGCGGCTGCGCCGGGCTGCGGTTGTTCCGCGGCGGTCAGGTTATAGTCCACATCGCCGATCAACAGCAGGTCGCCCGCCTTGGCCTTCGCCGGCTGATTCCGCTTGAGAAGCTGCGGCAATAGTTGCGGCACGGCGACAATCGCCAGCCGATGATCTTCAATCAGATAGGTGTCATCCTCTTTGCCCGGCAACGCGTTAAATGGCAACTGGCCTAGAACATCATCGGGCGAAATGAGAATCGTCTCCGCTTCTTTCAGGTGCTGCATGAGCGGCGTCCAGAGGCTTTCACGTAGGCGTTTACCGGCAGCTTTGCTGTCGGCAGAGGCGCCAAAAGTGCTACGCCACATGGCGATGTCGGCGCCGGTCTTTGTTGCAGAGCCAAGGCGGTGCGTCGTGATCTTGCCTGTTTTTGAAACAACACAGGCGAGAACAAATGGCTCTGCATCCTGTGGCGTTGCTGGCTGGCCGGCGCCTTGTGCATGCACCACAAAGTAGTCCACAAATACGCTGCCCTTGGGCAAAGCAGCGATGAAGGCGGGCGCCGTCTCTGCCTGTGGCAGATCCATATAAGCCAGACGCGAAGAGCTGAGCTGCGCCTGTTGCAGATCACGCAAGTAACTTAGCGAGGCGACCAGTTCGTCCTGGCGTTGCAGGTTCTCGGCTTGACTCCGCGAGCGTGGATCGCGGTCCTGGATTGCTGGCTTCGCTCTCCGAACCGAAGTTGCCAGTTGCTGCGTAACAGCCGTTACTTGCTGATAGAAGGGCGCCACGCCTTCCTGCTCTGCAAGCTGGTGCAACGCCCGCTGCCGCACCATGCCGGCGCCCTTCCAGCGGAAGATGGCGGCGAAGCACCGGTCAGCTTCGGCGGGGTCGTCGGCAGCAATCGAGAGATACAGATCCAGACTGTTGCGCATGAGCTGGCTAAATCCAAGTTGCTGACGCGGCGACAGAACGTAGGCGGAAGTCTCCACCACGCGACCGGCGCCTTGCAGGCTTTCCAAGGCGGTCTGGCTGGCGGCTTTCGCATCGCCCAGCTTCCACTGCACGCGGGCCAGGATTGCTAGCGATTGACTGTAATTCAGCGAGTCTGCGCCAAACGCCTGGGCCGCGTTGTTCCTGGCAGCGACCGCCGCTGTTTTCGCTTGCTCCGCTTCGTCTAGACGTAGCCAGAGATTCGCCTGATCCAGCAACAGCACTGCACTCAAGTTCACGGGCAACTTGATGGCGGCGAGCATCTTCGCAGCGGCTTCCGCCGTTGCCTTCGCTTCGTCGCGGCTGCCTGCCTGCAGCTGCGCGCTGGCCTTGGTGTGCAGCATGCGGACACGCTCTGCAAGCGGCGCCGCCTGAGTGACGGCGGCAGGTGCGGCCAGAAGTTGCAGGGCGCCGTTGGGATTCCCCGTCGTGACCAGCAAGGCTGCCAGTTCGCGTCGTGCGCGGGCTTGATAGGCGAGAAAACCTGGCTTGTCCTGACGGCTTACCTGCAGGGCTTCCTGCAAAAACTTTCCTGCTGCTGCAACATCACCGCGATGCTCGGCGACTTTGGCCAGGGCCGAAAGGTAATCGAAGACGAAGACATCGCCGCGGAAGTTGCCGGTGATCTTCGTGCACCGCGCCAAGGTTAAGTCAGCCGCTTCATAATCGCCGATGCGGATATAGCACGACGCCAGGTGCGTTAACGCGCGGGCCAGCGGCAGAAGTCCGGTCTGTTTGTTTTCCACGGCGTTTTGCACCACATCGACCAGGGTCTTCCGCAGCACCAGTTCAAGATGGTGCTCTCCTTTGCGGCGCAACTGCTCAGCAAGGCGCGGGTAGTTGTTCAGGTATCCTTGCAGTGGATTTTCAAGCTGGTACCGCCACAAGCTTTCGATCCGCCAGCTGAAGGCCGCCGTCTCGTTGCTGTAGGCGGAAATGTGCCAGCAGACGTTCGCCGCGTTGCTTTGCTCGCCAATTTCATCGTAGAGCTTCAGCGATTTCATCAGCAGTGCACCGGCCTCAGAGAGCTTGTCCCGGGCCGCCAGTTGCTGCGCGGTGTAACGTGCGTCGCGGGCCATCAGAGCGCGGCTGGCAGGTGGGTGCGAAATCTTCTGCAGGCGTTGCAGAAGCTTGAGCCCTTCCTCCTGCTGGCCAGCCTGTATTTTGCAGTATGCCAGTTCCGAAAGATCATCCAGTCCCAGCGGCGAACTCTCACCCACAAGCGACGTCGTGATCCGCGCTGTTTCTTCCGCAACGGAAACCAGCTGCTGATACTGCTTCGCCCGGAAAGTGAGGCCGCGTAAAATCCGTAAAGGGCCGAGCAGCAAGACAGAGTCTTTGCCAAATAGCTTCCGGCGCCGGTCGACAACCTGCCGGGCAAGCTCCAGCGCCTTGGCGCCTTCGTTGGCTTGGGTAAGCCGGTTAAGTTCCGCGTAAAGTTTGTTGATGTCGAGATCTTCCTGCTGCTGCTCCGGGGTCAGGGCAGCGAGTGTTTCCGCCGCTTGCAGGTCCGCCTTGGCGTTGAGTGTGATGTGATGATCTGCACCGTGCTTTTTCGTCAGGCAGCTGACGCGTAGTTTCGAGAACTGAATGACCTGCTGCGGACGTTTAAGCTGGCTGTTGAGCTGCGTGAGGTATTTCAGTGACGCCAGCACTTCGTCGTGAGTATCGCCATAGATTTTGCGTTCGATGGCAAGCATTTCATCCATCTTTTTCATGGCGTCATCAATCTTGTTCTCGCGCAATAGTTGCTGCCCCTGTTGCAGCAGCAATCTGCTTTGGGCCACCTGTTGCTGGAACTGCTCCTCCTCGGCTGGGGTGCGTTGCTCTGCAAGCAGTTTCCGTCTGTCTTGCAGCACCTTTTGAAGCTGTTCCGCACGGTGCTTCAGGTGGGTCTGCTCGCTGCTGGCAAGCTGCGTGATAACCGCCGTGAGGACTTTATCCGGCGCGTCGCTGAGCCACTGGACCAGAGGGATATCGAGGCCCGCAGGTGCGGTCGCCGCGATGTGTGCTGTGGCGGCGTGAGGCTCATCCATCAACGCCTTTAGCGTTTTCTGACGGACCATGACGTCCGGATCGTGCAGCATCTGGTGCAGCGCACTTCGCTCGCTGGCGGCGGCCTCTTTGAGCATCTGATCCCAGGCGCCCGGTAGCTCCAGCAGACCCTGGCTCCAGGCCCGGTGATAAGCCACGGGCGATTTCAGCAGTTTCATGACGGCGGCCAGCAATGGCTCGTTGATGTCGTAGCGGACCGGGACGGGCTTCGTCTGGTGATCGAAAGTTTTGCCGTCCGAATGCAGGAAGATATTCCGCCACGTCTCTCCGCTGGTTTCCTTCGGATGGACGACGACAGAACCGTCCGCCATACCGATGACAAACTGCCCGTTGTTTTCGTGTAAGAGCTTGCCGAGATCTGCTGACAGTGCGACATCGCCCGGCTGGGTCCAGGTAATAGCGTCGCGGGCTTCGACCAGAAGGCCGGTGTTAGAGAGGCCGTCGCGAGCGTCGCGCAACCGCGAGCCGCCACCTAGAACGCCTTCACCTGTGACGCGTTTAATGCGAGTCTGACCAGCCGCGAGCTTCTCACCTTCGGCGGCGAATGCCGCGGGCATCTGGGCGATGAGACTGCGGTTATGTTCGCTGTCCCAGGGCTCATCCTTGCGGATTTTATCGTATAGCTTTTCACCCTCTGGACCTGAGAGGTATGGCAGTATCTGAACGCGCCAACTGAGCAGCGTTTTGCCATCTTCATCCTGGATGTCGGCGGGTAATTCGCCATAGACGTCTGAATAGATCTGCAGGGCCAGCTGCAGCTCGTGGATCGGTCGCGGTCGCCGTTTCAGCCAACGATCGCTGGACTCGAGCAACGTCGAACCCGCTTCAAGAATCTTCTGCGAGTCACCGGAATCAAGGTCCGCCAGCAGGCTATCAACGTCGAGGCTTTCTTTCCGGTAGCTCTCGTAGACTTCTTCCAGTTTTCCGGGTTTAAACGGCGAGGGCATTGCTGACACCGCGAAAACGCTATCCTGAACAACCCCGGCATCATCGACCGTAAACAGCTTGAGAAGTTCCTGGTCGTCCGCGTTGGAGATGCTGTGAACGCTGCCATCGCACATCGCGACGACGGATCTCTTCTGAACGGAATGGAGCTTCGCCGCAAAGCCCGGTCTGGTTTCTTTATCCCATTTAGCAGGCACGTCGAAGTCCGCCGGGCGGGTCCATTCGACCGGCTGTGCTGCATGAACAACGGCAGCCGTATTCGACAGCCCATCAGTAATGCTACGCAGCGGTTTACCTACCGGCGTGCGTGCACCGCTGGCGGCCAGCAGACGCGTAGTAGCGGGCGGAATCGTTTTGTGCGGGTCCTGGTAAACGAACGGAATCTGCGCGAGTAGCTTCTTATTGTGGGGGCTGTCCCACGGCTCGTTCAGATGGAACTGGTTGAATAGTTCGCCCTGATCCAGATACGGAAGAATCCGCACACGCCAGCTTAATAGCGGTTTGCCCTGGTCGTTGTAGATGTCGCCGGGAAAGGTCCTGTGCCGGTCGGCGTGATTGAGCCACGCCAGCATCACCTGTTTAAAATTATTTGTCTGCACCGTGTTACGTGCCGCCTCACGTGTTTCATTAACGGCCACAACCAGCACGTTCGAAACCTGCATCAACGCCCGGCTGAAGCTTGGCGCCTGCTTGAGCCGCAACAGCACATCTCTGTAACCGTCGTTGTCCATTTTTGGCGGTTCAACCGGTTCCATCTGCGCTACAACCGCGGTCAGCTGCGACACAAGCTGATCGACTTTCTCGGTCGAACCGATAGAGAGCCGCGATTTAATCAGCGGCATGACGAACTTCACAAGATTGATGAACCAGTCGCCCGCGTTGCCAGCGAATTCTTTCACACGCTGGTAGTCCTGCGGATTATCGCGACAGGTCAATCGCAACTGCATCTGGTTCTTACGCTGGCCGAAGGTAGCTTCCAGCGACGCGGTAGATAGTTCCAGCGGGTACTCGCGGGCGCCTGGCATGAGCATCAGCGGAATCGTCTCAGGAGTCGCCCCGGCCAGCAGGTATTGCGCGTTAACCAGCAGTGCGAAGTTGCTGCCAGGCTCCAGTCGCCGCGACTGCGTTACCAGGTCGCCCGTCGCTGTATCTTCACGCCGCACGATGCGCTGCACCAGACGCCGGAGATGCTGCCGGCTGAACGACACAATCGCTGTGCGGCTATCGGGCATGGCGAAGCCGACGGAGGCACTCATCAGATTGCCCGGCTGGAACGCTGGTGGTTCATCGCTCTCTGGCGTCATGTAAAGCGGAATCGCGGCGCCTTCTACCTTCTCAGCCTGTGGCGACAACCAGGCTCCGACTGTGACCGGAGAGAACGGACGGGTGAAGCGGAAGGCAAGCGTCAGGAAAGGTCCGTCCGCCGAACTGCCCGCCATCGTCGCAACATGTTCGATCTGCGACGGGGGAATGGGAAACTGCCCCAGGTACGCCACATCGCCAAGAATTGCCTGCTCCGTGTCTTCAATCAAAGACTTTGGCTTCGCAACCAGCAGGATGGCGGAATCGGGCGTTACGTATTGCAGCAACGGTTCTCCAGGCGCCGACTCCGCAGCTTCAGCGGACAGACTCAGGCATGGCGCCAGGCCCATTAACGTAACGGTGAATAATGCAAAACGTACGAAAATGGTCATCTCGCGTGCTTTCCGTCGAGGCATTGTTGAAATTCGTGGGGATAAGACATGGTTGCCCTGCGACCGTCCCGCGGCGGCGCCCCCTAACTGTAATCACCAGATCATCTCAAATCAGGCACATTGATTCGATTTTTTTATGCAGCACGGCGACGCGCGTTAAGCTGTATCGCCCGTGACGTAAGCAATCGCTGCGACCCGCCACAAACGGAAGAAGGAGTGGCTGATGGCGATGCGGTTCTCTGCAGTCGGCAACGGCAACGCCGTGCTTGTCTGGCCAACGCGTGATGATCAGCAATAAGGCGTGCTGGCAATGCTACGACCTTGGGAACAAATCTTGACCTTCTACCTTGCGGGAATAAGGCGCCCGGGGAATGTGCTTTAAGACCTGATTAATAAATTTCTCACGTCGCCCAATATCCTTGTGACATCGACTCCATACCACTAAGTTGAAACTCGTCTCTACTCTACCTACTTTAACAAGGTGTGATTCATGAAGCGTTTGGGATTAGGGTTAAGCGTCGGTCTGGCAGTGCTGACGTTATTGGTTCCAGCAGTCTCCCGGGCAGCGGACAAGCCAAACATTGTGCTTATCTGGGGCGATGACATCGGGCAGTCGAACATCAGCGCTTATACGATGGGGTTGATGGGCTATCGGACCCCCAACATCGATAGGGTGGCTCGCGAAGGTTTAATCTTCACCGACTACTACGCAGAGCAAAGTTGCACGGCAGGTCGTGCGTCGTTGATTACCGGTCAGCACGGTCTTCGCACCGGCTTGACCAAGGTGGGCATGCCCGGCGCCACAACCGGACTTCAAAAGGAAGACCCGACGATTGCTGAACTGCTCAAGCCGCATGGCTACGCAACGGGGCAGTTCGGCAAAAATCATCTGGGCGACCGGAATGAGTTCCTTCCCACGGTGCATGGCTTCGACGAGTTCTATGGCAACCTGTATCACCTGAACGCCGAGGAAGAACCAGAACTCCGGGATTACCCGAAAGATCCAGCCTTCCGCGCCAAGTACGGCCCGCGCGGTGTGATGCACTGCAAAGCCAGCGACAAAGACGATCCAACGGTTGATCCACGGTTCGGCCGCGTCGGCAAACAGGTGATTAAAGACACCGGTCCGTTGACCAAAAAGCGGATGGAAACAATCGATGATGATACAGCCGACCGCGCTGCAAAATTCATTGCTGACAATGCGAAGGCGGATAAGCCGTTTTTTGTGTGGGTGAACTTCACGCACATGCACTTCCGCACCCACGTGAAACCCGAAAGCAAAGGTCAGTCGGGCCGCTGGCAGAGTGAATATCACGACGCCATGATCGACCACGATAAGAACGTCGGCACCGTTCTCGACGCCATTGATAAAGCCGGCATCACGGACAATACCTTTGTGATGTACAGCACGGACAATGGCCCGCACATGAACTCGTGGCCCGACGCAGGGATGACTCCTTTCCGTAATGAGAAAAACTCCAACTGGGAAGGCGCCTACCGCGTGCCATGTATGGTGCGTTGGCCCGGCAAAATCAAACCAGGCAGAGTTTCCAACAACATCACTTCGCACCTGGACTGGCTGCCCACGATTCTTGCGATGGCTGGCGAAGATGACATCAAAGAGAAACTGCTGAAGGGGCACACCATTGGCGACCGTACCTACAAGGTGCACCTGGACGGATACAATCTGGTTCCCGTGCTGACGGGTAAAACCAAGGTCAACCCGCGTAAGTCGTTCATCTACTGCAACGACGATCAGCAGACGACGGGCCTACGTTTTGACAACTGGAAAATGGTGTTCATGGAGCAGCGCACGCGCGGCACCCTGCGGATCTGGGCCGAGCCGTTTGTGACGCTCCGTGTGCCGAAGATTTTCAACCTTCGCACCGATCCTTATGAGCGTGCAGATGTAACGTCGAACACGTACTACGACTGGTTGCTTGACCACGTGTTCCTGCTTGTTCCTGCACAGGAGTACGTGGGTAACTTCCTGAAGACGTTCAAGGAATATCCGCAACGTCAGAAAGCGGCCAGCTTCAACCTGGACGACGTGCTGAAAAAACTGGAAGAAGGCGTCGGAAGCCGCTAGTCCAGCTGAAACAGTCAACGGCGGAGCGTGTTCGAAAACCGCTCCGCCGTTTTTTTGCGCGCATATTTCCGCTGCACCATGAAGCGACTTCTATTGTTTACATTCAATCTTTCACCATCTGATATAGCGAGCGGACCCGTGGTTACGAATTTTAGATCAGCAATTCCGGCTTCATTAGCCTTCGTTCTCCTCTCACTTCTGTTGGCACAGTCGCAGGTCCAAGCGGCGGACCCGCTGCCCAGTTGGGCAAGCAGCGCGGCGAAAACATCGATATTGGAATTTGTAGAAGCAGTTACGCAGGAGGGCGGAAAGGACTTCGTACCGCCAGAGGCAAGGATCGCAACCTTTGATAACGATGGCTGCCTGTGGGTTGAGAAGCCCGTATACACCCAGCTGCAATTTGTCCGCGACCGGGTTCACGAGCTTGCCCCCGGACATCCAGAATGGAAGACCACGCAGCCTTTTAAAGCCGTTCTCGAAGACGATATGAAGGCCGTAGCCGCCAGCGGAGAGAAGGGACTTATGAACCTGCTGATGGCGACACACTCTGGGATGACCGCTACGGAATTTACCGCCACCGCAACCAAGTGGATCAACACGGCGAAGCATCCCCGGTTCAAACGGCTGTACACCGAATGTGTTTACGTCCCGCAGCTTGAGTTGATGAAACTGCTGCGCGATAAAGGCTTCAAAGTATTCATCGTCTCCGGCGGCGGGGTTGAATTCATGCGTCCCTGGACGGCACGCGTTTACGGTGTTCCCCCTTCTCAGGTCGTTGGCTCGCGCGTGGTCACCAAGTTTGAAATCCGCGATGGAAAGCCCGTGCTGGTTCGGCAGCCTGAAATCGGTTTTATCGACGATAAAGCCGGTAAACCCGTCGGCATCTACGAGCACATCGGTCAACGGCCATTGATCGCCGTGGGCAACTCAGACGGCGATCTGCAAATGGTGCAGTACACGACGGCGGGCAGCGGTCGCCGGCTGGGAATCTTCATTCACCACACCGACGAAGTCCGCGAGTACGCCTACGACCGCGAGAGCCACGTTGGCAAACTCGACAAAGCCCTCGATCTTGCCGGAGATAACGGCTGGGTGATTGTGGATATGAAACGCGACTGGAAACGCGTCTTCTCTTTCGACAAATAACACCGCCAAACGGGCTTAGTAAATCACGCGTCCGCGGAAGCCAGCTAGGACCGCGGTGTCGATGGCCTGACGCGCCGGATCAATGATTTGCAGATCTGGCGTCAGATGGAACCACGGGGTGACTTCAATATCGTAGTAGATTTCAACACCCTGGCCGTCACCAATTCCGCCGCCTGCGTTGGCCAGAAACGGCGCGATATCGTTGCTGGTGCCTGCGTAGTACCAGCCAACACCAAAACTGTCGTTCTCGCGGCCGCAGATCATGCTGCTGCCGCCGACGCCGAAGCTAAGAAAGTGCTGCAACGGATTCGTGCCGGCATCAGCGATACCCGCACGGCCGAACACGCCCCAGCCACGCCGTGAGTTCTCCGGGTCGACAACCAGATACTGGTCGAAGTTCCAGTACAGCGACCACGAACCGCTTTGCCGGGCGATGGGCACCTGAGGCAGGATGATGCGGGGGTCCTGATCCAAAGCGACATATTCCCGGCTGCTCCATGTGCCGCCCAGCAGCTGATGACCTGGGAGCCCCGCGACGGATACAGGAATGCGTGCTTCCGCCGCCAGCGTCACCCCTTCAGCAAACAGTTCTTCAAATCCGCTGGTGCGGACGGTATCTGTCGGATTGATCACGTTAAAGGCAAACAGCGGTGTACCTTCTTCGCCCAGAATAAAAAATCCGGCGCCAAGCGTGGAATACGGCAGCGTCCGCAAGACGATGGGGTTGGCGACCATCGATATGTTAGAGAATTGCGTTTTGCCGCGTCCATGGGCAAAGGCGTTCAAGTCGCCATCAAGCGTGTCGATCTTGCCGCAGAATACGCCGAACTGCGGCGACAGCATCTGCGTGATCATCACGTTGGTGAGATAAACGTTTTCGCTATCAACAACCGGCAGATCCGCAACGACCTGCGGCGGCAACAGAGCGCCCGTGGCGCCCGCCAGCGAATCGCCATAGCGGTGTTCCGCCCGGAGCTTGACAAACATCCCCTGGTGATCGGCAAGCTTGCCCATATCCAGGTTAAGGATGTAGTCGTTATGTCCTGCGAAGCGGAACTCACGATCAAGCCCGCCACTGGCGACACCGGAATAAAACAGCGTTGAGTCGGCTTGAAAGGAAATTCCCTCTTCGCCCAGCAGCGGACGGATGCCAGCCCAGTCGCCCGTCAGCGGATTTTCCGGGCTGCCCGTTTCCTGACACTCCGCGCGTGATACAACGCTGCACAGTGCAAGAAGACTGCAAAGAATAACGAACAATCTGGTAAAGGTACTACGCATCCTTGCAAGTCCTCTAATAAACAACGGCCAATGTGTTTCTGCCTCAAACGGTCGCTTCGTCAAAATCGACGCGGGAGGCAGGAGGACTGGATGTGCAATGCCACAGCCGCAAAGAAAACCGGCGGCGTGATTCAGGTTCTCCGGGTCAGGTTGTCCTGCCGGCGCCGCGAGAACCGCAGGTGAGAATCAGCAGCGGGGCGTATGCCTGATACAAAGCCCCTTGCCCGCATGACCGTCAACTTCACGGCAGAGAGCCTGGTGAGACACCATAGCTCTGGAAGAAAAACCGGCCGCATGAGATTAAGGGCCGGTCTTGTGCAAGCCAGCGGTTGGCTATGCCTCGATCAGGCCAGCATCGGTCATCACTTTGACCAGCCAGGCTTTGATCCGTTCTTCGGTCATGTCCGATTCGTTGTCTTCATCGAGACCGAGGCCCAGGAAGTGATCGTCATCGAACTTACCTTGCGAGTCATCAAATTCGTAGCCTTCGGTTGGCCACACACCCACAAGTTCAGGTCCGCCCAGTTCTTTAACAACGCCCCATAGTTCGCCCATTGCGTCGAGGAAGTTGAAGGGATAGCCGACCTGATCGCCCATGGCGAAGATGGCGATCTTTTTACCCGACAGGTCAAGACCTTCCATCTGCGGAATGAATTCCGCCCAGTCGTCCTGCATTTCACCAATGTTCCAGGTGGACACGCCCAGGAAGATCAGGTCGTAGTTCTGCATTTCCTCAGGTTCGCACTCGGCGACGTCGGCGATGTGTGAGCAGAAATCGCCTAATTCTTCTTTAATTTTCTCCGCAGCTTCCTGGGTGTTTCCGGTGCTGGAACCGTAGAAAATCGCCATCGATAGCATCTATCTATCCTATTCATTCGAAAGTATGCGGGTTTTGCAACAAACAACACCTAATTTTGAAGTCAAGTGCCACTCAACGCAAGCGGGCTAATCGCAGAGAACTGGGGGCGAAGCACTTGTCGGAAAGAGAGTCCGGCGCTCAGGCTTGCCCTTCCAGAATCACGCTGCAAGCCGTTCGGTGGCATGTGCGGATACCGGTGAGCGGGCGCTACCCAAGAGGCGCCGGATTCGCTAGGCGCCCTTGATGATGACTGCACCAGCGTTTTCCGCTGCAAGTGCTAGCAGCGCACAAAAAAAACCGGCCTGAACAAAAAGTACATTCCTTCTTCAGCCGCGGCAGACGGCCCAGTCGCACGAGGGAAGCGATCCTCGATGCCGCGAGTGTCAAAGTAGCGTTCGTTTTGTCCTGGTCCGGTTTGAACACCGGCAAGCCGTTTCGACATCCATGCCTGGCAGCCTGCCTACCTGACGAAGCGTGAGTTCCATCCACCGCCAGGTTGTATAGTTATCGCAATTTACCCGCTTTGACTCGAAGTAATCATTCCAACGGATGGGGAAATCAGGAGGTGTGCTTACCGGCTGTGCCGATTTTGACGGTTAAGCCGGGATTTACTCACCCACGCGTTAAAGTTTGACGATTATGTCAATGTTGCGACCGATGAACGCGCGGAGAACCGGCACATGAACAGCCCAGACAGCCCAGATCAACATCCAGCGACTCGCATCGATTCTGCGCACCCGGTTTCCCGGAGCGCCACGCCCGGCCACGCCCCGGTGAAAGCCGCCGTTCACGCCGCAGAGAACGATGCGGACCACGCCGCAGCAGCCGTTGATGGCGCCCCGGAGATGCCGCAGCCCATTGAAAACCTGATGGTGGAAACCGGCTTCAGCGGATTAGAGATGCAGCAGCATGTGCTGGATCAGGCCAACCAGCTGGCCGCCCATCTACGCAACCGCCAACGCGAGCTCGACCGCCGCGAAGCAACCTTGCACGCGCAGATTGCGTCTTTAGAGAATGAAAATCGCCTTTCGCGTCTCTGGTTCCAGGAACAACAGCACGAACAAGCCGAGGCGGAAGCCGCCTTGCGCCAGCAGGAACAGGAACTCGAAGCCCGCGCGGCCGATCTGGCAGCCGCCGGCATGGCGATGGATGAAGAGTTCACCCGGCATCAGACCGAAAACGATTCGCAACTGCTGCTGATCGAGAGCCGCGCCCACAGCCTGGACCGTCGCGAAGAACAGATCGCCGCCACACAGCTTCAAGCGCAGCAACTGGCCGCACACACGCAGCGTCGCGCCGCGCTGACCAACATGCTGGGCGAACTGGCGGCAGCGATTCCCGAACTCAGCCTGCAAGCTGTCCAGGACGCCGCGCGGCAGATCAAGTTAGAGAAGATTAGTCTCGCGGGCCTCACCGCCGAACTCGACGGCCGGGCGGAAGACCTCAAGCAGCAGGAAATCGCACAGCAAAAATACGCCGCCGAATTAGAACAGCAGGCAGCCAGCCTGGAAGAAGACCGCGAAGATCTCGCCGCGCGGGAAGCAGCATTGGAAGAAGGCATCGCCGCCTTAACGACTCATGCCAACGACCTAGACGCCCGCGCCCTCGAAGTCGCCAGCCACGCCGCGACATACGCGGAAAACACAACGGTTGAAGAAGTGAGCAAGTGGCAGGAGCAGTTGCAGGCCCGTGAGAACATTCTGAACCAGCAACTGGAAGAAGTCGCAGACGAAGCCGCCGCCCTGCAGCGTCAACGCGAACTGTTTGAGCAGGAGCAGCAGGCCGCCCACGAGACGCTTTCCACCAGCCGCCTGGAGCAGCAGCGCCGCTACGACGCCAAAGCAGAGAAGCTCAACAACCGCGAGCGGGCCTTAGACGAACGTTCCGAAGCGTTGCACCAGATGGAAGCCACCGTCGCCACCACGCATCGCGAAACGCTGGAAATGCGGCTGGTCACGCAGCAGCTTTGGACACGGCTGACCGGCATCGCACCTCCCGGCGAACTCACCAGCTCACTGGCCCAGATCCGCGGCCGCCTGGCCGATCATTTCCAGATGGCCAGCAGCAGCCTGGAGAAGCAGAAACAGGAACTTCTCGAACTTTCCGCGCGGCTTGACCAGCGGCAGGAGCAGGTGCGTCAGCAACGCATTGAAGTGCAGGAGTGGGTCGCCCGGCGGCATGAAGAGATCGAAGAGCAGGCCGCGCGGCTGGTGGCCCGCGAGCAGGAACTGGAAGCACAACAGAGGCAGTTCGATAAAGCCGGACAAGCCATGCAGCACAAACACCGGCAACAGCAGCTGGAACTCCGGCAGTTGCTGTCAGGTACGCAAAGCGTTGCTTGAAAATGGCCTCAAACGAACACGAACTCCGATTCTCCACGCCCGTGAACATCTTGTCGCAGTGGCGAGGGAACCAACCTATGACCCTGATTCGCACCCTCTGCCTACTCGCTGGCATGGCGTTGCTGGTTGCCTCTGGCTGCCACTCGGCGCCGCCAGTCGTGCCGGCTCCACCCGCGCCGGCGGCCGCCACTGCAGGCGGCGCGCAGATTATTGCGATTGCACCGCCCGCCGCACCCGTCGCGCCGCCTCCGTCTATCTTTGACTTTCTGGGTGTGCCACAAGTCTGTCAGTCGTTAACAACGCTGGGGGATCATCTCTGCGCTAAAATCGGCATGGTGTTCCCTTCGGCAGAGCCTGGGCCGCCTATTCTTCCGCTGACCGCTGCTGAGAATTTCGATCCTGCTGGACCGCCTGCGGTGAAGGTCGGCGCCGAGATTAAGGCAGAGCAGGATCTTGCCGCCCAGAAGATCAAAGGGCTGCGTTACCTGGCCACCATCGGTTGTGGTGGATGCTATCCAGACGTCGAGCACGCCATTCTTGCCTCGCTGGATGACTGCACCGAAGCCGTCCGTTACGAGGCGGTTCTGGCTCTGCGGAAAAGCACGGGCAACTTCTGCAAGCTTTGCAACAACAAACGCTGCTGCAGCCCCGCCGTGCGTAAACGCCTGCACATCATTGCGTACAAGATGAAGGGACAGAACTGCTACGCCGAACCATCTGACCGCGTCCGCCTGGAAGCACGTCTGGCGCTGAAGGCCTGTGGCGGCGCCGCGCCGGTGACCGCACCGGCGCCTTATATGGAAGGCCCGCCGCTGAATGCGACGTCGCAGAACACATCCTCGCTGAACAATCCCGCACGCCCCAGCGGACGCCCCGCAGGCACGACGCTGACGGCGGAACTGGAAGAAAAAGCCCGGCTTAAAGAAGAAAACCTGCCGCGTGTGATAGACATCGCAGGCATCTCCGCCGGGGCGCCTGTCAACGGCAAAACTATCGATGGCAAGCCTGTTGATGAATCAGCAAGAGATAGCGATGCCGCAGATGTGACACAAGCAAGTCACTCTATCTCTGACAACAACCTTGACGAAACGTCTTCAGCCGGTCTGCTTGAAGCTTACAACAGCAAGAAGATTGTCGTGCGGTGGGAACGCATCTCGGCGCCATTTCACAAGTTCAAATCGCGCGACGATGCATACAACGCGTTGCTATTCCTACGCCGCAAGATTCTCTCGCAGCCCGTGGATGATGAACCAGAGGTCGACGCCAGTCTGATTGAACTGGTGCTACATCCCTATACCGATCCGGCCAAGGCGCCGTCGGCGGAAGTGGGCGCCGCCATCCAGGCATTACCGCCCGGTGAAATCAGCCCCGTCATCGAAGACGCGGCGGGCTTCCATCTGGTGCGTGTGCTCGACCGTCGTACGCTCGACCCGCAGGATAAATAGTTGCCCGGCCGTCCGTTTACCTTCGCCACATTCTGCTGACTTATTGCCTTGATTTCCAGGGCCTTGATTCCCAGGAACTACCCCATGTCTCAGTCTCCCGGAACCATTGCCGGCTCGCAGGACTGGCGTGCTCCCAACCGTGAGCCGCGGAAATCGAAAGCCCGCCAGTGGCAGGAAGGCCGCTCGCTTGCCGGACGCCGCCGGACGATGCGCATTGTCTGGCAACGGATGCGGCTGGCAGTTGCGCTGGTGTTGTTTTTCGCAGGCGCCTGGATGCTGGTGCAGTTGCTGGCGTTTTCTCCTGCACAGACGCCGCTGGTTGTTGTCGCACCTGGTGATTACCGCTGGCCGGCGCCGCCCGTGGCGTTCAGCGAAGAAGATACCCGCAGCCTCGCGTCGCTGGACCGTAAGAACATCTCCGTCCACAACATCTCCCGCCACTGGCGCAGCAAACAGACGGGGATGCAGGCGTTCGAGCAGCAACTGAAAGATCTGCGTGAACAGGCGTGCCGTGCCCGTGCCATCGTGATTTATGTGAATATGCACGGCGTATCAGGCGACGATGGCGCGCCGTTTCTCGTTCCGCCGGGCGCTTCGGGACTGGCGCCGGAAACATGGTTGCCGGTGAAAGAAATTCTGCGGGCCATCGGCGACACCATTCCATCGCGCGAAGCGAACGTGCTGCTGGTGCTGGATAGCGCCAAGTTTCAAACCAACTGGCGGACAGGCGTTCTTTACAATGCGTTTAATGAGAGTATTTCGCGCGTGGTGAAGGAGTCGGCGCCGGGCAATGTGGCTGTGCTGACTTCCAGCAGCGACGGGCAGAAAGCCTGGTGCTCTCCAAGCATGCAGGCCTCTGTCTTCGGGCGGCACTTCCGCGATGCACTGGCTGGCAAAGCAGATGAGAAAACCTCGGGCGGTGATGGCAACGGTCGCGTTTCACTGACAGAGCTTGTCACTTACGTCCGCGCCAATGTCGACACCTGGGCCATTGCCAACCGCAACGCCCGGCAGCAGCCGGAACTGCATTCGCGCAGCAAAGCCGCCTTCCAGATCTCGTGGGCGTTGCCCCCCGCCGCAAGGAAACTGCCACCGCCGGAGACACGCGAAGAAACCACGGTCGATCTACTTACCTTGTGGCGCAAGCACGATGAACTGCGTGAACTTTCGCCGCAGGAATTCGCACCGGCGCAGTGGGCGGACTTTCAGAACAAGCTGCTATCGTTAGAACAATTGCTGGCGGCAGGCAGCGGCTACGACAAGCAATCGCGGGAAACACATCGCGCCCTGCAGAAACAGCTTGCGGCCATCTATACACGCTGGAAAGAAGACCCCAGCCCGGCGCGCGGCGCACGAAGACGCATCTTCACCGGCGAACCATCGCCCGCCTGGTCCGGCGCCCCCATGTATTCCACGGCAATGCTCCGCCGCTTCAACGCCGCCCCCGCAGCAACCTTAGATGAATTACATGCCGCCACGACGCGGCTGCAGGCTGACCCATCGCCTGCCGCACTCGACCAGGCGTTGCATGCCTGGCATACCACCGCCAACCGGCAGAATCTGCCACCACTGAAGTCCGCCGTCTTTCTGCAATTGCTGGCCGCCAGAGGCGAGACGGCGGCGTGGGACAACTCCGCGACCATCACCCAAAGCATCAACACTTTAGACCTGTCTGAGCAAGTCGCCACGCCCAGCGAACTGGCCGCCCTGCGTTGGATTCAGCCGGTGATAGACGCGGGAGACGCCAAGCGGCGCCGGGCGGAAGACTGTGTTTTGAACGGGCAACAGGCAGCGGTGCAACTCTCGGAGCCTTTGTACGAACGGGCTCGCAATCATTACCAGCATGCGGCGGACCTGACCCAGGCGGTGGCAGCAGCCACGCAACTGCGGGACCTCGCATATGCGGAACTTCCTTATCTGGCAGCCTGGGTCGCGCGGCCGTTGGCTCTGGGCGAACAACCGGCGCCTGTGGACCGGCAGGTCAATCATCAACTGCTTGAACTGCTGCAAGCTATCCGCCGGATCGAAACGCTGCTGGCGGATGTAGAAACAAAAACGGATCTAATAACGCAGGCGCCCGCCATCACTGCCGCCCTGGTGCGTGAACAACAGACAACCGCGGCGATGCTGCGGAATCTGCGCACGCAGTTCACGCGTGAATGCGATGCACTGGCGCGGATCGAATCGCCGACCGCCGCCACGCTCCGGCGGATTGATGCGGTGCTGAACACACCACTTCCGCGTGCTCAACGCCGCGCCGACTTGCACGAGAAGCGACGCGAATTTGCCAATGCGTTGTATCATGACGCGCGTCGATTCAATGCATCGCAGGTGGCGCCAGAAGCGCTGGAAATGGCTGCCGGTCCGGTGCACGCTTCGTATCTGGAACGTGTCGCCAACATCTGGACCGCGCATCCAGCGCTGGTGCTCATAGGTTCTGGCGAAGCTGAGGCTGAAGGAGAAGACGCAACCAGCGCCACCAGTGAACGCGAATTGCAGATCCGTAAGATTGCGAAGGCCAACGCCGTTGCGCGGCGCCAGTTGGCCTCGGCGCCCGTGCGTATCCGCGAACTGCAGAAGGTGGGCGCCAGCGTCAAAGAGAACACGCCGCAGGTGCAACTGAAGCGTTTGACACGGGCCGCACAGATTGCACGGTCAGGCGCCGCGATGGGCGCCCCGGCTGCAGACGCGAACCCGGTTCAGCAACTTCATCAGTTTCAGGTTCAGCAACTGTTCATCTGGCAGGCCAGGCGCGCCGGGCAGGATTGCTGGGCAGTGCGGAACCGTAGCGGGCAGCCATTCTTCGCCGAATCTGCAGCCGGATACATCGCCGCCGCGAAGTCCAGCGGCAACCTTCCGCCAACCTTGCAACAGTACGCAGCGGATGTTCAGGAAGCGACCGGCCTGTATCAGAAAGCCAGCACTGCGGCGATGACGGTCAAGGCGGGCAACATTCTTCTCTTAGGCAAACAGCAGTTACCTGAAACGGTGGTCAGCGTGCAGCAGCATGCCGGTTCCACGCTTCCACCGGGACTGGCGACGGTGATCGCAACAGGGCGTGATGGTTCGCCGGTGCCCGGACTTGCCGTGTCAGGCGGCGCCGGTGACAGCGACGCGGGGCTGATTGAAATTCAACCTGGCGCCTCGCAACGTTTTACCCTGGCGGGAAATTCGCTTGCTGGACATGGCCCGCAACTGAATGTGGCGGCCTGGTTCCGCGGCGCGACGTTCGCTTCGCCTTTCATGATGCAGACGCTGGGCGGTGTGAAGGTGCAGTACCAGCCGCACCGTTATAAAGACTACAGCGTGACCCTGGGCGGTGATTTGCAGCGGAAACTCTCCGTGGTGTTTGTGCTGGATGTATCGCACAGCATGAGCGCGAAGACGGATGTCGAAACCAGCGACGGCGAAAAAATGACGCGGCTTGAAGTGGCCAGCAACGCATTGATG
The DNA here is from genome assembly GCA_965233625.1 of Pirellulaceae bacterium. GTDB lineage: Bacteria > Planctomycetota > Planctomycetia > Pirellulales > Pirellulaceae. Next base: position 2,771,074 of record OZ247499.1, read on the forward strand.
GGCATGCTGAACCACCTTGCCGCCCGCGACAATGCAAGAGTCGGCGTACGGTTTTACGGGCATCGTGCTGGCTGGACCAGCAGCAAAGATCAACCGGCTGTGGTCGTCAGGCAGACCGGTTACGCCCGCGAAGTGCCATTGACGCTTTCTCCGGCGGGCGATGTTGAACGGGTGTTGCCGCTGGGGCGGTTCGATGCAACGCACGCGGCCACGATTGATAACCTGGTTGCCACGCTCAAGCCGTGGGGGCAGACGCCGCTTTATCTTTCCATCGAACAGGCGCAGCGCGACTTCGCCCGCGAACCTGCCACCAGCGACCGCCGGATTGTGGTCATCACCGACGGCTTGAATTTCCAGCTGACACCCGCTGCTGCCGGCAAGTTCGAAGCAGTTCCGCCCAGCAGCATCGACGGCATCCGGGCGGCGTTTAATCAGCACCAGGCGCCGGTGCATATTGTGGGCTTCAAACTACCACCCGGCGACGTTGAACAGGCGCGGCGTGACTTCGGCGAGATCGCTACCATTACCGGTGGCAGCTATACGCCCGTTGACCGCGGCGAACAGTTGATCGATTCGCTGGCGGAACTGCTTGGCCGCGGCCTTTACGATGTGCGCGACGAAACAGGCCGGCGGCTGACTTCCACCAGTGGCTCCCAGGAACTGGAACTGGGCGAGACATTCACGCAGCAGGTTGCCCCCACAGCTAAAAAGCTGACCGTAGCCTTTGAAGGCAATCGAGAGACGGTGCAGATTGAAGGCGGCGAAGCGCTGCGGCTGGTCGCGCGGGCGGGCGGACAGATTGAATCGCTGCGCTATCAGCAGCGGCTGCCACGCTTCATTCCGCTGCAGACGGCAGGCGGTTCCGGCAGTGGTTATCTGCTGGGGATTCATCGTCCGCAGCAGTTGCCGGCTGGCGGCGCCGGGTTCATGTTCTCGGTGCAGCACGAAAACCACCGCTTCACGCCGCGTCCGGCGGAGATGTGGATCGAAGCGGCGCCCGTCACATCAGATGGCCGCTCGGCAGGCCCGAAATACGTGTTCTACGATGTGAATTACGAACCGGGAAAACCCGTACCGGTGCTATCGTGGAACGCAGCGGAATGGCCCGCCGATGCAACTTCGGCCCGCGTGCGCTGTTGGGCGGCGCCGCAACAGGTCGCGCCGACCGCGCGGTTCTCACTGGCCGAATGTTTCGCCGCAGCCCAGGCAACCGGCAAAGAACACGTGCTGGACGAGCCCGCCGGCGCCAGCCTACAGATATCCGTGCGGGGCGGCCTGCAAGGCGACCCGGTAAAAGTCACCGTCGTGCAACGCCACAGCGAAACGGCGCCCGACATTTACGCCATGAAGATCAACCTGCAACCGGGTCCGCTGCAGGCGCCGGGCGACACCAAGCCGCAGCGCGTTTCGCGACGGTTTGATCCGTTGCACGGCGTAGCAACCCACGTCTTCGAATTCAACACTTCGCAGCGTGCAGCCGTGCAAGGCATGATGGTCGAAGTGACAACCCTTGACACCATCAAGCAGCAAGCCTTGCATCTGCCAGACAGCGTGCTAGTAGACGTCGCCGGGCAGCAGGGCCTGTTGAAGTTAGAAACCGCCCGCCGCCCGTAAGACTAGTAGGGCAGGCTCCGTCTGCGCTCTTGCAGCGTCACGACGGTTCGCCAAAATCCGCCGGGAATTTTCGCCCGGCGGTAGTTTGGCATGAATGGATGCCCACAACAGAAGGAAGGCAGGCGGAGCCCAATGGTACTAAGTTTGTATTGACTTAAAATGCGAGCCCTCGTTGACTTAGTGAATCATCACAAACACTTAGTCAGGAGGACTCGCACGTGTTTAAGGATAAACGTAAGACGCAGGCGTGGGAAGAGATCCGGCGGCATGGCTTCCGGGCGTTTCAGAATCTGCTGCCGGCGTCGTTGATTCAGGACGCTGCCTGTGCGGCGGACGTAGCGATGGGGTGTGGCTCGTTGTGGGCGCCTTCGATGGTGATGTTGGCGGTTTACTCGGCCATCGATCCTTCCCTTTCCTTCGCCCAGGTGCTGACCACAACGCTCAAGTGGCTGCAGGATAGCGAGTATTATTGTCACACCCGGCTCGCGAGTATCCGGAAGCAACGCCGCCAGGCCGGGCGGAACTCGCCCGTCAAGCGATCCAGGCACGACCCTCGCAGCGACGACCCGGCGTCGGTTTCTGAAGAAGCCTTTGTCCAGGCGCGGCGCCGTCTGCCGTGGCAGTTCTGGGTGGCGCTGCTGGAACGGCTGGTCGAAAGCTTTCAGCAGTCGCACGGCGGGCATCTATTCTGGAACGGATTCCGCCTGTTGGCGCTCGACGGTACGACGCTGAGTCTGCCCAACCGCAAAACGCTGTTGAAGCATTTTGGAGCCGCTGCCAACGGCCACAGCAAGCGTGCTCAGGCGCGGATGGTCATGTTGCAGTTCCCGCTGGCAAGACTTCCTTTCCGCTATGAACTGACGCCCCTCGCAGAGGGCGAAAGAACCATCGCCCGGCGGCTGCTTGACGGGTTACGCTGCAACGATCTGGTGCTGATGGATCAGGGCTTCTGGTGCTTCCAGTTGTTTCACCAGATTCAAACCCAGCATGCATTCTTTGCGATCCGGCTTTATCCCAGCGTGAAACCCCGGAAAATCCGCCCGCTGGGGCCGCAGGACTGGCTCGTGGAGTGGCAGCCGTCCAAGGCCAACCAGTGCGGCGATTACCCCCGCAGCATCCAGCTGCGTCTGATCGAATACCACATCCCCGGCTTCCGCCCGACCGCACTGGTGACCAACGTGCTGTGTGACCAGCAGGTCGCACGCGAGCAATGGATTCACCTGGCGAACAGGGAGGAAGAGGGAACACTCCGTCTCTCGCAAGGGCTATATCATCGCCGGTGGGAAATCGAAACCACCTTTTACGAATTAAAAGTAACCCAGGCGATGACAGCCATCCGTTCACGCACCGCCGCGGCTGTTCAGTACGAAGTGGCCGGCCATGTCATTCTGTACTTTCTAACGCGGTGGCTGATCGTACAGGCCGCAGAAGCCCACGACGCCGATCCGTTACGGATCAGTTTCAAAAACGCGTTGATCGAACTGCTGGCTCTCACGCCGCTGCTGGTCATCAGCTCAACCGGGCACGTCGAAGCCGTTCTCATCCCGCGCTTGCTCAACCGCCTCGCAAGTCACCACGCCCACTTCCGCCCCGGTCGAAAACACCACCGCCCACGAGACCAACGCGTCCAGAAAAGTAGAAACCGAAAAACCAAAAAACAAACTTAGTACCATTGGGCGGAGCCTGCCTTACTGCTACTGCTACCTAATTTACATTGAAGTCGCTTGGCTGGATCGAATCGAATGAGAGAGTATTACTTACCCACTGACAGGCAGAGTATCTACCACTTTCTTAGACAACGATTCAATCGGCCTAACCAAACCGCCAATGCTCAAGTTGAGCGACTTGCCGCTAGATCGCCTCACGCTGACCCACGTGAAGTGTGGGAAATAGTTGGAAAAGAACTGGGGAACACAGAGTGGTTGCAGAGCGATCACCGGGAGTTTGGTGAACACATTCCGGGGAAACTCATTTTTGCAGGAAAGAATCCGTCGACTCACAGGTCGCCAACTTCTTTAGTAGCGATTGCCACAATAGCATCTGACCCAAATGGAATGCTCAAAGCTGAATCACATGCTCGCCAATTCGCTCAAGCGCTGACGAAATTCGGAGCAATTTTCAGTGGCAAAACAGTATGGTATTTCACCGACAACCCATACACTTCAGGTGGATTTGAAACACCATACATGGGGCGTGCCTATGTGAAGGCCACAGAGGTTGTTTACAATTCTCCCATAGCCGACGACTACGAAATGGAGCATGACGAAATATCAGAACGTTTGCCACTTCCAGTACAAGAGGCTGTACTGGCGTGGGAGTGTTGGAATACCGCTGCGTCCAGAGGATTACGGATAGATAATCCGCCTGTTTGGGAGTGCCAGTTTTTTTCTGACCTTCCCAATCCATTTGAACCGCTGTTGGCCTTTTGGACCATCGGATATCGGATATCAATCGATTTGTCTGAAGAGGATTCGGACCTTCATTTATATGCCAAACCGTTTGAATTACAAAAATCCTAGTACAGGCTTCGCCTACTTCCTTGCGGCGTCACTACAGTTCGCCAAAAGCCACACCGCACTTTCGCCGTAAGCTGCCTAGGACGGAAGCACAGCCCCAATCGGCCGGAAAGAGGCCGGCATGTCCCCAACGACAAACCTGGTGGGCCTCCAGTCGCCTGAAGGCACTTTATTGCAACCGGCCATCGTTGCTTGCACTGCCGGATTGCTCTCTTAGAAGGGCCCGGTTCTTTTCCAGGTGAAACAGCTTGCGTCGTCGATGCGTTACGAGCGTGAAAAAGAAGGTCCCGCCGGGAATTCTTGCCCGGCGGTAGTTTGGCATGAATGGACGATTAACACGGAAGGAAGGCAGGCGGAGCCTGGCCTACCGGTGTCTGGTGTCAGTTGTAGACCGTCAATTTAGGATGCCGTTCCTTTAATGCGGCGACGCCTTCTTTGGTGACCTTGGTGCCGATGGTCCAGACTTCGGTTAGCGAGGGTAGGCCGGAGAGGAATAGCAGGGCGTCGTCGGTGCCGTGCCGGTCGTAGAAGAAGACGCGGTAGACGTTGCCGTCGTCGTTGCGGTCGAGGCGGGCGCCCATGCGTTCTAGCACTTCCAGCGCTTGCGGATCGTCAGGCTCTGGCGCCGGTTTTTCTTCGGGCTCTTCCGGCTCCGCAGTGTCTTCTACGTCCGCCGGTTCTTCTTCCTCATCATCTTCGCTGTCATTTGACTTGCGGGAAGATCTGCGTGAGCGGGTAGCTGCCGGTTCGCGTTTCTTACGCGGAGCGCGTTTTTTCCGCGCGGGTTTTGGTTCCTCTTCTTCGTCGTCCTCTTCGTCGAGGTCGTCGATTAGATCATCATCGTCATGATCATCGTCGTCGTGATCGTCTTCATCCAGATCGTGATCATCTTCGAGTTCATCATCGAGATCGTCATCATGATCGTCGTCGAAGTCGGCATCGAGATCAGCGTCTAGATAGTCGTTGGCGTCGTCGTGCTCTTCGGCCTTCGAGACTTCTTCTTTTTTGGGTTTTCTGGGTTTCCGCGCTTTGGCCATGAGTCCAGTTGGCTCCGTATAAGTTGCGCCCGTGGTAGATGATTCGCCGGCCAGTCAGCAGGCAAAGAGGATGCGGGCGTGCATTTGTCAGTAGTTTACCAGACCGCCACATTTTCCCCACCCCGGCAAGATGCGACTGCCAGGATTGTCGCTTTCAATCTTCTCCGGGTCAATCGCCTGCCCGGTCATCAGGCGGCAGAAGCCGCACAGCCGTTAAATCTTACGCATTCGCTCAAGTCCGCAAATCCGTTAGCCGATGAAACATATATCGAGAAATCTATCCGCCCAGTGGCCAAGAAGGCATCTGTGATGAATGCGTTACCGGTTAAGTCCCTGCTTGCAATGCTGACAATTGCAATCTCGCTGCCTGCGGTGGGCTGTACGCTGCCCAATTTAACGCTGCCGGGCGCCGCGATGGCCGGTCCGCAGAAGCCTGATCCAGAAGCGAATTTCAGGAATACGCCACACTACCGGATTTCTCTGTACACCGAATCGGCGAAGCCACAGCAGTCTACCTATCCGCTGACGGGGCCAAAATTCGCCAGCGCCGCGCTGAAAGAAGTCGATGCCCTTTCGCACTTCACCAAGCCACGCGTCTATCTGATGCGGACCTCGGAGTCCGGCCAGCGTCATCGCATGGAAATGGACTACAACCCCTCACGGGGCAACCTTCATCACGCGTTTGACTACTCGCTCCGGCCTGACGATCACATCATTGTGACGGAAGATCATCGCAACGAAAGCGACAGCCTGCTGGGGCAGTTGCTGCCAGGCTTCTAAGCGAAACTATTCAACCAGAAAGCGGATCGTCATTGCGGTCCGCTTTTTCTATTGTGTTGCCCTGGTTTTTCTTCTGTGTTGCCCTGGCTTTTCTTCCGCGTTGCCCTGGCAATGGGCGCCTGACCGGCGGTGGCTGCGTTATAATTCCGGGATGGAAACTACCCAGACGCCCGGACAAGATATCGACTACACGCTGTTCCTGGACTGTGTGCATTGCGGGTTGTGCACCTCGGCGTGCCCGACGTACGTGGAGCTAGGCGACGAAAACGATAGCCCACGCGGGCGGATTCATCTGATGCGGGCGGTCACCGATGGCCGCCTGCCGATGAACGAGAAGGTGGCCGGTCATCTCGATCTCTGCCTGGATTGCCGGGCCTGCGAATCGGCGTGCCCCTCGGGCGTGCAATATGGGCGGTTGATCGAACCGTTCCGCGTGGCGATGAAGCAGCAGGCGCCGGACGACGCGCCGACAGGCTCCGGCTGGTTTGAAAAGTACATTCTGTTCGGTCTGTTTCCTTACGCATCGCGGACGGCTGCGGCGCTGGCTCCGGCGCGGATAGCTCAGACGCTACAGCTTGATAAACTGCTGCTTGCCAGCGGTCTCTGGCGTCTGCTGCCGCAGCAACTGGGCCGGATGTTCACCCTGCTGCCGCCGCTGGGCAAGACATTACCGCCGCTGCCATTGCGGCTGGAAGCGAAGGGGCAGAAGCGGGCGACCGTCGCGTTGTTCACGGGCTGCGTCGCCGATGCGATGTTCCGCAAAACGCATTGGGCCACCGCCCGCGTGCTGCAGGAAAACGGTTGCGATGTGGTCGTGCCCGCAGAGCAGACCTGTTGCGGCGCCATTCACTATCACGCCGGCAGCGATACCCCGGCGCGGGAGTTTGCGGACGCCAACGCGGCGATCTTCAACGACAACCGCATCGACGCGGTGATTGTCAACGTCGCGGGTTGTGGTTCGATGCTGAAAGATTATCCGCACCACTGGCCGGGCGAAGGAAACGAGGCCCGTCAGCAACTGGCGGATAAGGTGAAAGATGTGCACGAATTTCTCGACGAACTGGGCGTCGTGCCGCCACAGGGCGAATTGAAGGTCCGCGCGGTCTATCACGACGCTTGCCATCTCTCACACGCTCAGAAAATCAGAGAGGCGCCGCGGAACCTGTTGCAGCAGATTCCCGGCCTCACGCTGCTGCCACTGGCCGAAGCGGACATCTGTTGCGGGGCGGCGGGTTCTTACAACCTGACGCAGCCGGAAATGGCGGACCGGCTGGGTGCGCGGAAGTACGAGAATATCCGTGCCACAGGCGCCCAGGTTGCGGTGACTGCCAACGCCGGTTGTCTGTTGCAAATCGGCCGCGAAAGCCGGATGCGGGGCGAGCCATTGCCGCTGTTTCACCCCATCGAACTGCTGGACCGCAGTTACCGTAAAGTGGGGCTGGAAGATGAAGACGCCAGCGCTGCTTCTTAGGGACTCATTATGACTGAAGCCCTGAAGCAACGGATTCTCCAAGGCGATGCGACGCCTGCGCAGCGGCTGATGTACGCCGACTGGCTGGAAGAAAACGGCGGGCAGGTCCGCTGCGGAATCATCCGCCAGATGGTTGCCGCGGAAGAAGCGTTCAGCAAGTGCAACTGGATGCCCGAACGCCGCCCGATTAACGACGGTTATGCATGGTGGAACCGGGCGGAACTGGATTCCGATCAGGCCAGCCATCTACCGCCCGCGGTTTTTCACTCGCTGATGATAGGAATGTTCGGCAGCATCGGCTGTTACTACGAGAGCGAAGCCGCTGCGCAGCAAGGCCTGGAACGCGGATATCTGCGTGCCTGGCTACACGGCTGGCGCCCGGCGGATGTTGATGCTTGAGTGACGGTCGGTGTGAACGTTCCGGCTGTCATCCATGCCGCGACGGGCGATTCTGGCTATCCGGCAGATGCTCCTGAGAATGCAGTAAATGCTTCTTCAGGAGTTAAGACGAAACCGCGCAACACAAACGGCTATTTCCAGCCGAAGCACCACGCCAGGATGCCCGTTGCAAGCACGACCAGAATTGCGGTCGCCAGGGTGGCGGCGCCAAGCAGCGAGAGCCAATTCACACCGGCGACAGCGGCTCCCAGCATCACGCACACGCCCAGGTTGCCCGCGATGGCGGCGTATAGCTGACAGCGCTGATGCAGGGGGCGTTCGACTTTCATTCCGGCGTTTCGCACTGCTGAGTTTCGCATGCCTGTTTCTCACTGTTGCGGATATCGAAATAATCCCGCACCGCTTTGCGCTTGAACAGATGCTTGTGGGCGTGAGGCCGCTTGGTAAGCAGGTAGGTCTGCGCATCTTCGGGCGTCATGTCATGCGTGGCGATCAGCCAGCACATCACCACTGTAGCACTGCGTCCACGCCCGGCTTTACAGTGCACATAAATCCGGCGTCCGTCGGCGATCTGCTGCTGCATGAACTCCACCGCAGCCGTGCAATCGGCCAGTGAGGGCGAAGTAAAGTCGACCGTTGGCATGTGAAACTGGTGAATATCCAAAGCCTGGTATTTCGCCACCGGCCCGGCGTATTCTTCGCAGGTGTTCACCACGGCGCCGACTCCTTCTTCCTTAATCGCCTCCACATCCCAGGAGAACGGATAGGCGCCAATGATGACGTCTTCATCCACCTCATTCCACCATTCCCGCACACCGATGACACGCCCCAGCAGGTAATTCCAAGCAAGTGTCGGCAGAAAAACCAGCCGCGCCATCAGCCAGCGGAAGAACATACGCTGCTTGGGTGGAGTATCGACGGGGGGCATAAAACGGTCCGGCAAATCAGGAGAAACGGCTCATCCAGGTGCAGTTATACACCATGCATCTGACGGATGCCGCGGCGCCGCCCTACAACGCCATGATCCCGCCGTTTCAAACCGATACAGTGCCCAGAATGGGTGTAGCAAAACGCTGCGCCCCGTGGATTGCCGAAATAACCGGCCGTTACGTGAAAAGCCCTAAGTGATTGCCAAAAAACAACTTAAGGTTTTCATCAAAAATATTTCGTGGTTTGGCCCGCAACCTGCATAAGTGGTATGCCGGATTAGCCGGTGTTCGGCTGATCCAGCTGGCCCGCGGGGTCTTTGACGATATTTCGCACATTAGTTGCCTTGCCCCTGGCTGATGTGTATTGCCGGATCGTGTCCGGTACGTCGAAGACCTCGCATTTTTTATGCGCTGACAGTTACTTGATTGCCTCGCCTGCCGATCAGGCTTCGTGCAGCAGCCAGCCTGTTTGCGGGCTGACGCTGAATTCGTAACGACCCGGCAGCAGTTCCTGGCGGGCCGGGCCGAACTTGCCGCCACGGTCCCACCTCACGGCGCCCTGCGGCGCGACGGGTAATTCCACCTTCGCTCCGGCAGGCAGCGTGACGGCGTTGTCGCCCCAGATGAAGGTTACGGCGCCGCGATTTGCCGGCGGGTTGTGAATGGTGACGGTGCGTTGCGGTGCGGGGCTGACTGCCACAACCACGGACTGTTCTTCGTCCAAAGTTGGAGCAGCGGTTTGAACCTCAGCAGGCAGATCCGGCGTCAGCTGCGGTTCTGCGGGAACGTCCGTTGCGATGGCTCGTTCTGGTGGCGGTCCGGGTACTATTGCCACGGGAGCCATCGCAACATCGTTGTCTGCTGGCGCGAATAGGAGCAACCCGGCGTCCTGCGGTTCCAGCCGGTATTCGACGGCGACGTCCTGTTGGCTTGCGTAGCGTTTTAGTGCCAGATCAACGGGTGCGAACCGGTCTGCCGCTGGAACAGCTGGTTTCTCTGCTACTCGCGGCCGCACCACCGCGGGTTTCTGCGGCTTGGTCTGCGTGGTGGTGGTTGCTGCCGGTTTTTTTCGCGGCGTGCTGGCTCTGACGATGCGTGTTGAAGCCTGACGTTGCTCGACCGTGTCCTGCACGCCAATGTCGCGGAAGATGACGACCGTGGCGACGATACATGCGGCGAATACGATGCCCGCAAGGGCTTTACGCCACAGTTTGCCTTTGGATTCCGGCCGGGCTTCGGCCCGTTCTGGCTCCTCGGGCGCCTCTTCCCCCAGCGATACGGCGAAAGCTTCGTAGCCCGCGCGGTTCAAGAAGCTGCCGCCGATGACAGGGTCTTTGCCATTGGGCGAATTCCAGCGGACGATCAGCGGCACCGGCTCTACTGGTTTTTCGGACTGCACGCGGACCAGGATGCGCGTGCCGAGTTCGTAATTGCCTGGCATGGCGATGCACATGCCGCCCGTGGAGATGTCGATAATCTCCGCTTGCACCTCTTTGGCCTTGTCCAGTTCGAAGCTGACCAGGGCGGGGATGCTGACGGGTTTGCGTCTTTCGCGCCGGCGATTAATCTGCCCGCGGGCGCCCATCTCGCTGAAGACTTCGACCGGGAATTCCACTTCCAGCCGGCAGCCCGTGCACCAATGTCCAGACGTTTCAGGCCGCGACCAGCAGGCAACCGCCGTCAGATACAACTCCGGCGCCGGCGCCATCATGGCGATATCCAATTCACGGTCAACCGGAACGCAGTCGTCGGAATTGAATCGCAGACCGGTGCCTGAGATATCGACCAGGTCACCGTAGATCTCGCGGTAGTCGTCACCCGCCTTCCAGGCGATGCGAATGCGGACGCCAGCATCGGGCAGGAACTCGAAGCGTTCGCTCTGCCGCAGTTTTAGTTCGTCACTTTCTTCAGGTTTCTGGCTGGCGGGCGTCGTTTCGACTTCAACGGCAGCTGGTTGCACCGAAGGCAAGGCCGGACTTGCGGTCTGCCTGACAGGTTGTTGTGGAACAGGTAGGCGACGCAGTGTTTCGCGGGTGTTTTCAGAAGATGCTTCCACGTCCAGCGGTTCTTTGAGAAAACGCGCTGTGATTAGTTCGTTCGACGAGTTGGCAGAGGGCTGCGACGGTGCGGCCGGGCGCGATAGCGCGGGCTGGTTGCCGTTGGGGACCGTTGACCGCAGCGGATCGTAGGGTTCAGCGCGGTTGGCAGAGTCGTCCGGGTTCTCCGCCCCTGCAACAGGCAACGGTTCGGTTTTCTGCGAGTTAACGTGGTCGCTGTCCGTGTGCAGCTTTTCTTTGTCGTACGCATATTTCATGGGAATCCCTCAGTTTGCCGCCGCAACGGCGCACGTTGGTGCGTGTACGATGGTAAACAAACATAGGTCGCCATTAGGGGGGAGCCTGATGCTTTACGCTGCTGCAGAAAAATTTGTGTCTGCTACCCATCGGAGAAGGAGTAGAACGTGGTTCGTAGCGTTAGATGTCCAATATTTTTCGCCTGTGGTCGAATTACCACCGGGCAAGAATTTTCCCGCCACACAGCCACCCTTCGTATTTCCCGCAAGCGCCCCCTAGCGGCATTCCGCCCTCGCTAAGTTCTCTGGTCATCTGATATGCACGTTCACGTCTTAATGCACGGTATTGCTTCGGTCGGGCCGCAGTCAACGCGTGCATTTACGCCTGCGTTTCTGGTGGCAATGCTGATCCGCTTCGGGCCGCAGATACCGTGGCTCAATCAGACTTCGTTTGTGGAAGAACTGCATGGAGAACCCATCTGGTTCACGCACGCAATCACGCTGTGGGTGCTGGGCATTCTGTCCGCAGTCGAGATCATTGCGACGAAGAACTCGGACCTGCGCGCGCTGCTGAAAGACTTTCAGGCGTATCTGAAAACAGGTATGGCGGCCCTGACCTATCTGGGGCTGGTGACGGCGTACGAGTCGAAGTTTGTCGAAGAAGGTATCACGCTGCCAGCAACGGCGATGCACGCCGGTTGGGGCGACAATATCGCTGGCTTCATTCTGGCGGCATGCGTGTTTGCGCTGGCGACGTTACAGAACCAGGTAGTGTCTCTGTTTGTTGATCTGGACGAAGAAGACGCCACCGGGCTGCAAGGCATGGCAAGCTGGCTGGCGGACTTCTGGGCGGTGGGCAGCGTGTTCCTGATGGTGCTGTTCCCGCTGCTGATGATCGCGCTGCTGTTGGCCGCCTTCATCGTGCTGGTGTTTGTCCGTTATCAGTTGGCCAAAGCTGAAGAAGCCACCAAGGTCGAGTGCCAGGCATGTAGCAAAAAGATCTACGCCTGCGCCCCCAACTGCCCGCATTGCGGCGCCCAAGTCGCGCAGCCGCAAGCCGTTGGCCTGCTGGGAGTGGCCATCGCGCAACCCGCACCGGCGCCGGAGAAGCACGCGATGGAACTGCTCGCTCACAAACGCTGCCCGCAGTGCGCAACCCGTCTGAAACGCCGTTGCATCGATCAGCAGTGCCCGGCCTGTGGCGAGAAGATTCTGGAAGACGCCGACGCCGTCAACCGTTATTTGAACTTCCTGGCGTGGCGACTGCCGCTGGTGCTAACCATCACCTTCCTGATGAGCCTGGTGCCGGTCGCGGGTCTGATTGCCGCAGTGATCTATTTCAAGTTAACGCTAACCGGCCCGGTGCAGCAGTACATTCCACTGGCCACAAACTTTGTGACCAAGTGGGCGCTGCGGCTGGCTTCGGTGGTGCTGATCGCGTTTCAATGGGTGCCCGGCGTAGGCGGTCTGGTAGCGCCAGCGATGGCGGCGATGGGCTTCTTCACGTACCGCAGCATGCTGCTTAGGCAGTTGCCGGAAGTTGAGGCAAACGCGTCAACTGCTGGCGCTGCTGGCAAGGCTTCAACCCAGCCGTAATTGGCGCTCTCTCAAATGGCGAATCCTGCTAAACTGCCGGCGTCATCACGGACGGATGGCCTCAGTGGTGAGAAGCATTACACCAACCCGAAGCGCGAGCGAGGGACGCCGTAGCTTGCAGCGAATGGCCGGTAGGGGCAACATTCCCGTGCAGAGCCGTGTCGCGAAAATCCCTTGCTTTCAGCATTTAGTCAAACGCCCCTCGCTGGCGCTTCGGGTTAGTGTACTTTGTGCAAGTGCTTCTGCCATTTGGGTTTTAATTATAAGGGCCGCGAGGCTCTGAATCGCCAGCGGAGCTGCGACGATGAATGTTGCAATGGATCAGTCAGCGAAGGCTATGGACTCGCCCAGCGTCGTTATTGTTGGCGCCGGCATCAGCGGATTGTGCATGGCGATCAAGCTGAAGCAGGCGGGCATCGACGACATTACCATCCTCGAAAAAACCGGCGACGTCGGCGGAACGTGGTTGCACAACACGTACCCAGGCTGTGCGTGCGACGTGCCTTCGATGTTGTACTCGTTCTCCTTTGAACTGAAGTACGACTGGTCCCGCAAATACGCCCCTCAAAGCGAGATTCTGGACTACCTGCGGCACTGCGCCGACAAGTTCAACGTCCGCAAGCACATTCAATTCAACACCGCGGTGGAAGAAGCCAAGTTCGACGAAGCCGCGAACGTATGGCGCATCAACACCAGCGACGGCGAACAGCTGGAAGCCAGCATCTTCATCAGCGCCGTCGGGCAACTCAGCCGGCCGAAGATGCCGCAGATAGACGGCCTGGATACCTACCAGGGTGAAGCTTTTCACACGGCCAACTGGAATCACGATTTCGATTACGAGGATAAAGAAGTCGCCGTCGTCGGCAACGGCGCCAGCGCGATTCAGGTCGTGCCAGAACTCGCCAAGAAGGCCCGCAAGGTGCGCGTGTTCCAGCGTAGTCCCAACTGGATTGCACGCCGTTATGATTACCCGTATCCAGGCATCGCGCAGGCCGCGCTGCGGTGGATTCCCGGCCTAGCGAAGCTACACCGGTTGTGGTTCTATTTGCAGTCGGACGCGCGGATTTTCTTCTATCAGCGCAGGAACTTTTTGAACAACGGCTTTACGGCCTGGGTCAAAGGGCAGATGAAAAAACGGCTGCCGCAGAAGCTGCATTCGACCGTGATTCCCAGCTACCCCGCCGGCTGCAAACGCGTGCTATTGTCCAACAATTACCTGGAATCCCTAAGCCGCGACAATGTGGAAGTCACGCCGCATGGCGTCAGCGAGATCACGCCCGGTGGTCTGCGCGCCGGTGACAAAGACTGGCAGGCGGATGCGATTGTTTTCGCCACCGGCTTTGAGTCCAGCCAGTTCCTGGTTCCCATGCAGATCACCGGCCGCGATGGCGCCGACCTGCATCATGCCTGGGAGAAACGGCCGAAGACTTACATGGGCATGCTGGCTGCCGGCTTCCCCAACTTCTTCATGCTGTACGGTCCCAATACCAACCTGGGACACAGTTCCATCATCTTCATGGTCGAATGCCAGGTGCGGTACATCGTGAAGTGCCTGAAAGCCATGCAGCAACAGAACGCCGCCAGCATCGAAGTGAAACCCGCGGCCGTCAAAGCATTCGACAAGCAGCTCCAGAAAGAACTGAAGCAGAAGGTGTGGAACGGCTACGTTTCCAGCTGGTACAAAACCGCCGACGGCCACATCGTCAATAACTGGAGCGGCTCCACCACCGCCTACGAAAAAGTCACCCGCCGTCCCGATGAGACGGCGTTTGAATTCCGCCAGCAAGCGGGCAGTTCCGCGGTGAACCAGCTAGCCCAGGATGAATCTTGTTCAGATCAAGAAATCCGTAAAGCTGGATAACCGCTTCCACGAAACGTAGCTCAAGGGCATTCGCCAAAGCACGATTTTGGCAGGTAGGGCTTGAGTGCAATCTGGGAAGTAACTTCCAGGGCGGTTAACTCGGTTGGGCCAGGCTGGAATGGCGCGACGTCGAAGCCCGGGTCGAGGTAGCCATCGCCGTTGATGTCGGAAAATGTGCGGATAGAACCGTCAGCCATGAGCATGTTGCACAGCTCGTGTCGCCCAACTACATGCGGCGCGCCCCACGCGCGGGTATCCTGGCGGAAGTACGACTGTCGTGCAGGTTGGGGACCGGTGTTCTGTTCGTAAACAAGCTGCGGCAGCACGTTGTCGGCCGCCGTTAGCGGCTTGAATCTTCCACCTGCGAATCGCACAGGCCCGCTGGTAAACGCGGCGGCGGTTGGGGCGCCCTTTCTAGCTACTGGCAGATCCAGTTTCAGATCCGTCATCGCACGCGAGTCTGCAAGCAGCGGGATAGTGCTGGCGACGATATGCGAACTTTCAACGGTCCGTATGGCTAACGGGCCGAGGCGAACGTAGTCTGTCTTATCCGCGGTCGCCTTGGGCGTGACAGGGCCCACGTCGTAGTTCCGGATATCGAGAACCGGCTGAGAATACGCCAGGTACCAGCTTGCCGTGTAGTTGGTGTTATAGCCGTTGGCTGCAAGTTCCACGGCCTTGGTAGGGCCATCAGCCGCGGCGATATCGTTAAACACGCCTGACACGCTTACCGGGTTCGCCATACAGCGAAAACGCAACTCCGCCGGACCGCCGTTCACTGCATCCGCCAGCCAGCCGTTTTTCGAGATATCGCCATTGGTGACAAAATCGGGCGCCCCTGTCGAAAGCCGCGTCTGCGGATCCGAATTCGCATGGGCGTGCATATGCAGGCCGATGAGCTGCAAGTTCTTCTCACACGCTGCAAGCCTTGCTTTGGCTCTCACATAAGATAAGTACGGCAGCAACGCAGATGCGCACAATCCGCAGATGGCGATCAGGATAAACAGCGATCGAAGACCAAACCGGGCCGTATAAGGCAACGTAGCCGTTCCCCTGGATGCAGGCGTTAGAAGGGTTTAGAAGTGAATCCGGCCGCCATTTTACACGATGCGATCAACCCGACGATGAAGACTTCGTTAATCTCGCCTTACTGCTCGTCAGCCGATGGCCCATAGAGCGCAGGAACGGGTATATCGTTGACTCGCAGGTAAACGCAAAGATGACCGCGGTGATGGATAATATGGTTGATGACCCAAGTGCGGATGACGGCCAGACGCGGCATGGTGAAAATCGTTTCGCCCGTCTTTAGCAGCGTCCACGGCTGCAAGATTTCTTCGTCGCTGACAGAGTCAAGGAGTGAACGCGCCTGCTGCACGTTCTGGTCGAACGCTTCCAGCATGGCCGCCGGCGATTCGAACTGCGGCATGGTGAATGGCTCGCCATCCTTGGGCATCACATCCAGGGAACTGGATTGCAGTGTCATGGTCGCCCAGGTTGGCAGGTTAGCAAGATGCGTTGCAACACCACCTATGGATTGCGATTTATCGTGGATCTTCCAGTCGAACTTATCCGCCGGAACACGTTCGAGGACCTTTCGCGTGCCAGCCATTTCCATGTCGAATTCTGGCAGCAGTCCTTTACCTAATGTCATGTGATTCGCTCCGATTGTGATTCAGGTAATTTGCAGAAGCCGTGTTTAATTGGACTGTGCGAAATGCAACAGCACGCCCGACGGGTCCCAGACATGAAACTTGCGTGCGTATCCTGCATCTTGCAGTGAACCATCCATCCTGGCTTCGCCGTCAAACCCGTGCTCGTCAAAGACGCCGGATACAAACGTGAACCAGTCGTCAACGTTTTCGACGTCCACATGCAGCATCGTATTATGGCACCACGCTTTGTCGTAGTAACGCTGCAGATAAAATTGCCTGCCCTGAAGATCAAGCACCAGAAGATCGACGGAATCGTACGTTACACGCCACCCCAGGGCCGTGTAAAACCGCCGGGAAGCATCGAAGTCTTTCGCCCCGATAAATGGCTTGACGTCTAAGACGCTAAGATCTGGCGCTGCCATGTCCGCTCCTCAAATGTTCGCGTTTGTATCATGGTGAATTGAATTTGTCGCGATACTCGCGGCGCCTTATTCGGCCACCGGCGCCAAAATCCCGATCCGCCACTGATAGGCGCCGTATCCCTTGCCTTGCTTGTGTTTCTGCAGCATGCCTTGGAAGACAAATTGCAGCTTTGCCGGGTCGATGATCAGTTGCTGGTCATTGCTGTCGCGAATGAGTTCACCGTGACTGATGTTGTCTGTCCACCGCTCGACACCTGCGGCCGGGCGGACGTTTGCTGCGCCTGCGAAGGGCTTCTGAAAGGTGTCGGCCAGCGGCTTCCATTCTCCGTCCAGCCGGTTGGCAATGTACGCTTTCTGATGCCGCTGTCCCTTCTGTTCGATGATGGTCAGAAACTTCTCCTGACCTTTGATCTTATAAGTGTGACTGGCTTCAAAGATATTGCCACGCAATGCCAGTTCGCACTGCCCGAAGCCACCCGGGAAATCTTCCAGCCTTGTAGACAACCGCCACATGCGCCCGTCCAGACTGGTATGAAACAAGTAGGCCCGCTTCGCGTCGCAAATGATCCAGTAATCCAGACCGCCCACTTTGCGGGGATCGTCCGGGCCGCCATCCAGAATGGGCTTGGCCTTGCTCCACGAAGCTGGATCGCCCAGCGTCGTAGTGGTGGAATACGCGACCCACATTTTCTTAGCGCCCGGCATACCCGCCTGATAGACCAGATACCAGCGTTTCTGCGGCGCAAAATAAAACACCTGCGGGGCGCCAAAATACTTGCTGGTGGTCAGGTTCAGCAGATACCGCTTCGACTGCTGGGCGTCTTCCCACTTCTTAAAGGTGCAGTATTCAATCGCCGTGCGGCCCGGCAGCTTGACCGTCATGAAGAAATGCCAGGCGCCCTCATGAAACACCACGGTCGGGTCTTTCTGCGCACGGCTCGGCTCCTCCTGACGCGATTCAGGAGCAATATACGGCGAACTATATTCCCACCGGGCCGGCAGAGTAAACTGTCCGCAAGCAACCTCTGCCAGAAGAGCAACAAACAGGAGTCCAGTCATCGCGATTTGTCCCTATCGAACAGTCTCACAGCGTACAATCAAACTTCTGTAATAGTTGAGCAACCGCCAGAAAACAAGCAAGCCACGACCACACGCGGTCAAAGCACAGCCCACTTCGCGACAGCTGCTGTTTCTTAACGCGTAAGCGGATCGTCGATAAACCTACAAAACCGCAGTCTGGTCGTGGGTGTCATCGCAGCAAACATGGAAGTAACAAGATGAGCAACCCGTATAGTAACCTTCCAGATAAATCATTCTGGCGCACGGGCGTCGCGCAAGCATCTCCTTTGGATCTGCAAGGCATTTACACAAAAAAGTTTGACATATCTCATGATTGCAGAATAGCAACAGCTGGAAGTTGTTTCGCACAACATATCAGTAAGCACCTTTCCTCAAGCGGCTTTACCGTTCTTGATGTGGAGCCGCCACCTGCTGGCTTGCCAACAGAATTACACCATAAATTTGGCTTCAGCATGTATTCCGCTCGCTACGGAAACATTTACACGTCTTTGCAGTTGCTCCAGCTCGCCAAAGAAGTTTCAGGTTTAGCGACACCCTCCAACATCGTCTGGACACGCGATGGAAGCTATTACGACGCCTTGAGGCCCGCCGTGGAGCCAGAAGGACTCGCGTCGGAGTGCGAGTTGATGGAACACAGACGTTGGCATATCGCCCGGGTCAGAGAGCTTTTTGAATCCATGGACTTATTTATTTTCACTCTAGGACTTACCGAAGCTTGGGTGCATCAATCCGGGACCGTATACCCTACCGCTCCTGGTGTTGTTGCCGGATCCTATGATGAAAGGGAATATCATTTTCAGAATTTTAATTACAATGATGTAGTAAATTCTTTCAAGGAATTCCAGCGCGTGATCCAGATGATCCGGGGATCAAAAGACGAACCCAAATATCTATTGACCGTATCGCCAGTTCCTCTTGTCGCGACGGCAACGGATAACCATGCGTTAGTGGCTACAACGCAATCTAAAGCGGTACTTCGAGCCGCTGCCGGTTTTCTATCTGAGCAAAAAGAAAACGTTGATTATTTCCCCTCCTACGAAATCATCACAAATCAAGTTGCAAAGTCGCAGTTTTACAAAGAAAACTTTAGATCTATCACCGCAGCGGGTGTTGAGACCGTGATGCGAAGTTTCTTTTCAGAACATAAGCCATTTGTCAGTGAGTTAGGTAACACGCTAGGTGATGCTGAAAAACCTTCTGCGAAAACGCGTAGTGTTGACGACGTGCAATGTGAAGACGCGCTGCTGGAGCAGTTTGGCAAATGAAGAACCAACTCCTTTGTGTGGGCAATTCTCATCTTGCAGCAGCCAGAGACGTGCTCGTAGATGTTGCCTCAGCGCACAATCTAGAACTGGTGTTTCTCGTCGAGAACTGGATTGACGATGCACCCGTGAAACTGATGCGTCTTGCTGTTGAGCCAGATCCCACTGAATTCCAGATGGACCACCCCAACAATCCCTATTCTGTAACGATTGATCCAACAACGATCTACGGTGTCGTCAGTGTGGGCAGCGGGTTTGGAGGCCCCGGCGATTTCTTCCGCAAGATCGCATCCGAATCCTTCACCGGAAACTACGACGGCGTCCCATCACCGCGTGAGGTTAAATGCCCCTGGTGCTTAAAGCCATCGGCTAAATATATAGATCCAGAACCGGGATTATTATCTTCTACGTGCTTGAAATATATCTTCAACAGTCATCTTGACATGAATTTCGCGCTGCCGCTGTCTAAAGCTTTATTGTCGCTTGCCAATTCAACCGGGCGCCATGTACATATTCCAACCCCACCGCTGCCAGCGCCCACGGTTGCGCATAGGTTTGGACAGCATGTTTTTGAATCCGACCTTGGCAACGTGATGATTCGCGTATGGGAAGACCGGGTTGCCAGCGTTAATTCCAGCAGCAATTCCCGGCTACTTTCGCCTCACCCTGAGGTTCTCAACGATGGATGGTTAAAGTCTTCGCTTGCCGCAGCCAGCTATCCCGGTCTTCAAATTCATGCCAACAAATTATACGGCTATACCTTTACAGAAAATCTCAATGAGTGGTTACAAGCGGTTTAACAAGGACACCAAACGCCTCACTTGCAATAATCACCTCCGTGTGCAGTACATAATATGCAGCGCGACGATCCGCGCAGGCACAAACCTGCTCGGAAATTTTGAGACTCCCATGCAGGTTACATTTGATTTCGCACCAGTGATCGAAAACACCCGAGGGGAACTCGACACGAATACGTTCAGCCGAAGCCCCAATTAGAAACGAGCGTACGGGTATGAATGCGAAACGTTGGTTAACTGTGGTGTCGGCCCTTGGCATCAGCCTCGCTGTTTGCAATGTCGCCTACGCCAACAGCCTCTCGCCGTACGTGTATTTCTGGCCGGGCATCATTTCCATCACCGTGGCGTATGCGTTTCCGGCCAGCTTGCTCGCGGCGTTTCTAGAACGTCCCTTTCTATCGGCAGCGGGAATCAGACGTCGTCCGCTGATCCTCTCTTTGCGAGCGAATTTTGTGAGCACGGTTGCCGGCTTGCTGCTGATCCCGGTGGGCTACCCCGCGCTGTTAACGATCGGTCCGCTCTGGTGCGTTGTCGCCTTTGGCGTATCGTGCGCGGTTGAAATCTATTATCTACGCCGGTATTCGCATCAGGCGTTTACGTCAGGTTGGTTGTTGGGTGGCAATGCTGTTAGCAGCGTGGTATTGATGGCCCTGCCGCCGGTTGCCATCATTATCCGGCAAAACAACTTACAACTGGTATGGTCCCTCGAACCGTACCTGAGGTGGCTCGCATTGTTGACGTTGATCGTAAGCCTGACGCTGTTCCTTGGCAGTTTTGTGTGGCCTGTCGCCGCCAAGTCCGAAACCACGCCGCCAGATTCAAAAAGCAGCGCTTCAACGTCAGCCGGTAAAGCAGGCTAGGAGGTCAAGGTTGCGAGTCCCATGCGGAGAATAGCCGCTGCAACCGTACATCGTCGCAGATCGTGCCGTGCGATTGACCGTCTAGGTGGCAGAATCACGTAGAAGGAGCAAAGAAGAGTTCCGCCATCGCTGCCCCTCGCTGCGTTATTGTCCGCGTCGATTCTTTTGAAGTTCGCGTAACATCTCTTCGCGCACCCCACCATAAACATTTAGTCTTCGCCTTGTTTCCGGGGCGACTGGTGGTGCATGCCCCAGCGCACGAAGTCTGCCGTCAATATAGTCGCGGATCTGTTTCATCTGGCGCGCACCTGCGACCGGGTCGAGTTTTTGACGTTTGGGGACGATAACCCGTCCGTCAACTCTTTCAAAGAGTGGGTAGTCGTCCCATTCGCGTACATCCAACAGTAGGGGGATCGAATGCTTGCCCATAACCTCAAGTTGACGCAGTGTGTGCTCCCTGACCTGGTACGATAATGAGTACCCGCTGTAACTATGGCGGTAGCCCTGGTTCTCGAATTCCTTGACTTGCCGCTGCAACGCTAGAATCTGCCGCTTGGCGTTTTCGTAACCAGCTTGGGTTAGTTTTGGGTTAGCGTTTGGTTTGTAGCCGAATGGCCTTGGTCGTTTTCCGTAAGCTAATTCAAACTCGTAAACATCTCGTTCGAGTCCTCGTAGTGTTAATTCAGCTTGTTTGTAGGCCGGATTGGTTTCACCGCGGGTGAGTTGCAGTCGCGCGCGGAATTGGGCGATAAGGTCTTCGACAGGGAAGCCGGCGGCAACGTAGGCCTTACACACAAAACTTGAATTGGAAGCTTCAAATTTTCCGTTGGGACCCAGCATGTCTGCTCTAACTTGCCGGATGCGTGCTCCGTCAGGCCCAGCGGCGTAGTCACTTATGCCGGCGATATGCTTAAGGACACCTTGTTCAAGCGTTTTGCGTTCTTCAGGTTTTCGCCCCGCAAGGAGATTTCTGTGTTTGTAGTAATGACTCCACCACCGTAACGCGTTGTCGACCTTCGCACTGGTCTCTTCCGCCATCGCTGTCCGCGAAAAAGATACTCCTATTAACCCTAACGCCAAAATTAGGGCAGAGGTGAGTAGAAACGTACTGCGCATGCTGAATAATCGCCGGTATGGAGGGGCATGGAAGTGATGCAATCTGCCCTAGCATATCCGCATACCTGCCCGCAAATCAAATGCATGTTGTGCGAGGTGTCTGCTTCGCCACTTCCGACTACGGATACGATTGGTAGTTCACCGAAAAGAGGTGGGGCCAAATTGGTTTATTTGTGGTAGGAGGTGTCCGAATCTTATAGCATTTGGAGATTGTATTGTAGCTGATTCGGCGCCCGTAAACGTAACCGGCACCCCTCTCCGGCAAATACAGGTGAGACATGAAGGCATATTCGTTGCTAGTGCTACTAATTCTACTCACAGCCGGTTGCGTTCCCGGTGAGACAGAGGAACCTGCATCAGGCGCCCAGAAGCCGGGGGAAGTAACTCTTGGGCGCCAGCAGCATGGCGGCCCAGCCAACAAACAAGGGCACGACACAACGCCGGACAGTCAAACCCAAGTTCCGCAAATTTCCAGCGAATCCCGGCGGAAGGTTAGTGAACTAGTTGACCAATATGGAGGACGCGTCGTTACCTTCGACAAAGGGCCATACCGCGGCGAGATTAGAGCTGTTGAACTGACTTTTTCCAGACAGAATTCGCATATGCATTCCCGGCTGCTAGAGGTGGCGACAGGCTCGATCACGCATCGCCTGATGCAACTTCTTCAGGGAGCCAGAAACATTGAATCGCTGTACCTTCAGGGGACTGGCTTGCGCGACAGTACGCTGCCACTTATCGCGAGTATGAAAAGCCTCAAAGTGCTTTTTCTGGACAACAACCCGTTTTCCAGTAAAGGTGCCAAACTGCTTTCCGGGAACACGTCGCTGACGTTTCTTTCGCTGGCCGGCGCGAGGATCGACGACAACGCGATTGCCGGATTCCATACCCTTAAGAAACTTGACGGGCTGGTGCTTAGTGACACGTTGGCGGGTGACCGCGGCCTGGGGGCGATCGCCACGCTGAAAAACCTAAGACTCCTCGACGTTAGCCGGACGAAAGTCACCGACAAAGGACTACCTGCGATTGCATCCTGCAAACAGCTAAAAACCTTGATGCTTAGTGGCAACGATGTTTCGACCAAAGGCTTCCTGCCATTGCTTGAGAACAAAGCTTTGCAGACAGTGTTCGCAGAGCACACGCAGATCAACTCCTTCCATTTCGACACAAAGAAAAACCAAATGCTCGGCCCGTTGCTGCCAGGATTGCGAACGAACCCGTCCAGTCGCATAGACACAACCAAAGAGGGGAAACAGGCAATTGAGCAACTGGTCGCCCGCGGCGGCCGTTTGTTTTTCAGAACTCGTGATGGCCTTTTAAGAAGAAATCCCAGTGACGTATACAAAATAAACCTACGCGGCACAGATGCTGGCGACGACGACATCCGTGTCATTCAAGCCCTGCCAAATGTTGAATCGCTCCTCCTGGCAGACACGCGTATCACCGGCGGCGCCGCTCACTACATTTCTAATTTGAAGAAATTGAAGACACTGGAGTTCAACCGGACGCATTTTCACTATGCGGGTTTTCTTGAGCTAACCAGTGTACGTCGCAAGCTGGATTACCTTGGAATAGCCAACACTGCGGTTACCGCTGAACAGATTTCAGGCATGCTGATCTCGAATAAACACACGGGCAGGAAGTTGGAGATCGCGGGTCTGAACGCCACGCGTGAACGTGAAAGGTCTGAAGCGTTTCTCAAGGCTAAGGGAGCCAGGATTGTTTACCACACACCTCCCTCCAATCGCCGCTTCGGAGGGTTGGTGGTTGACGAAGAGCGGGCTAGATACGAGCGTCTGAAGAACGACTACAAGCCCGGCCTTCCGATAAGCATCCAGTTCGCAGGTGTAAAGGTCGACAATGATGTTATCTGGCATCTCCACCACTTCTGGAGCGTCGAAAGACTTGATTTTGACGGAGCGGAACTCTCAGGTGAAACGGTTTCGTACTTGGCCGCTTGTATCGAATCCGATAACGAGGAGCAGTGGCACATCGGTCGTATCCGCGAAGTTGCTTTAGGTGACACTAAAGTTGGTCCAGCGGAGATAACGCGACTACGCGCGTGCCTGCCGTCCGCACGCATCACGCACGATTCCCAGGCTGTCAGAGTTTCTCAACCTGCGGCGGGTAAGCCTCAGAAGTCCGTAAGTGGATTCCGATTCAGCCGCCCGTTACGCGGAATTGGCCGGTGAGGATCTGTCGCCGGGAAAACCACCCGCGGATAGAGATCTACACAAACGTGCCGCGCGACTGAGTTGAAACAGGTGCACCCGCGGACAACGGACGGCGCCGATGCGTCTTGCCGCTCTGGCATAATCGCTCTAGAATGCCTTGCCTTCCAAATCGTTTCAGCACTTGAAGTTCCGGCGATTCGCGATTATTCCATGAACTCCGACCCCCGCCATGTTGCTGTTCTCGGCGCTACCGGCAGCATCGGTTGCAGCACGCTGGATGTCGTCCGCGCCAGTGATGGGCAGTTGCGGGTGTCGGCGTTGACGGCGCACAGCCGGTTGCAGGAGCTTTTGACGCTGGCGCAGGAGTTTCAGCCGGATTATATCGTCGCGACGGATGCCGATGCGGCGGCGGAATTCGACTGGGGCGATCTTCCAAACTGCACCACGTTGCTGAAAGGTGACGAGGGCGTGCAGCAGGTGGCTTCTGCCGAGCAGGTGGACGTCGTGGTGGCCGCGATTGTTGGCGCCGCCGGGCTGAAGGGGGCGTGGGCGGCGCTGGAAGCGGGCAAAACGCTGGCGCTGGCCAATAAAGAGACGCTGGTGATGGGCGGCCCGCTGGTGATGGATCTTGCCGCCCAGCGGCAGGCGCCGGTGCTGCCGGTGGATAGCGAGCACAGCGCGGTTTTTCAGGCCATGCAGGCCGGCGCCCGCAGCGAATTGCAGCGGATTGTGCTGACGGCCAGCGGCGGACCGTTCCGCTGTCATACGCAGCAGCAGTTGCAGGATGTAACGGTCGAGCAGGCGCTGGCGCATCCGACCTGGGACATGGGGCCGAAAATAACGGTTGATTCGGCTACGATGATGAATAAGGCGCTGGAAATCATCGAGGCCCGCTGGCTTTTCGACCTACGCGCCGACCAGATCGACGTGGTCGTGCATCCGCAATCTATAATTCACTCATTGGTGGAATTTAACGATGGCAGCGTCATCGCCCAGTTAAGTCCGCCCGATATGAAGTTGCCAATACAGTACGCGTTGACGTATCCAAAGCGGTCGCCCTCGCCGGCGCCACGGCTGGATCTAACGCAGTCCATGCAATTAGACTTCGAACCGCCTGATCTGGAACGCTTCCCCGCCCTGCAACTGGGGCACGAAGTTGCGGCCGCTGGCGGTACGGCGGGCGCGGTTTTGAACGCCGCCAACGAAGCTGCCGTGGCCTTGTTCCTGGCAGGACAGTTACCATTTACGGGAATCGCAGCAGCCTGCCGCGACATCCTGCATCAACATAATTTCGACGCCAGCCCCCGGCTGGAGGATTTGCTCCGGCTCGACGCCTGGGCGCGTGAGGAGATATCACGGTGGGTATGCACTTCCAACTAATGCAGCTTTTGACGACGTTACAGCTGCTGGCGGCTGAGACTTCGTTCTGGCTGAATCCCGAGTCGTACTTCAGCATGCTGAAGATGGCGGCCGGTCTGGGCTTTGTGGTGTTTGTCCACGAACTGGGCCACTTCCTGGTGGCGAAAGCCTGTGGCGTGAAGTGCGAAAAGTTCTACGTGGGCTTTGACTTCTTTGACATCAAGATCGGCAACGTGGTGATCATTCCGCGTTCGCTCTTCAAGTTCCAGTGGGGCGAAACCGAATACGGGCTGGGCATTATTCCGTTGGGCGGCTACGTGAAGATGCTGGGCCAGGACGACAACCCAGCCAATGCCGAAGCCGAAAACGAACGCATCAAGATCCGCAAAGACGCCACCGGCGAGGTCATCGACAAAGATCAGCCGCAGGAAGATGGCACCGACGGTGTGACAGATGAAGATAAAGAAAAAGTCAGCGAAGCGCTGAGCCAGGGCAGCGACGACGAAGAATACGAACTGGACCCACGTAGCTATCAGGCGAAGAGCGTGCCAGCGCGGATGGCCATCATCTCGGCGGGTGTGATCATGAACCTAATCTTCGCCGTAATCTTCGCCTCGATTGCCTACACCGCGGGCGTGCCATATCAGACGTGCGAGATCGGCGCCGTGGTGCCGGGCGGCGCCGCCTGGGAAGCGGGTGTGCCCGCGGGCGGTAAGATCGTGGCGCTGGACAACTCCGGCATCCGCGAACATCTGCGTTATACCTGGGACCTGCGTAACGCCGTCGGCATGGCCACCACCAGCGGCACGCTGAAGCTGACCGTCCGTGACCGCGATGGCGAAGAGAAAGACTTTGAGCTGCAGCCGCGCGCTACGCAGATCGGCGACAGGGAAGTTCCAACGATTGGCATCGTTGCGGCCCATGTGCCCGAAATCCTCGGCGTGATTAAATTCAGCACGGCGGGACAGGCCGCGCAGGAATTCAAAGAGGGCGATCTGGCTCTGAGTGTTGAAACAGCCGACGGCGACAAATTCACCGTCAAAGATAACGAAAGCTTCTACGACCTGCGGGCCTTCATGGCCAAGCACGCAGACAAAGAAGTTACCTTCGAGATGAAACGGAAGAAGGAAGATGCAGACGACGAGTACGAAAAGCTGAAGATCAAAGTCGCCGCCAATAAGATGCGGCGCATTGGTCTGGTAATGAAGCCACGTCCGATCTCTGGCGTCCGTCCCGGTGCACCGGCGTACGACAAACTAAAAAAGGGCGACGTGCTGGTTGAGGTCGCCGGTGAGAAGTTTACCGATCCGTTCACGCTCGAAACGCAGCTTCGCAAGCACTGGGGAGAAGAGATCGAAGTCGTTGTCCGCCGCAAAGGAGAGGATGCTCCTGAAGATAACGAGGGAGAAATCAAGAGGTTCAAGATCACCCCCCAGGCGCCAGACGCTTATGTCGAAAACTTTGCACTGGGCCTGCCAGTGGCTGCAGAGTCGATTGGCATCGCCATGCCCGTGACACGCATCGTCGCCGCGGTAACGCCAGGCAGCCCTGCTGAGAAGGCCGGGATGAAAGCGGGCGATAAGATCGATACGGCCGCGTTCAAGCTGCCCGACACGCTGGACGAAGAAGACCGCAAAATGATGCCGCGGTTTGAAGAGCCCGTCGAACTGGATGAGGACAATCTGAACTGGCCGTCAATCTTCACCGCCATGCAGCACGATATTCCCGGCGTGAAGCTGACACTAAGCTACGACCGTAATGGCGCCAAGAAGGAAGCCACCGTTCAGCCCGCAGATGTTGACGGCCACTTCATCGCCAACCGCGGTTTGTACTGGCAACCGAAGATGGAAGACCGCTATGCAGAGAGCTTTGGCGAAGCGATTTACCTTGGCTTCCGCGAAACCAAAGAGGATGTGATCAAGGTCGCGCTGATGGTCTATAAGTTGGCAACGGGCAAGATCGCCATCACCAACCTGGGCGGACCAGGCACGATCTTTGTGGTCGGCACATCAGAAGCCGGGCAAAGCTTTTCGCGGTTGCTGATCTTCCTGACCTTCCTCAGTGCAAACCTGGCGGTGGTTAACTTCCTGCCTATTCCCGTACTAGATGGCGGGCACATGGTGTTCCTGCTGTGGGAAGGCGTGTTCGGCAAGCCGATGAACGAAGCTGTCGCGATGCGGTTAACGCTGGCGGGCCTGGCCTTTATTCTGTGCCTGATGGTGCTGGTGTTATCGCTGGACGTGTTCCGCTTCACCGGTTTGTTCGGCATTTAGCGTTGTGCTTGCCCGCATACTACTTGGCGATGTCGCCACGACAGCCTACGTAAACAGCCTGAAGAAACGCGGCGCGAAGAACGCCGCGCCGTCTTGGGCCGCGGAACAGCTTGTCGCCTGCATCCGCGACGTGGTGGCTGCCTTCCGTCTGACGGCAGGACGCTTCCTGTTGATCTTCGCCGCGGCGTTCACCGCCATCTGGGTTGTGCCCGCGGTGGCGGCGCAACTGGAATCCGTTGTCGTCAGCCGCTGCCTCACAGTGGGTGTCTGGCTGCTTGCCATCACCGGGCATCTGGTCATGGCCGCCTACCGCGCTCGTGTGGAAACGCTGTTCCTCAACCTCGAAGCCACCGGCGCCGGCGCCCTGCTGTTCGCGCCGTATCGAATTCCCCGCGGCCCGGTAATCTTCATCGCCGCAATCTATTACCTGCTGGCGATGGGGCTAACGCTGCTGATTCAGTCATTCTGAAGAAGCGCTGATAGGTAGCAACTTGAAGCGCCGACTGGGCCTGGAACTGAACAGCCGCGCTGCCCCTTGTTAGCGTACTTGAAGTTGCACACTTTGAGTCTCAAAATCACCATTCAGCCTTATATGTAATAGGAAACACTAACCCGAAGCGCGAGCGAGGGGCGCCGGAATTGGCAGCTCATCGCCGGTTGAAAGTCCACATCTTCGGCGAGATACGGCCCAAAACCCTTGTTTTCGCATCGATATCAAACGCCCCTCGCTCGCGCTTCGGGTTGGTGTACAGACATTAAAAAACGCCCGGCGTAAATTTAGCGCCGGGCGTTTACTTCTGGCAGAGACTGCCGTGGGTTGGTGTCGCGATTTATTCGTTTGGATCGCGGATTTTGGGTTCCATGACCTTGGTGTTGCGTTCGATGGCAAGCACGGTTGTGCGTTGCTCGACACCGTCGCCGCTGCTTGCGACGATCGGCAGCACCTGGCGGCGGTCGGGCATGCTGAGGCGGAGGGCGAAGCTGCCATCGGGGCGAAGCTTCACGGGCTCATTGGCCAACGTTACATAAGCGTTCGGCTTGGTGCGGCCATAGACAACCATTTCCGCATCCACTTCAAAGTCGAAGTCACGGTCGCGGTTGAGCGTTGCTTCGGCGCCGACACCGTAACGCGTGACAATGGGCGAACCCATCGGACGGTGCAGGCGTTCTTCAAACAACTCCTGCAAGTCGTTGTCGGCGTCTTCGTCCGGGCTGCCGCCGCTCATGGCGAATACTTTTTCGTAGTTCTCCGCTAAGTCGGCCCAGTTCTGATCGATGTCATCACTGCTGCCCGGAGCGGGCGTGGTTACCGAATTGCTGCGGACCAGCGTGAAGAAGGTGCCATTCGAAGCCAGGTAACCGATTGCAACGCGGTAGGAAGCCGGCGGATTGTGCACATCGATGTACCACGTGCTGACGCCGCCGTGGATTTCGATATCGCGTTCAACACGCTCGGCAGCGCTGGTGGCGCCGTTGTCATCCAGTTCGAAGACGCGGATGGTGGGAACGGCGGTGTGCCATTGTTCGGCCATCGCGGCTTTGGCTCGCTGAACCGATGCGCGGGTGATTTCCCAATATACATGCAGCCAGTACGGGTCGCGGACCATCAACGCTACGCGGTCGCGCTCGGCGCCGCTGTTCACCGCTTTGCGTTTCTCGTTGATAATCGAGAGATCTTTCAGCGACTCCTTCGCCTCTGCTGCCAGACGGATGCGTTTGCCGATGCGGCCGTTGGTGGTCGAACGCGATGGCGCCGGCACGGCATCCAGACGTTTGACAGAGTTGCGCGATGTGCCGCGTTTCTTGCGGGCGGCGGTCTTCGCCGTAGAAGCTTTGCTGCGTGTTGAATCGCTCTTACGGCGTGCCGTGCCGCGTGAAGTTGACTTCTTCGCGGTGGCTTTCTTTGCGGTGGTCTTCTTGGCCGTTGATTTGCGGGCTGCCGTGAGCGGGCGGGCGGTGGCCTTTTTCGCCTTGGCAGTCGACTTTTTAGCGGTGGTCTTCGTGGCCTCGCGTTCAGCCTGTCGCTTCTTCTCGCGGCGCATCAGCGCCCTTACGAGTTGTTCTTTCTTCATCGAATGCCAGGACTTCACACCCTCATCGCGCGCCATCTGGGCGAGGTCTTTGGCGGTGTGTTCCCGGAGATTTGCGGCAGTTATCAAGTTTAGAGTCCTCCGCTTCAGGCAGGCGGGCTTGCCTCTCGTTCTCAGGAGATCAGGTAGCTGTGGTAAAGCGACCGCATTCAGTTTGAACGGAGACGGTTCGGTTTTTGGGCAAAACAAGCATCATGCCAGGCTACGTTCGCGATCCATCGCGGATTAGTTGAGGAGCAGCGGCGTTGGAGTTCCTACGTGCAGTACCTATGAAGGTTCGGAAAACCATCCGCGGTGGGGCGAGTGTTATCAAACTGGGAAGGGCTTACGCGATGGGTTAACGCGGGGCTGTACCTCTTGAGCGACAGTCACCACTCCAACTGTGGGCGATGCGTTAAGGGCGTGGAAACCGTCACTAGGGAGTTGAATGGGATTCCTTTCAATCCACTACACGACGATTCTAGTCTAAACCATTCTGAAATGCAATGATCACACCACTCTCTGGGGTGGGTATAGCGGTGTCATTTCGATTACATTCATGCGGCAAGTGGTGTGCTGCTATCGGGTTACAGATTTCATGACCTCGTTCAGATTTACCCCTTGCCGGTGGTTACCTATCAGCTGATCGTGCAACCTAGGCATTGCGGAAACACGCACTTCGGCGTAAGCCACTTCCAGCACTGCACTTACGAACCGCTACAGACTTTGTGAAAAAATACACGAATTGCAAACGTGGTTGGTTGACCATCCAACGTGGTTAGGCTAGATTGCCCGCATTGCAGCGAAACCTTCATGTAATGCCCACAGTTTACCGCTTGTCGGCCGCACATTTTACGCAGCCGCAAAACAGCTGAGTGGTTCAACTCCGAACAATTTCCCAGCAGATGTGGTGTGTTGCATGCAGGGGGGCGATCAGAATCCTGACTCTTCGCAGAACGATGGCGAACAGGAGCGGGTGGATGACCGGCCCCCGACTGTTAGGGCTGCAAATTGGGCGACCCGGATCACTTCCGTGTCGTTGATGATGGTGGTTCCCGGATTACTGGGTTACTGGGCGGATTTGCAGCTTGGTATCCTACCTGGTCTGACTGTTGCCGGTTTCGCACTGGGAATGACGGTTGGTATTTATCAGCTGATCCGGATCACTGCCCCCAAAAAGTAGACGTTAAGTACACATAACTGCGGCCGCTCCGCCGCAATTCATTCCCGGAGCATCTGCGTCGCAGGTGTTCTTCACATCAACCCCGGAACTCGACGGTGAGTGACCACCAGGCCGTTCCTGACTCTCCATCCAAGGGCGAAGAACCATCGCCCGTGCAGCCGTCGCTGACGGAAGTGCGCCCGGGTGCGGGTGGCTTTTTGCAGGAACTGGTGCTGCGGTTTTCTTACTCAACCGGAGCGGTTGGTGTTCTGTTCCTGTTGTCCTGCCCGGTGGCGTTCTGGCTCCATGGTGAACGTGGATTGACCATCGCGGGTTTGAGTGCAGCGGTGTGTATCGCCGGTTCGGCGGTTTCAATTGTCGCCAGCCTGATGTTCCGGGCGCCAGAGAAGGTGCTGAACCAGGTGCTGGTCGGAATGCTTGCCCGCATGGCGGCGCCATTGGCGTTTCTGGCGGCGGTTTATGTCCGCGGCGACTGGATGCGAGATCTTACAGCCGGCTATCTGTTGCTGTTTTACCTGGTGACGTTGGCTGTAGAGACGAAACTGGTGCTGCGTGATGTTCACGAGCCCGTGCTGCCACGGACGCGGGAAGAACTCGCTGCGATGCCGCTGTTGCAGGTGGATGATTTTTAAGCCTTGGTTGAGAAGAATTGTCCGCCCTGGGGCGGGTTTGAAATAAGTTAGTCATTGATAATGTCGCCGGTGCTTTGATGTCGCACGATAATCCTTTAGATCCTGGTCACCTGATTGGCCACGTGAAAGATGCGCCGCACTTTGAAGTTCCGGGCGCATTCGCTGAAGGCGGAAAGCTAGAAATTCCTCAGCCGCTAGGCGACGGCACGCCGATTGTGCCCACGCCGCAGACCGGCATGGCCCAGATCGATCAGCAGTTTGAAGCGTTCGATCTTACGATTACAAAATTCATGATTCTGGAAGTGGTCGCCGCGGTGATTATTGCGGTGATCTTCATCCGCCTTGGTCAGTTGATGAAGAACGGCGGAGCGCCCAAGGGGCGGTTCTGGAATCTGTTCGAAGTGATGGTCGTATACATCCGCGACGAAGTGGCGCGGCCCTGCATCGGCGAGCACGACTTCCGCAAGTTCACGCCGTTTCTATGGACGATCTTTTTCTTTGTGCTGATCTGCAACCTGCTGGGGATGTTGCCCTGGCTGGGTTCGCCGACGGGCGCCCTGGCGACAACCGGCGCTCTGGCGTTTGTGACGTTCGCCGTGGTCGTGGGTTCAGGTTCAGCGAAGCTGGGTCCTATTAAGTTCTGGACTGCTCAGGCGCCGCATATTGATCTGCATCCGGCGATTGCTCTGCCGCTTCAAGGGATGGTGTTTGCGATCGAAGTGCTGGGGCTGTTCATCAAGCATTTCGTGTTGGCCATGCGACTGCTGGCTAATATGGCGGCGGGTCACCTGGTGCTGGCGGTGATGCTGGCGTTTATTGCGGCCGCCTGGACCAGCCCGGCGATCATCGCGGTCGTGCCCGCTTCGATTTTCGGCTGCGTGGCGATTAGCCTGCTGGAGCTGTTTGTGGCGTTTTTGCAGGCTTACATCTTCACGTTCCTGGCCGCGTTGTTTATCGGCGCCGGTCTGCATCCTCACTAATTGCCTCACAATTCACAAGTTTACATAGCCGTTGTCCGGCTTAACGATACGTAGTTTTTCAATTCGCTTTCGACATCTGGCCACAGTTATAGGCCGGTAAAATTTCTGACATGGAGATTCGTGCAGTGTCTAAATGGTTTCTCGTAGTAGCGTTTGTTTTTGGTCTGATGGTCGCCACCACCTCGACGGTTTTTGCAGAAGACGAAGCGGAAGCCGATGGCGGCGCAACCGCCACACCTGCCGCCACTGCCCCGGAAGCACCTGCGACCGGTGGTCAGCCCCTGCTGACCCTCGGCGCCGCCATTGGTGCTGGTATCGTGATGCTTGGCGCCGCCTTCGGTATCGCCCGCATCGGTTCGGCCGCTGTGGAAAGCATGTCCCGCCAGCCACAGGTTGCCGGTAACATCCAGACCGCGATGATTATTGCTGCGGCTCTGATTGAAGGTGCGACGTTCTTCGCGCTGATTGTCTGCTGGTTCGGCAAATAAGCCTGCTGGACTGTAGAAGGGTGCGCCGGCCGCCTTGCGACGGTGCATGTCTGGCTTACTCGCTTCCGGGCGGGTGGCCCTAACAGATAGTCAGACTTGAAAGAAGAATCTGTGATGAAGAATTTACTTCCCAGGTTGCTGGCTCTGGTTGTCGTGATGGCGATGGCCGGCGCGATGCCCGCTGCTATCGTGATGGCTGCGGACGGCGCTGCCGCTGGTGGAGATCATGCCGGCGAAGATCACGGCGGCGAAGGTCATGAAGAGGCCACGCCTAGCTTGCTTTCGTTCGATCCCGACCTGGCCATCTTTTCGGTCATCGTGTTCGCCATTCTGTTTGCGGTGCTCTGGAAGTTCGCGTGGGGCCCGATTTCAGAAGGGCTGGACAAACGCGAAAACATGATCGCCCAGGAGATTGCTGACGCTGAAGCTGCCAATAAGAAGGCAGCGGAAATGCTGGCCCAGTACGAGGCGAAGATGGCGGCTTCGGTTGAAGAAGCCCGCGAGATCGTCGCCCAGGCGAAGGCCGACGCGGAAGTTTCGCGGCAGCAGATTCTGGCAGACGCCGAAGCAGCCGCCGCGCGGGAACGCGAACGGGCGGTTTCGGATATCGAAGCTGCCAAGGAAACGGCGCTGCAGGAGATCGCGCAGCAGTCGATTGATCGCGCCGTGGCGCTGGCCAGTGGCATCGTCAGTCGCGAACTGCGGCCCGATGATCATTCGCAACTGATCCGCGAAACGATGGAACAGTTTCCCAGCCAGAATTAGCCCGTAGACCAGTAGCATCGTAGAACTGAACATCTCTATGACTGATAACAACCAGAAGCGGCCTATCGAACCCGGCAAAGCGCGTGTCGCTGCCGTGTATGCCAAAGCACTGCTCGGCGCCACGGAGAAGACTGGCAACACGGGCGAGCTGCTGGAGGAGCTTACGTCGCTGGTTGAAGACGTCTTCCCGGAGATTCCGAAGTTCAGCGACGTGTTAGGTTCTCCGCGTGTGACGCACGAAGAGAAGGTGACGCTGCTGGACAAGGCGTTTGGCGGAAAGATGACGCCGCAGCTGCTGAACTTTTTGAAAGTGGTTTCGTCGCACGGACGGTTAGACTGCCTGGCTGAAATCGCCCACGCATCGCGCAAACTGTACAACCAGCAACGCGGCGTGAAAGAGATCAAGGTCACCACAGCCGAAGAGCTTTCGCCCGAGATGCGGGAGGAGCTTCGCGGCCAGCTGGCAGAGCGGTTTGGCGGAGAGGTAGAACTGCACGCCGTGGTGGACGCTTCGCTGATCGGCGGCATGATTATCCGCGTCGGCGATACGGTTTACGACGGTAGCATTCTCAACCGGCTGAACCGGCTTCGCACCGGCGCCTTGCAAAAAGCCACCCAGCAGATCCGTCAATCGCTGGAGCGGTTCGAGAGCGCCCAGTAAACCCGGCTGCTTTCCTTCATCACATTTTAGATAGATACATTTCTGGCCTCACCGTAGCGACGGAGCCAGCTGATATGCCATACATAAACGAGACGAAACGATGAAATTCAACGCCAGCGAAATCGCTTCGGTTATCCAGTCGGAAATCGAACAATTTGAGAATCAGATCGATGTCCGCGAAGTGGGCACCGTGCTGGAAGTCGGCGACGGTATCGCCCGCGTGTACGGCCTGTCTGGTGTGATGGCCGGTGAAATGGTGGAATTCCCAGGCGGCGTGACCGGCCTGGCGTTCAACCTGGAAGAAGACAGCGTCGGTGTCATCATTCTGGGTGACTACCTGAAGATCAACGAAGGCGATGAAGTCCGCTCGACCGGCCAGCTGCTGTCGGTTCCCGCCGGCGACGCCGTGATCGGCCGCGTGCTCGATCCGCTGGGCAACCCTCTCGACG
Organism: Pirellulaceae bacterium; assembly: GCA_965233625.1. GTDB lineage: Bacteria > Planctomycetota > Planctomycetia > Pirellulales > Pirellulaceae. The sequence goes on from OZ247499.1 coordinate 2,805,789, forward strand.
GTAAAGGCCCGGTTGTCACCGAAGAACGTCGTCCCGTGGAAGTGATCGCCACGGGCGTGTCCGAACGGCAATCGGTGAACGAGCCGATGCAGACGGGCATCAAAGCAGTGGACTCGATGACGCCTATCGGCCGCGGGCAGCGTGAACTGATTATTGGCGACCGCAAGACGGGCAAAACCGCCATCGCCATCGACGCCATTCTGAATCAGAAGGACTCGGGCGTTAAATGCTTCTACGTGGCTGTCGGTCAGAAAGACAGCTCCGTCGCCGGTGTGATTGAGGTGCTCCGCGACAAGGGCGCCATGGACTACACCACTGTGATTATGGCCGGCGCCAGTTCGCCCGCTCCGCTGCAATACGTGGCGCCGTACGCGGGTACGGCGATGGCCGAATACTTCATGTTCAACGGTCAGCACGCTCTGGTCGTTTACGACGATCTCTCGAAACAGGCCGTTGCTTACCGGCAGTTGTCGCTGCTGATGCGGCGTCCGCCCGGACGTGAAGCGTTCCCCGGTGACGTGTTCTACTGCCATAGCCGCCTGCTGGAACGCTCGGCGAAACTGAACGACCAGCTTGGCGCCGGTTCGATCACCTCGCTGCCGATTATTGAAACGCTGGAAGGCGAAGTCTCCGCCTACATTCCGACCAACGTGATTTCGATTACGGACGGTCAGATTTACCTGCAGCCCGACCTGTTCTTTGCTGGTATCCGCCCGGCGATGAACGCCGGTATCTCGGTTTCGCGTGTGGGTGGCGACGCACAGGTCGCAGCCATGAAGAACGTGTCCGGCGGTCTGCGTCTTGACCTTGCATCGTTCCGCGAACTGGAAGCGTTCGCCCAGCTCGGTACGGAACTGGACCCGGTCACACAAGCCAAACTGGACCGCGGTTACCGCATGGTGGAACTGCTCAAGCAGCCACAGTATCAGCCTGCCAACGTTGTGGATCAGATTCTGGTCATCTTTGCAGGTACACGCGGTTACCTCGACGAAATTCCACCATCCGAAGTCAGCCAGTGGGAAACGGAATTCCTGGAATTCATCCACACTAAGAAAGAGGACGTGTGGAAACTGCTGGATGAGCAGAAAGACGAAGGCAAGGCGCTGAAGAAAGACGATCACGAAGCCACCATTGCCGTGACCGGCGCCATTGAAGAATTCCAGAAGATCTACGCCCAGGCGCACCCGCAGGAAGACTAAGCCAACAGGCAAGAGTTGCCCCTACGGTCGCTGGCGGTGTTTCCTTTACACCCGGCGCGGAGAGAACCCATGAGCTACGAACCACCAAAACCTGGTCCTTACGATCCACCGCAAGGTGGCGTGCCGCCGCACGGCGCCGATGGTCTGCCGCCGCATGGCGCCGGTATGCCGACGAAGGATGAGCAGACGTGGGCGATGCTGGCGCACCTTTCGCCTCTGGTGCTTGGTTTTCTCGGCCCGTTGATTATCTGGCAGATGAAGAAGGACGAATCTCACTTCGTCTCAGAGAACGCGAAGGAAGCCCTCAACTTCTCGCTGGCAGTGATGATTATCGGGCTGATCCTGACGGCTACGGTCGTTGGCATCTGCCTGGCGCCGGCCATTCCGGTTGTGTCCATCATCTACGCCATCATCGGCGGGATGGAAGCCAACAAGGGCGTGCTGTACCGCTACCCCTACACGATGCGGATGGTCACCTGATCCCGGCCGCTTGAAACTGAAACAGATACAGAACTATGGCCAACGCTAGAGCACTTGATAAACGCCGGAAATCGGTTCGCAACATCCGCAAGATTACGCGGACGATGGAACTGATCGCCACCGCGCGGTTTAAGAAAGCAATGGACCGCGCGACGGCGGGAACCGCCTACACGGCGCGGATTTCCGCGGTGGTTGCCGACCTTGCCAACGCCGGTCTGGAAGTCAGCCATCCGCTGCTGGAGCCACGCGAAGAAAAAGGTCAGGCGCTGCTGCTGGTGCTGACAGCCAACCGCGGTCTGTGCGGCGGCTATAACTCCAACGTGCTGAAGCAGGCAACGGTTGAACTTCGCACCCTGCGAAGTGAATACGAAAACACGCGGCTGGAAGTTGCGGGCAAACGCGGCATTGGTTCGCTGAAGTTCCGCGGTGAAGAGCCTGACGAAGAATTCCTGCAGTTTGAAGATCAGCCAAAATTCGCCGAAGTCAAAGAGATTGCCGACCGCTATCTCGACTGGTACATCAGCGGCAAGATTGATCGCGTGCAGGTGGCCTATACCAAGTTCACTTCGATCAGCCGTCAGGAAGCGGTGGTCGAAACGCTGCTGCCGTTGCAGTCGCTGGATGTTGAAGACGGCGAACCGGCAGGCGGCGCACCCGCGGACGATAAGAAAGCGGGCGGGGATTCGATGTACGAATTCCTCCCTTCGGCGGAGAGCATCCTTGAAGAGGTCGTGCCGATGAGTTTCCGCGTGAAGCTCTTTAAGTGCTTCCTTGATGCGGCCGTCAGCGAGCAGGTGTCGCGCATGGTGGCGATGAAGGCGGCGACGGAGAACGCCGGCGATATTATCAAACAGCTTTCGATGACCTACAACCGCGCCCGTCAGTCGCAGATTACCGGCGAGATTATGGAAATCATCGGCGGCGTTGAAGCACTCGAAAACTAACTCACTGATTCATCCGCCCCCGCCATCGCATAACCGGGCCGGGGCGAAGCAAATTCCATTCACCAGATAACCGCGGAACTAACTATGGCGACCGCTACCGGCCAGAACATCGGACATATCACGCAGATCATCGGTTCGACCTTTGATGCGGAATTTCCCGAAGACAAACTGCCTGAGATTTTTAACGCAATCAAAGTGCAGTCGGAGCACAAAGGCATCAGCATCGACCTGACCGGTGAGGTGCAGAACCACCTCGGCGGCGGCCGCGTGCGTTGTGTGGCGCTGGGTAGCACCGACGGCCTGATCCGCGGGCAGGAATGTATCGACACCGGCGCCCCGGTGCAGGTGCCCGTAGGCGATGCCACACTGGGCCGCGTGTTTAACATGCTGGGCGAACCGGTTGACGCGGCTGGCCCGGTCAACGCTGAAGAGAAACGCTCGATTCACCGTCCCGCCCCGGCTCTTTCCGAGCTTTCGACCAGTACCGAACTGTTCGAGACGGGCATTAAGGTGGTTGACCTTCTGACCCCGTTTGTCCGCGGTGGTAAGGCCGGGCTGTTCGGCGGCGCCGGTCTGGGTAAGACGGTTATTCTGACAGAGCTTATTGCCCGTATCGCCAGTAGCCACGGTGGTTACTCCGTGTTTGCCGGTGTGGGTGAGCGTACGCGTGAAGGTACGGACCTGTGGCGGGAAATGAAAGAAGCCAAGATTGGCGACACCGGCCGCAGTGTTATCGAACAGACATGTATGGTGTTCGGCCAGATGAACGAGCCACCAGGCGCCCGTCTGCGTGTTGCACTTTCGGCCCTGACTATGGCGGAACACTTCCGCGATACCACCGGTAAAGATACGCTGCTGTTTGTGGACAACATCTTCCGCTTCTCGCAGGCGGGTAGTGAAGTGTCCGCGCTGCTGGGTCGTATGCCATCTGCTGTGGGTTACCAGCCCACGCTGGCCACAGAAATGGGCGCCTTGCAGGAGCGTATTGCTTCGACGGACAAGGGTGCTATTACCTCGGTGCAAGCCGTTTACGTTCCGGCGGATGATCCGACCGACCCGGCTCCTGCCACGGCGTTCGGCCAGCTGGATGCGTTTATCTATCTGGAACGTTCGATTTCGGAAAAAGGTATTTACCCGGCGATCGACCCGCTGGCTTCTTCGAGTCGTATTCTCGATCCGCAGTATGTGGGCGACCGTCACTACAACATCGCCCGCCGCGTCCAGACCACCCTGCAGCGTTACCGCGAACTGCAGGACATTATCGCGATTCTGGGTGTGGACGAACTCAGCGAAGCAGACAAACTGGTCGTGCATCGCGCCCGCCGTATCGAACGCTTCCTGTCGCAGCCGTTTATTGTGGCGGAAGTGTTTACTGGCAAGCCGGGTGAAATCACCACCATGGAAGACACCATCCGCAGCTTTGAAGAAATCTGCGACGGTAAGTGGGATCACCTGCCCGAAGACGCGTTCATGTATGTTGGCCCCATCGAACAGGCCGAAGAACAAGCCAAGAAGATGGCGAAGGGAAAGTAACGCATGGCTGAGCTCGTATGCAGTGTAGTTACGCCCGAAGAAACCGCACTGGAAACCAAAGCCGAATTCCTCGCCGTAACGCTTTACGACGGCGAGATTGGCATCGCACCGTTGCATAGCCCCATGATCGGCCGGCTAGGCTGCGGCGAACTGCGCATCACCTCGCAGGGCGAAACGCACAAGTTCTTTATCGACGGCGGCTTTATTCAGGTTGCCAACGATGTTGTATCGCTTCTCACCAGCAGCCTGACCAAGGCCGATGAGATCGACGTGGAAGCCGTCCGCGCTCAGCTCAAAGAAGCTGAAACCATGACGCCCACCACGGACGAAGATTTCGCCGCCCGCGATAAGCAGATGGAAGAAGCCCGCGCGAAGCTGGCAATTGTCGCTGGCTAACCGCGGTTCGCTGCGTTCCGCGGGTCGACTGCGGAACGCATCTGGCCGGCAGACTTCTTAAACATCTGCCGGTCTTGTTGCATACACGGAATCTGCCGGCAGTGCAGGATGTTCCGTGTCCTCTGATCGTCCTATCCTGGGACGCTGGGCCAGTCGTATGGCGTTTGATGTCCGCCATTGAATACACGGTTTCGCATCGTTCGCGGTTGCGCTGCTGCACAATTAGCACGGGTGGAAATACCGGCCCGCGCTCTGCCGCGTATTCCCCGCAGGAGCAAACTGATTTGACCACGCGCAGAATCAGCGGACGATAGGAGAACTGTTATTTCCCGCAACAAGGAAGGAGCAGGGGCTGATGACCAATACACGCGCATTCCGTTTTACTTTTCTTTTGCTGCTGCTGGCAGCGGGCACCTCGCAAGCGGAAACACTTCTGCCAGGTCCACAGACCACAACGGGTTATCCGTTGTTTGAAAGCGATGCCTTCTTCGAGTCGTTGCCTGGTGAGGCTCCTGAATTCCGCGCACAGTGCTGCGCCCGGCCAGGATGGCAGGAGAATTTGAGTCTGTTCGCAGGCCTGGACGGTTCTAAACAGCCGCAGGATTTTGGCGTGAACGCTAACATCGGGCCGCGGTTCGCCGTGGATACAGGTGTGCCGCTGGCGCCGGAATACGGGCTGGGGCTGCACCTGGGCAGCTCATTGGTCTTCACTGAAAACGCGGTCCGCGTGTACGAACTGGTGGGCGAGGCAGAAGACCGGCAGCAGAACTTTAACACCATCGGGCTGTATCAGCGGATGGATAACGGCTTCTCCTGGGAAGTGGCCTACGATGTGCTGATCGAATCGTCTTTCGACACATTTGTGCTTTCACAATGGCGGTTCCGCACGGCGTACCAGCTAGCGCCGCAGACAGAAATTGGCTTCACGCTGAACATCTCCAGCCTGGAAGATCAAGGGAATTTCGGCGCCACGCCGGTCACGCTGAAGCCTATCGACATGGGTACGGTGTACATCCGTCAGTTCTGGCAAAGCGGCACGCAGACCACGTTCTGGATCGGCGCCGGAGAGGGCCACGGCGAAGATAACCCAGTGACGGGCCGTTCGCAGGCGTCGGATGACGACCTGATCCTGGGGGCTGATTTCCTCGCGCCTTTGAACGATCACCTGGCGTTATACGGCGAAGCGAATCTGGTTCTGCCCGCAGATACCGGGGCCGTGGATGCATTCCTGGGGATTCAGTGGTATCCGTGGAGCAGCGCCTACCGCGCACGTCGCGGCGCCACATCGCCCGTACTTCCTGTGGCAAGCTCTCCGACATTTACGGTTGATCTAAGGCAGTAAAGGCAGGTCTTACCTCAATTGTTTTGTATAAGGTGGTACGACCGTTACAGCCGCCGCAGAAAACGATTATACGGATGTTCCGTTGCCGCAGATCAACGTCTTGCAGTTGCCAACTAGTATTTCTGACCAATGCTTTCACAGTCGATCCCTGGCGATAGACGCCGACAACTGACGAAAGCTTCTGGATGAATTCGAATACTCGCACGGCATCCGTTACGCCGCAGGACGTTGAGCTTGCGTTGTGTGAACGCTATCGCGTGCTTAAACCACAGTCGGCCGGGCTCGACGCTGTTTCGTACGTCGCGCTGGATACGTTGAACGGCGATGCTGTAAGTCTTAGACGGTTTAAGCCCACGCGGTTCGCGTCTGCAGAAGCGGACTTTACATCGCGATTGAAGCTGGCCGACCTGCTGACGCATGCAAGTTGTCTGACACTCCGTCACACTTCGTTGCAAAACGACGGGCCGTTCTTTGTGGTCGATTATTGCAGCGGGCAGACGTTACCCGCCTGGCTGCAAGCGGAAGAATCGTTGCAACCCGGCAAGCTGCTGTGGGTTGCGCGTGGCATTGCCGGAGCAATTGCAGCGGCACACCGGCTTTCAATCTTTCACGGCGGGCTGCACGCCGGCGCCGTGCACGTAGAAGATGGTCGCGCGGTCATCGACTTCACAAGGATTGATGCGGGACAGTACAAAGATCCACTGCAGATCGAATCCGCCAGCGAGTCTGGCGATGTGCGTTGCCTGGCTCAGCTGCTTCACGAACTGCTGGGCAGTGAAGAAGTGGTTAGCTGGTTGCGGTCGCAATCGCCACGTCATGCCGTCGCGTTGCTCCAGTTGCTTCGCACGACGCCCACAGCCTCCGACGCGGCGACACCGTTAGCAACTGAATTTGAAGAACTGCTGGCAAGCTTTACAGAATCGCAAGTCATACCGCCCGGTACCGGGTCGCCAACGCTGCCTGGTTCGCCCGGTTTCGACGAGGACGACACCACCGCTGAAACGCCGGTGGCGCCGGTCGTGACGCCCCTACCAGATGGCTCAGCGACCGGCTTCGATGAAGAAGGTGCAACGGCGGAAACGCCCGTTTCGCAGATCGTTCCGGTGGACTTCGACGAGGACGCCGCCACGGCGGAAAGGCAGGGCCCTGCTTTACTACAGCCGCTTGGCCTGGAAGACCAGAACACTGCCATCCGCCAGCTCAACGCGTTAGATCCCGCCGGCGAATATGAGAAGCCCGTTGGCCCAGGCGACATTTTGGGGCGTTACCGCCTGACGGCGACTCTTGGGCAAGGCGGCATGGGCACCGTCTATAAAGCGGAAGATGTGGGCACGGGCGAAACGGTCGCCGTCAAGCTGCTCAATAACGCGATGTCCTTGAAACCGAACGCCCTGCGCCGCTTCCAGAAAGAAGCCCGCCTGCTGGCCGCGGTGAACAATCCTTACGTGACCAATCTGATTGAGGTCAACGAGGTTGATGGACGGAACTATCTGGTTCTTGAATTCGTTGATGGCTCGGACCTTAAAAAACTACTGGCCTACGAAGAGATCCTGGACGAACAGCGGGCGCTGAACATTGCTGCCGACGTGGCGCGCGCCTTGGTGGACGCCCATCAGCAGGGCATCGTGCATCGCGATATTAAGCCCGACAACATCCTGCTGGCACGACAGTCCGATGGCGAAGAGCCACAAGTCAAACTCTCTGACTTTGGCATTGCCCGGCACATCGATCAGTCCGAGTCGCTGGCCGTCACGCAGGCGGGGTCCGTCATTGGTACGCCGCTTTACATGGCGCCGGAACAGTGCAAAGCGCAGGGCGAAATCTGCCCGCAGTCCGATATCTACGCGCTGGGCGTAACGCTGTTTCAGATGCTGACGGGCCGTCCGCCGTTTACTGCGGACGATTCGATGAAGCTGGCCGCCATGCATTGCTTCGAGGCGCCGCCCGTCGTCAGCCAGGTGAATCCGCATGTCAGCGATGCAGCCAGCAACATCGTCGCCCGCGCCTTGGCGAAACGGCCTGAAGATCGTTTCACCGATGCCGCACATCTGCTGACCACGTTAGAAAAACTGCTCCGCGGAGACACTTCGCCGGCTGAGCAGCATCCGCAGCTGCCCGACCACGACGCCAGCCGGCTCTTTGAACGCACCTACGAGTGGCAACTGGATTCTTCGCCGGAGGAACTCTGGCCGCTGGTTTCCGACACCAACCGCGTGAACCGGGCGATGGGTCTGCCTGCGGTTGAGTATTCCACCAGACCCACGGAAAACCCTGACGGCACGAAAGCCTCTCTACGATACGGTGAAATAAAACTGGCGGGCATCAAAATACGCTGGCAGGAGAATCCGTTTGAATGGATCGAAGGCCGCCGGATGGGCGTGCTCCGCGAGTTTGAAGGCGGCCCTTTCAAATGGTTCATGAACGTCGTCGAGCTTCAGCCCGGCGCCGCGGGCGGAACGCTGCTGAAACACACTATCCGCATCGCCCCGCAGAATGTGCTGGGACGCGTACTGGCCAACATCGAAGGCGGTGGAAAAGCGCGGCGGGCGCTGGATAAGGTCTACCGCCGTATCGATCAGACACTCAACAACGGCCAGCAGGCAGAGGCGTATGCAGACCCGTTTGAAACACCGGCTGCTCTTACCAAGGCAAGGCAGAAACGCCTTGAACTGCGAACCGCCAAAGTGTCGTCGCGCGGCGTCCGGTTAGAGCTGGCCAACAAACTGGCGGAGTTCATTGAGAAAGCATCTTCGCACGAAGTGATGAAGATCCGGCCCATCGCACTGGCGACCCGGTTGAAGGAATCGCAAGACGTGGTGACGGATGCCTGCCTGGTCGCCGCCAGCGAGGGATTGCTTTCGCTTGAGTGGGACATTCTTTGCCCCGTGTGCCGCGTGGCTTCCAGCAGTTGCGATTCGTTAAAAGAGCTGACCAGCCACGCACATTGCGAAGCATGCAACCTCGACTTCGAGTCGGACGCCGGTAACGCCATCGAGATGGTGTTCCGCGTTCCCAGCGACCTTCGCGATATCAACACCGCAACCTACTGTGCCGGCGGGCCGTTTCATCTTCCGCATGTGGTGGCCCAGATCCGTTTGCAGCCGGGTGAAGTCTTCCCGTTAGAGCTATCGCTGCCTTGCGGTGAATATCTGCTGCGGGGTCCGGGACTGCCCAAAGCGGTGCCCGTACACGTCCAGGCATCGGCCGCGCCGTCGCGTTGTGAGTTGAAGCTGGAACCGGCGCTCGATCCGCGTTTCAGTCCAGTGCTGCGTGCTGGCGGTCAGATGCTGACGCTGACCAACGCTTTTGACTATCTGCAGGTCGTCCGCATCGAAAACACCATTCCGCGGCAGGATGTGATTACTGCTGCCGCTGCTTCGGCGCTACCACGTTTCCGCGAACTGTTCCCCGGCCAGGTGCTGGATTCCGGGCGGCTGATGTCGGTCGGACAGATCACGCTGCTGGTGACCGGTGTAGAAAACGCCGACGACTTATACAACGAACTTGGCGATGCCGACGCCTATGGCCGCATCCGCCAGCATCTGACCGTGCTGGATGGCGAAGTGCGCCGCGGACGTGGCGCCGTGGTGAAGACGCAGGGCGAAGGGTTAATGGCAGCCTTCGAAGACGCGGCTGACGCTGTTTCTGCGGCGTTGCGGATGCGTACGGCAATTGCTGACAACCCGGAAACCGCGGGTCTTCGGTTGAACATTGCCATTCACCGCGGCCCGTCGCTGATTGCCAGCGTGAACGACCGCCTGGATTACTTTGGCGCAACTGCCCGCACCGCCGTCGCCCTGGTCAGCCAGGCGGGTGGCGGTATTGCGATTACCGAACAAGCGTACGGCGACCCGGTTGTCGCCGGCATTCTTCAAGATCCCCACATCGAAAGCAGCGTCCGCGAAATCGATCTGCCCTGCGGACCGGGCTGTCTGGTACAGACCATTGAGCCACAAAGAGAGACATCATGAACCAGTTTGAAACCATGGCCCCGGCCGCCGGAACTGCGCAGAAGATCTGGAAGCTTGCAGAGTTGCGAAGCGACGGCGCCGCGCCGCGCGTGACTGTGTTGACGGAGATTCCTGTCACCGTCGGACGCGTTTCCAGCGCCGTGCTGGCCATTGCAGATTCTTCCGTCTCCAAGCGTCATGCGGAACTGCGTATGGGTCCGGACGGCCCGGTGGTTCACGATCTAGGCAGCACCAACGGTACGCATGTCAACGGTCAGCGTGTGCAGCACGCCCAGTTGAAAACAGGCGACGTGTTGCAGTTTGCCAATGCAATCTTCCGCGTCACCTGCGAAGATCCAGAAGAACATTGCGCCACGCAGGAAGAAGGCGCCCAACCCTGGGCACAGGCACTGATTCAGTTCGATTCGCTGATGAACGCCAACGGATTGCTGCCCAACTTTCAACCAATCATCAAACTTGCCACCGGCGCCGGCTGCGGCTACGAGATGCTGGCGCGTTCCAGCCTTAGCGGCCTGGAGCACCCCGGCCTGATGTTCTCCACCGCCGCGCAGCTGGAACAGGAAGTGGGACTAAGCGAGATGCTCCGCGTGGAAGGGGCAGCAGGCGCCGGCAAACTCGCTTCGCCCGGTGAGATTTTTATGAATACGCATCCGAAAGAAATTGGCAAAACGCGGTTCCTGGATTCGCTGACCGAACTCCGCCAGAAGGCGCCGTCACTACGCCTGGTTATTGAATTGCACGAAGGCGCTATTACCAGTGTTGCGGAAATGCGTCAGTTGCGTGACCACCTGAATACGCTGAGCATGGGACTGGCCTACGATGACTTCGGTGCGGGGCAGGCACGGCTGGATGAACTGGCGGATGTGCCGCCCGACTATCTGAAGTTTGATATCAAGCTGATCCGCGGTATCGATGACACCACATCGCCCAAGCACAGCCTTGTTGCGTCTCTGGTAAACATGGTGCTGCAACTGGGCGTGAAGCCTCTGGCGGAAGGTGTTGAAACCGCCGGTGAAGCTGCTGCCTGTATCGACCTCGGCTTTCAGTTCGCACAAGGCTACTTCTACGGTCGCCCGACGCCGCTCTCTCTGCTACTTTAAGCGCTGGATAGGGGCGGGCGCCCGCCTCATCCCCGTAGGTCAGGCGCCTGCCTGACAGTGGTTGAGATAGACCTTCGCGCTGTCAGGCAGGCGCCTGACCTACGGCTTATAAGTGATGCAGCCCGGCAATTAGCGGTAGTCAATCTACTTAAGCAAGCAGCGGCATGGCGACGCCAACATCTGAAAAACAGCGCTGGCAATTCTGGATTGACGCCGGCGGCACCTTCACCGACTGCGTCGCGCGGCCGCCAGGCCAGTCGCTGCGGAAATGCAAAGTCCTTAGCTCCGGCGTTGTGAAGGCGGTGGCGGCGCCGGGTTCAGATGCATCGCGCATTGTGTGCGCCTTATCGCTGCCTTGCGAAGACTTTTACGCGGGATATGAACTGCGACTGATGGACCCCGGCGGCGCCCTTGTGGCTACATCGCAGGTGACAAAGTCTGTCACTGCGGACGAAGGCTGCGAGCTGCAACTGGCCAACGCGTTGCCGGGCGACGACGTTCCCGGGGCGGCAATTGAACTGGTCGGCGGCGAAGTGGCGCCCGTGCTCGCCGTCCGCAGCCTGATGGGACTGCGGCTGGACCAGACGATACCGCCGTGCGACATGCGGCTGGGAACAACGCGCGGCACCAACGCGCTGATCACAAGGCAAGGAGCGCGGACCGCGCTGATGACAACGGCCGGCTTTGGCGACGTGCTGCTCATCGGCAATCAGGACCGGCCGCATCTGTTCAAGCTGGATATTCAAAAGCCTGCGCCGTTGTTTGAAACCGTTGTCGAAGTGGCAGAACGCATCGACGCCAAGGGGCAGGTGCAGACGCCGCTCGATGAATCTTCCGCCCGCCGGGAATTGGAATCGCTGCAACAGGCCGGTATCGAATCGCTCGCCATTTGCCTTTTGAATGCGTACGCCAGCTCGCAGCACGAGGAGCGTCTCGAGGCAATCGCCCGCGAAGCTGGCTTCACAGAGATCAGCGTTTCCAGCCGCATTTCGCCGCTGGTCAAACTGGTGTCACGCGGCGATACAACGGTCGCCGACGCGTATCTCAACCCCGTGCTGCGGAGCTACGTCGCCGATTTAAGAGAGCGGCTGCCCGGCAGCGATCTGCGACTAATGACGTCCGCAGGAACACTGACCACGGCAGATGCCTTCCGCGGTCGCGATAGCATTCTGTCCGGACCGGCAGGCGGCGTGACCGGGTTTTCGCTCGCGGCGCAGGCAGCAGGCTTCAACCGCGCCATCGGCTTTGATATGGGCGGCACCAGCACGGACGTGTCGCGGTTTGATGGTAAGTGCGACATGCGATTTGAAAACACCAAGGCCGGCGTCCGCGTCTCGGCGCCAATGCTGGCGATTGAAACCGTGGCAGCGGGCGGCGGTTCGATCTGTGCGTTTGATGGCGTCCGGCTGACCGTTGGCCCTGAATCCGCCGGCGCCAATCCGGGACCGGCGTGTTATGGTCGTGGCGGGCCGCTGACCGTGACGGATTTGAATTTCTATCTAGGCCGGTTACCTGCCGGGCAGTTCCCCTTTCCGCTTCACCGGCAGCCCGTTGAAGCCCGGTTGCAGCAGTTGCAGCAGCAGATGCAAGCGGCTTCCGCGCCGGACTATACAGCGGTTGAACTGGCCAATGGCTTGCTGAATATTGCTAATGCGAACATGGCGGAAGCCATCCGCAGCGTTTCGGTCGCGCAGGGTTACGACGTCCGCGATTACCTGCTGGTTGCGTTCGGCGGCGCTGCCGGGCAGCATGCGTGCGCGGTGGCGGAAATCCTCGGCTGCCGGGAGATACTGAACCATCCCGATGCGGGCATTCTCAGCGCCTATGGCATTGGCATGGCGAAGACCGCAGCGCAGAAAGTGACCGGCATTTATCAGGTGCAGTCCGCAGCTGCAGAACAAGACGTTGCCGCCGCCATGCAGCAGATGCAGCAGCAGGCAACGGGCGAAGTTGTCGCACAAGGCGCGGCCGCATCCGGCGTGCAGATCACGCGTTCTCTGGACTTGCGATACGCCGGACTGGACGCCTTCCTGAATATCCAGGAGCCGGACGATGGCGATTACTACACCGCTTATCACAAAGCCCACCGGCGGCTGTATGGCTATGAGCAGCGCGACCGGCCCATCGAAATTGTCGCCGCCCGCATCGAAGCCGCCGGCGCCGCCCAGCAGCAGCCAGCAAGCTCAACCCGCTGCACGCAGCAACGCACGCTCACGCAGAGAGATGCGGAAGACATCGCTACGGTGCACTTCGCAGGCAGCGAAGAATCGTGTGGCAGTTTCAAACGCAGCGACTTGCAGCCAGGCGACATTCTGACCGGCCCGGCATTGCTGCTGGAACAGACAGCCACAACGGTCATTGATCCGGGCTGGACCGCCGAGGTACTTTCCGGCGGTGAACTGCTCCTGACTCATGATGGCAGTAAGACACTCACGGACACCGCCAGCCATGACAAGGCCGACCCGGTGCTGCTGGAACTGTTCAACAACCGCTTCGCCGCGATAGCCACGCAGATGGGCAACCGCCTGCAGAATTCCGCCAGTAGTGTGAACGTAAAAGAACGGCTGGATTTCAGTTGTGCAATCTTCACGCCGCAGGGTGACCTGGTGGTTAATGCGCCGCATATCCCCGTGCACCTGGGCGCCATGAGTGAAGCGGTGAAGTGCACGCTGGCCGATAACCCGGCAATTCAGGCGGGCGATGTTTTCGTCTCGAACGATCCATACCGCGGCGGCTCGCATCTTCCCGATGTCACCGTGGTGACGCCCGTGTTCGACACGACCGGCGAGCAGTTGCTCTTCTTCACCGCGAGTCGTGCGCATCATGCGGAGATCGGTGGCAAGACACCTGGCTCCATGCCGCCATTTTCACGCACGCTGGCGGAAGAGGGCGTGCTGATCCGCAATTTCAAACTGGTGGACGCCGGTTCTTCGCGTGAGGATGCGTTGCGGCAACTGCTCACATCCGGCGAATACCCTTCGCGGAGCCCGGATCTCAACCTGGCCGATATCGCGGCGCAGACCGCGGCGAATCAGCAGGGCGCTGCGGACCTGTTGCAGCTTGTCGAAAAGTACACGCTGCCGGTCGTCCATGCTTACATGCAACATATTCAGTCGGCTGCCGAACACAGCGTCCGCGCGGCGCTGCGTGCACTTCCCGATGGCCGTCGCGAGTTCGCATCCACCTTGGACGACGGTGCGAAGATCGCCGTGGCCGTGACCATCCAAGGTGACGCCGCAGTAATTGATTTCACGGGAACCAGCGATGTGCAGCCCGGCAACTTCAACGCGAACTCCGCGATTGTAAAAGCCGCCGTGATGTACTGCCTGCGCTGCCTGATCGACAAAGACATTCCGCTCAATCAAGGCGTGCTGGCGCCGGTGGAAATTGTGCTGCCGGTGTGCCTGCTGAATCCCCCCGCGCGGCCCTCAGCAGCGGATTGCCCCGCGGTTGTAGCGGGCAATGTTGAAACATCGCAGCGCGTGGTGGACGTTCTGCTGGGAGCGCTGGATGTGGCGGCGGCCAGCCAGGGAACGATGAACAACCTGCTGTTCGGCGACGCATCGCTCGGCTATTACGAAACCATCTGCGGCGGCGCCGGCGCAACGGCCACTTCCCCCGGCGCCTCTGCGGTGCAGACGCACATGACCAACACCCGGCTGACGGACGCAGAGGTTCTGGAACAACGATTCCCCGCCCAGGTGCAACAGTTCTCTATCCGCCACGGATCAGGCGGCGCCGGTCAGCACGCCGGCGGCGACGGGGTGGTGCGCCGGATACGGTTCACCGCGCCGCTGGAAGTCTCCCTGTTAACCAGCCGCCGCACCACCCAGCCCTACGGCAAAGCCGGTGGCGAATCCGGCAGCGCCGGCCGCAACCAGATAGAACGCCACGACGGCAGCGTCGAAGAACTACCCCACTGCGCCGCACTGCAAGTGCAACCCGGCGACATCCTGCAAATAGAAACACCCGGCGGCGGCGGGTGGGGAAACACAATGTAGGGCAGGCGCCTGCCTGCCGCCGTTGCTACAGAGGCTCGCCATAATCATCCGAGGCCGTTGCAAGATCCAAAGGCGGTTGATCGCCACATGCCCAATCCTCTGAATAAACGCCCGCCTTTACATAGCGATGGAAACTCGACGCCTCCCATTCGCCAGGGCATTCTGCCAGACCGTGTCTGACTGGATTGAAGTGAATGTAGTCGAAGTGCCGCTGGAAGTCATCTTCATCTTCGATGGCGTGTTCCCAGAAACGACGCTGCCAGATTCCACGCCGCCGCTCGCGCGTTGCACCCTCTGGAACTTCTGCTTCAACACCACCTGCCGCCAGGAATTGTTGCGTGAAGTATTTCTTGATGATGCTCCAACGCGCGGCGAACTTTTTGTCGCCGTCTGGTAATGTCCAGATGGCGTGCAAGTGGTCAGGCAGGAGGACAATGGCGTTTACGTGAAATGGCCACTCTCTCTTACACTTGCGTATCGCATGGCCAAGTAGTTGGCGGTTGCGGGGCATGTGAAATAGTTCCCGTCGCTGATACGTAACCACCGTGAAGAAAAATGTTCCGCCGGGGATAGCAGCGCGGCGGTAGTTTGGCATGATGAATTTGCCGGTTTTAACCCAGGATTTAGATTGTCACGGCCAGCATGAGGCGTCGTCTTGCATCCGGCAGGCAGGCACCTGCCCTACGGCTACTCTGCGTCATCGTCTTGCATCCGGCAGGCAGGCGCCTGCCCTACTTGTTACTCGCCTAGTTCACCTAGGCCGGCGAGGAATTCGCTCATTTCGCTGGCGGCGTGGGTGTCGCCTTGGGTGCGGGCGTGTTCGATGCCGTCGCGGAGAACGGTGCGGGCAGGATTGACTTCGCCCAGGCGGGCGTAGAGTTGCCCGAGCATGAAATAGGCGGGCACGTAAGGTGGATCGTCCGCCATCAGGTCGCGGAAACCTTCGATGCTTTTGTCGAATTCATCTTCCTTCTGCCATTCCATGGCCAGGACGTAACGCAGGAAGGTGTCGCCGGGTTCGTCGGCCAGCATGGCCTGTACTTTTTCGCGACGTGTTGGCTCGGTCATCGGTCTTATATCTGCTTGGATTCGTAATAGCGGTGGATCAGCGTCGCGAGTGCTTCGCGGAACTGACGCATCTTGAAGGGCATGGCAATCGCAACGTGCGATTTGTCCAGCGGTGCATTCTTCTGCACAAAATTCTGCTGACTCTTTTCGATCAGCAGGATGCAGGGAATCATCGATGTGAATTCAGAACGGGCGAATGTTGCGTAAGCTGCCAAGGCGGCGTCGCCCAGTTCACTAAGCCCGAAGATCACACAATCCGCGGCTTCCTGGTTGGTGTCGAAAAAGTCAATCGCGCGTTGTGGATCGCTGATCACCAGCACGCGGTAGCCGCGTTTCTTCAACGCATCGCGCAAGGCATTCTGCACTTTGGAATTGGATTCGACCAGCATCACCGTGCGGCCTTCCCCTTCACGCTCGATGCCCGTCTGGCCAGCTGAAGCGTCGGTGTTGCCGTTGGCTTCTGGCTCTGGCGCTGCATTCAGAGCTTCGGCGCCGCTTTCTTTCAGAACATCGATCACCACGCGCAGTTCGCGGAGCATTTCGCCCGGTGTCTGATAGCGGTCCTCCGGCTTGATCTCCATCGCACGGTTGACGATCAACGCAACGCGGTGCGGAATCTCGGGCGCGACTTCAGTGATGGGTTTGACGTCTGTGAACCGCGATGCGGCCATGCGCTGCGAACGTTCACGCGTTTCGGTCATGGCCGCTTTGCCGCTGAGCATGTGATAAATCATCGCGCCGGCGAAGAAGATATCGCTGCGTTTATCGTTCCGGCGCACGCCAGAGATGCGTTCCAGACCGGCATAGTCAATACTTCGACCGGCGCCGCCATCTCCGTCTGAATCAGCGTGAGCCAGGCCAAAGTCCACCAGTTTGCCGATGCCGCTGGAAGAAAGCAGCACGTTGGAAAGCTTCAGGTCACGATGCGTGACGCCACGTTTGAAAGCGTAATCCAGCCCCGATACCAGATCGTGCCCGATGCGCAGGCCATCAAGCAGCGATAGCTTGCCGCGGACCCGCACGAAGTCGCGGAGGTTCTGCCCTTCGACAAATTCCATCACCATGTAATAGGTGTTACGTTCCTGTCCTACTTCGTAAATCGGGACGATGTTCGGATGCTTCAGTTCTTTGACCATCTCGCCTTCGCGAAGGAAGACTTCGGTCATTTTCAGATCGTCGCTGTGCCGCTGACGAAGCACCTTCACCGCGCGGACGGTGCCATCGTCGCGGTGTACGCCGCGGTAAACGCGGGCGAAGGTTCCGGCGCCGACGATATAGAGAACTTTGTATTTGCCGTAGAAGTAGCCGAACCGTTTGCCGCCAAGCAGGCGCTCGATCTGAAAGTTAGTGACCAGTTCGCGTTGAATGAGCAGCTTGCTGAACTGATCGACGGTTACGTCGCGCGTACCAAAGTTGGCCCAGCAGTTTTCGATACTGCGGGGGTCCACAATGTCAGCGTCCGTGAGGCGTTGTACGAACTGTTCAACCGTCAAGTCAGCCATTGCAGGCGTTGCTCCTGCTGTAACTGGCAAGCCAGTGACCATGCATGAGGAATAGGGATCAATTGGTTATCCTATTCCACTTTAATCCACCCCGCAACGATCGCAAACCGCCGCGCGATTGTGCGGATTATGCGGCCCGGCGGCGCGGCGTGATGTGGGCAGCCTGCTGGTTGCTGGCAGGTTGCTGGGCGGCTTTCTTTTTGACCAGTGAGACAACCTGATTTTCAATCAGCTCGCGGTAAAGCGTCATGCTGTGGTCATTGATATCGTCGATGCCGCCTTCCCAGAAATCCTGCACGCGGCCCTGCCAGCTATCGAGAAAGCCGTTCCACCAGTTGATGTCGCGTGTGAACTGACCGCTGTCGGTAAAGTAGCGGAACGATCCGCAGTGCTGATAGCCCATCGCCCGCGGCGGAATGCGGGTGACGATATCGTTGTTGTTGACGAAGCGGAAGGCGGACGATTTAAACTCGAAGTCAAAGTTCCGCGCAAACGCACGGTCGCCCGCGCGGGGCTGGCCGAAGGTATACAGGCCATCCACCGGCTTATCACGTTCCAGCCGACGGGCTGCGAAGAGATTAGCCAGCGCGCCGCCCAGGCTGTGCCCGGCCGCCCACACCGTAGCCACGCCGTAGCGTTTCTTCGCGCGAAGCAGGGCGGCGTCGATAAACCTGTCAAGCTGCCGCCAGACTTTGGCCAGCGCGTCGTAAAAGCCTTCGTGCACCTTTCCGCCCCAGGGGCCGGCGATCAGCGAAGTGTCGAGGTCGGCTGTCAGGTCCGCCAGCTCATCGGTTTCAGTGCCGCGGAAACAGACGATCACGGCGCCAGCAGCGCAGGCGGCGAAGGCCTGGGTTCCTTCTTCATCGAAGAACTCAAACTCGTCAAAGCCCCATTTCCGCATGACCCGCGATTCCACCACGTCTGCGTCTTCGTACACCAGTTCCGATGCACAGGCCAGCAGATGCGCATTCCGCCAGCTAAATCCCTCCGCCTGCGGATTGAAGTATCGTTTGGCCCACATGGTTCGCGGTCCTGCGTGTTGCTACGGGTTATCTTTGCGAACGGAAATTCGCATACCCGGTCTATCGGCCGCTGAACTTCAGAAAATTCAGTTAAACCCGCATAACCTGCCTAACCGATGTAATTGACGGGCAACCACGATTCCTGCGGGATGCAATCTGATGAAAATCCGGGCGACACATGCAGCGATGGCTGCGATGCTGCTGGCATGCTGGCAGACGATCGCCGCAGCGCAGTACGGCTTCGATGATGCCCCCGGCGAACCGACGTACGGGTTCAACTCGCCCGAGTCCGCGCAATACTCCGCAGGTCCGCGACTGGGCGCCATTCAGCCGGTTGACCACCGGCAGCCATTCGACGTTGCACCGCAGGAGAACACGCTGCAGCCCGGCGGCTACTTCGAACCTTCGCCGCCTGATGTAATGCTTAACGCCGCTACGCAGCCCGCCGTGCAACGTGAAGTGGCGCAAGGCGAAATGATCCAGCACGAACTTACACCGCCCGGCACACCGCTGCCGGTTGAGGCTGGCGGCGTGTTGATCGAAGAACCGGCCGGCGCAGCACCCCCGCAGCAATCCGCCTTGATCTTTCCAACGCTACGGATCTTTGAACCAAAGGCCCGCGTGTATTTTGATACGGGCTGGGAGTCGCCTTCCAAGCTGGACATCTTCCAGGACGGTTCGCTCTCACCCTCGATCAACTTCATTGAAATTCTCTGGCAAGAAGAATTTCCCGTGCTGTTTGATCGCTACGCGCTGGGGGCGCCCGACTGGCGCTGGGGGCCGAACATCGGCATCGGGCTAAGTTCGCAGGCCAGTGATAGCGCCGACGGCACACGGCAAGCTTCCGGCGCCCCGGTCATGCTGCTCTCGCTGGGCATCCAGATGGATTTCCCCCTCACCGCACGCGACGGCCACACACGCCCGCAGTCCATCGGCGTGGAATTCGGCTACGCCGTCGGCTTCTCCGCCGACGAATCGCTAGACTACAGTGCCGACGGCGCCATTTACGTAGGCGTATCAGCGCATTTGTTTCCGTAGGATTGGCAGTGTGACTCTGGTCAGAAGTTCATGGCAGCAGCTAGTCGTCGCATGCCTGGACGTGCAATATCTACCTCGCGAAAAGCTTCTAGCCGCCACCGCAATTGTGCGATCCAAAGTCCATGTCATCAACGACGAAGACACTGGATAGATTCCGCGATAAAATCGCCATTCTCCGCGACCGCTTTAGCGCGGGCGATTCGCAATGCATGGATTACGATTCGCATGGTTTTGTCACCGCCTCTGCGATGAGCGATGCATCCATCGCGGAATTCGAGCGCGAACACCGTATCTGCCTACCAGATGAGTACCGCTCGTTTCTCGCAACATTCGGCGATACTACGGTTGGGCCCAGCCTCGATTTCCGCAAGCTTGCGGATGCGGTGACCCCTCATTCCAGCAAGCCGTTTCCACTCACCGCTCCATTTCTCGGGGGCTGTTCCCCAGACCATCTGGCAATTCCCAAATCTGAACAATGGGAAGATCTAAAAGGCTTGATGTCTGAATGGGATGCGATTCCAAAAGGCTACGGCGTACTGAACATCGCCAATTACGGTTGTGCTCTGTACGCCGTGCTAGTCATTAATGGTCCCAACGCTGGACGCGTGTGGATGCTTAGTGGTGATGCTGCGTACTACGGCCCGTTCGGTGGCTCAGAACTTTTGCACGACGAATTCTCAATGGAATGGATTCCAACGGACACGCCTAAGGAATACTCATTCTTTGAATGGTACGAGCATTGGCTCGACAGCATCCTTTGACAACGCATCCGCAAACCACGATGGGCAGACCAATGTCTAGCCCATGTGGAATGCCAGCACGCTACTGCGCATCTTCCGCGCTGGTGTCTTCCAGGCGGATGAGCAGCCAGTTTTCAACACGCTCGCCGCCGAAGTGGACGAGCAGTGGGACGTCGTCCTGGGTCAGGTTGTAGAGACCGGTTTCGATGATGACCTTGTCCGATTCGCCGACACGCATGGCGACGCGTTGGGTTTCTTTATCGACTTTGCCTTGGATCGAGGTGGCCTGATCGGTGGCGGTGTCGTAGACCGTGCCGCTGACGATGCCGGCTTTGTTGACCGCCAGTTGGACGACCCGGTTAGGCTCGACATCTTTCTGGTCGGAGCTGACCGCGAAAGTGCCCAGCGGCATCCACTCAGCCTCTTTCGCTTCCGCCTCGGTGGCTGGTGGCGGTACAGTGGCAAGTTCGGCAGCGGACTGGGCGAATTCGTCACCCGTGGCGACGGCGGCGCCATTGATGTAGACGCTGTTGTCCTGGTAGACGACATTGCCACCGGCGCCATAGTCGTAGTAGATGGGCTGCGACCAGGCGGCTGCGGAGGCCCAACCGAACCAGGAAACGCAGTTCGCATAAACGGGCCTTCGCCACCAGTACGACCATGAATATCTGGCAAAGCCATAGCCATAGTGCCAACCGCACCAGCGGTGACGATGCGAGCCCCACCACGACGCGGTGAACCAGTTGCCGTGGCGGTGGTAGTGGGACCATCTGCCACGGACATTGTTGCCCCAGCCGCGCCAGTAGGCCGGCCGCGCGGGATAGCGGGTGCTCCAGTTTCTCATGCCGTTGAGCTGGCCGCTCCAGGTGTTATTGATGCGCGCCATCGACGTGCGGTTCATATTCACCCAGCTAGGTTTGTTATTGATGACCGTGTTCCGGCCCGCATTAATCTTCCCGATGTTGATGTTGGTGTTTCCGCGCCCGGCATTGAAGTTTCCATTGCCGATGTTGCCGTTTCCGATGTTGCCAATGTTGCCGTTGCCGATATTGGGCCGCTGCACGGGATTGGTCAGACCGGGTCTGCGATCAGGAGTTCCAGGGCGAACCGGCTGCGGGCGGGCGATTGGCTTATCCATGCCCAGGAAACCGCCCAGATCTCCGGCGTTTGGCCTGTTGCCTGGCAACGTACTCGGGCGACCCGCTGGCGGGTTGATTGAAGGACGCGAAGGATTCGAACCGCCCAAGCTGGGAAAACTTGGCCGCGTTGACGGCAGATTGCCGCCGCCGGGTCTATCCGGGCGGGCGGGCAAGGTCGTTGGTGGTTTTCCGATGCCGGGTTTGTCCGGCCGGGCGGGCAAGGTACTCGGACCGGATGGGAACAACGGTTTCGGCGGTGAGATATTAGGCCGTTCGAAGCCAGGCGCCGAGGGACGCGTGGAGCCAGGCAACGACGGTCTGCTCATATTCGGCGGGTTTACCGGGCGGCTGAAATTAGGTGGACTGACGCTTGGCCGGCTGACACTCGGACGGCTGACGCTGGGACGGCTCGTGTTAGGTAATGAAGGCCGGCTTCCGCCCAGACCAGGCGCACTGGGACGGACGGCTGGACGCGCCGTTGGCATGCTTCTACCGCCCATGCTGCGTCCACCACCGCCACCAAGGCTACGTCCACCGCCACCGATACTGCGACCGCCACCACCGCGGAAGCCGCCAGCATCAGCCTCGCTGTAGAGCAGCAGGGGCGCCGACACGAACATGGCAATCAGAATTGCGTGTTTTTTGTAGGACATTTTGTTTTCCTTCCTGATGTTCGTGACAGCTATTCCGAGTCGGTTCCGGCAGCGGATGCGGTGTTTTCTTCCGGCTGACGGACGACGTTCACGGCTGGCCGGTTGGGCTGGGGGGCGCCTTCGATAGCATGCCCGATCAGCTGCATTTTCAAAGCGTCTTTGCCCTGTGGTGTAAGCACGTAAGTGCCCGAAGCAGCGCGACCGTCAGCCAGCGTCTGCGTTGATTTCACCAGCCAGTCCGCGCCGCTCCTGGACCAGATGCCATCACCGAACGAGCCGTCCGAGTTGAACGACCAGGAACGGATTTCCCGCGCGCGTGGATCCCAGCCAATCACCTGCGTCCCTTCGCGAAGCACTTCGCCCTTCGTCTTGGCGACGTAGTTCCGCAGAAGAAACGCTCCGCTGGCGCTGCGTTTGAAGCTGGTTTCGACCTCAATGTCGCCACCATTATCGACCCAGGTTCCCACCAGCCACTCAAGTTCCCGCAGTGCATCCCCAGGAGCCTGCGGTTGTGGCAGGGCGGACTCTTCAATGGAATCAATCACCCACGACTTATCACGCTGCACCAGGATGGCAGTGTAGGCAGAACGCGCTGGCGTGCTATCAGGCTTGCTCAACACCGTCGTGCCTTGGACCTGGGCAACGGCGGGCGTGATGAAACGCACGCTGTCTACGGACCCTGCAAGACGGCTCTTCGGGTTTGCCTTGAAGCTCGCTGTGATGTCAGCCAGAAACGCTTTGCGGCCCTCAACCTTCTCGCCGGTTTCGCGGTCGGTGTAGGTACCCGCCGGCTGCCAGATCTCGCCAATCTGTGACACATCCTTGTCATTAAACGCCTGCACATACTTCGCAATCGCCCCTCGCACCGCGGCCTCGTCCGCCCGCGCCGGTCCGGCAGCAAAGCACAAGGCGAATGAGAAAAGGCAGATAGCACCTACGTTCGTCAATTTCATAGTGGTAACCCGGCAACGTTTTTTCGAACAAGCGACAACGTGATTCACGCAGCGCATTCTAACTCCTCCGCGCAGATTTGCGGAGAATTTTTTGCGCGGAATCAGACACGCGCGCCGTCGCAGTGCGGTTCAGATGGAAGTAACTCTTGAATACCGGGGCACTTAACCAAGCGTCGGTATTCTCACCAGAATGGTTTCCCGTAGCCACGTTGAGAATGCGGTGGCCCAGGCTGCGTCGAAGCCCAGCGCGATGACGTAGATGGCGAAGCTGGTGTAGATCAGTAGCAGCAGGATGGCTTTGCCGCGTTTCATCTGCACGCAGCGGACGCCGTCGGCGCCGGTGGTGCGTTTGCCAACGTAGTAGACCAGGAAGCCTGCAATGGTCAGGATCAGCAGGATGAAGCGGAGTTCGGCGCTTTGATGTGCGACCTCTTCGCCCATCGTAATCGGCTTCTGGAAGATCAGCGTGTAGAGGAAAAGCGGGAAGCCCAGCGCGAAGCAGACGTCGAAGATGTTACTGCCCAGAGCGTTGGCCACTGCATCGTCGTAATCACCATCGCGGGCATCGCGGATTGAGATGACTGTGTCGGGAACACTGGTTGCCATCGAGGCGAAGATCACGGCCACGAAGATCACCGGCATGCCCAGTCCTGGCGGTGTTTCCAGATAGCCGAACAGCAGGTGCGGATGCTCGGCGCCGGAGCCAAGCCATTCGCAGCCCTCTACCAGCAGCCAGCAGGCAACGCCTATTACCGCCGTTGAAGCGGCCAGCAGCGGCCAGCCATTCCACGTTTCATCCTTCATCTTCTGCTTGGCGTGTTCAGTGACGAACATGCCTTCGAGGTCCAGCAGCGGGCCCAGCGAAAGCCAGTAGAAGATTTTCGCAATGGGGCCGAGTGGTTCTTCTTCTTCCTCTTCTTCTTCATCCTCGGGAATGCTCTCGGCGATGCGTTCGCCGCGTTTCATCGAGAGCACCATGAACAGGAAGTACGAGATGTACAGCCCCATCAAGATCAGCCCGTGCCACCAGTCCAGCGTGGTGCCGTTGATGAAGAAGATCAAAGCCAGTTCGCAGAAGATCAGCGATAAGCCGTCACGCAGCACCACCTTGGAGGAGACGTTTACGGACGTAACTTTCACGCCCATCACCGTCACACCGACGACCGAAAGAATGCACGCTGCCGGAATGATCATGCCGTTAAACAGCGCGCTGCCGGTCGTGGTGCCGATGCCAACGGAGAACGCATCTTCATTCGCAGCGCCGGTTTCGTCCGCAATGACAAACAGCGCGATTAGCGTGGTGAGAAGTTCAGGCAGCGAGCTGGAAATCGCATTGATTGTCCCGCCGCGCACGCCTTCAGAAAGATTCCGCCCGATATACTCCGACGCCACTTCAAATCCATCGCACGCCCGCCAGATGATTAGGCAGCAGAAGAAGATCAGCAGCAACGATAAAACAATTCCCACAGCAGACCCACCAGCTTGTTAACGTCGTCCCGAACTATATATTCCCCGCAAGACAAAAAGTGTACTGCAGAACAAGCAAACTTACGAGGTAGCCGGGGTGCAGATACGATACTGGAACCTTCTCCTGGCGCCACATCTCGTCCCCTCGCCCCTCCGGGGAGAGGTTAGGGTGAGGGGGTTCAGAATCCGTCTCTTATCAACGCTTTGCGGAGCGTGAACCGAACGGACAAAAGCTTCTTGTTGCTTCTTGGAAGTAGCAAGCGGGCGCCCCATCATCTGGCCTTCGGCCTGTCTTCTCCCCAGAGGGCATTGGTATCTACACAAGTCGAAACCTGGATAAGGTGAAGTAGCTTGAGAGCTTTATTCGAAGGACGGAACACTAACCCGAAGCGCAAGCGAGGGGCGTCCCGCGCTGAGCAGAAATGGCCCGTCAGGAAAACTCTTGATTCGAAGCTAGTCCGCCAAAACGCCTTGTTTTAAGCACTCAATCAACCGCCCCTCGCTTGCGCTTCGGGTTAATGTGCGCGAGCAAAAAACTTCTGTAGATACCAATGCCCAGAGGGGCGAAGAGGGATGATGTTGTTGCCACAACATAATATCCGCACCCAGGTAGCCGCCGGGACCGGGTGCGGCACAGCCCTTACTGGGCGATGGCGGTAAGCAGTTGTTGCAGGTTGTGCAGGACGGCGGTGGGTTGGGCTGCTTCGAGTTGCTGCTGCGTCTGGGCGCCGGTGGTGATGCCGAAGGTGCTGCCGCAGCCGGCGTTCTTTCCCTCTTCAATGTCGATCTGCGAATCGCCGATTTTCGCCACTTCGGCAGGTGATTCGACGCCGGTGAGTTGCATGGCTTTGCGGATCATATCCGGCGCGGGGCGGCCGTTCTCAACATCGCTGGCGGTGACCAGACCATCGATATCCTTGCCGGTTTCCCAGCCGATTTTCTGCACCAGGTTCTCCGCCGTCGCCCGGTCGTAGCCGGTGTTCAGCACCACCTTCACGCCCTGCTGGTGCAGCGCTGCGAACAACTCTGTGGCGCCCGGTTGCTCTTGGACGTTTAGCTCCGCGTACGCTGCGGCCAGTTGCTGTTTAAACTCTGCGAAGATGGTCTGCACTTCTTCCGGCGCATGCGTCTGGCCGTCTAAAGCGAGGACATCGGCGATGGCCTGCGACTTTTCTTTACCGGCGCCGGCGGCTTGCACCTGCTCTTGCGTAAAAGAATAGCCCGCGGCGTTGATGGCCTTGCGGACGGTTTTGTAGACGACATTATCTTCGTCCACGGTGGTGCCAGCCATGTCGAACACGACAAGTTTAATCATGATAAATCTCTGCAAGATGCTGTGCGGCGAAACCGGCGCTGCTGGTCATTCCTTTGCCGCCGATGCCTGTCACAATGTGAAGGTTTTCATCCACCGTGCGGGTGAAGATGCCCGACGGGTGCGATGTCTGTGAATACACGCCGCACCACGCGGTTTCGATCTGCCAGTGCGGGAGGTCAAAGATCTTCTGACCCTCGTGAATAAAGTGCTCGTTGATATCGCTACGGATATCGAAGCCGAGACTGCCACTTGCGGCCGCCGGTGCGTATTCGTGCGAGTCGCCCAGAATCACGCCGCCATCGGCTTCCTGTTTGAACAGAATGTGCACGCCCCACAGCTTGTTGAAATCGCCGGATGGTTCGCGGGCTTTGATCTCGTTCCAGCTTGCGCATTGCGAAAACGATTCGTACCGCCGGATCGAAAGCCCCGTCAGGATGTTGCCCGGCAGCGGCGTAGCGACGGGCTTCAGGCGCAGCATCTGCAGCTTGACGGTGGTTAAATCACTTTCGTGGAATAACTGTGGCAACAGCGTCTGAAATTCGCTGCCGTTACACAGCACGGCTTTCTCTGCGGTATAGGTTTCGCCGCTGGTGGTAGTTGCGGTCACGCCCGTGCGGCTGCTTTCTAATTCGCGGACGCCGGTTTGAAAGTGGCTTGTCAGACCCATCTGCTGTTGCAGGTAACCGTGCAGCTGATGAATCATCTGCCGGGGATTGACGGAAACTTCCTGCGGAAAGTACAGCCCGCCGCGGCAATAGTCTTCGCGCAACTGCGGATAACGCTGGCGGCATTGCTGCGCCGTCCATAGCTCCGAAGGATAATCTTCCGCGTGGTTGATGGCGTGCAGTTCTTCTAGCAGCGTCAGTTCTTCTTCGTCTGAGGCCAGGTAGATGCTGCCTTGCTGCCGCAGGCTGATATCGCACTGTTGTTGAATTTCGTTGTAGATGCGTAGGCTTTCCCGCCCCAGCTTCTGCCAGTCACGCGTCATGCCCGAAGGCACGACCTGTCCGAAGTTGCGCACCGTGGCGCCTTGCGGTGCGGCGTCGCGTTCCAGCAGGATGACTTTCAATCCGCGGCGGCAGGCATGATAGGCGTGAAAGGCGCCAAGAACACCTCCACCAATCACTAGCAGGTCCGCATGCTTAGGGGTTGTCAAAACAGAGTTCTTTCAGCGTCTTAGGATTCAGCCTTCACGGCCGCATTGGGCACGGCGGCGCCGGGTCTGGGAAGTGTGCGGAAGTAATGCAGCGACAACAGCGTGACGATGACGGTCGAAACCACCGCCACGCCCAGCGAGACCCAGACGAGCAGTTCCAGGAAGTTGATTCCGCCGGTCGCCGTGTTGCGGAAGATCAGCATGCCAACATACCCCAGGTAACCCAGCGCGTCTGCCAGATACATCAGGTAGCCAATATTTCCCGGTTCGCGGAACGATGCAATGAGCCGTTCAAACACGGTGGTATGAAACGCCACGTAAGGGATGTACATGCCCAGGCCCAGCAGCACCATGAACATCATGGGCGAAAGCGCATCGTTCCAGTGCCCCAGCAGCGTGCCCAGCACCAGCAGGAAACCGCCGCCGATCAGCCCGATCGAAAGCAGAAAGGCCCGCCGGTTGTTGCGTTCGAAGATCGCCAACGCGTTGATGGCGACCACACCCAGCATGACCCACGTTTCCGACCAGGCAAACACAGACGGCTCGTCCGAAACGCCCATCCCCTGCCAGATTTCCACGGCGAAATCGTCACGCAGGCTGCGGACAATCGTCAGCAAGACGTAAATGGCAAGCAGGCCGCACAACCCCAACGCGTGCCGCCGGAAGAACGCCCTGCGCTGAACACCGCTCATCGGTGTGCGTTTGGTTCGTAAATGTTCGTCCTCTGCCGAAGGCGGCGGAATCTGCGCGAGCATCCAGA
Source organism: Pirellulaceae bacterium (assembly GCA_965233625.1). Classification (GTDB taxonomy): domain Bacteria; phylum Planctomycetota; class Planctomycetia; order Pirellulales; family Pirellulaceae. The sequence goes on from OZ247499.1 coordinate 2,833,568, forward strand.
CAAACAGCAGCAGCGGCAGCACAAAGATCAGCCCCGTGGCAAATGGCATCCAGAATTCGCCAACGCCATACACATCCAGCAGCGTCTTACCCGTCGACTTCACCACGCCGCTGGCCAGGATAAAGCTGGCGCATAACGCGGCCGACAAACTCTCCGTGACTTTCCGGCCTTCCAGAAATCCAAGCACCAGCCCGAACACCATGCCCAGCGGCAACCCGTTGATAAACAACCACACAAAGCCCCATGCCGGCGGGGAAATGGCGAACATCAGCAACGCGGCTTCCGCCACAGCGATCAGCCCCAGAATGGTCACCGCGCGATAGCGGGCGGGCATCTCAGAAACCACTTTGATGCCAATGAATTTCGACAGCGTATAACCGCTGACCTGCGCCGCAACGAGCACCGTCTTCAAGCCAATGCCAAACAGCACATCGTCTTCAAACGTCGCCGCACTAAACGGCTTGCGGAACGCATACATGCAGAAGTAAGTGCCAAACGCCGCCACCATGCAATACAAAGAAAATGGCACAGGCCCCGCAGCAGCTAGACGCCTGCTGATGAAACTGGGTGAGTTGTGCATGCGATGAATCTCCGATGCCGGCTGAAAGCAACGCGTGGATTCTCAGTCACATTTGTTGCCCCGTCAACGCCTTCACGCAAACTTCATCACAGCCACGAAACAGCTGGCGCCTTCTTAAAACGCGGGATTGGCAGTATACTCACGCGTTGTAATCTATCGCTACAGGATCCCCAGAAAGAACGGTAACGAGGCATCTGACATGGCGCCGGAAAAACCGCAGGTCGAGAACCATCGCTGGGAATCTAACCGCTGGGAGTCCGTTTCCGAGGATATGGCTGAGGTTTTGCGGCAGAAAACAGGAGCTGAGCGGCTGGCCGTAACTTTCAAAATGTGGCAGTCAGCCCGAATGTTGGTCGCAAGTGCTGTGAGACAACAGTATCCAGATTGGCCAGACCATCAGAGACAGGCGGAAATCGCCCGGAGGATGTCTCATGGAGCAGTTTGAGCTGCTCACCTATCTGGTCACAGTCTTTGACAGACTCGACCTGGACTATTTCATCGCCGGATCGATTGCGACAAGCTTTTACGGAGAACCAAGGTTTACCAACGACATTGACGTCATCGTAGTATTAGTGGACTCCGACGTGGAAAGTTTTTGTGAGGCTTTCCCTTCCGAAGAGTTTTACTTATCCCAACCAGCAGTTACGTCTGCGGTGCAAAAGAAACAGTCATTCAACATTTTACAGCCCAAAACGGGGCTCAAGGTGGATGTCTTCGTATACGACGACTCTCCGCTAGAAAAAAGTAGGTTGGAGCGGCGAGTCCAGAAAGAACTGGCAGACGGGTTGAATGCCTGGTTGGCCTGTCCAGAGGATACGATCTTAAAGAAGCTTTGCTATTTTGCGGAAGGAAATTCCGACAAGCACGTGAGAGACATTCTGGGCGTGCTGAAGATCCAGCAGGAAACGATTGATATCACCTATTTAAGCTATTGGGCAAATCAGCTTGGACTGGCTGATTTATGGCGAGACTTGATGGCCCGCAACGACGCCAGACGCACTGGCACAGAGGATAAGAGCTGAACATGGATTCCCTACCGATTGTTGATAATCAACCGCAATCCGAGGCGGCGCATCAGGCCGAAGTGAAGGGACGGTATTCCTTTGTGAGTCTGGGCTGCCCGAAGAATCTGGTCGATAGCGAGCGGATGCTGGGTTTGTTGCAGCTTGACGGGTACGAGCTGACGCCAGAGCCAGATGGTTCGGACTTTGTGGTGGTGAACACCTGCGGGTTTATCGAGTCGGCGCGGACCGAATCGTTCGCCAGTATTGACGAGATGATTCAGCTCAAACGCGAAGGGCGCATCAAGGGCGTGATCGTTTCCGGCTGTCTGGCGGAGCGGCAGAAGGAACAACTGCTGGAAGACCGGCCCGAGATCGACGCATTGGTCGGCGTGTTCGGGCGGGAAGAAGTCACCAAAGTGGCTGACCGGCTGGTAGGCCGGATGGAAGAGCAACGCAGCGTGTTCAAACCGGCGCCGATCCGTGCACTGCCCGACAACAGCCGGCTGCGGATCACGCCGCAGCATTTCGCCTATCTGAAGATCTCGGAAGGCTGCGACCGGCTGTGCACGTTCTGCGCGATCCCCAAGATGCGCGGCAAACATGCCACCAAGCCCATTGAAGAAGTCATCGCTGAGGCGAAAGAACTGGCTGCCAGCGGCGTCCGCGAACTGATTATCGTCGCCCAGGACACAACCTTCTATGGCATCGATCTGTATGGCGAGCCGCGGTTGAAAGAGCTGCTGCAAGAGCTTGACCAGGTGGAGGGCATCGACTGGATCCGGCTAATGTACTTCTATCCGATGTACATCGACGATGCTCTGCTGGAAACCATCGCCAGCAGCAAGCGGATTGTGCCTTATATCGATATCCCGTTGCAGCACATCAACAACAAGATGCTTAGGCGGATGTCGCGGCGCGTCACGCGAGAGGAAACAGAATCGCTGCTGACCAGCATCCGCAGTAAGATTCCGGGCATCGCACTGCGGACAACCATGATCACGGGCTTCCCCGGCGAAACCGAAGAGCAGTTTGAAGAACTGGTCGAATTCGTCCGCGAGCAGAAGTTCGAGCGGCTGGGTGTCTTCACCTACTCACTCGAGCCCGATACACCAGCCGCCAAGCTGGATGGCCACATCGATGCGGATGAAATGGCCAGCCGTCAGCAGCGGTTGATGCAGGTGCAGCAGGAAATCGCCTTCGCCTACAACCAGTCGCAACTGGGGCGGCGGATGGATGTGATTCTGGATCAGCCGGTGCCCGGTGAGAAGAATGTCTGGATCGGCCGCACAACCGCCGACGCCCCCGATGTGGACTCTCTGGTTTACGTCACCGGCGGCAAGAAGAAGCTCCGCACCGGCGGCATCGTACGCTGCGAAATCGCTGGCGCCCAGGAATACGACCTGATCGCCGTAGCAACCGGCAACGCACGGTAAGAGCAGCACACCAACCCGAAGCGCGAGCGAGGGACGTTTGATGTGGAGACGAAAACAGAGGTTTTTGGCCACATCTCGCTGAATTGGTGGACTTCAACCGGCGCTACGCTGCCAACTCCCGCGTCCCTCGCTTGCGCTTTTTGAAGTTGCACACTAACCCGAAGCGCGAGCGAGGGGCGTTTGATGTCGAGGCGAAAACGCGGTTTTTTGGCCGCAATTGCCTGAAATGGTGGACTTCAACCGGCGGTGCGCTTCAGCTTCCGGCGTCCCTCACTCGCGCTTCAAGTTAGTGTTTCCTGCTTGTATTTAAGGCTAAATGTGATTTTCAGCCTCAAAGTGTGCAACTTCAAAACTTGCGCTTCGGGTTAATGTGCGCGGCGTTAATGGCCTATCGCTGTACGGCGGCGGGTTTGATGGGCGCCAGTTCTGCGTGCCGTGCCGGGGCGGCGTAGACTGAGGGCGACTGCTGGGCGTAGCGGTGCTGTTCCGGGCGTTGCAGCTTGGCCGTTGGCGGTGCGAAGGCGACGCCGGTCGCGTCTAACAGGGTGCCTTGTGCCAGATGCACGCGGAGAAACGCCAGGTTGTAATCGACCACCGCCCGGCGGTGTGCAACTTTGGCGCGGGTGGCGGCGTTCTGCGCATCGATCAGTTTTTCCAGTGTCGCATTGCCCGCATCGTAGCGTTGTTGCTCGGCGGTGGCACGGGTGGCGGCTGCACGCTGGCTGGCGGCCATCGACTGCATGACATGATGCGCCCGATCCAGTTCGACGAACGCTTTCCGCAGGTCCGCCGTCACGCTGCGATACTGCTGCTGAAGCAACGCTTTTTCGCGCTGCATCTGCAGGCTTGCATGCCGCACCGCGGCGTCTTCACGCCTGCCGCCCAGCGCCTGGCTGTACTGCAGCCCGACGTGCCAGCTATCGATCGCTTCGCTGAAAGTCGCCGATCGTTGCGAACCATCATCCGCCAGCCGGGAGTACCGCGCCACCAGATCCACCTGCGGCAGTGCGGCGTTGGCGGCGGCTTTGATTTCCAGCTCGCGTCGTTTCATTCCTGCCTGATGCTTGCGAAGTTCAAGCCGCCGGGCATGGCCGGTCGCGACGGATTCTTCCCAGTTGAAGATCATTTCGGCCGTGATCGGTTGGGCCACGGGCAGCAGCAACTGGCCATCGCTGCCGGGCAGTCCTAGAAGTTGCCGCAGTTTTAATTCAGCCTGGAAAACGCCCGCGTGGCCGGGCTGCGTTCCGGCAATGGCGTTATCAAGCTCCGCTTTAGCGTTGAAGAACTGCTGATACGCCAACGCTTCAAGATCGGCCGGCGCCGCGGCTTCCAGCGTGCGTTGCTGCTGCCGGCGCCAGACGCTGCGTGCATGCTCCAGGGCGCCGTGTTTTGCTTCGACATGCTGATAGGCGAAATGCAGTTCCCAATAGGCGAAGGCAATTTCGCGGACGACCGACTGGACGCTGCCTTCGAGCATCAGTTGCGCGGCCTGTTCGCCTAGTTCCGCCAGCAGCACGCCCTGATATCTGCCAGGGTTGTTCTGCGGCCCGGCGATGGCGTTAATCTCGTTGCCGCTGCCACGCATCAGCGGGTGCCGCAATTCCGCTCCGTAGGCTGCGTAGGCGCCGCCGGCGATATCGCGGTCGTAGCCACCGAACGCACCGAGCGAAACCTTCGTTCCGCTTTGCAGATATTTGCCGACGCCCGCGCTGGCCATGGTCTCGGGCTGAGAGAACACGCCAAACTGCCCGGTGGAACTCAACGCATTGCCGTTTCCGTTGTATCGCAGGCTTCCTTCCAGTTGCATATCGTAAGCGGACAACGCGGCCTGACGGCTGGCGTTGGGGTCGGCCGCGGCAACGGCGGCGTCAAACGTGGTCGTCGCGGCGGGCGTTGCCAGGATGCTGCTGCCATGCGTACTCAGCACCGTGCTGTTGCTAAGCGCCAGTTGCACCGCATGGTCTAAGGTCAGCGGCTGCCGCGGCAGCACAAAGAAGTCGGCAATGCGCGGCGGCGCTGTCGAGACAGGTTCGTGGTGGCTGACGGTTTGAATGGGGGACGCGTCCGCCGCTGCTGGCTCTTCCGTTTGTGGCTCTGCTTGTGCGTTGATGGGGAACGATGGTTGCATCTCGCCTTCGGCGATTCCGGCCGGACTTTGCTGCAGCGACTGGCAGCCGGATAGCGCACATGCTGCCACAAGCAGTAGCAGGAGCGCTGCATGCAAACGGATGCTGGCAACGGTGGATAGCCGGGGAAGTTGCATAGATGCTCGATACGAAGAGAAAACCGCGGCCGGCCTCCGCCGGTCCACAGTTCAAGTATCGGCCCACAATATCCTGACAACGCGTAATTCCGGCACTTCCGGCAGACCCGCACTAACCGTTAAAGTCTACCACCGTCGCACGTGTCTTCTCACGCATCAGTTGCGCACGAGACCCGGATTGATATCCAGCGACAGGTCTTCAAACAGGCCGGCTTTGATCCGTTCAATCGCAATGGCGCCCATCACTGCATTATCGGTGCAGAGCGAAAGAGGCGCCACCTGCAGGTCGATGCCCGCGGCGTCGGCGTCGCGTTGAAGACGCTGGCGTAATTCGCCGTTGGCTGCCACGCCGCCGCCTACGCAGAGTGTCTTCAGGCCAGTCTGCTCCATCGCCAGCAGCGCTTTACCGGCCAGGCAATCAATCACGGCCTGCTGAAAGCTGGCAGCGATATCGGCGACGCGTTGTTCCGGCAGATCCAACGTGCTGAAGTCGCAGGCGCCCGGCCCGGCAATCTCATAACGTACGGCGGTCTTTAGACCACTGAAACTAAAATCCAGCCGGTCGCGATCTTTCAGGAACGGCCGTGGGAATGCGTATTTCTCCGGGTCGCCATCCTTTGCCACCCGCGAAACCTGCGGGCCGCCCGGATAAGGCAGACCCAGCATGCTGGCGACTTTGTCGAAGGCTTCGCCCGCCGCGTCGTCGATCGTTCCGCCCAGATACGTGAAATCAACGGGCGATTCGCAACGGTACAGATTGCTATGCCCACCCGAGACAATGAAACCGACGCACGGAAAAACATCCCGCCCCGCCGCCATTCGGCAGGCGTAGATGTGCGCTTGCAGATGATTGACCGCCACCAGCGGTTTGCCGGTCGCCAGCGCCAGCGTCTTCGCCGCGACGAGGCCGATCAGCAAAGAACCGGAAAGCCCTGGTTCGTTGGCCACGGCGATAGCGTCCAGATCCTGCAGCGTCACGTCCGCCTTGCGGAGTGTTTCGTCAATCACCGGCAGAATCCGCTGCACATGCGCCCGCGCGGCAATCTCGGGCACAACGCCCTGAAACCGCTGATGCAGATCATCCTGCGAGGCGACGACCGAAGCCAGCGTTTCAAGCTGGTCATTCACAACCGCTGCCGCTGTTTCGTCACACGTTGACTCAATGGTTAAGATAATCATCGTGCGTGTGCGTTTTTCTTTTGGTGAAGTGACAATCGCTGCGAAGTTGAATGTGAGTGCGGTGCGGTAGATTGGGGACAAATGGTGTACCCCCTCACCCTTACCCTCTCCCCGGAGGGGCGAGGGGACGCGATGTGGCGCGTGAATAGCGATGCAAGCTTGTGGTGGAGCCCATGTTAGCTTCTCTCGTTTGCGCGACAACCATACAATCTAACCTACTGACAACGGTACAAGCCCCGCATCCCACATCATTTCCAACGCCGATGGCCAGAACTACCCGCCACTCTCTGATCGACGCTGTGCAATCTCCCGACGCTCCCGCACGGGCGGAAGGCTGGGATAGGTTGTGGACCGTTTATGGCCAGTATGTGATCTACCGGATCGAACGCACCGGCGCGTCGGCCAACGATGTGGATGATATCTCGCAGGATGTTTTCAATTCGGTGGCACAGCGGATTGGTGACTTCAAACCGGGCGCCCGCACAGGGTCTTTCCGGGCGTGGCTGGGCGTGATTGTGCGGCATCGTGTTGCCGACTTCTACCGCCGGCAGGATAAGTGCGTCGGCGCCGGCGAACCATCGGGCCGGACGAACGCGCTGGACCTGGTGGCCGACCAGGCATCTATCGACGAAGACGACCCTGCCGAATCTGGCCAGGTCCGCCAGATCTACGAGCGCGCCCTGGAACTGGCCCGTGCAGAGTTTGAAGAAGAAACCGTCAAGATGTTCCGCGAGGCAGTTGCCGAAGGCCGCGCCACCAGCGACATCGCCGCCTCGCACGGCGTCAGCGCCGCCGCCGTCCGCATGGCTAAGTCCCGCGTCCTCAGACGTTTACGCGAACTGCTGGGCGAAATCGATCCCGCCGCGGACTAACCTCTTAAGAGGCGCAGAATCTCCTGTTGCGCGCCTTGCGTTTCCTATTGCAGAACGAGGTGGCTGATGTTGGCCGCCGTGAAACACTGCAACAGGAACCGCCATCATGCCCGCCCGCGTCCTGCCACAACTGCTCACCGCCACACTCGCCGTCGCCTTCTTCCTGTCGCTTCAAGCCACCGCCTTCCCGGCAGAGCCTTCCGACCCGACGAATGCGACGATCCGCATTAAGCACGGTGAAACATCTTTCCGCGTGCGTTTCTACTGCCTGTCGCAAGCGGGCGGAATCGACCGCTACGGAGTAATCAATCCGTACGCACCAACCGTCTTCATCATCCACGGCTTCATGGATACAGCCATCACCCACGAAGACGGCGTCCAACCCGCAGCGTGGATGCAAAAGGTGGCGGCAGCGGTCCGTACGGGCAAGGCTGTTGAAAAAGGCGCCGCGGCCAACATCGTGCTGGTGGACTGGTCGGAAGGCGCCGGCGACAATCTTGCTTCCTACTTCCGCATCATCGGTCATGTGCAGCCGGTCGGCGACGCAATCGCGGCCTATATGAATGACGCTGGCCTGCAACCCTCGCAGACGATGCTGATCGGGCACAGCCTGGGCGGGCACATTGCGGGCGCTGCCGGAACGCGGTTGCAGTTGCAGCACGAAGGGGCGAAGCTGCAAGCGATCCTCGCCATCGACGAAGCCGGTCCGGGGTTCGAAAGCGGCAAACCCACGCGGATGCTCGACGCTTCCGATGCAGAACGCGTGCTCTCGCTGAAGACTTCCATCTGGTGCGGAAGGAAGAAACACTGTGCGACCACCAGCCTGTTCATTAACCCCGTCCGCAACGCAGCAGGCAAACTGCTGGGCTACGACCACCCCGGCAATGCTCCCACGTATCTCGACTTCCGCAAACTCAACCTGACCGCCGACCGCAAATCGCATCTGTACGGCCGCGAAGTCCTGGCGCCCGCACTGCTTCGTAACGAGAGCCTGCGGGCCACCCAGCAGCCGCTCTGTTACCAGTCCCTGCTTAACCAGAAGCCTGGCATCTACGATATTGTCACCACCGACCCGATGTAAGCGGCCTTGTGCGAGGCGAACGCTTTAGGGCAGGTCGCTTGATGTCGACTACAAAACGCAGGATGAAAAGCACGCGATGATCTGCATCGTCAAACCACTACGACTGCTACGCAACGCGATTGCCATGCATTCTCCGTCGCCAGGCGAAAGCGCCAGCACCGGAGAAAAGCAAACTAAAAATGACCAGACTAGATGGTTCCGGAACGGGAGTGGCATTGGCGAAAGTTCCAGGCCCTTCTAAGGCGGTAAAGATAAAGTCCGGGTCAGTCGCGCCAGATGAACCAGTAGCAAGATTCCGCACCAACACCGACTGCAAAGCATCACCCGGATTAAATCCGAAGTTGCCCAAGTCGAACGCGATTCGATTTACGTTTTCCGCGCCAGCCGTTGCGAAATTAATAGCGTCTCCATCGCTAGCGGGAATGAAGGCTCCGCCGTTAAAGCTGACCTCGAAATTGGTCCCTTCTTCGTCGACGCCGCTACTGGAACTTGATATTTCGTAGATCACGAAAGTGTCTTGATCCGCCCCACCTATTAAGAGTCCGTCCCCGCCATAGTCGAGCTGGAAAAAATCAGGTGGGTTGGTGGAATTGAAAGACAGTTGATCACCTGGATCCATGCCAGCTTGCCCTGCCGCTAACTCGCCGGTCGTGAAACCATCAACACCACCAGGGAGGTCGCCGACAACATTGTCCCAAGCTTTGCCATCGAACGCGACGCCGCTGTTAGGACCGTCTGAATAGGTGACGGCTGCCCCCGTGAATTGATCGAGTTCGAACGTGTATTCGTTGTTGATGGTAATGGGGGCCGCAAATGCAGTCGCCGTACTTAACAAAGTCGCCAAAACCAAACCAGAGGCTCTTAGCCCAAGCGTTCTACGCATGCTCTTCTCCTGGAAATACCTACTATCTAACTTCGGACGGTACTAAGACACCGCTCATTGCTGATCGGAAACTGACTGCAGTTGTCAGTAAACGGTTCGATCTAGACTTCAACCCGTATACCTGTTCTGCCTTGTCGGTGCACACGTTAGCGCGCACATCACTGCCCGGTTAACTCGGCGCATCGATTCTGAGTATCAAAGATGTTCACGCGGACCATCTGCAGCAACTGTTGTGCCACAGAGCGTCGCGGATTTTCGAAGGTGTTAAGTCGTCCAATGACTATCACTTAGTGCGATTTGCACTCGCCGCTTTGGAAAACGTGTTAATCTAAACTGTTCAGTTGAATGAGCGCTTTGCGCAAAGACGATGGTCCATCTACTCTTTAATGATGCAATCGATCTCCCAGGAACGGGCGGCGTTTGCGTACCGCCGGCCACCGCCTGGGCAGCTAGACCACCAGGGCAGAACACCAACCGCACGGGCGGATAAGTGTGCGCCGGTTTCACATTACTGCAAAACGGTGGTGCACCACGTGACGGATAAGCTTATATTGATGCGTGTGTCATCAAACGCGTCTGCATGTCCAACGGAGCCGTTCAAGTGTTCACTATCAGCGAAAGTCAGCAGGGCCGGCCGGGGCGGCTTTTCAACCGGCGGGCGTTTCTTCAAGTTGGCGGCTTGGGGCTGGGCGGATTGACCCTGGCGAACCTGCTGGCAGCGGAAGCGAAAGCGGGCGAAAAGAGCATCACCACGGGTAAGTCGGTCGTGTTGTTGTTCCTACAAGGCGGCCCGCCTCAGGTGGAAACCTTCAACCCCATCATGGAGGCTCCTGCCAATACGCGCAGCTGCATCGGCGAAGTAAAAACGCAGCTTCCAGGCATCACCTTCGGCAGCGCCTTTCCGAAGCTCGGACAGATGGCCAAGAAAATCTCCGTCGTCCGTTCTTTCGCATCAGGCGATGGCGGGCACAATCAATTGCCTGTGCTGACCGGCAACAGCCCGCTGGAGGCGACCATGGGCGCCCAGTTTGCAAAACTGGCAGGGGCGAATCATCCTCGCACCGCCATGCCGACGCACACGGTGGTGCTGCCAGAACAGGTCAAGCCGGGGCTGAAGCTGGGCGAACCGACAGGACCGTTCAGCTACGGCTATATCAAGCAGAACTATCCGGCGGCCGGCTCACTCGGCTCCTCCTCCAGCGGAGTCCTGCTCGACGGCGGCGAAGGGCTGACCGGTGATCTGACGTTAAATCTGCCGCGTGGCCGTTTCGATGACCGTCGCACGCTGCTGGCGGAACTGGATTCGATGAAACGCGGCCTGGACCGCACCGGCGAACTACACAGTGCGCAGGCTTCGAACGTGCAGGCCTTTGAAGTGCTGACCCGCGGCATCGCAGAGGCGTTTGACCTCTCGCGGGAAGACGCCCGCACGGTGGCCCGTTACGACACCAGCGGCCTGTTCCGCATGGAGGATTACCACCGCGGCGGCAAACATTACAACAACCTGCGTAACCAGTCGCGGATCACCAATCAGCTTGGCAAACAGATGCTGCTGGCCCGGCGTCTGTGCGAAGCCGGTTGCGGTTTTGTGACAGTGGTGGATGGCTGCTGGGACTTCCACGGCGACGGTAACAATCCGCCCACCCCTGTGGGCATGCCGGTGCTGGGTCCGCAGGTGGATCATGCCGTGGCGGCGTTTCTGCAAGATCTGGAAGATCGCGGCCTCAGCGACGACATTCTGCTGATCGTTACGGGCGAGATGGGACGTTCGCCCAACAAGAACAACAAGAACGGCGGCACGGGCCATTGGGGCCGGTTAACGCCGCTGCTGGTCGCCGGTGGTGGTTTGAATATGGGGCAGGTGATCGGCCGCACCGACCGCAACGGCGGCGAAGCAACTTCGCAGCAATATCTGCCAAAGCATCTGCTGGCCACCGTCATGCAGACGCTGTTCAACCCGGCCGAAACGCGTCTGGTCGCCGGCCTACCCCGCGAACTTGAGACGACCATCACCAGCGGAGAGCCGATCCGCGAACTCATGAAATCTTAACATGCCGCCTATCGCGCGACATTTGCAGTTGCGCAGCCCAGCGGATTAAATGGGAAGGCGAAGGACTGAAAGAAAACGCCTTGTTCGCCTGGGGTGGAAAATGTTGAATGTACGTTGCTTTGCACTTACGTGCGGCTGCCTGTTAATCGCCAGCACGGTCTTCGCGCAAGGACGGCCCACAAGAAACCCGGGCGCCGCGCCGGCACAGCCCGTGCCCGCGGGGGGCAATGGCTCGTTCGCTCTGTTGCCCCGCATCCGCATTCAGACGCAGACCCGCCGCGGTCACGCGCGGATGAGCAAAGGCAAACTCTATTTGAATCAGGAGAAAAACGCGGCGCAAGTGGTGCTCACCGCGCCGGCGCCGCCTGAGTATGACCTGACCTTCAAAGGTGTGCGGTCACTGGGCGAAGGTACGCTGATCGCCGGTTTTGTCATGGATGGCCAACGGCTGCACTTTGTCGTCAATGAGCATCGCGACGATAAAATCGTCACCGGGCTGCGGACCATCGTGGACAAAAAGGTGAAATATCCCAACGGCGTCTATGGTTCGCAGTTCAAGACAGGCCGGCCGTTTGAACTGATCGTTCACGTGCGGCGGGGCGAAGTTGCTGCGACGCTGGACGGTCGCAAACTGTTCTACTGGCAGGGCAAGGGAACCGATCCGTATCCGGACGGCTCCAACTTCTACAAGATCAAAGAAGACCCTTCGTTCTCCGTCGGTTCCTGGAATGCGAAGTTTGACTTCGATGAGATCAATCTCACACCGCTGCGGAACGCCGGACAACTTGCCTGGAACCTCAACAAAGCGGCGCCGGCGGTCCCCGTAAAGCCAGCCATGCCGGTAACACCCACCAAGCCCATGCCAGCGGATACCGCCAGCAACACCACGCCCGGATCAACACCTGGCAGGGCAGAGCCAGAGCCAGCACTGCCCAAGCAGGATGCGGGACTTAAGGCGGACCGCTCCTTCCCCTACGTGACAAAGAACCGCGCGGTGTTTGCGATATCGCCCTCAGCACGTTACGTGGCGGCGAATATTCAGGACGACAAGGTGACAATCTTTGACACCGCTACGGGCAAAGAGGCGAAATCGCTGGAAACCGGCGGCAACATCGCTGCGCTCTCCTTCGCCAAATCTAGTCGCGGCCTGCCGGATCTGTACGTCGGCCAAGGCTCGAACGTTCAGCAGTGGAACACGGCCAAAGGAGAGCGGACCGTTAACGAACGGATGGCGATTCCGATCAGCATCATGGAGTATGTGCCCAGGTACGACATTCTGTTTGCATCCTCGGCCACTTTTCACGCCATGTATATGCTGAAGGTTGAGTCGCCGTTACGCGTCCTGGGCAACGCCGTCGTCTACGGCGCGTACACCGTTTCGCCCGATGGAGACGTGATGGCGGCGGCCGGTTACAGCCGCGAACTTTTCATTCACGATGTCTGGAATAAACGGGACAACGTCGCCAACGGACACATGCGATACAAGCTGACCGACCTGCCATCGCTAGTGACGGCCGTGGATTTCAGCCGCGATAGCAAGCGTCTGGCGGTGGGTTTCAAAGACGGCCTGGTGCGGATCTACGATGTTGCCTCGCAGAAGATAGTCAGCAGCTTGAAGACGGGCGCCCCGGTGGGCAGCCTGATCTTCTCCAGCGATGGCAAACAACTGGCTGTGTCTTACAAAGGCATCAACATTTACGACATCGCCAAGGGCGAAGTGATCAAAGAGATCGTGCCCGCAACCTGGCACGTCCGCCGCATGACGGCTTCCGGTAACCGCAGCACGGCCGCCGCAATCATTGAGTCGCAGAATAAAGAGAAACTGCTGCAAGTCTGGAGCATGTCCAAGCTCTTCAGTGGAGAACCAGCCGCACCCGCCATCGCCAGCAACGGTGGCTCCACCGCTGCCGGTCCGGCTGAATCCTTATCGTACCGCACCTGGCGCACCGCCGATGGTAAGTACGAGATCATCGCCGCTTTCGTTCGTGCCAGCGGCAGCGTCGTGTACCTGAAACGCAAGAACGACGGCGCCGTGATTCCCGTTAAGAAAGAACTGCTATCGCGGCCGGACCTGTCGTGGGTGCGGTTGAAATCAAAGTAACTACGCTTCCTTCTCGCCATTGGACTCATCGTCTGAATCGATTGCGTCGCCGGGTGAAGCATCTTCCGTCGTCGGCGGTTCATCTTCAACGTGTTCCGTCGCGGGTGTTTCGTCCACTGGTTCTGCAACGACGATGTCCGCGGGTTTACTCCGGGCTGCGGGTTGCTCTCCTTCGGTCGCGGTGTCAGTGTTGCCATCTGTGTCGTTTGACGACGGGCTGAACTTACGCAGCACCACGTAGAAGACCGGCGTCAGAAACAGGCCAAAGATCGTCACGCCCAGCATGCCGCTGAACACCGCCGTTCCCAGCGCCTGACGCATCTCGGCGCCGGCGCCCGTGGCGATCAGCAACGGGATCACGCCCAGGATAAACGAGAACGCGGTCATCAGGATCGGCCGCAGTCGCAGGCGGCATGCTTCCACCGCTGCCTCGAACCGGTTCCGCCCGGCGTCTTCTTCCGCCTTGGCGAATTCCACAATCAGAATCGCATTCTTGCATGCCAGACCCACCAGCACGATAAAACCAATCTGCGTCAGAATATTGTTATCCATGCCACGCAGCCACACACCCAAGATGGCGAACAGCAGGCACATCGGCACAATCAGAATCACCGCCAGCGGCAGCAACCAGCTTTCGTACTGCGCCGACAATGCCAGGAAGACGAACAGCACACACAGCGGAAAAATGTACAACGCCGTATTGCCCGCGGCCTTCTCCTGATAAGACAGGTCCGTCCATTCATATCCAAAGCCTGGCGGCAAGGTTTCATCGGCAATACGCTCCATCGCCGCCATCGCCTGCCCGCTGCTATATCCCGGCAGGGTCGAACCGTTAACATCCGCCGCAGGATACAGGTTGTACCGCACCACACGGCTGGGCGCTGTGGTTTCGCGAATGGTCACCAGCGAGCCGAGCGGCACGATGGCGCCCGTATTACTGCGTGTCCGCAGGCGGGCGATGTCTGTTGATTCGTCGCGGAATTCAGATTCGGCCTGCGCCGTTACACGGTAGGTGCGGCCCAGATAGTTGAAGTCGTTGACGTAAGAGGAACCCAGGTAAATCTGCAACGCCTCAAACACGTTATTGATAGGCACGTTCAGCATCTGCACCTTGGTGCGGTCAACATCGGCGTAGATCTGCGGGGTCGAAGTTTTGAAGTTGGAAAAAACCTGCACCATGCCTTCTTCCGCATTGGCCTTGGCCACCACCTTGTTGGTCACCTCACGCAGAGCGTCGACCCCCGCGCCGCTGCGGTCTTGAATCTGCAGCTTAAAACCACCACCGGTGCCCACACCGCGGACGGGCGGCGGCGGAATAACAAACACCAGCGCTTCATCAATCGCGGCCATCCGTTCCCGCAGTTCCTTCACCACCTCGTCCAGTTGCTGCCCTTTGGCCGCGCGGTCTTTGGCGTTCGCCAGCACCGGGAACACCGCGGCTGCGTTGGAGCTATTGGTCCGCGTGGCGCCGGAAAAACCCGTAAACGAAACGGCGTCCGTAATGCCGGGCGTGTCCAGCGCTTCCGCAACAACACGTCGCGTCACCGCATCCGTCCGGTCCAGCGAAGCGCCTTCGGGAAGTTCAATAGCGATAATCACATAGCCCTGATCCTGCTCAGGAATAAAGCCCACCGGCACCTGCGTGAAGCCAAAGTATGTCGCCCCCAGCAGCCCGCCGTAGACGATCAGGATCAGAAAGCTGACCCGCAACATCCGTTGCACAACGCCGGCGTAAGCATCGCTGGTATAGTCAAACACCTTGTTAAAAATCCAGGGGAACCAGCCGAACAGTTTGCTGATAACCTTTCCCACGGGCCCTTTCTTCGTGTCTTTAGCCCGCAACAGCAGCACGCACATCGCCGGGCTAAGCGTCAGCGACACCAAGGTTGAAAACGCCGTCGAACAGGCGATGGTAATCGCAAACTGCCTGTAGAACTGACCACTGATCCCTGCGATAAACCCGGTAGGCACAAACACTGCGATCAGCACCAGGGTCGTCGCAATCAGCGCGCCGCCAACTTCGTCCATGGCTTTACGCGTTGCATCGCGCGGCGAGAGCCCTTCGTCAATTAGCCGCTCGACGTTTTCAACCACCACAATCGCATCGTCCACCACCACGCCAATCGCCAGCACCAGCCCGAACAGCGACAGGTTGTTCAAACTGAAACCCAACGCGTACATCGCGGCAAAGGTGCCCACCAGCGAAATAGGGATCGCAATCACCGGCACAATGGTCGAACGCCAGCTCTGCAAAAAGATAAACACCGTCAGCACCACCAGCAGCCCCGCCTGCCACAACGTGGTGAACACTTCGTCGATGGATTCTTCCACAAAGGCAGTCGGGTTATAGATAGCCTGATAATCAAGCCCCGGCGGGAACCGGTCTGAAAGGTCTTCAACGGTGTTCAGTACGTTGCGTGTGGTTTCAATCGCGTTAGAGCCTGGCCGCTGCGAGATGACCATCGCGACCGCTTTCTTTTCGCCCATATAACTTCGCACCGAATAATCCGTGGCGCCAAGTTCAATCCGCGCGACATCGCCCAGCCGGACCAGCCGGCCCTGCTCGCCAGACTTGATCACAATCTGCCGGAACTCTTCCGGCTCTTTCAGCCGGCCCTGCGTATTGACGTTAATCTGAAAGGCGTTGTCGTTATTTTCCAGCGGCTGCTGCCCGATCACACCGGCTGCCACTTGCACGTTCTGTTCGCGGAGCGAGCGGACAACTTCGCCGGGCGTTAATTCAACAGCGGCCAGACGCTCCGTATCCAGCCAGATACGCATCGAATACTCGCTGGCGCCAAACAGCTGCACTTCGCCCACACCATCAATGCGCGAGATCACATCACGCAACTGCAGGTACGCAAAGTTGCCGATGTAAAGCTGATCGCGGGAATCGTCGGGCGAATACAGATGAATCACCAGCAGCAGGTCCGGCGACGACTTACGCGTCGTCACACCAATCTGCCGCACCTCCGCTGGCAGACGCGGTTCGGCCACGGCCACCCGGTTCTGCACCAGCACCTGAGCCTGATCAATATCCGTCCCCAGGTCGAACGTAATGGTCATCTGCAGAGCACCGTCGGAAGACGCCTGCGACTCCATATACAGCATGCCTTCAACGCCGTTAATCTCCTGCTCCAGCGGCGTGGCCACTGTCTTGGAAATCACGTCGGGCGTGGCTCCCGGATAGCTGGCGCGGACCACCACCGTTGGCAGCGCTACCTCCGGATACTGTCCCACCGGCAACTGGTAATACGCCAGCGCGCCGACCAGCACAATCAGAATCGAAATCACGCCGGCGAAAATCGGCCTGTCGATAAAGAAGTGAGATAACTTCATGGTTCACTCCTATTTCAAAGACTCAGCGGGATTGTCGTCAACGTCATCGTAAGGCTTGTCGTTCTGCTGGATCCCGTCGGGAATTTCCGCGGGCTGCCGCGTGAGCCAGTCTTCTTTCAGCACCGGCTGATAGTTGTCGGGCAGGTCTGGATCATCCCTGGCTTCAAGCGTTACCGTTTCTGTTGCCACTTGCATTTCAGGGAAGACTCGCTGAAGTCCGCGGGTGACAATCTTCTCGTCACCTTCCAGCCCGTCGCGGATAATCCGCAATCCGTGCGAAAGCGGGCCAAGCTGAATATTCTTGCGGACAATTTTGTTGCCGTCGCCAATCGTATAAACGAACTTCTCTGACTGGTCGCTGCCCACCGCACTATCGGGAATCATCACGGCCTCGTACTGGCCGCTGCCGGGCAGCCGGACTTTAACGAATAAACCTGGCGTGAGCAGTCCGTCTTCATTCGCCAGAATGGCCCGGCCGCGGATGGTGCCGGTATTGGGATCGATGCGGTTATCAACAAAGTCCATGTGCCCGGAATGCGGGAAGCCCGTTTCATCCACCAGGGCGACGCGGACAGGGTTTTTCACATCGCGCGAGCTTTCTCTTTTCCCCTCTTTCGCCAGCCGGGCGTATTTCAGAAACGCCTGTTCATTCGCATCGAAATAGCAATGAATCGGATTGGTGGACACGATGGTGGTCAGCAGCGTGGATTGATTGGTGCCACCACTGATGAGGTTTCCTTCGGTTACATACCGGCGGCTGATCCTGCCGCTGACCGGCGCGCGGATACGTGTGTACTGAAGATTCAGCTTCGCCGTTTCGACGTTGGCTTCCGCCGTGGCAATTGCGGCGCTGGCGGTGGCGATGCCGGCTTTGGCCGATTCGACTTTGGCGTTGGCGGCTTCGATGGCGGCGCCGGCTTGCAGCTGCTCGCTCTCGCGGATGTCTACTTCTTCTCGCGGCACAGCGCCGGTTGGCGCCAGACGCTTGGCGCGGTCCAGCCGTTTGTTGGCGAGATTCAGCTGGGCATCGGAGTCTGTCTTCTCGGCCTCAGCCTGCTTCAACAATGACTGGGACTCAGCCAGCCGCGCCTTCGACTCGGCCAGCCGCGCCTGGGCGCCGTTGAGTTCCGCCTCGAAGGGACGCGGATCAATAATCGCCAGCAGGTCACCATGTTTAATCAACTGCCCTTCCTGAAAGTGCGTTGAAGACAGGTAACCGCTGACACGGGCACGCACTTCCACACTATCGATCGCTTCCAGACGCCCTGTATATTCGTCCCATTCAACAATTGGCATCACCACCGGGCTGGCGACCGTGACCTTGGTCAGTGGCAGGTCGCCGTTCTCTTCAGGAGGCGTCTGGCACCCCGACACGCCAAGCGTCGCTAAGAGTAAGATGGGAATCCAGCGTTCGTTCGATAATATCATTCGCTCTGTCTCTGCCACGCCGGGTTAAGGTTTGTACGGGCCAGTTAGTTCACGCGTAATCTAATTTCCTTGGTAATCTTAGAGTCGAGACCAGGGCAACGGTTACACCGCAACCGCCAGAATTTGCGGGAAATTAACGAATCAGGATCACGCATCGATGACCAGCAACCTATGACGCCGCTATTCCTGACCGTGTGGATAGGGCTCTGCCTGATAGCCGCAGCGCAGCAGTTTGCTGCCTGGCGCCTGTTGAAACCGCAGCAAGCCGTGGGCGACGAAAAAGCCTATCTCGCCCATGGTGAGCAGCAGGACCCTTACAAGCCCCGCATGTTCCTCCGCGTGCCGTTAATGCATTGGCTGGCGAGGCGATGTTATCTGATGGGCTGTCCGTCTACCTGCCTGCGCGGCGTGATGGCGGTGTCGGGCATCGTTACCTGCGGCGCGGCGTTCTGGTCGGCAGGACTCGCGGGCGGTTTAACGGGAATGTTTGTCTGCGGCGGCGTGCTGCTCTGCCTTTTTGAACGCGTTGTGTTCAACCAGCACATGTGGCCCGACCCGCTCCTGGCGTGCTTTCTGGCCATCATCCAGTTGCTGCTGCTGACCGTCGAAGACGCCGTTCTATGCGGCAGCCTGTGCGGCATACTCGTCGCGCTTTCCGCCCTCACCCGGCTCGAACAACTCGCGCTGGCGCCGGGCGTGTTCCTCGCGATTCTCGCCCGCGGCGCATCGCCTAGTCTGTTACTGCTGGCGTGCGTTGCAGGGCCGGCCGCAATCTCTTATCTGCTGTGGACACTCCACAACGGACTGCGGTACGGCATCTGGCTGCCTGATAACACCTGGCTCTTCAACCTGAAGGTGATGTCTTCGGAAGTCGAAGCAACCCAGCACGGACAGACCGTTCAGCAGCTTGTTCAGGACGTGGCGAAAGACTGGAAACAGCAATCCACGCGGCCCAGCGCAGGACTCTTTAACACGCTGCTACGCAGTCCATTCACGATGATCTACACGCTGCTTCGCCGCGTCGCATCGTTGCTTGGCCCCGAGACCGTTATCAGCCAGCGGCTACTGTCGCCCCGTGGCAAAGCCTACACGCAGCAGCTGCCGTGGGCGAAGGTTCTCATGCACCTAGCGGCGCCAGGGTTTGTCACAGTGGCAATTATCTGGCAGCTGTATCTACTGCGTTCACCGCCCGTGTTTCTGATTCCCAGCGCATTCATCTTTGTCGCCTTCTGTGCATTTCACACACGTACGCGTTACCGGCTGAGCTTGCTACCTTCGCTAGGCGTGTGGCTGGCTTGGCTGGCGGGCAGCCCCGCGGCTTCTGCCGGCTTTGACATCACGTCGATGGTCTTCGCGGTAACGGCAGGCGGTTTACTATTTACCCTGCTGCTGGCCGGTGGGCGGCAGGAAATGGAACGGGCGTGAAGCAAATTCAGGCATCCGCCGATATCTGCAATCGCCGTGACTGCGACGAAGCGAACCTGCCGCCCGGATCAACCTCGCGCATCACGCGTTGAAACTCCACCAGCCGCGGATACATCTGCGCGAAGGCGGCAGCGGAAGTCGCAGCGTCTTTCGCCAGGTACAATCGCCCACCGCAGGCCAGCACAACCGCGTCTAGTTCCGCCAGAAATTCACGCAAACCCGGCCGCACTGGAAAATCCAGGCAGATCGTGTATCCGGGATGCGGGAACGAAAGCATGCCGCCGCTCGCCTTTCCCATCCGCTTAATCACCGCCAGAAACGACGGCCGATCTTTACGGGCAGACAACGTCAGCAGCTCACGGATTCCCTGCCGGTACGTTTCGTGCGGAAATAAAGCCTGATACTGCACAAAGCCCGCCCGGCCATACAACTGGTTCCAGTCCCGGATTTTATCCAGCGGAAAGAAGTACGAACGGAAGTCGACCATCTGTTCACGCTGCTTCCCGTACCGCGCGTAATAGAGCTTGTTGAACACGCCCATTATCGACGGTCGAAGCGCCGCCGCAGCCCAACGTGGCGCCTGCATCGTGCGTCCAGGCAGCAGCTTCAACGGGTCCGCCCGCAGTGCTGCCGGCAGATCATCAACCGTCGCTTCACGCGCCGGCATCCACACGCCGCGGCCCAGTTTTTCGCCCTGGGCAAGTCCATCGATCCAAGCCACGGAGAACCGGAAGCGATCGTCGTCCTGGAGAACTTCAAGCGTTTCATCCAGACCGCCTGTCCGTTGATAGGCCACCTGAACATAAGCCGACGCAACGTGGTGCAGTTGCAACTGGGCGGAGATGATAATCCCCGTTAAGCCCATACCGCCCAGGGTCGCCCAGAAGACGTCGGTATGACTTTCCCTTGAACAGCGGATCATATCGCCGCTGGCAAGCAGCAACTGAAACTCGCGGACATACTCGCCGAACGAACCATCAACGTGATGATTCTTCCCATGAACGTCCGCCGCAATCGCGCCGCCGACGGTGACCGCGTGCGTGCCGGGTGTGACCGCCGGAAACCATCCCTGCGGTAGAAAGCGATGGATAATTTCTTCCAGGGAAAGCCCGGCCTCGCATTCCAGCACGCCGGTCTCCGGGTCGAAATTCAGCACCTGCTTCAGACCAAGCCTGATCACGTTGCCGCCCGCGACTGCTGCCGGGTCTCCGTAAGAGCGGCCCGCACCTCTGGCGATGCGTGGCCGTCCGTCGTCACGCACCAGCAAGCGGCGGAGCGAATCGACTTTTACAGGCGTCGAGAGATAACAAGAGTCGCGCTGAAAGTTGCCCCATCCGCCAAGTTGCACTTCCCGTTCAATCATGACACAACCTGACACCCGCAGGTGTTCAACCCGACAGGCAGAACAGCAGAATCACGGCGCCACCCGCGGCATAACTAAACCCGTCGCGCAGGGCGAAGGCGACAGGCGCCTCAAGCAGATGGCCGTCGCGGGCAAGTTTCCATTTCCGCAACAGCCAGAGGAACGTCACGCCGCCGGCAAGGTAAAGCAGCACCAGATTCCTGAACATCGCGCCGTGACCCGGCCCCGCAGCCGCCATCATCACGACAACTGCCAGAGCGCCCATCAGCGGCCCTGCCCAGGCAATCGCGGTTGTATGAGCACGATGGTAACCGCGGCCGGGCAGAGCGAAATCGCTGCCGCGCGGCAACCGCCGCAGTTCTGCATACCGCTTAAGGAGCGCCAGCGAACAGAAGAACAGAAACGCTGATGCAAACAGCCAGGCGGGCAGCACGATCCCCGTCGCAACGCTACCCGCAGCAATCCGCAACACATAAAAAGTGGCGAGCGCAGCAACATCCACCCCGACCCACCGCTTTAGCTGCCACGAATACAACAACGCCAGCACGCAGTAACCCACCAGCAGCCCGCACAGAAACGGGCCAGCAAAGTAGGCTAGACCCGCAGCAAACACGTAAAGAACCGCTGCCAGAACCGCCGCGGCATATGGAGGAAAACTGCCACTAGCCAGCGGCCGGCGCCTCTTGAGGTGGTGTCGGCGGTCGGCGTTGCGGTCAAGCAGATCATTCACCACATAACCCGCTGATGCAGCCAGACTGAACGCGGCGAAGGCGCCCAACGCGCGGAACAGCACTGCCGCGTTGAATTCGCTGGCGACCATCACGGGCAGCAGCACCAGCAGGTTCTTTACCCACTGATAGGGCCGCAGAAGCTTCCACCCGTTTGCAGCTTGCGATGCAAATTTGTCGAAGCCAACGCGGCAACCACCGGCAACGTGGGCTGATAGCTCACGCGGTGGGCGGAGGGCATCCATGCGACTACGTGTCATCTCCCCGGGGTTCCTTTGCGATGAAGAGGCGTCGTCCGAAACTGCTATGAATCTAACACGTTGCAACAGCCGTTCCCAGTCACGATACACTTTCCAGCCATTCGCGCACAAAAAAAACCGGCCGCTCACGATCCGTAATGATTGATCGTGAACAGCCGGAATAAATTTCATCCCGCGTGACGCGAGGCGTTGTTAGCAGCTGCAATTCTCTTCAAATTCACAGAGCTGCTTTTCCGCTTCTTCCTTCGCCACGCCGTATTTCTCCTGGATTTTGCCGACCAGCTCTTCGCGTTTGCCGTCGACAACATCCAGATCGTCGTCAGTCAGCTTGCCCCACTTCTGTTGCACCTGACCTTTTGCCTGTTTCCATTTACCTTGGATCTGATCCCAGTTCATAGCATTAACCTTCCTTTGTGATTGTGAATCCGTTTTCGCGGAGGAACATGCCTTGGACGAGTGATTACTCGCCAGCGTCTTCAATGGCGTCGGCGACATCTTCAACAGCGTCCTCAACAGGTCCTTCACCACCAACTTCAACTTCACAGCCGGTCAGGCTCATTGCGGCGGTCAGGGTGAAAACGGACATAAACAAAAAGAATAGACGCTTCATTCCAGAATTCCTTATCTGTATATCTGTGTTGTTAGTTGGACGGTTGATATCATTCGCAAAGCCTGTGCCAATGCCCGGCCAGCATCCCGGCATTCTTTAAACAACCTTGGCTCAACCGGCAAAATGCCGCATGTAAGCGGCCGAAACGATGATCCGTTCCGCCCATCCAACTTTGTGGAACCTCCGCTTTCTGTACGATTCGCGAGCAACCTGGCAGTTGAGTGACCAGGGCGCCCCGGCTGCATAACGCCCGCGTGGTGGACTGGCCAGAAAGGTGCATTGGCACCATGCTTAGTGCTTTCCACGCACCGCCCTCGACGCCGTCGTGCTTCATCTTTGCGGAACCCAAGCCATGCAGATATCAAAAGAAGGCGACCTGCCTGTCTCGACAGACTTCGAGCAGATCAGCCATCTAGTGCCGCTCGATGGCGCCCGGTTGTTAGAGCTTGGCTGTGGAGCGGCCGAGGTCACTACACAGTTAGCCACGCGCACCCTGGTGCGTGAGATTGTGGCGATGGAAGTGGACCAGATTCAGCACGGGAAGAATCTGCTGGTGACTGGCATGCCGAAGGTTGATTTCCGGTATGGCGGAGCGGCAGAGATTGACCTGCCAGATGCATCGGTCGACGCGGTGCTAATGTTGAAATCACTTCACCATGTGCCGCTGCAAGAGATGGATCAGGCGCTGCGCGAGATCGCCCGCGTCCTCCGCCCCGGCGGACTCGTCTATCTATCAGAGCCCGTTTACGCCGGCGCCTTCAACGAAATCCTGCGGCTGTTCCACGATGAGAAACAGGTGCGGACCGCAGCGTTTGAAGCCATCCAGCGGGCCATCGATGCGAGTCTGTTTGAATTACAAGAAGAAGTGCACTTTGTGGTCGAACGTGGGTTCGAGAATTTCGCTGCGTTTGAAGAGCGGATCTTCGGCGTGACGC
This sequence comes from Pirellulaceae bacterium, assembly GCA_965233625.1. Lineage (GTDB taxonomy): Bacteria > Planctomycetota > Planctomycetia > Pirellulales > Pirellulaceae. The sequence continues at coordinate 2,857,102 of OZ247499.1, forward strand.
ATACGGACTTTCAAATCAGCGAAGCCATACATGCTGAAATCCGGGAGAAATTCGCCGCCCAAGCGGCAGCGGATGGCAGCGTTCTATTCCGGCAGCCAGTACGGGTGGATCTATTGCGGAAAGTCTGATGTTGCGCTATCGGCGGCTTACACACCGTCCGCAACCAAAGCTTGAATCCGCCCTTCTAATTCCGCGATCTGTTTTTCGAGTTGCAGGTAAGCAGCAAAACGCTGTTCGAGTCTTGCTTCGGTCGCCGCTAGTTCCGACTCGTACTGTTTGCTTTCGGCAACCGCCACGCGTACTTTTTCTTCTGCCTGCTGTTTTGCTGCGGGGCTGGCGGAAGCGGCCTGTGCGGACAGAAGCAGGGCGGTCTGAAATTTCGACCGGGCAAGTTCACGCTTCGAGGCGACCAGCGTCCGCAGGTGTTTCACCTCTTCCCAAAGCAACTGCTGCTCCTGCTGAAGCGACTGCTGCTCAAGCAGTAACTGTTTCAGTTTCACACCGCGATTGCTGCCACAGCCCGTCGCCGCCACACATGCAAGCAGGCAGAAGCCGCTGACGACGTACGTGGCGGTGTTACATGTTGGTGTCGTCATCTTCGCTTCCGGCGCCAATGAGCTGATCTACCGCCGCCGCGATTTCGCTGGCGTGCTCTAACGACTGAGCGTACACCCGGCAGATGCGATGGCTGACCGGCAGGTGGCTGTACAATTGATTCGCGGCTAACGGCTTCACTTTATTGCGGGCCGCATCAAACAGAAAATTCTGCCCCGCTGCCGGGCCTTGCGTATGCGGCCGGGCCACATGCCGCGGCACATCAATCCGCAGCGGCATGTCCGACAGTTCCGCAGGCAACAGCTTGCGGATGCGCGATTCAACAAACTCCGCATCGCTGAAGATGCTCTGCTGTTCCGGGTCGCCCTCGTTGAAAACCAGATTCCGCTGGCACACCATTTCCCATAGCGTTTCCCGCCGCAACAACTGGCGCCATTTCTCGCCCAGTTCCCGCTGACGGGGGTCGGCGGAGCGTGGCCAGCGCGACACATCCACCAGCAGCGAAAACTCGGTGAATTCCAGATAGTCGTCCAAGTGTTCCAGCGGGTTGCCAGGGAACAACAGCTCTTTGCTCTCGCGGAACAGGTCCGCCAGCGTCAGGTCGATGGCGCGGACGGTGCGATGGAAATAGACCGTCGAAAACAGCTCACTGCGGATGGTCATAAACCGCATCAACGCGCCCATGCCACGGTCGTGAATCGTCAGGCCGTGTTCGCTGAAGAAGGTGTAATGCAGCAGACGTTCAAGATCGAACGAACGCTGACTGTATCCGCTCATATAAGCGTCGCGAAGGACGAAGTCCATGTTGTCGATGGTGTAAACGCCGCTCAGCAGGCTACGCAGAAAACGCAACCACTGCGGCTGCCGGGCATCGGCAGCATCGCCCGTCGGACGGCGGATGATCCAGGCGATCTGTTGCGGGTCGAGCGTCTCGCTGGCGGCCAGACGCCCTTCCGGATTGCGGCGGATGCCGCGGATAAGGTCACCCAGCACGCCGGTGATAATCTCGGCGCCGACCATCTCGTGCGTTAGCCCATAGCCGCGGAGATAATGCGCATCGAAGAAGTGCCCGTACGGCCCATGCCCCACATCGTGCAGCAGCCCGGCGAGCCGCAGCAGCGATTCAACATAGGCCAGGCTCGGCGTATCTTTGCACGTCGCCGCCAGACTCGGATACAACGCCCGCGCCACACGTCCGCCCAGATGCATCGCGCCGATGATGTGCTGAAACCGCGTGTGCTCCGCCGTGGGAAAGACCCAGTACGCCGTCTGCAACTGATGGATGTACCGCATCCGCTGCACCCACGGATGGTCAATCAGCTGCCGCTCCGCAACCTCACCCTCTTTCACATCCGCGCCGGAACTGAACGGGATATATCCGTGGACAGGATCGTGGATCAGATTCTCAAGATGGTATTCACGCATACGCAGCCACCATGCCGCTGTTGGAGTTGGATGGGTTTATCTGAGTGCTCAGTTTCGAACTAGCAAACTAACCCGAAGCGCGAGCGAGGGACGTTTGATGGGAAGCCAGGAATAAGGTGTTTTGGCCACTTTCGCCGGAAGGGTGGACTTCAACCGGCGGCGTGCTTCCCACCTCAGGCGTCCCTCGAAACTATGAAGGAAGCCTCCGTCGGTCTTAAAGTGGAAGTTAGCAGATTCTTTCACTTGACCTTGGGAGGCTTCCAGGATGTTTTACGTTGGATTAGATGTTCATGCAAAGTTTGTAGCGGTATGTGTGCTCGACGATCAAGGGAAAAAGCAGCGGGAAGTGAAGCTGGGGCCGGTGACGGAACTGCTGCATTTCCTGAAGTCGCTCGACCAGCCGTTTCATGTGGCTTACGAAGCCAGCTGCGGTTATGGCGAGTATTTCAACCTGCTGTCTCCGCTGGCCGAATCGGTCACGGTGGCGCACCCGGCGCAGTTGCACGCGATCTTCAAATCCAGCAGGAAGAACGACCGCAACGACGCCCACATGCTGGCCCGGCTGCTGCTGGTGGAAATGCTTCCGCGGGTGCATGTACCCAGCAACGAAGTGCGGGCCTGGCGGGAGATGATCGTGTTCCGCACCCGCACGGTCGAAAAACGCACCCGGGCCAAGAATGGTCTGCGTGCACTGTTGCGGACGCTGCTGATCCAGGCGCCGAAAAGTCTGTGGACGCGCAAAGGCGTCGCCTGGCTGAAAGCCCTCGAGTTCGCCAGTCCGATGCACGCGATCAAACGCGACTTACTCTTACAGGAGATCGACGATCTGAACCGTTCCATCCGGCGGATCGAAAAAGAGCTGGAAGCCTTCGCCAGCGGGAGTCCGGCTGTTGCGCTGCTGCGGACCATCCCCGGCGTTGGCATCCGCACGGCCGAAGCGGTGGCTGCGTTTATCGACGATCCGCAGCGGTTCGGCAACGCGAAGCAGATTGGTGCGTACTTCGGCCTGGTGCCCCGGCAGGATCAATCGGGTTCGACCAACCGGCTGGGACACATCACCCGCGAAGGGCCCAGCGTGGTCCGCAAAATGCTGGTCGAAGCGGTGTGGCAGGCCGTGCGTCGTTCGCCCACGGTCGCCGCCTACCGCCAGCGTATCCGCCGCGACGACGCGGCGCGGGGCAAGATCGCCACGGTCGCCACGGCGCACTATCTGTGCCGCGTGATGTGGGCGATGCTCAAGAACCAGACCGTCTGGCAGGAGAGTGGACTCGCCGCCTAAGCTCGCTCCGGCCTCACCCGCAAAGACCCGGGCGGCGTCTTCTCTGGAGACCTGTCGCACTCGCAGCCGTTGTGAGCGAGCGACGACCGGCTCCGGCGAAGACCCGCCCTACCCGTTCACTTAAAAACTTCGACAACTAGCACGTAAGTGCAGCGTAACCAGTAGAATCAACCACTTCCTTCAAGGCTGAAAGCGGAATAAGTCGCACCCTGAAGCGCGAGCTGGCGCCACGACGCCGACCCTCGAATAGGGGCGACCGAAATATGTTTTATGGCGCGCCGTAAACGGATGACGCCGGATGGACGCTTGGATTCCGCAATCAACCGCTTTCTGACTTGACGGAGGATTCCTCATGGACGCTCGCGCTTCGGGTTAGTGTTTCTGGTTACCACAATAGAAAAAGGCTGAACCGTTAAGTCCAGCCTTTGTTCACTTTAATTCTGCGGCAGGCGTTACGCCTTGTACTCAACTTCTTTGTTGATGCCGGGCATCGGCACGGGGTACTTGCCGTCTTCGTCGGGCATCACTGGCGCCGGTCCGCTGGCCGATAGCTCGCCGATGTTCGGGGCGAATTCGTGCGGGCAGTTGACCATCTGATCGTAGGTGATTTCCTGTCCGGTGTGGGCGGCCATGCGGCCCATGCTGGTGATCAGGCTGGCCTGCACACCGCGGGGGACTTCGTTGTAGTCCACATCGTCAATGATCGCCTGCACCAGATCGATCCATTCCAGACGGTAGGGGTTCTTCTCTGGCTGCGGATAAGCCCACACGCTATCGCGGCGGTGCTGCCGTTGACCACTGTAAATCTGCACGCGGCCGGGCGTGTGTCCGGAGGCGCTGACCGTGGCCGAGCCTTTGCTGCCGTGAATGGTGCTGGACATGTTGTTCTTACAGCCGATCATCGTGCGGCCGTCGAAGAACAGTTTGGAACCATCTTCAAAGGTGTATTCCACGGCGTACGCATCGAAGTTCTGATCGACATAGTCACCGCGGTAATGGCGTCCGCCCAGGGCTTGCGCTTTGACGGGCCAGGCGTCTTTCATCCAGCAGGTTTCGTCAATCTGATGGATGTAGAAATCGCTGAAGCAACCGCCGCTGGCCCAGATGAAGCTGTGGAACCGTTTAATCTGCCACATCACTTCGTTCTCGGACTCGGGCTTCCGCTTCGAGAAACAGGTCGCCACGGGCCCGTGCATGCGGTAGGCCCGCATGTTGATGATGTCGCCGATCTCACCATCCTGCACGCGTTTGAACAGTTCCTGCCGCCCACGGCAGTGACGCACCATCAGACCCACGGCGGATTTGATGCCCTTGGCGTCCGCCTTTTTGGCCAGTTCCAGCATCCGCTTGGCGCTGGGTCCGTCGGCAATAACGGGCTTCTCCATAAAGACGTGAATGCCTTTGCTGATCGCATATTCGTAGAACAGCCCGCGGAAAGCCAGCGGCGTGGCGAAGATGGCGATGTCGCCGGGGTTCAGCACATCCATCGCCTTCTTATAGGCGTCGAAGCCAACGAAGCGCGCTTCTTCCGGCACCTGAACCTTCTCAGGCGAACCTTCAAATTCGTTGGTCAGCGCCATGTGGCTGCGTTTGATGCGTTCTTCAAAAACATCCGCCATTGCGACCAGCTTCAGCGGTGCGTTGGTCACATGCAGTGCGTCGGCAGCGGCGCCGGTGCCACGCCCGCCACAACCAATCAGCGCGACTTGAATGGTGCCAGAGCCGGAACCTTCGGCAGCGAACACGTGCGGCGTAGCAACGCCCGTCAGCACTGAGGCGGCGCCGGCGGCTTTGATGAAGGTGCGGCGGTTTGCCTGGTTGGGTTTCTCAGTCTTTTTCGGTTCAGTCATGGTATTCCTGCTGGGGTTGGTGGGATGTTTCAGCACGAAGCTTTACGAGAGAAGCAGCCGGCGGACCGGCAACAGAATGTTAGCGTTTTCCTGTAGCGCTGTTCCAGTAGAAATCCATTTCTTCCACGGTAGGTGTTTTGAGCGGCCGCACAATGCGGAAGCCAAGCCAACGGGCGTTGGTGTGATACCACAGGCTCTTGGGAAGTTGCGGGTCCTGCGCCTTCCACTCTTTGGCAGAGCCACGCCGGGCGGCCGAACGCAGCTTGTCCGGGTCGTCATCCCATCCGCCGCCGCGCACGCTGCGCGGGTAGATGCGTGTGGGTTTCAGCAGCGGGTTGGCGGTGGTCTTTGCGATCAGTTTGAAGTACTCCGGCTCGTAACGGTCAGCCGTCCACTCCATCACATTGCCATGCATATCGTGGATGCCCCACGGGTTGGGTTTCTTCAGGCCGACCTTCTGATATTTCTCGTTGGCGTTGTCATAGTACCAGGCGTATTCGCCCAGCTTGCCTTCATCATCACCAAACGAATACGCCGTCTTCGTCCCGGCGCGGCAGGCGTATTCCCACTCGGCTTCCGTTGGCAGCCGGTAGAAGTGCCCCGTCTGCGCGCTCAGCCATTGGCAATACTTATTCGCGGCGTGCTGCGTCATGCTGATGGCAGGGTAGCCGCGCTGGCCCATGCCGAAGCTCATTTCGGTATACGGTTTCGTGGGCTGGCTGACCGCATCCACGATGCCATGCTCCTGCGGGTCGAAGTCGATGCGGGCGCCGTGCTTCTCGCGATCGACCTGCGTGATCATAAAGGGCTCGTACTCGTCCCAGGTGACTTCGAATTTACCGATCCAGAACGGCTCAACTTTCACCTTGGTCTGCGGACCTTCCGCCGTGGTGCGATAAGGCTCCTTCTCCGGGCTGCCCATCAGAAACTCACCGCCCGGCGTGGCCACCATGTGATAGTCCGCGCCGGTCTTGGGCACTTTGGAACTGTAACTCTTCATCACGGCCGACTTCGCACGCTCGGCAGCAGCCGTGGCGACGATCTTCTCGTGAATCTTCTTGATCAACTGGAAGTTGTCCGGCGTATCGACGGCGTCCGGCTTCGCTTTGGGCTTAAGGGTGATGTCCGCGGGCCAGGCGGCGCCTTGTTCAATCCAGCGGTAAAGCTGCGCCGTCAGTTCGCGTTTCAGCGGGCCTCCTGCATTGCTGGGCGGCATCAGTTCGTCGGCGGATTTGTCCAGCACGGTCAGGGTGTACAGCCGGCTGATGGCTGGCTGAAACGGGACGATCGCCGCGCCGCTGTCACCACCGGCCATGGCGGCCTTGCGGGTCGAAAGATCGAGGCCGCCTTCGGCGTTATCCGCGCGATGGCACGACACGCAGTTCTGTTCCAGAACAGGCTGCACATGTTTGGCGAACAGCATCCGCGGCTGCGGCGCCACCTTCACCTTCTCCGGCCATTTGGCGCCATCTTCAATCCACGCCTTCAACGCGGCCAGTTGCTCTTCGGCCAGCGGCGGCCCGTCCGGCGGCATCGCTTCATCTTCACCTTCGGCCAGGGCCGCCGTCGTATACAACGCGCTTTCCAGCGGCTTGCCCGGCTTCAACGCCGGCCCGTTATCGCCACCCTTGATCGCTGCCGCCCGCGAATCCAGCCGCAACCCACCCTCTGCATTGTCCGCGTTGTGGCAACGCACGCAGGTAGACTCAAGCAGCGGTTTCACATGACTTTCAAACTCAACCGCCAGAGCAGGTACAGACAGAAAGTAGATGGCGAAACAAAAAGAAACGCCCGGAAGCAATCGGACCATAGCGTCAGCATTCAGAATAATACGGGTGGGTGGCCACGTATTATACATAAGCACGCAGCGAATTTCAGCTATTTTGAAATTGAAGACTTCAACGATTGTGAACGTCGCTGCATCTACCCCAGGAAACCGAAAGCGTCCCTCAAACTAGGTGGAAAAATGTCGAGAGCGCGTTCGTCTTTAACGTACATCTCAATTTCCCGGATGCCGTCACTACCAGAGCCGGAAATAGAGCCGAAGAGATTCGGCGCTTCAAAAAATTCGCGGTCCTCGTAAATGTAAGTGCCATCCAAATCGCATTTGTTAACCGCGGCCCTTAAGTCGTTTAGCAAAGCTTCGCCCAAAGCAAAATCGAACTGATGGATTTCGTCGCCTACAAGCATGCTCGAAAGCATCGTCTTAAGCAGAAAGGTAGTTAGACGCGACTCAACCTTCCAGTGTTCGCGGATGCCAGAAGTGAGGTCGAAGAGCGGAGGATCATCTGTTTCCAGACTGACATTCAAATGCGTGTACGATGCGAAACCATCGAAATAAACGAGCAGATATTTGCTTTCGATAGTCTCTAACTGGTCTACTTCCTCGAACCATAACCACGATCTCCGCGTCTTAACTCTCAAAAACCACTGCCGGTACGCTGCAGGTAGTCTATGGCCAAGGCGGTTTTCGGCATCCTGAATATCCTCTTCGGTGTATCTCGCCCCTGCCGGCGCTCGACACCAGAACGAGGTGAACTCCTCCAACAGACGCAGGCGGGATTCGTAATCTCTGGGGAGTTTTGACAGAAGCGGACGATACACAGGGTCGTAGCCAAGCTGCGAAATCCAGTCGCTGTCGATCGCGTTACGCAGCGTTTCCCGCGTGCTCTTCAATTCGCGGTAACGGTCCGTCCACGGATCTTCTGTCTCCATCGCGTGGCAAGCCCTGATGAACGCACCGCGCGGGTCGCCATGTTCTTCAAGCCAGTCGGCGTATATCAGCCGCGGCGTCAGCGATTCCGGATCGGCTTGAATTGCGTTGATGAAGGGGGTGTGATCCATCTTGCCCAGGTGGATAGAACGCGTCGCTCTGTGTTTAGTTACCGCTACCTAACGCCGCCTTCTTCCACGGCTTCCACGCATCGGGCACCACCGGCCAGAAGAGCATGATGATGGCGATGAGTAGTAGGATGCTGCTGACGGGGTGCAGCAGTAGCGGGGTGTAGTCGCCGCCTGATTTTTGCAGTCCTTCGCCCAGGCTCTGCTCGGCTAGGGGCGCCAGGACGAAGCCGATGACGAAGGGCGCCAGCGGGATTTTGCAGCGTTCCATGACGAAGCCCGCGACGCCGGCGGCGAGCATCACCCAGACGTCGAACATGCGGTTGTTCAGCGCGAACGATCCGGCCACGCAGAACACCAGGATGCAGGGCGCCAGCACGGCGCGGGGCACGTAGATCAGCTTGGCGACCCAGCGGGCCGTGAGCAGCATGAAGACGAACATGAAGATGTTGGACAGCAGGAAGGCGCCCATCATCGTGTACACCGCCACCGGGCGTTCGTTAAACAGCATGGGGCCGGGCTGAATGCGGTGGATGGTCAAGGCGCCCAGCAGAATGGCGTCGATCACGCTGCCCGGCACGCCCATCGAAATCAGCGGGATCAGCGCGCCGCCGACCGTCGCGTTGTTGGCCGCTTCGGAAGCAATCACACCTTCCTCGGCGCCTTGGCCGAATTTCTCCGGATCGCGTGAGAAGTTGCGGGCGGTTCCGTAGGCGATGGCCGAACCGATGTTGGCGCCCACGCCCGGTAGGATGCCCACCCACGAACCGATCAGCGATGACCGCAGCAGGTTCCAGAAGTAACGCCGCCAATCGGCCAGCGACATCATCATCTGCCGTCCCTGCACCGGCTGCGGGTTGAACTCGCCTTCGCTTTGCAGCATGTCATCAATCACTTTGCCCACGGCGAACATGCCGATCAGCACCGGCAGCAGGCTCAGCCCATCGTCCAGTTGCGTGATGCCGCCGGTCCACCGCACTTCGCCCGTTGCCGGGTTCGTGCCCGGCAGCCGTGCGATCACTCCCAGCAGCGCAGCAAAGGCGCCGCGTGACAACGAACCGCCGGAGACGGACGATATTAACGCCAGCGCCATCACGATCAGCGCGAAGAAATCAAACGGCCGCAGCAGCAGCGAAATCTCAGCCATCGGCCGCGCCAGCGCAAACAAAAACCCGCACGAAACCATCCCGCCGACGAACGACGCCGTAATGCCCAGCCCCAACGCCCGGCCGGGCCGCCCGCTGGCCGCCAGCGGATACGCATCCAGCGTGGTCATCATCGAAGCCGGTGTGCCGGGAATCTTCAGCAGCGTCGCCGTAATCAAACCGCCACTGATAGAGCCGGTGTACATCGAGATCAGCAACGTCAGCGCATCTAAATGGCCGCCCTCGTAACTCATCGCAAACGTCAGCGGCAGCGTCAACGCGATCAACATCGCGCCGGTCAGTCCCGGCACAGCGCCGACAATCACGCCCAGCGACGTGCCAAGCATCATCAGAAAAAACGGCCAGGGCTGACCTAACCGGGCGAACGCTTCAATAAGTGACGGCATGTGGCAGACAACATAAGACACCGGGCGAAAGCAGGAAGTTACCACGCTGGAAGCCGCTTCGCCACAAAATGGCGCCTGGTGCGTGCGGATACGATGTTGTGGCGAAAACTAAGCGACACATCTGGTCCCCTCGCCCCTCCGGGGCATTGGTATCTACACAAGTTTTTCGCTCGCGCACATTAACCCGAAGCGCGAGCGAGGGGCGTTTGATTGAGTGCAGAAAACAAGGGGTTTTGGCCAATTGGCACGGAGTCGAAAGCAGCTTAAACGGGCCATTCGCACCAACGCGGGGCGTCCCTCGCTCGCGCTTCGGGTTAGTTTGCTGTCCTTATATGAACGCGTGAAAGCCGCTTCATTGATAGTGCCTCAGATTTGTGTAGATACCAATGCCTCCGGGGAGAGGGATAGGGTGAGGGGTGCAGCATCCGTCCTTATACTTACGCGGTGTGGAGCGTGAACCGCACAGACAAAAGCTTCTTGTGGCTTCGATGAAGTTGAAAGCGGGCGCCCCTCATCTAGCCTAACGGCCTGTCGTCTCCCCGGAGGGACGAAGAGGGATCATGCCTTTGACACAACATAATATCCGCACCCGCGACTGGTTCAATGTCGCCAATATCGTGGCGCAAGCGAACGCACATACCTGCAACCGGAATCGCTCGATGCGGGCAGCGCCATGGTGCATAATATAGGGTCTGGCGAAAGCGGGCTTTGACCGTTTGCTTGGCGTGTTGCTTTTCTCTAATTCTGATCCGGCTATTCTGACAACCAGGAATGCTATGTTGCTCCACAGACTTGTCTTCTTAACTGGCCTGCTGACGACCTGCTGCGCCGTTGCTGATGAGCGTGCGATTCATACCTTTGAGCAGAAGCGTCTGACAAACGTCTATTACTCCGAAGGCGCCAACGCCGCGGACATCAACGGCGATGGCGTGGCGGATGCTGTCTATGGGCCGTACTGGTTTGAAGGGCCCGCGTTCACGAAGAAGCATGAGATCTACAAGCCCGTCCCGCAGAACCGCGACCGCTATGCGGACAATTTCTTTAATTGGGTGTACGACTTCAACGGCGATGGCCGCAACGATGTTTTTGTGGTGGGTTTTCCGGGCACGCCGGCGTATGTGTATGTGAACCCCGGCAAAGGCGGCTTCGACAAGCACTGGGCCAAGCATCAGGTGTTTGACTGGGTGTCTAACGAATCGCCGCAACTGGTGGATCTGGTGGGCGATGAGCGGCCGGAACTGGTCTGCACGCGTGATGGCTTCTTCGGCTTTGCCACCATCGACTGGGATCAGCCGCTGGAAGCGTGGGAGTTCCATCCCATCTCCGCGCAGATTGCCTCCAAGCGTTTCGGCCACGGGCTGGGTGTTGGCGATGTGAATGGCGACGGACGCCAGGACATCATTCACGCCAAGGGATGGTTCGAGCAGCCTTTGACGCATCAGTTAACGTCCCGGTGGATTCCGCACAACGTGTCGTTCAGCCAGGGATACGGCGGCGCCGAGATGTACGCTTACGATGTAGACGGCGATGGCGACAACGACATTATCACCAGCCACAACGCGCACGACTTCGGCCTGGGCTGGTATGAGCAGGTCGCAGGCGAAGACAAGAAAGAGCCGGCCTTCAAACATCACCTGATCATGGGCCGCCATCCTTCCGAGAACAAATACGGGCTTGTCTTCAGCGAACCTCATTCGCTGGCTCTGGCCGACATCGACGGCGATGGGCTGAAGGATATTGTCACCGGCAAGACCTACTGGTCGCATCATCGCAAAAGCCCGCAATGGGATGCCGGCGCCGTGGTGTACTGGTTCAAACTGGCCCGCGGCAAGAACGGCGTGGACTGGATTCCCTACAAGGCCGCTGGCGAGACGGGCATCGGCCGGCAGGTGTCGGTTGTTGATGTGAATAACGACAAGCTGCGTGATATCGTAGTCGGCGGCATGCTGGGTGCGCACGTGCTACTGCACCAGAAAAAGAACGTCAGCGAAGAAGCATACGCTGCCGTTCAGCCGCAGATTTATTCCGGGCCTAAGTTGCCCAAGCTCGACAACGTCATGGCGCCGCGTGGTCCGAAGGCCAAGATCGCCGCCGCCACCGCCCGCGCCGCAGGAGCCATCGAGGGCGAGGCGTTGCCCGCCCGCACGACAGGCGGCATGGCCAAAGTGCAGAACATGGCCAACTTCAAGGCTGACCGCTGGAGCAACGGTTCACAGATGTGGTGGACCGGCGGCAGACCGGGCGACAAACTAACGTTCGACCTGCCCGCATTCACGGGCGTGGTGGATGTCGACGTGGTGCTGACGCGGGCCGTGGATTACGGCATTGTTCAGTTGTCGCTCGACGATCAACCGCTAGGAAAACCCATCGATCTTTACGATCCGCAGGTCGTCACCACCGGCGTGATTTCTTTCCCGAAAATCACAGTGACAGGAAACCGTCACACGCTGAACGTACAGATCGCCGGCGCCAATCCTAAAGCGAAGAAGGCGTATATGTTTGCGCTGGACTTTGTGCGAATCAAAAAATCCGATGGCACGTTTGTCGCAGGTAAGCCGGGTAAGGCGCCGGTTGCGGTGGCGAAGTCCGCCGGATTCAAACCAAAATCGCGTGACGGCAAAGCATTGAATCTGGACTTCGAGACGGGCACGCTGGCAGACTGGACCGCCGAGGGGAACGCATGGGAAGGTCAGCCGATCAAGGGCGATACGGTTTATCCCCGCCGCAACGACATGCGCAGCAATCACGCCGGTCAGTATTGGATCGGCGGCTATGAGAAGTTTGAAGATGAACGCACCGGCACGCTGACCTCGGCGCCGTTTGTCGTCGCGCACCGCTATGTCACCTTCCTGACCAACGGCGGCGCTTCCGCCAAAACGCGGGTCGAGCTCGTTAGCAAAGAGACCGGCAAGCCCATCTACTCGGTCAGCGGGCAGGAAAGCGAAAACATGCGGCAGATCACCGTTGATCTGCGCGGCCATTTGAACAAGGAAGTTTATGTCCGGCTGGTGGACGAGAGCACGGGACATTGGGGGCATTTGAACTTTGATCATGTCCGCCTGCACGACAAACGCCCGGCAGCGCCCACGCCCACCAGGATCGTGCTCAAGCAGGACCAGTATCCACACGCCGGCCTGCCTGCTGAAGAAGCGGCGGCAGCGATGAAGTTGCCGGAGGGATTCCAGGTGAAGGTCGGCGCCACAGAGCCGCAGGTGCAACAGCCGATTGCCATGGCGATTGATGACCGCGGCCGCGTCTGGGTGGCGGAAGCCTATGAATATCCGATCCGGGCCAAAGGCGAGAAAGGCCGCGACCGCATTCTGATTTTCGAAGATACCGACGGCGACGGCTCGTTTGATAAACGCAAGGTCTTTTACGAAGGGTTGAACCTGGTCAGTGGGCTGGAGGTTGGCTTCGGCGGTGTGTGGGTCGGGGCGGCGCCGTACCTGATGTTCATTCCCGACCGCGATGGCGATGATCAGCCTGACGCTGCGCCACAGATACTGCTGGACGGCTGGGGCTATCAGGACACCCACGAAACGCTGAACGCATTTATCTGGGGGCCGGACGGCTGGCTGTATGGTTGCCACGGCGTGTTCACCCATTCACGTGTCGGGAAACCAGGCACGCCAGACAAAGATCGCACGCCATTGAACTGCGGCGTGTGGCGTTATCACCCGCTGAAACACAAGTTCGAAGTCTTCGCCCACGGCACCAGCAATCCCTGGGGCGTTGACTTCAACGACCACGGTCAGGCGTTTATCACGGCGTGCGTGATTCCGCATCTGTACCACATCATCGATGGCGCCCGGTACCAGCGGCAGGGCGGCCGGCATTTCAACCCGCACACCTACCGCGATATCACCACCATCGCAGATCACCTGCACTATCTGGGGGCGACTCCGCACAGCGGCAACAGCAAGTCCGACGAGGCGGGCGGTGGTCATGCGCATGCCGGCGCCATGATCTATCTGGGCGGTAAATGGCCCGCGGAGTATCGCAACAAGCTGTTCATGAACAACATTCACGGGCAGCGGTTGAATATGGAAATTCTCAAGCCAGGCGGTTCTGGCTACATCGGCAGCCATGCTCCGGATTTTCTGCTGACGGGCGATCAGGCTTCGCAGATTCTGAACCTGCGTTACGGCCCCGATGGCAACGCCTGGATGATCGACTGGTACGATATGCAGGCCTGCCACCGTCGCGACGCCAGCGTTCACGACCGCACGAATGGCCGCATCTACAAGATCTGCTACGGCGCCTCAGAAACATCTGCGCCAGAAGTTCCGTTGGCGTCGCTTAGCGATCTGGAACTGGCGAAACTAATGCTTCGCAAAAATGACTGGTACGTCCGTCATGCACGCCGTGTGTTGCAGGAACGCGCCGCGGCAAAGCCTATCGATGCGGCGGCCGTTGCGTTTCTGAAAGAGACTCTCGCCGGTAACGACGACGACACGCGGCAACTCCGCGCTGCCTGGGCGTTGCATGTGACGGGTGCTCTATCTGGCAAAGAGGTAGACGCCATGCTGGCCGCTGCCAGCCCGTTCGTCCGCGCGTGGGGCGTTCAGCTGGCGATGGAGCGTGTGACGGCGACGCAGGAGATTCCGCAGCCACTGCTCAAGAAGTTCAACCAGCTGGCAGCCGGTGACGATTCGCCGGTTGTCCGCTTGTATCTGGCGTCGGCGGCTCAGAAGCTGCCCTTGCATGCACGCTGGGATCTCTTGAGTGCGTTGACCAGCCACAAAGCCGACGCCAGTGTCCACAATCTGCCACTGATGTACTGGTATGCGGCGGAACCGCTGGCTGCTGCCGACACCGGCCGCGCACTCGCGCTGGCAATGTCAGCGGGCGAGAATATTCCACTGATCCGCGAGTTCATGTTGCGCAGGATCGGCAGCGGCGGCGCCTCTGAATCGCTGGCCGCGCTGGTGGAAGGACTCGGCAAAGCAAAGTCCGACGCACTCCGGCTGACCTATCTCAAGGCCATTCGCACCGCACTTGCCGGGCAGAGGCAGGTCAAGGCGCCAAAGGGTTGGGCGGCCATCTCCGCGCGTCTGGTGGATAGCAAGAACCAGGAAGTACGCCTGCAAGCCACAGCCCTGGGTGTTACGTTTGGCGACGCGCACGCCTTCGCCCTGATGCGTTCTCAGGTGATGAACCCGGAGAGCGACGAACAAGCCAGGCTGGTCGCGCTCGGCGCTCTGCTGGATGCGAACGATCCCGGTCTAACGCCCACGCTTATCTCCTTGCTTGGCGCCGGTTCATCGCTTCGCGAAGCTGCCATCCGCGGACTGGCCCAGTACAACGACCTGACCGTCGCACCGGCGCTGCTTAAAAGGTACGACAGCTTCACACCACAGCAACAACGCATCGCGCTGGGTGTGCTGTGCGGCCGGGCGAACTCCGGGCTGGCGCTGCTGAAAGCCATTGAGGCGCGGAGGATTGCCGGAACCGATCTTACGGCCGACCTTGTCCGGCAGTTGCAGTTCTTAAGGAACGAAGAAATCAACCGGCTGCTGCAAGGCGTGTGGGGAACGGCCCGCGAGTCCGCTGCGGACAAGCTCAAGCAGATGGCGGAACTGAAAGCTCTGGTGCAGTCCACGCAGCACCCGCCTGCCGACATGCAACTGGGTCGCGCGATCTTTGCCCGGACCTGCATGAAGTGTCACGTGCTGTATGGACAGGGCGTTAAAATCGGCCCGGATCTGACCGGTTCTAACCGTGCCAATATCGACTACCTGCTGAGCAACATCGTCGACCCCAGCGCTGTGATGGCCAAGGAGTATATGCCGGTGATCGTGGTCATGGCCGACGGCCGCGTGGTCAACGGCCTGGTGAAAGCGGAAGATCAGAACAGCATCACGTTGCAGACGTCGGACTCGCAATTAATCCTGCCCAAAGACGAAATCGAAGAACGCGTCCAGGCTGATAAATCGATGATGCCCGACGATCAGTTGAAGCAGTTTAGCCCGCACGAAGTACGCTCGCTGATTGCCTACCTGCGCGGCAAGACGCAGACGCCAATGCTGGCGACCACCGCCAACGCCAGTTCGATTTTCAACGGCAAAGACCTCACCGGCTGGAAGGGGCAGACCGGCCTCTGGACCGTGGAGCAGGGCGAGCTTGTTGGCCGGACCGATGGACTAAAACGCAATGAATGGATCGTCAGTGACCTGTCCGTGCAGGATTTTCATCTGACGCTGGAAGTCAAGCTGGTCGATAACGCCGGCAACAGCGGCATTCAGTTCCGCAGCCAGGCGGAAGGTTCCGAAGTGAAAGGTTACCAGGCCGACATCGGCAAAGGATGGTGGGGCAAGCTGTACGAAGAACACGGCCGGGCGCTGCTCTGGGACAAGTCTGGCGAAGAACATGTGAAACCGGGCCAGTGGAACACCTACGAGGTCATCGCCCAGGGCCACAAGATCACAACCAGGATCAACGGCAAAACCTGCGTCGATCTCCACGACCCGATGGGCGCCCACCGCGGCATCCTGGCACTGCAGCTACACAGCGGCGGCAAGACGGAAGTCCGCTTCCGCAACTTCCGGCTGGAAGTGCTCAAGCCCGATGCGCAGCATGCACACTCTCACGGCGAGTAGCTTGTGCCTATCATTAAACTTCAGACACGCATCAGCGCGCCGGTGGAAGTTGTGTTCGATCTTTCGCGCAGCATCGACCTGCACATCAAGTCCACCGCACACACCCGCGAAAAAGCCATCGCCGGCCGCACCAGCGGGCTGATCGGGCTGGATGAAGAAGTGACCTGGGAAGCCAGGCACTTCGGCGTACTGCAGCAACTGACCACCCGCATCACGCAGTACAACCGCCCGCACCACTTCCGCGACTCCATGGTCCGCGGCGCCTTCCGACGCTTCGACCACGACCACATCTTCGAAGTCGAAGACGCCGGCGTGACTCTGATGAAAGACGTCTTCGACTACACATCCCCCTTCCACATCCTCGGACACCTCGCAGACTTTCTATTTCTCAAACGATACATGACCCGTCTGCTGACGGTACGGAACGATTTGATCAAGACGGTGGCCGAATCTGGCGAAGCGGAAGATTTTCTACAGAGTAGTTTGTAATGAATGCGGGTGATGTTTTGCGCCAGTAGATATCTGTCGTTGCACTTTTTGGGGAGAAGATAAACGCCCCCGAACGACTAGAGACTCACAAGTGAGGGGTATTCTTCCCTGTCCGCGATGGAAACTCACAAGGATGCGGATTCGCTCTATTTAACTCAGACTAAACCCTATCGTGAAGTTGTTGAATCCGATGCGGGAGAACGTACAGGTACTCGATGAAATATTCTAGAAAGTCAACCATCAACTGCGCCGTTTCCGCATCAACTTCTTTCTGAATATCAAAATGGGCGCCGAGGTTGCGACCACGCCGCAAACCGTCTGTCAGAAGCTGCAAATTCTGGCTTAGGTCTATCGCTCCTGGGAGTGCTTGCAACATGTTGTTCAATGTCGGGCGATCTGGCAAAGCCGATTCCCTAGTCAACAGGTCTTGCAACAAGCCTTCAAGCGTCCGCCCAATCAGAACCCCAGCAGCACTGTATTGACCAGAGTTGAAAGCAGTGATTACCGTCCCATATGCGTTGCTGACACGTTCGGGCAATTCGTCAACACCTTCCATTGGTTGTCGCTGAAACCGAGGGGATGGGTGCATGCAGAGTTCCGCGCATCTATCCCCGTCGTTTGGGCGCAGAACAGGCTCCATTGCGAAAAACGAGACGCGTTCTCCGCAGCCTGGACAACTCGCTGCTACGTAGCCGTGCCCATTAGACGTATGCCACACACGACACGTGAAGTTCACAAGCCGACCACAATAGGGGCACGCAATGTCTATTGAACGGGGCACAACAACATTGTTCTGATTCACCCAGTCGGTTGCAGAATCAAGTGAAATGGTAAACATGAAATGCGTTGCCCAATGTAAAAACGTACTTACAGTCTACGACGTTAACCAGATTCTCCGAACACCCACTAAATCGAAATTCAATTGTCTGAAACGCGACGATTTTCCGTCATGTCGCACCGAATGGAGATCACCTCAATTGTCAACTATTCGCCTTCGACTTTGGATGGGTTGGCGCATTGCACGATTCTACATTCGCACCTTCGATTCACGCTTTACAACGGAGGTATTTTGTTCCCCCTCACCCTAACCCTCTCCCCGGAGGGGCGAGGGGACGAGATGCCACGTCTGGATAACGCGGCAACGCGTTTTGTGGGTACTTGTTTGTAGCTGCGTTAGCATCGGTTACGGAGCTGCGGGCTTCTCTTTCAGGCGTTCTGCCAGGAACTTAATCATGGTGTCGCCGGCGCGTTCGTAGTACTTGCCTAGGTTGTGGTTTGTGTCTTTGAGGACAACCGTTTTGTGGGAAATGCCCTCGCGCTTGAGTAGCTCTTCAAGCGGTTTGAAGGCGGTGGGACGGTCCTGGTCGCCGTTGATGGTGAGTAGGGTGTAGCCGTGGGCTTTCAACTTGCCGGCGTTCTGTCTGGCGGTGGGTAGCAGGGGGCTGTCTTCTGCGCGGCCGCGGAAGGATAATGCTCCGCCCCAGCTGCCGGCGCCGCAGAACAGTTCCGGGTGCCGGATCGATAGATGCACCGAACCGGCGCCGCCCATTGAGAAGCCGCACACCACACGCCCGCTTGCTTTGGCTTCTACCGGGTAGTCTTTTTCGATCTGTGGTATCAGCTCTTCAACAATCATCTTCTCTGCGTCGCCACGGTATCCGCTTAGCCCACCGTTGGGAAACACGCAGACGGCTGCGGGGAATTCTCCCTTGCGGATGGCGCCTGCGACCCGCGACGAAAAACCTGCCGAGTCCGACTTCTCGGATCCGCCGGCGCCGTGCAGGAAGTAAACAACCGGATACCGCGTCTTGCCGCTGGCGTCGAAACCGGGCGGCGTCCAGACGACATAGCCGACATCGTGCCCCATCGACTTGCTCGCCAGCACCTTATGCGTCAGCCCGCGCATCTTGGGGATATCTGCATTCACCCACTTGATCTCACGACGGCGCCGTGGCGGTTGTCTGGCAGGTTGCTGAGTGGCAGCCGCGAGCGCTGGCTTGTAAACCCGTTTCAGCACCGGGCGTAGCTCCGCGTCCCACAGCTTGTAACCTTTCTGGTTCAAGTGGACTTTGTCCTGGAACAGGTCTTCACGCGGTTTGCCATCTTCGCCCAGAATCGGCGTGAACGTATCGACAAATTCCAGCCGCTGGGAGGCTTCGCAAATTTTGCGGATCTGCGAATTGGTGGCCCGGATGTTATCGATCACACGCCACCGCAGACGTGTGGGTTTGATGGCCAGGAAGATGATGGTTGTATCGGGCAACGGCTTGTGGATGATGCTGACAAGCTGTTTGAAGTCGTCCACTACCTCCTGCGGCGTACGATCGCGGGCGATGTCGTTTTCGCCCGCGTAGAGCACCACCACGTCCGGCGCATGCTTGATGATCGTCCGCTGTGCATAGTACGTTGTCTCTGGCAGGAACGATCCGCCAAACCCGCGGTTAAGAGGCTTCCAGTCCGGATACATGTCGTTCAGTTTCCACATCACAATGCTGGAAGAACCGGCGAAGACAATACCGCCCTTGGCAGGCAGGCGCCGCTGATCGAACCGTTCAAACTCTTGGATCTTCTCTTCCCAGCGGGAAAACTCCACCTCGCCGGTGCGGACCGTCACGCGATCCTTCAACCCGGCGGGCTGCTGTGTCGCAGTGTCCTGTGCAACTGCCACATGCATGGATGCAGAGCCAATGACCAGCGTGAGCGTCGTCGCGCAACAGAGCCATCTATTCAACATGGTGGACAAGCCTTCTTATAAAGCGGGTGAGACCGGACGCACGCTCCTGCCAGCGACTGCAGCCAAACCCGCGTATGTTACTGCGGCTGTTGCGTTACATCAAACATTCTTGCGCTGTGCTATCCGCCCCGCCGCAGGCAACGCCACGATAACGCAAGACTTCACAATTCGGGGAAATTTCTGAAATCCGTGTCGATCCGGCGGCGTTCTGTTCGACAACCTCCTGACAATGCACTTCTGCACTCTCAACCAAGATTTAAGGCAAGAACGATGAAATTTGTTTGCATGGGATTGATCGAAGAATCCAGACTGACATCCATGACGGAAGAGGAAGGGCAGCAGTTCATGGAGCAATGTCTGGCCTACGATGATGAGCTGCGTGGTGGCGGGCATTTTCTGGGCGGAGAAGCTCTGCAGTCAGCACAGAACGCCGTGACGCTACGGATAAAAAATGGCGAGGTCGACGTTACGGACGGTCCGTTTGCAGAGACCAAAGAGATGCTGGGCGGGCTGCTTTTCCTGGAGGCCCGCGACCTGAACCACGCCATCGCCTTAATGTCGAAACATCCGGGCGTGACAAAGGGGCCGTTTGAAATTCGTCCCGTCGACGAACAGATCAACGCCATCATTGCCGCCCGAGGCGCCGCCCATCAGCAGAGCCTTGGCGCCGTTGTGCAACCGTACCTGTTTTTCGCTGGCCGCTGTGAAGAAGCGCTGGCCTTTTATGAACAAGCGATCGGGGCCAAGGTGGGCATGAAAATGCGCTTCAACGAAAGCCCGGACCCCTGTCCAGACGGCATGCTTCAGAAAGGCTTTGAAGATAAGATCATGCACGCATCGTTCACCGTGGGGCAGAACATGATCATGGCGTCTGACGGCTGCAACGATCAGACAAAGTTCGACGGATTCCGGCTGGCTCTTTCCGTCGTGGACAAAGCTGCAGCCGACGCCGCCTTCAACGCACTTGCCGAAGACGGAAGCATTGACATGCCACTGACAGAAACATTCTGGTCACCCCGCTATGGCATGGTGACTGACAAATTCGGGGTCGGCTGGATGGTGATGGTCCCCGGTGAAACAGCGTAGCCTGCATACCAGCGATAATCAGATCGCCCTCGAAAAATCTTTACAGAACAAACACGCCTGCCGGGAAACACACCCGGTAGGCTGAACCACCTGGAGCAGCCATGCCAAGCAAACTTAGCAAAACAAAAACCGGGGGATGGGTTTTAAGCGTCCTGATCTCACTGTTTCTCATCGGAGCCAGCGCGTCGGGCAAGTTCACGCAATGGGAAGGCAAGAAGGAGATGTTCGACAAAATGGGATGGTCCGAACAGGTGATGTTCAACATTGGCATCGTCGAAGTCGTGATTGCCATTCTGTTTCTCGTTCCCCGGGCAGGCTTCGTGGCGGCCATCCTGTTGACTGCCTATCTGGGCGGCGCCACCGCCACACATGTGCGGGTCGGCGATCCGTTCTTCTTTCCCATCCTTTTCGGAATCGTGATCTGGGTGGCGCTGGGACTCCGGCGGCCGGAAGTATTCCGCCTGGCGATTGGCATCAGCAATTCAGGCACAGCGACGGAGGCAAAATCATGAAATACATGCTGTTGATATACGCGGCGGAAAGCTGCTGGACAGAGCAGGAACGCCACGAATGCATGCTCGAGTCCAAAGCTATCTGTGACGAACTAGAGAGCGATGGCAAGCTGCTGGCCGCTTCTCCCTTGCATCCGGTGGCAACAGCCACCAGTGTCCGCGTCCGCGATGGCCAAAGTCAGATCACCGATGGTCCGTTCGCAGAAACAACCGAACAGCTCGGCGGTTATTACATCATCGATGTGAATGACTTAGATGAAGCAATCGCCATCGCAACACGACTACCGCCGGCAAAAAAAGGCTCCGTAGAGATTCGTCCTTTACTGCCGCTGCCGGCTCCTGAATAAGCGAATTACGTTCCGGCTTCTGAAAGTTGGGGATAAAGCATGAAGTACATCCTGTTGATCTACTCCGCCGAAGACGTCTGGCAGGAAGACGAGCTGGCAGCAGCGCGTGATCAGTCCGTGCGGGTCTGCCATGAACTTAACAACCAGGGAAGCTACCTCGGGGCGGCGCCTCTGGATGCAGCGGCGACGGCGAAGTGTGTCGCCGTACGCAACGGTCAGACCCAGGTGACAGACGGCCCGTTCACGGAAACGAAAGAACACCTGGTGGGCTACTTTCTGATCGATGTCGCCGATATTCAGGAAGCCATTAAGGTTGCCAGTCAAGTGCCCGGTTCAACGCGTGGCACGACAGAAATCCGTCCAGTGATCGACTTGCCGGGTTTGCCGTAGAGGCAAGGTGAAAGATGGAACCAGACGATGTTGAACAGCTCTACCGCCGCAGTTCGCGGCAGGTGTTCGCCACCCTGGTCCGTGTGCTAGGCGATTTTGATCTGGCCGAAGAGGCGCTGCACGATGCATTCGCCGCGGCGGTTGAAATGTGGCCGGTGCAGGGCGTTCCCGATAACCCGGTTGCATGGCTGATCTCGACCGGGCGTTTCAAAGCGATTGACTCCATCCGCCGGCGCGCGAAACTCAACAGTCTTCAGCCAGAATTAATGCGCCGCATTAACGAGATTGAAGCGGCCAATCAGTCAATCTCCCAGCAGGAGATCCACGACGACCGCCTGCGTCTGATCTTCACCTGTTGTCATCCGGCCATCGACCCGAAAGTGCAAGTGCCGTTAACGCTGCGGGAAGTCTGCGGCCTGACAACTGAGCAGATAGCGCACGCATTCCTGACACGACCGTCGACCATGGCGCAGCGCATTGTTCGCGGCAAAGCAAAAATCCGCGACGCGCGCATCCCGTTTGTTGTGCCGCCGGTCGCCGGTCTTCCTGCCCGGTTGGATGCCGTGTTGTCTGTCATTTACCTCGTTTTCAACGAAGGCTATTCCGCGTCCAGTGGCAGCTTGCTGACACGCGTCGAACTTTCTGACGAAGCCATCCGGCTGGCGCGGCTGCTGGTTGAACTGCTACCCGACCCGGAGGCAATGGGGCTGCTCGCCTTGATGCTGCTGCACGAATCGCGACGAACCGCCCGTCTAGACGCTGCCGGTGACATCGTCTTGCTAGAAGATCAGGATCGCAGCCTGTGGAACGCGGACCTGATAGCGGAGGGAATCCAGCTGGTCGAGCGTTCACTTCGCTCCAGACGTATCGGCGTATACACCATCCAGGCAGCCATCTCCGCCGTGCACGCCGAAGCAAAGACCGCGGCCGCCACCGACTGGGCCCAGATCGTCAGCCTGTACGACGTACTGCTGCGAGCCACCCCTTCGCCCGTGGTTGAACTCAACCGCGCCGTCGCCATCGCCATGCGTGATCACCCCACAGCCGGGCTCGCCATCATCGACGCCATTCTCAGACGCGGCGACCTGCAAAACTACTACCTAGCCCACTCTGCAAGAGCCGAATTACTACGAAGAACCGGCCAGCACCAGCAAGCCAGAAACGCATTCAAAACCGCACTATCCCTCGCCAAGCAGGAACCAGAACGAAGATTCCTCCAACGCAAGCTCCAGTCCTTCAACAGACCATAAGCCCTGTCTCCGAAGATTCCCTCGTATGTGATCCTCAGAAGCAGAAACTTGCCCCAGCGACTGTAACAGACTAACTTCACACATGTTTCTCTCCCCGCCGGTTACACCGGGCGACAGGGTCCAGTTGCGATGGACAGGTGCTGCCCACCGGGAAACCAACCTTCAAAAATCAGGATTTCACCCATCATGAGCCGCACGGTGAAGGTTACAGGATTGCTGTACATTCTGGTCATGGCCGGGTGTGGAACTGCCGTCGAGCCTGCTCCGCGCGTGCACATCAAGACGGCTCTGATTCCCGCAGGCGAATTTATGATGGGTAGCCCGCCAGATGAGAAACACTCTTTCGAAGGCAATTATCCAGGTCTGAGTGAAACGCTGCATCACGTAACGCTCACACAGCCCTTCCGCATTGGCGTTTACGAAATCACCCAGCAACAGTGGAAGGCGGTGATGAGTGATTACGAGGCTAAGCACGATGAATCGCCGCCGTGGAAAGGCAAGCGGTTCGTGATCGAAGGCCCCGACTATCCTGCGACTTACATCAGCTGGGATGATGCAGTTCGATTCTGCGAACGGCTGACCCGGCTTGAGCGGCGAACGGGTGTCATCACTGCAAAGCAGTCATACCGGCTGCCAACAGAGGCCGAGTGGGAATACGCGTGTCGGGCAGGAACCACCACCCCATACACGTTCGGAGACGATCCAGCACGGCTGGACGAATTTGCCGTGATGAGCAGGAACCATAACACAAGAAACGAGAGCTGCCCGCATCCGGTGGGCACTCGCAAACCCAACCCGTGGGGTCTTTACGACTTGCATGGCAATGTCGCTGAATGGTGCCACGATTGGAGCGCGGATTACCCCCCAGGCGACGCAACGGACCCGCAAGGTATTCAGAATACTGAAGTTGCCAGGGGCGTCCGCGTGGCGCGTGGCCGTTACTGGGACCAGAAGCCGTATCAAGCACGGTCTGCACAGCGCAACGGCAACACACAAGATGTACGCGAATTCAACATGGGATTCCGGGTAGTACTCAGCCCAGTTGCGGCGGGGCCAGCACACGGCGAGAAGCGGTAACTTCGCACCACAATAGGCCCTCTTCTTCGTGCCGGTCTTCCTTCCACAACAACCGAAACCGAAGACGGCCAGAAGCTAACACGGGCAGCGTCAGACAAAAAAGCGTCGTAAAGAATTCGTCCTGCGAGGGACCAACAGCACGAAACAAACTGCGTAAAACAAAAGGGGATGAGCAGAAAATCTGCTCATCCCCTGAATGTGGTGTTTCCTCCAATGGGGAGGAAATCCGTATCAAATGTTAGTCGAGGTTTCAGAAATCAGTTAGAACTTTTCGTTCAGGGAATCGAGGGGATGGACCCAGGAATCCGATCACTACTGCTGGCGGCTTGATCAATGTGACGCAAGCTAAACCCTTCGTTTTCGGGAGATAACGTGAACCTAGTGCCCTCCCATGCTGTCTGCTGAGAGGTAGGTAATCTAGGCAGATCTCACGGAGGTACACAATGTGGGTCGTTATGGACACAGGTGCGGTACGCAACATTATCGAGGGGGATTCTCGTCGGGTTGACTTGGCTGCTTTGCGAGATGATCCCGAAATTCATGTTGCAATCGCTGGCTCTGCGTTTGCGGAACTGGTCAATCAATTGGTATCGGGCCAGATGAGTTTCGAGGCATGGGCCAACAACATCTCACAGTTCGATGGAGTGTTGGACAACGACTTGCCCTTCTTCCCAGCGGGACGCCAACTTGCAGCGTTCAGCGGTGTCCAACAAAACGACACAAATCTTGACGAGGAACACAGGTTGGCGCAAGAGTTTTGGCAATTACTTCGCTCAGCCCAAAGTCCCGAAGATCTTCTGACGAATGACTCGGAGGTCGAGATTGAAGGACAATCGGTTCCTGTCCGAGTAGACAGTTCTCGACTGGCAGCTACAGTCCAGAGGGAGAGGTCGAATTGGATTGATTACGTCGAATCATTCGCAAGCGAACTCGATGAAAATGCAAGTCGGGCTGATGTTCTTCAAGCCGTCATTTCCCGTCATGGAAGTGAGCCAAGCGACTCTCCTGATCATCTCGATCGACTCTCACCCGTCTTTGAGATGATTGCAACTCTGGTCCACTCATCCCTGCGAAGGCGGGGAGGGTACAATCCGACGAGCGAGAGACGCCAAGGTGACACATTTGACATAAATCTGCTTTACGTGCTTGGGCATCAAGAGGCCGTCATCGTCACGACAGATCGGCCGTTTGTTAGCCGACTTTCTCAAACGGGAGTTTCCCGAAGCAATCGAGTAATGAACATCGAACAATGTAATGACCATTTGAGAAACGGAACTTTGACCTCGATTATTTCTCAGTGAACCACAATCGTGCGAGTGCAACCGCCAAAGACCAGTGGGTTGTCTAGTGAACCTGGGGATTTGCAGACTTCCACGGTCAAAGTTGAGCGAGGCGGACGAAGACTCCAAAATGCAAACTGCCACTTTGCAAGGAGCAGTTCCGATGGGCCGCCGCAGAACAAGACCTCACTATCTGATCGTCGAGGCCGGAATTCTTGGTTCAGTTGACAAGGACCGATCGTTGGTCATCAACAGTGATCCTGATGATAACCTGCTTGACGAACTCCAGTGCCCGCACTTCGACGACGTGTTGATCGCACTGCGAAAGTCGTTCTCTCTCACATTCCCGAGAAATCCATTTATCGATGGCTTGAAAGAAGCCCTGCAAGAGATCCGTCGTATCGGCGTGGAAGCACTCCAGACGATTCCAGAAGTTCTTGAAGAACTCAACCTGAAGCCGGTACCCCCAGCAAGTGAAGAACTCACTCCAATCAAGGCGTATGTCTTCCAGTACAGTTTGGCTCGCCTGGACGACCTTCAACTGAAGGTCAAGTACGAAGGCAAGTCGCAGAAGTTGGCGAGCCTAATTGAGCAACGCCCCGCTGACGGCGTGGTGCGTACTCTTAGGGACATCATCTCAGACACATTCGAGGAGATGTTTAGCGAAGAACAACACGAAGACGCACTCCGTCGCATCAGGAGGCGGATCGCCGCAGTGCTGCCGCCGCTGAACGACATCCTGATATCAATCGAGATCGAGCCCATCGCCGAGTCGGAACAGATTGAAGCAGTCTGTAAGATTCAAGAGAGTTACGAGGAGGAGTAATTGTTACTTCCTCATCGGCAATTCGCCAGGCATCCAGATGTGTAATTGGCTGGCAACAGGGCGTGGAGCGAAGTTCGAGGCACATTGGCCTCGTTTATGAGTTTAGGAACCAGTGGCTCTGTACCTTGCTGAGTCGAACCAGTCATCGGAAAACCGATGCACTTCCGACCCAAGGAGCCACCATGCCACTCAATCGGCCGCCCCTGATGTCTCGGGGCCAGGCGAACGACTTCTACGCCTACACGACCATCGGCACCGGCCTCATGTTTTTGGCTGGCGGTCTGGCTGCCGGTCCTGCGGCCATTGCCCTCGGCCTCTGTGGACTTGGAGCCGCCGCCAACAACCGTCGAGAGAGCGGTCGTTGCGGCTGGCGTCCAGAAATGGTTTTCCAGCCTCCCGCTGTAGTGCCACCTGGCCCTCTATCCAATCTTGATTGGACGCAAGAGGAGTACGATCGCCTCGATCGAATCGAAGCTCGGCTGAAACGAGACTTCGGGATGAACGCTGTGCATTGTTTCCGCATGATGATCACGGAAGGTCACCCGATCGGGGGTGCGGAAGACGTCTTGCGTACGCTGCTTGCAAGCCTCAAGTCGAATGGCTACTGGTCCAATGGAGCAATCGACTCGGGTGATTTGACTCCAAAGCAATTACTCGACCAGATCACCGGCCGTCGTGTGGCTTCTTTCGAATTGCAGCAGTGGTTTCATCCGCAATACTTCCCTGGCTTCTACCAGGCGGCGGCTGAAAACAGCATTCGCAAAGGTGAGCATCCTGACGTACAGCAGCGTCATTTGATCGACATTTCGTTGATGATTTACATCCTCGGTCTGACGCCGATCAGCGACAAGCCTGTTCGGCGGATCAAGTGGTGGGTCGATCGCTACTCGGAAAAGCTGAACGGTCATCCGCTTTACTTCGTCTCCGACTGGGACTGGTTCGTTGGGGCGACCGTCGAAGCTCTTCGGGATCGGTGGGAGTGGGTGGTCAACAACATGATGCGGAAGCACGGCATGCCTCAGTATCTCGCTGACGAAGCCGATGATCTTTGGCATTATCGTGTTGAGCCGCACCGAGGTGATGCCCCTCCTGGACACCCAGGAGGCGTTTTGATCTCCAGTGTGCTCTTCGGACGAACCAAGAGTTTTCCCGCCACCGAAGAAGACATGCGGGGGATACCGTGAACCGGAGCAATTCGGCTTCTCGCCTCATTCTTCCCGAAGAGTTCATGCGTAACGCCATCGAGACACCCGACATCAACACCTACATCCACCAGCGAATCACGATCGCCCTACAACGAGGACGCATTCCGTGGAAGGTGCCGGTGTCCCACGACCCAAACTGCGGCTTGCCTTGCAACGTCCGAACCGGTGGCCGCTATCGTGGCGTCAACACGCTGCTGTTGTGCGACACCTATGAGACCCTGGGCTATCGCAGCAAATGGTGGGGAACGGCCGAGGAATGGCGAGCGGTCCTTGCTGACATCGAGGATGATCAGGAACCCACGGTCATTGCCCGCTATCGAGAAAATACTGGTCTCCAAGTCGATCCAGGCCTGGTCTTCAACGCCGCTCAAGTTCATGGGGCTAACGAATATCGAGCGATGCCAGACAGAGCTTTGGTCGCCAATGATGAAGCCAACTTTGGCCTCATGGGGATGCTCATCGAGCACCATAGTCCCGACATTCGATTCGATGTGGGCAACGGTCGCTTTGGCCCAGATTGGAACGGATACATCACGCCTGAGCCCTTCCACGATCATCCGAATCACAGAAGCGGCGACTACATCCTGATGCAGTCCGAGGGCTACTTCATGAGTCGGGCAGATCACTTTTCGGTGATGCTGCATGAATTGATGCATTGGTCCGAAGTGCGAACCAACTGGATGCACTGCATGCCAGTGCGTGAATTCGTCGCTGAGGCCGGGATGCACATCCTTGGTTTGAAATTGGGCGTCCCGCATTGCTTCGACGAGTACAACCATCGAAAGTGGCTCAGGCACTGGAATCACATTTTTCAGAAGGACGAATCATTCTTCATCTGGGCGATGGCGCAGGTCGATCGTGCGTGCGACTTTCTGCTCCAACCGATCCTCCAAAGAACGGAACGTGTCTATCACGATCCATGCCTGATATCGCCGAAGGTGAACTTCATCACTGGGAATGACTTCATGAGTTTTGAGCCACCTTCGTAAGAGAGGACTTCATGAGCTACGAACCCCGACCACTTCCTAAAGAAGTCAAAAGACTTTGCACCGAACATGATGCGCCGCCTCGGCTGGTTGCCCATCTGACTTTGGTCCACGACGTGGCCGTTGATCTTGTCGAAGGAGTGCGGTCAAGAATTCCTGATATGGATTTCGACCATGAGGCTGTTTGCTTCGGAGCAGCGAGTCATGACTTTGGGAAAATCCAACATCCGAACGAATTGACCGGCCCCGGTCGTCAGCATGAAGAAGATGGCCCGGCATTGCTGGAAGAACACGGAGTCGAACCGAGACTCGCTCGGTTCGCCCGAACGCATGGTGCCTGGTCAAAGGAAGAATTGCCCCTCGAAGATCTTCTCGTTGCCCTGGCTGACTGCATTTGGAAAGGGCAGAGGCTTGAAGCACTCGACAAGCAAGTGATTGACAAGATCGCCGAGCAAACCGGCGTTGAATCGTGGGAAGCCTTCAGCGAACTCGATGCACTTCTCGAAGAGATTTGCAGCCAAGGAGACGAGCGGCTCGCCTACCAGGGGCGTATGGGATGCCCATCGGATCTTCGGCAAGATTGGTCAACGATGGCATGAGGCCGACTTCACCTTGAAGCGGCGAGTTCTCGAACTCCTTTTCGACGGCTTTGTTCTTGATGGAACCCGGCTGATTCCAAAGTACAGGACACCGTTAGAACTATTTCTGACGGAATAGTGCTTTGTCGTTGCACATCGCCATCCCAGAGAGAAAATGGACTTCGTCGATTGGCGAGTCTTTTTTCGTTGGGAATGGCGTGAACATGGATTCAAAGAAGCGATATGTCGCACTGGCTCGGGTCAGCAGTAGAGAACAAGAGCGTGAGGGATTTTCGCTCGACATCCAGGTCGATGCGTTGCTTCAGTACGCCGATCGAAACAACGGCGAGATCATCCGGCTCTTTCGAATCGCCGAGACGGCCTCCAAGTTCGATGAACGCACGGCATTCAAAGAACTGATGGCGTTCGCCAAAAAGAATGCTCAGAGACTCGATGGGCTGTTGTTCTACAAGGTGGACCGTGCTGCTCGAAACCTCTTTGACTACGTCGAATTGGAGCGACTGGAGTCCGAGTATGGGGTGCGGTTCATATCCGTGGCTCAGCCGACAGAGAACACGCCAGCAGGCCGAATGCAGCGTCGAATGTTGGCAAGCATGGCGAGTTTCTACACCGAGCAACAATCCCTCGACGTGAAGGAAGGGCTCGAACGTCGAGTTGCCAATGGCCTCTTTCCAACAAGGCCGCCGTACGGGTATCGAAATGTGCGTATCGATGGCCGCAGCATCGTGGAACTTCACCCAGAGAACGCCGTCAAGATTCGGCGTATCTTTGAGTTGTACGGTTACCACAACCACACTCTCGACATGTTGGTCGAAACCCTTCGAAATGAAGGCATCAAGTGGCTCCCATCTGTTCCCCGATTCGGACGGAGCAAGCTCTACACGATTCTGAACGACCGCTCCTACATCGGTGACATCAAATTCCGAGGTCAATGGTATCCTGGAACCCACACGCCGATCATTGAGAGACGGCTTTGGAATCGTGTGCAGGCACTCCTCGGCCACAAGGTCTACAAGCAGCACCAGATGACCTATGCCAGCGACCT
Organism: Pirellulaceae bacterium; assembly: GCA_965233625.1. Classification (GTDB taxonomy): domain Bacteria; phylum Planctomycetota; class Planctomycetia; order Pirellulales; family Pirellulaceae. The sequence continues at coordinate 2,887,029 of OZ247499.1, forward strand.
GATCAAGTGTGGACACTGCGGCTCGCCGATCACCGGCGAGCGGAAGACGAAGATGACCAAGAGCGGCGAGCGAGAGTACATGTATTATCGCTGCTCCAAATATCAAAAGGGCGACCACCCTCGCATCCGACTCACCGAGAAGGAACTCGATGCACAGATGCTCGTCATCTTCGACTCGCTTCGAGTTGAGGATGACGACTTCCGTGAACTCATTCGTGAAGAACTTCGGCAGGCCACGAACTGGGATCAAGACTCGGTCATCGCAAAGGCCAGGCAACTCCAGGACGACCTTTCATCAAATCGACAGCAGCAAAAGCAACTGTTGAACTTGAGGATGCTGGAAGAGATCGACGCCGATACCTATGCGTCTGCAAGCCAGGAACTGCGGGACCGTGAAGAAGAGTTGAAACTCGAAATCGACGTTGCCGACCGAGGACGGCACGAAATCATCGACATTGCGGTCAAAGCGTTTGAACTTTCACAAAGCCTGAGAGAGAAGTGGCTTACGGCAGATTACGACGCCAAACGTCGTCTGCTCGAAATCATCTGTTTGAACTGGACTCTCGATGACGTAAGTCTCGTTCCCACAATGAGAAAGCCCTTCGACCTGTTGGTCAAAGGGCTCGTTTCGAAAGATAGTCGGGGCGAAAGGATTTGAACCTTCGGCCTCCTGGTCCCAAACCAGGCGCTCTGCCAGGCTGAGCTACGCCCCGCAACTTTTTCCTACTTTAGCAATTCATCGCCATCTGGGCAATTGGACCTTGAGAGATTTTGTGTGGCAGCTTAGCAGGTCTGACTGTGGTAGTATCATCACACTTATGGGTGGATGGTCACTTTCCTGGCAGGTGATTTAATGTGCGGACTGGTGTTGCGTTTTTTTGTGCACGGCGGAATTCTGATTGGTGTCATTCAGGCAGTGGTTGAAGAAGAAATTTCGATGCTACTTGCTGGTGTTCTGGCGATTGGTGCTTCGGTTTTGTTTACGGTGTCAACCGTCATTTTCGCCATTCCCGGCACACTTGTGGGCGGAACGGTGGCGGGACTTATTTCCGGAGCGGCAGGCGGCGCCACGTTGACCGGCGTGCTGCTGGGCGTGGTTATCTCTGCGTTGTTTGGCACGGAGATCAAGCGGTCTATGTGGGCGGGCGGCCTGTATGTGATTCTCGCAATCGCTTTTGAAGTTGTCTTAATTCTTGCGATTTACGCGATGACTTCCACCGCCTCGGCGGCGTTCTAGCCCGCGCGTTGAAATGATGCGTCTTCGGTGAGCAGCTCGCGGAGGCGGTCGAATTCTTCGTGGCTGGTGAAGTGGACCACAATGCGGCCGCGGCCTTTGGCCGACTGTTTGATTTCCACTTTGGAGCCAAGGGCGACCCGCAGCTGCTGTTGGAGGGACTCCACCTGCGGGCTGATGGTTCGCGCGCTTTTTTTGTTCAGTTTGGGGCCGATGCCATCTTCGGTGTCGATGCGCTGGGCGACCTGGCGTTCGGTTTCGCGGACGCTCCAGCCTTCGCCTTTAATCCGCTGTGCGAAGGCGATCTGCATATCTTCATCGCCCAGTGGCAACAGCGCGCGGGCGTGCCCGGCAGTGAGGTCGCCATTGCGGAGGGCGTGCTGAACGGGCGCCGGCAGTTCGAGCAGCCGCATCAGGTTGGCAATGGTCGAACGGTCAATCTTCAGACGCTTGGCCAGGTCGTCCTGCGCACAATCGTGCTGGTCGATGTAGTTGCGGAACGAGAGCGCTTTTTCCAGCGGGTTGAGATCTTTGCGTTGCAGGTTTTCCACAATCGCCAGTTCCGCCACCAGCCGGTCGTCGGCTTCGCGGATCCGCGCGGGAACTTCGGTCCAGCCAGCCTGTATCGCCGCCCGCAACCGGCGTTCGCCAGAGATCAGCTGATAGCCGCTTTCGATCTGCCGGACCAGCACGGGCTGCAACATATCGTGATCGGCTAGGCTCTCGGCCAGTGCAGCGATTTCTTTCTCGTCGAACTCCCGCCGCGGCTGAAACGGGTTGTCCTGAATCTCGGCGACCGAAAGCCGCACCATGTCGCTGATGTCGCCGGGTTGGCCATCGGCGGCGACCGTCGCGGTTTTCGCTTGAGACGCTTTGGCGCCAGCATTGCTAGCGGTTGCGTGCGAGACAACGTCTTCTTCCTGAGCGGCTCCCGGTTGGGGGCCCAGCAGTGCTTCGAGTCCACGTCCCAGGCGTCGTTTCTTAGCCACGATCCAGCACCTCTTTGCAAAGTTCAATATAGGCCCGCGTGCCGCGCGACCTTGGTTGGTAGTCGATGACGGGTTGCCCATAGCTGGGCGATTCTGACACGGCGACATCGCGGGGGATGACCGTATCGAAAACAATCTCGCCGAAGAATTCGCGGACTTCGCCGTCCACTTCGTGCGTCAGTTCCAGACTGGCGTCGTACATGGTCAGCAGGATGCCGCCGAACTCCAGCCGGCCGGGGTTATCGAGCATGATGTTGCGAATGATATGAATCATCTGCGTCAGCCCTTCCATGGCGAAGTATTCGCACTGAATGGGCATCAGCACTTCGGTCGATGCGCGCAGTGCTGTCTGTGTCAGTTCGCCCATCGAAGGCGGGCAGTCGATCAGCACAAAGTCGAAGGCATTGAGGCCGCTTTCGAGATGCCGCCGTAGCGTGGCCACATCGGTCTCGCCGCTAGCTAAAGTCTCGACATCCTGAAAACTCCGGCTGCCTGGCAGAACCATCAGCCCCTCGACTTGCGTATCAAGCAGAGAATCTTTCAGCGGCGCCTGCAGCACCAGCGGATGCCGCTCTGTCGGCTCCAGCCCCAGGCCGCTGGTCGCATTGCACTGCGGGTCCAGATCCACCAGCAGCACCCGGCTGCCAGCCCGCGCCAGAGCCGCCGACAGGTTCACCGAAGTGGTGGTCTTACCGACGCCACCCTTCTGATTCGCCACACACAAAATACGAGCCAAAGCCAATTCCCCCACAACATCCAGTGCGGGGGAAAGTGTAGAGAAAACCAGGATATCGAGGAATGTCAGTTTAAGTGAGAAACAATGGTGTTCGCGCGTGGTTACTTGGACAACAAAACAGACCAGACGCCATTTGGTAGCCAGCACTTCCCGTCGCCAGAATGATGGGTTGAATAGCCGTCGCCCAGTTCGTCGCCATCTTGTTCGTAGGCGTGGTAGCGTCCGTATCCAGATAGATACGGAGCGTGGTGCCTGGGTCTCCCATCTCCAAACTACTGTTTAGGACCTTAACACCTGCTCATCAAACAGCTCGAATTCTCTGTCTGCCTCCAAACGGATGGACTCCTTGTACTGAGCTGGTAACTTGTCTTCAACTAACTCGTACCAAGTTTCAAACGCTGTTTTCGCTTCCTCAAATTGCTTTCGTCGAAAATGTAATCGCACGCATTTCGGGAATTCGTTCGCCAGTACCCGTAAACATCGGAGTGAGGCAATAATGCTTTGCTCGGGATAGGACTTCTCAATCACGGTGCTCGCGCTTTGAAACGTTCGCTTCTTGATCAAGACGATATAGGCGCCAACTCCATCAAAAGCAAAGTCGCTGTCTGAGGGTTCACCTCCCCAATAAGGCATTAGATGATCTCCTTTGCTCTGCGATCGCCAGACAGCAGGTAACCGAATCAATTGGTCGTAGGAAGGCAGGCGGAGCCTGCCCTACATCTACTAACCACTAACAACTAATCTCTACTCCCACCAATCACCACAAACGCGCCGCAGGGGAGGCTGCCGCCGTTGCCGGGTTTGATGTTCACGCCACCGCGTAGTCCGTCGCCGATGCCATCGCCGCCGAAGTCGATCTCGTGGTAGCTGCCGGCTCCGTAACCGTCGCCGCCCGCGATGAAGCGGCCAAGTTTGCCGCCGCGTCCTGCTCCGCCGCCGTCCTGCTGCCCGCAGTATCCGGCGCCGATGCCGTCGCCTTCGGCCAGGCTGCCGTGCAGTTTTCCGGCGCCGTCGCCACGTCCGCGGCGCGAGGGATCGCTGATCATCACCATCGTGCGGGCCAGTTCGCCACGCCACAGCTGGGCCATGGCCGAACCGTGTTCTTCCAGCCAGTCGGCCAGCATCAGGCGGGGCAGCGGATTGCCCGGATCAACGGCGATGGAAGCCAGCAACTGGCGGTGCATGTTCATAAGCGCTGTTCCACCGCTTCGCCAGGTAAAACGCAACTTCCACCCGTAAAGACAGTCCAGCCCAGCACCGGCCGCCCTTTGCCGCCGTCGCCATTGGGTTTGCCGAAGTTGCCCATGCCTAAGCCGCCGCCGCTTTCATCGCCGCGGCCCCAGCCCCGGCCGTCGCCTGATGGGTCCAGGCTGAGGCTTTGTTCCAGGCCGCATCCTTTGCCATCGCCCGACTGCGTTCCATAGCGATACTGCCCGCAACCGGCGCCATTGCCGCGCCCCCGCCCGGCGCCGTGAATACTGAGGCTAAACAGGTTGATCGTCAGCGGCAGCCACATGTCCGGCGACCCCATCGCGGTCCTCACCGGCCCTTCACGCCACAGCTTTGCCAAGGGCGAACCATGTTCCTCCAGCCAGTCTGCATATTGCAGCCGCAGATGCAGGTCATCCGGCGCCATCGCAATGGCTTTCAAAAAGGCGGCATGCGTTGTCATAACCGCAATCTATCACACCGCCGTGCCACTTTGCACACATGATTGATGTAGGGCAGGCTCCGCCTGACTTCCCGACGCGAAGGTCAAGAGTTCGCATTGCGTATCGATGCCGGTATGAGATTGATTTAGACCCGGTCACACGACTAGTTACGCGACAAAGAGTTGTAGAAGGTTCCTGGAAAGTTGCACTTTTGCGGCAAACCATTCTGGAAGGAAGGCAGGCGGAGCCTGCCCTACATGGATGGCGTTTGTTCCGCGCCGAGAAACACCCAGCTTTGCGCCGGATGGCTGCCGCCGTCGCCGCGATGATCGCCGCAGTTGCCGCATCCATCGCCGTTGCCGCCTGGCTGCCCTTTGATCCCGCGACCACTACCGTTACCGAAGTAGCCTTCCGAAACAAAGTGCGAACCCGCGCCCACGCCATTACCGCGATCCGTCCCGGCAGTGCCATGCCCGGAACCATCACCAGGCATCCGCCCGCTGCGGCCGCCATCGCCCCAGCCCGTCTGGTTGAACGCATTTAGCTGCGTCACAGGAGTCAGTCGCAAACTCTCGCGCCACAACGGCGCCCAGACGGCGCCATGTTCTTCCAGGTAGTCAGCGTAGATGAGCCGGGCGGCGTGATCAGTTGGCGCGGCGGCGATTTTTTGAAGTAGGGGATGCATCTTACTACCACTTTAGATGGTGACTATTCTTTGGAGCCAAGATGCAGCCACTGTGTACGAGGAAATTCTAAGCCGTGTGGTAATTGGCTTGCGAAAGAGAGTGGATTGCCCCTGCCAAAACCGCCACCGCTAGAACCGAAGTGTGGATATTGATTCTGACCATGCCCCACGCCATCGCCGTCGGTGTCCACCCACGTTGTCTGCCAACCGTCACCACGGTAAGCCACTAACCACCCATCGCCCCTTCTTCGGATTCGACGATGTTCATCTCTAATAGATTTTGAAAGTCGCACACCTGGATCGCTGAGAAACACGGCGGTTCGAGTTGAATCTTCTATTCGCCAAAGTGCAGCCAGGGGCGAACCCTGTTCTTCCAGCCAGTCGGCCAGGATCAACCGCGGCGCTGTGTCGGAGGGCGACGCGGCGACGGCTTGGAGCAGGACTTCTAGAGTGGTCATCGCTGGCCCTTCCCTTTGCGCAACCGCACATGTTTCACGTGAAACAGGGTTGCCCGCGGGAAGTTGGCAACCGGTTGTTTCACGTGAAACGGTGCGATTGATATCAAACGCGTAGGGCAGGCTCCGCCTGCCTTCCTTGGGCTGGAGGGTAGTTACGAGGTCCGTTCGATGTTCGCGTGATTGTTACGCAGGTAGCTGCAAGGTGTTGTTGCAGGGAGGGAAGGCAGGCCGAGCCTGCCCTACATCTGCTGGCTTGCTGGACTCTCTTTTCGAGCTCCTGTCGAATCGCTTGTGCGATTCGACTTGGTGTGATGGGTCGTCTTTCGCGCTTCCGTCGAATCGCTTGTGCGATTCGACTTGGTGTGATGGATACCCCTTCCTCGCTTCTGTTGAATAGCGGAGCTATTCAACTGGGTTAAACACCAACCCGCTCAGCAGCTTCGGATAAAAATACGTGCTCTTGGCGGGCATGCGTTCGTGGTGCTGGCTGATGGTGCGGATGTGGTCGAGCGTAGCGGGCATGACCAGGCAGCCGAGGGCGTGCTCTGGATTGGCCGCGTCGTCTTTGTCCAGTTCTTCCACTACTTCCGAAACCAGGTGCGGGTAGGTGGGCTTGGGCAGCTTCTCGTGGCCCAGCAGTGTTTCCACCACCAGACGCTGCAGGATGCTCACGCCCAGGCCGCGCCAGTCTTCGCTGTGGTCCGAAGCGACTTCGTCCATCTTCGCCCGGCCGGCGTCTGTGATCGACGCCATCACCCAGCGGCCATCTTTGGCGGTGTAGAAGGCCATCGTCCCTTGATCGCCTTTGTCTTCGATCTGGCTCCACATCGTCTCGGCCAGGTCGGACCCTTCACCGGCTACGCGTGTTTCAAAGTAGTCGCCAAGCTTCTCGACCAGTTCGCCGGAAGTTATCTGCGGCATGCCTTTGAACAGGCGGTGCGTGGGAAGCACAATCATGCCCGGGTCGTTCATACTTACGCACATCATCAGCACAAAGTTCGCTGGATGATCGGAAGAAAGTTCGCCGTCGCCCGCGACCTGCTTCTTATAGTTGCACGCCGTCTCGTAACGGTGATGACCGTCGGCGACATACGCGGGCTTATCGCCCATCGCGCGGTTGGCGGCGGCGATGGCCTGCACATCGGTGACGGTCCACATGCGGTGGACGACGCCCAGATGGTCGGTCGCCTCAACCGGCGTGGTGTCTTTGATGGCGGCTTCGAGCAGGTTCTGCGCTTCGTTCTCCGCATCCGGGTAGATGCCAAAAATCTGGCTCAGGTTGGTGTTGGTCGCCGTGATCAGTTTCAGGCGGTCGGCCTTGGCGGCGGAGTGCGTTTCTTCGTGCGGGTAGATGTTGCCTTCGCCGAAGGGTTCGAGACGCACGCGGGCCATGAAGCCGCGGCGGGTGAATTCCTGATCGCCGTATTTGAAGATCTGGTGGTAGACATAGATGGCCGGATCAGGCTCGGCAGCCAGCACGCCCTGCTTCCGCCAGTCGTTCAGAAACCGCGCGGCGCGGGCGTATTTGGCATCTTCGTCGTCGCCGGGTTCTTCGCGGTTGAGGATCAGGCGGATGCAGTTGGAAGGATGCTGCTTGTAGAGTTCGTCGCGAAGCTCATCGTCAATCACGTCGTAAGGCGGCGCGATCACATCGCTGATTGCGCCAACGTGCCCGGCGTCGTAGCGAAGTCCGCGGAATGCCTGTACATCAACCATGGGAGTTTTTCCAGAATATGAGTTTTGAATGCGTGATAGAAGACGCAAATAAAAAGCGGCTCTGACCATAAGACCAGAGCCGCATCGATCGTGTTCTGTGGCTTGCACCGCCTAAGGCGACCCCGGTCGCCGGTAGTTTACCAGGGATCAGGATCAGCGAAACAGGTGCTAGCACTTCATGCGCTGAAAACTCATATTCAATCGCTAAATTGCGTAGGGCAGGCTCCGCCTGCCTTCCTGACGGGTAATGGCGAAAGGATGGTTGAGCCACCTTCCGCCTCTCCGCCATGATTCACTGCTGCGTTGTCGTCAATCCAGCCGGCAGAAGATTCCACCCGGAAGGAAGGCAGGCGGAGCCTGCCCTACGACTGCAACAACAGCCGGCCGCTTAGTAGCGGTAGTGTTCCGGCTTGTAAGGGCCGTCGACATCCAGGCCGAGGTAGTCGGCTTGGTGATCGGTTAGCTTGGTGAGCTTCACGCCCAGCTTGTCAAGGTGAAGGCGGGCGACTTCTTCGTCCAGCTTCTTGGGCAGCACGTGCACGTCGACGCTGTATGCTTCGACGTTGTTCCAGAGTTCCATCTGTGCCAGCACCTGGTTGGTGAAGGACATTGACATCACGAACGATGGATGGCCGGTTGCACAGCCGAGGTTCACCAGGCGGCCTTCGGCCAGAACGATGATGGTGTTGCCATTCTCGAACGTGTAGCGGTCGGTCTGCGGCTTGACGGTTTCCTTGGTCGCGCCCGATTTGTTATCGAGCCAGGCCATGTCGATTTCGTCATCGAAGTGGCCGATGTTGCAGACGATGGCGTCCTTGGGCATCTTCACCATATGCTCGCCGGTGATGATGTCGCAGTTGCCCGTTGCGGTGACGAAGACGTGGCCGATGCTGGCGGCCTCTTCCATCGTCATCACTTCGAAGCCTTCCATCGCGGCCTGCAAAGCGTTGATCGGATCAATCTCGGTCACAATCACGCGGGCGCCGTAACGCTGCATTGAAATGGCGCAGCCTTTGCCAACGTCACCGTAGCCAGCAACGACCACAACCTTGCCGGCCACCATCACGTCGGTGGCGCGTTTGATGCCGTCGGCCAGCGATTCACGGCAGCCGTACAGGTTGTCGAACTTGCTTTTGGTCACCGAGTCGTTGACGTTGATGGCAGGCATTTTCAGCTCGCCATTTTTGACCATCTTCCGCAGCTCTTTGATGCCCGTGGTGGTCTCTTCGGACAGGCCACGGACGCCGCCGACCAGTTCCGGGAATTTCTTATGCACCATGGCGGTCAGGTCGCCGCCATCGTCCAGGATCATGTTCAGCGGCTGACCGTCGGGGAAGATCAGCGTCTGCTCAATGCACCAGTCGAATTCTTCATCCGTCATGCCTTTCCAGGCATAAACCGGGATGCCCGCAGCAGCAATTGCCGCAGCCGCGTGATCCTGGGTGGAGAAGATATTGCAGCTGCTCCAGGTGACTTCGGCGCCCAGAGCGGTGAGCGTTTCGATCAGCACGGCGGTCTGGATCGTCATGTGCAAGCAGCCAGCAATGCGGGCGCCAGCAAGAGGTTTGCTTTCGCCGTATTTCTCACGCAGAGCCATCAGGCCGGGCATTTCGTTTTCGGCCAGAATGATTTCCCGGCGGCCGAAATCCGCCAGTTCGATATCCTTCACCTTGTAAGGCAGACGTTCTACTTGAGCCATCAACTATTCTCCAGATGGGAAGTGCAAACCCGCAAGGCCCGCCGCGCAGGGAAGGCATCAGGTTCTTCTCAGACAAAATTCAACGTAAACGGTAATCCTACCGCAGTGCGTGCATTCGTATCATAGGAGAATCCCCACGAATCCGGAACCCTCACGGAAACGGGAAAACCTAAATAGTGGCAAGATATTCCCCATTGCACCGAAGAGCGGTGTAAGAAAGGCTGACGTGCCGCCTTGTCTACTCCTCTTCCTCGGACTGCCAGGTGAAGCCCCACGGCCGCCCGCTGCGATGGGTCCACTTTCCATAGTTCCAGTCCCAGCCGTCACCCGGCGGAAGTCCCGGTTCGCCAAAGCCCGGTATGATGTAGAGAAAGTAACCACCATACCTTGTCCCGTCACCGCTGCCGTCACCTTCGTATCCGTAGCCGATTCCACAGGACTGCCCATCGCCGTCCAGAGTCGCGTATCGATCGTGTTGCCGGGGATCAAAGAAATCGTTTACGACCCCCGATGCGGCTTCAAACTCAAGCGTCCGCACCACATCACCGCGCCATAATTGGGCCAGCACGTCGCCGCGCTCTTCCAGCCAGTCGGCGAACATCAGCCGCAGTGCGCGGTCGTAGGGCCGGGCGGCGATGGCTTGGAGAAAATCGTTTTTGTTCATCGATCTGTACGTGCCATGGAACTTAGTCGGTAGCTAATGGTGATTAAGGCAACGCCCCAAACGGCAGCCGGTCTACAATTCAGGCTCTGAAGAGAGGTTCTCTACGTTCTCAACATTGAGCAGCAATTGCGTGATGGCGTTGATGAGTTGCTGTTGCATTTCTGGTGTTACCAGCTTGCGCTGGAAAAGACGCTGCCAGAGCGTTCGTGTGAAATCCGCATGGAAGGCGAAGCGGTTCTCTGTTTCGCCCGGTAACCAGTTAAGACGGATGCGCGCCGGCTTTTCCTGGAAAGAAAAATCAATGGACCAGGAGTGTTCGTCAGGCTGCGCGGGCTGCACGGCGTGGAAGGCTTCGCTGCGGAGCATCGCCTGTTGAATATCGAGCGCGACCAGCCGGTCGACTTCATGCGCCCACTGCTCGCCAAAATCATCGGACACATGTAGTTCAGGATCGGTCCCGACCGCCTCGTCAGCTGGCAACGGGCCGAGCCAATCGAACGCCCCGGCTGATTGGCTCACGTGGTGTCCGCCCAGACGGCACGCGCGGCGGATACAAGCTGCGTCACCTTGGCAAGATCTTTCACGCCGGGCGACGACTCGACGCCGCTCGCCAGGTCGATGGCGGTGGGCTTGGCGGTTTCGATGGCGCGGGCGATGTTCTGCGGGTTGAGGCCGCCGGCCAGGATCAGCGGCGTGCCGGCGATTTTTCCTTGATGTGGCGCCAGCATGGGCCAGTCGACGCATTTGCCGGCGCCGCCGTATAGACCGGGTTCGTAGGCGTCGATCAACGCTGCGTCGATGCTGCCCGCGGACGCACCTATATAATGTTCTACATTCGCGAGCGAATCGTCTTTACAGCGGAAAGCGCGGATCAGCGGCAGCCCGGTGTCGCGGCGCACCTGCTGGCAAAAGGCGGGCGTTTCGTCGCCGTGCAGTTGGATGGCGTCCAGTTGCACGGCTGCCAGGGTTTCCGAAATGTCTTCAAGACTCGCATTCACAAACAGGCCGACACGCACCGCGCTGCCATACACCGCGTCCGAAATCCCGCGGGCGACCTCCACACCTATATAACGCGGGCTTGGTGCGTAAAAATTCAGCCCGATCGCATCCGCGCCGGCGCTGATCACGGCAGTCGCATTTTCAACGGATGTGAGTCCGCAGATTTTGATTCTGAACAAAGGGATGACCACCTGATTTACGTCGAATCCGTAGGTCAGGCGCCTGCCTGACATTGTTTGACACACTAACCCGAAGCGCAAGCGAGGGATGCCGGAGTTGGCATCACACCGCCGGTCTAAGTCCACTTTTTCAGCGGGAGTGGCCAAAAACCTTTGTTTTCGACTTCACGTTCAACGCCCCTCGCTTGCGCTTCGGGTTAGTGTGCAATGTTAAAGAGCTGACAGAATGGTTGCCCACCGCATCTAGCTGCGGCAGGCAGGCGCCTGCCCTACGACGTTTCAGCGGTGAGCTAATTTTCGATGTCGTATTCTTTGAGCTTACGGTATAACGTCGCGCGGCCGATGCCCAGGAGGCGGGCGGCTTCGTTGACGTTGCCGGTTGTGCGCGAGAGGGCTTGTTCGATGAGCTTCTTTTCCCAGCGGGCAATGTTCAACGATTCAATCTCGCCGTCGCCGGTGTCGCGTAGCGCCAGATCCAGCGGTTGAATCTCGTCGCCTTCGGCCAGCACGGTGGCGCTATCCATCACATTGCGCAGCTGGCGGACGTTGCCGGGCCATTTATAAGCCAGCAGTTTGTCGCGGGCTTCGGACGATAGTTCCAGATTGGGGCGGCCGTTCTGGGTGCGGAAGTGTTGCAGGAAGAAATCAACCAGGCGGCCGATATCTTCGCCCCGGTCGCGCAACGGCGGAATCCGCAGTTCGAAAACGCTGAGGCGGTAGTATAGGTCTTCGCGGAAGCGTTTCTCTTTGACGAATTCCGCCAGATCGCGGTTGGTCGCGGCGATCACCCGCACGTCGACGCTGATTTCGTTGACACCGCCGACCGGCAGAAACGGATGCCCTTCCAGAATCCGCAACAGCTTGGCCTGACCTTCCAGGGTCATCTCGCCAATTTCGTCCAGAAACAACGTGCCTGAGTCCGCCTGTTCAAACCAGCCGGTGTGGTCCGTTTCGGCGGAAGTGAAGGCGCCCTTCTTGTGGCCGAATAGTTGGCTCTCCATCAGTTCCGAAGGGATCGCGGCGCAGTTGACCGATAGCATCGGCATAGCGCTGCGTGGGCTGGCGCGATGCAGCGCCCGTGCGACCAGTTCTTTACCGGCGCCACTTTCGCCGCGGACTAGCACGGAGCCAGAGGCGTGGGCGATGCGCTGAATCTTGGTTTTCAGATCCTGCATCGGTTTGCTTTCGCCAATCAGTTCATCGCTGTTGGCGTTTTTGATTTGCAGACGCTGGTGATCTGCTTCCAGCGATTTATGCCGCTGGGCACGGACCAGCGCGACGACCAGCAGGTTCGCGACATCGGTGCAGAACTCGAACTCGCCATCGCGGAAGGCGCGGTGTTCGTTATAGACGTGAATCGCGCCGACCGTCTTCTCTTCATTTACCAGCGGAACGCAGATGGCTTCGGCGTAATGGACCAGGCTGGTGATCTTTCCGTCGCCATCCTGCACGCGGACCGCCCTCCGCTCTTTCACCACCTTGCGGGTCAGCGATTCGCTGAGTTTGACTTTCTTCCGCTGCTGCTCCGGGATGACCAGCCGCGGCTTGAGTTTTCCTTCGTCGTTCAAGAACAGGAAGCCGACGACGGAAGCGTCCATCCGCGTGTGGAGCAGTTCCAGGGCGATAGTGATAACTTCGTCCGGGTTGTCGCCCGAGAGTAGCTTGATGCTGAGTTGATACAGGCTAAGAAGGTCTTCCGCCCGCTCGTGATTGCGGAACACCTCGATGCCAATATTTCCGGTGTCTTCCGGATTGATAAACGCATCGAGGACAATCGTCTGCGTGGGATGGTGCGTGTTATCTTCTGTGACCGTTTCCGCTGGCGCCTCGCTATCGTGAAACACCAGCACCGTGCCGCCGATGCGAATCCGGCAGCCGCTGATCAGACGGCCGTCGTTGATCTTGGCGTCGTTCAGGTACGTCCCGTTGCGGCTTCCCGCATCCTTGACCCACCAGCCATTTTCACCGTGTTCGATGACGGCGTGCACGCGCGAGGCGATGGGATCGTCTATTTGAATGCGGCAGTCGATTCCCCTGCCAATCTGATTCAGCGCTGAAATCTCCAGCGGGAACGAACTCCCGGCGTGATCCCCTTTCAGCATTTTCAGAAACGCGTTCACAAAATCCCCCTCACCCGCAGCTGCTCAACTGGCACCCCACCATCAACACACATTATATAGGTAAGCAGATTGCCAGATAGCACACGGCAGGCGTGAATGCCCGCAAATCGTGCGAGTAACGAAATGCAAAACAGCGCGGAAGAGGCCCACGCAGGCGGTCTTGCCCGTTATGGGGCAACATCTTATGATAATCCGCTACTTTGCGTTGGAAGGCATCTTCCGATGATAGCCGGCTGCTTCTTCTTCCTGCAATTTTGCCTGGCAGCTTTGCTTTACGGGCGCCGGGAAGAAGGCCCCAACCAATGTTGAGTCACGGATTTACGACCCTTTTTGCAAATAAGAGCACCTACCGGGCGAATTACGCATTACCCAGGCAAGCAAAAATCGCGCCGCTGAACACGTGAGCAGAATCTCGCGCATGCGGAGAACCACGCGAAATTATTCATCGCCAGGCAATTGCAATCGTTCTTTCCTCCTAACGGCGCCAGCAGATCAACGGAGCGATCTGCTTGATAAGTTTCCCCACGCGATAACCTCATGACAGATTTATATTTCCGCTTGCTCCTTTTTGCTCAGGACGCCGCGGCTCCGGCAGGCGGCGCCGGTAAAGACGCTGCTGCTGCTGATGGCGGCTTCCTTGGCGGGTTCGGCTTTTTTATCCCGGTGATCGGCGCCCTGATTCTGTTCTATTTCCTGATGATGCGGCCCGAACAGAAGAAACGGTCAGAGCTGCAGGAATTGCTGAAGAATCTCAAGAAGAACCAGCACGTCGAAACCGTCGGCGGAATTCATGGAGTGGTGGCTAATGTGCAGGAACGGTACGTCACCGTCCGCATTGACGACGCCACCAATACGAAAATCAAGGTGCTTCGCTCCGCCATCGCGCGCGTCGTGACCAACGACGATATGAAGACCAGCGAAGAGAAAGAAGAAGAAGGCAAATAGGCGTCCGCCGCCTGTTTGGCGAAGCAGCAACGCATATCCATTCACACTACCCCTTTTTGAAGAAGCAGGAAATTCCTGTCATGTCGTGGTATCAAAATCTACCTGTCCTGCTGGCGCAGGCAACGGGCGAAGAAGAGGCAGTGGCCTCTGGAATCTTTGACGGGCCGTTTGGCAATGTTCTGGTAGCGGGCATTGTGCTCGCGGTGCTGATCCTGCCGTTTGTCATCGGCAAGTTCATCGCCGGCGCCATCCGCATGCCGGATTACGGCTGGAAGATCGGCCTGATCCTCTGCACGCTTGCCGTGGCGGCGGCCATCATTCCCAGCCGCGAGACAAAGCTGGGCGTGGAACTTAAGGGCGGTGTGATTCTGATCTACGAGATTCAGGACCTTGCTGAAGCCGCAGAAGAAAACGCCGCTGATAAGCTCGATAGCGGTGAAGACGGCGAAGACAGCCCTGAACTGCCGCCGGATTCGCTGCAACGTGAAAACAGCGAACGCGTGCTGGTGGCCGACCTGATTGAGATTCTCAAAGACCGCATCAACCCCAGCGGTGTGAAAGAGATTGTCATCCGGCCTTACGGCACCAACCAGGTGGAAATCATTATTCCCGAAGTGGAAACCGCCGAAGTTGAAGCCATCAAAAAGCTGATCTCGCAGGCGGGGCAACTTCACTTCCGCATCGTGGCCGAAAATCGCCGCCACGAAGATGTGATCGAAGCCGCCATGCGGGAAGAAAACCGCAAGCGGAAATACATCACCCGCACCGAGGTTGTGGACGGAAAATCGAAAGAGACACGCATCGGTATGTGGGCGCGTGTTGGACGGCAAGCGCGCATCAGCGATGTGAACATCACCACAAAGTCCGGACGTAAGATCAAGAAGCTGCGTCCGTTCCAGCCCAAGGGTATTACCTACGACACGCTTCGCGACGCGAACAGCGGCGACATTCTTCGCGTGCCCAGCGACATTCAGACCAAGATTGGCGATGGCGACAATCTGGTCTTCGAAACCTGGCTGGCCGAACAGGATATCAACGACATCGATATTCTGATGGGTTACGACGAAGAGATGGACATCGACGGCGGCCAGATTGCCACCGTTAACCGCAGCCTGGGCGCACAGGGCCAGAACACCGTTGCATTCCAGATGAAAAGCATCGGCGCCGCCAACATGCAGGCTTTGACCAGCATGTGGGGACCCAGCGCCACCGAACCACGCGGCCACCGCATGGGAATTCTGCTGGACGATGTGTTAATGACGGCGCCCGTGCTGAAATCGACCATTAGCGACCGTGGTCAGATTACGGGCGACTTTACTGACGAAGAAGTAAACTTCCTGGTCAAGATTCTTCGCGCCGGACGTCTTCCCGCCCGGCTGACCAAGACGCCTATCAGCGAGAGCCAGATCTCGGCATTGCTTGGCGCCGTGACCATTGCCAAGGCATCGTGGGCGATCGGTATTTCGCTGATCGTGGTGCTGATCTTTATGGTGGTCTACTACCGTGCTGCGGGACTCGTCGCCGTGTTCGCCCTGCTGGTGAACCTGGCGCTGGTGCTGGCAGTGATGAAGGCGCTGCAGGCGTCGTTCACGCTGCCAGGTATGGCGGGTCTTGTGCTGACGGTCGGTATGTCGGTGGACGCCAACGTGCTGATCTTTGAACGAATACGCGAGGAACTGGGCCGTGGTGCGGCATTGCGAATGGCGATCCGCAACGGTTTTGCGAAAGCGACCACCACCATTGTGGATGCGAACGTCACCACGCTGATTACGGCGATTGTGCTGTATCTGATCGGCACCGACCAGATCCGCGGTTTTGCCGTAACCCTGATCCTGGGCATCATGATGTCTATGTTTACGGCCATCTTCTGTGCACGTGTGATCTTCGATATCGGCGAACGCAAACGCTGGATCAAGGGTCTAGGCATGACGCAGCTGTTTGGCGCCACCGGCTTCAACTTTATCGGCTTGCGAAAAGTGGCTGCCGTTGTTTCCGCCGTGCTGATCGTGACGGGCATCGCCAGCACGGTCATCCGCGGCAGCAGCATCTTCGATATCGACTTCTCCGGCGGCACGTCCGTGCACCTGCACCTGACCGAACCGCACACCGCGGACGAAGTCCGGCAGCGAATCGGCAAGCAGCTTGAGAAGGTGGATGTGGATGGCAGCGCCGTGCAGTTCTCGGTAACCAGCATGGTTTACAACGACGAAACGCTGGACGGCCGCATCTTCAAAGTGGATACGTCGATGCTGGACATCGACAAACTGAAAGAAACGCTCAACGCGGAATTCAATCAGGAAGGCAAATCGGAGATCGAAGCATACAGCATGAACTTCGAGGCGCCCAAAGCCACCACCGCCCGCGCCGCCAACCTAGAACCTGGCGCACCACCTGCCAAACCAACGCCACCACCAACCGGCGGCGAAACACCAGCCGCAGACAGCAGCGAAGAACCCGCCGCTGATGGCGCTGAAACGCCTGCCACGGATGGCGGAGAAAAACCGGCTGCTGACGGCAGTGAAACGCCAGCGGCTGACGGTGGAGAGAAGCCAGCGGCTGACGGTAGCGAAACGCCTGCGGCTGACGGTGGAGAGAAGCCAGCGGCTGACGGTAGCGAAACGCCTGCGGCTGATGGTGGAGAGAAACCTGCTGCTGATGGTAGTGAAACGCCAGCGGCTGACGGTGGAGAGAAACCTGCGGCTGATGGTAGTGAAACGCCAGCGGCTGATGGTGGAGAGAAACCTGCTGCCGATGGTGGCGAAAAGCCAGCGGCTGATGGTGGAGAGAAACCTGCTGCCGATGGTGGCGAAAAGCCTGCCGCTGCGGATGGTGACGAGCCGCCTGCTGATGGTAGCGAAGAACCTGCCGCTGACGGTGACGCGCCGCCTGCTGACGGCGCTGAAGAACCTGCGGCTGATGGTGAAGCACCTGCAGAGCCGTCTACCGATGATTCAAGCCAGGTGATTGCCCGCCGCGAGCACTTTGTCGCAATGCTGGCTCAGCCTGCTGAAGATGGAGCTACTCCTGCTGCTGATGAACCAGCCGACGACAAGCCAGCGGCTGAGGAACCTGCCGACGACAAGCCCGCAGAGGATCCACCTGCGGAAGATAAACCAGCGGAAGACGAACCTGCCGCTGATGGCGAGGCAACACCTGCCGCCGATGGTGAGGCAACACCTGCTGCTGACGCAGCGGAAACGCCTGCTGGTGACGACGAAGGCGCGGTAACGGCGCCAACCGATGAGCCTGCCGGTGGTAGTTTCACGGGTGAACCAGTGGGAGGTGACGATACCTCCACTGCCACCACACGTTCGGTTTCTGCAGTTTCCTTTGAGAAGAATATTGGCATCAGCGGCAAGGCGCTCAAGCAGGCGGTTGTTGATGCTGCAACCAAACTGGAATTGAATGTTTCGGACATTAACGTCCGGCCCGATGGCGACGCTCCGGACTGGACCGACAGCAGCGACGTGGCTTACGAAAACTGGATCGTCAACATCGACGCCAGCCCGGAAGACGCGCAGAAGATTCTGGCGCAGCTGAAAAAAGACTTTGCCAACCAGCCTGTCTGGCCATCTTCCAGCAAGATCGGTGGTAAAGTTGCCGGCGACACGCAAGGTATGGCGATCGCCGCGCTGCTGGCCAGCCTGTTCGGCATTGTCGGCTATATCTGGATCCGCTTTCAGCGGGTTGTCTTCGGTCTGGCAGCGGTTGTCGCCCTGGTGCACGACGTGCTAATTACGCTCGGCGCCATCGCCGTCAGCTACTGGCTGGCAAGCGTGTTCGGGTTCCTGCTGGTCGAGGAATTCAAAATCAGCCTGCCGGTTGTGGCTGCGTTCCTGACGATCATCGGTTACTCGCTGAACGATACGATTGTGGTGTTCGACCGCATCCGTGAAGTCCGCGGTAAGAACCCCGACCTGACCGAAACCATGATCAACACCAGCATCAATCAGACGCTTAGCCGTACGATGCTGACCTCGCTGACCACGCTGGTCGTCGTGCTGATTCTGTACTTTATCGGCGGTGAAGGAATTCACGCCTTCGCCTTCGCACTGGTTGTTGGCGTTGTGGTGGGTACGTACAGTTCGATCTTCGTCGCCTCGCCCGCACTGTTGTGGATGATGGATCTTTCGAAGAACGGTTCTGAACCTTCTGCCAAACGCGTTAAAAGCAGCTAACGCTTAGCAGCAGACATCCGCAGAATCCTCCCACGCCAGCCTCACCCGCTGGCGTTTTTCTTTTGTCGGATTTTGTTCAAAAAAACTCATGTTGCGACGGGTAGCCCTTTGGTGGTACTTTGTCCGCGTCTTGCTGGAATTGCGTGCTGCAACTGCCGCGCAGCTATCGCAGCCACGGACAATCAACTCAATTTGTTTCATGCCTAGGATGGGTGTGTCATGCACGATTTGCAAAGAACGGATGCTTGCAGAATGAATGCTGGAATCAAAACACGCGGCGGGTTCGTTGCGGCTTGGGCAGTTCTCGCCGCCCTCGTATTCGTGGCGCCTGCTGCGGCGCAGTCGCAAGAGGCTCAGTGGATCTGGTCTCCCAAGCACAAAGTCGACGAAGTACCGCAGACGTCGTGCTACTACCGTCGCGCTTTCATGCTGGAGGATCCTGAAAGCGGCCAGATGGAACTGGCTGCCGACGACGACTTCGAGCTGTACATCAACGGCCGCAGCGTCAGCAAAGACAGTTCTTCGCGCAAGCTGAAGCAGATCGATATCAGCAAGTTTCTGACCAAGGGCCGCAACGTCATCTCGATGCGCGTCATTAACAGCAACGGCCCCACCGGCGCCCTGGCGGCCCGCGTCTTTGTGAAAGAGAAAGAAGGCGGCTGGAAGAACTTTCATACCAACGACGGCTGGCGCGTCACGCTTAGCCCGTATCCGTTCTGGAATATGAACTTCTACAACGACTCAAGGTGGGATAAGCCGCTTAGCTCCGGCAAGTTCGGCACGTCCGATAAGCGGGAAGAAGTCAAAGTCGTTGAGCAGGTGAAAGAAACCACCGACGAGCGGTTCCGCATCAATCCGGAATTCCGCGTTGAACGCATCATCTCTGACGAGCAGGCTGGCTCGCTGATCTCGATGACGTTCAACGAATTCGGGCAGATCCTGGCCGGTCGCGAAAACGGCCCGCTGCTGCTGATTGCCGACACCAACGAAGACGATATCGCCGACCGCGTGACGGTTTACTGCGACAAGGTGAAAAACTGTCAGGGCATTATGGCTTTGAACGGCGAAGTGTACGTCACGGCCGATGGCCCGGACGGAACCGCGCTGTACCGCCTGGCGGATCACGATGGCGATAGCAAATTAGAGACGGTCCGCACGCTGCTGAAATTCAAAGTGGACTCTGCCGAACACGGCCCGCACGGCATCGTGCTTGGCCCCGATGGCTACATCTACGTCGTTGTCGGCAACCACGCCAAAGTCGAGAAAGCGTTCGATCCACGCAGCCCGCACCACGATCATTACGAAGGTGATCTGGTCAAGCGTTACGAAGATCCGGGCGGACACGCTTCCGGTGTGAAAGCGCCCGGCGGCACGATTATCCGCACCAATACAGAAGGCGGCTTTGTGCAGTTGTACGCCGGCGGTCTGCGGAATGTCTACGATATTGCGTTCAACGCCAGCGGCGATCTGTTCGCCCACGATAGCGACATGGAATCGGACATGGGCGCCAACTGGTACCGCCCCACACAGCTCTACCACGTAACGCCCGGCGCCGAGCTGGGCTGGCGTAGCGGCTGGTCGAAATGGCCGTCGTACTACGCAGACGCCTTGCCCGCCCTGACAGAGACGGGCCGCGGTTCGCCAACCGGCGGCGTGTTCTACAACCACTTCGCGTTCCCCGCGCGGTATCACAACGCGATGTTCCTGGCCGACTGGTCTGAGGGCCGCATCCTGGCCGTACGGATGAAGCACAAAGGCGGATCGTACACCAGCACGACCGAAACCTTCCTGCAAGGTCAGCCGCTGAACGTCACCGATGTGGAAGTCGGTCCCGATGGCGGGCTGTACTTCATCACCGGCGGCCGCGGGACCAGCGGCGGCGTGTACCGCGTGACCTGGCGTGGCGATATTCCGGAGAACGTCCGCAACCTGGGCGAAGGCCTCAACGCTGTGATCCGTCAGCCACAGGCTTTGAGCGCGTGGGGCCGGCAGAAGATCGCCGCACAGAAGAATAAAATCGGCGCCGACTGGGGCGAGAACCTGGCCGGTGTGGCACGCAGCAGCGCCAACCCTGCCTGGTACCGCACCCGCGCCCTGGACCTGATGCAGCTCTTCGGCCCCGCGCCATCGAAGCAGCTGCTGATTGAACTGTCTAAAGAAAAGAACGAAGAAGTCCGTGCCAAAGCCGCCACGCTGATGGGCATCCACAGCAGCGACGAGACACGCCTTCAACTGATTAGCCTGTTGTACGACGAAGATCGCACCGTCCGCCGCGTAGCTTGCGAAGCCCTGGTCCGCGCCGGGCAGGATGCAACGCTGACAAGACTGACACGGTCTTTGACTTCCGATGACCGGCACGAATCGTACGCCGCGCGGCGCCTGCTGGAACGCATGCCGCTTGAGTCCTGGAAAGACCGCATCATGCGGACCTCGGATCAGCGGTTGTTCATCCAGGGCGCCATGGCGCTGATGATCGCGCATCCAACCCGCGAACACGGACTGGAAGTGCTGCGGCGTACCAGCGAGATGCTCGATGGATTCGTAAGTGACAGGAACTTTGTGGACCTGCTGCGTGTTTCACAGGTTGCCGTTTTGCGTGGCAATCTGAAAGCAACGGACGATCCGATTCTCCGCGAACAACTGGCCGAAGAGTTCCCTTCGGGCAGCAGCCAGATGAACCGGGAGCTTGTCCGTCTGCTGGCGTTCTTCCAGGCCACCTCGCCGATGGAACGTTACATCGAGTATCTGGAGTCCGATGTTCCTGAAGTGGACAAGCTGCACCTGGCTCTACACTTAAGCTTCATCAAAGATGGCTGGAATACGAAAGACCGCCTGAAGGTGCTTGAATACCTCGCGTCCGCACGCAAGCGGAAGGGGGGCGGCAGCTATCCGTTCTACGTGGCGGCGGCCATGACGGATTTTGCCCGAAACATGCCCGCCAAAGACATTCCGCAGATGCTTGCCGGCGGCGCCCGCTGGCCCGATGCGGCCTTGGGTCTGTTGTACAAACTGCCTGCCAAGATCGACGATGCAACCCGTAAGCAACTGATCGAACTGGATCGCTCGCTTGAATCGGTGGAAGATCAGGAAGAGTCGGTGAAGAAGCTTCGCATGGGCATTGTGGCCGTCCTGGCCCGCAGCGCCGACGATGCTTCGATGGCTTATCTCCGCAGCGCCTGGGACCGCGATCCGGAACGCCGTAAAGCCATTGCCCTCGGCCTCTCGCAGAAACCCGGTGGAGAGAACTGGGCGTATCTGGTCCGCAGTATTCCAGAAACCTCCGGCGACGTTGCCCGCGATATGCTGAAGGCGCTGGCAACCGTCCGCCGTCGTCCCGCTTCGCCGGAACCAATCCGCCAGGTGATTCTGAAGGGCCTGGAACTGAAAGACAACGGCGCCACCGAGGCAGTCCGCCTGCTGGAACAGTGGACGGGCGAAGTGATGTCCGGTCCGGAAGATCCGTGGGCCGATGCGATTGTATCGTGGCAGCACTGGTACAACCGCAAGTACCCCAACCGGCTGGCTCCCGATCTGCCGGTGGCCAGCCAGGGGAACAAATGGAAATTCGATGAACTGCTGGAATATCTCGACAGCGACGAAGCCCGCAACAGCGCTCCGCAACAAGGCGCCGCGGTGTTCGTCAAAGCTCAGTGTTCCAAATGTCACCGCTATGGCGAAGTGGGGCAGAGCCTTGGTCCGGATCTGACCAACCTGCACAAACGCTTCAGCCGCCGCGAGGTGCTTGAGTCTATCATCTATCCCTCGCACGTGATTTCTGATCAGTACGCCTCGAAGACGATCGTCACCGAAGAAGGGCAGCAGATCACCGGCATGGTCACGCCCGGCCCCGGTAATTCGATCATTGTGGTCGACAGTGAAGGTAAGAAGACCGAGATCGACAAGGACGAGATCGAAGAAGTCGTCGCCAGCAAGGTTTCGGCCATGCCAGCGGGATTGCTGAACGATCTGTCGCTTGAAGAAATCGCCAATCTGTTCTCCTACCTCAACGCCCTGCAGCGTGCCCGCGTCGCACGCACCCCAGGCCGCTAACAGTCGTTAGCCGGTGAAACGAAAGACCGGCGCTGCATTTGAAGTCGCGCCGGTCAGCTATATAAAAGCAGCTCGTTTCGGGGCTGCTTTTTTGTTGCGCGGAGGATGCCACGTTCAATCTTGTCGCCCGTTGCCATTGGTAAATACTAAGACGGAACACCAACCCGAAGCGCGAGCGAGGGACATCCCGCGCTGACTGGAAATGGCCCGTCAGGGCGACTATCGACTTGAAGCTATATCGCCAAAACGCCTTGTTTTAAGCACTCAATCAAACGCCCCTCGCTCGCGCTTCGGGTTAGTGTGTGGGAAAAAACTTGTATTGATATCGTCATGATTTCAGTCCGCACAATTCTGCTACTCATCGGACCTGTGCTATTGCTCACGGCGCCAACCGCTGCGATGGCCTTTTTGCCGCATCCAGCGTCGTGGAAACAGGTCTCCGATGATGGCCGTCATGTGCTGGTGATGGTCTCACCTTTGCCGGTGGACGAAGATGCTGGACACCCGTCATTCGACGCCCAAGAAATCCGGCGGCTCCGTGCCACTTACACGCAAAGCGGGCTTTATCGCAACGATGGCGGCGGCACTCCCATCTGGACGTTGCCCTACCACGATTGGACACGCAAAGTCTTTATTGGCCCGGAGGGCAGATACCTTGTGATTGCGGATGACGATTGGCAGAACAGTCGGGGACATGTTGCCTCGTTCTATTCCAATGGCAACCGGCTGGCTTCCTACTCGGTTACCGGTCTGGTGGCGTCGATCCGTCTGAAATCGTTGGTCAATGGTGAAATGGTGGGTTGCGGTGGAATTGCGTTTGACGCGGACGCGCGGACTTTCACCTCCCGCACCAGTCAAGGCGAGACTTTTGTTTTCGATATTACGACTGGACGGATGGTCCGTCATCCGTCGCCCTTCCCGGCTTACATCGGGATTGCCGCTGCGGCGTTGCTGATGGCCATTATCTTTTTGCTGCTGTTGATGTACCGTCGTCGTAATATTACGCCAACGAAAAACTATCTGCCGTTATCACACGCAACAGAACGCTCTCAATCGGCGCATTAGTTGGCTGCGGAACTGTCTTCGCCCCGTTCTCTACCGGGTGTTGGCAAGATGGTAGGATAGGCGGCAGCTATGTGATTCTCGCACTTTGGTGATGAGCCGCCTCATGGAGTTACGACTTCACACCTTTGACCTGCCTTTGAAGCATCCGTTTACGATTTCGCGCGGAACGACGACTTCGCAGCCGACGCTGATTGTTGAATTGGCTGCCGGTGGGCAGCGCGGCTTTGGCGAGGCGACGACCAACACCTATTACAACGCCACCATTGAGAACATGACGGCGGCGTTGGAAGCGGTCCGGCCGGCGCTGGAGCGGCATCATCTGGCAGACCCGGCGGCGTTGTGGCAGTCGCTTGATCCCCAACTATGTGACAACCGTTTTGCGCAGTGCGCGCTGGATCTGGCGGCGCATGATCTGTGGGGTAAGTTGCGTGAGGCGCCGGTGCGCAGACTTTGGGGCCTGGGGAATGGCGGGCCGCTTTCGAGCTTTACGATTGGGCTGGATCGTATTGATGTGATGATCGCCAAGTTGCAGGAAGAACCAGACTGGCCCGTTTACAAAGTGAAGCTGGGTTCGCCCAGCGATCTGGAGATCATCGAGCAGTTGCGCCAGCACACCGACAAGCCATTCCGCGTGGATGCGAACTGTGGCTGGAATGCGGCCGAGACCATGCAGATGGCGATGGAGCTGCGGCAACTGAATGTGGAATTTATTGAGCAGCCGCTTCCCGCGGGCGACACCACGGCGATGCAATCGTTGCAGGGCATCTGCCCGCTGCCCCTGATTGCAGACGAAAGCTGTGTGACGGAGGAGGACGTGCCCAAGTGTGCGGAAGCGGGATTTGATGGCATCAACATCAAACTGGTGAAGTGCGGCGGGCTGACCCCGGCGCGGCGGATGATACTGGCGGCGCGCGAAGCCGGACTGCGGGTGATGGCGGGCTGTATGACGGAATCGACCGTTGGCATCTCGGCAATCGCCCAGTTGCTGCCGCTGCTGGACTTCGTCGATATCGATGGCGCCGCGCTGCTGGCCGAAGACATCGCCAGCGGTGTGCAGGTGCAGCATGGCCGCTGTATCTTTCCGCAGGAGAATGGGCACGGAATTGTTATGTTTTGACGTGCGTTGGCGGGGTTGCGGATATTATGTTGTGGCAGCAACATAATGCCTCTTCGCCCCTCTGGGGAGAAGACAGGCCGAAGGCCAGATGAGGGGTCGCCCGCTTTCTACTTCTTTTAAGCCACAAGAAGCTTTTGGCCGTTAGGTTCAGGTACCGCAAAGGGTTGGTGAAGGACGGATTCTGCCCCCTCACCCTAACCCTCTCCCCGGAGGGGCGAGGGGACTAGATACGGCGATTGCATGATGGCGTAACGTCGTGTCCGCACCCGCTGGTGGGGGAATGGTTGTAAGGTGGCAGCCACACATTACAATTCGGGCAACCGCTGACGATCGCCGCTTCGACCTGCAACGCCTCCAAAGATAACGAGGACCGCTTTGGCCACTATTGAAGGCGTTGTCAAAAGCGTCAGCCAGACAAAAACGCTTGTTACGGATATCACGCCCGAAGCGCTGGCCGCGGCGCCCGATGGGCCGGAAGTGATTGTGCACTGTGACGGGCACGAAACGCCGGGTATCTACACGCTGGATCATGACGAACCCGATGGCACTCTGCTGGCTCTGATTGGCGAAAGCGGCAATCTGGAACTGACCATTCTGGGCGAAGATATCTCTATCATGCTGGGTATCCGGCCGGGCGAAAAAGTTACGGTGAAGTGGTGATATGCCGCCACGCTGTGTTGCACTTCTATCGGGTGGGCTGGATAGCATGCTGGCGATCCGCCTCATGCAGCAGCAAGGCATTGAAGTTCACGCGGTGCACCTGCAAACGCCGTTTACACGCACTCACGCGCAGGCCGTAGCGGCAGCGGAAAGCCTGGGCGTGCGTCTGACGGTTGTGTATTCCGGGGATGCTTACCTGCGTCTGCTGGAAGACCCGCGGCATGGCTACGGAAAGGGCGCCAATCCGTGCGTGGACTGCCGGATTTATCTGCTGACGAAAGCCAGAGAGCAGATGGAAGCGACGGGCGCCCGGTTTCTGATCAGTGGCGAAGTGGCCGGGCAACGGGTTACCTGCCAGAAGCGGCAACAGTTGTCTGCGGTGGCGCATCACGCGGGTGTGAAGGACCTGCTGCTGCGGCCGCTATCCGCCCAGTTGCTGCCGCAGACGCTGGCAGAGCGTGAAGGTTGGGTGGACCGTGAGCAGCTATATGGTTTCACCGGCAACGGCCGGAAGCCGCAGTTGAAGCTTGCCAAAGAACTGGGCGTACAGCCACCGCCGCCGTTGACCAGTTGTTGCGCGTTGATGCATCCGGCGGTGGCGCAGAATGTCTTCGATCTGATCGACGCGCCGGGCGTGGCCCGCGGTTGGGAATACGCCCTGTTAAATGTGGGCCGTCACTTCCGTTTCAGCCCGCAGCAGAAGGTGGTGGTTGCTAGAGACGCTGGGGATGGCAAACGGCTCGTTCAGATTTTTAACCTGCCGGAGGTAACGCCCGCAGCGCTGTTGCAGCCAGAGAATTTCCGCGGGCCTATTGCGCTGCTAACGGGCGACGCGAGTGACGAAGCGATTGCCTTTGCACGTGGTCTGGTGCTTCAGTTTGCCAGGAATGCGGGCGAGGATGCACGGCTGAGCGTCACGCGGCGGTCTTGAGGAATTCCGTGAAGAAAACGGAAAAAACTGCCGGAAAGCGGCAATTGGTCTTGGAAGGGTAACGGCTTCTTCCTAGAGTACCGCCCGGCATTCTGCAGAGATGCCAGCTTATCTGAGGATTGATCAGGGTGCTGCTCCATGTGCGGAGAAGCAACCCGGTTCGTAAGGAGATATCCATGACACGGAACGTCGCGCTGATCTTAGGGGCTACCATGCTGGCGGTTGCGGCTGGCTGTAAAGCGCCGACACCTGTGTTCGACCCGCTCGCCGGTTATGGCAGGGCGACGGTTCCGCCTCCGGCAACCGGCAGTTTTGGCCGCCCGGATAGTTACTACAACGGTGGCGCCGCCCCTGCTACGAATACCGGCAGTCAGTTGCCCATGGCTGCGACGAACGCATACGCCACGAACGTGAATCCGCCTGCGGCTTCTGCGCTGAATCAGGATGCTGGCTACACGCAGCCCGGCGGCCTGAACTGGCGTGCAGCGGGAACCGCATCGCAAGCGGCCGGGACGCTTAATGTGGCTGCGACCGCGCCTTCGTTGTCGCCCGTTCAACAGGCCGCCCATACCGCGCCGGTTCAGCAGGCAGCTCAGCCAGGCGCCGTCGCCCAGGTATCGCACTTGCAGCCTGTTGCCCCCGTTGCCGCCACGGGTAACGCTACGCCAGCGTTGGCATTGCAAGGCATGCCTGTGAACGACGCCACCGTCGACGCCCGCACCGCCGCCTTGCCGTTGTTGCGGCACTACCCTGCCGGTTATCCGGCGCCGGCCACTTACCCGGTCACTCAGGCAACGGCGACGCAACCTGTCACGGCTGCGAACGCCCCCCAGATCATCTTCCCACAGGGCGGCCCCGCATTACCGGCGGGCACTCCCGTGAACACACCTTATGGCACCGGCTATGTCGTACCGGCCCAGGCGCCCGCCGTCGCGCCGCAGGCAACGCTTCAGCCCGTCACGGTTCAGCCCAACTTAGCGCCGGTAAACGCCGCAGCGCCAGCATCCACCGGCTTGCAGTGGCACCAGAGATAACTCAAGCTGAATGCTGGTGTTCTCTACTTCTCTCGCCACTTCGTTAACGCTTTGCCTGACGAGCAGAACAATAACCCGAAGCGCGAGCGAGGGACGCCGCAGCAAACAGCGAATCGCCTGTTGAAGTCCATCTTTGAAGTCCGTCATCGCGGCCTGGAAAGGCCAAACACGCTTGTGTTAGCATCAAACTCAAACGTCCCTCGCTTGCGCTTCGGGTTAATTTGCGTTCCTGGAACACTTCGCCACGTTGGGGTGAAGGGTTAGTTCGAACGGGACATCGACGGGCTGAAACATGGTTCTTACTGCAATTAGCCGTGGGTATACGGCCGCCCGTGTGAGCCGCTGGCGAAGCTGGCTGCCGAAGATTGAAGCCCTTGAGAAAGACTTTGCGGCGCTGGGCAGCGCTGCGTTCCGCAAAGAGTCTCTGTCGCTGCGTTATCGCGCGCGGAGCGGAGAGCCTTTGCACAAACTGCTGTGCGAAGCGTTCGCCATGGTGCGTGTTGCGGCGCAGCGGACGATTGAAATGCGGCACTATGATGTGCAGATCCTGGGCGGCATCGGCATTCATTTCCGCAGTGTGGCCGAGATGCAGACGGGCGAAGGAAAAACGCTTACCGCCACGCTGCCGATGTACCTGGCCGCATTGTCCGGACGCGGCGCCCATCTGGCCACGGCCAACGATTACCTGGCCCGCCGCGATGCGGAACTGATGTCGCCCGTTTACGAAGCCCTGGGCATGACCACGGGTGTTATCGAGGCAGACACGCCGCGGCCAGAACGCTATCGCGCCTACCGCGCGGATATCACCTACGGCACAGCGAAAGAGTTCGGCTTTGACTTCCTACGCGACCGGCTGCTCAAACGCCAACAGGGCGCGGGCGTCAGCGATTTTCTGGCGCAGATGCTGGATCAGGACAAACAGGGTGGCGACGAACCCGTGCAGCGGAACCTGCATTTCGTGCTGATCGACGAAGCGGATGCGATCCTGATTGACGAGGCGCGCACGCCGTTGATCGTGAGTTCCATTCCCGGTGAATCGCAGGAGTTGCGGAACGCGGTCTACACCTGGTCCGCAGAGTCGGCTCCACAGTTTGAAGAAAATCTGCATTACGAATACGATCACGAAAGCCGGCAGGTCACGCTGAACGCCGGCGGCCGCAAACTGGTGCGCGAGCTGCCGAAACCTGCGCTGCTGGATCAGACCGGGCTAATTGAACTGTATGAACAGACCGAACGCGCGGTGAAGGTGAACCGTGAGTTCTTCCGCGACCGGCAGTATGTGATCCGCGATGGCGAGATCGTGATTGTTGACGAATTCAGCGGCCGCCTGGCGGAAGGGCGGAAGTGGCGGGCCGGTATTCATCAGGCGATTGAAGCCCGCGAAGGTGTGGAGATTACTGCCGAAACGGGTGAAGCAGCACGCATTACTGTGCAGGACCTATTCCTGCGATACGAACGGCTGGGAGGCATGACCGGCACCGTGGCCAATTCCGGCGCCGAGCTTCGTAAAATCTACAACGTCAACGTGCTGGCCGTGCCGACCAACCGCCCGCCGCAACGGATTCAATTGCCCGACAAAGTCTTCGGCACCGCGGAAGCAAAATACCGGGCGATCATCGCCGAAGTGCGGGAGATGCATCAGCTGGGCCGTCCGGTGCTGATCGGCACCCGCAGCATTGATAAGTCGCAGATTCTTTCGCGGATGATGTCGGAGCCGGAAGATGGCCAGCCGCCCATCGAGCACGATGTGCTGAACGCCAACGAGATCGCCAAAGAAGCTGAAATTGTCGCCCGCGCCGGCGGCGTTGGAAAAGTCACGGTCGCGACGAACATGGCCGGGCGTGGTACGGACATTAAGCTGGGCGAAGGTGTCGAAGAACTGGGCGGCATCCATGTTATCTGCACGGAGCTGCACGAATCTGCACGCATCGACCGCCAGCTTATCGGCCGTTGCGGACGGCAGGGCGATCCTGGTTCGTACCGGCAATTCCTGGCCCTGGATGATGAGATTCTCGAAGGCGGGTTCGGCCCCCGTAAAGCTGCCCGCTACAAGACACGCGGAGCCAAGGCAGCCAATGGCGCCCAGTTTAATTCGCTCGCCCGGCTATTCCGCACAGCACAGCGCAAGATCGAAAAAGAACACTTCCGCGGCCGGCAGATGCTGATGCACCACGAAAAAGAACGCCGCAAGATGCAGATTCAAATGGGCCAGGACCCGTACCTGGACTCGCCATCAAGCTGATTTTTCAGCAGTGCCGGATGCTGAGAAGGCGGCAGGTGCTGAAAAAGTCTCATTTGCCTCTACATAATTAGCGTTTATTATTATATCCTACCCGCCGAGCCCTCCCGCCCCGCAATCCCCTCCGGGCGAATCGTTTGATGACACGTTCTGAATTGCTGGCCGCGATCTACGCCAACCCGGCTGACGATATGCCGCGTCTGAAGTTCGCAGATTTTCTGACTGAACACGGCGATCCGTTAGGCGAGTTTATCCGCCTGCAGGTGCAACTTGCCCGCCAGTCAGATTCCCCATCACGGGGCAAGTGGCGTGAGGAATGTCAGCAGCTGCTGGACACTTATCATGGCGAATGGCTGAAGGATGCTCCGCAGCAGAACCAGTGCCGCTACGACTTTCAACGCGGCTTTATTGAGATGGCGACGGTCGACGCCCGCTGCTGGCTGGAGCATGCCGGCAACATCATGCAGATCGCCCCGCTGCTGCGCGACCTGCGGCTGCTGGAACCGCAGTCGTGCTTTCATGAACTGGTGAGAAATGGCGAATTCGGCCAGATTGACTCGCTGCGTCTGACGCACAGCCAACTGCAAGCATCGCAGGTAATTCAACTGCTGGAGAGCGGCCGGGTGCCGCCGTTGCGTGAACTGCGGTTGCCGTTCAATAACATCTCTAACCAGGTGGTGCCCGTCTTCAACGCGGACGTGTTCCGGCGGTTAGAAATGCTCGACCTGCAGGATAATCTGCTCTCGCACGAAGCTGCAGTGGCGCTGGCCAGTTCGACCGGAGCCACGCGGCTCCACACCCTGCTGCTACGCGGCAATGGTCTGGGCGCGGAAGGCTTCACGTCGCTGATGGGGGCGAAGAATATGGAGCAGCTCACCACGCTGCACGTCTCTGATAACCATATTCGCGGGCACTTTAGTTTTCCACCGCGTGTGGCCGGCATGCTACCCGCATTGAAGTGGTTGAGTCTGGATGAGAACCGTCTGCGGCCGCCCGGTATTCTGCGGCTCAGCCAGAACGGGTACTTCGCCGGGCTATGGCATTTGAGTCTGCGGTGCAACGGTGTGGGCGACGTGGGCGCCGCGGCGATTGCCGCCAATCCGCTGCACAGCCAGCTGCGGAGGCTGGACCTACGTTCTAATCAGATCACCGGCGTGGGCATTGCGCATCTGGCCCGTAGCGAACACCTGCAGAACCTCCGGCAACTGGATCTTTCGTCCAACGTGTTCACCTTCCGCCGCGGACGAGCGCTGCTGGATGCAGACGTGTTCCCGCATATGGAAAAGCTGACGCTCACGGGCAACCCGCTTACGCCTTCGGCCCACGAGCAACTCCGCAGCCGTTATGGCGACCGCCTGGTTTACGAACCAGGAAACGAAAACGGCTTTGCGTAGCGAAGTGGAAACAGCCGATCCTTTGCATGCAGCAGAACTAACCCGAAGCGCGAGCGAGGGACGCCAGGGTTTGAAGCGAATGGCCGGTCCGGGCAACGTACGACCCAGAACGACCGCGCGAATATCCCTTGTTTCTGGTGTTAAGCCAAACGTCCCTCGCTGGCGCTTCGGGTTAGTGTTCTGCATTTGCGTTGCAGCGTAAGCTGCATTCACAGGAAAGAAGGTTCGCGGTATGCTTTCCTGCTCTGAAACCTGTTGGCCTTTTACCTGATAAGTCCTGCCATGCTTGACCGCAAATACATTCTAGAAAACGCCGCCGCCGTTGCGCAGAACTGCGAAAACCGTGGCGTTACCGCGGATATTGACCAGTTTGTCAAACTTGAATCGCAGCGGCGCGAAAAGGCAACTGAAACGCAAGAGCTAAACCGGCAGGCGAAAGAGATGAGCACGCTTATCGGCAAAGCCCCGCCGGAAGAGCGCGAAGCTTTGAAAGAAGCAGCACGCGCGCTGCGTGAGAAGAAAGACGCCGCCCAGCGCGAGCATGACGAACTTGATGCGCAGGTGGCGGAGATTCAGAACCTGATTCCCAACATCACGCACGAAGCGGCGCCCATTGGCGTGGATGACAAAGCAAACCTGGAACTACGCCGCGGCAAGCACGAGCCGCCGAAGTTTGATTTCCCGGTGCTGGACCACGTCGAACTTGGCGCCCGGCACGATCTGATTGATTTTGAAGGCGGCGCCCGCACGACAGGTAACGGCTTCTACTTCCTGAAGAACGAAGCCGTGCTGCTTGAACTGGCGCTGCAGCAGTACGCCATCCGCACGCTGATGGCCGAGGGCTTCACACCGACGATTACGCCCGACCTTGCGCGGGACGAGATTCTGCAGGGCATCGGCTTCATTCCGCGTGGCCCTTCGACACAGATTTACAGCATTGAGAACAGCGATCTGAGCCTGGTCGGCACTGCCGAGATTACGCTGGGCGGACTGTACTCCGGGCTGACGCTTTCCAGTGAAGAGCTGCCATTGAAGCTGTGCGGTGTCAGCCATTGTTACCGCACCGAAGCAGGCGCCGCGGGCCGTGCATCGCGAGGTCTTTACCGCGTGCATCAGTTTACGAAGATCGAAATGTTCGCCTTCACCACGCCCGAAGACAGCGACAAGATGCTGGATCAGCTCTGCGCGCTCGAGTGCCAGCTGTTTGACGACCTGGGCATCGCGTACCGCGTGGTCGATACCGCCACCGGCGACCTGGGTGGTCCGGCCTACCGGAAATTCGATCTCGAAGCCTGGATGCCCGGCCGTGGCGAAAAAGGCGAATGGGGCGAAGTCACCAGCACTTCGAACTGCACCGACTATCAGGCCCGGCGGCTGAACATCCGCTATAAGAACAAGGGTGAGAAGGGCACAAACTTCGTGCACACGCTGAACGGCACTGCGATCGCCATCAGCCGCGCTATGCTGGCGATCCTGGAGAACTACCAACAGGCCGATGGCAGCATCGTTGTGCCCGAAGTGCTCCGCCCCTGGGTGGGCAAAGACAAGATCGGCTAAACGATCGATCGGCGCGGCGTAAACGAAAAAACCCGCGCCGGATGCTAGATCTGACGCGGGCTAATGATCTGACGCGTGAGGGGGCAGGACTCAGGCGTCAGACGTTACCTCATTATTACACAGTGTGAATGTGTAGTTTGTATCGACGCGGCTAGTTATATCCTTGAAGGTTTACCGCAAAATATCTAATCGCCGTTCAAGGCGCTTTAGCGGGACCACAGATGGGATTTAGGTAGCCAACTTCGCCCGTAAATTGTCGATCAGTTCCAGCAGCGCCTGCTGCGGATCGGCGAATTTCTGCAGCCCTTCTTCCATCAGCACGTCTTCCAGCTTCTGAAAGTCAACGTGCTGATCGATGTCGGCCGCCACATCTTCCGGCGTGGGAGTGGCGATCTGATTGGTGAAGTTGATCGTGCTTTTGGCGACCGCGTCATTGGTTGCCGGGGGGTTGGTTTGAATGTCGCTACCAGCCAGGGCTTCTACGTACTTCCAAGCCGGTTCGCTTTCGCTTTTGACGCCCGTGCTGGCGAAGATCATTTCCTGCTGCAACGGCGTCGGGTTCTGTCGCCAGAAGTCGCGGTTCTGTTGCCAGATGCGTTTGGCGTTCACGATGCCCGTCTGCCCCTGGCCGGCGGTAAGCTGCGGCACATGCTTGGCCGTGTAAACGTCCACGCGTGAAACAAAGATGCTGTACACGCTCTTAAAGCCGCTGAGATCATCGCGCCGCTGGGCGCCGCGCCAGATGGCGTCGCGGGCTGCCTCGTACTGCCGCGAAGTGAAGATCAAAGTGACATTCAGCGTCACGCCTGCGGCAGCGAGTTCTTCCAGCGCCGCCAGCCCTGCCGGTGTGGCGGGCACTTTGATCATGCGGTTCTGATGGCCGGCGGACCATTGCTTGCCCAGTTCAATGTAGGACTGCACGCGTTCTTCATGCGGCGGGCCATCGCTGGCTTCGAGCAGTGGATCAAGTTCAAAGCTGACGTAGCCGTTATCGCCTTTGGACTCTTCCCAGACCGGCAGGAACACATCCTGAGCGTTCTGCACCAGTTTGTCCGTCGTCCGCCAAGCGATTTCTTCGTTACTCAGCCCCTGGCTGGCGAACGATTCGATTTCCTCATCAAAGCGGCCGGTCTTCAGCAGATCGGCAACGATCACCGGGTTAGAAGTGGCGCCTGTCGCGCCCGCCGCGCGGTTCTGCTTGACCAGACCGGGGTCGATGGAATCAAGCCACAGTTTGGTGCCACACGCGATTAACGACTCTAAAGCTGCAGACATGGGATGAACCTTTCTGTCCGTGAAGGATTGCGATACGCCAGGACGCTTCCTTCAGGATAGACCATCGGCGCGTCGCCCTAAACCAGAGCGCATCCGCTGCAGCATATAAGGACAGCACACACTAACCCGAAGCGCGAGCGAGGGACGTTTGATATCGATGCGAAACCGCGGTTTTTTGGCCGTTTTTCGCTG
The DNA here is from genome assembly GCA_965233625.1 of Pirellulaceae bacterium. Taxonomy (GTDB): domain Bacteria; phylum Planctomycetota; class Planctomycetia; order Pirellulales; family Pirellulaceae. Next base: position 2,920,797 of record OZ247499.1, read on the forward strand.
AAAAGGTGGACTTCAACCGGCGGTGCGCTGCCAATGCCGGCGCCCCTCGCTCGCGCTTCGGGTTAGTGTTTGCTACTTGTATTTAAGGCTGAATTGTGATTTTCATCCTCAAAGTGTGCAACTTCAAAACTCGCGCTTCGGGTTAGTGTGCGCGAGCGAAAAACTTGTGTAGATACCAATGCCCAGAAGCGCGAAGGGGTGTCACAACATCATATCCGCACCCGTTGCACGGTTCCCTTACACGCGTTTCAGCCACAGAAGCTGGTAGGGTTCCAGTGTGACTACGCCGGAGGTGTTGTAGGTGTTCTCTTTAATCAGGTCTTCGAAGAAGCGGCCGATGCCTGCGGTGCGTAGCTTGTTGCCTTCCACTTCCTGCGGATCGCCCGAGAAGTTGGCCATGACAATCAAGCGGTGCCCTTCGTTGATCTTCGCGTAGCCGAGCACGTGCGGGTTGGCTACGGAGATGAGTTCCATCTCCTGTCCGGCCAGGGCGGGCAGTTCCTTGCGGAGGCGGATCAGCCGCTGCGTGGATTTGAAAATCCGGCTGCGGATAGAACCGTTGCCAGATTCGATATGGTCGGCCAGTTCTTCCAGATACTCCCATTGCATCTTGGGCCGGTGAATCCACCGCGAATCGCCCGCCTTGGCAGGGTCCAGCGCGTAATCGTAATCGTTCAGCATGCCCCATTCTTCGCCCAGATAAAGCAGCGGAATGCCGCCCATGCTAAGCGAGATGCCGTGCAGCAGCATCATGCGGCGGATGGCCAGTTCCTTCTTCTCTTCATCATCTTCCTCAACCGCCTGCTCCAGCCCGGCCAGCGAAGCCATGGTGCCAGAGATGCGCATATCGCCCGTGTCGTGATTCTCCTGAAAGGGAATGCCGCGGGCGAAAGAGCCGGGGAACTGACCGGTATAAAACTGGTTGAGAAACTGCCGGTGGTTGTACGGATTGATGCCGATTGCTTCCGCGTCGCGGTCATCGAATGTCCAGCCAATATCGTCGTGGCAACGCAGGTAATTGACCCACGCGGTGTTATCCGGCAACGGTTTCTGGTGCTTCAGTGTCTGCACCAGCAGTTCCACCTTGCGGGTGGCCAGTGACTCCCACAGCAGCGCCATCAGCGTGGGGTTGTAAGAGATCTGACACTCTTCTTCCGAGATGTATTTGATCACCTCGTCCGGGTGAACGATCGCTTCTGACTTGAACAACAGCCCCGGCGCGGCCAGCCGGGCGAGCCGGTTGAAGGCCTGAATCAGCAGATGCGCTTCGGGCAGGTTTTCGCAACTGGTGCCAAGCTGTTTCCAGATGAACGCTACGGCGTCGAGCCGGAGGATGTCGATGCCGACGTTGGATAGGAACAGCATTTCCTCCAGCATCGCGCGGAACACCGCAGGGTTGCTGTAATTCAGATCCCACTGAAAGCTGTTGAACGTGGTCCAGACCCACTGGTTCATTCCGTCGTGCCAGGTGAAGTTGCCGCGACGCACGGCGGGGAAGATTTCCCGCAGTGTCCGCTCGTACTGCTCCGGCATCGTGCGGTCGGGGAAGATGTAATAAAACTCCTGATATTCGCGTTCGCCCGCACGGGCGCGCTGCGCCCATTCGTGGTCGTCGGCTGTGTGATTGAAAACGAAGTCAACCACCAGCGAGATGCCTGCTTCGCGCAGGTCGTCCGCCAGCAGACGCAGATCGTCCATCGTTCCTAGCCGCGGATCAACGCTGCGGTAGTTGCTGATCGCGTAACCGCCATCGTTGTTACCGGGACGCACGGCGAACAGCGGCATCAGGTGCAGATAGCTTAGACCGAGGTCTTTGAAATATTTGACGTGTTCACGCGCCCTGCTGAGGTTTTCGCTGAACAGGTCCACATACAGCGCGCCGCCGACAATTTCTTCCGACTGGAACCAGTCCGGTTTGTTGATGCGTAGACGATCAACTTTACAGAGTTCATCTGGCCGGTTGCCCCACGAAATAGCAGCCGTCGCGAGCACCTGCTCGATGTGATAGAAGAAGTCGTAACGGCGCCCGTACAGCTCAAACAGCGCAGCGAACAACGGCGGCCAATGGTCGACCAGCCGGGTTGAGAATTCCTGCTGCCGGTCCTCGCTGATGTTGTGGCTGGACCAGACTTCAGCAAGGCGGGGCTGTAACCGCTGCAGCGTGAGCGAGGCTTTAAACTCGATATCGCTGCTTAGGCGGTTATCATTCGATCCGATCATTGGGGATTACGATCTTGTCCATAAAATTGTAGTACTCAATGCCTTCCAGAATTCCGGCAGCGTGTGCGGCTTCTGAGAAGTAAATCCGCGGCCGGTTCTTCAGGCGTTGCAGTTCAGGGGAATGGTTGGCCACGACAACGCCCAGCGTGCCACCCAGCAGCATACCGGCGTCGTTGCCAGAGTCGCCCGCCACCAGCACGTGCCCCGGTGCGAAGCCCCATTTCCACAGCACGTGCCGCATCGAGAGATCGCTACCGCCACGCACTGGGATGACATCGAGATACATGCCGTGCGACATAACAACCTTAGCACGCAGCCCCGCTTCCCGGAGGATCTTCTTAATTTTCACCGGTTTAGGCGCCAGCGCCGCATCGATCTCGTAGCTGATTTTGAATTCTGACTGATGGTCGTCTTTCTGCGGGAAGAAGCCAGGCAGCACATCCAGCACCTTGCGGATTTCTTCGGGCTTCCACGCATAGCCGATGGACTTCCGCCAGCTGCGATCGGCGGTCAGATCCGCGCCGTAGTGAATCTGCGTGCCGCAATCGGTATCGATCAGGTCCGGACGTGGCAGATGAAGCTGGTCAATAAGCTGCATCGCGCTATCGAGGCGCCTGCCGGTAGAGACGCCAAAGCCGACGTGACCGTTTTCGTTAATCAGCTCCACCAGGCGGCGCAGTGCGTCGTCGTCGCCCGTCAACGTGTTATCTAGATCGGTGACGATCAGGCGGTCGAACTCAGGCAACCGGCGTGCGCGCGGACGGGTGGCGAGGACGGGTTCCGGGGCGCTCTCTACAATATCCGTGATATCGCGGAGGTAACGGCGGACATGGTTTGCCCACGAATAGTGCTCGCGAGTGCCGGTGATGCCATTCTTCGACCAGGTTTTCCACTGTTTCTTTTCGGTCAACGTCCGCAGCAGTGCGTGCTCGATCTCCTCACGGTCCAGCGGATCAACCAGCAGTCCGTTGTGACAGTTGGCGACAATATCCCGCGGTCCGCCATCGTTGGTCGCGACAATTGGCAGCCCCGTGGCGCCGGCTTCTAACAGCGTAAGCCCGAAGGGTTCTGTCAGCGCCGGATTGATGAACACGCCTTTAAGCGACTCTGCCAGGCGGTACATCTCCGGCACGTCGGCGGGCGTGTGCGTTTTGGGATAGGCGACTTTGCCATACAGGTTGTAACGGTCAATCAGATACAGCACGTTATTGAAGATGTTCTGCTGCGGCTTCGGCAAGTCGCGGACATCGTCACGCGTGCCCATCACCATGACCAGATTGGCCAGTTCCTGAAGCTTGGGGCTTTCGCCATAAACCTTCAGCAGCATCTCCAGATTTTTACGCTCGTCCAGCCGTGCAAGCGTGAGGATCATCGGCTTTTCCGGTTCTTTCAGGAACCGCGCCAGTTCACCGGCGATGGCCGGTGGCTTCCAGTCTTTGTCGCGTGGTGAGAACGCCGTCAGATCCACACCGGGCGGGATGACCTCCATCCGCGCAGGTTGATAGTGGTCGTACAGTTCGTACTGCTGTTCCACTTCCTGGTTGGTGCTGGTGACCACCATGGCGGCGGTTTCCAGCGCGATCTCTTCCGCCTCGATACGAACGGGGAACTTGTACTTCTTCTCCAGGCTGGATGTATCCGTTTTGCCAATCGAAAGACGCTGCCGTTTCACGCGGCCCAGCGAGTGCCCCGTGAAGACAAACGGAATCCGCAGCAGGCGGGCAAGCTGGGCGCCGGCAAGACCCGCATCGGCATAGTGGCCGTGGATCAGATCGGGCAGCCCCGTGCGTTTGAAGTGCGCGAGTGTCTGATCAATGAACATCTCCATGTAAGGCCACAGCGATTCCTTCTTCAGGTAGCGCTTGGGGCCAAACGGGATGCGGACGATCTTGGCGCCGGGGGCAATTTCTTCTTCAAGCTGGGCGTAGTCGTCGCTGACTTTGGGATCGACAATCTGACGGGTTAACAGTTCTACTTCGCGGACATCGGGCTGTGCGGCGAATTCCCGCGCCATCTCTAGCACGTACTTCACCTGCCCGCCAGTATCGGCGTCGCAGCCCAGTTCAGGCTCTCCGCGGATCAGACCGTGCAGGCTGATCAACGCAATTTTCAACTGCTTGTCGCTTGCATCATTACCCGCTTTGCTCGCGGGTTTGCTCTTCTTTTTCTCGCTCTTCTTGGCCATGCTCGATAGATTCCTATCTTGGGTGCGTTGGTCATCAACGCAATTTTGTCTGGTCTTGTCCGGCGGTGCTATGCGGACGCGGTGATTTTCTGCGGCGATTTCAGGCGGGTTGATGCTCGGGCCGGAGCAGGTCCAGCACGGTTTTCGCCGGGCAGAAGGTCGAAGTCGGCACTTCGACAAATACGGTGTTCCAGCCCGCCATACCGCCGTTCCACAGGCCGGGGCGTTCCAGCACAGACGCCGTCTGCCCACCATAAGGCTTGCGGGCTTTGATAAACCGCGACTGATCGACAAACGCCGTCAGGTCGTAAGGCTGACCATCCGGGTCGCGGACGCCGAGAGCCATGAACACCGGGTTGAAGTGCGTGCCGCTGGCGAAGATGTCCTGCTGCTGGCGATCCTCTTTATCCAGTTCCGCCGATTCAACGATCTGCAAAGATTCACTGCCGTCTGCCGCCTGGGTCCAGAACGGTCCGCCGCCTGGTTCGCCCTCGTTCTTCACCATCCCGCAGACTCGCAACGGGCGTTCAAGCTGCTGAAGAACGGCGGTGCGAAGTGAATCTTCACTGGCGTCTTCTGGCAGGACGGCGCCGGGGAACGTCTCGCGGACAAACGCCACGGCAGCGGTAACCGCACCGGCGGTGTTGGCTTTTAGGTTTTTAATGTGTTCTGAAATCGCCTCCTGCAAACGCAGAAGGTATCCGCCGGTGATTTCGATCCAGTGGATAGAGTCCGTTCGCACCGCTTCGTGCGTGATGTTGTCGACGTTCTTTACCAGCAGCAGGTCACCCTGCACCGCGTTCAGATTTTCGATCAAGGCGCCGTGGCCGCCGGGCCGCCGCACAGGGGCGCCTTCGTCGTCTAGCAGCAGGCCGCCAGATTCATTCATCGCAATGGTGTCTGTCGAAGGCTGCTGCAACGAGAAACTAACCTTGCAGGGCGGCGCCCCATTTTGCGAGGTGAACTGCTGCAACTCTTTTTCGAAGTCCTGTTGGCTTTGTTCACCCACGGTGAAGTGGGCCTGCACACTGCCATCTTCTTTCACCAGGCACTGCGCCGCTTCACGCAGGTGTTCTTCAAAGGCGGAACGCGGGCCGCTGTCGTAAGCGTGGAACTTGACCAGGCCCTTCGGAGTTTCGCCGTAGCCCAGCCCTTCTTCAGAAAGCAACGCGGTGCGGACGGCGTCGAAGTCCGTCTCCGGGTCAATCTGCCCGGCGTCAACGCCCTGATCTTCCAATGCCTTGAGCAGTTGCGGAGAGAAGGCGAACTTTTCAATGGCCTGGCAGAATGCAGCGCGGTCTTCCGGCGTTTTCAGTGCGAACATCCGCGAGGCGGCGCCCGATGCGGGGATAAACTTCTGCCAACGGCCCGCTGCTGCTGCCTGCCGGTGCCGCTGCTTGAGAGCTTCCAGTTCGTCTTCCTGCAGCTTGACGACTCCGTCACCGATCGTTGCAGGGCGGGAAAGTACTAGTTTGAGCGGATTGCCGGTTAACAGGGACCACTGCCGCCGCACCTCGGCGTTGGTGAGGCCGTGGTTTGTAAGAATCTGCTCCTGCTCTGCGGTTAACGGCAGTTCGGCGTTTGTCATTTTGGCGTTTTTCTGTCCTTAAGCATTTTCCGGTGCAATTCAACGTGAACCTTCACTCAGCACCCCGCTAGATGCAAAAAACGTGCCCACAGCGGCCTTCACGCGAGTTTCACACCTAGCAACTAGGTAGCAGCTTACGCCGCCTCGCATGCCTGGCATCTGATTATTGGCGTCTTTCCTTCCATTGTATTACAAATTGCTGCGGATGTTTATACGGTGGGTGCAACAAGCGAGTTCAGGCGCAGCGGGCAGCGGCCTGTTAAGTTAGCGAAGGAATGCGGAATCCACCTTCGTAGCGGACTCCGGGTGAGATGTCGCCGTTAGGAGTTGGGCAAAATTTGTCCAACCTGGTCGCGGTTGCGCCGGCCAGCGTCTGCCACACGCTTCACTGCCGGGCTGCCAGGATCTCGGCAACGGTCTGTTCAAAGCGTTCGGGGCTGAAATCTTTTTCGATGGCTTTCAAAGCTCGCTGACGCAGCTGGTTCCACAGCGCAGCGTCCTGGTGCAGCCTAATTAACGCCGCTGCGAAGCCGGCGGGATCATCAGCAACAAGCAGTTCGCGTTCGTGCTGCCAGCCCAGTTGTTCCGCCAGGATGGAGGTCGCCACGACAGGCAGGCCATAGGCGGCGGCTTCGATGATTTTCAGCGGAATGCCCGCCGCAAACCGCGTGGGGGCCATAAACACCCGCGCTGCGGCATAGTGCGGCGTGAGATCATCGACCTGCCCCATCACTGCCAGCTGATGCGACGCCAGATCGCGTGCAAGACTTTCTTCGCACTTGCCACATATCTTGACCTGCTGCGGCGCGTGTTCGAGCTGGCGAAGGTGTGGCAGCACGTCCTCTGCGAACCATCGCAACGAGTCTGCGTTCGGGCTGGCGCCATCTGATGCAGCGCCGACAAACAGCACGCCGCTACGTTCTTCAAAACCCTGCGGCGCAAGTTGCGGCGTCACCGCGTGCCCCAGCGTCGCCAGCTGCTGATTGTCTCTGCGCAGGTGGGCGCCTTCACTCGCTGAAACGGTGACCACCACAGCAGCGGACCGGGCAAGGGAGCATTCTTCATCCACCATCTGCTGTTGCTGAGCGGGTGATAGTTCCTCTCCCAGAAGTTTCCGCCGCGAGATTTCGCGCATGGCGAAAACAGCCTCGGCGTCGTAGACCAGCTTTGCGCCCCCGGTTACAGAAGGATCGTCGTCAATCGCACGCTGAACGGCCTGCATGTTGTGTGGCCGGCTGACAAAAATCACATCGTAGTAGCCCTTCCGCTGCGTCAGGAATCTGCGCAACAATCCGCGGCCAACATGCAGCGCGACCTCCACTTCCGGCGGTAGCGAGCGTCTTATTTCGCTCCAGTCTCCCTCGGGCTGCACGATGGGCAGCATCGTGACAAAGGCGCCCAGCCGCAGCATCGCCCGCACCAGCTCTTTGGCGCGTGGTGCGCCGGCGCCTTCCACATCGGCAGGCACCCGGTCATCGATCAGCAGCACGCGCAGCGGGCCAGGGGTTGAACGCATAAACAGCGGTACTTCCTGGGCGTGTTGCTGCCGGGTTTCAAACCATTGCTTATGCTTCCGGTAAAGCTGCTTGCGGTTCTTCTGCTGCAAGGCGATCGCGGCTTCCCGGCCACTGGAGCTTGCAAACTCGTAGTGCAGCAGCGTCGCCGACGGTTCATAAACCACACGTTTGCCTCGCTGCGCAAGCTGGATGCAGTAGTCCACTTCTTCGCAGTAGGCAGGCGAGTATCGCTCGTCCAATCCGCCTATTTCTTCAAAACACTTGCGGGGCGTCATAAGAAACACGCCCGAACAGAAGTCGACGTTGCGACGGAACATAAACTGGTAATTATCTGGCGCCAGTCCGCGCCCGTAGCCAGATGCGCGGCCCTTCCGCGTCAGCATGCAGCCCGCCTCCTGCAACGTGCTGTCTGGCAGCAGCACCCGCGCGCCCACGGCGCCAACTTGCTCATCAGCATCCAGAATATCCAGCGCCGTACCAATGGGGTCGCCCAGCAGTTGCGTATCGTTATTCAGCAGCAGTAGATGCTTGCCCGTGGCGAGGGCGGCTGCCTGATTCACGGCGCGGACGAAGCCTTCGTTCGCCGTGTTGCGGATTACTTTCACATTCCTGCAACGCTCAAGCAGTTTCCGGGTGTTGTCGGACGAAGCGTTGTCCACCAGGATAATCTCGTACGGTCGCTGGCAGCTTGCCAGCAATGACTGGAGGCAGAGGTACGTGAGTTCGCAGCGGTTGTACAACGCAATCAGAATACTGACTTCTGGCTCCCGCGTTGCAGGGAATACCAGATGCTGTTCACTGGCAAAGAATCCCCGCAAAGACGCTTTCGCAAATGTGTCGAACGCCTCGCGGATTTCGTCCACACTGGGGTTCCACGGTTGCGGCTCTGATGGCGGATACCGGCAGTCGCTGGCCGTAGGGTTCCGCTCCATGAAATGCAACAGCGGATTGGCGCCATCGAGCACTGACTCGGGGAAGTCGTCCAGATAAGCAGCCGTGTTGAAGAAGCTGTTGGGGCGGCGCCCCTCGCTCGCGCCGCATCTTATGAAGTGGGATACCGGGTCCTGTCTGTCTAATCCAACATCCGGATACTCGTCCAGATAAAACTCTGCATCAAAGAAGCCCGACTTTTTCAGCATGCGGTAGGCTTGTCGATGCGATTGCCGGTCTTTCCAGTAGTCTTTCAGTTGCTGCACGAAGCCGGCAAGCCGCGACGGTGACCGCTGACCAGAAGCTGCATCCTCTTGACGACGTGAACTCATACCAGCGCGGCGATCAAACTTGCCAGGTGTTGCGGAACATGGAGATGCCGCAAGTTGAATCAACAATGCGCCGCAGTGCAACCGCAGGCGGGTTTGCAACGTGTATAGAAAGAAGCAGCCGCCGGCAACCGCTACGCGGCTGCCCGTGAAGATGGCGCCTCGATAACGCCGTCGGTAAACTTCACGACGCGATCCGCCGCCGTGAAATAGCGGTCGTCGTGTGTAATTGCGACCACCGTACGGTTACGGGCTTTCAGCTCTGGAAGAATCCGCCGGTAGAAAACTTCTTTGAAGCCGGGGTCCTGCTCCGCTGCCCATTCATCGAACACGAAAATCTGGCGGTCGTCCAGGCATGCCACCAGCAGCGCCAGGCGTTTGTGCTGCCCGCGCGAAAGCTGTCCGAGGCTGAGACGGCCGGTCTGCGGGTTGACCTTTCCCTGCATCTCCAGCAGGTTCATCCAATACGCCAACTGCATCGGATTGATGTCGTCGCCCATCAGCCTGTCAAACAGATGCCCCTCGACAAACACGGTGGCAAACAGCTGCCGGTAGTTGCCCACCGTCTGCGCGTTCACCGTCTTGCCATTAAGCAGCACACGCCCGTTATCCGGCTGATACAGGCCGGTCAGCAATTTCACCAGCGTTGTTTTGCCGCTGCCATTACCACCGGCAATGAACAGGATTTCGCCCGCGTGCACTGTCAGATTCAGCGGGCCTAACTGAAAGCTTTTCTCGGACGGGTTTTCAGACGGGTAACGGTAACACACGTCCTGCAGTTCAATCGTTTGCACCGCCGGCGGCTCTGCGTCAATAGGCGGCGTATCCGAGGGATCAATCAGCAGCCCCAAGGAGTGCACCCGCGACATGGCAATCGAAGCGCCGTTCATCGCCGGCAACCAGGCCAGGATCGAATCCAGCGGGCTGGTCAGATAGAGAATCGTCAGCGTGTAACCCATCAGCGTCACCGCGTCGGCAGCCGCATAATTCGGCCAGACAAACACCATCAGCCCGATGCCTACAAACAGAGACAACCGCCCCCACGAGTGGGCGCCGCTGAGGATATCCATCCCTTTAATCATCCGCTTACGCATGGATGTGTCGGCAGGCAGCAGCACATCGTAGACAAAGGCCAGCGTCCGGCTGTTGTTGCCTTTCAGTTCTTTCAGCCCATCCACAAACGAATGCCAAAGTGCGGCAATGTTGTCCTGTTGCGCCCGCGCCTTATACATGTACTGATTGGCCCAGTGGATGCCCGCCATGTAGCTGGCCACCGCCATCACGGCTAGCACCACCGTAAACAACGCCAAGGGCGCCGACAGGCAGGCCAGGTAACCAATACCGCTGACCAGCACCATCACGCTCGCGCAGACCGTTGGGAAGTTGGCCAGCGCGCCGGTGATGGCGTTCACATCGCCACGCAGTGAATTCAGCAACCGTGGAGAGCCGATCGCTTCCAGCTTGGCCAGCGGCGCCGCCAGAATGCGGATACACAGTTCAAATTGCAGCCGGGCCGAAGTGGCCTGCGAAAGCCGCACCAGAATACATTTGGAAGCTACCTGCGTGACCAGCACCGCCGTACACGCCGCGGCAAACCACAATCCGGGATGAATCACATGCTGAGCCGTCGCATCAATCTGCTGGCTGATCGACTTATGAATCAGCGAAATCAGCATGATCGTAAGCGGACCGCTGATTCCACCGAGCACCATCGAGGCCAGCGAAGCCTTCCAGGAAGAGCGTAGGAGAGATAACAGCAGATTCACAAAACACCACACATCAGGTTGCCAGAAACACCCGGTGGCGGAAAGTAGCAGAATCGCAAAGCCGCCACAATTCTGAATGCAGGCCGTTTCAACGCATTCGCACTGAAGTTTCAAAGTAAGTCAGTGACGGCTTTTTGCGTCGCCAAGGGGGCGTGGGTATCTACACAAGTCGAAACACTAACCCGAAGCGCGAGCGAGGGACGCCGGAAGCTGAAGCGCACCGCCAGTTGAAGTCCAACCTCTCAGCGAAATACGGCCAAAACCCGCGTTTCAGCCTCCACATCAAACGCCCCCCGGAACAACTATCGACTTGAAGCTCATTTGCCCAAACCCCTTGTTTTAAGCACTCGATCAAACGCCCCTCGCTCGCGCTTCGGGTTAATGTGCGCGAGCGAAAACTTACCTCCGCACCCATCTTGGACCTTTGATCCACGACGGGGCAGCGTCTAAAATCACGCCTGATCTATCCGGCTTTCCTTCTTCATGCGGTTACAGATGCAAGACAATCTCTTTGCGGTGAACGATCAAGTTGTGCTTATCTCCGGCGCCAGCCGGGGCATCGGCAAGGCGATTGCGGCGGGCTTTGTGCAGCGGGGCAGCCAGGTGATTATCACCGGCCGCGACCAGGAAACGCTGGACGGCGCCACGGCGGAACTTGGCGGCGGCGACTACCCGGCAACGGCGATCAAGTGCGATGTGGCTGATCCAGAAGCGATCCGCGAAACGGTGGCCACGGTCCTGGAATCGTACGGCCGCATCGACACGCTGATTAACTGCGCGGGGGTGAACCGTCGTAAGGCGGCGCTCGATGTGACGGATGAAGATTACGACTACGTGGTGGATATCAATCTGAAAGGCGCCTTCATCTTCTCACGCGAAGTCGGGCGGCACATGGTGCAGCGCGGCGGCGGAGCGCAGATTAACATCGCTTCGCTGAATACGGACCGGCCGCTGAAGAATGTTTCGCCTTACGCCTTAAGCAAAGCCGGCATGGGCGCGATGACGCGATCGCTGGCGATGGAGTGGGGCCCGCATGGCGTGCGGGTCAACGCGCTGGCGCCGGGCTTTATTCTGACCGACCTGACGCAGAAGCTATGGTCCGATGAGCGGATGCACGCCTGGGGTGTGGCCAACACGCCGCAGCGACGGCTGGGTCTGCCCGATGATATGACCGGCACGGCGATCTTCCTCGCGTCCGAAGCATCCGCCTTTATGACGGGACAGATTCTGTATGTAGACGGCGGATTTACGGCAGGCTTCGAGTGGCCTATTCCGTAGGAAGTCCGCGCCGCGGCGTGCTAGAATAGCGGCGTTTTCAACGATCTATCTTCCGAACCTCAGGTGACTTTAATGCTCCGCACCACACTACTGGCGGCGTTCCTGTTTCTTCTGGCCGCGTCCACTGCCGGCGCGGCAGAGCCGGTGCGTAATGACTGGCCGTGGTGGCGGGGGCCATCGTTTAATGGCATTGCCGCCGGGCCGGAGCCGCCCGTGAAATGGAGCATCGACAGCAACATTGTGTGGAAGGCGCCAGTGCCGGGCCGCGGACATAGTTCGCCCATTGTGATTGGCGACCGCGTTTTTCTGGCAACTGCCGATGAGAAATCCAGCAAGCAGCTGATGCTATGCTTCGCACGCGCGACGGGCAAAGAACTGTGGCGGACCGTCGTGCACGATGGCAAGCTGCATCCCAAGAACAAAAAGGCTTCGCAGGCTTCATCCACGGCGGCCTGCGACGGAGAACGGCTGTATATCAACTTCCTAAGCGACGATGCCGTCCGCACATCCGCGCTCAGCATCGACGGGAAGATTCTCTGGCAGAAGAAGGTCTGCGATTACAAAGTGCATCAGGGCTACGGCTCTTCCCCGCTGCTGTATAAATCGCTGGTGATCGTCACGGCCGACAACAAAGCCGGAGGCGCCATGGTGGCGTTTGACCGCGAAAGCGGTGACGAAGTCTGGCGCCGGGAACGGCCGAAGAAGCCAAACTATCCTTCACCCGTGATGCATCGCACCGGCGGCAAAGATCAATTGCTGCTCACAGGCTGTAATCTGGTGACCAGCCTCGATCCGCTGACCGGCAAAGAGAACTGGGAGATTGAAGGCGCCACCACCGAGTGTGTGACAACAACCGTCACCTGCGGCGATCTGATGTTCACCAGCGGCGGCTATCCCAGCGATCATATCTCCGCCGTTCGGACCGATGGCAGCGGCGAAGTGGTGTGGCGGAATCGCGAACGCGTCTATGTGCCCTCCATGCTGGTTCGCGATGGTTATCTGTACGGCGTGCTGGATAAAGGCGTCGCTGCCTGCTGGGAATGCAAAACCGGCAAAGAGATGTGGAAGATCCGGCTCGGCGGCGGCGTGACAGCCTCGCCCGTGATGGCCGGCAATCTGATCTACTCCACCAGCGAAACGGGCGAGACTTTCATCCTGTCAGCCACACCAGACAAAGGCGAAATCCTGCACCGTAACCAGCTGGGAGACGAAGTTTACGCCACCGCAGCCATCGCCGGCGGTCAGATCTTCCAGCGTGTCACCATCAACGATGGCAACCGGCAGGAGTATCTGTTCTGCATCGGCGCGAAGTAGCAACATGCATGCACAAGCCCGCCATCCACGCCGCTGGTATTGCCTGCTAAGGGGCACAGCAGTAGAGTGGAGATGGAGGGTAAGATGGAAGATTCTGCCGGAAAATCAAACGGCGCCAGCGTCGCGCCGAAAGCTGTTATCAGCCGTCTGAGCCTCTATCTGCGCGAACTTCAGCATCTGGTGCGTGACGGTGTGACGAAGACCAACTCCACGCAGCTTGGTTCGCGTCTGGGTTTCTCCGATGCCCAGGTGCGGAAGGACCTGGCGTACTTCGGGCAGTTCGGCCATCCCGGCATCGGCTACCGCTGTGAAGAACTGATCTCTGAGATTAAGCACATTCTTGGCGCCGACCGGCAGTGGGCCGTGGTGCTTGTTGGCGCCGGTAACCTGGGCCGCGCTCTGCTGGGCTATAAGGGATTCGGCCGCGAGGGCTTTAATGTGGTGGCTGCCTTCGACAGCGACCCTGCCAAGGCAGGCAGCGTCATTGAAGGCGTGGAGGTGCTGCCCTTTGAACAGCTTGCCGGTATCGTCGCGGAACACCAGGTGCAACTTGGCGTCATCGCGGTGCCCGCGCCGGCCGCCCAGGGCGTTGCGATGGCGATGGTGGATGCGGGCATCTCTGGGGTGATGAATTTCGCGCCGTGCACCCTCGACCTGCCGCCGACGGTCAATCAGGTGGGCGTTGATCTGGCGATTGAGCTGGAACAGCTATCGTTTGCGGTTGCCAACTCGCAGCCAGATTCCTAAAATACCGTCAAATCACCCGGTACCCCGTGGTGTAATGGCAACACTAGGGATTTTGATTCCCTCATTCTAGGTTCGAGTCCTAGCGGGGTAACTTTCTTTCTTCAGCATGCTGCTGACGGCGAAGTAGCCATCTTAATTGTAGATTGACTGCAATTGCTCCCGCATCGCACCACGGCTACTGACGCAGATACGCTTGATCTGCGGCACTTAGTTTTTTGGCAGGCACGTTCAGTTCGCGGCCGTCAGTCGTAAGGAGAACCGCAACGCCGTTGCTGTAACTCTTTAGCGTGGCTTTCACTTTGAAGTTGCCATCGGCGCTGGTCCAGGTGCGCAGTGTGGGCTTCGATGCGGGTTTTGCCGCCGGCTTGCTGGCAGCGTCTGGCTTCGGCAGTTTCCCCGTGCCCGCGGGTGGATCGATCTTGTAGAAGCGGATCTTGCCATCGTAGCCGCCGGACACCATCGTCCGGCCATCCGGCGAGAAGGCGACGGCGGTGATAAGGCGGCGGTGTGCTTCGAGCTTCTGCACCACCTTGCCCCGGTTGGTATCCCAGAGGCTAAGCGTTTTTTGCTCGTTACCTGTGACCAGGAGCTTGCCATCGGGTGAGAACGCAATGTCTTTGAGGAACACCTCATCCTCATCATCCGGGCGTTCCAGTTTGGCGACGGCTTTGCCGTTGTTTGCATTCATCACCAGCACCGCATGCTCGTGTCCACCAGCGACGAATTTACCGTTTGGCGTGAACGTCAGGTAATCGACGGCGTTGAAGGAGAGATCGGGAATCAGAAACGTCTGCTTGCCCGTTTTCATATCGTAGCCTCGCAAGTCATTGCCAGTCTTCTTCCCTTGCCCGCTACAAATAAGCGTCTTGCCATCGGGCGAAATCGCCGCGCTGGTTACAAACTCCGGATAGTCACTGGCGATAACCCGCTTCTGCCCGGTCTGCACATCCCAGATCGCAACTTCCTGCGGCGTGGTACCGCCGTTGTTATGTTTCCAGCCCGCGGTGGCGGCGAACTTTCCATCAGGGCTAACGGCCACCGAACTGTAATTCCAGTCTTTGGGACTGTCGGACCAGAACGGTTTATCGTAGGGCGGCTTCCACGCATTCAAGCTGCCGTTCTCACAGGCAGCGACCAGCACGCCATTCGGCGCCACGGCAAGATGAATGCTGCTACTGTCGAACTCGCCTTCGATTTCTTTCACCAGCTTGCCGGTCTGCGGGTCGAGAATCCGCACGGTTTCGTCGTACAACGCCTTCGATCCCGCCGCCACCAGCATGCCATCAGGGAGGAACACCAATTCGGTGACTTTCCCCGGTTCGCCCAGCGAAACTTCGCGGACGAACGTCGCGCGCTGCGCGAGGCAGACCGGCGCCGCCATCAGCAGCCCGCAGAGAAACAGCATGCTGCGAAGGATGGAAGGAGAATTCTGGCGGAAGCAACGCATGGGAACTGCCCTTGGTGGTGTGAGATTCTTAGACCGGCGCGGAGTATAATCGCAACTGGCAGACATCATTGTAAAACAAACGAGCAGGAGCGTTCTTGCATGTGCGGCCGCTTTACACTTCGCACCCCGCCGTCCGCTGTACAGACACTGTTCAGCACGTCGGCGCCGCCTGCGGTGACACCGCGTTACAACATCGCCCCGACACAACGTGCAGCGGTGGTGCGGCGGGAAGGCGGCGACCGGCATGTTGCGCTCGCGCGATGGGGGCTGACACCGTCGTGGGCGAAGGACCTGAAGTCCGCGGCGCGGATGATTAACGCGCGGTCGGAAACGGTCGCCACCAAACCGGCGTTCCGCGCGGCGTTCAAAAAACGGCGCTGCCTGGTGCCTGCGGACGGTTACTTCGAGTGGAAGAAGGTCGGCAAAGAGAAGACACCCATCTACTTCACCCGCGACGACGATTCGCTGATGGCGCTGGCCGGCCTGTGGGAAACCTGGCAGGACCCGGAAGACCCGGACGCTGCAGCGGTGGAATCCTTCACCATTCTCACCACGGCGGCCAACAAAATCGCGGAGAATATTCACGACCGCATGCCGGTGATTATTGACACGGACGACTTTGATCTCTGGCTCGATCCGGCAGCTGCCAGCGAAGATGACCTGCAACAACTCTTTCAGCCATACGACGCCGGCGCCATGAAAAAGACCACCGTCAGCAGCCACGTCAACAAAGTCGCCAACGACGACCCGCAATGCATCGAGCCCGCAGACGCGCAGGGCGAGCTGTTTTGAACGCGTGCGTTTTCCACCACGGTTTGCTGCTACAATCCTAAGCCCACTTTCTATCCGTCTCACAGGAATGAATCATGTCACGGTTCCGCATCGCAGGGCTGTTGATCGCAGTTGTTATTGCGGCCGTGTGCGTTGCGGCAGCGCCGAAAGGGTTTGCCGTCCGTGGGAAGGCCCGGACCTTGCAGGTAGATGGCCGTGAGCGATCGTATCTGGTTTACGTGCCGGAAGGATTTAAGGGGCCGTTGCCGGTGGTGTTCGTACTGCATGGCGGTGGGAACTCGCGCGGACTGGCCAGCAAGACCCGGCAGCTTGAACGCTATACGCAGATGAACGAGATTGCTGCCCGCGACGGATTCATCGTGATCTTTCCCGCCGCATATGAAGGCAACTGGAACGATGGCCGCGGCGTGGATTTCATGCCCGCGCAGAAACAGAACATTGACGATGTCAAATTCATCAAGCAGGTGCTTGAGGAAGTAGCCAGGCAGCACGCTGTAGACCGCCGGCGGGTGTTCGCCACCGGTGTTTCCAATGGCGGCTGTATGTCGCACCGGCTGGCGGCGGAAGCGGCTGACACATTTGTGGCAGTGGCGCCCGTGATTGGCGGAATGCCAAAACCACTCGCGCCACAATTCAAACCCGGCAAGCCTGTTTCCCTGTTTGTGATCCAGGGAGACGCCGACCCGTTGATGCCCTTCGAGGGCGGCTCTGTGGGCTATTCCTTTGCGAAGAAACGCGGCGAAGTGCTGGCGACACCCGCCATGCTGGAAATGTATGTGAAACACAACGGCGTCAGTGGTTCGCCCCGGATTTCCATGATGCCGGATAAAGACAAAACCGACGGCGCCACCGTGCAGATGACGGTGTATCCGCCCGGCAGGAACCGCGCCAGGGTGCAGTATTACCGCGTGAAGAATGGCGGTCATACCTGGCCCGGCAAGCCGCCTTATTTACCAGAAGCGTTAATCGGCAAAACGTGTCAGGACTTCGACGCCAGTGAAGCGATCTGGCAGTTCTTCAAATCGTGTCCGCCCCGGAAGTAACTTGCATGAATCAGCCTCAACCGCGCGGCCGCATGATCTGCTGGACGGTGCACCTGCTGCTTATGCTGGTGCTGGCCGTTATTTGCGTGGTGCTGCCAAGACACGACAACGTGGCCGATGGCGGCGTGTATCCGCAGCGGCCCGTGCAACTGATTGTGCCGTTTGCACCGGGTGGCGGCACCGACCGTTTTGCGAGAGAGGTTCAGCGGGCGATCCAGGAAGAAAACCTGCTGCCGCAACCCTTGGTGATTGTCAACGTAGACGGCGCCGGCGCAACCATCGGCAGCCGGCAGGTTAAAGATGCAGAGCCGGACGGCTATAACCTTCTGGTGCTGAACGAAGCCATCGTCACGGCCAAATACAACGGCAATGTCGAGTACGGGCCCGAGGCGTTCGAGGCCATCGCCGGCACGGGCGAGATCAGCCTGGTGATTGCTACCGGCGATCAGTACGACGAATATCAGACGCTACAAGTCCTGATGAAAGCCGCGGCGGAAACACCCGACAAGCTGGTCTTCGCCGCCAACCTTGGTACGCCCAGTCACTTTGCCGGCAGACTGCTGGAACAACAAGCCCCCGGCGCCCGCTTCCGCTTCACCCAGACCGGCGGCGGCGCCAAACGCTATTCCGCGATCAAAGGCAATCACGCAGTGGCCAGCGCGTTTAGCATCGAAGAATATCTGCGGTGGAAAGATGGCGGCCTGCGGGCGCTGGCTGTCTGCCAACGCGAGCGTCATCCGGCAGCCCCGGAGCTTCCCACCACGTTTGAACAGGGCTACGGCTTCCGCAGCGTGAACATGCAATTCTGGTGGGCGCCCAAAGGTACGCCAGAAGACCGCGTTGAAACCATCGCCAACGCGCTCAAGCAAGCCATGAAGACGCCACGCGTGCAGACGATGATGCAGGACATTCAATCCAAGCCCACCTTCATCCAAGGCGACGCCCTGCAAGAAGAACTTCAGCAACGGCAGCAAGCCATCGCCAGCGTCACCCGCCGCGACACCATCGAACTGCCCAGCTTCGCCTTCTGGTCATGCATGGCGCTCGGCGTCACCGTCGCCGCCATGATAGGCAGCACCGCGCTGAAACGCTGGCGTGCAACACCCGCAGAGCCATCCGCAAAGGACGAACCGCCCACCTCAGGCGAAACGACGCAGCCCGCAGCCATTTCTTTCCGCCAGCATCTACTACCCGCCCTCGCCGGCTGCACCGCGCTGCTCCTCTACGTCGCCGCCCTGCAATGGCACATCGCCGACTTCCGCCCACTAACAAGCCTCTTCCTCGCCGCAACCGGCAGCACCCTGATCGCAGGCAAGTGGCGGCTGTTGCCCGTGGTAGATGTAGTCGCAATCGTTCTAGGCGTAGGGCTGTATTATGTCTTCGGCAGCGTGTTCCAGATCGTGCTGCCATGAAACACAACCATTTGTAGTTGTAGGGCAGGCTCCGCCTGCCTTCCTCTGACGGTTCAACGCGTTAACAGCAGTAAGCTAGATATAGCCTTTCCAAACAACCAACATTGAATCGATGGATCTACCTAAATAGACGCCAGCCACAGGAAGGCAGTTGGAGCCTGCCCTACAGAGGACTGGGATCTTGAACGTGAATCGGCGGATATGCTTCAACGCATCATGGATGGAACAAATTAACCTAAGAGGTCGTGGTGTTACCGGAAGACGACGAAGATATTCTCATAAAAAGTTTAGATGCTTTCTACAAGTCGCTGGAGGAACGTGGGCTCTTGGGGGGAGTAGCCAAAACTTCGCCTGATCAATGGAGAGGAATTCCGCCCGAGATGTTTCGTGGGACCCCCGACGATAATGGGTTAGTAAAATGGCGATTCATTCCCTCGCCTGTTACCGACGAGGATGTTGACGCATTGATTGTACAACTTGGGCTTCCAGGTATTCCACGCTTGTTACGTTCGTACGTCAAGTTTCGGTGTACGTTTGATACTAGCGAATTGCTGCTACCACCTGTCGTCTCGGATGCGCCTCTTGCCGCACTGTCTCAAGCTGTTGATGCATTTTCACCGTTGGTCAGAGCCCAGTTTTTACCGTTTTACATCGCCAGCGAGTGGGGGCCAGTCTGTGTCGATCAAATCGATTCCCTGAACGGTCCCATTGTTGCTTTCAAGTCGGATGATTTGTTTTCTATTGGTGAATCTGAGTGCGCAAACCGCAGTTCAGTGGCGGGAATCGCGTTCCGAATATTCGATTCGATTGAGGCACTGGTAGCCTCATTTCTGTTGGAAAGCGAGCGAACAAGGACCGCATTCCTTCGTTGAGTTAGGCTGGCCGGAAAATCAGGCAGCATGAAAAATGATTCAAAATCGGGAACAACTGTTCGAAGCTATCCAGACGGTGCAACTTCCTTCGAACTTGCTAAAGATATTGGGATACACGTTACAGAATAACGAGGAATGCCGCACCTAGCCTCCACTGCCCTTCCTGGCGGCAATGTGTATCATGGCGGCTGGGCGTTGATGGTTCTTAATTTGCAGCGGATAGACAACGATGAAGATTACGCGGGTTCTGGTGTATCAGGTGGATCTGCCTTTGCATGAAGGCACCTATAAGTGGTCCGGCGGCAAATCGGTGGACGTGTTCGATAGCACCGTTGTCTGCATCGAAACGGACGAAGGCGTCAAAGGCTATGGCGAAGTCTGCCCGCTGGGGCCGAACTACCTGCCCGCATATGCAGGCGGCGTCCGCGCCGGTTTGCAGGTGGTGGCGCCGGCGCTGATTGGCATCGACCCGGTGGAGCTAAGCAAAGTCAACGGCGCCATGGATGGGGCGCTGCAGGGGCACCCGTATGTGAAATCTGCGGTCGATATCGCCTGCTGGGATATTCTGGGCAAGGTTAGCGGGCAGCCCGTGTGCAAACTGCTTGGCGGCCGGTATGGCGAAGACTTCATCCTGTACCGCGCTATCTCTCAGCAGCCGCCCGCAGAGATGGCCGAAAACATTGCCGGCTACCGCAGCGAAGGCTACCGTCGTTTTCAGCTCAAAGTCGGCGGCGATCCCAATACCGATATCGAACGCATCCGCGCCGCACGCGAAGTGCTGGAGCCGGGCGACAAACTCATTGCCGACGCCAACACCGGCTGGCTGATGCACGAGGCCGCCCGCGTCGTCCGCGCCGTGCAGGATATCGACGTGTATATCGAACAGCCCTGCTTCAGCTACGAAGAGTGTTTGAGCATCCGCAAGCTGACCAATCATCCGTTCGTACTGGATGAATCGATTCAGAATCTACGCTCGCTACTGCGTGGCAACGCCGACCTGGCCATGGATGTGGTGAACATCAAGATCAGCAAGTTCGGCGGTCTGACCAAAGCACGCCAGGCACGCGATATGTGCGCAGAACTGGGCATTGCCATGACGATTGAAGATAGCTGGGGCGGCGACATCACAACCGCCGCCATCTCGCACCTGGCGCACAGCACGCCCACCGAGCTACTATTCACTTCGACCGACTTCAACAGCTACGTCACCGTCAGCAACGCCGACGGCGCACCGCAACGCGATAACGGCCGCATGAAAGCCTCCACGGCGCCAGGCCTCGGCATCGAGCCAAAGATGGACGTCCTGGGCGAACCAGTACTGGTCGTAGAATAACGCCGTTCACAGATGGGTTAAATCGCATCCAACCCGTAGAGTAGGCTCCGCCTGCCTGTCGCTGGGGTGGATTCCGCACGACCGGCAGGCGGCGCCTGCCCTACGCAGTCCTAGATGATGCAGTGAAGAGAAGGAAGCAAATCAAGTTTGTTCATGACCCGAGAACCCAAGGTGGCTTCCTCAAACAAGAATGGGATTACCTGAAGAGCAAACACGGTCATACTCGACTAGAGAAAATTGATGGAGTTTGGTGTGCGAAGTGATGTTTTGAAAGAAAACCTTGTGGCTTCTCTGATGTCATTTTTTGGAGATGCTGCTGATGATGTTGTCATAGCAGTATCAACCGACACGCCATATGTCCAAATAGATGTTGAGGTAGTAGTCTACAATTTTTTCGTAGTTCGCTTCTTGATTGAGAGAACCACATTGTTTGCGTCAATCAAACAATCTGGAATTCAACTCAGCATTCTTAAGTCAACATTAGACAACCGTGGTTTTTCTGACATCCTCGCTTCCTTGGACCTGGAATTGAGGCTTAGAATCCCCGATAAATACCTGATTGCGAACGGATGGATTACCGATTAGTGGTGAACTCCACAACCTCCCTCTTCACCGTCTTCACAAACCGACGAATCCGGTACAAACTAGGACTCCCTAACTCGGCCCGTCCCACCAATACAGAAGGACAAACACCCGACACGATACAATCCCAAACCGCCCCCCCTAACTCACCGCACTTCTCCATGATTTCGTCCCGTAGGAGTGCTGGGCTGGGATCTTGTTGGATTGCTCGGTCGAAAGAGGCAAGGGGGAAAGCTGGGACGTATTTGCGTTGGTTTTGAGCTATCTGGATCAGCTTAGCATTTGTAGGGCAGGCTCCGCCTGCCTTCCTGATGGTACGAACCCAAACGCCGCGTTGCGTTAACTTCAACGTCTTTCACCCAGAATCGAATCAACGGTCTGACGTCGTTAAATTCCGCGGTTCTTAGCCTGATATTGAAGCATGCCCGAGGAAGGCAGGCGGAGCCTGCCCTACGCAGTGCTGGTTTATTCGTGCCGTAGTGCGTCGATCGGGTCGAGGCGGGAGGCGGTTCTGGCGGGGTAGTAGCCGAAGATCACGCCGGTTAGTACGGCCACGGTTACGGCGACGATGGGCGCCGTCAGCGAGGGCACCACGGGCCAGCCCATGAAGTGGCTGGCGATGCTGGAACAGATGTGGCCTACGACGATGCCGATGCATCCGCCCGCCAGGCAGAGGACCATCGATTCAATCAGAAACTGCCGCATGATCGCCTGCCGGTTGGCACCGACGGCCATTCGCAGGCCAATCTCACGCGTGCGTTCGGTGACGGACACCAGCATGATGTTCATAATGCCCACGCCGCCCACCAGTAGCGATACGCCGCCGATCAGCAGGCCGAGGGCGGATAGCCCGCTGACCACCTGCGTGGTGACGCGGGAGACTTCGGTCATGTCGTTGATCTGGATCACATCGCGGTCCACGTTATGCTGCTTCGACAGCACGGCGGCAATCTGCTCCCGTGCCGCATCGACCGCAGCGGGGGAAATGGCCCGGACGTAGATCTGGTGCAGATGTTCGTTCTTGATCTGCGGTTTGAACGAGACGGCGCGCATCGGCGGCATCTGATGGGCGAACGTTGTGCGATGTCTCGCAACCACATTCGCACTGCTAAGGCGGTGTTTGAACGTGGACCAGGGGGCGATAATCGTATCGTCCTGATCGTTGCCAATCACATCGCCGCCCTTGGGCGCCAGCACGCCGGTGATACGTAGCGAAATGCCGTTACAGCGGATTTCCTGACCGACGGGATATTCGTCACCGAACAGCTCCCGCGCCACCGTCTGCCCGATTACACAGACCGCTGCGGCGTCGCGGACGTGACGATCCGTAAAGGCCACGCCGGCGTCCATTTCAGACCAGTTGCGTGCTTCCAGATAACTAGGCGAAGTGCCAAACGCAAAGACGGGCCGCCACCGCCGGCCGCGGCGGACCAGTTGCACCTGCGCGTGCACCATCGGCGCTGCGAGTTCAACGTCCGGGCAACGGTCCGCGATCAGCGTGACATCATCGGGCGTCAGCGGTACGTAGCGCCGCCGGTGCGTGGTGCTGGGGCGGTTGATGGTGCTTACGGTCAGCATGCTGGCGCCCATGCTGGCGACGGTGTCGCGGATGGCCATCGAAGAGCCATTGCTTAGCTCCATCACCATCACCACCGACGAAACGCCAATCACGACGCCGATCATCGTCAACAGCGTCCGCAGCGCGTTACGCTGCAGCGCAAGCGTCGCCACCACAATCGCATTCAGCGTGGCCGTCCAGAACGGGCCGCGGTTCACATTCAGGCCGTGACGCGTTGCATGGCTGGTGGATGTCTGAACCTGTGCCGGTTGGCTATCCGCCGCTTCGTTATCCGTCGTTTCCTGCTTCGGTTTGCGGCGGCGTGGTGCGGTGGCCTGACGTACATCGTCGGAGATCACGCCGTCGCGGATGTGGACAACGCGGTTCGCCTGTTCAGCCACGGCGGCGTCGTGAGTGACCACGACCAGGGTGATGTCGTGAAGCTGATTCAACTGGCGGAACAGTTGCAGAATCTCCTGCTCCGTCTTCGAATCGAGGTTGCCCGTCGGTTCATCCGCCAGCAGCAGTTTGGGGCGATTGATTAGCGAACGTGCAATCGCCACTCGCTGCCTTTCGCCGCCCGAAAGCTGATTCGGCGCGTGGTGCATCCGCCCGGCAAGGCCCACGATCGTCAGCAGTTCTTTGGCGTACGCAACACGTTCAGCCCGGCTGCGGCCGTCGGTGGAATAGATCACCGGCAGCAGCACGTTATCCAGCGCCGACATCCGCGGCAGCAGATGGAAGTTCTGAAACACGAACCCCACATACTGGTTGCGGAACACGGCCAGTTCCGCCGGCGATAGCGAAGAAACATCGATGCCCGCCATCTGATACCGGCCAGTGCTGGGCCGGTCGAGGCTGCCCAGCAGGTTCATCAACGTCGTTTTCCCGGAGCCGGACGACCCCATCAACGCCACGTATTCACCCGCCTGCACCTGCAGATCGATACCGGTCAGCACGGGCAGGTCTTCGCCACCGGCGCGGTACGTTTTGCAGAGGTTCGATAGGTCAATCACGCCAAGGCGCCTTGTTAGCTCTCTCCCCGCATGGCGAGGAGACGAAGATTACCGCTGCATGCGTGCGCTGGGGACGATGCGCGCGAGCCGCGTCTTTTTGATTACGCCGACGGCGACGGGCATCTGCTCTTGGAGGCCGGTGGCGATGACCTGCGTCATGCCGTCGTTCTCCAGGCCCTTGCGGACGGGCACGGCCCGCACTTTGCCGTTTTCGCCGGCGATCCACACCACAGGCTGCCGGTTCTTGCCGGCGGTTGCCGGCGGGGAAGCCGGGTCGACAAACACCGGCGCCGGCTGGAACTGAATGGCTTCGTCCGGCACCAGCCAGGCTTTCTCAGCCTTTACGATTTCAATTTCCACGTCGGCCGTCATGTGCGGAAACAGCCGGATCTCCGCCGGTTCGATATCGACAAGCACGTCGTACGTGACAAAGTTCCCCTGCACGCGGGCGTTGAGCATCACGTTGCTGACCGTGCCTCGCAGTGGCTTGTCGCGATGGGCGTCTACGGTAAACGTCACGGGTTGTCCCGTATGTATCTTGCCGATATCGGTTTCGCCCACCGAAGCGCGGACGCGCATGTTGTTGAGGTCGCGGGCAATCAGAAACAGCCCTTGCTGCCCGGCTGAAACAAACTGCCCCAGAATCGCCCGGCGGTCGATAATCACGCCGTCCACTGGCGCCCGGACGGTGGACTGTTGAAGTTTAAACTGGGCGTGTTCCAGCTCCGTGCGGGCCTGCTGCTGACGCGTCTGGCTGATGGCCAGCTCTGCAGCGGCCAGCTTCTGCGTAGTCACAATGGTTTCGTATTCACTGGCGGACATCGTGCCGCGGAGACGCTCGGCACGGGTCAAAGCCTGCGTGGCTTGCAGCAACCGGGCCTCCGAGCGTTGAGCGTCGGCAGCGGCCATTTGAACCGCGATCTTCGCCTTCTGAACAGCGATGTCGTACGTTGAACGATCGATCTGAAACAGCACGTCGCCCTTCCGCACTTTCGACCCGACATCTAACTCCTGGCTGGTATCCGCCGCCACACTACCGAAAGCGATCAGCTTGCCGGGTACATCGGCGCCGACCTGCACGATCTCCGTGGGCTCAACGGTGCCGGTGGCGGAAATCGTAATCCGCAGATCACGGTGCTGAATCGGCACGGTGCGCAGCACGGGCGCCCCCTCGCCGGGCAGCAACGCAAACCACCACACCGCCACACCCGCCAGGCAGCCCACAACGCCGCACACCAGCCCGCACCGCAATAAAAAG
Source organism: Pirellulaceae bacterium (assembly GCA_965233625.1). Lineage (GTDB taxonomy): Bacteria > Planctomycetota > Planctomycetia > Pirellulales > Pirellulaceae. The sequence goes on from OZ247499.1 coordinate 2,945,984, forward strand.
CGGAGCCAGCCGCGGTTCTTCGCCGGGTTTGCGTCAGGCAGCGTCATCGGGATATTTCGCCAGGGTCAGGAGAGCAATAGACGCGTATCCGATTAGCAGAAACAGCCCCGCGGCAGCAAGAGCATTTGCCGCTGGTGCGCAGTTCCTCCGCAGCGTCCAAGCCGTCAGATACTGCGAAGATGCGTCTGCAATGCCGACTGCCAGGACGGCATCGCCGGGGCGCCGGCCAGTGCGTGATATTTGGTTGTATCGAGAACGCTAAAGGGAGGCCGTGTTGCGGCGGCGCCATAAGCGGCTGTAGAGATCGGCTCGACTTCGACCCCGGCGCCCTGCTGCCGGAATAACTCCACGGCGAAATCGAACCAGGTTGTCCGCCCGGTATTCACCAGGTGATACACGCCGCGGGCGTCGTTCTGCGTCAGAAAGGCGATGCCACGGGCGATGTCTTCGGCGTTCGAGGGGGTGCAGTGCTGATCATTCACCACCCGCAGCACCTTCTGCTGCTGCGAGAGGCGGAGCATGGTCGTCACAAAATTCGCCCCAGCGTGACTATACAGCCCGCAGGTGCGCACAATCAGCGATTTGCCCGCCTTGCTGGCTGCCCGTTCACCCGCAGCCTTAGATTGTGCGTAAACGCTATGGGGCGAAGGCGTTTCGTCCTCGGTAAAAGCCGTTTCGCGTGAAGCGGCGCCGTGAAAGACATAATCCGTGCTGATCTGCACCAGCAGGCAGCCGGCTTCATCCGCGGCTTCGGCAAGATTGGCCACGCCCTGCGCGTTCACGGCGTGGCACAACTCTGGTTCGCTTTCCGCCGCGTCTACATGGGTATACGCCGCGCAATTGATGATGGCCGAAGGCGCTGTCTGCTCCACGAGCCGCAGCACGCTTTCGCGGTGCGTGATATCTACTGCAGAGCGACCGGCGGGCGTTGCTTCCGGCCCAAGTTGCCGGCAAAGAAGCTGCCCCAGTTGGCCCGCTGCACCGGTTACTAGTATCGCCATGCTGTTGCCGTGAAACGTAACTCGACTACGAAATATCCTGCCGCCTTGAGCCGCACCGCAAGGCAGCGGTAGACTATCGGCGCCAGCGGGACATCAGGCAATTCGTCTATTCACCTTAGTGGACATTCCATTGATTGAGCAGGGGTCGCACTTTAGCAGAGGGATTATTCTCGCCGGTGGCGCGGGCACCCGGCTGGAACCGTTGACGCGGGTCATCAGCAAACACCTGCTGCCAGTGTACGACAAGCCGATGATCTATTATCCGCTGTCGGCGCTGATGCTGGCCGGTATCCGCGAGATTCTGCTGATCTCTACACCGCGCGACCTGCCGCTGTTCCGCAACCTGCTGGGCGACGGCTCTCAGCTTGGATTACAGATTTCGTACATCGTACAGCCAGAGCCGGAAGGTCTTGCCCAGGCGTTTATTCTGGGGCGTGAATTTATCGGCGATGGCAACGTCGCGCTGGTGCTGGGCGATAACATCTTCTACGGCCAGGGCTTCCAGCAGATGCTTTCACTGGCTGCTGAACGAAGCACCGGCGCCACCATTTTCGGTTACCCGGTGTCGGACCCTTCGCGGTACGGCGTGGTGGGTTTTGACGCTGCCGGTAACGTCAGTTCAATCGAGGAAAAACCGGCGGCGCCGCAATCGCACTTCGCCGTGCCCGGTCTGTATTTCTATGATCGTCAGGTGGTGGAAATCGCCGCGGGCCTCAAGCCGTCTGCACGTGGTGAACTTGAGATTACCGACGTAAACCTCGAATACCTCCGCCGCGGGCAACTGCATGTCGAATGCTTCTCGCGCGGCTTCGCCTGGCTCGATACGGGCACGCATGAGTCGCTGATGCATGCCGCTAACTTTGTTGAGACGATCGAAAAACGGCAGGGATTGAAGATCGCCTGTATCGAAGAGATCGCCTACCGCAAAGGGTTTATCACGCAGAGCCAACTGCTGGCGATGGGCGCCGGCATGAAGAACGAATACGGCGAATACTTGCAGCAACTACCTGAAATGGATCGAAGGTACAGTGGAAGTAATACCGACTAACCTGCCCGGCGTAATTCGCATTAACACCCAGGTCTATACCGACGACCGTGGCAGCTTTACCGAAGCCTTTCAGCAGCAGCGTTACGCCGATGCAGGCATCGACGCGCCCTTTGTGCAGGCTAATCTGGTGCATTCCACACGCACCGTGCTACGCGGCATGCACTACCAGCTGCAACAGCCGCAAGGCAAGCTGATCTCGGTCACCCAAGGTGAGATTTTTGATGTGGCCGTAGACATGCGGGCCGCCTCGCCGCATTTCGGTAAATGGACCGGCGCCATTCTGCGGGCCAGCGCCGGCGAGCAGATGTATATTCCGCCAGGTTTTGCCCACGGCTATTGCGTGCTGACCGACACGGCCGACGTGATGTATCAGTGCACCGGCTATTACCACCCGGCAAGCGAACAGACACTTGCCTGGAACGATCCGCAGGTAGGCATCAAGTGGCCGGTCACCGCGCCGCTACTCTCAGACAAAGACGCCCGCGGCCTCAATCTGGACCTGGCGCCGGGCTATACTGACGAAATTCTGGTCTAACTGCCGCCGGAATTATTTTGCACCGTTTTGGAATTATTTGATTTCCGGGGTTTAATCTAGTCCCTCTGGGCCATACAATCACGGACGTGGTGGAGCTGCCGGAACTCGTGATTTACCGGCAACATCACAAAGGAAATTTTTGAGGAAGTTGAAGTAATGGCAGAAGGTACGATTAAGAAACTGACCGACAAAGGCTTTGGATTCATTGACACTGGGGGGAGCAAAGATCTGTTCTTCCACAGTTCAAGCCTTGAGGGCGTCGCCTACGACGACCTGCGGGAAGGTGACCGCGTTTCGTTCAACGAAGGTCGCGGACAGAAAGGCCCTTGTGCAGAGAACGTCAAAGTTATCTAGCACTAGGTCAGTCAGCTTTTGAAGCTAACGATCAGGAAGCCGGCCGTAAAAAGCCGGCTTCTTTTGTTTCTTGAGGTGAAGCGACACCGCAACACCCCGGCGGAAGCGACATGGCTTCGGAGCTCTGTTTTTAAGCTGGCTCATCCATGACTCACGATCAATTCTGGCAGATCATCGCAGATGCTTGCCGCTCCGACCCCTATTCTGCCGAAGAATGGCACTCCAGCCTTAGCGAAGCACTTGCCAACTTGCCCGCCAATGAAATTATCGAATGGGATAAAATCTTCGATACTCTGGCTAATCGAGCTTATTGCACAGACCTATGGGCGGCCGCATATCTGATAAATGGCGGTGCATCAGATGATGGCTTTTACTACTTCCGATGTTGGCTGATAGGCATGGGGAAAGAGGTCTACTGCAACGCTATCGTTCATCCAGATAGCCTAGCAGATGTGGTGTCGCCCAGCTGGTTCGCAGAAGGGCTTGATGCCGAAGCGGAAATCTACGGTGCAGCATACTCAGCGTGGAAGCACGTCACTGGTAAGAGTTGCGAAAGCGATTATCCCGTTCGTACAGAATTCAGTACATTGGTGGGAGATGATTGGGACTTTGGAAATAGTAGCGAGATGAGAAGGCGTCTACCGCGACTGGCAGCACTGTATGAGGAGTGATGCAGTTAACGCGTCACTCCCCGCCCGGCAGAAACTTCTCCGCGGCATAGCGGCTCAGCGGACTTCGGCTGCTTAGCAACGCCTGGCGGATGATGCACCGGAGAAAGACGCGGAGGTCTTCGACGAAGGGCGGCTTCATCAGCGTGCCGCCGAGACGTGGGTTGATTTCCATCACCGCGATGCGGCCGTCTTCCCGGATGCGGTAGTCGATACAGCACGGGCCGTTGTAGTGAAGAGGCTGCATGACTTGCATCAACTGCTGGTGAATTTCCCCGGGTAATTCCACACAGCGTGCGGGCGTTTTCGGCTTCCCGTGGCGGAATTTGTAGGCCTTTGCGCAAAAGCGGTAGGTCCGCTCCAGCAACATCTCACCATTGCGAAAGACTGCGTAGGTCGAAAACTCTTCGCCCGTCGCCAAATACTCTTGTAGTACGTAGTGGCTGTTCTGCCACGTCGGCTGTTGCAGGCAATCAAAAAGATCCGCAGGCCTTTCTAGATAAACAATGCCCCGCCCGGCATTCAGATCCGTTCGTTTCAGCAGGCAGGGAAATTCATCCGCAGTTTCGTAACTGGCAGGCAGGTACTGCGATAGCCCGTGCTCTCTGGCGTAAAAGGCGAACCGTTTTTTATCCCGCAACAAGCGGACGGTTTCCGCCGCAGGTATCAGCGCAGGCAGACGCTGCGGGCAGGAAAGAATGTGGTCTTCCATCAACGGCAGCACAACGGTCGCCGGCGCTCGATGCGCCGCCCAGTGCATCTTTCCCGCCGCGACGTGCGCCACATGCTGAACCTCTGGCAGCCGTTTCCAGACCGGCGCATGGACGCCGGTTGCACGGGTCCAGCTTTCACAGTGGATACCGTACACAACGACCCGCGGTCGCAGCCACTGGCTCAGCATCTTGCTTCCATGCAAATCGAAGGTTGCTCCACCTTCTAACCAATCACTTCCTTCACCACACGGCCATGGACATCCGTCAGGCGGAAGTCGCGACCGGCATAGCGGTAGGTCAGCCGCGTGTGATCCAGCCCCAACAGGTGCAGAATGGTGGCATGCAGATCATGCAGATGCATGCGGCCGTTATCGGCTTTGTAGCCCAGTTCATCGGTGCTGCCGTACTGCGTGCCGGCGTTCACCCCGCCGCCGGCCAGCCACATCGTGTAACCATTAGCGTTGTGATCGCGGCCGTCGCCGCGTGCAGTATCGGGCGTGCGGCCGAATTCGCCGCCCCACAGGATCAGCGTGTCTTTGAGCAGACCGCGCTGCTTCAGATCCGTCAACAAGGCGCCGATCGGCTGATCCGTGGCGGCAGCGCGGTTTTCGTGCCCGGATTTCAGCTTGTTGTGCTGATCCCAGAATTCGTCACAGAGTTCAATGTATCGCACGCCCTCTTCGGCAAACCGGCGGGCCAGCAGGCATTGCCGGCCGAAGTTATCGCTCTTCTTACCATCGCCGATGCCATACATATCAAGCGTGGCCTGCGTTTCATTCGAGATATCCATCACCCGCGGCACATCGCTTTGCATGCGGAAAGCCAGTTCGTAAGACTGAATCACGCCTTCCACCTGCGAGTCATCTTCACCGGCGAAGCCACGGTTCAGCCCCTGCACAAAATCAAGCTGCTGACGCTGCGCCGAGGGCGAGAGCACCGGGTTCTTCAGGTTGCCGACTTTGGCTTTGGCAATGGGCGTTTTGATGTCGCCAATGGCCGTCCCCTGATAAACCGCCGGCAGGAACGCGTTGCCATAGTTCTTCACGCCGCCGTTAATCACGGGCGGACACAGGCTGACAAAGCCAGGTAGATTCTGATTTTCCGCACCCAGCCCGTACATAATCCAGGCGCCCATCGACGGCCGCGTGAATTGAAAGCTGCCCGTGTGCAATTGCAGCATGGCAGGCGTGTGGTTGCCGATATCGGTATGCATGCCCGACAGCACGCACAGGTCGTCCATATGCTGGGCCATGTGCGGCACAAGGTCCGACGCCCACAATCCGCTTTCGCCCCGTTGCTTCCACTTCCAGGGCGAACCAACTAGTTTGCGACCGCCCTTTTTGCTCTTACTGCGGCTTTCGCCGTCGCGTTTATTAAGTTCCGGCTTGTATTCAAACGTGTCCATGTGCGCCGGCCCGCCCCGCATGTGCAGAAAGATAATCCGCTTCGCCTTGGCCGGATGATGAGGCTGCTTTGGCGCCAGCGGATTGTCGTACCCCGCCGCCGCATCGCGGATCAGCGCCTCTTGAGACAGCCCCGCAAAGGCCAGCATCCCAAATCCACAGGAAGCCGAACGAAGCATCTGACGACGTGAGATGAATGGATTCATGGCAGGAGCTGAATGAGGTGTAAAGGCGGGAGAATATGGCTGCATCCGTAAGATGCGCCGCCAGCACGTATTATTGCCGGTTTACACCACGATTACGAGCCAGCAGATAATTTCGCGCCGTCGCCCGCAGCATGCCGCGCGAAGATAGATGCACGGCAGCTTTCTAATTGAATCCATACGCGGGCAACCCTCTGAGGGAATGTTGCAGAGGGTGCTGCGTTGCCAATCTAAACACCCGCTAAGTTGCCACCGCACCGATCGCTAAATTGTGCATGAAATTCAGCTTCTCTTTCACAGGTGCATGGAAGATTTCGGGCACTAGATCGAGTAGCCCCATGTCGCGGTTGAGTTCGTTGGCGATGACGCCGACCTGGCCGTAGGCGCGGATCAGGCTGGCGAAGTCTTGCGGGTCGGGCGTTGACAGAATCTGAAAATGGGTCGCAGTCGCCATGATGGTGGTCATGTCGATATACGCGCCGAAGGTTTCTGCAAAGTCCTCCCACGGATGCATCGTCGCGTAGCCGGAGATGTAGGACTGTCGCCAATCCGGTTTGGGGCCTGTCTTGTAGTAGGCCTGCTGGGCGTCCGCATACGATGGCTTGGTTTCGTCGCCGAACGTGCTGCGGAAAGCTTCCAGACAATGTGGCTCGACAAGACGCTGCCAGTAGTAGTGCCCCAGCTCGTGGCGGAAGTGCCCCACCAGGGTGCGCTGCGGTTCATTAAATTCCACGCGCGTCTTCTCGCGGTGCACCGGATCAGCTTCCCGCAGGTTGATGGTGATGCATCCATCGGCGTGCCCGGTCGCGACCTTCTTCGCCCCGTCCGCTTTGAATTCGAATGTCAGCGGGAGTTCTCCCGGAGTATCGCCGGGCGGGAAACCGGCCGCTTCAACACCGACCAGCACACGCCGCTTGGCAGCTTCCAGCAGGCGCCACTTCTCGCGATTCTCTTCAACCGCCAGATCAGGGATCACCGTTGTCGTGGCGCAGAACCGGCAGGGCCCTTGCGTGGTTGTCCACACGTTGCAGACCTTTTCAGCCCGGTTGGCGCATTCGACGACAATGGCGTTGCAACTGAGGCACGCTTGATTGTTATCGACAGGCGTGACGGTGAGACATGCTTCGCACATGCCGGTCTTAGCGCCGCAGCCGACGCAGCGTGTGCTGCCAAAGAATAATGTGTTGCCACAACTACATTGAAAGGTTTTCATCGAAGCGGGTCACCTGAAGTATGTGCAGGAGTCGTAAACATTTGACCTAAAAAAAGCGACGGCGTTCACCGTCGCTTTCAAGCATTTCAAATTTGCGTTCCAAGACGTATGACGCAGGGAACTAACTCAAGTTTTTGTACGCGTCGCGGAGGTCGCGGACGCGATCGTGCGCCTTCTTGACCGTCATGTACTGCTGCTGCAGTACCGCGTTCATCGCACTGCCGGCGGTTTCTTTCAGGACGTCTTCGTACGCCTGTTTAATGTGATCCTCGCCAGCTTCAGCCTCAGCAAGCATCGCATACGCGTCGCCGCCACTTACCATTGAGCGGACGTTAATCCACGCGCGGTGCACGGTGGCCGCCATCGTGCCATCTTCCGCAGCCTCTTCGCCGTTCCACTGCACGTGCTGCTGAAGCTGCGTAGCGAGATTCGAACGCTCTTCGGCAAGCTGCCTGAACAGCGTGGCGATGTTGGCGTCTTCAATCTGGTCAGCTGCCTCGCGGAAGCCATCGTACGAGTCGATATTAGCGCGGATCAGCTGCTGAAGTTTGGTGATGGTTTTATCGTTCAGATTGGTTTTAGTTTCAACACTCATGTTGTCTCCTTCGTTCTGAGTTAACAAGCGAACGGTAGTAAAGAAAAGCAAAGAGCATGCCAGAAGCGGTTGCTTGAGCAAAAATTGGCAAGAACCCGCAAAAACCGCGGGAAACAGCACGATTTTAAGGAGATTAGCCGCCTCAGTCCGCGTTGAGGGCTATGGCGAAACGCTCAGACCGGTTGATTAACGACCAGCACCATCGTAGTCCGGCGGAATGCATTGGGGGCACGTTTCAAACGAAGCAAGAGACGCTTGCAGAGAATAAAAAACACAACGGCCTCCATGCCACAAGCCGCCGGATCCGTGGCAGTTGTCTGCGTCAAACCGGCCATGTGTGGGAGAGATAGGCCGGTTGGAAAGGTATGCCTCTTGGGCAGACCCTTCGAGTTGTATCGAGAAGTCAGAAGTTTACCGGAGCAGCGCGCGACGTCAACCCTTTGCGGCCAAGGTGTGGCGTATTTCTGAGAGGTAACGGAAATATGTGCCCACCGCTGCTGCTAGCAGCCTGTGCGTAAAACTCGCGTAGCCACAAACCGGTGAATCGCGTATTTACGCACGCTTGGTATTGCCGGTGTCCTCCACCCTTGCGCGTTTTCGTGCGACGTGGCGATGCCTGTTTTCTGGATTGAGGAGTGTAGTGTGCCCGGACTTTATACAGAAGCAGAACCCGTTGTCATCACTGGCATCGGCCTGATCACCGCGGTTGGTTCCACGCGTGAAGAAGTCTGGCAGAGCCTGCGCGAAGGACGTTGCGGCATCCGGCGTGTTGATGATCTCGAATATTTCCAGGGCGAATCCCTCGTTGCGGCAACCGTCGATCCCGACAACATTCCCGGTTGGCAAAACACCGGCGCCCTTAAACCGGTACAGTTCAGTCAGATCGCCGCACGCGAAGCCATGCAGGATGCGGGCTTTGATTTCGAGCGGTTCGACGCTTCGCCCTACAACGCCGACCGTATCGCCTGCGCGATTGCCGGGCACATGGGCGATCCGCGCTGGCAGACGCCGGAAGGAAAACCCAAACCGCCAGAGCAATGGGGAGCCAACCCGTGGTTCATGCAATGGATGCCGGATACCGCCTGCACCACTGTTGCCCGTGAACTGGGCGTACTTGGACCCCGGATGTGTTACTCCACGGCATGTGCCAGCAGTACGATAGCGGTGCTATCAGCCGTCCGGGCGATCCGTTCCGGTGCGGCCGATGCAGCCATCTGCGGCGGCGGCGAAGGCATCGACCCGATGATGGCGGCCGGCTTCAAACGCATGCGGGCGCTCGCCAGCACAGAAGACCCCGCCACAGCCTGCCGGCCGTTCGACCGTAACCGCACCGGCTTTGTACTGGGCGAAGGCAGCGGCATGCTGTTTATCGAGCGGCTCAGTCACGCGCTCCGCCGCAATGCGAAGATCTATGCCGAGATCGCCGCGGGCAAAGTCGTCGCCCAGGCGCATCACGTAACGGGCGTAGATGCCGAGTGCGACGCGTTGCAGCACCTGATTGGTTTAACGCTCCAGCAGTCCGACCTCGAACCCGGCGCCATTGAATACATCAACGCCCACGGCACGGGCACGGAACAGAACGACAGCAACGAAATCCGCGGCATCCGCGCCGGACTAGGCGCCGCAGCAGACAAAGCTTGCGTGAGTTCCACCAAGTCGATGACGGGTCATCTGGTCAACGCAGCTGGCAGCCTGGAACTTGGCATCACGGCCTTGGCCCTGCGTGACGGCTATGCACCGCCAACGATCAATCTGGAAGATCCGGACCCCGCCTGCGATATGGACTGCTTGCCGCTGACCGGCCGGAAGCGACGTTGCCAGCACGCGTTAAAAATTTCCATCGCCTTCGGCGGGCATCTGGCAGCCACCATCCTGCGGCGCTGGAACGACGCTTCCACCGGCTACATGTACCCGGACGAAGTGCTGCATCACCGCCGCGCGGCGTAGACAGGCGGCGCAACAGGCAGCGGCGTGTTGCCACATCAAGCAGGCGGCGATTACCATTGCGTGCGTGACGAACCAGCTAACTTCGCCCGCATGCACTCGCCCGCTTTGCCGCATGAATGAACCAATCCGACACGCCACCGCGTTCCAGATCCTGCCCCTTGAGCACGGACCGCTGCAGACGCTGACCCATCAGGACGCTGCCTTCGTCGTTTCCGCCTTTACGGGCCAGCCGCTGCAACTGCCTGCCGGCGCCACGCACTTCGCCTTTGCGATGGAGACGGCGGAAGTGGAGTGCGAAGCGGGCGCCTATCCGTTTCAGGCAGGGATGTATCTCTCAGCGCCGGGCGGTTTGCAGATCCGCGGCGGGCGCGGGTTCGTGGTTTCGCAACTTGGTCATCACGGCGTGTTCATGTTGGGCGGGCCGCTGGAAAGTCGCGGGCGGCTGGAATATATCGACGGCTGCAGCGATTCGCTGATCCTGCCGCCTGTGGTGCGGGGCGACGCTTGTCTGAACATGCTGCACGTACCGCCCGGCGTGGACCAGACACCGCACACGCATCCATCTTTCCGGTTAGGAATGATCACCGCCGGCAGCGGCCTCTGCCAGACTGAAGAAGGAGAATGCGAACTGCGGCCGGGCATGGTGTGGGTCATTCATCCTGGCGGCCTGCACAGTTTTCACACGCAGCAGGAGCCGTTACAGATCGTGGCGTTTCATCCCGATAGCGACTTCGGCCCGACCCGCGACGACCACCCGATGATTAACCGCAGCCTGGTGGATGGCAAACCGATCCGGCGCGTCTAACGATTGACCTCGGTTGCAGGGCAACTGCCTAGCGGATGGTCTGCGGGTAGATCACCATTTCTATCCGCCGGTTGGCGGCGGCGCCGCGTGGTGTGCTGTTGGTCATCTTAGGATGATTGCCGCCGTGCCCCACGGAAAAGAACTGCTGGGGCGGCATGCGATTGCGTGTGGTCAGCTGATTGACCACGTTGGCGGCTTGCTGCGAAGAGAGCTGATGATTGCTGCTGACGCCGCTGGTGGCGGGCGGCGTTGCGCTATCGGTGTGTCCTTCCACCGCGACCAGATTGGCCGGGTAATGCTGCCCGATGGCTGCTGCCACACGGTCGATCACGGCCACTCCGGTAGGCTGTATCTGCGTGGTGCCAGGATAGAAGATGGTGTCGGCCGGCACGCTAATGCGGATCAACTGGTTGTCGGTCGTGACGTCGAAACCGGGAAGGCTAACGACCTTCAAGCTTTGTTTCACGCTGTTGTTCGGATCGATCGTAGCGGCGCCACGGATACGGCTCGAAGCTTGAATCGCTTCCAGGCGGCGGCTGCTTTCGTCGGCCGCGACTTTCATCTGTTTGACCTGGGCCGCGCTTTGCGCCAGTTGCTGCTTGGTCAGCGCGAGCTCTTTGCGCAGGATGATCTCCTGCTGGCGGGCCTGGGCGACCTGGGCCGACAGTTGGCTGTTGGTGGTATCGAGCTGGTTGGCGTATTGCTGCTTTTGCTGCTGAAGAGCCAGTTGCTGCTGCTGAGCTTGCAGCGCAGCCGCTTGTGGGCTGTTGAACGGGTTCTGGTTGTGGTTACATCCGGCAACCGCGGCGAGCATCAGCAGACACGCCACACGGTGTTCGAGCCGCATGGAACGCATCTCCCAAAAAGGTGCTTTCGCCTGGAAGAATCAAGCCGCTGCCGCCACGCTGCAAACACAGCAACACAGCCGCAGCCCTTCTTCCAGGCGCGGCGGATGTTAGCAGAACCCCCGCACCCCACCAAGAGCGACCTCCCGCTGACTTGAGGAAAAAAACGCGAGTTTGAAACTTTTTCCCCAGGTAAACCGGTGCGTTAGTATGCGATCGCATCTGCTAGCGGCGCCATCCCTCGCCGGTCATGGCAACAAAAAACCCTGCCGGGCGTGTGCACCGGCAGGGTTCATGATGGCTTAGCGTTGGCGGCAATTCAGCAGACGCTGCAACTGCGTTTCACGCGTTATTTGGTGAAGTGTTCTGAATGGTCAATGAACAGTTCGCCGGTTGTGGTGTTGTACAACCATCCACCTGCATCGCTGGCCGTCACATCGCCAACTACGGCAGGCGAGCTCGTGATTTCCTTCACGTCAGCGGAGTTGCTGAACGAGTTGGCGGGAATCTCACGCACATAAGGGCCGTATACAAAACCGGCGCCGGTGCCGATGTTGCCATCTTTGTCCGTGGTGGCTGTGAGTTCCGCCAGATCGTCGGTAGGCAGCAGGCCGTCGTGCTGCGACTTATACAGTTGAATCTGCGAACGAAGCGTATGCAGATTGAATTCGGCAGTGCCAGCTTTGGCATCGGAGGTCGAATCGGAGAACTGTGGAATGATGGTGGCGGCCAGTACGGCCATGATGACAACCACAATCAGAATTTCGACCAGCGTGAAAGCGTTACGTTTCTTCATGGTTCTGCTATGTCCTTGATTTGTTTGTTGAGGGGTCAGGGGGAAACTGTCCGCCTTGGGCCTTCGACGAACAATTACGCCCGGCCTCTAATGTTTACTTAGGTTAGTAAATGAAGGTGGTCAAACCGCGACATCTGCGTGTTTTCAGGCGCCCCCTCTTAGTAAGGGCGTTCGACGGCTCCAACGTCACAGATGGACATCTCCCAGCCGCATATCCGCTACATCCCACGCAAGCATGCGACTCCCAACAAAACCACCCAGGCAGCCCTTTATTTACTTCTTCTCCATATCCTTCATCTCAAGTAAACCTCCCATCTTTCCGATCTAACACCGTAACAGGCCCCTGTGATGCCAGATCACACAGGCTGCGGCGTGTAGGAGGCTGCCGCGCATCGTCTGAATTAGGTTGATCCTGCCATCGGGACGGATCATCGGGCGGCCAAAACTACCTACGTGCTGGGTGGGATCCTGTTTCCCACCAGCAACTACCACTTCCACGGTGAGATTCGTAAGCGAAGGAGATTCCGGAATGAAGACGCTTCAGACAGCGATCGCATTGGCTGTAATGTCAGCTGCCTTCACAGGCAGTTCGGCATGGGCAGCTTGCTGCGGCGCCAACAGTTACCTCAATGCAGGTGACTGCGAACCAAGCAGCTACTGTTGTGCTCAGCAGCAGTGCGAAACAGTGATGAAGACCGTTCGTTCGGTCGAGTATCAGCAGCAGCAGTTCACCTGCTACAAGAACGTGTACGAAACGGTCAACGAAGAGAAGACCATCAACTGCACACGTTACGTCAAAGAAACCCGTTACCGTACGTGCAACTACACCACGTGCCACCCCGTGTACGAAACCAAGTACCGCACTTGCACGTACACCATCAACAAGCCTGTCTACGAGACCAAGACGCGTAACATCTGTTACACCGTCAACCGTCCTGTATGGGAAACCAAGACACGCAACATCTGCTACACGGTACGCAAACCTGTCTGGGAAACCAAGACAAAGAACATCTGCTACACCGTACGCAAGCCAGTGTGGGAAACCAAGACGAAGAACATCTGCTACACGACCTACAACCGTGTATACGAAAACCGCACTCGCACCTACACATACAATGTCCGTCGTCCAGTGTACGAAACAAAGACACGTACCTACACCTACAACGTTCAGCGTCCTGTGTACGAAACCAAGACCCGTACTTACACCTACCACGTTCGCGTGCCAGTGAAGTACGAAAAAGAAGTTCAGTACAACACCGGCCACTGGGAAACACGCACCCGCGTTATTCCTGGCAAGAGCTACACACGCACCGTTCAGGATCCAGGCACCTGGTCTTACGATCCTTGCACCTGCCGTTGCGTTTACCAGCCAGGCTGCTGCCGTACGATCACCTGCAAGACTCCAGATCGCACTTGCTGCCACAAAGTATGGGTTCCTGAATGCAAGACCCGCACCGTATGCTGCACCAAGTACGTCTGCGAACCTCGCACCAAGACCTGCACCTACAAAGTATGCCGCATGGTCTGCGAACCCCGCACCAAGACCTGCACATACAAAGTATGCCGCTGGGTCTGCGAACCTCGCACCAAGACCTGCTGCTACAAAGTATGCAAGCTGGTTCCACAGCAGCACACCAAGACCTGCTGCTACAAAGTATGCCGCTGGGTATGCGAACAGCGCACCAAGACCTGCACGTACAAAGTATGCCGCTGGGTCTGCGAGCAGCGCACCAAGCAGTGCTGCTACAAAGTATGCCGCATGGTGCCTGAACAGCGCACCAAGACCTGCTGCTACCGCGTATGCAAAATGGTTCCACAGACCTGCACCAAGACCATCCCTTACCGGGTATGCCGCATGGTCAAGAAGACCCACTGCAAGCAGGTTCCTTACTGCGTAACCAAGCCAGTATGCTACACCAAGACGATCTGCGTACCACGCACCGTCTGCAAGAAAGTTCCTTACACCGTAACCCGCTGCGTACCTAAAGTTGTATGCAAGCAGGTTCCAGTTCAGGTAACCACTTGCAACCCATGCTGCAACTAGTTGATGGCCGGTTGCCCCGTGCAGCCGGCGCCCGTCATCGTGCAAACGAAGACGACGTCGACCAGCGAATAACTTCGCTTCGCCGGAAGTGTTAATCTGGCAAACCGGGCGGCTTGACTCTGCAAAGGGTCAAGCCGCTTTTTTCATTGTGTTGCCAGCACTCACAAGGCCCGACGGGCCGCTGTTAAGTCAGCGAAGGGCGCCAGCCCTGGGTTTAGAAGTTATCCATCGATCGGACTGTTTTCTCGTTCTCGCTTACTGTCCTCAAGGGAGTCGAAGGGCGGGTATATGCGATTACGGACAAATATCCCCATTGTGTAAATCCCTGCCGCCGTGCACACGTAGGGCATCGCAATGGTCAAAGGAAGGACTGGAACAAAGAATTCGATCTTCCGCTGCGATATGGCGGCCGGCAGTTGATAGACCACTCCCGAATAGGAAATGATCGTACAGATCACCGCCAGAATCCCAGTAGCGGCTAACAACGAGCTCATGCTGATTCTGACCCCTCTTCGCGCATAAAGATGTTGGCACAACCAAGCGAAAGAAGTCACCGACCAGACCTTCACCAGAAAGTTCACCAACTCAACCCACCTGACCCAGAACCATCGCTCGTTCCACGGCACGTCGCCGTACACAATAAACGGCCAGAACTCGGCATCTCCGCTTAGCGAATTTGGGCTAGGACCATCAACATGAATCATCCAGTACGAATAAAGAATCCAGGCGATCACACCACTTACCGTTGCGATCCGGAGTCGTGTTGAACGGAACAGCGCGATAACATCGAACCATTCAATGTGTCGATTCAAAGGCTGCACCTCTCTACGGACTGACAACGCGTCAATACGCCTGTTTCTGGCAGAATGAATTATAAAGGCCGCGAGTAGAAGAAAATAGAAACCGCTGCACCAGCGTGCTCGACGGAAACATCCCCGTTTCGCTAAATTCACCACCCCCATTTCGCCTTGAATCTATCGGCTTCCGCTCTCGCAAGACGATTCATCGAGACGAGTTCCTCCACCATGGCAACACAGAACGTAATTATTCGGCTGTTGCTGGTGAATTGCAGTTGATACTGGATTCGTGATTCCCACTCTGCTTCAGTGCGATTGTTGCGGGTGGAAGAGTCAAGGTCAGATGGCAATGGGCCGTTGTGTCCAACCGGCCAGACGCGCATAGCGCAATTCGCGTCCGATACGTGGTAAGCGAGCCTCGCAACTGTCGCGAGGACTGAAATACGCAGGATTACACTCATCGTTCCGTCTGGATGCCAACGGATGTTGTCAATGAAGACGTGAGGATAGAGGGCTAGAATGCGTTCAAAATCAGAGACAACTTCTGGATTAGCCATCACTTTAGTCGAGATCTTATTCGTACTCTCGACTCCCTATGGTTTAGCCCTCGGGTGTGTGTCTCAGCGGCTTCTTCCCGCTCACCTCCGCCGGATGGTCTTCGATCTCGATTTTGATGGGAAGTTCAATTTTCCCCAGTTCACTTACGTGTTGTTCGAGATACGTTACCCGGATGAACCGACCCTGCCCGGCAGTATCAGCTTCACCCCATGCGGGACACGAATACCGCCGCCCTTTACACCAGTATTGAATCTCCGTACCCGTGTGCTGGTTAGTGTGTACGCATAATACGATTCCAATGCGCACATGCGTTTCGTCAAATGTCTCGATGTCAACAAAGAAGTATTCGCGAATTGGCGTGGCGGAATCGGAATGTATATCAAGCAGGCAACGAAAATCGCCGCCTGTCTGAAATTCACCGGCTTCCCGTTGATAACGATCAATGTATCGTTTTTCGATTCGGGCGTCGTACCTGGAGGCGATAAAGCCAACCAGGAAAACGGCTGCCAACAGAGCCATGCAGGTTAACGCGTAATACGTAGCAGCCGTAAACGAAATCCAAGTCAGCGCGATTCCTGGCGCAGCCAGAAGTAACAGACAACCTACCAGGTCAAACCACATGGGGCGTTTCATCCTGCGTTCCGTTATGGGGCTGCTTTGCGGCGGACAGAGCTTTGGAGATGCTGCCGAGGAAAGCGGCGGACTCCATAATGATGAAGCGATTTGAAGCGTTTCAGACGGGTGGGTCGGGATCCGGCGTCAAGTTACGAACATAGTGCGAGAATCCATCTGCAACAAATGAGCAAGGGTACGCGTGATCCAGGTTTGCCCAAGCTGGTCGCTGCAAACGGTCGTCGTCTGAATGAACGGCAATACGACCGTCCCCTCCGTCAGTCAGGTCAAGATAGATCGGCCAATCCTGGTAATCAAAGGCGAAGACGAGCACCTTCCTGGGGATCGACCTGTTGTTGTAATACTCGAACTCCGTTCTAACAAGCAGATCGTCACCGTCGTTGAAATTGTGGCGGCCGATTGAAGCGAAACGCCACAAATAAAATTCGTTGCCATCAATTGGTAGATCAGGGTGCGCATAAATTGCGGATACAATCGCGCTATTGTAGCTGGACATCACCTCTAAGAAATCTGCAGGAAGTATCACCCCGAAGTTGCGTTCGTAAAGATCAAACGTCGTAAGGTCGTTCCAGGGTATCGCAGATTTTGGATGAAGATGATCGAGCAATCGCCGGTTGTCAGCCATGACACGGTCGCCAGAGAAAAGTCCTACATCCCGGCGGGCGCCGGTGTCTTCTCGATCGTTACTTTGCCGCCCTTTTGGACCACGGGTGGAGCGGTGTTGTTGAGCAGGTCGCAGTCGAGGATTTTGAGGCGGCTGTAGCCTTCGGTGCGGACTTGTGCGTCGCCGTTGTTGCCGACGAGTGAGACTTCCAGCGAGACCCGGCTGGCGCCGCCTACGGACAGACCGCTGCGACCGTTGCCGCGGAGGGTGACGCCCTGAATCTTGATGTCGGTGGCAGTGTCGTGGGCGTTGATGCCATCGAGCTGATAGCCCTGCACGACCAGATTCTGAATCACCACGCCGTGGCACATATATAAGCCGATGCCCACTTGATGGTGCGTATGCCGCAGGTCGTAGTCGGACGGAATCCGGCCCGGCTCGGCAGCGAAGTAGATCAGACCATTATAAAGGCACCACTGCTTCGCCTTGAGTTCAGGCAGCTTACGCCCCTGGGGCTTCACTTCTTCCGCAGGTTTGCCATCTAGATACAGCAGCTGGTGGTTCAATCGCGGCGGCCGGTAGGTGAACAGATTGCCGCCGGCGAAACGCCATGCATCAGGCACCGGGCGCGAACCATCGAGAATGGCGCCACGTCCATCGATCACCAGGGGGATTTTTTCAAAGGCGCCGTTGTCGCGGCCGGTTAGCGTCACGCACTCGCGATACGGCTCGTCATTCTTATAGAGGATGATGCGATCGCCGGCTTTGGCGACGCGCAATGCTTTGGCAATGGTGCGGCAGGGGCCGGTGCCCTGCTGGGCGTACAGTTCCGTGCCGCCGTCGAAACGGTCATCGCCGCCCACGTTGTTGACATAGATATCGCGGGCCAGCGCCGGACAGGCGATCAGCAGCAACCCGGCAAAACAGGCAGCGGGCGTCAGGTGTTGAATCAGTCTGCAAGGCAGTGACTTGCGCATAAATCGTACATCCTCGAAAATCGTCGCAGCCAGAATCTTTGGAACCATCGCGATCTGCACGCGGCGAACGGCCGGTCCGTCGCTATGCTAGCATGAGCCTGCGAAAGGGGCGAGCAATCCTTCGCGAACCGGGCGAGTTTTGCAGCATTCCCCGGAAAGACTACCATGCACAGTGCCCGCCCTGCCGTAAAATGACGGATTGCAATGGCAGATTCGCCCGCCCCGGCGCGGGTTGTTATGAGTCTGCCGGAAACCACGGAGCCACCCGCCCGCATGACAGAGTTTCAGATCAACGGCAACACGTTGCAGTTAGTGCAGGGCGATATCGTCGCCCAGGATGTCGATGCGGTGGTGAACGCCGCCAATAGCCAGCTTTCTGGCGGAACCGGTGTGAACGGCGCCATCCAGCGGCACGGCGGACCTGCCATTATCTACGAAACCTCGCAGCGATACCCGCAAGGCTGCGCGACCGGGTCTGCGGTGATCACGGCTGGCGGCGACTTGCGGGCGGGCTATGTGATTCATGCCGTCGGCCCCGTCTGGCGTGGCGGCCGCACGCAGGAAGACCGGCTGCTGGCGTCGGCCTATCGCAGCAGCCTGCAACTGGCCACGGCCTATCACCGCCGCCGGGTGGCGATGCCCGCGCTCAGCACCGGCGTGTACGGCTATCCGCTCGACCTGGCCGCGACGGTCGCCCTCTCGACCGTGATGGACTACTTGCAAAAACACTCGCTGCCATCGCTCGTGCGTTTCGTCCTGTTCGACGGCCACGCCTACGACGAATTCGCCGCCGCCCTGGACCACCTCCGCCAGCACCCGCAACCGCCACCCCTGCAACCCGGCGAACAACCCATCCACGACCCGCAACCCCTCGACGAACCCCACCCCCTCGACGGCATGTGGGACGAAGATGAAGGCGAAGAAGACGACAGCAGCGACGAACGGCGGCTGTGGTAGTTAGCGACTCATGCGAGTACAAATCAGCGAAACCGAGCGGAATGGCATTCGACCCTCATTCTGGGATTTTGTTATTACAGATGGGGCGTGTGTCGTCTTCGACTCAACCTGGGTATCCATAAAATTTAAATCGCCTGAGGCTGCACGTTGGCTTTCGCAGATTGTAGTTGCAGCTTACGCGGACAACTGCTTCTGGCCGCCGCCCGGCCGACGTACACCACCGGCTTCTTTTCTTACATGGACAGGCAACCTCAAAGATGACTGTACCGCCGAAACTACTTTGTTTTACGCACATGCCGAATGGTGTCGCAAAGCATCGTGGTACTGCATGGTTACGGCGAAAGCGGATGACCGGCGTGTCTTTCACTCCGCTGATCATTGCATACAAATTAGGCGAGGTGCCTCCGCCCGGTGGTTGTGCGAATTGTTTATTTACGCAGCAGGCAGCGGAACCGACGAAGATTAACGGCGGCGTAAAAGTAGCAATGCGGTTTGGCTGGGAATTCCGATGTGCATGATCGAACAATTCCCGGCGGCGATGTCGCAGATGCCAATCCCGGTCGATACGGATACGCTGGTGATTCGCGATAATGCTGACATCTATGAAAGGGCGCACAATGAGCAGCGCTAGTGAACAAGCGTTTTTAGACGCGATCCACCGTAATCCAGAGGATCAAGCTGCCGTACTGGTTTACGCTGACTGGCTGGAAGAACGTGGCGACGGCCGCGCCGGGTATCTTCGCGCGCAGATTCAATACCGCAATGCACCCACGCCTGAAACGCGGCAGCGTTTGATTGAGAGATATCCCGGCAAGCACTTAAGCTGGATGTTCGGGCTCGAACAGACTGGGGCCATTTGCAGTTTGTCCAGACTATATCTGGGCAGCGTCGAGCGTCTACTTAACACACAATTTGTCCTCTCACCGTTGGCCATTGAGGGGCTTGATGAATTCACACGTTCGACCGGTAGAGTCCTGCCCGCAGCAATTACTTCCTGGTATTCGATCGAAAACGCCTGCAAGATGATCGAACTGGACACGGACGGTGAAGACGTAGAATATTCTCCTGGATATGCTGAAAATCCCACAAGCTGGGACCTGAACGTCGCCAACTTATTAAAACACGGACCAGCGAATCAACGCTGGTGGATCAGTGCGTACGATAACTGCGTAGGGTACGCCGCCGAGCTGACGGATGGAGATGACCCTGCCGTGAATTGTATTGAAACGGATGGGTCAATTATCAACGGCGCCCTTGGCGGTATAAGGTTTTCGTCGTTTATTTTCGAACGGTGTTGGTCGAAGGCAGTTCACGAAAGGTTTCCGTCCTTCCGGCACGAGCAGGCGCAGATTGGACCAAAACAATTAAGGGCGTTTAGTAAGACACGCATTGAAGGCGTACATCTGCGCCAAGCCAGTGCGCCGCGTTCCTGGAAGAGCCCATATATCGATGCAACTGGCGACGTTATTCGCTTCCGCTATTATTTTGTGGGGGATGATCATCTATTGCGCGTCGAATCTATCGATGACCCGTCGAAGAGACGCAAGGAAGCATCGTTGACAGTGTCCGCAGCAGACGAACAACGATGCGATGAAGTGCTTACGCCGTTAATGAATACGCTGCCTCCCTCGAAGCTTTAAGTCACGAGGTCTAAGGGTCTCAAGGCCGCCATGGTAAAACGGGCTTCCCGACGGCGGAAAGTCAGTATGACGCTACGATGACGATATCCTCATGGAGGCGCCCGTATGATTTTGATAGCCAGTTTTGTTTTCTTAGCGTTGGCAATGCTGGCGGCATTTACTGGCGTCGTTCTGGTGTACGTGGTGGAAACGGCGCACGCCTATCAGAGTGCCTTTAATACGCTCATCGTTCCATGGGACGAAAAATGGCCGCCGATTTCAGAAGATGAATTTATGCGGCGCTGCCCGCCGGGGACGAATCGCGAACGGGCGCTGAAGGTGCGGCGGATTATCTCTGATCAGTTAGGTATTGAATACGAGAGAGTCTATCCGGAACAGCGGTTTGTCGATGACATCGGACTCGACTAAGACGCTGCGGTTACGACATCTCGCGAACCGGCCAAAAAGCTTGCGTGTCTTTCGTGGCATGCTAACCGTAGGATCGATTGACCGGGAAATGGCTGCCGTTACCTTTCCCTTTCTTGCCAGGAAATTCAGAGGGCGCCGGAAAGCGATTCGTGCTTTGACGCATGCCAAACCGGAGTTTGTCTTCTGGGTTTTCCCGGATGGCCGGCTATATGACGCGCGGGATAGTCATTTGAAGAACATCCCGAAAGGCTTTGAGCACATCTGTAACGCTCAGCCAGAGTATGGTGGTTTCCTCCGTGGGCGTGTGGTGCGTTCACATCCACATCAGTTAATCGTGATCTACTGCCGTAGCGACGCGCTGGTTGATGACCAGGGTAGAATCGAACAATTCCTCATGGCGTTGTCGCAGATGCCAATCCCGGTCGATACGGATGCGCTGGTGATTAGCGATAATGCGGACATCTATGGTACGATCAGCGATATCCGACACAGACGCAACTATCAGGGAGACGCGTAGCATGGGTTTGTTTATCAGCGTGATTTTCTTGCTGTTGTGTATCGCCTTGATCATTGCGTGTGGTCTTTCAGGCAGCTTTTCGATGGTGACTCCTGACAGCCATGCATGGAGCAATAAATGGCCGCCGATCTCGAAAGATGAATTCATGCGGCGCTGCCGGCCGGGGACGAATCGCGAGCGGGCGTTGAAGGCGCGGCGGATTATCGCAAAGCACCTGGGTATCGACTACGAGCAGATTTATCCCGAGCAGAGCTTTGTGGAGGATCTTGGCATCTAAGGAATCTTCGCGATCACTGGCGGCTTCATGGTTGTCTACGGTTTCGATTCCATCGCGAACTTGCTGCAACAGCAGGGATTTCAGTTCAAGCTGCTTGCCAACGAGGCGGGCATTGTGTTCTTTCCGCGGACCACGGAACACCGCGACGCGGGGCAGCCGGGCATCCGTTATGCGGACGACTCGCAGGGCAACGCACTTGCCGCGATGGTCAGCCCAGGCAGCATCGATTTCCGGTTTCATCGCGATTTTACAGAACAGCGTGTTGTGAACCTGATGGTGAGTCTGCTCCGTTTGCCGGAACTTGAGTTCGCACGCACCTTCACCATCACCTATCAGGCGAGCCCGTTACGCGTGCCGCCATCTGGTAATTAGGGCGAGTTGATTTAAAATCCACTTTATGAACCTGGTAGAACTTGCACAGCGTATACGCTCGCTTCGTCTGGAACGTCGTTTGACGCTTGAAGATGTTGCATCGCAGACGGGGCTGACCCGTAGCTGGCTTTCAAAAGTGGAAAACTTCCGCGTCACACCTTCGTTGCCTGCGCTATCTGAAATTGCTGGCGTGCTGGGTGTGAAGCTGTCGGAGTTGTTTGAGGGTCTGGATGAGAAGCCCCAACTGGTGCTGGTAAAGAAGGACGAACGGCAGGTGATCGAGCGGGATCAGAGCGCCACCAACACCACGGTCTATCAGTCGCTGGCGCACAAACGGCCCAACCGCACGATGGACCCGTTCCTGCTGACCGTGCCGCCCGGCGTCGCCCGCGATGAGCCGATGGGGCACCAGGGCGAAGAATTTCTGATGGTGCAGCAGGGCGCTATCGACTTCGAATTCGATGGCGAGCTACACAGCTTGAAGAACGGCGACTGCCTGTATTTCGATAGCAGCGTGCCCCACCGCATCATCAACAACGCCAAACGCGCCGCCACCGTGCTGTGCGTTTTCTACGATCCCCACAACTAGTGCAGCGACCGGCAGCATCAACCGGACGCCAGTAGTTTCATAAGGTCTGCGGGCGTTGTCGCACGCGGATTGTTCCGTAGCCGCTGCGGATTCACCTGCGCGGCGATAGCCTCGTAGACAGTGGGATCGATGCCTGCCTGCCGGCAGTTCTGTGGCGAACCTGTAGCGGCGATCAGGCTGGAAATCACCGCGCTGGCCTGTGACACATCCCTGGCGCCAAGCACTTCACATATCCGCTTGATGCGTTCACGTACTGCGGCCGCGCCGCGCGGATCGGTGCAGTCGCTGTCTGTTACCCCGGCGTTGAATTCCAGCACCGCGGCCAGCGTGAGGGCGACCGCCTGACCGTGCGGCACTCCAAACTCCGACGTGATGGCGTACGACATCGCGTGCGGCAAGGTGGTCTTGGTGATGTTGATTGCTTTTCCGGCCAGATACGCCGCGCGGCACATCTGCTCCCGCGTTTCCGGCGTGGGCGAATTCACCGCTGCTGGCAGACTGCGTAGCGATAACCGGGCCGATGCCTCTGCGTAACCCAGCGATTCCTCGGTGGCGCCGACCGCCCACATCGATTCAATCGCCTGACAGAATGCGTCCAGCCCCGTCGCTGCGGTCACCGCAGGCGGCAGGCTGTGCGTGAGCAATGGATCAATCAGCACATGCCCCGGCAACAAGCCCGCGCCGGCGACGGAATACTTCACGCCATCAATGTAGACCACGGCGAAATGCGTCGCCTCGCTCCCGGTGCCCGCAGTGGTCGGCGCCACCACCAGCGGCGCGGCTAGTTGCGTGATAGACGCGTGTTTCAGAATCATCGCCCGGGCATCATCCGGCGCTCCGGCAAAGGCCGCCACAAGCTTGGCCAGGTCAATCGCTGTGCCGCCGCCAATGGCGACAATCGCCTGGGCGCCGCTGGCGATGAATCTTTCGATGGCAGCTTCTGCGTCTTCGATCTTCGGGTTTGGTTCAAAGTCCTGGAACAGTGTCAGCTCAAAGGCCGCTAAGTCACGCGTCACCACCTCGCGGGCGCCCGAGAACTCATAGGCGCCGCGATCAGCCACAACAAACACTTTGTCCGAGTTCAGGCTGTTCAACACCGGCGCCAGTTCTCGCAATGCACCCGGCCGGATACAGACTTCAGCTTCGGTCGTTATCGCCATGAAGAATTCCCGGTGTTACCCGCGTGCAGTAAGCTGCTTCGTTGTGAGGGTGATGTCCCACATCTTCCGTCCATTCATCTGCTCCCACTTAGCA
The DNA here is from genome assembly GCA_965233625.1 of Pirellulaceae bacterium. Taxonomy (GTDB): domain Bacteria; phylum Planctomycetota; class Planctomycetia; order Pirellulales; family Pirellulaceae. The sequence continues at coordinate 2,969,737 of OZ247499.1, forward strand.
TGCAGTCTGGCTGGTTCAACGGTGGTGTCTACTTCCAGCCGCAGCCACACATGGGGAATCGCCTCGCCGTGCACCAGATCAGGATGGGGCACGTTAAGCGACTCGATGGTGCGGTCATGCAAAGGCGACACGATGAACTGATGCAGCGGATAGCCTGCCACTGCCGTGGTCTTGTATCGCAGCAGGCGTGAACAATGAATGTCGCCGCCGATCAGCACCACACCGCTGATCTTCTGCTTGCCGATGAACTGGAACAACGCGTCGCGTTCGTGCGTGTATGAACCCCAGTCGTCTGATTCGCGGTTCTCTTTATCATCCCAGATCATACCGCAGGCGATGATTTTGAATTCCGCCGTCGAAGCCTTCAGCGAATCAAGCAGCCACTTCCATTGCCGGCGGCCAAGCAGCGTGGGCTTGCTGGCGTCGACGGGCGATTGCTCCGTACGTGCGAACCAACGCGTATCCAGCAGAAAGACTTCCACACCGCCTCTGCGGAAACTGGTGTAGATGCCTTGGCCGTCGTGACCAGCTTCACGGTTAGCCCGGTATTCGAGAAACGCCTGCCGCGTGTTCTCTTTACCCTTCACCCGTCCATCGGTGTTGTTGCCGGCAAAGTCGTGGTCGTCCCAGGTTCCCCATACCGGCGTGTTGCGTGTCAGTGCGGCCAGGGTTGGCTCTGCCAGAAACGCGCGGTGCCGCTGGCGGGCACGGGCCAGATTCGTCGAGTCTATATAAGGCGTGTCACCCAGCAGGACCAGCCCCTGGGCGCCTTGCTGCTTCATCTGCGACCAGATTTTCAGCGGCTTGTTATCGGCACACGATCCGAACGCAAGGACCGTCTTCGCTGGCGTTGCTTGGCCGGCAGGCGTTGTGAAGTGAAAGCCATCGCCACCAGCCACCATCTGATCGCCTGCGTAAATCGCATACCGGTACCGGGTGTCCGGCTTGAGGCGTCCGGCATGGAAGGTGACGCACAGATCATTTTCAACCGAGGCAACGCCGGTGATCTGCTGCGCCACTCGATCAGAGTCTTCTGGATGCAGTTTCAGCACGAACGTTCCGGCTTTGCCTGCACGGAACCAGATGTTGGCCGAGGTCGTATCTAAATGCCCGACCATCGGGCCCGTAATCTTGCCATCGGGTTCCGCACCTGAAAGCGACGTGGCAACCAGGCCAGCGGATGTCGCCGCCAGCATCGCGCGGCGGTTGATAGGCGTTTGCATAGATTCCACTCACGTTCTTAGACGGCTGACCTGCGTCAGCATGATAAATCACTTCAACCAGTTACGGCAAACAACGATCACAAAATAAGAGCTTACGGCAGCTGCGCCACCTCACCGCCATTGCGCGAACCAAGGGCGCGATAAACGATCGCATCGACCGTTTCTGGCATGAAACGCACACTGGCGTCGCCCAGCACCATCATTGCACCACCAGGGTGATAACTGCCGAAAGAAAGCTCCGCGTCGTTGCTGCCGCCGAAGTTGATCGCAATACGCGTGGTGGCCATCGCTTCGCTGAAGTCCGAACCGGAGCCGGAATCGAAGTTGGGATGGAAAAACGCAAAGCGGTCGCAGTTGTGGCAGTCGCGTTCGCCAAATTCCAGGATCTGATACCGTGCTTCGCCTAGCATAATCGTAGAGGAGAGTCCGTCGGTAACGCTGCTGAATTTCAACTGCCGTCCGGCCGGACTGCTGGACGCGCGATTGACGGCCTGAAACATGCCATTGCCCGAGTCCATCTCCGCCAGAGAATCATCCACAGGATCGTTGCCGGCGCAGGCGAGGTAAGAGAGCTTGACGCGGCCCGTCAGGCCGTTGACGTCGCGGTCTTCGATCTGGTCGCCTGGCTGCGAGGGGCAATACAACGTAGCAACCGGCGTCCGCGCCAGCGTGCGGATGGCGATACTGTTCGCATCCGAGCCGCCTGCCGAACCGCTGTCGGTGGTGGGGGAAGGAACGGTCTGATACAAGGCGTTCTGCTCAATGAAGGGCAGCACCTGCCAGGTCCAGGAGTGTCCGTGGGCGGCGAATGCTCCGGCAGGCAGTTTGCGGTACGTATCGTGATAATTGTGCAGGCCGATACCCAGTTGCTTCATCTGATTCGAGCATTGAGAACGGCGCGCCGCTTCACGTGCTGCTTGAACCGCCGGTAACAGCAGAGCGACCAGAACGCCGATGATGGCGATCACCACCAGAAGTTCAACGAGCGTGAAGCCGCGTGGATTGGCAGGAGCGTTTTTCATGGTACGGATGTGAGGCATTGGTTTTCTTCGTTGGAAAAAGAAGGGCAGGTGGTTCTTACTAACGCAATAGCAACGGCCTAAGGGCCTTCCTCGGCAGGCACTAGCTCACCGGTCTTCGGATCAGTGATCCACTGCGCGGGGTCAACGGGTTCATTCAGTGGTATAGGCTCTGAGCTGCAACCGGCAGCAGCCGCGGCTACCAGCAACAGAACATTCAGGAAGAGAAGACGGGCAAAGACTTTCACGACTAGACCTCCATATGCGGATGAAACATGTGTTTCCCAGAGGTTAACACTAGTTGACTTAAAATCAACATTGAAAATACCCAACGCGGCACGGAGATTGGGCGGCCGGGAGAGCATGTAACAGCAAGAAGTGCTTTATTTATGCGGCAAAAGGGAAGGAAGCTGCGGAGAACCGTGAGTCCAAAAACATCTAATCTTCACAATTGTTTCTTTAGAATCAACTTGCGTTCACTGCACGCCGGCGCCACTCCAAAAAAAGAAGGCCAGGCAGATGATCCGCCTGACCCTTTAACTCTCTATCGGAGAAAATGCAGCTATTTCGCGTTCCAGCCTACCGGGAAACTTCCTGAATGACGGCCGAAGCGCTGGCGGCAGCGTCGAGTTCTTCCTTCGAGAGCGTGACCTGCAACCCTTCGATGCTGAGTTCCGGCGCCACAAAGAAGTTGCGGTCTGCGCGGCCGGGGCTGAATAGAAACGGGCCTAGCCACGCGCCGTCGAACTTGCGGCGGTCGTTGCTTTCGACAAAGCCAGCCTGGAATTCGCGTGCGTAATACTGGTCAAATTCTTTGCCATTGAGCAGCTTGGAGGTGGTTGCCAGAACGGAGCCATCTTTCGCGGTCACGGTCAGTGAGACTTCGTACCGGCGGCTGAGGATATCTTTCAGACCGGGTAGCTGTGCCGGCAGCCGGTAGGTTTCCCAGGTGCTGGTCACCAGCCGCGGACCCGTGCGTTTGAAGCTGCTTAGTAGAAAGACGGGATACGACCAGTCTTCGCCGCGTTTCTGGGCGTTGGCTTGAAGCTGCTGAAGGGCGGTATCGAACTCGCGACGTGTCAGCGCCCGCAAGGCAAAACCATCGTGCGAGAACAGTTCTGTGGTCTTGCCGCTGGGATTGGTCGAATTGGTCTGCACGGTAAACGGCGGCAGCCGCATGGTGGAGACGTTCTGCAGCGCAGAACGCAGGCTGCGCTGCGACCTGGCCCATTGCGCCGCGTCTACCTTCAGCTTGACATCGAAAGCCAGCGTGAACTGCCCGGCTGTTTTTGAAGTCTTAGGCCGGCCGGTAATTTCCGCCTTGTAGAAGCGGTCAGGTCCATAGAGCGTTAACTCCTGGGCGATGATCTTGGCGGCTGAGGGATTCTGTTTCTCGAACTGGTTGTCGATCTCGAAGCGAAGCAGCTTCCCGTCGAAATCGATCGCCCGCTGCGTCAGCCGCCGCGCCAGGCGGTTGCGGGAAACCTTGGCTTCGATCTCTGCAAAATAACTGCCATCTTCCTGTCCCTGGCTGAGGATCGTCCAGCCATCGAGCGTGCCTTTGGCGTGCGTTAGAATTTCGTCGCGGATCAGCTCGTCCTTGCTGACCTGCGTCTGTGCCGAGACATACGTGCCAATCGCACTTTCGACTGCCCGTGAATACGCATTCAGCAGCGCGGCGTCCGGGCTGATACCCACGCCTTTGACGCGTACTTTAACAGTGTCAGACTGCTGACCGCCAAAGGTGAACTTCTGTGCGACGGCTTCCGTGGCGAAACTCCCCGCAGTTAGTAGCAGGGCCGTTATGAGAACCGTTGTTTTCATCTTTCTTCCTGAGGTCAAAGGGAGTGGTGCTGTTAAAGCCGGATAAAATTCACGACCGTCTTTGCGATAGTGTGAATCTATTTCAGGGAAGCGGACATCGTGAAGTAGAACCGCACGTTCACGATGCGCCTTAGATCCTGTGGATCAAGTGTTACGCTGAAGCGGCGCATCATGATGTCGCTGGCGCCGCTGCCGGCGTCGGGATATGGCGCCCTTCTGCTGGGAGAGTAGGCAGGTATTGCCTGACCGCCGTGAGAGGCGTGTGCAAACCTGCAAGAGATTACCATGTGCTGACCGAGAGGTTTACGGTGGTTGGCCGAAGAAAGCGTGCCCGCCTGATTCAAAAAGTACGGCGCCATATTTACCTTCAATTCGTGCTTGTATGAATTTGTCCAGATGACTTCTTTCCAGGGGCTAAACGAGGTGCTGGCCACTACGCCGCCGTCCGTCGCCAGGAATTCAGCCTTGAGCTGAATTTTCTCGAACGAGTCCTGCATCTGAATCTTCTTCAACGCTTTGATATAATCCGCGCCTTCCAGCAGATACCAGTTCCAGCGTTCGGCGCCGCCGTCTGCGCTGCGGCCCGTGCTTAGCAACATGTAGCAATGCGGTTGATCCCCCACGGGCGCCTTGGGTTCGCTCCCGTTCCAGTTGCGGTAGAAATGCAGAGGATATCCGCAAAGAGGCAACTCACCGGCAGTTCTGGCGGTGCTCATTACGGGGCCGCCCGAGGCCGTTGAGATGCCCGCCAGCATACGGTGCACCGGCGGCACAACTTCCTTGTAGAACTTTGTTGTGTCGAAGTAGGTTTGCACCATCCACGTTGTTTCAACCCGTCCGTCTGCAAGCACCTTGCGTTTAGGCTGAATCTGGTTGGTGGGTTCTCCTTCTGCATCAACAAGCCGCGCGACGAGCAGTTTCTGCAGCAGATCCTGCGGCAGATTCCGCTCTAGAATCTTGGCGCCTTCGCGTGCATTCTCGATCTTACCTTCGATTTCGGCGACAAGGTTTTTGGTGCTAATGCCACGTTGGACGAGCTTGGCCGCTTCCAACCGCTTAGCTACCTGCCCACCTTCGACCACGGCCTGAATCTCAACTTCAAACAGGCCGTCGCGTTTTACCGGGTCGCCCGTCAGCCTGTAGCTTGTGACGTAAGAGCCAGTCGATTCCAGCACCTGATCGCGGATCAGCTTTTCGTTTTTCACCAGCGTTTCACTGTCAACGTACAACCCAACCGCAGAACGCACGGCGCGACGCAGGGCGTCTTTCTCTGCGGCGCTTGCGGTTTCGCCAACACCTGTTGCAACCACCGCGATCTTCTCCTGGGCAGCCACCGTCGCCGGTGTCGTCAACAGGATGGGAAGGGCAGCGGATATGAGAAAGAGATGCTGAAAAAGCTTTCTGGTTTGCATCACCATTTTGTATTCCTACGGTTTTTCTGCTGTGGGCGGGACTTAGGTTCTACAGGGATTCTTTCATCGTGAAGTAAAAGCGGATGTTCACGATCCGCCGCAGGTCTTCCGGGGCAAGGGTTATGGTAAAGGGCCGCATGAGGATGTCGCAGGCGCCGCCGCTGGCATCGGGATAGTTGCCCGCGACGGTGTACGCGGGATAGTCAATGTTTCCGCCGGAGTAGTCCGGGGAGAACCGGGTGGAAATCACCATATGTTGTGCGAGCGGCTTACCGCGGTTCAAAGCGGCGATACTGCCGCACATGTTCATAAACAGCGGTACGGGATCTTGGGTCTGCGGGTAGTTGTTTGAATTCGCCCAGACAACTTCCTTCCAGGGGCTGAACGAAGTGCTGGCCACCACGCCGCCATCGGCTGCGAGGAAATCCGCTTTCAACTGCACCTTGGCATAGTCCACCTGCATGGTGATTTTCTTCAGCGCCTTGATATAGTCAGCGCCTTCCAGCAGGTACCAGTTCCACCGCTCGGTACCGCCGTCCGCCGTGCGGCCGGTGCTTAGCAGCATGTAGCAATGCGGCTGATCACCGACTGGCTTCTTCGGAGCGCTTCCCTGCCAGTCGCGGTAAAAGTGCAGGGGATAACCGTTCAACGGCAGTTCGACCGTCTTCTTGGCGGTGCTTAAAACGGGGCCGCCCGATGCCGTTGCAATCCCCGCCAGCAGGCGATGCAATGGCGGAACGAATTCCTTGTAGAACTTGCCCGTATCGAAATACGACTGCACCATCCAGGTGGTTTCAACCCGTCCGTCAGCCAGCACTTTCCGCTTCGGCTCGATCTTGTCCGTTGGTTCGCCTTGGGCATCCACCAGCCGCGCGACGAGCATCTTCTGTAACAGGTCTTTGGGTAGATTGCGTTGCAGGATCTTGGCGCCTTCGCGGGCGTTTTCGATCTTACCCTCGATCTCAGCCACAAGGTTTTTCGTACTCACGCCGCGCTGCACCAGATTGGCTGCTTCCAGCGCCTTCGCCACCTGGCCGCCTTCGACAACGGCCTGAATTTCAACTTCAACCAGACCGCCGCGTTTCACAGGCGCCCCGATGGTTTTGTAGCTGGTGACGTAAGAACCGGTCGATTCAAGCACGCGGTCGCGGATCAGCTTATCGTTCTGCACCAGCGTCTCGCTGTCGACGTAAGAACCAACCGCTGATCGCACCGCCCGCCGCAAAGCGTCTTTCTCTGCGGCTTCCGCCGATTCGCCAATGCCCGTCACGACCACCGCGATCTTCTCCTGCGCCGTCGCAGGCGTTGCAGCGGATAGCATCAGCACGGCGACCGCCAATAAGCTGTAAATCTGAAAGGGACTGTGCAGTGTCATGGCTATTCTTACTTTAGAGGGATGTTCGCTGAGATTGTTCAAGAGCCGGTTTACAGAGATTCTTTCATCGTGAAATAGAACCGGATGTTCACGATCCGCCGCAGATCCTGCGGAGATAACGTCACGGTAAACGGCCGCATCATGATGTCGCAGGCGCCGCCGCGGGCATCCGGGTAATACGTTCCCGAACCCCACTGCGGAATCCCGGCGCCGCCGTAGTCGGTTGCAAAACGCGGCGAAATCATCATGTGCTGCTGCAGTGGCTTTCCCAGGTTCTGCTTGCTAACGCTGCCGCACATGTTCAGGAAGAACGGAGCCAGGTCCTGATCATCCGCGTTACCATACTTATTGGCCCAGTGCACTTCTTCCCACGGACTGAAAGAAGTGGTGGCCACAACCCCCCCATCGCCTGCCAGGAAATCCGCCTTCAACTGCACCTTGGCGTAGTCCACCTGCATGTTGATTCTGGACAACGCTTTGATATAGCTGGAGCCCTCAAGTAAATACCAGTTAAACCGCTCGGAGCCGCCCGCTTCGTTGCGACCTGTGCTTAGCAGCATGTAGCAGTGCGGCTGATCGCCAGCCGGAGCCTTAGGCGCCGCGCCCTTCCAGTTGCGTTTGAAGTGCAGTGGATAGCCGCCTAGCGGCAGTTCCGTGGAGGACTCCGCCACGCTCATCACAGGGCCGCCCGTTGCAGTGGAAATGCCGGAGAGCAGGCGATGCAATGGCGGGACAAGCTCTTTGTAAAACTTATTGGTGTCGAAGTACGTCTGCACCATCCAGGTGGTTTCAACACTGCCGTCGGCGAGGACTTTCCGCTTCGGCTCGATCTTATCTGTTGGTTCGCCTTCGGCATCAACAAGCCGTGCGACAAGTAGTTTCTGAAGCAGGTCTTTCGGTAGATTCTTCTCCAGTATCTTGGCGCCTTCGCGGGCGTTTTCGATCTTACCCTCGATTTCAGCCACTAGGTTTTTGGTGCTCACGCCGCGCTGCACCAGGTTGGCCGCTTCCAGCGCTTTGGCCACCTGGCCGCCTTCGACGATGGCTTGAATCTCTACTTCCACCACGCCGTTGCGTTTGACCGGCGGCCCGATCGTCTTGTAGCTGGTGACATAAGAACCGGTCGATTCTAGCACGCGGTCGCGGATCAGCTTATCGTTCTGCACCAGCGTCTCGCTGTCGACGTAAGAACCAACCGCCGAACGCACCGCCCGCCGCAAAGCGTCTTTCTCTGCGGCTTCCGCCGATTCGCCAATGCCCGTCACAACCACCGCGATCTTCTCCTGCGCCGCAGCAGGTGTTGCGGCGGCTAACAGCAACATCAGGAACGCTGCGAGCAAGCTTCGTGGCTGAACCAGGTTTCTACTTCGCGTCGCCATTTTCATACTCCTCGGGTGGCGTGACGGTTTGTGCCGGACGGTGACGGTTTACAAGGATTCTTTCATCGTGAAGAAGAAGCGGATGTTTACGATCCGCCGCAGATCTTCTGGAGCTAAGGTCACGGAAAACGGCCGCAGCAGGACGTCGCAGGCGCCGCTGCTCGCGTCCGGGTAGCCACCCCGCGAAGCGTACATGGGCAGCGTGCCGCCTGACGTATCGGGTGCGAACCGCGGGGAAATAATCATGTGCTGCGCCTGCGGCTTATCTTTATTCAGACCACTAATGCTCGCTGAGATGTTGAGGAAGAATGGCGGCACGGGGCTCTCAGTCGCTGCAAGGCCGTACCTATTCGCCCAGTGAACTTCGTCCCACGGGCTGAACGAAGTCGAAGCAACCACGCCGCCGTCGGCAGCCAGGAAATCCGCCTGCAACTGCACCTTGGCATAGTCCACCTGCATGTTGATTTTCTGGAGCGCCTTGATGTAGCTGGCACCTTCAAGCAGATACCAGTTGAACCGCTCGGCGCCGCCCGCGGCCGACCGCCCTGTGCTTAGCAGCATGTAGCAATGTGGCTGATCGCCTGCAGGCTGCTTAGGCGCCGGACCTTGCCACTTGCGATTGAAGTGGATCGGATAACCGCTCAGCGGCAACTCAGCAACCTCTTTGGCGGTGCTGATCACGGGACCGCCGGAGGCCGTCGAAATTCCGGCGAGCATGCGATGCAGTGGCGGGACAAACTCTTTGTAGAACTTATTGGTGTCAAAGTACGTCTGCACCATCCAAGTCGTTTGAACCGTGCCGTCGGCCAGGACTTTACGTTTTGGCTCAATCTTATCGGTCGGCTCACCCTCCGCATCTACAAGACGGGCGACGAGCAGTTTCTGGAGCAAGTCTTTAGGCAGATTGCGTTGCAGGATCTTAGATCCTTCGCGGGCGTTCGTAATCTTGCCCTCGATCTCTGCCACAATGCCTTTCGTGCTGACGCCGCGCTGGACCAGGTTAGCCTCTTCTAGCGTCTTGGCGACTTGGCCGCCTTCGACAATGGCTTGAATCTCAACTTCGACCAGGCCGTTGCGTTTCACCGGCGCCCCGATCATTTTGTAACTCGTTACGTAGGAACCCGAGGATTCCAGCACGCGGTCGCGGATCAGTTTGTCGTTCTCGACAAGCGTTTCGCTGTCGACGTAAGAACCAACTGCGGACCGCACTGCACGCCGTAAGGCGTCTTTCTCAGCAGCTCCGGCCGTCTCGCCGATGCCGGTGACAACCACCGCGATTTTCTCCTGGGCGATGGCGGGCGCCGCGATGGCTGCCAGGATCAGCAGCGTTTGCAGCGGTAGGACAAAGCGGCTGAAGAAGGAAGCTTCCGTTTTCATCGTGGTGCTCCTGCGTTTGGCTTGACGGCAGCGGGTTTGATGGCGGGCTTTGCGGTGAGGTCGGCAAGGATCTTTCCGCCGGGTGGCGGTGTTGGCAGCCCAGGTCCAAAGACCCGGATGCCGGCGGGCGGTTTCATCAGGATGGTCAGCCCCGCCTGATAACCGCCGGGCTCTACGGGCGCCTCGGCGGCGGACATCGCGGCCGGGCAGAAGATAACCACGGCCGCGAGTGTGAGGAGTCGAGTGATTTTCATGTCTGTCTCGATGTTGTCAGTTGGTGGTGATTGTGGCTTGCGATTACAGATCGTCGCGGGGCGAAACAACACCGCCCTTCAGCGGATCCACATCGGTGTTGCCACGCTTGCCAGGAAGGTTCTTCGAACCCGCACCGCCAGTGGTGGCGCCGCCGTTCTGCTTAGCAGGCTTGGTGGTGACGGGCGCCTTCAGAGTGGCGTTACGCATGGACTTGGCGAATTCGGCAGCTTTGGTGGACAGAGCCGGGAAGTAAACCACCATGGTGTACGACCAGTGACCATCTTTGCTGTACCAGTGCTTCTCGCGGATGCCTGGTGGCAGCGTGCCTTTGCGGATCGACTGCACATCGTCGCGGACGCCTTCTGCACTGAGGAATTCCTGCTCGAAGTTCTTGATGTTGCCGTCTACACCCTGACCAGCGTTCGGATCGTTTTCGCGGGAGAAGTCGATGCTGGACTTGTAGCTGGAGACAACTTTCGATGGTACGCCGACGGCCCACATGGTTTTGTCGCCGTTGATCATGCCCGACAAGGCATCGCGGGCACGGGCCCCGGAGATGGTGCGGGCGGTCAGCCGTCCACGTGCGGTGATGGCCGGTGTAGGGCCCTGGCGAACCAGAGCGGAACCGAAGCCGATGATGGCCGATTCACCCGTGGTTGGCACCGTTACCACACGACCGCCGACAGGTGGCACAACTCCCTGCTGCACTTCGTCCAGCACGTTCTGAATACCGTTGGCAAGTTTTTCCACGCTCTGCATGGCGCCGTTGCGGAGTGTCAGCTTCTGCGTTTTGGGGCTGCTGGCGATGGTGACAAAAACCATGCGGACATCTTTGCTGGCGGGGTCTTTTTCTTCCAGCGAAGAGAAAACCACGTAGCCCTTCAGCAGTGCGTTGCCGGCCTGACGGATCTCTTCTTCCACGCTGGTCGAACCGGCGGAAGTGGTAACCGTGTCTGAATCGACGCTCTTGCTGATCTCGGTCAGAATCGTGCGGCCTTCGCTGCTTGTTTCGCCCAGAAGCTGCACCATTGCCTGCTTAGCGCGGGTGTAGGCGATGACGTACGAGTTGCGTTGTGCGATCCGCGATGCGTTGGGGTTGGGCATCGTGTTGTAGACAGACATGCCTGTGGCAACCACGCCGGCGCCGCTGGGGAACTTCACCCAGTGGGCGCCAAGTTCCGGGTAGGCGTCGTCGGCAGCGGCCTCTGCGTTGTCCGCTTTAGGTGCGGGGGCTTTCTTCAAGTCTTTCACGTTGGCTTCGGCGGCTGCCAGTGCGGCGTCCTGAGCCGTTGCGGCGGCGATCACGTCGCCGGTGTCTTTCACGGCTGCGGGCTTTGTCACCTCGGTGGCTCCGCCGCGTGATGGCGGCAGAAAGTCGTCAACGGTTACACCTTGTCCGTGAACCTGCGAAATCGCCAGGCTGACGGTGGCCAGGAGGCCGCACACAAGGCTTGTTGACCAGAAGCGGGTTGCCTGGTTGAAAACAGTCATCATTCATGCCTTTCAGTTGGGAATCTAATCCGCGAGTTTTGAAGTCGTTTCAGGAAGGCGAAGGGGCGGGTTTTCCGCCTGCTGTCCCTCGCTCGTAATAGGTAACGCAAGCAGCGCAACAGCAATTTTATTTTTCTGTGACCGTGTACTTTTCCCCGGCCAGATCAAACGCTTCCACTGCCGCGTCCTGGGCGTCTTTGGATTCAATGGAAAGCAGCAGTTCGCCAACTTCTTCAAAGAACCGCCAGTCCGTGTGCGTGGCGTGCGTTTTGAGCGTCTGTTTGAGCAGCCCCGTCGCGTCGGCGGGCTGTTTCAGCGCGATAAAGCATTTGGCTGTATCGAGATACAGCTCCGGCGACGTCAGTTCCAGCTTATGCAGATGGCGCCAGAGTTCCAATGATTCTCCCCAGCGTTTCTGCTCCATCAGCCGCCGGCTCTGACGATGAATGGCATCGCGATACGCTTCGCGCAGCCGCGCAATGGCGATTTCGCTCTGTAGGGTGGAATTCACCTGCTCCTGCGGTGCATAGACCAGCGTAATGGCGGAACCATCCAGCGCCTTTTGATGGCTGCTGAGGTTTTTCACCGTGCCGACGAACTTCGGGTCGGCAGCGGCGTATTCAATCGCTTCGTCCAGGCCCGATGTGTCCGTCAGACCTTCTTTCTGTGCCGCTTTGCGGATTGAATCCACTTTCAGCAGCCGGGCTGTCGCTTTTGTTTTTTCGCGGCTCAGAATCGCAGGCCACAACCTTTTGCCATTGGCCCCGGAAGGCAACGGGAAGACGCGTAGCGAATACAAGGCGCCCGCGCCGTCGTCGACCATTTCGGTGGCTTCGCTCCGCTCGCGGATTGAATCATTGACGGCCTTTCGTAACGGCGCTGTCAGTTCAAAACTCGAGACGGCCCGTGTGGCAAGTGTAATGCTGGGATGATCCTGCTCCGGGGCGCCGCCATCATCCACGACGCCGTCGACCGGCGCGGACCCATCGGCGGCAGGGTCTCCTGATAGCAACTGCAACGGCCAGGCTGAAAGCGCGATCAAGGCGATCGACGCCACCATGGCAAGGGAAGAAAACATCAGTAACCTCCGGCGGTTGGGCTGTGCCGCCGGCGCATCTGTCGCCGCGGCGTTTGAATGAGCATGTTCCTTATTAAGAAACGTCTGCAGCGCAACAGCAATTTCCTCCATCGTAGGCCGCACGGTCGCTTCGTACTGAAGCATCTGCCGGATTAAGGCGGTGACTTCCGCGGGAAGGGCGTTCATTTCTGGCGGTAATTTGACCGGGCGTGGCTGGCTGTGATACCGCATCATCTCCATCATGTCGCCGGTGGCGGGCAGCTTGCCCGTTAACAGGTAAATCAGCGTTACGCCCAGCGAGTACGCATCGGACGCCCCGGTGACTTTCGTGCTGCGGAACTGCTCCGGAGACATATACTCCGGCGTGCCTGCAATCGTGCCTTCCCGTGTCAATTTGGCCGGGGCGTTTTCGCCGGCTGCTTCTACGATGCGCGCCAGGCCAAAGTCAATCACTTTGGTCACGCCCTGCCGGGTGGCGAATAAATTGCTCGGCTTGATGTCCCGGTGCGTGATGTTCTTTTCGTGGGCGTAATGCAAAGCAGACGCCGCCTCAGCAATCACCTGGCAAGCCGCGTCTACTGGAAGCGGGCCGTCGCGGCGGACACGATCTTCCAGATCCTCGCCTTCCAGGAATTCCATCACCAGATACGGCTGATCGCGCCACCATCCCGCACTGAAAACGCGGACGATGTTTTCATGCTCCAGCCCGGAGAGAACTTTCATCTCACGCAGGAACCGCTCTTGGATATCCTGCCGGCTGCCATGATGCTTCTGAATGACTTTGATCACGCAGTTGTTGCTCAGCATTTTATGCTGCGCGAGAAACACCACGCCCAGCCCGCCTTCGCCTAGCTTGCGGTGAATGATGTATTCATCGATCTGAGCCGGCGCGTCGTGAACTTTTGTCTCTGGCAGTTCCTTTACCGCGTCTACAAGATCGCCATCGCTAGGAGGTTGCGCTTCCAGCTCAATAAGAATCTGGTCGCAGCGTTGGCACCGCTCGGCGTGCTGGAGAATCTTCTCCGTCTGCGACATTGGCAGACGGCCGGCCACCGCAGCGGCCAGTTCAGAAGCGTCATAGCACGGGTCTTCTGCCATGTCAGATAATAGGTGGGCGGTGTGACGGGCCGCCTGAAGACACCGTCGTGGTTCAGCAATAACTCTGGGTTACAAACATGATTGACCAGCGCGAGGCGTTGGCTTCGCGCCGGTCATCAACCGTGATGTAGCTTCGAGAGATGAACCGGCGTTGTCCGGGTTCCAAGGAAAGTCTTAGGAAAGACACGGGAAGACCTTGGAACGCCCTCATCCGGCATTACGCGAAACTCTCCTCTACGCTGGAGAGGTAACGTCTTCGTTCTAACTCTCGGCGCCTGTTTTGGCGGTACCTTTGGCTTTGGTTCCGCCGGGCGCCTTGGCGACGTCGCCCTTGGACATTTCAGCACGCAGATACTCCAGCGCCTTGTCCAGTTGCGGATCTTCAAAGTCGCGCGGACCCGGGGGGCCTTTGCGGACGATGTCGCGATCGCGGCGCGCTTTGACGATGGCGGCGATCTGGGCGGTTTTGAGTTTTACCTCGTAACCTTCATTCGGCGTCACGCCCCAGTCGTCGCTGTCTTTCGCATCTTTGCTGCGATGGATATTCTTGCCGCTAGGGCGGCGATATCCCGCGGTGGTCAGTTTCAACGCGCTGGCGCCATCTTCAAGCTGAATGATGTTCTGCACGCTGCCTTTGCCCCAGGTGCGTTCGCCGATAATCACGGCCCGTTCGTGATCCTGCAAACAGGCCGAAACGATCTCGCTGGCACTGGCCGAATAATGGTTCACCAGGATGGCGATGGGGAAATCTTCGTAAGTGTCTTTCTTGTGGGCGTCCCACACACGTTCCGGCACGGCGCGGCCCTTGGTGCTAACGATGCGTCCTTCTGACACAAACATGTCACTGATTTCAATGGCCGAAGAGAGCAGTCCGCCCGGGTTGAAACGCAGGTCAATCACCAGCCCCTTCAGTTCCTTTTCTGTTAGCGTTTCCAGCGCAGCCTTGAGTTCTTCGGTTGTGCGGCGGCTGAAAGAGGTGATGCGAATGTAAGCGATCTTCTCTTTGTCATCCAGCATGAAGTTCCATTTGTCTTTATCATCGCGGGTGTCGCCCAGCACGGTGTCAACGCGGACGATCTCGCGCTTCAAAGCAACCTGCTCGGTGCCTAGATCGCCGGGATGCTTCACGGTGATCTTCACGGTGGTGCCAACTTTGCCCTTCAGCTTTTTGATGGCTTCGTCAATCGTGATTCCCTTGGTGGGCTTGCCTTCGATCTGGCTGATAATGTCGCCCGCCATTACGCCGCCACGGTATGCGGGGGAGCCAACGATGGGGCTGATGACTTTCAGGATGCCGTCTTCTGCAGAAACCTGAATGCCGATGCCGCCGAATTCACTTTCGACACTCGACTTGAACTGCCGGATGTCTTGCGGCGGGATGTAGTTGGAGTACTGATCCAGTTTGGTCAGCATGCCGCGAATGGCGGCCTCCATCAGTTCGCGACGGCTGACGTCCTTTACGTAGTTGCGGTCAACCTGATCCAGCGTGTCTGCGAAAAGCTTCAGCAGGCGGTAGTATTCTTCGTCCTGCGCCGCATCTTCTTTATCCCCGGCTTCGTCCGCCTGGGCGGCGTCTGGTTTCTCATCCGCACGGACAACGCTGATGTGAGTGGTTGAAATGGCGGTTACCAATAGAAATACGCTGCACAACACCCAGTGCGTGATACGCATCTTCATACTCTGCCTCCGAAGCGGATAGGATTGCGGATTGAATGTCCGGCAGGACAATCAAAGGGTGGCGAGTGGCTGTTGCGCCACGCCATATCTAGTATAGAGAGGCCGATAAGCTGCGGCAACTAGAACGACCGCACCGGGTTGCGGATACGACGGTGTGGCGCTGAGGAGACGCCACATCTGGTTCCCCCGGCCCCTTGATCCCTTGGCCCTTGATCCGTCGGCCCCTTGATCTCTTGGCCCCTGATCCCTTGACCCTCGGGGCAAACCGTCGCTAGACAAGAACCAGCCGCCTCACGTGCTGGGTGACCGCCTTGTAATTCGCCAACAGCCACAAGACGCTCTTGTCCCTGCGGCTCATGCTCAATGAAGCTATGAGATAAGAACGGATGCTGCACCCCCTCACGCAAGCACTCTGCCCGGAGGGAGCGAGGGGACCAGATGATTTGCACCCCCCGCCATTGCATCCGCACCCCTTACCTGTCGATCTCACCCATCACGATGTCGAGCGAACCAACGATCGATGGGATGTCGGCGATGAGGGCGCCGGCGCAGAGTTCGCTGGTGGGAGAGAGGTTGCAGAAGCAGCTGCTGCGGGCGCGGACGCGGTAGGGGATGGCTTCGCCGTCGCTGACCAGGTAGAAGCCCATCTGCCCGCGTGGGCATTCGGTTTCGAGGTAGGCTTCGCCCTTGGGCAGTTTCTGGTTGAGTTTGATCGGCGTGCCCCAGTCGCCCTCGGCGCGGCTGTATTTGTCGATGCCCTGGCGGACCAGATCAATGGCCTGCATCACTTCCAGCATGCGGACGTAGAACCGGTGCCAGCAGTCGCCAAGAACCGCGTCTGGCGGGACGGCGGGGTAGTCGTGGTCTTTCGGGTAGTGGCCGTCTTTCTGCACGATGACTTCAAAGGCGTAGCCGTCGTACATCTGCGTGTAGATTTCTTCGCCGTCGCGCCGTAGATCGTGATCCACGCCGCTGCCACGCAGCACGGGGCCCGTGCAGCCGTAGTCGATGGCCATTTCAGGCGACATAACGCCGATGCCGGCGGTGCGTTTAATAAAGATGGCGTTGGACGTCAGCAGGTTGTGGTATTCCTGAATGATCGGCTCGAACTGCGTCAGGAAGGCTTCACATTTTTCCACCCATCCGCCGGGCAGGTCCGCGGTGGCGCCGCCGGGCGTCAGGTAGCTGTACGTTAGCCGGGCGCCGCATGCTTCTTCAAACAGGTCGAGGATCTTTTCGCGTTCGCGGAAGGCGTACAGGAAGGGCGTAAAACTGCCCAGGTCCAGCCCATAGGCGCCCATGCCAACCAGATGGCTGGCGATGCGGCCCATCTCAGCGATGATCACGCGGAGGTGGCGTGCCTTGTCTGAAATCTGATGGCCCAGCATCTTCTCGACGGCCAGGGACCAGCCCAGATTCATATTCATCGCCGCCAGGTAGTCCATGCGGTCGGTGTACGGAATCCACTGTCGGTGCGTAAGGTTCTCGCCAATCTTCTCTGCACAACGATGCAGGTAGCCGATGTGCGGTTCTACGTGCGAAACTACTTCGCCATCGGTCCGCAGCACCAGCCGCAACACGCCGTGGGTGCTGGGATGCTGCGGGCCCATGTTCACGAGCATCTCGTCCGTGCGGACGTCAAACTCGATAACGCGCTGGTCGCCTGTCTGGGTTGCCATGTGTCTTACCTACGTTGCCAGTTTCGGGCAGCAAGTGTTATGTGAGAGTGGGCCGGTGGAGCGGCATCAGGTTGATATCAGCGGCCGCGGATGCCGTGGTATTCCAGCGGCATTTCATAATCCTTGCGCATCGGGAAACCGACCCAGTCTTCCGGGCAGAGAATGCGACGCAGATACGGGTGGCCGGTGAAGCGTACGCCGTTGAGGTCAAACACTTCGCGTTCGTGCCAGTCGGCTGCCCGCCAGACTTCGCACACCGAAGGGACTTCGGGCAACTGGCCGGCAACATCGTCTTTCCAGCGTGGCAGCTTCACCTTCAGCACCAGGGTGTGCTTCAGTGCGGTGCTTGAAAGGTGGTACACCACCTGGGTGTGCGGCTCCCAGCCGGCCTTCTTCGCCTTCTTCTCATCCGTGTACAGATAGTCGACGCCGGTGATGCAGTTCAGCATGTCGAACTGCCAGTCTGAGTCTTTCTTCAGAAACTGACAGACTTCCACAATCGCGTCCGGGGCGACCTCGATCCAGGGATCGATGTTATCCAGGTCTTCGCCCGTCAGCTTATCGCCAAACCGGCTCTTGAGTTTATCCAGTGGAGAAGCCACAGCAGGTATTCCGTGCGGTGTAGAAGTAATGTTTGCGTTGCAGTTATAGAGCGACGGCTAGAGCCGCCGCTGTGTGGCCAGCCATCAGAGCGTGAGGACCGTTTCCTGCGAAGTGGCCTCGTCGCGTTCCAGCGGGCGGCGTGCCTGCCGCTGTTTTTCTTGAGACATCGCGCGGACCCAGTCCAGGTCGCCACGTTTCCAGACATAGGCGAAGCCGGTCATCAGCACGGCGAAAAACACACCTATATCAAACAGCGTTGTAAACAGCAGTTGGCTAGAGCCGCTCTTGATCACATGGGCTGCCTGTTCGGCTGTGAGCCTGGTTGGCGCCTCTTCGCCGAATTCCGCCTTAAAGCCGTCTTTCAGCGTGGCCGGAACAGCAGTTGGCAGGGCAGGATTGCGGACGCCCAGCTCTTTGTAGAGCAGGCTGGCGTCTTCCGTCATCGCGCCGTCTTCGACCGATACCACCTGGAAGCTCTGGTCCCGCATATTGTTGGCTTTGCCGTAAATCACCGCCCACGGGAAGAAAAACGCGACTTCCACGTCAAAAATGATGAACAGCAATGCGACCACGTAGAACCGCAGGTCAAACTGGACAAAGCTGGTGCCGATTGTCGGCTCGCCACATTCGTAAATCTCAACCTTCTCTTCGTGCGGGTTGTTCGCGCGAATGAAGCGGCCGATCAGTAGATTTGCGAAGACGAAGGTCAGACCTACGCCAAAAAACAGGGCGATGTAGGCGACGATCCCCATCGAAGAAGCGAGAGCTTCCATAATGTAGGCACTTTATCCAAAGGTGATAGGTTGGCCCGTCCGCGCATAGAGGACGGATTTCACTGCCAAGCATTGTAAATTCGCTGCCCCGCATTGCAACCGGGCAAAGGGGCCAATATTACCCCTCATGCGCCCGAATAGAGCATTGGTATCTACACAAATCTGAGGCACTATTAGTGAAGCGGCTTTGACGCTTTCATATAAGGACAGAAAACTAACCCGAAGCGCGAGCGAGGGACGCCCCACGTTGGTGCGAATGGCCCGTTTAAGCTGCTTTCGATTCGTGCCATTCGGCCAAAACACCTTGTTTTCTGCACTAAATCAAACACCCCTCGCTTGCGCTTCGGGTTAGTGTGAGTTGCGAAAATATTTGTGTAAATACCAATGCGAATAGAGGGCGAAGATTGTTTAAGCTAAACATGCCACCCCCAGGAAGAACTGCAACGACATGATCATCCCCTACAGCACCGACGCCCCCATGTACCACTGGCCCTTTGCCACCATTGGGCTGGTTGTGGTGAACGTGGTGGGATTTGTGGCTCAAATCATCTGGTGGGAGCAGTCCGAGGCGTTTGAGCTGGTGATGGGGCAACTCAATCCCCTGCAATGGGTTACAAGCATCTTCATGCACGCCGACCCGGTGCATCTGATAGGCAACATGGTCTTCCTGCTGATTTTTGGGACGGTTGTCGAAGGCAAGATCGGGCTGTGGTTTCTGCCAATCTATCTGGCAATCGGCATTTCGGAGAGCGCCGTCTCGCAGATTGCCGGCCTGGTGCTGGGCGGAGGGCCAATGTTGGGCGCTTCGGCTGCAGTGATGGGCGCCGTGGCGATCGGGTCGATGTGGGCGCCGAAGAGTAATGTGCAATTCTTCTGGCTGATTTATCTGCGGCCGTACTACTTTGAAGTGCCGCTGTTGATGACGGCCATGATTTACGTCGCGCTGGATCTGTTTGTGGTGCTGCTCTCTGGCCTGCAGCTTTCCGGCGCCGCCTCGCATCTGATGGGGGCGGCAATGGGCGCCGCCATCGGGCTGGCGATGATCCACTTCCGGCTGGTGGATTGCGAAGACGAAGATGTCATCACGTTCGTTACCGGCAGAGTCCGTTCGTCGGAGATCGTGGCCGAAGATGCCGAAGCAACCGATCAGCTGCTCATCGAACAAAGCCGTCCGCAGGTGACGCAGTTCCTGTCTGCCGGTAACGTGGACGCTGCCCTGCGGCTGTTTGAAAAGTTGCAGCAGGTTCAACCCTCGTTAACGCTCACGCCGCAAGAGGCGCAGGCCGCCGTGCACCTTTTGCAGCAGAACGGTCAGGTGTACCGCGCCCATCAGCTCAAGCAGCAATACGGGCTGCGATGAAGGAGGTGAAGGCGTACGCAGCGCGTTACTTTTTGGTGGTGCTGCGTTGATACAACTGGGCGCCGCTGACCGTGACATTCTCTAAATCCCAGGTCAGTCCGTCGGCGTTCTGCGAGACGTTGAACGTGCAGATAAACGGATGCCAGCCGCCCTTCAACGCCTGGCCGCGGACCTGCACCAGCGTACCGGCGTCGGAAACAACGGCGTTCTGAATCTCGGAATAGCCGTGCGTCGCCAGCGCCTGCTGCGCGTAATCCAGCGCCGCTTCATCACGCTGCCGCTGCACCTCGGTGGCGGCGTTATAGGCGCCGTCCACCATCGTCACAAAATACGCGCCAATGCCGCCGCAACACAGCAGTGGCAGGCCCACCGCAATGCCGACGACCAGCAGGATGGTGTTCATGCCCGACTTCTTTTTGATGTCCCGGGCGCGCATCACTGCCTGGCTGGGCATTGGTCCCTGGCCGGCATCTTCTGCGCCGGCGTTCACCCGCGGGGCGGCGCCGGCGGGCTTTGCCTGAGGCTTCCGGGGCGGCGGCGCACTGCCAGGAGCAGAACCAATGGGTGTGCCAACCGGCGTGTTGCCGGCCGATGGAGGCGGCGCCTGCACCGGGATGGCTTTCGCCACGGGTTGAGCCGGATTCTGCGGCGCCAGCGGGGCGGGGTTGGGCGGACGCTGCGGCGTCGATGCTGCCTGTGGCGGCTTAACGGGACCTTCGCCGGGCTTAATCAGCGTGGCCATCGGCGCCGGCGACGGAGAAGTGGGCTGCGTGGGCGGAACGGGCGCCTGCAGGATCTTTGCACAATGCGGGCAGGTAATGTTCTTCCCCGCCGTTTCTGCCGTAACGGTCATCTGGCCGCTGCAATGGGGGCAGTTGATGATCATGTTCGCCGTCTCAAAGTTCGCAGAAGTCGCCCACGCCTATGTTAGAACGCGCCCCGGTAATCCCGCAAGCCGCCCCGGAACGTTGCGGAGCCCGCCTGCCCAAGACAACTCTACGGGTTGTGGGGATTTCAACGTCTGTAGCAATCGCACCAATCTGCATGCGCCTGCCGTGATCCGCACGCGCGGCTTGTGCGGGATATCTGGAATACTGCGGTATTGAAGATCGGGCCGGTCCTGGCGCCTGCCAGCGGTTTTCGCGTGATGAGCGTCGCAGCGTTCGATAATGATGGTACGTCGTGTCTCAGGAGGAGAGCGGCGCCCGCGCCTGTATGTCGAACGGAGTCGATCATGTCGCAAGCGGCGATCTTGAAGCGTCAGTCTATGCTCATTCTTGCGGTGCTGTTTCTAGCAGCCGCCGTCTGTGCAGCACCGTGGCTTTCCAGCAGCCAGACGACAGCGGCTCCGCACACACTCACGCTCAAGCCGCACCAGCATCCGTACGACCCGGACTGGCCCGATGTCTACATGATTCTGGCCAACAAGTGCACAAAGTGCCATCGCGCGGACAACGACGAGCGGACAGACTTCACCTCTTACGAAGCTTTGATGGCCGCCAAGCAGGACGACGAATACAACGTCGTGACGCCCGGTAAGATCGAAGACTCGCTGTTGTGGGAATACGTCAACTGGAACGTCCACGCCGCCTCGCAGACGAAAGAGGAGGCCTGCGAGGGCGAATGCGAAGACTTTGAAGAAGCGCCTGACACGCCGGAGATGCCGCCGGAAAAAGAAGAGTGGCTGTCAGCCGGGCAATTGCAGATTATCCGCCGGTGGATCAAAAACGGCGCCCTGCAATTCCGCGTGCCTGCAAATTGCCGCACCTACCCGGTTACGGAAATGGACTTCCCCTCGGCGCGGCAATGCGGCGGCTGTCATCCCAAGCAGTTTGACGAATGGTCGCGGTCGATGCACGCCTACGCGCAGCACAGCCCCGTGTTTGAAGCGTTTAACCTGGCGTTGATCGAACGCACCGACGGCACCATTGGCACCTTCTGCAGCCGCTGCCATACGCCGGTAGGAACGACGCTGGGAGAACCCGCCGGGCTGCGGAATGTGCACCGCTCGCAGGTTTCTATGGAAGGCGTCACCTGTGTCGTCTGTCACCGCCGGCAGCAGAAGCAATACAAGTCCAGCGGTCGCATCCATATCGAACCAGGTAAGCTACTGGATACTTGCGTGTACGGACCGTTTGACGATCCGGTTTCGCGCAACGCCAACGCACACGATTCCAAAGAGCTGCCTTACCTGAAGTCTTCGGCCTTCTGCGGTGAGTGTCACGATGTGACATCGCCCGCCGGCGTGCGGCTGGAAGAAGCATTTTCTGAATGGCAGAACAGCCCTGCCGCCCGTAAGAACATCACGTGCCAGGCATGTCACATGGGACCGGAGCCAGGTGTGCCAATTCCGGACAATCTGCGGCCTCTGGGCCGCGCTGCGGAGGTCGAGGGTTATGACGAAACGCTGATTCCGCAGCGCCGGTTGACCGACCACACATTTGCCGGCCCCGATTACTCCCTGCTGCCCGATACAGAATTCCCGCACAAGCTGGACTGGATGTACGAGACCGATTACCGCAACGTCGAGAATCTGACGCCGTACCAGCAGGTGCAACTGAAAAAGCTTCGCAAACGTAACCGGCTGCAACTGGCAAAAGCCAGTCAGGCCCGCAAGACACTGCTGCGCAATGGCGCCCGCATTCATGTGCACCACCCGAAACACGCGGCGCCGGGTCAGCACGTTCATCTGAAAGTGGACGTCCAGAGCCTGATTTCCGGGCATAGCTTCCCGACCGGCTTCACGGCTGAACGTCAGTTGTGGGTGGCCGTGGATGTGCGCGATGCGACGGGGCGGAAGATTTTCTCCAGCGGCGACTTCGATCACAACGGCGATCTTCGTGATGAGCATAGCCACGATGTGCTTACCGGCAAACTGCCGACGGATCATTACCTGCTGAACTTCCAGAGTAAATTCATCGCCCTGACGAATAAAGGCACTGAACGCAGCGTCGTGCTTTCGGTCAATCGCCACATCGCACCGCTGAGCCTGTTCCGCCCGGCGCCAGTCGTATCTGCATCGTTCGGCAGGCCGCCCGGATTCCGCGTCTCGAAGGGCAGCCTGCCGCCGCTGAAAACCGTGTCGCGGACGTATCCGTTTAAGATGCCCGCCAACGGTCCTGTGCATGTGGATGTCCGTTTGAATTTCCGCCACCTGCCGCCGGCGTTGCTGGACCACATCGGCACGCCGCACTTGAAGAACCTGCTGGAAGTTGTTGTTATTGACCACTACGAGTGTGACATCATTCCGTCACAGTAACATAAAACAGTCACTTAACGCCGCTGCAACCACTGCTTCGCACCTAAGTTATTTTGTAACGATTGTCATGCGTCACCAAGCCGCCATCATCACGACCCTCGCACTGCTTGCAATTACTGCAGCAACGGGAACCGCGCGCGGACAGGGCGGTGCGTTTCAACCCGCGGGATCATTCCAGACACAGTCGGCCGTAAGGCCTACATCGCCAGGTGTGCAGCGCGGGCCGTATCAACTTGTGCGGCCGGGGCGGCAAACCGCTGAAGATACGGGTTCTTTCCGCATCGCGGACAAAAAGCAAGCGGATGAAGGTGGCCCGGTGCTCGGCCCACCACCACGCAACGAGCTGACACCCGGCGAAATGGCGCCCGCCACATTGGAGCCATCGCCCAAAAAAGCTGCTGCCAGCGAGCTGCCAGCGATGGAGCTTCCTGCGCCTGCCAACGCACCAGAACGGTCAGCGGATGATGCCGCGGATATACCTTCCCGGAAAGACTTCGAACGGCTTCCGCCCGTCAAAGGAGCCCCTGCCACAGACAAAGATAAAGCCTCCGCAGACGACTCTGATGAAGACGCCGGAGCAGACGCGGACGACAATGAGCCAGAAGAAGATGAAGATAAGTCCGCGGAAGCCGAAGACGCCGCAGAAGATGATTCAGACGAGGAAGATGAACCAGGCGACGCTGCGGGTGACAAGAAAGAAGACGGCTCGTTCCCGATGCTGCCGCCTGATCCTTATGAGAAGAAAGAGGATGAGCTGCCGCCGCTGGAAGCAGAGCTGTTTGAACATGGTGGTTCGTATCTATATCAGGTAGAAGGCGACCGGCTGGGCTGGCCCGATGGAGAGCCGCCGCGTGGTGAGTGGCTCTGCCCGGACGGGAAGTGCCAGGGACACCATGGCCGCGTGCACCGTTACGAACCTGCCGGGCCCGTGCACCACGGCGGTCACGGCGGCGGCTTGCACGGCGGGCACGATGCGGGCGGGCACGGCCTGTTACATCATGGCCACCACGGACACGATGCGTGTGAAGACGAGCATTGCGACGCATGCGGCGACGGTCACGCTGAAGAACACGGCGCCCACTACGAGTTCCTGCGACTGCCCGAATGCTTCCAGAAGCCGCGCCCGCTGGAAGGCTGGCCGGGCTTCCTGGACCCTGGTCCTATTCTGCCGTGGGGACAATGGCTTAGCTGTTGTGGTTGCGGCAATGTGTGGGAGCCGCAGTTCACCGGGCACGGCAGCTTCTCGCTGTTTGGCTTTGCCTTTGGCAATGACCTGGATGACCAGGCGGCGATCGGTGCGCAGTTGCTGCTGGATCTGGATCTGCGGTTGACGGGCACCGAGCGGTTTCATGTGCAGTATCGCCCCATTGGCGAACGTGGCACCGGCGGCAGCTACTACCAGTTCTCAGACCCCGACGGCTGGGTCGATAACTCCACCGCCACGCCTGACCGCTACTGGTTTGAGATGGAAGTCGAAAGCGTGTTCGGCCGTTTCCTTGGCGCCACGCAGCCGCTGGACTATCACATTGCCGCCGGGCGGTTCCCGTTCCAGTTACACAATTCGCTGTTGATGAACGACGATGTGACCGGCGTGGTTGTGAACAAGAACAACATTTACTTTGCCGACTTCAGCAACTTGAACATTCAACTGCTGGCGGCGTTTGACGATGTCGATACATTTGGCGACGAGGAAGGCCGCGTCTTCGGCACGCACCTGACGGCTGACCGGCATCACGTGTTCTGGGAAGCATCGTACATGTTCTCTCAGCATCGCAACCGGTCGCTGTTCGATGCTCACTATCTGGCAGCCAGCCGCACGCAGTTGTTCGGGCCAATGACGGTTGCCGGCCGCGGGTTCCTGCGCGTTGGTAAAGAGACGGCGCCACGGCAGGAAGAAGTCAGCGGGCTGCTGGTGCTGGAAACCAACTACACACGCGTGTTTGACTCGAAGCCGCTGGACATTGAGCATGGCGTGTTCTTTGCCAATGCGTTTTATGTTTCCGACGGCTGGTCGCCGATCGCTGGCGGCAATTTCAACCGCTTGACCACCGCATTTGAAGTGAACCCGCTAATCAATATCGCTTCGGGACGGCAGGCCGGCGTGCACGATGTGGGCTTATCCGCCGGCGTGCAACTGTTCCGCCATCACGAGGACGAATCGTTCGTGCCAGAAATCTCGATCACCGCACCCGGCGGAGAAGCCGTCTTCGGCGCCGGTCTGCGATACCTGTTAAAAACCGGTCATCGCAGTTTCTTCGAAGCCCTCGGCGTCCTAAACTTCTCCCGCGATCCAGCACTCGAACGCCGCGGGGTGTTCATCCGCGAGACTTGGGTGTTCTAACGACGCACGGTGTCTTTCGCATCGTTTGGGTACGCATTTTATGTTGTGACAACAACATACTCCCTCCTGGGCATTGGTATCTACACAAATCTGAGGCACTATCAATGAAGCGGCTTTCGCGCATTCATATGGGGACAGCACACCAACCCGAAGCGCGAGCGAGGGGCGCCGGAGTTTGAATTACGTGGCCGGTCCGGGCAACTTTCGACCTGGCCGGAATCGCCAAAACCCCTTGTTTTCTGCGTCAAATCAAACGCCCCTCGCTCGCGCTTCGGGTTAGTGTGAGTTGCGAAAATATTTTTGTAGATACCAATGCCCAAGGGGCGAGGGGACCAGATGTGTCGCTTAGTTATCGCCACAACATCGTCACGGCACACCACCTCTTACCGCCGGTTCGCCCCGCATCCGTTTGGCTTTATAATGCGGCGGTTTCAATTACCGGGCGCCAGGAAAGACGGCAATGACGGCGGATATCATTACACTGCGTGACGAAGATTCGGGCGCGATGGCGAAGATCATGGCTTCGCAGGGTTTTAACTGTTTCTCCTTCGTCGTGCCGGTGGGCGGTGCGGAGGTGGAAACCATCTGGGCGGAGCCTGGATACGAGGCTGGCGACCGGCGGGCGTCCGGAAGCGGCACGCCGGTGCTGTTTCCGTTTCCGGGGCGGATCGCGGGCACCAGCATGCACTGGGACGGTAAAGACTGGCCGCTTGAGGCGGGCGATGGTCGTGGCAACGCGATTCATGGCTTTGTGCACACGCGTCCGTGGCGTGTGGTTGAGCGAAACACTTCCAGTGTGGCGGCGGAGTTTCAGGCTTCGGTCGACGACGCTGAAATTCTGAAACACTGGCCGGCTGATTTCCGTTTGCGGGCGGCGGCGACCGTGACGGGCAACAGTTTTCTGCTGACCATTGTGGCGGATAATCCGGGCGATAAACCGCTGCCATGCGGACTGGGGCTTCATCCGTATTTCAAGGCGCCGCTTGGTTCAACGGCCAGCGAATGTAAAGTCCATCTGCCGGTCAGCAACGCCTGGGAAATGCACGAAATGATCGCCACGGGCCAGCGTGAGCCACTGGCTGATGCGGCGGAATATCAGGGCGGGCTGAACTTCGCTGAGATGAAGTTCGACAATGGATTCGGCGGGCTGGTGTTTGAAGACGGAACGTGCGCGAGCCAGATTGTCGACACCGGCGCCGGGGTGAGCCTGGAACTGGCGTTTAATGACGTCTTCCGCGAATGCGTGGTTTACACGCCGCCACATCGCGAAGCGGTCTGCATTGAACCGTACACCTGCGTCTGCGATCCGGTCCGCCTGGAAGCAGAAGGGCACGATGCGGGTTTGCGTGTGTTGCAGCCCGGTGAAGGCTTCACGGCGGAAATGAAGATCACACTGACCAATACCTGATGCAAAAGCTTTGATTTTTCACGGCCTGAATTGAAAAGTCGTGCTAGGTTTTCTTTGGTTACCCTACGGGATTATCCCATAGGCCGTTGGCTTTCCGGCTGACAAATCCCACCCTGTGCGTCCTGCACAACCAAAGAAGGGCAGTATTGATGCAATCCTCAAAACCCGCAGCAGGCGTGCGCGCCCGCTGTGTGGCGGTGCTGGCCTGGTTGGCACTGTCGCTGATGTTCACGCCGGCAGTTTCTGCCTGTGAAGATTGCGGCCAGGTCGCCTGTGAGAGTTCCGCCCAGTCGTGGGACTTTTTCACCAACTACGGCAACTACATGCCGCGGACACACTGCCTGCAAACGGCCGATGGCGGCTCTGACTGGCCTTGGATCATCGCGCTCATCGCGCTGACGGCGGGCGTTGTTGTAGCGTATGGCCGGATCTTTATCTTCTGGACCCGTTGCTACCTGGATGAAGAACGGAAGGACCGCAACCGGAAGCTGATGGAACTGGCGTGCATCTTTTTGTTCTGTGCCATCTGCGGGTACGCGCTGCACATTGTGATTTTCTTCTGGCCGGTTTACCGGCTGCTTGCGTTCTGCCTGCTGGCCTTGAATATCTGGTCGTGGAAATTCGCATGGAATCTGCAGCCGTTTCAGATCAGCTTCAAGGCGAACCGTCTTCAGCGGGAACTGAACGAATCACTCGTGCGGACCAACAGCGAACTGGCTTCCAAAAACTCGCAGCTTACCGAGCAGCAGAACCTGCTGCTATCGCAGACCAACCAGCTTCGCCAGCAGAATGAAGAACTGGCACGCACCCGGCAGCAGCTGGAAGCAAGTGTGGCCGAATTGACCCAGGCCAACAAAGATCTGGATGGGTTCGTCTATGTCGCTTCGCACGATCTGAAATCGCCGCTGCGGGGCATCAACGCGCTGGCGACGTTTATCTGTGACGAGATCGGCGATACGGCCAGCGATCAAGTGAAAGCCGATCTGGAAACGATGGCAGAGCGGGTCAACCGCATGGATACGCTGCTGGACGATCTGCTGCAGTATTCGCGGTCCGGAAGGAAGAACTTTCCGCCTGAAACATTTGACGCCGTCGAAGAAGTTAAGCAAGCGGCTGAGATCCTGGCGTGTCCGACTGGGATCACCGTCCAAGTGAACGGGCCGCCGGTACAGGTTTTCGGCGCGGTGGTGCCTTTCACCGGCGTCGCGCGGAATCTGATTGATAACGCCTTCAAACACCACGACCGGGAAACGGGCCACATCGAAATTGACGTGCAGGAACTGGCAGCCGAAGGCGTGGTTGAAGTCCGCATTACCGACGACGGGCCGGGTATCGACCCGCGCTTTCACGAACGCGTTTTCGACATGTTTCAGACTCTCAAGCCCCGCGATCAGGTGGAAGGCAGCGGCATGGGGCTGGCCATCGTCAAACGCAATATCGAGGCGCATGGCGGCTCTATCAGTCTCAGCTCCAACGGACGCGGCGCGTGCTTCCGCTTTACGTGGCCGTTGAGCGTCGCCAGCGACACGCAGAACGAATTGAGCATTCAAAAAGTGTAGATCTTGATTCTAAGAAACGATTTTATCACTTCCCAAAGAGGCAGACCGTGTACCAGAAACTACCCACCCTTCTGTTAGTGGACGATGACGAGATCGACCGCCGCGTCGTTCAAACCGCGTTTAAAAGACAACGCATCGCAAATCCCGTGGTCGTCGCCGAGGACGGCGTGCAGGCGCTCGAAATGTTGCGGGGCGAAAACGGGCACACACCTATAACGGCGCCATGCTTTGTGCTGCTTGATCTGAATATGCCGCGGATGAACGGCATTGAGTTCCTGGACGCGATTCGCGCCGACGCGGCGCTGAAACACACAGTAGTATTCATGTTGAGTACATCGAAAGCAGAGTCCGACAAAATGGCGGCGTACGACCGTCATGTCGCCGGCTACCTGGTGAAGTCGGAGGCTGGACGAGACTTCATGAATCACCTGCCGTTGTTAGAGAATTATCTCATCGCCGTCCACTTTCCTGGTTCCGAAAATCTGGCGTTATGACCACATCGAAGAAGACGGCGGAAGTGCTGCTGATCGAAGACGAAGCTATCGACGCCCGTCTGGTGCAGCTTGCCGTGAAAAGCACCACGTCGCCGCATGTGCCTGAATTCAGATTTCATCATTGCCAGACTCTGGAAGAAGCTGCGGCAGCGGCGGCAGAAAAAGAGTTTGATCTGGTCATGCTGGACCTGGGGCTGCCCGGTTCTTTCGGACTGGAAACGCTGGAGCTATGGCAGGCGCGCAGCACGGGGCTGCCCGTTGTGGTGCTCACCGGACTAGGAGACGACCGCGTTGCGGCGAAAGCAATTAAGCAAGGCGCCCAGGATTATCTGGTTAAGAACGAATGGGACGGCGGCGTGATCCGCTCGATGTGCTACGCCTTAGAACGCAGCACCGCCCAGCGTGAGATCCGCCGGAAAGAAGAACAGCTTTTATCCGCCCGCAAAGCGCAACACGAAGCAGAATTGCGCGCCGCAATGGCGGACCAGCTAGAGGCGGCGAAGGTCGCGGCCGAATCCGCCAGCCAGGCCAAAAGCGAATTCATGGCCAACATCTCTCACGAACTGCGTACGCCGCTACACGCCATCCTTGGCTACTCGCAACTGGCCAGTAAGAAAGCGCTCACGCTGGATGCAGAGAAGTCGCAGAAATACTGGACGCGGATTACGCAGAGCGGCGAACTGCTGCTTTCGCTGGTGGATAACCTGCTGGATCTTTCCAAACTGGAAGCCGGCGCCGGTGTTCTGGAACTTGCGGCCAGCAATATCAACCGGCAGGTCGCCGATGTGGCTTCCGAATTTCAATCCATTGTCGAGCAGAAAGAGATCGAACTGCGGCTGCAACTCTGTCCGCATGGCAGTGTGAACATCGACCGCGAAAAGGTGAATCAGGTTATCCGCAACCTGCTATCTAACGCCATCAAGTTCTCGCCTCCCGGCAGCACGATCCAGATAACCACACAGTATGCCGCCGACAGCATCGAAGTGGCGGTTGCCGACAACGGACCGGGCGTTCCCGCGGCTGAGAAGGAAGCGATTTTCGACAAATTCATTCAGTCCTCCCGCACTCGCACAGGGGCCGGGGGCACGGGGCTGGGACTGGCGATTTCGCGAGGCAACATTCAAATGCACGGCGGCGACATCCGCGTAGAAGATAACGCGGACGGTGGTTCGATCTTCATCTTCCAGCTGCCAAGAGAAGCGTCTACTTCACCGCCAGATAATTATGTAGATCTGGCGACCTCAGAGTCACTTATCTGTACTTGATGTGTTGGGAGAGTTAGCGGGGCACGCGTCATGAATCAGAATTCTGGAAAGCCAAAGATCCTGGCGGTTGACGACAACCTGATCAATCTGGAACTGCTGTGTGAGTTCCTCGGTGACCACTACGAAATCCTGTGTGCAGGATCGGGCGCCGAAGCGTTGCAGCTGGCGCCAGGTTTCTGCCCGAACGTCATTCTGCTGGATATCATGATGCCGGGCATCGACGGGTTTGAAACCTGCCGGCAGTTGCGGCAAAACCCGGCGACCGCAACTTCAAAAATCATCATGGTCTCGGCCAAAACCCGCACGTCTGACCGCCTGGAAGGTTACGAAGCGGGCGCCGACGACTATTTGACGAAGCCTTTTGATGATGAAGAACTAAAGGCCAAGGTCCGCGTTTTCATCAAGCTGCAATCCACCGAAGAAATAGACCGGGCAAAGACCAAGCTGCTGGAAGTCCTGCAGCACAGCATCCGCACGCCGCTCTCGCCAATTATCTCCAACGCCCGCGAACTAGCGGCTGAAGTGGCGCCGCCCGACGACCTGCGGCGGGAAATGGCAAACGACATTCATGCCTCCGGCAACCGCCTGCTCAGGGTGCTGACCAAAGCGGAGCAACTTATTCAGTTGCGGACCGGTTTGTACGAATTTGATTTCGCCGATGTAAATCTCTGGCGCCTGGTTATGGATTCGCTTCAGCGTGAGCAAGTGAACTGTGCCAGAATCCGGGCGAACCTGATGCGTGAAGCTATCACCCGTGCGGACGCAGGATTGCTGCGCGGTGTGATCGATAACCTGATCGACAACGCGCTGCTGCACAGCGGCAACGCCGAAGTGGCCATCGCGCTGGAAGCTTCGGGCGACGCCATCGACCTGACCGTTTCGGATGAAGGGCCGGGCGTTCCGCCGGAAATCGAAGCGAGCATTTTTCAGCCGTTCAGCAATCCCGACTCTATCCTGTTTAATCAGGGAGACGGGCTGGGGCTGGCCATCGCCCACGATGTTGTCACCGCCCACGGTGGCACGCTGACGCTTCGCAAAGACACCGGCGCCAGCTTCAGCGTCAAACTACCCGCCGCTGCAACCAGCGTGTAACCGGCTTAAGAATCGCGCGTGCCCATCTCGTCTAGCCGGGCACGGGCTGCCGCCTGCGTTTCGCTGCTGGAAGCGGCCAGGCAGTGCTGATAATGCTCCCGCGCTTCTTCCCGCCGTCCGGCAAGTAGATACGTTTCGGCAAGGTTGAAGTGCGCGTCGTCATACTGCGGAGCATGGCGGATGGCGGCGCCGTACGCCTCAATCGCCCGCCGCCAGTCATAGGCGTCGCAATACGCGTTGCCCAGATTGTTCCATGCTTCGGCGTAATGAGGATCGAGTTCCAACGACTTTCTGTACGCCTGGATCGCGGGTTGCACGCAGTTCCGGGCCAGCTGCACGTTGCCAAGGTTGAAGTAGACCACTTCGTCGGCAGGCCCGGCGGATAGAATCTGCTCGTACATCGCAACGGCGCCGTCGTAGTCTTCACGCTGCTCAAGATCCAGTGCGTGCTGAATGGCGGCGTCTGCGTCAAGCGGCAATTTCAACGTGCAAGCGGTTGCCGGTTGCGTGGACGAAGAGCCTTCAACAGCATCGCCCGCAACGGTCAGCAATTCGCCGGTTGCGTTGCGGTAACCGAGTTTCTGTGGCTGGTAATGAACCAGTTGGCTGGGCCGCAGCGTTACACCGTTTTCTTCCGCTGTCTGCAATTCCTTGCGGATGGTGGTGGCCGCTACGCCTTGCTGCATCAGGGTGGCAAGGTGGCGTGCATCCGCCAGCTGCGCATAGCGGAACAGGCTGACGCCATCGTCCATCGCATGTGGCTGAATCAGTCCGCTGGCCGCCCAGCGGCGCAGCATTTTTCCGCTGACCTTCACCAGACGGGCGACATCGGCAATGGAAAACAGCCGGCAGCTGGCCGCTTCGGGCACCAGACCCAGCCGGCGGTAGAGCTGACCTTCGGTCACCACTTCCACCCGTCCCGCGCGGGTCGCCTTACGCAGCAGTTGATGGAACCGGCGCGTGCCAGCGGCGTCTTCACCCTGCACAATCAGCCCCGTCCCAGGCCGCCAGGTACGCATTAACACACCGCCCTGCTGCGAAATGAATTCCGCGAATTGGGCATGCGTCATTGAAGATAAATTGCCGCAAGCAACAACCTGCATGTTGTTGAGCGACCGGGAAGAGTTTGTCGCGGCCATTGCGAGTTTACGGTAGCAACCTTACTACCAGCTAAGTCCTGTTAATCCTTTAATATTCCTTGACTTAGTTAATGTAACCCTGTGACGCACCCGTGTCACGGGGAAACTACGGCCAACAACAGGTTTTTCCCGGATTTGTCAACTTTGCAGATTAGGCAGAAAGGGCGGAATTGGCGTCGTTCATCACGCCGCTATTTCTTCTCGCCGTACACCGGCGGCTTCCAGTCTTTAGGCAGTCGACCTTGCGGACGCACGCCGTAAGCATCCGCGGGAATGGGATACCCCTTTTGCAATGGTAGATTGTCGGGCAGGTGCTTGATGCGGATGTCTTTGTACTGGATCTTCATCGCGGGGCCGACGTGCACTTGCACCGCCAGGACGCCTTCCAGCTTGCGGCCTTGTTCATCCAGGTCGATCAGGTCCGCCGTCATGTGACCATCGATCCAGTGCTGATGTTGATTGCCGCGGACCAGCACGCGGAAGTCGTGCCATTCGTCAGGTGCAAACGTCTTCACGGGCATTTTGCCCACAACCCACGGTTGCCCCTGCGGATCAACGACCACCTTCTCGCCCGTGTGCGAAAGAATGCGGCGGCCCCTTTCTTCGTACAGCATGCCGTTGTATTCCGGGCGGTCGGCCACGACGTCGCATTGATAGCCGGTAACGATATCCAGCCCCAGATCGGGCCGCGATACGCCGCGGTACTGGATGCCGCTATTGCCGCCCTTGCTGACTTTGACCTTCATCCGCAGATCGAAATTGCGGACGGTCGAAGGCGTCCAGGTAAGAAAGCGGTTGGACTTTAGCGTTCCATCCGTCACGCCGGTAATGGCACCTTCTTTCACGGACCAGTATTTGCGGTCGCCCGACCACTGCCGTAGCGACTTACCATCGAACAGCCGGACAAAGCCGTCTTTGTCGCCACGCATACTGACCGCGGCAGACGCCACAGGGTGTGGCGGTGTGGACGATGTGAAATTCTTCAGCGGCAAGAGCGGGCCGCCCAGTTCTTTGACGCGGGCGTCCGTGCGCTGCCGCATGGCTTTCAGGATGTCTGCGTGTTCCGGGCTGGCTGCCAGGTTCACCAGTTCATCGGGATCGTTCTTCAGATCGTGCAGGAACTCGTGATTCTTGTGATCGACGTAACGCACATACTTGAATTTTGCGTTCCGCACGCCTTCAAATGCGGGGATGCGGCTGCGAACGGCGAAATGCTCATGGAAAGATTCCGTCCGCCAGTCTTTGGGCGTCGCACCTTCAACAACCGGCTTCAGGCTCTTGCCTTGATATCGCTCCGGAATCCCGGCGCCGGCCCAGTCAACAAAGGTGGCGGGCAGATCCAGATTCAGCGCGATTGACTGGCTGACCTTGCCTTGCTGCTCTGCCGGCACACGCGGATCAGCGACGATCATGGGCACGCGTAACGACTCTTCAAAGTGCGACCACTTGCCCGCCAGACCGCGGTTACCCATGTAATAGCCATTGTCCGCTGAGTAAACGATGATCGTGTTATCGGCCAGTCCTGCTTCTTCCAGCGCCTTAATGAACCGCCCGATGGCGTTATCGATCCCGCTGACCATGCGGTAATACGCGCGGACATTCGTCTGATATTTCTCCGGCGTGTTCCACCGCCAGAAGAACCGCTCGCGGTTGATCGTGGTCTTCAGGAAGTCTGGCAGTCCGTTGAAGATGTCCGGATTGCTCAGCCGTGGCGGCGGGATCTCGTCGGTTTCATACATCCCCTGCACCGCCATCGGCCACGGAAAATGTCCGATGCCCGGCCGCCGGTCGCTGTCTTCGGCATGGCAGGCGTTGAACCACATGTTGAGTGCGAACGGTTTGCCCTTGGGCTGCGATTTGATGAACTCGATCCCTTTGTCAACGATCAGTTCCGTTTCGTGCCGCAACGAACCATCGGGCATCTTCTTGTAGTAAGGGTTACGGCCAATCGCCTGGAACTCGTCGAAGTGATCTTCCCGCTTAAAGCCCCGCGGCATCTTCGCATGCCACTTGCCGAAGTAGCCGGTGCGGTAGCCATTGGCCCGCAGAATATCGGTATGTAGTTCTTTCACCGCTTCGGGCCGCGCCACATCGCGGGCGCCGGGTGTGCCGTACGTGCGGCCGGTCAGTCCGGTCAGAATCGTGGTGCGACTGACCCAGCAGATGGAATGGCTGACAAACGCGTTTTCAAACCGCACGCCACGTTTGGCCAGAGCGTCGATATTCGGCGTCCGCACAATCTTGTTGCCGTAACAGCCCAGCGTGCTGGTCGTCTGATCGTCTGCAAAAAAGAAAACAATGTTCGGCTTCTCCGCCGCACAAGACGCGCGAGGAACAGCCAAGCCCGGAAGATTCACCAGGCAGCAAGTGAGTAGCAGTGGCAGGTAGATCAGAATGCGGTTCATCGTTTTCCAGTTCAAAATCAGACGTGGTTTCGGATATAAGACTGTGGCGTTATCCAGGCGCCCCATCTGGTCCCCTCGCCCCTCCGGGGAGAGGGTTAGGGTGAGGGGGCACAGAATTCGTCCTCTATTAACGCTCTGCATAACATTAGCCGGAGGAACAAAAGCTACTTGTTGCTTCTTAGAAGTAGCAAGCGGGCTCCCCCTCATCTGGCCTTCGGCCTGTCTTCTCCCCGGAGGGGCGAAGAGGGATTATGTCGCTGCCGCAACATAATATCCGCGCCCATCGCACGGGTTGCAAGTTGTTTCAGAAAGCGGACGATCAGAATTCGCAGTTGCCCGGTGTGCGCGGGAAGGGAATCACGTCGCGGATGTTGGCCATGCCGGTCATAAACTGCACGATGCGTTCAAACCCCAGGCCAAAGCCCGAATGCGGCACGGTGCCATACTTCCGCAGGTCGGAGTACCACCAGTAATGCTCTGGGTCCATCTCCTGCTCAGCCATCCGCGATTGCAGCACGTCCAGCCGTTCCTCACGCTGACTGCCGCCGATGATCTCGCCCACCTTCGGCGCCAGAACGTCCATCGCCCGCACTGTCAGGCGGCCTTCATCATCGGGCTCGTTCACGCGCATGTAAAACGGTTTGATCGCAGCCGGGTAGTCATGCACGATGACCGGGCGTTTGAATTCCACTTCGGTGAGAAACCGTTCATGCTCCGACTGCAGGTCGGCGCCCCAGCTTACGGGGAATTCAAATTCCTGCCCGCTGCTGGTAAGAATCTCAATCGCGTTGGTGTAGGAAACACGCTCGAAGCTGTTATCGCGGATCGTATGCAGCGATTCCAATACGCTATCGTCAATCCGCTGATTGAAGAACGCCAGGTCTTCTTCACAGTCACGCAGCACATCTTCGGTAACGCGTTTGAGGAACCGCTCGGCCAGCGCCATGTTGTCTTCAAGATCGTAGAACGCAACTTCCGGCTCCACCATCCAGAACTCTGCCAGGTGCCGCGATGTATTGGAGTTCTCCGCGCGGAAGGTCGGCCCGAACGTATAAACCTTGCCCAGACTGCACGCGAAGATCTCCGCCTGCAACTGCCCGGATACGGTCAGAAAGGTGGGCTGGTCAAAGAAGTCAAACCGGTACTCCAGCTTGGCCTTGTCGGCGCCGGCAAGTTTATCCAGATCCAGCGTGGTCACCTTGAACATCTCACCGGCGCCTTCACAGTCGCTGGCGGTGATAATCGGCGTATTCACATACAGGAATTCTTCGTCCTGAAAGAACTGATGAATCGCGCGGCTGATGGCGTTCCGCGTACGCATCACGGCGCCGAAGGTATTGGTGCGCGGCCGCAGATGCGCCCACTCGCGTAGTTTTTCAAAGCTGTGCCGCTTCTTCTGCAGCGGATAACTCTCCGGGTCGGCCATCCCGTACACACAGAGCGAAGAAGCCAGGATCTCGGTCGCCTGCTTGCCGCCCGACTCTTTCACTTCGCCTTCGATAGAAACACTGCACCCAGCCGTTAAGGCGCGGATTTCGTCTTCATAGTTGGGCAGGTCTTTGTCGGCGATAATCTGGATGTTCGCCAGGCAAGAGCCGTCGTTGAGTTCAATAAAGCTGAACCCGCCCTTCGAATCCCGCCGGGTCCGCACCCAACCATCCACGCGGACCTGCTGCCCGATCATCTCCGGCTGCCGGACCTGTTTCACTGTGGCTCTATTCATCGCTGCTTCCGTGAAGAAATTCCTACTAAGTCAGAACGACTCAGTTTAACGGTTTTCACCCGCAACGTGTCGCAGTAGCATCAATGAATCAACACACAACCCGTAGGGCAGGCGCCCGCCTGCCGACGAAACGGCGTCCACCCCAACCACCGTCAGGCAGGCGCCTGACCTACGGGGTCTTAGATAAGTCACATCGCAAGATTCGCGATGGCAGCACCACCACGCAGCTAATCCGCCAGGCCCAGATATTCCGGCGGGACGTCGCGCAGGATCTCTTCGGTGCTGGTGATGCCCCGTGCTACGCAGACCAGCGCCCGGCGGTGGAATTCGATCATGCCGGCGGCGATGGCGGCCTTTTCGATGGCGTCGGTCGGGCTTGCCTGCGCGACCAGGCGGCGGATGCCCGTTGTCAGCGGTAGAATTTCGAACAGTCCGGTGCGGCCCGCGTAGCCAATTTCGTGGCACTTGTCGCAGCCGATGGGACCGTAAATCGATTCTCCTTCGCCCGGCTTCAGAAGTTCACGCACGGCGGCAAAGGTTTCCGGCGCCTCGGTGATGTCGTATCCCACGCGGCAATCAGGACATAACGTCCGCACCAGACGCTGCGCGATAACGCCCAGCAGACTGCTCGATAGGAAGTAAGGGTTGGTGTCGAGCGCAAACATGCTCTGCACGGCGGACGCTGCCGACGGTGCGTGCAACGTCGCCAGCACCAGATGCCCGCTGTTGGCCGCGCGGACGGCTGTTTTGGCGGTTTCTTCGTCGCGGATTTCGCCCAGCATAATTACATCGGGCGCCTGCCGCAGAACGCTTCGCAGCAGTTCCGGGAAGTCGAGGCCAATCTTGTAGTTCACCTGCGACTGCCGTACGCCGGGCAATGCAAATTCCACCGGATCTTCCAGCGCGCTGATCTTGCGTGTTCCGTCGGAAAGATAACGTAGGCAGGCGTAAAGCGTGGTCGTCTTCCCTGTGCCGGTCGGCCCTGTTACCAGCAGCAAGCCGCTGGGGTTGTTCAGCATGGCGGTGAGGGTCGAAAGTCCTTCTTCCGTCATGCCGAGTTCGCCGATGTTCCGCAGGCCCGCGGCGCGGTCCCACAGCCGCAGCGTCACATCTTCGCCAAACAGTGTGGCAAGCGTGTTGATACGCAGATCCAGCCGGCGGTCACCCAGTTCCGTCACCCAGCGGCCATCCATCGGGCGGCGGCTTTCCGACAGGTTCATCCCGGCCACGACCTTCAGGTAGTTGATAATCGCGCGGCCTTTGTCCGCCGGAAGCACGGCAATACGCTGCACCACGCCCAGGCGGCGGACACAGATATCTGTGACTTCGCGATCGCTATGAATGAAGACGTCGCTTGCTTCGGTATCTGAAGCATGCGTCAGCAACAACTGCACAGCCTGGTCGGCCTCCATGTTCACCAGGTCTTCCGAAGGGAAGTCAAACATCCGGCCGTTACTCATTGCGCAATTGTATCCTCATCCAAATAATTCGATTCGCCGGAAACGGCAGGTCCGCGGAGATGCGGAACGGACCGCCCTTTGCGTGGTTACTTTTTTCTAGGGCGTCCGTTATTCGTTGTTTTCTGAACGGAGTTTTTCCGCCAGTTCAACCGCGGCTTTCTCGGTTGGTTCTATCTTGAACACCATGTGCATGTTGAGCACACGCAGCGTGTTGCCGACGATGGTCGTCATTGAATGTAGCACCATCTTGCCGCCATTCTCGCGGAACCGCTTATGGCAGCCCAGAAACCAGCCGACACCGCTTGAATCCAGACTGGTCGCACGGGTCATATCCATCAGGACAAAACTGGAGTAGATGTCTTCGCCCAGGGCGTCGGCAAGCGGATCGTTAAACGGAGAAACCTGCTGCTGATCTACAGAGCCAGAGATCTCTACGAATTTCAGACCGTCTTCTTCTCGAAGAAGGGTGATGTTCATGCTAATTCCAGAGTGTGAGTAGTCATCACAATCTTATCTGCCCTATGAAGTCGAAACAAGGAATACCCAAGCCTTTCGTTCCGCAGGCGGATTACGGCAAACCGCCTCACGTGCGCGATACCCCTTCAACCGTTAATACCAGCAGAAATACAACAGAAAAACGCCAGCGTCGCGAAACGCTGGCGTGTGAAGGAACGGGTTTTCGAGCCTCTGGACAACGCGACTGCTACCGGGCGGTGATCTCGGCGGTCAGGGCGGGGGTCCAGTGTTTGTGCTCGTCGGTGTAGTACAGGTACGCGCGGCTGGCCGGGGCGGTGTACTTGCCAGGGATGGCGGCGACCAGGCTCAGCGGGAAGCTGGTGCGTTCTTCTTTCGCCAGGGTCCGCCAGTACAGTACGACTTCGCGGCCGAGCACTTCATAGGCGGCGATCTTGCCGGACTTGACCAGTTCTTTGAGCTGATCGTGCCGCACTTCCAGACCGCCCGGGATGCCGATGATGGCCGTCGGTGTAGGCAGGTCTTCGTTGGTACGGTTAACGACTGTCACCATCGCTTCGGTGGCGCCGCCTTCGATCAGCTTGGTCTCCGTCAGCTTGACCTGCATGTGCAGCTTGCAAGCTTCCGAAGTCTCAGGCTGTTCGCGGTGGTAATCGACGGCGATGCTATAAGGCATCTGCGAACCGCCGGTCATCTGCACCTGCACCTTGTGCGAACCCGGTGACAGAAGTGTGTCAATCGCAGGCAACTCGATGGCGCCCTTGGTGTCTGCCGTGAAGGCGATAGGTTTGCCGACAGGTTCGCCATCGACCAGCAGTTGCAACGTGCCCGGCGCCTTTGGTTTCGCGCGGCTGGCGTCGTATGCGACGATGGCGCGAAGGGCGAGGACGGTCGATTGCGTGCTGCCGAAACGGCCCGCCTTGCAGGTTTCGGCCAGGAACTGGATCGACTTCTCGACGTTCGCCGCATAGGAAGGATTGTTCAGCCAGGCCGAAACAGCCAGCGCCGTTGTTTCCACCTTCAGCGCGTCGCCACCACTGCCCACGACCGACACCGTGGCGCCGGACAGCGAACCATCTTCCTGCTGCTTACCAGCGAGTTTATCCAGCATGTGGTTCTCGCCATCTTTATCGCCGGCGCGGCCCAGCACGTTGGCGGCCAGGGCCATCACGTACGTGTTCTGGGTCTTCTCCGCGGTGTCGCGGACCCACTTCACTTCGCGGCTCATGTCGGCATCGACGCCGGCTTCCAGCAGCGCCCAGGTGTCGTAGGTGTACTGCACCTCCGGCTCGGCCAGCCACGTGTGCAGCGTGTGCGTCTGCCGCTTGTAGCCGCCCTTACCGTCCCGCTGGCTGAGCAGCCACTTGCGGGTGCGGTCGAGCATCGCAGTGTCAACATGTGACACCTTCGCCATGTCGGTGAACTCCAGCAGGCCGTAGGCCGTCAGGGCGTCGTGTCCGGGATCGGCGCCGAACCACTCGAAGCCGCCGCTCTTGCATTCGAAGCCAATCAGGCGGTTATAGCCTTTGTCCAGCAGCGCGGCGCTGCGCTCGATCATTGCCGGATCGACACCCTGATGCGATTTGAAGTACTGCTGCGCCATGACCAGCGGATAGGTCGAAGAACTGGTCTGTTCAAAGCAGCCGTACGGTTCGCGGATGAGCCGCGCGAGAGCTTCGTTCATGCTGGCCAGCGGGGTTGGATACACCACCACCCGCGACTTCATGCTGCCGGCGACGTAATCTTCAGGAACAGTAATCTCCTGCGTCACCATATCACCGGGCGAGATCAACCCGCCGCGACCGTCTTCGATCGGGAAGCCACGCGGCACCACGGTGACAGACCGTGTCACACTGTCAGAATATGGTCCTGCCGAACCGCGGAGCGTCAACGCTGCCGGTCCGTTATGCGGCTGCGCCGTGAGGCGAACCAGCTTGCGGCCCCGTTCACCTGCGGCCAGTGTTACCGGCAGTTGACCTGTCGCCAGTTGAAACTCGGGGCCAGCTGTCACGGTCAACTGACCGCCTGCCAGCGCGGCATCCGTCGCATTCACGACCGCCACAGGCAGATCCACCTGATCGCCCGCGGTGACTTCCAGCGGCAGCTTCGGTTCCAGGTAGAACGGCTCGACCGATTCAATCTTCACACTCCCGGCGCCCAATGCCCCGGCAGCGGAGAACGCATCGGCCTGCACCTTGAAGCTGGTGACCGAATCATTCAGACCGAACTCCACGGTCGCTTCGCCCTTGGCATCGGTCTTCAGACCAGCATGCCAGAACAGCGTCTCCGTAAAGTCCACCCGCTCACCAGCCTGCCGCCCCGCACGCACTTCATGCGCGTAAACACGCACCGCCACAAAGTCATCACGCCGCACGCGGGAGGCTGCTTCCAGCCTGAACTCTTCGGCGTCTTCTTCCCGGTCAGCCTGCCGCAGTGCCTCCTGCAGCTCATCTTGAGCAAACGCAGGGCGTTTCGCAGCAGCACGCGGCTTTTCATCGGCAAGGCGTCGTTGCGGCGCGGCGTCTTTATTCCCGGCATCTTCGCGGCCCTGGCGACGATCTTCTTCTGGAGCCTCCTGTCCATCACCTGCCTGGCCTTGCTGCTGACCTGCCCCGGGCACATTCTTGCCCGCAACTGCGGCTTCGCCCTTGGGCATCGCTGGTGCGGGGGCGGCTGCCTTCTGCTCAACCCGGCCAAAGTCTGCCTCCGCCTGCGGAGCCTTGATGGCGCCATTCAAGTTATTGAAAAACCGGCGCTTTTTGTTGAACTTTTCAAGTTCACGCCAGGTGGTGCGGCGGAAAGCCAGCGCCCGGCGGGCGTCGTCGCCATGTGTCGCAATAAACTTGTCGAGTTTGAAGTAAGCGAAGCGGCGCCATCCCTGTACACCAAGCAGCAGGTCCACCGCCAGCGGCGCCTTCTCGTTGTTGGGGTCGAGGTAAACGTGCGCGTCGGCCAGATCCTGCACCTCATCTTCCAGCAGCACCATCACGGGCAAGCTGGGCGATTGCTCGCGACGGTCGATCATTTCCAGCACGCTATCGTCAGTCACGTTGAGTCCGACCACAGCGCTGACAGGTTTTCCATCAGCAGTCGTCGTTCTGATTTTCAGCTTGGCCCGGCCGCCGGGTGTGTACTGCTTGGCATCCGCTTCGATCTCGATCTTGACCTGTTCGCGCGGTGGGACAAAGACCAGCCGTTCAGCCAGGGGCTGACCTTGCGTGGTGCGGATCGTGGCCCGCATCACACCATCGAAGTCGCCCGTGGGCATTGGCATGCGGAAGGTTTCGCCAGCTTTCAGATCCAGCCGCGTCGAGGTTTCCTGCATCTCGCGACGGCTGATCCAGAAGTCGTACTTGCCGCTTTCGGTCGCCGTGACGTTGAAAAACAGCATGCCCTTTTCATTGGCAGTATCGCTGAGGCTGGTGAGTACAACGCCCGATTCCTTCGCGTCCGGCAACGGGTAGCGTGTGGCGATGCCCGCAGGCTGCGTGATCTTGAGTTCGTAGCTTTCGCCCTTTTGAGGTGTGAAGACAAACCGGCCGCGGCCTTCGTGTTCACTCTTGAAGGTGGCGACTTCTTTTCCGTTCTTGCTGACGACAACACCTGCCAGATCGGCGGGTTTCTTCGCTGGCGTGAAGGCCTCGAAGTAGACGCGGTTTTCGAGTCCGGCGACCAGATCGCCGCCCTCGGGGTACATCTTCAGGTCCACCGTCTGCAGCAGAATGGGGATGGTCTTCGAGGCCGTTTCGACCACGCCGCCATCTTCAATCACCATGGCCAGCGTGCCTTCGCCGCGTTGTATCGCTGCGGGCAGCGTGAACCGGGCTAGGCAATTACCTTTGGTATCGACAGTTGTTTTTCCGCGGTGCACTTCGGCGCCATCCACCCTGGCAATCACGGTCACATTGGCGCCGGCTGGTGCGCCGCCTTCAGCACGGAAGACTTCCAGGCGGGCGGCCACTTCGTCCCCTGGCCCATAGCCATCGCGGATGAATTTGATCTGCGTCTTAAGCCGCGGAGCGCGATACGCGCGGATCTCGAATTTGCGTTCGGCAGGCGGGTTGCCGGTGGAGCCGTGCGTGACCTTCAGCGTGTACTCGCCACCGCTTTGCTCTGCGGGAATCGTCCAGGAGAATCCTGCCGCGCCGTCTTCGACCCTGGTGGCGCCCGCTGCCACAACATCGCCTTTGGGTCCTTTAATTTCCACGAAGGCGGCTGGCTGCTGGCTGGCAGGCTTGTGCGAAGCGTGGTGCAGCATCAACACGCGGGTGAACATCGTTTCGCCCGGTTTGTAGACCTGCTTACTGGTGCTTACATAGGTGCTGTAACGCTCGGCGCCGCCGAGTTTTAATGTTAGCGGGCTGGCCGGCTGCGTGTTATTGGCCTGCGGTTTCTGCGCGGGCGGTTCGGCGGCAAAGGCCCCCCAGATCGCGACACCCGCTGCGATAACGGCCACCGCACCTCCACTCGTCCACCTGGCTACTTTCAACATATCTTCTTCTCCTGCAACAGATTGTGCTCTGCGGTCTGCTCCGTGCCAGAAACCGCGGGTGTGTAGGCTCTGACGGGCCGCAGCTTTCTTTAGTTCCATAAAAAATTGAACCGATCGCAGACGCCTTATGGATGACCAGAATGCGTGGCTGACGGAGGTGGAATTTCTTTGACAATAACTCGGCGGCGGGATTAGACTGAAGCAGCGAACGACATTCATTCGCGCCCTGTCAACTCAACCCGGCAGGTTCCTTTTCTGGATGTTTAGAAGGGAGTACGTTATGGCGAGTGCAACCCGCACTGTCTCCGTCAACGCCGCATTCCTTCAGGAAATCAAGGCCGATAACCTGGAGCTTCGCGCGATTTTAGAAAGGGCGGAGGAGGCGTTTCATCTACCCACGGCCAGCCGCGCCAGTTACAAAGAACTGGTCGAAGTGCTTGCGAATCTTCGCGACCAGCTGGCGATTCATTTTGTGCTGGAAGAGTCTTTCGGCTATGTGGACGACGCCATCGAAGTGGCGCCGCGGCTGGGCGATCTTGCGATTGCCCTGAAGGCGGAACATCAGAAGTTGTATATGCACATCTGCGATGTGGTCGAAAACGCCGAGCGTCTGCTGTACCACGAACCCGCCGCCCCGAACGTCAGCCGCGTGGTGGCTGAATACAAAGCGTTCCGCGATGTGTTCGACGCCCATGAAAAGGCTGAGAACGAACTGATCTTCGCCGCTTTCGACGACGACATCGGCGGCAGCGACTAGGCAAACGCCAATCGTCGTGCTGAGGAAGGCTGACGGGTCCAGCTGCTTCGCCCGTCACAGCCTTCGCGGTCTTCACGCCAGCAAAGCCGCGGCACGATACCAACGAACGATTCTGCGGGGCACTTCTACGCCCGCTTGCCAGTCCCATCGCCAAATAGAGTGGTGGCTGAGTCTTCACGCGATATTCACATACTGTTCGCGCGATATTTATTTCTGACCGGTAACTTTCTGCCAACGAACCACTCGAACTCTGGCGAGGAAGTCACCTAATGAAGTCGTATCATCTTGCATTCTTATTTCTCGTCTTTTGCTCCCTACCCGTGCTGACAGGTTGCGGCGGCGACAGCGGCCCGGTGACACCCACCGAATTACGAACAACGCCGACCAGCGAAGAACCAACAGGCGCGGAACCCGTGCTGTCTGAAGAAGGGCCGTAGTAGCCGTTACCCGCCGCTGAACATCAGACGTTGCCAGGCCACCGCCGAGTTGAAGGTTGCGGCGTCCTTCTCTGAAAGATCCGACACTCGTAGATCGCGGCGTGGAAGCTGGCTGAGCCTGTT
The DNA here is from genome assembly GCA_965233625.1 of Pirellulaceae bacterium. Taxonomy (GTDB): domain Bacteria; phylum Planctomycetota; class Planctomycetia; order Pirellulales; family Pirellulaceae. Next base: position 3,013,788 of record OZ247499.1, read on the forward strand.
GCGCCAGTATTCAAGAAATGTATCGCGGCTGAGCAGTTGGCGGTTGCGGTGCGAAACCGGATTGCGGAATTCAACCACGGGGAACTCGTCCGTGTTCAGCGTGGCGCCTTTTTCATCGGGCCAGTCGCCGGCATAACGGCTGAGCATGTCGCCGCTGCTGCGTAGCGATGTGTCTTGCAGCTCTACCCGCTGGTTGAGAGCTTCAAGCCGCTGGTTGAGTACTTCTGCGTTGACCGATAGCGGCTGTTCTGAACCGATGAGCGCTAAAATCGGGCGCCGCACGTTCATCCGGCCCCACCACAGTGTGACGTGCGGAAACACCTTCTTGAGGCTGGCGGCAATAGCTTCAAACTCTCCCGCTCCGGTCTGATACAGCGCCAGCCACTGACAGAACACGCCGCCGGGCCGCAGCCGCTGCCGCGCCGTCTGGAAATGCTCGACCGTGTACAGATAGCCGGTGCGGCTTTCCCACGGCACAAACAGGTCGGAACAGATCACGTCGAACCGCTCATCCGTCCGCGTCAAATAGTGCCGGGCGTCGTTCTCGTGCATCTGCACGCGGGCATCATCGACGACGTTTGAGTTTCCTTCTTTAATAAACCGCGCGGCGGCGACGGCGCCGGGAATCAGTTCCGCGATGCTGGTCTGCTGCACCCGCGGATGATACAACGCGGCTGACGGTGTTACGCCGGTTCCCAGCCCCAGAAAGGCGACCTTTTCCGGCGCCGGATGGAGCAGAAGTGGAAGGTGTCCCTGCCGCAATTCGCGCCGGCGTTCGGGCCCCGTGCCGCCAAAGCGGTAGTGCAGATTCTGACAGACTTCCAGCGAACCGTTCTTCTCGATGCGGATGACGTCGATCCAGCCGTAAGAGGTTTCCCACCGCTTCAATAAAGTTTCGCCCGCAGGAATTTCCAGCGACCGTTGCCGTGCATGAACCGCCGCGCCGGATGCTACTGCCAGAATGACGAACGCGGTCACCAGCCAGCCTGTGACGGCTTTGGCGTTAAATTCCCGCACCGGAAGAAACAGCAGCGGCAGGAGGGCGAACGCAGCTGCGATGACTGCCACGGACCACCATAGACCAACGGCGGGCACCAGCAGAAAACTTGCCGCGGCGGCGCCTGCTGCGGCGGACAGCGTGTTGACCGCTGCCAACCGGCCGCTCCAGCGACTTGCTTCTTCCGGCGGCGCCGCCATAAAAGCTGCCGGGAGAATCATGCCCAGCAGCACCGCGGGCGCCAGAGTGACGGCGGCGACCAGCGCCAGGGCGCCGGCGATATACATCGAAAATGTTTCGCCGTAGCGGAAGTAATCCAGGTCCGTCAACTGAAGGAACAGCAGCGGCGAAAACGCCACCAGCAACCCGCCCAGCAGACTGGCGGAAACAGCAATCGCCCGCGGCGACAACCACCTTCTTACCAGCGGCGTCAGCCGCGCGCCGATGGCTAGACCGGCGAGAAATATCGCCACGACGGCGCCGAAGGTGTACGTGCTGTTGTGAAACACCAGCGAAAACATCCGCGTATTTAGCACTTCCAGTCCCAAGGTGAACCAGCCAGATACAGCCGCTACAAGCATCCAGCTGATCGCCTGCGGAAATGCCTGCGGGAATGAACGCGGCTGAACCTTGGCGCCATCTTCTGACACTTGTGACGATTTCGCGTCACTACGGAATTGCGGAGATGCGATGCATGCGACCACGCCACAGAGAATCGAAACCGCGGCTGCCAGGTAGCTGCTGCCACGCACACCGCAGATCATCAACAGAAAGAAGGTGGCGACAACAACGCCGGTAAAGGCGCCTAACGTATTCAGCGAATACGCAACCGTCAGGCGGACGTTATGATCTTCGCCCGTCTGTAACGCCCGCGCCACCAGCGGTAAGGTGGCGCCCAGCGCAACGGTGGCGGGCAGGAGAAAGGCGAAACAGAAAACGGCGCGGATCGCGCTGCCTATCGCGCCGTCTGCATGCAGCCAGGGCGTTAGGGGCGAACCTTCCGAAAGCCAGTCGCCCAGCGTTGGCGCCGCGAGGGCCCAGAGACCGGCAACGATTTCCGCCACACCATAGCCCCACAGCGGCGACCAGTTTGCGGGGAACCTGCTGCCAGCCAGATAGCCTGCCGCCATCCCGGCGAAATACGCCGCCAGCACCAGACTGGCTGACTGGCTGGTGTGCCCGAACATCAACCCGGTCTGCCGCGACCAAGATATCTCGTAAACCAGCGCCGCGGCGCCTGAGAATAGATACAGGGCGTATATCAGAAAATGCCGTCGCCACATCGTTTGCGCCTACGGCTTCGGCACATCGGGGACAAGCACCACGCGGAAGCCGATGAAGTCACGGCGGGTGGTTTCTGTTTTCCAGCGGCGGCTGGCAGCTTCGCAGTTAACGGCCGATTCGCCGAACGCGCCGCCACGGACGCTGCGACGGTTGCCTGCCGACAAAGCGTGATTCCAGCCGGGTGGAATTGCCACCGGGCGGTAAGCCAGCAGCGCGGGATTAGCCGCAGCGGCTTTGGTCAGCTTGGCGTACGCCTCTTCCTCAAACAGGTCGGTGCACCATTCACTGACATTGCCGCTCATGCGTTGTACGGAAAGCCAGGAGAAATCTTCCGTCGGCGCCGCGACTGCCTCGGCGCCTTGCGCGACGGTGCGTGGTTTGTGCTTCGAGGGCGACTGCACTTTGGCGAAGCGAGGGGCGTACGGTCCGCGGGCGACGTACTCCCATTCCACTTCCGTTGGCAGCCGGATATTCAAACGATGCTTGGCGCCCAACCATTGGCAGAAGTTGCGGGCTTCCTGCCAGTTGACCTTCACGGCGGGTTTTTCCGGGTGCTGCTGGGCGAGCGTGGCCCACTGCCGCTGGGTGGGTTCGTCGGCGCCGCTGGACTTAAGGTATTCGTAATACTGCGCGTTGCTGACTTCGTTGCGGCCGATGAAGAAGCCGGTGGCCATATATCTGGTGTGGGCGGGGAACGAGTTGTCGTGCAGCAAGCCGTTGGTGGCGGAGTTGGCTGCCACGCGTTCTTCGTTGGTGCGGCCCATGCGGAAGCCCTGGATGGGCGACGGCGGGGCGTAGATCAGGTCGAGACTGACGCCGCCTGGTTCGGCCAGGGGCAGTTTGATCTGACCGTTCATCATGGTGTCGTACCAGTAGCGGTACCACTGCATCTTCATCGAAGCCAGTCGTTCGGCAGTCTGGGCGGCCTGCACCTGCTGCTGAAGCGCCTGCGGACCGGCATTGGCGGCCTGACGCTGCCGTTCGTATTCGGCGTGTTTGCGTTCGTAAGTTGCCAGGGCGGCGTTGGCCTGTTTCAAAGCTTCGCGGAGCCGCACCAGTTCACCCGCGGCGGGCGACTCTGCAGGCTGCGCCGGGGCGGGCTGTGCCGCGGCGGGTTGCCCGTTGCCTGTGGGGGTGGGCGTTGCCGGACCAGTGCCGGGTTGATTCTGCATGGCAACCTGCAATGGATGCATGGGGTGCGAACCGGGTGTCGGACTGGCAACTGCAGGTAGTGGCGAACGCATGGCGGTGACGATCGCATCGGGCGAAGTCACGGCCGGCTGGGTTGCAGTAACCGGCGCCGGTTTATGTTGCTGAACGGGTGTGCCCCGTTGCTGTCCGGCGGGCTTCTGGCTGGAGGGTTCTGCTTTGCCGGGTTGCTGTGGCGTGAGTGCCACCAGGTAATCGCCCAGCCCGTTTTCCCGCGCGGCGTTATAGAGCAGCACGCTGGCGGCGACGGCCATGCCGGTGAAAATCAGGATGCGCGTTACGCGTACAAGCGTGGTGCTTTGCAGGATAGAACTGCCAGAAGCGGGCGGGTGGGTTGTCATACCGTTGTCTCCCGCCGCATGGACAGTCTTGGAGTCGCTCTCATAGCTACCAGTCTGCGACGCTATCTTCCGGCGCCTGCAATGCTGGCGGATACTCTATTGCAGTTTCGATGCGAAGATGGCATCGACCGGATCAAGCCATACTGCTGCGTAGTATGCCGGGAATGCGACACCGAGGAAACAGCAGAAAAACGATCCCGCCAGAATCCAGACCGCATCGAGGTAGCCGGGGATGCAACTCGCCGTGGTAAACGTATTCAACAGGAACATCAGCAACAGGCCCAGTGCTAGCGTTGTCAGTGCACCTATCAGACCGACCACCGACGCCCGTACGAACGTGATGAGAAGAACGCCCATCGGCGGCATTCCCATAATCCGCATGATGCCTATGGCGCCACGCTTTCGTACTGTCACATCCCAGAAGACAAACAGCACCGTGACGGCGCCAAAGCCCAGCACACCGCACAGCACGACGAAGATCAGCACATCCAGCGTATCGACGTAGCCCTGCATTTCTTCAACGCGGGTGCGGGAAGAAATGGTGCCGTAGCCTTTCTCACGGAAATAATCGTCTACTTCCGGGACATCGTTTAGATCGTCGGCATAAACGCGGGCCACAGTGAAGTGATTTTCTGAAGTTGCCGCCGCAAAGCGATTCAGCAACGGATCGTACCGCAGGTGGCCCTCCTTCTCGCGGGCAAGGTGCGCTGCCAACCGGGCAGGCACAACCGCGACGGGCGGATTGCCGGGATAGAACTGCATGTCGTCAACCGAACCGGCAACCTGATAAATCAGCGAATCCTCCAGCTTCCACGGCTTCGCTGGTTTAGGCGGCTCCGCGGGTTTTTCTGCTGGCTTTTCCTCCGCCTTCGGCGCGGCGGCAGGTTCTTTGGCAGGCTCTGCGGCAGCGGGTGGTGCGGCAGGTTCTGCGGGCGCAGGTGCTGCGGCTGCATCCGCAGCGGGTTCTGCTTTCTTTTCGTCTTCCTTGGGGGCGGCTGCATCCGCCGGTTCTTTGTCAGCGGGCTGCGGCGGAGTCGCTGGCGCTGCCTCTGCGGGAGGTTCAGCAGGTTTTGGTTCAGCCGCAGGCTCTGGCTTTTCTGGTTCTGGTAGCGGGCGGGTGTATTCTTCCAGCGTGTTGAGCATCGCGAGGATGTCCGTGCCGAATTCCTTCACCATTGGCTGCCAGAGCGGGCGGTTGCGGAGCGAAAGGGTGCCGCTGCGGAGTGGTTCCAGGGTCAGCGACGCGTACTGTTTGTCGGCGACCTTCAGCGACACGGTCGGCGGCAGTCCTTCTTTGGGAACGTCGGCCGGTGGATCGGCGGGGATGTTCGCGGCGATGCCTTCGATGGTCTGCTCGACGCCGGCGCCGGCGTCCATCACCATGTTGACGACGCTCAGCAGCAGCGTCGCGGTTTTTTCGCCCCGAGGCCATAATTCGGGCGGCTCTGGCGGTTCATCACCTGGAGCCAGTGGATCTGGCGGGAGGGGCGGTTCGGGCGGTTCGTCGTAGGCGACCTTGGGCGTTGCTGGTGCAGCGGGCGGCGGATCGCCTGGAGCGCCGGGCGGCAGCGTGGGATCGAACGGTTCTGGCTCTGGATCGGCGGGCGGCTTGCTGCCGGCCGGGTCTTCTTTCTCGTCGGCGGGTGGATCGTCCAGGGGCGCCGGCGGCTGCGCGGGAACGGGGACGGTGGAAGCATCCATCGGCAGCATGACGGCCATTTCGTTGCGGAGCACGGTGCCGCCGAAATCACGCACTTCGTCCTTCATTCTGGTCGAAGTGTTGCGGAAGTAGCCTTTCAGCCAGCGCGCGTTGAGGGTGATGCCCACCACGTCGTGCAGCTTGCCGTTGACATTCATCTTTCGCGGCGTAGCCCATGGCAGCACGCGATCGTCAGGCTCTGTGATCGATTCCACATCGTCAGCTTCGATGGTCACGGTGGCGTTGCCATCGCTGGTCGAAAGGCTGGCGCCAATCCAGTACACGTACAGGTCGTGCGGCTTGAGCAGACCGTAGAGTGAACGCAACTGCTCTTTGTCTTTGCGTTCAGATTCTTCCAGCGGAACGGCGGTCAGACCGCGGGCCTTCAGCCGGGTGAAGTCGGTGGGCGAGAACTGATACTTCGAGAACGAAACGTAGCCGTCGTACTCCGCCTTCACCGCGTCGGCAAAACCTTTCAGACCCAGCGCCTGCACCGAGCGGCCTTTTTTGAAGTCTTCCAGCCAGTCCATCATCTGCCGGTCTAGATAAAGCCCCTTGAGCGTTTTATCGCTGGTGGCGAACACGGCGCGGACAGGCGTTTGCAGTTCGTGTTTTTCATCATCGCCGCCACGCATCACCTTGAGCGTAATGACGGCGTCTTCGTCCACTTTGTAGCGGTTGTTGGGCAGTTCTTCGTACTCGATGCCAAGCTCGTCGGCGACGGCCTTCGACATCACCACGCCGCGGTCGCCATCCTCCAGCACATCGGCGCCGTAAAACGCCAGGAACGGGTCGCCCGGCTTGGTGCACGCGAAAGTGGATTCGGTTTCCTTGTCGCCATTGGCGGCCCAGCCGTTCAGCGTGATCTGCGGCACGACCAGGGCGACGCCCGGCACTTCTTCCTGCAGCTTCTTCTCGTAGCTGTTGGTGAACCGCAGATGGGCGCCAGCCGAGCCAAGATGGGCTTCAATCTGACGGGCGGTCGGGCTTTTCTGAATGTCGCTACGGAACTGCGTGACCAGGCCGCGTTTCAGACCAAGCAGCAGAAAAATGGGGAGGCAGATGCCCGCCACAATGGCGACGTTCGCCAGTAGAACGCCACCGGCGCGCCAGGCATCCTGAAAGCCAATTCGCAGGTAATACCAGACCAGATTCATCACGTGTTCCTTGCCTGTTGGTTCGTCCGCTGTTGTTTTGCACGGTTGCCAGCGACGTTTATTTTTTGGGCAGCCAGTCGGCAGTTGTCTCGAACCACTGGCCGGTCTCCGGGTCTTTACGCTCCAGGCGTTCGATGCCGCCGCGTCCTTCTTCCGGCGAATACATGTGAATCATATAGCCGGCGAAGTCGTGGGCCAGTTCCGGGTTGTGCGTAATCATGACGACGGTCACCTGCTCATCTTTTTGCAGCTTGGCGAGCGTCTCTAAAGCAGAGCGGGCTTTGTTCGGATCGAGGCTGCCGGTTGGTTCGTCCAGGAACAATATCTCCGGCTTATGGCCGATGGCCCGCGCGAGTGCCACACGCTGCGCCTGACCGCCCGAAAGCTCACCCGGCAGCGATTTGCGGCGGACCCATAGTTCCGGACCGTCTTCTTCTTTGCCCTTTTTCTTCTTGCCCTTCGCATCGTCATCGGGCTTCATATCGCCGCTGAGGCCGGAGAGGACTTCTTTGACGCGGGCTTCGATCTTGGCTTCGTCCCACTGGTTCAGCCGCATCGGCATTTCAACATTCTGCTGAACGGTGAGAGTTGAAAGCAGTTCCCCGCTTTGCAGGCAGAAGCCAAGCAGCCGGCGGCGAAGATCTTCGATGGTGGCCGAGTCCGATTTCTCGAAGATGTTCACCAGGTTGTTGATGGCCAGTTCTTCCTGACCGGGCTTCTCTTCGTAGATGTCAAACACCTCGACCGGCTTGCCTTTGGTCAGGCGCCAGGGCTGGCGGGCGAGGCCCAGGATGGTGAGCAGCGTTGTTTTGCCGCAACCACTGCTGCCGAGGATGGCGACGAATTCACCGCGTGGCAGTTGCAGTTCTTCCACCTCAACGGTGTACATGTCGCTTGCGGGGACTTCGGCTTTCTTGTTGCCCCACATGCTCAGGTATTTTTTGTTGACCAGTTCATGGTGCAGATTCTTCACGTGCAGCACGGCCTGTGGCGACTTCCAGGCGGGCGCTTCGCCGGCAGCGGAGGTGGTTGCGTTTTCGGTATTCGACATCGGCCCTGCTTTCGCGGTATCGCGAGCGAGAGATCAGGTGGTCTGAAGGGTAAATTTCATGCTTGTCTTTATATGTTACAAGCGGCAGCGTCGCTTTGCACCGTGGTAGGCAAGTTACGGATAGGCAAGTTACGGCAGATCGCTGACCGGCAGCCAGCCATAGGCGCCTTCGGCGGACCAGGCGCTTTTGTTGTCCAGCAGTTTGCGGATCGCGGTCTGGCAGCGGGCGGCCTGTTTGATCCAGTTGGAATAGTCCGTCTGAGACATGCTGGCGAGCCGGGCGGCTGTGGCTGAAAGTACACGCGTCTTCACGGGTAACGCCTCTAGCTCTGCGGCGAAGCCCGATGGTCCGGCGGCGGGTGAAGACAACGGCCGCCCGTAAAACAGATTCACTTCAAACCGCTGCATGTTGGCCAATGTGCGTGCGACCTCTTCCGAACCGCTGTCGAGGCGCCGTAGACCGTTGACGGTGAATTCCAGATACGAGGCGAACATCGTCAGTTCACGATGCTCCACCAGCACGTACGCTTCGAACGAAGAAGACTGCGTCCGCGAAGCACGCGCGATGTAACCTTTGCCGGGCGAAGTTGTGTCGGCAGTCTGCGTGGACGTGTACCGCGGCGACCAGGGCGGCGCCTGTCGCAGCGGTGGCAACGCGGCAGCAACAGCCGCGGGCGCCGAGACGGCGTAGATGGCGGGCGGAAACGGCGGCTGGCGGTTAAGGCCGCTGGTTAATTCCGATAACAGTTCTGTAAGCACCCCGCCGCGGTATTTGCGGAACGTACCCGGCGTGTTGTTGCCCGCGGTAAGTTGTAAGGTTGGCACCCCGCAGAGTTCTTTGGTCGTTGCGATGTGAAGTGTAATGTCGCTGCCTGCCTCCGGCTGCAAAGCATTCAGCACCGCTGTGGCGGCGGCATCGTCTACTGCGTTCTTCTTGTCACAGGAAGCAGCATCTTTGTCCGGCGCCAGCAGCACGATGTGACGGCGTGAAGATTCGCGCCAGGCTGCCTGGGCGGTGATCTGCTGGAGCGAGGTAAGAACCGCCATTGCCGGCCCGGTGGCGCTGGACGCCACAGGGGCGGGTGGTTCTTCGCTGCTGTTGTGCGTTTTGCAGGCGGTGGTGAATTCCTGCGGTGTCAGGTTCAAAGAGTAAAGCAGCGGTGCGTTTCGCCCATCCGATCCAATCACGGCGATGCCAATCCGGGCGTCCACCGTCTGCCTGGACTTGGGCAGCCAGGCTTCAACAGCGGAGCCGATGGCGCGGATGGTCTTGTGAGGCTGACCGGCCTGAATGACAAACACCACGTCTAGCAGCGCGGGTAGCACAGGCACGCGGCTTGGCTCGAAGGCGGCGTGTTGAAACGGCGGCAGGATGGCGGCCGGGTCACGCGGCGCGGTTTCACTAGGGGCTGCGGTTGGGGGCGTGGCGAAGCGGCGTTGCATACGCATCACGCGTAGCGGCGCATCGGTGGTGGTCGCTGTTTCCACCGGCTGCAGGACCGGCAGGAATGGGTCGCTACTCTTTTGCATCCAGCAGGCAGCCGTGGAGTTGTCTGCCGGCGCCTTCACATCATCTGCCGTGCAGTGCACTTCCGCCTGCTGAACGCCTGTGGCCACGCCCACGGCGACTCGGTGGGGCCAGACGGCGGCATCGCTTTTTCGCACCCAGCCCAGCAGCACGCCGCCTGGCTTGAGGCTGGCGGGGTAGAAGTCTGCGTGCGGTTTATGAGACGCACTGGCGATGTAAAGCTGATTCCATGCGAACGCCTCGCTGCACACCGGGGCATCTGCGTCAGGGCGGCAATAGACATCCGCATCGCAGCGGATCAGCAGCGTGTCGCCCGGCGTCGCTGCCCACACTGGGCCACCGGAAAATAGCATCAGAAACATCAACAGCGTGATGTTTCTTTTTGCAGTTGCGGCGTTGCAGAATGTCTGGCGGGACTGCATGTGCAGGGCGTGCTTTCTGGCAGGCGATCACGTAACTTCCGATACCGATTGTACTTCATCCTGCTAGCGTTGTGATGGCGCCGCAATGCATCATTTCCCGCCCTTGATGCCTAGCGCCGCGAGCTTATTTAACAACCCTGGGAAATCCCTGAAATTGTTAGAAATCCGTGTTGACCATGTAAGCTACATCACATATCTTTTCGCCTCATCGGAATGGTTGTCACACTTTGTTACGCCTTGCCTGATTGCTCCAACGGGGGCGCGATCAAGTGGTAACGGGCTCTTAAAGGTCACGCTGTTACGGTAGGGAGACGACGCGGACGAATCCGCACTGGAAGCCAGCACCGCGTGGCTTCTGCGGATCGTGGTTCTGCTATCCGGGCAAGGATGCTCGCGACCGGGACTGTAAAATCCGCCGACCTCCACCAAAGCCAAGGAAAGCCGCTGCAGGCAGGATGCTGAGCACCGGTAGACCACCCCATCGCTCCTGGCGATAACCACGGAATCCTTCGCCCCCCTAGGATTTCGAGTTAGCCAGGGGCTTTTTTTTATGCGCTCCTTTTATGACAAAAGTATGTAGAGTCCAATTCTACAAAAACGCAAGACACCGAGCCCTTCGGCGATGATCGAATCACGACAAGTTAAAGAAACACTGTGCGGTGTTGTGAGCGAAAATGGTTTAACTTTTCCTCTTTCTCAAGTTGGTGTGAAAAAGGTGGTAGTGCTAACCATCGATCGGCTAATTGGTGCCATCCATGACTGTGAAACCCCAGTTCCGGCAATATATGCGAATCGGCTCGAATTCTCTGGGGAGCCTAGCCTCCTTAAATTCACGCGGCATGAACCGTGTGAGTGCATGGTGGATGTAGCCGTTTTTCGCGGAACCGTTGACCCCTATGAAGTGCTCGCCACAGCTGAAAGTGAAGCGTATCCCCAGCACGAGATTTCCGAGAATTCGACATCTAACACGAGTGACTATCTTTGGGATCTGTACAAACTTTTGCAGGTGCCGTCACCAATGCGTTTGTTCGTCGCCTGTGTTACAGGACGCGAACGCTGTAGTTTGCTAGAAGATAGAATTGGTTTTCTCATCGACGTGTATTCCGATCTCTATCGTCAAGGTGATCAGATCTTCTCAGTCGTACTTCCTGCCTCCCGAACGCATCCGACAGATTTTTCTGTTTTTGGCTGGGTTCAGGACGACGGCCTAAGAGAAATTTAGGAAACGTATTCGCCCCTAGTTAGCCCCAGTCGGGGATCTTCCTTCAGCAATTCGCCGTTTCCGTCAATCTGATCATTTAAACAATCAGTCATTGCCCGCGACCACGGTGAAGTACGTCGAGACCGCCTTGTCAAAATACTCTTTGCGCATTTCCACTTCGTAGCCGTGGTAGGTGCAGTAGTTCTGGACCTGGCTGAGAATGTCGCGGGGCTGGCAGCGGCGTAACGGGCGGTTGTGGGGCAGGTAGTGCGTGTCGATCAGGTAGTCGACCAGTTCCGGCTTGTACTCGCAGCCGACGGTTTTCGAAAACACGCGGAACAGCAGGTGGAACTCTTTGCGGTTCGGATCGCCGACTTCAACCTTGTAAGGAATACGGCGGAGGAAGGCGTCGTCGGTCAGGTCGGACGGGTCGAGGTTGGTCGAGAAGATGATGAGCTGCTCGAAGGGCACCTGGATCTTTTTGCCGCTGGGCAGCGTGAGGAAGTCGATGCGGTTTTCCAGCGGTACGATCCAGCGGTTGAGCAGTTCCTGCGGCTCCATCCGCTGACGGCCGAAGTCGTCAATCAGCAGGCAGCCGCAGTTGCTCTTGAGCTGCAAAGGCGCCTCGCTGACGTTGCTGTGGTGGTCGTGCCGCATCTCCAGGTTTTCCATCACCAGTTCACCACCGACGATGACCGTCGGGCGGCGGATCTTGACCCAGCGGGTGTCGTGGCTGGAAGACCGCAGGATGGTGCTCTGTTGCGTTTCCTGCCGCTCGTGATACGCCGCGTCGTACAGCTTGATGAACTGCCCGTCTTCGACCAGCGCGTGCGGAATCCAGATGTCCTGCCCGTAACAGGCAGTGATACATTTGGCTAAGGTTGTTTTGCCGTTACCCGGCTGACCGTACAGGAACATGCCGGCGCCGGAGTTAATGGCCGGGCCGAGCGTGTCGAACAGCGTATCTTCGACCGAAATCTTCGCGAAGCCTTTTTCAAGCTGCTCCCGCTGCGGCGATTCAGCGCGGATCGTCTGCGCGTCGACCGACACAATATAATCTTCCAGCGGCACGGGCGCCGGGCCGACATAAGCACAGGCCCGCAGGGCGTTACGTGCGCGTTCGCGACCTTGTTCGGTAAGCGTGTAGTAATAGTCGCCCATCTGGGCGGCGCCGGTGTGAGCGAGAATCTGCCGCTGACGCAGCGACTGGAACGTGTTTTCCAGAATGCCAAAGGGCAGGCAGATTTTTTCCGCAATCGCACGGCCTGCCGAAGAGCCGACCATGGCCAGGTATTTCAGAATCAGCGATTCGACGATGGTCTCGGTCAGACCTGTTTCGGCGATCGACTTTGGCTCCGCAGGGCGGAAGGTATCGTCGCTCATCAGGTCGGCGAGCAAGCCGCCAGCAAGGGTAGACTCGGCCAGACTCATCACATCGCTCCGCAAAAACCAGTTCGCCGCTACACACAAGGGCGCCCACGCGCGGACGCCAGTGAAGTGTAGGACACGCCGGTCGCAGTGAAGCGATGCGGGGCGGGAAGCCGCCAACAGCCGCCGCGCGTGCGGAGCATTTTTCCGGCTGTGGCGAATGTAAGGCTTCTGCGGGCTTGTGCGCCGTGGTTATCTACGAAGAGCAAGGAGCGGAAATGCCCGTGAACGGGCGCTCTATTTCAGCACTGGCAGCAACGCGGCTGTTTCTGGTTTATCGCTGGGTAGTTCGCGCATCCATTCCATCGCGTTCCACATCAGCTTTTCAAACGCGGGTTGTTTGAAATCGCTCTCATGTCCCAGCGACGTGTAGAACACTTTGGCTTTGCCATACATGTGCGTCCACGCCACCGGCTCGGCGTCTTTGCCGGGAATGGCGCCGTGCAGCAGGGCGGTGGCTTCTGCGACAAGCGGCTGCGCCTTGTAGAGCGAACCGCCCGAAGCGAATGGCAGTTTCACATCTTTCAGAACCGGGTGCTTCGCGGCGCCTTCCGCGGCGGTGACTTTGGTTTCAATGCCGCGGCCATAGTGGCCTTTGTAGTTGCCGCCCAGCACTTCCGGGTCGAACTTGGGCCACTCGGCATGACCCTCGGGGCCTTTGCCTCGGGCGTCGAAGGCGTGGCTGGAAGTGCGGATTGCCAGCAGCGGTTTGCCTGCCTGCAGATGTTTGCGGATGGCGCCAAGCTGGTCGGCGGGCAGCGCCTGCCGCCGGACACTTAGCACCAGTACATCGGCGTCCTTCAGCGCCGCGGTCAGTCCCTCGATGTTGTGCTTCTGCGGATCGCCCTTCAGCACGGTGACTTCATAGCCGCGCTGCGTGGTCCAGATTTTTTTGGCCAGTGCGGGCAGCGTGTCCCAGGTTTTGTATTCAGGCTCTGCAATGGCGATCACCACACGCGTGGGTTTGTCCCACTGAAAGGTGAAGGCCTTACCGGCGACAATCTGGTCGCTGGTGATCGTCGGCGCCACATATTTTTCGATGTGCTCAATAATCAGGTCCGTCCCCCGGTAATGCGATACATAAGGCCGCCGGGCGGGGTTGTACATGGTGTCTGTCATATCGCGCATCAGCACCGCATTCATGCCGTTGCGTGCCATCTGCCGCAGACCGAACGGGCGGCCGAGAACGCACATATTGGTGTGCACGCCCAGCAGCACCACGTTCTTCACACCGCGGGCCTGCAGCGCGTTCCAGATCTCGTCGCCGCGGTCGCTGATGAGATCGCGCTCGCTGTCAATCTTGAGGGCAGGCGTCTGCTGCTGCCAGGGACGGGCAGGGTTGCGTCCAGCCTTTTTGAGGATCGCTTCCCATTCGGCATGGCGGACGGGATGATCGTCTTCGCCGCCGTCTGTCTGATCAATCGGATAGGCGGACATCTCTTCGCCGGGTATCTGTTTGCACCACTGCGTGATCTCAGCCGGCAGGTTGTCCGCTTTCTCAAAGCTGGCAGCGCGTTTGCGGGCGGGATGATCTTTGTAGAAGTCCATGCAGCCACTGGGGGCGTGAATGACCAGCGAGCCGCGACTTCGCATTTCAGCCAGCACCTGATTCATCCGCGGCGTCATCTCGCTGCCGCGGATGGTGGCGTTGCGGCAGTGATGCGAGTCCCACATGTCGCACACGATCACGGCCGTCTGCGAAGGTTTCCAGACCTCGGGCGTGGTGACCTGCGACCACGAGCCATCTTTGCCACGCCACATTTTACGCGTCTGCAGCTTGTACGCCGCGGGTTCCGCCGCCTGAAGCATCAGCGGAGCAGCGAGCAGGAGCAACAAGCCGGGCAGGCAGCGTCTTAGTATCTGGTTGGCGATCATCCCTTCAAACCTCCGGCTGAAAGTGCGTTTGTTGAATGTGGTGTATCATAACTGGAAAACCTGCACGCCGCCCGCCTGTACTTCGCCCTGCTGGCAGAGAACAATGGAAGGCGACTTCAGCTTCCCGCCGCCCCGCCCAGATATCGCGTTATGCCCAGCCCCGCCTCGCCGCCGACTTCTCCGTTCCGCCGCATTGCGCTGATTGCCGTGCTGCTGCTGGGCATAGTGGGCGTCGGCGTCGCCGCTGCCTATGTGGGTGGTGCGTTCGATCCTCCACCACCGGCGACCGGTGCGCCGCTGTTCAAAGGCGACAAGCATCCGCTGGACGACGCCATTGCTTATGCAGAGCAACGACGGGAACAGATGCAACAGGATGTACGCGGCTACACCGGCAACCTGACCAAGCGGGAGCGATTTGGCGACAAGCTGCTGGAAGAGCAGATGGAAGTGAAGGTCCTCAACCGCAGAACCAGGGGCGAAGAAATCGTCACGCCATTTTCGGTGTATCTAAAGTTCATCGCCCCGGCCGCCAAGAAGGGCCGAGAGGTCATCTACGTTGAAAACCGCGACGAAGGCAAGCTCGTTGCGCACGAGGGCGGCTTGTTTAACATCATGCGGGCGAAACTGGAACCCGATGGACAACTGGCAATGATGGGCAACCGTTATCCGCTGACCGATATTGGCCTGGATAACCTAGCGGTCAAACTTGTCGAGCGCGGCAAAGTAGATCGCAAATGGGGCGCCGTGGAAGTAGAGATGCGCGACGCGACCGGCCCGGATGACCGGCCGTGCAAACTCATAGAGATCCGCCACCCGGAGCAATGGCCTGAGTTCGATTTCTATCTCGCCCGGATCTTCATCGACGAAGAACTTAATGTACCCGTCCGCTATTCGGCCTACACCTGGCCGGTTGAGCCGGATGGTGATCCAGTGCTGGAAGAAGAGTACATCTATACAAATCTAAAGCTGAATCCGGGCCTGACCGCCGCAGACTTCGACCCGGATAACAAAGCGTATAGTTATCCGTAACGCGATGCACTTGCGTTGCAGGGCTTCCGGCACGACCCCGGTGAATCCGGGATCGTGTCAACTTTCGGGCAGCAATGACTACTTGCTGATGCAGTACAGACGGGTGCCTGTGCGGATGAGCAGTTTGCCGGCGGATGCCGCAACGCCATAGACAATCGGATCGCGGGCAGCCGCCTGCGAGTTCGCGCGCCGCTCGGCAAAGCTGCGGGCCATGGCCGTGAGTTCCGCAGCGTCCAGTTCACCGTCGCCATTGCTGTCGACGCGGGCCAGCAATGAACGGAACTGTGGCGGGATTTCGGCGCCGGTGAGTTTGCCATCTTTATTGGCGTCGCCGCGCATCAGCATCGCCATCATCCGGCCGCCTGGTTTCTCGGCTTCCGGCTTGGCAGTGGTTGGCTTGGCGTTATCTGCATCATCGCCCTTCCCTGCTGCCGCTACATGGCCGCCGTGATGACTGCCGTGGCCGCCGGTAAATTCGACGTACGTTTCTGGTTTGGGTGGCGAAGCCTTGTCCCACAGATCGTTGGTTACGACCACTTTGTATTCGCTACCGGCTTCGATGACCTGGGTCGAACCATTTTTGCAGAAGAAGTACACATGCGATTTGCTGACCACAGGCGTCGCCCAGCAGGGGCCGGGCAGCCGTTTGCGGTAATGCACTTTGCCGTTGGCGATATCCAGACAATGGAGCACACCAGCTTTGTTGACGAAGTAAACGCAGTCACCGGCCACAACCGGGCTGGCATAGTCGCTGATGGCTTTCGAAGCCCGCCAGAGGACTTCCGGGGTTTTCTTCGCACCCGCGGAAATGTCCAGGCAGCAGTTAGACCGGATACTGCCTTCTTTGGCGAATTCCGGCAGTCGCGCGCCGACAAACAGTTTGTTGCCATGCACGGTCGGCGAAGGCACGGAGTTGCCGTCCAGACCATCGACCGCCCAAAGCTCTTTGCCGTCTGACGGATCATAGGCGGTCACCGCGCCGGCAGAACTGACAATCAACTGCGGATTCGCCTGGTCGCCGGTCAAAATGGGCGAAGACCAGGAAGAACCCGATGGGCGCCGCACTTTCCAGGTGGTTTTGCCATCTGATTTCTTGATGGCGACAAGGTGGCTCGGCCCGCGGTGTTCGAGGTTGAGAAACATATGCGAATCATCCTGCGCTGGCGAACTTCCTAGACCGTGATTGTTCTCAAACTCTCCGAATTCCTCACTTAAGACCCGGCGCCAGATCTGCTTTCCCTGGAGATCAACGGCCAGAAGATCTCCTGTTTCAAAGAAGACATATACCGCATTGCCATCTACGACCGGCGTCGGCGCTGCACGCGACGCCATATAATTAGAAGGAGATTTGTTGGCGGAGGAAATCTTATAACGCCAGGCTTCTTTGCCCGTCTCCAGATTCAGGCACTGAATAAGGCAATGCTCCTTCATCCCGCCGACAACCGATGCAATAAAAACCTGCTGGTTGTGAATCACGGGTGTCGACTGTCCATAGCCCGGCAGTTCATGCTGCCAGGTGATGGACTCAGGCGTCCAACGGATGGGAAGGCTGGCGGCGGCAGAGTTTCCGCCATTCCGGAAGCTTGCCCAGTCTGCTTTGACCGCAACGGGAAAAAATAGCAGTAGAATTAGAATGTGTAAGATTTCAATACATTTACGTTTCATCAGGTAGTAACCTTTATTGTAATTCTTATATGCTAAAGAGGGCGTGCTGCTTTGGCAGGAAGCTCAATTGTTAATGTCTCTTCACCATTCCAGGTAGCCGTAAGCGGAGACTCTTCAACGCTGGACCACGGTTTTCTGATCTGCCAGTCGCCCAGTGATTCGCACACCACAACGTAAGTCGTCCCTTGCGCGCCGCCCTCGATTGGTTTCATGGCGGCGATGCCGGTGGCGGTGGTGATTCCCTCGTAACAGGGAGTCGCCCGGCGGTCTTCTGCGGGTACCAGCCGCACGCGAATGTTGCCCGTGGGCTGACCGTCTAACTGGACGATCATCTGAAACGCAGATGCTTCGTGCGGACGTTGCGCCCCGCAACCCGTAAGTGCGGCGCCAATCATACAGAGCAGAAGTGCACGGCAATGCATGCGGAAAGCGTTAGAACTGGCCATTGCTGACGGCTTCTCCTCCGTTGCGTGAGAACAACGCACGGTGAACGGTCTGGTCGATCGTATCCGGCAGAAAATGCACGCTGCCATCGCTGAACGCGGCGTTAGCGCCGCCGGGATGCAGGCTGCGTGGTGCAAACCAGCCACGCCCGTGCACGTTGACGTCGGGAATGGGATTGTTGGGCGTGAGATAGCCATTGGTCACCACGGCGTAAGGAACACCGCGGATCCAGGTCTCGCCCCGCGTGCCGCGATAAGAGGAGATGCTGCCCGGAACGATTGTGGCAAGGTCAGGATTGGAGATCGTCGAACCGCCCTCCGTGAAACCGGGCTGCGGCGCCGGATTGCTGCTGGATCCCGACCACGAAGCAATGCTCCGTTGCAGAATCTGTGGCGGCGGCATGGTGGACGAAACCTGGCCGTCGCCCATTAGTGCTTCGCTGAGCATGACGGTATTGGATGTCCCATCTGTAATATCGGCGAACCGTGCTTTCGAGCCGGTCCATACAATTCCATCCGTCTCATACCGGTCGTCGTAGTTGGTCCCCGTTCCGGAGCCATACGAGAACATGTAGTTTGTGCCGGCTATGGCAACATCGTTGCCGCCAGCGTCCTGAATAATTCGCGTCGGCTCCACTGCGTCACTGGGACAGAGGAATGTCTGCACAACCGTCGCCGCCGCCGGAGCAAAGGCGGGATTCAACTGCGCGGCCCAAGGCGGGCCGGTGTATAGCGGCTGTGAAAAATCAATAAGATCCTGCAGATTCTCCTGCTCCACAAACGGAAGAATCCGCGCCTGCGGCGAGCATGAACTTGAGCCGTCGATACCTGGAAAATGTTTATAGCTGGACTCGAAGTTATGAGTCGCTAACGCCAGTTGCTTGAGGTTATTGGTGCACTGAGAGCGGCGTGCTGCCTCGCGTGCTGCTTGAACCGCAGGCAGGAGAAGGCTGACCAGCACGCCGATGATGGCAATCACGACCAGGAGTTCCACCAGCGTAAAGCCATGCCGGCGCCGGGTGAATTTATTGGGGAAGTCTTTCATCATTTATGTCCTGATGGTTGGAAATATCTAAGTGAATAATCTCTTCTTAGGCGCGCAGATTCTTTGTCACGGCGCATGCGGGACTAGACACGGAGTGCGCGTGCTTGAAAGCGGAAAATGAGAAAGCAGGCTGCCACGGGAACCACTGCAAGGCAGTGTCTGCCGTAAACCTGGCTCGTTAGAACTTCGTGCTGACGCCAGCGGGCGGACCGCGGGAGAGAGGCAGCGCTAGATCAACGCCTCGAGAAAACCGGCAATCCGTTATCGCAACGGTTTCCGGAGCTGTTCGCGACACATAAATCGCCGGTGGCGGCGGCGAAGAACTGCCCAACGTCGAGAAGTCCTGACAGATGCTGCAGTTGCAATAGTCATGCAGCGGCATGACTGGAAGCAACATCCTAGCGCCGTGCCACTCGCCATTCCCCGTTGAAGCGTGATGGCATGCCACATGATGCGAGCAGTGCCGTCCGTGGCAATGCTCGTGGGGCTTTGCTGGCGTGATGTCCTGGTCGCCGTCACATTCGCAGGTGTCTGGATGACAGACATGCCCAGCCACGTGCACCACCGCACCTAATTGGGCAACGGTGAAAGCGATGCAAAGCACCAAGGCAAGTCGCGGTTGCAGCCGTGGGGTCATCGGTTCGGCTATAGGAAGGCGTAAGGGTTTCTCTGACAAATCCCGTTATGCCATATCCCAGAAGTTTTGCAATAGCTTTGCATGTAGAAAAACCATGCAATTAACCACGGAAGAATACAGCCAGCCAGACGGTCGGCTCGTCTCCGCAGGTCCAGTCAACGCGATGCTTCCGCCCCGCGTGAATCAGCACGTGGTCACCTGTGCACAGCTTCAGCTGTTGCCCGTCTTCGAAACGCAGGTGGCCTTCACCCTGCAGCACGACCACCCATTCATGTTCTTCCTGGTCGTACCAGAAGCCATCCGGGCTGCGATGACCGGTGGAAACGATGCGTTCGATCCGCACCGATCCACTGGTGACCAGCGTGGTGACGAGTTCTGCGGGCAGGCTGGCAGGAAGATCCTGCAAGAGATTGGTGGACATGTAGAGCTATTCTACAATGATCCGTTCACGCAGAAGTTTGCATTCAGAGCGGATCACCATGTCGGACCGGAACATAGGCGTGATCCAGGCGTTGGACTTCAGCGGGACGGCTACTTCCACGGTCACATCGGGCGTCAGGTCCGTGATGGGATCTGGTGTGATGGTGACGGTAGCATCTTTAAGACCTACATCGCTCAGCCACTTCTGGGCTTCCGCCTCAGCCTGTTCCGCGGATGCGCCGGGAACCAGCCCGCGACGGGCGCCCTGATACGCAGCGATGCCGGCGGTGTTGTGGATCGTGTTGATCCGTGAGAACTCAATCGCCAGGAACACAACAAAGAACAGCACGCTGCCCGTCAGCGCAAATTCGACGGTCGCGGCGCCTCTGCGTTTTGGATGTTTTCTTCGTTTGGACATCGGTGATCTTAATCCGTCAGCACCACGGGAAGTGTGCGTGAAAGCTCCTGAAAGGCTTGCAGCAATTCAGCTTCGTTTTCAGCGTGATAATGGGCGCCGCCTGTTTTCTTAGCGATTTTCTTCATCGCCTTCTGATCGGTCGCGGGCAGGAACGTCACGGTGTGAATGACAATGTTCTGTTTCTCGGCGTCTTTAGCCAGTTCTTCTGGGTCTTTCCCAATGTTCCATTCGCCGTCGGTCAGCAGAATGATGGTCTTTTTGGCAAGCGGCAGAGCGTCCGGCGCCGTCAACATACTCAACGCAGCCTCGAGTCCGGCGTACATGTCGGTGCCGCCGAGCATCAGGTCGTTGCCACGGGCGTCAATTTTTGTCTGAATGCCGGCATAGTTGAAACCGAGTTTCTCATCGACAGTGACGGCGGGAAACGTCCGCCCGGTGGCTTTCCCTTCATACATATCGAGCGTGATTTCGGAGCCCCACGTCACTAGGCCGACACGGGGCGACTTGGCCACTCGCACGACTTCGCTCAGGAACAGTTGAATCGCACGTTCCAGAGAATCCCAGCGGCTACCCGTGTGTGGCGGATAGAAGAACTCCGCGGGCGAATTAGGTGTGCCAGCGGGGTACTTCCATTTGACGCCCGAAAGGTCAAAGCACATGGAATGCGAGCGGTCGATCGCCAGCACGATCTCCTGGTCCACATGCGCCGCGGTAGCAACCTGATTGGGCGAGAAGTAACTGGTGCCGAAGATCTTGCCGAAAAACAGGTCAACGCCATTCTGCCGCGAATGCACGCGGACGGCCGTCTGTTCCTTTTTGCTTTCGACAAAAGACCATGACCCGTCTTTGTTCTGTTCGGCCTTGCCCAGTTCAATATCTTCCGGGCTTAACTTGAGCGGCTGGCCGCCCAGCCGGTTCATTTCGCCGATCTTGATGGCGGCTTTGATCGCTGCTTCGGAACTCTGTTCGCGGGCGAGCGCTTCGGCCCCGGCTTTGGCCGCCGCATCGGTGGCGACCTGATTTTCTGTCTGCACCATCTGCATGTAGGCGATATCGATGCAGAACAACGCCATCACCAGCAACACGACTACACACAACAGCACCAGCAGCAGCATGGTGCCGCGGCGTTTCTGAAAGCGTTTGTAGAGATTCTTTGGCATCGGGTTACTCACGGGCCATGGTCACGGTTGCGCTGAAATTGCGGTTCGTAAACAAAGCGACCGGGTCAAGCATTAAGTTGGACTCCGCCGGCACTTCAATGGTCACTGTCACGGGTTCGCCCTTGGCGGCGTCTTCGACGGACGCGGGATTGCAGGTAACCTTGCCGCCTTGAACGCCGCGGACGTTCAGCACCTGTTCGCCTGCCCAGATAGCGTCTTCGGTGGTGCCGCCCGTCTCGGCGCCTGCGCGGCAGGATTCGTACGCGGCAACCACGACGGCTTGGCGCACATAGATAGCGTTGGCCGATGTAATCGACGCAAAAACCAACCCGGTCATCAGTGGCAGGCAGATCGCAAATTCAACAAGCGACGCGCCTTGTTCGTCTGCCCAGAATCGTTGATATATAGACATTTCTTCCCTCTACCGGGAAAAATAGGTCGCATTCGGGGCCGGTTCAAACGAACTGCCGGGTTTTACACATGCGGTTTTCCGCGGGCGCCGGGAGGTTTTTAGGTAATTATCGCAAAATGCGTTACAATAATCGCTCCTGCCGGCGCATCTCTTGTTGAACCCCAGCGCCCCCAAACCTAACGGCCTTCCGTCCGGATCCTCCCTTTAATTGTTCACCTGGAGTCGAATAGATGCTCAACCGTAGAAATATGCTGCAAGGAATGGCTGCCGGCGTGGGTGCATCGCTGGGCGCCTCTTTTTCTACGAACACGGCTTCTGCGGCCCCTGCGGTGAGCAGCAGCGGACCGCGGCGGATCATCTTTTTCCTGCAGAATCAGGGCTTCGATCCGGCAACGTGCGTGCCTGCGGGCATGAAGGAAGATAACCCGCTGCAAGGGGTTACGCTGCCAGAACCGATGAAAGATCTGGAGCCCTATAAAGACCGGATGAACATCATCACGGGGCTGCACGGCCGCCACACCAGCCCCTCGCACAGTGCGTACTTCGGCGCTTTGGGCGGTTATCGTGGTGGAATTGGCGTGCCGCCCGGCGGCGCCACCATCGACCATGTGATCAGTGGACTGTTGCCGCAGACGATTCTGCCGCATCTGCGGATCGGGATGGATGCGCTGGAGAACATGATTTCGCGGCCGACGCTGGCAACGCTTTCCGCCTCAGACGCCGGTAAGCCGCTGTTCATGCACTCCAACCCGGTCAGCCTCTATCAACTGCTCTTCGGCGGCATTGCCAGCGGCGAGGTGAGAAAGCGTTACGAAGCCCGTTCGAAGGTCTTCAGCCGCGTAGAACAGATCGCCAGTCAGGGCGGCCTGGCGCTGCCCAAGGCGGATGCCGAGCGGTACAGCACCTACACCGACGGTTTCCGCGATATCAACGGCCTGCGCGAACGGCTGGCGGGTGTTTCAGACCATCTAAAGAAGTTCGCGCCGGAGTTTGACGAGCGGTTCACCAAGCCAACCTTTGAAACCGACTGGCACGATGCGCTGCTGGACATTGGCATTGCCGCCCTGAAAGCGAACCTGACGAATGTCCTTACTATTGGTTCCGGCCGCGGTGAAATTTTTGGTTCGTGGAAAGGTCTAGGCGTGACGCCTGCCGGCCACAACCTGGGCCACATGAAGCAGCCTGGCAACCCGATCTGGGTGAAGATCCGCCAGTACAACTGCCAGATGCTGGTCAAAATGATGCAGGCGCTGGAGTCGATGCCCGAAGGCGAAGGCACGATGATGGACAACACTCTGATTGTCTACACCAGTAACAACGCCGACAAACAGCACACGGGCGGTGACAACTGGCCGTTCGTTCTGCTGGGCAACTGCGGCGGCCAGCTGAAAACCGGTCAGTACATGCACGTGAAGAACAAGCGTCCGGTCAACGCACTGTACGCCACGCTGCTGCACGCCATCGGCTCGCCAGTCGACCGCTTTAACATGGATAAGAATCAGGCGGGCGTTCACGATTCCGCCGTTGGCCCTATCGAAGAGCTGATGGCTTAGGCGCCGGGAATACCATCTGACGCAAAGCCAATCGCGAAGTCCATGCTTCCGGCGGGGAAAGTCCAAAAACGCTCGTTGTTCGCATCAAGTCAAACGTCCCTCGCCCGCGCTTTTGGGGTGAACATTGCATTCTACGCTTGTATACAAGCATGAAACACTAACCCGAAGCGCGAGCGAGGGGCGCCGGAGTTTGCAGTACGTGGCCAGTCCGGGCAACTTTCGATCTGGGCCGAAATCGCCAAAATCCCTTGTTTTCTGCGTCAAATCAAACGCCCCTCGCTCGCGCTTCGAGTTAATATGAGAACACGGCGCAACTTCAAAACTCGCGTTTCGGGTTCGTGTGTAATGCGAGAGATCTTGCGTGGTGACTTCTCCCCAGGAAACGAATTCGCAGAAAGACAGCGTTCTAAGCTGTGGAGATACACTTCATGAATCGACTTCCAGCAGTTATCGCTTTGTGCATCTTCTCGGGCGCCAGCGTCGGTCTGGCGGCGGAAGTTGCGCGTCCGTTTGCGAAAGCGGCGCAGCCTTTCTTCCGCACGTACTGCATGGATTGTCACGATGCGGACACGCAAGAGGGTGACATAGATCTGTCAGCCCTGCAGAGTGTGACGGCTGATAACGCGGAAGTCTGGAAACGTGTGTGGGAACAGGTGGCGCTGAAACAGATGCCGCCTGCAGATGAGAATCAGCCGCAGCTGATTGAGCGGGTGCAGCTTTCAGACTGGATCACGCAGCAGCTTGGCGTGGCGATGAAAGACAAAGGCGGGTTCAAAGCACATCTGCTGCCCACCAAGGGCAACCACCTGGATCACGATCTGCTGTTTGGCGCCGGTGCGATCAACAAGGGCAAAGACGCGCCGCAGCTTGATCCGCCTTCAACTCCGGCACGCATCTGGCGGGTTCATCCGCAGGAACATCTGACAAGGCTCAGCGCGCTCATCAACAAAGAGCCGGCATTCGACCCGGCCCGTCCAGGGCTGCGGACCCTGGGCGACCGCATCGGGCCGAATCTGGAAGGCGAAATCAAAGTCTATTTCGGTCTGGACCGTGTCATCGGCTGGGTCGGCGGCACGGCAGCTTATGCGGCAGCTATTACCGGCTTCCCGCCCGTATTGGCGACTGATGATGTGCACGGGCTGCGAAGCTATCCCGTGATGTACTCCGTCAACGGCGCCGAGGCGACGCAGATCGCGCGGACGGCGGAAGATATCATCCGCTTCATGGCTTACGGCCCCGACGCCGAACCGTATCAGTTTGCAGATAACGTCCGCGAGATCGATCAAAAGTATAAGCACGAAAGTCTACGCGGCCTGGCTCAGAGCCTGTTCTACGCCAAAGAACCCAAGCGGCCGATGACGCCCGTAGCCAGTCTGGCGAAAGATGCTTCGCCGGCGAACATGAAAGCGGCCGTCGACTTTCTGTTTGAAGCGCTCACCTGCCGGCCACCTACTGCCGCGGAATCTTCGCAATACGTGGCGATTCTGAAAGAAGCCATCAAAGACCTGGGCAACAAAGATGGTGTCGTGCTGGGGCTGGTGCCCATCTTCCTGGATCGGGACGCGCTGTTCCGGCCAGAGCTTGCTAAGTATGGCAAACCCGATGAGCATGGTCGCGTGATGCTGCAAGATCAGGAACTGGCGCTGGCGATTAACGGGGCGTTCAGCTATCTCGCCCCGGATGCCAAGTTGAAAGAGGCGGTCGCCAGCGGCAAGCTCAAGACGCGAGAAGATGTGCGACGCGAAGTCACGCGGATTCTGGCTGATGACAGCATCCGCAAACCGCGCGTCCTGCAGTTCTTCCGCGAGTACTTCGATTACGACCGGGCGAAATCTATCTGCAAAGACACCAAGGCGCTGTCCGCTGCCGGTGGCTCCGCCCGCGGTACGGAGCATTACCGCGTGATGTCCGCCATGAATGGCAGCATGGACCGCTTGATCGAACTCATCCTGAAAGAAGACAAGCAGGTACTGGAAGAACTGCTGACGACGGACCGCGCCGTTGTAGATGGACGCGATGCGGCGTACTTCGGGGAGTTCACCGGGCGGAAGAAGCAGCCGGAACAGCCCGACGCCAAGAAGAAACGCAACCGTGGCGCCTCTCCGCTGGTAACTCCTGCCAAGTTCGGCAAAGGACAGCCTATTCACGTCCGTGTCGCCCGCGTGGTGAAGCCGAACAAGACGCAGCGTTCTCTGGTCACCGTGCCAGAAGGTCAGCGTATGGGCATTCTAACGCACCCCGTGTGGCTGGTTGCGCATTCAGATGCGACCGACAATCACGCGATTCTCCGCGGCCGTTGGATCCGCGAACGTCTGCTCGGCGACGCGGTTCCCGATGTGCCGATCACCGTCGATGCGATGCTCCCGGACGAGCCAAAATCAACGCTACGGCATCGCATGCGGGTCACCCGCGAAAACTACTGCTGGAAGTGTCATCAGAAGATGGACCCGCTGGGGCTGCCTTTTGAGATGTACAACCACGCCGGCATCTACCGCACGCTGGAACAGGGAAAACCTGTCGATACACGTGGCGAGATCATTGGCAGCGGCGACCCGGCCCTGGATGGACCCGTCGATAACGCGCTGGACATGATTCAGAAACTAGCCAAGAGCGAACGCGTCAAACAGGTATTCGTAAGGCACGTCTTCCGTTTCTGGATGGGCCGCAACGAAGAACTCAGCGACGCCCCCGTACTGCAAGCAGCCTACAAAGCGTACGACGAAAACAACGGCAGCATGAATGCGTTGCTGACTTCTTTGTTAACGTCGGACGCGTTTCTGTATCGCAAGGTGCAGCGGTAGCACGCAGGTAAATTCTGCCGGTGCTGACTTTTCGTGAGCTGATCGCGATACAAACCGGGCTGGTCCGTAGTTTATAATGTAGTTGTCTGAACACTACTCCATGAACGCTATTTCGCCATGTCCCGTATTGCTTTCACTGCCGCTGTGATCTTTGCCTGTGCCGCCTGTTCGCAGCAGGCGTTGGCACAGCGGCTGACGCCGACCGCCCGCAATGTCAAATACGGCGAGCACGCTCGCAATGTGCTTGACGTTTACAAGGCAGAATCTGAAGCGCCGGCGCCTGCGTTCATATTCTTCCACGGCGGCGGATTTGTTGTCGGCGACAAGTCCGCGTTACAGGCGAAGCCTGTGGCCAGGTGGTGCGTCGAGAACGGTGTGACGGCGATCAGCGCGAATTACCGGTTTGTGCTGGGACGAGAGGGGCAGGCGTTTCCGGGGCCGTTGATGGACGGTGTCCGTGTTGTTCAGTTCGTCCGCAGCAAAGCCAAAGAATGGAACATCGACCCGGAGCGCATCGTCGTGGCGGGCAGTTCAGCCGGCGGCCTGATGGCGGTCTGGCTGGGCGTGCACAGTGACTTTGCCCAGCCTGAAAGCGAAGATCCCGTGCAGCGATTTTCTTCCCGCGTGTCAGGGGTGATCGGATACGGGGCGCAGACCACGATTGATCCCGACGTCATCCTCAGCAAAATCGGCGGCAATCCCATCATCTTCCCGACGGCGCCCGCAATCTTAGGCGTGAAGAACATTGACGAAGCGAGACGCCCCGCCTTTGCTCCGAAGCTGCGCGAGTTCAGCGCATTGACGCACGTATCCTCCGGCGATCCGCCCATGCAACTGCACTACCGCGGCGACCTGGCCAGTGCTCCACTGCCTAAAACCGCCAGCATCAGCGTCAGCATTCATCACGCCACCTTTGGCAAGCTGATGCAGCAGCAGTATGAGAAGCAAGGCGTGAAGGCCAAAGTCGAGGTCGTTTGCACCGATTGCAGCGACCCCCGCAGCAGTGAAGCTTCCTTTCTGAAACGCGTGCTGAAGCAGCCAGTTGCCGTTGCCCCGTAGCACGCTGGCGGTACTTTCGCCGGGAGCGTGGCGGGCCTATATTCAGCGCTGCACTTCCCGACCGCGCGGTTTGGCTGCCAATCCGCATGACCGTTCTTCACGAAAGAGACCCGATGACCGCCGCCGATATCGATCTGAAAGCATATATTCGCGACATCCCCGACTTCCCGAAGCCCGGCATTCTCTTCCGCGACATCACACCGCTGCTTTCAACCCCGGCCGCATTCCGGGCTTCCATCGCCCGGTTTGCTGACAAGTATCGCGATCACCAGATTGACACCATCATCGCGGCCGAAGCACGCGGTTTTATCTTTGCAGCGCCACTAGCGCTGGAACTGGACTGCAGTTTTGTGCCCGTCCGCAAACCGGGAAAACTGCCCTTCAAGACCCACACGTTTGACTACGAACTGGAATATGGCACCGACACGCTAGAGATGCATATCGACGGCGTCAGCGAGGGGCAGAAGGTGCTTGTCGTGGACGATCTTCTGGCGACGGGCGGAACGGTGGAAGCCTGTTGCAAACTGCTCGAAAAAACCGGCGCCGAAGTGGCCGGCTGCGCTTTCGCCATTGAACTGGCCGCATTAGAAGGCGCGAAACGGCTGGCGCCGCATGAATGCTTCAGCCTGATGACGTACTAAGCGCATTTTCTGATGCGACGCTGTGCGTGTCCAAAGATTTTTGGGCGCGCACCGTAACGCGACGTACGCTTTGGAACGGCCTCGTGTATTCCCCTACACCGTTTCAAAGATTCCATGCTCGCCAGTATCCCTTCAAACCAGACCCGCGTGCTTGTTGCAGATGACGACCCCGTCATGCTGCGTGTGTTGGCGCGCTGGCTGGAGGGCGAAGGCTATGTGGTTGCCACGGCGGTCGACGGCGACGATGCACGTCGTGCAATACGCGACTGCCCACCGCACTGCGTTATCACCGACTGGGAAATGCCCGGTTGTAGCGGTTTTGAGCTTTGCAAATGGGTGCGGCAGCAGCAGTTCCCGAATTACGTCTACATGCTCTGCGTCACCGGGAATGAAGCGGAAAACAGTCTGGTAGCGGCATTGGACGCCGGCGCCGACGACTTTTTGCGTAAGCCAGTGAACTGGACAGAACTGCGTGTGCGGATGAAGTCCGCCAAACGCATTCTGGGTCTGGAACAACGGCTGACGCAGCTGGCGAATCTAGATGCGCTGACTGGACTGATGGCGCAGCGGACATTCCGGCAACATCTCGAGGCAGAGTGGGAACGGGCCAGCGTTTATCATTCGCCTCTGTCGTTGGCGATGATCGATGTGGACTTCTTCAAGCGGGTTAACGACACCTACGGCCACGCCGCCGGCGACGAAGTTCTACGGACCGTCGCTGGGGTTCTAAAGAACAACTGCCGGAGTAATGATCTGATCTGCCGGTACGGGGGCGAAGAGTTCGCCGCGATGCTGCCGGCCACCAGCGAGGCGCAAGCCGAGTCATGGGCCAACCGCATCCGGCAGTTGCTGGAAGCAACAACCGTGACCATCGACGGCCGTGAAATCAGCGTCACGGCAAGTTTTGGCGTCGCCCAGAAACAGGCAAACACCGCCTCGATCGCCGCTTTGGTGGACAATGCAGATCAGGCGCTGCTGGTCGCCAAACGCTCTGGCAGGAATCGCGTTATCCGGCATCAGAGCGTGGATGATCCGGCGGTTCAGCCCAGCGGCAACAGCGCCGCCATCATGCAGCAGACGGCTGCCAGCGAAGTCATGATCCCCGTCGTTAGCAAGCTAAACAACGACGTCACGCTTGGCTTCGCAGCCGACGCGTTTCAGCAGTTCCATATCAACTCCGCCCCTGTGGTCGATAACGAAGGCCGCCTGTGCGGGATGATTTCTGAACGCGAAGTGCTGGCCGCGATGACATGGCCGCAGTGGCGTGACACGCCGCTGACAGAAGTCATGGGTTCGACCGTCGTTTCCTTTGAAGACAACACGCCCGTCAGCGTGATTTACGATTTCCTCTGCCGCGTCGCCGTCCGCAGCGTGATTATCGTCAGCGAAGGGCGGCCGGTGGGACTCATCTCGCGCGACGCCGTTGTCAGGCTCTTTCAAAACGCGCAAAGCGAAGCCGCCTTACCAGAGCCTGCGGGTGTTGAAAGCTCGCCGGAACAGCGTCATTCGCGGCTGCGCGACACGGCGGAAGACATCGTGCAGACATCCACCAGCCTGGTCCAGGCATTGCAGCGAGGCGAAGAAGATCCGCTGCCGTGCGCCATCTTAAGCGCAACGCGCATGCAGAGCCTGATCAGTGAGATGCTGGGCTATTCCCGCGATTTCCAGCACGCCGGAGCCAGCAGCACCAGCGGCCGCGACATCACCCAGCACGGCCTGGCCGGGTTGCTCGACCTAACCGAAGCAGAAGATAATACTTAAGAGCGCGGCATAGTTAACATTGCTGCCGGCGCCGGCGTATGCCACTTCTCTTGTCTGGCATTCTTCTTCTGAACCTATGCAAGCGGCGTGTGTCACTACGTGAAGTCTTCCGTCCAGGATCGCGAAAATGACACGCCTCATAAAAATCAACGACTCCATTTTCACGGTGAGAAATTTCTTCGCGCCCGCAGAATGCGCGGACTACATCCAGCTTACGGAAGACGTGGGTTTCGCTGACGCGCCGATTACAACTGCATTCGGTCCTCAGCATCGCCCGGACGTTCGCAACAACACTCGCGTCATGATGGACGACGTAGAGCGCGCCGAGGATATCTGGGATCGTGCTGCTCAGTACGTCGATGACTGGGACAAAAACTGGCGCCCCATTGGTCTGAACGAACGCTTCCGTTTTTACCGGTACGAAGTTGGGCAGCAATTCGACTGGCACTTTGACGGCTGCTACGAACGTCCGAACGGCGAACGCAGCTGGCTTACCTTCATGATCTACCTCAACAGCGATTTTGCTGGAGGCCAGACAGCGTTTGAAGACGCCATCGTTAAACCCGAAACCGGTATGGCGTTATTCTTCGTCCATCAAGTCCGGCACAAGGGGCAGCCGGTGATCGATGGCCGCAAATACGTCCTACGCAGCGACGTGATGTACCGCTACACGGCATGCTGATAGAAATGCGGATTGCACGTCAGACGGGTTTGACTGGATTTCAGCACAACGGTGCTTAGGACTGGTGTGATCTTGGAAAGCATATTTCATGATTCCTCAGGTAAAATCGTTCTTCCCCGGGGCGTGACTGGGTTTGGCCATTCAAGAGTTACAACCCGGCCAACAACCCGTGACAAACAATTCCGCGCATACTGTTATGCGGTCGCGCAGCAGCTTGGTGGAGCCGTCAAAACCAACGAAACGGCAGAAGGCCACAGCACGCGAAGTTTCTCTTGCGAAACCATCCAACTACCGGACGAGTGTGTTGCGGTCTTGCTGAATGAGCAATTCCCGCTAATTGCGATGGCGCTACCGGCAGCGGAAAACTGGCTGACGATCGACTTCGTCGAAGCGCCAGCATTGATCGACGAATTCCGCAAGTTTGGCTGCTATGAAGTTTTGTCGCTGTCAGATGTTTCACAGCGGGTCGATGACGCGGCCATTTCCAGGCTTTTCCGGTTTGAAAAGGATCAGATTAAATACTGGAATCCAGCGACCATTGGCGAAGTGATTTTCAACTTCTGGGACTAATGCCACGCAGAGTTACCAGTTCGCGCCGGCTGTATCGCTTACAGGATAATCTTTGACTTCTTCTCTGGCTCTTCCGGTGGGGCGTCGGGTACTTCGACGTAGAGCATGCGCAGTTGATGCAGGGCGCCTTGGATCAGTTTGGCTTCGTCTTCTTCCAGGTTGCCGCGTGTTTTTTCTTCGAGCATGCCGAGGCTGTCGATGAAGTGCCGCGCTAGGGGTTTGCGGACAACGGGCTTCTGCTCCACCGGGTCGGGAATGGCGCCCAGACAGGCCAGCGCCTGGGTGGCGAGGCTGGAGACAAGCGTCTCGAACGTAGCGGGCGGCAGTTGCTGCGACTCGTCCTCTTTGCCTGCTAGTTTCGCTTCGCGGGCGGCCTGCTTCTCGGCTTCGACCTGTTTCTTCCACGACTCATCGACGTGAATTTCCGGCTGACCAGCGGGTTCCTGTTGTTCGTCTGTCATGTGCTTTCTCCTTTGAATTTATCTGAAAATCCGTAGGTCAGGCGCCTGCCTGACGGCGGTTGAGGTGGACTGGCGTTAAGAGCTGGTGTCGCTGCCGCGGTCTTTGTGCTTTTCGCGCCGCGCGACGGCTGCTTCGACAAATCCGGCGAACAGCGGGTGCGAAGCGGTGGGCTTGGATTTGAATTCCGGGTGGAACTGCACGGCGACAAACCACGGGTGGTCCGCCACTTCGATCACTTCCACCAGCCCGCCGTCTGGACTCAGTCCGCTGAAACGCAGGCCCAGTTCTGTGAGCCGGTCGCGATAAACATTGTTGAATTCGTAGCGGTGACGGTGCCGTTCTTCGATTTCCGTCTGCCCGTAACACTGCTGCGAAGTGCTGCCTTCGGCCAGATGCGCCGGCTGCGCACCGAGCCGCATCGTGCCGCCTTTTTCGGTGATTTCCCGCTGATCATCCAGCAGACCAATCACCGGATGCGGCGTTTCGTTATCGAACTCCGTCGAGTTCGCGCGTTCCAGTCCGGCGACGTTACGGGCGAATTCAATCGCGGCGCATTGCATGCCCAGGCAGATGCCAAAGAACGGAATGCGGTTCTCGCGGGCGTACTGAATGGTCTGCACTTTGCCTTCGATGCCCCGTTCGCCAAAGCCGCCCGGCACCAGGATGCCGTCGTAACCGGCCAGCAGCTTCTCGGCGCCTTCGCGTTCAATCTCTTCGCTCTGGATGCGTCCGATTCTGATCCGCGCTTTCTGCGAGATACCGGCATGGTCCAGCGATTCGTAAATCGACTTGTACGCGTCTTTGTGCTGGGCGTACTTGCCCACCACGGCAATACTGATTTCGTGATCCGGGTTCCGCAGCCGGTGCAGCAGATCCTGCCAGTGATCCAGCTCCAGCGCCCGGGCGCCGGTGATGCCTAGCTTGCGGATGACCAGATCATCCAGCCCGTTCTCCACCAGCGACAATGGCACTTCGTAGATCGAGAACGTCTTATCTTTTTCTTCAATCACTGAGTCGGCAGGCACATTGCAGAACAACGCGATCTTATCTTTCTCTTCCCGCGTAATGCTCTTCTCCGTACGGCAGATCAGAATATCGGGCTGAATGCCGATGGCCCGCATCATACCCACCGAGTGCTGCGTGGGTTTGGTCTTCAATTCATCCGCCGCCCGCAGGTACGGAACAAGCGTGAGGTGAATGTACAGGCAGTTCTCTTTACCCACGTCCAGCGAAAACTGACGGATCGCTTCCAGAAACGGCTGGCTTTCGATATCGCCAACGGTGCCCCCAATTTCGGTAATCACCACGTCTACATCGTCGCCGGCGATCTTGTGGATGACGTGTTTGATCTCGTTGGTGATGTGCGGAATCACCTGCACCGTCTTGCCGAGAAACTGCCCGCGGCGTTCCTTCTCAATCACCTTCAGATAAATCTGGCCGGTGGTGTAGTTGGCGTCACGCGTCAGGTGGGCGCGGGTGAACCGTTCGTAATGGCCCAGGTCCAGATCCGTCTCGCTGCCATCGTCCAGCACGTACACTTCACCGTGCTGAAACGGGCTCATGGTGCCAGGATCGACGTTGATATAAGGATCAAGCTTCTGCAGCCGCACCCGCAGGCCGCGCTGCTCAAGCACCATCCCGATCGATGCACTGGTCAGGCCTTTGCCCAGCGAACTTACCACACCGCCCGTAACAAAAATATGCTTCGTCATCGTCCCTTCGTTTCCCGCTACGGTCGCTGTTGAAAGCGCTGGGTTATCAGCGCCGGCCTATCAATTGAAGTCACTTAGATGGTCCTCAATGGAATAGATTCTTAATAGACCCCCAATCAGCGAAGATGCAAGGCGCCGCAGCGGAAAACGGAATCCGGGCGGCGCAACCGCTACGACCTCAAAACCTTCTCACGCACGCTAAACACCGCACCGTCGAAGTCAAGCTTCTTACCCGCCAACTGATCTTCATACCTTTTATCGAACAGTAAAACGATTCCGCATGTGTCGTCAATCCACTCCTGTCCGTCGCTGACAGGATAATCGAATGCAATTTCCACCTGCCCGGGAATCTCAGCGGCGGATTGCTTCACGGGTGTAAGTCGCACGCCAAGTTCGTCCGGGAAATCACCCTCCCGCATCCGCCGGCCGATCTCCTGCAGGGCGGATTCGGATACATCCAGCGGATCGTGAGAAATGGATGCCGCCGTGGCGTCGCGTGGCGCGTCCCATCCCCACTGCAACAGCTGTAGCAGGCTTGCAACCGTCCGGTCCCGGCCACCTGTCGCGCAGTTATAGATGGCGTACAACGTGAACGGCGGACCCCACGGAAAACACCACCATCCTGCGATAAACGAAATCAGGGCGTACTTGATCGCTGCGTGGCGAAGGTAATTGTTCGACGCAGCCGGCAGAAAGTGTTCCGTGTTAAACGTAACCGTGATAACGCCCAGCGAGATCACATAAACGTACTGCGTTAAAACGGTAGCGCCGGTCACACGCACGCCTTCGTACTCCGCGCCGCCGTCGAGGATTTCTTTGCGATGCTCAAGCAGCCACCGGCTGAATTCCGTAGTATCCGCACCCGACTGCCGCCAGAAAATCAACGCTGTACTCCGTAATCACTCGCAACTGAAATTCGCCGCTACGCACCCTGCATCCGCATCACAAACGCCTGATAATCCGCCGCGGTATCGATGCCTGGCGCCGCCTGCTCGACCACGCCCACCAGGATGGTGTCGCCGGCGGATAGTACGCGGAGCTGTTCGAGTTTCTCCGTGGCTTCCAGCGGTGATGGCGGCAACTGCGAGAGCTTCAACAGATATTCGCGGCGGTAGGCGTACAACCCCAGATGCTGGTGGAACAGCGGTGGGTCCTGCTGCAACATCGCGTCGCTCCACTCACGCGGATGCGGCACCACGCTGCGGCTGAAGTACAACGCCCGCCCGTGATGGTCGCTGACGACTTTCACGCAGGATGGATCTTCCAGCAATTCGCGGCTGCGGATCGGCGTGGCAAGCGTGGCCATCGGCGCCGACGGGTTGTTGTTGAGCAGCGTGGCCACCAGGTCGATGGCGGCGGGTTCGATCTCCGGTTCGTCGCCCTGCACGTTGATGAAGATGTCCACGTCATGCATCGACGCGGCCACCTCCGCCACGCGGTCGGCGCCGCTGGCGGCATCGGGGCTGGTCATCACGACCGGGGCGCCGAACGCTTGTGCGGCAGCCTCGATCTCGGCATGATCCGCGGCAATGCATACGCCAGCGGGCAGCGCGGCCCGGCAGGCGGCTTCGTAGGTGTGCTGCAGCAGCGGTTTGCCCGTGTCTTGCAGCAGCAGCTTGCGCGGCAGCCTGGTCGAGGCCAGCCGCGCGGGGATAACGATGTAGCTCCGGGAAGAATTCACGCTACTTCAGGTCCGAAAGGATTTTGCCGATCAGGTTGCCAACGTACGAACCCATGCGGGGCTTGTTCGTCTTACGCGGCAGCTTGGCGATCTGATCTTTCAGCGAAGCAGCCTTCCCGTCCAGCGTATCAATCGCATTCAAAGCCGCCATCGCCGTAAACACGCCATTGGCGTCCTGATCCGCGGCGCTGATTAGCACGGGCAACGCCAGGTTCAGATCGTCCTGCACACCATACCGCGCCAGCCCCTCGGCAGCCGCGATCCGCACATCGGCAGACTTATCTGCCAGCGCCTGACGCAGCCCCTCACGCGCCGGGTTCACGCCCAGCTTGCCACGCATCGAAAGCCCCATCGCGGCCCAGTAACGCACGGCTGGGTCCTCGTGCTTCAGCGCTGCGGTCAATTCGCCAATGGCTTTGGGCGAAGGCATGGTCGCTAATTCGGCCGTGGCCATGATTTTTTCCATTGGATAACGCTCAGCATCATGCCCCATCGCATACGGCGCATCATCGCCCGAGCGGCTGTGAATCTGTCCTTCGGGCAGGAAGCCGAGGTCGCGGATCTTCACGGCGAGGTTCCGCTGAGCGGCGCGAAGTTCTTTCAGCACGGCTGCGTGATCTGCCGAAGCTGCAAGGTTGTTCACTTCATCCGGGTCGTTCTGCAGATCATAAAGTTCTTCGTGCGGTTTCGTTTTCCAGAAGTGCGACTGTGCCTCGTTCAACTGACCGGCGTCGAACATTTTCTTCCACACCCGGGTTGTAGGAGTCTGGAACATGTAGGCGATATACTGGCCGTAAATCTCGTGCGGCATGTAGTTGCGGATGTAGATGTACCGCTGATTGCGGACGGTGCGGACCATGTCGTATCGTTCGTCCATGCGGCCGCGGAAGCCGTAGATGTAAGGCTGCGGTTTGGTGGCGTATTTGCCCAGGAAGGCGTGCCCCTGAAAATGCTGTGGCGGTTTCTCACCAGCCAGGCTCATCAGCGTGGCGGCAAAGTCCACGAACCCAACCAGGCGGTCCGTCTTTCCGCCCGCTTTGTAATCGGGCGTTGCCAGGTCTTTGAATTTCTCCGGGATGTGAACCACCAGCGGAACCAGCAGGCCGGAGTTATAGGGCCAGCGTTTGCTGCGTGGCATGCCCGAACCATGATCGCCGTAATAGAAGATGATGGTGTCGTCGCTTAGCCCGGCGTCTTCCAGTTCCTTCAAAGCGCGGCCGACCTGCTTGTCCATCTCCGTGACTTTGTCGTAATACTGCGCCCAGTCCTGGCGGACTTCGGGCGTATCCGGATGATACGCGGGCACGCGGACTTTGGCGGGATCGTGGATGGCTTTGTGCGGGCGGGTGCGAAGTTTGCTTTCGTGGCTGATGGTGTAGTTGAAGATGGCGAAGAAAGGCTGCCCTTCCTGGCGGTTCTTCCAGTGTGCTTTGCGGCCGGACTCGTCCCAGACGCCATCGGCCTTCTGCAGGTTGTAATCTTCTTTGCTGTTGTTGGTGCAGTAGTAACCCAGCTTGCGGAGCATGGCCGGATACATTTCAAACTGCGACGGCAGCTTAGTCATGCTGCGCATGTGCTGTGCACCCAGCGAGGGCGGATACATGCCCGAAATCAGCGTGGTGCGGGCCGGTGCGCAGACCGGCGCCGTGGACCAGGCGTTGAGATAAATCACACCTTTGGCGGCGATGCTATCGATGTGGGGCGTGTCGGCGTATTCGTCGCCGTAACAGCCCAGGTGCGGACCGTTATCTTCACTTGTTAGCCACAGGATATTAGGCAGCTTCTGTTCCGCGGCCGCGACGCCCGGCAGAAGCAACGTTAAGAGAATCAGCGCCAATGCAGATTGTTTCATCGATTTCCCGCCAAAGTTGTTTCTGAATTTTGCAGCAGTCGTAGGTCAGGCGCCTGCCTGACGCGCAGCGCCGGAAGCATCACCAGGCTAACGACGATGTCGCTGCTGTTGTACGATACCGCTTTGTACACCGCATAACATACGCTCCGCGAACCCGTGTCTCAACAAGATGTCCGAACAACCTACTTCCACCTCGCGCAAATACGATCTGGTCATCTGCGATATCGACGGCTGCCTGAGTCCAGAAACGTCCGCCTCCATGAACGTGCCCGCGCTGGCCAAAGTCGCGGAATTCAACCGCCGGGCGCATGCAGGCGACGGCCCCATCATCACGCTGTGCAGCGGACGGCCGCAGCCGTTTGTCGAAGCGATGTGCCGCCTGCTGCAGAACTCCACCATGCCGTGCATCGCCGAGAATGGCGTCTGGATGTTCGAACCGGCCGACAACCGCTACACGATGGACCCCAACATCACGCTTGAGCATTTAGACATCGTGCACGAAGCAGCACGCTGGGCGATTTCCACCCACGGCAAAGACGGCGTCGTGCTGCAACCCGGCAAAGACGCCTCCGTTACGCTCTACCACCCGGACCCGGAACACCTCCGCAGCATCTGCCCATCGCTACGCGAAGAGTTCGAACGCCGTGGCTGGCCCTTCCGCGTCTCGATGACGTGGTACTACATCAACT
Source organism: Pirellulaceae bacterium (assembly GCA_965233625.1). GTDB lineage: Bacteria > Planctomycetota > Planctomycetia > Pirellulales > Pirellulaceae. The sequence goes on from OZ247499.1 coordinate 3,050,672, forward strand.
GCGACCTGCAGCACATCTCCAAAGACAGCGGCGTCAAACGCCTGCTCGCAAAAACAGGCATCGCCAAAGACCGCACCGCCGGCATCGGCGACACCATGAGCGACAAACCCATCGCCACCAACACCGCCTACTTCGCCTGCCCCAGCAACGCCGCGGACGAGATTAAAGAGTACGCCGATTATGTTTCAGAGTTAGATCACACCGAGGGCGTGCTGGATATAATCAGGAAGCTATTTTAATGGATTCCATGTTGAATCTGCGTGCTGAACAATGAGAATGAGGCCTCTAATACATGGCGAAAAAAAGTAAGAGTTCCAAGCGTACGGGCGGTAGTGCGAGATCGACAGATCTTGCCGATATACTGTTCCCTTCAACTGAAGACGTAAGCCATCAAGACAGTATTCTGGACGTTCCACCAGAACAGCGCAGATTGCACACAGAAACCGTCGACTATAATGTAGCTACTATTGTCGATGCTCTTAAATCCAAATCTATCAAAATTCCAGAATTTCAGCGACGCTATGTCTGGAGCAATGCTCAGGCTTCCAGATTAATTGAGTCACTAATCATCCAATGCCCCATACCAGTCGTCTACCTAAGCCAAGGTGCGGATGAAATCTACAACGTCATCGATGGCAATCAAAGGTTAAATTCACTCAGACGATTCTTCGAAAACGATTTTCGACTAGTTGGACTGACGGCCTATCCAGAGTTAGAAGGAAACTTTTTTACAGACCTTGACCCTCGATTTCAAAGACATATCACCAACCGCACTATCAGATGTTTGATCATTCTAAAAGACACTCATCCTCAAGTGAAGTTCGACGTGTTCGAACGGTTAAATTCGGGAGCAGTGCGGTTGACGCCTCAAGAACTTCGCCATGGAATCTATCACGGCGACGCGATCCGCCTAGCAATCGATTGTGCAAAAGATCGTGCGTTTCAGCGGATGGTCAACGTGTCACAAAATAAGCGAATGAAGCTTGAGGAACTAGGCCCTGTCAGAAAACGCGGATTTGACAGGTTCTGTCTGATTCCTCAAGGTGGAGGGAGTTACACGCTCTCTTATGGAAGGAATCGCCATGGCGCGTCACCGGCTTACGGATGAAAAGTGGGATTTGATTGCGGACGTGTTTGACCCGCCTGCGGAAACGGGCCGGCCGCAGGTCTCGCGGCGGATGGTGGTCGACGGCATTCTGTGGATCCTCCGCACCGGCTCTCCGTGGCGCGATCTGCCCGGCGAGTTCGGAAAATGGGGCACGGTGTATGACCTCTTCACCACCTGGAACCGCGACGGAACGCTCGACGAAATCCTTCGCCGGTTGCAGGCGGCGCACGTCGATGTCGGCGAGATCGATGAGGAACTGTGGTGCGCCGACGGCACGGTCGTACGCGCGGCGCGATGCGCCGCGGGCGCTAAAAAAGGGGCCGGACCGGGAAGCTAGCAACGAGGCGTTGGGCCGCTCTCGCGGGGGTTTCAGCACGAAAATCCATCTCCTCTGCGACGCGCGCGGCAATCCGCTCTTCGCATGTCTTTCGCCAGGGCAGGACCACGAATCGCAGTACCTGACCGACCTGCTCGAAGGCTGCGACATCCGCGACGAGGAAGAAGAACGGATCGTGTGGCCCGTCACGCTCGCCGGCGACAAAGGATACCGGGCTGACTGGATCGACACATACCTGCTGGACAACGGCATCCGCCCTGTGATCCCCAGCAAAGCCAACGAAGACCGGGACGCCCGGCCGGTGGACTTCGACCGCGAGGCGTACTGTCGCCGGAATATCGTGGAGCGGCTGATCGGCTGGCTCAAAGAAAGCCGCCGCGTCCTAACCCGCTTCGAGAAACGAGCCGAGCACTTCCTAGGCATGATCAAATGGGCGTTCATCCTGCGATACCTGAGAACCATGTGCTAAGAGTTTTCTGACAGGGCCTAGTAATACGCTACTGGGCGTTGAGCGAAGGCCACGAGCGGTATAAGAAGCCACTCACCACCTTTCTCAACAATTTCTGTGAAAGCAATAGAAAAATCACAGACACGAAGAAAGACAAATTCCGCCAGAATTTCCTAGAAACGGTCAGTTCCGTTTCAAAACTACTTGGCGACATGTCGTTTACGGTATTTGACGATGACTTTAACGTGCTTTCAAAATTTAATTCCGCAGTATATGACAGCCAGATGGTCGGCGTTCGAATCCTTTCTGAGAAAGGGATTCTTGCGGGACTCACGAGAAAGCAAGCAAGTGAGCAGATGCTATCTCTGTTCCAGGATCCAGAATACGTCAAGATGATATCGAAAGCGACAAGTGATGAGAAAAATGTAAAAAAACGAATTGGATTATTTGTTGAGGCATTCAGAAAATGAATCGCCGCTATGAGAAAAGCTCTGCGCGCGTCGAATTCGAGCGCAGTATAGGAGAGATCGAAACAGTTATACGCCTGATTGCCCCGCCGAAGAGATATGATTCCGACCTAAAGAACTATATACTAGGGGCTGCAATCTTATTTTTGAGTGCGAAACTCGAAAACTACATTTCAGACCTTTTCAAAGGAATATGCCAGGAAGCCTGCCAAAAAGTCAAATCAGCAGACGGTGTACCATCGTCCTTGCTCGGCTGGGCATTCCTCAATGATGGGCATAGGGAAAGAAGCCAGAATTTTGTCGCACGCAACAACGAGGGAGATTTCATTCGCCTAACCGGGGCATATCTTGCAAACGAAATAATATCAAATGTGGCGAACTATCTGACGCCGGAAAGATTTAGCGGCATCGATGACAAGTCTTATCCATCGGTTAAGAATGTCAAAAAGATGTACCGACGCCTTGGAATCGATTCGATTTTTTCGCTCCTTGATAAGCGACTGAAATGCAACACTGCTAACAACCTGAAAAGCTTAAACAGCATTCGAGGATCGCTGGCTCACTCAGGGATCTCTGGCAACTATTCTTATGGTGACATTAAGGATCACATCGGGAAAGTGAAACGCATAGTTGCCGCCCTCGACAAAGAAACATTTTATCATTTGAGAAGTTGTAACGCGGATTCAGCTTGGAAAATATGAACCTGCCTGAACAGGCACGTGAAGAAGCGTATTTTACCCGCCTCAAGTTCACACCATTCTTCCCGTCCGCTGGCTGAACATCCAGAGGCGTTCTTCGAAGTCGTAGTTGCCGCCGTTGCGGTAGAGGAACACGTGGACGGATTCCGGGACGTTCTTCAGCATTTCTGGCTGGTCGTCGAAGTAGACGCTGACGTTCTTGTCGGCGATGACGTCAGCCTTGGCGTCGAAGGTTGAAACCAGAACCAGTTCGTCGTAGCGGATGCCGAGTCGCTGCAGGTCCGCTTCGGCCTTCGGATAGTCGCTGCGATAGCTGATGATCACCACCTTGCCCGGCCAGATGGCAGTTAGCTGGCGGAAGAAGCTGTTGGCCTCGTCTAATAAACCATCGAGATCGAGACCAAGATTGGGTGGCGTTGTTCCTTCTGCCATGAAGTCGATACCTTTTCCGGCGCCAGCGTGCTGTTGCCAGCGGTTCTACCAGCCCATGACCATGTTGCTTTCGATGACTTTGCGGGCTGCGTCCAGGTCCGATCCGGTTTCGCGCATGTAGAGGCGGATGGCGGATTGTTTGTCGCCGGCGGCTTTCGAAAGGCAGTCGCGCGCCGAGACGCTGGGCTGGGTCTGGCCAAGCAGGCCGAGCGCGGATTTGGAGATGACCCAGGTGTCGCGGGGGCGTTTGGTGAAGCGGATCACCTGATCCGTCGGATAGGCTTCGGCAACGACATCGCGGGCGGCGGTTTCGTCATCGGCCCACGTAATAATGATGTGGCCATCTGTTTCTATTTCAAATAGCGGCATCCCGGCGCCCTTTCTCGCAAGGTGAATTCGGCTGTTTTGTGCGGTATTGGCAACGCCCTCGCAGGGTCCGGCCGGAACCCGCGAAGGCTAAGATTTATTCGCTCTTTGCTATGGTATTATTACAAGCGGCGGTGCGTCTAGCGGAGTATTAACCACACGCAAAGTCGCATTAAGGCTGCTCAAGCCGCAATAAACTATGAAAACAGGGCGAATTAGCCCGTTTGACTTGCCTGGTGCCCTCAACAGCGGTACAAACACGTTTATGGCGGTTCGATTGCCCCATTACCTACCTTAATTAACATCCCGCCAGACTTTACACCAATCTGGCGAATTCTGGGCGGCAATTTGAGTACAACAGCGGACCCCATCCGCTACAGACGTAATTGCCGGCAGAAATCACACATACACCACCCAAATAGGTGGAAACAGGCCAGTCCGCTGGTTTTTGATGCTAGTTACCCTTTTTTACTGGGTCTGGAGGAGCACGAATGAGATCGTTTGCACTGTCCCTACTACTGGCTGCTGTTGCAGTCGCCCCTGTATCGGCCCGTGAGTGGACCGATAACAAGGGCAACAAGCTGGAAGGAGATTTCATCGCCATCCAAGGCGATAAAGTCACCATCCGCCGCGCGTCCGATCAGAAGATTTTCGTGCTGGGCCTGGAAAAGCTGAGTGCTGCCGACCAGGAATACGCGAAAACCGCCAAGCCCGTCAGCCTGATCCCCACGGCCAAGCCCGCCCCGGCTCCGCAGACCGCGGCCCCGGCTCCGCTTGGCGCCGACCGCTTTAGCGAAGCGATCAAGGCCGATCCGCAGAACCCTTCAAACTGGGTTGCCCGCGGTATTGCCAAAACCAATCAGGACAAGCCGGAGGAAGCCATCGCTGACTTCAATCAGGCCCTGAAACTCGACCCCAAAAACGCTGCTGCCTACAACGGTCGCGGTCGTGCATACGGTCGTGCTGGCGATGCAGCCAAGGCCCACGAAGACTACAGCCAGGCGATTGAGCTGAATCCGAAATTCGCACCTGCTTACCGCAACCGTGCCGAAAACGCCCACGATTTCTACAAGACGCCCGAAGGCAAAGAAATCATCGAAGAAGAACTGGCCAAGGCCCGCCGCAAACGCGACGCGATTGAAAAAACCTATCTGGCCAAGTTCCCATGGCAGCCACGCCACGTCACCAAAGACAAGTCCATTGACACGCTGGCGATCAACAACCTGGTCGCCACGGACCGTCTGTTCGCCGAGAAGTACGAGCGCGAAAACGGCCCTGATTGGGGCTATGGTGGCTACGGCGGTGCTGGCGGCGGCGGAATCGCATACGGCGGTGGCGTTGTCGTCGAAGGCAACGGCGTTGTTTACAAGGGCGGCACCGTGGTGGTGAATCCTGCTCTGGCCGTCTATCCGAAGAAAGCAGTTGTCGGCGAAACCATCACGCTGATCGCTAATCCCAGCGAACTCGCCAAGGGCATGCCGCAGAAGATCGACCCCAAAGCTCCACGTAAGCGCGGTGCCCCTGCTCAGGGCACACCGCTGCCTGTGAAAATGGTGGACTTCTACCGCGACGTGAACGGCGATGCTGTTCTCCAGAAAGATCAGGACGAATATCTGGCAACGGATGCCGATGGCAGCGACGGCTTCTCCGCCGAAGTGCCCACCAACGGCTACCTGCCCGGTTCACAGAACTACTTCGCCGTGCCGAAGGGCGATGGTGAAGCCGAAGGCAGCACGGGTGGAACGGCTCAGCTGGTGCTGGCCCAGAACCTGATCAAAGCTGCCGCAGACACCGAACGCAACATCGCTCAGCAGGCTGAAGAAGCCGTCGCCGCAGAGGGCCTCAGCGCTCCATCGGCCGACGCACTCGGCAAAGAGCAGAGCGAAGTCGCCAAGATCATCACCGATGTAGCCCGCAAACTGAAGGCTTCGCAGCCCGAAGTCGCTGCCAAGCTCACCGGTCTGCGTGGCGCCATCGGCCAGACTTCCGGCCAGCTTCGCGCTGCCAAGAACAAGCCAGGCGCCGCTTCGAAGCCTGCTGCTGCCAACGCCGCCAACGGCGCCAGCACCGTAGCAAACGAACTGGAAGGCATCTACGACACCCTGGCCGAACTCAGCGGCACCAAGAAGCCCGGCGAAGGTGAAGGTGAGGGCGAAGGCGAAGGCGACGGCAAACCAACCGCCCCGCCAACCGACGAGAAGTACGCCGGTTCCGCAGCCCCAGCCAGTGGCGAACTGGTTCCAGCACCTGGCGCCGGCCCTGGCGGTCCTGGTAAAGGTGGACCTGGCAACGGTGACGATGACGACAAGGTCGTGATCAACAAGTACTACGGCGACGATGATGACGACGTCAACATCAATCTCGACGGCGACGACGTTCGCGTTGCTGGCCTGGATGATTACGATGAAGACTCTGTCGCTCTGCGTGCCACCGACTACCTGGAAGACCGTGACTACGATGGCGCCATCGCCCAGTACGACCGCATCCTGAAGCGTCGTCCTGCCGATGTCCGCTACCTTCGCGATCGTGCCGGCGCCTACCTGGCCCGCGGCAGCTATGACTACGCCATCCGCGACTACGATCGCATGATCGAACTCGCCCCGCGTAACGCTGACTTCTACTACAACCGCGGTTGTGCCCGTCTGGCAGCCGCCGAAGTAGACGGCGCCATCGACGACTTCACCATGTCGATCAAGCTGGACGAACTCGGCAAACTCGGCAACCTGGCCTACAACAACCGTGGTAGCGCTTACGCTCAGCAGCGTAAGTACGAACTGGCGATCAAAGACTTCGACGCAGCCATCAAGGTTACGCCCGAAGAACCACTCGCCTATCGCAACCGCGCCCTGGCCTACAAGCTGATGGGCAAAACGGACCTGTATCAGGCTGATCTCAAGCAGTATCAGACGCTCTCGGTTTCGGCCGAGTAAGACCAGCATCGTGCAGAGCGTGACTCGCTCTAGCGAAGCAACAAACCAAAGCGGAATCAGGCTCTACCTGGTTCCGCTTTTTTCGTAGGTGAATCGCCGGGTAATGCGTGATGCGATGCCAACACTGCATAAAAGCGACGTTGCGTGATGTGGCAATTCTACTTAGCATCCCCCTCCCACATGGACCCTCGCGATTGAATCACCAGAAGGCACAACGGATGGAACTTGCAGGCCGCAGCGCAGACACGCCGGGCGAAGAGCATTTGCTGGGGCAGTTTATCCCACTGCATTACCACTTCAATATGCTGCAAGACGAGGTGCGGACAGGCGCCTTTCGCGATGCGATTCAGGCCCGCGTAAAGCCCGGCATGCACGTGCTGGAACTGGGCGGCGGCACAGGCGTGCTTTCATATTTTGCGGCACAAATGGGCGCCACGGTGACGTGTGTCGAACGTAATCCGGCGCTGGTGAAAAAGGCGCGGGAACTGGGCGTGCTGAATGGCGTGCAGGATCGCGTGCAGATCATTCACGGCGACGCCGCAGAGTTCACACCGGCGCAGCCTGTTGACCTGGTCATCTGCGAGATGCTGCATGTGGCCTTGCTGCGGGAAAAACAACTGGCCGTGATCGACGCATTCAAACAGAACTACCTGGCGGCGGGTTACAACAAGCTGCCGGCGTTCATGCCAGATTCCACCTTGCTGGGCGTGCAAGCGATTGCGTTTGATTTTGAGTTCACCGGCTATCACGCGCCGCTGCCGTTATTTCAGGATACATCCGCCGCCGGTCACCGCAGCACGGAACTGACCGGCTTAACGCCGTATGCGACGGTTTTCTATGAGGAAGACTTTCCACAGCAGTTCGCATGGAAAGGCCGCCTGCAGGTGACAACGGCGGGAAGGTTCAACGCGCTGCGGTTTCTCACGCAGAATCTCCTTGCGGAACATTCAGCGGAAAATCAACCGTCGGCAGACGGACAGACAATCCCCTTCTCGCAGCAGCCAGTTACGTGGGCCAATCAGTTGCTTGTCGTTCCGCTTGCCCAACCGTTTACGGTTCAGGCCGGGCAGCATGTTGACGTTGCCTTTGACTACAGTGCGGGTCAGCCGCTGGAAGCACTCACCGGCGCGTTTACGGCGGAGCCTGCAGAAACAACACCTTTCCTGCGTGCTGCGTAGCGTCCGCCGACCGGGCCGCGTTACGCTTCATCCCCTGGCGCGCCGAGTCTGGCAAGAATCTTTGCAGCTCCGGCGATAGGCAACTGGCAGGCGAAGTTTTCGCAGATGTACAGCACAGGCTGACCGTCTTGCTGCGATTTGCCAGCTGTTAATGGGGCCAGCGGTCCGCTCTCCGTGGCTTGCGATGTGGCCGCCACGACGCGTCGCGGTGCATACATATCACGGATTTCGTGCAGGATGCTGGCGGTTTCTTCCTTGTCCAGATCAGCAAGCAGCACGAATTCCTCCACCGGGCCGATAGCCAGATCCATCGCGCTGAGCATCTGGGCAGCCGCTGCCGGGGCGCGTTGAATCAGTTCCGCAGCGCCCTGGATGGTCCGTTCGGCCAACTGCTGATAAGAGCCGCGGTCTGTCAGACTGGCAAGCCGCAGCAGCGCCATCGCTGCCATCGCGTTGCTGCTGGGCACGCTGCTATCCTGCACATCTTTGTGGCGGGCGATCAGTTTCTCGTGATCGTTGGCCGTATAGAAGAAGCCGCCTGCCGGGTCGGAAAAGTGGCGGATCATGTCGGCCGCCAGCTCTTCGGCAAGCACCAGCCATTGTTCTTCAAAACAGGCTTCGTAAAGAGAAACCAATGCGTTGATAAAGTAAGCGTAATCGTCCAGGTACGCGTCGAGATACTTTTTCCCGCGTCGCCAGCAGTGCATCAGGCGGCCGTCTTCGCGACGTAACTGCTTAAGTGTAAAGTTGGCGGCGTTGCGGGCGGCTTCCAGATAGCGGGGTTCCTGAAGCGGACCGGCGGCACGCGCCATCGCGTCGATCATCAACGCGTTCCACGACGTTAGGATCTTGTCGTCTTTATCCGGGCGAACCCTTTGATCGCGCGTCTGCAAGAGTTTCTCGCGAGCCTGTTTGAACTCTTTACGGATGTCGGTCAGGGTCCATTCGCGGTCTTCGGCAGATTGTTCCAGCGGCCGCGGGAGGTGGATGATGCTGCGGCCCGAATCTTCAAAATTGCCCCGCTTGGTCACACCGTACGCGTAGCAGAACCGGGCGCCGGCTTCTTCACCCAGTACGGCCTTAATCTCGCTGGGCGTCCACAGATAGAATTTGCCTTCTTCGCCTTCGCTGTCAGCGTCTTCCGTACTGTGAAAGCCGCCGGCTTCGTCCGTCATATAATTCAGCGTATAGTCCAGCGTCTGGCGGACCACGTCGCGGTAGGTCCGGTCACCCGTAATCAGGTAACCGTCCAGATAGGCGTTGCTAAGCAGCGCGTTGTCGTAGAGCATCTTTTCAAAATGAGGCGCCAGCCAGTAGTCATCCGTGCTATACCGCGCGAAGCCGCCGCCCAGATGATCGTAAATGCCGCCCGCTGCCATACGGTCCAGCGTAAGCGTGACCATCTCTAACAGGCCCTTCTTCGGCGCGCGTTGCCAGATGCGTAACAGCAGTTGCATCCGCAGCGCGTGCGGAAACTTCGGCGCCGAGCCGAACCCGCCGTTACGAAAATCAAAACTGCGTTCCATCTGCTTCTGGGCGTGATCCAGCAGATGCAGGTCCAGCTTCAACTCTTGAGGCGCCGATGGCTTCTGCAGATAGCTGGTGACATGGTCGGCCTGTTCCAGAGCGTCGTCGCGGCGGTGCTGCCAGAGTCCGGCGACGCCTTCGACGATTTCAGCAAAGCCTTTGCGGCTCCACTTGCTTTCGGGCGGCCAGTAGGTGCCGCCGTAGAACGGTTGCAGCGTGGGCGTTAAGAAGGCGGACAGCGGCCAGCCACCCGTGCTTTGCGTCATGAACTGAACGGCCTGCATGTAGATCTGATCGAGGTCGGGCCGCTCTTCGCGGTCAACCTTAATGCAGACGAAGTTCTCGTTCAGCAGCTTGGCGATCTTCTCATTCTGAAAGCTCTCGTGCTCCATCACATGGCACCAGTGACAGGCCGAATAGCCAATCGAAAGGAACACCGGCTTGTCTTCCGCCTTGGCGCGGTTGAGCGCTTCTTCGCCCCAGGGATACCAGTCCACCGGGTTGTCCTGGTGCTGAAGCAGGTACGGGCTTGATTCGTTCGCAAGACGGTTGGGCATGGTGCATCGCTTCCTGTTGCAATCGAGATGCTTTGAGGATTCGCGTTGCTAGAGGCGCACTATTTGTAAGAGTGCTGCTTGGCAGGGAACGCGCCGCTGCGGACTTCTTCGCAGTACTGCCGGGCGGCGTCGCCAATGACCTGATTCAGGTCCGCGTACTTTTTCACAAAACGCGGTGGCTGTGCGGTAATGCCCAGCATGTCGTGGAGCACCAGCACCTGACCGTCGCAGGCAGCGCCGGCGCCAATGCCGATGGTGGGAATGCTCAGTTCACGCGTCAGCCGTTCAGCGGCGGATTGCGGAACGCACTCAAGCACAATGGCGAAGGCGCCAGCCTGTTCCGCCGCGCGGGCGTCGGCCAGCAGGTTGTCTTCATCGCGTTGCACTTTGTAACCGCCCATCGAATGCACGCTTTGCGGCCGTACACCGACATGCGCCATGACGGGGATTCCAGCGGAAACCATTCCGGCGATCACACCGGCCTGTTCGGCGCCGCCTTCCAGCTTGACGGCCTGACAGGACGTTTCCTTCAGAATGCGGCCCGCGTTTTCGATCGCCTTGTGCAAGCCGGTCTGGTACGTGGCGAAAGGCATATCGCCGATGACCATCGCGTGCTTCACGGCGCGGCCGACCATCTCGGCGTGATAGATCATTTCGTCAAGCGTGGCTGGCAGCGTTGTCTCGCGGCCCTGCACCACGACCGAGAGAGTGTCGCCGACCAGAATCGCATCGACGCCTGCTTCGTCTAACATGCCCGCCGTCGGATAATCGTACGCGGTGAGCATACAGATTTTCCGCCCGCTTGATTTCATCGCCGTAAACTGCGGCGCTGTGATGCGCGATTGAATGGCCAATCCCCGCCAGAACAAAAGGAAAATGCACAAGCCCTGCCGTTCAGAGCCAGTACCTGGATTGTCCCGCAATGCTTAGTCCGTGGCAAGGCGCCCGTTCTACTCCTCGTTATCTTCCACGGGTGGTGCTGCGGGAAGCGTAAACCGGAAGACGCTGCCGCTGTCTGCGCCCGGCTCTACCCAGATGCGTCCTCCATGGCGTTGCACAATGCGGCGGCAGAGGGCCAGCCCGATGCCTGTGCCCGCATATTCGGTTTGCGTGTGCAGGCGGCGGAAGATTTCGAAGATACGATCCTGCTGATCCTCTGGCACACCGATGCCGTTATCGCGGACGGTGATAAGCCAATCGTCATCCTCCTTCGTCGCGGAGATGTGCACCTGAGGCGTGACGCCGCTGGCGACATATTTGATGCCGTTCCCGATGAGATTCTGAAAGACCTGAGCAATCTGGCTACGGTCACAGATAATGTCTGGCAGGTCGTCGTCGGTCGTAACCGCGGCGCCGGATTCTTCAACAACCGCGTCCAGCATGACCAGGGCGTCGTTTACCGCCTCCTGGAGCGAAGCTTCTTCAAAACGGCGTGCGGTTGATCCGACTCGCGAATAGGAAAGCAGATCGTCGATCAGCGTCTGCATCCGTAGCGTGGCGCGGACAATCCGGAACACGTAGTTGCCCGCTTTTTCACTGGTGGATTCCGCAAACTCTGTTTGCAGGAGCTGGGCAAAACCGCTGATGCTTCGTAGCGGCGTTTGCAGGTCATGAGAGGCAACGTACGCAAAGTGCTGAAGATCGATGTTGCTGCGTTCCAGATTGGCGTTGGCTCTTTCGAGTTCTGCAGTCCGCTGCTGCACCAGTTTTTCAACCCGGTCTGTCCGCCCGGTCAGCAACAGCACAAAGGCGCCGGCCAGCGCGGTGAACAGGAAGCCGCTGACGACAACACTCCAGACCAGCGGGAAGCCTGACTGCACGGTGGTTTCGTCTTCAATAAACTCCAGCTTCCAGCGGTTCCCGCCCAAGCTCATCGCGGCCGTCCACCCAATGGCGCCTCGCGGCGTGCGGATGGGTTCCGCCGGTTCTTTGTAGTCCGGAGTGCGGGAATCGAACAAAGTCTGTTCCGCGCCATCGCTACGGATGTCTGTCAGGACGAAGTCCATTCCCTGCGTTTGCGCAGCGATTGATGTGGATTTAACCAGATCGGGCACGATAAAAACGCCCGCACAAAAACCGCGATGCAGCTTGCGACGTTCCTCCGTCGTTTTCGCAGGGGCGTGATAAACGGGATGATAAAACAGCAGGCCATAGCGGGCGTCGTCGTCCTGAACAATGTTCGTGCGTCCGGTAATCCGCACCTCCCCCAGATCCCGTGCCTCGTTCAGCACCTTGAACCGTTCGTTGGGTTCTCCTGGCGCAAAGTAATACGTGTCGAAGCCATGCGCACGCTTGTTGCTTTCGTAAGGAGCCACATAGGTAACGGGAAAGTAGATATCGCGATCACCGGCCACCTCTAACCCGCCAGATTCTGAACGGTCAAGGATTCTGAATTCTGGAAAACCCTGCTCGCGGATAATTTTTTCATAACCGGCACGCTCATCCCCGGTGACCTTCCAGTTGAAGGAGAGCGCCTGAATGCCGGGGTAGCGTCTTGCCAGGATGAGGGTGAATTCCTTGAATTCTTCATACGTGACTTCTTCGGACGCGTTAATGAATCCTTCCACGCTTACCAGGATGTCCATGTACGCGTTGATCCGCTCACGGAACCGCGATTCAATTTCGGTTGCCCGTTGCTCAAATTGCAACTGCTTCCGGCGGAACGCGTCGTGTCCCGCCGTAGCCTGCACCACGGTGAATACTAAAAAGGCGACAAGTAACGACCCCGCAACTGCCACGCGTCTCTGCACGGTGGCAAAATGCGACGGCGCCAGCAGGAAGATGGCGATCGGCGCGAAGATCAGGGCGCCGAGTGCATCGCCCGTAAACCAGACGATGTAGTTCACCAGCAACTGGCCTTGTTGCACGATGCCTGCTGCCCAGAGGATCGTCACGCCTATTAACGGCGCCAGGAAACAGCTAAGCGCAGCCGCCAAGTAGAACCGCAGAACGGCGGCATCGGTATCAAACCGCCCTGGATAGATCCTCAAACGCCGGCATAAATAAACACCCGCAGCCGCCTGCAATACGGCGCCACAGGCGATCCCAGATCCGAGGAGCAACGCCGCGCCTAAAGGTGCGGGGTCAGGCTGCACGAGCGCCTGCTCTAGATTCACGATCAGGCTGCCCAGAAAGACGCCAGGCAGATATTTCATTCCCCACAGCAGCACAACGCCGAGTGCGATTCCCGCGGCGGGCCAGATGACCGTTGCGAAGCCCGGCGGTGTGGCTAGCAAGAGGCCCAGCTTTCCCGTCAGGTAATACAGCCCCGCCAGAATCGAGACTCCTGCTGCATACCTCAACGCCGCGTAACCCATGCAAATTCCTGCTGCCGCACATCTGGATTATCCAGCCCACTTGTTCCGGTAGAAAGTATAGCTTCTTACACAACGGCATGCGTCAGCCGGAGGCCAGGAACCTTGTACGTGCGATAAAGACTGTCACACGCGAGATTGACATACGCGCACCATCCAGCCGATAATGCAAGCTGGCAATGGTCCATCACATTGCCACTTCGCAGGGGCGATGGAACCGGACCGAGGTATCTTCTATGCGATTGTTCTCTCACTCGCAGCGTTTTTTGTTAGGGTTTCTGGCGGCGTTACTTGGCGGCGCAGCGTGGCTGTATCCAGCGATGTTGCAGGCTGACCCTTGCGGCATGGTGCCATCTATTCGGATCAACGGCCCGCAGCAGCAACTGACACGCACCGGTCACCAGCGCACGTATGTGTTTTATAAGGACGGTCTGGAAACGATGGTGCTGCGGCCTTCGTTCTCCGGAAATGTGGACGAATTTGGAATGTTGATTCCGTTCCCCACGCCGCCTGCTATCCGCAAAGTGCCTGAGAGCGTTTTCGATCATATTGCCGCCTCGGTCGACCCGCCGGAAGTTGTCTGCGACGTCCGGCCATTTTTCTTTGGCGGCGGTGGTGTTGGGGGCGGTTTTGGCGGTGGCGGTGGATTTGGCGGAGGGCTTGGATTCGCGCAACCCAAAGTCGACGCCGTCAAAGTTCTGCGTGAAGAAGCGGTCGGCATGTACGAAGTTGCAGTGCTGGCAGCGGGCAGCGCCGATGCATTGCGGCGGTGGATGACGGACCACAAGTACCGCTACCCGGACGGGATGGACAAAGTCTGCGACGCCTATGTCGCGAAGCGATGGTGCTTCGTCGCAATTAAAACACGCGTTGCCCAGAAGAAGGCGTCCGACCCGCAACCTGGCCAGCGAGAGGTGAAGAATGATTTGCCCGGCAAAGCCATGTTCGATGGCAGCGTGCAGGCGATGGGCTTCCGCTACCCCGCCAAAGAGCTTGTCATTCCGATGCGGCTTTCGGTGTTTAACCAGACCGATCAGGAGGAAGGCGAACTACGGAACGTCGTATACATTCTGACCGATCGCCCGGCCGCCATCCGTTCGATCCCTGAAGAATACGTGCGCCGGCAGATAAACGGGCAGCAGCTTCACGCGAATCTCACGCAACCGCTGCCGCTGCGCGTGGTGGGCGGAACGATTGCGGATGCGAAGAAGTCGCAGTTAAACGCGCTCGTTGTTCAGCGTAATCCAGTGCCGCACAACGGACTGGCAGCGGAATTGTATACGTCGGACCTGCTTGCCGTCCGGAACCGTACTCTCATGAGCGGCGTGGAGCATCAGACCAAGCAGTTTGGCGTCATTAACGAACGCCTGTTGATGCGTGGCCAGGAGATCGAAGGCGTTGTTGACGCACACACCGCCAGGGCCCGCTCGCAAGTAACAGCGGCAATGCTTGAAACGCTGAAGCGGATGACGCTGACGGTGGTCGACGGCGACTTCCCGCGCGAACACCTGGCAAGCACCGATCTAACCGTCAAGTTCCATCGGATTGCTGCCAAACGCAACCGGCGGGAACTGTACGACGCGCTGAAGTTTGGCCCACAAGGAAAAACCCAAGGCAAACTTTACCTCGGCCAGTTGCCACCCGCAGAAAGCGTCACTGGGCAGAAAGAAGCCATCGCAGGAAGCAGCCGTTTTGCAGCACCGACCGCCTTTGCACTGCTTGCCGCAACAATGGTCGCAGGGGCAATCCTGTGGTTAAGAAGGCGGCGTTAGCTTCGCGAACAGCGTTCAGCCACCGCGTTCAGCCTTGTGGCTTCAAGCTTCGTGAACTTCGTTGATTGAATGGAAGCTGGCGACGGGAGTGACAAAGATCTTGCCGTCGCCCATTCTGCCCGTGCGGGCAATCGATACGATGGTGCGGACGATCTCTTCCACGCGGAGATCATCCACCCACATCACGATTTCGACCTTGGGCAAAAAGGCGTTCGAGAACTCGCTATCGCGGTACTGATCCAGGTAGTTCTTCTGCCGGCCGTAGCCCTTCACTTCACGCACATTCAGCGCTTCCAGCGGCGCCAGTTTCAGGCTTTCCAGCACCTTCTCGGCGAGATAGGGCTTCACGATGGCCACGACTTCTTTCACGGTACGGCTCCCGGCTTGCTGGCGTACTACTTCAAGGCTTCGCTGTGGCGGGCGATCTCACCTTGCACAAGGTAGATGACATCGTCGGCGATGTTGGTGGCGTGATCGGCGATGCGTTCGACAATACGAACCGAAGAGAAAACGTGCAGCAGGCCGTCAATGTTTTCCGGCGCGGCTTTAATCATGTCCGAAACGTCGTCGATCAGATCCAGGTTGAGCTGATCCACTTCGTCATCACGATGACAGACATCTTCGGCCAGTTTGACGTCGCAGTTGCTCAGCGCGCGATCGGCGTCGCGGACCATCGCCAGGGCTTTACTAACCATGAGATCGAGTTTTTCAGGAACGGCGGCATGCGGATATTCGACCAGCGACTCTGCCCGCTCCGCCAGGTTCAGCGCCAGATCGCCAATGCGTTCCAGATCGCTGTTGATCTTCAAAGCGGCTGCGATGCGCCGCAGATCGAAGGCAACCGGCTGATGCAAAGCCAATACCGTATGGCAACGTTCTTCGATCTTAATTTCCGATGCATCCAGACGCTGCTCCAGGGCGTACACCTGATTGGCTACGCCGGGTGTTCTATCGCGTAGGCCACGGTGCGCCAACGCAACCATCTCTTCCACCAGAATGGCTTGTTCGGTCAGAGACTGTTCGATTCCGTTCAACTCGGATTGCATGCGGTTCATCATTGAACTTCCTTAAGACGCTTTAAAAACCATGTGTCATGATAGGCTTTAATCCATTCATTATACAGCGTGCAACGCATGGTTTTGCAGAATTAACCAGCATTTCATCCCCCTATGACAATATTAAGTCACAGAGAGATGTGCTCAATCCGAACCGCGGGCAGTTCCACGATGGCAATGGATTTTTTCGCCGCCCGGTACAACGCGCCGGGGTTTAAGACGATGGATTTCCCCTGTTTCTCCAGGGCGGCGCGGTGTGTGTGGCCGTAACAGATAAGGTCGTAACCGCCGCTATCAATGGTCTGGCGAAATCGCGGGCCGTCGTCGCTGTGCAGCACCGCAATGCTCTTGCCCTCCCGCACCAGGCTGCCAAAGCGGTTGTGGCAGGTCTGGCCCGCCTGCTCGATGGCGGTGCGAAGTTCGTCTTCTTCGTAATCGACATTACCAAACACGAAGTGCGTGGGCCACGGGCTGAACAGCTCCACAATCTCAGCACTGCCGATATCGCCGCAATGGATCACTTCGTCCACTTCTAGCGATTCCAGCATACGGACAGCGTTCATCGTAAATTCGCGATGTCCGTGGGTGTCGCTGACAACTCCGATAAGCATCGTAAGTCACTCCGTAGGTTTTCTAAGATGTAAGGCGTGTCATTGATGGATCACTTCTTCGATATCGCACATCGGAATGTCGAAGCACTGTGCATACGCGGCCAGGAATGCATCGTCGCTGCGTTGCTGCCACGTATCAATATCGTCCGGCGTCAGCGCGGGTAGTCCGAAACGTTCGATAAAATTCTTTTGAAAGCAAAGGTACCCGCCTTTGATCTGAAAACTGGTCAACCGCGCGTAGTAATGCATAACGGCTGAGTTCAAAAACCTTTGCAACAGTGGCGCCGGCAGCCAGTCCTGGCGCGGTGTGACGCTGTAACCGTTGCAGAATAGTGCATTGCTGGGATCGAGGCGGAATTGTGGGCGGCGGTCGAATGTCTTGGTCAACAGTTTGGGGCCGGGAGCGTTGCGGCTCTGGTTGCGGCCCCAGGCGTACCACGCTTCCGCCGGGCGGCGCCCCTTGTCGCGGGTGGCCAGTGCTTCCTGATGCCGTTGCAGGTAGTCATAGGTCAGCGGGAACTGCCGCCGCATCGCTTCTTCTTCGACGAGCTTCCAGGCGCCACCGGCGCGACGGTACGGGAAGATCACACGCAGGCTACGTTGTTTCTTCGCCGCATCGCTGGCATACCGCGAGATCCGTATCGCGGCGCGTGTGGCCCGCAGTTCGATGGGGCTGCCGTCCGCGGCGAAACACCCATCGCGACGCTTCTCAACCAGAAAGACGTCATCTTTCAGCGTGGCAAATCCGACCTGAATCTTCGCCACATCGGCCAGCCGCTGACCGGCGGTTTCCAGTTGCTTCAGGTTCCGCAAGTGGTGGGCGGGCGCCAGCCGCCATTTCCGGGCGTCCAGTTCTGCGTGCTTGATCCGCGTGAAGCGCACGCGATCGAGCGTCTGCGCATTAACAGGCGGTTTAATCGCCGCGTATTCAAAGTCTTCCGCTTGTTCCTTGCCTGTGAACAGCAGGCAGGTGTAAGCGCTGGCCTTGGCGAAGATCTGCACGGCGCCAAAATCCAGTATCCGCCGCAAACCGCCCGATTGCTGCAGTTGCTCCCGCACACCGCGACCTGCCAGCGACGTGAACAGATTGTTCTGCGTGATCATCGCGGCGCAACCACCCGGCGCCAGCATCTGCCGGGTTGTGTGCAGGAACAACAGCGCCAGGCTGAACGCGCCGCCCGCTTGCCCTTCAAACCGCTTTAAGAGCTGCTTGCGGTATGGCAAAGGCAACGTCTGTAACTTTACATAAGGCGGATTTGTGGCGACGATATCAAACCCGCCAGGAACGTCCGCCAGCTTCCAGAGCTTCCCGGCGGGTGTCAGAAGTGTGTCAGCCTTAAAAAGTTTGAAATGCTCCGGCAGCGCCGTTTCCCCCTGCGATGCGAGTTGCAGTTCCAGCAGACAGCGGGCGTGCAACAATGATTGCGGGTCGATGTCAAACCCTGTCACTCGTTGAAGCGCTTCTGCGGAAGTGATGCCGTGCTGCTGCGATAAACGCTGCACCGCGCGGACCAGAAAACCACCGGCGCCGCAGGCCGGATCGCAGATAGACGGCGGTGCGTTGTCCTGCAAAACGTGTTCGCTTTCCTTGCGGATACCGGCGGCGACTTGCAGCAGATGTTCCACGATATAGCCGGGCGTATAAACGGCGCCGTGCAGTTTCCGCCGCCCCGGTTCAATCACAGCTTCCAGCACCTGTTCCACATGATGCAGACCGGGCTGTGGAGTCTCTGCCTGAAGCTGCGCGTAACGCTGCGTGGTTGCAGTGTCGTCGCCAGCGTTGAGCAGTTCCGCCGTGCCAGGCATCTTCCGCCGTATAGACGCAGGCACGCGGTGGAAGTCCAGCCACCAGCGGATCATCGCCGCCCGCAACTGCCGGGCTTCCGCGACGGTGCCAGCGGATTTCTTAGGAAGCGCCGCCATTGCGACCCGTGTGATGTTCTGAAGGTGAAGGTACTGCGCGACGCCGTCGTATCACCTTCTAGGTGTTACCCCGGTAAGTATAAGCCAATCGCATGTGCGATACTTCCCCGCCCAGCGTGGCGCCAATCTGGTGTAGAGGCCTGTATGGCCAGTGGACGAACCGGCTAAAATGGAGTCGAACGCCTGCACTTCGCAGATGCACGTTACGGATAGGAGTTCCGAATGTCCGACGTCAAAATCCGCCTCCGCGACCACGGTCCCCTAGTTGTTGAAGGGCCTATTACTCTGGTTGATGCGGAGGGTAACCAGTACAAGATATCCAGCGATAAACCTGCAATTGCGCTCTGCCGCTGCGGAGCGTCGGGCAACCGTCCCTTCTGCGATGGCGCCCATAAGGCTTGCAGCTTTGACGCTGCCGACCGCGCACCGCAGGACTGATTACCGCTTCTTACCAATCCCCGGCGCCGGGCTTTTTCAGCATGCAAGATCTGGCTTTGCAAGGCGGTTCAGCCGCAATCCCCGGTGGCCCGCCCGCATGGCCGCAGCCTGACGCGAACGTTGCCGAAGCGTTGCAGCAACTCTACGCATCCGGCGACTGGGGCAGGTACGAATGTGCAGCCCACAACAGCACGACGCAGCAACTGGCGGCATGGCTGCAAACAGAGCATGTGCTGTTGTGTAGTTCTGGGACCATCGCCGTCGAACTAGCCCTGCGCGGGCTAAACATCGGCGCCGGCGACGAAGTGATCATGGCAGCGTACGATTTCAGCGCGAACTTCCGCGCGATCGAAGCCACCGGCGCCCGCCCGGTGCTGGTGGACGTTCTGCCTACCAACCGCACGCTGGACCCTGCGCAACTGCAACAGGCGGCGGGTGAAAACGTGAAGGCCGTGCTGGTTTCGCACTTGCATGGCGGAATGGCGAATATGCAGCAGATCTGCAGCCTCGCCGCCAGCAACGGTTGGCAGGTGGTAGAAGACGCTTGTCAGGTGCATGGCGCCACGGTTCAAGGGAAGCCGGCAGGCTGCTGGGGCGATGTGGGCGTGACCAGTTTTGGCGGCAGTAAACTGGTGACGGCCGGGCGTGGCGGCGCCGTCTTCACCGCTTCGCCTCAAATTTTTCAACGCGTGAAAATCAGCAATGACCGGGGTAACGAGGCATACCCGATGTCCGCGCTGCAAGCTGCCGTGATTTCTCCGCAGTTGCAGTCGCTGGCCGTACACCATGCAAAGCGCCGGGCCGCCGTGGCGAAGTTAACGCAGCAACTGGCGCCGGTTGAGTGTCTGCGGCCGGTGGACAATGGCGATGTGGATTGTGACCCTGCGTATTACAAACTCGCGTTCCGGTATGAGGCGGAAAAGTGCGGCGACGTACCGCGTGAAACTTTCTGCGCCGCGGTGCGGGCCGAAGGTGTAGCGCTGGACGCCGGTTTCCGCGGCTTCGCCAAGCGATCTTCCCGCCGCTGCCGTCGCCCTGTGGAAACACCGCACAGCGCGGATGCTGCTGCTACCACCGTGGTGTTGCATCACCCGCTGTTGCTGGCAGACGACGCGATAATCCAGCAGTCGGCAGCGGCCATTCAGAAGGTGTACGACGCTGTGCGGCGTGGAATACTTTGATGTGATCTAACGCTGCAAGTATCGTTCGAGCCATTGAACCGTTTGTTCTTCGCCCAAGAAGCTTTGCAGAGGCCAGTACGGGCGTTTGCCCGCAGAGCATCTTGTGCGGGGCGGGATCGGCTGCGCGGTGGAGCCACAGACGCGGCACGGCTGCTCGATCGAGCGGTTTTTGTCTGCGGCTTTGCAACGTGAGCAGTGCGAGTCTACGTACCACTTGCGGCCCTCGACGCGTCCCGTGGTAAAAGCCTCGACACGTAACGGGATAAAGCTGCCATCGGCCTGTGGCTGCAGTGCGGTGTCGATGGCTGCGGATAACGGTTTCAGGGGGGCGAATGCATCGCCGTCTTCCAGCAACGCGTGAATTACCTCACGCAGCAGTTCAAGTTGCGGCCGGCTGGGTGCTCTGGTGACCCAGAAGCTGTACCACGCGGGCTGCGTGTACTTGAAATGCTGACGCCACTTCAGATCCGTCCCGGAACCTCGCACCACGCTGTCCACACGCGCGTGCAGATCCGGGCTGAGGGTGGAAACGTCGATCAGCCCGAAGCAACCGGCGAGTGGGGTTTCTGGCTGTTGTGACAGATCCATGTCACCCGTTGCGTCGTAAAACACGTTGGCGGGGCAGCCCTGACAATGCGCCGCCACTTCTTCACGGCCGCCATAGGGTTCCAGCACTTCCTCGGCGCGGAACGCCGTGGCGTCTTCTGCGGCCGTCTGCGACGTTACATCGGGCGCCACACAGATGCCTTCGTAGATGCGGCCTTCGCGAACAGCGGTGGAATAGGCACGCAACGGAATAAGCTGCCGGTAGGCCCAGGCGGGATCTTCCCAGCGATCAAACTCCGTGCGGATCGCGCAGCCATGAGCCAGGGTCCAGCGGATAAACTCAGGAGTGGCGGGCAACGTGAAGACTTTCCTTTCGTATTTGTCAGGTGTGATTTGCCTTAACCCCGTTGGACGGGCGCCTACCGATGCTGCAGACTCCATCGGTACCGACGGTAGGCGGGCGCCTGCCCTACACGTTTTAGGTTGATTCTAGCGGTGGAATCTGCCAGTCGATGGGTTTATGGCCGGCTTGGCTTAGAGCCTGGTTCACTTTGGAAAATGGCTTGCTGCCGAAGAAGCCGTTGCGGGCGGATAGCGGCGATGGATGGGCGGATTCGATGACGATGTGACGGTTGGCGTCGATGAGCTTTACCTTCTTCCGTGCGTAGCCGCCCCAGAGCAGAAAGACGACGGGTTCCTGCTTTTCGTTCACCTTGCGGATGATGGCATCGGTGAACTTCTCCCAACCCTTGCCCTTGTGCGAATTGGCGGCGGCCTGGCGGACGGTCAATACCGCGTTGAGCATCAGCACACCTTGACTGGCCCAGTGCGTTAGATAGCCGTGGCCGGGAATCGTCGCCCCGATATCCGTGGCCATCTCTTTGTAGATGTTGGCCAATGATGGCGGAGGTTTCACGCCCGGTTTGACGCTGAAGCACAAACCGTGCGCCTGCCCGGGGCCGTGATAGGGATCCTGCCCCAGCAGAAACACGCGGACATCTTCATAAGGGGTGAGTTCCAGGGCGGTGAAGACTTCTTCTGGCGGCGGGAACACCGTATGGGCGCCGCGTTGCTGCTCTACAAACTGCTCCAGCTCTGCGATGTAGGGCTGCTGCAATTCTTCCTGAAGCACGGGTTGCCAGGTGGCGGGTAGATCCATCGTTGCGTTTCCATCTACGCGTTTAGGTTACGTCCGTGGCGGATTGCTGCCGCTTAATCTTCGAATTCCGAGTCGGCACCCTCGGCATACGCCCCGAATATCAGCCGGTCGGCGCCACGGTAGATTCGGTACCAGCCATAGAAGAACGCGAAGCTGCCCATCCCTGCCAGACCGACAACGGGGCGACGGTAACCACCCTGGATGTAATAGGCGGCGAGGAAAAAAAGCAGAATCCAGACGGTCGCCGCCAGCACGATGCCCACACCGATGAGAAGATCTCGGACACCCTTTTTCCGCATCGAACGGCCGCGTTCGGTAAACAACTTGTGCATGACGTTATCCACAAATTGCGTTTCCAGGCCGTTCTCTAGCAGCATATTGCGGACATCTTCTTTGCTATCGCCCCAGACCAGGCGGGCACGGGCGTCGACCAGCAGCTTCTCAACTTTTTCTGGATCAGGATGCATCAATCTCGGGTCCGCTCTTCGCCGCAGAAAATTTCAACCGGGTGTAACGGTTGTGCCGATGATAACCGCTGACGCGATTATTCCGGCGTTGGCATTACACACCACTACACGTATCTGAGCAAGTTAACTGAACATGCCCACTCTATCTCTTTTCCGCAGTCTAACGCTGTTAGTGCTGCTGACATCCGCCGTCACCGCCACGGCGGCTGAGCCTCTTGTGCCTGGCACCGGCAAATGGATCAGCCGGGTTGGTGATGATTTCGAAGACGAGAACTGGAAGTTTTACCATAACTTCCCCAAAAGCACGTACGACGATGACGAAAACCAGCGTTTCCCCACGGGGCGTTCGAAGAACGGTCGCTGGTTTGAAGGCCCCAAACGCGGCCAGCCGGACATCATCCGTCGCGTGAAGACGCCGCCAGGCGGCCCCAAGGGCAGCACCCACGCGCTGGAGCTGCGGACGCTGCGTTCGGGCTTCCCCAATTCGTACACCTATAAGATGCAGCAGGACGACTTCATCGCCAGCGTGCAGAACCGCATGGGTGGTTCGATCCCTGTTAGCCGCGCGCCCAGCGTTGTAACGCACGTTTACCTGCCGCCCATTAAAGAATGGGAAAACCGCACCGGCCCGACCTTCGCCTTCCGCGTGGCGTTGGAAACCCGCAAGCCTGCGGAACGTAAAGGTCTGTTCTCGGCCTTCGGTCCTTCGGAAGAAGATGAACTGTACTGGCCCGGCATGTTCATCTGCCTCGAAAGCGAAACCGACAAGAACCGCCAGTACGATTCCGCCTACATCCGCGTCCGCGCCGCCCGCAACGGTGGTGACTTCAAGGCAAAGCAGATTAAACAGACCGGCTGGTGGACGCTCGGTATTTCCGTCACGCCCGATGGCCGCGTGCATTATTACGCCAGCCCCGGCGTCGATCCGCTGACGCATGAAGATTACATCACCACGCAGTATCCCTACGGCTACCGCGCACTGCGTTTCAAAGCCTTCTTCTACAACGTCTGCAACCGCGACGATGGCAAAACCTGGTCCACCTCGTGGATCATCGACGATCCCAAACTGTACCTGATGCACTAAACGCTGCCGGCGGCCCACACCGCCAGAGCCTTTACCATCTGCACAGCATTCCCGCGGCGGGCTGAACTTTCAGTCCGCCGTTTTTTGTTTCTTGGGGGATGTCTGCTAACGCACTTTGTTGCCGCTGTTAAACGCTCACCGCGTGGTATTTAACATCTGCGGCGGCGTAAGGTTAATTATCAGTGAAGGACTCTGAGGAACGCGCGACTCCAGCGATATAGTGAATTTGGTTTACCACTCGCTATTATCCTGGGAGGACCGTTTTGAAACGTCACGCGTTTACTCTGGTGGAGCTGCTCGTTGTGATCGCCATTATTGGCGTCCTGGTCGCATTGCTGCTGCCAGCCGTACAAGCCGCCCGCGAAGCAGCGCGGAGATCGAGCTGCACGAATAATCTGAAGCAGATCGGCCTGGCCCTGCATAACCACGCCAACACCTACAACGACCGGCTGCCAGAAGGTTACGAAGGCACGGGCAAATACGCCTGGTCCACTTTCATTCTGCCATTTATCGAACAGGGTTCCGCTTACGATAAGACGGATATCCGCACCAGCGAAACCTATTCCGGATCGGCAGCGGAAGTCCTGGCCGCGGAACTTGATCTGTTCCGTTGTCCGTCCGATCCTGGGCCGGACACCAATCCGTTCTGGAACAATCTTCCTACGTCCAACTATCCGTCAAACCGCAGCCTGTTCTACAACGTGCCCGGAGATACGGACATCAACCGTAATCTCAAGGGCACCAAACTAGCCGAAATCACAGATGGCCTGAGCAACACGATTTTCGTGGGCGAACGCGATGGCATGCAGAATGTTGCGGCCATTTTCATTGGCCACGACCGGGCGTTTGCCTCGGTAGTGGGCGACAGTCTGTGGCCGATCAATACAAACATCGAGCAGCCGTATAAAGATGAGCCTGACCCGTCCTCTTTGAGTTCGGTTGACCCGGACAACAAACGCTCGACGTTCACCAGCTTGCATCCTGGCGGTGCTTTATTCCTGTTGGGGGATGGCTCTGTGAGGTTCGTTGCCGAAACGATCGAAAGCACGCCCGATAGCATCACACCGGGCACGACTTACGAGAATCTGATGAGCCACAACGATGGCAACCCCCTCGGTGACTTCTAATGTCAGCATCCGCCAACTTTAATCGGCGCCTCGGTTGGGGGCTGCTTCTGGTATGCATCGTCGCAGCGTCCGGCTGCGGCGGTAACGCCCGGCAGAACATGAGCGGTAAGGTCACCTATGATGGTGAGCCTGTGCAGCAGGGCACCATTGTGTTTACGCAAGCCGGTACGGTGGGCGGACACGCGTCGATCCGCGATGGCGTCTACGATACTGCAGAGGGAACAAACCTTGGCGTGCTGCCAGGGATGAACGATGTGGTGATCAAAGGTTACCACCCCGCTGAAGGGGACGATGTTCCCAGAAAGCCACTCTTCCCACCCTACGAGAAGCAGATCGAAGTGATGCCCGGTTCAAAAGGCATCGACTTCAATGTTCCCGCAAAATAGGTAATTCGCGGCACTGAGGCGACGCCATATTGAAGGCTATTAGCGGCCCATCGAGTTTTTGACGGACTTGACGGTTTGAAAGTCCGCGAATCGCTCGACCAGTCGTTCCAGCTCCGCATCCAGCCAGCTTTCAAGTTTTGTGGGCTGACTGGTCACGAAGGCGCCATGCTTTGTAGGGATCGCGCTGCACGCCTGGGTGGCAGGAATATTTGCGATCGCGGTCTGGTGGGTTAAAGGCGTCATGGTCGTGGCTCCTCAGGTCGCGGCGGCTATGGTTTAGCCTCACCGCCCGAATACGAAGCAAATACGGCGCCAATCCCTGAATACTAGGGACGCATTGCGTTGTAACATCTTGTATCGTAGATGCTTACGCTGCCGCTTCTGCTTTTTTTCAGCGGCGGTCATAGACTCGCGACATCAGAAATGTTGCCTGAATGACACACTTTGTCGCAAATTGGAGGCATGGTGCTGCTTAGTATAGGCGCAGGGTGTGCGCAGAACCGGTGCAATGCATGGAGCCGGCAAATCTAGAAAAAACCGCAAAACCGGCATTCCCGGTACAGGCGTAAAAAGGGTATAGCCGACATATTGAAGTGACAGACACGCTATCGGAAGTATGCTTCGACTGTGCTCGACCGCTGAGAAGGAGTCTCGCTGTGGCCGGAATTCATCCACTCGCCGTTGTATCGCCCCAGGCGATCGTTGGCCATCAAGTGAACATTGGCCCCTTCTGCGTGGTTGAATCCGGCGCCGTCATAGGCGATGGCTGCAAGCTTCTTTCTCATGTGGTGATCCGCGAAGGCGTGGAAATCGGCTGCGATAACACAATTCACGAAGGTACGGTGCTGGGCGGAGAACCGCAGCACCTTGCCGCCGAGGAGCCTGGCCGGCTGCAAATTGGCAATGGCAACACGATTCGCGAGAACGTGACCATTCACCGTGGGCTTGCACCGGGCGAAGTGACGTCGGTCGGCGATAACAATCTAATCATGGTCGGCGCCCACATCGCCCATGATTGCCACATTGCCAACAACACGATCATTGCCAATAACGTGCTGCTGGCGGGCCACATTGAAGTGGGCAACCGCGCGTATCTTTCCGGCGCTGTGGCCGTGCATCAGTTCGTCCGCATCGGCGAAATGGCGATGGTCGGCGGGCAGAGCCACGTCAAACGCGACGTTCCACCGTTTGTAACCGTGGATGGCCAGTCGAGCCTGATTGTCGGTTTGAACGTGATCGGACTTCGCCGCAATGGCTTCACCTCGCCTGAGATTAACGAGTTGAAGGCCGCTTACCGCACGATCTACCGCAGCGGTCTGGCCTGGAACGAAATGCTGGACGCGCTCGCACAGCACACGGGCGCCTCGGCCAGCCGGCTGCACGAGTTCCTGTCCGAGAGCAAACGTGGTTTCATGCAGGAACGCCGCGCATCTCGCCCGGTCATCAAACTCCGCGACGAAGCTGCCGACTCGCCATCCAGCCTCCGCAAAGCGGGCTAAACGCCGGCTGCCTGAGCTGGATGATTTCTGGTCAATCGCAACGCCGTTTTCATAAGGGCGGCGTATCGGTTTTCGTGTCGATCTGACCTTCTACTGCCTCGTGGCCGTCTCAGCCGTGTTGCATGGCGCCGATAATATGTTGCGGCTGTTCGCCGCCGCGTTTTAATTCCGTTGAGTTTTACGAAATAGCTACGCTGCCGTGCACCAGAGTTTCTTCGAGAGCTAGTGCCGACGCGTGGCTGCCTTCTTCGGATTCAGCGCGGAACTCGTCGCCTTCGCCAACGGCCTCCGCCACCTCCCAGGGCAGTTCTTCCGCGGCTTCTAAATGCTTCTCAACGTCGGCGATGGAAGCGTGCGGATGATCTTTGCCAGCTTCGATGGAATCGAAGACAATGCCTGACAGCAGTCGGTCCCACACCTGACGGCAGGTATCGGGTTTATCGAAGATATCCATCACGACAAGCTTATCGCCGATGGCAACAGCCAGGCCGGCGGCCCCTTCGACGTACTTCAGTTTTTCGCGATAGGCTTCGATATCGCCAGCGTAGCTTTCAAAGGCGTCGGACATGGCGTCGCTGGCGGAATCAACGCCGTGCATTGCATGCATGCTGGCCACTTCTTTCCAGATTTCACCCTGGTCGGATGCATGCCCACGCTTTTCCTTGAGCGACCGCGCAACGGACGCCTTCAACTTCCGCCTGAGTTTTGACGGCGAGTGCGAGCCGCTTGAGCCGAAGTATCGCGACTTGTAGCCCCAGCGACCTTGCTCGACACACGAGACAGGAATCCTGATCTTCGTATGCGCCGCGACAAGCACCGAAGTATTAACGATACGGTTCTGCTTCGCCCCGGTAAGCTCTTCACCCTCGAGGAATAGAACCCGCGTGTCGCCTTTGTTTTCGACCAGCAGATGAGGCACCGAACCGTCTTCATCCACTTCTTCCACCAGCACCGATTCGTCGGCCAGCGCCGTATGCGAAAGGCGGTATTCAACGCTGCTTGCAGCGCCGGAAAACAACGGGAAAACGGACAATGCTTCGTGACGGACGGGCTCTCCGACGCGGAGCGTGGGAAGGGCAACAGACATAGGCGCCTCCTTTCGGGCGAACGTAAATAGTGTTCCCGCACTGGCGACAAATCACGACCAGCGACGAGTGTTCATGGCCAGAGACCTGCGGTCTGCGTGAGAAGAACGGGTCAAATTTAGATAGACTTAGCGTCCCTTGCCGAACCTGCATCTCCTCAAGCTGTCTACCTACAAAGACGATGGCGGAAGCAATCTTTTTTTGGAACTTTCCAGCGAGGGCTTCAATGACGGACAATGATGACCCGCAAATGTTGAGGGAGCTTTATCGCTCGCTCAATGAACGCTGGCGCCCGGAGGAAGTATCGCTGGCGATCTTCCGTGTGCTTGATCTTTCGCATGATGAGTCGCGTATTCTCCGCGTTGCGACAAAGGCAGCCAGAGACCGTTTCTGGTCTTCGATGAGCAACGATTTCGCCCGGCCCGCCGGGATGGAACGCCAGATCGAAAGCGCCAAGCGGATGTTCGGCCTTAACGGCGAAGTGCCGCCGGATGATGTGGAGCAGATCGTCGCCTGGGTCAAACGCGCCGGGCAGACCATCGGCAAAGAGTTCGGTCGCAACGAATTCAAGTTCGACCGGCTTTCCAGCAGCGACCGCAAAGCGGCCGGCATCGACATCTCGCGCCGTCAGTACAACAAACGCTTCCGGATGGCGATGCGGCTTGAACGTAAGGCACGCAAGCTAGAGCGTGAGCAGTTCAAACGCGCATTGGCAATTGCCAGCAAGAGCCGGCTGGCCGCTGGCATTACCTGGAAGCAATTCAGCAGACATCAGGACACCGCCTGCTTCATTGCGTATTATGTTTCCCGCTGTAATCTGCGGAGTGTTTTCACCAACGAATCTCAGACCCGTCCCTACGACGAGATCTGCGATATGCTGATGAAACGCTGCCGCCGCGAGGTGCAGCCAGCCAACTGGTGGGCGGTGGCGCACGTCTATCCAGACCGCGACGTACTAAGGCGGCTCAGCGATGCGGCGAAAGGAAAGCTGCTGTCCAAGTATTACGATCAGTTGCTCAAGGCAGCGGAATTCCTCAAAGAATTGTGGCAGACCAACGAGCTCAGCGCTGACTTTGTCGTGCAGCGTGGCAACGATTCAACAACGTGGAACCTGGCAGCGGGCGCCTGGAACAAATTGCGCGAAGGATGGTTCGCCCTGGTGTACGATCTCGGGCTGACCAACGTGGTAGACCAGCTTTGCCCAGGCAAAGTGTTGCGGTTGATGGCTGCGGATGTGGCGCATTGGCACCGCATGTCGGGCGGTGTTTTGCATCAGGACACCAAAGTCTGGCAGGAGCTTCCCTTCCCGTGGGAGGTCCTGCTGGGTGAAGCGACGTGCACCAAACAGCATGTGGAGAAGGCCTGCCAGAAGCATGGCATCGATCCCGTAAGATCCGGCTGGTCGGCTCCGCGTCCGAAAGGCAAGGTCGAAAGATTCACGCCGACGCCGGAACTGGTTCACGGTGTCAGCATCAGCTCGCCACTGTTGGCGGGCATCCTCCGCCAGTGCGGGTTCTTCTCAGGAAAATACTGACGGTGTAGCTCAGTGTGGTAGAGCGCCCGGCTCGTTCCCGGGTGGACGCTGGTTCAACCCCAGCCACCGTCTTCACCACGCCTCTCTGATGCCCTCGCGTCAGAGAGGCTTTTTATTTAATGTCCAGGAGCGACCCGATGGAAGCGGTACTGTTTACCGGCTTGCAGGCTGCCGGGAAGAGTTCGTTTTACCAGGAGCGGTTCTTTACCACCCACGTCCGCATCAGCCTGGATCTGTTGAAAACCCGTCACCGTGAGTCACGTTTTCTGGCGGCCTGTCTGGAAACAGGGCAGCGGTTTGTTGTGGACAATACGAACCCGTCGCGTGCGGACCGGGTCAAGTACATCACAGCCGCCCGGGATGCAGGCTTTGCAGTGCGTGGTTACTACTTTGCCTCGCAAGTGTCGCGCTGCTTGCAGCGCAATAGCTGCCGGACGCCGGGTGTGCCCGACGTTGCGATTCTTGGGACAGCTGCCAGGCTGGAGATTCCGTCGATGGACGAAGGATTCACTCAATTGAATTATGTCCGCATCAGCGAAACAGGTTTTGTGGTTGAGGACTGGCAAGATGAAGTTTGACGAACTCGATAAGCGTATGCGGGTGTATGAAACATCAACCGACCTGTGCGTTCTGCCCGGCATGTTCATGGTCGCGCGGCTCGACGGGCGTGGCTTTACAAGGCTGACCAAAGACGTCTGTCAGTTCGAGCGGCCCTTTGACATCCGCTTCCGCGACCTGATGGTGAGCACGTCTGAAGCGCTGATGACCTGCGGCTTCAGCGTGGTGCTGGCGTATACCGAAAGTGATGAAATCTCGTTGCTACTGGCGCCAACGGAACAACAGTTCGGCAGGAAGCTACGGAAATACAATTCCATCCTAGCCGGCGAAGCCAGCGCCCAGTTCTCCGTGAAGCTAGGCCGCCCCGCCATCTTCGACTGCCGTATTTCACAGTTACCAGGCATCGACCTGGTGGTGGATTATTTCCGCTGGCGAAGCGAAGACGCGGCACGCAACGCCCTGAGCGCCTGGTGCTACTGGACGCTACGGAAGGAAGGCCTCAGTAGTCGGCAGGCAACCCGGCAACTCACGGGCTGCGGTACGGCCCGCAAAAACGAAATGCTATTCCAACGCGGAATCAACTTCAACGAACTACCAGCCTGGCAACGCCGCGGCGCCGGGCTCTACTGGCAGACCTACACAAAGACCGCCACCAACCCGCTCACCGGCGAAGCCGTAGAAGCCACCCGGCGGCGGATCTACAAGGATTATGAACTGCCGATGAAGTCAGAGTTCGAAAACCTAGTGCGATCGTTGATCGAAACAGCTTCTAGCGACGGCCGGTAGGAGGTCCGGTCCGTTCTTACTTGCGTGCTACCATCCAATGCGTTTCATGTAGGCGGCCGCCCATCTGACGTTTGAAACGGTTGAGGTCACTGGTTTCAGAACCACCCATGTCTACGGTTTCCCAGCCCCGTTTCGCCAGTTCTAGAAAAACACGACCGAAAGCGTATTGGCTAATCGCAGAGAAGCCACGCGGTGCATCAACACCGAGTGTTTTCGCCGGTGACTCGTCGCGCAGCGTGATGGTCAAATACAGGGCGCCAATGCCATTGCCTGTGCGCTCTCCAAGAAAAACCGAGACCGGCGTGCGTGTCTTCTTTTTAATGAGCCAGCCTATCCTTGAGAAATACTCCTCCGTGTCGTGCAACGGATGTTCTAACAGTTGTGCATAGTCCAGCGCCGTTGACCCGATTGCCTTGCCGCCAGCTTCCAGATGCTGGAAGTGCTGCGCCACAATTTCACGGCCGTGCTGATAATCCGCTGGAGCCATCGGGCACAGCTGATACTCCATTTCTTCCCGCTGCAGAAAATTCGTAAACCTGTTGTAGGCCAAACGGAATTTACTGCGGAAGTTTTTCGACCCGGTTCCTTGTAGTCGTTTGACTGGTGACTGCAGGTCTGAAAGTGAGAGTATCTCGCCGAGGTTAATTAGCCGGTGGTTGTAGGTTTCGTCTTCGCTTGGCGCTTCCTTGATCCAGGGCCGGCAGTTAATGTCTTCAAAGCCTGCGTCGCAGAGATCCTCACATTGGGCAGACGTGAGATGTCTGGCGTAGATCGAATCCACGAGATCGCGGTGTCGTAGATATTCCACTACATCCTGCACCAAGTTCACCCAGCCCTCGCCCCGCGGCGCGACGACATGGGCGCTCAGTTCATGGCGACGCTGGAACAACCCTAATGCGAAGATCGCATCGCCTCGCTGAACCACTAGGCCCGGCGATCGCTGAAGCTGATCTCCACATTGCGCGTAGAGATGAAACGCCCGGTAGGAAAATCCGAAGTCATCGGTTTTACGCGGGTTAATGATAGAAGGGGTCGAACCGTCCAGTTCCCGTACGTCAAAACATCCAGATTTCAGAAGTTCCCGCTTCGCCGTTGCAACGCGATCCATGTTTGCCCAAGGGTCGTGAAAGATATTGTCCGCCTAACTAAGCGGGCGATTATCACAACTCATCGTCAGCGGCACAACCAATGGTTACCTTCAGACGGCAATTATCAAGTTTGCAACAGAAGGCTGACGCCTCGTACCCTCAGCAGATGAACGTTAAAGGCGTTAGGGGGATATGTGGTAAGTTCTCGCTACACGGAAACCGTATCCGAAGTAAACGGATGCTGGCGAATTGCTGTCACGTTTTGCAGAACTGGTGTGGGATGCACGATCGATATACCATCCACCTCGCATCACACGACTTATGTTCATATTGACGGGTGACATCATGTCGCCGACTGGATCCTGTGTCCATTCTGTTGCATTTCCATGCACGTCAAAAAAACCAAAGTCATTCGGGAGCAAAGTTTTGACTGGGTGGGTGTGACCTAGAGCGTTTGCTTCGTACCATGCGTAATCTTTGAGTAGCGTTACTGGCTCACCAAAGCAGAAGCTTTGTGCCGACCCCGCCCGGCATGCAATTTCCCACTCAGCTTCGCTAGGCAGGCGATAGCCGCTGAGAGATTGATAGTTCTGCTTGATCGTCATTCCATCGGCATAATTACCTGCGGCATTGGGAACATACACCCACTGATCTTCTGAGATACCTTCGTGTTCGCTTAACAGGTTGCAATACCTGGCCGCCTCGTACCAGGTCCTGCCGGCTACCGGGCAGCGGTCGTCCGGCGTCACTGAGTTATCGACTTCAACTTCTGGCATCAAGCGACGGAACTCTGCCACCGTTACTTCGTGACTGGACGTGGCGAAGCTGCGATTGACCATTCCACCCATTGAGATTGGATTGGGTAGGATGATCATCGTCTGGCCTTGGCTGTTGACGTACCAGCGACGAAGAAAATCCAGCATTTCCTTATTAGTCGTCTCGAAGCTGGTTTCCAGTTGCAGCAGCACTTTGTCGATGGAGCGGAAATAATCTTCTATCAACTGACTCTGCTCTATCGTCCGCTCTTTCAAGGGGATTGACGCTGCCTTCTCAATCTCAGTCTTATAAAGTTGATTAACCTCATTCGCATCCACTGCGCGTCTGTAAACACGTAACTCATCCATAACACCGTTGTAGAAGAATAATTTATCCCGTCGACCTATTCGAAGTGGTTTCGACGTGGAAATACTTTCTGACAGTGTGTCGGCTACGATCTGAACTGGGAGAGCTTGCCCATTTAGATAGATGGCAAACCCATTAGCCGATGACGAGCCATCATAAGTGACCACAAGATGCTGCCATCGTCCCTCGAACCTTTGTAGCTTGCACGCAACCTCAATGCGGTTGTCCGGAAACTGATGGGACCATTCACACATCAACTTTGGCGCGTCCAAGCTCAGATCAAGATTTATGGCAAATCCCCGCTTTAAGGTGCGGTCAAACTTACTACATAACACGTACCGGTTTTTTTTAACCGCTGGTAGAATCCAGCAGCTCATGGAGAATGCGTCTGTTCGCTCAAAACCATCGTCTGTTCTAGCAGCAAAATTTCCGCCGTCTCCCAAAAAGCGGATCGCTTTTCCATTCACTCCTGGTACCCAATTCGGTTCACCGGTCTCAAAGCCGTCAGCAACAACGTTGGCGCTTTTGTCCGCCTGGGGTGAGTCGAAGGAACAATGAAGTAACAACCCCTTTTCTAATGACTGCGTCCCTGCGTTTGTTGGGTTGTTCCGGAGTGTCTGCTCCCAATCAGCTTGTCGAACGGGAATTTTGTCTTTCTTATAGACGGCAATTTGTTGTTGCGCATGCTGAAGCTTTCTGGAAAATTCTCCTTGCTGGCGTTTCTGCTCCTCACTCAATGTGGGCTCGCCAACCGGCAATTGAGGCAGCTTCACGCCCCATTGTCGCAATGTCCAGGATGCTGAACTGTGAATTCCCGGATCAGGATCATTCACATAGAGAGTCTTGAGTTGTTGAACTATCTGTTCTCGATCCGGTGCCTGAATCCGGCTGACATCCAAGCCACCAAGACTTTGAATCAAGACGCGACGGATCGACACTTCGCTCTCTAACTTTAACCGGGCGGCGAGTGTACGGTGGTTCGTGCCCAGTTTTCCTAAGTAGCGCACCGTGAAACTTCTTAGCGAAGGGTTTGGCGCGAACTTCAGTAGCGGCCATACATCGTCTGCGAATCCGAGTTGAATCAAAGCCACGGCGGCAAGCGATTGCCGTTTCCAGTATTCGTCTCGTCTAGCCTCGTCTATATCACTGAGTTGGTCGTTGGTTCTGTTGAATTCTGCGGGCATCTTAAACCGCATTTCGTCAAGCAACTGACTGCGAACTGTTGATGCATGTGGTTTCAGGGCTTCAACCAGTGGTGAGAATTCCGGCGCCTCGTCCGAGATGAGGATGGCAGCGACAAGCCGGTCTGGATTGCCGGACCAGTATCGACCCAACGAAGTGGCTGCTGCTTCCCTTGCCTTGGGTGGATTTTTCCGCTCCGCGTGGATCATCGCAAAGGAACGGGTCAGGTTGTGGCTGCCCGGCTGGAAATAGTCGAGCCAATAACCAACTTGCGCAGATGGAACCGACGACGTAAGATACTGTGTGACAAAGGTTGACACCTCTGTCCATCGCTTGTCATTAGGCGTATAGGCTGCCAGTGCCGCTGCGGCTTGAAAACGCTGTCTGGGACTCGTCTCCATCGCTTGCACCAGCGACCATAAATCTGCAGTTATAAGATTCTTGTATGGTAATAACGCACTTCTTATGACGGGGAATTGGTCTGTGAAGCAGACTTGCAATTGCTCAAGTAGATACTCTATCTGTCTAGAATCGACCGGCAAAAGGGCTAATGACAATCGCAGTTTTTCGGGAGAGCCTTCCTCAGCTTTCTCAATCCGGCCTTTGAGTTTGGGATTTACCCATTGCCTGACTTCCTCGAGGGAAGCAACGACAGTAGGCACCTCTCTGATTTCTGCTTTCTGTAACGATGCGACAAGATCGGCCGCACGTGATTCGAAAATGGAATGACGAAGCCAAAATCCCGTTAGGGCAAGCACGATCAAGACGACCATCAGAAGCAAGGTTCTCAAGCCATAAAACCAGCCCGCCTTGTTCATCATCTTCCGCTGTGCACCGGTCCACTTTTTTCTGTCCGTCATTAGCCGGATGGTAAGGTGTTCCCGCCACGACGGCAGAAAGCGGTTCTCCGGCTTGGCGTTCCACGTCGCTGCAGTGTCGAACAGCTTGATTTCCGCACGTCCTTTGCGAGTTTCCTTCTGTTTGTGTGTTAGCCAATCTCGCAGCGAATGCACTAGATAGTCGTGGGTAAGCTGAAAATACTTCTTTCCTGCCTCGGTCTGTGTAACCGGATCGTCATCCGCGTATTTCCCTTCGGGATCAGTCGGCGTGATAAGCCGGATTTCACGGTCCAGAATACGGATTAGATCCTCGAAGTCCTCAGGACGGCTTCCGTAACCACTGGCTTCCAGAAGCTCTTCCTGGGACCGCATGTAGCCTTTGATGTCCGTGCCGGAATCTGGCAGAAGGTCTTTCAGTACGGAACGGGCGGCTTTCTGGTGGTAGCGATTTCCGGGTGGTGACGTAGCAGCGCTGAAAGTCTCTTCTAAAAAAGTGAAGCCAACGCCCTTTGTGCCGCCGGCCTCCTTGAGTGTTGATGGCGTCCAGGTCTTGCCCTTCATCATCTCGGCAAACAGGGCCAGACGAACGCAAATAACTTTGCCCTCCTCGGCCAGTTCTGCGACGGCTTGTTTGACGAATTTTTTTTGCGCCTGGGTGGTTTCGCTGATCTGGTTGGGCAGCGTTCCAAAGGCCCGGCCAAATGCAGCGAGAACTTTCTCAGCGTGACGTAGGGGAAACAAATCGACCGCCGCCGAGTTATGACCCTCCACCAACCGGATTTCCAGTTCTCGCATAAAACGGGTCGCTGCCATCCAGAAGTCATCGCGCACCATCACGATGCACTTCACCCGGCCTCCGTCACACTGGCGTAAGGCTTGCACAAGACTGGTGTTCTCTTGTTCCTTGTTGGCATGCAACCATTGTTCGAACTGGTCGATGACGATCAACACGCTCTTACCGGCTGCAATCGCTTGGCCTCGCCTGAGAGATGCCAGCGTGTCTTTCAGGCTCAAGTTGCCTTCCAATACCGGGAAACGCTTACGCAGTCCGTGCAGCAATCGCGTTCCGGTTTCGCCCGGAGTGGCTTCGATGTAGACGGGGACAACGTCGCCGGAAAGTCTGGGCAGCAGGCCGGCCTTCACCAGCGAAGACTTGCCGCAACCGCTGGGGCCATATATCAAGCCAACGGAGAACGTATCGTCAGAACCCGTTTCTTCGATGCGTGTCTTCCAGAACCGCAAACTGCCGGGAATACCGTGACGGTCTCTGGGACCGGGCAAGAGTTCGAGAAAGAAATCGGAATCATGAGCGTCAAATGAACGCAACCCTTTGGGGACAATCTTGATAGGCGGACTGTCAGATGCGCCTAAGTTCATCGACGCCGGGGAAGCGGTGTTCGAACCAGATGAGGCTGGTTGCTGCAACACGCCTCCTGGCGATGTGTCGCTTTGTGCCTCCGTCTGCTCTAGCAACAGTCGCAGTTCTACAGCCATGTCGTGGGCCGACGAGTAGCGTTCGCTGGCTCGCTTCGAGATCGCTTTGTGACAGATTCGTTCCAGTTCCTTGGGCAGTTTCTCGTCATATTGCCTTAGCGGTCTGGCTTCGTAGCTGGTGACCTGCTGTAACAATTCAGCCGTGGTGTCACCGCGGAAAGGCTGGCGACCCGCCAGCAACTCATACAACACAACGCCCAAACTGAAAATGTCACTGCGGCCGTCAACGCGGTGCCCTTCGCCACGAGCCTGCTCGGGGCTCATGTAGGCAGGTGTGCCGGCGTACCTTGGCCCTTTGCCGATGTTTTCCTCGCGCAATGCCAATCCGAAATCGACCACAAAGGGTCTGCCGTCAACATCTAGCAGGATGTTGCCCGGCTTCACGTCTCGATGGACAATCCCTTGCTTGTGGGCGTAGTGCAACGCTTCTGCTACGGTCGCCACTAAGCCAGCAGCGTTTCGGTATCTGAGTCGCTTTTCTTTGGCCTTCCTGGCAAGGTCAACACCTTCGATGTACTTCGATACGACATAGCAGGGGCAATCTGCGGTGCTTCCAACATCGAAGACGGGAACGATGTGTGGATGATCGAGATTGGCGACCGTCCGTGCCTCGGCTAAATATGCCTCAGCATCTTCAAGTTGGGAGATGAGCCTAGCATGCGGCACCTTAATGGCGACCAGCCGCTCAAGCTGCTCGTCTTGAGCGAGGTAGACAAGGCCGAAACCTCCTTTGCCTAAGACACTTTTGATGCGGTAGCGCCCGATGCAGCCTGGTTGCTCGTGAAGAGCGGCGTTGTCCTGAACCGGTGCAGAGGGAGGCTTGCTAGAGTCGTTATCAAAGTTCTGCGTTTTCCCGAAGGGGTCGTTGCTGGTCATCCCCGATTCACGTCCCCCGGATGTTACTCATCATAGGCGTATACAAACTTCGTTAGATTGTAGCCTGAGTGTAGCCGGAAATCATTCCGTGAACCTCTGCTTGCTGGTAGAAAGATCAGATAGCTCTGGCTGCGTGATCCAAGTCTTGAAGCAGAAGTCTTACGCCTGATACGCCGGGAAGCTGGTATAGCCTTCTTCGCCGGCGGGCGTGTACCAGTCTGCCATGTCGGCTTGTTCGGCTAGTGGCCAGTTGTTTTTGAAACGGGCGACCAGGTCGGGGTTGCTGATGAAGGGGCGGCCGAAGGAGATGAGGTCGGCGGCGCCGCTGGCGATGGCTTCTTCGGCGGCGGCTTGGGTGTAGCCGCAATTGCCCATCAGTGGCCCGTCGAAGACTTTGCGGAACTCGGGCAGTGTCATCGGTTCGCCGAGTTCGTGGAAACCGAAGCCCAGCCCATCCATCACGTGCAGATACGACAGGCCGAATTTATTCAGTTCAGCAGCGGCGTAGGTGTACTGCTCGCGGTAGTCGGGCGAACCCATATCGTTGAAGGCGCCGTTGGGCGAGAGTCGGACCGCGACGCGGTTGGCAGGCCACACTGTGGTGACCGCTTCGACCACTTCGCGAAGCATGCGGAAGCGGTTCTCGATGCTGCCGCCGTACTGATCTTCGCGATGATTGGTCTTCGATTCGAGAAACGTATTGAGCAGATAGCCGTTGGCCGAATGCACTTCCACACCGTCGAAGCCGGCGTCTTTCGCACGCTGGGCCGCCTTGCGATAGTCCTCGACCACCTGCGGGATCTCCTCCGTGGCTAAGGCGCGGGGCGTCTCGTAGGGCTTCTTCCCTTCAGGGGTGTGAATGTAATCACCGTTGATGGCAATCGCCGAAGCAGCAACCGCAGGCTCGCCGCCGTGGAACGTGCTGTGCGACGCCCGCCCGGTGTGCCACAGTTGCAGGAACACTTTGCCGCCGGCCTGGTGCACTGCATCGGTCGTCAGTTTCCAGGCTTCGGTCATCTCATCGGTGTAGATGCCGGGCGACTCGTTCCAGCCGTTGGCCTGTTCAGAGATGGTGGTCGCTTCCGTAATCACCAGCCCGGCGCCGCTACGCTGCGCGTAGTACTTGGCCATCAGCTCGTTGGGCAGACGTTCCTTCCCTGCACGGGCGCGGGTCATTGGCGCCAGCGCCACACGGTTGTCGAGCTGCAGGCCGTGCAGATCGAAAGACTGAAAAAGTGCTTCGCCGTTACTCATGGCTGAAATCCTGATGAACAAATCGCTAATAAACTAGAACTGAATCTTGTTGTCGCCGGCGCTTTAACGTGCGAGGAATCCGCCATCGACCGGCAGCGAAACACCCGTTGTAAACGACGCTGCGTCCGAGGCCAGATACAGCACTGCAGAGGCGACTTCAGGCGGATTGCCAACGCGCTGTATCGGGTGCATATCGGCCAGCCCCTGCCGTTCTTCTGAACCTTCTTCGCCCGCAAACCGGTCGACCATATCGGTGGCAATCGCGCCCGGCGCCACCGCATTAACGCGGATGCCTTCGGTCGCCAGTTCAAGAGCGGCGGTTTTGGTCAGCCCTTCGACGGCGTGTTTCGAGGCGATGTAAACGCCGGCGCCTGCCATACCCACATGCCCGGCAATGCTTGACGTATTAATGATGGCCCCGCCGCCCGTTTTCTGCATCGCGGGGATTTCGTGCTTCATACTGAGCAGCACACCCAGCACATTGATGTCGAAGATTTTGCGATAGTCTTCCGCTGTTGCTTCCACCGTGGCGCCGGTGTGTTCTACGCCCGCATTGTTGAAAGCGATGTCTAGCCGGCCGAAATGGCTGACGGTCTTTTCGACCAGATTCTTCACCTGATCTTCATCGACAACATCCGTCTGCACGAACAACCCTTGGCCGCCAGCCTCTTCCACCAGCTTGACGGTTTCCTGCCCTTCTTCCTCGCGGCGGCCCGCGACCACGACCTTGGCGCCCTGCGAAGCAAACTGCACTGCCGTTTCCCGCCCGATGCCCGAAGTGCCGCCGGTGATGAGGACAACTTTATCCTGAAAGCTCATGGTTCTAACCCTTTTGCAGAAGTTTCTAACGAAACGCGAAATAGTTTACATGTCATGTTTTATCGCAGCAAGCTGCGGCATGTTGCTGCTTGAGATGCGTGGCGACAACCAACGGTTACAATGTAACTGGAAAAATTACCACGTTTGCGGCGGCAGTAAGTAATGATCAAACATTTCCGTTGTTTTTACCCGAAACCTAGCTTCGTTCCATTGGCCCCGTTAGGTCAAAAAGATCTGACCAAGATGAAGGAAGTCGTATGGGAACATGACGACCGAGACTTCGAATTGAGGATTCGTCGCGATGGCATGATCATGATTCATGTTCCCGCGTTGGATGATAAGATCTCCAGAGAAATGCCAAATACTATCCCAATTCCAGAACCAAACCTTAACATCGGTTTATGGAATCGCTGTCTGGATATATTAAATACAACCTACTTGTTGCTGGACTCCGCCACTCTTGAAGCAATGGAGCCACCACACAGTATTTTTTCGTTGAGAGAATTAGATTTCGACGTGGTTATGCACGCGACCTATAAAGATCAGTGTTACCAAAGTTCCTCAATTGACTATCACAACGAGCATCCAAGTAACAAACTTCATGGGTTAATAAGTTCCGTCGTCCCAGAACCTGTATTTGCCCACTTAGCGCAGCAACTGAAGCACGCTTTCGAACTGGATTTATTCAAAACGCTTGGCGTTTTTGCAAAAGCTATCTCCGAGCACAAAATAGGTAACTATGACGTTGCGCTAGTTCTCGCGTGGTTCGGAATTGAGACGAAAATCAACGAAATCTGGGTAAGTTATCTGGACTCGTCGCAGCATGAACATGCTGATGGCGAAAAACGCATATCACGGAAACGCCGGGAATTGCTGCTGGGCCGGGACTACAGCATGAGTGTTGTAACAAATTTCCTAGAGCTCGCCGAACTGTTGCCCTTTGAACATTTCAAGAGAGTAAATGACGTTCGACGCATTCGCAATTTGGTTGTCCATCGGACTGGATCTTGCGACATTGCACAAAGTGAAATGGCTATTCGTTTCGGGCTGGAATTGGTCCTTGGAAAAACGTCCTTGTCAGTAACGCCTAACCTGAGCCTTACTGTGCCCCATTTGCCTGCTTAGACCAGAGCAAGGCCGACACGTAACCTCACTACTTCGGCAAAGTCACCTTGCGTTAACCGTTCTTCTTCGCCAGCCGTGCTGCCGCCCTGGCATCGGTGTGAAGTGTTGCGAGTTCATCGCTTGAAGGTTGAAACTCCATCGCGCTGGCGTAACAGCGTGCTGCACTTTTGTATCGCTGTTGAAGGCGGTTGAGATGTCCCATTGCCGTGTAGGCAGCAGCGGTGACGCGTTTCCCGGCGTTGGCATCGACGGCGCGTTTATAGCATTCGTAGGCAGCCTCGTGCTGTTCCAGCCATTGAAAGACGCGGCCCCGTTCGCACTCGATGCCCGGCTGCTGGCCGGAGGCATCAGCGGCAGCTTTGTAGTGGTTGCTGGCAGCGACAAGTTCGCCTTGTGCAACAGAAAGACGCGCCAGTGCTGTGTGGAATCGCGGGTCGTCCTCATCTGCTTTGGATAGACGCAGCGTTTGCAGGACGCGGCTGGCTTCGTCTGGTCGATGAAGTTCGATCAACTGACCCGCGTAAGCCGCAGCCGTTTCGATATTCTCCGGGGCGGCTTCGTACTGGAACCGGGTGCGGACAAGGGATTGAGCCAATTCGCAAAGTTCGTAACGCAACGCCCAATACTCCGCGCGGTCTTCCACTTCTTCTGCAGCGATTTCCAGGCGCCGTGCCGCATGCACATCGCGAAGAAACACGCGGGTTGTTGGATCGTCTTCGATATCCAGCGACGCATCGAAAGCTTCTTCCGCAAGATCGAAGCAACCCAGATTCCGGTAACAGCCGCCAATCTTGCACAGAGCGAGCGGCGCGACGTTACCCCGTTCAACTCTCACAGCCATCGATTCCCGGTAAGCCGCGATGGCATCGTAGAGAAGCCCGGTCGCAGCCAGACTATCGCCCCAGGCAATAATCGCGTGAGCCTCCGTCAGATCATCCATCGCACCAGCTTCGCGAAGCAGATCCAGCACCTTCCGCCGCCAGCCCCCGGCGCCGCGGAAGTCCTGCTGCGCCGCACAGATTTCCGCCTGCTTCGCAAAAACGTCAACCTGCTGGGCCGCTGGTATGTCATTCGTCGGCGTCAGCGTCTGCTTCGCCTTCCTGTAAAGTCCCAGGAACAAATACAGGCTGGCAAGCGAAAGGCGACTGCCAACACCGCCTTCGTCTTTTACCTGCAGAGCGTAGAAGAACGCCTGCGCCGGTTCGCCGCGTTCGAGATGATCAGCAACCTTTGCGTGCAATGCAGCGGGACTATTCATACCTGGTAGTCACGGCTGCAACGGGAAGGTTCGCTGCCTCCGCATGTTTTCGGTCTCTTATCGACATCGATTCCCGGCAAGCCGCTCTCAGATCATCCATCGCACCAGCTTCGCGAAGC
The DNA here is from genome assembly GCA_965233625.1 of Pirellulaceae bacterium. GTDB lineage: Bacteria > Planctomycetota > Planctomycetia > Pirellulales > Pirellulaceae. The sequence goes on from OZ247499.1 coordinate 3,092,421, forward strand.
AGGTCCAGCATCTCGAAAACCAGGAGATGAACTGGGGAAAGTTGAATTACCCGTCGAGGCCGAGATCGAAGCCCCTACGGACGAAGTAACCGGTAGACGCCGAATCCTTGGCAGACACCACGACAGCACTTCCGACGGTTGGCAACAAAGAGCAAATTATCTTGCCGCCTCCAGACAGGGCGATTACCTGCTGACCACATCTAACGCGTGAATGCCTGTATAAACAAAACATGCATCCGGGGCGTGATGCCGGGACGGACTGCCGACGAAAATCTCCGCCACGACCGGGTGATTGCAACCGTTATCTACCTAAGTTGAACTGCACTCTACGAGAAGCGGAAATGGAAATCGCTATTGAAACGACCGTCGACGCCCCGATCGATCGTGTCTGGAAAGCCTGGGTGACGCCCGAGGATATCACCCGCTGGAACTTTGCCTCTGACGACTGGTGCTGCCCGCACGCGACCGTCGATCTGGTGGTTGGCGGAAAATTCAACTATCGGATGGAGGCCAAGGATGGCTCAATAGGCTTCGATTTTGAAGGCACGTTTACGGTTATCGAACCCCCGACTTTAATCGAGTACGCCCTGGCCGATGGCCGAACCGTCAAAATCACGATGACACAGCTGGATTCAGGAATTCGTGTCGTCGAAATGTTCGATGCGGAGGATCAACATTCCGCCGAACAGCAGCGACAGGGCTGGCAGTGCATTCTGGACAACTTCAAGAAGCACGTAGAAACCATCGAATAACTAAGGAGCTATGAGCACCATGCAATACAAACTGGAATCGTTGATCTACTACACAAAAAGTGTTCGCCAGTAAAGAACACATCATCGAGGCGTCGTCCAAAGATATCCAGGCCAAACTGGATTCCATCAATTTCTTGGCAAAATCCGATCTGCATGCAGAACGTGACGACTGACCAAGCGTAGCGTTTTGCAACAGTGTAGCGTTTTGGGCGCCTCAAAATGCAACAGGCGAGTTGAAGCCGCGTTCCAAACGGTTCCAACTCGCCTGTAGTTTGACGCTGCTTTCCCGGAGCAGCGTCGCTCTCATCTGCCACTTCCCGTTCCAAAGAAAGTGGTTCCTCTCCTGCCATTTCCGCTGAAAGGGTTAAAAACAGCCGGAAATAGCGTTCCCCAAGACGGGTTCAACATCCTGGTTCTTCTAGTTTCAGGGCCGCCAGGCAGTTTAGATAGGCTAAACTTGCCAGACGGAATGTTTGCCTCTCCCGTGACCGGCCCCAATCCTCTTCTCTGTTCCGGCCCCGTTTGGCGCCGTGGTTCATCATTATGCAAACACTGTGCCAAACAGCGTCTCTAAGGGGCAATCTGGGGGCCGAATGGCGCGGGCACACCAGCCGGAGCTAGTTGCGTGCTGACATTGTCGGCCAGCCTTGACCGCAGATTTGCCAGCAGCTTCTGCTCTAGGCTTAGATCGCGGCCGATGGGAATCCATCCGCTAGAGCCGGGCGCCAGCACATCGCCTTCATCCCGACGGACGATGCCCGTATCGTGACGCTGCCTGAGCGAACCGGGCGTGTCGCGGGGGAAGCCGCCCACGTTTTCCAGTTCTTTGAAGACGTTCATTTCAATCAGATACCCGCCTTCAGACGGGATCATGCGGGCTTCCACCCGCCGGCGGATGGACTGCAAGGTGGATTGCAGACGCTCGAAACCCTGGGTCGAATCGCCGCGCCAGGGTTCCAGGAGTGTGGCGCCGGGCAAGGGATACGTAACGACCGAGCCTTCGGTCAGCACGCCGCCTTCCAGGACGCGGACACGCTGTTCGTAGCGGATGCGGAAATCATCGTCGATGGTATCCACCAGCTGATTGAACACGTATTCCCGGTCACTCTGCGGCACCAGCAACGTATTCGAAGCCGCCGGAACCACCGCAGCCAGCGGCGCACCTTCCACCCCCGGCGCACTCTGATAAAGCGGCGGCCCGGAACAGCCAGCCGTCAGCATCAGCAACAGCGAAAGTAGGATCAGACCGCGCATAAAAATCCCCGCGACAAAACAAGCGGGCGGATTGTGCAAGAACCATCGCTTCAACGCAATGTCAGCCTGCCAAGAAATCGCGAGGAACCCAAAAGGGGGTAACGGAGCAGAGGGCAAGGGCCAAGGTGTACCGGGAATTCACAGATCAGTTCACGGCATGCCCCACAGTAACTTTTGAAAGACATCCCCTGCCTACGAAGCGGATTTCTCCACTGCATTCTCACATCGTAAGCAATCTTCACCCCACCATTGGAAGTTAAGGTGCACCTGTTTATGCTTTAAGCTAGCCAGTTACAGGCGACTCACGCAAAGTAGGGCGGATATCATGTCGATTGCTGTTTCTTGTGTCTGCGGGCAGAAATTTAAGGCGCCTGACGCAGCGGCGGGGAAAAAACTTAAGTGCCCGAAGTGTTCGGCGCCGCTTACGATTCCGCCCTTACCCACGGATCCCCTGGCGGTGGATCTTCCAGAAAGTACAGGGGCTCTGGACCCCTTTGGTGACGATGTATTCGGAGACGCGTCACAATTTGGCGGCCAGAACTTCCCGGCGCAAGCAGGTTTTCCGCCTGCCGCGATGCCTCCCGGAGGATTTACACCTGGTGCACCTTATCCAGTAACAACTCCCGCCGGTTCTACACCAGCAGGCAGAGCAAAAAACACCCGTATCATTATTGCCGCTGCGGTGGGGGGTGGCCTTCTTCTCGTTGTGCTTGTTGCTGTGGCAGGCATCTTCTTAACGAGCAGTGGCGGCGCCGATGTGGCACAGGCCGATCCTGTTTCAGAAGTGCCTCCCCCGGTTGCTCCTCCCGCCCCAAAGCCGGAGCCGGTTGAACCCGCTTCACCTCAACCCGTTGAAGAGCCCGCTCCTGTTGAAAAGAAAGACGTCAAGGAGTCCGGTGATGGTGGGGATAGCAAAACTCCTGACAAGAAACCGCCGGGAAAAGCGAGTCAGCCACCCGTCAAAACGCCAGAGCTTCTGACGCTGCCACCGGTAAAACTCGCGCCCCAGGTGCAGCTTAGCGGCGGCGCCACGGTTTCTCCTCCATCGGAATTTGTCGCCCAACAAGTCGAGAAGTTTGGCGCCAAAGATCGCTGGATGGAACTCCGCAGGTGGAAGCACCCAACAGAGGAAGTGGTGTTTTCCGCTGCGGTGGTGCGGGCCAGAAGTTTTCAGTCATCGCTGTTGCCGCGTGTGTCAGCGCGACACGTAAAGAAGCAGGGCAACGTCTATTTTGGCGAACTCGACATGTGGATCGTACCGGGCGCTCTGACACGTGAAGAGTATGTGGATGGCCGCTGGCGGACCTTGGCATCGCGACGGACATCCCAACAGATTCCGGGAGCCGCCGCCCTGGCAGCAAGCTACGCGGCGGGCCAGTTGTACGCCGTGTTTTTTGAAACCGCTGCTCCCGTCACTGATGAACTGTTTGCATCACTTCAAGCAGCCGTTGTTTCTCTAAATGTAGAAACCGCGTCATCAGCCCAACCACCTAGCGGTCTAGTGCTTAATGAAAAGGTATTACGCACCCAGGAACTGACAGCTTCGGCGGTGCAACAGGCAACAGACACAGAAGAGCCGGTAGTGCCCGACGGCGACACCATTGCCAGTTTAGCCATTTCCGATGACGGTTTTCTGGCCGTTTATGGCGATGTCAAAGGCGATGTTCATAAGTTCCGCACCGGCGAAACCGGGGTGTCGCGCTCGTGGAAGGTTGTCGAAGGCGGTTCTGCCACGTTCCTGAGCATCGCCGCTGATAATCGTACAGCGCTGGTAGGTGCGCGAAGCTTGAAGAATTTCATTGCACTGAACCTGGGCAATGGAAATCACATCCGGCAGTATTATGGTTCGACGATGCTTTCTGGTAGGGTTTTTCAATCGCATTTTTATGCCGCCAAGAAGGGGAAAATCACCGTCTACTACGATTGGCTTGCTGTGGGCAAAGAGAAAGAGACCCACCTGCCAGCAAACACCCGGCAGACGGTGCTTTCTGATGACGAGACAAAGATTGCGTTTATCACAGAGTCAGGAAGTGTGGGCCTCTGGGAGCCGGACATGAACCGGAAAAAGCTCAACATCTTCAAACCAGAGAATCTTCATGGCGCAGGTAACGGCACGGCGATTGCCTTTTCGGCAGATGGTTCGCAACTACTGTCGGCGGACCTGAACGGGCTGCTGGTCTTGTGGGACGTTTCCGGCGGCAAAGTGGTCCGCCAATGGAAATCACTCGGGCAAATTAATGCGGTCAGTTTTCTAGACGGGGGTGAGGCCATCGTTCAGCACGCTGACTCGCTGTCGCAGATCAGCCTTAACAGCGACCAGATCAAGCTCATCAAAAAGTTTAATCAGCCTATCAGTCTGGCAGCATTCTCACGCGACCGGAAGCACGGTGTATTTGCCAGGTCTGGCGGTAAATCACGTCAGGACATTTTGCATTGGGAACGGGACAAATGAGTAACTACCGGGAAACTGGTGTAGTTCTTTCGCTGACGTTGCTCGTCAGTATCACCTCGAATGTCCTGGCGAGTGAGCACCGCTTCTATAAGCAGGGTGAAGTTGCGATTGCTGAGATTGAGTTAAATGGCGCCACGATGCAGCCTGTGCCAGCAGAGCAGCCCTGCCTGCACCAGTGGCTACACGGCTCTACGATCTCCACCCCTGATAAAGGCGTGAAAGATTATCAGGTAGTAGTCAAAAAAGGCGGCATCCTGCTGGCGACGGTTGCCAGAGTGCCTGATGAAATTAGTGACGCTGGTTACATGGGTGAGACTTTACTGCGGCGCGAAGGCTGGGTGCATTTCGGCAACTTCTTCTTTCCAGGCAAAAACAGCAAAGGCTACACGCGTATGCTGGGCTTGTACCGGAAAATCGTTAAGCCAGGGATGAAACTGAAGATCACAGTACAAGTTGAAGAACCTTTTGCTGTGATTCTACCGGCTGCAGAAAATGCAGCCTGGGTGGCGAATCTTGGTGAGATGTCTTCCTCCCGGTGGCTGTACCCGGTACGTACGCCGTGGCCGCGGGCGCCGCACGATCCGGTGGATGTTCTTAAGTCATTAAATATGTCACGCGACTCAAAGGCGGGGCTCTTTAACTTTACGCCCGCCGGCGAAATGACAGAGTGGGAATTGAACTTAAAGCAACCAAGATTGTTCATATTGCCGTGCGATTTCCCAGCAGAATACGATCTTGAGATGACCGTCACGCGGCATAGTGGCGATGGCGCCGTGCAGGTCGGGCTTATCAACGGCGATCATCATTTCGTATCGACCATCGGCAACCGCGTTGGCAATGGAGTCCGTTTTGAAGGCGGCAAAAAAGATTTTTCTAAATGGAACCCTGTACAGACGCTGCCTATGAAACAACGGGTTTCGCTGTTGTTTGAAGTTCGTGCCAGCAGCTTACGTTTTTTCGCCGGTGGTAAGCTGGTGTTTGAATACAAGGGCGACTTTTCAGAACTCAGGCCTGAAGACTGGTGGATGAAAAAGAGCCTTGGCACGCAACCGTTTATCCGTTGGGTTGATACGCACCTTACGTTTCACCGTCTGGTGATGCTGCCGCATATCGCGCCGCCTCCACCGTTAGACAAAGTGAAACGTTTCCGTAAATGGACCCACAAGTCCGGGCCAGTGACGGCGCCTCGCTCGAGGTTGTTGAAGTACGATGCAAACGCCGTGACGTTACAGACAGAAGAAGGGGGCGAGAAGGTGCTTCCTATCTGGGATCTTTCGCAAAGAGATCAGTTGTATGTCCGCCGCTTTGCGGGCGAAGGCCCCGCTTTGGAAATCGCACCCGATGCACTGCAGCGCGTGAAGAACGCCACGGTCTCTTTCAGAACAACGTACCCCAAACTACTTGCCAACCAGTTTGAGTCAGCGCGGTTTGGACACGGTTCGGGCGTGCTCGTGAAGAAAACAGGAAACCGGGGGCTGATAGCTGTGAGCATGCGGCAGCTGCTCAAGGCAGGCGCGGCGCCCAAAGGCTTCAACCATCGTCCATCTTCGACAGAAGTAATTTTCAACCCGGGCACTGCCAACGAGAAAGTTTACGATGCGAAGGTTTTGAATAAGACCAGGGCCAATCTCACTTTCCGCGATGAGGTAATCTACCTGGAAGTGCGTGGTGACGACCTGCCAGAGCCAGTTGAGGTATCAACAAGCCAAGTGAAAGATGGTGAAACGGTATACACCATCGGATTCCCTGCACCTGGTCGCTACGCCAGTCGCGGTGTGCGGTTGGGCCCCAAGGTGATCGCGGTCAAAATGCCGGTAGCAAAGACCAACGTGACAAAGCTGTCGGTGTTTGTCGCACAATCCGATTTTGCCGTCGAATCCGGGTCGGCGGTAACCAATGCTGAAGGCAAACTTCTGGGCCTTACGATGTATTTGAATTGTTACGAACATAATACCGGGCATGGCATTTGGGTCAGCAGGTTCCCAGCCGTACGTTGATGGGTCGTATGTCCCGCTTCACGCCAGATTCCTGCAACGCGGTAAGCTAACATCTCCTAGCGTCTTTCCCTTGAGGAATCTGGAATGACATTTCTACAGATCGCGCGGCAGCAGAACACCCTTAGTTTAACGCTGACTCTTGGCTTTACGTTTCTATTAGGAGCAATCAATTCGCACTGCGCACCGGCGGAAGAACCTGCCAAAAAACGCAGTATGGCGGGCGTGGAGGCAGCCAGGCAGATCCTCGCCGGCGATCCAGACAATGCCGCGGCGAACGAAACATTAGGCGTTGACCTGGCTGTTTTTGAGCGTAACTGGAAAGCAGCCGCCACGCACCTAGCCAAGGCTAGTGATCCTGCCTGGCGTAAAGCGGGACGACTGGAACTTGCGGTTCCACAGACATCCGCCCAACAGGTCGATCTTGCCGACGCCTGGAAGGAAGTCGCAAAATTCGCGCATGGTGAAATTGCTGTCGCCGTACTCTGTCGCGAGTTGTACTGGTCTTTTCAGGCAGCGAACAACAAGACTTCACCCCTGAAAAAGCAGTTTGATGATCGCCAGCAGGTTGTGTTTCAGAAACTGCGGGAACTCGGCGACGATAATTCGCAACCTGATACAAGTCGCCCGTTTGTGTTAGCTGCAGAAGTAGCTGCACGCGGCCCCTGGTACGAATCGTTCCTGGGACAATATCACCACCACAATAAGAAAACCTACTATAAGGTTTTTAATCTCAAAACGCCCCACAAGAATCTGTACACCAAGGAGATTCAAGCGGCTTACAAAGAAGAATTACCTGCGCGTGAATTAGCTTATACAGGTGTTTCGCATCTAGTGATCTCAGCAGCAGGATGGTACGAATTACGCGCCCCAAGATGTTTAGTCTACGTTAATGGAGTTCATTGCGGCTCTAATGTTTCGGGCGATATCTGGCTTGAGCGTGGCATTCACAAACTCCGCGCTAGTATCAGTTCGCACGGCGGTTCTTATTTTTCGATTGCTGGTGTTTCACTGCGGAACAAAGCCACCGGGCAGCCCGTGCGGTTTGTTAACCCGCTGCAGGATATTAAAAAACTTCTCGAAACGGACGGCGGCCAGACGGCTAAGGAAGTATCTGGCTGGCAGCAAACCAAAGCCAAGCCCGTGGACTTCACGACGGCGAAAATCGTTGCAGCGGCCGCCCAAAGTGGCGAAGCTATTTCTACGCCACCTCGCGCAACCTTGCCTGAAGGGAAGAGCCGCGACACATACTACCGCAGCATGCTGGGCGCATATATTCACCACAACGCCCTCAACGGAAAGGTCGGCGATCTACGCCGCGACGCTTCCTATTCCTACCTAAATCTGCAGGTCCCGGACAAGACATTATGGACCGCCAGGATCGACAACAACCTGCGTGGCCGTATTCCTTTCGGCGACATGGCTTACATCGGATCGGCGGAGGTTCACGTGCTGGAAGAAGGGCTCTACCGTTTCGACGCACCAAGGGCTGTTGTTTTTGTGGACGGCCGCCGTGTCATGGAAGACAGGGTCAAGAAAACAAGCGGCGTCATTCAGCTGGAACGAGGCGTCCACGAAGTTGTGCTGAAGGCGTCCAACCATGGCCGCAGTATATTGCCTGGTCTGACTCTCAAGGTTGTCCAGGTTAAGACAGGCAAGAACATGCCGCTTGTGAATTCCTGGAAATCTATTGAGCACTTTCTTGAATCAATGAGCGATGGGCAGGCTGTTGAAGTAACGGGCTGGCAGCCCCAGGAAGCGATTGAATACAAGTCTCCGCTTCCACGCGTCGCCGAGTTTGAAACGTTGACCGCCAAGCCAGTAACGACGCTTGATGTTTCTGAAGACGGCAAGCTGGTTTTTACGTGTCACCAGGAAGAAAATGCAGTCCGTGTCTGGAGCACCACAACAGGCGCGCTCATACGCACTCTGCCATCTAAGTCGCCGCGTTGCGTACTGCATCGTGCTGGGCGATTGTACGTTGGAAGTTATTTAGAGCCAGCCATTCAAGTCTTTCAACAGGATCAGAACTGGTCGCTGGTGGACGAACTTGAATGTGGCTCGGATGGTATTTACCACCTTACGGCGCCAGCCGGAAAGGCGTTCGCAGGTGTGATCGTGGCCGATTGCAAACTGGAAGGCGTTCGCAACAAAAAGTCTAACTCGTTTGCCATTTCTGTCCGGCAAGACTCTTACAAACCGGTCACTGCGGGACTAGGCGTCAGCCAGGTGGACCCCGCCGGCCGGTACCTGGTCACGCAGGGCAACTACCACATGACTGGCGCCGCGACGTTCGCCACCTACGACTGGAAAAACTATTTAAACAACCGCGGCTACGATCTCGGGAAAACTGCTGAGCGGATCTACCGCTCGCCTGCCAGTGAAGGTTTCTGGGTGTCAGACCATGGCATCTGGCGGGGCCTGCCCGCGCGGCTTGCCGTGGAAGAAAATGAAGTGCAGATGCTGGCTGATATAACACGCCCGATGGTTTACGGACTAACCAACCGGCAGATTACCGGCTGGAGTCTTGGAAAAACGGTATCCGCTCTGGTGGATAAACGTGTGGTGAAGATGCCTGCTGCGTTCCAGGGCGGCGACTTATACAGTGACTACAAGGAGTACCGGTACTATCGCCCGGTGGCGGTCACACTCGGCGAAACGCTGCATATCTTTGCGTTATGTCCTAAATCCAATAGCGTTTTCCACATTCATATCCCCCGGTTTCAAGAAGAGCAGGTTCCCGCCAAAGTAGCAGCGGATACGCCTTGGATTGCTTCGCCACGTCAGGAATTCACACGTCAGTTATCGCCGGCGGGATCGACCTTTCAGATAATCACTGGCCCGGCTGGCGCCAAAGTATCGCCCACCGGCTTACTAAGTTGGACGCCGACGGAAGAGCATATTGGCGTTCAAACGGTCAAGGTGAAAGTAACGTCAGACAACGCGGTAACTATTGATCGCATTAAGATCGAAGTTTTCAGACAACGTGGCGACGAAGCTGCTGTTGCTGCCCCGGTACTGCTTGCCACTGAACAGGCTTCGGTGCAAGCGGGCCGGAAGAACCAGTCGATGCTGCTGCTTGAAGGCAACCGTCTACGGATACTTTCAGCCGATGCTTCGCGGGTTGTTGCAGAGCGTGAGTTGCCTCATGCCTGTCGCGAAATTTACGAGCGCAGTGATATTTACGTCGGGCTTGGTCTAGAGCAACTGTATCTCATAGATAAACAGTCGTTAAAAGTGAAGAAGGTCGTGGAACTTGGTTCATTGGGCACCATCCGCTCGATCGCGTGCGACCCCGTCCGCCGGGCTACATACGTTGTGTATTACGACGGCGCCTACGACCGGATCGCCCGTGCGAATGAGAAAACGGGCAAAGTCGTTCCGCTCAAAAACGTCGTGGGAACCTGGGCGGTGGTGGACCCGCAAGGCAAGCATCTGTTCACAGGCTTCAAGGCCTTCTGGCGATACGGTCTGGACTTCCCGTTTGAACTCAGCCGGACCGGTAAACTGACGGGAGACCTCCGCTCTGGCTCTCAGGATATGCTGCTGAAGTACAGTATCCATGGCGCCAAAGTCAAGCTTGAACAAGGCAACCTTTCCGTAGGCATGAACGGTTACCGCATCAGGATGTCCGTCGACGGTAAACGCATTGTCTACTTAAGTCACACCGGTTCACCCCGCAACTCTGGCAACGTAGAAGTATTCAAAACGGAAGATGTCACGACAGACGCCGTCCGTTGTCTTACCCACAAAGTCGCGGACTGTAAGAAGTTTGAGTTTCATCCTGTACTAGACTTCGCCGTCTCGCCCACAGGGAACGGCGCCGTGCTCTTCAACCTGAAGTCAGGCGAAGCGCTGCCGCAACGTATCGAAGGCGCGAGTGGCCCTTACGCTGATATGAAGATCGGAACCGTGCGGTTCTCGGCCGATGGTAGCCGTGTCGTCTTCGCGTTGCTGTCGCCGCAACGGGGCGTGCTGCTCCGCTCTGTTCCGCTACCGCTTGATGCAGAACAACGCAAAATGCTTAACAAATTCGCCGCCGCGTCTAGTAGCCCGCCCGACGACACCCCAGAACTCGTGGCAACGGCGGACGAACCAGAGTCGCAGGACGATCCAGAAAAGAAGTTTACGGCGAGCACTTATCCGCTGGCGAAGCTCGACGCCTTAAAGGGCGGCCGTGGCAAACCCATGAACACCAAAGCCATCGTGCAGTGGTTCATCAATTCCGTCGTCGTCGTAAAAACGGGTGAGGGAACCGGGACCGGCTTTATTGTCGGCTCTGACGGTTATGTAATGACATGCGCACACTGTCTGCCGGAACGGGGCGACACCACGATAAAGTACCGTGTACCCGCCGGTAGAGACATTGTTATCAAAGAAGCCAAGGCCAAAGTGTTGCAAGTAGACGAAGAACGGGATATGGCGTTGCTGAAAATTAACGTCAAAGACCGTTTGCTCCCTGTACGCCTGAGCGCCCCGGGTTCCGTTGCCACCGGAGAAGATGTATGCGTGATTGGCAATCCCGGGGTTGGCGTTACCACACTCGACTACACGGTGACGGAAGGTATCGTCAGTTCCGCCCGCCGCAAGTTAGAAGGACAGGAGTACATCCAGACGTCCGCTGCGGTGAATCCCGGTAACAGCGGCGGCCCCATGTTCAACGACCACGGTCTGGTGATTGGCGTCGTTGTCTTAAAAGCCCGCATCGAAGGCGCTGGATTCGCCATCACACCTGCCGACGTGACCAGCTTTCTACTCCGTGGAGCCGTCACTGAAGGTGACGCCGGCAAGCTTGTCCGCGAATTCGTCGACGCCAGCGGTTCCCGCACGCTCAAAGCAGAGATTCTCGGGATTGAAGAAACGGCCGTCCAATTGAAGAACACGCGTGTTGGCACGTTCAAACTTCCGTTTGAAAAACTAAGCAAAGGCGACCACCGCTTCCTAAAGATTATCAAGAACGCAAAGGCCGCCGTGAAGTAATTCGATGAAACTTCCGGAATGTGGCAAGACCTGAAACTATTTCTCATCGTCTTCAAGCGGCCTGCTGCCGGCAAATGGCCCCCATTGGACACGTATGTCGTATTCCTTTGCCTGCTTGTAGACAGCAGGGTCGTAGTCTGGATTTGTTGCTGGGATCCGTGCGCCTACGGTTTTAAAGTAGTGCATCATCGTAGTGAACAGCCGGCGGTGTTCCTGCGGGTTTTCTGCCGCAATGTTACGCACTTCGCCAGCGTCGCGGCTTAGGTCGAACAGCATAGGCAAGTCCGGCCGTTCGTAAAAATGCAGCAGTTTGCGCGTACCTGAGACAACAGCCGAGTGTGGCATGGTTGTGCGGTAGTGCGGGTAATGAAAATACAGGTTGCGGTTGAGAAAGGCTTCAGACGGCGGCTTCCCTGCCATGTAGGACGCGAGGCTCACGCCATCGATTTTCTTCAACGCAGCCGGAGCCCCGCCAGCCCAGTCGACGAATGTTGGCAGGAAGTCGTAGTTGACGACGTTGCCTTGGAAGACCGCGCCCGCTTTGATGCCGGGGCCTTTGACGATCATCGGAACCCGGATGCCGCCCTGCCAGACCCACCACTTGGCCGCGTGGTGTGGCTGGGTCATGCCCTTGGTCAGTCGAAGCTCTTTGTGCCGGTAACCATTGTCCGATACAAGCACGACGTACGTGTTGTCCTCGATACCAAGATCACGGATGCGCTGAAGCACCGCGCCGATGCGGCCGTCAAGGTCTTCGCCCATGCCCAGCCAGACAGCCGGATCTTCCTTGCGTTTTACGGTATCCGCCGTCTTACCGATCTTGTGGTAATAAGCTTTCACGAGTGGATGCCTCGTGTATTTTTCGCGCGTAGCAGGCAGACACTCGCGGCCTTCATGCATCGCGTAGTGTGAGATCTGCAGATAAAAAGGCCGGCCCGCTTTGACCTGCTGCGTCATAAAACCAATCGCCTTTTCCGTGACGCTGAACATCAGCTTGGGGTCGGTCAGGTTGTCAGGCAGACGTTGATTGGCGCCGGCAGCCAGCGTGTTGCCGGGTTTGTTGCTGGTGTCGCCATCGTGCAGCACATACCCCTCGTCGCCGGGACTACCTCGCATGTGCCATTTGCCGATATGCGCACTGACATAGCCGAGCGGCTTGAGGGCTTCGGGGATTGTTACTGCGTCCTTGTCGATCGTCATGTCCGAAACGCATGGCACCACGGGAAAGTTGGGGTAGCCCTTTTTGTCGAAATAGTCCTGCCCCCGGTCGTTCATGAACACGGTGAAACCATTTCGCGGCGACGACTGCCCGGTCTGCACGCACACTCGAGACGGCGAACACTGTGGAGAAGCGTACGCATTGGTGAACTTCATGCCTTCGCGAGCCAGCCGCTCGACATTTGGCATCTTCAGCACCGGCATGCGGGAATTCGGCGCCGTATCATCCATCGCCACCGGAGACCCGTTCCACGCCCAATCGTCGATAAACAGCAGAACGATGTTCGGCTTTTCAGCGGCGGAACATACACAGGGCAGCAGACATCCAGCGATCCCAAGCAGCAATGCTGGAGCGATGCTGAGTGAAAAGGGGCCAATGGTAGGATAGGCGAGACGCATTTATTCATACTTCCTGTGTTGACGACCAGATCGTGCGGGACTTCAGTTGCTAGTTCTTCCTACGTTCTTGCTGTTCTTACGACTTCCTAAGAGGCGGAACCACACGACGGAATTTACTGCTCGTTGTCTTTCTTCCGCTGACGCTTCGGCTTGCGGGGCATTGAATTGACTGCGCCGGCCTGACGGCTTGGTAGCGGCTCGACAACTTCATCCCGGTTAGGCAGCATTCCGGCAAGCTTTGCTTTCAGCGCGGCGAACTGGGGATTATCCGTCTGGTTGGTCCATTCGTGCGGATCTTTTGTCCGGTCGTAAAGCTCGGTGGCGCCGTCCCAGTAGCGGATGTACCGGGCATTTCCGGTGCGCACAGCCATGTGCCCATCGTAGACCGTAATCGCGGGTTCAGACCTCGGAGCCCGGACGTCTTTCAGCAATGGCAGCAGCGAATGGCCGTCGAGATGACCGGGTTTATTGATGCCGTTCAGTTCAACCAGGGTCGGGTAAATGTCGAGGAGAGAAACCGGCCGCGTGCAAGTCTGACGGGGCTTTGTCACTCCCGGCACGCGCCACATCATGACGCTGTCGGTGGCTTCTTCCCACAGCGTTCCCTTTGTCCAGTTCTGTTTCTCGCCAAGATGAAACCCATGATCGCTGATCAGGATCACGATGGTGTCGTCACGGTGCGGACTTTCGTCAAGCGCTTTCAGAACGCGTCCCATGTTCGCGTCTGAAAACGTTACGCTGGCCAGGTAACCGCGAATCGCTTCTTTCACCAGACCTTTTTCCCGGACCTGCTTATCCCAGCCGGTATTGACCAGTCGCTGGCCATAGTCAGGAATGTCATCCAGGTCGCCGGCCTTCACCGATGGCAGTTGAATCTCATCAAGCGGGTACATGTCCAGATACTTCTGCGGGACGTACCACGGATAGTGCGGATGAAACAGGCCGCATGCGATAAAGAAGGGCTTGTTGTGTTTTTGCTGCAAGGCTTTGATCGCAGCATTGGCGAGCTTCGTATCGCTCATTTCGCTTTCTTCAAGATGTGTCGCTCCCCAGTCGCGTTCCGTGAGCTTCCCTCCAGCGCTGCGGGCGATGCCGTTGAGCGGCGCTCCTGGCGGCGGTGGCGTCCGCTTGTGTTTCATCGAGGCGTCGTACTTCACGCCCGTGTCGTATCCGTGCGACACCTTGCCAAACGAGCCCATCCAGTAGCCCTGGTCCTGAAACGCTTTGAAGAGTGAAGGAAGACCGTCAAGCGTTTTGCTATCGCCAACCTGGACTCCGTTACGCGACACGCCCGACTTCCACGGCGCGACGCCGGAAAGAAACGCCGTCCGGGACGGTGAACAGACGGGGCTGGCCGTATAGGCGTTATGAAAGAGCACGCCCTCCTTTGCCAATCGCTGGATATTCGGTGCCACTACCTTGCCCGCGTAACGCGTGGGATCTTCCAGTAGCCAGGTGTTGAGATCGTCAACAATTAACAGCAGCACATTCATCGGCTTCTCAGGCTGCGGCGCTGCCCAGGCCGGATGTGTGGCAAGCGAGATTAGCGCGCCAACTAAGATTGATATTAGAAGTGTGAAACGCATTTACGGTCGGTTCCTTTTCTTAGCGTTGTTCTTTGCAGCAGGTATCTCGGCAGGAAGCCTGCCAATGGGCCGGCTATTGGTCTGGATGTCCCTCATTGTTCGCTCGCAACTCCCGCAGCGCGCGAGTACTTTTTAAGTTCCGTTGCGAAGGTCGCCATTTGACGCTTCAGTCGCTTGGCGATCTTAGGATGCTCATTAATCAGATTGGTCTGCTCGCCGATGTCGTCGCGAAGGTTGTAGAGCGTTTCAACGCGTACCTTGTCTGGCTTGCTGCCACCGATGACCTTTCGCTTTGACTTTTTCACCTTCGGCGGCTTGTCGGCTGCGTTGCGGTACTTCCAGTCGCCAACGCGGATCCCATCCACACTGCGACCGCGCAGGTAATAGATAGCTTGGTGAGGAGACTTCGCCTGAGGATTTCCTGCAAGCAGTGGCCAGATATCTTTACCATCGATCACGCGATCGTCAGGAACGGCGCCGCCTGCGAGTTTTGTCAGCGTCGGCAGCAGGTCCATGCCCGTGATTACTACGCTTGTTTCTCTTCCAGCAGAAATCTTTCCAGGCCAGCGAGCAACAAACGGGACACGCACGCCGCCTTCCAGGGTTGAGCCTTTGCTGCCTTTCAGCGGTCCGGCGTTTCCGCCCGTGGCTGTGTTCGGGCCGTTGTCAGACATGAAGATGACCAGCGTGTTCTTGTCGAGGCCGAGTGCTTTCAGTGAACGCAGAATCTCGCCGGTGCTCCAGTCGAGTTCCTGAATCGTGTCACCGTAAATGCCTCGCTTGCTGCTGCCGGCAAATTTACTGGAGGCATGCAGGGGGATGTGCGGCATATTGTGCGCCAGGTACACGAAGAAGGGCTTGTCTTTATTTCTGGTGATGAACCGGATCGTCTCGCGCGTATAGCGTTGAGTGAACTGCGTCTGATCCGCAGGAACTTCTATCACCACGTTGTCACGAATCAAAGGGCACGCGGCGGTTTCTCGCTTTAGGATGTCTGCGCGGGAATAGCCTTCGCGAAATACGCAATCAGCCGCGTACTTCTTAATCGACGGGTAATAGAACTGGCTGTTCGATGACGGCGTTCCGTACCAGTAGTCAAACCCGTGGTTCAACGGCTGGAACTTATCCTGGTTGCCGAGATGCCATTTGCCAATAATGGCCGTCGCATACCCCTGATTTTGCAGCAGTTCCGGCAGCGTGATTTCGCTGGGATTCAGACCATGATTGTTCCGCGGAAACATCACACCGCCGATGCCGACGAGTATTGAATGGCTGCCTGTCATCAACGCAGCGCGAGTCGGCGAGCAGACGGCCGAGACATAACAGCTACTGAACTTCGCTCCCTCTGCGGCCATCTTATCGATATGCGGCGTGGCAATATCCTTGGCCCCATAGCACGACAGATCGCCATAGCCGAGATCATCTGCAAGGATCACAACGATATTGGGTTTTCGCTCTTGAGACCGCGCGTCCGCAAAGGGAATTGCGAAGAGGGCAATGGCGGCGACAAGAAACGCCAACCGGGTTAATGTTCTTCTCTGGAAAGGCATGGGCGGTGTTCCCATATCCCGTAGGGTGGAGTTGGTAGGTGTCATTAGCGAACCTCGTCGACGTTGACTGTGCGAATCTGCAAATCTTTGAACAGGTTGCTTGCCTTGAATTTGCTCACGCGAGTGTCTTTGCCACTGGCCCAGAGTGTCGTGGTGCTGCCGTCGAGGTGACGGATGCGAAGATTGTCGAGGTAGATGGTGAATGTGCCGGGTGTGCCGCCGGTAAACACGACGCCATGTTTGCCTAGCGGTCCTGGCGCCGTGCTGGACAATCCGATGATACGGTGCTCCCAGGTGCTTTTGCCGTCCGCAATGCCGGGACCGCTGCTCTGGTCACGTCCGAACTGATCAACGCCAGCGCCGGGCTTAAACAGCGGGCCGAATGGCTTCGAGTTGTTGCCTTGCAGCGTTGAAAAATACGGATGCTGCTTTGGAACATCCGGCGAAAAAGCGATATCGAATTCGATCCAGTCCGTGGCGTACTGCGGTGCATTCCAGTTAGCAATATTGATGGCCAGACGATTCCGGGGCTTTGCCTTGTCCGTAATGGTGACCGTAACGGCCAGCACTTCGCCTTCGGGAGCGGCGGGCGCGTGATACGTTTTTGGCGCACGGCGATGGCTCAGCGCCGCACCGAGCGAACCGGCCCAGGCGTCCATCTTCGCAGTAAGAGACTGCACCACGCCGGGATGCGATTCCGCGACGTTCCTGGATTCAGTCTCATCGGTGGAAATGTCGTACAGTTCGAACCGGTTGAAGAACCGGTGAAGCTTCCAGTTCTGCGTGCGAATCGCGTCTTCGTCGCGCCAGATAAAGTAATAACTGTCGACGGGGCTCGCCCCGCCATCGCGGAGTGCAGGCCACACATTCTTGCCGTCGAGCGGCCGGGTTTCAGGCATCGTGGAACCGGTCATCGCCATCAGAGTGGGGAACATATCAAGCGATCCACAGAGCCCGTTCCATTTCTTCCCACCTGTGAGCCCGCCGTTAGGCCAGTAAACCGCTGTCGGCAACCGCACGCCACCCTCGTAGATGGTGTGTTTGTGTCCTCGCAACGGCAGGCTGCTACCCGCTTCCATGGCGCCGTTGTCGCTCGTAAAGACAAAGATCGTGTTATCGGTCAGGCCCAGCTTCTCGATTTCAGCCCGGATCAAAGCGACGTTTTTATCCATGGAGTGCAGCATTGCGGCATGGATATGCTTTCCCTCCTCAGTCGTTTTGCCGCTGGCCGAAGGAAGCTTGGCCGCTTTCCCCGGATCAATCGCCGCCAGGTCGTTCTCTTTTGCCTGCAGCGGAGCATGGGCGATATGAAACGGGATGTAACAGAAGAAAGGCCGGTCTTTGTTTTTCCGGATGAATTCGATCGCATACTTCGTCACCAGGTCGTCGGTATAGCCTTTGTCGTGCTCCCGGAACTCGCGGTTGTGCCACCACGAAACCGGGCCGCGTCCCTTCACGGTGCGGCGGTCAAAGAAATCGGCGCCGCCTCCGTAATAGACCCACGCTTCATCGAAGCCATGGGCGTTCACTCCATGACCGCCGCGATGCTTCTTGTTGGGCAGGTGCTTAAAGGCTTTGTAGAAAGCGGTACGGAACTCCGGCGTATCGGGATCGGCGCCATTATGCCATTTGCCAAAGATCCCGGTACGATAACCGTTCGCTTTAAATCCCTCGGCGATCGTTGTTTCTTCCAGCGAGAGCTCGCCGCCGACTTCTGGACCCGTGCCCACGCGGAGCGGATGCCTTCCGGTCAGCAGCATCGCCCGCGTCGGTGAGCAGACGCACCAGCCCATAAACTGCGTCAGCTCGACGCCCTGGGAAAACAGCCGGTCAATATTTGGCGTAGACACACCGCCGCCATGCACACTTAAGTCGCCCCAGCCAACATCATCGGAGAGGATGTAAACGACGTTTGGCTGGACTGGCCCGTCGCCGGCTTGAACACCTGCCTCCAGGATGCAAAGAAACATCAGCGAAAATACAACGGCGACCAGTGCTGTCTTCAAGGCTTGAACTCCTCCGCCAACGGATGATTGATAGACCACGCTCATTCTGACTTCTCCCTTTCCTTTTGTGCTGACCGGTACAGCTGCAAAACTTCGGCTTCGCTGAGCGTCCGGTCAAACAAAGCCACTTCATCGATGCGTCCGTCCCACAAGCGGGCTCCGTCAGCGCCGGTTCCAAACCAGAGAACATCCTGCTTGCTTCCGGCGACCGGCAGGCAGGGCGCCGACGTGACAAGACCTCCGTCTTCGTAAAGGCACAACTGTCCGTCATCGACTGTCACCACGATGTGACGCCACGACTCAAGTGCCAGCGGCGCTGTGCCGGTCACAGACACCAGATCGCCACCGCGGCTTCTGACCGTCGCTTGCAGGAAACCTTTCTCAGTAAGCTTCAACGTGAAGTTACCGCGGTTGCCCTGGATGTTGGTCGCCACTATCCCACCCTTTGCATCCGCTTCGGGATAAACGAAAGCGGTCAGGGTGAACTTCCCCGTCTGCAACGGCGGTGAAACATCGACACGTCCGCCACGTCCTGCTGAGCCTGCCAACACACGCAGCGAACCGCCCGCGAAGACACCTCTCGCATGAGGCGGCCGTTTGCCCGCGCCGGTCAGCACCTTTCCTGAGTATTGCTCCGGCACGCAGGCAAGTCCCTGGTCGCGAATCGCCATTCGGTAAAACGCCACCGGGGAGAACTGCTTAATCGTGCGTGCGTACCGGCGCTTCGATTCTACGAACGTGCGAATGAACCGGTCGGTTGCGATAGAAATATCCTCGGGCTCTGTCGCACCGTCGGTGATCCGCACCGCCTGAGACGCTTGAAGTTCGACGGGCCGGGAGACATCACGCTGATTCAATGCACCGGGATGAACGCGTACAAGGCCATCGAACACGTGAACCTCGCTCGCTCCTCCTTGCACATCCACGGAAAACTCGGTGCCAAAGTCCACGACTTCCGCGCCGGGAGTTTCCACCGTGAACCCGATCCCTGCGGGAGGGACCGTAGCCGAAAGTCGCCCGCCATGCAGCATCACGCGTTTATTGCTGACCGCGTCAAAGCGGGCAGGAGCCTCGACGAAAACCATCACCCCGCCGTCAAACTGCAGGTGCAGCAGCCCACGCTCCAACCGGTACTCGCCTGCCGGCAATTCTGCACCGCTGCTAGGCTGGCCATCACACAACAGAACGGCGTCGACCTGCGTCAACAGCGTTGCTACCGCCGGTTGTCCCTGTTGGCTGGGAATGGCGAACCACAGCAATGCCGCAATAAGCAGAGTCGCCGCCAATGCGCCGAGAAATGCGACAACTCGACAAGCCAGTGTTGAACGGTCGCTGCTCCGCGGTGTTACCGGGGACGCACTAGAATCAGCCGCCTTTGATTCGCTGCCGGGCTTCGCACTTTCAAACTCAGTCAGTTCGGCCTCAGAGAGCGCCGCCATATCGCCCAAAGCCGAATCAATCGTCATGTACTCGATAAAACGCTGACGTAGCTCCGGGTCATCGCGAAGCGCCGCTTCCAAAGCCCGAAGCTCCGCTGCGGAGATCGTTCCCGAGGCGTACTCCGCAAAGAGCGGACGCAGATCTTCTGATTTGCTCATGTCAGCCCATCCGCCTGCAGGACGCGACGTGTACATTCCAGCAACCGCAGTCGCATGCGGTGCAACCACTGGTAGAAGGCCGCGACCGTCCGTCCGCTCTGCTCAGCCACTTCCTGCATTGCCGCGCCGGGTGCGTATGCCGCGAGAATCGCCGTCCGTTGCTCCTGGGGCAGCTTTTCAAGACAGCCTTCCAGGGCGTCCCGCTGCGCGGACAATCGCCTTTCTTCCTGTTCTGACTCGCGAGCCAACGTGTGCAGCACATCCTCGGCCAGCACCAGCCGGTCCCGCGCCTTGTCGCGCAACCAGGCTAAGGTCTCGTAGCGCGCTACGCCAAAAGACCATTTGCGAAAGTCATCTGGCTGATCCAGCTCGGGGAATTTCTTCCAGAGCACCAGCGAGACTCCCTGCATCACGTCCGCAGCATCGTTCCTCGTCGGCACCAGTCTGCGTACGTAAGCACGTATCGCCGGCTCGTTCGCGGTGAACAAGGACAGAAATTGCTCGTGGATTTGAGAGTTTTCAGGGTCCATAGAGATACACTCCGTTGGCCGGAGCAATTTTACGGAATAACTCAGGAAAATTTATTCCGGCGTGGTCTAACGATAATCCATATGCGATCCATGGTTTGAAAACTTGTAATGTGGCCTTAGGAAGAGCAGAATTTGACTACACGAAAGTAGCACTCATTATTATCCAAGCAGCGTGCCAGATATGAGACAGTTGCCAGTCATTGCCACACTGATCTTGCTTGTTACGACAGGCGTGGCCAATGAGATCAAAGCGGACTCCTATCTATCTGACATCAAGCCGGTGCTTAAGGAGCGATGTTTCGCCTGCCATGGGGCATTGAAACAAGAGAGCGGGCTGCGTCTCGATACCGTCGCGGCGATGCGCGAGCACGACATCCTTGGCAACGATGCAGAATTGCTGGCACGGATCACCTCGACCGATGACGACGTCCGCATGCCGCCGGAGGGCGAACCACTTAAGGCGGACGAGATTGCCGCCATCAAAAAATGGATCTCCGCCGGCGCCAAGGGGCCGGCCGATGAGAAGCCAGAAGCCGATCCCGGATCTCACTGGGCTTTCCAGCGCATTGAACGACCTGAAGGTTTTACTCCTGGAGAAGCGAACCCCATCGACGCATACTTCGCAGCCAGACACCAGGCCGAAGGGCTCAAGCCGCAACCAGCTGCCCCACGAACCATCCTGCTGCGGCGCCTTTATCTGGATGTGGCCGGGCTTCCGCCGACGGTCGAACAACTCGCCTCGGACAAGCCACTGCCAGAAGTTATTGAGGATGTCTTAAACAGCCCTCAATACGGCGAGCGTTGGGGACGCCATTGGATGGACGTCTGGCGTTACAGCGACTGGTATGGACTTGGCACCGAGGTGCGCGACAGCCATAAACATCTTTGGCGCTGGCGGGACTGGATCGTCAACTCACTTAACGAGAACAAAGGCTACGATCAGATGCTCCGCGAGATGGTCGCCGGCGATGAAATCGCGCCGGACGATCCGCAGACGCTCGCCGCCACGGGCTTCCTGGCCAGGAACTGGTTTAAGTTCAATCGCACGACCTGGCTGGACAATACGATTGAACACACGAGCAAAGCATTCATGGGTTTGACCATGAATTGCGCCAAATGCCACGATCACAAATACGACCCCATCACGCATCTAGATTACTACAAGTTCCGCGCAATCTTCGAGCCGCATCAGGTCCGTATCGATGCAGCACCCGGCGCCATAGACCTGGCAACCAACGGCTTAACACGCGTGTACGACGGCAACCTCGGCGCTGCCACTTACCTGCATGAGCGCGGTGAAGAAAGCAAGGCGGTTAAGAGCAGGACCATCAGCGCGGGTCCTCCAGGCTTTCTGGCGACGGCAGGATGGAAGGCGCCGGAACCGGTCGAACTTCCACTCGAAGCCTGGCGCCCCGGTCTACAAACGTTCGTGCAGGAAGGCCTGCTTGCCCAGGCACAGGCAAAGGTCGCGCAGGCCGAATCGCATCTAAAAAATGTAAAACTCCAGCAGGCCGCTGCTGAGAAGCAGTTGACGACGGGCAAAAAAGAAGAGCCGTCATCGGAACGCGGTCCCGTTCTTGTCGATAATTTCAGCAAAGCCCGGCCGGATTTGTGGGAAGTGGTTGGTGACGGTTGGCGTTACCACGATGATCGGCTTTCCTTAAGCAAACTATCGCTAGGTAAATCCTGGTTGCGTTCAAAAGCAACGCACCCGCAGGACTTCGAGGTCACTCTGAAATTTCAGACGACCGGCGGTGACAAGTGGAAATCGGTGGGTGTCCGTTTTGATGTCGATCAGAGCGGTAAAAATTCTCACTGGGTTTACACCAGTGTTGGCGGAGCCAAGGTGCATCTTGCCCATACGGTGGAAGGAAAAGATGTTTACACCAAAGCCGTTGTGGACCAGCCGGTTAAGTTAAACCAGCAGTACACGCTGAATCTGAAGGTCCGCGGTCCGCTGATTAACGTCGCGCTGAACGGCGACCCTCTCTTTGCGTACAACCTGCCCACACGCCAGCCCGGCGCCGTTCAACTGCTGGCCTATGACGCCATGGCCGATTTTTTCAGCATCGAGGTCAAGCATCTGCCCGCGGAAACGATTCTACACAAAGCAGGCGAGAAGTCAGAAGCGATCAATGCAAAGCCGCTCGTTACGGAAAGGCTCGTCAAGCTCGCAGAAGCCAAACTGCATCTGGCATCCGCTGAATACGCTTTTACCAGAGCGCGGATCGATGCAGACAACGCCATCCACAAAAAGATGGGCAGTGGCACGGTGGAAAACGCCCGCCGCCTGCAGCTTGAAGTGAATCTGGCCAGCGCAAGAGTTGACTTGTTCGACGCGAAAAAAGCGGCCAAAGCGGCGCAGACGATCAAGAGACTGGAAGCAGATCGCAAGAAGGGTAATTTTCCAGAATACAAACCAGCAATCGTTAGCACTGTCTCGCTGCTCAAGACACCGGACAAAGACGCCCTGCCTGCTGGCGATGGTTTCCCCAGAACAAGCAGCGGTCGCAGAACAGCATTGGCAAACTGGCTGACGCACCGGGATCATCCTCTCACCGCGCGCGTGGCAGTGAACCACATCTGGACGAGGCGTTTCGGAACGCCGCTCGTCGAGTCCGTGGCTGACTTTGGCTTAAGGGCGCCAAGGCCGTTGCATCAGGATCTGCTGGATTACCTGGCCGTCGAACTGATTGAGTCGGGCTGGGACATGAAGCGTCTGCACCGTTTAATGCTTTCATCGAAAACCTGGCAACGCAGTTCTTCCAATCTGCACGCCGATGAAAAGACGCTTGCCGCGGATCCAGACAACCGCCTTTATTGGCGGATGAATAGCCGCCGGATGGAGGCTCAGGTGCTGCGAGACAGCCTGCTGCATCTCGCCGGCTCACTGGATCTAACGCGGGGCGGTCCGCCCGTTAAACCGTCGCCCCAGGTCCGGCGACGCAGCCTTTACTTCTTCCACTCCAGAGACGGGCGTTCAAAGTTCCTTGAAACCTTCGACGACGCCGATGTGTTCGCCTGCTACCGCCGCAGCGAAAGCGTTGTGCCGCAGCAGGCGCTGGTGATGATGAACAGTCCAACGGCGACTTCCTCCGCCAGGCAGATCGCAGCGACATTCAAGCCGGGCCTCAGTCACGAGGTGTTCGCCCGGGCTGCGTTTTTGAAGATTCTGGCCCGGCAACCGGCAGAAGCTGAGCTGGCTGAGAGCCTGACGTATTTGAAGGGGCAACCCAAACGTGAGCATTTCATTCATGCTCTGATTAATCTCAACGAATTCCTGACGATACGATGAACAACGAATACCACGCGGCAATAACAAGGCGGGCGATTCTACAATCCGCACTCGGCTTCGGCGCCCTGGCGCTCAACGGGATTGCGGCCGCCGGGGAACGTGCTTTGCCAGACGGCCAGCCGCATTTCGCACCGAAAGCCAAGCGGGTGATCTGGCTGTTCATGCGTGGCGGCGTGAGCCACATGGAGAGCTTTGACCCGAAACCCGCACTCAATAAATATGCCGGTAAGTCCATTGACCAGACGCCTTACAAAAGTGTCCTGGACCCGGCAAAAGTAAGAAAACTGCGTATCCCCATTAAGGGCGATGGCAACGGGCATACCCGCACCAGAATCTTCCCGCTGCAAACCGGGTTTAAGAAGTACGGCCAGTCGGGCATTCAGATCAGCGACTGGTTTCCGGAGATCGGGTCATGCGCCGACGACATCGCGTTCATCCGTTCAATGTGGACCAGCGACAACAACCATGGCGCCCAGGTGCAGTTCCACTCCGGCCGTCATATTCTGGACCCACGCGTTCCCACCATCGGCGCTTGGATCAACTATGGACTGGGTTCCCTCAGTGACAACCTGCCACAGTTCATCAACATCGGACCGCGTTTCTTCGATAAGAAGGACGCTCACTATCTCGGTCCAGCTTACGAAGCGGTGAATCTGAAAATCGATCCCCGCAATCCGCTTGATTACGCCAAGCCAACCAATGGCATGACGCTGCAAGAACAACAGAAGAATCTCAATCTCACCAACAAGCTCAATCGTCTTGCAGCGGCGCAATACCCTTTCGATCCAGTCATCGAAGCCAGAATCAAATCTTATGAACTGGCCTATCGGATGCAGACGGCCGTTCCTGAAGCACTGGACTTCTCCCAGGAAACAGCTGAAACGAAGAAGCTATACGGTCTCGAGCAGAATGAGACCAAAGCATTCGGGCAGCAGTTGCTGGCAGCGCGAAGGCTCTCTGAACGCGGCGTCCGTTTCATCCAGATCATGCATGGCGATGGAGCCGCCGGCGCCTGGGACAATCACTCAGGCTTAAAGAAGGGCCATTCCAGACTGTCCCAGCAGGTGGATCTGCCAACCGCCGGTCTCCTGAAAGATTTGAAAAGGAGGGGGCTGCTAAAAGACACCATCGTCGTCTTCGCCACAGAATTCGGCCGCACTCCTGGTTCTCAAGGCGCCGATGGCCGCGACCATCATTCGTTCGGCTTCAGTGTCTGGATGGCGGGAGCCGGAATTAAAGGCGGCGTGACCAACGGGGCAACCGACGAACTGGGCTACCACGCCGTCGAAGATCCGCACTACGTCACCGACATCCACGCCACCATCAATCACCTGATGGGCATCAACCCGCGACGGCTGGAAATTCCCGGATACAAACGCCTTGATCGGGATTACGGGCACGTCATCAAAGACATACTCGCCTAGTGAATCCAGTGACGTTCTACCGACGTGACAACATCGTCTTCTATCACAACATTAAATTGCCAACCGTAGGATCCCGAGTCGAACCGGTAAACGTGTCCCATTTCCGGCGGCGGCCAGAACGGAAAGTTGTAGATACTATCGCTGGAAGTTCTGGGATCGCCAAGCAGTTCCACGACCTCCCCGGATGATTTGCCCGTAAGTGACACGGCATTGAACACCCGTGACGCGGCGTTGATAGCCCGGTCGGTGGACGCTCGAGGATTCTTCCCATGGGTCGGGTCACCCGTAGCACCCATCGAGTACGTTTCCCACATCAGGGCAATATCTGCATCCAGGTTCTTAGAACGGGCCTTGTCATCATAATCCCCAGGATGAGGCTCATCCCGGGCAACATCTGTCTCCAGGTTCTGAGAACGGGGCTTATCTTTTTTGTACTGCCCGGTATGAGCGTCATATTGAAAGAGGTAGTACCCTCCGGCGCCAACTACTACAAGAAAAAAAGCGGCTGCCGCTAGAAGCCATTTATGGGACGCGCTATGTTTCATCTTCATCAAACCACCGGCGTAAGTAGAGCAACGGAACATCGGTTCAGCCGCTCCGAACATTCGTGTAAAACCACCTGACTACCTGTTGGCGATTACGAATCGATCTGAGCAAAGCCGGTAAGCTGCTGGCCACGGTAGGCCGCGACGGCGTCGCCCTCTAGAACACCAGGGACCTCAGAGAACTGCCGTTTGTGCGGGCAAAGAAGCTCAAGGTCTGGCGGTCGCCATTTCACCCAGACTCACGCCGTGTGGGCGCAGTGGGGCTTTTTGCAGAGCGTTCACGCGGCCTTGCGAGTCGCGCGTGTTTATTCTGCTGAGGCTCGGGACGCATCGGTGCGATCAGCTACCACTTCACGCTAACGTTTGGTGAAGTAGTCTGACGAAACAATTATCAACAGAATGTCTCGCAGTCTGAATTCACTATCAATGGACTGCTTGTGGAGCTGTTCAATGTTCTGGCGGTCAAGAAAAGTGAGTTGGCGCGCCATCGCATAGGACAAAATGTTTTCGACAAACGCCCTCGAAAATTTGGCTTTGTCTTCCATCAAGATTTTCTTTAGGCCTTGCGGACCTTCGAAGGCCCGGCCGTCCATATGCACCGTTCTCGTGTCCACAGGAAAACGGCCTGAGTTGCGAGTGTTATTCTTGCGCGCGGCGGTATAGTTGCTGACGTCCGTGTACTGGTCCCGCCAGCGTCCCATTACGTCGAAGTTTTCCAGGGCAATTCCGAGGGGATCCATTTTCTTGTGGCAGATATTGCAACTGGCGTTCTCTCGATGTGCATCGATCGTCTGTTTGATGGTCTCCGTTTTCGTCGGCGGACTGAGCGCAGCGATCTCCAGGTCCGCTGGTGTCTCCAGATGATCTCCGTAAAAACTTTTTAACACCCAGGCGCCACGATAAAACGGGTTGGTATATTCTCCGTTGTTGGTCGTCATCAGCATGAATCCCGCCTGTGAAAGCAGGCCTCCGCGATATTGATCTTTCTTCCCCAACATCACTTTGGAGAATTCTGAAGTAATCTCTTTGGGCCTGTAATCTTTCGGCGATATTTTACTCGCCCCGGGCCTCTTTCCAGGCTTTGCGATTGGGTATCCATCAATACGGTAGATGTAGTTGAGCTCGGGAGTGAGCATCACAAAATCAGAGTCAATAAAATTCAACAAGCTGAGGTTGCTTGACAGTACTTCCTTGAAAAACTCAACGGGTTCTTCCTTGATCTGCTCCCGGACAAGGTCAAATTCATCGACCGTGAAGATGCTTAGGTCTGGTTCGATGATCTTGAGCTTCTCCAGATCAAGCCATTGATAAACATAGTCTTTGGCAAATCGATCAGCTTTTGTGTCCTTCAGCATGCGAAGCGTTTGCTCGCGCCGGACTTGGGGGTTCTTCAGCTTTCTCTGCCTCGCCAATTCGAAGAGCGTTTCGTCGGGTAAGGAATTCCACAGGAAATACGACATACGCGCAGCAATCGCGTACTCATCCAGAGCTTGGGACGCGCCTTCCTGCTTGAAAAGGAAATTCGGCGAGCACAACATTCCTCGAATGCCTGCTTGCAGAGCTGCGTAAATGCTCCGGCCTTGAGCGAACTCTTGTTTCGCGTGCACATAAATTTGCTGCATCTCAGCTTCGGGAACGGGACGGCGAAACAGTTTCTGTGCCAGCCTTTTCAAAATGGGCTGGCATGCTTCATAGCCGGCAGAAGCATCGACGTCTTTGCAGTAGGTTTCATAGAAATACGTCTCCGACGGCCATGACTCGTACACGGGGCCCGTGATAGTCGCTTTCTCAATGCAGTACATCCGCTGAAGACCGCCCCCTGTGACTGAATTGCATCTGAGAACGACCGTGTCATTGGATGACAGTCGCACCGTGAACCCTTCACTGGGATCAAACTCTCGCCAAGCAGCATTTCTTGGAACCACATTAACGATACTTTGTCCTACGCCGGAGTTCTTTCGGAGGAAGTAGCTCATCGAGTGGCCAGCGGACGGCGAATCATTGATATCGATGTTCGACACGTCCGTAACGGCTGGCAGTCTCTCGTCAGCCCGGCTGCCGGGAACGTATTTGGCCTTGATATAGAAGCCATGTGGAACGATGCGAAAGACGCCACCCGTTTTGACCGACGGATTGATCTTTATCTGGATGGCGGGAGTCGCAAAAACCAGTGGGCGCGAATTCCGTTCCAGAACCGGAGCAAACCCCTTGGTGTCGTCCTTGTGGCTGTGGGTATCAATGTCTGTGTACTTCGTGGAGTAGACAACGGCTCGTGGCGCTGGTTTGTCGCCGACGACACTTCCGGCAATTCGGTTGGCGACATTGAAGTACGTCTCCATATCAACAGCCGACACATGCAGTTTGTCGGCATTGTTGTCGAAGCCAGCATCGATGTTATCGAGCGGCAGCCGGTCGATCAGCGAAAACTCCGTGCCGAAGACATCGTTCACCGTGTTCTGGTATTCGACGCGACTCAATCGTTTCAGCATTCCCGGTTTCTGCTTTTCCGCGAGTCCGCGAAGCTGATTGGTTATTGCCGTTTGTATCGCCTTCGACTCAGCAGCGTCTGGCATTTTCGGCGCATCTTCCGGCGGCATCTCGCTGCTCTCGAGCGCCGAATAGATTTTATGAAGCAGACTTGGGTCATTCCATTGCTTCACGTCAATCTGGTCGAGACGAATGTCAGCTTCCGGAGATTCCTTTCCGTGGCAGGAAACGCAGAACCTGTTAAAAAACTGTTGTGATTGCACACGATCATCCGCATTGCAGATCGCGTCGTGAGTTCCGGCAACCAGAAACAGCAAAACAGCGCACTTGATAATTCTGCAATTCAACATGACTCTATAACTCGATGGTCTTCTGGCTGTTGCCGAAGCGGTCCCGCTGGATGCCGAACTTCTGAAGTATCGACAGATAGATATCACAGGTGGTCTCACCTTGGCGAATAACATGGCCGCCATGATTTTTGAATCCTCCACCCGCGACGTACACAGGGATTTCGCTTCCGTTATGCGGGCCCCTTTTCTGACTCACACTATTGTTCCCCGTCGCGACGGTGACGGTCTCATCCATCAGCGTTTTGCCAGGCTCGACTTTCGTGGTGGCAAGTTTGCCGTAGAAGTTTGCCAGCAGCGAAAAGAAAGATGAGTCATACTTCGTCAGGCTGGTGCGGGCGTCCTCAGACTTCGGCACGTTGTGCGTCGTAATGTGATGATCATTGTCGAGGCCAACCATGTAGAAATTGACCACGCGCGTGATGTCAAACTTGAAAGCCTTATAGATCATGTCGAACGCGATACCGCGTTGGATTTGACGCGGGTTTTCCAGAAATCGCTTTTTATCAACATCCGTCGCAAGGAATCCATTCTCAAATGAAGGTGCGACTGGGAATTCAACATCCTTGTGAGGCTTGCTGAGCCACTCAATCGACTTGTTTAGCTCCTGCTCCGATTCACGAAGCGCGGCGAAATACTCGTCCAGTCTCTGCCGGTCCCGGCCAGATACACGCTGCATCAGGGACTTTGCCTCTTCGAGCGAGGCGTCAAGCACGCTCTTCTTATGGGCCAGCAGTCGCTGCTGTGTCTTCTTGTCTGTCTTAGCAAAGAGCGTTTCAAACAACACTCTCGTCGATTGAATCGGCATAACGGGCAGCCGGTCCCGCCACGATGCAACGATGTGATGATGAGCATGGCCGATGAAGGTGACCACATTTCTGACGCGGGTTAAATGGCCGATGTGGTCCGCAACGAGCTGGTCCAGTGAGTCTGGGTTCGTCGTGGTGTTTCCGACGAAGCACTTGTGGTCGTTGTGATGATTCCCGCCGAACTTCATCTTTGAATAGAGCGTGAAATGGTCTCTATATTTCTTCAGAGGCTCCATGTGGTCGCTGAACGTGTAGTCCGCACCATCGGTTTGCGGCAGGACGTCCGTAAAAAATCCGTAGCCCATGCTGACACAGAAAAGCCGCTTGACATCAGCTTCGGCCGGGCCGGACCGGTTCATCCCGAAACTCTCGAGTGCCGGCAGAAAAAGTGTGCAGCCAGCCGATTTCAAAATATCGCGACGTTTCATAACGTTCGAACTCTTAATCGTGTTGCAATAGTACCGTTGAGGAAGCAGTGCCTAGTATAGCCCGATAGGTTTGTCTCTAGCGAGTCGTGTATCGAACCCCCTATTGAACACGCAGTTTATATGCTTGGAGAGAACCAATGAAGACTTCACAGCTGTTCGCACTGATGGCCTTGTCGATTTGTACTTTAGCCCGTAACTATGCGAATGCAGGGTGCGTTTCGCGGCCGAAGCTAGCCGGCCGCGCGTCCTGGTCTTCGCTGGCTTTGCTGGGGATCACAGGGCGAATCCCATTGTCCAGCAGGCAGGTGTCGATCCCTAACGACGGTTGAACTCAACTGCAAACATACGCCATCCTAGGACCGCCAGCACCAAGAGCCATGACGCCTGTTTGGTCCGTTAGTCGCTGAACTCCACAAAGAAGCGGGTGATGGATTCCGTCCGCAACTGCGGCGTGTCCGTATGAACGGCGCGGATGCGAACCCATTGCCCTGAGCCACATTGCGCTGCCGATGGGGCAGTAATCTGGAATTGCGTGGTGCTCGTTCCAGCGTTGACTACTATTGGTTTGGCTACGAACGGCGATGGCGCCCCCGGTCCTTCGACAAGCTCTAGTGTTACCGGGCCCGTTAGTTCAATTGCGCGGCTGATCTTCACAGGAATCTGCAGCGATGCGCCGGGTTTCACACTGAATTCGGATTTACTCGCTGTCACTTTCAGCAGAGCGCCGGTTGGCAGAAAGCCCATTCGTGTTTTCTGACGGGCTAACGAATAGCGGATGTTCCCCTGGGGGTCGGCGACTTTTGCAACACCATTGACCACCATCCGCGATGTACGGGTGGTTTCTAGCCATTCGGGTAGAAACACTGGGTACAGCACACGCGTTTCGCCGTTCTTCACAGGAAGATTAGGTCCGGTTATTCCCTGCCGGTGCCGGCCCTGGCGTGCGCTCATTTCGAGATGGATGGTTGCAGTAAAGCCTGCGTTGCGTTCTATAAGTACGGGCGCCGGAAAGGTGGATCCGCGCGGCCATTTGGTAACATCGTCTTTACCTTCTGCATCAATCGAGAAAGGAGGCGGAATTGTACAAGCAATTAACAGCGGGCCGCACTCCGCACGGATCGACTTTCCCTCGCTCACCGCGACGCCGGTAACACGAATCAGCGCGGCGCCGGCGGCAGCGTCTGGGGCTGCTGTCAGGGCTACTTTGATGGATCGCTGTTTGGCGGTCATTTGCAGATCTGAAGGAGCGGTGACGCCCGGCGGCAGGCCGCTGAGTTCTATATCAACCGGGCCAGAAAATCCTCCGCTTCTAATTGCTTTTATTACGAGGCTTGCTTTTCCGCCGATCGGAATCGCCAGCGATTCTGGCATGCTTAGCGAGACGTTAGCCGTAGGCCGTTCCACCGCAAGATGGTACGTGGCGGCGCGTGTACCGCTTTGCGAAGAAGCATCGGCAATGCGAATCTCGTATTTCCCATTGGCTGGCGATTTGAACGTCACTGCTGCGTCGGTTGTGCCGGGCAAGTCATCGTTGCGGACAAGTTCCTGGCCGGCTGAATCGAAAACTGAAACGACCGGGTCCACCCCCGAACCAATGCTTCGGCGCCTGACCTTGATTGATAACACTTCGCCCTTCGCCGCAGTCACATGATAGCGGTCGTCTCCGGCCGGTTCTTCCAGCGATCCTGTCACTCCGCTAGGTACAGGCAGGAGTCTCTCACGCTCGCTGAGCTGAGGAGTGTCGCTGAGCAGAAAATCAAATGCGTTACACGTTCCATGCGCGGTTTTCAAAGAGAACGGAAAGGATAGCCGTTTGCGATCATCCGGAAACGTCACCTTGCGCGTCACCTGTTCGAGTACGGCCCGACCGGTAGCGATGCCAAAGCCAGAGAACTCAACCTCCTGTGTTTTGCCGCGCTGGCCTACAGATGGAATTGCCGACACGACGCGAGGCGCCTGCTCAATAGCCAGTTGATACACGAATGCACGATTGCCGCGGAAATCTAAATCGTACACGCTTGCGGTGTAAGTTCCGCCCGCGGTGGCGGTGAATGTCAGCGCGATATCCTGGCCGGCCGTGTCGACGGCGTCCGTGACAAGCCTGCCGGTTGAATCACGGATTTCGAGAACGCCGTTCAAGGGCGAACCTATCGACCTGGCATGCAACCAGCACGATACCGGTCCTCCGCTTCGCGCGGTGAACGCGTATCTATCAACTTCTTTAATTTTTCTAATCCGCCCATGCACACGCGCCGGTAGCGATTCTATTTGCTGTATGTCGCTGTTCGCTTCCGTTTCAACTTGATTCGTTCCAGGACTCACCAGAAAGCGGCCAGGAAGACTTGCGCCATTCGCATTAGCTACTTGCCACTTCACAACGCCTGCCGGGGTTCCAGCTGGGATGGTCAACCTGGCGCGCGTTTCACGCGGTAGTAGAAACGCCGTGCGGCGCGCCTTCTTTCCCTTCCAGTAAGGTGGACCGGGCACAAGCACCGGGCCAGGCGGGGCGATGATTTCGAGTTTGATCTGCGGGTCGTGTACAAACACCTGCATGTCAGGCGTCCAGTCATAGCCGCCAAGCACAACTTCTGTAACGCTGCCCGGCGCTGCGCCAGACGGAAACATATAACCGATAGCCGGTGGCTGCTGAGCGAAGGTGACCGCAGGCAAAAACGCCAAGGCAACGGCGAAGTAGGCGGCGCAGATTTTCATGGGCTGAATCCTAAATAAGACCGCGGATAACGCTACCACCGTCAACAATAGGAACGGGCCGGCCCAGCGGTCCCTGGAACTGACGATCCGGGTCGATGCCCATTAATACCGATAGTGTCCGCAGCAGATCGTTTACACCAACGGCTTCGCCCACGGGCGCAGCGGCGTGTTTATCGGTGGCGCCGATCACCTGCCCAGGCTTCACTCCACCGCCGGCGAAAATGATCGTCTGCGCCATCGACCAGTGGTCGCGTCCGGCTTTTGCATTGATGCGTGGCGTACGGCCCATTTCGCCCATCATGATCACCAGCGTCTCGTCCAGCATTCCGCGTTGGTCAAGGTCTGTAATCAGTGCACTGAAGGCCTGGTCTGCGTACGGGATCAGATCGTTCTGCAAACTCGGAAAGCAATTGAAGTGCACGTCCCAGCCCGGCGCATCGACGCCGACAAACCGGCAGCCGCCTTCCACCAGACGGCGGGCAAGCAGCGCGCACTGGCCAAGCTGTGTGCGGCCGTACCGGTCGCGGACATTAGCAGGCTCGGCATGAATATCGAACGCCCGCCTGGCTTCTGGCGAGGATATCAGCCGGTGCGCCTTCTCGTAGTAAAGCGACATGGACTTCGCCTGTCCCTGATTCCGCCGGCGTTCAAGATCGTCGATTCCCGCAAGCAGTCGCCGTCGCAGGCTGGTCCTCTTTGAACCGATCGCCGAGGGTGGTCGTAGATCCTTCACTTCAAAATCGGGCTGCGACGGGTCCGCTTCGATGACAAACGGTGCATGAGCGGCGCCATAAAAACCTGGTCCGCCGGCAGCCATCGGATGCGGCAGATTGATGTAGGGCGGAAGAGAGCCGCGTTGCCCAAGCACGCGAGAAACGGCGGAACCGATAGAAGGATAGAAGTCGTTGTTGGGCACCGGATTATCGCCATCGGCGAAGTTCGCGCGGCGGCCGGTCATGACGTAATGATAGCCGGTCGTATGGGCGTTATCGCGATGGCTGTGGTTACGGACAATGGTGTACTTATCTGCAATCTTCGCGCACAGCGGCAACTGGTCAGTAATAAATGTACCGGGGACTTTCGTACGGATAGGACGGAACGGACCGCGTATTTCAGCGGGGGCGTCCGGTTTCGGATCCCACATATCCTGATGCGGCGGGCCACCTTCTAAAAACAGAAAAATGCACGATTTCGCTCGCACTTTGCCGGGGGCTGCGGCTTTGGCTTGAAGTTCAAGAATCCGTGGCAGCGTCAGACCGCCAATCAACCCGGCGGCGCCAAGCCTTAGCGCATGCCGCCGCGACACTCCCTGGCAATTCCGTTGCGGCGCGCCAAATTCAAAGCGGAACATCATCGCTCCTTACACACGGATGGTGTTAGTGATTAAACAGGAACTCTTTGGAATTCAGCAGCGCCCAGAGCACATCTTCGGTCGCTGAGCGGCGGTCTTGTTCAGCAAACGCCTGCAGCATTAACTTGCCCTCATCATCGGCCGGGCGCCGGGAAAGAGTGGCGAGATAAAGCTCTTCGATAATCTCAGCGGGCGTTCGCTTCGACGTGGACAGCCGGCGTGCACGCCCTTGGCGATGTGAGATTTTCCGGAAGATTTCAGGCGAATTCAACAGATGCAGCGCCTGCGCGATACTCGGCTCGTTACTGCGTTCGCACTCGCAGACGGTCGCCCGCACCGGGCGCCCGAAGATGCGGAAAAAGTAGGAAGGCATGCGGTTATCCCATACCTGCACCGCGCGGTAGCCCTCCGGCCAGCCGTTGAACTGCTCCGCCACCGCCGTTGCCTGACTAATGCTATCGAGTAGCACTTCCGCCGGCAGCGGCTTGTACGGGAAGTGTGAAAAGTTCTGGCGGTCTGAAGCATTACCGGGCGTTGCTTCGGCGCTCAACTGATACACACGTGAGTTCAGCAGCACGCGGGTAAACGCTTTCAGATCGAATTCCACCCGGTGCATTTCCGCCTCTAACGCCTGCAGCAACGGCGCATTGCTGGCGGGGTTGGTCACGCGGATATCGTCAACAGGTTCGATCAGGCCGCGTCCGAAATAATGCGCCCACAGCCGGTTGGCAATCGCCTTGGCGAAGAATGGATTCTCCTTCGAAACCACCCACTTAGCTAGGACACGCCGCCGGTCGCTTCCGGCCGGGAAAACCGCTGCTGTATCGTCAAGGGCGCGGGCCGGAACCACTTCGCCCGTACGCGGATGGGGCAGATCTTTTCCGCCGTACGAAACCAGCGACATTTCGCCGCCGGGCAGTTTCTTCAGCTTCAGTCCAGTGAAAAAACCCGCTAGCCCTACGTAGTCGGCCTGGCTCCACTTTTCAGACGGATGATGGTGGCACTGGGCGCATTCAATCCGCACGCCTAGCAGCAACTGGCTGACCGCGCGGGCGGCTTCGCCGGGCTGCTTCAGGACTTTATAGAACGATCCCGGTCCTTCGGCGGATGTATTCCCGCGTGCAGTTAAGAGGTCGCTGGCCAGGCGGTCGAATGGGCGATTCTGCTGGAAGCTCCGCCGTAACCAGCGTTGCATGGCGACGGCGCCCTGCGGGGAAGTTTTTAACTGGTCGGCGCGAAGAATATCCAGCCATTTCATTGTCCAGTAGTCGACATAACCATCGCTGTCGAGCAACGTATCGATAAGTTTGGCGCGTTTGTTTTTGGCAGTGTCCTTTAGAAAGGCGTTGGCCTGTTCAACCGTTGGCAAGGCGCCGGTTGTATCGAGAAACACACGCCGCAGAAACACTTCATCGCTGGCGGGGCCGCTTGGTTTGATTCCCAGTTGCTGCAGTTTGTCCCACACATGGCCATCGACAAAATTATTCTCAGGCGGGCGTTTGAAGGTAACGCCCGGTCGCGGCAGCGTGATACGACAGACCGCCACAAGCCCTAAATACCGCACCATGATGGCGGCCTCTCCGGGAATCTGACTGGCTTGCACCAGTCCACGCGCGTCCACTGCTGCGATGAAGCTTGCATTCGATTCAAAACTCGCTTCGTTCGTGACGCATCGCTCGCGACCGCTGGCGTCGGTCGCCGTCACACGCAGCTGAAGCGACTCTCCGGCAAGGATGGTGCTGCGTCCCGGCGTTACTTTCAGGCCAGTGATGCGGTGGTCTGTTTCGTAGGGCGCCTCGAATTTCGCGCCTTCGGATATCCACCGCAGGAGCAGTGTTTCCCGGTAGCTCCCGGGAGTTATCTTCTGCCCGCCGCCGTGAGGAACGCGGGCGGTGGCTTTGCGTGCTATCAGACTCGCACGGGGGCGCGCCCGGGAAATTCGCCTTCCGCGCGATTGCATGACCATCGCCTCATAGTCGGCGTGCGGGTCGAAACCGAAGATGCTGAGTTTAAAACCGCCTTGCCCGTCAGCTTTTCCGTGACAGCCTCCGGCATTGCATCCGGCTTTTGTCAAAATTGGCGTAATTTCCTGGCGGAAGGAAACGGCAGCCGGATCATTTAACCGTTGCACTAACAACGGAATGCTTTGTGTTTTTCCGGCAAACCGGACCACCACCTGACCGCTGCCGTTGGCAACGGGCGAAATCAGTCCCCGCGTGTCAATTTTCGCTACGGTCGATGGCGTGACGTGAAGTGTCGCCTGGCGGGTGACATCGATCTTCCTGCCTGTTTTTTCATCTTGGCTGAAAACAACGATCTGCACAGTTGCTTCCGGCTTTTCAAGCAGCACAGATGCGGGGGCGATCTCTACAGACGTGCCGGCTCGTAGCGCCGCGGCCAGCACCGCCATCATCGCGCAGTTTAGAAACAGACAAGGTAGCAGTTTCACAATGAATGTTGCCCGTATTGTTGTCAGTTGGGCGATTAAAGAACTTGAATCGCATTAAAAGGATATCAGACCTCTACACCCATAAGCAACGACAAATGCGTTCGCAACGCAAATAGTCGCTTTTTACTCAGTAAGCTGTCAACAACACAGTCTTACGGGATCGCAGGTTTGTATAGGTAAGCCAAATGCTTCGATGAGCCCGATCCAGTTTCAGAAACAGCTTCGCCTACAGGAAGCCCGCCGCTTGCTGCTCGACGAGGACAACGACGCAGCACAGGCCGCCTTCCAGGTCGGGCACGAAGACGCGGCCCAGTTCAACCGCGAATACAAACGCCACTTCGGACTCCCACCGGAACGCGATGTCGAACGCCTGCGGAGCAACGCCGTGGCCACCGCAAGACAACGATGATGAGCCGGGTCGCTACGTTTGACAGACAGCCGTATCGTACTTACAAACGCTGGTAGGGTGGATTACTTGCACCCGGAAGTCGCTATTGATGGTGCAGACCGAGGTTTAAGCCCTTGGCGGTTTCAGCCGCTGGCGACGGCCGAAGAATCCCTACAACTCTTCCTGGGGCGCCGCGTCCCTGCAATGGATAGTAAGCCCATGACGCACATGCTGCGCACCCGTATCGCTGCCTTAATATGGGTTACGGCTTGTACGCTCGGATGGTTGCCCGCCGGTCCGCACGTCGCAGCCGACGAGCGGCAGACCGCTGCGGAACTCGTAAAACAGGCAGATACCCACCGCGACCGCAACGAACTGGATCAGGCGGAACAGGACTATCGCGCTGCGTTGCGGTTGCTGCAATCAGACGCTGCCGCGGATGCCAGGCAGCAGCAGCCCGCAACCGCAGGCCTTGCCGAAATCTTGCGGCGTAAGGCGGTCAAGCTGATGACTGCCGGCGCACACGCCAAGGCGATTCCGGTGTGGCACGAAGTGGCAAGACTTCGCTCCGGGCTGTTCGGCGCCGGCCACTGGCAGCCTGGGAACGCCACACGCGCCGCAGAGGTCTGTCAGCTGATTGATCGCCTGAATGACGAGCAGAAGCAGGACTGGAAACGGCTCGACATGCTATGGGCGAAGCTCGACCAGCACAATCAGGCGCAGCAGTACGACCAGGCGCGGGCGGTCTGCATTGAAATCCACACGATCAACCAAACCTGCTACGGCAAGACTCACGCGGTAACGGCCGAATCGCTCTTTCAAGTAGCATTGGTCGACGAGAATCAGGGAAAAGACAAACAGGCCGAAGCGACGCATCGGGCCTGTCTGAAGATGCGACAGGACTCGATGGGAGCGGACCATCCGCGGATCGCTCTGAGTCTGACAAGACTGGCAGGCGTTGTCGCGCGGCTGGGAAAGCTGGCCGTGGCCGCGGATCTCTATCTGCAAAGCGCTGCCATGTACAAACGCTGCTACAGTGAACCGCAGGAAGAAACGGCGTATGCGTTCCACGAATCCGGCCGCATTGCCTATCAGCTCCGGGACTACGACGCCGCGGCAGAGCGATTCATCAAGAGCCGGGATGCGTACGGGAAGTTCCATCGCAAGCCGCATGCATCAACTGCGCTCGCGTCACTCGCGCTCGGCCAGACGTATGAGATCGACCGAAAATACGCCAGGGCGGAGGCGGCGTTCCGGCAGACTGCGGACATCTACACGAAAGTCCACGGCCCCGGTCACGCGGAGACCATCAGCAGTCTGCACGCGGTCACGGAAACGCTCCGCCAGCAGGAGAAGTTCGCAGCGGCTCTGAAGCTGGCCCGCGAATGCCTGGCAACCTGCAAACGCACGCACGGCGAACAGCACGCGCTGACCGCGGCCAGCCTGGAACTGGCGGGCAACATCTGCACCGGTATGAAAGACTTTGCAGCTGCCGGCGAGTATCTGCGAAAGAGCTTGCAGGTGCGGACCCGCCTGACCGGCGGAAACGATGCGGACGCCGCGTCGAGCCTGCACGCACTGGCGCGGATGTACCATTCGCAGGAGGAACCCGCCAAGGCTGGGGAGCACTACGCCCGCGCGATTAAGATCCGGCTGAAGGATCTTGGCCCGCATCACGCTGATACAGCGGATAGCCAGTTTGAGCTGGCCCAGATCCGCCGCGATCAGGGCCGCCACGCCGAAGCACTATTGCTGGCGCAGCAGAGCCTACTTGGACGGTTAGCGGCGTACGGGGAGGAACATCCATTAGTGCCGGAGTCTATGAACCTGATGGCCTCGCTACACAAAATTCAGGGCGACCGCTCGGTCGCTTGCGGTGCTTATCAGAAAAGTCTTGATATCCGGATAAAGCTGTTCGGTGAGCAGCACCAGGACACCGCAACGAGCTACTGCAACGCGGGACTGTGCTACTTGTCAATTGGCGACACGGAGAAAGGAGGGCCGCTGCTTGAGAAGAGTCTCTTAATCCGCAAGCAACTCTTCGGGCCTAGCCATCCTGACACCATCAACAGTTACAACAATGTCGCGCTGCTTGCGCTGGAGAATGAGGATTTCGAACGCGCAGAGACATTGTTTAAAAAGTCTCGCGACGGCTTCCGTAAAGTGGACGGACCTGAAAGTCCTGCATACGCCACCAGCGTGTTCAACCTGGGTGTGTGCCGGACCAAGCAGGGAGCGGACGCTGAAGGCCGGGAGTTAATCGAGGAGTCCCTCGCAATCCGCACGAAGGTTTTAGGGGGATCGCATCCCGAAACCATACTTTCACTCAGTGCACTTGCGGGACGGCACTTTATGAACGGCGACGACGCACAGGCTGCCGCAACTTACGAACGCAGTCTGATCGCGGGTAGACAGCGAATGGCGGACTCGGCCGGCTATCAGTCCGAGCGGCAGCAGTTACTGCTTGCGCAGGACCAGCATTTCCTCCTTTCGGTTTTCGTCTCGATCGCGCTGGAGAATCCAGAGCTGCACCCAGCGGCTTTCCGCGAACTGATCGAATGGAAAGGCGCCATTCTGCTGCGGCAGCGGCAGATGCGGGTCTTCTCGACCGATCCCGCCGCGGCGAAGACTCTGGCGAGCCTCAAGCACAATTCAGCGCGCATGGCGGAGATCGCAAAGTTGCCGAATTCCAGCGAGAACGCTGCGCTGCGCCTGGGCGAGTTCTGGCTGCTCTCGATGGAACGGGCTCAGCTGGAATCGGAACTGAGTCGCCTGAAGCAGAAGCCGGCTGAGCAAGGCGCCGGCGCGCTTCGCTCCGTCGAGGAAAGCCAGCCAGCGGGGTCAACCATGCTGACCTACTTCCAGTACTTTCGCACGCAAAGAACGAAGAACGACAAGGACGGGTTTAAGCTCGACCGTGCTCTGGCGGTGTTCGTCGTCCGCAAGGGGCGCCCGCCGGTGCTGATTGATCTTGGCCCCCTGGATGATGTGACAGAAGCTGTCACTTCGTGGCGAGCTTCGCTCGGACGTTCGACCGTCGCGCAGCAGGCGGCGAAAAAGCTGCGGGCAACGATCTGGGAGCCGGTCCAGAAATACGTTGCAAGGGACGATCTCATTCTCATTTCGCCGGACGGCATCCTCGGACAGCTTCCGTTCACCGCATTACCAGGCAAAACTGCAGACTCTTATTTGCTGGAGGAATACCGCCTGGCGGTGCTGCCGGCGCCCCGCCTACTGCCGGAGCTGACCCGGCCGCGGGAAGACGCACCGACCCAGCACAAGCTGTTACTTGTTGGGGGCGTGAACTACGACAAGCAACCCGGTCATGTCGCATTGGCTGACACGGCATGGCGCCAGCCGCCGGCCGCTGTCTTGCGCAACGCCGGAGAAAAGTTCGCACCGCTGCCCGGCGCCAAGAAAGAAGTCGCCACGATAGCGGATCTATTTCATAAGAAGTTTCAGCCGGACCAGGGTAGTGCTGTCACCTTAACTGGGACAGATGCGGGTGAAGATCGGTTCTGTAAATCAGCCGGCCGGTTCACGCATCTACACCTGGCGACACATGGGTTTTTCACGCCGCCGGATATCAAGATGCTAAATTCTTCCGCCAAATCCAGCCGGAATTCCGGACCAACGGACGCGATATCGCCGGCCATGCAGAGTTTTCTGGTGGACGAGATCCAGCCGGGCCTCAACTCGGGAATCGTGTTCAGCGGAGCTAACCGGCCTGCCAAGGGCGCCGATGACGGGATTCTGACCGCGGCCGAC
Source organism: Pirellulaceae bacterium (assembly GCA_965233625.1). Classification (GTDB taxonomy): domain Bacteria; phylum Planctomycetota; class Planctomycetia; order Pirellulales; family Pirellulaceae. The sequence goes on from OZ247499.1 coordinate 3,132,743, forward strand.
ATTGCCGCCATGCAGCTTGAGGGCGTTGATCTGGTGGTGCTCTCGGCCTGCGAATCGGGGCTTGGGAAATCGGTCACAGGCGAAGGCATGCTCGGCGTCCAGCGGGCGTTCCAGGCGGCCGGCGCCCGCACAACCATCGCCAGCCTGTGGCCCGTCGGCGATACCGCCACGCAGCTGCTGATGGTCCGGTTCTACCGCAATCTCTGGGAAAAAAAAATGAGCAAGCTAGACGCCCTGCGCGAAGCACAGCTGCACTTACTCAATCACCCGGAAGAAGTGCTGGACCACGCATCGTTCCGCGGTGACCGCCGTATCGGCGCCCCGGAAACTGCGACCAGCCAGCCGCAGCGGCTTTCGCCTCAGTTCTGGGCTGCTTTCTCATTGAGTGGCGGCTGGGACTAGTCAACCGTCTGTTGACATCATCCGGCGTGCGTACGGCCTGCACATCAGCGGCATCAAGCCTGGGTCGGAGTTCTTAGAAGACCTAAAGCGACGGGAGTAATGCACTAGAAATGGCCTGCGGGAGTGTTCCCGGAGCAGCGGTCAATTCAGGTTAGAGATCACAAACCGGGACAACCGTGCAGCTCAAAAACAGCAACGGCCCGCGGCGACACCTGTTTTACAGGTAAGTGCGGGCCGTGTGTTTTTTAGAGCGGAGGGCAAGGGACTCGAACCCTCAACCCCTTGCGGGGCAACTGATTTCGAATCAGTCTGCTAGCCAATTCGCATACCCTCCTCGTGTGAAGTGCATTCTAGTCGTGATTGCGGTTTTGCGGCAAGATCGGGCGGTGCTTTTTTCTGGGGTTGGCTGTCGTCGTGACGGAAACCTTTGTGCTGCGGGCTTTTATCTTCCGCCGCAATGTTGTTAGATAGCGGTGAACCTTGCACCTGGAACTGAAATGACCGGTTGAATGGCTGAGCCGCCCTACGAAAAACCTGCGCCGGTAGACGCCTATGCCCTTCTCACAGGCGGGTTGCCTGAACGGCTGATGCGCGATGTTTCTTTCTGGGGGCTGACGGCGACTCAGTTTCTGGGGGCGTTTAACGACAATCTGTTCAAACAGCTCATTCTGCTGCTGGCGACGCCGGTTGCGGTGGAGGGTTCACCGGCGGCCAGCGGGCCGGATATGCAGGCGTGGGGGTTGTTCTGCTTTGCTGTGCCGTTTCTGCTGTTTTCCAGCGTCGCGGGCTACATTTCGGAGATCCGCAGTAAACGCACCGTCATTATTCTGTGCAAAGTCGCGGAAATCTTTGTGATGCTGCTGGGCGTTGCGGCGTTTTACTTTTACGAAACAACCGGTCTTCCCGGTCTGTTGGCGGTGCTGTTTTTAATGGGCGCCCAGAGCGCGATGTTCGGGCCGGGGAAGTATGGCATTCTTCCTGAAATGCTCCGCCCGGCGAATCTACCGATGGGCAACGGCGTGATTCTGATGACGACCTTTATCGCCATCATCGGCGGTGTGGCGGTTGCGGGCGTGTTGAAGCTTCAGTTCGCATCGCAGTTACATCTGGCCGTTGGTGTGTGCGTGCTGATTGGTCTGGCCGGCACGTTCACGTCGCTGCTGGTGCGGAAGGTGCCGCCGGCGGAACCTGATCTGGAATTCGATCTGGCCGCCATTACCGTGCCGAAAGAGATCCGCAAACTATTGCGTGAGGACCGGCCGCTGCGTTCGGCGATTCTTGCCTCTTGCATGTTCTGGCTGATCGGTGGGCTGGTGCAGCCGGCGGTGAATTCACTGGCTAAAGTGCAGCTTGGCGTGAATGATCTGTTCGCGAGTTTAATGACCGCTTCGGTGGCGGTTGGCATCGCCGTGGGTTGTCTGTTTGCAGGGCTGGTTTCTAAGCAGCGGGTGAACTTCACCGTGATGCGGACGGGCGCCTGGTGTATCTTTGGCTGCCTGGCGCTGCTGGCGATTCCGGGCTTTGAGCAGCCGCTGCCGGAGGACCCGGAGGTGTTTTACCGGCCGAATCTGCTTGGCTATTACGGCAGCCTGGTGACGCTGATTGTGCTGGGAATCGGGACGGGTATGTTCTCGGTGCCGTTGCAGGTGTTTATTCAGGCGCGGCCGCCCGGCAATCTGAAGGGACGCACCATTGCGGCGATGAACTTCTCCAACTGGATCGCCATCACTGGCGCGGCGGTGCTGTATTTTGCTTTTGATCAGTCATTGATTCAGATGGACCTACCACGCAGCACGCTGTTTGCGTACTGTGCGATTCTGATGCTGCCTATGGCGGCGTTTTACCGGCCCACCAATGAAGAACTATAAAAACGCCGGGCAACGTCACGCCAGGCTTATCTTGGAGTTAACAAATGTTGGGCGCCACGCTGGATGCAGGTGATTACTTCGGACAGTTGCAGCAGGAGATCGCCAAGGTGGATCAGGCAGCCGTCCGCCGCTGGGCCGATGCGGTCTATGCAGCGTGGGAGAACGGGCGGTGGGTGTTTATCGCAGGCAACGGCGGATCGGGCACCACGGCCAGCCACATGGCAGAGGATCTGGGCAAAAGCACACTTCGTGAAGAAGACCTCCGCGACGAATCCCGCAAACGGCTGAAAGTGCTGAGCCTGACCGATAACGCCGGCTGGATCATGGCCGTGGGCAATGATCTGGATTACGATCAGATCTTCGTTCAGCAGTTGATGAACTACGGCTCGAAGGGCGACCTGCTAATCGCCATCAGTGGCAGCGGCAACAGCCCCAACATCCTGAACGCCGCCAGCTGGGCCGACCGTAACGGCCTGCAAGTCTTCGGGCTGACCGGCTACAACGGCGGAGCACTCCGGCAGCAGCAGCACGATGGCGTGCACGTGGCGCTGGACGATATGGGCATGGTCGAAAGCATCCACCTGTGTCTGTTTCACTGGATACTGAACGACGTCTATGCCCGCATCAATCAGGTAGGCCGTTACGCTTAGATCGCATCAAGTGACGTTAACTTGTCAGTCGTAGGAATTCGTTGGCGCGCTGCTCAACGATGTCCAGGCTCTTGTTCCAGAACGCTTCGCCCTGCAGGTCATACCCAAGGCTGCTCTTTACTGCGTCTTCAGAACTCTGGCAGCCGGTGGCGATCAGCAGCTTGCGGTATTGGGAAGGGAAGTCGTCGCCGCTGTCAGAGCCTAGTGCATAAACGCCCAGCGAAAGCAAATAGCCGAACGTGTAGGGGAAGTTGTAGAACGGCCACCCGCTGATATAGAAGTGCAGTTTGGAAATCCAGAATTCCGGGTTGCAGCCATCATCGGCAAGCGCGCCGCAATAGGCCGCCTGCTGCGCTTCGACCATCAATTCCGAAAGACGGTCGGGCGTCAATTCACCTTCTGCCCGTTCGCGGTAGAACGCATTTTCAAAGATATAGCGAGCGTGAATATTCATCAGAAACGCGACGGAATCTGAAAGCATGACGTCCAGGATTTCGATTTTCTCCGCATCGCTTTTCGCGGCTGACAGGCGTTGCTGACCGAGCACGGCTTCGGCGAAGGTGGATGCCGTCTCCGCCAGATTCATTGGATAATCACGCAGGAAATAGGGCTGATCGCGCAGCATGTACGAATGATACGCATGCCCCAGTTCGTGCGCCAGGGTCGACATCGAATCGGCGGACTGCGTATAGGTCATAAAGATACGTGACTGCTGCTTACCGGGAATGCCCGTGCAGAATCCGCCCTGCCGTTTGCCGCCGCGATCTTCAACTTCCACCCAGCCATTACGCAGTGCATCTTCTGAGAACTCGCCCAGTTCACTACTGAACTGATGGAAGGAATCCACCACCATCCGGCAGGCATCATCGTAGGGCAGCTTCGCCTGATGCGCGGCGGCCACGGGATACGGCGCCTGAAGGTCGTACCAGCAGGGCTTCTCCAGACCGAACGCTTCCGCCTTTCGTTTCAGGTACTGCACCAGCACGCCTTTCCGCGCATCGATGGCGCTCCACATGGCGTCGAGCGTGCCGCGTTGCAGGCGGTTGAGTCGTAGCGGAACGACAAGGTGATCTTCCAGCCCGATGCGGTTGTAGATCGTCAGCCGCACACCTGCGATATGGTTCAACGCATCGGCACAGGTATCGGCGATGCTCTGCCAGGCTTTGGCGAGTGCATAGAAATTGTTCTCACGTACGGCCCGCTGCGGCGAATCAAGCTGCACCTGTCCCACAGACTTGCGGACCACTTCCCCCTTCTCCATCACCTCCACCCGCAAATCGCCCGATACGCGGTCGTACAACCGGCCCCACGCATGAATGCCATCCACCGCCAGTTCTGATGCCAGCAGTTGTTGCTCTTTGGGAAGCCGCAATTTGGCGTCGGCGCGTAGCTCCCGCAGGAAGAATTCCACCTCTTGCAGCCGCGGGTCGCCCGCCAGCAAAGCGTCGAACGATTCGTCCGTGGCTGCGGCCAGGGCGAATTCCAGGTTGACGCCGATGGTTTCCAGATGCGGCGCCAGGGCGGAGAGCTTTGCCTCCATCTGCTGAAACGTTTTGTTGGCGGCATCGGCTGCTGCATGACAACCGATAAAGGCGCTGAGATCGGTTTCCTGAATGGCGATGTTCGAGTAGTCATCCAGGAACGAAGCCCAGGCTTGCACGCTAGTGTCTTCGCCACTGGCCGGTGGAAGTTCTCCACTGCGGGCAGCAAGTGATTTGAGCGAAGTTTCAAACGATGCAAGCGTCTGTTGAAATTCTTCCGTGGATGGGTGTGGCAGAATCGAATCGAGATCCCAGACCTGGGGATAAGCGGCGGTAGACATCGCGGGCCTTTGCTGCGGGGAAGCTGGTTTTCCTGTTTACGGCAGCATACCACAATGGACCTAGTGTGCATGGCGCCGGTTCAGCGCGGTTTTCATCTGGTATAACGGCGCGAATGCATAGCAAACTACCCAAACGCGACATCGTTCTTCTAGGCGCCGGACATACCAATGCGCATATCCTGCGGATGTGGCGGATGAAGGCGATTGAAGACACGCGTCTGACCGTGATTAGCAACTTCCCGGTGGCGACCTATTCAGGCATGATGCCGGGCGTGCTCGCGCAGCAGTACCCGGAAGAAGCGATGCAGATAGACCTGGTGAAGTTCTGTGCAGCCGTCGGCGCCAGGCTGATCCAGGCCGAGGTGACAAACATTGACACCGGCGCCCGCCGGATTGAATTCGCTGAGCGGGTGGCGACGCCGTACGACGTGTTATCCATCGGCGTTGGCTCCAAGCCCGAATCGCTGCCCGGCATGGATGATGAAGACGGCGGGCATCCGCCGGTGGTGGCGATCAAGCCGATGCAGACTTTCCTTGCGCGGCTGAAGCAGTGGCTGCTTGATGTAAAGCCGGAAGGTAACCGGCCGTTGCGGGTGGTGGTGGCAGGCGCCGGGGCCGGCGGGGTGGAAATATCTTTCTGCTTAAGCCCGTTTGTTGAGAAGGTGCTACCTGACACGGAACTGGAAGTCACGATTATCGGCGCCGGTGAAGATGTGCTGGGCAGTTCTGCCTTATCACGCACTAAAAAACTGGTGCGCAAAGAATTCGACCGGCAGGGCGTGCAGTGCATCACTGGACAGCGGATTACGGCAATGACGCCGGAGGCCGTGGTTCTGGATGATGGCCGGCAGATACACACTGATCTGGTCATTCTGGCAACCGGTGCGCGGGCGCCAGCGGTGTTGAATTGCGCGTCGCTGCCACGTGACGACCGGGGCTTCCTGCTGGTGCGGCCGACGCTGCAGAGCACCGGCGACGACCATGTGTTTGTGGTTGGCGATTCAGGCACGATGACCGAAGACCCGGCGCCCAAAGCGGGTGTGTATGCGGTCAGGCAGGCACCGGTATTGTGGCAGAATATGCAGCGGTTGCTACGCGGCGAGTCACTGCAGACGTACAGCCCGCAGCGTGGTTTCCTTTCGATCTTGAACACGGGGAACGGGCAAGCGATAGCGGAGTACAAATTCGTTTCGGTGCAGGCGCGGTGGTGCTTCAAACTAAAGGACTGGATCGACTCTTCATTTATGGAGAAGCATCAGGATCTGAAACCTGCGTCCATGCAGCCAGAGCCGCCGCCGGAAGATGAACCGATGCGGTGCGCCGGTTGTGGCGGGAAAGTCGGCGGCGGCGTGCTGCGCCGTGCGATTGAAAGGCTGAACGTCGCCGCCGTGGATCAGGTGCCGCACGGATTGCCGGCGGCGGATGACGCGGCGGTGATTCAGCCGGTGTCGGGGTCTGACATTGCAGCTACGACCGACTTTTTCAAAGCTCCGCTGGATGACCCGTATCTGGCGGGAAGAATCGCCGCGGTTCATGCGGCCAGCGATCTGTATGCCTGCGGCGGCAGCCCTGTCGCGGCGCTAGCGATGGCGGTTCTGCCACCTGGTTCGCCACGGCAGCAGGAGCAGATGTTGTACGAAGCTCTGGCCGGGGCGACACGTGAGCTGGATGCGATGAACGCCACACTCGCCGGCGGTCATACGATGGAAGGCGATGCGTTGACGCTTGGCTTTACCATGCTCGGCAATCAACCTCAGGGGCGGGTCCTCGCCAAGTCAAACTTGCAACCAGGCGATGCGCTGATTCTGACCAAGCCAATTGGCACAGGCGTGCTGCTGGCCGCCCATATGCGGGCGAAGTGCCCGGCCGGTGCGTTCAACGCAGCAGTCGATAGTATGGTGCAGTCAAACCAGCAGGCCGCCGGACTGTTCGAAGAATTTCAGATCGCGGCGTGTACGGATGTGACCGGCTTCGGTCTGGCCGGGCACCTGATGGAAATGCTGAACGCCAGCAATGCAGCGGCGACGATTCAACTGAAAGACGTTCCCACCATTACAGGCGCCGTTGAACTTGCATCCGCCGGCTTCGCCAGTTCGCTCCTGCCTGCCAATCGCGAGATGGAAGCGGCCATGACCGCTGCCGGCAGCGTCCGCCAGCAGACTGCTTACGAACTGCTGTTTGATCCGCAGACATCCGGCGGCTTACTGATTGCCGTGGATGCAGCAAAGGCTGCGAGCCTGGTCGAGCGTTTGCAGCAGGTAGGCTACGAAGCCGCCCGCGTCATCGGCCAGGTGCAAGCGATGGGCGAAGACGCAGATGAACGCCGTCTAACGGTGGTTTAGTCGTCGTCATCGTCGTGGTCGTCATCTTCTTCGTCGTCATCATCGTCATCCAGGGAGAACACGAACGACGCCCGCACGGGTGGCGGCATCGGCGAATCTTTCCCTTTCACGCTACGCCAGATCACTTCGTTCAGCAGCAGATCGTCGGCCGCGTCTTCCTTGCTGAGATCAAACGTCTGCGAAAGCTTGGAGCCCCAGGCGTCTGGCAGATTCACGGCGTTGAGGTCAACGTTTGCGGGGCGATGCTGATACGGCTTCAAGTCCGGCTTACCTTGGAAGGAAGCGTACATCGGCCGGGCTGCCGCATCGAACTGACTCATCGGCGGTAGACCCAGGATCAGCTCCATCGTGCGGAGCATGCTGGAAGTGGAGTACATCGTCGAGTCCACGTAGCCGCGTTTTGTATAGGGGCTGATGACCATGGCCACGGTGCGATGCGCATCGACATGGTCGGAACCATTCTGCGCGTCGTCCTGCACCACAAAGATCGCCGTCTCTGGCCAGAACTTGCTCTTAGAAACCGCTTCAACCACCCGGCCTAACGCCAGATCGTTGTCGGCGACCATGGCCGTCGGCGTTGGTTTGCCAGGGTTCACGCCGTAGGTGTGATCGTTGGGCAGTCGCAGGACGATGAACTGGGGAAAGCCGCCTTCTTTCTCGTAGCGTTTGAGTTCTTCGATGAACCGCGCCGCCCGCTTTACATCCGGATAGTCCAGATCGTAACCGTGGAAGTACGGATCGAAGTGGCCTTCCAGCGATTTCACTCGGGCCCTGGCGGGGTCGCCCGGCTTGGCGGGATTGGAGATGAATTCGCCGTAGCTGCGGTACGATACACCGGCCCGCTTGCAGTTGTCCCAGATATAACCGCCGGACGAGGGCGCGATGGTGGTGTAGCGGCCTTCGGCTGGGTACGGAATGGTGCCGCGTCCGCCACGGTAGAGCAGCGGCCAGCTCTTTTCGACGAAGTCGGTCGCATAGGCCGCCATGCTCCATTCGTGCCCGTCCACGCTGACTTCACTTTCCACATAGAAATTATCCAGCAGCACAAACTCTTCCACCAAAGCATGATGGTTGGGCGTGACTTTGCGCGGGAAGATGCAGAGCGAAGGATCGCCGTTGCCTTGCTTCAAATCGCCGAAGACCTGATCGTACGTGCGGTTCTCTTTGACGATGTAGATGCAATGCTTGATGGGACTTTTGCCGCCGACTTTGCCAGGGATAGGGCTACCTTCGGGCGGGTCAACGATGGGTTGTAAGTCTTTCCGCAGCGGACTGAGCTTCAACGCGGTGGCGGAATAGGCGGCCATCTGCTTGGGCGTTGGCGGGGCCACGATGCTGAGCGTGCCTTGAAACAGTCCGCCGATATATTCGCGGACGGGCGAATTGTTCTTGCGCAGCGGATTCGGGCCATGACGGTTGGGCTTGGGGGTGATGCCTTTGCCGTTGGCAATCAATACGCGGCCATCTTTCGCAAAGCGGACCGAGGTCGGATACCACCCGGCAGGAATGTGCCCCAGCGAACGCGCCGAACCGGGCTTCGAAACGTCGAATACGGCCACGTTGTGATTATCGGCGTTGGCGATCAGCAATGCTTTCCCGTCGGCGCCAAGCGCGATGCTGTTGGGCGTACTGCCAACCGGCGCCTTCGCATAAAGGGCGCTGTGCACTGACTCCATCGCGGCGCCAGTGGCGGTATTGAGAATGGTCACGGAGTTGCTATTGGCACAGGCCACAAATAGCCGCTTCCCATCCGGCGAAAGCAGCATCTCGGTCGGGTGCGCGTCGGTCTGCCAGGTGGCCGTTACTTTGCGTGTTGCCAGATCGACAATGGCGACGGCAGACTTGCCCCACATACTGACAAACAGACGTTTGCCGTCGGGCGATGGCAACACGGTGTACGGGAATGCCAGTTCCGGCAAAGCAATACGATAGCCGTTCTCCGGCGCCGCCAGATCGGCGACAGCGACAGCGTCGCCCCAAGTTAATGCGGCGTAAAGCGTCTTGTCGTCCGCTGATGTTGCTACGCCGCAGACGACGATTTTCTCTTTGGGCTTTCCGACCGGTATCTTCTTGTAGTCAAGGAGATAACCTTTGTTATAGGTGAATTGATGCACCAGGCGGTCTTCGCCGCCGCCGGCCCACAGGGTGCTTCCATCGGTAGAGAAGTGCAGACCATAGTATGCCTGGGGCACGGTGGCCCGCGATTTGACCTTTGCCGTCTTGAGGTCAACGATCACGACTTCATGTTCGCCGTAACCGGCGTGGAGAATGGCCGCGGTATCTTCCTGCGGATGCAGGGCGATATTCACCGGGAAGTCACCCAGCACCACCTGCTTCCCCGCGGGTTTAATGGACCACTGGTTCGGCAGCAGCACCTGCCCGCCAGGTTGAATGCCCGGCAGCACCGGCAGTTTCCGCGCCGGCTCCTCGGCAGGCGACACCACGGGAAACGCCGCTAGGAAGAAGACGGATGCTAACAGTATTAGATACGCCAGATTCACAATTCGAATTTGCATGGCTGCTGCTCTTTGTTGCATGACTCTGAGGAAGGCGCTGCTGGTTTGACCAGCGCCGTCTGTTACGCGGCAGGCGGGCCTGCCCTAAGGATGCATTATCAGGCGGGGCGTCTGAACTATGGATTTGCGGCAATTCATTTTGCCGTTTCATGATCGTTAAACCGCGATCGTTTGGCGAGGATAGTTTAGCAGACCGTCATGCTGCGTCATTGGTTCTTTCTTGGATCTTCATCTTTGGTGGCCGCCCACGTGGCGACGGCCTGTGCTGTGCATGACATTGCGGGCGGATCGTGCGGTAGTTAACTTACGTTAACGGATTTTGAGCATGCATGACTGAAGGAGTTTGTGGCCTTGCGCGTGGCGCTGGTTACCCGTAGATTCTGGCCCATTGCTGGTCCGGTCGAACGCAATCTCGCGCAACTTGTAACCGGGCTGACCGCTGCCGGGGTGCGTTGCACGGTGCTGACCGCGCAGTGGCAACCAGAATGGCCCACGCGGTTTGAATTCGCGGGCGCCCCCGTGGTGCGGTTGCCTAATCCGCGGCAGATTGGCTGGGGCACGTTCCGCTACACAACGGCGCTTGGTAAATGGCTCCGCGAGCATGCCAGTGAGTTCGACCTTATTTGCGTATCACGCCTTTCGCGCGACGCCGGCGCGGTGATCTCTGCGATGGCGGGCAGCGGTAAACCCGTGGTGCTGCGGTGCGAAGCAACGGGCGTGCACGGAGATTGCACCTGGCAGCAAACTGCCCAGTTCGGCAGTGGCGTGCGGAAGAAGTGCCAGCAGGCAACCGCAATTATCGCCACCAGCAGCAACGCTTCGGAAGAACTAGCCGCCGCCGGTTACGACGCCAGCCGGATCGTCTCGATTGAAAACGGCGCCGCCCCCGGAGCTATTCAGCTTTCCCGTGCGGACGCCCGTCTAAGACTTTACGAAACGCAGCCGTTGTTCCAGCTGCGCGAGCCGGCGCCTTTGGCCGTTTATGTGGGGCTGCTTCATCGTGAACAAGGGCTGTTCGACCTGGTGGAAGCCTGGCGACTGGTGAAAAAGCAACTGCCGCAGGCCCGCCTGTGGATCTTTGGCGATGGGCCAGACCGCCGGATCTTGCAGCGGCAGATTAACGAGGCGGAAGTAGATCACCGGGTGTTCCTGGCGGGAACCTTTGACGATTCTTCCGAACTGCTCCGGGCGGCCGACGCATTCGTGTTGCCCGCCCGCGAAGTGGAACAGACCATTGCATTGCGCGAAGCTGCCGCCGCCGGCATCCCCATCATCGCCAGCGATTTCGCCGCATTCCGTCAGGCTGCCGGCGACAGCCCCCTGCTACGGTTAACACCACCCAGCAATCCCCCGCAACTCTGCGACGGCCTGCTTGCCGCGCTCCGCGACGCCCCCTGCTCTCCCTGCCCCGCCACGCCTGTCTACACCCACCAGGATATGGCCGCGGCGCATCTGCAGCTGTTCGAGCGATTAACGGGTCCGTAATAAAGGTCCACCAGGAAAGAATGGCCCCCTGGAAAACCGAAAGGGGCTTGGCTGTTTGTGGGTTAAGTGGTAAGTTTTCTCGCTGACAATTCCGTGCATGATAGGCACGGATAATCAAAGACGTCGCCAGCGTAGCTTCAATTGGCAGAGCACCGCATTCGTAATGCGGGGGTTGCGGGTTCGATTCCCGCCGCTGGCTTTTTCCGACGATTCTTTTCGCACAGGGTAGGTAGATAGGGGAGTTGGAAAGGTCAACGCGAGTCCTGTTCCGCCAGGATCACAAGCCAACCCTCAGTCCCTCTAAGTTATTGCAGCCTATTGCTTTACGTGCGTCTCAAATGACGCTGACCGTGGCTCCCCGTGACGGCGAGGCCCGGAATGCGTATAATCGAGCACCCATTTCATTTAATTGTGTTGGAGCCGCCGCGAATGTCGCAAGCTACTGAGTTTGATCTCAAAGAAGTTGTTCTTTCGAACAGTTCCTTCGGACCGGGGGAAATTGATCAGATTTCGCAGACTGTCGCCGCCGATTTCGCCCAGTTTGCCGTATTGCGTGAAGCTGTTGGAGAGCTGGAGAGTGCGGGCGATCTGACGCCGGCCAGTTCAGTGCGTCTGGGCGTGTGCTACTTCCTGCTAGGCCGGTATCAGCGGGCGATTGAAACTCTCGGCAATGCCGATGGCGGCGCCCTGGCACACTATTACCTGGGCAAATCGCGTCTGGCTCTGAGTGAGCACGATGCGGCCATTGAGAACTACGAAGCCGCGAAGAAAGCCGGCTACGACGCCGATCAGTGCGCCCTGGCCATTGCCGAAACGCAGCGCTACGCTGGCGATATCGAAGCCGCCCAGAAGACGCTCGACAATCTCTTCGGCCCTGTCGAAGCTACTGCCGAATGCCTGTACCAGCGTGGCGCCACCGTCGCCGCCCAGGGCGACCGCCCGGAAGAAGTGATCGCATTCTACGAGCGCGCTGTTGAGGCGGACGGCACCCACAGCGGCGCCTTGTTCGGCCTGGCGGTTGAGAACGACCGTCGTGGCAATGACGAAGAAGCCCTCAGCCTTTACGAAAGCGCCGTGGGATCGTTCCCGGCCAATGTCGGCTCGCTGCTGAACCTGGGCCTGCTATACGAAGACCGCGAACAGTTCGAGCGCGCCCAGGTCTGCTACCAGCGCATTCTGGACGTGTTCCCCGGCCACAAACGTGCGAGCCTGTTTCTGAAAGACGCCTCTGCGTCCAGCAACATGTTCTACGACGAAGAGGCTCAGAAACGGCACGACCGCATGGCACAGGTGCTAAGCATCCCCGTGACCGATTTCGAGCTTTCTGTCCGCAGCCGCAACTGCCTGCAAAAGATGGGCGTCCGCACCCTCGGCGATCTGACCCGTACTTCCGAGCAGGAACTGCTGGCCAGCAAAAACTTCGGCGAGACCTCGCTGATCGAAATTCGCGACATGCTGACCGCCCGCGGTCTGGAACTGGGCCAGTTCTCGCACGAACGCCCGGAGCCAGAGCCAAGCTTCGACACCTCCAACATGTCGCCCGACGAAGCCGCGTTGCTGGAACAGCCGATTGGCTCGCTGGAGCTTTCCGTCCGTGCCCGTAAGTGCATGCAACGTCTGGCGATGAACACGCTGGGCGAACTGTGCCGCAAAAGCCCGGACGATCTGCTGGAGTGCAAAAACTTCGGCGTGACCAGCCTGAACGAAGTCCGCGAAAAGCTCGCTGCCATCGGCCTGAAGCTGCGTGGTGAGTAACGCACGGCTTTGCCGGGCATAGACAGTCAAAAGCAATTCAACGGCGCGATCTGCATCGCGCCGTTTTTTTTGCTCTGCCCGCAGGTAGAGAAATTGCACGATGCGGGCAGGGCTAGATGGCTGCGATGTCGTGGGCTGCTTACAATAGCCGCGTTGCACAATCTGCCTGAAAGCCAGAACCGGGAAGGACGATGAGCCAGGACTTCGATGCGTACTACAAGTGGTTGGGCATTCCGCCAGCTCATCAGCCGCCGGACCACTACCGGCTGCTAGGCATTCAACCTTTTGAGGCGGATGCCGACGTTATTGAAGCTGCCGCCGACGGGCGCCTGGCGCATCTGCGAAGTTATCAAAGCGGTAAACATCAGGCGATCTGTCAGAAGCTGCTGAACGAAGTTTCCAACGCCCGCGTCTGCCTGCTTCACCCGCAGCAACGCGCGGCCTACGACACGCAGCTACGCGCCAGCCAGGCGCCGCCTGTCGCCAAGCCGGCCAGCAATAACCCGCGCAATGCAGAACCGGCAATGCCCGCGATGCCCACGGCGCCACCACCCACCGCCCCGGTGCTGCCGCCGGTGCAGATGGAAGACGTCTTCGCCACGGCGCCAACGGTCGCCGCGCCTTTGCAGCGACCGCCGCAACTGGTCCACAGACGCCCGCGTAAGAAGACCATGTTGCCCATGATTCTGGCGATTACCGCGGGTGGTTTGAGCCTTGTGGTGGTGGCTGTGCTTCTGCTGGGAGGACTGCTCCTGGCTTCCCTGGGCTCGACTGAAACGATACCAGAAGCAGATGGCGTTGCTGCGATTCCCACCACCCCCGACAAGCCGCTGGCAGATACACCTGCGGGTAAAGTGGTGGACCTGATCGCCATCTCTGCGCCGGAAGTGCACGGTGAGAAAGGTCGCTGGCATAAAGTAGGAGACGCTTTGGTGGTCTCCAACCCGCATGACCAGAGTTTCTTTAGTCCGCCTTACAATCCGCCGGATGAATACGACCTTGAAGTTTCTTTCAGCCGCCTGGCGGAAGGTCCCACTCCGGCCAGCGACACGCACATCCGCATGCAACGTGGCAGCGAGTGTTACATCTTTGGCGTCCGCGCACTAAAAAGCGGCGGCACAGCGCTGAGTTTCTGGGGCGACGGCGAGTTCGGATCGGCGCCGTTGGGCGTGAAGTTATCGCAGGGTTTTAAGACCAATGAAAGGCACACGTTGAAGTTCGCTCTGCGCGAAAGCGGGATCAACGTGTTTCTGGATCGCGAGCCGCTGTTCACCATCGACGACTACTCGATGCTACGCACCTCCAGCGAATCCACCGGGCTCGGCTCGTATCAGAACAGCACAAAATTTCACACGTTCATAGTGCGTGAATTGAGTAGTAATCAGAGCGCACCGGCAGAGCCTGAACAGCCGCGTGCGATATCGCTGTTCAATGGCAAGGACCTGACGGGCTGGAAATTTATGACCATCGCGTATTCCAGGTCCGGGATCAACAACGCCTGGAAAGCTGACCTGCAAGGCAACCTGATTTGTAAGGGCGGTGACTTTAACGAGCTTGGCACTTACAAGACCTACCGTGACTTCAAACTCTCGTTGCAGTGGCGGTTTGGTGCTGGCCCGGTGTTTCCCAATGGCAGCGGCATCATTGTGCGGTCGCGTGGGATGGACGACAAGAATCACAACCCGCGTGGCATCGAGATTGATCTACGGCCCAACGAAAACCCGGACAAGTTTGTCGGAACCGGATGCCTCATTGCGTACGGAATAACAGCCAGGAATCACACCGGCGCTGCGAACGGCCAGGACCAGCGCCGGCTGGGCTGGTTACGCCGGCCCTTTCTCAAACGCGATGGGGAGTGGAACGATTGCACCATCACCTGCCAGGGCGGCAACCTCGTGGTAGAAATGAACGGCGAGGTCGTCAACCGCGCCTGGGATGTGGAAATGCCAGAAGGAAGCATCGTCCTCCGCAATCAAAAGGCAGCCGTTGAATTCCGCAACCTGGAAATCCTGGAACTCAACCCGTGATGAATTCTGTGAGAGCCCCAAATTGCACGAACGCCAGATGCCGCGGTGATTTCAAACTAACCTCTACCGCGTCGCGCTGGTTGTGGCGCCTTGGGTTGTGGTGGTGCGGTGATGGGCTGGTAGTTGCCGGCGCCTAGCAGGTCGTCGATGCGGCGGCGCATTTCGTCGTTGATGACGACTCGTGAGCGGTGCGATTTCAGATAGACGCGGGCGCCGGATTCGAGACAGAGGACCAGTTGAATTTCGCCTTCGCCTGGATAGGCGCGGAGGATTTCGCGGACGCCCTTGAGTGCGTCGCGGCCATGTTTGATCTCGTCGATGCGGATCTTCAGCCCCTTGGTATACCGGCGGTCGAGATCGTCCAGCGGGATGAGTTCGTTGACGATCAGGTTCGCCTCGTCGCCGCCGCGGCGGTCGATGGAGCCACGCACCACGATGATCGCGTCTGGTTCAATCAGATGCCCGCTCACGGCGAAGCCATCCGGCCACTGGATGCAGCGGATGGCGCCGGCGACATCTTCCAGATCGAAGTTGACGTACTTCGAGGGTTTACCAGGTTTGGGGTTTTTGGTGTGGGCGAATTTAATCGCCGAGAGCATCCCGCCCAGGATCACTTCGTGACGATCCGGTACGTCGGGAATATCGGCCGTGGTGTGCGTGCAGAAGGTTTTCAGCTTCTGTTCGTATTCAGCCAGCGGGTGGCTGGTCAGATAGAAGCCCAGCACTTCTTTCTCATTAACCAGCAGTTCGCGTTCTTCCCATTCATCCATCACGGGCAGCGGAATAGTGGTGTCTTCGGCCGCGTCTTCTTCCTCATCGCCGCCGCCGAAAAGACTCTGCTGCCCGCTCTTGGCGTCGGCCAGCCGCGCGGCGCCAGCCTGAATGGCGCGTTCGACCACGGCCGCCAGTTGCGAGCGTTTGGCGCCGGTGAAATCAAACGCCCCGGCTTTGACCAACGTTTCAATCGCCGCGCGGTTACAGGCCGAGGGATCAACGCGTTCGCAGAAGTCGAAGATATCCGTGAACGGTCCCCCCTTGGTCCGCGCCGCGACGATGGCTTCGGCTGCCGAACCGCCGCAACCTTTGATGGCTGACAGCGCGAAATAGATTTTGCCTTCGCCCACACTGAAGTCCACATCGGACGTGTTGACGTTGGGCACCGCCACTTCGATGTTCATCCGCTCGCAGTCTTCCAGGTGTTCGACCAGCGAGTCTTTGCGTTTGAAGTTGCGGCCCGGAATATCGCCCGTGAGCAACGCCGCCATGAATTCCAGCGGATAATGCGCTTTGAGATACGCCGTCTGAAAGGCGATCAGTGCATACGCCGTGCTGTGCGATTTGTTGAAACCATAGCCGGCGAATTTGACGATCATGTCCCAGAACGTCTGGGCGTCTTTCTTGGATAGGCCGTTCTTGACAGCGCCTTCCATAAACGCCGCGTAGTTCTGCTGGATCAGCGCTTCTTTCTTTTTGCTGATCGCCTTAATACAGGTGTACGCTTTTGCCAGCTCGATGCCGCCCAGGCGGTTGAGAATCCGCATCACCTGTTCCTGGTAAACCATCACACCGTTGGTTTCGGTGAGGATTTCTTCCAGGAAGGGGTGCAGATACTCGGCCTGCTGGCGGCCGTGTTTGACTGCCACATAGTCGTCCACCATGCCGCCTTCCAGCGGCCCCGGGCGGTACAACGCCGCGGTCGCAATGATGTCGGCAAAGCGGTCGGGCTTCATCCGCTGCAGCAGGTCGCGGATGCCGCCGCTTTCAAGCTGGAATACGCCTTTGGTTTCGCCGCGTTGCAGAAGCTCGTACGTTTCGCGGTCATCGATGGGGAATTTCAGCGGGTCGATCCGCTCGCCGGTGGTCTGTTCGATAATGTCGACGGTCTTGGTGAGGATCGTCAGGTTGCGCAGACCCAGGAAGTCCATCTTCAGAAGACCGGCGTCTTCCACATCGTTCATCGACCACTGCGTGATGATATCTTCTTTACCCGACACGCGGCCCAGCGGCACGTATTCGGTCAGCGGCTGGTCGGCAATCACCACGGCGGCGGCGTGCGTGCCGACGTTGCGCGCCAGACCTTCAATCTTCTGGGCCAGGTCCAGCAGTTCACGCACATCGGGATCGGCCTCGTACGTGGCGCGGAGATCGTCGCTGGTCTCCAGGGCGCCGCTGAGTGAGATACCAAGCTGTTCCGGCACCATGCCGGTGACCTGATTCACACGCGCCAGCGGAATACCCAGCGCGCGGCCGACATCTTTAATCGCAGCCCGTGCGGCCAGCGTACCAAAGGTGCCAATCTGCGCGACGTTCGCCTCGCCGTATTTATCCTTCACATAGCGGATCACATCGGTGCGACGTTCTTTGCAGAAGTCGATATCGATATCCGGCGCCTCAAGACGGTTTTCGTCGAGAAAGCGTTCGAACAGCAGATCGTACTTGATCGGGCAGACGTGGCTCATATAAGTGGCGTAACACACGATGGCGCCCACACCACTACCACGGGCCGTGGCCGGGATGCCCATCTTGCGGCCTTCGTGCACAAAGTCCCACACGATTAGGAAGTAGTTGGGAAAGCCCAGGCGGCTAATCACGCCCAGTTCGCGGTTAAGGCGGTCCATCACCACCTGCGAAAGCTCTCCGCCGGGGCACATCTCTTCATCGCCTTCGTACCGCTCTTTCAGCCCTTTGATGCACAGTTCGCGTAGATAATCGTCGGCCGATTTATTGTCGGGGCATTTGAACGTCGGGAAGTACCGTTTGCCCAGTTCCAGGTCGATATCGACCGTGTCGGCAATTTCCTGGCTCCGCCCGACGGCGTCTTCCAGACCGGGGAAGCACTCGTACATCTGCTCCGGGCTACGTAGGTAGAACTCGCTGCCTTCCATCTTCATGCGGTTGCGGTCAGTGCGGAATTTACCCGTGTTGATGCACAGCATCACGTCCTGGGCTTCCGCATCTTCCCGGTCCACATAGTGGCAATCGCTGGTGGCGACCACCGGCAGGCCGACCTGCTTCGCAACATCTACCGCGCTTTCCAGCTGCATGCGCTGGATGTCCAGACCGTTGTTCATCACTTCCACGAAGTAACGATCGCCGAACACTTTGTGGAACCAGCCGGCGGTCTCCTTCGCTTCGCGGAATTCGTCTTCCGCATCGCGGCCTTGCAGCACTTTGCGGCTGAACTCGCTCGAGAGGCAACCGCTGAGGCAGATGATGCCTTCGCTGTGTGCTTCCAGTACTTCCTTATCGATGCGCGGC
This sequence comes from Pirellulaceae bacterium, assembly GCA_965233625.1. Lineage (GTDB taxonomy): Bacteria > Planctomycetota > Planctomycetia > Pirellulales > Pirellulaceae. Next base: position 3,150,868 of record OZ247499.1, read on the forward strand.
TTGAAGTAGAAGCCCTCCAGCGATGCGATCGAGGCCAGCTTGATCAGGTTCTTAAACCCGGTGCGGTTCTGGGCGAGCAGCGTCAGGTGATAGTTTGACTCCTTCATACTGCCCGAAGATTTGTCGAACCGGCTGGCCGGGGCGATGTACGCCTCGTAGCCGATGATCGGGTTGATCTCTTCCTTTTTGCACTGCTTGTAGAACTGCAGGGCGCCGTGCAGGTTGCCATGATCGGTCAGCGCCAGCGCGTTCATGCCGTGCTCTTTGGCCCGGCCCACCAGTCGCGGAATACTGCTGGCGCCGTCGAGCAGCGAGTAGTGGCTGTGGCAATGCAGATGAACAAAGCTGCGATCAGACATCGTATTCGCTCCATCGAACGGGAATCAAACTCGCCGCTAACCGTGGTGTCAGCCGTAGGTCAGGCGCCTGCCTGACAACGCAACAGCCTCCACCTCAAACACCGTCAGGCAGGCGCCTGACCTACGGGGTCGAGTGCTAGCGGCGCCAGCATTTTACCAGATCGCCGCGTTGTTCCTGTAGCCCATTTTACACCTTCGCCCCGGTGCAAGGCTGCCCCGCTACCGGGGCCATACGACGTAACCTGCACAATCCGCCCACGGCGCCATATCTCTTTGCAGCGTATCGCATTGCGCCCGTGCAGCAGGAAGGCTGGTGGCGGAAATATTGCGAAACGCAACAACCGGCAGCGTTTGATTTCCGGCGAATTCGCCCGCGGCAGCGACGTCTTCGGCCTGCAAAAAGAACCCTTCCGCCCACGGAGCCGGTTCGTTGACAGGCTCTATCCATTGCAACAGAACCTGGTTGGGCGCCGCCCGCCGCAACGATTGCTCATCGACGGCCGGACTGTCTTTCACCGCGGCAAACGCCACAGCCGCGTGCTGGCTGACTTTGGCAAGTGTTTCCAGGGGTGTGGCGTCGTCGATCATCGCCAGCACAACCACGCCTTGTTCCGAGGCTGCTTCTAGCAGTGCGGCCGGAAACCTGCCGCCCGTGAAGTGAAGGCAGAGCGTCGCCTTTGCTTCGCGCCAGGCTTCCAGTTCATCGACCAAGGTCTGCTCGTCGCCCTCGTCATTAAATTCCGCCAGCGCAGATGCATCGGCGGCAACGCCGCGCAGCACCCACCGTTCACCGCTGAAGAAGAAACTGCTGCCCCGGACACCCGCCATCCGCAGACCAAGATTGGCCGTAATTTTCGCCTGCTCCTGGCCAGCTTCGTCGCAGACCGAGAGCACCACCCGGTAGCGCAAAGGAGACCGCGGCGACCAGTAACAAGGATCGGGCACCAGCGCCGTAAGGCCTGGAGCATCACCGGCAATTGCCGCTTCGGCTTCACCAACAAGGCTGAAAGGAGACGTTGTAGGCAGCGTGTGCGCGCGGCCTGAAAACGGGCCGGATACGTGGCCCCGCAAGGTCAGCCCTGTTGCAGCCGGGGCGCCTGGCTGCGAGTGAAGCCGGGCGTACAGCCTGGCAAGAGTCTCGTTCGACTCACCTTGAATCAGTTGGATGTTGTACGACACAGAAGTTGATGCGGAGCAGGACAAACGGGGCGAAGTTCACAGACTCCACCATATCACAAACCGTCCGCCAGCCAACGATACCGGCAGGCTATTCGCCCACAACACGCAGCGGTCTGGCGCCGTGTGTCAGCACCGTGTAGCTGCGTTCTGAAAGACGGGGTCTACGGACAAGAAACCGCGGCTTGCTCAGCCAGCCCGTTGCGGGCGAAGCTGTGTTGCGGTGCGTCGCTGTGCGATCACTGAGGACTTCCAGCCCGGCACGGTGCAGCTGGAAGCGGAGGAGCGAAGGCGTGAAGACATTGGCAACGCCCTGCGAAACCAGGTCGGCCGCAAACACGTCGAGCAGCGCGGTATCGCACACAGGCACTTCAATTGCCTGAAAGCTTCCCACACGGGCAAGCTCTTTAAGAAGCTGCGCCACACGTTCGAAATATTGCAGCTGCCGCGAAACGACAACGAGGTCAAAACTGTGGCGGTCGAAAGGCAGCCGCACGCCCGCAGCATCGGTTGTCAACGATTCCAGGGGGAAGCTTGTCACGCGATTGCAACCGGGCCATTTTTCCAGTTCCGCCGCGAGTTTCGCTTCACCGCTCTCAAGCACCAGGGCTTCCGCGAAACGCCACTGACCGCAGACGATCCGCAGATTTTCCATCTGCCGCTGGATGGGCCCGCTGCTGGAATCTTGGGGATGGATTGGCCCTGTTGTGGCCGCGCGATCGACGAGGTGTGCAGAGTTTGTCATGCAACCAGAATTCAAACTGCTTTGCGTGATGGGTGAAAACAGGAAACGGGCGGCGTCAGGCCGCTTTGGTGGCGCCGTCTTTCAGTCCGCTAGCGACCGGCCAGCTAATGGTCCACGGAGCATCGCCCTGGCGCCAGACGGCTGAAAGTTCCTGGCAGTCCGCCGTGGACGCCGCACTGTGCCAGTAACCGGTGTGATAATAAACCGCCGCGCTATCGTCTGTCGCAGATCCGGCGCCGTTGCTTAGTGCACCGTTGGTTAGTGCGCCGTTGCTCAGTGCGTACGGGAGATGCCTTCTTCGCACCAGGATGCACCTGGCCGGTTGAAATGCGTTGTCGTGGCCAGCTGGAACGACGGCCGCGGTCCAGGGCTTCATCCGCGTCACGTGTTGTTCAAAGAACGATGTAACATCGATGTTCGCCACCGCCGTATCGGCAGCGATAAAACAGTGCTCGTCCTGTGAGTGAAGATAGCGGGATGCAACCGCGATCCGCTCTTCGGCCCGCATGTTTTCACCCGTGTTGACCAGCGAAACCTGCCAGTCGTCGTCAATCTCACCACTTAAAAAGTGGTCCACCAGTGCGGCGTTCTGGCTATCGATGCACACAACAAACCGTCGCACACCGAAAGCTGCAAACGTCTTCATCACGTGCCACGCCACCGGCTGCGAACCAATGACCCTCTCCACATCCCCACCGCCGGCCTGGCATACCAGAATCAGTGGCGGCGTCCCGCTGGCGGCGCCGTCAGAACAGGGCGCCCCGGCGGGTTGTTCCCGGTTGAATTGTTCCGCACTCATCTTCAGTACCCCATTCCGGCTTCGAGGGCCGGTCCCACATCCGCAGGATCGAATTTTGTAGGGAGGTAAATAGCCGATCTCTGCAAATGCAGCAAGATAAATCCTGCGCGTGGCAACGCATGAATCCGTTGCGTAGGATGACAACCATGAGCGATACAGAACAACGGCTTATCGAACAGGTGCTGGCCCATCCCGGTGACGATGCACCACGCCTGCTGCATGCAGACTGGCTGGAAGAACACGGCGACAGCCGCGGGGAGCTTATCCGCGTGCAGTGCAAACTGGCCGGGATGGACCCGGTTGAGCCTGAATACGGCGAACTGCTGTTGCGCGAAGAAAGTCTGTTGGAGCAGCACCAGGCGGCCTGGTTGCGGAACCAGCCGAAGTTTCAGGATTTCGCCCTTGGGGTTCCCCGGCAGCAGCGGTTCTGCAATAAGTCCGGCCAGTGGCGTGAAGTGTATCACCGCGGCTATCCCGGCTACGGAACCTTCTCGCATCCATCGGCCGCCAATGCCGTTTATCAGTCGGTGGTGAAACATGCACCGGTGCAACGCGTTTCGTTCCGCACATCGCTGAAAGGGTGGCTGGACCGGGCGGATGAGTTAACTGCCTTGCACGGTGTGAAAGGCTTGATGCTTGTTGAAAGCAGTCAGCTATCCCTGGGTGACTCAAGCTGGTTGAAAGACCCGCCGTGGACCAGCCTGGAAGAGCTGAGCATTACCCCGCGGCAACCAGCAAGCCTTCAGCAGATGGCGGGCAGTGCATCGTACAAAAACCTGAAACGCCTGGAATGCAACTGGTTGAACCCGCACCCGGAGGGCGTGCATGGGCTGATTGAGTCGGGTGTTGTTGCCGGGTTGCAACAACTTGACTGGCAGGGGCCCTCGTTCGCCGGGCACATTCCTGCGTTGTTTACGGATTCAATGGCGCTGCGCAAACTCACCGCGGGCAGCATGCTGACCGATGCCGATAACGCAGACTTCTTCAACGCACCGGGGCTGCATCATCTGACAGAACTGAACATCGGGCATGAAAGTCCTGGAGAGTTTCTGGCTGGACTGCTCGAGTCCGGGAATTTCCCCCATTTACGGCTGCTTGGCGTTGGCAATCTCAACACCCGGCAGTCGATAGATACTCGAGAATTTCCACCCGGCGCCGCTTCGCTGAGGCAACTTGATTTATCCAATGCCAGGATCAACGCCAGAACACTCAAGGCGATCTGCCAATCTCCCTCCCTGGCGAATCTCACCCACCTGGACGTGCGCAACCTGGCACTTTCAGATAAACAAACCAAGATGCTACAAAATTCCGCCAACTTCGCGCACCTTCGCAAACTTGCCATTAACACTCAGAAGCTATCTCCATCGGCACTGAAAGCCATGAAGAAGCAATTCGGCAAAGCAACCACCAATTCGCTGGGAGTTGCCTTCTTCCGCAAATAACCGCGAACCTTTCCGCCCGGCAACCCTCCTTCCTTTACAAGCAGCGAAGCCAGTGCATCACAAAAAACAGCCTATGTTGACAGTTTCAGCACACACTGGTAATTTCTAAAACTCACGGGGGATTAGCTCAGTTGGGAGAGCGTCTGGCTGGCAGCCAGAAGGTCATCGGTTCAAGTCCGTTATCCTCCACTTACCCACTTGCTGTATCACGGTGAGCGGGAGAATACCCCGGTAAATCCGGGGTTTTTTCGTTTTGAGGGGTAGAGTTTGCCGCGGTAGTTTGCCCGGTTTCTGCAGATGTGCGGGCCAGATTATGGTCCGATCCGCAGATAGTGTTTGTTGGCGATCGCGATGTTGTTACCCAGCCAGCATCTTCTAAACGATTCAATGGCGATGCAAACAACGCACGAAAAATGCGTAGCTACGGCTCACTCCACAAAAGTCCTTACCCGTAACGGGCAAAGCTTTCTGCGTGCCAGTCACCAAGCTACTCGCCGGTGCTGCCACGCGTCTCTAGTTCCCTGTCGTCTGGGACATGGCCGGGATTGACGGGTGGATCAGTTGGGCGATGGGATGCAACGTAAAGAAGGGCGACCGGCACCAATATGACAATCAGCGTGTAGAAAACAAAGAGGCACCAGAACGTCTTTGGCTCTTCCGACCGCCTGCAGAATCTGTCGGGCCTACTTGGACCGAGTTCCGAATTGCTCGACCGTGAATACTCCCGCATTTTCCCGGACTTAATGCCTTGATACAACTGCCATATCGCCATCCCCCAAGGTATCAGCAGCAACAGAAAAGGTAGCCATTCATCAATCGCGGCTAAGGTAGGCACGAATAACATTGGCGGGGCCTATACCTCAACAGTGCGTTAGGGCCGGTGCCGGAAAAACGATATCCGAACCAGACTAAGAACAGCCCAGTGGCGAGGAATAACGGCTCCAGCAATAAGCTAGAGATCTCCAGTCGACGCTCTACGACGACTCGTTCAGGGGAGCTGGGATCGTAGCAACAGACCGTTTCCGGGCCTGCCGCGTTGACAGCGAATCTAATCATAAACGTGATAGCTAACTCTGTTCCAGATGATTCAGGAAGAATGCTGCGATTTCCTCGTGAACCTGCACGACCAATGCTTACATACGACCACGTGGCAGAGAGACGTGGAGAACCCGCGTATGGTAGAATGCGGGGCTTAGAACTCATCATTTCTGTGCAGGAACGGCGCCCGATGCGATATCTTCTCCCATGCTTCCTTCTTTCTGTTGCGTGTCTGACTTTTCAACCTTCCGATGCCCGCGCGCAATCTCGCGTTTCACTTGCCGGGAAGCCGGGGCAGTGGCAGTTGCTGCGTGATGGGAAACCGTATGAGGTGCATGGCGTTGGCGGCGATTCGAACCTGCGGGTGCTTGCTGCCGCTGGAGGGAACTCGATCCGGACCTGGAGCACCGACGGTCTGGGGAAACTACTGGACGAAGCCCATAAGCATGGCCTGACGGTCTGTGTCGGCATGTGGCTGGGACACGAGCGGCACGGGTTTGACTACCAGAGCGAAACGGCGGTGGTGAAACAACTGGAAGATTGCCTGAAAGCGGTCCGCCAATACAAAAACCATCCGGCCGTGCTGCTGTGGGCCGTTGGTAACGAGATGGAAGGTGACGGCAGGAACCCGGCTGTGTGGTACGCCGTGAATCACATTGCCCGCGAGATCAAGCAGATCGATCCGCATCATCCCACCATGACCGTGATCGCCGAACTGGGCGAAAACGAAACGAAGATCCGCAACGTAGAACGCTTCTGCCCGGATATCGACATCATTGGCGTTAACTCCTACGGCGGTATTTCGACCCTGGCCAAGCGGTATCAGAAATCGGGCGTCAGCAAGCCGTACATCGTCACAGAACACGGCCCGCATGGTCCCTGGGAAGTTGAGAAAACCCGTTGGGGTTCGCCGATCGAAGCAACCAGCACGGCCAAAGGCGAGAGCTATGCGGACGGCTACCGTAAGACCGTCACGCAGCAAGCCGGCCGGTGCCTTGGTTCTTATGCGTTCCTGTGGGGGCATAAGCAAGAGACCACGGCCACCTGGTTTGGCATGCTACTGCCCGATGGTTCAAGGTTGGCAGCAGCAGATGCGATGACCACCGCCTGGACGAAATCACCGCCGCAAAACCGCTGCCCGCAGATCGCATCGCTGAAGGTGGATCGCAGCGACATGTTAAAGCCTGGCGCGAAGTTAAAGGCCACGCTGACTGCCAGCGATCCGGAAGGCGACACGCTGAACGTCAAATGGGTTCTGCGTCAGGACGGCGGCACGATTGGCGTGGGCGGAGACTATCAGGCGGAAGAAGCAACCTTTGCCGGTGCGGTTACCGGCGACGGAACAGGCGCGACGGTCACCGTTCCTGAAGGTGGCGGCGGATACCGGCTGTTCGCTTATGTCCGCGATGGACAGGGCGGCGCCGCAGTGGCTAATGTTCCGCTCTATGTGGACGCCCCGGTTAAGGCCATCGCCGCTCCACGGGCGTCCTTGCCGCTGGCCGTTTATGCAGACGATGCCAAGGCCCCTTACGCCCCGTCCGGGTACATGGGCAATACGGAAGCGATCAGCATGCAACTCGATTCCGCCGAACAGCCGCACGCCGGTAAGACCTGCCTGAAAGTCACCTACAACGCTGCGGACAACTGGGGCGGGGTGCTCTGGCAATCGCCGCCAAACGACTGGGACGGATTGAAACCGGGCGGCCTGAATCTTTCTGGCGCTGCAGCGCTCGAATTCTATGTCCGCGGCGCAACGGGCGACGAACGCGTGTCCTTTGTACTGGGCGTCATTGAGGGCGACAAACCTTACCGGGATACAGCGAAGGCCGAGCTCAAAGACGTGCGTTTATCCACGGAATGGCAGAAGATGCGCATCCCACTCAATGGCCGCGATCTCAGCCGGATCAAAACGGGTTTCGGCTGGTCGCTCGCCGGGCAAGGAAAGCCCGTGACGTTTTATCTTGACGATATCCGGTATGTAAAAGAGTGAAGTCGCAGCATGTGATATGCTAACGCTTCCTATTTGACCGGTCTCTTGCCTCATCATCTCCTCCACCACCAGGATGTTCTTCCATGAAGAATTATCTCGCGTTTGCGTTTGTTGCTGCATTCACCTTATCGTTGCAGGCGGGGGCATGTTCCGTCTGCCAGGCGCAGATCTCTGCCGATGTTGTGTTCACGGGTAGTGACACGCAGATCGCAGTCGAGGCGGAACATTATTTCAAGCAGACGCTGGATAAGGTCCGTAAGTTTCACCTGACACATGCGAAGCAGACGCCCAGCGTCAAACCCGATGGCGATCCCTCACACGTCGCCGGCGCCAGTGGCGGGGCGTACCTGGAGATTCTGCCCGATACCCGTCGCACGCACGATGACAAGTTGCAACGCGGCGTTAACTTCGCCCCCGAACCGGGCAAAATGGCGGTGCTGCACTACAACGTACATTTTAAAAAAGCCGGCCGCTATTACGTCTGGGTCCGCGCGTATTCAACAGGCAGCGAAGACAACGGCCTGCATGTGGGCGTGGATGGCCAGTGGCCCAGCAGCGGGCAGCGGTTGCAGTGGTGCGAAGGAAAGAACCGCTGGCGTTGGGAAAGCAAGCAACGCACCAACGAGCAGCACTGTGGAGAACCTTACAAGATCTTCCTGGATATCGACGAACCAGGCAATCACGTCGTCACCTTCTCAATGCGTGAAGACGGCTTTGAATTCGACAAGTTCCTGCTCACGACAGAACGCAACTACCGGCCCGCCGCAGGCCCCGGTCCTGCCCCCATCTCACAGAGCGGCGAACTGCCCACGGCTTTTGTGTTTGTCAAACCATCAGCAGAACCTGCCGCAGCGAAAGAAAAGCCAGACACAGCTAAACCCGCAGGCAGCCCGACGGTCGCTTCGAGCGACAAGCCGCTGCAGTTGCCCCGCAAGCCCGATGGCGATGGCAAGATGACGGTATCGGGCGAGTTGAAGCAGTGGCACAAAGTCACTTTCAATCTGAACGGGCCTTACGCCCACGAGAAAGACAACAAGCCAAATCCGTTTACCGATTACCGGATGATGGTGATGTTGAAACATGCGAAGTCTGGCAAAACGCACTTCATCCCCGGCTACTTTGCGGCCGACGGCAAAGCGGCGAACACGTCTGCCGAAGATGGCACGTTGTGGCGGGCGCATTTTGCACCCGACGAGATTGGCACCTACCTGGTGAGAGTCTCGTTTCAGCAGGGGCCATATGCAGCGCTGCGACCTGGCAAAGCGTTCAAGCCGCTGGCGCCGTTTCATGGTGGCACGGGGAAGATTGAAATCACCGCATCCGATAAAACCGGCCGCGACCTACGTGCACATGGCCGTCTGGCGTACACCGGCAAACGCTATCTGCAACATTTGGGCAGCGGCGAATATTTCCTGAAAGCTGGCGCGGACGCCCCCGAAACGCTGCTTGCGTACAAGGACTTTGATAACACGGTCGCCGGCAACGCCCGCAAGGCGCCTTTGAAATCGTGGAGCAGCCACGCTCAGGACTGGCGGCCCGGCGACCCGGTCTGGCAGGGCAGTAAAGGTAAGGGACTGATTGGCGCCGTGAACTATCTTGCGGGCAAGGGATGTAACGCGTTTTCCTTCCTCACCTACAACGCCGGCGGAGACGGCGACAACGTGTGGCCCTTTATCCACCGCGACGACAAGCTGCATTACGACTGCAGTAAACTGGACCAGTGGGGCATCGTCTTCGACCACGGAACCCGCCGGGGCATGTATCTGCACTTCAAAATGCAGGAAACAGAAAACGACGATCACGTCCGCGGCAAGCGCAACGGCAAAGTGCCGGAATCGCTTGACGGCGGTGAACTGGGCGTGCAGCGCATGCTCTACTGCCGCGAACTGATCGCGCGGTTCGGACACAACCTGGCGTTGAACTGGAACCTGGGCGAAGAAAATACGCAGTCCGCCGCGCAGCAGAAAGCGATGATCGATTACATCTCCGCCATCGACCCATACGGTCACCACATCGTCGTGCACACCTTCCCGGATCAGCAGGACAAGGTTTACCGCGGCCTGATCGGCCAGAAGTCAAAACTGACGGGCACATCGCTGCAGAACAGCAGCCTGAAGACGACACATGCTCAGACGGTGAAGTGGATCAAAGAATCCACCGCCGCCGGCAAACCCTGGGTGGTGGCTTTTGACGAATCTGGTTCTGCGCAACATGCACAGTGCCCGGACCTGGGATACCGTGGATTTGATGGTCGCGACGTCGACGGAAAAATGGCGCACACGCAGCACGAAGTGCGGAAGTACACCCTCTGGGGCACCCTGATGGCAGGCGGCGCCGGGAACGAATATTACTTCGGATATAAGTTCGTCGAGAACGATATCAAGTGCGAAGACTGGCGCAGCCGCGATCAGAGCTGGGACTATTGTCGCATCGCGTTGAATTTCTTCCGCGACAATAAGATTCCATTCGTGGAAATGGAAAACGCGGATGCACTGGTGGGCAATCCTTCCCACAAAGACACCACCTACTGTTTTGCTAAAGCGGGTGAAATCTACCTGGTTTATCTCACCGCGGGCGGGACGTCGGCGCTGGATTTAAGCGACGCGAATGGCGAGTTCGATGTTCTCTGGTTCGATCCGCGCGATGGCGGCAAATTGCAGACCGGCAGCGTGAAGGCGCTCAGCGGTGGCGGCAAGGTGCAACTTGGCGGGCCGCCGGCCGATGCCGGTCGTGATTGGCTATGCGTTATCCGCAAGCGGAAGTAGCTACTGCGCGTCGACAGTTTCCGTTTGCGGACCAGCGGGCCCCGTGTAGTAGGTCCGCTTCAGATAGCCTTTTTCGCATTTGGGATCTGCCATCTGCTTGCGGTAGTCAAGTTCGTACGCACGCAGCACGTACACCATCTCATCCGTGCTTAAATGTTCACCCCGGTTGTAGGCGTTTATTAAGTCGATGACTTCTGACTCGTTGCAGCGGAAGTCGGCGGGAGTGCCACCCTGGGTCGGGCCGCGAAGCGAGATATCTGTGACGAAACCTTCGGAGATCTTCTCCATGCCCCTCTGGGGGGACGCCAGTGACCTAATGTAATTCGATACGCCCTTAACCGTTTCGTAGTGGTTTTCAGATTCGCCGCTTGCCCAGCCGCCTCCAACGAGACAGAGAACCACTGCGGCGCCCAGTTGGGCACGTCTGTCCTGCATCATAACACCTTAATATTAAGGTTAATCTTTGCCCGCCCTCGTGCCTTCCCACAGGCGGAAGATCGTCTACGCGGTACGGGCTTACTCTGGTTTAGCCTAAAAAGCATGCATGTATCTAGGGGGCTTTTTTTATAATTAACGATTTCAGGCTAATTCGTGGAAATCCATAGACGGGATATGTTGATGGATAGCGTGGCTATCTCTATACTTAGGCACTTAAACGTGGCATTACGTTGTACAAGTCCCGCCATGCGCGGTATGCACATAAAAAGATTGAAGGAGTTCCGGGGTGACGATTGATAAGAGCCTGAAAGTGAAAAGCGGTGTTTCGCGTTCGCGGAACGTGCTGACACGGGCTGAGCGAATTGAGAAACTTGCCGAGACAGACCGCTGGAAAGAAGGCGACCCGGTTCTGGGGCTGCCGAAAACACGCGTCGTGAAGATCTCCTTGAAGAAGAAGAAGAAGGTCAAGAAGGTCGAAGACGAAGGTGATGATAAGAAGAAGAAGAAGTAATCCGGAGACTGCCAGCGTCCGTCTAAGGTCAGACCTGATTCATGCAAGTAAGGCTTGATTACGGACGCACGGGCTTAGAGATCAGCCTGCCCACCGCGAATGTGGCAGGCGTTCTGGCCTACAAGCAGCATCCGCCACTTGCCAGCCCCCAACGGGCTTTGCAGGATGTACTCAGCAACCCTACACCCTCAGCGGAAGGTGTGGGGTTATCTCTTTTTGAGTTAGCCCGCCAGCGTACGACCGCGTGCATTCTGATCTGCGACATTACACGCCCGGTGCCCAACCAGCTTATTCTTGCCCAGCTGCTTGAAACGCTGGAAAGGGCAGGCATCACGCGGGATGATATTCTTATTCTGGTCGCCACCGGGCTGCATCGTGGCAACACGCATGCGGAACTGGTGGAGATGGTAGGCGAAGATATCGCCACAAATTACCGCATCGAAAATCATGACGGTCAGGATCAAGAGTCGCATACCTATCTGGGCGACAGTCCACGCGGGGTGCCCATCTGGATCGACAGCCGTTATCTGCAGGCCGACCTGAAAATCGCCACGGGATTGATTGAACCGCATTTCATGGCGGGTTTCTCGGGCGGCCGCAAACTGATCTGCCCCGGCATTGCGGGCTGGGAAACTATCCGCCGCTGGCACAGCCCGGCGTTTCTGGAACACCCCTTGGCCGACACGGGTCAGCTTGATGGGAATCCTGTCCACGAAGAGAACACATGGATCGCCCACAAAGCTGGCTGCGACATGATTGTGAACGTCGTTATTGACGATCAGCGCAGGCCGCTGAAATTTGTCGCAGGCGATATGCAGCAGGCCTTCTTAGAAGGTGTGACTTTCGTCCGCGACGTCATGACGGCGACGCTGCCCGCACCGGCCGACATTGTCGTGACCAGCAGCGCCGGATATCCGCTGGACGCCACATTTTATCAGGCCATCAAAGGCATGAACGCCGCCTTGCCAGTTGTGAAACCCGGCGGTGAGATCATCATCGCCGCCAGTATGAGCGAAGGCGCCGGCAGCCCCGAGTTCCAGCAGCTCATGCAGCAGTATGAGAATCTGGATGCGTTTATCGAAGATATCCAGGGCGATACCTGCCACACGCTGGATCAATGGCAGCTCGAAAAGATGGCCACCGTCCGCCGCAAAGCCGGCGTGACCGTGGTTACAGAAGGTCTACCGCCTGAAGAGTTGCAGCAGTACTTCGTGAAGACGGCTGAAACCGTTGAAGCTGCAGTGCAAAAGGCGTTGGAACGCTTCGGCCCCAACGCCACGATTGCGGTAATTCCTAAAGGCCCCTACGTGATGGCGGACATCGCGTAAGGGCGTATTCAACGGCGAGGCCGTTATTTCTCAACCACCCAGATGTTGCGGTACCGCACGGGGTTGCCGTGGTTCTGCAAATAGACCGGGCCTTTGGCAGGACCGGCTTTTACGGGCGCGGCGGTGGTGTTGCGGTTGCCAGGCAGTTCAACATCCTCATGAATCACCACGCCGTTGTGGCGGACGGTCATCCGCGGATTCGATGTCAGCTTGCCATTGTCATCGTACTTAGCAGCCGTGTAATCAATATCGTACGTCTGCCAGGTCAGCGGCGGCAGACACATATTGAAGTCCGTGTTTTTCACGGAGTAGATGCCGCCACATTCGTTCATCTTCCCTTCCAGGCCGAAGGAATCCAGCACCTGCACTTCGTACTTGCCCTGCACATACAGACCGCTGTTGCCACGTCCCTGACCACGCGCCTCTGGCTTATAAGGCGTGCGGAACTCTAGATGGATTTTGTGGTCACCGAACTTGGGAATGCTGGTGGCGCCTTGTTCAAGCAGACCCTCTTCAGTCATCTTGCCGGGCTTCCACTGGCTGACATCTTTGCCACTGAACAGCACGACGGCGCCTTCGGGCGGCTTGGCGCCAAGCGTTGGACTCTTGCGTTCTACTTTTTTCAGAACGCCCATCGCGGCATCGTCGGCAAGCCGGATTTCCAGCTTTCCGTTCTTAATCACGCCTTGCCCCATCTGCGTCAGAAAAACGACCTCGCCGGACTTGTTGCGTTTACCTTTTTCTTTAATCCGCAGTGGTTCTTCGCGGTTCCAGCCTGCGCCGGGCAACCCGCCACGGTAAGCGACCGCTGAGAATTCTCCCTTACCCAGGGCGATAATCTGCACGCCGAGTTTTTCGTCACCGTCCTGGGTCTTAATGCTGCCCGCGTACTCACCTTGCGCTGCGTAGTCTTCATCGACCATGGAAGGATCGGTGTAAACCTTGCCCTGTGCAAAAGCCGTGGTGCAAAGCAGCATGAGTGTTACGGCGGTAGCGGTTAAACGAATCAATTTCATGTTGGTTCCTTATAAGTCTTTAGATGGGTTATGCAAAAGCACCGCGTTTTCCGCGGCTACTTTTTGATGACTTGAATCGCATCTGCGTGCACGTTGCCGCCGGCGCTGCTGGTCGAAAGCGTTACGGCCACGTTCTCACCCGCTTTCAACTTGTACTGCCCCAGCGAAATGAAACCGCCCTCAATCGGTGGCTGCAACTTCATGTTCACCGTCAACTCTTTCTTGGCGGCAGCGGTCTGAACCGTTACCGGCGCCGTTGCGGCCCGGTTCTCATGCGGCTGATACGCCAGGCGGATATCGAACTCACCTGTTTCCGGCGCCTTGAATTCAAAGCGGATGCTGGCGTTGTTGCTGGCGTACAGGTAGCTCCAGCCGACGTAACCTTTCAGCCCGGTCCCTGGCGTCCAGTTGCCGGTCTTTTTCGCATCGGCGTCATCCACAACCAGCCCCTTCAACTTTGCAGGGTCGAGGCCGGTCGGAGGTCCGTGCTTACCAGCCAGGGGCAATGCGTCGTTGGGGATGACGATTTCGTCATTGACCGTCGCGCGACGTGCTTTGCCGGGCAGCTTCAACAATGTGTCGAGGTCTGCCAGATACTTCTGGTAAACGTCACGCGGCAGGCAATCGTGCAGCGTGCAGATGCTGGCGGCGCGGCCGACCACTTCACCCATCATGCCGCAGGTTTTCATCACGCGGACGGTTCCCAGGGCGCGATGCGTAACGCTGACACACCGGCCCGCCATGAACAGGTTTTCGATGTTGCGCGAATAGAAGCAGCGGTATGGCACCGGGTAGCCAAAGGCACGGTCCACACGACGGTCGTGCACGGCGATAGAAATGAAGGGGTTGTCCGGAAACTTCTGAGCGTATTGCTTTTTGGGATAGTGAAGGTCAATAGACCATGTGCTGGGCACGCAGCCATCGGGGTACATCTTCTTCGAGACAATGTCCTCCTGTGACAGGATCACGTCACCCAGCAATCGCCTGGATTCACGCGGGCCGCCGATATAGGCAATCCAGGTCAGGAAGGCGGTCTTATGTTTGTCGGCACCATCGCGGTTCTTCATCGCGTTAAAGGCGCCGTAGACTGCCCGCAGGTTCCAGTCGCGGATACCTTCCGCATCGGCCAGCGGATCTTTATCGAAACCACTTTCCCAGAACCACTGACCATGATGATCGCGTGGATACGGGAAGTCTTTCATATTCAGGTCCAGCGCCCACGGTGTTTCCGGGAAGCTGACGGGTTTATCACCTTCGGCCCACGCCCACATGTTGCTCATGCCCATGCGGCCTTTAGGCGTCATCTCATGATCTGCTTTGGCGAGGTAGCCAATCGTGCCGTGCCCGGTGCAGTCAACAAACAGCGGCGCCGTGAACCGCTTGTGCTCACTGGTCCGCGTGTCGAAGGCATAGACCGCCGTTACTTTCTTCGCTGCCGTGTCTACCTTATAAGCGTGATGGTTGAGAAACAGATCAATGTTCTTTTCCGCCCGGACGATCGCTTCTTTTTTCGCATCGCCGAACTCTTCGTACGTGCCTGGCGACTTCTTCGCACGGTCGGCGAATTCCTCGACGATTTCACCAATACGCGGATACTTACCGCGGCGGATCAGCCCCATGGCCCACACACGGACCTCACTGGAACCGTTGCCGCCCAGCACGGGGCGGTTCTGAATCAACGCTACTTTGCAGCCCATACGCGCGGCCGATAACGCGGCGCCCATACCGGAATAGCCGCCGCCGACGACGACCAGATCGTAACCGCTTTTTTCCGTGGGTTCTTCTTTCAGCCCCAGCATTTCCCGGCGCCAGGACGCCAGCACCTTGCTATCGGCAGGTGGCTGACTTTGCAGGTCCGACGTAATTAGAATCGCGTCGCAACGCCCGTCGAAGCCGGTCAGATCATGCAGGGCCAGGTTCAGCTTCCCGGCGGCAAGCTCCACTACACCGCCATCCTGCCAGCCCCATT
Organism: Pirellulaceae bacterium; assembly: GCA_965233625.1. Classification (GTDB taxonomy): domain Bacteria; phylum Planctomycetota; class Planctomycetia; order Pirellulales; family Pirellulaceae. The sequence continues at coordinate 3,166,444 of OZ247499.1, forward strand.
CTTTGCCCTTCACACCAAACGTCTGGTCAAGTGGGTTGCCGTTAACAAGCAGTTGAAACTTGCCTGGTGCGCCGCTGGCGCCCCAGCGCGCCACCCAGTCTTTGGTCCGCACAAAGAAACGGTACTTGCCGGCTGCTGGCACTGTCACCGATGTGCTGGCATCCGCCACCGGGCGGCCAAGGCCGTGCGCCAGCAGATAAGGTGAACCCATTTCATTAATAAATTGCGTGTCCAGCTTCCAGCCGCCGTGTTTCTCAAAGCTTTCTGCTTCGACCAGGATATTGTCCGCTGCCAGGGCTGGTGTAGCCGCGAGTAGCAGGATAAAGAACGCAAAAGTCCGCATGTTTTCTACCTTCAATGGTTCGGTCGCCTTGGTGCGGAAAACAACGTGTTCCGCCTGCCGCCTATTGTACCCGGCGCTGTCGCGGATGCGAATGTTTCGCCGCGCGTGTCCGCAAAAACCTTAAATCTGCAAGAACTCGCAAAATCCGCTTCATTGCTACAACCGTTACAGTCGATGAAGAAGGATGAAAATATAGACACTCGTCCCCCCATTCACAGGGAAGTTGAATGATGTTGTGGTCCAAGTCTCGCCATGCCGTGGCTGTGCTCGCGGTGATGCTAACAGCTGGCGCCGTTGCGCAGGCGCAGGAATACGGTCAGCCTTCTGGCGGTGGTTTCCAGCCGCAGTCGAGTTCGCGCCGCGTCAGCCGCCAGCCGCGCGGTACGCTGGCTGATCGTATTAAGTCGCTCCGCCAGGCCGCTCCGGTACAGACACCAGCGCCCGCCGTACCGACCGTTGGCGCCCTGCGCCCCGAGGCTCAACCGGCGCCTACCACCATCGCGCCTCCGGCTGCCGCACCGGTTACCGGCATCGGCCTGCCACCGGCAACGCCCACAGCGCCGCCTGCTGCTGCCGGCAACGGCTTCTCTTCGCGTCGTTCTTCACGCATGCCGCGCGAAGAAATCTCGGCGCCTGCTGCCCCTTCCGCAGGTCAGAGCATTCTTCACGCGGTTGCTCCGCAGCTGGAAATCCGCGCGATGGGGCCACCATCGGTTGTCATTGGCAAAGCTGCTAACTACACCGTAACCGTCCAGAACACCGGCACGCAGGACGCGGGTGACATCGTCGTATCGGTGGCTCTGCCAAAGTCGCTGACCATTGGCGCCATCACCGCAACCAGCGGAGCAGCCAATCCGCAGGACGACAAAGACGCTCAGACCCATATCCTGTGGCAGATTGATCGCGTTCCCGCCCGTGGTTCGCAGCAGTTGACCATGGTGTTAACGCCTCAGGTCAATCAACCTTTCAAACTGTCTGTGGACTGGGCCTTCCGTCCGGCTTCGGCAAGTGGCGAAGTGCAGGTGCTTCAGCCGCGTCTGGAAATGAGCCTGGTCGGTCCTCGCGAACTGCCTTACGGCGTGACCAAGAACTATACCGTCGTAGTGTCAAACCCTGGCACCGGGCCTGCTGAAAACGTGGTGCTGAATCTGGACCCGGTTGGTCTAGGCCAGGGCCCTGCCGACATCAAAAAGGTGGGCATGATTCCCGCCGGTCAGCAGCGTGAATTTCAGATTGAACTGAAAGCCCGTCAGGCAGGCGTGCTGAAGATCCGTGCGACCGCGGCTGCCGATGGCGGTCTGGCTACCGAAGTCAACGAAGATGTTACCGTCCGTCGTGCGAAGCTTGAGATGGCCATCATCGGCCCACGCCTGACCTACGCACCATCGCAGACCGCTTACAAAGTACAGATTGCCAACATGGGCGACGCCCCCGCCACCAACCTGATGCTCGCCGTCGCTCTGCCGACCGGCGCCAAGTATCTGGGCGGTATCGAAGGCGGTAAGCAGGTGCAGGGTGGTGTGGCCGCCAGCATCGGCGACCTCGCTCCTGGCGAACGCCGCGACTTCAGCGTGCAGTGTGAACTGATCGTTGAGGGTCGCAGCCAGGTGCAGGCTCAGGTCCGCGGCGATGGCGAACTAACGCAATCGGCCGACGCGATCACCGTCGTCGAAACCATTGCTGACTTGAAGCTGACCGTCGACGACCCTAAAGGTCCGATGCCAGTTGGCGACAACGTAACCTACACCATCAAGGTAAAGAACCGTGGCGCCAAAGCCGCTCGCGGTGTGCAGGTGATCGCCCAGTTCGCCGAAGGCGTGGAGCCAGTGTCCGTGGAAGGCGGCCGTGCTCAGATCGCACCGGGACAGGTCGTCTTCTATCCTGTGCCCGTGCTTGAACCGAATCAGGAAATCTCGGTCAAAGTGGTTGCGAAGGGTCAGACCGCAGGCAATCACATCTTCCGCACGGAAGTAAAATCGCAGGACCCCAACACGCGTCAGGTCGCCGAGGGAACCACCAAGTTCTTCGGCGAAGCTGAGTACTCCGTTGGCGGCGCCAAGGGCACGTCCGTCGGCGCTCAGCCACGCGGCATCCAGCCAGTCTTCCCACGCTAAGCAAGCGTCAGAAGATCAAGCAGAAACCAAAACAGGGCGCCTTTCCCGGGCGCCCTGTTGCGTTATGTTGATGCAGAATTCCGCTGCGTTAAGGCAGCATAACCGGATTGCCATCGGCGCGCATTAATGCATTCTTGAGAGTGCCGGGGTTTATGCTGACTGGAAGGAAACGGATCGAACCGTCGGCCATCACAACGTTGGCGCCGCCTTTGTGTCCGCTACTGATGGTGGAACCCGGAGGCCCATTGATGTTCATCGGCAAAGAATCCAGTTGCAGATCACGTGGCGCCGCCCACGAATTTACAAGGCCGTTTGACTCAACAAACATGATCGTGTTTGACAATCCGTCGGTCACGTCGCGAAATCGTGTGGGCTGGTCTAGAACAAACAGCGTTGGATTCGGGGCTTCCGCTCTGCTAAACACGGCGCCGTAGCTGGTTCCGTTTGGTAACGCCGCGGGATCTTCCGGGCAGATGTAGGTGAGCAGGGCCATGCTCGATAGCCCGGAGTTTGCCGGTGAGTCAAACGTCTCCTTCTGATCGTATGCCTCGTAAATCGCCTGCTGCTCCAGGAAAGGCGTGACGTGAAGGCGCCAGCTAACCAGCGGATCGCCGTCTTTACCGGCGGTGGTGGTTGGCATGGTGCTGTAAACGTCGTGATAGTTGTGCGTAGCCAGGCCCAGTTGCTTCATGTTGTTTGAACACTGTGCGCGGCGGGCGGCGAAGCGTGCCTGGCCCACGGCGGGAATCAACAGTCCGCCCATCAGCGCCACCGGCACGACGGCGACACAGCACATTAAACCAACCACTGCCACAACGATGCCCGCAATCGCCCAGCCGCCGCCACCCGCCGGTCGTTTGTCGCGAGGGGGACTCATCTTGCTGGCAGCGGCGGGAATGGAAATCTGTTCCCCGCAATGTGCACATGGTCCGGTCTGCCCCGCATACTGATCGCCAATCTGACTGCTGGCCCCACACTTGGGGCAGGTGAAGTTGATCGTCATGCGTCAATGGCTCCATGAGATTGGCGGGAGGAACAGCACATTACGGGCGGCAGCGCAGGCCTTTGACATGAACAACACGCAGATAGGTGCGACGCCGGGTGGCTATTCGCCGCAGCGCCGTTCGTATTGAGACAAAATTCTAAGCGAACGCATATTCGCAAAAGGGTGCAGAATTCCGCCGCACTAAAATCCAATGTCCATCACTTCACCGCCGTCGCGCGTTATCAACGCATCCAGAACGTCCGGGCTAATCGTGCTCGAGAGGAATCGCGTCGAACCATCGGCCAGCGAAACATTAGCGCCGCCGGGGTGCATGCTGGAAATGCCCGAGGCGCCGGCGCCTGACGATACTGATTTGGGCATCGTTTCATAGGAAAGATCATCAACCGCCACCCATTGCACGCTGCCTGCCGTTTCGACGGCCATCAGCGTATTCGAGGTTCCATCCATAACATCCGAGAACCGCACATTCACGCCTTTGGTCAACAGCGGCTGCGGCTTGGTGGTGGGGTTTGCAAAGATGGTCAAATAATTTGCAGTACCTGGCATCGATGGGTTACTGGGACACATATAGGTCGCAATTTCTATGTCCTGCATGAAGGCGTTTTCGGGCGCGCTCCAGGGTTCGTCGCGGTTGCACCTGTCATGCAGATTTTGCATCTCCACATATGGCAGAACATGCGTCCGCCAACTGTGAAGTTCCGAGCCATCATCTGCATAGGTATTGGAGGGGAAATAACTGTAGGTGTCATGGTAGTTATGAAAGCTCAGCGCGATTTGCTTATGGTGGTTCATGCAAATCGACCTTCGCTGTGCTTCACGGGCGGCTTGAACCGCAGGCATTAGCAGGGCCACAAGTACGCCGCTGCACAGGCAGCCAACTCCCAGAAAGCCCGCCACGGCGACCAGGGCAATCACCATACCGCCTCCACCGCCCTTCTTCCCCGATCCGCTCTTCGCCGCCGGTGCGGGCGATCCAGACGAAGCGCCGGGAATATTGATCGTTTTTCCGCACTTCGCGCAAGGGCCGGACTGTCCAGCGTATTGGTCAGAGACTTCAGTCGTGTTGCCACAATGAGGGCAGGAAAATTTGATAGGCATGGGTGGAAAGATTCAGACCAGATATATCGGGGAAGTGTTGCAGCGTCGCACCAGTATTGCTTTGGTGCTGAAACAAGTTATACGACATCCGCCACGATGTGCGCCGCGGCTCTGAAAAAGTTCACGGTCGCGTTTTCCTTTTAAGCCACGCGACCACTCATGACAATTAAATGCAAATGCAAACAACCCAGTTACAGACACAGCAGCTTGCAGGCCGGCGCTAAATCCTATAACTCATTGCCGCAAAATATTGAAACGACTACTCGCTTTCCCTTATGACATTCAAATGCAAATGCAACTAGCGGAACCTGATTCCTTCTGCATGATTGCTGGTGGTTTCAATCCAGGAGAAGAAATATATTTGTTCCGCCTTTGCAAAAAACGTGGTATCCGTCCCACGGCTTATATCCACCGTTAAACGGCGCATAGCACGGCAGCGTGCTGCAGCGCTTTGACCTTGTCTTTCCAGGTCGGAATAAACTCCTGCGCGACGTATCCCTGGTAACCGGTTTCCAGGATGGTCCGCATGATGGGCGGGTAGTTAATCTCCTGCGTGTCGTCCAGTTCACCGCGGCCCGGATTTCCTGCCGTGTGGTAGTGTCCGATGATGTCCTTATATTGACGGATCCGCCGGATCACATCGCCGTTCATAATCTGGACGTGGTACACGTCGAACAGCAGTTTCATCCGTGGCGAATCCACCTTCTTAATCATGTCCGCGCAGTGGTCGACATCGTCGCCAAAATAGCCGGGATGGCCCTTCATCGGGTGCGTGTCGTCGCGGCTGTTGAGATGCTCCAAGCAGAGATTGATCTTTTTCTCTTCTGCGTAAGCGGTAGCCTGCTTCCAGCCTTCAATACAGTTGCGGGTCATCTGGTCGTCGGTCAGACCCTTTTTCCGCATCCCGGTAAAGGTGATGACGCTGGGCGAACCGAATTCGACGGCCACGTCGATCGCTTCGCGGATCGCCTTCAGACAGTCAGCATGATTTTCACGATCACAGAAGCCTTTGGAGAAGCCGTGACTTCCCACCAGCGAAATCTGCATGCCCTTCTTTTTGATGGCCGGATAAGCCGACCGCGGCATCCCTTCCATCGCCTGTAAGCCGGTGGCGGCACAGGCGTCGATAAGGTCCGCCTCTTTCATCGGCTTGAAGCACCAGCCCATCACGCTCTGGCGGATCTTGCTGGCAGTTACCTTCTCGCGTACCTGCTGGCTGCTGGTGGCAGGCTGTTCGACCGCGCTCGCATGCGAGGCAAAGACGGCCGCCCCTGCCAGTGCGGCGCCGGTATGAAGTAGGCTGCGGCGGGACAAGCCGCCCGTTGTTGCAGGCTGATCGCTGGACGAAGGATGATTCATGGAATGCGCCTCAGGAGTTGTAAGAAACCCCACCAGAATAAAGGCGCACGCCTCCGTTTTCCAGCGAATATCCGCCCGTCGCCACGTTTATCCTTCGCGAACGATCACGGCATGATGCTGCTGCAGCGTTACCTGACCGTTCTCCACTTTTGCACCGGAGAGGGAGCAAAGCAGCAGTTCTCCGCGGGTGTTCATCGCGACCGTTTCTTCGTGAGAATCTTGCGCCAGACGCGAGAGAATACGCACATGCCCTTCTGCTGACTCAAACCGCAATTCAAACACACCGTATTCGGCGTGATATTGCACGTGCATATTCCGCGCGGCCAGCCAGCCTCGTTCCAGACCTTGCTTGCGCAACGCAAACAGGTTGCGATACCACTGAAAAACGCGGTCGTCGTGTCCCGCGGGATCGTAGCACTTGGCCATTTCAAACGGTTCCGGCCCGGTGGGAGACATCATGCTGCCCCACTTATATTGCGGGTACTCCTTGGCACGGCCCACTTCAACCGCACGCTGCAGCGCGGGATCTTCAAAGTCCACGAAGAACGGAAACGGCGCCTCCGTCGCGACTTCTTCCCCCATGAACAGCATCGGAATGCCGGGATAAAGATACGCCAGCGGCGCCGCGGCCATCTGATATTCCGGCGAGGTCAGGTGATGCAGGCGTTTGCCGAGCGGATGATTGCCGACGGAATCGTGCGTTTGCAGCCCCAGAACAAAGCAATCCGTATGTTCGTGCCCACCGCTTGCAGGGGCGGGTTGCGTACTGCGGACCGGCTCTAACGGGTCTTCCTGAATATCGAACAGGAAACCACGCTGCAGTGCCATGGTTACGTCACCGGCGCCGAGGTACTTGCGATACGTTAGTTGCAGATCGGGCAACGCATTGGAGTAGATGGCATGCATCAGATCGTCGCACCAGATGGCGTCGTACGGCGGAGCTTCGCCGTGCTGTTGCAAGAATTCATGGTCGTAAACATTCGTTTCGCCAATCAGATGAATCTCCCGGCCGGCCCGTTGCCTGAATTCGTCCACCGCGCGGCTTACCTCCTGATAGATCGCGGGCTGGCTATCGTCGTGCATAAAGTGCACCGCGTCTAACCGCAGACCGTCCATGTGATAGGCATCGAGCCAGTACACGGCATTCGCCGTTACAAAGTTGCGAACCGCCTGGCAGCCTTCATCATCAAAGTTGAAAGTATCGCCCCAGGGCGAATGATGCTTCGTCGAGAAATACGGGCCAAAGTCCGCCAAGTAGTTTCCTTCCGGACCGGAATGGTTATAGACCACATCCAGCAGCACGGCTAAACCGGCAGCGTGGCAGGCATCAACAAGCGCTTTCAAATCGTCCGGCGTTCCGAACGTGTTGCGCGGCGCGAAGAAGTCGACGCCGTCGTAGCCCCAGTTCCATCCGCCGGGCGTCTGAGCCAGCGGCAGCAGTTCGATGGCGGTCACACCCAGATCGACCAGGTGCGGCAGACGTTCAATCGCCGCGCGATAGGTACCTTCTTGGGTGAAGGCGCCGACGTGCATTTCGTAAACAATCAAATCGCGCTTCGCCACGCCGCGCCACGCCTGATCGGTCCAGGCAAAGGCGCCGTGATCTACAACCTGCGACGGGCCGTGCACGCCTTCAGGCTGAAAGTGCGAAGCCGGGTCGGGCCTGGCAACCTCTTCATCCAGCACGTAACGATACTTCGCACCTGCTACCACGCCCTCGACGACACCGCGGAAATAGCCATCTTCCGCCGCAGCGAGTGAGTGCCGCGAAGGCGCACCGTCCGTAACGACTTCCACTTCCACACGGCTACGCGACGGCGCCCAAACGTTGAACTGCGTGGCGGTGCTGGTGACGGGTGTGGCGCCGATAGATGGCTTAGGGTTGTCAGCTTGATCTATCAGATTAAACCAGCGGCAGCCTTGCAGTACGGCGGTGGTCGCCTGCTGCGTTGGTGGCGCCAGATAAAGGCGGTTGCTCCAGCCTGCAGCCTGATGACTTTCGTAAGCCTGCCGTGCGATCTCGCGGCTGGCGTTACCGACCACAATGGCGCGGTAGCCCGCGGTAAGGGCTGCGAGGTCGTTGCCTGAGTCTCCGGCAAAGACCACATCGCGGTCGTCGAGCCCCTGATCTTTCACCCACCAGGCAAGTGCGTGCGCCTTGGAAACATCTTTGGGAAGAAGATCGACCAGACCATCGCCATTAAACGGATCAACGCTTTCGATCAACGACCACGGCGCCTGCAACTGATCCAGCTTCTGCTGCACTTCCGCCACGATCTCTTTGAGATTATCTGCGTCGGCATAGTAGCTAAGTTTGAACCGGCCCTGCTTCTCCGCTTCCTGTTCACGCAGGGCTTCGATGCTGGCAAGGTGTTGCTTGAGCTGCTGGATGGGCAAGGCCGCCACAATCTCTTGCAGGTGCTGCTGATATGCCTCGACCAAGGCGAAGGCGCCGTCCGCCTGGTGGGCGAAGATCGATGTGCCCACATCGGAAATGACCCAGCCAGGTTGCGGCAGCCCGTGCTGCTTCAGCGCGTCGATGGCCGATGCAAAGTGCCGCCCGGTAATAAACACCATGCTTATCTGATGCTGCTTGATGGCGGCGGCAAGCGTGTGCAGGTCCTGCCGGTTGGCGTCGTTGTCTGGCAGCGGAATCAGGGTGCCGTCCAGGTCAGAAGCCAAGACCAGCTGTTGCGGATCGGATGCGTTACTCATGGGTGTCCGTGGATCAAATGGCTTGTAGGCAGCGACATGCCGTTAGCGTGCGGGTTCAAGCGAGCATTCTAACAGCGTCGTGTGCGATGACGGCAGGGTGGGCGGTAGAATCGTTACGACCCGCACAATACGCACAGTCAATCCTTTCTGACTGTTAGTTCTCGCAAGGCAGGCGAACTTTGCTGGTTGGCTAAATCGTTGCAAGGGCACTGACGATAGCAATAACCAGAGAGACGGTATATGCGCAGACTGCCCTGTCTGGGCGGCCGTGCTCCCGCCGGGTTGCCGCTTCGCATGGATAGCGGGTTGGCGCCCTGACGGAGGCATGGCCTTGAGACTGCCCCCTGCGACGCTACGGCTAGCGTAGGACAGAAATAGCCATTTCCGGCAGAGCACCCGTGCTACCTTCTTTCGAACTGATAACACCACGTAGCAGAGCCATTGCCGTGCGGGTCCGTCAGCAGCGACCACAAACAACGCTGTTCATCACCCACGCGAGCAATAGGGGCGCGGAGTACCGCGAGCATCTGTTGCCGGCGTGTTACGCCATCGATCAGCCACGACAAGACTCCTGCCAGCCAAGCGACAATACCGCGGCGGACTCGTCAGGCTGATCAAACATCACCATCAATGCTTTCCCCGACCTATGGAGTAATCGAAATGATTACGCGTATTTTTGTTCCTGCGTTGCTTGCAGTGGCTATGCTCGGCGTAGCTTCGAATGCACACGCTTTCAAACTGTTCGGCGGCTGCGGCTGTGCCTCGGCTCCTGCCTGTTGTGAAGCTGCACCTTCGTGCGGTTGCGATGCTGCACCTTCGTGCGGTTGCGACATGGCTCCTTCGTGCGGCTGCGACGCTGCTCCTTCCTGCTGCGGCCACAGCTGCGGTGGCGGTCTGTTCAGCGGCCTGTTCGCCAAGCTGAAAGCCAAAATGTCCTGCTGCAGCGCTCCTAGCTGCTGCGAAGCTGCACCATCGTGCGGTTGCGACGCTCCTTGCGGTTGCGAAGTTGCTCCAACTTGCGGTTGCGACGCTGCACCATCGTGCGGTTGCGACGTAGCTCCTAGCTGCGGCTGCGACGCTGCACCTTCCTGCTGCGGTCACAGCTGCGGTGGCGGCCTGTTCTCGAAGCTGATGTCGAAGTTCAAGAGCCACAGCTGCGGTTGCGCTTCGGCTCCTTCGTGCGGTTGCGACGCTCCATGCGGTTGCGCTGTACCATCGTGCGGCTGCAACTAGTTTCTGTCCCGGTGGGATAGGAACATCGCATCTGTCGATGCCGTTTCAGTCTCCGGTATAACGCGGCGGTCACTTGCCACAGCAAGGCCGCCGGGCCGGAAAGCCTGAAACACCTAACACAAAAAACAGACCCCTGGGTTGTATCCAGGGGTCTGTTTTATTTTGAGCTTCTCAATGTGAGCGTCAATTCGGTGCAGTGAGGGCTGCACCCGCAACGTTGAGAATGATCGCTCCGATTAATGTACCCGTAAAGGCAAGCATTAATGTTTGCATGTTGTATTCGCCCACCTTCAACCAACCACCAATCAGCGCCACCAGATAACCAATTCCGCAGAAGATCAGTATGATCGACAGAACACCCCACATGGTGTCACCATTGGTGAAAAACTTTATGACGACGAGGATGAAACAGACGAAAGCCGCCAAACCACAGATGCCGCCAAGGACTGAGAGAATTAAGCCCATCTAGATTTCCTTTTCAAATTTGAATGCGTCGGGGAGAAATTGCATGCACGGATTATATGGACATTTACGCCGCTGTGAATCAGAACGTAATATAATTTTGAAATAATCCCCGGATTGCGTTGGCACGCTAAACGACGCCCGTAAATTCCCCGATGTCAGGTTTCGACACCCGGACTTTCCACGATGCGTCTTTGTGGATCGCACCTGCATTTATGCCGGCGACACGCGTTCACCTATACCAGGGAAAGACCGCAGGCCAGCAGTGTCAGACCCAGCACAAACCAGTCCCGGCGCGACCATTCGTGGCTGGCGGATGTGAAGGTAAGAAACTTCAGCATGGCGCCGGTTGGACAGCCGTAGCGGCAATAGGCCATCGGTGTGACCAACGCGAAAACCAGCCCCGCTATCGCCACGCCAATGGTCGCCCAGCCGGCAATGCCCAGCAGCCACGCGTCGAACGGTTCGATATCGACAAGGCTGAACGGAAGCGTAAGTACGGCCACAACCACGCACCAAACCAGTAGCGCCGCCGGCAGCATCTTCAACCACTTGGCCAGACGCGGCGGCACTTTCCATTGCCAGGGCAGACGCCGTTTAACCAGTTGCTGCAAGGCGCCATGCGGGCAGAGATGCGAACAGTACAGATTCCGGCCTGTAAACACCGGCGCCACCAGCGCGGCCAGCGTTAACAATGCCAGCCCCGGCGCCTTCTGCCACGGCACACCGCTGCGCGCCCAGCCGGCCAGCATCGCCTGCGAAAGCAGATTCCCTGTCGTCAACCCCAGATAGGTAACCAGCAACACCAGGAAACACACGCGCAGCGTATTGCTGGAACGCAATCGCGTGAATGCGAGCAGCAGGCTAAGGAGGATCACCACCGCCACACCGTAGTCATGGATGCTTAAGTGAATCCAGGGAACTTGATTCCAGGTGCTTTGCGCAGCAACAACGGGCGGCTGCTTTCGTGCTTCGACATGCGCGGCGGCCGCTTTCTGCATCGCTTCAGCCACGGAAAGGCTGGTCATCGTGGCGCCGGATACACCTTCCACCTCGCCGCTGAAAGGGTCGATCGCGGCGACCTCTTCCAGCTTCATCTGGTTGAACAGCGTCAGGAAGTATTCTTCGTCGCGGACGTAACCGACGTAAGGTTCGTTGTCGTAAGACTTACCCAGGGCAATGCCGGTGACCTGCTGCCCTTTATCCAGTCCGATAAACGTCTCTGTCGGTCCGCCGTAACCCACCACATTGTCGGCAGCGGGCGAAGTACGCAGCAGGTCGCCAAGCGGTTTACCATCCTTATCCGTCACGTTGTATCGCGAAGCATATTGCGGATGCTGCTGAAGGCTGGCAGCGTCTGGATAGATCTTCCGGGCTTGCTCCAGCGTGGGCGGCTGCGGGAAGCGGAGCGAAGGTGGTTGCCCGCCAAGCCGCTGCAGGACGGATTCATGGATTGCCAGTGACGTAAGTGTGGCGCCGGAAACAGCGTCGACCGATGTGTTGCCAGCGGCTTCTTCCCAGGTAAGCCCGTTGAACGATTTCAGAAAATCATCATCGGCGCGGACCTGCTCTAAATGCTCATGCGTGTCACCACTGGAAAGCACTTCCAGCCCGGCAATCTGGTCTTCCGTATCAAATGCAATGAGCACATTGGACGGACCAGAAAACCCCGTGATGTGATCCGCCTCAGGAGAAGTCTGCAACACACGGCCCAGCGCGGCGCCATCGGCGTTGAGCACCACGGCGCCGGCGGAAGTGGGCGGGTTGACCGTCGTGGCGCCGGGAAGAAGTTTCGCTGCGGCTCTGGGGCTGATTGTTGCTGCCTCGCCCGTTGCCTCGCGGTCATCGCGGCGCGTCTGAAAATGGATGCTGAGCACGATGACAATCAGCAAGCAGATCCGCGCTGCGTGGACGGCAGCCCGTTGCAGAAAATTCTGCTTGCGAGGCGAAGCTGGTTTTACGCTGGTTGGGGAACGCTTTGGCATTACTCCAGAGAACGAATCAGGTCCTGGCGTTTCTCTTCAAAGTCGCCGATCTGCTTGTTCAGGTTCTGCCGTTGCTCCTCCGTGCCACGCAGGGCGCGTTCGGCGGTACGACGTGCGGTGATAGCGCGGGCGAGTGCTTCTTCCTGGTCAGGATCGTCTTCATCAATCCCGTCGATGGTGTCGCGGGCTTCGCGGGCGATCTTGATGTTTTTGTCGACCAGTTCGCCGATTTCCCGCCGGGCGTCTTTCAATTCTTTCAGCACATCTTCAATCTGCGAGACCTGCGCGCGGATACCAGCAGAAGGATCGAGTTTGCCACGGATGAAATCATCCAGCAGCGACTTCGCCACAGCCGTTGGCACTGCAAGACTTGAAACACGGCCCGAACGTGCGATGTTGATACCGACCACTTCACCATCCAGATTGACCAGCGGCCCGCCGCAGTCGATGGGGCGCAGCACCGTGTCGTGCTGAATGACGGAGGGGAAGCCCGTGCGGCGATCACTGAGCGTGCTGCCCAGCGAATTCTGGAAGTTGCGACGGTCACGGCGAGGGTCCACCGCATTGCGGTCGCCCAGGGCGGCGACTTTTTTGATGATCTCGCCATCACGGCGCACTTGCAGCCGCACCAGTTCGCCCGGCTGGTAACGACGGATTTTCTGGATCAACTGCTCGCGGGTGGAAACTTTCTGATCTTCGACGCTTACCACCACATCGTTAACGCGCAGTCCGGCGTTGGCCGCAGCCGACTGCGGCATAACCTGCCCGATCACCGGGCCATCGTCGCCTTTCTCCAGCAGTACGCCCAGGATGCCGCTAGGTGCGGCGATCTTCCGCGACGTGACGCTCATGGCGCCAATTGCGGCGACATCTTCATCCAGCCCGGGCGTCGCCAGCCAGCTGCCCACCATCGGTTCTTCATCCCCAGCCCATTTAACGGGCGTCAGATCATCGACGGCGACTTTGATCATCGCCAGGTCATGCGGCTTGCTGACGCCGATCAACTTGGCTGACAGAAGCTTGTCACCGGCAATCACCTGCAAGCGGCCGCTAAGCTCACTTGCTTTGGTCAGGATGTAGCCATCTTTGCGGACAACGGTTCCCATTGCTGCAGGTTTTCCCTGCGACATCACGCCCACCACGCCGTCACGCGTTTTGGCTGCAACGGGACGGAAGATCTTTTTGACGGCTGGTGTGGAGGTCTGGAACTCGCTGATGCGGCCTTTACGTTCGGTCCAGAACTTACGGAGTTTTTCCGTATCCTGCGCCATCAGCGGCGCCGCAGTTGTGACCAGGCAGATGCTTAAGCAAGCAGTGGCGAACCATAGACGTTGAAGGTGAGTTTTCATCGTTTGTTGAATTCCTCTGGGGGAGTCTTGTGCAGAAAGTGGCTGTGTGGCGGCCTGTTACCAGCTAGCGGGAAAGCCTCCCCACGACCAGTTCCAACGCGACCTTTTCGTCGTCACGCATCACTTCCACACGTACCGTGGCGCCGGGCCGTTTGCCGGAAACGAGCGACGCCAGCCGTTCAAACGAATTCACTTTGCGGCCGTCGAATTTCACGATCACATCGCCTGCTTTGATGCCCGCTTTCTCGGCAGGAGAATCGGGGCGGACAGCAACAATTTTGGCGTCACCAGCGTCGGGATCTCCTTCAACACCAATGAACGGTCCGCCGCGGCCAACAGGCCCCCAGCTTTCACCCAAAGCGTAGCGATCCCAGTCTGCGTCAAACGTGCTGACCGGCACGTGCATGTTGGCGGCAATGGGTCCGCTGATGCGGCTGTGAATGCCAACAACCTTGCCATCCATATCGAACAGCGGCCCGCCTGAGTCACCACCGACAAGTTTGCAGTCGGTCACCAGCGTCGTGCGTCCTGCATCCAGCACGCGCCCCAGTCGCAGCACCGGACGGCGCCCTTTCTGGTAACCGTTAGGATGCCCGGTAGCGACCACCCACTGACCACGTTTCAGTTCCGTCGAGTCGCCGCGTTCGACAAATGGATACTTACCCGGATCGGTAATTTTCATCATGCCGCCATCGACGCGGCGGTTCATACCCATGGTCTTTCCCTTTTTGATGGTGCCATCGGGAAAGATAAAATCGACATCCAGGCCGGGCTTGCCGTTAACATGAGCCGCCGTGAGCACGACGCCGGTTTCGCTGACAATCACTCCGCTGCCCATTGCTGCGCCGACACGTACACCGACCGTTGCTGCAGAGATCTTCGCGTTCAGGCGTTGGACGTGGGACTCCATCGCCTTAAGTTCTTCCACTGACTTGGGTGTGTCACCGGCAAAGATTTCTTTCAGCCGTGGTTTTATGTCTTCCACGGTCGAATCAATCTTTGCAACGGGCTTCTCTTCGCCACGTGCCAGGGCCGGAAGTGCAAACAGGCAGAGTCCTGCTGCTAGTAGAAGGGTGTTGCGCGAAGAGAACCGTCTCATACTTTTAGCTCCATGAAGGACAAAGACGCATCGGGCTGCGACTGATGGTGACTGACTATATTCCGGGTTGGTGGGAGTTGTGTTGGAGAAGGGTTGAGTGGCAGGTGGTATCGACGGGACAGAGGCTACTGCACCTCTGGAGGCGCCACTTTGATTATAAAGGACCAGAAAGGCGGCGCGGCTGTATTTTAGGGTTTAACACCTCATCGGGCGAATTGGTTCTGCCAGATGTGCTACAAGCGGCAGGTTTTTGCTGCCAGCCAAACCTTACCCTGCCGGGATATCCCGGCGGATGTACCCTTTAGTTTATACGTAAAACAAGCACCGCCGGGTCAGATTTCCCTAGCGGTTTTTAATAATTAGTGAGGAAGCCTTGTGTCTAAGTTGATTGTTGGCTGTGGTTATCTGGGGCAACGCGTGGCGGATCTGTGGCTTGACGCCGGAGACACGGTATTTGCCACCACCCGCAGCGCACGACGCGCCAGCGAGTGGTCGGCCGGCCGCATCCGCGCGGTGCAGTGCGACGTTACCGACCCTGCTTCGCTGGGCAATCTGCCGGCGGCGGACACCGTGCTGTTTGCGGTTGGTTTTGACCGCAGCAGCGACAAGTCTATCGACGAAGTGTATGTAGATGGACTTAAAAACCTTCTGCATGCACTCGACGCTGTACAGGTCAGCCGCCTGATCTACATTAGTTCCACCGGCGTTTTCGCCCAGGACGATGGTTCGTGGGTGGACGAACAGGCGCCATGTAATCCGGTTCGCGAGGGGGGAAAAGCTTGCCTCGCTGCGGAACAGGCCATTGCCGCAAGTGTATTCGCATCTCGCAGCATAATATTGAGACTTGCGGGAATTTATGGTCCTGGGCGGCTGCCGCGGCTGAAGGATCTTCAAGCGGGCAACCCGCTGCCGGTGCCCTCGCAAGGCTATCTGAATCTGATTCACGTTGAAGACGCAGCCCGTCTCGTGCAGCAGTTAGCCGGGATGGACTTTGACGAAACGACGGCGCCAAGGTTGTACAACGTCAGCGACGGCAACCCGGTGCTGCGCCGCGAGTATTACGAAGAGGTCGCCCGCCAGGCGGAGACGCCGCCACCACAGTTTACCCAACCACCCGCAGGCTCTCCCGCCGCCGCTCGCGCCGGCAGCGATAAACGGATCAGTAACGCCAAGCTGGTTCGCGAAATCGGTCCCGTCTTCAAATACCCGGACCACAAAGCGGGCATCGCGGCCATCTTGAACAACCCATGAGAAGATCCGCAAAGCGTTGCCGGGACCATCGACTATTAAAAAGCTACGTTTGTTAACGGAGTCAATAGGTCCAGGAATTCCGTTCATACGCTGGCCTATTGCCGGGTTATAGAGTATTTGCGGAACAATCTTGCAAAGGGTGTCTGGAGACGTTTTGGTTCTTCTGGTTTTAACCATCGCACTGGCCAACACGGCGCTGGGTTTTGCGCTGGCGGTCTTCCTGGACTGGCGCCTGCGGTTGCCTCCTCCCACGATTGTGGTGGAAGGCGACGACGGGACCGCTACGCCGCAACAGCAGGAAATGCAGTTCATAAAACCAGAACAGCCGGTAGAACCAGAAACGCCCGAACCCGAAGAAGAGCCCGTTGAAGGCGTTACGCTGGAAGACTTGCCGCGTAGCTGGCAGAAACAATTGCAAGGTGCAGGTCTGGAGGCCAATTCATTTGTCGAGGCGGCGGCGGAGGTGTTGAAGTTAGATATTGGCGAACTGCGTCAGAATCTCTTTGATTTAGAGCAGCAATTGCGGAGGCTGATTGCAGACGGTAATCAGGCGGGCATCGATGCGTTGAATAAAGAAGCACAAGTGCTTACCCGCGACTGGATCGAACGGCAGACGGAAAACACAGCAGAAATAAGTCAGCAGTCGCCAGAGAAGGCGCCCTACAAAGGCATTGCTAAACGTATGAACGCATTGCTTGAAGAGCAGATGCAAAGCGCGCAGGAAGGCAACACGGCGCTGGTCGACGGAACGGCGGACAATCCTGAGGCGTTCCATGCGTTGCTGCAGAAAATGATTGACTCCACGCACAAGCTGCGTGACATGATGCACCATTCCTTGGACATTATCATGCGGCACGAAGGGCGGCTGGAAGATGTCGACCGCCCGATGCTGTTCGACAGGTTAACGTCGCTCTACAACCACACGGGGCTGGAAGTGCTGATGCAGAACTGGTCGCGCGACAATGCAAGTGGTCAGCGGATGCTTAGCCTGGCGGCGTTTGATATTGATGACTTTGAGGCCGTGAATACGAAGGTCGGCAACTGCAACGGCGACCGCGTTATCGCCGCCTTCGGGCAGTATCTGGATAATCTCCGCCGTAAACACCGCGGCTATGACCGCACTTGCAGGTTCGGCGGGCAGATGTTTGTACTGTTCCTGGGCGACACCGGGCCGCGTAACGGCATCAGCGCTGCGGAACGCATGCGGCAGACTGTCATGAATACCACGTTTGAAATCGACGATGTTAGCCTCATCATGCGCACGAGCTGTGCGGTGACGGAAGTCGTGGTCACCGACTCACCCGATAAGATTTTCGCGCGACTTCTCAAGGGTATCCGCGCGGCTAAAAGCGCAGGTGGTAACCGCACCATGATTGACGAAGGCAGCGGTCCAGTTTCGGTCGAGCCGCCTGTTTATAACGTGCCCGGTCAGGTCGTAACGGTTGAATAGCGCCAAGGCATGCGCCCTGATATCAAACCCCGGTGTGGCGGGCTAAAATAGCCGTTATGTTCCACCGTAAAGGTCCAACCTTCTTTGAACTTGCCCAGCAGGCCCTTTCTTCCACAGAACGCGGTTACGATCTGCTGGCGCCAAAGTTCGATTACACGCCCTTCCGCACGCCAGACTTTGTCCTGCAGGATGTCGCCGCGCAGTTGCAGCCGCAGGCGCCGTTTGGTTCTGCCCTGGATATCTGCTGCGGCACCGGCGCCGGGCTGCAGATGCTGCGGCCGCTTGTTGCGGGAAGACTGGCGGGCATTGATATGTCGGCTGGTATGCTGGAAGTCTGCCGGGAGAAGCTGGCGGCGTTTCCTGGCCAGGCAGAGCTTGAACTGGTCCGTGGCGACGCCCTCGATATGCCCTTTGAAAACGAGTTCGATCTGGCCGTTAGCTTCGGCGCCAACGGGCACGTGCTGGTGAAAGACGGACCAGCCTTTGTTGACCAGATCGCCAAGGTGCTTAAGCCCGGCGGCAAGTTCGTGTTTCTAACAGGCTACCGGCCGTCGCTGGTTTCGCCTGTGTACTGGCTGGCCCGTGGCTTTAACTTTGCGATGCATGTGCGCAACCTGCTGATCCGGCCGCACTTTGTCATGTTCTACCTGACGTTCATGCTGCCAGAAGTGCGTCAGTTGTTCGAAACGCGGGGCTTCGAGATTGATGAACGCGAAGGCGTCTTCGGGCCACGTCTGCACCGGCTTCGCCTGGTGATTGCTACGCTACGGGACACCGTCGAATCCGAAGATGAAGAACAGACGCCTGAAAAATAGCCGCGGCGGATGCGTCTTTGTAGCCGGACCCATTGTTAGAAGTAGAGTCAAACCATGTTAGTCATCAACGACAAGCTGAAAGTCCCGCTAAAAGAACTGAACTTCTCATTCGCACGCAGTGGCGGACCGGGCGGCCAGAATGTGAATAAACTCAACACGAAGGCCACGTTGCACTGGGCAGTGCAGAAATGCGAATCGCTGCCCCAGGAGGTGCGCGACCGCTTCGTTAAAAAGTTCGCCCGTCGTATGAACAGCGAAGGTGAAGTCGTAATTCACAGTCAGCGGTTCCGCGATCAGGGCCGCAACGTGGCCGACTGCACCAACAAACTTCGCGACCTGATAGCAGAAGCTGCGATCCGCCCGACCGTACGCAAGAAGACGAAGCCCACCAAAGGCTCCGTCAAGCGACGACTAAAGAATAAAGCCCAGAACTCGCAGAAGAAGCAGAACCGCAAGCCGCCACGCCGCGATGACTAACCCTGTGAAGGAAACTTCAGCCACCGCAACCGGCGCCCTCTCCCGCAGAAACGGAGAGGGCTGGCAACTCTTTCTGGACTAACCTTCCATCAACTTGTCCATCGTTGCGACAAGTTCTTTTACAGCATTCACGCTGTGATCGAAGGCGGACTTTTCTTCTTCGTCCAGTTCCAGTTCCAGAATCTTCTCGACGCCGCCGGCGCCGAGAATTACGGGCACGCCGACGTAGTAGCCGCCAACGCCGTATTCGCTGTCGCAGTAGGCGGCGCATGGAATCACACGCTTTTTGTCGCGGACGATGGCTTCCACCATCTGGGCGCAGGCGGCGGCTGGTGCGTAGTAGGCGCTGCCGGTTTCCAGCAGGCCGACGATTTCCGCGCCGCCCTTGCGGGTGCGATCGACGATTTCATCCAGCCGGCTGCGGTCCATCAGGCGGGTGACAGGAATGCCGCCCACGCTGGTGCAACTTGGCATCGGCACCATCGTGTCGCCGTGGCCGCCCATCAGCAGGGCCGAAACATCTTCGACACTCACGCCCAGTTCCATCGCCAGGAAGGTGCGGTAACGGGCGGTGTCCAGAACGCCCGCCTGGCCGATCACGCGGTTGGCGGGGAAGCCGGTGGTCTTCAGCATCTGCTGCACCATGGCGTCCAGCGGATTGCTGACCACGATAATGGTGGCGTTGGGGCTGCTCTTTTTGATCTCTTCACCCACGGACGCCACAATCTTGGCGTTGGTGCTAAGCAGGTCGTCGCGGCTCATGCCGGGTTTACGCGGGATACCTGCCGTGACGACGATCACGTCGCTATTTTCTGTCGGGCCGTAGTCCGTGGCGCCGGTGATATTGGAGTCGAAGCCCATAATCGGCGACGCTTCCATCAGGTCCAGCGCTTTGCCCATGGGCATCTTTTTGGCGGCGGGGATATCAACCAGCACAATGTCGCCCAGCTCGGCAGCAGCGCACCAGTGAGCCGTGGTGGCTCCCACATTCCCGGCGCCAACGACAGTAATTTTCGCACGGCCCATCGACATGGATCGGCTCCTATTCAAAGTTAAAAAGTCCGGCGCACTTCGACTGCGGCGCCGCAATAACCACGAATATGAAGCGCTGAGAATCCACGTCAAGTAGGCGGCGCCAATCACTTCGCCCGATGCCGCCGGTGACGCAGCCTGCAAGCCGTTGCCCGCAGGCTATTTCACCACGCGGAAGGCGTAACTCTTTTTGTAGACCACTACATAGACCACGCCGCGCGGGCCGCGACGCTGCGCCTTGAATTCAATATGGCAGTCCAGCATGGCGCCGGCGGAGGCATCTTCCGGGATGTCGATCACGCCGGTAATGCGGTTCCCCTGCCGCTTGATATCTGTCGCTTCAAACGGGCCGATCTGCATCCACGCGGGGGCGCCGGCGGGCACACCGCGCGGGTCGGCTCGCAGGTCTAGCTCCATCTGAATCTGATGCTTGCCGCCACGTTTTGCAGTGCCGGGACGAACTTCCTTCAGCACGCGTCCGATGCGGTCGCTTTTGCCCGTTGCGTTATCTTTAATCGCACCGCTGCGGCTTGAAGAAAGACCAAAGTTGTTGGAAGGCTCTGGCTTGCCATGATATCCGCCAATGATATAGGGGAACCGCCCAGGCGTCACATGGTAATGGTAGCCGCGGATAGGGTCGGAATGTCCGTTGCAGACATCCAACGCGTTATCGCCCTTTAAGTCGCGGGCCATCGTGTCTTTGCTTTCAAACGGGCCGTAAATCGGGAAGCCGTCAAACGCAAAGCCAAGCACGGGCGAATGCTGGTTGCCATCGTCGCTGAACGGACTCTTCACGCACGATGGATACTTGTGATAGTGGTAAACGCCCGTCTGCTGCGGATGGCCACAGCAGGAGTCCAGCCACACTTCAGAATAGCCTGCCACGGCGTTCATTCCGCCAACTTCAAACGGATTGAAAAACACGACACCGTTGAGGGCCACTCCGATGGGCCCCATCGGCAGCCGCATGATGCGGTCCGTATATTGCGGATTTAACGGAAGCTTAAAGCGGAATTTCTGCACCGCAATGCGATTGGGGTTGCCAGAGTTGGGGAACACGGCCGTTGGATGGTTCGGGTAACCCTGACTGTAAATGGTCAGAAATTGCTTGTCGTGCGTGAGCCGCACATTGGCGATGCCGTCTTTGTTCGAGTCCTTCATATGGTACGAAAACAGGTCGCGAGGCTGTGAGTCGCGATAGTAGTACAGCTTTGTTTTCGCATCCTGCGACCAACGCCCGCTGATCTCCGTTAAAGCCGGCGTCGCTTGGTCTTGAGCATAAAGGCTTGGTGCACAAGAACATACGAATGCCAGCAGACTCACCACCGCGAGAGATACGCAAACCAGACTTCGCATCAGGAATTCCCCGAAAGATTGAGACAGGAACCGTTTTTTTCCGCCCCAAACTGCAGCGGATTCAATATACTACTGGAACGCTGTTCAACCTCGAGACACCCAGATGCCGTTTGGCGAAGCACAAAACTTCGCCACTCGCCCTTCATACTGGGTAGAAAATAAGAAGTAGATCGGGTTTCAAAAGGAAGCCAGTGGAGAGCCCTTCCGGCAAACGCCGGTCCGCTGCTAGCAGGCAAACCACTGGCTTCTTTTTGAGACCCGTTGCTGATTCCGGCGTCTCCGTCGGGTATAGAACCCCCTTATCTGGTTTTTGGGCCTTCTTATGAGGTGGGTTGATAGAAGGCGACGTACCCTCCTAACCACGTGGCGCCGCAAAAGTTGCTCTGAAAATCCGGATTCGTTGGAAATAGATCAGATTTCGCAGAAATCGTCGTATACCCAGCAATCTGGCGGTTCTTCCGGGAAAATTTCTCTTGCGGAGCAAATCTAATGGCGCGGCGGCTTCGTCTTTAGGCTGAACACCATGAACGAAGCTACCCGAAACAGCTTGCCATGCGAAGCCACCCACGACGGAACCCCGGTTGAACCGCGGGTTGATCCGCTCGCCGCTATTTTTGCGCAATGTCAAAGTGAGCTACTCGGAACGCTGTTCTGCATGCTGGGCGATCGTGACGACGCCCACGATGCGTTGCAGGAAACGTTTGTGAAATGCTGGCGCCGGCGTGAAAGCCTGGACGGCATCCGCAATCTACGGGCATGCGTGTTCCGCATCGCCGTGAACGCCGCCCGCGACATGCGCACCACTGCCTGGCGGCGCAAGCGTCAATATCTAGCCGAAGGAGAACGCATGGTCGCCAGCCCACAGCCGCCCGTTGAGGAGGTGGTCCAGCAGCGCGAAGAAATCCAGCAGCTTCGCGATGCCCTGAAGCAGCTCCGGCCGCAGGAGCAGGAAGTCTTCCTGCTGCGGCAGAACGGAGACATGACCTACGAAGAAATCGCCGTCGCCCTGGACCTGCCCACCGGCACCGTCAAGACACGCATGCGGCGCGCCATCACGCAGCTACGCAGCGCCATCGAGTCGTAACCCAACACACACTTGAAGAAACCAGGAAACATGAACGCACAAGATTCAACCAGCAATGGTATGCCGGACGATCCCACTCCCGAGGATCACACGCCCAACGATTTGTGGGAATTGCACTACGGCCTGTTAGACGAAGCCACCGAAGCAGCGCTTCGCGAACGGATCGCCACCGACGAGCAGCTTGCCGCCGACTTTGAAAACGTCAAGCAGCAATGCGATCTACTGGCCGAAGCCGCCCGGCTGGAAGCTCCGCCAGTGGAACTGAAGACGCCGCCGGCAGATCTGGCCGAAAGCATCCAACAGGCCGCTACGGAGGAGCCTTCCGGTACGGCCACCAGCACCACGCGCAGCAAGCCGTCGCCGCAGCGGCAATCGCGTAAGACTTGGGCCAGGCCGCTGAATGCACTGGTGCTGGCGGTCGCAGGGGTGCTGGTCGCCGTGACCGGATATTCGTACTTCGGCGCCGGCGGTCTGTTTCAACCGCAGAATTTTAAAGCCCAGGTCGAAGATCTTCGCGACACCCAATTACGGCTGGTCGTGGCAGGTCCGGCGGAACTGGCGCCGGATGCAGAGAACACTTTCCATGTAACCACCACCGCCGTAGATGGGCAGCCCCGCCAGGCGCCCGTGAAGTACCGCGTTGTCAATGGTGAAGGCGACATCGTTGTCGCCGGCCAGACCGCGACCGACGTGCACGGCGTCGCTTTCATTCGGCTGCCCCGCGGCGAAGTGCTGGGCAGAGGCGAACTGAAAGTGGAAACGCCCGGCAATGCTGGTGAATTCACCGCGCCGCTGAAGGTAAAAGAGGTGCAGCGGATAACGCATCTCTCGCTCGACAAAACCATCTACCGTCCGGGCGAAACCGTTCTCTACCGCTCGCTCACATTGTCGCGCGGCGGACTACGCGATAGCCGTGAACTGCAAGTCGCCTACGAGGTACTAGGCCCCAATGGTGCCCCCATCAGCGGATCGCAGTTGTCGGGTTACACGCAGCGCGGCGTGGGCAACGGCGTTTTCAACATTCAGCCCAATCTGCCCGGCGGCAGTTACACGCTGGTGGTGCGTAGTCCGCAGAAGGAATTCGAAGAGCAGAAAAAAAGCTTCGTCGTGCAGAAGTACCGGGCGCCACGCCTAAAGAAAGAACTGGAATTCACCCGCGACAGCTATCAGCCGGGTGACACCGTCATGGCTGATTTTGCCGCCACACGCGCAGAGGGCGGCCCCGCGGCCAACGCCAAGCTGACCATCCAGGCCATCGTCGATGGCGCACCCGTCGCGCTGAAACAAAGCGCTGCTACCACCGGCGCCAACGGCGCCTATCAGGTGCAATTCGATCTACCTGCCGAAATCGAAAACGGCGTCGCTACTCTGGCGGTAACCGTGGACGATGGCGGCGCCCGCGAAACCATCTCAAAGCAGGTGCCCATTAACACCGGCAAGTACAGCGTTGACTTCTATCCTGAAGGCGGTGAAATCGTCAACGGACTGAACAACCGCATCTACTTCCATGCGTACGACCCGCAGAACAAACCGGTGCATATCGAAGGCACAGTCGTTGACCGCGACGGCCAAGCCATTGCCGAAGTGAAAACCACCCACGAAGGCCGCGGGCACTTCACCGTACGGCCCCGTAAGAAGCAGCAATACACGCTGGTCGTGAAGCAGGATGACGAGGAAAAGCGGTTCGATCTTCCTGCACCAGGCGAAGATCAGTTTCTGACGCTCAATACAGGTGCAGGCATTTTTGAAGCCGGTCAGCCCCTGCTGTTTACTTTGCAGTCCAAACGCGACGACGCGCCTATTGCCGTTTCCGCTACCTGCCGTGGTGTTTCTATCGGTCGTGTCAGCCACATCATGACGAAGAACAAACCCACCCTGCTCAAGCTGCCGTTGCCGGTAAACGTAGCCGGTGTGGTGCGTGTGACCGTTTACGATTACAGCGTAAAGCCGCCCAAGCCAATTGCCGAACGGCTGGTCTTCCGGCGGCCTTCGCAGCGGCTTTCGATCACTACCAGCGATGTGAAGGAAGCTTACGCACCGGGTGACAAGGTGTCAGTTTCAGTCACCGTCCGCAACGAACAGAACCAGCCGCAACCATCGGCAGTCCTGGGCGTTGCAGTGGTGGACGACTCGGTGCTTAACCTGGCGGACGATAAAACCGCCGGGATGCAGACCTACTTCCTGCTGACCAGCCAGATTGAGAAGGCGGAAGATCTGGAAGACGCTAACTTCTTCCTCGGCCCCAAGCCAGAAGCCGCCGCCGCACTGGATATGCTGCTAGGCACGCAGGGCTGGCGCAAGTTTGTCGAAAAGCCAGCAGCCGATGTGAAAGCCGCCGGCGAAGACGCTGGAAAAGGGAAGCTGCTGGCCGCTGCTGCGGGCGACAGCGACGCCCCCGCGTTGTACGACAACCTGCCCGAGGTACAGCGCGGCTACCTGGCAGGTGTCAGCAGCCTGGCGATGCAACGGCAGGCCGACATCCGCCGTCTGGGGCTGGTCTGTCTGGCCGCCGGCGCCGGTCTCATCCTGATGCTGGTGATCCTTGCCATCTTCAAGCTATCCGCCGGCGTAAGATACTGGGCGCCTGCGCTGGCCGCCGCCACGCTGGTGTTGGCGGTGGGGGCATGGTGGACATCTGCCGAAGTAAAGACCAATGGCGAAGTCGCACTGGCAGGCTTCCGGTCGAACCTTGAACCGGATGTCGTAAGCCATAGTACGGCCGCCGAATTATTTGCTTCGGTCGAGCCGAATTCCGGCTACGACGACTTTGGTATCGCACACCGCTGGGCAGGCAGGCGACGTGAATTCAACGAATTTGACAAGCTGAACCTCGGCGATGAAATCTGGCTCGGCGCAAAGGTGGATCACTTCTATTTTGATAACAGATTCGGCGCAGGACTGGACCCGGTCAAGCTCAAGCGTTTCGACGCCAATGACGACATCGTAGCCTTCGCCGTGAAGGATCTGGACTTCGCCGACCACGATTTCATTCCGCAGTTGCGGAACGGGCGGTTGTTCGGTGAAGTGGAATTCGCAAAGCGGATTGCCCCCGTCCGGCAGTTGATGCTGTTCGAAGACTTCGAACGCGTAGCTCCCCAACGCTATGCGAATCCGCAAGGACTGACCGCGATTGAATCGGCGATGAAGCTGTCCGCAGCACGCGGCGATATGAACCGGCTGATGCAGCTCTCCAAGCTGTATGAGAAGGCGTACGACAAGCTCAAGCTGCCAGTCCGTCAGTATGCTCATAAGTTCAAGCCCGGTGACGATCCCGCCGTGCGGAGCGACTTCACGGAAACGGTTTATTGGAATCCGCTGCTGATCACGGATGAGAAGGGACAGGCCAAGTTCGAGTTTGAACTGTCGGCTGCCGTGACTTCGTTCAACCTGAAAGCAGCCGCGCATGGCAATGGCCGGCTGGGCGAGTCTTCTACGCAGATTGTGTCGCGCATCCCGTTCAGCATCGAACCAAAGATGCCACTGGAACTGACGGCGGGCGATACCGTGGACCTGCCTGTTGCTGTCAGCAATGACTCGGGCGGGAAGCTGGATATTGAACTGGCGATGGAGCACAGCGGGCTACTGACCAGCGAGAATCCCTCGCAGGCATTCGCGCTCGAGGCTGCGAAACGCGACCGCCGTTTCTTCCGGCTCAAGGCGGGCAACAATCCGGGCGAAGCGTTTGTGGAACTGACCGGCAAAGGCGGCAAGCTCAGCGACGCCATCCGTCGCGAAGTAACCATCATGCCAGCCGGATTCCCGGTGGAGCAATCGCTGGCAGGCCGCCTGAAGGGGCAACGCGAAATTCTGTTGCGGTTGCCGCAAAGCTGGACACCGGGTTCGCTAGAAGCTTCGCTCTCGGTGTATCCTTCTTCCCTCTCGCAGTTGCAGCAGGGCGTGGAGGCGATTCTCCGCGAGCCGCATGGTTGTTTTGAACAGACTTCTTCTTCCAACTATCCCAACATTCTGGCGTTGCAGTACATGCAGCAACACAACATCGCGGCGCCGGAAGCAACACGCCGGGCCAAGGAACTGCTGAAGAAAGGCTACGAGAAGCTGATCGGCTTCGAGTCGCCCAAGCACGGTTACGAATGGTTTGGCGGAGATCCGGGGCACGAAGCACTGACCGCCTACGGCCTGATGGAGTTCCGCGATATGAGCGAGGTCTGGGACGTCGATCAGAAGATGGTTGACCGTACAGCGGCCTGGTTGCTCAGCCGTCGCGATGGCGATGGCGGCTTCCTGCGGAACAAACGCGCGCTCGATTCCTTCGGCGGCGCCCCGGAGGAAATCACCAACGCGTATATCGTCTGGGCGCTTACCGAGTCAGGTCGCACGGATGTTGATAAAGAGTTGAAGGCGACGTTGAAGGCCGCCAGTAACTCGAAAGATCCGTACCTCATCGCACTGGCGGCCGGCGCCGCGTTGAACATCAAGAAGCATGCTGCCGCCGGCAACGAGCTGCTCAAGAAGCTCGCCGGGCTGCAAGAAGAAGATGGTCACCTGACGGGCACGAACGGTTCGATCACGC
This sequence comes from Pirellulaceae bacterium, assembly GCA_965233625.1. Taxonomy (GTDB): domain Bacteria; phylum Planctomycetota; class Planctomycetia; order Pirellulales; family Pirellulaceae. Next base: position 3,193,203 of record OZ247499.1, read on the forward strand.
GCAGCGGCGGTCATTCGCTGACGGTGGAAACCACCGCGCTGGCGGCGCTTGCGTGGCTGAAGAACGAGGACTTTGCAGAGAACTCGGACCTGGCCGTGCAGTGGCTTGTCGATTCCCGTCAGGGCAACGGCGGCTTTGGTTCCACGCAGGCGACCGTGCTGGCGCTCAAGGCGCTGGTTGAATTCGCCGATCAGAACCGCCGCACGACTGCAGCCGGTGAGATTGTGATCCGTCGCGAAGGAAAGGTCATCGACCGCCGCAAATTCGCAGAAGGTGAAAAAGGCGCCATTGTGATGACCGGCTTTGTTGAAAGCCTGAAACCGGGTGACAATGATCTGTCACTTTCGATCACGGGCGACAACAACCTGCCGTTCTCACTGGGCGTCAAGTATCGCACGCTGAAACCGGCCAACAGCGACGAGTGCCCGGTGCGGCTGACCAACACGCTGGCCGCAGGCCGCGTTGCCGCAGGCGAAACCGTGATGCTGGACATCGAGCTTGAAAACATCACGGAAAAAGGGCAGCCGATGACAACCGCCATCACCGGCATCCCCGCCGGTCTGGAAGCGAACTCCAAGCAGCTTGATGAGCTGGTCGAGAAGGGCGAGATTGATTACTACGAACTGCATGGCCGCGAGATTGCCTTCTACTGGCGTTCTCTGGCGCCAAAGGCGAAGAAGACTTTCTCGTTACCGCTTGTCGCAGAAATCCCCGGCAGCTACACGGCGCCCGCCTCGCGAGCCTACCTGTACTACACGGCGGAATTCAAACAGTGGGCCGACCCGCTGGAAGTTACGGTCGAACGTGAGTAACGCTCGCAGTTCTTAACGCCGCGGACTCTCTACACGGCGCGTGCTGCTTCGGATCAGAACGGAGCGGCCGCGCCGTTTTTGCTTGCGCGGTGATCTTTGATTCGCGTCGCGGCTAACTGGTCGCCACGTCATCGGCCATCGCAATTCGCTCTTCCACCGGCGGATGATCGTGCAACAAAGCCACTTCCAGCCAGTGCGGGTCCAGGTCCGATTTGTTCTGCTGCGCCAGCCGGCGGAACGCCGAGCGGTAAGCATCTTGCAGCCCCGTGCGGTTTAATGCGTAGCGATCGCACTGCCGTTCAAAAAATCGCATCAGCGTATTCTGTAACGGCCCCATAAGTAACGAGAAAACAGAAGCCACCAGCGCGATGGCCGGCAGGAAGTAAACGGGCAGATTCGCATAGTCCGTGGCGCCAGCTTCTGTCACTGGCGCCGACAGGCGGAGCATCACATCGCACAGGAAGAAACTTGCCGCGGACGCGAACAGCCCCATCACCACCATGATGGGCAGATGTTTGTAGACGTGATGGCCGACCTCGTGCGCCAGCACCACTTCGATCTCATCGGGCGAAAACTTGTCGAGCAGCGTATCGCCCAGGATCACACGCCGCGTGCTGCCAAGCCCGGCCAGCATCGCGTTGGCCTTCGACGTTTTCGCGCTCATCTCCATGCGATACACGCCTTCGATCTGCAGGCCCGTTCCGGCGGCCAACCTTTCAAAGCGGCGTTCCAGTTCTTCATCTTCCAGCCGCACGACTTTATAGAACAGCGGCAGGATCAGCACGGGCATCAACTGGCCGAGCAGCACACTTACGGCAAACGTCGCCCCGGCCGCAGCCAGCCACCAGTAAGGTCCGGCATACCAGATCATCCCGTACAGCGCCGCAACAGCCGCCAGGCCGAACACCGTCGCCAGCACCAGTTGCAACACCCGATCACGCAACCACGCGGCCATCGACTGCCGGCTGAGTTTGAAACGATGCTCCAGCCAGTAGCCCTTCCACCATGTAAGCGGCAGCGTGACCAACGTGTTCAACCCGCCCAGAATGACCGCAAACGCCAGCAGCCGAAGCCACATCGGCGCAACGCCCACGGAAGCAAGCCAGTTGTCCAGCGGCCGGGCAAGTAGAAAAGTGAACGTTAGCATGAATGCAAAATCGACAAGCTGCGACAGCACATAGCCCGTCAGACGCAGCCGGCCATATTGTTTAGCTTCCTGCTGCTGGGCGGCGGTCGGCGGCGCGGTATGTTCTGCTTCATGCGGCGCTTCTTCCGCCTTATCTGCTTCCGCGGTCACTTCTTCACCGCTCATGGTTTTACGGCGGACCAGGTCCAATGCCGGTCGCTTGTGGCGGTGACAGATTCCGCAGGGAAGCCAAGGCTGGTTACGATCTCACGTACTTCTTCCACCGTCAGCGCCGCGCGGAGCGAGTCGTCAAACATCTGCCGTTGATGGTCCGTTTCTTTACCGGCGTAAAGCTGCACCAGGCGCTGCACTTCTTCGGTCGTGTCCGGCCGCAGCAGGTCGCGGAAGAAGATCCGGCCGCCGGACTTTAAGATCCGAACGGCTTCAGCAATTGCAGCGGACGGTTCGGGAATGTGATGCACAATGCTGTTAGAAATCACCGCGTCGTAGGCTTCGTCTTCGTACGGCATCTGCTTCGCGTCTGCGCGATCCAGCACCACGCGCTGCTCCAGATCCGCCAGCGCCACGTTGTAATGCGCGATGTCCAGCATCTCCGCAGACATATCCACGGCGAGCACCCGGCAGTCTTCGCAGGCTTTGCACAGCAGGACGGGAATCTGGGCGGTGCCGGTGCCCAGATCCAGAATGTCGCCGCTGCTGCCCGTTGCCAGGAAGTCATCCACAAACAGCTGGTTGACGCCTGAATGGTCCATCTCGTCATAAGCGGTGGCCTCTTCAAACGAGTCCATCACTTCAGGCTCTAAGACACGCGGCAGCGGCATCGGGCGGTTCCTAACGGTTCAGACTATTTCTCAGGAAGTTGCACGCAGACCAGGCGCCCGGCGGCGTTGCGGGCGTAAACGCGGCCATCGAGCATTGCCGGCGGTGTCCAGCATTTGCCTTCCAGAATCTGCGCGCGGGCTATTTCTTTATAACCTTTCGGGCTGGCTTCGACTGCCGCCAGTTCACCTTTATCGCTGAGCACCAGGACCGTTCCGCCCGAGATCAGCACCGTGCCGCAGCCATAGTCGCGCTGGCTCCACAACTGCTCGCCCGTTTCCAGATTCACGCACACCAGCTTACAGGTGCGGGCCGAATGCGAGTTGCCGTCGATCCCGTACAGATGCCCTTTCCACAAGATCGAATTGGCCATGTGATTGCTGACGCTTTTGTTGACATACACTTCCTTCAACTGGCTGCCGGTGAACTGAAGCAACGCACAACCCTGGCGGTATCCGGTCGAGATGAAAATCTTATTGCCGCTGACCACAGGTGTTGTCGACGTGGTGACGTACTTGGTGGTCCACGGATATGTCGCCGCCTTCTTGCCGTCCTCCAGATTCAGCACGACCAGGGCATCGTTATTCAGCACGGTGATATAACGCTTGCCATCGTGTTCAAAGTGCACAGCCGTCCCATAGCCGGGCCGGAACTTCATGCTCTGCCAGACCGGGGCGCCGGTCTTCTTGTCGTACGCCATCACCCGGCCGGCATCGACAATCACCATGTTGTCAACAATCAAAGGTGAAGAGGTGAAGCCCCACTCGGGTTGCTTCACTTCCGCCTCTTTGGCCGATTCGCGTTTCCAGACCTGCTCTCCGTCCTTGGTCTTGAAGCAGTGCAGTTGTCCATCGCGGCTGAAGGTGTAAACGTGATCTCCGTCAACGGTCGGCGTGGCGCCGGGGCCGCCTTCATGCAGGTTGTTGACCAGCGGCGCCGCGTACTTTTTGCTCCAGATTTCTTCGCCACTGTCCGCATTCAAACAGAACACGACGTCGTTGCCACCTTCATAGCCCATGGTATAAAGGCGGTCGTCCACGACGGCGATGCTGCTGAAGCCGGTGCCGATCTCTTTCTGCCAGACCTGCTTCAAACCCGCAGCAGGCCATTCAGTAGACCAGCCGCTTTCGTGGGCGATGCCGTCGGCATGTGGTCCGCGGAAGGTGGGCCACGATTCGTTCTTCAGAGCAACCTGTTCCGGTGCATCTGCTGCTGCTTCCACTGCGGGCGTTTCCGGCGCCTTGGCAAGCACGGTGTCGTCCGCGGGTTCCCCCGCAGTTTCAATCACGGAAGAAGAACTGTCGAAGACAGATGGCCCCGCCTTTTCTATCAGTTCCTGCGAAATGCCGGTTGCGGCCGGTTCATCATCGGTTTTCAGCACCGTGGGCGAAGCCACCGTTGGTGTTGATTCCGCAGCAACTTCCGGCGCCAGAACCGGCGCGAGTGTTGGCGCGGGCGCAAGTGTCGGCACACCTGCCGGGACGGCGGGCGTAGGCTGTTTGGGCGGCGTCAGACTAACAGCCTTGCGGCCGCCGCCGAAGTTGGGCACGCCGCCACCGTCTTCGACCTTCTGCACCGTTTTCGCAGGCTGCTGCTCACGCGGCTTCGAGCTAATGCTGGCAGGCGGCGCCGGTCCCTCGCAACCGCAGACCGCCACGAAAACTCCCGCCATCAGCCACAGACCTATTTCGCGTAAACGCATCGGTATGTCTCCGCAATTTCAGCTTGTCATAATCCATTAAAACAACGCAGTTTGCCCACGCTGGTCGCGCATGATAGCAGAAACAGAAATCTAAAACGCCGTCAATTTAGGCGGCGTAAGGGCTGTGGGCGGCTTTTTTAAGGGCCAGAAAGTTCATTCTTTGCAGAACCGCCTCAGCCCATGCGGCTGCCTCTCTGCTTTCGCCTGAAACTGCAGAATATGCACTTATTTTGGGGGGCGCCGCAACATCTCAGATTCCGCAGGGTTTTACCTACGTGTAGGTGCGCATATTAACCGTGTTGAAATCTTTACCGCGTTGAAATCCACGGAAATGGCGAATCTGGTCCACTGCCACGAACTTTGTTCTGGAAGCTGCAGTGACATGATTTATGTTGCAATCCAATTCTAGTTTTATCTACTTCTGAGGTTCCTCAATGTCCAAGTCATGCCGGCGACCGGGTTTTACGTTGGTCGAATTATTGGTGGTTATCGCCATCATCGGAGTGCTGGTCGCCCTTCTTCTTCCTGCCGTACAAGCGGCGCGTGAAGCGGCGCGGCGGATCAGTTGCAGCAACAACTTGAAGCAACTGGGGCTGGCGATGCACAATCATCACGATACGAAAGGGGCGTTCCCGCCGGGGTTCGAATCCAGCAATCCCGGCACTCCTAATAACAGCAGCTGGTGCCGTTCGGGCGGGTTGCAGGGGCCGCCGTGGACGGTATTTGTGCTTCCTTTCGCCGAGCAGGAGAATCTGCACGACCAGTTTGACCTAACGGTGCCGTTTCAGGCCGCCTCGAACCAGATGGCAGCGCCGAACGACGCCCTTCTTGTGCCACTATCGATGTACCGTTGCCCCTCTGATGCCCGGCAGGATCCGCTGCTTAGTTCGTACTTCGGCGTCAGTGGCGGCGGGTCTGCGCCCGACTGTGGCAACACGGGATGCAGCGCTGCGAATGAACGTGCCTCGTACGTAACGGGCGTGCTTTACGCCGGATCAGAAATTCGCATGGCGGATGTTACCGATGGTACAAGCCATGTCTTTATGTTTGGGGAAACCCGCTACGGCAACGCAGCATGGGGAGCCAGCGCTAAACAGGACGGCTGTTCTTATCCACGTAATCTGGCTGGCACCCAGGACCAGATGAACCTGTACGATGGCCAGGGCGTTCACGACACACGCGGCTTCAGCAGCTATCACCCCGGCGGAGCCCAATTCTGCATGGTGGATGGCTCTGTCCACTTTGTGCCAGACGTGATTGACCTGACCGTATACCGCCAGCTTGGCCGCCGTAGCGATGGTCTGCCGATTGGAGGACTGCCCAGGTGATCCGGTTACCTATTATCTGTCTGGTGCTGGCTGGCGCCCTCTGCCTACTGGCGGGGTGCGGAACCAGCGGGCCGCTGATCTACAATGTACATGGCCAAGTCACCTTTCAAGGAAAGCCTGTGCCCAAGGGATTTATCAAATTCCTGCCTGATCCTGGCAAGGGCAATTCCGGCCCCGGCGGCGGTGCTGAAATTGTCAACGGCAGCTATTCAACCCCGGCCGGCAAGGGAGTTCAGGGCGGCGCTTACTACGTTGAAATAAGTGGCTATACGGGTGTCGAAACCAGCGCCGATGGCGAAACGCTGCCCGATGGGGAATCGCTGTTCCCGCCCTATCGGACTACGGTCGATCTGCCTAAGGAAAGCACGGAACAGAACTTTGAAGTGAAATAGCCCGGAAGCATAAAAAAAACACCCGCAGCGTCAGTTGCTGCGGGTGTTGAATTAGCGCTGCGTAATTCCGGGCGTGGCCCATCTACCATTGGTTATTTAGCGCCTTTGCCGAGTGCACGGAGTTGCTTGGCGGCGCCGGATACGGCTCCGCCCTTTGATGGCGCTGCACCGCGCGGCTGACTAGAGCGCGGACTCCAAGACGAACCGCGCAGTTGCTGCTGGGTCCGTTCGATCTGCTGCACCGCATTTGACGCCGGGTTCGCCGAACGTGGCGTCTGACGCTGCGGCTCTGCAGAACGCTGCGGCAGCTGCGGAGTTGGGCTACGTTGTCCGCGGCCCGGCAGATTAGGCTGTTGCCCACGTATCCGTTGTTGCAGCTCAATCATCCGTTGCCTTTGTTGCTCCACTGCTTCACGCTGCTGCTGACCGGGCTGTGGCTGCGAACGTTGCTGTTCCCGCAACTGCTGCAGGCGCTCGCGCTGCTCTAGCTGTTGCTGCAGCGCGTTACGTGCGGGGTTGTCTGCAGCACCAGGGGTCTGACGACCGGGCTGTTGCCCGCGCATCCGCTCCTGAAGTTCACGCAGGCGTTGCCGCTGTTGCTCGATTGCCTCCTGCTGACGTTCACTAGTCTGACCGGGTTGTGCCGGCTGCTGACGTAGACGTTCCTGCAATTGCTGCAAGCGTTGACGTTGCTCTTCTAGCTGCTGACGTGCCTCGTCGGATGGCGCTTCCGCACGTGGGTCGCGGTTCTCCGGACGTGGGTCCTGGTCGCGGCCCGTCCGTTGACGGATGCGCTGCTCCATCTCACGACGCTGCTGAATGAGGCGTTCGCGGGCATCCTGCAATTCACGTTGACCGGGTTGCTGACGCAGTTGCTCTTCAAGCTTCTGCTGCTGCTCACGCAGACGGTCTAACTGGGCGTTGGCTTCGTCAGAAACATTGGCGTTGTTAATACTGGCGGTATTGCGAGGACCTTCGCGAAGACGGTCCCGTTGACGTTGTTCCAGCTGCTGCACACGCTGGGCAAGATTCCGCTGGTCAGCGTTGTCTTCCTGTCGTGCTTGAGCATACCGGCGCTGGCGATCCTCACGCGCCTGGGCAAACTGATTGCCCTGCCGTAGGAATTGGTTCACCAGTCCAGGCTGACGCGAAAATTGCGTGCCGCGGCGGCCGTAGTTGCCATCCAGCAACAGGTTGATGCCGGCGCTTAGCAGTGCGTCGCCAACACTCACATTGCCACGCTTCCGCCAGATCTGTTCGTCACGCCAGGTGTGGCGGGGACGCAGATCGGCATGATCGCGGAAGTATGCATGACGTGTGCGATACGTGTTAAACCGGTTCTGCTGAAAGGTCAGGTAGAACACCTGCAGAGGGTCGTAATACTGGCGATTCTGTGACCACGCGAAGAAACGGTTGTCAGGCAGCCGCGTCTGGTAGTAGTCACCGTAGTAGTAGTGACAGTAGGTTGTGTCCACGAACAGGTGCACCGGCAGTTGCTCAAGCAGAACGACTGTTTCTGGCGAGTACCGTGTCTGCGCGGTTACCGTCTGACTGAACACGACCGGGTTAAAGAGTACACCGCGGTCTTCCAGTTCGTAGTCCCAGTATCCGGGCACCATGATGTAGCCGGATGGCGTCCAGTGATACTGCAGAGGCATCCAGACCAGATTCTCACGGCCACGTGCCCAGAAGCCCGCCTGCCAATCGAACTGGTCGCCCTGCGGAGCCCAGTGTCCAGGCGCCCAGAAGTGCTGCTCACTCGGCGCTTCGCCGCGATCTTCCTGACGGTCACGCGGTGGACGTTCTGTGAACAACGGCAGGTTATCCTCCTGCGACCAGAAGCCCGACACCCAGGCGTAACCCGTTGTTACTTTCTGCCAGAAGCCAGGGTTCCAGGTCGCTCCTAGCGGCGGACGGCGCCAGACGCCACTGATCCAGATAAACCGCTGTTCAGGGTCTTCCCAGCCCCAGTAGCCAGGAATCCAGATGAAATCGCGGCTGCCCGGACCGATGGCGGGCGGGGTTTCATTAATCCGCGCCGGCGGCTGATCCTTCACGACAAGCACGTTCGGACTGCTGCCATGATACGGCTGTGCAAAAGCTTCATGCACCAGCCCACGATTCAAGCCGGTGAATTCCACCTGAGGAACATCCGGCTGTGGTGGCGGCGGTTGTTGGGCGGCGGCTTCACCCGCAAACTGAATGGTAAACGCGCAGCACGCGCTGAAAGCGACCAGCCAACGCCGGGACTGGTTACCGCTTAATATGGTGGGTAATGACACTTTAACCCCTTTCAATCTTTAAATTGTCTAGCAAAGCTCCCGAAAGAGCCCGCTGCACCTGCATAAGCGACATGATCAGCCCCCCATACACAGGTACAGCACGAACCAAAGATCGAAGTACGCGAATCGCGTGCCAAAGCGTGCAGCAGTCACTTCACTTGGCGAGGGCCGGCGACAAAGGGTCGGCGAACCAGGCCGGGGGTTATCTTTTTCTGGGGTTATCTTTTTCTCATGCCCAGCCGAAAGAACAGACCGCTACAGAACTGCCTGCTTCACGTTTTTCAGTTATAGAACGCCCTGCTGCCGGTCATTTGGGCGTGGGCGGTTTTGGCGGCCATGTTTTCGTGGCGTTCATCCTGCATGCGTGTGATGGTGCGGACGACGTTGATGGCTAGTAGCGCTGCGATGGGGGAAATCAGGCATAATCCCAGGTCCATCCACGTTGAGGCGATCAGGTCTCCGAGCGATTCGGCGTTGAGCCCTAAACGGAAAGATACCTGTCCCGCAACGCCGTTGATAATCCACGCGCCCCACCATAGTCCCACCAAGGCAGTTGCCCCGGACTCTGGCCCCACGCGACTATGCTTCCAGACTTCGCTCATCACCTGGTAGGGGCGAAACAGATTTAGAAAGGGTACAAAGAACGAGCCCACCGCCCAGCCAGGTGAGTAGTCCAGATTCGTGGCGCCCAGCGCGGGCAGATTGCGATGCACGCGGTAGAACCACATCAGGAATCCGACCGCGGTCACTACGTAGCAGCCTAACGATGTCAGGCCGACAATTCCTTCGCGGATGTCGTTCGCGTCAGCTTCTTCCTGGGTATAAGGATCGCCACGTTGCGCCCGTTCTAATAGCTGAATCTGCATGTAACTTGAACCAGCAGATAAAACGTCAATAGCGATGCCAATCCCCAGCATCACCATCGTGAAAGTCGCAAGCCCGCTGGCTGACTGGTACGGATGTTTCACCGCACCCGCAGAAGACGACTTTTTTTGTACGGACCCGGCAGCAACCTGCGCAGGGCTCTGATACGGATTGGAATTGTCGCTGTTCACGTCTGCCTCTCAATCTGGTTTGCTGACACAAATTATCTGGACGATTGCACGATCAAATCTCTACAACAGCGCCTGCGGATCTACATCGAAAATAAACTGCACGTCATCGGGCGGCTGAATGTCTTTGGCAGCAGTTTTGACCGCCGTACGCAGTTCGTCCGCATCGGCGCCTTGGATCAGGGCGTGGAAGCGGAACTTGCCGCGGAGTTTTGCCAATGGGGCGGCGGCAGGGCCGAGTACGCGGCCGTCTAACTGGTTTTCTAAAATCGCTTCGCGGATCTCATCGGCAAGATGGTCGGCGAAGGTTTCCGTCTGCTGCTCCTGCGGGCCGCGGACAACCAGACGGATCATTGCTTCGTACGGCGGGTAGCCAAATTCTTCGCGTAGTGGCAGTTCAGTAGCGGCGAACATCTTGTAGTCGTGGTGCATGGCCGCTTGAATCGCCGGATGTTCCGGGCTGAATGTCTGCACCAGCACGCGCCCGCCGCGCTTGCCGCGACCGGTGCGGCCTGCGACCTGCGTGACGAGTTGAAAGGTGCGTTCGGCAGCGCGGAAGTCGGGGAAATGCAACGCGGTATCGGCATTGATAACGCCCACCAGCGTGACATCGGGAAAGTCCAGCCCTTTGGCAATCATCTGCGTGCCGACCAGAATCTTCACCTCGCCGCTGCGGAAGCGTTCCAGCGCTGCTTCGTGGCTGCCCGGCTTCCGCATGCTATCGGAGTCCATTCGCAGGCATTCGTAATCTTTGAACCGCCCGGCAACTTCCGATTCAAGCCGCTGCGTTCCCAGCCCGGCATAGTTGATGCCATTGAAGCGGCATTCCGGACAGACCGGCGGCGCCGCGATTTCGTGCTCGCAGTAGTGACAGACGGCGCGGTCCCCTTCGCGATGATGCGTCAGCGAAATATCGCAGTCCGGACACTTCAGCACGTAGCCGCACGATGGACATTGAATATTGGTCGAAAAACCGCGCCGGTTCAGCAGCAGAATCACCTGCCCACCATCAGCCAGAGCTTCACGCATGGCGGAGATCAACGGCCGGCTGATGGCGCCGCGGTTGTGCTGGCTTTGGAACTCCGCGCGCAAGTCAATCGCATCGACCAATGGCAACGGCAGATCGTTCACACGGCGGGGCATCTCCACCAGTTTGAACTTACCCGTTTCCGCCTGCACCCAGCTTTCCAGCGCCGGCGTCGCCGAGCCAAGGACAAGCGGCGCCTTCTCTGTCTGTGCCCGGAACAGCGCTACATCGCGGGCGTTGTACCGGGGGGCGATATCCTGTTTGAAAGAGTTGTCGTGTTCTTCATCAATAATGATCAGCCCCAGATCCGGCGCCGGTGCGAACACGGCGCTGCGGGCGCCGACAACCACCTGCGTTTCACCGCTGGCAATCTTCCGCCAGTGCCAGTGTCGCTCCGGATCGCTGAGATGAGAATGCAGCACCGCCACATGTTCAAACCGGCTGCGGAAGCGTTGCCGCGTCTGCGGCGTGAGGCTGATTTCTGGCACCAGCACAATCGCCTGCCGGCCGAAGCTAAGCACTTCTTCAATCGCGCGGATGTAAACTTCGGTCTTACCGCTGCCGGTCACGCCATGCATCAGAATGGTTTCATGGGCGCCGCGATGCAGGGCCGAATGAATCGTATCCAGTGCGTTCTGCTGGTCCGCGTTCAGCAACAGGTTCTGCTGCTTCTCTTCCGGCTTAATAGCGTGTTCACCCTGCTGCACGCGGCGCTGCTCTTCCCGCACCAGTTTCTTCTTCCGCAACGCGTTAATAGGCCCGATGGTGCAGCCCGTCGCCTTGGCCAGTTCCGGCGGCGTCATCGGCTGCGCCGAACCGGCCAGCAGCATCAACGCGGCAGCCTGCATCTTGGGCAGTTTCAACGTGGCCAGCCGTGCGACCACTTCATTGGGCACCGAAAGAAACGTCATCTCCCGCGTGCCTGCTTTGCCACGTACGCCGGCCGGCACCACGGCTTCAATCGCCTGGCCCCATTCACATAGATACGTCTCCGCCATCCACTTCGTCAGTCGCAGCATGGCGGGCGACAGCAGCGAAGCCGGGTCGACGACCGACTGAATCTCCTTCAGCTTCCGCGTCGTGGTGCGATACTCCACATTCACGCAGTAGCCTTGGATGCCACGGTTGCCACGCCCCAGCGGCGCCTTCATCCGGCGGCCGGCTTCGGCTTCAGCATGCAGGCGTTGCGGCACGGCGTAGTCGTACGGACCGTAGGGCGGAACCGCAAAAACAAGCGTTGCGATCTGTTGTTCATTCGCATCGTCCAGCTCCCACGGAGCCGGGTCGGTGTCGAACAGATTAGGTTGATCGCTCATAGCAGCATCGGAAAGAAAAGTGGCAACCGCCTCACTATAGCGGACGATGGCGTTGTCCTGTAAGACGCCGTTGAACGCAAGCGCCGCGAGAGTATCGCATGCCGCCTGCCCATCGCTTATATTCCTGACTACCTCAGTTACTCCCACCCCATTGTTTTGAAGGAACGACGTATGACTTACCTCTTTCGACTCTCCTGTTTCGCCAGCCTCCTGCTTGCCATCGCGGCCAGCACCGCCACGGCGGAAGTAAAGCTGGCTTCGGTTTTCACCGACTCGATGGTGCTGCAGTGCGATATGCCGGCGCCGGTCTGGGGCTGGGCCAACCCCGGTGAAAGTGTCACCGTGCAATTCGCCGGACAGAAGAAAGTGGCGACAGCAGACAAAGACGGCAAATGGCAGCTGAGCCTGGACAAGCTTTCGGCAACTGCAGAACCGCACACGCTGACCGCTGAAGGTTCGAACCGTATTGAACTGAAAGACGTGCTGGTGGGCGAAGTCTGGATCTGTTCCGGACAGTCGAACATGGAATGGCCATTGCGGGCTTCGATGAACGCCCAGGAAGAAATCGCGGCTGCCAAGTATCCGCAGATCCGTCTGTTCAACGTGCTGGGACACGTTGTTTCGCCAACGCCCAAAGATGAACTCAACGGCAAATGGCAGACGTGCAGCCCGGAAACCATCAGCGGCTTCTCCGCCGTGGGCTACTTCTTCGGCCGCCGTCTGCAAAAAGAACTGAACGTGCCCATCGGACTGATCGGATCTAACTGGGGCGGCACGCGGATTGAACCGTGGACTTCGCCCGCCGCGTTCAAAGAATCGGCTGATCTAAAAGCGGAATCCGCCAAGGTCGAAGCTTACACGGCAACCACCAAAGTCAGCGGCCGCGATCCTTCGGCCATCTACAACGCCATGATTCACCCGCTGGCGCCGTTTGCTATGCGTGGCGGCATCTGGTACCAGGGCGAGTCGAACGGTAACGAAGGCGAAAGCTATTACCACAAAAAGAAGGCGTTGATCGCAGGCTGGCGGAAGCTCTTCAACCCCGACCTGGCCTTCTACTGGGTGCAGCTAGCTAACTTCCGCAAACCAAATGAAGACCCGGCAGGCGGCGATGGCTGGGCCCGCCTGCGCGAAGCACAACGCAAAGCCCTGGAAGTCAAACACACCGGCATGGCCGTGATCACCGACATCGGCGCCGCCAACGATATTCACCCCCGCAACAAGCAGGACGTCGGCCACCGCCTGGCGCAGTGGGCGTTGCACCAGACGTACGACAAAAAAGAACTTGTCCCCAGCGGCCCGCTGTATAAGAGCCACAAAGTTGACGGCGACAAAATCGTGCTCAGCTTCGAGCACACCGGCAGCGGTCTGATGGTCGGCAAAAAGAATGGCCTTGAGCCCACCCAAGAAGCGGACGGCCCGCTGAAGCACTTCGCCATCGCCGGCGAGGATAAGAAATGGGTGTGGGCTGATGCAAAGATCGAAGGCGACACCGTCGTAGTTTCTTCAGACGAAGTGAAGAACCCTGTCGCCGTCCGCTACGCCTTCACCACCAACCCCGAAGGCGCCAACCTTTACAACAAGGAAGGCATGCCAGCATCACCATTCCGCACCGATAGCTGGTAACTATACTAGCCTTCGCACCCTCTCCCGCACTTGTGGGAGAGGGTGGCACGAAGTGCCGGGTGAGGGGCGTTGCAGCTCTAACCGCGTTCCATTTATCTAAACATCTGCACAAAGAATTCATAATGAAACGCCTCCTGTTCACCCTGCTACTACTTCTCTTCGCACCCACCCTTACCCACGCTGCAGACAAAACCCAACCCAACATCCTCCTGCTCTGCATTGACGATCTTCGCCCGGAGTTAAACTCCTTCGGCGCCAAATACATCCACTCGCCCAACATCGATAAACTCGCCGCCAACGGCCGCGCCTTCGCACGCCACTACGTGCAGGCGCCAACCTGCGGCGCCTCCCGTTACGCACTGCTGACCGGCAGCTATGGCCGGGGCGGCGCCCTGCGTGGCAACGGTGCACTGTTTGCCCGCAGTAAGATGAACAACCCGCCGGTTTCGCTGCCGGGGCACTTTAAGAACCACGGTTATACGACGGTTTCCATTGGCAAGGTGTCGCATCATCCCGGCGGCCTGGGCGGGCAGCACTGGGCCGATCCTGCTTCAGTCGAAATGCCCGGCGCCTGGACCCGGCATCTGCAGCCCACCGGCGCCTGGCAGCATCCCGAAGGCGTCATGCACGGCCTTGCCAATGGCGAGATCCGTCGCAACGCCAAAGACATGGACCTGTTCCAGTCCTTCGACGGCCCCGACACGGCCTATCCCGATGGCCTCACCACGGACAAAGCCCTCGCAGAAATCGACACCTTGGCCAAAGACGGCAAGCCCTTCTTTCTAGCCGTTGGCATCATTCGGCCACATCTGCCATTCGGTTCGCCTGCGAAATACATGAAGCCCTATGAAGGCGTCAGCATCCCGGCGATCCCGCATCCCAACAAGCCCGAAGGCAAAACCACCTGGCACGGCTCTGGCGAGTTTATGAAGTACAACCGCTGGAAACGAGACCCGCGGCAGGACGAAGACTTCGCCACCATCGTCCGCCGTCACTACGCCGCCTGTGTGACCTACGCCGATGCGATGGTCGGCCGCATTCTGAAGAAGCTGGACGAAACAGGCCAACGCAAAAACACCATCGTGCTGCTATGGGGCGATCATGGTTGGCACCTGGGCGAGCACGCCATCTGGGGCAAGCACAGCCTGTTTGAAGAATCGCTGCATTCCCCTTTAATCATCGCCACGCCGCAACCGCAAGAGCCGGGTAAGTTCAGCAACAGCATTGTCGAAACCATCGACATCTTCCCCACGCTCTGCGACCTCTGCGGGCTGCCCAAACCGCAGCATCTTGACGGTGTATCGCTCACGCCGCACCTGAAGAATCCGTCGGTGCCGGGTCATACCGCCATCGCCTACCGCAACAACACAGAAACCATCCGCACGCCGCAGTACCGGCTGATCCGGCATTTCAACAAAGCCGGCAAAACAACCCACGTCGAGCTGTACGATCATCAGTCCGAAGAGGGCGAGACCAAGAACCTCGCCGGTGAATTGCCAGACGTCCAGGCGAAGCTGCTCAAGCAACTCTCCGCCCGGCTGAAGTAACGCGGTCAGTAGCTTCGCACCACGCGGAAACCCGTGAATAGTGTGCGGCTGTCTGGTGGTTGCGGCAGCCGTTCCGCAGCGCGGGCCGCCTCGCTGGTGGTGGCCCACGAACCGCCCCGGACCACGCCCAGCGTCTTACCGCCACTGGCAGTTCCGGCGCCGTTGTAGTCGCGGGTATAGGTATCGCTGCACCATTCGAAGACGTTGCCATGCATATCCAGCAAGCCGAAAGCATTGGCCGGGAACGACCCGACCTTCGCTGTAAACACATGACCGTCATCCCACGATTCGCCGTAACCAATCTGCTTGCGTAAGCTCTGCGCCGCTACGTTGCCGTGCTGGGCGAGGTCTTCCGGCTTGTCGCCGAAGGCATAGCGTGTCTGGGCGCCGGCGCGGCACGCGTATTCCCATTCCTGCTCCGTCGGCAGACGGTAGGTAACACCTTCCTTCTGGCTGAGCCAGCGGCAGAAGGCGAGCGCATCTTCGCGGCTGACATTCACCACCGGGTGTTCGTCCGTCTGTTTGAAGCCGGGGTTCCGCCAGTCGAAACCGCGGTTCTGAATAAACCGTTTCTCCGCCTGGTTGAACTGGTAGCCGAACAATCCGCGGTGGCCGGTTTCTTCCACAAACTGCTGATACTGCGCCGTGGTCACTTCGGTTTCGGCCATCGCAAACGGCTGCACACGGCGGGTGCGTTGCGGCCCTTCATCGGCCTGGAAGAACGGGTCGCCCGGCCGTGTGCCCTGATTGAAGGCGCCGCCACGGATCGCCAGCATCTTCATCCCCAGTGAGTTCAGTTCAAACTCGCGATCCAGTCCCAGTTCCTCTGCGAACGCGGTGAAACTTTGCAGGAACACTTCGCGCTGCACCGTTCCACCCGGCGCCCGCAGCGGCCCTAGAGGCAGCGATGTTTTTGTTGCAATCGTAAGGGCGCGGAGGAACTGCTCCTTGTTCAAGCCGGTTTCCGCCGCCGCCAGTTGCAGATCCACTTCCTGCTCGAACCGTTCCACGAGGGCGCCGACTGGCTCGGCCCTGTTGCCGCCGTTGCCGCCGCCCGCCAGCTTCAATGCCCGCAGGAACCGCTGGCTGTCTTCTTCCAGCTTCTGCTGCACAACCTGATTGTCCGGGTACAGCGCGAGCGCCTGTTGCGATTCCAGATTGTCAAACAGGTTCAGGTTCCGCAGCACGGAAGCGCGGATCTGATCGTCTTTCTTAATCGTGCCTCGTACATGGCAGCTCATGCAGCTTAAGCCATTCACCACCGCGCGGTCGGGGCGGCGGGGATCGCTGACGATGGCGGTCGGACCTTTGTCGATGCGCTGGCCCTTCTCATCCGTCAGCATGTACCCCTGCAAGCCATTGGGCAGATGAAAGATAATCTCACCGCCATCGTGCACAAACGCGTTCTTCCCCTGCGGACCAAGCGGCCGCGAGAACAGATTTTTGGCGCCCGCGTTGGCGCTGAAATCGTAGCTCTTCCAGTAGGCGCCGTACTGCGTTTCATGCCGCTCGATCATGCGGTTATTGCGTGAAACTCCACTGCCGTTAAAGCCCGCGCGGACCACGGTGAAGTTTTTGATGTTGGTAGCTGTGTCGATCTTCAGCATCTCTTCCAGCTTCTTCTCGCGGGTGGGAATCTGCAGAATCTCGTGATACAGCGGCGGGACGGAAGCCGTCGCAGCGAACCAGTCGGCGCGGAACACAGGGAACTCTGTGCCGGTCACCTGCCGGACAGACTTTGCCGCTTCTGACTTGTAGATCACCTTGTACGGATTCTCTTTCGCAATCCGCTCCCACTGCTCCGCGGACCACTGGTAATCCCGCAGATCAATCCGCAGCAGCAACGCCTGCGCATCCACAGCAACCGGCGCTGCGATCTCGGCGCCCCAGGACAGGCTGTTGACCAGCTTGGACAACGCCTGCCGGTACAACGTCAGTTCCTCCGGCGTGGCGGCGCCGCCCGAAAAATGCGCCAGGCTGAAGTACCGCACAAATTTACGGCTGGCGGCAGGCTGCGCGCCAAGGTCGGCGTCCAGCAGTTCATACATCCGCCACGGCGATACCCGCTCGCCAACCGGCTGCGACTGCACCACGGGGGCGCCGGCATTCACCCATTTCTCCAGCAGCTCGATTTCCGCCGCAGGCATTTCATCATCCGCCGGCATATCACCGCTACGGATACGGTCCAGCAGCTTCGAACCCGCAGCATCGCCCGGCGCCAGTTTCTTCCGGGCGATCATCTTTGCAACATTCGTCACAAAGTTAAAACCACCATCATTACTGCCGTCCGCCCCATGACAGTGCGCACACCGCTTCTGAAGAATGTCCAGCGCATCGCCAGCCAGTTCACCCGCAGGCAAAGACCCGGCGCACGCCAGCGGAAGAACCAAAGCGGCCGCAAAGAAAAATGCAGATTTCATGACACTTTCCAGCACAAGGGAGTTGCATAACTACCGCTTGAAGCGGAAAGCGGCGCCGGATGTTACACACCCGCCACGTCATGTTGCGGCATGGTCATCGGGGGTGTAGTTGCAGGCGCCTTGGGTTCGGCGGCGGGTTCTTCCGTGTGGGCTTCTGCCGGTTCATCGTATTCGTCGTGATCGCTGGGCTGGTAGTCTTCGCCGAAGACCAGACGGTAATACAGCAGGTAAAAGACGGGCACCATGACCAGGATCAGCAGCGTTGCCAGAATCAGGCCAAAGCACAGGCTGTTGGCCATCGGCACCAGCAGTTGCGCCTGGAACGAGGTTTCCGTAAGCATGGGCAGCAGGCCCGCCACGGTTGTGACCGAGGTCAACAGCACCGGCCGGAACCGGCGACGGCCTGCTTCCACCACGGCCTCGCGGACGTGCATGCCTTCCCGGACGCGGGCGTTGATGAAGTCAATCAGCACGATGGAGTCATTCACCACCACACCCGTCAAAGCGACCAGTCCGAAGAAGCTGAACAGCGTCAACGGCAGCCCCATGATGAAGTGACCACCAATCGCGCCCACGGCGCCGAAGGGAATAATCGCCATGATCAACAGCGGCTGCAGGTACGAACGGAATTCAATCGTCAGCAGCACATACATGGCCAGTAGCGCGATGATGACGCCTTGTCCCAGGCTCGCGAACGACTCTTTACGCTGTTCGGTCTGACCCTCCCAGCGGACACGGACCTGCGGATACTTCTTCAGGATCTCCTCAAGTTGCTTCGCACGGAACTCATCGATAATTTTGCTGGAGTTGGCGCGCTCTGAGTCAACATCCGCCGTCACGGTGATGGACCGCTGCTGATCCACGCGGTTGATCTCCGCAGCGCCGCGGGCGTAGGTGACTTCGGCAAGCGCGGTAATCGGCAGTTCGACACCGCTTTGCGTGCGGACGCGGATATCTTCGAAATCGGTAATCGAACGCCGGTCGCCGGGCGGATAACGCACCATGATTTTTACTTCGTGCCGGCCACGCTGAATGCGCATCGCTTCGTCGCCGTAATACGTCGCGCGCACGGTTTCCGAAAGATCAGCGAGGGTTACGCCCAGGCTCTTTGCGCGGTCTTTGATGCGAAGCTGAAGTTCTGTCTTACCCGGCCGCATGTCGTCATCAATATCGGACACACCATCAAACTCATTTAACGCCTCTTTGGCGTCGTCCGCCGCCGCGATCAACTGATCCGTATGGGCGGCGGGAGCCAGCATTTTGAACTCGATGGAGCCTCCGCCTGGCCCCATTGCGGGGCTATCGAACTTGACTTTGTCAACGCCGGGGATCGTGGGAGAACGCTGGCGCCATTCCTTAATCAGTTCCTGGCTGGTGATGTTCCGTTCTTCCGGAGACACCAGTTCAATCGAGACCTTGCCCACATGACCGCCGGATTCCTGTTCGGTCGGGCCGGGCGCGCCGGAACTGACGGCGCCGACATTGCGGTAACGCAACTTCATAAGCTTCATGCCCTTCGCTTCATACTCGCGGGCGATCTCAACAAACGTGTCTTCGATGACACGCGTTGCCTGATCGGTCTGGCTGGAAGGGGTTCCGTTAGGAAAACGGACCGTCGCCTGGATGGTGCGACCATCAAGTTTCGGGAAGAACTCAAAGGGAACGAAGCCGCCCGCAACAACACCTGCGCAGATGAGCAGCAACGCCACAGCCGACGTCACCACGATGTATGGATTGCCGGTCGACCAGCGTAGAATGGGCGAATAGACCCTTTCGATCACCCACGCCAATCCGGCGGATGCGTAAACGTTCAGCCGTTCAAACATCAGCAGCACAATCCGCAGCGGATACAGCGCGATGCCCAGGAATTTGAAGAACAAGCCATCTTTGTGAGCCAGGTGGCAGGGAAGAATAAAAGTGCTTTCCAGCAGCGAAATGATCAGCATCGCGATCACCGCCAGCGGCATCACCGCGATAAACTTGCCCATCACCCCGCTGACAAACAACAGCGGCGCAAAAGCGATCACCGTCGTCCCAACCGAAGCCACCACCGAGGGCAACACCTCATAGGCGCCATCCACCGCCGCGCGGTAATAGCTCTTGCCCATCTCACGATGCTGATAAATATTTTCGCCGATGACGATCGCATCATCGACCACAATCCCCAGCGCCATGAGGAACGCAAACATTGAAAGCATGTTCAACGTCTGCCCGGCGCCAAAGAGAAAAATACCGGAGCCAAGGATCGAAATCGGGATGCCCATTGCCACCCAGAACGCCAGCCTGATCTCCAGGAAGATCGCCAGCACGATGAACACCAGCAACAGCCCGGTCACGCCGTTGCGAATGAGCATGTCCATACGTTCGCGCACGTCAACGGATTCGTCGCCCCATACTTTCACCTGGTAGCCTGGCAGCAGTTCAACGCCCGCAACGTAGTCGTGCACTGCGTCTGTGACCAGGAACAGGTCTTCATCCGAAGTACGCTCCACGGAGATCACCAGCGCGGGACGGCCATCGATCTGATGGATTGCCGTCGTGTCGTCGAAGCCATCGCGGACCACGCCCAAATCCCGCACAGACATCGCATCGCCGCCAACGGTCGGCAGGACCTGAATCTCCGCAATCTCCGACCCGGTCATCCGCTTGTTTTTACCGCGCAGAATGATTTCTTCGCCCTTGCTGCGCAGGTTTCCGCCTGGCATCTCAACGTTCTCGCGACGGATCACCCGCGCAACATCTTGTAGAGACAGGCCATGTTTGCGGAGCACTTCTTCGGGCAGTTCGACATCAATCTGGTACTGTTTACTGCCAGAAATTGTCGCCTGCGAAATGTTGTCCAGCGCAATCATTTCTTCGCGCAGCCGTTCTGCTTCAGACCGCAGCGCAAGCTCCTGATCGCGCAGCACGGCGGCGCGTGCTTCCGGGTCGTCCGGCAGATCAACTTCCGGTGCAATCAAACCGATTTTGATGGCCGACATGCGGAAGGTAATCTGTTGAACTTCCGGTTCTTCCGCCAGTTCGGGGGGGAATCCAGGGATGCGATCCACTTCAGAGCGGATATCGTTGACGATCTTCTGCACGTCGGACACGGCGGGATCAATTTCGAGCACGATGAAGCCGGCGCCTTCCTGCGCCACTGCCGTCTGCTTCTTGATGCCATCGATAGACCGCATGGCTTCTTCCAGCTTCTGGCAGATACCCTGTTCGGTTTCTTCCGGACTGGCGCCGGGGTACGGCACGCTGACGAGCACGATCTCCAGTTCGAATTCTGGAAAGACCTCGCGCCGCATCATCACCATGCCCAGCGTGCCCACGACCAGGGTCGCCAGCATCAGGGTGTTCATCGCGGGCGCATTATCAACCGCCCACTTGATTATGGCCTTCATAGTTTAGGCTTCCCCATAACTTCCGCGGTGGACGGACGCGAAGGCACCGTGTTGACGGGCTCGGCCTCCGTCACTTTCATGCCACTGGTCAATGCTGCGTCTTCGATGTTGGCCGGAACGGTTGTCACAACACGATCCGCCGGGCGGATATCAGCATCGCCCGCGTCAACAATCAGTTGCTCATCTTTCCGCCCCGCGATTGTCACCCGCCGCACATACAGCATGCCGCCGCGTACGATGTACATTTTGCCGTCTGGCTTGACCGCCCGTTCGGGCACACGTAACAGCGCGCCCTGCGGACGGCATTGAATTTCAACGTCCAGGTACATGCCCCGCAGCAATGCCCGCGGACCGGCCGCCTGCAACGACGAATCAAGTAACGGCTTCCTGTTTTCATCCACGGCGACCACGTTGGTCGGATCGGTCACGACGACGCGGCAGGGTACGGTGCGAGTTTTGGGATCGATGCCCGCACTGTTGAACCGGGTCAGCACGCCCTCCCACATGTAGTCTGTCTCGCCCAGGCGGTAGATCACTTTGACGGGGGTCTGCGGCAGCTTATAGCGGGTCTCCATCGCGGCGCCTGGCTGCGCATCTGCCTGCCGCCACAGCCATCGCAGCTGTTCCATCCGCAGGTTCACGTCGATCTCGCCTGCCGTGGTGTCTTCGAAGATAATCAGCTGCGAACCTTTGTTGACGTACGCCCCAACTTCGACATGCTCCTCTGCGATCACGCCATCGTTTGGCGCCAGGACTTCTGTCCGGTCCAGTTCCAGCGTGGCTTTCTCCAGCATCAGTTGCGACATCACCACCATCGATTCAATGCGTTCTTCACGCGCTTTGATCAGGTCCAGCTGGTTCTGGGCGCTGACCTCTGCGTTTTCCGCCAGAATCACGTTGCGTTCGGCCGCATCTAACTCAGACTTCGAGATCACGCCTGACAGCCGCTTCTTTCGTTCGTACTCACGCTGCTGAATGGCCACTTCGCGCTGAGCCTGGCTGAGCGAACGCTGTGCGTTCTGAAATTCGCGTTTCAGTTCGGCGCGGCTGGCGATGGCCTGCACTTTTTCCGCCTCGAAGCGTTTGATCTCCAGCCGGTAATCACGCGGGTCGATCTGCAGCAGAAAGTCGCCTTTACGCACAAAGTTACCCGCTTCACAGGCCGGAGATTTGCGGACGATCTCTCCTGCGACGCGGGCGCCGATGTCGATCTGCCGGTGCGAAGCAACTTCGCCCGTAACATGGATCACCACCACGTCATCGTGTGGCTGAAGGGGCGCCGTGACAACAGCTGGCGTAATCGTCTCCTGCTCTTTTGGCGCAGGTGGCGCCTTCATGGCTTTCAACAGGAAGTACCCGCCCACACCCAATGCCAGGATGGCGATGGGCGTGACGATGCGAGCGATTGTCAACATAACAGGCGTCTGCTGCTGTTCTGTTGCAGGGGCCGACGTGGCGGACATTTTTGTCTCCGTATTCACCATCAGGTGCAGGGAATCAATTTCAGGCAATGCGTCTCAGCCATCCATGCAGCTTTGTAGTCTTGTGTCATAAGTCAGGCGGAATTCTGCTCCATCCGTTTCCCGCGCGAGTTGAGCTTTTTACTAAGTGGGAGGCAAAGTCGTCAGGTTCTCTTCCGCGGTTAACTCCGGCGACGCCGCCGCTTTGGCCGCGGCGATGGTCACATCGGCGATATGGCTCGCCAGCGCGGCTTGCGAAAAGTGTGTCTCGCGTTCCTCGGACGTCGTGAGTGCATCCACAATCTCAGCGCCCACCCGGTAATAAAGGCACTGCCCGATGATGCTGAAACCAATCTGCTTCAACTTGAAATCCGGCAGCGGCGCCGGGGCGATTTCGCTGATAATGCCTAACAGCCGTTCAAACTGCGGACGGAAGCTTGTTTCAGCCAGACGCCGGAATGCCCCGCTTGGTTCGAGCATTTCACGCATCATCAGCTTCCACTGCCAGGACTCGCCCTCGTTGCTAATCATGCGGCTAAACAGTGCATGAATAACGCCCCGCAATTTCATCTCCGGCGGCACATTGGCGGGAAATTCCGGCATGGGGATGCGTGCCGC
The DNA here is from genome assembly GCA_965233625.1 of Pirellulaceae bacterium. Taxonomy (GTDB): domain Bacteria; phylum Planctomycetota; class Planctomycetia; order Pirellulales; family Pirellulaceae. The sequence goes on from OZ247499.1 coordinate 3,216,140, forward strand.
CCGTTGTTGTTGCGCGCGTTTGACGGTTTCTTCATACAACGTCTCTTTGTTGCTGAAGTGATAGTTAACGCTGGCAAGGTTCACGCCGGCAGCGGCACAGATTTCCCGGATGGTGGCCTTTTCGTACCCCTTCGAGGCGAAAACAGGCCCGGCAGCCGCAAGAATCCGGGATTGTGTGTCGTCGTTACTCATCGACCGCCTGACGCTAACACGTGTTAAACAACCGTATCAAACAATTGTATGAAACACTTGTTTCGCGACAACGGACAAATTAGCTAGATTGTGGTAATTAACGGAAATTAACCGAGACCAACCCTCAGCCACCCCCCTTAACAGGGTATCTACCTAACTTAGAGGGCAGCAAACAGCCGTTACGGAAGCAACTCAAGCGATTTCAGGAAGGCGAACATCTTGGCCGTGGTCTGTTCGTAAGCCTTGTTGCCGTCGCGACCGTAGTTGAAATACCCGTGTTTGGCGCCCTGATACGGCTCCAGCTCGCAACGATTGCCCGCCTTCTTCATCCGGGCGGCGAAGTCTTCGGCATTGGCGAAGGGAACGGTTGTGTCGCCCGTACCATGAAAGAGGATCGTGGGCGGGTCACCCGCATTCACATGCTCCACGGGCGAGATTTCTTTGTAGCGTTCCTTCAGCCGGCTGTAACCATAGCCCTTCTTGCTGGTATCGATCACAGGATTGAACAATACCAGGGCCACGGGGCGGCTGCTGACCATTTTGTCTTCGCCCTTCTCATCCAGACCATCGATGACGCCTGTCGTGGCAGCCACATGTCCGCCGGCCGACCCACCACCGGCGGCGACTTTTTCTGGATCGACACCCAGTTCCGCCGCATGCTGCCGCACCCAGCGGATGGCGGATTTGCCATCGGCCACACATTCAAAGGGCGTGGTCTTGTTACGGCTTCTGACACGATATTCCGCAGACATCGCCACCATGCCGCGACGGGCCAGTTCCGCACAGTGCGGATAAAACTGCGAGGGCGAGCCGCCGTTCCAGCCGCCGCCAAAAAAGAAAACAATCGCCGGACGCTTGTCGCCGGGTTTAAGGCCAGCCGGTTCAAAAACATGGAGTGACAGCTTTACGTCACTGGCGGTCTTATAAACAACCTTCCGCGTGGGTGCTGGTCTGGTAGCTTCTGGTTTTTGCGCCATTGCGAACGAAGCGGTGAAAACGCTGCAGGCGATCGCCGTCACAAGAAGCGTGGAAATGCGCGTCATAAGAGTTACCTGAGAAGGAATGTTCGATTGTCAAAAGAATCATTGGTAATCTGAAGCCTAACAGTATAACGTGACGCTAACGGCAGCTACGAAAAATTAACGCCTCACGCATTCCCCGCTTCATCTGCGAGATTCTGGTCATGAAAACCATCTTGCCCCTCCTGATGTTCCTCGCACTGCTGCCAACCGCGGCGAACCAGGCACACGGCGAGCCTACTGACCAGATCCGCATAGGCGTCTTCAACGTCGATGCAACGACGCCCGCGGGCAGTCCGTTGGCGTACGACACCGCGACGGGTGTCCAGACACGCTTATCCTGCCGTGGCGTTGTGGTTGCGGGTGCGGGCAAACCTATTGTGCTGTGTGCGGTTGACTGGCTGGGGATTGCAAGCGGTGGGCAGACAGCGTTCCGTCAGGCATTGGCTGCCGCAACCGGTACGGAACCCAGCCGGGTAGCGGTGCACACGCTGCATCAGCACGATGCGCCGCGCTGCGATTTCGACGCTGGTCAGGTGCTGCAACAGTATGGAATCAGCGGCGTCGGCTTCAATCCGGCGCACGCCCGCAGCGTGGTGGATAACGCCGCCAAAGCAGCCACCGAAGCATTGAAGTCCGCCAAGGTTGTGACACATGTTGGCGCCGGCGCAGGCGTGGTGGAGAAGGTTGGTTCCAACCGGCGCATTCTGGGCCCCGATGGCAAAGTGCTGTATACGCGCTGGACTGCCTGCCGCGATGCAAAACTGCGTGCCTTCCCTGCGGGCGTGATCGATCCGGTGCTGAGATCCATTGTCTTTTACAACGGTACGCAGCCCGTCGCTTCGCTTACCTACTACGCCACACATCCGCAGAGCTACTACCGCACCGGCCTGTCCAGTATTGATTTCCCCGGCATCGCCCGGCAAACACGGCAGAAAGAAACAGGCACGCCGCACATTCATTTCAATGGCGCCGGCGGAAACATCGGGGCCGGTAAATGGAATGATGGCAGCCGTGAGAACCGCCCCGTACTGGCCGCCCGCGTTGCTGCCGGGATGAAGCTTGCCTGGGAAGACGCGGCCAAGAACCGGCGGAAGATTGACGCTTCAACCATCGCCTGGACGGTGCAACCTGTAAAACTGCCCGTTGCCAGTCATCTCAAAGAAGACACGCTCATTGCAGCGCTGAAGAACAAAGAGACGCTGCCCGCCGACCAGTGGTACGCCGCGAAACATCTTATCTGGCTCCGCCGTTGCAAGGCGGGCGACGCCATCGATATCGGTTGTCTTCGCCTGGGCGATATCCGTGTGCTGCACATGCCGGGTGAGCTGTTCGTCGAGTATCAACTGGCCGCGCAGAAAATGGCGCCGCAGAAATTCGTGGCGATGGCCGCGTACGGCGACTACGCACCGGGCTACATCGGCACGGCCATCGCTTACACCCAAGGCGGTTACGAAACCAGCGACCGGGCGTCACGCGTTGCCCCGGAGGTCGAAGGTGTTCTGATGCAAGCGATGCAAAAACTATTGACACAACCTTAGTAAAACCCGTATCCACACGATTAACGGATTTTCAAAACCAACAGCACTGCCTGAGGGGAGCGGCGCCTAAATCAGTGGGAGAATTTAGATGTCAGACATGCGGCCTTTTTATGAGAACGTTCAGTCTCACTACGATTTATCCGACGACTTTTTTGCGTTATTTCTCGATCCTTCGCGGACCTACAGCTGTGCCTACTTTGAACAAGAGAACTACACGCTAGAACAGGCGCAACTGGCCAAGATTGACCTTTCGCTTTCTAAGTGTGATCTCTCACCGGGCCAGAAACTGCTGGACATCGGATGCGGCTGGGGCGGTCTGGCAGCACGCGCCGCCGGCCGGTACGGCGTACATGTGACGGGTCTGACACTCAGCCGCAATCAGCACGCCTTCGCCAGCCAGCGGGAAGTCGAAAAGGTGCCCGGCGGCGTGGAAGGCGGCTCCTTAGAATTCCGCTTGCAGGGTTGGGAAGAGTTCGACGAACCCGTCGACCGCATCGTTAGCGTGGGCGCCTTCGAGCACTTCCGTTTTGAACGGCATGCTGAATTCTTCAAGCACTGCTCGAAGCTGTTGCCTCCGGACGGCCGCATGATGCTGCACACCATCGTCGTCGAACAGTTGCAGACCATGGAACAACGCGGCGTACCCGTCACTGCCGAGAACGTCGCATTCGCAAAGTTCATCCGTCGCGAGATCTTCCCCGGCGGTCAGCTGATTTCGCCCGAGCTGATCCAGCATCAGGCGGAAGATGCAGACTTCACCGTCGAGCGCGTGCACCGCCTCGGCCCACATTACGCCAGGACACTCGACCTCTGGGGAGAGAATCTGGCGGCAGCACGTGAAAAAGCGATCGAGATCACGTCCGAAGAGGTCTATAACCGCTACATCAAATATCTAGCCGGTTGTGCCGACCACTTCCGCAGCGGACACATCGACGTGATTCAATTCACGCTGCTCAAGTAACCAACGCCGTTCGCTGCGGTCATTCGTCGCCGCTAAGCACCTGCCTGACGGCTGACAGCTTTTCGTCACTCAAGTAAGCGTACCGGTTGATCCAGAGGCCATGCCTGCTGGCGGCGTGCGTGGCTTCAAGTCGTGACTGAAAGTCGCTGACGGGTCCATAGGAATGCGCCAGGGCATGCACTCGCTGGTCGCCTGCGTGGCGGTGTGCGTGCTGCAACTTGCGCTGGATAATCGCGGCGTTCATCAGATGCGGCTGATCCGGCGCCGGGTAGCTGAGTGTTTCCGGTGTGACTTTTTCATTTGGTAGGTCCACACAGTCGAAGATCAACGGCAAAGCGCGGGCGACGGTTGCACTTCGCTTTGCATCGGCCTCTCCGGCGATCTGCTGATGGTAAAAACCCAGCATCATTAGCCAGTGCATACCGTAAAACTTCACCGCGACTTCATCGCAATGGCCGTAGACAGACTCGCCATGCATGCCCGACAAAAACGACCAGGGTGCAGGAAACGACGCCGGCGCCAGGCGGATCTTCTCGCCGCCCGCGTCGTTCATTGCGTGACGCAGCGTCTGGATTAAACGGCTGACTGCCTGGTTCTTCAGCGTCAACCACAGATCAACACCTCGCTGCTGATGCCACCAGTTCCAGAAGACTTCGCCGCCGTTTTGCACGACGTCGTTAAAGACCTCCGTCGATTCTGCACTGCTGAGGAACTGCTTCACCGCGTTAATCTCGTGACGCAGATGCTGGTAGTCTGCCGGGCTTAATCCACTCGCTTGTTCGGCGTGACTGCTGAAATCAACGAAGATAGAATCCCAGCGGTACGGCGGGTATTCGGGCCAGTCGAAGCGGATGCCGTCTACGTCTGGATATCTGGCAATCAGATCATGAATAAATGCCTGCTGGTATTCGAGGATCGCAGGTGCGCACAGACTGCCGTTGTTGGCGACGCGGTTCTGCGGCACACTGCCGTCGGGCATGCGAGGCAGGTCTTCTTCGTGCGGTCCGCCGAACTGCACGCGGTAGCCCGGCGGAATGGCGGCCTGTACCTGCAGATAAACGCGCATCCCACGGCTATGCGCTGCTTCAAACGCCTTGCGGACAACGGCGCCTTCCCGGCGGCTGAGTTCGCCCGCAGTGGCCGGCTGATATCGCATTCCGCTGTAACGCGATGTATCGGGCTGAAACGAGGGCTCCGTGCGGACAAACAGTTCGTACTTGCCCCACAACGGCCGGTCGAGCAATCGCACGCTACCGGCCCCGGCATCAGCAGGCGGTTCGCGTGCGCCGGTGTCTTCCGTGGCAGGCTCCATCACGTAGGGCGACGTGGCAATGGTATTCACGCCAGCATGCTGCAAGCGGTCCAGCACGGCTTCGACGCCCTCGGACTGGAAGTATTCCGGCAGCACCGTGACGCCGGCCAGATAGTTTTCGCTCATACAGTTTGAATCCCCATTCAAGAGAATGGCGGGCGTTGATGATGTGTGCTAGTTTCGGAGGAACGACGCTTCGCGCCGCTTTCGAGGAACTGGCCGATGGGCCGCAATCATACAACACTTGCCGACTACATGGTGCTGGCCATCAGCCCCGCGCTGATTATGGCGATGATCGGCGCCTTCGTGTTCTTCCTGATCGAAGTGTTTTACGGCGGGCAGTTTGAAGGTCGGCTGCAGTTTATCTGCGCGATGTTTATCCTAGGCGCCGTGATGATCGGCAGGCTCTCGATGACCGAAGGCGCCGGCTACGCATCGCTGTTCGCCGCGCCGCTGGGGCTGCTGACCGCCATCGCGATGATGCGGTTCGTACCGTATTCCGGCAGTTTCGCCGCGCTGGGTTTTGTCATGAATCTCGTGCTGTTGACCGTCATCTGGTACGCCGCCCATAAACTCACCTGGAGTTGCACCTACATTGAGAATACACGCGACGCCAGTTCGCAGGGCCTGTTGCAATCGATGGGCATGTCATCCGGCGGCGATGACACATCTGTGTCACAGGGGAATGAGACGCCTCAAACGGAAGCAGAGTCTTCAGCCGCTAAGAATCGTGAACAATCACTAACGGGTGAAGATCCGGCGGCGGACAACCCGCTGCAGCCGTGGCTGGACTGGTTTGAGCGCGCCCGCAAGAAGCCGCAGAAGCCCGGCGCCTGGATTGTTTACTTTGCATTGATCGCGCTGCCGCTGTTTGGCATGGGGCAGTGGTCTATTGACTACGCTGACCTTGGCAGTCGTCGGTATGTGTTCTGGCTGCTATGTCTATATGTGGCGGCGTCTCTGGCGTTGCTCGCGACCACCAGCTTCCTGGGCCTACGGAGGTATCTCCGCCGGCGAGGATTAGAGATGCCCGTGAATATCGCCGGGCTCTGGTTGGGCCTGGGCGGTTGTCTGATTGTGGTGGTGCTATTTATAGCCTGGCTGTTTCCGCGGCCGTCTCTGGAATACTCCGTCGCGCAGGTTCAGTTCGGCGACACCCGCCGCGACTACACCACCAGCGAATACGCCACCGGCGACGACGGCGTTAAGCATGAACCCGACGGCACGTCGGCCGGGCACGATGAACATGCAGAACCCGCCGCGGAAGACGGTGATGAAGAATCAGATTCCGGCTCCGATGGCGGCGAAGGTGAAGGAAAAACGAGCGGCGAGGGCGAGGGCAAGTCCGGCGGTGATGGAGGAAAGAAACCCGGCGGTGACGCTGAGGAGGATGGCTCCGCAGAAGACGGTTCCGAAGAGGGAGAATCCGGCGGCGGAAAAGGGGAGAGCGAAGCCGATAATAAGAGTGAAGGAGAGAAAGCGTCGAAGTCGGGCGATGCGTCGAAAGTGTCCGAAGCGGCGAAGAAAGAATCAACCGAAAACGCAGGGCGGAAGTCGCAGACGCCGCGTACGCCTGATGTCTCTCAGATGCTGTCCCGCGCGGTGGCCTGGTTAGGACAGTTGCTGAAGTGGGGCTTCTATCTGTTGCTGGCTGCCGTGGTCGCGTTCTTTGCGTACCGTAACCGCGAAGCGATTGCTGCGGCTTGGCGCCAGTTGCTGCATGAACTGCGCGAACTGTGGGCGAAGTGGATGGGCGGTCGCGATCGCGGCGCCGGTGAACTGCAGCAGGAACAGCCCAAGGCGGCGCCGCCCCGTCCGTTTTCCTCGTTCGCCAATCCATTTCTCACGGGCGCCCCGCAGCAGTCGACCGACCAGATTGTTGCGCACACCTTCCAGGCGCTGGAAGCCTGGGCGCGCGAACAAGGCTGCATGCGTGAAGAGGGAGAGACGCCGGTGGAATTCGCCAGTCGTCTTGCTGTCAAAGTACCGCATGTAAGCAGCGAAGCGCGACATCTGGCCTCGCTTTACAGCCGCGTGGCGTACGGTGGTGGCGGACTTGCCAGACAGAATCTGCCACGTGTCGAGACGTTATGGCAGTTGATGGGACAGAACCTCGCGCCGCCAGTGACGGTTTGACATCCGTCAGCTCATCCGATCAAGCGTTCGCCCAAATTCGTTGTGAGCAAATGAACGATCAAAACGAAGCTCGTGATAGGCTGGCGAAAATGGCCGATGAATGCATCGGCTTGGATTATGATTGGCTCGCCGAATGGGACGCTGACCAGCGCAAATTGCTATTCACGATTTACGGCGATATCGGTGGGAACAGATGGCAGTTTGTTGTGGAGATTGAGCCAACGGTCAATGACGAAGAGCTGTATGCGGCGGTAAGAGAATGCTGGAAGGATGCTGCGATGTATGATGCTAGTCGAGTCGCCAGGGATACTAGAAGACGTTTTCGCCGGGCCTGACGATTAACAACATTTGCTGCTGCCAGTCAGTCTTCTTTATTATCCGCGGGGGGCTGAGCCGTTTTGTCTGACTCCATGTGCCGGCGAATCGCGTCGTAGACCTCGCGACGGTGCACGGGTACATCTGCGGGCGCTTCGATACCTAGACGGACCTTGTCGCCACGTACCTCAACAATTGTGATGATGATATCGTGATCGATCACAATCTTTTCGTCGCGTTTGCGTGAGAGTACTAGCATGGGGTTCGTCCTTCGGTAACTACAGCCGGATCGCCCTCCACTGAGTTACAGTACGCCGCTAGAGGCTGGTGGAGGTGGATATCAAGGATTTAAGGAGTCCGGCGTGGGGGTCAATCTGAGGTACTCGTATTTTAGGCAGAACGGGCGTCCTGACACTTGTTGTTGGCGGTGTCGTCTGTTTCTAAGGCGATGAAACACCCTCGTGATGCAAGCGGCTGTGCAGAAGGCAACTTGTAAAGCGTTTGCAGTAAATAGCTTAAGGAAGCAGGCAACGACGTGTCCGGGCAAGCGACTGGCTGTGGTTTTTCTCCCGTTTTCCTGTGATTCACTCTTGCAAGACAGTTGAACAATGCAAGACCGGCATGACGGCGGCGTGCGATAGCGTATTTGTTCTGCGACTTCCGCCATTGCCAGCCCGTGGTTTTTGGCAAGAATGCTCCAGCAGCCGATAAATTGTGTCGATGCTACAAACTGCTACGGCGCCATGTTCGTATGTAAGGTATGATTGATGGTGGTCGACGACCACTTCCGGATCGTTATTACGGCAGAGGGATCAATTTTTTCGGGTAGGCCCGCACCAATCAGGGCTAGTGCTAAGCACGTCCGGTGTCGCGCCTGTCTCCCAGCAGCTCCACTCGCTGCAATCGACCGGAAGTTATGAATAGCGGCCGTCTGGGTAAAACCAGGCGGCCGTTTTTCGTGCGCAGGTCTGGACAATAGGCGTTTGCGCAATTGCGGAAGGATAGGCAGCTTTGCGGCCATGCGTTTTCCCGCAATGAAACAGCGATTCTTATTTTGAGACGCATCGCCACCCCGGGTAATATCCTGGCTGGCCTTCTGGCTTTCTCTGTAAGTCTTTTATTCGCAGTGCTTTAGATATTTCTTCTGGTTTTTCTGATTTTTCATGGCGCGCCAGGTGCGTTTCTACGCTTAGCAGTTCAGCGAGATAAAAACCTTCTAACCTTAATCGGACATAATCATGAAAACCGCCATCGCAACGATCGCCGCCTCTATCGCCACTTTGTTTGTCGCTAACTTCGCTGTTGCCCAGCAGCCTTACCAATATGCCGTACGGCAGGATGTGCGGGGTCCATCCGCGATCTACCGTCACGCTTCGACCTATGAAGAGGGTGTACAGCGTGGCTTCGCCGATGTGGTGCGTGCAGCCGGCGACTTCAACTACAACACGTCGCTGGCCAACATCAACAACCAGATTGCCCGCGATCTTGCGATCAATAACGACCTGAAAGCTACCGAAGCTTTCTTCCAGAAACGCCAGATCAATCGCCAGGCTCGTGCCGCCGAACGCCGCGTGAAGCCCACGCAGGAGCAGTTGCAGGACATCGCAGCACGCCGGGCGCCAGAGCGTTTGACCGCTGCCGACGTGGATCGCGAAACACGCCGCATCTACTGGCCAGCCACACTGATGCGTGACGAATACTCCGCGACCCGCAACGCCGTAAACGCTTTGTATGCTGCACGCAACGTTCACAACAGCGGCCTCGGCAGCGAGAACTACCAGAAGACGCGTTACGCCACCGCCGCGATGAAGTCGCAACTGAAAAACCGCATGGGCACGATGTCCGCAACGGAATACATCGCTGCGAAGAAGTTCATCACCGGCATCGAGCAGGAAGCCGCCTACCAGAGCCAGCACGACCACATCGTGCTTAACCGCTAAGAAGGTAGGTTTCTCGCTGAAACCCCGGTGCCCCGCCCCAGCAAGCTACCTGGTTTGCTGGGGCGGCTTTATTTTGAGGCTTTGATCAGATAGCTATCAAATCAACGCAACACCACAGGTTTAATAAAGTTGCGGTTTTATTTTATTTTCTGGAAGTGTCTGTTATAAATTGGGGAGCTCTTCATCCTTCTTTTTATCAACTTCTCTCCCCCCAGTTCTACTATGAAAAAACGTTCCGCTTTTACTCTGGTCGAGTTGCTTGTTGTCATTGCAATTATTGGTGTTCTGGTGGCGTTGTTGCTGCCAGCGGTGCAAGCTGCCCGCGAATCAGCGCGCCGGATCACCTGCTCAAATCATCTGAAGCAGATCGGGCTCGCGTTTCAGAATCATCACGACACCTACGGATTTCTGCCCGACGGCGGCAACCACTGGTCAAACGCCCCGGATTTTGTGAATGGCAGCCCTGCGGTGGGTCGTCAACAGCGGGCAGGCTGGGGATTCCAGATCCTGCAATTCTGCGAAGAAGGCAACCTGTGGGAAGGTGGCAACGGCGCCGACGTGGCTCAGCGGCAACGCAACATTATCAGCACGCCGGTCGATTTCATGTTCTGTCCTTCACGCCGTGCGCCTTCGGCACATCCCGCAACCAATGGCTGGTACGGACCCTCTGGCAGTTACGGCCACGCGATGAACGACTATGCCGGCAGCAACCTGGAGAACAACGGCGCCGTCATCCGCAACACGGGCAACGAACAGGAAATCACTTTTGCCGCACTGACCGACGGCACATCTAACACGATGATTGTCGGCGAAAAACGGCTGAACTTTACAAAACTCAGTGGCTACCAGGGCGACGACAACGAAGGCTATTCCAGTGGCTGGGATCACGATGTTATGCGCTACACTAACCGCGCACCACGCCCGGACTGCAATGGAAACTGCACCGGCGAGCAGCGTTTCGGTTCTTCGCACGCCGGCGTCTTCCTGGTGGCGTTTGCCGATGGCTCTGTCCACAATCTGCCTTACACGATCGACGTTGCCGTCTTCACCAGAATCGGGCGGCGTGACGATGGCCAGGTGGTTAATCTTCCGTAATTACAGCATCCTTGAATTGTGCTTCTCTGAAACGCAGCCGTTCTATCAAGCCGGCTGACGTTGAAAATACGACTATCTTACGGGTGAGAAATTGAAATACGTTTTTGCGGTTGTGGCGGCGTTCTTGTTGGTGGCTCCACTCACGGGATGTTCTGGCGGCAACCCTCCGGTTCCCGCAGGGATTATCGTCAAAGGCAAAGTGCTGAAAGACGGACAGCCACTGCCGCTGCCGCGTGCGGATGTCGGGCTGAGTTCACTCACCCTGGAACTGGTTCCCAGCACGGGAAACGAGGTTGAGTTCACACAGGCTGCAGAAGACGGCTCGTTTGAATTTCTCGGCCCCGGTAATGGTGTAAAGGCCGCCGAATACAAACTGGTTATCCGGCACGAACTGAAAGGCCCCGGCACCGACTCGCTCGACGGGCGGTATTCCAAAGAGAAAACGCCCATCGAGCTCACGCTGAATGAAAGCCAAGCCGGAACAACGCACGACATGGGCGTGATTGACGTCGCCAAGCCGTAGTTGCGCGGCGCCCTATTTCTGGAAGCAATCAACCGGCAATAAATAGCGGCGCGGTGGCGTTGTCGTCGCGCGCGGATCCCACTGGACTTGCAGGAGCCAGTGAGACCCTTGCCGGAGTAACCGCCCGTTTCGCCCCACGTTTGAAGTTGAGGCAGCGGTTGCGCTACAATGCGCTGGTTGTGGATGGGTAGAATTGCATGTAGCTAACGATGAACGGTCCTGCCATGGTTCCTGCTTTACCAGACCGGTATCTTGTTGAGCATGAAATTGACCGCGGCGGAATGGGCGCCGTCTGGCGTGTTAAAGATCTTCACTTCGGCCGGCCGCTTGCGATCAAGGTCATGCTGCCCGACAGCGCGGCCCGTCCCGAAGCGGTCGCGCGGTTTCAACGCGAAGCGCAGATCACAGGCGTGCTTCAACACCCTGGCATCCCTCCCGTCGTAGACCGGGGGGAACTGCAAGACGCCAGTCCTTTCTTCAGCATGAAGCTGATCGAGGGTAAGACCCTCTCGTCGTTACTGCGGCAGCGGGAAAACCCTGCGGAAGACCTGCCGCGTTTTCTTAGTGTGTTTGAGCAGGTCTGTCATGCGGTGGGTTTTGCCCACGCGCGGGGGATCATTCATCGCGATCTGAAACCCGCCAATGTCATGGTGGGCGAATTTGGCGAAGTGCAGGTGATGGACTGGGGCCTGGCCCGCTTCATCGGCAGCGAGCAAAAACCAGTAGAAGCCCTTGAGCAAGCGGAACCAGCACTGGACGGGCGGCTGACCGACCCCGACCTGGAAACAGCGATCTTCGTCGAAAAAGATTCGGGCAACACCGGCAATACAGATGAAGCGGGTGAGTCGCGGACGATCACCATTGGCGGGCAGGTGATGGGCACCCTGGCCTACATGCCACCAGAGCAGGCGCGTGGTCAAACGCGATTGGACGCGACGGCGGACGTCTTCGCCCTGGGTGGCATTCTCTGCAAGATACTCACCGGCCGCGCGCCTTATGCCGGCAACGATCCGAAGGAAGTGTATCAGCAGGTTGCCGCCGGTGACCTGACGGACGCATTCAACCTGCTGGAACAAAGTAACGCGGATGAGGAACTGATCGCGTTGACGCGGCGCTGCCTAAGCCAGCATCCGCAAGACCGCCCCGCAGACGCACACCATGTTGGCCAGGTGATCCGCGAGTACGAAGAGACGACCAGAAGAAAACTGGAACAGGAGAAAACAGACCGTGCAGCCGCCGAGGCCCGCGCCGTCGAAGAACAGAAACGCCGCAAAATGATGCTGCTCGCTGCGGGGACGGTTATCGCGTTGCTGCTTGCGCTCGGCGCCGGCGGCTGGGCGTTTCTACACCAGCGCGCCGAAGCCCAGGCGCAGCAGGTAAAGCAGCAGACCGAACAGACGTTGCGGGAACAACAGGCGCGCAAAGAGATAAGCCAGGCAGTAAGCGAAGCAAACGGTCTACGCGACAGCTTCCGTTTCGGCGCCGCCGCAACGCTGCTGGACCAGGCGGAAAACCGGCTGAAAGATCTGCCCGCCGGAGACGCTCTTTGCGCCAGACTGCAACAGGCGCGCAAAGATCTGCTCATCGTCCAGGAACTTGACCGTATCAAGCAGGAGAAGGCCAGCATCCTGGACAGCGAAGAAATCAATGTCGCTTATGGCAGTGGACCCAAAGGCGCCTACGCAACCGCTTACCGGAAATATGGCTTAGAAATCGAAGGCGGGGCCCCACTTCAACTGGCTCAAGCCATCAAAGCATCACCCGTCAAAAGGCATCTGCTAGACGGCCTCTATTCCTGGCATCACTGGGAGAAAAATCGCAAACTCGACCTTCAGCTTTTTGAAGTCATTCAAGCTACGGACGTGGATGCGCTGAAACAGATTTACATGGCGATGCAGACCCTCCCCGAAGCAGAAGCGGGTAAACGTATTGCGACGCTTAACACATCCGGACTTTCGCCAGCGTTCATTCATCTTCTTAGTCGCATTCTCAACCTCAGGAAACAGTATTCCAATTCACTTCAACTGCTGAGAATTGCTTCTTCAGAGCATCCCAGTAACTACTGGCTGCACGCTGCGTTTCTATATGGGAATTTGAATCTAGGGCAGGAAGAAAGCATCGGGCACTGCTATGCCGCATTGGCGATCCGGCCCCGCTCTAAGCTGGTGCTCAACGCATTCGGCATCCATCTCTATGAGCAAAAACGCTACGGCGAGGCTGAACAGGCCTTCCGCAAGTCCCTTGAAGCGGACCCGGACCAGGCGCTGGTGCACAGCAACCTGGCTGAAATGTACATGCGTCAGAAGCAGTTTGAGAAAGCAGAGCAATCGGTTAACAAGGCTCTGGAACTGGATGCATCTCTGGGCCACGCCCATACAACCCTGGCGAATTTACTATCCGAGAAGTTGCAATGGAAAGAAGCAGAGAAGTCGTATCGAACAGCGATTGAGTTACAGGAATCGGTTCAGAACCGCGTGGGGCTGGGGATCGTGATTTCCATGCTCGGAAAGGACGACGAAGCTGAACAGCAGTTCCGCAAAGCAATCGCCTTCGCGCCCTATACTTCACAGCCCTACACGACGCTTGCGATGCTCCTGGCCCGGCAGAACCGGCTGACTGAGGCGGAAGAGATCGCGCGCCAGGCGCTGCACATCGAAAGCAAACGCTACGAACAGGTTGATTTTCAGCCGGAAGCGGCGGTGGTTCATAACTCGTTGGGCGAAATTCATGCGCGGGCTGGCCGCCCGGAAGAAGCTGAAAAAGAGTATCGTCTCGCCATTCAAAAAGATCCTACCAACTGGGTGTACCGCAGGGATATGGTCCTGCTGCTTAGTAGGCTCGGTCGTATGAAAGAAGCGGAACAGGTCTGCCGCTCTGCCATTGAGTTAGATCCGGAAGGACACGTGATCTACGATCTGCTGGGAACGGTGCTTATGAAAGATAAGAGCCGGTTCAAAGACGCCGGAGTAGCGTTCAAACAGGCCATAGAACTCGCTCCGGCGGAACCCGCTTATCTAAATCACCTCGGCGATTTGTATCAGATCCAAAAGCAATTTGAGGCTGCCAGGCAACAATACCTCGCTGCGATCCAGGCCGCCCCTGGTTCGCCCATTGGTCACATTTCCCTGGGGCGCCTCCAAGCGGTAATGGGTGAGTACGACCAGGCAGAAGAAGAATATAAGATCGCCGTTGAGCTAGATCCGGGCAACTACGGGCAATACGTTGGTCTCGCTGGGATTTTGAGCGAAATAGGCCGGCATCAAGACGCCGGACGATTGCTACGCATGGCCATCGAGGTGGCGCCGGACGACACATCACTACGCCAACGCCTATGTCAGCTACTGGTGTCTATGAAACGTGTCGAGGATGCCAGAAACGAACTTGCCTTCGTCGTCAAAATAGATCCGGCTTACAAGGATGCCGACCTCCATTACGATCTCGGCGAACACCTCCGCTTGTCACGCCAGTACGCGCTGGCGGTGAAAGAATATCAAAAGGCAATTCAACTTGATCCCCTGTCTGCTAAAGCACACGCATTCCTGGGAATCGCACTTGAAGCTTTACGGCGCGATGTTGAGGCCGGCAAGGCGTTCCGCAAAGCGATGGAGCTTGATCCCGGTGAGTCTCTCTATCCGTTCCGGCTGGGAATGCTTCACAAAAGACGAAGGCGACTGGACGAAGCAGAGTCGCACATTAATGCCGCGATCAGATTGGAGCCCGGCAAAGGTGACTACCATGCCGGGCTAGGAGAAATTCACCTTGCTCAGCGGCAATACGCTGCGGCTACGCTGCATTTTCAACGGGCCATCGAACTTGGTTCGCGATTCCCTCGCACATACGGTTTACTAGGATCGGCTCTGGCAGGACAGGAGAATTTTGAAGACGCGAGCCAAGCTCTGCAAACATCGATTCAACTGAATCCTCGCGACGCCTTCACGCATCATAACCTTGCCAGGGTTCTCCTGAAGCTGAACAAGTTCGATGCTGCTGAAAGGGCTTACCGCAAAGCCATCGAACTGAATCCTAACCACGCCCCTTTCCACAACAATCTTGCCCTGCTACTTCAGCAGCTTGAGAGGAAGGAGCAAGCAGAACAGGAGTTCCGCAACGCTCTGCGAATAAATCCCCAAGCCGTTGTCGCCAGGCAGAATCTGGCCATTCTACTGGCGGAACAGGGAAGCTACGAAGAAGCCATCAAACTGCAGCAGGCGGTCCTGGCAATCACTCCCGGCAGCTACCGCTCTCATCGCCACTTAGGCCGCATGTATATCAAGCTGAAACAATTCTCTGACGCAGAGAAAGCACTCCAGGCGGCACTTAACATCGCCCCCTCTCCTGCGGCGTACGGCGATCTGGTGCTTCTGAACACGTGCTGGCAGCGAACAGAAAAAGCCTCGCAGGCGTTCGACCGCTTCCAGAACTTCGTCGGTCTACCTCCAGAAAAACAGCCTGTTGCTTTTGTGGACCTGGGCCGCGATCTCAGGGAACACAAACAGTACGAGATGGCGGAGAAGTCGCTGAGGAAGGCCCTAGAATTCCTCTCAAACAATAAGCCGAAGCAGGCGGATATCTACGGCGAAATCGGTGATATGCTGACGGCCCGTGAGAACTTCGCCCAAGCCGCAGAGTGCTACAAGCAAGCCGTTCAGTTGCTGCCAGAAGACCCGAAGCAGCACTTGCGTCTGGGACAGACTCTCGCAAAACAGTCTAAATTTGACGACGCACTCCGGCACTTACGTGAGGCGAAAAAGTTTGCCGGAGATGATGAATTACTCCACGCACAAATCGCGCAGCAGCTGGATGAAACAGCGAAGCAACGCAACAAAGAGGAATAGCCCCGGACCTATCTTTTACGGATCAATAGATAGAACCGAACGGGGGCGGACTGCTCAGCCTCTTTGCGATTTTCTCGCCGGTTGTCGCCCCCCGGGACGGTAACGGCCGGTGCTTCAGCTTCTTCGACAACCTCCTTGGCCTCTGCATCTCCACTTCCGCTCTTGTCATCTGCCTCAGCTTGAGGCTCTTTCTTAGCCTTTTCTGCTGGAGGTATGGCGGCCGGTGCAGGCAGCTTCGGGGCCGCTGCTGGTTGTTGCATCGCTGCGGCTGGCGTACGGAACTCACTGGCTCCGGCGGGTGCGTCCGCAGGTAAGGGTTGCGGTTGTTGTGCATCCGCTTTGCCCAACGGCTGTTCGCCGGGCTTTGCCGCGTTTGTGAAACGGCGCTGCTTCAATCCCGGAGCTGAGGGGACGGGTTCCGCCGCCGGTTCGCTGCGAGCCTCAGCTGCAGGCCGGGCTGGTGAATCGCCCGGGTTAGCGAAAGGTGCAGCCGGGCCATTCGTTGAATCCGCCAGCGCTGCGGCGCCATCCTGGCTGCGCGGTGTGTCGTTGTCCGCGTCTTCCTGAGGCGCTGGCGCCTTTGTTTGAGTGCGGTCAGCTTGTCCAGCAGAAACCCCGTTCAATTCAAGCTTTTCCGGCGCATTGTCACCAGCCACGGCGGACCTTTTTGCTGCAATTTGCTTTAGCTCTACAGAATTCCTGCCCAGTTCCTCCAGTGCCTTCATCAGCTTGAGATGCGAACTGTTCCGAACATCCGCGATCAGCAACTTCATGCCATCGTCAGAAATCCGCGTCGTGTCCCATGCATCCTGACGGATGGTTTCAGCGCGAGGAACATTGGCGGGCGCCGCCTGAAATGCTTTGCCGGCGCCTGCGTCAGCCAAGCCGTTGGCCTTCTTATCCGTTTGAGCCACCGGACGGTTGATGTCCGATTCCGGGTCCAACGTAGATGCACCCTTTCTCACTGCGGGCGAGACAGAGTTTGCTGCAAGTTCCGCTGCGGCGAACCGGTTCTTATCACTAGGCTTCTTCTCTGACTTAAGATTCACGCCGGCGCCGGTCTGTTGCGGAGCGTTCTCAGGGGCGGGGCGCGGCAAGTCCTGAGGGGTGCTACTCAGTCGGGTTCGCTTAGCACGATCCCTCACCTCGGAACTCTCACCTTGCCGGATAAGTTGCTGCGCGACCTGAACGAGTTGCTTCTCACTTAACGAAGCCACTTCCAGCCGCCGCTTGAAGTCTCCCGCTTCGCGATTCTGTGGATTCTTGCTTTCCCGCGAAGAATTGGTGTAGGTAGTCTCGCCAGGATGCTGCGTCACCATGAATAGCTCATAGTCTCCGCTGGCCAGTGCCTGATCCAGATCAACATCTTCCCCGATCGCCAGCTTCACTGCGTCGGCCAGGTTCCCCTGCCGCAAGGTTTCAACACGGTAACTCACTCGACCTCTTCTGACCGGCAAAGACCGGGTCGTCGCGGCGCCGCCAAATGCTGCCTTCTCTCCACCATCACCGGCCATCATCGGGCTTACCACCGGGGGAGCAGGCTTCGCCGTGGATGGTTTCGCCGCCACTGGTGCGGGTTGTTCCGGTGTTTCTACGGGACTGGCGTGCAAGTCACCTTGCGGATCAGACGGCGCCTTTTTCGCGCGTCTATCATTATCCTGTTGCTTGTTGAAAGTCTCCGGCGCGTGTTCTTCCGCGACGATGCCATCTGCTGGCAGCGCGTCTAAGGTCACCGGGTCGGGCTGCGTCTCGCCGGCGTCGGCTGATGACAGTTCCTCTATTTCGCCCTCGCCTTTGGATTGGCCATCGCCTTTGGTTTGGCCGGCGCCTTTGTCATTGGGCTCTTCAACTGGTTGACGTTCCGGCGCCACGGCGACCGTTGTTGTCTGAAACAGTTGCGGCACGACCAGCACTGCCAGAACAACCGCCGCGGCCGCAGCCGTAAACAGCGCCGGCAGATTCGATCGCCAGGTATATGCCTTGGCGACGGGTTCAGCCGTACCACCCGCGGGTTGCTCCGCGGTCGCTTCGTCACTGGCTTCACCCGCCCGTAGTGCGGCGCGTTCGGCGCGGCGGACAGCCTCTTCGCTGAACGCGGCCGGATTGGGCAGGCTGAAGGACTGATCCTGAAAGAACTGCTGCAACTCATCGCGGACGGCGCGCATTTCTTCCAAGGCGCGCTGCATCGCCGGGTCCGACTTAATCCAGTCTTCCACGGCCTGCCTTTCGGCAGGAGGCAGTTCGCCATCTAAATAGGCGCTGAGATGTTCTTCGTTAAATGGTTCAGGCATGATATTGCTGGCCGGATTTCATGCTGTGCCGCAAGCAACGCTACCCGTTGGATCGTTCTACATGGCGAACGGTTACGGGAATTTTAGCGCTGTGCGAAATTAATCGTTCATCTGCAGCACTTCTTTCAGTTCTTCACGCAACTGGCCGCGCGCCCGGTGCAGGCGGCTGCGGACGGTGCCGACGGGAACATCCAAAATGCTGGAAATGGTGTCGTAACAACAGCCTTCCATCTCTCGCAAGACCAGAATCGAGCGATGTTCTTCGCTCAATGTCTGGAGCGCCGCACGCACTTGCACCGCCCGCTCCTGGCGAAGCAGACGGTCAGTGGGCGCCTCGGCGGTGTCTTCCGGCTCAGCACCCGCTTGTTCACGGGCCTGATCGACCGAATGTTCCACACGCTTCCGGCGGCCACGGCTTACCGCGAGATTGAAGGCAATACGGTAAAGCCAGGTGTAAAAGGCGCTGCGCCCGCCGAAGGTATCCAGCTTCAGATAGGCCTGTGTAAAGGCTTCCTGAGCTACATCTTCGGCTTCCTCACGGCAGTTCACCACGTGCATTAACGTGTTGAACAGCCGGTTCTGGTAGCGCGTGACCAGCAACCCAAAGGCGGCCTGGTCGCCTTGCAGCGTCTTAGTAATCAGCTGCTCGTCGTCTTTCACAACGGCTCCAGATTATTGACGTGGGCACAATCCAGGAAGTTCCTGGGATGCTGGAAAAAGAGGAAAGCGGAAGCGCACCTCAGAAGTAACACGCATGGAAGCTTATTTTAACCAGAAATGCCTGTTTTCCGGCAATCCCAGCGGAATCAACAGCCCTTAGCTTCGTAAGGCTTTATGGAAGAATAGTTTACGTCACAACTGGGTTGTCTGGCTAATAGGCCCGCCTGGCACTTATTAAAGTGGTCCACCACAGCCGGTGTACACATCTCCCGGTTATTTAGTGCAGCTTTGCCGGAAAAGGTTTCACCTTGGCGGCAAAACCGGTCGAAAACTCAATTGTGGAGTGTGTGGTGTAATCGTTTGAATCCATCTCACCCCACCCCTCCGGGCGTCCTCCAGAGCCTGGATATCCGGACCACATAAGTCCGGCGCCATCCAAGTTCGAACGAATATCCCCACAACTCAACCCGCATTGCCTGCCAGAGCATCCTTCCCGGGGAACTCAAGCAGGCGACTACCGGCGGGTAGCCAAAATATCTCACCGCTACCGACAAGGAAAGTAGTATGCGATTCGCGATTCCAGCCATGACGCTGATACTCGCACTATCGGCTGGCGCCGCCTTCGCGGACGAACCGGCCTGGGCGAAGAACCTGGATCAGGCGTATCAGTCGGCCAAAAAGCAGGACCGGTCTATGGTGATCTTTATCGCTTCCAGCCGCTGCTATTATTGCGATCAGATGAAAGAAAAGACGCTGACCGATCCCACGGTGAAAACAACGCTCAACGGCTTTGTTCCCGTGGTGGTGCAAGCCTCTGAATATCCAAAGCTGCTGCAGAAGCTGGGCGTCCGCCGCTATCCAACCACGCTGGTCGTCTCACCGGAAGCCAAGATTCAGGACGTGATTGACGGTTACGTCAAGCCGCGCGAGTTTAACAGCCGTCTGGAAGCCACCCAGCGCCAGACCGTTGCCGCTGCCACGGAGTAACACACGTCCGCACGGTTTTACACCGCATAGTTCAAACCACATCAAACGGCTGCTTCAATCTTGGGGCAGCCGTTTTTTCGCGCGCGTGAAGCGGTGACAAGAACTATCATGGAAGAAACGCCTTCCTTTTTTCTGTCGAAAGCATCACGGCTGTGAGTGACGACGCTTCGAATCCCTATTTTGAACGGATCGCCGGTGAGTGGCGCAGCTATTCGCGCGAACTGGCCGGGTGGGCGATGCAAAATCTGGTCAACCGCCGGGATGTGTGGGGAAAGTACACCGGTAAGACCGATGGCGATTACAAAGCCGTCACGGCGCCTTTCCGCGAAGAACGCGGTAAAATTCAACTGGAATTGTCTTCGCTAGAAAAACACTTCAAGGCGCGGAACCGCCGGGCGCTGCTGGGGCTGCATTCCACCAGCAGCAGCTACTCTTCTAAATGGATGGTGATCGACCTGGACCAGCACGACGACGGCGACGCCAGTCAGGTGGCAGCTTCCAACTATGTGGCCGCCACAACCTGGCTCCGCACCTTGCAGCAGTATGGCTTCGATCCCGTGCTAATGGATTCGAACGGCCGTGGCGGATTTCACCTGTTGCTCTTGCTGGCAGAGCCCATGGATACGCGGCTGGTGCACGCCTTCGCAGAAAAGCTGACCGCCAATTTTGCGAAGCTGGGCGTGGACGAACAGCCGGAAATCTTCCCCGGCCAAGGTCGGAGCCGGCGTTATGGTAACTGGCTGCGGCTGCCCGGTAGGCATCACACGCATCCGCACTATACCCGCGTTTATAACGATGACGGCTGGGACGAAGATAAGTGGCTCGATGGCGAAGAAGCGATTCAGCGGTTGCTGCAAACCGTTCCCGCACCTGTGCCGCTGCTGAAGAAGCAGAACATCACGCACCGCCGCAGCACCGTCTGCCTGGATTTTGACGGAGTCATCCACTCATACAAGTCCGGCTGGCGGGGCGTGACGACCATCCCGGACGAGCCGGTGCACGGCGCCGCCCGCGCCATTGCCACGCTCCGCGAGCGTTACCGCGTGGTGGTGCATTCCGCCCGCTGCAACACCGTGGAGGGCCGTACGGCGATCAGCAACTGGCTGGCGCGGCACGGGATTGAAGTGGATGAAGTCTGCGAACATAAGCCGCCCGCGATTGTTTATCTGGACGACCGCGGCGTACGGTTTACGGGCGACTGGGAAGCCGCCATCGCCGCCATCAATAGTCCTGGCATCGGCAGCTGAGCACCATCGATCATGAGCCAGGAACCCGCACATCACGCCCGTTACGCTTACCTGCGACTGGTAGTTGCCTGCGTGCTCTCGCTGACAGCGTTACCCTGGCTGAGCGGCAAAGCGTTTATCTCGTTGCAGGTCGGGCATCTGCTGTGGGTCGAAGCCACCGGCTGGACGCTTTGCACACTGTGCGTGCTGGCTGCCGTATTTCATCTGGGACACGACCCGCGCATCTGGCGACTGCGTTGGCCGCTGGCGATCGGCTTGCCGGTTGGCTGGATGGCGATCAAAGCGATTGCCGCCGCGCTGAACCTCTCGCCGCTTTCGCCCTGGCAGACCGTGCTGCTTGTCACCACGGCAACGCTGTACACCTTGTGGATTCCGTGGATGTTCCTGCGCCGCTGGGGCTGGCCGCTACGGGCGGGCGTACTCCTGCTGCTGCTTGCCAGTTCTGCACCCTACTGGGCGCTGCTTCAGTTTGAAGGTCTGACCGGAGAGCTTGGCCTGCACTACGCGTGGCGCCAATGGCAGGCAGCACCGCAGATCGAGAACCTACCCGGTCAGCCGGAGCCTTCCGCGGACGTCACGCCCGTCGTCATCGACCCGGCGCGCGACTACCCGCAGTTCCTTGGCCCCGGTCGCAATGGCGTCTTGAGTGACACGAAAATGTCACCCAAATGGAACCAGACGCCGCCGCAACTCAATTGGCGCCGGCGTGTTGGCGCCGCGTGGAGCAGTGTGGCGATTGCTGATGGCCGGCTGTGGACAATGGAGCAGCGCGAAGATCAGGAAGTTGTTGCCTGTTACCGGCTGAACGATGGCAAGCCATTGTGGGCCTACGGCTATAACGCCCGTTACGATTCTCCCATGGGCGGCGCCGGTCCGCGGAGCACGCCCACGATCTACCAGAACCGGGTGTATACGACCGGCGCCACCGGGCAGGTGCACTGCCTGAATGCGGCCACGGGAGAACTTGTCTGGCAGGCCGATATGCTGCAAGGCCGCACGAGTATGTACCACGGCGAATCCAATTCGCCGCTCATCGTGCCGGGTGAAACCGCCGACCTCTTAATCGTGGCGCCGACGGGCGAAGGCGGGCCGTCGCTGATTGCGTACGATGCCGCGACCGGCGAAGTGAAGTGGCAGACGGAAGAAGACCGGGCGAGTTATTCTTCGCCCCGGCTAGTCACACTCGCAGGCCGCCCGCAGATTCTGCTACTTGCATGCCAGCACCTGCTCAGCATCGATCCGCAATCCGGCGATGTGCTGTGGCGGTATGCCTGGTCCAACCGTGTTGAAACGTCCGTGGCGCAGCCGCTGGTGCATACCGGCGGGCAGGACCGCGTTTTCATCTCCTGCGGCTACGGACAAGGCGCCGCCATGCTGCAGGTCAAACAATCGGCAACGGGCGAACTGAGCGTCGAGTCTTTGTGGACCAGCAAAGCGATGAAGAACAAATTCTGCGGCTCGGTGCCATTAGACGGTTACATCTACGGCATGGACGACGGCATTCTGGCCTGCATCAACGCCGCCAATGGCAGGAAGCAATGGAAGAAGGGCCGTTTCGGTCACGGCCAGATTCTGCTGGCCGGCAAGCACCTTATCGTACAGTGCGAAGACGGCGACGTGGCACTGTTAAAGCCAACGCCAAAGGGCCCCGGCGAGCTTGCCCGCATCGAGGCCCTGGATGGCAAAACGTGGAACCACCCGGCGCTGGCAGGCAGCACCCTGGTGGTACGCAACGCAACAGAAATGGCTTGTTACGAACTGCCTACTCCGTGATGATGTCGTCGGCGGTCATGCCGGATGGAATCATCGGCAGAACGTGTTCCTGGTAGGGAACCTGAACGTCCAGCACGTAAGGACCGTCGTAGTCGATCATCTCGTTGATGGCGTCTTCCAGTTCGCTCTTCTTGCTGATCGTCCTGGTGCCACAGCCGTAACCTTTGGCGATCTGCACAAAGTCCGGATAGCGGCTCTGGGCGTAGCTGTGTTCCGGGCGGGAGCCTTCGCCGGCAGCTTCGTCATCGTCAATCGGGCCTAGATATGTGTGGGCGCGGTTGCCGCGGTTGAAGCGGTCTTCCCATTGCACCACCATGCCCAGGTGCTGATTGTTCAGCAGCAGGACTTTCACGGGCAACTTTTCGCAGAAGCAGGTCGCCAGTTCCTGAATATTCATCTGGAAACTGCCGTCGCCGTCGATATCCACGACCAGTGCGTCCGGGTGGGCTGCCTGGGCGCCCATGGCAGCCGGCAGACCGAAGCCCATCGTGCCCAGGCCGGAGCTGGAAAGCCATGTCCGCGGGTGCTGGAACTTGAAGTGCTGCGCGGCCCACATCTGATGCTGACCCACGCCGACGGTGATGATGGTCTTACGGTCGGCAGTGATCTTCGACAGCGTGCTGATCGCATGCTGCTGCAAGATGCCATCGAAGTCTTTGTCGTAGTCGAAGGGGTGTTCCTTCTTCCAGTTCATGCACTTCTCAACCCACGGCTCGATGCCTTCGCACTTCTGAACCTTCTTGTTCAGCTTGGTCAGAGCATCGCGGGCGTCGCTGATGACGGAGATGTTGGCGGGCTTGTTTTTGTTGATCTCGGAAGGATCAATGTCGATGTGCACAATGCGGGCGTGCTTGGCGAACGCTTCCAGCTTGCCGGTCACGCGGTCGTCAAACCGCACACCGATCGCCAGCAGCAGATCGCAGTCGCGGACCGCGTAGTTGGCGTACACCGAACCGTGCATGCCGAGCATGTCCAGCGAAAGCGGGCCGTCGCACGGATAGGCGCCAAGGCCCATCACGGTCATCGAGGTAGGAATGCCCGTCTTCTCAACGAATTCACGCAGTTCGGCGCTGGCGTCGGCGGCAATCACGCCGCCACCTGCGTAGATAACGGGGCGTTTGGCCTGACGGATGGCGGCCACTACATCGTCGATCTCGTTTTCGTCGGCGAATTTATCGTAGCTGACGTAACCTGGCAGGTGCATCTCTTCGTCCCAGTCCACTTCCGCCAGACCTTCCTGGACGTCTTTGGGAAGGTCAATCAGCACGGGACCGGGGCGGCCGGTGGTGGCAATGTGGAACGCCTCACGCACGACGCGGGCCAGATCGCGGACATCCGTCACCAGGTAATGATGTTTGGTGATGCCACGGCAGACTTCAATAATGGGCGTTTCCTGAAACGCGTCCGACCCGATCACGGGCGTTTTCACCTGGCCGGTGATGGCGATCATCGGAATGCTGTCTAGCTTGGCGTCGGCAATCGCCGTCACCAGGTTGGTGGCGCCGGGGCCGCTGGTGGCCATGCAGACGCCGGGTTTGCCCGTGGTGCGTGCGTAGCCCTGAGCCGCGAAGCCGCCGCCCTGTTCGTGCCGTGGCAGGATGGTGCGGATCTGGTCACGATAGCGGGTCAAAGCCTGATGCAGCGGCATGCTGGCGCCGCCGGGATAGGCGAAAATCATCTCCACGCCATGGTTGACCAGCGACTGCACCAGAATGTCGGCGCCATTCATCGTGGTAGTTGCAGTTGGTGATTCAGTAGTCGCCACTTCGGTCTCCAGCGTAAAATGCTCTCTCATAATGACTTACGGGTTTTTACAGTGTTGAAAACCCGGAGTCGAACACCGTATACTACGGTCCATCAATCTAAAGTATTTGAAACCACAAAGTTACGCAA
Organism: Pirellulaceae bacterium; assembly: GCA_965233625.1. Lineage (GTDB taxonomy): Bacteria > Planctomycetota > Planctomycetia > Pirellulales > Pirellulaceae. The sequence continues at coordinate 3,240,860 of OZ247499.1, forward strand.
CCAGCTAACCGACCGGCCGGGCTGGTCGAATTGTCGCACACTCCGTCTTTGTCACCTCCCCTTAGACCCGTAGGTCAGGCGCCCGCCTGACAGCGATTGAGGTGGACCCCTTTACATCGTCAGGCAGGCGCCTGACCTACGGGTCTACAAACTCGCGAAGTTTCCTCAAGTTTTCTGGAACTCTTGCCGCCTTGCTTCCGTCTCAACACTCAAGGCAAATTGTTTCTCCACTTGTCAGAAGGTTCTTAACGTCATGAAAGCGATTCCGCTTCATCAAGCTGTCCGCTATGCAGTGTACATCGGTGTACTTGCTGCTATAGCCCTGGCGCCGGTCGTCGCCAATGCCGACATTCAGGCGACCCGCACCGAAGCCAACAAACAATATAAGGCCGGCAACTGGAAAGACGCCCTCGCCAGTTACCGCAGGCTGCTGACCGACAAAGAAAACGACGGCAGCGAAATCGTCGCCGACCTGGACAACGCCTACCAGTGTCTAAACCGCCTGGGGCTGATCAGCGAAACCGGCGACCTGCTCGAATCCGCCGTTGCAGCTCATCCCAAGAACTGGCGTCTGCTGCAGGCTGCCGCGCAGAAGTATCTGAACACGCAGCACCAGGGATTTATGATCAGCGGCGAGTACCGCCGTGGTCCGCACCGGGGCGGCGGTAAAGTGGTGAACTCGTTCGAGCGTGATCGCGTTCGCGCGCTGCAACTCTACCAGCAGGCAACGCCGCATGCACAGGCGGACGACGCCAAGGCGGAAGTCTCGAACTTCTTTATGAGCTTCGCCAACGCACTGCTTTACAACCGCGGTTATTCACAGAGCTGGCGCCTGCAGGTGCAAACCGACCTGGGCCAGCTGCCTGACTACGCCGAAGGCTATGCTTACCACCGCGGCACCAATGGCGCCCCGGTAGATGAAGAAGGCAACCCGGTGTTCCACTCGGCGCCACGTCAGTGGAAAGAAGCCAAGACGGATGGCGAGCGTTGGCGTTGGGCCCTGGAACAGGTTTCCGAGAATTCGCCTTCGATGCTCAATCAGGTGCGGTGGCAACTCGCACAGTTTTCGTACAACCAGTTTGGCGTCCAGACAGCGCGCTACGGCGGCTTCCGCCCCCGGTTCTTCGGCCTTCCCCAGACGGAAGACGATGAGAAAACCGAAAGCACCAGCTACGAGATTCACACCCTCAAAGAAAACGAAACCATCGCCAAACTGGCAACCGGCGTGAAGCGGTTCGAGCTACCTGATGAGTTCAACTACATCAAAATCATGCAGACCATCGCCGCCGAACCGAAGACCGGTTATGGCGAGAACGCGCTGAATCAGCTCGCCGACATCTTCGCCAACCGCCGCCAGTATCCGAAATCCGCCGAATACTGGAAACAGAGCATCGAAGAGTACGGTCCCGGCAACCGCGATTACAAGAAGAAACGCCTGGATCAGATCACCGGCAACTGGGGCCAGTTTGAGGGCGTTAGCACGCAGCCCGCAGGCGAAGGCGCCACGGTGGATTTCCGCTTCCGTAATGCAGAGAAGGTGCAGTTCACCGCCCACAGCATCAAGGTGGACAAGCTGCTTGATGATGTAAAGACGTACCTCAAGAACAACCCCGGTCAGCGTCTGGACTACCGCCAGATGCAGATCAGCAACATCGGATACCGCCTGGTTTCGCAGGGCGATACGCAGTACATCGGCGACGAAGCCGCCCGCTGGGGCATGAAGCTAGAGCCACGTGCAAAGCACTACGACCGCCGCGTCACCGTGCAGACACCGCTGAAAAAGCCCGGCGCCTATCTGGTGACCGCCAAGGTCGAAGGCGGCAATGAAGTAAAAATCGTGATGTGGGTCGCCGATTCCGCCATCGTCCACAAACGCCTGGACAAAGCGAATCTGTACTACGTGGCCGACGCGGTTACGGGTACGCCCGTGCCGAACGCAGAAGTTGAATTCTTCGGCTATCAGCGGAAACATCTAGGCAACGGCAAGTGGCAGATTCTGACCAAGCAGTTCACCGATGTTTCCGACGCCAACGGGCAGATCATTCCCGACAACCGCGATCTGGTAAACGGTTACCAGTGGCTGGTGACGCTGAAAACCAAACAGGGCCGCCTGGCGTATCTGGGCTTCCAGAACGTCTGGTCTTCCAACTACTACGACCAGGAGTATCAGACCGTCAAGGTCTTCACCATCACGGATCGTCCCGTGTACCGGCCCGACCAGAAGGTGTACTTCAAAAGCTGGGTGCGGCACGCTCAGTATGACAAGGAAGATGTCTCACAGTTTGCTGGCGTTACCGTGCCGGTCGAAGTCCGCAACCCGAAGAACGAAAAGGTTTACGAACAGACCTTAACGGCCGATGAATACGGCGGCATTCAAGGCGAATTCACGCTGCCTAAAGACGCCACCCTCGGCCATTACCGTGTGATCATCCGTGCACGCAAAGAGAACCGGATGGTCGCATCGGGCGGAAACAACTTCCGCGTGGAAGAGTACAAAAAGCCCGAGTACGAAGTCACTATCGAGGCGCCAACCGACCCCGTCGCCTTAGGCGATAAGGTCAAAGCCAAGATCACGGCGCGGTACTACTTTGGCGCCCCCGTGGTGAACGCCACGGTCAAGTACAAGATTACCCGCAACACGCACAATCAGCAGTGGTATCCTGTGGCGCCATGGGACTGGTGCTACGGTCCTGGTTACTGGTGGTTCGCCTATAAGTGCCCCTGGATGCCCGGCTGGGGTGACTGGGTTGGCTGCATGATGCCCGAACCGTGGTGGCAATACCGCGGCAGCAACCCGCCGGAAATTGTTTCCGAACAGGAAGTTGAAATCGGCGAAGATGGCCACGTTGAAGTCGAGATCGATACCGCGCTGGCCAAGGCTTTGCATGGTAACAACGATCACAAGTACACCATCACCGCCGAAGTCCGCGATGAATCGCGCCGGACGATTGTTGGCACCGGCGATGTGCTGGTCGCCCGCAAACCGTTTAAGGTCTTCACCTGGGTGGATCGCGGATACTACCGCACCGGCGATACGATTGAAGCGAACTTCCAGGCCAAGCGTCTGGACGAGAAGCCCGTTGCCGGAACCGGCGTGCTGACGCTTTACAAAGTCAGCTACCAGCAGGGCAAAGTGGTTGAAACGCCAGTCCGCCGCTGGGATGTGGACACGGACGAAGAAGGCAGAGCCAGCATTCAGATGCGTGCTTCGGCCAAGGGGCAGTACCGTCTTTCTTATGAACTGACCGACGCTGCCGACCACACGATTGAAGGCGGCTACATGCTGACCATCACCGGCGACGGATTCGATGGTTCAAACTATCGCTTTAACGATCTGGAAATCATCCCCGACAAACAGGACTATCAGGCCGGCGAAACGGCGAAGATTCAGATCAACACCAACCGCGCTGGCAGCACCGTGCTGCTGTTTGTCCGTCCGGCCAACGGCGTCTACCTGCCGCCGGAAGTACTGAAGATCGATGGCAAGTCCGCGGTTCACGAAGTGACCATCAGTAAGAAGGACATGCCTAACTTCTATGTCGAAGCCGTTACGGTCTATGGCGGGCAGGTCTATCGCGAAACGAAAGAGATTGTCGTTCCGCCCGAGAAGCGGATTCTGAACGTCGCCGTGCTGCCTTCGAAACAGGATTATCAGCCCGGTGAGAAAGCCAAAGTGAAAGTCCGCATCACGGACTTCAACGGCGAAAACTATCAGGGTTCCGCGGTTGTCAGCGTTTACGACAAGTCGGTGGAATACATCTCGGGCGGAAGCAATGTGCCTGAGATCAAAGAGTTCTACTGGAAGTGGCGCCGGCGGCATCAGCCGCAGGGTCAGAATAGCCTGACGCGTTACACCGGCAACTTGAATCTGCCTAACCAGCCAGGCATGAGTTATCTGGGAGTTTTCGGACATTCCGTGGCCGATGACTTTGAAACAATGGATAGCAAAGATGAACTCGCTTTAGGTGATGCTGAAGGTTACAGCAGCTTTGCCGCCAACGGCGCAATGGCCGGCGGCTTTGCTGGTGGCGGAGGCCGCGCGATGATGCGGAAGGGCGCTGCCATGGCGGAGTCCGCGCCAATGGCCGATATGGCCGCTGCCGCTCCTGGCGCCCCGATGGCTTCCAGCCTGGCTGCTGCCCCTGCGGATAAAGCCGCAGGAGAGAAGCAGAACGCAGGCGCCGCATCGGCAGGATTGCAGGAACCATCGGTCCGCAGCAACTTCGCCGATACCGCCTACTGGTCGGGCAAAATCGAAACCGACAAAACGGGCGTCGCCGAGATCGAATTCGACATGCCTGAAAACCTCACCACCTGGAAGATCAATGTCTGGGGAATGGGGCATGGCACCCGCGTTGGCAGCGGCGTGGCGGAAGTCGTCACCCGCAAGAACGTGATCGTCCGTCTGCAGGCGCCACGGTTCTTTGTGCAGAAGGACGAAGTGGTTCTGTCGGCCAACGTCCACAACTACCTGAAGAACGAGAAAGAAGTCACCGTCTCGCTGGAACTGCCCGGCGAATATCTGGAGGCTTCGGATAAGCTGACCAAAGTCATCACCGTGCCGGCCAATGGCGAGCAACGGGTTGACTGGCGCGTGAAGGTGCTGCGTGAAGGCGAAGCCGTCGTCCGCATGAAAGCACTTACCGATGAAGAATCCGACGCGATGGAAATGAAGCTGCCCGCCTATGTGCACGGCATGCTCAAGACCGAAGCGTGGGCCGGCACCGTGCGGCCTGAAAAGGATCTGGCGGAAGTCAGCATCGAAGTGCCCGAAGCACGGCGGCCTGAACAGTCACGCCTGGAAGTGCGTTATTCGCCTTCACTGGCTGGCGCCATGGTCGACGCGTTGCCTTATCTTTCGGATTACCCTTACGGTTGCACCGAGCAGACGCTGAACCGCTTCCTGCCATCGGTGATCACCCGTAAGACGCTGATCGACATGAACCTCGATCTGGCGGCGATCCAGAAGAAGCGCACCAACCTGAACGCACAGGAGATCGGCGACGATGTCGAGCGTGCGAAGCAGTGGAAGCGTTACGAACGCAACCCTGTCTTCGAACAGGAAGAACTCGACAAGATCGTCAAAGCCGGAGTCGATCGTCTGGCCAACATGCAGGTTGGCGATGGCGGCTGGGGCTGGTTCAGCGGACGCGGTGAACGGAGCTATCCGCACACCACCGCTGTTGTGGTGCACGGACTGCAACGCGCCGTCGCCGCCGACGTTCAGCTACCTGCCAACATGCTCAGCCGGGGCGAAGCATGGCTGGCGAATTACCAGAAGGAGCAGGTGCAGCTTCTCAAGAACGCAGAGAACAACCTCAAGCCGTTCAAATCTTCCGCTTCCAACCTGGACGCCATGATCTACATGGTGCTCAACGATGCGAAGCGTGATAACCCGGCCATGCGTGAGTACCTGTACCGCGATCGCAACAACCTTTCGGTCTATGCCAAGGGCATGGTCGCATTGGCTTGTGAGCAGCTGGGCGACAAAGAGAAGGTGCAGATGCTGAAGACCAACATCGAGCAGTATCTGGTCGAAGACGCAGAGAACGAAACCGCCTACCTCAAACTGCCAGAAAGCAATTACTGGTGGAGCTGGTACGGCGACGAAAACGAAGCCAACGCCTACTACCTGAAGCTGCTCGCCCGCGTGCAGCCCAAGGGACAGACGGCGCCACGGCTGGTCAAGTATCTGCTTAACAACCGTAAGCACGGCACCTACTGGAAGTCGACCCGCGACACCGCAGTCTGTGTCGAAGCCTTCGCCGACTACATCAAGGCCAGCGGCGAAGCAACGCCCGACATGACTGTCGAAATCTGGCTGGATGGCGAGAAGAAGAAGGAAGTGGAAATCACCTCTTCCAACATCTTCAGCTTCGATAACAAATTCGTCCTCGAAGGCGAAGCCGTCACCAGCGGCCGCCACACGCTGGCGATCCGTCGCACCGGCAAAGGCCCGGTTTACTTCAACGCTTACCTGACCAACTTCACGATGGAAGACCCCATCAAGAAGGCCGGTCTGGAAGTGAAAGTAGAACGCAAGTTCTACAAACTCACCCGCGTTGAAAAAACCGAAAAGGTCGCTGGCAGCCGCGGTCAGGCTATCGAACAGCTGGTTGAAAAATACCAGCGGACGGAGCTTGCCGGTGGCGAAGTGCTCAAGAGCGGCGACCTGGTGGAAGTCGAGCTGACCATCGACAGCAAGAACGATTACGAGTACCTGCTGTTCGAAGATATGAAGGCAGCCGGTTTCGAAGCGGTCGGCACCCAGAGCGGTTACACCCGCAACGGCCTGCCCGCCTACACCGAGTATCGCGACAACCGCGTGTCGTTCTTCGTCCAGCGTCTGGCCCGCGGCACGCACAGCATCTCGTACCGCCTGCGTGCAGAGATCCCCGGTAAGTTCAGCGCCCTGCCCGCCAAGGGCTACGCGATGTACGCACCAGAGCTCAAAACCAACTCCGACGAAATGAAGCTCGGCATCGAAGACTAACGCCCGCTTCACATCACGGTAAACCTAACCGGCAGTGTTCACGCACTGCCGGTTTTTTATGCGCGTCCGCATCGACGTGGATTAAACTTCAGGGCGTGAACGTGTTCAACCAGAAGATGCCTCTGGCAGTTCAGACGTCTCGCTGATCCTCGCCTCAATCGTGTAAGTGCTTTCTGGTAGCGGTTGTCCGGTCAGTACACCTAGGGGAATCGACGTCCACGAACCGTCAATGCCGGTCAGGGTCCAGAGTGAGCCGGGTGACTGGTGCGATGTCCAGGTGCTGAAAACGGCAACGGCTGTCGTCTTCTGCCCGTTAATCTTAAAGACGCAATCGCCGTTTTCACCGGTTTTCGACTTGCGGATGATCTGTCCGTCATTTCTCTCGATCGTCACCAATAAATCAGGCAATGGTTCCCCGTCAGAGGTTAAGCGAATCTGTAGAACTGCCGGAACAGTTTCGCTGTATTCAAAGTAAGGCAAATTTCCAAGCCACAGGGCGGTGCCAATAAATCCAACTTGCGGCAGGATCTGCCAGAAGTTGACGGTGATTTTTTCCTCGTCAAACGACCGGTACCCCACCCAGCACATCAGCGAGGCAGAGGATAACACCGCCAGACAGAACGCAGGAAATGGACCAGCAGCAAGCCACGCATTAAAGATGACAACCAGCGCCAGCACCGACACCCCAGTGAGAAAGAGGCCCGACCACCGTTTGTTCTCAGAGGCGTCCATCATTCGGCTCCCCGTTGCGCCCATGTGCTTTGATGCGGCCAACTGCAACACTGCTCGCTATTCACGCTCGACGATAGTTGCGCGAATGGTGTACGTATTTTTGCCCACGCGTATCTTTCGCGGCCGCTCGATAACCTCTTTTAGAGGAAGTGACATTCTTACGTCATTCGCCGCGGTGATCATCCAACTGGACCCTGCCGGAGTATCTACTGTCCGGGCCATAAGGATCGAAGTTTCGACGTGCCGGTAATCATCAATGTCGATTACCCGTTTACCTTCTCCATGACTCCAGTCCACCACAAACTGTCTGTTGTGCATGCCGCGTAGCTCAAGTCGTAGAGGATGAGGGTCGCCTTCGACTTGTGCCGAAATTGTCATCGTTGCAGGCACAAGTTCACCATAGCCGTCCGTTGGCCGCGTGCCTATCCATAGGGCGATGGCTGCCAGCAGGAGCTGTGTTGAGAACTGCCACAAAGTGATGTTAAGTTTCCGCCGGCGGTAACTCTGCCGCACTAACCAGATAAGGTGCAAGGCAGAGCCAATCACCGCCATCGTGAACGCGGGCCAAGGTCGAATAGAGAAGAACGCCCAAGCGACGATACTCGCCACCAGCAACGGCAGCCAGATCATAAAGATGACCGGCGAAACAGTATCCTTCGAGCGCGGCATCGCGACTATTTATCCATCGTGATTGTTGGGCGATTTGCTGATGTTGCCTCAATTCTTCCAGCCGGCTCGCCGTGATAAAAATACCATCGGTTTCTTTCCTAAGAGTGAACAATTCTACTGACCGCAGTGTCACGACAAACGATTTGTGTGCACAAACCTTTCCCTTTCAGAAAGAAGTCGATGACCAACTACCGCTGGAACGTTCCTGATTTTGCGCAAGGCTATGACGACGCGGCGCAGCATATTCACCCGCACTATGCGGAGATGCAGCAGCAAATTGTGGCGTTACTGGCGCCGGTGCTTGGCGAGGGCGGGCTGGTGGTGGATGCCGGGGGTGGCAGTGGGCGGCTGATGGAAAAGGTGCTGGCGGCGTATCCCACGGCTACGGCGCTGGTGGTGGATCAGTCGGAGCCCTTTCTGGGTTTGGCTGAACGGCGGCTGCAGCGGTTTGCAGGACGGGCGTCGATGCATCGCGCGCGGTTGCAGGAAGACTGGTTCGCGGTGCTGCCGCAGGCGCCTATGGCCATTGTGAGCATGTCGGCGATTCATCATCTGGACGCCGCTGAAAAACAGACGCTGTACCAGAAGTGCGCCGCCGCGCTGACCCCCGGTGGAGTGCTGCTCAACGGCGATGAAGTGCTCAGCGAAGACGAAGACGCCTACAAACGGCACCTGGCAGACTGGGCCGTGCACATGCAGAAGATCATGGACAACGGCGCCGTTCCCCCCAGCATGCACAAAATCCTGCACGCCTGGCGCGAGCGGAATATCGACCTCTATGATCAGCCCAAACAAAGCGGCGACGACTGCCATCAGACGGCTGAGCAACAGCTTTCTTACTTCAAAGATGCCGGATTAACGGCCGTGGAATCTGTCTGGCAGCGTGAAATGTGGGCCATCATGAAGGGCGGCAAGCCGTAGCCGGAAGCAACTGTCGGGGAAGCCCTGAATTGTGGAATCTAACGGTGCTCTGCCTTGCCGTGAGGCGTCAGCCTGTTATGTTACAGGCCTGGATATTGCCATTAGCAACATCCCACACCCCTCCTTTCCTGACTCATTTCACCTGTACTGGCAAACGTAAATGCGTAATGTTATCTCGCTCGTTCTCGGCGGCGGTCGTGGCACGCGGCTTTCTCCTCTTACCAAGTTCCGTTCGAAGCCTGCCGTACCGCTGGCCGGTAAGTACCGCCTGATTGATATTCCGCTGTCCAACTGCATCAACAGCGGGCTGAATCACATTTACGTGCTGACGCAGTTTCTCTCGGTCAGCCTGCATCGCCATCTGCGTCAGGCCTATCAGTTCGATCAGTTCAGCGGCGGTTACGTCGGTGTGCTGGCAGCACAGCAGACCGAAGGCGATTCTACGTCTGACTGGTATCAAGGCACCGCGGACGCGGTTCGTAAAAACCTGCGTTACCTGGAACAGCCGGGCGTGGATTACGTGGTGATCCTGTCGGGCGATCAGCTCTACCGCATGAACTTTCAGGACATGCTTGATACGCACAAGAAAAGCGGCGCCGAAGTGACCATCGCCGGTATCCCGGTCACACGGGAAGAAGCCAAGTCGCTGGGACTGATGCGTATCGATACCGACGGCCGTGTGCAAGGCTTCCTGGAGAAGCCCAAAACGGACGAAGAGATTGACACCGTGAAGATGGACCCCGCCTGGCTGGACGCCCAGGGTCTGCAAAGCAAAGGCCGTGACTGCCTGGCAAGCATGGGCATCTATGTCTTCAACCGCGATTTCCTGGTCGAAGTGCTGCGTGCTACCGAACACCAGGACTTTGGCAAAGAAGTGTTCCCCACCGCCTTCCGCACTAAGCACGTGCAGGTGCACCTGTTTGACGGTTACTGGGAAGACATCGGTACGATCAAAGCGTTTTACGAAGCCAACCTCAGCCTGGCCAAAGAAGACCCGCCCTTCCAGCTTGGCACGGCTGAGGCGCCGATCTTCTCCCGCGCCCGCTATCTGCCGCCGTCGCGGTTTGATGGCGTGACGGTTTCGCAGAGCCTGATTGCCGATGGTTGCACGATTGGCAAAGGCACCGTGATTGAGAACAGCGTGATCGGTCTACGTTGCGACATTGGCGAGAACTGCGTGATCCGTGACTCCATCCTGATGGGCGCCGACTACTCGGAAACCGATGACGAATGGAAAGCCAGCGAATCGCGGGGCGTGCCGCCGCTGGGCATCGGCGCTTCGACCGAAATCATCGGCGCGATCGTCGATAAGAACTGCCGCATCGGCGACAACGTGAAGATTCACAACGCCTCTGGCGTGACCGACCGCGTTGACGACCTCTGCACCATCCGCGACGGTATCCCCGTGGTGCAGAAAGAAGCCATCATCAGTAACGGCTGGACGCTGGAGTAATCACCCGGCCAGTCCAGACTCGCAGGTTTCTGCTACTTCAGTTCAAAGTCCAGCACCATCGCACGGTGGTCCGTGGCTTTGATGCTGGAACCTGCGATGGTGGCGTTGATGGTGAGAAAGCGGACGCCCATGCTGCCCGATGCGGAGGCATCGCGGAGGGCGTACGAATACAGGATATGATCAATCTGCTGCCGCCGGCCGCCAAAGACAAACGTGTAGTGGTTGCCGATGCGTTCGTTGTACTCGTCGCCTGATTCGCCCTTGCGGATCTTGTTGCGCGCCGGGCCAGCGGGTTGAATCAGATCGGCTTGAATGTCATCCAGTCCGCGGATGCGGCGCAATGTCGGTTGGCCGCGGAATTCGTTGATGTCGCCTGCGACCACAACAATCTCATCGCGTTGCAGCAGCGGCAGATAGTTACGCCGCACGATCGAAGCCTGTGCGATGCGCTGCTGGTCTTTCTCATGACCGCCACGCTCGCTCGAAAGATGCACGCCATAAAGATGGATCTTATGGGCGCCGATGGTGACGACGACCTTCATCCCTTTACTGACGGCAGTATCGTCTTCGGTTTCTGTATCGTCCGGCTCCCGCAGATACGTCTCGCGACCCGGCAGCCGCGGAACAAGCCCGCTGAGCGGAAACTGCGATAGCACCGCCACGTGCTGCCCGGTCACCGTATCGGAAGAACTGCACAGCGCCGCGTGCGGGTAACTCATACCAGCCGCGGCCACTTCGGCGCGGAGGAGATCGAAATCCTCCTGACGGCCGACTTCCGTAAGCACGATGATTGAAGCATCAATCTGCTTAATCGCCTGTGCAACGGCCTTCGACGCTTCTTTTAGCTTGTCGGTGCGGAACGTATCGTCATCCCACTCCATGCGTTGCATATCTGTCAGGTCGCGGTCTTCGCGCAGATCGAATTCAAAGCCGTACTTCACATGCACGCGTTTCTTCACCAGGAATTCGCAGTTCAGCGTCGCAAGGCTGACCTTCTGAGCCAACGCGGTTGCTTCAGCCGCAACGAGGAGCATCAGCGACGCGGCGATGCAGCAGAGGATACGGTTCATCGTATGGTTCCTGGTTAAACAGGTGGGGAGCGAAGTTACATGATCTCGCGTAGCAGCGTGGTCGCGTACACGCCTGCCGGCAATGTGAAGTTCAGTTCAAGCTGCCCGGCTGCTGGCGCCTGGACGTTGATTTCTCCCGGACGGATCAGCAGTGGCCGGCGCGAACCGGGCGTCAACTGCGGATACGTATTGAACGCATCTTCCGGGATGCCGCACGAGGCAAGTACCGCCTGCTCTTCCGCGGCTGTTTCACCGGCGGGCGTTTTCATCTTAGGTCCGAACAACGGCCCGGTGGGAACGATCTCTCCCGCGGCAAAGCGCGGGCTGTCCGCTGCGGTGTCTTCGCACAGGAACTTACCGCCCGAAGACACAACATGCATCACATCGCCCGTCAGGCATTCAAACAGTTTGCCGTTTTCTAAACGCCGGGCCAGCACCTGATTGAACAGAAACGATTGTGCTGCCGACAGGGCGAACCGGGACAGAAACTTCCGGCGGGAACGTCGCAGGTCCGTTGGCTTCCGCACACCGCAAAGCAGTTCCAGCCCCAGCAACAGCGTGTCGTTATCGCGGCCGAAGCGCTGTCCGCCAAAGTAGTTGGGGAAGCCGCGTTGGGCGAGTGGCTCGATCAACGCTTGGGCGTCATCCGCCGCGGTGGGCGATACATTACGCAGCAGGATTTTGAAGCGGTTGCCGCGTAGGTGCCCGGTCTTCAACTTGTTGCGGTGCAATGTGGCGGAAAGCACCGTAACGCCGCCGATGCTCATCTCGTTCACGGCTTCTTCACACCTGGCTGGCACGGAGACATATTGCCGTGTGATGGCGCGGCGGTCTTTGATACCGGCGACACCGATATCGCGTGGTCCGATCCGCAAAGCCTGCGCAATCTTGCGCACCATCTCTTCGCCGGGCGTATCGTGTTTCTCGACCCACAGAAACAGATGTTCGCCCTCGCCAGCAGGTTCGTAGGCGGGAAGTTCTTCGACCTGAAAGTCTGCAATCTCTGTTTTCAGATCGCCGCCAACTCCGTTTCCGCGACGCGCCAGTGGCAAGGCGTCCTGGTCATAAGCCGCGGCGATAGCGGCGATATCCTGGGCTTCTTCGTTCATGCTGACAACGGCCGCTTTTGCGGCGCAGACAAGGGGCGAAATGAATGAGTACCGCGAAGGTGGCGCCCGCTTTGACAACGGGCGAATTTGTCGCGATTAGAATGCCCAGAGAATAGCAGCTATTACAGCTATTAGAAGTGTAAGCAACACCCCGCCAGCAACAACGCCCGTGAGCAACCCGCCGCTGGTTCCTGTCGCAGGCGCCGCGTCCACGTTGTTTGTCGCCGTCGTGTTTGTATTCGTCGTGTCTTTGGCCGCGGAAACGGAAGTCTTATCGCTTGCTTCAGGCGATTGTGGCTGAAACAGCAATTGCAATTCTGCTTCTAACTTTTCGACAAGCTGCTGGGCCTGGCTGAGGTCCAGCGATGTCTCGCAGTTTTCCAGAACAGCAAGCAGTTGATCCAGCGTCACACCCGTCTGCGGCGTTCCGGTCAACAGGTAGTACAGCATGCTGCGCAGCGCGGTGATGGTCGCCACCGTCCAGGCGCCATCTGCTTCGGCTGCGGGCAATGCGGCAGCCCGTCCGTAATAGAGTTCGCAGCTCAGCACGCGGGCGTTGCCTGCTTCGTCCAGCAGCACATGCTGCGGCCCGATGTCGCGCGGCGGCGCGTGTTGCGAATACAACCAGCCTAAGCCCTGCGCCGCCTGACTCACACAGACGATGGCGTCTTCCAGCGGCAGCGGTCCGCATTGCTGGACCACGGCCTGCAGGTCTTCACCTTCAATCAGTTGCGTTGCGACAAAACGCCGGTCGTGGCTCAAGCCGGTTGCGAGCACCGTCGCCACGTACGGATGTTCTCCCTGCGGATGACCGGCGTGCGACGTTGCATCCTCACTTGGCGGAAAGACGTGCAACGCAATTTCGCTTCCGTCTTTGGTGCAGCGGGCTTTATAGCGTTGCCGGTCTTCGCGATCTTCTAATTGATCGACAACCACGTAATCACCAACCAGCAAAGACTCGAAGCCATGACTCTCTGCTCGCTGCGCCTGAAATCCATTGAGCAGATGTGCGCCGGCCAGACTATGAATGACCGATGTTGCTGCCGCTCCTGCATCGCTGCCAGAAAGATTCACCCGCGTCAGATCCGCCTGAGAAATCAGGCCGGCTGCACAAAGCTGATCGAGAAACGATCTGGTCGTTACGCTCATGCAGAACCCCGCTGAACCGGGAAGCGTAACATGGTGCCCTGAAGCGGCCAGTGGTTGCGGGTGGGGTGTGTCTGAAACTGCGTCATGGAGGGATTCGTCTAAGATGGATATCGACAATGCATCGACGCTTGCCAGCAGTTGCACGTTCCACTTTAACCTAACAGCGACGCGGCAAACAATATATTTTGCCCGCCACGGCAGATATCGCATCTTATTCCAAATCCGCGCCGGGTGTACTGATTGACGGTTCCGATTGTGTAAAACATAACGCAATCTTCAGACTTGGCGGCGCCGGACGGGACCACGACATGCGCGGGAATCAGATTCTAAACGTCGCCCATCGCGTGCTGCACATGGCGTACATGATTCAGCGGATGATGGGCGGTAAGCCGCAGCACCTGATCATTGTCCTGCTGCTGGCGCTGCTCATCGGCGGCGCCTATCTGGGCTATGTCTACTGGACCGATCCCAGCCGCGCCGTGAGTTCCGCTGATGCGTTGTGGGACGGCGGGCAACGGGTGGAAGCCGTCCGCAGCTACAAGAAGATACTTCGCGAGGCCCATCGCCAGGAACCACTCGAAAAAGAAGTCCGGCGGGAGCTGCCTCGTCTTTACCGCCGCGTCATCTCGCACGAAGCACAATACGGCGACCCGGCCGAAGCGCGCGACTGGATTCGCGATGCCTGGCACGCCAACGTCCGTTCGCTATCGTTCGAATCTGACGTGGCCGCAGAATTGTGGCGGAAAACCATCGACGATCTCAAACGCTAGTTTTTAATGCAATTCTGAAATTCTGAATGCAATTAGCCGGATTTGATTGGCTTGCAGCGTCATTTTGGTGTTAAATATCAGTCCTCGCTGATGCAAGTTGCAAGCGTACACCACTCCCACCGTTCATCACCCCGCCCATGCTGAAGTTTGTCGATGGCATCGCTGTGCCAATGATAATCTGCCTGGCAATCGCCAACGTGGCAGATGCTGCAGAGCCCGTACATACCGTGCAGGGGCATACCACGCAGGGGCATACCGGCTGGGTGACATCGGTCGCCTATTGCCCTACGCAGCCGCTACTTGCATCGGCAGGGGAAGACGGCCTGGTCCTGCTTACCAGCACCAGCACGGGGAAAGTTGTCCGCAGACTGACCACCGGCGGCGTGGTTGTTTCCGCCATCGCTTTCAGCCCGGATGGGAAGCAACTGGCAGCGGGCTGTTGGGATGCGACCGTCCGGCGGTGGGAAACCGCCACCGGCAAAGCGTTGCCATCCCTCAAAGGGCACGGCGAAAACATTACCTCCGTAACATACAGCCACGATGGAAAACGCATCGCCACCGGCAGCGGCGACGACAGCTTTATGGTGTGGAACGCTGCCACCGCCAAGCAGCAGTTGCACGTGGAACTGGATGATGAATACGACGTCACGTGCATCGCCTTCAGTCCCGCCGGCAATCTGCTGGCAACGGGCGATGGCGAAAGCCGCGTGCGTATCTGGAACTCGACCGATGGCGAAGAAGTCGCCACATTCAGCAGTCACACAGCAACCATCAACAGCATTACTTTCAGCCCGGGTGGTAAAGCAATACTTTCCGCAAGTCAGGACAACACGCTTTGCATTCACCGCGTTTCCGACGGGGCCCTGCTGCGGCGTTTAGCCGGCCACACAAGCGATGTTACCTGCGGCGTATACAACACGCAGGGCAACCGCGTAATCAGCAGCAGCGACGACGGCGCCGTGAAGATCTGGGATGCGACGGACGGTAAGCTTGTACACAGCTTCAAAGCCTTCAAAACAGCTGCAACTTGCGTGACCATCAGCCCGGATGGCAAACACGTTGCGGCGGGCAGTCAAGGCGCCGTGAAGGCCTGGCGTGTTGGAGATAAAAAGAAATGAAGCACGGTTGGAAATTCAGCGTCTACCGCGTTGCAGGCCTCTGGGCGATAGCAGCCGTTGTATTTACGTGCGGCAGGTCTGCGGCGGATGAACGCGTGCTATCGTTCCTCAAGCAGCATTGCACTTCGTGCCACGGAGAGAAGAAGCAGCAGGCGAATCTGCGTCTGGATCAGTTGCAGCAGTTCCGTGCCGAGGACCAGCACCTCTGGACGGAAGTCCACAGCCGCATCCGCGATGGTGAGATGCCGCCGGAAGAACAGCCGCAACCTGCTGCCACAGAAATCAGGCGCGTCCTCGACTGGATCGAAACGCAGCAACAGACGCTGGAAAAAGGCGGCGCCCGCCGGCTGAACCGCCGCGAATACAGCGCCGCCTTACAGCATGTGACCGGGCTGCCCGTCGATTACGCCGCCGCATTGCCCGCCGACGGCAAGGTGTCAGGATTTGACACTGGCGCCACGGCGCTGCAGGATTCGGCTTCGTCGGTGGATCAGACGTTGCTGGTCACCCGCCGGGCGGTGGACGCGTTGCGGTTTCTGGAAGAACCGGCCTCGCATGTCTTCGCCGCCGACCTCCGCGACGAGAAAGATATCCGCAAAGCCTTCGACCCCTGGAAAGCGCAAGGCGCGTCTCCCAAACCACGCGGCACGGGTGTGCCGGGCATTGGGCTGCTGATGGAGACGCAGTGGGTAGGCGACAAACGCGGGATGGAGATGTACGTCCCGGCGCCAGAGGACAAACGCGGCCTGTTGAAGTTAACGCTTGAAGTCGCCGTGCAGAAATACTTCGACGGCATGCCCGACCCGCATCTGTGGGTCAACGTCGGCAGCAAAGCGATCGACTACCGCCAGATTTCCGCATCACCCGATAAGCCGCAGAAGCTGGTCTACGTCATTCAGCTTGAAGACGTGGCTGTTGGTTCCAAAGGCATCAAAATCGCACTGCAAAGCAAGGTGGAAACGCCTTACGCCGTCAAAGGATTCAAGAACGAGGTTAAGTCTAACGAGCCGATCCCCGGCGGCGGCACGATGTTCCGCCCGGAGTTCGATAAGAAACAACGCGACCCGAAAAAACGCCCCGTGCCGTATCTGGTGCTGCAAAGCATTGAGATAGAACCGGGCTATGTCGCCGCCTGGCCGCCTGAGGCATGGAACACGGAATTTAACAACCAGAAGCTTAGCGACGACGATGCTACCGCAGGGCGGTTGCTGCAACTGTGGACGCGCAAAGCATGGCGACAACCAGTCAGCGAGGATGACACCGCCCGCTTCTTCGCGCTGTACAAACGTCTGCGGTCGAAGGAATTCTCGTTTGACGAGGCGTTACGCGCCGCCTTTCACGCCGTGCTGATGAGCCCGGAAATGCGATACCTAAGGCAACCCGACGAGAAGCCGTCGGGGTTTGAAATCGCGTCGCGGTTGAGCTTCATGTTATGGGGCGCCCCACCCGATGAAGAACTACTGAAGCTGGCTGCCGCCGGCAAGCTGCGCGACGGCAACGTGCTGGACGCGCAGGTCGAGCGGTTGCTGGCCGATGAGCGTTCGGCGGGTTTCTTCGAACCGTTCGTGCGGCAGTGGTTAGAACTGGAACAGCCCATCACCGTCGTGCAGGATCACATCGGCAATCAGGATTTTCGCTTCGGCCGCCATTTGAAGGAATCGATGAAAGCCGAAACCATCCAGTATGTTGCCGCCTGCTTCCGCGAGAATCGCCCGGCGCGTGAACTGCTGGATAGCGACTGGACGTTGATGAACGAGAGCCTGGCCGTGCACTATGGATACGAAAACATCCACGGCGCCGCGCTCCAGAAGGTGAAGCTGCGGCGCGACGACAAACGTGGCGGCGGTTTGCTGAGCCACGCGGGTATTCAATCCATGCTGTGCTGGATGGGCGATAACTGGGTGATCTATCGCGGCGCATGGACGCTGCGGCATATCCTTGACGATCCGCCTCCGCCGCCACCGCTGGAAGTGCCGGAACTAGATCCGTCAGCAAACGAAAACAAAGGCAAGTCGTTCCGTGAACTGCTGGTGCAACATCAGGAAGACGCCAAGTGCACCGTGTGCCATAAAAAAATGGACCCGCTGGGCTTTGCGTTCCAGAACTTCGACGTCGGCGGCCGCTGGCGCGAACTCGAATACGAAAGCTATCAGTGGGGTGGTCTGGACGGCAAGAAGGTCTGGAACGGCAAAGGCAAATCACGGCCGGTGGACGCTCAAGGGCAACTGCCGCGCGGTGAACCGTTCAGCAGTTACGCAGAATTCAAGCAGAAGCTTGCAGACGGTTACACGCAGGATCTGGTGCGAGGGTTGCTGAAGAATCTGCTGCTGTACGGCGCCGGTCGCAAGGCAGGCGTCAGCGATATGGCCACCATCCGCGATATCATGGACAATACAAAACAGCACCGCCTGGGCGATATGCTCAAGGCGCTGGTCCGTAGCGAAGCATTTTTAGGAAACTAAGAGGTAGAAAAATGAATCTTAAGAATCGCAGCATTTCACGACGGACCATCCTACGCGGTTTCGGCGCCACGCTGGCGTTGCCCTATTTGGAGATTATGGGCGGGCGGACCCTGGCGGCGGCCACCGGCGGCAAAGAACCTGCGCGGCTGGCCTGTTTTTATATTCCCGGCTGCATCAATCATTACAACTGGTACCCGGAAGAAACCGGCAGCGATTACACGCTGGCGCCTTCGCATCAGCCGCTGAAACATCATCGCGAGCGGTTCTCGGTCGTCACCGGGCTTTCGCACATCGAAGGCCGCATCAGTGGCCATCCGCACGCCTACAACTGGCTGACCGGTCACAATATCAACATCAACCCCGGCGCACATTCCAACACGATCTCGATGGATCAGGTTGCGGCGCGGCACCTGGGTCCGACGTATGTGCCTTCGCTTCAGCTTTCGCATAGCGACGGAACCGGAACCACCACACTCTCGCGGAACGCGCAGGGCGTAGACCTACCCGCCACAAAGAATTACCGCACCGTTTTCGAGCGGCTCTTTCCCCCTGCCGATAAGAAGCAGTTGAAAGACGCCCAGGCGCGTATTGAGCTAAATCGCAGCGTGCTGGATACCGCCACCGGCGATGTGAAATCGTTCCGCAACAAACTGGGCCGCATCGATCAGCAGCGGCTGGATCAGTACCTGACTTCTGTCCGCGAAGTCGAGCAACGTCTGGCGCAGCGCGAACAGATCGTCCAGCGCGGCCGCCCTAAGTTCGATGAAAAAGGTGTCCGGCTTGTACCTGCCGGTCCCAACCTGATGCGCGATCATATCGAACTGATGATCGACCTGATCGCACTCGCGTTCCAGACCGATATGACAAGAGTTGTCACCCAGAGCCTGGGCGGTGAAGGCGGCCCCAACTACGACGACTACAAAGACTGGGCGAAGAAGGCCGGCGCCCAGTTGCGCGGCGCCCACGACTTCCACCACAAGGGCTCCGGTAACCGCGGCGCTGATAACCCGGACACGAAGGTCATCGGCTACCGCGACGAGATGTTCTGCGCCAGCATCGCCCGCTTGATGGACAAACTGCATAACACGCAGGCACAGAACGGCACGCTGCTTGACAACACGGTGCTATTGCTGGGCGGCTCGCAGATCAGCAGCCACTCGGGCGGCAACTTCCCGATGCTGCTTGCCGGCGGCAACAAGCTGGGCTTCAAACACGGTCAGCATGTGAAGTGGAAGTCCAACCAGAAGTCCGCCTCCGATCTGTACCTCACCATCCTGCAACGACTCGGCTGCCCGGTGAAGCAGTTCAAAGAGAGCCAGGGCGTGCTGGACGAACTGCTTGTCTGATCGCACCGGCTAGCTAGGCTCGTTCAGCATTTCGCGCAACCGTCTTACCGCCCGCAGGTATCGCATGCTGGCGGCAGGTTCTGAGAGGTTGAGCGCTTGCGCAATTTCCTGATTCGATAGCTGCTCAAAGTGCCGCATTTCGATGATTTCACGATCCTGATCGGCCAGCTTCGAGATCACGCCTTCCACCAGTTCGCAGATCTCCTGCTGCGTGGCGGCGGCAGCGGGAGTGATCTCGCGGTCGTAAATCTGGGCTGCCAGATTCATGGTGGACTCGTCAGCAGTGCGGGCGACCATTGCCTGCTCGCGGTCCACACTTCTGCGGGCCGAAGCGCGGTGGCGACGGTGAGCGTCGATAATGCGGTCGCGGGCGATCTGCCGTAGCCACAGGCGGAACGACATCACCGGGTTATCCAGGTAGACCTGCAAACGGCGGCTGGCTTCGACCAGCACCTCCTGCACGACGTCGCTGACATCGACGCGGCGCTGAATCTTCTGATCTAAACGGCGTTGCACCATCCGCCGCAGCGCATCGCGATGACGCTCCATCAGGTGATTGATCGCCTGATCATCCCCCTTCTTGGCGCCCGTCAGCAGCTCTTGCGTTTTTTCATTTTCTGGCCACATAACTCTATTATCGCCCATTCCACGCTCATGGTGAATGGGGAATCGGCCGCAGTTGGGCAATTCCGCCCGTTTTCTAGAAACCGGGGACGCATCCAACCCGAACATGCTTGAACAAACTACATGTAATCGTAGTAGTCTGTAATGTCCGGCTCTCGAGAATCATCGAATCCGTCCGCCAGCAGATCCTTTGAAGTTACGACCTGCGGCCGGTTTCCAAAAATTGCAAGAAACAGCGTCTCAAGCATCTCATAGTGGGCGGTCATGCTTTCACGGTTTGCATCGTGGATCGTTGCGCTGGCTTGCTCAATCGGATGGTTGATTTCCGGGCGTTCTCGCAACTTTCTATGAAGAAGCCCGGCCTCAAGATAATTTGACCAGGGGCTCGAGACCCGCAGCAGGGACCGGACGGTACTTTCGAATAGCATCCATAGGATCTTCTGATCAAAGCTCAGCGTGTGGTAAGACATTTCGACGTCAAACCGCGTTTCAAGCACTTTCAGCAACGATCCGTAGTATTCGAGAAAATCTGAATGTACAAAGTCTTTCCTGCAGGTGTAGATGTATGCCTCTATCAGAACCCGCGAAGTGTAGGGCCGATCAAGTTTCTTATCGAAGTGACTCATAATTCCTACACGTAAACGCGAGTTGAGATGACCCTTGCGACTACATTCAGTTCTTGCCGCGGGCAGTTTTTAGGATGTTGCAGCCACAAATGTGAACTCGACTATAGAGCTCGATGGCTACGTCGTGGTTCACTCAGAATGTAAAATGCAGGTTCACTGGAATTAACTCCTCATCCTTTGGATTCGATAATGTTGCGTTGTTCCCCGGTCGCAGTTTTCATAGCGCTGATTTGTACGCATTCCGCATTAGCAGAAAAACCCACAACGGACCCTGCAGAACTTGCGTTGCAGTTGCTGCGCGCCAAGCCTGTCGTCACGGGTAACAGCGAAGTGGACAAGAAGTTACGCGCGTGGCATGCGGACGGAACCGCGGCGGGCAATGTGGGCGATTTTTATGACAACCGCGATGGCGGGCATTCGCAACTGCGGACGGCGCCTTATCCGCAGTTGCAGGAAATTGAATATACGGAGGCGGAAGTCGCGGCTCGGAAGCATTACGCCGCAGCCACGCGAGTGCTGCCTGGCGTGGTGTTTGGCAACTCTTCTACTTCGGCGCCGGCGCTGCGTGGCGGTAGCAACATCAGGCAGCTTTATGCTTCGCCGGGTGGTCTGGCGTTGCTGCAAAAACAGTATCGCGGAAACAACCTTTACATCTATCCAGAGCATCGCGATCACGATCCGGGCCAGTTTGGACCAGGCATCTATGGCGGCGATGGCTACGGTGACCTGTTCCCGGTCAATACGCCTTACCTGATCGCGTCGCAGGGTTCGTCCGGCTCTGACCAGCCGTTCATGAAAGCGCTGCCCTATGTACTGGCGGCATTTCGCCCAGACGTCAAACAGAAGCTGAAAGAAAAAGGGCTGCTGATGCCCACCGTGCAGATGCTGCTGCGACGGACAGCTAGAAATGTGAAAGACGAAGTCAGTTACCTTTCGGGCACGGCGCACCCCGTCGTGTTTGAAGGTAAGAACGTAGATGTCGCCGCGATGGTGACCATGGCCCACAGCATCACGCTGGAGAATCTGCCGCCGCTCGCACAAATTAAGGTCACCGCCGAGTCACCGATTCCGCAGCCGATGGCCGCGTACTTCGACCCGGCTAGTGAAAAGCTTGCGGACCTGCCTGAAGTGGTCGCCCGCGTCTGGCGGGGGCGGCAGTTGAAGCGGGAACTGACCATCAGCGCGAAAGATAGTTTTGACTTAAACGACAAGCCCCTGACTTATCACTGGGTTTTGCTGCAAGGCGATCCAGACCGGGTGAAGCTCCAACCCGTCAACAAGGGCGAAAGTGCGAAGATCAGCGTGCAGCATCATCCACGCGGCGCCATGACAACGCCTGCGGGTCTCGCGTCAAACCGGGTGGATATCGGCGTCTTGGTCTCGAATGGCAGCTACTATTCGCCGCCGGCGTTCATCACTTTTCTGATGCTCAACAATGAATTGCGTACCTACGAAGACGGACGTCTGATCGACATTGGCTATGGCGCCAGTCAGGCGGTGCTTTCTCCTGAGAGCCATCAGAAGCTGCTTGAGGCGGCGGCGGAAGACGCCAAGGTCCGCAAGCTGCTGGGCCTGGATGAAAGTCATGTGACCGCGCTGAAGGTGCTGACGAACACGGCCAAGTCTCAAGAAGCAAAGATTGCAGCGCTGCGCGAAGCCAAGCAGAAACGCGACCAGGAACTATCAGCAGCGACAGAAGCATTCAACAATGCGGAGAAAGCCCTGCAAGCTGCCAGAGCGCAGACCCCCGCGCTGGTGGAGGTGCTTGAGCAGAAGGTCAAAGAAACAAAAGACAAACGGAAGCGGGCGGAACTGGCGGCATATAACGCGTACCAGGAGGTGAGAAACGCTCAAGCGGCGATGACCCGTTTGCTAGACGCCCCCCGGCAACTGCCCGGCGGTTCGATCCGCGACTGTTTCGGCAAACTACTGCGTGAAAGGGTGGCCGACATATCGCAGCTTGAGAAGCAGCGCGATGCCTACAACCAGGCGATTCAGGCAGCGCCCGCAAACACGCAACGCCGCCTGCGGTTCATCGCCGTGCAACTCGCGCAGACGGGCATCGTGGCGCCCAGCGATGCAGGAGAAACGCCTGGGGTTCCCACTTTCACACCCTTGGCAAAGGACGAAGGCCCGCTGACGAAACTCACGCGTTACGAACGGTCGATGATCGAGTGGTACAACGCCGAACTAATCGCCAACATCCTGCTGCCCGGACTGGTCCGCGCGGTGTTTCACGAGCGTTACGTGGACCCGCGGTTGACCATCACCAAAACCTGGCGCGACGTCTGCCACTACACCAGCGACGGCGCCTTCGACGGCTACACTCGCCACTATCAAGGCAAGAAGTACCGCATCGGACCGCAGGGCGCGCTCTACGATGAACTGACCACAACCCGCCCCGCCACCGCCCGCGTACTGAACTACGCAGTCAACCGCAACGAGCGATCACGCAACGGTTCGCCGGAGATGACCTTCAAACCGGGCGCCCGCGTTAACATCAAGTACGACAGCCCGGAAGATCGCAGCGGTAAGGTGGAGCCACAAAACGAAGCTGAAGAACCCAAAGAACCAGAGTAGCCGTAGGTCAGGCGCCTGCCTGACGGTGTTCCGGATTCTACCTCAAACGACGTCAGGCAGGCGCCTGACCTACATGTTTTCAGCAACTACATGTTGTCCAGCACAATCATGCTGATGATGCAGAAGCCTGCCAGGAAGACGAGCACGGCGACGATGCAGCCGATGGCCAGGTAGTTGAAGCCCTGGGAACCGCGGCAATCGACGCAGAACTGTTCCATGTCCCCGCTGCCGAAGATGAAGAACAGCGGTGTGAAGTTGCGGTCAACATGCTGTGTGCAACTGGGCCGGCCACAGCCGTGGCACTTGAGATTAGCCGGGCGCTGGCAGTTGTAGCACACGCCCTGGCTGCCTGCCTGTATGGCGGAATAGCCGCATTGGCAGGTGGCTCCCTGCGAATACAAAACGGCGCCGCACCGGGGACAGTTAAGCGTTGACATAGATGGGTTTCCAGTGTCCTTTTCAGGTGCAATCACATTGCCCGTATGTTAGCCGCGGGAGCCAGCCATTTTCAAGCAGCAGCATAAGCAGTTGCGAATTTCCGCACCGGCAGGTTCTACCGGCAACCGCTGCTGCATTGCATCTTGTACTGGGCCAGACCGCGGCGGGTTGTCTGACGCATGTTCATCACGCTGCCGCACTTGGGGCAGAATTCGCGGTCGTCGCTTTCCTGGCCGTTGTCGCTCGCCTGCTGACAGGCGACACAAAGGGTGGAATCAGGAAACGCCTCCAGCCGCTCGGCCGGGATGATTTTCTGGCAACGGTTGCACTTCCGCGCCATGCCCCATTCTTCATCGTCAATTTCCGCGACGCCAAACTTCAGCCCGCTGCGATCACATTCCTCGCAGGGAAAGCCCGTCGCCAGATCGCGGAACAGCTCGGCGGCAATTGGCCAATCCACATCCGCCGACCGCTTCAACCGCTTTGCATCGATCAGCCGCGTCATCACTTCGTACGGTTCCAGCAGCTCCTGATGGTCGCAGTGCGGGCAACGTAGCTCGTAGGTTTCGGCCGGTAGTGACATCTTGAGACCATGTGAGTTGAAAGAATTATTTGCGGGAGGAGTCCGGGTAACCGTCAGCATTGCGGCTGTTAGAAACGGTCACGCGCGGCCAGTGGGCATAGCGTTGCAGCAGTTGCTGCCAGTCGTCCGTGAATGCGGTTGTGCCCAGTTCGTTATCGATGCGTTCATGGGCTTTGCGGATCGTGCGTTCGTAATCTTCGCCAAAGGCTGTCCGCTTATCGTAGTCTTCCCAGCGGTGCTGCTGAAGGCACTCGAAGGTAAGAACCGCAAGCTCCGGCCGCAGCGTATAGGTTGCTCCGGCGGGCAATTGCACGTTCGCCGTGACGTCTATGCACCGGTACAGCACCTCGCGTTGTTTCAGCTTGCGAAGCTGCTGATCGTCCACCGTTAGTAACACGCCATACGCCGTAGCGCCGGGTACTGGCCGGACGTTCATATAAGCGACAAACTCCGGGGCGTCGCCGGTCTGCGTTGTAAACGGTCTGCTGTTGGGTGAGATGGCGGAGAAGCTGCGCTGGTAGCCATTTAGCAGTGCGGGGAGCAATGGATATTCGTCAAGATTGTAATCGATCGTCTCGGCAACGCTGGCAGGCTCCATTAAGGACCCATAGCCAAATACATACGACAGGTGATCTGACGCTTCTGGAACTTCCGTCATGATTCTTCTCCCGGAAAACCGCCACAACGTGCTTCATGCTTTATAATCATGGCGGATACACCTCAATCATGCGACGGTTAACAACGTCCGATCAACTCCCAGGAGCCGGGTTTATGAAGCGTTCTGTTCCCGCCATCAGTTCAATAATCTGTCTGTTCGCCCTGTTGTGCACAACCACGGCGAGGGCCGATGTGAAGCTGCCCAAAGCGCTGGGCGATCACATGGTGCTGCAACAGAAGTCGCCTGTCACCATCTGGGGCTGGGCCGATCCGGGTGAGAAGATCGCAGTGCTTTTCGCCGGCGCCAAGGCAACAGCCGTCGCCGGTAAAGATGGCGCCTGGGAAACGCAGGTACAGCCTCCTGCAGCGGGCGGACCTTACAACCTGGTGATTGAGGGGAAGAACCGCATTGAGCTGAAAGATGTGCTGGTGGGCGAAGTCTGGATCTGTTCTGGCCAGTCCAACATGGCCTGGACGGTATCCAGAGCACTGAACCCGGAACAGGAAATCGCGGCCGCCAAGTTTCCCAAGATCCGGCTGCTAACGGTCGAACGCAGAACCGCCCGCACGCCGCAGGCGGATCTGATCGCCGCCAGTGGTTGGCGACCTTGCACGCCGGAGACGGTGAAGGATTTCTCCGCAGCCGGTTATTTCTTCGGCCGTAAACTGCACCAGGAACTGAATGTCCCCATCGGTCTCGTAAACACGTCGTGGGGCGGCACCCGCGCGGAAGCGTGGACCAGTATGGAAATGCTGGAGAAAAAGCCTTCGCTTAAACCCATTCTCTCCACCTGGGAGCAGCGGAGCAAAGAGTACGACCCCGCCACGGCGAAGAAGCGGTATCAAGCAGCCCTCATGCGTTGGCAGGCCGCAGCAGAAAAAGCCAAAGCCGCCGGGCGCCGTCCACCGCGTCGTCCCGCTCTGCAGGGGCCGCCGGCCGATGATAGGCACCATCCCGCGAATCTTTACAACGCGATGATCCACCCGTTTACGCCGATGCGTATCCGCGGCGCGATCTGGTATCAGGGGGAAGCCAATACCGGCCGCGCGGATCAGTACCGCACACTCTTCCCGGCGATGATTACCGACTGGCGCGCGAAGTGGCAGCAGGGCGATTTCCCGTTCCTGTTCGCACAACTGGCGCCCTTTCGCTACGGCAACAGACACCCGGAATCTGAAGCTGAGTTGTGGGATTCGCAATTCAAGACACTGTCGCTACCGAACACCGGCATGGCCGTGCTGACCGACATTGGCAACACTCAGAACATCCATCCGGCCAACAAACAGGAAGTCGGCCGCCGGCTGGCTCTGTGGGCGCTGGCGAACACGTATGACCAGGAGCTTGTTTACTCCGGCCCGCTGTACAAAAGCATGAAGGTCGAAGGCGATAAAATCCGGCTGATGTTCAACCACACAGGCGGCGGCCTGATGGCCAAAGATGGCGATCTGACCTACTTCACCATCGCCGGCAAAGATCAGAAGTTCGTTCCGGCTAAGGCCGTGATCGACGGCGACACCGTTGTGGTCAGCAGTGACGAAGTTAAACAACCCGTCGCCGTCCGCTTCGGCTGGACCGACACAGCAGAGCCGAATTTCTTTAACAAATCCGGTCTGCCTGCTTCGCCCTTCCGCACCGACGATTTCAAACTACGCACCGCTGGCAGCACCACGCCGTAAGGACTAGAGCAACTGCCGGTGGCCACTTTATAAGGAAACACGATGCGTTACCTACTGATGTTATTTGTCCTGCTGGCGCCCTTGCCAGCCATGGCTGAAGAACCCGGCGACACGAATAAACCGCCGCCGGGCCGCAAAGAATATATGGGCCGGCAGATCGCCCGCACAATGCACTTTCTGGGCGCCCCGTGGCTGATCCGCGAGAACCGGGAGGATGAAGAACGCTGCTCGCTGATGCTGGCCAACCTGGGCGTCAAACCCGGCATGACCCTCTGCGACATGGGCTGCGGCAACGGCTTTTACTCGCTGAAGCTGGCCAAGATGACTGGCCCCAAAGGCAAGGTCCTGGCGGTCGACATTCAGGCGGAAATGCTAAAGATGCTCAAGGAGCGGGCCGCCAAGGCGGAAGTGAAAAACATTGAGCCAATCCACAGCAAACTGCACGACCCGATGCTGCCTGCAGGCAAAGTGGATCTGATTCTGTGCGTGGATGTCTATCACGAATTCTCGCACCCGGAGCTGATGCTCAAGGCCATGCGAAATTCGCTCACAAAAAACGGCGTGGTTGTGCTGCTCGAATACCGGGAAGAAGATCCCAAGGTGCCGATTAAACCGCTTCATAAAATGAGCAAGAAGCAGGTGGATAAAGAACTCACGGCCAACGGTTTTAAGCTGGTCAAAGAGTTCGACAAACTACCCTGGCAGCACATGCTGTTTTACGGCAAGGCGGAGTAATGCCGTTAGTGTCCGCGCTCACAATTGATGGCATACCTCTAGATCTCAAAACGGAGAGTCCAGGTATGCTACGTAATCAAGTCCTGTGACCCAACTTCAATCTCATCGTTAGTAATTTTAACGCCCAAACCATGTTCCTGGTCCCAGGTACACTCAAGCAGAAACCCGATTGTTTCGTCACCAACAGACAGCACCATCGGAAACACGACGCCCGTCAACCTGGTGAAATTCGATAGACGCGACTTGTCAGAAATTACCGGCATTCTGTCGTCAGCATCGTCACCAAACTGTAAACGATAGTCGGTACGAACACGTTTGTAGTATTCAAAAATCCCATCCTCCGCCAATTGAATGGAACCGGCGAGTTTTCTAAAGGACATTCTCTGCTCGTCAAGAATTGCCTCATTGTCGTCATTACCTTCGACAATAATCTCAACTGTAGACGTAACCCCCAGGAAGGTCAGGTCGATCTCCCTTGTCCAACTGCCGTTGAAACTCAAATAACCAAAAACATCGTCTTCAATCGGCTCCACCTCAACACCCTCAACAATTCAAATAGGTACCCTACTTTCGACGCAGCTCAGATCGCGTCTACCGCTCACGTTGCAGGAAGCCTTCTTGTTCCCAAGGGTTTTCCTGCGATATATCGAGGCGGATGTGCTGCTTTTCTTCTACGGGGATCGCCAGGTTCTGGCCCAGCAGGTCGGCGGTCAACTGGCCGCGGACGTGAAAGCGTTCTTCAGCGGACTGCACCCGGCGCGTATCGCGGTTGAAGTAGATGCTGCCGCGGGCTTCTTCCGCCTTGAACTCGGCGCCGGCGATTTTCAACGGCACGCCTTCTAAGGCGATACCGGCGGCAGGCGCCTGATAGCGTAGGTCGTGCTGATAGTTGATCTGCATCACCTGCTGTGGTGCGCCGGCGCGTTCATAAAGCGTTTCGCCCTCCCAACTGCCCAGCGGCTGAAAGTTGTGCGTCATCTGCCGCTTCCAGCTTTGCTTCTCCAGGTTTTCATCGCGGGGATTAAAGAACGATAACGCGGCCAGTTCTTTCCAGCCGTCTTGATCCATCACGGAGGTCATGAGAATGCCTTTGCCGCCCGCTGGATTCACTTCGTTCACTCTGGCGCCGGTCTTGGGCGTGCGGATTTCGACCACCTCGCCGCGGCGGTCGATCGTGTAAGAGAACTGCCATCCTTTGAGATCTTGCAGAGCCTTGGTGAAGCTTGCCTTGGAGGATGCATCAGCCTGCACCAGCCGGGTATCGATCACGTGCTGAGAGACCTCACGCAGACCGCGGTCGTCCACTTCGCCAACCTTTAGATGGGAAAGTATCTGGTAGCGGATGTCCTGCGTCATGGCGCCGGCGCCAGGCATGCTCATTGTAGGCTGGCGATGAATATCCAGCGATTGATAAAGCTCGCCCGCTTCCTGCTGCTGCAAGACAATCTTCGCCGCCTGAACTGGCCGCGGCTGCGGTCGTTCTTCAGGTGAAGTCGGCGGCGGCTCTGGCCGGGCGGGTAACGGCGGTGAGGGTTTGAACGCTGGCTCTTCGAAGGGTTCCGGCATCGGCGATTCTTCAACATCACGCAGCGCAAGCGGCGGGGCGGCGGTGAATTCAGACGCGCCGGGCGGTTCTACCAACGCTGGGTCGGCGGCGACATCTACCAGCGGTTCCGATGAAACCTCTTCTACTTCTTCTACTTCTTCCGCCATCAGCGTTTCAACCGGTTGCCGCACTGCGGCGCCGCCCGGCGTGATGGCGCCGTTGGACAGGCCGTAGACCGCCAGCGCCGTCGCACCGCCGACAAGCAGCAACGCGCATGCTGCCAACGCTGCCATTGGCAGCCAGCTTCGCGATCTGGCGGGTGGAAGCCGCCGGGGGCGGGCGGCGGGCATCTGTGGCTTCGCGTTCTGCGGGGCGGATGATTTGCGGGGCAATGGCGGGGGAGTGGCCAGTTGGCTTTGCAGCGGTTGCCAGTCTTTCATTCCCGTGCGGATGACGCTGGTGTCCGGCTGAAGCACGCCGCGAGCCAGCATCGCTTGCAATTCGGAAAGCGAGTGCGGGCCACGTGTCTGACCCTCCTGGTGGTAATACCATTGTTCTGACATACCGGCGCCGTGCTCTTTCATGAACGCTCAATGGATCGGGCTATCACATCATCGTAGCGGTTCCCGCGGCGTACGGGCATTGTTTCTAGCGGGAATTATTCACGGCATAACGGGCTCGACCTGTCATCGGTCTAGCGATACATCTGTGCGATACAGCTTGACCGTGGTTGACTTTGCGGATTACGACGATCATCCGTAATTTTCACCCCCGTAAATGCCGATGGTTGGGGAAGAGGGTTTGCGATAGCTTAGGCGGAATCTTTGACCGGGTGCTGGAAATGGAATTCAGGAGAAACGCTACTAGGCGGGACCGTATGCGCAGGGTCTACGCCGATCAGCCATCCACGGCGCCAGCATCGAAAGCACGCGGCGCCAGCGATCAGGCGTCCGACGCCCCCGCCGCGCGGAACTATTCCGACGACGCCCTGCCCGAACGCCAGGCGCCCGTTACGGTGCTGGCGCCCGTTTCGTTGTGGAAAATCTCCGCAATGGCCACGTTGTTTCTGCTTTGCATCGCGGCGCTGGAAGCGGTGTATCTGTATAGCCAGAACTGGGTCGGTCTAGAGACGCAGGATTTATCGGCCATCGATCTGACCGCTCCGGGAAATCTGGGCGCCTGGTTTTCTTCCATGCTGCTGGCCGTTGGCGCGGCAGCGTGCATGATGGTGTTCAACTTGCGGCAGCATCGCCTGGATGATTATCGCGGGCGGTATCGCATGTGGGCGCCAGCCTGCATTGTGCTGATGCTGGCAAGCATCAATGCATCGTGCGACCTGACCGGGCTGGTCGCCAGCGTAGCTGGGCAACATTTACAAGGACACATTCCCGGAGATCCACGGACCTGGGTCATGGCAGCCGGCGCGCTGGCAATTGCCGCCTGCGGCGTGCGACTGCTGATCGAAACACGCGAAAGCCGCGGCGCCACTTCGACGGCCACCATCGCCGGTATCTGTTACGCCCTGTTGCTGACGGCAAGGCTCGGCCGCGGCACTGAAACCGGCGCGCAGTTTGAAGCCTTCGCCGGCGTGGACCTGATCGTCCTGCAGACTTCCGCCGCCATGTGCGGTCACCTGATGGTTCTGCTCAGCATTGTGCTTTATTCCCGCTACGTGCTGCTTGATTCGCAGGGCAAGATTCAGGAACTGGCCCGGCAGCGTGCCGAAAAACGTGAAGCCCGCCGCCTTGCCCGTGAAGAAGCCGCCAAGGCAAAGAAGGCAGCAGCCGCCGCGAAGAAGCAACCCGGCGACCCCGACCCCGATCCTGCAACCGCCGAACCACCGAAGAAAAAACGCTCGCGCAGCAAATCAAAAGCGCCCGTGCTGCCACCGGGCTATGAAGAAGAAGATGCTGCCGACGAAGATGTGTACGAAGCCACGGGCTACGAGGCGCCTTCGCTGGAAGACGAATACGACTTCGGCGACGACGAAGAGGAACAACAACGGGTTGAAGTACCCGAGTCGAACGCAACGCAGACATCCGGCGACCCGCACAAGAGCGCGAACACCGACGGCGATCCATCTTCCGGCAACCGCCCACGCAAGATGTCCAAGGCGGAACGTCGTCGCGAACGGAAAAGGCGCCGCGCCGCTTAGCACCCTCCTCGCCGGTTCTACTTGGCTTCCGCAACTTGCGTTGACGCCCGCAACCAGACGTAAACGGCCAGCGCTGCCAGCAGCAGCAACACGGCAACGCCTGTCCAGCGGATCCATCCACTGTGAAAAATAACGGCGCCGTTGATAGCGATGAATAACATGTAGGCGTGAATGGTGCGGCGCAGCAAAGGCGTCTGGCGGAAGTAGTGTTCGCCCGCGATCCACATCCAGCCGATGTCAATCAGCCACACGACGCCAAAGAAATAGCTGAAGTAGATGCCGTAACCAAACTCGGCGCCGATAAGCTGTTCGGTCTGCTGCGCGGTATCTTCAAAGGCGTGCTGATGACTCCAGCCGTGGTAGAAGTGCATTGCCGCCACGACGTGCACCGCGAACAAACCGCCCGCTGCGGTCCACACATAACGCATGGTCCGCGGCCAGATCCTGCCCCACGAGAGTAGGCCGCCTGCCAGCACCAAGGCGTAAAGCAGTAGACACAGCCTGATGCTCCAGCGGATCAACAGTTCGCCATCATCCATCAGCAGGCACCATTGCACATCATCCGCTACTTCTTCAACGTGTCGGCCAGGAGCTTCTGCAACCGCGCGAGTTGCTTTTTCTGCTGCAAGCGGTGGGCGGCCTGCATGCGGACATTCAGCCCATGCTCTGTCGCGCGGTCGTAACGCAGGTTGGCTTCTTTGGCGTCGGCGGCAGAGTCATCAAAGTACTTCTTTAGATGCTTATCCAGTTGCTTGACGGCGACCGACGGAGAATCCGCGATCACCTGCAGCGGTTGTCCGGCGTTCCGCGCCATGGCCAGTTCGATCTGCATCTTCAGCGAGTAGATCTCTGCAATATCGA
This sequence comes from Pirellulaceae bacterium, assembly GCA_965233625.1. Classification (GTDB taxonomy): domain Bacteria; phylum Planctomycetota; class Planctomycetia; order Pirellulales; family Pirellulaceae. Next base: position 3,272,634 of record OZ247499.1, read on the forward strand.
AGTGCCCTTGCTCATGATCCAGCAGCGCTGCGTTGCCCTTGCGGGCGTTCCACGACTTCTCTGGGACGAACCGCGCTTCTACATGAAGACGGGTGACCTTGGCCGTGGTTTTGCCGTCTTCGGTTTCGTAGTTATAGCTGTACGTGTACCTGGTGTCGGTCGTGGTGAAGGCGGAGATTCTAACGCCGTTCTTCATCATCTGAGCCGGCGGCTTCTGCCGGAATTCATCGGCAGTCAGCGGCCCGTCCCGGTGCAGGCGCGGTTCTTCCGCAACCAGCACTGCGTTTTCAAGTGCGAAAACCAGCACGGCGGAAAGGAGTAGTATTTTGTGGATTGAAGCTTCCACGGTCATCTTCCGGATCGTTTAACGCGCCCGGCGATCATTATATGCTGTGTAACCGGCCCTGGGCGTCATGCCCGGCGGCGTCGCCCGGTCTGGTATGGTCAGAGAGTGATGCATCGTTTCAATCTAATTTACGCCGTAATTATGGTGCTGGCCATGCTGGCGTGCACCTTCATGTTGCGACGGACCCAGACGGCGTTGCCGTTGCCATGGTGGAAGAAGTTCGGCTTGGGCATTGGCGCCTTCTGCGGCGCGATGATCGGCGCGAAGCTGCCGTTTGTGCTGAGTGACTGGGAAGGGCTGCTGTCGGGCGCCTCGTGGCTGGCCAATGGGAAGACCATTATGTGCGCCATACCAGGCGGATACCTGGGCGTTGAGATCGCCAAGTGGTGTCTGGAAGTACGCGTGAAAACGGGCGACACCTTTGCGGCGCCGGTGGCGCTGGCCGTGGCGATTGGCCGTGTAGGATGCTTCCAGGGTGGATGCTGTTACGGGCTGCCCTCAAAGCTCCCCTGGGCGATGCCCTTCGCACTGGCGCCCGATGGCGGCGCCATTCTGCGGCACCCGGCGCAACTGTACGAAGCCGCCTTCCACCTGCTGATGGCTGCGGTGCTGTTGACGCTGATGCGGAACCGGTTGCTGCAAGGGCAACTGATCAAGTTCTACATCCTGACCTATCTGGCCTACCGCTTTTTCAGCGAATGGCTACGGCCCGAAGCAGAATTTCTCGCTGGCCTGACCGCCTACCAGTGGGCAGCGCTGGCCATGTTCCCGGTGTTTGTTGCGTTGTGGATCTACGACGCCCGGCAACGGTCGCGGGGACCCGATGCGGCGATTAGATAAATGCCACAACATCGTGTATCCGCACCCCAGACGGATGGTAGGCAGGCGGGAGCCTGCCTACCATTGAAGCGGGCGGCGCGACGCTACTCTTCGTCAGCAATTTTGAAGTGGAAGCCGCCGCTGTGGCCGAACTGTTCGGTTGAATACATCAGTTCAGCACGGGCCGGTTTCACCACATATTCGCCCGCGAGCTCGGCGTGGTAAACGCAGCGGCTGTTGACGCTGCGACCTGTTGCTTCGTAATGCCAGACCACGCCCGCGGTTTTCTCTTCCCGCAAGACGTTGGAAGAGAGCGACTGCTGACTGGCGAAGCGTGCGTCCGAAAGCGGCACGATTTCGCAGCAGGCTGGCTTCGCATTTTCGACCAGCAGATATTGCATCGCCGCTTCGTTGGTGGCAGAGACCGAAACCTGGCTGAAAATGTACGAGCCGCGCGGAATGGTATCGCCGGGCGAAATCTGCTTGATGGTTGAACCGTTTTCATCAATCAGCGTGAAGTAACGCGTGACCTTCAGTCCTTGCTCTAGTGGCTCGATATCGCGTGACGCTTCCCACCAGCGGAAGGTCGCCCGGAACAAGGCGCCGGGCGCTTTGCCTGCGAACTGGATATTGTTGACACCGTGTTTAAGCATCTCTGCCGGCGCCACAAAACTGGCCGTTTTGCCGTCGGTGAGATGTAACTCAACAGGTTGATGCCCGTTGATGCTGAGACGGATATCGCGTTCGCCGCTTGGCTCGTAATCGTGCGCCGCCAGATAATCGCACATGGCGTAGATGATCATGGCGGTGTCTTTGGTGGAGTTCCAGCGGTTGCCGCGTTTGGTGCGTGCGAAGAAGGAAAGCACGGGACCGATCAACTGATGATCCTTGTCGTAAGCCACCAGCGCCTTGAGTGCTGCCGCGGTGATCTCGAAGCGGTCGTTACCCCAGCGTGAGAAGTTGGCGGTCGTCCAGTACGCATCGCCATTTATCACATTGGCGCGCTGCGCCAGCGTGGCGGCCAGCCGGTCTGCCAGTTGCGGATCGTCGCCTTGCTTGACGACCATTTCCAGTGAGAGCGCCAGGGCGTAATCGCTGAGCTTATCCTGCTTGTGCTGCTGGTCGATAAACGCCCACCACGATGGCTCCGCCTTGGCTTCGTGGGTGTAAACGTACATGCAGTAAATACGATCCGCCGCCTGACGCTCGTTCATCGCATTGATGTATCGCCGCAGACGGTTCATGCCGTTTGTCACGGCCGTTTCGTTCGGGATTTCATAACCTGCCTGGCGGGCTTGTAGCAGACCGTACATGGCGTACGGCGTCATCATTTCGTGCGTTGCGGTGTTACTCTGCCAGCCCCAGCCGCCATCTGGCTTTTGCAGTTCCAGCAACCGCTTGACGCCTGCTTCAACCACGCCTGGCAGTTTCTTCTCCAGCGCGTCGTTGCGGGCGTCAGAGGTTCGTAGAATCTGCGAAACCTTGATCGCTGGCAGGAACTTGCTCATCGTCTGTTCGACACATCCATACGGATACTGCACAAGATAGTCGAGTGACTGAAGCATGTCATCGGCCAGTGATGGCGCCACTTTCACCTCGAACCGGGCGTCCGCCAGATTCACCTCGGCGGGGATGGTCAGCTCGCCGCTTTGATTCACAAAGCCGCTGCTGGCCACAGCCCGTTCGCCCGCCATCCGGCTGACCGGCAGCCGCTTTAGCGACGCATCCGATCCGGCCGCACAACTGGCGCTCATCAGCAACTGGGTAAAGCCATGCTTACCGGCCTTGAAAGTCCAGTAGACAGGCTTGTTGGATTTGGCGGGCACCGTAATGGTGCGGACGGCGGGTGTCAGCACTTCGGCGTTCTCCACCTTCAGCTTCACAACCATCTCCTGGGGCTTGTCCGTCTGATTGTGCACGCTGCCATACAGTTGCACGACGTCGCCTTCGGTAAAGATCCGTGGAATCATCGGCCAGATCATGACAGGCTTAAACGTGCGGAAAGATGCGGTCTGCTGGCCAACGTGCATGTTGCGGCTGATGGCAGTGACTTTCACCCGCCAGTTGGTGAGTGAATCGGGCAGTTTGAACTTCACCTTCGCGCGGCCGTTCTTATCTGTACGGACCAGGCCGTTGAAGAAGGCGGAATCCGAGAAGTTCCGCCGCACGGCGCCGGCGCCAGTATCCGCCTGTAACACGGGGCCGTTGGCGGCAGGCATGTGCGAAAGGAAGGACTGCCCGGAAACCATGCCGCCGGTGTTCGAGAAAGCGCTGTTCGCACTCAGGCTGAAATGTGCATCGCCGCGTGCCCGGCCCATGCCGTACCCGCCGCTGCGTTGTAGCAGTTGCCCGGCGTACTGCTGGCGATAAGAGCCGTCAAAGTACCGTGCGTAACTGGGGTTGGCGGTATATTCCTCCACGATCAGAACATCATCCAGATACTGAAAACGCAGGCTCCAGCCGCTGTACTCGGTGCCAATCACTTCCAGCACGGTTGCGGGCTGCTTCTCCTCTGCAACCAGATCCTGAAAACGGTGATGCCAGCTCGTGCCAATCACACGCTGGTTGAACGCATCGCGACGTGCTTCGATGCCCGCCAGTTGCAGCAGCGTGATGAACTGTTGCGAGTACAACCGGTGTGAATTGCGGTAGCTGCGGATCAACGCATACAACTGATTGTAAACGTGCGGATGATCCTGGGCGTTGTACTTTTTGATCCGTTCTTCCGCCTGTTCGATGAGTTCCAGCACCGTGATGCCAGACAGCCGCTGCGACATCAGGCTGCCCGCCTGCGAGTTGCGGACGGTTTCATCCGCCAGGTAGAAGTTGCGGACATCCACCGCCTTATCCGCCGCGATGCCCAGTAGCGACTGGTCATAGACAGAGACGACCAGGTCCACTTCCTCCTGGCGATTGACGTCGATATCAATCTCCACTTCATCACCCGGCTCATAAACCTTCTTCGTCTTGGCTTCGATCTGCAACATGCGGTCGGCCGGTTTGATGCGGATGAAGCGGCTGGCGTAACGCGTCTCACCCGCGTTGTTGATCTGCTGCGCGAGCAGGATGCAGCCGTACTGCAAGTTTGCGGGAAGGGGGAAATCGAACCGCGTAGCGCCGTGCGGTAGCTTGACCACCTTCGACCAGCGGACGCCCACACTATCGCGAAGCGAAAGCAGCACGTTGCCGCCTTCCAGATTGCTGTGCACCTCGCCCTTTAGCCGGTCGCCCGAAGAAAGCAGCGTCTCGTCCACATTCAGCAGCAGCGAAGCGCCTTCGCCTTTATTAGCCACGATGCAGCCGGTTTCGTTTTTCAAGGTGCGACCATCGGGCAGCTTGGCGATGCAAACCAGCTTGTAAGGTCCAGGGTCGTCAAGCTGCACTTCGGCAACGCCATCTTTAACGACTACCGCTGTCACCATCTCACGTTCCGACGGCTTCTGATCGGGCAGCGTGACGCCCATGAAACGACGGTTGTAGCGCAGAAACTGCGGGGAGATTGGCATGTGACCGCCTGCATTACGCCAACTAAAGCCGCCGTAATATCCATACCTGCCATAACCGTATCCGTACCCGTAACCGTACTGGTTCTGCTGCGTGTTGGGGCTGAGCTTCATCACCACGACGGTTGCTTCGGCCGGTGTGGCGTTGCCTTCTGCATCCAGGGGCAGCACGTTCAGGCGGATCTTTTCGCCGGTTTCGTATTCCTCTTTGACAAGCTTGAGCTCCAGATCGCAGTCCTGCACTTTACCGCCGATCGAGATCGTACGGCTGGCGCGCTGCTCACGCCCGTTATAGTCCACCAGCGTACCGGCAACCTGCACGCTGTACGCGCCCTTAAGCCACTCCGGGTCAAGCTGGATGGTGTGCTCTCCATAACCGGTATCGTCCAGCGCGACATTGGCAGTGCGGCGGGCAGTGACGGATTGAAGTGCGGACATCTGCGGCGGCGACATCAACAGCCCCGCTTTCCAGAGCAGCCGTGCATCTTCGCTGGCATACTCCAGGTTCTTTGCATCAGCGTAGCTATCAGCCGCATGGGCGAACTGGCTTCCGTCCAGCGGCAGGTCTAAAGAGCTGCCGTTGTCGCGGACGATGGTGGCAGTGAAGTGCACCTTGCTACCAGCCACCGCCGCGTCCAGGAAGTCCACGGCCTGAAACTGTAGCTTCAAGTCCCGGCCATCCAACGCGCTTTCGATCTTCAAACGCACTTTGGCTTTGCGGAATTCAGCCAGTTTGACCTGCGCCGTGCCGGCAAAGCCATCGATCTCAAGCGTGTAATCATCCAGCGCATCAGCGGTCTGAAACTTATATGCGCCATTGATCCGCCCTGCCCGGTCGGACTTAAGTTTCAGCGTGGTCGCCGCGGTCTTCTTTTTGGCCGATTTGATTTTTACTTCCACATCGCGGTCAGGCAGCGGCTGAAACTCGCCATCCACATCGCGTTGGCGAAGGTACGCAGCGAACTGTAACTCGTGCCCGGGACGGTACACCGTACGATCCACCACAAAGAACACCGTGGGTTGTTTCTGCTCGTACGGCTCCAGCCGGATGCGTTTCTGCTCTCTGCCAATGGAAACCACCGCGGTGACCGGCTTCTCGACCTTGTAAGGCCAGGAGAACGTGCGATCCTCCCGCAGCTTAATAGTTGTTGTCGAACCATCGACCTGAATGTTCACTTCATCGTTGACTGGCAGAGAACCTTCGTACCAGCCCAGGATCCGCCGGTTGTCTCGCAGCAGTACCAGCTGTGGGGGCGGCGTGGCGGATTCCCGCTTGGTGAAAACTGGTTCTACTTCGGTTGTCTTGGCGGCGGCTGACTTCTGGGGGGCTGCGGGGGCGAGACTTCCGGGCTGAGCCGTGAACGCCACCACGGCCACCACTCCGGCTGCCGCGATCAACAGCGCGGTGGTCCACGCGGGGCCGTTGAGCCAGGAATCTTGTTCGTGTGAGTGCGACATCGGATCGGTTCCTTACACATGGGTGGGAGCATGCTGCCCGGTTAGCAGGGCCACAACGTCCGCAGTATATCGCCGCCCGCGGCTATCCGGCGTAACAGCTGCGTAACAGCCGCAACCGGCAATATCTTCGCGGGCAGCTCCCCGGCGGCCGCTATAAACTGCAGATTCAGGACAATCCGGCCGATTTATTGGGAATAGGCCGTCGCGCAATGTTGACTTTGATGATTAACATTTATAACATTAATCAACAAGCAACCGCCCAGAAGTCGCACAAAGTCATGTAAGTTGCTTGCTGCAAAACACTTAACGCCACGTTTTAGAGCCATGTCAAATCAACCTGCATTGCCCACTTTGAATAATCAGCCAGAAAAAGCACCTGCCACAACGCCGCTCGAGGCAACACCAGAGCTGCTTGAAGAGCTTGCCGCAGCCAGTGCGCAGCTGGAAACCGCGACGCCGCCGGAAATTCTGAAGTGGGCCGTCGATCGTTTTGCACCGCATTTCGCCATGGCGACCGCTTTCGGCCCGGAAGGCATGACGATCATTCATATGCTTTCTGAAGTGGCGCCAGAGACGCCGATCTTCAACCTGGAAACAGGCTATCAGTTTCAGGAGACGCTGGATCTGCGTGAGAAAGTCAAAGAGCGTTACGGCATTGAGGTGCAGTATAAATACCCCGAACATACGGTCGAAGAATACGAGAAGATCCACGGCGGCCCGCTGTACCGCACCAATCCCAACCAGTGCTGCTTTGACCGCAAACTAACTGTCCTGAAACAGGTTGCCTCAGGGCTGCACGCCTGGTCCAGCGCCATCCGTCGCGATCAAAGCCCCGACCGGGCAAAGGCGCCGATTGTTGGCTGGGATAAGAAGTTCGGCCTGGTGAAGGTCAGCCCGCTTGCCAATTCGACCAAGCACGATGTGTGGTCGATGATCATGAAGCACAAGATTCCTTACAACCCGCTGCACGACAAGGGCTTTGCCAGCGTGGGCTGCCAACCCTGCACCCGCGCCGTGATCGATGGCGAAGATGAACGCGCCGGTCGCTGGAGCGGCAGCGCGAAGACCGAGTGCGGCCTTCACAGCATTGTGGAAGAACTGCCAGCCAAGAAGGATTAATCCGCAACGGTTTGATCCCGCCATTTGGGATGCGGCAGGCGTAGGTCAGGCGCCTGCCTGACAGTGGTTGAGTGTGGACGCCTTTGCGATGTCAGGCAGGCGCCTGACCTACGAAATACTTGCGATTCGAAAACGTGTTTAACATCTCCGCCAAAACTGAATACGCTTGTATTGCTGTGCTGGAACTAGCGGGCAGTTATGGTAGCGGCGCGCCTGTGCCGCTGCGTGATATTGCGGGCAAGCATGGTGTTCCTTCGAAGTTTCTGGTGCAGATCCTGCTACAACTGAAGGCGGCCGGTCTGGTCAGCAGCACACGCGGCGCTGCGGGCGGATACAAGCTGCTGAAAGACCCCGCCACTCTAACGCTGTGCGAGGTTATCTCCGCCATCGATCCGTTGCCGGCGGAATTCAACAGCAACGCCGCGGTCGCCACGCCCGAATCTGCGGCGTTGTGCGAAACCTGGTGCAGCATGGCGCAGCAGCAGCGCGAAAGCCTCCAAGCCATCACCTTCGCAGAACTGCTCGACCGCGCGGCTTCGCAGCACATGTACTACATCTAAAGCCGCGATTCTCAATTCCTGCAGATGGATCTGAAATGTCAGACGACTCCGCATCCGCCGGCAACGACGCCGGCCGTGCTACTTCTTCGCTCCCGCTGGTCGAGCTATATACAGACGGCGCATGCAGCGGAAACCCGGGGCCAGGCGGCTGGGGGCTGATTCTACGCTATCTGAAGAATGGCAAAGAAATGGAGAAGTCCGGCGGCGAAGCGAATACCACCAACAACCGTATGGAACTGTTGGCCGTCATCAAAGGGCTCGAGGCCCTGAAACGTCCCTGTCATGTGGAGCTATTCACGGACAGCACCTATGTTGGCAAAGGCCTTACCGAGTGGATGGCCAACTGGAAGAAAAACGGCTGGCGCCGGCGGGAAGGCAAACGCTTTAAGGAAGTGAAAAACGCCGATCTCTGGCAACGGCTGGATGCACTCATTGGTAGACACCAGTTGAAATACACCAAGGTGAAGGGGCACAGCGGCCACCCGGAAAACGAACGCTGCGACCAGTTAGCGGTTGCCGCCGCCGCGATGGTGAAGTGAGAATACCCGCAACATTAAGCAGAATCTGCGTCTGCAGGCAGACCTGCATCTTTACGTGGACAACCACGACGGTTACTTTGGGCGGTTTGACCGGCAACCGCACCAGGCAACCGCCATGCCCCAGAGCATAGCGGGCGGTAACCGGATAGGCGGGCAACGCGGCCAACCCGGCGGTTGGCAGGCGACGCGTTGTTTTATGAAGTTGGGCCGCGGAATTTGCGGCTTCGCCGGTGTTTCTGTCCACATCCTTCGAAGACGAGGGATGCAGGGAAGGCCGGTGATATACATAAGGTCTTTGGTCTATGCACTCGACGAAGTGGCTGGCGTTTCTCTTTGGCGCCGCATTCTGCATCTCCTTGCTGCTCGCTCAACCCTCCACCCATGCTCAAACCGACGCAGGTGAGGCTCCCTCAACGTCTGCTGCAGATAGTGGAGAAACGCCTGCAGCCGAATCGCCCGCCGCGGGTGACAAAGATGGCAGTGAGGCGGACAAGCCAGATGCAGAACTGCAAAAGCTGATCGAGGAAAACACATGGGACCAGGTCAATCTAGATAGCGGCGCCAACGCGTGGATGCTGGTTTCATGCGCGCTGGTGCTGATGATGACGGCGCCGGGACTGGCGCTGTTTTACAGCGGACTGGTACGGAAGAAGAACGTACTGGGTGTGATGATGCAGTGCCTGTTTCTGATGGGCATTATGACGGTGCTGTGGGGCCTTTGCGGATACTCGCTTTGTTTCGGAGGCGATGGCGTTGAACAGCCCTGGATCGGCAACGGCGAATTCCTGTTTATGTCCAACGTGCAGCCCGTGTCCACCAGAAAGGCCGTCGTCGATGAAAGCGGCAAACCCATCCTGACTGCCGACAACAAGATCCAGTACGAAATTGAACTGGATGACGACGGCAACGAGAAGAAAGACAAGGCGGGCAACCCTGTTTACGTTTACGAACCAAAATACCCGATGGAAGGCGGCATTCCGCGGCTGACCTTTATGCTGTTTCAAGGCATGTTCTTCATCATTACGCCCGCGCTGATCTGCGGGGCGTTTGCTGAACGGATGCGGTTCAGCGCGATGGTGGTCTTCTCGATTCTCTGGGGTCTGCTGGTTTATTGCCCGCTGTGCCACTGGGTTTGGGATGGCGGTATTCTGGCCCACGGCGAAGGTACCGGTGCATTGCCGTTTTGCGGCGCCCTGGACTTTGCGGGCGGAACGGTGGTGCACATTAGCTCTGGTATTTCCGCGCTGGTCTGTGCGGTGGTGATCGGCAGGCGTCTGGGCTTTGGCAGCGAACCCATGCCGCCCCACAACCTTACCTATACGGTGACCGGTGCGGCGATGCTGTGGGTTGGCTGGTTCGGATTCAATGCCGGATCGGCCGTGGCAGCTGACACCGCCGCTGCGAGTGCATTCTGTGCAACGCACTTTGCGGCTGCGGCCGGCGCGGTTGGCTGGGCATGCATCGAATGGTTCTTGCGCAAACGGCCGAGCGTGCTGGGCGCTGCTTCGGGCGCCGTTGCGGGCCTGGTCTGCATCACACCAGCCGCGGGCTTCGTGCAGCCGATGCCCGCCGTAGCAATGGGGCTGATGGGCGGCATTGTCTGTTTCTTTGCTTGTACAACGCTGAAAAGCAAACTGGGCTACGATGACTCGCTGGACGCGTTTGGCGTGCACGGCGTGGGCGGGACGCTGGGCGCGGTGCTTACCGGCGTGTTCGCCACCAATGCGGTTTACGGCGGTTCCGAACCGCTGGGGCTTATCGACGGTGGCACGGTGATTATCAACCAGATTCTGGCGACGGTGATTACGCTGGTGTTTGCCGCCGCGGTTACGCTGGCTTTGCTGAAAATGCTGGATGCTACGATTGGATTGCGTGTTTCGCAGGAAGAAGAAATCCGCGGCCTGGACCTCAGCCAGCACGGCGAAGAGGGCTACATCTTTATCTAGGAGTGAGATAAACTAATAAGTAGGTAGTGCGATGGGCGGTCGATTGGCCTCCCAGCAATTCTCTACATATTGCGGCGCGTCATAAACTTGCGCGTCGCAGGCGGAATGTGTAGCCCTGATATAAGCACGCAAATGTACTTTCCGTAAACGGAGAAGGCCATGAAGAAGGTCGAAGCAATCATCAGGCACTTCAAACTTGAAGATGTCAAAAACGCCCTGACGGAGAAGGGCATTCACGGTATGACCATCACGGAAGTCCGCGGCTTTGGCCGTCAGAAAGGACACACCGAGATGTATCGCGGCACGGAGTACGCCGTTGACTTCGTCCCGAAGGTCAAGATGGAAGTCGTCTGCCCCGATACTTCATTGCAGACGGTGATTGATACGATTATGAACACCGCCCAGACCGGACAGATCGGCGACGGAAAGATCTTCGTCACTGAGCTGGAAAATACGCTCCGTATCCGCACGGGCGAAATAGGTCAGGACGCACTTTAAGAAGTAAACCACCGGCTCAACCAGCGCCGGAGCTTTGCTTTTACATTGCCAAACGCTGGGAGCCTTAGTTCACTCCGGACGAGGGCTCTCTTTTCATGCGCATGGAGTAAGCAACTTTGGCTTGGGGCATGGCCTGCAGTTGCTGCTCTGCCTGAAAGAGAGAAAATGTCGAATGTCTAATCCGCCTGGTCTGCGACCTGTGGTACTCGCGGCGAAAGAAAAGCTGCGGCAGGGACGCGAAAAACTGCAACAGCAACACGCTACCGGTACGCCTGGGATTCAAGTTGCCACGCACCTGACAGACATTGTCGACACCATTCTGCTGAACCTTTACGAAGCCGCCATTGCTGAACTGGGAAGTGAAGGCGCACAGCTACAACGCGAAGTTGCACTGGTCCCCAACGGTGGATACGGCCGCCGCGATCTGGCGCCTTATTCGGATGTGGATCTGATGCTGCTCTGCCGCGCCAATGCCCGCGACCGCGCTGCGCCGCTGGCGCGGCTGGTGCTGCAGTTTATCTGCGACACGGGTCTGGACCTGGGCTTCAGTGTTCGCACCCCTGCCGAATGTGCGACGCTGGCGCGCGAAGATGCGACGATCTTCACTTCGCTGGCAGAGTCGCGCTTCCTGGGCGGCAGCGTCAGCCTTTACGAAAGCTACATCCACCGCTATCGCGCGGCGGCCATGCGTAACTGGCGGCGATTAGTCGAGTCGCTGAACGAAGCCCGCAAAGAAGAACGCAGCAAGTACGGCGAATCTGTCTACATGCTCAAGCCCAACGTCAAACGCTCGCGCGGAGGGCTGCGGGATATTCAGCTCGTGCGGTGGGTCGGCTTCGCGCGGTATGGACAGTCCGAGCCGGAAAACCTCTACCGCGCCGGACGTCTTTCCAGAATTGACCGCGATCGATTGCGTGAAGCCCGCGATTTTCTCTTGCGGCTGCGCAATGAAATGCACTTCCATGCAGGCCGCTCCAGCGACATTCTAGGCAAGAACGAGCAGCTAAGAATCGCTGAAGCCTGGGGCTACAAGGGCGAAGGCGCTGTGCTGCCTGTCGAACAGTTGATGACGGACTATTTCCGCCACACCAGCAATGTGCGGACGATCGCCGCCCACTTCCTGGCCACGGTGCGTACCGAGACTTTCCTCAGCGGCGCCGTCGAATCACTTTTCAGTCACAAGCTGGAAGGAGATTTCCGCGTCGGCCCGACGAAAATCTGGGCGAGCAAAGCAGGGCTTGAAAAGCTCAGCGGCAATCTTTCTGAAGTGCTGCGTCTCTTTGAACTGGCCAACACGTACGCCAAGCGGATCAGCCACGATACCTGGGAAGCGATCCGCAGCGACATGATGGACCGTGAAGAGATCGACGTCACGCCCGAATGCGCGGAGCGTTTTCTGGCGCTGCTTTCCGAGCCGGGAAGGCTTGGCGCCTTGTTACGGCGGCTGCATGAATTGCGGGTACTGGAAAAAATCATTCCACCGATGAAGCACGCCCGCTGCCTGTTGCAGTTTAATGAGTACCACAAATACACGGTGGATGAACACTCTATCCTGGCCGTCCAGCGGGCCACGGAATTCATCAATCACGATGGCACTGTCGGCGAAGTCTACCGCAACCTCTCGCAGAAACGCATGCTTCACCTGGCATTGTTACTGCACGATCTGGGCAAAGGGTTTGAAGAAGATCATAGCGACGTCGGCGCCCGCCTCTCGGTCGGTGTGGCTAGACGGCTTGGTCTTTCGCAACGCGATTCCACCACGCTGCGGTTCCTGATTCAGAATCATCTGCTGATGTCGCACACGGCGTTGCAGCAGGACATCAACGACGACCGTCTCGTGGTGCAATTTGCCGTGACGGTAGGTTCGCCCGATATCTTGCAGCTTCTTTACGTGATGACGTGTGCAGATATCGATGCCGTAGGTCCGGGCGTATTAAACGACTGGAAACTGGAACTGATCACAGACCTGTACCGCCGCACCATGCGTCATGTGGCCGGGGATGAACCGCCATCGCGCAGCACGGAAGAAGGTATCCGCCGGCGCCGCGAACAGGTGCGCGGGGCCGTAACGACCGACACCATGCCGCACGATGCTGCCTGGTGGGACCAGCAGGTAGAAGTGCTGCCTTCCAGATGGTTGTTCGCCGCACCGCGGACGACCATTGTTGATACGCTGGAACGCCTGCGACAGATGCCCGAATGTGGTGTTACGGCGTGGGGCGAATATGCAGCCGACCGGGGCATCATGAAGTACTTTGTCGGCTGCCGGGAAGACATTGCCGAAGGCGGCTTCCATCGACTGACCGGAGTGCTGACCAGCCGTGGTTCGCAGATTGTCTGGGCGGAGGTCGACCAGCTTGCGGGCGGGCTGATTGTGGATCGGTTCCACGTCCACGACGGCGACTTTGCCGGAGAACCGCCTGCTGAACGTATCGAGGAAATCTGCCAGAAACTCCGGGCCGCGATCCTATCGCCCGAAGAACCGGAAATCGTCTTCCGCCGCACCTGGAATTCCAGCGATACGGATGAAATTTACCGGCGGCTGCCGACCCGCATCGGCGTTGATAACCAGACGTCACCCGGCTTCACCATTGTCCACATCTTCGCCCACAACCGTCGCGGACTGCTGTACGCCATTACGCGTACCCTGTTCGACCTGGGGTTATCGGTCAAAGTCGCCAAGGTCGGCACCTACATTGACCAGGTCGTCGATGTCTTCTACGTCCAGACGCAAGACGGCCAGCAGGTGACGGACGAACAGCACCTGCACGAAATTGAACGCCGTTTAATGGCCGCCGTCGACGCCCCGGCAGCGGAAAAACAAACGGCGAATTAACAAACGTTCGCGGCGTTAGCCAACGCTTTCGAGCGCCTGTTTCAGATCGGCAATCAGGTCGCTGGTGTTTTCTACACCGCAGGAGAGGCGGATCATGTTGTCGGGGATGCCGAATTTCTTGCGTTCTTCGGGGGTGCACTGGAAGTAGCTCATTACCAGTGGCTGTTCGATTAGCGATTCGACGCCGCCGAGGCTGGGGCCGATGCGGGCGATCTTCACCGCGTCGACCACATCGCCTGTTTTCCGCCAGTCTGCATCTTTCATCAGGAAGGTGATCAATCCGCCGTAACCACGCATCGTGCGGGTGGCTACCTCGTGATACGGGTGCGAAGGCAGACCGGGATAGTACACTTTCTCTACCGCCGGATGGCTTTCCAGAAATTCGGCGACCGCCTGCCCGTTGGCATTGTGCTGACGCATCCGCAGTTCAAACGTCTTCAAACCGCGTTGCAGCAGGTAAATATTATGCGGCGCATTCACCGCGCCCATGATGCCGCGCAGCTTACGGACAGGTTCGAGTTGCTTGAAGGAGCCGGCCAGCACACCGGCCAGCAGGTCGTTATGGCCGCCCAGGTATTTGGTCGCCGAGTGCAGGACGTAGTCGATGCCGTAGGCGATAGGTTGAAGGTTGTAGGGCGTTGCCAGCGTGGCGTCGATCATGGTTTCTACGCCATGCTGCTTGCCGATTTCGGCGAAGCGTTCTAGATCGATAACGCTCATGTGCGGGTTCGTCGGCGACTCGCTGACCAGCAGCTTGGTCTGCGGGGTGATGGCGGCCTCCATCGCGTCATAGTCGCCCGTCTTTACCTGATGCGTCACCACGCCGTAACGCGATAGATGCTTGGTGCAGAACTCGCGGCTGCGATGGTAGCATTCGTCGAAAAAGATCACTTCATCGCCAGCGCTCAGCTTGGTCATAAACAGACCGACAATCGCCGCCATGCCCGACGAATAAAGCAACGCGGCTTCGGCGCCGTCCAGTGCCGCCAGCTTGCGTTCCACAACCTTTTCGCCAGGGTTGCCATAGCGGCCATACTCTTCGCGGGGCTGCTCCTGTTCGATAAAATCGATGACAGCCTGCGTATTGTTGAAGGTGTATGTCGATGCACAGATGATCGGGTCGGTGATCGACTCGGCCAGTTTCATGTGCTCTTCGCCCGCATGAATGGCGAGCGTGGAGAAGCCGTCAGCATGAGTGGGCTTGTTCAAAACGAAGCTCCGCGGTTAAGGCAATCTAAGGGGACCGCAAGCCGCGTGCATGGTTCAGATGGCGCTTTAGCAGTTAAGGCTGCAATCGGCCGCAAATCCCTGGTATGAAGGTATCTTAGTCGCCGCGCACCTTTCCGGCAAGTGCCATGAATAACCGGCAAAGACGGTCAAACTTCCCAAAAGATCGGCCCGGTGCAGCCTAACGTGCACATTGCGGCGCCAGCCTGCCGGAGGTATTTTACGAGCCATGAATACACCATCCGAAGACACGCAGATTATCGGGCAGACGCCCTTTCTTAACCTGGTTCAGCGTGGCCGGTGGGCCTACGCCACGCGGCCCAATGCGTCGGGTGTGGTCGTGATTGTACCGGTGACGAATGACGGAAAACTGATTTTCGTCGAGCAGTATCGTCCGCCGGTCAACGCCAAGGTACTGGAGTTGCCCGCCGGGCTGGCAGGCGACATTCAAGGCGCCGAAGATGAAGCACTGGAACAGGCAGCGCGCCGCGAACTGCTGGAAGAAACTGGCTACGAAGCCCGTGAGATGACCGCCGTGTTCAGCGGGCCCGTGTCGCCGGGGTTGACGGACGAAACCATCACGCTGTTCATCGCCCGCGACTTGCATAAAACCGGCGCCGGCGGCGGTGATGAATCGGAAGATATCAAGCTGTACGAGATCCCGCTTGAAGAAGCCAACCAGTGGCTGGCGGAACAGATGGCCGCAGGCAGCCAGGTGGCCTGTCCGCTTTGGGTCGGGCTTTACTTCCTGCAGAACGAAGACGCCCGCCGCCGCATCTAACGCGTCTTAGGCTTTGGCGCCAGCGACGAAGAAACATTCACACGCACCGGCGGAAACTCCACTGGCCGCGCCGGCACTTCAATGGCAACGTCCGCCGTTCGCACCCGGTTCCGGAACAGCCCTTCTGCATGCAGGGTGTACTTGCCAGGCGGCACGACCGGCAGTTCAAAGCGACCGTTTTCATCGCCCGTCACCGGGCCGATAGGTTCACCTTCTTCGGGCTTCAGCGTCACCTTTGCGCCGCCGACACGGCTGTTGTCGCCATACATCACGACGCCGGCCACCGAATTCGCCTGGGCCTTTTTCACGTCCTCGGGTGAATAGATTTCCAGCCGCGTTTTCGTCAGCTTGCCGCGGTTGCCGGTTTTGTCCGTTGCCTGAATCAATATCTGATAGGCGCCAGGCGCGAGTGTGGAAGTATCTAACGCCGCCGTCCAGGCGCCGCCCGGTTCGAGCTTGGCGGACACCGGTGGCGGGTCTGCGGGCAACTTGCCGTCGAAGTTGGTATCGAAGGCGACTTCCACTTTGGCGACGCCGCTACCCTGATCGACGGCGAGCAGGCTGAGATTGACGGGGTCGCCCACCGCAATAAACTCGCCCGCGGCAATCGTCGGGCTGCTAGTCTGCGGACCTTGACCATCAATCCACACGTAGCGGTCCTTCGTCCACGCCGTTTTGCCGGCAGCCTGCACGCGGCCGAGCAGATTCACGCGACGGTGCTGAATGCCCGGCGCCGGCAGTGACACATGAAAGTCACTCACGCGGGTATTGAACGTGACGGCGCCGCCCGGCGTTGTCGCGGCCCAGGCGACCTGCACCTGTCGCGCTGCGGCGATGCGTAAAGGTGCTTCGCGTAGGAAGTCGCGGTCTTCGTCCAGGTCTACCGCCAGTTCGACGATGTCGTTTTCGTTGTTGAAGGCGCCGACAGGAGCGTCTACTTCAAACACGGCCGGAATGGCTTCCACCGGCGATTTGACCGCATGCCCTTCCAGAGGTGATTTGACACGGATGGCCAGAACATCCTGCGCCGGTGCAATCTGCGGCTGCGAATAATTGCAGTTCACACGATATATGAAGGCACGCGGATAACCATCGATGTGCAGATGCAGCACCACGGGGTCTTTCACTGCGCTGGGTGTTTCGATCGTCAACTGCGTCTGCTTGGCGGGGGCAAGTAGCACCGCCCGCAGGACTTTGCCGTTTGCCTGTGGCAGGCCGGATACAACTTCGCACCGCACGTTGACGCGTGGCGGCGCGGAATCTGGCGTCAGAGGTTTAACGGCGATGTTGATACTGCGTTGCCTGGCGTCGTAACTGACCAACGGTTGCACGTATCGAACCGGCGCCTGCGGCTTGATCTGAATGCGCCGCAACATGACACGCCCGGTCGTCTTCTCAATAATCTTCACCAGCAGATCGCCCGCTACCGGCAATCCATTGGGCGCCGGCGCCGGTTCAGCAGGTTCCTCCGCCTTGTATTCCGGCAACGCAAGCGGGGCGGAAGACTCAGGCGCCAGCTTTACAGCCGTTGTGCTGAGCGTGGCAAACGGTCCGTAAGGTTTCAGTAGCGAGGCGGCCGTCGCAGGCGATAAAGCGGTTGCAGGCAACGACGCCATCAGCCGTGACGCGGCGAGGAATTGCACCTCCAGGTCTTTCTCCACCTTGGCGTGATTGGCAAGGCTGAACTGAAAGCTGGTCGGCTGATTGGGAAACGGATGCAACTGCACTCCACTGGCAGCTTGTGTCGTGGCTCCGGGTGGTCCGCTGACCTTCAGCGTCAGGTCGAACGGCGCCGGTGGATGCACCATCATTTCCCGGCGGATATAAACGCCGGATGCCAGCGCCTTCACAATCAGCTTCGCACTCTCCTGCTGCTCTTTCTTCGCCCGCAGCGTCAGCCGGAAATCGGAAGCGGCGCCGGGACGGACATAGAGCGACGCCGCCAGTCCCATCCGGTCCGGCTGAAACGGATACGAACTTTGTGTTGCGGATGACACGTCTGCGTCACTGCTTTCCAGCTGCACCGGGGCGGACTGCATTTCATGTTCGTGATAAACCTGACGGGAGGAAGTCACTTCCAGCACCTCAGGATCATACTGCAGCAGAATCCATCCTGGTGTGCGTGATCCGCCAGAAACACGCAAACTAAGCGGAATGGTTTTCTGGGCAGAAGCGGCGAAGGTGACCGCCGTAGGCGCCTGGAGGCTGATCTGCGGGGTTGTGAAAACAGGGGCAGGCGGTTGGCGGAGTTGCACGTTGGCCATGCGGCGGTAATCCGATGCGGCGTCGAGCAATTGTGTGCGGCGGTGCGGTGTTACATCGACTGCGGCTGCCAGAAACCGCTGCCGGGCTGCCAGCAGGTGGTCGTACATGCTGGCGGCATCCAGCGCTGCAGCGCGCTGGCTGGCCGAAGTTCTGGCTTGCATCCGTCCATCCAGCAGCCTGACCGAAAGCGCCGCTTCGCGCAGGGCATGGCGGCGGCTCTGCCGGTTGGATAGACTTGCCATGTCAAGATTGTGCCGGGTTGCTTCACGGATACGCGCTGGCAGCAGGCGGTGGAATTCTTCGAAGGCGGAACCAAGCTGCCCCATCGCCTGCCACATCTGCCCGTTCATCGCAGCGGCGTCCTGACTTTGCTCCAGCTCCTGGTAAAGCTTCTCCAGCTTCTTCCAGGCGTTTTCAATCGCATTGAATTCGCGCGAATGCGTTGTTGCATCGCCTGCTGCCAGCCGTGCGAATTTCACCTCGATACCCGCTTTGGCAACCTGCTGCCGCCACTGCTCAATCTCAGGCGCGGCTTGCAACGGCGGCTGCTGCACGGTCATCGCAAAGCCGGTCGCCAGTTCATGATCCAGACGCACCGTGGCGGCTTGCAGTTCCGCCAGCGCACCGGCGGAAGGCAGCGGCGTGGCGAGCAATGCGTCAATGCGTGTGCTGTATGCTTGGCGCCCTTCGGTCAGCATTGATGGAGTCAGAACGGGCTTAAGCAGGTTGCGTTCGATTTCATTCAGCCGGGTGCTCAACTGCGCAACCTCTGCGATGGATTCAGCCGCGGGTTGTTCGAGCGTAGCAATCGCTTGGGGCAACAGGTCCAGCAGGGCGTTCAAATCCTCGAAGCTGGGGGCGCCAGAGCCGGGATCGGTCGCGGTATATTCACGCCACCGCAGATAGTACGGCAGCCGGTGCATGAGCAAAGCAACCTGCGACCGCGCGGACTGAATCAAAGCCAGTTCCGCGGCGGCCTGCTGATACGCATGATTTGCACGTCGGAGGAACGAGACGCCTTGTTGACGCCAGTCGTTGCCCGTTCCGTCCACCAACAGATGTTCGCCCGCACGTCTCAAGTTGTCGGCCGTTTCAAACCGCTCGCTGGTCCAGCCTGCGTTTCCTAACGTCAAGGCGAAAGTCGCTTCGGCGTTCATCCGGCAGCCGGTCAGCAACTGTTTATCTTCCCACGAAAGATGCGAAAGCGTGGCCACCTGGGCGGCGAGTTCCAACTCTGCATACTGGGCGAACGAAGGCTGGTAGGTTTCTTCCGACCACTTCTCCAACGCAGCGGCGTCGCCTGTTGCAAGAATCTTCTGCAGCGCGGCGGCACCTTCAACAACACCCGCCGGCAATTGCGGACCACCTCGTTGCGAGAGCTTTTTGGCGAGCGCGAAGCTACGAAGGCGGCTGGGCTGAATGTTGATCGCGGGCAGTGATTGCAGGGCGGCAATGTCTGGTTGATCCGCTGCGGGCGTGGCTGGGGGTGCGATGGCGTTTAATAGTGGTTTAAGTGTTTGACTCGTTTCCTTTGCAAGCAGTTCTGCATCGGCCGGGTTAAGGCGGGCGCGGATCTGGCAACCGTTCAGACGCTGTTCCACTTGCCGCCAGTAGTGCGGTGCGAAGTCAACCAGACGACGCTCGCGATAAGGCAGCGGTTCAATCTTGTCACGCAACTGCCAGGCTTCCAGCGCAGCCGGCGAGAGTGCACTTGCGTCTGGCGGCAGCGGTGGACCGGCGGCGGGTTGTGGCTGAGTATTGTCCTGCGGCTGATTGGCGACCTGCGCTAGAATGGCGGGCAACAGCACGGGCATGGTGGCATACATCCGCGGCGTGATACCGGCTAGCGGATTGGCGGCCGCCTGGGTTGTTGCGTTGTCTGTTGCCGGCGCTGTCGCCGGGGTGGGTGTGGCTTTTTGAATTTCTGGCGATGGCAGTGCGGCGATAGCCAGTTCGTGATGATTGTGAATATCGCCGCCGCCCCATAGCAGTTGCGGGCGTTGCTGCATCTTGCCGCCGGCGGACTGTTTCACCCATTGGCTCACGCCGGTGGCAACATAGGCGTGCAGTTCGCGGAGCGTCAGCGTGTTGTCGCCATCGGTGTCTGCCTGCCCATGCAGCCCCTGCTGACTGAACCAACCAAACAACGAAGCTTTTAAGTGGTGCGAAACAGCTCCCCGCTCGAAGGCCGCGTGGGAGGAAAGCACCCACAGCGACTCGTCGCCGGTTGCCTGCACGGTTTTGCGAAGCAGGTGCGGGAAGGCGTTGCTGACCATGCCGCCGGGCGTATCGCTTTGAATCCGTCCCGCATCCAGCAGCAGGATCTTCACCGCGCCGGGTGTTTCGCGCAGTTGCAGCAGAAACTCCTCCAGCGGAAAGCGGCTGTCTGCGGGGTTTTCGCCATTGAAATCGCCGCACAATAAATAAGGTTCGCCGCCATGCGATACGCCATGCGCTGCGGCATAGACGATCACCACATCGCGGCTGGCGAAGGGCTGCGATTTCAAACGATTGCCGAAACTACGTAGCGACTGCGCTGAACGTAACGCCGGCGCCTCGATGGTGCTGCTGCGTGGGTCGGCCAGTTTGAAGTGTTCACCGGCGGCTTTGACGCGTTCAATGTCCTGGGAAGCGTAGCCCAGCGGCGTGCCCGTCATGCTATCACTTTCGCCACCTGAAAGAAGCACCACGTGGGTCGCAGGCTGGTAGAACGGCGCATACAGCAGCACAAACAACACCGCACACAACGCAAGCATGACCACAGCCAGCAGACTGATGTGCAGGGCCTTCGATCGAAGCAGTGTGTTGCCCTGTTGCGGGCGCCATGTATCGCGATGCATCAGGCGTCTCCGGACGCGGTTGCAAAAGATGAAAGTAGCTGGGGATAGAAACCGGCGCGGGAGTATAGAGACCTGCTGCTTCTGGCGACAGATAGATTCGCCGCGGAAAACCGCTGGCAGTTATGGCAGTGCATGCAGATGGCAAGCTGGCGTTGTTTTCGTCATATCCCGGAAGACCGGCACGTTTGGCAGGGTTGCGCTAACCTGAACAGGCCATACAACCGATAGAACCTATCAGGCCGGACTTCCCGCGTGCGGCCCATCGCTTTTCCCATTCCATCTATCAACAATCGCTGCCGTGCGCGAGACGCCGGTCCGCGGCGGTGGGTGGAAGTCGTTCGCTTTAGACCCGGAAGGAAACGACCCGTGCTTGCCGCAGTCTGGCGGCTTGCCGTCCCCGGCGCATTTGCGCTGGTGGTATGGCCGCTGCTTCTTATTCCGGTATCCAGCCTCCAGGCGCCGCAAGTTGCGTTGCAGCAGCCCGCGCCGCAGATGCGTCCGCAAGAACTGACGACGCAGTCGAAGCGAGCGCAAAACGTGACGGCGTTGCCCCGGCGATCCGCCCTTCACGAAGTACGGGCCGCCACTGCCGCCACCATCCACAAGAATCAGCCTTCGCGCAACAATGGTGTTCATCCGATCGAACCCGGCTCGGTGACGTTGCAACCTTTAGACAGTGAGCCACAAAGCGTTCAACTGGCGGGTTACGAAACATCTGAGATGCCACTGCGGCAGCCGGCAAGTCTGGCGGCGTATGCGGCCCCGGAAGAACTGCCAGAGCCAGAAGTTGAACCCGCACCATTGGTCGAGCCAACGCCGGAAACCGGCGGCGACAAACCTTCCACTGAAACAACCGCCAGCCCGTTGCCGGCTGGTGAATCGCCGCCGGAAGAGATTGTGATCGATGGTGTCGCGGACCCGTTAGAACCGCTCTTCGGCGCCGCCCTGGGGATGTCTCCCGTTGTTCAGGACGCCGGTTGTGGTTGCGGAGCAAGCGACGGTGCGTGTTCAACCTGTGGCGATCCGGGCGGATGCGAATGCGGGTTGTGCGTTAATCCGTGTTCCAAGGCGGGACAGTTCCTTTCGTTCTTCGACGCGTCGTGCGGCGGAGGGATCGGCCTGCAGCGTGTGGGACTGGCGCCGTTTGAAATTGATGTAACCGAGCCGTTTAACCACTTTGATATTCAGGTGAATCCGGTCTTCGGCATCAATTCGCCCGACCGCGCCGAATACTTCTGGCCACGGGCTGGACGGGGCGTTCCCAACGTGGAACAGTCGGTCAACTATCAGGACCTGCGGTTCCGCATGGAAGTTGGAAACGATTTCGCATCGACCATTACCGAACTGCCACTGCGGTTCCTTGACCCGCAGATTAATTCCAATACCGGCGGTCTGGCGGATATGAATACGGCGGTGAAAACGCGGCTGTTCCAAGGCGCCACGCTGAACATCTCGCAGATTGTCCGCACGTATCTGAACACAGGCTCGATTACGCATGGGCTGAGTAGCGGACATATCTCCATTGAACCTGGTGTGCTGGCCCGCTACGAATGGAGTGAACGCACCTTCCTGTTTGGCGAAATGAAGTTCTGGGTGCCACTGGGTGGCGACCCCACGCACTCAGGAGAAATCCTGCGTTACGGCGCCGGTATTTCGCACCTGTGGATCGATAACGATTCCTTCGCCGCGATCCCCGTGCTTGAGTTTGTGGCCTGGAACATTCTGGGCGGCCAGCGGACGTTGCCCGCTTCGGCACAGCCAACAACAGGCGGCCCGCTGACCCGCAGCATTGATGGCGATGTGATCTTTAACATCTTCCCTGGCATGCGATTTACGTTTAAGGGCGGTGAGAACTTTGACCTGTTTGAACTGGGTGTTAACGGCGGCGTCGCGGTAAGCAATCAGCGCTGGTACAACGCGCAGATGCGATTCGAAGCCCGCTGGATGTTCTAAGAAATTCCCCGTTACTCTGGCGAAGCACTATGAACGACCCGGCGTCTACACCCTACGACGATCTGCCGTACGATAGCCATCCGTACCGCCAGACGCATCCGGATCATCTGGCGACGATGGGCGTTTTCTTCGGTATGCAGCCGCCTTCTCTAGACGGCGCCCGCGTGCTGGAACTGGGCTGTGCCGGCGGGGGGAACCTGATCCCGGCTGCGTTATCGCTGCCTGATACGGAGTTTGTCGGGATTGATCTCTCGCGCAAACAACTGGAAGACGGATGGGCGCTGATCGAAACGCTGGGACTGAAGAACATTGAACTTCAGCACCGCAACATCATGGATGTGGGTGAAGATGATGGCGTGTTCGATTACATCATCTGTCACGGGGTTTACTCGTGGGTGCCAGCAGAAGTACGCGAGCAGATTCTGAAAATCTGCAGTCAGCAGCTTGCGCCGCAAGGCGTCGCGTATGTCAGCTACAACACGTATCCCGGCTGGTTCATGCGTGGTTCTGTCCGCGAGATGATGTGCTTTCACGCCCGTCAGTTTGACGACCCCAGAACGCAGGTGCAGCAGGCCCGCGCGCTGCTGGACTTCTTGATTGAAGCCGGGCCCGGCGCCGACGAAACGTATCATCTGCTGCTGAAACGCGAACTGGAAGTCATCCGCAACAAGCAGGACTGGTACCTTTATCACGACCATCTGGAAGAGACCAACGAACCTGTTTTCTTCTATCAGTTCAACGATCAGGCAGAGCGTCACGGGCTGCGTTACCTGTCCGAAGTGCAGTTCAGCGAAATGGTGCCCGTTAATCTGCCGGAACAGACAGCCGCGAAATTGAAGCAGGTGGGCGGCAACATTATTCATTCCGAACAGTATCTGGACTTCTTGCGCAATCGCACTTTCCGTCGCACGTTGCTGTGCCATCAGGATGTGCACCTCAACCGGCACATCACCGCTGAGCAATTGAAACCGATGCGTGTGGCGGCCCGGCTGCAACCCGAAGGCGAAACGCCACTGGGCATGCACGCGCCGCAGAACTTCAAGGCGGCAAACGGGCTGACAGCGACGGTGGCCAAGCCGCTGTTGAAGGCGACGCTGACGGGTTTGTTCAACGCGTATCCGGGCGACGTTGCGTTTGAATCGTTGCCCGCGCTGGCTTACCAGCAGGTGAAGCAACCGCTTGTCCGCGATGCAGACAGCTACGCGAGAGATCTGGCCGAGATCGGCGGACTGCTGTTGGAACTGTATTCCCGCGACCTGCTGCAATTGCGGGCACATCCGCAGCGGTTTACGGCGGAAGTGAGTGAGCAGCCCAAGGCCAGCCCGCTCGCGCGGCATCAGGCGAAAGAAAACGGCTGGGTGACAAATATGCGTCACGAGATCACTCAGGTATCAGATCTCGACCGCCGTGTGCTACGGTTGCTAGACGGCGAGAATACGCACGACGATATCCGCCTCGCGCTGCAAGGCTTCATCGACAGCGGCGAGATGGTGATGCAACGCGACGGGCAACCGCTCACGGGTGAAGCTGCCGGCGAACTTCTAGCGGAACTGATTCCGGCGACGCTTAAGACGCTGGCCCGTTCGGCGATTCTGGTGGGTTAGTCCTGATGCGTTAGTCCATAGCGCGCTGGTGGAACGTGAACACGGCGCCGCCGGTTTGAATCTCGTCGCCGTTGCGGAGCGACGCCCGTTTGACACGCTGGCCGTTCACATACACGCCGGTATGTGGCTGGACTTCTTCTATATGAAATCCGGCCGTTGTCTGTGCGATGGCTGCATGCCGCGGCGCGATGCACGGATCTTTGAAGAGAAAGACTTCGCACTGCGGCGAACTGCCGAGGATGGTTGGATTGCGGTAGAGGATAAACTGCTTGCCCGCAATCAGTCCGGCTTTCACTTGCAGCCAGCCCGTCCGCGCCACCTTCTCAAACAATCCGCTGCATAGCCCGGCAAGCATGCCAATTGCGGTCAGCCCGACCATCCGGCTCAGCACGCCGCTGTGCGTGATCACACTGATTGGATCAAACAATAATCCGCCGATCAGCCCGCCAGCCAGGCCGCCCGCGAAACCGAGCATCGTCCGTTTCGTGCTGCCGGTGGCAACGCCCGGCGCCATCGCGAGGAACCCGCCGAAGACACCCCAGGCAATCGACCTAGCAAGCATCTGCCGCCACATCGGCAACGGGGCGCCGGGGACGCTTTCACCTTGGATCGTGTGATACAGCCAGTTGATAGAGAGGCTGACCGCCACGCCCGCCACCAGACCGACGACGGCGCCGGAAGAGGCGGCAATCAGCGCCGCATGAAGGTTGCGGCTGACAAAGTGCTCCACGCTGGCAAGCGTTGCTGCGAACAGGATGCCGGCGCAGGTGAACCAGCACAACTTCTGAATGAAGCCGTGATAGTGCGACCGGTGGTCCAGTTCCTGAAAGCGGACGTTGTATTCTTCTTCGGTTAACCCATCGCTCAGCGCCAAGGCGACGTAAGGGTTGTGACGATAGCGGTAAAACAGCTCGGCAGACCGCGCCTGAGCGTTGTCAAAAGAGATCAGCCCCGTGGTGGCCGCGACTTTGATCTGCTCATGGGTAAGCCGGAACCGGGAGAATTCCGCATCGTAATCAGGGATGGCAGCGTCGATGGTTTCGCAACTTGCCCACGCAATGAAACCCGCCGCGGCGCCGGCAACCGTCATGTAAACCAGCGCGTTATAAAGCAACCGTGCGGCAAGTGATGCGGCGGGCGGCGTCGCCAGATCGTTCCCTGCGCGTGCGGCGAGGGCCTGTGTCTGTAACTTGTGGTCAACGGCTGTACTGGTCAGCTCTTCGCGCGAGATGGATATTTTTTCAGACATCGACAGCCGCCAGAAAACACTGCTGCAAAACCAGCACGATGTTCATTATGTTGCGCCAACAGAAAGTTGTCGAATAGCAGGGTGGTTAGCATGTATCATAGTCGGGTGGCCCACAAATACCGTAACCCTTGAGAAACACTCCGATGCAAAAAATACGGCTCTGGCGGTTCATTCTTCCCCTACTAATGATCGCTCCGATGCTGCACCTTGGCGGCCGAAGTGCGAAGGCAGAGGCGCCGCTGAATGTGCTGTTCATTACGCTGGACGATATGAATCGCGACTCGGTGGGCGTGTTTGGTTCTAAACTGGAAGGCACAACGCCCAACATTGACAGCCTGGCGGCGGAAGGATTACGGTTCCAGCATGGGCACGTCACCATCGCCATCTGTCAGCCGACGCGTGCGGTTTGGATGACGGGGCGTTATCCGCACAACAGCGGCGCCCTGGGTTTCAACAAGATCAACAAGGGCGTTCCGACGCTGCCCGAGACGCTTAAAACGCATGGTTACATGACGGGTATTCTGGGTAAGACGGAACACGTCGTGCCTTCGCGTTCAGCGGCTTTCGATTACAGCCGTGGCCGTTACGAGATGATGAACGGCCGCAGCCGCAAGAGCTACGCGGAATTCACCGCTGAGTTTTTCAGCAAGGTGAAGCAGTCGGGCAAACCGTTCTTTCTGATGGTCAATACGCACGATCCACATCGTCCGTTTGACAACCGCAAGCCGGCAAAACTTCGCACGGCACAAGCAGCAGCGGCGAAGCAGAACGGGAAGAAAAAGAAGAACAGGAACCGCGGCCCATATCCCGCCCCCAGCCGTATTTATCAGCCAGAAGAAGTGCCTATACCGGGTTTCCTGCCAGAGACGCCCGCCATCCGCGAAGAGATCGCGCAGTACTATAGCTCCGTCCGTCGCGCGGATGATGTAGTGGGCAGTGTACTGCAAGAGTTAGAGAAGGCGGGCTATAAGCAGAACACCGTCGTGATGCTGAAGTCCGATCATGGCATCGCCGTGCCGTTCGCCAAGACCAACTGCTGGCGCCACTCCACCATTACGCCGTGGATCGTGCGTTGGCCCGGCATGATCAAGCCAGGTGTGGTGGATGCGGAACATGTAGTTGCCGGCGTCGATTTCGCGCCGACGATCCTGGACCTGCTGGGAATCAAGCCGATGGAAGGCATGGACGGACGATCGTTTCTGCCGGTTCTAAAAGGCAAGAAGCAGGATGGCAGAGATTACGTCTACACCCATATCAACACGCTTTCATCCGGCAAGGGTTTCCCGATGCGGTCGGTCCTGGGCAAGCGGTACGGCCTGATCTTCAACGCATGGTCCGATGGCAAAACGACCTTCCGCAACGAGTCAATGGCCGGGCTTACCTGGAAGTCGATGGTTGCGGCTGGCGCCAAAGACGAAGCGGTGGCGGCACGCGTCAAGCATTACAGCCTGCGTACGCCACTGGAATTCTACGATTACAGCGAAGACCCGGACGCACTGAACAACCTGATTGACGACCCGGAAAGCCAGCAGCTTGTGAAACAGTTCAAGGACCGCTTGAAAACGCTGATGCAGAAGTACAACGATCCGCAGCTTGACGCGTATCTAAAAACGCTTGAGAAGTGATGCCTAACGGCTTGCCTCGTTCTTTAGCGAAGCGAGAGGTATGACGGATAGCCCGCACTGCTCCTTCCCGATGGAGTAAACAACGTATAGTTTCCCGTCGTATTCGTAACCGTAGGGATACGACCACTGCTTGCCTTTCGCATGCCCGGGATAGTGCGGCGCCGGTGACCGGCCATGCCGGATACGCCACATCTGGCTGAGCGTCATCTCGCCTGGTTTGCCGGTGGAAACGACCAGTGTGTCGCGGTTCTTGAGGTTAGAGATCAGGTAAAGCTGGCCGGTGCTTAACTTGCCCAGATAGGCTTTGGCGCGTGGCATGGGCAGATTACTACGCACGGCTTTCTTCCAGGTTTGTCCGTAATCCATGCTTTCGCTGACCCAGGCGACGCCGCCTCCGCCACGGATCACCGCGATCACGCGTTTTCCCTCTGCCCAGACCGTGGTTTCCGCGAAGCTTGGCTTGAGCATGCTGTCGTAAGGGATGTGAATGGAGTCCCACTTCGTGAAGTCATCTCCACGACTGATGGCGACCACGGGTAAGCCGTCTTTATCCTGCCCGCCGGTAATCCAGTTACCGTTGCCCATCCGCACAGGCTGGTCATAGGGCCAGCAGTTTTTCATAACGACGCCGCGCGATTGCCACTTGCCGGTGACCTGGTCCAGAACGAAGGCTTCGGCCCCCAGACCCGGAAACCGCCGTCCAGCCGCACCCACACCAAACCGCGCACAGATCGTCCAGACTTCATCGTTGTGAACCAGCAGCACGCCGTGACTGTGACGCTCTTTGGTTTCAAATCCGGGCCCGATGATTTCCATGGCTGACCAGGTCTTACCGCCGTCCCGTGATCGCCTGCCACGTAAGGTTTCGTGCGGACCATTTTCGTTGGTGGGGCTATTCGCCCAGTTGGCGTACAGCACGTTTTTGTGTTGCACGATGGCGGCGCCGTGCAGAAATTTGGGGTCAGTTTCAGCCGGTTCGTGAATGGTGCGATGTTCAACGCCCTCCGCAAAAGGAATCTGCGTCACGTCCGTGGGAATGGCCGGTCCTGTCCACAAGGTGAAAGGCTGAGCAACCACGGGAATCTTATGCGTCGCCGACACAGGCTTGTACATCGCCTTCATCTGGTCAGCATCGAGCGGCTTATCTGTAAGACGTATCGAATCCAGGGCGCCAGTGAAGTTCTGCCGGATGCGGCCGTTGTCATCAACGCCGCCGAAGGTAAGCGGCGCCGGTGTCCGCGGGATACGCTTCTTGAGTTTCACTTCGCTGGCCAGTGCGCCATTCACCCATAGCTGCGCGGTTGCCGGGCGGATGACGACGCCAATCAGATGCCAATGTCCTGCTTGCGGCAATTTTTTAGAACCAGTTGTCACCCAGCTTCCCTGCCACACGTACAGCCGGAACCGGTTGTCCTTATCCATCATCACCGCCCACTGCCGCTCGTTGAGGGCATAGCGGTTCTTGGCAGCGATTACCTGCTGTCGCCCCGTGAGGCGGTAAGGATTAACCCAGGCGGTAAGCGTGAAGCCACTTTCAGCGCCGGCCAGATCTGCGGAGTTCTTTACCTTCAGCAACGTACTTCCGTCGAATACCAGACTGCCCCCTTCCACACCGGCAGCCTGCGTGAGTTTGCCAACCACCATGCCGCCGGGTTCACGCGATGCGTCGAGCGGCCAGGAATGCTCGCCGGCAATCATCGCCGAACCATTCAGACACAGGCCAACAAGCAGAATCAGGCGAAGCATGGTGAAGGTTCCTCTTCCAAAGATTGCAGAATCGTCCCGCGAATTTCCGGTAGCGTGTTAAACAAGATATTTTCCGCGTAAGTGCTCTACCAGCGTCACCGCCATTTGCAGACGGTGCGTTGCGCGGGGCGTTAGGGCGGGGGACGGCTGACCGATAGATTCAAAAGCAAGAAGCTCTTCCAGCGATGTGAAACGGTGGGGCCAGATGCCGGGGATCGATTTCACGGCGACGGCTTTGCCGGTGGCGCCACAGACGCTTTGCAGCAGACAAAGAGTCCGCGGGTGATAGGCAACCAGCGTATCGTCGCGCTGGCTAAAACGCTGCCATTGCTGCCTGAACGTTTCGTCGTCGACCGCACCTGCGATGTCAACCTCTGTCAGTCGCATGTGCGACATCGCCGCAGACGTGAGCCGCGCAGGCGGACGGAGGGTGGCTGCAAAGCGGTCGCCCGTCAGTCGCTGTGCGAACCAGTTCAGCGGACGCGGGCTTTCACCACGGTTCTGCTCCGGTGTGGCTTCGCCGTAAGCAACCACAATCTTCGCTGCCGGTTTTTGCAGCGCACGAGGCAATGGGCAGGCTGAACCGGCAGCTGCTTTCTTCCGGCGCCAGCTGTCGTGACTACCAGCGGTCTCCAGCTGGCGGTCGTTCATCGTGCGGAACGCGTCCAGCAAATCCGGCAGACCGCCCGTTGCCGGTGCGATGTGAGACAGCGAAGCGCAAACCGCTTCAACGGTCGACAGGCTTTGATCATCTGGTTCGCGCCGGATGCGGAACTCACCGGGCTTCTCCGGCGCTAGCACATAACAAGGCAGGTCGTGCAATTGAGGTACATCGCGGTAAAGCGACTTCGCCTGCCCCCATGTGCCATCAATCACAACAAGTTGCGTTGGCATGTCTGCGGCCGCAAGCTCTGGTAACAGGCGGGCGCCCGGTTTGGGATAAAGCAGCCCCGCGCCGGGCAGCAGCGGCAATGGCTTCGATGCAATGGCGGCGGGATAACCTGTCACCACCTCACACTGCCGGAGCGAGTGCTGCACCATCCGGGCCGTGTTAAACGGATGATCCCGTTCTCCCAGGTGCTGTAAAATCAGGACCGGCGTCGCGTTGTCGATGGTGGGCAGCGTATGGCAATAGCAGAGGGAAGCCGGACGGAAGCAGCGGTAACAACGATCTGCCACGATTTGACTCCCCCGTATTGATTGAAGTTGCTAGAATATCGCCACACGCAATTCCAGGCGGTCAGATTCCTCCGACTTCACATGATCTGACCCTAGGCGGCTACCCACCGCGGCATTGCTCTTTTCTATTTATATTCTGACGCCGTACGAAGCTGAGACGCGAATGGACAATATCAGCCCCGTTGAAATTCTGCTGGTTGACGACAATGAAGATGATGTCGAACTGACGCGCTACGCTTTTGAACAAGCGAAGCTGGCCAACAACATTCATCATGTACCCAACGGCGACTTAGCGCTCAAATTCCTTCGTAAGCAGGCTCCCTACGAAGATGCACCCGCGGTGGATCTGGTGCTGCTGGATATCAACATGCCGGTCATGGATGGCCGCGAAACGATGAAACACATCTCAGATGACGAGGAGTTACGCAGCGTCCCTGTAGTTGTGCTGACCACTTCGCAGGATGAAGAAGATATCGCCGAACTTTACAAGCTGCGTTGCAGTTCTTACGTGACCAAACCCGTCGGTTTTGCCTCCATGGCGAAGATCGCACAGGAAATGACGGGCTATTGGTTCCAGCTTGTTAAACTCCCCACGAAGCCACAATCGTAACGAGTGATCTTCGCTAAAGCTGTCATTTGCCGAGAATCGGCGATTCCCAGCCTTCCAGATCTGCGGGTTTAACGCCTTTGCGATGGCCGCCGAAGCGGAATGTCACCGGGTTGTACGGGCCGACGAATGACACATTGTTGTCAGCCTCGATGTGTTCTTCCAGCCCCAGGCACCACAGGTGCGCGTTGACCAGCATCCGCCGGAAGCCTTCGTTGAGAATATCTTCCGAGGCGCCGTGAGTGGTCGTAAACACCCGCGACTTCTTGTCACCCTCTTTGTAATGACGCACCCAGGCGACGGGTAGAACATTCTTGGTTTCGTCGGCCGGATCGTCAATCTTCATGCCGTTGAGGACCTGCCCTTTCGCGAGCACGGTGCTCCCTTCGCGCGGGTGTGCGTTGTAGCCGCCACACTGTGCGTGCACTTTTTCGACGCCCCGCAGAATGGGGTGTTCCAGTTGATCTTTTTCAAGCAACAGGCGCGAACTCTGCTTGTGATTGCGGCCATAGTGGCCCACCCAGTGTTCGCCCAGGATGGCTTCGCCGAAGCCTGCCTCCCATTCCTTTTTGTCGCCCTTGTAGCCTTCGTTGTAGTGGGCGAATTTACCTTTCAGCCCTTTGAACCCGTGGGTGCTGGTGCGCAGACCGATGACGGGTTTTCCGCTCGCCAGATAATCGTCAATGTGCTGCATCTGTTCGTCATCGAACGCCTGGAACCGGGTGAAGATCACCATCAGGTCGGCGGTTTTCAGCGCCTCAAGCCCGGTGATGTGGTTGCTGCCTGGTTTGATCGTGCCATCGGCCGGATCCGTTGTGACGAAGTAACTGCATTTGAAGCCGTAGTGCTTGGCCATAATCCGCGCCAAGGCAGGCAGTGTTTCTTCGCCGCGATACTCATGATCGCCAGCAATAAAAACAATGTGTTTACCCCATCCCACACCCTTACCGCCTTCCCAAACCACACCATTGGGGTGCGCCGCCAGCGAGATTGCCGGAACAAGACAGACGGCTGCCAATGCAGCAACAAAAAATGCGGAGCGGTGGAGCGTTATCATCAATATTCCCGTTGTGAGTTGAGTGGATTATGTAACGCATAACATTACCTTGCCTTTCAACCGTTTGTCAAAATAAACCACCTTCCATTGTCATGGCGTCCTTCCAAACAACCATTGCTCTTGATCCCACCAAGACGCAAGTCGAATCCATCTGCGGCATCCTGCGTGACTTCAACGCGATGGCGAACCCCATCTTCTGGGCGTCGCTGGATG
Organism: Pirellulaceae bacterium; assembly: GCA_965233625.1. GTDB lineage: Bacteria > Planctomycetota > Planctomycetia > Pirellulales > Pirellulaceae. Next base: position 3,304,604 of record OZ247499.1, read on the forward strand.
AGCCTCAGAATCAGAAGCAACCCCTGTGCGTCCTGGCAACGCATGAACTTCGACAGGTTGGCGGACTACTCGCAAACACAGAGCGGAAGTGGTTGAAGATCGACATTCTGGCCGTTGAGGAAAAACACCGTCGTCAGGGCATTGGCCAGCAGTTGATGCAACAAGCCGAAGCCACCGCCCGCGAACGCGGCTGCATCTACGCTTTTGTAGACACGATGCAGTACCAGTCACCAGCCTTCTATCATCGCTGCGGGTACCGCACCGCCGGGCAGATCGAAGACTGGGATTCGCACGGCCACACCAAGTTTTTCATGGTCAAAACACTGACGTGAAAGCGCTTCTGCCTTTGAAGACCGAAGGAAACTGCGTCCTGCAAAATGACCATCTTTTTACTAGAACCGGCTGCTGCTTTCATGTCGCGCTCTGGCGGATTACACTCAACGTCCCATTGCTTTCCCACCATCTCCGCCAGGAATCTCCGATGTCCAAACATTTAACTACGACTGCTGTACTTTGCGTGCTGAGTGTCTGTTTTGTGTCACAGCTTGCGGCGCAGCCCAAGAAGCGTAAGGCTCCGCCGGTGCGGCTGTTTGACGCCAAGGGCGCCCCGGAGTTTATCCGGCTGGACGGTAAGCCCGGCGTCAATCCGCCGGCAGACGCCAATGGCAACTATGTGATCGGCCCCGAGTATCGCACGGCGCCGGAGTTTAGCGTGGTTGAAGGTGTGCCGCAGGGTAAGGTCAAGCAATTCGAGATCGATTCCAAAGAAACCAAACTGCTGAATCCGGGCATTGCTCGCAAGGTGTTTGGCACGGTCGACCCGCAGAATCCAAAGACGCTGGTCGTGGATACCTTTGAGATCGACTACAAGCGCAAAATTACCGTTTACATTCCCGCCCAGTATAAGGCAGGGACCAAAGCGCCTTTCATGGTGGTGCACGACGGCCCCAAGGGTAAGCCGAACATGTCGCTGCCACGCGCGTTGGATAACCTGATCGCGCAGAAGCGTGTGCCGCCGATGATCTGCGTCATGATCGCCAACGGTGGCGGCGACGCCCAAGGGCATGAACGTGGCCGCGAATACGACACGATGTCCGGCCTGTTCGCGGAGTACATTGAAACCGAAGTGCTGCCACGCGTCGAAAAGAACTGCAACGTGCAACTGACCAAAGACCCCGATGGCCGCGCGGTAATGGGCAGCAGTTCCGGCGGGTCCGCTGCATTGATCATGGCCTGGTACCGAACGGATCTTTACCGCCGGGTGCTGACAACTTCTGGCACCTTCGTCAATCAGCAGTGGCCCTTCAACGAAGAAACACCCGATGGTGCGTGGGGCTTCCACAAGACGCTGATTCCGAATTCGCCCAAAAAGCCCATCCGCCTGTTTATCTCTGTCGGTGACCGTGACCTGCTGAACCCCAACGTCATGCGCGACGGCATGCACGACTGGGTGGAAGCCAATCACCGCATGGCGAAGGTGTTAAAAGCCAAGGGATATGACTATCAGTACATCTACTGCCTGAACTCCGGACACGGCATCCGCAACGCCAAGCAGCAGTTCCTGCCTCATGCGATCGAATGGGTGTGGCACGGCTATGGTGACAAAGAATAGTCACTCAGGCTGCAATGCAGATCAGTAACGGCGGAGGTTGAGCATGACGGTGCGTTGGGGAATTATCGGCTGTGGCGATGTCGCGCGGAAACGCGTGGCAGCCGCGATTCAAGTGGAGCCTCGCAGCCAGCTGGTCGCCGGTTGCCGCCGCGACGTCAGCATGCTGGATCAGTTCTGCGACCAGTTTGAAATCCCACAGCGTTACACTTCCGCCGCGCAGCTACTTGCCGATCCGCAGATAGACGCCGTTTATATCGCCACGCCCGTCAAGGAGCATCTGCCACAGACGCTGGCCGCCGCCGCTGCGGGGAAGCATGTGCTGGTTGAAAAACCGATGGGCATGAACGCGGATGAATGCCAGCAGATGGTCGATGCCTGCAAGTCTGCCGGCGTGAAGCTGGGCGTGGCGTATTACCGGCGGTTCTATCCGCTGGTGCATCGGATGGAGGAACTGCTGCGTAGCGGCGAAATTGGCGTGCCGCTGGCTATTTCTGCGGTGACCGCTACGCCGCTGGACAAGCAGCAAGGCGAAGAGGGTTACTGGCGCCGGAATCATGCGGACAGCGGCGGCGGAGCGCTGATGGACGTTGGCAGTCACCGGATCAATCTGTTCCTGCACCTGATGGGACAGGTAACGGCAGTGCGAGCTTTCTGCGAAACCGTCGCTGCTTCCTACGAAGTTGACGACACCGCGGCGGTGCTGATGAAATTCGAAACCGGCGCCACGGGTATGCTGCAGTGCCACTTTGGCGTGCCGTTTGATCCTGACGAATTCGCCATCACAGGCGACGCGGGGCGACTTACGGCCAACCCGCTCAACGGCGACACGTTAACCATCGCAACAGCCGATGGCGTTCGCACCGAATCGCATCCGCCCGACAGTAATTTCTGCACGCCGCTGGTCGCGGATTTCGTTTCGGCCATTCTAGAAGACCGGCCGCCGCGGGTTGCTGGGCTGGAAGGTCTTGCGACCAACGCGGTAATGGACCAGGCGTATGATGATTGTGGACGCCCTAAACGCCGGGAATAACCCACCAGAGAATCCCCGCCGTTGCAATTGCACGGCAAATGGCCTAGGACAGATGGAAGTATGCATGGCAAGCCACGATTGCTTCCCCTTCGAATAGGCAGCGCATGAGCACCGGTTTCGATCCCTACTACAAATGGCTGGCGATTCCGCCGGAAGAACAGCCGCCGAACCATTATCGCCTGCTAGGAGTGGTGGTCTTTGAGTCAGATCCCGATGTGATCGACGCCGCCGCCGAAGCCCGCGTGGCTTACTTGCGGAACAAACAGGGCGGCAAGAACGCAGCCGCGTCGCAGCAGCTATTGAACGAAGTAGCGGCAGCCCGCATCGTGCTGCTCAGCGATGAGAAACGCAACGCTTACGACGAGCATCTGCGCGCCACAACGCACGATCCGCTCGGACCGGCGCCTGCCGCGCAGCCCGACCCTCTCGCGATGGCGCCCGCCGCTCAACCGGCCGCACACAGTGCGACGGGTTTTGAAAATCCGGGCGTGCAAACGGGCATCCGCAAAACACCTGTCCGCGCCCGCAAGAAACCGCAGCCTGCATGGGTGGTGCCTGCGGTATTGTGTGGCGGCGCTCTGTTCGTTCTTACGGTGGTGTGCATCGCCGCCGCTGCGATGCTGGGAGGAACAGACACGCAAACGGTTTCCGCCGATGGATCGCCACCCGTACCGGTCGCTCCGCGCCCGGTGACGCCAGCACCCGTTGATCCAGCACCCGTTGATCCAGCACCGGTCGATCCAGCGCCCGTTGATCCACCTCCAGTTGATCCACCACCGATTGATCCGCCGCCAGTTGATCCATCTCCAGTCGATCCGCCGCCGGTTGATCCTCCAGCCGTTCCTGATCCGGTCAAGCCGGGCAAGATGCCGGTTCCCTCTCAGGAAACGCAACAGGCCAGCATCGCCAAGATGCGGACACTGTTTGATTTTGACCAGGCCGACACGCCCGCGGCAAAGTTGCAACTGGCAGGCAAGCTATCGGATGTAGCGGACAACAATGCGGAGCCCGTGCAGCAGTACGTACTGCTAACAGCCGCCACCAGTCTGGCGATCGAAGGCGGCGACGCAGTTGCTGCGGTTGACTATGCCGGCCGGGTGGGAGAAAGGTTTGAAGTAGACGCCGTGCAACCGCAGTACGATCTGCTGATGAAAGCCGCAGGCGAGTTCCGCCAAGGGCCGGAGATTGAAACGCTGGTCAAAGCTTCTGCACAATTCATCCCTCAGGCGCTCGATGCAGATCGTGTTGATCTGGCAAATGACGTCGCCGGGGAAACCTACAAGGCCGCCGCCCGGCGGGGCGTGCCTGTGGAAGCACGAAAGGCGGCTTTCGATCAGCGGAACCAGGTACGTGATATGTTCGCCGCATGGAAAAAGGTCCGCGATGCGCTGGAAAGTCTTAAAACCAGTCCGGACGATCCCGCAACCAATACCATCGCTGGCGAATACTTCGCCTTCACTGCCGGCGACTGGGACCGCGGGCTAATGCATCTGGCAAAGTCGGATGACAAGCAGTTGCAGCCTGTCGCCAGCCTGGAACTCAACAGCAACGGCTCCGCAGATGCGTGGAAACAGGCCGGAGACCAATGGCAGCAACTGGCCGTACAAGAAGACGGCGACCGGAAGTTGAAGCTGCTGATGCGGTCCGCCCGCGCTTACCTGATCGCCCAGTCGCTGGCCCCGCCAGGTAGCGAAACGGCCAACGCGTTGCCGCCGATTCTTGCGAAGTTTGGTGATCTAACGCAGGTCCGCGACGATCTAATACGCGAGCGGCGCCCGGATGGAAAAATGGTGCTGTTCATTGGGATGGGAGGCGTTGAACGCAAACATGCTGAACCCGCCAGTCAGCGGTACTTTCTCAAGTATCACTTCATGAAGAACATGGACCCGGACAAAGTTGAGTTTGAGAAGTATCACACCATTATGGTCGGGTCCAACGGCATGGATTACTGGGGCACCAAAGAACGCAAGGCGCCGGAAGCCTTTAAGAAGTACGAGGACTTCATGCGGCAAGGTGGGCACCTAGTCGTGTTCGGCACCTATAACGGCCGCAATATGGAGCATCTACGGCCCTTTGGTATCCGCACTGGATTTCAGCACGGAAGCAAATTCCTGCGCAATGGCGAACCTACGGACCTGTTCTTCCGGGGTGTAGAGCATCTTGTCCCGGAAAGTGGCAAGTTGCGCACGGCGGGTGACTTCTACGTGTCAACGCCGCACACGGTACTGCTCAAACGCGATGCGAAACGGGCGGCCGTCGCCACGGTGCCCGTTGATGATGGCCGCCTGACCATCACCACCTGCGAACCCAAGTGGATGGGCGATCTATGGCTGATCGAAGCCATGGTATCGTGGGTCGCCAACGGAACACCGCTGCCAGAGGATGATTAAGACGCCGACGTTCAATTTACCTCAACCCCGTAGATTGTGATTGAGGTGGATTCTGGTCCATCGTCAGGCGGGCGCCTGACCTCCAGGCGTCTGTTGCTTCTAGCTGGCCAGTTCGTCGGTTTCTTCTGGCTCACCCAGCAGCAGGCGGGTGGGAACGATGAACTCGTCGCCGTTGAGGGCGTGATCTTCGCGGTTCCAGACGAAGCCGCGTTCGTTGACGATGATCATATCGGCCAGCTGCAGGGGTTGCTGATCGACGACGGTTTTCAGTGCTTTGACGATCGCTTCCGTTTCGTTCGCAGCGGTGGTTGTTACCAGGAGGTTGGAACCGGACTCTACGTAGAACTTGGGCATTTTGTCACTCCTTCGCGAATGCCATGAATCAATTGTTTGCTACCAGGAGTATCGCCGGGTCGCAGACACCTTCGGTCACAACGTGGCACCCGTCAGCATTTTGCTGAGAATTTTCGTTGCTGGTGTATTCCTGTGATAACCGCGGCCCTGTTCAGAATCAACCATTTCGTCCGCGATCTTCACAAAGTGCGTGGCAACAAGCAGTGCGATGTCAGGCAGGTTGTCCGTTATTAACGTAATAACCGGGCAAACGGTTCAGCCAGAATCACAAAGCGGACGGGTTTATTCGAGTCGCACCTGCGAAACAGCTTTTTTTGCCACGAATGCTGGCACATCCTTGATAAAGCAGGCGCCTTAGCAGGTATATTAGGGATGATCTTTGTATGACGTCCCACCCCCAGATTTTTTTAGACTCTTATGAAACACATCGCTAAACGCACACTTATTGCCTCTGTCGTACTGGCTGCCGTGGCCGCCGTCGCGCCGGCTGCTTATCTGGTCAAAGAATACAAAAGCGGCATCATCTGGCCCGAACCGCCGGTAGTCACGCCCGGAGATCAGCCCGGCGCCGCACCTTCGGACGCAATTATCCTGTTCGATGGCGGCGATCTGTCCGAGTTCAAAGGCGGCGACACCTGGAAGATTAAAGATGGTTACGCCGAAGTCGGAAAATCTTCGCTAACCACCCGCCGTTCCTTCGGCGATTGCCAGCTGCATCTGGAATTCGCCACACCTGCCCAAGTCAAAGGCAACGGGCAGGGTCGCGGCAACAGCGGCGTTTATCTGATGGGCCGCTACGAGGTGCAGATTCTGGATTCGTACGAAAATACGACGTACTACGACGGCCAGTGTGCTGCCGTGTACAAGCAGCAACCGCCCACGGTCAACGCCTGCCGCAAACCTGGCGAGTGGCAGACTTACGATATCATCTTCACGGCGCCCCGCTTTGAAGAAGATGGCAAACTGAAAAGCCCGGCTTACGTCACCGTGCTGCACAACGGCGTGGTTGTCCACAACCACTTTGAGTTAAAGGGGGGCACCTCCTACGTGGCGCCGCCTTCGTACCGCAAACATGCTTTGAAGCTGCCGTTTAATCTGCAAAACCACGGCAACCCGATCCGGTTCCGCAACATCTGGGTCCGCGAGAACATCCAGCCGCACGTTGGACAGCCCCCGCAGCAGGACGAACCGCCAGAACCCACGGTTGGCTAAGCACACTTATCAACACTAACCACGCGCAACGCCGCGCCGGATGCAACCGCTGCAACCGGCGCGGCTTTTTTCGTCCGATACTTCAGTCATCCGCTTGACTTTCCCGCCCTGGAACGAAGGTTACATAGAAGAGTCTCCTAGGGGTTTCAACCAGGGTTAGAAGATGACCGAGCTGCTTCTCAACTCAACAGCGCTGCGCAAGACGCTGGTAATCCGATTCGCGGCCGCCATCGTGCTCGCGCTGCTGACAACCATTGGCGCCTTTGCAGCCGTTCACTGGCAGTTGAAGCAGAATGAACAAGACGGCTATCTGATCAACATCAGCGGCCGGCAACGCATGCTTTCGCAACGCATTGCACTGCTTTCCGGCAAATGCCTGCAAGCCGATAACGCCGCGGAACAGAAAGCCGCCCGCGACCGGTTACACCTTGCCATGCAAAGGATGCGGAAAGAACATCAAACGCTGCACACCAGCGGTAGTCTCGGCCAGTTTCCTCTACGACGCAGACTCGACGCCCAGATAAAAGCGTTTCTGTCCACCGCGACGGAAATCTCCGGGAAAGTCGCAAAGGGCGCCGACGCCTCGGAGCAGTACGCCGCGTTGCTGCAGGCTTCCGCCGATAGCACCCTGCTGCCCAATCTCGATGCGCGTGTCGCGTACCTGGAACACGCCTACGATCAAAAACTTGTGCGGTTCAAATCGGCATTGCTTTTGCTTGCCGTCGGCTGTGTGATCGCGCTGGCGGCCGTCTGCTGGTGGATCTTCAAACCCACCGTGGAACTGGTTTCGACCAACTTACTACATCTTGAAGAATCCAACGCAGAGCTTACAGAATTCTCTTACCGCATTTCGCACGATCTACGCGCGCCCGTTGTTGCTGCGCTGGGCATCTCCGAAGTGGTCAAGGATGCACTGGACGACGGAGAAGTCGAAGTGGCATCGATGTCCCTGGACCGTGTACTGCATTCCTTAAAGCGTGTCTCCGTCACCATCGAAGACATCGTCAGCCTGATCAAACAGAAGATGAGCAGCGTTGCTGCCGAGAGCTTTCGCATCCGCGATGTTGTGGATGAAGCCCTGGAAACTGTCGGCAACATGCCCGACTACGATCAGGTGGAAGTCTCTGTCGACTGCCCGGAAGAATGCACAGTCAGCGCGAAACGTGTTTACCTGAAACAGACGCTGGAAAATCTGATATCGAACGCCGTAAAGTACCGCGACCCGGAAGCCAGTCCTTCCCGCATTCACGTCAGTGTGAAGCAGCAGGGCAAAGAATGGATGGTCTCGGTGGAAGACAACGGCCTGGGCATTGATAAGCCCTACCGCGAAAAGATGTTCAACATGTTTCAGCGGTTTCATCCCACGGTTTCGTTCGGGACCGGTCTGGGACTTTATCTGGTTTCAAAAAACGCCGCCGCCCTGGGTGGCTCCATCAACTATCAGCCCATGGATCGTGGTTCGCGGTTCGACGTGAACTTTCCCACCCTAGGAGCGTAACATGCGCACAGTGCTTGTAATCGACGATGACGAGTGTTTCCAGTTTCTCTGTGAGATCCTGTTCAAACGCAGCGAAGAAGAGTGCGAGGTGCTGCAAGCCCGCGATGGCGTTGAAGCGCTGGAACTGCTCGAGTCGCTGGACAAGACGCCGGATCTGATCCTGCTGGATATCAACATGCCGCGGATGAACGGGCACGAGTTTCTGGCGGCTTACGCACAGTCGTTGCCGCAGGAGACGCCCGTCGTCGCCATGCTGACAAGTTCTGAGCAGGAACAGGACCGCGAAAACGCCATGACCTACAGCTTCGTCAAAGACTATCTGCTTAAGCCGCTGCGCAAAAGCGACATCGGCAAGCTGATGGAGACGGCGCGCCGGTATGCAGAGGCACCTGAAAACCTGGCGGCCACACTTTGACCCGCAAAGAGTGCGACCTAAGTTTTATTGGTGATCTAGCAGTTCACTTACAGGCAAACGGGGCTACTACAAAATCATCCAACAGATTCACGTTGGATCCATGCAGCTATAAAAGGGCGGACATGCACACGGTATTAGTTGTAGACGATGACGAGTGTTTCCAATATCTCTGCAAGACGATTCTTGAGCGCAGCGGGCAGCAATTTAACATCCTGACAGCTTACGATGGCGAAGAAGCGCTGCAAGTACTGCGTACCTCCGAGGTGCTTCCCGATCTGATTCTGCTGGACATCAACATGCCGCGGATGAACGGTCACGAATTCCTCAATGAGTATGCAAAACTTGCACCCGCTGACGTACCCGTCGTCGCGATGTTGACCAGTTCCAACCACGAGCAGGACCGCGTTAGCGCGCTGGCTTATAGCTTCGTGAAAGACTACCTGGTCAAGCCACTACGCAAAGAAGATATCGGCCGCCTGGTGACGATGGCCGAAACGCTGAAAATGCCGCCCGCAGAATTTGTGGGCTGATTCCCGCTGGCCATCGCGTCGTAATGTCTCTGGCAGTATGCCGCTCAGACATCCACCGCGCGACGCTCGCGGACGGAGGTTGTCTGCCGCTGACACAGCACCAGCGCGTCGCGGGCCAGTCCGGCAGACAGCACCGCCGACTCTTTCCCGCTGGCAATCGCTGCGGCCGCTTCATCAAGCTGCGCGGTAAAGGCGTCGATATCCGTCATCTCTGGCAACTCTGGGCGCTCGACTTTGCCATCGGGAGTGAGAATCTTCAGCGCCGATCCTTCAGGTTCGTCGGCATAGAATGAGAATTCAAAGTGCAGCGTGGCCTGCTCAAGATGGATTTCAAAGCCGTGCATAAACCCGCGGCCCTGCTGATGAATCACGCCGCCATTGGCGCTGACAACCAGCGAGGGATCGTCGTAATGGAACTGCGTGGTGCAATACTCCACCACTTCACCGCGCATCCGGCCCTGGCTGCACACACGCACCGGCATGCCAAATAGCATGCGGATTAAATGCGCATCGTGCACATGAAGATCAACCAGCGGCCCGCCGGCGCCTTCGGGGTCGTAGAAGTTATCGATCCAGGTCGGATCAGAGATCACACGACGGAAATGCCCGCCCAGCAGGTTGCCATACTTCCCGCTGGCGATAATCTCGCGGGCTGCCGTGTATTCACGAAAGAACGGCAGCACGTGCGCCACCATCAGCATTTTGCCGGCAGCCGAAGCGGCGTCCATCATGCGGTCGCAGTCTGCCGGGTTGAGAGCCATTGGCTTTTCACACAGGACGTGCTTACCCGCCTCCAGCGCCTTTACAGCCGCATCTGCGTGCAGGTTCGGCGGCAGACAGATATCGATCACATCCACGGAGTCATCCGCCAGCAACTCTTCAAACGTCTCGTAGGCGGCAATCTCGCCCAGGTCAATCTGTTCACCTGGAGGGCCGAAGTTTCCCTGGATGCCGCGCCAGTCGCCGCTTCGTTTCGCTTCGTTCCGGGACTGCACCGCTACCAGTTCAGCCGCTTTGGACTGCTGATAAGCCAGATAGTGAATCCAGCCCATAAAACCAATGCCAGCAATTCCCGCTTTCATATCCGCTGCTCCGCAAAACCCGCGACCTCATTTGGAAACCGCTATTGTGAAGTCGCCAGCCTACGCAGACAACCGGCTTGAGGAAGAATGTACGGCGCCGCCCGGGTAGGAAATTTTTCTGGTGCAGATTTGCCCCGCCAAGGCGTTCGGTCTGGCCCCCATATGATGCCGTATGCCCGCTGACCAATCGTTGCATTGGGGCTAATGGAGGAATGATTCACCTCGGCAGTTCTGCGGCACAATGCCCCTCTGATTCAGCGCCGGCCCACACCACAAACCCTGTCCCATGAGGGCGTTTTTTTTGCACGAAACCACGTCAGCCAGTCGATGGTGAAAGCGGTGTTGTGGGAAACCAGCGGCATTTAACCGTTGCCCGGAAACCTTTTTGGGGTTCGTGTCGTCGAATTTACACAAGATTTCGCTCAATGCGGTGAACAACAAGCACCCGGAAAAGAGTACATCTGAAAGGGGTTGTCGCTATAGTTGCAAGAGGTTTTCCGGCCGCAGTTGTAACAGTCGACGCGCAAGAAGCGATAGAGAATGAGCAGGCAACCGCTTGCGATTAGATGATGTTAAACGTGTTGCTCGCAGCACTTAGAACATTGACTTGCAAAGCACGGCAACTTACGATGGATACGTAGGAAATGAGCCAGGGTCGGGCTTTTTTCCTCCTCTCATCAACACCTTATTCACATTCGACCTGTTCGCACCGCCGCCATGTCCGCGAGGGTGCGCCCTGGACCGGCCATTACTTTCGTGTGGATAGATATGCCAAGCAGCATCCACAATAACGAAGAGTCCAAGCCTGGAACCACTTCCAGCTATGTGGAGGTGCCTGTATCCAGCCAGAGCGGTCGAGCCAAAGCGCAGCGTAAGTCAACGGCTAACACGGCGCATCTTCCCGGCGACGAACGGCAGAGCCACTCTTTCCCACGCGATGACGAAGAACTTTCTTCGGCCGTGGCAAAACGCAAAACAGCTGGCGCCACGGTGGATGCACGTCCCACGGCCCGGCAACCGGCGAAACCTGCCGGCGGTTCAGACATTGATGATCTCACGGTCATTCACAACCGCGAGCGTAGCGGTAACCGCGTGACCGGGGCTTCTTCGCCGGTGCTGGAAATGGCTTCGTTCCTGGAAGGGACGCAGCTGGATCAGTACGAAATCGGCAACCTGATTGGCGGCGGCGGAATGGGCGCCGTTTTCAAAGCCCGGGACAATCAGCTTGGCCGCGATGTGGCCGTGAAAGTGCTGAACCAGACCACCCAGGAGATGATCCGCCGCTTCGATCAGGAAGCAAAAGCCGCCGCGCAGCTTACCCATCAGAACATTGCGGTGGTCTACGGCGCCGGTTTTGATCAGGGATGGCACTATATTGCGTTTGAACTGCTGGAAGGCAAAAACATTCGCGACATCGTGGTGGAGAACGGCCGGTTCAAACCGGAACAGGCCATCCGCGTCACCATGCAGGTAGTCGACGCGCTGGAACACGCCGATCAACGCGGCCTGGTGCATCGCGACATCAAACCTTCCAACATCGTGATTACGCCCAACGGGCTGGTGAAGGTTGTGGATCTAGGTCTAGCCCGCGTCAGCCAAAGCGATGCAACCGGCGAGGCTTTAACAGCCAGCGGCGTGGCGATGGGTACGTTTGATTACTGTTCGCCGGAACAGGCGGAAGATCCGCGGCGGACCGATCTCCGCAGCGATATCTATTCGCTGGGCTGCACGCTCTATTTCATGCTGACCGGACGGGCGCCCTTCGCGCACGAGCCACCCGGCCTCGCAAAGATGCTGGCACACCGTAGTAAACGGGTCCCTGATCCGCGGCACTTTGTGCCAGATATGCCGCTACCTTTGGCCAGCCTCATCATGCGGATGCTGGCGAAGAATCCTTCGCACCGGCACCGCAATGCGCAGGACCTTCGCGAGGATATGCAGAAGGTGCTGGCGTACGTCGGCCGTGCGAATCAGCAGCCCACCCGCAACCGGCTGTTGCAGCATGTGCCGTGGGTCGCCGGCTTCATCCTGCTGGCCGCAACGGGCGTCGCCGCGCATCAGTACACCCAGCAGGTCGAAACTGCAAACAGCGAATTCGCCCCCGTGACTTTCGCCCCGATCATTACGGAGACACCTGCCGATATCGAGCCGGCGCCTCCATCCGCACCGGCGCCGGGGGCCCCTGAAACACCGTCCGGCCCCGCCGATAAACCGCCCGTTTCCATTCCCGAACTGCCCGCCAGCGTGCCGCCCACGGGCGGTTCGACAGGACAGTTCACGGAAACCAGCCCGCTGGAAGACGCCGCCACGCGGATTGCCGGAACCGACGAGGCAGCAGGCGTTAGCGTGGGCGAAATTAAGCCGGCAGCGTTGACGGGCGGAACCGAACCAGACGGCGCCAGCGTGACCGCCGCCAGCGATCCCGGGCCGGCAGTCATCTCTGCCGGGGCGCCAGCCGGACCATCAGAAACAGAAGTGGTCAACGAACTGATCCGCGTGGCCGTCGTCGGGCCTGAAGGCACTGCACATGCCGAGGACGAAGCGGTTTACACATCGCTTGCGGAAGCATGTCAGGCCGCCGCCAGCCAGCCATCCATCGAACTGGTGGAACTGCGGTTCAACGGCGTCCTGACATCCAGGCCATTAGCGCTGTACGGCGGCAGTCTCACGTTACAGGCCGCGGCTGGCTATTCGCCCGTGGTGCAGTTTAACGTGGACCCAGAAGATGCGCCCGATTCGGGGGCGATGATCGTTGTCTCTGGTGGGCAGTTGAATGCATCGGGCATTCATTTTCAGGTGCAGCTTCCCGCCCGCCCGTTTGATGTGCAGTGGGCGATCTTTGAACTGGACGAAGCGGTTGGCGTCTCTTTGGATCAGTGCAGCTTGACGATCGTCAACATGGCGCCGGGCGGTGTTGCCGCCCAGTACAATGTCTCCTTCTTTACGGTCAACAGCCCTGAGACGGCAGCCGACGATACTGACACCGGCACCGAAGATACATCAACTGCCAACGCCGATGTGGAAGCAATGCCTGTGCCCGGCGGCATGCCGTCTGACATGCAACCGCGGCCCGCGACCCCCGCGCCGGCGCCAGTCGTTGCGACGACGCCGCCGCTGGTGGAACTGCGCAACTGCGTAGCACGGGGCCAGGCAACGCTGGTGGATATTCCGTCCGCCACGCAACTGCGACTGCAATGGACCGGCGGCCTGTTCCTCAGCACCCGCCACCTGCTGACGATCGCCAGCACCAGCAACAAACCGCGTCTGCGTGACCTGGTGCAGTTAACGCTCGACCATGTCACGGTTTTCACGCAAGAAAGTCTCTGCCTCGTGCAGCAATCCGCCGAAGCGCCATTTCAGGCCGGATTGAAGATCGTCACCAACGACTGCATCTACGTGACCCGCAACAACGCCCCACTCATCGAACACGTAGGCGTGGAAGATATGGAGATGACCAAGCGGCTTATCTCTTACAGCGGCGCCAACAACTTCTACCCGGCGACACGCATCGTTTGGCGCGTGACCAGCGACCGCGGATTGCAGCAGCAGTACGACTTCGATGACGCCCTGTCCGAAAGCTGGTTCGACGATCAGCTACCGCAGCAGGCGGTTGTCTGGCAGACCACGCTGCCGTTGGACGATAAACAGGTGCATCTACTCGGCCCCGATAGCTTCCAGCTCAAGCAACAAAGCAGCAACCCCGCCTACGGCAGCGGCAAAAACATCGCCGGCTTCGCACCAGGCACGCTGTCCGTCGCGCCGGAAGCATCCCCGGCTGACAGCGAAGAATAGCCGGAAGAACTATCCTTCGCCCTCTTGCAAACGCGGTCTAATGCACGCGCATGCCGGGTTTACCACCTTCGGCTACGCCTAGAAGAAAGACGTCTGGGCCGCCTGGACCGGCGGCGGCGACCATGCCTTCACTGAGGCCGAACTTCATCTTACGCGGCTTGAGGTTGGCGACGGTCACCACGAGGCGGCCTTTGAGATCGGCCGGGTCGTAGGCGGCTTTGATGCCAGCGAACACGGTGCGGTTCGCCTCGCCGCCCAGGTTCAGCGTCAGCTTCAACAGCTTCTCGGCGCCTTCGACGTGCTCAGCATCCACCACTTCGGCGATGCGGAGATCGACTTTCATGAAGTCTTCGATCGTACACTCCGGCACCAGTGGTTCTTCACCGGGCGGCAGGGCGGGCAGTGGCGGTGCGTTCTGTTTTTCTTCTTCGATCACGGCTAGGAATTTCTTTTCTTCAGGACGTTTCAGCATGTGCTTGAATTTAGTAACGGCGGCTCCTGTCAACGGCGTCTGACTGTCGCTCCAGCTTTCAATAGGCGAACCCAACAGGTCGCCCGTCTGCTGCGCGAGCCGCGGCAGCACCGGCGCCAGGTAAACGGCGATCTGCCGGAACAGGTTGATCGCCACGGTGCAGATGTCTTGAAGCTCCGCAGCCTTCTCCGGGTCTTTGGCCAGTTTCCACGGCTCCGCATTTTCAACATACGGATTGGCCCGGTCGGCAAGCTCCATGATCAGCCGCATCGCTTTGGCGTAGTCGCAAGACTCATACGCGGCCGCGATTTCCTCGCCCGCTTTGGCACCTTGTTCAAACAGACCGCCGTCATCGGGATAGCTTTCCGACAGCCCGGATTTCTGCAGGAATTTCGCACTGCGGCTGGCTAGGTTCACAACTTTGCCGACCAGATCTGCATTCACCTTGTTGATGAATTCGCCAATGTTCAAATCGATATCATCGACCTTCGCGCTCAGCTTCGACGCGTAGAAGTAACGCAGGTACGAAGGATCGAGATGCTTCAGGAAAGTCGCGGCCCGGATAAACGTGCCATCACGCTTGGACATCTTCTTACCGTTCACATTCAGGAAGCCGTGAATGTGCACCTTCTCTGGCAGCGTGAAACCGGCCGTCTTCAGCATGCCGGGCCAGAACAGCGTGTGGAAGTACGTGATGTCTTTGCCAATGAAGTGATGTATTTCGACGTCGTCGCTTTTCCACCAGTGGTCAAGATCTTC
Source organism: Pirellulaceae bacterium (assembly GCA_965233625.1). Taxonomy (GTDB): domain Bacteria; phylum Planctomycetota; class Planctomycetia; order Pirellulales; family Pirellulaceae. The sequence continues at coordinate 3,319,750 of OZ247499.1, forward strand.
GCCGTTCCGGTCGCACCACTGCTTGGTCGAAGCGATGTAGCCGATCGGCGCGTCGAACCAGACGTACCAGGAATTGCCGGGGCTGGTCGGGATTTCAAAACCAAAGTAAGGCGCCGGCCGCGAAACGTCCCAGTCGCGCAGTTCTTCGCCCAGGAAATGCCCCTTCAAGTAGTTGGCGATTTCCGGCTGCAGATGATTTCCGCTCTGCGTCCACTCGTTCAGGAAGTCGTGCACCTTCTCCAGTTGCACAAACAGATGGGTCGCCTTCTTCACTTCCGGCTTGGCGCCGCTAAGTGTGCTGACGGGGTTAATCAGTTCCGCAGGACTATAAGTGATGCCACAGACTTCGCAGTTGTCACCCGCCTGATCCGGCGCGCCGCATTCTGGATTGGGGCAGGTGCCTTTGACCCAGCGGTCTGCCAGGAAGACGCCCTTTTCGGGGTCGAAGAGTTGTTCAATTTCGCGTTCGACGATCAGCCCGGCATCGTTCAGCTTCTGCCAGATCTCGCCGCAGAGTACGCGGTTCTCATCACTGTGCGTGCTGCCGTAGTTGTCAAAGCTGATATCGAAACCACTGAAGTCGCGGATATGTTCTTCGCGGATGCGGTCAATAAATTCCTGTTCCGAGATCCCTTCCCGCTGCGCACTCATCATGATGGCGGTGCCGTGGGTATCGTCTGCACACACAAACACCACGCGATGCCCGCGCAGCCGCTGAAAACGCACCCAGATATCCGTCTGTACGTATTCAACCAGATGGCCAATATGGATGGGACCGTTGGCATAAGGCAAAGCCGCGGTCACAAGAATTTTACGCTGCGTCATGTTGGCTCCGTATTCTATTTGCCGGTTTGCACATCCGTGGTGCAAAGTTTCAGCGGTAACCAATTTGCTGGTTGATGCTGGCCGAGATTGTAATGTAGAAGCCCCGGGCGCGGTAGACAGTCCGCACTCCATGTGCTGATTGCGAGACATCCTTCACGCATGAAATGTTCGCATCCAGACCGGGAACCGCGTGATCCGCGCCTAATCCATCAGGCAATTCTTATTCGCAATCGAGATGCCGCTCATGATGGCGCCGATAATGCCGACGTAGCCTTGATCGGTGCCGCAGAGGTAGAGGTTTTTCAGATGCGTGCTGCCATCGAGCTGTTTGTCCGGCGCGCCGTAGACGGCGCCGTTGTCGTGCCAGGTGAAGCGGCGGAGCGTGTGCGGCGTGAACATGTCGGTATCGATCACGTACGGCCGGTAGTCGGGCATGAAGCGGACGGCGGATTCGACGGCGCGGTCGTACCAGCGGGCTTTCTGCAGGCGGTATTCGTCTTCTTCCAGGTTGAACCAGCGGTCGCAATCGGCCAGCGTGGTGATGCGGACTACGCCCTCGGGCAGTTTGCCGTCGTCCGGCGCGTAGGCGAAATTGTTGGGCGAACAGATCACGCCTGTGCGGACATCGCAGAAATCGTCCGTGGGCCGCTTCCAGTGGAACTTGTCCGAATCATTGTAGAACAGAATCGTCGAGTCGTAGCCGAAGTCCGCGGGAACGCGGTTCAGGATCGAAACGCTCTCGGTAAACGATAGCTGACCCGCGTGGCTGTTGTCAGGCTCGCTGATGTCGCTGCACATCCGCATGGTTTCCAGCCAACCCGCCGAAGACATGACATGCCGGCCGCTGATCTCTTCGCCATTGTCCAGCACCACGCCGTCCGCGACGCCATCGGTGGCTTTGATCTCTTTCACACCGCTGCGCAACCGCAGTTCACCGCCCAGGCCGCGGAAACGGCGAACGAGGTTTTTCAGAATCAGCCGCACGCCGGCGAACGGGCGGGCCAGACCTTCTAAGAAGATGCTGCGGAACATGATGCAGAACTGCCCGAAGTCCATGTCGTCTTCGCGGGCGTTGCCGTACCACATCAGCGGGCAGAGGATCATTTCGGTCAGCAGCGGTTCATCAAAGATTTCGCTGAGGAAACTGCGGGCCGAAAGCGTGAAGTTGTCCGGGTTCAGATCATCGTAATCAATGATCTGTTCCAGCAGCTTCTCAAAGTTATCCACCTCTTTGGGGAAGTGCGTGGCGATCTCTGATTTCAGCAGGTCGATGGAATTGTCGAACCGCAGTTCCACGCCGGGGAAGGCAATCTTCGAGCCGATCTGTGGCGAGAGCGCGAAGTCTTCCCATTTGAAACGCAACTGCCGCAACAGCCGCGCCAGCGGGCCCTTCTTGGCGCCTTTGGGCGTGAAGTTGGTAACGGCGTGCAGCCCCACATCGTAGTCGCGGCCGCGGAGGCGGTAGAAAGAATTCAAACCGCCGATGGTGTAATGCCGCTCGAGAATGCAGACACGCTTATCGTAGTGCGCCAGCCGGATTCCTGCGGCCAGTCCGGACATGCCGGCGCCGATGATAATTGTGTCGTACATGCTGAGTGTCTGTCAGAACGAAGCGCGTTTTGTCCCCTCGTTCCTTTGAAGCATTGGTATCTACACAAATGATTTCGCAACTCACATTAACCCGAAGCGCGAGCGAGGGGCGTTTGATTGAGTGCTTAAAACAAGGGGTTTTGGCGAATTAGCTTTGAGTCGATGGTTTTCCTGACAGGCCATTTCCAGTCAGCGCGGGACGCCCCTCGCTTGCGCTTCGGGTTGGTGTTCCGTCCTTCAAATAAACCTTTGCAGCTAATTCACCTTATCCAGTTTTCGATTTGTGTAGGTACCAATAACTCCGAAGGGAGTGGGACCTGTATTCTACTTCACCAGGACATCGTTACAAAAGTGAGGCGATTAGGTTGACGAGGAGATTGAAGGGTTGACTCCCCTCACCCCAGCCCTCTCCCCAGAGGGGCGAGGGGGCCAGAAGTGCCTCAAAGGCGCCCGCGCTTCGACGCTTTAGTTACCTTACACGCTTACTATGCGCCCTGGCGTTCCATATCTTTCATCAGCGGTGTGAGGTACTCGACGGTGGTCTTCATGCTGCCAAGTTGCGGATAGTCTTCTTCGGGAATCTGGACGCGGTAGCGTTTGCGGAGTTCCATCACGATGTCGAGGAAGTCCATGCTGTCGAGTTCCAGCTGTTCGCGGAACGCAGGTTCGTCTTGCAGATCCGTGAGGTCTTCATCGGGGGCGATATCTTCGAGAATATCAATCACTTCTTCGCGGATTTCAGCAGGCGTCATCTACAAATTCTCCTGATTAAGCTTCTGTTTGTAAGCGTTGTTTTCTAGTCCGGCGGCTAACCGGTGTACTTTTCGATAATGACCACCGAGTTGATGCCCAGCATGCCAAACGAATTATTCAGCACAAGGTTCACTTCGCCGATCTCACGCGGCTGATTAAGCACCAGCCCTGGCAGGTCGCATTCGGGGTCAAGGTTGTCCACGTTAATCGTCGGGTGCACGACACCGTCTTCGAAGGCGGCCAGGTTGCCTGCCAGTTCCAGGGCGCCGGCGGCTCCCATGCAGTGGCCGATGTAACTTTTTGTATTGTTGATATAGGTGTTTTCGCAGGAGCCGAACACTTCCCGCAAGGCGCTGCACTCTTGAATATCGCCGCTGGTGGTGCCGGTGGCGTGTGTGCTGACGATCTGTATCTGCTCCGCGGTAAGGCCGGCCTTCTTCAGCGCGAGCCTTACGCACTGTGCCTGCCGTTCCGGATTGGGCAGCACGAAGTCGGTGGCGTCGGTGTTCATGGCGTAGCCCACCAGTTCACCATAAATCTTGGCGCCGCGGGCCTTTGCGTCGCTGAGACGTTCCATCACGTACATCGCGGCGCCTTCCGAAACCACGATGCCGTTGCGTGCTTTGTCAAAGGGCCGCGACGCCTTGGCCGGTTCTGCATGCTCAGCCAGGGCGCCCTGACTGCGGAAACTGGCGAAGATGCCGAAGGTGTGAATACTCTCTGAAACACCGCCCGCCAGGGCCACATCGCATTCTTCCAGCCGCAACATCTGCGACGCCTGAATCAGCCCCGCGTTGCCCGCAGCACAGGCGGCGCCGATCGTGTAATGCGGGCCGGTAATGTGCATATTGAGCGCGATTTCACCCGCCGGGTTGTTCGCCACGGTGCGTGGGTTGTGATGGTGCGACCAGACGCTTGTATCGTAATCGAAACCTTTGATCAGGTAGATTTCGTTCTCGGTCTCAACATTGCCGTGCTCTGTCACGCCGACATAGATACCCACGCGGCTGTGATCGGTATTTTCCCAGTCCAGGCCTGAATCAGCCACGGCTTCGTTGGCGGCGTAAATGCCGATGCTGCCGGCCCGTGTGCCGCGACGGAGATCTTTGCGGGTCTGATAACGGCGGGCGTCGTAATCGCAGATGCCGGCGAGGGTTTCGCCCACATAACGGATCTCGTACTCGCTGACACCGCTGCGACAGTTCAACAGGCTCTCGCGATATTCAGCCAGGCTGTTGCCGTTGGGCGCGGTCAGCCCCATGCCGGTAATCACAACGCGCTGATTGTCGGGAAGAGATTGCGTGGCGGCAGCAATCATGGAGCACTCGCATTTACGGACGAAACCAAAGCAATTGTCGACGTGGGACAATTGAAACGGGCACGGGGCGGCTTTTTGCGCAGGTTGCGATAAAGCCCTCAGGCTACCGCGTCACACCTATATTGGCAAGCGGCGAACTACGGCAATCAAACGGACCATGCGACACCGTTCCCAGCAGCTGCGCATTGCGCTTAGCCGCCGGATACGGTGCGGAATATAATCCCATCCGAAGCCTCAAATCCTTACGAATTGCCATGTTAACGGCAGCATCAGCCACCGTCGCAAACTGTTACCCGCAGGTCGTCCCGGGTGTTTCACCACCTATATACATGTTTACCAAGGTATTACGTGGCCGTTACAAGCAGCGCGCCCGGCAAGTGCTGCAACGAAGTCCGCCAGAAAAACGGGCAGATCAAAAAATGACGTCTTGTCATTTTTGACACGTCGTCAATAATTGAAACATGGCGACACTAACACGAAAACAACGCGAAATCATGGACCGCGAGCGGGCGATTCTGTCCGCTGCACGCGAAATGCTGGCCGAAGGCGGCTATCTGGGCCTCAATATGGCCCGGATCGCCCGCCAACTGGATTACTCCAACGGCACCATCTATCAGCACTTCCCTAATAAAGAAGACATCATTCTTGCGCTGACGGTCGAAACGCTCGAAAAACGCAGCAACATGTTCGAGCGTGCTTCGGCCTTTCAGGGCAACTCGCGTGAGCGGATGATGGCCATCGGCTATGCCGCCGAACTCTTCGTCCGATTGTACCCGGACTACTTCAACGTCGAGCAGACGGTGCGTTCATCTTCTATCTGGGAGAAGACCACCAAACAGCGTCGCCAGTTGATGTTAGGTTGCGAGACGCGGTGCATGGGCATCGTCAGCGGAATCATCCGCGAAGGCGTGGCTGCGGGAGACCTGCGTCTCCCCGAAGAACTGCGGCCGGAAGAAATGGTGTTTGGGCTGTGGTCCATGACCTTCGGTGGTTACTCGATCATCGCCGCCAATGACAATCTTGTGCAACTGGGCATCCGCCATCCATTCAGTGCTGTCCGCCGCAACACGATTATGATTCTCGACGGCTATTGCTGGCAGCCGCTTTCCAGCCAATTTGATGCGAACGCCGTGTACGAACGGATCGAGCGTGAAGTCTTCCCGGCGGAAACTTCACAAGCAGACCTATCAGGTGAATTCCGCGTGTAGCCTAAACTGCGCAAACCAACAATCGCCATCCAAGGCGAACGAAAAATGACATCTTCTCAAAAAATGACAATCCGTATCCTTGCCGTGGTGGGCTTAGTCGCGGTGGTCGTCGCAGGCGGCGCGATCTACAGCATTGCCCAGCCCAACAACGGTGGAGATGCAACGGATGCAGACAACGCAGCAGCCACGCCCGGCAGCGCAGGCAGCCGGCCGCTGCCCGTCGAAACGGTGATTGTAAAACAGGTGGATTCCTATCAGGTGCAACGCAAGTATACGGGTGTTGTCCGCGCTGCCCGCACGGCGGACCTTAGTTTTGAACGCGGCGGCCGCATCATTGAAGTGAAAGTCGACGAAGGGCAACAGGTGGCGGACGGTCAGGTGCTTGCGATGCTCGACACGCGGCACCTTACAGCACAGCGGCAACAGCTTCAGGCACAACGCCGCCAGGCGGTAGCTCTGCTGGATGAACTCAAGAAGGGCGCACGTCAGGAACAACTGCTGGCCACGCAAGCTGAGATAGACAGCCTGACCGCTGACCGCGAAATGCAACGTCTGACCTTAGACCGGCGCCGCGGCTTGTACGAGAAACGGATTATTTCCAAGGAAGAATACGATCAGTCGCGTTTTGCTTACGACGCTGCCACCGGCCGGCTGCAATCGGCGCAGCAGCGTTACCAGGAGATGAAGAACGGCGCCCGCCAGGAGAAAATCACCGCGCAGCAGGCCGCGCTGGATCAGTTAGACGCGCAGCTTAGATCGCTCGAATACGACTTTGCAGACGCGGAGCTTAAAGCGCCCTTTGCTGGCCGGATTGCAGCCAGGCACATTGATGAAGGCGAAGTCGCTGCCCGCGGACAAAACGCATTCCGGCTGATTGAAAACGAGCAGCTTGAAGCCTGGGTCGGCCTTCCGCCGTCCAGTGCGGCGAAGCTTGATCCGGCTGCCAGTTTCGATATCGAAGTCGGCTCACAAACGTACAAAGCGACGCTGCACGCATTGCTGCCGCTGATCGATGGGCCAACGCGGACACGCACCGCCATCTTCAAGTTCCCCGCAGCGGCAATCGACGGCATCACACCGGGCCAGACCGTCCGGCTTAGTGTTCCTACGCTGCACAACACGCAAGGATTCTGGCTGCCTTCAACGGCACTGGCTCCGGGCGCACGCGGTTTATGGTCCTGCTACGTGGTTGAGAAAGTAGACGATGCCTCGCGCGTCAGCCGCGCGGATGTGGAAGTGATTTACACCGCAGGCGACCGCGTGCTGGTGCGCGGCGGTTTGATGCACGGCGACCGCGTTGTCACAGGCGGCGCCCACCGCCTGGCGCAAGGGCAGGTTGTGGCGGAAGCGACAAGTGAAGGAAAGCGGCCATGACCAACCTTTTCTATCGCAACACGCGTCTGCTGATGCTGGCGCTGAGCCTGATCGCCGTGGCGGGGTTATCTTCTTACGCCGTCATGCCCCGGCTGGAAGATCCAGTGCTGACCGCCCGCGCCGCGTTCGTCAACACGCGATTCCCCGGCGCCAGCCCGGAGAGGGTCGAGTCGCTGGTCACCGAACGCATCGAAGAAGAACTGCGTGAGATCAGCGAGATTAAAGAAGTGCGATCCAGCTCCCGCGCCGGGCATTCGTTCATCATGATCGAGCTGCGCGACGATGTTTATGAGGTAGGCAACATCTGGTCACGCATCCGCAGCAAAATTGACGACGCCGAAACGCTGCTGCCGCAGGACGCTGGCAAACCTGACTTTGAACTCGCGAAGATCCGTGCTTATTCCACCATTGTCGCACTGGCAATCGAGAGTGACGAAGAACTGTCACTCGATAGCGAAGACAAACCCAGCTACGCGGTGCTGCGGCGCTGGACGGAACAACTGGAAGACGAACTCGCCTCGGTGCCGGGCACCGAAGAGATTGACTACTTCGGCGACATGCACGAAGAGATCATCGTTGAATTCCGCGCCGAAGACTTAGCCGCTTTGGGCCTTACCGCCGCCGATGTCGCCCGGCAGTTACGGGCCTCAGACGCCAAAACCGCGGCAGGCGCCTTACGTGATGAAAATGGCAGCTACGTGATGGAGATCGGCGGCGAATTAGATTCGCTTGACCGCGTGGCCCGCACACCTATTCAATACGGCGGCGATCAACTCGCGTTGCTAACCGACGTGGCGACCGTCCGCCGTGGGATTATCGATCCTCCTATCACGCTGGCCATGATCAACGGACAACGAGGCATCGCCCTGGGCGTGATGGCGCGCAAAGATTACCGCATTGATCTTTGGACGGACAACATGCTGGCGAAACTGGACGATGTTGAACATCAGCTACCACGCGGCCTGGAGCTGCAACGCATCTTCGTTCAGAACCGCTATGTCGAAGGGCGATTGAATACGCTGCTGATCAACCTGTTTGCCGGCGCCGCCGCCGTTGTTGTGGTGGTGCTGCTGCTCATGGGCTGGCGGTCGGCGATTATCGTCGGGCTGTCGCTGCCGCTGGCGGCGTTGATGGTGCTGGCGGGCATGAATTTTATGGGCATGCCGATGCATCAGATGTCTATCACCGGGCTGATCATCGCGCTGGGTCTGCTTATCGACAACGCGATTGTGATCGTTGACGAAGTACAGGACAAACTGCGTGAAGGGCACTCGCCCGGCGAGGCTGTTTCAGAAAGTGTGAAGCATCTGGCCATGCCGCTGGCAGGTTCGACGTTGACGACCGCGCTGGCGTTCGGACCGCTTGCGTTGATGCCCGGACCGGCAGGCGAGTTTGTTGGCTCGATTGCGATCAGCGTGATTCTGGCGATCTTCAGTTCGTTCCTACTGGCCATGACTATCACGCCCGCGCTGTCGGCGTTGGCTGCCCGCTTTGACCGCCATGATTCGCAGGCATGGTGGGTGAAAGGTTTCTCCAACGCACATCTGACGGCGGCCTATAGCTGGACGCTGAAAAATGCTTTCGCGCGGCCGTGGATCGGTGTGGCGGCGGGCGTGCTGTTGCCGCTGATCGGGTTCGTACAGGCGCGGAATCTTTCGGAGCAGTTCTTCCCGGCGTCAGACCGGGATCAGTTCCACATTGAAATGGAGATGCCTGCCCAGTCTTCCGTCGCAGCCACGCTTGCGGCCGCAAAACAGGCTGAAAAAGAGCTGCTTGCACAGCCCGAAGTAGAATCCGTGCAATGGTTCATCGGAGAACACGGCCCGCCGTTTTACTACAACGTGATCGCCACCAAACGCAACTCGCCTGAATTCGCTCATGCGATGGTGCAACTGAAGTCAGCCGGCAACACGTCCGAAGTGATCCGTCGCATGCAGAAGAAACTGGATCACAAGCTGCCACAGGCGCGCACACTGGTCCGTCAACTAGAACAAGGCCCGCCCTTCGCCGCACCGATTGAAGTCCGGCTATATGGTCCCAGCCTGGATGTGCTGCAAGACCTGGGCGATGAGATGCGCAACGTGCTGGCGGCCACATCCAACGTCACGCACACACGCGATAATCTCAACGAGTCGCGACCAAAGATTGAGCTGGCCGTGGACGAAGAACAGACGCGACTGGCCGGGCTGGACCATGCCGCCATCGCGGGACAACTCAACGCCTCGCTGGAAGGCGCCACGGGCGGCAGCGTGCTGGAAGCGACCGAAGAACTGCCGGTCCGCGTACGTGTGGCAGGCGACAAACGCGCGGACATCGCCGCCGTGACATCGCTGGACCTGGTTCGCCCCCTACAGTTAACTTCACCCGGTGACACAGGCATGTCACCCGGACCAGCCCAGGTAACGCCGCTAACGTCGCTTGCAGCGGTGAAGCTTGTCCCGGAAGAATCTTCCATCCCGCACTTTAACGGGCGCCGGATGAATGAAGTGCAGGGTTTTATTGACGCGGGTGTGCTGCCGGCTGAAGTGCTGGCCGAATTCCAGCAGCGTCTGGAAGCGAGTGACTTCCAGTTACCGCCTGGTTACAGCATGGAGTACGGTGGTGAGGCGGCCAAACGCGATGACGCGGTGGGTAATTTACTTTCACAGGTGGGCGTGCTGCTGGTGCTGATGATCGCAACCCTGGTGATGTCGTTCGGTTCGTTCCGCATGATGGGGCAGATCGCGGCCGTGGCGTTTCTTTCGGTAGGTCTAGGCCTGGGCGCGTTGTGGCTGTGGGGTTTTCCGTTTGGTTTTATGGCCATCATTGGCACGATGGGGCTGATCGGTGTCGCGATCAACGATTCCATTGTGGTGCTCGCCGCACTCCGGGCCGACCCGCAGGCCCGCGTGGGCGAGCGGCAGGCCGTGCTTGAAACAGTTGTCCGCTCGAGCCGTCATGTGGTCGCTACGACTCTGACAACGATCGCCGGTTTCATGCCGCTGATTCTAGGAGGCGGGGGCTTCTGGCCGCCGCTGGCGGTGGCGATTGCCGGCGGTGTGGGCGGTGCCACGATTCTGGCGTTGTACTTCACGCCGTCGATGTACCTGCTAACGATGTGTCCCCGCGTTCCGGCGGAAACAGCTGCCGAAGAAATGGAGCAGGCGGCGCCATTAAACTCATCCGCAGAGGAAGAATCATCCGGGCAGGAAACGGAAGAGCCGCTGCTTGTAAGCTGATGGCGGCCCGATCGGTGTTTTGCCCGCACGCATAGCCGAAGTGGGTTTGCTCTCTATAATAGATGCGTTCATTTATCGTTCGCCGTTGCGAAATGCAGGAGCCGTGCAGTGTCAGACCAGTTTTCCACCGTGCAAGAAGCCGTCGATGCGATCGCGCGGGGTGAAGTTATTATTGTGGCCGACGCCGAAGATCGTGAGAACGAAGGCGACTTTATCTGTGCCGCCGAACATGCCACGCCGGAAAACGTCAATTTCATTATGCGCGGCCGCGGCGATTTCTGCATGCCCGTGCTGCCGGACGTCTGTCAGCGGCTGGATGTGAAGCTGCTCTGCGAAAACAACACGCAGCCGCTGGGCACGGCTTTCGTCACGCCGCTGGACCATCACACCGCACGGACCGGCATTACGGCGGAAGAACGCTCGAAGACGGTGCTTTCGATTATCGATCCGGAATCGCGGCCGGAAGATTTTTCCCGCCCCGGGCATGTGCATCTGCTGCTGGCCAAAGAAGGCGGCGTCCTTCGCCGGTCCGGTCATACCGAAGCCGCCGTCGATCTGGCGCGGATGGCCGGCTGTACGCCCGCAGGCGTCGTCTGCGAAATCCTGAGCGAAGATGGCAACCGCGCTTCTCGCAAAGAACTGTTCGACATTGCCCGCAAGCACGACCTGAAAATCATCACCATCGCCGATCTTATCGCCCACCGCCGCGTGAGCGAAAAGCTGGTGACGCGGATCGACGACGCCGAACTTCCGACCATGTACGGCGACTTCCGCGTCTACATGTACGATGTGAAGTACGAAACGCAGCAGCCCGTGGCGATTGTCATGGGCGACCTGGCAGCGGCCAAGCAGCCGCCACTAGTGCGCATGCATTCCAGCTGTTTCACCGGCGACCTGATCCGCTCGCTGCGGTGCGACTGCGGCGACCAGTTGCGGATGGCGCTGGAAATGATCGGCAACGAAGGCGTTGGCGCCCTGGTCTATCTGCCACAGGAAGGTCGCGGCATCGGCCTGGCGGCGAAGATCCAGGCTTACAAGCTACAAGACGAAGGCATGGATACCGTGGAGGCCAATCACGCCCTGGGTTATCAGGCCGACATGCGTGATTACGGCGTGGGGATTCAGATTCTTAAAGATCTTGGCCTTAGCAAAATCCGGCTTCTTACCAACAACCCCAAGAAGCGGATGGCGATTGTCGAAGCGTTCGACATCGAATTTGCCGATCAAGTGCCAATCAACCCGCCCATCAACAAACATAATGCGCAGTACCTGGCGACCAAACGCGATAAGATGGGCCACAATCTTCCCGCCGACGAGTGATACTTCCAACCAGCCAGGTGCAGCGAAATGAACAAGCCAGTGTCAAACCTTGTCATTGCAGCAGTAACCTGTGCAGTTACGTTCGCATGCCTGACGCATAGCTTCGCTTCCTACGCGGCTGCGGTAGAGCCTTCGCAATCCCGCCGGTTCCGTTTTGTGTACGCCGGCGCCATCACGGATGTGCCGCAGGGTAAGACCGCCCGCATCTGGCTGCCGGTCGCGCAAACGGGCCATAGTCAGCAGGTGACGATCATCCGCCGCAAGTTGCCCGCAGATGCAGAACTGGGCGTTGAAAAGAAGTACGGCAACCGCACGCTGTTCTTTGAAGCGAAGCCGGACAGCGACGGGAAGATTCCGTTTGAGATTGTCTACGACGTCGTTCGCCAACCTGTCACGAGCAGGAATCTTGAGCCTTTCGATGTTTCGCAACGTCAGAAGTTCCTGGCAGCGAACCGGCTGGTCCCCGTCGATAAGAATCTTACGGGCGTACTGAAGATCAACTTTTCGCGGCGGAATTCAGCAACGTCGATCGCGCAGAAGCTTTATGGCGGCGTGCTCAAGCACATGCGTTACGACAAGCCCGCGGGCGGCAAGTGGGGCCGCGGCGATACGCTGTGGGCCTGCGATTCAAAGTTTGGCAACTGCACCGATTTTCACAGCCTGTTTATTTCGATGTGCCGCGAACGCCATGTCCCCGCCGTTTTTGAGATCGGCTTTCCAGTTCCAGACGGCAAGACCAGCGGGGCGGTCGGCGGTTACCACTGCTGGGCGATGTTCGCGGCCGGGCAAAGCTGGACGCCCGTTGATATTTCTGAAGCCGACAAAAATCCGCAGAAGCGACTGGATTACTTCGGCCGTCTTCCGGCCGACCGCGTTGGTTTCACACGCGGCCGCGACTTGATGCTATCGCCACCGCAGCAGGCAGGCCCGGTGAATTTCCTGGTGTATCCCTACGTCGAGATAGACGGCAAGGTGCATACCGGCCTGGAGAAGAAATTCACCTTCGCCAATGTTGAGTCGCCCGGTAATTAGCGCGTGATGCGGCAGCCCGGTAATTGCCGTTTAAATTCAGCGACGCCGGCAGGCGTGATGCGTGTGCCGCCAATCAATAGCCAATCCAGCGTTTTCAGATTGGCAAGGAACTGCAACCCTTGATCGGTCACAGGCGTATAAGTCAGGTCCAGGAAAGAGAGCCGCGGCAGTTGCGACAGATGGCTCATACCGGCGTCGCCAACTTGCGTGTGCCAGAGGTTAAGCCGCTCAAGCGTTTCCAGCGGGATCAGGTGCGCCATTCCGTTTGACGTAACGGCGGTGTCTTGCAGTGACAGGCTGGTGAGTTCGATCAGTGTATCCAGGTGTCGTAGCCCATCATCGTCAATCGCTGTGCGTGCCAGTGCCAACTGGCGAAGCTGCACCATGCGGGCAACCTGCTTAAGGCCGTGGCTGGTAATTGCGGCGCTGGAAAGGTCGAGTAGCTCCAGATGCGGGAACGAAAGTAACTCTGCCAGAGCCGCATCGTTAATCTGCGGACCACCGATATGCATCTCCCGCAGGTCTTCAATGCCGTGCAGAAAATGGAATCGATCGGTCACCTGAGGAACCCTGGGCCAGCGCGGCGCCGGCGTTGCGAATGCGATCACGGGACTAGCTTTTTGAAGTGTTTCTGAATCATTGTTTTGCTATCGTGATTCGTCGCCGGATGCGCGTCAACCATCAAAAACTGCCGAAAGATTCCGCCTGTTTTTCCTCTTGCAATACGCCGCCGTGCAAGCGCAAAAACGCCCCGCTAAGCCTGATGCAAAGCGGGGCGTGTGCACCTTAATTCTGCAAAGAAACTATTTCCAGAACTCGCTGCGAGCCTCTTCCAGCAGCAGCAGTTTTTGCAGCAGTTGCGTGATAGCCGTGTAGTGTTCATCACTCACGGCTGCGTCTTCGCCAGCCGTTGCAACAGCAGTGTCAAGATCTGACACCATCTTTGCCACTTCCGCCGCCAAGTCATGCCCGGCGCGTGTTAAGTGCTGTTGCAGACGGTGCAGGAGTTTCAGCGGTTCCTGCCAGTTGCTTCCAGAGCGGAAATGCTCCGCTGAATGCGAACCAAGCAGTTTCATCAGCCGTGCGGCGATAATACGCCACGCCGTATCCTGCGACCGTCCCCGTCCGGGAATGCTCTTCCGCTTTTTCGTTTCCCGCGGCATGCTTCCGGTACGCATCGGCGTTGCTGGCAGGGCCGGTTGCGGTTCGGGTGGCTGATCCGCCAGCGGCTTGTTTGCACCTTCACTCCTGCTGAGCTTCGCCATACGACGTTTGCCTGAACGTGCAGCGCCGGCCGGCAGTCCGCCCGATGCCCTATACGTGGCGCCTTCAGCTGCCATGGCGTCGATGGTCATACAGCCACGCTCCATTCCCCAGCCGTCAACCTGCTCTACGGGTTGGACGATCTGCTGATTGTCACCGCCCGCGTTCACCACTTCGCTTTCATCGACCGCCACGAATGCGGTGAAGCGTGACAGCACGCCCGCTTCCAGCGACGTCCTGACGATCATTTCGCGAAGTGTATCTTCGCGCGAAACGGCGTAATCATCTTCCAGTTGCCGTACTTTCTGCCGGCCCCAGAAGTGAAGCAGCGACGGATTTGCCTGTGGATTTGCTTCCACTTCGCAGGTCCACGGTTCGCCCGTCGCCGTTGTTGCGGAAATCTTGAGCCTGGCCGCGCCTTCGCTGAGATGCCGGGCGTAGATCGTCACGGCGCGATGCGGAAACAGATCCGGCGTGCGGACCGGTGCGTGGCTGCTGGCGACAACATCGATGTTCAGCGGTTCAATACGGATGTCTTTCAGAACGGGGGCGCCAAGCTGACGATGCATGGCGTTCATCGCTTCGTCCAGACGGTCTTCCGATTCCACAAAGTCCGCCTGCCCGCCGGTGGCGCCGGCCAGTTTGCGCAGGAAACCGGCGTTGACCGCACGGTCGATGCCAAGGGCGTACACACGCGGCGAAACGCTGCTGCCGGTGAGTGTTTTCAGCAGCATATCTTCGCCGCTGACCTGGCCGTCGGTGACCAGCACCACCAGCGGCTGGCGGTTGCCGCTGGCGCCTTCAAGCAACTTGAGCGCCGCGGATAGGGCAGTGCTCATCTGCGTTCCGCCGCGGGCTTCGATCTTGCCCAGCCACTCCAGCGTCCGCCAGCGTTGCCGGTTGCCAGCGGGCGTCAGTTCCGGCGACTGGCTGCCGCCCGTGGTGGCGGGCGAGTGTTCGAGAACACTGTCGAAAGCCAGCACACTGAATCGGTCTTCATCACCCAGGGCGTCCACCATCCGCGCCAGTGCGCGACGGGCAGCCACCATCTTCCAGCCCTCCATGCTGCCCGACCTGTCCAGCAGAAAGACAACATCACGCGGCGGCGGGGCCGTTTCAGGCAGTGCCGGCGGCGTGATCGTCAGGGCCATCACCCCGGCCAGTTGCTGGTCAGTTTTATCTACGGCTTTATCGTCCGCCTTCGTCACTGGCGAGAGTTGTAATGAGGCAGCGACATCTGGCTGGCACGACGGGATACGCAGAATGAAGTCGCGGTTCAACCGCTCGCCTGGCTGCAGACTTACCGTCAGCGGACCATCGCCGGATGCGACCAGCGAATGCAAGCTCGAACGCACCTTCCCTTTCCAGTCCTCGCCAGGTGGACGACCCGCATCATCAATCTGCACCGCCAGTTTCAGACGCACCGGGTTGGGCAGCCCTGGCAGCAGTACGGGCGGAGAGATGCGTGAGGCGTCAGGTACGCTGTGCGTGTCGGTGGCCGTTCCTTTCCCCACAGGTTTGCCCGGCAACGCGGCGCCTTCGGTGTAGCGGGGTGCCACGACCAAAGGGAAGCGGAACTCCGCCTCGCCGTTGTACAGTTCCATCGGCCCCACCATCTTCAGCCGGACGGTCGCCTTTTCGCCCGGCGGCAGGTTGCCGACCTGCATCGTAAACACGCCGCTACGGTCTTCTTCGGCCATGGCTGCCTGCTTGCCCTGCACAATCGCTTCGCGGTATTCCTGCCGCGCCTGCCCGCGTTCTTTCAATACGCCTTTGATCACGCGGTCGCGGACGCAGAATTCAAAGCTGGTCACCGCCGCCCGGTCCGGGAGCGGGAAGATATAGGTCGCTTCAAGAGAGTTATCCAGCGAGTTGACGAACGTCTGCACCACATCCGTCTGATAGGTCAACCCGCTGATGCGCGATGACACATCCATGTCAGTCAGCGGCAGGCAGCCGCGGGACGTTTTCAAGACGCCCAGACCGGCATCGTCGCTGGTATTACTGGCAGTGGGTTGGAAGGTGGGTAGTGATTGATCCATAAGTTCTCTCCTGAGATAAGGCTGACGCTTTTCTAACTGGTCGTTGCCAGGCGTCTGATTTTTCATGCGTCGCGGAGTTGTTCCGCCAGATTGTTCAATAAAGGTGCTAGTGCATTTAGCTTCTCCGGGGTGAAGTTCTGGGCCGCATCGCCCTCGATGGTGAGCGCGATGCCGGGGGTGAGCCGGATGACGATGCCGGATTGCGAGGCTGCGTTTCCGGCTGACGATTCTGGCGCCTGCATGGGTAACGCCGCCGCTTGCTGCCAGAAGTCTTCGCGGGTTGGCTCTGGCGCCGGTGGTTTGGAAACATCACCCGACGCACCGCTGGTGAGGTTCTCCCAGAATCCTTCTGGAAGTCCGGCCCAGGCGGTTAACTGCGCGTCCGTTGCGCCGGGCAATTGCCTTTGCAGTTCCGCGAGGCTTGCTCCGGCAGACTGCAAACGCTTAATCGCAGTAATCTGCAATACATGCCGCCGCCCGTAATACGCCGTCCGGCCCCGCATTTCTGCGGGCGGATCCAGCAGGCCCAGCGTTGTGTAGTAACGGATTGTCCGGCGGTCGGGCATCGTCCGCACCCGGCTAGAAGTCTGCCCCGCGTAACCGGCTGCCTCCAGCGCCTGTTCGCACAGGGTGCTCAATTCGTGAATGTTGCATGGAACGGTCATGAACTCATATTACAGTGTTATATAACACTGTCAAATACAAATTCCAGATTCACGTTATCAGATGCAAGCAACAACACCCTAAGAACTATCTTAAAAACGACTTACAGCATGAAATAAAGATGGACCATCGCATAACAGCATCTACCAGACACTGTCACATTCACACCAAGCCCATCGCCGATGAGCCGGCAACTGCAGACTACAACGCAGCGTCTGTCCAGCAATTCCGGTCGCCCAAGGTATATTTTTCTCAAAACTGGATCGGAAAATGTCAATTTGACTGCTTATCGACCGCCAATCCGCCGGCGGGCACTTCGCCCCAATCAGCCGTAAAGACGTAAGGCATTTTGAAATAGACACTTACGACGATGCTCGCGAAATAATGCACGCATTGGCACGGCAAGTGCATTTCTGTCACGGCAACTGACACAATTGTCATCGCAGCGAAGGGTGAAACCTTCGAATTACGCTACCGGGTTCCACCCCGTTTCAAATAGATTTACACCCCTTTGTAAACAACGGCTCTGGTCGTTGATTCCATATTCGCTCTGCTTGTCAGAGTGGCTCACTTTACTTAGCGACTGGCTTTACAGTCGATCACATATTTGAACGAGCTTCACGCTCGAAATCGCCGCAGGACATCCTGCGGCTTTTTTTATGCGCTGGCTTTCAGGCAGCTTTAACCGGTTGCCACTTGCTGAACCTTTGCCTTACCGTGGTGTCGTCCTGGGGATGTCTGTGTCCACCTGCGGCAAGAGCGAGAGTATGAGCCAGTTCAAGAAATTCCCCAGCGTTGCGCAGCAGTGGCTGCCACTTTCTTTTGCGGATGAAGCATTTCAGACCGCCCGGTTCGCCGTGACAGAGAAGATCGACGGCGCCAATATTCAGCTCTGGTTTCAGCCCGGTCAGCCTTACCAGGTTGGGAAGCGGAACAGTTTTGTGTCGCGTGACGAAGTGTTCTTCAATCTCTGGGAGGTGGTCGAGCAGCACCGCGACTTCTTCGACAGGGTACTGGCCGGGTGCAACGCGGCAGGCAAATCGCTGCGGCTCTACGGAGAGCTTTACGGCAGCGAAGTGGTGCGGCGCATCGACTACCGCACTCCAGGCGCCCTGTGCTTCTTTCAAATCGAAGAGAACGGCGTCCGCCTACCCTACGCCGCGTTGGAGCAGCAGTTTACCCAGTGGGGTCAGACGCACCTGCTGGCGCCGGAACTGGGCGTGATGACGTTCGACGAAGCGATGAAACTGCCGCTGGAATTCGCCTCGCATCTGAACCCGGATGCCACGGCCGAGGGCTTTGTGATCTGCGGATACGACAAAGTTTTCACCACCCGCGGCGGCATGCCGTTCCTTTGCAAGATGAAGAACCCGGAGTTCCTGGATGTGGAGGGCGGCGACGGCGCCAACCCGGTTTATTTTCCCGTGACGCGTTACATCAACCGCAACCGCTTGATCAGCGTCGAATCCAAACATGGCGCCTTCGACGACCTGAAGTGCATGGGTCGTTACATCGACCAGGTCATCGCGGAAGTCGATGAAGATTACACCAAAGACCACGGCCAGCCGCCAACGCCCGCCGCTGCCAGGTTTAAGAAATACATTGCCGCGCTGCTGGCGGCCTACGTGAAAGAACGCACCGGGGCTTGAAGCTTTTTACAATTCGACAACCTGCCCATACTCCGGCACGATCGCCTTGCCGGGTTGGGTATGGTTGATTTCTTCCGCCAATGCGAGTGACACATCTTCGTCACCGTGCGTCAGGAAGACGCGGCGGGTGGTCTCTTTAACGCCGTCGAACCAGCGGAGCAGGTCCACGCGTCCGGCATGCGCGGAGAATCCATAGATGCGGCCGATTTCCGCCCGCACTGGATAGTCCCGGCCGTGAATGCGCACGTGATCCGGCCGGTCCAGGATCTGCCGGCCTAAGGTGCCGCGTCCCTGGTAGCCGACAAACAGGATTGTGTTCTTGGGGCTGGCGATGGTCTGCCGCAGATGATGTTTAATGCGGCCGGCGGTGCACATGCCCGAAGTGGACATAATGATGGCGGGGCCTTTCACCTTGTTGATGGCCCGCGACTGATCCGCTGTCCGGCACATCTTTAAACCTTCAAATTGCAGCGGCGCTCCACCGGCGATAATCAGTTCCCAGGTTTCCTCGTCAAAGCAGTCGCGGAATTGCAGGAACACGCTGGTCACGTCGACCGCCATCGGGCTATCGAGAAAAACCGGCAACGGTGGGATGCGGTTGGCGTGCAGCAGACGGCCGAAATAATACATCAGCTCTTGCGCACGTTCGACGGCGAAGACGGGTATCACCACCTTACCGCCACGGCTGACGGTGTCGTGAATGACCGCGGCCAGTTGCGACTCGATGTCGCCTCCGTCGGGATGATCCCGGTCGCCGTAGGTGGATTCCATCACCACGTAGGTTGCGTGATCCATAATGGTCGGATTGCGGATCAGCGGTTTATCCCACTGGCCGATATCGCCTGAAAATAGAATCGTTTCGTGGCGGCCGTCTTCTTCAACGTCCAGGCGGATCATGGCCGAACCAAGAATATGACCGGCGTCGTAGAACGTGGCCGTGACGCCGTCGACAATCTTTTCTGCACGGCTGTAACGCACGCTGCGTAGTAGCGGCAGTGTCTTTTCCAGATCGTCTTCGTCGTAAAGTGGTTTCGCCTTCGGTTTCTTCCGGCCTTCCTTTTTATGGCGCCGGGTCTTGTACTCGGCGTCTTCCATCTGGATGCGGGCGGAATCGCGGAGCATGATGTTGGCCAGTTCCACCGACGGCGGCGTGGCGTAGATAGGGCCGTTAAAGCCATCCTTCACAAGCTTCGGCACGAGTCCGCAATGATCGATGTGCGCGTGAGTCAACAGCAGCGCATCGATCGTGTCTGCCGGCACGGGACATGGTTCGGAATTGCGTGAAGCGAACTCGCGTTCCTGGAACAGCCCGCAGTCGATCATCACACGATGGTTGCCTGTCTCCAGGCAGCAGCGCGAACCGGTCACCTGCCGGTTGGCGCCAAGGAAGTGAAGTTTCACAGATTGTCAGACTTTCGAGGCAAACTTACGGTTCAAGATTGGGCGGTAGTCCGCTCTGGAATTCTTCGCGGATGACGCTGCGAATGTATTCCACGCGGTTTTCCGGTTTGGGGTGCGTGCTCATGAATTCCGGTGGCCCCTCACCGCCTGATGCTTCGTCCAGAATCTTCATCACGCCGATCATCGCGTTCGGGTCGTAGCCAGCTTCAGCCATCAACCGCACGCCCCACTTATCAGACTCAAGCTCCGCCTCGCGACCGTATTTCATGTTAATCATCGACCCGATCTGCGCCGCCAAAGCTGCCGACTCCCTGCCGCCGCCAGCAACACCCGCAGCGCCGACCAGACCGCTGGTAAGATCGGCTTTTGCCAGGCGTTCGTTGCCATGCCGTTCGATGACGTGGCCGATCTCGTGGCCTAACACGCCTGCGAGCTGGCCTTTGGTTTGAAACTTGGTGAACAACGCTGTAGTGATAAACACCTGACCGCCGGGCAGTGCAAAAGCATTAACGGTGCGGTCGTCGGCAAGCAGATGAAATTCAAACTGGTACGGGTTTTCGCCGCTGGGCGTGTCGCTCCGCGCCATGTATTTTTCGAGCGCCTGCACCAGTCTGGCGCCCATCTGATCCACAAATTCCTGGGCGCCCTGGTCTGGCTCCAGGCCATTGTGCTGCTGCACCATCTGAGGCGCCGCCTGGCGGCCGAGCGCCATTTCTTCATCGGGCGAAAGCGCGACGCGTTGCCGCTCGCCGGTGATCGGATTCACGGAGTCTGGCGAACAGCCTTTTGCCAGATAGCCAAAGATAGCAACGCCCGCCACGATGGCGGCGATCGCCAGACGTATTTTTAACCGCGAGCCGAATGAACTGCCGCGTCTTGAAGATTGGAGCACGGGAACTTCTCCCAGGTACGATGCGTAAAATGAAGCATCAGTATCTGATATCTACCCGTTTTTTACCAGAAGTGCGCCCGCCCGCTACTCTGGCGGAGCGTTGGTTGCAATGGCGCCCAGAACCCTGGCGCCCTGCTGCCGCAACGCATCGATGGCGGCGGTTGACCGGTCGGCCTGACTTCGCCCAAGTTCAACGACGAGTAGTGTCGCATCGGCGTGGGCGGCGAGAATGGTCGCAAGCTGCTCTGGCAGCCTACCGCCGTCTACGATGACAAACCGGTAAGCATCCAGCAGTTCCGCCATCGTGCGGCAGAACTGTTCCGGGGCATTTTCATAGCTGGTAATCATCCCCTGCCCGGCGGGCAGCAGGTGCAGACCGGCGACACTGGTGGGGCTGACAAGACTATGCCAATCGTTGCCGTTGAGGCATTCTACGAAGCCGTTCTGCTGCGTCGCTTCAAACCACTGGGAAATTTTCGCCTGGCCAGGATTGCCATCCACAAGCAGCACGCGTTGATTAAGCTCGCGGGCAGCGGTCGCGGCAAACGCACTGGCGACGTAGGAAGTTTCGCTGATTTCAAATTCGCCAAGCAGCACAATGCTGGCGCACTTCTCTCCAGGGAAACAGGCCGTAAGATTCGCCACCATCTGCGAGAACTGTGTTGCGACGACGGGATCTTCCAACCGCTTCAGAAGCACCGCTTCGGCTTCCGCGGCCGGCGCCGTTGTCATCCGGTGCAAAGGTGAGCTTCGCCGCACCGCGTCCGGTGCTGGCTGCTCGTGTTGCGTTATCTCAGGTGGTTCATCCAACGCGATCTGAGAGGGACCGGCGGTATCGTCTGGCTGAATGTGCGACAGCACGTCGTCCGGCTTGACGATTGGCGGGCTGACGGGTGGCCCGGACTTCGGCGAGATGAAATCCGAGATCGTCCGCGAACTCTCCCGGACGCTGCCAGTCTCTAATTCTGGCGGTGGCCCGTAGAACACGGTTGATCGCACGGCATCCACCCCGGCAACGGGCGGCTCTGCCTTTGCTTCTTCGACCTGTGGATCAGCGGTTGCTTGTCCATGGTCGACAACCGGCTGACCCGATGATTCTGCAGGAAGCGATGAAGCAGCAGCTTCAGCTTCCGTTGATGCGGGTGCGTCGCTGTCGCTCGACAGGTCAAGATATTCAGCAGATGCCGCAAGGTGCTCCGGCGTGTCTAACCCTGGCGCCTGTGACAGGTCAATGTCGCCCCCGTACTCTGCAGCAACATCATCGACATCAAACACGACCGTCTGTGAAGGCGCTGTCTCTGCGTCGGCGGCATAGAGCTGACCGGCGGACTCGCGCAGCCGGTCTAGCCGGTCTTCCAGCGAAGCAACCGGGTTCTCGACTTCGTCACGGGATGCTTCTTCACGTCCTGATGTTTCTTCGTCCTTGTCTTTTTCATACGGAGTAAACTCGTCACCCCGTGACTCATCGAGGGGAGAACTCTGCCGCACGGCGGGAATCGTCTGCACAAGTGAAGACTGCGGATCAACATGGGGCGACTCGCCCTGCGAAGGGTGGGTGGCGTTCGCGCCGGCTTCTTCTTCCAGCAGGCTGCGTAACAATGTGTTGCCCAGACCTTCCAGCGGATGGGGCTCTTCTACCGCAGGATTTTGCGCAGGCGGCTCTTGAGGCGCCGCAAGCGGGGATTGCTGGTACGGATCGAACGATGGACTGGCGCCCAATGGTTGCGTAAAAGCAGCGTTCCGCCCTGCCTGTTGAATCGAGGGATCTACAAAAGATTGCGCCGCGGGCGATGCCGGCAGTGCGAGAGGCTGCGTCACATTGCCGGGCGGCGTTGGCACATAGTCACCTGGCGCCGGCTGCTCCATGTGACGTACTTGTGTCACTTCGTCGATGATCGAGCCTGGTGGCTCTGGCATGTCAGGTGTGTGTGAATCCTGTGGTGCAGATACCTGCGTTGCGCGTGCACTATGGTCGCTGCCTGTTTCGTCAGCGGCCGGCTCTTCGATCTTGCCCGCTTCTTCAAGCCGTTGCAGTGCTTTTAGCATCTTGCTCATGGAAGTCACTCTCTACAACCACGATATTGGCTGCTGAATAAGGCATTGGAAAATCGCACGCAACAACGGCGCCGCGCGGATGTGCGGCGCCGGTCAAAGACTATCTGGATCGCCGGAGAAAATTAACCGCGGCGTAGTTTTGCGAACAACTGAGCGTATTCCTGCCGCCGTGCGCGGCCGCGGAATGCAGGTGGATCGGTCGAAGCATTCTCCTCATCCACGATGATCAGGTCGCGATCATCATGCGCGGGCAAAGCGAAGTTCGACACTTCCCCCGCGATAGGCTCTGCATCGGCGCCCGCAATGGTGACCAGCGAAACGGACTCGTCGTCGGCGTTGTGCGACGTTTCCCCCGTCTGCACCTGTTCAGCCGCTTGCTCTTCGTCTTCGCCGGGTCCATCGGGGCCGCCTTGCGGTGCAAATTCGGGCATGACGGGATCGTCTGCCGGGTCCGCCAGTTCGCCGCTAGTTTCGTCTGCAACGTAGCCGATAACCGGGAAGCCTTCGGGCAATTCGACGGTCTTCATCGCTTCGTCATCGGCTTCGTATTCCGCTTCGTCCGTCGCAGGGTCCACGGATTCCGTAACCGTCTCTGCTTCTTCGTAGTGTTCGACTTCAGCAGGTTCCGGCTCGACAACGGTCGCTGGCGCCTCAGCCGTTTCAGCTTCGCTATCGCAGTCGTTGAGGGCCGACACACATTCAAGCGCTGGGGTTTCGTCTTCGTGGCTGCACTCTGTTTCGGGCAGCTTGCACACGGTTAACGCGGGCTGCTCGTCGACGGAATCGATCTCTACGTGCGATTCAATTTCAGCGCTGGTCTCGATTGCGACTTCCGTTTGAACTTCAGCTTCATCTGCCTCTGGCGATTCCTCGGCGGGAGTTGCTTTCGGGAAGCCGGTTGTCATGGCCGAGTAATGGTCAATCACCAGTTCTTCTTCTTCGTAGTCTTCCGTGAACGCTTCTACGCAAACCGGCGCGACTGGTTTTGTGGCAGGTTTTGCAGCTGCCTTTGTAGCGGCTGGTTCTGTTACCGCTGGTTGCGGCGCGGGAAGTTCCGCGCTAGCGTCGTCTTCAGCCGCTGCGTCTTCGGTCACGTTGTTGATCTGCTGCTGGATGTCTTCGATGGCGGCGACCGGATCTTCGATGTAGGTGGTGTCATCGTCTGACAGCGAACCGAATTCGATCACGCTCTGTGGCTGCTCATCGCGTTGCCAGGGCGTTGGCAACTGCTGCAAATCGGACCAGGCTTCCTGCACGGCGTCCTCACTGATCGAAGGATGTCCGCCTAACGAAGCCAACATCAGCGCGTGATCGCAGACCTGATTGACCAGCCGCGGAATGCCATCGGTGGCGGAGTACACAGCCGCGATGGCAGCGGGCGTGAACAGGCCCCCGGCGTCACCACCCGCGTGGCGGATGTGGTGCTTGATATAGTCGCTGGTTTCTTCGCGGTTGAAGGAATGCAGGTAGCACCGGGCGGCAATACGCTGGCTGAACGATGTCAGCTTCGGGCTGGTGAACTGCTCTTCCAGATCAGGGCCGCCGGCAAGCACCAGCCGCACGCGGGGCGCACCCTGCCGTGCCATGTTCGTCAGCAGACGGATTTCCTCCAGCACGGCCAGAGGCAGCATGTGGGCTTCGTCCACCAGTAGCAGCATGCCATGCGGGCACTGAGCACTAGGCTCCAGGTAATCCGTCAGCCGTAGCCGCAGGTCACTCTCGTCGCCATCGTGATAAGGCAGCCCCAGTTCAAACAGAATGTTCTGCAACAGGGCGCGGCTGGAAGTCAGCTGGGCGGTGCTGAGCATGGCCACGACGAACTTGCCACGGAATTCTTCGGCCAGCAACTGGCAGACGAGCGATTTGCCGGTGCCAGCCGGCCCGGTCAGAAAACCAGGTCCCTCCGCGCGGTCGATGGTCCGTGCTAGCGTCTGCCGCGCCTGCTCGATCGCCGAGGCTGGGAAGTAGCACTCGACCTGGGGCGTCGAAGCGAACGGACGGGATTTAAGGTCGAATGTGGATTCGTACATGGATGTGATTTCCTGCAAATATGCCGGGAACTGCGGGGGGATCCTACCGGGCGGAGCCGCCGCTGCCACACACGCGGCCCCAGCGCTACAACCCTGTCATCCGTTACAATCGGCAAAATTTGCAGCAGGCTTCACATCGATCCGCATAACCCGCACAAATTACGGGATGGCACGTAACTGATAGTGCCCGTCGCCCGTTTTAGCAAACACCACGTTCATCCCTCCCAGATGGCGGAAGGTCTGGTGGGCCCGGTATCAGCTTCTGGCGTGACTTACGGTTAACCCGACTTTGCTAGCAGATACTGTGCCCTTCCAATCGCATCGGAAGACCCGTAACCACCGAATAGGCCTGTCAGACAGCCTTCCAGGCCACAAGTGCAACCTTCCTGGTTCGCGACTTCATTGAGGCTGGCGAGCCAATTCCCCTCAACCCCCAACTGGTGACGACAGTAGAAGGCGGAAGGAAGCGCCCACGGATGGCTGCTATCTGTTTCGAGAACTTTTTCGTAGCCAGCTAAGGCTTCGGAATACATCTCACGTTCCAGGTGGATGTCGCCTACTTCGAGCCAGCACGTCACGTCTTCCGGGTCGTACTGCGAAGCTGCCGAGAACATCTGCACCGCCAGGTCGAGGTTGTCTGCGCGACGGGCGGCATTGGCGTAAGCAACTGCCGATTCCCAACTTGGCGCCACCTCAAAACATTCGCGGGTCAAGGCGAGTGCTTCTTCATAACGTCCATTCTTACTGAGGAGCATCGGGTGCAGTAGTTCCGCGTAAGGCAACGCACCGTGCACATCTTGCAGGTTCTCAAATCTGCTAAGAAGCTGGTTTGCATGCGACTGATCTTCCGGGGAGAGGTCGTCATACGGTTCCGGAACTTCCATCGCCGCAGTGTACAGCTCACGAATCACATCAATCAGTTCCACCTGCAACTCCTTACTGATAACGCCCACGTCACCCTGCCTGGGTCGCATGATTTTACATCTCCGACGAGTGACGCCGCAAATCAGAAGGCACACGCAAAAAGACAAACCGGCTTGTAAGCGTCGACAAAACTCACCAGAAGTAGTACACATGTGTCCCGGCATATGAACCTTCTTACGAAGGCACGAATACGAGCACACGGCCATCGACGTTACACATTAGATTCTGACCTTCGGAATAAAACGGCTGTGTCCAATGACAGTGCCCGAACATGACGAGCAGGTCGCTGGGTTTCTTGAGGATGTCATTTATTGCCGAAAGTCCAAGCTCGTCTTCCGTCGGCCCCACGGGTCCCTGATGCAGCAGAAGAATGTCCGGCGTGGCATTCGCGCATCGTTGGACCGCTTCAAGAAACTGGGGCTCGGTCTTGCGATTGTTCCGCCTCGGATTGCCGACAATTCCCGAGACGCCGGCAATGGTCACAGATTCGAATTCAGCTGCATCACCGTCGAGGATCGTTACCTGCGGCTCCAACTCGGATTCCTGAATTTCATCATGGTTGCCCAGAACAGCAAACGTCTTTGAAGCCGTCTTTGAGAGGGCGTTGATGGCCGACGTTACATCTCCCGTTCCGCCCAGTTTGCGGAAGTCAGGGTAATCGTAGAAGTCGCCACAGAGCAGGCAGAAATCGCACGCGGGCACGGCGCCAAGTTCCTGCAAGGCGATGATCTCGTCGGCAGCCAATTCTCCCAACAGCCGGTTGCTGTCGAGCTTTTCTCTTCCTTGCAGGTCAGCAGCGGCAAGAAAGGTTGGGGCACAGTCTTTCGAGGCCGTGTAACGCACGGTGAAAATCTGCAGCGTCAGGTCCCGCGGCTCTCGTGATCCAGACGAGCGGTATTCAATTTCGTGCAATAGGACTGGCTCTTCAACAGTGATCATACAAACACAAGGGGCCGGAAAGCAGTTTCGTCAGTCACAAAGATCAAAATGCAGGTGGTATTGCACATCCCCGGCATCAAAGAAAAAGTCGTCGTACGCCAGTCCACCCCAGTGGATGTAGAGTTCCGACTTGACGCCTCCCTCAAGGGTGAAACACGCAACAGGACGGCTTCCGAAGAACTGGACTAGCAGGTCCGCAAAATCATCGGCAATGAATGTTGATGGCCACACTGACTCAGCACGTGTTTTCTTCATTCCCTCAGCGATGGGTTTTCCCATCCATGGGTCGAGTTTTTTCGCAATTTCGGTTTGCCAAAGCGGCAGCGGGTCCAGCCAGCACTCATCACGTAACAACCGGTCGAACTGCTCCATTGCAAATTCACGACGATTGATCCGATTGAATGCGACGATGCTATCACGAAGCTCTTCACGCACTTTCTCAACAAGGGGAGTCTCATTATCAGTTGGAAGTTCGCGGAAAAAATAGGTGAAACCAACCTCGTTGGTTAAATAGTCCATCAACAACGACAGTGGAGCCAGGTATCCATTGATGAATTCCACACCAATAGGTTCGTAATCTGCGTACATCGTCGGTCTACCAGAATTTTGAAAGTCAAAGGGGTCGCGCCAGCGGATAGCCAGTCTTTTTCACAGCGTCACGAAGCACCTGGAGAGGCTGGTTGGAATTCAGCATCATCAACGGCGTATCCACGTCACCTCATAGTTCTCAACTAACTAGCTTCGATTCAATAGGGTGAAGCCAATCATCCGCATGCAACACCCTGGGCAGTTAGGGATATCCGGGCTATCTACGGTGTTCTTCACGTGAGTTTGCGAATGTTTTGCGCCGGACCTCTTAAAAAAACGTAAACTTTTTTCCAGTGCCGTTGCTCTTGTTGCGTGATGCCGGGCGTTGGATGCCTGGTGTAGCGTATGAGGGCGGCATTTGGGTGGGGTTGTTCAGTCTGCAACACCTTGAAGAGCCACTCGGGCTTTGATGTAGCAGAACGATACACCCGCCAGAAGCTCACTGACGTCGTGCGACGCTGCCAAACAGGCGGTCAGCGGCGCGAGGCTGCGAAAAATAAGCGTTTTTCTGTGGCATAGGCGGTTAGTGGTGAATAAACTGATGGATATCGGCTGTAATTTTGCGCCGATGTTATTTTAAGCAAGGCAGGACCGAACTCCGCTGGCTTTAGCCGTCAGAGGAACCGGAACAGAACGGTCCTTATTACTAAATTTTTGTGGTTGGAGTTTCTGCTATGACCAGACGCAGTCCTTTCTGGACAGCGGGCGCAGCCGTGCTGGCGATTTGCTTCGCGGGTTTTCCCTCGATCGCCAACAGTGCGGAACCAGGCAACGCCCCCGCGGCTCAACTAGCGACGTACAAACAGGCAAGCGGCGAGACACACTTCGCCCTCAGCCTTTCGCCCGGAGCTAATCTGCCTCAGGCACCGTCGCGTGAAATTGTGGTGCTTTTCGATACATCCGCCAGCCAGACTGGGTTGTATCACGAAGACGCCACTTCCGCGCTCAACACCTTTCTGGCTGGTCTTGGCAAGTCCGACACGGTGAAAATCATGGCCGTTGACCTGAATGCGACTTCCATGTCGCCAGCAGGCACGGCCAACGGATTCCACGCAGCCCGCAGCGAAGCCACCACTCAGGCGCTGGCCAAGCTGAAGGGTCGCACACCGCTGGGTTCAACTGACATGGCCGAAGCTCTCAAGGCTGCCGCCAAAGCCTACGAAGGCTCGAATTCTCCTTCGCGGCACGTTGTTTACATCGGCGATGGTGTCAGCAACGCCAACTGGCTGGCAACGGGTGAATTCGCTTCGCTGGTCAAGAACCTGAAAGACAGCCGTGTCTCGTTCTCCAGCTACGCCATTGGCCCCCGCCGCGACATCCATCTGCTGGCCGCTGTGGCCAACCAGACCGGCGGCATGGTGTACGTAGACTCGTCGGCCCCGCAGGCTTCTAAGCAAGCTGCCGCCGCGATGATCTCCGCCGTATACGGAACCGTCGCTTGGCCACAGTCAGCGACCTTCCCCGCACAGTTTGATGAAGTGCTGCCCGGCAACCTGCCGCCACTTCGCAGCGATCGCGACACCATTGTGATCGGCCGCCTGAAGAATGGCGCCCGCACTGCAATGCCGGTCAAAGCAACCGCTGTTGCGGCTGGCAAGAACGTCAACCTGGAATGGCAGGTCAAAGCCGGTCCTTCCAACGAAGAATTCTCTTACCTGCCACAACTAGTGGAAATGGTCCGCGACGACAACGGCCTGAGCCTGCCAACGCTGGGCTCGGCTGGTCTGCGTGAAGCCGGCCGCGCGATGGTGGCAGGCGCCCGCAATCTGTCGAAGATCGGCCGTCAGGCACTGGCGACCGGCAATGCTGCTGACGCCAAGAAGCTGGCTGACGCCGCCCTTCGTAGCGATCCAAGCAACCCCAGCGCTCTGGCGCTTCGCAACGCTGCCTCCCGCAAAGCTGCACCGGCTGCTGGTGGCGCTCCTGCCGCAGGCGGTGAAGGTCTGGAAGACGATCTGCGTCTGGTGAATTTCCAGGACGGAGCACTGCTGCAAGAAGCTGTCGACGCTGGCGGTTTCCCACCGGCTGATAACGAGGAACTGTTCGGTGGCGGTGGTGACTTCATGGACTCCATCGAAGCCCAGCGTGCCGTCCTGGCCAACCAGATTCAGGCCCAGGCCGAAGATTCGCTGGCAGCCGCCCGCAAAGAAATGGTCGATAATCCCGCCGGCGCCAAGAAAGACCTGAAGGTTCTGCTGGAAGGTATCGAACGCAGCACCGACCTGCCTTCGGGCGTACGTCAGCAGCTGCGGCACAAGATTACGCAGGCCCTACGGCGTGCCCGTCGTGAAGAAGTGGAACAGGCTGAACGCCGCGCCCTGATTGAACAGAGCCGCGCCGAAGCACTCGACCGCCAGCGACTTGTCGAAGAGATGGACCGCAAGCGTAAGAAGATTACGCAGCTGATGTCGCGGTTCAACTCGCTGATGGAAGAAGGCCGTTACGAAGAAGCTGAAGTAAACGTCGCCGCTGAGGTGACGGAACTGGCTCCTTACGATCCGGTGCCGGAACTGGCCCGTTACTACGCTCGCTTCACCGGCAACGTCCGCAAGATCATGGCGCTCCGCGAACTTCGTCACAAGAAGTTTGTCGACACACTGTTCCTGGTCGAAGCGGCTCACGTACCATTCCCCGACGAACCGCCAATCGTCTACCCCGATGCGGAACTTTGGGAAGAACTGACCCTGCGTCGTAAGAAATACGCTTCGATCGACCTCGCCCAGCGTGGATCGGCCGAAGAGAAAATCTTCCAGGCTCTGGACGACAACACCACGCTGGAGTTTATCGAAACGCCGCTGGTCGACGTGATTGAGTACCTGGAAGACCTGCACAACATTCAGATCGAAATCGATCAGCCCGCCCTCGACGGCGTGGGCATCGGTTCCGATACGCCTGTCACCCGTAACCTGAAAGGCATCTCGCTTCGCTCTGCATTGCGGCTGATGCTGAAGGAAATGGAGCTGACCTACATTATCCGCGACGAAGTGTTGCAGATCACCACGCCCGAAGAAGCTGAAGGCCAGCTGGTCACCAAGGTATATCCTGTGGGCGACCTGGTGCTGCCAATTAGCAATCAGGCTGGCGCCAACCCGTTCGCACTCGGTGGCGGCCTCGGCGGTCAGGGTGGCTTCGGCGGCGGTCTTGGTGGTGGCGGTCAGGGCGGCTTCGGCGGCGGCGGATTCGGCGGTAACGGCGGCTTCGGTGGCGGCGGCTTTGGTGGCGGTGGCTTCGGTGGTGGCGGTTTCGGTGGCGGCTTCATGCAAGTTACCGAAGACCTGACCCTCACCCGCGATAAGCCTGCTGCCCCGGCAGTACAGCCCGGCAAGCCCGTTATCGAGCGTCACACGCCACGCGTCACGCGTCGTGCTGAAGCTCTGGAAGTTAAGCCCGAACCGGGTCAGACCGTCGCAGCAGCCTGGAAAGCTCTGTTCGCCAAAGGCAAACAGGATCCGGCTCGCGTCCGTCAGACCGTGCGTGAACTGATGCATGGTGAGAAGTACGAAGAAGTCAGCGCCGTGATTCAAGGCGCCCTGGTCGCCGGTTATCCGCAGCCTTGGATGTACGAGGCTCTGGGCCTTGCCATGCAGGCCAGTGGACAGCCCAAAAGCGAAATCGAACGGGCGTTAATGTCAGCCGTAGACTTCAGCGACAACCCGGACGACATCATGTTCGCCGCACTTTACATGTCGAACATCGGCCTTGATCAGCGTGCACTGAAACTGTTTCAAGAAGTCGCCTCGATGAATCCATCACGCCCTGAGCCGTACATTCAGGGCCTCGACGCTGCCAAGCGTCTGAACGATTCGCAAGGCAAAGAGTGGGCGTGCCTGGGCATCCTCAGCCGCGCCTGGCCGAAAGAACAGGCCAACATTGAGCAGACCGCCGCACTAACGGTGGAAGCCATGGTGCTGGCCTATCAGAAGGAAGGCAACACTGCAGAAGCCAAGAAGCTGGCAGAACGCATCAGCATGGCCCGTCGTCGCGACGTGATTGTAAAGGTCACCTGGACGGGCGACGCCGACGTCGATGTGATTGTGGAAGAACCGGCAGGCACCGTCTGCTCGTTCCGCACGCCACGCACCATCTCTGGTGGTGTGCTGGTAAGCGACGCTTTCGCAGGCGAGAGCAAAGCCACCACCGCAGGTTCCTCCGAAACTTACATCTGCCCGCAAGGCTTCAGCGGTGAATACCGCGTACTGATCCGTCGCGCCTGGGGCGACGTGACTGCCGGCAAGATTCAGGTTGAAGTCACCACCCACGCCGGCACCCAGGCGCAGTTCAAGCAGATGCAGTACCTGCCACTGGCAGACAAAGACGCTCTGGTCATCTTCGAACTGAAGGACGGCCGCCGTCAGGATTCGCTGGACTCGCATCAGGTGCAGGCCATCGCCCAGAACCAGCAGAACATCAGCCGCGCTGTGCTGACGCAGCAGCTTGCTCTGGTCGAAAATTCACAGGCCACACGCTCGTACGCATCAGCCCAGTTGAAGGCCAAGAAAGATGGTCGCACTGGCGGTGGTGTCACTGGCAGCCGTGACCCACGCGGCCGTCGCGGACGCGATCGCGGTTTCCGCCCGGTTATTCAAACCTTCCCAGCAGGTACGAATATGACCACCACAGGCGTTGTCTCCGCAGATCGCCGCTACGTACGCATCACCTCAACGCCACTCTTCTCCGGCATCGGCGACGTGTTCACCTTTAACTTCGCCACCGGTGACTCTGGCAACTCCAATGGCGGCGGCATCGGCACCGGCATCGGCGGCAACAACAACAACAACAACAATAACAACAATAACAACTAGCGACACGTTAGTTGATTGTTATTGCCTACGCCCGGCTCCTCATCAGACGCCGGGCTTTTCTGTGCGCTGACGTTCTTATTCCTGGCGGTAGTTCATCATGCGATGAAGCCAGTTTCCGTGCCGGCAGTCTTCGTTGAACGCCGCCACGAGCGTTTCTTCGGTCTGGGTAGCCACGCTATCGCAGGTATCAGAAACAACGGCAGCATTCAGCCAGTTGCAGTAACCATTGTTAACGCAATACAGGTGCGATTCCTGGCGGTCCGAATCAGCATCAGACAACGCAACAACTACCGGCGTCCGCGTCTGGTAGTTCTTCAACCCGTTGGGAAGGTATATCGTTCCATGCGGCGCGAAATCATAGATATGCAGAAGCACGTTGCCGTTGCCTCAGAGTTAACGTCTCTCATGCCCCCCCCACAAAACTCACGTCCACATCTGCCGGTCTAGCATGCGGTAGTTCACGGCTTCGCTGACGTGGTGGGCGGCGATGGTTGGGGCTTGTTCCAGATCGGCGATGGTGCGGCTGACGCGGAGGATCTTGTCGTGGGCGCGGGCGGACAGGCCGGTTTCGTTGATGGCTGCTTTGAGTAGCTCCATGCTGTCGGGCTGAAGTTTGCAGAACTCACGGATCTGCCGGGTATTCATCTGCGCGTTATAACGCGTGTTGCTGCCAGCGAAACGTTCTTCCTGAATGGCCCGCGCCACAATAACCTGCTCCCGCATTTCCGCGCTGCTGGTGCCCGTCGCCTGGCTGCTGAGTTCTTTGAACGGGACGGCAGGCACTTCAATATGCAGATCAATACGGTCCAGCAGCGGACCGCTGATCTTATTCATATAGCGTTCAATCTGCGGCACGGTGCAGTGACAGTCACGACGTGGGTCGCTGCGGAAGCCGCACGGACACGGGTTCAACGCGGCAATCAGCATGAAGTCCGCCGGGAAGGTGCTTGAGTTCAGCGCCCGCGAGATCGTCACGATGCCATCTTCCAGTGGCTGCCGTAACACTTCCAAAGTCGTCCGGCTAAATTCTGGCAACTCATCCAGAAACAGCACCCCGTTGTGGCTCAGCGAAATCTCACCCGGCGTCGGTATTGAACCGCCACCCACCAGGCCCGCGTTACTGATCGTATGATGCGGCGCGCGGAAAGGCCGCTTGGCCAGCAACGGCTGCCCGGCTTCAAGCCGCCCCATCGAGCTATAAATCCGCGTCGTCTCAATCGATTCGCCCGCCGTCAGCACCGGCAACACCGTCGGCGCCCGCTTCGCCAGCATCGTCTTACCACTGCCCGGTGGCCCTAGCATCAGTAAATTATGCGAACCACTGGCCGCAATCGTGATCGCGCGTTTGGCCATCTCCTGCCCGCGGACGTCGGCGTAATCGTCTTCGTAACGGGCGTACTCGTCGAACAGTTTTTCGATGCGTGACGGCTGCGGATCTATCTCCAATTCGCCCGCGAAGAAGGCCACGGCCTGTGCCAGCGAATCGACCGCGATCACTTCCACATTCTCCACCACCGCCGCTTCCGCAGCCGAGGCCGAAGGCGTAACGATGCCCCGCAAACCTTCCTGCTGCGCCGCCCGCATCGCCATCGAAAGGGCGCCCTTAACCGGCCGGGTCAGCCCTTCAAGCGATAGCTCGCCCACCACCGCATAATCTTCAAACAGGTCCGACACAAGCTGCCCGCTTGCCGCCAGCAGCCCCAGCGTCATCGGCAGATCAAACGACGCAGCCTGTTTCGGCAGCTCCGCCGGCGCCAGGTTAATCACCACCCGGTCTGAAGGACGCATGAAGCCGCTGTTCACCATCGCCCGTTCCACCCGGTGCGTGCTCTCCTTCACCGCCGCCTCTGGCAGCCCCACCAGAATCGTCTTCGGCAACGCCCCCGGCGAGACATCCACCTCCACCTCAACGGGCAAAGCTTCAATACCAAGCAACGAAAATGTCTTCAATTTCGCAAGCATAACCCGCCGCAGAAAAACGCCCGTAGATAAACAACTGCGCCATATTGTACGGCAGCCAGGTACAGCCCCGATAGGTACGAGGGGTTAACGCATGTCGGGCTTCGTTAGCTCTGCCTGCCTACCTTAGTGGCAAGCGTAAACAACTAGACCGGGCAATGCATGCGAACTCATCAGCAATTTGTGAGGGAAAATTCAGCCAGTTGGACCTTTGCTAGGTCTTTCGACTACGACAGTGAAGGAAGAAGGCAGAGCCTGCCCTACGATTACTGAAACATCTTGAATGGTTGAAGAGTCAGTTACTTCCGGTTTTCGGTTGTGGAAGCAGGGCGTCGATGTCATCAAATTCAAAAGGTTCGAGGCCGAAGCCACTACACACAGGACACTCTTTTTCATAACGGCCATTCTTGCGGCCAGTGCCCTTGCACGGTCTGCACCTTGGCTGACCTACCCTTAGCGTGTAGATATGGCCTCGTCCATGACACTTATAACACGTTGATTCGTAGCAATTC
Source organism: Pirellulaceae bacterium (assembly GCA_965233625.1). Taxonomy (GTDB): domain Bacteria; phylum Planctomycetota; class Planctomycetia; order Pirellulales; family Pirellulaceae. Next base: position 3,354,107 of record OZ247499.1, read on the forward strand.
CAGTTGTTACCGCTGCCTTTGCATGGCGGACATGTGATCTTGTTCGGAGTCCGTCCATGTGGCCATTCAAAAGGCGGCTCTGCTTGCTGTTGTGGCTCTGCCTGTTGCTGTTGTGCCTCTGCCTGCCGTTGTGGCTCTGTCTGCGTAAACGACAAGTACCATTGCCACAAAGTCAGCCTAAAATCTGGTAATAGCCAAGCAAAGACTGCAACTAACAAAGCAATCAGCCCAATAATCGAACTTGCAACGGTGGCAATTTCTGCGGCTTTTTCGTACATCATCTGACCGAAATTAGGTGACTGCTGAACTGATGTACGTTAATTTTACAACTTCTGGAGATTCACTCAAAAGCGGCAAATTTACTTCATTCTTTGCCTAGAATTCGTTGCCCTTGTGGACCAATCAGCTTTGCTTCTTCTTTTGTCGGTTCCACGTCAAACAGCAACGGTTGCCAGTCTACCATTTCGTAATCTGGCAACCGTTCAAATACAAGTGTTGAAACCTTCGCCTGATAACCACCCTTCGGAATGGCGTCACGCAAGCCTTCTCGCAAAGTTTCAAAAGTCATGACCATGTTCCACTGCGCTAGTTGTTCAAAGCAGTGCAAGTGTGCGTAAACTTCTGCTTCAATTACATCTAGACTTACATCGTCTTGATTGAAATTGATCCCTTCTTCCAAGTCGATTACATGACCTATCTCGTGGAACAGTGTTGCAAGTTTCAGGCTGTACTTCATGTCCTTGTTCAGTGTTTTTGTTGGCGGATTCTTGGCGACGGTGATAATGCTGCGTAGTTCACCGTCGCCATTCCTGAACGATGTCATCCCACCTTCTAGCGTGGCTTTACCTTTTCCGGCGAGCTTGCCATAGTCCGCAAATGAGTCATCTATTTTGTAGAAAATTTGGGTCAGATCGTTATAGCCGAGTGGCTGCCAGAAGTTCTCATCAGGGCTGTTGGCGCTAGTCTCATGAACGCCTAGCAATGTTGGATGTTCTTCGACAGCTTTATCAGCCACCTGTTTGAAGACGGATTCAAACGAATCGAGGTAGTAGTAGAAGGGGAGATCGTGGCCTCTGGCTCTTAGGATTTGCTTGATGTACGGAGCCTTCTGTTTCCATTGCCTCATTTCTTCATTTTCGACCTGCCGCTTTACGCTTTCTCTACGACGCTGTGCATCTCGTGTTGCCTTTTTCCGTTTCTTTGCTGCTTTGTCTTTCGCCATCGAAGCCAGCCCCGTATAAAGGTGAACAAATACCCACCAGTCTACGGATCTGAGGCTGTCAGGACAAGTGTTACTAGCTTCAGGCTTGTGGCGGAAAGGGACGCAGCTCGATAGCTGCCTTACGTGGGTGCAGATGATTTCCCTACGATGCTCTGACCTTTTATAGTGCTGCTGTTACATCTACTGATTGGGTTCACCGCGGCGGGGCGACTATGACGCAGACCAAGCTGTTGTGTAGAGAGTGCAAGCATCCTCTGAAACTTATTGAAGACCCTTGGGGCAAACGTCTGAAGTGCGTGAAGTGTCGCGTTGAAACGGAACTGGATGACGAGCAGTTTGCTGCCGCGACGGAGGCGGTGACCCAGGCAGTTAAAAAGCGCGGCGGTGAGAACTCTGGCGTGCCGTGGGACCACCACGGGCTGATGGGATTTCTGCCGACGGTGCTGATGGTTCTCTTCAATCGCGAAACAGCATTTTCAAAGATGCGGAAGTCAGGCGGCGTCTTCTCACCGTTCGCCTTCATGTTCACGGCGGGCGTGAGTTCCGCCGTCGCAGGGTTTATGATATCCGCGGCCCAGTTGCTGATTTTCGCACCGCAGGCCGCGACCTTGCAGCAGTTTCAGATCGAGGCGGGTTTCCGGATGCTTGGCCCCATCGTCTCCGCACTGGTTGTGATCGTGAACGCAGCGGTGCTTCACTTCCTGCTGGCCAACATGCAGAAACTAGCCTACGGCGCTCAGGCGACCATCCGTGCCTGCGCGCTGATGTACGGCTCGTTCGTGGTGGCGTTCATCCCGTTGCAACTGCTATCGCTGATTCCGGAGCCGCTGTTTGTGCTGCTAGTGGGTGGATGCACCGGGCTGATGGGCCTTTTCATTTTCGTTCTGATGACGGCGGACGCGGTTGCCATTGCCCAAAGGTGCAGTATGGGGAAAGTGGTCTTCGCCATGATCGGCGTCATCGCGCTGTACAGCCTGCCGTTTATCGGCCTCTATATGCTGCTAAAATCCAGCGGCGTTTTATCGCAATTCCTTATGTGACACATTCAGGTCACAGAAGCACCGCGGCGTTAATTGGAAGCGGCGCGGCAGATGATCAGAGGAATGTGATACTTGTTGACCCGCAGCCGGAAGTCTTTGGACGGCTGATGGTGTTTGCCATAGACCGTGTATTCGACGCCGTCCTGCCGGATCAGCTTCTCCTTCAGCTCGGTCCAGCCGTTGGCCAGAAAGTCTTTAGGCAACCAGCGTTCTTTGTTCCATGTGCCGCGGCTTCCCTGATCTTTGAAGTGGCCGATGGCGTAGATCATGCCTGGCTCGGTAATCTCAAACTCAACGCGGCCCATGTACTTGTTGTATTTCTGATCGTAGATCCGGGCAACGCCGCCGCTTAGCTCCGCGGGAATCTGTTTCCAGTCAAGCGGTTTGGCCGGGTCGCCAATCTCAAGCAGGCGTGACTCAACCTTCGAGATGGGCCGCAGATCCGCCAGTTTGCTTTCAACGGGCGCTGCAGGCGTATTCCCGCTGTCGCCGGTTGTCTCGCCGGGCAGGTGAAAGAGCAAGTTGTCCGGCAGCGGCGACAGCGCGTTGCCGCCCGGCGGTATCCATTTCACTCTCACGGAACCACGTGCGGCCACATACCCGACGCTTGTGAAGTGGATATAACCCGCCGGTAACTGCACCTTGACGATGTTGCCCTCGCCATCGCGGAAACCGCAGATCTTCCGGCCGCCTATCCAAAGCGCGTTGCGGTCGTAAAAGTTGTTGGAATTGAATTGATACTCGCCGGGCTGGTCGATCTTCAAAAAACCGCTTGCGACGGCGTTGTGCAACTGATCGTATTGCCAGTTTCCAACCGAACCGATCACCTGCGGAGTTCCTTTTTGTTCAACGAACGCCATATAGTCAGGACCTTTCGAGTTTGACTGATTTGGCAGCGCGGCATACTCCTGCATCACGAGTCCCGGCTTCAGCGAAGCGGTTTCTGTTGAATCCACCAGGAAGGCCGCCTGGATGCCGCCAGGTTGCGGACCGGCCGGACTCTGCGGAGGACTGATAGAACGCGTGCCCGCTGGCACAGTAACATCGTAAGTAACGGCGCCCGGATTTCTCCAGTCGCCATCGTCGTCGTTGATCCGCAGAACCAGGTTTCGAATATCGTCCAGCGCGGTGAACGTGAAGGGATTGCTTTGTGTGCCTTCAGGACACAGCGCCAGCACGGTTTCCCCGCGGGCGAAATCTACGATTGCCACCCTGCACTTATCGCCGCCACGACCGTCTGTCTTGTCAGGCCGGATATCCGCCAGACGCCCCCAGGCCTTCCACTTTCCTGTGACATACTGCAACTGAATAGACTGCCCTTTAGCCAGTGCTCCAACGGAATAGCCGTCTCGTTTGTTCGCGGGAATATCGACACGGCGGGTCTCTGTCGCTGCTCCCTCCACCGGCGATGGAGGAACGACGGGTTTGGGCTTGGCGTCTTCCTTCTCACGTTCGAACACGGGAATGCGGTCCGCGGTGGAACGCTCTTCCGCCTTCTTCGAAGAGAACGGGCTGACCGGGGAACCCATCGCCACGCCCGTTGCGCTTTCGCGTTCGTATGTCATGGCGAATACGGCAGCGACGACAATCACGGCGCCCAGGAACAGAATACCCGTCACCGCGCCGATGATTAGCATCATGGCTGACGTAAACATCGACTTACGGCGGCGGCGTGGCGCCCCGGTCCAGACCGGCTGGGGTGTGGCCTGCGGCTGGACCGGCTGAGGGTAGAAGGCGGGCGCGTTGGCGAACGCATCCTGCGTCATCGGCGGGAGCGGATCGAGACTTACAGGCGGATGGGAAGGCACGGTCGCAACGGGCGCTGCGGCGACTTGCTGTGGTGCAGTGCGTTGTCGCGGCGCCGGCGCCTGGGCTTTTGATTTAACGGCGACAGCGGTGCGCAATTCGGCGTCGTAAGCTGCCCTCCGCTGCGGATCGAGCAGCACGATCTTCGCCTTGCTGATTTCGTTAAGCAGCTTCTGACTATGCGTGGCGTGCTTACCGGATTGATGGCTGCGGAGCATCAGCATCCGCTGGTCGGCGCCCGCTTCAATCACATCCGGGTCATTTTCAAAATTAGAAATCCCCAACAGCCGGTAATGGTTCGCCGGCTGATCGGCGGGAGAGATACCGAGCCATTTATGGTAAGGATCGAAACTGCTCGACATGGGAAAGATCTCCAGGGAAGGGGCACCTTAGTGTAACCGGTTTATTGCCTTCAAAAAAACGGGCGAAATACGTCGCGTAATCAACAGGCCTTAACCATCAGGGCCGCCCCTATGAAAAAACGCCAGCGTCGTGAAACGCTGGCGTGTGAAGGAACGGGTTTTCGAGCCTCTGGACAACGCGACTGCTACCGGGCGGTGATCTCGGCGGTCAGGGCGGGGGTCCAGTGTTTGTGCTCGTCGGTGTAGTACAGGTACGCGCGGCTGGCCGGGGCGGTGTACTGGCCGGGAATAGCGGCGACCAGGCTCAGCGGGAAGCTGGTGCGTTCCTCTTTCGCCAGGGTCCGCCAGTACAGCACGACTTCGCGGCCGAGCACTTCGTACGCGGCGATCTTGCCCGCCTTAACCAGTTCTTTGAGCTGATCGTGACGCACTTCCAGACCGCCGGGGATGCCGACGATGGCCGTCGGCGTAGGCAGGTCTTCGTTGGTGCGGTTGACGACGGTCACCATCGCTTCGGTGGCGCCGCCTTCGACCAGCTTGGTCTCTGTCAGCTTGACCTGCATGTGCAGTTTGCAAGCTTCCGAAGTTACCGGCTGTTCGCGGTGGTAATCGACGGCGATGCTATAAGGCATCTGCGAACCGCCGGTCATCTGCACCTGCACCTTGTGCGAACCCGGTGACAGAAGTGTGTCAATCGCAGGCAGCTCGATCGCGCCTTTGGTGTCTGCCGTGAAGGCGACGGGTTTGCCGACAGGTTCGCCATCGACCAGCAGTTGTAGTGTGCCCGGCGCCTTCGGTTTCGCGCGGCTGGCGTCGTATGCGACGATGGCGCGAAGGGCCAGGACGGTCGATTGCGTGCTGCCGAAGCGGCCCGCCTTGCAGGTTTCGGCCAGGAACTGGATCGACTTCTCGACGTTCGCCGCATAGGAAGGATTGTTCAGCCAGGCCGATACGGCCAGCGCTGTCGTTTCCACCTTCAGCGCGTCGCCACCACTGCCCACGACCGACACCGTGGCGCCGGAGAGCGAACCATCTTCCTGCTGCTTGCCGGCGAGTTTATCCAGCATGTGGTTCTCGCCGTCTTTATCGCCGGCGCGGCCCAGCACGTTGGCGGCCAGGGCCATCACGTACGTGTTCTGGGTCTTCTCCGCGGTGTCGCGGACCCACTTCACTTCGCGGCTCATATCAGCATCGACGCCGGCTTCCAGCAGCGCCCAGGTGTCGTAGGTGTACTGCACCTCCGGCTCGGCCAGCCACGTGTGCAGCGTATGCGTCTGCCGCTTGTAGCCGCCCTTACCGTCCCGCTGGCTGAGCAGCCACTTACGGGTGCGGTCGAGCATCGCAGTGTCAACATGTGACACCTTCGCCATGTCGGTGAACTCCAGCAGACCGTAGGCCGTCAGGGCGTCGTGGCCGGGATCGGCGCCGAACCACTCGAAGCCGCCACTTTTGCATTCGAAGCCAATCAGGCGGTTATAGCCCTTGTCCAGCAGCGCCGCGCTGCGCTCGATCATCGCCGGATCGACCCCCTGATGCGACTTGAAGTACTGCTGCGCCATGACCAGCGGATAGGTCGAAGAGCTGGTCTGTTCAAAGCAGCCGTACGGTTCGCGGATAAGCCGCGCGAGAGCTTCGTTCATGCTGGCCAGCGGGGTCGGATACACCACCACCCGCGACTTCATGCTGCCGGCGACGTAATCTTCAGGGACGATAATCTCCTGCGTCACCAGATCACCGGGCGAGATCAGCCCGCCGCGACCGTCTTCGATCGGGAAGCCACGCGGCACGACGGTGACAGACCGTGTCACACTGTCTGCATAAGGCCCTGCCGAACCGCGGAGCGTCAACGCTGCCGGTCCGTTGTGTGGCTGCGCCGTGAGGCGAACCAGCTTGCGGCCCCGCTCACCGGCGGCCAGAGCGACCGGCAGCTGACCTGTCGCCAGTTGAAACTCCGATCCAGCCGTCACGGTCAACTGACCGCCTGCCAGCGCGGCATCCGTCGCATTGACCACCGCCACAGGCAGATCCACCTGATCGCCCGCGGTGACTTCCAGCGGCAGCTTCGGCTCCAGGTAGAACGGCTCGACCGATTCAATCTTCACACTCCCAGCGCCCAATGCCCCGGCTGCGGAAAACGCATCGGCCTGCACCTTGAAGCTGGTGACCGAATCATTCAGACCGAACTCCACGGTCGCTTCGCCCTTCGCATCGGTCTTCAGACCAGCATGCCAGAACAGCGTCTCCGTAAAGTCCACCCGCTCCCCAGCCTGCCGCCCCGCACGCACCTCATGCGCATAAATACGCACCGCCACAAAATCATCACGCCGCACTTGAGCAACTTGATTTCCTGCAATCCTCCGCCGGTTGGCCCGGTCCTGAAATTCAGCGAGCTTCTTCCTCAATTGCCGCTGCTCTTTTTCCAAAGGCGGCAGCGGCTTGGCAGGCCGAGCGGCGCCGAATGCGGCTGGTTCCGGGGCTGGCTCTCTGGCAACCGGCGCCGGCTGCGCGGCGATTGCCGCGGGTTCGTTCTTAGGCGCCAGTGGAGCGTCTGCCGGTTTATTTTCTGCGACCGGCGCTGCTTCCTTTGCGAGTTCCACTTCACCGTCAACGTCTCGATCCACTACGGCAGCGGCTTTGTCCTGTGCGGCGAACTCCAGCTCTTCGACAATGCCATCGAGCATCAGCAGTTCGCGGCGTTCGGACACAGACTGCATCCGCAGTGCTAACGCCCGCCGTGCACCGTCGCCGTGTCTGCCGAGAAAGTCCGCCATATTCACGTAAGCAAATTTCCGCCAGCCCTGCACGCCCAACAGTAAGTCCAGCGCGACGGGCGCCTCTGGATTCTGCCGGTCTAGATACACGTGGGCATCAGCCAGATTGCGGACTTCGCCTTCCAGCAGCAGCATCACGGGCAAGCTTGGCGCCTGCTCGCGGCGGTCAACCATTTCAAGCACGCTATCATCGGTGACATTCAGACCGACCATGGCGCTGACGGGCTTGCCTTTTTCATCCACCGTGCGGATCTTCAAGCTGGCCGTAGAGCCAGGCGTGTACTGCTGGGACGAAGGCTCGATGCTAATGCGCACCTGCGACGCAGACTCGCGGAAGATAAGCCGTTCAGCCAGTGGCTTTTTGCCCGTGCTGTCCCAGAGCGTTGCGATGAGCACACCACTGGAAGCATCTGCGGGCGAAAGAGACACCGTGGCTGCTTCTTTTGTAAGATCCACGGTGGCCTTGGCGATCTGATTCTCACGCTGCGAGAGCGTGACGACCCCCGACTTCATCCCCTGGGCGGCGACTTGCAACTGGATAGGTGCGTCAGCCGGATAAACATCGGCAGTGCTACGCAACAGACCGCCTTCTTTCAACACCTCTGGAAGCGGGTACTGCGTCTTAATGCCTGCAGGCTGTGTGATTTTTAAGAAGTATTTTTCGCCGGCAGCGGGCGTGAAGACAAACCGGCCGCGTCCTTCGTGCTCGCTGCGGAAAGTGGCGACGCTTTTGCCTTCCTGATCCACAACATCGCCTGCCAGATCGGCGGGTTTCGCTGCAGGAGTGAAAGCCTCGAAGTAGACGCGATTCTCAAGCCCGGCGATAAGTTCGCCGCCTTCGGGATACATCGAAAGATCGACGGTTTGCAGAAGAATGGGCAACGTCTTCGATGCGGTTTCGACGACACCGCCATCTTCAATCACCAGCGATAGTACGCCCTCGCCCCGCGCAATCTGATCAGGCAGCGGGAACTTCGCCACGCAACGGCCCTGCTCATCCACCGTCGTGCGTCCACGGTGCACCTCGGCGCCATCGACGCGGGCAATAACCGTTACGGCTGCGCCGGCGGGAACGCCGCCTTCCGCGCGGGTGGTTTCCAGCGTGGCGGTTACTTCATCGCCGGGGCCGTATCCATCGCGGAGGAATTTGATCTGACTGCGTAGTCGCGGAGCGCGGTACACGCGGATATCGAACGTGCGTTCCGCTGGTGCATAGCCTTCGGGCGTTGTGCACTTCAACGTGTACTGGCCTCCGGGCGTGGACTTCGGGATTTCCCAGGAGAGGCCGGCAGCAGAACCAACCGTCACACCCTGGCCGCCTGCAACCACGTCGCCCTTGGGCCCAGTGACAGTCATCGATACGCCCGTCTGCTTGTCTTCTGGCAAAGGCTTGCGGGTGGCGTGGTGCAGGATAACGGCCCGCATCCGCAGGGTTTCGCCGGGCTTATACATCGGCTTATCGGTGCTGACCGCCAGGATGTAGCGGTCGGCGCCGCCAAGTTGTTTGAGAAGCCCGGCTTTGTCTGGTCCGGCTACTGGGGGCGCTTCGCGCGGACTATCCCCCGGATCACCGGCATGGACAGCCTGCCAGACGACAATCGCCGTAAGCATACAGCCTGCCGCGACAACAGCAGCAAATTTTTGGCGGGAACGCAACATCTTAAACCACTCCTAAGCAAGAACCGGGCAGCACCTTACGTAAGGCCTGGTTGTTAAGACGCGGCCTGTTGCGAAGTAGTTCCCACTATATTTACTGCGTTTGACACCGGCCGACCGTGACCTACGTTTCTAGCGGAGTATGGGCAAACTCACCTGGCCATAGGAAAAGCAAATGGCAATCATCGACAATGGGGTAGGCAGCGCACTGGCGCTACTGGACGCGATGGAGTCGCTCCTGATCGAAGCAAAGGCGGACGAGGGCAACCGCTGCAAACTGCGGATGCCCTATTTTAAGCCCGTTATCATCGAAGTGGGCGGAGACAGCCCCATCCGCATGACCGGATTCTCCCGCGATCTATCCGTCATGGGCGTCGGCCTGCTGCACGATATCGAACTGCCGCCCGGCGAGGTCATATTGACCTTTAACGTGGCGGGCGAAGGCGATATCCGTCTGCTAACCAATATTCACTGGTGCAAGAGCGTGGGACAGGGCTGGTACATCAGCGGTGGAGAATTCCGCGGCGTGATGGCTAAATCGTTTCAATATGTAGACCCCGGCGCCGCCTCTCCTTCCGGCGGGCATTGTCAATAAGGTCGGAGATCTGCTCCACCTGACTGATACCGATAAGCCAAAGCTCTGGATGTGATTCGTCACTGGACGTTATCAAGATAGAGCCGACGCCCGCCATACGTTCGATAAAGCCTTGCTTGAACGAAACGTCGTCGACGTCCAGCAGTTCAATGCGATAGGTCTGGCGGCTTAAGATGCCGACGCGGTGGATCAGCCGCTGGTCCGTCAGTTCGTACTGGACGGACCATTTGCGGTAGAACATCAGGCCGAATAGGTAAAGCCACATAATCACGATGGCGCCGCCCGTTATCGCCCAGATAAACGGCGCGAACGCAACTAGCGGCGTCACGTGCAACGCTCCGGCGCCGGCGCAAAGGACAACGGTGCCCAGGATGGCCAGGATCCATGTGCCCAGCATGCTCTTGCCGGAATAGGCGCCTTCCCACAGCGTTTTCTCACGGTCGACTTCTTCGGCACGGTCCTCGCGCGAAACATCGTCGCGAAGCTGTGTAGCGGGCGGCTTGATGTTTGCCGGTGGGCTGGACGCTGGATCGCCGGAAACGGGATCGCCTCCGACGGTTTTGCTTCCACACTGGTTGCAGAATTGCGACCCCTCGGGGAGGGTCGTCTGGCAGTTAGGGCATTTCATAATATATCTTTAAACCGGTTAATTTCGGGATAGAACCAGCCGGTAATATATCACTTTTCTGCGTGTCAGTCGTTGCGGTCGCTGGATGAAGGCGCCGGCAGATGGAAGGGCAGGCGGCGTTTTAGTATCTCAAAACGGAAGCGTTCGCCCGTGAACGGTTCGCCATCCACATTAACCTGAAAACCGCTGGGCACTTCCACTTCCAGCCACGGAAGCTGCCGGTAGATAACATGCTCGCGTTTGACCGTCTGTTGATCTTCCATCAATTCCTGCAGCACAGAGAGCATCAGGTTGGGCGGGTGATCCGGAATCAGCATGATGTCTAGCAGACCATCGTCAAGCTTCGCCTGCGGACCTACCTGAAAACCACCGCCAGCCTGCGTGCCGTTGGCAGCCGTCAGCGCAATCACGTCGCCCGTCCAGTCGAAATCCGGGCCGTGCAGCTTGACCCGTCGCGGTGCGATGGTGCCGGCCGATGCGACGCCTGTAATGAAGTACGCCAGTCCGCCGAGCAGCCGTTTACTTTCCTCAGACGTCACTGCCGTAATCTCGGCGCCGACGCCGCCGCTGGCGACGTTAATAAACGCGCGTCCTTCCACGCTACCGATATCAATCGGCTGCGGTTGCGTATGCAGCGCGACGTCCATCGCCTTGAACACATCACCGGTGGGAACCCCCGCGCCAGTCGCAAAATCGTTGGCCGTGCCCAGGGGCAGCACTGCTAAGGCGCAGCCTTTGGGCGCTTTGAGCAGCCCGGCGACCACTTCGTTCAGCGTGCCGTCGCCACCACCGGCAATCACCGTATCGTACCCCTGCGACGCAGCCTCACAGGCGAAGTGAGATGCGTGATCGCTTTCCCAGGTAACGCGTACATCGATGTCGGCGCCGGCGGCACGGCCCGCCAGAACGGCGCTGCGCACCTGCTGATCGCGGTTGACGTTCAACTGCGACTTTCCGTTCAGCACCAGGCGAATCCGCTTAGACATATTTTCTGCTTCAGTACCAAAGGCGGGGGAAATCACGTCTACCGGCAGAGATCAGCAAGCGGTAGAGACCAGCAGATAACCTTATCCGCAAAACCGGCGCCACTGGTATAAACGGCGTGGATGTTAGTTTGGTGAATGCTGACAGGCTAGGGGGTCGAAGTAGAAGTTAAGCAAATGGATTGCACCCTTATTCTAACGAGACACCCGTTAGCATTATGTCCGGCACGGAAGTCAGATCAACCGCGAAGCGCCGCACTGCGGCCCTCACCCCCAAGCCAGTGTACGCGTTTACCGTCGTCGCTGTGGCGGTGTATGCGTTGGGATTGATTCTCTGTCGTCCGCCTGTCAGCGGGCATATTGCTGTAAGCACCGTTGCGGTGACCGGCTCCTCCACCACCATCGACTCAGCGTCGATCCGCCGGGCCATCAGCAACGATAACCTGCTTCGCGCGGCTCTTCGCAACGCAGGCCCCCCCGCGCCGCTGCCACCCGGCGCCGATTTTCCTTCGCAGGCTGATCTCGTCAGCACGAAGGCGGGCCTGGGCGTTGTTGCAGGAGATTCGCCCCGGCAGCTCAAGGTGACGTTCCTTGGCCCGGATGCAGGTCACGCCACGCGTGTGGCGGATGCGGTGACGACCGCATTGATTGCGGGAGCAGGCGCAACGGGCGCCGCCCCGCAGAAGGGCGAGGCAGAACTGGCCGCCGCCCGCGCAGCGGAAGCGCGGGCACAGGCAGCGTTGAACGACTTCCTCCAGCGTAAGTTTGCAGGCGGAGCCGCCACGGGCGACCGGGCGATGCTCATCCCCACACGCCTGCCCGCTGTAGATGGAAGCAGCATCACGCGCACGGCCTACTTCGCCCCGCAAGATGGATCGCCGGCTGAGGATGAAGAAGGAGCTTCAGCCGGCGAAGACGTCAATCCGCAGCGGACCGAACTGCTGCGTCAGCTCAACGGACTCATCGACCAGCGTGACCTGGCCGGCGCCAACGTCGAGCAGTTGAAAAAAATCGATCGTCAGATCGCCATCGTCCGCGATGCCCTTAAAAGCACACCCCGCACGACGGATCTTGAATTCAAACCGCCCGCAGGCGACGGCGCCCTCCAACTGACGCCGCCCAGTGGCGACACTACACCGGCGCCCGCAACAATCCAGCCTCGTCCTGCACCAGCCACGCCGGAAGCTGCCGTGACCGATGCGGATGCCGTGAAGCTTCGCACGCTAACGACCAAATTGAACAACGCCCGCCAGACACGCCGCCAGCTGGAAGCCAAGCTGGCAGACGCAGCCACGACACCCGCACTTCAACCGGACCTAGCCCGCACGCCCGCAGTGATTGGCAGCACCGGCGGAAAACCATTCTCGATGATGACGGCAGCAATCATTGCCGCAGCAGCAATGTTCTGCGGTTTAGGCGTCGCCTTCATCACGCCGCGGCGCAGCGATCTCAACACGCTGGCGTCGGTCGAAGATGTCGAAGTGCACACCGGCGTCCGCGTCCTCGGCGCCGTCACCACCCCCGGCACAAAGCCGCCCACCCGCTCTGCAACCGGCCGCGCGATGCTTTCGCAAGCCCTCACCGCAACCGCAGAATCCACCATCGCCGTGCTCCTGCTAACAGTGCTCTTCCTCAGCCTGCTAGACAACAGCATCATCGAGCAATTCGCCGCCGAACCCCTCGCCGCCATCTCCAACGTAACCGCGCGAGTCATCTCCGGCCGGTTCTAGTACGAGGTAGGGTATGCTCCGCATGCCTTCCTGTGACCGCTAGACCCTATAACCGATCTTCGTTATCTTCCGGCGGCTCTTACTTGTTGTGGCAAATTTCTGGTGGGTGGACCGTTCATGGCTGGTATTACTTTGATCGACGATATTGCCGAAGGCGTCGAATGTTTCGTCGGCCAGCACCTGATCGATGTTGTTGCTAGGACCACGTCGTCGAGTTGGCCGTGGCCGTTGCTATCGGTCTTGCCGCTTTCGTCGTAGACGAAGCGGAGGGCCTCGTCGATGGTGGTGTCGCCGTTGCTATCCAGCTCGCGGGTGATCCGGCGGTTGTACACGTCGTATTCGTAGAAGACAGCTTTTTGCAGCACGTCGCTGCTGTTGTAGTGCTTGACCGCGGTCAGACGGTTGCGGTGATCCCACTCGTAGGTCAGATAATTGCCGCTGGCGTCGGTGCGTTTCGTGCGGTTGTTTTCGTCGTCGTACTCGTAGGTGTACGTGCCATCGTCGGTGATCAGGTTGCGGTCGCCGGTGATCCGGGAAGAAAAGGAAGCGTGCTCTGCATCCCTCTAGTCATTCTTATTTCTTTACCACCGACGGGATTTGAACAAGCACAATCCGAAAACCCGCATTCAGTGTACGCTTGTCGGGTCGCATCCGCATTCGACTCGCCGATCGACAATTTCTAGCGTCAGAGGACCAGCTACCGCCACGCAGCACTTTGAATTTTGACGTCAAACTATTGCCATGATCCTCATGGTAGAAATCTAAGCACCACTCGTATACGTTTCCATGAACATCATGCAGTCCCCAGGCATTTTCTGTTTTAAGACCTACGGGGGATGGGCTATTCGGCTGCCTTCCAAACCACGCATATTCGGGAAGGTAGTCAGGGCTGTCTCCGTAGGAATAGGTTGTCTGAGTGCCCGCACGGCAAGCGTATTCCCACTGCGCCTCAGTGGGAAGACTGTACTTCCAACTTGGCGCGAGGCGTTCAGACTTATGCTCCTCCCTAGTTAGTCGGTCACAGAAATCGACTGCTTCTGTCCATGTAATGTGTGTTGCAGGGTACCTTCGCGTATCCTCATCAAATTCCAGATCCCAAGGATGATCATTCATCACGGCGAAGTACACAGCACGTGTAATCTCTGTCTCAGCACAATAGAATCCGTATTCCAAAGAGTCGTCGACCTGGTTCTCATCTGGAAACCGGCCATGTTCGTCAGCGGGCGATCCCTTGCGAAATTTGCCTGGCGGGCAGAACCGAAATGGAATGTCGCGAGCGCCCCTGATTTCGTCGCCAGCACTGGGTCGCAACACGGATGGTCCAGAACTGCCGCTCAGTATTGGGTTATCGATTGATGACGCAGGTGAACCATACCCTGTGATGACCAATAAGACACAGTACAAAATGGCATATAACGAATTGCTCATTTTTAATTAACAGTTCCCCTTTGAACGAAAATTTCAGCACGCCTTCCTCGTTCAGTTTTGCGCTTATATTAACCTCCCAACCAGCAGTGCTGATTGCTTGGTTTCGCCTTATGTAAGTATTCTGAACATCATTGATGTACGCGTCATGGGGTTTGCCTGAATCAATTACCCACTTTCCGCCAGTCTAGGTAGGGCATGCTCGCCATGCCTTCCTTCGACCAGGGGTCACACAACCGATGGTCGTCATCGTACGGTAAAACTTGCTGAAGTTGGCAATTGCCCGTTGATCGTTGACGCGGAATACTAACCCTTCCCCGATAATTATACAGCGTCCGATCAATTCAACTAATGATTGGCGCGGGCTCAGTCGAGGCCTCACGGGTCTACTGCACTACGACGATTTTTTCTCGTCCGTCGCCTCACTTTTCCCTCCCCACAGCCGCCGGGCTGAAAAACGCAAGGCATGTATGATGCCGCGGAAGCGGTAGGTTGAATCGACGTAGTTTTCCAGGACGTAGAACGCGAAGTAATAGAAGCGGCAGAATGCCCACACGGCCAGCGCGAGCAACGCTGCCACGGTGAGACTTGGTGCGTAGAGTAGGAGTAGACCGGCTGCGAAGATCCCCAGCCCCAGGAACAGAAATCCTTTGAGGATAATAATCCTGGGGTTCTTCAAATCGGACACGGCTGGCCTCGTATGTGAGGTTATTTACCTTTCAGCACTGCGTCGCCGTTTTCTTTCATGTGCTTCACAATCGCTTCGTGCAGCTTGGCGATGACGGCTTTGACTTCGGGCGAATCGGAGCCGATCAGGTTGTTGCGTTCCTGCGGATCTTTGGTCAGGTCGTACAGTTCGTCGCGGCCTTCGTTCAAGAAGTCGCGGACCAGTTTCCACTCGGGCGTGCGATACATCCGCATGTGGGTGCGTGACTGGTGTACGGTGCTGTATTCGGCGTAGAAGTTGTTGTCCCAGTCCGCCGGGGCTTTGCCGGCGAGGACGGCGGAAAGGTCGCGGCCGCGGATGGTTTCGCCCTCGGGCAGCTTGGCGCCGCCCATGCTGACCAGCGTCGGATACCAGTCCAGATTGCTAACGGTCTGTTTGATGACGCTGCCGGGCTTGGTGACGTTCGGCCAGCGGACGATGGTGGGCACGCGGATCGAAAGGTCGTACATGTTGGGCCGTTGACCGCGGGGGATGTTCGGGTGGGCGGCGGGTGGCGATTTTACAACCCAGTGGCCGTTGCCTTTGTGCCAGATGCCATTGTGGCCCATGTTGTAACCGTGATCGCTGGAGAAGATGACGATGGTCTGCTGCGCCAGGCCGGTGTCGTCCAGCTTCTTCAGAATCCGGCCGATGTTGCGGTCGACACTGGCTACGCTGGCCATGTATTCGCGTGTCATTTTCTTCACCCGCGGACCATCAATGCCCGGATAGTCCGGGTGCGGCAGCGCCGGGTCGGCATCGCGGTAAGGCGCCCAGTCTTCTTCCGCCACGGGCAGCCAGCGGGCATGCGGCGCGCGGTAGTGTACGCACAGCAGGAAGGGATCGCTTTTGTTGGCATCGATGAATTTCAGCGCGTGCGTGGTGAGAATATCGGGCGTGAGTCCTTTGAATTTTTTGTTAACGCCGTCAATCTCTAACGTTGGATCCACCGGAGAGTTACCGCCGGAACGGAAGCCCATGAAATAGTCGAAGCCCGTCTTCGTAGGATGAAACTTATCGGGTAGACCCAAGTGCCATTTGCCCACCAGCCCTGTTTTGTACCGCGCCGCTTGCAGCACTTCCGGCCAGGTCACGGTGGCCGGGTCGAGGCCCAGTTCCGGCTCTTTCTTCGGATGAATCCAGTCAGGAATCCCCAGCTCAGAGCCATAACGGCTGGTCATCAGGCTGGCGCGTGATGGGCTGCATACGGGCGTAACCGTAAAGGAGTTGGGCAGATACGCGCCCTCCTTCGCCAGCCGGTCCATGTGAGGAGTTTTCAGCAGCGGGTGCCCGGCGGCGCCCAGCGCCCACGGCGCCTGATCGTCTGTAAACAGGAAGACAATGTTCGGCTTCTCCGCGGCATGCACGTGGACAACACCAGCCAAAGAAGCAAGCAACGCGGTCAGGCAGAAAAAAGCGAACTTGTGCATTTCGGTAGACATGATATCAAGAGGGTGCGAATAAACGGGCTGACGTATATTACTTGATGCGCCGGGCGGGTGCGAATCTTCTACTTCGCGAAATTTGGCAGATACAGGCAGGCCCGTTGCGGCGGGTGTCTTAAACCATGATAATTTCCCTTAGCTGCGATTGCGGGAATATCCCACGCCACTCGCCGCCTAATTGATAGTTGTAAGAGCCGCTACGATGAATGAGCCGATCGAGATCCTCGCGATCGACGACAACCCCTACGCGATGCGTCTGATCCGCGAAATCCTTTCGGAAGTACCGCGGCTGAAAGTGCATTTCAACGAGCAGCAACGTTTGTCCGACGGCCTGGCTGCGTTCGCACAGCAGAGATTCGACGTTATCCTGCTGGACCTGACGCTTCCCGACAGCGTAGGCCTGGAAACTTTCAACACCATGCGGGCCGCGGCGCCAAGCACGCCTATCGTGATTCTGACCAATGCCGACGACGACCGTCTGGCGCTGGAAGCTGTCCGCAAGGGCGCACAGGACTATCTGGTTAAGAACGATTTAGACGGCCGCATTCTTGCCCGCAGCATCAACTACGCCATCGAACGTCAGGCCGCAGCGCTGGAAGTACAGAAGCTGCAGGAAGAAGTCACCAATCTCACCATCCGTGAGCAACGCCGCATCGGGCAGGAACTGCACGACGGCCTGGGGCAGCATCTGACCGGTGTCGGACTGATGGCCAAATCGCTGCAACGCCGGCTCGAGGCGCAAGGCTCTGCCGCAGCGGAAGACGCCGCGGAGCTTTCCGCGCTGATCACGCAGGCCAAGCATCAGGTTGGCAATGTCGTCCGCGGCTTGCACCCGGTGGATGTCGATGCGGAAGGACTGACGATTGCGCTGAGCAATCTTGCAGAAAACATCACCCGCCAATGCGGTGTGAACTGCACGTTTGACAGCACACAGCGTGCACACATCACAGACAACCAGGTCGCAACCTACCTGTTCCATATTGCTCAGGAGGCCGTCAACAACGCGGTCAAATACGCCACGGCCAGCCACATTGTCATCCGGCTGGACCCGCTGGGCAATTACGTACAGCTTTCCGTAGAAGACGATGGCGGCGGCTTGCCAGTCGATTACGCTGAACCCAAACCACCACCTGCAGAAGACGAAGAAACGCCACGCGGCGGCATGGGCCTGCGCATCATGCAGTACCGCGCGTCCGTCATCGGCGCCACGCTGGAAATCACTTCGGTCGAAGGCGAAGGCGTGCGGGTCGTCTGCAAACTTGCCAATGACAACTCCACCGGTCACGAGTCAGGCTCTGGTGCTTTTTCATCAGGCCGCAACTAATACACGCTGCATTACCCCGGCGCTGCCGGGGCCACTTTCATGAACCCCATTTTCTCTTTTTTCAGTACGGGACTCTCGCAAGAATATGAATGACAGCAACCACGACGGAGGCGAGCCTGGAACGGAAGCACGCGTTATGATCGTCGACGACCACCCGCTGGTGCGTCGCGGTCTGGCCCAGTTAATCGACGCTCAGGATAAGCTTTCCATCTGCGGTGAAGCTGGAGACGCAGCTGAAGCCACTCAGAAACTGGAAGAACTCAACCCCGATCTGATTATCGTGGATATTTCTTTAGGCGGCGTAAACGGCATCGAACTGATCAAGCGCATCCGCGCGAAAGACGACGATGTAAAGATCCTCGTTTCGTCCATGCACGACGAATCTATCTACGCCGAACGCGCGCTGCGGGCAGGCGCCAGCGGTTACGTGAATAAAGAAGTCGCGACCGAAACCGTCATTCAGGCGATCCGCAACGTCCTGGAAGGCGAACACTATTTCAGCGCGGATCTGACCGGCGAACTGATGAAGCGTGTTGTTTCGGGCACAGCCGGCGAAGGCTCGCCCGTCGATTCACTTTCGGACCGCGAAATTGAAGTGTTCGAAAAGATCGGCAAAGGCATGATGACGCGCGAAATTGCAGAACTGTTGAAACTGAGCGTCAAAACCATCGAAACCCACCGCGAGCACATCAAGATTAAACTTAGGCTCCGCAACGCTGCCGAACTCACCCGCGCCGCCGTGCAGTGGGTGCTTGAGAACGAACAGTAACGCAGCGGATTACTGCGGTTCAAACCCGGCGTCATCCTGACCGTTCAGGTGGATGTGCGGCTGCTCGCTGCCGCGAAGTTCAATCACACGGTCGGGCCGGGAGTGTGTCAGGTAGGCAGTCAGGTCAACGCCCATATCATTCAGCCGGTTCAGTTCGGCCAGATGCTGGGCGTTCTTCTGTTCGGTCATCTGCCGGGTGACTTCCGCATCTGCGGCCAGTTGTTCCCGTTGATGCTGCCTTGCCTGCTGCTGCTGGCGGAGCTTGGCGGCTTCGCGTTCTTCTTGCAGCTTCAGTTCGTGCGTTGCTTCCAGGGCCTGTTCCGCGCGGCGTTTATCGGAACGTGAGAGCTGGCACTCCAGCTTGTAGTTCTCAAGCTCCTGCGACTGGTTTTCCGTGGCGCGTTCAAGCTGCAACCGCGTGCGTGCTTCAATCGCCTGATCCTGCATGTGCTGCAACGAATCCGGCGCCCCATACCCGCGATACACCACCTTGTTAATCCGGTAGCCCGATTGCGACGCCCGGCCGGTTAACTGCTTATAAGTGTCCAGTTCATTCAGTTGCGCCGTGTTCTTTTTGAACTCTTCAAAGTCGTAGCGGGTCGTAAACTCGACCACGTCCGAGGTCGCCGCGTTGACAAAGTCGCCGATCGGATCGTGCGTTGTGTCGAGCATCTGCTCGATATCCACCAGTTCAAAAAAGATCATCAGCCGGATCGTCAGCACGGCGTCGTCCGAGGTCCGCACGTCCGGGATATCGTGATACATCTGGTCAGGCAGCAACCACAGTTTCTGGAAGACCAGACCGTTGGGGATCTTCTGCACACCGTTGCTGCCACCCTTCGACGCATGCCATGAGAAGGTATGCAACCATTCGCCCGGTTCCGGCACAAACATCGCCGGACCGCGCACCAGGCGACGGGTCACGTCGGTGTCGTCTTTCGGCCGGCTGTAAACCACCACCGCCTCGTTCGCGGAAATCTGCAGTGCGTCCTGCTTCACAATCTCCAGATGCCGCCGCGGGTCGAACCAGATTGACGCCGGCCCCGGATGATGCTCCTGGCCGCCATCGCGGTATCGCACAATCAGGAACTCGCCGGGATGGGCGACATAATGCTGCATCAATTCAAACCGGCGGCTGCCCGCCCAGACGCGCACTGGGCCTTCAAGGATTTTGATATCGCCCGACGGCGTCCGCATGATCGCCCGCTGGCCTTCTTCAACCGTATAGAAAAACATGCCAGAGACTCCTGAACTGCGTATCGGATCAATACCCGCGCGGGGTGGTGGTGAGAGTGGTTCGGGGTGGCGGGGATTTTCGAGAGAGTGGAGGAGATTCGTTATTTCCCGGTCATCGCCCGAATTACGGCTGCCCATCCGTCCACGCGAAGACTCACTAAAGTCGATCGCGGTATCGGTGAATTCACTCAGCATGCTATCGACAACATCGTTGCCGAACTCTTCGTCATCCAGCGCCATCACGCCATCGAAGTGCGCAGCGTTACTTCGCATCTGTGCGGCGGCTTTGTATTCCTGCCGGGTGCGACGGCGGGATTTCTTCTGCGGCTGACTCGACCCGAAGTTCGCTTCAATGGCCTGCTGAATCTCACCGCTGGGGGCGTAGACCAGCCGTACATCCTTGGCCAGCAGAGAACGCAGCCGGTCGGCCAGGAGCAGATCGCCGGGCTGTTCGCACGCCAGAGTCACACACTCGCCATCGTAATCAACCGCCACCACATTGTGCCGCCGCGCAACATCTTCACGCAGCACCTCCATCGCGCGTCTTGGCAACGGCCTGCGCAGATCCACATCCACCACAGCAGCCGCACTAGGCGCCTCGTCCACATCGCCCTGCTGCAGCGAACCGATGTTGTTGAGAAACTTGTATCGCACGTTGATGAGTTGTAAGAAGAGATGAAGTGGCGGCTTCACAATTAAAAACGCCGCATTCATCTTACGCACAACCAGACCACGGGCAAGCAAAATGATAAGGTGCTGCGAACTTCTCCATCGCTAAAGCGTCTTCGATATTTAGTAAACGAGCGGAAATCTGCAGTTGTTCACCTGATTGCTAAAGATGAAAGACTTTGACTCCCGATTGCTGAACGAAGAAATTCGTCAGTTGAAAAAAATGTTTCTAAAAGAAACAAAAGGAAAAGCGACCTACATCGCGTTCAACGACGAAGACTTGAACGAGGTGGTTGTCAGGGGTGGGCACTGGCTCATGATTGCCGTCCGTTGCAAATCGGCCGATGGATGGGAGGTGATTAGCAAGGGATCGGTTATGTCCTAATTGCGAAGTCGGCTCCGCCTACCCCGGCACACTCTCTTCAATCAGATGCTTGGGCAGGTCCGCCACTTTGCTGCAGCCCACCTGCTCCATGACCTGCTGCAATTGCTTCTTGAGCATCTCGATGGTGTGATGGCCGCCGTATTTGCCCAGAGCGCAGACGCCTAGCATCGGCGTGCGGCCCATGAAGGTGAACTGCGCGCCGCAGGCGAGGCAGGCGGCGATGTCGGCGCCGGAGTACATGCCACCATCCATCATGACCTTCAGCTTGCTGCTGAATTCGGGCACGAGTTTGTGCATCGGCACGATGGTGGATTGTCCGCGGTCCAACTGGCGGCCGCCGTGGTTCGATGCAATCAGCCCGTCCAGCCCATGCTTCACGGCGATCTCTGCATCTTCCGGATTGACGATGCCTTTGACGACCAGGTTGCCTTTCCACTTCTCACGGATCGGCGCAATCTTCGCTTCGGTCAACCGTCCGGAGAAGGTCTTATTCATAAACAGCCCCAGGTGCTTCATCGTGAGGCCCTTGGGGATGTAGGGCTTCATCGTTTTGAATTCGGGCTTGCCGGCCATCAACTGCCCCATGGCCCAGGTCGGCCGCAGCAGCATCTGCATGA
The DNA here is from genome assembly GCA_965233625.1 of Pirellulaceae bacterium. Lineage (GTDB taxonomy): Bacteria > Planctomycetota > Planctomycetia > Pirellulales > Pirellulaceae. Next base: position 3,375,476 of record OZ247499.1, read on the forward strand.
TGTTGCGCGGCGTCATGCGGGGCGGAATCGACAGGCCGTTGCGGATCTCTTTGGGCCGGTAGGCGAACGTCGGCGTGTCGGCCAGAATCACCAGTGTCCGGCAGCCTGCTTCCCACGCACGTTCCAGCAGTTTGTCGCGCAGCTCATCTTCCGTCGGGTGATAAAGCTGAAACCAGAAACGGCCGCCGGTGATCTTACCGATGTCTTCAATGCTGGCCGTGCTGACCGTCGAAAGCGTGAACGGGATGTTGTGGTCGACGGCGGTCTGCGCCAGGTACTCGCACGACTTCGGCCACATCAGTCCTTGCAGGCCAACCGGGGCGATGCCGAACGGCGCATCGTACGTTTCGCCGAAGAGTTCTGTTGTCTGATCGGCGCCGTCAAAATCCCGCAGGTACCAGGGCTTAAGCTGCACCTTGCGGATATCGCTGTTATTCAGCGCGAGGTTGATTTCCGTAAAACAACCGGCCGCCAGGTAGTCGTACGCAAAGCCGGGCATCCGCGACTTCGCCTTAGCGCGTAGATGATCAACCGACGGATACTCAGAATTAAAATGGGTTTGCATGAAGCTACTAAAACGCTCTGCCAGACGCCGCGTAAAAACGCAGTCGCCAGCAACAGGAAACAAAGACGCGGGCCCGTGTAGACCGGCCAAATACGCATTGTATCAAGCAGCAAAACGGCGGGATAGAAAGGGGCCGCCGGTACCTTATTCGCCCGTAGTAGATAACCAGCAGTTGCAGACCGCCGGTCAGGCTGCGCGCCGAATCAAACGCTGCACCTTGTGCGCCAGACGCAGCGGAAACGCCGGTTTCGGAGGCTTCTGCTTACCGAGATTGCCCGTGACCGAGAGGCTTCCCGAAGGCTTGCGGTATTCAAACCGTGCTTTGTAGCGTTCCCTCGTTTCCTGGTCTTCGACAAAAGTCACCAGCGGCGCATTGCTCATCAGGGCCGCAGCAATGGAAAACGTGGAGAAACGCGAAACCATCCAGATCTTCTGGCAGCTGGCGAGCGCGAACAGATCTACGTATTCGGCTGGCGTCACGACGTCGGTCAGCGGTTCAACGACCTGAATCTCCGGGCAGAGATGCCGGATCAGCACGCGTTTGCTTTGCACGGTGTCGGAACAGACGTAGACGTACGGCGGCTTCTCCTGGTTCAGCGCATCGGCAGTTTCAGACAGAAACATCCGCAGTTCGTTTTCATCTTTCATAAAGTGCGGATGGTCCGCTTTGCCAATCCGATCCGTCCCACGGATATGAACGCCAACAGGCTGCACATCGCCGGGAAAATAAAGCTCGAAACAGGGCGTGATTTCCCTGGCAGCCTGCAGGTATTCAGCCTGCGTCAGAGTCAGATTAAAATCCGCCAGTTCCTTAACCGGGTAAGCCGGTTGTTTGTCCTCAACAATTCTTACGCGACCAGCGTCAATCAGAATGTCGTAGGAACGCTGGTAATGAAAATTCCGCCAGATGTACTCACATTCCAGATCCAGCCGCGAACAGATCGCCTCTAAACGGATGATCTCTTCGAGCCTGTTGCCCAGGCCATCCAGACGTCCCAAAAAGCTAAATCTGTTCATTTCAAAATTCTTGGAGAGTATTCTTTTCCGCAGCATCCGGCGCGCGACAACAGAGCGACTACGCGGCGTGGCGGATGTTGTTGTGTACTGGTTGTTTGTCCGGGGCGGGTAGGTCAACAATCTGGCCGAAGGTTTCCAGGCGCCAGGTGGCGGATATTTCGGGCGGGCAATTGACGGACAGCGTGTGCATGCCGATGGCGGTGGCGCCGGCAAGTTCGAATGGCGTGTGGCCGACGAACGCGGCATCGGCAGGAATGCATTGCAGACTGTTCAGCGCGCGGGTGTAGACCGCCCCGTGCGGCATGCTGTGGCCCACGTCTAATGAGGAAACGCAGGTGCTGAAATAGCGGTCGATGTTCAGACGCTGGAGCTTGTCGAACAGTTCTTCGCCGGTTTCGGGTGTGTTGGAAACAGCTGCCAGCTGGAACCCTTGCGTGGCCAGCGCCGCCAGCGCGTTCTGCACGCCCGTGAGCGGCCGGATGGTCTGCTGAAAGCGACGGCGTTTGGCAAGTCCCGCAGCGATGATTTCTTCACAACTGCCAGACGGTAGGCCGGCGGCGAGTAGAAACCGCCGCATGGCCACCCAGTAGTCTTCCGCGCCGGTGTTGATCTGTGGCAGATAGTCATATTCCCAGACGGCATAGAACGCCTGAAAATTGCTACGCAGCCCATGCCGCGCAAGCAGCTGAAACAGCCACCGGCGCCACATGCTGGCGTCGTATAGAACGTCGCCCATGTCGAACACGAGAGCGCGCACGCGGGGCGGGGATGAGACGGAAAGTATGTGGTGGTCCATTGCTCGCAAATCCTTTTGATGAGCACCGGACGAACGGGAAATTGTCTGTGCCTTCACTTCCGGCGCGGCGTTCCTTCCTGAAACTTCCGAGGCCAGAGCGTGAATGCCTGCTTACTTTATATCTGCGGGTGCGCGGCTGCGTTTATTTCCGCCATCCGTTTCCGCATGCCACTATTTTTATCCAGCAACGCGGTAATCTGCCGCCAGCCAACATTTTCACGGTCGAAGGGTCCGTCGCCGTTTTCGCCGGCATCCAGCGCTTCGCGGATGGCCTGCACATTGTCCCAGTCTTCGGGCGTCTGCACCGCCAACCGCAAGTCACCTTTACACAAGGCTTGATGAGCGGCGAGCAGGCGTAGCTGAAACAGGTCCGGCCGCGAACGGATAAATTGCAGGGGCTGGCGTCGCATCTCTACGGGTGCTTCGCGGTCTGCTTTCGCCAGGGCGGCGCCGCGGAAGTATTCTCCGGCGAGGCCCAGATGGGCCAGCGTCACGGACTCCTGACTGGTGCGGTAGGTGATGTAGTCGGCCTGCGGATTGGCGGCGCCTTGAATCGCCAGCCCGTCGAGCAACGCCGGGTCGACAAAGGGACTGTCGATGCTGACGCGGATGTATGCGGTGTCTGTCGCAGCGTGCGGTTGACGGGACAACTGCTGCACGGCTGACGCTAGCCTTGCCAGCGGATCGACCGCACTGGACGCTATCATTGGCACACCCGCGGCTTCGACAAGACTTGCATGCTGGCGGATGGAGGCATCGCCGACCACAACCACCCGGCTGATCTGCTGGGCGTGGCTGATCCGCCGGACCATCCAGGTCAACAACTGCGTATCTCCGAACCGCCGCGCCGCCAGCGGCTGTCGGGGTCCGGCGCCCTGTAATAGACTTAGCACCGCTGTTCTGGACGTATCAAAAACAGGAGAAACGTCGAGAATCGCAACCGTCGAGGTCATCCTTGCACCCTTCTTGTTTGCATGTGGAAGTGTGGTAGCGAACTACACTCACAGCACCCAGCCAGATGCAAGCTTATCAGCCGCGCAGAAGCGGGGTCAAGACGAATGCGCGCGAAGCAGAATTCCGCTCCGTAAGCGGCGTCAAGATTTCGTTAAAGAAGACCTGATTCAGACCAGAAACTGGTCGATGGCGCCGGTTTGCTTCAGCCGGTTGCGCTGCATGGTCAGGTCCATATCTCCGTAATGCTCCACCGGGTTGCCATACGCGTTAAGTAACGTGGTGTACCAGTTGCTCAACGTCTTATGGCCTTTAACACCGTGGAAGGGCAGGCGGATATATCGTCCGGCGACGTTCAACCGGGAATTTCTACCCGTCATCAGGATCATCGGGGCTTCTGTATCCGGGCTGTGATGGCCGGCGCCGGTTTCGGGCATATAGATGATGGTTGTATTGTCGAACATCACGCCGTCGCCTTCTGGAATCGCCTTCAGTCGCGTGACCAGCGTATGAATCTGCTTCACGTGGTGGGTCTTAATCACGTCGCGCATGGCAAGTGCTGCCGGGTCGCCGCCGTGGCCGATGGCGTGAATGCTGGTCTTGGCGATGTTTTCTGGCAGCGAGTTAATGGGCGTGCCCAGATCATCAATGGTGTAGGTAACAACATTGGTCAGACCCGACGCCAGCGCGGCGACAATGATATCGGTAAACGCTGCGTGCTTCTGCGGCAACACGGCGTCAGCGCCACCGTCGCTGTGGACGGGGTCAATCTCTGGCAGGTGCTTTTTGATGGTATCGCCCAGAGCGGCGACCTTGGCATTGCGGTCGCGGATAGCGTTAAGCGCCTGCACCTGGTTGTCGATTTTCAGACGCTCTTCCCCGTCCAGCTTCGTAAGCCGCTGCGTTTCTTCCTGGTGCAGATAGTCCAGCAGCGTGTTCTCCGAGGCGACGGCGCCCTGATCCGTCACCGATTTGAACAGCTCTTTATACGCGGTCATCGGATCGGCATAGCAGTAGTTCCGCTGTTGCGGGCCCGGGGCCGAGAAGCCAGAAACAATGCCGGTCCGCGTTTCACGCCCGTGCGGCGCCGCCAGCGACATTTCCACATGGCCAAAGGGCGAAGGCGAAAGCTTGGCCAGCTCGAAATCAACCGTCGCCCGTTTGATGTTACTGAGAACATCACGCCCTGCCTTGTACGCACCCAGGCAGCCGGTATACGAATAATGTCCACCGCCACTGACCGACATCGAAATGCCGTGCAGAATTGTCATATTCTCTTTATGACCGTCTAGCATCTGCAACCAGCCGGGCAGATCATGCCCAGCCAGGTCCACCTCAAACGCCTGCTTCTCTTCATGCTTCTTAAGCTCCGCTGCGGAAAACGACGGCAGCCCGAACTGCTTGGGCAAGTTCCCGTTTGACTTGCGGATAAAGACAAAGCGATGCGGCGCCTGACCCGCCGGAGTTGCATTCGCAGCCAGCACATGATTAAAGCACGGCGTCAGCGCGAGACCGGCAGCACTCAGGCTGGCGACGCCCAGGGCGGTGCTTTTCAAGAGTTCGCGTCGATTGATCAGCATCGGTCATTCCCTGGCGGTGCGTTGTTTGCGATAGATAAAAGAATCGGAAGTCAGCAGTGAGACAATCACTTCGTCAAAGCTGCCTTCATTTTCCATATAAGCCTTTTCGGCGTCGATCAATGTCTTCGAATCAGAAAGTGTTTCGTTGCGGCCCATGAAATAGCGAAAGGCGTGGCGGATGATCGATTGCCGCACTTTCCGCGACTTTGCCAGACGGTCGATCAGGTCGAAGGCGTCTTTCACCTCGCCATCCAGTTCTTTGTCGCCAGTGCCTTTCAGCACGCCGCGAGGATCGACTGGCAGCGTTTTATACACCGGCAGCTTTGCCCCGTAAGTTAACGGCGCTTTGTCAGCAGGTGTCAGCAGGTTGTCCGGGTGTTCCAGATTTTCATGCGTGCGGTAGCGACCGAAGTCGTCGTAGCTTTCAAACGGAAAGCCTAGCGGGTCCATCTTCTGATGACAGCGCCAGCAATAGGCGTCGCCGGTACGGGCTTCCATCCGCTGCCGAAGCGTCTTGTTGTGATCCGGCGGAATGACGGCGTCCACGGTAATAGGCACATCGGGAATCGTGCCGGCCAGTAGTTTTTCGCGAATCCACTTACCGCGATGGATCGGGTCCGTTTCCAGATTCTGAGCATGGGCGATCAACCAGGCAGGATGCGTGAGAATTCCCTTGCGGTTGGCAATCTTCGCTGGCTGCCTTGCCGGATAGTCCCACGTCCGCCAATCGATGTTGAAGTACGACGTCACCTGTTCGCCGCGCATCTGCTGCCCTGTGCGGCCCACGACAGGTCCGCCATGCCAGAAGCCCATGGCCATTTTCATGTAGGGCATGGCGCCCTGCTGCCCTTCGCTGAAATGCAGTTCCAGCGCCGCCATCATTCTTTGCAGCGTTTTCAGCAGCGACTTGTTGTCGCCGCCGCGCACCTTACGGAACTCCCAGATGGTCAGCATGAACGACTTATGAGGGGCAATGTCTTCCGGCTGCCACGTCTTCCAGTCTAAATCCTTGAAGTAATCATAAACGCGTTTCAGCTGCTGCGATGCGGCCTGCATCGCCTGGTTATCGCCGGAGTGGTAGATGTAATATTTGTCCGTGGTCAACAGTTGTTCAAAAACATGTTTGTCCTGCTGAAGGATGTGCTCCACCAGCATGTCCGCTTCGTCAATCAACCGGCTGACGGCCTGTTCGTGGCGGCCGGCGCCAAACCGCGAGTCATCTTTGAACACCTGTTGCGCCTTGGGGTAGCCGAAGAACTCGCGGAAGAACCGTAGTTTGCGAACCGGCTGATTGGTGACACTCGCGTTCAGATTGGCAGCCTGCACGGCCTCGTCGATCACGCTCCACTTGTCGCGGCGTTGCAGCATGCGGCGGACTTCGCGTTCGTAGTCTTCGCGCGATTGCAGGCGCCCTGCTTCGACGGCTTTAACAAGTTCTGCATCCGGGCTGGAATCCGTCAGTGCGTAAGCCAGTGCATAGCTGGCCTCGCGGGGCGACATCATCCGCCTGCCATGTTCGTCTGCCTCGCCCTGGCCAAATTCGTGCCGGTATACAAATTGTGTGTCCAGAAGCAACGATTCAATAAGCTTGGCAATCGCCTGCTGCGTTTCGAGCTTGCTCAGATACACCTTCATCAGCGCGATGCGTTTTTCGCGTTCAGCGGGCGTAGGATCGCGTTGAAAGACTTTGCGGGTCAGTTCGTCAACCACATCACCAAGTCGCTGCTCATCCACGGCGCCCGCCGCTTCGCGCTCTGCGCGGAAGTTAGCGTCCCAGGTAGCCATGCACCTATCAATAATCTCAAGGTACGTATCACCTTTTTCACGCTGCGTTTTAATGGTGCTGATGATCACCTCCATCTCAGCATCACTTAACGGCTTAAAGGCGGGCGGGCCGTAGGCCTTGGATTTGATGTGTTGCAGCAGCGCATTCATGTCCCACTGATCGAAAAAGATCTTGGCCGTGGTCAAACGGTTTTCGATCCGGTACTGCGTAACGCCCTCCATCGCCCAGTCGCGTTCGCTCTTCAGCAAAATCTCATCAAACGCTTCTCGCTGCATCCCGGTATACGGTCCCCAACTGGTCTGCCCTTCCGCGACAACTTCCTTGAACGTGAGATCATCCTTTTTGTACGTTGCGATACCATGAAAGATCGCGTCGACATCTTCGGCATTCAGGCGGGGTAGGAATCCGAGATTATCATTCCGCTTCTGCGGCTTGCCATTCTTCATCACGGCGCCAGGATACGGCGCCTCGGTTCGTTGCAGCTTGGGCAAAAGCGCGTCATTGCCGTCGCCATAGATATCCTTGAGCAGATGCTCCATGTAGGAATACGTTGTCAGGAATTGCTGCCGCGATCTCAACACGTCGCGATGCTTTAACTCCATTTCCATGAGTGAGTATGCGGCCGGGTAACGTGATTTCATGGTCGAAGCGGACACCATGTGTCCGGCAATCCGCTTGGCGTTGCCGATCATGGTCAGCAGATGCCCGGCCGTGACGGGTTCGTGGGCGGAGTAACGTACGCCGGTGTTCTTGGGCAGCAGGAACGGGTTGGCGAACGCCATGCGGAACTTGTAGCCTCGCTCTGTCTTCGGGCTCCAGTGCACACCACTATCGCCGGCAACCGGGTGAACTTGACCATAGATTCTCCGCGTCGGCTGATAATCAATCAGACGGTTCACCTTCTCATTGAAAATGAACTCGCTAATCAACCAGCGGCGGTCCAACGTGTAACCGGGCAGATCTGCATACTTGCCCGAAAAGAGATCGTGGTGATTGACGACGTTGCCATATTCGAAGCGCTGCAACTTCTCTTCCAGCGCCCGCGCCGCCTTACCTGTCAACTGACTACCCAGCCACTGCAGCAGAATCTTCCGTTCGGCAGCCGCCGGTTGCTTTGCATCCTCAGGCGGCATTTCGCCGAGGTTCACCACATCCTGCACCTTAGCCATCAGCTTCTGACGATCAAACGGATCGATGGTTTCCAGGGCATCCAGCCGGACGCCGGATTTCTGTTTATTTGTGCCGTGGCACAACGCGCAATACTTTGCAACGATCTGCGTTGCACGCTCCTCAATCGCCGTCGGATCTACCTGAGAGTCACCTGCCGCTTGCGACAAAGTTGGTTCAGCATGGACAACGGGCAGGCGAATCTGCCCCAGGCCCAGTAGGAAGACAATGCATGAGATCAGGGCAGAACTTTTTAACGTCATATCAGTTCCAGCAGAGTAAGTCTGCATTCGTTACCGGGGGAACCATCGTCAAACTAGGCACGCTGGAAGTCAGCGCGCACCCGCACCCATACGGCGCACTTGAATGGCGAGCTGCACCCGGCTGAAGGTGAGCAGGAAGGGAAAAAGAACGCCGCATGTACGTCTAATGATAACGAAAAGAGACGTAGCAGGTGGAGAAACCGGGATATCCGCAGGTTGTTGGAGACTAAACCGCGCCGGTGAAATTGCACTCCACCACAAAGCCGCTGCCTTCGCTGCGCGATTGCGTGACTTCTGCCCGCAACCCGCGTTTCTGCTGACCAATAAGCAGCATAATCGTGATCTGGGATTGCGGGACCTCATGTGGCCAGCGGAAAGCCATTCCGGATACGGACAAATCAAGGCTTGCTGCCGGGAATAACTGGTCGGCATCCAGGGGCGCATCGGCGGTGAGTCCGACGTACACGATGCTACGGAATTCCGATCTTTCTGGCTGGCTTTTTTCCGCAGATTCCGCCTCAGGGGCGGCTGGTTCGGGCGATGACTGTTTCATCAACGCGTCGATCTGCGCCTGCGTCATTGGCATGATAGTTGTCCAGTGCAGTTTTGCGTCACTGTCTAATCATAGACTGCAGTCAGACATTGCAAGACCACGATCAACAACTGCGCATATCGGTCAATTGGATTGCCATGCGACGGCTGCTGATGCTTCCCGCGACGGTTCTGCTCAGGGCACTATTCCAGATTCGCAGCTCCATCGCGCAAAAAGCGACCTAAGTTTCGATATAAGGTTTTTAAACTTTCTTTTTAAGGGTAGACAACGTGAAAGTTCTTCTGGCCGACGACTCAGCCGTCATGCGCAAAATCATCATCCGCTCACTCAATGCCGTAGGTGTCACTGACATTGTCGAGGCAGTGGATGGTTCTGACGCCATCAGCAAATTTGGCGCAGATTCCTTTAACCTGGTCATGACAGACTGGAATATGCCCAACAAGACAGGTCTTGATGTGGTAACAGAGATCCGGGCGTCGGGAAGCAGTGTGCCAATCATCATGGTGACAACCGAAAGCGAACAACCGAAGGTCGTGTCGGCCATCCAGGCTGGTGTGAACGACTATCTCACCAAACCCTTTGAAGCAGATGATCTAAAAAGCAAGCTGGATCAATTCGTATCCGCGTAACTTAGGCCTCCGCCCGCTGCACGTAGACAACCACATTCACCAGAGCAACTTATCAGCAGAGTAACCTATGGACGTTCGAGTAATCAATGCTTTTATAGATTCAGCAAACTCAGTGTTTGAGACCATGTTGAATTGCCGGCTTGAGCAAGGGGAGCCGGCTATTAAAGACCGCGTACATCCTGAATTCGAAGTCAGCGGCATGATCGGATTGTCGGGAAAATCGGAAGGTACGGTCGTCGTCAGCTTCGAACGCGCCACGGCAATGGCGATTACGAAGACGTTTCTGGGGGTGGATCAACACGAAATCAACGAAGACGTCGTTGACGCAGTGGGGGAGCTGGTGAATATGGTCGCCGGAAGTGCGAAGAGTGAGCTTACAGAGCTTGAAATGAGTATGGGACTTCCGACCGTTATCATCGGAAAAAACAAAGTCATTCAATTCCCATCGCGCGTCATGCCGATCCGCATCCCGTTTGATTGCGAACTCGGCGAGCTATGCGTTGATGTGGGTATCGCCCAGAAACAGCTCGCCGCCGTTGGTGGCTGATCCATTCAGCTTCTAACATTTATCCGGCGTAAGCCGGAACAAGGCCTACACTTTTCCGTAAGCACCCAGCCTATCCAAGAAGAGGTTTCATTCCATTGTAATACCGCGTCGATATCATCAGACGCGTCGCTTCCCATCATGCTTCCTGCCACAACTGTGCAGGTATACAGAACCGGTGCGAAATACAATGGAACAAACCATCTGGAATGAGGCCGTAAATCCCGGCCGGGCAAAAGACAGAATGGCGGCCACTGCGTGGCTCATTTCGCGACCTTCACTAACAGCCAACGTCATTCCTTACGCTTATGACGTGGCTCATTTACTGCAATGCGCCGGTCTAGACGCGCCGGAAACAATGGACGGGAGGGTGCGATCGCAGGTGGCGACGGCCTCTCAAACATTGGGAGGCGTCTTGCTGCTGAATCATGCGCAGTTGCTGGCCAACACCGCAAGCATCGCTTCAGCGGCTGTACTACCAGTCCGCACGGTGCAGAAACATCTGAAGGTGCTCGAAAAGGTTGGCCTACTCCACCGGCAGTCTTGTAGCACGACGCGAAAGTTCAGTAGCTGGGAATTGAAACACGGCATGCAGGACGCGTCACTGCGTATCGCCAATCTGCCAAGATGGTTCGCCATGGCAACCCGCAAATGGACAGACCGCATGGTCTTCGCCGATATGGCAAGCCGCATCGACTTACTGGATAGCCACCAGCAATTAGAAACCAGTGATGAAGAAGCCCTCCAGATCCTTGCAGAGCAGGCCTCTGTCACTAAGGCTGAGATTGTTAAACGCACTTACTTAAGCAGGCCCTCTGTTGCATCTGCCTTGTCACGGCTGACAAAAATGGGCGCTGCCTGCCGGTCCATAAAACATCAGAACCGCTTTGTCCTCAATCCTCATATCGCAGTCACACGGTTTGTCGCCAAGGCACATCAGATAGCCTGCTCTATGGGCTTATATATATACAAACCTGCCACCGCCGAAGTTACCTCTCCATCTGATGTTTCCACCGGCGGCGAGACAGCGTGCATAGCGCCGCCAGAACAGAGCTGCGCGATAGCATAACCGCGAATATATAAATGCCCCAACTGGACTAGCATATATATCAATTAAACTGGTTTTGTTTCTTTTTCTGGTGTATCCAAATAATATTTTTGACACCCCACTTCTGGAATCTATCTTTTTGCGGACGTCGATAGCTGCGATGACTTCAGTCTCAATGCCTGCTGGCGTTCTCCCACCTTATACGGTTCCAACCTTCAGCCTCACCAGGAATCGCTTGAAATACTGACAACTAAGCATGTTTCCGTTGTGAAAACGCACGCTAAGCATAGCGTTTTCATCTACACCGGAGACCTGACAACCGGGCAGATGTCAGTACATGCGTTCTCTTGCAGGCATATACACATTGCAAGACGGGAACATAGCCATGTCTATGTATCTAGAAGATCCCGAACTCGTAGCCGACTTTGTCACCGAATCGCGTGAGCATCTCGGAGATATCGAGAATCAGCTGCTTCAGATTGAAGCGGATGCACCAGATGTGGACACAGATCTGGTAAATACGGTATTCCGCGGGATTCACTCCATCAAAGGCGCCGCCGGGTTTATGGGTTTGACGGCTATCAACGGTTTAGCTCACAGCCTTGAAAACGTGCTTGGCAAGATCCGCAACGGTGAACTTACACCGACGCCAGCCATTGTCGATGTGATGTTACGCGCTGCTGACCTGTTGAGCGGCATGATCAACAACATCGAAGAATCTAACAGTGTCGATGTCAGCGAAGTCGTCGAAGTGCTAGACGCGATTGACGCCGGTAAAGAAATCGCAGAACCAAGCGAAGCGGAAGCATCCACCGATGTTCCAGACATCACCGAAACAACAGATGCTGAGCCTGTTGCAACCGTCATAGAGAGTGGGGACAAACAGACCGGCGCCACAGCGCCGCCAATCGAATCGCCCGTCGCGGAATCCACAGAACCGCTCAAAGCTCCTGAGAAGAAACCGGCTGCCGGTAAAAAGCAATCAACGGAACCGTCGGATTCTCCAGCTGAAAGCAGCATCCGCGTCAACGTGAGCGTGCTCGACAAGTTGATGAACCTGGCGGGTGAACTGGTGCTTAGCCGCAACCAGTTGCTACAGACCATCAATGCGGGCGACATCAGCAAAGTGCAAACGGTTGGCATGCGGATCGATCAGGTCACCAGCGATCTGCAAGAGGCCATCATGCAGGCCCGCATGCAGCCGATTGGAAATGTATTCTCCAAATTCCCTCGCGTGGTGCGTGACCTTTCCAACCGCCTTTCTAAGAAGTGCGCTGTCCATGTGAAGGGCAACGAAGTCGAAATCGACAAGACCATTGTTGAGGCGATTGGAGATCCGCTCACCCATCTAATACGCAACTCCATCGATCACGGTCTTGAGTCTCCTAATGATCGCGTCTCAGCCGGCAAGAATCAGAGCGGAAACCTTACACTTCACGCCTATCATCAGGCGGGTAAGGTGCGCATTGATATTATCGATGACGGCCGTGGGATCGACCCGGAGATGCTCAAGAGCAAAGCGGTTGCGAAAGGTGTCATCAACGAAGAACAGGCCTCGCGACTAAGTGACAGGGACGCCGTCCGGCTGATCTTCCATCCAGGATTTTCTACTGCCGAAAAAGTCTCCGACGTAAGCGGCCGCGGTGTAGGGATGGATGTTGTCCGCACCAATATCGAGCGTCTGGGCGGTTCGGTAGACATTGAGTCCACGCCGGGTGAAGGCACGATTGTACAGATCACGCTGCCGCTCACGCTGGCAATCATTCCTTCGATGATTGTCCATTGTTGCGGCCAGAGAATCGCGATACCTCAGGTAAATGTTTCTGAACTGGTGCGGATCCGTTCGCATGAATCTGATAGCCGTTTGACCACCGTCAAAGGGAAGAATGTTCTCCGGCTTCGCGGTGATCTGCTACCACTGATCCGTCTTGACCGAGCACTTGATATGCCCGGCGCCAAAGAAGAAATGGAGATGGAATCTCCTAGTCACCTGATTGTTGTTGAAGGTGGTTCCAACCGCTACGGCCTGGTGGTTGACGGCATCGAAGATGCTGAAGAAATCGTCGTCAAGCCTCTGGGCAAACACCTGAAGTCCTGCACCGCACTGGCAGGAGCCACCATCCTGGGAGACGGGCATATCGCGCCGATCCTGGACGTCACCGGCATTGCTTCGCTAACGAATCTTCAGGCAGTAAGTGAAGAAGCAAAATCAATCGCCGACAGTGAACAGGAACAGAAGGGCGATGCTCAATCTCTACTCATATTCTCGAACTCGCCCGGCGATCAATTCACCGTTCCGATGAATCTTGTATCACGGATCGAGAGAGTTGAAAGCAGTGAAATCGTTACGATTGCCGGAAAAGAACTTCTTCAGTACCGCGGTGCGACGCTGCCTCTGCTGTCGGTGGATAAACTCATCAAGAGTAAGCCAAGGCAGGAAGCACGTTATTACTACATTGTGGTCTACTCCATGTCCGGACGTGAATACGGCCTGATCGCTCCTAAGCTAGACGACTGCCGGACCGTGACCGTCGATATTGACGCGGACACGCTGCATGAAGAGGGCGTCGCTGGCTGCATGGTGCTGGATGGCAAGACAACCCGGCTGTTAGACCTCTACGAACTCACGCGCCTTGCCAATCCGCAACTGGCTTCGGAGAAGAAATCTAAGGCGCCGGCTGCACAGGCGGACAAACCTGTTAACGGCCGGCCACGCGTGCTTATCGCCGAAGACTCAGCCTTCTTCAGGTCTCAGTTGCGGCAATATCTGACAAAAGAAAACTATGAAGTCCTGGACTTTGAAGACGGTCAGGTAGCCTGGCAGTTCCTGCTTCAAGAAGGTGAAACCATTGATCTTGTTGTCACCGACATTGAAATGCCCAATATGAACGGGCTGGCGCTGACCGGGCACATTAAAGATCACGCTGTTCTCCGGCGTTTGCCTGTTATCGCCCTCACTTCGCTGGCCAGTGAAGAAGACCAACGGCTGGGAGAGGAAGCGGGCATTGATGACTATCAGATCAAGATGGACCGCGAAAGGCTCATAGCCGCAGCGTCTCGCCTTCTCAGTATGGCGCCTCCGGTGCAAAAAACAGAAACATGTGGAGCGTAACGATGACCGTTAGTCAGATTTCTTCCCCTGCATTGCAGCTTACAACTTTTTACATCGGCGACCAGCTACTGGGCGTTCCGATTGACTGCGTGCAGGAGATTATCCGCAACCTATCCACCACCAGGCTACCGCACGCTCCGCCGCATGTATGTGGCGTGATTAATCTCCGTGGAGAGGTCGCCACCGTACTGGACCTAAGTCTCATCCTTGGATACGGGCCCTCCGAACTAAAACGTACAAGCAGAAACATGATTGTCCGGACGTCGCAAGAGCCAATCGGGCTCTGGGTTGAACGGGTCGCAGATATCATTTCAGCGCCTGTTGAATCCATCACGCAGCCCCCCGGGAACATCATAGGAACGGAAGCCAGATTCTTTCGCGGAGTTTATCAGCTTCGTGATGAAATCGTCGTCATTCTCAATCTCGACGAAATTCTCAACGAGTAACTGACACTAAGATTCGTTCCGGATGCAGGGCCGGATATACAATAACCTAAAGGGCACTTTTATGAATTTGCAGAACCGTCTTGTGGCAATCTTTCTGGCATGCGGTCTTACACCGCTCGCCGTTGCAGCCGTTGCCAGCTATCTACTTGCCAGTTCCGGCGTGGAGCAGGTTGCTAAAGAGGCAGACCTGGAATCACGCGTAAAGTCTTCGCTTGTCGCGCAGCGGGCGGCCAAGAAAGCGCAGATCGAAGACTACTTCTCGCTTGTCCGCGATCAGGTGATCACCTTCAGCGACAATCCTTCCACAGTCAACGCACTTCGCGATTTCCGCGGCGCGTTTGCTCGTTACCGCGAAGATGCAAAAATCCAAGGCGAAGATGTTCAGAAGATGCGCCGTGAACTTGCATCATTCTACAACGGCGCCTTCGCCAGCGAATATAAGACCAGACGCGGCGAATCTCCCGATGTGGGCAGCGCCATCACCCGGCTGGATGAAAACGCCGTTGTTTTGCAGCACGACTATATCTTTGCAAACCATAATCCGCTTGGTGAAAAACATCAGTTGGACCGGGCGGAAATAGACACGGCCTACAATCAACTTCATGGTGAGATTCATCCTCGCGTTCGCAATTTCCTTAAGAAATTCGGCTACTATAACATTTTCCTGGTAGATACGGATTCCAGTCAGGTCGTCTACTCCGTCTTCAAGGAACTTGATTTCGCGACCTCGCTTGCCACAGGTCCGTGGTCAAATTCAGGCATTGCAGAAGTTTACCGTAAGGCAAAAAACCTTAGCGATCCAAATGCTTATGCTTTTGTCGACTACGCACCCTATACACCTTCTTACGATGCCCCCGCATCCTTCATTGCTTCGCCTGTTTTTGATGGAGACAAGAAGATCGGTGTGGCAATTTTCCAGCTGCCGATTGACAAGCTCAACGCGGTGATGGCGCAGAGCGAGGGTATGGGTGAAACGGGCGAATCCCTCCTCATCGGTCCTGACTATCTCATGCGTTCGGACTCTCGTCTGAAGCCAGAGACACATTCGGTTATTGCATCGTTTCAACACCCGGAAACGGGGAAAGTGAAAACCAAGGCGACCGAAGCAGCCTTTGAAAAGGGTGAGACCAGCGTCGTGGTAACACCCGACTACCGTAACAACGAAACGATCATTGTTTACGGACCGATCGAAGTCCTCGGCAAAACATGGTGCCTGAATGCCAAGATGGACACAGCCGAAGCGTATCGCGAGCTGTACCAGGTACGAGAGGCCACGGCCAGCGCCAAGTCGAGCGTGTTGTTCTGGAACGTCGTTGTTGCACTGTTCTCGGCGTTAGCTGTGGGCGTTACCGGTTTCTTCGTCGTCCGCCGGATCGCGCCATCGATCTCTAAGGCGGCTGAAAATGAGGCAAAGCTTACTGCCATCGAACGTTCAAGCGCGAAGATCGAGTTTGACCTGAATGGCAACATTCTTACCGCCAACGACAACTTCCTGGCAGCGACTGGTTACGCCCTTGATGAGATTGTGGGTAACCATCATCGGATCTTCTGCGAAGACGAATTCGTCAACAGCGAAGACTACAAAGAATTCTGGAAGAAACTCAATGGAGGCGATTACGTTGCCGGCGAGTTCGAACGCGTACGGAAGAACGGTGAGAAGTTCATCATCCGTGCGAGCTATAATCCTGTCCACGACAACGATGGCAAGCTCGTTAAGATCGTGAAATTTGCCGACGAAATTACGGACGAAGTTGCACAGCGGGAACAAGCGGTCAAACTGCGTTCGATCGTCGATCAGTCAGAAACACCATTTTTGATGGTCAATCGTGACCTGGTCGTTACGTACATGAACCAGGCTTCGCACCGCATGCTCTCGAAGGACGCTGAGCACCTTCGCAAGATGTGGCCATCCTTCGATCCCAACAAGATCGTTGGCGCGTGTGTCGATCAGTTCCATAAGAATCCCAAGCATCAGCGGGACCTGTTGGCTGATCCGTCCAATCTTCCGATTAAGACGGATATCACCGTCGGCCCGTTGACCATCTCACTTGCCGTTACCGCACTTTACGATTCGGACGGTAATTACACTGGCAACGCACTTGAGTGGAAGAACGTGACGGAAGAAAGGCGTCTGGTACGGGATGCGGCAATGGTCGCAGAGTACCAGAAGAACGAAGTCCAATCGATTTCCAAGGTCATGACAAGCATCGCCCAGGGAGACTTGACCTCACGGTATCAAGTGGCCGAAGGCAATGCGACAACCGCCGAAGTACGAGGCAGCTTTGCAGGCATTGCCAAAGCCGTAAACGGTATGTGCGAAAACCTGTGTGATGTGATCGGACGCCTGAAAGCCAACTCAGGTCATCTTGCCAACGCTTCCACCGAACTGTCGGCGACGGCTTCGCAGATGTCCAGCACGGCGGATGCAACAACGTCGCAGTCGAGCGCCGTGGCAGCCGCTGCCGAAGAAATGTCGCTGAACATGAATAACATGTCTTCGACCACTCAGCAGGTCACCGGCAATGTGACGACGGTCGCCACAGCCGTGGATGAGCTGACCACCAGCATCGGTGAAATCGCACGTACCGCGGAACAGGCTGCCAGTGTTGCGAAGAAGGCCGCTCAGCTCACGCAGTCCAGCAATGAGCGGATCGGTGAACTTGGCACAGCTGCTGAGGAAATCGGCAAGGTTATCGAAGTCATTCAGGATATCGCCGAGCAGACAAACCTGCTGGCCCTGAACGCCACGATCGAAGCCGCGCGTGCTGGCGAGGCCGGTAAAGGCTTTGCAGTGGTTGCCACCGAGGTGAAAGAGCTTGCCCGCCAGACAGCCGGCGCCACCGATGATATCCGCAACCGCATTCAGCGGATTCAAGGTTCGACCGGTGGTGTGGTTCAGTCGATCGCCGAAATCGCCGACGTTATCCGTCAGGTCAACGATGCTTCGACAACGATCGCTTCGGCGGTTGAAGAGCAGAACATCCTGACCCGCGATATCGCAGGCAACGTCAATCAGACCACGGAGGCTGTTACGAGTGTGGCTGCCGGTGTGGGCGAGTCTGCCACCGCATGCGACGAAGTGGCACGCAACATTGCGGGAGTAGATTCCGCAACGAAACAGACGGCACAGGGCGCCGAACAGCTCCGTGCGGTCGGGGATGAGCTCTCGCAACTTGCAGTGCAGCTGCAAGACGTTGTTGGAACCTTCCAGGTGGAAGGCGCCACGGCTCAACAACCTGTTTCAAACAGCGGGGCGGCTCGTAACAGCCTCAACTCCGCCGTTTAGTTCACGTTGCTTTCCTCCCGGACAGGTACACGCCCGTCCGGGAGGTCTTTTTAAGTTTCCGGATTGTAGTCATGCGTGCACTGGTCGTCGACGATTCAACCATTTTCCGCAAAGTCGTCCGCGACGCGCTGTCCGAGATTCCCGGCGTTGAGATCGCCGGCGTAGCAACGGACGGCGAATCCGCCCTGCAAAAGATTGAACGGTTAAAGCCAGACCTGGTCACCCTGGATATTGAGATGCCGGGCATCAACGGTATCCAGGTGCTGCAAAGGCTTGGTTCATCCGGCAGCAAGCCGACAGTGATTATGTTGAGCGCGCTGACGACGCAGGGAGCGACCGCAACAATTGAAGCAATCCGGCACGGCGCGTTTGACTTCGTGTTGAAGCCTTCGCATCAGTCTCTTGAACTCAGCCGTCAGCAACTCGTCAACGACTTGCGTCCCAAGGTGCAGGCCGTGTTCGAGAAACGCAAGGCTTTGGTGACTGAAGCAACTGTGGCGCCTGAAGTTTCGCAGCCACTTGTCGTGGCTAGAACAACGGCTAAGCCGCGTGACACTGTCAACATTCCAAAGGCAAAGTTTAAACCTGCAATCATTGTGATTGGCGTCAGCACCGGCGGACCAGCGGCGTTGTCCAGCTGCATTCCGCAGCTTCCTGCAGACCTGCCCGTTCCGGTTGCGATTGTTCAGCACATGCCACCCGTATTTACTCAATCGCTCGCCAACGAACTCAACCGGGCATCTAGACTCACGGTCACCGAAGCGGTGCATGGCGAGTCGCTGTTGCCGGGGCACGTTTACATCGCTCCCGGTGGTAAGCAGTTCAAAGTTGGCCGGGTCGGCAGCCGGAGTTTTGCTCAGGTAACAGACGACCCAGCGGAAGAGGCGTGCAAGCCGTCTGTGAACTACCTATTCCGTTCCGTTGCGCATGGTTTTGGACAAAGGGCGCTGGCCGTCATTTTGACGGGGATGGGCAGCGACGGCAAACTTGGCTGCCAACTGCTGAAACGCAAACAGTGCACCGTGATTGCACAGGACGAAGCCACTTGCGTTGTATACGGAATGCCAAAACAAATAGTAGATGCCGGACTGGCGGACTACGTCGCGCCTCTTCATGAGATCCCCGGAATCATCTGCCAGCATCTTTCTTGAGGCCGAAATGGAACTTACCACCCGAGATATAGACGCAGTATGCAAGCTTGTTGATGAGCTCTGCGGTATCTATCTGGATACCAGCAAGACCTATCTCATCGAAAACCGGCTTGGTGAACTTGCCCGGCAGCTTCAATGCGACACCTATACCGATCTTGTTGACAAAGTGCGGTTCGACCAATCGTTGAAGACGCAGGTCGTCGATGCGATTACGACCAACGAAACACTGTTTTTCCGCGATAACAGTCCGTTTGAAGCACTCAAACACAAGGCGATTCCGGAATCTATCGACGCCAAAGCAGGCAGTGTTTTTCCGCGCCGGCTTCGCCTTTGGTCAGCCGCGTGCAGCACGGGGCAGGAGGTTTACAGCATTGCGATGACGCTGCACGAACTCATTCCCGATATCCACTCGTGGGACGTGAGTATCCTGGGCACCGACATCTCCAGCGCTGCAGTAGCGCGGGCCAGCCGTGGCTGGTACGCCGCGCATGAGATTGAACGGGGAATGACCCGTCAACGCCTCGAAAAGTACTTCCACCGCGATGGCGAAGGCTGGCGGGTGAACGACGAACTACGCGCACTGGCAAAGTTCCAGGTCAGAAACCTGCTTGAGCCAATGCATTTCATGACCAAGTTCGATATCGTCTTCTGCCGCAACGTCGCAATCTATTTTACGAAAGAAGTGCGGCGCGATCTGTTCAACCGCATCAGCGACACGATGGGCCCGGAAGGCTATCTTTTTGCTGGGAGTCAGGAAATCCTCTCCGACCTTGGACCACGATTCACGCCCCAACATCATTGCCGTGCGACGTACTATCGACCGAACTTGAAGTGCCTCGTCTGAGCATTCGCTCTGGCCGGGTGATAAATTCGCAAACGATTCGGATTTTTGCACGCGTTGTGACGGCTGTGTTATTGTCTCTGTGTGGTGACATCCTCGTTCCAGCAGAGAGAAAACAAGTGATCCGCAACGCCAACGCTGTTCTGTTTGTAGCCCTAATGTCGCTGTTCTGCGGCGGCATGCCCTGCGCGGCGGCGGATGAATTCTCCCCGCGTTTCTTCGCCTTCAAAAATGGTGTCGCGGAGCAAAGCCCGCAAGCCGAAGCCAAGCTGCTGAAAGAGCTGGGATACGACGGCGTCAGCCAGGTATTCGTCGGGGGCGATGCACTCGCGGGCCGGGTGAAGGCGTTTGAACAAGAGGGTCTGCAAGTCCTTAGCATCTACCTGAATGTTGATGACCAGGCGATTGACGAAGAAGTTGTCAAACCGCTGGCCGGACGTAATGCCATGATCGAACTGACGGTCCGCAAGAAGTCAGCGGCAACCGTCCAGGCTATCCGCAAAACCGTAGCCATGGCCGCGCGGCATAAGATCCAAGTTGTCCTCTATCCGCACCACGGCTTCGCCGTTGCGACCATCCAGCAGGCGCTGGATCTCATTGAGAAAGTCGATCATCCCAACCTGGGCGTGATGTTCAATCTTTGCCATTTCCTGCGGAACGAAGACCCGGCCACGCTCGAAGCCGTCATCCGGAAAGCCGGCCCACATCTGCACGCCGTCAGTACATCCGGCGCCGACACCGATGGCAAAGGCTGGGCAGAACTGATTCAAACTCTGGACCAAGGAGACTTTCCGCAGACGCGGCTGCTTAAAGCGCTTAAAGACGTCAACTTCCGCGGCCCGGTCGGGCTGCAGTGCTATGGAGTAAAAGGCGACCGCCGCAGCAATTTGAAGCGATCTATTCAGGCCTGGCAAAAGGCGCTGGCCGAGGTAAACGCACAGGATTCACCTGATTAGCGACAATGCCTGAAGAAATACCCATCCTCATCAAGCGCATCAAACATGGCAGCAATCAAGAGCGGCTGACTGCGGCTCAATCGCTTGCCCGCAGATCCCTCACGGCGGAGTGGTGGCCAACCTTGCGCGACTTGATGCGGAGCAAACAGTGGGGGCTGGCCGTACCGCGGTGCGCGATCACCGCGGCCGGTAAACTCAAAGACCCGCCAGCGGAGGTAATCGACGAGCTACTGGCGGCAGCAAGTCCGGGTTATCAAGGCGAGATTCCCCAATATTTTTCCGAGGCGGCCTCCAGCGCCATCCGCATCGCTCCTGAGGACCCTCGGCTGCCAGAGGTTCTTGGCCATGCCCTGACGATTGACAACTACAACCTGCAAAAATCCGCCGTCGACGCGCTGATCTTCATCAACAGCGCTGCTTCCAGAAGGATGCTTCAAACCATCCGCTCGCGACTACCGCGTGAGTATCCAGAACAATTGATGCAGAAACTTCTAACGCGTGTGGATGCCCACCTGGTCGCAGAAAGCTAAACGCCAGGTTTTAGCTGTCAAACCGTCGAACAGATTCCCCGGATTATAGCGACATCGTTCTCAAAAGAAAAAAAACCCCGTCGCACGTTGGGAAACGCAGCGACGGGGCCGGAACAGAGAAGAGGCCAAATTGCATCGGGAGGGAAAATAAAAATGAGGAAGAAAGGGAGTTGTGTGATGCTGACAAGAGCCTCCACCCGTGATCGTATCAGGATTTGAGCCTTTGTCCAGAATTTTCTCAACTTTTCCAAAACTTCTAACAATTAATGCGGGGTCGAAGTCCGCCCGACCGCATTAAGGGGAAATCCTCCACCACTATCGCTACGGCGCCGCGAACGCGCAAACTGCGTCCATGCTTGGACTTGCTAGTTGCGCCCCGGTAGATCGACAGGACGGCCCGCGTTTTCCGGGATTAACGGCCGAACTAATTGGTTAGAAGTGTCCACAAGCCA
The DNA here is from genome assembly GCA_965233625.1 of Pirellulaceae bacterium. Lineage (GTDB taxonomy): Bacteria > Planctomycetota > Planctomycetia > Pirellulales > Pirellulaceae. The sequence continues at coordinate 3,397,149 of OZ247499.1, forward strand.
TTAACGGCGACAGGCGCATGAAAAAGCGGCCTGCGTTACATGTTACGCGGCCGCTGTTCTGGGCAAATGCGAGAGACAGGAATCGAACCTGCACGCCCTTGCGGGCACTGGATCCTAAATCCAGCGCGTCTGCCAATTCCGCCACTCTCGCGATTCGTTTGAATTGGGTTGATTATTGTACCCGGATTTCCGGGGAGTGTAATACTGCCTGACCGCAAATTTACGCAGCGACCAGAAGATAGCCCGGTGTATGCCGTTCGCTGGGCAAGGCGCGGAACCTTGCGGGGGTGAAAGTGTTAAGATATGCGTGCTTCCTACGATCAACGACTCCCCTCCATACCCCATGTAAGGTGAATACGATGCGTTTGCAGATGACCCTGGCGGTGACAGCATGGCTGCTGGTGCTGCCCGTGCAATTTCTTTCCGCAGAAGACTGGCCCGGCTGGCGCGGTAGCGATAGGACGGATATCTCCAAAGAAACCGGACTGATGAAGTCGTGGCCTGAAGGTGGCCCGAAACAGCTGTGGACCATGAACAAGGCGGGCGTTGGTTATTCCAGCTTTGCCGTTGTGGGCGACAACCTATATACGATGGGCGCCTACAAAAACGACGTCCGCCTGATCTGCCTGGACGCCAGCACCGGCGAAATCCGCTGGCGGACCGTCATGGAAGAAAGCGTACTCAGCAACGGCTGGGGCGACGGTCCGCGCGGCACACCGACCGTGGACGGCGATTTTGTGTACGCCATGGCGGGCAAGGGCACCTTGGTGTGCGCTAAAACCGCCGATGGTGAGATTGTCTGGAAGAAGGAGATGAAAGACTTCGGCGGCCGCGTTCCCAACTGGGGCTACAGCGAGTCCGTGCTGGTCGACGGTGATAAAGTGCTGTGCACGCCGGGTGGAAGAAAAGGCGCCATCCTTGCGCTGAACAAAAAGACCGGCGAAGAGATCTGGCAGTCGAAGGAGTTCACGGAATCAGCGCACTACGCTTCGATCATCGTTGCCGAGATCGACGGCATGCGGCAGTACATTCAACTAACGCCGAAAAAGCTGGCCGGTCTGAACGCCGAAGACGGCAGCCTGATGTGGAGCTACGACTGGCCCGGCCAGACCGCTGTTATTCCAACACCTATCTACAAAGATGGCAGCGTCTACATCGCTTCCGGCTACGGCGTGGGTTGTGCGATGGTGAAAGTGACGAAAGATTCGGCCACCGAGGTCTACAAAAACAAGGTCATGAAAAACCATCACGGCGGCGTGATTCTTGTGGGCGACCATCTGTACGGTTACTCAGACGGGCTGGGTTGGGTCTGTCAGGATTTCAAAACCGGCGAAGAGGTCTGGAGCGAAAAACGTGCTCTGGCCAAAGGCGCCGTGACGTGTGCCGATGGCATGTTGTACTGCCAGGGTGAGCGCAATGGCGAAATCGTCCTTGCCGAAGCAACGCCCAAAGGCTGGACCGAGAAAGGCCGCTTCACCTTAGAACCGCAGTCAAAATTCCGCAGCCCCCGCGGCAAGATCTGGACGCATCCGGTTGTTGCCAACGGCAAGCTGTACCTGCGGGATCAGGAAATCATCAGTTGCTACGACATTAAGCAGAAGTAGCATCCGCCACGCTACTGCCCGCGGATCATGCCGGCGATTGCCGCATCGACAATTTTGAACGATGCGGCGTCGCTGGAATTGGTGGCCGCCATATAAATACGGTTCGTCTTGGGCGCCACCCAGATGACGGCGAACCACATGGTGTTGCTGCCCGTGTGCGTAAGCACGGCGCCTTTGCCCCACGACCGCCGGGCGACGCGCCAACCTGCGGCATAGTCGCCCGTCTGCGGCGTGATCAAAAAGTCTAACGCCCGCCGGTTGAGAATCTTTGGTTTGCCCGGCAGCTGCAAGGCGGCGAACTTCGCCCAGTCGGCCATGCTGCAATGCACCGTTCCCGCCGGCCCAAGCGCAGCCGCGTTATCGAAATAGCGCGACGTCCAGGCGCCGTCCGCCTTCACATGCCCCAGCGGCTGATCCACCTGACTGCGCTGACCCGGCGGTCCGAAGCCCGCGGTTTTCATGCCCAGCGGCGTGAACAGACGCTGTTGCATGAGCTGTTCCCACGACTTGCCCGTCACGTGCTCGGCCATGCAACCGGCCACCATATATCCAAGGTTGGAATACAGAAAACCACCCGCCTTGGCCTCGGGCGCGTTGCGAAGATTTTCCACCAGAATCTTCAGCCGCCGCTGCCTGATTTCTTCATCGCGGTGCACCCACCAGTTGGCAGCGTTGGCTGGCAACCGGCTGCGATGCGTGACAAGCTGCCACAGCGTTACGTTGTGGTAATCGCGGTGAATCTTCTCACGCAGTTCAGGCATCACCTGTACGAGGGTCGAATCCCACCGCAGCTTTTTCTCTTCGACCAGCGTGGCCAGCATCACGCAGGTCATCGCTTTTGTACAAGAGCCAAGATGCACCAGGTCCTGCGATGTCAACTTTGTGTCACTGCCCCACTTCCGCACGCCAGCGGCGCCGATGCCCAATAGACCTTTGTCATCAGCAACTGCGGCCACCAGACCAGGGATTTTCTCGTTCTTCACCGCCTGTGCCGCCGCGGCCGTGATCTGCCGGCTTCTGGCAGGGGCGTTCCGCTGAGCTGCCGCGGGCGAGGTTGCAAACATGAGCATCATCGCCATTGCAAAAACAAAGCAAGGTGTGATGCGGCGGCCTGGTGCACAAATCTTACTGGTTAACGCCATTGTTCAAGTTCCTTGGTGTCCACATTGCTCGTCCCGTCAACGACTCTGCATCATAACCTTCCCCAGCCGCCAACGCCTTCGTGGAAAGTCAGGGCAAAAGAAGTAGAATAAGAACGTGTGGTTTCTACGATGCTTTCCGCACCCCACCGTGCTTTGATCTAAGTCCAATCCTTCCGCCGGTTGAATCATGCTCCGACTACCTTTCGCCATGCTGCTCTTGCCGCTGTTTGCTGCACCTGCTGCTGCCGCACCGGACTACACGAAAGATGTGGCGCCGCTGCTGCGTAAATACTGTGCCGGCTGCCACAACGCCGACGATGTGGAAGGCGGTTTTTCGCTAGAGACGTACGCGGACATGCTCAAAGGCGGCGAACACGGTACGGCGGTAACGCCGGGCGTTGTGGAATCCAGCCGCATGCTGCAGATGATGCGTGGTAAGACCAAACCCGTCATGCCGCCCGAAGGAGAGCCCGCCCCCGGCGACGACGCCATCAATCTGATTGCTGAGTGGATTGAAGCCGGCGCCAAAGGGCCAAGCGGCAAAGAGCCAGACCGCACCACGCTGGTAACGCCCGCGATTAAACCCGTCGTCGAGCCTGTCAAACCGGTCACCGCAATGGCGTGGTCCGCAGACGGCAGCACACTCGCCACCGGCAAGTTCGGCGAGATTGCACTGCACGATGCGAAGGGCAAACATCTGCGCACGATCAAAGATCTCCCGGGCAAAGTGAACGCAATTTCATTCTCCGCCGATGGTAAGCACCTGGTGGCTGCCTCCGGCATCGCCGGGCTGTATGGCAAGGCGGCTTTGGCGGAAGTCGCCACCGGCAAGCAGTTGCGCACGTTTCAGGCGCATCGCGATACGCTTTACGCCGCAGAGCTGAGCCCGCAGGGTAAGCTGCTGGCCACGGCCGGTTACGACCGCAAAATCATTCTGTGGGATGCTAACAGCGGAAAGCAACTTCGCACGCTGGCCGGTCATAACGATGCGATTTACGATCTGGCCTTTAACAACGATGGCAGCGTCCTGGCTTCGGCCAGCGGTGACGAAACCGTCAAAGTCTGGCGGACCCGCGACGGTGTGCGGCTTGATACACTTCCGCAACCCCTTGCCGAGCAATACGCCGTCGCCTTCAGCCCCGACGATCGTCATATCGTAGCGGGCGGCGCCGACAACCGGCTGCGTGTGTGGCGGTTCGTCTCGCGGAAGAACCCACGCATTAATCCGTTGCTGCATGCTAGGTTCGCACACGAAGGCGCCATCGAGCAGGTGCGTTTCTCTGCGGATGGTAAATCACTTATCACGACCGCCGCCGACGCGACGATCAAACAGTGGGAAACCCGCGGCTTTACCGAGATCAAGCTGTTTCCCACACAGCCCGATATCGTCGCCGCGCTGGCGATTTCGCCGGCAGGCAACAAGTTAACCGTCGGCCGCATGAACGGCAGCACGGCCAGCTATACCTTCGCCGCCTCCGCAACAACTGTGGACAACAAACCAGCCGCCATGCCGGTCGCAAACGTGCAGCTTGTGCAAGAATCAGCATCCGCGGCCGAGCAGGAGCCGAACAACAAGCCCGGCGAAGCCAACGCGGTGTCAACTCCTGTCATTGTCAGCGGCGTGATTGATCAGGGGGATGAGCAGCACGGCGACCTGTACCGCATCACCTGCAAAGCGGGTGAACAATGGATTATCGAAACTGAAGCAGCGCGCATGAAGTCGCCGCTCGACACGCGGATTCAAGTTCTTCACGCCGATGGCAAACCGGTGCAGCGATTGCTGCTTGAAGCCGTCCGCGATTCTTACTTCACCTTCCGCGGCAAAGACTCCAGCGTCAGCAACGATTTCCGCGTGCATAACTGGCAGGAGATGGAGCTGAATGAATACCTGTACGCGTCAGGCGAAGTGGTAAAGCTATTCATGTATCCACGCGGTCCCGACTCAGGCTTTAATGTGTACCCCGGCTCCGGCAAGCGGCACACGTTCTTTGATACTTCTCCGCTGAGCCACGCGTTGCAGGCGCCCTGCTACATCGTGAAACCGCATCCGCCGGGAACGAAGCTGATTCCCAACGGCCTGCCCGTGTTTCCGCTGTACTACGAAAACGACGACGAAAGCAAACGGAAGCTCGGCAAAGATTCGCGTCTCACCTTTACGGCGCCCGCCGATGGCGAGTATCTGGTGCGTGTCGCCGACGTGCGTGGCTTTGCCGGACCCAGCTACAAATACAAACTGACCATCCGTCAGCCGCAACCCGGTTTTACTGTCCGCCTGGGCGGAGCCAACCCGGTCGTCAACGCGGGCAGCGGCAAAGAGTTCAGCGTGTCGGCAACGCGGGTGGATGGCTTTGATGGCGATATCCGCGTGGATATCAGCGGACTGCCGCCGGGCTTCCATGTGACCACGCCGCTGATTATTCAGTCCGGTCACAGCACCGCACTGGGCGTGATCAGCGCCGAGGCGGACGCCCCGCAACCAACAAAAGAGAACATGTCGAAATCGCTGGTCACCGCCACCGCGATGGTCGGCAAGCAGGAAGTTCAAAAGCCCGTCAACAATCTGGGCGCCATCAAACTGGGTCCTAAGCCCGATGTTGTTCTGCAACTGCTGCCTGATAATCCCGCCGGCAGCGGCGTTGCGGAGTCGCAGGAAAACTACCAGCCGTGGGTGCTGGAAATCGCACCGGGCGAAACGGTGACCGCCGTCGTAAAAGCCACACGCGGCAAGTTCAACGGCAACATTTCCTTCGGTAAAGAAGACTCCGGCCGCAACCTGCCGCACGGCGTGTACGTCGACAACATCGGCCTGAACGGTCTGCTAATCCCGGCCGGCCAGACACAGCGGCAATTCTTCATCACCGCCGCCAAGTGGGTGCCCGAAACAACCCGCACCTTCCATCTGAAAACCGGCGCTGGCGGCAATCAAGCCACCTGGCCTGTGATCGTGAAGGTGAGAGCGAAGTAACCGCCCGGTGTTCTGAAGTGCGACTTTTACGGGTTGTACTGGTTTTTCTAAAGACGCGGGCGGGCATGCGCCGATGTTAGGGCTACTTGCGGTTCTGTCTTCAGGTTCCTGATGACGGGCGCACTTGCGATCTATTAGTGGAAGGTGATTGGTCATGCAGGTCAGCACAACGCGTTTTGGCTCCGTTGAGATTGAAGCCGACGACATTCTTCTGTTTCCGAGCGGTCTGGTGGGCTTCGAAGAATGCCGTCACTGGGTGCTGCTGGCAGATTCGGAAAACGACGCCATTGGCTGGCTGCAATGCATCACGCATGCAGAAATCGCCGTGCCTGTGATCAGCCCCCGCCGGTTCCTGTCGGACTATCAGGTGCGTGTGAACCGCACCGAACTGGCGCCGCTGCAGCTATCGGCCATCGATCAGGCTTACGTGCTGACGATTGTCAGTAAAGACGACACCCGCCTGACCATCAATCTGAAGGCGCCGCTGGTGATCAACCTCAACAGCCGTCTGGGCCGTCAGGTGATTACCACCGATGACCAGCCCATGCAGTTCGATCTGGCGCCCATCGCGCAGCCTCTGCGTAAAACCGCGTAGGTTTTGCGGATCACACGGCTGTAACCTTTCTGCATTCAACAGGTTACAGCTGCTAACGTGGCGGAGCCCGCGGGTTCTTTCCCGTATCCGTTGCAAACGGCGCCACGGAGCACAGCCGTTGCTGCCGGCGCAAAACGAACCTTTCTGCCTTGCTGTGAATTCCCCGGCGGGTGGTTCCGATACTTGTTACACGGACCTACCACGTCCGCCTTCGGCAGTGTTAACCGCACCGGCCGATGCTGGCAGTGCTAACACCACTACCGTCCCCCCTGATTATCCGGCGGGCGCCGCACCCGTCACCCCTGCCAAGCCGCGTGGCCGCATGAAGCTAAGGCGAATGATTGCCTGGCACGCAGCCGCCACGCCTACCAGAGGCCGTCCGGCCGTATTACCACAAGAGGAAGGAATCACCGATGCTGGTTCTGTCGAGACATCGTGACGAGAGTATCATGATTGGCGACGACGTCGTCGTAACCATCGTGGACATCCGTGGAGACAAAGTCCGTCTGGGCATCGACGCCCCGCAGGACATTCCGGTACACCGCCAGGAGGTTTACGACGCCATCCAGCGCGAAAACCGTAAAGCCAATCAGGTCAAACCCAACGATACGCGCGACCTGGGCAAGTAACTGGCCCGAAGCAGGGCCACCTACGCACCATTGCAGTGCGGCGCTGCAATGCGTGCCAGAACGCGGACAACCCTTCATCCGGCAACCCTGTGGGGTGTTACGGCCCGATGAAGGGTTCTTCGCTTTTGAGCCATCAGCCAATCAGCGGCGTGTGCCCCAGCGCTCTGCGCGTCACGCTTAGCTGCCCGGTGTGCAGAAACTCATGCTGCGGTGCGAACAGCAGCAACTGCCCCATATTGGGCGCCCCGGCAATAGGACTACGTGCGCCCGGTTCAGGCGCCGGCGCTGCGAGCTGTTCGTCGGTAACGTCTTCTATCACAGCCAGCAGGTTCTGACGCCGGTCTGCAAAGTAGCTTTTCAGCTCTTCCAGGGAGGGATAGCCTGCGCCATCGCTGCGCACCTGGCTGCCCACCCAGAACAGTTCGTCCCAGCCATCTGGCTTGTGCCCTGTGCCGGGTGCGAAAGTCGTGGCGAACAAGTTATCAGCAAGCGCCAGATGCGCTACAATCCAGTACGCATGGTTGGCGCCAGGGTGCACCTGATAAAGCCAGTGCTCGCGCGTCTCGAAACTTTCAAGCATCGTATTGGTGATGCTCCGCGCACGGTTGAGAAGATGTTTAGCGTGGGCTTTGAGGTCAAAGTTCATCGGCTGCGTTCTTCGTCCAAAAAGAATAGGTAGTGAGTCAGCGCGTGATTGTTGAAGGCATCATTACGACCGTCAACGAAGATGGCACACCGAATATCGCGCCGATGGGGCCGCACGTAAACCGGCAGTTGTCAGAATTCACGCTCAAACCGTTCCAGTCTTCGCGCACCTACCATAATCTGAAACGCAGCGGCGAAGCTGTTTTCCACATCACAGATAACGTGGAAATGCTCGCCCAGGGCGCGATCGGCAAACTCAAGGACGTCGATGTTGAACCAGCCGGCAGCGTCCACGGCTTCATCCTGAAAGACGCCTGCCGCTGGATGGCGCTGCGTATTCACACCCGCGACGAAACACCGCCGCGTGCAACCTATCAGTGCGATGTAGTAGATAGCGGCCGCCTGCGTGATTTCTGGGGCTTCAACCGCGCGATGCACGCAGTGGTAGAGGCCGCCATCCTGGCCACCCGTCTGCACATGCTTCCGCAACAGGAAGTGCAACAGCAATACGATGCACTCCGCGTTCTCATTCAGAAAACCGCAGGCGACCGCGAACGCAATGCGTTCGATATCTTGCAGCAACACGTGACTGCGTTTTACGGGAAGCAGTCTTAGGCTATTGCGCGTGCCACCATCCGCCGGCGCCGGCAGTCATTGACTTCATTCAACAGAACACCGTGGTGTGACGGAACCGAAATTCGAAAAATTCTGTTGTTGACTGCCGGACGTTTAAAGCCGCTGCCGGCAGAGGCTGACACGAGGATTGTGGTCCAGATTGTTGCGGGGCGAATCGCGGGTGGTTCTAATAATGGAACGCTGCCTGTCCATTCCCACATTCCCCCCTGGAGCACCGAAGCTATGTCGAACCAATCTTCCCCACAATCACAAGCCAACCAGGCTGGGGTTGACCGCCGCAATTTTCTGCGGGTCGCTGGCGCCGGCGCTGCGATCGTAGCCACGGGCGCCGCCACGCCACTTGTCGCCGCAGAGAAAAAGCAGGAGCAGACCAGTAAGACGGCTGAAACGGTTGTCAAAGCGTTGTACGAATCGCTTTCGCCCAAGCAGAAAGAAACCGTCTGCTTCGACTGGAACCACAAAGACGAGAAACGTGGTCTGCTTCGCACACGGGTGCAGAACAACTGGCACATCACCAACCCCACCATCAACAGCGAGTTCTTCACCAAAGATCAACGCAAAATGGTGCGTGACATCTATGAAGACATCATCCAGCCCGAATGGCACGCCAAAGTCGACAAGCAGTTACAGGATGACGCGGGCGGCTTCGGCAAGAGCCAGAACATCGCCATCTTCGGCACACCTGGCGGAGAGAAGTTCGAATTTGTCATGACCGGGCGGCATATGACGCTGCGTTGCGATGGCAACACCACCGAACACATGGCGTTCGGCGGGCCGATCTTCTACGGTCACGCGGCTCAGAGCTTCAACGAGGATCCAACCCACAAAGGCAACGTGTACTGGGAGCAGGCGCTGGAAGCCAACAAGGTTTATAAGCTGCTGGACGGCAAACAGCAGAAAATGGCCCAGGCTCCAAAAACGCCACGCGAAGGCGCCATCAGCTTCAAAGGCTCGAAGGGCGGCTTTGCGGGCATCCCCATCACAGAACTGTCATCGGACCAGCGGGAAGCCGTTCAGAAGGTGCTGCAGAAGCTGATCGAACCTTACCGCCAGTCCGACCGCGACGAAGTTCTGTCGTGTCTGAAGGCTCAGGGTGGGCTTGATAAGTGCCACCTGGCGTTCTACACCGACCGGGATCTGGGCAACGACAGCGTCTGGGACAACTGGCGCCTTGAAGGCCCGTCCTTCGTCTGGCACTTCCGTGGTAGCCCACATGTGCACGTCTGGGCCAATATTTCAAGCAGCCCCGATGTAGAAACCAACACGTAAACCGGCGATTCCCGGCAACACAAATAAAAACGGCGTCTGCGGGAAGTAGACGCCGTTTTGCGTTTTGAGTTTTCGCAGCAGCCGTTTTCAGGCTGCGTCCGCTTACTCGCGAGGACGAACGGCGCCGGTCAGACCGGTGTAATCCTTACGATCGCTACCATGCCACAGAGGCAGGCCCAGTTCGACGCGTTTACGCAGTTCGTCAATCTTCGCCTGCGAGCCTGCTGGGGCGTCAGTGGCGTCGAAATTGCCATCGTCGGAGGGGGCGAAGTCTTCGTCGTGGCCGTACTTCAGAATTGCTTCAAATACGTTGCTTACGTTTTCCATCTTTTGATCAAACCTTCATTATGTGCTGCTCTCAGTAAGCCAGGTGGGAACGTCTTCCACGTGGAGGGTCTCTTACCAAGTTGTGATGTGCAGCAGGTGGAGTAATTCGCTTGGGGGGAAGTGATGTTGAATTAAGGGGGAATGATCTCCCGTTGAACGCTTACTGTTTCATTGCGTTCGTTAATTCCAACACGGGGTATTATTCGCGCAGCTAATCGAATGTCAACAAAAATCTCGTCGTGCGAAACGCTTATTTGATACGGGTTTCCCTAGAAACAGCTGTTTGCGGCCACCCGCGTTATATTAGTAAATCAAATAGTGTTATCCAGTTGATATCGGATATACAAATTGTCCGTCGCTGATTTGCGGTTGACGCTAAGGGTAGATCGTCACCCATCAAAGCAATTCGATTGCGGATGGCCGTAATGCAGGGATGTGAAGAAGATGTGAGGAACACCACTACCTGCGGGCAAGGGTAATTAATTTTCCATTACTAGGGGGCTTGACACATTGTCGCAGGAACGGCAAACCAGCACCGTTTGACTATGGATTGTGGAAAACAGGCCGCGAAATGACGCAGGTTCGCGGCGCTTTGTGGGAAGCACCGTGCTGCAGATGGCCCTCCATCCGCTGATGTCAGCACAACCAGCAGGGTCGCTGACGGGGCAGAAAAAAATCTGATATTCTTTTCCACTATCAAGGAAACTGGACACCGGCACTACCTCACGACGAGCGAAAACCACGATGATGCAGCGCTATCACCTGACATTACCTGCCAAACGGCGCGGATTTCACCTGATCACTTCGCACGTTGTTAACGCCGCTGAAGGACTCTCAAGCGTGAAAATGGGGCTGCTGCATGTCTTTATTCAGCACACCTCGGCTTCGTTAACCATCAATGAGAATGCCGATCCTGATGTGCCGGTGGACATGGAGTCCTCAATCAACGCGATTGTCCCGGAGGACTTCCCCTATATCCACACAATGGAGGGGCCGGATGACATGCCTGCCCATGTAAAAGCCTCGCTAATGGGCGCCTCTATCACCGTGCCCGTTGAGAATGGCCGGCTGGCGCTGGGCACCTGGCAGGGTATTTACCTGTGCGAGCATCGTAACCGTGCCAGTGGCCGCTCGCTGGTGCTGACGCTTCAAGGAGAATGATCGGCGCTGACGCTGCGGAAACCCGTCAGGTTATTGCTGCTGTCTGCGTGTTGAAGTTCACCGCAGACGCCGAGGCCGCACACGGGTTGTAGCTTGTCCGCCGTGTCGCCGCTGGAGCACCACTCGCGGAAGCCTTCTTCGCTGGATTCGCCACGCGCAAGAGTTGCCGCCACCTGCCATTGTTGCCGCGTAGGAAGCTGCCGACCAATCCAGCGGGCGTAGGCATCCGCATCCTGGTGGGATACGTGAACAACAGGCGCGTTATCCCCAGGGGCAACGCCCACTCCCAGACCAAACGGCTGCTGCCAGTTGGCGCCGGCGATCCGCTCTGGCGGGCCATGGGGCGCGAAGTAAACCACGCTGTAGCCGCGGCGCTGGGCCGTCGTGCGGTATCCCGTGGCAGCCGTAAAGCGACGGAACTGAGCGTTGGTCACGGCGCGGACATCTATCTCAAAGCTGCCAGCGCCCGACGTGACCGTAAACGTACGGCCGTGATACACGCTGGCCGGCGGTGCGTTTTGCGAAGCACGCAGGTTGATATCTGGCAGCAGACACGCCGTCCAGCCCACAGCGGCAATGGCAAGAACCGCCACCGCCGTGTGCACCCAAGCCGGTGCTGCTTTCACCATTTTCATCGCGTTGCCATAGAATCTGCTCGTCCGAAAAACGCCGAGGCAGAAAAATAGCACAGTCGCGGCAGCGCGGTCGATAGCATCTCGACGGAGAAATCCGGCGCTCAAAAAGAAAGAACGCCCGCTACGTGATTCGGCGGACGTTCTGAGTTTATCGACTTATTGGAAGCGTGAAGTTACCTTCCTGCGTAGCCCGTGGCGGGAAGAACATGCACAGGCGAACCGCCACGCAGCAACTGCGTTCCACCGAACCACTTGCTATCCGCGGCTGGTAAAGCTGAAGTCTGTGGTGCGGCGTCTTTCGCCTTCTTATCAGCCTTCCGCTGCTTAGCTTTCTTCTGCTTGTTCTTCGCCTTGTTACCTTTGGCCGGCTTACTCTTCTCCGGCATAGGTGGTTCAGGCATTGGCACGGGTGGTTCTGCACCGACCGATGGATCTGGCACAGGCGGGGCCTGCGGTCCAACCGCCGCGGGTGGGCGGGCGATGGTTGGCGGAAGGGCGTCGCCGGTGATGACCTGCGGATGAACCACAGGTGGCGTTGCACTGTGCTGGATCGTGGACGGTGTGTATTGGACAGGAGGGGAAACCTGTTGCGGCGCCGCATATTCCGTGGGCACCATCTGCGGCCGCATCGGTGCGGAGCAGCAAGCGGGAGCGTCGCAGCAGCCAAGCTTACGCTTGCCAGCTTCTGCCTGATGGCTGGAAACCGATCCAGCCACAACAGCTACGACCATAAACGTGCAAAATTTCTGCATATCCGATTCCTTTCGTTAGAACGCCGGAAAGCGCCGGCTGATGGATCACGCATTTGAAATCGGCGTAGCTATGCGTACAGCACCACAACCAGCGGCAGAATCCCGCTGGTGCTGCCTGAAGAATGGCAACGGATCGCGATGGTTTGAACGGCCATAGCGCATTGCCCGGCTGGGTATTCAAACCGGCTGCGGGTTACCACTGCTGCGGCGTCTATTTACCCGTGCTGTTGATATAGTTTATCAACGCCCGCAGCCGGCCCAGATTGCGGCGGTTAAAGTGAAACGCCAGACGCGGTAGCTCCAGCAGTTCCGTTTCATCCCGTTCTGCAGGTAAGGGGCCTGTCTGTTCAAAGACGCCGTCCACCAGGATGTCCGCAAAGTCTGCGTTGACCGTGTCCATCTGCTCATCGGTAAGCCGCCGCTGCATGCGTAGGACCAGCTGATTCCGCACATACCGCATGCTGTGATACACGCGGAAGAAGTTCATGCACTCTTCAACCGCTTCTTCGCAATTGTCGGTCAGCAGATACAGGTTGAGGTCTTCCTCAGAGATCATGCCGTCGCCCAGCAGATGCTTGCGGATGAAGCTATCCAGCGTGGCCCAGTAGTCGCCGCCTGGTTCGTCCAGCAGCACCACGGGCGCCATGTCCCGCTTACCGGTTTGCAGCAGTGTGAGCACTTCCATCGCTTCGTCTAAGGTGCCCATGCCGCCAGGCAGGCAGACCAGCGCGTCGCACTCCTTCACAAACATCAGCTTGCGGGTGAAGAAGTACTTCATGTGCACCAGCTTCTTGTCGCCCTCGATCACCGCGTTTGAACCCTGTTCAAACGGCAGCATGATGTTCAGGCCCATCGACATCTCGCGCCCGGCGCCGACGTGCCCCGCTTCCATGATGCCCTGTGCGGCGCCGGTGATGACCATCCAGTCACGTTCAGCCATCATGCGGCCCAGCGTCACCGCCTGCTTATAGGCGCCCGCCTCGGGATGCGTACGCGCCGAACCAAAGACCGTCACCTTACGCATATGGCGGTACGGGGCGAAGACTTTGAACGCATAACGCAATTCCACCAGCGTCCGCGTAATAATCTTCAGATCGCCGCGCGAAATATCGCTGGAACCAAGTTTCTCAATCAAGCCGCCAATCTTCTCAAGCAGATCCTGATTGCGGTTCAGCTCTTCCGCGCTGTTGTCATCCGTCAGCCGCTGTTCAAGCTGCGTTTCTTCCTCTTGTGGTAGATCTTCGTCAGGCAGATGGTGATTGGTAGGCATAGGGTATCCGTACAAGTTAGTTAAAGGCAAAGGCGATTGTTGGTGCGCACATTTGTTGCGGACACAGCGTCGTGGCGTTATCCAGGCGCCGCATCTGGTCCCCTCGCCCCTCCGGGGAGAGGGTTAGGGTGAGGGGGGATAGAATCCGTTGTGTCAGCTGCTTTGTGGAGTGAAATGATAACGGAGAAAAAATCATTTCTTAAGTCGTGACAACAACGCTTCCGTGCGGCTCTTCGACTCTTCAACGCTCATCACGCGTCCCGCTTCAATATCCTTATACCCAGCCTGGATCGCATCGATATCGGACTGCTGGCTTTGCCGGTTTTCAGGGCGTCGATCCCGTGCGCGTAATCGTCGATGTTCCATCTTATCACCCGACCTGCTTTTTAATGAATTCGGCAAAGTCAGCCGCCACTCTCGACCAGACAAGCGCAGCGTCGCTGGGTTCTTCAGAATACTCGTGATTCCATGCCCAGACTTCTAATTCAGCAGTGCCCGTCATTTGCTGAATTTTGAAACAGTACAGACCGCCGCCCCAATCACTTGCGAAAGGGACCATTTCTTTCGACTTCACTTCTGGGATGAAGGGTGACATCTCCGAAATCTTTGTGAGCAAATCCAGATACTCATCGCGTTGGACGCCAAAAAGCCTCACGAGGGTTAATTCGCCGCCGTTTATTTCCGCAATAAACTCTTTATAACTTGGCGGCAATTCAAAGCCCAGCGCGCGTTCTACCTCAACAACTGAAGCAGCGGATGCCCCTGGTTCCAACTCGTTGGAATCGGAATGCGTCCGCACAAACTCAAAGTACGATGGATCGAATGCAGACATTTGCACTACTCCCGGCCAATTCTCGCGATGATGATTCAACGGAATCGCAACGCATCATCACTCACGCGAACCCGGCACCACGGTAAGCGTTACCGTTGCATTGCCGCGTTTGACGACCATCTTCACCGCTTTGCCGATCTTCAGCGCTTCGATGGCGTGCGTATAGTCGTAGATGTTTTCGATCTTTTTGCCTGCGAGGCCAATGATAATGTCGCCCTGCTGTACGCCGGCTTTATCCGCCGGGCCGTTCTTACGGGCGCCGCTAAGGAGCACACCTTTGACCTCTTCTGCGTAGTCAGGAATCGTACCGAGGTAGGCCCGTAGTCCGCCGCCGACCAGCTTGGATTCCTGGCGTTGCTGCTGAATGAAATCCGGCGCCTCTTCACGCATCGCCAGCGATCGTGTGATCAGCCCCATCAGGCGGGCGACTTTCGCCGTGCCTTCATAGTTCAGCGTGTCGGGCGTATCACGCGGCGTGTGGTATTCGCTGTGCGAACCGGTGAAGGCGGAGATGACGGGCACTCCGTACGTGTAGAACGATTTGGCGTCGGTAGGCAGATAACTGTCTTCCTGCAATGTCACCGGCAAACCGACGGGTGCGTTGCGGCGTTCGATTTCGCCCCGCCAGATGGAGGAAGAACCAATGCCCTGCAACACCACCGACTTCCGCAGGCGGCCCACCATATCCATGTTCACGCAGGCGGCGATCGCCGGATAGATCGTAATGGGACCATGCGAATGGCCGTGCCCGTGCGGATTACCCGCGGCGGGTTTCGCGGCAGTTGTAGTCTGCGCTGGAGCCTTTGCGTGCGGATTGGCGCCGAGCGGTGCGTGGGCGTGATCGTGCGCCGCATGATCGTGCATGTGCGAGTTGTTCGCGAAGTTTTTGACGAAGTGATCGCTACCCAACAGTCCCAGTTCTTCGCCCGACCAGGCAGCGAACAGAAGGTCGCGCTGCATGTTCAGCTTGCCTTTCTTTTTCTGATCGGCCAGATATTCGGCCACTTCAAGCATCGCTGCCACGCCCGAAGCATTATCGTCGGCGCCGTAATGAATCAGTTCCGACTCGTCATCGCGTGCCAGCGAAGAACTGCTGGCGCCTTTACCCAGGTGGTCGACGTGGGCGCCGACAATCACCGCCTGTGACGCTTTTCTGTCACCCGCCGGCAGCCGGCCCAGGACGTTACGACCTTTGCTTTTCACGCGGTTCACGTCGATGCTGGCCGATAGCTTCACATCTTTCAACGCAAAGCCGCCCATCAAGGCGCCGGTATCAAGCTTCTGCTGCAGCGTTTTCAGGTCTTTACCACTGGCTGCCAACCACTTCTGGGCAACTTCGTCGGTGATGGTAATCACGGGCAGGCTGGAACCGGCCAGAATGCCATCCAGCTTCAGCGGAACGAGTTGCGACTTCGCTTTAGCCGTCGGCCCCGTCACCACGATCAGCCCGGCGGCGCCACGGTCGCGGGCCACCGTGGCTTTGAACCGCAGTTGTGATGGCCGCGAAAGCTGCTGACGCTTCTCCTGCGAAATGTCTTCGGGCATGTAACGCAGCACCATCACCCATTTATCTTTCACGTCCAGATGGACGAACGAATCGTATTCGTCGATGTCGCCCACCTCCGGCGCCTGCATGCCGTACCCGGCGAAGACAACCTCGGCCGGCTTAAAGTCGCCGGTGCCTGAGAATGAAAGCGGCCGCCAGTCTTTATTAAGTTCCAGCGTGGCGTCGCCCTGCGCCAGTTTGTTTTTCTCGCCCAGCGCAACGCCCGACGTGAATTCAAATTCCTGGAACCATGTGCCACGGTCGCCCGCGGGCTGCAGGCCCAGACTGTCGAAATACGCAGCGACATACGCCGTTGCCATCTTCGCACCGCGGGTGCCTGTGAGCCTGCCTTGCAGTTCTTTGCGGCACAGATAATCAACGTGCCGGATCACATCCTGCGAGGCGAATCCGGCGGCTGCCTGCCGTCGGGCAGCGGCAGCCAACTGGCGGGCTTCATCATCGCTGCCAGCGGCGTCCTCTTGATCCAGGCCAAGCATTTTCAGCGCTTTTTCATGATCCCACTGGGTTGTGTAGATCTGCGACTTTTTGCTGGATGTGCGATTCGTCGTCCACGCCAGTTGTTTTCCATCGGGCGAGAATACGGGCAGCCCATCGAAGCCTTTGGTGTAGGTCACGCGGACCGGCTTGGACTTCCCTTCAGCATCAATCAGGTACAGTTCGAAGTTACTGAAGCCGTGGATGTTGGTCGTGAAAATCAGATACTTGCCCGAAGGATGGTAGTACGGCGCCCACGACATGGCGCCCAGGCGTGTTAGCTGCCGCTTGTCGCTGCCATCGATGTTCATCGTCCACACTTCAGCAATAGCGCCGTTGGGCGTAAACCGCCGCCAGCAGATGCGTTTACCATCGGGCGAGAAGAACGGCCCGCCATCATAACCCGGCGCCTCCGTCAGTCGCCGCACGTTGCTTCCATCGGCGTTCATCAGGTAGATGTCATTCATATAGGCCTGATCGACCTTGAAGTTCTTCTTCTCCTCGGCCGTCATGTCCCCTTCGTAAGCACGCCGGTTCGAAGTGAAGGCGATCAGTTTGCCATCGGGCGAATACGAGCCCTCTGCATCGTAGCCCTCAACATTGGTCAGATTCTTGTAGGCTTTGGTCTTGCGGTTGTAGGCGTAGACTTCAAAGTGTTCGTCATAGTCCCACGAATACCGCCGCTGCTTGCCAGAGGCGCGTAGTTCGAGTTCCTCTTTCTGCTTCTTGACTGCGTCCGGGTCGTCGTGGGTGGAAGCGAACATCACACGATTGCCATCCGGGTGAATCCAGGCGCAGGTGGTTTTGCCTTTGCCGGGCGAAACCAGTTCCGTGTCTCCGGTTTCGAGATCCAGCAGATAGATCTGAAAGAACGGATTCAGTGCATTGCGTTCGCTCTGAAACACCATCTGCGAACCGTCAGCGCTGAAGTAGCCTTCGCCGGCCCGTTTTCCTTCAAACGTCAACTGCCGCGTACCGCTGAGCAGCACGGCTTCTTGGGCCGCGGCAGCCTGCGGATTCTTCACGGTAATGTCATCGTCACCGCCCGCATGCGGATTCTGTGACCAGGCGGTCGCGGTCAGGCATGCAGATAAAAGGAAGGCGGGCAGCATATAGAGCAACGGCGATTTGTGTAGCATCATCGTGCGAAACTCTTTCGAGTGAAGTTAGTCATTGTTTCCTGATTACCCGGTGCACTCTTTTGTCCCCTCGCCCCTTGGGGAGAGGGTTAGGGTGAGGGGGGACATTCATCTCCTCACCTGAAGACGCTCGCTGGGTAATGTCGCAATGCTTCATTCTAACCGGATGGCAGCGCACGCGCACCCTGCTAGCCGTCTGAAAACGTCGCCCGCCAATGTTCGCCCTGACGTTGGAGGGTGACATGCCCTGACAGGACTTTCCCGGCCAGTTGAATACGGATGAAATCGTCGCGGCGTTTGATCCACTGGAACCGCCCGGCGTCAAACCGCTGCACCACCCCGCGACCGCCGCTGACCTCGCCTTCAAAATCCAGATAAGCCAAACGATGCGGAGCCAGTTGCTCCGCCGCCGTCGAACCACCAGTAAGGGGCTCCGACGCAAGCGCCCACGTCAGCAGCACGCCGTCATCTTCCAGCATCAGATCCCAATGCAACGGACGCGCGTAGCCCGGCGGCGTGGCGTGCTTCAGAATGACGTAGCGGTCGTTCAAAACGAATCCTGTTGAATCTTAACGGCGGAAGATGGAATACCGGGCGAGCGGTAAGCTATAAATAGCGTCACGAAAACGCAATTCTGTAGGCTGGAAGCTTGACCTACTGATTTGACAGTCCTCACCCACTACTTCCCAACCATTCCTGGAGTTTTATCTTGAAGTATCAGCATATCATCGCGGGCCTTGCCTGGTTGTGCATGGCCGTTGCTGCGGCGGGCGTTTCTGCGGAAGAAAAAGCCGGCTCCGGCAGCATGCGGATCTTTATTGGTACGTATACGCGGGGCGAAAGTAAGGGCATCTACACATCGGTGCTTAACCTCAAGACGGGCGAACTCTCGGCGCCTCAGCTGGCTGCCGAAACGGTGAACCCTTCGTTCCTAGCGCTGAACCCAAAAGGCGACCGGTTGTATTCGGTATCTGAAGTCGCCGCGTTTGATGGCAAAAAGACAGGCGGTGTAGCGGCGTTTACCGTCGATGCCGCTGCGGGCAAACTCACCCTCATCAACACACAGCCTTCTGGCGGCAAAGGCCCGTGCCACGTGCAGGTCGATGCGACGGGCAAAGCCGTGCTGGTGGCCAACTATGGTGAAGGCAGCATCGCGTCGTTACCCATCAACGGTAAAGGTGGTCTGGACGAGGCGGTCTCCGTGATTCAGCACGAAGGCTCCAGCATCAACCCTTCGCGGCAGAAAGGCCCGCACGCGCACTGCATCAATCTGGACCCAGCCAATAAATTCGCCGCGGTAGCCGATCTGGGCCTAGATAAAGTGCTGGTCTACGCGTTCGATCCTGCCACCGGCAAACTTAAGGCCGCGGAAAAACCGTTCGCCACCGTTAAGCCCGGCGGCGGTCCACGTCACGTTGCCTTTACCGGCGATGCTAAATTCATCTACGTGCTGAACGAAATCGCTTCGACCATCACCGCCTTTACGTACGACGCGGAAAGTGGCGGCATGAGCGAGCTGAAGACGTACTCAACGCTGCCGGAGAAATTCGACGGCCGGAATTCCACCGCCGAAATCTTCGTTCACCCCAGCGGCAAATACCTGTACGCGTCCAACCGTGGCCACAACAGCATCGCCGCCTACGCCATCGATACAAAGACCGGCGACCTGACATCGCTGGGCAACACGCCCACGGGCGGCGAGGTGCCCCGTAACTTCAACATCGACCCGACCGGTAAGTTCCTGCTGGCAGCGAATCAGCAGTCGCACGATATCTTTGTGTTCCGCATCAACAAAAAGAACGGCAAGCTAAAACCGACGGGCGCGAAGATCGAAGTGCCTTCGCCCGTGTGCATCGAGTTCCTGCCGCTCAAGCCGTAGGTAAGACTGGCCGCAAACTACTCGCCGCTGTGCACGTAAGCGGCGATGGCGTTTAGCTCGCGGATGTAGAACGTGTCTCCCACCACGGCCAGGTGCGCCCAGGTGGGGTCTTCGCTGATCTTCCGCGAGTCCAGCAGTGTGAACTCTTCCGGGTTGGCGGCCACATGGTACAGCGTGCCGCGTTCGTCCAGCGCCATGATACTTTTGCCACGGGCGACCATGCTCCAGTATTTGCCGAACGGCCGCGTGGTCCATTTAAGTTCGCCGTTGCTGAGGTCGATGCAGCTGACGCGTTGATCTTTGCGGTGCAGATACGCGTGGCCGTCGATCACGACGGGCGTGGACATGTAGCCCTGCGTCTTGTTCTCCCACTTCTGCGTGGCGGTCCAGGCGCCGCTGGTTTCTTTGATGTTCAGCAGTAGCGACTTTCCACCGTAAGTGCTGGTGAAAATGGAGTTGTTGTGCACCACGGGTGTGAGGATGTTCATTCCACGGAACGCCGGAATATCCTGCGACCACAGCACCTCGCCGCTGTTGAGATCCATCCCTGCCAGCTTTGTCCGCGTCTGCACCAGCAGTTGTCGCTTGCCCTGCACATTCGCGATAATGGGTGAAGAAAAAGCGCCACCCGACATGCCGCCGCCGTCTTTCATCTTCCGCCAGATGATTTTGCCGGTCGCTTTGTTGAGCTTCACCACAGCTGCGCCGGCTTGCGTGTAGACCGCGTCGCCGTCGACTAGCGGAGAAGAGACGTAACCGAAGGAAGGCGTCGCCGTTCCGACCGCTTCCGGGAAATCGATGGTCCAAACTTCTTTGCCCGTGGCGGCGTCGAGGCATGTCAGCCGGTCGCGGATGCCCGCCACATACAGCCGGCCTTCGTCGTAGGCGGGTGTAGCACGGATCCAACTGCCGTTGGAAGCGGCAAAGAAGGGCACCTTGATGGCGCCAGGCCACGAAGTCTCCCAGACCTGCTTGCCCGTCTTGCGGTCGAGTGCTTTGACGACTTCCGTCTTACTGTCTTTGGTGCCGGCGACAAATACCATGTCGCCCGCAATGACGGGCCCACAATAGCCCGGCGGAAGCTCCACACGCCACAACTGTTTTAAGGCGTCGTCGTCCAGCTTCCTGGGGAACGCTCCGGGCAGAATCGCGGTTCGCCCTGGCCCGCGCCACTGCGTCCACCCTTCCTGCTTAGTTTCCTGCTGCTTTGAATCCACCGCCGCAACCTGCTGCTGACCCGCGACGGGCGATAACAGGCAAAACATATTAATAGGTAGGAGTACGGCCACGGCGATTGTAAAGCAGCGTCTTCTCGAGCAAATCATCAGGTACACCTGTTTTGGGGGAGGGCGGATAACTCATTGTTGTAGAAAGGCGTCAAGGCCCCGTCTGTAGCCGGCGCCTGCGGATTTGCTGGTTTAGGTTGTTGCCGGCGGTAGAGGGTTGGCGGGTAACGCTTAAGAGCTATAAAGCGAACAGTCCTTTTTTGGAGAAGCGTGCGCAATGGCCACACCCAACCACAAAATCGAAGTGTTCTTTGACGGCGCCTGCCCGCTGTGCAAGCGCGAGATCGCCCTGGTGCGCTGGGCAGATGAGCGACGGAACGACCCACCAGCCATTAAACTAACAGATATTGCAGCGGATGACTTCAATCCGGCGGACTACGACCGCACGTTAATGGATTTTCACGAAGAGATCCTTGGCCGCACGCCCAGCGGCGAATGGCTATCTGGCGTGGAGGTCTTCCGGCGGATCTACGCAGCGATCGGTCTGGGGTGGCTTGCTGCACCCACGCGTTGGGCTTTGCTCCGTCCGCTCACAGAGTGGGGGTACAGTGTTTTCGCACGGAACCGGATACGGTGGACGGGTCGTTGCAAAGATGACCTCTGCCGGCTTTGAACCTTTTTGTTGCAAGCCAGGGCGGTATGGCGCGATTAAACCCTCCGGCAACTGGTAATGGATAGCCTACGATGAAAATAGCAATTGCCGGCGCGGGAATCTCTGGTCTTACGGCCGCAGCGAAACTGCATCCGCAGCACGACATCACCGTGTTCGAAGCCAACCATTACATCGGCGGCCACACCAACACGATTGATGTCGATTACGAAGGCGACCGCCAGCAAGTGGACACCGGCTTCATTGTCTTCAATCGCAAAACCTACCCGCAATTCATCAAGCTGCTGGCACAGCTCAACGTAGATTCGCAACCGGCGCCGATGAGCTTTAGCGTGCGTTGCGACATCACGGGGCTTGAATACCGCGGCGCCGGGCTGAATGGTCTGTTCGCCCAGCGGAAGAATCTGATCAATCCGAAGTTCTACCGGCTGCTGATGGGGCTGTTGCGTTTCAACAAACGCGGTCGCGAACTGCTAGACGCTCCCGAAGATGTAACGGTTGGTGAATATTTTCAGCGCGAAAGCTACCCGGTGGAATTCGTCGAGCAGTATTTTCTGCCAATGGGCGCCGCCGTGTGGTCTTGCCCGCCTCAGCGGCTGTTAGAATTTCCCGTAGCCTTCATCGCGCGGTTCTACCACAACCACGGTCTGCTGAATGTTGCCAAGCGGCCGCAGTGGCGGGTGATCTGCGGCGGATCGCGTTCTTACGTCAGCAAGTTGATTGAGCCGTTCAAAGACCGCATCCACACCCAAACGCCCGTGCAGCAGATTAAACGCGATGAAGAGGGTGTCACTCTCTGCACATCGCGGGGCGAAGAACAGTTTGACCACGTTGTACTGGCATGCCACAGCGACCATGCGCTGCGGATGCTTGCCGAACCGACCAGTCAGGAGCGCGAAATCCTTTCCGCATTTCCCTACCAGAAGAACCTCGCCGTGCTTCATACTGATACCAGCCTGTTGCCTCGCACGCGTCGCGCCTGGGCCTGCTGGAATTACCGCATCGGACAGGATTCGAGTGAAGCCGCCACGGTCACTTACAACATGAACCAGCTGCAGAGCCTCACTTCGCCACACACCTACTGCGTGACACTGAACCCGCAGCAGGCGATTGACCGCACGAAGATCATCCGCGAGATCCAGTACGCCCATCCGCTGTTCGCCACCGGCCGCGATCAGGCTCAGGCCAGGTGGAGCGAAATCAACAACAAGCATCACACGTCGTTCTGCGGCGCCTACTGGCGGAACGGTTTTCATGAGGATGGTGTTGTCAGCGGACTGGCTGTTGCTTCCGCTCTTTGCGATGGCCAGCCGGCGCACACGCCGCTGGAAAAACCATTGCAGGAGGCAGCGCCTTAATGCATAGCTGCTTCTTTGAAGGATGGGTGCAGCACCGCCGGCATCAGCCCGTGGGGCACACTTTCCGCTATCCTCTATACATGGTGTATCTGGACCTGGATGAACTTGAGACTGTTTTCAGCCGCTCCGCATTGTGGTCCGCTGGAAAACCGGCGCCGATGTGGATGCGGCGCCGCGATCATCTGTATCACGAGCACGCCGACGAACCGCTGCGAGAATCCGTGGAACACGTTATCCGCCTCAGCGGTCAGCAACCGCCCGGCGGCGCCATCCGCATGCTGACCAGCCTGCGGTGCTTCGGCTTTGTGATGAACCCGGTGACGTTCTTCTACTGTTACAACGCAGATGAGAAGCTTGAAACCGTCGTCGCCGAGGTGCAGAACACGCCTTGGGGAGAACGGCATTGCTATGTGCTGGACCCGCATAACCGCAAAGACACGACGCCGAAAGTGTTTCACGTTTCGCCCTTTATGCCGATGCAGCTCCGTTATCGCTGGCATGTGACAGAGCCGGATGATGCACTAAGCGTGCACATCGAGAACCTTACAGAATCCGCCGGCCCGGATACAGACAGCAGCGATAAGCCCATGTTCGATGCAACTCTGCAGCTCCAGCGCTGCGAAATCACGCCGGGCAGTCTCCGCCGGATCTTCTGGCTACGGCCGTTGATGACCTGGCGTGTGGCGGCCGGCATTTACTGGCAGGCGCTGAAGCTCTGGCTCAAGCGTGTCCCTTTCCACAAACATCCGGGCGGCGCCCCGCCCCACCGCAAACCCGCATCCAGCGCGGCTGCCATCAGGCAGCAGACTGGACCCACCATGGTAACTTCCGGGAACTCCTCCGAATGAATTCTGTTTCAGGCACATTAGCCGCGCCCATGCAAATGGGGATCGTCGACCGTCTCGCCCGGCAACTGGTGCTCAGCCGCCTACGGAAGATCCGCAACGGTCAACTGACCCTCAACGAACCACCGCACGGCGGCGCCGCCCAGCAGTTCGGCGCCGCAGATGGCGCAGTAAATGGTGATGCGGCAGCGGACGATATCCGTGTCAGCGTGGATGTGCACGACACACGCTTCTACCGCAGCATCGCCACGCGTGGCGGGCTTGGCGCCGCCGAATCGTTGATGCGTGGTGACTGGACTGCCAGCGATTTAACTAAGCTGGTGCGGCTGTTTATCCGCAACATGCACGTTTCGGACAATCTGCAAAGCGGTATGGCCTTGCCCTTCCATCTGGCATCGCGGATCGGGCACATGCTGCGCCGCAACTCCACCACGGGCAGCCGTCGAAATATTGAAGAGCATTACGACCTGAGCAACGACTTCTTCGCGTTGTTCCTGGACGAAACCATGCAGTACAGCTGCGCCGTATTCGAGACGCCACAGACTTCGCTCTACGATGCTTCGATGGCCAAGCTGGATCGCATCTGCCGCAAACTAGACCTGCAACCGGGCGACCGGCTGCTGGAAATCGGCTCTGGCTGGGGCTCGCTGGCCATGCATGCGGCGACCGTCTATGGCTGCCATGTGACGACGACGACGATTTCCAAAGAGCAATACGCCGCCGTCACACAGAAGGTGGCCGACGCTGGTCTGCAAAAGCACATTACGGTGCTGCTGAAGGACTACCGCGAATTAGAAGGTAAGTATGACAAGCTCGTTTCGATCGAAATGATTGAAGCCGTCGGGCACGAATATCTCGACACCTTTTTCAGCACCTGCGCCAACCGGCTCAAAGCAGGCGGAATGATGCTGTTGCAGGGCATCGTTATCAACGGGCAACGGCACCGCAAGCATCTGAAAAGTGTGGACTTCATCCGCAAGCACATTTTCCCCGGCGGCTGCCTACCTTCTATTGAGTCTTTGCAGAATTCTGTGAACCGCAGCACGCGGCTGCAGATGTTGCACTACGAAGACATGACGCCGCACTACGTCCGCACGTTAGCCCTGTGGCGAGAGCGTTTCCTCAACCGGCTGGAAGATGTGAAAACGCTCGGCTTTACGGACGCTTTCATCCGCATGTGGGAATACTATCTGTGCTACTGCGAAGCAGGCTTCGCTGAACGGCAGACGGGCGTCGGCCAGTTGATCTTTGGCACGCCAGGCTGCAAACATAACATCCTGGAGAACGCCAGCTTTCAGGCGCCGCAGAGTGAAACCGCAAGCCGTTGAAAGCGGGTTCTGCCGACCGCCTCTGCGCATAGAAAAACATCAGGCGCCAGAAGCTGACACCTGATGTTTTGTAAGTGTCCCGGCCCATAGTGGACGGGGCTTGCTGCTGCGGGCAGCTTTACTTCATGCCGAACCAGCGGAAGAAGCGGGAGGCGCCCGATTCATTCACTTTTGGCGTTGGCATGTCTTCAACCTCAGGAGTTCTGGGCAGGTTTTCACCGTTCCCAAATTCCCGTTGACGGCGACGTCCTTCTTCGGTCATCGGATCGATCGAATTAGGTGGCGTCGCCGGATCGGCCATGGCGTCAAGATCGGTCATACCTTCAACACGGAACATGCCGTCATCCGTTGCCCGTGGGGCGACGGTCGGGCTGCCAGCGCTGCTGGAAGGCACCGTGTAAGCCGGTGCTCCATCGTGCTGGGTTTCCATGCCGTATTCTGAACCGTAATCCTGATCCATCGTGGCGGCTGGCACCGGCGTGGTGACCGAGCCAGAGCTATGCGGCGATGGGGCCGCTGCCGGGTAATCGCTCCGGGCGTGAACTTCGCCCTGATAAACACCAGAGTCCGTGCAGCAACATGGGGCAGCCGCGCAACCGCAGCTATCTGCACAACCGCAGCTGTGCGAACCCATCGAACTGCAAGCGTCGCGAAGCTTCGCAAGGATGCTGCTGAACTTCGACTTGGCCTGGCATTTCATACCCTGCATTTTGCACTTCAACCCGGCCATTTTGCAGTGCAGGTTGTGCTTCATCTGATGAAGCTTGTCCATGCACGATGGACCTGCACAACCGCAAGCATCTGCGCATCCGCAGCTGTCGCAGCCACAACTGGCTTCGCAACCGCAGGAAGCGTCGCAACCGCAGCTAGGAGCCTGGGCGTCGCAGCCGCACGATGGCGCACTGCAACACGATGCGTAATGGCCGCTGGGAGTTCCGCAGCAGACAGGGGCCGCATGCAAGCGGGCGCTGCAATCGCAGTATCCTGCGATGTTGAGCTTTGCCGGTGCTGCAGCTTGAGATGGCGTTGCCTCATGCGTCGCCGATCCCGAGTTTAACGTGCCGCTGCCAGTGATACCGTAGTCTTCACCGGCGGGCGATTCATTCAGTTTCAGCCATCCAACTTGCTGGACGGCGTGCTGCTCACTATCGGGCAGGAAACGGATCGATGCTGTCTGCGCATACGCAGAGACGGCAAAGAGGGCCGTTAGAATGAAGGGTGCAACAAAAACGGGAGTGTATTTCATGTACATATTCCTCCTTGAGGGCGTTGCGCTGCGGGTCCAGTGTGGGGAGGGGAAGAAAACCCGCAACAGGTAGGTGCCACGCAAAGGAAGAACGTCTTGCCGCGCCGCACATCGCCGGACAACGTTGTGCAGAGCTTCAGACCGCGCATCCTTTGCGCTGTAAATTTTTCCAGTACACCCATCTGTTTCTGACAGCCAGCTACCGGGGGGACGGTCCGCCGGCGCAGAATAAAACAGGTGCGTTGTAGGGTATCGTCGCCCGCGCGGCAGAGAATTCTGCATTCCTCAGACGTACGCTGCGACCGTAGCTTTTAGCACATCGCGCAGATGAGTTGCGGGCTACGCAAGTGAAATCACACCACCATCACGCAGAACACTTCCAGCCACTTCGAGCGGCGCTGCCGGTGTAATCGTACGTCGCCGGGCGGGTGTTCTACGGTTGGCGGCTGTTCTATAGATCCGTAGGTCAGGCACCCGCCTGACATCGTTTGAGGTGGATTCCGTTGCATCGTCAGGCAGGCGCCTGACCTACGGCGTCTACTGACCGATGGCCTAACCGAGAGCCGGCACATAGCCGGAATAAGGCCGAAGCGGTATACTCGACTGCACCTGTTGCAAACACCGTCGCAACACGCATTTTCACCGCCGATCTACTGCAAACCTCTGGATTTTTTCAGCATGAATGTGATTGAGTCGCAGGATCCCGAAGTCTGGGCCGCTATTGCCGAGGAGCAGAAGCGCCAACAGGATGGCCTGGAACTTATCGCCAGCGAAAACTACGTCAGCACCGCCATTATGAAGACGGTCGGCAGCGAACTGACCAACAAATACGCGGAAGGTTACCCCGGCCGCCGTTATTACGGAGGCTGCGAACATGTGGACGTGGTCGAGAACCTGGCGCGTGACCGCGCGACAAAACTCTTCGGCGCGGAGTTCGCCAACGTGCAGCCGCATTCCGGCTCGCAAGCCAACCAGGCGGTGTATCTCACACTGCTCAAGCCAGGCGACACCGTCCTAGGTCTAGACCTGGCCCACGGCGGCCATCTGACGCACGGCATGAAGCTGAACATCTCGGGCAAGCTGTACAACTTTGTAAATTACGGCGTTACGCGCGATACGCACCGCATCGACTTTGATCAGATCGCCCGTCAGGCCCGCGAGCACAAGCCCGCGTTGATTGTCGCCGGCGCCAGCGCTTACCCCCGCGAAATCCCGCACGGCAAATTCGCGGAGATCGCCGAAGAAGTTGGCGCCAAACTGTTTGTAGACATCGCTCACTATGCCGGGCTGGTCGCTGCCGGCCTGCACGATAACCCGGTGCCGGTCGCAGACTTCGTGACCACCACCACGCACAAGACGCTTCGCGGACCCCGCGCCGGTTTGATCCTGTGCAAAAAGCAGTACGAAAAAGAGATCAACCGCAGCGTCTTCCCCGGCCTGCAAGGCGGACCGCTGATGCACGTCGTGGCGGCCAAAGCCGTCTGTTTTGGCGAAGCATTGCAGCCTTCGTTCAAAGAGTACGCCCAGCAGGTGATCGATAACGCGAAGGTTCTGGCCGATACGTTGATGCAAGGCGGTTTGAAACTGGTCAGCGGCGGCACGGAAAATCACCTGATGCTGGTCGATGTGACCGCGATCGGATCGAGCGGGAAGATCGCCGAGCAGACGCTGGAAAAGTGCGGCATCACCGTGAACATGAACATGATCCCCTACGACGAACGCAAACCGATGGACCCATCGGGCATCCGCATCGGCACGCCCGCCCTGACCACCCGCGGCATGAAGCAGGACGAAATGAAGTCCGTCGGCGGCTGGATTCTCGAAGCGCTAAAGTCCCCCGAAGACACCGCCGTACACCAGCGGATCGCCGGCGAGATCGCCAGCCTCTGCAAGCAGTTCCCGGCGCCCACGGCAGGCATTTAGCCGTTAAACATTAGCGGTTATACTGCGCGTGAAATTGAATACTGATGTGCGGCAGCGGTGCGATTGAATGATTCGCCTCGCCTGCCGCGGCCCGTTGAGGTAGCGATATACCATGTCTGACACGCCACGCATTCTTATTGCCGACGATAACGCCGCGAACTGCGAACTGCTGGAAGCGTATCTCGCCGGACTCGACTGCGATACCGAGATTGCAGTGGATGGTCAGGATACGCTCGATAAGGTCGACTCTTTCAAGCCGCATCTGATCCTGCTCGACGTGATGATGCCCAAGCTAAGCGGCTTTGAGGTGTGCCGGAAAATCAAAGACAATCCGGCCACCCAGCACACGCTGGTGCTGATGGTCACCGCCCTGAATGAAACAGGTGATATCGAACGCGGCGTGCAGGCAGGCACCGACGACTTTCTCTCAAAGCCCGTCGATAAAACCGGGCTGGTTAAACGCGTCGAACTGATGCTCCGCCTACGCAACGTCGAAGACGAAAACGAACGCCTCCGCCGCTACATCCAGGAAATGGAAGACTCCAGCGGCCCAAGCGACGCGTAACGGTTTCGCACAACCCGGAGCGCGAGTTTTGAAGTTGCACACTTGGAGCATTGTACCCTCGCCCACTTGTGGGAGAGGGTGGCACGAAGTGCCGGGTGAGGGCTTTCCCGGCTGCGACAAAGCGTTCATTTGCCTTCAAATGTAGTGCTTTACGCGTTTCGACAGGGCATCGCTTCCCCCTCATCTGGCCTCCGGCCATCTTCTCCCCCAAGGGAGAAGAGCATGCTTTGCGGTGTTGCACAAGTCGCCGTCGCGACAACCAATTGTTCTTCAGTGTTTGCCACTTATAGGCTGAGTGTCCCGGTCTTATTCTTCCGAACGCAGCCGGCGGTGGATCGCTTTGCCGGAAAGCGGGATTACTTCGGTTTCGGCCACTAGGTCTGTCCGGAGAATGTCGTGGCTGTGGCGTTTGGCGTCTTGCGAAGCGAGCGTGAATCGCACGATGAAGGCGCCGATCTGCATGCCTTGATCTTCGTAGACTGGCGGCCAGAACGAATCGCCACGCGAAGCAAGTGTCCGCGCCAGCAACCGGGTGCCACGACCGGAGAAACCGCTGAGCACCATTTCCAGGCGGCCCTGCGCTTCGCGATGCACGTAGAACACCAGGGCGGCGTCCTGGTGCGGTGACTGCCAGGTGCAGTGCTGCCAGTTGCCGTCTTCATCCTCGTAGTAGATTCCAGGGTCTTCGGCGGGCTTGTTCTTGCCCAGTTTCAGACCGGCGCTGCACGATGCTGGATGCGGGTCTTCTTCGCGGTAACGCAGGAAGAAGGGGCAGCTGCGCTTCTTGGGCCCCGCCACATCATCTTCTGAAACGAAAGGATCGCAGCCGAAGGCGTTGGCCAGCACCAGTTCCACCACCGGGTTGCTCTTGATGCTTCCCAGGCAGATCAGCGCTTTGTCGCTGACGATGTCGGAAAACTCACGATAAACCTCATCGGCCCGGTCGCGCACTTCGTCCTGGCTGTGCTGGCCAGGGCTCCAGACCAGCGATTGCCGTAGCAGATTGGGCCGCGGTGTTTCTTCCGTCGTTGGCGCCGGGCCTTCTTCTTTTTCCTGTGGCTCAGCTTCGTTGGTCATGCCCATCTGCGAAGTGCCGCCCAACGTCGAAACACCGTTGAGCAGTTCACCCAGCAGCACCGAGTCAGATGCCGCCACCCAGGCGCCTTCGGGTGATTCACGCACACCCACGCAGAGTTCCAGACGGCTGCGGCGGGCCAGCAGTTCCCAGAAGTTTTCGGCTTCAACGGCGAACAACGCGCCAGGAAGACGATCGGCGGAAACATGCCCGTGTTCGATCAGGTAGTCACACAGCCGCGAAAGAGCTTTCAGCGGAATATACTTCACTTCGTTCTTCAAGAGCGAAGCGACCTGGTGCCGGTCCAGGCCCGTATATTCCACGATGGATTTAATCGTACCCGGCCGCTTCCGTGGGTCTGGCACATGCCCAACTAATTCCGCCAGACGGAAAGAATAACGCATTTTTCTCGGTTCCTACTATGAAAAGCCGTTGCCTGAAATGCACTGCGTACAGGCAGATCCCGGTTTATTAGCAGGAATTATAGTGAAGATGCTCCACCGTAACCAGTACGGATGGAGACTTAATGCGAAGAAAGCGTCCCGTGCGTTCCAGCTGACGGCGTTGGGGAACGCTTTAACAACGCCGTCACGCAGCCGGAATGCGGCTTATTCCGCGTCTTCGCTGCTGGATTTCTCGACGCCTGGGCCTTCGATCGAAGTGATTTCTACAAGCGTATAAATCTGGCGGTGGCCTGTCTTACGGCGCGAATTCTTACGGCGGCGGAACTTCTGGACAACCAGTTTGGGGCCCTGTTCAACGCCCAGCACTTTGGCCGTGACTTTGGCGCCTTCCACGACGGGTTCGCCCAACGTAAAGCCGCCACCGTGCGAAACAGCCAGAACTCGCTCGAATTCGTGCGTGTCGCCGGCAGATGCGTCACGGTAATCAACAGCCAGACGCTGACCTTCTTCTACTTTATATTGCCGGCCGCTATCAGCGATAATCGCGTACATAATTCCACCTACACAAATTCAGCCTTAACCGGCTGCAAATACAATTTCCGCAAACAAACCGCAAATCTAACGCTGCCCGTCAGTTCTGTAAAGTGGCGAATCCGCGAAATTACGGGCGGAAACACCGCAAAACCACTAGCGGTTGATGATATTCAGGAATGCGTCTTCCAGGGTCACCCGCTTACGCGATAGCCCCAGCACTTTCACGTCTTTGGCCTTCAGAGCATCCACCACGGCATCGACGGCGTCCTGGTCGGGAAGCCGCATTACGACCTGATGCTCGTTGTCGCCGATGGGCTGCATGTTGACCACGGTTTTGCGGTCGATAACGTCTTGAATAACCGCAATATCGCCGAGCAGTTCCAGCGTGATTTCCAGCGCCTTGGAAGAAGTGCCCGCTGCCTTGGCGATTTCGTTGAAGGTGCCCACCTGCTGCAATTGACCCATCTTCAGAATGGCGATGCGGTCACAGATCGCTTCCACTTCAGATAGAACGTGGCTGTTGAGGAAGATGGT
The DNA here is from genome assembly GCA_965233625.1 of Pirellulaceae bacterium. Taxonomy (GTDB): domain Bacteria; phylum Planctomycetota; class Planctomycetia; order Pirellulales; family Pirellulaceae. Next base: position 3,428,378 of record OZ247499.1, read on the forward strand.
CACGCCACGATCGCGTTTCAGTTCGCTCAGCAGATTGCGCACATTTTTGATAGCTTCCGGGTCGAGGCCGTCGGTGGGTTCGTCCAGCATCAGCATCTGGGGCTCGTGCAGCAGGGCTTGAGCCAGGCCAAGACGTTGCCGCATACCTTTGGAGTATTTGGTCACGCGGTCGCCCGCGCGGGAGGCGATGCCAACCAGTTCCAGCAACTTCTGACTCTGCTGTTTTATCTCCGCCGTTGGCACACCGCTGAGGTTGCCGTAATATTCCAGCGCCTGCCAGCCGTTGAGGTGCCGCGGAATGATCAGATTTTCAGGCACGTAACCAATCAGCTTGCGGGCAGGGATACTGCCTGCCTTGTGGCCGAAGATCTGCGCCTCGCCGGATGTGCTGGAAACGATGCCCAGCAGAATCTTGATAAGCGTTGTCTTACCCGCGCCATTGGGGCCGGTTAGGCCGAAGATTTCGCCCTGCTTCACATCGAAGCTGACACCACGCAAAGCTTCGAAGCCGCGGCTGAACAGTCCGCCCTTATAGGTCTTCTTCAGCTCCGAGACTGAAATCGCCAGTTCTGAACTCATGCGGTAGCAATCCTCAAGGCGTCGCGTCAAAGCTGGATTTTCCAGCCTGGGAAATATCTGGCGAAGGTAAACCTGCCGCCCACAAGCATTAACTTAAGCGAATCCCTGTGCGTTGCGCGGCAGCTACCTTGCGGCGCCCGTGCAACCAGGAGTTAGTTGTTCTATCTTAATCATTGTCCGTCCACAACGAAATCCATAGTAGGTAGCGGTTATGCCTCAGTCTTTGCCCCAGAAACGCACCAGCGGGCTGATGTTCATGCTTGTTGGCGCCATCGAAATGGTGACCGGTAGCCTTGGGCTGGCTTTCACCGGGGCGGGCTTTGCCGACGCGCTGCTTACCTTGCTGCTAGAACATGGCGATCCGTTTGACGACCCTTCGACGCAAGCCGCGCTGGCGGCGATCTCGTCGCTGTTGTATTGCTCGGGCGCCGCGATCATGTGCCTTGGGTTTACGCGTACGGCTGCGACCCGCGGGATCACAACCACGGGAAAGATGTTCACCATTGCGGGCGGGCTGTTTGAACTGGTCGCCGGCGCGTTCGTAGCGTACGCAAGCTACAAGATGATTGAACGCTTCCAGCAACTCGCCCAGAACCCGGGTGTGGCGCCGGCGGATGTTTCAGCACTGGCGGGCGACACTTCGCTGATGGTCACCATCGGCTTTGTCGTGCTGGTGTTTGCTGCATTACTAACCCTTGGCGCCGCGCTGACCGCACCAGGGCTAAGCGCTGCGGAGAATTCGAGCAGTGGCGCCACCAGCCTGTTGATCATGGCTATGACAACGCTCTTGGCCGCAGGTATGGTGGCCGGCGCGTTCATTTCGTGGCGCGCCGCCAGCCGTCTGCACGGCCTGCTCGGCGACGGCGCCGTTCAACCCAGCGTGCTGGCCGATCAGATCATCGCCTCCGCCGCAGGCGGACTACTCGCCGGCGGCTCACTAGCAGCACTAGGCGCCGGCCACGTCTTCATGGCCATCTCAGCCACCATCGCCAGCAACAACCCAACAAAAGAAAAACCAGCCGAAGACTAAACCTCTAACCTCTAACCTCTAACCTCTAACCTCTAACCTCTAACCTCTAACCTCTAACCTCTAACCCATGGACCTGACCGGCACGCGTATCCTCGGCATTGATCCCGGATTGAATATCACGGGCTATGGCGTGATTGAAGTCACCACTGCGGCGCCGAAACTGGTCGAGGCGGGCGTTGTGCGTTCGCGCCGTAACGACTCGATGCCGCAACGCTTGCAGCAGATTTACGATGGTGTGGCAGATGTTGTTACGTCCCTGCAGCCGGCCAGCATGTCTCTGGAAGAATTGTATTCGCACTACGAGCGGCCCCGCACCGCCATCATTATGGGGCACGCCCGCGGGGCCATCTGTCTGGCGGCCGCAAAGTCAGAAATCCCCGTCATTTCGTACGCCGCCACCAAGGTCAAGAAGATGCTGACCGGCAGCGGAAGGGCGCCCAAGATGCAGATGCAAATGGCCATCTGCCGCGAGTTCTCACTGGCCGCCGCCCCCGAACCAGCCGACGTGGCCGACGCCCTGGCCATCGCCCTATGCCACTACTACCACATCACCCGCCCGACGCCGCTGGGTTAAACGCGATTCGTTGGCCATGCTCCAGTGATTTGCATGCTGACGCAATTCTTCCATTGCTCGCAGATACTCAATCAAAACTTCGTGCCGTTCACGATATATCCTTATCCCTCAGAAAAATAGAACCTTACGAACGTCAATGTTCCTGGGGACTCGTTTTTTTCGGGCAGTTCGATTCCTCACGGTGATATTGGGTGACAACACCAATGGGTTCGACCGATGATGTTTCCGTTCAGCGAGGACGATGATCCGCAATTTGTCTTATTGGTCCGTGCGTTTGTGCAATGCTACGCACGGTCTTTCGCAGCGGAGCGTCTTCTCCTGATTCACGTTGATAACTGGTTTGGTGAACGCTGGCTCGGATTTGCCGGAAAATACAAAGGGCTTGTTGGCATCAGGCAGCGACCAGGAAAGCTTGCAATCGACGGACGAAAACGCTCACTGGCAATTCCGCCCTTCATACCCGGGAGAATTCTGAATTATGCAGCATTTAGGTTCGATTTAGATGGCAATTGTTCAGAAGATAGCGATTGCTCCCCCATCCATCGTTACAAGAACGGTGGCTGGATCGAAACGCTTCATCCAAACGGTTTGTACGCCTGGTATTCAGGTTCGACTAACCGCAATTTGACTGGATGTCTGATGGTTTACGAACTGAATGACGGTGGTGAGAACGCCTGGTACATTCAGTTTCAGAAGACCAACGATCGCTGGGCTGTCACGATGTGTAGGAACACGCAAATGCGAGAGTGCAAAGCAATTGCGGCCTCTCACTACGAGCAGCAACGTATTGAGACCGCACTGGCGAAAAGCCGAGTGCGGTGAGAGTTATTGAATACCCTACTGGCACTACGCAGCCTGCCGGGGTGCTTCCGTGGCGGGCGTCGCTGTGGCGGTGGGTGCTGGTGGAGGTTGAATCTGGCTTGCGCGGATTCCGCCTGCGACTGCAATGGCGATGAGCGCGCAAAGTGCGATGCCTGCCAGCATGTAGAAACCGGCGTTGGCTGCGGGTGCGGTTTCCGCCTGGGCCAAGGGCGTGGCGGCGGGCGCGGGTGGCAGGGGATGATAGTGCGAGACAATTACCTTGGCTTCGTTGCCGGGCGGCAGCAACGCGGTAACGATCTCGCGGATCTGCGATTCGTAAGCGAACATGGTTTCGTGTCCGGGATGCATCGCCAGCGTGATTTTGCTGTGCACCTTCTCAGCCCCTGCGTGCGCGGCGCCGTGATAGCCGGGTGTGCGATGGCCATCGGGCGTCAGGATACAGACGCCTGTCACAACGGGGCGATCCAGTTCACGATGAAGATGCTCGCTGCGCTGCACGCCGGCGCCTGCAACTTCGTGCCGGTGTTCTTGTTCTAAGCGTACCACACGGGCGACGTGCCCGGTATGTTCGCCGGCTTCCACATTCACGCTGACACGCACGCCGGGAATGAAGTCCAGAGCAGCCGAAATCTTCCGGGTCCAGAATTCTTCGTACTGCTTCTTCAAGGCAATGTAAGGCGAAGCAAGCTCCACAGTTTCACTCACAGGGGTGCCGGCCGGACGAAGTAAATCTTTCGTCATCAGTTCCATGCTCGAACCTGCCGCTGCGTAGGGCGCAACAGGTGCGTAACCGGGCGCGGATTCGCAACCCGGAACAAGCGGAATGAACTCAGCGCGAAGCGGACTGACCATCATAGGCCCACCCTCGTGCACTTCAGCCGGTGCAGCGGGCGGCACGGGAAATCCGGGCGTGTCGTAAGCTGCTGACGGTCCAGCGCAACTGGCGTCTGAGGGCAGTCCTGTCGCGGGGTAGCCGCATGCCGGACGATGCACCGGGGCGATTTCTTCCAGGGCGTCTTCCGGGACAACCGGTTCAGCCGATGCTGCATCTTTCTCAGATCGCCGGGTGCGCCACGCTTCCGCCGTATCAGGCTCTGGCGGCGCATCGAATTCCTCAATAGCCGCCGCGGCGACAATCGCGGGAACATCTTCGACGATGTCCGCAACGGCAACAGGTTCGGGCGGTTCGTCAAAAGCAAAAAGACAGGCTGGCGCGGCCGCTAGCAGCATGGCGCCAGCGGCAATGAGAGAGATGGTGGTGCGCATTTCAACGTCCGTGTTGAGTCATGGTGGCAACTTGGTGGGCAAGATTAAATCACAACCACGCAGCCTGCACCAGAGCGGATTCTCCGGCAGGCGCCTGCGGCAACTTGAATCAAAAAAACGCTATTTGTGATTTTTCCGGGTTCTGGTACCAACATCGCAGAAGTTCTGAAAACAAGTCGCGGCTGCGCTTCTGCCAGAAGATCGGACTCCTTATGTTCAAGCTATTCAAAAACAAAAAAACGGCCTTCGTCAGCAAGGTATCGCTCGCCACGCTGGTTGCATCGCTTGGCGCCGGAGCGCTGGTGCACTCGCAGTGGAACGAGGGCGAAGACGTCGGCGACGACAGCAACCCAGCCGTTGCCAAGGCAGATGAAAAGCCCGGCAGCGACGATGCAAAGCCTGGCAGCCCTGCCGCCGAAACCATTGTCCGTGGCAATAACGGCGCCATCCCAAGTCAGCCGCCGACCGCGTTCGGCGCTGCGACACCGGGCGCCGATGATGCTGTGGCCAAGCCACCTTCCGCTTTCATGCCGCCCGCCGATGCACGGCCGCTTTCACCCGGCGACTTCAGGCCTGAAAGTCCCACCGCAGAAGAGATTGCCGCCCGGCCGCCCGCCGCAGCCGACGGCGGTTACGCGGTGAAGCAGGTTGGTTTTGATGCTGCCTCGCAGGGCAAGTTCGATCCTTCGAAGGCAGAAGCCAATCCGCACTATCAGCCATCGACCGTAACGCCTTCGTCGCCTGCCGCCGTTGTACCTCCGGGCGTGTTCCCCGGACCACCACGGCCGCCAGCCGGCTTTACGCCCGATGCCACCCAGGCGCCTGGCACTGCACCGCCGGCCTACACCGCAGAAGATATTCCTGCCGCTGCTGAACCCGGCCTGTTGCCCACCGGCAATCCTGCGGCAGCGCCGCCAGCCGCATTAAGCGAAGGCGCACCCGCCGCCGGTCCTGGTGCATTCAGCCCAACGGGCGCCCCGGCCAGCTACGAGGCTCCGCGCACACTTCCTGCCGGTCTTGAACCACCGCCAGCGGCTGCATCCATCGGAGACACACCCGCCGCGGGCGATTATCAACCACAACCGGCTGCCGCACCGCCAGCAGGCTTCCCCGCCAGCAGTGAACCTGCAGCAGGCGCCCCTTCGACCTTCACGCCAGGCGGTTCGCTTCGCCCGGCGCCAACACGCACCGCCTCAGCAGATATGCAGGGCACCGGACGCCCCGGCGCCGAATCACTGGAAGGCGCACAGACGCCATCGCTATCGATCACCAAAGTGGCCCCGCCCGAAGTACAGGTCGGCAAAGCAGCTTCGTTTGATATCCGCATTCAGAATGTCGGCCGCGCCACGGCCAGCGACATCGTCGTCCGCGATGTGATTCCCGCTGGCACGCGTTTCGTAGACGCCACGCCGCAGGCCACGCGCGACGAAGCAGGCAATCTGGTCTGGAACATCAACACATTAAAACCGGGTGAAGAGTCCACCATCTCCATGCAACTGGTTCCGCTCAGCGAAGGCGAAATCGGCAGCGTGGCAACCGTTTCGTTCGCCGCGCAGGCTTCGGCCCGTACGGTTTCGACCCGGCCGCGACTGGTCATTAAACACACGGGTCCGCAGAAAATGCTGATCGGTGAGTCCGGCGCCTTTGAAATCACCATCAGCAATCCTGGTACGGGCGTCGCGAAGAATGTTCTGCTGGAAGAAGATGTGCCCGAAGGTCTTTCCCATCCGGCAGGCCGCGAACTGGAATACGAAATTGGTACGCTGAAACCAGGCGAAACCAGAAAGCTGGAACTAACGCTGAAGGCCACCAAGCCCGGCGCCATTCAGAACACCATTGTCGTCCGCGGCGATGGCAACCTGGTTGCCGAAGATACGGCAAACCTGCAAGTCACCGCGCCGGAACTGGCCGTTGATATCACGGGGCCGAAACGCCGCTATCTGCAACGGCAGGCCACGTACAGTATTGCGGTGTCAAACCCTGGCACGGCAGCCGCCCAGGAGATCGAGCTGGTGGCGCATCTGCCCAAAGGCTTCAAATTCATCTCCACCAACAACGCCGGTCAGTACGACGCCACGCAGCACACCGTTATCTGGGGGCTGGAACAACTGCCCGCCAAAGAAAGCGGCGCCGTTTCTCTGACCGTGCTGCCCGTTGAACCGGGCGATCAGAAGCTGCGTGTTGAAAGCACGGCGGACCTCAACCTGGCAAAGAACGCGGAGCATGGCGTGCTGGTTGAAGGTCTGGCCGAACTGTTCTTCCAGGTCGCTGATCAGCAGGACCCGATCGAAACCGGCGCCGATACGGTGTACACGGTGAACGTGACCAACCAGGGATCAAAAACCGCCAGCAACATCGTTGTTGCCGCCCAGTTGCCTGCCGCCTTACAGCCCGTCGGCGGCGAAGGTCCGACCCGGTTCCAGATTCAAGGTCAGCAGATCATCTTCCAGCCACTTACCCGGCTGGCGCCCAAAGATTCTGTTGTCTTCCGCATCCAGGCCCGTGGCCGCGCCGAAGGCGATCATCGCGTGCGTGTGCAACTTAGCAGCGACGAAATCCGCACGCCTGTTATCAAGGAAGAAAGCACCCGCGTTTACTCTGACCGATAAACGCCAGATTGCGAAACGTGCGGTTTTCAGGGATTTTAGCGGTCAGCACACGGCAATTCACTGCATTGCAGTAACTGCCAGAAAATTGCTGCTGGCCGTCTTTTCAACTCGAAAAGCTCCCTCTATAATCGCTCACTTCCCAAGGGGACATTCCTCACGGAACTCCTTGAGGGGCGGTAGCTCAATTGGTTAGAGTCCCGGACTGTCGATCCGGAGGTTGCGGGTTCGAGTCCCGTCCGCCTCGCTCAAAGAAAACGCCTGCTGTCTGTTTTAGATAGCAGGCGTTTTTGCTTTCTTGACGTGTCTAAGGCGAACTTCCCAGGCACGCCTTATCAATGCGGCGCCTTAGCTCACCATCAGTTTGATCTTCTCCACGCCGTTCCATTCGTAGCCGGAGGGGTTCCAGTGGATGGCGCCGTTGAGGGGTTGGGAGCGGCCGTGGGCGTCGGTGGCGCGGGACCAGACTTCGTGCTGTCCGGCAGGCAGGGTGACCGGGGCGGACCAGCGTTGCCAGCCGTAGCGGCCAGTGGATTCTTCCAGCTTCGCGCGGGTCCAGGTGTTGCCTTGGTCGGTGGAGATTGCCACTGAGTCGATCCGCACGGCGCCATCGTTGAACGCCACGCCGCGGACCAGCGTGGGCTTACCGGCGGCGACCTGTGCCCCGTCGGCGTGCGAGAGGATGACGGACTTGACCTTCAACCGCCAGCAGGCGTTGCTGTTTTCCAGCGTGTAGGGTTGCTTCGTACCAGGACGCAGGATGCGTTTAGGAGCGCGGTACCGGCCGGCGTGATGGTGGTTGGTGCTCTCATCCATTTCAAAGCGAAGTTTCGAGAGCCACTTCACCTGCATCGTGGCGAAGAAGCCGGGCACCACCAGTCGCACCGGGCCGCCGTGAATGGCAGGCAGCGGCTCTCCGTTCATGCGGGTCGCCAGATAGCCGCGCTGGATGACGTCGTGCACGGGCAGGCTGTGTTCAAAATCGTCGCTGTCCGGCAGTGCTTCATCCTTGCCTTCGGCCGCGACAAAGCGCAGTTTGTCATCCAGGGCCAGATTGTATTTCTTGACGATGGCTTTGATGGGTACGCCGGCAAACACTACGTTGCCCATCGCGCCCCGCGTCCACTGCGTGCCCTTGGTCTGGGCGGCTTTGGAGAACAGCCCGCGGCCATTGCCGCAGCATTGCAGCACGACGGCGTGTTCCACCTGCTCCATGTCGCTGAGTGCTGCCGCATCGAAGGTGAAACTCTTACCGCCCGCCAGTCCGGTGAATTCAATGTTCCAGCCCTTTAGAGCCACGCCATCAATATTGGCGGCGTCTTTGGGTTGCTGGTTGTTGCGGACGAAGAGCAGGCTCGCCGGCGTGTGTGTGCTATCGAGCAGTTGCGGCGGCGACTCCATCGAGGCGGGAAACACCTTATGAACCGTCAGCCGCTTGTCCTTACCTTTGACAACTTCTGCGGCGCTGCTTTTCCCAGGCTCGTCCGCATGCAGCAGCGGGAGCGAACTGGTGGCGGCGGTTGCGGCAGCCGCGGTGGCAAGAAATTTCCGGCGGTAGATCCTGATAGGTGTCTGCTGGGGCATGGCGTCTAAGTCCGCGTTGCGAAGTCGTTGGAAGATTCAGCACAACACGCCGTAAGCAGCGCGTTGTGATTTTCATTCTAACGCATTCTCGAGCGACCTAGGAACGCTTACGCAACGATATTCCGGCCACCCGCCCGTTCAGGCAGAGGCGCCGTCTGCGCCGGTGGTGCTGTTGTTGCTGCGCGCCGGTTTGATCTTTTCAACGACGCTGGATTCCTGCGCCAGGTGGCAATTGACCAGGTGTGGCATCCACAACGCTTTTTCGACGAAGGCGAGCAGCATTTCCGGGTCGTACGGTTTACGCAGGAAGTAGGCGCCGCCTGCAGCGTGCACCTGATCGACGATCTCGCGGCTTTCACGTTCAGAAACAAACAGCACGGGCGTATCGCCCAGGTGGGGTTCGTTCTTCAGTTCACGGCAGAGTTCAAAACCGTTGTCTTCGCCCAGGTCGATATCGCAGATGATCAGGTCCAGGTCCAGGCCGCGGACGGCTTTCAAAGCGGCTTCGGCGTCGGCGGCGCCATACACGTCATAACCCGTCAGGTGCATAGCGCCCTGAACGGCGATGCGTGTGAGTGGATCTTCGTCAATAACAAGAATGGTGGTGGGCGGATTCTGTTTCGAGGGAGCAGTCATCGTTCTGTGGCCTTAAAGAATTTACCGGGCGCCGCTCCATCAGCCAGACGCCGGACCGGTTGGTCCGATGTGGCTCCCCGGATGGCCTGCCTTGATCCTGCCGGGGGTGACATCCATTTGTCAGCCGTTGAACAAACTTAGCTTGTAGTTTGAACATCGGCGCCGCAGATCCACCCGGTCGAGGTAAAAGCTACGCGGTCTGCCTAGCTGATACAGGCCGTAGAACTAGAAATCGTTTCAACCCGGTTGAAGACTTTCAACCCAGTTGAACGCGATTCAACCCGGAGTGCGGGCGATGACGCGGTGGAAGTGCAGTTGCACTTCGCGGTCGATCACGCGGCGTACGCCTTCTAATAGGCACCGCGGTTCGTTGTCTTCCTGCCCGGTGCGGATAATGTCTTCCAGCCGCGCGCCCGGCGGCACGGTGAAAGTGGACTGGTTGATAATCTGATTACCCGCGTCCAGTTCCGGCACAATGAAGTGGCAAGTGGCGCCAAAGGTCAGCATGCGGCTGGCGTAAGCGTCGTGATACGGACGGATGCCGGGGAAGCTGGGCAGCAGCCCATGGTGCAGGTTGATAATGCGGCCGCCGGCGTACTTCCAGCAACTAGCGGCCGGGAGCACGCGCATGTAGCGGGCGAGAATGATGTAGTCGACTTCAAACTCATCGCAGATATCCATCATCGCATTGTCGTCGGCCACGCCCTTCGCATCGCCAATCATCCGCCACGGCACGTCAAACTGTTCGGCCAGGCCGCGGCAGGCGTTGCGGTTGCCGATCATCACGGCAGGTTCAGCATTCAGCACCCGGTCGCGGATGGCGCGCAGCAGCGCCAGCGGTGTTTCGCTGCGATAGGTGGTGCAGATCGCCAGGCGTGGACGCGTTGCGCGTTCCTCAGGAGACCAGACGCGGACCGACAGGTTTTTCATGCGGCCGATTTCCAGCACGGCGGACCGCAGCCTGGGCAGTTCTTCCGCGGGCAGATCGATGCGCAACAGCATGGCGAAGAGGGCTTCTTCGTCATGATCGTACATCTGAATTTCGGCAATGTTGGCTCCCTGGCCCGTTACGTAGTGAATAATCGGGTCGGCCAGCCGCACGTTGTCAGGCCCAACGGCGGTAATCACAAACTGCATTGCTTCACCCATGTCCGCAGACATTTAAATAGTTAACGAAAGATTCAATCACAGATGTTTGTACTTTATTTCCCGGCCCTGGGTAGGTTGCCAATCGAGGGAGCGATGGCGTTCCGGGCAGGATTGTAAATTTCTGCATCGGAAGATTCTGCCCCATAAACAGCCGCATCCAGACGTGGTATATTGCGGTCGAGCGTTGCAATGCAAGCAGAATGTAAACAGTAAGGCGAATCACATTATGGCGAATATCAGCCCGCTATCGTTCAGTTACAGTAACAGCCTGTTGCCGCTAACAGGCGTCACGCAGACCCAACTGGACGGCATTGCGCCGCAGCTGGAAGCGGCCCGCCGTGAGATTCTGGAAGTCGACGCGAAACTATGGGAAGAGGGCGGCGACGTTCCCGCAGAGAAGCAACCGCTGGACGCGGGCTTTCTACACCTGCCCGATCGGCTGCTGGCGGAATACGATTCGGACCGCGAGAACAGTGAGCTGCATCAGATTCTGACCACCGCGCGCCGGTTGCAGGAATCGGTGGATCGCGTGGTGGTGCTGGGCATCGGTGGTTCTTACATGGGCGCCCGGGCGCTGCTGGAATCCTGCCGCGAGCCTTACTACAACGAACTGTCACGCGCGGATCGCGGTGGTTCGCCCCGCATTTATTTCGAAGGCAACAATATCGACAACGATTCGTCCCGCGGGCTGCTGCACCTGCTGGGCAACGGCAGCGAAGCAACGGGCGTGGACGACCGATGGGCGATTGTCGTCATCAGCAAAAGCGGCGGCACGCTCGAAACCGCGGCTTCCTTCCGCATCTTCCTGCGGGCGTTGCAGCAGTCGTGTGGCGGCGATGCTGCCAAGGTCGCCGATCTAGTCGTGCCCGTCACGGGCGAAAGCGGCAAGCTGTTCGATCTGGCAACGGCGCTGGGCTGCAAAGAGAAGTTCCGCGTGCCCGATGGTGTGGGCGGACGGTTCTCGATTCTTTCCGCCGTGGGGCTGTTGCCCGCAGCTGTGATGGGGATCGACATCATCGCGCTGCTACGCGGCGCCGCAGCGATGACTAAGCGTTTTGCCGAAGCGGCTCCGGGGGACAATCCCGTGCTCGACTTCACGGCTGTCTGCCGGCTGATGGAATTGAACCGCGGCGCCAACATCCGTCTGCTATCGATGTGGGCCAAGGGGCTGGAGTCCATCGGTCTGTGGTACGACCAGCTTCTGGCCGAGAGCATCGGCAAGGCGGAGCTTGGCGCCACACCGCTGACGGTCGTTAACACCCGCGACCTGCACTCCCGCGCGCAGCAGCATCAGGAAGGTCGTCGCGACAAAATGATCACCAACGTGATCTTAGAAAACTGGCAGACTGACCCGCTGGAAATCGGCGAGAGCGAGCACAACCAGGACGAACTGAACGCGATGGCCAGCCGCACCCTGCCAGAGCTAATGTCGGCCGCCATCCAAGGCACCAACCAGGCTTATGCAGACGACGACCGCCCCACGGCGGACATCACGCTGCCTGCCAGCGATCCTTCGTCCATCGGACAGTTCCTGCAGATGATGATGATCGCCACCGTGCTGGAAGGCCGGCTGATGGGTGTTAATCCCTACGGTCAGCCCGGCGTCGAAGGCTATAAGCAGAACATGAAGAAGATTCTGGGCTAAGAGTCATCTGCCCTCGAACCGTGCACCCTCCTCCGTCTTGTGTGCGAGGGTGCAGTTAGTGCCGGATAATGGCTTGGGCGGCGGCGCGATGATATGCCGCCGATCAGAACATCTATTTCAGATGTTTGACTTTGATATCTTTGAACTGCACGACCATCGCAGGACCGGCGTGTAGTTGCAGGGCAAGGATGCCTTTCATCTTGCGTTTGTCTTCCTGATTGTCGGTCACGTCGCAAGTGGTCAGGCCGTTGATCTTCTGCACGATGTGGTTGCCCTTGGCGATGATGACGTAGTCGTTCCAGCCGCTCTTCTTCAGCGAACCAAGAATCTTCTCGCTGGGGTCGGTGGCGCCGGTGACGTTCTTCTTGCCGTCGGCGGTAATGGTCACTTTGGTGCTCCGCATCGCCAGGATGCCGCGGCCCTTTTCTTCGTACAGGATGCCCATGAACCGGTCGTTTTCTGCAATGTCGGCCTGATAGCCGCCGACGACAAAATCGCCGCGGTGCGTGCTGCGGTACTGGATGCCGGAGTTATGATTTTCCAGGCGGAATTTCAGGTGCAGTTCAAAGTCAGCCAGTTCGCCATCTTTCCAGATCAGAAACGTGTTGCCTTTGGTCGGGTTTTCTTTGGTGGTGCGGCCCGTGATGGCGCCGTCTTCAACACTCCAGAACTCCTTCTTACCTTCCCAGCCCTTGAGAGACTCGCCATCAAAGATCGAAACAAAGCCATCCGCCTTCTCTTCCGCTGCCACCAGCGCAGGGACACAGAGGCTGGCCAGTAGAATTGCGGCTGCGGAAATGCTGAAACGTGTTTTCATCGTCGTAGTTACTCCAAGGGTGGGGTTAATGATTGACTGGTTTTCGAGCGTCCATTGTAACAACGCCGACAGACACTGCGTGGTTAATTCCGCGGTCGTTCGTGGGAGATTAAAATTGGCTGCAAATTCTCCGCTAGGTGGGAGAGGAATCAACGGAGACTCTGCAAAAATAGTCGACAGGATAGTTCACATGATGGAGGAAGAATGGCTGGCGTCAGACGACCCAAAGATGATGGCGGACCTTGTTGTAAGCAAAGCGTCACCAGGGCAACTGCTGACTGCGTCAATCGCATTATGTCGTGCAGATGCGGCGCTAATGGAAAGCCCCGTCGATCGTAATGCCATTGAATGGGTGGCACGAGTAAACAGTGGTGAAGTTAGCTTCGATGACCCCAAAGGTCCGGGTGATGGTGACTGCTACTTGATGTCCGGGGCGGTAAATCGATGCATAGCAGTTGCAGGGAGCATAGATCGCGGAAAATTTGATGAGGTCCAAAATTCGTTCAGGGAAATACTCAGTTTCTTGACCGACGATGCAGACGTTTCAAGGCTTAAGGAACTAGCCACAATACTTCGAAGTGTGATTCCTTCGCATCTATTGAAAAATTCCCGCTAGGCGGGGAGCAACAGCGGAGACTTCGCAGTGCTTCGCGTCGTGTTCGCAGACAACAAGAAGAATGGGATGAAAATCAAATGATGTTTCGAGACCTTGAGACGGATCCTGTGGACACAGAACCCACTGGCGCCTTTCTAGATGAAGATCTGGCAACGCTAACTGGAGTCGACATTCCACCCAGCTTCCTGGAATTTCTGCTACGGGTTGGCGGCCGGTCCATTACACAATGCGGATTCAAGATCGCGCCGTACGAAGGTACTTTCGCGTTTCCGCACGTTTATTCGCTGCACAGGGGATACGGCGAATATGCTCTTATTGACGAACTTAAAGCAGCGCGGGAGATCAACGGCATCCCACCAGAAGTCATTCCCTTTGCCTGTGAAATCAACGGGCCCTACGAAGGCGTTATGTATCTTGACCTGACAACTGACGGCAATGGACGCGTACTCGTGTTTGCCACGGCTAAGCCAGGGTGGATAGGACAAAACACGGAAGATGCATGGCTTGACGTCTCTGAAGACTTTGACGGTTACGTTGAACTCCTCACCAAAGAATGACAGGTGATAGCGGAAACTGGTTGTCACTTCAGTAATAAAAAATCCCCGGTGTTTGCCGGGGATTTTCGAGCGTCTATTCATCGCAACAAGGTTCCGCCGTATGGCGTTTTACTGCGGCCAGGCGGGGCGGGGGTCGTTGGTGGCTTTGCGTTTGATGCCGCTGAACAATCCGCTGGGGCGGCCTGCCTGCTGTTCGCCGTCGAGGCGGAGTCCGTCGGGGTCGCCGCTGGCGACGCTTTCGGGTGCGTTTCCGCCGGGATAGGCTGAACGGAGTTCGCGGTTCTCTTTCCGCAGCCGGGTGGCTTCGGATTGTGCCTGGTCCTGCATCTGGCGGGCACGGGCGCAGACGGTCTTCGCTTCTTCCAGGAAGGCGTCCATCTTTTCACGCAGGCGTTTCTCAACGGTGCGTGTTTCCGTTTTGGCCTCCTCAAGCTGCCGCTGCACGATCTGCAATTCATCCTTCAGGTTGTCTCGCTGGGCGATGGCGTGCAGCAGTTCCGCCTTTACTTCGTCAAGTTCGCTGCTGTCGCGTTCCTGTTGAAGCTGCTGGATGATCTGCTGCGCTTCCGCCAGTTCCTGACGGACGCTGGCTAGTTCTTCACTTGCCGGCGGGTTGCCCGCGCTCTTCTGCTTTTTGATGTTTGCCTCTAGCTGGTCGACGATATCCATCGTGCGGGCGTTGTCCTGGCGGAGCTGTTCTTCGACCTGATCCAGGGCAGCGTTGGCTTTTTCGTAATCCTGCTGATGCTGCTGCGCCTGCTCGCGAAGCTGGTCGTTCTGCAACTGCAGCGTGGAGATCGTGGCGCCCATCTCGCGGGCTTCGGCCTGCATGATGGTGTATGTTTCAGCGTGCACCAGCGCGGCCTGATCGAAATTCTTCCGGGTCTGTTTCAGCTCCGCCTGCATCGCCTCGTGGCTGGCCTTCAATCCGGCGATGGTGCTTTCGGTCTCAACGTGCTGCTGCGAATTCTGGTTCTCCTGCAACTGCTGTTGAAGCTGCTGATTTTCGTTGCGGAGGTTTTCAATCTGCTGCTCGAATTGCATCCGCAGGTTGTCCGCATCCTGTTGCTGCATTTCCGCCTTCGACTGCATGGCGGCGGAACGGGCGCGCCACTCGTCGCGTTCGATCCGCAGACGCAGCATTTCATCTTCGAAGCTGTTTCGGCTTTCGATCTGTTCAGCAATCTGATCGCGGAGGCGGCGGACGGTCTGCTGAATGTCCTGGTTTTCAATCTCCAGTTGCTGGCGATCGTTTTCCAGTTCGGCGATGCCCTGGTTATAGGTTGCCTCCATCGTGGCAAGCTGCTGCTTCAACTGCTGGTGCTTCCGCTCTAGCTTGTTGTTCCGGGCGATCAGGCGTTCGATCTCGTGACCGCTGGAGGCGGCGGATGTGGCGGCGATCTGGTGCAGGCGGTCGCGGTCGGCGCTGACTTCTTCCAGTTCGTTATGAACGCGGACGGCTTCGGCGCCGGCGGCGGCCAGGACGGCGGACATTTCCTGAGCGGAATGAAGTTCACCACGGGCCGTGGCGATGTCGCGCTGAATGGCGTGGTAGCGGGCGTCGATTTCATTCAGCCGTGCCGAGCCGGTCGTCACCGAAGCGAGTCGCTCGGCAGCCAGGCGGGAATCTTCGCGGGCGGCTTGCAGCTGGCTCTCTAAGCTGGCTTCACGTTGCTGAGCAAGCTGCGCATAGTGCTGCATGGTGGCCATGCTGGCTTCCATGTTGCCGGCAATTTCAACATGCTCACGACGCAGCTTCATCACGTCGGCCATTAGCCGCGGTCCGATAGCTTCGATGGCGTCTAACTGTTTCTGGAGTTCCACAGGATCCCAGTCGCCAGCCGTGTTCTGCACACTTTCCGGCGCCGCATCCTGCTTGGGTTGGGAGTAGCTCGACATGGTAGTCGCACCTAGGAGTGGAAGGAAGGAAATAGATTGGTTCGGTCGACAAATTGGCGGAGCATCCGGCGCCAGCCAGCCAGATCGCTTCCGCGTCAACACACGTACAAGCTCCCCAGCACTGCCCAGATACACTTATCGGCAAAACTGCCCATTCCCTTTACATTTCCCAATTTCGCGCATTTGCGTCACTGGTGCAAAATGCGTAATCGCGAGAGAGACGATAGAATCGCAAGTATCTTGTGTGGAAAACGGGGCAGCACCCTCCCGGCAGGTGTTAAGTTATCTCAAAGGGCGATCCGAAGAAGTCTAGCTATCACAAGTCGAAAACGCCGGTTTTACCATTGCTTCCATAAGAGAACCCGATGGCGCGAACACCTAAAGAGCCGAACCTGGAAACGTACGGCGGTCGCATGGCTCACGCGATCCGCACCAACCGCAAAAAGAGGAAATTGACGGTTGCAGAATTCCATCAGGCGTTATCTGCGCGCGGCGTCAAAGTTGCAGTAAGCACACTTTACCATTACGAACTAGGCGCCGATGGTGGCGGCCGGGATCTGCCATTGAATTTGATTCCCGTACTTGCGGACATCTTCGGCATGAAGACTGCAACGGGTTGGATGCCGGACGAATAGCGTCGATATCTCGCCCGTTTGCTGAAGGCGCCGTTGCGGTCGCTACCGCTTTTCAAACGTGATCGCGCATTTGGGCAGCGTGCGGCGGAGTTGTGCCACGGCTTCTTCGCTGAGATCGCAGCCGCTGAGGTCTAACGAACGCAGATACGTTAGTGCGGCTAGCTGGCGGATGCCCTTGTCTGTGATGAGGCAGTTAGAAAGATCCAGCGTGCCGCCCAGCCCGGTCATGGCGCCAAGGTGCCGCAGGCCCGCATCGTCCACCGCGGTGCCGCTAAGGTGCAGCGAATCCAGTTCGGGCAACTCAACAAGCACCTTCAGCCCCTTGTTGGTCACTAGCGTGTTGTTCAGTGCCAGCATCTCTAACTGGCGGCAGCGGGCGATGGCTTGCAGTTCCGCGTCGCCCGTCTGCGTATCGTTAAGCCACAGACGTTTCAACTGCGGTAACGTGCCAACGGCCTCGGCGGTCTTCGGGCCGGTGCTGTTGCCAGATAGTTCCAGCTTCTCCAGGTTTTTCAGCGCAGCCAGGGCGGCGCCGCCTTCGTCCGTAAGACCGGCTTCTTTGAGAAACAGTTCGCGGAGGCTGCTGGCTTGTGCAATTTGACGGGCGCCATCGTCGCCGACAGAAACAAGGCTTAAATCCAAAGACCGCGCTGGTAGGCGTTGCAGTGGTTCTAACTGCGGGGCAGTGACTTTGCCGGTGAAGGTAAAAGCGACCGGGCTGGAGAAGAAGTCTTCGCCAAGCAGCGAGATCAACACGCCCGGCGCGTGTGTCGTCGAGCGTTCGTCAATCCGGGCGCCCGCGGCCAGTAGCTCGGCGGTTGCTTTCTGGCGGACGGCGGTGTTGTATTGCGCGCCGATAAACCACGCGATCACCGAGGTGATAATGGCGCCAAATAGCAGCTGGATGCGGAAACGGAAGCCGAAGCGTCTGGGCCGTCGTGGCGGAGCGGCTGCTTCTTCCCCGGAAGTCGCGTTGCTTTCCGCTGTGTCAGCCTCAGATGCTTCATTCATACGGCAGCCCCTACTCCCACGAACCTAATTTCAACGTCTTTTTCAGCACCTGACCATTGCGTAACAGCTCTATAGTGACGGGTTCGCCCGGTGCGTGTTCAGAAATAAGTTCGGTTAGTTTTTCAAAGCTGTCGACTTTCTTCCCGCCGTACATCGTCAGAATGTCGTCACGCACGATGCCGGCTTTATCCGCGGCGCTGCCAGGGTTAACGATGGTGATCTGGCATCCGTTGGCCACGGCCTGACAACCCACGCCTAAAAAGGCTCCGCGGCGATAATCGACATTCACCGTTGGCAGTGCGGCGGTCAGCTGATCGCGGCCCTGGTTGGAAATGCGTGTACCGTACAGCCGCATCGCGCTGAGCGATTTCAGCTTCTTCAGTTCGTCCACCGCTTTATCGGAAACGGGCGTGTACCACACATTCAACTGGTCCAGCTTCTTCATGCTTTGAAAAGCATCCATCGCCTCGTCCGTAATCGCAGCGCGCTTAATGCTTACTTCGCGCACGGAATCCAACCCGCCGATCGACCGCACGACGGCGTTGTTCACTTTCTTGCCGGTCAGCACCACCTGCTGCACGTTGGAAAGCCATTTCACATGCTGCAGGTCTTCGTCCTTGCCGGTCCAGTTATCATCAAACTGCAACGAAGCCATCGTCGATTCCGGGGCGCCGATCACATTCTGCGAAACGTACGAGATGCGGGCGCCGCGTTCCTTGAGTGCTTTGACAGCGCGGGCTTCGCGGATGCTATCCAGTCCGTTTAAGGTTCCTTGAGCACGCGAAGCCAGCACGGTGCCGCGGCGTTTAGTCAGCTGAATCAGCACGTCGCGTGCATCGTCTGCGGTGGTTGCATTTTCACTCAGCGCCAGTTCACGCAGGATGTTCACGCCGCGCGAGATCACTTCCAGATTGCTGCCTGGCAACGCTTTGCCTAGCGGCTCAAGCACCACGCCGCCGGCGTCAGCAAGCAGGTCGGTGGCCCGCTGGCGCACGTTGTAGTGGTCTGAGTTCAGCTCGGCGATCCACTTCTCAATCTGGGCGGCGTCCACCACCGCAGGCTCTGGCGGTTCGTCGCTGTGGGCCGTTGCCACACCAAGGCAGAGCAGGCTGATACTTAGAACTGATGTTATGAACGCCTTCATCGGCCTACATCCCCGGCACGTGACATAAATCATTACGATCAGAGTGTTCAGTGTAACACACTGCCGCACCCACGTAACATTCCATTTCAGCCGCCGATTGCATGCGGTGGTGCGGGCGATAGCGTGGATTGGCGTGCGGTGGCTGCACATTGATCCGGCAAGGCAGGATATCCCACACGTTTTTGGGATGAATGCAAATGGCTTGCACGTTGCTTTACAGCCGTCGGGTGATTTTACATACTTATCCAACTTCTTACGTCAGACTTGGCTTGTTTCTGATGGTGATGGTCCTGCCTGAACCTTTTGCTGCTGCGCCGGTTTGCTGGCGGAGGAAGGTACGCGGACGGATGCCCCGCGTGCAAAGGCTTGTTGGCCTGGTTTCAGGGAGTAACACGGATGCATAGCAATAAAATTTCCGTCAGCGAAGTCACCACGTTCCGCTGGTCGTTTGAAGAAGATGTGGCCCGCTACGCCGAAGCTGGCATTGCTGCGATCGGCGTCTGGCGACAGAAGCTTTCTGACTTTGGCGAAGAGAAAGCCATTGATCTGCTGGAAGAAAGCGGTCTGAAAGTAAGCAGCCTGCAGTGGGCCGGCGGCTTTACCGGCAGCGAAGGCCGCTCGTACAAAGACAGCCTGATCGACGCGCAGGAGGCCATTACGCTGGCGGCCAATCTAGGTTCGCCCAGCCTGCTGGTTTACACCGGCGCCCGCGCGGGCCACACGCACAATCACGCCCGGCGGTTGATGAAATCCGCGCTCAAAGAACTGGCGCCCCAGGCCGTTGAGGCCGGCGTGCAACTGGTCGTCGAGCCGATGCACGAAGGCTGCGCGGGCGGCTTCACCTTTCTGACGGATCTGGAAGACGCCACCAAGGTGCTTGCCGATGTCGGCTGCGATAACATCCGCCTGGTGCTGGATACGTATCACATGGGCTTCACACCAGGACTGACCGGTCAGCTTGCCACACTGGCGCCAAAGATCGGCCTGGTGCAGATCGGCGACGGCCGCCACCCGCCACAAGGTGAACAGAACCGCTGCCTACCAGGCGAAGGCGAACTGCCGCTGGCCGACATCATCGGCGGCCTCCTCGAAGGCGGTTACAACGGCTACTTCGAAATCGAACTGCTAGGTGAAGAACTCGAAACCCTCGACTACCAGCAGATGCTCACCACCTCCACAAAAACCGTCAGCGACATGATCGCCCAGCGGGCGTAGCTTGATGCAGTGGTTGACCACGCTAATTGTCGCGCCGAATTACCTTTCAACCGTAGGGCAGGCGCCTGCCTGCCGCATGACAGGTAGCGTTGGTAAAGCCGTTAGTCGCTGCTCTCCATCCGTCGTTTGACCCACCGGCCAGCATCCCCCACAATGAACTGGCAGTTTGAGCCACGATTGTTGCAGATGACTGAAGTAGCATGGCGCCGCAGACTTCTCCCCTGGTTCTGGAACAACCCGCCACGTCGTTGTGGTCCGGGGTTTTGCAGTGGTTGCATGGCATAGCGATGCGGCTGGCGCCTGCGGGCCGGCACGTAAGTGCGCAGCAGTTGCGGCTCTTCTTTGCACGGCGACCGCGAAGAGCGGCGCCGGTGGATTTGCGGCGGGTGCGGGTGGTGGAATACGCGCATGTTCCCGCGATGGCGCCGGCGGGCCGTTTGATGCGGAACATGCTGGCGATGTGGATTGTCAGCTTCATTGCCCACGTAGCGTTGCTGGTCGCGTTGACGATCAACCTGCTGCCGCAACCCCACACCGCGGAAGTGGTGGAGTGGACCGTCCGCCCGGCGATCTCCGAAGCCGTAGATTTTGAAGCATCGCAGCCATTGCCTACGCTGACGATGGCCAATCGGTCGGCGCCTATTCAGGTGCAGCATACGATCGGCATACCGGGCATGGCGGCGCCTATCATGTCGACCGCCATGGATCTTCGTCCCGATGCCGAACGCTTTGCCGGAGCGGTGAACGATGTGAAATCGCTGCTGGCCGATGGCCAGGGTTCCGCCCCGGTCGATGCCCCCGGCGATGGTGAAGGCGCCACGCAAGAAGAATCTGGCAACGAAAGCGAAGACGAAGGTGAATCAGCCGGTGCGCAATTCTTTGGCGTGCAGGCGCAAGGCAACCGCTTCGTGTTTGTGGTCGATTGCTCACTGAGCATGGTGGGGGATAAGTGGGCGACCGCGTGCCGGGAGCTTTCGGATTCCATTGATCGCCTGTCGCCGCAGCAGCACTTTTACGTGGTGTTCTTCGATGGCAAATCGCATCGCATGTTTAACGACCGCCGGTTTGAAAAAGGGATGCTCCCGGCGACCGAGGCGAATATCAGCCGGCTGCGCAACTGGCTGACGACGGTGCGACTGGGCTACAACACATCGCCGTGTCTGTCGGTTATGTTCGCGCTGACGCTGCAGCCGGACGCGATCTTTCTGCTCTCCGACGGCGAATTCAGCGACCCGACCGCCGCCAAGCTCCGCAAGAACAACCGCGTGAGCGACAAGGGTGAAAGCAAGCCGCGCGTGGCAGTGCATACCATTGGCTTCCGTAGCCTGGACGGCAAAAAGATGCTGACGCGCATTGCCAACGAAAACGGCGGCACGTACCGCTACGTGCCTTGATCGCTGATTAACCGCTGCCAATGATCTATCGCTGCTGGCCGCCGGGCGTTTTGCCGGTTAGAGCGTAGACGTAGTGCAGCACTTCAATAACGGGGCCGAAGAAACGGTCCGGGATGTACTCGCCGACTTCCACTTCTTTAAACAGCGCGCGGGCCAGTTCTTTGCGTTCGACAACGGGAATGCCATGCTCCAGCGCGATGCGGCGGATGCGCTGCGCAACGGCGTCGCCGCCTTTGGCAACGACCTGCGGCACGGGCGTTTCGACTTCGTCGTATTTGATGGCGATGGCAAGTTCAGTCGGGTTGGCAATGACGGCTGTCGCGCCCGGCACCGTGTGTTCCAGCCGCTGCATGGCAAGTTGCCGCTGCACCGCGCGGCGGCGGGCGATTATCTGCGGATCGCCTTGCGTGGATTTCATTTCTTCACGGAGTTCTTCCGTGGTCATCTTCAGATCCTGCTCGTGCTTCCACCACTGATACATGTAGTCGATGATCGCCAGCACCAGCAGGGCGCCGGCAATTTTCATGCACGTCCAGAAGGTGATATTCACCAGAAAGACTGCCATCTGCATCGGCGCCAATCCGATAGACGCCACCACGCTGCCCCATTCACTCCAGAGGCTCCAGATCGCAACCGCCGCCGCCACCAGCAGTTTGAAGATGCCTTGCACAAACCGCATCAGGTTCTGCATGGAGAACAACCGCTTCAAACCACTCCAGGGGCTGATCCGCGAGACATCAAAGCCAAGCTTGTTGGGCAGAAACAAAATGCCGATCTGCCCGAGTTGAACGCCGGCAGAGCTAAGCATCATTAGCATCATCAACGGCAGCAACACCCAGGCTAGGCCCGACAGCGTATCGACCCAAAGCACGGTCACGCTGGCTTTGTCAGCCTGCAACCAGGCGTCGCCTCCAAGTTGCCGCTGCGCCGTCTGACCGAGGAATTCAAAGATACCGCGGCCCAACCACCACAGTCCGCCCAGGCCCGCCATCAACAACGCGGCGGATGTCAGATCCTGACTCCGCGCAACCTGCCCCTGCTCGCGCGCTTTCTCGCGGCGATGCGGTGTTGCGTCATGCGTTTTCTCGCCATTCTGTTCTGGCATCGATCAACAGGCGGGAGGATAGAAAGACGTAGGGCAGGCGCCTGCCTGCCGGTGGTGAGGGCGGATTCTGTTACGAGGTCAGGCAGCTGTGACTTACTGGTTCTTCCGGCGTTATCCGCCATGCGGCAGGCAGGCGCCTGCCCTACGGTGTTGTGGTGCTTCAACCTAACTGGACATCAGCGATTCATAAAACTTATCGAGCAGTCCGCCGGCTTCGTGCTGAAAGATCCAGACGATCGCGCCCAGCGAAATCCAGATGGTGAGCATCATGACCATCGAGTTCAGACTGAAGCCAAGCGACATCACGTTCAACTGCTGCATCGTCCGGCTGAGCAGTCCCAGCACCAGAATGGAAAGCAGCAGCGAAATCATCACCGGCGCCGCCGCCTGGATGCCCAGCACAAAGCTACTGGCGATGCACGCCGTGAGGGTATCGAGCATACTGCGGTTGAAGGCGGCTTCGCCCGGCGGCATCCAGGCGAAGGTATCGAGAATGGCGCGGATGACCTGCCGGTGACCACCGGTGATAAAAAACACGGCGACCGTGACCAGATCGAACAGGCGGCCGAAGAGCGGCGTCTGACTATCAAAGTTAGGATCGATCACGCTGGCGAGTTGCATACCCGACATCTGCCCCACAATCTGACCGGCAAGCTGCAGGCCCGTGAACAGCACCATGACGCTGACGCCCAGGCTGAGGCCGACGATGCCTTCGCCCGCCATCATCATCACCAGATCAATCAGATGACGGGGCTGCGGAATGGCGCCGATATCCTGCATCGGCGTCAACAGCAACGCGGCGCCAACCGCCAGCACGATGCGCACCTGACGCGGCGTTTCCCGCGCGGACATAAACGGCATCGAAACCATCAGGGCGCCGATGCGGGAAAGAACCAGCACAAACGCTAGGATGAATCCCTGAGATAGATTCGCGTATGTGTAGAGAAGGTCCATAAAATATACTTAGATTTGCACGCTTAAAATCTGCGCATAGATTTCAGCTATCCGCCCATCACCGTTTTGGGTATTTCAGAGATAAGTGTGTGCGAATAATCCATCATCGTCTGAATAAGCCAGGGTAGGCAGATGCTAATGGCCAGCAGCATGCAGACAATCTTGGGCACAAAGCTGACCGTCTGATCATTCACCTGGGTCAACGCTTGCAGGATACCTATCAATAGCCCCGTGATCAGACCAACGGCCAGCACGGGCATGCCCACCAGCATGGCGGTTGCAATCGCGTGGCGCCCGATATCGATGGCGTCTTCAGCACCCATGTTTATTCTCCGTAATTTGATCCGAAACGCGAGTTTCGTTGTTCCTGACTAACCCGAAGCGCGAGCGAGGGGCGTTTGATTTTGATGCTCACACAAGCGTGCTTGGCCCTTTGGACTCATAAAGTCGATGCAGCCCGGTCACGAATACGGAACAAAACTTTCTAACAGCATGCCGACAATTAAGTGCCAGCCATCCACCAGCACGAATAGCATGATTTTGAACGGCAGTGAGATCATCGCCGGTGGCAGCATCATCATATTCATCGAGATCGTAACGCTGGATATCACAACATCGAGAATGAGAAACGGTAGATAAACCTGAAAACCTATAAGAAAAGCGGTTTTCAATTCACTTAGCATGTACGCCGGCAGCAGCACCTGTAGAGGAACTTCACTGTAGCTGCGAGGAACGGCCGTACCCTTGGGCATGTAGCGGAAGAACATCCACACATCGTCACGGTTGCCGGCAGCTTCTATCTGCTTGGCCATGAATAGTTTGATCGGGGCGGCGGCCCGCTGACCGGCTTCTTCAAAGTCAATCTCGTTGCTGGTGTAGGGATCGATGGCGTTGTTATAAACGTCCGTCCACACGGGCGTCATGATAAGCAGCGTCATAAACAATGCTAAAGCCGTAATGACCTGCGATGGCGGCAGTTGCTGCAGGCCGAGCGCCTGGCGGAGCATTCCCAGTACGACGACGATGCGGACAAAGCTGGTGGTCATCAGCAGAATTGCGGGCGCCATGCTTAGCACTGTCAGCAGCAGCATGATCTGCAGGGCGGATGTGAGCTTCTCAGGCTTCTTCCACTCGTCAGGAGATTCAAGCAGCCCGCCCAGCGGCGCCCCGCCGTTGTCCTTTACCCACTTCGGTGCTTCGGGCGGAGCGGGTGGTGTGTATTCCTCCGTCAGGCCTGGGCTGGTGGTCAGCGGCGCAGAGGTTGGCGCCTGGCCAAAGGCTGGAGTTAATGTCAGCAGGACGATCGCGAAGCCGAGGCCCCAGCGTCGCAGAGGCGAAGCGGATCGCGAGCCCTTTTGGAGGGAATCGCGCCGGGTGCGTTGCCGAGACGTTTTCATGACGTTCCTCTTGGATCAGCGACCCGTCGAAGTGTAGGCGCTGGCAGCGCGGCTATTAGCGGCAGGACGACCGCCGGCGCTGCTGCTGGATGGCTTGCGGGCGGCGGGCGTGCTGGCGGAACTAGGCGCCGCAGCAGCTGCCGGGCGGCTGGCGGGTTCGCGGCTCATTTGCGCCATCATCTGGCGGAAAGAAGCTGTTACACTTTCGGAACCTTGCTGCTGACACAGCCCGGCGATGCGATCGATCTCAGGTCCGTCGGTAAGCTCGGCCAGGGTTTCGGCGCCGCCTGCTGAGACAGAAACCAGCAGCATCTTGTTGCCGAAGCGGATGACCTGCAGGTTCTGCTTGGACGTTAACGGGGTTCGACCCAGCACCTGCACAACCTCCTTGGGAAGCGCTTTGCTGGACTGCCCTCCGGCGCGTCGTGCGAACCAGGCAACCGCCAGGAACAACCCGACAACAATCGCCAGACTGCCAAGCATCGAAGTAATTGCCGGGCCAGAACCCGAAGTAGACTTTGCTTCACCGCCCTTCTTGCTGCCGGAAGGCGGCGCCAGTGGAATATCATCTTTGGTAGGAGCAGGCAGCGGCAGCGACGCCTCGTCTTCAGCCGGGGCGGTGGGCTTCAGTGCAATCTCATGCGACGCCCGTTTTACTTCGCCAGGTTGCTGCACGATAAGTGTGGCGGGCGAGGCTTTGTGCGTGGCAGGCTCAGCGGCTGCGGGCTGAATGTCCGTGGCAGGCGCCGTTCCCGTGGCGCCAATCCGGGCGGGACGACCGGCCATCTGTTGCGGCGTCAAATGTCCGGCAAGCGGGGCTGCCTGTGGATGGGTTGGCTGCGGGTGTGCAGGGGCGAAGGGCGCCGCGGGTGGAGCACCGGGCAGCGTCTGCTGGGCGGAAGCCCAGGGCGTCAAAATGCCAAGCAGCAGCAGACTTGTCAGAACCGGGCGCATCCGTGCGTTCCCTTCGACGTAGGCGGGTGATTTGTATCTGCGGGGGTGTGACCTTTGCTGGTCACCGTTGCGGACTTGGGGTTTATATCCGGTCGTCGCCGCTGACTAATTCTGCAATCCGCACGCAGAAGTTGTCATTCATTACCAGTACTTCGCCGCGTGCAATCAGGCGACCGTTGACGTAAACGTCGACCGGGTCGCCCGCCAGTTTATCGAGCGCGACGACAGAGCCTTTTCTGAGTTTCAGCACATCTTCCAGTTGCATCTGCGAGCGGCCAAGTTCGATGGTCAGGGCCAGTTCGACATCACGAAGCAGCTCCAGCGTTGCTTTTTCGCTACTGGCAGGCGCCCCGCCAAAGTCGCGGAACTCAAATCGCTCGATACCATCCACTGCTGAGTCTACGGGCGCATCGACGGAAGCAATGGCCTGTTGAGCCTGATCCAGAAGATACTCCACGTCTGGCAGTGGAATCGCCGGTCCGTCTTTAGTTCTGGTCGCCGTCGCCTGCGTTGCTGGCGCGGGCGTTGCTGGCGCCGCTGCGGGAACCTGACCCGCTTTCTCTTGCGCTTGTTTCACAAGAGCGTCGACGTCTGCCTGATTCAATCCTTTGTTGTCGTTAGACATTTACTGATCGACGAACGAGAAGTTGCTGAACATCACCGACTTGAGCAACGGTTTGCCAAGCAGGCGGTTACTTTTCTCTAATATCCGTCTTTTAATCAAGCCCAAACTTGCCTCGTCGATATCGGCCGTCTCAGAACCGCGGACCTCGGTCACCACAATATCACGTAAACGGTGCTTAAATTTCTCGTGCGAAGCCGTAAATTCCGTGCTGTCTTCTTCTGCCACAGCGCCCCAAAGATGGAAGTTGATCCGCACCGTCGAGGTTGAACCGGGCCGCGACATCGCCAGCGCGAAGTTGCCCAGATCAACCTCCACCATCTCAATCCGTGTCTCATCCACTTCGCCGCTGGCTTCTTCTTCCGCCTTCAATTCTGCGGCGGCTTTCTCGACGGCCAAGGCTTCAACGTCGGCTGCGGATGGGATGAACATGTAGGCGATCGCGCATTCGGTCATGATGACCACGCCGATAAATCCGGCGACGCCAATCTTCAACAGCATTGAAGATCCGCCTTGTTTTGGTTCCTGTTCGTTTTCGTTCTCAGCCATGCATGCACCGGCTTGCGGTCTTACAAAGAAATTTGCGAATTATGCGAATTGTTCCGGCAAGACGTGCGGGAAAAGCTTTCCACATCCGCATCGGAACAATTACGACTATGGAAAGTCTAGGACACAAATGGGCTTGTATACGCAGAGATTTGCTGCTGAATCTGCCGAGTAGCTTCCAGCGTTTCTGCGATCGCGTGCGCCTGCGCGACCATTTCCGGCGAGATGCTTCTGCTGGCCCGTTGCTTGAACCACCGCCGCAACACTGCGTAGCCGCCGATTCGGTATTCCAGCGTCTGCTGACTAAACTGCGTGCGCAATGCTTCTAACGTTTCTGGCAGCGGTTGATGCGGGTGATCAGCCGAACACACCTGCTGCGTGGCAATGTGCAATCTCCACAGCCCGGCGCCAAGATTCGCCACCGCATCAAACTGCGGCTTGTCTTCGGGCAATGGAATTCGTGGAAATTCGCCCGACAACTGTTCGTGAAAACGCTGGCGGAACTGCCGGCAATGCAGCACGGCGTACATCCAGCAGACAAACCTTCGCCACATCAGCAGGGGCTCTTGAGCCAGCTGGCTGGTGGCGGGAAGTGTGGCAAGCGTCGCGTGTAAACCTTGCGACATATTAGGTTTAACGCCGTCTTCTTCATGCAGCATCAACGGCGCCACATAGGTTGCGCCGTGCGCGCTGTAGAAGGCCCGGTCGGAAGGAAGATGCGGCGTTGCCAGGATGTGGTTGTATTCCGCTTCGCCCCGGTTCTGACGCATAAACAACACCGCCCCGGCGCCAGGCATCAAGTGACGCGCAACCCGCCAGCGGGGGCGCCCGATGCGTTGCCGGTCGTAATAGACATACCGCACATCAAAAGGCGCACATATATAGGTGTGTATGTGTTGCGGGTCAAAATCCTCGAACCGGGGTTTCAGCCGCTGTTCCAACTCTTCGCGGGTGTGCGCGACGAGCAGCGCGTCGTTCTTGGTTTGAATTCCTGATATGAATTGCGCGAATATTTCATGAAGCGGCAGCCAGTTATCGTAAGCCGACGACGGCTTCGGCTGTGGCCGGAAGGTGTAGGCGTCTGGTGTGGGCTGGACCGGGCGCCAAGGTGTTGAGTCCAGCGTGAGGCTGCTGAGGTACTTCAGCTTGGCAGCACGCGTTCCCGTTTCTGACGCGTGATGGACGACTGCTTGTGCTTTGTTGGCGGCTGTTTCTTGCTTCAGAAACAGGCCGACGGCGATCCCGCTGCGGATTTTGAAAAGGTTCTCGTCGCGGGCCACGCCATGCTGCGGTTTGCTGGTCTGCTGGCGTAAGACGCTCCCGCCAAGATCCAGGATGAAAATCTTATCGAAGGTGGAAAGTAACGACTCTCGCATCGAGCGGTGGGATAAACCGTCCAGATAGGTGCTGCTGGTGACAAACGCCATCACGCCGCACCCTGCACGTTCAATCCAGCACTGCCCCCAGCGGATGAAATGCACAAAGTCATCGCTGAGGTTAACCTTCCGCTGGCTCAAGCCCTGGCGATAGGGCGCCATCATCTGCTGCACCTGCGGATGGTCACGGAAATCGCTGCGGCTTGAATAAGGTGGATTACCAAGCACCACCAGGGGGCCGCCGGACACAAGTAGCGGCCGCAACTCTTCTTCCGGTGCAATCAGGGGGTTGGTCTGTAAGACCCTGGCGTGCGAAGGCGCCAGTTGCCGGGCGACGCTTGCTGTGGCGCTGAGAAGCTCAAATCCAAGCAAGGAGGCAGGTGCCTGATTTTGCTTTTGAAGTTGCGCAGCAACGGTGTGCAGGAACACGCCGCTACCACACGACGGGTCCACCCAGACGCTGTCTGCCGATGGCAACTGCTGCGCGAGCGCTGCAGCGCAGCGCGTGATGTACGACGCCAGTTCAGGAGGCGTAAAATAAACGCCATGCGATTTCCGCTGCTGGCTGTCACAGGCGTCGCGAAACCGTTCAAAGAATTGCATCACGCTTAAAGGCGGAGCGTTGCAGTTATTCAGGAACTGCGTAAAGACACGCTCCATTGCCTGCTCACCGCCGCCCAGGTCCAGAACATCACGGGCAAGTTGTACGGCGACATTCTGATCCATAGCAACACTTCAGTCGTTTTCCCAGCGGACGTTTTGACTCTAGGTCCACAGCCATCGTAAGCCATCCGTTGGTTTTCCGGGATGCCGAGGATGATGAGCCAACGGGTTGTCCGCCGCGCAACTTGAGAGAAGCTTGAACCAACCTGGTAATACAGGAGGTTCTGAAAAAATAGGCCAAAAGCACTTGCGGTGACAATCTGGTGAAATATACTTCCACCAAGTCACTGGAGATTACGGGTAGGAAATCACCCGATCTTCCCCGGTATCGTGCGCTCCAGCGATTGAGAAACGGCATTTTTGTGTGGCGGTTGACCATATTGTGGCAGGAATGCCCATTTATTGCTCGAATACGCCAGCAAAGAGCCAAACGGTGGGATCAGCAACTCAGAAAGGGACAATCTCTTTGTCAGATAGCTTTAATCAACGTCTGTTGCTGGCTAAATGGCGCTTCTTGCGCACCAGATCCTTTGAGATCAGACCGGTCTCACCCACACTGACTCAAAATGGCAGTGTTCTCCTGTCAAATTACGGCAAAAACCCCAGCGATCGTTTTTAGCTGGTTGACTTTCAAAAAAGGCGCGATATTCTACTCAATCGTAATAGCCGGGCTATGCCCTGCCTTATTGCCATTTACCGCAAATAGCTTCAATTAGCTATCATGCGTAAATTTAGTTGTTATGCTTTCGGGTTCAACTTTCTTTGTTTCACTTCTAGTGAGGGAGAATCTTAAATGATTCGTGTGCTTCGTTTCGTGCTTCCACTGGCAGCCATCGCGCTGTTCGCAGTGCAGGCAGACGCCGGTTGTGGCAGCTGTGGTGGCTGTGATTCCCACGACGGCGGTTATGTTTCAACTTGTGGCGATGGCGGCTGCGGCGGCGCTGTTGACTCGAGCTGCGGTGGTGGCTGTGCTACTTCCGTTGCTACCACTGGCTGTGCACCCACCGTGTCTTGCACGCCACAGACCACCGTTAGCTACGTAACGGCAACCCGCTACGTTCCTACCTGGGTCGAAGAGGAAAAGACCGTTACTGAAACCGTTAACGAAATGGTTCAGAAGACTCGTACCTACACCGTACACAAGTGCGTTCCTGTGGTAACACAGAAAACGGACACCTACACCGTGCACCAGCAGGTGCAGAAGAGCCGTGTAGAAGAGTACACCGTGTGCGTACCTGTTCAGGTTCAGAAGACCCGTACTTACACCGTGCAGGTTCCTGAATACAAAACTGTACAGCAGGAATACACCGTTCAGGTGCCTCAGTACAGCAAGAAGACGGAAAAATACACCGTCTACGAACAGCAGCAGCAGGAAAAGACCGGCACTCGCACCGTCTGCAAGACTGTACCCGTACAGTCGACCAAGACGGTTACCAAGTGCGTTCCTGTTCAGGCAATGAAGACCGTCACCAAGTGCGTTCCTGTAACCGCCTACAAGACCGTTCAGGTCAAAGGTGGCAGCTACCAGTGCGTAACCGAGCAGGTTCCAGCTTGTGGCGTTAGCTCGTACTCGGCTGGTTACGCCAGCTCGTGCGGCAGCTGCGGTGGTTGCGAATCGGCTTGTGGCAGCAGCTGTGGTGGTTCGGCATGCGGTGGTTGCGCTCCAGCAGCACCAGCCATGAAGACCGTCACCAAGCGCGTCTGGGTTCCTACTTGCGAAACCAAGCAGGTTGCCTACACCACCTACAAGCAGGTTCAGCAGGAAGTTCCTTACACCACCTACAAGCAGGTGCAGGAACAGGTTCCAGTTACCACCTACAAGCAGGTTTCGGAACAGGTGCCATACACCTACACCGTATGTGTAAACGTTCCTGTTGAGAAAACCCGCGAAGTAACGGTTTGCACCTACGTCGCTGAAAAGAAGACCAAAGACGTTCAGGTCTGCGAAATGAAGAGCGTTACCAAAACGGCTAACTACACCGTTACCGAAATGCAGCAGCAGAAGAAGACCCGTACGGTCAACTACTGCGAACTGGTACCAGTCGAAAAGACTCGCACCTACAACGTAACCACCTACAAGACTGTACCTGAAGAAAAGACCGAAACCTACACGGTTTGCGTTCCAAAGCAGGTTCAGAAGACCGTTAAGGTCCGCGTCTGCAAGATGGTTGCACAGACCTACCAGAAGCCTGTCTACAGCACCACCCAGACTTGCACCACCACGTGCAACAGCTGTGGCGCTGCACCAGCTGCTCCAGCCGCTAGCGGTTGCGATGCAGGTGGCTGCTCGACCGGCGGTTGCAGCACCTGCGGTGGCTAGTCCACACGGTGCTACTCATGTAACGCCGGCCTAGCCGGCCACGCATGCTAAACCACAGCCAGGCCTCGCTTCATCGCGGGGCCTGGCTTTTTTATTGCGTCGACTTAATGCATCAGTAAGGGCTACAGGGATCACAGGTTAACGCAATATCCGCACGCGTATTCCAGATTTGTGCGACTTGGCAAGTGGACATTTTGTTACGATACACGCATGGATACCAATCTCTTTCATCCGATCATTGCCGCCTGGTTCAGCGGCAAATTTGGCAAGCCGACGGCGCCACAGGCGCAAGGCTGGCCAGAGATCGCGGCCGGGCGGAACACGTTAATTGCGGCGCCGACGGGATCGGGCAAAACGCTGTCCGCCTTTCTGGTTTGTATCGACCGTCTGTTCCGGCAGGCGATTAACGGGCAGCTGGAAGAAGGTGTGCAGGTTGTTTACGTCTCGCCGCTGAAGGCGCTGAGCAACGATATCGAACGTAACCTGCACCTGCCGCTGATGGAGATCCGGGAAGCCTGTCTGGAAGCCGGGATCGAACCGCCGGATATCCGCGTCGCCGTCCGCACCGGTGACACAACCGCGTCAGAGCGGGCGAAGATGATGCGCAAGCCGCCGCATATTCTGGTCACCACGCC
Organism: Pirellulaceae bacterium; assembly: GCA_965233625.1. Lineage (GTDB taxonomy): Bacteria > Planctomycetota > Planctomycetia > Pirellulales > Pirellulaceae. Next base: position 3,460,129 of record OZ247499.1, read on the forward strand.
CGAGTCGCTTTATCTGCTGGTCACCTCGGAGAAAGGCCGTCAGCGGCTTGCAACAACGCAGACCGTCATCGTGGATGAGATTCATGCGCTCGCCCGCGACAAACGCGGTTCGCACATGACGCTGACGTTAGAACGCCTGGCGGCGCTCTGTCCGCAACCACCCGTTAGGATTGGCCTGTCGGCGACGCAGCGGCCGATGGACCGCATCGCCAACTTTATGTCTGGCGCTGACCATGCGGCAACGGGCAACGATGAGAATGCCGAAGCAGACATCACACCGCGGCACTGCAGCATTGTAGATACAGGCCACGTCCGCAATCTGGATGTAGCGATCGAGGCGCCAGATTCAGACCTGGAAGCCGTATGCTCCAACGCGCAGTGGACCGAAACGTATGAACGCCTGGTGGAACTGGTCAACTCACACCACAGCACGCTGATCTTTGTGAATACGCGGCGCCTGGCCGAACGCGTTTCGCATAGCCTGGCGCAACTCCTGGGCGAAGAAGCAGTGGCAAGCCATCACGGCAGCCTTTCTAAAGAAATCCGCCACAACGCGGAGCAGAAGCTGAAGTCGGGCGAACTGAAAGCGATTGTTGCCACCGCGTCGCTAGAGATGGGCATCGATATCGGCTACATCGATCTGGTCTGTCAGATTGGTTCGCCCCGCGCGATTGCCGCCTTCCTGCAACGTGTCGGCCGCAGCGGTCACTCACTCGGCGCCACACCTAAGGGCCGCCTTTTCCCGCTAACCCGCGATCAATTGATTGAGTGCATGGCGCTGATCCGGGCGGTGAAGAAACAGAAGCTGGATGCGATTGAGATTCCCGAACAGCCGCTGGATATCCTCGCGCAGCAGATGATCGCCGCCGTCGCTGCGCAGCCGATGCAGGAGGATGAACTATTCGAACTCTGCCGTGGCGCCTGGCCGTACCGCCACCTATCGCGTGATGTGTTTGACGAAGTGCTTTCGATGGTCAGCGATGGTGTCGCCCAGAAACGCGGCGCCTACCTGCATCGCGATCAGATCAACGGTAACATCCGCGCCCGGCGTGGCGCCCGGCTGGCATCAATCACATCCGGCGGCGCCATCCCGGAAACAGCAGAATACCGCGTCGTCACCGGCGACGAACGCACGCTCGTCGGCACCGTGGATGAAGACTTCGCCATCGAGAGCAGTGCGGGAGACATCTTCCTGCTGGGCAACACTTCCTGGCGGATCAATCACGTCCGTGGCGGCGAAGTGAACGTGACCGATGCAGGCGGCGCCCCGCCCACCATCCCGTTCTGGTTTGGCGAATCTCCCGGCCGCACGATGGAGCTTTCCGAAGAGATCTCCCAGCTCCGCCGCGACCTGACGCCCCAGTGCACACCCGCGCAGCTACGCGGTGAGGAAGAAGACGCGGAAGCAACAGAAACGCCGCCGCGCGTTGATCGCACGGAACAGCTCAAGTGGCTGGAAGAAGAATGCGGCGCCCCGGAACACGCAGCGCTGCAAGCCATCCGCTATGTCGAAGCGCAGTACGCCGCGATGGGCATGGTGCCCACGGCCGATCAGATCGTTTACGAACGGTTCTTCGATGAATCCGGCGGCATGCAACTGGTTATTCATGCGCCGCTGGGTTCGCGGATTAACCGTGCCTGGGGCCTGGCGCTACGCAAGTGCTTCTGCCGGGGCTTCGATTTCGAATTGCAGGCTGCCGCGGATGAAAACGGTGTGCTGCTTTCCACTTCGCCGCAGCACAGTTTCCCCATCGATCAGTTGTTCACCATGCTGCGCGCCGACAACGGCCGTTACCTGCTGGAGCAAGCCGTCCTGGCGGCGCCGGTGCTGCAAATCCGCTGGCGATGGAATGTCACGCGGTCGCTGGCTGTACTGCGGTGGCAAAGCGGCAAGAAGACGCCGCCGCACCTGCAGCGCTTCCGCAGCGACGATTTGCTGGCTTCCTGCTTTCCGGAAACCGTTGGCTGCCTGGAGAATCATCACGGCGATGTAGAAATCCCGGACCATCCGCTGGTGCGTCAGACGATGAAAGACGCCCTGACCGAAGCGATGGACATCGAACGCTGGCTGACAATTCTGGCTGAAGCGGAAGCCGGCACGCGGAAGCTGATCGATATCGAAACACGCGAACCTTCGCCCTTTTCGCACGAACTGATCAACGCCAACCCGTACGCCTTCCTCGACGATGCACCGCTGGAAGAACGTCGCACGCGAGCTATCACCACGCGCCGCGGTTTGTCCAGCGAATCGCTAACGGACCTCGCCCGTTTAGATCCGGCCGCCATCGCGCAGGTCGTGGAAGACGCCTGGCCGCATGTGCGTGATGCGGACGAACTGCACGACGCCCTGCAAACGCTGCGGCTGATCTGCGACCATGAGCTGAACAACTGGAAGCAATGGATGCCCGAACTGGTCACAACCGGCCGCGCCACCTGTGCGACCATCGGCGGGCGGAAATACTGGCTGGCTGCCGAGTCGGCGCCGATGGTGGAAACGGTCTACAAAGACGCGACCTTCGATCCACCCGTTGAACTGCCTGAAAGCTTACGCGTGGAATGGGAGCGGTCCAAAGGCTGGATCGAACTGACCCGCGGCCGCATCACATGCAGCGGCCCCGTGACCGCAGCGGATATCGCCGAAGAGATTCAACTCAAACCGAATCACGTTTTCGCTTCGCTGGAAGCACTCGAAGCCGAAGGCATCACGATGCGCGGCCGGTTTACGGACGCGGCGCAGGCAGACCGGCCGGCTTCGAGCGACCCGGAAATCGAATGGTGCGAGCGGCGGCTGTTGTCGCGGATTCATCGCATCACGCTGGATGGGCTGCGGAAGAAGATTCAGCCGGTCGATCCCAGCGTCTTCATGCGGTTCCTGCAACAGCGGCACCGTTGCGGCGCCGGCGAACCGTACCACGGGCCGGGTGGTGTGCGGGAGGCAATCGCGCAGTTGCAGGGCTTCGAAGCGCCGGCCGGTGCATGGGAGAAATCGCTACTCGATAGCCGTGTGGTGGACTACCAGAATAGCTGGCTGGATGAATCTTTCATGTCCGGGCATCTGGTCTGGGGTCGTTTACAGACGCCGCGTCGCGATGAGAAAAGCGGCCCCGCCATGAACGCGATGAACCGCATGGCGCCGGTTTCGATTCTGTTGCGCGAAGACGTTTCGCACCTGCTGCCGCAGAATCGTTTAACCCTGGAACCTGCCAGCGACGTCACGCCCGAAGAGCACGAAGCGTGGCTCGCGCAGGTCCTACGGCCCAATGCACGCGATGTGGTGCAGGCGCTGCGCGAACGTGGCGCCTCGTTCTTTCAGGAACTTGCCGCAGCGACGGACCTGCTGCCGACATATCTGGAAGAAGCACTGCGGGAACTGGCGGCGTTGGGACTGGTGACGTGCGATGGCTTCGGCGCCGTCCGCGCGATCGTCGCACCCGCCCGGCTGAAACGCCGCACGCGCGGGCGATCGCTTGTTGGCACAACGCCGCAGATGGGACGCTGGTCACACTTTCCCGGTGCCACGCAGGAGGTGGACCGGCGGAAACAGGTGCAACGCTGGTGCCATGTGCTGCTGAAGCGCTACGGCGTTGTATTCCGCGATCTGTTAACGCGCGAGTCCGCGGCGCCGCCCTGGTATGAACTGGTCAGCGAATACCGGCGGATGGAACTGCGGGGCGAAGCACGCGGCGGCCGGTTTATAACGGGCGTCGGCGGAGAGCAGTTCGGCTCTGACAATTCTGTGTCACAGCTGCGGAAGATCCGCGACACAGAACCCACGGGCGAGTGGAGCATTATCTGCGCGGCCGATCCGCTCAATCTGGCTGGTATTCTCGATGTCAATGCCCGCGTAACCGCCAACCACAAGAACATGCTGGTGCTACGCGACGGCCGGTTCGTGGCGGTGCTTCAGGCGGATAAGATCGAATTCCGTGAAGAGATAGATGCGGTGACAAAACAACTGATGGCGCGTTCGCTCCGCGCAGGCAAAAAGCCGCTTGGCATCGAACGTCACGCCAGGAAATGGGCACGCCTCGCAGAGCAGGAGGCCGCCGGAAAAGCCGCCGCACAGAACGCAGCGCATGAGTCTGAAACACCGCAACCGCAGGTCACGCAACTTGCCGCCGCAGAGGCAAAGCCTTCGAGTGCGCCGCGGACCTTGTTCTAACCGCGGAACCGTAGCTTCTCTTTCCCATCGCACCAAGCGATTCTGCCGATGAACGCACCTGCCCGACCGAAGCTTCGCGATTACACCTTTCTAGGCGTTACCCAGAGCTTGTGCCCTGAGTGTCTAGAGCTGACACCGGCCAAGATCATTGTCCGCAATAACCGCGTCTACTTCCGCAAAACGTGTGAAACTCACGGCGTCCGCGAGGACTTCATCTGCAGCGATGCTACCTATTACGACCGCCAGGATTACGCGGTGCCAGGCAAACTGCCGGTGATCTCCGGCATCGAACCCGACCGCGGATGCCCCTACGATTGCGGTCTGTGCACCGAGCACGAGCAGCATACCTGCGTTGCACTGGTCGAGGTGACAGAGAACTGCAATCTGACCTGCCCGATGTGTTTCGCCAGCAGCGCGCCGGGCGGCAGACATCTGCCCTTGGAAGACTGCAAGAGCGCCATCGACAGGCTTGTGCAAGTAGAAGGACGACCAGAAATTCTTCAGCTTTCAGGCGGAGAGCCAACGCTGCATCCGCAGTTTGAAGAGATCCTCGCCTACGCCGCGGAAAAGCCCATCGACTATATCACGGTGAACACCAATGGCGTGCGGCTGGCGCATGATGCAAAGCTGGTCGAGTCCTTCAAACAGTACGCCGGCCGGTTCGAAGTGTATTTGCAGATCGACGGTCTAAACGATGAAGTCTGCAAGGCGCTGCGTGGCGAAGCACTGACGGAGATCAAGAAGCAGGCGATCCAGCGGTTGGGCGACGCCGGCGTGCATATTACCTTCGCCGTTACGCTGCAAGGGAGTGTGAATGAAGACCAGATCGGGCCGCTGGTGCAGTACGCGGCAGAGCGGCCGTGGGTGACTGGCGTTAACTTTCAACCGGCAACATACTCCGGGCGCCACGTGCTGCCGGAACAACTTGAAAACCGCGTGACCTTCCCGGATGTAATTAAGTCGCTAGCGACGCAGACCGATGGCATGTTCCGCGAAGATGACTTTATGCCCTTGCCCTGCGCACATCCCAACTGCCACAGCCTGACCATCGCCCATCGGCACGATGGTATGCTCACGCCGCTGCCACGGTTCTTCGACGCCAAGGGCAATCTCGACCTGCTGGCTAACGGCATCAGTTTCACACGCGAGCGGGCGAAGACGCTGGTGCAGCAATACCTGGCGCGGCAGGCCTGCGGACCAGACGGCGAGTGCGATCCCGCGGAGACAGACGAGGTCTCAGCCCGGTTCTTTCAACAGGCGATGGACCAGCAGCTTGGCGCCGTCGATCTGTTCCGCGTGACGATTACTTCGTTTCTGGACGCGTACAATTTCGATCTGCGCCGCGTGATGAAGTGCTGCACGCATCATGTGCTGCCGAGCGGACATGTAATCCCGTTCTGCGCGTACAACGTGCTTTACCGCGAAGGGCATGTGAAGCTGCCGCCGCTGGTGCGTTAACGCGATTACCGCCATTCAGCGGGCCAGGCAGCCGTTTCGTAACCGCTGCGGATGCGCCATTCGCGTAGCACTGCCAGCAGTTTCTGCTTGGTCGCTTCGTGCTGCGGATCGTCCCAGAGGTTGTTTACTTCATCGGGATCGTTCTGCATGTCAAAGAGCTGGCCGTAGGGCTCATCGAGAAAGTGCACCAGCTTCCAGTCACGCCCGCGCACCATTGTCATGTATTGCGTGCCTTGCAGGATGCCGTCTTTCGCCTGTTCGGCAAAGACATAATCGCGGCCTTTCCAGTCGTTGCCTTCCAGCACCGGCAGCAGCGTCTTCGCAGCAAGCGTCTCTGGCGGAGTGACGCCCGCCAGTTCCAGAATGGTCGGCCCCAGATCCATCTGCTGACATAGTTGTGTCACCTCTCGCCCGCCAGCAAATCTGCCCGGCGCCCAGACGATCATCGGCACCCGGGTGATGGTGTCGTACATGGTCCATTTCTGACTGTGACCATGATCTGTCAGGCAATCGCCGTGATCGGAGGTGAAGATGATGATCGAGTTGTCGAGGTAGCCTCGCGTCTCCAGCGACTGCATGATCTTGCCGACCTTCTCGTCAATCATGGTCACGTTGGCCAGGTAGTAGGCACGCTGCCGGTGGCGGGCTTCCTGCGAAGGCTCAAGCTGATGCACCACCGAGTCGTGATCCACATCGCAGTTGTGCTGCCGCATCTCTTTGAATGGCGGCGGCTGGTTTTCCAATTCTTCCGTGGTGACGTCCAGCAGCGGCAGGTTCTTTTTCAGATAGGGATCCGCGTACCTCTCGACCGGATCATACGGCGGGTGCGGACCCGGGAAACCAATCTGCAGAAACAGCGGCTGCGTGGTGGGATAAGTATCCAGCCACCAGCAGGCCATATCGCCCACAAACATGTCCGGGTGTGTATCTTCCGGCAGCTTCCATTCAAAGGCGCCAAGACGCTGATCGTAGTCCGGCAGCTTGCGGTAGAGTTCCCGCTGCTGCTTCACCAGTCCACGGGCGGCCAGCGCCTTATCCCACTCATCAAAGTAGTAACGCCCTTCCAGGTAACGGTCTTTGTTTTCAACCACGTACCGTTCATCAAAACCCAGCGGCGTTTCAAACGGCCACGAGTGCATCTTGCCAATATTCGTGCAGTGATAACCGGCGTCGTTCAGCAGTTCCACCCAGCTACGCTTCCACGAATCCGCGTTCTTCAGAATGCCAGTCGTATGCGGATAGTATCCCTTGAACAGGCTCGCCCGCGCAGGTGCGCACGAAGCAGCCGTAATGTGACAGCCAGAAAACGAAACGCCCTCCTTAACCAGGCGATCCAGATGAGGCGTATCCATATAATCAAAACCAAGCGCAGCAATCGTATCGAACCGCTGCTGATCGGTAATGATAAAGATGATGTTAGGCTGCTCTTGCGTCATATCTGCAATGTGGGTTGGGTATTCCGGGCGCGAACTCGTTCCGTTGATTGCTGGCCATTCTAGTCCGGCAAGAAATAGGGCGATACTCCAGGCGCGCTTGCTGAATCGCTAGTCTTCAAAAGGTCAGCGTGCGACCACGCAGACGCTTATCCCGCAGAATCTTTATCGCGTAGCGGGTGATCCGGGTGAGAATGGTGCCCGTGATCATCGTGATCGTCATCGTCGTCGCCGTGTTCGTGCGACACAGGGCCGCGGCCGACGTCGTCCACGCAGTTCTTGATCCGTTCGAAAACTTCATCCGGCGTACCGACACCATCGACGCCACGGATGATGTGCCGGTGGGCGTAGTAGTCCAGGAGAGGTTCTGTCTGCGAACGGAACAGCATTAACCGTCGCGGAATCGCGTCAAGATTATCATCGGAACGGGGTACGTCCGAGGCAGCGGCGCGGCTTTGCAGCCGGTCTCGCAGGATATCTTCCGGCACCCGCAATTCAAGCACCAGATCTAACCCGGTGCCCCGCTGACATAGATAATCGTCCAGTGCGTTGGCTTGCCCTAATGTGCGCGGGAAGCCGTCGAGAAGGAACCCGCCCGCACAGTCATCTTCAGCTAGCCGCTCTCCGACCACACCGACCACCAGCCCATCTGGAGCCAGACCGCCATTGGTGATGAAAGGGGCAGCTTGTTTGCCAAGCGGCGTGCCAGCGGCGATGGCCTGGCGGAGCATCTCTCCCGTCGATAGGTGAGGGATACTCAGATAGTTGCGCAATCGCTCCGCCTGTGTTCCTTTGCCTGCACCCGGCGGACCAATAAAGACAATGCGCATGTCATTTCCGATCGCACAAACCCAAACCACGAATCCCGGCGATGTGTAGCTTCATGGTGCTAGGCTCTCAACGAAAACGCCGCACGAATGCGGCGTTGAGGACGTAGGCAGGGCGGCGAGGGCTCGCGAACCTTGCGAAGCCGCTAGGCTTCCAGTAGGCCGCGGTAATTCCGCATGACCAGATGGCTATCAATCTTCTGAACTAAGTCAAATGCTACGCTGACCGCAATCAGAAGTCCAGTACCGCCGTAAAAACTCGCGATGCTGTAATCAACACCCATCGAGGCGGAAACAGCCGTCGGCACAATCGCCACCAGCGCCAGGAAGCCGGCGCCGACATAGGTGATGCGGACCATCACTTTTTCCAGGTAATCAGCCGTCCGGCGGCCAGGGCGATAACCTGGGATGAACGTACCATTGTCTTTCAGGTTGTCCGACATCTCTTTCGGATTGAAGGTGATTGCCGTCCAGAAGTAGCAGAAGACGTAAATCAGCACGACGTACGAAAGGTTGTAGATGAACGAGACGCCAGGCGAGAACGCTTCGGAAATCGTCTGGAAGACGCTGGCGGCGCCGATGCTCATCCAAGTTTGCGTGGACAGAAACTTGAACAACATGTAAGGCAGCATCAGCAGGCTGCTGGCGAAAATAATCGGCATCACGCCGGCCTGATTGATACGCAGCGGCAGGAACTGACGGGTGCCGCCGTAAACACGGCGTCCGCGTACATGCTTCGCACTCTGCGTCGGGATACGACGTTGCCCCAGCGTGATGAACACCACGCCAAATATCACCGCCACAAACAACACCGCCAAGACAACGAGTGTCTCGATCCCGTTGTTTTTCAACCCCTGCAACGTAAACGTGTTATCAAGGATCAGCTTATACAGGGCGCCAGGCATGCGGGCGAGAATACCAGCCATAATGAGCAGGCTGATACCGTTGCCGATACCATATTCATCAATCTGCTCACCCAGCCACATCAGAAACACGGTGCCCGTGGTCATCGTCAGCACCGAAGTGACCAGCCAGAAGATGGACAGACCTGAATCAATCGGCATTTCAAAGCCGTCGGCAATCATATTCTTGCCGTTGTCCCCCACCTTCATCAGGTAATAGACATAGACGATACTCTGAACAAGACATAGCACGACCGTAGCGTATCTGGTGTACTCGTTGATCTTCTTCCTGCCCGTTTCGCCCTCCTTCTTCAAATCTTCGATAGGCTTCCAGACGTTGCCGAGCAACTGGAAGATAATCGATGCCGAAATGTACGGCATAATACCCAGACCGAAGATCGTGGCCTGCTGCAGATTACTCGCACTGAAGATCGAAACCTGCGCGATGATCTTTCCGAACAGCCCTTCGCTTTGTTGCTGGGCTACCTGATTCATCTGCGACTGATCGACAACCGGCAGCGGGATTTGCCATCCGACCCGGTAAATCGCCAGAAAGATGAGCGTCAGAAAAATCTTCTGCCGCAGTTCAGGGATGGTGAAGATGACGCGGAATTTTTCAAGCATGATGACGATCCGTCCTCAGGCAGAGGTGACGCCCTTACTAAAGATGATTCGAACGCTGGCACAATCCATTGCGCCGGAAACCGGTCAAAAATTCAGGCCGGCAGTTAACTTGTTTCCACCGTGCGTGTTACGCAGCAATTGAAGTTTTCAAGATACAAAAAACAACAGGCGCCGCACAACGCGGATTCACAAAGAATCTGCGTAAAACCAGCGCCTGTATTAAAAATCTTCTACTACTTGGCCGCGTCCGTCGCCTTACGCTCTTTGGTGGCTTTCTTCTTGGCTTCGACGGGCGTTGGTCCGGGGATGACGACAACCTCGCCACCCGCCTTCTCAATCGCTTCCTGGGCGGATTTGCTGAACCGATGGGCGCTGACTTTCAGCTTCTTATCCAGCTCACCATCGCCCAGAATCTTCAGCTGATCGTAACGCGACTTAACCAGCGATTTTTCACGCAGGCTCTCTGGAGAGACTTCCTCACCGGCTTCGTAAGCTGCATTGAGATCGCCAATGTTGATGGTGGCAATGGTCAGTGCAAACTTGTTGTTGAAGCCACGCTTCGGAACACGCCGGACCAGCGGCATGGCGCCACCCTGGAAAACAGCGCTATGGCCCCAGCCTGCGCGGGAACGCTGGCCCTTGTGACCACGGCCCGAAGTCTTACCGTGACCGGAACCTGGTCCACGACCGATCCGGCGGCGTTTCTTATTACCGTTGATACCACGGTTTACATCATGCAGTCGCATTACAGGGTTACTCCACGCAGGAGTTCAATATCTTCCCGCGTGCGTAGCTGTTGCAAGGCGTTAATCGTTGCCTTGACCAGCGTGACGGGATTATTCGAACCAAAACTCTTTGTCAGGATATCGGTGATGCCGGCAGATTCGCAGACAGCACGCACGGCTGCGCCGGCGATAACACCCGTACCAGGACCGGCAGGGATCAGGATGACTTTCGCGGCGCCGAACCGGCCCTTCACCGTGTGCGGAATGGTGCCATCCTTCACAGGCACAGGCACCATCTCGCGGGTGGCCTGCTTCTGTGCCTTGTCAACGCTTGGCGGAACTTCGTTGGCTTTGCCGTAGCCCCAGCCAACCTTGCCACGGCCATCGCCGACGACGACCATTGCGGCGAAGCTGAAACGGCGACCGCCTTTAACCACAGCCGCGCAACGCTTGATTTTTACGACGCGATCACGCAGATCGCTATGAGAACCTTCGCCAGCCACAGTCGCGGCTCCTTTTCTTACGTTGTCCGTTGTGTTAGTTGCGGTGCGGCCCAAAGTTTACCAACAAGGGCGGAACCAATGTCCCGGCGCCAGCTCGCCTAAAACTGAAGACCTGCTTCGCGTGCAGCATCCGCCAGTGCGGCTACACGACCATGATACTTAAAGTGCCCGCGATCAAAACGCACGGCTTTGATGCCAGCGGCGATCGCCTTTTCGGCAATGCTCTTACCGATCTGAGCAGCCGCATCGCAGTTACCGCCGTACCCGACTTCAACAGCCTTGTCGCGAGTGCTGGCAGAGGCGATTGTCTTCCCCGACTCGTCATCAATCAACTGGGCGGAGACATTTTTGTTGCTGCGATAAACGCTCAAGCGTGGGCACTCCGCACTGCCGCGAAGCTTGTTTCGCACATGACGGCGGCGCCGCAGACGCTTACGGTTTTTTTCTTTGTTCTTATCCACAACAATCCTCAACACTTCTTAGATGCTTATAGCTACTGGGGCGTTAAGCACCAGCCTGTTTACCAGGTTTGATTTTCACGTATTCGCCGACGTAGCGGATACCTTTACCCTTATAAGGCTCTGGCTTGCGTACGGCGCGAACTTCAGCGGCGAACTGCCCGACCTTCTGCTTATCGGGGCCTTTGACAATGATCGATGTCGCCGAGGGCACGGTCACATCCAGCCCGGCAGGCACAGTCTTGTGAATCTCGTTGTGGAAGCCGACGCGGAGCTTCAGCGTATTGCCGGCGAGACTGGCGACGTAACCAACGCCGTGAAGTTCCAGCTTCTTCTCGTAGCCGTCCTTCACACCGATGATCATGTTGTTGATCAGTGCGCGGGTAAGTCCATGCAGGGCGCGGGAGTTGCGGTCGTCTTTGACGCGACCGACTTCCACCTGCTTGTCGTCTTCGTTCACGGTAACCGTGATCTCTTTACGGCAGTCGAACTCCAGTTTGCCGCCGGATCCTTCCACCAGAACCTTCCGGCCATCGACCGAAACCTTGACGCCGGGCAAGATGGGTACAGGTTTTCTACCAATGCGGGACATACTGACACTTTCGAAGGAAGACTCTTATCGCTTGACGGGCTTTTACGCCGCGTGCGAACTATATGCTGTTGGTTTACCGGGTCGTAATAATGACAGGTGTAACTGCGGGGTTACCACACTTCGCAGAGGATTTCGCCGCCGATGCTCTGGCTGCGTGCTTCACGGTCACTCAGCACGCCCTTGCTGGTGCTGATGACGTGAATACCGAGGCCGTTCAGTACGGGGCGGATGTCCTTCACCTTGCTGTAACGACGGCGTCCAGGCTTGCTGACACGTTTCAGCTTCTGAATGACGCGTTCGCCATTGGGGCCGTACTTCAGTTCGATACGAAGCTGGTTAACTGGCTCCGCTTCTTCTTCCGTCCAATCCCAGATGTAGCCCTCACGTTTAAGGACTGCTGCAACACCGCGCTTGACCTTGGAAGCGGGCATTTCGACAAACTGACGCTCAACACGTACCGCGTTACGGATACGGGTGAGCATGTCGGCAATGGGGTCGGTCATCATAGTCGGTGAAGATCCTCTGCAAATATCAGGCGGCCGCGGCCGCTTGGGGGCGCCTTCACGCCGGTCGGGCGTGGTATGGCTGTTATGCGGTTACCAGCTTGCTTTGCGTACGCCAGGAATGAGACCTTGATCTGCTAACTTACGGAAGCAGATACGGCAGATACCAAATTTACGATAGACAGCACGCGGACGACCGCACATGTTGCAACGCCGTTCGGCACGGGACGAGAATTTAGGCTCCCGGGCTGCCTTCGCGATTTTTGACTTACTAGCCACTGATCAAACACCTGTCTGAGTGATTCAAATAATTTGCAGCGTATGAAGCCGCCAAGCTTTAACTATATAAAATCGGGTGCGGGTTGGCACCTGGCAAACGTCTACGCAGAAGCCTTTTCCTTAGCCTGCTTGAACGGGAAGCCGAAGCGTGTCAGCAAATCCCGCGCTTCATCGTTTGTGGCGCCGGAGGTCACAAAGCTGATGTGCATGCCTTGCGTGCGGGTGAACTTGTCCGGGTTCAATTCCGGGAACACGACCTGCTCGGCAAGACCCAGCGTGTAATTGCCGGAACCGTCGAAGGCGGTGCGGCTTACGCCGCGGAAGTCACGCACACGGGGAAGTGCGATGGAAACCAGGCGATCCAGGAATTCGTACATCCGTGCCCGCCGCAATGTGACCTTACAACCAATCGGGTTGCCTTCACGCAGCTTGAAGCCAGCAATGGACTTCCGGGCCAGCGTGATCACAGGCTTCTGGCCGGAGATCTGCTGCATTGCTTCCACAGCATCTTCCAGGTGCTTCTTTTCGGTAATTGCCGAACCGACACCCATGTTGATGACAATCTTCTGCAAACGGGGCAGCGCCAGGCGATTCTTGCGACCGAGCGATTCCGCCAGTGCTGGCAGAATTTCGTTCTCGTATTTTTCCTGAAGTCGGGGGGCCATGACTTAACCGATGCGATAATGACGGATGACTTGGTGAAACAACAAACGCCTTGGTTGGCGTGCCAGTAGCTTTTGAATTACGAGCTTGCCCGCGATGCTTTCGGCGGCGACAGTTCGCCAAGCGAACCTTCGCACTTCCGGCAGATGCGTTCTTTCGAGCCGTCGCTGTTGATCTTCACACCCACGCGGGTGGGTTTGTCACAAGCGGGACAGACGGGCATCACATTGCTAAGCTGCACCGGCATCTCTTTGGAAAGGCGGCCGCCCTGCGGATTCTTCTGGCTGCGGCGAACGTGTTTGTACACTTTGTTCACGCCTTCGATCAGCACGGTACCGGCAGAGCGGTTGACCTTGATGACCTTGCCGCGGACGTCTTTATCGTCACCGGCGATCACTTCAACCGTATCGTCAATTTTGATTCGCATCAGCCTAGCTTCCGATCTTCAAGCTACGTCTATACAACTTCGTTAGCCAGGCTAACGATTTTCATGAAATTCTGTTCGCGGAGTTCACGGGCGACGGCGCCAAAAATACGTGTTCCACGCGGGTTACGGTCGGCGTCAACGATGACCACCGCGTTACTGTCAAAACGGATGTAGCTGCCATCGGCGCGGCGTGTGGGCTGCTTGCAGCGGACAATCACCGCCTTAACGACAGCCTTCTTCTTGATGTCGCTGCCAGGAATGACGCTCTTGACGCTACATACAATCACATCGCCCAGCCCGGCAAACCGCCGGCGGCTGCCACCGAGCACCTTAATGCACATCACTTCCTTGGCGCCGGTGTTGTCGGCTACGGCAAGGCGTGTCTCTTGTTGAATCATTGGCTACAACCTTGTGTCTGTTCCAGGAGCCGTGGCTCCCACTCACGTCGCTGTGACTATTCTTTTGTCGCGGCTTTCTGGCGACGTTCTTCTTCACGTTTGGCGGCACGCAATGCGGCCACGTCCACTGCCTGGCTCTTCTCAACCACCCGCACCAGATCCCAGCGTTTCTTCTTCGACCGCGGAGCCGACTCGACGATCTCAACCGTATCGCCGGCGCCCGATTCATTCTGTTCGTCGTGGACGTAGCAAAGCGTCTTACGGCGGATAATCTTGCCGTACTTGCGGTGCTTGACCAGCAGCGGAATCTCCACAACGCGGGTCTTGTCCATCTTGTCGCTCTTGACGACTCCGGTGGCGACTTTCTTAGGCATCGGCCGTTCCAGGGTTTCTTAGTTTCTGTGGGTTGTGTGGTGTGTCAAAGACAACCGGCCTATTCAGTCGCGGTCGCTTCGCTGCTGGCGGCAGCCATCGCGCGTTCGGTCTGAATCGTTTTACAGCGGGCAATCAGGCGGCGGTTTTCACGCAGCTTGGTAGGTGCGTCAAGCCGCTCGGTCTGCGATTGCATCCGCAGACGGAACAATGCCTGACTGGCGTCTTTGATCGTGAGTTCGAGCTGTTCGTCGCTCATTTCACGAAGTTCTTTAGCGTCCATAGCTCAAAGCTCTAGTGTGCAAGTTACGCCGCAAGGCGGTTGAAGTTACATAGGGCGGCGTTTGACCATCCGCACCTTGACGGGCATCTTGTGAGCAAGACGCGCGAAGCAGACCTTCGCCTGTTCTTCGGTTACACCGCCAAGTTCATACAGGATGGTGCCAGGCCGCACGGGTGCGACCCAGAACGATGGTTCACCCTTACCCTTACCCATACGGGTTTCGAGCGGAGTGCTTGTAATGGATTTGTGCGGAAACAAACGGACGTACAGCTTACCTTCGCCGCGAACATACTGTTGCGCTGCGATACGACCAGCTTCAATCGTTTGTGCTTTGATCCAGCCAGCCTGCATGGTCTGCAGACCGAAGTCGCCGAACACCACCTTGTTACCACGGGTGGCGTTACCTTTTAAACGACCTCTTTGGCTTTTTCGGTGCTTCACCCGCTTGGGCATCAGAGCCATTGATCTCGTCTCCCTCGTACATTCCCTGGTTGACCCACACCTGAACGCCGATATGGCCCTGGGCCGTTTTCGCTTCGGTGAAGCCGTAGTCGATTTTCGCCCGCAAAGTGCTGAGCGGAATAGAACCTGAAATCTGCGTTTCGCGACGTGCCATTTCGGCGCCGCCCAGACGACCCGCAAGCTGAATCTTAATACCTTTGGCGCCGGCATCCATCGTCTGCTCGATCGCCCGCTTCATGGTGCGGCGGAAGCTAGACCGCTTGGCAAGCTGCCCGGCGATGTCTTCCGCAACAAGTTGTGCGTGAATTTCCGGCCGCGAGATTTCCTCAATCTTCAGGTTCACGCGACGACCGATCAGGTTTTGCAGTTCCTCTTGCAGGAACTCAACTTCCTGACCCTTCTTACCAATAATCAGGCCCGGCCGTGCTACGTGCAGTACGACCTTTACCTCGTCGCGGGTCCGCTCGATCTCGATGCGGTCGATACCCGCGTTGCGGTACTGTGTCTTCTTCGGATGATTCTTGATGAAGTTACGCACCTTGTGGTCTTCGAGCAGCAGCTCAGAAAACTCTTTCTTCGATGCGTACCAGCGACTCTTCCACCCACGCATAATGCCGGTGCGGAAACCAACTGGATTAACTTTTTGTCCCATCAGATTTTCCGTTGTAAATCGGGTTGCTTCACCTGACCGCGGGCGGCGCCACAGCGGCAGGTAAGTTTCGTGTTAGCTGCCGCTGACAACATCCAGCTTGACGTGGATATGCGAGGTCCGTTTCTTAATCAAAAACGCCATGCCGCGGGCTCGCGGACGGACGCGTTTAAACATCGGGCCGCCGTCGACACGCACTTCGGAAATGATCAGGTCCTCAGCCGAGACGTTTTCGCCGCGGGACTGCTCTGGATCCAGGGCGTTGCCCATCGCACTGCGGATCACCTTCTCAAGCATCCGGGCGCCACGATTGGGCTGATACCTGAGAATATCCAACGCGTCGTCGGCAAATTCGCCGCGAACCAGGTCCGCCAGCGGACGCACCTTCTGAGCGCTGATGCGAGCATTCCGATGGGATGCAACGTATGTCATTTCTGTTCTCTCCAAAGCAAGCCGTTTGCTGCCGGTTCAAACGCCAATGTAAGGCGCCTGCTTATTTCTTGCCTTTGCCGCTGTGTGCGCGGAACGTACGTGTGGGGGCAAACTCGCCGAGCCGGTGGCCGACCATATCTTCTGTCACCAGCACTTTCATGTGCTGACGACCGTTGTGAACCATAAAGGTGTGGCCAACAAACTCAGGCACAATCGTGCAAGCGCGGGCCCAGGTCTTAATAGGCTCCTTGGTGCCCGCTTCGTCCTGCTTCTGAACTTTCAGATAGACTTTGACGTCGACGTAGGGACCTTTTTTGAGAGACCTACCCATAAAAACTCACCTGATTCACCAAATGTCTGTTTACGATTCGAAAACGTCTGTACTACTTCACACGCAGCTGGCCGTACCGCTTCGAGCGGCGACGACGGACAATGGCTGCGTTGGATGGTTTGCTTCGCTGACGTGTGGCGCCACCCTTGGCAGGTACGCCCGTCGGGCTCACTGGATGACGGCCACCCTTGGTACGACCTTCACCACCACCGTGCGGGTGATCGATCGGGTTCATCGCGGTACCGCGGACGTGCGGACGACGACCCAGCCAACGCTTGCGGCCAGCCTTGCCCAGCACCACGCTGGAGTGATCGCCGTTGCCTACGCGACCAATGGTCGCCCGGCAGCTCGAAGGGATACGACGAATTTCGCCGCTGGGCAGGGTGATCTGAGCCCAGTCACTTTCGCGGGCAACCAGTGTCGCCGAGCAACCGGCGCCACGGCACAGCACGCCGCCGCTACCTGGCCGGATCTCAACGGCGTGGATGGTTGTACCGAGTGGAACCTTGCTCAGCGGCAGGCAGTTGCCAACGCTTGGCGGCGCCTCGGGACCGCTAACCACCGTATCACCGGCTTTCTGGCTGTCGGCCGCGATGATGTACCGCTTTTCGCCGTCCACGTAGTGCAGCAAGGCCACACGAGCGGAACGGTTTGGATCGTATTGAATGGATGCCACCCGCGCCGGGATGCCGTCTTTGTTGCGACGGAAGTCGATAACACGGTAACGCCGCTTGTGCCCGCCACCACGGTGACGGCAGGTGATTTTACCCTGATTATTACGGCCGCCGGTCTTCTTGATCGGGCGCAGCAGGCTCTTCTCAGGCTTGGCGCCTGGCGTCAGTTCCGCAAAGTCGCTCACGCTACCATTGCGACGACCTGCTGATGTTGGCTTGTATTTTCGGATACCCATGATTCACTCTTTCGCAGGCGATGTGGCCTGTGGCGTACGTTCTATCGCAGTTCCAGTTTAGAAGAAGTCAATGCGATGATCTTCGTGCAATGTGACAATCGCCTTCTTCCAGTCCTTGGTGTAACCCTTGCGGAAGCGGTGACGCCGCGGCTTACCCTTACGGTTCTGGGTGCGGACTTTGGTGACGTTGACGTCGAACAGTTCTTCAACCGCGTTGCGGACGTCGTCCTTGGTGGCAAGCGTGCTTACCTGAAACGAATACTGGTTGTACCGCGTTGAGCGGTGCATACCTTTTTCGGTCACCAGCGGCCGGATAAGGACCTGATGCGGAGCTAGTTCCAGCTTTGTCTTGCCAGCGTTACGCTGACGGCCATCTGCTTGTTTCATAACGATCGTCCAACCTGACTATGTTCGCTGCGGAGACAACACGCGATCTACTCGCTTGCTGCTGCTTCCTCTGACGCCTCTGGTGCACTTGCCTTACCTGCGTTCCCATCCTTCAGCGACTGAAGAGCCGCCTTGGTGAACAGCACACGATGCGGCTTCAGCACAGCCAGAGCGTTAATATCGCTGACCGGCAGGAGCTCCACGCCTTCAATATTGCGGGTGCTCAGGTAAAGATCACGGGAGTACGACTCGATAGCGATCAGCGTCGTGCCGCCATCAATCTTCAATGCCTTGAGGGCGCCGACGACATCCTTCGTTTTCGGGGCGTCGACCTTCAGGTCATCGATCACCACCATCTCACCGTCTTCGATGCGGGAAGCCACAGCCATACGGGTGGCCAGCTTCAACGCCTTGCGAGGCAGGCGGTAATAGAAACTGCGGGGCTGCTTGGCGAAGATGTGCCCGCCGCCACGACGGATACCGCTGCGGCGCGAACCTGCACGGGCGTTACCCGTTCCCTTCTGGCGGTACATCTTCTTGGTTGAGCCAGCAACTTCTGCGCGAGTCTTCGAAGATGCGGTGCCCAGACGGGTGTTCGCCTGGTACATCACCACAGCGTCGTGCAGCAACTGCCTGTTGATCGAAGGAGCAAGATCCGTTGGCTCAATGGCAAACGTCCCTACTTCATCGCCGCTCTGGTTGTAAACAGTCAGATCAGCCATTGCCACTAAACCTTATTCGTTTCACGCACAACAACATAACCGCCGTTGGGGCCAGGAATGGCGCCACAGACGACAAGCAGGTTGTTCTCGGTGTCGATCTTTACCACTTTAAGATTACGGACGGTGCAGCGTTTATTTCCGTACTGCCCAGACATGCGACGGCCCTTAAAAAGGCGGCTAGGGGTCGCACTCAGGCCGGTGCCGCCAGCGTGGCGATGCACCTTCTTCACACCGTGCGTTGCACGCTGACCGGCAAAGTTGTGCCGCTTCATCACACCTGCGAAGCCACGGCCCTTGCTGATGCCTGTCACATCAACTGCCTTGACTTCCTCAAAGGCATTGACCAGCACTTCCGAGCCAACTTCCAGGTCGCCAGCTTCACCGCGGATTTCGCGGACAAACTTCTTCGGCTCACATTCGGCCTTCGGAAGAAGTTCAATGCCGGCAGCAGCACGACGCTTAGACCGCTTGCTGCTGAGCTTGCTGGCAACATGACCACGTTCACTGCGGCGAGCCTGACTGCTACGACTGCGGGGCTTATCCTGCTCTGGACGCTTCTTATCCAGGTAGCCCAACTGGACAGCTTCGTAACCGTCGCGATCCGATGTCCGCAACTGAAGCACAGTGCACGGACCAGCCTGGATCACGGTTACGGGAACCGCCTGACCTTCGTCGTTATATAGTTGCGTCATCCCGACCTTGCGGCCGAGTATTCCCTTAGCCATAGCTCTTCGCCTTGTGGTCTGCTGCCTTTCCAGAGCCAGGTGCTTAGCACCCGCTTTCTGGCGGCCTCATAACATAGCCAATCCTGCGAATAACCGATTTTTTGACCGCCACAAATTTGCGGCCAATTTCTCGCGTCGCAAAAACTATCGTCCCCTGCCGCTTTACTAGCGGGTCGAGGCTTTAATCTTGATCTCAACGCCAGCGGGGAGGCTAAGCTTGTTCAAAGCCTCGATCGTCTTGGCGGTTGCCTGCACAATGTCAATCAGACGCTTGTGCGTGCGAATTTCAAATTGCTGACGGGCCTTCTTATCTACATGAGGGCCGGACAGCACAGTGTATCGTTCGATGCGGGTCGGCAGTGGAATCGGGCCATGCACTTCGGAGTGGGTGCGCTTGGCGGTTTCCACAATATCCTGGGCGCTCTGATCAAGGATGCCATGATCATAGGCTTCCATGCGAATCCGAATTACATCGTTGGTTTCGCTAGGCAAAACGGATCTCCTGAGTCACCCGAAACGGTTGTCGCTATTAGTCTTACGTGTCTTATGAATCAATTTTCGCAAAATTGCGAACCGACGATTGTAGAGACGCCCCGATAGTACGTCAACATCCCGTAAGGGGTTTTGTTGAAAGAACTTCAGTGCGTCTGGAATCGTAGGATTGCCTGTTTTAACAAAGGGTATGGATAACCCGCTCAGGCATCGCTTCCAGTTCAGCTACTGCAGAGATGGAAGGAGTTTGTTGGAAACTGCGCGAGGCAATTTCCAGGAGGGACGCAGGGTAACCGGTTTCGCTGGTTCGTCAAACGGGGTACGTGTGAATTTCTTGTATAAAACCGGAAATCATAGGATTTTCACCTCGTAAGGCATGAATCAACCGTCGCGCATCGCCGCTTTCCACTCCTTCAAGCAATCCGTAAGCAACCGTGCGACCTTCTTGCCGTTGGCTGGCGTGTCTTCCACCGCGTACGCGTGGTCATAGTCATCCTCGAAGAGCATCTCGTAGTCTTCCAGGTAGCACTCGTCGACGTAATCGGTAACAAAGGCGTTACCTTCGTCGTTTAACATGCTGCTATCCAGCACGCCATCGACAGCCGCGTTGAATTCGCCGGGGGTTAATTTGCCGGCTATGAACTGACGAGCGGCGTCCGCGTGATCGTCGTGAAAGGACTGGCTAAGCAGCTTATTCTTCAGCAGCCACGCCAGGAGAAATCCGCCATGCGTATAAGCGCTTTGTTCAGGCAAACCGGCGGGATATTCATCTCCCTCAGAATGCCACTTGGCTTTGTCGTAGATATAGACGTCGGTCATCCTGCTGTTTCCGGGCGGTGTTTGTAGGTCCGGCCGCTTGTATTCTGAGAAAGTTCGTTCTCAGAGAAATAGGTGGGCCGTGGCGGCTAGTGTATAGTATGCAGACGTGTTTCTGTCAGGAATATGAGCCAGGAAGTAACCCGTGGCGCCTCCTGTAAGCCCCAAAGAATTTGTCGATCTGCTCCGCCGCAGTCAATTGCTGAACACGCGGTTTATGCAGCGGATCGTTGAGCAGGTGGATTCGCTGCGGTCCGAATCGCAGGCGGAAGACGGTGTCGAAGCGGCGCGGCGATTAGCCAGCGGGCTCGTCAAAGCCAAAGTCATTTCACTGTATCAGGCGCAGCAACTACTGGCCGGCCGGTACAAAGGCTTCTATCTGGGCAAGTACAAGCTGCTTGAGATCCTGGGCCGCGGCGGGATGGGCAAGGTCTATCTGGCCGAACAGGTTTCGATGCAGCGCCTGGTAGCGGTAAAAATCGTCCGCACCGCGCGCAAGCGGAAGAGCGATGTTCTGCAACGCTTCGCACGCGAAGCACGCGCTGTCGCAGCGCTGAACCATTCCAATATCATCCGCGCCTTCGACTACGACGAAACCGGCGACACACCTTACATTGTCATGGAATTTGTCGAAGGGATCGACGTCCAGCGGCAAGTGGGCAAGCTTGGCCCGCTAACTGCGGGTCAGGCGGCGGATTATGTACGGCAGGCGGCGGCAGGTCTAGAGCATGCCTTTCAGTCGGGGCTGGTGCATCGTGATATCAAGCCGGGCAACCTGCTGGTTGATACCCGCGGCGTGGTCAAACTTCTCGACCTGGGCCTGGTCGGAATCGATAACAGCAACGATAGCCTGACCAACGATGCAGAGCCGCTTGGCACCGTTGACTATGTGGCGCCGGAACAGGCCGCGCACAGTTCAACGGCCGATATCCGCGCCGATATCTACAGCCTTGGCGCCGTGCTGCATTTCATGCTGACGGGCAAAATTCTGTTTCCCAACCGCAGCACGTCCGAGAAACTTGTCGCGCTACAGACGGAAGATCCCGTACCCACCGCAGAACTTGCAGGTGAACTTCCGGAAGGATTGTCCGCCGTCATTGCGAAGATGATCGCCAAGACTCCAGAAGCACGGTATCAGACCCCGCAGGAAGTGATCGACGCAGTCACGCCCTTCGCATCCGCCGTCACTCCACCGTACGACTTGTCCGCGGTGAAGCATCTTCGCGCAGACATGCTGGAACTGCTCCGCCGCAGTCCTCCGCTGCACGAAATAGGCGACCCGCAGGTTCTGGCAGAACTGACAGGTTCTGACACCGCGCAGCAGGCTGCGGATAGCGATAGTGGCAGCGTTTCGCAGACAACGCCCGAAGATCAGCTTTCCGCTGCCGGGCTGACACGCGACGGGGCGGATGGAGATGAAGACCAGGACGAAATCGATTCGCTGATTAACTTGCTGATCGAAGAAGAGGAACTTCACGCATCGCGCGAACCAATCAGCAACCCGGTCAGCGGTGCCGCTTCAGCGGCAGAAGGCGTCGCCAGCGACTTCAAACTTGCCCTGCAAACGAAGACCCGTAACCGCGCTCCCAAGCCCACCATCAGGCCGTCAGAAGACGGACCTATCACCGAACGTATCACCGGCGGTGATGCACCACCGGGCGACTACTACGCGCCGCAACGCACGCAGAACTGGAAGACGGGCCTGCTTGCCACGGTGCTGGTCGGCGGCACCAGCCTGGCCATTTGCGTGGCCAGCGTGCTGTCTATCTCCAACTGGATCAGCGGTCTAACGCCAACGCCGCCGGCGGAGGGCAATCCGACACGCGGCGCGGCATCCGCGCCGGAAGTCGCCGCAACTGCACCGGCGGAAGCTGCAACTGGATCGACAAAGCCTGCTGCGTTTGACCCGCTGGCTGAAATCATCGCACCGCCCGAGTTATCGCCACCTGCTGGTGCGCGATCCATTCATCCTACCTCAACAGCAGCCGTCGTAGACGGTGTCTTCGGCGATCCGCGACGCCAGCACTTCAACCGCGTCACGGCCATCAGCGTCACAACATCAGGGATGATTGCAACCGCCTCCACCGATCAGACCATCCGCATCTGGGACGGAGAAGGGAAGCTGCTCCACACGTTGCAGTGGGGCGGCGCCGTGGTCAACGCATTGGCTTTCTCACCCGACGGAAGCACTCTTTGCGGAGGCGACGAGTCTGGCGAACTTACCGCATGGGCGCCCGGGTCCGGACAGGAATTATGGCGCCGCGATGTGTCAGGTCCTGTCACTACAATATCTTTCTCAAACAACGGCGAATTCCTGGCGGTCGCTGATGGTAGCGAAACGGCGCAGCTTTACGAAACATCAACAGGCAAGCCGCAGAAAAGCTTCGTCTATTCACAACCGCCACGCTGCGTGGCATTCTCACCAGTCGCCGCGCGGCTGGCAGTAATGCTGCAAGATGGCAGCGTTGTTGTCCGCGATGTGGAAACCAAAGCCACGCTGCTGCAGACCAGAACGGGCGCCGGCGAAGCACGCTGCCTAGCGTTCAATTCCGCCGGAGACCTGGCCGCCATTGCGGACGAAGACCGGCAGATCGTTGTCTGGCCTGCTGCGGTTTTCGCCCGTGCAGAAAACAAACTCACCGATGCTGCCGTTGACGATCTGACGCAGAAAGTCGCCTTGCCCCGCACCGCTCAAACGCTGGCCTGGCGGGGGCCTGATCTGCTGCAAGCAGCCTGCGGTTCGGGGATCTATTCGTTCAAGGTGACGGGCCTGTTGATGACGGATGAAATCCCTGCGCCTCTGTGGGGGCATCGCACGCCGGTGCGTTGTCTGGCAACCGCCGGCGATGGTCAGAAACTACTGGTGTCAGCAGACGATGCTGGCGGCGTGCATGTGTGGCGTTTTACAGAAGCCAGCACCGCGGACCCGCCACACACCATCAGCCGCTTCCATATCGCCGCCAGTGGAAGAGTTCTTTATGCAGGCGGATTCAACCATATTCAGCAGTGGTCCACAGACTCGCTGAAGCAAACCACTGCGTTCGGCAGATTCCCTGGTTTCGCACAGACGCTAAGTGTTAGCGAAGAGGGCAATCTGCTGGCTGCATCGGGTGGTTTTGAAAACGTCGCACAGATCTGGGATACCCGCAGCGGCTGGCAGCGTGCCCGGATTGACGCTGGTGGCAGGGTTATGTCACTCAGCCTCCGCGGCGATCAGAACGCTCTGGTGGCCGGCGTACAAGGCAAAGGCTGCTCGCTGTTCAGCACCCATACAAATCAGTCTTTGATGTCGTTTGAAGATTCGCAATACGCCGTCAACAGCCTGACCGTTAGCCCCTCGCTGCAATGGCTGGCAGCAAGCGGAAGCGAGAACGTTGTCGTATGGAACGCCCGGACCGGAGACCGCGTTCTCACGCTCGAAACAGCAGGCGCCCCGGCTGTGTGCCGGTTCAGCCCCACGCGCGAGATCCTGGCCGCAGGCGGTAGCCAGGGCAAAGTCAAACTGTTCCGTATGCCCGGCGGCGAAGCCATCGGCGAACTGGCGCCGGAAAATCCTATCGCACTGCGTTCCCTCTCCTTCGACGCAAGTGGCGACTTCCTGGCAACGTGCGGTGACGGTCCCACCGTTTGCATCTGGAACCTTCCGGCGAAGCAATGCGTCGTCCAGCTTTCACTGGGTCCGCCCGGCGCCCAGATGCATCAGGTGCAATTCAGCCCTGGTGGGAAGCACCTGTTTATTCTGGCTGGTAACGGCGTTATCTATCGCGTGCGTTCCACCTTGCCGGAAGAGCTGCCAGTCAACAGCGACGATTAATTCTCCGCCGCTTCCGCCTGTGCTGCCGTGACGTGTTCGACGACCGAGTGCATGCGATGCTCATCGGCAAAGGGCGATAGCACATACGACTTCAGCGCCACGATAGGCAGCCCCGTGGCCGTGGTGCGGTAGTTGGAAGTCAGACCAATCGCCACGCCTTCGCCTGCCATCGCCCGTTGATGCACCAGATGGAAGATCCGCTCGTTCAGCGCGTTGTGCTGCAGCACTTCTTCATCGCTGACGGCGCCGGTTGCTTCGCGTTGCTGAATGGTGAACGTATCAACGCCTGCCGGATACGCGCGGAAGAGCGTCACGGGGCCGCTGTTCTGATGGTTCAGCACGGTCAGACCAGGACGGGCGGCAAGTGCTTCACGCAGGATGCACGCCATCTCCACCGCATTGCCCAACAGCGCGCGGAAGCCTTCTTTGCCCAGCATCAGCAGGTTCGCCCACGCGGACATCGGCCCGGTGGCGCCGCGGGTTGTCTCCAGGGTGTACATGCCCGGATGATAGTCGCCCGTGTGATACAGGTAAGGCATCGTTTCGCGCTGGCGTAGCAGTTGCCCGAAGTCGCTGCGATCCGCCAGCATAAACAGCGAAGAGGTGTACGGTGTGAAACCCGTTTTGTGAAAATCGATGCCCAGCGAATCCGCCCGGTGCAGATGCTGCATGCGGTTATCAACCGCCGCCAGCGCACGCAGCGTCCGTCCCCGGAAGCCCAGCGGATTGCCATCGAAATCGTAATCGCTAAACACCGACCAGGCCCAACCAATCACCGCATCAGCGTGCAGATGCGGACGCCGCGGCAGCGTTCCCTCCGTTGTCAGCTTATCGAGCAACGCATCGATAGCCGCCAGATCATCCACGCCAAACGCATCCGTGGTTCCCATCGTGGCGACCACCGCGGCAATGGTGCTGCCTGCTTCGGCTGCCGACCGCAACGCTTTTTCCAGGGCAGCGACATCCATGGAATTATCATCGTGCGTAGCAACCGCCACGACATTTTCATGCCCAATGCCCAGCCAGCCGGCGACATTCAAACAGGCGTAATGGCTGTGGTCTGAAGCAAAGATCAGCGCGTTCTCGCGCAGGCCTTTCCCCATCGAACCGGGCAACGCCTTTTCGAGCGCGATCTTCATTCCGTATAGCAGCGTTCCCGTGCCGCCGAAGGTGAACACGCCGCCTGCTTTGCCCGGATCGTAGCCCAGCAATCGCGCGATGGCGGCGACGACGCGGACTTCGACTTCGGAGAAGCCGTGGCCGCTTTCGTCACTGCAGAGGTTGGGGTTAAAGATCGCGGGCAGCACGTTGCCGATGATGCTGGCGATCGACGCGTTGGCGGAAACATTTACCTGACTACGCGGGTGCCCCCAGATGGGCATGCCGTTGAGATAGGTCGCCAGTTGCGGAATCACGTCTTCCAGCGTCTGACCGTGTTCGGCGATAGCGGCGGTGGCCGCGGCTTCGTAATCCGGCGTTGCGGAAACGCCCAGTACCGGCGCCTCGGACTTCATACCATCGACCCGGTCCAGCGCGCGTAACAGCGAGAAGACAACGTAGCCATCGTGCACGGGGTCAGACACGGGCGGTGGAAACGCCTTGCGTAGTTGCGCAACGACTTCGCGGTAATCAGCCACGCGGCCCTCTTTCAACAAGTCCGCGGATATAAACATCTTCGCCGCTTAGTTGCACCTGCACGTCTTCCAGACGTGGCGCCGCGGCAATGGTATCCGCACCGGCGCCGTCGAATGCTATTTTGCCCCCGCCTGCCAGACGCGGCGCGATAAAGGCGTGCACTTCATCAATATGACTTGCATCAGCCATCGCCCCTAACAGACGGCTGCCCGCTTCAAGCAGCACGTTGGTCATGCGGCGGCGGCCTAATTCGTTCAGCACAGCGTCAATGCGTTGCAGGTGTGTGTCGCCCGCTGCGGTGAAGATTTCGCATCCCGCCTGCTGCAACGCGGTGACCTTCTGCGGATCAGCAGCAGCGCCAACCGCGACCAGCACTGGCGTCTGCCGGGCGGTCTGCACCAGATGACTTTGCAGCGGCAACGCGGCGGCGGAATCGATCACCACACGCAGCGGCGTACGGTGCAGGTCAGCGGCGTGCTGTGGACGCGCGGTAAGCTGGGGATTGTCAGCTAAGGCCGTGCCGCTGCCGGTGATAATCGCGTCCACTCGGCCGCGGATCTGATGCACGATCTGGCGTGAAGCGGGGCCAGAGATCCATTTGCTATCGCCGGTATGTGTGCCGATCTTTCCGTCAATCGTCGCGGCCCACTTGGCAATCACCCACGGCCGCCCGGTGTGAAGCAACTTCAGATAGGGCGCCAGCAAGCGGTTTGCTTCGGACTGCATCAGACCGTGCTCCACGGCGATGCCGGCCGCCCGTAGCCTCTCGAACCCGCCGCCGTCGACATGCGGCGCCGGATCGCGTACAGCAGCGACAACGCGCCCAATGCCCGCCGCAATCAATGCATCGGCGCATGGCGGTGTTTTTCCCGTGTGACAACAAGGTTCCAGCGTTACATATGCGGTGGCGCCCGCTGTATCGGCGCCGGCGTGTTGCGCGGCGATAATCGCGGCAGCCTCTGCATGCGGACCGCCATATTTATCGTGCCAGCCTTCCGCAATCACGCGGCTTGCATCGCCCTGACCGCGGGCGATGACACAGCCTACCATCGGATTCGGTTCGACCCGCCCCTCACCGCGCGCTGCGATCTGCAGAGCGCGGGTCATGTGCTGATGATCGGTGCGGGAGAAGGTCATGCATTTAGCAACGCTGAAGACGCATCATAAAGCTGAAAGCGATGATGCCTAGTGTATCAGAAGTTGCAGATTTGAAACCGGGAGCATCGGACGGAACACCAACCCGAAGCGCAAGCAGAGGTGTCCCGCGTTGACCAGAAATGGCAGTCTGGACAACTATCGGATTCGCGATTATTCGCCAAAAACCCTTGTTTTAAGCACTCAATAAAACGCCCCTCGCTCGCGCTTCGGGTTAATTTGCGCGAGCTAAAACGTGTGTAGATACCAATGCCCCATAGGTGCGAGAGGACCAGATGTGGCGACTGGATAACGCCACATCATTTTTGAAAATGCTACGTTCGCCTTACTGCTTGATCTGCACCGTGGCGACCGTCCGCATCTCTTTGCCCCGGCTGAGCGAAACGGTTTTACGTGTGACGCTTTCGTTCTTCTTGCCGAAGTTTTCGTAGATGGTCAGGTAGACCTTACTACGCGCCGTGGTGCGGTTTGCGTCGGTGCCGTAGTAGTTGGCCTTGACAGTGTAACGCCCTTTGCTGGCGGAGCCGATGCTGTACATCTCCGGGCCGAAGCCTTCGGTCACGTCGCGCGTGATCTTGCCGCCTGCACGTGAGTTGCGATGCTTGTAAAACACCTCTTCGCCGGATGGCTCGACCACATGCAGATCAACGTCGGTGCGGTCGGTGTTCCACATCATGGTGACGACCAGACCGGCGTTGTTAAACGGCGTTTGCGAAGCAACGGTCTGCATCCGCGTTTTGGCGAAGCCTGGGGCCTGCGTCTTCAGTTCGCCTGATTTAATCTTCCGTAGCAGGTGCGAATACTCGACGGCGGCGATCTGTTTGAAATCCTGATAGCGGCCGTGCCACTGGCCGCCCAGTGCGATTTCGTAGTAGATCATTGCCAGGTCGGCGTTGCCAAGAGACGCCAGGCACTGAGCCATCGCCTGATACACCTGCGGCAGATAAGGCCGCGCTTCGGCGACGCGTTTGAGCAATGGATAAGCTTGCCCGGCTAGCCCCATGTCCATCGCGGAGAAAGCCACATCGCGGGACAGCACCGTATCGCCCGGTGTGTTTTCGATCAGGCTGCTCAGCGTCTTCAGCGCATCGGCCGGGCCGTACAGCCCGCGGCGACGGTTCGCCTCGGCGACAATGGCGTCGTAGTCAAGCTGCGATGCGGCCAGCACCTGCAACATCTCTTTCGACATATCGCTACGGCTGGCTTCTTCGCAGACAAGACGTGGGATTTCCACTTCAAAGGCGGAAGCTGGCAACTGTTCCAGCATCAGTCGCAAAGCCGTCGGCGTTTTGAATTGTACGCCCGGCGTCTTCTCCAGCTTCTCCATCCAGGCCAGCAGCGTCGCCTTGGGGTCTTCCAGCTTGGCAGCCGTTTCATCGGCCCGGCGGGTGATGTAATTGGCGGCGGCGACGGTTTTGATCACGTCGACATCATCTTCGGGCTTGATGTTGAACCGCTTATAGTCCGCCTCGCTGTCGAGCATTAGCAGGGAGCAGGTCTGCCCGGTCACACGGAAGTGACGGGCGTAGGCGACGGAGACATCGTAGGTGGCTGCTTGCAGGTCTTCCAGTTGACCGACAGCCACTTCGCCGTACAGCCGCGGCGTCAGTTCCGACTTCACCGTACGGGTCAGCGGAATGCTGATGGTTTCCGTTTCTTCACCGCGGCTGACCCGCAGCATTACATCGCCGGTTGGTTTGCCACGGCCGCAGAGCAGCAGCGTCTGGCCGGGGTACAGCGTCGTGGTGCGGCCGGCCAGCAGAATGTCCTCGCCGCCCGCGACAGTTGCATGGTGCAGACGCCAGGGGCGTTGACGGTGGGCGGTGGCGGCTTTGGCCACATCCGCTTCGCCCATCACGCTGAAGACGGCGCCGCCGCTATCGCGGGTCAGCTTCTGCAACACATTCACTGCGGTGCCGGTCAGGCCGGTGTTGTAAGCGAACAGCGTTGCGGACTTGCCGCCGCCTAATGTGCGGGCAATAAACGGCAGGCTGGTTTCGCCCCAGGTCGCGGCGCCATCGCTGAGCAGGAAGATATCCGGCTTAGGCAGCTTTTTGGCCTGGCCCCACACGGGTGAGATGGCTTCGGCCAATGCCTGCCGCAACGCCGTGGCGCCTTCTAATGAGAGCTGGCTGCAATCGTGGATCAGCCGCTTTACGTTTTCAGGCGTGTTGTCCATGTACTGCGGCCGCCACCAGTGCGACTCGATGTTGAACGTCAGCACGGCGAAGTGCTTCATCACATCGCGGTTCTTTGTGAGTGTTTCTTCCAGCAGACTCAGCCAGACGTTGAATTTGTCCGGGTTGGAACTGAGCGAAGTATCAAGCAGGAAGATCGCGTGCTTGCTGCCTGCTGCCGGTTTGCTGGCCGGCAGGTTGGGCGTAATGCGTGTTGCGAAATATTCGCCCGTTTCCTGATCGCCGCCTTGCAGCAGCACGGCGCCGGGGTTTTGCAGGCGTACTTCAATCTGGTTCTGCTTGGGATTGGCGTAGTGATAGTACGCGCGGCCCGATGCCAGGAACGGGCGCACTTCCGGCTTAATGTTGGCCGAAGTGCCAGGCATCGCGGAAACATTGAGGTCCACGCTGGTTTCGGCGCGGTGTTCTGGCAGATCCAGTGCGTAAACCAGATCGTCGCCGTCCTGCCGCAGGTTCACATCGTAGCCAATCACAATGCGATGCAGCTTGCCGGGCATCAGCGGGTAAACCTTGGCGTTGAACATGCCGGCGCCGGACCACTCGACCAGCGCGGGATCGATACGGCGGCGGACGGTTTCGCTGTATGCATGGGCGGCCTGTTCCCGCGGCACGATGCGGGCTTCTTTGACCTTCGACCAGGTTTCGCTGCGGGCCTTCAGAATCTCACCCGGCCCGGTGCCACTGGCGCGGACCAGTTCCGCGTTGAGGAAACCGTTGGAAGCCAGCTGATCCACCTGCGGACGGTACTCGAAAGAGGTCTCACCAAAGGCGAAGTAATACAACGACGCCTCGTTAGGCAGCCGCACCTTGAAGGCGCCTTCTAACTGCCGGCCGCGGTTGTTGTAGTAGTACAGGTCCAGCAGCACGCGGGCGCGGAAGCCATCGACCTGCACATTCACCTGCATCCCTTCCAATGGCAGTTCGTCCTTGTCGCCGATCATCAACCGCGAAGCATTCGGCGTAGCCTTCGCCCGCCGCCAGGTGCGCAGGTTGTCTTTCGGTTTGCTTTTCTTACCGTCTTTGGCTAGGCCGCTTTTAAGACTGCTCACATCGTTACTACCAGGAGCTGATTTTTGAGCCTCGCCCGATAGTCGTTCAACTTCGGCTTTTTCCGCACTATCCAGTTCCAAATCGTCAACCACTGCTTCGGTGACGGTTTCCTCATCGGAAGCAGGCCGGGTCGCCGGAGCGGTGCTGGACGAAGGCGCCTCACCTTCGGTGTCACCGACGGTTGGTTCAGGTTCGCCACCGAAGTCGGCGGGATCGGCGGGCACACCGGGTGTTGTGGAAGCAGGATCACGTACCAGGGGTTGACCACCTGGCGTTGCACCAAAGCCCTCCTCAGGCGATGTAGGTTCCGCGGGTCCACGCGGCGGTGTATTGCCGGTTGGAGCGGGGCCTGCCGTAAACCGGGGCGACTGGACGGTGGTTCCTTCATTGCCGTAACTGTCGCGGCTACCTGGGCGGCCGTCGCTGTTGACGGCCCCTCTGCCGCTTACACCTTCCCCGGTAATCCCCCCGGAAGGCAAGCTTGAGAATCCAGGTCTGGGGCTGCCTTCTTCGTACTGTTCGTTCCAAGCGCCTTCAACGGTGCTATTTAGCGCGTCGAGCCGGTCGTCGAATTCGCCATCCATACTGCGGGTGTCGTCAATTAACCCTGGCCCGCCGGGCGGCGGCGTGCTGGCTACTTCCACTCCGTCGTCGTTTGCATTGCTGATTGCGTTACTAATACTGTTGAAGGTCGTGTTCGCCGTGCCGGAGTAATACGTCGCATACACGCCGAACCCGGTGACCAGCAGCAGCACGGCCGCGGCGGAAGCCATCACGCTGCGGGTCCAGCCGGCGCCGGGTTGAAGCGGCGCGGGCTTGCTGGCGACGGCGGTTGACTGTTCTTCGATGGCAGCGCGCTGCTCTGGCTTAAGTTCCGGCTGCGGTTCGCTCTGGAAGGCGCCGGTCAGCAGCCCCGTGGTCTCGCGGATGTCGGCAACCGCCTGCTGCAGTTCCGGCGAGTTCTTCAGCGCCGCGTCAACAGCCGCTTTCTCTTCCGCAGAGAGTTCGCCCAGAACGTACGCGGTAAGTTGTGGATCGTCAGGTTTCATGATTGGTATTCCAAAAACTGGAAGTTGGATTCACGTCCCCTCGCCCCTCTGGGGAGAGGGTTAGGGTGAGGGGATACAAGTTGGATTCGTTGAGTTTGCCTGGACAGAAAGAACGAGACGCGGGCAATATCCTGGTTGCTGCCCTAGCCCTATCGATGCCTCAAGGGGGCGAGGGAACTGCTAACCTGGGTTCAGTTCGGCGCGGATACGCTGCACGGCGGTGTGCAGGAGATAGCCGACGTTGCTGACGCTGAGGCTGGTGATCTCGCTGATTTCGCGGTAGCTGAGGCCGCTTTGAAATTTCAGGCGGATCACTTCCCGCTGGTTCTCTGAGAGGCCGTCAACCAGTTGCAGCACATGGATGGCGTGGTCGCGGTGCTCGGCTGCGTCGGCGCCTGAGCGGCTACTGGCGGGCGCCTGTTCGGCCTGCTCTTGCGTGATGCTCTTCATGCGTTTCTCCTTGCGGATGACATCCACCGCCCGGTTGCGGCAGACGGTAAACAACCAGGGAGCGAGCCGCGACTGCACGTCGTCAGCCGGTTCACGGCAGAGCTTCAGGAAGGTGTCCTGCACCACTTCGCGGGCCAGTTCCAGATTGCCGGTAATGTGC
Organism: Pirellulaceae bacterium; assembly: GCA_965233625.1. Classification (GTDB taxonomy): domain Bacteria; phylum Planctomycetota; class Planctomycetia; order Pirellulales; family Pirellulaceae. The sequence goes on from OZ247499.1 coordinate 3,492,175, forward strand.
TGTGCATAGCGCAGCAGATCACCTTCGTACCGCTCTACGGCGGCGCGAATCCAGCGCTGACGGTCCTGATGCCCGCGTTTTTCCATCGGCTCTCCATCGACCCGCCGCTAGACAACCGCTGTTGCATAGCTGGCCAGGCTCTCGTCCCTACCGGGATGACGCACAGGCAGGAGATTTATTAGGCGCGAAGAAGATATTTTTCTGGATTTTTTCCCGGCCAATGGCAGTTTGATGAGCCAGTTCATTCCGGGTGGGAACGCAAAAACTCTGAAGCGCGAGCCTTATTCATCCTCGCGTAGGTCGTCGTCTTCAGGTGCATCCTCCGTGTCCTCACCCTTCCCATTTGTGGCATGTTCAATGGCTTTGGCGGCGGGATCTTTGAAGGGAACCAAGGCGATGACGGTCTGACCCGGCAATGGCTTCAGCGGTTCGTCCTGCGTTGCGATGGCGAGTTTGCGTTTTTCCACCGTGAACAGCACCGTGCAGCGGCCGTCGTAATGGGCCTTGAAGGCTTCAAAGTCGAACTTCTCCGTCAACGGCGTGGAAGTGATGCTGGCTAGTTGCGGCTCGGTGTCCAGCTGATTCTCCAGCGAGTACGCCGTCAGCTTCTCATCAAACAGCAGGCGGCCGCGAAGGTGGGCGGGCGTTGATTCACGCGGCCCGCTGCCCGCGTCAAACGGCGTTACCTGGTAGACATTTTCGCGTCCGAAATGATGCGTGAATTCGCGGACCGCCAGCGAGTTCACCTGATCATTCCCCGTGAGCGCCAGCATGCGTCCGACGCCAGATAGCTCCAGCCGTTCGTCGAGATGTTCCGACAGAATACTAATGCAGGCAGCGGGCAGCCCCTGCATCTGCGCGGCCGCCACATTCGGATAGTTAGTGTCCACCAGAAACACCCGGATGCCTTCCTTCTGCACTGCCGCCGCAATATCCCGCACCCAGGCGCTGCCACCAGCAATCAGTAGCCCTTGCGGGTCCGGGTCGGCTAGTTTCAACAACCGGGCCAGCGGAGCGGCGCCAAGACCGTAAATGGCGACCGTTCCGGTAATGACCAGAAACGTCAGCGGCCCAAGCTGTGTGGCGTCTTCCAGCAATGGCATCAGTTCTTCGTGCTTCTTGGCCAGCTCCATGACCTCCAGCGCGAAGATCGAAGAAACCGCCGCGGCTACAATCCCGCGCGGAGCCATCATCGCCAGGAATGTTTTCTCGCGCCAGTTCAAACCGCTAAACGCCGTTGCAATAAACACCGACGCCGGCCGCACAACAACAACCAGCGCCAGCACAAAGGCAATGCCAGCAAAGCCAAGATCCACAAACGCCTGCGGATCGATCCGCGAACCGAGGACAATAAACAGGCAGGAAATCAGTAGCACGACCAGATGCTCTTTGAACTGCACCACGTGCCGCATGGAAACAGACTTCTGATTGGTCAGGTACACGCCAAAGACCGTAACGGTCACCAGCCCCGACTCACGCTGAAAGAAGTCAGAAAGCGCGAACAGCCCCAGGGCGGTGCTGAGCACAACAACACCTTGCAGGAAGTCCGGCACCAGATACCGGCGGAACAGCTTCGTCATCACAAAGCCCGACGCGACGCCCAGCACACCGCCAATCACTACCGTGATCAAAACCGGGCTGGCAACTGACCAGACAGACGGCGTGCCCAGGCCGGAGATAACCTGATACATCAGCACAGCCAGGATGGCGCCGATCGGATCGACGACGATGCCCTCCCACTTCACCATCGAACTGATCTTCGCCTGTGGCTGAATATGATGCAGCAGCGGCGCAATGACCGTCGGACCGGTCACCACCAGCACCGCGCCGATCAACGCCGCAATCCGCCAGTCAAAATCAAGCAACCACATGGCAGCCAGCGCCGTCAGCACCCAGCTGACCAGCACGGCGATGGTGCACAACCGCAGCACCACACCGCCAGCAGCTTTCAGTTCACTGAACCGGAGGGTCAGGCCGCCTTCGAACATAATGACGGCTACGGCCAGTGAAATAGCGGGGAACAGCAGCTTGTTCTCAATCGGCTGCCAATCGCCGGCTTTGGCGTGATTCTCTTCCGCAACCTTGGCAACTTCTTTGCTGACAACGTCGCTACCGGCGCCATGTTCTTCCGTGTGATGAGCGTCGCTGTGCGGTGCATGCAGCATGCCGTTGTCGGCAAGCCAACTCATGCAAATGCCCATCAAAGCGCCGAAAATCAGCAGCAACAGAATAGAAGGCAGCTTAAAACGCCAAGCCAGCCACTGCGCGAGAATCCCCAGGACAGGGACGCCGCCCAGATAATAAAGCAGATGATGATTGTCCATAAGGCAGCCGCAGCCGCGTTCCCTGGTGTCGGGCTTGGAAGTAATGCTTCAATGTAGCGGTTTACGCCCTTAAGAACAGCAGCCCTTGCCCGCTGACAGGGCGCAACCTGCGATTCACCACAGGAGTCACGCGGACCACACAGATATCGGGTTATAATGCTAATAAGCACAAAGGCCCCGCACCGTGAATTACAGGAAGGCGTATTCGTTTGACTAAGAGCATCGGCATTTTAACATCCGGCGGAGACTGTCCCGGTTTGAACGCAGCGATCCGCGCTATTGGCAAAGCGGCGGAATTACAGCACGACTGGCAGGTGATCGGTTTTTTAGACGGTTTCCGCGGCCTCATGCAGAACCGCACAATCCGGCTGGATGACGAAGGACTGTCGGGCATCCTAACGCTTGGCGGCACCATTCTTGGCACCAGCCGCGACAAGCCGCACCGTATGCCCGTGGGCGGTAAGACCGTTGATATGACGTCGGCCATGTTCGAGGTTTACAAGCAGCACCACCTGGATGCACTCATCTGTCTGGGCGGTGGTGGAACCCAGAAGAATGCGTTGCGTCTAGCCGAAACGGGCATGAATATCATCACACTGCCCAAGACCATCGACAATGATGTGGGCTGCACGGACACCACCTTTGGCTTCGATACGGCGCTGGGCATCGCTACCGACGCCATCGACAAGCTGCACTCAACCGCGACCAGCCATAAGCGGAATATCGTGGTTGAAATCATGGGGCACAAAGCGGGCTGGCTGGCGCTCGGCGCCGGTGTCGCAGGCGGCGCCGACGTGATTCTGATCCCGGAGATTCCTTACACGGTGAGCAAGATCGCGGACTCCATCAACCGGCGTCAACGCGACGGTAAACGGTTCAACATCATCGCCGTCGCCGAAGGCGCGGTCGAACAATTGGACGAAGACGCCAAAGCCAAGCCCAAGCAGGACCACGTCAGCCACACGCTCGAAATCACGCACCGGCTGGAGAAGCTAACGGGACTCGAATCCCGGCTGACCATCCTGGGCCATTTACAGCGTGGCGGCACTCCCAGCGCAGCCGACCGCCTGCTGGCCACACGGTTAGGCGCAGCCTGCGTGGAACTGATCGAGCAGGAAACCTTCGGCGTGATGGTCGCCGCGCGGCACGGCGGTTTCGAACCCGTTCCCCTGGAAAAAGTCGCCGGCAACCGCAAAAACGTACCGCTAGATCACCACTGGATCAAAGCCGCCCGCGCCGTCGGCACCTGCCTAGGCGACGAATAACACGCATCTCCCACAAACCACCCGGATTCCACACTCAAACGGAATCCTCCACCGGCGGCAAAGCGAAAATTCACCAGCCCATATTGCACACAACGCACCAATTCCGTAGTATTCCATTTCCCACCACAATCCCCTGTAGCTCAGTTGGTAGAGCAGGCGGCTGTTAACCGCCTTGTCGCAAGTTCGAGTCTTGCCGGGGGAGCTTCAAAAAGCCGAATCACAATCCGAACCATTACCCCTCGATCACAAGTTGTTTTGTGGCCACGAGTTTCGTCGGCCTACTCGGCTCGGTAATGGATTTGGTTCGGATAAAAGTCTCGGCAGCCTCCATCCCACTATCCGAACCGCAAGTAGAAGCTGGAAGATGATTCGCTTACCACTTCAGAATGCTGCGTGTCACTCGGATTTCGCTCACATCAGTTGAAGCGCCTCGGTCTTTGGCGAGGCGGAGCAGCGACCTGTGGAGAGCTTCGTTGGAAACTGGAAATAGAGTTTGGTCGATGTGTCTTTCTTGGCCGTTCGAGTTGTCGCAGGAGCTGCGTCGCGCGATCGACTGAGGCCGAGATGCCAGGCCAGGCCTTGTTTGCACGACGCAGGAATCAAGAAACCCTTGATAGTTACGGACTGTTTCGATCCTTGGTGGTAGGCCGCTCCTTCTCATCCGATGGCCACCACGCCATCAGTGCGAGCCTTCTATCAACCTAAGGGAATTCCGCACCAAGTTTCCCCAAGACAATCCGCAATGTCTACGCGTTCGAATTGCGAACCTGTGCGACGAGCTTCCATTGCCCGTCAACCTTCATCCACACGGTTACATACTTCTCCATCTGAACATGACCGTCTGGCGTTTTCACTTTTATCTTTCCGTGCGCCCAGGCCATATCCTCCGACTTGCTGATTCGGGCCTCAGTGGCTTCCCAGGACATTTCGAGGCCCTCGACCTTACTCGCCTCTTGCAAGGCTACCAACTCGTGCTGCTTTCCGCGAAGAAGTTCGCTTCCCGGGTTGAACAACAAAACATCGTCGGCGAACAGGTCCGTCAACCCTTCCAAGTCGCCAGCCTCAAATCGCCGGTACGATTCACGCTCCAAGTCCATGATTTCATTGTCAGTTCTGCTCGTCGTTGTCATTGTTCTTCCTTTCTATTCGAGTAAGTTCCGAACTGCCTTTCATTATTTGTGCTTTGAGATTCCAACGTGCCCCAAGGTCATCGATGCATCAATATTCATCTCGCGGCATCAGATCGCTTGGAAAGGATTTGTATTCCTTGCCGTTAATGAGGCATCCCGTTCTACCGCTCGGTTTGAAATTGCCTTCCTGGTCGTAGCTGCCCCAAGATTTCCAGTAGAAGTGAACATCCTGACGCTCACACTGGCGTCTCAGAGATTCCACCCAGTTGATGTCGGACCTTCTCGCTTTCTTCCCACTCTCTCCCCCGGCCACCACGAGATCGATTCCCGCCAAATCAATGTCAACAAAATCCTCCAGCAACGGCTCGCAACAAATGTGCTTGTGACTGGCGTGAATTTCTTGGAGGTCCCTGAGTCTCGGCAGCCCATATTTTGCGTCTTCCACGGTTACTCGCAGCCACACATTGTCCGGAACAGCCCGGCTCTCGAAATACTCCTTCATTCGACTGCTTCGTTTCGTCAGCGTGTAGAAGTTGTGCCAATGAGCGTCCCTTGCAATGCCCATGATCTCGTCGATGCTCTGGTCGTCAGCCTCCTTATGGAAGGTATCACTCATGTTGTTGATGAAGTACAAAGTGGGCTTCTTGCGTTTCAAGGGAGCCGCCTTTTCCAGCCTGTCGTGGTGAATGGTAAAGCGGAATTTGTTTTCGTATCCTGCCGTCCCCCAACTGTTCAGCTTGATTGACAATTCTTCGGCGTAACAGTTTTTGCAGGCCGGCGAGATCTTTGTGCACCCTGTGAATGGATTCCACGAAATGACTTCAATATCCATGTTGTTGACACTCCCAATCCAATGACTGAATTAGCACCTTAGTTATGTGCTATTCTGAGGTCGCACGTGCACGAACCACTTCAAAAACCGCAGCCAAGTCGTTTTCTCCATAGTTCGCATTTAGTGCCGTCCTGAAAATGTCAGCAATTGTTGCTGGCAGCCTACTATCCACGCCGCTCTCCTCGCTGGATCGGACAAGCGTATCCGAGGCTGTTACGTACTGCTTTATTTTGGCGATCGAGCCAGGATAGTCTCGCCGACCAATCTTTTCAGAGACAGAATGCAGCGTGGGAAGTACAAGTCTGTTGAGGCTCTCAAACGTTGCTGAACTGAACTTATCTGACGGAATGCCTACAGATTCACAAAGGGCCGCGCCATGAATAAAGCTTAGCCAGGAGCCGAAACCAAATGAAAGAATACCGCAATCGAGGGCGGAAGCACTTCCTGGATTCTCTCCAGCAAAATACGAATTCACTCCCAGGTGATCGATCCAAGGTTTGTGAGATTCGAAAATTTCCTTTCGGCCTGAATAGAAATGAATTAGATCTGAGGTGCCTACTCTTTCTGGAACATCCATAATCGCTCCGTCCAAGTAGTTGACGCGATGCTGCGATGCCCATTCAGCGCTGTCAATCGCTTCCTTTGGAGTGCCGGTCGAAAGCTGGATCAAAGTCTTTCCACCCATCAAGCCCGACACCTCTGTTGCGTGAAACAAAGTGTCACATACCGCATAACTAGGGAGGCAGACTACAATCACGTCGCTTGCTGCGACCGCATCCGATGGAGAACCCGCGACGTGAGCGCCTAGTTTCGCGAGAGGCTGAGCTTTACTCGCCGTGCGGTTCCATACGGTGACCTGATTTTCCGGCATTATGAATGCTTTGGCTAAAGCGCTTCCCATGTTGCCAAGGCCGATCACCGAGATGCGACGTGGCTCTTCGTTTGCTGGTTCTTCCATCACTTTTCTGCTCCGAATAAAAGGTCACTTCAACTGTTCTTCATGGATGACGTTTCGCATTTCCACGTGATTCATCCACCGTCCGTCTTCCTTGACCCACACGGACACGTACTTGCCGAGATATTGAGGTTCGCCGGGGTTCTTCCAGCGGACCAGTCCGTATGCGTAGGCCATGTCGCCGGACGGGCCGACATGCACGTCAACTGGCTCGTAGTCCAACACAACTCCCTTGGTTGCAAGCCATTGTTTAAACAGAACTCTTTGTTTGTCGCGACCGATGATTGCTTCGCCTCCCGGTGGGCAGACGATTGCGTTCTCGCTGATAAACAAATCCATCAGCTGGTCAACATTGCCGGATTTAATGGCTCTAAGGGTTTCACGCTCGTAGATGAATATCTGATGTTCGTCTGCACTCAACTCAGTGAGTGGACGAGTCCGTCTCTCCGATGCAAGTTCTTCCAAAGATTTGGAGCCAGTGCTCTCTGTTCCAGCATCTTGAGAATGCGCTGGACCACCCAGAAGCAAAATCGCGAGTGCCAGTACTACATACGTTTGTTTTGTCTTCATTGTATTCTCCTCTGTTAAACGTGCTTACCGATCTCTATGCGCCCGAAAGTCTGAGAACATCAGTCATCCCCCGCCAAAAGCTCCGGAAGCGATTGCACCCATCTCTTGAACGGCTTCGTGTTGCCTGTACTTCGTCCGACGACGAGACTGCCTTCAAAGCTGACGACCGCATCTTCCGCCCGACGCTTGGCCTCGCTGGCACTCGCTCCAGCCTCCCTGGCAACTTTGGCAAAACTGCCAATGAAGCCATCCATGATTTGAGCGATTCGCTCGGAAACAACACCACGTTGGTCAGCCCTTGTTCCAACGGAGAGCGAATCGACCAAGCACGAGCGAAGTCCACCTTCGTAATAGGCGTCGAGATTTCGCGCAGCCTTGCGAATTCTGGTCTTCACTGGTCCTGACTCATGCAGCGGAGACAGTACCTCCGCGAACTCATCACAAGTGAAATCAATCACCGCTAATGCCATGTCGGATTTGCCGTCTGGGAAACGATGGTAGAGGCTGGCCCGTTTCAGACCCGTGGCCTCCGCAATCATGGAAAGACTCGTTCCCTCAAAACCGTGCTCTCGAAACAGCGCGGTCAGAGCAAGCAAAACGTCACGATCTGATGTAGTTTTGGGTCGCATCAGAGTAATTTACCAATCGTTCGGTAAAATCTCAAGCGGGCAAGCCATTATCGGCCATAATCGTAAGAATGAGTGGAATTCGCTGGGTGAGCGGCGCAATTCAGTTTCCAACTCCGTATAGGTCGGAGAGCTTGGAGGAGGTGGCTTCAGTTAACGATTCATGCCGGTTTAGAACAATCATCGTGATCTTCTGCCAGTCGATTCAGCACCTGAGTCACGCGTGCTCGACTGACGCCAAGGTGGCGGGCTAACTCAGCCCTTGTGCCGACCTCTCCGGAGTCAAGCAAAGATTGGTAGTAGCGTGCCAAACGCATGCGGTCTCGCTTCGGATTGGCCGACTCCGATTCCGCCTGAACTTGCTCCGAAATCGAGTTCCACTTGAACATTTCGATGTGCGGCAATCGTCGTAACCTTCTGGTACGAAAGGCACCTAGCTCGATAAATCCGCGGTTCGGATTGAGACCGCCTCGGGGAGCTTTGAAAAATCCAAAACACGATCCGAACCATTAACCCTCAGTTGCAATTCGTTTTGCGGCTGAGGGTTTATCGTTTTGGGTAGCCCGGTTAAGGATGCGGTTCGGATAAGAGGTTGGGCAACTTCCGTTCGACGGTCCGAAGCGTAAGGATCTCATCGCGGGCAAAGGCTGGAAGACGATTCTCCTACCACTTCACGATGCCGCGAGTGACCCGGATTCCGCCGATGAGAGTGGAGCCGCCGTAGTCTTTGGCGAGGCGGAGCAGCGTCTTGTGGAAACCTTCGTTGGGAAATGCTGCTTCCACCGCTGCAACATTTCTCCGGCTCATTCCCTTTCGTATCCAACCCATGCTGGCGTCGATCCAGTCGGCCTTGCGGCAGGCTTCTATGATGCGTTCGTGAGGGCCTCGATAGCGAAAGACCTTGTGATGCCAGTGGATGATCCCTCGTAACAAATCTGGATCAAGACCCCAGCCGTGTTTCTCGTTGTCAGCAACGGCAACAGCCTCAGACGGTTCGAGGTACGCCAACTCGCGATCTGTCCAGAGACCAATATCGTGGTAGGCCATCGCCGTCTCAACGGTAGGCTCGACCTCTGAGTCACCGTCGAGGAAGTGCATGGCGTACGTGACCGTCCTGAAGACGTGATTTCGATAACCGGCATAGTCATCGCCGATTATGTCGCGGTAGGGTGCGAGCAACTCCTCAATTCCTGGACGCTCCGTCTTGATCTGAATTGCTGAGTTCGACATCGGTCGAATCACGCCTCTCCGCGGCCAGGATAGTTGTTTTCGATGATGTAGCTAAAGCCGCCAATCAGTTCGTCGATTGACGGGCGCGTAAACGGCATGGTCTGGATCGAGGCAGCATATAATTCCAGATTCGGCCGAACGATAAACAGGCCGGGCTCGCTGAAAATTTCTGGCTCGTTGGGCTTGATGCCTTTGGAAACATAAAGTCCCCATTGGCGAGCCTCTTCGATGGATAAGCCGTAGCCGACCGGGAGATTCTGGATTTTCCATTCCTCCTTACTGCGTCGCGCACGTTCTTCAGAATCGCTGCTGACCGCAATCGCGTGGATACCCATGGATGACAAGTCTTCGAGCTTGCGATCGATGCTGCCCAGGTACTTACGGCAGATCGGGCAATGATAGCCGCGATAGAAGAACAGGAACGTGAAGTTTTCTGGCGATTGACCGCTGAGTGTCCAATCCGGTCCGTCGACAGTTTTCACCGTGAATTCTGGAACCTGTTGTTGTGGTTTGAGCATTGGTCTTACCTTTTGAAATCTGAATTAAGAAGTATCATTCTCGATCAAGCACGATGCGAAAGCGAGCTTTGCCACTGCGAAGTTTTTCGAAGGCGTCGTTGACCTTGCTCATGGGAAAGTGCTCATTGACCGGTGCGATGTCGTGCCGGGCGGCAAAGTCGAGCATCTGGCGAATGACGACGGGCGCTCCAACCGGGGACGAGCCCACGGAAAGCTGCTTGAAGATCATGTCGGGTAGCACGTTAATGTCGAGCGGTTCGGTAACCGCTCCTGGCATCATCAGGCGACCGCGCGGTTTCAAGGTCGAAAGGACTGCGTTCCAGTCAAGCGGGACGTTGACTGTCGACAACACGAGGTCGAATCGACCGGCTGCGGCTTTGATCGCCTCCGGGTCACGTGAGTTGATTGTGTCGTGGGTGCCCATTTCAATCGCTTCCTGCCGCTTCGAATCGGAAGTAAACGCCGTGACATGACAGCCCCATGCCGCTGCAAATTTAAGCCCCATATGACCGAGCCCGCCGATCCCAATCACGCCAACGCTGTCAACCGGCGACAACCCGGCTTGAACCATCGGGTTGAACATCGCGATGCCGCCACAGAGTAGCGGGCCCGCTTCACTTGCATTTAGCCCGTCAGGAATCTTAACCACGCTAGGTGCTTTCGCCCGGACAGTATCGGCGAAACCACCGTGCCGTCCGGCAATGGTCGGTTCAGCGTTTGAACAGAGATTGTGATCGCCGCTCATGCATTGATCACACATCATGCAGCACTTTCCGAACAAGGAAGCAGTTGCCCGGGCTCTTATTGAAAGATGCAGCTCGAAGCATGGCCCGGAATATGCCGCAGTCGTTGAAAGCACGGCCTCAGCACCTGAAAAACTGCGTGGGCTCGCAGGGATCTTCGAGAAGGGGCTGCTGAATCAGCGACCCTGCTTACTCGCGGCGCTGGGAAGCGGTGTCAATACGTTGCCAGACGTCGCGGTGCAGGAACTTGGTGAAACGGCCCGTGGCGCCGTTTCCAGATTTGCTTTGGTCTTTCAGCAGGGAAGAGAGGAGGGAACGCTTCAGTTCGGCGGAGAGCCCGTTGATGCAGCAACTGGATTCTTCGCCATGCTACAGGGGCTACAGGTGCTGGTAAGAGCAAGTGGAGATTCGTCCGCATTCAGTTCCGCAGCGAATGCCTACGTTGATTCAATCTCTATAACCTGATCCTCAACACGAGCCAGTAGAACCGGGTTTGTTCGATGTGTCTTTTTTGGGGCGCGTACCACATCATCCTTGGGCCGCTCACGTCATGGCAGGATCTGGCGGCTTGTGCTGCGCACTCTCCGGGAACAATCGCGATGCTGTCAGATTTCAGCCATGCGGCGCGCTTGCGGCTTTCACTACGATTCAACGCGTTTCAGTTGCCGTTGAGTAGGAACGACATCAGCAAGGGTGACGCTGTTGAGGTACTCCTTTTGAATTCGCTCCGCCTCCGCCAAAGCATCTTTAAGCTTGCAGAACGAGTGGATCAGGCAGGAATCGTCGGTTCCTACGCAGCTTAGCAGGTGCAGATTGCCTTCCATTCGTTCGATCACGTCGCCAATGCGAATGTCTTCGGGCTGTTGAGCGAGTTCGATGCCGCCGCCGACTCCGCGAGTGCTGCGGAGATAGCCGTAACGGCTGAGCAAGTTCACAACTTTCGCAACGTGATTGCTCGATATGCCAAACAACGATGCGACATCTGCGACGGTCGCACGCCCGGTCCGGGTTGCCAGAAACATCAAGGTCCGTAACGCATAGTCGGTTTGTATGGTGAGTTGCATCTTGATGTTCCATGCTCGTTCGTAGACAGGCATCCGGCAGGTCGCTCTTTTGACGGAAACGATGTCACCACCGTGACAGGCCGGACACGCAGTTTGCTTTCCGTACTCTAATCAATCATATCGTCACGGGTTAGCCCGACTGATGGCGGCGAACGGCCTCTTCCAGTTGTCGTAGCACCGACGCCGGATTCAGACCTTGCTTGAAGCAGAGATATTCGAGCGACTTGCCGCCGCAACTCACATCAAGTCCGAGCCGGTCGAACACCTCAGCCGTTTCAGGGTGGTCGATGATCCAATCGGGAATCGACGAGTTCAGATCACATTTCATCGCTGGTACGACATGCGTCCGGCAGGTCGCCTCTTTCTGGAGTGAATTAACAGGCCGGAAGACCTTTTACAGTTGACAGTCACCACCCCCTCCATTCAAATAGGCAAAACATGTACACATTATGCATGTTTAAGCGAAATGTTTCTAGTCCCGCCCGGCTACGGTGCTCGCAATCCAGCCAGTCACCCGTTCCAGCCAAACACTTTCTAAAGGAGATCTATCGTGCAGAAGGTTCTTTGTTCGCTTGCTATCGTGGCTGTCGCCGCACTTGTCATCGTCATTCAACCGTTCGGAGGCAGGTCGACCACCACGGCTCAGGAAAAGAAGCCACTGGAATCGAAAGAAAGATCCTCCGGCAAACCAGACAAGGCGGCGATCGAACGCTCTCGCAAGACAGTCAAGACGCTCGATAACGTCTTCAAGCAGACGATCGTGCTGATCACCGACAAGTACGTTCACGACGAAGACGACTTTGCCGCCGGTAGTGCTGCGGTCTTGCTGTTCAAGAACATCTCCGGGAGCGGTGACACCAAAGTTCGCCTGATTGATGCAACGGGCGATCCGTATGAGGCGGCGAACGTCGCAAAGGACGACTTCGAGAAGGCCGGCATCAAACGGCTTACAGCGGGAGCCGAGTCACACGAGCAAGTCGTCACCAAGGATGGCAAGTCGTACCTGCGAGCAATGACGCCGGTGCCTGTTGTGATGAAGAAATGCGTTATGTGTCACGCTCACTACGCCGACGCCAAGAAGGGAGAACCAATCGGAGCGATCAGCTACACCGTGCCGATCGAGTAGCGATTCACAGGCAATTCGCAAGGCGGTCGCAGCGATTCGGCATGACACGATTCGCTGCGCGGCGGACGGACCGAAACAACACTTGGACAACTGGGATCCTTATGAATCGAATTCAAACCTGCTGTTGGCTGGCCTGCGTCACGTTGATGACGCTTGGAACAGTCGTCTTCGCACAGACGGGCGATCCCGGCGCCGGCGAGGCAGACCGTGCAGCTGAGATCAACAAAAACTCCCCGGCATCGGTACAGGAAGCACGCGGACGGGCGAGGATTCTGCATGAAACGGTGCATGGATCGTTGCAGGTCATGCACCGGGACTTCTTTCGAAAGGACGAAGGACTGAAGATTCCATCACGATCACTGGAAGATGTCTTCCGCGAACTGTCGCGCAGTTATGGCGTGAAGCTGAGCTGGATCGCTGTCGATCTCACGGCAATGAACGTCGACAACGAACCACAAACGGAATTTGAGAAAGCCGCGGCAAGTGCTCTCAAGTCGGGCAAGAAGGAATTTGAGTCGATCACCAATAATGAGTTCCGCTATGCCGGGCGGATTCGACTGTCCGCAACGTGCCTGAGTTGCCACGCCTCACGACGATCGAGCAACGATGACCGCGCGGCCGGACTGGTGATTACGATGCCACTGAAAGAACAGAAGTGAGAACGCACATGTCACTCGAAGAACTGATTTCTGACTACTTGGCCGGTCCAAAACTGCTTCGACGAACAGTTGCGGGAATGACCGGCGAGCAACTGGACGCACAGCCCATTCCCGGCACATGGTCGACGCGACAAGTCGTTTGCCACATCGCGGATTTCGAGCCCGTTTATGCGGATCGTATGAAGCGGGCAATTGCCGAAGATCAGCCCACATTCTTCGGCGGCGATCCCGATGTGTTTGCCGCAAAGCTCGCTTATGAACATCGCGACGTAGAAGAGGAGATCCAGCTGATTGAGGTCACTCGTAAACAAATGGGCCGCATCCTGAAGACGCTTTCTCCCGGCGAGTTCCGGCGAACCGGGAATCACCTTGAGGATGGACCGTTGGATCTGAAGACATTGCTGACACGAATCACAAATCACATTCCACATCACGTGCAATTCATTGAAGAGAAGCGACGAGCACTGCCGGGTTGAACGCACACTTTACCTTTGCCATGTCGAAGCAAGAGAAACGCATTCAGATTATCCGTGCCTATGACGTTGATGAATCAACCGCGGCGTATCGTGTCCTTGTGGACCGGCTATGGCCGCGCGGCATCAAGAAGGAAAGGCTGCGGCTCGATCACTGGGCAAAAGAACTGGCTCCCAGCACGAAGCTGCGGATGTGGTTCGACCACGACCCGGAGCGGTGGGACGAATTTCAGCGGCAGTACGAAGAGGAACTGGCGGAGCACAACGCGGAGATGCAGCAACTGCTGGACAAGGCGGGCGACAGCCAGACGATTCTCCTCATCTACGCAGCCAAGGATAAACTTCACAATCACGCCATCGTATTACAACGTGCTCTGGAGACAGTTCTCTCGTGAATAGTGGCCAGGCAGGTACGGCAGGGGTGGTAGCTTGTTTGGGCTGCTGAAGTGGTTGTTGTACTACGGACTGCGCCTAGCCATAAACGGCCGGGGGGCAGCTGGTTATTGAGCTTCGTCGGGCCAGTCAAATTCGCCGACGTCCATGTAGGCGTCGCATTGCGGGCAATTTTGTGTGGTGCCGTCCTGACTGGCGGGGAATTCGTTTTCCGCACCGCAACTTTCGCAAAGGGACATAATGGGTGGCGCAGTTTTGTCAGTTTTCAGTCTGTTGCGTTTCTGCTGGTCGAATTCCGCAAGCAATGCAGCTGCTTCGTTTATGCTGGCTTGATCGACCCAGACTTTAGGGCGAGGGTTGCCAGCATAGGAATGTGATACGTCTTCGATTACATGCGCTGTGACGCCGCTGCCGTTCAACATGTCGGCGACAATGTAAGCCTCTGAGTTACTTTCTGCGACGTAAGCAACGACGGGGTTATGTATTTTCATGCTGACACCTCTGCGGTGATCTGGGTTGAAGTGACTATGTTTATATCCCCGAATACAGTGGTCAACGGACAAAGTTTCTCAGCTGGCGTTTCCATCAGGGAATCTAATAAAATCTGGCAACTTGACGCCGGCAAAGTTGTTCACATCGCACGCACTCTAAGATTCCGTGGCGCCTTCCGGTGGCGTGCAAGGTGCGACTCCGTTGAACCGCTGAGAATTTGCGGAACCGGCAAAACTCTGGTCTTATTAGTCATCGCAGCACACCGGCAGCATCGTTTCTAATAGCACCATGCAGGCTCAATTGTGACTTGTCCCATCTGTGTTTCCGAAAGCTATCATGTGAAGAAATCCCATCCCGCCACGCGAAGTCAATCGTTGCTTGGCTGGCTGATCCATTCGATCACGGCTTTGAGTCTCGGGTGTGGAATCTTATACAGCGGCCCGGTAATAGCAGCGGAGATTGACTGGCCTCCGCAGGATGCCGCGAAGCTGGAATGGGAAGGCGATATTGCCTCTCGAATGGTCGCCGGGGTCGATCGCTTCTTGCTTCGTAAAATCGAGAAATCCGTCGCCAGCCGCGCGCGACACTGGCAGCGCGACTTTTCTTCGCACGCTAACTATGAGAAGTCAGTTGAACCGAACCGCAGGGAACTCGCCCGGTTGCTTGGTCTGCGAGATGAGCGAGTTCCCTTCGATTCGCCGCAACTGACGGCAACTGTCAATAAACCGGCGTTGATTGCTGAAAACGAAGCCATTCAGATCTACCGGGTCCGCTGGCCAGTGATCGATGACCTTCACGCCGAAGGCCTTTTGCTGACTCCGAAGCAACGCGATCCGGTTGCTGATGTTGTGGCGGCGCCAGATGCTGACATCTCGCCCGAGGAACTGGTGGGAATCGCGGGAAACCTTCCGCCCGTCTGGCAATACGCGCGAAGGTTCGCGGAAAGCGGTTGCCGGGTGCTGGTGCCAGCATTGGTCAGTCGTCAAATGGAAAAACGGCGCGGCCGCGCTAACTTGACGGATCGCGAGTTCCTCAACCGGCCGGCGTTTGTTCTTGGCCGGCACATCATCGGCTATGAAGTGCAATCGGTGCTCGCGGGGGTCGACTGGTTCTCGCGCGAAGCCAAGCAGCAAGGCCGGCCAGCTCAGATTGGCGTCGCCGGCTGGGGCGAAGGCGGCCTGCTGGCGTTTTACGCCGCGGCGGTTGACGTGCGAATCAACGCCGCCTGGGTAAGCGGATACTTCGACTCCCGCCAGGATGTGTGGCAGGAACCGGTCGACCGCAGCATCTTTGGTCTGCTCGATCAATTCGGCGACGCCGAAATTGCAACGTTGATTGCACCGCGACCCCTCGTCATTTCAGCTCATCCAGGGCCAACCGTTACGCTTCCTTCCGAAGGCGGCGCGCCGGGCCGCATTGTTTCGCCGCCGCATCATCGTGTGATGCAAGAATGGCGTCGCACGCTCGCGCTCCTCGAACCGCTGAAACCTGCCCCGGCTTTCACGATCCTACCGCAGCCACTTGCCCGTCAGGAGATACCCCGCAAACCGGATCCCACTGACTCACTCGCTACGTTTCTTTCTCAGTTAACTGGCAAGCCCACCAGACTCGCCGCGGCTCTGCCAATCAAGCAGCTGAAGTTCGACATCGAGGCCATCGAATCAGCCCGCCGGGACCGGCAACTACATCAAATCGACCGGCAAAATCAACAGCTGCTGTTACGCAGCGCCGACGTGCGTCGCGACTTCATGGCCAAGCTCGATACGTCATCCGCCGCGGCGTTCAAGAAGTCACAAACCTTCTACCGCAACTACTTCGGCAAGGAAGTCATCGGCGCCTTCAACGATAAACGCCTGCCTCCCAATCTGCGGATCCGCAAAGCCTATGAGAAACCGGCATGGACTGGCTACGAAGTGGTTCTTGATGTTTTCCCGGATGTCTTTGCGTACGGAATCTTACTTGTGCCTCGCGATATTCGTCCCGGCGAAAAACGCCCCGTTGTGGTCTGCCAACATGGCCTCGAAGGCCGCCCGCAGGATGTGGTTGCCGGCAGCCACCGCGCGTACCATGACTATGCCGCCAAGCTGGCGGAACGCGGGTTTGTTACGTTCGCTCCACAGAATATTTACATCTTTAAGGATCGCTTTCGCACCTTGCAGCGCAAAGCCTACCTGTTAAAGAAGACGCTCTTCTCGGTCATGGTCCCGCAACATCAGCAGATTACTGAATGGCTTGGTTCGCTGCCCTTTGTCGATCAGGATCGCATCGCGTTTTACGGACTTTCGTACGGCGGCAAAAGCGCGATGCGTATTCCCGCGCTTGTTGACAATTATTGTCTTTCGATTTGTTCGGCTGATTTCAACGAGTGGGTCTGGAAGAACGCTTCCACCCGTGCGAAGCATAGTTACGTCTGGACCGGGGAGTACGAGATTTTTGAATTCGACCTCGGCTCAACATTTAACTACGCCGAGATGGCTGCTTTAATCGCACCGCGACCGTTCATGGTCGAACGGGGACACTTCGACGGCGTCGCTCCTGACGAAACGGTGGGCTTTGAGTTCGCCAAGGTCCGGCATCTATACGCTGCCAGACTGGGGCTCGGCGACCGCTGTGAGATTGAATGGTTTGTGGGCCCGCACACCATCAACGGCAAAGGAACTTTCGACTTCCTGCACAAACACCTGAAATGGAAGAAGCCTTCCCCGCCCCGTTGACGTGAAAATCACCCGCCTGCCTGCGATGGATAGACTGGATTGAGCCCTGTTTTCCACTTCCGGCGTTTCAAGTCGTGGCCCAGAGATTTGAAATGCTGAAAGAGCCGCGTCTGCAGTTCTGCGGCCTTTTCCGGATGCTCTTTCACGCGGTCATCACTTTCAGTTGGGTCATCAGGCAGATAATACAATTCGCGGCGGTCGTTCTCGAGCGTGTAAATCAGCTTCCAGCCTCTGGGCGAGATGATGCTGCGTTTGAAGGTGTACTCCCGGTAGTCGGTTTCCGAAAACACGTCGCGCACCTGGGCGGCGGGTGTGCCCGCGTGCTGCATCATGGGCAACAGACTTCTACCGCGTAACTGTTTCTGCAAAGCGGACGAAGGTTCGATTTGCAGCAGATCTAAGATCGTGGGCATGATATCGATGCTGCTGACACGCTGCTGAATCTGGCGTGGTGCGGCGTCGCCAGGTGTTTTGATGATAAGCGGGGTGTGTATCAGTTCCTGGTAGAGCGTGAATCCGTGATCAAAGCGGCGGTGTTCGTAAATTTCCGTTCCGTGATCGGACGTCAGAATGAAGATTGTTTTGTCCGTGAGGCCCAGCTTCTTAAAGTCTTCCAGGAAGTATTTGAACTTCTCATCGACACGCTGAATCTTCTCATCGTAAACCGCCCGCCAGAAGGCGACATCGTCCGGCCGCAGATCAAGCTTGCCTTTGTCGAGACCTTCTTCGCGGAGTAGTTCCTGTTCAAGCTCCGCGCCGGTGTAGGCGCCGTCGTAATCTTTGGCGACAAACCGGTAGTCGTATCCGCCCGCTGGGGTGCACTGTCCATGCACATCGTAACCATGCAGAAAGAGGAAGAACTTTTTGTCTTTATTCGCACGCAGCCAGTGGGTCGCTTGCGCGATGCTGTCTTCCATGCGGCCGAATTTACCTTTTTCGTAATAGTATTTGTCGAACCCATCTTCATAGCCAAAGCCACCGCTTACCCCTGCATTGCCGGTGAATCCTCCTGTGGCGTAGCCATGCTTACGCAGCACGCTGGCCAGTGTGATAAGTCCGGGCGAAAGCTCTTTTAGGTTCGCAAGGTTCTTCACCGGCGGCTGGTACAACGCGTATTTGTTGACCATGCGGTGTTCGGAAGGATACGCGCCGGTGAACCACGTCATGGAAGACGGCACCGTCCACGACGCGACAGACGTATTGTTGCGGAAGTTGAACCCGCTTTCCGCAAACCGATCAATCGTGGGCGTCACATCCCGCTTATAACCCAGGGCGCCGACGTGAGCGGCCTGCAATGCATCGAAGCTAACAAACACAACATTGTGATCGCGGAACTGCAAAGCTGGCGGCTGCGATTGCCCGGCGCCGGTCTCTACGGCGTCGCCTTCTACTGGACCGGCATCTTCGCCCGCAGCGTCGCCGGTCGTCGCTGTTTCATCCGCTGACTGTTCTGTGTCACTCGCCTGTTGACCTCCGCATCCGGCCAGGAACATGAGCAGCAGAACGCACAACGGCGCAGCCAGAAAACATCGCATCGCATCGAATCTGGGCACACTTACTCCGCAGGCTTGGATGCGGCTGAAAGGAAACGCGCGATGCGGAATCCTGCGACGTCGGTCGTGCGACCGGGCAACTGCCAAAAACGTGTCGCACTGCGGCAGCTTGAATTCTTCACTCTCCACGATCCACCACGCACCACACGATGTTTGCCGGTATCGGGTCCCATCGGATCAACGGCGGGAGACTTTTCGTAATACTCGCTGTCGTACCAGTCCCAGCACCATTCCGACACGTTGCCATGCATATCGTGCAGGCCCCATTTGTTGGCCGGATAGCTGCCGCGATAGGTTGTCCGCGGGAGCGAAACTGTGCTGCTTAGGCCGTATGCGGTGGACTGGCGACGCTGAAAATTGCCAACCAGATCATCTTTCATCTTGTCGCCATCGGCGCCGCTACGGCAGGCGTATTCCCACTCAGCCTCGGTGGGCAAACGATAGCCGTTGCCGCCCAGGATCTTCACTTCCGCAGCAGAAATCCATTGCTTCGCGCGTTGAACATCAGACAGCTTGTAGTAGGGTGGCAGTCCGTCTTTCTGACTAAGCTGGTTGCAGAAATCGATGGCGTCAAACCAGGTGATGAATTCGACCGGAAAACGCAACGTTTCTTTTCCATCCAGCTTCGCATTACCGCCGCCTTGCGGGCGGAACCAGCTGGGGTTGCGGCCCGTAACCTTCTCGTATTCCTGCTGGCTGACTTCGTACTTGCCCATCAGAAAGGACCGCGAAAGTTGCACCTCGTGCAGCGTTTCGTCATCGCGGCGCATCGCTTCGCTTTCTGGCGAACCCATTTTGAACTTGCCGGCGGGAATCAGCACCAGGCGGGCGCCCGTGGATTGACTGCGGCAAAGCCGGTCCAGCAACGTGGTGGAAAGCTTCTTCGCGCGGGTGCGGATTTCAAGATCGTCGCTGCTTTGAGCAGCTTCACCCAAAGGGATCAACACTTCAGCCCCGGCGTTGCGCAGCTTATCCATCGCTGCTTCGCGTACGCGATAAGAATGATCGCCCAGTTGCTTGATGAGCAATCTGATTTCCGCCGGTTCCAGCGGCCGGGGCTGCTGCGCTCTTGCTGGAGCAGTAGCCAGCAAGATGAAAATCGCCGCCAGAATAGAAAGCAGCCGCAGCGGAATCATGGCAGCGATGCCCCTGCTTTAGAACAGCTCTTTGATCAGTTCGCCGCCTTTTACCAGTTGAATCGGCTGATCTTCACGCGTGGTGTATTCTTCACGCGGGTCGATATCCAGGCAGTGGCAGAAGGTGACAAACAGATCCTGCACCGCGACGGGACGGTCAGAAACCTTCACGCCATCTTTGTCCGTGGCGCCAATAACCTGCCCGGTCTTCACCCCGGCGCCTGAGAAACAGGCCTGCCAGCCCTTGGGATAATGGTCACGTCCGCCGTCTTTTTTGATTTTTGGCGTGCGACCGAATTCGCCCATCCAGACCACCAGCGTATTCTCAAGCAGGCCACGATCTTCCAGGTCGCGGAGCAGGGCGGCATAGGCGGGGTCTGTCTCAGCGCATAAGTCCGGTGTATCACGGAAACCGGCTTTGTGCGTGTCCCAGCCAGCATCGTTCTTGCTGCCGGTGTTAAACACCTCCACAAAACTCACGCCCGATTCCACCAGCCGCCGCGCCAGCAGACAGCCCTGACCGAAGTTCGTGCGGCCATATTCATCGCGAAGCTTGTCCGGCTCGTTATCCAGATCAAAGACTTTGATCTTGGGGCTGGTGATGAACCGGCTGGTGCGTTCGTAAATGGCTTTCTTTTCGCGAACAGCCGCGTCGCCTCCCGAATCAGCAAACTGTTCGTCCAACTTGGCCGTTAAAGATAGCCGGCGGTTGAGCCGTTCGTGTTCGACCGTCGGCAGCACGTCAGCGGGGATCTTTCCTGGTACGTCAATTTTGAACGACTCGTAACGGGCGCCCAGCATTCCGGCGTTGACGTCGCGGGTTTTAATGCGCGGCTTGCCGACGCGGACGAAGGCCGGCAGCGCGAATTGATCATCGTATCGCTCATGCGCTACAACACTTCCCCAAGTCGGATAGGCCAGGGTCGGGTTGATCGGGTAACCCGTGCGGACCAGCTTAATGGCGCGGAAATGATCCGCCTCGTTGCTTTCCATCGAGCGGATGAGCGCGATTTTATCGGCCATCTGCGCCATCTTGGGCCAGTATTCAGCGAACTGAACGCCCGGCAGCTTCGTCGAAATCGCTTTGGCCGGTCCCTGGTTCTGGGAGCCGGGCTTGGGATTAAATGTTTCAAACGGGCTGGGACCGCCGTCCATCCACAGCAGAATCATGCTCTTGCCGCTTTTACGCAGCTCTTTGGCACGGGCGACCAGCATATCCCGCCATCCCAGCGAAACGGCGCCAGCGGCCACACTCCCGGCCATCATCTTCTTCAGAAACGCCCGGCGACCACTCACACCTTGCGAGCCGCAAGCAACATCCAGGAAAGATCGGATCATAGGGTTCTGCACCTTGGGCGGGACGATTCAACAACGATGGCGGATACGAAATTGTATCGGCGCGTAAATAATGGTGGGTGGAGAGATTCTAACCGCCACGGCCGCGCAGCGTCAAGAAACACTGCATTACGGGCGATCAAGCCGTTCAGATGCCGCCAAAAACGCTACCGGCTTGCCGCTGGCAGTCCAGGTTGTAAAATCGCGGCTTGGGATTTACACCAAACCTGGCGTGGGCGCCAGTCAACGGCAACCCGGTTGCCAGTTAACGGCAACATAGTTGCCATAGTTGCGGCAAACGGACTTTGCCGGAAAACTCTGCCGGATGGCGTCGGCTACAGATACAAGGCGGAGTTACAGGATGTCTATTCTCGATTGGATCAGCGGCCGCGTCTTCAATGCGGTGCACGGCAATAATCTGGTGTACAACACCTGCTGGGAAGACCCCCGGCTAGACCGTAAAGCCCTGGAAATCACCGGCAAAGACAACGTGCTGGTCATCACCTCGGCTGGCTGCAACGCCCTGGATTACGCCTTGTGCGAACCGGAATCGGTCCAGGCCGTGGATATGAACCCGCGGCAGAACGCGCTGCTGGATCTGAAAATCGCCGCCATCCGCAAGCTGGATTACGAAGACTTCTTCGCCATGTTCGGCAAAGGACAGCTCAAGGGCGCCAAGAAGATTTATAAAGACACTCTCCGCGATGCGTTGCAGCACGAATGGTCAAAGACTTACTGGGACAAGAAGATCAAGTTCTTTGACAACCGCCGCCGCAGCTTCTATTTCCGCGGCACCTCCGGCGCCTTCGCCCGCATGGTGAAGATGTACACCGACAGCGTGATCCGCGTCAGCCCGCATCTAGAAGACATTCTCAACGCCGATTCTATCGAAGAACAGAAGCGCATCTACGACGAACATCTGTATGACCGCTTCTGGTCCAAAACGATGCGTTTCGCCATGAACCGCGACACCACGCTTTCGATGGTGGGTGTGCCCAAGGCGCAGCGGCGGCAGGTGGAAACGCAGTACGAGGGCGGCATCGTCAAATTCGTCGAAGACTGCGTCGAAGCCGTGTTCACCAAACTGCCGCTGAAGGACAATTACTTCTGGCGCGTCTACATGACCGGACAGTACACCGAAGACTGCTGCCCGGAATACGTCCGCCCTGAAAACTACGAAAAGCTCCGCAACGGTCTGGCTGACCGCGTGCACATTCACACGGACTCGGTGCAGGGCATGCTGGAAAAGAACGAAGACCTGAAGGTGTCGCGGTTCGTGCTGCTGGATCACATGGACTGGCTCTCTGACCAGTTCTTCCCGATGCTGGAGGCTGAATGGCAGGCCATCATCAACCGTGCCGCAGACGATACTCGCATCATCTGGCGCAGCGGCGGCCTTCGCACTGATTTCATCAATGATGTCACTGTGACAATTAATGGTCAGCAGCGAAAACTGCCTGAGCTGCTCACCTACAACCAGGAACTGGCCGAAGAGCTGCACGAACTGGACCGCGTTCACACTTACGGCAGCTTCTACATCGCCAACATGGCTGCCTAGGCATGCCTCAGCAGGTGTAGGTCAGGCGCCCGCCTGACGAATCGCAGCACCGGCGGCCATGGAAAGTCAGGCAGGCGCCTGACCTACGGGAATTACATCGTCAACGCTTAACGCGGGTTTAGTTGTGGGTTTACTTTCTGACCTGAAGATTCTTTACCATCTGGGCTTTAAGCCGGTCCGCGGCAAAGATCATGCTGCGCGGATGGAGAGTTTCTATTCGGGGCAGGCGGACGCCTACGACGATTTCCGCAAGCGGTTGCTCAAGGGCCGTGAAGAACTGTGGGCCGCCATCAAAGAACCCGAAGACGCCGTCTGGGTGGACATGGGCGGCGGAACCGGGTCGAACTTGGAATACCTGGGCGATGAGCGAATCAGCAAGCTGAAGAAGGCCTATGTTGTGGACCTGGCTTCCTCATTGCTTGAAGTCGCCACCGCACGGATGAAAGAACGCGGCTGGGAGAACGCTGAAGCAGTTGAAGCAGACGCCACGAAGTTCCAGCCGCCCGAAGCGCCCGTAGATGTCGTGACGTTTTCGTACTCGCTGACGATGATTCCGGACTGGTTCGCCGCCATCGAGAACGCGGTGAAGATGCTTAAACCAGGCGGGCAGATCGGCGTGGTGGACTTCTACGTTTCCCGCAAGCACGCGCCGGAAGGTTTCACCCGTCACGGCTGGTTCACCCGCAACTTCTGGCCGACCTGGTTCAGCGGCGATAACGTGTTCCCCTGCTCTGACCACGTGCATTTCCTGCACCGCCACTTCGAACGCGTGCACTTTGAAGAACACCGCGCGAAGGTGCCCTATATGCCCATCGTCCGCACACCGTACTACATCTTTGTCGGCAAGAAGCGCGAAACACCGCTGGACGAATAGGCTCTGCGTTAAGCAGCTTCCTTGGGCTGCATCGGCCCTTGCGGCGTCCGCAGGTTGAACAGGCCGAAGATCTCTTTTTGCGTCAGCCCGCCGCGTCGGGTGTTGCCGGTCTCTTGAAAGATGGTGTTGAAGAGTTCGCGTTTTTCTTCCAGCACGTTGTTGATCCGCTGCTCGATACTGTTCTCGATCAGCATCCGCGATACCGTCACCGAACCCGCGGCGCCGATCCGATGCGCGCGGTTGATGGCCTGATCTTCCACGGCCGGGTTCCACCAGCGGTCAAACAGAAACACGTAGCGGCAGAATTGCAGGTTCAGCCCCACGCTGCCGGCGCCGTAGCTCATAAGCAGCACGCTGTGTTTGGGATCTTCTTTAAAGCGTTGCAGAATGCCGTCGCGTTGCTTGGACGGAATCTTGCCGTGATATTGCAGCGGGTGAAAACGACCCAGCTTCTCGCTGATCTGCTCGATGCTTTTCACCCACTGGCTGAAGACAATCGCCTTCTGCCCGCTGGCGGCCACTTCTTCCATATCCGCCTGCAAGCGTTCCACTTTCGCACTGGCGCCGGTCACCGGGTCGAAGTTGCAGATCTGCTTGAGACGCAGCACCAGTTCAAAAACGTGCTGCACCGTGATGGCGTCTCCCATCTCATTCAACTTGATCACGCCGTCATCTTCCGCCGCGCGATAGCGTTCCGTCTGTTCGGGCGTGAGCGTCAGCGACGCATCGCGATAAAGCCGTGGCGGCATGTCGGTCAGCACTTTATCTTTGGTGCGGCGGAGGATGTAATCGTTCACCGCCTTACCAATTTCCGCGGGCCGCATGTGGCCATTAATAAAGCCCGGCGCCAGGAACTCGAAGATGCCGACCAGGTCTTCGTGGCTGTTCTCCACCGGCGTACCGGTCAGCGCCCAGTTGCGCGTGCGAGAGATGCTTTGCACGACTTTGCTGGTCGTGCTCAGACGGTTTTTGATCCGCTGTGCTTCATCCAGCACCACCAGGTCAAAGTGCAGCGGATCGGCAGGCTCGCCGTCGTCATTCAGTCCGCCCGTCAGCACATCGCGGTCACGCATCAGAAGTTCGTAATTGGCGATCTTTACCGGCGCGTTCTCCTGCTGCCATTGCCAGCGACGGCGGTTTGAATCGCCTTCGATGGTCGTGATCGGAACTTCCGGCGCCCACAGTGCGAATTCCCGCTGCCAGTTGGTGACCAGCGGCTTTGGGCAGATCAACAGCACGCTCTTGAGTTCACCGCTGCATAGCAGAAAGCGGATGGTCGAGATTGCCTGCATCGTCTTTCCCAGCCCCATCTCGTCCGCCAGCACCGCCGCGTAACGCGGGAACATAAAGGCGATGCCTTCAAACTGATAGGGGAACGGCTCGAAGGGAAACGTCAGCGATTCGCTGCTGGCAAGGTTTTCCAGCGGCGGCTGAAGCACGTAGTACAGCCGGTCTTCCAGCTTGACGATCTCACCGGGCGGTTTAATCCGCGTCTGCCGCGCGGGTTTACTGCCGGTTGGTTTTGTGGGCTTAGCGGTGGGTTTCTGCTGCGAAGCATCGCCATCCTGCTGCTTCTTCCAGTTCCACATCGGCGATTCTGGAAAGGTAAAGCCGCTGACCTTGATCTTCACCTTCTGCCGCGTCAGGTTCACCGACACGACCTTCGGCGCCGCCATCTGCAAGTTGACTGGACTTGCATCCACCGCCACCGGTCGCCGCAGCGCAGCGGTCCAGCCCGTAGGAAACAGCTCAACTGCCGCCTCCAGATTCACACCATGCACTTCCGGCGGCGGCTCACGGCGCCACGATTCGCTTTGCATTTCGCACTACCAGATAAGGGAATATCGTTGCCCCGTCGCAACTCTGAGGAGAAGGCGTCATTCTTGCCCCCTCGCCCCTCCGGGGAGAGGGCTGGGGTGAGGGGAAGCCGTCTGCTGCCGCCGCTGCCTGTGCACACCTGGCAAGCTGTACCCCCTCACCCTAACCCTCTCCCCAAGGGGCGAGGGGACGCTAATCTAAGCAGCTTTCGCGGCGCTTTGTGCTTCTTCGATTGCGTCGCGGATGCGGCCGAAAGGTTCGGTCAAGTCGAAGGCTGCCAGATGTTCCGCCCAGAAACTCTCGATCCACTCGCGACTATCCGTCTGCGACGCGGCAACGGCCGCCGGTTGTCCGCCCAGATCAAACCTTTGCAGTGGCGGCGCGTGGGCGGCCTCGAAGTTGTCTTCGGCGGATTCAATGAGCAGCACGGGCGTGTCAATCACCGCGGCCAGCGACATCGCCGGCGGCGCGTCTACGCAGACCAGGGCGGGCTTTGTCTTCGATTTGGTGGCCAGCGTCTTGCCGATTTGTTCTCCATACAAAAAGGGGATCAGTGTCGGACCATACAGGATCTGCAACGCGCGGCTAGCTTTAACCGGCGCCGTGCAATAGAACTCCAGCGGGCGGCCTGCGACATTCAACAGCAACAAGCCGCCAAACAGGCCGTGTTCACCACGATCAAGCACTTTCAGAAAACTAACAGCGGGAGGAGCGTCAGAACCGGGCATAAGCGAACACAACTCAGAGGAGCAGAACAGAGAACCTTTACAGCATCGGACACCCAGCCGCGCGGACTTTAACCACGCGGTGTAGTCGCCATGCTGCTACTGCGCTGCCTCTGGTAGCACTGCATCCACGCTAAGGTGAACACCGGCGTCCAGCTTGACTACGCGACAGGTCCAAAACTAACCCGAAGCGCGAGCGTCCATGAGGAATCCTCCGTCAAGTCAGAAAGCGGTTGATTGCGGAATCCAAGCGTCCATCCGGCGTCATCCGTTTACGGCGCGCCATAAAACATATTTCGGTCGCCCCTATTCGAGGGTCGGCGTCGTGGCGCCAGCTCGCGCTTCAGGGTGCGACTTATTCCGCTTTCAGCCTTGAAGGAAGTGGTTGATTCTACTGGTTACGCTGCACTTACGTGCTAGTTGTCGAAGTTTTTAAGTGAACGGGTAGGGCGGGTCTTCGCCGGAGCCGGTCGTCGCTCGCTCACAACGGCTGCGAGTGCGACAGGTCTCCAGAGAAGACGCCGCCCGGGTCTTTGCGGGTGAGGCCGGAGCGAGCTTAGGCGGCGAGTCCACTCTCCTGCCAGACGGTCTGGTTCTTGAGCATCGCCCACATCACGCGGCACAGATAGTGCGCCGTGGCGACCGTGGCGATCTTGCCCCGCGCCGCGTCGTCGCGGCGGATACGCTGGCGGTAGGCGGCGACCGTGGGCGAACGACGCACGGCCTGCCACACCGCTTCGACCAGCATTTTGCGGACCACGCTGGGCCCTTCGCGGGTGATGTGTCCCAGCCGGTTGGTCGAACCCGATTGATCCTGCCGGGGCACCAGGCCGAAGTACGCACCAATCTGCTTCGCGTTGCCGAACCGCTGCGGATCGTCGATAAACGCAGCCACCGCTTCGGCCGTGCGGATGCCAACGCCGGGGATGGTCCGCAGCAGCGCAACAGCCGGACTCCCGCTGGCGAAGGCTTCCAGCTCTTTTTCGATCCGCCGGATGGAACGGTTCAGATCGTCGATCTCCTGTAAGAGTAAGTCGCGTTTGATCGCGTGCATCGGACTGGCGAACTCGAGGGCTTTCAGCCAGGCGACGCCTTTGCGCGTCCACAGACTTTTCGGCGCCTGGATCAGCAGCGTCCGCAACAGTGCACGCAGACCATTCTTGGCCCGGGTGCGTTTTTCGACCGTGCGGGTGCGGAACACGATCATCTCCCGCCAGGCCCGCACTTCGTTGCTGGGTACATGCACCCGCGGAAGCATTTCCACCAGCAGCAGCCGGGCCAGCATGTGGGCGTCGTTGCGGTCGTTCTTCCTGCTGGATTTGAAGATCGCGTGCAACTGCGCCGGGTGCGCCACCGTGACCGATTCGGCCAGCGGAGACAGCAGGTTGAAATACTCGCCATAACCGCAGCTGGCTTCGTAAGCCACATGAAACGGCTGGTCGAGCGACTTCAGGAAATGCAGCAGTTCCGTCACCGGCCCCAGCTTCACTTCCCGCTGCTTTTTCCCTTGATCGTCGAGCACACATACCGCTACAAACTTTGCATGAACATCTAATCCAACGTAAAACATCCTGGAAGCCTCCCAAGGTCAAGTGAAAGAATCTGCTAACTTCCACTTTAAGACCGACGGAGGCTTCCTTCATAGTTTCGAGGGACGCCGGAGTGTGCAGCTCACGGACTGCTGAAGACAATCCTTCGAGCGAAGAACGGCCAAAAGCCCTTGTTTTTCGCATCAAGTCAAACGTCCCTCGCTCGCGCTTCGGGTTAGTGTGCAACTGAGAAGCTCGCATTCTGGTTCTAACCCCGGTTCAGTTCTTTGATGCGGTCGTACACTTCGTACGCAGCCGTAACCGTGATGGTGTCGCCCGCCGCAAGATCAATCGGCTGCGCCGGGTGCCAGCTCTGTTCGCCGGTGGCGGCCGATTCGTGGCAGAGGATCGAGAGGTTTTCGTTGGCGTAGACTTCCGCCGTGTTGCTCTGGTCCAGGGGCGAACCGGCGGCGACCTTCATCTCCACGATCAGCATCATCACATCGCCGATGGCGTAACTGCCCGTCACCGCCGGATCGAGCGCGGCCATCGCAAACGCCGGCGCCGCCAGGCCGGAAGTGCTCATCGCCGTATTGATAGCGAACCCGTCGCGGATTTTGCTGGCTAGGCTCTGATCGAACATCCGCATCACCACGCGGATGCCGGGGTTCTTATCTCGGGCGTGGAGACCGGCGTCAAGATTCGCCAGATCATTATCGCTGGCCAGGATCAAAGCCTTGGCGTTTTCGATACCGGCCTGCTGCAACGTGTGGTCGCGTTGCATATCGCCAATGATCACGGCAGCTTTCAGCCGGCGGGCGTCGTCCAGGAACCGCGACTGACCATCAATCTCCACCACCACAATCTGCGCGCCGGTGCGATGCAGATGCTCCACCACACGCATGCCCAGATTGCCCAGCCCGCACACCACAATGTGGTCCTTCATCCGGCGCCTCCACGGCGTAAAGTATTCTTCCAGATTCGCCCGCACCAGCGCATCGGTCACCAGGCCGAAACCCGCCGCCACCACCAGTGTGCCGGCAATCATCAGCCCGGCGCCGTACAGCTTCAGCCACCACGGCGCATCGTGCAGGGTGATGTCGCCGTAGCCAACCGTGGTGACCGTCGTGACGGTGAAGTAAAACGCATCCACCCACGATATTTCCAGCGCGTAGCGGAACACGCCCACACTGAACAGAATCAGCACGGCGCCTGCCAGCAGCGTTATCGTCAGGGGCCTGCGCATCGCGGATGCTACTTCGCCAGAAGCTTGTCAATCAGAAACGCTTCGGCGCTGTCGTACTTCTCCGACTTAGAACTTTTCGGAATCAGCAGATGGCACTCAACACCCACAGCGTCCGCCTTCTCTTTCATCTTCACGCCGTACACCGGGTGGTGAATCCCGTGCCCGGCGTTTTTGCTCGGAAGCGACATATCGGCGCCGTAGGTCATCAGCAGCGGTGGGTCGCCTTTGCTCATGTGGTTGTAGGGCGAAAATTCAACGTAAAGCGCTTTATGCTTTTCGTAATTCTTCAAAGCGCCTTCGATGGTGGCTTCGCCGACGGCGCGGTTGATCATGTTGTGCTTCAGCACGTTAGGACCGAGCCACGGTTCGATCACCTTCGGATCAATCGAAGTCTGCCCGGCACGCACCGCGGCGGCGATCACGCGGGTTGATTCACGCAGCACCGGGTCTTTGGCGCTGGGGTCCGCCAGATCGTCGTGCAGCAGCAGCCACATCGAAGTGCAGGCGCCGGCGCTGCCGCCGGTGAGCGCGATACGCTCCGGATCGATGTTGTACTTCTTGGCATTGGCCCGCAGGAACTGAATCGCTCGCGCCGCATCGTGCACGGGCGCGGGCAACGGCGCGATGCCTGTCAGGCGGTAGTTGATAGAAGCAAACGAGATACCCTTATCCAGATACAGTTTCACCTGGCGAGGCGAAACTTTCTTATCCCCGCCGATCCAGCCGCCACCGTGGATATAAACCAGCAGCGGCCGCGGCGAATCTCCTTCCGCCTTCCAGAAGTCAAACACATTACTCTCATGCGGCCCATAAGAAACGTCCGCCGCCATCGGCTTCTGCTGCGCCTGCAGCGACGTCGAAACACCCACCAGCAGCAACAGCACCAGACCCATGCGTAACATGATGCACCCTTTCGTAGAATCATTTGCCTGCAAAAATCAACAGGCGCTTACTCTACTTCACCAGCGCAGAGGTTGCCACCGTCGACGCGCTTAGGGTTCCCTCGCCCCATTGGGGAGAGGGTTAGGGTGAGGGGGTACAATTTTCTCAGAGCTTCGCGAAGCGTCAAAAGCGCCTCGCGGCTTGGAAAAAAATAGCACGCCGGCGCCCGGCTGCTTAGTTGCTCAGAGCGCGGATCTTCTCGCGAATTTCGCTTTGCTGCTCGCCGGTGGCGCGGCGTAGCGCCTGGCGGTAGTAGATTTTGGCGGCGCCGTGTTTACCAGCTGCGGCGGCGCCGTCTGCGCGGGCGATCAGCGCGTTTAGCTCCTGCTGGGCGGCGTTGGCTTTGGCCGCTTCTAGCAGGGCGCGGTTCTGTTTGATTTCGGCCACGCTGAGGTCGCCATGGCTGGCTGTGCTGGCGGGAGCTGTTGAGATGCGCTGGGCGGCGCGTTGCTCTGGGGAAGCGATCTGACGAACCTGTTGCGCCGGGTTGGCCAGTTGCCCGCCCGCAGGTAGTGCAGGGTTGCCCAGCGCTGCGACGCCGCCGTTCTGCAGTTGTCGCTGATACTCGTTGAGCCGCTGACGCAGCAGGCTGGTGGGTGGCGCCATTGGCACCGTGTAGCCCGGGATGCGCGGCATGCTGACGATGCCGCCGCCGACAACCGGGATCAAACCTGTTACGAAGGGACGCTGCGAAGTTTCACTAATAAAGCCCTGTTGGCCGTTGGTAATGGTCACGCTGGGCGTCTGGCTCACAATGCTGCGGTCGCTGCCTTGGCCAGCTGCGAAACCGAAATTCAGTCCGAACGGCCCTAATTTTGTCGCGAAGCCAAAATTGGCGTTGCTGTTGGGATCGTTGCCGCCGAACGCTGGCACCGCTGAGTTGAAGCCACCTTGATTGAACACCAGATCACCGTTGGGGGTTGGATTACCGTCAGGCCCCAGCCCCACCACGTTTCCGCCGCCGGGCAGCCGGAATCCAAAGTTCACCCCATTGCGCTCGTAGAAGCTGTCACTTGTGGTGATAAAAGGCGTTTTGATGTTCACCATCTGGGCGTTTGCTACGGGTTGTGGCAGTGCGGTCCAGGCAGCAATCGTAACGCCGCACAGAAATCCACCGATTAGAAGTTTCCGCCACATAGCCATGACTCCTCTCTAAATTAGGCAGCATGCAGATGCCCCTGCTAAACCGGCTTGTGCTGTTCCGGGCACAATCGCCGCTGCTGCGTAGCCGTATTGTAGGGCATGGCGGGTTTGGCGGTCAACAAAAACAGGGGCCGGAGAGGGCCGGTTCTGCTGTCATCGATGTGATAGCAGATAGATGCGTAAAGTCTTGAAAAAACTGATCTTGCCTCATTCTGAAAAATCGGGAAAACTACCGGCTCGATGGCAAGTCGCATGGACAGGATTTCCAATTCCAGCCTGCGGAACGCAACGGTTGGTTGCCACCATTCGATGCCCTCAACGCCAGGAAGCGTTGCCGGTGTCAGGCGCCCACTCTGCTCCTTCTGCACCCGGAATAAGGCACGGACAGCCGAACACTTGCCGGCGCCCCCGCTTCACCGCGGCGTCACCAATTACTGGTGGCACAACTGCTGCTTCGCTAACCCTGGTAGGCGAAATGCATCAGCCCGGCGCCGACATTCTCAACACCATGCCGGAGAACTGCCATGCTTGTATTATCACGCCGTGAAAACGAACAGATCCTCTTCCCTAGTCTGGGCATTACGCTCGAAGTCTTGCGCGTTAAAGGGAACACCACCCGTATTGGAATTTCGGCTCCTGACGATGTGCCGATTCAACGCGCTGAACTTCAGGGCCTGAAGTCGCTGGACTTCACCGCGGAAACGCCAGAAGAAAACTTCCGCGAGAAACTGCAACGCACCGGTAACGCTGTGAAAGAGCGCCTCGATGCAGCCTCGGTCTGGCTCAACCGGCTGCATCAGACGCTGGAAGAAGCCGGCAACGCACCCCAAGGCTCCGAGGCGGAAGCCCGCCTGTTTGCCGCCTTCAAAGAACTGCGGACGCTGGACCGCGAGGTGCGCGATATCGTTACCCCCAAACCGGCCAAGCCAAAAACGCGTCAAGCAATGCTGATCGAAGACGATGCGAACGAAAGCCATCTCACCGCGGGACTGCTCCGCATGAGCGGCTTCGAAGTGATTACCTGCACCGACGGTCACGATGCACTCGACTATCTATCGATGCACTCGGCGCCCGATGTCGTGCTGCTGGATATGTTCCTGCCCAATTGCGACGGTCCGACCTTCGTCCGCCACGTACGGCAGTCGGATGAACACGCCGAACTGAAGCTGATCGCACTCAGCGGCGCCGAATCCCGCGATGTGGGCGTGCCGATCGGTCCAGGCGGCGTTGACCGCTGGTTCATCAAGCCGGTCAATCCAGAAAAACTGGTGGAGGAAGTCTGCGAAGAAATCCAGTCCACCACGGCATAGAAGCTGTAGTCAGCTCGATTGTGACAAGGCGTCGGCCGGAAGTGGCTGACGCTTTCTTATGCGCTGCCCTACCGGGACGTTCTATTGGGGCCACTCAAAGAAGCTGCCGGTTGGCGCCTGGATGTTGCCGAAAGATCGCCGTAGATTCGCATCAAATCGCATCGGTGGGACGGTGATGCGGCGGGTATTGTGTACTGGCAGGATTCCAGGAACAGGCGCCGGCTGCGTTGCATCGGGTGAATTGCGTCTGGCGATGATTGTTGACGGCGGGAAAACTGGCGCCATCAATCTGGGCTGCTTGGCTAATTTCGGCGATGAATCTTCCGCAATCACAACCGGCGTCAACAAGGTAGGCGTCTGTTGCGCGATGCGGGGCTGGCGTGCATCTGGCAACGTCGCACGGTTCATCGTTGGGGCGCGCTGACACGCAGCGACCGTTTCATTAATCGCGACCTGCCGCATCCAGACGGAATCATCAATATTGAAATGATCGACCGGCCAGGCCCAGTCCGGCCGCTTCACGCGGGTTACATCTATGTTCAGCACCGGCGTACGCGGATCTTCGGGAACCAGCGGCGATCCGTGAAAGATTCCCAGTGCGTTGGTGACGTACAGATTCACGCACCGCTTAACATTCGACGGCACCTTCGCGTTGGGATTGGCATCTAGCACCAGCACCAGTTCGACGGGAATGTTATCCTTCTGCAGCCATTTAGCAACGGCCAGACACATGCGTCCGCCCATGCTGTGACCGATCAGAATCAGCGGCCGGCGTTGCGGATCAGCCAGATACTTTTCACGCAGGTGCACCGCGGGCACAAACCCCAGCGATGGCGGAATGATACTCACATCGTATCCCTTCCGCTGAAGATCGCCCGCCATATCATCCAGGCCCAGCGAAAAGACGTTCAGCACACCCCGGAAGATCAGCACGCGGCCTGGTGCATCAGACGGAGCGGAAGAATGCGGCGGCGTTTCATCGCCATAAGCGGCGCCGTTAACACCATCTAGAAATGGCATCACGAGCATCACACCGCAAACCGCGACGGCGTGAATAGACGTTGCTCTCGCCGCCCGGCCAAGCGGTGTTTTACGGTGCACCGTAACGCCCCTTCCGTGGATTCTAAGATCCGCTTCTAACCGCGTGCGTTACACGACAGACGCAACGCCACACAGCGGATTTCTGAACGGGACCTTCAAACTATGTCCCTACGCAAAGTTAGCACGCACCTGCGATGATGCAAATTTGCAACGGTGGAATTTCCGCAACATCCCTGCGTTAGAAAGCCATGAGTTGGAAGAACCGTCAGATCCAGCAGAATGGTTCCACTTACAGCGGCCGCATGGGCATCTTGCGAGGATAGGGGGCTGCCTGGGTGGGTGGCAGTTCGCCGCCGGTGGTTTCGATCCACTCGCGACGTTCCTGCTTAGAAGCGTAATAGGTCAGCCAGGTTTCCGGATCAGCATCGACATCCAGGCAGTGCCAGTGCAGGTAGTTGCGTGGCAGATCAATCTTCTTCTCATGCGACGGCAGGATATCGCGGTACAACACGCAGTAGAGCTGCCGGTCCGAAAGATGCCCGGTGAATTGCAGCACGATCCGTTTCTCGTAGAGCCGGTGGATCGTTTCCATCAGCAATTGACTCAGTTCCTGATCGTCAAGTGTTTCCGGAGCGGGTAGACGCAGCTCAGGCTGAAACCACTCACTCACAGGCAGCACCGGCGCCCGTTCCCAAGCCAGCATCGACGCGAGGAATTCGTTTTCAACATCGGTGGGCATATTGCGGGCGTCGATACGACCAACGGCCTCATCGTAAAAAGGCTCCAAGTCGGTCCGCAGCTGGGCGTTTACCAGCAGTTGATCGACTTCGTCGGCGGTAGGTGGGTTGTTCAACATGAAACGGCGTGTCGCAGGAAGATTAGGGGCAATCAAGGCAAAATCGACTCTTCGACTCTATCCGGAATCACCACGGCTGCAACCTTTTGTACGTCACGAAAGCAGATATGCACAAAGCAATTTTGCAGCTACCGCAAACGACCGTTACGACCTTAAAGGTTCAACACGCTGTATGCACAGATACAACGGATGTGCGGCCCAGAAGAAGTGCGCACTATGGGTAGAATGTGTAATAGAAGCCGCAGCCACAGGCGACATAAAGCACCCTGCCCCGGACCCTGCCCAGCGTCCCGGCGCTAGATGTCGCCTGTCGTGGCTGCGTGCTGACATTATCGGCAACCAGGGTAAGAGCTCCAAAATCCGATGACCGCAAAGATCTGCGGCGGGCCGCACAACGGACCAGAATGATTGCCATTCCGGAGCCAGGAACTTCGGTTATCCACAGATAAGAGACGGCCCGATGTCTGCCCGGAGCCCATAAAACTCGTAAGTTGCTTCTTTATGAAAATAACACCCAACCTACTTGATTTACGAATTCCGCCCGTTATTCTGCTTTCCTAGCATAGGAAAGCGTGGGGGTTTGTAACGGCTCTGAAATGGGTAGCTCTCACCGGCTAGTTTCAATAAGCATTTGGAGGTCTGCAATGAAGATGGTTTTTGCCGCCAGAACCTTGGCTCTTGCCACAGCGGCAGCCGTTGTGGCTCTCGCATCCACCCAGGCAGAAGCGGGTTGGCTGATGCACCGTTCTCACGGGGGCGTTGCCAGCAGCGGATCGGTTGGTTCGCACGGTTCAACCGGCATTTACGCCTCGCACGGCTCCTCGGGCTCGTACGGTTCCTATGGAGCTCCCGTCAAAGTCGTTGTCCGCCATTCCGCCAGCAGCGGAAGCTATGGCGCCAGTTACGGATCAACCGCCGTTGTCGCCAGCAGCGGCAGTGCAAGTTCGGGCGGCGCAAGTTCGGGCGGCGCCAGCTCAGGCAGTTATGGCGAGCCACGGCTCGGACTGTTGCAGCGTCTTTATCTGAAACTGCACGCCCGCAAGATGGCCCTCCACTCCGCCTCGTCTGGTTCAACCGGCTCTCATGGTGTGGCCTCTCACGGCTCCACAGGCTCGACGGGTTCGCACGGCGTGTATGTCCCGGCGCCAGTTTACCACGCACCTGTCGGATCACACGGTGGCGGTAGCGTTGGTGGCGGCTCGCACGGCTATGCACCGGTTCATCATGATGCTGCCCCTATCGAGTACCACTCCGTGCCAGCTGAAGTTGCACCGGCGCCCGCCGCGCCCGTAGCACCTGTGCCAGCAGCCGACCCGGCTCCAGCAGGCGATACCGACACTGTGCTCGACGGCAAAACCACCCAGGTTGCCCCAGATGCTGGGATTCGCACCAGCGTGGCTTCTTCGGTGCTGGATAACCGCGTGCGGTTGCTCGTTGAAGTTCCAGAGGACGCTCAGGTGTTCATTAACGACCGCCCCACCACCTCAACCGGCACCCGCCGCACCTATTTCACCGGGGCTGTTGCACCTGGCGCCACCTACAAGTTCCGCGTCCGCGCGGAGGTAGAACGGAACGGCAAGCATTTGCAGGAAACCAAAACCGTCTCCGCAACCGCTGGCGGCGTCGAGTCGCTGGCATTCAACTTCAAGCCGCAGAAGCTGGAAGTTTCGCCGGAAACGGTCACCCAGGTCACGCTGAACGTGCCTGAAAACGCAAAGGTCAATCTGGCCGGTATCGATGCTCCTTCCAAGGGCAAGACACGCGTCTTCGCCACCCGGCAGCTTCGCCGCGGCGAGACCTGGGAGGACTACACCGTCACGGTAACCATCAACCAGGATGGCCGCGACGTCGTGCAGTCGCGCCGCATTACGCTATCTGGCGGAGAGCACCGCAAGCTGGCCTTCAACTTCGAAGACGGTAAGGCAGGCGACCTCGCTGCCCGCTAACGCAGGCGGCTAATTCACAACGCGGCGACTTTCCCCGCTGCCACAAACCTCAAGATGCACAAGCTTTCACGGCTTGTGCATTTTTTTTGGCGCCGGCGGTGCGTTATCTGTCAGTGCGACAGTGCTTGCATTAGATTATCGCGTAGCAAGCCAACCAATCTGATCGCATGAAGCAGGATGAGCATGGAACTCTCGCAGGAAAAGCGGATCATCGCCATCGAGTCGGCCTACGACTCGACCGATCTGATCGTCACCCGTCTGCAGTGCGTTGAAGAAATCTCCCGGCCGTTCCATATTTCTGTGCAGATGTTAACGGACTCCGCCAGGGTGGATGCCAGCGATCTGGTGGGCACAAAGTGCAGCGTGGGCGTTTTTCCGTATGGCGCCGATGTTGAATCGCGGTGGTTCCACGGGTTCGTCACATCCTTTGTCGCCGGGCAGGCGGACCCCATGCCCGACGGTTACCGCGAATACGAGATTGAAATTGCACCCTGGTTCTGGCTGCTTTCGCTGACGAAGAATTCGCGGATCTTTCAGGACAAGACGGCGCCGGAGATTCTCAAAGCGTTGTTTGATGAACACGACATCGCGGACGTGAAGGACACGCTCAAGGGAACCTATCCCAAGCTTGAATATTGCGTGCAGTACAACGAGTCCGACTTCGATTTCGCCTCGCGCCTAATGGAGCGGTTTGGCATCTACTATTTCTTCAGCCACGAGAAAAGCCGTCACACGATGGTGTTGGGCGATCAGGTTTCCAACTACTTGAAGGCGGATGATTACGAGGCCAGTTTTGAAGGTTACGGAGCCGCCATTACAGGCGAGCCGCGCGTGGATGTCTGGCGCCGTCGCGGGACACTGAAGACCGGCAAGGTGACGTTAAACTCCTACAACTTCGAGACATCGACGACCAAGCTCGAGTCGAAAGAGAATACCGTCGTCGAGTTCAAAGCCGCCAGCAAGTTTGAGCAGTACGACGTCGTAGAAAACTTCGGCAAAGCCGACGATGGCAAAACCCTCGCCGGACTGCGGATCGAAAGCGCCGAGGCGCAGACCGATGTGGCAGATGGCAAAAGCAACTGCGTCAGCTGGTCGCCCGGCTACAAGTTCAAGCTTACCTCGCATCCCAACAGCCCGGAAAACGGCGAGTACGTGCTGACCAAAGTTAAGCACGAAGCACTGGAGCCGTTTCAGTTCTCGGACGATGAGAACGCACCAGACACCAAAGCCAGTTCTGAAGCGAAAGAAACGGTTGGCTATTTCAACGACTTCGCCTGCATTCCCGCCAAGACCGTTTTCCGCCCACTGGCGGACACACCCCGCCCGCGTGTCACTGGCTTACAGACCGCGGTTGTCACCGGGCCGTCCGGTCAGGATGTTTACGTTGATAAGTTCGGCCGCGTGAAGGTGCAGTTCCATTGGGACCGCGACGGCAAGCTAGACGACAAGTCTTCCTGCTGGGTCCGCGTCGCACATAACCTGGCCGGCGCCCAGTTCGGCAGCGTGTTTCATCCGCGTGTAGGACACGAAGTGCTGATCGACTTTATAGATGGCGATCCCGACCGGCCGCTGGTCACGGGCAGCGTTTACAACGACCGCAACATGCCGCCTTACAAACTACCCGACAAGAATACGCAGGTGGGGCTGAAGACACGCAGCATCGATGGCGGCGCCGCCAGCAACTTCAACGAACTGCGTTTCGACGACAAAATCGGTAAGGAAGAAGTCTTCTTTCACGCCGAACGTGACTTCACACGCGAAGTGAAAAACAACGATACGCTGAAGGTTGGCTTCGACGTCAGTGACGCCGGCGATCAGACCGTCGATATCTACAACGACCGCACCGTTACGCTGGATCAAGGCAAAGACACGCTGACCCTTAAAACAGGCGACCGCAGCATCACGCTGGACAAAGGTAATCACGAACTAACGATCTCCACCGGCGACCACACCGTCTCTGTCGAGGCCGGTTCCAGCAGCACCGAAGCAGCCAAAGCCATCGAACTCAAAGTCGGCTCCAACAGCCTGAAGATCGACCAGCAAGGCGTCACCATCACCGGCAGCCAGATCGCCATCACCGGCAAACTAAAAGTCGATATCACCGCCACCAACACCAAACTCAACGGCGACGCCAGCGTGACGATCAAAGGCGGCGTGGTGAAAATCAATTAGCGAGAAAGGGGGCAGCAACTCATGCCAGATCCTGACTTCTCGTCTATACATGAGAGAGGAAAGCAGCCTCAGCCTAAAGCGCGATTCAAGCCTTCAACTTCCGTCACGGAAGGTATTCATCGAAAGCGGAAGCACGCGCGGACCCGTTTCCGTAAAGCGCTGAAGGTAGCTTTATGGTACGTGGCCTACATGTCCGTCATTGCTGGTCTAGCAGGCATTTCGCAGATGGGTATGGCAATCGGACTTGGGACGCCGCTTCTGACTTCCATTTGGTTCATGTGCCGCATCTTTATCGCGGCCTATGCCGGTGGCATCCTGGGAGTAGGAACGGTTCTCTTTTATATCTACTCACCCGTGAAACCGTTGCCCGGTATAACCGTCGTGCGGATCGAAGATGGTCTGGAACTGGAAGACGAGCGTTTCGCAACGGACCAGCGCAATGCCCTGTACGTGTTCGGGATGTTGCTCGCAGCAGCCGGGACGGTTGTCGCATCATTCACCGTTGGCGTTGAGAAAGCGTTGTTTCCCAACGTCGCCCTCGCTGGTGCGACCGGGGCATTCTGCGGACTGGTGCTCCTCGCTGGATACGGTCTTTATTACCTGTTCATACCACGGCAAAACGCTGGAGCCCGGTAATCTAGTTACAGGGAAATCATACAAGTGCAACTACCCCCGGACATGGTTAAGGAGATCGAAAGGCTGGGGCGATCCGTTGCCAGCATGGAACGCCTTGCATCCGAAGAGGGTCTGGACTTTGCGCGGTACTTCCTGAATGAGTGGACAGCGGCATCCCGGGCTTTTGAAGAATGGTTTCCCCGGTTGCTGGATTTCGAAAGAGAGAAACGCATCTCCGCTCCGCTGCCAACCGATAGCCAGTTGTCGAGCGACGACTGGATCTGCCGGCGGATTCTAGAGCCGAAGATCGGACCCGATGAAAGAGCACCACACGCTGGCAAATACGGCGCCGTAATCTTCACCGCGCCGCTTGCGGTGCTGCCGTTGTTACTCAGGTCTTGGCCGGCGCAGTATCCCAACCCCGTGTTTCTCACCACGCAGGAACTGTCGGAATGGCATTCTATCTACGACGACCATGTGGACGCGTACGACTGGTGCAGTCTTCAGCATTGGGATGTTGAGTTCGATCCGACTGAGGATTCATTCTGGATGCAAGATTGTGGCTACCAGATTCCCGGCGGCGCCAGATCCGCAATTGCGAGTTGGGGCCTTTCTTGGGGCGGACTGGCTGGAGGAGAAACAGCCGAATTGTGGTGCATCGAACAAGGCGTTGAGCGACTACTTGGCCTACTCGGCGGCGTAACTTATTAATTGTTAAAACGCTTAAGCCCCACCTACGAAATGCTTGCTGCATCATTCAGCATAAACACCGCTGCGATGGCGGAGTGGTCGGACAGTCCCTGCTCGCGTCCTTCGTGCAGGTAGCAGCAGGTGGATGGCTGCAAGCTTTCTGTGGCGAAGATATGATCAAACCGCCGCGACGGCGCCTCGCCCTTCGTACGGTTAGAGAACCAGCTGAACTCCTGGACCTCCCAGCCATTGCAGCGGCGGTAGGTATCAGGCATCCCGAGCGCTGGCAGCCCGGTGAAGAACAGACTTTCGCCATCTCTCCAACGACGGTCGCCGCGGATCTTGATCGAACCATCGTCCGTGATCCTTTCACCCCAGACGACAACCGTCCCGTCATCACGCTCATGCTGCGGGCTGTTGAAATCGCCACAGAGTATGTGCTTCGTTTCCAGATCCTTTTCCAGGCCCCGGTACACCCCCTCAAAGGTTTCGATCTTCTTCCACTTGTGCGTGCTGCCGTTAGGGATGTGCACGTTGTGAATGGCAAATCGCAGCGTGGAGTGCGCAACGAACGCGGAATATGTGGATCGCGAAAACGGAACTTCAAACGCCTGATACGTCTGAAGGGGCCAGCGGGAGAATACCGCTACTCCCTTCTTGCGGGTTTCACTTTCTGAAAGCGAATGCCCGGAATGCGTGAGTCCTTGTGCCGCAAGAAGCGGTGTGAACTGCGAAAGGCTTTTCCGGGAAACCTCCTGGATTGCTAGAAGGTCCGGCTGCCACCCGGTGATGCATTCTGCCTGCTGCGTAGTTCTGCCCGACCATCCGGCGACGTTCCAGGAAATCAGTTTCATAGCGGCTCCGCTGGCAATAGTTGAAGGCCGATATTCTAACCAGAACCGTCAATTGTCTGCCGCACTGCCGCAAACCACGGCTTAATTACGCGAGAGCACTTCGCTTTCGCGCTGCGATTGCTGCTCTGGCGGTTTGTTCGTACTGATGGAGCGGACCGTCCAGTAGGCAAAGCGGATGTCGTCCGACTGCGTGACCTCGCGCAGGATTTGCAGGTTCACTTTGTCAATCAGGTGCGCCCGGCGGCGTGGATGGGCCAGGAAACGGGCGTTTAGTTCCACGCCGGTGCCGGCGGTCCAGGTGCGGACAACCGGTTCGAGACTGTCCTGTTTTACGACGAATTTTTCCGCCATGTTTTCGTAGTGTTCGCGGGCCTGACGGGCGGAGTCTGTGATTTCCACTTCCGCTTCGAGCGCCTCCTGAATGACTTCCCGGGCACGCTCCCAGTTGCTTTCAAACGTGACATTGTACCGCAGCGAAACCCACACGAACGGGAACTCGCGGGTGTAGTTTATCAACGGACTTTTGAACACGGCGTTGTTCATCAGCACCACCAGACCGCCCGTT
This sequence comes from Pirellulaceae bacterium, assembly GCA_965233625.1. GTDB lineage: Bacteria > Planctomycetota > Planctomycetia > Pirellulales > Pirellulaceae. The sequence continues at coordinate 3,533,197 of OZ247499.1, forward strand.
GGCAGACCACCGTCGGGGCGCCCGTCGTTGGCCATGTGCTGATACTGTTTAAGCGTGGTGCGCAGGAAACCGATGTCGATCACTTCGCCAAAATGTTCACCGATCTGCACCCAGTCGCCATTGCGATAGCCCCGCTGACTGCGGATGAAGAACCACGCGGCAAAGCTGGCGACTACTTCCTGAAGCGCAATGGTCAAACCAGCCACCGCCAGACCAAGCAGCGTCAGCAGGTTGTCAAACTGCCCGGCGAAGATCAACGCCAGCCCGCCAACCAGCAGCAGACTGGTGAGCACCGACAGCGACTTATTGAAGAAATATCGCCGGCCCGGGTCGCGGATACGGCGGACAAAGAAGAACCGCACGGCGAACAACGCACACAGCACCGCGACAAACAGAATGACCGTTTGAATGAGATTGTATTTCCAGGTTTCAAACGACAGCGTCTCGGCCTGGGCCGATTCTTCTTTGATATGTTGCGTCGCTTCAGCAACCAGAATGTCCTCACGCAGGCGATGGATCTCGTCAGAGACGCGCCGGTCTTCGCGGGCGTACTGCTGCCGTTCGTCCCATAGCTGCTGGCGTTGTTCCGTGTTGATGTCCGGAGCGGTTAACTGTTGCGCCAGCCGGTCGGCTGCGGTGCGGATTTCCTGCTGACGCTTCAACAGCGTCTGAAGTTGCTTCTGCAGGTTCTGCGTCTTCTTCTGCGCCAGTTCCGCCTCTTCGGTGGCCTGCGTCACGCGATCACTTTTTTCTAACACCCCATCAAAGGGTGTCGCCGATTTGCCGCCCGCGCCATTGGTTGTTTTCTTCGATTCCAGGGCGGCGTTCTGGCGGGCGATCTCCAGCTTCGCGCTGGTCTGGTCATAGAGTTCTTTCGCCGCGCGCGTATTGGCCTTCAGTCGCGTAAGCATCTCCTGCGCCGTTTTCAGCATCTGCGTGGCGGCTTCCACCGCGGCTGCATCGCCGCCCAGCTTGGCTTCTTCCAGCTTCGCCTCCAGCTGCTGCACCTGTTGCAGCTGGGCTGCCTCAGCCTGCTCCGCTTTGGAGGCTTCCACCAGCCGGGCTGCCAGTTCGCGTTCGTAGCGCGCTACTTCCGGTTCGCTGGACGTGCCCGCCGCTCCATCGGGCGGCGCGTCGGCCGGCGCAGCCTGCCCCCAGGCGTTTACCCCAAGAAGGGTGAATACAACAAACAGTATCGTCGCAAAACAACGCAAAACAGTTCTCGCTCGCTAATCTATCAAAACACGGCAAAACGCCGCTGTATTTCAAGGATAGTCCGCTATTGGACACAGACTCGTGGACGGTATCTTACGTGCAAGCGGCGGTTTGGGTCAGGAGGGGTGCATTTGCCGGTTACCAGGGTTGTACGGCCATGCAGCGATCAGCCGTCGTTCTGAAGGCGTTTTCACAGCAACAGGTAATTGCTACCGCCCGGCATACTGCGTTGGTAGAATAGCGGGTCTAAAGCCCACCCACACAACTCCCACAACGACGTTCAAGGAACCCTTACTGTGCGAATCCGTGTTCTTGCCGCCGCTTTCATGTTCTTATCACTCGCCTGCGCGGCTGCCAGCGCTGGCGAGAAGCTTTCGGCGTTAATTGTTGAAGGGCAGAACAATCACCGTGTCTGGCCGACAACGACCAAAATGATGAAAGGCTACCTGGAACAGACCGGGCTATTCACCGTCGATGTCGCCACGACCAAGCCCAACGGCGTTGATCCGGACTTCAAGCCCGAATTCAGCAAATACAACGTGGTCGTCACTAACTACAACGGCGCGCCGTGGCCAGAAGAGACGCAGAAGGCGTTTGTTGATTATGTAAAGGGCGGCGGCGGCCTGGTCGTGGTGCATGCGGCCAACAACGCCTTTGGCAACTGGAAAGAGTACAACGAAATCATCGGCCTGGGCGGCTGGGGCGGACGCAATGAGAAGTCCGGACCGTATGTCTACCTGGATCAGAATGGCAAAGTCGTACGCGATACATCCGCCGGACGTGGCGGCCATCACGGGCCCCAGCATCCGTTCAGCATCATCGTCCGCAACCCGGACCATCCAATCACTAAGGGTATGCCGCGTGAATGGCTACACGCCAAAGATGAACTGTACGACTTCCTCCGCGGCCCCGGCGAAAACATGACCATCCTGGCGACTGCCTATGCGGACAAAGAAAAGTACAAAGGCAGTGGACGGCACGAACCCATGCTGATGACGCTCAGCTACGGTAAAGGCCGCATCTTCCACACGCCCATGGGCCACGGTGTTGATTCGCAGGAATGCGTCGGCTTTATCGTCAGCATTCAACGCGGCGCCGAATGGGCCGCCACCGGCAAAGTCACCCAGAAAATTCCCGAAGACTTCCCCGGCGCCGGCGAACTTAGCTCGCGGAAGTACACGCCGGAAAAATAGCCCGGCAACGCCTCGCGATCACTCCCACCATAACCTAAGGACCAACAATGCGATTACTTTCTTGCTTCACCATCATCACCCTTTTAGCAGCATCAGCCGTCGCCGCTGAAAAGCAGCAGACCAAAGGGCAGTACGACATCACCCGCAACAGCCAGCCGGTCTTGCGGTACATGTACGATTACGACACCACCGACGCGACCACGGTGCATAACACCTACAAGGTTTATCACCATGTGCTGAACCCGGCGGGTAAGCCCATTACGAAGGGGCCCGGCGGCAAGTTCACCCACCATCGTGGCATCTTCGTGGGCTTTGCCCGGATGGAGTACAACGGCAAAACGTACGATCTGTGGCACATGAAGGGCAACGCCCGCCAGATCCATCAGAAGTTTCTCGAACAGAAATCGGACGACAAACAGGCAACGCTTTCGAGCCTGATCCACTGGAATGTGGACACCGATAAAACCGCCATCGAAGAGAAACGCACCGTCACCGTGCATCACTCTGGTGACGCCTACCTGCTGTGCGACTGGACCAGCGAACTGACCCCTGTCGGCGGCGACGTATTGCTAAAGGGCGACCCGGAGCACGCGGGCGTTCAGTACCGTCCCCACAACGATGTGGTGGGCAACAAGTCCGCCAAATACACCTTCCACAAAGAAGGCATCGATCCGAAGAAAGACAAAGACCTGCCCTGGGTCGCCATGACCTATGAGTTAAACGGCGAGAAGTATACCGTGCAGCACATGCGTCATCCTTCCAACCCCAGCGACTCTGTCTATTCCGCGTATCGCGATTACGGCCGCTTCGGCAACTACTTTGTGAAGCCGGTTAAAGAAGGCGAAACCCTGAAGCTGCAATACCGCTTCCGCATCACGCAAGGAGACGCCCCCAGCGTCGCCGAGTTGCAGGCGCAGTACGATAAGTACGTGAAGTAGCGCCCACAACTGGATCATCGCCAGCCGTTGTGGCGTTATCCACACGCCACATCTGGTCCCCTCGCCCCTCCGGGGAGAGGGTTAGGGTGAGGGGGTACAGCATTCCGCTTTCTGCAGCACTTGCGAAGCTCAGGTTGCTACCATACCCGTACCCATCGCCGGCCGGTTATTCTGCGAACCGGTCGGCCAGCCATTGCCGGAACGCCACATCGAAATCGCCGATACTGCGATACCCCAGATGCTTCTCGACGGCGTGGCTGATCTTGCCGCCCGTGCTTTCCACCGCAACGGCAAGCAGTGCATGGCGGCTGTGATTCTCGATGACAAACTTTGTCAGTCCCAACGACTGCACATACATCGTCTTCAGATCTTCGCTGGAAGACGGGTACTGCATATAGGCCAGCAACTCGCCAAGCGGCAGCAGTTTGCCCGTGTTACGGTACGACCGTAGTTTCTGCCAATTCTTCCGGCGTTGCTTCTTACTCTCGGCCAGCAGCCCGGTTCCCATCTCAACCCACCGCGGACCGGCGCCATATTGAGAAGCCAGCACGATGTGGGTCAACTGACGCGGCAGTTCGTTCTTGGCCACGGAAGAAAGGTCGCCCCGCAATTTCACCTGCACATCTGCAGGCGGACCATCCTCTCCCAGACGGAAGGTCGCATAGCCAGCCGGCTGATCCGCTGAAGGTGTATATTCAATCCGAATCGGACCCTGGGCAACATGGCCCGTCACGTCCCAGGTGTTGCGGACGGCGGCAAGCGTGGCTTCGGCGCCGGTTTGTAGCTTGGCGCGGGCGACTGCGTTTTCGCACTTGATGACCAGCGTATCGTGAGACGGCGACTGAGCCTCGAGAGTGCCGGAGACCAGCAACAGTGTCAGCGCGGCGAAGATAATACGTTGCATTTCAGATTCCTTCCAATACAAGATGCACTAAGCCCCATTACAAAGGGTGTAAGGCAGCCGCGAAGGAATATCAAGCAAATTCCGCCGGGCGCCGCTACTTCCCGACGGCAAAGCAGTGCAACGTGCCTCTGGCGCCCTGCGAAGATCGGACGTATAACCGACCGCCGGATAAGGCGGGCGGCGCCAGTGCTTCGCTGCCCTCGGGTAGTAGATTTGCGTTGGCGATCTTTTCGTACCCGGTGGGCGTCGCCTTGGCCAGTTTCAGCCCACCGTCCGTATCGACCAGCAGCAGTTTGTCGCCGGAAAGAATCGTGTGCGTCACCGGCACATTGTCGATGCTCCACTTCTGCTTGCCGGTCTGCGCATCGATGCAGCGATACTGACACACGCCGCCACCGTCCTGGCGGCCATCGCAGCCGTAGATATAGCCGTCTTTATAGACCGGCGTAGCGAACTGGCTGGAGATGATGTCGCTGGCCCAGACCGTACGGGTTTTGCTCAGGTCGCCGCTTGCGGGTGTTTCCAGCAGCTTGGCGCCGATGCCATAACTTGCGGTCACAAAGATATTGCGGCCGAAGACCAGCGGCGTCGCCGCATTGACGGTTGGCCCCTGACGACCAAACTGCGCCAGCACTTTCGCCGCTCCGTTGGCGGGATCAACCGCTACAACATTCAAACGCGTCAGGAAGATCGCCATCGTGCGGCCGCCAAGGTTGGCCAGTACAGGCGCCGAATAGCTTGCGATTTCCTTCGTCGCTTTCCAGAGTGTTTTGCCGGTCTTCAGATCGAACGCGACAATCCCTGCATCACGGCCACCTACATTCACCAGCAGTTTGCCGCCGGCGACCAGCGGCGTGCTCCCGGCGCCGAAGTAGCCTTCATCGCCGTTGTAGTCACCATAAACATCGCGGCTCCAGACGCGTCCGCCGTCTGCCAGCGCCACGCAGTGCAAGTCGCCCGCGGCGCCGAACAGATAGACCTTGCCGTCGTGGATCACAGGGGAGCACCGCGGACCGGCGTCCGGGCTGACCGTCGCGCGGTAGGTGGCGGGAAAATCCGTCTTCCACAGCCGCTCGCCCGTGGCGGGATTCAGCGCCTGCACGCGTTCGTTAGAACCCGTGCGGTGAAAAACAATCAGCTTCCCGCCGCCGACCACAGGTGAAGAAAAACCGCTGCCCAGCGGCGCCGTCCACAACTGCTTGGGCCCATCGGCCGGCCACCGCGTTGCCAGTTCTTCGCCCGGCGCCACCCCATTGCGTTGCGGACCCAGCAACTGCGGCCAGTCGCCCGCCGCGGCGGTTTGCAGCAGCGCCGTGGCGGAAAAAACCAGTGCCAGAAACACGTTGGCGAAGTTATATGGAGAATGCATCAATTTACCTTGTTGTGTATGGAAGATGCTCACTGGCACTGCCCGGCGCGGTGTGCGTGATCACCCCGGAAACTTGGGCAGTTGTCCGCAACTGGCGATTCAAGGATTGGGCGATTGGAGTACAATGCAAGTTGTGAGTCAAGTTTGCGGACCAGCGGAGCAGTATTTGTGGCGTGGCTAACCGGCTTTTTTCAGAAGAAACGCGGCGACCGCCGCACCGGCTCGAAGCTGCTTGGCAGCGTCAGCGAGGCGGTGCTGTTGGCCATTCTGTTTCTGGCCGGATCGGTGCTCCTCGTCACGCTGATCTCGGTGAAGTGGCTGATCCCCGGCGCCGAAGGCTATGTAGCAGGTTGGCCCGTGTGGCTGACGGTGCTGACGCTGACCACGTTCATTGTACTGGGCGGCGGTGGGCTTGTCCGCACGCTGTTTATGGCCGGCGCGTCGACCGAACGCCGCTCGGCCCTGGTAAATACCGCCAACACCATCGACCCGTTGCAGCAGCGCAGCGCGCAGGCAGGTGAGTACCCCGGCATCAGCCACGATCCGGCCCTGACCGATAGCCCCGGCGTAAGGCTTACCTACCGGCTGCCACATTCCGTACAGGGTCGCGCCTGGCGGGTGGTGATTTTCACGACGGGTTCCGCCCTCTGGAATTCCATCTCGGCAACCATGATCGTGCTGACCGTTCAGAAGCACATGGCAGGCAACGCCGACTGGTTCCTTACGCTACTCACACCGCCCTTCGCAGCGATCGGTGTGTGGGGGCTGGTGATGGTGTTCCGCCAGTTGCTGCGTTACACCAGCATCGGGCCTACGTATGTAGAGATCTCGCAGCTACCTCTGTATCCGGGCAACGAATACGAAGCTCACCTGGTGCAGACCGGACGGATGAAACTGAAGGTGCTGGAACTGCAGCTCACGTGCGACGAAGAAGCCACCTATCAGCAGGGCACCGACTCCCGCACCGAAAGGCATCAAGTGTATTCCCAGCGGCTGCTGATCGAAAAACGCCTGCAAGTGGAACCTGCCGACCCGTTTGAAGAAACCGTCACGCTGCAGATACCGGCCGATGCCATGCACTCTTTCCAGAGCCGTCACAACGCCATTAGTTGGCGTCTGGTCGTGCGTGGTGTCGCCGAGGGCTGGCCGCCGTTTGAACGCAACTTTCCGCTTATCGTTTATCCACCGGCGCCGGGCGGTGGCGAGGCGGACCGCAACGGAAAGCATGTTTCAGGCACGCGGAAAACCAGGCGCCGTCAACCAACATCAACCCCTTAGGATGCAGCTTTGCGGCCCCTTATTAGCTTGACGATTGACGACCCGCGGAAGATCTTTCAGCCGGGCGACACGCTGCGGTGCGAGTATCAGATAGAAGCGGAAACGGCTGCCGAAATCAAAGCCACGGAAGCTTCGGTGCTGTGGCGGACTTCCGGCAAAGGGGACGAAGATCTGCAGGTGCACGCCTTCCACCGCCGGACGCCTGCCGAAGCCGACGAAGGCGACCTCCGCCAGCTTCACTGCTTCGAAACCGTACTGCCCAAGAGCCCGCTCAGCTACAACGGCACCATCGTCAAAATCGGCTGGTGCGTCCGCGTCCGCGTGTTTCTCAAGAACAACAAAGACATCTTCTTCGACCAGGCCTTCATCCTCGGCTCCGGCGCCAGCACCCCACACAAAGGGTTGCCCGACGCGATTGGGTCTTAGATTTGAACAGCTTCACCAGTCGTGCTCCGCGGGCACGGCATGGTCAAACGCTTTTTCCGGGTAAACGGTTGCCTTCGCTGTCGACCTCCCAGTAGACCCCCTGATAACTGTGGAATGTCTGCTCCGTTCTGAACACGCCGCCACATCCGGGGTGTTCGAAACCTGTATCGACGCATTGTACTGGCGAATGATTGGTTCCACCGCAAACAAGACAACGCGGTGGGGAAACGCGATTTGAACGCCAATCCAGCACAGCGCGACGCTGCGCAAGTTCCTTGGCATACTCTCGGTGCGGATCAAGATCGATCTTTAGAAACGCTGCCTTGTCTTTCAATGCTTGTCGATCGAGCCCGTTTGACTCTAAGTTAACCAGCAGTTGGCCAAGTCGTTCCAATGTCGGCAGTCGTTCCGCGTCCCGGATTCCACCGCAATCAAAGCACCATGCTGGAATTGCACAACCCGGTATTTGCTGGTTGTTGTGCAAAACGTAGACGTAGATCAACGTGGTTCTGATTGCCTGCGTCTGACCGCAGGAGTCACACTTTGCGTAGCGACCAAATGTCATGGCTAATGCGAATAATGTCACGCGTCAGCAGGTACGCGCGAAAGGCTCTCAACTTCAAAATGCCCCACCCACGTACTCCAATGCGCGCGAGTGTTGCTCAACTATTCTTCGGGATAGTCTTCCAGTTGTTCCTTGATCAATCTGAATGCATTTGGTGCAAACTTGGGATCCGCATCAATCGCTTGGGCCCACCATTCGTTGCACCGTTTATTTCGTTGTTCTAGCTTCTCGACTTGCTCCGGGGACGGTCGTCCGAGCATCATCATGTTCATTGCGGACGGCCCTACGCCATCCGGAATCGCGACGCACTTGCCGGCGTTACCAAGTTCGACAAAATGATCGGCAGTTTTGCAAAGCGTGACGTTTTCACCGCAAGCCTCACAATATCGTTGCCCAGGGACGCCCGTCTTTGTGAGCGCCGACCACTGACGTGGGCATTGATAACTGAATGCGTTCTCACAGTTCCAAATCTGTGAAATGTCGCGTAGCGTTCCAGCATCGTTTTTCATGTCATTCAGTTGGGTTAGCGTCTCGCTGTCGGTAGCTCCAGGTTCATGCCATTGTCAGCCTTCGGCCAAAGATTCCCGCGCTACGACAAGTTCATCCGTGTGATCGGGCATCGCATTGTTATCGGGCGTTTGAATCGGCGAGCCAACCGCTGATTTCGTCTTCGATGTCAGCCGTTGTTCGTATACCGGCCGTCGAATGATGCCGGTGACCGTTATTGTAGAACGCCAACGTAGGAACGTTCAACGCATCATCCTGCGTGAAGGCGTCAGCACACAATGGCGAATTAACATTGATTGACCGAAATGCAGTCTGACGTTGTAGTCGCCGGACCACGGGACGGAGGTTCGCGTCAAATTCCCGGTCGCACATGTTCCATGGCGCCCAGAAGTGAATGACGACGTGGGGCCTGGACATGTCATGGTCCGTCATCGGCAGAGTTGAAGGCGTCCACGTTCGACGATCTTTTTCCTGGTGATACCCGACGTAAATCAGTGGATCAAAGTATGATTCCCATTCCATCGAGTACCGCTCAACGAGCGATTTGAGAAACGCCCATTCAAGTTCGTCGAGAGATGAAAGCTCAACAATCGAGTCGCCGGCATCGGATACGCCACGTTGAAGCAGATCATCGAACCGGTCAGCCGACGCCAGTTGCGCCGACAGGCGAGATAGACCAGCGGTCGAATCAACATTCGCAGCAAGAAATGCCGACCATTGTTCGAATTGAGACTGAAGCCGCCTGAAGGACATTGCTAATGCAGCCGCCCGTAAAAATGCGATGCTCTCGATGCGGATCAAGATCGATAAATAACGAAACGGGTCACCAGATAAGCGCGAAAGACTCTCAATTTCAAAACTGCCTGACTCCCGCACTCCGATGTACGCGAGTGCTACCCGCCGTTTCCGACCGATTTGCGAAGAGTCGCTATGACCACTACTGCACCTGTTTATTCGACTGCCGCAGGATCCAGGCTAGTACGCCTTTCTGGGCGTGCATGCGGTTGGCGGCTTGCCTGACGACGGCGCTTTGCGGGCCGTCCATGACTTCGTCGGTGACTTCTTCGCCGCGGCGGGCGGGGAGGCAGTGGAGGAAGCAGGCTGTTGGTGCGGCGTGCTTGAGCAGGGCGCCGTTTACCTGATAGGGGCTGAGGGCTTTCGCGCGGACTTCCTGCTCGGCTTCCTGCCCCATGCTGGCCCAGACGTCGGTGTAGACGGCGTCGGCGCCGGCGACGGCTTCGACCGGGTCGGTGGTCTGCTGAATTTCAGCGCGGGGATACTTTTCGCGGACCTTGTCGATGAAGGCTTTGTCAAACTGGTAGCCCTCGGGCGCGGCGATAGCGAACCGTGTGTTTAACATCGCACAGAGCGTGACTAGGCTGCGGGCCACGTTGTTCGCATCGCCGACATAAGCCAGCTTCTTACCCTGCACGCCGCCGGCGACCTCGCTTAACGTCAACAGATCGGCGAGCGCCTGGCAGGGGTGTGCGATATCCGTCAGCCCGTTGATGATGGGCACGCTGCCGAACTGCGCCAGTTCCTCCACCCGCTTGTGCGCCTTGGCACGGCAGACGATGACATCGACGTACTGGCTGATGACGGCGGAAAAATCTGCGGCCGACTCGCGTTTGCCCCAGCCTACATCTTCGCCCAAAAACAGCGCGGAGCCGCCCAGGTGCGTCATGGCTGCTTCGAAGCTGACGCGGGTGCGCAGCGATTGTTTCTCGAACAGCAACGCAAGCACGCGGCCAGGGAACAGCGGATCGCGGCGCCCGGCTTCGAACGTGCGTTTCATGCTGCTGGCGAGTTCTAGGATCTCGCGTGCTTCGTCCGCAGTAATGTCAAACAGTGTCAGCAGATGACGCATCGTCTTCTCCCGGTGCGTTAAGCAGTACATCGGCCAGCAGGTCGCACCCTTCTTCTGCCTGCTCCACCGTCAGATTCATCGCGGGCAACAGCCGGATCACCGAACCCTGCGTGCAGTTAATCAGCAGACCGCGGTCCAGGCACTGCTGCACAATAGGGGCGCCGGGCTCATTGAGCTGAATGCCAATCATCAAGCCCAGCACGCGGACTTCTTCAATCAGGTCGCACTTGCCGGCCAGTTCTTCAAACCGCGTCTTGAACAGCTTGCTCAATTCGCGTGCGTGCTCCAGCAACCCTTCTCTCTCAATGGTTTCTATCGTGGCGATGCCCGCCCGCGCGGCGATGGGGTTGCCGCCGAAAGTCGCAGCATGCATACCGGGCCGCAGGCTGGGAGCAATCTCCGCCGTGGTCAGCATCGCGGCGCCGGCAATCCCGCCACACAGCGCCTTGGCAAGCGTCATCACATCCGGCGTCACGCCGAAGTGCTGATAGGCGAACCATTCGCCCGTGCGGCCCGAACCGGATTGCACCTCGTCAAAGATCAGCAGCAAGCCGTGCTCATCGGCCAGATCACGGAGCCCCTGCAGGAAACCATCGGGAGGCAGTTGAATGCCGCCTTCGCCCTGCACCGGTTCGATCATAATGGCGCAGGTTTCGTCATCGATCAGTTCTTTGACCGCTTCCAGATCACCAAAAGGCGCGTAGGAAAAACCGGCAACCAGCGGGCCAAGTCCTTCGTGATACTTGGGCTGCGCCGTGGCGGATGTGGCGCCGAGGGTGCGGCCGTGGAAGCCGCCTTCGAAGGTGATGATCTTGTATTTGTTGGCGGGTGTATGCAGGCGGGCGAGTTTAATCGCCGCTTCGTTCGCTTCGGCGCCGGAGTTACAGAAGAACGCCTGACCGCCGAAACTACGTTCAGAAAGCAGTTTCGCCCAGTGGCCCTGTGCGTGAATGTGCCAGGTGTTGGGCACATGGATCATGGTTGCAACCTGCTCCTGCACGGCAGCGACAACCGCCGGTGGACAATGTCCCAGCAGATTGCAGCCCCAGCCGGGAAACAGGTCCAGGTAGCGGCGGCCTTCGCTATCCCACACTTCCGATCCTTCGCCACGCACCAGATTAACGGGGTAGCGTCCGTAGTTGGGGATCACATACTGCTTGAACAGCTCAATGGTATCGGCGGAACTTGTCGTGCTTTCGGTAGCCATGTGTTCTTTCAAACGGGCGGTGTGCCGGAATTGGAGATGCCTGAATGGATGGCTGCGGGCGGCTAAGAGTTCGCGGGGTCTTTCACAATCTCTGTGCCGACACCGCTGGTGGTATAGATTTCGAGCAGCAGCGAATGCCGGATGCGGCCGTCGATAACGTGAACCTTGCCAACGCCGCGATGCAGCGTTTCTAGACACGCTTCCACCTTGGGGATCATGCCTGCTTCAATCACACCGTCGCGGATCAACTTGCGGGCTTCACTTTCGGCCAGCGAGTGCAGCAGGGTGGAGTCGTCGTCCTTGTCAAGCATCACGCCTTTTACATCGCTGAGCATAATCAGCTTCTCGGCGCCAAGGGCCTGTGCCACGGCGGTGGCGGCGGTGTCTGCATTGACGTTCAGCTTCTGGCCGTTGGCGTCGACGCACATCGAAGGAATCACGGGCACCTGGCCGGCGTAACACAGATTCTCAATCGTCAGGCGGTCGACTTCTGTCACGCGGCCGACGTGGCCCAGATCAACGTCGTTGCCCGCGTCGTCTTTGATCGTCAGCCGCTCGCCGGTCAGCACGTTGGTGCTGCGGAAGTTGAGATTCATCGCGCGGCCGCCGATGGTTTCGATCAGCCCGGCAATCTTCTCATTGGTTTCGTAGGCCAACACTTCTTCGACGATTTTCAGCGTGGCATCGTCGGTATAACGGCGGCCCTGAATAAAGCGGGCTTCGATCCCGGCTTCTTTCGCCGCCCGGCTAATGGCGGCGCCGCCGCCGTGCACGACCACGGGCCGCATGCCGACGGTTTCCATAAAAAGAATGTCCAGCAGCACGTGGTTCAGCGCATCGGGCTGCTCCATCACGCTGCCACCCAGCTTGATGACCGTAATTTTATCGCGGAAGCGGCGGATCCAGCCTAAGGCCTCGATCAGCGTATCGGCTTTGCGGATTGCTTCGTCCAAACCCCGTCTCTCCAGCCACCCGGCGCCATAAGTCCGCACGGGCATGCACATTGAGGAAAACCCGCCATTTTAGTTGTCAGGTAAAAAACCTGTCAACGACTGCTGGCAGGTTCTTCACATATAAATGGCGAGCCTTGGAAAGACAGGTAACACGCAAACGTGTGGTTTCCAGCAGGGTATCTAGCGGGCAGCCTGGAGTTTTTCCTTAGGCGGCTGCTTCACCTGAAGAGGGATGACCAGCATGTTACTAGCAGGTACGCTGCGTGGGCCGCTGGCGAATTGCGGCGTGACGTAGATGAGCAGCACGGGCGGCTCTTCCATCTCGAGATTGCCGAACACCAGAAACTCTGCGTTCAGCATGCCTGTTGTAAACGCACAGGGTTGGAAGTCCGTACGATGGCTCAATAACCGATCTTCACCGCCGACTTTGAACAGCAACTCCGTTACCACCCGGCAGCCACGTGGTGGGAACTTGTGCGAACGGATGTAGTGCAGCGGTAAATTCAATCGAGTGAATCCGTTGCCAGGTTTCAGCTGCGGCGCCGACGTAAAAGCCTCGCGGATATGAAACGCGTATCCTTCTTCAAATGTCTTGCGGGCATTCTGAAAGAGCTTCTCCGGCGGAGTAAACCGCCGCGGCGCCAGGCGTTCTGTGATCTGGCGGGCTTTCTTCTGTAAATGCTCGTCTGCTTTGGACAATCGAAGATACTCCACCTCCTGCCAGATCACCTCATTCAACCTTGCCGAATGTTTTGGAGATGCGTTTTCTAACGAGCGGGCGGCCAGTTCAATACACCGCAAGTGCAACTGGGGCTGATTGAAATCCAGGCAAAGTAGCTGCCCGGTCTCTGCTGCACCAAGTATCTGCGGCTTGCGGTTGATGCGTTGTATGGTGTGAATCTCAGTCCTGCGCCGCAGAGAAGCGTCTGGATCGCGTTTACGGCTTTCGGCGATGATGGCTGGTTTGATCTTCAAATCCGCAATTGCAGTTAACAGGTCACTTTCTGCAGATCCTGGTGGCTCTGGCGGACTGTCCTGTGACAAGCAAACGCGGTTTTGCGATAAAAGAAAAACACTAAGAATCGTCAGGCTTAGAATGCAAGTCTTCATATAATTTCCGTAGATGAAGATCGCCACCACGCATAAGAAACGTGGTGGCGAAAGGAAACTGCGGGCTTCTGACCTTTTTGCGTTACAAACTAACGTTTGTTATCAGATTGCGATTTTATCCGTCGAGATTCTTATCGCTGCCGTCAATAACACCCTTGAGATTTGTGGTCTTGCTATCATCAACAATCTTCTGCAATGAGAGGGCAGGCAGTTTCAACTGATTTTTGATTTCTTCTTCCGTAGCGTTCTGCAGAAGAACCATGTTTTCAGGGTAGGCATGAAGGTCCATGTTGTGGTTGCCCTTGTAGCCGATCACGACATCGGCACGCAGGGGATCTGTATCCTTTGAACCGCGGCGGACAGCGATAACCACTTCACCCATTCGATCCTTCAGTTCGCAGAACTGCACGCACCGGGATGCCCGCTGGCAGATTTCGCACGCCCGGAGTTCGCATCTCTGGCAGTGGTTGAAAGTTTTGCATTTCACATCATCGCAATCTGCTTCTTTCATTCCCGGAGCGTTGCAGTCAAAGCTGATGGTTGTAGATTTGAACCGATACTCCTCGGATTCGATCCGGCAAATCTGCGGTACAGGCACCGTTGCATTGACCCGGCCAATGCCGGCATAGAAAGAGACTTTCTCGCAGTGCATATTCAGCTTGCCAATTTCACCCTTAATATCCTCGGTGTCCCATTCAGACAGGCAATGGCAAGGCTGGAGATTCTTCTTGTCAGGGAATTGATGGGGACACTCGTGTCCTAATGTACAAGGCGTGTCTCCGGGTGTGCCGCTGCAACACGTGAGGTCCGGGTCCGACAGAACAGAATCAACGCCCCGGGGCGCCGAAGCGATGGTCATCGTAGGAGTTCCCGCCGCCAGAACTTTCTGTTCACACAACTGCGGTGTGATGGTAGGGAAGCCTTCAATCTTTACGACCGAAGAATCTTCGCAAACTGCGTAGCATCCGACCGTCACTTTCTCTGGTTGCTGGCAGTAATACGCCTGCCCATTGTGACAGTAGAAGTAGCGTTGCCTGGCCTCCGCAGACTGAGTCGCGAACGCGGCAATAAACAATACGATCGCCAGTTTCTTCCACACTTGCATCTCAAAGATCTCCACATTGAGAAAAGTAAAATTCGCCGCACGCCCAGGCGGCGATGTGCACAAGAGTTTTTCAGAGCTGCCAGAAAAGAATTGCACGCTGCAGACCTTTGGTCCGCAGCCATCGTTGCTCTCATGCTTACAATCACCAACGCAGAAGAAGTGGTGACCTGTTTTTCGAGAAACTCCAGAAAAAACTGCCGCAATGTGCGAAATGTAAAACTGGAGAATCTCAGGCCGTCAGCGTTTCTGCTGATCCACCATCAGACGGCGTGCGTTTTTCGAGGCTGCATCCCAGTGGCCGTTCTGCGCCTGGTGGACGATGTTTTCTAACCAGGTAGTTTCATCGGGCTGCAACTGCTCATCCGCTTTGGCCTGCTCTAGCTTCTCTACAAGGATCGCCAGCCGGGCATCGTCCTGCTGGTTGCAGATGGAAAACAGCGCCGTGGCGAATTTGTAGCCGGTGGGGCTAACTTCTCCGTAGCCCCAGTCGAAGAAAAAATAGGCGCCCGCCCCTGCCACGATGATCAACAACAGGGCGCCGGCAAGCCAGACCGCCGGCGAGTTTTTCTGGCTTGAAGCAGATTTGCGTGGCATTACAGGTCACCCTGCGAAGCAGCTTCGCCTTCGTTCATGCTTGAAAGCTCAGCCCACAGGATCAGGTCCACTGTATCTGCTACAAATCGGGTCGAGCCATCGCCGAAGCCAACCATGCCGCCGCCGGGGTGCTCTGAAAACATCTGCCCCACGTGCAGCGTCGGGAAGTTGATGGGATGAATAATTGGCGCACCAGTGATATCCAGTTCGCCGCCCGAAGGTCCAGCATGCACCAGCACCAGCGTGGCAGCCGCGTCGGGGCCGTTCTCCGGGGAACTTACCAGCGGGTGCGTGAATGCGCCCGGCACTACGCCCACCCAGGTTTTCTCACTAAGGCTGGAGGAGTGTTCGCCTATGAAGATGGTGTTCGACGTGCCGTCGGTAACATCGGCGAAGCGTGTCTGCGAGTTGCGGTAGAACGGGCCGTCGGCCACCCGCGATGCATCGCCGTTGATAGAAACGCTTGTCGTCTCCGAGGTGTAAATGTTCGTAAACACGGTGCCGGTCGTTGAAGAACCGCATTCGCCCCAGCACGATTCCTGGCCGTGACTGGCAACATAGTGTGAACGGCCTACCACCACCTGCGATCCACCCATACTCATCGCGGCGCCGCTTTCGTTGCGGACGGCAAACGCCTCGCGGTCGCCGCTGGACGAAGGGCAAAGAAAGACGGGAAACTGGTTGGCAATCACGGCCCGGTGCTGCGAGTCCCAGATGGGTAGCGTGTAGTTGATCGCTTCGGCGGCGTTGTTCTGTTCGATGTATGGCAGCATGAACGCCGCCCAGCCCCAACCTGGCGCCGCGTCCCACGTATCAGGATCGATACTGGCCGACGCAGGTCCAGAACCGTTGGACGTTGCGTAAGACTTATAGCCTGGTGGTAGCCGACGGAACGCATCGTGATGGTTATGTAGTCCGAGGCCAATTTGCTTTAAGTTATTAGCACATTGGGAACGCCGGGCCGCTTCCCGCGCCGCCTGCACCGCGGGCAACAACAACGAAACCAGTACACCGATAATCGCAATCACAACAAGCAGTTCCACAAGCGTAAAACCGCGGACAGAGCGTTTCATCGCGTTTCTCTTTGCCGGATAAAGCAGGACGACCAAAAGTGTAGCATGCGCTAAACTCCTGCAAATGTAGCCGATGCTAAACTTTCGTCAAGTGCAGGCGAATATGAATTCTGGGAGAAGGACTTTGGCGGGGAAACGGACGAATCAGTTCTCGCGGACACGTTCCGATCATGCGACGGAACTCGTTGAAGACTATGTAGAAGCCATCGCCAGCATCTGCGAGCAGGAAGGCGCATGCCGCGCCGTTCACCTGGTCAAACTGTTCCGGGTCAGCAACGCCACCGTCAACCGCACCGTCGGGCGGCTGGTCCGCGACGGTTACGCTGCCACCGAACCCTACGGCCCGATTGAACTTACAGAAAAGGGCCGCCGCCTAGCGGAAGCCTCTCAGCAACGGCACGACACGGTCATCGCCTTCTTACGCGCGCTGGGCGTCAGCGAAGAGACCGCACTGATTGATAGCGAAGGCATCGAACACCACGTCAGCCAGGAAACGCTGGACGCCATGCGGAACTTCGTGAAAAGTCGTGCTTAGCGCAGCTCTCAAAATAATGCTTCACGCGTGCTGTCTGCCTTGCACAACGCCAACGTGCTAGCACTTTGTCAGCGCGTTCCCACCAATGGATTTTGCAATTTCTGCGGAATTGCTTGAAACTAAAGCGTGGAAGTTCTGGTATCTGCCTCTACAACTTACCTATCGCTTCCCAGTCCGCTGCAAAACTCAAATCCCAAAGGGGTTCCTCCATGGCGCGACCACGCCTGCTGTGTTTGCTGTCTGCCGTAACGCTGTTATCCGCCGCACTGTGTGCCGTCCCACAAGCCAAGGCGGCCAAGCCAAAGTCGGCGGAACTACTGCCGCCCGGCACGCTGCTTTATATGCGGGTCAGCGACTCGCGTGAGCTGAAAAAGAAGTTCCGCGAAACCACGCTCGGCCGCATCGGCGCCGAAGAGAAGATGCAACCGTTCATCAAGAACCTATATGGTTCGGCGATGGATTCTTACAAACGCGTCGAAGAAGACACCGGCGTAACGCTGGATGAAATGCTGGATATCCCGCAGGGCGAAGCATGCATCGCGCTGGTGGCGCCCGAAGACGAACGCCCTGCGCTGATCGCGTTGATTGAAGCGGGCGACAACATGAAGCAGATGCAGAAGCTGATGGACCGCGCTAAAGAACTCGCGCGGGAAGGCAACGGCATCCACTCAGAAGAAACCGTCGCCGGCACAAAGATGGATATCTACACGGGCGTTGGCAACCGCAAACGCACCTTTGTAATGTTCGAACGCGATGGCACCGTCGGCGTGGTCACCAACCTGGAACTGGCCCGCCAGATGCTGAACGTCTGGAACGGCGCCAAAGCCGATACGCTGGCAGATAACAAAAACTTCACCGCGATTATGAGCCGCTGCAAAGGTTCTAACGATGAACCTGCCCACATCGCCTTCTACATCGACCCGATCAATCTGGTCAAAGCCAACGCCCGCGGAGACATCCTGCAGCAGGCTCAGATGGCCATCATCCCGGTGATCGGTCTCGACGGTCTGAAAGGTGTCGGTGGCAGCGTGATCTTCGCCCCGGAGAAGTTCGACACCGTCTTCCATCTGCACGTCGCACTGGATACGCCACGCACGGGCGTGCTGGAAATGCTTACGCTGCAAGCCGGCGATACAGAGCCGGAGAAGTGGGTGCCGAAAGACGTTTCCACCTATGCCACCATCCACTGGGATGCACAGGAAACCGTCTCGAACCTGGAACTTGTGTACGACAGCTTCCTGGGCGAAGGCGCACTGGACGACCAGATCAAATCCCGGATCAGTGATCGCATTGGCGTTGATTTTCAGAAAGACATTATCAACGAGCTGGACGGCCGTTTCACCTACATGACCTGGCTAGAGCCGCCGGCGCGTGTCGATAGCCAGGCAACGTTACTGGCCGCCAAGCTGAAAGACGAAAAAGACTTCCGGACCGTGGCCGAAGCGATCCGCAAGAACTTTGCCAACGGCCTTACCGAAGACAGCTACGCAGGCGTTAAATACTACACCTTTGAAGCCCGCGGCCCGCGTGCACGGCGGCGGCCCCAGGCGGAGCGTCCTGAAGCGCAGGAAGACGGCGAGCAGCAGCCTGAACAGCAACGCCCGCGGTTTGACCGTCGCGAGCGTAAAGGCTGCATCTGCATCTTTGATGGTTACATGATTATGTGCGACAGCCCCAAGCTGCTTGGCAAAATCATCGAGACGCGTGGCAACGCCGATCTCTCGCTCCGCAAGAACATCGACTACAAAGTTTTCGCTTCCAAAGCCAAACGGCAGACCGGCGGCGACAAAGCTGGCATGCTCTTATTCCACCGTCCATCAACCAACATGAAGTTGATGTACGACCTGGCCAAAGAGCAGAACACCCGCGACGTTCTGGCCGACCGCAGCGAGCGGAACCGTGTCGTAGGCGCGTTGAACAAGGCGCTCGGCGAAACGGAACTGCCGCCATTTGCTGAAATCTCTAAGCACCTGACGCCAACGGGCGGCGTGCTGGTGAATGAAGACACCGGCTTCCACTTCACCGGCTTCACCTTGAAAACCGAAGGCGGCGAAGAAGACGAATAGCCGCCGGCACTTGCAACCAAACGCCGGGCAGAAGCATTTTCAACTTGATCGAGAAAGCCACGTTACAATGACGTGGCTTTTTCTATTTCACCCTGGGAGTTGGACGGATGGTTAATCGTCGCCAGTTGATGCAACTTGCCGCCGCAACGCCGCTACTTGCCAGTGTGGCGCCGGTTAAGGCGTTCGCCGCAGAACCGCAGATTAAGGTGCATCGCACACAGGTTATCAGTAGGCAGCCGGACCACTATCACGGCTGGCCCACACTCACGCGGCGCAGCAACGGGGAACTGCTAGTCGTGTGTTCGGGCGGACGGAAGGCGCACGTCTGTCCGTTCGGGCGTGTGGAACTTATACGTTCCAGCGATAACGGCAAAACCTGGTCGTGGCCGCGTGTACTGCTGGATGGCGCCATCGACGACCGCGACGCCGGTGTTCTCGAAACCGCCAAGGGCAGCCTGCTGGTCACCACCTTCACTTCCAACGCGTACGAGTCTTCGCTGAAGAAACATCCTGACTGGCTGCCCGTTCACCGGCGTCTACCCGCCGCGGCTAGGAAGAAGGAACTGGGCACGTGGATGATCCGTTCGACCGATGGCGGCGTGACATGGTCTGCCCGTTACGACTGCCAGGTGAATAGCCCACACGGCCCGGTTCAACTAGCTGACGGCCGTTTGCTTTATGCCGGTAGAAATCTGTGGCGCAGCGAAACACGCATCGGCGTCTGCCAGTCGGAAGACGACGGCCAGACCTGGCAGTGGCTGGCGGACATTCCTGCACGCGAGGGCGACACGCTGGCGAACTATCATGAACTGCACGCCGTGCAAGCCGCAGATGGCTCTATCATCGTGCACATCCGCAACCACAACACTCGGCACAACCGCGAAACGCTGCAGACCACGTCAACCGACGGCGGCAAGACCTGGTCCACACCCAAGTCGATTGGCGTATGGGGGCTGCCTTCCCATTTGATCAAGCTGTCCGATGATCGTCTGCTGATGAGTTACGGCCACCGCCGCAAACCGTACGGCATCCAGGCACGTTTGAGCGAAGATCACGGCAAAACCTGGTCGGCGCCGATGATCCTCACCGCCGATGGCGCCGGGGGCGACCTGGGCTATCCATCCACGGTTGAGCTAGAAGATCGTTCGCTGGTTACGGTCTGGTACGAACGGTTAACCGGCAAACCGATGGCCGTGCTGCGGATGGCGCACTGGTCGCTGCATGGGAAGTAGTTTCGCTTTGCGAATGGCAATTGCATACGCGTTTAGAGAAACGCTGCGCCCGTCATAATCAACGCCTTCGTGCGTCCTGCGACCAGACCTTCGCCTTGGCCATCGCCACGTCCATCGGCGACATCCATGTTATGGTCGCCATTGCCATAACCATCGTTCAAGGGTATCCACGGATCGAGGGAGTAGCCCGGTCCTTCGCCATCTCCATTCAAATGACCATAGCCCCGGACGAATCCGTCACCCAGGCCGTTGCCACGGTTGTCCCTGCCGGTTCTGGGAAGGCTACCGTCTCCTGCCCCATCACCATTGGCGTAAACACTACCGCCATGCTCCGTATCTTCAGCCAGCCGGGTGCGTACAAGCGGCTTCCGCCACTCGTGGCACAGGGAACTGCCCCGCTCTTCAAGCCAGTCAGCGTAAACCAGCCGGCGGCTGACATCACCGGGAGCATCAGCAATGGCTTGAAGCAGTGGATGCAGCGACATAGCGGTTTTGCCGGAACGGTTCATCCAGCTACTTCTTAGGCGGATGCAGCAGGATGCCGATATTTCTTGTGCCGTTTTTGGTGGTGTATTCGACGAGTTTTGTGGACTGGCGATCAAGGCCGTCACCTTCAACCTTGATGACCACGCCTATCAACCGGTCCTGCGTCTGAGATTTCCGCGACGCTGCCAATGCACCCCGGCTGCCCAGGCGGTTACCGACGGAGCAGATCGTGAACGGACCAAGGTACTCAACACCTGCACTGGTCGTGGTCGCGTTGGCATCAGGTTCAGGTCGCAACGCGCCTGCATCTGCTGGCGGCGGCAGAGTTGCCGGGGCCCGTGTTTTCAACTTAGGCACGATGAAGGTGATTTCGTCGCCTGGATTGACCAGATCCGGCACAAAGCTCTGGCTAGAGACCGCGACAACATGCTGCCGTTCATCGGGTTGCAGATTCAGCTTCGCCGGTGGAGTGGTGTAAATGCTGCGTGGCAGCAGTTCACCGCCGCGGACGGTCCGCGCGGGTGCGACGCCGACGACGGTTTTCAGGTCTTTGTATAAGAAGACATAGTCTTTCAGATTGCCGGCGTGACGCTCTGGGATGGGCACCGCTTCGAGATGCTCTTTAGTAAGTTTATCGGGGGGCGAAATGTCGAAGCCTTCCTTCACGCCCAGAAACATCACCTTCTCAACGTCGGCCGTTTTCTGTTGCAGATAGACCCAGTTCAACGCCACCGCCAGAAGCCCAAGCAGGCCGGCGACGATCAGTCCCTGAAGACCCTTCATGCTGTTACCTTTGCGTTTAACAATGCTGTTCCTGAAGTGTCACTATCATATCACGGCGCGGACGCGGTTGGGGAAGTTCTGAAAACGAACTGCCTGGTCCCAACGCTTGACTCGCGCTGCGGCAGCGCTAGTATTGCAGTGGCGAACCTGCTCCAGGACGGGGCGGCGATATTTTGATCTAACGAAAACAAGGTCACTTCTCCGGCGTGCTGCCGGCTCCGCCTCGCCACGGCTGACCATCTTTATTCTTTGCCTCAGACTATCTGGCAGCGTGAAGGAGCGCGTACGAACATGCAACGCTTGCATTGCACTGGCAGCATTATTGCCACCCTGTTTCTCATAAACCTGGCTACACTCTTCCCGCACACCCTGCTGGCGGCGCCGCGTGTGCACTTTGATACGCCCGGTGTGGTCGCCTGCCGCGAAATCCCGCCTACCAAAGAGACACCCGCGCTGCCCGGCGGCAAGCTGATTGAAGCGCGGATCCAGATTTCTTCGCTCATCGGGCGTGGCTCGGAAGAGGATCTGCTGCAGTTCTTCTACCGCATCGAATGCCCGCATCGCACGATGCAGGTTTACGACTACCTGCCACGGACCACCCTTGCCAGCAAGTACGAAGGCTCGATCAAGTACGAGGAGAAGGACCAGACAACCAACGCCGTGCGGGTCGGGGCGACAACTCTACCGTTTGAAATGATCACCGGCGGCAACGCCAATGGCGAGATCGTGCGGACAGACACCACCACCGTCCGTTACGAACTTCTACCACCCAAACACCAACTGTCTGCTAGCGGCACTTTGAGACGCGGCGCCGGTGTCTATTTCAAGCTGAAGCCATCGTCGCGCACCTCGCTGGAAGGCGGTAAAGAGTTTGTACTGCGGATGCATGTGCCCAAGACATGGCGGGGTGGGTATCTGCGGTTGCAGTGCGTGGCCACGGGATTTTATCGCGGGCTGGTCAGCCAGTTTGACGAACAGGAACAATGCGGCCGCGCCAGCTTCACCCTGGCCCTGCATCTCCAGGATGACGAACCGGCTGCTCAGGCCGCCCGGCAGTTTGTCGCCCACGAGAACGCCCTTCGCCGCGCGGCCGCGGAACACCGCCAAGCCATCAGCCAGCAGTCGCTGCCGCTGTTGCGCCGCAGTGTCGGAACGTGGCTCGGCGTTGTCGAGCCGCAACCGCCGGCCGACTGGCTGCAACAGATTGAACAACTGCCCCCCGGCGCATCGCCGCCAGAGTTCACCGGCCGTTTACCTAAAACCGTGCAGCGCACCGTGCAGGATTATCACGAGTCCAAGAACAGCGTGCACGCGTTAACTGCCTCCATGCAGTAATGGGCCGCTGCTTCGCGTCAGAGCAGAATATCGCTCTGGCTCTGCAAACGGTTGCCCGGTACACTCCTGCCGCTTTTCTAAATGCGGCCCTTCGCCCCGGCAGGAGATTTCTGACATGCACCTTCGACCTTGGCAGGCAGCGTTGCTAGTGGTGATGCTTTGCACCTTGCAGATGGGCGCCGTGCGCCGCCGGTTAACCATCCGCAGCAATCCGCCCGGCGCGCAGGTTTATATTGACGACCAGTATATTGGCGTCACGCCGGTTTCGACTTCGTTTATCTACTACGGCACGCGGAAGGTGCAGCTTGTCAAAAGCGGGTTTGAAACCGTGACGGAGAAGCACAAAATCGCGGCGCCGTGGTATCAGTACCCCGTTGTCGATTTCTTCGCTGAGAATATCAATCCGCAGGAAATCCGCGATGAACGTGAACTGCGGTTCACCCTGCAGCCGCAACAGCTAATCGCACCGGAAGAATTGCTACGCCGTGGCAAAGAACTGCGTGGCGGCGTGCAACAAAGCTACGTCGCGCCGGTGCTGCCCGCAACGCGTTACCCGTTGCCGCAACCGCCCGCTGCTCCGCAGCCGCCCGCAACGCAGCCGGTGTTTCCGCCGCGGCAGCCGCCGTTTAACGGGCGATAAAATACCGGCGTTGACAGCATAACGGCTTTCGCGGTATTTCTTCCTATCCGTGGACCGCACCACGAAAAAACCGTTACCGACGGAACCGCCGCAGATGGATCTGCGGACGATTGCTTGACCCAAGTTGCTCATGGAAGGACGCACAGGCATGACTTACCTGCAGGGAAAACGTGTGATTGTCACCGGCGGCGCCGGTTTCCTGGGACGCGAAGTCTGCCGCCAGCTGGAGGCGGAAAATCCAGCCGCGATCTTCGCACCGCGTTCAGCCGCATGGGACCTGCGTGACCGCCAGGCGATTGCCACGCTGTACAGCGAAACACGTCCCGACGTGGTGCTGCATCTGGCCGCTGTGGTCGGCGGCATCGGCGCCAACCGCGTGAATCCGGGCAAGTACTTTTACGAAAACGCCATCATGGGTATCGAACTCATGGAGCAGGCACGGCTGTACGGCGTGGACAAGTTTGTCACCGTTGGCTCGATCTGCGCCTATCCGAAGTTCACCCCCGTCCCGTTCAAAGAAGACGATCTCTGGAACGGCTACCCGGAAGAAACCAACGCCCCTTACGGCCTGGCCAAAAAGATGCTCATCGTCCAGGCGCAGGCCTACCGCCAGCAGTACGACTTTAACGCCATCTCGCTGATGCCCGTCAACCTGTACGGCCCCGGCGACAACTTCGACAACGCAACCAGCCACGTCATCCCCGCTTTGATCCGCAAAGTGGTGGAAGCGCAGGCCAGCGGCGCGAAAGAAATCCCGGTATGGGGCACCGGCAAGGCATCGCGTGAATTCCTGTTCGTACGCGACGCAGCCGAAGGCATCATCGCCGCCACGCGTTCCTACAACGGAGCCGAACCAGTCAACCTCGGCTCCGGCAAAGAAATCACCATCCGCGACCTCGCGGAACTGATCTGCGAACTCTCCGGCTTCGACGGCCAGCTTGTCTGGGACACCACCAAACCCGACGGCCAACCCCGCCGCTGCCTGGACGTCACCCGCGCCAAGCAACTCTTCAACTTCACCGCCGACACCAGCTTCCGCGCAGGCCTGCTAGAAACCATCAACTGGTACCGCGATCAGGTCGCAGTCGAAGAGAAGAAAGCTGCGTAGCTGGTTACCAGTGCATCTAAACCTTGCCAGCAAGATACTCATCCAGCCGTGCATTCCAGCTTCTCGCGAAAACGCCGTGATAAGTTGGCTGGCGGATTTCGTAGATGACAAGGATCGCGGTTAGCAGGCATTGCGGTAGGCAGATGCCTGCGATGTGCAGCCGGTGGAAGATGGACCACGCCAGGCAGTTTGCGACGAAGACGCCTGCCCAGATGAGTTCTGGCTTGCGGCGGATGCGGAAGACGTTGCAGAACAGAAAAAAGTGGGCAACCACGAACAGGCCCAGTAGCGATAGACCTGCCGTGAAATCGTAAGTCGCCGCCGTGGCCACCACTGCCACGGCTAAGACGATGCCATCCAGCAGCGAAAACCGCAGCCCCCAGGTGCGTGGCTTCCCTTGAAAGGTTAAGCCCCGTTCATCCGGGTTGCGATCTTCCGGCATACTTCGACCTACATGGTTTCGATGCCTCTAGCGGCGGAAGATCTGCCAGCACCGCCGGGTTTTCTTTTTGGGGCAACATGTAGCTGGCGTGCACGACGGGGCCTGTTGAACCGTCGCCGTGCAGCAGCTTGATGCCGGAGCTGCGACAGCCGTGGCACAAGTGTCGACGGTGTTGCAGACGGTACTTAGCTCTGGCTGAGTGTTCGCGTCAAAGCTTGATGCGAATTGCGGAGCGGTGGCGGAGTGCCCTTTCACTTCGGCGACCATCTGTTCGGGCTGGCCGATGTTATCACGCACGATCCACATGTTACGGAACCTTACCTGGTCGCGGTGATCCTGGAACAGAATTGGTAGCGGGTTGGGTCCTTCCTGACGGCCGGCGCCGGTTTTGTTGGCGATTTTTACATCGTCCTGCACGGCGACGCCGTTATGCAGAACTGTGATGCGTGCGTTCTCGGTACGCTTGCCATCTTTAAACCGCGCGGCGCGGAAGTGGATGTCGTATGTCTGCCATTGCAGCGGCGGCAGCGCCATGTTGACCTCGGGCGCACGCTGACGGTACAGGGCGCCCGATTCGTTCTTCACGCCGTCCAGACCAAAGGAATCGAGGATCTGCACTTCGTACCGGCGTTGAATATACACGCCGCTATTGCCACGCTGCTGACCGCGGAACTTCGGCATAAACGGCGTGCGGAATTCGATGTGCAGGCGGAAGTCGCCCACCGGCTCTTTGGTCATGAAGCCTTGTTTCAGCAGACCGTTGTCGACGACGGCTTCGCCTTCAAGCTCTTCCGTTTCGGCGCCACCGAACAGCACCACGGCGCCCGGAGGCGGCGCCATGCCCATCGAAGGGCTGACGCGATGCACCTTCTCCAGCCGGCCCAGTTGTTCGCCCGCTGAGTTGTAAGCGGTGAACCACTCGCCGTCGAAGCGATACGTACGGTCGTGCTGCTCACCCGCCAGCGTCACCTGATTACTGCCCGGTTTGGAAGCCAGTTTGATCCGCGTCTGCGAGTACCAGCCGTCGCCGGGCAGCCCACCTTGCAGCAACACAGCTTCAAAGGCGCCGTCGCCTACCGCGATGACCTGCAGGCCCCAGGTGATCGCAGAGTTTTCCGATTCCAGCAGCGGGCCTTTGTACTCACCCTGGATCTGATAGTCCGGGCCAGCGTCTTCGGGCGAAAGAAAAACGCCCGGCCGCAGTTGCGGCTGACCAATGGCGTGCGGCGCCGCCACCAGGGACAAAGTAAGGGTAACAGCGACGATCAGATACAGACGCATAAAGGCACTCCAAGGCGGGTGGCGGAATCTCGTTGCAGGTCAATCAGGCTCTTTGCAGTGGTGTTTCCCACATAGTCTATCTTGAACATTGCCAACTGCATAATTTTCTGTTGGCAATGTCGCTGAAATACACAAGATGTGGCGGAAACTACTTCAACGTCGAAAGATACTCCACCAGGTCGCGTAGCTCCTGACGGGTCAGACGCCCGGCGAGTTCATCGGGCATACCCGACTTCGACGCTTCGCGCTCTTCGATATTGTCTTTCTCAATTTCGATGAGTTTGCCATCGGCGTCTTGCAGTGTGACGCTGTCGTCGTCTTCACTTTTCACAACGCCGGTGACGATTTCGCCATCGCCGGTCACGATCAACGCGGATTCGAATCCTTTGGCGATGACCTTGTTGGGCGTCACGATCGACTCCAGCAGATAGAGGCGTTGTTTGTCAGCGGCGACTTTGGTCAGTTCCGGACCGACATCGCCGCCCACACCCTGGCTCTTGTGGCAACGCACGCAAGAGACTTCCGCCTTCTCAAAGAAGATCCGGCGACCGCGTTCTGCATCGCCGCCCACCAGCGTTTCTTTGTAGGCTGACAGGGGATCGTCCGCATCAAGCGAGCTTTGATACTTCTCCAGCAGGCTCTTGAGCGAAGGCTTCTTCACCGCGGCCGCGGCTTCCAGAACATCGAGACGGGCGCCGGCGGGGAATTTATCCGCCAGCAGTTGCTCCATGGCGGCTGCCAGAACCTTGTCACTGCCCGGTGTGGTTTTCAGAACGGCCAAGGCGGGCTGACGAAGTTCGACGGGGCCTTCCAGCACCGCGGTCTTCAGCAGCGGCATGGCGTCGGCGGGCGACTTGGCGGCGTACACTTTCAGGGCTGCGGCGCGAAGCGCGGGTAGTTCGCTCTTCAAAGCCGATTGCATCGAAGACTCTGTCTCCGGGTGACGGATCGAAGCGAGCGCGACCAGCGCGTCTCCGCGGACCTTGCCGCTTTGCGTGGTGTCAGCCAGCATCTTCAGCAGCGCGGGAGCGATTTCCTTCACGCCCAGTTTGGCGGCCGTTTTCAGACCTTCTTCCTGCACCTTGCCGGTCGCGGTGGCGATGCCGGGCAGCACCTTGCGGACGGCGGTGGCGGCGATCTGTTCACTCCGCGGCTCCAACGGATTCCACCGGCCATGCACCCGGTTTTTGGGCGACGGCTTGCTCCATGCGGCCAGCATCTGCAGTGCTTCGATCCGCATCTTGTCCGTGTTGCGGGCATCGACGGCGAACCGGGCCACAGCCGCTGCATACGGCTGCGTGCCCAACTGGAAATTGGCGCTCAGTGCACGCCGCGCGAACGGCTCGCTGGCGCCGGAACGTGGCAATGCAGCCGCCAAAGCGGGCAGCGCTTCGTTCAGCGGAACATCGTGAATCGCGCGGGCGGCTTCCGTGGCGACGGCTGATTTCTCGTCGTTCAGGAAAATTGCCACTCGCGCCGATTGCATCCGCCGCAGGGCGACGACGACCGCCAGCCGCGCGTCGATGGAAGGATTCGTCGCGGCCTGCAACAACGCGGCTTCATCGCCGGCGCCTACCAGCGCCATCACACCTGCGTGCCGCAGTGCGGGGTCTTCGCTGGCGTTGGCGGTCAGCATTTCCAGAACGGCTGGCACGCAGCCCTTGGCCTTGATATCGCCCAGGGCAATCGCCGCGAAGTAACGCACGCGTGCATCGCTGTCTTTCAAGCTGTTAATGAGCTGGCCGGCGTATGCCGTTGCGTTAAGTGCTCCCAACGAAGCAGCGCCTTGAGCGCGAAGTTCAGGCTGGGCGGCGCTCAGCCAGGCAGCAGCCGCATTGGTTGCGGCAGCCTGTGCCTGTTTATTGCCAGTCGTGCGGGCAATCTGCCGGAGGCCCCACAGGCCGTGAATCTTCGCCAGCATCGCGGACTTGCCATCCGCGTCATCCGCCTGGGCGGCGCTGGTCAGAGCGTCAATCGCGTTCTGATCAACCAGGGCGAACTGCGCTGACTGCCGCACCCGCTGATCGGCGTGTCCTAGCAGCGCGACCAATTTCTTTGAATCCAGTTTTGTCATGTCGCTAGACAGCAATGCGGCGACTTCCTTCACCACAGGTGAATCTGCGTTCTTAGGATCGGCAAAGCGGTAGATACGTCCTTTGCCAACACCTTCCCAACCGTGCACCCAGTCGCTGATATAGATGGCGCCATCGTGGCCGAACTGCACGTCGGTGGCCAGAATTTTCCAGAACGGCTGTTCTGTGTCCACCATTTCAAAGCTGGCTCCTTTTGGTTTCACACGAAGCGAACGGATGCCGCTTTTACCACTGGCGCCACGGAAATCGCACAGCAGGAACCGGCCGTTAAATTCTTCACCCAGACCCGTGCCGGGATAGTACGCTAGGCCAGATGGGCCATCGGCAAAGTTGGCGACCGGCGGCGAAACGTACGCGGGCTGACCTTCGTGATGCGGATGCCAGATCTTCTCACGGTTGAACGGCCCGCGGTCGGGCAGGTACTGATAATACATCCGCCAGCCGCTGTCGCCGCCACGCAGCACATACACCCAGCGGGCTTTGTCGCCGCTATCTGAGTTATTGTCGCCCGTGAACAGATTGCCATATTCATCAAACGCCAGCTCCTGCGGATTACGCAGCCCGGTGGCGAAGACTTCCAGATTAGAACCGTCCGCCTCACAACGGAAGACGGCGCCGGAAGCTGGGTCGTGCATCAGTTTGCCGTCGTGCTTAATGTGATAACCACGGTCGCCGATGCTGTAATAGATGCGGCCCTGCGGACCAACGGTCAGCCCGTGCGAATCGTGTCCACGGAAGGCGACACGCACACCGTATCCATACGAAAGCGATTCGCGCGAGTCCGACTTGCCATCGCCATCGTTATCGGTCAGCTTCCACAGGTGCGGGATGCAGGTGTAATAAACGCTGCCACGATGCGAAAGCACGCCGGCGCCCGTTCCCGCCAGCACGCCGTTAAAACCGTTAGCGTACGGGATAACTTTGTCGGCGACGCCGTCGTTGTCCGTGTCGAGCACCAGTTGAATGCGGTCATCGTTGGCTTCGTACTTTTTGATGCCGTCCTTCAGGTGTTTCTTGAAGTACGCCAGGCGGTCTTCCAGTGTCTGGGCGGCAAGATCGTCGTCCAGCCATTCTGGATGCGAGCGGTTGTCTTCGACGCCGCGTTTCTGACGGAAGGTTTCCGCCACGAACAGCCGGTTCTGATAATCCAGATGAAACGCCACCGGATGCACTACCAACGGTTCCGCCGCATACACGGCGCCTTTCCAGCCTTCCGGAATCTGGAAGCTGGGCAGGGCTTTTCTGGCTTCGTCCGATGCACCTGCAATACCAGGTGTAGCGGCTTTGGTCCCGGCGCCTTCGGGCGGCGAAGCATGCGTGAAAGAGACACACGTGAATAGAACGAAGGCGATAGCGCCGGCAGTAACTAACAGCCGCATGGCGGTTCCTGATGATGGAGACAATGACGAATAAGAAATCGGTGGGCGGTAGGAGGGAGGTATCGCGCTGATTGCCAGCGACGCCGCACCGCGTTTAGCACCAGTTTAGAAT
This sequence comes from Pirellulaceae bacterium, assembly GCA_965233625.1. Lineage (GTDB taxonomy): Bacteria > Planctomycetota > Planctomycetia > Pirellulales > Pirellulaceae. The sequence continues at coordinate 3,562,993 of OZ247499.1, forward strand.
AGTCCGCCAGCCGCCTTCTGACAAGCGTTTCCTGCTACGCGCGGCCGCCGATCCAGTCTTCGTTTTCTAGCATTTTGAAGCGGTATTCCGGCTGCCGGACCAGCTTCAACAACTGGCGGTTACGTTCAATAACCGTGCGTAGCCTGCGTTTTTCCGGCAGCAGTTCCACACAGGCCTGCCGCAGCGCCTGGGCATGCCTGACAAGGCACATCTGATGCGGCCGGCTGTCCATTTTAGCGGCCACACGGGTCAGCATTTCCATCATGTGCACGGCCGCGTTGCCATCGGCTGCGACATATTGCCGCATCTGATCGAAGATGATTCCCAGCAGCGAGTCAAACGTATCGGCTTTGGCAACGACGCGCAGGTTCTGATCGTCGTCAAAGCGGTGCGGATCGGGCAGTTTGCGATCTGATAGTTCTTCGATCGCCGCCTGCAGCCAGTCCATGCAGTTCTGCGCCGTGAACGGATCGTTTACACCTGGCGAGAGTGCACGGATGGCGACTTCCACCAGCTGATTAATCATAAAGCGTATGTCCTGCGTATCCGTGCGCTGCGAACCTAAAATCACCGTGCCCTGCAGATCCGTTCGCACCTGATCGTCCACCTTCTCACCAGGCGAAGCAAGCATCAACACGTTACCCGCCGTGGCAAAGTCTCCGGAGCGGAAACGCAGACGGATAACCAGATCGTTGCTGCGGGCAAGCTCCATCAGACCCTTCGAATCGATGTATTCGATATAGCCGTTGCTTCCGCATTTGATAGGTGTCGCCGCATTAAAGAAGGAATCCGGCAGGCGTATGTTATTGCCGCGCTGGCTCGCTTCTTCCGCCGGGCTGCCGATGCGGTCGGGGAACTGTTCGTCGATCCGGCTGTTGAGTTGTTTGCCGACGCCCGCAACGATGTTCGAGACGTGAATCGTCTCAGGGATATGATGAAAGAAAAAGATCAGCACACCCACGCTGAACACCGTCATCAGCAGCGCGATCATAATCGCCACATGCGGCACAAACGCGCTCGTCAGGTCTTCCGCTGTCTCGGCCCCCGGCGGCGGCGAATCTCCATTGCGGACCGTCCGTAGCACCATCAAGCAATATAAGAAGGTCGCGATAAAAACGCCCAGCGTAAACTGGTTGCTGGTGTCGCGCATAAAGTTATTCAGCAACCGCGGACCAACCTGTGAACTCGCCTGCGAGATCGAAAGAATCGTCATCGAAAACGTAACGCCCGCCACGGTAATCATCGAGCCAGCCACCGTGGAAAGCACCGCCCGGGCGCCGTCCGGCTTATTAGCATAAAGCCAGTTGACTTCGGCCAACCATTCAGAACCAATGGCCGCATCAATCTGCGTCGCCACCAATGAGAGAAGCACCGCAGCGACCGCCATTAGCGATGGAAGAAACCAGTAGCTCTCACGGATACGGGTCCACAGCGTTATAAGACTCGCATTCATCCATTTTTCCGGGTTAGTCTGACCATCGCTAAACTCTCTCGCCAAATTCGTTAGGCCGGTACATGTCTACGGTCTACAGTGTCTCTTAGTGTGATTAGCTGCTGCGTAAAATAACAGGCCCAGGAAGTTAGAGCTTTGTAACGATAGGTTGAAGCCACATGAACGACCAGCAAGAGATTCTCTACCTCCTGTCAGGCAATGGCAGCACAGAGCGCTGGTGGGAAGACACCGTACCGCACTTTCAGCGTTACCAGCCGCAGCCGCTTGAACTCCCCGGTTCCGGCGACAATATGTCCGAAGCGTTTGGCAGCCTTGATGAACTGGCGGTTGCGTTGCTGGAGATGACCCAGCCCGGGCATGCGCTGTTTGTCGTCGGTGTTAACGCGCTGGTCGCGCTGCGGGCGGAAGCCCGGTCGCCGGGTCATTTTTCGCGGTTGATCGTGCTGGCGCCCGTCGGCGCCTTTCTGGGCGACCGCAAATTTGTGAAGTGGATGGCCAAGAAGCCAGCCCGCCGCACACTGCATTTTCTGCTGTCACGATATCCCAAGCTGTTCCGCCGGAAGTTCTCGGATAAGCAGTGGCCAGAGGAACATTATCAGCGGATGGGCGACGGCTACACACGCTGCCGCGCGTTTGAAAAGTACTTTGAAATCGTCCAGCCCTACGACGCCTTGGATCTCTTCGAGTGGATCACGGCGCCGGTGGATCTGATCTGGGGCGCCGGCGATGCGGTGCTGGGCATTGGTCAGGCCGCAGCCTGGGACGCGATTCTGCCGCGGGCGGAACTGACCGTCACGCTGAAAGAAGACTGGGGGCATTATCCCTACATCGATGATCCGCAGCAATTCGCCGCTTATATCGAGTCGTTCGAGGGCGGCTTCCCCGCCCACACCAAGGCCGGACGATTGCAATTGGCAACCCTCGCCGGATTGCCTGTGCCGAAGCAGTACAGCGTCAGCAGCGACGCGGAGATCGCAGCGTTACCAGAACTGGATGCATCGCGGACCTACGCCGTGCGTTCATCCGGCGCCACGGAAGATCACATTGATCATTCCCACGCGGGCCGCAACACCACCTTCTTACGCGTGCCTACCGAAGAAGTCGCGGCGAAAGCTGGCGAGCTGATCCACCAACACGGGCTGGCTGCCGCGGTGGTGCAGGAGTTCATTGAACCGCGTGTTTCGGGCGTCGCCTTCTGCCGGCAGATCTCGCTGGAGATTGAATATGTGGAGGGGCATCTGGAAGCGCTGGTGGATGGCTCGGTTTCGCCGCACCGCGCGGTGCTTGCGAAAATGGGCGGCGACTGGTCGCTCGATGCGGAGCAACTGCCGGGTTGTCCGGTTTTTGACTTCAACGCGTTGGCGGCGTTTCTGCGGCGATGTTTGAAGGCGTTTCACTACCATCCTGCCGACATTGAATGGGCGTGGGACGGAACGCAGTTCTACATGCTGCAGACCCGCCCAGTCACCAGCTACGCCTGGCGCCGCTGCCTGACCTCCGCAAATCTGGACGAAATTCTCCCGGCACAGGTCAGCCGTTTGATGGAGCACGCACAGCGCGGCGCCTCGCTGGCGGCCGGACGTGTTTACGCCATCTGCGATCCGCGGACGCTGCACGATCACGAACCGTTTTCGTCGTTGGCCGATGATGCCTCGTACATCAACGTGGATCTGTTTGTTTCGCGACTTTACGACTGGGGGCTGCCATCTTCAATGCTATCGCGGGAGATGGGCGGCGCCGTGCCGCGGACTTCTTTCAGCCCCTGGCGGTTCGCAAAATCGCTTCCCTTGGCGTTCCGCCTCCGCGGCGCCGTGCGGAAGCAGGTGGTGCATACCGTGTCACGGGTGATGGCGTTTGAAAAAGAATTCGACGCGCTGGAAACACTTCCAACAGACACACCCGAAGAAAAGCAACACCGCGAAGCAGCGCTGGTGCAGTGGTTTGTACGCTTCTACGTGTTCATTCTCAGGCAGAATATCTTTATCAATACGTGCATCGCCACGGCAGGTGGTTCGTTCCTCGGCGCTGCGAAGACGGTCTATCAGAACATCGCAGACAACGCCGCAGATTCGCCGCACCGGCTGAAGTTCGAAAGCGACCCTGCCACGCCACGCCCCGTCTTAAGTGACAAAGATCAGTCACTGCTGCGAGTCACACCGCTGCCAGAATGGAGCTGGCTGACCCGTGCTCTGCACTACGCCGGCAGCCCCGGCCTATGCGGCCGGTATACCGAAATCCGCGAGTGGTTCCGCGATAACAACATGAAACTGTTCTTCCGCCTGCATCATGCCCTGAAGGACAGTGACTGGTTGTTGCCGCATGAAGCGTCGCGGCAGCAAAGCGGCGCCTTCTGGCAGGCAGGCGGCGAAACACTGAAACAGGATTTTGCGTTTGTGATTTATCCAGGCGCTGCGGAAGGAATCGTTGGCCGCGACATTCTGATTGTTGACGCTTTAGAACCGGGCCACTTTGAAGACTATCGCGCAGCCGCGGCCGTGATCGCCCGCACCGGCGGCCGGCTTTCGCACGGGGCGACGTTGCTGCGCGAAATCAAGAAACCCTCAGCCGTCATGCAGCAGATTCCCGGCGATCTTGAGGGACAGAAAATCCGCTATGCCAACGGCCAGATCGAAGTCTTGTAACGCCGTCCTAAGTTACAACGACGCATTGCGGGCGGTGCGGTTCACACTGCGGTGCACCTGATGACGGCGGTCAGGCTTCATGCCGCTGAGAAAATAGTCGGGCAACTGCACCGTTCTGCCTGTTATCAGTTGCATGATGACGGCGCCCCACTGGAAGGCCATCAAGGGCGGCACCGCGTCGCCGATCTGTTCGTACTTGTCCTGCGTCTCGTAGATATGCGGGCAAAGCAGCGGCCCGCCACAGAAGTCGTAATTGTCCGGGAAGCTTTGCAGACGGGCGACTTCGCGGACCGTCAGGCAGCGGTTCTGCACGGGGTGCACCAGTTCGTCCAGGCAGTGCGAAGTCACGGTGTAGCTCGGCTCCGAACTTACAAGCCGGCGGTTCCGCTGGATATACCATTTCTTCGGCAGCACCCGTTGCTGTTGCAATTGCTCACGCTCATCAGGCGTGAACTTGTTGAACAGGTCGCGGAGCCCTTCGCCTGGTTTGATCAGTTTGAACCGCCGCAGCGTGCCAGCCCGGTGGTTAGGCGCCGTGTGGTAGGTGCAGCCATTGGTAGGTGCGGGCAGCTTCCAGAAGTGATTGTCTTTCATCAGCCGCGTATAGCTGTTGCGGCCACGACGATAGCCGCCCCGGTACGCGCCGGAGTTCGCTTCAACCTGCGGAATTCCCGCCAGGGCGTCGCCGACGGTCACATGGCAATCCAGCGGCTTGGGCGCCTTCAGAGGTTCGTTCCGCCGCGATGCCAGGATGAACAACCGGTCGCGGTGCTGCGGGGCGCCATAGTGCGCCGCATCCAGAAGCCACTCGCCCCGGTTGCGATAACCAGCCTCATCCAGGCACTGATAAAGATCCTCCATCACGCGCCGCTTGCCGCCGCGCTGCACCTTTTTGGTCAGAATGCCGGGCACGTTTTCAAACAGAATAAAGGGCGCGTCCAGCGCCTGCCCCAACCGGATTGGCTCCATAAACAACTGCTGCCGGGCGTCGTAGAAAGAACGCGAACGCGAGCCAGCCGTGCTGAAGGTTTCGCATGGCATACCCGATGTAATCAAATCAATGCTGCCCGCCAGCCGCGCAATGGAAGCCGCTTTTACATCGCGGATGTCGCCGCTGAAAACCTTCACGCCGGGATGATTCGCCCGGTAGGTTTCCACGCAGCTATCGACCTTCTCCACGGCAGCAACAGTTTCAATCCCTGCTGCCCGCAGCCCTGTGCAGAAACCGCCAGGGCCTGAGAAACAATCAAGATGCCTGACCGGCATACGGACTCCATTCCGGGTTTATACGTTGGCCACAACGCCACGGTGTAGGGTTTAATCTTCCCTCGCCTGAAATCTACTTCAGCGCGATTGTCTGCTGCAATGGCCGCAGCACGCTTTCGACCAGGTAATCATCTACAATCTGCCGGCAGATGGTGGTTAGCCTGGAGATCGCATCCACAAACTTCTCACCTGGGTCGAGACTGCCGTAACGCCGCGCGGTGATGTACACGCTGATCTGTTCAGGCGGATATTCATTGGTGCGGATATGATAGGCCGTGGTCCGCGTTTCAATACTCACGCGGCATTGCACGCGGCAATCTTCGTCCAGGGCAATCTGAATCGCGGGCTCGTTGCACACCAGCGAGGCGCCCGGCATTTCAGCCAGCGGCTCGAAGGCGGGCGACATGCCCAGCGCTTCAGACAGCAACTGGTTGTGGTTGCCACGATACGTAAAGTCAAAGCCAAACATCGCGTTCAGCGATTCACAATCCAGGCCGCTGACGGAAAGGGCGTAAGGCGCGTGTTCGAAAACCGCGGTGTGCTGCTCGATGGCGTCGTCGATATCCGGCGGGTTCACGTAGCCAGAGGAAATACGCCGCTTCTCAATGGAGGCCCAGCGGTAATCGCCGCGGTCTTTGCCTTCTTCCAGCACGAATTCGCCCGGCTCGCGATTGTAGAAGTTACGCATCGACGGATACTTCTTCTGGATCTGTTCGAAGAAGTGCAGCAGTGTTTCGCGCTGTTGGGGCAGGTCAATCTCGGTATTCAGATTGGTGTTGAAGTAATAGTCATCGCTCAAAGAACCATAACCGCTCATGCCGTCACTCCGCTGAAGGTTCGCTGGCATCCGGCCCCTGAAAGGGGCAGGCATGCACCCGATGGCGCCCCGCATGCCCGGTTACGGAACGCCTCCAAATCAAAAACGCCGGAGAAGCAGCTCCGGCGGGTTGTGTTACAAGTAAGTTTGACGGGCGTACCGGTATTTGAATAGATGTACAGTATAATTGCCGCCGCTTCATGCTGTCAAAGCACCGCTGGCTTGTTCGCTATGGAAACAGAACGTCGCCCGTTGCATGCTGATCTACCCGCAACATGCCTAAAAAATGCATGTCGCCTACCACCCCTCTGTTAGATACAAACGTCGCAAACCGGCGTTTTTTGAGAATCTCGCTACGATCGCCCGCAAGCTGGCGCCTACCATGAACCACACGTCAGATAATCCACCAGATATCTTCGGCCAGGTCGTTTCAACGTGCAGTGAAATTGCCAGCATCATCGGCACGCCCAGCGAGGCGGTGATCAAGAAAGAGCTGACATCGCTGGACGATGCGATGCAGGTGTTCTTGGCGGCTTCGCCCTTTGTACTTGTCGGCACCGTTGCTAAGGATGGGCAGTGCGACGTTTCTCCGCGCGGCGATCTGCCCGCCGTTGCCACCGTGCTGGACGCGCAGCATCTTGTCCTCCCCGAATGGCGGGGCAACCGCCGGGCCGATAGCCTGCGGAACATCATTCAGACAAAGCAATGCGGCCTGTTGTTCATGATCCCCGGTCTAAAAGAAACGCTCCGCGTGAACGGTCGCGCGTGGGTGATCCGGGAAGAAGCCGTCTTATCGCCACTTGCGAAGCAGGGCAAAACGCCGCTGCTGGGGATTGGCGTTGAAGTGCAGCAATGCTTCTTCCAATGTGGCAAAGCCGTCATCCGCTCTCGGCTATGGCAGGCGGGTGACCATGACCCGCCGCCTTTTGATTTCGCAGACGTACTTGCAACCCAGATTAAGCAGGAAGGTTTAGACGCCTCCACCTTGCGCAAACAGATTGAAGAATCCTACCGTGAAAGGCTTTATTAGCCCTTGCTGGCCACCATCCGGCAATGCTTCGCGCACATCTTGCACTGCTTGGCGCAGGCCTGACAGACTTCGTCGCCGGTGTGCTTAGAACACTCGGCCGCACATGTTTCACATGCCTTAGCACAGGCGGCAGCAATCACGGGTTCCAGGGCGCCATCGCGGGCCGAAACCTTGGCACATGCTTCGCAGATGTCGGCGCAGTCGAGACAAAGCTTGATGCACTTTAAGCGTCCCTCCTGCCCCTCCGCCATTTCGCTTAAGCACGAATCAGCACACTGCAGGCATAACTTCTGGCAAGCCTTGCAGTGGTCAAAACAGCTCATCTCTTCCGCCGCAACAGGCGTTGTGAGCATGCCCAGCGACAAGAGAAGGGCGACAGCGGGAATCAGATATAAACGGTTCATATTCTCGTACCTCGTTGTTGGTTAACAAAACAGACGACAATTACACGTTAACACAGCGACAAGGCCGACCGCGAATTGCACCTGTGACGATTTCATGAAATCCCGGTTCCCGCCGCGGATGGGCGAGCTGCAGCGAGTAGACTAAGTTGGTGCAAGATCAACGCAATTCATCAAGTAGAATACGATGTTGAAAATACCCTGCCGGTCGCTCGCGCCGCTGTGTATCGCCATGTGTCTAATGACTGGCGTCACGTCCGCGGCTGATGAAAAACAGCCCGCTTTCGCCTGGCGATTCGATGCTGCTGCGTTGAAAGACGGCGCCTTCGCAGCACAACGTGGCAAACTACTTGCGAAGCCCGTCGCACCGCCGGTGTTCGACAAACAGCGTCCCGCCGCCTGGCTGCTCGATGGCAAAACCAGCCGCGCCGTGGCTGCGGAAAATGTTGCTTCGGTCGCTCTGCCCCGCAAGGCGTTAACGGTCGAAGCATGGGTGAAGATCGATAAGCCGCAGAAATGGGGCGGCCTGGTATCCGCGCTGCAAGACAATGGTTCGTACGAACGCGGCTTTCTGCTGGGCTTTAACAACGACCGCTTCTGCCTGGCCGTTGCTTCGACCGGCGCCGGTAAGATGACTTACCTGCCTGCCGCTTCTTCCTTCGCCACGGGCGTGTGGTACTACGTTGCGGGCGTTTATGACGGCAAGAAGATGCAGATTTTTATCGATGGTAAACTCTCTGCCACGTCCACCGCTCAGTCAGGCGATATCCTTTATCCGCCCGCCGCACCGTTTGAACTCGGCGCCTATCACGACGACAACGAACTTTACTATGCTCAGGGCGCCCTCGCCGCGGTGTCAATTTTTGACACGCCGCTGACTGCTGCGGAGTTGAAGAACCGGTTCGACGCTGGCAAAGGCAGCTATCCAGGCATTGAGCCGGCGGCGGAAAGCGTTGCCGGATGGCCCACATATATGCGTGACAATGCTCGCAGCGGCGTTACCAGTGAGAAGCTTGCCACGCCGCTGCGTCTGCGGTGGATGCACCGCGCGGCGTTGCCGCCATCACCCGCCTGGCCGCCGCCTGCGAACCAGGATTTCTGGCATCACAAAACAAGCCTGAAGCCACGCGTTACCTACGACCGCGCGATGCACGTTGTCTCGGCGGGCGGCGCCGTTTACTTCGGCTCATCTTCCGAAGACAAAATCTTCTGCCTGGATCTTGTCACAGGCAAGCAGCGGTGGGCGTTTCATACCGGCGGCCCTGTCCGGCTGGCGCCAACCCTGCACGACGGTCGCGTGTACGCCGGCGCCGACGATGGCTACGTGTACTGCCTGTCGGCAGCGGATGGCCGGTTAATCTGGAAATTCAACGCGGCGCCGCAACTGCGGCTGACACCCGGCAACGGGCGGATGATTTCTGTCTGGCCGGTACGCACGGGCGTGATGATCGAAAACGGACACGCACGGTTCGCCGCCGGGCTGTTCCCTAGTCAGGGCGTTTATCAATACGCCGTCGATGCGAAGACAGGCAAACAGATTGCCAGCGGCAAAGTCAGCTTCTCTCCACAGGGTTACATGCAACGCCGCAACGGAAGGTTGATGGCCGCCACGGGCCGCGGTCCCGATACACTGCTGACCGCGATCGAGCGGTCCGGCAAAGTGGTGACGCCGGAACTGGGCGCCATGCCGCAGCGTTATCCTTATGCGTACATCGGCTCTGCGAACCTGCGAATCGCTGGCGGTGAGGGAGAGATCGCCGCGTTCGATCTTCGCACCGGCGTGCAGAAGTGGACCGCAAAGGTTGAAGGGCGGGCGTATTCGCTGGCCATCGCAGGAGGCTGCCTGCTCGTCAGCACCAGCAAGGGCGTGGTCTACTGTTTTGAACCAGGCGCAGCAGCCGACGAAAAACCTGCTCTGGCCGCTAAGCCCGCTAGTGACACCGATGTGTCATCACGCATTCAACAGTGGTCAGACATCAGCCAGCAGCTTCTTCGCACGCGACGCACCGATGCGGGATACTGCCTGCTGATCGGCGCCGGACAGACGCCGCTGGCTGCCGCCATTGCCAGGAACAGCCGTTATAAGACAGTGCTGCTAGAGCCGGACGCGGCGAAAATTGCAACATGGCGAAAGTGGATTGACCGGGCAGGTCTGGCGGGCAAAGTCAGCCTCCAGCAGGGCGATCTAAAACAGGCGCCCTACGCCCCAGGGCTGTTCAACATGGTGATTTACAATCTGGCGGAAAATGAAATGACGCCCGCGGCCGACGCCGCCACGCTCAACCGCCTGGCGCAACCCGGCGGAGGCGCCACCGTGATTGGCCGGTGGGATGATCAAGGCAGGAGCCAGCCTGTGGATACGAGCCGGTTGAAGACCTGGGCCAAAGCGGCCTCGAGTGCTGACATTAACGTGTCACACGAAAGCTTTGCGAGAGTGATCCGGCGGCCGTTAACTGGCGCCGGTGAATGGACGCACATGTACGGCGACGCATCGAACACCGCGTGCAGCAACGACGAACGCATCGCCGGCAGCACCTTCAAACTGCAATGGTTCGGCCGCCCCGGTCCACAATTGATGCTGGACCGGCACCATCGCACCGTGCCGCCGCTGTTCAAAAGCGGGCGGATGTTTATTCCCGGCAACAACCGCGTGATCGCCGTGGATGCCTACAACGGCGCCATTCTCTGGAATGTCGAGACACCCGGTTCGCGCAGGGTGGCGGCCATGCGGGATGCGGGCAGTATGGCGGCGACGGACGACACGCTTTTTGTCGCGGCGAAGGACCGTTGTCTCGCCATCGATAGCGTTACCGGTCTGATCAAGCAGCGGATGAAACCCGCGGACATTCACGGCGAGCAGCCACGCGACTGGGGCTATACCGCCGCTGCGGGGCGGTTGCTGTTAGGTTCGACAGTGAAGCCCGGCGCCTCACGTTCTGACCATAGCCGGCGGCAGATTAACGAAACCTATTTTGACTTCGTCCCCATCGTCACAAGTGATGGGCTGTTCGCCCGCGATCAGAAAACCGGCGCCGAAGTCTGGCGGTTCAAACCCGCCGGCGCCATCGTGAATCCGACCATCACCATCGGCGGCGGGCGGATGTATTTTGTAGAAGGCGGCGATCCAGCCTCGCTGGAAACCCGCACCGGACGCATCCGGCTTTCAGACCTGACCGGCAAGACGGCGCACCTGACGGCCATCGACCTGCAGACCGGCAAACTGATTTACCGCCGGGCGATTGATCTGAAAGAAATTCAACACCACCTGTATCTGGCCTATTCGGAAGGCATTCTGGTGACGTCCGGCACCAAGAACAAACGTAGCGGCGCTGCGCAACGTGTGTGGTACGACCTGGACGCATACGACGCCGCAACGGGCAAGCATTTATGGACCGCCAGCCAGGATCAAAACCAGGGCATCGGCGGCGATCATGGCGAACAGGATCACCATCCCGCTATCGTCCGCGGTGTGGTTTATCAGGAGCCGTACGCCTACGACCTGAAGACCGGGAAGCAGCGGCAGCAGTGGAAGTTTCTACGCGGCGGGCACGGTTGCGGCACGGTGTCTGCTTCGGCCAACGCGTTCTTCTTCCGCGCCGGTAATCCCACCATGTGCGACCTGGCAACGGGGGTGAAGAGCAAAGTCACGCAGGTCAGCCGCCCCGGCTGCTGGATCAATATCATTCCAGCCGGCGGCATGTTGCTGATACCCGAAGCGAGTAGCGGGTGCAGCTGCAACTACTCGATCCAAAGCTCAATGGCCTTTGCGCCTGCCGGGCTGGAATAGAACGGCCGGGCAGGCTTGATGACGCCGGGTCAAGCGGGCCGGACTATTGGCCGCTGCCCTGCGCTTTGACTTCGCCGCAATCGACGATGGTCACCTGTTTGATGGTGCGGCCGCTACGTGTGCCGACAGCTTCGACGGCTTTGACCACATCCATTCCTTCTAGTACGCGGCCGAACACTACGTGCCGCCCATCCAGCCACGGCGTTTTCACGGTGGTGATAAAGAACTGCGACCCGTTCGTATTGGGGCCTGCGTTAGCCATGCTCAACAGGCCAGGAGTAGTGTGCTTGAGCTTGAAGTTCTCGTCGGCGAATTTGGCGCCGTAAATGCTTTCACCCCCGGTGCCGTTGCCGGCAGTAAAGTCGCCGCCCTGTAGCATGAAGTTAGGAATCACGCGGTGGAAGGTCGAACCTTTATAGTGCAACGCTTTGCCCGACTTTCCTTTGCCTTTCTCACCGGTGCACAAGGCACGGAAATTCTCAGCGGTCTTGGGCACAGCCTCGCCATACAGGCCAAAGACGATCCGGCCGGCTTTCTTGTCGCCGATCTGCACGTCAAAGAACACCTTATGCGTCACCTTCGCGGTGGCGTGCGTTACATTTGCCGCCGGTTGCGCCGTCGCGACTGCGGGAGCCAATACAGCCAGGGCCAGCACCATCAATAAACTACGGACGATCATTTTCTTCTCCAGATTGTGTGTAGGGTCTTCAATAGGTTTCACTACGTGAGAAACCCGCGAAGGGTTTCCACCGGCTATTGTTCTACACCAAGTCCGCGCACAACACCCGTCGTGCGTGATTTGCTGGCGACTGTGTCGGGCAAGAACGAAAAAAACGCAGAGCCGTTTGTGACTCTGCGTCTGATCTGCCTCCGCGCGTTCAGGGGCGCAGCTTATTTCTTCACGACCGAAACCGGGCCGTGGTCGTCGCAGTGATCGCCGTGCGGATGGTGCAGGTGACCGTCCACCAGGTAATCGACGTGGTCGCCGTGCGGTACGGCTTCGTGGCCGCAGCCGGGGCCGTGCACATGGTCAGCGTCGTGGCCCTGACACTTGTGGTCTGGTGTGCACGCGCTGGGATTGACGTCGGTGACATCAACCGCGTGTTCTTCGACCTTGCCATCCTCGCGGACGTGATGCAGGTGGCCGTCGTGTAGATAGTCCACGTGGTCGCCGTGCTGGATACCCGTGTGTTCGCAGTCTGGGCCGTGTTTGTGGTCGTGATCGTCGTGTACGTGGGACATTCTAAGAATCCTTATTGGGAGAAGTTTCTTCCATCGCGTGCATGACCCCGTTGGTCACCAGTCGCGAAATGTGTTCATCCGCCAGGGCATAGAAAACGTGTTTGCCCTCGCGTCGCGAGCGGACGATCCGCTCACTTTTTAGCACCCGCAGCCGTTGCGAAATCGCTGGCATGGGCTCATCAAGCAGCTGGCAGATCTCCGAAACGCACCGCTCCGAAGCTTCCAGCAGCATCAGCATCCGCAGACGCTGCGGGTCGCCCAGGGCGCGGAAGATGGCCGCAGCGCGTTCGCACGCCTGCGAATCAACTTCCATCGCCAGACCACGATGGTCATCGGCACTGCATTGCGGGTCGTCTGTCAAAACTGCCTCTCGTTCAATTAAACACTTGCTTACCTTTGCAATTGTACGATTATGCAAAGGTGCGTCAAGTTCGATTTTCATCTTTTGACGGGATAGCCAAGCCGGTTTGCATTGCCTACCGTTAGGGTTTTGGCGCAAGCGGGAAGATCATGCAAGCACTTATTATCCTGGTCATTTACAGCCTGCTCATTGTCGGGGCGTCGTTGCTGGGGGGGCGGTTATCCTCCTTATTGCGGATGACGCACCTGCGCACGCAACTGCTGATGTCGGGCGTGGGCGGGCTGATGCTGGGCATCGCACTGCTGCACCTGCTGCCTCATGGGGCGGAAGTGCTGGGGTCGAATTCCAAGGCAGGCGCAGGGGCGCTGGCCGGGCTGATCGTGATGTTCCTGCTGGTCCGGCTGTTTCACACCCACGATCACGGCGTCCCCGCCACCGATGATGATCCAGAAGGCGAAGACAATCACGCTGCCTGCGACCACGATCATGACCACGGACACGGGCACCATCATCATCACCACCATCATGGTTCCGATGTCAAAGGACTAAGCTGGGCCGGCCTGTTCGCCGGGTTGCTACTGCACACGCTGCTCGACGGCGTGGCACTGGCGAGCGCCGTGATGGTGGATGCCGGGCACGGCAGCTGGCTAGGGCTGGCGGGGCTAGGCACGTTTCTGGCCGTTGTCTTACATAAGCCGCTCGATGCGTTCGCCATCACGTCCGTTATGGGCAAGCAGAACTGGTCAAACATGGCGCAGCATGTGGCGAATTTCGCCTTCTCGCTGGCATGTCCGGCAGGCGCCTTGGCGTTCTACTTCGGAGTGACGGCGTTCGTCGATGACTCCGCGCTGCTGGGTTGGGGCCTTGTAGTCTCCGCCGGCCTATTTATCGGCATCGCGCTGGCGGACCTGCTGCCAGAAGTCGCGTTCCACGATCACGACCGCGGCAAATTAACCGCCGCCCTGCTACTTGGCGTGGCGATTGCCGTCGGCATCGAAAACCTACCGGGGCACAGCCACGATCACGGCCCGCATTCCCCCGGAGAACATCAGCACGAAGACGACGGCCACGGCCACGACGATGGCAGCCATAGCCACTGACATGCTGGATGGACGCTCTCTAAACGTCACGTCGACTCGCCAAGAAGCCGTAGGTCAGGCGCTGGCCTGACGACGTGACGGAATCCACCTCAACCATCGTCAGACAGGCGCCTGACCTACGGGTTTGAGGTGTGTCAAACCGGCGACTCTACACTTCAACCGTCGCTTCGGGCGATGCGGTGTAACGCTCGCGTAGTGGCGCGATCACTTCCGCCAGGAACTCATCCACTTGCTGCGGCGAACGACCTACGTACTGGCTGGGCTCCAGGGCGCCGTCGATGTTGACGCCGGCAAACGCGGGGTCGTCTTTCAGACGTTGCAGCAGATCGTTCTGGGCGCCCTGCAACTTGATGGCGTCGGCCGCGGCTTTGCTGTGCTGACGGATAAGTTCGTGCAGTTCCTGCCGGTCGCCACCCGCGTCTGTGGCGGCCATCATGATGTTTTCGGTCGCCATGAAGGGCAGTTCCGCCATCAGGTTCTTCGTAATCATTTCTGGATAGACCACCATGTCGCTGGCAACCTGCTGCCACAGCATCAATACCGCATCGATGGCCAGGAAGGCCTGCGGCAGCGTCAGACGGCGGTTGGCACTGTCATCGAGCGTGCGCTCCATCCATTGCGTCGCCAGCGTGGCGGCGGGGCTGGACTGAAGACTGATGACGAACCGCGAGAGCGAACACACCCGTTCGCACTTCATCGGGTTGCGTTTATAAGGCATTGCCGACGAACCGATCTGGTCGGCGCCAAACGGTTCTTCCAGCTCTTTACGATGCGCCAGAATCCGCACGTCCGTTGCTGACTTATGTGCCGACTGTGCGATACCCGAAAGGGCATCCAGCACCTGCGCGTCAATCTTCCGCGGATAGGTCTGCCCGGCGACGGCGTAGACCTTATCGAAGCCCATCTTTTCAGCCACCAGCTTCTCAAGCTGTTTGACCTTCTCCCCATCGCCGCCAAACAGGTTCAAAAAGCTGGCCTGCGTACCACTGGCGCCCTTCACGCTGCGGGCAGCCAGCGTTTCCAGCCGGTGCTCGATCTCTTGCAGATCCAGCACAAAATCGTACGCCCACAGCGTTGCCCGTTTGCCGACGGTCACGGGCTGTGCGGGCTGTAAATGCGTGAAGCCCAGAGTCGGCAGATCGCGGTACTTCGCCGCGAAATCCGAAAGCTTGAAGATCACATCGGCCAGCCGGTCAGCCACCATCCGCAACCCTTCGCGCAGCAGCAGCAGGTCCGTGTTATCCGTGACAAAGCAACTGGTGGCGCCGAGGTGGATCTTGCCTTTTGCCTCTGGGCAGATGTCGCCGAAGGCGTGTACGTGCGCCATCACATCGTGCCGCAGACGCTTTTCGTGCCGCCGGGCGTTCTCAAAATCGATGTCGTCTACCGCCGCCCGCATCTGGTCAATCTGCTCCGGCGTGATATCAATCCCTAGTTCCCGTTCGGCTTCGGCCAGCGACACCCACAACCGGCGCCAGGTGCTGAATTTCTTCTGCGGAGACCACAGCTGGCTCATTTCCTGGGAGGCGTAGCGGGTAATGAGCGGGTTCTGATATTGATCGTGCGACATATTTCCGGGGCTGGGCGGGGGTGTGGCTTACTGATTTCCCGGCATTATGACACAATGCGGCAAGGACGGAAGAAGTCCACCCGCCGCAATCGAAGCTGCGACCCTTTGTTTTTGTACGGATTTTCATTGAGGAGAAGTTTGATGCGGGAAAAATTCCGCGAGACGCTCGAGACATTTCAGAACGAATTTCCGCAGCGTGAATACACCATCGAAATTGTCTGTCCAGAATTCACCTCGGTCTGCCCCAAAACCGGCCAGCCTGACTTTGGCGTGCTGTATTTCACGTATTCCCCGGCGGAACTGTGCGTGGAGCTGAAGAGCCTGAAAATGTACCTTCAGCAGTTCCGCAATGAAGGCATTTTCTACGAACACGTTACGAACACAATCTTCGACGACTTCGTCCAGGTTGCTTCGCCACGCTCGGCGCAGCTCCGCGCAGAATTCAAAGCCCGCGGCGGCATCACGACCAACATCATCGTGAATTACGAGCGGCCGGAGTAGTCTGGCTGAATCACCATCATCCGTAGGGCAGGCGCCTGCCTGCCGCATGACAGATAGCGACCGTAGAACCAGTAGATCAGGCGCCTGCCTGACAGTGTTTGACGTCTTGATCCCGGAAGAAACATGCTGGCATGATCGCACCTGAAGAATTGATGCAGCTTGCTCTGGACAAAGCATTTGAAGGCGTGGAAGCGGGCGAAAGTCCGTATGGCTGCGCGATTGCGCTCGAAGACCGCGTGATCGCCGTGGCGCATAACACGGTTTCTTCCGCCACCGACATCACCGCGCACGCAGAGATCAACGCTTTGCGGCAGGCATGTGCCGCGGAAGATTCTGTCAAACTGACGGGCGCCGTCGTCGCCGCCACCTGCGAGCCGTGCCCCATGTGCATGGCGGCGCTTCACTGGGCGGATGTGGATACGGTTTACTTCGCCTCGACCATCGAAGACGCGATGGCGGTAGGCATGGGCCAGTTGACAATCCCGGCAAAAGAGCTTGTCGCCCAAGGTGGAAGCGACGTTACGGTGGTGGACGGCATGCTACGCGAAGAGGGCAACAAGTTGCTGGCCAGCTGGAAAGCAAAGCAGTAGGGGTGTCATCGTCTCGGACTTAACCTTCCCAGACGATTCGACTATTATAACCCTACCTATCTGCTCCACAAAAATGCAACATACGCGCTGACTTGGCACGCATCTTCAACGCCGCCCGGCAGACTTGCGTAGGCAACCATATCTACCGAAGGACGGCGTCATGCAACGTTCGCTTCTCGCAATCACTTACATCTTCTGCACCGCGCTGCTGACCGGCGCCGGCCAGGTTCACGCACAGGCGCCGGCGTTCGATACGCTTGCCCCACAGGCGACCAAGGCGGTTTTCCATGTGCCCAACGCTGTACAGCTGAAAAACAATTTTCAGAAAACGCAGCTCAACGCCATGCTGAAAGACCCCGTGCTTCAGCCCTTCCGCGATGATCTACGGAAACAGGTCGAAGGCAAATTCGGCGGCGCCGCCGGGCAACTAGGACTAACGCTGAAGGACTTCCGGCAGGTCGCTTCGGGTGAAATCAGCTCCATTGCCATCCAGCCGCTGGCCGGTGGTGTTGATGGCAAGCCCAACCCAACGGCGCACTGCGCCATGGTGCTGGCGGATGTAACCGGCAACGTGCCCGCCGCCCAGGCACTTGTTCAAAAAGCGGTAGCTTCGATGGTCGCCAAAGGCGGCGAGGCAAAGGTCTACACCATTGAGGATGAAAAATTCTCTGGCGTGAATGTGAAATCCTTCGCCAAGGTCGGCAATGGCTTCGTGTTTCTGGCCGTCGTGAAGAACATCCTGATCGCATGCGATCACTATGGCGAAACGCTACGCCTGATGAAACGTATCAACGGCACCGCCGACGCGGCCGACGTAACGCTGGCTGCGGATGCAGACTATCAGACGTGCATGCAGCGCATCGGCAAAATCAACAATGCCGCCCCGGATATGCGGTGGTTTGTCGAGCCCTTTGGTTATATGGAAGTCAACCGCGCGTCGAAACTTGTCCGCCGTGGCCGCGGCCCGGACATGCTGCTGGTCGCACGCAAAACTGGATTCGAAGGGATCACCGCCATCGCGGGGCAGGCCTCTTTTGCGACCCAAAACCACGAGATGCTGTTTCACAACTACATCTATATCAAAGACGGCGTCGCCAATCTGAAAAAGTCGGCGGCCATGCTCAAGACGCCGCCGATTGCCAATTTAGATCCAGAAGACTGGGCCGCAAATAATCTAGACAGCTACACAACTGCCAGCATCAATGCAGACAACGCCTTCGAATCTGCTAAGCCGCTGGTTAACGAACTTGCCGGCGCCCCCGTATTCGAAGATGTGCTTACTACCCTGAAGGAAGCCGCCAACGGTCCAAAAGTGGATATCCGCAAGGATATCGTCGCCAATCTAGATAATCGCGTTACGGTAGTCACCAGCCACACGAAACCTATCAAAGAAGACAGCGAACGCATCATCGGCGCCGTCAAACTCACAAAGCCAGACGCTGTCGCAGAGGCCATCAACAAAGCCCTGACGGGTGACCCGGACGCCCGCAAACGGCAGGTTGGCGGTCAGGATTACTGGGAGATTCTCGGCGAGCGCGAACGTGAGGGAATCGACGGCCCGCGGATTAAAGCTCCTTTCGGCCCCCGGCAGCCACGCCCGGCGGCGCCTGGTAATCAGAAGCCCGCCACGCCCAATGCAGCCGTCACAGTGATGTTCGGCTATCTATTCATCGGCGAAACGGTGGATGCCCTGGTGGACCTGAAAACAGCCACAGCAAAACACGGCAAGCTGGCGCCGGCTGCCGATTATCAGCGTGTACTGGCGGAACTTAAAATGCTTGGGCTGAAAGACGCCGTGGGCATTTCTTTCGCCCGCAGTCATCAATCGCTCGAAGCGCCATATGAAATGATGAAGGCCAACAAGATGCCGCAATCGAAGTCCGTCTTCGGCCGCGTGCTGAACCTCCTCCTCGGCACGGAGAACGAAGAAGGGGAACGCAAAGCACAGATCAACGGCAACCTGCTGCCCGCTTACGCGCAGATTGAAAAGTACCTGGGCCCATCAGGCTCCTTCATCAAGAACGAACCCAACGGCTGGGTCGTCACCGGCTGCATTCTGAAGCAGAACAACCAGGTCGCGGCAGCGCCACAGCCAGCCGCACCCAAGGAAGAAGCGCCCAAGGAAGAAGAACCGGCAGCGGTAAAACCCGCTGAGGCAGAATCCGCAACGCCATAAGTGCGACTGCTACTTCGGCAATGGAATGAGCTTAGGCTGCGGAATCTTGACCCCGTAGACCTGGCCGTAGCGGCTCTGGATCTGGTCAAAGTCGGATTTAAGAAAGCTGAACAATTCAGCAGGTGGATCCAGGCTCAGATACTCATCCACCAGCAGCGCCATATTCTGGTCGTACTCTTTCTGCGAACGCGTGTGCATGTAGCAGCGGCCTTCGTGCCTGCGCAGGTCGCCGTTAAAGCCAGGATGAATGTGCCACAGTTCATGGAAGATGGTGACCATCTTCTCCTGAAAATCCACATCCAGAAACCGCGGCAGATAGAAGCACAGGATATAAAGCACTTCGCGGCCTGCTTCATCAATCACGCGCTGGCAGACATACTTCTGACCGCGGCGTATTTCGGTCCGTTGCCCATCCTTAAAACGCAGCGGCGTAAGTGTGGCGAACAGCCCGTGGCTAGAACGCTTACGCGCCTGGGCGAACGAAACGGCCACGCGTTGCATATCAATGTGGCCCGCGGCGGGCAGACGGGTCGCGATATCCTCACAAAGCAGACGCATCCGCGTCGTAAAGTCGAAGCCTTGCCTTCGTCGCGTGCGTAGTGTCTGTCCACTCATACCTGCATCCTCATCCATCCCACAAACGCGTATCCATCGCCTTTATTTTAGACACATAGAAAGCCGCTGTGGCGATTTTGCAGTGGTAAATCGTGGACCGTTCTAAGCCGGGAAGAATTTCAAAGGGCGAAGCTGCGTCGCGCCGCGGGGTCCGAGAATGGCGACCAGGCGGCCATCCGTGCTGACGGCGGCGGTCTCTTCGTCTTTGATCTGCAAGCGGTTTTCGATAAAGCCGCCCTGGCTGATGGTCTTCTCTTCGTCCTCGCGCAGCGTCATGCGGGGCATCGCGCCGGTGGCCTCGACGGCTGACAGCAAATGGTCACCTGCCGTACGGGCGGTGATATCATTCATCTGCACAGCATCAGCGATTTTGAACCGCCCCACGGCGGTCCGCGTCAGGGCCGACATCGTGGCGCCTGTGCCCAGTGACACAGCTATGTCACGCCCCAAAGAACGCACGTAGGTGCCCTTGCCGCAACAGATATCCAGCGTAAAGCGAGGGAAGTCATACGCCGCCAGTTCCAGCGAATACACCTCGACCGGCCGCGTCGCCAGCTTGAAGGTGCGGCCCTGCCGCGCCAGATCGTACGCCCGTTTACCTTTCACTTTCAGCGCGGAAAACGCAGGCGGGCGTTGTTGAATCTGCCCGGTAAACTGCGGCAGTACAGCACGGATTTCGTCTTCCGAAGGCTCCTGCGGGTTTTCCAGCGTTGTGATATCACCCGTCGTGTCTTCGGTATCGCTGGTCTGGCCGAGGATAAATTCGCCGCGGTACCGCTTGGCGGAGTCCTGCACATATTCAACCAGACGCGTTGCAGCGCCGACGCATACGACCAGCACGCCTTCGGCCATCGGGTCCAGCGTACCGGCGTGGCCCGTTTTGGCAGGCTTCACAATTTTCTGCACATGATTGACCACGTCGCGCGAAGTAACGCCGGCCGGTTTGCAGATGTTAAAGATTCCGTTCATGTTTGCCGCCGCGTTATTCCGCCGTAAGCCTGAAGTCCAGCATCGCACGCACCTGGTCGCTTGTCTTACTGCCAAGGTCTGTCACCCGTTGTAACAGATCGTCGCTATCTTCGACGCGGTCCTGCGTGTAGCGTCTGAATTTTTCGCGAAGTAAACGGTCCAGCATGGCGGTTGACGCCGCCGGTCCATCGTCATGTTGATGGCGGGCGTGTCCAGCCGGATACATCACCAGCGGGCTGCTCAGCGTCCCTAGCGTTGCGTGCTGAATATGAACCGAAGTCGGAATGCCGTCGGGATACTTTGCATCGTACTCCGGCCCGCCATGCACGAATTCAATCTGCTGCATCAACTTGCGGGTCAGCGGGTCGAAGAGTGCGTCGTCGTTGTAATCTTCCGGCATCAGCATCAGGTCGCTCCACAGGCATCCGCCGGCGGATTGCTGCCGCTGGTGTGCCTTACGCAGTAGCGTGGCGATGATGTACACCATCGAGTGATCGGCGCTCTGCCGCGTCTGCGGGTCGCGTTTGGCGGGGTCGCCGATGATGCCGTGGGCGGGCTCGTAGATTTCGATGCGGATCTTTTCAATCGCCGCCGGGTCTTCCATCAGCTGCGGATTCGCCGCCAGCAGATCAAGCACGCCCGCGATGGCGGCAGCCGACTGATGTTCGTACACGCCTATTTTGAAGTGCATACCCATCACGGCGAAGTCATCGCCCGTGGTGGCGAGTTCCAGGTCAAACGGGCTGTGATCTGGTTTGCCGGGCGGTTCGAACAGACAGAACACCGCCTGCGGATTGCGGAAGACATCCGCCGGTCCGGCAAAGCCACGCATCGCGCGCTGCATGCTAAGGACCGCGGCTTCGGTGCTGATGGCAGCCGATGCGCCTTTCGAGTCAGAGAGCTGCCGGCCGGCACGGATAGCGCGGAACGGCACGTAGTGCGCAACGGTCATGCCGATGGCCGATTCGATCTGCGCTGCGGTCGCGCCGCACATGGCGCCGTACACTGCTGCCGACGCGATGGCGCCGTGCAGTACATGGTCAATCTTATGATCTTTCAGGGCGAACACTTCGGCCAGACGCCCGCGGATTTCATCCAGGCACAACATGCCGCGCAACAGCCGGGCGCCATCGCTGCCCGACAGCTGCGCGGCTGCCACGGCGACGGGATAGAAATCGTTGTGGCCAAACTCTCCGCGGGTGTATCCCGTCCGCGGGTTGTAACCGAAATTCGTCCCGTTGGAATCCAGTTCGCGGACGGCCGAGCAGTTAGCCGCAATCGCCTTCACCGGCAGTACGCCTTCCCGCGAAGCAAAACAACTGGCGCCGGCCGCGTCGCTGGTTGCCGGGTGTTCCAGCGCTTCCTGCCGCAGAATGACGGGCGCCGGCAGCTTCAGCGCCAGCGCCGCCACGCCGCACGCCACACTATCGGCATGGAACTGCTCCAGCCGGGCAACAACCTCCGCCGCCGGCGGCGCGAACTTTCCTTCCACAAAATCAATCGCGTACTGCGCAATGCCGAGCGCCTGATTAGATCCAGCAGGCAACATACGATAGGGCGAATCTTCAGTCATCGTTCTTCATCTAGTTTGCAAATCCGGGGCAGTATTTAGCGTGAGTGTAGACCCTGCAAGCCAACGCACCAACCGGCCATCACACGCATATCGCGGCAGTGCTGGAAAAATGCGCCGGTGTAACAGATGATTGAGGGCCGGCGAAGACTTTTCAAAGTCAGAAAACCTGGCCTTCCAGAAACATTATGTTGCGACATCAGAAAATCCCGGCCTTCTTGAGCATTGATGTCGAGCCGGATGAGTTTCAGCTTTCGTACCGCGACAAGCCGCCGTGGAGTGGCTTCGTGGACATGCTGAAGATCGTTCAGCAGCTTCGTGATGATTTGAAGAAGCTGTCGAACCATACGCCGGTCTTCGGATGGTATCTGCGGACGGACACGCAGATCGGCGAAGTGTATGGACGGACCGATTTTGTCTTCCACGAATATCGCGATCAGATCCGGCAGGTAACTGCCCGCGGCGACTACCTGGGAGTCCATGCCCATCCCGTGCGGTGGTGCCAGCAGCGGCAACAATGGGTGCACGAATTCGGTAATGCTGGCTGGTTGGCCAGGCATACCCGGATGGCGCTGGACGCATTCGACCGGGGCTGCGGCGCCAGCGCCAAGCGGTACCGCGCCGGCGCCGGTTTTCTGGTGAACGCGATCATCGAAGCGATTGATCAATCGGGCGTTCTAGTCGATCTGACGCTCGAGCCTGTCGCTGGTTGGGGGCTTACGGTTAAGGAAGTCAACTCAGGAACCGACTGTTCGCCCATAGTCGGCTCGTATACCAACTGCCGGTCGGCGCCGCGTTTCGTCTATCAGCCCGACCCGCAGGAATTCCGCAAGGCAGGTGAAGCCAACCGTCGCGAACTGGTGATGATACCGCTTTCAACATATTCCGACTTACCACCGCAGATAACAACACTCAGGCCCGCATGGTGGCAGTCATGGTTGCCGGGCGGAAAGAAGAAACAATCGGACTCTCCATCCGAAGCGAAGGTGCTTTATCCCTCGGTGCCGTGGCAGTCGCCAGCCGTATTCTGGGATACGCTGGAGCGCGAACTGGCGTTGATGGAACGGCCTTACGTTTCGCTGGGAATTCGCACAGATAATAAGAACTCGCCGCAGGCTCAGATGGTGCAGAGCATCCTGGCGGAACTGCCGCGGCACGCACTTGGCAAGCGTCTGGAATTTGTTGACCCGCTGGACGCTATGAGCGAGTTGATGCCGCCGCCTCCCGAACCGCAGACGGCGATCGCAAGCATCACCACGCGACAGAAAAAAACGGCTCGCTGGGTGGAGCCCCACGACGAATTCCCTTGCGGCAAGTACGAGCCGCCGGCGCCGCTGCAAGTTGAACCGGCGACGCAGTTAATCGCGTTCTATCTGCCGCAGTTTCATCCCATCCCTGAGAATGACCGCTGGTGGGGCAAAGGTTTTACGGAGTGGACCAATGTCACCGCTGCCAAACCGCTGTTCGAGGGCCATCATCAACCGCGGTTACCGGGCGACCTGGGCTTTTATGACCTACGTGTGCCGGAGGTCATGCAGCAGCAGGTGGAAATGGCGCGGCGGTTTGGCATCGGCGGGTTCTGCTTTCATTACTACTGGTTTCACGGGAAACGGCTGCTGGAAAAACCGCTTGACATGTTCCTCGATCATCCAGAGTGGGACCTACCGTTCTGCTTATGCTGGGCCAATGAGAACTGGAGCCGGCGCTGGGATGGCGGCAGCCAGCAGGTGCTCATCGCGCAGCAACATTCAGCCGCAGACGATCTGGCGTGTATCGAAGACTTGAAGCGTTATATGCGTGATCCGCGTTACATCCGCATCAACGGGCGCCCGCTGGTGATTGTTTATCGTGTGAGCATCCTGCCTGAACCGCAGGCAACCGCCCAGCGCTGGCGCGATGCATGCCGCGCGGCCGGTCTAGGCGAAATACTGCTTGTCGCCGCGCAGTCTTTTGACGTCACCGATCCACGCCCGTATGGCTTTGATGCGGCCGTGCAATTCCCGCCGCATGGTTCAAGCCAGAACCCGTCGGATACCCTTCCGCAACAACACACGCCATTTTACGGCAGACTGCACGACTATCCGCAGATGGTGCGCGACACCAAGCCGCCGGACGCCAGCTACCGCACGTTCCGCACGGTGTTTCCCGCCTGGGACAATACGCCGCGGCTTAAAGGCGGCGCCAACATTTTTCACAACAGCACGCCCGGCGCCTATGCACGCTGGCTGACAGCAGCGATCCAGGACACCGCTGCGCGCAATCCGGCGGATGAACAACTTGTGTTCATCAACGCCTGGAACGAATGGGCAGAAGGCGCCTACCTGGAACCAGACGCCAAGTGGGGATACGCCTACCTGAACGCGACAGCGCGAGTGCTTGAAGAAACCGCGCAAGAGAACGCCACGGCTGCGAAATCCGCTGCCGGCGCTACGCGATAATGCCTTGCACCACCTTACCGCCTGCGGGGCCGGTCAGCCGGTGGGTGCGGCCCTGGTGGAAGTAGTTCAGGCTGTTGTGATCCAGGCCTAGCAGGTGCAGGATTGTGGCGTGCAGATCGCGGAAGTGAATCTTGCCTTCTACTGCCTGCGCGCCGGTGTCGCTGGTGCGGCCGTAGGTAAAGCCGCGCTTCGTTCCACCACCTGCCAGCCAGAAAGTGAAGCCGCGGGCATTATGCCCGGTTTCGTCTTTGCCATTATCCGGCGTTAGACCGGGGCGGCCGAATTCTCCGCCCCACACAACAAGCGTTTCTTCCAGAAGTCCGCGCTGTTCCAGATCCTGCAGCAGCGCGGCAATGGGGGCGTCGGTGGTTTCGCAGTTAGCCTTCAAGTCGCGGCGGTGATTTTTGTGCTGATCCCAGCTGCCATGATTCACTTCAATAAACCGCACACCTGCCTCGGCGAACCGGCGGGCGAGTAGACACTGCCGGCCGAAATCTGTGGGACGGCAGGTGCCGGTCGAAATCTTCTTGCCTACGCGATAACGCTCCAACGTGGCTTGGCTTTCGGTGCTGATATCGAGCAACCCCGGCGCCGCCTGCTGCATGCGGAAAGCCAGTTCCATCGACTGGATAACACCTTCCAGCTTCGCATCGTGGGGTCGCTCTGCGCGGTGCTGCCGGTTCATCGCCTGCACCAGATCAAGCTGCTGCCGTTTTAGGTCCGCAGGAAGGTGATCGCCAGCAACGTTGGGAATGGTGGCCTTCGACATGTCCTCGCCGTTGACGCCGATGGGTGTCCCTTCAAACACGGGCGGCAGAAATGCACTGGAATACACGGCGGGTTTTGATGCATTCAAACTGATGAAGCCCGGCAGGTTCTGATTCTCGGCGCCCAGCCCGTAGTTGATCCAGCTTCCCATGCTGGGCCGCTTCCGCAACCGCTCGCCGGTATGCAACTGCTGAAACGACTGCGCGTGATTACCGGTGTCGGCATACATACCATTGAGCATGCAGAGCTTATCAACGTGCTTGGCGGTTTCGGGCATGAGTTCCGAGACCCACATGCCACACTCGCCGTGCTGCTTGAACTTGGTCACGGAACCGGGATGCTTCTTCTTGCCGGTCTGCGGCTTGTAATCAAACGTATCCAGCTGCGCCGGGCCACCACTCATGCATAGGAAGATCACCCGTTTGGCGCGCGGCTTGATCAGCGGCGTGCGTGTCGAAAGGTCCGCTGCGAGTATGTCACCTGACGTCGCTTCACCTGCATACGTCTGCTGACTTAATGCCGACAGTGCCAGGTAACCGAAACCGCACGAGGCTGACATTAACATTTGTCTACGCGAAGTGTTCATTTGCCTACTTTCGTCAATCTCTATGTCGGCCAGCTAGTCGATATAGCGGAATTCGTTAGAAGCCAGTACCGCCTGGCACACGCTGGTCCAGGCCCGCAGCGTCGGGCTTTCCTTTTGATCTTCTTCGTCACTACCATCACGCGGCAGCTGCGTGGTGAGTTGTTTCACGTACTGCCCGGCGCGTTGCAATTCGTCCTTGGTGGGCGACCGCTGCAAGGCATGCTGATAGAGCCGCTTGATGCGTAACTCCACTCCGGCAAGCTGCATCAGCCGTGTGGCCAGCAGCTTCGATTGTGCGAGTACAAAGGGGCTGTTGAGCAAAAACAACGATTGCGAGGGCAGCGTTGTTTCGCTACGGGCGCCAGTAATTCCAACGCCCGTAGGCAGGTCGAACGCGGCCAGTTCAGGCGGCGGCGCGTGACGAAGCATGCACAGGTACACGCTACGATGCCGGCTTGGCAGATGCAGGTCTGCTGCATCCACAGGAGGTTTGTTGATCAGCGCTATTGTCTTCTGCACGGCGGAACCTTCCGCCGGTGACAGATCTATGTCACCCGAAGCCGCCAGCAGGCTGTCACGTAGCGACTCTGCATCCAGCCGGCGGCGCCGGTGATGCGTGTACAACGCGTTGGACGTATCAGCTGCCGCCAGCGTTTCACTGATCCGGCTGTCCAACTGATACGTGCGGGAAAGAACAATTTTGCGGATCAGCGATTTCACGGACCAGCCCTGCTTCACAAAACAGTCCGCCAGATGATCCAGCAGCGCCGGATGCGAAGGCCGGGCGCCGTACACGCCAAAATCATCGGGCGTGGCGACAATCGCCTGACCGAATAGATGACGCCAGACGCGGTTCACCATCACCCGCGCCGTCTGTGGATGTTGCGGATGGGTGAGCCAATCCGCAAGTTCCAGGCGGCCGCTTTGCTTGCCCTCAATCTGCGAACCGTTGCCTGCATCGGCCCAGCCGGTGCGGGTGTGGGCGGTGAGAAAACCTCGTGGGGCCAGCGGACCGTATTTTCCTGTTTCGCCATTGATGTGCACTTTGCAGTTCTCTGGCTTATTGCGATCGCGGACGCCCATCGCCAGTCCCTGCGGCCTGATTGGCTTCGCGCCTTTTGGCTGCCCGGACGCTGTGTGTAGTGCTTCAATCTCCTTCGCCTTGAGCGCACGGTTGAACACCGCCAGGTGCGCCATGTTCCCTTGCAGTGGCGCGAACTTGTCACTGCGGGCGGCTGTGAAAAACGTGCGGGCGTCTTTGAAGGTCGCTGCGAGTTCGCCCTGGAATTCAGGCTCAGCAAGGCCATTCAAGTGCAACGACAATTGATTGCCTTTTCGCACCAGCACCACGTGATTCCACGTGCCCGGCTCAATCACGGTGACGCCCGCGAGTTTGGCTTTCGTGTCGCTGCCATTGAACAGAAACAGCTTGCCAGTGTTCTCCTTCTCATGCGTTCCGCCGATGCCCAGATGATCGCCCGTCTTCGGCGCCCCTGGCGGCGCCAGCGAGAACATGTAGGCGGTAATGGGCCGCTTGTTGTTGGGAAGATCGTTCTTGAACCAGAACGCCACCGAATAATCCTTGACCGGCTCTGCAAATTCGCCGCTGAGCTGCGTATCTTTTACGGCTGCAAACGCCGCGTCGTTGAACGTCGCTTTGCCGCTGAGCTTCAGCGCCGTGGGCGACGTGTTGAAAGCTTCGTTTGTGACAGGTTTGTGTCGTTCGATTTCCGCAACGTAAGCAGGCGGAAACTTGGGCGTCTGTTTGAGGGCGGCGGGTCTGGGCTGCTTTGCGTTCCACTGCGAAACCAGTGTGTGCAGCGGCGTGGGCGGTGCGGTGAGTTTTTCATTCGCCGCGCGGCCGTAGAGCGTTTCGGTGCTTTTGAAAATGCCCGCCATCGCGTAGTAGTCGCGTGTCGGGATGGGGTCGTGCTTGTGATCGTGACAGCGGGCGCACGACACGCTAAGCCCCATCACTGCCGTGCTGACGACGTTGATCTGATCGTCCACGATATCCATGGCGAAGTTCTTATTCATCGCCGCGGCAGGCTTAGAACCGATTGCCAGGAAGCCCGTGGCAACCAGTTGCTGGTTGCGTTGCGTGGCAGTGGCCGCCGGCAGCAGGTCACCGGCAATCTGCTCGCGTAGAAACTGGTTGTACGGCGTGTCTTTGTTAAACGCCTGGATCACGTAATCGCGATAACGCCACGCGTGCGGGAAGCTGGCGTTGCGGCCCAGTCCATCGTCTCCGTTAGATTCGCCATAGCGTGCTACGTCGAGCCAGTGCCGGCCCCACCGCTCGCCGAATTGCGGCGAAAGCAACAACCGGTCCACCAGCCGGGCGACCGCTGCCTGACCATCGCGGTTGTGATCGCGTTTGAACTGCTCCACTTCGTCATACGTGGGCGGCAATCCGGTGAGGTCGTAGTGCAAACGGCGGATGAGCGTGGCGGGCGGCGCATCTTGCGTTGGCTTGAGTTTCGCCGCCTCCATCCTCGCCAGCACAAAGCGATCAACATCGTCACGCGGCCAATCTGCGTTGGCGACTGCGGGCAAATCCACGGGCTGCCGTGGGAAGAACGACCAATGCATCTCCGGATCAAGCGGCTCCGCAGCGGGTTTCTCTGGTGGGGCGCCTTTCTTTGGCTGCCGTGGATCGGGGGCGCCACGTTTAACCCAGGCGACGAAATCGTTGACGACGGTTTCAGGCAGTGGCTGCTCGGGCGGCATCTCGAACCCGTCGTAACGCAGCGCCTGGACGATGAGACTCGCCCCAGGGTCGCCCGGCTGCACCGCCGGACCAGACTCGCCGCCCCGTAACATGCCGGCAGCAGAATCGAGCAGCAGTTTGCCGCCCAGTTCTTTCGATCCGGCGGAATGGCACTCGTAACAATGCTTCACCAGCACCGGCCGGATTTTCTTTTCAAAGAAGTCCGCATCCGCCTTCGACAACTTCACTTGCACTTTATCCGCGCGCAATTTCCCTGCAAAAAGGAGAATGGCAACGCCAAGCATTAAAAGACAATGTTTCACAGCAACACCGCTTCAGGAGGGAGACGCGTGCGGGAACAACGCATCAGCTGTAACCAATGCATCGCCGCCGCATTGTCACCCGTTAGCGGGAAAGTTGCAACCTAAATTGGGTAGCTAAACCTTAGCACGCAACCCAATAAGTCACGATCAGTAAAAGGCAAGTGGCAGATATGTTTTCACTAGGAACAAGAACCAGTATCGTGCAGTCTTGGCTAACAAATGGGCTGCCTTAATAGTGGGAATTACAAATGGACAGAGACGAAGAATTGTCCTATCTGGATGCGGCGGTATCAGAATGGTTTTGGGAGACAATAAAAAACTGCAAGCAATCCCGTAAACAATTCGAAAAATTTGCGAAGAATGCCACCAAAGAAGAATTGCTCCAGTTTGATCGTGAAATGCGTGAAGTCGTTGGTTTCCTGGTTGAGGAGCCATTTCACCCGCCAGATGAAATACTTCATACAGAAAACTCTCTGGAAGAGTCTGCAACGTGGGTCGTTAGCCAAGGCTACGAATACTTCATGAAGGTCTGGGAAGAACCGCAGATGTTCTGGAGTGTTGTCGAACAGGAGCTTGAAGATAAGCGAGAAGATCAGTCGTGCTACGGAGTGGTAGTAAGAGAATGGTTGAAGCGATTCCAGGAGCACATGCCTTTGTAGCGAACAACTGAGGCTGGACAATTTGCAACCACTATCACGGCGGTCAAATATTGAAGACGCACAGGTTTTTGGTTCTTGGAGGGCGGAGGCGATCCTGGCCCCCTATTTGGGGAAGAGTTTATGGGCCAACATGCTGCAGCACGTCCTAGAGCGGTTTTGCCGAAGATCCTGGTTATGCCCAACAACGGCGGCCAGCGGCGAGATTAGGCAAACCTATCCGCAGAAATTGCCGTCGCGGATGGCCAGTGTGAGCTAGGCTTTTTAAGCGGTCGTGGTTAGATCGCGCTGTTCGTTCGTCTTTGGTCTGATTGGTTGCCCGCGTGAATTCATTGCCCCATGTACTGCTCATCGCTAACCGGCCGCAGACATTATCTGCGATCCAGGGGGTGCTGACTTGCCATTTAACGGTGGCCTGGACAGTGCAGTCGGCGATTGATGCTTCTCAAGGCCGGGCGTTCGATCTTGTGATCGTCGATTCACGACTAGACCGCGTGAATGCACAGCATCTGGTAGATTGCCTGCGGCAACTGCCAGGGCAGGACAGCTTGCCCGCGCTGGTGCTGACCAAATCCGGCGTCGATGAGATGGTGGAAATGGCGCTCGCCTCGTTCCTGGCGGACAAGGCCGCGGAAGAGGCAGGCCAGGCGCTTATCCCGGCCGCTCCTTCCACAGCCTGTGCAGGGGCAGACACGGCGCAGTCAGCGTAAAGCGTGCGACAGCTGTGGTTTATCACGACAGAAGTTTCTCAAGATGCGGCCGCGAATTCCACTCGACGCGATCCGCGGCGCCTGCTACCCTCCGCCATCGAAAAACATTTGCGAGCCGGTTTGTACGTTGCGGTTTGCTTGCTTACATGGAAGGGAAAGCTGTGGAATTCAACTTCTTCAACTGGGTCCGTGAAGGTGTACGTCAGTCGGTGCTGCTAGGCGTTTCGGACGCCGTCGAGCAGATCGGCACACCGCCCGATTCGGATGAGCTTAACGAACAGGTTTCGAAGCTGATCGCTCCGCAAGAGAGCGGAAAGAAAACCGCCACCAAACGCGTCGGCGCCACCAAACGCAAACGCCTTGGCCGTTCGCTGAAAGAACTCGAGGGCGGCGCCACTTCGTAGCGTCTTCCCGCCGTAGAACTCAGGCCGTAGTATCTTACGGCTGCTGGAACCTGGCAGCCGCCGTAACGGTCTGAAAGTGGATGTCAACGATATCGTTGACGTTAAGCGAATAGCCGCCGCCCATCACCGTGACACACGGGGCGCCGGCTTCTGCACAAGCGGCGAAAACCATCTCGTCGCGTTGGCGTAATTCTTCCTTGGTCAGCTTGAATTGACCATAACGGTCCGCAAAGTACGGATCGGCGCCGGAAACATAGAAGACGATATCCGGCTTACGCTGTTCAAAGATCTGCCGCAGAGCGTCCGCCAGAACGGGCAGATATTCCGCGCCCGTTGTGCCAGACGGCAATGCGCGGTCGAGATCGCTGGGCGATTTACGCAGCGGAAAGTTCTTCGCCCCGTGGATTGAAAAAGTAAAGACCGAATCATCCGCGGCGAAAATCTCCGCCGTTCCGTTGCCCTGATGCACGTCGCAGTCGATCACGACGGCGGTATCAATCTCGCCCGATTGCTGCAGGACGCGGATCGCAACGGCGACATCGTTGAACACGCAGAAGCCTTCGCCGTGCTGCCTGCCGGCATGATGCGTGCCGCCCGCCAGATTCACCGCGGCCCCATCTAGCAGCGCCGCGGCGCCGGCCTCGATCGTGGCCCCGGTGGAACGACGCGAACGCTCGACCAGCCCGGGCGACCACGGAAAACCAATCCGCTTCTCCTGCTGCCGCGTCAATTCGCCAGCAAACACCGCATCGATATACGCCGCATCATGCACCAGTTTCAGCTGCGCCACCGCAGCCGCCGGCGGCACAACCAGTTCCAAAGAAGGCTCCAGCGCTACCCGCTCTCGCAGCAGCCGGTACTTCGCCATCGGAAAACGATGCCCGTCCGGCAACGGCAGTTCAAAGTGATCGGTGTAGAAAGCTTTCACGGTTCTATCTAGCAGTCAGCGGAAGATGCGCTGAGTACTCTTATCGCTTGCTTTTTTCTTGCAATTTCGCCGCCAGTTTGCGGCTTAGCAGGCCGTCTTTAACACCTGACTCAAGTTCGATCTCGCGACCGCGTTTCAACAGAGTTGCCAATTCTTCATTGGTGAGTCTCGCAGGCATGTAGTCATGTGGTTCAAGGACTGACAATTGCCAGTTAGGCAACTCCATATCGTGTACTTTTCGCACGCTCCCTGCATATTCTTCGTCTTGAAGCAATGTTGCTAAGCTACGCTGCCCATTCAGAAACGCATGCTTTATCTGCTTCGCAACCTTGCTTGGCTTCTCGTTGCTCCTGGGCGGGCTATCCGCCCAACCAGGTCCGTAATCATCTGGAAATACCGGGTTCCATGCTGCGATAAGCTGAAGCAATTTCCAATGGCTCCCACGATCACGGCAGACTGCTGCGTTTGCGAGCGTTGTTAGGCCATCAATGATTGGCTTCGCGAGAGCACGCGTTTGATCGGCGACTTCACGCGGATACACCTGCTGCTCGATCAGATACCGCAGGCGCGCGGCTTGGAAAAGGAAGCAGCCCTCCACAATCATCTTTGCGTAAAACGCTCTCTTGGCGTCATCAATTAGTGCGAGCCAGGGCGTTTTCGTCGCATTCCTTATGGTTGACTGGATGTGTTTACGGAACTTCTGGCGGCGGTGAAACGCATCCAGTTCTGCCTTGAACTTAAAAGGATCGACCTTAAGCTTGTCCGCCAGCGCGACACATTGCCGTAATTCAGCAAGCTCCTGCTGCTGGGAAAGCTTGCGTGGTTGATACTGCGGCCCTTCCAGTTTTCTGAGGAATGCGACGGAGTACGACTGGTCCAGGTAGAATTTGTTCAGCCGTTCAAAGGCCGGGTGCTGGCAGTCTCGATAATGTTTAATCAGTGCCTTCGTGCTGCGGACTTGATCTTCCGCGAACTGGGCCTTTACTTTCTTTGCAGCATCGCCCGTAGGCGGGTTGGAACATTTCCAAGCTGGGATGTAATTATCTGGAGTCGTGAATTTCAAATCCCCGAGTTTTCGCTGCCTCTCTATGGATCGGTCCAGATCGACAAATTCCACTCTTTCCAACACGGCCCAGCGACGTAGCTTCTTCATAGAACTTGTAGAACTTGGAGGCGAGTCACGATCCGCCGGAAAGAGCTTAAGATCAAGGTGCAAGCGGTTGTAGAGCAGCGTTTTCAGAAACACCGCGTCGTGGAACCTACCCAGATCCATTGCCTTGCCAATTGCATCGTAGATAGTTCGTAAACCTGCTGAACCCGCGGTCTGCAGAACCATGTCAACGTATGCCGTAGCATCCTGAGAGCTTTCATCGCGGTACACGTAGTACTCGTCAGCAGCCAAGGATGACGCTAGGACGAAAAACGATGCCAGATTTAGCAGAGCCACGAAGACGGTCGTTTGAAACATCGCCAAACCATTTCTGAGTGTGTTGAGACACAGCGCCGACTGGTTGGAAAGAACGCACGCTCCCTTCTACTTATTCCGCGGCATCCATCGCTGCGACTTCGCCGTACATGCGGAAGATGCGTTTGACGAAGCCGTGCATATCGTCTGCGAAACGGGTGAAGGAGGTGTCGCCCTGGTACAGGAAGTAGGTGCGTGACTTGCCGGTAGAAGGTGCGATGCAGTAATAGTTGCCGCCAACGTCGCTGCCAATGATGAAGTAGCGGTCGGGCCAGAGTTTGTCCGGGTCGTTCGGGTCGAATTCGTAATACTCTTCACCGTCCGGATCGCGGACCATCTGGTTGCACTCGACGATCATACCGGGATGGGTGAACAGCGGTGTCTGACCAGGGTTCTCTTTCTCATCGTGCTTCAACAGGGCAGCCAGCAATGGCGGTGGCGAGAGCAACATCTGCCGGTAACCGGCTGGTAGCTGGACGCCGCATTTCTTTTCGATAGACGCAATCTGCTTTTCGTTCATAGTGACTCTTGGCGTGGTTGAACTAGAGGAAGTCCGGCAACGTAGTAGGAATTAAGTTGAGCCAATTTGCAGCGTGAATCCGCTCACTTACATAAGTACAGGGTTCATTCTGACACATCCCACATTATCCGGCAGACATCTGGAAAAATAATTTGCAACCGTTGTAATCCTCCGTCACGCTGACGCAAACCGGCAATTCTGGCCGGAAAGTCGCCATTTCCGGGCTTAAACAGTTCTGGCAGCATGTCCGTCGTGGGTGTTCCACGTAGCGTGACCCGTGCAAAGGTCGAAGATTGTTAAAGTTTGGGGGCCTGTAGAAACGAAACTAACTCTCGGAAGGCTTAGTGTTTCAGTAGCAGTCGCACCCACAAGGACGACTGCAACTGTTGCAATGAGCTGGCAGGGGGGATTGTTCACAAGTCATCAACGCTTGCTTCAGTGGCATTACCTGTAAGACACACCGCGCTCGCAAGGATCGCGTAAGTGGTGGAGTTGTGGTTACGTTACCGAGGCTGGTCTGGACTTGTCGCCAGTGTTACTGGCTCCGGCAGAAGTTGCGGCCTAGCTGCATTTTCTCCGCCCTTCTACCACGCCAGAGAGTTGCTGCACGATGCGTGCATCTTTCCGGCGCCGACCTTGATACGCCGAGTGACTTGCCGGGCCATACAGCCCAATCAAGCCTTGTATAGCTTTGCTTTATTGCGAGGTTTGATGCTGGGCTCGTCGCCCTGCTCGCCGATTTTTATATGCCGCACAGTTGCCGCCGTGCGGCCTGGCTTTGGACAGAAGGATTTGTCCGTCGCCACAGGAAGCTAACGTAAAACACCCCGGCCCAGATACCTGGAACACTGTCAGCCGACTCCCACAGCCGTGACGAAGGATCGACAAATGGCTGGCCAGCGGGAACAGGTAAGGGGTATGACGCATCAGTTAAAAGCTGTTGCTCAATAGCGCTCAACGAATGAACGGAGAACCTGCGATGAAGGTGTTCACAACTGGACAGGTCGCCAAGATCTGTAAAGTGGCCCCGCGCACGGTCAGCAAGTGGTTCGACTCAGGTCGTCTCAAAGGATACCGTATTCCTGGCTCCCAGGACCGCCGCATCCCACGCGAATATCTGATCAAGTTCCTGAAGGAACACGGTATGCCCCTTGGCGACCTCGAAGAGGAAACCATGGCCAAGGTGCTGATCGTGGCTCAGGATCAGGTGCTGATCGAGAACCTTAAGCGTGAACTGCCACCAGAAAAAGCGTTTAAGGTCGCCGTGGCCGCAAGCGGTTTTGAAGCTGGTATTCAGGCTGAAAGTTTCCACCCCGATTGCATCATTGCCGACTTTTCAATCGGCAAGGTCGAAGCTTTGCAGATCTGTCAGAACCTGCGGAAGAACAACGATTTTTCCGAAACAATTCTGATTGCCTTGCTGCCCGACGATGGAAGCCCCATGAGCTTCGATCGCTCAAGCATTAACGAAACGTTTAAGAAGCCTTTCGATGCGAAACTGCTGGCCGAACGCCTGCGGACGCTCATCGGCGCCAAGAAGGATCTGGTCGGTTAATCCGCCAGCGACTTCGCCTGCAGCTAACAGAATTCGCCGCACGTTTTCTGACCAGCCGCAAGCCTTATCAGCATGAGCCGCTGTGGTGGACCCCACAGCGGATTATATAGCGCCGCCACATCGCCCACCTCGGCGGCGCAGCGTAGGCAGGATGATTTCCCGCCTTCTGCCCACGCAAGAAAGCCGTCGCCCCCGCAGGTTGACGGCTTTTCTTATTGTGTTGCCAGTTTGTCAGGCCCAACCACTAAGGTCACAAGCAGCATACCTGTTGAACAGGCAGACCCGTCTCGACGGCGGTTTCACAAATGCTCTTTAGTTCATTCAGAACGGCTCTTAGGTCAGGTCGCGTCCACTGCGTCAACAACTCCGAAGAAAGCCAGCTATCCGTCAATTCCTCAAGAGCATCTTCAGGGACGGTGGCCAGAGAATGAACAAATTCCCTTGGTACGGTCATGACCATGACGTCGCCATCAGGCGATGCATAAACCATATCCCCCATGATGGTTCCTTCATTGCTTTCGGCATCGATCAGATCCCACAGAGCAACGATTTCCTCATCGCCGATGTGGCGAAGCCAACAGCTTGGATATTGTTCTGCCGCATCTTCGTTTGCGTCTATTGCAATAGCCTCCGCATCCTTTGAAGGGGCGACATAAAGAAGAGTGTAAAAGGCTGCCATGGAGCTTGCCTGTAAGGGGGCCGAGTTTGCCAGAATGGTTACCACATGAAACAGAAGCCACCGTGTTATCATGTGCAACGGTTTGGTGCCTAGTTACGCGGAATCCAGAATTGCCACCACTGGCGGTTCTGGGCGCGATCCCGTATCTGCCGGTCCCAATCTCTGAATTCAACTTCGCTTCGCTGGATTCTTTCAACAAAGTCTTGAAACGCAATCACACGCAGCCGATCCAAGTCGGTAATCGACTCTGGCATATCTTCATGGTCGCAGTAGTAAACGGTTGAATCATCTTCCAGGGTGTCCAAGAAGTAGAATCCGCCGGCGCCATCCGCACCAATCAGCCAGTAGTGCGGCTTCCAGGAAAATCCCCACGGAGCCTCGCGACGGCAGCCTTCGTTTGAAATCCGCAAACTCTCAGCATCCGTGTCGAGTTCCTCAGAATCTGCGGATATTTGCAGACCTGTTATCGCCTCTCGATACGCGGCAGGAAACGTCACGGCGAAGTCGCTTTCAAGTTGCGTTGCTTCGTCGTGTTTCATTCGCCGGACACCGTGAATACGCGGGGCCGTTCTGCCGTTCTTCTAGCGTACCTGTAGCCCCACCGTAGCACACCAACCACAAGACCAAGTAACAGCCCACAGATGGCGAAGAACAATGGACGCGGTGGTCCCCATCCGCCCAAAACAATCCAGAGGCCAATGCACGTGCATCCACCCGCCGTCAGGCCAACCGCCGTGTAAAGAACAAAGTGCAGCAGCGGGTCGTCGTGCGCCCCGCGCACCAATAGGTAAAGCACGCCGGTTGCGGACACGAGGCCCCAGAACCAGAGCAGAAAATCGATCGCAACCCAATGCCATTTGAAGACAACCGAGATGACGGAAGCGTCGGGCTGTTGATTCGGAAGCGTGTCAGATATTGCGGTGAAATGCGCGTAGTCAGGCGCTACAGGCGGCTGCCAGATAGGGGCGTCCGGCAGATGGCTGATGAAGGTTGTGCCGTTGGCACGGAGCTGAGCCTCCCACTGTCCACGGAACGATACTGCAGTCAGCAACCCGATGATGGAGACAACGAAAGCGCCACGAACCGCTGCTAATGCGACGCGGTGTTTCTGGCTTGCACTTCTAGCAACTGACGGGGTCTCCATGAGGTGCGAACCGCATAACAGGCGGCAACGCAACAACTTGTAAAGCGAGAAAACGTCTACGAAAACAGGCTTCGCCCATTAGCTAGGGGCGGTGAAGCATTTACAACAGTGGATGCGATGACGCCTCATGTCAGCGAAGGGCGTAGCCCTGGTTCTGCCCTCATGCGATCAGGCCCTTCAATTCTTACCAGGGCTGCGCCCTTCGCTAACTTGATCTCGTCCCGTTGGGACTATGTCCTGGCGCCTCCCGCCCGATTGTCTGCCTTTGCGGGATGCGGTATCTTGCTAGGGTGGTCGTGGTGGCTGTCTGTAAATACTTATGGATGGGTAACTTGCGGCCGCGTGCATGCATCAGAAGGCTGATGGGTGCAACTGCTTTGCACTAGAGACTCCCCTTAAAATAGCAGGAGATACCGTTATGGCGTACACACTTCCCGACCTGCCTTATGGTCACGACGCACTGGAACCAAGCATCGACGCGAAGACCATGGAGATTCACCACGGCAAGCATCATGCAGGCTATGTGGCCAAGGTCAACGCCGCGCTGGAAGGCACCGGCTTGGAAGATAAGCCGATCGAAGAAGTCGTTTCCAGCCTCGACAGCGTGCCCGAAGACAAACGCGGCGCCGTCCGCAACAACGGTGGCGGTCACGCCAACCACTCGCTGTTCTGGACCATCATGAAACCCGGTGGCGGCGGCGATCCGACCGGCGCTATCGGTGAAGCGATCACTTCCACCTTTGGTTCTTACGACGCCTTCAAAGAGGCTTTCTCGAACGCAGCCGCCACGCGGTTTGGCAGCGGCTGGGCCTGGCTTTCGGTGGATGGCGGTAAGCTGGTTGTGGAAAGCACGCCGAACCAGGATAGCCCGCTGATGGAAGGCCGCACGCCGGTTCTGGGCCTGGACGTGTGGGAACACGCGTACTATCTGAACTATCAGAACCGTCGCCCCGATTACATCTCGGCGTTCTTCGATGTGATCAACTGGGACGAAGTGAACCGCCGCTACGAAGCTGCCAAGTAACGGCCAACCCTTAGTTATTATGTCTGACGCGCTCGTTTCGCCACTGTTTCTGTTCCGCTTCTCGGCGCCGCTGAAGAAGTGCGAGAACCTGTGGCCACAACAGGGCGCCCCTGGCGACACGCCCGGCGGTCTGACTGCCGGGCATGCTCTGCCCGGGTTTGGCGAACTGGCAGACCGGCCGCAATTTGCGACGGTGCACGGCGGCTGGAACGAAAAAGGGCTGGTCTTTACCGCAACGGTTACGGGTAAAGACCAGCGGCCGTGGTGCCGGACGGGCCGCATCGACGCCAGCGACGGGCTCCATCTCTGGATTGACACCCGCGATACGCACAATGTGCACCGGGCGACACGGTTCTGTCACTACTTCATCTTCCTACCTGCCGGCGATGGCGGCGGGCAGCTAGAACCGTATGCCG
The DNA here is from genome assembly GCA_965233625.1 of Pirellulaceae bacterium. Taxonomy (GTDB): domain Bacteria; phylum Planctomycetota; class Planctomycetia; order Pirellulales; family Pirellulaceae. Next base: position 3,601,409 of record OZ247499.1, read on the forward strand.
GCATGCTGCGGATCAACCGCGCCCGCGGGGAGCCAAACCCCGTGGCAGCCGACATGCTCAAAGTCGCTGCCAACGTAACCGACAATGGCTACACGCTAACCGCCTTTATCTCGCGCGGCGCCTTGACCGGCTACGACCCGGCAGAGCATCCGCGACTGGGCTTCAGCTACCTGATCCAAGACAAAGAACTGGGCGACCAGCCATTCACGCTCAGCCGGGAATACCCGGTGATGGAAGACCCGAGTTTGTGGTCTTCGCTAGAGCTTGTGCAGGCAGAATAAGATACACTAGGCATGCTGCCGGAACGGGCTTTCAAGGGAACGCCCAGGCAGCTCCGCCAATGTCTCTGTTTCAACTTCTTCGCTAAAAGACTCCCACGGTCGCAACAATGATCCTGCCCTACTACGCAGTCATCAAAGACTCTTTCCGCGCCGCCATGGCCAGCTGGGTGCTTTACATCCTGCTGATTCTGATAACCATCGTCCTGCTGCTGTTGATTCCTCTGACCTACCAGGAACAGCTCACGACGAAGATTTATCCGATGGATATTCAGACTGGCCCCTTCGTGGGGCGGATGATCGAGGCATCGGTCAAAGATGAAGTCACGCCGGCCAAGAAAGTCTGGGACCGTTTGAAGAAGAACACCCAGAAAGAGATTCAGGAGATCAGCGTCCCGCTTCCCGAAGACGCCTCGAACCGCGAAAAACTCTCGCTCCAGCGGCGCGTCAACAGTCTACCTACGACCATTGCCGATGAACTGAATCTGATGATTGCCGACGACTCCTTCTACGATGAGAAGACGTGGAAGGGCGTCAGCATGTCGAGCGAATTTGAAGAATTGCTGGAACAGCGGAAAGCCAAAGAAACACCTCTGACGGTCGAGCAGGAAAAACGCCTCAACCGCATCGCGCTCGAGACAGCGATGCCCCGCTCGATCCAGCGTGCAGCGGCGACATCACTGAAGTTTTACTACTTCATGGAGCTACCCGCAGTTCCCATGCGGCGGACGGCTTTCAAAGAATTTGTCGCGGGCTATCTGCCTTGGACCCTAGATACTTTTGTGCTGACAATAGGCTTGCTGGTGGCGATCATCGTCACGGCGCCGATCCTGCCGCAGATGTTTGAACCTGGATCGTTGCATCTGCTGTTGAGTAAACCCGTCTCGCGTTCGATGCTGTTCCTCTCGAAATTTGCCGGCGGCTGCGCGTTTATTCTGCTGTGCTCCACTTACCTCTTCGTCGGCGTCTTTTTGATTGCGGGCGTGCGCCTGGGCATCTGGCAATATGGTCTGCTACTGGCGATTCCGATTTATGTTTTTGTGTTCGCGATCTACTACACGGTCTCTTCGCTGGCGGCGATCATCTGGCGGAATACCATTGTCGCTATCGCTTGCGCCTTCATTTTCTGGTTCTTCTGCGCCACGCTCAGCTGGACAGCATCCGGCGTGTCGTTTGCCAACAACATGGTCCGCATCAATGATGTGGGTATCGTGGATGGTCAGGTGACCTACTACAACGGGTCTGACACGTTTGTCTGGAACGGCTCTGACTGGCAACCCGTGCTACTTACTGAACGCGAAGCCGAAGCCATCGATCGAAGCGGCATCAGTGCGAGCGCCTCCGGCCGTGTCGGTCTGTTTTACGATGAAGAGCACGAAGCGATGTTCTCGATTGATCGCAAGCCTGGCTTCTTCTCGCGCGAATATTATTCCCGCGTGGGTGACCAGCAGGGCGTGCTACTAGCACAGATCGCTGCGTTGCCGGATATCATCTACGCCGGACAGGACCCCGACGGCGATGTGATTGCGGTATCTGGTCTGGCAGGAATTGCCCGTTATTCAGGTGATCCACTTGCCGCCAGGAAGCTGCTCGAAGAACTGGGTGATGACAAAGAAGTCACCGACGAACAGATGCTGTCGACTATTCCCTTCAGGATCGTCAGCCCACCTTCTCTTTCCAAAACACCGCCTGAAAAAGCAACCATGGACATGAAGACGGGCGACATGGTGCTGTACGCCGCCAGCCAGGTGACGGTTCTCAAGGCGGACGAAGAAGGGAAGTATGAGCAGGTAGGAGAACCGCACAAGCTGCCAGTTAGTGAGGAAAGCGTCCTGATGGCGGCGACCGGCGGGCTTATCATGCTAGCCCGCGGTAACGAACCCATCCTGACCATCAACGCGAAGACAATGAAGGTCCGCAACAAGATTGAAGGGGAATCAGGCGCCCGCCCGATGAACATCGTCGCCGGCCCCTCTGGCCGCTGGTTCGCCGTGCTATACACCAACCGCCAGGTCTGGCTCTACGACACCAAAGCCGAAATCTTCGAACGCGCGCCTGTCTATGGCAGCGGCGAAATCGGCGCCATCGGCTTCGGCGGCCCGCACACATTACTGGTCGGTGACCGCACCGAACGGGTCATTGAGTATTCTCTGGGTCCCGTTGAATATAAGCGGACTCTGCAAGGCGATGGCAGCAACTTCGAGTTTGTTTCGCGGTGGATCGTCATGCCGCTGTATTACATCGCCCCCAAACCACTCGAGTTCTATCAGCCGGTGACCTACATCTTGCAGGGAGAAGTTTCCAGCAGCGGTTTCGCCAGTGAGGCCGTACGCCTCAACCCCTGGCTGCCCATCTGGAGCGGCGCGTGGTTCGTCGCCTTCATGCTTATTCTGTGCTGCTATTACATAGAGCGTAGCGAGTACTAATCGCCTTGGTCGCGTTTTGGCTTAATCAACAACAGCGCGAGTACGAATCCAACCACACCGCCGAGGTAGCTTGCGGTGTGGATATGGGCGACCCGGACGAAAGCCCATTGATGCTGAATCCTGTGAAAGGAAAACGCCGCTCGCCACGCTGAGTAGTCGGCGTCCGGGCCGAGCCACAGCCCGTATAGATAACCGGCTGTGGTAAAGCAGACGCCTGTGAGGAACACGCATAAAAAGGCGCGGGCAATCTGCCGGTAAGCTCGTTTGCGTGGCTGCCGGGGGATGAGGCGGCGGGCGATAAACCAGCCCATGAACATGCCCACCCACCAGGTGGCTAGAAAGCCAATCACACCGGCGAAGAAGCGCGGACCAAGGCCGAAGTCTGCATAGTGGAACTGCTTGAACTTCATATGGGTGAAGTATTCAGGCGAGATCGTGTAGGTAACCTGATCGTGCAGAACGCCGTAGATCCCCGTCAGGACGGCGCCTGCCGCAGCCACCAGCAACATCGGTGGCAGGTCGCGTAGTTTGATCCTTGGCGCCAGGTACTGTAGCAGTTTCATGAGCACCGGCGCCTAAGAAAATCGCACGCGAAACTCAGTGCCTCGCGTGCGATAGACGGATTGGATCTTGCCAGCTAATTCAGCTTTGCCTTGCTAAACATTGATCTCAAATCCTTTACGGTTTTCACGCGAGAGGAACGTGTTTGCCTGCTCGTCGCCAATGATTTCGCGTTTGACCGGATCCCATTTCAGCGGACGGTTGAGCCGCATGGCGATGTTAGAAAGGTGGCAGATTTCCAGCATGCGGTTGTGGGTCCAGACGTCGGAAATCGGCTGTTTGCGGGCGTTCATCCCTTCGATGAAGTTGGCCGTGTGATTCTCGCTGACCTTGCCGCCGTAAACATCTTCGATGGCGCCGTCAGGCAGCGGGTTCTTGGCTAGGTCTTCGATGGGGCGGCCGACGATCTTGCCGCGATTGACGAAGAAGCGGCCCTTATCGCCTTCAAACAGAATGCCGTTGTCACCTTCGCTGGTGATAATCATCTCGACATTGTTGGGCATATCCACCTTAATATTAAAGCTGGTCGCCGCGTTATAGCGGTCGTTCACCAACGGTTGCCCGTCTTTGTAATCGACCGGCAGAGAGAAGTTCAGCGGTGTGATTTTGCTTGGCCCGGTTTCGCTGGCGCCGAGCGCCCAGCTTGCGATGTCTACATGATGGGCGCCCCAGTCGGTAAGCTTGCCGCCGGAGTATTCGTGCCAGTTGCGGAACGCGTAATGGCAGTTGCTGTACAGCGGTACGCCGCCGCCATAACCCTTCCGCATTTCAGGCAATGCACGGTAAGCAACTTTTGGCGCCGGGCCAAGCCACATATCCCAATCCAGTTCTTTCGGCACATCCACCACGGGAATCACGGGCGACCCCGACATGCCGTTAATGCCGCAGGTGACTTTACGGACCTTACCAATGCGGCCATGCTTGATCATAGCAACCGCTTTGAGGAAACGCTGGGCGGATTCGCTCCGCTGCATGGTTCCCACCTGAAACACGCGGCCGGTCTTCTTCACGGCGGCTTCGATCAGCTTGCCTTCGTTGATGGTCAGCGTCAGCGGCTTCTCGCAGTAAACATCTTTGCCGGCGTACATCGCTTCAATGGCGATCTTCGTATGCCAGTGATCCGGCGTGGCGATCATCACCGCGTCAATATCTTTGCGGTCCAGGATCTTGCGGTAATCCTTATAAGCGTCGGGCGCCTTCTTCTGCTTTTGCTTCACCTTCTCAACATTAGCGCCAAGCACATTGGCATCCACATCCGCCAGGGCGGCGAAGTCGGCAAACTTGAACGACTTATTCGTAATCGCCCAGCCCTGGTTACGCAGCCCAATGGTGGCGAACACGGGCCGGTCGTTTGCCGCCGTGTAGCCAAAGGCTCTTTCGATTCCGGGTGAAAAAGCCGCCGCCGCACCTGCGGCCGCTACACCTTGAATAAAACCACGACGCGTTGTCTGACGTGATGACATAGATGATTCCTAGGGTAATAGAAAGATTTGCGCTTGATATAAGCATACTATGACGGATCAACGTACGCCGTCAAATTCCACGTGCATGCATTAATCGCGCACGTTTTTGCACGAAATTGTGTCGCCGGCGGAAGGCGCCGCGCAGTAATACTCTCACACAGACAGCCAGGGGCACTGGCAAAAAGGAAAGGTGAGAGGAATGATGATGCAAACCCGGATTTTACAAGCAACTTGTTTCACCATCGCCGTCTTCAGCGCAACGATTGTTTTTGCGCAGTGTCAGGGCGGCGGCCAGCGTGGCGGTCAGCCCGGTGGCCAGATGCCACGCGGCCCCATGACTCAACCCGGCAGCCAGGCGTCGCCACAGATGATGATGGCCCTCGCCATGCAACAACGCATGGCCTTAGAGCAGTTTGCCGCCGCACAACGCCAGGAACAGGAAGAGCAACAACAACGGGACGAAGCCCGGCAGCAAACCTGGCAGCGACGCCGCGAACTCTACGCCGCGCGCAAACGGGCCAGACGTCAGCGGTTCCTCGACAGTCTGGCCGAAAAGCAACAGTTGACCGCACAGACAGTTTCAACCGGTACACCGCTAATTGCCAGCACGTCTGAGGCGACGCGATAAATCATGTGGCAGCCGGAGCCTTGGCCTACGGCTACTTCGCGGTGCTTTCGTACAGCGGCAGGTGGCGGTAGAAGACTTCGAGTGATAGCAGGTTGAGCGTGGTCACATACAGGCGGCCGGCGTGCGGCGCCCAGCGATCTTCGACTGGCGCCCGCGGATTCCAGCTGCCAGCCATTGGCCCGCGTTTTACCTGATTGTCCACCAGCAGCGGGTGTAGTGCCGCGTTCCACTTTTTCCAGTGATCACCGCCCATGTGGAACATCACCTGCGTGGCGTAGTACCAGTAATACGTGTCACGCTGAGGATCGCGGACGGTGCCATAGGTTGGCAACCGCTCGCCCAGGTAGCGGGCGCCTGCCTCCATGTTGGGATTGTCGCGTTTCCAGCCGGAATACAACCGCATCAACAGGCCGACCGACGTCATCGTCTTGCCCGGCGTACGGCCATGAACCTGCGTGGGCGTGTTCGGTGCGACCGGGTTATAGCGGTACAGATGCTTCTCGTCTTCGTTCTGGCTCATCGCGTTGTTGAGCCACTTCTGCACACCTTCGTACGTTTTGCTAGGAACGGTCAGGTTGGCCAGTTCGCCCGACTTCAGCGCCATCATCATCCATCCCGTGACGGACGTATCGCTGCCGTAGCGGGGCGAGTATCGCCAACCGCCACGGTCAGGGTGCTGAGCGGCGACGATGAAGTCGAGTGCTTTCTGCGCTGGCTCTCTCAGTGCGGGGTCCTGCGTCATGCCGTAGGCTTCGCACAATGCCAGCGTGGCGATGGCGTGGCTGTATAGCCAGACGCTTCTGTTGGACTCTTTGTCGGAAAGCAGGAACAGGTCGCCGTTGTCTTTCTGATGCTTCACCAGCCAGTCGATAGCCCGCCGGACCGAGTCGCGATGCTTATGCTCACGGTGATTGTAACCGGCGCCCTGAAACGCCAGCAGTGACATACCTGTGGCAGCGGTGTCGCTCTCCAGCAGGGCCGTCTCTTTTTCGTAGCCGGGGCGACCGGCGCCGAAGTTCTGGAAGCTCCAGCTGCCATCAGCCTCCTGATGCCGGGCCAGGAATAACAGGCCCAGCTCAACGGCTTCTTCCGTCTGCGGGGTCGGGGCGCCGGGCTTACCGCCGTCGCTGCTTCCCGCGTTGGGCGACTTGGGCCGCCGGAAGGCGTCGGCGCTGACGACGGCCGAAGGATCGTAATTCAGCTTGCCGCCGGCGCTGCGTTCCGGGAAGCGATTCTGGGGTTCGGCGGAAACGATGCGCGAGTCTTTCGAAGCGCGTCGCGAATTGATGCCGGCCGAAGGTGCGGAGTTCGCGCCTAAGCCGCCTTCGCCTGCCGCGGCTTCAACTTGCACGTTGGCGCCGCCGGGCGCTGCGGCGGTCTGCCGGCTCATGTCGCTGGAGGTAGCATCCGCCAGCGAGTCCATCATGCTGTCATCCGTATCGGGGGCGCCGGCCGCGCCTGTGTAGGCGTCGGTTGCTGGTCCGGGGACGGGCGAAGGAATATTCGCAACCGCCAGTTCTGCGCCGGGCAGGGGCGCCGTGCTGCTGCGGCCCATGGTGCTGGTTTCGCCAGATTGAGCAACCGCCGGACCGGCGTCTGCGGCGACATCAGAAGCGCGTTGCATGCCGCTGGTGCTTGCCGCGTTGTCGCCCGGCGGCGTGTCCATGGTGGTTTCGCCCGGTGTCATTCCCGCAGGCGCCGCGGTTGGCGCACCAGTTGCGCCGCCAGCCAGACGATTCACTTCGGTCCCTTGAGATATGGCAGGCATACCAGCAGGCTGCCCGGTGGAAGTTGGGCTACCCGCCATGGCGACGGTGTCCGCCTTGATGGTCATTGCGAAGGTTGGCCCGCTGGCCGAACGCGTTGGTGAACCACTGCCACCGCCCACAGCGGGTTGCCCGCTGGCGCCTGCGGCAGCTTCGGCGCGGCCCGGTGTAGCGGCGGCGACAAGCTGACCACCGCCGGCTTCTTCAGGTGGCCCCGCTTTCGCCGTGCTGCTTGGTCCGCCCGATGCGGCTGCAGTGCTGATAGCGGTGGCTCTGCCTGCGGCGGTTTCCGTGGGTCCGGCAAGCGTGGTTGAAGGTGCGCCAGGACCGCCCGCAACCGATGTCGTTGGCGCCCCGGCGACGGGAGCCACGGGGCCTCCCATGGCGAGCGCTGGTGGTGAACCACCACTGCGAGCCAGTTGCGGAGCCGTCGAACCAGTCGATCCTGCTGCGGGCGAACCGCCACCCTCGGCGCGGCTTGCGCGGGTAGTCGCCGCCAATGCGCCGCCGGCGGCTGTTGCAGGTGGACCATCCTGCGCGGCGCCGGTTGGCTTTGCGGCGGAAGATGCGGCAACGGCTGTCTTCGCCGCAGTGCTGCTGGCAGAGCTTGGCGCTGCGGTTGCGGCGACAGGTCCGCCCGCGGCGGCAACCGCGGTTGGAGCGGGAACCTTGCCGGCAGCCGGTCCGCCCATCGCCAGAGTGGGCGCGGCGCTGGCGCCACTACGGGCGACGGCCGGTGCTGCTGAGGTGTTCTCTGCCGTGGAAGGCGCACCCCCAGTTGCGGCGGTGCGGGAAGCGGCCGTTGCGGTGGCTGCGGTGCTGGTGGCAGCGGGTTCGCCTGCAGGCGCAGCGGCAGAGGGTCCGCCGGCTGCGGCGGGATTGGCCGCCGGTTGTTTAGGAAGGCTGGAAGCGATCGCCGAAGCGGCGGGCGTTGTGGCCGAAGGTGCGCCGCCAGCGGGCGTGCTAGTGGGTGAAGCGGGCGGTGCAATGGCCGGCCCGCCGAGGGCGAGTGTCGGCGCTGCCGATGCCCGTTCGCGCATCAGGCGTTTACGTTTCTCCTCTTCATCTTCGTCCTCGTCCGGGTCGCCGCCACCGGCCGCAGCTTCGCCTGGCGCCGCGTCGGCAAGTTCAGCGCGACGTAGTTCCAGTGAGGCGACTTCGGTGGTGGCGGTTGGTTCGCTGGTGGGGCCGCGGTCTGCGGCGGAGGACGGCCCGCCGCTGGTGATATCTGTCGAACCGGCTTCGTTCCGCGCGATGGCGGTCGCGTCGATAGCAGGATCAGGATTGTCCGGCGCGCCGCCAGAAGTGCCCGATGGCGCAGCGGCGATCGTGGCGACATCCGGCACATTCACCGACAGATCCGGGGCGCCGCCCGATTCTGTCCGCGAAACATTCCGTGCCTGCGTTTCCTGATTAAGCTGGGGCTGACCACCTCCGCCCGTCCGGCCCGATGCGTCTGCGGCGACAACGCGCATTGGCCCGGTGTCTACTTCGACGGTTCCTTTGGTGGCGTTTACGGCGGCCGATTCAGCGTTGGAACTCGCTTTCTCAACGGCGGCGCTGGAACTGGCGTTTGTGGCGGCGACCTCTGTTGCGGCGGGTGCGGTGGGAACGTCTACCGCGGACGCCGCCAGCACTGCGGATGGTTGCGGAGCATCGGCTCTTGAGCGGCTGATCTGCGCCGTTTCAACGGGTGAGAGCGAAGGGCCTTCGGCGGTCTTCTGCGTAGCACGTTCACGCGTGGCCGATGCCATGGCGACTTCGGAAGAACCTGCATCATTCGGGGCGCCGCGATCTAGATTCGCTGAGGCGCCGACGCCGGCGGTTCCGCCTTCTGCTTTGGTAAGGGCTGTTTTGGCGGGCTGATTACGCGGGCTGCCTGCGGCGCGGTTGGCTTCTGCCGCAGCAACCTGATCGACAGGTGTCGGGGAAGTTGGCGAGAACGAGGTGGTCGCGCTGCGCGAAGGTGTGCGGCTGACCGGTGCGTCGGGCCGCATACTTGGTGTATCTGCTACGGCGGTGCGACGGGGGGAACTGCGAGCCACAGTGGTGGCGGTGCTGGCCGATGGCGCCTCTTGCGCGGGCTGTGCGCGGGTGGCGGATGCGTCCGACGTTTCGCTCCGCGCGATGGTGGCGGCGGATGGGCGTGGCTGATCGCCGGTGGCGGCGTTGGGGGAACTGCTGGCTTTGACGTCGGCGGCGACGGTTGTGGTCGACGGGGTTGCCGTGGTATTGGTCCGGCGTGCGGCAGCGGTGTCAGGCGAAGTCGCGACGTTGGGCGCCTCAGCGCCGGCAACTGCCGAACGGCTGATGGCTGAGGTTGAAGGCGAAGCGGTTGAGGCGGAGGCCGTTGCGGTGGGGTCAGCCGAAACCCGCGCGACCTCGGTGTTTGGCGCCGCCTGCTTTGCGGTGGAGGTGGCAGCCGGATTCACCGTCGCTGCACCCGCTGCGGACGCTTTCGTGGCGGAAGCTGGTGCTGCAACGGCCGCGACTTGCGTCGGAGCGGCGCTGGCGGTTGCCGTGCGTGCTGGTGTTGCGGTCGCGGCTGCTGCCGGCGCTGTGGCGGTTGGTTCTGCGGCAGAGCTTGCGCGGCTGACGGCTGTCGCCGACGGAGCGGCGCCGGTGGCGGCGGGCGATGGTTCGGCGGCGGTGTTGCGCGTGATGGCGGTCGCCGTGTTGCTTCGCTGCGTCAGGCTGGTGGCGGCGGCAGCGGCCGTTGCTGCGGACGGCTTGCTGGCGGCGACGGCTGTGCTAGGCGTGGCCACGGCAGCGGGGGCCGGTGCGGGGGCGCTGGTGGCGGTCCGGGTGCGGGTTGGTGTTGCCGACGCGGTGGCAGTGGGCGAAGGTGTGTCGCTGGGCGTTGCTCTAGCAGCGGCGACGTTGGTTGCAGAAGCCGCCGCGGGTTGTGGCGCGGGCGACGGAACGGGTGTGGGGCTTGGCGCCGTGGCGGCTGTGTCCGTGCGTTTGACCGGGCTGGTGCTGGCGGCGACTTTCGCGGCAGTTGCTGTGGAAGGAGCACGTGGCGCCGGGGTGTCTACTTTGGCCACTGCCGGTGCAACGGCGGGACGGGTGGCGGTGCGCGATGGATTCGTAACAGGTTTTGCAGCTGGTGTGATGGCCGGTGCAGACTGTGTGGCGGCTTTGCGTGGCGTGGTGGCGGCGATATTGGTGGGCGTCACCGGCGAAGGTTCGACCGCGGTCTTTTCAATGCGGGTGGGTGTGGCGGCGTTCTTTGTCGTCGCTACGGCTTTGGCCGCAACGCTAGATGCAGGCGCCGGCGTCGTTGACGGCGCGGCGGGTGTGGGCGCCGGTACAGCCGATGGCGTGACGCGCGGCGTGGTTTGTGTACGGGCGACGCTTGGGCGAACCGGGTTGGCCTGCGCCGTGGCGGGGGATTCTGAAGGAGTACGACGCGTGACTTTTGCGGTGGCCTGCTGCTGGCTAGCGACGGGTTCTGCTTCAACCGGCCTCCGCTGAATCTGCGTCGCCGACGCCGTGCGTTTCACCGGCGTGCTGCTTTCAATAGGCTTGGGCTGTGCAGGTGCTGGCGAAGGCGCCTTGGTAGGTGTGGTCAGCGGCTCTGCTGCGGCGATGGTATTAGGCCGCGGCGTCACGCGGTTGTTCTTGCTGGGTGCCGGTGCGGGCGTTGCGGCGACCGTGGGGGCGGGCTTCTCCGGATTCTGCTGCCGCTGTAAGGCTGGTGCGATTTTGCTTGGCGCCTCGGGTGAAGGCGGCGTGGGCGTGGGGGCGGTGACGCTGGATTTTGTGGTGCTGCGTGTTGCGGCGATGTTGTCAGGACGAACCGCCGGTTTTGCTTCTTTCGGAACGGTGGGCGGCTGTGCCACAGCGACTTCCGTACGCGGCATCACGGTTGGTTTCGCTGTGTCGCTGCGCGCGAGGGTTGGTTTGGAAGCTGGCTGCGGACGGTCCGTCGGCTCCACCTGGCGGCGTGCAGCGGCGGATGCCTGTTGCGTGGTGGTCTGTTCCGGCTGTGGGGTGTTTACCTTCCTGGCGGCTGCGGCTGCGGCAGGTGTCTGCCGGGCGGTTTCCGTCGGTTGCGGCCGGGCGGGCGAGGCTTTGGGCGTCTGGCTGGCAACGACCGGTTTGACGACAGGCGTGGGCGGACGTGGCGTATTGCGGCTGTCGCTGCGGCTAAGCTTGGCCGTGGTTTTGCTGAGCTTGGGCGTTGTTTCTGAAGGCGTCGTTTTTTTGACGATCTTGGGCTTAAAGGTTTTCTCCGGTTCGGGCACCGGGATGGGCTGTTTTTCGGCCGGTTTCTTTTCTTCTTCTTTGATTTCTTCGCGTTCGATCTTCTCCGGCTCTGGTTCCGGCGTCTCAACTTCTTCGGGCTTCATATGATCCTGCTGGCTTGGATTGGTAGGATCTGTATGAGCGTTGCTGAAGTCGGGGATGACTTTTGTCACCGGTGAGAGCGAGACCACCGGCGGCACGACCGTTCCGTAGCGGGAGAAGATGTACGCCTCGACAAACAGAATGATCATGATCACATGCACCACAACGCTGATCACCAGCGCAAGCTGCATGGTGCGTTTGACCATCCGGTTGGAGATGAAGCGCAGCAGCAACATAGCCCCGCCGATGCACAGCGGGATGGCGACCAGCGACGGCACAAACCAGGCCGACTGGTTCATGTAGGCCAGCGTCACACCAAACAGAAATCCGCCCAGGACGAACAGCGCCAGGTTGACCGGCCATTGCTGCTCATCAAACTCGCTGCCATTGCGGTTTGTTTTACGGATAATGCGGCGGACTTTTGCCATGACTGCGTTCCTTAGGCTTTTGGCCGTAGGTTGTACTGCCAGCTTGCTGGCGGATTACTCATTGGTTTCCGTGGTCAATGAGTAATCAGCGATTCCCACTTTATTGCAGATATTCATCACCACCACGGCCGCATCCAGCTGCACGCGGCGGTCGGCGCGGATGACCACTGACTGGTTCACGGGGTTATCCGCCACCGCGCGGATCAGCCCGCGTTCAATTTCGTCCGGCCCGACCATTTTGCCGCCCATAAAAAAGCGGCCGTCTTTATCGATGTTGACGAACACAACCTTCGGGGCGGCGATCAGCGGTTGTGCTTCGCTGGCGCTGGGCAGCACGACTTCCAGGGCGTGATCTTCATCGGCGAAGCGGGTCGCCACCAGGAAGAAGATCAACAGCAGGAACACCACATCAATCAGCGATGTCAGACTCAGGCTTGCAAGCGCCTGCCCCTTTTTAATGTTAACAGCCATTTCGTTTTCCGCGGTTGTTTAAGGCGCCGGGCAGCGGACACTGTACGGGCGAAGAGGGGAACGCAGCGTTACTCCGTAGCGGCGGGAGCAGCTTCGGGTTGTTCTTCGCCCACGGGCTTCTCAGGGAAGTCGTTCTCAGCGGCTTGACGGCTGAACCGTACGCGGCCTTCGTAGCGTTCGACCTGCGGCAACAAGTTGAACAGCAGTTCATCGATCTCGCGAAACAGCGTCTGAATGCGGCCTTCAAACAGATGCGCCAGCACGGCGCCGGCGATACCTACCACCAGCCCACCCAGCGTTGTCACCAGTGCCACGTAAATACCCTTGGCCAGGAAGTCCGCCTTATTCTGCCCGACTTGCAGTTGCGTGGTTTCGTGGAAGGCGACAATCATCCCCCACACCGTACCCAGCAGCCCCAGCAATGGCGCGACGCCGGCAGCAAGATTCAGCCAGCGGACGTTGGAGTACATGCGGTTAGCTTCGCGGTCGGCCGTTTCTTTAACGGTGTGCTCCACCTCCGAATGCGGGCGGCCCACTTTCAACAGCATCGCCCGGATCACGTGCGAAGCGGCGGAAGGAAACTGCTGGCATAGGCGGTAAGCCTGCCGTGGATCGAAACCACCGCTGCGATTACCCAGGTCCGAGAGGCCTGCAACAAGCGGTTCAGGAATCACTTTGTTGCGCCGCAAGCCGAGTGTCCGTTCGACGCCAAAGGTGACCACCACCATCGATAGCAGACCAATCGGAATCATGAAGTAGCCGCCGGAGATCAACAGCGAAAACATGTTCAACTGCTTTTCAACCTTGGGGGCGTCGGCGGTGGATTCACCGGTCGTCGGCGACGTGGGAGCGCTGCTTTCAACAGGCACGGCGCCGCTTGGCCCGGCGTCCTGCGCGCTGGCCTTGGGCGACGTTGTCATGGCGGCAAGCATGCATGTGATGAAGACCGCAAGCACGATATAAAGGGCGAGCTTGCGTGATGGCGAAACCAGGTGATCCATAGGAGTGCTGCCTGTGGTTATTGCAACGGCATCCTACCGCTGACGACGGTCGAAGACACACTCCCTGTGTCCTGATGGTGTTCGTAATGTGCTTTGCCCACCCGTAGCCGTAGGTCAGGCGCCTGCCTGACGGTGGACCGGGGTGGACTGCGTTTTATTGTCAGGCAGGCGCCTGACCTACGGGTTAGACCGGCGCCATCTGTCATGCGGCAGGCAGGCGCCTGCCCTACGGTTGTTCAGCCTGACATTTAGCGATGGCGACTAACCTTTCAGCTTAGCCAGCATCTCCAGCCGTTTGGTGGCTGCGGTGCTGAGGGATTTGTCAATCTTGAATTCTTCGGTGACGCGTTTGTAGTTGGTAATGGCTTTGTCGATTAACTGCTGCTTCATGCCTGCGGGTGCGGCCTGAATCTGTGTCTCTGCCATGCGGGCGATTTCATACGCGGATTTCTCCTGCCAGGCTTTCACATCAGGCAGTGCGCCGGCGCCGCCGTAACCAAACAGGCAACGCTGAAATTCCTTCTCAGCCAGATCGTACTTCTTGGCGAGAAAATGCAGCGATCCCATCATGAACCGCGCGCGGGCGCCCGTTTTGGTGCGTGACTGCGTGGCTGCCTTCTCGAAGAAGGTCAGGGCTTTTTCGCTTTCGTCCAGGCTGTGATGCGCCAGGCCGATTCCATAGTTGGCTTCAGCCACCAGGGGCGACGCCGGGAACTTCTCTGGCACAGGCGTGAGGAACGCGAGGCTGGTTTTCCAGTCCATCAGGGCTGCCGCACTTTCGCCGCCGTGCAGATGCACCAGCACCTTGATGGTGTCAGAAATACTTTCGGCATCTGCCACTGCGTCGCGGACTTTGGTGTAAACCTCGAGAGCTTCTTTGTGCTGCTCCAGCTTGTAGAGACTCTCGGCCTTCATGAACAGGCCTTCGTTGTAAAGGACGCCTGAAGGGTGCTTGGTGATCTGGTCGTTAAATTCGGCCAGCGAAGTGTCGTACTTCTCCTGCTGATAATTCGACCAGCCCAGTTTGTAGGTGGCTTTCTCGCTTAGTTCGCTCTTGGCGGGAGCTTTACCTTTTGACGCGGTGTACTGCGTGGCGGCTTCGGCAAACTTGTCAGCCTGATAGAGACTCTCAGCCACATGGAAGTGCGACTCGGCAGCCATCGTGCTTTCCGGGTAATCTTTGGCCAGCTGGCCGAAGACCTTCACCGCTTCGGCTTCGGCCTCGTTGGATTTGTGAGCCCAAGCCAGTTCGTACAGCACCCGCTCTTTGGTCGGGAATTCTGCGTCCGTGGTCAGGATGGTGTTAAAGCTGGCGACGGCTTCTTCAAACTTCTTGAGCGCGACTTCGGCCAGACCGCGTTCGTACAACGCGTTAGATTGGGCACGGACGGCGGGCTTTGACTTGAGGAACTGATCCAGATCAGCAATCGCTTCCGCATACTTTTTGTTGCTGCGGTAGCTTAAACCACGGGCGTAGTAGGCGTCCGGTGTTAGGGTGTGGTCAGGGTGTTTGTCGATCAGCGTAGTGAAAGAAGTCACGGCGCCATCGTAGTCTGCGGCTTTGATCTGCGACCAGCCTTTGCCCCACAGGGCATACGGGCCGAACACGCTGTCGGCGCCCGTGGCCAGGGCAGCGTCGTAGGCGGCGATGGAAGCTTTGTAGTCGCCGGTGGCGTGGGCGTAATCACCCTCGCGGTAATGCGCCTGGAAGGTAAGCTTGGACTCCGGGTAATCCTTCAGCATCTTTTTGACGGTCTTCAGTGCTTCCGCGTTCTTGTCCAGTTTGGCTTGAGCACGCGAGAGCAGCAGCAAGGCTTCGTCCGCCTGCGCCCATTTTGCGTCCGTCTTGTTAGAAGCCAGTAACGATGCGGCAGCCGGTTCATACGCCTTCGTGTAGAACTGGCTGGCGCCGGTCAGGAACTGTGCTTCCGCTTTGCGGGCGGACGACTTGATCTGCGGAATCAGCGGCGTGAGGGTTGCGATAGTTTCAGCGTATTTCTTCTGAAGATATTGCGATAAGCCCAGACGCACCTGCCAGGCTTCCATATCAGCATGGGATGCGTGATTCTGGATGAGCGCGACAAAAGCGGCCTCGGCCTTGTCGTACTGCCGCAGGAACAGATGGCATTCCGCGGCGACAAATTTCACATCGGGCAGCAGTTTGTGGCTGGCGAATTTTTCTTCAAACGCTGCCGTGTGCTTTAAGGCCGCGTCATACTTTTTGATTTCCAGCGCGGTGAACGCAGCGTTGTAGAGCGCCTCTGGCGCCTGCGGCTGATCTGCGTGACTGGTTGCGATGGCAACATATTTGCTGATGGCTTCTTCACGCTTCCCTGCGGTCCGGTCGAGCGCATCTGCCTCGTCCATTTTCAGCCGGACCAGCCACGGACTGCCTTCTGCGGCGGCGATGGTCTTGGCGGCTAGTGCTGCAGCTTCGGCAGGCTTGTTGTTGCGGATGTGAATCCGGCACAGCCAGTGGGCGGCTTCCGAGGCGTTGGCAGCGTCGGAGTCCAGCACTTTCTGCAGCCATGTGGCTGACTTGGCAAAATCTCCGGCGCTGTAGTAAGCGCGGGCGGCTTCCAGAGTTGCTTCTGTCGAGTAGCTTGATTTCGGGAATGTCTCCGCCAGTTTGGCGTTGATGTCCGCCGCGACGGCGAAGTTGGAAAGCTTGGCCTGACAGAATGCCTGCCGGCTCATCGCATGATCGGCCAGCTTGAAGCCTTCAACGGCTGCTGTCTTCGAGAACAGTTCTGCGGCGGCGGTAAGTTGCTTCTTGGCCGTGGGCTGATCGCCGGCCTGCTGAGCGGCGAGGCCTGCCTGCGCCATGGTTTCGGCCTTGCGCATGCTTACTTCGGTGGCCAGTCCGTGCGTCGGGAACTCCTTCAGAAACGTATCGTAGACAGGGGCAGCCTGGGCGAACTGGCTTAGCTCTTCGTGCGTTACACCCAACGCGTAAAGGCCATCGGCGCGAAGCGAACTCTTAGGGTGCTTCGACATCAGCTCTGTGTACGGTGCGATCGATTCCTTGCGTTTGCCGCCGGCATAAAGCGACTCTGCCTGAAAGTACAACGCCTGGTCCGCCTTGGCGCCTTTGCCGCTGGGGAACTCCTTCAGCATATCTGCGAAGGTGCTGGCCGACTTCGCAAAGCTTGCCGCAGATTCCGCAGCGGGCGCGGTCTGCGCCAGTTGATGCTGCGACCAACCCAGATTCAGAAACGCGTCTTCACGGTTTTCGAACTTGGGATAGCTCTTAATAACTGTGTCGTAGGCCGTTGCAGCGCGGTCGTACTTCTTCAACTGCAAAGCACAGGCGCCGAGGTAATACTGGGCTTTGGGCGCCAGAGGATCTTTCGGGTAGTTCTTGAGAAACTTCTCCCACTCGTCCAGCGCCAGTTCGTAGGCGCCGTTATTCTGGAAGCTGGCGGCATCCGTATACGTGTTGATGGCGGCAGCGGAGGAGGTTGCTTCCGCGGCGGGTTGCGCCTGCAGTGAGCGTTGCGGAGTCAGTGTCGCCAGGCCCAAAGCAACGACGAAGCCCAGCAAGACCAGCCGGCAACCTGCCTGACCTGTTGCTGTGTAGCGGCTGAAACTTGCGCATAGAGATCCGCAACTGCGCATGGGAATTCCTCTCAATGAACCGGGTAGTAGCGCAGGTGTCCGGCAATCTAAGCCGTTGCCTGCGAAGTGATATGGCAAGAACCACGCGAAGTGTTACGCGCAATGTTCAGGGAAACAGAAACTTCTCGTCAGCCGTTAATTTACCGCCGCGTAGCAACAGCAGCAAACCCCTTTTCCACCGGCCACACCCCGGCGCCCGCCGTGCTTACAGCTTCAACGCGTCCGAAATCTGGCCCCAGCTCCACATGCAGCAGAGATAGAAAAGATAGAGAATCAGCGCGGTGTAAAGCACCACGACGACGGACCACACCACCTTCATGAGGGGGGTGAATTTCTTGCTGACCCACAGCATGGGCAGCCCCGGCGCCGCCGTTACGAAGAATAATGCGCCTAAGATTAGATACGGATTGTCAAACTGCTTCCAGCCTCGCACGCGTTGAGGCTGCGATGGCTCTGCTGGCAACGTCTCTACCAGAGCCGCCTCGGCAATGTCATCAGAGGCAGCATCTTCTGGCGCCGGTGCTGTTTCGCCGGTGTCTTCCATTACTTGACATCCATCGCTTAACTTCGTCTTCGGTCTAATTCACAAAGACGCAGCTTAACGGTCTGTCGTTGGTACTGACAAGTTGCCGGGCGACTGCGACAGGGCGCCGCCGGGCTGGTTCTCGCGGATCAGGAAAGAACGCAGCTCCAGGACGGCTGGTCCCAGCAGAAGAATATAGATGGGCGGAGCCAGGAAGAGCACGATGGGGAACAGCACTTTGACCGATGCTTTATTGCCACGCTCATCCGCACGCTGCCGTCGTGTGCGGCGGATGCCGTCGGCGAAATCACTAAAGGCGCCCGCGATGTTTCCGCCCAGACGGTCGGCATGCTCCACCATCGAAGCCAGCGCGATTACATCTGGCACATCGATCCGCCGGGCAAACTGCTGCAGCGCCTGTTGCAGGCTGCCGGCCGATGTATGGTGATCAACAATCGCCAGTTCGCATGCCAGGGCGGGATGCGTGGTCTTCAGTTCCTGCATCACGCGGAAGATGGCGCGGCGGACGGGCAGACCCGCGGTGACCATCATGTTGATCATGTCCAGCGCGTCGGGCAGTGCGTATTGAATCTTCTGCACGCGTTGTGTCGCCTGCGAACTCAGCACCAGTTTCGGGATTGCGAAAATGAGCACCAGCACCGCTCCACCCAGCCCCAGAAAGTGCAGCTTATAGTCAGGGCCCGGCCCCACCAGCGCCACCAGCGCTGCCGCGCAGAAAATCAGCCACGCCGTTATTGCGGCGTTACGCATCCCAAGGAACTCTTCCAGCGCATAACGATGATGGTAACCGGCCCGTAGCAGTTCCTGCGTCAGCGATTCACGGGACTTCTTCCCCAGCGGCACAATGTAAGCAAACGCGTGCGTCAAACCGCCCAGCGCAAGCGGCCGCTTCGAGCCAATCGCCTCCACCGCGTTCCGCCCACCGCCGATCAGCATGCGGCCGGCTAGGTATAGCAGAAGCGAGACGCCAAAGAAGGTTCCGCTTGTAAGCAGTGCTGCGTACATAGTTTTGCGTTTCTGAGAGTATCGCCCGCTAGTAATCGGACTTCAAAATTCTGGAAACCCATAACAGGCCAATCAACTGCGACACGACCGCCACCACCAGCAACCAGCGGCCAATGGGATCTTCCCACATCGACTTTCCATAATCTGGTTGAATAAGAAACAGGTACGCAAACAGCAGCGGACCTATCGCCGCGATGGTCAGCACCGAGAAGCGCCCGGCGCTGGTCACGCTTTTTAGTTGACGCTGATACTCCATGCGGTCGCGGATGACGGCCGCCAGGCGTTCTAAAACCGACGGCAGCGAACCACCCGCGTCGCGATGGATCGACAACGTGGTGGCGAAGATGCGGATATCCAGCAGGCCGGTCCGCGCCGTTAACGACTTCATCGCCGCTTGCAGAGACAAGCCCATATCCAGATGTTTCGCACAGCGTTGAAATTCCTGGGACAGCGGCGCCCTTGTCGCTTCTGCAGCCAAAGCGATGGCCTCTTCCAGGCTTTCACCGGCGCGGACCGCGCGGGCGAGGATATCGAGGGCGGCGGGAAACTGTTGCTGCATCTTCTTAATCCGCGATGCCTTCTGATAAAGCACATAGCCCGTTGCAGCCGCCGCCGTGACGACACCTGCCAGCACCGTCAGCGGAATGTTCGCACTCCATACATAAACGGCGCTGCCAGCGGTGAAAGTCAGCAGGATCAGAATCAGCGCGGCGACAACCGGCGTCAGCCCGACGCCCGACAGGTACAACGTCCGTTCAAACCACACATCAAACCGTTTGACAGCGCCCGCATCTTCGGCAACGGTCGACGCGGGTATACGCTTGATCGCGTCGCGCAGTTGCAGCACGGTTTCCTGCGGCAGGAAGAACAAGTCGCGCACTGCCAGGAACAACGCCGCCGAAGCGGATGCGATGCCACAATACGCAATCAAGGCCAGGTGATTCACGAAGCAGCCTCCTGATTCGCGCCGAATACAGATGCGTCAAAATCCAGCCCGGCATCTTCAAACCGCGCGAGGCAACGCGGCTGATAGCCACAGGCAATGAATTCACCACGGGCGGCGCCATTGTCGTCGATGCCGCGGGGCTTGAAGCGGAATACGTCATTCAATGCGTACTCGCCTGCGGTGGCGCCGGTGATTTCTGTAATGCGTGTCACCTTGCGGACACCGCCTTTCAGACGTGCGACATGCACGACCAGCGTAATGCCTGCCGCCACATACTGACGGACCACATCCACCGGCAGTTCAAAGCCAGCCATGGCGACCATCATCTCCAGTCGCGAGAGGGCATCGCGTGTATCATTGGCATGGATCGTGGTCAGCGAACCTTCGTGGCCGGTGTTCATCGCTTGAAGCATATCGAGCGCTTCGCCACCACGGACTTCGCCCACCAGAATCCGGTCGGGCCGCATACGCAGACTGTTGCGAACCAGCTCGCGCTGCGAAACTTCGCCGGCGCCTTCACTATTGGCTGGCCGTGTTTCCATCCGCACCACATGCGGGTGCTGCAACAGCAGCTCGGCAGAGTCTTCGATGGTGACGATGCGTTCGTCATGCGGAACGGCCGATGACAAGGCGCCAAGCAGCGTTGTCTTACCGGCGCCTGTTCCTCCAGAAATCAGCACCGAGATCCGCGACGAAACAGCCGCCAGCAGAAAGTCCGCCATATCCGCCGACAAAGAGCCGGAATTCACCAGGTCTTCGATCCGTAGACGATGCGTGCCGAAACGGCGGATCGAAAGCTTTGGTCCATCCAGAGCCAACGGCGGAATCACAGCATTCACACGAGAGCCATCTGGCAGTCGCGCGTCCACCATCGGCGTCACTTCATCAATGCGGCGGCTGACGCGCGACACGACGCGTTGAATAATCCGCAGCACATGTGCGTCGTCGGCGAAGACAATGGGCGTGCGATGCAAGCGGCCTTGCCGTTCGATATAAACTTCGCTGGCGCCGTTGACCAGAATGTCGCTGATCTGCGGATCATTCATCAGCGGTTCAAGCGGCCCAAGGCCAAAGATTTCGTCCTGAATTTCATCCTGCAGCCGGGCGTACGCCTCGTCATCAAGATCCAGCCCGCGACCCTCGAGCATCTCGTCCAGAAGCTCGTAGATTTCTTCCCGCATCTGCTGGTTATCAATCCGGCCCACGGCCGCTAGATCCAGCGACTCGACCAGCTCTGCATGAATGCCCGTCTTCAATTGCTGAAACTCGATTTCAGCTAACGACTCTGGCGAACTCGAAAAAGCATTCATACATCTACCGCTATAAATAACTGATGTGCGAGTCAGTAATGGTTTGACGATCTTCCTTCGTCACGCCGAAACACCCTTGAGACGTAGGGCAGGCGCCCGCCTGCCGCATGCCCGGCAATGGGTCGAATCAACCCGGCGTAAGCGTGTTATCCGGGACTCGACTTTGTGCAACGCCCCGGTCACCTTCCAGGCTAATCCGCCCGCCAGCGATGCCCAGCCTAAATCCACCGCAAATGCCGGAACTAATTCTTTTTGACGGGAGGATTGGACGCACGTCGCGGCTTATCCGCATCATCGCCCCCGGCAATCGCCAGCACTGAAGCCTCAGTCCGCCGGTTCTTGCGGAACTCGGTCTGCGAAACCTGATTACCCCGGAAGATCTCCATACGGTGCTTCTCCGATGGCGGAATCTTCAGCAACTCATCCAAAGTCCGCGGCGCAAGGGCCGCCGTAGTCAACGTATCTTCTGGATTACGCAGCACCAGCGAAAGCGAGCCGTGACCATCCACCACACGCAACGCGGCAGCATCTTCAACATTCACGGCAAGCGTGACCGCGGCGGTATCGTCTGCGGCAGCATCGCTATTGGCGCCTTCAAAAGTCTGCTGATTAAAGGCCAGCACCTTCACATGTTCCAGCAGCGTAATCGTCGTAGCGGGTCGTTCTAGTTCTTCATCGGGATTGCTCGTAAAGATGACGTCCACCCATGTCCCCGGACGCGTGAAGCCCGCAACTGCGGAATCCATTTCAATTGGCACCGTGATTGCGCGTTCACCTGGCTTAAGTGATTCCGCAACGTTTGGGCCAGTACCTTGTGGGTAGAAAATATCAGCAGTAAAAGTACCGCCAGCCTTAACATCATTCCGAAGAGTACGCCCTATGATTTGTCTTGTATTCCCAATGAAGCTCGCACCTTCCAAGTCTGATTTCTTCAGATCCTCCGCAGTCATCTGGTAAATGAGAATATCCCCCATTGTGATCCTTCGTCCAGCTTTTAAATCCGAGCTTGCACGAGGAACTACTACTGTTCCAGCAGACTTTAACTGATCGCCTGCTTCGGCTGGCTTATCTAGGTTTTCACGGACTATATAAGCCCCTAGCAGGCCAAACAGCACCGCAACCACTCCTAAGAGAAGTGTGCCAGGACTGATTCGTGACATAACGTAAACTCCTTAATGACCAAGCCTGGTCGGTAACTATCTATCTACTTCGCGCTCACGGCTATTATTTTCAGAATCATCACGCCCCACACGGCGACTGCAACAGGCACGGCGTATGGCAGAGTCCGTTCGTTTTTTACTTTCCCAACGGGGTTTTCAACGTGCCGCGATCGAGTCAGTATCTTCCAGACGAATACGAAGATGACGACTCCAACAGTTACGACAGACGTCGACAAAAACACCACTAAAGTCAACGCGGGGCCCAACCATGCACCAATTGCCCCCATTAGCTTTACATCGCCACCGCCACCGCCACCGATGAGCCACAATACGAGTAGAATTCCGAAACCAACCGCGAATCCCGCCAAGGATTGCCCAAGGCCCGTTAAGCCTCCGGTG
Source organism: Pirellulaceae bacterium (assembly GCA_965233625.1). Taxonomy (GTDB): domain Bacteria; phylum Planctomycetota; class Planctomycetia; order Pirellulales; family Pirellulaceae. The sequence goes on from OZ247499.1 coordinate 3,623,766, forward strand.
ATACAGTGAAACATTACAGCAGAGACGAAAGCTGGAACAGTTAACCAATTTGTCAGCGTTCTACTACGTAAATCAAGAGCCACCGCAGTAGCCGTAAACAACATCACGCAGGCAGCAGTAGCATAAGTCAGCAACATATAGCATCACACGTTGGAACCTAGTTCGAGCGGACCATCGCCGGCTCAATTAAGAGCAAGCGGTGGTCCGGCCTGCTGAGCCCTAGACTCAGCAGGCAGAACATCAAGCCATCTCAAGAGGGACTTAGTTTGGCACAGGCTGAGTTGGCCCATCAGCTTCTTCAACAGCACCTACGTTGTGCACAATGCACTGATCAGCAGCATTTGCCACTGGATCATCGGGGTTGTCGCAGAAGTCTTCATTGTCGTCAAAATCCGAGCCAGTGATGGCAGCGGAGTGGCCCAGAATACCGTTTACGATGTACGACTGATTGACATCATCTACGGCGCCAGCGACATCACCCAGCTCATTCGTCACTGCATCGCGAAGTGTCGCGAGGCCTACGACGAGACCAATTACGGCGATGGTGGCCACGAGGACCAGTTCAATGGAGATGATCGCGCCGCTCTCATCATTCCACAAGCGTTTCAGAACCTGCATAAGGTTTCTCCTAGTACGCTTCCACGAAGTAAAAAATCCGCCGCGATGCAATGTTGCGAAAACCAGGGAGGTAAACGCGGCAGGATTACAAAACTGCTCTATTACGCCCTCTAGGGCTTTACTGTGAGGGGACTACCGGGCGGGACAAACTCAAGTCCAGCAGGTGGGGCGCCGGGGTCGTCAACCGTGCCGTTAGTTGGCGTTCCCGCCCCCGTGTCGTTAAACGCGTTGGCGAATGTTGTGTCGAGAGTGCCGTTGTCGTCCGTGTCAATACTGATGGAATAGCTGAAAGACTGATCCAGGTTGTTGAGACTTACTCCAACATCTCCGTATTCCTGCACAATCTGGTTGCGGATCGTCACCGCTCCCACGATCACCCCAATGCCGGCAAGAGTTACCACAAGGATGTATGCAGGCATCGACACACTTCCGCGACGCTTGCGCGTTGCCTGACCAATTCGATTCGTGTTCTTCATGGTGACTAGGGTCCCTCATTGGCCGCAGGTGTGAACGTAATTAGGCCAGGAGCGCCGCCCGCCGGATCAGCCACATTCTGCCCTTCCGTACCGGCGCCGGTGTTGTCACCGCTGTCGTTGTTGTCTGTGTAGCTACTGTCAAAAACGGTGACGGTGACCGATACCCTTGGCGTGACGCCGACACCGGGATCACTATCGCCAAAGTCCTGCGTCACAGTCTGCCCGCCGCTACCGTCGATATCCGTAACCATCAGGTAAGATTGGTTGAGAGTTGAAATCGCAATCCCCGTATCAGCTAGTTCCTGCACGATGGCGTCCCGGTAGGTGGCTAGACCAACAATCGCGCCGATCACCACGATGGTTGCAATGAGGATGATCTCCGTACTCATCACGGCGCCGGATTCGTCATCCCACAGTCGCCGGGCGATCTGTACTATTGCGTTCTGCTTCATCATTTTGCTTCCCATGCTGCGGGGAATGTCTGGCGCCAGAGGGCTAAGGCGCGGCCGACGTGGGTGAGGAAGGTAAAGTTCTTTGTGACGGTGGCGTCGTCCAGGTTGCTGACTTCGGAGGCCAGCCACTGTCCGGCGCGGATGATGGTTTCGCGTGGGGGCAGTGTTTCCTGTGGCGCGATGGCCCACCATTCCAATGCGTGCCCGGTTGCCAGTAGGCGACGTGCGCGGGTGTCTAGTTTCTGATCCGCTGCGAGAGGCGCCCCGGTATGCCAGTTGCGGTCCCACCAGCCGGCTGCGTCCTGCGTCGCGGTGAGGCGGCGGCTGCAATCTTTCAAGTGTTCAAGAATGTCACGCCGGCCAGCTTCACTAAGGATGCCATCGCCCTTGGATTCGCGCTGCATTTCATCAATCTGCAGCAGCGACGCCAGCGTATACAGGCGGTGGTTGCCGAAGCAGACGCCTTGATTCAAAGGCTGCCTGATGATGCGGCGGGCCAGCATGTCGAAGTCGATCCGTTGATGCTCACCAGAGATCCAGGCTTCGCGATGCGGTGCATAAAGCACCACGGCCAGCGTCGTCCATTCGTACTCAGCCTGGTTGAGGCTAAAGGTAGAGAACGCTTCGCGGGCGATGTCTCCGACCGTTGCTTCGCCGCTGCGGGTGACAATGGGCGTGCTTAGCGGCACACCGGATTCAGCCAGCGTGGCCAGGGTGTGATCGACGTGGCTGGCAGTTGCGGCGCCCAGTTGTGTGCGGACCGATACGCCATTTTCATCCCGCCGCAGCAACGGCGCTTCGTCCTCTCCCCACGTCTGCTGAAATTGCTTGTCGCTTAACAGCAGACGTTGCATTGCGGCGCCGGAGATCGCATCTTTCTGCTCGAAGGTTGCGGTGTTGCCCCACATCCGCAGTGCGTGGTCGATGTGGTTGATCTTCGGCCGCGAGCCGGTCAGCCGGGGGCGAAGTTTGTGCAGGACGGCGGTCAACTGCTGATCCGTCACAACACGCGGATCGTTGTAACGCGGTGTGATTTCCAGCGGCTTATCGCGCAGCTCCGGCAGTTGTAACGTCTGCTGCACGGCTGCACGGCGCCAGACGGGCAAAGCCAGCAAGGCGGGTACAATCACCAGTTGTGCGGCCAGGAAGACTAGCACGGGAGCGGAAGTCAGCTTCTTCATTTTGTCGTCTCCAGCGGTTCCGGGCGACGGCGGAAGACGGCGGACTGTTCATCTTCGAACACCCGGTCCCACGGCTCCTCGGTGCGGATCGCAGCGTAGTACAGACTGTCCTGCTGCTCCTTGTCCACAACCAGCACATCCACAGCGTAGCGGTCCAGCAAGCGTTCCCAGCCTGATTCAGCCAGCAGGATTTTGCGGTAGTCGCCGCGTACGCGTTCGGGCAGGCGGTTGAACTGGCTGGTGGCGAAAACCGGCGCCGGCCCCGTATCGTTTCCTGCCCGGTATGCCAGATAGTCGCCGTAACTGGCAGGCGCCCAGATCAAGGATTTGGCGGGCTGTTTCTGCAGGTAACTGGCGACGCCGTGTGGTGTCTGACGGTCGAACAAGGCCTGCGGCTTGCGTTCTTTGCCGCCGAGGATCGTTGCGCTGATGGGCGACAATGCAAAGCCGGTCCACACCAGCAAGCCACACAACAAAGTGAAAGCAAAACGCCACGGCTGTTCGCTGGATTCCGGGGCGGTGACTTCGTTCTCCTGATTCCAGTTCGCTTCCAGCTCTGCATGCGAACGTCTTAACCAGCCCCAACGGTGGCAGCAGTGAGCCACATAAGGCATGAAAGCCAACACGACAAACGGCGCCACCCAGTGCAGCAGCGACGCATTCCACGCCACCAGCAAAGACCCGCCGGTCAACAGCACCACGGCGCCGGCATGGAGCGGAATGCCACTCATCCGCACCGAACCGATGGCAAACAACCAGCCAAGCGAGAACACCAATCCAGCCACCGAGAACAACACCAGATGGCCACTACCCGGAACAAACAACGGATTGCTGGCCGTCGTGCGCAGGACAGCCACCCATTGATCCACACCAGCAGGAGAAAGCAACGTCGCTAGGGCACAGAGTTCCGCCAGATAAATCCACTTCTGCACCTGCGGGTCCGCGATCGCCTTTACCACACTTCGCGTGGCGCCCACACTTTGGATCAGCATGCCCACCGCCATCGCAGCGATCGCCAGCACGCCGGCAATGAAAGAGAAATCCACATTCGCCCACAGACACATCAGCAGCGGGAGGCAGATCCAAAGATAGAGGGGCGGCGCCGTGGAGTTCTGTTCACGCCGTTGCATCTTCAATAATGCACGCCACTGGAACACCGGAAGCGGCGCAAGCAGGCACAGCATCGCGGCCAGGCACAGCCCGCCCATAATCTGCGGCTGAAGGGTAAGCAGGCATCCCGACCAGGCGATCATCACCGCCGCCAGCCCCGCAATCGCCAACCGTTTGCGTTTTGTCTGCACATAGAAAGCGCGGCAGACGAGCAACATCGCTGCAAACTGCACCACTGCAAACAGCCACGTCAATGCGTCGGCGCCACGCCAACCATTGACCGCCGCCATCAGCAATTGCGAGAGCCACGCACCCGCCGTCTGCACGCCGCCTTCGGCCAGCGGCATCGTGTGCTGACCGGGAGCGACATGTCCTGTGCGAAACAGATGATTCCCTGCTGCTACGTGCACCCAGGCGCCGGTGCGGGAAAGCGGCGCGTAGCTCAGTGCTAGCCACAACAGGACAAAACCGGCACAGCACACGGCATGTGTCCAGCGAAGCACCCACCTTGCGCTCAACACAGGTGTGAAGGCTGCCGGTGTGGCTTCGGCTTGTTCTGCTAGTTGTTCGGTGGCCACTTATTGCAACTCGTTTACGACAACGAAGATGGTTTCCACGTCGACACGGAAGAAAGGTCTGCCCGCTTCCTAAAGCGTGGAAGCTACGGGCTGATCGCGTCGATAGCGCCGGCAAGATCAAACAACTCGGCGATCAACGCGCCACGCACCACGGCAAGACCGGCAATCGCACCGATCCCGACGATCGTGAGCAGCAGGAGATACTCCACAAAGACGCCGCCCCGCTCATCCCGGCGGAACGCTCTTATGGCTGCAAGAAGAGAACGTCCGCGACGGTTTACCACCCTAAACGGTTTCAATTTTCTCACCATCGTGAACCACCCCTCAAAGTGACCACAGGCGTCGACAGGCTTCGGGTTCAAACAAAACTGCCGTTAATTTACGCCTTTTGTGTTAATTAAACGCTTTTTAGCAATTAGGAATTCTAAATCAATTGAACAGCTGCAAGCAATTCTGCTTACTATTTACTCCTAGGACAACTAGGGTAATCTGGGAATCTGACAAGTACAGGAAGATTACGGAAAAAGAGTTGCAGTATTCTTGGAAACGAAATCCGCAGCATTCTGCGATTCGCACCCCGCTGAGCATTCAGCCAGTGATTCCTGAAACTTCACCCTTAGGCCAGAAAGCGAAAGACACATGGCTTCCACATGGGCACTACGATGCTCCATTGCGTTGATCCTATTTGTGGTGGTCGCAGCCGTTGTGGCGCCGGCAACCATCTACCGTGGCAAACGCATCGCGGGACTCACCAAAGCCCCGCCCGCAGTGGATTCCGCAGATGCGGGCGCCGTTGCTAAGAAGCCAGACCGCTCCGATGCTGAACTGCCTGTTAAATCAGAAGTTGTGGCCGCCTCCGTCGTAGACGATGACACGGGCAACGCCTTCAAGACGCCCCTTGCCCGTGGTCTGAGCGGGCTGCTGCAAGCGACCGAAGCGGTGGTGCCTGAAGCGGGAGAGCAAGGGTTAGGAGAGCAGGTGCAGCGGGCGGATGATTTTCTTTACGAGGTGAAACAGCAGAACCGCAACGCAATCCGCCAGGCCAACCGGCAGGTTCGTTTGCGGAGAACTTCGCCCGATCTGGTGTTGATTACCATCCCTGGACTGACCTGCAACCACCTGGCAACCTTCGATCGTGAAAACGCGGTCCCGGCGATCGACGCCATTGCGTACGGCAGTGTGCGGCAGGAGATAGCGGCGAATCAGATTCTCGCCAGACAGACGCTGGTAACCGGGCGCGCCTCAGACAAGCGGCTGCGGAGCGATGCTTCCCTCGCGGCCTCGCTTTACGATTCTGGTTACGACACGGCAGTGATCGGCGACTGTTCTTTCTGGAACATTACCTCCGGCGGCGAACTGCGGGTGACACGATGGGTAGGTTTCCGCGATGAGAAAAAAGCGACGCAAGCCTTTCCCGATGTCATCTGGAGCAACGGCGTGGCATTGAAACTTGTCGCCAACGCCGGCGGCGAACAAGGGCAACCTGTCGACCAGTTGCTGGAAGCCGAAGCGATGGCTTTTCTCCGTCAGCCCGCCAACCGGCCGCAGGCGCTGATTCTCTCACTTCCTCCGGCAACGACAGAGAAAGATCTCGCAAAAGCAGGCGATACCATTGGACGCCTGGCAGATCACCTGGCCGGCACACGTCGCGGCCGTGATACGCTGCTGGTGATTGCCGGACTGCCTGAGAAGGATGCCGCGCCGGGCAACGGGAACTATCCGCTTATTGTTACGTGGCCGACGCGTTTGAAACCGGGCCGTGTTGAAGCCACCACAGCGGGGTTTGATGACATTCCGACAACGCTGCTGGACCTGCTTTCCGCTCAACGACGCCCCCGCAACCTAACGGGCCGCAGCCTGCGACAGGACTGGAAAAACGCGGCCAAGCAGTAACGGGCCGTACTCGCCTGTTTCGAGCACACGGGTTACGATTGGTCGGATGCCCGTCCGCTGCTGTATTGCTGCGCATAAGTCATTCTGCATTTGTCAAAGCTGAGTTCACCCCGTAGGCAAAGAGCGATGAGTCAATCACCCCACGCCCTCACCACCGCCATCCGCGCCGCTGCAACCTGGCAGGGCATGTTGGTCCTGGCGGGTTTTCTCAGTCTCTGGCAAGCGGACGATGGGCGCCTGATGGCGGAGGATGCCGCGCCAGGCAAAGCAGCGTCCAAAGCGCGGCTGACTGCGGATTTGAAGCTCCTTTCTTCGGATGCCTATGAAGGTCGCGGCCCAAATACCGCGGGTCTGGCCAAAGCGGCGGACTACATCGCAGCGGAGTTTAAGAAGGCCGGATTGCAGACGTCGCTCTATAAAGGCACGCCCTTTCAGGAGTTCTCTGTCCGTGAGACTTTCAAACCAGGCGAGAACAACCAGGCCACGTTGAAGATGGCGGGTGACAAAACGCAGCCGTTGAAAATGGGCGAAGACTTCACATCGATTTCCCTCTCTGCCAGTGGCAAGTTTTCCGGCGGTGTCGTCTTCGCCGGCTACGGGATTACGGCGCCGGCGCTGAACTACGATGACTACGCGGGAGTCGACGCCAAAGGCAAAGTCGTCGTCGTGCTGCGGCACGAACCGCGTCAGAACGACCGCGATAGTGTCTTCGACGGCACACGGAATTCAGAGCACGCGTTTGTCGCCACCAAGATCAAAAACGCCATCCAGCACGGCGCCGCCGCCCTAGTGTTCTGCACCGATCAGGCCACCGTCTCGCAACGCGAAGCGGCATTACGCGGCAACGCCACTGCGGACGCGCTGTTTAACTTCGAAGTCCGTGGCACTGTCGATAAAAAGCTGCCCGTGGTGCATGTGAAACGGGCAGTGATTGACGCGGCTTTAGACGCCGCATCCAAGCCATCGCTGGCAAAGCTTGAAGCCGGCATCGACGAAGATATGAAGCCGCGCAGCTTTGAAATCCCCGGCGCCACGCTCAGCGGAGAGACGTCCGTCGTTGTCGCCCGCAACGCGCTGAAGAACGTCATTGGCGTGCTGCCCGGCCGTGGCGAACTGGCTGATGAGACGCTAATCTTTGGCGCCCACTACGACCATCTGGGTCGCGGCGGGGGCGGTTCGCTGGCGCCATGGACCAAAGAGATTCACAACGGCGCCGACGATAACGGCTCCGGCACCGTCGCACTTATGGAAATTGCCCGGCAGATCACTTCGCGTCGTCCAGATAACCACCGCCGCATGGTGTTCATCGCGTTTTCTGCGGAAGAAATGGGGCTGATCGGCAGTTCCCGTTATGTCCGGCAGCCGCTGTTTCCTCTTTCGGGAACCGTCGCGATGCTGAACCTGGATATGGTGGGCCGCCTGACTAACGACCGGCTATTCCTTTACGGCACCGGTACAGCGAAAGAGTTCCCGGAGCTGTCGCAGCGGATGGCTCAGCAACATGGCATCAATCTGCAATCACGTTCGAGCGGCAACGGGCCAAGCGACCATGCTTCGTTTCACAAGGTCGGCATCCCGGTGCTGCACTACTTCACCGGACTTCACGACCAGTATCATCGTCCGAGCGATGATTTTGAACTGGTGAATATGGACGGCATTTATCGCATTGCAATGATGGCCGCGGATACCGGACTGGAAATCGCAACAGCTGAAAAACGTCCTACGGCGCAGCGGACAACCGGCGGCATCGGCCCGCTGCCCAACATCGGCAAAGCATTGGCAGTAGGCCGGCCCTGGGTGGGCGTCTCGGTGCAGCCGTCGCAAGAGCCACGTGGTTTGACCATTACCCAGGTGATGCAGAACAGTCCTGCCGCCGCCGCGCAGTTGCGCAAGGGTGACATATTATTGTCAGCATCCGCCCAACCAGTGACCAGCATCGACGACCTCCGCGGGCAGCTGAAAGACAAAAAGGCCGGCGATACGTTGCCCCTGGTCATCTCGCGGGGCGGCGCCAAACTTGAAGTTCCTTTGACACTTAAGAACCGCTAGAAAGTAGCTCTTTTATGAAACGCCGGGCCAATCAGCTCCGTGGTGTGAAAGCCAAACGCCGCTTCACCCGCAACTCGCCAGGCAGCGTGCTGTATCAGTGCGAAGGCACCACCGTCCTCTGCACCGCGAGTGTCTCTGACCGTGTACCGCCGTGGCTGGAAGGCAAAGGTAAAGGCTGGATCACAGCCGAATACAACATGCTGCCCGGCAGCACCAGTCCGCGCAAAAGCCGTGAGCGAAGCAAAGTAGACGGCCGCACAACAGAGATTCAGCGACTGATCGGGCGTAGCTTCCGCGCGGTGGCAGACCTGACGGCGCTGGGCGAACAGCTCATCACCGTTGACTGCGATGTGCTGGAAGCCGACGGCGGCACACGGACGGCCAGCATCACCGGCGGCTTCATTGCCCTGGTGGATGCGATTAAATCCATCCGCAAAGAGTTGCCCGACCCAAGCAAATACCCGCTTCGCGACAGTATCGCCGCCGTCAGCGCCGGGATTGTCGACGGCAAACCCGTACTGGATCTGAACTACGAGCAGGACTTCGCCGCGGCCGTGGACATGAATGTCGTGCTCACCGGCGGAGGCCGGTTTGTAGAGATTCAGGGGACGGGCGAAGAAGCCGTTTTCTCTGAAGACGATCTCGCATCGCTGCTAAAGCTTGCCAAGAAGGGCGTTGCGGAACTGACCGCCATTCAGAAGAAAACACTGGGCCGCGACTGGCCGTTCTAGCTTAGTAGACGAACGCTAGGTCCTGTCAGCGTGCTTCCGGGGCAAGCTCTTTCAACTGCTCGAAGAAGGCAGCTTTAAGATTGTCCATCAAGTCTTTGGTCAGCGCGCTTTCTGCTTCCGATTTTTCGGCCGGCGTTAATTCTGAAGCTAACCTTCCGAAATCTATCGCGGGCGGTTGCTGCTCGAAACGGATGTCGTCGCTGTTGGACGCGGCAAACCGGAAACCTCCCAGGTATTCGCCAGTTCGCATGTTGAACCACAATGCACTGGCGGCCTGGTTACCCGGCCGGAATTCTTTACGCGAAATCACTTCGGCAGCGACCGTTTTATGCAAACGGATAACGACGAAATACCGCAGCTCATCCATCCTTTCCAGCACGTGCTGCACCTGGTGCACGCGATAGAATCTCACAGACGGATCGGGCGATAGCAAGGCTGAAATGTCTTCCAGAAAGTCACGCCCTGCACGACCGAACGTTGAGCCGCGGGAATACGGATCTTCTCCAGCCTCTCCGGACTTGAAGGTCTGCAACGTGGCTTCGTCAATCAACAGCGTGTTTTGCGGTAGATCTTCGCTGTAAATCGCCTGTGTCCTTGGCGGACCCAAAGGCAGCGCAAACTTTGCTTCCGGCCTCTCGGAGATCTTCGTTTCAGCAGCCGCCCCGGCGATGTTGCAGATGGTGCGTCTGGTCTGGTCAAACGTGTGCCAGTGCTCTGCGACCAGCTTCTCAACGCGGACCTCTTCGGTGGGCACCAGGAAGGCCGAAGCGACAACCAAAGCCATGCCCAATCCGCAGCCTGAGATTCCGCCGAGAACTTTTTCTGTGCTGACCATAAAAGCGGCGCCTCAGTTCACAAGCTTGTCGATCTGCCAGACCAGGAAAATCCACGGCGCCAGTCCTGTGATGATAAACACCACCAGCCCCACGCAACCCAGCAGAAATGGCCGCCCTCCGGACGAATTCCGCAGCAGCACCGTCAGCCCCAGCGCCGCCAGCGCACCCGCTACCGGAGCGGCTGAAACAAACAACGCGCGGAAGCCTTCGGTTTCGCTCTGCATGACACGCAGCAGTGCAAAGACGCCGCCTCCAATTGTGAGGGACAGCAACAGACCGCTCCACAGCCAGATCCATCCGCCGGCGCCCGCCTCTCCGGACAGCGCCGGGTTGGCTGAAGATTCATCCGCCATTGCCGGAACCGGGGTGCTGGGAATGAAATTCTCTGGTACTAGCAAGTCCGGCTGACGGAAGATGCGTTTCGTATGCCCCGGGGTGAAGGAGCGTGCAAGATGGAACAAAGCGACCGGAAGAATGAGAACCGGCCACAGAAGATTGGCGGTAATCAGATTCAAACCAGCAAACCTGGCAATTTGCCAGCGTATGCAACTGGGGCAGCCCGTTTCGTCGCGCGTCTGCATCGCCCACGCTGCCACAAGGAACAGCAGAACGCCCATACGGTAACATTTCAAAGAGTCTGTCGGCGCGCCGCAACGCGGACAAGGAACGGTTGATTGGGGCCCGGCCATCAGTCTTTACGCTGCCAGAGGGGACGTGCATAACAAGACGATACAATCTGCATCCCCCGGATTCTACCCGCTGAGCGTCGCAGATGTGCCGGTCTTTGCACTAAGCGCCGATGTACCGCGCGTAGAGGGTACGGGCTTCGGCTACGTCTTCAGTGCCCCCGATGATGGCGCGTCCGTCGGGGAAGACGGTCAGGCGGTAATCATCAACTTCCAGCCGCAACAGAAATGCATTGCGGGTGACTTTGCCCACGCCGGTCAGTTTCTGCTCTAGTTGTTCCAGCGGAATGCCGTTGCCGCCGGGAAACGATAGTTGCACGGAGTTCCGTCCGCAGAGCACCGCGGTGTGGCTGCCACGATCTCCGCTGAGCCACGGGAATTCTTCACGCCGGCAGGTGGGGCAGCCGCCAGATTCACGCATGTTGTCTAGCTTCAGTCCGCGGTAAGTGTTGTCCCACAGGTCGAAGAAGCTGATGACGGGGCTGATGGCGTCGAGGTTGCCGCTGAGAATTTTGATCGCTTCGACTGATTGCACCGAAGCCACGACGTTGATGATCGCCGATAGAATACCTGCTGAATCACAGGTAGCTGTGGTGCCCGGCGGCGGGGCGTCGTGATGAATGCAGCGTAGACACGGCGTGCGGCCGGGCACGATGGTCATCGATTGACCCTCGCTGCCGATGCAACCGCCATAGACCCACGGGATGCCGGAATGCAGCGAAGCGTCGTTCAGCAGGAACCGCGTCTCGAAGTTATCGGTGCCGTCCAGAATGACATCGACATCTTCGATCAGCGATGCGATGTTCGTATGATCGACGTCGGCGACAATCTCTTCAATTTCAATCTGCGAGTTGATCTTCCGCAACCGCCGCGCGGCCGCAACGGCTTTGGGCACACCGCTGGCAACGTCCGCTTCGTCATAGAGCACCTGCCGCTGCAGGTTATTCAGTTCCAGGAAGTCGCGGTCAACGATCCGCAGTTTGCCCACGCCAGCCCGCGTTAGTGTATTCGCCAGCACGCTACCAAGCGCGCCGCAGCCGCAGATCAGTGCGCGGCTGGCAAGCAGTTTCTCCTGCCCTTCTTCGCCCAACGGGGCGAAACGCGTCTGTCGGGCGTAGCGGGCAAGATCTGTCACGGTCGGGTCACCTTGCCCCTTGGGGGAGTGTTCGTGTTTCAGCCGCTTAAGCAAGACTCTTTGCGAAGAGCTGGAGTCGATCCGCAGTGTCTGGATCAACTGCAGGAAGTCCGTAGAAGGAAGGTTGACTCCCCTCACCCCAGCCCTCTCCCCAAAGGGGCGAGGGGGCTATGTTGCCTTTGCAATCCGCGATTACGTATCGCCGCGCATTTCGCCGATGACGACCGATGCGTTGTGGCCGCCGAAGCCGAAGCTGTTGCTCATCACCATCTTGATCTCGCGTTCACGCGGCGTGTTGGGCGTGTAATCGAGATCGCAAGCCGGGTCGGGCGTTTCCAGGTTGATCGTTGGCGGGGCGACATTTTCCTGCAACGCTTTGACGGCGAGCACCATTTCGATACCGCCGCTGGCGCCGAGCGAATGTCCCAGCTGGCTCTTGGTGCTGGAGATGCTTACTTTGTGGGCGTAATCGCCGAAGACGGATTTTACCGCCCGCGTCTCCGCCTTATCGCCAAGCGGCGTGCTGGTGCCGTGGGCGTTGATATAGTCGACGTCTTCCGGATTCAGTTTGCCGTCTTCCAGAGCCGCCCGCATCGCCTTGGCGGCGCCAGAGCCTTCTTCGTCGGGCTGGGTGATGTGGCCGGCGTCGCCGCTGGCGCCATAGCCGTAAACTTCGCCGTAAATCTTCGCGCCGCGTTTGCGGGCGTGCTCCAGTTCTTCAAAGATCAGGATGCCGGCGCCTTCGCTGAACACGAAGCCGTCGCGGTCAGCGTCGAACGGACGGCTGGCCCTGGCTGGCTCGTCGTTGCGCATCGACAAGGCCTTCATGTTCTGAAAACCCGATAGCCCCATGCGGGTCATCGCCGCTTCGGTGCCGCCGGTGATCATCACGTCGGCATCGCCGTTCTGGATGTATTTGAACGCATCGCCCAGTGCGTTGGTCGCGCTGGCACAGGCCGTGGCAACGGTAAAGTTTGGGCCGCGCAGACGGTATTTGATTGAGAGATTCCCGCCGGCTGCATTGAGCATCATCTTGGGAACGGTCAAAGCCGAAACACGGTTGGGACCTTTCTCAAGCAGACGTGTCATCTGCTCTTCGATTTCGCCAAGACCGCCAATTCCCGAACCCAGAATCGCGCCGCAGCGGAAGGACTCTTCTTTTTCAAAGTCCAGTCCCGAGTCATCCACCGCATCGGTGCCGGCAACCAGCGCAAACTGGGTGAAGCGGTCGATACGGCGCATGTCTTTGTGGCCGATGTACTCTTCGGGATTCCAGTCGTGGATATCGCCGCCGAACTTCACTTTGAAGTCGGATACATCAAACAGTTTAAGTTCGTGCACGCCGCTTTCACCGGCGAGAATGCGGTTCCAGAGATCGTCGACTTTGCAACTAAGAGACGTAACAACGCCGAGACCGGTAACGACAACCCGTCGGTTCATGCTCAGGCCTGTGCTGTGCGTAGCAGTAAAAGAAAGGGGCGGAAAGATCCGTGTGGCTCCGCCAACGGGAGTTCTGAAGACAGAATCCCGCAATTCCACGGAGGAGCAATCAAGCTCCACAGAATGTCCACCTTAAGTAACGGAACTTCACGGTGCTTGAGATGCACCGCCAAGATCAAGTGTTACTAGGCGTTTTGTTCTTTTTCAATAAACTCGATGACCTGGCCCACCGTCTGGATCTTCTCCGCGGCGTCATCAGGGATGTTGATATCGAACTCTTCTTCGAGTTCCATCACCAGTTCGACAGTATCGAGCGAGTCAGCGCCGAGATCCTGTACGAATGATGTATCGTGGTTGATTTTTTCACGCTCGACGCCGAGTTGATCGGCAACGATGTCAATGACACGGTCAGCAATCGATGCCACCTTCATCGCCCTCCTTTTAATAGGGGTATCGTTACGTTTGCCTGCTAGCTGGTATCGCCGCCTGCGGTGTAACGCTTGGGTTCCAGACAGTCAGCCGCCCGTGCGGTCTAGATGTCGTACAAACCTCACAAGATAGAGGATGTTTACGGCGCTGGTCAAGGCGTGTACGCGGCCACATCTTGTTTGCTGGCCGTTATTTTCGTCCGTTCCATGCATCCTGGCAGGTTGTAACGCGCACCTGCCTCTTGTGTGGGTAGTAACAGTTTACTTAGGCCGCCATGGAAGTCACCCATAGACCGCAAATAAATGCTAGCAAATGGCAGATCCGCAAGGTCATTAAGGTGAAGTGGCCACTGCGGTGGCGGGCATCGGTTCGCAGTAGGGCCGGATCCGGGCAACGGTCTTAGGGCCAATGCCTTTAATGCGTTGCAGATCGGCCACCTCTAGAAACGGCCCGTTCTCTTCCCGGTCGGCCACGATCTTCCGCGCCGTTGACTCGCCAACGCCGGGCAGCAGCGACAGTTCCGGCCAGGTCGCCTTGTTCAGATTCAGCTTGAAACCTACGGGCCGCGGCGTTTCCTGCTCGATATCAATCGTCCGCGTCTGTTGTGCTGCGTGGTGCAGCCACCATCCGCCGGTCACCAGCAGCGAAAACGAAATAACCACGGCGGCGGCTGCCTGGTCTAACCGGGACAGCCATGGCCGTGGTCTGGGCGTTTGGGCTTCAGTTTGCTGGCGTTCCATCGCTGCCTTCCAGTGGCCAGTTCAGACTTCCTTCCAGCGGGTGCAGGCGATCCAGCCGCTATTCGGCCTTGGGTTCGCTCGGAGGCGGTTCGAACCGTGGGGCGGTGGCTTCGTCGTGATCGTCAATATCGTCGTAATGCGACGCGTAAGACTTCGAGTGCGACGATGTGCCTGCGTTGTTAATGTCCGACGAGAAATCGACGGAATTCTGGAACTCGCCCAGACTGTTCTTAAATTGCCGGTAGGTGCCGCCTAACGAGCGGGCAACCTCTGGCAGACGCTTTCCGAATAGCAGAACCGCGATCACCCCGATGATGACCAGTTCCTGCATTCCAAGACCAAACATAGAAACACCTCAGTGGATGGAAGACGTGGCAAAGGGAAGGCGGGCGGACTGAAGTTACTTCTCAGTAATTTCAGCCTTGTCTTTGCTCTCGTCCTGTTCGGCTGGATCGGTGATGTCATTCAAGCCCTGCTTGAATTCGACCACACCTTTACCCAGCGACCGCATGATGCCGGGAAGACGGTGGCCGAAAAGCAGCAGGATAATGGCTGCAATGATCAGCAGTTCGATGTGGCCGGGCATCCCAAAGAATGCAAATAGAGTAGGCATAGTAACGCTCTCGCTTGAGGAAACAGAAAGGTGGGAATCTGCGGGGTACGCAAACAAGCGGCGAAAGCGGGTTGGCGCCCATTGTTGAAACCAACAAAGGCAACACCGAACCGACTCGTGCGGTTTTATGATTCTGCGGCGTACGACCTGCCAGAACCAGAAGACCCTGAATCAACATTCATTGTAACACCCGCCCGCAAGGTGTCAAACCTTTGCCTAGCATCGTGGCGAAACTTGCCCTTTGTAGAACGCGGTAATCTCCCGCCACCACTGACCTACCGGGCTTTAAGAATCTCAGCCGTAAATTCGCTGGGCCGGTACAACCGCAGTGCACCATTATTCTGCTCGACGAGATACACCAGGTAGTCGCCTGCGTGCTCTGAGGCGGCGAGGATTTCGCCGGCTGCACTGAGGGTTACGTATTGTTCATCTGGCAGCGGTACGATGATGCATTCGATCTGGTAGTCCGCTGTGTTGCGGAGCACCGTCCCCAGGCGGCGACTGGTCGCCAGATGTCTGCCGTCTGAACTGAATGCAGGAACGGCGTAACCAGAATAGTCCTTCGTGCCATCCCACGCTTGTTCTACCGGCTTGCCAGGCGAAGCGTTTTCCGTCAGGAAGATCTCATCGGACATCGCGAACACCTTGCCGCGGGGACTCACGTCCAGGTAATAACTGAAACGCGCGGCGCCTGCTTCAACCTCGATCTGCTTTCCTTCCAGTGTTAGTTGCGAATACAATCCGCTCGCGCTGCCAATCATCAGCCGTTCACTACCAGGCATAAAAAAGAAGGCCTGCCGGGGCGCCGCCACGCTTTGATTGCGGCAGACGACTTTGCCGTTTTTGTCCAGGATGGTGAAACCGGGCCAATGATTGCAGGCCACGTAGTCGCCGTTGTCGCTCCATTTCAATACTTGTGACGAAGCATTGCGGGACGTTACGCCCGCCGCCGCAGCAAAACCTTGCGGCTGCCGCCACCTCACAACCGTTGGCGTCTCACCGGCGACTGCCAGGCGTTCCGCATCGCGGGGATGAAACTCCGCGGCAGCGATCCGGGCGTCAGAAAATTCCTTTAGCACCGTTCCTGTTGCGACATCCCAAATAGCAAGCTTGTCTTCGCCCACGCAGGAAATGTACCTGCCATCGGCGCTCCAGCTAATGCCCTTACGGCCATCCAAAGCATCATCGCGGAGTATTTTCTGGCGTACGCCATCGGCGGTGAAAATATGAATACCGCCTTTGAGACACAACGCCAGAAACTTCCCGGACCGGTCCCACGCGTTGACCGAATTGAAGAACGAAGGGTTGGGCTTTAAGCCTAGCTGCTGCGAAAGCTCTGGCGTTGTATTGGGCCATGTTTCACCGCGTACAGGACCGGTGATCGCCGCGCCGCGTGCGCCGTTAAGTTTGCGTTTGAACTTCTCGCCATCAATCGCCAGCGACTGACTGTCTTTGCTCCATACCGGTGAATATTTCGTTTCCGCCACAGGCGCGAGGTATATCAATTCCCCTGTCTTCGCATCATGAACCCGCAATTGAGGCTGCGGAAAATGCAGGCGTGTATGACTGCGGCCAATTCCCAGAATCCTCGCCACGTACTTGCCGTCCGGGCTCGTTTGATAACGTGCGAAACGGTCATCAATATATTGTTCGCCTCTGACATAAAGCTGCCACTGCGTCACGCCTGGGAAGGCGGCAGGCGCCGGAACCAGTCCGCGTGACAACCGTTTTTTTCTGGACCCACGTTGCCACGTTGCAGGCTTCGCCTTGTCGTCGGCAAGCACCAGCGGCGGTTCTGGTTGCGATGGTCGTGCGGGCAAAGCAAGCTGGCTGACCTTTCCATTCTCAGCCACCTGAATCCGCCCGTCGATCCAGTCAACCTGCAACAACGTGTCGTCGCCATCGTGAATGACAAACCGCCTTGTTTCGTACTCTTGCCCACCGCGTTTGACGGTGAAGAAATGTTCGCCCGGGCGGAAGGTAATGCGTTTTGTCTGCTTCCCTTTAACAATGACTTCCCCTTGTTTGAAGGAAACCATTAGGGATGGATCGCTGACCTTCACCCGGATGGCGCCCTGGCTGGTGCGGAACAGAAACAGGGCCGGCATGCACAACGCAGCCATGACGAGGAGCGCTACCGCTGCAACCAGCCACGGACTCTTCTTTGCGACAGGTGCATTCAGTTTTTGAACTGCCAGGTTTTCCGCGGGCGCAATTGTCTGCGTGTGCTCGGCGACGGTTGATCCGGGGACGGTGGCCCGTCGTTGTACGGTTGTGTCCAGCAGGCTCCGGCAATCTTCGCCCCCACAGAACGGGGCCAAGTCGGTGGCGACCTCCGCAGCGGTCGCTGGCCGCCGCTCTGGATCGCGGGAAATCATGCGGCCAATCAATTCCGCCAGTTCCACGGGAATGTTCCGCCGCTCTGCGATGGGTTGCGGCGTTTTGGTCGCAAGTGCGGTTAGAAACTCGACCGAAGTTCTATAAACTTCTGTTGAGAAAGGCGCCTCGCCACAGAGCAACTTATAGAGTGTGCACCCCAGCGAATAAATGTCCGCGCGGTGATCCGCCGTGTGGCTGCTCGTAGCTTGTTCTGGCGCCAGGTATTCCAGCGTGCCCATGATCTGACCGTCTGCGGTTAGCCCATCGACCGGCGCCTGCGCATCAGAAAAAGCAGCCAGGCCCATATCAAGCACCTTCACGGTTGCTCCGTTGTTTCCAGCCTGGCAGATCATCAGATTGGAAGGCTTGATGTCGCGATGAACCAGGTTCTGTTCGTGCGCGGCTTGAAGCCCCAGTGCGGCCTGCCGTGCAATTTCGCAGGCGTCCGCCACTGCCAGAGGGCCGTTCTGCGCAGCAACTTTGCCCACATCCAGACCTTCCAGATATTCCATCACCAGATAGCGGACGCCGTCGTGTTCGCTGGCGTCGTAACCGCGCACCAGATGTTCGTGATTCAACCGCCCGACCGCCGCCATTTCGCGGTCAAACCGCTGTGCCAGATGGGCGCTGCTGGCGGCGGCGGTCTTCAGCACTTTGATCGCGTCGTAGCGTTGAAGGCGTAGATGCCTGCCCTTGTAAACCGCCCCCATACCGCCGATCCCCAGGAACTCGACAACCTCATAGCCGGGGATTTCCGGGAACGGTTGTTCGCCATGATTCAGCCCCGTATCGAGCGCCAACAGCATGCGATTGACGGCTTCAGACGAGAGCCCCTCACTCTGTCTGCTTGCCCGCAACGCTTCCAGGCGCCTAGCTATTTCATCTCCGTTGAGATGTTCGATGCGGGACTCCAGCTTCTGCTGACATTCAACGCAGGTATCAACGTGCCCGATCTGTTGGGCGTCCGCTAACTGGCCCTGAAGCACGCGTTCCAGGCTGTCGTCATCAAGGCAAAGCGTCATATCAGGTATCACATGAAAGGTCTAAAACCGGGTATCCAACGCATTGTTTTCGAGGCTGGAAATCTCGTCGCGGATCATCGTTTGAATCTGGTTCTTGGCGGTGTACACGTTGGCGATTTTCATCTGCAACCGGGCAGCGACATCCGCCGCTTTGCCGTTTTCCCAGGCCGTCAAATACCAGGCGTTCCAGCGGTGCTGCGTCACGCGTGCTTTGACGTTTGCCATCGCCTGCTCTAGCAGTTCCAGGTCGAAGGCTTCTTCCAGTTGGGCGGCAAGTTCCTTTGGTGCGGCAGCCAGGCTGGCGGCGTTGAAATAACTGCTGCCGCCCTTCGCCGGCTTCTGCCTTGTGTAATCGCGGAAAAAATCGCGGACTGCGTTTTCGGTAATGGTCCGCAACCAGCCGCGGAACGTCTGGTTGCTGTCGTATTCAAATGTCTTAGTCGCGCGGGCCAGCTTCACCAGCACGTTCTGCGTCACGTCCTCTGCGTCTGCTGGCTGCAATTTCCGCAGCAGACACCACTGATGGATGCGGCCGCCGTAACGCTGCACAAATTCGACCCAGGCGGCCTGACTACGATGTTCCTGTTTCAGTCGTAGCAGTAGGCTGACATTGGTGGATGTTCCGCTGTTCATAGGTCTTACGCCGTTCGGAGGGAGATCTACGTCTCGGGTCAGAAATATCTACGACTTTTCTATCACGATGCATGCCAAGTCTTCGCAACCGCCGTCAGTATATCCCGTCCAGAAAGATGCGTTACTCGCGCGACGTAGAAATGAAAGCAAGCGTTAGTGCTCCATTTGGCGGCGACTCAGGAAACGCAGATTTGTTTTTGCATTGAGATTGAGATTTGCTAGATTTCGCAGTGGCCGCATGCAGGGTCACGACATCGGTGGGTCGTCTGTTGAACGCCTCTTCGTGGTTGTTGAGTACAACCGCATTTACACAGGATCGCAATGCCGCAACAACCGTGCGATCAATGTGGCCGGATGATCGAGTTCGATACGGCGCTGCCGCAATTCTGCGAGGCCTGCGGTTACCAGTTTGCGGAAACGGCGCCGGATGAAGGCACGTTGCTTGGCCCGCCAGAGGACGAACACGAACGCGAAACTCCGGCGGAAATTGCCGGCTATAAGCTGCTAAAAGAACTTGGCCGCGGCGGCATGGGCGTGGTGTTTGAAGTGGAACACATCGCCACCGGGCGAAGGGCCGCGTTGAAGCTGCTCTCCCAGCGGATTTCGCCCACGCCCGCTGCGACCAAGCGGTTTCTGCGCGAAGGGCAACTGGCGGCGTCTCTCTCTCATCCGCGATCCACTTTTGTTTATGAGGCAGGTGAAGAAGCCGGCGTCTTCTACATCGTCATGGAGTTAATGCCCGGCGGCACGCTGGCCGATCTCCTGCGGCGCGAAGGTCCACTGCCAGTGGTGCAGGCTGTAGACATGACGCTCGACATCATCGCCGGCCTTCAGGCAGCACACGCGATTGGCGTCATTCATCGCGATGTGAAGCCTTCAAACTGCTTTATCGATTCGTCCGGGCAGGCAAAGATCGGCGACTTCGGGCTGTCGAAATCGCTGGAAGCAGAAGCAGAACTAACGCGCAAAGGCGGCTTCCTGGGAACGCCCGCATACTCAGCGCCCGAGCAGTTTCTTGGCCACACGACCGACGTCCGCGCAGACATTTACGCGACCGGCGCGACCATTTTCTGCCTCCTTGCCGGACGTCCACCTTTCACAGGCAGCGCAGAAAAAGTCATTGCCAGCATCGCTTCCGAACCGCCGCCCCCGCTGGCAAGCTTACGCGAAGAACTGCCGCACGGACTGGAAAGAGTCATTGCCCGCGCGCTGGAAAAAGATCCCGGCAAGCGGTATCAGACGATGGAGGAGTTCCGGCGGGCGTTGCTGCCATACGCATCAGGCGGAACCGCGTTGGCGGGGCTGGGGCGGCGACTGGCAGCGTATTTTCTGGATTCCGTGGTGGTGGGGCTGGTCATCTTTTATCTGGTCTACTTAAGCGCGATGGTGCTGTTCGCCGTTACCGACCTGGCAGCTCCCACTAGCAATTCCACCACGTTCCTGGTCATCGTGCGTGGAATCCGCGTTGCTGCG
The DNA here is from genome assembly GCA_965233625.1 of Pirellulaceae bacterium. Taxonomy (GTDB): domain Bacteria; phylum Planctomycetota; class Planctomycetia; order Pirellulales; family Pirellulaceae. The sequence goes on from OZ247499.1 coordinate 3,644,240, forward strand.
ATCTACGCGTACTTTGCCATTCTCGAAGGCTGGACCGGCTGCGGACCTGGAAAATACTTGACGGGTCTGCGCGTTGTCGATCGCCAGGGGCGGCCGCCGGGTCTGTGGCGAAGTTGCCTGCGGGCGTTGATTTTTCCGGCTGTGCATGTCGCCATCGCGGACGCGCTGTATCTGTATTTCGGTTCCACGATGGACCTGGTGGGAGTGGAGTTGCTGAGCCTGGCTGCGTTGTCACTGTCGCTGCTGTTCTTTGCGACGATCCGCGAGAAGAATGGCTATGCGGGCATTCACGAACTGCTTTCAGGCACCCGGACGGTTCAGATCCGCCAGGACCAGCAGCAAGCCAACGCGCTCGATGCCCCCGTGCTGGCGGCACAACTCGTCAACCAGCCTGCGCCGCGCACTGGTCCCTACCAGGTGCATGGCCGGTGGAGCAGCGGCAGCGACGAAACCGTTTTGCAGGCGTTTGACGATGCCCTGCAACGCCAGATCTGGATTCACACCGGCCCAGAGAAGCCCGCTCCCGCCGCTACCCGCGTCGCCATGGCCCGACGTGGCCGGATCACTTGGCTGCAAGGAGGCAACAGCGAGACCCTCGGCAGGTGGGACGCTTACGAGGCAGTCTGTGGCGCCAGTGCATTAGAATTCGCCCGTGTCCACGCGCCACTCAAGTGGAGTCAGGGAGGTAGGCTGCTGTTGGATCTGACGGAAGAACTGGCAGCCAGCCTGGCATCGGAAGATTCAACCGTGGCGCACATGACCCTGGATCAGATCTGGATCGACCGCAGCGGCGGGCTGAAACTGGTTGACATTCCTGTCCTGCCTGCCACTCAGCCGCCGGAAAATCAACCAGATACTCCCGCGACAAGCGATGAAGAAAATGCAGGTCAGCTGATCACCCGCTTCAGCGCTGCTTGCCTTCGTGCGGCCGATCTGCCAGAGCAGGTGCGCGTTGCGCTGAACACGTTGAAGATTGAAACAACCTCCATAGATAGTTTGAACCAGCTGGCGGAAACAGTACGCCAACACATCGGCCAGCGTGTGGAGTTACGTTGGGACGACCGGCTAAGCCTGGTCGCTATCTGCATGGTGACGGAGTGCGTGATCTACGGAGCGCTGGCGTTTGTCGTAGGACTAACAATTGCGTTCGGCGCCCCGCAACTTCTCGCCGGGTTGCTCGTGGCAGCGTTGCTGCTGACGCCTGCCGCGTTGGGCTACATTTTCCGCGGGGGGCCTGTCTTCTACTTTACCGGAACAAGCGTACGCCGTGCGCAAGGCGGACCGGCCGGGCGGTTCCGCGCGGCGCTGCGTGGATCCGTTGCTTGGCTGCCCTACTGCATTGCGTATATAGCGCAAGCCGTGTCGAAACAATCACCCGGGCCGTCAGTCATGCTGTACGTGTTTCTGTTCTTTATCTTTTTGCATCTGGGCGGAACACTGATCGCCGTGGCTTCCCCCGCGCGTGGCGTTCAGGACTGGCTCGCGGGAACGCGTCTTACTCACTCCTAGGAAGTTCATCGCGTGTCGAGTTCCGCATCTCCAGAAGTCAGTAGCACTCGCTGCCCGCAATGCGGCGCCGCGCTGGCAACCACCGGGATCGCCGGAACGGCGCCGCTTATATGTAGTGTCTGCCGGACTTCATTCAACCGTCAGCAACGACGGCTGAGCCAGACAGCCATCATTGGTCTTCTGATGGGCCTTTCCTCCGTCTGCTGCATGTTCACGGGCATTCCAGCAATGCTGCTGAGTGTGATTGCGTTACGTGAAATCAAGAGCGGCGAGCGACGCGGCAAGCCTCTGGCAGTGGCAGGCATTGTCACCGGGGCGACGGGAACACTCCTAGCGCTGGCGATCCTGCCGATGCTCGCATTCATCGTGCTGAAGATACCTGTCAGCACCCGCAATCCTCAGGAGATTCAAGCGATTCTAGCGAAGCTGCCCGCGCACGATCCGCCGCCCCGGAGTCAGCCCGTTGAAGCCAGCGAGTTCCCCATGATGCGTGTCCGTTGGGTTGCCTACCGTGACCCTGGCAAGACGCCACAGCACCTCACCCTTCTGGTCCACTGCACGGCCAGGGACCAGAAAACGCCGCGCGCCTCGCAGCAAGCCGAACTCGCCCTGAGCACTGTCGAAGGCGGCGCCTGGAACGGGCAATGGTCAACGAAAAACTCACGTAAGGAAAGGCTCTCCACGCACCACGAAACCGCCGTCCTGATCCAGCAGATTGGCGCCATTCAAGGCGCCACCTACCACCGTTACATCTACTACGCAGCCACCCACGAAGAAGAGCTACTACTGGTCACCCTCATCCGCGGCCCACCGCCCGCCGGCGGCTCAACCCCCGGCATCACACGCGAACAGTTCCAGGCAATGATCGACTCCATTGACTTCTGATATCGCACCCGCGCGGGCTCGTCACCAACGGCTTTTACGTCGTGTCACCCGTCGTCAAACACCTTGCGGTCACTCCGGTGCCCCAGGTAAGAGAGCGTCCAGAGATCAATATCTTCGCCTACGAAACGGACGGACCCATCGGCAAATCCGAAGTTGACGCCTTGAGGGTGATAGCTCGCGAAGCCGATGTGCGAATAGTAAGTACCGTAGGCGAACGGTTTACCCCAGGCATCGACACCATACCCGTTGCCCCGCGTGTTAACACCGTTTACCGTCGAAACGACCGTCATGGCCGCAGTTAAGCCATTTGGAGACGAGTATTGCCGGTTATGGCTCCAGCGGAATTTTGCTTCACCCACCATAAGCGTATGGCTTGAACCGTCCGTGATCGTCTTTAGCTTCACCCTGAAATCTTTCTCTTTAAGAGAGAACACGCCCGGTCCGCCGACGTTGCATCCATATGCTCCAGGAGAAGGTCGCAGGCAGACACAGTTCTGTGGCTTCCCTTTACGGCCAGTCCCACAAAGGCCGCAGGCTGCTTCCAGAGAGTCCACCCCCATGTTTTCGTTGATGTCATGCGTAACGACAGGCCCGGCGCTGCCAAAGTAGTTAGCGATGGCGGCAGTGGCCGGGTTGGGGTCTTCGCGCAGATGTTTAGACCAACCCCACGCCGCATAGTTCCGCGCGACCGGTGGCTCAACTTCGGAGGGGCAGCGCCATGTCGAAAGAACTGTCTGGTGGAGCGGCAATTGCTTGAAGGCTTCCGGCGCCTGTTCATCGGCGCGGATGGCTTGCTGATAGATGTTTTTCTGCTCCATGAAAGGAGCTATGCGTAGTCGCCAGTTAATCCACGAAAACCTCTTGTCAAAACACCAACCCTGATTCCAGCCGTTGGACGGAAAGGCTTCGTAAGTATCGTGGTAGGAATGCAGCGCCAGGCCCACCTGCTTGAGATTGTTCTGACACTGCATCCGGCGGGCTGCAGCTCTGGCACTCTGCACGGCGGCCAGTAGCAAACCGGCCACAATGGCGACGATGGCGATTACAACCAGCAATTCAATCAGGGAAAAGCCTCTACGGAGGCGGCGCCATCTGGAAAGACATTCAGCGTACACTCGTGCAACTCCGTGGAGCGGGATCTACCTCGGTAGCTGTAACGCCCGTTGTGGGTCGTTTTTCCAACCGGTCTCGCTTGCGAACTGGCTGGGAGAAACTTCGCGCGGCAACTCGCCTTTTTTCCGCATCACAAACACGAATAAATTCCCGGGATCTTCACGAAGTTCATCACGCGCCGCGACATGTCCGTCAATGCTTACGTGCACCCAGCGGTCATAGTCACCCCCGGAAAGCGCTCCGGGGATAAGGTACTGCGTGCTCAACAATTCGCCGGTCGAGGAATCCCACACTTTTGCTACCCCGTCCAGGCTGCCAGAGGCCAGGATTTTACCATCAGGGGAGAAAGCCAGGGATACCACCCTATCCTGATGTCCGCCGCATGATACGACTTTCTTTCCCGTGCGCGTATCATAAATGCCAGCACGATGTCCCGCACCCGGCAAAGCGACTTTCTTCCCATCGCTGCTGATTGCTGCGCGAGGTGCGTGTTGAAACACGTACTGCTGGCCTTGAATGGTTGCACCATTGATTTCATGCAGGCGTTCAGGAGACACCGGCAGCGTGTCTTGGATAGTGGCGACAACCTGGTTTTCCACGTAGTCCCACACCACGGTTTTCCGGTCTGTCTGAATCGCTGCCAGATCACCTGCCGGAGCGACTGCGGCAGGCGTTAGAATCTGCTCACCTGGATCGCATTGATAGCTATGCACAACCCGGTCCTGACGCCAGTCGAAGTAGTCAACACGCGAATTAAATTGCCCCAGGATCCCCGCTCCACCGGGCGCCCAGACAAGTCCGGCATGACTCTGCCACGTACAACTCTTTTCGAGAGTCAGCTGGGCGGTGCTGTAAATGTCGAGCTTCCCGTCCGCCGTTAGACCAGCAAAGTTCCTGCCGTCCGCTGAAAACGCCATCCGCAGTCCCCCATGCTTAAGGACGGGCTTCGTTTCGCCCCGGCGATAAATACCTCGCTGCTTAATTGCGTAAAGAGAACTGTCGGGCGTCTGTGGATGCTTCTGTACAGTGACCTTTCCTTGATTATCCACAGCCAGACTTCCGCTGAATCCTGGCGGTAAGGGCGGAAGCTTTGACTCAAGCCCCCAGGCTATCAGCCCTTTCATCTTGCGAGGTGAAGCCACAAGGCTGGCGGGAAGGCCATTCGCAGGTGCGGGGAAAACGGGCGTTTCTGACTTTACGAGCGCTCGCGGTTTGCCCCACCCATCCTTGGGCGGGAAGTCGACTTTTTGGGGATCATTCCTGCGCCGGTATTTCTTCGCAAACTCGTGAGGATGCAGCAGCGACTTGCCGTTCTGACCATCGCTCACGACGAACTCAAGATGATCTTCAACATCCAGAAAGCCCCGGAAATGTCCTTCTGGACTAACGGCCGCCCAGTTGTCCTTTACGTGAATCCATGTCCCGTTGTGCTTGCCTGTTCTGGCACTGAACATCCGCACGGAATCATCAAGATAATGCGTCAGCAACTGATCGCCGCTGGGTGAGAACAGCACGCTGGCGACTTCGGCTGCGCCATTACACAGGAACAGCCTTTGCCACGTCTGTGTGTCGTACACCGCCACAGCTTGACTGCCTGCCCGGACGGCCAGTTGCTTACCGTCCGGCCGCCAGGCGACGCCGCGCCGGTGATAATTGTCCAGCCGTTTCGCTTCCGTCAACGGTTTGTCCAGAACAGGCTGTCCGGTCATCCTGTTCCAGATATAGAGCCCATCAACTGTTAATAAAGCCACCTGGTCGCCGAGTGGCGAAACTGACATATCGACATCGCTGGCCCTGCATCGCAAACTCCAGGACTTGCGGACAATTCCTCGTTCCAGATCAAAGTAACGAACCTGGGGACTGAAAGAACCGGACTGCGTCAGAAGGATCAGGCCACGGCAGTCAGGAAGCCACTCTGCACGGCGTATGTAATACCCGATCTGCTCAAGCTCAAAACTCTGCTGCAATTCAAGGGTTTCCGTCAGATAAATCTGAATCCGTTTCCCACTCGTGCACAGCAGATAGCGGCCGTCTGGCGAAAAGGCGATAACGCCGGTTCTCGCAGGCCACCTTGATGCGTTTCTTAGTGTCCGGAACGGCTTCGATTCGCCACGACGGTAAATCTCAACCGGCTGCGAAGATTCAAACGTGTTTTGCCCGACCTTGGCTAGAACGGAACCGTCAGGTGTCGTTGTTGATTTAAAGTCCAGAAGGCTTGGCGTGTTCTGCTCTGCATAGAGAGCAAGATGCTTTCGCGACGGTTGCTGCTGTCTATCTGCTCCGCGCACCAGGAGCGTAACCGGACCGGCGCCGGTTGCGATTTCCGTTCCAGCGGCGTCAGCTTTACCATTCACCTGTAGGGTGACGCGCACGGCGACAGATTCTCCATCCGTCAGTTCGAATTTTTCCGTGTCGACATGAAGCCCCGATGCGTCCGCGACATGGATCAGATAGTCGCCTGGCTCAACACGTTGTTTCAAGCTTCCCTTTTTCACGGTGAGAACATATTTGTGCCCGGTAGTGCGGTTAACGACGGTTAACGATTTACCCGTCAGCTTCGCCTCGTGCTTGGCTCCGTTGATCAAAACAACAAACGCTGCGTCACTATCTGCGGGCACAATAAAACTTGTTCCCATTGCGGCAGCCAATACCAGCAACAGCAGAATGACAACAACACCAATCGATGATCGCCAGAAACTTAACGCCGGTTTCTTCTGTTGGGGTAGAGCTGCGTTAGCGGGAACATCACCGCGGTGGGTCACGGCCAGGTTTTCTGGCAGCGTTACAGTACCCGTTCCAGAAACTAATTCACGCAGGTTGCCTGCCCGGCGCCAAGGTTCAAGCGTTGCAATAACTTCCTCGAACCCTGGACGGTCAGCGTGATGTTTCGCCAGCATGCGGGCGATCAGTTCTTCGATCTCCGGCGGGACATCTTGCCGCAAGGCGGACACCCTGGGCGGTGCTTCATTCAGGTGCGCGGACATCAATGCCGGTAACCCGCGGTTCACATCGAATTCAAATGGCGGTCTGCCCGTGCATAAAGTGAACAGCACGCATCCGAGCGAGTACACATCCGACGCACTGTCGACCTCTCCGGCTCCACCCCACCGCTCAGGCGCCATGTAGCCGGGTGTACCAACGATTTCCTGACGCCCTGTTAACCCCTCATCCACCGTTGAATCTGATAGACGGGCCAGTCCAAGATCGAGCAGCTTGACAGTTCCATCCCGGGCCACCATCAGGTTGGAAGGTTTTACGTCACGATGAACAATGCCTTGCGATTGCGCGTACTTCAACGCCTCTGCAGCCCCGGTAACAATGCTGGCGATGGCGGCGATGGGCAGTGGATGTTGTTGCCGCAACAATTGATCGAGATTCAATCCGTCGACAAACTCCATCGCCAGGAACATTCTTCCATCACATTCGCCGGCGTCCGTCGCACGGACAATGTTAGGATGAATCAGCCGCCCGATCGCTTTCGTTTCCCGGTCGAACCGGGCAAGATGCTGAGGCGACGGGTTGCGGTGCTCCGGCAGCAGCTTCAGCGCCACGGTCTGTTCCAGCCTTGTATGACGGGCGCGATAAACAACGCCCATTCCGCCAGCGCCGAGTTCCTCCAGCAATTCATAGTCGCGGATTCGGCCCGGCGCCCCGGCCGGTTGCTGAGGATTCTGTGACAACTGGGATGCGATATATTTCCTGACCGAATTCACGACATTATCGCTGTCCCTGTTCAGCGTGTCATCAGATGCCACTTTAGCAACAGGTGCAAACCCGGACTCCAGCTCGGTGTAAATAGCCAGACACTTTTCGCATTCGTCCAGGTGAGTAGAAATCCATCCAGCGTCGGTATCGCTTATAGCGGCTGAGTGGAACTGCCGGATCTGTTGTGGAGAGGGACAGTTCTCCACACGGAATCCTGGGTCCTCTTGCATCACACACCATTGCAAATCAGGGGCGAAACTGCACTTGGCAATCACTATACCAGCCTCCCATAAAGTAAACTATTTGACAAATATGCGCGGCCGCGCGGCTTGAATGGATCAATTAAAAAAGGTCACTCTTAATGCGCTCTCACCCGACCGATAACACATCGACGACCTGGCTAGGGCGGTTAACCGCGCGAGAGCCGGCGGCCTGGGAACGGCTGCTGGAACTGTACGGACCGCTTGTGCATACCTGGTGCCGCCGCAAAGACCTGACAGAGGACGAATCGCGTGATGTTCTGCAAGATGTTTTCACAGCCGTTGCCAAAGGCATTGACACTTTCCGCCACGAAACCAGCAGCGATACATTCCGTGGCTGGCTCCGCGTCGTAGCGAAACACAAAATTGTTGATATAAAGCGGCGCCGGGCCGGACGCGGAGCGGGAGGAACCACGGCGATGCAGAGGCTCCAGGAATCCCCTCTGGAAGCTGAGACGGGTGACCTGGATGAGGCTGACGAACGCACGCTGATCGTCCGCCAGGCGCTCCAACTCATGCAGTCTGAATTTGAAACAACCACCTGGCAGGCTTTCTGGGAAGTCGCCGTCAACGGCAAGACCTCCACCGAGGCGGCCGCCAGCCTTGGGATCACCGCCGGCGCTGTCCGCACCAGCAAATGGCGAGTACTTAAACGCCTCCGGGACGAATTCGCCGGTCTGGAAGATTTCTTCGATAGCATGTAACGGCTGCCTTCTATACGCTGCGAGCCAATATCTACAAATGCGCCCGGGTTCGATTTCTATCCATCGAATCACTCTTCGCGACACCAGTAATAGGTAGATCGAGCGGGTGTCACACGATTTTGCCGACGGAATTTCCGCAGGTTGAATTGAGTCGGATCACCCAGTAGCAGATTTCCCGCGGCGGCTCATTCCAGCGGCGATCTCGCGTGTTTTAGTTTTTTCTGCACGCACAGAAAAAATGCTGTGACACCTTTCCGATCCGCTATTCGACGGCGCCAATCGCAAGGGCGTCCGCAGCAAAGTCAGGTGATCGCCTGCTTTGGAATTAGCACCCCTCGAACTTAAGGAGAGGAAATGAACCGCAGTGACCCGACGCTCAATGAATTGAATTCCCTGATCCAGGAAGTCACCGCCCTGCAATCTTTGGACAAGCTCAAGCAGTGGCTAGAGGAACCAGTGATTTTCAGGCGGCTCCGCCCCACCGCTGTGCTGGGTGGCGGCGATCTGAAACTCACCAGTCAGGGGATCGAAGGGACCGCCGTGAGAAGTCTGCTCAAGGCGGAGAAAACGGACGCCATCCGTTGGGAAAGGCTGAAACGGATCGACTATACGCTATCTCGCCCGACGCCGATGCATTTTGGGCTCGTTGGCTGGCTGATTAACGGCGTGCTGGTCAACGCGGTGAATCCCGGTCCGAAACTGCTTTTCTTCCAGACAAACTACGGCGACCGTCGCCTGGAGTGCAATGTTGAGGCTTTGGACCTACGCGATAAACACGTGCAACTCATGCAAGCGTGCGTGAAAGCCTCCAACAGAATTGTCATTTCTTCACAGAAGGCCAACGTTCAGACAACCACTTTCCCCAGACTCAACGTCTGACCGCCCGTCCAACGCCGATCCAACTTCAACCAAACCCAAAAGGAAACCACAGATGCACCACACAGTTACCGAACAAACTCTGGCATATCGCGTGAAATTCGCAGCGCTCGTGGCCATCGTTGTGGCGGGTATGATCTTCTTCCAACCGCACTCTTCTGCCGCACAGAATCGTCGCTGGGTAAGCATAACCATCGAGAACCCTAATCATTGTCAGATTAAATACGCGCTGAACGGGAAGGTCAAAACACTGCCAGCGGGATACAGCTTGAAGCACACGGGCTGGACGAATGGTCTACCCGAGATCAAGTTCCATGATGGTGCTGGTGGATGGAAAGAATATCGTCTCGAAAACGACGACTACACGTTCCGCTGGAAACACGGACGACTGCGTCTCTACCGCAAGTAGTAAAAAACCTCGACACGCAGTGCCAGCCAGTTCGGGACAGCCCACTCTGCGCAGACCGCGAGCTCCGGGGGAATGCCCCCGGAGCTTGTTTGATATCGCCTGATTCTTTGAAAGGCGTCCGGTTGCGAATCCTGATCATTGCGAGTGGAACGTTCGCATCACGGAATCAGCTACTGCGGCTTGGCGATCCGCGGCTCGGTCTTGGGTAGTTTCCATTTGCGGATTGCGAAGTCGATGCCTGGGGAACTGCCGCCGGTTGCGGTGTGGCGGCCGCCTCCGCCTGATAAGGCGTAGGCTCCATCGGGTGAGAACTTTGTGGACCAGACCCAGTCGCGATGTCCCGTATAGGTGGTCAGCAGTTCGCCTGTACTGACATCCCAGACGCGCACTTTGCCGTCGTAACTGCCGCCGATCGCTAGGCGGCCGTCGGGCGAAATATCGACGCTGGTGCCGTTGTCTCCCCCCTTTAAAGATCGCACAACCTTGCCGCTTTCAAGGTCCCACAACTGCACGCTAGAGCCGGATACGCAAGCCGCGATTTTGCCTGAGGGCGAAAAGTCGATGTCCCAGATCCAGTTCCGCTGTGTTTTGAATTCGCGGAGCAGCTTGGCTTCTTCCAGGTCCCAGAGTCGCATGGTTTTATCGTAACTACCCGTCAAAGCCCGCTTGCCATCCGGTGAGATTGCCACACAACGGATCCAGCTCTTATGCCCCTTCAACTGCATCAGTTCCTCACCCGTGGAAATACGCCACAACCGCGCGACCCCGTCGCGGCCGCCTGTGAGAGCTACATCGCCGTTGCTGGATATGGCAACGTCATAAACGGTGGCGGTGTGTTCTTTAAACTCACGCAACAGCTTACCGGTAGCAATGGACCAGACACATACGGCGCCGCCCGTTGAACCCGTAATCGCATGCTCACCATCTGGCGTCACCGCCACCGTGAATATTTCTCCTGGCGCCTCCCGCTGCCCGGAATCGCCCGGATTCTGGGGCATTGCCGAAGTATCGAACTTACGCAGCATTTTACCGGAACTGGCATTCCAGACCCGCACCGAACGGTCACCGGTTGGCCAGCCGCTGGCAGAGACAATCAGCTTCGAGTCCGGCGTGATTGCAAGCGCGTTGACCGGCCCGGTATGCCCCTTAAACTCGCTTAGCAAAGACGGATGGCGGGGTTTCTGCAGATTATCCTTTTCCTTACGGATCCTCTCTCGCAGCAGGTCGTCAGGCTTCACAAGTTGTACACGCTGTAGTGGAGCTTCCGCCTCGGCAGGTTGAACCACGTTTGCCCCATTGCCTTGTTGCGCCTTTTTCTTCTTACGCTGCCCACCCTTGCGTTGCCCAGCGTTGTCAGCGACTGCAACCTGATCCGCAGCCGCATTCTCAGGTGCTTCTTCAGACAGCGAAACCGTCCCCGCGTAAAGGCCGCCAAACCCGGCGACCATCAGTACGAGAGATAAGGCCGCCGCCACAAGTGCGTACCGCGTGGTGAATGTTCGCTTGAAGGGCGGTGCTGCGATTGGCGTTGCTTCATTGCTTAACTGCGAAAGAACCTTTGCGACTTCGGCAGAGGTGGAATATCGCTGATCGGGATCTTTGCTCATCAGCTTATCGATGACACCGGTGAGCGCTGCGGGGATTTCCTTGCAGGTCTCACGGATGGGCGTAGGCTGATCTTCGCGGGTGCGTTGCAGGACGGCGTTCGTATTCTCAGCCTCAAAGGGCGCCCGCCCGGTACATGCGGCGTACAACACGCTGCCAAGGCTGAACAGGTCCGCACGGTGGTCGACGGCCTGGCCGGCTGCCTGTTCTGGCGAGATGAATTCTGGCGTGCCATGCACAACATTGCTTTCGTGCACCCCGGAGTTTGCTAATGGATGGGCGAGTCCGAAGTCGCTGATCTTGATCCGGCCCGTTTCTTTGTCGATCAACAGGTTCGCCGGTTTGATATCGCGATGAACCACACCCGCGGCGTGCGCCGCTGCCAGTCCTGAAGCGGTTTCGGCGCCGATGCGGGCGACATCCCGCCAGGCAAGCCGCCCATCTTGCTGCAGCTTGTCCGCCAGCGATATTCCATCAACAAACTCCATCACGATATAGGGGTACGTGCCGGACTCTTCGATGGCGTGGATCGCGACAACATTGGGATCTTGAATCGCCGCCACTGCCCGGGCTTCCTGACGGAACTGCGTTGCCGAACCGGGGCGCTGCCTGAGCGATTCCGTGATCCGCTTGATCGCCACGCGTCGCTGAAGCGATGTATCAAACGCCTCGTAAACCACGCCCATGCCTCCGCGACCAACCTGCGAGATGACCTGGTACGGTCCGATACTGTCTGGCATCTCCGTGTTTGAAGCGTCGATGTTTTTTCTGGAACGGCTCCGCGAACGGACCACCGCATCCGTTGGTTCGCAAAGCGATTCGATGGCTGCAGAAAGGCAGGTTGATTCGCGGAACCGGGGCGCCGTGCCGCCGTGCAGATGATCGCGGATGGTGTCCCATTGCTCGCGGTCCGCCGTAACCGTTTCGAGACGGCGCTGACAGCGATGACACTCATCAAGGTGCGTGATCCATTCCGGCTGGGCAGGGGCGTCATCCAGGAGCACACGCAGCTGCTGGTCGTCCAGACACGTACCCGTGGCGCCTGGTTTGCGCTGATCTAACTGGTTCATTGCAGATTTCTTTCGATTTCGGTGACGTGTTTTTTGATGCGAGCCACAACGCGGCTCTTCGCGACGTAGACCGCGCCTTCGCTCATCTCAAGCTGCAGAGCGACTTCACGGGCCGGAATTCCGTCCACTGCGGTCTTCCAGAAAGCCTGCCAGGTTGAATCACCAACCACCGCACGCACTTTCTCCGCAGCCAACGAGAACAGTTGCCGCTGATACTGCCGTTCCCAAAGCTCCGATTCGTCAGCCGGATCAGGCGCATTGCGCAGCAGGTCCATCATGCCGCTATCGCCCGGAACCGCCGGAAGCCGGTCCTGCTTCTGAAGAAAATCGTAAAGCTTGTTGCGGACAATGCCGTACAGCCAGCTTCGAAAGGCGCCCTTATCCGGATCGAAGGTCAGCGGGCCATCCGCAACCATCCGCAGCACATCCTGAGAGATGTCCGCTGCGTCGGCCTCTTGCAGACCTCGACCGCGACACATCCCGTAGATCGCCGGGGCATACAACTCTACAAACTGCCGCCACGCCTCGTCGTCGCGCTTATCGTGCAGACGAAGGAGTAAAGTGGAGCGGGTTGTAGGAGCATGCAGCATATTTCGCCTCTCTGCCTATTCATTCCTGCCGCGTTCGCCATTCCTTACACGCAAAATCTCTTTTTTCGAGGAAATCCATCGAGTTCGAATGAGAATGAACTGTCCATCCTATCCGGACACGCCGCATCTTTGCCAATGACCGGAAAGTCCCGCGACTGACACACAATGCGCGGGATGCCCCATCTGCACGGTCGCAATGGAAGGTGCGGCTAACAGCTACTTCGTCTCGCCAGCAGACTTGCCCATCTTCGACGGACGCTCAGAAAGGGTGCAGCTTAACAACAGTGCTACGACGAGTCCGGCGAACATCAGCGACATGATTTCGCCGTCACGGTTAGCGAAAAGCGCCCACAGGCAGATGAAGATTCCGAGATAGCAAAGTCCGCGTGCCAGCTTGAAGATGAGGTTAAGCCACGAATCCAGCCAACCAGAATTTATCGCGCTGACAAACGCAAGAACCGCAGCCGCCGCCAGCCAGACAAGCGGGTAATTCGATCCTGCACCCGCCATATACACAAACAGAACGGACGTGATGCCGGCGAGAACCGCATTGAAAATCCGGGTCGTCATCGTTAAGCCGTTACGAAATAGAGTGCTGCCCCGCCCGGATTTCTGAACCGTTCAGATGGACCAGAGAGCGGCCCATCTTAGACAGTGAATGCCCTGCCTGCCACACTGCGGCTTTTTCCAGGTGCGGATACGAAGTTGTGGCGTTATCCAGGCGCAACTTCTCGTCCCCTCGCCCCTTTGGGGAGAGGGTTAGGGTGAGGGGGGTACAGAATCCGTCCCTTAACAACGCTTTGCGGAGCGTGAACCGGACGGATGAAAGCTTCTCGTGGCGCGAAAGAAATAGAAAGCGGACTCGCTCTCATCTGGCCTTCGGCCTGTCTTCCCCCAGAGGGGCGAAGAGGGAATACCGATCTCTAAAGTTTCTGGGCCATTGACGGGCGATACCAACATGAAACCGTTCTCACCGCTGCGTTACAGGGCTAGCCTGTTAACGCTGATAGATCGGCAGGAACGCTTTGTCTAGCTGCAAAATCGTCAGGTTGAGCGAGGTCACGTAGATCTGACCGATGTTGCCGCTCCAGCTGCCGTCTGCGGCGTTCTGTTCTTTGACGATCTTGTCGTACAGCTTATCGCGGAAGGGAACCCATTCCTTCTGGCCCTGGCGGTAGACGACCTGGGCGTAGTACAGATAGGTGTAGTGCCAGTGTCCGTAAGACCGGCTGCCGCTGCCGATGTTGTGCAGCTTGTCTTTGGTGTACTTCAGCATGTCGGGCATTTCTTTGCTGTCGTAGTCACCCGCATTATAAAGGGCAGCCAGGGCGGCGGCGGTAATGGCTGGACGGGAGCTGCCACGGTTGTTGTAACTGTACGAGACGCCGCCGTCTTTGTTCTTGCAGGTGTAGATGTACTTTTTGGCCCGCGTGATTACATCGGCAGGAACCGGGATGCCGGCGTTGCGGCAGCCGCGTAGACCCTGCACCTGCGTGATGGTGGTCGAGCCTTCGTCAAAGTTGTTGCCGTCCTTCGCACTGACGTAACCCCAGCCGCCCGATGGCGTCTGAGCGCTGGCGCTGAAGGCGGCTGCTTTAGTGAGTACATCGACCAGCTCTGCACGCCGCTCTGCGTCTTCTTCTTCGCCCAGCACCTGCGACAGGAACAACATGGCGTAGCCGTGGCCGTAGGTGTAACGGTTATCGCGCGTCGGATCGCCGATCAGCCCGTTCTTGCGGCATTTACCAATCAGAAAATCCACCGCCCGGACGATGTTTTTGGCGTACGGTCCCTGGGTAGTGGTCGAACCGGAGCAGGTCAGCGCAACTCCTGCCAATGCCGCCATGGCGGTGGGATATGTGGGTGCGTGCCAGCTACCCAGGTTGCGGTGCTGCGTGCGGGCGACCCACTTCAAACCCTTATCGATGGCTGCTTCCCATTTGGGATTCTTCTTGGCAGCTTCGGCGGGCGCCGCCTGGCCCAGAACAGACCCACCCGCGGCGACGCCGGTCAGGGCGGCGAGGGTTTTCAGAGCGGTGCGGCGGGATTGAGGGCTTTCCATAATCTACTCCAGGTTGCTTGTTCGCCTGTTTTGAAGCAGCGGCGAAGGCGGGAATTCTCCGGCGTTAGCACTCTAGTTGCGCAAGTATCGCCAGAAGTTCAAAATAACCGTCGGAATACGCCCTCGCAACCAAAAACAGCCCGTCTGGTGCACAACTGCGGTGGAATCCACACGGTTTAAGCCGGTTACGCCGCGGGAGATTATCTGGATTCGTCGCTGGATGGATTGCCAGCAGGCAGCGGTGTGGCCTCTGGCGGGGGGGCGCCAATGCGCGGTGCATCTTCGATCACGGGCGAAGTCCTGCATGTCAGCGCAATCGAAGCGCCGCCGCAGCAGATCATGGGCGCCAGAAAGCACATCGCAAACAGGAAGAGCAGCGCCTTGGGCGAATGGCGGGGTGGACGGTAATCTTTGTTCGGCCGGTCCGGGCGGGGTGAATCCGCAGGGGGTGTGTCTTCGCTCATGCAAATTCCTCTTCACGTCGAGGTTCATCCAGCCAGAAAGCAGCGACCGCTCCGCACAGGCCGATGCCCGCCATCGTGCAGAACACGGGACCATGACCTGCCAGGTCAATCGCCACGCCAACCAGCATCGCCAGCAGCAGATACGGCGCCGCCAGGGTCAGGCTCAGCGTGCTGAGATATCGCGGGTGATCTTCCGGCGGAGCCAGTTCCAGCACGTAGTTTGAAAGTGTTTTGAACACCACCGGTGTCAGACCCAAAGCAATAAAGGTCAGCCAGGTGTACTGCACCGGCACATCCATCGTGCTCAGCAGCAGCGTCAACAGCGGCGTGCCAATCGCGGCGAACATCTGTAACTGAAGCGAAAGCCGGTTGCCGAATTTATCGGCCAGAACGCCGGCCAGCAAGCTGAAGATACCTGCCGAAGCGTTCTGCACCACGACCCACATAAAAACATCGAACGGCTGCGGTTCAAACCGGGTTTTCAACAGCGACACGTAGTGCGGGAACAGCAGCAACATCGACATGTGCATCCATGCCGCATAGGCCAGCCGACGGAAGCGGGCGTCGTGGCGGAACACGTCGTACATCTCCAGCAGCCGGTTCCGCGGCGGCGTTTCCGGGGCGACAACAACAGGTTCCCACAACGCCCAGACCACCGCCGCAGCGACCAGGAAACCGCAACCGGCAAATCCGAAGATCAGTTGAAAGCTCAGCGCCGGCTCTAATTCCAGCCACGGCCGCAGCAGGCAGAAAGCGGCGGTTATCGCCAGCACCGACCCGGCAATACCACTGACCGCCATCAGCCAGCCGCGTCTAACGGCCCGGATCAGTTTTCCCTGCAAGGCGCCAAAGGCAATCTGCGCCATTCCGGCTGCGGTGAAGAATGTGAAGTATAGCGTGAGAAACACCAGCGGGAACCAGCTGGCCACCCGGAAAGCCTCAACCCGCCACAAAGCCGCCAGCGTTAGAAACGGCGCCGCCATGCCACAGCAGAACGCCACCAGCCAGAATTTCTTCCGCGGCGCCTGCCGCAACGTCGGCGCCACCCACAGCGGCGCCAAGGTCAGACCCGCGCGGCTGAGCAAAGGCAGACACCCCAGCACCCAGTTATTATCGGTGATCGAACCGACAAAAATCGGGATGATGATCGATTCCGTCTTAAAGATCCACGCAACACGCAGCAGCACATGATGCATCGCCAGAATCGCAAGATTCCAGTCGCTGTGCGCATAAATATCAGCCTCATCAGCGGCAACGGCAACTTCAGTCTTAACAGCGATACAGCAGGTCTCTTACTCTGGGATTATCAGGTCAGGTGAGTAGCAGGTTAGGTGAAGTCGATGCTTCTTGCCCCCTCGCCCCTTTGGGGGAGGTGCGCAACTTTTCCCCTGCGCACATTAACCCGAAGCGCGAGCGAGGGGCGTTTGATGTGGAGGCGAAAACGAGGGTTTTTGGCCGTATATGGCTGATAAGGTGGGCTTCAACCGGCGATGCGCGGGTTCCTGCGGCATCCCTCGCTTGCGCTTCGGGTTAGTGTTTTATCTTTCTGATAGGGCGAGGGGACTTTATTTCAGCCATGAAATGCGTTTTCTAAACCACCGTTTCCCGCACCGCGAATTCGCCGCCGGGGGGCAGATCGAACAGCACGAAGTGGGCGGGGTCGCCGGTGTTGAAACCTCCACATTGTAGACCGGCGATTTTTGCTGGCGAGGTGCTTGCCATATTTACGGCCGTTGTGATGTCCACGCCCGTCATGCGGATGATGTTGGTGATCCCGTGGTAAAGAGGCAAGGCGGCGCCTGCCAGGTACTGCCTTTGACCGGCCACCACCAGTTTGCCGTTTTCCAGCACCTCGACGGCGCCAAGGCCCAAGGTGTTGTACTCACCCGGTGGTTTGCCGGCCATTCCCGTCACATCCGAGACCAGCACGCATCCCTCGGGCGTCTTTGAACGGACAAATGATTTGAGCACCGCGGCGGGAAGGTGATGGCCGTCGGCTATCAGGCTGGCGGTTAAGCGATCTTCGGCCAGTTGATCCCAGATGTAGTTCGGATGGCGGCGGATCTGCCCGTGGGCGCCGTTGCCAAGATGCGTGCTCATGGTGGCGCCCGCGTCGACGGCGGCGGCGATCTGTTCGCTGGTGGCGGCGGTGTGACCGATGGCGATCACCACACCGCTGGCGACTGCTTTTTCGATAAAGGCCGGCGCTTCTTCGTATTCAGGCGACAGCGTCAGCAGCCGGATTAAGCCGCCTGCGGCTTGTTGCAACTGCTGAAATTCGTCCCAGCAGGGCGGCCGCACATGTTGCAGCGGATGGGCGCCGCGTGGACCATCTTCGGCGGAAATGTAGGGGCCTTCCAGATGAATGCCGGCGATCAGCGGTTCTTTTTTGCTGGCTTTGCGAAGTGTCTTCAAAGCGTGCGAGATCAGATCGAAGTCCGCCGTCGTGACGGTGGGCAGATACCGGGTCACGCCCGTTTCGACCATGGCCTGGCAGACGGTGTGCACATCGTCTGTGGTTAACGACGGGTTGTTGAATTCCACGCCCGCAAAGCCATTAACCTGAAGATCCACCAGTCCAGGCGCCAGCCAGGGCAGGTCGCCGCTGTCTTCGAAGGTGTCCGGCTCGACACCGCACACAATGCCACCCACCGCCTGGACCGTAACCGTTTCCAGCGTGTCGTACCGGCGCCCGCGAATCTTCATGAACCTTGCCTCTCGTTACGATTAAACCGCTGCCTGATAATAACGCTTCAAAATCTTACTCAAAGAACGCTCGCCAAGCAGACACGGGTCAATTACATTTCTCTATCGTCAGGGCGTAGATTAAACCCGTAGGTCAGGCGCCTGCCTGACATCGGTCCGGGTGGACTGCGTTGCACTGTCAGGCAGGCGCCTGACCTACGGCAGCTGCCTGGCAGAGTATCCCCGCGGGCCGGTTGGCCATATCTCCATTTACAACAGAAGGTTTTGCAATGTCCAATCCTTACGGCACTCCCGGTCAATACGAACAGAAGCCCATGCAAGGCAGCGGCGGCGAGATGCAGCCGCTGGTAGATGTAGCTGGCTGGTTAAGCCTGATAGGCTGGTTCAACATTGTAATAGGCGGTTTGATGTGCATCTCGCTGGTCTGGGCTGTGGCAGGCTGGCTACCGCTGTGGATGGGTTTTCTGATGAAGAACGCAGCCGACAAACTGAAGTCCGGGCAGAACCAGGCTGCGGCGAGGGATCTGTCAACCTTTTTTACTATTATTGGCGTTTTTACGCTGATCTACCTGATCCTGCTCGGCATCGGTCTGGCCATCGCAGTTGTGATGATGATCATCGGTATGATCGCTGCCGCCGCCAACGCATAGCGCCGTTGTGGAAAGCGGAACCTGTTTGTTAACGACGCTGCTGGCTCAGCAGGCCTCTTTCAATGCGTGGCTTGATCGCAACCCGCTGATCGTAGGTCTGTTGCTGTTAGGCCTGGGTGCTTTAATGATTGCGCGCAGCGTCTGGACGTTGTTCCTGGCGCCAGAGAATAGCCCGTGGGCCTCCGACCGCGGGCGCACCCGCGCGATTGGAATCCTGCGTCTGGTGGCGGGCGTCGTGTGCACAGGGATCGGCGTTTACAAGTTATTCGCCGGTTAGATGCGATTTACCTTAACCTCCGTAGGTCAGGCGCCTGCCTGACATCTGTTGGGGTAGAATCCGGTTCCTTGTCAGGCGGGCGCCTGACCTACGGGTTGTAAGGCATTCAACGTGATATCTGTTAATTGTGGATGAAGCGTATTTGTGGCGGTTCTTTCTGCCGGGGTATCTGCTGACCGTTGCGTTGGAGATGCCTGTGCTGCTGGTCGGGCTATCGACGCATCACAGCTGGCGGTCGCGGTGGATGGCGGGATTCTGGCTGACGGCGTGCACGTACCCGATCGTCGTGCTGGTGCTGCCGGTGCTGCTGCCGGCGCCGCAGTGGCATGGCGTTTACATCGCCGTTGCCGAAGTCTTTGCTCCGGCGGTCGAGTGCCTGCTGCTGAGCCTCGCTTTTTACGGAGACCGCTACTGGCCGCGTGCTTCGCGTCTGCGCGACTACGCTGCTGTAATCGTGGCCAATCTGGTATCGTTTCTCTTAGGCGGCTGGATTGCCTCGTGGGACATCGTTCAGCAATGGCTTGCCGTTTCGTAGCTTCTGAACTGAACGAGCTTAAGACGTCGTGCTGGAAATAGAACTTAACAATCAACATCCATTTTTCAGATTCCAGGAGCAGCGGTGCATCGATGCCACGCGCGGCATTCTGGAGGAAGCGGGCGTGCGGCGTGGTGAAGTGAGCCTGGCGGTGATCGATGATGAGACCATGCACACGCTGAACCGCAAGCATCTGGATCACGATTATCCGACCGATGCGCTGAGCTTTCTACTGCATCACGAAGATGACCTGCTGCAAGGTGAAGTGATTGTCAGCGCCGATACCGCAGCCGCCGAAGCCGCATCGTACGGCTGGGAGACCGAGGACGAACTGCTGCTGTACGTCGTACACGGCGTGTTGCATCTGGTGGGTTACGACGATCAGACGCCGGAAGACCGCCTTGAAATGCAGCACGCTGAGAAACGCCACTTACATCGCTTCGGACTGGAGCCACGTTATGAGTAATCCGCAGACCCGCAAGACCATTGCCATCGTGGGCGCCAGCGCCGACAGGTCGAAATACGGGAACCGCGCGGTGCGGGCTTACCTACGGCAAGGCTATGAGGTGTTTCCCGTCAATCCGCGTGGCGGCGAGATCGAAGGGCTGCAGGCCTACGCCTCGGTGGCGGACATTCCCGGCGATGAACCGCTGGGCTGCACCAGCATGTACGTGCCCCCAGAAATTGGCATCACGCTCCTTGATGAAATTGCAACGCGGGGCTGCGAAGTATTCTTCCTCAACCCCGGTTCCGAAGACGATGCGTTGTTAGAGCGCGCACGGGAGCTTGACCTGGAACCCGTCGTCGCCTGCAGCATCATCGCCATCGGGGAGACGCCGTGAATTCCCTCTGGAAGCGCGCTGCATTGTTTCTGTCGGCATGTGTCATTGCGACACAATCGTGTCACTTGCAGGCGCAGCTGCTTCGTCCGCGTAACGCCAAAGTGGATGTGGCGAAATCCAGTCAGGGAATGGTCGTCGCCGAAACACCGCTTGCGGCAGAGGCGGGGCGTGATGTTCTGAGCAAGGGCGGCAGCGCCGTAGATGCTGCCGTAACGACCGCTTTCGTGCTAGCGGTCACATGGCCCGAAGCAGGGAATATCGGCGGCGGCGGGTTTATGCTGGTCGCGCCGCCGGAGCAGGACCCAGTTTGCATCAACTACCGCGAAACGGCGCCCGGCGTGGTGAACGCCCGCAGCTTTGCTGGCTGGAAGAACCGCTGGCACCCGAAGATGGCAGGTGTGCCCGGTACGGTCCGCGGCCTGGAAATGGCGCACAAGAAGTACGGTAAGCTGCCCTGGGCGGATCTACTGAAACCGGCCATTAAACTTGCACGCGAAGGGTTTATTGTCGATGCACATCTGGCGTTCTCTTTGAACACAGCGCTTACGGAGAAAGCGATCCGCACCGGCGAGCGATACGCAGAATTCCGCCGCGTTTACGGCCATCCCGGTAATCGCCTCTGGGCCGCTGGCGACCGCCTTACGCAACCGGATCTGGCCGCGACATTGCAAACAATTGCCGACCGCGGCGCCAGTGCGTTCTACACCGGCGACATTGCCGCAGCGATCGTTGCCGAAATGAAAGCCGGTGGCGGATTGATTTCCACGCAGGACCTGCGCGATTACCGTGCGAAGATCAGCCCGGCTGTTTCTGGCAATGTGAAAGGCTACACGCTGTACGGCGCGCCGCTGCCAAGCTCCGGCGGCGCGACGGTGCTGATGCAACTCCGCATGCTGGAAGCTTTGAATCTGAAAGGGGGAACCGGCGCCTTCTGGACGTCGCAGCAGGTGCATCTGATGACGGAAGTCATGCGCCGGGCATTCCGCGAACGGGCGGCGCACATGGGCGACCCCAGCATGGTGAAAATTCCTGAGAAGATTTACGCTGCCGGACATGCCCGCAAACTGGCGGAGCAGATTGACCGCAATGTCGCAACGCCCAGCACGGCGATTGCCGGCGATATCAAGCTGACGGAGGGGCCGTACGAAAGTCCGGAGACCACACACTTCTCTATCATCGACGCCCGCGGTATGGCAGTGAGTAATACTTATACGCTGGAAGGAAACTTCGGCTCCCACATCGTTGTTCGCGGCGCCGGCTTTCTGTTGAACAATGAAATGGGCGACTTCAACTTGCAGCCCGGTTACACCAATCTGACCGGCCGCATCGGCACGCCGCCCAACCTGATGGCGCCCGGCAAACGGATGCTCAGCTCGCAATCGCCCACCATCTTCAAAAAGAACGGCAAGCTGGTTCTGATCGTCGGCAGTCCCGGCGGCCGCACCATCATTAACTCGGTGACGCAGGTCGCCGTGCAGACGCTGTTTTTCGGCCGCGATTTACCGGCTGCCGTCGCGGGTCCGCGGTTTCATCATCAATGGCTGCCGGATGTGCTGCGGGTTGAAGACGCGGGCCGCGATCTTTTTCAGCCCATGAAAGACGAACTGAAAGGCATCGGGCACACGCTGCAGATCCGCAAAGGCTACCGGCAAGGCAGCGTGAACGCCATCGCCATCGACCCTGCTACAGGTGTCGCCACTGGCGTTGCCGACTGGCGCCGCGGCGCTGCCGCCCGCGGTGTGAAGCAGATTCAGCCGTAACGTCGGCAGGTTGCAGCTTTAGAACAGGCGGTTCAAACCGTTTAGTGCGGCGACGCGATAGGCTTCGGCCATGGTGGGATAGTTGAAAGTTGAGTTCACGAAGTAACGCAGCGTGTTCTGTTCGCCCGGTTGCGACATCACCGCCTGACCAATGTGAATGATCTCGGTCGCGTTGGCGCCGAAACAATGAATGCCCAGCAGTTGCAGCGTTTCGCGATGGAACAGCAGCTTGAGCATGCCCGTCGTTTCGCCCGTAATCTGGGCGCGGGCTAAGCTGCGGAAGATGGAATGTCCGACTTCGTACGGAACGCCCATCGAGGTAAGTTCGCGTTCGGTTTTGCCGATTGAAGAAATCTCCGGGCTGGTGTAAATACCGGCCGGAATATCGTTAATCATCGCCCGTTCGCACGATCCCTTAATCCAATGCTGCGCGGCGTAACGCCCTTGCACATACGCGGCGCTGGCCAGAGCGGGCTGTCCAATGACGTCGCCCACGGCGTAGATGTTTTCCACCGAAGTGCGGAAATGTTCATCAATTTCAATCAGTCCGCGCGAATCAACAGCCACCCCGGCTTCCTCAGCAAACAGACCGTCGGTGTTGCCCGTGCGGCCAGCCGCCCACAGCAGCACATCGGACTTGAGTTGCTTGCCGGAAACCAGATGGAGGATGACACCGTCATCGACCGGCTGCACCTTCTCGAACTTTTCATTGTGCCGCAGGATGACGCCGTTTTCACGCAAGTGATAGCTTAGCGCGTCGATAATTTCATCGTCGAGAAATTCCAGCAGTTTGCCGCGTGTGTTGACTAGGTTCACCTTGGTGCCAAGCTTGCGGAACATCGAAGCGTATTCGCACCCGATCACACCGGCGCCGAAAATGCTGATCGACCGTGGCGTCTCCTGCAGATCGAGAATCGTGTCGCTATCGTGCAGCCGCGGGTGGCTGAAGTCGATGTTTTCCGGCCGGTACGGACGGCAGCCGGTGGCGATCATAATCGCGTCGGCTTGCAACGTACGTTTACCGCCCAGGGTATCCGTCACTTCCACTTTGTTATCGCCTATCAGGCGCGCATTGCCCTGATAAACCGGTACGTTGTTGCGGTCGTAAAATCCCTGCCGCATGCTCACCTGTTTGCCAATCACCGTCGAGGCCGACCGCCGCAGATTCGGCAGCGCCCTGGCTTCCGCCATCTGATGCGCATCGAGCAACCGGGTCTGCATCAATTTGGTTGCTTGATGAATGGCGAACCGCAGCGCCTTGCTGGGAATGGTGCCGCGGTGCGTGCAGTTACCGCCGATTTCCGGCATGCGTTCCACTGCGGCCACGGAGCGGCCCAGCTTCACCGCCTGCATCGCGGCGCCTTCACCACCTGGACCGGTGCCAATCACAACCACATCGTAACGATGATTATCCAATGCACTTTCCTCTTCTGGCGACGTAATTGATTCGCCCCCGGGTACCATTGGGGACGAGGCGATTTTCTGTTTTTCGCCCTTCCAACAGCCGGGCGGTGCGTCGCTTCAACTCGTGGCAGCTACGCGGTATTCCAACGCGGCAAACGCCGTGCCGCCGGTGACGTATCGCCTGCATACGAACGCATGAGCACAAATCTGTAAAGGTGGCGCCCTGGTTTGCGGCGCCAGTTGCGCAAGCGTCGGGCAACCTACATGGCGGCCCGGCGTTTGATCTCGGCGGTTGCCTGGTCGCGGTCCAGCGTCACAAGATCGGGGTGATTGTGCAGCCAGGTGGAATGAAGCTGGATCAGGTCTTCTGATTCGATCGTTTCGCACAAAAGCGGGTCGAATTGACTCAGATCGTCGCGTGGCGGGTTGCCGTCCTGCTGCTTCGGATCGAAGTAATCTTCGTCCAGGAACTGCCGCAGCCTCTCTGCCGGCCAAGCCTCAACGACTGCCGCGGCCTTATTAAAGGCGTTAAGGTTCTGCGTGGCGCCCATCGTGGCCAAACCCTCGCGGATGAGCGTGATGACTTCTTCGTCCCAGCGGGTGTTGTAAACAAACTGCGAGAAACCGCCGTTTTGCACTTCGCCGCGGTACACATCCACAAAGTGACTTCGCAAAGCACACGCGGTAACGTCTTCCATTAATACGCCCGCGGCCAGCAGCGCCTGCACGAACTGACTGTTAGACAGAATGATGTCGTAGGGGTCGTCCGTATCCAGCACTTTGACCGAGACGATGACGGCGTCCTGGTTGATTTTCATGCGAACTTCATGCTCAAGAAGTGGAATCGTAGGGGCAAATGAGGCGAGCGACTTCGCGCTGTTGTGGGTAGTGTAAGAGCTTGGTTAATAAAAACCAGGATGCACCGCGTGTGCGTTGATCGCAGTGACATTTCAAACGGCTACCGCCGATATAAGGCGTTTTTCGGCGGACGATTGCTTCGGGTTGCCGTACACGTTATTTTACGGGTGCAACGGAACTTTCGCATTGCAACCCTCGTAAGAGGTTAGTGGCGGGGTATCCGGCGTAAAATCCGTTTGAAGTAGTCTGGCACAAGGGTGCCTTACCCATCCAGGCCGTAGTTTAGGCGTCTTCAAGTCAGAGGCGGCGCGACGCCCCTTTCCCACCTGATTAACCACCCAAAAACACGTAGAGGAGTATTGAATGACCAAACAGAACAGTTCACGTCGTGACTTTCTGAAAACAACAGGCGCCGCGGCCGCAGGTGTAGCCGGAGCCGGTTATTTCACCAACTTTGGCATGGCAGCTGAAGACAAGAAGGCCGCTGCTGATACCGTTAACTTCATCTCCATCGGCGTCGATGGCAAAGGCAGCAGCGACTCGAACGACGCCGGCAAGCACGGCAACATGGTCGCCTTCTGCGATATCGACGAAAAGAAGTGGGCCAAAGCCGTTCAGCGCTGGCCAAAAGCCAAACGCTACACCGACTACCGCAAGCTGCTGGATGACGTTGCCGATGGCAAGCTGGGCGAAATCCACGCCTGCACCGTCAGCACGCCTGACCACAACCACGCACCAGCCTCTTCGCGGGCGATGAAGGCCGGCCTTAACTGCTTCACGCAGAAGCCGCTGACGCACACCATTAAAGAAGCACGCATTCTGGCTGAACTGGCAGCTGAAAAGAAGCTGTGCACCCAGATGGGTAACCAGGGCACCGCAGGCTCTGCATTGCGTGAAGCTGCCGCCCTGATTCAGGCCGGTGGTATCGGCAAGGTCTCGGAAGTGCACGTCTTCACCAACCGTCCAGTGTGGCCGCAGGGCGATCCTGCACCAGAAGGCGGCGACGCTCCGGATCACATCCACTGGGACGAATGGATCGGCCCGGCTGATATCCGCAAGTACAGCCAGCTATATCATCCGTTCAAATGGCGTGGCTGGTGGGACTTCGGCACCGGCGCTCTGGGCGACATGGCCTGCCACACGCTGAACATGCCTTACATGGGCGCTGACCTGAAGAACCCAACTTCGGTACAGGCGACCACCACGGGTCACAACCACCAGTCGTATCCGAAGTCTTCGGTTATCACCTTCCAGTTCCCTGCCACCGAAAAACGCGGACCCGTCAAGCTGGTCTGGTACGATGGCGGCGAAATGCCCGGTCGCGAATACTTTAGCAAAGAAGTGCTGGACCTGCTCCGTAGCACCGACCGCAAACTCCGTGGCAAGCAGAACGAAGCCCGTCGTGGCGCCATTGTCATCGGTGACAAAGGCACGATCTACACGCCTGGTGACTACTGCGGCGCCTACGAGCTGTGGGACACCAGCAAAACCCGCGTGGACGACGCCACCCGCAAGGCCGCGACCAAAGATCTTGAGTTCGTCCGCTCGCCGGGCCACTTCACTGAATGGGTCAACGCCATCAAGGCCGACAAGCCAGAAATGGCGATGTCCAACTTCCAGAACTACGCTGGCGGTCTGACCGAAACCATCCTGCTGGGTAACCTGGCTGTGTGGATGGCGCCAAAGGCTGGCGAAGCTGGCTTGAAGGTGGAATGGGACGCTAAGGATCTGAAAGCGACCAATTCGGAAGAAGCTCAGAAGATCGTCAACAAGCAGTATCGCGAAGGCTGGGAGCTGTAAGCAGCCCCCAAAGATCGTTGAACCCCAGACGGCGTTCCACTCTACATGGAACGCCGTCTTTGTTTTAATACGCATCAGGTGTCCATCGACGCCGCAACTAAAACACTCTGTTAACGCTGCCCAAGATTCCGCGGTTACACCCTTAAGTGCCCTGCACTCCATCAGCAACACAATATGTCTACAACGCACTACGAAAACGCTCTCGAATTCGCCCAGCAGCAGGTCGCTGATCTTACGGCCCGCCACCCGGATTACTTCCCGATATACACCGTCGATGGCAAATGGCAGCACGGCGGCGAACTCTGGACGGATTGGACCGGCGGATTTCTGGCGGGCATGATGTGGTGCTTTGTCGAACGTGGCGCCGGCGAGCCGTGGCGTGAGAAGGCGGAACATTATTCCAAGCTGCTGGAACACCGCCAGCACGACCGTGATGTGCACGACCTGGGCTTCATCTTCCTCAGCACCTACCTGCCGTGGTATGAGCTGACGGGCGAGAAACACCTGCACGATGTGTTGATTCAAGCCGGCCGCACGCTGGCGATGCGTTTCCAGGAAAAAGGCCAGTACCTGCGTAGTTTCGTGGCGCCTGAATCGCTATTCATCGACATCATGATGAACGTGCCGATCATCTTTTATGCGGGCAACGAAACCGGCGACCAGGAACTGCTCAATATTGCCGCCACGCACTGCCGCACCACGCGCGAAACCATCGTCCGCGAGGATGGCTCCACAGCCCACGAAGGTATCTTCGATACAGAAACGGGCGAGTTCCTCCGCCAGACCACCCATCAGGGTTTAGCGCCCGGCAGCGCCTGGGCACGCGGGCTCGCCTGGTCTTTGTACGGTTACAGCAAAGTGTACGCACTGACCGGGCAGCAGGAATTCTTAGACATCGCCCAGCTCAACGCAGAGTACTGGATCTCGCACCTACCCGAAGACAAAGTGCCTTACTGGGACTTCGACGCGGACTTATCGCAGCCTCCACCGCACGGCGCCCAGCGCGAAACCTCCGCCGGCGCCATCGCAGCCAGCGGTCTGCTGGACCTTGCCATGCAGACGAAGGACGAGGCGCTGTCCGCCCGCTACCACGAAACAGCCACCGCAATGCTGGACGCACTCTGCCAGCCAGAGTACCTTGCCTCAGAGACGCCGGGCTGGGAAGGAATTCTGAAGCACGGCGTCTACCACACGGACAAGAATCTAGGAGTGGATGAATCTGTCATGTGGGGCGAATTCTTCTTCGTCGAAGCACTCACCAAAGCCGTCATGAGATCACGCGAAGGCGGCGCCAGTTACCGCACACCCTTCCGGCATCCGTCGTTTAAGTCATAATGATTTACTGACGGTTTACACCTTAACTCACGCACAATGCGCGGGATGAAGTCATGGAAATTCAACGCAATGCAACGCGGCCGGTAAAGATCGGTTCGGTCACCATTGGCGCCGGCAACCCCATCGCGGTGCAAAGCATGACCGCCACGCATACGCGAGACATCGACGCGACGGTGGAACTTGTCAACCTGCTGCACAACGCGGGGGCCGATGTCGTACGCATTGCCGTCGACAGCCGGCAGGACGCTGCTGCCCTGGCAGAGATCCGCAAGCAGACCGAGGCGAATCTTTCTGTTGACCTGCAGGAGAACTATCGTCTGGCGACGGATGTGGCGCCGCATGTGGATAAAATCCGCTACAACCCGGGACATCTGTACCACCACGAACGTGAGAAGCCCTGGCAGGAGAAGGTCCGCTTCCTGGTCGATGTGGCAACAAGCAACGACTGTGCGATGCGAGTCGGTGTGAATTGCGGCAGCGTTGATCCGGCCAAGAAAGAGAAATACGGCGAAGACGATCCTATTTCGCCCATGCTCGAAAGCGCGCTGGACCACTGTGAGTTTCTGGACAGCATCGGCTTTGAGCGTTATTGCGTTTCGCTGAAGGACTCGGACCCGCAACAGGTGATCGAAGTCAACCGCCGCTTCGCAGAAGCACGCCCGGAGATTCCTCTTCATCTCGGCGTTACCGAAGCCGGGCTACCGCCTGAAGGCGTGATCAAAACACGCATCGCTTTTGAACAGCTCATCAGCCGCGGCATCGGCGACACGATCCGCGTTTCCCTCACGGTGCCGAACAACCGCAAGCCCGAAGAAATTGAAGCCGGGCGTCAGATTCTGGAAGACATCGCGGCGGGCCGTGTGCGCAGTGTGGTGGATTATGGCTTAGAGACGCTGAACATCATCGCTTGCCCAAGTTGCTCACGCGTGGAAAACGAAGCCTTCATCGACTTGGCGGCGAACGTCAAAGAGATGACGAAGTACGCCTCGGAGTATGACATTACCATTGCTGTGATGGGCTGCCGGGTAAACGGACCGGGTGAAACCGATGATGCGGATCTGGGTCTGTGGTGCGGGCCGAAGTACGTTAATCTAAAGCGTGGCAGCGAAGCAATCGGCGCCTATCCTTACGATGAGATACTCGAAAAGCTCCGCGCAGAGTTAGACGCCATCATTGCCACCCGTCAGCCTGCTGACGCCAAATGATGGACCAGCAACCACCCATCGCGGACAATCTAGCGCGGATTCAGCAGAAGGTTGCCGAAGCCGCCATCCGTTCGGGCCGCACGCCGGAAGACATTACGCTGATCGCCGTCACCAAGTACGTTGACGATGAAGCCACCCGGCAGGTGTTCGACGCCGGTGCGGTGCATCTTGGCGAAAGCCGCCCGCAGAATCTATGGAGCAAGGCGGAAGCTCTGGCTGGTTGTGACATAACCTGGCACATGATCGGGCACATGCAGCGTAACAAAGTCCGCCGCACACTGAAGCTGCAACCGCTATTCCACTCGGGCGACAGTCTGCGGCTGTTTCACACCTTCGAAGAACAGGCCGCGTCTCTTGGTGTAACTGCCCGCACGCTGCTGGAGGTCAACATCTCTGGCGACGAAACCAAACACGGCTTCGCCCCTGGCGAGTGCGCGGCGGCGCTCGAGGAAATCGCAGCCCTGGAGCACGTTCACGTCGGCGGGCTGATGACCATGGCCGCCCGCGAAGGAGGCGTTGATCAGGCACGCGGCGACTTCAAAGCCCTCCGCGTGTTGCGCGATCAGCTACAAAAGAAATTCGCCGGCCGCTTCGACCTCACCGATCTTTCGATGGGCATGAGCAACGACTTTGAAGTCGCCATCGAACAAGGCGCCACCATGGTCCGCGTCGGCTCCGCGCTGTTTGAAGAATAGACCAACGCGGATTCCCTCGAAGCCGTAGGTCAGGCGCCTGCCTGACGACATTTGAGGTGGATTCCGTAACACCGTCAGGCAACCGCCTGACCTACGGGGTTTCAGGTAAATCACCTCTGACAATCCGACTTAGTCTTCAAGGGTCGCCGGGGTCAGCCGCGGGATCAGCATCGGTACTTTGCGGCGGTAGGCTTTGTAGCTTTCGCCGTGTTCGTCAGCCAGGTCGCGTTCTTCGAACACGATGGCGATCAGAATGTACGCCGTCAAACCTGCGGCAAGCATTAGATGGGCGAGGGTCATCTGCGGAGTCGCCCACACAGCCATGATCCAGCCGATGTACAACGGGTGCCGTACGTGGCGGTACGGTCGCGGTGTCGATAGTTTCAACGGCGTGTATTCCCGGCCAATCAAATACAGCCACACCTGCCTGAGACCGAACAGGTCGAAGTGGTTAATCAGATGCGTCGAGACAAAGACAATCGTCCAGCCAGCCGCATACAGTGTGTACAACGCCGTGCTACCCGCAATGTTCTGCACGCTCCAGACAACGCCGCCCATCGGCTGCCATAACCAGAACAGCACGATCAACGCCAGCGAAGACATCAGCACGTAGAGCGGCCGTTCGGCTGGTTGCGGAATGAACTTCGTGATCCAGCGCTTAAACACGGGCCGCGCCATCACGCTATGTTGCAGGCCGAACAGCAGAATCAGCCCGCCGTTAACCAGCAACGCCTCGACGATGGATACATCGGCCGGAGAATCGATTGCCTTAGGAACTAGAAAATTCCCAAGGAACCCGACCATATACAGAAACACGCCGAAGAACAGCATGTAGCTGGCCACACCAAAAACAAATACAGCAACACGTTTCATGACAGAATCCCCTACGTAAATATTCACACGGCGGCGACACGCCGCAACAGTTCGATGGCACACCGGCAGCAACTCACTTCACGCAATGCGACACAGTTGACGACCGGAGAAAAGCTTCCGCCGCAGAAACCGGCAGAAAGCGTGAATCACCGCGATCTGGCGCCCAGAAGGCTGACAGCACTTGTAAACGCCGCCGGCGGAAGGACCAGATTCGCAAGCATCCTTTAATAACCACAGCGACACACCCCGCCATTTGTTACAGCGAACGTCAGATGGCCGTGGGCTGGAACTGAAAGAGATTCTGTCAAGAAGAAACCCGCCACTATCAATGCCAGTGGCGGGTTCCAATGTTGCTTCAGTTGAGGCGTATATTCGCCCCGGCGGAACTTACTGTTCTGCCTTCAGCAGTTTCACCATGGCGGCGCCCATCGCTTCGCCCACATTCATGTAGGTTTCTGCATTGCCGCCGTAATGGCTGTTGGAGGCGCCGCCCTTGGAAAGTGGTTTGGTGTACACGGTGGCGACGTTGCCCTTGAATTCTTTGTACTTACCAGCTTCGCCATCAACGGCCATCTGGGCGTTCAGGATCAGGCCTTCGTTGCCATCGGCGCCTTTCTCTGTCTGGCCCAGTGTAGCGCAGACGAACTTGGCGTTGGGGGCGTTGAAGTCTTCACGTAGTTGCTTGATGAAGTGCACTAGGTTCTGCTCGTACCGGCTGGCGTGACCTGCGTTGTAACGGTCTTTGTCGCCTTGCCAGAAGAAGAAGCCTGCGACTTCGTACTTCGTGGCGCCAGGGTAATACTTTTCCAGATCCGCCAGCACAGTTTTGGCGTTGGCGATATCGCCGTCGTACTGCATCCCGGCGTACCACTTGATTGGCTCAGGCTCAGAGCCTTTCTCCCAGCGGAGCGGCGACTCTTTATATCCGGCGTAGTGGTAGGTCTTCCCTTTGTCTTCAAACTCATAAGACTTGCTACCGGGCGGCAGCAGATCCCAGCCCAGGCTGCGGTTACCGATGCAGCTTTTCAGCACCATAACGGGGGCGTCGATCGCGTTGCCCAGTTGATGGCCGATGCCCAGTTCCGGCCCGATCTTGCCGCCGCTGACGGTCATAAATTCATTATTGAACTGCCGCATGGTGCCGGTGCCGCTGCCCATCACACGCACATTACGCACATCTTTGCGGACGGTCCATTCACCCTGGTCATCCACCAGATACGGATACAGATTTTTCTCTTTCACTGCATGGGTCAGCGAACCTTCTGCCTTGCCACGCGAAGGATTGATCTTACCGGCGCCGACCATATTCGATTGCCCCAGCAGGATATAAACCTGCACGGGCTTGCTCATATCCGCAGGTTTGCCATCCGGGTCAGGCAGGTCTCCGGCACGCAGCGCAACAGGCGCCAGCAGCAACGCGACAGCGGCAAATAGGGAAGCGGCAATCAATGACTTCTTCATTTTGAAAGGGCCTCAATAGTTTGTTTCAGGAAAACGGTAACGCTCTATTATGGCAGAACACATCCTGGCTTCCGGGAAAATCATCCTTGTATTTGGGAGATGCAGAAATCTCACCGCAACAGGAGAAAAGAAGCGGAAACGCATGGGAATCGAACCCACCAGCGATGCGGTTCACCCACCGCCCAACGGTTTTGAAGACCGCGGCCGCCACCAGGCGTGCAAGCGCTTCCGGAGTGTCAGGTAGCAATCAGATAGATGCCAACGCCGTTGATAATAGCACACGCATCATGCGGGCGCCTGCCCGGTACGGGACGCCGTCAGTTCGCCTTTAGGGCAATGCCGCCAATTTCTCCGATCAGCCGGTTGACCGAACCTTTACCGTCGGGGTGTACGCGGTTGCTGAGGAAGATCACGAACAGGTCGCGTTGCGGGTCCATCCAGATGCCTGTTCCGGTGAAGCCGCCGTGTCCGAAGGCTGCTCTGGACATTCCGGCGCCGCGGTTGGAAGAGTAGCCAGAAAGTACGTCCCAGCCTGCGGCGCGCCGCCACGTTTTGCCGCTGCGGCTGGTAACGTTGCGGGGGCGGATCATCTGGCGCCAGGTTTCTGGCTGCATCACCGTGACATCGCCAAGCTTGCCCTGTTGCAGCATCATACGGGCATAAATTGCTAGGTCCGCCGCTGTTGAAAAAAGTCCAGCGTGCCCTGCAACGCCATCCAGACGGTACGCGCGGGGGTCGTGCACTTCGCCTTGCATCCACTTGCCGCCGGCGGGTCGTTGCTGCGTTGGCGCAGCGCGTTGCCGTAAGGCAGCGTCCGGCAGATACATGGTTTCTTTCATCCCCAGTGGCTTGAAGATGTGCTGACGGGAAAACTCAGCGACGCTCTTACCGCTTACCTTACGGACGACTTCGGCCAGCACGATGTAGCCCATATCGCTGTAGTCGAACCGCTTGCCCGCCGGCGCCCGTAGTTTCAGCGCCATCACGCGCTGCATCGCTTTTGCGGCGCCGTCTGCGTAGTCGTTCAAGGAATTGTCGGCGATCAGCCCGCTGGTGTGCAGCAGTAGATGCTCGATCGTCACCTGCTCTTTACCATTCGCGGCGAAGGCAGGCAGATAGTTCGCGACCGGTTCGTCAAGCTTCACCTTTCCCTGCTCCACCAGCAGCATCACGCTGGTCGCGGTGGCAATGGGTTTGGTCAGCGAAGCCAGGTCGAAGACGGTATCTTCAGTCATCGGGCGCCGCGACGGCTTTAGCTGTTTGAAGCCGGACGCTTTCTGATAAACAACGCCCTTGCAATTGCCGATACAGACCACGCAGCCGGGCATGCGTTTTTCAGCCAGTGCTTGATCCACAGCCGCCTGAATCTGCTGCTGCCAGCTTGCCGGCGGTTCTTCACCGCGTAATGTTGAAACGCTTAAGACGCAGGCTACGGCGAGTAGCACGCCAGTAATACGAGTGACAGACATAGACACCTCTAAGTCTCAGGCGGCTTGAAGCCTGACCAGCAAAAACGCCACAACCAGTTGTGGACCAGTTGCGGCGTATCAAGAATTCAACGTGAGTGTTCGCAGCTGTTAGGCGACTTCCCAGCCCTTGCGATACTCTTTGCGGATCAGCTTGTCGGCTTCGGGGCAATTGGTTGCCTTCAGGGCTTTCGCGTCCCATTCAAGCGATTTGCCGGTGCGGTAGGCGACGTTGCCCAGCAGAACCGTTTCGGTCAGGGCGCCGGAGTAGTCAAAGTTGCACGTCGTGGGCGAACCATCTTTGCAGGCCTTAATCCATTCAGCGTGATGGCCGATCGACCGCGGAATGGTGGGTTCCGGCCGCTCGTAACCTTCGAACTTGTCGCGTGGGAACAGGCGGTAGCTGCCGTAGTTGGCGAACATCTTTCCTTTGGAGCCAATGAACATCACGCCGCTGCCGGGAACGCGTTCACCCGCGACCGTCTTGGGAATCATGTTGCCGTCGTACCAGGTAAGTTTGACGGCGCCGCCCTTCTTGCCGGGGTTGGATTCCGGGAATTCATAGCGGACAGTCAGGCCCAGCGGGCAGGTTTCCGGATGTACTTCCGGGCCTTCCGCTTCGCACTTGTTAGGATGCCGCAGACCGAGCGCCCAGAATGGCAGATCCATATAGTGACAACCCATGTCACCCAGCGTGCCTTGACCGAAGTCCCACCAGCGGCGCCACTGGGCGGGATGATAGCGGCCCGCGGCATAGTCGCGTTCCGGCGCCGGGCCGAGCCACAGATCCCAGCTAAGCGTAGCCGGCGGCTTCTGGCCGTCTGCCGGGCGTTCGCCGCCGCCCCAGCCTTTGCCGACCCAGACGTGCACATCGGTCACATCGCCGATGACGCCGGACTGAATCATCTCTACGACCTGGCGGTAGTTTTCGCCCGCATGAATCTGCGTGCCCATCTGCGTGGCCAGACCTTTTTTGGTGGCTGCCTCGGCAACGATGCGGGCTTCTTCCACCGTGTGCGTCAGCGGCTTCTCACAGTACACATGCATTCCAGCATTGATCGCGCGGATCGATGCGGGTGCGTGCGTGTGATCGGCAGTGGCCACGACAACCGCGTCTACCTTGCCCTTTTCTACTTCCAGCAGTTCGCGGAAGTCGTTGTAACGGCGGGCGTCCGGGAAATCTTTCTTCGTGCGGTCCAGGTAGTTCTGGTCGATATCGCAGAAGGCCACAATGTTCTCGCCCTTCACGGCGCTGACGCTTGCGGCCGCACGGTTGGCGGTGCCGACGCAGGCGATGTTCAATTTCTGCGAAGGAGCCTTCGAATCTTCCGCAGCAACTTCGCTCCAGACACCACTGGAAACCAGCGCGGCGCCGGCGCCGGTGGCTTTCAGAAAATTTCGACGGTTGAAAGAGGTAGGACGCGTCATAGGATTTTCCTGAACATGTAAAGGGGAACGGGTGGTAGGCTTAACTGGCTATGATAGTTAACCGCACGCGACCGCGAAACACACGCCTGCGACGGCTACTGTATCGCTTCCGCTTTGAACACCACGCGATAGTTCTTCGTGGCGTCGTAGGTCCGCGGATTGGGAACCAGCAGGAAGTCATCGGTAATGACTGGCTTCAGACCATTGTCGCTGACAATCTGGATGTTCTTCAACCGTGTGGGAAGCCAATGCACAATGGGCCGCCAGCCGCGCTGGGCGCCGTTGGTATTCACAGGTTTGAAGGAATCAGCACCCCGCTGCGGTGTGATCTCGAAGGTGTAGACACCGTCCTTCTCCGTCAGCTTCTGGCCATAAGCTTTAGGCGCCTCGCTCATGCGGGCCTGCCAGGCGGGATCGCCGTAGAAAGCCACAACATCGCGGTCGTACCGCAGACCGCGCTGGTTGCCGGCGCCAGTTTCGAGGGAGTGGATCAACGCGTGATGGTTCGCAAAGAACGCTTCTGCCAGCGAGTACCGGCCCGGCTGTTCCACAAAGTAATCCAGCACGCCCCATCCGCCGTAGCCGAACCACGTAACAACGGTGTAACCCACCATCTGCTTCACGCCCGCATCATTCATCCAGGCCAGGGCCATCGCTTCGTTACTATCCACGTGGCCCATCAGGCAGTTGCCAATGGCGAGATAAACTTTGGCGTTGGGCGAATTCACATCGTGCCGCTGCTTCTGCGTATCTTCGCCGAAGATCTGACCGGCTTTGCATTTGAAGAAGCCGTTGCGGTACGTGAAACCAATCTGCCAGTTGCGTTCGGTGGCGTGTCCCGATGTCAGAAACAGATCGGGCTTGTACTCGTTCAGAGAGTCAACCAGTGCCGCGGTTGTGTCACCGGGTCCGCGTAGCTGCTTGACGGTGGCGCCCTTCTGTTTCATTACCAGTTTGTTCTTCACCAGCTCGTCATACCATTTGCCTTCTTCCACCATTTCCATGGCGAACTCGGTGCCAGAGGCAACCTTGCGGACGGTCAAAGGTGTTTCGTAACGGGCGATCGAAAGCGCGTTCTCTGCGTTGTAGCCGGTAAGAACGCCCCAGATGGTGTCGGTGTACGGATCGTCATCCAGCTGCCGCGTGAGTTGATGCACGCTGGCGACGAATTCACGGCCGGCGGTGGCGGGCGGCGCCACAAAGCAGGTGTACCGCGGGTGGAGCTGCTTGAGCTGCGGCAGCGATTCTTTCACGTCAGCATCGTACGTCACCAGTTTGCCCTGATGCTTCGCGACCAGCGCGTCTGCCACCTGCTTCCAGCCCGCGTCTTTCAGCGTGTCCGCAGAAACCACCACGGCATAATCCGCCGCATTGGCAACAGTGGCGCCCAATGTCAGTAGCAAGGCGATGGCAAGCGAGTACTTCATTCTATTCACCTCAAAGAATTGTGGCCCGTCGCGTTATCGTCTGACGAGGGCGGCGGCGTTTAGACGATCCACAACCGGAGGGCTGTGGCGTCGCACGCATGATAAAGGCTGGTGGTGACATGCGTTCGTAGATTGTAGCAGACCCATGTCACCCGCGTCCGGGTAACTTCGTCAATCTGCCGTTTCTGCCCATTCCGGCCGCAGGCGGTGATCGCGTCTACGAATGCGACGGCAACTGCGAAGCGGACGAAAGAACATGTACAACGGCTGCACGCCTCGGCGCTGAAAGTGAAAAGAGGCCGGGCGTTGAGGCTTCAAAAAAACAGCCCCCGTATGTGAATGCGGGGGCTATGCAGTCTTTGATCGCCTAGGCGTTGCCGCCGATCTTTTTACCGGCCTTGGCGTTGATAGCGACGACGGCGGGTTGTGGCGGCAGGTTGCTGCTGGCGGGGTTGGGCCAGCGAGTGGCCGGACTGTTGAAGGTGGAGCCTTCGCCGGGATGCTGCACGGCGACGAACACGGTTTCGCTATCGGGCGTGAAGCAAGGGCCACACACTTCTGCTCCCGTGGGCGCCGAGAAGAAGCGGCGGGTGAGTGCTTTGCGGGGTCCAGCCAGTTCGCACATGTAGAGGCCGTCTGTGAAATGAGCGGCTTTCGGGGCGCCGTCGGTTGAGATCCACATGCGGCCCTGGTTGTCGAAAGCGCAGTTGTCGGGACAGGACAGCCAGCCTTGCGGATGCTGTTTCTGATATTCGCCCGGTTGGCCAGGATGCCAGTCCCCTGCCCGCAGGAACATCTCCCAGCGGTGCACCGTCGCCGTGTGGTCGCGGGCGCCAGCGGGGCCGGGCGGAATGAGTTCGATAATCTGACCGTGACGGTTTTCCGGCTCCGGGTTGGCAGCGTCGGCCATTGCAGCGGTGCGATGCGAATTCTTGGTGAGCATCACATACACATTGCCGCCCGGAGCGCTTTCGACATCTTCCGGCCGGTCCATCGGCGTGGCGCCAAGCAGCGAAGCCGCCCGCCGGGTCTCGATAAGCACATCGGCCTGCGAGTCGAAGCCGTTGGATTTCACCAGCGGTCCGGAGCCATGCACCAGCGGCAGCCAGTGCACGAGGCCATCTTCGCCAAACCGTGCGACATACAGCACGCCGTCGTCCAGCAGATCGCGATTGGCGGCTGGATCCTTGGGGTTGTAGCGGCCGTTGCTGACGAACTTATAAACGTATTCGAAATACTGATCGTCGCCCATGTAGACGACCACGCGGTTATCCGGGCAGAGCGTTACGGAACCACCTTCGTGACGGAACCGCCCCAGTGCAGTGCGTTTAACGGGCTTGCTTTCTGGATCGTAAGGATCGATCTCCACGACCCAGCCAAAGCGGTTTGGCTCGTTGGGTTCGTTCTCGATATTGAAGCGGGGGTCGATCTTATCCCACGCATATTGCGGGTCGCCCCCCACGTTATAGCGGCGGTAGGCGCCTGCTTCGGGACTCTTCGAGCCATCACCCGTGAAGTAATAGTGGAAGTTCTCTTCGCCGCTTAGAACTGTGCCCCACGGCGTCACGCCGCCCGCGCAGTTATTGACCATGCCGGTGACGGTCAGCCCTTGCGGGTCGGCCTTGGTCTGCATCCGTTTATCGCCAGCCGCCGGGCCAGCGATGCGGAACTGCGTTTCGAGCGCGGTGATGCGGCGGTTGAAGAAGCTGCCCGTTACGGGCTGCCAGGTGCGGACGCCATCTTTCTCCGTGCGGCGGATTTCGACCACCGAATGCCCGTGGGCCGCCATTTCGATGCGGATCTGCTCTAGCGACATCTGCTCGTGGCGTTCTTTGTAGGTGACGCCGGGGAACATCAGCTCCGGGTTGGTGTATTCGTGATTCACACACAGCAGGCCACGGTCCGAGTTCTGCGATCCGCGTGGCAACGGCATGAAGGCGATGAAGTCGTTGTTGTAGCCAAACTGCTTGGATTGTGCGGCAGCAGTCTGCTTCTGAAGGTCCAGCTTCTGCGCGCCGCGAACAACTGGGTCGCCCCACCGCAGGACCACATCCGCCGTGTAGCCATCGGGGTAAGCGATCGACTGTGCGTGCGGCCCATCGGGCGAAATCTGCGGCAGTTCCACAAATTCATCGGCTGCCTCTGCAGCGGTGACCGTCCGCCCGGAGCCGCCTGCCAGGAGGGCTGCTCCGGTGACCAGCGCCGACTTTAACACGGCGCGGCGTTGAATAACGGTGTTGATCTCTGGCTGCGTGGCGTTGGTGTTACTGACTTCTTCGTGATCAGAAAAAGAGTCGGTCATGAGTATTTGTTCGCGCGCGGGGTGGTAAGGTTGTCTGCCTTAGCGCGTGAATATACTCATCGACACGATTTGCGGAACATGCGGAAAACCGCATGAGTGCGGGCCGTATCCTGGACTGACTGCCGCTTGGAGAAGAGTATCCCGGCCTGGATTCGAACCAGGGTCTGAACCTTCGGAGGGTTCGATGTTATCCCCTACACCACCGGGACGTGTGGAAAACTTGTTGTCTGAAAGCACGAGCGCAAGGATTCGAACCCTGTATGGCAGTTTTGGAGGCTGCTTGCCCTCCCAGGAGCACGCTCGCAGAAATAGCTTCGGATGGATTGTCAAAGGGAGCAGGACGAGAGTCGAACTCGCACCTCCTAGTTCACAGCCAGGCGTGCAGACCGCTACACCACCAGCTCCACATTATCGGGGTTTTCACCGTATCTTCACAGAATCTTCACCTTCATCCGGCGTATAAAACCCCGCTACTGAGCGGAAGGCATGGGATTTGAACCCACATAGCACCCAAGGGCTTCCGGTTTAGCAGACCGGCCCGGCAAACCGTATCCGGCTACCT
Organism: Pirellulaceae bacterium; assembly: GCA_965233625.1. Classification (GTDB taxonomy): domain Bacteria; phylum Planctomycetota; class Planctomycetia; order Pirellulales; family Pirellulaceae. The sequence goes on from OZ247499.1 coordinate 3,683,078, forward strand.
TCCAACGTCTTGTTCAGTTCAGTCCGCCGGGCAGGAGTCGAACCTGCAATGCTATTGAAAGCGGGTGGTTTACAGCCACCTGGGCTTGCCCATGCCCAACCGGGGGAATTTAAATGTGTCCGGCAGAGCCTGCCGGCTGCCAGCAGCGCGGGTCAAACCGCAACCGCTCCTGGCAAGTGGACCTACCGGGAGTTGCACCCGGATTTCCGGCTTGCGACACCGGCGTCCTCCTATTGGACGATAAGCCCTTTTTTGACGCTGGCCGTCTGGATGGCCGGCGTGTTTTCCTCAGGCTCCGATGGAAGGATTCGAACCTTCAATACACGGTTTAACAGACCGCTGCCTTACCATTTGGCTACATCGGAAGAAGCAGACGCCGCCCGTTGGCAGCGCCACAAGAGTGTTCTGCGGGAATCGAACCCGCCTATCCAGGGTGGAAACCTGGCGCCTATGCCGATCGGCCAAGAACACGTTTCAAAGGGAAGTGCAAAAATCAGGGCACGAAAAAACCCGCTGCCATCTGACACCGGGTTTCAGCCAAACAGCTTTACCAGCAAGTGTCAGAACGCGGCGCCATGAGCGCGATACCCGGCAGCTGCCCCGCAGCCAGCCCGGCGCCCACGCCACGCATGATTCGCACTATGATTTGCCGCACTGATATTCATCGGATCCGTTTCCAGCTTCGTTGTTCTGTTTGTTTGCGTGATCACTTCCTCACGAAGCGATACCCAGATAGACGGACGATAGGGCGAAAGGTTCGGGGAATTTAAGGTTGTTTTCACATTCTGAGTTGAGAAGAATGATCACCGCGTGTTGAACCCGCATACGGATCAGGCCAATTGACGGAGACGGTTATGGAAGTCGTGATTAACGGAACAGAAATCGAAACAGAGGAAGACCTACACAAGACGATGGCGAAGGTTTTGGATCTTGGACCGTACTACGGGAGAAACCTGGCTGCTCTTTGGGATCGATTGACCACAGATGTGGACCGACCGTTGAATCTGCTTTGGATAGACTCTGCTCACAGCCGGGCTAAGTTAGGCGAAGAGCGATTCGCAAACATAGTTACGTTGCTGAAAGACGTTGAACAACAAGATGAGCAGCTTGGGTACGAAAACAGATTCTCTTTCGAACTGAGTTAAGAGCAACGGTTCTTGAAACCCTGCTCCAAAACAACCTGTACATCCAATGTACGCCGCCCGGCAAAAAACGCTCTTTCCAGCACGGTCTACTGGTAAATCTTGCCGCATTTACGCGGAAATTGGCTCTTTTCTGCATTTGGCCTGCGGATTGCGATAGAGGCTGCTAACTGGTCAACCTCTTCCCTTCCATGCAGGAAAGCACTCATGCAAACTGTCACCGCCAAGCAAGGCCGTCGTTTTAAGAGAACCGCTACACGTACCGGCCGCCGGACACGGTTGCTCCGCCGGGCACGCGTTTTTGGGGCTGATGAGCAGGCTGCTAGAAGAGCGGAGAATCGCAGCCACCGTCCGACGCCGGCATCAGGCGCACAACAGCCGCCCATCGCTGAACAAGTGACAACACTGGTGGCAATGTCGCTGTGCGGGCTCAGCGTCTTCGCCATTTGCTTTTTCATGATGTCCGAGATCAACTCTATTCTCAGCCATTTCGGTATGGGTACGCTGGCAGACGCCTTTATGGGTCACTAACGGATGTGAGGTTCGCAGCAAAGGTTCCCCGAAAAAAGAAGTAGCACCACAATCACAAATCGAACTGGGTAGGAGTATCGATGTTCAAAAAATTTTCCGCTGGCGTTGTGTGCCTATTATGTACCTGGCAACTTGTTGAAACGGCATCGGCGCAACAGACCGCCGGTCCGGGCCGGCTTCAAGTATCTGTACCTGCAAACGCCAGCGTCTACATCAACAACCGGAAGACAAATAGCGGGGGCGCCCTCAGACGGTTTGAAAGCCCAGGTCTGCTCCCAGGTAAGCAATACGTTTACGAAATCCGGGTTGTCATCAATCAACCGGGCAAGAAGCTAGAGCAGACGAAACGCGTAGTACTCCGTTCCAATGAGGAGAAACGAGTTGTCTTTTACTCTCGAGAATTGACGGAAAAGAATCCGCCAGGAAGAGTTGTAGCGGAGAAAGTCACGGAGCCAGATAAAAAAACGCCGAAATTTACCAAGCCACATGTTGTCTTGGATTTAGACGGCGCGATCAACGAAAAATCTGTGACTTTTAGCCCCGATGGATCTTGTTTTACAACTTTGTCGAAAGACAAACCGCGAGACCTGACCGTCTGGGACGCAGCTACTGGTAAGAAAAGATTCACTATTCCCAATTTCGGATCTGGCTATCCGTTTAGTAGACGTCACGCTTTTCGTAGAGATAGTCAAGCGCTTGCATTTCCCAACGGCGAAGTCGTTGCAATTTATGACACGCAAAGCGGGGAGGTTGTTGCGAAGTTAGCGCATCCTGGCGTCAATATTATCAGCTTCTCGCACAATGCAGACTTTTTGTTTTCATATCATTTCGATAGAAAAAAACACCCATTACTTCCCCTAACCGTGCGGATGTGGGAAGCCAGAAACTGGACCCAGAAGCTAAAAACTCGCGACGAAACGGTGCCGCTATTGGCTCCGGCGATTTCAGACGACGGTCAGTATGTCGCCGCGATTGAAGCTCCCAAAAAGGCAAAGCCGAAACTCAGAATCTGGGAAGTTGAAACAGGCAAGGAGCGGACGGCGCCGGAACTTGAGAAGGGGGTCTACGCTGGTATTCCCGTGTTTCTATCTGGAAGTCACGACCTGTTTGTGCCCGGCGTAACGCTATGGGACGTTGCAACCGGTAACAAGAAAATACTTCCCAAGGATCTGAAACCAGTAGCTTCGAGTTTTAGCTTTCTTATTGAAGGGGCCGCGATGAAGAGGGCTGCTGAAATCGAGGAAGGGAAGATCGTCGTGCGGAGTGCTGACGGTAGGGTGACCGGAAGATTTCCTCATCCATTCAACAAATCAAACGAAAATTTGCGATGCTTCGATGAAGCATTGGTCGTCACAAAGAATCGAGATTTAACAGAGAGGGATTCTGTTATTCTGGATCCCGACACCGGTCGTCAGATGGTTTCGCTAGCTCACGAAGGTGAACTTGTACTCAATTCCACCGGCGAATATGTGGCAAACGTTGTCCGGCAGAAGCCATTTGAACGCGATGGCGGAGGCCTGGAAATTCGCGAAACACGGACGGGATTTCTGTTGGCCCGCATACGTTACTACGGAGGGCCACCCTACGAGGGGCAAAACAGGATAAAATTCGCCCCGGGTGGCAAATACCTGGCGATTGCGGGCACAAATTCCGTCGAGCTCTGGGATATCAGTAAACTTGTTGAACGGAGAAAGCCCGTCCCTTCCGAAAGGTAGGCAGATCACCTGCCGGGGTCGTATGTTCGAGTTCCGGGAATGTACGTTTTAAGGCGAGTGGGCAATCACAAATCGAACTGGGTAGGAGTATCGATGTTCAAACAGCTTTCCGCCGGCGTTGTGTGTCTTCTATGTACCTGGCAACTTGTCGAAACGGCATCGGCGCAACAGACCGCCGGCCCCGGCCGGCTTCAGATATCTGTACCTGCAAACGCCAGCGTCTACATCAACAACCGGAAGACGAATAGCGGGGGCGCCCTCAGACGGTTTGAAAGTCCAGGTCTGCTCCCAGGTAAGGAGTACGTTTACGAAATCCGGGTTGTCATCAATCAACCGGGCAAGAAGCTAGAGCAGACGAAACGCGTTGTACTCCGTTCCAGTGAAGAGAAACGAGTTGTCTTTGACCTGAAGGAAATGGCGGAAGCGAATGCTGTAAAAAGAGTTGCAGCCAAAGAAATCACGGAGCCAGAGAAAGAAACGCCCCAAGGTCCACTGCCACACGCCGTGCTCGATTTGGACGGACCAATCTATCCATACTCCATTGCTTTCAGCCCCGATGGAGCGTGCCTTACAACTTTGTCAAACACCAAAACACCAGAACTCACCATTTGGGATGTCGCCACCGGCAAGAAGAGATTCACGGTTCCAACTGGCGGATCTGAATATGTGTTTCGCAAAAATGGGCAAGTACTCGCGGCTAGCAACGGGGAATTCGTCGCGATCTATAACGTGAAAAGCGGAAGGTCTGTCGCCAAGCTGCAGCATCCTGGAGTCAGGAGCATCGAATTTATACCCAAAACAGATTTGTTGATTACCAGTGCTTACGAAACGAAATTGTACGATTACTTCCCAGAAGTGAAACTGAAACTGTGGGATACGAAAACCTGGTCGCAGATTGGTAAGAAGCTCGACAAGCATATGCCGTTGCGTTTTTCGGCCATTTCAGACGACGGTAAGTTTGTCGCTGGCGTGAAACTTGATGGTAAACGACGGCAAAGTTTAGGAATCTGGGAAGTCCAGACAGGTGAACCACAGCCAACGCCACCCCCGGAATCACTCCTTTTGATCAACCACGGACTTGGTGGTTGCGCATTTCTTGCTGGCAGCCATGACTTGTGGACGCCAGGTTGTATATGGAATGTTTCCACGCGTAAGCAAAGAGATATACCTGACAACTTCAAACCTTCTGGCTATGAATGGAATGGCATCCGTATCGCGCCGCCAACATCCAGCAGGATAACTGAGGTCTCACAACGCAGGATTGAGATCCGGGATCCGTCAGGAAAAAAACTGAGAGAGTACCCTCATCCCTTCCCCGTACGTAACGAGACACTCCAGGTCTTCGACAAAGCCATAGCGATCACGCAAAATCGTCAAACCAACGCCCTGCACGACAGCACGGTTATCCTGAATCCTGATACCGGCCGTCGATTGATGGAGGTGCGTCACGAAGGCGCGGCAGCGTTTAATTCAACAGGAGAGCTGGTAGCAACGATACGAAAGCCAGATAGGCTTTTAAAGCAGCAAGGGGCGAATACGGAAGTCCGGAAAACACAGACAGGCGCTCTGATAGCACGTTTTCCCTGTGAGAAATCGGATACGCTGAAACTTGACCCCAGCGGCAAATTTCTGGCAATTGCTGGCAAAAATTCAGTCAAGCTCTGGGATATAAGCAAACTTGATAAATGACGCAAACCCGATGGGGCCAAAAGACGGTGAAAGAAGAATCCAATATCATGGCATTGGCGGGAAGATGTAGGGGATAAGCCGCGCGATGTTGCGTGCGTCGTCGATGCCGCGGTGATGGGTTCCGCTGAAGCGTAGCCCGGCTGCCTTCATGGCTGCGCGGACGCCCTGCGGCTTTCTTCCGTTGGCCCAGGCGAACTTTTTTTTCAGATTTACGTGTTTGTCGCCAAACGGGTAAATGGCGTTGTGGTATTCACAGTCGCGCTCTAGCTGGTGGCGATCGTAGTTGCCCCATGAACAGAATAGCGGCGAGGGGTAAGCCTGCGTCCAGGCAACGGAGTCTTCCAGAACCTCCGGGAAGGTGAGGGCGTTGTCAACATCGTGTTGCCGGATGCTTGTTAACTCGCGGCAGAACGCGGTGAGAAATTCGTTGCGCACCGGCCTGACAAATGACTGATATTCGTCGACGGATTGCTGGGTGCGTGCATCGACCATGACGGCGCCGATTTCGATGATCTCCATTTCTTCGCGTCGCACCGAGCCGTCGTTGGAACAAGTGGCTTCGAAATCAATAACAAGATAGTTTTCCATTCACCTACCGTTTTCAACATTCAATTAAACCGCTGCCGAAACCGCAGCGTTTGTTTTGTATAAACGGTCAAACTGTCAGGATTTTCTGCGCAGGCTGTTAAGATTGATAGCGCCCGCTTGGCCGTACGGGCGGCGCTGGATTACAACGGACGGTTGATCCATTCCTGCAAACACGAGACACACAAAGAGCGCTGCGATGCCTGACAGACCATCTACGGGAGACTCCATGCGAATCGGGCGGCGTGCGGTTCTGCAGGGCGGCACATTACTGCTGGGAGCCACAACCATGCCCTCGCAACTATTCTCTGCCGAAGAAACGGCAGCGCTGCGTATCGGGCTTGTGACCGACATGCATTACGCTGACAAGGCGCCGGCGGGCACACGGCACTACCGCGAGACGCTGGATAAAGTGCAGGAAGCTGGTCTCCACTTTGAGAAGCATAAGATTCAGATGCTGGTCGAACTCGGCGACTTCATTGACGCTGCAGACACCGTCGCCACAGAGCAGAAGTATCTGAAAACCATCAACCGCGAATTTTCCGCGATCTGCAAACAGCGGCACTACGTGCTGGGCAATCACTGCGTGGATACGCTGACCAAGAACGAGTTTCTGGGCGGTGTCGAACAGCAGAAGTCTTACTATTCATTCGACCAGGGCGGCATTCACATTGTGATTCTCGACGCCTGTTTCCGCAGCGACGGCGTGGCCTATCAGCGGAAGAACTTCAAATGGACCGACGCCAACATTCCGGCTGCGGAACTGGAATGGTTGAAGGCGGATCTGCAGGGCACAACGCTGCCCGTGATCGTCTTCGCCCACCAGCGGCTCGATGTGCAGAACAATCATGGCGTGAAGAATAACGCCGCCGTCCGCAAGATTCTGGAAGCTGATGGCAACGTGCTGGCCGTGTTTCAAGGGCATAGTCACCAGAACGATCTGAAAGAGATCGGCGGCATTCACTATTGCACGCTACGAGCGATGGTCGAAGGCGCGGGCGAAGCAAACAACGGCTACTCGCTCTTGGAAGTTACGCCCACCGGCGCCATCAAGATCCAGGGCTTCCGCAAACAACAGCCCTACCAATGGGCCGGCTTGAAGCAAAAATAAAAGCGAGCAAACCACGGTAAGGCTTGCTCGCTTGGTGAAATTCGCTCGATGAGAATGCCGTTTAACGGGATTCGCCAAAGCGGATCAGCGTGCCTGGCAGCAGACGCGGTTCTTTGGCCGTAGCAGAAGGTTTCTGCCCGGCGTCGGCTGGCTTGTTGCGTGGTTGCCAGTACAGCTTGGAGGTTTCCTGCGGGGCGGCTTCCTGCTGCTCTGGGCTAAGCGTGCGTGGCTCTGCGGTTTCTTTGGCGGGAGCAGGCGCGGCCATCGTGGGTTGATTGCCGCCACGTAGTTCCAGGAAGAACTTGTTGAGCAGTTGATTGTGGCCCACCGCTTTCACATCCTTGGCGCCGGTGGAAGCATCGAGGGCAGGACCGTCAAACGGCACTGCGGGGGCTTCCGGGTCGGCGGCTGGCGGCGCGGCGTCTGCTGGCGCGGGCACTGCCGGGGCGGGAGCCGCAGGAGGAGCGGACGGATCGTCTTTGAAAGGATTGGGCGGTGCGGCTTCGTCTGCGGGCTCTGGCGTGGCGGCTGGTTCGACCGGGATCATTTCCATTTCAGTTTCAGGCTTCACCATGGGCGCCGGCTGATGGGAATGCGGCTGGTACGAAGGCTGATAGCTGGGCACGGGTTGCAGCGGCGCCGGGGCCGTTGCGGTAGGTTCGTCTTCCAGGTCCGAGCACGATCCGCCCGCACAGGCGGGGGCAGGTTCGCCCTGGCAACCGCACGATGGCTCTGCGGTGCACGATTCGCATGGCGCGTCGCAGCAGCCGGTGTCGCAGCAGCTTGTCTTTTTGCCGCTCATCTTTTTCTTCAGCCAGACCAGCAGGCCCCATTTGCACTTCTTGTCGGTGGCGCCGCAGCAGGTTGCCGCGTCGCAGCACGATGGCGCTTCGCAGCCGCAGGCAGGTTCCGCCTCACAACCGCAGGAAGCAGGCTGCTCACAACCGCAGGATGGAGCCGAGGTGCAGGCCGGTTCGCTACAACAGCCTTTCTTCTTCTTGAAGGCGCCCAGGGCGGAGTGGAAGCTGGTGAGCATGCCGGTGTAGCGTTTTTTGGGCTGACAGCTATCGCAGTGCTGGCAGTGGCTGCCACAGGTTTCACAAGGGTCGTAGCCGATCCACAGATCTGGATTGCGGCAGGCAGGGCCCGATGCCGCGTTGTAACTGGACTGAAGCGAACCAGGCAGGGGGCGGGCGACGGCGCCAAACTGCAACGCAGCAGGCGCGACACGCAGACGCTGCGCCCATCCTGGGCGTTGGCAGACGATCAGCGCAGAAAACGCCATCAGGCCGAGAAGAGCGTATCTCATGGAAGAGACTCCGTTGACTTTGGAGGTGGAACGCAAAAGAAGCGGCGGCGAGCACGCTCCGGCAAGCACAGCTGCGCATCCTGCGCACTGCATCGTTCAGGTTCTGCTATCGAACCGCTACCGTCGTTACGAGCAGCTTTTCCAGAGCAACCGGCAGCGGCAACGGAAACAGCCCATCTTACGCAGGCGTAACCTTCCAGCTATTCCGCCCGTTCAGTCGCGGATATGTCCTGGCAATACGCGGCAGGCGACTATAATGCAGCGTTGCCTTTTGCCCGTTCATCCCGCTGTTGTGCTGCTATGCCGTCTACGCCTCGCTATCTGGTTGCCTTTCATCCCAAACGCTCTCCGCACCGGTTTACGGACGTGTTGATTATTGGTTCGGGCCTGGCAGGGTTGCGGGCAGCCAATGCAGTGGCGCCGGAATTAGATGTGCTGGTGGTGACCAAGGGGCAGATCGAACAGTCGAACAGCCACTACGCCCAGGGTGGCATTGCGGGCGTGATTGATCCGGACGATGCATTCGAAAACCACATCAATGACACAATCGAAGCGGGCGGTGATCTGTGCGACCCTGCGGTCGTCGAGTCCGTCATCCGCGGCGCGCCGGACTGCATCGATCAGCTTGTTGAATGGGGCGCCCGGTTTGACCGCGAAGATGGCGAGCTGATTCTCGGACGCGAAGGCGGCCACAGCCATTTCCGCGTGGTGCACGCCATGGGCGACGCCACCGGCAAAGAAATCATGCGGGCGATGATCGAAACCACCCGCCTGCGGCCGAACGTAGAAGTGTGCGAAAAGACTTTCACACTGGACCTGATCACCGATGAAGAAGGCGTCTGTCGCGGCGCGCTGATTGCCAACAGCAAAGGCAGCAAAACCCTGGTGTGGGCCAAGCAGACCATCCTTTGCACCGGTGGCGCCGGGCAGATCTATCGCGAAACAACCAACCCGCCCGTTGCCACTTCCGACGGCCACGCACTGGCCTACCGCGCAGGCGCCGAAATTCGCGATATGGAGTTCATGCAGTTTCATCCCACGGTGCTCTACATCGCGGGCAGCAGCCGTAGCCTGATTACGGAGGCCATGCGCGGTGAAGGCGCCCGGCTGGTCGACCGCAATGATTACCGTTTCATGGCTGACTACGACGGACGGCTGGAACTGGCGCCACGCGATGTGGTGTCGCAGGCGATTGTTAGCCAGATGGAGAAGACGCGTCATCCGAATGTGTATCTGGACCTAAGCCACCTCGATGCAGACTTCGTCCACAAGCGATTCCCCGGCATCAGCGCCGCGTGCGATAAGTTTGGCATCAACATCGCCAGCGACCTGATCCCTGTCCGCCCCGGCGCCCACTATATGATTGGCGGCGTTACGGTGGACGAACACGGTCAAAGCAGCGTGCCCGGGCTATGGGCCGCTGGCGAAGCGACCTCCACCGGACTGCACGGCGCCAACCGCCTGGCATCGAACAGCCTGGTCGAAGCGCTGGTGTATGGTCAGCGGGCGGGTCTGGCTGCATCGCAGGCGGCAGCGGCCACGCCGGACAACTTCCGCGCGTTGCCACTGGATAATCCGCCCATGCCGGCGCCGGATGAACCGCTGGACATCTCCGACATCAGCAATTCACTCAAGAGCCTGATGTGGCGCAACGCCGGCGTCCGCCGCACCGGCGAGCAACTGCACGAAGCCGCCAGCATGATCGACAACTGGCGCACCTACGTGCTGCCACAGCAGTTCAAAAGCCGCCCGGGCTGGGAGTTGCAGAACATGCTCACGGTCGGCCGGCTGATGATTGAAGCCATGCTCCGCCGCACCGAATCACGCGGCGTTCACCTCCGCACCGACTGCCCCGGCAAGATGGAATCCGGCGGTGAGAAGCACGTCTGCTTCCAGAAGTCGCTGGAGCCGGTTTTTAAGTAGGCGGCCATTACAGGGAACATCACGTTACAAGGGAATTGCCGTGGAGGAAATCTCCCAAGAACTAACTGACGCTTGCCAATTATACGTGGCTGCAATAGGCGCCCGTCGTGGCGGCGACTTCGTCGAAAGCGTACATCAGGCGCGCCGGTTTCTTTCACATGCTAGTTACGAGGATTGGAAAGCACTCAACGATTGGCTTACCGATGAGAATCGCAAATGGTTTGTCGCCCATGTATTCAAGAAGGGCCCTGTGCCTGGCAGGATGTTTAAATCCTTTCTGTCCGCAGCCATCCGTGAGAAAAACCCAAGTCTCAACCAGCGGTTTGTTGAACCATGCATTTGTACATGGGGACACCGGAAGGTAATCGAGCACCTTCTAACTATTGTTGAGGAAGGCGATGATGCGGAGATTGCAGGAGCGTTTGCTGCACTCTATTGGGCGTACGTTGGTGCGGACGTTACTGAGTTACAAGACGTTTGGCAGAGGGAACGTGAGCTTGAGTTGAAGACATTTGTTGCCAATGAGAACATCGAAGTGCGCCGGCAGATCATTCGTAGCCTGACGCTTAAAGAATCCGCTTACCCCGAAGAGTTGAAACCCCTGGTTGCCCGGGCAATGGAGATCGCACGGAATCATGACGACGAATACATCCGGCATCGAGTGGAGCTTGCACTAGGTATTGAGCATCACTACAAGCCAATTCCAGAACGGAAGTGATCAACTTCCTATCAAACGCACGGCGGCATTCTTTTCCTCTGGCTTCTCACCATCACCATTAATAATAGGCCACACCACCGCACTCACGGCGACGCTGATGAGCACGATGTAGATGATAACGCGTAGCATGGGGCGGGAAATTTTGTCGCCCACGCGGACACCGATGAAGGTGCCAAGCAGCACGACGGGCATCGCCAGCAGTCCGCCTGCCAGGAAGTAGAGGATGGGGATTTCTTCGGAGGCGGGCTGGAACAGCACCATCAACACGGCTTGCGGGATCAGGCTGCTGAAGAACACGACGAACATGAAGCCGCGTGTCCGGCGGTTGCTCCAGGTGTGCGCCATAATCCACAGCACCATTGGCGGGCCGCCCATGCCGCAGAAGCCGACCATAAACCCGGCCGTCAGAAACGCGATGAACTCCCAGGCGACGTGCAACTGTTCGCGCGGTTTGATCTTCATTGCGTATTGCACCAGCAGGACCAGCAGCAGGATGGCGCCCACCATCTGCTTAACGGTGCTTTCGCTGAACTGCCCCTGCACCAGCACCTGCGACCAGACCCCCAGGGGCAGCGCCACCAGGCGGATCAGCATCGGCCGCCACACGTCCTGCCAGACCACGCTCTTGCGAAGCTGAATGCCGCCCATGATGTTCTGCATGCCCGAAGTCACAATCGCAATGGCGACGGCCTGCGACATCGAAAGACCCGCCGCCAGCATCATCAGCGGGATGCCCAACATGCCGGCTGCAAAACCAATCGCGCCTTGCACAAAACTGATGAAGAACAGAATCGCAGCCAGGGTCAGCAGTACGAAGATAGGTATTTCAGCAGGCAAACGCAGCAGGTTCCCAAAGAGCCAGGTTAAGCCGTCATTCTGCCGCTGCAGTCCGCGAATTACCAGCCCCGGCGCCGGTTACGAAAGCGGGCTGAAGATGCAGGTCGCCACAACAACCGCCGCGAGCGACACCGCACAGACCATCGCGGCCGTGCGACTTACGCGGCCTTCCGCCTCGCCCAGGCCAAAACGCCGCCCCTGCCCGTTCCATAACGCCAGACCGGCAGGCAGCGTGACCAGGCCGAACAGCCACGGGCTCCACATCGGACTACCGTGCTGCAGCATGCCGCCGCAGTCGCCCACGCCTTCGATCGAACCGATGCCAATATACGCGCCGTTACAGATGCAGCAGAAGCCCGCGAAAAACCTCAACAGGTAGGAACCGGGCATCCGCAGCACGCGTGTGATTGCCCAGACTGCCAGCGGCGCGACAACGCCAAACACCGGCCCGGCCCACACGACCAGCAGCGGCTGCGGATTGGGCTGCACATCTGTGCGTGAAATCGCCAGCAGATGCAGCACCACCTTCGTCACGGCGCCGCCGGTGGCATACGCCGCCAGGATATGTCCGGCTTCATGCACCGCCATCATGCCCAGCCAGCACAGCGGCACGAAGGTGGCAATGAGTAGAATCTGGTAGAAACGGCGCATCGCCTCACCCTATCAGAAACTGCTCCCCTCGCCACTTTGGCGTTGATCTTTAAACTAGGGGAATTCTGGAAGTGGCTGGCCGCACGTAGAAAGGGCGCCCATGAACGATCTGCATCTATTACAGGAAAACGTGAACCGTCTGCAGGAATCGGTCGCCTTTCAGCAGCGGACGATTGACGATCTGAACCAGGTCATACTGGAAATGCGGGCGCAGCTTGACCGCGTCTCGCAGCAGGTGCAGCGGCAGAATTCGCGCATCGAATGGCTTTCGACCCAAGCAGACTCCGGGCTGGACCCGGACGAAAAGCCGCCGCATTACTAATGATGCGACAAGAGTTGCCGCGAGGCGCCTTAGTCTTCAAGCCGCAACACCGATGATGGCGGTGTTCTCGTCTCGCGTGGGGCGACACTGGGGATTGGCAGCGCCTGAAGCAGCGGTTCGGTTTCCTGCGTTGCGGGCACCTGCACTTCATTCAGCGGCACTAGCGCGCGGACCAGCGCCACGACTGGCGAAGCATCCTGCGTCGCTTCCACCAGCAGCGGGCCGCGGGTGTCCACCACCAGAGCGCGGGTGTCGCGGGGCGTGCACAAACCGCTGAGACGCACGCCCGAAGTATCAATATGAAAGCCGACGTTCAACTGCGAATACGCAGCGTTCTTAGGCGTATCGCGGACGACCTTCAACGGCAGTGAACTGGCCGCCGCTTCCAGCAGACCCCGCCCAATGGCGCCGCCTTCGCTTTCGAGGATGCCGCCAGCTTCCACCAGTCGCCCGTCGCGGAACCGTGCGGGCTGAGACAAGGTGAGCGTGGCAATGCCGCTCAGGCGATGCGGAAAGCGGTAAGTGACCAGGCGTTCGAGATCCACCTGATGAAACTCTCCTCCCACTTCGCCCTGCCAGCCAGCCGCGGTGCGTTGCCCCCACACGCGGCCGCGGAATTCGCATTGCGGACCAAGCGGTTTGAGCGAGGGAGCCTGACCGGCGACGATCCAGCAAGGCAGCGGCGTGGCGTTGGTGTCGAGCGTCCAGCGGGTTGTAATTTCTTTCTTACCGTCGCTGATCGCGGATTCACGCACGGCTTTGAACACCGCCCGCTGCGCGAAGGCGGTTGCATCGCGGCGGAACTCGACGGTGATGCTTGTTTTGTTGGGTTGCTGTTCCAGGTGGCACTCGAAATCGGTGAAGGTTTCCGCCCGCTGGCCGGAGCCTTGCTCCTCGATAACGGTCATCCGCTGCGCCAGTAGGTGCACCGGCTGATCGAAGACAAACTGTTTACGTAGCAGGCGGATATGCGCTAGTTCCCAGATGCTGGCGAACTGGCTGTTGCGGACCTGTGGATACGACGCCAGCAGGATGTAACCTTCTTCCGTCTGCGCAAGCTGCAAGGTGCGGGCTGTGGCAACAACGGCGCCGGTTTCCGGTTCGCTGATTTTGACGTCTTCTACCAGCAGCACGCCGCCGGACTGCAGAGATACACGTCCCAGCTCTACCTGCATGCCAATTTCGCGGGAAACCTGTTGCTCCCACTGCTCAATCTGCGACGCACTATATACAACAGGGCGAAAGCATAAGATCCACGCCCCCGTTGCCAGCGTTGGCAACAGGCAGAAGAGCAGGAACCCCACTCTGCATAGAAATAGGCGATGGATGGAAGGCATAGCTGGCCAGCGGATTCAAAACCAGACGCGCCGTGCGCGCAGGGGATGAACCCTACGAAAAATGGATTTTCACGCAATAATACGCGTGTACCTGTTTCGCCCAGATTCCGCAAGATAGAACCGCCGCCCACCCCGCAGCAGCTCCCCCGGAAAGCAATGGTATCGACACAAATCTGAGGCACTATCAATGAAGCGGCTTTCACGCTTTCATATAAGGACAGCACACTAACCCGAAGCGCGAGCGAGGGACGCCCCGCGTTGGTGCGAATGGCCCGTATAAGCTGCTTTCGACTTCGTGCCCATTGGCCAAAACCCCTTGTTTTAGGCACTCAATCAAACGCCCCTCGCTCGCGCTCTCGCGCTTCGGGTTAATGTGCGCGAGCGAAAAACTCGAGTAGATACCAATGCCCGGAAAGGTAGAGAACAACGTGACAGCAAGAATCATTGACGGCAAAGCTATCGCCCAGGAAATGCAGGCCGAAACTGGTGGCCGGGTGACCCATTTCATCCAGCAGTACGGCGTCACCCCCTGTCTGGCGACGGTGCTGGTCGGCGATGATCCGGCCAGCGCGGTTTATATCCGCAACAAGCATCGCGGCTGCAAACGCGTGGGGATCGAAAGCCGGCACGAGAATCTGCCCGCCACGGCAAGCCAGGAAGAATTGATAAGCCTGGTCAAAAGCCTAAACAACGATCCGTCGGTGCATGGCATCCTGGTGCAGTTGCCGCTGCCGGATGGCCTGGATGAAACAGCGGTGCTGGATGCGATTGATCCGCTGAAAGATGTCGACTGTTTTCATCCAGAAAACGTCGGTCGGCTTTCGCAGGGCCGGCCGCGGTTTCTGCCATGTACGCCGCACGGCGTAATGCAGATTCTGGCCCGTAGCGGCATTGATGCGGCTGGCAAACATGCGGTTATTGCCGGCCGTAGTGATATTGTCGGCAAACCAATGGCGTCGCTGTTGATGCAACGCAATTCTGAACTGGGGCCGTCCGCGGCCAATGCAACCGTTACGGTCTGTCACAGTCGTACAGCCTCTCTTCCACAGATAACCGCGCAGGGCGATATTCTGATCGCCGCGATTGGCAAACCACACTTCATCACAGCCGAAATGGTGAAGCCCGGGGCCGCCGTGATCGATGTAGGAATCAACCGCCTGGACGATGGACGGCTGGTTGGCGATGTTGATTTCGACTCCGTCAGCCAGATCGCCGGCTCCATCACCCCCGTGCCAGGCGGCGTCGGCCCGATGACGATCAGTATGCTTCTGCACAACACGCTGACGGCGGCAGGTGTTCAGACGCTGAAGATGTGATGCTGTCAGTAGCTGGGCTGAAACGGCAATAACCTCCACTAATGGCGTATTTCTTGACGGAAAACGCCTGTAAGCATAGGATTCAAACCAGCGGCGGTTTCTTGTTGCGCTGCCGCGAGAGCGTCTCCCGGAACAGAGAACTCTTCCTAGAACCTGCTTCACTCCATGCAATAACTTGCATGGCGGTGGCCATTGTGTTCAGCCGCAAGCGTTATAATGCGTGGACTCCACATTCGTGGAGCCTCACACCTGGTTCAATGCGCCTGGTCATCCGGAGGCACCTATGGATCTGCACAAACGTAAGGGACTGCGTCATGCAACAAGCGTTGCATTCCTAGTGCTTGCGCTGTCGATACTCACCATCTGCCTGCAACCGCGATCCGCCGCAGCCGCGGATTTGATCATTCTGCAAAATACGAATGAAGTAGAAGGCGAAGTCACATCGTTTGACGAAGACGGCGTGCAGCTCAAAGGCAAAAAGCTGATCGGCTGGGACGATATTCTGGATGGCAACGTCGCTAAAGATCAGCAGCCGCGTTTCAACAAGCTTCTCAAAGAGTTGGGCGAAGATCTATTCCGTATCCGCAGCCGACTGAAGATCGGCAACTATGCGGGCGCCCTGCCGCATGCTGAGAAAATGTATCCGCGCTACAAAGACCGCCGCAGTGCAACGGCTTATATGGTGTGGCAGGCGTTGATGTGGGGCCGCATGGCCGAGGGCAAACGGGAAGAAGCGGTCGAGCCGATGCTGCGTTGCTACGCTTATCTGCGCACCACCAAAAATGGTGATGCCGATCTACCGGGAACCCGGCGGCTGAAATACGAAGAGAAAAGCGGCATCTGCGACGAGTTGCAGATGGTGTGGCTGGACAAAGACGCCGCCCGCGCCGCCATGCCGCCGCTGGTGCCCGTCATACGCAATCTAAAACCACCAACCGCCGGCGCCTATCTGTACTACGCAACCCTGGCGTTCGCCGCTGGCGAAACCACCGCCGGCAACAACGTGCTTAAGCAAGCCGAACAACTGCAGGCGACGGACCTGGAGAAAGACCTGGTGAAAATCTCCGGCGCCATGAACGATGCATTACACGGCAAGGTTCAGCCGGCGATTGTCGCCCTCACTGCCATGCAGCAGCAGGTTTCCCCTGAATTGAAGCCGCTGCACACCTTCTGGCTGGGCTATGCAGAATCGCGGCGTGATACGGACCGTGAGAAGCTGGAAGGCGTTGTGCGGATGCTTCGCGTGCCTGCCACTTATGGAAAGCAGGTCCCGGAAGTCAGCGCTGCCGCCTTGTACCGCGCGATGCAGGTGCTGGGCGATACAGGCGATGCACAAGGCAGCGTCGCCCTCCGCGGAGAGCTGCGTCTGCAATACCCACAGACGGCGCCGGCCCTTGGACTGGCCGCTGGCAAAAAGAAGGCAGCCGGCGAATGAGCCGGTCACGCAGAATTTTCCCTTTTAACACGTAATCACAACCGGCAGCCAACCACTGCCGTCAAACCTTCACTTCGCTAAAGCCATTGACGGCGGCAGCACGGAACAAGCAGGCACCGTATGTTGAGTATCCTGATTGAACAACGCCACTATGTGCGAATGGCCATCCTGGTCGTGATTGGTTTCGCACTTCTTTACGGCTGGCAAAGCAGCATGAACCCCACGGGCGTCGCCCACGCGCAGGACGCCGGGGCGCCCGCAGCCGCCGACGCCATGCCCGCGCCGCTTCCCGCATCAGATTCACCGGCGCCCGCGCCAAGCAAAACCATTTTGCAGGTGCTGCTGGAAGCAGGCATCTTCTGGATTCTGCTGTTCTTCGCCATCTCGCTGGTCGCGGTGTTCTTTATCGTGGAGCACATCATCACGATCCGCAAAGAAAAACTGATGCCCGAACAGTTGCTGCTGGACCTGGAACATATGGTGGAAGAAGGGCAGATCGAAGAAGCCATCGTCTACTGCGCAGAACCTCATAACCGCTGCATGGCGTCGGACATTATCATGGCGGGCCTCGAACGTTTTACCGGCAGCGAGTTTGGCTTTGCCGAATATAAAACCGCGATGGAAGAAGCGGGCGAAGATGCAACCGGCAGCCTGTACCGGAAGACCGAAGTGCTGGGCGTGATCGGCGCCGTCGCCCCGATGCTTGGTCTGACCGGCACCGTGTTCGGCATGATCTCGGCGTTTAACACCATCGCCAGCACCGACGGCGCAGCGGAGCCTTCGCAGGTCGCCGGAGGTATTTCCACCGCACTGATCACGACGCTGCTGGGTCTGGTCGTGGCCATCCCCTGCATGATCGCCTACAGCTTCTTCCGCAACCGCATTGACTCCATCGTCGCCGAAGCCGGCAAACGCATCGAAAGACTGATGATGCCCTTGGGAAGAAAACGCACATAGACTTTCGCCCCCTCGCCCCTCTGGGGAGAGGGCTGGGGTGTGGGGAAGCAGTTTCCCCGCACGACAACTGTTGGACGTGACGAATTTCCATTGCCACAAAACAAATGATTCAGCAGCAACTTTGACAGGCTGTGCCCCCCTCACCCTAACCCTCTCCCCGGAGGCACGAGGGGACTTGAAGCAACACCTTGTTCAACTCCGGAAACCGCCATGCGATTTAACAAACGGAAACGCAAGAATACGCCGGTGATGAACATGACGCCGATGATTGACATCGTGTTTCTGCTCATCATCTTCTTCATCACCGTCAGCCAGGTTTCGGAGGCGCGGAATGAGAAGCTTGATCTGCCGGCCGAACTGGCGGCGGAGGAGCAGTCGCCGGTTAAGGTGGTGGTGAACATCACGCGGGACGGGCGGATTGTGATCGATGGCAGCGATGTCTCGTTGCCGCAGATGGATCAGTACGTCGCCGGTAAGATCGCCGCAGCGGGCGGAGCGGGTTCAGAACAACTGGTGAAGGTGCTGATCCGGGCTGATGAAAATGGCGTCAGCGCGACGGTGAACGATGTGCTTACGCATCTCAGCGAGTTGAACGTCCGTCAGGTTAAAGTCGCGGTCAGGGAGCAACGGTAATGCGTTTATCCAGCAAAAAGCAGTCGCGGGAAACGAACCTGGAACTGTCGATGACCAGCATGATCGACGTCGTGTTCCTGCTGCTGATCTTCTTCATCATCACGGCCAGCTTCACCAAGACCGAACGCGAAGTGAACACTGCCGTAGAAGTCGCCAGCGAGTCGGCCGCTTCGACCGCGGACTTCATTCCGATCCGCGTGGACGTGGTGCAGGAAGGCGGGCAGTATCTGTTCCGCGTGGGTGAACGGCGGTTTACCTGGGAGCAGCACAAAGCGGGGCAGTTAACCCAACTGCTGAATTCGCAACCTAATAAGGTGGATGGCGCCCATGTGCGTGTGCCCGGCGGCGCCCCCTGGAAATGGGCCGCAGCGGCCATTCAAGCTTGCAAATCTGCCAATATCAACGCGGTGTCCTATGTGGTGGAAGATGCTCTGTAAACAGCTGGCAACGGGCTGCATCCTGGGGCTGCTGCTTTTCCTTCCGGCGTCGTCTTTGCCTGCGCAGTCTGCAGATGAAGACTCTAGGCTGGAAGAGTTTCTGGAGCGTTTGCAGCTTACAGACCTGTATCTGGTGCACCTGGAAAATGTCGTTCAGGCGACACAGGATAAAGACGCCAAGCTGGAAAAAGCTAAGCAACTGGCCGATCTTTACGCGTCGCGACTGGCCAGCATTGGCGACGATCAGGAGAAGTACAACGACCTGATTCAGCGTGTCAACAAACTGCTGGCGGACGTGCCAGAAGCGAACACCGATTCGTTGCAGGTGCAGCTGCTTCGAGCTGACTGGGTAAGGGCGGATGGCCACATTAGTCAGTGGGCGATGAATCGCTCGGACCCGGAGCCTCTGCAGAAAGCCCAGCAGATCCTGGCGCCCATCGCGCCGCGGCTGACGAAGTATCAGCGTGAGCTGAATGATGTGTACGACAAGCTTATTCAGGATGTTCAGGCGGAGAAAGACGAAGAGAAGAAACAGAAGCTGAACGCGGAAATGGAACGCCGCTACGCGGTGACGGGACAGGCTTCGTACTTTGCCGGCTGGGCGAATTACCAGTTGGGAATTACACGCTATGATCAGCCAGCAGCCAAGGCGGATTTCGCCGCTGCCCGCGACGCCTTCCGCCGCTTGCTACAAATTGCCGAGGACGAGCCTTACAAGGATCTGGTCCCCAACGATCTTCAATTGCAGCTTTCGACACGTGCACGCACGGTCATCGGCCTGGCGCAGACGGAAATCGCCGCGGGCGATATCGAAGCGGCCAAGCTACTGTTTGGCTTTCTGGACCATAACAGCGTCAGCGCTGCGATCCGCGACCAGGCGGACTTTCACCAGTTGACGGGATATCTGAACGCCCGTCAGCTCGGCCCGGCAGTAACACTGGCGGCGCAGGTGGTGAAGGGTTTCCGCGGTTCGCCCACGCAAGGCAAAGTCAGCTTCTGCTTTGCGCTGCTGCGGGAAGGTTTTCTGGCCGGCAACAGCTCTGACCATAAGCTGCTGGCGAAGCTTGGCGTGCAAGGGATGACGGCGCTCCGCCAGTTCACCACGCTGCAGAAATTCCTCTCTGATAACGAGATCAACCTGAAGGGCGAAGGCGGGTTTATCAACAACTGGTTGCAGGGGCAGCAGGAACTGGCCGAAGCCGAGAAATCGAAGATTCCCGCGGATTACGAGAAAGCACTCGCGACCTTTGAAGCCGCGTTAAAGGCGCCCGGCGCCGGGCAGAACCTGGCCCTGGCGGCTGAATGCCGCACCAAAGCCGCCGTGTGTCTGTACCGCCTGAAGCGTTACGACGAAGCCGCCCGCATGTACGAGACGGCGGCGCCTGCGCTGAAAGCCGCCGGAGGCGACGCAGCCGTCGGCGCACTGTGGAGTGCGTTTGTGTGTCACTACCAGTTACGGAAGACCAGTAACGATCACACGCTGAAAGCCGTATCGATACTGAAACAGATTCAGCGAGAATTCCCCAAGCACGAGTACGCAAAGAAGGCGGGACCGTTTCTGGCCAAGCTCAGTGAATCGGCAGGCGACAAAGCGCAATCAATCGCCACCTGGCAGGCTGTCAAAGAGGGCGACCCGCAATACGCTACCGCACAATCTGAAATCGCTTCGATCCGGCACAAACAGTGGCGTGACAAAGGGCGTGACGCCGCAGCCGGTAAGACGGCGCTCAGCGCGATTGACAAGTATCTGTCAGTCGCCGCCAGCAAGCCCGATGCACAACGGCAGCTTGCCGCCCTGACCGACGGCGTTGAAATTGCCACGCATCAGAAGAACGCCACTTTGGCCACAGCGTATCTCAGCCGTGCGGCGCGCATCGCTGGTTCATCCAGTGTCAAAGGCGCCGCGGCGGCCAAGTATCACTACTTCGCCTTGCAGGCTGCCCAGCAGAAAAATGATGACGCCGCGGTTAAGACCCACGCGACCTGGATTCAGGAGAACGCTGCGGGAACGGCCTACGAAGGGTTAGCACTTATCATGCTGGCCAAAGATGTTGAAAGCCGGATTAAGGCGGCCGGTACGCCATCGCGGGAACTTCTCAACGAAGCCGTTGGCATTTACAGCCGCATGGCGCAGCAGGCAGGTCAGACACAGGAAACGCTGGCCAGCAATACAAACGCCCGCATCGCCACGGCGCGGCTGGCGAGCTATGAATTCCGCACCGGCCGTTACGAGCTATCGGCCAGGCACTGGGAAGCGTTATTATCCGCCTTCCCCAAAGACAAGCGTTATCTTCGCGAAGCCGCCCGGTCGTACAGCGCCGCCAAACAGCACGCTAAAGCGCTGCCGCACTGGCGGACCCTGAGCAAAGGCCTCAGCAGCCGCGATGAAAAGTGGCTGGAAGCGAAGTTCCACCATCTCAACAGCCTTTCGTACACCAGTCCGGATATTGCCAAGAAGGCTTTCGCGCAGTTCCGTTCTCTGTACCCAACGGTGAAAGATCCCGCGTGGAGCGGTAAGTTCAAAGAGCTGGAACGCCGCATCACCGGCAGCAGCGGCGCCGCGGTTCAGCCGCCAGTTAGCAGCGATGCGGTGGTTGCCAAACGGATGGACGACGCGGCGATTTCGCAAAGTTCGCAGCCGCAATCTTCTTTCAACTTGCTCCTCGCCCTGGGCGGCGCGGTGCTGATCGGCGCGGTTGTGTGCGGCGTGATTGTCGCGCGGCGTTAAGCTGCGTGGTACGAATCTTCGCGGCCGCATTCGCGTAGTGTTTTCCTGCTGCCTGGAAACTTCGCCCGCAAGCAGGCAACGGCGGACTTGCTCTGTTACAATCGTGGCCTGATGTAAACGAGGTAAGACCAGCGGGATTTGTGCAGGCGAAGAATATGCTGCCTCCGGCTATGGATATCGAAAACAATCTCGCGCGATACGGCAGCTACCCGGCGGCAGTGGAACTGTCCGGTCAGGTCATGCATCTGGCGGCGACAGCAGAATCCGAAAGCGAATTTCTGCAAGCGGCCGGGGCATTGTTTCTTGCTGCCTGTAAGTGCGATTACCTGGCGGTGGTGCAAGGTCTGCGCGGCCGCTGGCGGGTGTCGGCGTCGGCGGGTGACGATCATCCGTTGCCCGAAGAACTGTTGTCTGAAACCTTAGACCGCGATCAACCGGTTGCGGATGGAGCCTGGCGCGCCGCGCCGCTGGTGCACCGCAGCCAGCAGGCAGAACTGCTGGTGGCGTACGGCGGCGGTTCGCACGAGACGCTGGAACAGATCAACGCACTGGCCGCGCTGCTGGGTGTCGCGCTGGGAAGTGTCCGCAGCCGCGTTGCGGCGCAGCGGCGGGTGCGGCGCCTGGAGGCAATTCTGGAAATCGCCGCGCAGTGGCAGCAGACGCAGGAGATGGATGACCTGCTGATGCAGATGGCGGAAACGTCGACGCGTCTGCTTCAGGCTGAACGGGCGAGCATCTTCCTGTGGGACAAGCCCAACAACATCCTGGTCGGGCGGCCCGCGCTGGGTGTGGAAGGCAATGAACTTCGCATTCCCGATGACAAAGGAATTGTCGGGCAGGTTGTGCAGACGGGCGAGACCCGCCGCGTGGATCAGGATATCGAAGGCGAACAACGCGAGATCGACCGCAAGGTTGATAAGAAGCTGGGCTTTGAAACGCGGTCGCTGTTGTGCATCCCGCTGCGGAACAGTGCGGGCGAACTGCTCGGCGCGTTTGAGATGATCAATAAGATCGACGGCAACTTCACCCGCAACGACGAGATCGCGCTGACCGAACTGGCCGCGCACGCCGCCATTGCTTTAGAAAACACGCAGCAGTACGGACACCTGCTGCAAAGCCGTAACCAGATGGCCGAAGAGGCAGCCGCCGGCGTCAAACTCATCGGGCAGTGCCCGCCGGTACAGGCGCTGCGGAGCACCATTTCGCGGCTCGCCAAAACAGAACTGGCGATTCTTATCCTGGGCGAAAACGGCACGGGTAAAGAAGTGGTCAGCCAGTTGATCCACTACCTAAGCAACCGCAAGAACGAACCCTTCGTCGCCATCAACTGCGCCGCACTGACGGAATCGCTGCTGGAGAGTGAACTGTTCGGCCACGAGAAAGGCGCCTTTACCGACGCCCGTGATACGCGGCAGGGCAAGTTTGAACTCGCTTCCGGCGGAACGCTGTTTCTGGATGAGATCGGCGATATGAGCCTGAGCGCGCAGGCCAAACTGCTGCGTGTGCTGGAAGATAACATCGTTGTCCGCGTCGGCGGCTCTACGCCCATTCATACCGACGTGCGCGTGTTCGCCGCGACCAATCAGAACCTGGCCGAGATGGTCCGCGAAAAGACCTTCCGCGAAGACTTGTTCTATCGCCTTAACGGTGTCACGCTGGACCTGCCGCCGCTGCGCGACCGCGGCGACGATATCGTGCTGCTGGCGGAACATTTCCTCAGCGACTTCTGCATGAAGGCCCGCCGTAAGACGCCAAAGTTCACCGCCGCCGCGCGGAAGCGGTTGCTGCGGCATAACTGGCCGGGCAACGTGCGCGAACTGCGGAACCTGATGGAACGGTTGGCGTACCTTTCGCAAGGCGACAAGATCGACGCGGAAGATCTGGCCTTCATCCTCTCGCCCGGCGCCGAGGCGCCCTCGATGCTCTCGATCGATCTGCCGCTGACCGACGCCACGCGGATGTTCCAGACGGAGTACATCAAAAAGCACATCGACCAGGCCCGCGGCAACATGACCGAAGCCGCCCGCCGCCTGGGGCTGCACCGCTCGAACCTGTACCGCAAGATGCGGCAGCTTGAGATGGAAAACAGCGACGAAGAAGCTTCGTAACGCGGACTAGTACGCACAGCATCATGGCCGCGTTTCTTCCCGTGATTGACCTGCAGAACCATCTGGTCGTGCACGGAGTCGCCGGTCACCGCGACCGTTATCAGCCTGTCCAGAGCGTGTTGACCAGCGACCCCACACCCGCCGCCGTGGCTGCTGCTTTTGCGAAACTGTCCGGTGTGACGAGTGTCTACGTCGCCGATTTAGATGCACTGGCGGGCGGTATGCCAGACTGGCACGCGCTGCAGCAGATTGCGGAAGCTGGATTGAAGATCTGGCTGGATGCTGGACTCGGGCGCCTTGGCGAGATTGTGAAGTTCCAGCAACGGACGGGCGCAGTGTCGCGGATCATCGCGCCGCTGGAATCGGCCACGGATGCGGAGGTGCTTGCCGCCGCAGCCTGCATGCTGGGTGAACAGGGTGTGTTCAGCCTTGACCTTCGCGCCGGCAGACCTGTGACTGCCATCGCAGCATGGCAGGATTACTCGGCGGAGCAGATCGCCGCTTGTGCCGTTGAAGCGGGCTTCCAGTCAATGATCGTCCTCGATGTCGCCGCGGTGGGCATCGGAGGGGGGCCATCAACGACGGGGCTGTGCCGGGAGCTTCACGCCCGCTATCCGCAACTGGAGCTAGTCAGCGGTGGCGGCGTCCGGCACCGGGAAGATGTAGCAGCGCTGGCCGCTGCCGGTTGTTCCCAGGTGCTGGTGGCTTCCGCGCTGCACTCTGGCCAGTTGCCTTAGCCTGCAGGTTGCATCAAAGCTGGCTGATGCGATTCCGTTCGTGGTGGTTATGGCGATTGCAGGGGGCGGTGTCTGGCTTTCGCAGTGGTGTAAATGACGCAAAGTTTGACACTTTATTGGGCCGGTTTTAGAATCGAGCGAGGTTCTTGTGATTTCACAACTTAAGTTATACATAGCGGCTTTCCCCGGCGGTTCTGCCCCCAATGAAGTCTTCAGGCGTACGTCGAGAGATTTTTGGGAATAATCGTAACCCCTCCCTGCGAATGGATTACTGTTCGCAGCAAGTCAGCTGAAACCGCTTTCAATGCACATAGCTGCCCGCCACGGCAGCACATCGTCGTTCGCAGGAGTTGAAACATGGCCAGTCGCGAAAGTCAGGGTCTGCAGATTGCACTCATCATCTTTGTGGTGATTGCCATCGTGTTAGGCGTATTCACTTACATCTTCTACTCCAACGAGCAGAAGGCGTTGAAAGATGTCGCCAGCAAGACCGCTGAGGTCGATCGCATGCGTGCGACCGTGGATCAGCAGGACAAAGCCTATCAGGTGCTGCTTTCCACGCTGGGGCAAAGCGAATTTGATGAAACCGCCATCAAACCTTACCGCGAAAGCCTGCTGTCCCAATCCGGCCCCGTGCCAGACAAAATGAAAATTGTCTGGGCTAACTACGAACGCGACATGCGGAAGTTTGACGATAGCTACACAGAAGCACGCAACTACCGCAACCTGCCCAACTACATGGAATCGGTGCTTCGCATCAAGCAGCAGAAGATCACCGAAACCGACACCAAACTCCGCGAACTGAAGCAGGAAGCCGACAAAGCCGCTGAGCAATACCGCGTTGCGTTGAAGGCGAAAGATGACGAACTGAAAGCCGCCGCCGCCGCCCGTGCCCAGCTTTCCGCTGCGTATGACACCTCGGTGGCTGATATCCGTTCGACCAAGCAGAAGCTGGCCGACCAGATTGCTTCGGTCCAGGGCACGCTGAAGTCCACCTCCGACGCGGCTAAGAAGATGCAGTCCAGCCTGGAAACACGTGTTCAGACGCTGACCCGTGATAACAAGGACCTGGTCCGCGAGCGTAACCGTCTGACCGAAACGCCTGTGCAGCAGACGCCCGATGGTATGGTCACGTTTGTGAACCAGCGGGGCCGTAGCGTCTGGATCAACCGTGGCGATGCAGATGGCCTGCAACGTGGCGTGACGTTCAGCGTGCTGGATAAGAACACCACCTCAGTTGAAGGCGCCAAGCCTAAGGGCAGCATCGAAATTACCCGCATCGTTGAGCCGCACCTGGCTGAAGCGAACATTCTGTCCGACGACATCAGCAACCCGATTCTCGATGGCGACCTGATCTATTCGCCTTCGTGGCAGCCAGGCGCCAAGATTCACTTCGCCCTGGTCGGGTTTATGGACTACAACGGCGATGGTAAAGACGACTCCGCCCTGGTGCGTAACGCCATCACGCTCAACAACGGCGTGATCGATGCACAAGCCACAGCCACCGGCCGCAAGACGGGCACGATGACCGTGACCACCCGTTAC
Source organism: Pirellulaceae bacterium (assembly GCA_965233625.1). Taxonomy (GTDB): domain Bacteria; phylum Planctomycetota; class Planctomycetia; order Pirellulales; family Pirellulaceae. The sequence continues at coordinate 3,708,844 of OZ247499.1, forward strand.
CTGGTAGTTGGGAATCGTCCTAATGACAAGTCCGATCCTGAAGCACTCAAGCAGTACTCGCTGATGATCGACCGTGCTGAGAAGTTGGGCATCGAACAGATTTCTGTTTCCAAGCTTTTGAACTCCATGGGCGTGAAAACCACAACCCGCACCGTCGGGCTCGGACGCGGTGGCGACACCACCGGCGGCGAAGGCAACAGCGGCTTCCGCCCACGCAAGCCACCCGCACGTGGCGACGGCGGCGCATTCTAAGCAGTGACGTATATCTGACACCAGATCAAAAGCGGCCAGCGTCACCACTGGCCGCTTTTTTATTTGGCATGCGTCTATTTCACATCTAGACCCATCGGCCGGACTTCCTCTTCTTCCTGCACGATGGCCTGCGGGCTGAGAATGGCGATCACGGCGCCGTTCTTGTTGCGGGATTCACGCAGCAGACGCTGCACAAAGGGATTGCTTTCCACGGCCGAGTGCCCACCTGCCCGCGCCACCATCTGATGCACGTCTATCACCACGGCGCCGCCCGGCTGAACCTTGTAACTGCGGGCGCGGGCCAGAAGCTGCTGCGTGTCTTTGGCGTCTACGGCGAATGAAACCTGCACGCCCTTACGATCTTCAAGCACGACGGCTGACATTTCGATCCGGGTCTTACGTTGCGCATCGAGCTGAACCGGTAGCGCCATCCCCTGACCATTGAACAACGTTACTTTAATATTGCCCGTCGCTTCGGCTCCGACGGATTGCAGTGACTTACGGAGCGTCTTGATCTGGGCTGCATCAAGCACGTCGGAGCCATCCCGGATCTGGCTGAGAACATGCTTGGACTCTGCGGATTTCACCTTGTAAATCTGCACACCGACAGCCGTTTGCAGGTCCTGCATCCGGCGGAGGGTTTTTAGCAACTCTTCAATCTGACGGTGGACGTCTGCTGTCTGCCGGATAACCAGACTTAGATTATTTTCGTACGGTTCAATCACGCCCTTGCCGCCTACTGTTTTCCAGGTAGAAGGTGCAATAGCGCTGCGGATGAGTTTCTGCAAACTGCTGAAGTCTGGTTTTCCGGGCTTCCACGGTTTCCCGGGAATGGCTTTGGCTGCCAGGTCAATTTCGACCAGTCCGCGCCGTGGGGAAGTGACAAGGTCTGCCACTGCATAAAGTTTTACAATCTGCGGCGGCTCTGCGGGCGGTTCTTCAACAGGTGCAACATCGCCGCGCGTCCGGGCAGCGGCGGCATCTGCCGCTTTCTCCTTCAGCGGTTGCGGAGGAATGACCGTTGTGGTCAATGCCAGCACTAGGCGCGAACCTGCCGCCGCTTTGCTCTCACCACTGAGCGGCGTACCGCCCAGCAGCAAGGTCTGGCCGGGCTTCACCTTCATCGCCGTCTGCATCATGACCCGCGTCACCACTGGCACCTGAACCGTCGCCGGTTTACCGGTGGGACCTACTACTTGCCGCGTGTCAACGCGTTTGATGTCGCTCATCTCACAACGGACCTGTAACTCAACGTCGCCAGCATCGTTGGCAACGCTATGCAATCGCAGCAGCGTGCCTTCGCGGACGACCCGCATCTGCGGCTTCAAGACGCCATCCTGCTTGGCGAAGCCAACAACAAAGGGCCGCTGCGTCGCGTTCTCAACCGTTGCGTTCTGTCCGCTAGACAGCCGGAGTTTTGGCGCCATCATCGTGTTGCAACGCGCGTCGCCCTGCACCAGTTGTAATGCCTTGAGGAAATTCTTCTGACGGATGGTTCCCACGGCGACGGGCTCGCTCCATTCCGTCATAAACCGCGCTTTGACACCACTGCCGCCAGCAGGAACTAGTTTCCACATCGCATCCGTCCGGTCATCACCGGGGTTTGCAACGCTGTGCAACTGCGCGAATTCAGTGCCAAAGACCGCCAGTTTCTCACGCGGCATACTGATGAAACGTGTTTCGACACTTACCTGCAAGAAGCCATAGCGTGTAGCGAATTCTAAGTGCTTGCGGATGTTCTCCAGGACCGCTGGAACATCGCGGACGATGAGAATGTCGCCGGGGAACCACTTGATCTGGCCCGTAAAAGGTTGAACCTTCCCGTCCGCTTTGCGAGGAGTGACAGCGGCGAACAGCACCTCATTCCTCACATAGCTGCGGGCCTGTTCGCGGGTGAATTTGTGACGTTCAACCAACCGGTCGATCAGCTTCTTGACGTTAAACTGCTCGAAGACAGGTGGGCCTGGCGCAACCAACCGGCTGCCGGGGCGCGGCGGAACGGTTGTGTCAGGTTCTGTCACCAGGGCGCCGCCGGATAAGTCACCGTGACTGGGGGCGTCTTCCGCCGCCGTCACAACAAAGGCCGCGCCGGGCAGCGTTACCAGGGCTAGTCCCAGAAGAACGACCCAGCACCACCAGGGGGCGGTGCGCCGACATCCTTGCCGTAAACTCATGATTCTCTCCAATCTGCGGGTTGTTACCTCCACCGGGCGGACACCCGGGAAGGCGGGAACGGGGGTTAACTTGTGTTTCAGTTCGAGCACGTCCAGCAGGCTGCGTGCGTAGGTGGATGGCGTGCAGCCGGTCATCGCAATCGCCTGTTCATCGCAGCACCGTTCCGCTTCGCGCGAAAGCAGGCGCCCCGCCAGCCACACCAGCGGATGAAACCACCACAGCCCCATGCACACAAGCTGCAGCATGCCGGTCCAGAGATCGCCGCGCCGGACGTGCATTAACTCGTGGGCGATAACCGGCTGAAGCTGCTCTGGGGTGCGGCTGCTGGCAATTAATTCGGGCAGAATAATCAACGGCCTTAAGATGCCCACCACGGCGGGGCCCACTAGGCCGGGCGTCACTATCAGCTGCACCTCACGACGCAGCCCCATCTTCTGCGATAGCTCTTTCACCATGGCGTCTAACGCCGGGTCATGACGCACGCCGCCTTCATAGATGCACCATCGCACCCGGCGCCAGCGGTAATAAGTCGTCCCCAAAACAACGACGCCGCCCAACAGCCAGACGCCGCACGCCGCCGCCACGGCCACCTGCCGCCAGTCGATTGACTCCACGGCGCCCGTTTCGGCAGGCTTCATGGCGATGGCCGCATAGGCGGGTTCCGGTGCGGTTCTGGGGGGTAGGTCCGTTGCCAGGGCTTTCACCGCTTTGACGGAAACAACTTCTCCATGCAGCGCTTGGACTTCTACTCCGGCAGGCTGCGTATCGGCCGCCGGCTGCATCCAGCAGAACACGCCGCTGGGGCTGCTCCACCAGGGCGGCGTGACGCATTTCAGCAGCAGCAGGAACCAGAGCATGTGGGCCAGGTGCGGACGATTTTTCGCGAGCATGCGAGTGACCACCAGCAGGACCACCGCCAGCAGCGTGATCTGCCAGAACTGAGTCCAAAGGTGCGTGCACGCCCACTGACTAAACGACACCGCAGAATTAAGAAGCGTTGTCATCGCCTTCCTCCTCCAGCCGGTCGATCAGATGCCGCAGTTCCGTCAGGTCGCTACTGCTAACGCGCCGCTGCTCGATCAGATGTTTCATCAGCGGTAGCGAATCGCCGCCGAACAAGCGTTCAACCAGATCGTCAATCGTTTCGCGGATCACGGTGCGGGCCTTCACACGCGGTGAATAAACCCGCACCCGCCCTTCAAGGCGGGCGTTGGCGTAGCCCTTGGTTTCGAGACGGCGTAGATACGTCTGCACGGTGGTGAAGTCGATCTCGCGATCTGCCGGCAGCGCTTCGAACACCTGCCGGACCGTGGCGTTTTCAAGCTCCCACAGCAGCCGCGCGACTTCAAGTTCGCCGCGTGATAAAGCCGGTCGCTCGCCCATGTAGATATCCCTGATTTCTGTTGTGGTTTGACCATTGTTAAATGGCAGGCTGAATCACTTATCTGCCGTAGGTCAGGCTCCGCCTGACAACATAAAAGGATCCACCCCAACCAGTGCCAGGCAGGCACCCGATCTACTCGTTCGACTAGCGCTATCTGTCATACGGCAGGCGGAGCCTGCCCTACGACGTTAGTGAATTCAACGTGCTATGTATCGCTCAACTACAAATGTACTTGCAGAGGTTATACGTACATTCGTACTTGAGTCAAGTGAATTCTTTGCGTGGCTCCGGACGCCACCCGGCGGTGGGTAGGCGAATTGAGCATCTGCCCAGCAGCGGTTAGCATGAGCGTCGCTAGATATGCCTCCCTGCAATGATTGAGAGTAAACATGCCGCAACCCGCATTAGACGGACTTACTGCTGTTGTCACCGGCGCCAGTTTGGGCATCGGTCGCGCGACCGCCATCGCCCTGGGACAGGCCGGGGCCAAGGTGGTGGTGAACTATCGCAGCAACCCGGATAAAGCCGCCGAAGTTGTCCAGGCCATTGAACAGGCAGGCAGTCAGGCGATCAGCTTTCAGGCGGATGTCGCCGATTTCAACGCGGTCGAAAGCATGGTCGCCGCTGCGGTGGAGAAGTTTGGCAGCCTCGATATCGCCGTTAGCAACGCGGCTTACAGCGACCGTGAACTATTTTACGAGGCCGATCTTGACGGTTTCCGCCGCACGGTCGATGTGACCATGTGGGGCGCGTTTCATCTGCTCCGGGCCGCGTCGGCGCCCATGATTCAGCAGAAGTCCGGCGCGATTGTGATGGTCAGTTCCCCGCACGCATTCATACCGGCGCCGCGGGCGATGGCGTACAACATGTCCAAAGCGGCGATCGAACACATGTCGAAAACCGCGGCGATCGAGCTTTCCGAATTCGGCGTCCGCGTGAATATCATTCAGCCGGGCTGGACCGATACACCGGGCGAACGCAAATTCGCCAGCGAAGAAACGCTGGAAGTCGCTGGTGGAAAGATCCCGCTGGGTCGTCTTGGAACACCGGAAGAAATGGCGCGGAGCATCCTGTTCATGTGCGATCCGGCTCAGGACTATATGACCGGTTCAACACTGCTGGTCGATGGCGGCATCAGCCTGCCGTGGTGGGCCAATCGCGGGTCTGCCGCGCCAGGGTAAATCCGCCGCATACCGCGTCCGTGGTAGCACGCCGGACCTTAGATATAATGAGTGCTGCACAAAACGCCTTCAGTCCCCATGATTCAAAAGAACGTCTGTCCCGATGCCTAAGTACAATCTGCCTTGCCCCTGTGGCGACTATGTGGTGATCGAGCCGCGCCAGGCTGGCCAGACGGTGAATTGCAGCTCCTGTGGCGAATCTCTGGAAGTGCCTAAGTTCCGCGAGATCAGCAAGCTGGAGCCTGCGGAACGCAAGACAGAGAAGAAGCCAGCGGATAAAGCCGCGTGGAGTCCGGTGCAAGGCGGTCTGTTCGTAGGCGGCATCGTTTGCGTGCTGGTGGGTCTGGGAATCGCCAGCTACTTCTTCTGGGAGTCTTCCAAGTACAACGCAGAGCGGCCAACACTGGACCAGATCTATTACACGCCTGAGTCCAACGAACGCCTGGAGCAGGCGGGCGGAGTAGAGATGCTGGCGATCTGGGACGAAGTCACCCGTGACGGCCTGGTCCGCACCGGCAAGCCAGGCTGGCTTCAGGCGCAGGAGATCATGCAGACCTATCAGATTGTGGGCGGCATCGGCGCGTTCATCGCGTTGGCTGGGGCGAGCATGACTGGCGCCTCGGTCTTTCTCCGCAAATAAGCAGCAGCTGTATGACCACAACCAACAAACGTGTGGCGCGTACCTTCGCAATAGGCGACGTCCACGGCTGTGCCGACGCACTGCAGACGGTCATTGCCGCCATCGCTCCGCAGCCGGATGACCGCATCATCATGCTGGGCGACTATATTGACCGCGGCCCGGCCAGCCGGCAGGTCATCGAGCAACTGCTGGACTTGAAGCCGCAGTGTCAGCTTGTGACACTCAAGGGTAACCATGAAGTGCTGCTTCTCGACTCGCTGAAATCGATCGATAAGCGGCTATTCTGGATGCAGGTCGGCGGCGACACGACGGTGGAAAGCTACGGCGGTCAGTTTGAAGATATCCCGCCGCAGCACATCGAATTCATGCGCAGTTGCCTGCCGTACTACGAGACGCCGCAGAATATCTTCGTTCACGCCAATTACGATGGCAGCCTGCCGATGATGGATCAGCCGGACGAACTACTTTACTGGCGGCATCTATCGCATTCCCGCCCGGCGCCGCACTTCTCAAAGAAGGTGGTTTTCGTCGGGCACACGCCGCAGATTTCGGGCGACGTGTTTGACCTGGACCACGTTATCTGCATCGATACGCATTGCTTCGGCAACGGATACCTGACGGCGTATAACGTCGATACGGGCGAAACGATCCAAGCCGACAAAATGGGTGAGCTTCGCCCACGCTAGGATCATGCACTAGCAAGCACTAGAAATTGCGGCCGGTGAACGAACCGCCTTGTGGCTGGAACTGGCCGCCACTGGCGGGTGCGTTGTCATAAGATGCCTGCCGCACGTCTTCGCCTGGTTGTGTCTGTCCGTTGTGACCGGCGGGTGCAACCTGGCCTACACCTGCCACGTTGGTGCTACCCGGACGGAAGCCGCCTGCTGCCTGGAGCAGCGATGCTGGTGGTGCACCGCCTGTGGCGGGTGAATCGCCGATAGCCGTTGTATTGCCATAGTTGGCGCCGGGACCGGTAGCGGCGCCTGCCTTACCGAGCAGTTGCTGGCTGGCAGGTGAATTGGGATTACGTGTGCTGTTGTTCGAATAGTCGCCGCTGGCCGGAGGATAAGAGTATCCGCCTTGAGGTGCAGAATATCCGCCCTGATATCCACCTTGGCCGGAAGGATATCCACCCTGGGCGGAAGGATATCCGCCCTGGGCGGCTGGTGTTTGAGGGTAGCCGCCTGCATTGGGCTGGAATCCGCCGTTACCTGCCGGGGCATTGTTGCCGGGCTGGTAGGCGTCAGGTGAAGGATAACCTTGCCCTGCGGGGTAACCGCCTGTTGCGCCGCCGGGGTTGTAGCCGCCGTTGCCGCCACCTGCTGCATTGCGGGCATCGGCTGTGTAGCCAGCACCGCCGTAAGCGCCGGCAGGTGCATCGGGCCGCGTGGAAGCATAGGCGCCAGCCTGCGCGGCGACGCCGGCGCGTCCGCCGATGGGTCCGGTGTCGCCCGGTCCGTAATCACCGGGCATGTTGGGGGCGTAGGTGGAAGGATCAGTAGAAGCATAGCCGCCGGCAGGTGCACCGGGAACCTCGCCGCCAGGGCCGCCGCCGGGAGGTCCGGTCGGGGTGTCTGGAATGCTGATCTGCGGTTCGGATGTGTTGGCTGCGGTTGCCGTGGCAGTGGGACGTGAGCCTACCGAGGGTGGCTCTGGCAGTTCGGCTGCATCGCCTTTGCCCCATGCGAACATGTTCATCGGGGCGCCCCACGAACCGGACCCTGCACACCCCGTCGCCGAAACCGTCACGGCGCCACAGACCGCCAGTATCGCCAGTTTAGAAGACAAGTTCACACGCATGGTTCGATTCCCGTAATCCACGCAATAAGCCCTGCGACATTCTACGCCGCGCATCGCGTGATAGTGCCGGTTGATAAGTGGGAGAAAAGGGAGGCCGCAATATCCAGGTTTTTAGCGGTTATGCGGGCGATTCTGATTATTCCATTCATTCGGCGGTTCGTAGCGCCAGGATGTAGACATTCTGAGCCACTTCACCACAATTCCTCATTTTACGCGTTTCCGCACAGCGAACCCGGACGCAAAACCCCAGGCAGCGCGCGGATACTAAAGGGCGCCTTCACAAGCGTCAAGGCGGAAAAATGAGTCGCCGGCAGCACCGGCCCGCCAGCATGAATTAGCTAGAGAGAGGAAGCAACGCAATCAACCTCAAACGATGTCAGGCAGGTGCCTGACCTACGGCCCTACTTGCCGGTGGCCTTTTTGGCAGCGTCTGCTTTTTCTTCGGCCGCACTTGCCCGGTGGTACTTTGGCTCGATCCGCCAAAGGTCATCACGGGCGCCCTGTTGATGCTTTGCCCACGCCAGTTTTCCCGTGGTTTCTGCGTTAGGTGTCCAAGCGTCTTCAGGCGCCAGACGCGCAAAATCGCCGATCCGTGGCGCCAGCTTCGCGAGCACCGGGCCGGAAACAATTTCTTCCGGCGCCAGTGTTTTCAGCCACTGCGGAACATCCAGCGTCTGCGTTTGTAGCCGCTCGCCCGTGGCGGAGAACGCCACGCTAACTACCTGCCCGCGCTGAGCGTCGATAACAATCCGCAGCGGCGCATCCTGCGGCTTCGCTTGCGCTGCCAGCACTTCGATCGTATCGACCGCAATAACATCGGCGCCGGCGGCGTATGCAAAAACGCGGGCGGTGGTAATTCCGATCCGCAAACCCGTGAAAGAACCCGGTCCCTGACTGACAGCCACTAGGCCAATGTCACCCGGCTTTAACTCGTGCCGATTTAGCATACCGGCGATGGCAGGTGTAATGGCCGCAGCCGTTCTCGCGTCGCCATCGAGACGGGTTAGCTCAACCGTTTCGCCATCGCGTAACAAGGCGATAGAAGATGCAGGAGTGGAGGTTTCGAGGGCGAGAGTCCACACGTCAAAGGGCCTTCATAAAGGTTAACGCAAACCAGATTTATTGAGGGTGCAATGGCTATCTAGTTCAGTAATCCAGTAGGTCAGGCGCCTGCCTGACATTGCATCGCAGTTCACCCGAACCATCGTCAGGCAGGTAGCCAGACCACTTTCCCGGCAAAACCATTCTTCCTCGGTTGGCTTCGTAGTATGGTGCAGACCAAAGCTTACGTGCAACCCTACGAGATGTTACCTTACGTCTATCTTTGGTTTCTACAGCACCGCCCTCAACACGGGCCAACGGCCGCGCCGTACATGGAGTCGTAACAATGAAAACAAACATCGCCGTGCATGGCGCAGGCGGCCGCATGGGCTGCCGGGTGATCGCCCTTGGCGCCAGTGATCCCGAGATTCAGATCGTCGACGCGGTTGAGAACCCCAATCACCCCAGTCTGGGGAAAGACGCCGGACTGCTAGCGGGTATTGATGAACTGGGCGTGATGCTCACCACCAATCTGAACGGCTCCATCGACGCCGTGATCGATTTTTCCACTCCCGACGGCGCCGCCGCGATTACCGCTGAATGCACGGGCAATGGCGTGCCGCTGGTGATGGCCACCACCGGGCTGTCGCCGGAGCAACAGGAAGATATCCGGCACGCGGCCGAAACCATTCCCGTGGTGTGGGCGCCCAATATGAGCCTGACCGTCAATCTGGCCATGAAGCTTTCAGAAATGGCCGGCGCCGCGCTCGCCAATCATCCCGGCGGTTGCGATGTAGAAATTCTGGAGCGGCATCATCGATTCAAGAAAGACGCCCCCAGCGGCACCGCCTTGAAATTCGGCGAACTCATTGCCGCCAAGATGGGCCACACCGCCCACACCCACGGCCGCCACGGCGATACGGGAGAACGGCCGCATGAAGAGATCGGCTACCACGCCATCCGCACCGGCGACGATCCTGGGCAGCACACCATCGTGTTCGGGGTGCTGGGAGAAACTCTCGAGATCAAAGTCGGCGCCACCAACCGCGACTGCTACGCCGCAGGCGCACTTGCCGCCGCCAAGTTTCTGAAAGGAAAGAAGCCCGGACTGTACAACATGTACGACGTGCTTGGCTTCGAATCGTAGATCAGGACGCCGCCGGTGATGTTTCTACGCTGGTTGCGATTCCATCCAATCACATGTGTCTGCATCGCGGCAACGGCTGTGGCCTTAACCTTAGCCAATTTCTGGTTGCACCTTTATTTCGGAGGGGGCTCTACCACCGTGCTGAGATACGGCCATGGTTGGCCCGCCTATTTCCAAGGTGGACCAGTCCGTAACACTGGCGGCGGGCCGAATTACATCTGGGGACACCCTGAGGAGAACGATATCCCTGAAACCATGGCAGAGTACCGGAGCAAACTACCCTCCACGCCGTGGGCGATGCTAAAGAGGGGCGACGGTTACATCTATGTACTGCCAGCTATTTTCGATGTGCTAATAGCTGTCGCCACTCTCTCGATTGTTACGCTTGTTAGTGAAACCACGCTCCGTGACTACTTCGGTCGGCAAGGGAATTATTACGGCTTGGCGGTACTCTCGTCGCTCGCGGGCATCGTGACGCTTTTCGCTTCGGTTTACGTCGCAGGGGCCTGGTGCTACTTTTGCGTTGCCTTGTTCGCTTACGTGGCTTCGGTTCTCATCTCGACAGTCATCCTCTCGCATGGTTACGAATGAATCTCGCTGCGAGCTTGAGTAAGTGAAACGGCTGACCAGAATCCGCCAGGGCCTGTTCTCGGCGTTCGCTGCCGGCGTGTTTATTGCGGGCGACTGGTGGCGCAGGAGCATTGCCGACTTACAGACGCCGCAGCGGTATGGCAACGGGCTGGTCGTTGTGCTGCCTGGCATTCAAGGGCGCAGCAACATGGAGTACTGCACCGCCCGCGGGCTGGTGGACGCGGGAGAAGAAGGCGGAGGCGATTTCGCCGTTGAGATTTTCGATTGGACCACGTCGCTGTGGCCGCTGTGCATCTACCATCTCTGGAAGATTCGCTCGAATCGCATTCAGGCGAGGAAACTCGCAGAGCGATTGTGCCGGTATCAGGACGAACATCCGGGCAAGCCGGTGCACCTGGTTGGTCATTCAGGCGGCGCCGCGATGTGCCTGCTGACGCTTGCCGCGCTGCCGCCATCCCGGCAGATCACCAGCGTAACGCTGCTTGCCGCCGCATGTTCGCCCCGGATTCCGCTGGAACCCTTGCTGGCGAAGACGACGGCAGGCATCCACAACTTCTATTCACCGCTGGATCTGCTGTTTCTGGGTTTCTTCTGCAGCACGCTAGGCACACTCGACAGGAAGTGGACCGTCGCAGCAGGTTGTTGCGGGTTTAAGGGGAACGCTCACCCGCAACTGCAACAGATCGGTTTTTCACCCCGCATGATGCTCAGCTTCAACATGGGCGGGCATCTGGGCTGTCTGAACCGTGTGTTCGTCGCCAACTATGTCGCGCCAGCATTATACAAGACTGACAAGTGACGACGTTGCAGTGCGCGCCGCGGTTATCGCAGACGCGTTGTGCAAACGACTGCTGCTGGCTTACATGCCTTTTTTGGCAGGGCCTGGCAGAGTCGGTACGGAGTCAGCTGCTTCGGCCGGCGTGGGGCCGACCATGACACCGCCATCCGCGTTAGGAATGACGAAGGCGCCATTGCCGGGGCTGATAAGCTGCCCGTCCTGCGAAATCGTCATGCCATCGGGCGTGATCAGCGTGCCGTCGTTGGAAAGCACGGCCTGCGTCGAGCCGCCATTGCAGGTCGAGCATCCGCCGCCACCGCAGCTGGAGCAACCACCATTGCAGCTAGAGCAACCTCCGCCGCCGCAGCTGTTGCATCCGGCGTTGCAGCTATCGCAACCGCCTTCACAACCGCAGCCATTGAGGTCGCCGGGATAGCCGACCACGTAGCCGGACTGGCCCGGTATGTTCCGGTTCCGCCACCAGTTCGAGAGCCAGCCGCCGGGGCGCTGACCGTTGTTCAGCAACAGGCCGCCGTCGTACTGCGCCTGGCATGGGTCGCATACATCTACGTCTCTGCGTAGAAAGCATGGTGAAAAGCTGCCGTTGCAGCCGGTCGATGCGGCGATGCATAACAACATCGCCGTCAGCAGGAGCCTCTTCATTATTCTGCGCCTTCAAAAAGAAGTGGGGGGAAGTTTGCGGAACGTGGCGAGGCTGTGGGTCATAAGAACACTACAACACACACGGCGATGTGCAAATTCAACCGTTGCATTTTCTCAACATTCCCTGTTGCAAACGCCCGTCATCCCTTACCAGACAGGCAGAACCCGCGCGGGAATTGCACGGATGACCGTTACAGCCCGGACAACCCGTTTTTGAAGTTGCACACCAACCCGAAGCGCGAGCGAGGGGCGTTTGATGTGGATGCGAAAACGCGGGTTTTTGGCCGTGCTTCGCTGAACAGGTGAACTTCAACCGGCGATGCGCTGCAAGCTCCGGCGTCCCTCGCTCGCGCTTCGGGTTAGTGTTGCTTGCCGCACGATGACGTACTTGTGTCACAATGCGTGGTGCTATATCGGGCACAAGTTTCGTATTGCCGTTGTCACGCTAGATGACACCAAGGCCGTCACGGTAACTCACTTGACGATCTAATACATCTGCCTGTAACTATTGTGCCGCGCCGTACTGCGCCATCTGCCCGCTGGGCGCCCTGTTGCCGTCAACAATCTTACGTGCTGTGGCCGAAGTAAAACTCTAAATCCCCGAACCATTTTCTATGAAGTATGTTGCGCCTGACCCACGTCATCATTTTCACGCTTCCGCTGCTTCTTGTAGCGCGGGTGTCCGCTGCGCCGGTTGATGCGGCGCCGGAAATGGCGAGTGTGGTCGTAAGAGAAGTCGCGACGGCGCCGGTTGTAGCGGCTAGCAGCATGCCGCAGGCGGCGCTTCAGGATCAGGTCTGGATGGTCAGCACGCGGCTGCTTGGCTTTCCCCGCAACAACTGCGATCCGCGTCTGCGTGTCTCCTGCTGGGACGGCTGTAAGAAGTTCCATCCATCCACGCTGGAACAACTGCTGGCCAGCGATGACCCGCGGTACACCACCGTTATCTACGTGCATGGCAACCGTATCGAACCGCCGCACGCCAGAAGCACGGGCTTTGAAGCCTACCGCATGCTGAAGTGCGGCTGCCGGAAGCCGTTGCGGCTGATCATCTGGAGCTGGCCCAGCGGCCGCGTTGTCTATCGCACGTTACGCGATTGCATGCTGAAGCTCGAACGTACGGTCGCCGAAGAATACTACCTGGCCTGGTTCATGGCGAAGATGAATCCGCATCGCCCGCTGAGTCTGATTGGCTACAGCTTCGGTGGGCGGATCTGCGCCGGTGCTCTGCAGTTACGCGCCGGCGGCGCGCTGGAAGGATACCGGCTGAAGAATCCTCGTCCCGTCTGTGCCCCGGTGCAGCTTACACTTATCGCTGCCGCGGCCGATAAAGAGGCGCTGACGCCCTGCGGAAAGTATCCGCAGATGCTTCGCCAGGTCAGTCGCGTGCTGGTGCTCTACAACAAAGTCGACCCGGCGTTGCTGTTCTATCCGCTGCTTGAACCGAAGCACCCCACCGCAGTTGGCCGCGTCGGACCGCTTTGCTGTGGCGCCAGTGCGTGCAAAATACGAAGCCACGAATGCAGCAGCATCATCGGGCATTCGCATTCCGTGCACCGTTACTTTGAGACGCCGGAACTCATGCGGTTGATCAACAGCAACGTGCACTGGGGCAATTAACCTGCGGGTTAATCTTCAAAAACCCTTAGGTCAGGCGCCTGCCTGACGATAGTTGGGGTGGAATCCGTTGCGTCGTCAGGCAGGCGCCTGACCTACGGGCTATTTTGCGGCGGTGGCGGTGCGGGTCAGTTGCGAGTCTACATCGTTGGCGACGATCACGCCGTAGTTAATCGCCCCCAACCAGCCGGACATGATGATTCCGACGCTGCCCGCGTGATATAGCCCGCCTACCTGTTGCGGCAGCGCGCGGCTGACGGCCAGACCTTCAAACTTGGTGCCAAAGCTGGCGCCGGCGATATGCTTGGTGTAGTGCTTAAAGGTCCGCGGCGTGGCGGCTTCGACATGGTCGATCCGCTCCCGGCAGTTCGGCACGTATTTCTCGAGGCTGTCGAGCGTCGTTTCGATAAGATCCTGCTTCGATGCTTCGTACTCGTCCTCCGGCAGATTCGCCCAGTCCTCGTAATTGGCGTTCGTACTGCTGACCACCAGATGCCGCGGCCGCCCTTCGGGACGGATGCGAGGATAATAGAAAGAGAACGTCCGGCTGGTGATATCCCGGCTGAGCAATAAATCGGTGCGGAACGCCGGCGCCGTGGAGCAGAACAGTAGATCGCCGGTGGATTCGTCGATGGTTTCTTCCGGCTTCATCGCCATGTAAACCTGCGTACTGCTGTTGTTCAGCCGCACCTCTTTGGCATCTTCGACAAACTTCTTGTCAAAGTGTTCTTCGCCCGTCAGGTGGAAAATGGTCGAACGCAGGTTCGAGTTAGAAACCACGGCGCCGCATTTAATTTCGCGGCCATTGACCGTGACCGCCGTCACTTTTTCCTGCTTGACGTGAATCTTCTCCACGTCGCAGTTGATCCGCACATCGACCCCGCTTTCGATCAGATCGTTGTGCATCAGCTTGACCAGATGGTCGGTGCCGCCTTCAAACGTATAAACGCCCTTGGACATAAAGTTAGAGAACACAATGCCGTAAGTAATGGCAGGGTCTTCCAGCGTGGAACCGTTGGCGTACGTAATCGGCTCCATCAGCAGCCGCACCACATCTTCGCGGCCTGGGAAGAATTTTTCGAACAGCTCACCTGTCGTGATCTGCTGCTCATCGTAGAAGTTCATATTGCGGGCGGTGTCAAAGAACTCTTTGACGGTCGCTTCCTCTAGCCCGAAATCGGTCGTCAGCAGACGTGTGAAATCTTTGCGGTTAAACGTCGTCGTCAGCGAGAACATCGGATTATCAAAGCGGATGTTCTCAAGCTGCACGATCGAATCGGCAATCTCCTGCGTCCAGTAACGACGGCAGCTTTTGATCATGCCCACCGGGAAGCCGTGGAGTGAGACGTCGAAGATATGCCCGCCTGGGCGTTTGAACCACGTTGCCATGCCGCCCAGCTTGTAATGCTGTTCCAGCAGCAACACGCTGTAACCGGCCCGCCCCAGCACATTCGCAGCGGTCAGCCCTGCCAGTCCGCTGCCGATCACCACCACGTCGTAATAATCTTTCGCGTTTTTCAGGAAGTCTTTGGGCATATCAGATGGCGGGCGATCTGCCCGGTTAAAAGCGTAAAATTCTGGGGGAGTTGTGGCGAACAGGCGAAGATATCCGCCGTCTTGCTGCTAACCGCATCCCGGCGCCAGCAGGCAACCGGTGGAGAGCGAAAATGACGGCTCTATGCTATCAGAGTTTCGCCGCATCGTAACCCGCTTCCGCCAGGCCTTTGGCCGGAGAAAGCCGCCCGGGCAGATGCACCTCGAACACCGCGCCGGGCCCTTCCGCCTGGTCCTTCACGCGGATGCGGCCCTTCAGCCGTTTTACCAGCGTGTTGACAATGTGCAGCCCCAGCCCGGTGCCCGGTTTATCGCGATGCAGTTCAAAACCCAGCCGTACAAAACGGCCGAAGATTTTACGCCGCATGTTGGCCGGAATGCCGCGACCATTATCCGCCACGCGGATCAGCACCATCCCGGCGCCGTGCGGCTGTAGCGCGATCTCCACCTGCGGCTCTGTAGCGGCGTATTTGACCGCATTATCGATGAGGTTCCGGCAGATGATATCGACATCGACCGCACGGGCGTTCACCACGCAGGGCTGCAAATCAAACTTCACATGCTCCATGGGCACGCGGTACTGGGCGCAGACGCTTTGTGCACAGCTACGAAGCACGTCAGAAACCTCCACGTCTTCTGGCTCTGTCGGCTGCTCTTTCTTTTCAAGCTGTGCGGCGATCAGCATGTGGCTGATAAGTCCGTCCAGACGCTCGACATCGGCCAGCATGTAACGGTGAAAGCTCTCCCGCTGATCCTGGTTCACTTCACGCATGGTCAGCGTCTGCAGGTAGAGCTTCAGCGAAGCAATCGGCGATTTCAGTTCGTGGGTGATGCTGTCCATAAAATTCAACTGCCGCCGGTTCAGGTTGACTTCCTGAATCGAAAACACCAGATACATCACCACGGCGCCAAGCATCAGCGCCAGCAACGAAACCCCAACCACCAGCCACACCCAGTGGGCGCCAAAGATCGCGAGCACCACCCAGCCGACGGTGATGACCACAATCAGAACGATCAGCACCACGCCTAATGTAATGGGCCACTTTAAAGAACGCTGTTGGAACATGTTTCGCGAACCACGCGGAAAGAATTTGAAGCAGTTGCACGGTGAATATGGCTGTTGCGCACCCGTTACCATTTTTAACCGCGACGCTGTGTATCATACAAATTCTACACACAAGCCGTTTTTCAGGAGTCAACCGCCATGCCCTTCCGTTTTACCCTCTGCACTCTTGCAATCTCGTGCGTGCTGCCTGCGCTGCTTGGCGGTGTCTGTGCCGCCCAGCGCATTGATCAGGCAACCGGCTTCACGCTGGCATACGAGGGCAAAGACTCGTTTGCAGAATACGCAACCAATCACCCGCTGATCGCCGGAACGTGGGTCGCAAAGAGCGAAACGGAAAAATACTGGATCGGCGATCTTCACTACCCGACGGACAACACCGGCGTCACCAAGGATTTTTACGTCCTGCTGGATATCCGCGTTGCCAAAACAAAGAAGCTCAACATCGCAAAAGCCGAATCGGACGAACAGAAATGGCGGACGCTGGTGCTGCTTAAGCCAGGCATTGAACACGCTCCCCAGCAACAAGAAGCCACCATTTACGAGGCAGTCGCGATGGGGTTAAAAGACGATAAGAATTCCTTCCTGTTCAAGAATAAATTCCGCTTCGCCCCTTCAAAAATCACCGGCGTTCTAAAACGCCACGAAGCCGCACACACCAAACGCAGCATGTTAACCGGCAACTACCACATCCACACCCGGTTTGGCGCCATCGAAGTGATGGATACCAGAGCTATCTCCACAGAACAGTTCGACAAACTTCACAACAAAAAGGTGGTTGCGACCGGCCTGTACAAAGGTAACCGGGAACTGGTCGTTAAGGGCGACGAGCTTGAACAACGCCCTGCCGTGCAACTGCCTTTAGGTCCGGCAGGGTTCCCGCTGCGTCCTAGTTTCACCCCGGACAAAATCACGATTGCCCGGTAGGCTCCTGGCGCCTGTGCGAATTGCTAAAATGCTGCTGATTCTCAACATTGCCATCAGGAGCATGAAGCGTGACCAATCAACAACCGCTGTCGGGTAAACAGATTCTGGCCTTTGTCGGCGACATCTACGAAGACCTGGAACTCTGGTACCCCAAATTGCGGATGGAAGAAGCCGGCGCCAAAGTGGTGGTGGCTGGCCCCGAAGCAGGCGTCAAATACAGCGGTAAGCACGGCTATCCATGCGTGTCGGATGCCGCCATTGACGACATGAACGCCAGCGATTTCGCCGGCCTGCTGGTCCCCGGCGGCTTCATGCCGGATAAGCTGCGCCGCAGCGGGAAAGTGCTGCAACTGGTGCGTGACTTTGACGCGGCAGGTAAACTTGTCGCCGCCATCTGCCACGGCGGCTGGATTCCTATTTCAGCAGGCGTCTATAAGGGCGTACGCGTGACTGGTTCGCCAGGGATCAAAGACGATCTAGAGAACGCCGGCGCCATCTTTGAAGACGCAGCCCTGGTGGTGGACCGGCACTTTGTTTCCAGCCGCCGGCCAGATGACCTGCCGCAATTCTGCCAGGGCATGCTGCAAGTACTGCAGAGTTAACTACGGCCAGACAACCGCCACGCTGTTAGAAACAATGGCGCCCTGCGTGGCGGCGCGGACGGTCTCCTGAGCGACTTGCTTGTGGTAGAACGAATCGACCTTGCCGGTCAGCAGCAGACCGTCTTCATTCGACTCAACATCGATCTGGCGAATCAGATAAATCGGACTATCAGAAAGCGCCTGGCGTGCACGGGACGCAGCTTCAGCGAGTGACATGGTTGCAGCGGAAGGGGTAGTGGCGGGTTGGATCATCGTCCTGGCTCCGTCCATGGTGGGAATAACTGCGGGCAGTTACTGGGTGAACTCCTAACGCCGCAGCTTACCGCCTTTCCCATTTTTGAGTCAATAGAATCTGCTAGCACAACACAGCAAGTTACAGCAAATAAGTGATAAGCCGGCCACCCGCATCTACCCCACTTTGCCATTGCTGCGCAGGTACTCAACTACTTGACTAGCCAGGTTTTCTACGGAGGCCTCACCACCGGCCAGCACCAGTTCGGCAGCTGCGGGTGGCTCGTAAGGGGCGTCGATCCCGGTGAAGTTGCGTATTTCACCTGCCCGCGCTTTCTTATAAAGCCCCTTGGGGTCACGGGCTTCGCAGATTTCCAGCGGCGTATCGACAAAGACTTCGACAAAATCGCCTGGGGCGCCATGCTTCTCAACCGCCGCCCGCACCATATCCCGGTCACGACGATAGGGGCTGACAAAGGCGGTTAAAGTAATAAGCCCTGCCGCGCAGAACAGCTCTGCGACGGCGCCCGTCCGCCGGATGTTTTCCTCGCGATCTTCGGCGCCGAAGCCCAGCCCGAACCGCTGGGCAAAAGCTTCGCCATGCACCAGCTGCAACAACTCCGGGCTGGCGTTCAGGCCATGCCGCACGTTGTCGCCATCCAGCACGTAGCACAACGCGCCGGCCTCGTGCAGTTGATGGTCAACCGCATTAGCCACGGTGCTCTTGCCGCTGCCGCTGAGACCTGTGAACCACACCACGCAGCCGCGGGGGCGTTTGACGGTTTGTTCGTGCCACACAACGTGCGTTTTCTCAGGCAATGCAAAGTTCCTTTCAAAGGCGCGGGCACAACGCGTGCGGCGCGGGGGCTGTAACACATCCGGGGCTTGTGTCGCTGGAAAAGCGGGCAGTGGATTTGCGTCGCGACCTGTGCGACCTACGTTTCAGCAGAGTCTGCCTGATGCGTCAGGTCGTAGCCATGCGTCAAAATCGTTAATGCGTGTAAAACCATGTCGAGCGAAAAATCAGCCCCAGCAAAACCCGGCGCCCTGAAACTGTATGCACTCTTGGCGTGCAGCACCGTGGCGGGCATCTTCAGCGCTGAAGCTGTCATCACGATTCTAAGCGAACCGGCTGCCATCGTTGAACCCGGCATGGCCGACAAGCCCACAGAGAACCAGCCAGCCACGGAAAACAGCCGCGTGGTGATGAACTGATGGAATCCAACGAATACAGTCTTGCAGAATATAACGATCTTTCCGGCATCGAAACGCTCCGTTCAGACTGGTGGCGGTTGCTCGCACAGACGCCCGGCGCCACTTTCTTTATGACGCCTGAGTGGCTGGAAACGTACTGGCGGTACTTTGGCGAGGGGCAGAAGCTGGTCCTGCTGACCGTCAGCCGCGACAACCGCGTGTGCGGCCTTGTGCCTTTGACCATCCGTCAGGAAGAACGAAAAGTTGGCAACGTGCAGGTGCTGACTTATCCGCTTCACGACTGGGGCTCGTTCTACGGCCCCTTGGCCTCCCGGCAGGAGTTGCCAGCCGTACTGCGGGCCGCCGTGCAGTACATTTCGCAGCAGTGTGTGGGCTGGGATCTGCTTGATCTGCGCTGGGCGCAGCCGGGCCTGGTCGCCGATGCAACGCGCGACGCCCTGACAGACCTGGACATGGCCTATTACGAAGAAGTGCGTGCACAGACGGCGATTATCGACGTCAGCGGCCGCTGGGAAGATTACCTCGCTGCCCAGAAAAGCAAGTGGCGGAATAACTACCGCCGCTGGATCAAAAACCTGGAGAAGCTGGGCGAAGTGAAATTCGTCCGCCACCGCCCTGCATCCGACGACTGCGGCGATGGCGATCCGCGCTGGGATCTGTACGAAGACTGCCTGACGGTCGCCAACAATAGCTGGCAGGCGCTATCGCAGGATGGCACGACAATTACCCATCAGTGCATCGCGCCGTTTCTGCGTGAGATGCACGCCGTCGCCAGCAGCCAGGGCGCCTCGGAAATGAACCTGTTATATGTCGGCGGTAAGCCAGCAGCGTTCGCTTACAACTACCATTTCAACAAATCCGTCTTCGGGTTGCGGATTGGCTACGATGCCGCGATGGGGAAGGCGGGCGCCGGCAATCTACTGTATGTCCGTGCGATCGAAGATAGCTTCCACCGCGATGATGAGACGTACGACCTTGGCCCGGGCACACTGGACTGCAAGCTAAGTCTTCAGCCGCAGATTGTAGATATCAAGCAGTTCACGCACTTCGCCCCACTGGGCCTTAAAGCCCAGGCGTTGCGCTTCAAACACGCCCTGCCAGCATGGATGGCCGGCGCGTAGGGTTTTCGTGCCGCGGGCGCCGCATGCGTTGCGGCCTACTTCGCGCCGGGCAGCAGATATCCCGACGCTAAGCCAACGGCGTGCCCGTCACCGGCGGACATATCAACGCAGCCGATGCCCAGCAGGGTAACTTCGTCGCCGGGTTTCAGGTGCGCGAACAGTTGTTTATCAACGGGTGCGAAGTGCACGGGGAACGCCTTCTCACCGGCGCCTTTAAGATGCATCGCCACGGTGTAATAAGAAAGTTCTTCCTCGTCGCTTTCTGTAAGCTTCACAAACTCGCCGCGCACGACGAGTGTCTGTTGATGGTAAGTGGCAGCGGCCTTGGAGAGGCTTTCACTGGCGGTGGCAAACATCTCTGCCGGTGTTGTCTCCAGGGCGCCTTCGCCGGTGGCTTCCACCAGTTCACACTCGCGTAATTCTTTATTCCCCAGCCCCTTGGAGAGGATGCCGCGAACCGTAGCCGTCGAGTCCGCTGCGACCTTCTTCCAGAGATCATCCGGCAGCACACAAGTGATGGTCGAAAAATCCAGCGAGGCGGCGGGCGCCTCGATAACGGCAACCAGCCGCAGCGACTTCGAACCCGCCGTGCGTTCCAGCATTACCTTGTCCACCGTGCCGCTGATTTCGACAAGCTTGGTGCTGTACGCCGCAACGTCTGCCGAGGCAGCTTCGGACACACTCAATTTCACAAGTTCCCGGTCTTCACGCTTAATGGCCGTCGTCTCTTCCGGCTGCGGCAGGCCGGAGTTGTACTCGCCAGAGCCAAAGGGCTGCGTATTCCAGTCACCTGCTGGCCCCTCTTGAGGCGCTTCGCTGACTTGAGGCTTTGCCACGCGCGGCTGATCAGGCACGCAGCCCGTTGCACAGGTAGTGAGAAGTAGAAGACAGACGATGAACTGAATCTTACGCATCGGATGGCCTTACGTTCTGTTGGTAGCGGAATCAACGGGTCGCGGCTCATTATGGCGAGGAACCTTTGCTGCCGCAAACTTCCAGAATCCGGGCGTCGCGGTCTCCATTGGCTTACACTGATATCCGGCAAGGTTTACCGTTCTTGGGAGATCATCAAATGAAACATTGGATTGTTGGCTTATGTATTGCGGCGGCTGTTGCTTGTCCGCTGTTTGTTCTGGCGCAGGGCGGGGGTTCTTATGTTGGCAGTTCCAGCACGCGGCGTAGTGCTTCAGAGTATGCGGGTTTAGATTTCAAAGGCCCCACCGCGCTGCCGACCGATGCGGCGCTGAATTACATCACGGTGGAAGGCACGGTGGAAACGCGGATCAAGCCAGAAAGCATCCGCGTAGTGCTGGCCGTGATCGCAGAGGCCGAAGAAGCAGCCGCCTGTCAGCAGCAGATCGCAGAGCACATGGCCGCTTTGAAAAAAGCGTGGGGCGAACAGGGCGTCGCCGCGGAGAACATTGTCGAAGACTTTATTTCCGTGCTGCCCGTGTACCAGTGGCGCCGCGAGCAGCGTGATGGACAGCAGATGATGATTCAGCAGCGAAAAGGTTTCCGCATGCAGTCGAACATTCATCTAGCCGTGAAAACAGAAGCCGAAGCCATGCAGGCGATCAACACTTCTTTCAAGCACGGAGTGACAGACATTGTCACCTTCGACTACTGGAGTTCGCAGATCGACAAGCAGAAAGAGATCGCCCGCGCCGCCGCCCTTCAGCAGGCGAAGAAGAAGGCGGAACTGCTATTAGGCGTGTTTGAACATCGCCCCGCGCCGATGAACATTCAGGACACCACACGCGCGATCTTCCCCACGGCGCAGTACCGTACGTTTGAAAACTCGGTGGGCGAAGAATACACCCGCTGGAGTTCTAACACGCCGGTCATCCGCGCCCACAAGCCAAAGATGACGTTCATCAAAGGCGTAGAATCAGCAGCGGACACACGACCTGCACAAATGCTGATGGAGCCAGAAATCGCCGTCGTCTCCACCGTCCGCATCTACTACCAGGCGCCCGCCGCCCACAGCCGCACCGTGAGCATTCCACACGGGCATTAGGCCTGTATTGTAGGGCAGGCTCCGCCTGCCGATGGCATCAACAAGCTTTCTGGTAACCAACAAAAAAGCCCCCTGACCGCAATGTGCAGTCAGGGGGCGTTTCTAATTGCGCTCAGGCGTTAGACGCGGGTCACGACGCCTGAACCTACCGTGCGGCCGCCTTCGCGTACGGCGAAGCGGTCGCCGTTGTTAATGGCGACAGGGCGCTGCAAAGCGACGGAGAGTTTCACGCCGTCGCCTGGCATTGCCATATCCATGTCACCCAGCACGGTCGCCACACCGGTGACGTCAGTCGTACGGAAGAAGAACTGCGGCGTGTAGCCGTTGAAGAACGGCGTGTGACGGCCGCCTTCTTCCTTCTTCAGCACGTAAACCTCCGCCTCGAAACCATGCTGCGGCGTGATCGAGCCGGCGGCTGCCAGCACCTGGCCGCGCTGCACGTCGGTACGACGCGTCTTACGAAGCAGGCAACCGACGTTGGCGCCGGCGACGCCTTCGGTGAGCTTCTCGCCGAACGATTCCACATCGGTCACCACATCGGCGTGCGGCTGGTTGTTCAGACCGACGATCTCCAATGCATCGCCCGGGCGGACAATGCCCTGTTCGATCTTACCGGTCACCACCGTACCACGGCCCGCAATGGCGTAAACACCTTCCACCGGCATCAGGAACGGCTTGTCGGTCAGCCGCTGCGGATCGGGGATATGGGTGTCCAACGCGTCGATCAGGTCCGCAATGCACTGCGAAGCAGCCGGGTCGGCGGGAGCTTCCAGCGCCTGCATGGCGGAACCGTGGACGAACGGCGTGGTATCGCCGTCGTAGCCGTAGGTATCCAGCAGTTCGCGGATTTCCATCTCGACCAGTTC
Organism: Pirellulaceae bacterium; assembly: GCA_965233625.1. Taxonomy (GTDB): domain Bacteria; phylum Planctomycetota; class Planctomycetia; order Pirellulales; family Pirellulaceae. Next base: position 3,731,709 of record OZ247499.1, read on the forward strand.
GATCAGTTCAGGGTCGCTGACCAGATCGCACTTGTTGAGGAACACCACCAGGTGCGGCACACCCACCTGACGCGCCAGCAGAATATGCTCACGCGTCTGTGGCATCCGACCGTCGGCAGCCGACACCAGCAGCACGGCGCCGTCCATCTGCGCCGCGCCGCTGATCATGTTCTTGATGTAGTCGGCGTGTCCTGGGCAGTCGATGTGGGCATAGGTGCGTGCGGCCGATTCGTACTGCACGTGCGAAGCGGTAATCGTCACGGTCTTTTTGTCGTCGCGGACGATGCCGCCTTTGGCAATGTCCTGATACGACTTCACCTTGGCCAGACCCTTCTCCGCCTGCACGCTCAGCAGCGCGGCGGTGAGTGTTGTCTTGCCGTGGTCGACGTGTCCGATCGTGCCAACGTTGACATGGATTTTGTGCACCATCGCTCTCAATCTCCTTTCAAAAGAGAATGCGGCCAACCCGCTGAACAGCCCTCTGAGGTGAGCAGCCTCAGCAGCCTTTTTGTGCATCGTGCACGCCAGAGCAGCGGATTAACCCGTAAAAAAGTCCAATAAAAAAGCCCGCCAGGTCCAGCGACCGGGCGGGCTGTGAGAAGCAAGTTGTTACCGTAACTTCACACCGCTGCCGCCTCGCCGCCGGGCGAGTTGTCAGATGTCTGTGTGTCGTTGAAGTTACGGAACATTTCTATGTTTTCAGTCCAGAAATAGCGTTTCAAAAAACGGAGGTTACGGGCAAAGCGTTGCCGCGCCATGCCTTGACCCATAGACACATCAGATGCAGGAAGGTTCACCCCGGTAGAAACCGGTAGGTCAGGCGCCTGCCTGACGAAAAATCGCGTAGATTCCGTTGCCTCGTCAGGCAGGCGCCTGACCTACGTGCTACGCGGATACAACCTAGGCAGCGCGGCGAATTTCCTGTCCGCGAAGATCGGCCGGGTGCACGCTGCCCGCGCGGGCGGCGGCTTCCTGTGCCTGCCGCAACTCTTGGAGCGTCTTGACGGCGCGGAGCGGAAACATCGGCCGTTGCCCTTGGCGACGGTCGCCGGCAACGGCCCACTCTTCGGCCTCGTTGGTGAGCAGGTTCAAGATATCTTCGGTCTTTTGCCGGTAGTGCTCAACGCCCGCCTTGTCGATGCCCGGTGGAATATGCAGCAACGGGCCGCCGACGATCCGCGCGCGGGAGAAAGGCTTGGGCACCGCGAACCTGTCCCAGGTCGGCGCCCGCCAGACGTGGCTGTAACCAAAGCCGAGCGGCACCAGGGGAATGCCCAGACGCGATGCCAGATAAACCGCGCCCGGCGCCATTTTCCGCCGCGGTCCGCGTGGACCATCGGGCGTGATCACCAGATGGTGGTCTTTGGCCTGTTCCTTGAGCTTGCGGATGGCTTTATCGCCACCGCGTTTTGTAGAACCGCAAACCACACTGTAACCGCGGTGCATGGCGACCCGCCGCAGAAAGGAAGCATCTTTATGCGCGCTGGTCAGAATGGCGGCCGGACTATGCGGCCACAGTCCGATGGGCGCCGCGATATATTCGTGCCACAACAGGTAGATGTACGGGCCTAGTTCTGATGAAACCGAGAGGTCGAACCGGGCGTCGTATCCAACGACTTGCGCATCCAGCGTCTCGTGCAGGATGATATTCAGGCTATCGAACAACAATCCGCCAAGGCGCGGTAAGAATGGCGTCTTGTAGAGTTCCTTCGTCATCCGTGACGTTCCCGTTTCGATCAAACACCGCTAGCGACGCAGCGTGCTAGCGGAGGCATGTAACTGCTGGCGCCACTACTGATTCCAATGGCCGGTGAATACTTCTTCGGCGCCGCCGGTCATATAAACATGATTATCGGACTGGCGCCACTCCAACTGCAGGTCTCCACCACGAAGATGCACCAGAAGTTCCCGGTCTGTCCTGCCCGATAGCACGCCAGCTACGCAAACCGCACTGGCGCCGGTGCCGCAGGCCCATGTTTCGCCGCTGCCACGCTCCCACGTGCGTTGCCGGACTTCGCCACGGCTGATGATCTCAATAAACTCAACATTGGTGCGTGCGGGGAAAAGTGCACACGTTTCTATCTGTGGCCCGGCGCCAAGCACCAGATCGTCGTTCGCCTCTTCCACATAGATCACGCAATGCGGATTGCCCATGCTGACACAGGTGCCCACCAGATTGCGGCCGGCAACATCCAGCGGTGCATTGACCACGAAGCCGTCTGCGGAAGTGGCCTCAAGTGTGGTCGGGATCTCTGCGGGCGAAAGACGCGGCTCGCCCATATCCACCCGCAGGCTCTCTGCCTTGCCATTGCTGGTGTAAACATCGATATCCAGCACCCCGGCGCCGGTGGCGATCTTTAGTGTGTCCGCCTGCTTGATGCCGTGATCGTATACGTACTTGGCCACACAGCGGACGCCGTTGCCGCACATCTCGGCTTCAGAGCCATCCAGATTAAACATCCGCATCTCTGCGTCTGCCTGGTCTGTGGGGCAGATAAAGATCAGACCATCGCCGCCCACGCCAAACCGCCGGTCCGCCATCTTGCGGGCCAGTTCGCTGGGATCGCCTGGGAAGGTTTCTTCAAAACAATTGACGTAGACATAGTCGTTGCCTGCGCCGTGCATCTTGGTGAATTGCATGATGAAATATCTCAGTTAATGGCTACCGCGTGCAATACGAATCTTCCAGAGAGAGCAGCGCGAAGTTGGCATTGCTGGCGCTTTACTCAGCAGGTTTAACCGCGGCGATCAGAAAGGCGGGGTTCATGGCTTCGAACTTCAGGCGGTCGAACTGAAAGACGCCTTGGGCGAAGTTCATCATCCAGACGTTGATCTCCGGCGTCTTTTCGGCCAAAGTCCGGCGTACACTTGCCAGATTCTCGATGCTGCCCGTGGTGGCCGCCAGTCGCCCGCCCGGCTTCAACGCATCGAATGCTTTGCCCGCGATTTCCGCCACTTCGCGGCCTTCGCCGCCGACAAAGATGGCGTCGGGCGCTGGTAGATCGTTCCAGGCTGCAGGGGCTTCGCCCAGAATGGGCGTCAGGTTCGTCACGCCAAAGCGTTCTGCATTGGCGCCGATCAGCCGGTAATCTTCAACATCCATTTCAATGGCGTAGACGCGGCCTTTGCTGGCAATCTGGGCAGCTTCGATGGCCACGCTGCCGCTACCAGCGCCGATATCCCACACCGTGCTCGCAGCGCCGATGTCCATCTGCGCAAGCGCCGCACACCGCACTTCCGAAGGCGTCAGCAGCCCGCGTTTAGGTTGCGATTGCTCGAAAGCATCGTCACGGTTACCAAACAGCCGCCGGCCCTGCATCTCAACAGGGCGATCTGGCGAATCCGGGTTGCGAAGCAGGATCATTACATTCAGTGCGGCGAACGTCTGTTCCGCAATTTCAGGCAGCGTCGCGCGGGTGACACATTCGTCTGGCGAACCGAGATTCTCGCAGACGTAGGCAGTGAAATAGTCGATGCCCCGCTCGATCATTGCAGCGGCAACGGCTTGCGGTGTCGCGTCGGCTGTGGTGAATAAGCCCGATTTCTCCGCCGTACGCACCTTTTCCACAACGTGAGCGATGGAATGCTGCGAAAGATCGGCAAAATAGGCGTCGTCCCAGCTTTCTTTCACCCGTGCGAAAGCAAGCTGCATGCTGCTGACATGGGGCAGCACTTCAAACCGCTCTTTGCCTAGTTTATCGCACAGGAACCGCGCCGTGCCGTAGAAGAGCGGATCGCCAGACGCGACCAGGACGGTGCGTTTGCCGGCGTTATCCTCGATGTGGCTGAGAATTGCGTCGAGGCCGCCCGTCCATTCAATGCGTTCGCCGTTGGTTTCGCCCGCTCTGGAAAGACTGCGTGGCGAACCAACCACCACTTCAGCTTGCTGAAGCAGTTGTTTGGCGACGGAGCTTAAGCCTTCGACTCCATCGTCGCTAATGCCGACGATGTGAATTTTGTGTTCTGCAGCGTTCAACGCGTTGGCGCCTTGAGTGGGGATCGCGGGTCTAAGAAGTACCCCGCGATTCTACGAAAAACGCCGCGTCAGGTGTAGCAGCGGCAAAGAACGTGCAGCCATTGCTTCGCACCAGCGGCGAAGATGGCTGCACAGCTTATTACCGTAAGCGTCCGCGTGCTACTTCTGGTTGCTGACGGGAGTGACTTCCGCCTGCGCGGTGTTTTCCTTCTGCATCCTGGCCGCATGCCGCATGATGGCGGGGCGGACGAATGACTGGATCGAGGTTTCGCTCTGCAAGCCGGTAAGCTGCATGCGTTTCCAGCCGGTTTCGCTCTTCTCAAAGAGGATCAGCTGAGGGATGCGTGTGCCTTGCATCAGGCGGAAAGCCAGCGGCCCTTCGCGGTCGCGGTCAACGATGCAGTACTCAACGTCTTTGAACTTGCCGTTGGAGGCCAGATTCTTCAAGGCGCCGTGCTTCATGGTTACACAAGCGGGGCACCAGTCTGCGGTCACCAGCACCAGCATGGGCCGGCCAGTAGCTGCGTGTGTCCTGTACGCGTCGCCGTAAGAAGGCGTTGCGGGATCTGCACCCGCGGTAAGAAGCAACAACGCGGCAGCTGTAACAATACTCATGCGACTCAACTCCTGAAGTCGTGTTGCAGTAACGCTCTATAAATTCAACATCACGGTTGAATCTGTCATGACTACCTCCGTCCCCAGCATTCCGTTATGAGGGTGTGGAGGAGAGCGCTTACAAGTGAATCGGGGCGAAGGAGGCAATGTGCGCCGTTCATGGCAATTGCGAGCTTTGCGACAGTGTTACCACTCAGCTTGCAGGTTGTCCAGAGCCTCAATCGTAAGGGTGGGTAAACTTAATTGGCGGGATAATTGGGCAGCCGTCACGACGGAACCGACCTCCCAGCCGGGGGATTGGGAGCAAACTCCGTGTTTGCCACCAAGTTGGCACACATCTTGGTGTTTCTTTTAGCCCTGTAAACCCCCTAAATGGAAGAGTCTGTAAAATTCCGCCAAACTGATATTGCGTTAAATTGGGTTTTCTGATTAGCCCTGGTGGGGTATGCGTTACGAACCCATATTCCGCTAAAGCCAAGATGTTTAAGGTGTTCTGACGATTGGAAGCGTGCCGCGGCGAAGATTCCATTGGCGTTTCCGCCCGTGGTTCTTTTTCGCTCAGTCTGGTTAAAAAATGACCGAAGAATCTTTTCTGGACGCAATCGCAGCCGCTCCTGACGACGAAATGCTCCGCCTCGTCTACGCTGACTGGCTTCTCGAAAATGGGCATCCCTGGGCGGATATCTGGCGTAAGGGTGAGTTCTGTAGCGTGATGGGCTGGCAGCCGTGGGTCGATTGGCAGAGTGTCAGCCACTGGATTAACAGGGAACACAGCCGCGTGGGGCTGCCACCCGGTGTTTATGCCTATGTGAAGCAACACGCGTCCAACTCTGATTCAAATGATCGCTGGAGTGCTTTCAAAGCGAATTCAGAAGCAATAACGGCTGCCAACCGCGCTTTCGTCCTTGCCTGGTGCGGAGGGTGGCGGCCCACGCAGGCCGACTGTCAGGATGGCGCATTGCTGCCCGGCAGTAACGGGTAAAGACCTGCGTCTACAACCGTGTATACTGTTGCATTCATCCCGTTTCGATGGCGAAACAGGGTTGCCGGAATTTTGTTCGCCTTGCCGCTGCGGGTCGGTCCCGATGAAAATACGAGTGGGAATCATTGGTCTGGGCGACGATTGGGAATCGCTGCACCAACCCGCTCTGCGCGCTCTCAGCGACCGCTACGACATCCGCGCCGTGTACTGCAAAGTGGCGCAGAAGGCAGCCCGTGCGGCGGACGGGTTCAAAGCCTGTCAGGTGCACGGTTTCCGCGCATTGATTAACCGCCCGGATATCGACGCCGTGCTGATGCTTGCCCCGGAGTGGTATGGCCCGTTGCCCATCCTGGCCGCGTGCGAAGCAGGCAAAGCCATCTACTGTTCCACATCACTCGACATCGATCCCGGCGAAGCCCGTGACATCAAGCAGCGGGTGGACGAATCGGGCGTCGCCTTTATGGCGGAGTTCCCCCGCCGGCATGCACCTGCCACGCTGAGGCTGAAAGAACTGATCGCCACGCGTCTCGGTACGCCGCGTCTGATCTTCTGCCATGAGAACGTCAAACCGCTTGGCAACGGTCATGCCAGCCGCAACCATCTGCCGCGGTCATCGGACGTCTCGCAGCAATCGCGGTTGATGATGGAGCTGGTGGACTGGTGCTGTTATGTCGCAGACGCGCAGCCTACATCAGTGGTCAGCGTGGGGCATCAGGCAGCTGCCACTTCGCCCGAACACGACTTCGACATGATGAGCCTGGACTTCTCCCCGCCCGGACAGCCCGGCGGCGCCATCGCGCAGATCAGCTGCGACAACTACATGCCCGCTAACTGGCCCGGCGCCTCTGGCTTCCGCCCCCCCGCAGGTCTCAAGGTCTGCTGCGAACGCGGCGTCGCTTTTGTCGATCTGCCCTCGCAACTGATCTGGTACGACGCAGCCGGACAGCACCTGGAATCGCTCGACAGCGACCGTCCCGTCGGCGAACAGCTACTCACCCAGTTCTACCGCGCCGTGACCAGCCTGGTCCGCAAAACCTCAGACCTGGAAGACGCCTACCGCGCCCTGCACATCGTCCTCACCGCACAGACCAGTTACCGGGAAGGGCGGAAGATTGAGTTGTAGGCGGACGTGTTGCGGTTTGACTATCAACAATCAATAAATTGCACGTTGCATGCGTTGACGCCGTAGGCAGGCGCCTGCCTGCCGCATGACAGATGGCGCCGTTCGAACCAGACCTGCCGGCCCGATAAATAACCGTATTTCCCAAAGACGGCATGCAGAGCATGCCTTACACCAGTGACAGAACGTGACACTCAGCCTGAAACTTCTTCCGCGCTGACCTGGCGTGTGGCGCTTGTGGAGGCTGGGTTTATTTTTGTGCTGATCTTTTTGTATGCGGGTTGGCCGGCGCCGGACGTGAATGAGGCGCATTATCTTGCCAAGGCGAAGCATTACTGGGATCCGTCGTGGTGTGCCGGGGATTTCTTTCTGGAATCGGCGGATGCGCATCTGGTGTTCTACTGGACCACTGGTTGGCTGACGTTGATGATGCCGTTGCCGGCGGTGGCCTGGACCGGGCGGGTGGTGACGTGGTTGCTGCTGGCGTGGTCGTGGCAGCGGTTGAGCTGGTCGGTGGCGCCGCGGCGGTTTATGGCCGTGCTGACGGCGGCGATCTTTATCCTGCTGCTGCACTACTGCCACATGGCGGGCGAATGGATCTTTGGCGGCGTGGAGGCGAAGGGCTTTGCTTTCGTGTGCATCTTCCTGGCGCTGGAGAATATTCAGAAAGGGCGCTGGTGGCCGGTGTGGCTGCTGCTGGGCGCCGCGTCCGCGTTTCATGTGCTGGCCGGTGGGTGGTGCGTAATTGCGGCCGGGTTTGCGTTCCTGCTGACGGCGGAGCGAAAACTGCCTTCGTGGAAGATGCTGGCGTCGCTGGCCGGTGGGGGCGCGCTGGCGCTGGCCGGTGTGCTGCCCGCACTTGCGCTGACGTGGGGGGTGGATCCGGAAGTGGTGCGTGAGGCGAACCGCATTTACGTGTTCGAACGGCTGCCGCATCACCTGGTGCTGCATTCGCTGCCGGTGTTTGAAGCGTTCGGCTACGTCTTTGTTTCGCACTTCATCTTGCGGCATGTCGCGCTGATTGCAGTGTGGTGTATCGCGTGGCGGATCACCCGCGGAGAGCTTGCCCGCATGCATGGCGTGGTGGCCGGCGCCGTGCTGATTGCGCTGGTCGGGGCGGTGATCGATTTCAGCACGTGGACCAATCAGGAAGCCGCCGCCGGGCTGTTGCGGTATTACTGGTTCCGGCTGTCCGATGTGATGGTTCCGCTGGGCGTGACGTTCGCCGTACCTGTGCTGCTCAAGCAACTGGAAAACTGGCGGCGCACCGCAGGCGCCTGGGCGTTGTGCGGCGCGATTGTTCTCTCAGCCGCCGTGCTACTGAACTGGTACGCCCACCGGAGCCAGTACGAACGCTGCGGCGCCGACCTGCAAACATTGCCGCAGGGAAGAAACGAAGAACAACGCCGCGAAATCCTCGACCACTGGCAGAACGCCTGCGGCTGGATCGCAGAGAACACGGAGCCCAGTGACGGATTTCTGACACCGCGGCATCAACAGACTTTCCGCTGGCTCACCGGACGCCGCGAAGCGTTCAACTGGAAAGACATTCCGCAGGACGCACCAGGCATTGTCGCCTGGCGAAAGCGGTCCAAAGAGCTGTTTCCAACCTACGCCCTACGGTTCGGCATCACCGCACATCGCGATCGCAAATTGATGGAACTGGCCAGAAAGTACAACGCGCAGTATCTCATCGTCGACCGCACCCGCTGCTACCGCACCCCCAAATTCCCGCGCGTCTACCCACCCCGCGGATCACGCGGCGTAGCTTACGAGGTGTACCGCATTCCCGTGGAGAACGCGGAATGAGGAAGCGTAGCACATTTTCACTTCGGGCAAGTCGCGCGAACACCAACCCGAAGCGCGAGCGAGGGGCGCCCCGCGTTGCTGCGAATGGCCCGCCAGGAATACTCACAACGCAACGCTATTTCGCCAAAATTCCGTTTTTTTCTCGCACTGTCAAACGTCCCTCGCTCGCGCTTCGGGTTAGTCTGCTGTGCGATGTATCGTGGGGGGGATTACAGCACCATCGCCGCAGGGTGGCGTTGTGAGCATGCCCTTCACGGAACTTCGCGGCAGACGTATCGGCATTGCCGGTGGTGGGCTGGCAGGGCTGGCGGCGGCGGCAGCGTTGGTGGAGTATGGCGCCAAGGTTGAGGTGTTTGAAGCACGGCGGCGGACGGGGGGACGGGCTGGTTCTTTTCTGGATGAAGCCAGCGGGCAGTGGATTGATCATTGTCAGCATGTGGCGATGGGCTGCTGCACGAATTATCACGAACTGCTGGAACAGGCCGGTGCGTCGGATCTGATGCAACATCACAAGCAGCTTTACTTCTTCGACGCTGCCGGGAAGCGGTGCAATTTCAAAGCCGCCTGGCTGCCCGCGCCGCTGCATCTGGCGCCCTCGTTTATGGGGCTGCGTTATTTGACGCTGCGGGAACGCGTGTCGCTGGCGATCACGCTGCTGCGTCTGGTCCGGCTGAGGGAGCAGGAAACCAGCGGTCGCACCATCGGCGACTGGCTCTGCGAGCAGAAACAATCCGCCGGCGCCATCAACCGTTTCTGGGCCGTGGTGCTGGTCAGCGCCCTGGGCGAAACGCTCGACCGGGCATCGCTGGCCGCCGCCCGTAAGGTGTTCCGCGATGGCTTCTTCCTCAGCCGCCAGGCCTACACCGTTCAGACACCACGCGTGCCGCTGGACGAACTGTTTAACAAGCTGATTCACTGGCTTGAGCAGCAAGGAGCCACCATACACACAGGCAATCGGGTGGAAGCGGTTTCGTCCCACAACGGCGGCATCGAATTCACATGCAACAACGGCGACCCGTTTCCGCTGGATCATGCCGTGATCGCAACTCCCTGGCGCCAGACGGCGCGGCTGCTGAAACCGCTTGCCAGCGCGAAGGGGATCGAGCGGCTGGCGGAAGACGCGGCCAGCATCTCCTCGGCGCCGATCACTGCGGTGCACCTGTGGTTCGACCGCCCTTTCACGCCGCTGCCGCATGCGGTGTTGATTGACCGCCTAAGTCATTGGATGTTCCAGCGGGATGCCGGTAACGACGATGAGCATTATTATCAGGTCGTCATCAGCGCCTCGCGCGGTTTGCAGGGCGTGCCCGCGGCGGAGATTCAGGCCGAGGTGGTGCAGGATCTGGCTTCCATCTGGCCGGAAGTCAACGACGCCAAGCTGCTGCGGTACCGCGTGGTGACCCAGCGGGAAGCCGTGTTTTCGCTTACTGCGCACTGTCAGCAGATCCGGCCGCATCAGCGGACAAGCGTTCCCGGCTTATATATAGCGGGCGATTTCACGCAGACCGGCTGGCCCTCTACCATGGAAGGCGCCGTCATCAGCGGCCGCCGCGCCGCGCAATGCCTGCTGGAAGATGCCAGCAACGGCTCCTTCCAGCAAAGTCTGGTCAAACCACCGCTGCGTGCGGGCTGGCTGGCAAAGCTGCTGACCTGGGGGCGTCGTTAGTTGCCCGCACACGGTTAGCGTAATTCTGCATGCAGGCATCATCCGCGTTAACTACCTAACCTGCAGCGTTGCCGCTTCGCATACGGTTTGCCACCTGTTTTTTACGTGCGATTGCTAACGCGGGATCTATAATCAAATAACTGGAATAAAACCGCGGCCAGATGCCGAATACATCGTGCAGCGGCGCATTCCACGCAATCGTTGTAACCGGGCGTGAAACGCCTATCAGAGGATTCGCGCTAAAAGCCGCAACAGCTTTTTGTTGACATCGGTTTTGCCGCGTAACTATACTCGGTTAACGCATTCGCACAGCAGATCTGCAGCTATTTTGCAGCCATCGCGGCTGCTTTAAGTCACTGCAATAAAACACTTTACAGAACAACCGGCCCTGCCGGACTTCGTCCGTTGTCTTGTCAGACGGTAAGGAACCTGCCCCATGACGCTCCTTGGCAAAATCTTCACCGTGCTCATTTTTATGATGAGCCTGCTTTTTCTCGGTTTTTCAATCACGGTGTATTCCACCCATAAGAACTGGAAAGAAGTGGTTCTGCGGAACGATCCGACCAATCCCGGCCTGAAGCAGCAGCTTCAGCAACGGACCGAAGCTGTCCAGCAGCTTCGCAACGAATTGAAGCAGGTCAAAGCTGATCTGGCCAAAGAACGCGCCGCCCGGGCAGCCGCCCTGGCCGTGGTCAGCAGCAAACTGACCCAGAAGGTGGCTGATACCGAGAAGATCAGCGCCGAAGTCACCGACGTAACCAACAAGAACAAAACCCTGCTATCGCAGCTTGAGACGGCTCAGAACGAAGTCATCAAGCTCTCGGAAGAAGCCAAAGTACTGCGTGGAACCATCCGCACCGTCCAGGCTGAACGCGATAAGCAGTTCATGGAAATGGTGAAACTCCGCGACCAGAATCACGAAGTTCAAGGCACCCTGGAGCAGGTGCAGGAACGCAGTGACGAGCTGGCCTTGCAGGTTTCCGCCATGCGTCGCGTGCTGCTGAAGAAGGGCCTTTCTGAGAACACCAATGTGGACGGCATTCCGCCGCGGCTGGATGGCATTGTGACCGCTGTCGCTGCTGGCCCGAACACGCTGGTGGAGATTTCCGTTGGCTCGGACGATGGTCTTGATCCTGGACACGAACTGTTCGTGTACCGTGATCGCACTTACCTCGGAAAAATCGTGATCCGCAAGACCTCGCCAAACCGGGCTGTGGCGGAAGTCATCAAAAACACCGTACGTGGACAAATGAGGAAGGGTGACCGTGTCGCAACCAAACTCAGCTAACCCGATGGAAGCCGATCCCTTTGGCGCACCTGCCCCCGGCGGCGTCGATCCGCTTGGCGGCGGCATGCAGCAGCCCATGCAACCAGGCATGCAGCCTCAACCCGGCATGCAGCCAGGGATGCAACCGGGCATGCAGGCCCCGGCGCCCGCACCGGCCCCGACGCAGAAACAGCGGCTTAGCATCTACACCATGATGCTGCTGATTTCCTTCGTGGCGGTTGTCACCTCCTGCATCCTGATGTATATGGAGCTTCAGCGTTTCGGCGAACAGGACTGGTGGAAGACCAACGAAGCCAGACCCACGACGCCGGTATCCATGATCGAGCAGCCCGCGCTGCCTTCGCTCTACCTTTCGCCCGTGGAAAAAGCGGTTAGCTAAGCATTCCTGCTTGGGCCGCACCGCCGGGGACGGTGGAGCGTGAAGCAACGCTCCACCTGACCGCGCGTTATGCCACAACCTCACGTTCTTATTCTCCGGGCTCCCGGCACCAATTGCGATCACGAATCGGCCTACGCCTTTGAGCAGGCCGGTGCAACCACCAGCATGTTGCACGTGAACGCCCTGCGGGAATCGCCCCGGCTGCTCTCCGGCTATCAGATCTGCTGCCTGCCCGGCGGCTTCAGCTACGGCGACGATATCGCCGCGGGCCGCATTCTGGCCAACCAGCTCAAACAGCATCTAGCCGGCGCCCTGGCGGAGTTCCGCGAGCGCGACACACTTATATTAGGGATCTGTAACGGCTTTCAGATTCTCATCAAGAGCGGCATGCTGCTGCCTGAACCCGCCGGCCAGCCTGCTGCCACGCTGACGTGGAATAACTCGCGGAAGTTCGAAGACCGCTGGGCGTATCTGAAAACCACAGATAGCGACTGCGTCTTCCTTCGCGATATCGATCAGCTTTATCTGCCCGTGGCGCACGCCGAAGGGAAGTTTGTCGCGCGCGATGAGGCCACGCTGACCTCGCTTGAAAGCCAGGGCTGCCTGCCACTGCGCTACACAACCGTAGACGGCGCAGAGCCGGAATATCCGGCCAACCCCAACGGTTCGCAGTTGGACGTCGCCGGTGTCTGCGACAGCACGGGCCGCGTGTTCGGCCTGATGCCGCATCCGGAGCGTCATATCGACCCGACGCATCACCCGCGCTGGACCCGCGGCGAAGGCAACGAAACACCCGATGGCCTGCGTATCTTCCAGAACGCAGTGGCGCATTTCGCGTAGACTTCTGGGCGCTCTTTTGTAGCCTGCGCTCCTGCCCATGTAGTACACTTGCTACATGGCTAAGAAAAAAAAGACAACGACCCGGAAAACGGCTACCAGCAACACCGCGCCTGTACGTAGCGCCACTTCGGCCCGGAAGACCAGCGCCAAAGCGCCGCGACGTGTTTCTTCCGGCGATGTGACCGGCGCACGCACTCCGCAGACCGTTGAAAAAGCGGAGGTCAAAGACCGGGTGGAGGCTGCCCAGGAGGCGAAGATCGCTTCCATCGAAGAACTCATCGAGGCGATGCCCGGCAAAACCGGAGCGGAGAACATCGCGCAGGTTCTAAAGGATCTGCTCGACGGCGCCTCGCCAGACGACGCCCGCGCCATCCGCAACGCGGTGCTGTTTCATACCGCCCAGGGCGGCGATAAGCGGAAGCCCGAAGATTACGAACTGGCCGCGAACTGGCGGCAGGGTGGCTATCCCTATAAAAACCTGCTCTCACGCAAGAACTACGAGAAGCAGAAGTATCTCTTGCAGGTGGAGCTGCTCAAGCTGCAATCGTGGATCAAACGCAGCGGTGAGAAGCTGGTGATTGTCTTCGAAGGCCGCGACGCGGCTGGTAAGGGCGGCACGATCAAACGCTTCATGGAGCACCTTAATCCTCGTGGCGCCACCGTTGTGGCGTTGCCCAAGCCAACTGAAGAAGAACAGGGGCAGTGGTACTTTCAGCGCTACGTACGGCATCTGCCCACCGCGGGCGAAATGGTGCTGTTCGACCGCTCGTGGTACAACCGCGCCGGGGTCGAACGCGTGATGGGCTTCTGCACGGATCGTGAGTATCACGAATTCATGCGGCAGGCGCCTGAGTTTGAACACAACCTGACCCGTAGCGGCCTGAACCTGGTGAAATTCTGGTTCTCGGTCAGCCGGAAAGAACAACGGCGGCGGTTTAAGCAGCGGGAGATTCATCCCCTGAAACAGTGGAAACTGTCGCCCATCGATAAAGCATCACTGGACAAGTGGGACGATTACACCAAAGCCAAAGAGGCGATGTTCTTCGCCACCGACACAGCCGATGCACCGTGGACCGTTATTAAGTCCGACTGTAAGAAACGCGCCCGGTTGAACGCCATGCGTTACGTTCTTCACAAACTGGATTACGATGGCAAAGACGCCAGCAAAATTGGTCCGGTTGATCCGCTCCTGGTGGGACGTGCACGCGTGATGTACGAGCGTCACGACTTGGACTAATCGTCGCGACTAAGTTACGCTACACAATCTTCTCTTTTCTTTGCAGCCCTCCGATGCTTGTGCGCGCAGCCCATGAACGACACCCATTCTCCTCCCCCAATCACCAGAAAACGGGGCGGCCGTGTAGTTAGTTCGCGGCTGCGTAAACTGCTGTACGTCGTCTTCGGACTCACGGGGCTGCTGGCAGGCAACGGCGCCTATCTGGCGACCATCACGGCGCTGGAGTGGTTTACGGGCCACACCTACCAGAACTACTTCTATCAATTCATGTTCCTGGGGCACCTGGCCCTGGGACTGCTGCTGTTGCTGCCATTTCTGGTCTTCGGTTTCGTGCACATGCTGGCCGCCCGCAAGCGGAAGAAGAAAATCGCGATCCGCATTGGCTATGCGCTGTTTGGCGTTGGCATTGTGGTGCTGGTAACGGGCCTGCTGCTGATGCGGATCAGCGGCTTTGATCTGAAACAGCCTGCCGCCCGCAGCGTGGTGTACTGGTTACACGTGCTGCTGCCGCTGGCCGCGGCGTGGCTTTACGTGCTGCACCGGCTGGCTGGACCGCGGATCAAATGGAAGGTCGGGCTGGCTTACGCCGGCGGCGTTGCGGTGGTGACATTGGCCATGGTGATGATGCATTCGCACGATCCGCGCGAGTGGTACGTGACCGGTCCAGCCTCGGGCGCCGCCTATTTCGAACCATCGCTGGCCCGGACCAGCACGGGTGACTTCATCCCCTCCAAAGCGTTGATGAATGATCACTACTGCAAAAAATGCCACCCCGATGTGCATGCTCAATGGGCCGCCAGCGCGCATCATGGAAGCTCGTTCAGTAACCCCGCGTACTTTGCCAGCGTCGCAGAAACACGCGAAGTGGCCATGAAGCTGGATGGCAATGTTCAGGCGGCCCGCTGGTGCGCCGGTTGCCACGATGCAGTGCCGTTTTTCAGCGGCGCCTTTGATGATCCGGAATTCGACATGCTGACGGACGAAACCGCCGGCGCCGGCATCACCTGCTCTGTCTGTCATAGCATTACCAACGTCAACACCACGCAGGGCAACGCCAGCTACACCATCGAAGAACCAGCCCACTATCCGTTCGCCTACAGCGAAAACCCAATGCTGCAATGGCTCAACAACCAGCTGGTCAAAGCGAAACCTTCGTTCCATAAGCAGTCGATGCTCAAGCCGTTTCACAAAACGGCAGAGTTCTGTTCGGTCTGTCACAAGGTGAATCTGCCGGGTGAACTCACGCGGTATAAAGAATTCCTCCGCGGACAGAACCACTACGACTCGTACCTGCTTAGCGGCGTATCCGGGCACGGCGCCCGCAGCTTCTACTACCCGCCTACGGCGCAGGAGAACTGCAACGGCTGCCACATGCCGCTTGTGGCCTCCAACGATTTCGGCGCCGGCTTCTTCAATGACGCCAAGCAGCTCAGCGTCCACAATCATCTATTCCCCGGTGCCAACACGGGCCTTGCCTGGCTCAATAACGACGCGGCGACGGTGGTCAAGCAGCAGGACTTTCTGAAGGAATCTCTGCGGGTCGATATCTTCGGTCTGCGCGAAGGCGGCGTCATCGACGGCAAGTTGCAGGCGCCATTGCAGAACGACAACCCGCCGCAGCTTTCCCCCGGTAAACCTTATCTGCTGGAAGTCGTCATCCGCACGTTAAAAGTCGGGCATCACTTTACGCAGGGCACCGTTGATTCCAATGAAATATGGCTCGACGTCACCGTCCGCAGCGGCGACCGCATTATCGGCCGCAGCGGTGGCATCGATGAAGCGGCGGGCAACGCGGTCGATCCTTACGCGCACCGCGTGAATGTTTTCATGCTGGATAATCAGGGCCGTCGCATCAGCCGCCGTAACGCGCAGGATATCTTCACGCCGTTCTATAATCATCAGATTCCGCCCGGCGCCGGCCAGGCCGTGCATTACGAAATCGATCTGCCCGAAGACCTCAACGCACCTGTCACCGTCGATGTGAAACTGAACTACCGCAAGTTCGATCAGACCTTCATGCAGTTCACCGCGGATAAGAACCAGGAAGCGGGCAGAACAATACGCGGCGCAAAAGACAGTGACAAAGATGCGTCACAAGAGAAGCCGGTATATATCAACCGGCTGCCCATCACCATCCTGGCAGAAGACACCATGGCGTTCCCGCTGGAAGGGCAGGAACTAGCCCAGGGCGAGGCGCCGGCTGGCAATGACAAAGACTTCCCGCAGTGGCAGCGATGGAACGATTACGGCATCGGCCTGCTGCTCAGCGGACGCAGTCAGTTGCGACAGGCACAAGATGCATTCGCCGAAGTGGAGAAGCTGGATCGCTGGGACGGGCCGATGAATCTGGCTCGTGCCTTTAACAAAGAAGGTCAACTCAACCGGGCGACCGATGCTCTGCAGCGTGCAGCAAAACATCGTGAAAAAGCTGGTTTCCCGCACTGGACCTGGGCCTGGCTCACGGGCGTTGTGAACCGTCAGCAGGGCAACTTCCCTGCCGCCATTCAGAATCTGCGGACGGTTGTCGACGAAGGTTTTCCCACCGCACGCAGCCGCGGCTTCGACTTCAGCCTTGATTACATGGTGCTGAACGAACTCGGCGGCGCCCTGTTTGATCTGGGCACGAAACGCAACCGGCAGGACCGTGTGGAAGAAGCCAAAGAGCATTGGCGTGAAGCCGTCGAGGTTTTCCAGAGGACGCTAAAGATCGATAGCGAAAACGCCTCGGCGCATTATCATCTGGAACGGCTGTACGCACTGCTTGAGCAGCAGGAACTTGCTGGCAAACATCGCGAATTGCACGCACGCTATAAAGTAGATGACTCCGCACCCAACCGCGTTCTACTCTCAGCCAGCAAGCGTTACCCGGCCGCCAGTTTCGCTGCCGCCGCCGTGGTCAAATACCCACTACAACGACGCGGCGCCCCGGAACTACCCGCCCAGGAGGGCCGCCAGGATCCGTCACCTGACAACCGCAACGAAACAAAATGAGCCAAGAAGAAGCCCACCTGCAGGACACAGCGGAAGACCGCGACGATAGCATTATCGGCCGCGCATTGATCTGGTCGATGCTCGCTATCGGCGCCATCCTGCTTATTGCCGGCGGCGTCTATCTGCTGGTGTTCCGTCAAGCTGCCACCGCGCCGGTCGAGCAACCAGAATTAGCTGGCGCCGGGAAACGCACGCCGGTTGAAGCAACGGCGCCGCGTAGCACGTTCACGGATATCACGGAGCAGGCGGGGATTGACTTCGTCCATGAAAACGGCGCCTACGGCGACAAGCTGCTGCCTGAAACGATGGGCGGAGGCTGCGCGTTTTTTGACTTTGATAACGACGGCGATCAGGACCTGCTGCTGATCAACTCCACACGCTGGAAAAGCGACCCCCGCCCGGCGCCTGCCGCCCCGGCGACCATGCGTCTTTACGCCAACGATGGCAGCGGCAAGTTCAGCGATGTCACCGTCAGCGCCGGGCTGGACGTTTCGTTCTATGGCATGGGATGCGCCGTGGGCGATTACGACAACGATGGTTTTGAAGATGTGTTCATCACAGCCGTGGGCCAGAACAGACTGTTCCGCAACGTGGACGGGAAGTTCCAGGACGTAACCCTGCAGGCAGGCGTTGCCGGCGGCGATGATCGCTGGAGCACCAGTTGCGGCTGGTTCGACATGGATAACGATGGCGACCTGGATCTGTTTGTCGCTAACTACCTGGACTGGTCCCCTGAGAGCGATCAGGCACAGAACTTTCAGCTGACCGGCGTCGGTGACGCCTACGGCCGTCCGGAAAACTTCCCCGGCGAATTTCCGTATCTGTACCGCAACGAAGGCGACGGCAAGTTTACCGAAGTCGCTGAGAAAGCCGGTCTACATGTAACCGCGCCAGGCAGCAAAGGCGAACCGCTGTTTAAATCGCTCGGCGTGACGTTTGCGGATTTCGACGCGGATGGCTTTCTGGACTTCGTTGTTGCTAACGATACCGTGCAGAACCTGCTGTTCCACAACCAGGGCGATGGAACCTTCCGGGAACAGGCAGCCCTGGCGGGTATCGCCTTCGACCGTTCCGGCGCCGCCCGCGGTGCGATGGGTATTGATGTCGCTTCGTTCCGCAACAAAGATTCGCTGGGCGTCGTCATTGGCAACTACGCCAATGAAATGACGGCCCTATATGTTTCGCAGCGCGACGAAATGCAGTTTGATGACGAAGCGATTTCCACCGGCCTGGGACCGGTCACCCGCCTGGCGCTGACCTTCGGCGTGTTGTTTCTGGATTACGATTCGGACGGCCGTCTGGATATCTTCACGGCCAACGGGCATCTGGAAGAAGAGATTAACCGTGTGCAAGCCAGCCAGCAGTACGAACAACCGCCGCAACTGTTCTGGAACTGTGGCAGCCGTAGCGACACAGAATTCGCCGCGGTGCCGGCAGAACTGTGTGGCGAAGATCTACGGAAGCCGCTAGTCGGACGCGGTGCGGCCTATGCAGATATCGACAACGACGGCGACCTGGATCTACTCGTCACCACCATCGGTCGGGGTGTCCGCCTGCTAAGAAACAACTATGCAGGCAGCGGCAACTGGCTGCGACTAAAGCTAACCGGCGCCACCGCCAACCGCAGCGCCATCGGCGCCCGCGTGCTGATCGAGCACGAAGGCGAAACGCTTTCCCGCATGGTGATGCCAACCCGGAGCTACCTGTCGCAGGTCGAGGCGCCGGTGACCTTCGGCCTCGGCGAAATTCAAGAAGTGAAGCGTGTGGTGATCCAATGGCCCGGCGGCCAGGAGCAGGTTCTGGCCAGCCCCGCGCTTAACCAGCTACACCAGATCCAACAGGCGAAATAGCTTCAACTGGCGGCTTCAAAGCCAGGGTTCTGCCCTGTTGTAGCGGCGCCGCTTAGAGGTTCTTCGTTGATAAGATCTGAGAGTTTGATTGATTCAAGCTCGCGCTGGACCAGACTCTGCACGTTGTGGAATGCGGACTGCAAACGCTGACGCGAACCTTCCGGGAACGACTCGCCGATACTGTCAGTGACCTGGCCGTCGCCCTCAAACACTTCGATGATTTCTCGCAACGAAATTTCCGAAGCGGGCCGCGCTAAGGCGTAACCACCATCGACGCCACGCGTTGACTTTAGAATCCCCTTGGTCACAAGGCTGCGGAGGATCTGCAGCAGAAACCTCTCGGGCATCTGGCCGTTACTAGCTAGTTTGCTACACGGAACGGGCGTTGTACTCCCAGCCTGTGCAAGCTGTAACGTCGCGTGAATTGCGTACGAAACGGTCTGTGATAACTTCATGAAAACCCTAACCCTCAATTTGTCAGCGGTGCAGCGGCGACATGTGCGGCTTTCGAAACGAACATGCTTATTCTGTGTATTTCGTAAAAGGTACTTCGAAACCTTTACTGCCGGGTCTGTACCCGACCGCTTTGGCGTTGTGACGCCAAGTTTGTTGACTTTTGCTGAACCCTTTCCCTCTAAAGAGGGACTTAAATAAGCGTGAGCGATATCGAAACCGATGCAACAAAACCTATCAGCGACACATTTCAGACGCAGGTTAGCGGCGCACTTCAGACGCAAGCGCATAGAAGTGACGCGTGACTCCGTAGGTTGCTACGTCTGGTGATAACGGGACTTACGGCTTTCCGCAAGTGGTGTTTTGGGCAATCTTGCCCGGGAAAAGTTGAGATTTCCGCAACACCTCACGGGCGCGCGGTATGGCTCAAGCGCCTACATAGCGGCACATCGGAAACCTAGGTCAGAAATCCGCAATCGTCACGCAGTTTTACGGATCCTTTTAGATTTTGCGGATTTACGTGGCAATTGACGCTTATTATTTGCGTCTCGCTGCATTTTCACGCTGCCCTGAGAGGCGTCCGCGGTCTTTTCGCCCGTTGCAGTGGCGTTTTCAGATTTGTCGCCGGATTTGCTCGTTCTGGCGCCGTCTTTGGCCGGACCTTCGGGATCGCGCGCCAGCAGAGCATAAATCATCAGCATCGCGGCTCCGCAAACCAGCAGACAATCGGCGATGTTGAAGTTGGGCCATGTGTATTCGCCCCACCGCAACAGAATCCAGTCGCGTACTTCGTCCCGGTACTGATCGGGCTGCCCCGGCGGCGTCCACATCCCCAGGCGGTCATAAAGATTGCCAAGAATGCCTGCGGCAACGCTGGCCAGAGAGATCGTCAGAAACCAGCTCTGCGCCGCGCGGCGGTAGAACAGCCAGTAACCAATGCCGATCAGAGCCACGACAGACAGGCCGGCGAACACCATCCCGTAACCTTTGCCCATGCCAAACAACGCGCCTTCGTTCAGGGCGACCTGAATGCCGACATAGTTTTCGATAATCCAATAGTCCGGCTTCTCACCTTCCATCCCGCGCCAGGCAAGCATGGCGAACTTGGTGTACAGATCAATCAGGCAGCCAATTACGGTGATCGCAATAAACGTGACAAACCGGCTCACGGGCACTGCCCCGGTTTGCTTAGGGTTGGCTGTTGTCATCCGGATACGCCGTCGTCAAAAGGGAAAACTGTACGCAATGCTTCTCTGCTGGCACTTGGGAGGAAGAACAATAATGCCGTTAACCACGCAGTTCAATAGCATCATACAAGACCAGCGGACCAGAGACACTATTGAAGCCGCTGAACCCGTCACAAGAAGACGCGAAGATGGGCTGCATTCTGGTAGAATATGCCCACGGAGAAACACCATGAACACTTCAAAGCCATCGTCGTTTCACACCACTGGACAGATATTGGCATTGCTCGCATCGTTTCTGATCGCGTTGACCATCCCGGCGGCATTGCTAGCAGACGATCCAACGGAATCCCAGATAAATCAGACCGTTGAGGCGAGTAAGAACCGCCCGGTGCGTGCTGCGCTCGACTTCGCCAGAAGGATGAAAATCGACCTCTCGAAGCATCAGCCGGAAAGTGCTTTTGCAGTGCGTTACTGCCCGCCGCAACCAACCGTGTACGAGTGGCTGGTGGTTCTGCCACCCAGCAAGAAGCAGGATGCCCCGAAGCTGATGATCGCCGTTCCCGCTGCGGGGCAGCCCTGGCGGCTGGACCCCGTGACATTGAACAAAATCAGATAACCGGCTGATTACCCCTCAGCCGCGCGGTAGGCGGCGCCGGCGCCCACCAGATCGCTGAGCGCCATGCCGATGGATTTGAACAGCGTGATCTCGTCGTCGCTGGTGCGAAGGGTGGCCTGTCCGGCGCTCATGGCGGTTAGTTCCGCCAGAACATGCTCTTTGGTGATGACGCCTTCGGAAATGGGCACCAGCACTTCGCCAGCTTCACGGAAGCAGTTATCGAAACTGTCGGCGTAGACCTTGGACTTCACGACCAGGGCCGTGTCGCATTCGCGTTTGGTGGCGTGATGGTTGCCGATGAAGTCCGTGTGCGTGCCTGGCTTGACCCAGTCGCCCAGCACCAGCGGTTCGTGCGAACCCGTGGCCGCAACAATAATGTCTGCGTCGGCGCAGGCAGCCTGGATGTCCGGGACCGCGGTCACTTCCACGCCTTCCAGTTCCTCGTTCATCTGGCTGGCGACGCCCGCGGCCTTTTCCGCCGTGCGGCCCCAGACCAGCACCTTCTTCAACGGGCGGACGCTGGCCTGTGCGCGGATGATGTACGGCGCCAGATTGCCGGTGCCGATCATCAGCAGCGTGGAGGAATCTTCGCGCGACAGCAGCCTCGAAGCCAGACCGGAAATGCCCGCCGTCCGCCAGAAAGTAACGCTTGTACCGTCGACCAGGGCGATCGGTTCGCCGTGCTGCCGGTCGAACAGCAGGATCTTGGAATACAGCGATTTATAAGGCGCCTCGGCACCTGGAAAATACGTGAACGCTTTCACGCCGATCAGATCTTCACTCCACGAAGGCAACAGGGCGAAGGCATCGTGGCTGCCACTTTCTTCGTCCAGAAGAAACACTTTACGCGGCGGCATGGTGAAATCGCCCGCAAAGGCTTCCTGTAACGAGTCGATAAGCGCCGGATAACTTAGCGAGTCATGCACCTGCTGGGCGCTGATAATCTTCATAACCGTCCTCAAAGGCTGGTAAACTTGCGATGGAACACCGCAGAGTTTAGCACGGTAGGCAGCCAGATTGCATGGGCGGCACTCCATTTACAGCATGTTAGCGACCATCCTCCAGCACTATGATATCCGGCCCCTCCAAACCGGATTCCTTGCGCAGAACGGCGGCTTCAGCGGCGCGCAGTTCTGGCGTGTTGAAGATGAAGAAGGCGTCTGGTGCCTGCGCTGCTGGCCGCAACAACACCCCAGCAGCACACGACTGCGCGAGATTCACGATACGCTGCTGCATGTAGCACGAAGCGGCTTCACCCAGGCCGCCATTCCTCGCGTAACCAACCAGGGGCGGACCTTTGTGGAAGAAGGCGGGCGGTTGTGGGAACTGGCTCCGTGGATGTCAGGAGCACCGCACCGCACCACGCCGGCGCCGCCCGCGCGCATTGCCTCGGCGATGGAAATGCTGGCTGACTTTCACACCGCCACGCAATCCCTCGCGCAGCCGCCGCAACGCGTAGAAGCCATCGGCCGCCGCATCGCGCAACTGCAAGCATTCACCCAGCAGTACCAGGATTGCCTTCAGCACTCTGCTGCACTGCCCGTCGAGTGCGCCGCAGCTGGGCGCCGCATCTTGCAGGGATTCCCCGCGGCTGCACACGGCCTGGCGCCGCACCTGCATGCAGCCCAGAATCTCACCGCGGCGCATCAGCCGTGTCTGCGCGACGTCTGGCGTGATAACGTGCTGTTCACTTCTGACCGGGCAACGGGGCTGGTCGATTTCGGCGCGTTGCAGATGGGCGCCGTGGCGCTGGATGTTTCGCGATTGCTGGGCAGTCTTGCCGGCGACGACGGCGCAGCGTGGCAACATGGGCTAACGGCCTACGAACGCAGGCGCCCGCTTACTCCCGCGGATCAGCAGCTTATCCCGCTTCTGGACCGCTGTTTTGTGGTGATGGCGGGAATGCAATGGTTGATCTGGTTATGCCTGGAAGGCCGCAAATTCGATAATCCCGCGGCAGTCGGCACACGCCTTTGCGAAATCGCAGACCGCCTGGAGCACGACAAAGGGGACGGCCTGCTATTAAGTTAACCAAGCCAAGCCGCTAAACAGGTCGTTCGCCCCATTAAGGTAAATTAGATTCACATTGATAGGCCAGAATGTACAGTGATCCGCCTGCACGCGACATGAAAACTTTGTTTGACGCACACGCCGGCTCTTTCTAGGATGCTAAGGGAGGAGTTGCGTCCGCGGCGTGCTTCGTGCAGGGGCGTCTGGAACTACGAGGAAGGCGAACAGAAATGAAGTTCAACACATATATAGCAGGCCCCATGAAATCCTGGCACTTGATCGTTTGTTGCTGCTTGCTGGCTTTGATGCCCGTTACCGCATTGGCCCAGGGCGATAAAAAAGAAGACGAAGACAAAATACCGGCCCCTGAAGATATCACGATGACCACCAAAGATGGCGTCGTGCTGGCAGGCACCTACTTCGGCAGCAAGCTGAAGAAGAAAGCCATCCCTGTCATCATGCTGCACGGCTGGGAAGGCAACCGCACGGAATACGATGCGCTGGCTTTAGACCTGCAGGCCAAAGGTTTCGCCGTTCTAACGTTCGACTTCCGCGGACACGGCGGCAGCACCAAACTTGCCAACGGCGCCAAAGTAGGCTCCCTCAGCCGGATGACGCCACGCGCTAAGGGGCTGCTGACCGAAGACGTACAGACCGCCAAGCGGTTCCTGCGTGAGAAGAACAACGCGGGTGAGTTGAACCTCAGCGCGTTGTGTCTGATCGGTTCCGAATTCGGCGCCACGATTGCCGTGAACTGGACCGTGGTCGACTACAGCTGGCCTGACTATCCAGGCATCATCCAAGGCAAAAGCGTGAAGGGGCTGATTCTGATCTCGCCGCAGAAGACGTCAGAATCTGTGCCGATCACGCTGGCGCTGCGGAACCCGGTCATCCGCGCGATGCCAACGCTGATCGTAGTCGGCGGCGATTCGCCCCGCGACTTCCGCGAAGCAAAGAACATTCACGACGAACTCGAGAAGTTCCACCCCGACTACGTCAAAGAAAAAACACCGCTCACCGAACGGCGTCTATTCTTCTACGCCCCTAAGACACGGCTGCAAGGCGCCAAGATGCTGGACCCGCGGGTACGGTTGAGCCTGGACAAGAAAATCGTGCTGCCGTTTCTGAATCTCCGCTTCCTCCGCCAGATGGATCAGCCCGGATTCAAATGGGCCCACCGCGGCTCGAAGGCGCCCGAGTAACATTCACGGCGCCAAGACCAAAATCTGGCCATCTGTTTGGGGCAGACGAACGCGCTATACGGCGTCGCTTATCTATCGAGCGGCGCCCGGACATTCAATTGCGCTGCTGTAGCGGGCTGAAATCTTCTGCATGCGCGGCTGGCCTCACATGCGTTCTTTGTGGAAAGCCAAAGTAGCTGCCAAATGGGGTGGTAAAAGTGGTAAAAACTAGGGAGGGGTTGCCTACCTTGCGATCGGTTTCAAAATGAAGACGAAAGCAACCGGCGGCAATTGATATGACGGATGTAGATGGTCAGGTTCAAGCATGGAAAAGCAATTCACGAAACCCGGACGCACGCTCGAAAAACCGATTACGCCGGAGCTGTTTGGCCGGCGTCCGCCGTTTAACTTAGACGCGGAACATGGCGTGCTGGGCAGCATTCTGCTGAACCCCGACGCCTGTGACGAAGCGGCCATGATCCTGCGGCCGGCCGACTTTTATGATGATGCAAACTCGAAGCTCTACGAGCACCTGTTAGAACTGCACGACTCGGGCTCGAAGATCGATATCACGCTGCTGGTCGAGCGTCTGAAGTCTGCGGGCGACTTTGAAGATATGGGCGGCGCCTCGTACCTGGCGACCGTCACGCACTCGGTGGCTAATGCGGCGCACGTTGTTTATTACGCGCAGATTGTCCGCGACAAGTCGACCTACCGCTCGCTGATCGAAGCCAGCACGGAGATTCTCCGCGGCGCCTATGAAGAAGAAGGTTCGGCCAAAGAAGCGTTGAGTTCGGCCGAGCAGAAAGTGTTTTCGATCCTCGACGACCGTGGCTCGAACACGGTCACGGCGATCAAAGATATTCTGCACGCCTCGATGGAACGGATGGACGCCCGCATGAAGGGCGAACACAACACCGGCGGGGTCGAAACCGGATTCGCCGATCTCGATGCACTGACCGGCGGCATGCACGGCACGGAACTGATCGTGCTGGCCGCGCGTCCTTCGATGGGTAAGACCGCGTTTGCGATGAACATTGCCGAGAACGCGGTGCTGCTCTCAAGGGCGCCAACGCTGTTTATCAGTCTGGAAATGGGCGGCATCGAACTGGCTGACCGTATGCTGTGCAGCGTGGCGCGGGTGAACAGTAACCGCCTGCGGAATGGCACCATTTCTAACGACGACCGCAAACGCCTGGTGGAACAAGCGTCGATCATCAGCAAATCGCCGCTGTTTGTGGATGACTCGCCGACCCGCACCGTGACAGAAATCGCCGCCGCCGCCCGCCGCATCCGCCGCCGGGAAGGGCATCTGGGGCTGATTATCATCGACTACTTGCAGCTGATTGAGCCGGACAACTCCCGCGATCCGCGTCAGGAACAGGTGGCTAAGATCACACGCCGCCTGAAAGGTCTGGCCCGCGAGATGAACGTGCCGGTGCTGGTTCTGGCGCAGCTCAACCGGCAGACCGAAGCGGGCAACAGCAACATCCCCAAGCTCAGCCATCTACGCGAATCCGGCGCCATCGAGCAGGACGCCGACGTGGTGATGTTCGTCCATCGCGAAGAATACTACCACCGCGCCGAAGAACGTGAGCAGTACGAAGGGCAGGCGCAGATTATTATCGCCAAGCAGCGTAACGGCCCGGTGGGCGACGTCGAACTGGTGTGGCGGAAG
This sequence comes from Pirellulaceae bacterium, assembly GCA_965233625.1. Taxonomy (GTDB): domain Bacteria; phylum Planctomycetota; class Planctomycetia; order Pirellulales; family Pirellulaceae. Next base: position 3,757,587 of record OZ247499.1, read on the forward strand.
GATTTCACGCGGTTCGAAGACAAGGCGCCGGAGCGGTTTGAAGACTTTGACGACTTCAACGCCGGCGGCGGTGGCGATGAAGACTTCTAAACCGGCCAAAGCGCGCTAAGATACCGGGCGGAGAAGGCATCCCCTCACACCCCAGCTCTCACCCCAAAGGGTCGAGGGAGCTAAGAACAACCGTGACCGACTCTTCTTTGAATGAACTGGTGGTTTACGACGGCTGCGAGCCTTGCCCGTATCTGCCCGGTCGCATTGCGCGCATGCCGCTGCGGATGCCAACGACGCCGCTGACGCTGGCGGACTTTGATCAGCGGCTAGAAGCTGGCGACCGTCGCACAGGGGTTTATCTGTATCACACCAGTTGCCCGGAGTGCCAGGAGTGTCAGGCCATCCGGCTGCCGGTGGCGGAATTCGAGTTAAACGCCACAATGCGTCGTGTGAAACGCCGCGGCGATCGCATGTTGCGGATGGTGCAGTCGGCGCCGGTGGTCGACCGTCGCCGCGTCAATCTATTCAACCTGCACCGCAGCACCCGCGGGCTGGAGCACGACGGGCAGCCGGTCAGCCTTTCTGGTTACGAGACGTTTCTGGCAGACAGCTGCTGCAAGACGTTTGAACTGTCTTACTGGTTAGAAGACGAACTTGTCGCCGTCGCCATCTGCGACGCGGGCCTGTCAGCGCTCTCTGCCGTGTACTGCTACTTCGATCCACAACACGGCCGCTTCAGCCCCGGCGTGTACTCCATCCTGAAGCAGATCGAATACTGCCTCAACCACGACATGCAGCACCTCTACCTGGGCCTCTATATCAGCGGCTCGCCCCACATGACCTACAAAGCCCGCTACACCCCGCACGAACGTTTAATCGACGGCGTATGGACGCGGTTTGAGTAGCGACAGATGGCGGTTATGAAGCCACTTGAGATACCGCGCAGTTGGACGACTCCGCTCTGGCCGCCAAATCACTACTACACGATTCCCGTTTTCGGCCCGCTCGTTGGTCCCTTCATCGAATTATTCAGGCCTGGCAGATACACCCGCTCGTACAGAGAGCTCGAACAGATTATTGACAATCAGTTGCTCTCGCGAGAAGCGGGCATCGAATGGCCGACCAGACCGCTCCAGAAATCAATCGTCAATGATCTGGTCGATGCAATCACCGAAGCAAAAGCCATCGAGGTTGAATCACTCGTGTTGCATCCAAGTGACCCGCTTGCCCTTCTTTTCTTTGGTGGAGAGGGACTGATACCCGTAATCTTCGCTCAGAAGCTATCAACTTCGTTCCAGGTGGACATCCGGGCAAACGACTTAACCGAATTGGTTCATGCGAAGAACGGAGGCTGGCTGGAGAATTCTGTCACTCTAAGGACAGCCATCGAATCAACGGGGGCTTTGGTTGAAGCGCATCTCAACAACGCAAAGCGACGCAGCTAAAAACTTACGTGCCAGTTTTCGAGGGACGTCCTGAGAACGTGCAGCTTAATAGGAGCGTTACAATGAGTCCGGCGAACATCATCGACGTGATTTCGCCGTCGACGGGACATCCTTCAATTAACGAGTCCAACCCTACACAGTCCCTAACGATCGAACATTGGGTATTTATTCCAATAGTGTTCACGCATATAGGCTAACGCTTCGGACGGTGTGTTACGTAAGTTATTTTCCACTTCCCAAGTAATCCGGCCACCAGGCCCTCGATTCAATCCAATCACATATTGGATACGTGTTGCCATTCCCCATGGCAAATCGTGGTAAAGGAGACCTCTAATATCGGACAACTTATATCGGCGGATATACTCGTCGATCATTTGTTCCGCCGTAATAGCTGAATGCCCGAAGTACTTTGTAAGGAAATGTTCAACGATTTCGAATAGACAGACCGTCTCTTCCGAAAATTCAGCGATTTCTCTCCATGTCATTTGACAAGCCCCTTGTTGAATAGCTTGATCGACGGCGTATGGACGCGGTTTGAGTAGCGGATTCGCCTTGCCGCCAATTGGAGATTTAAAGGGCGACGGAGCCAAGTACTAAATCTCTTCTACTTCTAGAGCGAACCCATGGGCTCGCAATGCGTTTAAGAAGTCATTCAACGCAGGACACATCGAAGAGGCATGAGAAATAAAATATATCGTGCCATCCTCTTCTAAACAGAAGTCTGCAAAGGTAGGCCATGACGGATTCTCCGGCTTCGCACCGCGCTGTACGCCTACACCATCCTTCCCCAAATAAATCGCGGGTATCCTGACCCAGTTTCGGCGCCTGAAAATTCTGCGTTTGAAAAACTCGTCGCAGATTCCGTCAAGCGAGGTGACGGCGGGTGCTGTCCTGATCCTGTATTCGAATCCCACTGTTTACCGCCCTCGCTGAAACATGCCATTAACCGTATATCCTACATACGGAAGCTCTATTCAACAGGGCGTTGTGAGATGTAATGCGGCGCTACTTTACGCGGGATCAGGCAGCACGAAGCCCGGCGCGAAAAATCGCACGACTCCGCTTGGCTTGGGTGTTACCTCAAGCGTTATGAGCGACGTGATTCTCACCCGTAGCTTAACCCCCGTTTTGCGAAGTATGCGAAGCAGGGTTGTGACAACTGGCGATTTCAAACCGCGCAGTTGCCACAACGAACCAAGGCTGGCGAACGTGATGAGGACGTCACGTTCGTGTGCATCGACCGTGACCGGCTGGCCGTCGAGGGTTCCGTCCAGCTTGCCGGTCATCGTTAGTTTGGGGACGAGCCCTGCTCGCTGGTGCGGATCTTCAAGGTGCCCTGCAGCTTCCACTCGGCGTGGCTGGCGTCGGCGCCGGTTCCGCTGGGGATGTGTACGTGCATGTCGTCAAATTCGTAGGTGATTTCCGCGTTGCGGCCGGTCAGTTGCTCGTAAAGACCCGCAGCAAGACTTGGCCAGGTTGTGGTGTGTTGTGCGTCAGACATAGTTCGCTCCCGTAGCAGTTGTTAGTTCGGTTAGTTTGGTTTCCGTTACACGATCACCATAGCGCGAAGACGCTTTGTGAGAAGTCCTGAGAAACGCTGGCAGGTGCATTAATCGTGCGGCCTGCTTACTTGCCAGCGACGGCAGCAGCGTGCGGGCTGATAAATTCTGGACAGTCCCGGCCACAAAACTTGCAGCGCGCGGGCGGGTATGCGATGCTTCCACACTCCGCTTGAACCGCCTGCCGCGGCGTATTTACCGTTCATTTCCTTCTCAGAGCTGCTCCCCATGAAACATGCTGGCCGTCCCACCACCTGGCTGGTTCTCCTTCTACTCCTTACCGGCGCCTATCTGCTGCACGCGCAGGATGCTGCGGCCCCTGACGGTGGCGTGCCTGCGGATGGCGACCCACCTGCCGCGGTCGAAGCCGCAGATGCTGGTGCAGATGCCGGCGAGCCCGCTGAAGCCAAACCCGCAGCCGGCGAAGACCCGGCCAGTGGCGAACCTGCAGCGATTGCGAAGAAGGCGGATGCGGCGGCAGCGGCCAAAGACAAAACGCCTATTCTGCTGCCAATGATCGCGCTGGGGCTGGGCGTCGCGATTGTGCTTGGGCTGATTATGGGCTTTAAGGTTAATGCGTTTATTGCGTTGATCACGGCGGCGATTGTCGTCAGCCTGTTTTCGTGCGTGATCGAAGGCGATAGCGCCAACTGGAGCGGCGCTATCAGCCGGGTCGCTAAAGCGTTCGGCAGCTCTGCGGGCGGGATCGGCATTGTGATTGCGGCGGCCGCCGTCATCGGCAAGTGTATGCTCGACTCCGGATCGGCGGACCGGATTGTCCGCGCGTTCTTACGGCTGTTCGGCGAACGGCAGGCGCCACTGGCGTTGATGGGTAGCGGCTTTGTGCTGGCCGTCCCGGTGTTCTTTGACACGGTGTTCTATCTGCTTGTTCCACTGGCCCGTTCGCTGCACCGCAAGACGGGCAAGAACTACCTGATGTACATCCTGGCGATGGGCGCCGGCGGCGCGATTACGCATACGCTGGTGCCGCCGACACCTGGCCCGCTGCTGATGGCGGCCAACCTTAGCGTTGACATCGGCATGATGATTATGATGGGCACGGTTGTGGCGTTCTGCACGGCGATTGCCGGTCTGATCTTCGCCTATCTGGCCGACAAAATTATGCCCACGCCCATGCGGCAGGTCGGCAACGAACCAGAGCCGGAGCCGCTGGATGATTCGCAACTGCCATCGCTCTTTCTCTCACTGCTGCCCGTCGTGCTGCCCGTGCTGATGATTTCCACCGGCACCGTGTTCACGACCATCGCAGATTCAGAACGCGCCGCCCTGCTGAAGGTGGATGATATCGAAGACTGGTCCGCCTTCCGCGCCGCACTTCGTGAAGACTTAAACAAAGAAACTCCAACTCCCGCCAGCCGGTTCCTGGGCAGCGACCGTACGCCTGTCGTGGAAGAAGGCAGCGAAGCGAAGAGCCTTCGCGAGCTGATCGCGCAGGAAGAACCTTTGACGGCGGAAGAAAAACAGACGGTGGTGGACGGCTTCAACACCATCTTCCGCGACAAGAAGATCTACGATGAGAAAGCGTTCCTGGGCGTGCTGATTAACGGCACGGCCAAAAGCAAACTGGGCGGCAACCTGGTGCGGATGAAGCCCGTGGATGTCGAGCGGATGAACCGCGCCCTGCTAGAGTCAGCCTATCCTAAACTGGTCAAAACTCACGACTGGAACCGGCCGTGGCGTCAGGCGGCTAACTGGGCCAACCTGACCGGCGACCCCAACCTGGCACTGATGCTCTCGACGATTATCGCCATGCTGGTGCTGGTCAAACAACGCGGCCTGACCGCCACCGAAACGGCCAAAGCGGTCGAAACATCTTTGATGAGCGGCGGCGTGATTATTCTGATTACTGCCGGCGGCGGCGCCTTCGGCGCGATGCTGACGGCGGCGCAGATCGGCCCGGCGATTGAGGCGATGTTCAAAGGCAGCGGCGATGCCGCCATGAGCGGTGTGATGCTGCTGACGCTTGGCTTCGCAATTTCCACCGTCCTGAAAATCGCCCAGGGCAGTAGCACGGTGGCGATGATCATTGGTTCGGCCATGATGGCCGCCATCGTCTCTGGTCAGGCTACCATGCCGTTCCACCCGGTCTATCTGGCCACGGCGATTGGCGCCGGTTCGCTGGTGGGCAGCTGGATGAACGACAGCGGATTCTGGATCTTTGCAAAGATGAGCGGTCTGACGGAAATCGAAGCGTTAAAGACGTGGACACTTATGTTATCAGTGCTAGGCTTTGTTAGCTTTGGCGTTTCTGTGCTGCTATCCATCGTACTTCCGTTAGCACCCGGATAATCGCGCGGTGCATCGCGCATTAGCATGCTGTAAGCCAATGGGCGCCGGTGTCCGGAACCAGACGTTCTGTACAATGCGGCGGTCTTCCCCACCCGTTTAACAGGTCCGTTTCATGCAACTGATTATCGACTCCGCAGACGGCGACATCGTCCGCGGGCGGCTGACTGGCCGCATTACGCAGAAAGAGATTTCCCCGACCTCCGATCCCTTTGCTGAAGAACTCGGCGACGATGCGTACAGCAAAAAAGTGCTGCTGGATATGCAGAACGCGGAGTATCTGGATTCAAGCGGAATCGGCTGGCTGCTGGCTTGCAACAACCGTTTCAAAACGGCCGGCGGCGGTCTGGCGATGCACGGTTTTATCCGGCAGGTGCTGGATATCATCCGCGTTTTGCAGATGCACAAGGTGCTGAACATCGGCGCCGACGAGGCGGAAGCGGTCGAAAAGCTGAATGCATAAGACTTGCGCAAAGACGCGTAAAAACCGGGGAATCTGTTTGAACGATGAATGATTCAGAAAACGCGGGTCCTTCCGCCAACGACTTCTCAGCACTTCAACTGGAAGACCTGCCGGCGCAGGAATGTCTGGAAACGGTCGTCCGCCGCGCCGTGGATATGCACGCCAGCGATCTGTTTGTGCTGGCTCAAGAGAACGCCTACGCAATCAAGGTCCGTAGTCTGGGCACGATCCATCCTGTTGCGGTGGTTTCCAGAGCAACGGGGCGGCAGCTTGTTAACACCATGAAGGTGGCAGGCGGCATGAACATCTCTGACAGTATCCACCCCGGCGACGGGCGGATGCTGTTTGAACTGGACGATCTGCGGATCGACCTGCGGCTGAATACGATCCCCAGCCTGTTCGGCGAAGATCTGACCTGCCGGGTGCTCGACCGGCGGACAAACCTGACTTCGCTCGACCAGATTGGTCTGGAAGAAGACGCCGCCCACAGCCTCCGCGGAATGCTGGCCAGTAGCAGCGGACTGATCCTGGTGACCGGACCAACCGGCACCGGCAAGACCACCACGCTTTACGCATGCCTGCGATATCTGAACGACGGCACCAAGAAGATCAACACGCTGGAAGACCCGGTGGAGTACGCGATTGAAGGTGTCTGCCAGTCGCAGATTAACGTGAAGACCGGCGTGAAGTTCCGCGACCTGCTGCCGAATATCCTGCGTCAATCGCCTGATATCATCATGGTCGGCGAAATCCGCGATGAAGAAACCGCCGCCACGGCGGTGCGTGCGGCCAATAGCGGTCATCTGGTGCTGGCGACGCTTCATGCGCCGGTCGCTGCCGGGGCGATTCAAAGTATGCTGGCGTTGGGTTCGCAGCCTTATTTCCTTGCAAGTTCGCTACTGGGTGTGATCGCACAACGGCTGATCCGCGTGCTGTGCGAAGATTGCCGCGTCGGGTACGACATCAGTTCTTCGCCCGGTACGTTCGGCGAAATTCAGGACCTGCTGAAGAGCGGAGAGGGCGCCGAAATCTTTGGCCCCGGCGGTTGTGACAAATGCTTTGGCGGCGGCTACTCCGGCCGGACTGGTATGTTTGAACTGATGACGCTGAACCGCGAGGTGCGCAAGAAGATTTCCGAAGCGGCCCCGCTGAACGAAATTCAAGAAGCAGCCATCCGCAACGGCATGGTCGAGTTCCACCGCAGCGCGCTACTCAAAGTCGCACGCGGCGTCACCAGCACCGAAGAAATGCTCCGCGAAGTGCCCACAGAATATCTGGGCCTGGACGGTTAATCGCGGAACACCAACCCGAAGCGCGAGCGAGGGACGTTTGATGTTGAGGCGAAAACGAGGGTTTTTGGCCGCATTTGGTTGAATGAATGGACTTCAACCGGCGATGCGCTCCCAATTCCGGCACCCCTCGCTCGCGCTTCGGGTTAGTGTGTGGTGCGAATAGTCTAGTGTAGACACCAACGGAACACGCCGGGAAACGCTGCAGCGACTATCGTCTGGGTTGCGTGTAAATCTCGCTCAGCAGACCGAGGGATCGTTGCACACCGGCCAGCGCGATGGCGTGCCGTGTCTGGGCGACCAGCAACGCGGCTTCTTCAGAAGCGATCCGCCGGTGGGCGGCGACCAGTTGTTCAGGGCCGTGCAGCCCGGCGAATGCATCGCGTTCGATCTGGTGGCAGTTTAAGTTTGCAGATTCACACGCGGCCTGGCAGGTGTTGATGGCCGCGGTGGCGACGGCGACTTCGCGGGTCGACATCCGCACCTGTTGCGCGATGATGTGATGAGGAGTGGTTTCCTGACGGCTCCGCCGGGCGATGGCGACAGAAATGGTCTTTTCAACATCGGGCGCCTGGCACACGGCTGGTGCTGCCGACGTTGGGATCAGTTCTACACCGCCGGACAAAAGATGCAGGTCACCGACGATGCGAACTAGCTGATCCTGCGCATTGAAGACATTCGTTTCCGCGTTGCACAGATCTTCTTTCCATGAAGCTGCCGCGGGGGAGTGATCGCCCGAGTTCTGCAAGACGGCCAGGGCGTTGTTATGCAGCTTACGTCGCTGCACCAGCAGGCCGCGTTGCAGAGCCAAGGTCCAGTAAGCGCGGACCACGGCCTGAATCTGGTTCTCAACTGCCACACGGAATTCGTACCGCGCCTGTCCAGCGTCCATCACAACCACTGCTGCGGGCGCTGCCGGAGCAACACCACAACCGCACGCAACGCCACAACCGCCAAGGCATCCGGTATTCCCCCGGAACCCGCCCACGCAGGCAGCACAATTCCCCGCAGCACAGTTCCCAGCATTACAGCCGCCTGCACAAGGCCCGTCTCCACAGGGAGGAAAACAGTTGGCACATCCCCAGCGACGCAGTTGCGGAGCAGCGACGACGGCTGGCGCACCGCCGTAGAAACCGCCCGCTGTTGCATGGCCAAGCTGCATCATGCGCGAACGATGGGCGGCCGCTTGCAGCACGGGTGAAATCCGCAGCATGCGGTCAATCAACTGTTCCAGCGTGACGTTCACCGGCTGGCAGCTGGGCAGCAGGGGCTGGCTTGCGGCGGCGGCCCATCCTGCGGTGACGTTGGCCGGTGGCAACGTGGCGCCGGTATTGGGTGTGCTGTTGGCGGGCGGCTGAAGCGGGCTGATTTCTGGCAGCACTAATTCACCGCCCGGCGCCAGTTCGCCTTCTACAGGTTCGGGTTGTCCAGGCTGAATGAGTTCGCCACCATGATTCGCAGGCGGCGCAAGTGGATGTTGCGGCTGCGTCAGTGGTGGGTTCAGACCGTTGTGCGGCAACGGATCGGCGCCGGGGGCAGGGATCTCTTCGATATTTTGCCCGGCTGGCTCCGCGGTTTCTGGTTTGTGCGGATGCGGTGGGCGTGTGGGGCGCGGCTTGGCAATGGTGGGCGGCAGTTCTTCGCGCACGGCGCCGGCGCCTGGGCCCTTTAGTTCCTGATCGAGTTCCGTCGGCGGAAACAAGCTGCCAGCGGTCTGGGCATGCGATAAATTAGCAGGCGCCAGGGGAGCAAGTACGCTAAGCGAAGCCACGATCGCTGCCACGGGTAAGTAGTGGCGCAGTCCGCGCCGCGCGGCGGCCAGTAGAGAATCTTTCACGGATGCGCTCCAGTCAGTCAGTCTACGCCGTCGCGGCCGCGCACCAGGTGCATGCGGCTGGACGTAACTGACTTTGTCTGTGTGGGGAGTATTCCGCGCAAGCGTTTTCGCATTGCACGGTGACTTCGCGCATCCAGTTCGCGTAAGTAGATCGCCGCGGAAAACCCGGCAATCAGCATCCGTTCGCAAAAGTTATCGGTGCACCGGCCAAAGACGCCTTAGAGAAACAGGTCGCCGCTGGCGTTTTGAGATGTCGCCCGCTGGAATGGCCGGCAGAACCCCTAAAAGGCTTAGAATGCCCGCATTACGTCCTCATGGGATTGCCGGGCGCAATTGTCGCAGAGGTTGACGGTGACCGGCGCCACCTTATAACAGAAATAAACCGCGTTGTTCCCGCGGTTAACGCCGCCCTACAAGCGAAAGTGGTTTATGGCCACCCCTGAAGCAAACGAAAAATCATTGCCCGAAGACGCGTTGCCACCCGTCTCGCCGCCCTCGTCTTTGTTTGTGTTGCAGCTATTCTTCATCCCGCTGCTGATTGTGACGGTGATTGTGCTGGTCTGGCTGACTTTCAGCTGGCTCGCACACATGGGCAGCGATCACAAAAAGCTAGTGAAGGGGCTAAAGCAAGGCAACGACGCCAGCTGGCAGAACGCCGGCACGCTGGCCAATCTGCTGCGCGATGAGCGGAAAGACCATCTGAAAACAGACCCGGAACTGGCCCGCGAACTTGCTTCGCTGCTGAATGAGCAGATCGACGGCGCCCGCATGGACGAAAACCAGCTGAAACTGCGGATCTTCACCTGCCGGGCGATGGGCGAATTCCGCACGCCGCTGGTTCTTCCCGCCCTGATCCGCGCCGCCGAGACCGAGCGGCAGCCGGAAGAAATCGCCGTGCGCCGGGCAGCGCTGGAGGCCATTGCGTTGTTGACCAAAAACCTGCAAGAGAGGGGCGATCACAAAGCGCTGCAGGACAACGACGAACTGCTGGACCTGCTGGCCACAACGGTACGCACACGCGGCAACACGGGCGAAGAGCCGAAGCTCCGTGGCGAACTTCGCTCCGCGGCGGCGTACGTGCTGGGCGTACTCGGCGGCGAACGCGCCTTAGACCTGCTTGCCGAAGCGGCGACCGATAGCTACGCCAACACGCGGTTCAATGCCGCTGCCGGTCTGGCCCGTTATGGCGACATCCGCGCCGAGCCCGTGCTGCTGGAAATGCTCGACCCTAAGAGCGAAGCCGCCATCGCGGGCGAAACGACTTCCACGGGTAAAGAGTTTAAACGTGTGCTAGTGCTCACCAACGCCGCCCGCGCCTCAGGCCGCCTGATTGCCAACAACAGCGACGGCGATCTAAGCAAGCTGGAAGCCGCGCTCCAGAAGCTCAAAGCAAGCGACCAGATCCGCGCCGTAACCATGGCCGTGGACGAAGCACTGGCCAACATGAAATTACGGAAGAAGGCCGCTTAGTCATTCCTCTAAACTGCCAAGAAATGAAAAACGCCACCTGCTAATTCCAGGTGGCGTTTTTCGATGCTGTGCAAACAAACTTTTGCGGCTTAGCGGTTGACCACCACGCCGAAGATAAGACCGACACGGGTCAGGCTGTCTCCGCCATCTGCGCGGACGGTGTTAACGCCTCTACCGTAGTATTCAAAAACCCATCCGCTTGTCAGCGAGATGTCGCGGGTAACGAAGTATTCCGCTTGCATCAGAACATCGCCACCCACCACAAATCTCTCTTGTGATGCAACCGTCGTTGTCTGGGTCGTGTTGAGGCCGATCGGCGAATTGTCGACCCGTGTAAAGGTTGACTGGTAATTCACGCCGCCGAACATGCGGAATTCGCCGTTGAGCCGCCAGCTACCTTTGCGGTGGCTAAACCGGGCGCCAAGCGAAGCCAGAACAATATGGTTCTGACGTTCCTGGTCAACGTCGAGAATCACAAACTGGCCGGGGGCAGGCTGTGCGTTATTGTCCGTGCGGAACTGGAAATTGAATTGATCGCGGTTGTAAGCATATTTACCGCCAACAAATGCCTCCCAGTACCCGCCGTTGTCCCACTGATCCATGCGGAACACTTTATCGAGTTCCACCGACTGGAAGTCGTTTTGTACGTTGGTCAGGTTGGTATTCGGAAACGAAACAAACAGAGCTGGCACAGCATTGATACCTACCACCGTAACGGTGTCAAAGTCTGAGTAGCTATTGGTGCTGTGCTGGTACTCAGCCGTCCACCCGCTGCCGGTATCCAGCATGTATCCCACGGTGAACCGGTTGCCCCAGCCCATGTCTCCGCCGGCAAAGTTCTGGATATCGCCGCGACCGCGCGGGTTGCCGATGTACATGCGCTGGTATTCGCCGAAGAAGCCTGTTTTTGGCTTCGGCGGGCCGCTGAATTCATCGATCTCCGACGGAGCAAAGAATTGCAGGTCGTGATCGAAGTAACCGGGTTCGACAAAGGGTGTATACTCGTTAAACGGCGTAAAGTCCGTAAAAGGAGGATCCATCCGGTAGTCATTAGGCTGGCAGAACGCCACTCCCGCAGGCAGCATCGCTGCGGCAAGAGTCGTCATCAAGAAGAGTCGTTTGATCGACATGGTACACATTTCCGTTTGTTTTGCACGTGGCATCGAATCACGGAGTAGAGGAGAGACGCCGTGAAGAATCCAGTACGGTTACTATCGGAAGCACACGTCGTGCAAATTAAACAAGAAAGTTAATCTCTGCCGGAAATTCCACTGGCGACTATTCTGCTGGCAATGCCTGCTATCACGATCACAACCGTCCAGCGCACCGCGTTTAGCCCCGTAAAAAAGGCATAAAACGGCATCTGCCCCCTGCCTGTCATGTGCAAGTACAGGGACGATGGCGCCGGATGCTATTACGACAGTCATAGAAATCACAATCCGTAAAAAAGGAACGCTCATGCTCCCTGGTATCAAGCAATTTGACCTCAGCGGCAAATCCGCCATCGTGACTGGCGGCTCGAAAGGTCTTGGCGCCGCTATGGCGGCTGGTCTGGCGTCGGCAGGCGCCGATGTGCTGTTGACCAGCCGCAGTGAAGAGGAAGTCAACGCAGCGGCGGAAGAAATCGCCAGCGATTTCGGGCATAAAGCCATCGGCGTGGCGGCCGATGTAACGTCAGAAGAAGACTGCCAGGCGATGGCGGAAACCGCCATGAAAGAGTTCGGCCGCATCGACATTCTTATCAACAACGCGGGCGTGAATATCCGCGGGCCGATTGATGAGCTTTCTTACGAAGAATTCCGTCAGGTGCAACAGATCAACGTCGACGGCCTCTGGCTTGCCAGCCGCGCCGTAACGCCTGCGATGAAAAAAGCAGGCAGTGGCCGCATCATCAATATGGCAAGCACCCTCGGTCTGGTGGGCCTGGAAAACCGCACGCCGTACGCCACCAGCAAAGGCGCCGTCGTGCAGATGACCCGCGCTCTGGCGCTGGAACTGGCGCCGCACAACATTGGCGTCAACGCGATCTGCCCCGGCCCGTTTCTCACTCCTATGAACGTGCCAATTGCCGAAGATGAACAGACCAAAAAGTTCATCGTCGGCGCCGTTGCGTTCGGCAGATGGGGCCAGATGGAGGAAATCCAGGGCGCCGCCATCTTCCTCGCCAGCCCTGCTTCCAGCTTTATGACCGGCAGCATGTTGACGGTCGATGGCGGTTGGACGGCACGCTAAGGCAACATAAGGCTTCAACTGGGTAAGTTGCCCAGCCCACCGCCTAACTCCCACGCAAACAGCACTCTTTTCATTTACGAACCCGATGTCAACAACGCGGGGACAGGACGACCTCGTTGGACCAATTCAAAGGGGCGGGGGTATGTAGTTACTTAGCAATGATTCTTCGTTGTGTATGCCGTTGAGACGTTTCGGGGAACTACTTGAAAACGAGAACCGATACTTACCTGTCAGATCGAATTCAAGCATGCAGGTTTTCCATTCGTCAGTTTTATCTCTAAGCATTAAGAACATGTCATAACATTGAAAAGGCAAATCAAAGCTGCGCCGCGACCATTCATCCTTCGCTTTGCTTAACGACAAACAAAGACAGTTCTCCGTTTGTTCACCGTCAACTAAATCAATCTCAATATTAACAACAGCGAATTGCCATTCAGACTTAATGCCATCAGCGACGGCGACAACAATTTTGCTTTGCAGATCCATCAACGCCTTTGGGTCCATTTTACTTCCTAAAATTTTTTCGATATCTTTCAGCAATCCAGTTTCCGCCATTGAGACGGTAGCTTCCAATAAAAAAGTCTGGTCGATTCGTAAGGGCCAGTGCGCCGAGCATCGTTTCGCGAAACGAATTCACGATTTGCCAAAATGATATTCGCACCGGCGTGGTGGGTCCGGTATATTGATCGCACAACAAGGGGCTTCCCCGCCTCGTCCTTCCCTCCAAAATCCCACCTTCAAAGCGTCTTTGTCATGTTGTGCATGCGGACATTCTGGTTGGTTTGTGCGGCGTTCCTTCTCGTCGCAGAAGTGCACGCTGCGGCGCCTCTGCACCAGCAGATTGACAAGCTGATTCAATCGCACAATGGTTTTGATGCCTCCGCCGCAGCGCCGCAGGCGGCCGATGCAACCTTCGTGCGCCGCGTCTATCTTGACCTGACCGGCGTGATTCCCAAGCCGCAGCAGGTTCAAGCATTTCTGGACGACCAGCACGCGGATAAACGCCAGCTACTGATTGACCAGCTACTGGCTTCGCCGCAACACGCCCGGCAGATGCAGTTTGTCTTTGACGCCATGTTGATGGAGCGAAAGCCCGGCAAGCATGTATCCGCAGCGGAATGGCGCCAGTTCCTGCGGAAATCCTTTGAAGCCAACACGCCGTACGACGAACTGGTCCGCCAGATGTTGACCTCGGACGGGAAAGAGAAGCAGACACGCCCGGCAGCTAAGTTTCTTCTCGACCGCGAACTACGCAGCGGCGACATCGCCCGCGACCTGGGTCGGCTCTTCCTGGCACGCGATCTGCAGTGTGCACAGTGTCACGACCACCCGGTCATTGATGACTATTTGCAACGCCATTACTACGGCCTGACCGCCTTCCTGCAACGGACCTATCTGTTCAAAGATCCGAAGTCCGGCAAGTCGTATATCGGCGAGAAGGCCGCTGGCGATGTTGAATTCACGTCGGTCTTCACCAGTGAAACAGCCAAAACGCCGCCCCGCATGCTGGACCTGCCGCCCCTGCCAGATCCGCCCGCCGGCGAAGAATCGTACAAAGTGAAGAAGACAAAAGCCACCGCTTCGGTGCCCGTTTACAGCCGCCGGCTACAACTGGCCGGCGCCATCACCAGCGACGACAATCCCGCCTTCCGGTTGAACATTGCCAACCGTATGTGGGCGCTGATGATGGGCCGCGGGCTGGTCGAGCCGCTGGATATGATGCACGCAGACAATCCGCCCACGCATCCAGAATTGCTGACACTGCTGGCGGATTCACTCCGTGAAAACGGCTACGACCTGCGGTATCTATTTCGCGAGATTGCGCTCACCGAGGCCTATCAGCGCAGCAGCCGCGGCGATGCGGGAAGCTATGCAACCGGGCCGATGAAGGCGATGACGCCAGAGCAACTGGTCTGGTCCATGATGGTGGCGACCGGCGCCGCCGGTAACGATGCGGAAAATGCGGCCAAAGAAGAACCCGCCGTGCAGAAGCAGATTGATGCGTTCGCCAAAGTCCTGGACGCTGGTGGTCAGACAACCCAGTTCGACGCGGCCGCCAGTCAGGCTCTGTTCCTGCGTAACAGCACGGTGTTGCAATCGTGGCTTAGCAAAAGCGGCGGACTGGTCGATCAGCTTGTGAAGTTAGAAGACCAGGCAGCCGCAGAAGGGCTGTATATCGCAGTTTTTTCTCGCCCGCCTTCCAATGACGAAGCACGCGGCGTCGTTGAGTTTCTAGCAAATAAGAAAGACCGCCGCACCGCGCTGCAACAACTAACCTGGGCGAGTCTGGTATCTGCGGAGTTCCGGTTTAACCACTAAGCGTCCGAAAAGGGGGATTTCGTGAAACGCGATCATCAATGCAACCGGGTGGATCATCTATTGGCGCGCCGGAGTTTCTTGGCAGGCGCCACGGCTGCCGGTGTCTTAGGCGCCGGAGTGAATCTTTCCGCCCAGACAAAACAGTTGCAGAAGACCGGCAGAAAGATTCTGCAGATCTACCTGCAAGGCGGCGTGAGTCAACTTGAATCCTGGGACCCCAAACCCGGCACGAAATACGGCGGGCCGTTCCGTTCGATTCAGACATCGGTGCCGGGGACCAGGATTTCAGAACTGCTGCCGCATACCGCTCAGCGGATGCACCGGCTTTCGATAGTCCGCAGTTTGAACAGCGGGATCAGCGATCACCGTAAGGGAATGGAATACATTGAACGCGGCCGCCCCACCGGCAACTTTCCGTATTTAGGCGCCGTGGCGTCGAAGTACCTGACACCGCAGGAAGCAACACTGCCCGGCTACATCCACATCAGCACACGTGGAATCAAAGGCGATACCGCTGCCTTCCTGGGCGCCCGCCACGCCGAACTGCTGCTGGAAGGTGTTAAAGCTCCCAACAATCTGAATCTGCCAGCAGGCATCAGCCGGGAGATGCACGAAGAACGCGAGAGCCTGCGCCGGCAGTTTGATAAACAGTTCACCGCGCGGCGGCCCAAGGCGGAGCTTGCCACTTACGACGCGGCCTTCCGGCAAGCCGATATGTTGATGGCGCGGAAGAAAATCTTCGAAGCCGGCGCCGCTGACAAAGACCTGTCACGCTACGGTACGCACGCGTTTGCACGTTATTGCCTGTTGGCCCGCACACTGCTGGAAAACGGCGCCACCTGCGTGAAGGTTACGCATCATGGCTACGACACGCACGCGGAGAATTTCAACTTTCACATGGAGCAGCTCGAAGAATTCGACAAGCCATTCTCGCTGTTGCTCGATGATCTGCACGACCGCGGCCTGCTGGAAAACACGCTGGTGCTGATCTGTTCCGAGATGGGCCGCACGCCCAAAATCAATGTAAAGTACGGACGCGACCACTGGGGCAAAGCCTGGTCCACCGTATTAGGCGGCTGCGGTGTTCAGCCCGGCGCCGTCATCGGCCGCACCAGCGACGATGGGACGGAAGTGGTGGATCGCGAAGTCGACTCGGGGCACCTGTTTCACACCTATCTGCGGGCCGTCGGCATCGATTCCGTCGCCGATCACGATCTGCCCGGCAGGTCGATCCCCATCGGCGATCCCGCCGCCCACGCGATTAAGGAGCTGCTGGCATGAAAACCGATGAAAAACAGAAACCAGCCTCCCGCGCGAAAATCGACTTCAAACAAACGCACGAAATATTACAACTGCCGCACAACACGCCGTTAACAACGCTGCGCTGCGATCCCGCCGGGCAGTTTATTGCGGCCGGCGCCCAGGATCTGGATGTGCATCTGTGGCGGCTTGACGAAGGCATGAAGCAGCAGGGCGCCAAGCAGACGCTGAAAGGCCATGATAGCTGGGTCCGTCATATCGCGTTTTCACCTGACTCCCGCCGCATGTACACGGCCTGCTGGGGCGGCGCGGTGAAGGCCTGGGACATCACTGCCGATGAGCCAAAGCAGATCTACAGCCTCGCAGCACACGAAGGCGCCGCCCGCTGGGTCAGTGTCAGCCCGGACGGCAAACAACTGGCAACGTGCGGTAATGACCTGCTGGTGAAGATCTGGAAAGCTGCCGATGGCGCCAAAGTCAATGAGTTAAAGGGGCATGAAAGGCACGTCTATGGCACCGCGTTTCATCCCAGCGGCACGCACATCGTATCGCAGGACCTGATAAGCAACGTAAAGGTGTGGGAACTGGCAACCGGCAAGGCGGAACGTAGTTTCACCGCCAAAATGATGACCGGCTACGATAAGAAGTTCGCCGCGGATATGGGCGGCAGCCGCGATCTGCACATCCGCGCCGATGGAGCGCAGTGGGCCAGCGCCGGCATTACCAAACTCACCAACGGCTTCGCCGGTATCCACGACCCCATCATCGTTGTCTTCGACTGGAAGACCGGCGAAGTTGTGGATCAGTTCGTTGCCGCCGGGAACTTCAAAGGCATCGCCTGGGGCGTGCGGTTTCACCCGCAGGGATTTATCATCGGCGCCGGCGCCCAGAATAACGGCAAAGGTGAGCTCTGGTTCTATCAACCTGGCAACAGCAAGCCCGTCCATACAGTCAAGCTCTCCAGCGCCGCACGGGCGCTGGACTTTGTGGACGAAAGCCGCCTCGCCGTCGCTCATGCCGACGGTAAGGTGCGACTGTACGCCATGACGCCCAAGACGGAAACGGACGCCAAAAGCTAATTGGCCGTTGCTGTTGCTTCAAGACGCGTTTTTAGGGCTTCCGCCGCCTGCGTCTTTAAGACCTTGATAGCCGCTGAGTTCTTCTCGCGGCCTTCCGGGTCACTGTGCGAAACTTCCGCCGCAAACGGAATATCGTCGGTGCGGAAACTGTGAAGCGGCTGCCACGGGATGCCATCTACCTTCAGATTTCCCATCGGCGCCCGCGCCCAGCCATAGCGGACAGCAGTGGGCGATTTTACGAGCGGGCTGGACACAAGGATCTGGCGGTTCTGCAACTGTTTGTCTTTCACCCGGACGGCTTCCGCCTGAGCCATGTAGAAGACGCCCGAGTCATCCGCGATCGAGAAACCTTCTATCTCTGAGCCAAAGTCATCGGGTCGCACCGGGCGGTCGAAGGTCAACAGCATCGCGTCGCTATCAGGCTTAGCGGAAACCAGCGCGGCGGTATCCCACACGATATCTTCCATGCCATACACCGTTTTCAGCGCCCAGCGGGCCGTGCGGAGGCCCAGTTCTTTTTTCTTCTTCGTGTGTAGCTGCGGAATTTTCTGGTCATACGCGGGAATAAAGACAGAGTATTTCGTGTTGCCGGCATCCAGCAGTCCGAGCCGCTGCGATTCGCGGATATAGGCGCCCGTAGATAGCCCCTGCTGCTCGAAGTTCAGGCGTGTCTGCGCCTGGCCGCCGGCGCAGAGTCCGATAATGGCGACGGGCAGTTCCGCATTGTTAAAGTCTTCACGCCAGCCTTCGATCATGAGTTTCATCAGCGTGCGGTAGAACTTCGGCTTACAGCTGGTGTTCATCATCGCGTTGTTAAAGCCCTGATGAAACGCTACGCCCTTGATGTTCAACCCTTTGAAAACGCCGAACATGCCGTTGTAGCACGATGCGGCGTCGCTGGGACTGCGGCCCGGCACCGACCAGGTGCGGATGCTGCCATCGGGCTTGCGTGGTTCGCGGCGCCTGGATGTAACGCCCTTCGCTTTGTCAGCAGCGACCTGCTTCCGCCATCGCTCGTGGGCGGCTTCCCATTTTTCCATCTGTGCCTGCAGGAATTCTTTTTCGCTGAACTCAGCACGCCGTGCGTCGACCCACTTCAAGTACTCCGCCGCCTGCGGATCGTCCGCAAACTTATGACGCGGAACCAGACTTTCGAGCGAGGCGCCGCCGCGTGAATTGTCGATGATGCCAATGGGAATCTGTAAGGCGCGCTGCAACCTTGAGCCAAAGATATAGCCGATAGCGCCCATCTCTAAAGCGGTTTCCGGGGTAACCACCTTCCAGTTCTTGTCCGGGTCATCCTGGTTATTGATGAATTCGTCCTTCAGGTCGGTCTCCACATATTCAGATTCAGCGCCGGAACGGATGCGGATGTGCCGCATCAAGGGCAGATGCGCCATCGATGCTTCAAACGGCGCCTGGTAAACAGCGCGGAGCGCAAACGCCATATTACTCTGACCGTTCATCACCCATACGTCGCCGATGAGAATGTTCTGCATCTCAACTGCGTCGTCGCCGTTTTGCACCTTTAACTTCAGACCTTGGCGATTAGCAGGCTGCGCTTTGAAAACAACTTCCCACCGCCCGTCTGGCGCCGCGGCTTTGCTGCTTGCTGCTGATTCTCCTAGTGACACGTTAACGTCACTCCCTACGGGAGCCCAGCCCCAGACTTTGATGGGCTTATCCCGCTGCAGCACCATGTTGCTGCGAAAAATGCCGTGCACTTTGAGGGAATTGTCCGCATGCGCCGCTGTGGCGGTACAGAGCATGGCGATTGAAGCTACGCAAGATATCATTATCCGCCGGTTCATCTGAAGTCTCTCCCTTCAACGCATTATCACCCGGAGGCCTAGCAGGAATGCGTTCATGGTAGCAGACGAAAGCCAGCGATGTTGACCACAGATGCTACTTACAGGCTAGTCGCTGAGTGGAATTTGCCGGTGGTATTCCAGCCGGATTTTGAGAACACGCACCTGCGTTTCCTGCTCGGCAAAAGCTGACCGCGTGGCTAACAGACTGGCAGCCGATACGTACCCCTGTTCGCTTAATCTGGTCTGCCGTTGAAGGTCGCTTCGCGCCTTTTCGAGCTTCACCGTAGCAGCGTCTAATAAGGCTTCGAGAATCTTTATCGTCGCCTGGCGCTGCTCGCCGGAGACTGGCGGTGTTAACAGCTCAACTTCGTCCGTAATTGCGGCGCCTTCTAAACGCGTGCCCGTAGGAACGCCAAGGCGGGCCTTCGGCGCCTTATAGTAAGCCAGCAATGCTTCAAGCCTAGCTACGTCCGCCGCTGTACGGGACGCTGTCTGCTCTTCCTGCAGAACAGACTTTAATTCGCCTTCGCCTTGTTCAAACCGCAACTTTGCGAATTTGCTCATCTGCTGCTGAAGTGCAAGCCGCTTGCGAGACGCGTCGAGACGGATCTGCACAATGGTGGTCACCAGCGTCCGGTCATCCTCAGCCGACGGAAGCGGTTTCTTTCCAAGCTTTATGTAATACGCGATCAACTGCTCGACACATGCAATTTCCTCTGTTGTTTCGCCCAAAGCGACCTGGGCTGGAGGCAGTTCAGAGGCTGGGGCTTCGCCCGTTTTAATGCGTTGTTTGACCATCTCGCAAAGCCGCTGTTGCGATAGAAGCTGCTGGCGGGCGGCTTCCCGCTTCTCGACCAACAGGTCAATAGAAGTCATCCGTTGCAACTCAAGCTCCTTCTTGAGGCTTTCATCCTTCGCGAAGCCTATCGTCCGTAACTTCTGGTTGATCGCTCTCAACCGTTGTCCAAGTGAGACAGCGACATTCGCCGCATCGATAACCGGCTGGTCGCCTACACGGCTTGTACGCCAGGCGGCTGTGACGATTTCGGGGCGGAATCCCATACCATTCGCCACTGGCAGACCGGCGTCTGCACCGGACTTGCCGCGTGTGGCGGATGCACTCCTGGCGGGCGTCAGGTGACAGATTGTGTCACCAGATTTAATCACCGCAGGTCCAAGCGGGATAACCCAGGTAATGACGCCATCAAACGGCGCAAGTACGATGACCCGTTGTGTAGGTTTGGCCGTCTCTGTCTTGGCTTGATCAAGCTGTTTGCGAAGCTTTGCGACCGTGACCTGCGAGATACGAAGTGACGACTCTGCGTCCTTTATCTTTGCCTGTGCCAGATCCGCCCGTAAGCGTTCCTGCTGACGCAGCGATTCCAGGTCGCTTTCTTCAGCTTCAATAGGCAGTTTGGCTTCTTTTATCGCAGCCGTCGCCCGCACCAGTTCCTGCGCGGCCGTTTCAACGGTGGCATCGGATACGGCCTTCAGCTTTTGCAGCCTCTGCTGATTTTCGTAATGGTTGGCGGCGATTTTCCGGGTTGCTTCCAGGCTCTCCAGGTTGGCTCTGTTGGCTTGGATACGTTTCTCAATCGCATTCTGTTTGGCCTTACCAGAAGCATCCAGCTGCGACTCGGCGCGTTTCAGACCTTCAACCTGGCTCTTGTAAGTATTAGCCTTCTGCTCAGCCGCTTGCAGTGTCCATTCTAGACGCGTCAGTGCATATTCGGCCTGCTGTTGATTCTTCCCGTCTTTTTCCGGTTGGACGGCCAATATCTGGACAATCAAGTCGCCTTTGCGGATGAACGAATTTTCGGCAACTCTTTCACCCATCCGGGCAATCCTGCCTTTGATGGGCGAAGTGATGACGACCTCTGACGTTGCTGGTTCCGCCGGTGTTTTCGGCGTGTCGCGCTTCGTTGTTTCCGTGGTACGACGCCAGACGAAATCCCGCAGCCGCGCGGCTTCTGGGGGAGACGCGGCGCCGGCGTCGAAAGAAGTGGCGCCCCGTAGTACGCCGTCGCTCAATCGCAGGGTGATGGCCCCGGACTGGTCTTCTCCCAGGCGCCAGCGGCCGTTATAGCGGCGTTGCAGTCGCGACCATTCCAGGTGCAGCACCCCGCGGCGACCACCTGCGCTGGTGAACGAACCGCTGTACCAGCCCGTTGCTTCTGCGGAAGATTGCAGGCTGACATCACGCCAGCTTTCACCTTTCCAGGTTCCCGTGATGTTCGCAGGCTGTGTCCCCACCACCGCGGCGAAGCCCAGACCTGCTAAAACAATCAATGACACCATGATCCAGATTCCTTGACGATGAAGTTGAAGAGACTGCCAGAACGAAGCGACGCCCGGTCGAGATGGGGATGTCTTGCGGGCGGGTGTGACCGTTCCAGGCGCAAGTTGCGGCTCAGCCACGAAGGTGGGTTGTTGTAGATGGGCGAGATAGTCTTCCAGCAGCTGCGCGACTTCCGCCGCCGTCTGGAAACGGCCGCTGCGGTCTTTGCACATCAGGCGCCGGATAAAGCTGCACAGCCATTCAGGAATCTCCGCATTGATTTCGCGGATTGGCTGCGGTTCGTTGTCGGTGATCTGCCGGAGCATGCCGTAAGCGGCTTCAGCGCGGAAGGGCGGCCGGCCGGTGCATGCGGTGTAAAGAACGCTGCCCATGCTGAACAGATCGCTGCGGGCGTCTACAGATTCGCCCCGCGCCTGTTCGGGCGACATGTATTGTGGTGTTCCCGCAATGCCGCCGGTCTGGGTCATCGAAGCGTCGTCGATGGCGCGGGCAACGCCAAAGTCCGTGATCCACAGCCGTTCGATCCCTTCATTCAGTAGGATGTTGGCGGGCTTAATATCGCGGTGAACCAGTCCCTGTTCATGTGCGGCGGCCAGACCGGCTGCGATCTGACGGCCGATGCGGACCACCTCCAGCGGCGAAAGCGGGCCACTTTCGTCAATCCGCTTCTGCAGACTAGGGCCGCGTGCATAGGGCATCACCAGGTAAGGCAGACCGTTGGCTTCCGAAACGCCGTAGGTATCTATGACGTTGTCGTGGGTGATGGCCGCAGCCGCGCGGGCTTCGCGCTGAAAACGTATCCGCGCGGGACCACTGCCGGCCAGATGGGGCGCCATGACTTTGATGGCCACAACGCGCCGCAGCGACTTGTCGAATCCTTTCAGCACCGCGCCCATTCCGCCCACGCCCACGACGCCGCTGATTTCATAATCATCAATGCGGCCTAACATCTCCGGGTCGTCCGTCGGCGCCAGCGAATCGAGCACGCCGCGCACTCCGGGGACGGGCTTCACCGCAAGTTCGAGCAGGCCGGCGCCACTGGAAGTTGCACCCTGGCAGAATTCCACCGCGTGCTGCCAGGTAACAGGGTCGGCCGCGCGATCTTGCAACTCCTGCTGGCAGGTCTCGCAGTGGCTGAGATGTTCTTCCAGCGCCGCAGCTTCTTCTTCGCCAAGTTGATCTTCCAGGTAACCTTCGATGCGATGGACGTCGCATACACCGTCTGTCTGTTTCATAGGACTACCCTGCACCTGTACTTAGTTGTTCAAGCTGCTTTACGGCGTTGCGGATGCGTCGCATGACCCGGCTGCGTGCGGCGTAAACACTGCCAGTGGAAATCTCCAGCACGGCTGCCACACGTTCGATTGGGGTCTGCTGAAGCACCGAAAGTTCAAAGGCCAACCAGGTCGACTCCTGCACTTCGCCTTGTACAGCGGCCGCCGCGCGCTGGAACAGTTCGCGGCGATATTCAAGTTCGATCAACGCGGCGCTGCCGGTATCGCTGTCCGGTATTGCGCCCAGTTGCTGATTCATGCCGGTGCCGCCCGTGGCCCGGTCACGCGGCTGCCGTGTTAGGGCTTTGAGAATTGCATTGCGAGTAATACGGCTGAGCCAGTGGCGGAATTTTGACTGTTTATCTTTCTTCTCAAAGCGGTCGACGGCGGAAGCCACCGACATCAGCACCTGCTGAACCAGGTCCAGCGCGTCTGCGTGCTGCAGACCTTTTGCCCGGGCCACGCGGAAAATCACCGGCCGGTAGATCTGCTCAAACTGCTGCCAGGCGTCGCGATTGAGTGGATCACGGACCAGGGAAATCAGGCTATCGCTGGTTTCGGGATATTCGGGCACGCTTGTCTCTGTATCCGGCCAGTGGCTGCGTCCTGCGGTTGTATGTAATGTAATTAATCCACAGCCCCGCTCATTCTGACACAGAAAATAGAAATAGCCGGGAATAATTCCGCCTGGGTGCGAGAGGAAGGATGCTGAGATTTCACACTAACCCGAAGCGCGAGTTTTGAAGTTGCACACTAACCCGAAGCGCAAGCGAGGGGCGTTTGATTTGGAGCCGAAAACAACGGTTTTTGGCCGCATTTCGCTGAAAGGGTGGACTTCAACCGGCGGTGCGTTTCAGCTTCCGGCGTCCCTCGCTCGCGCTTCGGGTTAGTGTTCTGTTTTTTGAATTAAGCATTAGAGTTGCATCTACCAACTGCTGCCCGGATAACTTTTAGCTAACTGCAGAAGACTCATGATCGAAAACAGCCGTCGCCAACGAGAGCTTCAGTGGACCTATAAGGTCGGCGTCCGTTGCTTTATATCCCTTTTCGCCATCTTTCTGACGGGCACTGCGGCGGTGATGCTTTACCAGACCATGTCGCTACGAATCCGTGGCGTGAGGACGACGGCGCATTGCATGCGGACATCCTCGGAACTGCATCGTAACGGAAGGACAACAACCCGCGTTCATTATCTGCACCTGGTGTTTCAGGGAGAAAATGGCGAGTCGCATTCCGCAAAAATCGATGCGTCCTACACGGGCGTATCCGCCGGCAAAGATGTGCCGGTTCTCTACGATCCGGCGCAGCCATCTGAGGTTCAGGTGGATCACATACTGCAAATTTACGGCTATCCCATCGTGATATTATGCACCCTGTTGTTCTTTAGTTATGTCATGTTCCGTGCGATGGGAAGCACCTGGAAACAACTTAACGCTTAGCTGTTGCCACTATGGTATTGTGTTGCCTTGTTATGCTTTGTACTGACAAGGAAACATTATGCATCCCGGCATTATTCTGGCAGTGGCGATCGCCATTGTTCTTGTAGGCATTCTGGTTTTTCGGCTTCATGCATTTATCGCATTGCTGCTGGCGGCGTTAACGGTTGCGTTGATGACGCCGTTGCATGTGATCGAGCGTGCCGAACTGAAACGCAGCAGCCTGGAAGTGATTGAAACGCTGGATGACGGCGAGGTGCGTCTCGGCGCCAGCAGCAAGTCGGCCGTTACCGGCGGCAAAGTGCTTGTGATGCGGGACGACGCGGGCGCGCTGACCGTTGCTGAAACGCTGGTGATTGACCGCTTTGAAAAATACACCACAGAGGCCGGCAAGAAGAAAGAAACAGCCATTGCAAAGCTTGCCGGCGACGGCGCCTACAAATGGCAGAAGGGCGATGTGCTGGTGTTCCCGGCCACGCGGGCGGAAGCCAGCAGCACTGCCAAGGCAACGGCGCCCAAACGTGTGACGGCGGGCTTCGGAAAAACGTGTGCGGGTATCGGCATTCTGATCGCGATGGCGGCCATCATTGGTAAGTGCCTGCTCGATAGCGGCGCAGCGGACCGCGTGGTGCGATCGGCATTGAGCCTGACGGGCGAACGCGGCGCGCCGGGCGCCTTTGTCGCCAGCGGTTTCCTGCTTGGCATACCAGTGTTCTTTGACACGGTGTTCTATCTGATGATCCCGCTGGGTAAAGCCATGCGGTTGCGGACCGGCGGGAATTATCTGCTTTACATCCTGACGATTGTCGCAGGCGGAACGATGGCGCACTCGCTAGTGCCGCCTACACCCGGGCCGCTGCTGGTGGCGAATGAACTGGGCGTGAACCTGCTGACAATGATCGTCGCGGGCGGCGCCGTGGGGCTGTTCGCCTCGTGTTTTGGCTACGCCTTTGCCTGGTGGATCAACCGGCGGAAAGAGATTCCGCTGCGTGATTCAGCGGACGTCTCCCTGGAGGAACTGCAGGAACTGGCTGACAAGGATGTGTCGGAACTGCCATCGCTGCTGGTTTCGGTGGCGCCAATCGTTCTGCCCGTGCTGCTGATCGCAGCGCAGACGGCATTGAAAACGTATATGGACTCGTTCCCTACGACGGGCGATGCTCCTGCCTGGGCGGTTGCGATCCGGCCCATTGTGGATACCATCGGTGACAAGAACGTGGCACTGGTGACGGCGGCAGCCATCGCGCTGGCGACACTCGCGTGGGTCAAACGCAGCGATTTCCGTCAGCTTACTTCCACGGTGCAGAGCGCGCTGGCCAGTGGCGGCGTGATTATTCTGATCACGGCGGCGGGCGGTGCGTTCGGCGCCACGGTCCGGCAGTGCGGCGTGGCGGAAGAAATCGGCGCTATGACGCAGGGCATTCATCCACTGTTGATCCTGCCCGTGGCGTTTCTGGTCACCACCCTGGTGCGGACGGCCCAAGGCTCGGCAACGGTGGCGATGATCACCGCCGTTAGCGTGCTCGACCAGTTCGCGGAGCCGGGCGTGTTGAACTTTCACCCCGTATATCTGGCGCTGGCGATCGGCTGCGGGTCGAAGCCGGTCGCGTGGATGGCGGATAGCGGCTTCTGGGTGATCTGCAAAATGAGCGGCATGACCGAAGCGGAAGGGCTGCAAACCGTCACGCCAATGAGCATCGTGATGGGCGTCGCCGGTCTGGTCGCCACGATGATCGGCGCACTGCTGATCCCCATGGGCCAGGGCTAGCCGCTACGCGGTCGCACGCGCTGTTTATTCTGCTGGTTGTACCGGTTCTGCGGCGGCGTGGTGAATCATCGCGTGAAATCAGCCTGGCGGCCGCATGCGTTTTGACAGGGGCAATCTGCAAGCTACGTTTTGGCAGACGGAAAAATAGCGGTCCCCACGCAACCCTTGCGCGAATAACGATGTCTCATTCTGCGGTCGATACACCCGGCGACAACAGCGCTACGGACGAAGCTTCTATGCTTCAGCCGCAGGATGTTACGTGGTCGCTGGAACAATCGCTGGAAGATGGTTCGGTGCAGAATGTACGGATCGCTTCTTCCCCGTTCCGCGTCGGACGGCGGCGGGAGATGGAACTGCGGCTGCAATCGCCTTCCATCTCGAGCCTGCATGCAGAGATTGTCATCCGGGACGGGAAGCCGTTTGTCTCTGACAGAAACAGCACCAACGGCACCTTCGTTAACGGATTCCGCGTCGAAGAAGAAACAGCCCTGGATGATGGCGACGTGGTTCAATTCGCCAACCTCTGCCTGCGGGTGCATCAGCGCGGCGCCACGGAAAGCGAAAACGAACAGAGCATTCAGCAGACCACCGGCAGCGTTACGGAATTTCAGGAAAGCAAAGATCAGGCTCTCGGCCTGGCGCGTTTTTCTGTGCTGATCAACGAACGCGCCGTGATGCCACATTTTCAGCCCGTTGTGTCGCTGAACGACGGCGCCACAATCGGCTACGAACTATTGGGCCGCAGTCGCCTGTTCGGGCTGACCAGCCCGCGTGAAATGTTTCTCGCAGCTAAGCGGCTCGACCGCGAGGCGGAACTAAGCCGCATGCTACGCAGCGAAGGTCTGAAAGTTTCGCAGCGGATCGCCGGTGAATTTCAACTGTTCGTCAACCTTCATCCGCACGAACTCAGCGACCTCGACACCCTGTTTGAAACCGTCGGCGCGCTGCGTGAGGAATATCCGCAGCAGAAGCTATCGCTGGAGGTTCACGCTCAGACCCAGTTTAAGAAGACGGTGCTGGCGGATCTGTCGAAGGGTCTGACGGATCTTGATATCGGTCTGGTGTTCGACGATTTCGGCGACGGCCACGCCCGCCTGATGGAACTGATTGAACTTGGCCCGGCGGCGGTGAAGTTCGAGAAGCAATTTGTCCAGGGCGCCCACCGGTTCCCCGCGGATCAACAGAAACGTCTCGCCGCCCTGCTCCGCATGCTGGTGGATGTAGGCATCACACCGCTGGCCAAAGGCGTCGAATGCAAGGAAGACGCTGCCTCCTGCCAGGAAATGGGCTTCCAGTGGGGACAAGGGTTCTACTACGGCAAACCGGCTTCGGTCGCCCGCTTTGAAGCCCGCTAACGCGAGCGGCTTTCTGATTACTCTATTACTGCTGCGGTGGATCTATCTAGAATCGCAGGGCGATAACGCTTAGATTTCTGAGTGAAAATGCACACCGCTGTGCAATCGTGTTTTTCCGCCCCCAATGGTTGAGTTCTCTGCCGGGAATTCTTCGAGAGATTCATCATGCGTAACGATCCCGTTCTCGTCACCGGAGCGGCCGGATTTATCGGCTATCACACGGCGCGGCGGCTCCTTGACCGCGGCGAACAGGTCGTGGGCATCGATAATCTGAACGACTATTACGAAGTTTCGCTGAAGCAGAGCCGGCTGGAGCAGTTGCAGCCCTACGAAAACTTCTCGTTTGAGCAAGTCGATGTCGCCGACCGCACGGCGATGGAACAGCTGTGGGGCGCCCGTGGCCCCTTCAAACGCGTGATTCACCTGGCAGCCCAGGCCGGTGTGCGATACTCGCTGAAAGAGCCTTACAAGTACATCACCAGTAACTGCATGGGGCACCTGACCGTGATGGAAATGTGCCGCCATACAGAAGGGTTCGAACATCTGGCGTACGCAAGTTCGTCGTCGGTTTATGGCGGCAATGAGAAAAAGCCGTTCGCCGTCGAAGATCCCGTGAACGATCCGCTTTCGCTCTATGCGGCCACCAAACGCAGCGCGGAACTGATGAGCCAGGCGTACAGCCACCTGTACGACATCCCGCAGACGGGGCTCCGCTTCTTCACGGTGTATGGTCCGTGGGGCCGGCCCGATATGGCGCTTTTTATCTTTACCCGCGCGATTTCCACCGGCGAGCCGTTGCCGTTGTTTAACCAAGGCAAGATGCGCCGCGATTTCACCTATATCGACGATATCGTCAGCGGCGTTGTCGCCACGCTGGATACGCCGCCAGCAGACGGTGGACATCGCGTGCTGAACATCGGCAACAACCGTAGCGAAGAGTTAATGGACTTCATCCGCATCATCGAGGAGAAGTTGGGTAAAAAGGCGAATATCCAGTTTATGGAGATGCAGGCGGGCGACGTGCACGAAACCTACGCGAACATCGACGAAACCACCCGTGTCACCGGCTATAAGCCCACGACTTCCATCCAGGAAGGAATTCCGCGGTTTATCGACTGGTACAATGAGTATTACAGGTAGCCAAAGCCGTTTGCATGGCCTTAGGTCCTTCCACTTTTGCCGCTAAGCTGTAACCTGACGCATCAGCTTCAAAATAGAATCAGCTCCACAAAATACGCAGATATGAGTATCTCTGAAAACTTCCCGAAAAACTTCGATTTCCAGTCGGCCCAGCCGCGCATCTATCAGATGTGGGAAGAGCGTGGCTGCTTTCATAGCGAGCCCGATGCGGACAAAGAGCCGTTTACGATTGTCATTCCGCCACCCAATGTGACGGGCGCCCTGCACCTGGGTCACGCACTTAACAACACGCTGCAAGATACGCTGATCCGCATGAAACGGATGCAGGGTTACAACGCGCTGTGGATGCCCGGCACCGATCACGCCGGCATTGCCACGCAGGCGGTGGTGGAACGGCGGTTGCGCGAGGAAGAGGGCAAAACGCGGCACGACCTGGGCCGCGATGCGCTGGTGGAGCGGATCTGGGACTGGAAGCACCAGTACGAAAAACGCATTATCGGCCAGCTCAAACAGATGGGTTCCAGCTGTGACTGGGACCGGCTGCGATTCACCCTGGACGACCAATGCGCCGCAGCCGTGCGACGGACCTTCTTTGACCTGTTCCAGAAAGAATACATCTTCCGCGGCAAACGGCTGGTGAACTGGGATTCGCACCTGGGCACTGCCGTCAGCAACGACGAAGTGGTGTATGAGAAGAAAAAGGGTCACTTCTGGCACATCAACTACCCGGTTATCGATCCGCAACCGGGCGAGCCAACGCATGTAGAAATCGCTACCACGCGTCCAGAAACCATGCTGGGCGACACCGCTGTGGCGGTGCACCCTGATCCGGCCAGAGCGTTCGACAAAGTGGAAGCAACGCTGCAGGAAAAGCTTGCCAAAGCCGCCAGCAAAGATAAGGCGGAAGTGGAAGCCGAGATCGAAGCGTTGAAGTCGCGGCGTGCAGAAATGCTTCCCGCCCTAGAGCAATTGCGCGATATGGCCAATGCCGGCCGCATGCTGCAGCTGCCGCTGACGGATCGTGAAATTCCGCTGGTGGCCGACGAGTGGGCCAAGCCCGAAATGGGCAGCGGCTGCGTGAAGATCACGCCGGCGCACGACCCCAATGACTATGAAGTGGGCCGCCGCTGCGATCTGCCGATGCTCAACATCATGAACCCTGACGGCACCCTGAACATCAACGGCGGCACGTACCGCGGCCAGACCATGGCCGAGGCACGCAAGAACGTAGTAGCCGATCTGGAAACTGCCGGGCTGTTAGGCGAGGTGGAAGATCGCGAGATTGAACTCGCCCACTCCGACCGCAGCAAGAAGCTGATTGAGCCTTACCTGGCGGATCAATGGTTCGTGAAGATGGCAGACCTCTCGCAGTCGGCGATCGATGCGGTGGAAGATGGCCGCGTGACGATTTCGCCACCTTCTTACAAACGCAGCTACATTGACTGGCTGGGCGAAAAACGCGATTGGCCTGTGAGCCGGCAGTTGTGGTGGGGACATCAGATTCCTATCTGGTCGCAGGACTGCCAGAACCAGGCAGCGATCGATGCGCTGGTGGAGAAGCTGAAGGACGATGAAGACATCGCCCAGCAGAAGGCCGCCTATTCCATCGAAATCAACGAAGACCGGCAGGACGAGACAGAACGCTTCGCCGCGGTGCACATCTGCATTGCTGAGGAAGATAACACGCTGGCCCAGAAGTACGAAGATGCGGGCTACAAGCGTGAAGAAGACGTGCTGGACACGTGGTTCAGTTCCGCATTGTGGCCGCACTCCACCTTGGGCTGGCCGGAGCAGACGCCGGAGCTGAAGTATTACTACCCGACCAGCACGCTGATCACCAGCCGCGATATTATCTCCTTGTGGGTGGCCCGCATGGTGCTGATGGGGCTGAACAATATGGGCGATGTGCCCTTCCGCGATGTGTTTATTCACCCGAAGATTCTCGACGGCTACGGCGAAACCATGTCGAAGTCGAAGGGCAACGGTGTGGACCCGCTGGACGTGATCGAAAAGTTTGGCGCCGATGCGCTGCGGTTCGGCCTGGCGCATCTGACCACGGCGACGCAGGATCTGCGGATGCCGGTGCAGTTCGAATGTCCGCACTGTAACCAGACGATGAAGCAGACCAAAGAGAACCGCGAACTGCCGCGCGTGAAGTGCACGAATAAGAAGTGCGGCAAGTTCTTCTCTACCCAGTGGGCGCGCAGTGAAGAAGACAAGGCGCTGCCGCGCGGACCGGCCGTCAGCGAGCGGTTTGAACTGGGCCGCAACTTCTGCAACAAGCTGTGGAACGCCACCCGGTTTGTGATGATGAATCTGGAAGGCTTTGAACCTGGCGCGGTGCAGCCGGAAGATCTGCTGATGGAAGACCGCTGGATTCTCAGCCGGCTGGCGACCGTCACGCGCGACACCACTGCGGCGCTCGAGACGTTCCATTACGCCGAAGCAGCCCGCACGCTGTACGATTTCGCCTGGGACGAGTTCTGCAGCTTCTATCTGGAAATGCTCAAGAACCGCCTGGCGGACGATGCGCCGCCGGAGACAAAAACCACGGCGCAGCGGGTTCTGGCCCACACGCTGGATAACCTGCTGCGGCTGCTGCATCCGATGATTCCGTTCATCACCGAAGAGATGTGGGCGCAGTTTGCAACGCTGGCGCCTGTGCGGACACTGGATGGCAAACCAGCGTCGGAACTCATCATGCTGGCGGACTGGCCGGAGGCCAACGAGGCGGACATCGACGCAGAGATCGAAAGCCAGTTCCCGCTGTTCCAGCAGATCCTGGGCGCCATCCGGGAGATCCGCGCGCAACATCAGATTCCTAATCGTGAGCCGGTAGAATTCTACGTGCGGTGCGATCAGCAGACGGTGGACCTGATGAAACCGATGGAGCCGTACTTCGCCTCCATGGCCAAAGCCACCGCCGCAGCCTGGGGCCAGGAAGTAGAACCGCCGGCGCCCAACGCCACGCAGAGCCTGCCGGGGATCGACATTTATATCGACCTGAAGAACTTCATCGACGTCGAAGCCGAAAAAGCCAAGCTGGAAAAAGAGATCGCCAAGATCAGCGGCTACATCACTGGCAAAGAGAAGAAACTGCAAAACGCGGGCTTCGTCGACCGCGCGCCAGCCGAAGTGGTACAACGCGAACGCGACCACCTGGAACAGATGAAGCAGCAACTGGCCACGCTGAAAGAATCACTTGAGCAGTTACTAAAGATGTAGAAAAAGTAGAGCGGCTTCACTTGCAAAGAATCTCCAGCTTGCACCCCTCAATGCCGTAGGTCAGGCGCCTGCCTGACGTCGGTTATGGTGGATTCCTTTGCATCGTCAGGCAGGCGCCTGACCTACGGCTTCAAGCTAAATCCCACCCGCTAATTGAAAGGATGTCACACGCCTACGCGGCGCGGCGGTCGTCGCTTTCGCTGGTGAGCGATGTGGCGGAGCATGTGAGTCTTACGGTGCCGTCCTGATCGAAGAATTTGATCTGATTTTCTTCGATGAACCAGACCGCTTCAAAGCCATCGCAGCGGAACCGGCGGCCGCAGTAGTAGCCGTCGCTGATCAGAATGGTTTCTTCTGTCTGTACGTCTTCGGACGCCCCGAAGTTGTGGAACTGCTGACGGATGACCGCGCGGATGCGTTCTGCTTGGTGTGTCATGTGGCGGGAGAGCAAGCGAAAGGTGGGAGCGGGAAACCTGGGTCATTCAGAATGTGTCCGGGTAACACATTCCTACGTTTTCCATCGGCAACAATGGCCCGATCATTTACCCGAAACGGGAATTCTATGTGTCTGCGACAATCCGCGCATTCCACACACTTGCCCTCAGCAATTGCTCGCATGCTGGCGCCAGCAGAAATATTCGTCTTTTTTGATTTGCGGGCGGCCTGTAGTGTATCGAGGGGGAAATAGTGTTCGATGAAACTGAAATGCGGCGTGTGTAGCGGCGGAAGCAGGAACTGAGGTGATTTATGACGGGCATACGACAACTGTTACTCGCGACCGCTGCCTGTGGTGCGGCAATGGGTGCGCTGCCTGTTTCCGCCCAGCCGCTGCCGGCGCCGCCATTGCTTCAGCCTCCCGCCAACACGCCGCCGGTCTATACGCCGCGGAACGATCCCGCCGCCGCGCCTGCACCACAGTACGTTCCCGTGCTGCCGCCGGGCGCCTCACCCGTTTACAACCCGCCGGGTGATGGTCCCACGTTGGCGCCGCCGCAGTTGCCGCCGGCTTATGCTCCGCAGCCCGGTTCAGGTACGACTCCGGCTGGTGCAGCGCCGGTGCACGTCGCGCCGGTTCCCAGCCCCGGCGCTTCGCCCGCCAATCTGGCGCCGCGGACAGTCGCCCGGCCCGATAGCGCTGGCGCCCGTCAGTTGCAGGCGCTGCTGAGTTCCATTGTCCGCAAACACATTCCGCACACCTTTACCGATGACCGCGACTGGGGCGGACAGTCAGAAAGATGGGACGGGCTGCACATCCGCCGCGAAGGTCTGTTCATTAAGACCAAACGCCGCAAGAAGCTGGTCAATCATGGCATCTGGAACCGTTACGAAGCCACGCTGGAAAACCCCAACGAAGAACTACAGGTCAAGCTTCTTAACCTGCGCCAGAATAGCAACGGCGACGCCGAGTTTGATCTGATCTTCACCGCCCGGGTCAAAGCCCTGGGGCGCCGCGCGCGTTGGGTCAAAGGCGTACAGGCATATTCGCTCAGCGCCGAAGCACGCGCCCAACTAGAGCTAAAACTGCACTGCGAAATGGCTTTGCAACTGGACATCACGGAACTGCCGCCCGCCATTCTACTCAGCCCCCAAGCTAAAACCGCCGACCTGCAAATGCTGCACTTCCGGCTGGACAATATCAGCAAACTGGGCGGTGAAGCGGCCCAGCAACTAGGCAAAGGCATCGAGCTGATTCTGGAACGCGAAGTACGCCACGCCCGGCCGAAGATCGTCAAAGCCATCAACAAAGAGATCGCCGAAAACGCCCACAAACTACGCATCTCTATGAATGACCTGCTGGATTCCAAATGGAAAGGCCTCGGCGCCATGGCCCGCTGAGAGTTTTGCGTTGTGCTCCATCTGCGCAAACGTCACGGCGCCTGCTTTTTCAGTCACACACGAACCCGAAGCGCGAGCGAGGGACGTGTGATAGGGATGCTAGATCAAGGCTATTTGGCCGTTTTTCGCCGGTGAGGTGGACTTCAAACGGCGATGTGCTCCGGCTTCCGGCGTCCCTCGCTCGCGCTTCGGGTTAATGTGCAACTCTCAACATCACGCCGGTGAGGTATCGCCTCGCTTGCAATCGGCTGTGATCTGGTAAAACCTTAAGGGCGTGTGATCGACCTTCTGGTTTATGGCTTGATGAATGCGAGGTTCTGACATTGTCCCTACTTCTATTTGCGGCGCTCACCCTTGGCGCCGGTCCTGGCGATGAACAACTGGAATTGCTTAAGACATTCCGCGAAGAATTTATTGAGATTACGCCCGGCAAAGGCAAATTCCCCGTGTCGTTTACGATGGGCGGGCAGCAGAAAGACGCCATGCCGCCGCACAAGGTAACGTTCAAATACGCTTTCGCCATTGCGAAGTATGAAGTACCGCAGAACCTCTGGCAGGCCGTCATGGGTTCGAACCCCAGCCGCTGGAAAGGGCCACGTAATTCCGTCGAAGTGGTTTCGCGGGCTGATTGCATCGCCTTCTGCCAGAAGGTGACAAAACTCATGCGTGAAGCGAAGCTGATTGACGCCAACCAGTCCGTGCGGCTCCCTTCGGAAGCGGAATGGGAATACACCGCCCGCGCCGGCACCACCACGCCGTACTCTTTTGGCGACGTCGCCAAGCTTGATAACTACGCGTGGCACACGGGCAACGCTGCCGGCAACGATCCACCCGTTGGCGCCAAACTGCCCAACCCCTGGGGGCTGTACGATGTGCACGGCTACCTGTGGGAATGGACCGCGGACGACTTCCGCCCCAGCTACAAGGGGGCGCCGGCCGATGGCTCTGCGGTGAAGGTGAGGCAGGATGAAAAAACGGGCAAGGTCAAAGGCGTGATCCGCGGCGGTAGCTGGCGCGATGCGGCGCCGTTGCTGACCAGCGGTTTTCGCAACGCGGTTTCGCCGGAACTGGAAGACGACGCCACTGGCCTGCGGTGCGTGCTTGAGACAACACCCGCTGAGTAACCCGTAATGTATATTCCTCCGGCCTTTGCCGAACAACGCACCGAAGTGCTGCACGACTTTATCGAGCAGCACAGCTTTGCCACGCTGACCACGGCCAACCCGCTGGCGGCCTGCCACATGGCGTTACTGCTGGAAAGAGACCACGGGCCGTTCGGCCGCCTGGCAGGTCATCTGGCGAAGGCCAATCCGCAAGCCGCCAGCGATGGCCAACCCGTGCTGGCGATCTTCACCGGGCCGCACACCTACATTTCGCCCGCCTGGTACGAAGAAGAAAACGTTGTGCCCACGTGGAACTACACCGCGGTGCACGCGACCGGCGTCTATCGCGAAATGAAAGACGAAGATGCGGTGTACGACCTCCTTGCCCGCTACGTGCAAACTTACGAAGCCAACCGTGAAACGCCTTGGCAGTTGCCAGAAGACCAGACCTTTATCCGCAAGATGTCCCGGATGATTACCGCGTTTACGATTGAAATCGAAACGCTCCAAGGCGCCTGGAAGCTCAGCCAGCATCATCCACCGCTGCGACGCACTCGCGTGATCAACGCCCTGGAACAACAACCAGGCGAAGACGCTGCGGCGATAGCCGCCATGATGAAAGCGACCGCACGTCCGGACCGCGCAGATGTTGATGAGTAATTTCGTAGGAATCAGCACATGCCACTAAGCGCCGCCTCCAACAGACTGGCCGAAGCGCATCTTTCTGCGGCGGACCCGGTGCTGGCTGCCGTGATTGAGCAGGTGGGGCAATGCACATTGCGGCCATCGCGGGACCGGTTTGGCATGCTGGTGCGGTCGATCGTATCGCAGCAGATTTCGACAAAAGCTGCGCGGGCGATTCTTCAGCGGCTGACAGATTTAGCGGCGCCAGAAGCCGTTTCGGCCGCGCGGCTGCTGGAACTGGGGGACGAAGCACTGCGCGGGATTGGTGTCTCGGCACGAAAGGCAGAGTATGCGCTGGACCTGGCCGGGCGTGTTGACGATGGGCGGTTGAAACTGCGGACCATTGGCCGGAAGCAGGATGAACAGATTATCGCCGAGCTCACTGCTGTGCGTGGCATCGGCCGCTGGACCGCGCAGATGTTTCTGATGTTCGCCCTGGGGCGCGAAGATGTTCTGCCCACCGGCGACCTGGGCATCCGTCAGGCGATTGCCAAACTCTACAAGCTGGAAGAGCTACCTTGCGAGACAACCGCGCACCAGATCGCACTGCCCTGGCGCCCCTATGCAACCGTTGCGTCCTGGTACTGCTGGCGGAGTCTAGAACTGTGAGAAACCGCCGACGGCCGGCATCGTGACGATCATCACCTTACTGCGGGAAGCGATCTTGCAGCGCCTGCACGGTGAGGTCTTCGTCGCGGAGGGCTTCCATGGCTTTAACCGCGGCTTCGGCCGCCTGGATGGTGGTGATACAAGGCACGCCCGCCTGCACCGCGGCGGCGCGGATGCGGCCTTCGTCCGTCCGGGCGCCTTTGCCATTGGGCGTATTGATGATCAGCGCGACATCGCCATCGGTGAGATAGTCCAGCAGGTTCGGATGCCCTTCGGCGATCTTCTTCACTACCTTGACTTTCACGCCTTCCGCCTCAACCGTCCGGGCGGTGCCAGAAGTACACATCAGATTGAAGCCCAGCGCTGAAAGACGCTGCGCCAGCCCTGCGATGTGTTCTTTGTGCCGCGCTGAAACGCTCAGGAAAATGTTGCCCTTTTCGGGCAGCACCACGCTGGCGGCAAGCTGCCCTTTGGCGAACGCCAGCGAGAAGCGGTCGCTGACGCCCATCACTTCGCCGGTGCTCCGCATTTCCGGGCCAAGCACAATATCCACGCCCGCAAATTTACGGAACGGGAAGACGCTTTCTTTGACCGAAACGTGCGACGGCAATGGTTCTTTCGTCAGGCCCAGTTCTGGCAGCGTCTTACCAGCCATCACCTTCGCCGCAATCTTGGCGACGGGAATGCCGGTGGCTTTGGCCACAAACGGCACCGTCCGGCTGGCGCGGGGATTCACTTCCAGCACATACACATTCATCTTGCCTTCTTCGCGTTTGACGGCGAACTGAATGTTCATCAGGCCCTTCACATTTAAGTGACGCGCCAGTGCATGCGTGGCCTCGCGGATTTCCTGAATGACGGGGCCGGGCAGACTGTACGGCGGAATCGCACAGGCGGAGTCGCCTGAATGCACGCCGGCTTCTTCGATATGCTCCATGATGCCGGCGATGACCACATTGTTACCATCGCTGATACAGTCAACATCTACTTCCGTCGCGTCTTCCAGGAAGCGGTCAATTAGCACCGGCTGCCCCTGGGCGACGACGAAGGCTGCGGCCACGTACTGTTCAAACTGCGCGGTGTCGTAACAGATCTCCATCGCGCGGCCGCCAAGCACATAGCTGGGGCGGACCAGCGACGGGAAGCCGATTTTCCCCGCTTCGGTGCGGGCCTGGCTCATTGTACGGGCGATGCCATTAGCCGGCTGCTTGAGATCCAGATCATGCAGAATCTGCTGGAACTTCTCGCGATCTTCCGCATCTTCGATCGTATCGACACTGGTGCCAATGATCGGCACACCGGCAGTCGCCAGCGCCCGCGCCAGGTTCAGCGGCGTCTGGCCGCCGAACTGTACGATCACGCCATCGGGCTGCACGCGGTCACAGATGTTAAGCACGTCTTCGGTGGTCAGCGGCTCGAAGAACAGCAGGTCGCTGGTGTCGTAATCGGTGCTGACCGTCTCCGGGTTGGAGTTGACCATCACCGACTCGATGCCCATTTCACGCATCGCGTAACTGGCGTGGCAGCAGCAGTAATCGAACTCGATGCCCTGGCCGATGCGGTTAGGGCCACCGCCCAGAATCATAATCCGCTTGCCGCCTTCGGGCTTGGCCGGCGTTTCGTCTTCCTGCTCGTAGGTGCTGTAGTAATAGGGCGTATAAGCTTCAAACTCGGCGGCGCAGGTATCGACGGATTTGAACGTGGCGACGATGCCGCGTTCTTTTCGCACCCGGCGGATGTCGCGTTCGCTCTGGCTCCAGATGGTGGCCAGTTGCTTGTCTGAGAAGCCTGCCTGCTTGGCCGTAAGGAGCGAAACATCATCAATCTGGTCGATGCCCTTGAAGGTCCGCAGATGATCTTCAATCTCGACGATGCCAAACATGTGATCCAGGAACCACGGATCAATGTACGTCAGGTCAAAAATTTCCTGCGGCGTCATGCCCGCTTTGATGGCGTACCGCAGATAGAAAATGCGTTGCTCGTTGGGCACCGAAAGTTTCGCACGGATCTCGTCCATATCCGGCTGGTTAGCGGTGCCCCACAGATCTTTACCATCGCAGCCGAAGCCAAAGGCGCCAACTTCCAGACCGCGGAGCGCTTTCTGAAACGACTCTTTGAACGTGCGGCCGATGGCCATCGTTTCGCCCACGCTTTTCATCTGCGTGGTCAGCATCGCGTCGGCTTCGGGAAACTTCTCAAAGGCGAACCGCGGACACTTGGTCACGACGTAGTCGATGGTCGGCTCGAAGCAAGCGAGCGTTTCGCGGGTGATGTCGTTGGCCAGTTCATGCAGGCTGTAGCCGATGGCCAGTTTGGCGGCGATTTTCGCAATCGGGAAGCCGGTGGCTTTCGATGCGAGGGCGCTGGAACGGCTGACACGGGGATTCATTTCGATGACGATCATCCGCCCGGTCTTCGGATCGATGGCGAACTGAATGTTCGATCCGCCGGTTTCGACGCCAATCTCGCGGATAATCGCCAGGCTGGCGTCGCGCATCCGCTGATACTCTTTGTCGGTCAGCGTCTGTGCGGGGGCGACGGTGATAGAGTCGCCGGTATGAATGCCCATCGGGTCGAGGTTTTCGATCGCACAGACGATAACGACGTTATCTTCGCGATCGCGCATGACCTCCATTTCGTACTCTTTCCAGCCGAGTACGCATTCCTCAACCAGCACTTCCGTCACGGGCGACTGATCCAGCCCGCGTTGCACCATGGTGTTGAATTCTTCGCGGTTGTAGGCAATCGCCGAACCGGAACCACCCATCGTAAAGCTGGGCCGCACCACGGCCGGCAGACCGATCTGCTCTAGCACTTCGCGTGCTTCTGCCAGCGTGTTGACCGTGTCGCCGCGGAATACGCCCAGGCCGATGCTTTCCATGGCGGCTTTGAACTTATCTCGTTCTTCTGCCTTGGCAATGACTTCCGAGTTGGCGCCAACCATCTCGCAGTTGAATTTTTCCAGCACACCGTGCCGGTCCAGGTCCATCGCCACATTCAGCGCGGTTTGTCCGCCAAGCGTGGGCAGCAGCGCATCTGGCCGTTCTTTTTCAATGACCTTCGCGACCATTTCCCAGGTCAGCGGTTCTATATAGGTCCGCTCGGCGGTGCCGGGATCGGTCATGATGGTGGCCGGGTTTGAATTGACCAGCACCACCTCGTAGCCCTCTTCCCGCAACGCTTTGCAGGCCTGAGTTCCCGAGTAATCGAATTCGCAAGCCTGACCGATGACAATCGGGCCAGAACCAATGAGCAGTATCTTTTTGATATCGTCGCGGCGGGGCACTCTTGCAGAATTCCTTGCGGCCAGCGCCGCGCATGAGGGAGGCAAATAAAATTTCCTGACCTTACAACTCAATCGCCACCGCTTCAAGGGGCTACACACCTATACTGCGCAGATTGCCGCAGAGCGGCCCTACTATCCGCTGTAACAGGCAGCTTCACGCCTCAATTTTCTCAATTGCCCGCCAGGTCAGACTCATCCGCGGACCTGCCTCTGGCTTTCTCAAAATCGCGTGGGTCCAATCATCCTGCACTTCTGGCGGCATATATAGGAGTGAGCCAGCAGGCAACGAGTACGATAGCTTCCGAGTTTTGTCCAACTGACTGCGGAACGTGATGTCGCGCGTACTACCCAGTGAAACGATGGCGACGCCTGTACCAGGCAAGAGATTCGACGTGTCGTCCGAATGAAAGCCCATCGAACTGTCGCCCGCAGGATAAAAGTTAAGCAGGCAATTGTTGAACGGAATTTCAAGCGTTTCCTCGAGCAGCTCTGCAACAGGAACAAGCGCCGGGTGTAGATCACACGCCCCGTAGTGCATCTGCGAATAGTTGTAAGGAACACCAAACGAAGCCGTATGGCGGGCCGACATGCTCGTATCCCATTCAATGCCCTGCAACGTTTCAAACAGGCCCGCCGGCCCAGGGCAGAAGTTGTGAATGAGCTTCAGCACGGGTTTGTTCACAGCGTCACTCCAAGTGTCTATCGCAGCGCAACCCAAGTCGACAAAATGGGTCGACGATAGAGCGAAGAAGAAAACGGCAAGAGGTAGACGCCAGATCTCTGGCCAGGTTCATCAGAAGCCACCCGGTTCTCAAAATAAAAAAACCCGCTAGGTCTGGCTAAGTCCTAGCGGGCTTCTACTTGTTCAATTTAGTGCTTGCATCGCCCAGCAACTAAAGCTGCTGAGACCTGCTTAGTTTCTTCACCATTGCATGAGATCTGATCCCACTTTGAATCGAGTGAGTGTCGCCACTCACTGACTGAATCCTTAGAAAGGAGGTGATCCAGCCGCAGGTTCCCCTACGGCTACCTTGTTACGACTTAGTCCCAATCCCGGAGTTGAGCGTCGGCGCCTGCCTCCCTTGCGGGTTAGCTTAGCGACTTCGGCCCCCCCCCAGTTTCGTGGCTTGACGGGCGGTGTGTACAAGGCTCAGGAACACATTCACCGTGGTATGCTGACCCACGATTACTAGCGATTCCGGCTTCATGCAGGCGAGTTGCAGCCTGCAATCCGAACTAAGGACTACTTTTTGGGATTAGCTTGCTCTCGCGAGTTCGCGTCCCTTTGTATAGCCCATTGTAGGACGTGTGCAGCCCTGGTCGTAAGGGCCATGAGGACTTGACGTCATCCCCACCTTCCTCCGGTTTAACACCGGCAGTCTCACTAGAGTCCCCGCCATTACGCGCTGGCAACTAGTGATAAGGGTTTCGCTCGTTAAGGGACTTAACCCGACATCTCACGACACGAGCTGACGACAGCCATGCAGCACCTGTGCAAAGGCTCCCCGAAGGGCACTCCCAACTTTCGAAGGGATTCCCAAACATGTCAAGACCAGGATAAGGTTCTTCGCGTAGCCTCGAATTAAGCCACATCCTCCACCGCTTGTGTGAGCCCCCGTCAATTCCTTTGAGTTTCAGCCTTGCGACCATACTCCCCAGGCGGAGTACTTAACACTTTCGCTACGGCCGGGAGGATGTGGGGGTCCCCCCGACCCAGTACTCATCGTTTACAGCTAGGACTACCGGGGTATCTAATCCCGTTCGCTACCCTAGCTTTCGTTCCTCAGCGTCAGAAGAGACCCAGTAAGCCGCTTTCGCCACCGGTGTTCCTAATGATATCAGTGCATTTCACCGCTCCACCATTAGTTCCGCTTACCCCTGTCTCCCTCAAGCATAGTGGTTTCGAGCGCAGTTCCTCGGTTGAGCCGAGGGATTTCACACCCGACCTTCCACGCCGCCTACGAACTCTTTAAGCCCAGTGATTCCGAATAACGTTTGCGCAGTTCGTCTTACCGCGGCTGCTGGCACGAACTTAGCCTGCGCTTCCTCTGAAAATCGGTCAAGTCCCGCTCTTCACGGAACCTTCCTCCTAACTGACAGCGGTTTACAACCCGAAGGCCTCCGTCCCGCACGCGGCGTCGCTCGGTCAGACTTGCGTCCATTGCCGAAGATTCTCGACTGCAGCCACCCGTAGGTGTCTGGGCAGTGTCTCAGTCCCAGTGAGCCGGGCCATGCTCTCACACCCGGTACCCATCAAAGCCATGGTAGGCCATTACCCCACCATCAAGCATAATAGGACGCGGGCTCAGCCTCAGGCGGAATCACACCTTTGATCCTGAGATGTTATCCGGCATTACCGCCAGTTTCCCGACGCTATTCCGGACCCAAGGGTAGATACCCACGCGTTACTCTCCCTTTCGCCGCTCGTGTACCCCCGAAGGGGCCTTACCGCACGACTTGCATGCCTAATCCACGCCGCCAACGTTCATTCTGAGCCAGGATCAAACCCTTCAATTAATGTATGCTTAATCGAGAAGCACCGAAGTGCAACTCAAGCAGTTAGCCATTAAAATCTGATTTGAAGCTAAAGAGCCAAAACCGTTGAAGCAAAACCAGAACTAAGAACCGAAGCCCTCAGCCCAAAGCCTTAACTTCGCCGGCAAGGCATAGCCTGTATTTGAATACAGTCTCATGCTGGCAATAGGTAGCATCTAAAAGATGCCACCAAGTCAAAGTTTTGATTGACTGGAAGAAACTAACACTAAATTGTCAAAGATCTCTAAATTTAAGACAACCCTGCAAAACCGAAGTTTTGCCTGATCGCCCTCAACCGCTTGCCACTAAGTGACTTGCGATCAAGTTTGCAACAAGTGTTTTTGTTGCGAGCGTCCTAATATATGGTTCTGAAATTTGAAGTCAACCCTGATGGGAAACTTTTTTTCAGAAGTGTTCTCAACAGTGGGCGGCGTTTGTGTGCCGCGTTGCTGTCGAGGTTTGAAATCATATCGATGGCCTCTCTGAATGAAAGGGGGGCACGTGGGTTTTTGAAGAAATTTTGAAGAAAGGGCGTGCAACGCATGAAGTCTGTGGCAACTTCACCCTTGTTTTTAAGTGGTTTGCGTCATTCCTGAGATTCCGGAATCAATCGCAGGAAATCCCGGAGGCGCCCCCTGGCAACACGACAACGTCGGGGAAAGGTAGCGACCAGAGCGACTTTTCCACCTGCTGCCAGAGCATCCATCGCGTGCATTCTTTGGCATCCGCCTCGTCGCTTTCTGAGCAGAACGCTTGAAACAGGCATGGTATAAATGGACACCGTGCCATTTCTGG
Organism: Pirellulaceae bacterium; assembly: GCA_965233625.1. Classification (GTDB taxonomy): domain Bacteria; phylum Planctomycetota; class Planctomycetia; order Pirellulales; family Pirellulaceae. The sequence continues at coordinate 3,799,994 of OZ247499.1, forward strand.
CCCGCAATTCACGCGAAAGCTGTGGCGAAGCGCCGCATCGTGGCAATTCCGCCGTTTCGTGGTTTCTTCACAGTATGGGTAACTCCATGATCAATACGAAGTCAGTCCTGCTGTCAGTATTCGTAGCCGTTCTTGCAGGCACGCCGGCGTTAACAGCAGCCGGAACCGGGGCACATCGCGAATTTGATGTTGTGGTTTATGGCGCCACTCCCGGCGGCATTGCCGCAGCCATCCCCCTGGCGCGCCGCAACGCGAAGTGGCGGGTTGCGCTGGTGACGCCCTATAGCCGCGTCGGCGGATTGATCACCAATGGCCTGACTCATCCGGACTTCCGCACGTTTGAAGCACGCACTGGATTATTCCGGGAGCTAAACAAGAAGGTCGAAGCACACTACCGGGAAAAACACGGCGCCGGTTCGCAACAGGTCAAAGATTCCCTGCAAGGTACACATGCTGGGCCAGAGGTGAACTATGCGATGCTGCGTGAAATGCTGGGGAGAACCAACATCCAGATCTTCGCGAAACACCGCCTGCAATCGGCAACCGTAATCGATGGCCGCATCACTTCCATTGAACTGAAAGCTGGCGAGACAAGCTTGAAGATGTCGGCGGCCTACTTTGTGGATGCGACGTACGAAGGCGATCTGCTTGCCGCAGCGGGTGTGAAATACCACGTTGGCCGCGAAGGGCGGGAGACGTATGGCGAGTCGCTCGCTCCGGCAACGGCCGACAACCAGTTGCAGGGCTACAACTTCCGGCTGACCATGACGGACCGCAAGGAGAATCAGGCGCCGGTGCCTAAACCAGCGGGCTACCGCCGGGAAGATTATCTGGCGTTGCTGCCCCTGTTGAAGAACGGTTCCGTCAAACGCGTTTTTGGCGATCCCTACAAGGGGCTTGGCGGCGGCATCTATAAGCGACAGACGCCGGTACTGCCGGAGGGAAAACGCGACATCAACGATGTTTCCCGCGCCGCAGTGCGTCTTTCGCTACCCAACATCAACAACGGATGGCCGGAAGGTGACGAGGCAGAACGGCAACGCATCTTCGCCGCCCATCTCCGCCACAATGTTGGCATGCTCTACTTCCTGCAGCACGATGAAGCCGTGCCGGAGAAGTTCCAGAAGGACGCTCGCGAGTGGGGACTGTGCCGCGATGAACTGACGTTCAACCAGCATCTGCCAGAGCAGCTTTACATCCGCGAAGCCCGCCGGATGGCTGGCAGATATGTTTTTACGCAACGCGATGTCGAACGGGCGCCCGGCACAGGACACGCCCGGGCGATCTTCCAGAAAGACGCCGTTGCCATGGGCGACTACGGTCCTAACTGTCACGGCACCTTTCACGAAGGGCCACTCTTTGGCGGGCGCCATCAAGGCGAGTTCTACCAGGCTGCGGCGCCTTACCAGATTCCCTATGGCGTGATCCTACCTGAGAAACTCTCGAACCTGACGGCGCCGGTCGCGTGTTCCGCGTCTCACGTAGGCTTCTGCGCTCTGCGTCTGGAACCCATCTGGATGTCGCTGGGACAGGCGGCAGGCGTCGCCACAGGCATCGCACTAGAGAGTTCTGAAAAGGCGCCTGCGATGACTTTTGCCCTGGAAGATGTTTCGCCCGCTGATATCAGGCAGCGTTTGCATGCCATGGGCGCCGCCACCATCTATACATCCGATGTGCCGGAAGAATCACCTAGCTTTGCCGCCGTGCAGTGGTGGGGCTGCCTGGGCGGTTTCATCGCATTAGACCGGACCGCCGATGAAGAACCGGCCAAGTACGGCCAGCGTGGACCGCGTCGCATCGGGCAATACCACCATGCATTTCCGGCCCATGCTGTTGAACTCGAAAAGCCGCTTAGTAAAGCTGTGCGAGACGCCTGGCTAAAGCTGGCAAGCGATGAATTGAAGACGACCAAGGGCTTAGATTCCTGCAAGACTCGCGGCGATTTCATCCGCGCTGCCTGGCACCTGAACCAGAAGAATCTAACTGATAAATAGCCCTAAACAGGTTAACGGAAATCTAGACTGACCATGGACGTCCTGCGCAGATTCACGCATTTCTTTCAGACGCGAATCTACCCAGGCGTTGAAATTCTCAGCACCGACCGGTCCGAGGTTACCATTGACCGCCGCCGGGGAATTGTGAAAAAGACGGTCAAGCAACACGCGTCGCAAACATTTCATCGCGAGGTTAACTGGCTGAAAAGACTTTCCGATTTCAGCCGCACTCCCGATCTTCTTGATGTACATCCGGCTGGGCACACCCTCGTAATGCAATATTGCGGCGAACGCCTGACCGCACGGAACCTACCTCAAGACTGGGAACCGCAGATGATGGAGATACTGAACGGCCTTCAACAGCGCGAGTGTTGCCACAATGACATCAAGCCCAGAGAACTGCTCGTGCACCGCGGCCAGTTGATGCTTGTCGACTTCGGATGGGCGACGGCATCTGGCGAGAGCATTCCACCACATTGGCCAAAGAGCCTTGGCACGCCGCAGTTCCGCGCAGGTGTTCATCAGTTTGACGATGAATATTCATTCCGCAAATCAGTCGATGCCATTATCCATCACAACGATTTTCCTCCGAAACCTTGAAACGGTAAGTGAGTATAAGAACAGCAATATCTTATAGGTTTTGGTTCCGGAAATTCCTATAAGATTCGCAGTTTATACCCACCGGTTGATATTAGAAAATGCGTCCACTCTTACCGGTATTCTGAGGTGTCCCCGCAGAGGCCGCACTTTGCTGCTGGTTTACTGGCAAGCCGCCCACAGGAACCGGATGGGTAAATTCCCGATGCCGAAATAGGGCTATCTTAAAAGTGTTGAATTTCTGCTTGTTTGCTGACGCCCGTGTAGCTTCGCTATACACTATGACCTCAGATATATAATTTTTGAAAGACCTTATAACACACTGGAGACAGCATGAGGCGTCCGGATACTCGAGGATTTACGCTCGTAGAACTGCTTGTGGTGATCGCCATTATTGGCGTGCTGGTGGCGTTACTGCTGCCGGCGGTTCAAGCCGCGCGTGAAGCCGCCCGCAGATCGCAGTGCTCGAACAACCTGAAACAGATCGGGCTGGCAGTGCAGAACTTCCACGACACTTACTCGAAGCTGCCACCCACGGCGCTGCAAGGCGGTGGGCCGCCGAACGACAAGTATCACACGTGGCTGGTGGTGATCCTGCCGTTTATTGAGCAAGGCTCTCTGTACGATGAGTTTGACCTTTCGAAGCCCTGGGACCAGTCGCCCAATCCTGCGGCCGCACAACTACCCGGCGCCGACATCGCAGGTTATCGCTGTCCCTCGCGGAGCCATTCCGGATTCTCCGACGCCAATCCTCAGGTCGGCCCGGTGGGCGACTATGCAGTGGGAAGTGTTGCCACGGCGAATTATCAGCATCAACATCAGGCGTTAAATGTGCTGCTAGGTCCAATGGTAGGCGCCGCCCGCAATGGTTCCGCCGCGAGCTGGCGACCGCGGACCAGTTTCGCGGACAACACAGATGGCTTGAGCAATACGCTTTATATCGGCGAGAAACACATCTTCTCCGGCGACATGAATAAAGGCGGCGGCAGCGCCAACGCCAGCGGCGACGGCAATCATTTCATTACGCAGCAGACCGCGTGGTACGAAACGCACGCCTACCGGCAAACCGACCATCCGAATGGACTGGGGCGCGGACCGCAGGACAACCGTGCGAACCGGCATCACACGTTCGGAAGCTGGCACCCTGGCATCTGCCAGTTTGTTTACGGCGACGGCAGCGTGCACGCAATTCAGAACACCATCGACCTGACAACACTCCGCAACCTCGGCAGCCGCGGCGACGGCAATGTGGTGTCTTTGCCGTAACGTATGAACGGTTGGTTCTTTCGATCATTTCTGGAGCAGGTTTGTGGTAGCTGATTTCTGGCGATGGATTTCCGTCGCGATTGCCGTTTTGTTGCTGGCGGGCTGTTCGGGCGGCACGGTGCCGGTAACGGGTAAAGTGACACTGAGCGATGGGACACCCGTCGTAGACGCCATCGTGCGTTTCGAGAACGCGGAAGATCAACTTGGATCTTCCGGCACAACGGACGCTGACGGCGTTTACCAGTTGACCACACATACCGTCAACGACGGCGTACCGCCGGGTTCGTACATCATTACGGTGCACCAGCCCTATCCAGGCGACAGCGCAGAGGCGCAAGGTCCGCGGGTCTTTCATCCCAAGTACGAAAACCCCAACACATCCGGCCTGACGTTCGACGTGGACTGGAGCAACCGCGAGTTCGACATCAAGCTCGACAAGCCCTGACACAACATCACCCGGGTGCCTTCGACCCGGCTTCTGGAGACAATCAATGGCTGTTATCAGCCGTAGAACGGCGCTGCAATCCCTCGTCGCAGCAACAGTGCTTCCCAGTGCTGGCCGCTTCGCTGCGGGACTAGAAGCCGCAGACAAGCTGCCGCCGGTCCGCACCATTACAAAGGGGCCGAAGCATCATTGGTTCGGCTATTACGACAAGCTGGAATTCGATCCGTCGAACCGGTTGGTTCTCTCCAACCAGGTTGACTTCGAACACCGCACGCCCAAGCCCAGCGACGCGATCCGTGTGGGCATGATCGACGCCGGCGCCGGTGACAAGTGGATTGAACTGGGCGTCAGCCGCGCCTGGGGCTGGCAGCAGGGTTGCATGTTGCAGTGGCGGCCTGGGTCGGCTTCCGAAGTTGTCTGGAACGATCGTGAAGGCGATAAGTATGTCTGCCGGGTGATGGATGTGAAGACGCGGAAGACACGCACTCTGCCAAAACCGGTCTACACGCTTAGCCCCGATGGCAAGTACGCCATAACGGCAGACTTCGCCCGTATTCAGCGGATGCGGCCGGGCTATGGATATGTGGGCTTAAGTGGACAGTTCCCCACGCAGCGGGCGCCGGAAGAATCGGGCGTGTGGAAGATGGACCTGGAAACGGGCCGCAGCGAGTTGATTTTTTCACTGGCTGACGCTGCACGGATTGAACACCAGGGCAAACCGCTTGCGGGCAAATGGCACTACTTCAATCACCTGCTGATTAGCCCCAACAGTTCGCGGTTTATCGTGTTACATCGCTGGCGCGAGAGTACGGGCAGCGGCGCGGATGCTCAGCCCACCGGGCGGTTTACGACGCGGATGTTCACGGCGAATATGGACGGAACGCAACGCTACATCCTGGACCCGTCGGGTTATACGTCGCACTTCATCTGGCGGGACGACCGGCACGTCTGTGCCTGGACACGGCCCGCAGGCAGGAAAGACGCTTTCTACCTGTTTGAAGATCAGACCAAGAAGGTTGAAGTCGTGGGTGAGGGCGTTATGACACGCAATGGTCACAACACCTACGTGCCGCAGACAGATAATGAATGGATTTTGAACGACACGTATCCAGACCGGAAAACGCGACAGCAGAAGCCCTATCTGTATCATGTGCCATCCGGTCGCAAAGTGGAACTAGGCGGTTTTGTGTCGCCGCCGGTCTACACTGGCGAGTGGCGGTGCGACACGCATCCCCGCAGCAGCAACGATGGGAAAACCGTTGCCATTGATTCCCCGCATACCGGCGCCGGACGGCAGGTGCACCTGATCGATATCAGCAGCATTATCCGTTAACGCTTATCTGGCAACGGCTTACCGGGCGGACCTTTAAAGCGGACCGCCGCCGCGGAATGATCTGCACTTGTTGCCTTCGACAAACCGGCTATCATCACCGCGTACCCGCACGCGAGGGAATGCTTCAGGCCTGGCGTGCTGCCATTGCCTTGCGGTTCGCGTATGCCTAGTTCGTTAAATCCATCCCAGCAGAAAGCGGTAAACACGCTCTCTGGCCCGTTGCTGGTGCTGGCTGGCGCCGGTAGCGGCAAGACGCGCGTGGTGACGTTCCGCATTGCGCGATTGATCCAGAGCGGCATCTCTCCGGATCGCATTCTGGCGGTGACCTTCACCAACAAAGCTGCCGCAGAAATGCAGGAACGTATTGGCGGGCTATTGGGTAAGAAGAAGAAAATTAAGCCGCAGATTTCCACCTTTCACAGCTACTGTGTGGGCGTTCTCAAGCGGCATATTTCTGTTTTGGGTTACCCGAAGAAATTCGCCATTTACGACCGTAGCGACCAGGAGAGTCTGGCCCGCACGGTGCTGCGTGAATTACGCGTTGCAGGTCAGACGTTGCGGCCCGGCGACCTGCTGTATCTGATCAGTTCCTGGAAGTCTGCTTCCATCCGGCCCGAGCAGGCTGTTGGTGTGGCCGAGACGGATAAAGAACACTTCGCCGCAATGGGCTATCGTCGCTACCAGAAAGCATTGAAGCTGGCCGGCGCCGTTGACTTCGATGATCTGCTGCTGCTCACCGGCGATATCTTTGCGCAGGAGCCAGAGATACTCGAACTGGAAGCAGGCCGCTTTGATCATATCCTGGTGGACGAATATCAGGACACCAATGGCAGCCAGTACGAAATTATCAGATCGCTGGCGGACGGCCATCAGAACCTATGCGTTGTGGGCGACGATGACCAGTCTATCTACGGATGGCGTGGGGCGGATGTTTCGCACATTCTGCGTTTCGCCCGCGACTGGGACGATGCAACAACCGTGCGGCTGGAAGAGAATTACCGCTCGACCGCAGCGATCCTTAAGCTGGCCAACACGCTGATTGCGTTCAACAACACCCGGCACGATAAAGTGCTGAAACCTGCCCGGCACGGCGGCGAAAAGCCGCGGATTGAGCAGTACAAAGACGAAACGGTGGAAGCCAAATGTGTGGTCGCCGACATCCAGCGCCGGCTGCGCGAGCCAGGGATGGAGGCGCGCGACATCGCCATTCTGTTCCGCACCAAAGAACAGCCTCGGCCGTTTGAACAAGAGCTGCGCGCGGCGAAGGTGCCGTATGTGCTGATCGGCGGTCAATCGTTTTTCGACCGCAAAGAAGTCCGCGACCTGCTCGCCTTTCTGCGGGTGATCGATCACCCGGACGATGAAGTTTCGCTGCTGCGGATCATCAATATGCCGCCACGGGGCATCAGTTCCGGCGCCGTTCAGAAATTGACCGCCACCGCCGTCAAAAGCGGCGAGACGATCTGGAAGTTTGTCTCTGCGCAGCAACCCCGGCCTGATATCAGCCGCGCCGCGACGGTGGGGTGTGACAAATTCACGTCACTCATTAAGCAATGCCGCGCGATGCTTAAGAGCCGGCCCATTGCAGATATGTGCCGTTTTCTGATTGAAGAGATTAAGTACGAAGCGGAACTCCGCCGGCTGTACCCGGAAGGGGACGAGCAGCAGACCCGTATCAACAGTGTGGAGGAAGTGGTCAACGCCATCGCGTCTTATGAGCAGAAGGCGGACGATCCATCACTGGCGGGTTTTCTCGAAGAAACCGCACTGGCGGGTAAAGAGTTCGACAGCGAGAAAGAGAAACAGTTGCGGCGTAACGGCATTGTGCTGATGACGCTGCACGCGGCCAAGGGACTTGAGTTTCCGCAGGTCTATATGGTGGGTATGGAAGAAGGACTACTGCCCCACCACCGCAGCGTGAAGATGGACGGCGCCGCCATCGACGAAGAACGGCGGCTCTGCTACGTGGGCATCACCCGCGCACAGGACCGGCTAACGCTATCGCTGGCGCAGACTCGCATGAAGTGGGGCAAGCCCCGCGACACCAATCCTTCGCGGTTTCTGTTCGAGATGATCGGCAAAGCCGAAAACCCGTACCATTCCAAGCAACTCGCGGAACAACGCGCAGGCCGGAAGAAGCAGTCGTAGAACCGGCTGCGGATATTATGTTGTGGAAACAACATAAGCCCCTTCGCCCCTCTGGGGAGAAGACAGGCCGTCAGGCCAGTTGAGGGGGAGCCCGCCTTCCACTTCTTTCAAGTGACAAGAAGTTTTGGTTGCTGCGGTTTACGAAACACAGAGCGCTGAGAGAAGCCAGATTCTGCCTCACCCCAGCCCTCTCCCCAAAGGGGCGAGGGGACCAGATACTGCTACGGCTTGGGCATGGCCTTGAAGGCTTCGATGGTGGCTGTGGCGGCGGCTTGCTGTTCTTCGTCCAGTTCTGGAAACGCCTGATCCAGCCAGTACACGGCGCGTTCGGAGATGGCCCACTTCTGATCTTCGGGCAGTGTTCCGCTGCTGCTATCGGGCTGGACGAGATCATTCCATAGCTTGGCGACGGCCGCCTTCTCTGTGGGGGTTGCGGGTGGCGCCAGATCGGCCTGGGCGGCGGCTGCTTCGGCTGGGTCTTTGCTTTCGGCAAGGTGCGGCAATCCCGCGTCCCAGTCCCGCAAGCGGTAACAGAGCCAGCGTCCAGCGGTCTGGCTGGCGTCAGGGTCTTTGGGCGTGGCCTTCAAGGTTTCCAGAGCGGCTTGATAGTCTTTCTCAGCCTCGATGCTGTCATTGAGAGTGGCCCGCAGATCTTTCATCGCGCGGATGGCGTTGGTGTCTTTCACCTTGCTGGCGATCTTCAGAGCGGCCATGGTGTAGTCGGCGGCTTCGCGATAACGATGTTCTTTGGCCGCCTTCTGCGCCGAGGCCGTGGCGATGTCGTAGACCTCTTTCAAATGTTGTGGGGGCGCCGCTTTCCGCGCGACAAAACTGGTGATCAGTTCATTACGCTGCGCGGTGGTGTCGATTTCGAACTTCTGTTCCATCAGATTCAACACGGAATTGTACTCAGCGACGGCGCCAAGACGGGAGTAGATGCCAGCGGCCATCTTATACATTTCGTGCTGCATGGCAGGCGTGTTTGCAGCAGGTGCGTCGTTCAACAGTGTGCCAGCGAACGCCAGTTGCCCTGCTACATCTGTCACGCGTGAAATGGTTTTGCGATAGTTCTGTTGAATGGCGGCGCGGCTTGCCTGCACCTGGACGGCGGTGGGTGGCGGCGTACGACCGGCGGGCGGCGCCGTGTCGCTGGTGAAGAAGGACATCCCCTCGGCGGGCGATGGCGTAACAGGTTTGGGCGTGACGGCGGCGACAATGATCTCTGGTTCTGGTGGCTCTGTCTCATCATCGCCAAGCGTGACGATCATCGGGAAATCAGATGAATCTTCGACGGGAATGTCGATGCCAAGTAACGCAGCCAGATACGGTTCGTGCTCGCTGGAAACATCCAGAGCCTGGTCGTAGTAAGTCCGGGCGGACGTAAAATCCGGTTCGGCTTTGACCGATGCTGCATCCACAGCAAAGAAGGCGGACATATAACGCAGATGCTGCGGATCGTCGCCGGTGAGTGATTTATAGGCGAAGGCAGCCACATGATGCGGCGGAATGTCGTGCGGCTCGAAGGTGTACTCTTGCCCGTTCACGTTGTACGTAACGTGCTGTTTACCCTTCTTGACCAGTTCAAACGTATCGCCTTCAAACTCAAATGGCTGCTTCTTCTTGACGAACTTCCGCAACGCGTTGTGAAAGTTGTAGTACAGCCCGTTGGCCATATCATTCAGGGCAATCCTGCTGTTCAGCCGGTCCACGCCGCCAGCTTCTACGGCCAATTCCTGCTGGGCCTGCAGGATTTTACCCGCCTTGGCGTAGTCGCGACTGGCAGTGAGTTTAGCGGCTTCCGCCAGGTAATGTTCCAGCCGTTCCGCCGGAGGCAGCGCGTCTATCTGCTCCTGCGTAATCTGCTGTTCGTCCGTGGTGGGGGCAGGCGGATCGACGCTGGCGGCACCATCGTCTGCGGCGGCGGGCGGCTGCGTCGCGTCGGCCTCGGCAATCGTTGGCCCACCAGCAAGGTTCACGACGATTAGCACGGCTGTGATAACCACCACGGCGCCGAGGGCTGCAGCGGCGACATAAATCAGCGGCAAGCGGGATGACTTCCGCTTGTTCAGAATGCTCTCTTCCGCTTCCTGCGGCTCGTCGCTACGTGCGGCAACGGGCGGCGCTTCAGGCGCGGCGGCGTCTGCCGGCGCAACGCTAGCGACGGCGGAAGCTACGGGCGCTGGCGCTGGTCGTGGTGTGGGCGTTGCAGGTTGGGCGACGGGCGCCGCCGGGGCGATCTTCGCCATCGGGGCCGGCTTTTGTTGAACACCGATGTTGCTGCCGGGTGGCTTGGGAGCAGGCGCCGGAGAATTCACGCGTGGCGGCGCCGGTGCGGGCAGAGGGCGTTCGGCAACTCCGATGCTGCTGCCAAGACCGCTATCGCCTGGGCTGCGACGCGGGGCGGGTTTTGCCGCGGGCGGTGGCAGCCGCTGTTCGTGACGAAGCGTTTCGTCGTAGGCCGCTTTCTTTTCCTGACTAAGCAGGCAGCGTTTGGCCGTCGAAAGCTCGTTCAGGATCTTCTGCGAATCAGCGCTATGTTTGCCGGTTTGAAAATTCCGCACGTGCGACATCTGACGGTCGGCCGCATTTTCGATCGCGTCGGCGTCATCTTCAAACAGCATCACCCCCAACAGCCGGTAGTGATTCGGAGGCTGTTCAGCAGGCGGGATGCCAAGCCATTTGCGGTAAGGATCGAAGGTGTCTGACATACGATTTCTGGCGCGTGGTCCACCGGTGTGCGAAATTCCGCAAATCTGTTACCAGCAGAACATCTAACGGCGGGTTGTAAACTCTGTGGAATTCAACAGGCTCCACAGCAGATCTTCAAACAACTCTCCGCGTGAAGGCTGCTTGTCCGCTGCATCCGCCTGTGGCTCGAGGTGCTTGAGGCAAAGGGCCGTTTCCGCCGCCGTGGGCTGCCGGGCGAGAACGGCCTGGTAAAGTGCTGCGATCGCCTTTGTGTCATCCTCGTGGGTTTGCAGGATCTCTGAAAGATAGCTTTTGCTCTCTGGCGAGGCGTCAATCTGCTTCTGCAACTGGCTGTTGTTCATCATAAACATGGCCTGTTTCATCGTGCGTGTTACATCTTTCTGGCGGAAAGATGGATCGAAGCCAAACGCCTGATTCACCAGGTCACGCGTGCTCTTAGGTGGCGGCGGGAAACGCACGGCGGCTGTTTTCTTCGCCCGTGGCGGCGTGAAGTTGGGCAGACCGATCGACGCCTGCAACGAGGCGAAAACTTCATCCCCGCGAAGCTTCTGGTTTGGCGCCGCCATGAAGGGTTGCTCGCGGGTGGTTTCACCCGGTTTCAGACGGTAGGCGCGGGTCGATGTAATCAGCCGGAACAGGTCTTTGATATCGTAGCCGGTGGAGGTGAAGTGATCTGAAAGGGCGTGGAACAGTTCCGGCAGCACTGTCTCTGAGCCTTCACCCATATTATCGACCGGATCGATAAATCCGCGCCCCATCGTCCGCGCCCACATGCGGTTGACGAATGAGCGCGAAAAGTACGGATTAGCCGGATCAGAAAGCCACGTGGCCAGCGCTGCGCGCCGGTCCAGATCGGCCACGCCCAGTTTCAGCACCACGGGCTTTGCATCATTACTCATGGTCATCGAAACAGGTTCGATCTCTTTACCCTTACCTTCAATCCGGTGTTCGCCCTTGGACTTGCTTTTTAGTTCGATCAAGCCGCTATCGAACTGGGCGACCTTCACATCCGTGCGTGTGAAAAAGGCGGCCATCCCGTGGAAAGTGTCCTGCGGCAGATCGACAAACGGGTGATCGTGGCACTCTGCACAATGAATCTGCACGCCCATAAACACACGGCTGGTTTCACCTGCCAAGCGCTGCGGATTGCCTTGATGGAAGGCGACGAACGTGGCTTCGGGACGATCCTTCACCTTCCCGGCAGAGGTGAGCATGCGGAACGTAATTTCGTCCCAGTTGCGGTTCTCATTCAGTTGTTCGGCCAGCCATCCCTTGAATGGGCGGTAATCGTGAAAGGTAAGTTCTGGTTCCTGCTGGCGGCTGCCAATCACGTCGCTCCAGTAGTCGGCCCAGTTGCCGCCAAACTGCGGGTGCGCCAGCAACCGCTCGATGGTCTTTTTACGGCGGTCTTTGGACGTATCCGCCATGTACTGCTGAAGCTCTGCGACCGTTGGCTGCCGTCCAACCAGGTCCAAAGTAACACGACGCAGAAACTGTTCGTCGCTGATCAGGCGGTCGTCCGTCAGCGGCGAGGTGCTTTCTTCAATCAGTTCGTCGATACGTTCCACGGAAATCGTAGGGAGTTCGGGGAACTTCGCCTTTACAAATGCGGGCGGTTCTGGCTGCGGTTCGACCGGCTTTTTGGCTTTGCCTTTCGCGGCGGGGGCAGGTGTGCTGGTCAGCAGCGCGGGCGTTGCTTTGTGCAGCTTTTTGGCTTCCGCTAGTTGCTTGTCATTCAGCAGCCAGACAGCGTCGGTGATGATGTAGTCGGTGGCGCCGGCGGAACTGATGACGACGTTGGATTCGCCTTGCTCAAACTTATACTTACCAACGGGCTGAAAGTTGAACGGGCCTTGCGGCTTGGCTCTTTCATTTAGAGTGATATTCACGATTCCATCGGCGGTATGAATCGCGACGGGTGTGGCTTTTTCACGGTTCGGGCCGGACGTATACGCAATCAGCACATGGTATTCACCATCAGCAGCGACCTGCATCGGGAAGGTAATTGTGCTTTCAGGTGATTCACTTACCTGATAGCCAACACCTACAAAACCCGAAGAAATGCGGGATTTCCGCCATTTGCCCTTCGTTGATGCATCTTCGTCATCCACCAGATTGCCAGGCAGTTTGCTGACATCGAGCTTGGCGCCCTGCAATGGAATGGCCGTGCAGAACAACATGGCCACAGAGAAAGCGACGGGGTACACGAAGATAGAACGCATAAACAACCCTTAATATTGCTAAGTTCCGCTGGTTTGAAGTCGCAGCGCGCCGCGGCAAACGCCCGGCAGCGACAATCTGGCGAGTCAACTGCCTGCCTCACATCAATGGAAACAGACACTGGCGAAATCGGTGGGAGCCCCAGTGTAACGTGTATCGCCAGCCAAGGTCAACATTTTCCCGCCCCTGACGGACCACGCCGGCCTATGCTTCGGGCTTATCATCTCCCGGTAGCGGTGTGGCGCCGGCGGGAGGCGCACCCTTGCCAGATTGCACATACTTAGCCCGCATGGCGGCGTAATCGCTGGCCGAAGGAAGTTCAGCCTGGCTATCGCCTGTCATTTCTTCAAACAGCGATTGCAGAAACGGGCGGCACCAGCCGCACCCCGTACCGGCGCCGAAACACTCGCTCAACTGGGCGACCCGGCGTGGCTTCTCAATACGGATGTAGTTCATCACCTTACGCTTCGTAACGTGAAAGCAAAGGCAAAGCTTTTCATCAGGCTCCATATCGCACCTCGGCGCCGCATCCTAGTAGATTCACACGCCGCATTGTACGAAAATGGTGGTCAGAGGTCGCCCAGTTGCAAACCGAATCCGAATCCGCCTCTGCTAAGAACCGCCGCTGCCAACCTGGACCAGAGTCATGCAAAAACTCGTCACCATCTATCTGGACAATATCGCCTACAACGAGGGCAGCTGGATTCAGATGAGCTACGCCGAACGACATGGCTCGGTCGAGGAACATCTCGAAGAATATCTGGCAGATGGCTGGCGCATCACCAATGTCAACGCTGCCGGCGGCGCCAGCGAGGGCGCTCAGGCCAGGGCATGGGTGGTTGTCGTGCTGGAAAAGTAACGCGCCGACAACAATCCACGGACTACGGCTGAACTTCCACCTTCGCCCCCGGCGGCAGGTCCACCTGGACGGGCGATGCGAGGTATTTCACCAGATCGCGGAATTCGTCCGTGGTGATCTTTTCCAGCAAACCGTCCGGCATCATGCTGCTGGGCGAGAGGGTGGTTTCTTCGATATCGTCTTCATCCAGCACCAGCTTCTCATTGGCGGTCTGCACCTGCACGACGCCGCCCGCGGTGCGGCCGATGATGCCGTTGATGATCCGTCCATCGGCGGTGACGATGATGGACATCTGGTAATCGCGCGCGACGGCGGCCGATGGATCGAGCACGTTCTCCAGCACGTAATCCAGATTGTTGCGGTTAGAACCCGTCAGGTCCGGGCCGATCTTTCCGCCCTGTCCGAACAGCGTGTGGCAGGTCGAACAGGTGCGGGCGAACACCAGACGGCCGTGCGAGATATCGCCCTTAGCCACAAACTCCGGCGTTAACTGCTTGCGGAACTTAGCAATCATCGCGCGGCGTTCTTTGGTGGCAGGTCTTGTCACACCCCAGGTCTTCTGCAGCCGCTGTTTCAACTCTGCAGACGGCAAGCTTTCGATCTGCCGGGCGTGGTAGGCGGAGATGTCGCGCAGCGGAACGGTCTTCGCATCGACCGCATCCAGCAACGCGGCGGCGTACACAGGACGGGTGGCCAGCGTGGTGATCGCGTCGTTCTTCGCCTGCAGGCTCATCTGCGGGTAGTGCTTGAGAATAGCCGCCGGCGTATTTGCATCATCGTATCTGGAAAGGCCACGCAAGGCGGCGCGCTGCATGGCGGGCGTGGCGATCAGCGTCTGTAACGATGGCGCTAATCCTTTCACCGCATTCTGAGTGAGGGCGCCGAGCGCTGCTTCGCGTTTCGGGACCGGCGCCGATGCATCTAGCATGACCTTCTTCAAATCGGCAATCGCCGCCGCATCACCAAAGATCAACGCCAGCTCCGTCGCTTTCGCCTGCACTTCGGCGTTACTTTTGGACAGCTTCTGGTAAAGCTTGCTCCAGCCCTTCGGCGCCGGCACATTGCGACGGCCGTCCAAGGCTGAGTGCATGCCCTTGAGCAGATCAAGCTGAAAGCCTGCGTCATCAATCGTCATCAGCAGTTCAACCAGCGAGTCCAATCCGCTCTCATCCGCGTGGGCCTGCTGCGGCGCGGCTGCGGTGAAAAGCGTTGCCAGTACCGCGAGAAACATAACTGCGTGCAGTAATCCAGATTTCATCATATTGTGTTGTTCATCAAAGAATAAGAAAACCGGCGCCATCCTTTATACTAACATACCGCAGCTTGCCGCAGCCTAACCCGCAAGCATCGCAGCGTAAAACATTGCAGTATGCTTGGCGTGAACGGCGCCTTCACCCCAAAAACATTGGCATCCTCTCACCATTCACATCTTTGTCGGAAACTGGACATGTCTGCACTCACAGCCTCTGAAGTTCAGGATTTTCATCGCGACGGCTTTGTCGTCTCGCGGGGCCTATTCGATGCAGAAGAGATCGACCTGCTCCGCCGCGCGGCAAAGGAAGATAAGAAGCTTGACGAGAACGCCTTTGGCCGTGCCGATGGTGAAGGCGGTCAGGTGCGGCTCTCGCTGTGGAATCATCCCGGCGCCGGCATTTATGGCATGATCGCGCGGTGCCGCCGGATGGTGGATTCCGCCGCGGCGCTACTGGGCGGTGAGGTGTATCACTACCATTCGAAGATGATCATGAAAGATGCCCGCGTGGGCGGCGCCTGGACCTGGCACCAGGACTATGGCTACTGGTACCAGAATGGCGTGCTATTCCCGCTGATGTGCAGCGCCTTCGTCGCGGTGGACGCAGCGACTCGCGAAAACGGTTGCCTGCAAGTGATCCCCGGTTCGCACCTGATGGGCCGCATCGAACATCAGCTTAGCGGGGATCAGGCCGGTGCGGATATGGAGCGGGTTACAGAGCTTCTCAAACTCACGCCGCAGCACTACGTGGAAATGCAGCCCGGCGATACGGTGTTCTTCCACTGCAATCTGCTGCATCGCAGCGACCGCAATAATTCTGAACATCCACGCTGGTCGATGATCTGCTGCTACAACGCCGCCCGCAACAATCCCTACAAAGAATCGCATCACCCGCGTTACACGCCGCTGGACGTGGTCGAAGACGAGCAGGTCCACGCCACAGGCGCCAAACGATTCGCCGACGACGACAGCGATGTCGCCTGGCTGGAAGATAACAAAGACCGCAGCGCCCGCAGCCTGTCCGAAGATTCCGGCGAGTAGCGCTATCAAGGTTTTCGCACTGGCAACAGATGCATCCCGGCGCCGGTTAGCTACGCAACTTCAAGGACGGCACACCAACCCGAAGCGCGAGCGAGGGACGTCAGAGTCTGGAGCGAATAGCCCGTCGGAGTACCGGTCGATCTGAGAACGAATCGCCAAAAGCCCTTGTTTTTAGCGTTTAACCAAACGTCCCTCGCTTGCGCTTCGGGTTGGTGTGCCGCACCGCCTCAGGTGATCTTGCCATCCAGAAACCGCACACTGCGATTCGCATAGGCTGCCATGTCTTCTTCGTGGGTGACCATAATCACGCAGACGTTTTTCTGCTGATTCAGTTCGACCAGCAGCTCCATGATCTCCACGCTGCAGGTCGAATCTAGATTGCCCGTCGGTTCATCCGCCAGCAGCACCACCGGCTCTGAAACCAGCGCCCGGGCAATCGCCACGCGTTGCTGCTGACCGCCCGAAAGCTGTGCCGGCGTGTGCAGTTCCCGGCCTTGCAGCCCCACATTCTCCAGCGCCTCTTGCGCCCGGCGGCGCCGTTCTGCACGACTGACGCCTTTGTAGACAAGTGGCAGTTCGACGTTTTCGATGGCCGTCGTTCTGCGCAGCAGATTGAAGCTTTGAAAGACAAAGCCCAGATGCTCCCGCCGCAGCAGCGCCCGCCCGCCACGCGACAGTTCGCCCACGCTTTTGCCTTGAAACAGATACTCGCCGGTCGTAGGCGTATCCAGACAACCCAGAATATTCATGCACGTGCTTTTGCCGCTGCCGCTTGGCCCCATGACGGCGACAAATTCACCGGCGTTAATTTGCAGGTCCACACCATCCAGCGCACGCACCTCCGCTTCGCCACTACCATACACACGGTGAATATCGCGGAACTGAATCAACGCGGCGTCGTTGCTGCTGATCATCAATCTCTGTCTTTGAACATCTCGTCACAAGGCAAACGCTACATCCCTCTTTCTACCAGATCCGCCACCAGGGCTTGTCGCCTTCGTCCGCGTCCTGAGATGTATTTCCGTTTGCTTGCCCACCCGAGGCAGGCGGAGCCGGGGCCGGTTCGACCAGCGTAGCAACGATCGGCGGCTGCCACCGCTGCCGTGTCGCTGGTACATCGCCCATGCCGTGTTTTTCGATCAAGGCGCCGACGCGTTGTTGCAGCGGCTTGCCCTTCTGGGCGTCGACCATGGCGACGAAGTTGGCGAAGCCGAGCAGCGAACGCATCAGATAAGTCGAGTGGCCCCATGTGTGCCCGGCCGGTCCATCCTTCTCCACCTGGAACAGCACCGCGCGGAACTTCCGCAACAGATCACGCCGCACCGAGAGCCGCTCGTTCACAACCAGCCCGGTCACTTCCTGCCGCCGCGAAGCACGCAGGACGCGAGTTTTCTCTGGATGAACCGTAAAGCCTTCCGCGGCCGTGATGTAGCGGATACGCCGCAAAGCCCGTCCAACATCGGCGTTATCGCTGCGTGCTGAAAACGTGATGTCATCGGCGTATCGCGTGTACACAAAACCCAGCTTCTGGGCGTTTGCATGCAGCCGGGCATCCATCCCGCGGCAGATGATATTCGTAATCGCCGGGCTGGCAGGCGACCCCTGTGGCAGCCGCCGTGCTGTACGGGCGACGTAATATCGCTTGCCGTCCAGACGCACCTGATCGACCTCTGGCTCCGTGCACAGCAATGCCAGAACAATGCTGACCGGCTCGGCAAAGCCGAGGTTTAAGAACATCCCTTTGACACGCCGGTAATTTACCGATGGGAAGAAGTCCTGCAGATCCACATTCACCACCACAGCGGCGCCAACGTGCGGCTGCGCGTTGGTGACGATGCTGCGTCCCTGGCGGAAACCGTGGGCCGCGTCGTGTACGGGAACATGTTGCAGGATGTTTTCCAGGATCCACCGCTGCGCTTGTTTCAGCCGCGGCATCGGCGCCGCAATCATCCGCAGGCCGCCGGTTTTCTTCTTCAACTGAAAACGCTTGTAGTGCGACGTCTTCGATGTCCGACGCGCATACGCCAGAAACCGCAACTCACCCACACTGATGTTCATCGCTTCGGCAAGCGACGCGGGCGTTAAATCCGCAAAGCCATGCCCCGCCAGTTTTTCCTGCTTCGCCCCGGCGCCTTCCTGCGGGTCCAGCCCGCCCGAAACACCCGGCCCCAGGTACAGCAGCTCCTCCGTTTTACGCTTCTTCCAAGCCGCCGCCCGTTCCAGCCGTTCCCGCTCGCGGCGTTCTTTATTCTCTTTCTGCCGCTGCTTGGATTCACGCATCCGCTGCTTTCGCAGGTCGCGTTTCATCCGTTCCAGATCATGCAGGCGGCGGTTCTCGGATGCTAAATCACGGAGTTCTTTCTCCAGCTCATTAATGCGGCGCAGTTCCGCGGTGGCGGATTCGGGCTGTTCTGCCTCGTCGAGAAAGCCCAGGCGGATCATCTCTTCCAGGATGACTTCGTCCCGCGACGATTCGCGGATCAGGTCATAAAGCTGCTGACGTGTTCTTGGTTGCGACATCGGAGGCTTCAGAGAATGAGGGGGAAAGTCGCGGCGGTCAATCTGAATGGGTGTCCAACTGCGTCAGAAAATCATCGACGTTCTGATGGTACACGGCGCCGTGCAAGTTGTTGTGTCCTTTGCCTGCGATCAGCACAAACTGTTTCTCACACTTTGCCGCGTCGTGGAGACGCCGGGCGATATAAACCGGCACGATGCGGTCGGCGCCGCCGTGAAGCTGCAATAGCTTGCCGCGGTAGTTTCTGATTTTATTGGTGGCGTTGAGCATCCCGGACGGCACCGCGGCGGCATGCTGCGGGTAGTGGGCCTGTGCCATATCGCGGAGCGAAGAGAAAGTGCTTTCCAGAATCAACGCCTTGGGCGGCGAAGCGTCCGCCAGCTCCACCGCGATAACGCCGCCAACGGATTCACCCCACACGACAATCTCACCGTCACTGGCGCCGCTGAGTTTCCGCAGTTCGGCCCGCGCCGCTTCCGCATCGCGGATGGCGCCTTCAACATCTGGCGTGCCGCTGCTCCGGCCATAACCGCGGTAATCGAACGCCAGCACGCTGACCCGGCTGACCTGCTGCATGCGGCGCAGCGTTTTCACTCGCGTGGCGATGTTACCTGCATTGCCATGTACATACAGCACGGTGTGACGCGAATCTGTCACCGGGCAGTACCAGCCGTGCAGCGGTGTGCGGTCCGAAGAAACGAAGTACACGTCCTGATAGTCCAGGTCCACCGGTTTCCAGTCGCCAGCCGGATACCGCGACGGTTGAAACACCACCGAATTGATGCTGACCGGCGCCGCATTGCCCGGCTCGATGCCCGTAAACGGTAGTGCAATCGCCGCAACACCGGCAACAAGCAGCAGAAGAATGGAAACTGTTTTACGCATGATGGACCGTCCAGGAACGTGAATCTCTGGTCCCCTCGCCCCTTTGGGGAGAGGGTTAGGGTGAGGGGTACAGCCTACTAATAGATCCTCAACCAGATGCGTACGACAACATTAAGAAGTTTGACCCTCATACAGCATGTCCGCCGTGCTTCCCCTCACCCCAGCCCTCTCCCCAGCGGGGCGAGGGGGCTGATTACTCCTATCAGGCAACTCCCGTAGCTTCTGGCCTTCGCTTCGAAAGGCTCCCAGGACTGGACCGTCTCAACTCCAGCGGAATCCCACCGTACGGTGTTTAAAGTCCTTGGGACTGGCTCCGTTAAACACCGTACGGTGGGAAATTCCGCACAGTAAAGAGCGGGCCAGTGATGCGGGTCAACTCATCGGGCAAGGACGGCGATCCGCCGCCCGGTTGCAAGGCTCAGGCGAGAAGCTGCCGGGAGTTGCATGACAGGTTGTGTTACTACATTGGCTGACGACTGGCTCCTGCGGTATTGGGGGCGGTTTCGCGATTATACTGCAATCGCACGGCGAGGATGTGCTGGCACGGTCCCTGGCGAAGTTGATTCTGCTGGTGCCAGTTACAGTTACAACTGGCGTCCAGCACGCGTTCATCCGCGTCGATGGTGATTGTGGAATTGTACCGCCGGCCGTTATCGACCAAGGCGCCATGCAGCTGAATCACACCGGGGCGACCGGTCATCTTTGCTTGAACCGCCACGTTGTTTTCGCCCAGCAGCACCATCGCCTGCTGCTCACGTTCGTTATTAAATCGCAACGCGTCCAGGGGCAACGGTTCGCGACTGAGTTCGCGGGCGCGGTAGACGCCTTTGTTCATATCCCACATCGCGCTGCCTGCCTGCGTGTACGCTGCCAGTGCGCCCAAGACCACGCCGCGATCCAGATTCAGTTCCGCCGCCAGTTGCTCTGGCGTAGCGAACCAGCGTTTACGCAGTGCCGTAAACACGCGTTCTTTCGTCACCTGGTCGACTTCCGCACGGGGAGCCAGCAGGTCGAAGTTCCCGGCGCCAGACCAGTCATTGGTGGTCCAGCCTGACAGGCCCAGCGTGAAGCTCATATCGCCTAGATCCGCCACATAAAACGACGGCATCCCTTTGCCCAGCAGTTGCACGGTGAAGCGACGGGCGACGGGAATCAACCGTTCCAGAATGTGCAGCCGCCGGCGGCCCCAGACGCGGATCTCGCCTTCGTAGTTGCCGGTGTATTGCGACCGCAGGCATTCGATTTCGATATTCCAGGGATCGATGACCACCTTCACGGGATAGCCCGGCTTCAAGATGTAACGCAAGCTGCGCGGGCCGCGTTTTTCCTTCCGCCGCCGGAGCACAAAGCACAGGTTGTGGATATCCATCGGATGCAGATCAAACTGCACGGCGGGCAACGCCATCGCAGAGCTGACCTGCAAAAAGCCGCGGACCCAGGAATCCGGCAGATCGATTTTGACTTCTTTATACGTCTCTTCCGCGGTGGTCTGCACTTCAAAGCCGGACGGATCAATTTCGAACCGCGTTGTCTTATAAGTGCGGATCTTCTGGAATTCGTCGTACAAAGCGGCCGAATAGTCGATGTTGGTCGTGCCGCATTCGAACTCGCCGATATTCTGAAAGACGTTGTAATCAACGCCCAGGCGGCCATAGCTGGATTCGTCCTGGCTGAAGCATTCAAAAAAGACTTCGTCCGGGTGCACCGTGATAACCGGGTCCAGCACCAGCCACCAGTCGTAGCTGGTCTTATAGAGATAGTCGAAGTAGCGGCGCTGGGCTTTGTAATACGGCGCCATACGTTGCGACTGCCGCTTGCGTAACTCGCCCAGTTCTTCCTGCAAATTGTTAATCCGCGACACAACTTCCGCGCGGCTGCCGGCGATCTTCGCCAGATCCAGCTCTTCGTTCTGCCGCGCCCATTCGAGGTACGCAGTGCGGTCTTTGGGCTGATACCGCATGTCCGACACGACAACGTCATGCAGCGCCGACATCGCTTCGCGGAATTGCAGGCTCTGTTTCAGTTCGCCGGTGAAGAAGGTGGGCTGCCGGAGCGTATCGGGGGCGAACGACATGGCGGTCTGGCCGCTGTCGCTGGTGACGGCGCTATCGGATGCGTAGTTGTAGTTAAACTCCACCACGCACCTCCACAGACTCAACGGTCAACGGCGTTTCCAGTTGCGGATACTGCTGATGAATAACGCTCAGGATTTCAATCGCCCGTGACTTGTCGCCCACGGCGCAGGTGGCGGAAATACGCGTGAGAATCTCCGCGGCGATCCGGGCGGCGTCTTCACTGGCTTGGGCTTCCCGTTCTAAAAGCAACAGCGTGCGTTCCTTGGCCACCCGTCCCCGGTTCACCTGCGAGAGCACCGTTGTCAGGTACGGTTGCAACTCACGCAGCCGCGTTGGATTGCCCGCCGCGTAGGTATCCAGGAAGTTGCTGGCGAACTGTTGCAGCGACTGCGAAGGATGTTCGCTGAGCTTCATCAGGTATTCCGGCCCGGCTTCATCGGAAAAGTGCCGGGTAATCAGATTGCGGCCAAACTGCTGTACATCGGGCCGCACGCTGTCGCAGATGGAAACTAGCACCGTTGGTGTTAGTTCGTCCGCGGTCAGCTTTTCGCTGAAGAATTCAAAGGCGAACGCGCGGGTGTCGTCCCAGCGGGCGTCGGTCAGGCGGATGGCGACGGGCATCTGCTGGCGGATGCGGTCGATGCTGGCCTCGAACATCTGCCAGGCGGCCTGCCGCACCGTAAGAATCTTGTGCGAGCCGAACTTCACGATCTCTTCCAGCGTGAAGTCCGTCGCCGAATTGTTCAATTGCAGCAACGCTCCGCCCACTTCCTGTGCCGGTTCGGACCGGGAGCGGAGCAGTTTGGTCGTGGTTTCCGGCGTCAGGTGCGAAAGGTGCGCGGCAAGATCTGTCCGCAGCACCTGCGAGGCGAAGGTCGGGGCGCCGTCGGGCGAACCGGGGATCAATAGCCGCCGGATCAGTTCATCCGCCATGTTGCGGCCGAAGGCGTTATCGCGGCCTGCCAGCCGGACGATGGTCTGGCGGATCATCTCGCGGATGCTGGGCTGTTCGTGCATTACCAGCGAACCGAGTAGCTGGACGTTGCTGGTGAGCGTCGCGTCGGGCAGTCCGTTGATGATGCTGACGCCCGCTTCACGCACTTCCGTCACGGTCGAAGACAACAGCCCGCTGATAACGCCGGGCGGTGGTGCGGTGGCGAACCGCTGATGCATCCGCACCACTTCCGCCGCAAAAATCTGCACCTGCGGCAACGGACGGGCCAACAGATCGGCAAGGGCGTCTTCGCCTAATCGCGAAATCTCACCGGCGAACTTCTCACGCAAAAACGCAGAAGCCGACGCGGCGATCTCGTTGTTGCTCTGCGGAGCGTCTTCCGCATCCGGCTCCAGCGCCAGCATCTTTGCGATGCACCGCGCAACAATCGCTGCGGCCTGTTGCCCCGTGGGCGGAGTGAACAGCAACTTCGACGCGAACTGCCGGGTGTCTGCATGCGGGCTGAACGCGATGGACGCAACGAATTCTGAATCCGCGACAAACGGCGTCGGATTCGCTTCCACCCACGATCGCGCCGCCGACCGGCCCAGTTGATAACCGCAATGCAGCACGGCCAGCACCAGCGCGATGTCGGGCGAGGTTGCGTTGTAACGCTGCCTGGCCAGTTCAAAGCCAAATTCCGCTGTGGCTTCGTACCTGGCGCCAAGCAACATCTGCAACACGCTGAGGTCAAGCTGCCGGCAGAAGTCTGGCAGAGCGGCCAGCACCTTCACGGCGAATTCGTGCACCTGACGGCACTGGCTTTGCTCCAGCAGATGCAGCAACACCTGCGGGGTCTGCTCCCACAAGGCGCCGAAGCTTTCTTCGCGTTCGGTCGTCCGGGGCTGCCACTGGCTGGCTTCACCTTCGCAGTAGAAGCCGCGGCCGGCACGGACGGCGACATAGCGTTTGCTGTTGCCGTAGATGATTTTGTTGAAGGCCCAGGTGTAGCCGAAATCGTCCCAGCGGACTCGCGTCGTGTTGTACGTGCCGCGGCGATAGTTGTAGCTGTAGCGCGTTTCGGTACGCGGACGGGCGTCTTCGTCAGTAAAGGCCAGCAGCACACCCGCGGCCATGCGCGTATAAGTAGTGTCCGCCGCTTCACCCAGGCGGCGCAATGTCCACCAGATACGCCGCTGCAGAAACGCTTTGGTCCGCGGCCGGAACGCCCGCCAGGTGGCGCTGGCCTGTTCAAAGCGTTTGCCCAGGATGCCAAACACTTCTGCGTCCTGACGGAATTCGGCGCCCTTGAAGATGTAGCGGAACTGCTGGAAGTAATTCCGTTCCACGGGCGCTGTCTTCAACAACTGCAACAACGCCGGGCGGGTGTGCTGGTTGTCAATAAAATAAAGCGCAGCCAGTACTGCGAAGTCGCGGGGGCGGCCGCCTTTAAGCAGTTCTTCCAGTTGCGTGCGGAATTCGTCCGCGGGGCCGTTGGTGGCAAGTTCACGCAAGTCGCGCGGCAGATGCTTAATGTACTGGTTGACCACGGCCGCAAACGCATCGTCGCCAGTGCGGGCGGCAATACTCCGCGCTGCTTCGGCCGCCATCCGCCGGACCATGAACGGCTGGCGGGTGTTGGTCTGTAAAGAACGCAGCAGATCGTTGTGACTAGCGTCGCCCAGGCGGCCCAGGGTGAAGCAGATGGCGTAGTTCAGTTGCTCATCGCCGGTATCCACCAGCGTTGGCAGCATCGCACATGCCTCGCCGATACCCAGTTCGCCCGCACGCCACACCGCGCGGGAAAGCTTCCACGCCTTCCCACGACTGGGCGGGACGTGCCCCTGAGAGATGCGGTTGAGCACGGCAGCCCGGCGTTGATCCTGTCGGTTGCTGGCGCCAGGAGGCGGCGGCGTGCTGGCAGGAGCACTGCTAGCAAGCTCAACCTGCGGCGGTGGTGGATGATGCCCCGTCGCCGGCGGGGAGGCAGCAGGGGTTACAGGCGTTTCGCTCGAAGTGGCTGCTGGCGTCTGACCCGGCCGTTGATAACCTTCGCGTATTTTGCGTTCGACAAGGTTGTCGAACAGCCGCTGCGCCTGCTCAAGCGGCACGCCGGTGACGGTGCGGGTTCCTTCCTGCATTGTGCCGCCCTGGCGACCATGGCGGAAGTTCACCAGATAGCGGCCGGGGGCGGATTCGCAGAGATCGACCTCGTAGATCTTCTCCACACCGCGCTGGGTGAGGGTCAACGTGGTTTGTTGAATCAGTTTCACAGCGCGCGATCCGCAGGAACAGAACAGGCCCCGCCTTGCCAACCGGTTCATCTAGCCCGGTCAACGCAAATTAGCGAAGCAATCGCCGGAAGTTAAAGCGCCGCACACCCGCTGTCAAGCATTTCAGCCAGTCGTGGCGGCAGTCCAAAATGATATTGCCGGAAGCGGCTTCAATTCATAGACTCGCCTGCGCTCTACGACATTATGGATAGACGCACGACGCGTTCTCTTACTCGCAGGATTTACGGATGAAAAACTGCATTGTTGCTGGTGGCGGATTTAAAGGAATTATGTCCGCCTACCTGCTCGCCAAAGCCGGGCATCGTGTGACGCTGGTGGAGAAGGCGCCCTTTCTTGGCGGGATTATGCACTCCCGCGAGTGGAACGGTTTTTTCATCGATAACGGCGTGCACGTCTTTGACTCCGTGCAAAAAGAAGTTGGCGACATTGTCACAGATGTGATGGATGGCGACGTCGTGCCCGTGTCTTTCAACTCGGCCAGTGTTTACGGCGATCAGGTAACGCACGGTTTCTCGCTGCCTGATTTTTCGGGCATTTCCCGGCAGATGCAGGAAAAAATCCTGTTTGAAGTCGTCGAACGCTCCGCTGTCGGCGCCGCCGATTCTCACGACAACCTGCACGACCGGCTGACCGACTTCTACGGCCCCACGGCTGCGGAACTGATGGGCAGCAGCCTGAAGCATATCTACGACATCGGGCCGGAGAACCTCTCGCCCGAGGCTTTGCGGCAGACCTCGTTCCACCGCCTGCGTTTTCTCCCCGATGCGATGGCCCTGATCCTGAAGGCCAACCCGCAACTGGACGACCGCCTGGCCGCGAAACGGGCCAGTCTGGGCAAGATCGACGATTTCGTCTCGCTGTATCCCGGCAAACGCGGCATGCGTGGCTTCTGTGAGAAGGTGCTCATCAAGCTGCAAGAGATGGGGATCGACATCCGCCTGAAAGATTCGCTGTCGGATATTCAGCTGACCGAAACCGGCGTCCAGGCCAAGCTGAAAGATGACGAAACCATCACGGCCGATCACCTGATCTGGGCCAGCGAACTGCCAGGCCTCGCCGAAGCATGGCTGGGCGAAGATCAGATTTCGCAGCATGTTTATCGCACACCGATGCTACTGTACGCCTTCCAGACGCATGTGGATCGCATTTACGATTGCACCTACTTCCAGCACTTCACACCCGGCGCATACGCCTACCGCAGCGCCGCAGCAGGCCGTTACAGCCATCAGATCCGCGAAGACGGTTCCACCTTCATCACCTGCGAGTGCCCGGCTTCAATCGACTCTGAAAGGTGGGAGAACGCCGAGGCGAACGCACCGGCTGTGTGGCAGGAATGCATCGACATCGGCCTGATCTCCGGGCAGGAAGGCTTCGACGACTACAACGTATTGCGTGCAAAAGTCACCCACCGCATGCCGAAACCCGGCTACGGCGCCGCCTGCGATGCATTGCAGGAGAAAGTGGAAGCCACGGATTCGCGGATCATTCTGCCTTCACGCCACGCCTTCAACCGCCGCGAAATCTTCTACACGCTGACCGGGCTGCCGGAAATCGTCGCCGGCGAGAAGACCAGCCGTCACGCTGCCTAAGCGCAGAGAATATCGCTGAAACATCGAAAGGGCTTGGTGGTTCATCCGCCGAGCCTTTTTCTATTAAGGCCCGTAGGGCAGGCTCCGCCCAATGGTACTAAGTTTGTTTTTTGGTTTTTCGGTTTCTACTTTTCTGGACGCGTTGGTCTCGTGGGCGGTGGTGTTTTCGACCGGGGCGGAAGTGGGCGTGGTGACTTGCGAGGCGGTTGAGCAAGCGCGGGATGAGAACGGCTTCGACGTGCCCGGTTGAGCTGATGACCAGCAGCGGCGTGAGAGCCAGCAGTTCGATCAACGCGTTTTTGAAACTGATCCGTAACGGATCGGCGTCGTGGGCTTCTGCGGCCTGTACGATCAGCCACCGCGTTAGAAAGTACAGAATGACATGGCCGGCCACTTCGTACTGAACAGCCGCGGCGGTGCGTGAACGGATGGCTGTCATCGCCTGGGTTACTTTTAATTCGTAAAAGGTGGTTTCGATTTCCCACCGGCGATGATATAGCCCTTGCGAGAGACGGAGTGTTCCCTCTTCCTCCCTGTTCGCCAGGTGAATCCATTGCTCGCGTGCGACCTGCTGGTCACACAGCACGTTGGTCACCAGTGCGGTCGGGCGGAAGCCGGGGATG
The DNA here is from genome assembly GCA_965233625.1 of Pirellulaceae bacterium. Lineage (GTDB taxonomy): Bacteria > Planctomycetota > Planctomycetia > Pirellulales > Pirellulaceae. The sequence goes on from OZ247499.1 coordinate 3,826,776, forward strand.
TGGTATTCGATCAGACGCAGCTGGATGCTGCGGGGGTAATCGCCGCACTGGTTGGCCTTGGACGGCTGCCACTCCACGAGCCAGTCCTGCGGCCCCAGCGGGCGGATTTTCCGGGGTTTCACGCTGGGATAAAGCCGGATCGCAAAGAATGCATGCTGGGTTTGAATCTGGTGAAACAACTGGAAGCACCAGAAGCCCTGATCCATCAGCACCAGATCGTTGCAGCGTAACCCGTCAAGCAGCCGCCGGGCGATGGTTCTTTCGCCCTCTGCGAGGGGCGTCAGTTCATAGCGGAAAGGAAGTCTTGCCAGCGGGAACTGCAACATGACCATCCGCGCCTGAGCACGCTTGCTGTGGCCGTTGGCAGCGGCTCCAAAATGCTTCAACAGCGTTTTGCGGTTGGGCAGACTCAGCGTCGTACCGTCGAGCGCCAACAGGCGGAATCCGTTCCAGAATAGATGCCCGCCGTGCGACTGCTGAAAGCTTTCGACCAGCCGTTCCAGCAGCGCCACCCAGAACTGCCACGGCAGACGGCGCCGCGCCTGGACAAAGGCTTCTTCAGAAACCGACGCCGGGTCGTCGCTGCGAGGGTCGTGCCTGGATCGCTTGACGGGCGAGTTCCGCCCGGCCTGGCGGCGTTGCTTCCGGATACTCGCGAGCCGGGTGTGACAATAATACTCGCTATCCTGCAGCCACTTGAGCGTTGTGGTCAGCACCTGGGCGAAGGAAAGGGAAGGATCGATGGCCGAGTAAACCGCCAACATCACCATCGAAGGCGCCCACAACGAGCCACACCCCATCGCTACGTCCGCCGCACAGGCAGCGTCCTGAATCAACGACGCCGGCAGCAGATTCTGAAACGCCCGGAAGCCATGCCGCCGGATCTCTTCCCACGCCTGCGTCTTACGTTTATCCTTAAACACGTGCGAGTCCTCCTGACTAAGTGTTTGTGATGATTCACTAAGTCAACGAGGGCTCGCATTTTAAGTCAATACAAACTTAGTACCATTGGGCTCCGCCTGCCGTCCTGGCGGGAGCCATTTGTCATTAGCGCTCCATTACCTTCGTCCATCACATCTTTAGTTTGCTTCAAACCGTATCCGGGCAAATTCGTAGAAGTCTGCCCCCCTCTCCGATAACATCAACGGCCGTCGTTGATTCAAAGCATTAGAAAGGCAGGCGGAGCCTGCCCTACTGCTATTGGAATCTGGCCAGTCACCCAAGGACAAACCTTAGCGCATAAGAAAATCTGCTAAGACTTTTTCTCTCAGCAGATTTATTCTTTTTGTCAGCGACTGCCATGAAAGCCTATGCCGCAGCGGCGGCTTTGCGGGCTGCGCGGCGCATCTGTCGGGCGGCGCGCCACTTCAGTCTCCAGTGACGCCAGGTGCTGGCCGCCTTACTGCATTTCTGCTGATCGACAAGCGTAATGTTCCACTTATCTTCCCGCGCGATGGCGTAGCCAAAGCGGATCAGAGCGTCGATCTGCGCAAGCGTTTCCTTCCGCTGCAACCCGTTCAATGCCCGGTCAAACTCGACGCAGAGAACCTGCGGGAAGATGTCCGAGGCGATCATATCCGCCAGGACCTCGTTTTCTGCGCCTTCGATATCCAGCTTCAGCAGGTCGATCTTGTCGTGTCCAAGTTCCTGCATGATGGTCTGCAGACGTTTGCAATCTGCTTCAAAATACGTGTCTGTTTTTTGCAGATTGACAATCGAATGAGACACGTGCTCTTCATTCTTGGGCGCGTAGAATCTGGTTTTCACATCTTTGTCAAAAACACCCACGGGATGAAACTCAAAGTTTTCTTTCAGATTTTCCGCGGAAATCTTATACACCTGATCCGGGTCGCCGTTAATTGGCATCGGCGTATTTTGTGCGACAGCATGATGGATCGCCTGGACATGATCCGCGGACCGTGGCGTCGGGTCGAAGGTGTAAACCTTGCAACCGTGTTCCTCCGCAAGTTTGACGTCAAACGAAATATCTTCGCCGGCGCCGACGCAGTAACAGATGGCGTTTTCGGGCAGCAGGTCGACAGGAATGGACCAGCCACCGTACTTGGTGCCCAGGTGAGTGAGGTTCATCTAAAGTATCCTTTCAATAGATTAACGAATAATGTTCCGCAGTCTGGTGAACTCAGTTTCGCCAGCCCAGGTTGCAAGCCTTTTACTTCTTTCTGCTCATCAGATAGATCACCCGGCCACCTGGTTCTTCGACGTTGAACTGCTCGACGATGTCGAACTGGGTCTGCATCGCAGCTTCAAAACCTTCGATCGTGTACTGGTCGAAGATGTCTTTGCGGCCCGAAAGCAGACGTTTGACCTGCGGGTCGGACTTGGGCACCCACTCGATGATCAACTGTTTGCACGTCTCTGCGAAGTAGCTGGCGATGCGATCCAGCGGCGTGTTGTTGGCGATTGCCAGATGATGCACCAAGGCGAGCGCCATGCCGATGTCGCACGGTCCGCGTTGCGCGAGCGAGGGCCGCTCGGCATGCGACCAGCCGATGGCGGGCGTCGGGTTGGTCAGGTCGATACAGGCCGGCGTCAGCAGCTTCTCGTCGTTCGCTTTGCCCGCTAGGTAATTCTGTTCCACGCAGGCGGGGTCGATATCCAGCGACAGCACACTGGCGCCGCGCTGACTTGCCAGCCGGCTGTATACGCCGGTATTGGCGCCAAAGTCCCAGACGGTTTCTGGCTTGTGTTGGTCGAGCCAGCCGGAAATGCTTTCGTGTTTCTTCCGGGCGGTGTCATCCGTGTAGGTGTTGTTGCTGTAATAGTCGGCCCACTCGGTGCCGGCAGCGTGATAGCTGAGGCTATCAACGAAGTCACGCAGGCTGGTGATTAGGTTCTTCAGCGCGGCCAGCGATAGCTTCATCGTCTTCGGCGCCGGGCGATCGGTCTGCGTATCGCCGTGTTTGCGGATCATAGCCGCGTGCCAGTGGATATGCACCTGGCTGCCGAGGCTCAACCGGCTGGTCATCGGCAGCAGCCGCGAAGTCAGTTCCAGCGGGATACCATCAATGTGCATGGCCATCAGCTTGTTCAAGCCGATATCCACCTTCGACATCAGTAGCAGCGGCGCCACAAAATGGCGGCAGAACTGCCCGTAGGCTTCCCACGGCTTCGATTCTTCATACATGCCCAAGGAGAGCGTGTCGATGAACACCGGCCGGCAACCGTCGTATTGCACGTTGAAGGCGCTGGCGTCTTTCAGAGACATGCCGTGTTCCAGGGCTTCGAGCTGAATCTTCAGCGTTAGCAGCGCCGCATCTTTCAACTGCGAGAACGACCATTCGTAAGGAAAGGTCAGCAGCGGAAGTTCGCGTGGCTTGAGAATGAAGGCGGCATCCTCCGTCACCCGTTCTTCCAGACTGACCGTCTCCGCTTCGATCAGCCAGCCTTTCGAGACAAGCTTCTCGTGCAGGCCGCTGTCGTGCAGATGCTGAAATTCGTCCGCAAAACACTTATTCACCTGCCGGTAAAGCGCACCGTCTTCACCACGGAACATGAAACCGCTGGGGTCGCGGAACGACGAGGGATGAACGGCGGGCTGCAGGGCAGTGCTCATAACGTGACTTCTATTTCAGAATGACTGTACGGGCGCCAACGCGTACGAATCTTCGTATTTTGAGGATTCAAACGGTTTTTAACGGTTGTAAAGTGCAGCATTCCCGCCTGAGGGCCTTTAGCCAGCAAGCTTCTTCTGCGGCTGACTGCACGTATTTTGTTTGCATGTATCAACAATACGCTGCAGAACCTGCCTGTTACGGTTCACGAACTGAGAACGCCAGCCTTCAAATAATTCCGCATCCGGCCGCCACTTCTGCGCGACAGCTTCCTGCAACTGGGCTGCGGCCTTTGTTGTGTCCGGGTCAAGCCGCAGGAGCAGATCCGCCGGCAGTTCCGCGGAGAAGGCCGACGGATTATTCACAACCGCCACGGCAGGGCTTGCCAGTAGCGATTTGATAATCGCACCTTCAATAGAAGCGGACCAAAGCGAAGGCACCAGCGTCACCGTTGCGGCGGTGATCTCTTCGGCCAACCCGGTATCCCACGACATAGCTTGCAGGCGGCAGTTGGGCGGTATATCCAGCGATTCATTGCTGCGTTTCACCACGCGCGGTGAACAGGGGAACAGGAAGCTGAGTTCAGGAGATTTCCGCGCGACTTCAAACGCCCACCACACACCTTTGGCCGCGACCACGTGCCCGTGGAAGACAACATCGGCGGGCTTCTCCACTGCGTCGCTGGAATACGCATGGGCCGAACCCATATCGGCGGTCCAGAGTCCAATGGTGTGCACCACCGCGTCGGCGCCGAAGTGCGCGCGGGCCAGATCCGTCTGCCCCTGATTCTGCGTCAGATAACGCACCTTGCCGGCCGCGGTAAGACGCCGCAGGGCATCCAGAAACTGCGGTGTGTACTCGTCTTTTGCCGGATACGGTTTGCAGCCATGCTGCGCGCGGCTGCTGAAATCGCCGCCAACGCACCGCAAGCAGCTTTCGTTTTCGTGATCCAGATGATTGTAGCTGCGTACGCAGAAATAGCTGCAATCCATCAGATAGATCCAGGTCGGCTGCGAACGCCGCTCGATAAACTGCTGGCACCACTCCACACCCAGCGACTGCGGGTGGATCAGCACCGCGTGTTCTGCATCCAGGCCGTCGCGATCGTGCAGGTGCGACTCCCACCGTGCGGCTTCCCGTTTTCTACGGCGGTGCTCCCGCCAGGCGGAAATCAGCTTCAACTTTTTAATGGACCGCCCGATGTTCACCTTCTTCGAGCCACGGTAGTGAATCACCACGTCGTCGCTAGTGCGGGCGCCCGCTTCTTCCACAAGAGCGGACATCAACTGCCCAACACCGCTATTTCCCGGCTCTATACCACTAAATATGTGCATCGCAGTGTCCCAAGGGTGGTTCGGCAAAGTGAAGGTTTGCAGGCGTCCGGCTATAAGAATTCTCCGGCGTGCTACCTTCGCGAACCTGTTATTCCCGCGATGAAATTTCAGGACAACCCCAATATTTATGGGGCGATCGGATGCGAAGATTTATCCGCTAGCACTGCCCGCGCAGCGGAGTGAAATCTGTATTGATTCACTTCGGAAAATTGGAGTACCATCATCCGCTTACCCGCACCCACCAGCCCATTGCACAACCCCATTGATTCACCATGACGACCAAAACCGTCAGCGTCTGGGACGAACTCTTTTCAAGCCGCGCCTGGGGCCGCTATCCGCCCGAAGAACTGGTGCGGTTTATGGGCCGCAACTACAAAGACCCGGCACGCCGCGGCGATATCAAGGTGCTGGAACTGGGCTGCGGACCCGGCGCCAATATCTGGTTCCTGCATCGTGAAGGTTACGCCACGGCGGGCATCGACTTTTCGCCCACCGCCATCGAGCAGTCATCGCAGCGCATTCAGCACGAAAACGCATCTTCGCCCGCACCGCCTGCCGACTTGCGGACGGGCGATTTCTGCCAGTTGCCGTGGGAGGATGCATCGTTCGATGTAGTGATCGACATTCATGCGATTTACGCCAACCGGCTGAGTGTGATTTCTTCGGTCATCGCCGAATCACACCGCGTGCTCAAGCCCGGCGGACGGCACTTCTCCAAGATGTGGGGCCTGGAAACAACCGGCGCCGGCGACGGCGTTGAGATTGAACCGGGCACCTGGGACGACATTCAATCGGGTCCCTGCCAGCAGATGGGCGTCAGCCATTTCTTCGACCGCGAGGAAATTCAAAATCTGTTTGCAGAATTCCAGTCGCTCAACCTGGATGAAATCCGCCGCACCGATAATGGCGGCGCCGTGAAGATCCAGGAATGGATTGTGGAGGCCCGCAAATGAACGCCTTAGCGGATGAACGGATTCAGCCGCTGCGGATTGTTGTCGTGACCATGGCCCGGTCAGAAGCAGGCAGCTTCTTGCCCGTGCTGCGGCTTCTTCAGCAAGATCCGTCTTTCGACCTGCGCGTGGTGGTGGCGGGAAGCCATCTTTCGACTCAGTTCGGCAGCACCGGCGACCTGCTGGAGCAATCGGGCGTTAAGATCGCTGAACGCCTGGAGACGCAGTTAGATTCGTTTACCGGCCCGGGCATCGCCAAGTCCATCGGTCTAGGGACCATCGCCCTGGCCGATTGCTTCTCCCGGTTGCAGCCGGACCTGGTGTTCATCATCGGCGACCGTTGGGAACTGCTCTCGGTAACCAGCGCCGCAACTGCCGCGCGGATTCCCGTGGTGCATCATTCGGGCGGTGATCTGACCGAGGGCGCCATCGACAATCAGGTGCGGTTCGCCGTTTCGCAGATGAGCCACCTGCACTTCGTCGCGATGCAGCAGCACGCAGACCGTCTGCTGCAGACCGGCGAAGAACCCTGGCGCGTGCACATCTCGGGCGAACCGGCGCTGGATGAGTTGCAGGAGATTGACTTCATGCCGGCTGATGAAATCGCAGCCAGCCTAGGCATTGAATTCCGGTCGCCGCTGATCCTGACCACGTATCATCCGACCACGCTGGGCGATCATTCCGCAGCCCACGAAGCCGACGTCTTTCTGAAAGCGCTGGAAAACATAGACGGCACGCTGATCATCAGCGCGCCCAATCCGGACATGGGCCGCGACGTTCTGGCCCAGCGACTGGTGCGATTCGCCCAGCAGCGCCCCGGCGCCGTATTTGTGCCGAGCCTGGGTCAGCGACGCTATTACAGCCTGATGCGGATCGCGGATCTGATGCTTGGCAATTCATCCAGCGGCATCTGGGAATCGCCCAGCTTCAAACTACCCGTCGTCAACATCGGCGCCCGGCAGCAAGGCCGCGTCCGCGCGGGCAACGTCATCGACTGCGACTTGCATCACGACGACATTCTCCGCAGCGTCAACCGCGCACTTGATCCGGCTTTCCGCCAGTCGCTACACAACGTGGTGAACCCCTACGGCGCCGGCGATGCCGCCGTGAAGATTGTGCAGACGCTGAAGACCCTGCCTTCACGCGACAAGCTGTTGCAGAAACAGTTCATTGACCACTTCAAAACGCAAAACGCTGCCGCACCGTCCGCTTTCGACAGAGCCTCCGCATGACCCACCAGGTATTCACCACTCAAGACGAACAGGCGTGGCTGGCAGAATTAAGCTGCTTCCCGCTGCTCGAAGTCTTCTACTCGCCGCGTTACCATCGCATGCACGAGTTGAATGGCGATGGCGCCGCGCACCTGTGGTCGTACGAATCGGGCGGCCGGAAGTTTGTCCACTGCTTTATGAAACGGCAGATCGACCAGGTTGGTAGTGTAGCGTTGGATCAGCCGCACTTTGATCTGGAATCTGTCTACGGTTCCACCGGGCCGCTTTCCACCAGCGATGATCCGGCGTTTATCGAAGAAGCCTGGGACGCCTTTGGGCAGTGGTGCCGCAGCGAAAACATCGTGGCTGAGTTCGTGCGTTTCAACGCCGTGTTGCAGAACCACACTTCGGCGCCGGCCGCGATCAAACTGTGGCAGTCGCGTGATTCGGTGGCCGTGCAGCTTGACCCGTGTGCGGAAACGATGTGGAAGAATTACCCTTCCAAACAACGCAACATGCTGCGTAAAGCAGAGAAGGCGGGCCTGATCTGCCGCACCGGGCAGGGCGAAGATTTTGACGTGTTCCGCCGCATGTATCTGCAGACGATGGACTACAACGCGGCGCCCAGCTACTTCCAGTACAGCGACGCCTATTTCGCCGCTTTGCAGAAGATGGTCCAGCAGACCGGCTTCCTGCTGATGGTGGAGGACGAAGGACAGCCGGTGGCGTCGGGCGCCTTCCTGGCGTTTAAGAACTGCGTCACGTATCACCTGGGCGCCAGTGAGTTTTCCGCCCGCGACAAGGCGCCCAGCAATCTGCTGCTGCACGAGGCAGCGACCCGCGCCGCCGCGATGGACATGCAGTGGATGCATCTAGGCGCCGGCCGCACCAACTCGCCAGACGATTCGCTGTTGCGGTTCAAAGCCAGCGTTTCGCGGACGCGGCTGCAGTATTACACGGGCACCTGCATTCATAACCCCACAGCCTACCAGCAGCTTTGCAACCTCTGGCGGCAGCAGGACGCGCGGCCGGAACCGCCGCAATTCTTCCTTCTGTACCGCTTGCCAGTTTCATCAGCCACATCCAGCGAGGCGGCGTAACCATGCACTTTGAATCCGCAGACTTTGACTTCGCAACCGTCCGCCACCCGGTGATCATCGCCGAAGTGGGCGTGAACCATAACTGCGATGCGACCATCGCCCGCAAGATGGTGGACGCGGCCATCGACGCCGGCGCCGACGTGATTAAATTCCAGCGGTTTATCGCCGCCATCGAGATCAGCACCTTCGCCGAAAAAGCAGAGTACCAGCAGAACTCAACAGGCGAAGCCGGTTCGCAACTGGAGATGTGCCAGGCGCTGGAACTGCCCGATGACGAACTTCGCGCGATGAAAGACTATTGTGCGCAGCGGAAGATGCCTTTCCTGTGCACCGCGTTTGAACACGATAGTGTCGACTTCCTGGTGGATGAACTGGGACTGAGTTCGCTGAAGGTTCCTTCGCCTGAGATCACCAACATCCCGCTGCTGCAACAGATCGGCGGCAAGCAGGTAGGCGTGCTGCTTTCGACCGGAGCCAGCACCCTGGCCGAAGTGGCTGTGGCGATTGAAACGCTCCGCGACGCGGGCTGCCCGGAAATCGCCCTGATGCACTGCGTGTCGGAATACCCGACGCCGCCGGACCAGGCGAACCTGAAGGCGATGCACACGCTGCGCGATGCGTTTCAACTTCCTGCCGGCTTTTCCGACCATACGGCCGGTTGCGAAATCGCCATCGCCGCCGCCGCTCTTGGCGCCTGTGTGATTGAGAAGCACTTTACGCTGGACCGCAACATGCCCGGCCCGGATCATCAGGCTTCGATTGAGCCAGACGAACTTGCCGCGCTGGTCAAAGGCACCCGCGCTGCGGCCGCCGCCGTGGGCACGGGCGTGAAGAAACCGATGCCGTGCGAAATGGGCAACCGCCCGCTCATTCAAAAAGGGCTGGTCTGCAATGTCGAGCACCTGACGCCCGGCACGGTGCTGACCGAAGAGATGATCGGCGTCAAACGGCCTTGGACGCCCGGCGGCATTGCCCCGGCCGACCTGCAGAAAGTTGTGGGCATGCAGCTCACCGAAGAAGTCAGTTACGATCAACCACTGAGCTGGAGTATGTTCCGTGCCAACGCAAAATGCCTATGACGCTTTAGCGCCCCACTACCGCGACTACTCCGGCAAACGCGGCGAGTACCTGGCTGCCGTGGATCAATATGTGATCGACGGAATCAACGCAGCCAATCCCGCCATCCTGGATGTCGGCGCCGGCGACGGAGTCCGCGGAACCACCATCGCCCGCGCAAGCCAGGCCAGCCGCCTGGTGCTGTCAGACAACAGCGCCGCCATGGCGGACATGTGCCGCCAGCAGGGCGCGGACGAAGTGTGGGAGTGCACTGCCGAGGAACTGCCCGGCGAAGACGCGACGTTCGACGTCGTGCTGTGTCTCTGGAACGTGCTGGGCCACATCCCGGACCGCGCCAGCCGCGTTGCATCGCTGAAGCGGATCGTGGCGTTGCTGAAACCAGGCGGGCAGTTGTTTATTGACGTGAATAACCGGCACAACGCACTGGCCTACGGCCGCCGCCGGGTGCTCATGCGGCGGCTGCTTGACAGTGTTTACTATCACGAAAGCCGCGGCGATGTTTCGTATGTGTGGGAAGTGGCCGGTTCCAAATTCCCCAGTCGCGGGCACTTGTTCATTCCGCGCGAAGTGGAAACGCTGTTCGCCGAAGCGGGCCTACTGGTCGAGAACCGCGTCAGCATCAATTACGCCACCGGCGAGAAATCGGATTCGCCCCACGCCGGGCAACTGGTGTACACGCTTTGCACGCCCCGCGCGATGCAGGCTGCAGCTTAGTCAGACAATTATCCCGGAAATCACTTTTCCACTTAGTCAGGAAGATCAGCCGTGAGACGGATCTTAATCGCAGGCTTCGGAAGCATCGGACGCCGGCACTTACGCAACATCCGGCATCTACTGCCACAAGCTGAAATTACGGTCTGGCGGCAACACTCGCCCGTCGAGCCTGGCGCCACACCGCCCGAAGGCGCGGACGCTGTGGTTGGCAGCGAAGCCGAAGCCACTGCGTCGCAGCCCGATGCGGTGATTGTCTCCGGCCCGGCGACGACGCACATCGAAACGGCCACCACCTTCGCCCGGCTGGGCGCACACCTGTTCGTTGAGAAACCGCTTTCGCATTCGCTGCAAGGCGTGGAACAGCTTATCGAAATCTGCGAGCGTCAGAACACGGTGCTGATGACCGGCTACGTGCTGCGGTTCCTTCCCGCCCTGCACTGCATCCGCAAGCTTGTGCATGAAAACGCCGTTGGCAAAGTTCGCTCCGCCCGGATCGAAGTGGGGCAGTACCTGCCGGACTGGCGCCCGGATGCTGATTATCGGACAGGTGTCACGGCGCAGCAGAAACTCGGCGGCGGCGCGCTGCTGGAGCTGAGCCACGAGCTGGATTACACACGCTGGCTGCTGGGCGACCCGCAAGCCGTGACCGCGGTGGCCCGTAAGGTCAGCGATCTGGATATCGATGTAGAAGACGTCGCCGAAGTGGTTCTGGATTACGGACCCGGCGGCCCGTTGGCTGCAGTGCATGTGGACCTGCTGCAACGCGAAGCCGCGATGAGCTGCCAGATCATTGGTTCGACCGGTACGATCCGCTCGGACCTGATCCGCGAAGAGGTTGAACTGTTCACCGTCAGCAGCGGAAACTTTGAGAAAGTCGAGTTCACCAAATCCGCAGACGGTAACGAGCCTTACGTCCGCCAGTTCGAATGCTTCCTGCAATGTGCGGCGGAAGGTTCGCAACCGCCGGCAGATGGCCGGGCAGGTAAGCGGGCGCTGGAGATTGTGCTGGCCGCCAAGCAGTCTTCGGAGGAGAGCCGGGAAATTCGTCTTCCCGCATTGCGGCAGGATGTGGACAATACTGCCAGACGCGCTTCTTAAGGATGAGACCGTAACATGTCAGAACGACGCTGTACTGCATTTATCTTCGCCCGTGGCGGATCGAAAGGTGTGCCGCGGAAGAATGTCCGTGAACTTGGCGGCAAGCCGCTGATTGCGCATAGCATCGAGACGGCGCTCGCCTGCCCTTCGATCAGCCGCGTGGTTGTTTCGACCGATGATGAGGAAATTGCCGCCGTCGCCCGCGCTGCCGGGGCGGAAACGCCTTGGATGCGGCCCGCGGAACTGGCCCGCGACGACAGTCCGGAGTGGCTTGCGTGGCGGCATGCGATTAACGCAGAACGCGACGCCGGTCATCCAATGGACGTTTTTGTCTGCCTGCCGCCGACCAGCCCGCTGCGTGCGGTGGAAGATGTGGAGGCAGCGATTGCGGCGCTGCAGGGCGAAGTGGACCTGGTCATCTCTTCGACACCCGCCGCGCGAAGCCCGCATCTGAATATGGTCACGCTGGACGAAGAAGGTTTCGCCCGGCTGATGATTACGCCTGACAAGAAAATTGTCCGTCGGCAGGATGCACCACCTGCCTACGATGTGACAACCGTTGTTTACGCCGCCCGCCCACAATACATCCTTGAGTCCGATGAATTCTTCGGCGGCAATGTGAAGTCCGTGGTTATTCCACCTGAAAGGGCGCTGGATATCGATACGCCACTCGATTTCCGCATCGCCGAAATCATGTTCGCCGATAGAAAATCCGCTTAGTGTTTACAAAAAGTTGTAGGTCAGGCGCCTGCCTGACAGTGCAACGGAGTCCACCCCAACCGATGTCAGGCAGGCGCCTGACCTACGGGTTGAAGCCAAATCGACGTTAACTCACTGACGCCCCATGAAAACCATCTCGCAGCTATCCTCCCTCGAAAACCGCGTTGCGCTGATCACGGGCGGCGCCGGGCACCTGGGACGCGCGATGGGCGCCGCCCTGGCAGAGTTAGGGGCTGCGATTGTGGTGGCGGATATTAATGGAGAAGCGGCGGCAGCAGCTGCCAGAGATATTGCTGATGAATACGGTGTGAAAGCCAGTCCGTTCATCCTCGACGTCGAAGATCAGCAGCAGGTCGCTGCCGCCCCGGACTGGGTTCGCGAACATTTCGGCGGGCTGAACATTTTGATCAACAACGCGGCGTTCTATGGCGAGATTGAAGGCTGGGGCGTTCCCTTCGGTCAGGAAACCGCCAAGGCCTGGCAGAAGGTGCTGGGCGTGAACCTCACGGGCGCCTTCATGCTTGCTCAGGCATGTGCCCCGTTGATCAAAGAAAGCACACACGGTTCGATCATCAACATCAGTTCGCTCTATGCACTGCTTGGCCCGGATCACCGGATTTACGACGGCACAGAAATGTGTAACCCGGCCGTGTACTCGGCAGGCAAAGCGGGCACGCTGCAGATGTCGCGGTGGCTGGCGACGATGCTGGCTCCGGATGTACGCGTCAACTCGATCACGCCCGGCGGCATCTTCCGCGATCATGTAGACCCGTTTCATGCGGCGTATTGCCAGCGGACCCCAATGAAACGGATGGCGACGGAAGAAGATTTCAAAGGTGTGGCGGCTTATCTTGCTTCAGACCTTTCAGCCTATGTGACCGGTCAGAATCTAGTTGTCGATGGCGGATGGTCCGCCTGGTAATTTTCGCGGCGTTGTCAAAGGGAAGCCATCCAGGCTTTGCACAAAACAGGTATCCGGACGGACCCGGATTCATTTAGACAAGGAAGGTGGACAGATGGATGCTCGCCCCTATTTCGTTTCTCTCACGCAGACGATCCGCGAAGCGATGGAAACCTGCAGTTCTGCGGGCGGCATCGCGCTGGTGGTGGAGGCGGACGGCCGCCTGAAAACAACGCTGACCGATGGCGATGCGCGGCGCGGCATTCTGGATGGCATCAGCCCGGAAGATCACGTCAGCAAACTGGTGGAGCACAAACGCAAGCACCTTGGCTCGCTGAAGCCCGTGACGGCGCCGGTGGGCACAACTTCCAAGCAACTGCTGGAACTGTTCCGCGCCCACACGGTCCGCAACATTCCCCTGCTGAACGAAGCGGGCGTAGCGGTTGAACTGCTGTCGATTGAAAACTTCATGCCGCAGACAGAACGCCCGGTACGCGCGGTCATTATGGCCGGCGGGTTCGGCAAGCGGCTGCATCCTTTGACCAACAACACGCCCAAGCCCATGCTGCCGGTGGCGGGCAAACCGATGCTGCAGCGCACCATCGAGCAGCTTCGCGACGCGGGCATTCATCAGATCAATATCACGACGCACTATCTGCCGGAGAAGATCACGCAGCACTTCGGCTGCGGTAAGGATTTTGGCGTCGAGCTTTCGTACGTTTCCGAAGATCAGCCACTGGGCACCGCCGGTTCGCTGGGCTTGCTGCAGAACTTTGAAGAACCGCTGATCGTGATGAATGGCGACATTCTCACCTGCGTGGATCTGAACGCCATGCTCGACTTCCATCGCGAGCAGCAGGCGGTGCTGACGGTGGGCGTGCGGCACTATCAGGTTGAGGTGCCATACGGCGTGATCAATGCGTCGGGCGGCATCGTGCACTCGATTACCGAGAAGCCCACGTTCGACTGGTTCGTCAACGCGGGAGTGTATATCTTACAGCCCGAAGCACGCCGCGTGATTCCGCAGGGGCAGCGTTACGACATGCCCGATGTGATCGAAACACTGCTGGCTTCGAAACAGAACGTGGCCAGCTTCCCCGTGATCGAATACTGGCTGGACATCGGTCAGCCCGATGACTTTAAACGCGCCCAGCAGGATGCACTCAAGATGAAAGTGGTGGCATGAGTTTGAATGGAAAGAAAGTCCTGGTCACCGGAGCCGGCGGCTTTATCGGCAGCCATCTGGCGGAACGGCTTACGCAAACCGGCGCCGATGTCCGCGCGCTCGTGCACTATAACTCAGCAGGCCGTCGTGGCTGGCTGGATACGTCGGAGCTGGCGGGTGATATGGAGATCGTGGCGGGGGATATCTGCGATCCGCTATTCGTCCAGAAATGCGCCGCCGGCCGCGATGTGATTCTGCATCTGGCCGCATTGATTGCGATCCCGTATTCGTATCACGCACCAATGTCGTACGTGCAGACCAACATTCACGGCACGATGAACGTGCTGAACGCCGCCCGCGAAACAGGCGCCCACGTGGTTCATACTTCCACCAGCGAAGTGTACGGCACGGCGCAGCAGGTGCCCATTAACGAGCAGCATCCGTTGCAGGGCCAGTCACCTTATTCCGCCACGAAGATCGCTGCCGACAAACTGGCGGAGTCTTACTGGTGTTCGTTCGAACTGCCCGTTGTGACCGTCCGCCCGTTCAACACTTTCGGGCCGCGTCAATCAACACGCGCGGTCATACCAACCATCATTACGCAGTGCCTGGCAGCTAACCCGATTAAACTCGGCAAGCTGACGCCGACGCGTGATCTGAACTTTGTCTCGAACACGGTCGACGGATTTGTTGCGGCAGCGACCAGTGAGAAAGCACTGGGCCAGACGGTGAATCTCGGCACCGGTTACGAAATCAGCATTGGCGATCTAGCCGAAGAAATTAAGTCCATCACTGGCAGTGATCTGCCGGTCGAGTGCGAAGAACAACGCCTGCGGCCTACTGGTAGCGAAGTCGAAAGGCTGGTGGCTGATAGTTCGCTTGCCAAAGAACTGCTGGACTGGACACCCGCGGTTGATCTGCGTGGCGGGCTGGAGCAGACGGTGGAATGGTTCCGCGCAAATCTGGAAGGATACCGCAGCGATGTCTACAGTATCTGATCCCGGCGCCGTCACCCGGCGGATACCGCTCAGCATTCCCTGCACGGGCGAACGTGAGCGGCAGTATCTTAATGAATGCATCGAAACCAACTGGGTTTCGACCGTTGGTCCGTTCGTTGACCGGTTTGAAGATGAACTGAAAAAACAGACCGGCGCAGCGCACGCCGTCGCAGTGGCAAGCGGCACGGCTGCGCTTCACACGGCGTTGTTATGCGCTGGGTTGGAGCCGGAAGATGAAGTGGTGGTATCGACGCTGTCGTTCATCGCTTCGGCCAACGCCATCCGTTATACCAGGGCATTCCCGGCGTTTATTGACGCTGAATCCACCTACTGGCAGATTGACCCGGCGCTGGTGGAAGATTTTTTGGCGCATCAGTGCACCGCGCGCGATGGACGGCTTTTTAACAAGCAGACAGGGCGGCGTATCGGTGCATTGATGCCGGTGCATATTCTGGGGCATCCCGCGGATCTTGATCCACTGCTCGCACTGGCGCGGAAATACAATTTGCCACTGGTTGAAGACGCGGCCGAGGCAGTTGGGACGCAATACAAAGGGCAGCCGGTCGGCCATCACGGCGATGTAGTGTGTTTTAGTTTCAACGGCAACAAGCTGGTCACAGCCGGTGGCGGCGGCGCGGTGCTGACCGATGACGAAGCACTCGCCCACCGTGCACGCTACCTGACAACCACGGCCAAAGACGGTGCCCTGGAGTTCATTCATAACGAGGTAGGCTACAACTACCGGCTAACGAATCTGCAAGCCGCGGTCGCCTGCGCCCAACTGGAGCGTCTGGAAGAATTCATCCGCATCCGCCGCGAGCATGCTGCTCATTATCGCGAGCTTCTGCAAGATACACCGCTGGAATTGTTCTCAGAATCGCCGGACGCCGTCAGCACCTTCTGGCTGTCCGCGGTGAAGTGCGCCGATGGTTCAGCACTCCAGATATGCAGGGAGCTGAAAGCTGCGGGCATCGAAGCGCGGCCGCTGTGGCAACCCTTGCATCTTAGCCCGGCACACCACGGCTCTTATGCAATGACAAACGGCGTCAGCGAGCGTCTAACCGGCAGCGTTGTCTGCCTGCCGTCCTCGTCCAATCTTACGGCTGCAGACCGCGAATACGTGGCCATGCATCTAAGGCGAATCGCTGGCTGACGCGGCAATCACCTAGCGCCGGGGAACCTTCGCCTGATCAGAATATCTATTGCGTGAACCGCCGCCTTCTTCTAGTAATATCTCCGTGTCGAAGCGACAGCTTCGCACTTGAAGCGCAGGGATGGATCGCTGACCGCTTGCCCGGAATCCAAGGACTGGAAAACATGAGTATCTTCAAATGGTTCCGCCGCCCCCCGCCGCCACCAGAACCAGAAGAGCCACGGACCTGGTTCGCCCTGAACGAACTTGATATCAAGATCGAACCTTATATCAATTTCGACGGCGGATTCTTTGTCGAAGCCGGCGCCAATAACGGCATCAAGCAGAGTAACACGCTGTACTTCGAGCGGTCGCGCAACTGGACCGGCATTCTTGTAGAGCCAGTGCCTGAATTAGCTGCGCAGTGCCGGGAAAACCGCCCGGACTGTATTGTCGAAAATGCAGCTTTAACGGCCCAGTCTTACGAAGGCGACACGGTTGAACTGCGTTACTGCGATCTGATGACGACTGTTAAAGGCGCCCTTGGTACGCCCGAAAACGAAGAAAATCATATTCAAGCTGGTTGCAAAGTGCAGGAGCTTGAAACCAGAGAACTCACGGCGCCTGCCGCGACGCTGAGTTCCATTCTTGACCGGCACAATGCGCCGCGTGTGGACCTGCTTTCCTTGGATGTTGAAGGATATGAACTGCAGGCTCTGCAAGGTCTGGATTTCACACGCCACCGCCCGCGGTTCCTGTTGATTGAAGCAAGGTTCCGGGATGAGATCGACGCACATCTGGAAGGGCACTACGAAGTCGTAGCTGAACTTTCCCATCACGACGTGCTGTATCGAAGCTTGGACATTTCACCTCAGTCTTAGCGCTCCGTCTTCGCGATCAGGTCATCACGCACTCTGCAGGAACGAATCAACATGGCTATTCTGTCTGCCTTTCACATGCTCAAAGATCTGCGGAAAATTGCCGGATTCACCCTGCTGGGTGGTCGCGCGAAGGCGATGAAATATCTGCGCACAGATATCGTCAAGTCAATTTCCAGCTATCCGTCCGTCATCAACAACGGCCACCTGCACGTTGAACGTACCGTTGAACTGATCCGCGACCTGAGCATCCAACAGGGCGCCATCTGCGACGTGGGCGCAGCTGGCGGTGAACTGGCCAAGCAATTGAACGAGCTGTTCCCGCAGGCGCCCATTTACTGCTTTGAACCGGTGCCGGAAACCTTCGAGCGGCTGAAAACGAATGTGGCGGGTCTGGCAAATGTGCATGCACGCAACGTCGCATTGGGTAGTGAATCAGGCGCACAGAAGATGCACCTGACAAGCCGCGTTACCTGCTCTTCGCTGTGTGGCATTGATGAGACAGAGGCTGGTGAACTTTTCAGCGGAGAGATTTCAGAAGTCGATACCCACACCGTCAAGGTCGGGCGTCTGGATGATGAGATCCCTGAAGACGAAAACGTCATGCTGCTGAAGCTGGACGTGCAAGGCTACGAACTTCAGGTGCTCGGCGGCGCCGCCCGCACGTTGCAGCGCACCGCCGTGGTGCTGGTGGAAATGCAGAATCATGGCGCCTACCGCAATGCGGCCCACTATTACGAAGTGGACGACCTGCTTCGCAACAGTGAATTCCAGCTGTTTGACGTTGTGCCATCTATCCGCCGGAATCATCAGCTGTGCGAATGGGACGCCATCTACGTGCGCCGCACACACATTCAAGCAAATTAGCTGTAAGACAAGTTCACAGGCTAATAATTTCCTGGAATAAGATTCCCTATGATTACACTGTTCACAACGGCAAGGTCGCTTGTACGCGGATCGAGCATCCTGCAATACAACGCGAT
This sequence comes from Pirellulaceae bacterium, assembly GCA_965233625.1. Lineage (GTDB taxonomy): Bacteria > Planctomycetota > Planctomycetia > Pirellulales > Pirellulaceae. The sequence continues at coordinate 3,844,609 of OZ247499.1, forward strand.
AAGAAGCTGGCTCGCCGCCCCGGTGGATGTGCAGGTTCTTGTCATCGGTAAGTGTGAAAACGGCGAAGCCGCGGCGAAGGAACTGGGAATAACCTATCTGCCTGAATGCGATACGGACCCGAATGGCGTACCCCTGATTGGTTCGTTATTTGAGGTTGCCCAGCAGCACGCCAGTAATGATCTACTATGTTATCTGAACGCCGATATTATATTACCGGCTAAATTCTATAAGACGCTGCGCGACATTCAGAACCGCCGCCGTGAATTCCTGGTGGCCGGTCAGCGGATGGATGTTGATGTCGACCGCGAGTTTGAATTTTCTGACCGCTGGGATAAGAGTTTCACCCTGCAATTTGGCCAAGGCGAAATTCATCCACCCGCCGGAAGCGATTTCTTTGCATTCCCCAAGGGGCAATACGGCGAAGGTGAAATTCCTTTCATGAAGGTCGGCCGGCCCGGCTGGGATCTGTGGATGATTTACAACGCCCGCAAGCGGTTCATCCCGGCGATTGATATCTCGAACGATGTAAAAGTCATCCATCAGAATCATGACTATTCCCACCGGATACCGGACGAGGAACTGTACTGCAATCTGGTGCACTTGCCTGCAAACCGGGACTATCTGTTTACGCTGGCAGCATGTGACTTCACCTATAGAGACGGCGTCTTTAGCGGCAACAAGGCCCGCGGAGACATCATTACCTATGTCAAAACGCAGAAGGTACTAGAGCAGCAATACTCGGCGGCAGATCAGTTACAGAACGTGGCAGCCAGAATTGCCCGTTTCCTCAAAGGGTCTAAAGCTGCCTAAGACACAACGATCTACCGTCAACATGCGAAACTCTGCGGAGCAGATACGATGACGGTTGCGCTGGTAACAGGCGCCGCCGGATTTATCGGTTCGCACTTAACCCGCCGGTTGTTGGGTGAAGGTGTTGAGACGGTTTGTCTGGTTCGGTCTGAGGCAAGCGTTCAGAAGCTGCCTGATGGCGCGAAGGCGATCCGCACAACTGGCAGCGACGCAGCATCTGTTGCAGAAGCTCTTGGCGGCGTCCAGCCGGAATTAGTCTTCCATCTGGCGGCCAGCGGCGTGTTCGGCGGCAATGAAACGCAGCAGCAGACGATTCTGGAGAACGTCGCCTTAACCACTTCGCTGGTCACTGCGGCGGCGGACTGGCCGCTACGATGTTTCTTTCATACCGGCACATATTCTGAATATCAGGACTGCGGCAACAAGATCCTAAGTGAAGACTCTCCCCTTGTTGCGGAGTCTGTGTATGGTGCATCGAAATCTGCGGCGTATATCTGCGGGCGAGCGTTGGCCAGCGCGTATGGTGTGCCGTTTGTGAATCTACGGCTGTTTGCGGTGTATGGGGCCGGCGAAGCGCCGCGCCGTCTGCTTCCTTACCTTGCCACCCAGTTGTCGGCAGGAGAGCCAGCAGCTTTATCGCCGGGTGATCAGCAACGGGATCTGGTCTATGTAGAAGACGTGGTTGAGGCGATGTGGGTCGCGGCAAATACGCCTGAGATTGCCGCAGCGCCGGCATACAACGTGTGCACGGGAAAACCCACCACCGTCAAACAGGTCGGGCAAATGCTGGCTGAAAAGCTAAAGGCGCCGCCGGAACTGCTGCAATGGGGCGCCAGGCCGCATCGCGACACAGAGCCCATGAAAGCCATCGGCGATAATTCGCTGCTTTACCAGACAACCGGCTGGTCGCCCCGGATCATGCCCGAAGAAGGCGTCTCGCGGTTCGTAGAGTGGTGGCTGACGACCCGTTAAGCGCGGCCTTTGCTCTCTGGTTGTCCTGACTGGGAGCAGCATTGGTGTTGACCTTATGGCTGCAACGCCAGTACAGTCCGGCCCGCACTCCGTAGCCTGGAAAAAGTAACGGCAGACAGAAATGAAAAGTGTCCGCGAAAAGTTGCGTCGCCTGGCTGGCAAAGCCAGTAGATACCTACGCAAAAGAAAGCTGCGGCAGCAATTTAAGCGGCCGGGGCAACCTCTGACACTCAGTGACGCTGCACGCGACGACGGCGTGATTGTGCTGTTCGCACCCGAAGCCAGCGGACCTTCCTTTGTCACCATGTGTATGGTGGGAAAGATTCTTCAGGAGGCAGGGCACAAGGTTGTTTTGACGCGTTGCTTCAGCAGTTTCCGCCGTTGCAGCGTGATGGACTCGCAGAACCTACCATGCCCTCCACCTGCAAAAGCCCTGGAGAAAACGTGCATGTCCTGCGCCGCACGCTCTGAGGCCGATACGGATAAGTACGGTTTGCCAACCGTGGATCTGCGTGCCTACGGCGCGGTGGATATCGATGAGACGATCGACGGAATCATGGCCCAGGCGCCCGCAGACCTGCTTGATTTTGAATACGACGGTTTTCCGTTCGGCCGTTTGTGTGCGTTTGATCTGGTTGTCACCAAGAAGTGCGATTCGCCAGAGCAACTCAACCGCCTGCATCGCGAAACCTGGATGGCGTACATCCACAGCGCGGTGAAGGGCTACATGCTGCTGGATCAGCTGTGCGCCGCAGTTCCCGTGAAGCGGATCATCCGTTTTGAAGAATACAGCCTGCCGTTGATGACGCGGTTTGTCGCCGAGAAGCACGGCTTCCCGGCGTACGCTTTGACCGTCGGCAACCACCTTAGCGGCGACCGGCGGCGTTACGTCATCCACGATTCCACCTCGTACGCATTCCTGCGTGGCGTTGCCGCGGCCTGGCCGCAGTGGCGTGACCTGGCTTTAACACCGTCGCAGGTGCAGGAAGTGTCTCAAGGGTTGCTCGTGAATATGAGCGGCCGTGGATCTCACATCTATTCCGACGGCAAGTCGACGGGCGCAGATCTGCGCACAGAGCTTGGCCTTTCAACCTCTAAGAAAATCCTTGTCGCCTACACGAGCAGCCGGGATGAATACACCGGCGCCGAGTTTGCCGGCCGCTTCCGTGGCATCATCTTCGATCAGACTTCGGCATTCGAAACGCAGATCGACTGGCTGCAGCACCTGGTGGATTTCGTTCGAGACCGCGACGACATTCAACTGGTCGTACGCGTGCATCCACGCGAGGGCAAACGTGGGCAGCGCGGCCCCTCGAACCATCTGGCTGAACTTCGTGAGAAGTTTGACAAGCCGCTTCCAAACTGCCTGTTTATCTGGCCGGAAAGCAAAGTCTCAAGTTACGATCTCGCAGAAATTACGGATCTCGCCGTCACAAGCTGGAGTTCCATCGCGATGGAACTGAGCCGTCTGGGCGTTCCTGTGTTGCGCAGCATGATGAAACAGCGGTTGGTTGTAGACGACTTTATGGAATTCGCAGACACGCCAGCTGAGTTTTCGGCGGCAATTCCCGAACTGATCCACCGTCAGGTCACGCAGGAGCAGATCGCGAGAGCCTACCGGTTTTATAACCTGCACTTTATTGAGCTGGGGCTGGACCTGGGCGACGTAATTCCGGCCGTCGATTGCAGCGAACTACCGCCCTTCAAAATGCCTGCCGAAGGTCACTACGTGGAACAGGCCGTTGCAGGTGGGAAAACCGTTCTACAGCGCAACTGCGAGAAGCAGTCCGATAGGCAGACACCGCACAGCGGGCAGGAAGAAATTGAAGAACTACAACGTCAACAGGTGCGCATTATCTGCTATCTGTTAACGGGCGACGCCGACGATCATTCGGTTGCCATCAAGAGCGTCGAAGACGGCGTGATTATCTTTGACCATCAGGGTCAGCAGAAAACCAAGTATTCGCCCATGGTCGCCCGCCTGTCGCGGCTGAACCAGCAGGCAGACATTCACGACGCAGCGTTCCCACGTTCTGCGTAAACCCATTTACCACCATCAGGCACGGAACCTGGACCAATGCTTTCTCGCATCATAAAGCTGCTACGCACAGCCTACGCGTTCGAAAAAAATCCTGTCTCCACCAACGAGCATCACAGCGAACTGGTGCAGCTGTTCTGCAAGACCAACGGCCGCTCGAACGATCTGATTCATCGCATGTTTCAGTTCATGCACGGCAAGCGGAAATACCCGGACGCCAAGGGCGTGCTGGGCGATTTGAACACGCAACAGGTCCGCGGTATGGCTTCATCCATCCGCAAGGATGGCTACTACGTGTTCCCGAAGAAGCTGCCCGCGGCAATGCTCGCTCAGCTCAAAGACTTCGCGCTGCGCACGCCTGCCAGGCTGAATCACCCTGTGGATGGGCAGATGGAACAGGCAACCATCGACCGCGCGAATCCGCAGGCACAGGGCTTCCGCTTTAACGAGCAGCAGACGCTGGAAATCCCAGCCATGCAAGAGCTACTTACTGACCATTCGCTGCTTTCGGTCGTGCAGGAATACCTTCAAGTGCGGCCGATGTATAGCTGCTCGCGGATGTGGTGGTCGACCACCGTGCAGCCCAGCGGCTCGAAGGCGGATCTGCTTTCGCAGAAGTATCACTTCGATATGGAACGCGTGAAGTGGTTAAAGTTCTTCGTCTATCTGACAGACGTTACAGCGGAGAACGGCGCCCATTGCTATGTAGCCGGTACGCACAAGGCAGGCTCGCAGGCGAAGAAATTCCGCAAACGCAACTACGCCCGCATTGATGATAACGAGATGATCGAGCAGTATGGCGCCGGCCGCATCCGCGAAATTACGGGAGAAGCGGGCACAATGTTTATTGCCGATACCCGCGGCTATCACCGTGGCAAACAGCTAACCCGCGACGACCGGCTGCTGCTGCAGATTGAATTCACCGGCAGCCTGTTCGGCTCGGAGTATTACGTACCAACGATGCCCGTCAACTGCACGCCGCAGTTTGAACAACGTGTGGATTTACTGGGGCGGGAACTGGCGCCGGCAGTGCGGAAACTTAAGGCCGCGTAATGCTGTCTGCTCCTTAGCGTAATTCTGGAATCAAAGGCTGCCGCCATTTTCTGCGGCACATTAGAAGGATCTTCGGTATGTCACTGCTGGATGTTGTCGCCTGTCCGATCTGCGAGTTCGATGGCGAGATGCTGCCCGCCAGACACGTGAACCCCACGACGTTCGACGAGTGGTACACAGGTTTGGGGTTTGGGGATGAAAAGAACGAATGGAAAGCCTGCGGCCAGTGTGGCTTCGTCCACCTCAATCCGCGTCCATCGGTGGAGATGCTCAACGAATACTACGCCAAGGGCTTGTTCCGTTCGGAATATCCAAGCTGGATGGACGACCGGCAACGGTACATGCAGCACGCCGAGTCGTACTACCGCGCGAAGATTGAGTACACCATCAAGCACTCGGGATTAAAGACCGGCTCGATCTTTGACTTCGGCTTCGGACACGGTGGCGTTCTGCAGCTCTTTCAGGAGGCAGGCTGGACTGCGAAGGGGATCGAACCCGATCCGGCTGTATTTGAGAAAACCATCAGGATGCTGGATCTGGAAAACCTCGACTGCGGCATCTTCGACGCCAACTACACTGCGGCAGAGCAGGTGGATGTCGCCTTTAGTAACCACACCTTCGAGCACGTTGCGAACCTGCACGATGTGATGCGTGGGTTTGAAAAACTGGTGAAACCGGGCGGTCTGCTGGTCACGATTGTTCCGACCTACAACATGGCGCGGAGTCCGTTTGCCATTCAGAGCCTGGGCGTGGCGCACTATTCGTCCTTCACGCATCAGTCGCTGAATCAGTTGCTGGCGCACTACGGATTTGAAGAAGTGCACCATACTTACAACGGGTGGGAAACCGAAAAGTTTGACCTGTGGCACGTAGCACGCAACACGGGCAACCGGCGTGACCCATCTGAGTTCTACGAAGATCCGCAAAAAGTGCAGCACTATCTAAACGTTACGATGCCGCGTCAGATCGCGATGCACTCGTTCAAAGACAAAGTTCAGGCCGGCGCCCACAAGCTGTATCAGAAGCTGGGCCTGCGTAGCCTGGTTTCGCGGCTGGATGGCACGCGGGCCAAGCGGCTTGCTCTGCGTGAGAAACAGGACGAAGCCAGCCGCGCGGCTTAAGTTGCGGTAACAGACTGGACTTGTGGTAATCCGGCGACTTCTGTAGAAACGCGTAGACAACGGGAATGCTGGCATGGATTGCGGGCAACCCTCTGGCAGCTTTGCCGGTGCTTTCAATGTTTCGCTACCTCTCAGTAGAGTGAATCGCATGGATGCGGATTTCTGGGCCAACCGTCGTGTGCTCGTGACCGGACACACGGGTTTTAAGGGTAGCTGGCTGTCGCTTTATCTGAATCTGCTGGGCGCCCGCACCACGGGCCTGGCGCTCGATCCGCCAACCGATCCCAGCTTGTACGAAACCGCAGACGTGCGTCGCACGCTGCAAGACAGCTACACGACCGATGTCCGCGACGCGAACGCAGTGCAGCAGGTGCTGGAAGCGTCGCAGCCCGAAGTGGTGTTCCATCTGGCAGCCCAACCGCTGGTGCGGGAGTCTTACAACACGCCGCTGGAAACGTACGAAGTTAACGTCATGGGCGTGGCCAACGTGCTGGAAGCCGTGCGGCACACGTCATCGGTGCGGTCCGTCGTGGTCGTCACCAGCGACAAGTGTTATGAAAACCGCGAGTGGCTGTGGGGCTATCGCGAAGATGAGCCGATGGGCGGACACGATCCGTACAGCAGCAGCAAGGGATGTGCAGAGCTGGTCGCAGCTTCTTACCGGCGGTCTTTTTTCACCAGCGGCGAAGTGGGCATTGGCACCGCGCGGGCCGGCAACGTGATTGGCGGTGGAGACTGGGCGGCCGACCGGCTGGTGCCCGATATTCTCCGCAAGCTGCACGAAGGTGAAACCATCGATATCCGCAACCCGCGGGCCGTCCGTCCCTGGCAACATGTGATGGAGCCTCTGCGTGGTTATCTCATGCTGGCCAAGAAACTATTCTTCGACCCCGAACGGGCGCAGGGCGCCTGGAACTTCGGGCCGCAGCAGGACGATGTCATCTCCGTCGGCGCAATGGCTGACCTGGCCGTGAAGATCTGGGGCAGTGGCGCCTGGACCCATCCGCCGCAGACCGAAGCACCGCACGAAGCGACGCTATTGAATCTCGACTGCAGCAAAGCCAATTACAAACTTGACTGGCGTCCACAGATGAACGTGGAACAGGCGCTCACGGCCACCATCGAGTGGAGCCGCGCCGCGCACAGTGGCGTTGACATGCAGCAGTTCACCACCAGCCAGATTGCCGCTTACGCGGGCATATCCACCGGCAATGGCCGCAACGCTGCCGCCTAAAAGTTTGCACACCCAGACCACCCGAACGCCCATCCGTCCGAGACTCCCACGACGAGGCACGACCATGACCTTAGCCACCCATTCAGCCAGCCACGAAGCGCCTCCCGCCATCATCCTTTGCGGCGGTCAAGGAACACGCATCCGCGACGTTACCGAAATGCTGCCCAAACCGATGGTGCCCGTCGGACCGCAGCCCATCGTCTGGCACATTATGAAGACCTACGCCGCCTTCGGCGTTCGGCGGTTCATTCTCTGTCTGGGTTACAAGCGCGAAGCCTTCATCGATTACTTCCTCAACTATCGTTCTCGCGCCACAGACCTGACCGTAAAACTCGGCCAGAACGAAGTGGTCTATCACGGCGATCATTGCGAAGACGATTGGGAAGTAACACTGGCTGACACGGGCGAAGACACCATGACCGGCGGCCGTGTCGCCCGCGCTGCTCGTCACCTGAAGCCGGAAGACAAGCACTGCTTTATGACCTACGGCGACGGTCTGGCGGATCTCGATATCGGCGCGTTGTATCAGCAGCACCTTCGCAAAGACAAATCGCTGACGATCAGCGTTGTCAGCCCGCGTAGCCGCTTTGGCGAAGTGGACATTCACGATGGCGACGTCCGCTCTTTCAAAGAGAAGCCGCAGGTGGATGATGGTTTTATCAACGGCGGCTACATGGTGCTCAAACGCGAATTTATCAACCGCTATCTTTCTACGGATAGCTCGCTGGTGTTCGAGAAAGATCCGATGTGCACCGCAGCCAAGAACGGCGATATGGCTGCGTACACGCATCGCGGATTCTGGGAATGCATGGACACCGCCCGCGAGCATCAGATGCTAAACAAACTTTGGGATAGCGGCGCCGCCCCATGGACGTCCGCCTGGGCGCCAGCGAATTCCCAGCAGAAAAAGGCCGCTTAATCCCTTGCGGCAGGGCCGAAGGGTGAGAGGGCGCCTTGAGAACCGTAGGGCAGGCGCCTGCCTGCCGATGGACAGGTACGCCACCACGCCGGATGTCAGGCAGGCGCCTGGCCAACCGGTTCAAGCTGTTTCAACGTGACACCCCAGAAGGTGAGACGCCTCGTGCACATCTACGACTACCGGCCTGACCACTACACCACGGAAGTCATCCTCACCGAAGCCACCGCCCGCAAGCAGTTGATGGCCAATCCGGTGGATGCCGATGTGAACTATTTCGCCGCGCCGTGGAGCGTGATGCTCAACGCCAGCCGGAAGAAAGATCCGAAGGTGCGCGGCATGCAACTCGATGGCGGATTTACCATCTGCCAGCATGTGCACTTCCACCGCATCATCCCCGAATGCATACGTATCGGGCTGGATACGCTGTTCACTCCCCACGCCGAACCTAGCGCGCCGGCCGTTGACGCGGGCTGGGCGAAACGGCTGGCCGGCGTTCCATTCTTTAAGAAATGGTCACGCGAGAAGCTGCAAGCCATTCAGCAGTTCAAGATCCTGCCCTTCCCCCATCTGGCTGTGAATGGCGCATCGCCGGCTGAGAACAAAGATCTATGGTGGTCGTTCGCAGGCTTCAATACGCACGCCACGCGCGAGGTAATCTTTGATCTGCCGCCGCGTGATGATGTGGTGAATATCCGCCGCGAAACCTGGCACTTCAACGTGAGTGAGCAGGAGCAGGAAGCCAACCGGCAGGAGTATCGCGAGCTGCTTTCACGTTCGCGGTTTTCGCTCTGCCCACGCGGCGTTGGTCCCAGCACGGTGCGGTTCTGGGAGTCGCTTGAAGCGGGCGCCATCCCCGTGCTGATTGCAGATGACATGCGGCTGCCCTGCGGCTTCGATTGGGACCGCTGCGTGGTGCGTATTCCGGAATGTGAAACGGCCCGCCTGAACGAGATCGTAGGCAGCATCAGCACCGCCGTTGAACAGCAGATGCGCAGTGCATGCTACGAAGCGTATCGTAGTTTCTCCGGCGAAAACTTCGCCAGTTGCGTTCACACCCACTACAAGAACGCCGCGACATCAGGTGATTTCCTAGTTTCAAAACGCGCTGCCTAAGCGTTGATTTAGCGGCGAATAGTAGCCCCCAGGGTGCTTGAGTTTTTTTATGAAAATTCAGCATGCAACCCTGGTCAACATGTCGCACCTGACAATAACACCGGGTAGTTGAGGCAAGCGATGTCGCTCCTCAAACCTCCCACAAATTTCGTCAGGAGATCACACATGTTGAAGTACGCCGCAACCGCAATGGCAGTTGTCTGCCTCCTCGCCACCACCGCTCAGGCAGAGAAGAAAGCCGCACCGTCTAAGGACATTGTCGACACCGCTGTCGGCGCGGGCGACTTCGGCACCCTGGTTGCCGCAGTGAAGGCCGCCGGCCTTGTTGAAACGCTGAAGGGCGACGGTCCTTTCACTGTATTCGCACCGACCGACGCCGCCTTCAAGAAACTTGGCAGCACCGTTCAGGATCTGCTGAAGCCAGAAAATAAAGAGAAGCTCACCGCCATTCTGACCTACCACGTGGTCGCCGGCCGCGTACCAGCCAAGAAGGTTGTGAAGCTAAGCGAAGCCAAAACCGTGCAGGGCAGCAGCGTCTCGATCAAGGTCGTAGATGGTACCGTGATGGTTGACGAAGCGAAGGTCGTCAAAGCCGACATCCGTTGCAGCAACGGCATCATCCATGTGATTGACACTGTCATCACTCCGTAGTCGATGCCATAACACGCAAGACGAACGATAGCCGCGGTAATCAAAACCCGCGGCTATTTTTATTTCACCAAAGGGGAAGTCTGCTTCACCAAGGGGAAAGTGTACTTTACCAAAGGGGAAGTTTGTTCGGCCTGGACCAGCGGATGCGGGCCAGCAGGACATCGCCCCGGTAACCACGACGTGGCATCCATTCTCCCACCGTGACCCAGGATTCGTGCGGACTGACATTGGTCACGTCGAAGTTGCCCATCAACGCCACATGATCTGGCTGCTTGACGCCATCGCCGACCAGCGGAAGCACCACACGTTCTGAAGACTTAACCAGGCACTTCTTTTCAGTGTCAACTCTTGACACCCACAGCGGCGACCGCCAGCGGATAACATTTGCGTTGGACTTGTCTTTGCGGGTGTAAACCAGGAAGAGGCCGTCGCTATGCGTTAGCCAGTGCTGCTGGGTGGTGGACATCGAAACCGGGCTGCCATCGTCCCAGGTCCAGGGCTTCTTCTCGTCCCAGTTCAAGCCGTCGTCACTTGCGCTGACATACCCGCGGCCATCTTCAGCCCGCATCGTCATCCAGAATTTCCCTCCCGACTTCGTCACACTTGGTTCAAGCAAGCCGCGGCCTTTAGGGTTGTGCAGCGGCGGCCCGGTCTGGCGGACTTTCAAAACGCTACCGTCAAACGTCGCCCGTACGCCTGCTACCATGCGGTTGTTCGCCTGCGGGCCGAACGTGAAAGACATCTGCACTTCACCGCCGGGCAGCACAACCCGCTGACCGCAGTTGTTGGTGTAAATGTGGCTGCCGCGTGGATCATCCCATTCTAAAATCTTCCTTGATGACCACGCACCGTGCTGGTCACGAGTGACATAAACCGGGTACCGCGGCAACTGCTCATTGCGGGCAAAGTATTTACCCTTGTAGAAGACAACGTGCCCCAGCGCCAGCACCGACCGGCTTTGCGGATGATACTGCGGCGTGACATCGCAGACTGCCGCTTTCAGATCGTCGTCGCGTCCTTCAACAGGCTGCCGTCCGAGCGCGGGAATGGGCGAAGGCTTACTCCACGTCTTCCCCAGATCCTTCGATAACGTCCAGTGCACCTGGCCGAAATAGTCGCTGCCAGCAATTTCCTGCATGGTCATCAGCACAACGGGCTTGCCGTCCTTGTCCGGCGCCATACACGCCCTGGGATGAAACCAGGTGCGGGATTTGCCGTCCCGGTTTTTCCACAACGTCTCTTTGGTAATCGAAGCAATCAGGGGCTGCGGTTCATCCGCCAGAACCGCTTGCCGGCTCACCTCAGGCACGGCGGTCGTCAGCAGCAGGATAAAACAAAGCCCAAGCGTGATTCGAAGATTCATTTTAGTCCTTTGCCATGCAGAGTCTGCTGAAGCATCGTATTCCGGCGCCGCAGAAGCCGGTTGATGATTTTTTGCACACGTTGTCAATTTACAACCTAAGTTTGACACAGAGGCAGTGCCGTTAGCATCTGGAGCAGACCTTTGTTTCGATATCAGCCTACGCGATTGGGCCTGGCGCAGGAAGAATTGCGGGCAGCGATGCGCTGTGTTGCGATTCTTATCTGTGTGGTCGCCTTTGGCACGCTGGGCTTCTGGTTTGTCGAAGGTGAAAACGACTGGGATCTCTGGCGGTGCTTGTTTTTCACTTTAATCACCATCACCACGGTTGGCTACGGTGACGAAGGTCTGTCACCCAATGGTGAAATATTCGCCGCCGTGCTCCTGATCTTCGGGATCGGTACGGCGACCTATTCGATAACCTCGCTGGTGCAGATTGCAGTCAACTATCAGTCGATGTGGAAACGACGCATGCAAGACAAAATAGACCTACTTCAGGGCCACTACATTATCTGCGGATTCGGCAGGATCGGGCGGACGATTGCGGCGGAACTTCAGACTGCTGGCAAACCCTTCGTGGTGGTCGACCGCGACGCGGACGTTATCGAACAGGCGATAGAGCAGGATTATCTCGCGTTGCGGGGGAACTCCACAGAAGAAAGCACGCTGCAACAGGCAGGCATTGCCCGTGCGAAGGGGCTAATCTGCGTGACCAGTTCCGATGCGGAAAACGTTTTCGTAACGCTCTGCGCCAACGAACTGAACCCGGATGTTTTCATCGCCAGCCGTTCGAGCACCGAAAGCGCCGGCCGGAAGATGGAGCGGGCCGGTGCGTCCGTCGTTGTTTCACCTTACACCACCGCAGGCAACCGGATTATCGACGCGATCATGCGGCCGAAGCTGAGCAAATTCCTGAGCAAAACCGATGGCGAATTCAACCTTGGTGAGCTTACCGTCGGCGCCAACGACGGCTTCGACGGTAGAAGCATCAAATCCATCGGTCAGCAATTCCCAGAAATCGTTTTCGTTGCTCACCGTCGCGACATGAAAGACAAACCAACCCGCCCCGGCGGCGACACCACGTTGCAATCCGGCGACTGGATTGCTGTCGCCGGGCCGCGTGACGAGCTGGAATCGCTATACTCCGCCGCTCACAACGAAGCAACTACCTACGCAATGTCCCTTGCCTAAAGATGGTTCAAGCCGCGTTTTTCACCATGCATCAGGTCGGCGCCTGACGTTGCCTGATGGCTTCGTACGCCAGAATGGCGGCCGTGGTTGAGACGTTCAGACTATCAACAAATCCAAGCATGGGGAGCCGCACGGCAGTGACATCTTTCTGGCGCCAGACGCTGGATAGTCCCTTGGCTTCGCTCCCCAGAACGAATGCGGCTGCAACGTCGTACCGCTGCGAGGTGTAAAGCGTTGAGCCTTCGACAATCGCGGCGAAGATCTGCACGCCGGCGTCGTGCAGCCAGGTGCGTGTTTCTTCATCACTGGCTGAACAGACCTGGACGGTGAAGACGGCGCCTAAGCTGGCGCGAATTGTGTTGGGGTTGTACAGCTCCACACCGCCGCAGGTGACAACAGCTGTCACTCCTGCCGCATCAGCGGTGCGTAGAATTGCTCCCAGATTGCCCGGTTTTTCGAGGTTCTCTGCGATAAGGATCAGCGGGCTATCGCCAAGCTGGATATCGCTTAACTGCCGCCGGGGCGGTTCGGCAATTGCCACAACGCCGGTCGCGCGATCGCCAAAAGCAACGTGCGGGAACACCTCTGAGGTCACGGGTGAAAGCTCACATCCTGCGGCTTCAAGCTGCTGCAGGCCCGTGGTGATTTCTGCGTTTGGCTGATCGCCCAGATGATAAAAGACGTCGAGGATCTTCACCCCAGCGTCCAAGGCGCGCAGTGTTTCGCGGATGCCGTCAATCAGAATCCGGCGTTGCTTGTCGCGTTGCCGCCGTAGCCGTAACCGGGCGGCGTTGCGGATCCGCTGGTTACGCGGACTGGTGATCGGCTCCAACGGATTTACTCTTCTGCAAGGACACTGGAAAGGAAGGCGGTGTCTACTATCCTCAAAAAAAACGCTTCCGGCCAGTACCGGAAGCGTTCTTGCGTGACTAGATTTGCTCAGCCGTTAACCGGCCTGCCAGCGACTATTTGCTGGGTACAAGGCGTACAGGTGGGAAGTAACCATTCTGCTGGGCGGCTGGTTGTGGTGCAGGCGTTGGCAGCTTGTGGCTGCTGTACTGATAGACGGGCGCTGCCGGAGCAGGTGCATCGTACTGCTGCTTCTGAGCCGATTCCTGGATGATCACGTCGCCTTCGCCGGCGTCGGTGCATCCCAGGTCCGTGCAACCGCCGCCAGCGCAACATCCTTTGTCGGCAGGCGACCAGGTGTATTTGCACTTCGGGCACTCGTACGATTCTTTCTTCAGCACGCGGACTGTTTTTACGTGTCCACACTTGTTGTGGGCGCAGCTCTTGCCACAGCCAGAATCGCAGCATCCTACGTCGGCGCAACCACCGTCAGCACAACCGCAGGCTTTAGGCATCGGCTGCCACGGGAAACGTACGGGTGGAATGCAGATCCGCTTGCATTCAACATCCCAGGCCGTTTTCTTTTCTTTCTCTTTGGTGACTTTCAATTCGCACTTCTCATTGCAGTGCGGGCAATGCAGGCAGCGGAAGTCTCCTGCGAAAACCTGTGTTACCGCGGGTGCGGCCTGGGCGACAACCGCCACGATCAAAAGGGTGAATAGCCGGTTTTTCATTTTATATTCCGTTGTTCTGAGAGAACGTCCGGGGAATCGACCCCGGACGTGAAATGATGTTTCAAGGCGTTAAGCTGAGAGCCTTCCCGGTTTAGAAGTCAACCATCCAGCGTGTGCCGATAGCGTGGAAGTTGCCGCTGCTGAAGCCGCCGATCGGACCGCGGTTGTCGATCTGACCGTACAGGTAGTTGAACTGCATGCGGGAGTAAGGCGTCCACCACCAGTTCAGGCCAGCCGTGAAGGTTCCGCCTTCACCGCCCGTTACGGCGCCGTCGGTCAGATCCAGGAACGAGTAGCGGGCAGCAACCTGCCAGGCGCCAAGCCCCCAGCCCGTGCCGCCGCTCATGCGGTCAACGACGAAGAAGTTTTCAAAGGGCTTAACGCGACCGATCACGCCTTTGGTGCGTTCAATAGGGCTATGCTCGCCAGTCAGGAAGTAAGAAGCCTGAAAGTAACCGCCGTGGAAGAATACATCTTCTGCTCCGCCAATCTGCAGCCACGTGGTCTGATACTCGGCGACAAACTGGAAGGCGCCGACGTTCAGCGCCATTTCACTACCGAGAATTTCGTAGTGCTCGGCGTTGGTGATACGGCCGGTGTCTAACCAGCGGGCGCTGGAACGCAGTTCCGAGCGGGTGCGGAAACGACCGTCGTTACTGTTCACGTCGCCAGCGCCGGAACCGCTTGGCTCATCACCATCGGGGCGGGCGTACATACCGGCAACCGCCAGATGCAAATAGCCGCGGCCGCCAGATGTCTCGTCGTACCATGGTGTAGCAGCAATACGACCGTTCAGGCTTAGCTGCAGCGAGTCGCCGATGAACTGACCGTCGTCCTGCGTACGTTCGAGGTTGTAGACACCGTAGGTCCAGTTGACCGACTCGTCATCCGAGTGGCCGTACATCGTCAGACCGATACGACGTGCATCTTCGTTGAAGGCTTCGATAACGGCGGGACGTTCCAAAAACGTGTTGTAGCGGCTGGAGTTTAAGTGATCCATGCCCAACGGTCGCTTCTGATTACCCAGCAGCAGCACCTGATTGTTTGGAAGCTGCTTCCACCCGATGTAAAGGTCGCGGTATTCAAAGTCATTCGGATCGGCGAATTCCGTCTGCACCTTGTACGTCATGGT
This sequence comes from Pirellulaceae bacterium, assembly GCA_965233625.1. Lineage (GTDB taxonomy): Bacteria > Planctomycetota > Planctomycetia > Pirellulales > Pirellulaceae. The sequence continues at coordinate 3,859,787 of OZ247499.1, forward strand.
GTCGAGAATATCGCCCTTCATCCCGATACGGATACGGCGGAAGTTGACGCGATCCTGCGGATCGTTTCCAAAGGTTGCCGCTGTTGGATCTCTGTTTTCAAAGAAGCCGATACCTGGCGAATCTTTGTGGAAAGTCCACGAGTCCAGGTGAATACGGCCGAAGAACTTCTGCTGCGGCTTCTTCGCTGCGTCAGCTGCCTTTTTCGCGATGCCTTCCAGATGTTTATCGAGCGCCTTTTCAACCTTATCAACGCGCTCGAATTCTTCGCGCAGGTCTTTCAGGTCGTCTACCTGCTTTTGCAGTTCTTTGACCTGTGACGCCAGATTGCCGCCGTTGTTCACGACAGACATAGGCGGTTGGCCGCCTGTCATGGGTGGCATGCCGGGAACGGTTGTCGGCGCTCCGGGGGCGACCATCGGCTCTGTGACGTCGCTGGGCGAAGCTTCGATATCGGGCTGCGGGTCACCCGGAGCCGTGAACCGCGTGTTGGCGACATACCCGGCCGGAGCGGCATTGGCGGGCGCGGTGTAATAGGGCTGCCCGTAGGCGCCACCGTATTGCTGGGCGAACGCTTTCGATGAAAACGTCACGCCCGCCGCCACAGCAAGTATGGCGGCAGTTGTTTTGAAGTAAGAAAGACGCATAAATTTAAATCCGTTTAAATTTGATCGATGAACGCCGCCCGACGTGCCCGCGTTCTAGGGCGGTCCGGCCGGTTTTGAGACCTAGGTTCTTCGCCATAAGAAGTGCATCCTGCACTTCCGCTGCACGGCGCCAAACCAGTGCTTTGCGACACAACGCAACAATCGACGGAAGCACCACAAAGCAGAACTCCGCACCAATAACATCGACCTTTACAGCCAGAATCATGGGCACAGATACACGGCGCCGTTGAACGCCACACGCCCGGCAAAAACGCGCCAGCCCGCGTCATCGCTGCAATCAGCAAAGTCCGTTGTCTGACGCGACGGGGCGCGCGCTTGAGATGAATGTTTCTAGAAACTTAATATAGTTTCATCTCCGGGCCGCCCCGATGACCCCTGAAACGCCCTGATTTGCCGCGTATAACCCGCAGATGCTAATTTATAACGATCACGTCCGAATCTGACGATTCAGTATCACCTTGCGGCTCAGGAGAGATTAGCAACTCGTTCCGGGCAGTCACCAGCAGGCTCTGATTGAGAAATTTTTCGTGAATTTCGCTGAAACCATCGCCCGTCCAGCGTGTCTCGCCGGGGATCAGAACGTCGCGGATGCTGCGTGTTGTCAGGTCGTAGTTGCGGCGCGCGACCTGGGTTGAAATCGCACCGCGGCGGTCGATACGTTCAGGAATTGGCGCCAGCCAGACCGGCAGCGAAGTAACCATCGTCAGACACCCGGCGGCGCCCTGCAAAGACTTTGCCGCGTGCACACCTTCGTCGCCGCTGAACAACGGCAGTGCAAGCTGCCCGTTGCAACTGATCGCTACGCCAATGCAGTTAGGCGCCGTTGCGAAAAAAGTCTCCGGATCTTCGACAGGTTTGGCCGTTAGTAGGGTCGGTGTGTGTTTGACATCCACGGCGGTCCAGTCCAGCTTCAGGCCCATCGCGATGGAACCGTCCTTGAGGTTGCGGTTCTGGTGATTCGCCGTTTCCGTGTCAATCAGATGCTGCCTCTGGCCGGCGGTCATGCTACGCAGGGCGAAGACTTCCACAGGCTGAAATTGACGCCGCATGGCGATGCTGTAGTAAGACTCTGCCAGCCAACGCAAGAGCGAAGGATCTTCGCTGTAGATAAAAATCGTGGCTTCAGTGGCTGCCTGCGCGGTCCACGAGTAAAGCTTCATCGTGGCTTCGTCAATCGCGCTGCCGAGTTGCAACGCACGTGGACGCACTTCGTCCGCGTCGATCACTTCGCCTGCATACAGTTTGACCAGGTGTTCTTCTTCAAGGTCCAGCGACTGCGTGTAAGCTTGCTCAATGACGTCGTACATCTTCTGGCAATTTGTGATGCGCTGCAGGTTCGCAATTTCTTCCTGCGAAATCGTCTCTTCCGCGGTTCCCGGACGACGACGCCGGTTGCGTTTCTCACGGCGTCTGCGGAGGTTCTCAACAGACCGATCCAGGCGATAGATTTCGTTCCTGATGTTCCCGGCCGCGCCGCAGCTGAGCAGTCGTGTGGCCAGGCGGCGCCAGTTGGCAATGCCCTCGGTCACACGCAGCACGCTGAGATCTTCGATACTGGCGCCCGTTTCGGCTTCGCCATCCAGCCCGCTGGTGGCAACGTGCACACCACCACTCTGCCACGTCACTTCCGCTTTGACCGCCGTCTGCGAAGCGTATTGATTCAGCGAAGTAGCCAGCGGCGCGAGCAGTTCGCGCTCGATGGTGCGTTTCAGCGGCCGGGCGCCATACCGCGGGTCGTAACTTTTTTCCGCCAGACGCTGCGGCAGTTCGTCCGATAATTCCAGCCGTAGATCGCGGTACTGAACACCGTCGCGTTGCTGGATCAGCTCCAGCTCCCGGCGGGCGACCGCCGTTAGCATGGGCAGGCTCAGCGGGTCAAACGGGGCGATGCGGTCAATGCGGTTGAAGAACTCCGGCCGGACGAATTTCCGCACCTCGTTAATGTAGTGTTCGCGGACGCGCGCGGTTTCTTCTTCGCCGGTCTGAAAACCCACGCTCCGGCGTTGCGATTCCACGCCCAGATTCGACGTCATGATAATCACCGAGTTGGTGAAGTCCGCCAGCCTACCCGCAGCATCCGTCAGACGCCCTTCGCCCAGCACTTGCAGCAGCACATCATGCAGTCGCGGATGCGCCTTTTCAAATTCGTCCAGCAGCACCACGCCAAACGGCTCTTCACGCACACGGGCCGTAAGCAAACCTTCCTGCCGCCCGGCGCCGCCGATAAGACGGTCCACGGCGGAAGGGTCTGCGTATTCGCTCATGTCAAAGCGGATCATCCGCTGCGGGTCCTGATAGAAGAACTCCGCCAGCGCTTTGGCCATCTCTGTTTTGCCGACGCCCGTCGGGCCAATGAACAGCAGCGATGCAAGCGGCCGGCCTGGCTGCGTGATGCCCGCTTTGATCGTGGCCAGCAGATCCACCACCAGGCGGATGGCTTCCTGCTGACCGATCAGCCGGTTGCTGAACCACGCTTGCACCTGCTCTAAGTCAAGCGGCGCCGCCGGATCGAGCAGTTTAAGAGGAAGTCCGGTCTGTGCGGAAAACGCGCGGACCACCGCGGCTTCGTCGATGGCGGTATCCTCCGCAGCATCGTCCAGCAACCAGCGCAGAAATTGGAGCGGCCGCCCCGGCGCTGCCGAGTACGCCGCGTAGCGACGATGAAGACTATCCACCGCTGCGATCGCCGCCGGCGTGATTACCTGCTGAGGGCGAAGGTGGGCGGCCGACTTCTGCAAGATGTCCCGGCACTTTTCCGGGGCCGGTTCGTGCATGTCAATCCGCTGAAACGCATACAACATATCCGGCGTTTTGCGTTCGATCACGGCAAGCTGTTCCAGCGTGCATTCAACAATGCCGGACAGTTCTCCACGTTCAAACCACGGCCGCAGAAATTCGCCGATCCCTTGCTGGTTGCCTTCGTACTTGCCGGTTTCAATCAGCTCCAGCAATTGGCCCATATAAAGGACCAAGCGGTTGGCGCGTGCCTCTTCCACTAGTTGCTGGCACCGCTGCTGCCACTCGCCAAAGCCCGTCATCCCCGACACAAGCCGTGCGCCGCTGGTGCTGTAGAACTTCCTACCACCCATCCCGAACCGCGCCGGTCCGGCGGCAAGTCGCTGTGCGGCGGCTGTCTTGCCCACACCTGGTTGCCCCGTCAGCAATACAGGACGCGGACGACGTGAAGTCAGCGCCTCGGCAATGCGGGCGGCAATGCCGTCCAGATGATAGGCGGGCGTTGCGTGTCCGGGCGGAAACGGGTCGCAGACTTTATTCACGGTCGCCAGCGGGTCTTTCTGCTCCTTTTGCGAAGCCCGCTCCCGCGGTGTGGGCATGTAGTAATCCAGCTGCAATGTTTCTAGCGTAAGTTGCTCCACGCGTTGCAGCCACATCAGATCACTCAGCGATGCGCCCGCTTTGGTGCGTTGCAGGGCGAAACGGATTTCATGCTCAATGCGCTGCTCGAATTCCTCTTCTTTGCTGGCGATAACTTCCACATCGAGCGCGGGGATATACGCCAGAAACGGCCCTTCGCCGTGCTGCCAGCGAATGACATCGAATGTCAGTGTGACATCATCCTGCCACATAACACTATGCGGCGGCTGCACATCAAGAGACACCGGCGCAAGCGTTAGATCGCCCATTGCCCGGCGCCGGTAGTGATTGATCAGCGGATCGTTTTCCAGCACCTGCCGGACATTGGCAAGCATCCGCCGGTGCAACGACCGCGTCTTCTGACCAATGGCGGAAACTTCGCGCACGAACAACGGCCGGCAGTGATGGACGCCATTTTCGTACACACTCTGAATCGTATCGATGCGAAGCGTCTGTTGCGGCATAAAGGTTTTCCGGAAATGTACTCCGGGAGTTCAGGCAAGGTTCCCGTGTTAACGTCCGTCGCGGCGTTGTCCGTTACCACGTGTAAAACAACGCACACTAGCTAAACGTCTTCACGAAAGAATTATCTTTCAAATCTCAAAAAAAGTTGGAATGCGTCGCTGAACCGGATAAGCTGCGCTGTAACGCTTTTCTCAAAATTGGAAAGGGTAGCAAAATGCAAATTGGTATCGTGCTGCTTTCCGTAGTTGCTTGTCTTCCCGTCGTCTGGGGCGCCTGGGTGCTGTACGCCTTTGGCAAAGGCGGCGGTTAACAGCCTCCCAGGGCGCATGCAACTGCATCCATCATAGATGCATTTTAGCTGGTGAAGTTCACGGGCGACTTTCACCCACGCCACCGCTGCATATCAGGCCGGTGCTTCAACCGCCCAGATACGCAACCTTTACATCCGCACCAGGAAGTTTGTCTTCCAGTTTTTTGGCGCCTTCTTCAGTCACCGCGGTACGGGCGACATCCAGTTCTTTCAGCGACTTGAGACCTTCCAGGTGCGTCAGCCCCGCATCGGTGACGGGCGTCGAACCAAGATAGAGAAACTCCAGGTCCTTCATCGGCGACAGGCTCTTGAGTCCCTCATCAGTCAGGCGGGTATTGTCCACGTTGAGCCATTTCATGCGGGTCAGACCGGCCAGGTGCTTCACGCCTTCGTCCGTAATACCCAGCCGCCAGAGGTTCAATCGCGTGAGATTTTTCAGCGGGGCCAGGTGTTGCAGCGCATCGTCGAACAGCTGACTGCATTCGCCCAGATCAAGCTCTTGCAGCGTTGTAAGTTTTGAAAGCGCCTGAATGCCCTCGGCCGTCACCGTCGATTTGGAGATTCTTAGCTTTTTCAGACCAGGAAACTGCGCGGCGATAACGGGCATCGCTGCGTCATCCATCAGGTTATCATCGCCGCCGATATACAGTTCTTCCAGCTTGGTCAAAGGCGATAGCTGTTGCAGGCCGTCACCGCTGACCCACAGAGAATCCAGCGCCACGCTGCGCAGACTCGTCAGCTGTGCGACGCTGCTCATACCATCGTCATCCACCGTGCACAGGCTGCCCTTTCCCGTCAGTTTCAGAGCGGCCAAATTCTTCAGCCCGGTGATATTCGCCATACCGTCGTTCGAGATTTTACAGCCGCGCAGATCAAGATTGCGCAGCGTTTCCACTTCGCCGACAATCTTCAGCTGATCGTCAGTAATGTCTGAGTCATTCAACAACAGCGAAGATACTTTCTTCAGCCCTTTCAGGTGTTGCAACAGTTCATCGTTAATCTTCGCACCACGGAGGTTCACTTCCGTCACCAGCCCGTTGCCGTCTTTGCGAAGTTCTTTGGCCCCCGCCTCCAGCGCTTTCACCGCTGCCGCATCGTCGGACACTTCCGGCGTGGCGGGTTGTACCGGCGCCTCATCCACAGCGTCCGCAGAAGGCGCCGGCGACTGACCTCCGCAACCGGCGATGAAAAGTAGAAGGACAGCAGCGGAAAACTTGGAACATCTCATGGAGCAACCTGGTGGGGTAACCGCGATAGGGAAGGAGTGGCGAGCAATCGCTTGTCAGCGCTGACACTCAAATTAATGTATCAGACGTCCCACGCAATAGACCGGGCGCCCGCTACGGCGAAGTAGCTTCTGCTTCTGACAATGGCATTTCGCGTGGCTGCGGATTGAACACGCTGTCAAAGGCGTTGTGGACCACGCCTTCTTTATGCCGGGGGAACGGCACGTCGACGTTCAGCCCCGATGCTGCAACAATTTCATGCGCCAGCGTTTCAAGCTGCCGGGCGCTCTCTTCAAATCCCTGCCGGAACTCGCGATTGCTGAAACCCGCCGCCAACCGTGCGTTGTACTCGCGGATCAACGGAACAGCGGAAATGTTGATCGAGCCGTTAACGTCGTTCGCTTTGCAATGCTGACTCCAGGTGCGGAAGAAATCCTGGATAAAATGATTCACGTGGGCAATCCGTTTGATGACCGGCAGGTTCCGCAGGAACGTCGTTTGATGGCACATCTGGCCTTGAATAAAGATGTACGCCGACAGCGACCAGTAGATCAGATAGTCCCACATAATTTTGACCGGCATCACCGTGGGGTCGCCAAACAGTTGATACTGATCCTGATAAATGGTCATCGTGCCATAGTAAAGATTCTTGAACGCCTTGTTGTGAATCATGGAGCGGATGCGGAAGCCCCGGCCGCGCAGGTCACGTGTAATCAGATCGGTCAGAAAGCTGTTGGCCATCCCGATGAAGTCGCTGCCTGGTGAATAGAACGGGTCGTGAAAGAAGCCCGCTTCGCCCGTAATTCCCCAGCGATTGGCAGAGAACACCTGTTTGCATTCCGTCGCATAGTGCTTAATCGCGCGGAAGTCCTGCTGATGCTCCAGGTTGTCTTTCACCACCCGTGCACATTGTGGCTCGTGCTTTTCAAGCCACGCAATGGCTTTCTCCATCGAGTTGAAGCTGGACAGCGGATGGAACTCCTCCGCCGCCACGATGCCCACACTGGTGCCGCCCGAAGCGAGCGGAATCAGCCACACCCAGTAACCTTTGCCCATCAGATGATTGGTGCTGTACCAGCGTGCAGCTTCACCCTGATAACCGTCTGTCCAGTGCGGATGCGTGGACCAGTCGTCAATGCTGATCCGCTTACTGAAGCGGAACCAGGCGGCGTTGGCCGTGTGTGGCGAGTCCTTCTGCAGGCCAAGTTTCCGCTTCAGCAAAGCCCGCCGCCCGCTGGCGTCCACCACCCACCGCGTGGCAATCGTGTGCGGTTGTTTGTCAACGGTATAAGTCACAGTGTGCGGCCGCAGCCAACCGCCGATCTCAACATCCCGGACATCGGCGCCATCTACAAAGTTGATGTTGCGCTGGTGACACAGGTCTGTCAGAAAGTTCTCGAACCGGCCGCGGTCAATCTGATAGCTGGGGCATTCCGCAAACAGGGTGCTGCCCAGTTCCAGCCGTTCCTCGATCCGCGAATTGTCACCCGCCGGGAAGAAGAACCGCAGGCCCAGTTTCGGCAGTTGATCGTTTAAGATGTGATCGCGGACACCCTCAATCTGCTCGAAGTAGTTGGCGCCGATTTCTACGCTCGACTCGCCTACCTTATGCGCCGCTTCCGGCGCAGGGCTGCGACGCTTCTCTAGCACGGTGATCGACGCATCCGGCGCCTGCTGTCTGACCTGCAACGCCAGCGTTAGCCCTGCCAGCCCGCCGCCGGTAATCGTAAGATCCTGTTTCTTCTTCACGGTGTATCCCGTCGCAAAATTCAAGAGGATTGCGTTCTGCCTTAGGTGCGCGAATCCTGCATCACATGTTCAAAACTTCAAATACGCTCTCAAGCCGGTTCTCACTCGCAGCTTGCGTGGGCGCCGGAGTGGGCATCGCAGGTTGCGATTTCTTCACGCGGTTGATGATCTCGACCATCAGGTCGCGGAGCAGCACCACATTGTTGCGGAAGCGTTGCTTGAGTTCCGCATTATCAACGTCGTCCATTAGCTCGGCGTTGAGCCGCGTCATGATTTCAATTTCGCTCTGATCCACAAACGCCGCGTCCGCATTCACGCCAGGGTCCACCTTGTACCACTCACGGAAGAAGGCCTGCATTTCCAGATTCATACTGCGGATCTCTTCGATCGACTTCGCCAGTGACTGAATAAAGGCCACATCGGTAAGCTTCTCGCGGAAGTAGAGCAACGCGGGGAAGCCCCAATACACGGCGTAATCCCAGACAAACTTCACCGCCATAATGCGCGGGTTGCCAAACAGCGGATACTGATCCTTGTACGTCAGCAGGTTATTCTGAAACAGCGTGAGGAAAATGCTTTGCAGCGCCGGCGCCAGTTGCGTGAGGGGCCGGCCGTTAAGATCCTCCTCGATCAGTTTACCCACCATCGTGTTACCGATGGCGATGAAGTCGCTGCCGGGTGAATAGAACGGATCAAGGAAAACGCCCGCTTCGCCAACCAGCGCCCAGCGGTCTGCTGAGAACACCTGCCGGCAACCACGCGCCAGGTTTTTCATTGCCAGAAAGTCCTGCGGCTTATCGTAGTGAGGCTGCAGGAACTCGTAGCAATCCGGTTCGTGCGTCGCCAGCCAGTCGAGCGATTTCTCGTAGCTGTTCATCTCACTCAGCGGATGAATCCGCGGATCAGCGACAATGCCAATGCTGGTCGAACCCGTGGCCAGCGGAATGATCCACACCCAGTAGCCTTCGCCCATTAGATGGTTGGTGCTTAGCCACCGACGCGGCACCTTTCCGGTCAGCGACTGCCACGTCTCGTCGTCGCACCAGCCATCGATCTGCACTGCACTATCAACGCGGAACCACACGGCGTTGATCTCGTGGTCGATATCTTCCGCCAGTTCAAGCTTGCGTTTTAGAAACGCAGCCCGCCCACTGGCGTCCACCACCCAGCGGCCGGTAATCGTGTGCTCGCCTTCTGCGTTGCGGAACATCACGCGATGATTGCCGTTCTCCTCTTCGTTCAAATCAATTTCGCGGATGACGCCGGCAAACAGCGTGGCGCCCGACGCAACCACCGATTCGGCCAGGTAGTTTTCCAGGCGGCCACGGTCCACCTGATAGCTGGGCGCCTTGAAGAATTCACTGCCGCCCACTTCCGTACCTTCGGCCAGCGACTGATATGCGTCGCGGAAGAAGAACCGCAGACCAAACTTTGGCAGTTGATCGTCCGTCAGGTGCTTCTTCAGTTGCAGATGTTCGCCGAAGTAATGGGCGCCGATTTCGACCGTGGATTCACCCACCTTGCAGGTTGCTTCCTTCACGGGGAATTCGCGCTTCTCCACAATGGCAATGCGGATGCCGTCGTGCTTCATCAGCAACTGCCGGGCAAGTGTCAGCCCGGCCAGCCCGCCGCCGGTGATGATCACGTCAAATGAATTCGTATCAGCCATTTAACTCCGGTCGCTCCGTTTCAAATGGTCCAGGCGGATTTAGGATTGAACCTCATCAACCTTGCCTGCGGCCTGTGCCGGCATATGGTCGGCAATCTCGGTAATCCAGTATCGCTTCCGCTGGAATGGATAATGTGGCAGTGCAATCCCGCGGATACTATGTGCCGCACCAACGACAGTGAAATCCGGCGAGCATCCCGCTGCATACAACGCACCCAGCGCCTTCAACATGTTCACGAGCGGACTCTCGCCACCTTCCATATTATGGAAGGTTGGCAAGCCCTCGACGCGGTTTTCATCCCCGGCGGCAGAAGGGCTGAACCTTAGCACGCCCGTACAACTCGCCTCCACCACCTGCCGCCGCCAGCCGTCCGCCGCATCTGCCGTGATTTCGTCCCGCCAGTACCGCCCCCCTAAAGAGCGGTGCACCGGCACAATCTGACCTGTGATGCTGCAAACCAGACTGACATTCGGCGGGTAATAGTTGAACGTATCGGCCAATTCTTCAAACCCATCGAGCGCCGCTTCCACGTCTTCCCCCGCCTCGATGGCAGCCAAGATCTGTTCGCGTCTGGCGAGTAGAACCACCGCGTCGCCAACGCTCAAACAACCGGCGGCGCACGCTGCCGCATACTGCCCCGCCCCGGCGCCAAGCAGCAGATCCGGCTCGATGCCCCAGCTTCGCCAAACGGCGGTCAAAGCCGCCTGCACGGCAAATACGAAAACCTCGTCCGTGTCCGCGAGTTCCGCTTCTGCATTATCCGCCTGGAACCAGGAAGCAAACCGCGCCGCAATGTCGCGCGTCTCCGTCTGCTGTCGCAGCCGGGTCTGGCAGTTCTCGATCACGTCGCGGAACGCACGCAGAGATGCGTACAACACGCGGGCTTCCGCCACGCTGCAACCGCGGGCGCCATCGTAAAGCCACGCCAACCGCGGCGGCGAACCCGCAGCATCACCGCCACCCTGTTTCACTTTTTCCAAGGAAGAAATCGCTTCGTCCAGGTCGTTCGCCACCACCGCCGCCCGGTATTCATACTGCCGGCGCCCCGCCCCGGCAGCACGGCAGATGGCGGGAAGGCTGCCCGCGTCCGCCGCAGAAAGCATTGTGACGTAACGCCCTGCAAGTTCACGCAGTGCACCATCACTTCGCGCACTCAGCGGAAGAATCTGCGGACCATGCGACGCGGCCGGACCCAGCGAATGTGGGACGGCGCCGTTCGTTTCACCGTTGTTCATCGCGTGCGGCTGCGCCGTGTCCGGCTTCGTGTCCGGCGGCGCGCTGAGAATCACATGGGCATTGGTTCCGACCAGGCCAATCGCCGTAACGCCTGCGATGCGTTCGTCCGCGGCAGGCCACTCCTGTTGCTCAACCACCACTTGCAGTGGCAGCCGCTTCCAGGGAATGTGCGGGCTTGGCTCATCGAAGTGAAGTTGCGGCGGAATGGTTTTGTGGTGCAGGCAAAGCACCGTTTTGATGAATCCGGAAATTCCGCCTGCTGCTTCAAGATGGCTGATATTCGCCTTGGCCGAACCCACCAGCAGCGGGTTATCACGCCGCCGCCCTTTGCCGTACACCGCGGCCGCAGCGCCCAGCTCCAGTGCGTCGCCGAACTCCGTCCCGGTGCCGTGTGCCTCCAGATACTGCACCTGCGCCGGTGCGACGCCCGCGTCCTGCAACGCCTCGGCGATGGCTCGCGATTGCGTCTTTCCGCTGGGCGCTGTCACGCTGCTACTAAAGCCGTTGTGCACCACGGCGCCGCCACGGACGACTGCCAGAATATTGTCACCATCGCGCTCGGCGTCACTGAGCCGTTTCAGCACGACGACGCCGCACCCTTCGCCCCGTCCGAAACCATCGGCGCCCGCGGAAAAACTCTTGCAGCGGCCATCGGGCGAAAGCAGCCCCGCCTTCGACATCAGCAGCGAATTCGCCGGGGCAAGAATCGCATTCACACCGCCTGCCAGAGCCATGTCACAGGCGCCCTCCTGCAAGCTGCGCATCGCCTGATACACCGCCACCAGCGAACTACTGCTGGCCGTATCTATCGCAATGCTGGGACCTTCAAACCCGAACGCATAGCTGATCCGCCCCACGCCCGCACTGTGCGAAAGCCCGGCGCCTTCAAAGCCTTCAATCACATGGGTGTCGTCCAGGCTTGGCAGGAAGGCGTAGTCGTGCCCCATCAGCCCCATGAACACGCCCGTACTGGCATAAGTTTTGTCGCCGGTCGACGGTCCAACGGGAATGTTCGCATGCTCCAGCGCCTGGTGGCAATTCTCCAGCAGCAGGCGGTGCTGCGGGTCCATCCAGCACGCTTCCTGATCGCCGATATTGAAGAACGCCGCATCAAAATCGGCAACATCCTCCAGAAAGCCGCCCTGCCGCGTGTACATTTTTCCGGGCTTACGCTCTGCATCGTAAAAGCGATCCACATCCCAGCGATCCGGCGGAATCTCGCCAACCGAGTCCACTTTGTTCAGCAGGTTCCGCCAGAACTCATCCACGCTACGCGCCCCGGGGAACCTGCAGCTCATACCGACAACGGCGATATCTTCGCGCTGTAGCGTCTTCTCCGGCGCCGCTTCTTCTGCCGTAGCACTGGCAGGCGATGACATATCTGTGTCATCGTCCGCGGCTGCCTCTTCGGCGACCATTTCCAGGATATGCGTGGCGATATCTTCGGTGGTTGGATGATCGAAGAGCATCGTCGGGCCAATCGGATACTGCTCGCCCAGCATCATGCCAAGCTGCGTGCTGAACTCGAACGCCATCAGCGAATCCAGCCCCATCTCAATCAGCGGCCGGTCCGTTTCCGGCGCGTCGTTTGTGCCGAGCACATCCTGCAACAGCGCGGAAATCGTATCGATCAGCAACTGCCGCTGGGCGGCGCCGCGTTGCGACTTCAACTTGGCGATAAACTCCGAATCCCCTTGCTGGGCGCCTTTGCTGGCGGGCGTCAGTTCTTCCAGCATCGGCGGAGAACCGGCGCCGGCCGCCATCTGCATGCGGCGCCAGTCGGCGTCAATAACCGTCGCCTGCGGCACATCATTTTTCAGCAGAACTTCTAACGCGGCATGCGCGTCGGCAGGTGTGAGCGGTGCAATCCCCTGCATGGCCAGCCGCCGCGAGATCTTCTCATCGTCCGCCATTCCAGCGGTCCATGGGCCCCAGTTGATGCTTGTCGCCGGCAGACCCGCTGCACGCCGTTGCCACGCCAGACCGTCGAGAAACGCGTTCGCCGTTGCGTAGTTGCTCTGTCCGGGTGAACCCAACACCGATGCCGCAGACGAATAAAGCACAAAGAAATCTAACGGAAGTTCACGCGTTGCCGCATCTAGCAGCCCGCCGCCTGTGATCTTCGGAGCAGCGACTTTTTCGAACCGCTGCCACGTCTGATCCGTCATCAGCGCATCGTCCAGAATGCCCGCCACGTGCAACACGCCGGCCAGCGGCAACAGGTCGGCGCCAAACCGCTGCACTAACGCGGCGACGCTGTCCGCCGAACCTACATCACCCTGGTGTGTCACAACTTGACACCCATCAGACTGCAAGCTTTCCACCAGCGTTTGCGTAGCTTCGTCCGGCTTGCGTCGCGAAACCAGCACAATCTGCCCGGCTCCTTTACTAGATAGCCAGCGGGCGGCTTCCAGCCCAAGCTGCCCCAACCCGCCGGTCACCAGATAGGCCCGGTCGCTGTGAACGGCGAATTCCTTCTCCTGCCGGTTGTTGCGGACCGGCTTCAACCGCGGCGCCAGGATGCGGGCGTCACGCACGGCGAACTGATTGTCGCGCGTCTCCGTCTGCATGATCGCGGCAACGCCCGCTGACGCATCTTTGTCACTGCGGTCCACGTCAATCAGCCGGCAACGGTACGCCGGATACTCCGCGCTGGCCACCCGTCCCAGGCCCCAGTAACTGGCGTGGACCGGGTCGCAGCTTTCCGCTGCCACAGCCGCCACGCCGTTGCGGGTGATGAACTGCACGCCGCATTCAATCGTATTAACACCTTGCTGTTGCAACAAAGCGAACAGCCGCAGAACGCCTTTGCAGTTAGATTCTGCATCTTCTGCAACCAGCCACGCGACGCCATCGACATTCAAGTCAATTGCATGGTCTGTTTCCTGCTGCGCGTCATCCGCGGGCGGCTGAAAATCGCCTGGTGTTTTACGCAGGACCTTGTGTTTGTTACTCGTGAGATGCGTTTCTATCTCCGTCGCCAGCGCGTCACCTTCGTCCGCGACTATCAGCCACTGGCGCGGCTTGGTGCTGGCGTCTGGCAACTGGAAGTTCCGCCAGTCCAGTGCGTACAGCAGCCGGTTGGCGCCACCGCCACTCATCCGCCGCAACGCCGCGCGGCTGACTTCCTGCAGCTTCAACTGCGTGATCTCCGCGACCGTATCGCCATCGGCGTTCAGAAGCGTAAGGTCGGCGGTCCGTACGCTGCCTTCGTTCTGCGTCCAGGTGGCGTAGCACCAGACTTCCTGCCCCATGCGGCGGTAACAGGTAATTTTCTCGATGCCCACGGGTAGAAATAGACTGTCGTCCTGCTGATGCAGCAGCCCTACGGCAAGCGAATGCAAGGCACCGTCGAGAACAGGCGGCGGCAAAAGGTAGCCCGGCAGATCGCCTACCACTTCCAGCCGCGACAGCACGGCCGTCTGGCTGTAATGGAGTTGCTTGACCGCTTGAAACGCACCGCTGTAGTTGAGGCCCGTCTCCTGCATCTTCTGATAGAACGCTTCGGGAGTGACACTTTCCTGACACTGCTGTTGAAGCTCCGTCAAGGGCGGAAGTGGAGCGGCTTTTGCCGGTTCCGCATCTTTGCCCTCACTGCTGGCCGTGAAGTGACGTGTCCAGTTCTGGCCATCGGTCGAAGAATACGCCTCGAACGTGCGGGCTTCTTCTTGTTCCGTCACCACCGTCTGCACCGTCGTACGGCGAGAGGGACGCAGCGGTTCTTCAAAGCGAAGGTCCGTCACCGTCGCTGGCAACGACCCGCTGGCGGCAAGCGCCATCTCTACATAAGCGGCGCCGGGCACCACGATCTGGCCCATCACTTCATGCCCCGGCAGCCAGGGCGGGCTGTCCGGTTCAAAGTGGTTTTCGTATCGCACACCAGCGCCGGCGCCGGCGAGTTGCAGTTGACCACCTAAAAGCGGATGTGCTGTGTGCACGGCGGCGTGGGCAGCGCGCGGTTTATCTGGCCCCCAATAGCGTTCACGCTGGAAGGGGTAAGTCGGCAGCACAATCCGCCGGCCACGGCTGCACGCATAAACAGCGTTGAAATCCGGCGTGGCGCCGTGAACATACAACTGCCCGGTGGCAGCCAGCAGAGCGGCGTTGTCTTCGCCATCTTTCTGCAACACGCTGACCAAGCGGTCGGCGCCTTGCTGCCAGACTGCAGCGGCCATGCGCGTCAGCACCGCCTGCGGACCCACTTCCAGCAGCACCGTACAACCGCTCTCCTGAACGGCCTCGATGCTGGCCGCGAATTGAACGGGCTGGCGGATATGATTGGCCCAATACTCACCATCCACCACGCGGTCAGCTCCCAGCACCTGTCCAGTCATGTTGCACACAAGCGGAATCTGCGGCGGTGCGAACTGGAATTGTGCGGCCGCTTCTGCAAACGGCTGTAACGCAGGCGTCATCAAAGAGGAGTGAAACGCGTGCGACGTGGTAAGCGTTTTACTGCGGATTTTCCGTGCCTTCAGCTTGGTCTGCGCACCGGCAATCGCGTCTTCCTTCCCGCTGATCACAATGTGCGAACCATTCATCGCGGCCAGCGAAATATCTGCATCTTCCGCCGGGTCGGTCAGCGGATGCCCCGTGACTTCTTCAATCACCTCCAGCGGTGCGAAGACTGCCAGCATACTGCCGCCCGCAGGTAGATCGCCGATGCACTGCCCGCGGCGGCTGATAAGCTGAAGGCCGTCCTGCCACGACATCATTCCGGCGATACACGCCGCCGCATACTGGCCGACGCTGTGGCCGAGCACCATGTCGGGCTGCAGGCCGTAGCTCTCCAGAACTTTGGCGAGGCCCATCTGAACCGCGAAGATCGCCGGCTGAGTCCAACTTGTGTGATGGATCGCTTCCGCGTCTTCAAACAGCACCTTCAGAAGCGAACCTTCGCGCAGGTCGTGCAGCGCGGCGTCGCACTGATCCAGTGCTTCGCGGAACACAGGATTGGCGCCGTAGAGCTGGCGGCCCATGCCCATGTATTGCGAACCTTGCCCGGTGAACTGCCATGCCACTTGGGGCGCCCGGCGGGCGCTGCCGCGGAAAACATGCGGCGCGGCCGATCCGTGTGCGGCTGCCTGCAACTGCTTGCGGGCTTCTTCGCTGGTGCGTGCAACCACAGCGGTACGATGCTCAAAGTGCGTGCGGCCGGTTGCCGTGGTGAACGCGACGTCGGCAAGATCTTCCGACGCTATAGCGCACGCGTACTCACCCGCAAGTTCACGCAAGGCCGCCTCATTCTTTGCACTCAGGACAATCAGTTGCGGCGACTGCGATGATTCGTTTTCAGATGTAGGTGACACATCTACGTCACTTCTCGCACCTGCATACGCAGTGACGATGGCGTGGGCATTCGCGCCGCTCATTCCGAACGCGCTGACGCCTGCGGCGGGTTTGCCCGTCTGCGGCCAGGCGACGGTTTCCGTCAGTACTTTGACAGGAATTTTGTCCCAGGGAATGTGGGGATTCGGAACTTCGAAATTCAACTGGCCGGGTAATTGCCGGTGCTGAAGGGATAGCAGCACTTTAATCAGCCCCGCCATTCCGGCTGCTGCTTCAAGATGTCCGATGTTGGTCTTTACCGAACCTGTCAGCAGCGGCGCCTCTGGCGGACGGTCTGCGCCGAGTGCGGCGGCGGCGGCTTGCATTTCCAGCGGGTCGCCTAGTTCCGTGCCGGTGCCATGCGCTTCCAGATACTGCACGTCGGTGGGCTGAAGTCCGGCGCGTTGCAACGCCTGCCGGATGACCTTTTCCTGTGCCTTGGGATTAGGCGCGGTCAGCCCGCTACTGAATCCGTTGTGGCCGATGGCGGAACCCTGGATTACACCCAGGATGTTATCGCCAGCCGCCTCCGCATCAGCCAGGCGCCGCAGCGCGACAACGCCGCAGCCTTCGCCCCGCAGATAGCCGTCGGCTGCCGCGTCGAACGCACGGGAGTGGCCGCTGGGCGAAAGGGCCTTCAACTTGCACGTCAGAATGTTGGTGGTGGGCGAACAGATGGCGTTCACACCGCCCACCAGGGCGCGGTCGCAGTCGCGTTGTTGCAGGCTCTGACAGGCCAGATGCAGCGCTACCAGCGAGGAAGAACACGCGGTATCAACGGCCACGCACGGACCTTCCAGCCCCAGATAATACGCCAGGCGCCCGCACAGAAAACTGCCGGCCGCGCCGGTGGCGATGTAGGGGTTGAGATTCAGGAAAGAATCGCTGGCTTCGTTCTGATAATCGTTGTGCATCCAGCCGGTGAACACGCCCGTATGCGGCCCGATTTCTTCCGGCGTCCAACCGGCACGCTCCAGCGCTTCCCAGCAGACTTCCATCAGCAACCGCTGCTGCGGATCGACCCAGGTCGCTTCGCGTGGAGAGATGCCGAAAAACTCTGCGTCCATCTGATCCAGGTTGTCCAGAAATACGCCATGCCGCGCGTACATGCGGCCCAGCGCCTGCGGGTCTTCATCGTAAAAGGCAGCCAGATCCCAGCGGTCGGCAGGAATTTCAGAGACCTCGTCGGCGCCCTTGATCAAAGACTCCCAGAACTTCTCCGGCGTATTGGAGTAACGCGGAAAACGGCAAGCCATCGAGACGATAGCAATGGGTTCGGACCGTGCGGGTTGCTGCTGCTGAAGCTCTGCAATCTGCTGCTTGAGCTGGCGGATTTTTAGCAACGCCTGCTTGTTGGCGGAAAGCTGATCGGTGTTGTCTATCATTCGATGTCTGACGTCGCGGTTATTCGTTAAGCCGTAGGACAGACGCCTGCCTGACGGTGTTTGAGGTGGACTGCGTTGCATTGTCAGGTGGGCGCCTGACCCACAGGTTTACGGGGTCCACATCATGTTTATTAATGGTCAGTGCAACCGTTATTCGTTGAGTTCTTTCAGCAGTGCTTCCAGAGCCTGTTGTTCGCTCATGGATTGAACATCGTGCTCAATCTGCTGCGAAGACTGTGTGCGGGCGGAAGTAGAGGCGGGCGATTGTTCACGCGGCGTCGCCGGCTGACTGGATGCTTGCGGCGTTTTCTCTTCGAGCTGGGCGAGGACGTACTCGCTGAGATCCACGATGCGTGGATAGTCGAAGATCAGCGTTGCAGGCGTGTTGTGCTGCGGGCCTAATTCCTGCTGAATCTGCTCGCTGAGTTCG
Organism: Pirellulaceae bacterium; assembly: GCA_965233625.1. Taxonomy (GTDB): domain Bacteria; phylum Planctomycetota; class Planctomycetia; order Pirellulales; family Pirellulaceae. Next base: position 3,877,627 of record OZ247499.1, read on the forward strand.
ACAATCATCAGCGAATCCATTCCCAGATCCAGGAACCGCTCTTTGGCGCCTGGCAGTTCATCCGTAGCGGCTATTGCCTGCACCCGCTGCTGAATGAAGGTAATCGCAGCTCGCGAGCGGGCGGATGCGTGGGTGCTGCGCAGCGTGGTAAGCAGTTCACCCTCGTTGCCGGCGGGCGGCGCCGGTACGGGACTTGCCGCGTCCTCTGCGACAGCGTGTGACATGTCCTTGTCACTTGCCGGTAGTGGGGCGGCAGACGTAGCAGCGGGAATGTCGAATGCTTTAAGTTCGCGTTTGAGGATTTTGCCGGAGGCGTTGCGTGGTAGTTTTTCCAGCGGCACGAAGTTACGCGGCGCCTTGTAATTTGCCAGATGCTGGCGGGTGTGCTGCTTGAGAGCTTCGAGCGCTGCGCCGGCTTCGCGACCATCTTTCAGCACCACAAACGCCACCACTTTTTCGCCCAGCACGGCATCGGCCACGCCGACGACGGCAGCTTCAGCCACGGCGTCGTGATCCAGCAGCACGCGTTCGACTTCGGCGGGAAACACCTTCAGGCCACCGATGGCGATCATGTCTTTGACGCGGTCCACAATGTAGAAGAAGCCCCGCTCATCCATGCGGCCGATATCGCCGGAACGCAGCCAGCCATTGCGGATGGCGGTTGCAGTGTCTTCCGCACGGTTCCAGTAACCGAGCATTACATTGGGCCCGCGGATGATGATTTCGCCTAGTTCACCGGGGCCGCATACCTCGCCCGTGGCAGGATCGGCGATCTTCATTTCCACGCCGTCGATAGGTGTCCCGATCGAGCCTTCCACGTAGTGGTTGCGATGGTTGTAGCTGGCAAACGGGGAACTTTCGGTCAGCCCGTAACCTTCGTAGATGGGCATGTTGAACTGCTGCTGCCAGCGCTGGCTGACCTGCACGGGCAAGGTGGCGGCGGCTGAGAAACAGTAATTCACGCTGGCCAGGTCCTGCGGCTGACAGCTGTCCAGCAGCAACTGAAACATCATCGGCACGCCGTACAGCTGCGAAACTTTTTCATCTTGGATCAGCCGCTTGGCTTCGTGCAGATCGAACGCGCGCTGCAGCACCAGCGTGGCGCCGACGTTCAAAGCCGCGTTCATCAGCGCATTCTGACCGAAGCAATGAAATAGCGGCACCGACAGTAGAATCCGGTCATCTGGCCGCATGTGGCAAAGATGGTTGAACGCACAGACATTGGTCCGCACGTTGTTATGCGAAAGGGTGGCGCCTTTCGGAAAACCCGTCGTGCCGGATGTATACAGAATGGCGGCCGCGTCGCCGGGTTCGCAATCGACGTAGTCCGCCATTCCAGTTGAACCGAACATCGCCCCACCGGCGCCGTCGCCGTGGATCGTTGTCGTGATGACGGTTACTGTCGTGGGCAACTCCGGGGGCGAATCTACGCGGGCTAGGTGCACAAACGCGGTGGCGCCGCTGTCTTCAAGCAGGTATTCCACTTCCGTCGCGGTCGAGCGCGTGCTGATCGAAACGGCAACCGCGCCCAGTCGTGCGGCAGCGTAGTACCACACGACAAAGGCTGGCGAATTTGGCAGCATCAGCGCGACACGGTCGCCGCGGGCGATACCAGCTTGGCTAAGCTTCTCCGCGGCTGCTGCGGTCCACTGTTCAAGCTGCGAGTAGGAGTAGCTTGACTGTTCGAACCTGATCGCCGTACGTTGCGGAAAGATGCGAGCTGTTTTGACTAAGTGTTCGCAGATATTCATACGTTAAAAAGCGCCGGCGCCGGACAAGCACGAAAACACCCCGCAGCAGAAGCGGGGGAACGCCGGAAGTTTAGGAACCACGCCTTTGATAGTGAAGGGCTAGATAATTGATATAGCCTAATTCACGCAGAGGCGGTTTGCATACGATTTGCGCAGGGATTACTGACACCGCAGTTTTAGCTGCGGCCCTGCGCTTGATGCATTTACGAAGCAGTTGGCCTTAACTACTCGGGGTCATACCCCAGATTTGGCGCCAGCCACTTTTCAACTTCCGCCATGGCCATACCCTTCCGCCGGGCGTAGCTTTCCACCTGTTCGCGGGTGATGCGATCGACGGAGAAGTAACGCGCTTCCGGGTGGGCGAAGTAGAGGCCGCTTACACTGGCCGCGGGCCACATGGCCATCGACTCTGTCAGCGATACGCCGGTGTTCTTCTCTGCGTCCAACAGATTGAAAAGCGTGATCTTTTCAGTGTGGTCAGGGCAGGCAGGATAACCTGGCGCCGGGCGGATGCCGCGATACTTCTCGGAAATCAGGTCTTCGTTGGTCAGCGTCTCACCGGCGCCATAGCCCCAATCGGCCCGCGCCTGCTTGTGCAGCCGTTCGGCGAAAGCTTCCGCCAGCCGGTCAGCCAGGGCTTTGACCATGATGGAGTTATAGTTGTCCTGCTCCGCATCGAATGCGGCAGCCAGTTCGTCGCAACCCAATCCAGCCGTAACCACAAAGCCGCCGATGTAGTCTTCGCGGCCGCTATCGACCGGCGCAATGTAGTCCGCCAGTGCGCGGTAGCACTTCTGCCCTTTCCGCTCCCATTGCTGACGCAAGGTGAACAGGCGGGTCAGTTCCTGCGTGCGGCTTTCATCGGTGTAAAGGACGATGTCGTCGCCTTCCGACGCAGCCGGCCAGAAGCCGTAGGCGGCTTTTGCCTTCAGCAGCTTCTCATCAATGATGCGCGTCAGCAGCGTGGTGGCTTCTTCAAACAACTGCTTTGCCGCTTCACCAACCTTGGGATCTTCTAAAATCCGCGGATACTTGCCACGCATCTCCCAGGTGAAGAAGAACGGCGACCAGTCGATGTAACCGGCCAGCTCGCGCAGCGGGAAGTCTTCTTCCACACGCACGCCGGTGAACGAAGGCTTATCGATCTGGACCGTTTCCCAATCCGTGGCGAACTTCTGCTCGACCGCCTTTTTGTACGGCGCCAGCTTAACAGCCTGCCGCTTGTTGTACGACTTGACCATCCGCTCTTGCAGCTGGGTGTTCTGTTGCAGGAACTCGTCCCGCAGGTCGTCACTGAGCAGACGGTCCACTACGCCGACACTGCGCGAAGCATCCAGCACGTGCACCGTAGCCTGACTGTACTTCGGAGCGATGCGGACGGCGGTGTGCTTCTCGCTGGTCGTGGCGCCGCCAATCAGCAACGGCACGCGGAAGTCCAGCCGCTGCATCTCTTTGGCAACGTGCACCATCTCGTCCAGGCTGGGCGTAATCAGTCCGGACAGACCGATCACGTCCACGTTTTCCTTGACCGCGGTTTCCAGAATCTTATCGGCCGGAACCATCACGCCCATGTCGATAACTTCGTAGTTGTTGCAGCCCAACACCACGCCGACGATATTCTTACCGATGTCGTGCACGTCGCCTTTGACGGTGGCCATCAGCACTTTGCCGCGTGCTTCCTGCCCGGCAGTGCCCGCCTCGACCTTCTCCTGCTCCATGAACGGCAGCAGATAGTGGACCGCCTTTTTCATCACGCGGGCGGATTTCACCACCTGCGGCAGGAACATCTTACCGGCGCCGAAAAGATCGCCGACGGTGCTCATGCCGTCCATCATCGGGCCTTCGATGATCTGCAGGCAACGGTCGTACTTCTGGCGTGCTTCTTCGGTATCTTCGACAACGTACTTATCGATGCCTTTGACCAATGCATGCGATAGGCGCTGTTCCACCGTACCTTCGCGCCAGGCGAGGTCTTCGGTCTGCTTCTTTTTGCCGTCGCCCTTCACGCTATCGGCGATTTCCAGCAGCCGGTCCGTCGCGTCGGGGCGGCGGTTGAAGAGGACGTCTTCAACGCGTTCGAGCAGTTCCTTGGGGATCTCTTCGTAAACTTCCAGTTGCCCGGCGTTCACAATGCCCATGTCCATCCCCGCCTTCACGGCGTGATAGAGGAAGGCGGAGTGCATCGCTTCGCGCACCACGTCGTTACCGCGGAACGAGAACGAGATATTACTGACGCCGCCGGACACCAGGGCGCCGGGACATTCTTTCTTGATCCGCCGCGTGGCTTCGATGAAGTTCACCGCGTAGTTATTGTGCTCCTCGATGCCGGTGGCGACCGTCAGGATGTTAGGGTCGAAGATGATATCTTCCGGCGGGAAGTTGTAATCTTCCGTCAGAATCTTGTAGGCCCGTTTGCAGATCTCGACCTTGTGATCAGTCTCGACCGCCTGGCCGGTTTCATCGAACGCCATCACCACTACGGCGGCGCCATAGCGGCGGATCAGTTGCGCCTGCCGGCGGAATTTGGCTTCGTCATCTTTGATGGCGATGGAGTTGACAATCGCTTTGCCCTGCACGCACTTCAGACCCGCTTCGATGATCTCCCACTTCGAGCTATCAATCATCACGGGCACATCGCCGGCGCCCAGTTCGCCAGGGCTGCCGCCTTCACCGGCCAGCAGGTTCAGGAACCGCGACATGGCTGCTTCGCCGTCGAGCAGCGCATCGTCCATGTTAATATCGATCACGGCCGCGCCGCCGGCGACCTGCTGGCGGGCCACTTCCAATGCGTCTTCGTATTGATCGTTGCGGATCAGCCGGGCGAATTTGCGCGAACCGGTCACATTGGTGCGTTCGCCGACCATCAGGAAGTTGGACTCTGGCCGCAGCGTCATCGCCTGGGCGCCGCTGAGCCGTGTATAAGGTTCGAGCTTCGGCGGCGTGTGCGGCTTGACAGTTTTCATGCGATCAGCAATCGCCGCGATGTGATCTGGCCCGCTGCCACAGCAACCACCCACGATATTCACCCAGCCATTATCCGCCCACTCGCCGACGAGGCTGGCCATCTTGCCAGGGCCCATGTCATACTCGCCCATTTCGTTGGGCAGTCCGGCATTAGGGTGCGCGCTGATGCGGACATCGGAGATGTTGGAAAGTTCTTCCACAAAGGGCCGCATGAGTTCCGGCCCCAGCGCACAGTTCATGCCGACGCTGAGCAGCGGGAAGTGCGAAATGGCGTTCCAGAAACCTTCCACCGACTGGGCCGAGACGAACGTCGCGCCGCCTTCGCTGAAGGTGCCCGACACCATCACGGGAACGCTTGTCTGCAGGTCTTCAAACACCTGCGAAATGGCGAACAGGCAGGCCTTGGCGTTGAGCGTATCAATGATGGTTTCGGGCAGCAGAATGTCTACGCCCGCCTTCACCATCGCTTCGACCTGCACGTAATAAGACGCCGCCAGTTCATCGAAGGTGATGCCCTTCGCACTGGCGTCGCCGACGTCCGTACTCACGCTGGCCGTGCGTCCGGTAGGGCCGATGCTGCCGGCGACAAACCGCGGCTTATCGGGCGTACGCTCGTTGTATTCATCCGCTGCCTTGCGGGCGCAGGCGACGGCGGCGATGTTGATCTCGGCGACCAGGGATTCAGGCAGTTCAAAATCCAGCATGCCTACGGCGCTGGCGCCGAAGGAGTTGGTCTCGATAATGTCGGCGCCGGCTTTCAGATAATTGCGGTGAATGCCGGTGACCATCTCTGGCTGGGTCAGGCAGAGGATGTCGGTGAAGTTATCCAGGTCTTTGTGATGCTCTGCAAAGCGTTCGCCGCGCATCAGTTTGTCGTTGAGTTTCCCGCTGCGCTTGAGGGCCTGCACCTGCGTGCCCATGGCGCCATCCAGGATAAGAACCCGGTGGCTCAGCTGCTCTTCAATCAGTTCCAACGTGCGAGGTGATTCAACGATCGACATATTTAACATTCCACAAGTCACAGCGCGCCCTGTTGGTTGCGACTGCAAACCACAGGCTTCTTAGAACTTACGCGCAAAGGTAGGGACCGTCTATTGTGATATTTGTGCCGCAACCCCGCAATGTCAAATTGGGCGACCGGAGCAGGGCGTGCCGGCGTGCGGAGAACGGTAGGAAATCTGGTTTTCGTCATCCGCATGGGTATAATCTGTTTATGGTTCCACATATCACGAAAGACCTCGCGCAAGCGCTGGATGAGAGCGGCACTGGGCAGCTTGAGGTCGTCAATCCCAACAACAACCGTCGTTATTTGCTTGTAGACCGTGAAGTCTACGAAGAGGCCATGGTCGCTTTGCAGAATCAAAGGGATCGCGATGCGATTGCGAAGGGCATCGAACAGATGGAAGCAGGAGAAGGTAGTCCATTGGACGAGACATTCGCGCGGATTCAGGGACGACTTCAGACCCGTCAGCCAGAATAACCTTCCGGATTACGGTGCTGCCGCAGGCGGAAGAGGATATCGAACGCAATGCGGCATGGTGGGCGACTCACCATTCAGTCGAGCAGGCAATCTGCTGGCTTAGCGCTGTCAAGAACCAGCTCCAATCACTCGCGGACTCGCCAGAAAGCTACCCGGTTTCCGCTGAAAACGGCGACTTTAAGTACACGATTCGTGACAAACGGGTAGGCACTGGAAACCGCCCCCGGTATCGCGCCGTGTTTACCGTTCGTAGCGATGAAGTGTTCATTCTAGCCATCCGCGCGGCCGAGCAAGACTTTCTTCGACCCTCTGACGTTGATTTGCCCCAATAGCGGCGCCAGCGGTGCTAGCAGCCGGTGTTGCCCTGCTGTTGGGTGGCTGATAATTTACGGTTTGACTGTGGGGCCAACTGTCAGTGCAACTTTCATGGGATGAGGGTCATGCTAGTTCTAAGCCGAAGGCCGGGTGAGGGTATCGTGGTGGGCGACGGGATCACCATTACTGTTGTCCGCGTCGACGATGGCAAGGTGCGTCTGGGCGTTGAGGCGCCGCCGGGTGTTTCCGTCACGCGGGAAGAGGTGTACCGCCTGTTGAAGCAGGAGGACGACCGCGAGGCGCGCGAAGCAGACTGGCCGCAGTAGCGACGGGTAAGGACACGCGACGGCGACTCGCACATAGACATTGGCTCTGCTACATTGCGGAATTACGGAAAGCCCGCCTTGAGAGGAGAAGCACCCATGTCGTTCGACCTGTATTCCGCATGCCCCTGCAGCAGCGGGAAGAAGGTGAAACACTGCTGCGGAAAGCCAGCGTTCCCTTCGCTGCAGAAAATCGTGCGGGCGCTGGAAGGCGACCAGCGGCGCGGCGCCATGAACGAACTGCGCACGGCGCTGAAGAAACACGGCGATCTGCCCTGCCTGTTGACGTTGAAGTTAGAGACTGAGTTCCTGGCAGCGGAAGTCAGCGAAGATGGCGGCTCGTTTGAAGAAGCCCGCGAAACCGTCCAGAAGCTGCAAAAAGTAGCTCCCGAAAACCGTAACGCCACGGTCTACGCCGCCACGATGGCCGCGATGGAAGGCGACCCTGCCGCTGCCACGCAGATTCTGCAGAAAGACGCCGCCACGCTGGAAGCCGGCGAGAAGCTGCCGCCACGCTACGAAAACGCCTTCCTGGCAACGGGCATTGCCTGGGCGAAAGACGGCAACTATCTGGGCGCCCGCGGCCACTTCATGTGCGCGCTGGCGTTGACCCGCGGTGAGAATGAAGACGCCTGGGAGATGCTTAACGAGCTGACCGCTTCGCCCTCGATGCCGTTATCGCTGAAGCTTCCCCGGCTGCTGGAACGCCGCCCGGAAGACGCTGCCTGGGGCGCCGCGTTCGACGAAATCAATCCACGCATCTCCTGGGGCGACTGGCAACGCAACGTCGTACGGCTGGAAGAACTCGCCAAAGAGCATCCCGCGGACCCGGTGCTGCTTGGCAATATCGCTTTGCTCTGGGGCTGGCTGGGCGAACAGAAGAAGGCCACAGATTACTGGAACCAGGCGGCGTTGTGCGAATCGGCCCCGCTGGACGACGCTGTAGAATCGCGGCTGCGTGCTGTGAATATGCTGCAGGTCTCGGAAGCTGGACACGCCGACACGCTGGACGAAGTGCGCGTTACTTTCGAGATTGAAGACTTTGAAAAAGTCAAAGAGGTGCTGATTGCCAGCCGCCAGACCGAAAGCATCAACGCAGACCTGAACGCCTTCCGCCCCAGCGAAGACACGCCGCCGCCACGCGGCCTATACCGGCTGATGTCTAAACCGGCGCCTGGCGCGGATGACAAGATTGAATCGCTGGAAGATGTCCCGACAGACATGGCGCTGCTGATGCTGTTCGGCAAAGAGACAGGTCGCGCGGCGCGCGTTGAAGCGTTGATGCTGCGGGATTACGAGTACGATTCGAGCATCCAGCTGATTCAACAGACACTGGGCGACCACGCTGCCGCGCCGTCAGAGCCGGAACTGGAGCGCGAAGGCACGGTTCTGGATTGGCTCTTTGAATGGGAAGTCTCCGCCAACATCCGCCGCGCAATGGACCCGGTGCTGGCAGGGCGGCTGCATACAGCGTTCGTGCAGCGGAAACTGACCGAGCCGTTCCTGGGCATGAAGCTGAAGCAACTGGACGACCGCTCTCTGGAAGAAGCGGCAGGCGGCGATCATAAGGATCGCGTTTATGCGTTGGCCGTACTGCTGGAAGTCGAGCTGCTGGCCGGAACGCTGGGCCTTGCCGTGGACGTGAACGCCGCCCGCGAGAAGCTGAATCTGCCACAACAGGAAACCATTGACCCGACCAAGGTGGAAAACCTCCAGCGCATTGCGGACATGCGGCTGCACCGCCTGGACGCCGAAATGCTTTCAGACGCGCAGCTGGATTACTTCGCCCGTCATGCTTTGCAGTACTGCGCCACGGCGGCCGTCCGTGAGTTGACGCCGGAAGTTTTGCTGCGTGATGAAATTGAGGCGGAACTGAAGGTTGAACTCTGCCACCATCTGGCAACGCGTTCGACCATGATAGACACCGCGCTGAAACACGCAGTGACGGCCCGCAACCTGGCAGCCGACAACAAGATGCCGGTCGGAATGCTACTGATGCTGGAAGCACGTCTGCGGTTGTTGATGGGCGAAGTCGAGCCCGCGATCAATCTGGTTCGCACCGCGGCGCAGCGACATCAACGCGAGCCTGGCGTCGCACAGGCGGTGGAAAACTTCGCCCGCCAGTTCGGCCCGCCGCCCGGCGCCGCACCGCAGCCCGGTCCGGCGCAACCCGCGGGAGAATCTGGCGGCCTCTGGACACCCGATCAAGGTTCCGCCTCCGCGGCCATCGCCAGTGCGCAGCAGGATAGTTCCGCCGCAGAGGGTGAAAGCAAACCCTCGAAACTCATTCTGCCCGATTAAACACCCGCGTAATTCCAAAAAACCAAGAAGGCCGTTAGTCCACGACTGGCGGCCTTTTTTGTTGTCGCTGGCGGCGGACAACCGCATGCATCTAAGACCGCATCTTGTTTGACATCGGTGGTGCAAAACGTACTTTTTAGCAGCCGCTGCGCGCCGCCGGTGCGCTGCTGTCTGTACAAGAGGGCTACCTGCTACCGGATGTGACTGTTATGACGAAGAAGAGTTTACTTTCACGACTGATGGGAAGCGAAAGCCAGCAGGGGCAACCATCGAAATCCATCGATGAAGAACAAAACGCGGCGCCGCAAGCCGCACCCCAACCCGCGCCGGGGCCCGCGGCAGGTGACCCGCGGAACATCCGCCCCGCAGCACCTGTTCATCCGCAACAACCGGCACAACCCGGACCACGGACCGCGCCGCAGCACGGTCCGCGTCATGCCCCCCAGCACCGGGACGAGGCATCGATGCCGCACCCACAGCCTTCACCGCGTCGCCCCGCTCCTGGCCCCCGCGATGCACGTCGCGATGAAGGCAAGCTGGACGATATGCTCGCCCGGATTAACACGCTGGCTTCGAAAAGTAATGGTGCGCAGCCTTCGCCAGGCGACCCGAACAGTTCACCCGCTGCAGCGGGCAGCGCCCCGGCAAGCGACGCTTCAAAACCGGCGCCGCTCAAAGACGCCTTCGTTCCTTTAGAACCGACCAGCTTCCGCGAAGCCGCGCTGACAGATACCGAAGTGGAAATGCTGCTGCTGAAGTTTCTGCTTGCCCGCGGCGATGGTTCCGGCCGCGATATGGCCAAGCAGGTGAAGCTGCCATTCAACCTAATCGAACCGTTGCTGCGCAGTCTGAAGCACGATCAGCTCATCGCCTATAAAGGCGCCGCGGCGATGAACGACTACATCTGCCAGCTGACGGAGCTAGGCCGTGAACGGGCGAAGCGGTATTCGCAGCACTGCACCTATTTCGGGTCGGCGCCGGTTTCGCTGCATGACTACATCCGCAGTGTGAAAGCGCAGTCGATTGAAGAACAGCATCCGACCGAAGACGATCTAAGACGCGCATTTTCGGATCTCTTGATTAACAAAAAGATGTTCCGTCGCCTGGGACCGGCGATTAACTCTGGCCGCGGCATGTTCCTGTTCGGCTTTCCTGGCAACGGCAAAACAAGCATCGCCGAGCGTGTGACGGAAGCCTTCGGTAGTTACATCTGGATTCCGCGGGCGATTGGCGTGGATGGTCAGATCATCCGCCTGTTTGATCCGATGAACCACGTTGAGGCGCCGCTGGATGCCGGCGAAGGGCTGTATAACGATTCTAAGATTGACCACCGCTGGGTCCGCATCCGCCGGCCGACGATCATCGTCGGCGGTGAGTTGACGATGAACAATCTTGAAGTCGCCATGAACGAAGCCACGGGCATCAACGAGGCGCCGCTGCAGCTTAAAAGCAACTGCGGCACGCTGGTGATTGACGACTTTGGCCGTCAGAAGATGAGCGTGGATGAACTGCTAAACCGCTGGATCGTGCCGCTTGAAAAGCGCTATGACTTTTTGAACATGTCCAACGGTAAGAAGCTGCAAGTGCCGTTTGATCAACTGATCGTTTTCAGCACCAACCTGGAGCCGCGTGATCTGGTGGACGATGCGTTTCTGCGACGTATTCCGTACAAGATTGAAGTGGTTGATCCGACGGAAGAAGAGTTCCGCGAACTGTTCCGCATCATGTGTCCGAAGATGGGTTTCCGCTATCAGCAGGAGCCGATCGACTATCTGATCGACACGCACTACAAGGCAGTAGCCCGTCCCTTCCGCTGCTGTCAGCCGCGCGACCTGCTGCTGCAAGTGCGCAACTTCTGCCTGTATCACAAAGAGAAGCCGAATCTGTCCAACGAATACTTCGACTTCGCCGCTGAGAACTATTTCGCCGTGATGTAATGCGCTGCCGCGCTGTCATTTTGCCTGGTTCTGATAAAATCTCAACTAGAACTGTTTAGCGAAGCACGACGATGGCGCCGGCTGTGGCCGGTGGCTGCATCTTGCACAAAAGTTGAGATAGATATGACGGTTGAACTGATCCGCACGCCGGATTCGCCCGCCCTGGAAACGCTGTCTGCGCGTTTGCACGAAATGGCGGCGACACTGCACGAGCCTGGCGCCTGGCCGCAGGAGCAATTAAAGCTTTGCGGCGAAGCAGGCGTTTACCGCTGGTTTCTGCCTGAAGAATTTGGCGGCTATGCGTGGGATGAATCCGCCATCATCCAGGGCTACCTCAAGCTGAGTGCGGCCTGCCTGACGACGACCTTTGTGATTACGCAGCGGATGGGCGCCTGTCAGCGTGTCGCCGGCTCTGGCAATCAAACCGCCCAACAGCGGTGGCTGCCGGGGCTGATATCGGGCGAACTGTTTGCGACGGTCGGCATTTCGCATCTCACCACCAGCCGGCGCCACCTGGCAGAGCCTGTGCTGAAAGCCACGGAGGTGGACGGCGGATTTCAGCTCAGCGGCTTTAGCCCTTGGGTCACCGGGGCGCCTGCGGCGGACATGATTGTCACCGGGGCCACCATGGAGGACGGCCGCCAGTTGTTGATTGCGATGCCGACAGATGCGCCTGGCGTCTCGACGCCGCAGCCGCCGCAACTGGTCGGGCTGTCCGCCAGTCAGACGGGAAAGGTGCAGTGTGATGACGTGCTTGTGTCAGCGGATTGTGTGCTGGCCGGACCCGTTGAAAATGTCATGCAGCAGGGTGTGGGCGGAAACACCGGCGGCTTGCAGACCTCGACGTTAGCCATCGGGTTGGCGCACGCCGCGCTACGATTTCTAGAAGATGAAGCCACGCGCCGCGACGATTTACAACCGCCCGCCACCGCGTTGCGGAAGGAGTACGATGCAATACACGCGGACCTGATGGCGCTGGCCGCGGGGTATGAAAGCTGCGACCGGCAGGGACTGCGCACCCGTGCTAACAGCCTGGTGCTGCGGACCACGCAAGCCACACTCACCGCGGCAAAAGGCGCCGGCTTTGTCGAAGGGCATCCGGCAGGCCGCTGGTGCCGCGAGGCGTTATTCTTCCTGGTATGGAGCTGCCCGCAACCCGTGCTATCCGCCAATCTTTGTGAACTGGCGGGGATCGAATAGCAGGCCTTTCCAACAGAATTAAGGCAGGTCCAGCTGTCCTGGTGTGCGATGGGCGGCGGCAAGTTCCGGCGGCTCTAAATACTCTTCGCTCAGCCCACCAACAATTAAGAAACCGGCGCGGATGAATTCTGTGGCCGGTGTCCGCATGCGGTTGGCGTCGAGCCACCGCTCTAGTTCCTGCAAGTCGCGGTCTAACTTCTGTTCAGCCAAGTCGGGCTGCAACCCCGCAATTCGCAGCGACAACGCTTTTTCAATCAGGTTGATCGCCGTTGAGCCCGGATCAAAAAGATCATCGTGCGATGAGTTGGCGAGTCTTTGAAAGATGGGCTTCAGGTAAGCCAGTCGCTCTGGAAAAGGGGTTGGCATCGTAGTCCCATCTTGTTCAGTGAAAAGATGCTGACGACCGCGGTTCGCATCACGCTGTTAATTGTAAACGCCACGACATAAGATGCAAAGTTTGTAGGAAGAGAGAAACAACAGAGACGGGGAAAGACGATGTCCGGGGATAGCAATACATTTGGTGGGCGCCTTTATTCAGAGTTGCTACATCTGACGGGTTATGACCTGATGACCAGTATGATGAACTACAAGACGATCCAACAACTAAAGGTATCTGACCGCCAAGACACTTTGGAGCTGTTCCGTGGCAGTAGCTACGAAGTGATGCAGTTGCTCGAAACTGCCGAACCAGAGGATGTAGCGCGATACTTTACCAGTAAAGCAGAGGAGGCAAAGAAGGGTTGCTCCGGTCTTGAAGCAGCAATCTTCCTTATGATTAGCTCATTCTGATTGCGCCTGGTTGCGACGACCCGTCCGCAGGTGGAGTGTCTCACAACGGGTTTCTCTTATAATTATCGCACGACGCGTGTGAATCTTCCGCATTTATGGGAACTGCCTGCAAACAGACCGCGTCGGATATCCTAAGTACATGCGATATGCATACCGGTTCCCATCTGATTTCTACTGACGACTCTATCAGGCACACACCTATGAGAATTTCCGCCGTCTGTTGTTTCCTGTTGATTGCCTGCTCTGCGACGATTGCACTGAGCAAAGAGTTCGAGCTTCCGGAAGATCCCAGCACACCTGTCATCGTATATGACTCGGCAGGCGGTTTTACGCCCCGGCCCGTCAACAACGATCCTGTCATGCAGATTCTGAGTGACGGCACGGTGCTATTAGGCAACCGCTTCAAAGAAGGTGAACCTGTTCAAGCGAAGATCAGCAGCGACGAATTGCAGAAGCTGCTGGCTTTTATGCTGGAAGAGAAGAAGTTCCGCGAAATCACCGCCAAGACCATCCAAGAAAAATCCGCTGCAGCCGACAAAGCCAAGGCGAAAGCGCTGGGAGGCAATGGCATTATCTTCGCACCGCGGATCGCCGACGCGCCCACCACCGTGGTTAAAGTCAACGTGGATGGGAAGCCGCACGAAGCGAAACACTATGCGTTGTTCTTCGCCGTCCGCCAGTACAAGGATGTGCAGGAACTGCAAAATCTGCATGCGATCGCACAGCACCTGCAACAGCTAGACCGCAAGCTCCGCGCCGCGGATAAATAAGCGCGAGTGCACGCTTTTTATTTGGCCGTCTGCGTCTGCCCGTAGAAGTAACGCATGACCTGGCGCCAGGTGTTTCCGTCGGATCGCAGATCGAAAGCGGTGCGGACCTGCTCGTTGTTGAGCACAATCAGTCCGTAGATCAACAGCGCGATGCCCGATGGCAGGCAGTAGCAGATCAGTCCTGAAACCAGGCCCAAGCCCAACGCCACCATCGAAAGCACACGGCCTTTGAATTTCAGCAACTGGATGCCGGCCCACAACACGATCAGCCCCGGCAGTCCAACAACAACGCTCATGCCAAAGTAGACGGCGAACATCATAATCCCGAAGCTTTCCGGGTCCATTCCCGGAGGTGGATCGCCGCCATCAGCCTGCATAATCAGCGCGGGCATCAGAAGAGAAAACCCTGCCATCATCACGCCGAACAGCACGGAGATTCCACCCTGAAAAATCATGAACGACGCCAGCACGGGCACATGCGGAAGCATCCCAATGGGGCGTTCATGCTGATCGGTCGCCGCTGGAGTAGTGGTGTAAGATGTGGGCGAATCGTACGGGTTGATAGACATACATGGGTTCCAGCGCGGTTCTCAGGCTGCTGACTTGATGCTTCAAGCCGCATTCTAACAGCAGACGGGCGCCGCAGTGCAGGTGCAACGATGACTTTGGCAGATAGCATACTCAAGAGCTTCACCCGGTCGTTTCAGTTATACGATGACTTGCTATCGGTCATCGAAGAAAAACGCCTGTCGCAGAATTTGCAGCCGCACCGCTCGAACACGTTGGGCGAGCAGTTATGGTGCGTCACCGGCGCCCGCGAGAGTTACGCCGCGGCGATTGCGAAGGACCAGTGGGCGGGTTTTCAGTGTTCGCTTCAGACGACGAACAGCCACAAAGAAGTGACGACGGCGCTTCAGCATTCGGCGGAAGCGGTTCAAAGTTGCCTAACGGAAATCAGTGGTTTCACTTCCACGCAGAACCGCCTGATGCTTGATCTTTTAGAACACGAAGCAGCGCACCACGGGCAGATTATCCGCTACATCTACGCGTTGAATTTGCCGGTTCCAGATAGCTGGAAAAAGAAGTACGCGTTGCAGGACAGTTAGTGATTACTTCCGCCGGCCGCCCTTGCACTCTGGCTCGGCGGTAAGAGGATCTTCGGGCCAGCTATGCCGCGGATAGCGGCGGCGTAGTTCTTTGCGGACCACCGGGTAAGTGTTCGCCCAGAAACTTGCCAGATCATCCGTCACCTGCTGCGGGCGGAAGTTGGGCGCCAGCAGGTGCAGCAGAACCGGCACCCGGCCCGCGGCGATGCGCGGCGTGGCGGTCCAGGAAAATACTTCCTGGATGCGCACCGCCATCACTGGCGGTTTACCAGGCTCGTACTGCAGCTGGATACGGCTGCCGCTTGGCGCCTCGATCTTCTCCGGGCACTGCTGGTCAACCGCGTGCAACTGTTCCGGCGATAGCCGCGATTTCAACCAGTCCAGCCACGGAGCCGCTCGCAGTTCCGCAAAGCTACGGCGGTTGTGACACAAATCTGTCAATACAGATTCGATCAGCGCGTTATCACACTCAGGCAGTTCTAATTCCGGCGCCCACTCGCGGAGGCACCTGATGCGGGTGAGCCAGCGATGAAAGGCGGAGTCGTCTCCGGGCAGCACACTTGCCAGTTGCTTCCGCGCCTCGGCGAAAAGCACTTCACTACATTGCTGCTGGTCCGTGATCGCTGCGGTCTGTTCAGAGAGCATGAGATCGCGGAAGTATTGCCGCTGCCTGGCTTCCACTTGCTTGCGACTGGGATTGAAAAACTGTTCTTCGCGCTGGTGAAGATGCTCCGCCGGCAGCCAGCTGGCGTCCACTCCGCACGCCTGTCGCACGTTGGCTTCGGGCGAAGCATCATCCACATCAATGCATAGAAAAAGCTCCGGCTGAAGCACGCCACTTCCCGGCGCCAGCCGCACGCCGCGCCCGCCGGTCATCCGCGCCTTGCTGTCGCCCGGTTTACGCCGGCGCGCCAGCCGGTCGGGGAATGCGGACAGCAAAGCCAAGGCAATGGCGTGGCTGGTTGAAGATACGGCGTCAGATTCTTCAACGGCGCCATCATCTGGCAGCATAGATTCGAAGTTTGTGGCGACCTGCTTAATGGTGTGGGCCGCCGCGCGATGTATCTCGCCGAACGGTGTCTGCGACTGGCCGCGCTGGTAGTAGTCCTGCAGTGAGTTCAACCGCTGCGTCAGATCGCAGTCCCAGCGCGAAGCCTGCCGGGTGGGCGGCCTGCCGCGGCCATGCGAAGTCCGCTCGCGGAGGAACGGATCGCGTTCACTGATCATCGCGGCAATAAAGGCGATCTCACGCGTGCGGCCGGTGCGTTGTGCTTCAAGCAGCATCCGCGCCAACCGCGGTGAGACGGGCAACTCCGCCATGCGGCGACCAAGCGCTGTGATCCGGTCATCTTTGACGGCGCCAAGTAACTCCAGCAACTGCACAGCGGCGGTAAGCGATTCCTGTCGCGGCGGCTCGAACCAGGGGAACGCATCGGGCCGTTCTCCCCAGTGGTAAAGCTGCAACACGGCGCCGGAAAGATCAACGCGGTGGATCTCTGGTTCCAGATGTTCCGGCCGCGCGCGGTGCGAACGTTCGTCCCACAGGCGGATGCAAACACCTTCTTCAAGCCGGCCGGCGCGACCCGCGCGTTGAGTGGCTGAACTTTGACTAACCGGCTCCAGCTGCAAGCGGTTGAGTCCGGCGCCGGGATTGAACCGCATGACGCGGGCCTGGCCGCTATCGATTACCGCGCGGATGCCTTCGATGGTCAGCGATGTTTCAGCCACGTTTGTCGAAAGCACAATCCGCCGACGCTCTCCGGCGTGAATCGCACGCGACTGCTGTTCCAGCGGCAAGCTGCCGTGCAGCGGTATTACTTCGCAATCGCGCACGGCTGCTTCGCGGCTAAGCAGTTTGCTGACCTGCGAGATTTCGCCCTTGCCCGGAAGGAACACCAGCATGTCTCCACGAACGCGCTCCGCCGTCCGGAGGATGGTGTCCGCTGCGTGACTGGTCATCTTCTCTCGCGGCCGCGTAGGACGGTATCTAATATCAACCGGAAACAAGGTGCCGCGGGTGCGGAGAATCTGTGTACCTAAAAAAGCTTCCAGTGGCCCGGCGTCTAGCGTGGCCGACATCACGATGATGCGCAGGTCATCGCGCAGAACTTGTTGAACCTGCCGCAGCATACCGAGCAGTAGATCCGCGTTTAACGAGCGTTCGTGAAACTCATCCAGCACCACGGCGCCGACATCTTCAATGGCTGGATCGGCCGCGAGCCTTCGCAGCAGCACGCCTTCCGTGGCAACGACCAGCGAAGTGGCTGCTGAGATTTTCTTGTCAAAACGGACCTGATACCCCACCTCGCCGCCCAAGGTGCAGCCACGTTCCTGGGCGATGCGTTGCGCCGTCGCTCTGGCTGCCACCCGCCGCGGCTGTAGCAGATAGGTCCGCAAGCCGCGGGAGCACAAACCGGCGTCGATCAACGCGGGGGCAACGCGGGTGGTTTTGCCCGAACCTGGAGGCGCCTCAAGAACGGCGACGTTGGATTGTTGAAGATGCTCGATCAACTCGGGAAGGAGTGAATCGACGGGAAGACGTAGCACGGTAAACCTACCGGATGAATGAGATTGTCATGTCTGGATGGTGAACCGTGCCAAGAACGCCTTGGGAGATATTGAACTTGCCGCTTTGTATAAATTCAACGTCTTCCAGAGCGTATCACTTCTTCGTGAGTTAAGAAACGCCGTGTGTAAGTTTGTAGCGGGTGATGCCGCCTGGGTGTTAGGATGGCGGATAATCATTCATCTTGCCGGGCTCCCCACATTCTCCAATGACAGCGCAATCGAAACCGTCGTTGCCAATTCAAAGCTGGATCGACCAGTTTTCGCGCGGCGATTGTGGGTTTCGCGACCGGCTCGATCGCAATCTCTACCGGGTTGCCGACGATGCATGACCAATCGCTGATCGACGAACTGCTCGACCGCTGGGAAGACGCCCGGCAGAATGGCGAGTCTCTTTCCATTGACGAGCTATGCAGCGAGCATCCGACTATCCGCGACGAAGTAGCCCGCCGCATTGCCGCGTTGGAGGTCATTGATGGCTGCCTGGCCACAGACGCTGACAAGGGCACGCATGACTCCATCGACACGACTGTCGAACTTGATGAGCATCTTCCACCTCATACGGTCGATACGCGAGCCGCCAACGGCGGGAATGCACAAGCCGACGGCTACCAGCAAATCGGGAACTATCAGATTCAGGAGGAACTGGCGCGTGGCGGAATGGGCGTTGTCTATAAGGCCCGGCATGTGCTACTGAACCGCACAGTGGCATTGAAGATGATCCTGGGCGGGTTGCCGGAAGAACAGGGGATTCAGCGGTTTCTGGCAGAAGCCGAAGCGGCGGCTAACCTCGATCACCCCAATATCGTGCAAGTCTTTGAGGTTGGCGAAGATCGTGGCCGGCACTTCCTGGCAATGGCGTTTATTGAAGGACGCAGCTTGGCGCAGCACATCGCCGAAAGCCCGGTGACCTCGCGAGAGGCGGCGAGCATTACCTATGCGATTTGTGAAGCCATCGCCTTTGCACATGAACGGGGGATTGTTCATCGTGACCTCAAACCTGCGAATGTGCTGCTCGCGACTGCCAGCAAAAAGCCGGATAGCGGGCAGAACGAGGGACCGGCGGAAAACGCATCGGACGCAGGGTTTATTCCCAAAGTCACTGATTTTGGTCTGGCAAAGCGAATGTCGAAAGAGTCCGGCTTGACCGTCACGGGCCAGATTCTAGGAACCCCTTCATACATGGCGCCGGAACAGGCAGCCGGCGAAACGTCGAAGACCGGTCCCGCCGCAGACATCTACGCAATCGGCGCCATCCTCTATTGCCTGATGACCGGACGGGCGCCGTTCCGGGCAGGCACGGTGATGGAAACGCTGCAGCAGGTCATCGCGGAAGAGCCGGTGTCGCCCAGGCGTTTGAATCCGAGCATTGAAGCAGACCTGGAAACTATCTGCCTGAAGTGCCTGCATAAGCAGCCCAGCCAACGGTATTCATCCGCGTTTGAGCTGGGTTGTGAGTTGCAGCGGTTTTTAAATCATGAGCCAATTCAAGCAAGGCCTGCGGGACTCGCCGAGCGAGGTTGGAAGTGGATACGTCGTAACCCTGTTACCACAGGCGTTGCCGGCTTGGCTTCGGCGACTATCGCTTCTTTGCTGGTGGCAGCCGTAGCGTTTTACTACCAGGGTCAGTTGTCCCGTGCCAACGACAAGCTGGTGCGAACCAACCAGACGCTGCATGACACCAACGACCAGCTCGAAAATGCGCTAAGCGACACCGAGGTCGCCCGCAACAATGAGCGGCGGGCGAAAGAAAAACTGGACGAAGTCCTGTATGTCCGCCGCGTGAAGCTGGCCCATGCCAAATATCTCGAAGGTGAGGTTGCCGCCGCCAGAAAACTTCTCGAAGAGTGCCCCCAAAATGTGCGCGGGTGGGAGTGGCGGTATGTAAGTAACCTATGCGGGGGCAACAACAAGACCGTTGAGTTCGAGGGGCCAATCACGCTTGTCGCCGCCTTTCCGCACAGCAACCGCGTGGCGGTGTATCAACGATATGTGGGCAAGTTTTCAAATATTCTGATTGCGAGTCTGGATGGCGACGGAATCCAGCAGAAAATCGACCTGCCAGACGATGCACTCGTTCAAGAAATGCAAGTAAGTCCTGATGGAAAATGGATCGCAGCGGCTGGCGGCGTTCAAGCAACGGCAGAGAAACAGGACGAAGCAGGAACGAAGACAGCTCTCCGGACCCCACACCATATCTCCATCTGGGACGTGCGCAGCGGTGAAAGGTTAAGGCAGTTTGATTGCGGCGAATATACGTTCAGCGTTTGCATTTCGCCCGATGGGCGGAAGATTGCCGGAAGTTTCCACAACGGACAACAAACAGGCGTACGGATCTGGGACTACAAGACAGGCGAGAAACTGCACGAATTAGTCACCGCCGGCAAAGGCCTGTCCTGTGCGTTCTCGCCCGATGGCAAACGGTTGGCTACCGCAAGAACCGGCGTCGAATGGTCACCCTCTGGCCGAAAATTGCTTTCGGCTACGGCGGTAAACGTCGAAGTCTGGGACACCGCGACCGGCCAGCGAATATGGGCGAGCAAGACAGATCCCGCCGAGCCACTTAGCGAGATCCTGACCGTCTGGGATGCAGCAACGGGCGAAGTCAAGGGTGAACTGCACGGCCATGCTGGACGGGTCGCCGCAGTTGCTTACTCGCCCGATGGCAAAAAGATCGTTTCTGGTTCGTGGGACAAAACGGCCCGGGTCTGGGATGCGGCTACGTACCAGCATCTGTCCACCACAACTACTCGCTACGCCGGCGCCGTGAGTCTTGCCATGCTGAGCGATGGGCGCAGGTTTGCCATAGCCGATATTTCCAACTCGATAACCATCCAGGAAATCCCGCCCAATGCGGTGGCCAGCAACACCGGGAAAATATCCGCCTTTTCCAGCAGCGGACGATACCTGGCGGTCGGAGATTACGGCGGTTTCCTGCAAGACTTAAAGACCCAGCAGTGGACGAAACTTCACGACGGGGAGAACGAAAGCGGGCCGGCGAAACCACGGAAGATTATGTGCGTCGCCTTCTCGCGCGACGAATCCGTGCTGGCCCTCGGTGGGATTGATGGCAAAGTCACGCTATGGGATGTCGCGTCGGCAGAGAAACGTGGCGAACTCGTGGGGCACCGCGTGACGGCTCACCCGAATACGCCGCACGCACTCAGGCCGTCCGCCCCCACGCCCTTCGGCGTTACTTACGTAACGTTCGACCCCACCGGCGAAAAGCTGCTCTCCACGGGCGGCGACGGAACCATCCGCGTGTGGGATATCGAATCGCAGACACAGCTGGTGAAAATCGATCACCAGCGTACGCCGATCCGCGTCGCCGAATTCCTGCCTAGCGGCGAGACGATCATCACTTCGCCCGCTGTCCGTGGTGGCGTGAACGCGTACAACGCGCAGACAGGCGAGGCCGTCGACGATCCACGTTACAAGCAGATCCTCGTGGGGAATACGATCTTCGTCACGCCCGATGGGCGACGCTTGATAACGGGAGGCAAGGTGTGGAATCTGGAAAACATCCAGCCACTGACGTTTCTGGAGGGATATCGTTCGTCGTACGAGCAGTACCAGGCGGGATCGATGACGATGCTTCCTGACGGCAGACGTCTGGCGACCAATGGAGCCGACGGGACGGTACGCTTGTGGGATATTGAAACAGGCGAAGAACTATTCGTTGCCAAGCGACCCAACACCAGGTCCAGCGAGAACAAGACCTATGCCATTGGCTACAACACGGACATGGAGTGTCTGGTGAGTCTCGATGACAAAGAACAACGGTACTATCGCGTTAAGCCCTACGAGGGACCGCCGCTGCAACCGCTCGGACTGGTCGCCAGGTATGAATACGACGGGGGCGTCTTCGAGCAGTTGCCCGGCCCCCGGCCTTTCCAGTGGCGCGAGCTAGGCGACGATACGTTCTATTTCGACGAAGTACGACGAGACCAGAGCCACATTATTCTCTACGATAAAAGTCGAAAGTTAACGCTCAGGATCCCTGTTCAAGGGGGACAAATCGCCTTCTCATGGGATCGCGAAGAAAGCTGGACACTCTTCAAGTCTGTAAAAAGACGTCTCCAACAATCAAGGTGACTGAGGCCAAGCTTCAATTCCTGGCAGTTTGCTACGAAAGAGCCGTGCGGATTCTAGCGAACCACACTACGCTGCGAGAAAGGCAGGCGGACTGCCCTATGATGAATGAACGTGTAACTTTTCGATAAGGTGGCATGAAGTGGAAAATGATTTCCCTAAAACACATTCAGCGAAAATGCAGATTGTTCGTTTCCAAGCTTGAGGAAAAAGCCCGGCAGCATCCTGATGATCGTTTGATTGCGATCCAGCTAGATGCAGCAAGAAGCCTTTTAGCAGCTTCCGCGACACCTGATACGGACTACCGGGACTTACTCGAGCATCTCAAGGCGGTTAAAGATACCGGCACACTCGGGTTTGAGATGTGGATTTTTGGAGAGGAACTCCAGCGGAATCACGAGCTGAATTGGCCTGGTGAGATGGTCAAAGTTAAGCACTTTGAAGACCTGCAACCCGAAGACGCGTTTTACGGCGCCATCTGGATCGAAGCTGAGGATCTCCGCTGCTTTGGTATACAGCATGCCGGAAAACTTGATGAAGGTTGGGTAGCTCAGCTACCCCGTTTGTTAGTTGCGAAGCAGATGCCGGTATTGCTTGACCTCGATCACTTTTTTATCGGGTGTACGGTTTCATTCCCTCGTGAGATTGTGCATCGTGGTTTGGCCTACTTGCGGACCTCGGACATGCAACCGTATCACGTTGATGTTTTTCACGACGACGCGCGCTGTTCGATTGCTTCAGAATCAACGGATATGTCTTCTGATGAATCTCTCGCCGTGTTGAAAGCCTTAGCCCTTCGGAATATTTACCCCGCGAGCATTGAATTTCCCATCGCCGCGAGCGCTGGCAATTCAGCGGAAGCTTCCAGCAGTATTAGTTGCACGTTTACTTGAAAGATCATCCGGCTTCATTTGAAATCAACAGGTGGCAGGCCTTTTTTCCGCCGGGCGTCATTGGGATTGTTGAAGCCATAGCCTTCACGCCACATCCTATCTAGCTCCCTTTCCTGTTCGCTTTTTTCTTGGCTCTTGCAACCTGTTGCGAAAGGCAGGCAGACGCCCGCGAGAACGAGAAGTACGCATTTCATCATTTTCATTGACCATCTCCCAAAACGGCATATTTCCGGGTGAATAGCCGGTATCGCAGAGAAGGTCAATGTCAGGTCAGGGGCGTATATTAGGGCCGGTTTAATTCAGCTCAAACGCTTCTTCCAGATGCTCGTAAAGCTGTTCCAGTTTGGCTTTGCTTTCTTCTAGATCGGCGGTGCATTGTTTGACGCGGTCGCCGTTGCGGAGGACTTCGGGGGTGGCTAGGTCGTGGTGGAGTTGTTCGATGTGGGCTTCGGTGGTGGCGATGTCGGTTTCCAGGTCGGCGACCTTGCGGTAGGGGAACTTGCGTTTGCGGCGGGCGGGTTTTTCTTCCGTCTTTTTGTTCTGGCTGTTGTTGCTAGTGGTTGTTTTGCTGGGCTTGTTGCTGGTGACGGCGGCGTCGCGTGAGGTGGCCTCGCCGGCGGCGAAGCCTTGCTGGACGAAGTGCCGGTAGGTGTCGTAGTTGCCTTCGATCACGCGGAAGCGGCCGGGTTCGACCACCAGCAGATGGTCCGCCACCTGGTTCATGAAGTAGCGGTCGTGGCTGACGAACAGCACCGTGCCGTCAAACTTCTGCAACGCCTGCTCGAGTGCATCGCGGGCCCACAGGTCCAGGTGGTTGGTCGGTTCATCCAGGATCAGGAAGTTGGCGTCGGAGGCGGAAAGCTTGGCCAGCGCCGTGCGGTTGCGTTCGCCGCCGCTGAAACTGCTGACCTTCTGGAACACCATGTCGCCGGTGATGCCAAACCGCGCCAGCAGGTCGCGGCGCTCCTGCTCGACAAATTCTTTGTGCGAAGGGCGGATCGCGTCGACCGCTTCGGCGTTCTGATCCAGGCCGGTCAGCAACTGGTCAAAATAGCCCGCCTTCACATTGGCGCCGAATTTGACTTTGCCCGCATCCAGTTCCTGTTCGCCCAGCAGGCAGCGGAGCAGTGTGGTTTTGCCGCAGCCGTTCGGCCCGACAATGCCCCACTTCTCTCCGCGGAGAATATCGAAGGAGAGGTTTTCGAAAAGTTGTTCGTCATACGCTTTGGCCACCTCTTCCACGCGCAGCACGATGTCGCCGGTGCGGGTGGCGGGCGGGAAGCCCATGGGCGGCGTGCGGATTTCGCGTGGCAGTTCGACCAGCTCGATGCGTTCCAGCTTCTTGCGGCGGTCTTCCGCCTGCGCGTGCTTCAGGCCGTGGTGATGCTTGCGGACGAACTCTTCCATCTTGGCGATTTCCGCCCGCTGCTTGTTATAGGTCCGCTGCTGAACTTCCAGCCGTTCCTGCTTCTGCGTTTTGTAGGCGGTGAAGTTGCCGGGGTAGGAATCGACGGTGCCGTTGAGCAGTTCCAGCGTGCGGTTGGCCACCTTGTCGATGAAGTAACGGTCGTGCGAAACCAGCAGCAGCGCCTGCGAAGATTCGACCAGATAGTTCTCCAGCCACTGCGTCGCTTCGATGTCCAGATGGTTCGAAGGTTCGTCCAGCAGCAACAGGTCCGGCGCCTCAAGCAGCAGCTTAGCCAGCAGCAGGCGGTTCTGCTGGCCGCCGCTGAGCAGATTCACTTTCTGCTGCAAAGAATCTCTGTGAAAGCCCAGACCGCTGAGGACGCTTTCGACCTGATGATCGATGGCGTAGCCGCCACGGCGTTGTAGTTCGTGCTGCAGATCGTCGAACCGTTTGCCCAGCCGCTGCCGGGTGGCTTCGTCGGCGTCGCTCATGGCGGCGGCGACTTCTTCGGATTCTTTGGCCAGTTGCATCACGTCCGAAAGCGCCTCACGGGCGACGTCCAGGACGGTCTGTTCCGGGTCAAACTCCGGGTGCTGTTCCAGAAAGCCGGTGCGGGCTGAGGTGTGCTGATCGACCGTGCCGGCATCAGGTTCTTCCTGCCCGGTGATGATCTTCAGCAAAGTCGTTTTGCCGGCGCCGTTGGGACCGACCAGCGCAATCCGCTCTCCGGGGCGGATATCGAAATTCACGCCCGCCAGCACGGGCTCCGGGCCGTAGTGCTTGGTGATCTGATTGACCGACAGTAAGATCATGAAAACAAGCCAACCTGTCACGCCTGCCCCCGCGAACCTGAGATCCCGGAAGTTGACGTCTGTATGTTGAATCTAAAATCTGAGTCTTCGGCGCGTTGGCTCGGCCAGGTGGACGAGCATCTTGATGAGATTCTTATCGACCACGCCCATTGTGAAAAGAAGGCTGCCGCGTGTGCGATGAATCTGATGTTCGCCTACACAGAACATGAAGCACTCTGCCGGGAGATGACGGAGATCGTCAACGAAGAGCTGGAACACTTCAATATGGTGCTCGACCTGCTCAACAGCCGCGGCATCGCCTTCCGCCGTCTAAAGCCGGGGGCCTATGGGCGGCAACTGAACGATCTGGTCCGCAAGACCGAACCGGCCAAAGCGATTGACCGGTTGCTGGTGGCGTCGCTGATCGAGGCCCGCTCTTGCGAACGGTTCAATCTGCTGCGGGATCATATGCTGACAGACCGCTGGCAGGATCAGGAACTGGCGGACTTCTATGGCAGCCTGTTTGAGTCCGAAGCGCGGCATCACACCACTTATGTGCAGATGGCCAACGAATTCGCCCCGGCAGACACCATCAAACGCCGGTTGCACGAGCTTTCTCTGGAAGAGGCCCGCATCATTGCCGAAGGCGATCCGCTGCCGCGTATGCATTCGTAATGCGGCTGGCGGCCGGGTCTATTCGGCTTTCGGCGCTTTGTCCGGGTTGAGATTTTCCGTGGTGTTGGTCAGGTTGCCGAAGTGGGTGGCGAGTGTGGCGCCGTGGTCAGCCAGCGTCTGGTTGGTGGTTTCGCGTTGCTGATCGTTCTCCACAGGGACCGAGAGAATGGCGTTGCCCGCTTCTAGAGCCCGTTTGAACCGTGCGATGTCTAAATCCGTGTCGGCAAACCACTTGGCGGAGGTGTCCACTTCCTCCGCGGAGCCGTCGCCCGAATATAGTTTGATTTCTGCTTCTTCACCCAACGAGCCAGCCAGCGCCGTGCGGGCGGCGGTGGCGGCTGTTACGTCGTTGAAGACCGCAACAATGCGGTTATTCGGGTATTCAAGCGGTGTGGTGTCGCTCATGGGTTGTCTCCTATGTTGAGGCCGCCAATGCAAAACCGGGCGGCGTAATAAGTGCGAAAGATCGCCAGATACTACCTTCATCCTACCGGCAGCGATGCAGATGGGTAGGTCCATGGCATGAAATCACCCCAGCCGGGGTGTAACCGGGCACACTGTGGGCGTACCGGCGTCAGCTAATATATCGCATTATTCCGATGTTCCGGCATGTTCGCCCTGCTTTTGCCCAATTTGCCTTGTTATCAGGATCTGCCTTTCAACTATAATGAGGTTTGATATTTGCGATCACAGACAGACGCTCATCGCTCCCAACTGCGGTAATCCCTCCGACCTCTGGCCAACGATCTTGTTAGATTTTTCTTCGCAGCACGACGTTCTGAAGGTCGATGGTTCCTCGCTTTCTATTGAGCAGACAGCCCGCGTTGCCCAGGGCTATCTGCGGCCTGAGGCAGATAAATCGCTGCCGGCCAAGCTGCAAAAAGCCGTTGACCTGGTAGACCAGGCAGTTGAAGAGAACCAGGAGGTTTATGGTGTAACGACGGGCTTTGGTGGAATGGCGGGAATCGCCATCACCCCTTCGGATGCTGCGGCGTCGCAGAATAATCTGCTGTCTTTCCTGGCCACAGGCGCCGGCGATCCGTTAGATCCGCGGCACACGCGGGCCGCCATGCTGTTGCGGGCGAATGTATTGGCGCAGGGCCGTTCGGGCGTGCGGTTCGAAATCGTCGACCGGCTGTTGAACCTGCTGGCGGCCGACGCGATTCCCGTCGTGCGCGAACTTGGTTCCATCGGCGCCAGTGGCGATCTGGTGCCGCTTTCCACCATCGCGCGTGCCATCACGGGCAACAACCGTGTGAAGGTGCAGTGCGGCGCTGACGAGTTAAGTGGCAACGAGGCGTTGAAGCAGCTTGAACTAACGCCCTTGAAATTGCGGCCGAAGGAAGGTCTGGCGCTGGTCAACGGCACGTCTTTCTCGGCAGCCATCGCGGCCAATACGGTCTTCGAGACGCGGCAGCTACTGGCTTTGACCTTTGGCGCACAGGCGTTGATGCTGCAGGCGTTGCAGGTGCAGCTAGAGCCGTTTGAACCCTTTGTTCACGCCAGCAAGCCGCACCCCGGTCAGTTGTGGGCCGCCGGCACCATGCGGGAACTACTGCATGGCGGCCACCATAGCGATAGTCACGGCGACGTGCAGGACAGGTACTCGCTACGCTGCCTGCCGCAATACCTGGGCGGTGCGGTTGAAGGAATCGCCCGCGCCGGGCATACGGTTGAAACCGAGATGAACAGCGTTTCCGACAATCCACTGATCGATGTTGACCAGCAGCGTTTCTATCAGAGTGGTAACTTCCTGGGGCAGTACGTCGGCCTGGCGATGGACGATATACGCCGCCACATCGGGCTAATGGCAAAGCATCTGGACATTCAAATCGCGTCGCTGGTGGCGCCCGAATTCAGCAAGGGGCTGCCCGCGTCGTTGCGTGGCAACAAGTCCGTTGACTACAACATGGGCCTGAAGGGGCTGCAGATTACCGGCAACAGCATCATGCCGATGCTGACCTGGGCGGCCAACCCGCTGGTGGAGCACTATCCGACACACGCCGAGCAATTCAATCAGAACATCAACGGCCTAAGCTGGGGCGCCGCCCAACTGGCGTGGCGATCCGTGGAACTGTACCGGCACTATATCAGCGTCGCGCTGATCTTTGGCGTTCAGGCGCTCGATCTGCGGGCGCAGATGGAACTGAAACATTGCGATGGCCGCGAACTGCTGAGCCCCACCCTGGCGCCGCTTTACGAATCTGTCTGCGACGCCATCTCGGTGCAGCCCACGCAGGCAAAGCCGTTGCTTCTGGATGATGCAGACCAGTGGATCGAACAGCAGCTTGAAGACCTGACGGCCGGTATCGCCAGCGGCGAACTGGCTGCTGCAGTGGAACCCGTTTCGCAATCGTTCCTTCGCGAATTCCCCGCGCCCGAGTAGAATCTTCAATTCAAGAATGGCGGCAAGTCGCCAACGCTGCTGATGAGAAACCAGACGGAGTCCTGTTGAATGCCTGCGAAGAACCAGAGTGAAGTTGTCGCCGATCTGGCCGTGTTGCTGGCGGACTTTCAGGACCGGGAATATCCGGGCGAAATCACGGCGGAAACGCTGTTCTTTGGCGATCTGGGCTTCATGTCGATCGACGCGATCGTGCTGGGCGAAACGCTTGAGGCGAAGTACCAGCAGAAGTTCCCGTTCAACACGTTCCTGGCGGAACTCTCGCAACGCGGCGCCGAAGATATCACCGTGGGCGAACTGGCAGCGTTTGTTGCCACGAACCTGAACGCGTAACGATGTGCGCTGCGGCGTCGCCCGCTGTTTCGGTCGTGCTGCCGGTTTATAACGCCGCTGCCACCGTCGGCCGGGCCGTGATGTCGATCCTAAATCAGACGCTGCGCGACCTGGAACTGATCGTTGTAGACGACGGTTCCAGCGACAACACCGTCGCCGTTGTGGCGGCGATTGACGACCCGCGGCTGCGGCTGTTGCAATGCCCGCACCGCGGCGTGGCGGCGGCAGCAAATTCCGGCGCGGCCGCTGCACGTGCGCCGCTGATTGCACGGATGGACGCGGATGATTTCTCTTATCCAGGCCGGTTAGCAACGCAGCGCGATTTTCTGCTGGCGGGCGGTTATGATGCGGCGGGATCACAGGTTAGCATTGTGGATGAAAACGGCGTCACGGTTTCGTCTCTCGCGCGGTACGAGCGTTGGATCAATGAGGAAACAGCCTCGGTTGCGCAGATTGCGGCGCTGCGGTTTGTGGAGCTGCCGCTGGTCACGCCGTCGCTGCTTGCCCGGCGGGAATACTTCGCATTGGGCTTTTGCGAGGGGCCGTTTCCTGAAGACTATGACCTGCTGCTGCGGGCAGCGGCAGCCGGGATGAAGCTGGGCAAAGTTCCGCAGGTGCTGCTCGACTGGATCGATCACCCGCGCCGGCTGACCCGCAACCATCGGCAGTATTCTACAGACGCGTTTATGCAGTGCCGCCGGCATCACCTGCTGCAAGGCCCGTTACGCGGTGTGAAAGAAGTGGACCTGTGGGGTGTCGGGCCGACAGGAAAGCGATGGCTGCGATGGTTACAATCCCAGCGCATCCGCGTGCGGCACAGCTACGATCTGGCGCCACGTAAAATAGGCAAGTTCATTCACGGCGTCGAAGTGCTGCACCCCGCACAGCAGCCGCCCCGCGGCGGCGCGCCGATGCTGGTCGCGGTCGGCGCCGCCAATGCGCGGCAGGACATCGGACCGGAACTGCAATCGCATGGATATAAGTCAGGCGAAGACCTATGGTTCGTCGCCTGAACGTTTCTGGTGTCTGTTTGAATTAACAGCGTCTTGCGGCTTAGTGTGCAATGTCACAACGGGCGATGCTGCATGGATGCAAAAGCGGTTACACGTCGGAGGCCAGTTGCACGTTGAACTCGTTGCTGCCCTGCATAATCAGGGCGCGGAGCGTGGTTGAGGATTCTTTTTCTTCGCCTTCCGGTTTGCGGCTGACGGTTACCGTGTGTTCGCCTGTTGTGGGGGGCAGCAGTTTGAACTGGCCCAGTTTGTTGGTGGTGGCGGTCACTTTTTTGCCGCCTTCTTTGGGAGCGAAGGTCACGGTAGCGCCCGCGACGGGCACGCCGTCGAGTGTGACGATGCCGGTGCAGCTTGTCTCCACCTCAGCGGGCTCCTGCGATTCTGACAGCTTTTTGCTGTATTCTTTCCAGCCGCAGTAATAATTCTTCGCGTTTTTCATGCCGGCCAGTTCCAGTGCGAAAGCCGTCAACGATGCGCGGCCGCCGGACCCGCAGTAGGTGACCGGCGCCTTTTTGCCGGTGATGCCCTGGGCGGCGAATTTCTTCTTGAGTTCTGCGGGCGACAGGAACGATCCGTTTTCGTCCAGCAAGTTTTTCCATTCCAGGTGCTTGGCGCCGGGCAGATGTCCGCCTTTCTCCTTGGCGTTAAATTCATCGTCGCTACGCGTATCGACAAGATCAAAGGCGCCGGGCTTCAGATCTTCGATCTCAACCAGACGCGATTTCTGAAACTCTGGCTGGAACTTCACAGGCTTGGCTTGTGCCACGACATCCGTCACGGGCAGCTTGGCCGCTGTCCAGGCCGGGAAACCGCCGTCGAGCAGCATCACGTTCTCAGCACCGGCGTACTTCAGCAGCCACCATGCACGGGCAGCGTTGGTCGGGTTTTCCCCGTAAACAACAACAGGTGTATCCTGCTTGATCCCAAGTGAGCCAATCGCTTTGGCCCAGTATTCCGTATCGCGGCGGCCATCCTGCTCAAGCGACTTCTCTTTCCAGGCGCCAAGATCAATGCGCAACGCGCCGGGGATATGCTCTTTGGTATAAGCCTCTGGCGACCGCACATCGAGGATGGTCGGCGGCTGGGCGCCTGCTTCAGCGTCTAGCAGGGTCTTCAGTCGGGCGGGCGTTATCAGCATCTTGCTGCCTTCGTCGGCAACCGCCACGGCGCCGGCGAAGGTGCATGCGGCGATGGTCAGGCAGGCGGAAAATCGTGTGAACACCGGACGCATGACGGAACTCCTAACGTGTATCTTGCCGATCCTAGTTTTTTACACAGGTCTGCAGCTGCAGCGGGTGGGCTGGCCTACGGGCTGGCATCGCCTAAAATGTTGCGACCTGGACCTATCATGATAACCTCCCGGCGAGGCGCTGCACGCGAAACCGCCGGAATCCTCCATCTTTCTTTAGCTGTGATTTTCACCATGTCCGATAACCCACAAACTCCCGAGCCTTCCGATGACGTTCTTGAAGCAGCCCGCCGGAAGAAAATGCAACGGCTTGAGGAACTGGGCGTTGACCCGTGGGGCGGCCGGTTTGATGACCGCACGCTGATTGGCGATATCCGCAGCCGCGTGGATGAGCTGCGGTATGTCAAGCAGAACGAAGATGGCACGCCGGGCGATGCAATTGTACTGCCCGAAGAAAGCAAAGACCCGGAATTCGATTTCCGCCAGTGGATGGCCGATCAGGGCAAAGGGCAGATCGAAGGCCCCACCGTCCGTGCAGCCGGCCGCATTATGCTGAAGCGGGATAAGGGCAAGCTGCGGTTTATTGATATCCAGGACTGGACCGGCCGCATTCAACTGTTCATTGGTAAGAACCAGATCGGTGAAGAGAACTGGGAGATTGTGCAGTGTCTTGACCTGGGTGACCAGATTGGCGTCGACGGCGTGCTGCGGCGGACGAAGACAGGCGAACTTTCGATCTTTGTCGAGAAGGTGCACTTCCTCTGTAAAAGCCTCGAATCGCCGCCCGCTAAGCACGTAGGCATGACGGACCCGGAGCTACGGCAACGCATGCGTTACGTGGATCTGGCGTATGGCGAAAATGTGCTGCCGCGGTTCGTCAACCGTTCCAAGATTGTCGCCAAGATCCGCAGCGTGCTTGCCGGCGAGGGCTTCGTTGAGATTGAAGGCCCCACGCTACACAGCATCGCGGGCGGCGCCGCCGCGCGGCCCTTTATCACGCACCACAACGCCTTAGATATGCAACTGTATCTGCGCATCGCGCTGGAACTGCATTTGAAGCGGTTGATGGTCGGCGGTATGGAGCGGGTGTTTGAACTGGGCCGCGTGTTCCGTAACGAAGGCATTAGCCCGCGGCACAACCCGGAATTCACCATGCTGGAAGTCTATCAGGCGTTTGGCGATTACCGCAGCATGATGGACCTGACCGAAAAGCTGATCGTCGGCGCGTTGCGTGAAGCCAACGATTCCGACATCGTCCCCTGGGGCGAAGACAAGCAGATTGACTTCACGCCGCCATTTGAACGCCGCACCTACGATGAACTGTTCGCCGAACATGCCGGCGTTGATGCTACGGACCAAGCCGCGGTGAAGCAGCTTGCTGAAAAGATCGGCTTCGACACGGCAGGCAAACACCCCGACGTGATCAAGAACGAGATCTTTGAAGAGAAAGTCGAAGACGCGCTGGTTGGCCCCGTGTTTGTTATCGATTACCCGGCCAGCATCTGCCCGCTGACCAAGCGTAAGAAAGACAACCCCGAAGTCGCAGAGCGGTTTGAGCTGTTCATCCAAGGCATGGAAGTCGCCAACGCTTATACAGAGCTAAACGACCCGGACCTGCAGGAAGAGTTATTCAAAACGCAGCTGGCGGGTCTGTCTGAAGAAGACTCGATGGCGAAGATGGACAACGACTTCATCCGCGCCCTCCGCTACGGCATGCCGCCCGCTGGCGGCCTCGGCATCGGCATCGATCGCATCGTGATGCTGCTGACCAACTCGCAAAGCATCCGCGACGTCATCCTCTTCCCATTGCTCCGCCCCGAAGCCAACAGTTAAGCTTGGGGCGTTGCGGGACAAAGCGGCGGAGAACTACGGCTTTGATTTCAGATCGAAGTTGTGTTCGCCGCTGCCGGTGACATCGATCGAGAGTGTCGTCTTCGAGTTATACACCTCCGGGATAATAGAAACTTTCGCCGGTACGGGCGGTTTGCCCGGTTCTACATTGGCGATCGTTTTCGTCGGGTGATCTTCGGAAGCGAAGATTTTTACTTCATTCTTACCCGGTGAAACGGTGGCGGTGTACTTTCCACCTTTGATGTTGGCGCCTTCCGTCGTACCTTCGGCGCCGGTGGGGATAAATTGAATGGAGCCATCTTCAACGGGCTTCCCGTCCAGCGTCACCGTGCCAGAGATCGTCGTCAGAGATTTTCCGCCACAGCCTGACAGCAAGATGATTAGTGTTGCACTCAGACAAAGAGCAAACACGCGGCTGGAAGAAAACATAGATTTCATGATTCGCGCTCAACGTTCAAAAGAAAACAACGGAAGACGCTCACGCCTTCCGTTGATGAGAGTTTAGAAACTTAACTGCGTTACCGTCGTCGCGCTGGCCAAGGTTACGCCAGACGGCGATGTCAACCGTTTCAGGGATGAAGTGCACGGAGCAATCTGCATACGCAACTTGCACACCGCCGGGATGTTCACTGCGGGCGCTGTTGATGCTATCCCCGCTAGGTGCGCAAGGTAGTCCTTGCTGCGGCTGATCCTGGCACAGACCGTAATCAAAGCGGTCGCCAATGGTGGTGTTAGGGCTATTCAACGTGCTGAAGAAGATGCCGCCACCGTGCGAATTCCAGTAGCGACCCCGCATGTCGTGACCACTGTAACCCGCTGGCACAACCTTGGTTTCGGAAACCATGGCCGTGTTAGAAAGCCCATCCGTTACCGCGGCGAACCGGAGCTCTGTGTTGCCAAAGAACATGCCGTTGCCCTGGTTGCCGACACCCCATTGTTTCACGCTGCCCACGTTGTACGTAGTGCTACCGAAGCACGCGACATAGTTGCCTTGAAACCCCTGCGATGAGACAGTTCCGGCGCCTGGATCGGAGGGACACATTGAGGCAGGAACAATCGCCTGAAACTGGGCAGAGAGTGCGGCGCAGCAGTTGCCGCCTTGATTGACGGTGTCGTAAATATTCTGCTGCTCGTTAAATGGCAACGTTTGAATCCACCAGTTCCGCCGCGGATCGCCAAGGTTCATACCGATCGGCAGTCGCATGTACGTGTCATGATGGTTGTGCAGCGCCAGTGCGGCCTGCTTCAGGTTGTTTGTGCAACTACTTCTCCGGGCGGCTTCCCGGGCGGCCTGGACGGCAGGTAACAACAACGCGACAAGCACACCAATAATGGCAATAACAACAAGTAGCTCTACAAGCGTAAAGCCATGACGGCGAGGATTGTTCATACGAGAAGTCCTATAAAGAGAAAGGGATGTACAATGAGAAGTGGCCGTACAAGGCCTTAAGTGATGAGTGCTGAGGCTTGATGCATCAAGCATCGTGGATTGAACGCTGAAAAGGTGGAAAGGTTGCGATCTATCTCTGCAAGTTTCTGGCTGCACCGCCTCAGAACGTAAGCCGCCGATGACTGTGATCGAAGCAGACCAGCCGTCTGGTCTTAGAAGGCGCCGGTTACATTCGCATCGCGACGGTTGCCCAAGTTATGCCAGACCTGGAGATTGATGGTTTCCGGAACGAAACGCACTGAGGCGTCTGCCAGAGTCACCATAACACCGCCCGGGTGTTGGCTGCGGGCGGACAGGTGATACTCCGTTGTTTGATTGCAAGGCATGGCTATGGCCGCTTTGCAGAAGGTATGGCTATCGCCAACGGAGGTGTTCGGACTGTGCAGCGTTGAGACAAATGTCGAACCCTCGCGGGCGTTGTAATAGCGACCTCGTAAGTCATGAGCCGGCGTTCCGCCTGTTGCCTGGTTCACCAGACATTCGGCCGCCATCACGGTGTTGGAGGTGCCGTCGGTGACGCTCGCAAATCTGATCTGCGACCTGGGGAAGAACATACCATTGCGATCCGTGCCGTTTGGATCGGCGGACGGATTGAAGGTTGTATCTCCATTGCAGGTGAGATAGTTCCCGTGAAATCCCTGCTGGTTGTTCTTAGGACTATTGGGGTCGGAAGGGCAATACAGCGAGGGTACGATCGTTTCAATCGCAGGCCACGCGCCGCAGCATGTTGATGTGGTAATGGTAAAATCGAATTGGTCGTGCAGATTCTGCTGCTCAATAAATGGCAGGATCAACGGCATCCAACTTAGCTCATCGGGACTGTCCGCCTTGGCGTCCTGCATGGTGCCCGTCATACCTGCGGGCATTTTCTTATAGGTGTCGTGATAGTTATGAAGACCCAGGCCAAGTTGCTTCATGTTGTTGGAACAGGAAGAACGCCGCGCAGCCTCTCGGGCGGCTTGCACAGCGGGTAGAAGTAAGGCCACAAGCACACCGATAATGGCAATGACGACCAGCAATTCAACGAGCGTGAAACCACGCCGGTGAGACCTTTGCATAAGAGAACCTCTAATAAGAATGAAGAATGAGGCAACGATCTAAGATGCTTGGCGTACCTGTTAACCGCAAGCTAACCCCTCCCGCGCAGGTGGGTGACACCCCCACCTTCCGTCGGGCAAGTCAATGGCCTACATCTTCAAACGCATTAGCGCGGCGGTAAGGGTTCAACAATACCGATCTACGCGTGTTCCTGCCGGTCGTTGGCCACGATGGTGCGTAGCTCTTCGGGGGTGTCCGGGAAGGCGGCTAGAACGCGGCTCCAGTTGGGGATGGCAACGCCGCCGGCGGGGTCGTCTAGATAGGCTTGCCCTGCCACGCCGATCTGCCGTGAGAAGCCATCGACGGCCTGCTCTTCGTCGTGGCGGTTGAACTCCAGCCCGTTGACCACCGAGTCTGCATGATACTGGCGGATGGCGTCCT
Organism: Pirellulaceae bacterium; assembly: GCA_965233625.1. Lineage (GTDB taxonomy): Bacteria > Planctomycetota > Planctomycetia > Pirellulales > Pirellulaceae. Next base: position 3,912,706 of record OZ247499.1, read on the forward strand.
GAGCAGCGCGCAGGTAGGCGGCCTGAAGGGTGGCGAAGTGGGCGGCCTGCAGCGTGACGCCACGGCTGGCGAGCGTGCGGAACAGCGATGCGCAGATATCTTTGGCCATCTTCATCAGGCCCTTGCCGGGATCATCCAGCGAAAGGTTCTGATGCTTGTGCTCGTAGAACCGGCACAGGTCCACCTGGCAGACGCGCTTCTGCGAGGTGTTGCGGTACACTTCGGCCAGTGTGCCCACTTCCAGCCCCCAGTCGCTGGGGATGCGGTTAGACCGGGCCAGTGACGACGTAACGGCAAACTCTCCGGACAGCGGGTAACGGAAAGAATCCAGATACTCCAGAAACCGGTCGTTGCCCACGACGGCCATCAACGACTTCAGCAACGGCGCCACCAGCAGCCGCACAACGCGGCCATGCATGCGGTCCGTCACGCGGGCGTAGAACGCTTTGCAGAAATCGAAATCGAGGCTCGGGTGCGCCATCGGCAGACACAAACGTGTCAGTAGCAGCCGGTCATAGTCCACAATGTCGCAATCGTGCAAAGCAAACACCTGCAAGTTGCGGTCGGCCAGCAGATAGCCGAACGCCGTCCATACCGAACGGCCCTTACCGGGCGTGGTCAGATTGAAGCCGTCTTCGATCAACTTTTTGTATAACCCGCTGATCGCAGGGCCATCGGTCCAGATCACCTGCGCACGGTCGCCCAGTTTGCGGACTTTCTCCACCGTTTCGCGATAGTCCGCCGCATCCGGCGCTACACCCAGCGTGATAACGATGCTGGCGATGTAATCGGCGCCGGCTAGTTCATCGACGATTTTCTCAAACGGTTCAGCACGCATGTCGCCCGCCGTTACGGGCAGCACCAGACCAATCGGGCGCCTCGGGGCGGCGCGGCGGAGGCTTTCCTCAAGGACTTCAAGTTTGACCTGCGAAAGATCGTGCAGGGTGGAAATAGCGCCGTTCTGGGCGAAATCTGGCATCGGATCAAAGCTCCACGCGCGTAACAGTCACCGAGGCAACGTTCACCTCGTTTATAAGTTATGGATACAGGCTGTGGCTTGAATCCACGCGGCGCCAGGTCCTCTCGCCCCCGTCAGGTCCCCTCGCCCCTTGGGGAGAGGGTTAGGGTGAGGGGGTACAGCCATTTCCTTCACTCCGCCTTTAACGAGCGGGGCGAACGAGATTTATGTGCCAGCCACCAGATCCGTATCCGCCCTTAATCTAGGCGATGCGCTAATCAATAACTACCGTGTGGAGCTGCGGCGCCACGCCGGTCAGGAATTTTGCCAGCCGGTCGCTGGCCCGGTACGCGTCTTCTTTAAGCCGCCATAGATCTTTCACCACGGCAGGCCGCCCCATGACCGCTCCGGCGACAGCACCGATTTTGCCGGCCAGCGAAGTTGTGTTCATCAGCTTTTCAACTTCCGGCGGCAACGCTTCATTCACGCCGTCGCTGATCACGCGGACGGAGATAAAGCGTGTTTTCATTTTGCCACAGATGGCGGCCGTCGCCATGCTCTCCATGTCGCAGGCAACCGCGTTGTACTTTTCGCCCAGCTTGCGTTTCTCATCGGGCGTCCGCACGGGTCGCTCCACGGTTAGCAGGCGTCCCAGATGCATGCTGCGTGTGGCTTGCGAAGGATCGATCTTCAGGCCTGTGGCAAGCTGCCTGCCTTCGGTGTCACAGACATGATCGGCCATCACGATGTGCCCTTTGCGGACATCGGGATGAAGCGAACCGGCGAAGCCAGCAGAAACCACCCACTGCGGGCGATGCAACGCGATGGTGTCGAGCGCCGCACGGGCTGCGTTCTCGACGCCGACGCCCGATTCAACAACCACCACCTGGCGGTTGTCGTACATGCCTTCATGCACGGTGTACGTCGGCATGCGTGTGGTGAGCACATCTGTCAGCTTCTCGACAAAATCCGCCGACTCAATATCCAAAGCGAAGATGAAGGCGATATCGCAGGGCGGGATCACTTCTTCCAGCGACTCCACATCTGTCGCCAGCGCTTCCACCCGCGCGGCAGCGCGATTGCGCGCTTCGACAGCTTCGTTGATTTTTTCCTGCGCCTTCTCGCGCACGACCTGATTGACAAGTGTCCGCCACAACATGCTAACGCCTCCGGTGAAAGTCCGCCGCCGCGTGGTTCGACTGCCAGGCAGCTTTAGTTATCGCTGAAAGGCGGCGGGAAAGGGCGACGTTTCTGCGCCGTCGCCTGCTCTAGCATATCCGAAATCAGGCCCGCACGGACATCAACATCGCACTCGGCCAGCAGTTTATATTTCGAATCGATATCCAAAGACAGCGTAAACGCAATGATGTCTGTCAACGCTGCGAGAGGTAGATCCCCGCTTAGCAGCTGCTCGATCTGCGTGGTGGCTTCCGGCTTCTGCACCACCAGCGTGCGGAACTGTTCCACCAGATTCTTGTGCAAGGCCGAACGCCCGCTGTCGCCTGTGGCCGGATAGATGCTCTCCTGTGGCTGGACGATGGCCTGCCGGAACGATCGTGCGGGCGGCAGTTCGTTCACCATTGTTGCGCGGCTGAGCCCTAGCAGTAGCAGGTTGTAGTGCCCTTTGGCGTCTTTGGAATGCGAAAGAATGCGGCCCACGCACACCGAAGGATAGATCGGCGGACGCGTGACATAATCCTGTTCCCAGCCCGGCTGCAACAACGCTGTGGTAATCAGTCCATCGCTGGCAACTGCATCTTCAAACAGCTCACAATACCGCGATTCAAACAGATGCAGCGGCTGTACGACGCCGGGGAACATCACCAGATTAGGCAGCGGAAACAGGCGCACGCTTCCATCAAAATCTTCGGGCAGACTGTTCAGTTCAGCTCCGCTACTCATCTCTGGCGCCTCATTGCATTAAGCTTCGGTTGCTGCGGGCGGCGGATCGAGATGAATCTCCGGAATCAGGTCCACCACAATTTCAATCTTTGGGAACTGCTCCTGGCTGGCCATGATTTCCGCACAGCAGGCTTCCATCTCGGCGAACAGCTTATCCAGATCAACTCCTTCGTGAAACGGGCGGTACGGCTCCAGATACTTCCGGCTGGTTTCATACAGTTTGCGGGCGCCGCGGATGTTGCCGTTACCAAAATGATGCAGACAGACCGCCGTCTGAATCAGCCCCTGATAAAACGTCCGTGACGGCCCCTGATAGTCGGCCCACAATTCTTCCCAGACATCGTGCGATTCATAGAAGTCACACACATTAAACAGCCGGGCGCCTTCCACAAACCGCGGATCGTAGTTACCAGTTTCCATATCGCCTACCGCCAGTTTCGCACAACAAACACCTACCGTAACCCTAACAGAACCAGCAGGCTGACCGCCACGGGGTAGAGCGTCGTCGCACGTGACTGTAGTCGATGGTTTGAATCTGCCAATGGGACAGCGCACGTGCTTTAGACGACGGTGAGTTTGAACGGCTCCGAAATCTGCGAAGACCATGCCCAGTGATTTGGCTGATGGAAGTTCTGGAGGCGTAGCGAGAGGTGGTATTTACCTGGGACCCACCCGCCACGAATATTGAACGCATCCAGCCTGATACGCAGTTCTTGAGGTGACCGAAATAGAATTTCCTTTGGATCTAATGCGTGCTGCATCTTTGTTGCTGGCCGGGCGGTCCACGGGGAAAGATTGGAGCCCTCGCGATTGCGGTTTGCGTGAATCAACGTGATGCGCGAGTTGGGATTCGGATTAGCCCAATATTCCACAAGGTCTTTGATCGAAAGACCAGCATAAATAGGCGAACCTGCTCGTACGGGGCTTGAAGGAAGAGTGACCTCAACCTCGCTGAAGTAAACCGTGCCTGGACCAGTTACACGCGCCCATTCACCCGGACCTTCGCCCCATTGCCACCCGGCGTCAACAAATACTCCATTCTGAAAATCGTAGTAACGGCCAGCTTCTACCTCCGCGCCTGGACCAAGATCCGCAATACGCCCATCAGGCTGAACTGGCGAGCCGTCGAGGAAAGGAAAGATGTAGGCTCCGGCGTGGCCACGCGATCCACGATTGCCTGACCAGCACAAGACAGCCTCCCAGGAATCTGATTCTATTCCGGGCAGAGGAGAACTTGCGCGTACCCGGGAACAGCCCCCGGCACTCTTCGCTGTAGGAATATCGTCTATGTAGTAACAGCCAAGATGTACATGCGACGAAAGTGAACGACTCAGGGTATCGCGTAGGTATTCAAATGCGTTGAGCCATTCAATTTCGGACTGATCACCTGGGAAGGCTTTGATCCGATCCGGCATGTCAGAGATTTTTTCCGCCATGAACCTACCTGCAGATTTAGTTTGCTATCCATAGCCACGGCCGGTGTGCGAAAAGTCGTCCGACTCCAGCCATACCACGCTGCCTGACTCGCGATCTTTGACCGCATTTTCAAGCAGCGAAAATCCTGCGTCACGCGGCATGTGAAACCGGCTAGGGTACCAAAGCATACCAACGCCACAGCATGGACACGCCTGTACCACGTGATGTTCGCCTGCGACTTGTTCATGGCAGTTTGAGGGTGTGTAAGCGTAGCGGAATTCTCCAGCATCCAGATGCTGATACTCGCAGACGGCGTAAAGTGAGGTAAAGCCAAGATTCAACTGCGCACCGTCCTCAGCGACTAAGAACACGTTGCCAGCGTCCTCTGTCAGTTCCGCGGCGATAGCGTCCATCGGCTTCGAAAAACTGACATCCGCGTAGTATTCAGGTTGTAAACTCCACTGTTTTGCAGAGAGATTTATTTCCGACGCGGTTGCAAGTTCAGCCTGGTCTGGTTTGAACAAGAGCCCCGCAGAGAGCCGCCGCTCGAACTCGCGCGACTCTGCCCGCATCTCAGGTGAGATCCTGACGCATTGACCACATAGCCCTTGATTGTCCGCAGCGGTCTGCGGCAGGATCATGTTGTCACATTCCGTGCACTTCACGCGTTGTGTCATCCTGTTCGTCCTTGGGTAATTAGTACGCGTCGTCGTAGTTTCAGGCTTTGTCGCGCTTTGCAAGGTTGCCCAACCATTGCAGGGTAAAATCAAGAACCGCCATCAGCAACGCGCCGAAGAGCATATAGAAGCCCCACAGAAGCGATAAAGGTAAATGATCATAGAAGCCCAGTAACCAATTAGGGTTGAGCATCGTCGAGGGCGTCACATAAAACCCCAGTAGGATTCCCACCGAAACAACTAATGCCGTGTTTTTCCGTTTGTCTGAAGCGCAACATGCAAGGATTAGCACAAGCAAAGCTGGACCAGCGAGAATAAGCACGACGGTGATGTGCCCGGTTACAATGGGAAATCTAAGTCCGAATGCAAGCACGGTCAGGACGATGATGACGCCGGCTATGACCTGCGCTTTTGAAAATTGCTGCATGGATTTCCTGCCTTTCACCCGTAACCTTTTCAGGCTAATGGACACCGTCCAGGGTCGCCAGCATAAAGTGGCTCTTTGCAAAAACGGGAATCGAAAATGACTAAGCCCCGCATCCTGATGTGCCCACCGGAGTTTTATGGCATTGAGTATGAAATCAATCCGTGGATGAACCGCGAGCGGCAGGTGGATCGTGATGCGGCGGCGGGGCAGTGGGCGGCGCTGCGGGCGGCGATTGAGTCGGCAGGTGCGGAGGTGGCAGTGATCGATCCGGTGGCGGGGCTGCCGGATATGGTGTTTACGGCCAATGCGGCGATGATCTACGGGCGGCATGCGATTATTTCGCGGTTCCGCCATCCGCAACGGCAGGGGGAAGAAGAATACGATGCCGCGTGGCTGCGGGCGCATGGATTCGCCGTCACGCGGTTGCCCGCGGAGATGTTTTTTGAAGGCGCCGGCGACGCGCTGTTCTGTGGAGATACGCTGCTGGCGGGCTATCACCTGAGGAGCCATGCGGCCAGCATGCAGTTTGTGGGCGAACTGATTTCGCAGCGTGTGATCCCGCTGGAACTGGTGGACGATTACTACTACCACCTGGACACCTGCTTCTGTCCGCTGCGGCCGGGCCTGGCGTTGTACTATCCCGGCGCGTTCGACGACTACGGCCGGCAGGCGCTGGCCGCGGCGGTGGATGATCTGATCGAGGTGCAGGAAGAAGAAGCCCGCTCGTTCGCGTGCAATGCCGTCGTGATCGGCGACACGGTGATCAGCAACGAAGGATGCCCCCAGATGCACGCCGCCCTGCAGGATCGCGGCTTCAAAACCGTCGCCACCCCGCTGCACGAATTTGTCAAAGCCGGCGGCAGCGCGAAGTGTTTAACGCTGCGTCTCGATGGCGAAGATGCGGCCGCCTGGCGATGAGTTGCTGTTAGCGGAACAGCCCTTTGAGGAACTGGGCGCCCTGTTGCAGCGTTTTACCGGTTGGTTGCTGTGGCGCTGCGGGGTTGATGTTGCGGGCTTGTTGCAGCAGGTTCAGGTCGCCCGCGATTAATTCGTTCTGCGAGGCGAGCAACTGGTCCAGGGCGCCGGTTTCCTGCTGGATTTTCTGCTGCACGCGGGTCGCGACTTTCTGGCGGATGCTGTTGAGTTCGGCTTCGTAAGTTTCGCTGGCGACATCTGCCAGCTTATCGCCGATGTTCGACTGCAGATTCCACTTCGGCTTTTTGATTTCGCCACGGATATCGACCAGCGCTTCCAGCGATTGCAGGTCGCCCAGCGACTCGTTCATGCGCTGCGCGATGCGGTCGCTGAAGCCAGGCCGCGAGGCGAAGGTCAGCCCCGGCGAGGGATGCTGATACAGCACGCGTCCGTGGATCTGATCTCCCTGAAGCTGAATCACGGCGCGGACGCGAGCCACGCCGGCGCGGGTCTTCAGGGCGAATTTGCTGCGGTCGCCCAGCGTGTGTGCTTTGACGGGCATCGCCGGGTAGTCGATCGAGATCACGTCTTGCCGCTGCCATTTGCGGCGGTCGAACTTGGCGCGGATTTCGATGCGCTGCTCGCCTTGCGTTACCAGATGCAGCGTCAGCGGTTTATTCAGCAGCGTCGGGTGCGAGGTGAGATCGTTCATGGCGCCGGCGAACGGAATCCAGTCCTCGCCAAACTGCACCTGCCCGGTGACCAGCGCTTTCCGCACCAGAAAGTCCGGCTGCGCGGGAACACCGGCGAACCAGATATCGCGACCGCGGCCGCGTTGGGGCTGTGGCGAATCGCCCTCGGAAGGAATCCAGCCGCGGATGTACTGCACCCAGACCAGGATATTGCTGATCATGTCGGCCTGCTCTTTTCCAAGCAGAAAACGCGCCAGCTCCTGCGGGTTGAGCTTGGCCAGGTCGGCATGCTCACGCAGCTTTTCCATATCGTTATTGGCGGCCGTCTGCAGCGCGCTGCGGTCTAGCTGTGCCTGCCGCTGGAACTGCTGGACCTTGGTGTAAATTTCATCGGCGCGGGTGTGAATCTCCTGCGCATCTTGCAGGCTCTGTTGATAGCGGCCAAGTTTTTCCAGCGTGTTGCCGCTGGCTTTTAGCGAATCACGCAGCGACTCAGACTGCTGACGCACGGCCTTCAACTCCTGCTTCAACACGGCGATTTCCGAAGGCCACCGTTTGCGCAGCTCCTGCGCGACCTGCACGGTTTCAGAACCGGACTCGGCGTATTCCAGCAGCTTGCCGTCCACGCCATCTAGCCACGCCGACATATCCACCCCGGCCGCCGCATCTTCCGCCGGTAATTCATCGACCGATACCGGCGGCGCGCCGGGCGGCAACGGACCGCCGATCATCAGACCCCGGATAGCAGCTTCATCCACAATCAGGCGGCGATGCGCCACGGCCTGAGCGTCGAACTTCAGCGAAGCCGACTGCGCCGAAAGGGCGGTTCCCGAAGCATCGTGCGCCAGCGACATCTTATGCGCAGAGAGCTTGCCGGCATGAATCTGCGCACGGACCTCGCCGATTTCCACGCGGGCGCCCGTGGTTCGCTGAATCGATTCCAGCGCCGCGTGGCGGATCAGCGGATTCATGCCAAACAGCAGAAACGCTGCGAACAGCACGACAACAACAGCGCGGGGCGCCGCAGATTTCCAGCGGATCATCGAAGCCTCAACAGACCAATAATATCTTTGACAAACACCAGACGGCTGATGCGGTACTTCGCCAGCCAACCGGCCAGAGGTACGGCGTACTGATCAGTCAGATGAAACACACCGGCATAGACCGGGTACGCTGCCAATAAGCCCATCAGCAGATTGCCCGTCACCGCCGTGTTGTTGAAATCCGTCCAAGGCGCCAGCGGCAGTTGATACAAGGCCGCCAGCAACGGTTGCAGTTGCGGCGCCTCCAGAATCACGCTGCCCGCCAGACACGCGACCGGGTCGGTAATCAGCCCGACCCACGAGAAGACAAACGCCGACAGTCCAGCCGAAGCCAGATTGCAGCGGATACAGACAATCGCCGTGGCGACGGCCATGGCCAGCAGATTGTCTTTGGGCAACAGCCCGGCCATCATGCCCAGCGCAACCCCCAGCCCAATCTGATGCGGGGCGTCATTCGCCCGGAGCACATCGCTGAGCACATTAAACGGCCGCAGCAGCCAGTAAATCATCGGGCGCCTCTCCGGAAACAGTCATCAAGCGTGTCGAAGGGCACATGCAGCTGAAATAAGCCGCCAGGTGCGTCTTCCGGCTCTCATGCGAATGCCATGGTGGAAGAGGAGAAACAGTTTCCCCTCACCCCAGCCCTCTCCCCAAAGGGGCGAGGGGGCAAGACCGCTTTAAGCATATCGACCGCTACAACCGGCAGGCTTTACCTTATCTGCCCCGCCGTGCGCTACACCTGTACGTCGCGGACAATCTGCCTGATAATCTCTCCCTGACGCCGGCGATGAATTCACAGCACACAACGGGCCGTTCCTAGTCCCCTCACCCCTCTGGGGAGAGGGTTAGGGTGAGGGGGCACAGCCTCCAACAACTGCCCTGGAAACGTGCTACGACCCTGCCTCTGGCGTCCACCAGAAAATCAGCATCAGGAAATTCGCTTCCCCTCACCCCAGCCCTCTCCCAGGGTCGAGGGGACTTGAAACTAAAGACGACCAGCTTGGGAAAGTCGCGTTAAGAAAGGCAATCATGCTTGTTTCGTGGAAATGGCTGCAAGAGTATGTCGAGATTGATATGCCGCTGGCTGAGGTCGAAGACCGGCTGGCCATGTCTGGCTTAAACCACGAGGGCACCACGCCTTTCGGCGATGACTTCTGCATTGATCTGGAAGTCACCAGCAACCGCCCGGATTGCCTCGGCCACATCGGCGTGGCAAGGGAGATCGCGGTGCTGTGGGAAAAAGACCTGAAGATCCCGGACCCGCAGCCGGCAGAAACTCAAGGCGCCGGGGCAGCGGGTTCTGCCAGCGTTGCTATCGAAACGCCGCTTTGCACCCGCTATACCGGGCGGGTGATTAAAGGCGTGAAGGTCGGCCCTTCGCCAGACTGGCTCGTCGAACGGCTGACCACGCTGCATGTGAATCCCAAAACGGGCGAAAGCACGTTCAAATCCGTCAATAACATCGTCGACATCACCAACTATGTGCTGATGGAATGCGGGCAGCCGTTGCACGCCTTCGACCTGGACAAAATCAGCGGCGGCAAGGTCATCGTCCGCGAAGCCGCCAAGGGCGAGAAGCTGGAAGCAATTGACCACAACACGTACGACCTGGAACCGGGCATGTGCGTGATTGCCGATGAGAAGACGCCCATCGCCCTGGGCGGCGTCATGGGCGGCGCCGCAACCGAAGTGAATGACGACACGGTGAACCTACTGATCGAAGCGGCCGACTTCATGCCGCTGCCGATCCGGCGAACGGCGCGGCGGTTGAAGCTGTTCAGCGATTCTTCCTACCGCTTTGAACGCACCGTGGACCCCGCCGGGATCGAATGGGCCAGCCGCCGCTGCTGTGAACTCATTCTGCAGATCGCCGGCGGTGAACTGGCGCCCGGCATGCTGGACGAAGGAACGCGCGATCTATCCCGCGACCCCATCGTGCTGCGACTGCCACAGATCAGCCGCATCTTAGGCATCGAAGTCCCCGCCGACGCGGTGCAGCGCATTCTCACGGATCTTGGCTGCACGCCCACGGAGGACCAGCCGGACGACGCCCTGCGTGTCACACCACCCACCTGGCGCCGCGACCTCACACGCGAGATTGATCTGATTGAAGAAGTCGCCCGCGTCTACGGCTACGACAAGATTCCCGAAGACACCGCCGTACCGATGGCGCCGTCGCAACGTACGCGGCTGGATCGTGTGCTGGAGAAGACACGCAATGTGCTGACCGCCGCGGGTTTTGATGAAGCCATGACGGTTAGCGTCGTCAGCCAGGCATCCACGCAAGTCTTCGCTCCGTGGAGCGAGGCGGCGCCAATCGTCGCCAGCACGCCCATGCTGGAAGGCGCCAACCGTCTGCGGAAAAGCATTGTGCCATCGCTGCTGAACGCCCGCCGCGAAAATCAGGCCCGCGGCAATTCAGAAGCGGAACTGTTCGAAACCTCGAAGGTCTATCTACCGCAGGGCGAAGGGCTGCCCACGGAACCGTGGATGGTGGCAGGGGTCAGCGGGCGTTCGTTCTTTGAACTCAAAGGCGTGATCGCCGCGCTGGTGCACCGGCTGAATCCGGCGCTGCGGCTGGAAGTGACAGAAACCAGTCAGCCACTGCTCGACCCGGCCAAAGGCTGCGAATTGCTGATCGATGGTAAGCGTATCGGCATCCTGGGCGAAACAGGCGTCGAAGGCATGAAGGCCACGGGGCTACGCGCGACGGCGACACTGTTTGAACTGGATCTTACCGCCCTCGCGGCGCACGCCGTTCTGGTGCCACAGCATGCTGAGATCAGCGAATACCCGGCCATCACGCAGGATCTGAACTTCATCGTGGACGAGCCTTTGCGGTGGGACCATCTGGAAGCCACCGTCCGCACCGCCGGCGGCGAACTGTTGCAGCAGGTCGAATACCGCGAAACCTACCGCAACGAAAAAGCCGACGGCGCCGGTCGCAAACGCGTGCTGCTTTCGTTCACCCTGCGGTCGAATGAAGGCACACTCACCAGCGGCGACGCGGAAGCCGTGCGTGAGAAAATTGTCGAGGCCTGCAAGAGCAACCACCAGGCAGTGCTGGTCGGGTGAGCGATCCGCCGGCTGACCTGGATCGCAGCAAGCTGCAACGCCTCGTGGTGGCGGGCACCAGTTGCGCCGGCAAAAGCACCCTGGCGGCGCGTCTGTCGGAGGTGCTTGGCGCCCTGCACGTTCAGCTTGACATGTTGCACTGGCTACCGGGCTGGGTGGAACGCGACGCAGAAGAATTCCGCAGCAAGGTTGACGCAGCGACGGCGGGTTCGTCCTGGATTGTCGACGGAAATTATTCGTCCGTACAGGATCTGACCTGGCATCGCGCCCAGACCATCATCTGGCTGGACTACTCCTTCCCGGTCATCTTCAGCCGCGCCCTGCGGCGGACAGCCCGCCGGTGCATCTCCGGAGAACTGGTCTGTAACGGCAACCGCGAGACGTTCGCCGTGGCGCTGCTCAGCCGCGATTCCATCCTGTGGTGGGTGCTGAAGACCTACCGCAGACGGCGCCGTGAATTCAACCAGTCGCTATTCGCCCCCGGCGCCAGCTGGCAGGTGATCCGCCTGCGTTCACCCGCGGCAACGCGTCGCTTCCTCACGCGGCTGGAAGAGCAGGTGAATGATAAGAAGAGTGACGAAGAATGAAGCGTCATAGCTTTTCACCTGCAGCCGGCGCGTAAAAAAACCACGCCTATAAGAGGCGTGGCTTGAATCTTTATTTGCCCGTTGCGGTGGATTCGACTAGGTGCCGAATTCGGGGCGGCGTTTGCCGAGCTGCGTTTGCAGACGGTTGACGATGCTGCTGTGCATCTGGCTGACGCGGCTTTCGCTGAGGTCCAGCGTGGCGCCGATTTCTTTCATCGTCAGTTCTTCGTAGTAATAAAGAATGATGATCAGGCGTTCGTTGCGGTTCAGGCCTTTGGTGACCAGACGCATGAGGTCGTTCTTCTGGATGCGACGCGTCGGGTCTTCGCCCTTTTTGTCTTCTAGAACGTCGATCTCGCGGACGTCTTTGTAGCTATCGGTCTCGTACCACTTCTTGTTCAAGCTGATGAGGCCGACGGCGTTGGCTTCGGTGGTCATCTTCTCGAGTTCAGCGACAGAGATTTCCAGATGCTCAGCCAGTTCCACTTCGGTTGGCGCCCGGCCGTGGCGGGCTTCGAGTGTTTTGGTGGCTTCGGCCAGTTTGCTGGCTTTCGAGCGGACGAGACGCGGCACCCAGTCCATGGTGCGAAGTTCGTCCAGCATGGCGCCACGGATACGCGGCACGCAGTAGGTTTCAAACTTCACGCCGCGGGTCAGGTCGTAGGCGTCGATGGCGTCCATCAGGCCGAAGACGCCGGCCGAAAGAAGGTCGTCCAGTTCAACGCCGTCGGGCAGCCGCGCCCAGATGCGTTCGCCGTTGTACTTGACCAGAGGTAAGTAACGCTCAACCAGCCGGTTCCGCAGTTCTTTGTTGGAAAGATCGTTTTTGTATTGCTGCCAGACCTGTTGGATTTCGTCTGCAGGTGCAATGGTGGTCGCCATGCAATCCTCCGTGATTGTTCTGCGTTCCCGTTTCGCCGTGCGTGGCTTCGTGCCGTGCGGCGTATGAATTGTGTTGACAATCCCGCTGTTCGCAGCTGAATGTCTTCCTCAAAGTTGTAACTAACCAGGCTGCTCGGTTGCGTTCTCGCCGTTGATGGCGGCCTCCATCGCAGCAATCTGATCATTCAGTTGCTGCTGGACCGACTCGTCGACGGCGTTGGCTGCAACCTTTCCGGCAACGTAGCCCAACAGGGCGAAGACCGGAAGGTAAAGGGCTGCCGTTAACAGCGTGGACTCAAGCGTTCTGCCGTGGAGAAGCCCGCGGGCTACCACCGTGACAAACGCAATCATTCCTAATTGACCGGCGTACAGGCGACTCATAACTGGCATTGTGACAGTTGTCTGTCACCCGCAAAAAGGCCGTTCAAACTGTTCCAGCTCAACCCCGCGTTGCGCGGTTAGGCACACTCCTGGTATCGGCTTGAAGTGTGCTAAAAGTTGAACTGTTCTGCTGATTTTCTGGATTCTCCTGTCAATGAAGCTTTTCGTGGTGCAGTGCGAGGCAGTTTCGCGTGGTTTTCCCTCAAGTGATTTCTCTCATGGCACACCGTAGGGCAGGCTCCGCCTGCCGTCCGTCATGACGGTTTACCAAGCATTCTTAAGTTGCGATTCAAGTTTCATAACGATTGAAAGTTATCTGGTATGTTTACGTGACTACGCTGGTCACGCCGCGGGAAGGCAGGCGGAGCCTGCCCTACTTAGGCGGCTGGTTGCAGCTGTTTTGAATAGGCCTCCGCCATTGCTTCCAGGCGGTTTTCTGCGACCGGCGCCTCGCCATCTTTCAGCAGGCGGCTGTGTGCGAAGGCGGCGGAAAACGCGGGGTCTGCCGGCAGCCAGCCTCCTACGGAAACGTCTGTCTGCAGGAACCGCTCGCATGAACGCTGTAGTCGATTGAGCACGCTTGTCGCGGCTGCCTCAGTCGCGGCGCGGTTGACGATGACGGATGGTTGTACGTTGGTGGTCTGCTGGGCCAGCACTTTGATGGTGGCGTAGGTATCCATCACGGCGACCGGGTCGGTGGTGGTCACCAGCGCGGCGTCGTCAACATGCTGCCAGAAGGCGCGGGTCAGTTCATCCACACGGTTACCAGCATCAATAAGCACTAGGTCGGCGTGACGGCCAAGCGTTTTAATTCCGGCGATCAACCGCTCGCAACTGGCAGCGGTCAACGGCCTCATCCGCGCGGGCGCCCAGGCGCCGGCGGCAACCTGCAGACCGGCCGGACCGGGCCGCAGGATTTCGTGAATGCTATGTCGGCCGCTGAGTACATCCACGATGGTCAGGTCTTCTTTCACACCGCAGCATACCGCCGCATCACCGCGATACAGGCAGGCGTCGACCAGCACCACACGCAGACCGTGGCTGCAAAGCGCTACGGCCAGATGGGCCGCGACCGTTGTAGTTCCTACACCGCCCTTGCCACCGGCCAGCATCATCATGCGCGGCGGCTCCACGCCGGGGGCGTCTTCACGACGCGCGGCGAGTTGCATCAGGTTGCGGAGTTCGGCGGCTTGATCGGTCACAGTTGGCAGTTCCTTAAGACGGGTTCGAAAGAACTGCGGCGGCCAGTTCGTCAGCGTCCGCCGGAGCAATATCGCCGGGAACATTCTGACCATTGGTCACATAACTCAGCGGCAGACCACTGCTGCGAAGCAACGGCAACAAGCTGCCAAGACCGGTCGCTTCATCCAGCTTGGTGTAGATCAACGCGTTGACGCCTGTGCGCGAGAATCGCTCGGCGGTTTTCTTCAGGCTGGTTTCGCTACTGCTACTGCTGAGCACTAAATGGGTTTCATCAGGACCGGCTGCGGCGAGAATCTCGCGGACTTCTTTCAGCTTGGCGGCGTCGCGTGGGCTGCGGCCCGCGGTATCGAGCAGGATCAGGTCCAGATGCTCCATCCGCTCTACGGCAGCTTGCATCTCGTCAGGTGTCGAGACAACTTCCATCGGCAGGTCGATGATATCGGCATAAGTGCGAAGCTGTTCGACCGCTGCGATGCGGTAGGTGTCCACCGTAATCAGACCCACACGGTGCTGATGCCGCAGGCGGAAGTTGGCGGCCAGCTTGGCGATGGTCGTCGTTTTTCCAACACCCGTCGGACCCACCAGCGCGATCAACCGGCGGTGACCCGGCGTGACGCGGACGGGACCACAGACAGGAATCTCTTTCGCCACCAGCTCTAACAGGAGTTGACGGAGCTGTTGTACGTCATTCTGTTGATGTTGCGGTGTCCGCTCTTTGACTTCTTCCAGCAGTTCACGGGCCAGCTCTTCACTCATTTCAGCATCCAGCAGGCTGGTGAATAGCTGGAACATAGCGGGTGATAGTTCGCCAGGAGTGTCCGTCGCGGGTGCTACAGGCTTTGCAGGTTCAATGCGAAAGTCCGCGGCTTCTGCATCAAAATGTTTCTGAAAGAGCGAAGCCGCAACTTCGTCGAAGGTTTCCGTTGCCGGGGCTACGATACTTTCTGGCTCTGGCGCGGGCGTCGCGATTTGCGGCGGCGCGGTGACGATAGGTTCGGGCAGTCGCGCCGGGATGTCGGCGTTTAGCGAAGCCGTGACTTCAATCTGCCGGGCGCCGGTCAGCCAACGCATCAAACGGCTGCCAGCCGGACGGGTCTGCAGCACCGCGGCTTCAGGGCCTAGATCTTCGCGGATCATCTGCAGGGCCTGTTGCATCGAACTGGCGCGGTAGGTTCTGGCATCCATGCGTTATTGATCCCCCGGTGCGCCGCCGGCGGCTGGTTGCTGGTCAAGTTGAACAAGCGAGTGAGACACAAGTTTGACGTCGCGTGGGATTTCTGTGTACGAAATAACCGCCATCCGCGGCAGGTTGGCCGATGTAATCTCCCGCAGACCCGGGCGGATCAGCGGGCTGCAGACCACCACGGGATGATGCCCGGCCTGGTACAACGGCTCTAGCCCGGTGCGGATTGCTTCGCAGACGCGTTCAATCACGACCGGGCTCATGCGGATATACAGACCATGTTCATTGTGTTCAATACTGGATGCCACCTGGTCTTCCAGCGCGGGCTCTAACGTGGCTACGTGCAACTGTTTCTGGTCGTCCTGATACCGTCCACAGATGGTGCGGCTGAGGCGGGCGCGGACCGCTTCGGTCAGGCGGACGGGGTCGGTAGTGGCGACAACTTTTTCGCTGAGTGTTTCCAGAATCAGAGCCAGCTGACGGATCGAAACCTCTTCGCGAAGCAGACGCTGCAGGATGTGCTGCACCTGAGACATACGCATCGGCTGCGGAATGAGTTCATTCACCAATGCTTCCGACGTGGTCTTCAGTTGCTCAATCAGCCCATGCATACCGTCCCGCGTCAGTAGTTCGTCGGCATGCTGCCGCACCACTTCCTGCAGATGCGTCGCCAGCACGGCGGCCGGTTCTACGGGCGTGTAACCCAGCATTTCCGCACGGTCGCGCATCCCCGCTTCAATCCACACCGCCGGCGTATTGAAGGCGGGATCACGGACGGGCGTGCCGGGAATTTCGCCCGTCGTCATGCCCGAATCCATCGCCAGCAGCCGCGTGGGCATCACCTCGCCGCCTGCGACGGGGTTGGAAGCGATGCCGATGCTGTAACCGTATTCGCCTAGCCGCATGTTGTCGCGGATGCGGACTTTGGGCAGCATGATGCCAATCTCCGCGGCCACGTTTTTGCGCACAGCTGCGATGCGCGTCATCAGATCGCCGCCGCGGTTGGGGTCTGCCAGGCGGATCAGCCCGACGCCCAGTTCCATTTCCATGGGGTCCACGGCCAGGGATTCTTTGATTTCATCTTCGGGACTCTTGGTCTGCGCCGCTTCCTGCTCGGCAGCTTCTTCGGCCTCTTTGGCCTTCGTGGTTTCTTCCGCTTTCGTCTGTTTCGAGAGGATCACGGCCAGCGCCACGCAGCCGATGGCCAGCGATGCCAGCGGCACGGGCGGCAGTCCGGTGAACATCAGAATGCCCAGGAACGCTGCGGCGACGAACAACGCCTTGGTGTTAGAAAAAATCTGCTGCAGGAAGACAAACGGCAGATTGCTTTTCGCCGTCGAGCGGGTAATCAGCAACGCCGCTGCCAGCGAGATGAGGAAGGCGGGCACCTGGCTAACCAGGCCATCGCCAATCGTCAGTTTGGTGAACAGTTGCACGGCCTGCATAAAGTCCATCCCGGACTCGAAGATGCCGATCACCAGACCGCCGATGATGTTGATAATCGTAATGATGATGCCCGCAATGGCATCGCCACGGACGAACTTACTGGCGCCGTCCATCGCCCCGTAAAAGTCGGCCTGCTGCGTGATCTCTTCGCGGCGGATTTTTGCTTCTTCTTCGGTGATGGCCTGTGCGTTTAGATCGGCGTCGATCGCCATCTGCCGCCCGGGCATACCATCCAGGGCAAACCGCGCCGCCACTTCGCTGATACGCGTGGCGCCTTTGGTGATGACGACAAACTGAATAACGACGATGATGATGAAGATAATCAGCCCCACCACAATCCGGTCGCCTGCCACGAACTCTCCAAACGCACGGATCACACCGCCCGCCGCGTCAATGCCCAGCGTATCGGCCTGCGTGAGAATCAACCGCGTCGTGGCCACATTCATCACCAGCCGGCCCAGCGTGGTGGCCAGCAGCAACGAGGGGAACACGCTGAACTCAAGCGGGCTTTCGACATAAATAGTCGTCAGCAGCACCACCACCGCCGTGGCAATATTGGCAGCCAGCAGCACATCCATCAACCAATGCGGCAACGGCACCAGAATCACCAGCACGCTGGAGATAATGCCGATGGGCATGACAAGGCTTTGCCACTTGGTAAGTGAGTTCATAACGCTACGGTCGAGTTCGCACCCAAAACCCCGCTCACCACGCGCGCACCAGCGCCGCAGCCGCGGAAACCAGCCGTTTCACACAGCGGTTTGACAAGGGGCGGACCATAGCGGGAGAAGCCAGAACGGTCCAGGGCGATTCCGGCGGAAGTGCTAGCGTGGGCGTCGGATTGCCGCGGACCGTAGAAAGCAGAATCGGCTAGTCAGGCGTTTCAAGACGCTCGTTGCGTTCAACTTCCGTTGGCGAAGCAACCTTCTGTAACCTCGAAACGGCAGCGAACGCGAGCGTCGCAAAAGAGTACGCCAGACAAAACAAACCCACGATTACCATTGCAAACAACGTGTGCGGGATTTTCACCTCTGTGATTGGAATGTCCCAACGTTTAATTCCAAGTTCCGGTAAATAGTGAACCAGTTGCCATAGGCCAAATGTCGCAGCGGCCGAAAACATGACGATAATTAGCGTCGAAATGGAGAATCTGGGGAGCCCACGCGAGGTGAGGATTGAACGCCCGGCGCACCAGACGACATAAGTAAACGAAACAGAGAGGACGCCGCAGAACACAGAATTCAATACAAGATTCCGCGTAACCCAATGGTAAGTATGCGCCGATAACTCGGTGGAAAATGCAACGTTGAGAAACGTACAAGGCCATCCCCGTTCTACCAGACCTTGAGCGAACGCAAGTCCCGGCCAGCCAATGTACCAGTTCCACTGAAAGTAGGTCATGCAACCGGCGAACAGCAATCCCAGACAAATCGCTGCCGCAAGCATCCATCGATTCGCGATTCGCATCGTAACTCTCCTTCGTCACTTATCTACTTCCACCAACATCTGTGACACATCGCGATCGGTGGGAACATTCAGATCAATGCCGGACGTATCAGGAAGCGTTAGCTTGTTAGTTCCTCGATGACTTCTCTGATATACGGGTAGTAAATTTGTCCCCAGATTGGGTTACGATCAAATAAAAATACTTCCTGGGATACGGTGTTGATCGTCACAGGAACAGCAAAGCCAGCCCACTTTTTACCGGCTTTTGACTCCCGGCAATACGCGATCGCTTCGTCACTGATCCTCGATGAAAAGGGCATCGCTATGGTTGCCAAGCCTGACTGCAGGCCACGGGGCCAGCCCGTATAGTTTGCGGTGCTGTACGCAAACGCTTCGTCAAGCAGTTCCTCAATCGCTTGAACAGTCACGGTCTCGTCACCGTAGTCAGCAGCGACTACGAAGGTGTTTAGTTGAGTTGCCAACCAAAGCCAACGGAACTGTTTTTCATAACCTATGACGGTCTGACGACCAGCAAGCGATTCTTCGGAAAAGAAAATGCCTTTCGCCTTCATGCGACTACTGAGAATGTGAAGATTCATCGTCTACGCCTTGTCGCCAAAGTTGATTCCGTCCGCGACAGAATTGCGGTGATCTATTGTCTAGCCGCGTCCTCCGGATGAGTCAAATCAGAATCCGCTTGATTCACAAAACGATTCATGCGTTTGCTTTAATCAACATCCGCACTACCTCGCGATCCGTTGGAAAGATCAGCTCGGGCAGACTTTGCAGTGGAAAGAACTTCGCGTCTATCAGGTCGCTGCCTGCCTGCAATTCGCCGCCGGTGCGGTGGCCGTTGAACCAGACGCCGACGGTCTGGCGGTGCGGGTTGTGGAAGTTGGAGAGCGCGGCGAGGACGCCGTGCAGGGTGACTTCGCAGCCGGTTTCTTCGCGGAATTCGCGGATGGCGGCCTGCTGAATGGTTTCGTCGTATTCGACGTAACCGCAGGGGATGCACCAGCCGCCGTCGTGGCGCTGCCCAAGCAGTAATTCTCCGTTCTCCACCACGGCGACGGCGACGCCGGTGACCGGGTTGCGGTACTGAATCCAGCCGCACTGGCTGCACTGCCGCCTCGCGATCTGGTCGCAGGTTGTGTCGACCATCCTGGCAGCGCAGTGCGGACAGTAGGTGAAGAGGGAAGGGAACACGTCATTCTCGCGGGTGGTGCAATTTGCTCTTTGCCGGTGGTTCGTACTGAGATAGTAGCAACCCGGTAAGTCGCATTGCGTGTTCTTACACGAGGTCATCAATGCCCCTTAACCGATCAGACGTAAACACGATAAACTAACCCGAAGCGCAAGCGAGGGACGTTGGAGTCTGGTGCGAATAGCCGGCTGAAGAAACCACTTACCGCAGAAGTAGATGAGCCAAAAGGCCTTGTTTTTGGCATCGAGTCTAACGTCCCTCGCTTGCGCTTCGGGTTGGTGTGTGACGCTGAAATCGCTTAGTTTAGGCTGTATCCCGGCATGGCGATCGATTCTTTGAGTTAGGACGCAGCCTATGTGGCCGCAATTTCAGCCAATCTTTGATAGCTATCTGCTAGTGGTTCTGGTAACCATGGTGCTGGGCGGCATGCTGCTGATCGGGCCGCGGTTTTCGCGGATTGCCATGTCGCGGCGGCTAGTGCTGACATCGCTGCGTGGGGTGGCGTTGCTGCTGCTGATGACGGCGATGCTGCGGCCGGGCTGTGATACGACGGTGCGCAAAGAGCAGTCGGCCGTGGTAATTGTCGCGGTGGATCAGAGCCGTAGCATGCAACTGCCGCATGTAACCGGCGAAACAGCTTCCAGGTGGCAGAAGCAGCAACAGGCGCTGCAATCGGTGGCGCCGTTGATGAAAAGCCTGGGCGAAAAGTTCGAAGTCAAAGTCTATGGATACGATAGTCAGTTGACGCCGCTGGAAATGAACGCCGGCGCCATCACGCTGCCGCCAGCGCCGGCAGGGGATGAAACGGATGTCGGTTCGCCGCTGTACGAAGCCATCGCCCGCGAGCGTGGAAAGCGGCTGCTGGGCGTGCTGTTGATGGGCGACGGCGCCCAGACGGCCTTCGATCCGCCGGTGGAAATTCCCGTCGTCGAACGCGAACTGGCCCGCCAACAGGCGCCGCTCTTCAGCGTGCCGCTTGGTCCGCCCGGTGACATGGCCGAGGCGCCGGATATCGCCGTCGTGAACTTCCCAGATCAACGCGATGTATTCGTCAAGAACGAAATGCTCATCGAAGGCGAAGTCCGCATCCGCCGGTTCGTCAACAAAGAGATTCCCGTTGAACTGTTGATCGAAGATGATAAAGGCGCCACGACAAAACTCGGCCCTTTCCCGCTGATGGCGCGCGAGCAGGATCAACTGCTGCCCGTGCGGATTCCGTACACGCCGGACAAACCGGGGCAGTACAAACTGACGCTGCGGGCGCCGGGGCAGCGTGGGGAACTCGTCGCCCGCAATAACGAATTGAGCGCCTATTTAACGGTCCGCGAAGGCGGCTTGCGGGTGCTGTATCTGGAAGGTGAACTGCGGTGGGAGCAGAAGTTTCTGAAGCGGTCGCTGGATGCTTCGCAGGATATCGAACTGGATTTCCTCTGGATTGATTCCGCCGACCGGTCGAAGTGGCCGGTGTCGCTGCCTGATGACATTTCAGAACAGCCGTACGATGTTTACATACTGGGCGATCTGGATGCGGCTGCGCTGCACCGCGCGGGAATGACGGATTCGCCGCTTCAAAAAATCGCCAAAGATGTGGCGGCCGGTAAGGGGCTGTTGATGCTGGGCGGTTATCACAGCTTTGGCCCCGGCGGCTATCTGAAAACGCCGCTGGCCGAAGTGCTGCCGGTGACGATGGACCGCTTTGAGAAGCAGGATTTTGATGCACCGTTACAGAAAGATCTGCATCTAGAAGGGCCACTTGTAATGCAGCCGGTTGGCAGTCACTTCTTAACGCGACTGGCTCCGGCGGAAAGCAATGCGGCGGTGTGGAATTCGCTGCCGCCGCTTTCAGGCGCCAACCGCTTTCATGGCGTGAAGCCGGGCGCGCGGGTGTTGGCAACGGGTGCGAAGGGCGAAGAACTACTGGTGTCGCAGGAGTACGGTCGCGGCCGGGTGCTGGCGTTTGCCGGTGACTCGACCTGGCAGTGGTGGATGCAGGATAAACAATCGCAGCACCGGCGGTTCTGGCGGCAGGTGGTGCTGTGGTTGGCGCGGCGTGACGGGCTGGAGAAAGACGATGTGTGGGTGCGATTGAACCAGCGAAGATTCCCCGCTGGCGCCAAAGCGGAATTCACCGCCGGCATCAACGACGCGGCCGGCGCCCCGGTTTCAGACGCCACGTTGCAAGCCATCGTGCGCGGTCCGGGCGGCGCCGCGCAGACCGTTTCACTCTCACGCGATGGCGACATCTGGCAGGGCGAATTCAAAACGGCGCGGGCGCCGGGCAACTACACGCTGGAAGTATCCGCCACGCGGCCCGGCGGCGAACCGGCT
Organism: Pirellulaceae bacterium; assembly: GCA_965233625.1. GTDB lineage: Bacteria > Planctomycetota > Planctomycetia > Pirellulales > Pirellulaceae. The sequence goes on from OZ247499.1 coordinate 3,934,471, forward strand.
AGCAATGTCGCCCGCTTCATGGTCTTCGACCACGATGTAGAACTCAGCAACCCGGCAGCAGATCACACACGCCTGCGGCGGCTGGCGGCTGCCACGGCGGAAAGCGGCGGCAAGCTGATTAGCACCGATGAAATGGCCGACGTGTTAACGCAACTACGCGATACGCCGCTGAAGGTGGAAGCTAAAACGCTGAAGACCTGGCAACTGGGCCGCACGACGCTAGACGCCTGGCTATTCTTCCTGCTGGTCGCAGGCGTCTTCATCGGCGAATGGGCGTTGCGAAAGCACTGGGGACTCGTCTAACAGAGCCTCGCTCAGCGGGCGCAGATATTATGTTGTGGTAACAACATAAACCCTCTTCGCCCCTCCGGGGAGAAGACAGGCCGAAGGCCAGATGAGGGGGAGCCCGCTTTCTACTTCTTTCAAGCCACAAGAAGCTTTTGTTCGTCCGGTTCACGCTCCGCAAAGCGATGATACAGGACGGACTATGTACCCCCTCACCCTAACCCTCTCCCCGGAGGGGCGAGGGGACGAGAAGCGGCGCATGGATACCGCCACAACACTATAAGGAACCTCGCTCAGCGGGCTGGTTTAACCGCTTCTGCCGGACAGGTAGGCTTCGACCGTTTCAGTCTGGGGACTGGTGAAGAGCTGATCGACGGGGCCGTGCTCGATCATTTCGCCCACACCATCGCGCAGCCAGAAGACGGCCAGTTCGTCGGCGACACGTCTGGCTTGAGCCAGGTTATGCGTCACGATGATGATGGTATAGTCGCCGCGCATCGAAAGGATCAGCTCTTCAATCTTCGCCGTCGAAACCGGATCGAGTGCACTGCACGGTTCGTCCATCAGCAGCACCTGCGGTTGCAGCGCCAGGGCGCGGGCTATGCACAGCCGTTGCTGTTGACCGCCCGAGAGTTCCAGAGCGGGTTGGTCCAGACGGTCGTGAATCTCATCCCACAGACCCACGTCGCGCAGCACCTGCGCGGTAATGCGGCGGCGATCTTCCCGGCTGCGCACGCCGTGTTCACTTAGCGCCAGTTCGATATTCCGGCGGCTGGACATCGGGAACGGATTGGGTTTCTGGAAGATCATGCCCACATGCCGCCGCAGATGCACGGAAGAAGAAAAAGTCTCATCAATCCCGCAGCCGTCAAATTCAACCTTCCCGCGGGCCGCCGCGCCGGGGATGACTTCCGTTAACCGGTTGAGTGCTGCCAGGAAGCTGCTCTTACCGCATCCGGATGGCCCCACCAGCGCTAGCACACGCCCCGGCCGCGCGGCCAGCGTCACATCGCGCAACACTGTCCGTCCGTAGTACGAAACCGAAAGGCCATCGGCGGAAATCATAGCCGGCCTCCCGCCGCGGGCCGGTGCGCTAAACCCGCCATCCGCTGTAACAGGGCTGCCGACAGATTAATCACCAGCAACAAGCCAATCAGCACGCAGGCAGCCGCGTACGCCCGCGAACTGCCATGCGGCACATTCATCGACAGGTCGTAGATATGCACGCTTATGGAGCGGCCTGAGTCCAGCAGCGATCCGGGCGTCCGTGCGACATAGCCCGCAGTGAAGATCAACGCAGCCGTTTCAGCCAGTGCGCGGCCGGCGCTCAGCACTACACCTGCGACCAATGCCGGGAACGCCGCGGGCAGAATCACTTTCAGCAGCGTGGCGGTTCTGCCCATCCCCAGCGCCGCCGCGGCATAGCGGTGTTCAAGCGGCACGGCGGCAATACCTTGTTCAAACGTCCGGATCAGCAACGGCAGCACCATGCACGCCAGCGTCAGGGCGCCGGTCAGGATCGAATAGCCCATTCCCAGCGCGATCGCAAAGAATGCATTTCCGAACAGTCCGAAAACAATCGAAGGCACGCCGGAAAGCACATCCAGACAGCGGCGGACGTTGCGTGTGAAGACAGTGTCGCGTCCTGCTTTGGCCGTCAGTTCAATCGCCGTAGCCAGCGACAGCGGAATCGCAATGGCCAGCGTGAGCAGCAGAATCCAGGCAGTGGAAAGAATCACCGGGCCGATGCCGCCTGCCCGGCCCGCGTCTTCCACACCCGCCGTCAGATATTCCAGGTTCAGTTGCGAAACACCTTTCACCGCGACATCCACTAGCATCCAGCCCAGCAAGCCCGCTACAAGCGCCGCTGCCGACCAGACGGCGGCCGTCAGCAGACCTTCGCGCAAGCTGCTGCGCCATGATTGCGTTGGGGTGAAGTTTTGACGTGGTTCAGTTCGCATGAGGTTGCCTGCGCTGACGCGAGACGGCGGTGACGATCACACTCACAACAAGCATCAGCAGCAGACCGCTGACAAACAGCACCGAGCGGTGCGCCGCGGAAGCATAGCCCAGTTCCAGCGCGATATTGGCATTCAGCGTGCGACCCGGCGACAGCAACGATCCGGGCATCTCAACAATGTTCCCGGCCAGCATCACCACCGCCATTGTTTCGCCCAGCGCGCGGGTCAGCGCCAGCACCACGCCGCTGCCAATGCCTTTGCGCGCTGCGGGCAGGACGACGCGAAGGACCGTCGCCCCGCGGTTCAGCCCCAGGGCGGCCGCGGCCTGTGTCCATTGGCGTGGCACCGAAGCGATGGCGGCGTCCGATAATAGCGCGACGGTGGGTAAAATCATCAGCGATAAAACGAACGTCGCCGTCAGTAGGTTCTGCCCGCTGCCGCCCAGCCGCGCAACCAGCGGCGCCAGCACCACAAGGCCCCACAGCCCGAACACCACGGACGGAATGCCCGCCAGCAATTCCACCAGCCTGCGGTTCAGCACCGCCAACCAGGGCGGCGCGTAGTAGTGCGTGAAAACGGCGGATGCGACACCCAGCGGCGCCGCCAGCAGGATGGCGCCAAAGCTGGTCACCAGTGTCGCCACCAGCATCGGCGTCAGGTTGAACTGGCCCGATAACGGGTGCCAGCTGCTGTCTGTAAAGAACCGCTCAACGCCCAGCTTCTGCAAAGCCGGCGCCGACTCGCGCACCAGGAAGATGGCGATTAATAACACCACGCCGGCCGAAACCACGGCCAGTGTGCGGCAGACGACCTTCAATAGCAGATTACTTCGCAACACCGTCTCCGCGGCTAACGGGAACAAAATACTGCGACTTGACCAGATCGTGCACCTTCGGCGACTGACAGAAGGTGATGAACTCGCTGGCAAGCGGCGAAACCTCGTCTTTGCCGGTCACCAGCAGCAGCGGCCGGCTCATCGGAAAATCACCGCTGGCGACGTTGGCGGTGGTGGCTTCAACATCATTCAGCGGCAACAGGCGGATACCAACACCCGCTGCAATGTCGGCTTCGGCCGTGCCAATGGAAACATAGCCAATGGCGCCGGGAGCGCCGGCCACGGATTTCACCCCGTGCTCGTTATCGCCCACGATCACATCGGGCCGGACCGCGGTGTTATCCAGGCCAAAGTGTTTCAGAAACACGGCAAGCGTGGCGCGACCTTCCGCCTTATGGACCACGGTGATGTCCAGATCTCCGCCGCCCAGGTCTTTCCATTGGCTCACGCGGTCCTCATAGATATCCCGTACCTGTTGTTCTGTGAGCGCTTTCACAGGGTTCGACTGATGCACGATCAGCCCGACGCCATCGGCGGCAATCTGATGCGGCGTCAGGTCGCTTTCGTCAGGCTTTAAGTTGCGGCTGGCCATGCCAATGTCGGCGACACCGGCCCGCACATCGGCGATGCCCTTGCCGCTGCCGCCGGTCTGAACATCGATGCGGACGCCGGGGTGCAATTCTTCAAACCGTTTGGCCATCTCCGTCGCCAGCGGCGCCACCGTGCTTGATCCGGTGATGACCAGACGGTCCGTCGAGGAAGACGCGCCGCAGCCGCCAAGCAACAGCAGGCAGCAAGCGAGGGCCAGAAATTCACAGGTGCGGAACATGAGATGCATTCAAAGACAGGTTTAAGAAAACGCCAGCGTGCAGCAGCCAAGATCAATGGATTTGCCCTTGCGACGCTGCAGCAACTGCGGCGTTAGCGTGTACATCACGTAGCGGCCTTCGCGGCGCGAGGTGACGATGCAGTTCTGCTTCAGCACTTTCAGATGATGCGAAAGCAGTGTCGGCTCGACGCCCAGATTGTCGTTCACTTCACTGACCGTCTTGGGGCCGTCCAGCAACTGCTCGACAACGCGTAACCGGGTGTCGTCGGCCAGCACCTTCAACAGCGCGGCGCACGAAGACTCTGCCGTGCTCTGTTGGGGAAGCAGGTCCAGCGTAGGTTTCATTTCCATTCTCCTCATAAATGGCATGCGTTTCCGGGACGGCCTGCAATTGAGACTGCGTTCAATTGAATCACCATTCAACCTTGCGGCGGGCGGCAAGTCAACTCACCAGCGGAGGAAAGCGGTGTAGCGGAATTCGCTTGCTATTGATTGGCCACTGGCTTACACCATCTGTTTCATTGGGGTCTGGCATCCGATACCGGTGGCAGCATGCAGCGATTTAAGGATCAGATGTTCGGCCAGGAAGCGTTTTCTAAACAAGGCGAAGGTTAATGGCGGTTTCGGGAATTGAGGCGTTCATCGAACTTCTGGCGGGCGCGGGTGTCGATCGTATCTTTGGAAATCCGGGCACAACGGAACTGCCGTTGAATGACGCGCTGGTCGCCGATGGCCGGCTGCAATACATCCTGGGCTTGCAGGAAGTCCCGGTGATGGCGATGGCCGATGGCTACGCGATGGCGTCGGGCGGCCTGGCGGTGGTTAATCTGCATATCAGCTGCGGTCTGGGTAACGCCATGGGGATGCTGTACAACGCGTTTCGCGAAGGCACGCCGCTGCTGGTCACCGCAGGGCAGCAGGACCGGCGCCTGGCGTTTGAAGAACCAATCCTCGGCGGCGATATGGTGGGTGTCGCCCGGCCGTGGACCAAGATGGCGATCGAGGTCAACCGTGTCGAAGATGTGCCCGCCGCTATCCGTCGCGCGGCGCAGGTCGCGCTGACGCCACCCACGGGGCCGGTGTTTCTCTCTTTGCCTGTGGATGTGCAGATGGAAACCAGCGAGAACCTGAACCTCGCGCCGGTCCGCGTTCCGGACTACCGCACGCGTCCGCCCGTAGAAGCGTTACAGAAGGCCGCAGAGATTCTCGCCGGCTCTAAGAACCCTGGCATCCTCGCTGGCAGCCGCATCACCGAACGCGGCGCCGTGGCTCCGCTGATCCAAATCGCCGAAGCGCTGGGCGCCCCGGTGATTGCCGAGTCGGGCACTACCCACGGGCGGTTGCCCTTTCCGCCGGATCATCCGCTTTACGCCCTGGGGCTGCCGTTGTGGTCCCCGGAAGTCCGCGACCGTTTGCAGGAGTTTGACGTGCTGCTGGTCGCAGGTATGGACCTATTGCGGCAGTACGTCTACCACGAGCCTTCCAGAGCAATCCCGGAGCACATCAAGCTGGTGCACCTGGACGAAGACGCCTACCAGATCGGTAAGAACTATGAAACCGCCGCGGGCGTCGCGGGTGACATAAGTATGTCACTTAACGAACTCGCGGAATTGCTACCGACGGTCATGAGCAGCGACCGCAAGCAGCACGCCGCGGCGTGTGGCGAAGCACGCAAGATGCAGCATGCAACCGACCGCGACGCGCTGCGGCAGCAGATTGAAGCGGAGAAAGACCTGCGGCCGATGACGTCGTTGACGCTGATGTCTTCGCTGGCGGAGATTCTGCCGCCCGATATCGCGGTGATTGAAGAAGCGGTGACAACGACGGCCACCACCTTCGAGCGGTTGGGCGCCATCCAGAACAACACCGGTTACTTCGGGCACCGTGGCTGGGCGTTAGGATGGGGCCTGGGCTGTGCGATTGGTGTGAAAATGGCGTGGCCGGACCGGCCCGTGCTGGCCATGCTGGGCGAAGGCGCTGCCATGTACGGCGTGCAGGGACTGTGGTCGGCCGCGCGATACAACGTGCCGGTGGTGTTTGTGATCTGCAACAACGCGCAATATCAGATTCTGAAGATTGGCGCCCGCGGGCTGGGTCTGCCGCATGCGTTAGATGGCAAATATGTGGGGCTGGATATCGCCGGACCAGAGATCGACTTCGTCAGTCTGGCAAAGTCGCTGGGCGTGGAAGCGCATCGCATTGACTGCCCGGACGAACTTCAAAGCCGCGTCCAGCAGGCATTACGCGGCGACCGGCCCGTTGTTTTCGATGCCCCCATCGCACGCACCACACCGCAGCGGTTAAACTACGGCTAATCAACTCGCAAAAAGCGGCAATGCTGCAAACACTAAAAACAGAAGAAAACGAATATGAAAACGGCCACCATCAAAACCAATAAGGGTGTCATCACACTGGAATTGTACGATGACAAAACGCCCAAAACCGTCGGCAACTTTGAGAAGCTTGCTGGCGAAGGATTCTACAACGGCCTGAAGTTTCACCGCGTCATCGACGAATTCATGGTGCAGACCGGCTGCCCGCTGGGAACCGGCACCGGTGATCCTGGCTACAAGTTTGAAGATGAATTCCACCCGGAATTGCGGCACGACGGCCCCGGCATCCTGTCGATGGCCAACGCCGGACCCAACACCAACGGTTCGCAGTTCTTCATCACACACGTCGCCACGCCGTGGCTGGACAATAAGCACTCGGTGTTCGGCAAAGTGACCGACGGCATGGACGTGGTTAACTCGATCGTGCAAGGCGATCAGATGGAAGAAGTCACCGTCGAGTAGCGTCTGACTAATGCCCCCTCGCGCTCGAGTTATTTTGAATTTGAACACTAATCCGAAGCGCGAGCGAGGGGCGCCAGAGTCCGCAGCGCATTGCCGGTGTGGGCAGATTTCGATTTAGGACGTATTCGCGAAAATCCCTTGTTTTCAGCATAAAGTCAAACGTCCCTCGCTCGCGCTTCGGGTTGGTGTGAGACTTGAATCCCAGGGACAAGATGCTTCGTCTTGTTGACGCTACAAACTCTAATTCAACCTGCCCCCAGCATGCTTGAAGTCCGCGATTTAACGAAAGAGTTCCCTGGCCGCGACGAGCCTCTGCAGGTGCTGCGGGGTGTGAATCTCACGATGTCGCCTGGCGATGATCTGGCCATTACCGGGCCAAGTGGCAGCGGTAAGAGTACGTTGCTGCACATCGTCGGTGCGCTCGATACGCCGACTTCGGGCACGGTGAACGTCGATGGCGTCGACGCGTTTTCGCTCAGCCAGGGGGAACTGGCGCGGTTCCGCAATAAGAATGTGGGCTTCGTTTTTCAGGAACATCACCTGCTGCCGCAGCTCACGGTGCTGGAAAATGTGCTGGCGCCAACGCTCGCTTCTGGCGGCGCCACGAAGGAACTGGAACAGCGGGCCCGCGATCTGCTGGACCGCACGGGCTTGAGTGAACGGCTGAACCACCGCCCGAGTGAGCTTTCGGGTGGAGAACGGCAGCGCGCGGCCGTGGCGCGTTCGCTGATCAACAGCCCGCCGTTACTGCTGGCCGATGAGCCGACCGGCAGCCTGGATCATCAGAATGCGATGGCGGTCGCCGACCTGCTTCTGGAACTTCAGAAGCAGGAACAGAACATGCTGATTGTGGTCACACACAGCAGCACATTGGCGGCCAAACTTAGCCGCCAGATGGAGTTCCGCGACGGACTGCTACACGACAACGCGTAGCAGCTTACGAACTTACCGCGGCGCCGGTCCAGATACCGGCGCGGGTTGTTCCCGGTGGCGGGTTACTTCGGGGCCACCGTGGCAATCATACGGCGGGCCTGCTGGCTGGGGCGGCCTTCAAGCTTGCCGTGCTCTTCGATCAGCTTCTCAATCACGCCGTCCATGACTTTGCGGCCTTCTTCAATATGGGCCATTTCGCGGCCGCGGAAGATCACCGTAATCTGCACTTTGTCTTTGTGCTTTAAGAAGTCGATCGCCTTTTTCACCTTAAAATCAATGTCGTGCTGCCCGGTCTTGGGGCGAAGTCGCACTTCTTTGGTTTTGGTGTTGTGCGTGGTGTTCTTCTTCTTTTTGTTTTTCTCGTACTTATACTTGCCGTAATCCATAATCCGGCAGACAGGCGGCTTTTCATTTGGCGCCACCTCTACGAGATCCAGCCCTTCATCGCGGGCGCGGTTGAGAGCATCTTCGGTAGGAATGATGCCCAGTTGTTCACCCTCAGCACTGATAACACGAATGGGGGTGATGCGGATTTTCTCGTTCACCCTAGTTTGTTCGCGGTCGATCGTCGAAACCCTTTCCTGTAATTGAAGTGTTGTAAATACGTACTCTTTGACGCGGGAAGCGACCATTAAGTTCGCTAAGCCGCAAAAAGCCCGTAACTCTGAAGTATCGGACAATGGGTACAAGCAGGTCAACAAGAATCCGGGAAAAATCGCCGATAACGGCCATTTCTTGCTTGAAATCCGCGGATACTTACGCTTAACCACACCCGTCATGTGGCCATTACTTGCAGGAAGAAGACGCTACCCACCGGCGTTTTTTCTAAACATGCGGCGCCGCGGCGATCTCCACAGGCTGCGGCAATGCGTCCAGCCAGGCTGCCAGTTTGGCGGAAATATCTTCATCCGGCGGAATCTGGCCGTTGATTCGGAAGGCGCCGTCGCGCAACTGCTTACGAAAAGTCCGCAGCCGCTTGTGCATCTGTTGCACGATGACGGCGGTTTCGGTGGCGGGAAGCTCTGTACGCCACAGCACCGTCTTCTTGTCGCGCCGCTCACGCCGAAGCGACACCAATTGCCCGCCCTCAGCCTTCACCAGTTTGCCATTTAAGTAGATACGGCGAAGCTGGCAGTCTGCGTTGAACTGATAAACCGGGTCGGCGTCAAAAAAGATGCTCAGCGACCCGTTGCGGCGGAATCCGGCCACGACAGGCGCTTCGCCCGGCAGTTGCAACTCGATCCGCTGAACGAGTGCCGTCGCCTCACGAAGAATATCCTCGCGGCCAGATTCATCGGGCTGCATCGCGTTACTTCTGCGCTTCCTGCGCCGCCTGGATCTCGTCAATCAGGCGACCAGGGGAACCCATGATGTTGTAGCCGGCGTCTACGTGCAGAATCTCACCCGTAATGCCGTCGCTCATGTCCGAAAGCAGGAAGGCGCCCGTCTTGCCGACTTCTTCGTGCGTGACGTTGCGGCCCAGCGGCGCCATCGAGGCGTAGAGCTTCAGCATTTCGTTCACGCCAGCAGCGGAACCTGCCAGGGTTTTCATGGGACCGGCGCTCAGCGCGTTGACGCGGATGTTCTTCGGCCCCAGGTCAAAGGCCAGGTAGCGGGTGGCGGCGTCTAAGGCGGCCTTGCAGATGCCCATCACGTTGTAGCCGGGCACGCACTTTTCGCCGCCGAAATAAGTCATGCAGGCGATCGAGCCACGTTCGTTGAAGATATCCTTGGCGGCGTTGGCAACGGCGATCAGGCTGTACGCGCTGATGTCCATGGCCATGCTGAAGCCGTCGCGGCTGGTTTCGACGGTGTCGCGTTTCAGATCGTCCAGCGAGGCGAAGGCGATGGAATGCAGCAGGAAGTCGATCTTGCCGAATTCTTCTTCCGCCTTCTTCATCACGGCAGCGATGTTCTCATCATCCTGCACGTTCAGCGGGACCAGGAACTTGGCATTGGGGTGATCGTCAATCGCCTTCGAGACGCGCCGGTGGTTCTTCTTCTTCGCATCGTCTTCGCGGTCGGGCAGGTGCGTAAAGCCGCATTCGCCGCCGTTGTCCATGATGAACTTGGCGATAGCCAGTGCAATAGAGCGGTCGTTGGCCACACCCAGGATCAGGCCTTTTTTGCCCTCAAACATGCCGGTCATATCGATACCTTCGATTGAATATGTCTTGATGAATTGGTGTTGAATGAAGCGCCGGTCCGTCGCGCTGAAGGGGTGATTATACCCAAACCGCCATCGCCGCCTACTTCACTCGCCACGCCACGTTATTTCAGGGCATGCAGCCCCGCTGCCCGGCGGCTGTTGTTAACGGCGGCCCACGCCCGCGGCTCTAACTTCAGCAGTTTGGCAAGCTGTGAGGTGGAGCACTGCAGGTGCGTGGCGGCGGCCTTCACATCAAACTGGTGGCTGTGCACGGCGTCGAGCGCTTCGGCGAGTATCGCCGGGAAATCGTCGTGTTGCGGGCTGATGCTGATGCGGCCGCCTTTGCACCGCGACTGCCACAAAGGGCTGACCGGTTGCGAGGCTGGTTCACTCCGCACTTCCAGGGCCAGGTTCACCCGCAACCGGAAGATCGCCACCGCCCGGTTCTGCCCCTGGCTACGTCGCTCCGATGCTTCCGCCGAGACGCCCGTGGGCTGATGTTGCAGCACCACTGCCGTCTCAACCTTATTACGATGCTGCCCGCCCGGCCCGCTACGCCGGGTGCGCGTGGTCTCGCAATCTGCGAGAAGATCATCGATGGGCAACGTGGCAGGGTGCATTTTTGGGACCTTGTTTCTAATCAGTGCTCCACGGGCAAGCGTGGAGTAATTTAAGGCCCAAAGGGCCAGTCTTAATCTAGCGAAGGGCGCCAGCCCTGGTGGTAGTGATGAGGAATGAACATACTCAAGCCCCACCGGGGCGACTTGAGGTTAAGACCGTCCCGTTGGGGCTAATCAGACGCCGGTCGTTGAGCATTCGCGAGACACGGCACTACTTCACATAAATCAGCTCACTCGTATTCAGCAGCACGCGGCAGAGTGCGCTTAGCGGGTGTTGCTGCAATAGTGTGGTGCATTCTTTCAGTTCGACTTCGGTGGGCTGCCGGTTGTAGCACAGGGCGAAGGCGCGGCGGACCTGCGTGGCGGGTTCTGCGCCGGCTTCTTTTTCGATGCGGCTGGCCAGTGCGGCGGCCATGTCGAGTGTGAAGCTGTGGTTCAATGTTGTCAGCGCCTGGAGCGGCGTGGTGGTGCGGGCGCGGCGCGGTGTTGAGAACGCACAGTCGGGCTGGTCGAACTCCGCCATCAGATCCGTGGGCGCCGCCCGGGCGTTCTGATGATACACGGCGCGTCGGTAGGTGGACTCCGGGTGTTTGTCCAGCGGCACATAGGTCGCCACGTTGTCCTGCTGGTACTCGTACATACGGAAGCCGGGGCCGCCCATCTTCAGGTTGAGCTTGCCGGACACGTGCAGCATGGTGTCGCGGATTTCTTCGGCGGAAAGACGACGCGGCGGGAACCGCCATAGCAGCCGTGCATCACTATCGACCTTGGCCGGTTCCTTGCGCCAGGCAGCCGATTGCTGATAGGTCTGCGTGAGCATGATCGTGCGATGCATCGCCTTCAGCTTCCAGCCGTGCCGGTCTAGCTGTGCCGCCAGCCAGTCAAGCAGTTGCGGATGTGAAGGGCGCCCGCCCATGTAACCGAAGTCGCTGGGCGTGTTCACAATGCCGGCGCCAAAGTGGTAGTGCCACAGACGGTTGGCCAGCACACGCCGCGGCAGCGCGTTGCCGGGCGCGGTAATCCACTGTGCCAGTTGCTTGCGGCGCGTGGCAGCAGTGGCTGATTCGGGCAGCGTGTACGACGCTTCGCTTTCCCCCAGCGCGTTCAGGCTGCCGACGGAAACCGCTTCGCCCTTCTTTTCCGGCGATCCGCCCAGAAAGATAAAAAACGGTCCCTTCGCTTCGTTCTCGCGATGCGAACCGACCCAGATACTGGGCAGGGGCGGCACAGCGTTGATCTTGGCTGTCAATTCCGCCAGTTCTTGTTTCAGCGCGGCCAGCCGTTGTTGTGTTTCGGGCGTGTTCAGCTTGGAGTCTTTCTTCACCGCAGCATTGATTGCGTTCACCTCGCTTCCGATCACGATGCGACGGTCGTTTAGTGGCTTGATTTTCGCAGTGCGAGCAGCGCGTTGCTCTGGCGTGGCGATCTCGCGGCTGCCATGACGCACACCGGCGAACGTGGCGTACATGGCGTAATAGTCCGCCTGCAGGATGGGATCGAATTTGTGATTGTGGCACCGCGCGCATCCGACCGTTAAACCGAGGAAGGCTTCCGAGGTGGCGCGGATCATTTCGTCGATGGTGTTGGCGCGGATCTGCCGGGCCTGCACTGCGTCCTGATTGCCCACGTTGTCATACGGGCCGCAGACTAGAAAGGCGGAACCCGTCACCACGGCCGGGTCGCCCGGCGCCAGCACATCGCCCGCCAGATGCTCGTGAATGAAGCGGTCGAAGGGCTTATCTTCGTTGAATGAGCGGATCACGTAATCGCGGAAGGGCCACAGATTGTTGATGATCACATTACGTTCAAAACCGTTGCTTTCGCCGAAGCGGACCACATCCAGCCAGTGCCGGCCCCAGCGTTCGCCATAACGCGGCGAAGCCAGCAGCCGGCCCACGACGCGGGCAAAGGCGCCGGGCTGATCGTCTGCGATAAACGCCGCGACCTCTTCCGGCGACGGTGGCAGCCCGGTCAAATCGTACGTCGCCCGCCGGATCAGTTCGCGGCGCGATGCGGGCGGCGACGGCTGCAGCTTCTTCTCTGCCAGCTTGCCGGCGATGAACCTATCGATAGGATGCGCGGCCCACGCTGCCGGGAAACCATCAACGGCCGCGGGCGGCTCTGCGGTAGATAATGGCTGAAGCGACCACCAGTCTTTGTCCGCCTTCGACTTCTCCTGCAGCACCACCGCTTCCGGCCACACGGCGCCCTGCTTCACCCACTGCCGGATCAACGCAACCTGCGCGGGCTTCAAAGCGGCGCCTTCTTTGGGCATCTGCGCTTTGCCATCTTCGTCGGGCGTAATCAGTTCCAGTAGATGGCTGGCTTCAGGATCGCCCGGCTCTAGCTGGCCCTGCTTCTTCAGGTCTGCAAGGGTCGCCAGGGAGATGGCGCCCTTTTTGATATTGGGCGAATGGCAACGGATGCAATGTTGCTGAAAGATAGGTGCAATATCGCGGACAAAATCTACTTTCTCTGCGGCATGGGCGCCGGCGGGTAGAAGTAGCATCGTCAGGCAGATGGCGAGAAGAAGGCTTCGCATACGACGGTTCTCGGTGGGTTGGCTAACTCGCTGCGTTCGCGTCCTATCATAACACTGCCGGGATGAAGCTGCTAAAAACCGCGCGGCAATGCGATCTGACTTTCGGCGAGTTCCAGTTGTATCCGCCTTGATGCGGCTCGTTGTGTGCAGGGGCGGGTAGCTCTATATTCTTGGAATGAATGATCCCCAGGAAGTATCGCCCGGCCGCGCGTTGCGTGATGCGGTTGTTGACACCATCTTACAGGTCCCCGGCGCCCCGAACGCCCTGATGGGCCGCCTGATTGAACAGACCGGCTACGACGCCGTTTACCTGTCTGGCGCCGCACTCTCTGCCGGGGTGCTGGCCCTGCCCGATGTAGGCCTGTTCACGCTGACAGAACTAACGCAGCAGGCCGCTTATTTAACGCGAAGCGTAAATCTGCCGGTGATCGTTGACGCCGACACTGGCTTCGGCGATACGGCGAATGTGGAACGCACCATCGTAGAACTGGAAGGCGCCGGCGTGGGGGCGATTCAGCTGGAAGATCAGCAATTGCCTAAACGCTGCGGACATCTTTCGGGCAAGACGCTGATTTCTACAGACGCCATGTGTGCAAAAATCCGCGCCGCCGCCGCCAGCCGCAGCGATGACGACCTGGTGCTGATCGCCCGCACCGACGCCCGCGAACAGGAGGGCGTAGAAGGCGCCATCGAACGAGCCCGCCGGTACATCGACGCCGGCGCCGACTGGATCTTCCCGGAAGCGTTGAAGACACGGCAGGAGTTTGAAGAGTTCATCGCGCACATCGACGCACCGTTGGTGGCCAACATGACGGAGTTCGGCAAGAGTCCGCTGTTGACCATCGATCAGCTTGCCGACCTGGGTTATGCCTGCGTGCTGTACCCGGTCACACTGATGCGGGTGGCGATGAAAGCGGCCGAAGCGGCGCTGCGGATCATCGGCGGAGAGGGTTCGCAACAGAGCCTATTGGAGATGATGCAGACCCGGCAGGAACTTTATGAACTGCTGGAATACGAAGACTTTGAACAACGCGACCGCGAATACTTTGAAGGAAACCCGCAATGAGCGAAACCATCTACCGCCCCGGACTGGAAGGCGTGGTCGCCGGCGAAACGGACATCAGCACCATTGCCGGCGGGCTCAGCTACCGCGGCTATGCGATTGAAGACCTGGCGGAAAACTCTACCTTCGACGAGACCGCCTATCTGATCCTCTATGGCGAACTGCCCACGGCTGCGCAGATGCAAGCGTTCCGCCAGCGGATAGACGAGGCGGCTGCCCTGCCGCAACCGCTGCTGGATATCCTGGCGCAGCTTCCCGCGGCGACGCCGATGATGGACGTAATGCGCACCGGCGCCAGTCTGCTGGCGCACTGGGATCTGGAAACCGGCGACAACACGCACGAAGCGAACCTCCGCAAAGCGGAACGCCTGACGGCGCAGCTTCCTACATTGCTGGCAGCCCGGCACCGTATCCGTAACGGGCAGGAGCCCGTGGCGCCGGCCAAGGGAAAGAGCATCGCCGCCAACCTGCTGTATATGTTGCGGGGTGAAGAACCGACTGAGCGGGCGACGAAGGCTGTAGACGTTTCTTTGATTCTGTATGCAGAGCATGAATTCAACGCCTCCACGTTTACCTCGCGCGTGATCTGCAGCACGCTGTCGGACATTCACTCCGCCATCACCGGCGCCATCGGCGCGCTCAAGGGGCCACTGCACGGCGGCGCCAACGAACGCGTGATGGAAGTGCTGGCCGAAGTCGGTTCGCCAGAGAACGCCGAAAAATGGGTCCGCGACGCGCTGGCCAACAAGGTGAAGATCATGGGCTTTGGCCACCGGGTGTACAAAACCGGCGATCCCCGCGCCGCTTATCTGAAAACGCTGTGCGGGGAACTGGCCGAAGAGACGGGCCACACCGCGATGGAGGAAATGGCGGGCGTGATCGAAGACATTGTCACCGGCGAAAAGAAGCTGCCGCCCAACTTAGACTGGCCCAGCGCCCGACTGTATCACTACCTGAACCTGCCGGTCGATCTGTACACGCCGCTGTTCGTCATCAGCCGCGTCACCGGCTGGTCGGCCCACGTCATCGAACAGCTGGACAACAACCGCATCATCCGCCCCCGCGCGAACTACACGGGTCCAGAGCCACGCAAATGGCAGCCGGTGGATACGCGGATTTCTTAGCGGCGCAACCGGTTTCATCACCACAGTCTTCATACCATGCGGAAACTGCTAATCACCGGTAACTCCGGCTCCGGGAAATCCACGCTTGCCAAGCGGCTTTGCAGTGACGGTAGTCTGTCACACCTGGACTTAGATACACTCGCGTGGCAGCCGGTGTCGCCGCCACAGCGTAAACCGCTGGAAGAATCCGCCGCCGAGATTCAGGCGTTTATCGCCGCGCACCCGGCGTGGGTGATCGAAGGCTGTTACACCGACCTGTTAGAGATTGCGGCGCCGCATTCAGACGAACTCATCTTCATGAATCTGCCCGTCGAAGACTGCGTTGCCAACGCCCGCAACCGCCCCTGGGAGCCGCACAAGTACGAGAGCCAGGCAGCCCAGGACGCCAATCTCGAAATGCTGATTGACTGGATAAAAGCGTATCCAACCCGCAGCGGCGTGTTCTCACTGGCAGCCCACGAGGAGTTCTACGCGGCGTATACCGGTCACAAGTCCAAGCGGATTGTTAACGAATAGCTCCAATCATGTGAAAGTTGCGTCGCCGGAAAGCCTCGGCGGCCTCTAGACGTCATCTGCGTGCAAGACACGGGCAAAGCTTGCATTTCCACCTTTCTTGCAGATATCGCTGGTTGTACAACAAACTTTGCCCCCTTCTGCGGGTCGCGTGGCATTCTGCCTTATACCGCGTCATAATAACTTGTTGACCGTTTGCGCCGGTTGAAAGCTACTTTGCCTGGAGCCAGACCGATGGCGATTGACTTTACTTGTCCGCATTGCAACCACCATTCCCGGGTTGATGACAAATTCGGCGGTCAGACCGGACCTTGCGTGGAATGTAAGCAGATGGTCACCGTGCCCCTGGCGCCGAGAAGACCACTGCGGGACAAGCAGGGCGGCCTGGCTGCGGCGACGGGCATCAGTGTGGCGGCGACCGTGGGTATCATTTCGGTGGCGCTGGTGTGTGCGGTGTCCGGGATGACGTTCTTCAGCTGGTATATGTTCCGCCTGGGAACCGGCGTGATGGCTCCACCGGGCGCCACCGTCGCGGTTGCAGCGCCTGTGAATAACGCAGCCCAGAACAACCTGCGGACTATCGGTATGGCGATGGAGCAGTATCACGACGTTCATGGCTGCTTCCCGCCGGCTGCCGGATTGGATGAAGATGGCAAGCCGGCGCACAGCTGGCGGGTGTATCTTCTGCCCTATCTGAACGAAGACGCGTTGTACGAACGCTACAACTTTGACGAGCCGTGGAACTCGCCGGGCAACCGGCTGCTTCACGATGAAATGCCCTCTATCTTCCGCTGCAATACCGACTACGCCGCCGATGCCAACGCTTCCAGCTTCCGGCTCATCACGGGTGAAGGCGCGTTGATGAAGCCCGGTAAGTCGGGCAGCCTGGCTGACTGCTATTCGGGCGGCGGCAGCACGATTCTGGTGGTGGAAGTCGCCGGCTCCGGTCAGAACTGGCTGGAACCGGGTGAATTGGACATCGACAAGCTGCAAGGCGTCAACGAGTCTATGGAAGGCAACAGCATCAGCAGCTCTGATGACCTACAGGGCGCCATGGTGCTGATGGCCAACGGAATTACACGCCGGCTTCACAAAGGAATGTCTCCTGATAATCTACGGCGGCTGGCGCTGCTTGATCCAGAAGAAGATGAACCCGGAGAAGTTGACGCATCGGAAGGTGAAGCCGATTCGGATGAACCAGGGGAGTAACCCGAACCCCCGCTTTCAACGCATCTGGTCCGCTCGCCCCTCCGGCATTGGTATCGATACAAATCTGAGGCACTATCAATGAAGCGGCTTTCACGCTTTCATATAAGGCCAGCAAACTAACCCGAAGCGCGAGCGAGGGACGCCCCGTTTTGGTGCGAATGGCCGGTTTAAGCTGCTTTCGACTCCGTGCTATTTGGCCAAAACACCATGTATTCTGCACTAAATCAAACGTCCCTCGCTCGCGCTTCGCGCTTAGTGTGAGTTGCGAAAATGTTTGTGTAGATACCGAATTCAGAAACCGCTTAAAAGGAACTGCCGTGCAAGGCGCCAGAAACATCGCTCTAGGATTGTTTTTCACAGGTTGCATAACGCTGCTGCTGGCGTGTGGGTGCGGCACGCCCGCGCCGCCGACGACGGATGGCAAACCGGAACCGCCGCCGGCAGCAGAAGCGGAAACTAAAGCGAGACTCACCGCGCAGCCGCTGAGCGAAGAACTCTTGCAGCAGGGCTGGATTTCGCTGTTTGACGGGCAGACCTTTTTCGGTTGGCAGAAAGACAAGACAAAAGGCGACTGGAAGATTGAAGACGGGCAGATCGTCGTCAGCAGCGGACCGCAGGAACTGTTGTGCACCACCACCAGGTTCGGCGACTATCAACTGCGGGTTGAATACCGGGCATCTGCTGAAACCAACAGCGGGCTCTTCCTTCGTACCGGTGTGAACCCTACGGACCCGGCGGCGGATTGTTATGAACTGAACATCGCTCCGCCGGATAATCCGTTTCCGACCGGCAGCCTGGTCGCGCGGCAGAAGACGGAAGTTGAGATCAAAGAGGGCGACTGGAACACGCTGGACGTCACCGTGCAAGGCGGCAAAATCAGCGTGCTACACAACGGCGTCGCCGTGCTGGAATATACGGATGAGAAGCCACTGCCCGCGGGCTTTATCGGCTTGCAGCATAACAGCGGTGAAGTGGCGTTCCGTAAGATTCTTCTGAAGCCGCAGAGCATGCAGCCGTTGCCTGTGGGCGACGACAAGGTGTGGAAGCAGTACCCGGATATGGAAGGCGAATTCACAACGGAGGACGATATCCTGCGTGTGAAGAACGGCCCCGGTCAGTTAGAAACGGTGCAGCAGGCTGGCGATTTTGTGCTGCAACTGGAATACAAAACGCATGCTGAAAATCTGAACTCTGGCGTTTTCTTCCGCTGCATCCCCGGCGAAAAAACGAACGGCTACGAAAGTCAGATTCACAACGGCCGGAAAAACAACGACCCGCTGCAACCGCTCGACTGCGGCACGGGCGGCATCTTCCGCCGGCAGGACGCGCGGATTGTGATGGGGCAGGACAAGCAGTGGGTGCACAAAACGCTGATTGCGGACGGTCCGCACATGGCTGCCTGGGTCAACGGCTTTCAAGTCAGCGACTGGACCGATGACCGCAAGCCGGACGAGAATCCCCGGCGGGGGATACGGCTTAAACCAGGTACGTTCATGCTGCAGGCTCATGATCCAACCACCGACATTTCCTTCCGCAACTTCCGGCTGAATGTCAGCAGGTAGCGACGCTGGATTCTGCCGGCGGCAAAGATCAATTACCCGCCGGCCACTGCTGCGTGAAGATAATCTGCCACTTGGCAATGTGGGCGTCCATGGCGGTGCGGGCGGAGGCGCCGTCGCGGTTTTCCAGCGCGCTGAGGATTTCGAAGTGTTCCTCGAGCGCTGTTGGCAACGACTCTACGTTGGCAGTGATGCGGTTAACGCCGCGGTGCAGCAACCGGTAGCGGCCGATGTCTTTGGCCAAGAGCGGATTCCCGCTGCATTCGGCGATTATACGGTGGAAGTCTTCGTCAAAAGCGGTCCACTTCTCCTGCCACGCTTTGTTGAGTGGTTCATCTTTCAATTCCATCGCCGTCTGGCGTAACGGCGCGAAGTGGCGTTCGTCCATGCGGCCCGCGGCCAGTTCTGCAGCGTGCGATTCCAGCAGGCGACGCATGGCGAAGATGTTGTACAGGTCGTCGCGGGTGAAGTGGGCGACCTTCGCCCTACGCCCGGATTCGTTTTCCACCAGTCCGTCGGCTGCTAGAAAAGTTAACGCCTGCTGAACCGGTGTACGGCTTACATTTAAATGGCCGGATAGTTTTAATGCAGAAAGAATGCTGCCCGGTGGCAGGTCGCCCGCAAGAATGGCGTCCATCAAAGCGTCGTAAACCGCTTCGGCAAGGTTTTCTGAGTGCTGGTCTATCTTGGGAAGCTTAGCCAGCGGCGATGAAACAGGCATAGACGGCATCTGATCTAAAGGCATGTTACAGCTCGTCAGGCGCCACGCCTGAATTACGGCTACCAGTTAACTAAGGCTAAGTTTACGGCGCGAACCAGTCGCCGTCACGATAAATCGTTTTCCGCGGATCGATAAATTCGCCCTTCTTGGCGGCCGGGTCCAGGCGGCGGGCAAGCGATGGAAGCTGAAGCCGCTGCACGGGTTCGTCACCGCCAGAGCTGATCGCCGCGCCCCATCCGGCCGAGGACGAACGCGTTGCGGAAGGACCAGCGTCAAAGCCTTCCAGCGCCAGTTCCACCCGCAGGATGGCCTCTAATTCATACGGCAATAAACGATCGCCGGTACGCGCTAGAAACTTATTCAAAAGTGCCTGCGGGAAAACGCGTTCAAAAGCGGCAAATGCTTCCGCCACATCTTTGCGCCGCAGCAGCGCGGCTGCTTCTCCGCGTTTCGCCTGCCGGAGCAGTTGCATGGCTTGCAGCAGATCCCGCGAGGCCGCGTTGTTGCTGACGGGGCGGGCAGCCAGCGCCGTCTCTCCGCTGAGAAGTTTTTCGGAGTGCGCCGGGTCGTGGATATACGCCATCGCGCGGAAGCGTTTTTCTTCTTCCGCATCACGGGCCAGCGGTATTAAGGCCAGGAACGCGGCACGGGCGGTGTCTTTGTCTAGATACGCTGCGATAAGAAATAAACGAATGGCTGTGTCGCGGGCTTCCGGGTCGATCTTCCGTTCGGCCAGAATTTCCGCGTAATTGAAGTACTCTTTGGCGCCGGCGTTGTTAAGGTCCTGCAGGCTTTTTCGATCCACCGTTTCCACCATGCGGCGGATTTCGCTGGGCTGCACGGAACGCCTGATGACGCCGCCGCCAGGCTGGGGCACTGCAATGGTGACAATGGCGCCTTCTTTGACCTCACCCACCGGGTAACCGCGCAACCGGTCTCCGTTGTTCAGAAACAGCGTGAGCGCGTAGCCGGGCGAAGCGGCAAGCAACATGGCTGTGACACAAATCAGGCACAATGCCATTGGCAGGCGATGATGTCGCGTTTTAGTTTTTCGCATCATGGGCTTCCTGTTCACGCTTGACTGGCGCGGGCGGACGTTAACGGGTGGGGTCCATCAGCATCCACATTTGCAGAATCGCCAGTTCGCCGTCTTTGAACTGGTGCACCGCGTTGACGGCGCCTTGGTCGGAAGTTTCAAGCTGCATCAAGATACCGTTGGCGGCCGCGCGGTCGCCGGATGCGGCGCCTACATGCATCGCCAACAGGCGAAGCCAGACTCGTTGCAGCAGCACCGCCGTGCGTAGCGGATTTCCGCCGGCGTACTCGATGGCTTTGATTTCAACTTGAAGCTGGTCGAGCATTTTCTGGTCTTCAGGCGTCGCCGCTGCCAGCGTTTTGCTTTGTTGCAGCACAAGCGTTTTCAGAACCTCAGCAACGCTGCCCAGGGCGTCTGCATCGTCGCTGTTGTAGCCTGCCAGTTCGGCGCGTTTGCGGTAGCTCTCTAAAATGCGGCGTGGGCCTTCGTCGTAGACTTTATCGCCGGGTGTGGTGTCGGGTGTCCGCGGGCTGGTGGTGATTCCGCTGAGGACGCTACGCATCAACTGGACGCGTAGTTGCTGGCGGAACGCGCGACCACTGCCGCCGGGACTGCGGCGGCGTGTTGCTGCCGCGACAACTTCGCCAAGCTGCGTGTCGCTGATATCGGCAGCCATTACGGCGTCGGCCATTGCCAGCCGCACCTGCGGCCAACGGGCAACCTCAGGTAACGCCTTAACGATCTTCTCATGCTCGTCCGGCCGCCGGGCGCCAAACACGTACCGCACCAGGCGCCTGGCTTGCAGGGGCGTGAGGTCGCGGAGGCGGCCCGCGATTTTACCCAGGATCTTCAAACGGTTGATACGCATCAGCACCGGCAGATCTTCGTACAACGCCAGGTCGTCAATCGCTTTGCTCAGATCTTCCATGTTGGAAGCTGTCGGACCCACCTTGGGCGTTGTTTCAAAGGTGGACGGATCGAAGGCCGGTTTCGCCGCTTCTGCGGCGCCAGTCAGCGAAGGCGCACCGGCTGCGAATACCTCGTCGAACACAGCGAAGCCCGGTTCCTGCTGCGCGACGGCCATCGCCAGCGTGGCGGCGTGTGTGGTGCGGATGATCTGCTGCATCATCGCCACGGGGGTTTTCGGATAGTCGCCCCGCGTGGCAAGTGCATCGGCCGCCAGCGGACGGAGCTGGGTCCAGCGTCCATTGCCCGAGAGCGGAGCCGAACCCGTAACACCGCTGATCCGCCTTCTAACAGCGGCAGCGACATCCACCGGCTTCAAGGAAGTCGGCACCGCTCCGGCGCGGGTCATCAGCAGATCCGCCAGTTCATCTTGAAGGGACG
Source organism: Pirellulaceae bacterium (assembly GCA_965233625.1). Taxonomy (GTDB): domain Bacteria; phylum Planctomycetota; class Planctomycetia; order Pirellulales; family Pirellulaceae. The sequence continues at coordinate 3,955,992 of OZ247499.1, forward strand.
GATTCTTCACGCCCAGATACAGGTCCAGCATTTTCAATACGGTCAAATCGTCGGGCGAGGTTGCCGCAGAAACCAGCGCTGTTTCGTATGCCTGCCAGTTTACTTCCGGCTGCAACAGCACCGTCGCAAGAAACTCGGCTTCCAGCGCGGCGCGATCCTTTTCGGGTATCAGGCCTGCTGACTGCTTGACCAGTTCCTGATGATGTTTTGCCGCGGCCGGGTTACCGGCGGCTTTGCCGGCAAGTGTGCGATACATGGCGCCCGTGAGAGAAGCCAGCACGCGGTCCGCCGTTGCAGCGTCTAAGCTTTCGTAAACGAAAGTGGCGCCCGTGGCTTGTTCCAGCGCGGTTTGCAGCTGCGTAGCGCGGGCCGGGTCTAAAGATTCGCGTTGCAGGGCGACCATGGCGGTGCGTGCCGCCCAGTAGCCGGTTGCATAGACGTTAACGCTGGATGGCAACCGCCGGTCATTGTTATTCAGCGCGGTGCGGACGGGGATGCTGCCGGTTAAGGCTTCGCGGAGCGCGGTGGCGGCTTTCTCATCCGGGTCCAGGGCGTAACAGCCGCTGATGATGACTTGATACTGCCCCAGTTTGGCGTCGTCGCCCGTCGCTTTGCCGGCGGCGGCTATTAATTGCTGATACGCAGCGATCCGTTTTTCCGGGTCTGGCGAAGCCATGCCGTTGTAAAGTTTCGTGGCGCCGGTGTCTGCCAGGCGTGCACGCGTCTGCGCCAGCGAAAGCCGGTCGTCCCACCACTCTGCCGGCGGCAGTACTGATTCTTCTGCAACTGGGGGAACCACGGCGCCACCATCGGTCGCTACTGCATCTGTCGATGGATCAGCGACCGGGGCCGGGCGGAAGAACATCAGCCAGACCAGAAAGACCAGCAGCACCACGCCAATGGCCGCGCCGGCGCCGATGGCCCATTTCACAATTTTTCGTTCGTGCAACTGTTGTCTGAAGTTGCCGGACGTGTGCTGCTTGATAAGGTGCTCCACCTGCGGGCGGGTCAGCCCCCACTGCTGCCCCAGCGTGTGCACCTGGGCGGCGGTGTGCTCATCAACAAAGGCGGCGCCACGGGTTTTGGTGGCGATGGCGTTGGCGACGAATTTTTCCGCCTCGGCGCGGGTGATCCGCTGCACCTTCTTTTCGGCGACAACTTCGCGGAGGATCTTCTCGGCCTGTTCAGCCTGTAGGGCGTAATGCTTCTCGCCCACGGCGATGGCGTTGGCTTCCAGCGCCGGCGTCAGAATGCCGCGTGGCAGACGCTCGATCTGCACGCTTAAAGACCGCCGGTAATCCGCCATCTGGCTGGTGTCGCTGGCCGTGGCCGCCGAGGGTGCACGTTGCAGCGAACTGATCGCCGCTTCAAAATCTTCATCAGCCAGATCCAGATCACGCGCCAACGCGCGCAACTTCACCTGGCTGCGTGCATTGATTCCGCGCTCAGCAGCAAGCACTGGCGCGGCGCGGCGCAGAAATTCATCAATCCGGTTAAGTTCTGGCGCTTCGCCAGGGGCAGGCGTTACTTCAGCCATGAGAACCTGCATGAACAAGTGTATAAGGCCCTACCCGTATTCTAGCACGTTCCGCCCGATTCCGTGAATTGCATGGACACCCGGCCCACCATCAGAAGGGTGATGCTCGACGGTTAAGCACGCCGCTTCCTGCTTGAGAGTTGAACCACGTGTAACTAAAATCCACGTTTTTAGTGGCAGTATTCCTCTCAACTCTAAAGGCGGTTATGAGCAAATTTGTTTTCCTTGTCGCGATCCTGGTTTCCTTGCCCGTAAGTACTGCTGTTGCGGAAACTTACGACGTAATCGTTAAATCCGCGAAAATCGCCAGCAAGAAGAGCGACGGGCGGTCGTGGGATTTTGCCTTCGGCAAGCCCGATCCCCGGGTGGAAGGAGGCCTTCGCACGGGTGATGACGAAGTGACCGGCTTGAAGTCGTCTCCGACAAAGGACAACACCCATACGCCTTACTGGAATTTCAAAGTGGCAGAAGCCAGCCTGGGTGATCAGGTGCTGATTCAGGTCGTCGATGTCGACGTCTCACGACACGATATGGCCGGAAGATACACGCTGACAATCACAAAAGACCTAATCAAGAAAGGCGGTGACACCGTTTTCTTCGGTCAGGTAAGTAATATGTCGATTGTGATCCGGAAGTCGAAATAGGCGTCTGTGGTTTCCAACGCTGTTGTGCGTTGGTGGAATTTTCCGGTTTGCTGCAAAACGGGCCTGGGGGCTATATTGAAGACTTCGTCCTGTTTCGTTTGACCAAGGTGCTGCCATGATCGCATTACGATGGTCCAAAGCCGGTTTGCTTGTTCCCTTCGCCCTGACCGCTTTGCTTGTGTGTGGCTGCAGCGATGCTGTGTTCCAGCCACCCAAGCAACAGGCATTCAACCGCAACGAGTACCAGCAGAAACTGCAAGAGCAGCGACAGCGTCTGGCCGGTGAACTGGCCCGCAACGACCAACCCGTTGCGGCGCCATACGCTTCTTCAACACCGCAATACGGCGCCAGCGCGGAAGGCTACCACGGCGAGAGCTACAACGACGGCGCCCACTACGAGGCGCCTGCGTATGAACCCGCACCCGGCGATTTCCACAGCGAGCCTGAACAATACACCGCGGTCCACGATGCACCCGCTGAGCCGGCGCCCACCGCAGGCGGGCATACGCACACGCATCAGCCGCCGGGAACGTATCTGCCGCCGGTTGCCAGCGGGGCCGGGGCGCCGAAGTCTGCGGGTGGGTTGAAGTTTCTCACCCATGAGCCCACGGGCGAAGTAAAACTGCGTGCGGGAGTCGCGCTCGCGCAGACACTGCCAACGGGCACTGCCATGATGTTCAGCGTGGACTATACATTCTCCGGACGCCGCAGCGGCAACTTTGGCTGGGCGATCTATGGCAACAGCAAAGCCATGGTCCGCCCCATCAAACTCAATGCGCAAGGCAATCTGATGACCTACCATCCGGCAGTGAAGCCAGCCGATGGTCCCTTCGAGTGCCAGATCGTAGAAATCGTCGGCAGCAATCTGCGGCCACTCTCTACGCGACATCGCATGAAGTAGGTGCGTCTCACACCCGCCAATTTTCTTTTGAATCCGTAGGTCAGGCGAGGGGAACAGACGTTGCAACGCGATGGAGCGGCAACCTTCTATCCATACCGAAGCGGGGCGGTAAAGTGGTCTGCGAAGCGGTAGAATGCTGACTCGCATTCTTTCTGTTTGAACCCGGAGCCCGCAAGATGAAACTCTCGCAGACCACAGACACTGCCAGCAACGTCAGCGCCGATGTGCTGATCGTCAGCGCTTTTGAAGGTGAAGCCCTGGAAGGCGCCGCAAGTGTGGTGGACGAGGTGACGGGTGGTCTGCTGCAACGCGTGCTGGATTCCGGCGACTTCAAAGGCAAACTGTTTCAAACCGCCACCATCTACACCGGCGATGCCATCGGCGCCCCGCGCGTGCTGCTGACCGGCCTGGGCGCCCGCGAAGATTTCGATCCCGGTAAAGCCTTTCAAGCTGTCGCGGCCGCTTCTAAAGCCGCTACGTCGGAAGGTCGCAAACGCGCTGCGTTCTTTATGGCCGATGGCTGGAACACCGGGCAGGTGGAACAGGGCGTGGCCGGTGTGGCCGTGGGTTGTAAGGGGCAGGACTGGTTCCGGGAAGAGAAGAAACGCCACACGTTTGAAGAAGCGGTCTGGAGCGGCGGCGACGCAGATGCGTTTAACGTCGGCGCCGTGCTGGGCGAAGCGGTCAACCTGACGCGTGAACTGGTGGACCTGCCACCGTGCTACATGTATCCGGAATCGTTTGCAGAGCGGGCAGAGAAGGTCGCCGCCGAGACGGGCCTGCAAGTTGAAGTCTGGGATGAGAAGAAGCTGGCCGAAGAGAAATGCGGCGCCCATCTGGCCGTGGGCCGTGGTTCAGTCAAGCCGCCGCGGCTGGTCAAACTTTCGCACAACGGCGGCGGTGAAGGCGCCCCGGCGCTGGCGCTGGTGGGTAAGGGCGTGACGTTCGATGCGGGCGGTCTTTCCATCAAACCCAGCGACGGCATGCTGACCATGAAGTGCGACATGGCAGGCGCCGCCACGGTGATGGGCGTAATGCAGGCGATTGCCAAACTGAAGCTTCCCGTCAATGTGGTCGGCTTTATGGGTCTGGCGGAAAACCTGCTTGACGCGGATTCGTACAAACTGGGCGATGTGCTGACGGCGCGTAATGGCCGCACGATTGAAGTGCACAATACAGATGCGGAAGGCCGCCTGGTGCTGGCCGACACCCTAGACGTCGCCCGCGAAACCGGCGCCGAAAAGATGATTGACCTGGCAACGCTCACCGGCGCCTGCGTGGTGGCGCTGGGCCTGGATACTTCCGGGCTGATGACCAACGATCAGGCATGGTGCGACCAGATCAGCGACGCGGCCAAAGCCTGCGGCGAACGCGCCTGGCAACTGCCGATGCATCCTTCGTTTGGCGAAGATATCCGCAGCGAAGTGGCGGATATAAAGAACGTCGGCGCCGGCCGCTGGGGCGGGGCGATCACGGCCGGCAAGTTCCTGGAAGAATTTGTCGGTGACACAACCTGGACACACATCGATATCGCCGGTCCCGCCTTCTACGACAAGCCCCGCCCCTGGCAGGACGGCGGCGGCAGCGGTTGTTTCGTCCGTGCGTTGACGCATCTCATCCGCCAGATGTAACGCCCGGCGTTAGAATTTCCACTGCTTCACGGGGTTACCCGCGGCGTCCTCGATCCCGATGGATTGAATCCGGGCGCCGCCGGCTGGCAGCACGATGCGAAGATGAATGACGGGGCGGCTTGCGTTGATGGTCACGCTCTGTTGCTGGACGTCTTCAGACTTTGCGCACTTGTACGCTGCCGATTGTTCCGCCTGAAAGTCTTTCTGCCCCTGCTCCCGCCAACTGATGCTGCCCGGTCCGGCAACGTCGCACTGCATCGCGAGGCGAACTGTGAACTTTGCAGGCGCCTTAATGCCAGCGGCAGCGATGAACGTCCGCTGCTTGGGCTGCGCTGACTTCACATGCAACGCGCCGTTCTTCACCATGCCCGTTCCGCCCCGGACAACCCAGCCTTGAAGCGCGGCGGCTTTGCCTTTCGCGGCTCCGCGTGGCCGGCTTGCGTCTCGCTTAGGGGCGGGCTTCCCGTCGAAATAATGATCGTAGTAGGTTTCCCAGGTGGACGACATCGCCTTGGTCTGCAGACCGGGCGGTTGCAACTGGCCCGCCCAATTCTGCAATTTGTTTCGCAGACGGTCTGCTAGTTCAGGATTGGCTTTTAGCAGGTTGTGCTTCTCTTCGCGGTCTTTGCTCAGATCAAACAGGTATTCGCGTGCGCCAGCGCGGAGATACTTCCAGTCGCCTTGTCTTACGGCTGCCTGGGCGATCCATCGCCAATAGATTTCCTTATGCGGCGGTTGCGGCTGCTCTGCTTTAAGGAACGGAATAAGATTCACGCCGTCCAGCTCTTTTGACGCAGGCTGCCCGCTGAGCGCCAGGGCGGTGGCAGCGACATCGAGTGCAATCACAGGATGGTGAAACAGCCGGCCGCCAGCGATCTCGCCTTTCCAGTACACCAGGAACGGTACGCGGATACCGCCTTCAGAGAGCATCCCTTTTTCGCCATTGAGCGGCTCATTCAATGAACCATCCCAACCGGGTCCGCCGCCTGGTGCATCGACTTTGTGGATCTTCAGCGGGGCGCCGTTGTCGCCAATGATGAAGATCAGCGTCCGCTCTTCGAGTTTGTGCTTGCGGAGCGTGGCCATGATCCGCCCAACACCGTCGTCCACCGCCGAGAGCATTGCCAACGCCTGGCGCCGGCGTTGCGGCATCTTACCGGGAAACCGCTTCAGGTATTCTGGCGGTGCATCGAGCGGTACATGCGGCGCCCGGTAAGCACAGTAGAAGAAGAACGGCTGCTGGTGATGCCGTTCAATAAACGCACACGCTGCCGCGGAGTTTGCATCCAGGTGGTAAAGCTTCGAGTTCTCTTTACCGCCAGGCCGGCTGGCGCCGTCTAAGTCGAAATTCGCCCAGCCCGGCCGGTTGGCATTCTTGTAATAAACATCATCGAAGCCGTGATTCACAATTTCCGGGGCCGGACCAAGATGCCATTTGCCCGTCATTCCCGTGGCATAACCGGCCTTCTTCAATCGCTGTGCAATGGTTACCTGTGCGTTGAAACCGGTCAGCGGCTGGCCATTGCTTTCCACTCCAAAACGGTTCTGGTACCTGCCGCTTAACAGACCGGCGCGCGAAGGGACGCACTGCGGCGCGGTGGAATACCCGGACGTCATCCGCACGCCGCCCTCTGCCAGAGCGTCGATGTGCGGCGTCTTGATGTCGTTGCGGATACCTTGGGCGGAAAGGTCCGTAAAGCCGTGATCGTCTGTGTAGATGACAATGATATTGGGACGCTTGTCAGCGGCTTGTGAGACATTAGCCAGAAGTAGCAGTGTCGCGAATATAGGTAGACGAATGCTGAATGGCATCGTTAATGTTTCCGTCGGGAAGACACGGCGAATTCGAAAAGCTGCGGGTAGACATTATACTTCGGCCACCCCACTCTCATGTAATGCAACCAACGTGTTCGAAAAGGCTCAAGCGTGAACGAATCAAGCAGCGACGCCCCCAATACCGCAGACATCGCCAGTCTGCCGCCGCGCAACCAGGATAGCCACAAGGGTGACTATGGTAAGGCGGTGATGGTGGGCGGTTCGCGTGGGATGGCGGGCGCCGTGGCGTTGTCGGGGCTGGCCGCTTTGCGGGGCGGAGCGGGGCTGGTGAATGTGGCGACGGCGGATGTGTGTTTAGAGACGGTCGCAGCCATCGAACCGGCTTTTACCACCACGCCGCTGCCATGTGATGATAGCGGGAAGATCCGCGCGGATGCTTTCCAGCCGCTAAAGGAACTTTCGCAGTGGGCGACCTGCATGGCCGTGGGGCCGGGGCTGGGCCGGTCGGCTTCGCTGGAATATCTGGTAGCGAGGATTTATACGGAAGTCAGTATTCCTCTGGTGTGTGACGCTGACGCCTTGAACGCGCTGGCAGCGTCACCGCAAGTCTTAGAACACGCAGGCGGCCCGCGGGTTCTCACACCGCATGCGGGCGAACTCGCGCGGCTGACCGGTGTTGCTGCTGGTGACACCGACGGGCAGACCACGGCGGCAAGGGAACTGGCGGCGCGTCATCCGGGGTTAGTGGTGGTGCTCAAGGGCAACCGCACACTGGTGACCGACGGCCAGCAGCACGCCCGGAATTCGACGGGCAATGCAGGTATGGCTACGGGCGGGTCCGGCGATGTGCTGACGGGGCTGATTACAGCACTGGTATGTCAAGGTTTGACACCGTGGGAAGCCGCGTGTCACGGCGTGTATCTGCACGGCCTAGCCGGGGATCTGGCTGCGGAAGAAGTCGGGCAGGTTTCTTTAATCTGCCGCGATCTTATCCGCTTTCTTCCGGCTGCCATTCTGCATTCGCAGGCGAAATAAATAAATCGCCGTATGTGGCGGCAAAATAGGATGTGGACCGATCTCGAAGCGTTGCCCTCCTGCTACTATGCTATATGTCCACAGCGGGTAATCATCCGCCTGCTTCGCCACGCCCGCCCTGTCCCGCCGTACGCCCTGCCTGCATTTGATGATCGTCTATCTGGCTCACCTGCTGACCCGCTTCCGCTGGCTCGCTTTTACGGTGGCGGTGGTGTGTACCGTGCTGGCAGCCGTGTGGGCGGCAGGGATGCAGTTTGATTTCGCCCCGCAGGCAATGTTCGCCTCGAGCGATGAAGAAGCGGCGTTTCTGGAAGAGTTTAACGCTGAGTTCGGCCCGGAAGATCACGTCGTCATCATCGCGCTGGAAGCGACCGGCGACACGGACGTGCTGCATGAGGACGCGTTAACGTGGCTCACGGTGGTGCACGACCAGCTTGAAGAGTTGCCGGGCACCTCTGCCGTGCAGTCGGTCACGACCATCGTCACGCGCCGGCCCGTGTTGCGACCACCGTGGATTGTCGTCCGCCGTGCGATCGAAGACCTACCAGTCGAGGCGGAAACAGCCGCCGTAGTGCGGCGCGAAGTGGGCGCCAATCCGCTGATCGATGGCACGCTGGTGAGCAAGGACCGCAAAGTCGCGGCAGTGATTGCTTTCTTAGACGGTGATCTTTCCGATATCGAACAGATGCGGCAGGCGCTTCGCCCGTTGCAGGAAGTCTGCGACAACAATCCGCCGCCGGATGGCTATGCGTTGCACATCACCGGGCTGCCTCCGGTGCGTGTTGATATCGTGGAGAACCTGAAAAAGGACCAGGCGTTCCTGACGCCACTGACGGGCGGCGTTTTCTTTCTGGTGCTGCTGCTGTTGTTCCGGCGGGTACTGGGCGCGGTGCTGCCGCTGCTGGCCGTGCTGACCGGTTTGCTGTGGACGGTCGGCTTTTTCACCGCGGCGGGAATGTCGTTTAACATCATCAGCAACGTGCTGCCGGTGCTGCTGCTGATTATTGGTGTCTCTAACTGTGTCCACATCCTGAGCCGTTACGCGGAAGAAGGCGAAGCGGGTGAGAAAAAAGGGAAGGGCGCCCATCGCGCCGCCCGCCGTCGCGCGGCCATGCGGCACACCATCGCCCACACAGCGACAGCCTGCCTGCTGGCGACGGCGACTACCGGTGTCGGGTTCTTAAGCCTGACGATGGCCAGTTCGCGTGTGTTGCAGGTCTTCGGCTGGCAGGCTGCCGTAGGCATGGGGTTTCTGTTCATCTCCGCGATGGTCATCATGACGGCGTTGCTGCCTTTCTGCCGGCCGCCATCGCCTGGCGAGCGTCACGATAAACCCGGCGACGCGGGACGAATGTCGCCGGTGACGTGGTTTGTGACTGGCGCCGGTTACGCCGCGGCGCGGCATCCGTGGATCAGCATTGCCGCATGTGGGCTGTTGACCACGGTGGCGCTGGTGGCTTCGCGGAATGTGATCATCAATACGAACCTGATCGAAACGTATGAGGAATCGCACCCCACGCTGCACGCCCTGCGTACGGTGGAAAAGAGTCTCACGGGCATCATCACCGTGCAGGTCAGCCTGCAGGCGGAGAACCGCGAAGTGTTCTTCCAGCCAGACGTATTCCGCTCGATCGCTTCCTTTGAACGGTACGCCCGCAGCCTTCCTGAAGTGACCACGGCGGAATCGCATGTGGATGTTCATGAAGGCGTTTACCGCATGCTGCGGCCGGGAGAAGAGCATCCAGAGTTGCCGCCGTTGGGCGAAGCGGGCGAGAGACGCATCGCCAAGGCCCGGCAGATTCTAGCGCAGGCTAGTGCGGAAGAACCTGTTTCGCCCCAGGTGTTCATCGCCCCGGGAGGCCGCCGGGCGCGGATTCTGCTGCGTCTGCGGGAAACCGGTTCACGCGATACGCTAATTCTAGTTGAAAAGCTCAATGCGCAGCTGGCGAAAGATTTTCCACCTGGCGGCCCGGTCCGCGCGAGGCTAACAGGCGATGGCTATCTGGGTTCTGTGGCGCTGGACCGTGTCATTCGCACCATCTTCTATTCGCTACTGGGCGCGTCGGTGGTTATCTTCCTGGTCATCGGCGTGCTGTTCCGTTCGATCCGCACGGGGCTGCTGGCATCGGCTCCCAATCTGACGCCGCTGATTGTGACGCTGGGCTACATGGGCATCCGTGGCTATGACTTGAATGTCAGCAACGTGATTGTGTTCGCGATCAGCCTGGGCATGGCGGTCGACGACACCATTCACTTTCTGGCCCGCTTCCGCGAAGAGATCAAGAAAGATGTGCCTGTCGAAGAGGCCATCCGCCGCACCTTTCTGACGACCGGCCGCGCGATTGTGCTGACGACCATCCTGATTGTGGTCGGGCTTTCGGTGCTGACGCTTTCTGAATTTCTGCCCACCCGCCGGTTCGCAGAACTGGTCAGCGTGACCATGACGGCCGCTCTGGTCGGCGATCTGCTGCTGCTGCCCGCGTGCCTGGCTCTGTTCTGGCGCGGCAAAAAGAAACGCGTCCAGCGGACGTAATATCACGCACTGCTAGCACTGCTTCAGGTGGTGTGGACGGCGGTTAGCCGCTCTGGATGCAATTTGACCAGGGCATTCATCCGAAGGGCGGGATCTCTTGTCCTGGCGAAATTGACTAAAGCCGTTATGTGCCTTGAATACAGGCTCAATGCCCTCTTGCGCAGCTACCTTCGCCATAAAGTCCGGGGGAATTGGCACGCGGGTTGCGATTCTTTTTCACCACACAGCGAGACGGTTTCGCTGTTAGTCACACAACAACAGATTTAGACGAAGGAGCACATACATATGTTTAAAGCAGCATTCAGTGCCGCTACTCTCGGAGCCCTGCTTGGCTTCGGAGCCATCGCACACGCCGACGAACCTGCCACGGAGCAGCCTGCCCGCATCAACGCCGAAGGCGCCAAGGTAGATGTCGAAACGACGAAGCCAGAAGGCCGCAAGGGCGAGGGCGCATCGCGTCGCACAACAGAACTGACCGGCCTTTCCGTATACAACAAAAAGTCCGAGAAGCTGGGCACGCTCAACGATGTTGTCGTTGACCTGACGCACGGCAAAGTCACTTACGGCGCCCTGTCACGCGGTGGTGTGCTTGGCATCGGCGATAAGCTGTTCGCGATTCCATGGAACGCGATGAAGCATGGCGAGTTCGTCAAAGATGGCGAAAAGCACGAATTCATCCGCCTGGACGCACAGCCCGAAACCCTCGAGAACGCTCCGGGGTTCAATCAGGACAAATGGCCAGACTTCGCCAGTGCGAAGTACACAGATTCGATCGACGAACATTTCCGCAACAAAGCCAAAGAAGAGGCTGTTGAAACAGAAGCTGAAAATGAAGCTGCCAACGAAGAAGCTTCTTCGGCGTCGAAAGCCAACGATCACGTTCATCGTTCAGCAAACGTTCTCGGCATGACTGTCGAAAACCAGACTCGTAAGAAGCTGGGTTCGATCAAAGACCTTGTAGTTGACGTAGACACCGGCGAAATCCGCTACGCCGTATTGTCTTTCGGTGGCATCGCCGGTTTTGGCGACAAGATGTTCGCCATCCCATGGAAAGCCATGAAATGCGAATACAGTGGTGAAGAAGAATCGCACTATCTGGTGCTTAATGTCAAATACGAGACGCTGAAAAAGGCGACCGGCTTTGACAAAGACAACTGGCCAGACTTCGGCAATGCCGAATTCCTGTCGGAAAATGATCGTCAGTTCCAGGAAACGGACGAGAAATAGTCGCCAGTTATCGCCATATCGAGTAAAGCGTTTTGAATGATTCAAAACACATGCTTTGGGATGGCGCCCAGACTCCTGGGGGCTGAGTGATGCTTAGCCCCTGGGATTTTTTATGAGCATCGCCGCCTTGTGAACGTCAAATGGATCGGGGGGGTTATGCGAAAGTCAGAACGGCGGTTGCCGGAGTGGATCCCCTCAAGTTCACCCGGTAGCCGTCGTCTCTGCTTTTTGAGACATCTACTTGAGGCTGACGCGTAACCTTTTCAGCTTACTGCACGCCGTAAAATGGCTGCGTGATACCGGGCGGAAAGATCTTGAATACGGCGGTTGTCCTGCAGTGCGTGTACCAGCTGCGGCGGAATTGCTTCGATTCCATGACGGGCGCCCGCCAACCCGCCTGTGATGGCGCCCAGCGTATCCACATCGCCGCCCATGCGAATCGCTGCGACGACGGCGTCGCCCCAGGAGTCTGGATGCGAAAGCATGCAATAAACCGATGCGAGCACGGTGGGTATCACAAACGGTGAGATAATGGGCCGTTCAAATTCCCGCGTCTTCTGACCCGCGAACGCAACGAATTCTCGCGCGTTCCCGGCCTTCATCTGTTGCGGAAGCTCCTCTAGCAACGCAGCAAATTCTGAATTGATATCGCGGCAGGATTCCGCCAGTAGATTGCAGAATGCAGTCGGTTCAAGAATTTCTTCCCGCGACAGTTCAGCAGCAGCCACTGCCACTACCACGCCGCCGGCGACACTGCGGGAATCGCGGTGCGTGATGCGGGAGACTTCCGCGATGGATGCGATCAGCGCTTCGCGATCTTTGCCGAACCACAGCCCCAGCGCCGCAGTTCGCATCGCCGTTCCGTTGCCTGCTTGTCCGGGCGGCGCGCCCATGTTGTGATATTTGCCCGTTGCCAGGTAGCGCTCCGCCGCCTGCGTACAGGCGCCGCCGGGACCGATCACAGACTGATGGCGCCAGAGTTCCGCGATGCGTCGCGCGATGTCAGGCGCGACGACATCTTGTTCTTCAACAACGGACTCGATGGTGGCCAGCGTCAGTTGTGTGTCATCCGTGTACTGACCTTCCGGGTAACCGTGATACTCGTGGTACCCGCTCAATAATTCGCTGGCGGCAGGAAGCGATTCCGGCCACAAGCCTTCAAACGGCGCCCCGGCCGCGTCGCCTACGGCGCCGCCAATGAGCACACCCGCCACGGTTGACCGCGTTGGAGCATTCATTCTTCCACCATCCGTGAAACATCCTACTTAAGCGCGGCCGACGCGGCTTAGCACCGTATCCACCGTCTGCCGAAGTACGGCGCCACTGTTCCGCAGGCCCTGGATTTCTTTTGGCCATAATTCAACTTCGAGACGATCTACGGCGCCGCAACGACCAACCACCGTGGGCGTTGAAAGCGAGACATCGCGGATGCCATAGCAGCCGTTCTGTACCGTTGAGACAGGCAGAATGCTGCGTTTGTCCAACGCAATCGCTTCCAGCACATCGCGGATCGCAATGCCGACGGCAAAGCCCGCTCCGCCCTTTTTCTTAATCACTTCGGCGCCAGAGCCTTTGGCGCGGGTAAACAGTTCGTTCGCCAGGTTGATGTTCCAGCCCGGCGCCTTATCCAGCGGCAGACCGCTGAAGGTTGCCGACGACCAGATAGGAACCATGCTGTCGCCATGTTCGCCCAGGATCAGCGCCTTCACTTCGGTCGGCGGTAGATTTAGCCGGGCGGCAATCAGGCTGCGGAAGCGGATGGTATCCAGTTGCGTGCCCAGCCCGATAACCTGTTTGGCTGGCAGGTCCAGACGATCCGCGGCGAGGTAGGTGAGGATATCAACCGGGTTCGACACCACATGCACAATGGCGGTTTTCTTATAGCCCGCCTGCTTCACCTGATCCAGGATCGAAAGAAACAGATCCGTGTTACGGTTAATCAGATCCAGCCGGCTTTCGTCCGGCTTACGCCGCAGACCCGCGGTGATGCAGATCACATCGCTGTCTTTAACATGCTCGTAACCGCCGGAGGTAATCACCTGATCCGCGGTGCTTGGCCCGCCATGTAGCAGGTCCAGCGCCTGCCCAGCGACCAGATCGGCGTTCACATCAATCAACGCAATTTCGCGGAACACTCCGCCACACTGCAACGCAAACGCCGCACACGAACCAACCAGTCCACCACCACCAATAATGCTTACTTTCATGTCGATCTTTCTATTCTGTTGGTGAACCGCAATTCACGCTTGATAATCTATGCCACACTAACCCGAAGCGCAAGCGAGGGGCGTCGCAGTGTGATGTATATCGCCGGATTAAGTAGTCTTCCGATCTTTGGCTGATTTGCCGAAAAAACCTGGTCCTAGTTCTACGTCAAGCGCCCCTCGCTCGCGCTTCGGGTTAGTGTCCGGAATAGCCGCAGCGAATAGCTGACTCCCCTCACCCTAACCCTCTCCCCAAAGGGGCGAGGTGACGAAATGGCAACCTACTTCTGTAGTGCGGCCATCACGCGGGTGGTGATTTCCTGAATGAGGGCTTCCTGATCTACGGGTGCTCCGCCGCTCGCTGCGGGTTTTTTACCAGGCATGGCGGGCGGTGCTTCGAAGGCGCTGCGTTGTACGCCGGTTTCGCTCCAGCTATCGCGGAAGACGTCGTTGGCACAGATGTCGCAGTCTTCGTACTCAGGCGTGTTACGCGGATCTTCGAAGCCCCATTTGGCTTTCAGGTCCAGCAGTTCACGCTGCTTGTCTTCGGTGAAATACGACACACGGCCAAGCTGTTTGGCCAGAAGGAGCATGCGGCAGTAGGAATCTAGAATTTCTGTCCACCAGTAAGCCCGCTCGACGTTTTCGCCGTAGCTAACCGTGCCGTGGTTGGCCAGAATGATCACGTTCGTGCGGTCGACAAACGGACGGATGGTGTCAGCGAAGTCCTGTCCGCCGGGCGTTTCATATTTGGTGATCGGCACATCGCCGAGGAAAACTTCTACTTCCGGCAGAATGCACTGCGGAATCGGCTCGCGGGCGATGGCGAAGGCAGTTGCGTGCGGCGGATGACAGTGCACAACACTCTTCAGTTCGGGACGCTGCCGGTAGATTTCCAGGTGCAACAACGCTTCGCTGCTGCGTTTTTTGCGGCCGGCAATCTGCTTGCCGGTGAAGTCGATGGTGGCGATATCTTCGGGCTTCAGGTAGCCCTTGCAGTGCATGGTTGGCGTGCACAGCACTTCGTTTTCGCCGATACGGACGGTAATGTTGCCATCGTTAGCGGCCGCGAACTGGCGGTTGTAGATCCGCTTGCCAATGTCGCACATATCCTGTTTGATTTTATGAACATTCATTTTATAGATTCCGCTAACAGTTAGATTGTCGATTTAGTTAGTCGATAAAAAATTCGTCGATGATAGCCGCGTTGTAGGCGTCTACCGGTTTGTCTTCGGGGCGGAAAGGCTGGGCCGCTTCGCCGCCTTCGCTCAGTGCAATATGGCAGCCCGGGCCGGAACCCAGATCGTCCCACACCACAAGCTCTTCACCGCCGGGGACGGCGCCGCTCTTAAGTTCTTCCAGGGTCAACGGCACGGCGACACGCAAACTGGCGCCATCGAACGTTGGATGGCAGCGGCTTAAGGTGACCGTGCCAGTCACAAGGGCGATCCGCATCTTCTAGCTCCCATCCGTGTGCGAGGTTTGTAGTAGCTCCGCCATCTGCCGGATCACCACCGGGTTACAACGCGAAGGATCGATCACCAGCATGTTGGCAGCCACCTGCCGCAGCGCCTGGCGGGCGTCGTCCAGGGTTGAAACATTCGCCACGCGTGTCTTATCGCAGCGGCCTGCCAGTACGGTGGCTTTGTAAGGCTCACCGCAAAACAGCATCGCGGCGCTTCCACCGGCGACCGCTGCCTGCAAGGCAGTGACAACGTCTGACACTTCGCCGCGGTGCAGGACTTCAACGCCGGCTGGATGCAGCATGGCATCCACCCGCTGCTTGCAACTGGCGACCCCTGCAATCACGCGTCTGTTTGAATCCGCCGGCTGCGTCGTTACCGAAAGTTGAATGCCCATCGCCTTCAGTTCATCACGCACGGCCGGAGTAATCACCGCCTGCGGCGATACTTCAACGGTGTCAATGTCTGTCAGCTGGTCGCTGAGCGAAGCAAGCGTCACGACCCGGTCCGCAATCCGCAGCGTGTTTGATGGCGCCTGAAGTGCGGGCATAGTACGACGCAGACGCTTGACGACTTCGTCGACAAGGCGGTCTATTTCTGCGGCGTTGATATTCGCACTAGCCACGCGGTTCACTCGTCACAAATTCCTATAATCGTCCACCGCACCGGTGTGGCGTCGGCCTTCAGCACGTCGCGGACATAGCGCCCGTCGCTGGTAATCATCACTTTGTCGCCACGACCGGCGCCCACATCGTCAATCGCCAGCAGCGGAAAGCCGTCGGCCGTTTCGCCATCGGCCAGCATCGGCTGCACGACCAGCAATTTGGCGCCATGCATCGAAGCATGCTTCACGGTCGAAGTGACGGGTCCAATGACGGCGGCGGTTTGCACAGTGGTTTCCAGCGGGTGAGCGACGGCGGAAGACGTTTTCGTTTAACGGCCGAGGATGCACAGATCGTCAATCAGGCTGCACCGGCGTTCGCGGGTGAAGGTCAGCGGCGTGGTCACGCCTTCGCCTGTCGGCCCCGCAATCGAGAACGACAGATAGCCTTCGCCGCCCAGTCCCAGACCTGCCATACACGGCCCGTTTTTGACGAACAAGGTTGTTTCCAGCAGGCGCCCCATGCGGGTCATGTTTTTCACGCTGTTGCTGTGAATGATGCTCGTGTGGCGGAAGCCGTGCTCCGATTCCTTCGCCTTCGCAATTGCTTCTTCTACGTTGCGGCAGCGGACGAATGGAAGGAAGGGCATCATCTGTTCAACGGGAACAAACGGGTTGCACTCTTCGACGGCGCCAAAGAGCAGTTCGCAGCCCGACGGGGCTGTGGTTCCGGCGCCTTGGGCCAGCACGGCGGCGTCTTTGCCCAGGTATTCTTTCGCGGCGACATCGTGCCGCTTGTCGCCTTCGCCGACCTGCGTGATAGCGACGCTGGTCAGCCGGTCGATCTGACCATCATTAAGCTGCATCGCGCCGGCATGCTGCATGGCGGCCAGCATCTGGTCGAAGACTTTCTCCACGACGAAGACCTGCTTCTCTGCGATACAAAGCAGATTGTTGTCGAACGCGGCGCCGGTGATGATCGCCCGTGCAGCACGGTCGAGATCGGCGGTTTCGTCCACCACGACGGGCGGGTTGCCTGGGCCAGCGACAATCGCGCGTTTGCCTGAACGCAATGCGGCGCGACCCACAGCCGGGCCGCCGGTGACGCAGATCAGTGCGACTTCGCGATGGTTGAAAATCGTATCGGCCGTTTCCAGCGTCGGCTCTGCCATGACGCAGATCAGGTTGTCGATGCCGACGTCCTGATAGATTGCCTCGTTAAAACGGCGGACGCCTTCGGCGGCGACTTTCTTCCCGCTCGGATGCGGATTCACCACCAGCGTGTTACCGGCCGCAATCATGCTGACAGCGTTGCCGGTAATGGTCGGCAGCGAGTGTGTGACGGGCGTGATGGCGCCGATGACGCCGAACGGTGCGTGTTCGATGACGGCCAGACCGTTGTCGCCGCTGAACACTTCGCTCCGCATGAACTCGACACCCGGCGATTTTTCGCCCAGCGTCTTCAGCTTCTCAATCTTGTGTTCCAGGCGACCGATGCCCGTCTCGTTCATTTCCATCGTGCCCAGTTCGACACACTGATCGATGGAGATGCGGCGGATGTGCGAAATGATGCGGCGGCGGTCTTCGACGGTTCGCTCGCATAGTTGCTCGTAAGCTTCACGGGCTGCCAGCACGGCTTCGTTGGCGTCGTGAAACACGCCGTTGCGGCCCGCAAAACTGCTGCCGGTAATGGCGGGTGGCGGGCCTACTTCGGCCAGCACCTGGGCGACCACGCTGCGGATTAGGGATTCGTCAACTTGCATAATATCTCTTCAATCGCGTGTGCGGTTGTTGGTTAATCCTGCCGGTCGAAAACGCAGTGGTTTTCGATGTGCACCTTGTCCACGATGCCAATGATCACCGTATCAATCGGCATGCTTTTGGTTTCGGGCGTCATCCGTGCGCTGGAGCCTTGCGTTATCAGTACAAAGTCACCCACCCCGGCGCCGAGCATATCGACCGCCACGAAGGTGCGTCCGGTCGTAACCAGCGTCTGCCGTTTTTCTGACTCCAGGCGGTACGGTTCCACGACCAGCATCTTGCTGCCGGTCATCGTGTCGACCTTCTGGGTGGCTACAACGGAGCCTGTGACTTTTGCTACAAACATGAGACGGGCTTCTTTGGGAACGAAGGAGGAATCAGGCGAGCAGATCGCGTGTCTGCCGGGCGACGATAATCTCTTCGTTGGTGGGAGTGATCCAGATTTTTGTGGCGCTGCCGGTGGTGTGAATGGCACACTCTCCGTCAGCCGCCTGGTTTGCTTCTTCGTCCAGTTCGATGCCAAGGGATGACAGGTTCTGGCACACCTGCCGCCGTACAACATCGCTGTTCTCGCCGATGCCTCCGGTAAAGGCGATCAGGTCCGCGCCACCCAGTTCCACAAGCATTCCGCCCAGGTGCCGGCGGATTTCTGTGCAGTACAGGTCGAGCGCCAGTTGCGCCTGCTGGTTGCCTCCGGCTGCTGCTTCTTCAATGTCCCGCAGGTCGCCGCTAATACCGCTTACACCCAGCAGCCCGCCTTGGTTGGCAAGCGTGTCGAGCGTTTCGTCCAGCGTCTTCCCGGTGGCCTTCATAATCAGTGGCAATGCGAACGGATCGAAATCGCCGACGCGATTATTCTGCGGCAGCCCCGTCTGAGGACTCATCCCCATGCTGGTCGCCACACTCTCTCCATTACGGATCGCACACAAACTGCTGGAACCACCCAGATGGCAGGAA
The DNA here is from genome assembly GCA_965233625.1 of Pirellulaceae bacterium. Lineage (GTDB taxonomy): Bacteria > Planctomycetota > Planctomycetia > Pirellulales > Pirellulaceae. Next base: position 3,974,262 of record OZ247499.1, read on the forward strand.
ATCACACGCAACGGGTCCGCCGTAACGCCTTGCTGCCGCATTAACTCCGCCGTACGACCGGCGATGTAACGGTGACTGGCGCCGTGGAAGCCCCACTTCTGAATGTGCAAGTCCGTGGCCCACTGGTGCGGGATAGCGTAATTCTTCAGCCGTGGCGGAATCGTCTGGTGGAAACCCGTTTCAAAAGCAGCTACCAGCGGAATGCCGGGCAGCTTCTCTGAAAGTAACCGCATGGCGGTAATGTAAGGCGGGTTATGAGCCGGGGCGGCCTGGCTCATTTCCTCCATGGCTGCAAGCACATCGTCATCAATCCGCTGCACGCCGCTGACTCTGCCGCCGTGAACCGCCTTAAAGCCAATCGCAGCCACTTCCTCCGCAGACTGCAAGCAGCCGTGTTGCGGATCGGTAAGCTGGTCGAGGCATTGCCGGACGGCGACTGCGTGATCTGGAACGGGCGTCGTGATTTCGCGGCGCTCGCCATTGATCTCGACAAAGCATGCACTCGTTTCATCGCCAATCCGTTCAACCCCGCCCCGCGCCAGTTGCTGTTCGCCGTTCATATCGAACAGGCGGTATTTGAAACTGGTGGAGCCTAGGTTTGCGACAAGAACTTTCATCATTCCTCCATGGTGATATCTGCGGGGCGAGTGACAGCGGCGAAGCGACTACGACATGTAGGCTTCGACCAGACCTTCAGCCGGACGCGGAATGATGTGGCTGCCGACCAGTTCGCCGCTTTGCGTGGCTGCCTGGGCGCCGGCTTCAACAGCTGCACGGACGCTTCCTACATCGCCTTGCACGATGGTGGTCACGTAGGCGCCGCCGATCTGAACACGGGTGACGATCTGCACATTGGCGGCTTTGGCCATGGCGTCGGTGGCTTCTACCAGGCACACCAGACCTTTGGTTTCAACAAGTCCGATTGCGTTCTGCATGAGATTTTTCTTTGTATAAGATTTTGGGTGTTTGCTTAGATTCAGAGATTTCTAAGTGTTTGATAACTACTTAGCGGCGGTCTTCTTCGCAGGCGCGGGCAGAACGACGCTGATGTCGTCGTGCGGACGCGGGATGACCTGTACGGAAACCACTTCGCCGATGCGGCTGGCGGCTGTGGCGCCGGCGTCGGTGGCGGCTTTTACAGCGGCGACATCACCCGTTACGAAGGCGGTAACCAGGCCGCTGCCGACCTTGTCCCAGCCCATGAAGTTCACGTTGGCAGCCTTCATCATTGCGTCGGTGGCTTCAACCAGGGCGATGAAGCCCTTCGTCTCAATCATGCCGATCGCTTCGGTAATCTTGGCCATTAAATAGCTCCTGAGCGTTCTAAAGAAAAATGAGTCTGTTGTTCAGTTAACAAAAGGTGAAGAATCTAATACTTAGATTTACGTGGGCAGAAATTAGGCGTGGCAACCGCATGGCTGCTGGGGCAGCAGTTCCACGCTTTCCGCTTTATCAAGATTGCAGGCGTTGCCTTCATCGGTATCGATGTGCACTTCCAGCTTGCTGGTTTCGTCGGCGCGGACCAACAGGTCTTCAAACAGAATGCTGCACTGCGGCGAGGTGACGCGGAGATTCATGAAGTCTTTGTTCTTCACGCCATAGCGTGCAGCATCTGCGTTGCTCATGTGAACGTGGCGGGCGGCACGGATGACGCCCTGCTTCAATTCCACCACGCCATGCGGCCCGACCAGGACACAGCCGGGTGTGCCTTCGATATCGCCGCTGTGCCGCACCGGGGCGTCGATGCCCAACGAGATGGAATCGGTCAGCGCCAGTTCCACCTGACTGTAAGAACGGGTCGGCCCCAGGATGCGGACGTTCGGCAGCATCCGCTTCCGCGGCCCGACGACCATCACGGTCTGTTCAGCGGCGTAGAAGCCGTCCTGATACAGATCCTTCATCGGCTTCAACGTCTGACCAGGCCCGAAGAGTGTTTCCACATCGGCATCGCTCAGATGTACATGGCGGGCGGAAATGCTGACCACCAGTTCCGAAGGCTTGCCGCTGTGTGCCGGCGCGCTGGAAGCTGATCCGTTGGAAGCTGGCGCGTTGCCGGGCGATTGTTTGTGTACGATCTGGCGGACAATCCGCTCTATGACGCTGCGGTCGATGGACTGCGAAATCATCTACTGAGGTTCTCCGCCGTTTCCGGGTTGCTTGTCTTCGTGATTTGTCGTGGATGCAATCACCAGTTCAACGCCAGCGCTGGTGACTTTGTGGCGCCAGTGGGTGTCAATCGCATCGTCCACGACCAGCGTGTCGATCTCGCCAATGTCGCAAAGCTGGGCCAGACTCCGCCGGCCGAACTTGGTGCTGTCGGCGACCACCATCACGTGGTCTGAGGATTTCATCATCATGCGTTCTGTTTCCACCAGCAGTGCGTTGCTGTTGTAAAAGCCCGCATTGCCAGTGGTGCTGCTTTCGCCGGCGCCTGCGACGCTTAGCACCGCGCACCTTGCGTTCAGTCTGGCCAGCATTTCGTCGGCGTATTGCCCCAACGAAACACCCGTGGCCGTGTGTACATAACCGCCAATCAAGATTAGCTCGGATTCTGGTGACGATGCGAAAAGGTTGGCTACCGGCAGTGAATTGGTAACGATTGTCAGGGGCCGTCCCACTAATAACCGCGCCAGCTCATACGTGGTGCTTCCCCCATCCAGCAGAATCGTATCTCCGTCTTCAATCCGCGGGGCCGCTGCGTGGGCAATGGCCTGTTTCTTGTCCCAATGAATCGCCTGACGCTGGTCAAAATGGGGCAATTCCGGCGACGGGCCGGTGTAGAACACGCCGCCATGCGACCGCTTTACCACGCCCGTTTCTTCCAGGTGATCCAGATCACGCCGGATCGTGGATTCCGAAACGCCGGTTTCACTCTTCAACTCTCTTAGCGACGCGAAGCCGCTGTGCCGGATCAATTCCAGCAACCGCTCCCGGCGGCCATCAGCAGACGCAATCGACACAGGCTTCCTCCTCGCACTTTCAGCTTCCAATTTGCCTATCTTAATCATGAATGATTATGCGCATTCAATTGAGTGAAATCAATCATCTGAATGTTAATAATGAAAGAATTACAGGAAAATCCACGCGTAAACAGCGATCGTAATGCGTGAATAGCCTCAAATGCCGCAGAAACGGATAAAATGGAGGCTTAGAGGGCCGTTAGGCGATGCAATGGCGATTGCACAACCTGGAGGCTATGGGCAATTAGAAGGGCGATAGTGCGTCGCGATTTTGGCTACTGAAGCGTTACCAGGGAGTCGCCCGTGCCGGTGGAAGAACGGCGGAGCTGCCCGCAGGCGGCGTTGATTTTGTCACCTTTGCGTTGCCGGTATTGCACGACCAGCCCGCTACGCTGCAGAATCTGCCGGAATTCTGTCTGAGCTTCCTGCGAAGGAGTCGCGTATGGCAGGCCCGCAACAGGATTGTAGGGGATGATATTAATCAACGCTTTGCGGCCGCGGAGCAGTTTGGCTAACGCGCGGGCGTGTTCCGGGGCGTCGTTCACGCCGGCCAGCAGCACGTATTCGTACGTCAGCCGGCGGCGCGAGACTTCAAAGTAATAGTCCGCCGCGTCCAGAATCTCTTCCAGACCTGTGTTGGAATTCACAGGAACCAGACGGTTACGCAGTTCGTCATCCGGCGCATGCAGCGAAACGGCCAAGTGATATCGGCTGTTGGTATCGGCTAGACGCCTGATCGCTGGCGGAAGCCCGACGGTTGAGATCGTGATGCGGCGTGCACTGATGTTCAAGCCTTTGTTAGAAGTCGCCTGCGCAAGCGCCTTGGTCAGTTCCGGCAGATTGGCCAGCGGTTCGCCCATGCCCATCATCACAATGTGGCTGAGGCGTTCGTCTTCGGGCAGCAGCGCCGCCAGCCGCAGCATCTGTTCCAGAATTTCACCGGCCGTCAGATTCCGCTCGACGCCGTCCAGGCCGCTGGCACAGAACACGCAGCCCATCGCACAGCCGACCTGCGAACTCACGCAGATCGTCCGGCGGATGCCATCCCGCAGCAGCACGCATTCAATCCGCCCGCCGTCGTGCAGTTGCAGGAGCAGCTTTTCGGTGCCGTCGGGCGACTGGGTGTGGCGGACGATTTCGGTGGTCCAGAGCTGAAAGTTCTCCGCCAGCTTGCTGCGAAGTTCCTTCGATAGGCTGGTCATTTCATCGAAGGTCGTCGCCCGCTTCTGATAGACCCATTCTTCAAGCTGCTTCGCGCGGTACGCAGTCTGCCCCTGACTGGCCAGCCAGCCGTTGACGTCGGAAGATGGATCAAGCAGATGTTTCATAACCGTCTATTCTACCGGTTGACCACAAAACGGGCAGCCCTGACGGCGATTACATCGGCTGCTTTTTCCCGGTAGTGTGCTCAGCCTCCAGTTTGATGTTCTGAAAGGCTTCGTCGTCTGGCCTTAGTTTTAGCCCTTGGTTGGCGTAGTCGAGTGCTTTACGGGGGTCGCCGTAATCAAGGTGCGCCTGCGATGTTTTTCGCAGCAGCCAGACTTTACCGGGCGTCGACTCCGCTTCGTATTCCATCATCCGCAGTCCATCGGCAGTGCGGCCGGTTTTGATGAGCTGGTTCGCCACCGGCAACAGCGCGCCGCCCCATGGCGCTTTCTTGCCGTTGGATTTGAACCAGTCGATCGCGGCTTCCACACCCTGCTTCTGCACCATTTCGAACAGGCGTTGATCCTGTGTCCTACGCGGCTTGCCGGGCAGACGATAGGGCTGCCCAGTGACAATATGCAGCAGTTCACCGCTGAGACGGACCACGGCGTTCCAGACTTCGCTCTGACCGAAGCGGTCGCCTTGATTACACAGCACGATGATGAAGGCGTCTTCGTCCACAAGGCGGTGCTCCATCGCGCGGAACCCGTTAATGGCGCCGCCGTGATTGATCACCTTCACCCGTTTCTGCGTCACCGGGTGCCTGCGCGTGTAAATCTGCCAGCCATACCCGTAGATGCTGTGCGGCCGGCCGCCGGCGGCTTTTACTTCGGGTACGCCGCGGTTGGGCGTGAACATCAGATCGCGATACTTTTTGTTCAGCAGCTTGTCGGTGTACAACGCACGGTCCCAGCGGTACATGTCCTCTACGGTGGAATACAGGCCGCCTGCGGCGCCAGGTGAAGTTCCAATCTCGATGTATTCAGCGTTTTCCAGCCCGAAGGCGCCGTAGTCGTAGCCGTTAGCGCGGTTCTTGATGATCTTCTGGTTCGAGTCATAGCCGCTATCTTTCATGCCGAGCGGGTCGAAGATCCGCTGCTGAAGATTCTGCTGAAAAGATTTCCGCGTGACCTTCTCGATGATGCGGCCCAGGATGCAATAGCCCGCATTGCAGTAGCTATAGATAGCGCCAGGGTCGTGCGAGAGATCGCCGCTGCAGTGCAGTTTGATGAATTCATCTTTGCCGAAAGACATACGGGCGATTTTGCCGCGGTAGTCGTAGCTGGCCGTAAAATCTTTGATGCCCGACTGGTGCGAAAGCAAATGATGCAGCGTGATGCGGTCGCCAGTGTCGCTTCGGTAGTACGGCAGATGATCCGTAATCTTGTTGTCTAGCTTCAGCTTTCCTTCCTGCACTAGCTGCAGCACGATGACCGCGCAGAACTGTTTGCTGACAGACGCCAGGCGGAATTTTGTTGCGGGAGTGTTGGCAATGTCCCATTCGTGATTCGCGTTGCCGAACCCCGCTTTGTAAATCACCTCGCCCCTGCTTGCCACCAGGACCGCACCGGAGAACAGGCCGGTGTCCGCCGTTGCCTGGCAGAGCTTGGCCATCGCCGCAGCTTTATCCGTTGCAGCAGGCTGATATCCCGGCGGAAGCTTGGCAGTGTTTTCCTGCGCCGCCAGCATCCCTGGCAGCGCGCAGCACGCGATGGCCGCATAGAGCATCAAGGCTTCGCGCAACGCATCACTCCTTCCCATGCTTGTGCGAATGATCATGTTTATGGCCATGCTCATGGTCGTGATCGTGCGGGTGCGGGTGCGGATGGCTGTGATGTGTAATGTCATCGGCCCCAGGTAACGGCAGCCCCAGATCATCGTGGTTGTGCTGAAAACCTTTGCCATCAACATCCACGAAGATGGGATTGGCCACCGCAATGGGCGCCCGCTTTCCGCTGCCCATGATCTTTTCCATGGTCAGCCCTTCGCCAATGGTGGCGATGATGATGTGCGCGTCTTTCTCCAGTTCGACGTTGATCGTCGCTTTGAATTTCTGCACCGACTCAAGATCGCCAAACAACTCCGGCGCCGTCCTGCGTGTGTAGTTGTGCTTCTTACTCGCGCGTCCGTTGATGAAGACCTGCACGCGGTTGACGTCTATCCAGTCCGGGCATTGCACGCTTACCTGAAACGAAGCCTTGCCATCTTTTGCAATCAGATCGTCGCCTGGAAGCGCTAGCTTATCGTGAGTTTTCGAGACGCCTTTGACCGATAGATACGGCCCGGTAGACATCACAATATGACCGGCTTCAATCTGGCGGACCATTTCGGCAGTCGAGATTTTCGCCGGGTCGTCGGTGCTGCTCGCGATCCAGATGCGGCGGCCACCGCTGCCGTGATGGTTGTAATGTGCGTCCGTGTTAATGGCGCCGGGGATACGGTAACCGTAGTTCAGCAGTTGCATCCACTGAAACAGTGGCACTCGCATGGTGCGGACGTTGGGTGGGTTGTTGGGGATGTCCTGAAAGATCGTCGCCAGCGGATGCACTTCGATGACGTCCGTCCATTTCAGCATCCCGCGGAAACCTTTGTCCGGCTTGCCGTCGGTGTCTGCATCGCCGTGAATCTGGTGCAGGTTGGGATGATTCATCTGCACCACTTTGTCGGAAGCCTTGTCCCACAACGCAACACGTTCGATCTGTAAAACCGGGTTGGCCGAAGTGCGCGGGCCGCCGCCGTTCTGTGTGTGCGGGCGGTGCAGCAGCGGGAAAGAGTTCTGATGGTTCACTGGCAACGGAGAGCCAGTAACTTCGATACCAGTGCAGGTGGCCATCAGGTGTTCCAGCTTCATCTGCTGAAGGTGCGGCGTGTAACTGCTAACGCGGGCATGCTCTGTGCATGGGGCGAATTCCAGATGTTCGCAGATCAGATTCTCGACGCGTCCATACTGGTCCGAGGTGTTATCGCCCGAGGGACTACTGTGGCTGTGCAGATCTGCGCTGACCCAGCCCGGCGTATCAATCACGCGTGGCAGCGAAATCTCCACCAGCTGCATTTCACCCGCGGTGATCGTCACTTCCTTGCGGACCGATGCGAATTCCGGACCGCGGCTGAAATACACTTCATACTCGCCGGGTTTCAGCGGACAATGAAACTTACCGTGCACGGCGTACACACAGTTCTCAACAAACGTCCGCGTAGCGCTGGGGCCAAAGCTGGGCCTTGAACCATCTTTACCGTAGAAGGTGGCCTTGAACGGCACGGGCATTCCATCGCCACTGGTGACAACCGCGTTCAGCCCCGACGGTTCGCCCAGGGGAATCGCGACGGACACGGCTTTGTCCAGGACTTCAAACGGCACGGTCTTCTCTTTGAAACCAATGGATGTCGTCACCGCGATATATTTACCGGGCGTCAGCCGGGCGTGTGCCATGCCTTTGTCACTGGTCTGCAGTTGAAACGAAGCCGCGTCTTCGCGTTTGCCGGCGCCGGCAGCCAGCAACGATATCTTTGCGCGTAGGACCGAAGCGACGCCGCTGGCAGGCTCAATGTCTGAATCCGCCGTGAACGTCACCATCTGCGATGTTGCTCCCGGCTTCTCTGCTACGGAGATCAGGTCGATGGTGCTGGTGGCGGGGTACAGCCGCACGGTCCAGGTCAGCTTGCCAGCTTCGCGTTGCACGAGAGCGTCACCGTACTGCAGCCGGTTGGGGCGACCACGTTTCCAGGTGGGCGCCGTGGTTGTATCCGGGCACTGGAAGCCGATCGTCTGACGGAAGAAAGCATCGCTGCAATACGCGGTGCTGCCCGTGCTGCTGAACGAAAACACGCCATCCGCCCGCACACCGTCGTACGCGGCAACCTTCTCCGCCGCTTCACCTTCAATCGTCAGCGTGGCTGTTACAAACGGATCATTACCGGACAGGCTATAACGCACCGTGGCGGTGGTGCCATCCTTGGTCGCGGATCTTGAGGAGGTGCACTGCCAGTATGCCGTATCGCCTTCACCGCCGGTCTTCACCTTCTTAGGATCGTGAAAGTAATAACGGCCCGCGGTGGGAATGAATGCGCTGAGCTGATCGTTCGACGGCTTGTTTAGCGTCAGATCCAGGATCGAACCGCCGATGTTCCGCACCGTCAGATTCGCGTCGCGTGTTGGCAATGGCGCCGCGATGACGAGCGAAATCTCTTCGTTCTTCAGCAGCGTATCGCCATAAATCCAGTCAACCTCTTTGCCGTCAATCTTGGGCTTGACGCCGGGTGCAATCTCGACAACTTCAGCTGCTTGGAGCGGAGCTGCCGCCAGCAACATGAAACCGGAAACCAACGCTGTTACAGCCGCAAAGCCACCAGATCGTAGGAACATCGTCTTAGCCTGTTCATTTGAAAGCGGTTACGCAAAACAATACCTCGCGGCGCTATTGTACTCGGCCTGCCAGGCTAGATGCGAAGCGTGCACCGCTGTCTATGAAGATCTGATGTAGCCGGGTTGCAAGGATGAAATGCGGTGACTCTCCGCAGGTCATTTGTAGCCAAGCTTCGAGAGCGTCTCGCCGATCAGGTTATGAAGGATGGCCTGTTCTTCCTCGTTAAAACCTTCTTTCCAGACGCCGGAACGGGCGAACTGAATGGTGGTGCCGATACCGCGTTTATGCGGAGGAAGATTATGGGCCGCAGTAGCTTCAACGATTTCGTCCAGCTGTTCCCCGGAGATATCAACGTCAATAAAATTATATAGTTCTTCCAGATAACGCCGCGTATCTGAAATCAGATCCTCATACCGGAGTAAATAACGTAACGTAGCTTCGTGCTGGTCATAAGTATCTAACAGAATCTCCGCGATACGATTCCAGATCCCGCAGTTGGCTTGTATCGCGTGGCGCCGACGCGGGCCGGAAAGCGGTTCGAAATGCGCCGCGGCACGCTGGGCTGCATAACCACCTTCCGACAATGCCGTGATCTGAGAATTGATAACATCCCGGCCATCGCGAAGCATCACGATGATTCTCGAACGCGGGAAAAGGCTAGATAAAAAATCGGCGCCAAAACTACCGTTCGGTTCTTTGATGATGATGCGGCTACTTAGATCGCCGAACTGTGCATGTATGCGGTTGAGGATGAGTTTCCGCGTGTAGAATTTCCAGACGTCTTCATACTCTTTACAGAAAAAATAAGAATCCCGCTCCCCGTTTTCTTCGTGCCGCCGCGGACGTTTATCCGTCAGTCCACGCGAGTCCACCAGGTGAGAACCAATCAACGGTTCGTTCATCACACAGCAGCCATGCCGCAGCAATCTGGTAGAGGTCCAGCTGGTGCCGCTCCGTGGCGATGCGAAAATCCAGACAAGGTTCTCCTCAAGCACCTGCTCTTCACGTGCGGTCAGTTCTACAAACTCAGTCATCGATACTGTCGTATTACGGGGAAGACCTAAGGACCCAAACTCCGCGGGTGCGGATATTATGTTGTGCCAACAACATATTCCCTCTTCGCCCCTCTGGGGAGAAGACAGGCCGTCAGGCCAGATGAGGGGTCGCCCGCTTTCTCGCTACCCCCTCACCCTAACCCTCTCCCCAAAGGGGCGAGGGGACAATATGTTGCGATTGCATAACGCCACAACATCGTATGCGCACCCAAACGCCGCCCATATATACAACGCAGCCCAATCCAGGTAAGTACCGCCTGCTGCGCGCGGAAAGGGGATCAGCACAGCGGCTGTGGCGTGCTCATGACAATCGGTTTTGATGAGTGATGGCGTAGCCAGAACGACTGCTAATGATTGAATAGAAATTCGCGGCTGGCGAAGATTGCCCAGTACACATCTTCCAGCACCAGGCGTTTTTCGTCGTCGCCCGCTGCTTTGAATTCAGCGAGTAGCGAGTCTTTCTCTTTCTTCGTCGGGTGGCGGGAAAGCGCTGCCAGGTACGCCTCATCAACCAGTTCTGCTTCGCTCTTCTCCGCCTTGAGCTGCTGGGCAAGGACGTTGTCTTTGGCTTGCAGCTTTTTGTTGATGGTGTCGCCGTTGGCGATGTGCAGCACCTGCACCAGACTTGGCTCGTCGCTACGTTCGCACTCACAGGTGATGCGGCGTTGATTGCGGCCGAAGGTTTTCAGAAAGTACGAACCCACGGCCGAGTCGTACAGTTCCAAAGCACGCGTTCCGGCTGGATAAAAATCGGTCGCCTTTTTATCGCCGCCGGGGAATAGAACCTCGGTGAACCGGCTGCCGGCGCCGGTAACTTTGGACACCGCATCCAGTAGCACTTCGGCCTTCATCCGTCGCGGATAATAGCGGCTGTAAAAGCGTTTCTCCGTGCGGTTGCCAGGGAGCGGCTGGCTGCTGCGCTGGTAAGTGGCTGATTGTAGAATGACTCGCATCAGCGACTTAAGCTGAAACTTGTTTTCCTTCAGATAGTCAGAAGCGGCAGCCAGCAGTTCCTCGTTACTGGCTGGGTTGGACATCCGCAGGTCGTCCACTTGTTCAACCAGCCCCACGCCAAAGAAGTTTGCCCAGATGCGATTGGTGATCGCGCGGGCGAAGTACGGGTTCTCAGGCGAAGTCATCCACTTGGCCAGATGTTCACGCCGGTCGCCCGGCGCGTCGAACGGAACGGCCTCGCCATCTAAAGGTGTCGGCGGCTGCGGCTTGCCCGTCAGCGGCTGCATCAGTTCGCCAGACTGCGTGACGTAAACCGTCTGGTTGCCATCGCCGTTGCGGGTGTCTCCGCCCCAGCCCTTCGCGCGGACGCGTGAGAACAGATTGGCCATGCCGTAATACTGGTCGTTGGTCCATTTTTCAAGCGGATGATTATGGCACTTCGCGCATCCAATCGAGAGGCCCATGAAAGCCTGACACGCGTTCTCCGTCATATCTTCCGGCGTCTGATGCAGCGCGTAGAAGTTGGCGGCGCCGTTCTCAAAGGTGCTGCCGCGGGCAGTGAGAATCTGCCGCGTGAACTCGTCCCAGGGCGTGTCTTCTTTCACATGTTTGCGGATCCACATGTAGAAAGACTTCACCGCGCCGGGCCGCAACAGGTTGCCATTGACCAGTAAAACGTCCGACCATTTATAGGTCCAGTAGTCGACAAACTCAGGACGGTTGAGCAACTCCTCGATTAGTTTGTCGCGTTTACCGGGTGACTCGTCCTTGAGGAAAGCGGTGGTCTCCTCGATGGTGGGCAGCACGCCGATGGTATCGACATGCACGCGGCGGAAAAATTCTTCGTCCGACGCCAGCGGCGAAGGCGGCAGGTTCAATCGCTGCAACTGCTTGAGCACAAGGCGGTCGACGAAGTTGCGCCGCGGCTCTTTCTCGAACGTCTCCGGCTTGAGCTTGTTGGCGAAGGGCGACGTGACACGGGCAATGACGATCTTGCTGGAGAACCACGCGGTAATGGCGCCTTCGCCGTAACCGGTCACGCTGACCAGGCCGTTTTCGCCCACGCTGGCGACCGCTTCGGAAGTAGAGGCGAACTTCGCCCACCGCGTGACATCTTCCACACTGCCATCGGTATAGTGGGCACGCACCAGCACCTGCTGTTTGTCACCCGGCTGCAACAGCGCGGCAGCGGGCAGCACTTCCAGGCGTTCAAGCTGCGGGTCGTTCTGCTGCGGCGCGGGCGCGCCGTTGGCAATCCAGCGGGCAAGCACGTTGTAATCGTCCGAGAGGCGTTCCAGCCGTACGCCGCCCTTGTGCGGGATGTCGCCCGCCGGTTTCGCCACCAGTAGGCTGCGGCCCGGGTCCGAAAGTTCAATCCGCCGGCCGCGCGCCTGACGGGTGATGATTTTGTAATCGTTGACAGGATCGTAACCGCGGAGCGAAAGTTTGAAGCCGCCCTTTCCTGCCAAGGCGCCGTGACACGCGCCGGAGTTACAACCGGCTTTGGCCAGCACCGGCAGCACATGATTGCGGAACGTCCACGCCTGCGGCTGGCCCGCGCCAGTGACGGTGACCTGGCTAGTGGCGGTGGCTTCTTCACCACTCTGCTTCACTTTGACGGTGATGGTGGCCGTCCCATCGCCCACGGGCGTCGCCACGCCGTAGCGAACGTCGACGACTTTTTCATCGCTGGAAGTGAAGCTGATTTCCACTTCATCGCTAGCGCGCAACTGCCCGGTGTAACCATCGCTATTGAGCGACTCAACCACCAGCATCTGTTTAGCGGTGGACCCGTTCAGCGTGAACGAACCGGGCAGGATTTCAACCTGCAAGTCCGCCACAGCGGTGGAAGCGAAGAGCGTTAACAGGGCGAATACGGTGGGACGCATGGTTTTACTTATCGCAGGTGGGATGGTGGTTTGTAGCTGGTGGATTCTCTGCAAACACCAACCCGAAGCGCGAGCGAGGGACGCCGGAAGCTGAAGCGCACCGCCGGTTGAAGTCCACCCTTTTCAGCGTAATGCGGCCAAAAACCCTTGTTTTCGCATCCAAATCAAACGCCCCTCGCTCGCGCTTCGGGTTAGTGTGCAACTTCAAAACTTGCGATTCGGGTTGGTGGACGATGTCCAGCGTTAAAACAGTTCTTTGATTTCTTTGGTGCCGAAGTCGACCAGCGGGAACGGGCGGCCGGCAGGGCCAGGCAGGTGAGTTTCGAGATCGAAGCCCAGGCTGTGGAATACGGTCGCGGCCACTTCGGCAGGTCCGGCGGGACGGTCTGCGGGCACACCGCCGATGGGATCGCTGCTGCCCACAACACGGCCGCCTTTCACGCCGCCGCCAGCAAAGTAGCAGGTGAAGCATTGCGGCCAATGATCGCGTCCGCCCGCGGGGTTCACGCGTGGCGTGCGGCCGAATTCGGCCAGGTTGCAGACCAGCGTATCGTCCAGCATGCCGCGGTCGTGCAGATCTTCGATCAGTGCGCTGTAGGCCTGATCGTACATGGGCGCCACGATGTTCTTCATGCCTTCGATGGATGTAAACGGCTTCGAGCCGTGGATGTCCCACGTGACTTCGCCGAACACGGTCAGGAAGGTGTTGATCGTCACAAAGCGGACGCCCGCTTCCACCAGCCGCCGGGCCAGCAGGCAGCACTGACCGAAACGTGTCATTCCGTAACGCTCGCGGGTGGCCTTCGATTCTTTGGAAAGATCGAAGGCTTCGCGTGCCTGTTTGCTGGTCATCAGGCGGTAGGCGACCTGAAAATTCTCATCCAGCAGCTGCGCGTTTTCGCTGGCTTCAAAGTGCTTGACCGTGTCATCCACGACGGACCGCATCCGGCGGCGACGTTCCAGCCGTGCCTCGCCAATGTATGAGGGCGGGAGCAGATCGGGCGCCTGGAAATTGGGCTTGGAAGGGTCAGCTTGCAGCGAAAACGGATCGTGCGCTTTGCCAACGAAACCGCCTGCCTGACCGTTGGGCAGATTACCACCGCCACGGCCCATTGTCTCCGGCAGCACCACAAACGGCGGCAGATCCGTCTTGCGGCCACGGAGGTAACTGACGGCCGATCCCATGTGCGGCGTGTTAACGCCACCGGTGAACAGACGACCGGTCTGCATCATCTGCCAGCCTGCATCGTGCACCGCGGCGCCCTTGTGGTAACAGCTTCGCACCAGCGAAAACTTGTCGGCCACCTTGGCGTGCATCGGCAGAATCTCAGAGATCTGCATGCCATCGGCTTTGGTCGAAATCGGTTTGAACGGGCCGCGGATTTCCGCCGGCGCGTCGGGCTTCATATCGAAGGTGTCAAGCTGGCTGGGCGCCCCCAGGTTAAAGATCATAATCGCCGAGCGATTGTCATGGTTCTTATCAATCGCCCCGCGTTCTTTCGCTGCCAGATACTGCGGCAGCGACAGCCCCAGCGCCCCCAGAGCGCCGACCTTCATCACGTCGCGACGGGTCACACCATTACAGGTGTGGGCGGTTCCTTTTCCAGTGATATCAAGCATTGCAAGGCGCCAGCGGAAAGTAGGTTTCAAGAGAATGACAGGTAGGAAATTTCATTATAACGCGAATTCCCACGTGGCGCCCGTAATTATGGCCGTGGATGGGCTTTACGCCTGAATCAAGACCACGCCTTCCCTACAAGCCAAATCCGTATGTGCGCCCAAATGAAAACCAGTGCGACCCGCATTCGCGGCATGGAAATACACTTATCAGCATCCATTCAAGGGTGCAGACCACCAGATGAAGGATGAACGAACAGGGAAACAGTGCGAACGCGAAGATGGCTGGTGCGGCAAGAAGCCACCACCATCCCAGACCATCCGGGAAAAAAATGTCGGTAGCGATAAGCAGACCACCGGCGCAAATACCCGTATCAACCGCCAGCAACATTCCGCAAGTCGTGCCGGGCAGCAGGCCGCGGAACTCTTCGGCTTTGCACCGTTTGCATTCGTAGTACACCTCATTGCCTCACAACTGCGATGGTAGTCTTAGGAATGTCACGGTTGCAGTTGGTGCCAGAATCGAACGACGTCGTTGACAAAGGAACAAAATATTAGAACCAGTCCCGCGGAACAGAGATAAAGACACCATTTAATGCTGACGGCGTATGCGTCCAGATATGTCAACTTCCAGATTAATGAGACTGCAATTGCTATGACAAGGGCAAGGATGAAAGGGGTCATCAGCACCAGCGAAAGGATTGTTAGAATGCGAAATCCAGCAGTAAGCGGGTCTGGGAAGTGCAACTTCGTGAACACGGTGATGAAAGTGAATAGCGCGAGGTGGGCTGCGATCGAAAGTAAGTACACTACGCCAGCAGCTAACAGCCACCAGGAACTGGGCCGGCGGTTTGAGCCACGCGGTGATTCGTATGAATTTTTGGGCATAGTTGAAGTCTCAGACTCTTAGTTACTGAGCCTGGAAGATCGCGATCTGCCCGGCTTCTTCGGCGGCGACGTAGACGAACTTATTGTCGGGTGACACGGCGACACCGGCGGCGCCTTTGAGGTTGGCGTTGCTGATGATGCTTAGCAGTTTGAGCTTGCCGGTTTGTGCATCGCGGCTGAGCGTAGCAAGTGAGCCGCTGAGCGTTGCGACAACGTACACGCGTTTGCCATCGGGGCTAACGGCGATTTCGTTGCCGCCGGCGAAGCCGGGGATCTGGTTGGATGCGGCGCTTTGTATCAGTTCCTGCACCACCGTGAGTGTTTTCTTTTTCTTGTCAAAGCGGAACACGCCAATCGCGTTATCGCCGCCGAACCTGCCCGACGTGGTGTAAACGAAGTCACCTTGCGGCGCGATGTCTACGCCGAAGCAGCCTTCCAGACCCTGTGTGTTGTTCTCTCCGTCAGTGAGTTTCTGATGCAGTTTCAGACTGCCCGTTTTGGCGTCGCGCTTGAGCACATACAGCGTGTGCGACTTCTTGCAGGGGACGATCACCGTTTCGCCATCGGGATGCACGGCGATGCCCCGCGGGTTCAGCAGCCCCGCAATCTGGTTCTGGCCAACATACGTCAGACGCTCGTCGCCGGGTTTACCGCCGATGGCAAACGAGGTGACGCCGGTGTTCACATTCAGCACAAACACATGTTTATCGTCGGCGGAAAAAACCGCATCCACGGCGAAGCTCAATCCCATCACACCGCCAAACCGGTGCGTCTTGATATCGAGCAGCGTCAGCAGCCCGTTGTCTGGATCGCGGCTATACAGCGTCAGCGTCTTGGAGCGGAACGAAGCAGAAACGGCCAGCTTACCGCTGTTGCTCAGCCGCAGGGCCGTGGCGCCGTCTAGCAGTTGCGGATCGCTGACCGTCTGCAGCGCGGTAAGTTTTCCGTTCTGCGGATCGCGGGTGAAGGCTGAGTTGGCTTTCACCCGCCAGGCGGAAGCATACAGGAACTTCCCCTGCGGGCTTATCGCAACGCTGGTCACACTGGCCAGTTCCTGCGACTTCTGCACGCCCACAAACTTCACCGGCGCGGGATTCTGCGCACTCACGGCGACGGGCAACATCAGAAAGATGACGGGCAGCACGATGGCTGCGTACTGCGTTAAACGGTAATTCAAGGAGTGAACGGATTGCATCTTCGGTGGTCTCAGCGGCGTGCATTAAATCTTTATTTCTTCACGCCTTTGATTGTAACCATCTGGTCGAACAAGCGGTTTTCTAAATCATAGACTTGCAGTTCCAGCCGCTTGCCATTGATGCGGACCATCGCATAGTGGTGGCCGTGCCGCACCGTGTTCTGGAAGAAAGGCCGCACAGGTCCGGCCGTTTCCAGATGGCCGCCGCCTCCGCCGGTAATCATGTAGAACGGGGCGCCGGACTCGACGGCTTTATCTTTCCGCAGCGGCCAGGTCCGTTCGTACGAATGAATGTGGCCGTTCCACACAATGTCCACCTGATACTTCTCATACAGCGGCACGAGTTTCCGCACCCGCAGATCACCGCGGGTGGACTTGTTGGTTTTCCAGAGATCGCCGTAGTCGTTCTCATCCGAAGAGTATGGCGGATGATGGTGGCAGACGATCTTCCAGGTCGCCGTAGATCTGGCCAGCGCCTGCTCGAGCCATTTGTACTGGACAGAGCCGGGCGCCACGTCGCGGTTGCTGTCGATCATAAAGAACTGCGTGTTGCCGTAGGAAAACTCGTAGTAGTATTCCGGCGATGGCAGCGAAACGTAGTCGAAGTAGTTGCGTGCGTTCTGTTCGTGATTGCCTAGCACCGAATAAAACGGCACGTAGTTAATCAGCGGCCGCATGCCGGGAAAGAAATGCTGGGTCCAGTGCGATGCGTTGCCGCCGGTAGAAACCAGATCGCCCGGATGCAGCAGAAAGCTGGGCCGTTGCCCCCAGGCGTGCCGCGCAAGTTTGCCGGAAACCTCCGGGTTGCCCTGCGTATCGCTGATCACCGCAAAGGCGAACGGCGTGCCAGGCTTAACCGCCGTCTGAAAGGTGAAGACTTTACTTTGCAGCGGGTCGCCGCCTTCGAACCGTGTTTCTGTGCGGTAGAAATACTGCGTCTCGGGCTTCAGGTCCGCGATCTTCATTTCATGAATTTCTGCGTTCTCCTTCGCTTCGATTTTCTGCCCGCAAGCGGCTGTTTCGCCGTAGTGTACGATCGATCGGCCGGGCCGGTTGGTCCGCCACATCACGGTCATTGAGGTCTGCGTACCGTGCTGCAGGTACGGCTCCACGACAAATTCCGGCGGGTCGGAAATCTTCACCGCCGGCAGCGCGGCAAGACCCGCATTGTGTGCGAATTCGTGCTGAATACCTGCAGGTCTGGCCGCCGCGTCGTATAGCCTCATCTCGTAGATTCTGCCGCGATGACCGTGGAATTCGTTGTCGTCGCGGTAGGCGCCCAACATCCATGGCGCCCGCTTGGGATAAACGATGGCGCCCGACTGCGTTTTGCTTTCGGCTTCCAGCTTGCCATTCACAAACAGCTGCATCACCGCGCCGTCGTACACGGCGGCAACGTGGTATAGCTTGCCCGCTTCGTACCGCGTCTTTCCCTTCAGATAGGTCAACTTGCCAGGGCCGTTTTTGCCACGCACGGCGAAGGTAAACGTCGTCTGGTCATAGCCCAGCATCCAGCCCGACTCGACAGAGCCGTTATCCTGAATCACGCCCAGCAGGCCGCCCCATTCCAGCGGTTGATCGACCGAGATCCATGCAGAAACTGTGAAGTCCTTTTCCGGCAGAAACTGCTTCGCCGCGGTAAAGTCAGCAGCCAGTTGCACGCCGCATTCGCCGCCACGAAGGAACAGGCAGGACGATTGCTTCTCTTGAAGCAACTGATGCTTGCCAACGATTTTTCCTTCTGGTCCCAGCCGCGCGCGAAGCGTGGCGCCGTCTCCGGCATCCACAACCGATGCGGCGTCGCAACGCCAATGCGCCAACGGGTCCGGACCGTCGTGGCCCAACAGGCAAGAGGCGCCGGCAAACAGCACCAGCAGAAACACATTTATCCGCAGCAACATGAGACACTTCCCGCAAGAACATCCACCGGCCAGTGCACTGCAACCGCTGCAATACAGAGCGACCGTGGAGTCATGATAACAACCGCCTGGACGGGTACTGCAGAAACGAGGATTTACGGCAAAGGAATGCCGAAGATTGCGCGAAAGCGATGGAGGTTCTGCGCGAAGACGCTGCTGGCGCCGCTAAAGCTGCAACGCAAATGATCTGGAATGCACGCGTTGACCTAGCGTTGACTACTCATAGCGGGTCAGCTCGACAAATTTTCTGGTCATCTGTTTCCCGTTTTCAACGAGGAATTTGCGAAGCACTTCGGTTGAACAATCTGCAAGTTTGCTTTTCTTAGCGTCTTTAGCTTGCGGGCGGACGACTTCGGATTGCGGCAGAGTGTTGAGCGCTGTCTTGTCTTCAAATTCCCAGAGACGCAGCGTGTCTTTCGCCTTTGTGAACCGCCACGTCAAAAAGACTCTTTCCAGGGGTTTGCCATTGATGGTGTCACGCTGTTCTTTGGGAGTGTCTTCCGGCATGGTAATTTCAAGTTCAATGAACTCGTAGTCACCAATTTCGAGCAATCGAAGCGTGTACGATGCCAGCACAATCCCTTTCTTGTCACGTACTTTTGCGATGTAGTCGCTTGACCGGGAATCTTTCCGCTTGATGGAAACCGTGCGTTCCGGCTCATCTTTAAAAGGCGAAACTGCCCAGTTCCCGGCGAGTGATTCCGTAAACCTCTGGTCATTGGCGCCCGCAACCGATCTGGTGCTTTGTAGCTCCCGTTCGCAGCCGGCGAAGCAGAGGAGCAGAGTCAGCGCACCGAAAATCTCCACACGGTACAGATGCGATTTGAATGCGAGCATCGAGTCCTTCTCTCTGTGTAAGGTTGGGCCTACAGAATCACCGGGAAAGGCCCTGGCGTCAAGTTTTGCACTGACCTCAGGGCGCGTCGCGACGAATAGTTAACTGGCATCGGACTGAAAGGCGACTCTGCTGCACGGCAGGCGCAAGAAAACGCCGCGAGCTTGGCGGTTTGCCTGGCTCGCGGCGTTGTTTGCGTTGGCGTTTTAATTAGCCGTTCTTAACGAAAAGGTAGCGCCGGACACCGTCACGCCAGATCTGCAGGCGGACGCCTGACTTCAAGTCTTGCTTGCTGATGGCGTGCTGGAAAGATTCCGCCGTCGAAATGGTGGAACCCGCCACAGAGACGATGATGTCGCCCTTTTCAATGCCAATGGAACTGGCGGGCGTAGAAGGCTCTACGGCCTTCACGACAACGCCATCCTTGTCCGGGTAGCCAAGTTGCTTCGCCAGACCGGGTGTCAGCGTCTGAACGGTAACGCCGAAGTCGCTGCTTTGCTGCTCAGCAGCTTTTGAGACGACCTCTGACTTGTCTTCGAGTTCGGCGATTCTCACGGCCAACGTCAGGGTTTTACCGTTGCGGAACACCTGAAGTTGCGTCTGCCGGCCGACGGGCGTTGCCGCCACAGCGTTGCGAAGTTGAGTGGCGTTGCTGACCGGCTTACCGTTGAAGGAAAGAACGATATCGCCCGGTTGCAACCCGGCGGCTGCACCAGGGCCGTCTTTCACAACATCACCTACCAGTACGCCATCTGTGCCATCGAAGCTGAACGACTCTGCCAGGCCCGCGTTCAGGTCCTGAATCATCACGCCAAGGTAGCCGCGTTTTACCTCGCCGTCGGTCACCAGTTTCTGCATGACCTGGCTGGCCATGTCGCTGGGTATCGCAAAGCCGATGCCCATGTTGGTTCCGCTGCGGGAAGCGATGGCCGTATTGATGCCCACGACTTCACCGCGGAGATTCAGCAATGGACC
Source organism: Pirellulaceae bacterium (assembly GCA_965233625.1). Classification (GTDB taxonomy): domain Bacteria; phylum Planctomycetota; class Planctomycetia; order Pirellulales; family Pirellulaceae. The sequence goes on from OZ247499.1 coordinate 3,994,122, forward strand.
GCCGCTGTTGCCTGGATTGATTGCAGCGTCAGTCTGAATAAAGTCTTCGTAATCCGTGATGCCCATGTTAGCGCGACCCTTCGCACTGACGATGCCTGCGGTGACCGTATGATCAAGCCCGAAGGGACTGCCTACGGCAAGCACCCAATCGCCTACTTCAAGCTGGGTGGACTTGCCCCATCGTGCAGGTTGAAGGCCGGTAGCTTCGACTTTCAGTACCGCGATATCCGTCGCCTTATCGGTGCCAACTACGGATGCGGGAAGCTGCCGGTCATCGTCAAAGGTAACGGTGATTTCGTCGGCGCCGTTGACGACATGGTTATTGGTGACAATGTATCCATCTTTCGTCATCACAACGCCCGATCCCAGACCCTGCTGCCTGCGCTGTTGCGGCGAAGGCAATTCCTGAGAGAAGCGTTTGAAGACATCCTCTCCGAAGAAGCGACGGAATTCGGGCGGCAGGCCGTCGTTATTAAAGCGTCGCTGCTGTGTCTGCGAGGGTCTGGCGCGTTTAACGCTGCTGATGCTCACAACGGAAGGGCTGACGGACTTCGCCACCGTCTTGAAGGCGCCGGACAGATTATTGGCAGCATCGATCTGTGCGGGTGTAAGCACGGGCCGCGACGGCTGGTCAGCCAGTGCAAGCTGTTCGAGCGCCTGCGGCGGAACGGCAATGCCTACCGCAAGTAGAACTCCCGCGACGAGAAGCGTCGCTACGATAGTCAAATGTTTCTTTTGAGTCATTTCAATGCCTCCGTTTCAAAGAGTTGCTAAAGTCAAAAATGCGTCTGCCGGTCGAATTGGCATAACGCGGTGCACAAATATCGAATCTGCAAGTCGCGCGCCGAATGATGCGCACATGGTGCGACATCTTCTTCGCACCAGCCGAAGCTAGCAGTCCTTTTGGGTGGGTGGATTCGCAGATTCCTGGAAAATTTTCGAAAAAACAACATTATTCTTGACAAGATCGCCATAATCTCTACCCTGAAACATCAGAGAAACCCCTAGTTCCACTCTCGTCTTTTTTGGGGGGTTCTCAGACACATCTTTTCTGTGCTCTCGTTCCAACTTGAAGGAGTCTCTTATGACCCACGCTTCCCGGCGTGGTTTTACGCTTGTAGAGTTGCTGGTGGTGATTGCCATTATTGGTGTGCTGGTGGCGTTGCTGCTGCCCGCGGTTCAGGCCGCCCGCGAAGCGGCGCGACGCAGTTCCTGCAACAACAATCTGAAGCAGCTTGCCCTGGCGATGCACAATCACCATGACACTTACGGCCAGTTTCCCGCTGGCGGCGATCACAGTGGTGATGGAAGCCGTGAAATGTGGGGCTGGGGCGCCCACATTCTGCCCTTCATTGAGCAGGAAAACCTCTACGACCAGCTGCAGGTCGGGCAGAGGGATCTTAAGCAGACGCTCGATGTCTCGGGCTTACGGCCACTAGTGCAGACCAAACTGGACGCATTCATCTGCCCCTCAGACACAGGCAACCATCTGATGGACGGTGGTCAGATGAATGGCGGAACTGGCCGGAATTTCCGGGGTGACGCGGGCTTGCCGGGTAGCTTCCGCGTGGGCAAGTCGAACTACATCGGCGTGTGTGGTTACTGGGATGTTGATGACCGTAACAACAATGGCGTGTTACACCGCGGCAGCGATATTGCCTTCCGCGACATTACCGATGGAACTTCGCAGACCTTTATGATCGGTGAACGCAACGAGTTCTGCGCTCAAGGAGCCTGGGTCGGCAACCGCAACGTTACTGGCGGCGGTCCACAGGGCGCCGACTATACGATGGGCCGCGTTTCCCGGCCGCTGAACCATGCAAACAACGGTTCTCATCAGTGTGTGGAAGGGTTTGCCAGCGAACACCCCGGCGGCGCCCTGTTCGCCTACGCCGATGGTTCGGTGCACTTTATTCCTGATACCATCAACTACCGCGTGCTAAGTGGTCACAACAACCAGAACAGCAACAACACGCGGCGCCAGGAACTGGCCAGCGGCAACCCAGGCGTGTATCAGCTGCTGGGCATCCGCAACGATGGTAAAGTCTTCTCGCAGCCATAGCGATTGCTGACCGCATTTGCTATTGGGTCACACCCATCCGATAATATGCCCGGCGTTCCTACGCGCCGGGCGTATCTTACATGGGTGGCGGACTGACAACGGTTCTTCTACACCATGCCAGGAACATCCTCCAGGAGTTATTATGAGTTTTCGATTGCTGTCGTGTGTTATGGTTCTGGCGATTTTCGCCCTGATTGGATGCAGTCAGACAGAATCCGTAACAGGAACGGTCACCCTGGACGGAGAGCCGCTGCCGGAAGCAGAAGTGGAATTCTCGCCCGTTGAAGGTGGGCGTCCCGCCATGGGAGTCACTGGGCCGGATGGCAATTTCGAACTTCAGTATCTTCGCGATGCATCCGGCGCCATGGCCGGTAAGTACAACGTCCGCATCTCTACGGCGACGACGCGCACCGACAAAGATGGCAACGATGTAGAAGTGCCAGAGAAAGTTCCCGCCCGGTATCAGAAGGACGGCGCCCTGGTGAAGGAGGTCGTGCCAGGCTCGAACCACTTTGAGTTCAAGCTCTCAAGCGAATAGTCGCCTTGAATTACTCACGAGGCAACCCGTGCGCTGAAGGCAGAAACTTCAGCGTACACTGGCCTGCCGCGCCGGCGCCGATTACATGCTTGTGCCGCGCATTCTGCGACAAGCGGCGGACATCGTCCACGCCGCCGAGGTTGCCGTCAAAGTTCACCTGCTGCCCGTTCGCCGTTGAACCGCCATCGCCGTGTCCGTCACCATGATAGGCGCCGTCGCCGAAGCCGTCTCCTTCGCTATCGCCGTAGACATAATACATACCGTCGCCCGCATTCAGGCCGACGTAATCTTCCGCAATCACCGTGCGTTCCATCTGCCGGAAGCCCGTCGCACGATCATCGCCGCGCTCTTCCAGCCAGTCCGCAAACATCAGACGCAGGCGCATGTCGTCCGGGTTCGCACGGATAGCGGATAGGAATTCGCGTTCGGTCATGTGTCGCGCTAGAGAACCTCTTTCGCTTTTTCCGGCGGGCGGCAGATCACGGCTTTGTCGCCGTTGATGGCAATCGCCCGTTCGATGAGGCGTGAATTGTTGGCCATTGCTTCTATAAGAACGCTGTCTTCAGCGTCTTTTTCAATATCGAGCGCTTTGAAATCGTCTTCGAATTCGCGGAGGATTTTGCTGGCAGGCACGCCCAGCTTTTTCAGCAGGCTCTCGATCTCTTCTTTGGACGGAGCGTCTTGCAGATACAGACGCACTTCAGGCTCTACGCCTTCCGCCTTGAGGACTTCAATGGCTTGGCGGGACTTGGAGCAACGCGGGTTGTGCCAGACAACTACAGTCATGGTTAATCACCGATGATAAATTCAGGAGTATTGAGCAGCGCCCACATCAATTGCTGCACGGCGGCGGTGCGGTCGCCCTCGCTGGCGGCAAAGCGGCGGGCTGCGATCGTTTGTTCTTCTTCGTCGGGAAGGCGGCTGTAAACCAGTAGGTACAGTTCTTCAACAACCTGCTGGTCCGTCAAATCGCTGCGGGCCAGCTCCGCCGCCCGGCCTTTACTGGACGTGACGCGGGCGTACAGTTGCGGTGAATTCATTAAATGCAAAGTCTGCGTCACCGTCGAGCCGCCTAACCGTTCGCAAGGCGGGTTCTGATTCGGGTTCGGCCGGCCAAAGGTATCAAGGAACACGGAACCCACTCGGTGCGTCCAGATCTGCGTCGCCATAGAGCCTGGCGGCATCGCCGCAAAGCGGTGCGGCTGACCAGTGATATCCGCCACGGCGTCGAACACCGTTTCAGCCCGCAGACGGCTGCGGTAGTGCCGGCTGTAGTTCAGCGTATCCGCCACATTGGTGTCATTGGGGATCGAACTCAGCGCGTAAACGTGGCTGGTGGTGATGAGCTTCAAGAGCTTTTTCAGATCGTAATTCTGCTCGCGGAAATACTTCGCCAAAGCGTCTAACAGCGGCCCGTTGACCGGCGGGTTAGTCGCGCGGATGTCATCCACGGGATGCACTATGCCGCGGCCCATCAGGTCCGCCCACACGCGGTTGACCTGCACCGTGGCAAAGAACGGATTGTCCGGCGCCGTCATCCACCGCGCCAGAGCCTGCCGCCGGTCCTGCTGCGGGCCAATCTCCTGCGTCTCGCCGGTCAGCGGTCTGGGCGGAAGCACATCGCCGGTCAGCGGGTGCGAAACTTCGCCCTTCTCGCCGTTGGTGATGATCTCTTCGCTACCAGAAATCGGCGCCGAGATGCCGCGGCCCTTGCGGCCAATGCGTGCGAAGTAGGCCGCGAAGCTGTAGAAATCGTCCTGGCCCCATTTCTCAAACGGATGGTGGTGGCACCGCGCACATTCCAGACGCACACCCAGGAACAACTGGCTGACCAGCGTGGTGATTTCTTCCGGGCTGCGGCGGTCGCGGAACATCGTCACGGCGCCGTTGCGGAACGTGCTGCCACGGGCGGTGATTAGCTCGCGGACGAACTGGTCATAAGGCTTGTTCTGGCGGAACTGCTGACGGATCCAGTTGTCGTAATTCAGCGTGGCTTTAATGCCCACATGGTACGGATTGGGCCGCAACAGGTCCGCCCATTTGTGCGCCCAGTGATCTGCGTATTCCGGCCGCTCAAGCAGCGCATCGACCAGCTTACTGCGGCGGTCTTTATCTTTGCTGGAAAGAAACGCGCGTGCTTCTGCTGGCGTGGGCAGCCGCCCGATCAGGTCCAGATGTACACGCCGCAGAAACTTTGCATCGGAAATACCTTCCGAAGGCTTCAGCCCCAGCTTCTGCAATTTCTGCCAGACCAGATCATCCACCAGGTTGTTGCGTGGCAGCTTTTCGTAAACCTCTGGGGGCGGACGCTCTGCCAGCGGAATCACAATGTGGCAGACATCAATGTGGTTCATATAGCGGGCCATCACCGCGGTTTCGCCTGGGATAGGTCCGGCCGTCACGTTGCCGGCGTCGTCCACTTTGGCCACTGCTGACGCGTTCGACTGATAACTGCTGCGGGCCGTTACATCGCGTTTCGTGCCGTCGGAATAGTACGCCATCATCCGCAGCTTCTTCTGACCGCCGGTAAGTAGCGAGGCGTTGGCGGGTTGCAATTCAACGCGGTCCAGCGATGGTTCGTTTTCATTTGCCCGCGGGGCGCCGGCTTCAATCCATTCCAGTACGGTGCGGTAATCGTCGCCATCCACCGGCAAGCGAACACCGCCGCCATGCGGCAACTGACCCGCAGCCTTTTGCAGCAGCAAGCTGTTGCGGGGCGAAGCAGGGAACACCCGCCGGCCGCGTGCATTTTTGACCAGCGCCGCGTAGTCGTAATCCGGGTCGAAGCCCAGCAGCGACAGTTGAAAACCATTCTGTCCGCGCTGCTTCCCATGACAGGCCCCCGCGTTGCATCCGCGGGCGGTCAGCACGGGCATCACATCCAGTTCAAAGCTTGGCGGCTCTGCTGCAAAGGTGGTGTTAAATGCCGCAACGAGAGCGCCAATGAAAAACAACGCCGCAGTTTTATGCCGCAAAATCATAGGCCGCAGAGGGTGAGGTGGGTGAAAGGAGGGGCAGCAGTTGATCTGCTATTGTAGCCGCGTCCCGGTCCGGCAGGCAACAAATGTTGAAGCAGCAAGTACGTTCAACCACCGGTGCTTTCACCTGCTGCTGCTTCAATAGGTTGTAGCGGAGAGAATTCGATTCCCTCCAGCAACACGCTGCCGCGGGTCTGCATGATTAACTTGGTGGCGACGTCGCGGGTGTGTGGCGGCAGGTTGACGCCCGTTTCCCCCAATGCGATGACCCACTGCCCAGGTTCGCGATGAATCGTCAGCGTATGGTAAGAAGGCTCCGTACCATCTCCGCTCCATGTGCCTGCTGGTAGGGCCTGTTCAAAGATGGGTGTCTGCGGCGTGGTGTGCTTCATCACGCGAAGTGTTGAACGGTCGATGCTGACGATAAAGCCGGGCGGCGCCGATGCATCTGCTGCGGCGAAGTAAAGTTCGAAACCTTCGCCCTGTTGAAGATCGACACCCATCGACAAACTGAACCACGGCGACTCTGGCAAAGGCCGAACCGCGGCGCCGTTGATCTCTAACACGCTGCCGCCTTCGGCGTCGATGGCGGGGCGGGTGACGCCGCGGGAAGCTTTCCAGCCCGCAAGCGATTCACCATTGAACAACATCACGGCGGCGCCGGCCGGTCGCATCCTCGTCGCGTAAGCAGGTGTTTCCGCCGGGCCGGCCAACCAGATGGCTGCCCCTGCAATAACGGCAACAAGACACGCAGCAATTGCGGCGAGCATTAGCAGGCGGAATTTACCGTTGCCCGGTGCTGGCGCCGCGTCGCTTCCTGCACTTCCGTCCGCTACCTGCCGGTCTGTGATGATGGTTGACTGAACCACGGTGTTGCTGCCTGGTAGCGCAGACATCACGCGTGTTTCGGCATCCGTTGCATCGCCGCTGCCGGTGTCTAACTCTTCGAGCACTGGCAGCAACGCATCGATCTCGCGGATCACTTCTTCATAGGTCTGCGGCCGGTCATCGGGACTGGTCTGCAACAACCGGGCGACAAGTTCCGAGGAGGCGGCGGAAATTCCGATCTGTAAAGAAGAAATCTGTGGCGGCGGCTCACTCGATTTCCGCACCAGCAGCCGCGTAAACGGTTCGCCCGCAAACGGTGGCTTGCCACTCATCATGTGATGGGCCGTCGCACCCAGCGCGTAGATGTCCGCACGGTGATCGACTTCAGAAGTGCTCAACTGTTCCGGCGCCATATAGGCCGGTGTGCCCAGAACCTTGCCGTGCGCCGTTAGACGCATCTCGTCTTCCATTGTCGTTCTATCAATCAGTGCAGCCAGGCCGAAGTCAGTCAGCTTCAGCAACGGCACACCGGCAGGCAGCGGAAATCCGGGCGGCGCCTGCGTTAAGTAAAGGTTGCCAGGTTTAATATCGCGGTGCACGACGTTTTCGCCGGCGGCGTATAGCAGACCAGCAGCGGCCTGGCGGATGAGTTGCCAGGTAAGAATCTCAGGCATCGTCTGCTGACGATCCAGCCGTTCTTCCAGCGATTCACCTTCCAGCAGTTCCAGCACCAGATACAACCGCCCACCCTGACGGATAAGATCGTACGCTGCGACGATGTTCGGGTGCCGCAGCCGGGCGATGGTGCGGCCTTCCGCCTCGAACCGGTCGGGGCCAGACTTCGAGCCGGCGAGAATTGTCTTGACCGCCACTGCCCGGTCGAGGCTGATCTGCCGCGCCAGATAGACAACGCCCATGCCGCCGCGGCCGAGGACATCTTTGAATTCAAAGTCCTTGAGCGTATTGCGGGGCTTTTGCAGCGTTTCGATAATGCTGGTCTGCGCCGCGTCGAACACGCCCCGGAGCAGCGCCAGCTGGTGCGGCTGCTCACCGCTTTGCCGGGCGTCTTTTACCAGAGAAGCGGCGATGGTCGTAGGGACCTGAAACCGCCGGCCGGTGAATTCAATAAACCAGCTTTCACTCTCGGTCAGATCGTCAAGGGAAGCCTCTCCCTCTTGCAGGGCGTCGAACTCCTGCGTTTCAGATTCGTCACTGGCGCCGGTATCCTCGCGCGGGCCGTTGTCGCCTGAAGACGTGTTCATGGACTCTGGATCTTATCAAGCTCGTTAAAGATTGCTTTGAGCGATGGCCGGTCGCTGCGGTCGCTGCCGACGTACGCAAACCGTAGTTTGCCTGCTTTGTCGCGGATGTAGGTGGCGGGCTTTGCCAGGTCGCCTTTCAACTCTAGCTGATTCACCACCTTGAGATCTTCATCAAGCACCAGCGGGAACGGAAACTTACTGTCATCTTTCTCAACGGCTTTGGAAACGTGTTCGGCAAAGTCGTCCGCCGTACCCGCCACGCCAGGATAGACAACCACGACTTCGGTTTCGCGTTCTGAAAACTTCTCGTAGTTGCGCAACAATCGCGACGTCTGTGCCGTGCAGTACGGGCAGAATTCGCCGCCGCTGAACCCACGCATCACCACCAGCAGCACGTTCTTCTTATCGCGATACGTTTCCAGATCAACGGTCATCCCATCGCGACCGGTGAAAGTCAGTTCCAGATCCGCCTCGTCCACGTTGGCCGTGACGTCATCGCTGAATTTCACTTCTTCCGGCAGGATGCCATATTCATATTTGGGCGGCATGAAGGGCGTCTTCCGCAGCTTCTGTGGTTCTTCGCCGCAGCCGGCAGCAAACAGCAGAACAACAAGCGGAAGCAACCATAATGTGGATCGATGGGCACGCATGACAATCCTCGCGCATGACACGTTGATGCACGGCGCCCTTCAACGCCTGCCAGAAGAAGCTGCGCAGCGGCGGAAACTAGCTCCAGCCGTGTGCGTCGCGCACTTTCTGCATCACGCCTAAAATAGTGTTCCAGGTCGAAGGTGTTTCCAGCAGCTCGTTCGAGAACATACAGCCATCCCAGCAGATGTGCTTGATGCCACGATCGGCGGCGCCTTCCAGCCAGTAGCCGCTGCACTTCACAATGTCCAGCTTACCGTTCGGATCGTCCGCCGGGCAGTGGCGGCCGGTCTTATCGTGCGAACCGGTGCCGTGCACGCTGCCATCGTTCTGGGCGACATGGAAGTCGATGGTCCAGGGACGAAGATGGTCCGTCATCGTCTTATACGCTTCCCAGAACTCTTCCTCGCTGTAGCCTTCCTTCAGCAGCGCGTGTTCGGGTGCGTTGTAGCCCAGCAGGTAGAGATAGGTGTGCGCCAGGTCTGCCTGAAAGCCGACCGTGCCCTGCATGTCTGTTTCTTCCAGCAGGTTGAGCATGTCACGCCACGAGTGCATGCCGCCCCAGCAGATTTCGCCTTCCGCGGCCAGCCGTTCGCCGTTGTCGGCTGCGATCTTGCCTGCTTCACGGAATGTGGCGGCGATCTTCTTGGTGTTTTCTTCCGGGTTCTCCGCCCAAGATCCGGGATCGCTGGCAGAGTCAATGCGGATGGCGCCGTATTCGCGCACGCCGTGATCGTTAAAGATCTTCGCAATCCGGCAGGCCTTCTTCACGGCCAGCAGGAAGTTGCTGCGTTCTTCGTCCGTGCCCATCGCAGGGCCGCCCACGGTGCCCGGCCAGATAGGCGCCACCAGCGAACCGACCTTCAGATTGTACGAAGCGATTTTGTCCGCGATGGCTTTCAACTCATCATCGGTGGCGTCCGGGTCGGTGTGCGGCAGGAATAGAAAGTAGTCGATACCTTCAAACTTCTGCCCGTTCACTTCGGCAGCAGCCGTCAGTTCCAGCATGTGCTCCAGGCTGATCTGATCGTCGCCTTCTTTCCCAACCAGACCGGGCCACATAGCGTTGTGAAGTTTCGGGGCAGCATGCACGCTCATATTCGTTCGTCCTCATTCCTGCGAGTAGTTTAATGGCAAGGTCGCATTATCCAGCGGTCTGGAAATAGATGCAACAACCGTGCAGGAACAATCGACGGGCAATCCAGTTCGCTATTGAAAGCCGCGTCGCAGACTACGCCTCGATACCGTGATCTTGCAGGAATGTTTCCGGGATCGACTCGGTCAAACGCCCGACCAGCGCGAAATAGAACAGCTGCGTTCCCTCCATTGAGATGCGATGCCGGTAGCGTTCCAGGTGATAGACGTCCAGATATTCGGAAAAGATTAACTCGCGGATCATCCGCGAAAACCCGCCCTGCTCAGATGCATCTAAAAACGTCTCTTTGATGTTAATGGCGAGCCAGCCCTGTGTGCGGAGCAGTTTCATGGCGTTGAAAAAGGCCTGCGGTGGAATATCGCCGAATCCCAGGGCCGCCACACACGTCAAGCAATCGAATGTCCAGTTCTCCAGTTCTTCATGGACACCACTGTCCAGCGCCGTGAAATCCTGCACGTAGTAGTCGTCGTAGACGTCCGGCCGGTCCCGGTAGGCAGCCTCGCGAGCCTCGTCGATGATATCTGCACCGACCAGCCGCGCAACTCCTTCGTGCTTCAGAGCTTCGCCCATCATGCCGTTACCCGCACCAAGGTCCAGGACGCGTAGCTCGTTTAAGGGTTCGCGCACCGTCCGCAAGGCGCTTCTTAAGAGTTCAGACACCTTTTCAGGTGAGTTGCATCTTAGCCGGTCGTAGAAAATCTGCTCGTATAAACCCGGTCGCTTATATATCTCATCGTAGTCGTGAAAACGCAGCCGTTGCGACTCGCCGTTTTCAACAAGGCTGAAATACACCTCATCCTGACCGAGTTTTTTGGAACATGACGGCGGAAATTTAATTTGATATCGAGTAATCATGCGGTGATTGTAGCGGGAACGCAACCTGACACCAGTCGTGACATAAGTGTGTCACACATCATCATGACACAAAAGTGTCACTACAAATTCAAGGCAGCACGAACAATACCGCGGCCTTCTGGTTCGCTTGGCGTTCGCGCGGGGAGCGTTGAAAAGGCGATACGCTTAGGCGCCGCACAAGTTAGAATGCTGGTGCAAAAGCGTTACCCTTTGCGGACAATTCACCAGAACTTTTTATTGCCACTAAGCTAATGTCGAAACCCAGGAAGATACTTCGTTCTTTTATTCCGCTCCTTGCGTGCTGGGTCGCGGCATGCGTTTCCGCTGGACATGCTCAAGACACGCACTCACTGATTGATGCGAAAGAACCTAGAGGCGGCTGGACCTTTGATAATGGGAAAGAATTTCCCGGCGCCACGGGCCGCCTGGAGCTTGTGGCCGGAGATGGCAAGCCCACGCTGAAGCTGCACGGAGATTTTTCGGGCGGCGGCGCGTATGTGCAAGCGGCGAAGCGACTGCCGGGCGTTGCGGTGGATGCCGTTAACTTTGAAATTAAAGTTCCGGCAGGCGTTTCCAAGGTAACCACGCGTCTGATCGATGGCACCGGCCAGTGCCATCAGCTTGACATTCGATTAAGCGACAAAGGCGGCTGGCAGAATTACTCGTTCCCTGTCGCACGGTATTTCGCCGGGCTCAAGGCCGGGAAACCGATGGATATCGTGACCCGCTATCAGAAGTGGAGCGGCGCCAACGACGGCGATTGGCATCAACCGTTGAAGCTGCTTGTCTTTCTGGCCGGGAAAGAAGTCTTGCAGGATGGCAGCATATCGCTGCGGAATGTCCGCGTAACACCGACGCCCCCCAAGACAGAAATTGAAACCGTCGTACGCCTCGATGATTTCAGCGCGGCCAACACAGGAAGCTGGGAATACAACAACGGCAACGAATTTAAAGGCGCCCGCGGCGGATTGCAGGCCCTTGCCGCAACGGAAACAGGTCCGCTCGAAGAACCCGCACTCAGTCTATCCGCCGATTTCACAGGTGGCGGGCGGTACGTTGGTCTCCGCCGCCGTGTGGGTGTCGACGGCGTGCGGCAGACCCGGATGTTGCGATTCAAAGCCCGCACGTCGGAGGTAAGTCAGTTCTCGGTGCGCCTGGTGGACGAAACAGGACAGTGCCATCAGCGGCACGGTTTGAAGCTGAAGGCGGACGGCCAGTGGCAGACCGTTGAACTGGACCCGCAAAAGATATCAGGCGGTGAACACTGGTCCGGCGCCAACGACGGCAAATGGCACGGCGCCCTTAGCTACATCGAACTGATGCTCAACGGACGTTCATCCAATGACAAAAAAATGTCACTCGAACTCGCGGATCTGCATGTGGACACCGTTGTGGAAGCAGACGTGACCACGACCGCCTGGTCCGAATCGTTTGAAGCGCCGGGCGTAAACTCCGGGTGGCAGTTGCAGGGCGACGTGAAAACGCACGCGGTCAAAGGCAATACATCGCTGCGGCTGCACCGTTCGCTCGAAGACATTCGCACTGCCACTTCTGCAACCGGCCCCGCCTTCCCGGTCAAACGTGGGCACTGGCGGGTGACGTATCGCGATCAGAGCGAACTGCACTCGCCCGACGATTCTTATCATGCACGCGTCGTGCTTGATGTAATGGACGCAGCAGGAAAAACAATCGAGCAGATTCCCATCGCCACCCGCGGCGGCAAATCGGACTGGCAGGACGTAGCGAAGACGGTGCAGCTTCCGCCGTCTGCGGTCACAGCACGCATCCGCATGGATCTGCAGAAAACCTACGGCGGATATTCGGTTGACGATTTCTCGATCCGCCGCCTGGACGTTCAACCACCTGAACCCATCGTCCGCGACATTCGCATCGCATCCAAAGCAACCGGCAACCTGTTCCTGCCTGCAGACCGCGTGCAATTCCAGCTGACGGTCAACACCACCAAACCGCTCGCCCAGCCCGACCGCGTCGCACGGTGTGTGGTGAAAGACTACCGCGGAGATACCGTGCTAGGCGACCTGCATGCCGTGCTTCGTCCGGCGACCTCTGACGCATCGTCGCAGTTTATTGCCACGCTGGAAGTGCCAGTCGAGCAGCTGAATGTTGGTCAGTTCTACGAACTGCATGTGGCCGTTCCGCAGAATTCCGGCTCGGAAGCTACGGAGCTTTCCGGCTTTGCCCGGCTGCCGGTGGCGGCGTCTAAGAAATTTGAACCGGAGCAGATCCCCTTCACCATCCGTAACTGGGATAGCCGTGTCCGCGACTACTTCTTTCTGGCGGACCGGCTTGGTCTGCGGCAGATCGGCATCTGGGGCGGCTGGTCGAACAAGCCTCCTTACAAACCGCATGCTCCCGGTATCGACACCTGCAAACAACTGGGCGCCAAATGGATCACCGGCACACCCGCCAGCGATGTTGAACGCAACGGCTTCAAAAACGTCTCGGAAGAATCGCTGCGAGAGGGGATGACCAACTTTCTCAAGGCCTACGCAGACAAAGGTCTGCTGATGATTGCCCAGGGGAACGAACCGCACGGCACGGGGAAGGTTGTGCTGGATAACGTCCGCGCGTACAAGGCGAATTATGAAGCCGTCAAAGCGTTCGACCCCAAAATCGAAGTGATTGGCACCAGCGTTGAGCCGAACGAAGAATACTTCAAGGCAGGCTACCAGAACTACCTGGACTCGTACGACTTCCACGTCTACGAGCATTACACCGCGGTCCGGCGGGTGATGCGCGAGTACCGCGAACTGATGAAGAAGTACAACGCCGTCAAACCGGTCCATTCCACTGAACTGGGTCTCAACAGCGCCGGCCAGTCACGGCTGTCGGTCGCCATTGAGCTGATCAAAAAGTGCACGGTCTTTTTCGCAGAAGGCGGCGAGACGGTGAGCTGGTTCACCATCCAGTACCCCGACCCCAAAGGCGTGTCGCGGGGGCAGTTCGGCAATTCGCACTGCGTGTTTGACTGTAAGTTCAACAATTACAATCCGCGGCTCGACGCGGTCACGCATTACCACATGATCAACGCGCTGCTGGATAAACGCTTTGTGAAAGAAACCCAGCGCGAAGATGGAACGCAGACGTTCCTGTTCCGCAACAAACAAGGCGAATCACTGCTGGTAGTGTGGAACGACAAAGCAGACGTGAACGTCACCCTGCCGGTGGCAGGCGCCAGCTCTGTCCAGCGCATCCGCATAGACGGGCAGACCACCCGACTCAAACCAGAGGGCGGCGGCGTTTCCATCACTGCCGGCAATGTGCCGCAACTGTTTGTCTACTGATTGACGCCGCAGGCTTCGTTCTAAGGCGCCAGCTTCCAGACGTGCACCATGCCGGCGATGTCGGCGGCCGCGACAAACTGCTGATCAGGTGAGATGGCGATCGCGTGGATCCAGTCTTTGAACTGCCCGCCACGCGATTTGCCCAGGGCGGCGATTTCTTTCCCGTCGGCAACCTGACAGATCCGCACCGTGGTATCGCGACCACTGGAAAGCACGTACTTGCCATCGGCGGAGAACTTCACATCGCACACGCCGTAGCGGTGCCCGGAGACGGTCCGCAGGATTTTGCCAGACGCGACATCCACAAGATGAACCTTGCCCGTGTCTGTTTCGCCGCCCTGCCCCACCGCCAGCAGTTTTCCATCGGGCGAAAATTCAGCGCAGACCAGACCGCGTTTCACCAGCTTGGACCACTTCTGCATGTACCCGTAAGAGTCGGTGCGGTCTTTATCTTTCACCTCCGGCGTCCAGACTTTCATCAGATCGCGCTTGAGTGTGCCATCGGCCGCGTTCCACAGCCGGGCCTGCGCAGCAGGTGCGTCGAAGTTGCTGCGGCGGCCGGCGTATTCGCAGGTGAAGGCGGTCTGGCCGTCGGGGGAAAGCGCTGCCGAACGCACCCAGACCCGGTCGTAGCCGTGCCAGCTGCTGATCTGCTTGCGGCTTGGCAGATCCCAGACGATGCTCAGACAACGGTCATCCCCGCTGATCATCCGCTTGCCATCCTGGCTCAGTCCCAGCCCCAGAATCCAGCCGTCGTGTCCTTTCAGAACATGCTCCGCCCCGGCGGTGTCAACCTTAACGCCTGGCGCGTTCAGGATCTCTTCCTTTTCTTTGCCACGTTTGTACTTCGTATTCTTCTCGCGTGTTTTGGCGTCGAGAACTACCTCCGTCTCACCGCTGGCGGGGCCGTTCACGTTCCACAGCCGGATCGTATGATCCAGGCTCGACGAAACAAGCGTGCTGCCATCCGGCGCCGCCCGCAAGTGCGAGATGCCATTGGTATGCCCCTGCAGCAAGCGGACCGGGGCGAAGTCTGGCGGGTCTTTTTCGTTCTCTGCTCCGGCCGGTATTTCTTCTGGCAGATCCCAGATGAAGATCTGTCCGGCGCGGTTACCAGCGGCGAGTTGACGGCCGTCGCCCAGGAAGGCGACCGAGGTTGGCCATTCGCCCTCAAACGATAGCTGCCAGAGCTGGGCGGGTTTCCCGATTTTCATGATGATTTCCCCCGGACATTTTTGGGCGGCTTGCGGGCTATCAGACGAGAATGTCTTTGATCACACGATGATGGAACTGCGCGAGCGGAATCGGCCGCACGCCTGAATAGTTTTCCGTCGTCGGATCGATTCCAAGCGCGGTGTAGACCGTGGCGAAGAAGTCGCCTTCGGTGACTTTGTTGTCCTTCACGTCGTAACCATCTTCGTCGGATTCGCCATAGACCAGGCCGCCTTTCACGCCGCCGCCGGCCAGTGCGGTGGACCAGCTGCGGACATAGTGATCGCGGCCGCTGCGGTTGTTGATCCGCGGCGTGCGGCCGATCTCGCCCATCCAGACAACCAGGGTCGAGTCCAGCAGGCCGCGGTCTTCCAGATCATCCAGCAGCGCCGCCCAGCCGTGCTCCATCGGCGGCACCAGCGACTTATGACCTTCGAAGTTGTCGGCGTGCGTGTCGTAACCGCTTTGTCCGACTTCCACAAACGCGACGCCCGCTTCCACCAGCCGTGCGGCGATCATCATCCGGCGGCCGATCTTGGAGTTGCCGTATTTGTCGCGGTACTTCTCCCACTCATCATCCAGGTTGAATTTGTCGCGGACACTGTTCAACCGGCGCGCCCGGTCATACGCCTCGCGGTGCATCCGCACAGGTTCGGCCGCGTGCTTTGCGGCGTACTGCGATTCCACAAAATCGCGCAATTCGTGGCGGGTGCTTTCCACATCTTTCGCCAGTCGCGAAGTGGAGAAGTTGGGCAGGTCGCCGTCACGCCCCAGCTTAAACGGCTGATACTGCGGGCCCAGGATGCCGGAACCGGCGTCGCCGTTGGAGGAAATTTTGACGAAGTGCGGCAGGTCCGACGCGGCGTTGCCACAATATTTGGCAACCACCGCGCCGATCTCCGGGAACCGCGTGGCGGCCGTCTTCGACCAGCCCGTGTGCATTGAATAAATGCCCTGCGGATGTCCGATTTCAGTCGTCCGCATCGAACGGATGACCGTTAGTTTGTCCATCCGCTGCGCGATGCGCGGCATCAGTTCACACACGCGCGAACCGGCGACATTCGTCGAGATTTCGCGGAACGGTCCGCCGGTGGGACGGCCGACCTTCATATCAAACGTCTCGAACTGGCTGCAGCCGCCATTGAGCCAGATAAGGATGCAGTGCTTTTTGCTTTTTTGGGTTTCCCCCGCCATCGCTTCCGGGTGGAACAGTCCACCCCAGTTCATCAGCATGCCGCCCGCGGCAGTAGCGAGCGATCCCTTTAGCAGCGAACGGCGATCGAGGTGTTCATGGACCGGGCAGAATTTTCGCATAAGTCGATTCCTCCGCGGATGGTTGATTGGCTTTGGCTACTGTTAGTCCGTTGTAGTCGTAGGTCAGGCGCCTGCCTGATGGTGAAACGTCATGTGCATCAATGATTGAAGCGGAATTCACTGCAAGTCATCAGCGTCCAGATCGCATCGTTCAGGCGGCGCTTCGGATCGTCGTCTGCGGAAAGAAACGCTGTGAACTTCTTCGTTTCCGCAGGGGTCGGCCGTCGCGAAAGCACCTGCAGATAAAGCTGCTCGATGCGGTCTTCCCATGGCGCGTCTGACTTTGCCAGGGCTTCGTGCAGGCTTCCCGGCCGGTCGGAAATCAGCTGGTGCACCTGCCCGTTGTTCAGATAAAGGTGCTCGCTCATGCCGCCCTTGAAGACGCCTTCGCCATCATTCGGCGCGCCGAAGAACTGCACCATGTATCCCCAGGTAACGCCCCGGTAGTTCAGCCGCTCTTTCGACGTCTGTTTGCTGGCTTCAAGCACTTTGTCGTAACCGCTGGCCCGCACCCACGATTCCAGCAGTTCTTCCGCCGACAACGGCCGGTAGCGCGCCCGCTCGAACCACTGTGGCTTCGCCGCGTCGCTGCTGCCCGCTGCGGACAGTTGATAGGTTCTGCTACTGACGATCTCTGTGATGAACCACTTCAAATCAAAGTTGTGTTCGACCAGCGACTGCGTAAGTGCATCGAGCAGTTCCGGGTGACTCGGCGGATTGTCGGGGCTTAAGTTATCGACCGGGTCAACCAGTCCTTTCCCCATGAACTGCGCCCAGATGCGGTTGGCAGCCGCACGCGCGAAGTACGGATTCTGCGGACTGGTAATCCAGTCTGCGAAAGCGTCTTTCCGCGAGAACTTTGGCTTCGCAGGCATTTTACCTGATTTGAAATCGCGGTCTTCTTTGAAGTCGTCCGGCAACTCTGGCTCTGCAAGTGCTTCGCCAAGCAGAAATCGCGGCGCCACCGGCTGGCCCTTCTTGCCAACCTCGTCCTGTTGAACGGGTCCAGAAAACATGACTTCGCCCAGGTTCTTTTCACCAATGGCGTACGCCGTCTCTTTGCCCTTCTTGCCGACGTTCACAACTTTCAGCCGCGCGAGGAAGGCGGCGGTGCCGTAGAAGTCCAGTTGCGACCACTGGTCGAACGGATGATCGTGGCAGCGTGCACACTGCAACTGCACGCCCAGGAACTTGCGGGTGATGGCCTCGGTGGCGTCTTCCGGCGCGTCCTTATATTGCACGTAGAACATCGGGGCGCCGTCTTCAACGGTATTGCCCTCGGCCCGCAGGATGGCGCCGGCCCACACGTTGTACGGTACGTTCTTCTCAAACTGCTCCTTCAGC
Organism: Pirellulaceae bacterium; assembly: GCA_965233625.1. Lineage (GTDB taxonomy): Bacteria > Planctomycetota > Planctomycetia > Pirellulales > Pirellulaceae. Next base: position 4,011,624 of record OZ247499.1, read on the forward strand.
CAGGTCTTAAAACCATCCCGGTCCCGCGTGCCGAAGCCCGGCGGATTCCGCCCAAAATAAACCATGTCCCACACATCCGCCTGATGCAGGCCGAACCGCGGATGCTCTAGCAGACGGGCGATTAGCTTCTGGCGTTTGTCCGCAGATTCATCCGCCAGGAAGGCGGTGGTTTCTTCGTAGGTTGGGATAATGCCCAGCAGATCAAGATAAACACGCCGCAGAAATTCCGCATCGGTGGCGGGTTCCGCGGGCGTTACCTCATGCTTCTTCCACGCAGCCGTGACACGGCTATCAATTACATCTCGCAGCTGTTCCCCGCCGATAGCTGCGCCTGATACCAGGCCCATGAAGAGCAAAACAGAAACGCGAACCACGGCGAGTCGTTTCATGGAAAAACTCCAGCGAAAGGGTTTTTCAGGCGGGGAAACTAGGAGGTTGGGTTGCGATGCATACGACAGACCGCCGCAACATCGCTGGACTGATGATATATCAATCTGGCCCCCCATGCGCGTTACATTTCTTTTTTCAGAAAATGTTGGCGACGTTTCGCGGAGGTTGTGACAGGGCAGGTTCGAACTAGCTGCGACGTTGCTGCTTGCCGCTGGTGTAGTCGTGCACCATTCGCAGCAACGCATCTGCATCAATTGGCTTACTCAGATACGCGTCGCAGCCGCTCTTAAGACAACGCTCCATATCGCCTTGCATTGCATCGGCGGTCAGCGCGACGATCGGTTTCTGGTAACCCATCTCCCGCAGCTGTGATGCAGTCTGAAAGCCATCTAGACGTGGCATCTGCATGTCCAGCAGGATCAGATCCGGCGCGGGAGATCCTGCGGAGAACGCCTGGGCGACGAAGTTAACCGTGGCTTCTCCGTCCTCGGCTTGTTCCACAGACGCCCCCGCACTCGAGAGAAAGTGCGTTGCCAGATATCGGATATCCCGGCGATCATCCACCACCAGTACGAAGCAGTTAAGGCGGATGGATTCTTCGTTGCGCTGCTCTTCGCCGGCTGCCGGTATTAGACCGGGTTCGACAAGTTTCACGTCTTCGCCAATTCCGGTGCTGATCGAAAACGTGAAGGTGCTGCCGCGTCCTGGCTGACTTTCAACGGAAATATCGCCACCGAGCATCGAGGTTAGCCGGCGGCAGATTGCCAGTCCAAGCCCGGTGCCTCCGTACTGCCGGTCGACGGAGTTGTCTCCCTGCGTAAATGGCTGGAAGAGGTTTCTCCGTTGCTCTGGTGTAATGCCAATTCCTGTATCCGCCACGACAAACTCAAGCAACTCCGGACGCGATTTGAGGAAGTTGACAGTCACTGCCACTCCTCCGTCACTTGTAAACTTGATGGCGTTGCCTATCAGGTTGACGAGAATCTGCTTGAGCCGCTTCGGGTCGCCTTGAATTTTCGCGGGAACCGGTCCTGCATAGGTTAAATCAATGCTTAGGTCTTTTTCAGCTGCCCGCCCCTGCATCATAGTGATGACCTCTGCGATCACATCGTGCGGTGCAAACGTCTCACTGGCGACCTCCAGCTTACCAGCCTCGATTTTTGATAGATCGAGTATGTCGTTGATGATATCGAGCAGGAAGTTGCCGTTTCGTCTGATCTGCTGAAGGTGCTTGTGTTTGCCGGGATCTGTCTCCATGGCGACGAGCAAATCCGTGTACCCCAGCACAGCCGTCATCGGCGTGCGGATTTCGTGGCTCATGTTGGCAACGAACTGGCTCTTTGACTCGCTTGCCACTTCGGCGCGGCGGCGTTCCTGCAACAGGCGTTGCTCGTTCTCGCGCTGTTGCGTGATATCAAGCAACGCGCCGATGATCATGCGGATACGTTTGCCGGAGCCGGTTTCTTCAAACAGAGAGCGGGAGTGCATCCGTACATGCCGCGTTTTTCCGTCCGGCCTTATAATGCGATATTCAAACGTATGATCCGCGCTGTCCGTGTCGCCGAGTAATAGGCCAAAGTGCGCCCGGTATGGTTCGCGGTCTTCTGGATGGACAAACGACGGGACAACATCGATCTGAGGCTTGTGATCCTCCCCAGGCGACAAACCTATGAGAGATTTCATTTCATCCGACCAGTGAACCGTTTCACGATCGAGATCAACATGGAAGTTGCCGAATCCGGCCGTCCTGGCGGCAATCTGAATGCGCTCTTTGTCAAGGTTTATTTCAGCAGCTCGCTGCTTCTCACTTGTGATGTCCCAGTTTAAGCCGTAGATGCACTCCACCTGACCACGTTCATTTTTGATCACGATGCCCGTTCCTACGAGCCAGCGGATTTCGTTGTCTGGACGGATGATGCGGAACTCGTGGTAATACTCTTCGTCCCCTTCCGTTGACCGTTTCCATGCATTTCGCAGACCAGGCAGGTCCTCAGGATGTACGAACTTAAAAAACTGTTCAGGACATGGCTCAATGTCGGAAGAAACACCAAGCAGGTCGTAAAGCGCCGGCTCCCAGCTCGATCCATTCTCTGTCCACTGCCACGCCGCCAGACCGCCGGCGCGCAGCGCCATTTGCAGCAGCTCCTGATGATCGCGCAATGAATTTTCCGCATGCACGCGTTCAAGACGAATGCAAAGCAGGCGTGTCAAATCCTGAAGGAGCTGCATCTCATCGTCAGCCCAGTGGTGCGGCTGAGCTTTATGAGCACTGAGGATAAATTTGATGCGCCCGTCCCTGACAAAAGCAACACTACATACGGCAGCGGTCCCCAGAGCGGCATAGTTGGCCCGCAGGCGCGGATGGTCAACGTCCTGTTGCGTATCGTCAACCGCCACGGGATGCCCCTCAAGCAACTGCTGCCGCCCGGTGGCGGTGTGGTAATCGTCGAGGGAATGCCGCCCGGAAAGGCTGGTGTCGTCACCAGTCACATGATCGTGGAGCACGTTGACGACGTCAGCCTCTGCATCAGCTTCGAGAAAGCAACAACGTGACAGATGAAGATGTCCGGCCGTTCGCTGGCAGGTCAGTCGCCACAACCCCTCAGCGCTTTGCACCGGGTTGAATGCCGCTTGCAGGTCCGCCAGCACTTCGAGATTTGCTTCGCGACGTTTTCTTGCGGTGATGTCGTGCACCACCGTGTTAACGCCTGAGACCGTTCCATCTTCCTGCTTAACCGGCACATAGTCGATCTGAAATACTTGTCCCGATGCCGCACTTCCTGTTCTATCCACGACCTCCAGGTTATAGATCGCATCTCCCTTGCGAAGCACCTGCTCACAGCTAGCGCGAAACTGTCTGGCTAAATCCGCGGGTAGCACTTCATCAATGGTTTTGCCAGCATGCTCGTCAACGGTTCTTCCGCTGATCACTGCCAGCCGTTCGTTGACGCTGCGAAACCGCAGGTCCGAGTCAACCAACGCCAGTCCCACAGGGGCTGACGCGTAGATCGTCTGATTTTCCGCAAGCTTCTGCTGTGCCTGTTCCTGTGCGGCAATCAGGCCATCTTCCACTGGCGTGAAGATCACCATCACCGCCGGATCATCTCCGGGGCGGTCAGGCAGTTTGCTCAACTGTATTTGGCATGGGTAAAACACCCCGTCGCGATGAACGTGCGTCTCAGCTTTCAACGACGTCTTGCCGTCCCAGATTTCCCGCAGCATGGACTGCAATCTGGCTTTGATTCCCTTGCGGGCGATCTCCATCACATCGGGCAACCCGGCGGACGGTTCGCCCAGGTTGAATTGCAAATAATGGGCTGTTTCGCCCTCTGCAAATAGAACGCGATTCTGCTGGTTAACAACGATCACACCTTGCTGCATTTGCCGGAGGAGTTGCCGCTGAACCGTAGCCGCCAAACCTCCTGTGTCGTGCATTTCGTCGCTCATTGTTCCAGTCTAGAGTCCCCCAAAACCTACTGCGTTAACTGTGATTTTAGCAGTTTGTCCACCCTTACTAAGACTGTTCTCCCCCCAACCTTGTCACAATTCACCAGATATTGAGAAACTGCCTATCCCAGGTCACAGGAAAGATTGAGCCAGGGATGTTTCGGGTCTGAACGGACCGCCTGAAACGGCTGATGGCAGCCGGACTTTACCGTGCTGGTCACTGCAATGCAGGACTAGAACTGAATACGGGCCCCGAATTCCATGCCCCAGGCGCGATCATTCATGTCGGGTGCGATCCCGAAACCAGGTTTGACGTAGAGTGTGGTTCCTTTTGCGCTGTAGCCAACTTCGGGCGCAACATAGATATCGTTGTTGCCGGAAAGATAGTCGGTCAGAATCTGCAGCTCCGGCAGCGTATACCAGCCGCTCTGCCAGGCGTACATCGCAAAGACACGCCACTTGCCACGACGGATCTCGCGCCGGGCATCGTCGCCGGCAACCGACGCTTCGTAGAAGTAAAGCGGGGCGATAATAAAATTGGGCTGAGGGGCGTAAACGAATCCGACCCCCGGGCCAAGCACATATTTGCCCGTCCCAAGGTTGAAGGCCGTCAACTCGTTTCCGCCCGGCGTTGCACCGAGAACCACCGTGTCCGCGCTGGGCACGTACATTTCCAGAAAGTTAATGACCGTAAACTTCTGGTTGCTCGAAACAAACGTGTTGTAGCTGAACTGAAATTTTACATCGCCCAGGCCGCCCACCTGCGGCGACGCTGGGAATTGCGACGTGAAATCATAAAACGTGTACGGGACTTCCAGCAGAAATGCACCCCGTTTGTCATACACGGGGAATTTGAAACGGGCATAGCTCGTATTGATCTGATTGCCGCCCCGTAGACCGTAAAACTCGTTGCTGGCGATGAAGGTGGTGGTGTTCTGCGCAGGGTTCGTGCCATTGTCCTGCTGGCCGGCTTCCCCTGCACTTCCGCCAGCGGAGGAACCGCCCGCGTCTGGCTGCGGGGAGCAGAACGAATCTATCGAAGCATCGATGCTCTGATCCGTGACGAGTTGATAGGTCTGACCACCGGGCAACTGCAAGTATCCGGGCTGCCCACCAACCGGAAACTGCAGACGAGCTATTTCTGGTGACGCAGACTCACTTTCCACGAAAGGCGCCGGGTGCGGTTCTTGTTCGTCCAGATACGTAACAGAAGGAAGATACGTCGAGACCGGGCCGTCCTGCTGCGCAATGGCTTCGCCAGCGAAAAGCATTACCACCGCGATCAAAAAGCAGATCTGCCGCATCGCAACCTCCTAGTCTGGTGCGGGCGGCAACCGCCATACTTCACTGCCGGAAATAACACCGCAGTCGACCGGCCATCAGATAATCCGCCCCATGGAATTCACTTTCACTATCGGCGATCCAAGCAGCCAACCAGTCGCGCCAAGCAGAAAATTCGAGATAAGCACTGCAATACGACCGACATAACCGTCGCAGGCGTCAAACTCCAGGTGGAAGCCCCAGGACTCCGGGTGGCGGCCCTAACCATGACGGCCTCTGCCCGCTCCTTCACAAACAGACGCAGCACCACGCCGTTTTCTGGATCAGCCAGATCGACGTAAAGCGCTTGCTGAATAGAAAGTGCGGGTGAGAGGAAGCGAGGGATGTCCCGTTTTCTGTTGCAACTCTGATGGCCACTCTGGATTAAACGAACGTGACTGGGGCTGCAACTTCAACTGCTCCTGGTTGTCTCCACAGCCCTCGACATGTTCGAGTACCAGAGTTTCGCTCAGCGCGAATATCTGAAGTTGCCCCGCGCCCTCAACGGCTGAAAATTTCAAACCAGAGAAAAAGCCAGAATACGCCTGAGAGGATTCGAACCTCCGACCTACGGATTAGGAATCCGTTGCTCTATCCCCTGAGCTACAGGCGCTTGATACTTGTTTTCAGCCTTATGAATGTCAGTGACGAGCTGCGTTTGCGGCTTGCGTGAAATCTGAGTAAGAGTGCGTTGCTTTCAACTCCCGGCTTCACCTAGATGCTACCGGGAACGTGGGCGATTTGGTAGCCGATTATTATTGAGATTTCGCGCTGATGCAGCATTGGCGGGAACAACGCCATCAACAAGTTTGCCGCAGTCGCACCAATCACCACCGCCGTCGTAGACCGGGAAGATTGTCCACAGTCTGATGCAGGCCGAAAGAGCCGGAAATCCGACGCTTGATGAGTCGGGGTGGTAGTATAACAATCGGCAGGGAGACGTCGCGGCTGCTGCCGGTCTCCAGCTTACCGAACGCCTAAAAAACGAAGATGAAGGTCGCTACCCACCTGGCGCGTGTCGACCTCGAAGCGGCTTGTTCTCCCCGCTTAGATTCGCCACGCTGAAGTTGAGACAGTCGCTAGTTCGACGGACTCAGGGTAAAACACTTCAACTAACTCTAACTGGATTATTAAGATAGGAATCGTGTGATGAGTCAAATCGATTCCCATTCAGAATCTCACGTTTCCCGCCTGAAGTCGGTGGCAGGTTCCGCGCTATCAATCAGTCTGCGTGCCAGTAAGCACCTGTGGATAGGGCCCGCATTTACGGCCGTTCTCATCGCTATCGTTGGTTGGTGGACCCACAGTTCGGTTGAATCAGCAGTAAAGACTAACCTTGCGAGCCATCTCCAGGCTCTATTGGACGCGGATGTTGCCGCGATGGATCTCTGGCTGGCGGAAAAAAAGTCGGATGTGAGAGCCCTTGCCGGAGATGACCGCTTGCGAGGCCCCGCGGCGGAACTTGCGAGCCTTGCGACTCAAGCCAGTCCGGACACGCTCACAGCAGAACTACTCTCCTCCAACGCACTCAAAGAGTTAAGAACGCACCTTGAACCCAGGATGAATGCTCACCAGTTCAACGGTTTTGTGCTCATTAATCCCGAATATCTGGTTCTGGCCAGTGATCTGGATATTGGAATCGGGGACGCGTCACTCGCTAGGCTTTTCGCCAGTCAGCTTGAGCCCGTCTTCAACGGTGAAACAACGCTGCTGCCGCCATTCAAAAGCATGCTGGTGCGCCCCGATGCAGACGGGACGCCCCGGGCAGGAATGCCCATAATGATCGTTGTCGCGCCAGTGCGTGATTCTGAAGGCAGCCTGGTCGCCGCACTCGGCATGCGGATTCTGCCGGATCAGGAATTCACCGAGATCCTGCGTGTCGCCCGCGTGGGGGAAACGGGAGAAACATATGCTTTTAACAAAGATGGCGTCCTGATTACCAACAGCCGTTTCGACGATCAACTGAAACATTGCGGTTTGCTGGTTGACGACGAGAAGACGCATTCCTTGTTGAATATTGAGATTCGAGATCCCGGCGTCGATATGACGCAAGGAGAACGCCCGGCAAACCGCCGGTCTGAGCAGCCCTTTACCACAATGGCCACGTCAGCCCTGGCCGGTGAAAGCGGCGTCAACGTGGACGGTTATCGCGATTACCGCGGGGTTCCCGTGGTTGGGGCCTGGACCTGGTTGCCAGAGCATGAGATTGGCGTCGCCAGCGAAATGGATGCGGTGGAAGCCTTTGGACCGCTAAATATGCTCCGCCGCGCATTTGGCGTGCTGACTGCTCTGTTGGTTGCCGTAACGCTGGGTCTTTGCGGGCTGACTTATTACGCTGCCCGGCTGGATCTCCAGGCCCGCCGCTCTGCACTCGAGGCAAAACGCCTCGGTCAGTATTCCCTGATTGAAAAAATCGGCGCCGGCGGTATGGGAGTCGTTTACCGCGCACATCATGATATGCTCCACCGGCCTACCGCCGTGAAACTGCTGCTGGATGAGAAAACGAACGAGAGCACCATCGCCCGCTTCGAACGGGAGGTGCAGCTCACCAGTCAACTGACGCATCCTAACACGATCGCGATTTACGACTTCGGTAGGACCCCCGAGGGCATATTCTACTACGCAATGGAATATCTCGATGGAATCGCGCTCGAAGACTTTGTCGCGAAGTTTGGTCCACAGCCATCCGGTCGGGTTATCTATTTATTGAGGCAACTTTGCGACTCATTATCAGAGGCTCACCAGAAGGGTCTTATTCACCGGGACATTAAGCCGGCCAATGTGATGCTCACCCGGCAAGGTGGGTTGTGCGACTTTGTGAAACTTCTGGATTTCGGATTGGTGAAGCCACAGAATGCTGATCAGAACATGACCCTCGCCGGCTCCCTCACGGGTACGCCGCTATACCTCTCACCCGAAGCCATACTCCACAAAGAGCTGGATTCAAGAAGCGATCTGTATGCTGTTGGCGCCGTCGGCTATTTTCTGCTGACAGGCGAGACGCCTTTTGAAGGTGATAGCATTATCGATATCTGCAACGCTCATATTCATTCTTCGCCCGTGAGTCCGTCTGAACGTCTCAGCAGACCCGTTGACCCTGACCTTGAGAATCTGGTGCTGAGTTGTCTAGCCAAGAATCGTGAAGATAGGCCGCAATCAGCGGAGTCGCTTGAAAAGAGCCTGTCGCAGTGTCAGTCGGCTCCCAACTGGACACGCTCCCACGCAAAAAACTGGTGGGCAATCCATATTGACTCCTCAGATAACCCTGAACAAACAGCGGCCGGTGCCGACCTGCCAGATGTAACCGTGGTCATACCTCCGAACGGCAAACAATGAATTCAACTACTGCGAACACAAGCGCCGATCTCAGCAAGGAGTCTCTAGCTGGTCACCGTGGTTCGTTAGATTTAGCTGTGAACTTCACAAAAGGCTGAAGGCATGCTAAGGCGTTCGATTATGCTTTCGTTCGTACGCGTTGCGGTCAGTCTCGCTGCAATCTAATGATCAGCATCTGCGAGCGCCTTAGCGGGGTTTTCTTTGCCCCTTCTTCCGTCCAATCAGAACTTGCTTGTTGGCCCAGGGTGTGGTGCGGTCGAAGACGATGGTGTATTTGCTGTAGTTGTGGTGTGGGGCGCCTTGTTGCTTCCAGTGTTTTAGCTGGGCGTCGTAGAGATTTTCCATCTCGCGGCGGCGGGCGGCGGAGTCTGGATTACTGATCAGATTTTTCATTTCCAGGGGATCTTCGGCCGTGTGATACAGTTCGGCCACGGGCGTGTATTGACCGGCGCCGTAACTCCAGAAGATGTACTTCCAGTCTCTGGTCACGATGCCTAGGCTTTGTGCCGCTGCCGGCCCCCACACGTTGATCAGTGGCAGCGACTTGTGAATTTCCGCTGCGGGATTGTCCAGTAAAGGCGCCAGACTTCTGCCATCCATGTTCTCCGGGACCGGGAGGCCGGCCAGCTCTAGCATGGTAGGTGCGAAGTCGACATTGCCTGTTAAGGCGCGGCTGCGAAATTGTTTGCCGCTACTGGCATGCCGTGGATCGTACACAATCAGCGGCACGCGCGATGCTTCTTCGTATGGCAGCACCTTTGAGCCATAGCCGTGCGCTCCGCAGAAAAATCCATTGTCCGAGGTAAAGATCACCACTGTGTTGTCTGCAACTTGATGCTCCGACAACGCTTTGCGGATCATCCCCGTTGCGACATCCACGCCGTAGATCTGCTGGTGGTAAGTCGCCATCACTTTGTCGTAATTGTCCGCATAACCCCAGCTGTGGAAGCGTTCGTACTGGCGGCCCGCCTGGCTCTGTTTCGAGAAATGACTGCCGGCCCCACGGCCATAGTTAGCGGGTTTTTTAAACGTGGCGCCGGCGTACACCTGATTGAAACGCGGGTCGGGCGTGGTCGGATGATGCGGCGCCTTGAAGCTGATAGACAGGCAGAAAGGCTTATCACCCTTCGCCGCAGAAGCGATAAAATCGCGGCCAAACGCGCCGTAAGAAAGTGTGCTGTGCGGATATTCGGCAGCGTACTTCGCCATCGATTTATTCTTCGCCGTCGCGTACGAAGTCTGTCCGGGGCCTCCGCCCCAGCGGTCAAAGTCGCTCTCTGGCAGCACACCGCGGGCGCCGGGTTTATCCGCCACCATAAAGCCAAACTTGCCGGCGAACGCCGTTACGTAACCCGCTTTACGCAGCAGCACCGGGTAACTCTTCGCCCAGTGCGAAGCCAGCAGCGGACCGTGGTCGAAGTTGCACCCGGTCTTATATTCGTACATGCCCGTCATCACATTCGCGCGACTGGCCATGCAGATGGCGGTAGTGTCGTAATGATTATCGAACACCACTCCATCGCGCGCAAGAGCATCGATGTTCGGCGTTTTCACCCCCTCGGCGCCGTAACATCCCAGCGAGTTCGTACACTGATCGTCCGACATCAGGAAGACGAAATTCGGCCGCACCGGTTCAGCACGCAGCACGTGACCGGTTAGCAATAACCCGGCAACCACGCTGCAAACACGCAAGACGTTCAACATCAAAACAACCTTCGTTCTATTGGCAAGTCAGACCACGGCGTCTGACGTTTAACGGTAGGTCAGGCGCCTGTGTTCAGTCCGGGGACATGGGTAACACCTGTTCGGGGACATGGGTAACGCTTTTAGCTTACTTGATCTGGGGTTTGAGTGCAGGCGGATGGCGGAGTTGAGCGGAGCGAAACTCAGTTATCCGCCGGCGCGGTTGATACCTTCCCCGACTGGCGGTCTAACTGACCGATGCGGTAGCCGCGATAGTAAACCTCCCACTGCGAAGCGTCGATCTTTGGAGCCAGGCCGATCTGTTCGCCGCGGAACGCTTCGCTGATCTTGTACACCACGCCGCCGAAGCTGAACTGGCCGGAGCGGCCCACCTGCCGCGTTTCAAACCGCTGGCTGTACGCAAACGCCGCCGGCTTCTGGAAGCGACGGAGGCTGGGCTGGTAACGGCTGATGGGCGTCGCTAGTTCCAGAGCTTCGTGCGGACGCTCCAGGTTGTAAATCGAACGCCAGTCGTCGAACCGGCTCTGCACTTCGCCCAGACCCGTGAACTGCCGCCCCTGAATCGTCTCCAGATTCAGCGTGCGATGAAACCGCTCCAGCTTCCCGCGGCCCTGCGGATAGTACGGCTGCCCGTGAATCACCTGCACGTCGTGACGCATCAGCCAGACCGTAAACTGCGTGTGCCGCGTGCTGCTTCCCTTCGTCCCCCACGGGTTGCCATTATCGACGTAAATCGCTCTGGGCAGGCCATATAACGCGAAGACTTCGCGGAAATGCGTCTGTACGGTCACGCGTTTCTGGTTCGCACAGGCGAACACGCCCAGCGAGAAACGCGAGTGGTCGTCGAGGATCGTCAGCGGGAAGCAGTTCGCGCCGCCCGCCAGCGCAAACTCTCCCTTGAAGTCCACTTGCCACAGGTCGTTGGCCGCGGGCCGTTCGAAGCTGCCATAAGCCCGGCTGCGGGTGGAGTCTTCCGCAGAGATGCAGCCGTGACGGTGTAGAATCGCCGTGATCGTGCTCGCCGCTGGCGGCGAGTGTCCCAGATCGCTCAGCCGCCGCCGGATCTTCCGGCCGCCCCAGGCAGGATGCGCCCGCCGGATCTCAAGCACCTGTTCCTCCAGCGAAGCACAGGTCTTACGAGGCGAACAGACCGGCCGCCGCGAACGGTCCACCAGCCCGCCACTGCCTTCCTCACGCCACCGCCTGAGCCACTTGTAGCCGGTCTTAGGCGACACGCCATACCGCCGGCAAAGTTCACGCACATTCGCCCCGTCCTGCGAAGCCAGCTGCACAAACTCCTCACGCAAACTCACAGCATCACTCTCCTTCCAGGCCATAAATGCTCCCTTTTTAAGAAGCATTATCCCCAGTCAAAAAGTGTTACCCATGTCCCCGAACACCCGTTACCCATGTCCCCGGTCTATACACGCCTGCCTGACGATGTTCAGGGTGGATTCCGTTGCGTCGTCAGGCAGGCGCCTGACCCACGGGTTTGAAATAAGTCGCAGCTGACAGATAGTCCATTCCCCCGCAGTCACCATTGTAGTCGAAAGTCGATTAACCACGCCGGATATGCATCCAGTATTGGCTGTCACAGTCGCGGCCTTCGCGGTACTCAATCAGCAGGTTGCGGGCTGTGCACTGGCTTTCAATCCATTGCAACGAGTGCCGGACGATTCCTGGCACATCGGATTCATGACTTGTGCCAACCCAGGTGTCTCCCGCGTAGTCATCTTCTGGCGTTTCTGCCGGTAGGTACGAAACGAGAAACACTGCCTGGTCGCTCGCGTCGCGGACGAAAGAATCAAGCGTGCGTTCGATCTGCGGTTTACTGGCGTGCGTCCAGATTGAACGAGCTAAAAAGAAGTCAAATTTCTGGTTGAACACAGAACTATCGAACACCGTATTTCTGTCAAACTGCGGGCGTTTATCCGCCAGCAATTCTGGCGTGAATAGATACTGCCGCCCACGCTCGACACGCCCCCAGGCCGGTTCAATTCCGTAGTAGCAATTGGCGTCCAGGAAGCGGACCAGCCAATACGCGATCCGCAGGCATCCACAACCAAATTCCAGGACCTTCGACTCGGGCAGGAGTCCGGCTTCCAGCAGATCAACAAACTGCTGACGGCCAGCCTGCTCGAACGTCTCCTGTGGCACGCCTTGAAAACCGTGTCCGGCAATCATTTCGCCGGCGCGTAATTGCAGCTGCGATGGAATGTTGATGACAGACCTCCTAGCCGTCTGGTTCCAATGGTCCTTTGTGCCGCCCAGTTTGAAGGGTCCGCAGCCTGGCGGCAAGTCCGTCGCCAGGACTGATATGAATTCCCGGGGCTCTCTTCCGACACGTACCGATCTGGACAATATGAATTTACGCTTGATATGATCGACGTCCACCGGCAGGCTTTACGACCACGCAGTCTCAATCATTCAACCTCAATGGATTCCCCACCTGCCGACTCGAACGCAGCGCTCATTCTGAGCCACCCCGGCCATGAACTGCGCGTTCTGGGGTGGGTTGAGATGGCCAAGCCGCTGGTCATTATCTTAACCGACGGGTCCGGACATTCGGTCGCTCCCAGGATTGACCTTTCACGGGAGGTTCTTCACGAAGCCGGCGCACGCATAGCCACGCTATTTGGAGACTTTGCTGACCGGCAGGTGTACGAGGCAATATTAAATCAGGACACGGCGTTCTTCATTGCCATTCAGACGCGCATCACAGAGCTATTGAAGTCTCATCGGATCGACTTTGTTGCCGGCGACGCGATTGAAGGCTACAACCCGTCGCACGACCTATGCCGCGTTCTGATTGATAATTCCGTCCGCTCGCTTACCACAGAATTTCCCAGTTACGAGTTCCCTTTGATCGCGCACCCAGCTATCTGGTCAGAGCAGGCGGGAGCGTTGTGCTACCAGTTGAGCCCGGAAAAGCAGCAGTGGAAGCTGGACAGGATTACCAGCTACGCCCAGTCTGTGGGTGGGCAATTGCTGACAGAAGTTCAGGAAGGGCTGGCAAAGGCTGGCGCCGGAACCCTGGCCAGCGAGTGGTTCACGCCATCGCGTTCGACCGCCAGCCTGAAAGATTTTGAACATTCACCACCCTACTATGAACAACACGGTAACCAGCGCGTACGTGCCGGACTGTATGAAAATACGATCCGCTTTAATGAACATATCCGGCCACTGCTTGAAGCGTTAGCACCAGACCGCCCATCATGAAATCCGGCCTCCGCATCCTGCTAACCAACAATCAACTGGCCACTCGCGCTGGTTCGGAAATGTTTCTCTATGAAGTGGCCATCGGACTGATGAAGCGGGGGCATAACCCCGTGGCTTACTCGATGAATCTAGGAGAAGTTGCCGCGGACCTGCGGCGCCGGACGATCCCCGTCATCGACAGTCTGGAAGCATTGGCTGAACCGCCCGATGTAATTCATGGGCAGCACCATCTTGAAGCTGTGACCGCCATGCTACGGTTCCCGGCTGTCCCGGTCATCTACTATTGCCACGGCTGGTTGCCCTGGCAGGAACGTCCAGCTGTTTTTCCTTCCATCAAAAATTACATCGCCGTTGACGATCTCTGCCGAGAGCGACTGCTGACAACGCCGGGCATCCGGCCGGATCAGGTTCGGACGATGTACAACTTTGTGGACCTGGACCGCTTTCAACCTCGCCAACCACTGCCGGACCGACCGGCATCGGCCCTCATCTTCAGCAACCACGCGTCCGAGAAGAACTATGCCGGGGTCATCCGTGCAGCGTGTCAGCACGTAGGCATCGAAAAAGTTGACATCCTTGGAATCCAATCCGGCGCCACCAGCAGCGAACCGGAGACGATCTTACCAGGCTACGACATCATTTTCGCGAAAGGCCGCTGCGCGCTCGAAGCAATGGCGTCTGGCTGCGCGACGGTTGTTACTGAGAGTCATGGCGTGGGAGGGCTGGTGACCATGCAGAATGTCGCTGCCTTGCGCAAGTTCAATTTCGGCGTCCGCACTATGCAGTCGGCGCCGTTATCTGAGGAAACGCTGATTGCTGCCTTACAGCAGTACGACCCTGGTGACGCAGGCAAGGTTTCAGAGTGGATCCGCGGTCATGCTGGCTTTCAGCCTTATCTCGATTCGCTCGAGCAGTTGTACCAGCACGCGTATGAAAACCGTACGAAGGAAACAGCCACGCTGCAGGCAGCCTTAACCGCCGCATCCAATTATCTTTGCAGCCTCGGTCCCCTCGTCAAACAACAGGCCCGCGACGCCCGGCGGGCCGAGAATTTGGAAAAGCGTTGCCAGATGCTTCAGCAGCAGATCGAGAAACTCACGGCCACAAAGTGATTGAACCGCTCACCTTCAGCCTCTCGTCTTCAGCTTGATCCGATACAGCCCGAACGAGCCTTTCTTGCCATCTTTACCGGGCACTTCGGCCGTGATGTAAAGGGCATGTGGATCTTTGGGGCCGCCAAAAGTGCAGTTGGTGGGCAGACCTGGCACGCGGATCACAGCAAGCTGTTTCCCGGTAGGACTGAAAACGTAAACGCCCGAGTCTTCACCCTTGCCTGCCGTTGCATAGATGTTGCCGTCGCGATCCATCGCCATACCGTCGATGCCCCGCCGCCCCATGCCGAAGTCGAACAGTTCCGTGCGGCCAGCAAATGTGCCATCTTCCTGAATCTTAAACTTGTACAGCGCTCTTGCGCCATCGTAGCGGTTGTTGTTATCGGCAACATAGGCGGTGCGACCGTCGGCGGAAATCAGAATACCGTTAGGGCGTTCCACCTGCTTCGTAGCAAGTTTCGCCTTACCATCTTTCACCAGGAAGACGCCTTCAAAGCCTATTTCCAGCAGCTCATCGCCACCGTATCGCGGATCGGTAAAGTAGATGGTTCCGTCCGGCGCGATGGCGATGTCGTTGGGGCTATTGAGTTTCTTGCCCTGATAGTTGTCGACGACCGTTTTGGCTTTGCCGCCGGTGACCACTGAAATCCGCCGGCCACCGCCGTCGGCGCCTTCGCACACCAGCAGGCGACCTTTGCTGTCGTGGATCATACCGTTGGCGCTGCCGGTGTTTTCGCGATAGACGGTGGTTTTACCAGTCTTCGGATCAAACCGCATGGTCTTGCTGACGCGGACATCTGAAAACAGGATGGCGCCATCCGGCGCCGCCGTGGGACCTTCCGTGAAAACGCCCTCGTCCCAGAGCAGTTCCACCTTCGCATCCTTGGCCACAAATTTGTTCTGCTGCGTTGGCTTAAAATGCAGCGGCTTGGTGGGTGCGTTCTCAGGCTTGGGCATTGCCACCAGAACTTGCATCAGCTTGCGACGGGCGCCTGCCGACGCGGGCGTGTCTTCGCTGGCTTGGACCGGGTGCTGTTCGAGCGGGTCAGCAGCGATGTTAAACAACTTGCCATCGTCATAAAGCTTGAACTTCTTGTCGCGTGCATAGCGGCTGAAGCTGAATTGATCTTTATCCCAGCCCGGCCGCGGATCGTAATGACAGAACGTCCAGGCCCGCGGCGTGGCAGGTTTACCAAGCAGTTGCTTGTAGAAGCTGACGCCGTCGACCGCAGGCTGTTTCGGCAACTTGCCGCCTGCCGCATCGAGGATGGTGGGCAGGAAATCCGTAGAGTCAATCAGTTCTTCATTCACGCCAGGTTTGACAGTCCCGGGCCAGCGGACAATCAGGGGCACATGGGTCCCGGCGTCGGTCGTTAGCCCTTTGCCGCCGGCAATCTCTCCGTCAACGGTCTGCGTGACAATATCGCGATGCGTGCCATTGTCGCTGTAAAACAGAATCATCGTCGATTCTTTTAGCCCCAGGGCGTCTACATTATCGACGATCCTGCCAACGCACCGGTCCATATACTGAACCATGTCTTTGAAATACCGGGTATCTTCGTCAAAGCGTTTTTCCGCATCGGCCCATTCTTCCGAACCAGGCGTGGGCGACATCGGCCAGTGCGGCAGCGCCATCGGGTAGTAGACAAAAAACGGCTGATCACGCTTGGCTGCACGCTGGACGTAGTTGTTGATGAAGTCCACCCAGATATCCGGGCCGTACTTGCCTTTGGTGGCTTTAAGAAACTTGCCGTTCTGATTGATCACCGGGTCGGCATATCGCGAACCTTTTTCTTCCGTATGCCCCGTGTGCCACAACGCGTATTCATCAAAGCCCGCGTTTTCCACCTTCATCCCTTTGCCGCGTCGCATCACCGCGCCGGGATAGTCAGGCGGGTCATAGCTTTGCAACTGCCACTTTCCGGCGATGCAGGTCTGATAACCTGCCTGCTGCATGTAATGACCCATCGTTTTTAAGCTGGGATCGAGCACCCCAAAGTACAACCAGTTGCGGTTGTTATAGTTGCCCGTCATCAACTGAATCCGCGTATTGGCACACAGCGGCTGCGAATACGCATGTGTGAACCGCACACCTTCGGTAGCCAGCTTATCAAGCCGCGGCGTCTGGTAGCTCTTACCCCCGTAGCACCCTAGACCCTCCACACCAATATCGTCCGCCATAATCAGAATGATATTCGGCGGCCGCTTATCCGCAGCTGTTGCGCTGCCCGCAGCCCCAAAGCTCCCACAACACGATGCGGCAAATAGAATGAGCGAAGCGGCAATGCAACAACGGAATTTCTGGTGAAGGTGCATGGAAGTCGATGTGTTGATATTCTCGAAGCAGGAAAATCCAGGACGGTGCATTGTATTACGCCAGGCGAAACGCGTGCAAATCGGCAGCGGCAAATGAGGTGATTTTGTAGAAGGCTGGCGTGAGTGACGCTAAAACAATGTTGATAGTCCGGCGCCGGATGAGTTACGAACTAACGAAGGACAATTCATGAAACTGCCGTCTGTTGACCAGTACGTATCGGCCCTCACCGAGGCCGCCAAACGTGACAACAATCAACCACTACTTCGCGCGCATTACAAATCGCCTGAGCGGAAAGCCACAACGGAAGAATTGGCCAGCGCCGTCGGATTTCTGGGCGCCAGCGGTGTCAACGCTCAGTACGGCAATCTGGCAAGTCGTGTCTGCAATTACTTGGGACGCACAGATTTCGAACCGAAGGTACGGATCCTTGTATCCGAAACGAGTGGAGCCTGGATCATGCATCCACAGGTTGCAGACGCACTGGAAAGACTGGCGTGGGTATCGTAGCCTCCTAGCCCACAAAATGTAGGACGGCTCAGTTAGACGCTGCCAGATCATTTTTATTGCGTTAGGCGATGAAGTAACGCTGCATCCAACCGCCCTGCGGTCTTGCGGTAACGCTCGAGGATGCTTCCACCTGAACAAAGGGATGCCTCTGCCTGAAGAATCGGGTCTCCCCGAAGAGTGGACGGAACCCAACAGCCTGCCGCCACAAGATGGCATTCATTTGAACGCAGGCACGACGAGGCGTTGTGCAGATGTCTCAAAATAAAGAACGCCCCTGGTTTGACCCAGGGGCGTTAAATAACCCGGCGATACCTACTTTCGCACTGGTAGGCACTATCATCGGCTTGAAAAGCTTAACTACTGTGTTCGGGATGGGAACAGGTGTGACCTTTTCAATATGGTCGCCGGAAGAGGTGTAAGAGGCGATCAAACCGTCTTACACCTGATCTTCGGCAGCCCACCGCATGACTGGTGGGCTGCAATTTATTGGTTGTAGTATACCGATGGCTCTGACAGATATGACTTAACATATCTTTCGAATACGTAGGTGACGTGCGATTGGCTGATGCTGACAATCGATGCTCTCGCAAGAGAGTGTTGAATATCAGCGGCCAAGCTTTTTCCCCTTAGTACTGGTTAGCTTAATACGTTACCGTACTTACACATCCAGCCTATCAACCTCGTCGTCTTCGAGGGGGATTTCGCTATTGCTAGCCTACGAAACCTGATCTTGGAGAGGGCTTCACGCTTAGATGCTTTCAGCGTTTATCCTTTCCGTAGTTAGCTATCCAGCCGTGCCACTAGCGTGACAACTGGGACACCAGAGCTACGTCCTTCCAAATCCTCTCGTACTAAAGAAGAACCTCCTTAAGTTTCGTACGCCCACGGCAGATAGGGACCGACCTGTCTCACGACGGTCTGAACCCAGCTCACGTACCACTTTCATTGGCGAACAGCCAAACCCTTGGGAGCTTCTTCACCCCCAGGATGTGATGAGCCGACATCGAGGTGCCAAACCGCTCCGCCGCTATGGACGCTCGGGAGCGATAAGCCTGTTATCCCCGGAGTACCTTTTATCTGATGAGCTATGGCCCTTCCATTCGGAACCACAGGATCACTATGACCAACTTTCGTTTCTGCTCGACTGATGAGTCTCGCAGTTAAGCACCCTTCTACCTTTGCGCTCTACGCCTGATTACCAACCAGGCTGAGGGTACCTTTGCACTCCTCCGTTACTCTTTGGGAGGAGACCGCCCCAGTCAAACTGCCCAACTGACACTGTTCCCCGTCTGGTTTCACAGAATCGGGGTTAGAATTAAAGCATATCCAGGCTGGTATTTCAAGATTGGCTCCAACGACACTGGCGTGCCGAATTCATAGCCTCCCAGCTATCCTACACAAAACATACCTCAACCCAATATCAGCCTACAGTAAAGGTTCACGGGGTCTTTCCGTCTAACCGCGGGTACGTGGCATCTTCACCACGACTACAATTTCACCGGGTCGGTGGTTGAGACAGTGCTCCTGTCGTTACGCCTTTCATGCAGGTCGGAACTTACCCGACAAGGAACTTCGCTACCTTAGGACCGTCATAGTTACGGCCGCCGTTTACTGGGGCTTCGGTCGCCAGCTTCTCCACCGAAGTGGATAACCGTCTTCCTTAACCTACCAGCACCGGGCAGGCGTCAGTCTCTATACATCCTCTTACGAGTTAGCAGAGACCTGTGTTTTTGATAAACAGTCGCAGGAGCCGATTTTCTGAGGCCTGCCGAAGCAGGCGCCCCTTATCGCGAACTTACGGGGCCATTTTGCAGAGTTCCTTAACCACCGTTCTCCCGAGCGCCTTAGACTACTCGTCTCGCCTACCTGTGTCAGTTTTAGTACGGTCAGTGTGCTTCAACCCTAGAAGCTTTTCTTGGACGTCCTTCCAGCGACTTCGAGAACATAAACGCTCTCGGTCTCAGGTCTTGACTTTATGAGAGCGGATTTTCCTATCTCTCGTCTCAACCTGCTCCACGGACATTTCTATTCGTACCGCTCGCTTTCTGGACGCCGTCCCTCCATCAGTCCACACACCGGCGCAGGAATGTTGACCTGCTGTCCATCGTCTACGCCTTTCGGCCTCGACTAAGGTACCGGCTAACCCTGGGCGGAATTGCCTTCCCCAGGAAACCTTAGGCTTTCGGCGAGCAGGATTCTCACCTGCTTTATCGTTACTCATTCCGGCATAATCACCTGTACACCCCGGGACCGCTCCTTACGGTACGGCTTGTATCTGATGTACAGCGCTCTCCTACCACTTGCCTTGCGGCAAATCCACTGCTTCGGTGTGATGCTTACTCCCGTTCATTATCGGCGCAGAACTGCTCGACCAGTAAGCTGTTACGCACTTTTTAAATGGTGGCTGCTTCTAAGCCAACATCCTGGCTGTCTCGGCAATTCAACTTCCTTAGTGACTAAGCATCACTTCGGGACCTTAGCAGATGGTCTGGGTTGTTTCCCTCTCGACCACGGAGCTTATCCCCCGTGGACTGACTCCCAAGGTAATCGCAACGGTATTCGGAGTTTGGTTCGGTGAGGTACCCCGGAAAGGGCCCCCATCCAATTCAGTCTCTCTACCCCCGCTGCGTAGTTACTTGAGGCTATCCCTAAAGATATTTCGGAGAGAACGAGCTATCTCTGCGTTTGATTAGACTTTCACTCCTCTCCACAGGTCATCCCCTCGGTTTTCAACCCAAGTGGGTTCGGTCCTCCACGCGATATAACTCGCGCTTCAACCTGCCCATGGATAGATCACGCAGTTTCGCGTCTACCACCAACGACAATTTCGCCCTATTCAGACTCGGTTTCCCTATGGCTTCAGCCCGGAAGGCCTTAACCAAGCCGTTAACGGTAACTCGCCGGATCATTATGCAAAAGGCACGCCGTCACACATTGCTATAAATAGCCATAGTGCTCCGACCGCTTGTAGGCGTATGGTTTCAGGTTCACATTCCTCCCCTAGAAGGGGTTCTTCTCATCTTTCAGTCACCCTACTTAGTTCACTATCGGTTACCAGAGAGTATTTAGCCTTACGGAATGGTCTCCGTAGATTCAGTCGGGGTTCCACGTGACCCGACCTACTCAGGAACTTCCCGGGAGGTAATACGCTTTCGTTTACGGGGCTGTCACCCTCTATGGCCGGCTATTCCAAAGCCGTTCTACTAGCGTTCACTTTGTAACTCCCGTACGGGAAGCCCTACAACCCCGCAAGGGAAAACCCCCACGGTTTGGGCTAGTCCGCTTTCGCTCGCCGCTACTTACGGAATCGATTTTTCTTTCTTTTCCACCAGTTACTTAGATGTTTCAGTTCACTGGGTTGGCCACGCACACCTATGTATTCAGTGTACGCCAATTCGGGAATCCCGGGATCATAGTTCGTTTGACAACTCACCCAGGCTTTTCGCAGTCTTCCACGCCCTTCATCGCCTTCTGGCACCAAGACATCCCCCATACGCCCTTAGTTGCTTGGCCACTAATATTCAAAACTCTCAAGACACACCGAAAGAAGCCGACCGCCGAAGCAGCCAACATCCGTCAGAGCACCTCTCGAATCCGAATACCAGCGGTGCAACTCATTAGTAACTGAGAATTGTCGCACGACATACGACAACCTCACTAAATGAGTAGCCAATCACTCGTCGCCACAACTGCGGTGAGCAGCTGTGACATTTCTTCGTCTAAGAGTCGTGAGAACAATTTTTCGACAATCACTCGACATCTCCGCGGCACGCAGAACGCACCGTGAATCTGCCAGGTGACCATCTGAAATCATTCTTTCAGATGCCATCTAACTACAACCAAATTTTCAAAGACCAAACAGCCCGGAGGCTGCTGCCACTTGGACAGGGCTTTCACTAGAAGTAGCTTAAATCGTTTAGATCAAAGCAGTTAGTGAAGGCCGCGTTCAAGTGTCCGTCGCAAGTGAGAGGATGAAGATAGAGGCTTCAGGTTTGGCTGTCAACTGCTTGCGTGAAGTTTTTGCAAAAAGTTGAAAGGTGGTTGCCAAAGCCGTTTCTTCACTTCTCCTTCGCTGCGGTTCTGAATTCGTTTCAGTGAGGTTGAGGATTCTATGCCGTTGTGATTTCTGAACAAGGGGGTGAAGCAAAATTTTTCTTCGATCCCTGCTCGCTGTCATTAACAGCACTAAAACTCTCTACTTCGCTTACATCAAGTGGAGCTGGACGGACTCGAACCGACGACATCTGGCTTGCAAAGCCAGCGCTCTCCCAACTGAGCTACAGCCCCGGGGTTTCCAACACGGTGTATTAAGTATTCGCGAAATACACGGTGTGTCAACTTCGGATCTTTTCGCAGGCGCCTAAAACTGCACGGGTGCAGATCTTGGCTTCTGGGTAGTGGGCGCACGAAGATTCGAACTTCGGACCTCGTCGTTATCAGCGACGCGCTCTAACCAACTGAGCTATGCGCCCTGCGAAGGTGAGTATTCTATGTATGAATGCATCCGTGTCAAATGGGCATCGCCAGGTTTCGGCGCCGTTCTTGAAATTTGGAGGCCGATGGCGTGCTGAAGGTTCGCTTTACGCTGCTTATTTCCTCGATTTCGCTCGTAAATCAGCACCTCAGTTAGCCACAACCCGTTAAGATCCTGGCATGATCCAGCCCACTTGCTGAAAACCACACCAACCTTGACGGACGAGCGTACGCATGGAGATGCACCAACTGGTTCAGCGGTACCTGGGCCGCCGGGTGGAAGTGATGGTGCACAGCTACTCGCGGATTGCCGGGGAAGTTGCCTCCGTTTTTGAAGAGTGCGTGCGGCTTATCGACACCACCATCTACGACGAACTGGACAGCAAGTCGTGGCAGACGACGGGTGAGCCCGAAACCATCATCAGCCTACGCAGCATCACGGCGATCACCTGCCTGGACGACAAATTGCGGGACGAACCTCCACCCGGCGCGTCGAAGTTTCTTTCAGCAGAATCAGAAGACGAAGACGAAAAGCCTGCTGCAAATCGCAGCACCGACCCAGTGATTCACGACCGTATTGAACTCTTTCTGGGCGTCGAACTTGTGCGGCTTGCCTCGCCGCAGCACGACGGCGACCTGCTTGAGCAGATTGGGGCTCTTCGCAAAGAAATCTCGCGACAACTAGGCATTGAAATCCCCCTCGTGCGAGTTCGCGACGACCTGACACTGCCGCCTGAAAGTTACACCATCTGGATTCAAGGCGTGGAACGCGGACGGGGTGAACTGCAACCGGACAAACACCTGGCCGTTTCCAGCGCCGGCGCCACGGCAATGCGTCTGGCGGGCGAAGCGGTGCAGGAACCCGTCTTCGGCGCCGACGCCTGGTGGATCGGCGGCGATCAATGCGAACTCGCAAGCACGGCCGGCTACACGGTGGTTTCTCCCTCCGCTGCACTGGTGACACATTTACGTCACTCGTGTGTCGCCCACGCGGCTGAATTGCTTACGCTGCATGACACCTGGGTGCAACTAAACTCTCTTTACCTGCCGTCAAGCAAAGCTGCTTCAATTATCCAGGAAAAAGGCTGGCTGTTGTTGACGCATCGCGCATTAACGTCGCTGCTGGCACAGCAGATTTCGATCGCCCGCCTGCCGCTGATTCTTGAACGCCTTGTTAAAATCGCAGCCAGATTTCCCCAGCCGGAAAGTGGCGACGACACTGTATTTTACGACATTCCATCACAGTTACGCATCGAATTACGCGACCTGATCTGCGCACCGCTTCTCAATAACAAAGGCGTGCTTGAGGCTGCGACTCTTAGTGACACTGAAATGTCACTACTGACAGAAAAGTGTCACATAAACACACTCGCGGATCATCACCGCGAGCAACGGGATTTTGTACGGAAGATCACCCAGGCAGGTGTAACAACGCTGCTGGTCGAAGACGCACAACGGCAGCAAATTGCGGACATCATCCGCACGCTGACACCCGCGATCCACGTGGTTGCCCGCAGCGAAATCTCCCCCTCGGTCCAACTGCAGATCGTCGAAACATCCGGCACAGATCCGGCTGCAGACACACCCAGCCAGCCACGATAAGCCCCTTGAGCGGTTCCACCGGCCGACAGGCATGAACATATTTCGACCCGGCGACTCACTTGCTCCGTGCACCAGAAATTCCATTTTCCTGGTGGGTCCAACACCGCGTGCAAAAGAAGTGCGTTCGTGGCGGCCTGATGCACTGAAGGAGTTAAGCGAAGCGGGTTTTCCCGGCGATGTGCTCGTGCCCGAACCCTTCGCGGGAGACACGCAGTCGCAGATCCTTTGGGAACTTCAAGCGTTAGAGCGTTGCGGGACGATTGCCGCGTGGGTGCCACGGTCGCTGCCAGAGATGCCTGGTTTCACGACGAATATTGAAATTGGACGCTGGCTGGACAGTGGAAAACTGTTCTATGGCAGGCCTGATGGGGCGGCGCATACAGGTTACCTCGACTTTGTTTACAAAGATGTTTACAGCCGGAAGCCTGCGGACACATTGGCGTCCCTACTGAAATCAGCGATGGACTTCTTGAAACTCCGCGAGACGCTCGCTGATGATGACAGGCTGCAATGGCGCCGTGTTGTTGACCAGAAAACGCGCTTCTCGCGGTGGTGCTGGTTTCTACCCGGCCCGCCCGGCCCCCAGCCGTTGTGTATTGTGCTGGATGCCGAATACTATCTGGCCGGGATGCAATCGTTGAAGTTGCTCCGTGATGCGACGGGCCAGGGATTACTCCCGCCCATGAGCTTCCTTTTCGTTTCAAACGTGGATGAAACCGCCCGCCATACGGACTTTGCGTGCAACGATGCCTACGCAAAATTCATTGCAGTGGAAGCTGTCAACTGGGCGGAGAAACAATCAACCGACGTTACATTTGTTGACAACATCATCTGCGGACTCAGCCTAAGCGGTCTGCAAAGCGCCTTTAATGCTGTCTCTTACCCTGAAGTATTCACGCGGGTTATTTCGCAGTCGGGTTCGTTCTGGCACGAACAGGAGAAATTTGCGGTCGCAACGGAAGGAAGACGGCTGCGAAATTCCCGCTTCTGGCTGAGTGTTGGCGACCAGGAAACACAGGAATATGTCGAACATACGCCGCAGCTTGTGCAGCGGGTTAGCCAGATCCAGGGTGTAGCATGGGCGGCTGAGATGCTAAGAGAACGGGGCGCCGCGGTAAAACCGCATATCTACCAGGGTGGACACTCTGTGCTGCCCTGGCAACGTGAACTGGTGGAAGCTCTGCAATGGGTTTCAAAACCGCCCGGTTAAACAACTCGCCAGCCTCCGCTGACAAGCAAAATGACGGTTAATAAACCAGACAATTCAGCGCCAGGCGGCCTGCAAGGCCTCAAACGCCGCAGCTTTCTGGCGGTCAGTGGGGCGGCGTCGCTGGCGGCTGCGGCGGGTTGGGAGCTGTTTGCGAGTGTTTTTGAGGGCGAAGATAAGCTGGATCAGTGGGAAGGCAATCAGGTTCTGCACCTGCTGCCGACCGTGGATCATCAGCGTATCCGCCTGACGGCATCACTGAAAAAAACATTGCTTGACCCGCCAGTCCTGCAAGTTGGCGTTAAAGAATGCCGGGGTCAGGCAGCTTGTGCGGGCGGCAGGCACTGGATTTTCGATCAGCCGGGGCTCGAACCGGACGTCCGCTACCCGCTGCAACTGCGGGAAAATAGCGGAAAAAAACTCTGCCAACCTTGGCATCTAAAGACCTTTCCCGCCATAGAACAGCCCTGCGAAAGCTTCCGGCTGCTGGTTTACACCTGTGCGGGCGGCCCGGACTTCTTTGTCGATTTCCGTTTGAATCCTGCATTTCTGCCCATCCGTCTTAGGCGGAAACTGCTGCGACGTGCGATGGACCTTCAGCCCGATGCGGTTATTGCCACGGGTGATCACATCTACTGGGACCGCGAGAGCCGCAAGGGCTGGGGGATGGGCAACTCGCCCATGGCGCGGTGGAAGGCAGGGCTGTTCGATCCGCAGCAGGCGGCGGAAAGCCTTGCCAATCAACGGGTTATCGAGAACGGTCTGGGCGTGCAGATCGCGGGGCTGTACCGCAATATGATGCGTAGCTGTCCCGTGTTCTTCATGCAGGATGACCACGACTTTTTGAATAACGATGAAGTGGTCGATGGGCAGCCGCTGTTTCCGCCGCACGATTTCCACCGGCAAGTCGCCCTGTTGACGCAGCGAATGTACTACCCGGAACTGCTCACCGGGCCTGATCTGCCTCGGCGATGCCGGACAGAGACAAACACCAGCCGCTATTACGCGGCGCTGCGGTACGGTGATCTTTTTGAGGGCCTGCTGTACAGCTGCCGCAGCGAAATGAACGCGGGAAGCAAAGGTTTCTTCGTTCCGCCCGATATCGAAGACTGGATCATTTCCCGGTCAGAATCCTCAAACGCGAAGTTTGTAACGCAGTTTCCGACCTGTCCATTTCTCTGGACCGCGGGGAAATGGGGCGAATGGTACCCCGACCAACTCGATGCCAGCGGCAAACTTCAGGCCAGACCCGCCAAACCACATTGGCGCCGGGCTTGGCAACAGCAGCACAACCGCCTGCTTGCCGCGGCCAGCAGCCAGACCAAGCGGCCCGCATTAAGCATCAGCGGAGACCTGCACGCCTCGGCCCTTGGCCAGTTGACGGTCAGCAACGGCGAAAATTACGCAAAAAACCCGGTCGTCTGCCTGCTGCCTGGCACCATTGGCACCGGGGCGCCGGGTTGGCCCACGAGCTTCCGCGGTGTTGCCGCAGCGCCATCGCGAACCGTTGAGGCGGAAGAATGGTCGCCACCGCACGAGCATAACGGCTTCTCCGTGCTCGACTTCACACGCGAAAGCGTCACGGTGGCGATGTACGGCTGGCATCCATCGCAAGGTGAGGCTGCGATCAGCACTTTAGAACCGTACTTCGTCCGCACCATCCCGCGTGATTTCTGATTTTGGCACTGCTCCCACACTAACCCGAAGCGCGAGCGAGGGACGTTTGACGTGAAGCTAAGAACTAGGTTTTTTGGCCACTCTCACTGGAAAAGTGGACTTCAACCGGCGCTGCGCTACCATCTCCGGCGTCCCTCGCTCGCGCTTCGGGTTAATTTTTCCTGCTGGTCTCCAAGCTTGAATTGCAAACATTGACTCCGCCGCCATGCCGTCGCACGAATCATCCGCCAACACTATGGAAACGGCGCGTAAAAAAACGCCGTTCTATCTGCTAGAACGGCGTCTGATTGTGATTTCGCTGCTGGTGGCGGCCGCACAGATTCTGCTGTTCTGGGGGCACCGGTTGCCTTTGCTGAACAACGTGGCAGCTTTGCTGGCGACGATCCAGGACGCGTCAGCAGCACTGGGCGACCAATTCTTTCTCCGCGGTTACTTTCTTTTTCCGTGCATCATGGCAGGGTGGCTAACCGTGCGGATGGTGCTGAATTACCGGCGGTTGAACTGGCTCAACGCAGGGCTGCTTGCGATTAACCTCGCACTGGCAGCCCATAGCGTGATTTGCCTGATCGTGCTGCTGCGGGTTTAAACGCCGCCCTTTACCTTGAAGGCGACGGTGGAGCCTTCCGCTTCTTTGGCCACAGCACGTAGCACGGGCGATTTCCGCTGGCTGCGATCAATGCGGACAATCACCGGGTGACTGCCTTCGGCAAGCTTTACCGCGGCGCCAGGCTGCACCACGGCGCCACTCGCCCACAGCGTAATGCCGGATTTGTCGGCAAACTCGAGCGATACTTCGCCGGCGGAGGTCACGTCGATATCCGCCCGTAACAGCACCACATCACCCGCCTGGCTGAATTCATCCAGCGGCAATTCGCCGCCGACTTTGGCGTAAACCGCCTGCCACGCCGTTTCCGCCTTCAAAGGTGCGTGCTCTTCCAGTTTCGCTGCGGTCAGCTCACCTTCTTTGAGAGCATCTGGCGTTTCTTTCAAAGCGCGCCAGCGTTGCACGGTTTCGGTGGTGCGAACCGCATAATCGCCGGGTTTGCCTAATTCACCGACAAACTTCGCCAGGTCGTAAAACTCAGCGTCAGTAAGAAAGTTCACAAGGCCCTGGGGCATCAGCGAGCGGCCTTTATCGCGTTCGTCAATTTCATCTTCCAGCACCGTCTGCTCCACGCCGTTCGCATCGCGCAGAATCGTCCGCTGCTCATTTTCTTCAACAACAATGCCCTGATAGATCGAACCTTCTTCGGTAATCAGCACATGGGTCGTGAATGCTTCTTTGATCGCCGCGTCGGGGAACATGATCGAAGTAACGATGTATTCCAGCGGCGAACTACCACCCACGGCGCTAAGTTCCGGGCCGATGTTGCCTCCGGCGCCACTGACGGCGTGACACTTCATGCAACTAAGATCTTTACGGCGGAAAATCGCTTCGCCCCGGCGGGCGTCGCCTTGGGTGTCGACTTTGACAACCAGAGCCTTCAATTCATCGGGGCTGAGTTGCTTGACCGTATCCGAAATCCCCGCCGCTTTATTAAAGGCGGAAACAAGCTCTGCGTCGCTGCGGCCCACCGAATACATGTAACGGAGGCCGAGTTTGGCAACGTCTTTTGGAATCGGCTCGCCCTTGTTCAACGCTTCCGCCAGTAACTGCGTGGCGTTCTTCTGATCGAGAAACGCCTGGATCAGATCGGACGGCATGGTTTTTGAATCGCCAGCGCGAAGAATCTCCGCAGCTTTCGGCGCCGTTGCTTTCGCATCGATACGCACCAGGGCGGCAGCGGCGGAATAGCGGGTTTCCAGTGGATTCTTCGCCGAGATCTGCGTTTCAAACTTTTTCCGTGCTCCGGCAGGATCAACCGCCAGCAGGGCGGCGACCGCTTCGCTACGCAGGGCGGCAGGCTGATTCGCATCGAAGGCGATCGTCTGCAGCGTGCCGGCTGCTTCTTTCACCTTCCAGAGGCGGATCAGCTCCAGCGATTTTTTCTGCAATTTTGCATCGCTTGACTTCAGCAGGTTCGCCACGCCGGACAGATCGCCCGCAGGTTTCACGTTCCGCGAAACCGTCGCATCGCGCAGACCATCCAGCGCCTGCATCTGCAAGTCGCCGCTGTAACCGTCGGCCTTGGTACATTGGCGCAGCACGAACTGCAACTCTTCGGCATTGCCCCGCTGACAGACCAGATTGACCACAAAACCTTTGCGGGCTTCGGGCAGTGCGGGGTTTTGCAGCAGCTTAAACAGCGGTCCGGCGCCATCGGCCCAAGCAGGTTGTGGAATGGCGCCAAGCAGAAGAGCGCCCAACAGCGCCGTACTCACGATTAAACGGAGTTTCATCATCAGATCAACTTTAGAGATAGAAAACGAAGTGCCGCCAATTTGCGGCGGACGTTGATGGCCGTAGCCAGGTGGGATTAACATCTTATCTACGCCTTCGCCGTGCATCAATTGCCAGATTGTCACACCCGGACTTCTAAGCGTCAGGAAACAGCCATGCCCCGTATTTTTTTAGCGTTGCTTACGATTGCCGCCCTCTGCTTGTTTCCCGGCCTCGCAGCTTCCGGCGACGAGCCGGCGGTGGAGAAAACACCGCAGGAGAAAAAAGCAGAGAAACCCGCGGGCAAGCTGCTGCTGGACGGCAAAAGTCTGAAGGGCTGGAGCATCGTCAAGAAGTTCTCGTTCAAAGACCACGGTAAGATCGCGGTCAAAAACGGCGCCGTGGAACTGCCTGCGGGGCAACCGGCCACGGGCATTGTCTTCACAGGTCAACTGCCGAGGGATAACTACAAGCTGACGTTCGAAGCAAAACGCGTCGCTGGCGCCGATTTCTTCTGCGGCCTGACCTTTCCCGTGGGCAAAGAATACTGCACGCTGATTCTGGGCGGCTGGGGCGGGACCACCGTTGGCCTGTCGAACATCGATGATCAATCCGCCGTCGAGAACGAAACGACCGAGTTCATCCAATTCAAGAAGAACACCTGGTACAAAATCAGCCTACAAGTGGACGGCAAGAAGATCTCCGCCACGCTCGACGACAAATACCTGCTAGAAACTAAGCGTGAGAACCACAAGTTCTCGATCTGGTGGGAGCAGGAACCGCTGCGGCCGCTGGGCTTTTGCAGCTGGAACACGCACGGCGCCATCCGCAACCTGCGACTGCATGCTGTCAAGAAGTAGTCACCTGGCGTCGAAATAAAACGGGCAGCAGAAAAGGGGCGCCACGATGGAATGGGATAGTTCTTCAATTACGGCCATCGTTCTGATCGTGATTGTGCTGGCGATTATTATCGCCATTCCAGAGTTGTTCGGATTCATCGCGCGACTTCTCTATCACAAACGCTCCTGGGATGTTCGATACCCGGTTTCGTTTTGCGCGGCGATCGTCCTATTTATGTTTCCGCTGCCCTATTCCCTGGTTCGTGGTGTCGACTCCGTCAGCTTCAGCTTCAGCGTAAACATCTGCTGGTGTGTGATTTTAGGGGTGTACGGATTCTTTTTCACGATGCGGTCCGCTTCGCGCGATCCGAAGTCCTGAGAGATCGTAACGATAAATCTAACATTGCCGAGACGCGGCGCCGCTTTAACCCAAGGGCCCACCGCGGATGCGGATACGATGTTGGGGCGTTATCCAATCGCCCCAGCTGGTCCCCTCGCCCCTTGGGGAGAGGGATAGGGTGAGGGGGTAGAGAATCCGTCCTTTATCAACACTTTGCGAAGCGTGAACCGGACGAACAAAAGCTTCTTGTGGCTCAAAAGAAGTAGAGAGCGGACTCCCCCTCAACTGGCCTTCGGCCTGTCTTCTCCCCGGAGGGGCGAAGAGGGATTATGTTGTTGCCACAACATAATATCCGCACCCGTCTACCGCTGCGGGTTAGTCAGATGCCCAGGCAGTTGCGGCGTTTCGTCCTGCTGGACTTTCTCGATCACCTGCGCGAGTTCTTCTACTTCCTGCGGGCAACGGTCGGCCACATCGTTCACTTCCCAGCGATCATCGGGCTTGGCGAACAGGTTGAACTGCTCGCCGCTGCGGCGCAGATGCCAGGCTGGCGTGCGGATGGCGACTTCTTCCCCGGCTGTGGAGCAGACGAACTCGCGTTTGACCGGTTCGCCCTGGCAGATTGTGGGCAGCACACTCACGCCACTGGTGGAAGACGGGGCACCGCTGACTTCAAACCAGTCGCACAGCGTGGCGTGCAAATCGGCCGGTTGCACCAGCTGGCTGCTGCGGCAGGAGCCGCCGGTGTTACCAGGCATCCGCACCATAAACGGACAGTGCAGCAGCTCGTTATATAAGGCCGTTTCACAATCGCCCACGGCGCCATGCTCGCCCAGCGGGTAGCCACGGGGCGAAGTGAAGACGAACATCGTTTCGCCCTCGACAGGCATTTCCTCCATCGCTGCGGCTAACGCGTCCATGCAGGTGTCAAGCAGTGACACCTGACCGGCGTACGCATGCGTATAGCCTAGCAGTTCATCCGGGTCGGGATCTTCACCCAAGGTCAACGAGGGCGGCTCGACGAAAGTCGGCGGCTCCGGGTCTTCTTCATCCGCCAGTGCGTTTCGGAACTCCGGCGGTGCATCCCAGGGGCCGGCCATTCCGCGGGCGTGAATCCAGAGCAGGAAGGGCGATGTAGCGCGGCTTAACCAGTCGATGCCCGAAGTGAACAGATTAGCCATGTGCGTCTGTTCGACTTCATCCGCCGCTTGCTGCTGAAAAAATGGCAACGCCACATTGTGCAGTTCGGTAAATCCATCGGTGAGGGGATGGGCGGCGATATCGTCATCGTCGGTCAGCAGCGTCGCGTCTACGCCGGCGCCCACCAGCAGGCGGGGCAGATCGGCGGTTAGCGTATCGCCGGCATTCACAGCGTTCTGCCCCTGCCAGTAGGCGTAGCAGGCACGGGAAAGATCGGGCGCGCCGGCGATCATGTTGTCGAAGACAAACGACTGACTGGCCAGGCGGTTCATCGCGGGCGTTTCCAGCCAGGTGTTTCCATACGGGCCGAGATAGCCGGCGCCTAAACGATCGATGACGACGACGATGGCATTCTTTCGCACAGTCCTTGTCCTTGCTTCTGCTTGTCGTTGCTATAAGCGGCAGGACGCCAATTCCTGACCCACCCGTTGCCGGCTCACCATGTTCTGACGCATCTTCATGGCGGCGGCAAGAGGCAATCTCAGCTTAGCGGTTAACTCAGCAAACGCAACAAAATCGTTGTCGATTTAGCCGCTATGACCGGCGCAGTTTAACTAATACATGCCGCTGACGGCGGGCGGCCTCATTCCCGCACACCAGCACGTCGTTTGTTCCACTCGAGCAGGCGTCTGCGCCGAAGACTTATCTGTGAGTCAGCGGCGGATAACGATGCGTCGCACCTTAGATACCACGGAGGGTTTGATGCGAATTTATCAGCAAGATCAGGCAGCAGCAGAGCAACGGGCAATCACACAGCCGCAGGACTCCCACACCGGCGCCACAACAGAAGAACCAGCAGCGCCCCAGGTGCAGTTGGAAATCACACGCGGCCGCGCACGCCACAAAATGCGCAAGGTGAACTCGCCGGTATTTCTGATCGGTTCCGACGCCGAATGCGATCTGGTGCTGGGCGACCCGACCTTCGCCAGCGTGCATCTTTATCTCTTCGTACGCGAAGACAGCATCTTTCTCCGGGCGATTCAAAGCACGCCCGAAGTCCGCGTCAACAACGCTCTGTTCCGCGCCGGCGAAATCTACGACGGCAGCCGGATCGCCATGGGCGGCTACGAATTCCGCATCCACGTCAGCCAGCAGCATCCGGGCAGCCGCAAAACGCCGCGCCCCGAATCTGACGGCCGCTACATCCCGTTCCACGGCAATCACGAAGATCCGCAAGGCGTGCAAGCCGTCCGCCGCCTACTACGCGATATCCGCATGGACATTACCGCCGGCAAACTCTCTGTGTACGACGGCCCGCAACTAGGCAGCACCAAACTGCCCGCGTACCTGGGCAACCGCGATTCCGCGTAAAACGCGGGAATGAATAGCGAACTTAGAACACGGTTCATCGCCACGCTGCAACAGCACGCGCAGCGTGATGAAATCTGGCAGCGCATCTCATCGCATTATTCAGAACCTACGCGGGCGTATCATAACCTGGATCACATCGCAGCTTGTCTGACTTGGTTTGATAAATTCAAGCAACACGCTGTCGATGCGTTGTCCTTAGAACTGGCCATCTGGTTTCATGACGTCATTTACAAGACGCAGCCTGCAGCCAGTCCGGGCGACAACGATGCTGCTAAAGATAACGAACAACTCAGCGCAGAGTTTGCCGCGGAATGTCTTGGCCCGCAGTACCACACGCAGCAGATAACGTCGCTGATCCTGGCGACGCGGCACGGCGAGGTTGAACTGGCAGAGGACGCCGCGTTGATCTGCGATATCGATCTGACGATCCTAGCCGCGAGCGAAGAAGCGTACGCCGCGTATCAACAGCAGATCCGGCAGGAGTATTCCTGGGTGCCGGCTGATGCTTATCGCGAGGGCCGCGGAAAGGTTCTGCAATCGTTCCTTCAGCGCGAACGGATTTTCCGCACCACGCACATGTCGCACCTGGAAGAACCGGCAAGGGCTAATTTGCAGCGGGAAATTGCAGAGCTACAAACCGGCTAGTTCTTCAAACCGACTGTGCGAAGGTGGCCGCGTCTTATGCGTCACGGGCGCCGAACATTTCGCAGAAGGTCAGCGCATCGACACTGACGCCGTAAAACCGGCTTATATCGGCGTGGCTCTTTCCGCGTTGATACGCTTCAACATAGCTGGCAATCGTACGCTGCGGGCTGCCCGTCTGCTGGCGGATCTCTGCGATTGTGCGGCCTTGCCGGTGCAGCGCGCAAATGGTCTGGGGACGCCCCTTTTTGATCTGCCGGGGCAGTGTCAGGTAACGGTGCGAAGCACAGACGAACGCTTCGGCGCCATCCTCTGGCGCGAACCGTTTGAGCGTCAGCCCAACTCGCGGCGTCGCCAGCACCGGCCGTTGCTCAAGTTTCTCCCGCTCCGCAAGCGACAGCACGCTGTCTGCATCCCAGGCCAGTCGCCCGGCGATGGCGCCGTCTAGATCCGCCACCGACGGCTGGCCGGTTGCATTGAGTAACGCTTCTACGCAAAGACACGGCCCGTCAATCACCCGCTGTTCTTCCAGCCCGCGGATCAGCACGCCGCCGAACGACTGAGGATCGCCGCAACTAATATCCAGCCCCTTAAAGGTCCCGCCCCGGTAGCTGCCGCCACTGCGATGAAAGTACCAGGCGCCGCACTGCTGCTGCACGGGATCCGCGTGCGCAAACATATCGTGGTGCTGCGGGTGCTGAAAATAGAATTCGATCTCCACCGGGCGGAATTCACGCCCGCCCGCGACAACCACCACACGGTTAAGCAACAACGCCGCCAACGCATCAAACCACGCGGCCACCTGCGGCGTGTTCACCTCAGGGGGCCGTTTGAATGCTTCCGATAGAGCAGCGTTCTTGTTCAACTTGACTCCACCAGCGGATTCAATCAGGAAATCGAATCGCGTGTGCTTAACCAACAACCGCTTTGTACAGAATGACAATGTTCTGCACGTAGAAGCGGCCAGCGGTGGGCTTTGAATCTTTGCCCGGAATGCTGATCGTGTTGGTGGTTTCGTTGCTTTTCGTATTCGGATTCAGGCTGCCTTCGCTGGCGGAGAAATGCAGCATCTGCGTGAACCACGAGTCCGGGCTGGCGTTGGCGTTGGGCATCAGTTGCCCGACGCTCTTGCCGTTGATGTCCATCGTCACCGGTACCGCGTCGCCGACAAGCCCCTTCACACAGACAAAGATCATCGCGCTCTCGCCTGAATCGCGACCGCCGATGGTGAATTCTTTTTCAAACTTGTTTGTGATGTTCCCGTCTGCATCCACTTCGATCTTGCGGGCCTGATCGCCGAGAACAACTTCGTGATTACTGGTGAGCATCTGTGAATTCCAATGCGAAAAAGAGAAGTGAAAAGCATCAGCCCGTCATGGTCGCCGATACCCTGCGCTGCATCAACCCGGCGCCGGCTGCACAGCCACGCTACAATCAGGAACGAACGCATGCCTTACGGTTTCGCGCACAACCCGCACAAAGGAGTAGATGAATGATCGCCCGTGTAACGCTTCTGATAGCCGCGGCGCTGGTGGCTTTGTGCACGACAACACCGCTGTACGCCGCCAGGCAGTTGCAGGCTGGCGCCGCCACGGCGGACATCACGCCGCCTCTGGGCGAAACGGTGGTCGGCGGCTTCAAGCCCTTTCCCGCCACCGCCATTCACGACCGGCTGCACGCCCGTTGCCTGGTGCTGGACGACGGTCAGCAGCGCATCGCCATCGTCATCTGCGACAGCCTGGGCATTAAACGTGAGGTCTGCGATCAGGCACGCGCAAAAATTGCCGCCGCCAAGCTGCTGCCCGGCGCCAACGTGCTGATCGCTGCCACGCACACACATTCGGCCACAACTTCCAGCAGCCCGAAGTATTCGCCGCTGCTTGTCGAAGGAATCGTGTCGGCCGTGCAGCAGGCGGTGAAAAATCTGGAACCCGCGCGGATCGGCTGGGGCAGTGTGAATGAGCCGCGTGAGGTCTTCAACCGCCGCTGGTACGTTAAGGATGAATCGCTGCGCAAGAATCCGTTCGGCGGTGTCGACCAGGTGCGGATGAATCCGCCGCGCGGTCATGCATCGCTCATCAAGCCGGCAGGTCCCGTGGATCCCGAAGTCTCGTTCATCAGCGTGCAATCCAAAGCGGGCCGCCCGCTGGCGCTGCTTGCCAACTATTCGCTGCACTACGTGGGCGGAGTGAATCGCGGCGATGTCTCGGCCGACTACTTTGGCATCTTCGCCCAGCGCATTACAGAACGGTTCGATGATGAAAATCAGAAAGCGGACGCGGACAAGCCGTTCGTTGCGATGCTCAGCAATGGCACCAGCGGCGACGTGAACAACATCAACTTCCGCGAACGTAGCCCACGCATGAAGCCGTACGAAAAGATGGCCGAAGTCGCCGGTCGCGTCGCAGCAGGCGTTCAAAAGGCGGTTGCAGACATCAAGTATCACGACTGGGTTCCTGTGGCGGCAGCATCGCAGGACTTGACGCTAAAAGTCCGCAAGCCAGACGCTGCCATGCAGAAACACTTCGCCAGCATTCTGGCCAGCGACGACCAGACGCCCCAGTTCCACCGCTACGAACGCACCTACGCCGCCCGCGTACAGAAACTGCTTGACGGGCCAGACGATATCACGATTATGTTGCAGGCGCTGCGCATCGGCGACCTAGCCATCGCCGCCATTCCGTTTGAAGTGTTCACGCAGATCGGCCTGGATATCAAACAGCAGGCGCCGATGGCTGACGCGTTCACCATTGAACTGGCCAATGGCTGGAACGGTTATCTGCCGACGCCGGAGCAGCACAAGCTGGGCGGATATGAAACGTGGATGGGCACCAACAAGGTTCAGCAGGACGCCTCGCAGCACATCACCCGCACCGTCTTACAGTTGATGAAATCGCTCAAGAAGGAGCCAGAGCTACAACGCTTCGGCCTTTCCCGGCCGCAGATGGGCGTTGAGTTCCGCGTGGTGCTCTACGCCAAAGACGAAGCGCAGGCAACCGCTGCGGCTCGCGCCGCGTACGAACGCATTGAGGCTTTAAACAAAGTGCTGAGCGATTACGACGCCAACAGCGAACTGAGCCGCCTCAGCGCGATGGCGCCGATGCAGGAGCCCGTGAAGGTCAGCGATGATCTGTGGAATGTCCTGAGCGCATCGCAGAAGCTGAACGAGCAGTCCGGCGGTGCATTCGACATCACCGTCGGCCCACTGACACGTTTATGGCGCCGCTCGCGGAGGCAGCAGAAATTACCCGCCGGTGAGAAACTCAAGCAGGCATTAGCCGCCACCGGCGGCGCGGGCATCAAGGTTTTTCCAGAAACGCAGCAGGTGCAGCTATTGAAGCCCGGCATGCAACTGGACGCAGGCGGCATCGGCAAGGGCTACGCCGCGGCGGAAGCGCTGAAGGCGATGCGTAAAGTAGGCGTGACGCGCGCGTTTGTCGATGCAAGCGGCGACATGGCCATCGGCGATCCACCGCCCGGCAAAACGGGCTGGACCATCGGCGTGGCGCCGCTCAAACCTTCCGACCCGCCCAGTGAACTGCTGACGCTCTCACGCTGCGGTGTGGCCACATCTGGCGACGCCTGGCAGTTCGTAGAAATTGATGGCCGCCGCTATTCGCACATCGTTGACCCGCAGACAGGCTACGGGCTGACCGTCCGTAGCAGTGTGACGGTTGTCGCCAAAGACGCGATCGCAGCCGACAGCCTTGCTTCCGCCGTCAGTGTTTTAGGACCGCAAAAGGGCATTGCCCTGGTCAACTCTCTTCCGGGCGCCTCCACGTTAATCGTGACGGTCGAAGTCGGAAAACCCGTCACCCGCCGCAGCAAGCGTTTTCCGCAAACCTCGCCGTTGCCAGTCGAACGGTAAACTGCGCAAGGGCGACCCCGCATACGCGATTCTCCATACGTGTACTTCAACGTATCCTGCGACGCGTAGGGCTTTCTTTCGCCAAGTATTCGCAGCAGCTTTATTCTTCCTTCACGATCTTGAGGTCAACTACCGCTATCTTTTCTGCATTCATGTGTATCTCGTACAGGAATCGATTCGATGGCGAACAAACGGACGGCTTTCACCCTTGTAGAGTTGCTTGTGGTGATTGCAATTATCGGCGTGCTTGTTGCTCTGCTCCTGCCAGCCGTACAAGCCGCGCGGGAAGCGGCGCGACGTATTAGCTGTGGTAACAATCTCAAGCAGATGGGGCTGGCTCTGCACAACTACCACGACACGCACAACGGTTTTCCGCTGGGTGCGATGTCGGATGTAGACGACGATGCAGGCTTCGATGATGACGGCTACGGCTGGGCGGTCGCGCTGCTGCCTTACATTGAGCAGCAGAATCTTTACGACCAGCTGGACGATTCAATTGCGATCGGTACGCCAGGATGCATTCAGACATACTTTGACGACAACGGCACGATCATTCCCGGCGGCGCCACTGTCTTAGACGCTTACCGCTGCCCATCCTCAACCCTGGAAGCAAACCTACCCGCCTCGAACCCTGTGCCCGGTGGTCCATCCACCAACAGCGACTACAAGGTCGGCTATGCGACGTCTGACTATAAGTCCTGCTCAGGCGGCTTGGGGGACGACGGCGTGATGATGAAGGCAAGGGACGCTGCCAACT
Source organism: Pirellulaceae bacterium (assembly GCA_965233625.1). Classification (GTDB taxonomy): domain Bacteria; phylum Planctomycetota; class Planctomycetia; order Pirellulales; family Pirellulaceae. The sequence continues at coordinate 4,049,212 of OZ247499.1, forward strand.
CTGGCTCTCTAAATGTCCGCTTCGCCAGCATTACCGATGGCACCAGCAACGTGATTGTCATCGGCGAATCTTCTTACGCTGGTGTCACCGGCGAGGACTGGCCCGTCTGGATCGGCGCAACCAACGAAGACGAACCCGTGCTGTTTAAGACCAGCGCACCTTCGGTCATCAATGGCGGCATGCGTGGTGGCAGTGTGGCGAATTCGGCAATGGCGATTGACGACGACTGCGCCGTCTCGCAACACCCTGGCGGCGCGCAGTTTGTTTTCGCAGACGGGTCCGTTCACTTCCTGCCGGAAACGATCAACTTCACCACCTACAACCGCCTTGGCGCCCGCAACGACGGCCTTGTTACCGGTGATTTTTAACGCTGGCAGAACCGTGAGCACTCTTATCTTCTGCTTCAACCATCGACGGTGATCCAGTTATGCATCTAGTTTTTAGATTCTCAACGATTGTTCTGTGCGGCTGCGTCCTTCTACTGACTGGCTGTGGCTCGCAATACCCCGTGGCGCCGGTGGGTGGTGTGGTAACGGTCAATGGCAAGCCGCAGGGTGCAGGACGGGTGATGTTTTCGCCGGTAGGCGAAGGCGAAGTTGGCCCGACTTCCTTCGCTGAAATCCAGAGCGACGGCGCCTACCAGATGACCACCTACTCACAAGGCGACGGGGCCGTGGTGGGAAAACACATCGTGCGTATCTTCCCGCCCTTTAAGCCCGATGAAGAGTCCGATCCTGTGCCGGGCGTCGACCCCATGGCGGGTTACATCCCGTTCGAGTCGCCGCCGGAAATGACGTTTGAAGTAAAGAGTGACGGCGATAACAAGTTCGATATCCAACTCGAACCGCGCAAACGCAACCGGCGTGGCGACGAAGATGAAGACGATTAACGCGCCCTGCTGACGCAGCGAGGCAAGGCTAGAGAACATTTCGCTTTGTTTCGTCTTTCCTAAAACGTGAAGTATCCGGGCGGATCGCAGGAGCAGACATTGTCTCAACAGCAGCCATCAGCGGGCGGCGTGGCCCGCTTCCGCAACTGGTTCAGCCGTTTCATGCTAGAGCCGGTGAACATTGATTTTCTGGTCTACTTCCGCATCATCTTTGGCGTGGTCATGCTTTCGTGGGTGGCCAAATATTGCGCCTATGGTCTGGTCGATGCGTTCTATGTCGAACCGCGGATGCACTTCCATTACTACGGCTTTGAGTGGGTCCAGCCCTGGCGGGGTGATGGCGCCTGGCTGGAGATGTACGTGCTGGCGTTATGCGCCGTGCTGATGATTCTGGGGTATTTCTACCGCGTGTCTTCGGTGATCTTCGCCGTAGTGTTCACCCATCTTTTCCTTCTGGATAAGACGCTCTATCAGAATCACTATTACCTGGTGTGTCTGCTTAGCTGGATCTTAGCCGTGCTGCCTGCCGAAGCTGCGTTCTCGATTGACGCCTGGCAGCGCCCGGCAATACGCCGTAGAACGGCGCCCGCATGGATGCTCAATCTGCTGCGTTTTCAGATTGCCGTGCCGTACTTTTTTGGCGGCGTGGCGAAAATCAGCTCTGACTGGCTGCTGGGGCAGCCTATGGGATTGGCGTTAGCTTCGAAGACCAGTTTCCCAGTGATCGGCCCGCTGTTTGACGAATATTGGTTTGTGCTGCTGTTCGCCTGGGGCGGACTGTTGTTCGATCTGCTAATCGTGCCCGCACTGATTTGGAAACGCACCCGCGTGCTTGCGTTTGTTGCAGCATTGGGCTTTCACGTGATGAACGCCAATCTATGGACAATCGGCATCTTCCCCGGAATGATGATCCTTGCCACGGTCATCTTCTTTCCGCACGACTCGCTCACGCGTGCTTGGGTACGCTTAGCGCGTCGATTCAAAGGAAAGAACTCCCCGGATACAGACACTACGCATACAGTCACCTCGCAGCCCGCGCCGGACTGGCAGCCCAGGTGGACCCTAGCAAGCCGCGTCGCCGTCAGTCTGCTGATGGTCTACGTCACGCTTCAATGCGTGGTTCCGCTCCGGCACCTTGCCTATGCAGGCGATGATAACTGGTCGGAAGAAGGGCATTACTTCTCGTGGCACATGCTGCTACGGGGCAAGAAGTGCGGCATCCGCTATTACGCCCGCGACCCCCGAACGGGCAAAGAGGGAACCGTCAACTTGCGGCGATTTATCACCGCCCATCAGGCAACGCGTTTTGGCCGCGACCCGCGCATGGTGCATCAACTGGCGCGCCGCATCCGCGAAGATTACGCCGCGCACGGATACCCCGGGATCGAAGTCCGCGTGCTCGCGCTGGTTTCTCTCAACGGGCGTAAGCCGCAGCTCATCATCGATCCAGATATCGACCTGGCCGCGCAACCATCCACTGCCAGCCGCCCGGACTGGCTGCTGCCACTTGAAGAACCGCTGCGGACCACACCCTGGGACAAACCGCTTGAGGAATGGGAACAGCACGTGGCGTTAACGATGAACCGCCGCGCGGAACAGAAATCGCCCGCCGCGCCTTAGATGCAACTCCCAGACTGCTTCATCGACTGATGGCCGTCCGCTGCACCGCTCACACGCTTTCGCTCCGCTAACTTTCTTCCGCTATCCAAGGCAAATCATGAGCACTATCGACCGCCGGTCCTTCCTTCGTAGAAGCGGTACGCTGACCCTCGGCGCTGCAACCTTCGGCGCCGCTTTTGACAACCTGATATCGCGGACCGCCGCCGGCCGGGACTTCACCTCGAAGGGTTACGGCAAACTCTCGCCTGTCAAAGATCTTGAAACGGGGCTGCCGCTGATCTGCCTGCCGGAAGGGTTCAGCTACCGTTCGTACGGCTGGACCGGTGAGAAGACATCTACTGGCGTCAAGACGCCGGACGCACATGATGGCATGGGTGTGATCGCAGCGAAGGGTGACACGGTCATTCTCTGCCGCAACCACGAAATCCGCGACGACGCCCCCGCCTTCGACGCCCGCATTGCCTATGACCAGCAGGCCGGCGGCGGCTGCATGAATCTGACCTTTAATACCCGCACAGGAAAGTTCACCGGCTCGAAACCTTCCCTGGCAGGCACCATCAAGAACTGCGCCGGCGGCGTGACGCCCTGGAACACGTGGCTTACCTGTGAAGAGGCAGTGCAAGGCTCTGGCGAAATCTACAAGGGGAAGAAGTACAACTACAAACGCGATCACGGCTACATCTTCGAGGTGCCAGCAACCGGCGCCGCCACCGCGGAACCGCTGAAAGATATGGGCCGTTTTGTACACGAAGCGGTGGCGGTCGATCCGGCTACCGGTTTCGTCTACGAGACGGAAGACCGCGGCGCCGCTGGCTTCTACCGCTTCCAGCCCAACGCGCCCGGCAAGCTCCATAAGGGCGGCAAGCTGGAAATGATGAAGATCGCTACTCGCGGCGATTTACGGCAGGGGCTTACGGCGGGCGACACCTTCGACGTGCAGTGGGCGCCAATCGACACCCCTGATCAGGCACACTCGCCCGGCACCACCGACTGCCTGGGGGTTTACTCGCAAGGTAAAAAGCAAGGCGCCGCCACGTTCGCGCGGCTGGAAGGTTGCTGGTACAGCCAGGGGCACATTTACGTTCTTTCGACAAGCGGCGGCAACCAGCAATGCGGACAGGTGTTCTCGTACACCCCTAAAGACGAAACCATCAAACTGATCTACGAATCGCCTCGCGTGGAAGTGCTCGACAGTCCGGACAACATGACGGTCAGCCCTCACAACGGTTCGTTACTGCTGTGCGAAGACGGCGATGTGAAGCCGCAGCGTATGCACGGTCTCAGCGTCGACGGCAGCCTGTTCCCGTTCGCCGCCAACAACGTGCTGCTGGAGGACGGGCCGCACGGTATCAGCGGCGACTTCCGCGCAGAAGAATGGGCAGGCGCCACGTTCTCGCCCGATGGCAAGTGGCTGTTCGTCAACATACAGGACCCGGGCATCACCCTTGCGATTACCGGCCCCTGGAAAGACGGCCCGCTTGGCGCCTAGTTACCTATGAACGCCGGTCGAACCCGGTAGGTCAGGCGCCTGCCTGACGATGCAAAGGAATTCACCTCAACCGATGTCAGGCAGGCGCCTGACCTACACCCATTAGTGACACAATCCCGTCACTACCGCGCGTCAGCAGGCCGCGGCGCGTGGGCGACGCGTGAGGCGCCTTCGTAGATGCTGAACTCAGCCCACACGGGCAGATGGTCAGAAATCTCGATCGCTTCTTCCACCGAAAGGTTGTAAGCCCGCAGGAAGTCAAACACGCCGGCCCGGCCGGTGAACTCGACGGTTGCGGCGGGATCGAACACGATATTGTCGTATTGCTTCGTGCCGCGGGGCGTCGTGGCGACGCCTTGGACGGTTAGCGTCATACCGTCGAGGTCCGATAGTTCGCGGAGCTGCCGGTCATTGGCATTGAAATCGCCGAGCACGATCACGTCATCTTCGCCCACGCCATCGTCGCGGACTTTCTGCAGAATCTGCGCGGTCAAAGCCGCTTCGCGTGAGACTTCTTCCGGGTCCGTGTGAACATTCACCAGCCGGAAGGTGAAGGCTTCCTGCGGCGACGGACCGCGGACACGGAACAAGGCGACAAAGGGTTCGCGGTGCATCAGGTCCGCCGGGTCGTGCATGGTATATGTCTGACTACGATCCACTTCAATACTCGCACGGTCGAAGATATAAGCGTACTGCTCTTTGCTGACCGTACGGCCCAGACGCGGACCGATGACAAAATCGTACGCGCGGCCGCCGGAGTTTATCAGATCAACAAACTGCGGCAGCACCGTCTGATCCAGCGAGCGGATTTCCTGCACGGCGATGATGTCGAACTTGCGGGCGATCTGCGCCAGACGCTCCATCACCAGCGGCTTGCTCAGCTTCGTGGAGCCAAGCACCTGAATGTTAAATGAAGCGATGCGGATCGTATCGCCCCGCCGCGCGACGGGCACGCCTGACTTGGTGGAAGGCAGCAGAACCGCCGTGTCGTCTTCAGGCAAGGCGGTCGATGTCTCTAAGGCGCCGTCACGCTCGACGACGCGGATCTGCTCCAGCCCTTCGATGCGGAACTTCTGCAAGAAGCCGTAGCCGCCACCTCCAAGTGCCAGCAACGCGACCAGGCCAAGTGCTAACCGTTTCATTGTGCGCTCCGGAAGAATCCGCGTAATCAGAACCGCCCTGCAAACGGAGCGGTCTATTACGGGTATCGGCGCGCAACCGCCGCAGCATCAGCGACGCGCTTCGCGGACCAGATGATTCAGTTCAGGCACAATAATCCTATTCATGCAAAGTGAAACGGCAGCCCGCGAACCAGGCATCGTCAGCAGCACCGTGCGGCCCATCAAACCACCCGTCGCGCGGCTCAGCATGGCGGCGGCGCCGATCTCTTCATAGCTGAGCATGCGGAACAGTTCGCCGTAGCCCGGCAACGGCTTATCCAGTAGCTCACAAACGGTTTCGTACGTCTGATCGCGCGCAGAAACACCGGTTCCGCCCGTCATCAGCACCGCATCAATTTCCGCATTTTCACGGCATTGCTCCAGCAGTGTCCGCATTGGCGCCGGTTCGTCAGGAATGATTTCACGCAGCACCACTTGATGTCCGGCAGCGGTTAGCAGGTCGATAACCGTTGCGCCCCCGGTATCCGTTTCAATCGTTCGCGTATCGCTAACCGTAATAACCGCGCATTGGGTGCTAGGCGGAGCATCGGCTCTGTGTTCATCTGCGGGCATCGTGACCTATTCAGATATAGTTCCGTTGGCTGTGGCTTCGTGTTGCACTGGTTGAAACGGCTTCACCCACATCATCACCACACACACAGCGCAGATCAGCAGGCTGGCAAGCACGCCCAGGGGCGAACCTTCCAGCCCGAATTCGCCGCCGTTGAGTAGCTCCATCATGGGGCCTTCAACGCGTTGCATCTTGATGAGTCCCGGCATTGGATTACCGCTGACTTCAACGCCCAGCACCAGACCCTGCGTGCAGTTCCAGGCAAAATGCACCGCGGTCGGGAACCATACATTCTGACTTGCCATGTAGCACAACGATAACGCCACGCCGGCAAAGAACAGATTCATCCCGACCCAGATGGTGGACCACGCGCCAGGATTGAAGGAGTGCGCCAACCAGAACAAGATCGAAGAAATCACCACGCCGGTGATGGTGTAGTACAACTGATTCTTTCCGTTGCGGCCGGCGTCAATTATGTTCTGCAAGAAGTAACTGCGGAACACGTACTCTTCAAAAAAGGCGGCGAAAATCAGCAGCACCGCCCACACCAGCGACGCGGCGCCGGGCGAACCAGCCACCATCGTAAACGCGCCGCCCGCATAAGCCAGCATGCACGAGAACACCATCACGGCGATACCCAGTACCAACCCTCCGGTCACTGAAATCAGATAACCGGCAGGCGGCTGGCGGAAGCCCATTGAGGCAGCGGAACGCCGGTCTAGATAGCGCCGCATCACCAGGGTTGCGGGCAACGTGATCCCCACCAGCAGCAGCGTGCCGGGCAGTGCGAAATAAATCTGGTTTTCCTGCACCACCGTTTGAAACTCGTCAGGAGAAAACCCGTCGCCTCCGCGTGCAAAAAAGGCAAAGTAGGCGACCAGCGCAACCACCACCATGACGATGGAAATAAAAATCTGCGCCGCCACAATCATGATGACGTAAAGCAGCAGCCGCCAGAAAGTGCGCAGACGGCGCTCGCCATCCAGGAAGAACCAGGCAATGCCCGCCGGAGGTTGCAGATTCTCCGGCTGGCTAATCACCGGCTCCTGCGGCACTGCGTCCGGTGCAAAGGGCGAAGCGTACGGATTCTCTGGCTCAAGTGGCTGATTCACGAGGCGGCTTTCTACAATCAAATCGCAAGACGAAGGCTGCGTGAAAATGCTATCGGGAGGCTGCGGCTGGCTCTACGCTGAACTCTTCCACGCCGTCAAACTCTTCGTCGAAGTCGTCGAACTCGTCACCCATGCCTTCAAACTCGCCAGCATCCACGGTGCGGGTGCCGTCATTTGTCAGATCGTCGTCGGTGTAGAACTCGCGGTCAGGACCGGCGCTGCGGATGATAAACTCTTCGCCATCGGGTTCGTACTTCAGCAACGTTCCCCAGCCGTCTTTGATGTCATCGTTCTCAATCAGCAGTTGTCCGTCCGCTTCGGTGGGAAGCGGGTCTTCGCGGACCATAACCAGCCGGGCTTCATTCATGGCAACTTCGGTTTGAACGAACGGCGCCATGGTCACCGCGGCGCCGGCCGCCACGCCGATCACTGCAAAGATAAAGACGAAGTACAAGACAACCGCTAAGAACCCGAGCAGTCCGATGCAGTTCAGCACCAGTCCCGCAATGGAAATGCCGCGCTGCGCGGGATTGCGCATCGACATGATGCTGCAACCGAATCCGATCGGTGCAAGTGCAGGGCAGATTACAAAATTGCAGACGCCCAGCACCAGCCCGACAATGGCCAGCGTGTTGTTCGGCTCGTAACCGGGTTGCGAGTACGTTGGATTCGGCGGCGGGTAAGACATATCTGCACCAGAGTTGAAAGGGAAGTCGCAGCGAAACGGCTACGCCAGCAGCTTCGTCACCACGTTACCGGCGACGTCGGTCAGCCGGAAGGGCCGGCCTTGAAATTTATAAGTCAGCTTCTCGTGATTCATACCCAAAAGGTGTAGCAGAGTGGCGTGAAAATCGTGCACATGCACCGGGTCTTCCACAGGGAAATATCCAATCTCGTCGGTGCGACCAACAACGGTTCCGCCTTTCACGCCGCCACCGGCCATCCACACGCAATAGGCATCTTTATGATGATCCCGCCCGGCGCCTTCGGCGCGGTCACCCTGCAACATCGGCGTGCGGCCAAACTCGGCGCCCCACACCACCAGCGTGTCGTCCAGCAGGCCGCGTTGCTTCAGGTCTTTGAGCAGCGCTGCGATGGGCTGATCCACCTGCTTGCACTTCTTCGGCAGGTTCTTATACACGCCGCCGTGATGGTCCCAGCCCTGGTCGAATAGTTGTACGAACCGCACGCCGCGTTCGACCAGCCGCCGCGCCAGCAGGCAGTTGTTGGCAAAGCTGGCCTTGCCTGGCTGGGTGCCATACATCTTGTGAGTGCCGGCCGTCTCTTGAGAGACATCCATCAGGTCCGGCACGGAAGTCTGCATGCGGAACGCCATCTCGTACTGTGCAATACGCGTCGCGATTTCTGGATCGCCCACATCCGCGAGCTGGGCGGAATTCAGATGCTTGATGCTGTTGATCACCCGGCGCCGTGCTGCGGGGTCAACACCCGGCGGGTTGGAAAGAAACAGCACCGGATCGCCGCTGCTGCGGAACTCAACACCCTGGTAAACCGTCGGCAGGAAGCCGCTGCCCCACAAGCTGTTGCCGGCGCCTGCGACAGAGCCGGTAATCATCACCACAAACGCGGGCAGATCTTCGTTCTCTGACCCCAGCCCATACCCGCTCCAGGCGCCGATGCTGGGCCGTCCGAAGCGGCCGAAGCCGGTCTGAAACATCAACTGCGCCGGCGCGTGATTAAACTGCGACGTGTGCAGCGTTTTAATCATCGCAATGTCATCGGCCATGCCCGCAAGGTTGGGCAGTAGTTCCGAGAACTGCATCCCGGACTCGCCGTGCTGCTTGAACTTCACGCGTGAACCGAGCAGCTTCGGGTGGCCGCGCAGGAAGGCGAAGCGTTGCCCTTCCAGATATTTCTGCGGACACGGTTTACCGTCGTACTTGCCCAGCACCGGTTTATCTTCAAACAGATCCAGATGCGAAGGCGCCCCGATCATGTGCAGGAAGATGACGTTCTTTGCCCGCGGCGCGAAGTGTGTCGGTTTGGCCGCCAGCGGATTGATGTAACCGGCTGGCCGCGGCGGTGCTGCCGGGGCGTCTTTGGCAGGCGGCGCCGCTAGGCCGTCACGATGCAGCAATGAGGCCAGCGCCAAAGAGCCTACACCGGCGCCGGCGCGTTGAAACAGTTCGCGGCGGCTGATGGTCTGGATTATTTCGCGTGGGTTCATCTTGACCTTCGTGGTGCGCGTTAGTTGCGTGTGATGGTTTCGTCGAGGTTGAGCAGAATAGTGGCGACAATCACCCAGGCGGCGCGGCCGGCAGCAGCGTCTTTGCCGGCGATGGCTGCGATGCGTTCAGGCTGTGCTTCAAACTGCTTCCGCTCGGTTTCAAAGACGTGGAGAAGATGCTGCGTCTCACCGGATGAAGGCGCCCGCGACACTGCGCGGCGGAACCCGTAAGCGATCTTCTCTTCTGGCGTGTGCTGCGAATGATCTGTGTCGAGACGGTCAGCCAGGGCGCGGGCCATTTCGATATAGGCCGGATCATTCAACAGCGTCAGCGCTTGCAGCGGCGTATTGGTGCGTGGGCGGGCGACAACGCACGATGCGCGGTCGGGGGCGTCGAAGTTCACAAAGCTTGGATACGGCGCACTACGCCGCCAGACAACGTACACACCGCGACGGAAGCGGTCGGCGCCCTGGCTGGTGGTGTAAGGCGGGGCATTCCGTCCAACGTGCCGCCACACCTTGGGCGGTTGTGGTGGATAAATGGGCGGGCCGTTCTGCTTCCTGGAGAGCAACCCGCTGATCGCCAACGCGTTGTCGCGGATCATCTCGGCGGTCAGCCGGAAGCGGGCGCCACGTGCCAGGAAACGGTTACTGGGATCAGCAGCCAGTTGCTGCGGCGAAACGCGTGAACTCTGCCGGTAAGTGCTGGACATCACAATCAGGCGGTGCATCCGCTTGCGGGACCAGCCCGTATCGGCAAATTCACGCGACAGCCAGTCGAGTAGTTGCGGGTGCGAAGGCGGGTCGCCCTGGGCGCCAAAGTCTTCCTGCGTGGGTACTAGACCGGCGCCGAAAAACTGTGCCCACCAGCGGTTGATAACCACCCGCCCCGTGAGCGGGTTCTCCCGCGAGGCAATCCAGCGGGCCAGGCCCAGGCGGTTGCGCGGCGCGTCTTCCGGCAGGCTGTGCAACACCTGCGGTGTGGCGGGGTGGACCTGCTCGCCAGGGTTCTGAAATTCGCCGCGGCGGAAGATGTGCGTTTCGCGCGGCTTGGGCTGCTCGACCATGATCAGCGTTGTATCCGGCGTGACGGCGTCGATCCTGGCCTGCTGTTTTTTTAGTGCTGCCTGTGTCTTCGAAAGTGTGGGATCGAGTGACAGATAGTAGTCACGCAGTTGCTTCTCCTGCGCTGGCTTGCGTTTGGCGACGGGCTTCTTCAGGATGGCGGCAATTTTCGCAGGCAACAGGTCGCCTTCGGGTTTGCCCGTCAACAGCGAAACACGCAAGCGGCCGATGGTCCGCGAACCGCCGTAGTGCTGATCAAGTTTTAAAACCAGTTGCGCTTTCGCAGTACCTTCAGCCGGCATGTGCACAGGCTTGGCAAAGAAGAAGGTGGCGTCGTGTGGCTTGCCGAACTGCGGCGCGATGGCCCAGCCCGTCTTTGCCTTGTCGTCAATCGCCGCGGCGACGGGCCAGCCCTTCTGTTCAAAGTCTGCGGTCGCGCGGTTGAATGCTTGCGGCTTGCTTTCGCCGCTTCCGCTGACAACCGCCGCTCTGATGTTGTTGAGGATGATATTCGGATTCGGCACGCCGCGGCCTGGCCCTTTGCGCGGCAGTGAATCATCAGTGAGCGCTTCGATCTTAACGGCTGTGATGTCTTGCAGCGTTGTCGGGATCTTAATCGTGTAGACATCCGTTTCCGGGTTGTCGCCCGTCAGCAGCACCGAGCCATCAGGCTGTGACACAGGTGTGGCGCCGCCTACGGAAACAAGCTGTAAATCTTCGATGATGTGCCAGGCAGCCGGGCGGTCTTTGGCTGCGGCAAGTTGTTGTTTCTGCCACGCTTGAAACTTCCGCAGGTGTTGTTCTTCTTTCTGTCTGGCAACGGCTTGAAGTTCGTCGTAGGCGGCCTGAAGTGCTGCCCGCTGCTGAAGCTTTTCTTCGCTCATGGGCAACTTCATCTTCGGGCCAGTGAAGTTGTAAGTGACGCCGTTGCCTTCAACCTCAAGCGGCGTGTTGTTGAAGTAGGCGAAGAGCTGATAGTAATCGCGCTGCGTGAAGGGATCGTATTTGTGGTTGTGGCACTGAGCGCATTCAATGGATGAACCCAGCCAGACAAAGCCGGTTGTATTCACGCGGTCAATGACCTGGTTCACGCGGTTCTCTTCCGGGTCCACACCTGCTTCGACATTGCAGGTGGTTAAGCGGTGAAAGCCGGTGGCGATCTTCTGCGAAGTTGTGGCGCCGGGCAGCAGGTCACCCGCGAGTTGTTCGATGGTGAAGCGGTCGAACGGCATGTCGTCGTTCATCGCCTTCACGACCCAGTCGCGGTAGGGCCACACGCTGCGGAACTGGTCAGCCTGATAACCATTGGTGTCGGCGTAACGCGCCAGGTCCAACCAGAGATGCGCCCAGCGGGCGCCGTACTGTGGCGAAGCCAGCAGCTTGTCCACCAGCCGGGCATAGGCCGCATCGCTGGGGTCGGCTTCAAATGCGCGAACTTCCTGCACGCTGGGCGGCAGACCGATTAAATCCAGATAAACGCGGCGGATCAGGCGGGCGGGTGTGGCAGCGGGAGACGGCTTGAAGTTCCGCCGGTCAAGCTCCGCCAGCACGAAGCCGTCGATCGGGTTGCGGACCCATGCCGGATCAGAAACTTCACCCCATGTCGTTTTGCGCGGCGGCTGATACGCCCAGTGCTGCTTGAGTGTTGTATCCGCCGACCCGGCGCCAGCGGGCCAACGGGCGCCCTGTTCGATCCACTTTTTAATGAGGGCGACCGTCGCGGGCGGCAGCGGGTCTTCGTCCAGTGGCATCTGTTCATGATCGCCTTGGCCAAGGATGCGTTGCATCAGCAAGCTCTTCTGCGGATCGCCCGGCACAATGGCTTTACCGCTTTGCCCGCCGCGCATGGCCAGCGCTTTTGCGTCTAGCCGGAGCTGCCCTTCCTGTGCGTCCGCGTTGTGGCAATCGTTGCAATGCTGCGTGAACACGGGCCAGATGTCGCGCTGAAAGTTAACGACTTCCTTAGCGGTTGGCTCCGCCGCGGTGAGAGCCGTTGCCAGCACGAGGATAAGCAACGACGATAAAAAAGAAATCCGCACGACGGTGGTGAGTGCGTTGTTCCTGACCGTTGCTAAGAAAAGCATCATCGACTGTTTCCACGGATTAGACGGAGGCGGGAAGCGGCAGGTGTGAAGGCTGATTATAAGCGAAATCCGCCGCGGCTTCGGAAGTTTGCTTGCCCTGGCGAGCGGAAATTTTCTATACTGCGGTGGTGAACTCCTATTTTGCTTGTTGTCGCAGGCGCCGCCATGCAACGGTTCATCCCTTTTCTACTTTTAACCCTGGCATTGAATGCTCCGGCTGCGGCCGACGTTTTTCTGCTGCCGGGGGGCGGTAAGGTGGAAGGAAAGTGGCTGAACCGGTTTGAACATGCTTCGCCTTTCTATGTGGTCGAAACCGCGGCGGGTTCGATAACGCTGGCCAAAGACAAGGTCGAGCGGCAACTGCAACGCAAAGCGGAACTGGAATACGAACGCGTGGCGCCGCAGTTTGCGGACACCGTGCAGGACCAATGGCGGCTTTCTGAGTGGTGCCGCAAAAAGGTTTTGATCCGGCAGAGAAAGTCGCATCTGGCCAGAATCTTGCAGCTTCAGCCAGACCATCCGCAGGCCCGCGCGGCGCTGGGCTATTCGCAGGTGGATGGGCAGTGGGTGCTACGGGACGACTGGCGACGCGAACAGGGCTTTGAATATCATCGCGGCCGCTGGCGCACATCGAGTGAAGTGAAGTCGATGCGTGCGAAAGAGTTTGTCGCATCGCTGGAAAACGACTGGCTCGCGAAGCTCCGCACCTGGCGATCGCAACTGGGCGGCCCCCGCAATGCCCAGGCGCGTGGCAGTATCGCATCGATCTCCGATCCGCACGCGGTGAAGGCGCTCGTGCAACTGCTGACCACCGAAACGCTACGCGGCGTGAAAACGCTTTACATCGACGCGTTGGCGAACATCGGTGACGCTGCCGCGCTGCAAGCGTTGATTCTGGTTTCTGTGAACGATCCCGATGAAGAGATCTTCCACGCCTGCGTCGACGTGATCGACCGTGCGAACGACAAGCGGGCGGTTCACGCCTATATCGACCTGCTGAAGAACCACAACAATGTCCGCATCAACCGCGCCGGCGCCGCGCTGGCCAGATTGCAGGACCCGGACGCAATCGCTCCGCTGATCGAATCGCTGGTGACGACGCATTATGTGGCGGTCCGCACCGGCAACCCCAGCAATCAGAACATCACCACCACCTTCACACGCGGGCAAGCTGGTGTGGGCGGTTGCGTTATCCCTCCGAAGATCATCAACGGACTAAGCGTCGGGCGGAAGAAATCCGTTGTCGCACAGAAAGCCGCCAACCGCGAAGTGATGGGCGCCCTGGTCACACTTACCGGCATGAATTACGGCTACGATCAGAAGGCCTGGCGACAATGGCATCAGGTGCAGGAACGCCGCGCCACGCAGGCTTTTACGCTACGCCAGCAGTAGGCGCCCGTTCAAACGACTGACTAACTACTGATCGGGCAGCGACGCGGATTTCCCGGCGTTCTTCTTAATTCACGCCTGCCAGTTCCGTAGCCCGGCAGACACGGCGGATCGCTAGGACGTAGGCAGCGGTGCGAAGGGAGAGATCGCCTTCGCTGGCGACCTGCCAGACTTCCTCCATCGCGGAGGACAGCACGTGATCCAGCTCCTGCCGGACGCGGTTCAGCCCCCATTTGTAATATTGCAGGTTCTGCACCCACTCGAAGTAACTGACGGTCACGCCGCCGGCGTTGGCCAGAATATCGGGCAGAATGGTGACGCCCCGGTCGTGAAGAATCTGATCGGCCTGGGGTGTGATGGGGCCGTTGGCCGCTTCGATGATCGAGCGGGCTTTGATCGTGTCAACGTTCTTCTTCGTAATCACGCCGCCAATGGCCGCGGGGATCAGCAGTTCTACGTCCAGGGCCAGCAGTTCTTCGTTACTGATCTTGCGGGCGTGTTCGTAACCCGCCAGCGAGTAGTTGTTCTTCAGCATGTAACGTAACGCGCCGGGAACATCGATCCCTTCCGGCTGATAGTAGGCGCCGCTGACATCGCTGACGGCGACGATTTTGAAATCCGACTCGTACATGTATTTCGCCGCGTGCGAACCGACGTTGCCAAAGCCCTGAATCGCCACGCGTGTTTCGGCCGGCTTCACGCCCAGCCGCTTGAGCATCTTAAACGCCAGGATGCCGACCCCGCGGCCGGTGGCTTCTTCGCGTCCCTCGGCGCCGTAATGTTCGACTGGCTTGCCCGTGATGCAGGCCGGGTTAAAGCCGTGATACTTTTCCCACTGGTTACGTATCCACGCCATCTCCTGCGAACCGGTACCCATGTCCGGCGCCGGGATGTCGGTCTGTGGACCGAAGACGTCGTGAATCTGATCGACGAAGGTCCGCGTCAGCCGTTCGAGTTCGCCCCGGCTCAGCTCGCGCGGGTTGACGGTCACGCCGCCCTTGGCGCCGCCGTAAGGAATGTTGACCACGGCGGTCTTCCAGGTCATCAGCGAGGCCAGCGCGCGGACTTCATCCAGATCCACGTCGGGATGGTAACGCAGGCCGCCCTTCATCGGGCCGCGGGCGTTGTCGTGCTGCACACGGTAGCCGATGTACGTTTTTAATTCGCCGTTGTCGTTATATACCGGAATCTGCACGCGGACTTCGCGTTTGGGCGTCAGCAGCAGCTTGCGCATTTCGTCGCTAAGGTCGATATAGCTGGCGGCCCGTTCGAAAAAGATCTTGGTTGCTTCAAATGCCTTCATGCTCTGTGGCTCCGTACCAGGTAAGGTGCATCTCCCGTTGCTGAGCGATCGCTGCACTGCAAGCGCCGTTTATAGCAGAATTGTAGACCGCCAGCATTGAAAGCGTAGCTTGCGGCGGCATGTTACGTTGGCGCCAATTGCTACCAGATAGCTGCCTGCGTTTCAAAGCCTGTTAGACACGGAAATTTGCCGGAAGACGTGAATCGAAACTTGATAGAAATCAGAAGTTCAGCATGGGGTTATTTGAAATATTCTGATAAAAGCGGCTGACTTTTCCAATTGCGCTGAATATCACAGCCTGCGACGCCGATAACGAGGATGTCGCCCGTTTGCACTGCCCTTTTCAATTGACCAGCAGTGCGTTGTTTACAGCCGGGGTGGGCCTGCCACCCGTGATGCAAGGAAGCAGCATGTCAGACGCCAAGAGTTCCTCCGCTCAAGATTCTCCCATGACCGAACCCGCCACCGTACGTGTCAAAGCAGGCGAAGCACTACCGATGCTGCTAGACGCCATGCTATCGTACCGCGTCTGGCTGGAAGATTTCGCCGAAGATGAAATGACGCTGCCCGCCGACCTCTACGACGTGCTGCTGGCACACCGGCAGATGCAGCAACCTGCAACTTAGTGCAACGCTGCAGGGCCAACGCATCTAGAGTGCGTTGCTCTGTTCGAAAATGAGTACAGATTGGAAGCAGCCAATCCGTATTCGTGTAACCTCAGTTAAAGCACGTCTTTAAGCGGGGCTGAACAAAGGTATGAACGCTTCGGTAGCGGGTGGATCGCTTGGCAGGTGGTTCGAGCAACTTTGCCGTTTGCGATACGATAAACTTGCGGACGTCGTGATTACGTCACAAGAGGCGCTTCGCCGTAACCAATTACCAGGGGAGGGTGGCGTCTACGCTTTCTGGTGGACTGGTGCACGCGAGTTGTTGGCTAAACGGAATAAATTCCTAACTCTGCATGGTCCAGGTGGACGCGATGTTCACCTAAAAATCGACGATGATTGGCTGGGTCTAGGCACCGACCTACCAGTTCCACTCTACGTCGGAAAGACGGCGGATAGTCTAGCGTCTAGAACAGGAAAACATTTGCGTTTAAGAGACGTCCGAATGCTTCCAGTCGGCGGCAACGCCAGGAAGGCGAAGCGTCCAACTACATCCTGTCAATTACGTGGCGGCGTTGAGCACCTCTTTCCCAATGAAATGGATACCCGGACCTTGGTTCTCAACAATGTTGGCATATCCTACGTTGAACTGGACGGCGATATGCACGCGGCCAATCGCTTCTACCTCGAGGACCTAGCGATCGGTTTGATGCGACCTCCTCTCAATGTCGACGTTGAAAGGTAGTCTTTCACGTTCTGCAACATTTAACCCCAGCCAAGCTTCGCAAAAATCTCTGTCCGATTTGCTCTGTCTATAATCATTGGACTGCTTGCTTCTGTCCTCGCAAAAGTAATCACCAATCTTTTAGACTACATTCCATCAGGAAGGCATCGGACCAGCCTTATCTCTGTTGAAGACTTACGCCCTACGCCAGAAGTTTCCGCCGCCGGGCGGATCGCATATCCGCTGCGTGGCGGACGACGACCGGCTTCTTTATCAGTGGCCGCCGCGATCCGGCACGGGTGATTTTCTTGGCAAGTGCGTCATCACGGTGTTTGCCAGCTGGTGGCTTTTCTGCTGGGCAATGTCCTGGCTTCTGCTGCTTTATGGCTTCACATCAGGCGAAGCGGAATTGAGTCCGCTGTTTATCGTCTGGATGTGGGGCTGGCTCGCCGGTGGCGTGTTCTGCATTTTTATGGTGTATCGCATGCATCGGCCAGGTGAACCGGAAAGCATCGGGCTTACGCCGGATACACTCGCGTACAATTCCGGCGCATGGAGCCCCCGCGGCGACATCAAGAACCTTCCCAGCCGCGTTCGCACCACGCTGCATAAGAAAGATATCCAGAAGCTCACGTTGCTGCGCGACGACCAGGGTCTGCACCTGATGGTTGCGTACGGGAATCTGGAAGTAGAAGCCGGGCGCCATCTGAACGACGCAGAAACGCAGTGGCTGGAAGAAGTGCTTCAAAGCTGGCTGGCAGCACCGGGGCGTGGATGTTGAACACGCGGTTGCGTTAGGATTGTTGCCAACGAAACGATGTCAGTGCACGTCCGTCAGCCTCACGCTCTTGTCAAACGTCCGGTCGAGACTGCTCTCAAATAATGCCAGATGACAACCCGCTTGCAGCTTCCTTTTAATTCCATCATCAAGTTCCGCAACAACAAAGGGGAAAAAACGTGCCGGTGGCAGCCACTTCCCATTGATTCTGCCCATATCTTTTTCAGCGCCATCATGGTCATCTGGCTCTTGTTCTGGGGGATGGGCGTAGTGCTGTTGTTCTTTGCCGCCATGTCTGTACCTGGACTGGGAGAAAAAGTCGTCGTATTGTTCTCGGTTGCTTTGTTCGCGTTACCTTGGCTAGGAATGGCCTGCTCACTCTGGAACTACTTAAAGCGTCCAAGGCCCGGTTTACTTACACTGGGGCGCAATTTCCTTGTGTATAGATCCGGTATTTACGTGCCTCTCGACGACAAAGCATTTCCGGGCCGCCCTCTGCCCGTGAAAGTCAAAATCGCGAAAAATCAGATAACGAATGTACGCCTCGAAACAGAGGGTCAGCGGCCAAGATTGTGTGTTGTGCATGGTCCCGGCCTTCTGGAAATACAGGAGTCTTTCAGTGTTGCCGAGTTGCGGTGGCTTGAAGGATTGCTTCACGACTGGATGGACAACGAAAGTTGACGGCAACTGGCTCACCGGCCGGTTACACTAGTGTTCTTGAATTCACTGTTTTCACTTCCTGTTCCGCGGAATCACCTCATGCGCAACGCTACCTCGCTGCTCTTCGCCGCTGCTATCTGCTTCATTGCTTCCGCCAATTACGCCGCGGCGGCAGATGGCAAACATCTGTTTATTCTTTCGGGTCAGTCGAATATGGCGGGGTTGAATCCCGCGATTTCGTTTACGCCGGCGGTGGAGAAAGCATTCGGGGCGGAGAACGTGCTGGTGGTCAAAGATGCGCGGGGCGGGCAGCCGATTCGTCAGTGGTATAAGCAGTGGAAGCCGGCGGGTGGTGAAGTGGCTAAGAATAACGGCAAGCTGTATGACCGCCTGATGGAGAAGGTGCAGGCTGCGGTGAAGGGACAGAAGCTGGCGAGTGTGACGTTTGTCTGGATGCAGGGCGAACGCGATGCGAAGGAGAAGCATGGCGAGGTTTACGCCGTCAGCCTCAAGGGCTTAATCGGCCAGGTGCAGAGCGACCTGAAACGCGACCAGATCAACTTTGTGATCGGCCGTCTCAGCGACTTCGGCGGCAACAAAATTGGCCACTGGAGCATGGTCCGCGCGGCACAGGCTGAGGTGGCGGATTCAAGCCCGCGCGGTCTGCTCGTGGATACCGACGATCTCAACGGCGAAAAAGATGGTCTGCATTACACCCGCGACGGCTACAAAACCCTCGGGCAGCGGTTCGCCGATGCGGCGATTAAACTGGTGAAGCAATCCACACCGCAGCAATAGACCATTCTCACTTCTTCGTTCCTTCGCCTATCATGAGAAGCCAATCATTATGAAGACTTTCGCTACCGCCTTCGCCCTGCTGACAATCGCATTTACCGCCTGTTCCGTAAGCGCGGACGACGCCCCTGCTAACAGCCGACTGGCGCTGGAAGACTCCTTTGACCGGCAGGAACTGGGCGAAGGCTGGCGGGTGAACACCGGACAATGGAAAATCGTTGACGGCGTGCTCCGCGCCAGCGAAATTCCCGCCGACAAACATTCAGCCGCCGCGCGGCGGACGCTGGCCACGCAGAACGCCGTGTATCAACTGAAGTTCCGCCTCACCGGCAGCGCCAAAGGTTTTCATCTAGGCTTCGATCCTGCCAAGGGCGAGCTGAAAAAGAAGGGGCACCTGTTCTCCGTCGTCATTCAGCCGACGGGATGGAAGATCCTGAAACACCTGGACAAGAACAACCCCAAGGCGGACCCCAACAAGATCATCGCCAGCGAGCAGACAAAGTTCGAAACCGGCAAATGGCACACGCTGCGCATCACCACCTGGGGCCCTTATGTAACGGCGAAGATCGACGACGATCACACACTCAAAGGCTCGCACCCGACCTTCACCGTGAAGAAGCCAACACTCGTTTTCCGCTGCATCGGCGATGGCGTGGAATTGGATGATCTGAAAGTCTGGACGCCCGTCGAGAAATAGTGGAAGCAGCGCTGGTTTCCTGGCAGCTTTGTGAAGATGTGGTAAACGCAACACCTGCGTTCATCGTTCCGCTACGATAAATACGGAAACCGTGCAGTGGCGCTATTCACGCGTTGCCTATCGTCCCCTCGCCCCTCCGGGGAGAGGGTTAGGGTGAGGGGGTACAGAATCCGTCCTTCATGCACCCAATGTAAAACGTGAACCGCGATGGATCGTGTCTTAGCGTATCTTCAACACCTGGTCCGCCATGAACATCGCCCGCCTTCTGCTTGCTGAGTTGTTCTACCGTAAGAGTAGTTCGCTGATGATCCTGCTGGCGCTGTCCGCAACCGCCACGTTGCTGGTCGCCGGGCCGGCATTGATTCAGGCGTATAGCCATGAGTCGCAGCGGCAGTTACAGGCGATGCAGCAGGAGACCGATGCCGAACTTGGCCGCATGGAGGAGAAGGCGAAGGCGGATATTGACGCGGTTGATAAACGCACGAAACGCATCATGCGCGACCTGGGCTTTAATCTTCGTATCGTGCATAAGAACACGGATATGTCCGCGTTGTTCTCGACCTACGAGTCGTACCCGATGCCGGAAGAGTATCTCACGCGTCTGGCGACGGCGCCGGAGATCACCAAAATTGTGCACCTGGTGGCCACCGTCAAACAGATGATCCGCTGGCAGAACAAGCCGCGGCTACTGGTGGGCTTCGCTCCCGAGGCGACGCAGCCGCACGTGGGGAAGAAGCCGCCGATGGGCTTTCAGATCAAACAGGGAGAAGTCTTCCTGGGCGCCCTGGCCGGTGAAGGGCATCAGGTGGGTGACGAAGTGGAGATTCTGGGCGAGACGTTCAAGGTCGCCCGCATCCTTCCCGCCCACGGCAGCCGCGACGAAGATATTCTGATCGCACTGCATCTTCGCGATGCACAACGGCTGTTGAAGCTGGAAGGCAAACTCACGGAGATTCTCGCTTTGGGCTGCAAGTGCAAGACCGTTGACCGTGTAGAGGAAATCACCGATCAACTGGAACTGGTTCTGGACGAAGCGAAGGTCACCGAAATGCGCACCCGCGCCATCGCCCGCGACAAGCAGCGGCAGCTGATTACCGAATATCATCAGCAGGCCATGGACAGTTACGCCGCCGGCCGGAAGACCATTGTCGAAACCGAAGCCGGTCAGCATCAGCAGATTGCAACGTTGATTGGCGGCGTGACGTCCACCGTGACACCGCTGGTGGTGCTGGTCTGCGCCGTGTGGACGGGCATGCTGATGTGGACCAACGTGCAGCAGCGGCGGGCGGAAACCGGGCTGTTGCGTGCGTTGGGGAAAGGTTCGGGCAGCATCACGCTTCTGTTCAGCGGCAAAGCGATTCTGCTGGGGCTGCTGGCGGGAGTGACGGGTTGTCTGCTGGGCGGGCTCATGGCTTACTGGATGGCGACGTCGCTGTTGCAGGTTGCTCCGGAAAACTTCGCACCGTCGCCGCTGGTGTTCGTCGCCGCACTCACGGGCGCGCCACTGCTGGCCGGTCTGGCGAGTTATCTGCCCGTGTTGTCCGCGGTGCGGCAGGATCCGGCAACGCTGCTGATGGACGCTTAAGAACCGCTATACTTGCGTAGGTCAGGCGCCTGCCTGACAACGATTGGCGTGGAATCCGTTGCATTGTCAGGCGGGCGCCTGACCTACGGCGTCAAGAGATTCAACGGGACCTTTCGTCAGATCAAACGCATGCTGCCAAATCATCACCTGCGGAGATTCTTCATGTTCAAGCCCTTCACGTTGCATCTGCTGGGATGCGCCGTTGTTCAACTTCTGTTCATCTCCAACCTGCCGGCGGATGATTGGCCGCAGATGCTTGGCCCGGCCCGCAACGGTATTTCGCAGGAGAGCCAGTTGCTGGATACCTGGCCTGCTGGTGGGCCGCAGGAAGTCTGGCGGAAGGCAGGCGGCGTCGGGATGTCGGGCATTGCAGTGGCCGGCGGCCGCGCGATTACGCTGGTGCAGCGGGAAGGCAAACAGTGGGCGCTGTGCCTGGATGCAAAAACCGGCGCCACCCAGTGGCAGACCCCGGTGGCGCCCGAATACCGCAACGGGCAGGGCAACGGCCCGCGGGCGACGCCAACCATTTCTGGCAAACAGGTCTTCGTATTCACAGGCCAAGGCATCCTGGCAGCGTTGAATCTGTCCGATGGTAAAATCGCCTGGTCAAAAAACACCGTGCAGGACGCCGGCGGCAAAGTGGCCGAATACGGCATGGCATGCTCTCCGCTGATCGCCGGCAAGAACGTTGTCGTAACCACCGGCGCGCCGCAGGCCACGCTGATTGCGTACAACACCACTAGCGGCGAACAGGCATGGAAAGCAGGCAAGCGGGATCCGGCCGGTTATTCCTCCCCGGCGCTGCTGACCGTTGGCGGTCGTCAGCAGATTGTCGCCTTTACCGGCGGCTCTGTGATTGGTGTTGCACCTGATAAGGGTGACTTGTTGTGGCGTTACTCTTACAAAACCGATTACAACTGCAACATCGCGACGCCGGTCGCGATTGACGGCAACGTCTTCATCTCAGCCGGCGAAAGCCACGGCAGCGTGCTGCTGAAACTCACGCCCGCGGGTGACACGTTTACGGCACAGCCCGTCTGGTCTTCGCTGGGTGTGAAGAGCGTCCTGCGTTCGGAATGGCAGACGCCGGTGCTGATCGATGGCTATCTATACGGGTTTGATAACGTCGGCAGCGCCGGCCCCGTGACGCACCTCACATGTATCAAGGCTTCCACGGGTGAGCGGATGTGGCAGCAGTTGCGTTTCGGTAAAGGGAATCTGATCGCTGCCGGTGGCAAGCTGCTGGCAACCACGATGAAGGGCGAAGTCGTGCTGATCCAAGCTTCGCCCAAGGCGTTCCAGGAGACCGGCCGCGCGAAGGTATGCGGCCAGACGCGTCAGGCGCCAGCGCTGGCCGGTGGCATGCTGTATGTCCGCGATGGTAACGAGATTGTCTGTCTGAAAGTGCAGAAGTAACGTTGATGGGAATTCTTGAAGATGTCTTTCAACGCGTCGATCGCGAAATCTGGGTCGTAACCGCTGCCGCCGGACCACGTCAAAGCGGCATGGTGGCCACCTGGGTTTCACAGGCTTCTATCGACGACACCCGCCCGGTGGTGCTGCTGGGCGCGGCGCCGAATCATTTCACCAGTGTGCTGATTGAACAGTCTGGCCGGTTCGCCGCGCACCTGCTGAAACAGGACCAGGCAGAAACCGCGTTGAACTTCGCCACCGGATCGGGACGCACCCGCGATAAATTCGCCAGCGTCGCGCACAAGAAGCGAACCGGCGCCCCGCCCGTCTTAGACCCCTGCCTGGCATGGCTGGACTGCGAAGTTTTCGCCCGTCTGCAAACTGGTGACCGCACCTACTACTGGGCGAAACCAACCGGCGGCGCCACCCACGGCGACGACCCGCCGCTCTGTGAGAAAACGCTGTTCGCGGCAGCCAACCCGGAGCAGCTTGCCGCCCTCAAGCAGAACCGCATGGAAGACGCCTCTGTGCTGCAACCCCGTCACGACGCCTGGCGTCAGTCGCTACCCGCACTGCTGCGTCCAGGCAGTAACAGTTAGGGCCGGCTTTCACCGCCTTGCCGTTCCGCCCCATTCATCTCCCGCAGTTTCTGGTCAGTCTCTTTCAGTGTGAAACGTGTGCTAACCACCGAATGCCTGCGTTTGCCGGGGCGGTATTTGACATACGTGGTGGCCACAATCGTACCGTCGGGCAGCAGTTCAATTCCCGGATAGCCGCAGTCCGTCCCCGCATAATTGTGAAGCAGTTTGATGCGGTACTGACCATCGCGACCGTTGCGGATATCGTCGTAACTGCCCGTCCAGGCCACGAAGTGCCCGCGGGTCGGACTGCCTGGCGCCATATCGCGAAAGGCGATCACCCATCGGCCGTCACGCGTCTGCACGCCGCGATGCCGGTCTCCGGTTAATGCCCACGACGTACGTTGCGGTTTGCTCCAGGTCTGTCCTTCGTCCTGGCTGAACATCATCATGCTGTTGTCCTGGCGGGTATTCTCACGCATCAGGCAGCACAGTTCTTTGCCGTCGGGTGAGCGTAGCAGAAACGGCTCGCACAAATTCCTGCCGTCTACATCTGTGACCACGCGGTACGGGCTCCAGCTTTTTCCGCCGTCTGACGATGTACTCTGCGCGACGACGTTCCACTTCTTTTTCATTCCCGGCGGGCGGATATTGGTCATCGCCAGCAACTGCTTACCGCCGTGGATGGGAGTAACGGTGCACCACGGCATGACAGGGCCTTTGCGGTCGTCAATCGCTTTCATCTCTGACCAGGTTCCGCCGCCATCTTCTGAGTACGAAGCCCACATCGCGCCGGTATCGCAACCGGCATAGACGAACAGACGCCCGGCGCCGGAAGGATCTTTCAAACGGTAGATGGCCGGACAGTTGGAAGCCTGCCGCCACGACGCCGGCAAATTCTCATCCATCCGCGTCCACGTTCTGCCCGCATCTTTGCTGACGGCCATCGGGCCACAGCGGCCGCCATGACCATACGTCCAGACGCAGTACATAGTTTTGTGATCGGGCATCAGAACCGTGGTGGGATGCCCCTGGTAGACCTTCTCCGTGCCTTCCGCCACAACCACATGGCGGTGCGTTTCACCAGAGATATCAACCGTCTGACGCGGCCCACCTTCTTCCGCTGCGACAGACGCCAGCAGGATGTTCAGCAATGTAAAACCAGCCATCCAGACCGGCAGCAACTTCAAGTGCACGACGACCTTCCTCCACAAAATGACAGACCGCAAGACAACCAGGATAACCCGTCGCTTGCGGTCTGTGCACGTTCTGGAAAGAAGTAGCTTTGTTTCCGCAGCTTTAGAACGCTTTGGAATAACTGGCGAACAGCATCCAGCTTGTCTGCAACTGCACGCCATTCAGGTCCTGATACACGGGGTGGGTCATTTCAAAATTCGCCCGGCCGCCGTGCGGCAGCAGATAGATCAGGCCGTAGCCAAAGTTCAACCATTCGCCGCCGCGGAAGTCGGGGCGGTTGGTGTGAATGATCGCCGGATTCAGATCGTTGTCGGCGCCGGCGAAATCTTCGCGCCAGATGTGCTCCACGCGGAACGACGCCGAGAGCTTACGGTCGGGTGAGATGCGATGGCTGAACCACGCATTCAGCCGGTATTCCTGACCCACCGAGTAGTCATCGTAGTTGAACGACGCCGGGAACATGCATGTGCCCTGCAGGCCGAAGCTGCAATTTTCCATGTAGTATTTATACGTGGCGCCGGGGCGGAAATCGAAGGTGCCGCTTCCTAACCGCATGGGGTACGGGAACTCCAGGCCGGGCGGGTTGCCGTTGGTTGGCGCCGTCGTGCGGCGGGCGATGTTGCCCGTCGGAGCGCTGAAGCCCACGTTCAAAATCAGCTCATCCACGTCGGATTCGTGCACGCCCCATAGGAAGCCAAAGGGCAGATCGCCGATGCCTTCGTTATGCGAGACAAAGGTCGTGCCGTTACCGCGTTCGTGATCCATCGTCATCGCGAGGTACATCGGCATCACATACATCGTGATGTTATCGGTGGGTGCATACATCAGATGCACCATGTGCATGTCCATCTGCATCGACGTTGGCGCAACCATAAAGCCGGTGTCGAACGCGCGTGCCTGGGCGGGCGAAAGACGCTGCGTGCCCGCGCGGTTCCCGTTCATGTTCATGCTCATGAACTTGTATTCCGCCATCACTTCGCCGGCTTTATGCAAATGGTCGCCCATCAAGCCTGCCGGAGCGTGCGAATCCGGCCGGTCGTGCTTCAAATCGCTGCCATGCCCGCGGAAGATGAAGTCGTAGTCCGCGTCCTGCGCGTCAGAAGCTGTTCCAAAACCATCATCGGAAAGCAGGCTGGCAGGCGACACTATCTGGTCATCGGCAATCGACGTCGCAGCAAGCAGACCAGCCAGCAGAAAGGCGCCGCATCCTTTTAAACATCCCTGATATCTCAACGTTCTATCTCCACCACGCGATTCAGTCCTTTGAACACACATTGCAGAAAATCGGTCAGCAATACGGGGTTAATCGCAGATATCTTGTCCACACCACGCAGCCCGCAACACCGGCACAACCGGCGGTTGGTTTCCGTTAGAAGGGCGGACATCCAGCGGCGCCCCACACCCGGCAAACACCTCCACGGCGGACGGCGGGACATTACACTGGGACAATACGTGCCCTTCACAGCATTCGAGCCGTGTAGCGATGACCCAACCACCGGGCCACCATTTCGCCGATAGGAGAGAGCCGTCATGAGGCTACTCAACGAAACTGAATTGCAAAGACTGGTCGAAATGCAGCAGCGTAGCTTCCGGCTGCTGAAGTGGATGGCCGGCGCGGTTGAAGATGGCTTTGTGAGGTTTGACACGGCCCACAACTACACGGCATTTCCTGAGGCGGCTGCAGACTGGATCACCCGGCACTATCAGAACATTCCGGCAGACGCCAGGCCGCCGCATGACGATCTGCACGCATTCTGCGAGTTCTTCTCGACGTATCTGAAAAATTCATTCGATCTCAAAGAACAGCCCGGCGTGCGGCTGTACTCGGAGGACGCCCATTGCTTCTGTCCTATTTGCAGCTGGCTGGTGCGGGCGCCGAACCTGGTGGCGAAAAAACTTCGTCCGCGAGACAAGAGCCGCGCCCGGAAACTACGGGTGCAGGCGATCGAAAGACTCGCCGCTGGTCATGAGATTTCTGTGACCGGAGAGCAGATCAATGCACTACTGGAAGAACGCGAAACGTTTGAAGAAGTCAGTATGCTGGCCTACGCCTACGATCTACTGCAACGCGAAAAAGGCATCGCCAACGGCCCCGCCGTATTAGCGTTATGGCGCGGCTTTGCCTGGACAGAAGCCGGTTCGCCTAAACACCGTTTCAAACTGACCGGCAAACAACTGGTAGAAGTCGAACAGCGTCTGCTTGAACGTCTGCGAGCGGATTAGATCAGAATTGAATAGAGCCAAGTCAAACTGCTGGCGCCCGCTTACTCCACCAGTCCCGGATGCCGCCCCGGTTTGATCTGCAATTCCTTCTCGGCGATCACGACGATTTCATCGCCGGCGCCGAAGGTGTGATCGACCGGGTTGACCACCATCTTGCCGCCTGCGGGATGGACCGCGACGAGGGTGGCGTTGTAGAGGCGTTTGAGGGCGACCATCGCTTCGACGTACGAGTAATTGTGCCATTCCTCGTTGATTTCCAGGCGGTAGAATTCGTTGCCGTGTTCGTAGGTGAGCAGTTCCGTGATCACGCCCATCAGCCCGCGGTTCATGGCGGCCTGGGCAAGCATGTAGGCGCTGTACTCGCCAGAGACAACGTAGTCGTTGACGTGGCCCATCTTCAGGTGCGAAGCGTAGCTGCGGTTGATCAGCTCGGCACAGGTGTAGACATCGGGGTTGAGTTTTTCGACCGTGAGTGCGGCCAGAATGGTGCGGGCGTCGGCGTCCTGTTCGCTTCGTCCACCGGTGGTGTCCGAGAGGATGATGCAGGTTTTGGCTTGCATCACGCCCGCGTTCTCCAGCGCGGCCACGCGGGTGAAGTCGTCGTTGATGAACGACACCTGATCCTTCATCGCGGCGGGCAGCGTCGGGATTTCGCTCTCGAACTCTGCGACGATCACGATGGGTGTGTCCTGCGTGATGGTCGACGCGCGGTATTCCTGCGCGATGATTTCCGACTTGCTGTTCCAGCCGCAGATCACAATATGATCGCGCAGACCAACGGCTGAAAACGAATGGCTTTCCATGCGGAACCTTTCAATCATAAAAGCCGAAACGGCGCCGGTGAGCATGGCGAAGATCGTCAGCCCCATGAACATCACGGCCACCGTCACTATCTTGCCGCCAAGCGTCTGAGGCGAAGCGGGCACCGGCTCTCCGGCGAATAACGTGTAGACAGAAAACCAGAAGGAAGATTCCAGATCGAACGGCGTTTCGCCCGTGGGCGTTGACCCGCGCTCGAAGTATTGAATCGCCCCGGTCCCAAAAATCACCGTCACCACCAGCAGCCCACACACCACCAGATAGTCAACCAGGCCGCGCTTCATCACATACGGGAAGTGCGAATGCAGCCGCGTGACCACGCCAAACAGCCGCAGGATGCGGATCAGCCGCAGCAGCCGTACGGCCCGGCCAAAGCGGAACACGCGGAACCACGGAATCACGGCCAGGATGTCGATCCAATACTCCTTGAGAAACCGCCGCCAAGAGGTGGACGCAGCGAACCGTGCGACCAGCTCGACCACAAAGATCCAGGTCAGGGCGAAATTCACCCACACCACCGCATTGAGCAGTTGCGGAACATCGCGGCCCTCCAAGGCGTATTCGCCCAACGTAAGCACGACCGACAGCACGATGAGCACCGCCACCGTCAGTTCCACCCAAGGCTTCGCAAAAAACCGGGCCAGCCGCTTTCTCGATGCTTGTATCATAGAAGGCTTTTACGGCGTAGAGCCGGTTCCGGCGCCTCACAATTTGCTTATACTACCGGGAGTATACCGGCCGCCGCGCACCACTGCGACCGGCCGCAAGCTGCCAACCTTTAACCGCCGTGGCTCAATACTCATGCCCGACAAATTCGATCCTTATCGCGAAGCACTCATTATGGAAACTCAAACCGAGTGGCCTGCTGAGTACGAAGATTTAGAACCGGCGGAAAAACTCCGCATTGCCACCAAGCTGCACGCAGACCCCAAGAGCTGTGCGCATCTGGAGTATGTCCGCGTTCATACCGGTTTCTGCCGCAAAATTGTCGCCACCGCCGAAGACATCGAGCGCGTGAATGACTGACCGGACAACGGTGCACGTGAACCTGGCGGAGCGGGCGTACGATATCGAAATCGGCGCCGGTCTGCTTAGCCGGCTGGGGCCGTTCGCTGCGGAACGTGTGAAAGTGACCCACGCCGTTATCATTACCGATGACGTGGTGGACAAGCATTACGGCGCACAGGTGCAGGATTCGCTAACAGCCGCTGGCGTGCGCGTGACCCATCTCACGGTTCCCTCCGGCGAACCTTCCAAGACCGTCGAGAACGCCCTGCAACTCTGGCAGCAGATGCTTGCGGCCGGCGCCGACCGCAAGAGCGTAGTGTTCGCACTGGGCGGGGGTGTTGTCGGCGACCTGGCGGGCTGGGTGGCGGCTTCGTTTGGTCGCGGGCTATCGTTCATACAGATACCCACCACCCTGCTGGCGCAGGTGGATAGCTCCGTGGGCGGCAAGACGGGCGTGAATCTGCCCGGCGCCAAGAATATGGTCGGCGCGTTCTGGCAGCCCGCCGGAGTGCTGATTGATGTAGATACACTGGCGACACTGCCGGAACGTGAATACCGCGCGGGACTGGCCGAAGTTGTGAAGTACGGCGTCATTCTGGACGAGCCGTTCTTCGAATATCTGGAAGCTAACGTGGAGGCGATCAACGATCGCGATCCTGCCGTCCTCACCACGGTTGTCGCCCGTTGCTGCCGGTTGAAGGCAGATGTGGTGGAAAATGACGAACGCGAAACTACCGGCCTGCGGGCCGTGCTGAATTACGGTCACACCTTCTGCCACGCCATCGAAGCGGTTGGCGGTTATGGCGAGTTGCTGCACGGCGAAGCGGTTTCGATTGGCATGCTCTGCGCGTCGCGTCTGGCCGAAGCCCTGGGCCGGGTCGATGCTGAATTCACCCGGCGGCAACATGCGCTGCTGACCGCGTTTCACCTGCCCGTCGAAACGCCGCCACTCGACCGCGGCGCGCTGCTGGACATGATGGCCCGCGACAAAAAGGTCGAGCACGGCCGGCTGCGATTCGTCTTACCCACGCGGATGGGGCATGTGGAACTGGTCGGCGATGTCGATCGCGAACTGGCCCGCGCCGCGTTTGACGCCAACTGAATCACTCTTCTCACCTTTGGAATGCTGATGCCTGCCAAGATCAACCGTCAACGTCTGCTCGACCGGTTCCTACGCTATGTCAAAGTCGATACGACCGCCGTGGATGATGCAGGCGTGTACCCCAGTTCGCCGGGACAGATGGAGCTTGGCAAAACCATTGCGGAAGAGCTTGCTGCGATGGGCGCCGCCGATGTGCAGCAGAACGAACATGGCATCGTGATGGCCACCGTGCCGGCAACCTGCCAGGGTAACGCCCCGGTGGTGGCTTTCAATTCGCACCTCGACACTTCGCCCGAGACAACCGGCAAAGACGTGAAGCCGCGGGTGATTGAAGATTATCAAGGCGGCGACATTCCACTCGGTGATTCAGGACTGACAATCAGCGAAAGCGAGAACCCCGATCTTGCCGGTCTGAAAGGCTGCACGCTGATAACCACGGATGGCACCACGCTGCTGGGCGGCGATGATAAAGCCGGTGTGGCGGTGATCGTGGAACTGGCTAACTACCTGCTGGAGAACCCGGAAATTCAGCATGGCGAAATCCGCGTGCTGCTGACCTGCGATGAAGAGATCGGCCGCGGCGTGGATCATGTAGATGTCAAGGATGTCGCCGCGGATGTCTGTTACACGCTGGATGGCGCGGCGGCAGGCGAGATCGATGTGGAGACCTTTTCGGCCGATGGGGCGCTGGTCACCATCACGGGTAAGAACATTCATCCTTCCATTGCCAAAGGCGCGATGATCAACGCGCTGCGTGTCGCCGGCGCCTTCATCGGCCGCATGCCGCAGGATCGGGCGCCGGAAACCACGGAGGGGCGTCAGGGCTTCATTCATCCGTACATCATCCACGGCGGCGTGGCAGAGGCGACCATCAAAGTGCTGCTCCGCGCTTTCGATACGGAAACGCTGGGCGAGTTCGCAGAGCTACTGCACGCTGCTGCCGCCGCCACGGAGAAAGAGTTTCCCGGCGCCAGCATTGCCGTGGACGTGAAGAAGCAGTACCGCAATCTGGGCGATGGTCTCAACAAAGAACCGCGGGCCGTCGCCTACGTGGAGAAAGCTTACGAGCGTCTGGGACGCAGTTACGAAAAGACGATTGTCCGTGGCGGCACCGACGGGTCGCAGTTTACGGCGCTCGGTCTGCCGACGCCCAATCTTTCGACCGGTCAGCACAAGATACACTCGCCGCTGGAATGGGCATGCCTGGACGAAATGCAACAGGCGGCGGAATTGTGCGTCGAAATCTGCCAGGTCTGGGCGGAAGATCCCGGCGCCTGATGCGGGGTCCGCACTAAGAAAGCAACGCGTCCATCTTGTCCGTTAGATCTGAAACCTGCGTCTGCAACTCGCTGATCTGCGATTTCAGTTCGTCAATCTCCGCGCGCTGCATTTCTACCTCTTCTTGCAGCAGTTTCAGCCCGGCGTCGCTGGCCGTGGCAGTCGCCGGCGCCGGGGCTTGAACCGCGGAGGCAGATGGCGGCGGAGACGGCGTAGGCGGTGAAGAAGGCGCCGCTTCTGCTGTGGGTGCTTCCGTAGCATCAGCCGTTGGCAGCGCACCGAAGCGGCGTTCCATTTCCACCAGTTCACGGTCTGTCAGCAGACCATGTGTGACCAGTTGTCCGCGTCCAGGCGGCGTCAGTTCGATCAGGAGTTTCTTCTCTTTGAGCGAGCGCAATAC
This sequence comes from Pirellulaceae bacterium, assembly GCA_965233625.1. GTDB lineage: Bacteria > Planctomycetota > Planctomycetia > Pirellulales > Pirellulaceae. Next base: position 4,079,944 of record OZ247499.1, read on the forward strand.
CGGCCGCAGCGCATCCTGAGATGGAATCGGCTCCATCCGCGCGGCGCGTGCGCGAAGATCGCCCAGCGTCTGTTCACCCCGCAACAGCAGTTCCGTGACGACGGCGATTTCAAACTTATCGACACCCAACCATTCGTACATGTGGTGGCGGTACTTCGACACGCGTCCACCGCCCTGTAATTCCGTGACGGCGCCGGCCGCGCAGAGGGCTTCCAGTTCGTCCTCGACATCGTCGGAATCCAGAGACATCTGCGGCTGACGGTTGCTCTTCTGATTGCAGCCGTTGACCAGCGCATTGAGAGACATCGGATAAGCGTCGGGCGTGGTCTTCGCCTTTTCAACTAATACGCCGACCACACGCCGCGCACGTGGCGATAACGGCTTCCACTGCGGGGCGGTGCTGTCCGCCTGGTTGGTGTCTTGATCTGTCACAACAGCTCCGTCACTGCGAAAAACAACTGGCTAACCGCGGCAGACTGAGAACTGCTTCAGCGAGATCTCTCCCGAGCGGTCATGCATGTGAAAATACTCACTGCCGCCAATATAACTAGCCCACAGCGTAAAGGTACTGGGCGGACCAATCAGGTAGTCGCACTTGCCCATCAGGTGCTGATCCACGTACCAGGGGTTTGCGGACTTGATCGTCTGACATTGCGTTTGCAACGTGATATCTTCGTTACTAAAGATAATGAAGATATTATTTTTGTTGTTATGTTCACGCAGAAGTTTGTCGACGTTCTCCAGATACTTCTGATAGATATCATCTTCAAAATAGTATATGCCGCCCAGAAATTTCTTATAGTCGCCGCGGCGGATATGCACGCCGATGATGTTGTTAGCGTCGCGGTCGATGTCGTCAAATTGTTTGCAGAAATCGTTGTTCTGATAGAATTCCGGCTTCAATGCATAACGCTTGCGGAAGTCATCGCGCAGACCGACCGTCGAGTCGAAGTCGCGGAAGCACCAGCCTTTGACGTAGCAGATATCCTCATGATTCAGCAGCGGAGTGCTATCGCACTGCCCCTCTTTGTCAAAGGAATGCAGCGTGGCGGCAGCAGCAACGCGGGGCAGCTTGGGCTGCACACGGCTGATATAAAACCGTTTGATGCGATTGACCGGCTGATGTTTTGCTGGAGAAACATAGTATTTCTCCATGTCAGAAAATACAGCGTTGGCAAATTCTAACTGATTGCTGCGGCAGAATGCTTCAAAATGCAGATTCTGAATCAGCCGGTTACTATGATTTCCATAAGGTTTTATCAGTACAATCATCGGCGGCACCACTGCTTGAAAATATATCTACTTCCGCAACTAAGATGCGCGGCGGCGTACGGTAAGGCGTCTACGAACGACCGTGCCGCTGTTTTCAGGTGTCTCATCACTGACCGCCTGTTCTTCGTGCGACTGGCCAGTAAGGTTGTCCTGGGAATAAGACGGCAGCGGTAGTGTGGCCGGGGCTGGTGGCTGTTGCATGGGGATGATATCGCGGCTTGCTTCGCTTTCTGCTGCCGTGTCCATCCATTCCGGGGCCGCTTGCACGGTGGTGGTAATGTTCGCTGGCGGCGTGTGAACGACCAGTGCGGTGGGGGCCGTTTCAGTAGCGTTTCCGGCCTTCTTCTTTTCCAGCATGTCGTCCACGGCGCCCGCCAGTGCATTGCGGCTGCGTGTCGCCAGCGCTAAGAGTGCGGGCAACACCACGACGGATGTAAACATGCAGCACAGCACGCCGATGGTCAGCACCTGGCCGAGACTTCGTAGCCCCTGGTGCTTGGCGAAAATCATCATGCCAAATCCGACCATCGTCGTCAGCGAGGTCAGTACAACGGCGGTGGCGGTGGAGTTGCTCAACCGGTACGGTCCCTGCTGCCGGCGGAAGTCGTGCAGCACATGTACGCCATCGTCGATACCGATGCCCAGAATCAGCGGCAGTACGATCATGTTGGCCGGGTTTAGCGGTATTCCCACAAGGCCCAGGATGCCCGCGAGCTGCGCCAGTCCGAGCACCACGGGCAGCATCGCCAGCAGTGCGTGCGAGATGCTGCGGAAGTCAATCACCAGCACAATCGAAACCGCCAGGAGCGAATACAACGCGGCATGCAAATAGCTCTGCTGCATCTGACGCGACGCATAGAAGGTCTGCACTGGATGGCCCGTCACCTGCGGGTCAACGGACTCGACGCCTTTGACAAACTTCTGCAGGTTCTCCATGTCCCAGATGTCGCCGCGGGCGTAAACACGCAGCAGCATTTCGCCATTGGCGCCGATGAAGCGGTCGCGGAGCGGTTGCGGCACATCCTGTGGAAGGGGCGGCTCCGGGGTGGCAACGCCCGCAATCACGCGGAAACGCCCCAGCAGATCGCCAGCGACTTTCATCTGAAGTTCGCCAAGCTGACGGCTGGCTTGCGCCGGCGGCATCTGGCTCAGGCTGTGCCGGGCGGCTGAAAGCTGATTGATAAGCGTCAGGCTGGCGTCCTGATTCCGGCTCCACTGTTCCAGTGCGCCGAACATCCCCGCGAGTTCCGTAGGCGAAGAGCTACCCAGCACGGGCGGCTGTGCAGGTAGCCGGGCGAGGCGCCCCTGAATGCTGCGGATGATCTGTGCTTTTTCGTGCGAAGGCGGTGGCGTCAGCGCGACAATCTCTTCAACGCGTTCTACGTTGGGCAGCTTTTCGAAGGCGGCTTTCTTCTGGCTCAATTCTTCGCGCGAACGGGCCATCGACAGGGCGAACCACACGCTGCGGTCACTTCGCGAAAGTATCTGCCGTTCCAGCACAACACTTTCAATCTGATCGGGCTGCAGGTTCAGCAGGTTGTGGTCGTAAGTCAGATGCACAGCGCCGGAGCCGAGCAGCACAGTAATCAGCGCGCTGCCAATCAGTACGAAGGCGGGCGCCTTCCAGACAGGTTGAAACGCAAACGAGACCGGCAGCGCGGCGGGGAACCGTGTGTTCTTCCGGCGGCGGTCGGAAAGAAAGATCATCGCCGGCAGCACCAGCACGGCACTCACCATACACAGCATGATGCCGCCGCCCGCAATGATGCCGAGTTCCGCAATGCCGACGAACTGCGTCAGGGCTGCGGTGCAAAAGGCCAGCGCCGTGGTAATGCCGCCGGTCACAACGCCGGGGCCGACGCTGGTGGCGGCCATTGTTAATGCGGACGGACAATCGTTGTTTTCCTGCCGCAGTTGCAGATAGCGGGCGACATAGTGAATGCCAAAGTCGATGCCCAAACCGATCAGAATGGCGCCGAACGAGACGCTTAAGATGTTCAGATGTCCCACGGCCAACGTGATGTAACCAAACGACCAGGCCATTGCCAGCAGCAGCGCGCCGACGGTCATAAGCGGATGGCGGATGCCGCCGAAGCCGGCGATAAACAGCACAGCCACACCCGCCAGGCTCAGCAGACTGGCCTGCATCATGTCGTTCTGGCTCGACTGCATTTCGTCGTTTTCCAGAATCGGCATGCCGGTTACGCCAACCTTCACACCGGGATTGCGGCGTTTGGTGTCGTCAATGATTTCGCGTAGTTTCGCGATGGCGGGCGCCGCGCCGGTGAAACCTTCTTCTTTGACAAGACGCAGCAGCACAAAGCCCAGCTTGCCATCGTCGGTTGTCAGATGCGCCGTTTCTAACTGTTTGAAGTGTTCTTCAATGCCCTGCAGCTCCGGCCACGGCGATTGATACTGCGGCTGTTGCCCGACGCCGGTGGCGACCATGGCCGCCAGCCGGGTGAGTTCTTTCTGGGCGCCGTCGCGGGCTGCCGGGGCGCCGTGCTGCAACTGCTGCATGCTGCTTCGCGCCATATTGGTCAGTTGCAGATCGCTCCACTGACCGTTGAATACGCCATTGAACCGCGAGAGAAAACCGTCCAGTTGCCGGAGTTCTTCCACACTGAAAAAGTGCAGCCCCTTAGCACGGATGCGGCTGAGATCTTTTTTGTGAATGACGGAGTGAAACTGCGTGTCGTGCTGTGCGATACGCGCCGCAAGCTGATCGAGCACCGCGGTGACTTCCGCCGGGTCAGAAGATTCGACCACGACCACGGCGTCATCGTCTTCGCCAAATGCTTCCAGATACGCCAGCCACCGCTGGTTATAGCGGCTTTCCGGATTGAGTAGATCCAGCCGGCTGGTGCGGAAACCAAGCGAATTTACTGCCAGACAGACGGACCCAGCAGCAAACAGCAAAGCGAGCAGCAGCACGCTTTTGGGAAAACGGATCGCCAGCGCCGTCATCCACCGCAGTGGAACAGCCAGAAACGAATCGTGAGCTTGCGGCATCCTTTCCGCAGGCATAGTTCAATCCAGTTGAAAGCAGGTAAGCCAGGAAGACTGGCCGTCCGATGTTGACCAATTGCGGATCTTAACCGTCATCCCGAATCGCCACAAGACGAAACCACTGTGGTGAACCTCAGCCATAATCGTAGGGCAGGCGCCTGCCTGCCGATGTTACGCAATCCACCTCAAACGGCGTCAGGCCGGCGCCTGACCAATGGACGAACCGTCCGACGCAATTATTTGGAAAGATCGACCGCCAGGATTTCTTTGTCGTTGCGGATCACGACATGGCGGTTTGCGTAAGCGGGATGTGACCAGGTAACGCCGGTGCCGCCACGGCGGCGGTTCTGGCCCGTGGTGGGTTCGATCAGTTTCGCGCGGCTGATTTCTTTGTAGCCCTGGGGCGAAAGCTCGGAGATGATCAGTTCGCCGCGTTCGTTGAACAGCCAGACGCGGTTGCTATCACCCTGGCGGACGAAGTGGATGTTGCTCCAGCGGTCGCGCGGCGTGGCTTTGTTGCTTTCCCACAGGCGGTCGCCGGTAGCGGCTTCCAGACAACGGAGTTCGCCATAGCTATCAACGCCATAAATGTATTCACCCAGGAACAGCGGCGTGCTGATGATGGATTGCAGGGCGTCGGTGTTGCGTTCGCTGCGTCCGTTGCGTTGCCAGACTTTGCGGGCATCGGGTTCGCTTTCATCCAGCTTCATCATCAGCGCGCCGTCGTAGAACGATGTAACGAAGAGTTTGTTGGCGTGCACGATGGGCGTGGCGATGCCAATGGGCATATTCCGCGGGCCGAACGGGTAGCGCCAATACGTGGCGCCCGTGGTGGGATTCAGCCCGGCCAGGCTATCGCCGTTCCAGACGACCACCACATCCTTTCCACCTTGCTGAATGAGAATGGGCGCCGAGTACGAAGCACGATCGCGCAGGGCTTTCCACTTCTCTTCGCCGGAGTTCTTATCCAGGGCCACCACACAGGCGTCTTTCCCGCCGATGTGCAGAATGATCAGATCTTTGTAAATCAGCGGAGATGCAGCGATGCCCCAGACAGGCATACGGCGCGATGCGCGGATGCTATACACCTGATCCAGATTCTTGTGCCACAGCACTTTGCCGGTGGCCGCATCCAGGCAATGCAGATCGCCCATGGCGCCCAGCGCGTAAGCCTTGCCGTTGTCGATACCAACCGAGGCCCGCGGTCCATCCGTATAGCCGATGTTGGAATACTGGCAGTCGTAGGTGTGGGTCCAGACGACATCGCCCGTTTTGAAATCGAAACAGTGCACCGTTTCTGTCTGCTTGGGCTCTGTCTGACGCGATGTGACATAAACCCGGCCCGCGGCGACGGTTGGGCCACTGTATCCCGGGCCAACGGGCGCCCGCCAGACCGGCTTGAGCGTGCCGGCCGGAAGCTTCTCGACGATGCCCGTTTCCCGCCAGACGCCATCACGCTGCGGTCCGCGCCATTGCGGCCAGTCGTCAGCCGTGAGCTGGCTTGTCAGGAATCCCGCGAAGAGTAGGACCAGCAGCGACGGTGCAAGTTGCAGTTTCATAGCCATTCCAGTTTGCAGACAGTGGGCAATGCATATCCCTGATATTGTAACGCCCACACCGGCGGGGCGGCGGCGGACGCCGTGGTATTTGAGGTTAATTTGCAGGGAGGTTACGTTCTTAACCACGCTGCTTTAAGATGCGTAAATTAAAGAACACCCTTTTGTGTGTCACCCAAGCCACCCGGCCGGTGACTGCCATAACCGTAGAGGAGTCGCCGCCATGAGCGATGATTTTCTGAGCCAACGTCGCCAGGCTCTGGAAGGATCTTTCTTCAGCAAGAGAAACGCAGAACTGCTGGAGAAGCTGAAGCTGGAAGTCGCCGCGGAAGAACGTAAACAGGCGCTGACAGACGCTTCGGGCGTTACCGACGAGACGGTGCTGGATGAGATGATTGCGCTGAACATCAGCAACCAGACCCTGGCCGCGTTATCGCTGGCGCCGCTGGTATGCGTGGCCTGGGCCGATGGCGAAATCCAGTCCGCCGAGCGCGACGCAATGCTGAAGTCCGCCGCCGACGCGGGCATCAAACCGGGCGACGCCAGCCGTGAACTGCTGGAAGTCTGGCTGCTGGAACCGCCAGGCGATGAACTGCTGAAGACCTGGAAAGATTACATTGCCGCCGTTTGCCAGCGCCTGGACGAACGTTCCGCCGCCGCGCTGAAATCGGATCTGATGGGCCGCGCCGTCAAGGTCGCCGATGCGGCGGGCGGTTTCCTCGGCCTGGGGATTGGCAATCGTATCTCGCCTGAAGAACAGGCCGTGCTGGACGATCTGGAAACCGCCTTCGGTTAACGCCGTTCTAAGGTTTCGCCTTAGATCGAATAGTTCGCTTCCGGGTTCAGCTCATCGGGCTGTTCCGAGCGGATGCGCAATTTGGGGCTTTCCATCAGCACGGTGGTGCCGGGCTCGACACTGCGGGTCAGCCAGACACTGGAGCCGATGACCGAATCTTTGCCGATGTGCGTCTTCCCGCCCAGTACGGTGGCGTTGGCGTAAATCACAACGCCATCATCAATGGTGGGATGACGTTTGGTTTCACGGATCAGGTTGCCGTTGCCATCAGTGGGAAAGCTGAGGGCGCCGAGCGTTACACCCTGGTAGATCTTCACCCGATCGCCAATCTCGCACGTCTCACCAATTACGACCCCCGTGCCGTGGTCGATAAAGAAATAGTCGCCGATGCTGGCGCCGGGATGAATGTCGATGCCGGTTTCTTTGTGCGCCCATTCGGACATCATGCGGGGCAGAAACGGCACTTCCATCTTCACCAGTTCGTGCGCGATGCGGTGCACGGTGATGGCTTCCAGACCGGGGTAGCAGAAGATCACCTCATCAATGCTCTTGCACGCCGGGTCGCCGTCGTAGGCGGCTTGTACATCGGTGGCCAGCCGCTGCCGTAATTCCGGGATGCGGTGCAGGAACTCGATGGCCATCTTCTGGCCCTTACCCTCGTAGTCAAACTGCTTGGGGCAGGGTTCGCGGTTCTTCCGCACGCGGTCGTCATGCATCAGCGCCCGCGAGATCTGTGTGGTCAGCATGTCGTGCAGGCGGTCAATCAGTTCGCCCACATGATAGGTGACGTTGCCGATATGCAGCCCTTCGCGGCGGCGATAGCCGGGGAAGATGATATCTTGCAGGTCGTGGATTACCTGCACCGTAGTTTCGTAGCGGGGCAACGGGCAGTGCCCGATGTGATTGGTCTGCCCGATCAGCCCAGGTTGCACATAGGTTTCGACGATTTGATCGGTCAGTTTAGGCAGTTGTTCTTTCAGCCGGAAGTCAGAAGCCATATCGATGCTCGATTAAAATGGGTGTATCGCTGTAAACGCCAGGACCAGTTACAGAAAACGCTTCATCAAAGACGCATCCGGGTTTTTGCTGGTCGACAGTAGAATTGCCTGGCCTGTAACGAAGGTCGTTCTGCAAAATGGCAAGGCGGCTCGCAGCACATCGTGGCTTGCGAGGGGGCGGTGGATAGTCCGGTTAACCCGGACTAATACAGCAACAACAGAAGGTGGGCAGGAGTGTAAAAGACATGGCGTCGCCCGGATTTAAGGGAGGCGGCGAACCGTACGCCGCCGCAGTTGCAGTCATCGTAGGCGGCATATTCAGCAAAATCAACCGCCGCGTATTCCATACTTCGGCTAAACCTTGCCAGTGGTTTAACTTAATAAATATTTAACGCTTAAAGGAGTTTGCCGGGCGGCTTAAAAGCTTATTGAATCAGACGTTGAATCGACCGTTTACCGTCATGACAAGCACAAATCATAAACCCGAAGCGCGGGCTTGTTAGACGGCGGCTTCCAGTTCGGCGGGTTCTTCGCCAGCGATGTCTTCTACTTCGTGGCCTGACCACCATTTCTGAGCATCTTCGTAGGTCCACACGCCGGCGCTGCTGCACTTGCGTAGATCCGATAGCATCTCGCGGGTGGACTGATACCGGGCGCCCGGCTCTTTCTCCAGGCACTTCATGATGATGGCTTCCAGATCGGCGGGGATGCCGTCGCGGAGGCTCGAAGGCGGTGCGGGCTTCTGCTGCACGTGGGCAATGAGAACACGCATCGAGTTCTGATCGGCAAACGGCGGCTCACCCGTCAGCAGGTAATACGCCGAGGCGCCCAGGGCGTAGATGTCGCTGCGTCCGTCGGGTTCTGTTTCGCCCGTGATCTGCTCCGGCGCGATGAAGCTGGGCGAACCCGTAATCGACCCTTCCTGAGTTAAGTCGCCTTTGCCAATCATGGCGCGGGGCTTCGCCAGGCCGAAGTCGAGCAGCTTCGTCACGTCGTAGAATCCGCCGCGGACGGCCGAAAACAGGTTGGCCGGTTTGATGTCGCGGTGCACCAGGCCCAGGTCATGCGCTTCGCCCAGCGCTTCGCAGGTCTGTGTCAGGAAGTGCGTGACCCTTTCAGCAGGCATCGGGCCGTGTTCTGCGACCATATCCGCCAGATTCATTCCGGGCAGGTATTCCATGACGTAAAAGAACACGCCATCTTCGGTGCGGCCGTAATCGAAAATTTCGATCGTATTCCAATGAGACAGTTTCGCCGTGGCGCGGACTTCCCGTTCAAAACGCTGGAGCACCTTCGGATCGCCCGCCTTGCCGGGCTGGATCAGTTTGACGGCGCAGGGGCGTTTCATCAGTTGATGTTCCGCCAGATAGACTTCCCCCATACCACCGGCGCCGATCAGTTTCTTCAGCCGGTACTGCCCCACGGTGCGGGCTTCAAACGCTTCGTTGCGGAACGCACTGATGGTGTGGACGCCAATCACGCCGCTGACGGCGGTGATGCCCATGACCAGCACCAGCCGGGTGAAGGCAAAGGCCGTGGCGCCCTCGAGGCTGGAAAACCCCGGCGCCAGGAAATACAGCGCTGTCCAGATCAGCAGCGGCGCCGCGCCGAACATCAACAGGATGGGCGTCGCGCGTTGCCAGGTTGTGGGGATAAAGATTGCATAGCTGAAGATCAGCATCATCCACGGCGGCGACATCGCCGGCAGCGGCGTGCAGAGCTCGATGGCGCGGAGTGTGCCGAAGACGTCCATTGTCGCCATGAACGCCGCGGGCACCGCGAATACGGCAAGCTCGTGCAGTCTCAGCGTTTTCAGCTTAAACAGGCATTTGTGGCACAGCGATAAAGCCTGAATAACTAGGATGGACGTAACCCCGGCATGGGCCGCCAGCAACGACCAAGCCACCCACGAATCAAACGGATCAAAGACAACCCGGTAGACCAGGAACAAAGCGAAGCCAATTGCCAGGACAATTGCCACTGTACGCAGCCGCATCCGCAGTAGTTGCTTGGTGCCCGCATCGATGGGGCACTCGCTACCTTCCAGGAAGCATTGGCGCGGCATATGAGAATCGCCAGCGCTGGACGTCGACGAAATCACGCTGCCTTCCGAGGGCGAGCTGGCTCCAAGCCCATTAGCGGACAACGGCGCATCAAGGGTCTCGTCGTGAGGCCCGGTTTTAGGTTCGCCGTTGGAATGCATGATTCTTATGTGTGGCTGTAACTTACTTGAACGGCATGCAGAGAAGATGCAGTGCCGTGGATACTTGCTCCATCATATACGTATCGCCTTGCACAGGCGAACACCATTACAGCGGGCGTGCTGATAATGGACGCAAAAACGACGGTCACCTAACGAAAACAGGGGGCATTAAGCCCCCTGTGTGTGGTTGAAGTTGCGTAAGACTGATTTACAGCTTAGGCAGCTTGCGTGTGGGAGCACGTTTGAGCATCCGCTTTTTGTCGTTCGCCGGGACGTTGTTGTTGTTGTTGCCGGCGTTCATGGCACGCGGTGCGGGCGGCTTGGTGTATTCTTCGGTCCACTTGTAGCTGAGCGGATTGTCCAGTTCGCGTTGGGCCAGGAAAGCCCAAGGCGTGCCGGGATGTTCCGTCACCACGCGGGTGAGATACTCCTTGGCTTTGGCGCCAAGTTTCTCCAGGCGGCTGTTCACTTCTACTTCATCCGATCCTTCCAGCACCCAGGTGTTGTTCTTGGGGTCTTTGAAGCGGAGTGAAGATTTTGCTTCGGCCAACATGGCGTTGTAGGACTCAGTACGGACCTTCACCGCCATCACGCGGCCCATGGCCAGGTCGTAACCAGCCTGCCAGCGTGGCGAGGTTTCCTTCGCACGATCCCCTTCGCCGACTTTCAACGCGTTGTAGAGGATGTCAAGCTTGGGACCAAGTTTGGCCGAGTTCTTCTGAGCCTCGTTGATGCTGTTAACGAAGCGGGCTTCGTCCAGCTTTTCAAAGCGGGTTTCGATGTCCGAGAACTCACCCACCTGCGAGAACTGAGCAGCCTGCACCAGCGCCGCACGGCTCCTGTTAGCCTTCAGGCGGCGGGCGTATTCGTTGCCCGAAACGTAGTCCGGACGGTAACGCCGCATTACTTCAGGATCGAAGAAGTGGCTGATGTGGGCTGAGAAAGCTTCGGTCTCGCGACGGCTGACTTCGCGGTTGACGTTACGGTTTGGATGAACTGTGAAGTAGATACCGCCCGTTTCGTACGCCAGACGTGTCAGAGCGAACGGGCCGAAGCCGCTATCGATCGGGTTCTTCTGTTCATCGTAACCGGCAAAGCTAAGACGCAGACGTTCTGGCATGAACGACTCGGGGCCCTGGTTCACTTCGCCCCACTGTGGCGCCTGGCTGTATTCTGGATCCGGGTCAATCCACTTCACGTGGGTGACACGCTGACCGAATGGGGCAGGCACGCCAACAACGTGAACGGGAATTTCGTAACGGCGGCAGACGTTGATAGTCGGGTCGAGGCCGGTCTTGTAGTCGTCACCCATTTCATCGGTGAAAACAACAATCAGCACGTTGCGTTCAACTTCGCCGTCTTTGTTGGGCACTCGCAGGTGCTTGTACTTGGTGGCGGCCATATGAATGGCGGAGAAGACGCGTTCGACGCCTGTTTCGTCGATCTCAATGCCTTTGACAGCGTTTTTGATTTCTTCGACGTTGTCGGTGCCTTCTTCATCGGTCCGCAGCGTGACTTTGTCGCCGAAGGCAACCACGGTGCTCAGCAGCGGCTTGTCTTCGTACTTGGCAAAGGCAGGGTTGTTGGCGGCTTCCAGCACGCCCAGTTCTTCGTAGATGCGATCGAAGCGGTCGTGGATCGCCGTGCGTTGACGGGTGAGACTTCCCGACTGATCGAACATCCAGATAACGTGCGTTTTACGCTCTTCCAGCGAGCGGACGATTTCATGCGTCAGGCGATCCACGGCGCCCACAGCGCCAGTCGTGCCTTCACCGGCAGCGCCTTTGACGGCGACGTTCTCGTTGAAGTTCAGGCCGGTGGCGACAGCAATGGTATCGTTAATCAGGATTTCTGAATCTTCGACGGGGTCCATGTCCACGGGGCTTGGCACATCAGAAACGATCGAAACAACGGGCGCCTCGGAGAAGGCCATCTGTTCGCCATCGTTGCTGTTGGCGCCAACTTCTTCGGAAGGCTGCTCGTTGAAGTAGATCTCGTCGATCTCCGCCATCTCTGGCTCTTCTTCAAGCTCTTCCATCGGAACCGCGACCACAGGCGGCAGACCCACCTTCTGCTGTTCGCCGATGGTGATGAAAGCGAGAATGACCATCAGTACAAGGTGGAACACCATGCTGACGACCCACACGGGAGCGTCGCCGTCGAACGGTGTTTCCTCTTCGCCAGTGCGTTGCTGCCACCAGGTGCGGATCGCTCTCATGTGTGCTTTCTCCTCTTATACAGTTTCGCCAGTTTCAACTGGACGAACATCGATATTCGACGCAGACCGCCGGCGTCCGAAGAACCAGCGGTGTTCAGGCTTCTATTTTGTGGGGATCGCGGCGCATTTTGTTACATGCGCCCCGCTATTCTGGCGGAAATAGCCTGCCGATGCAAGCGATTCCTGACCGCCGTCCACCATTTGCGTGTTGCCTAAGTAATGGTTATTGCGTGATTTAAGACGCGACTCGCATTACAGGCGTGGGATCACGCGACAAAGTTTTAGCGATCCGACCACACAAATGTACTCGTTATCAGGTGCGATAATTATTGCATGGATTTATCAAGCATCATTTAGCGGCGTCTAATGCGAGATTAAACGCCGCTATCTATCGTTTCGCTAAGCTTGGGGCGGCATAGACCGTTCGCGAACGCTACCGGCCCCTGCGACCACCACTACCGCCGGGAGGTCCGCCGCGTGATGGGCCGCCGCGTGACGAACCACCGCGTCCGCTGTCTCCTCCACGGCCGCCGAAACTACCGCTGGCGCCGGCGCGCTGTAGTGCGTTGAAGAACTCAGCACGGCGACGCGCCTGGTCTGCCTGTTCGCGGCTGGGCTGATCCGGGCGATCGTTGGATGATCCACTTCTGGAACCTGAACTGGAGCTGTTGCCGGATGTGGTGCTGACTTGCACCTGCGAACCCACAATGGAGCTAAGTGCGCGTTGGACCAGTTCCGGATTGGCCCGCTTGAGGGTGACCACACGCATCGTTTCCGACTCGCTGGCGCCGGCCTGATCTAGCTGCTCAACCAGTTTTTTGACATCTTCGAACAGTGGATCTGGGGCGGCGACAATCAGCGTGTTGCTTTGTTCGTCTACCGAAAGCGTCATCTTTGGCCCTTCGCTGCGGGCCTGCGGCCGCGAGTTGCCGCCACGGCCACGGCTCTGCAAAGCGCGGATGAAATCTTCTGGCGAAGGCTGCCGTCCCTGCGAGGCGCCTGATTGAATGCTGGTGACATACACCTGTCTGATGACGTTGGCGACGCGTTCAGCGCTGGTGTAGATAACGGGGATCAGCCGCGGTTTGCCCTGCGTCTCGACATCTTCGGGGCTGGATTTCTGGTCAATGATTTCCAGCAGTTCTTCCACCAGATCAACATCGGCTGCCTGTGCCTGCACCACGAGAGCGTTCAGGCGAAGGTCGGGCGTGATTGTTACGGCGCCGGCTGTGGTTACACTGCCTGCGGCTCCACCGCCCAGCAGTCCGCCCAGCAGATCGCCGCCGGCTCCGCCCAGCAGGCTTGCCGCGCCGCCGAGCAATCCGCCGCCGCCACCACCGCCGCCACCGGGGGCGCCGCCACCGGCATCGTCGCCGTTGATGATGGAATTTAGCAGAGCGGCCGCCACATCGGCCTGTGCGTACTTCAGATAGAACACGGTGTAGTCGGCGCCGGTTGCCTGTTCAGCCAGCGTGTTGAAAAGTTCTTCAAACTTGTCCAGTGCATCCAGGTTCTGCGAAGAAATCGCGACACCCGCTGGTCCTGGCGCCACCACAATCTCGCCACCTTGCGGCGCCGCGGGTTGCGAAGCGGCAGGCTGGGTTGCAGCGGGCTGTGTAGCCGCAGGTTGCGCGGCGACGGGTTGTTTGGCGGCCGGTTGCGTTGCGACTGGCGCCGGTTGAGCCTTTGGCTGCGCTGCTGGTTGGGCTGTTGCTGGTTGGGTAGCTGCTGCTGGCTCCTGGGCATTCTGGTTGAAAGCCGAGAACTGCACGGGCTGACCGGCCTTGGCTGGTGCGCGGGCGTCGTTGATCACGGGTGCGGACTTGGGCGGATAAACCTGGAAGTCCTCAGAAGGGCCCAGCGGTGCGCGTTGCGGCGGAACCGGCTGCGTGGCGTCGTCTTCAGAACTGTCGCCGGAAGTGTCTTCCGGGTTGCGTTGCACAGGCGTGACGGCCGAAGCCTTCGACGGCGTGACCACGCGGATCCGGCCCTGGTTGACGGTCGGCCAGATAAACTCAATCTGCTCCAGCGCGCGGCGGGCGGCACGGCCCGTCACAGGCAGCAGGCGGAAGTTTTCACGTTCTGTCTCGGCCAGACCTGTGGGGTCGTCTGGTGTTTCGCCCATCTTTTCCAGCAATGCGCGGATCTGGTTGATCTGCGAGACGTTGCCTTTGACCAGCAACATGTTGTTCGTAATGTCGGCGTCCACACGTGGCGCCGTGCTGTTCTTTTCTTCGCCCGTGCCGAACAGCTTGCCGATCGAAAGCACCGCGACGGAAGGATCGACCACGGTCAGGTGGAACACTTCGACCTGATTCTGATCCTGCTGCATCTGGTTCAGCGTCGCCTTAATCGTCTTATGCTCCGAGGGCCGCGCCAACGCGATCAGGCTGCCGGTCTTGGGATCGGTTGCCAGCCGCACATCGGGCATGCCGGCCAGCAGCGTTTGCATCACTTGCAAAGCAGCAGCCGGGTCGGCATTGTCGACCGGATGCACTTCCAGTTGTGGCGTTTCCAGCACCGTGCCGCCATCGGCCAGATCGGGCGCTACGTCGGTGTATTTCAGAATCTCTTTGAACCGCGTCACCATCGCAGGTTCGCCCGAAACATACAGCTTGTTGCCAAGCGGATCGACGGCTACGCGTAACTTGCCATCGGGCGTGGCGGTCTGACCTTCAGGAATGCTCAGCAGCTGCCGGGCGACGGTCATCACTTCGTCGGCTGAGGCGTGTTCCAGCTTCACCACTTCCACACCGGTATCGGCAGGTGCCGGCGGATTCTCAACGGCCTGAATCATGCGGCGGATGGTTTGCAGCCGGCCAACAGTTTCGGTCACCAGCACCTGTTTCGCCGAAGGCAGCACCACCACGGCGCCCTGACGGCCGATCATCTTTTCGATTTCCGCCTGAGCGTTTTCCGGCGTCATTTTGTTGAGCTGGAACAGCACGCTGACCAGTTCAAACTTGCCACGCTCGTCGAGCTTCTCTTCCGGAATCTGTTCAACCAGGGCAGGCGGAATGCCGTCTTCCAGGTTGATCAGCATCAGCATCCGTTCGCGACGGATCAGCGTGTAGCCTTTGGTCAGCAGCACGCTGTTGAGCAGGTCAATCGCCTGGCCCGGTGTGTATTCGCGGGTGTCTTTGTAGTTAAAGGTGCCCGTCGGCGGCGCGTCCAGCACCATCGAAAGATCCGCCTGCGCGGCGAACCATTCCAGCACGTCTTTCCAGGGCGTAAACCCGAAGTTGAAGACAATCTTACCGTTGGGGTCTACAGGCGGTGCTTTGCCGGTGGGCGGTTTGGTTGCGCCCTCACCTGGCTCGCCGCCCGCCGGGGCGCCATCGCCGGGAGCGGCTGCAACATCGTCGCCGCCGGCGGCGGGTTCTTCGGGCTTTGAAGGGTCGATGCCGGCCTGCAGATCCCAGGCGACCTTCTGTGTGGGCGAGAGCACTTTCTGCAACTGCCGCTCATAATATTGTTTGGTCATCTCTTCGCGTGTCGCGCCGGCCTTCTTCACGTCGCTGGCGCGTTTGGTCAGCAGATCGGCGATGGCGGCTTTCTGTTTGACCGAAAGCTTCAGCATGCCGGCGACCTGCGGGTTGCCCAGCGAAACCATCCCCTGCTGGCGGATAAGCTTCTGACGCAGGATCTTCTGCTGTTCTTCGTTCAGCAGAGCCATGCCCTCGGTCTCGGCGCCAAGAACAAACGCGGCCATGCGTTTCTGCTTCTCCTCAGCCGGCAGTTCTTCCACTTCGCGGGCGAGGGTCAGCGCTTCGTCTTCTTTTTTCTCGATAATCGCCAGCAGCTTGGCCTTCGTTTCGTCGTCGAGCATCAGCTCGGCCGCGACTTTCTCATCAACGGCCAGCGCCAGCACACCCACAAGCTCCGGGTCAGCTGCCTGCACACGGGTTACCGCGATGCAAGCTGCCACAGCGATTAACGCAGCCACCAGGAAAGTCTGTGAGTGACGGCGAATGAGTGGGAACAACGAAAACATATTCACTCCACAAACAATGAGGGCGGGAGATTACCGGCCGGCGCCCGCGCGTGCAGGCTATGATGACAATTTACCTTAGAACTAAGGTGTAAGTATGATTAGGCGCCCTAAATCCGCCAAATGTAAAAACTTACGATTTAGCCCGTCGGCAAGAAACTAAGGATGGTTAAACGACTAAACCCGCAATTCCGGCGGAAGTTCCGGCAATTTGTGGAACTTAGCAAGGAATAGCCGCGTCCGACTTGCCTGACTGTCTTTATCCACTGCTTATTCACAAGAAGGTAATACCTATGCCCGCTACCCGTGGTTTCACCGTCCTGCTGCTGCTTCTACTTACCAGTACAGCCGCCCACGCCATCGAGAACGATCCACCTGCACCAGGCGACGAGGCAAAAGAAGCTGCGCAGCAATGGTTAAATGGGCTGGGTGAGAAAGGTCTGGTCATCAACCATGTCAGCAAAGAAACGGGGTTTACCGTGAAGCACGCCCCCAGTGCGCTGGGACCCATCACCAAGTTCAGCTTTCAGGCGCCAGGCTGGTGGGTGACCTTCTCCTTCAAAGGCAAGCACACAGCCGATACGCCGGTTGCCACGCTCAATAAGAATTTCTGGCACTGCGCGATTGATCGCATTGCAACGCCTGGGCTGAATGTGCCGGGTTGGGAGATCCGGCCACGTACGCCGGTTTCCAGCTTCTCCAAAGGCGTCAAGCTTGTATCGCTGGCCGATGGCAAGGCGAAGTTCCAGGTCAAAACCAGCTTCTTCGCCTTATACGGCCGTAATCCAAACGTGCTCGTACCCGCCGACGCTCCATCGCCGCCCGGCTCGTACTTTCAGATCCGTAAGAACTTCCCCTTGGACCTTACGCTTGAGGCGCCGGTAAGTTTCAAATAGCGGCGGGCCTTTTCTGGTCATCGACGGAGATATATATAGGGCGGGATATATAAGGACGGCGCCTCGGCCGGGCTGGTGATGTTACACTGCATCCTGTGCTAACGGCGCCGCGCCAGAATTCTCCCCTTTTGCCGATCTTTGTACCGCCAGCCATCATGTCGATATCGTTACGACGCCAAGCCCGCTTTCTCTCGTTCCTATTACTTGTTGCTTTGCTGACCGTCGCACCTGGTTGCGGCGGAGGCGCCAAGCCCGAAACGCAAGAGACCGTGCGGAAGCTGGGCGATGTGCGGTTGCTAGTGGTGGACGATGCACCCCTGGCAGCCGTGATCGAGCGTGAATGGAAAGCCCGTGCTGAAAGTAAGCTGAGCGTCACGTCTATCACCCGTGCAGAACTGGCGGATAAAACAACGCTGGACGCGGATGCGGTGATCTATCCTGCCGGGCTGCTGGGCGAACTAGCCATGCGGGACCTGATTCAGCCGCTGTCTTCTTCCGCGATCAAGCAGCCGGAATACGCTGTCCGCGATCTGTTGATGATCCCCCGCACAGAAGAAGGAAAATGGGCGGGCGAAGACTACGCCATTCCGTTTGGCTCACCGCAACTGGTGGTGATGTACCGGGAAGATCTGTTTGCCGCGGCGAAGATCAAACCGCCGGAAGACTGGGAAACCTATCAGAAGATCGCCCAGCACTTCAGTGACCGCAAGAACTGGGGCGAACTGGCGCCGGCGGATGATCAGCCTGTGTATGGCGCCGTGGAACCGCTGTCCGAAGAATCTGGCGGTCAACTGTTACTGGCGCGGGCGGCGTGTTACGCACGGACACCCAACCGTATCTCGACCCTGTTTGACTACCAGACGATGCAGCCGCAGATTGCTTCGCCGCCCTTTGTGCGTGCCCTGCGTGAGACGCGGAAAATCGCGGCTTTGCATCCTGACAAGCCGCTGCGGCTGGGTCCGCATGATGTGCGAAAGATGTTCCTCCGCGGCAACGTCGCGATGGCGATTACGTGGCCGACTGCGGCGGGCGAAGCGGTGGAAGACGCAGCCGCGACGAAGGTTAATTACGCAAAACTGCCGGGTTCCAGACAGTTCTATAGTCCGTCGCAGGAAGACTGGTTCGATAAACAGCCGCCGCATCGTCATCACGCATCGCTGCTGGGAGTGGCGGGCCGGTTAGGCTCGGTGGTCAAAGGCGCGAAGGATGTCCGCGATGCAGCCGCCTGCCTGATGCTGCTTGCCGGCCGCCAGTTAAGCACCGATATCTGCCCGCAATCGACCTCCACCACCATGTTCCGTGGCAGCCATCTGGCTGGGGCGGAGAAGTGGGTGGATGCACCGCTGAACGCATCCGCCAGCCGCTATGCCGATCTGGTGGTGGAACTGCAGGAGGAAACACTGGTGCTGCATTCAATCCGTATTCCCGGCCGCGACGAATATCTTGCCGCGCTCAATCAGGCGGTTGCAACATCGTTGGCCGGGGAAGACGAAACAACAGCGCTGCAGAAGGCGGCGGAAACCTGGCGGGAAATCACCACGCGCCGTGGCGAGAAAACGCAGCAGCAAGCCTACCGGCAGTCGCTGGGGCTGGAAGAATAACCGTCAGGGCGGCTTATGAAAAAACCACGCGTCGCACCGGGCATCGCCGCCGTGGTTGTGGCCGCATTGGTTGCCGCAGCGATAGCCGGGCTGGCAGTGACACAAATCTGGCGCCGCGGTCAACAGCCGCTTACGGTGCAGTTGCAGGTGGCCGGCGGATCGATGGCGCCGCGGATTCCGGGCGAACATCTGGCGGCAACCTGTGACGATTGCGGCTGGCATTTTCGCTGCGGCATTGAGCACCCGCCTCAGGCACAGATCGCTGTCTGTCCGAATTGTGGCTTCCAGCAGCAGATGAGCGACCGCGTTCATCCTGCCACCACTCTGCAAGTCACGGCGGTTGAACCTGGTTGGGCGCCGGCACGCGGCGATGTGGTGGTTTTCCGTCACCCGCAGCAACAGGATCTGCTGGTCGTGAAACGCATTGCGGCGTTGCCCGGCGAGCGTGTTTCGTTCTCGCAGGGAGACCTCCTAATAAACGGCCGCGTCAGCGCGAAAACCCTGCCGCAACTGGAAGCAGTGGCCATTCCTGTGCACGACGACACGTTCCGTCCTTCAGCGCCACGATGGCAGGGCGGAACAGCCTGGCAAGCGACAGCGGCGGGCTATCAGTTTCAGCCCGAAGATGCGAAGTCTCAAGAATTCGCGTGGCTTACCTATCATCATCAACGCAGCTACCGCAGCCCGCAGCCACGGGCGCCGTCCGCCGTGACCGATGCTTATGGCTATAACCAGGGACTGTCGCGTACGCCGCGAGACGTGCGTGATCTGCTGCTGAACATGCAATGGCGGGGCGAGGCCAGCTTTCAGATTGAACTGCTAACGGCCGCGCGGCCCGTGGCACTGCAACGTTACGGCGACAACCTTGAAATCACTTACGATGGTCAGATCGTCAAGCAAGCGAAGCTGCAGACGTCTGCGAACAATGGCTGGCAATCGCTGCAACTGGCCATCTGCGACGACCGCGTTCTTTATCGCAGCGGCGAAACATCCGGGCACGTAAACCTTCCGCCGGGAACAACCGCCACGCCAACGCCCCTCCGCATCGGCGCACGGAGCGGCCCGTTGCAGATCCGCAATCTGACGATCCTTCGCGACGTTTACTACACCATGGAGACACGCAACAGTGAACAACGCACCGCCGGCTATTACCTGCTAGGCGACAACGCGCCGGTATCGACCGATAGCCGCCATTGGCCCGTTCGCATTCAAAGTGATGCGATCATTGGCCGGATCCAACGGCCCTGACCATTCAGGGAGAATTACTCCTCCGGGTACTCGCCGTCGAACTTCAGGTCGTAGTCAAACGTCGTGCCGCCCGGCGGGATATCGATGTTGAAGTCGGGATTTGCCGCTGCGTTGTCGTTGAATTCTTTGGGAAGGTAATTCCGGCCCGATTCGCCGCGGTAGATGAAAAACTTGACCACGCACGGACCCAGCGCGACACCTGTCTGATTCTTCACAAACTGGGCGCGGTAGGTTCCGTCGGCTTCGGTCAAAGCCACCGAGGCACGGTCGCCTGATTTAGGGGCGAATTGTAACGAGACGCCCTTGGCGGGTTCACCATTGATGGTGATCGTGCCCGTGACGGCCGCCGTTGGGACATTGCTTCCACCGCAGCCGCTGAGCGTAGCGACAAAGAGGCCAATGGTGAGCAGTGAGAGCGTAAGTTTCAAGTTCATTGTGTTGATTTTCGTAGTGCCAGTCAAAGCGTTAAGAGCACACAAGCCAGAACATCTGGCCGTGCGCCCGGAAATGGCAGCGGGCAAGATAACCCGCTGCCAGACTTCTGCGCAGAATTGCCGCAAGTGGATTTAGAATTCGCCGAGAACCTGGCCATCGTTACGCAAACCCAGGTTCAGGTGCGTATTGACGTTGATCGTTTCAGCGATGAAGTGGACGGATCCATCCACGAACCCTACCTGCACACCACCTGGGTGGAAACTGCTGAACCCCTTACGGAAATCATTGTTGCTGGCGATACCGGGAATAGGGTTGATGGGGTAACCACCAGCGGTGCGGAAGCTGCTGCCAACAAGACTCAGAACATGAGCCGCCTGGTCGCCGTTGCCAGAGGTGGTTGCTGAACTCTGGTTTGTGGAGCCCAGCCAGGAGGGCTGATCCTGCGTGCTGCCTAGAACTGCTTTCTCATTAACGAGGTAAGTGTTACTTGTTCCATCTGTCACGTCGCGGAAGCTAAGGCCTTTGCCGGCGATGAACACACCGCCTGGGTCGCCGTTGTGATTAACGTTGGCGCCGTTGCAGCCTGTGTAGGTAGATTTGGCCACACCATCGCTGCGCTGATAGCCGGCAAAGTTGGTGTACAGCTCATTGGCGGCGCTTGGGCAGTTCCAGGCTGGGATTTCGTTGGTCGAGGCCTGGACAAACCCCTGAACCGCAGCAGGGAACGCGGTGGGGTCTGTCGTTCCGGTGTGCGAGCCGAGCGCGTCGATGGTCTGCTGCAGCGAACGGGTGCTGACCTGCATGTTGTCGTACTCGTTGCTCAGTTCCATGAACGGGAACAGACGCACGGGCCAGCCCCAGGTTGCATCGTTGGCCGACAGTGGTGCGTCAACGCCCGGCGGCAGCTTTTTGAAAGTGTCGTGGTGGTTCTGGGCGGCCAGGGCGATCTGCTTGAGATTGTTCGTGCAGGAAGACCGGCGGGCTGCTTCACGCGCGGCTTGCACGGCCGGGAGCAGCAGCGCGACGAGCACGCCGATGATCGCGATCACGACGAGCAGTTCCACAAGTGTGAAACCGCGGGAACGGTTGCGGGACGATTTGCCTGTTCTCTGAAACATATTGCACCTCGAAAAAAAGTTGGCAGCCGGGAAAGCACAACCTTGATGCTTACCCTCAATGACCACCATGAAAACTTAATATAAACACCTTAATGGCAGACATCCTCCCATTTACGACAAAAAGTATTCTTTTCACGACATCTATAAAACTCTTTAAAACACGTGGCTTGGCGCTTTATTATTCATTTTCGTGGTTTTCAACAACGGAGGATAGCCTTCCTTTAACAATCAGGGGATTCCCTATCGAAACAGCGACTTTCTGCATGCAGAATCGCGCAAGGGGGAAATGGCGTCCAGAAGATGAATTTGCGGTGAAGATCCGCTGCGAGTTGGCTGAACGGCGCCGGCGCAACTGCGGGTTACTTAGGACTGTTAAGGTAAGCCGGTTATGTAAAAACCGCTGGGTTTTCCGCCGAAACTGCCGCGAAGCCGTAGGCAAATTGCTGCCTGTCCGGTTACAATCCGGCTTAGAAAGGGACGAAGCTGGTTTCCGTTGGGAGTTCACCGCAATTCTGCGGTCAACGGGAGATGCTTCTACCGGGAATCTCATCTTTACATTTACGAATCCACGGACCGCTTTAAACGGCTAACTGCTGCGCGCACCTTGACCTGACTGGCGGGTTGCTGCGTAAGCAAAGTATCGTTATGGCTTTTGCCCCTCAGGCCTTCGTCTGGTGCTGCCTCATGCGCTGATCCTATGCGCAGCTGGCAATGCTATGCGCCATCGGACGCAGGTTTTTAGCTCAGCGAAGACGAAGACATGATCTCACCACGGAAAACGATCGAACAGGAAAAGAGCCCATCCATGTCTACCGGCGACCTGCTGCCGGGCGATGTTCCGGCATTGTCTGACGAGAAGGCAACGGAGTTGAAAGAATGGTTTCAGTTGTTCGCAGATAAATGGCGTTTGCAGATCATCCATCTGCTCATGCACTGCGAAGAATTGAACGTCCGCACACTTTGCGAGGCGCTGGGGCAAAGTCAGCCTGCGGTAAGCCATCACCTGGGCGCGTTGCGTAACAAGAACATTGTGAACTGCCGCCGCGACGGTAAACACAACTACTACAGCTTGGCCCCGGCCACGCTGCACAAGTTCATGGAGTCACTGCTGGAATCGACACCCGCCCGGCAGAGCGAAATGTCGCTCCAGACGTTGCTGACAGGGGCTGAACCTGTTTCGCCGGGAAATGAACCTAGCAGCGGAACTTCTACTTGACCTGAGTTGGGCAGAAACCCCAGGCGTGGGAAAAACGTGCTGGTGTATCCTGAATGCCAGGGCCAACTCTGTCAGGTTCTCATTGGGATTCTAGACGTTTCACAGCATCGAGAACCTTGGATATTTCATCGACAACATCCGAAACCCTCGTAAGCGGGAAGTTGCCGTAAAAAACGACCTGGGTGAAGAAATTGGCTTCATTGTTGGCGTAGAGGTTGTTGATTGTCGTTTGCAGGACGTCGTCACCCGGCGTCCTTCCTGAGATACGTACCGTTGATTCCTGCTTAGCGAACGTCAACGTCAAAGCGTCTTCTTCCGAGTTGAAATCCAGCGTTTCATCGATGTCAGCGTTTTCTATATCCCTCAGGAACTTTCGGAGGGAAACAATCGAATTCAGATAGAGATGGTCAGTGAAGCACCTATGGATGTCACT
Source organism: Pirellulaceae bacterium (assembly GCA_965233625.1). Taxonomy (GTDB): domain Bacteria; phylum Planctomycetota; class Planctomycetia; order Pirellulales; family Pirellulaceae. Next base: position 4,102,934 of record OZ247499.1, read on the forward strand.
GGCCTTCAATTCGAAGTTTGCCCGCAACAGATTCGAGATGAGGGAATCACCATCGTCAAACTTTAAGAACAGGTCGGGATGTATTGTAAGACTCTCACCTTCACCTAATTCGAAAATCACTTTGCAATCTTGAAGGACGCCGTCTGAATCTTGTGTGTTCATGGTTATTTCCCCATCATCATCGACACGGCAAAAACAGCCTTTCAGACTGAAAACTGTGTTCCGATCAATTCCGTCTCCCGGCTTTTAGACTGGTTACCGGCGCGGATGGAGAATAGTGTCAACGAACACGTCATAGTCATTGGTGCATATATTTAGGCGTCTGCTAAGGCGCGACGGAAACGTGTAGCGTTCCGTCTTTGATCTCGTACGCTAAGCCCGCGGGATCGAGCGCCTTATGAAGCAGCGTGTCTAGATCAACGTCCTTTACCTCAAAGGTCACCAGCTTGTTAAGGCCCGGCAGCGCCTCCTGGTCGTAGGTGAATTTCAGGTCGTTGCGCTGCGCCACGGTCTTGGCGATGGCGCCGGCTTTCTGCTGCTGAATGTTCAGCGAGTAAACCCGTTTGGCGCCAGTTGTCGCGGGGCGGGTGCGGACGGTTTTACCTTGCACCAGCCGCGCGATGGCAGTGTGATCGGCCTGCGGCCCGGCGACTTCCAGCATGGCGCCGGCGGCGCGTAGTTTCGAGCTGGGGAATTTCGCTTGCAGCTCACGCACCCATTGCTCTGCGTCACCCGTCACGCGGTAAGACTTTGTCAGCACGGCCGAATCTGGTAGCGGGATGAAGCGGATGGCGTCGCCAGCGGGCGAGAATTCAAACGTCGCGTTGAAGCCAGCCAGCACAATGCACAACTGCTCACTGCATGAGAGCGGCGGCAGCGTGATGGCAGGCCACAGATCGTGCGGTATCTGCTCGAGTCCCACAACTTTCAGTTCGTAATCTTTCGCAATGGCGGAAACAATCTGCTGCGGCGTCGCCAGGATTTCCCAGGAACGCGACTTCGCTTGAAACAGCCGCTTCTGCACCTCGGGCGTAAACTTCCGCACATCTTCATTCCGCATGCCGGCGACGGTCGATAGCTTGGCCGTTACTTCTGGCGGCCCGATGTACATACAGTCGCCCACGCGGCAGACATCGGCTTGAAGCTGCACGGCCAGCTTCTTTAACAGCATCTGCATCGAGACATCCTGGGCGCTGAAATCAACCTTCTGCCCGGGATCGATCCGGCGGTCGAGCCAGATGCCAACGCCCTGCACCTTCTGCAAACGCGCCAGCGCCGGACGCAGCGGGTTCTCACTCCAGTGAACCCCCATCGTGCTATCAAGCGTAGTGGTAAATGCAGCAGACGTCTTGAATTCGACAGCCTCATCCGGCGTCGGCTGCCCGCAAAGTTTACCAGGGGCAATGAGTTGCCAGACCACAAAAATCAAGCATGCCCAAGGCGCCCGCGTTGCTAGCACGCCCTTTTGTTGCTGCGATCGTTGCATATTCTCATCCTCTAACGATCAGCGCGGAAACGCGGATTGTTTTCCGTGATTTGAAGCACTGAAGTTGTTGTAGCTTCCAGGCGCCATAACTACACTCGAACGAAGACATGGGCGAAACAGCCGCCCGCAAGCCTCCCCCGATTTTAACTCCACAGCGACGGTTTCTGCAAAACCACCTGCCGCAACGCCACCTCCCGCAGGCTTGCCGCCGTGGTTCTTCCTGCCTTCGCCCGCGACCAACGGAGAACGCCAGCGTGACCCCTGAGAAAACGCCGGAACCAGTCATCAGCCGTTTTTACAACCAGTATCTGAACGATGAGAACTCCGCCTCGTTCATCATGCAGGTCGCCACACGGTACACCAATGCAACGCTCGAACGGTTAACGCTCTCGCAGTCGCGCACCACACGCCGCGCCGCGGTGCTGGCGCTGGGCTTCCTAGGCGACTATTCCAGCAACGCCATCTTCGGCCGCGCTCTGCACGATGAAGACCGCGGCGTGCGTGTGCTGGCCGACAACGGCATCCGCGAAGTGTGGATGCGCAGCGGCAGCATCCCGCAGCGGCAGGAACTTTCGATCATCGCCCGGCTGAACGATTCGCACCAGCACGAAGAAGCGATCATCCGCGTCGAAGAACTCATTGAAGAAGCCCCCTGGATTGCCGAAAGCTGGAACCAGCGCGCCATCGCCCTGTTCCGCATGGAGCGGTACGAGGAATCCGCCAACGACTGCCATCAGACGCTGGAACTAAACGCCTACCACTTCGGCGCCGCCGTGGGTATGGCGCATTGTTATCTGGAACTCTGCGACGCCTTCGCCGCTCTGGATAACTTCCGCCGGGCCGTAAAACTCAATCCCGGCCTTGAAGGTGTCCGCGCCCAGATCGACTATCTACAACGCACGCTGGAAGAGAGTTAGACGATTACAGGCTGCAAGAACCACACCACGGGTGGTACAATAAACGCAGCCTGAATCAGTCGCCCCGCCCCTCCGGGGAGAGGGTTAGGGTGAGGAGGTACAGCCCAAAATTGCACACAATCTTCAGTGTCGCAGTGTTGTCTGGCTAAATTGCTTCCCCTCACCCCAGCCCTCTCCCCAGAGGGGCGAGGGGGCGAGTGTGTTCAGGTTCTAAAATCGTTCATTCATTAGAACCCTTTACCCCGCGCTGCCATGAACCGCTCTGATGCTTTCCAACGCGAACTCTTAAGCCGCAACATTAAGCGCCGCGCCTTTCTTTCTGGCACCGTGGGCATGCTGGGCAGTGCGGCAGCAGCGTCGTTGATGGCTGCTGAAAAGAACGTGGAAGAACCACAGTCGTGGCGCGGCGTCGCCCGCCCGTTGCACTTCGCCCCGAAGGCGAAGCGGGTCATCTTCCTGTGCATGGCGGGCGGTCCTTCGCACCTGGACACGTTTGACTACAAGCCGGAACTAGCCAAGCAAGCGGGCAAGCCGATGCCTGCATCTTTGACCAAAGGCCAGCCCATCGCCCAGTTGCAGGGCAAGAAGCTGACCTGCATGGCGCCGCTTTATCCGTTTAAGAAGCACGGGCAGTCGGGGCAGGAAATATCTTCCGTCTTCAAGCACATTCCTGAAGTCGCCGACGATATCTGTATTGTGAAGTCGCTGAAGACCGAAGCGATCAATCACGACCCGGCACATACTTTCATGAACACCGGCAGCATCATCAGCGGGCGGCCCGCGATGGGTTCGTGGATGCTGTACGGTCTGGGCAGTGAATGCCATGACCTGCCCGGTTTTGTCGTGATGACGTCGGTCGGCGGTGGGCAGAACCAGCCTATTGCTTCGCGGCAGTGGCACAGCGGGTTTCTGCCCGGACAGTTCCAGGGCGTACACTTCCATTCCACCGGCGACCCGGTGCTATACGTCCGCAACCCGAAAGGCGTGCAGCCACAGGATCAACGCGCCGTCATCGACGCAGTGAACGCGCTCAACCAGCAGCGTAACGAAGTGGTCCGCGACCAGGCCATCGCCACCCGCATCGCGCAGTACGAACTGGCCTTCGATATGCAGACCAGCATTCCCGGGCTGGTCGATATGTCCGACGAAACGCAGGAAACCTTCGACCTCTACGGCGCCAAGGGCGGCGACGGCAGCTTCGCCGGCAACTGCCTGCTGGCGCGGCGCCTGGCGCAGCGTGGCGTGCGGTTCATCCAGCTTTATCATCGCGGCTGGGACCATCACAGCGGCATTGAAAAAGGGCTGGTGAAAACCGCGGAGTTTGTCGACCGCGGCACGATGGCGCTGATCAAAGATCTAAAACGCCGCGGCATGCTGGACGAAACGCTGGTGGTCTGGGGCGGCGAATTCGGCCGGACGCCGATGGCGCAGGGCTCTGGCCGCGATCATCATATGAAGGGCTTCACCATGTTCATGGCCGGCGGCGGCATCAAAGGCGGCATGACCTACGGCGCCACCGATGAATTCGGCTACAACGCGGCTGAGAACGTGGTCCACGTTCACGACCTGCACGCCACCATGCTGTATCTGATGGGCATCGACCATCGCCGCCTCACGTATTCCTACCGCGGCCGCGACTTCCGCCTGACCGACGTGCACGGCAAAGTCGTCAAGCCGATCCTGGCGTAAGCGGTTGTGGAAACGTCCGGGATCCGTCAGCAGATTGAGCAGCAAGGCTTCGCCGTTCTACCGGTGTATCCTCCGTATGCGGTCCAGGAGATCCTACTCGGACTTAACGAGGCGTTGGCGAAGGCGGGAGCAGCAAGTTCGATCCGCAGTCGCAACGGGCATGTTTACGCCGCGCGGAATCTGCTGTCGCTTTATCCCGCGGTGACAGAAATATGGCACGCACCTTTGCTGCTGACACTGCTTCGCGAGACGCTGGGCGAAAACTGCGGCCTGGTGCGTGGTCTTTATTTTGATAAGCATCCCGATAGCCCGTGGGCGTTGCCGTGGCATAAGGATATGACCATCGCCGTGGCCCGCAACGATCTGCCCTCGCAGCGTTTTAGCAATCCTACGACCAAAGCCGGCGTGCAACACGTCGAGGCGCCGTGCGATGTGCTGGAGCAGATGCTGACGCTACGAATTCATCTAGACAGAGTGACCGGGGCGAACGGCCCGCTGAAGGTCATTCCTGGTTCGCACTTGCGTGGGAAACAGACGGACGACGAAGACTCGCAGATGCACACCATCACCTGCGGCAAGGGGGATGTGCTGGCGATGCGGCCGCTGCTTTCGCACAGTAGCGGCGAGTCCGATCCGGGACCGGCTGCACACCGGCGGGTGATTCATTTAGAATTTGCCGGGTGCCAGACGTTGGACGACGGCTATGCCTGGCATCAGTTCATTCCGTTGCCGCCCGACTAGCGTTTTCAGCAGGCGCCCGATTCTTGACCGCGAAGCAGCCATCTACCAGCCCTAGCAGCAACACCGTTACCCGCTGGTTACGCAGTCAGGTGTGGCAGCCGCTGCACGAAATGAACGCTGCGCCGCGGCTGCTGTACGAAGATCCGCCCGCCGCCGCCCGCGCTGACCGCAATGCGCTTATCGTGCTGACCACCTCCGCGATTTTCCTTAGCCTGCGGCACTACTGGGACAGCCTGTTTCCGCTCGGTGAAGTGCTCCGCGACTACGGCGATTACGTGATGCTACCCGGCAGCGTTTCGCTAGGAGACTATCTGCGTCGCGGCGAGAACTATGAACTCACGCGGCTGGCCTACTGGGTCTTCGGTCAGGCGGTGGCGTATATCGTAGGGCCAGTGCTCGTGATCAAACTCGTGCTACGCCAGCGGCTACGCGACTACGGCCTGAAGCTGCGGGGGCTGACCGATGGATGGTACATCTACCTGGCGATGTATCTTCTGTTGTTGCCGCTGGTGATTCTGGTTTCGACCACCAAGTCGTTCCAGCATTCTTACCCGTTCTACCGGCTGTTGCACGATGAACCGTTATGGCCGCGGTTCATCATCTGGCAAATGCTCTATGCGTTTCAGTTCTTCGCGCTGGAGTTCTTCTTCCGCGGCTTCATGATCCACGGATCGAAACAGCGGTTGGGCGCCCAGGCGATTGTCGCCATGACCATTCCCTACTGCATGATCCACTACGGCAAGCCACTGCCCGAAACCCTCGGTGCCATCGTCGCCGGTGTGCTGCTGGGCTTCATGAGCTTGAAGACACGCAGCATCTGGCTGGGCGGAGCGCTGCACGTGGCGGTTGCCTGGTCCATGGACTTTTCCGCCGTCCTGCAAAAACGCTGGCTATAGTCTCCGGGACACCCGAACGAAACCAACCCGAAGCGCGAGCGAGGGACGCCGGAGTTTGCAGCTAATCGCCGGTAGAAGTCTGAATCTCCGGCTGAAAAAGGCCAAACATTCTTGTAATCGCATCACCATAAAACGCCCCTCGCTCGCGCTTCGGGTTAGTGTTTTGCTGCACAAATTAATATCTGCAACGGCTGTTGGACGGCGACTTGGAGCAAGTTGCCCTGGCTAATAAAATGGACGTCTGACACAGCGTCCCTCGCCAACTTTGCCGCTCGCTATTCGCCCTGCCTGCTTATGAAATCTCTACCGGTTGAGGAGGAAAGTGCGGCCGGGCGGCCCGTTCACCGGCCGGGGCCGGATTGGCCTTTCTATTTGGGCCTGAGTATTCTGGCAGGCTTTTATGTCGTGCTGATCCTCGCGCTGCTGGCGGCGGATGTGATGTACGCCGCGTGGGAATGGCAGAAGGTGTTAAAGGTGATGCTGACGCCGGAGATCGGCCACGCGACTTTCTTAAGCCTGGTGTCGTGCAGCATCACGGCGATCCTTTCGCTGTGGGTCGCGGTGCCGGCGGGTTACCTGCTGTCGCGGGTGCAGTTCTTTGGCAAAACGGTCGTGGATACCGTGCTTGATATTCCCATCTTCCTGCCGCCGCTGGTCGTGGGACTGAGTCTGCTGATCCTCTTCCGGCAGACGCCGATCCGGTATCTGGACGATATGTACCCGGTGGCGTTGCATGTGCCGGCGGTCATCATCGCGCAGTTTTCCGTCGCCAGCGCGTTTGCGGTGCGCACCATGCGGGCGACCTTTGACGAGATTCAGCCGCGGTGCGAAGAAGTGGCGTTAACGCTTGGATGCAGCCGCTTTCAGGCCTTCCGCCTGGTGGTGCTGCCCGACGCGTGGCGCGGCATGCTGACGGCGCTGACGCTTGCGTGGGCGCGGGCGCTGGGCGAGTTCGGACCGGTGCTGGTGTTTGCCGGTTCAACCCGGATGAAGACCGAAGTGCTGCCGGTCAGCGTGCATCTGGAGCTCAGCATCGGCAGTATCGAAGGCGCGACGGGCATCTCGTTGTTGATGGTCGTCGTGGCGATGATTGTGCTTGTCCTGGTGCGGCTGGCAGGCGGTGGCTTCGGCATGACCGCGCGGGGGCTGAACCGTTGATCCGTGCTGAAGAGCTAACCATCCGCAACGGCGGCTTTCTGCTGCCTGACATCAGTTTCGAAATTGCCACCGGCAGCTACGCCGTGTTGATGGGAAAAACCGGCTCTGGCAAAACCACACTACTAGAAGCAATCTGCGGACTGAAACAGATTGAAAGCGGTAGCCTGTGGATCGGCGATGTCGAAGCAACGCGCCTCAAACCCGCTTCGCGTGGTGTTGGCTGGGTGCCGCAGGATGGTGCGCTGTTCGCCTCGATGACGGTGCACGACCATCTGGCATTCGCCCCGTATGTTCAGGGCTGGAAACACAAAGAGATCGTCGCCCGCGTGCAGCAGCTTGCCGCCCTGCTGCAGATTACACCGCTGCTGAACCGCTATCCGCACGGACTTTCCGGCGGCGAACGGCAGCGTGTAGCCCTGGGCCGCGCGCTGGCCTGCCGCCCGCCGGTGCTGCTGCTGGACGAACCGCTCAGCGCGCTGGATGACGATACACGCGCTGACATGCTGCAACTGCTCACCACCGTGCAGAAAGAGACGGGTGTCACCGTGCTGCATGTAACTCATAACCGCACCGAAGCCGCACAAGTGGCTACCTTGCGGCTTACGCTGATCGAAGGAGAGCTTCACCCCAATGAGTGACGCATATCTGTCATCCGCAGAACGGCAGAAGCTGCGGCGGCGTGTGCTGACGTGGTTCGAGAAACACCGCCGTGATCTGCCTTGGCGGGATACGGGTGATCCGTACCGCGTGTGGATCAGCGAGATCATGTTGCAGCAAACGCAAGTCGCGACGGTAATTCCGTACTACGAGCGGTTCATCGCAGCCTTTCCGGATGCACCGTCGCTGGCTGCCGCCAGTCAGGAAGACGTTTTACGGTTGTGGGAGGGGCTGGGTTATTACCGGCGCGCGCGGCAGATGCATCAGGCTGCCCAGGTGATTGTTGCGGAGCACAACGGCCGTTTTCCGCAGACGTTTGAGGAAGTGCTGGCGCTGCCGGGGATCGGACGTTATACGGCAGGCGCCATTCTTTCGATCGCCTTGGATCAGCCGCAGCCGATTCTTGAAGCGAACACCATCCGCCTGTTTGCCCGGTTGATGTTGCTACGAGAGCAGACGACGGGCACAGCGGCGCAGAAGGAACTCTGGAAATTCGCCGCAGAGATTCTGCCCCGCAAACGCGCCGGCGACTTCAATCAGGGGCTGATGGAATTAGGCGCCCTGGTCTGCACGCCGCGGAACCCAGCTTGCAAAGACTGCCCGTTGGCAACGCTGTGCCCCACACATCAGCAGAAGCTGACCGCAGAGATCCCGGCGCCAAAACAGAAAACGAAATACGAAGACGTGCACGAATGCGCCGTGATTGTCCAGCACAACAGCGCGGTGCTCCTGCGGCAGTGCCAGCCGGGCGAACGTTGGCAGGGGCTGTGGGATTATCCGCGGTTTAGCGTGGATACAGATTTCGCTGAAGTCTCGGCGGCAGCAGGGCGGCAACAGACGCTGTTCCCGGCAGCTTCATCTCCCGGCGATCTGCCCAGTCGCCGCGTACACGAATTGACGGGCATACACATCCACGACCCGGCGCCGTTGACCATGCTGAAACATGGCGTCACCCGGTTCCGCATCACGCTGCACTGCTATCGCGCCCAGTATGGCAGCGGGCAACTCTTAGAGAATTGCCAGTGGGCGCCGGTCGCTGATCTTGCCAGTCTGCCGTTAAGCACAACGGGCAGGAAAATCAGCGACCTGATAGTCAGTTCCAGCCAGAACGATGCGTGAACATGTCTGCTGCTGTGAAGCTATTTGGTCTTCTTCACAGGCGCCGGGCGGTGGAAGTCAATGCTTTCCAGCGCGGCGTAAACTTCTTCGAGTGTCTTTTCGCCGAAGTTAGAGATGCTGAGCAGGTCTTCGCGTGTGGTGTTCAGCAGATCCTGCACGGTGAAGATGCCCTTCTCTTCCAGGCAGTTGGTCGTGCGGACCGTCAGTCCGATTTCAGCCGTGCTCATGTTCAGCCGTTCTTCCAGGCTGCGGTTTGCTTCGACTGATTTGCTGAGTGGAATGCGTGTCGTGGCCATCGGGGGCTCCCTCCCAAGGAAAAATCTGCACGGAGTCAGTCCGTGTGCAAAGCAATGGTGGCGCGTCCAGAACACCCTTGTTTACGGGATCTTCCGGGTGTTACGAGACGCGCAACAACTAATGTATCAGAACCGGCAATTTCCGTAAGCGCCAATTTGCCGCAAAAATCTGCGGGTCTACGGCGACAATTCTTTTCGATTCGCAACTGTTTGCCAGGCCACAATGCAGTGACTGGCGTGAGTCCACCGGGCAAACGCGGTAGAATGGTCTGGTTGGATCTTCGCGTCTTGTGTTTGCAATAACGGCGATGCTGGGTCCGGCGGGCAGTTGGGCACACATCTCTTCACGACTCTTCATTCACTACCAGTAGGTTTTTTCTGTGAGCACCGATAAATCCATGCAGAACCTTCTGCTGATCGGCTTCTTTATTTTCATGATTTCAATAGCTGCGATAACATTTATCGTGCAGGGCTGCCAGGAAATGGCGCTCGCGGAAGCCACTCCGTCTGGCATCATTACGCCTCGCGAAGCGATGCGTGCGCGACTGGGCACGTATCCTCGTGTGGAAGGTAAACTCGATATCATCATGCAAACTCAGGGCATCAGCGGTGACGGGGCGATTTGCACGCTTGAAGGGCAGCCATATCTTGTGATCAACGTGCCGCCACGCCACAGGGTGGCAAGAAGCATTCAGCGGGCTGACGCCAGACTGGACAACAACTGGCGACTGAGGGGGCTGCTCGAATCCGCCGATGACTCTGAAGCGTCATCCATCGCGATGTGGCAGTTTCTGAAGGAACACAAGCTGGAAAAATCTAGAGTCCGCGTGTTGAATCTCGCAGAGCAACCCGGTGACGAACCAATCTATGGTCACGTTAAAGTGATTGGCGGTTCATGTCTGCTGGGTCTTATTTTCTTAGGACTCCTGCTCGCGGGATTTCTCAAGTACCGGGAGCTTTCCCGCGCTGCGGAAACGCCCGCCGAAAACCTCAATCGCCCCATCTAAATAGCAGCCCGCCACCAGACCGTCGCTGCTGCTGGTCAACGCCAAGTGTGGCGACGCCGGGTTTGTCCACATATAATGAGTATATGAATCAATGCCTGGCGAAGCTGCCAGGGCCTCATTCTCCTGCCTGGTTTTCTACCGATGAATTCTTTTGACTGGCTGCGCGGTGTAAATCAATTGTGGTTGCTGGCGGCATGTTTGATGCTGACGCCGGTGGTCGCGTCTGCAGCGGCGCCGCTGCCAGAGACGGTGCAATTTAATCGCGACATCCGGCCGATTCTGAGCAACAACTGCTACACGTGCCACGGCCCGGATGAAGGCACGCGGGAAGCGGACCTGCGGTTTGATGTGGAAGAAAGCGTTTTCTCGCACGACCCGGCAGTGATTGTGCGCGGCATGCCCACGCAAAGCGAAATCATCGCCCGCGTGCTTTCGACCGACGTGGACGTAAAAATGCCGCCGCCGGAATCGCACAAAGAACTGACGCCGCGGGAAATTGAACTGCTGAAACTGTGGGTCAAACAAGGCGCCAAATGGGAAGGCCACTGGTCGTTCATTCCGCCCGTACGCGCGAAAGCGCCGGAGGTGAAAGACACGGAGTTCGTCAAGAATGATATCGACCGTTTCATCCTCGCCCAGCTTGCCACGCAGAAGCTGCCGCACTCGGCGCCGGCGGATAAAGTCACGCTGGCCCGGCGGCTGTTCTTTGATCTGACGGGGCTGCCGCCCACGCCGCAACAGGTGCAGACGTTTGTCGAGGACACCTCGCCCGATGCGGTGGCTAATCTTGTGAAGCGGCTGTTCGCTTCGCCGCATTATGGCGAACGCATGGCGATGTACTGGCTGGACGTGGTGCGTTACGCAGACAGCAACGGTTACCACTCGGATGAAGCCCGCAAAAGCGCGCCCTATCGCGACTACGTGATCGAAGCCTTTCAGAAGAATACGCCCTACGACAAGTTTGTGACCGATCAACTGGCCGGCGATCTGGCAGAGAACCCCACGGTGGAGCAGAAGATCGCTTCGGGCTTCAACATGTTACTGCAGACGACCAATGAAGGCGGCGCCCAGGAGAAAGAGTATCTGGCAAAGTATTCGGCCGACCGCGTACGGAATACGGCTTCGATCTTCTTAGGGACGACGCTCGGTTGTGCAGAGTGCCACGATCACAAGTTTGATCCGTTTACCCAGCGTGACTTCTACAGCTTCGCCGCTTTCTTTGCGGACATCAAAGAACGCGGCCGCGGCAATCCGCCTTCGTACCCGGTCGCCACAACGGCGCACAAACAGGAACTGGCAGAGATCGACGCGGCCATTGAAACCGCGCGTCAGGAAGCTGCCGATGCAGCCGACCCTCAGAAGCCAGAACTGCAGAAGAAGCTGAAAGGGCTGGAAGCACAACGCAAAGCCGTGGCCGCCGCCATGCCCAAGACGCTGATGACCGTCACGGGCAAACCGCGCACCATCCGGTTGTTGCCGCGGGGTGACTGGATGAACGAATCCGGCCCGGAGATGCAGCCGGGCACACCGGGCTTCCTACCCGCGATGGATGTGACGGGCCGCCGCGCGACGCGGATGGACCTGGCCAAATGGATTGTCGACCGTCGCAATCCGCTGACCGCGCGGGCGATGGTTAACCGGCTGTGGAAGCTGTTCTTTGGCCACGGGCTTGCCCACCCGCTGGACGATCTGGGCGCTCAAGGCGCCTGGCCCACGCATCCGCAACTGCTGGACTGGTTGGCCGTGGAGTTTATGGAAAGCGGCTGGGATATAAGGCATATCGTGGAACTGATGGTCACCAGCGGTGCCTATCAGCAGACCTCGAAACCAACCGCAGAGATGCTGGCCGCCGATCCAGGCAACAAGTGGTTCGCCCGGCAATCCCGCTTCCGCCTGGACGCCGAAATGGTCCGCGACAATGCACTGGCCGTCAGCGGGCTGCTGGTCCGCAAGATCGGCGGCCGCAGTGTGAAGCCTTACCAGCCCGCAGGCTATTGGCGCCACATGAACTTCCCCCGCCGCACCTGGCAGCAGGATAGTGGTGAAGATCTTTACCGCCGCGGACTCTACACCTGGTGGCAGCGGATGTTCCTGCATCCCAGCATGCTGGCGTTCGATGCACCTTCGCGTGAAGAATGTACGGTGGAACGCCCACGATCCAACACGCCGCAACAGGCGCTGGTGCTGTTGAACGACCCGACCTATGTAGAAGCTGCCCGCGCTTTTGCCGTGCGTATCGCAAAGCACCCGGCAGGCAGTGACACAGATTCGTCACAAAGCATCCGGCAGCGGATTAATTGGGCGATGATGCAGACGCTGTCGCGCGAAGGTCAACCAGCTGAACTGCAGCTTCTGGAGACCATCTATCAGCAGCACCTGAAGTCATATCAGGCGGATGTCGACGCCGCCAAAAAGCTGACTAGCACGGGCGCCGCGCCGCTGCCTGAAAAGCTGGACCCCGCACAGCACGCCGCCTGGACCTCGGTGGCCCGGGTGATTCTGAATCTGCATGAAACCATTACGCGTTATTAACGCTTGAAAGCCACGATGGATCGTCCTGTAATTTCCCCGGATGAAGAAGCCAGGGCGTTCTGGCGTTCGCGGTTGAATGTCGTGCGTACGCTGATGCGGCAGGGGATGCAGTCCGCGCGATTGCGGGTGGGTGTGTTCCTGGTGGTGAGCCTGTTCTTCTGGGTCGGGCTGCTGTTTCTGTTTGCGGCAGGCTTCCGTTTTCTGGAAGCGGTGCTCGAACACGAAGGTATGCGGGCGCAGACGGTGCAGGCGATTTACAACGTGTTCTTCTCCGCCCTGTTGGCGATGTTGACGTTCTCGTCCGGATTGATTCTGTACAGCAGTCTCTATCGCAGCCCGGAAGCGTTGTTCCTGTTAACGACACCCGCCAGCGCCGGGCGGATTCTGCTGCATAAGCTTCAGGAAGCGACATTGTTCAGCGGTTGGGGCCTGGTGCTGCTGGGCAGTCCGCTGCTGATTGCTTATGGCTATACCTTCGCATCGCCGTGGTATTACTACGTGATGTTGCTGCCGTTTATGGTGGCGTTTGTGATGATCCCTAGTAATGTTGGCGCTATCTTCTGCATGCTGGTGGTGCGGCTGCTGCCCACCGGAAGGATGTACGCCATGGGTGTGCTGGGCGCCGTGGTGCTGGGGCTGTTTGTGGCGGGCGGCTATGCCATCTTTGGCGGGAACGACCATCAGGCGATGTCGCCGGAGTGGTTTCAGGAGACACTCGGCCGGTTGCGATTTACCGAACAGCGGGTGCTGCCAAGCTGGTGGCTGAGTAGCGGATTGTTAGAAGCGGCCCATCCCAGCCAGACCCCCGGCGCCTGGCCATCGTGGATGGAATCGTTGGCGTTCTTCGCGCTGTTGTTATCGACCGCTATGTTCACGCAGCTTGTCGCGCAGTGGACCGCCCACTTCACACTACGTGCGGGCTTCAGCAGTCTGCAAGGGGTGACCAGCAGTAAGCGGGCGATTAAAGTCAGTTGGCTCGACCGCCTGGCTGGAGGGCTGATGTTCCCGTTCTCGCCCGTGATGCGGACGATGCTGGTGAAAGACTTCCGCACCTTCCGCCGTGACCCGATGCAATGGGCGCAGTTCGCTATCTTATTCGGCCTGCTCGTGCTGTACTTTCTGAACATCCGCCGGTTCGAGCACGGCAGCAGTCAGAGCCGGTGGACCATCGTGATCGGTTTTGTGAATGTGATTGTCGTGGGGCTGATCCTCTCGACCTTCACCACGCGGTTCATCTATCCGCTGATCAGCCTGGAAGGCCGGCGGATGTGGATCCTGGGCACGCTGCCCATCGACCGCGCATCGGTGGTATGGGGCAAGTTCCTGTTGTCGTGCGCCGCATCGCTGCCAACCTGCTGCGGCCTGATTCTGCTAAGCGATGTCATGCTGGAAACCGCCGCCCAGTCGTGGGTGCTGCTGGTGGTGCATCAGGTGCAGTGCATCGCATTATGCCTGGGGCTATCGGCGCTGGCGGTCGGTCTTGGCTCGAGGTATCCCAACCTCCGCGAACCTTCTCCCTCGCGCATTGCCGCAGGCTTCGGCGGCACGTTGAACCTGGTGGTCAGTTCCCTTTTCATCCTCAGCACGGCCGTACTCACCAGCGTGCCAGGCTTCTTCTGGCTGGAACAAACCGCCGCGCAGAAGCTACCTTACCTGCTGCAACTGGCAGGCCTAGGCAACGTCTACGGACTAATAGCTGGCGCCGTCTGGCTGCTGGTCGTCACGTCCGTGGCGACCATCGTGCCCATGCGCATGGGGCTGTACAGCTTCCACCGGCTGGAGTTTTAACGCGGCTTCCGGCGGCGCCTGTTCGCCTTCCAGAAGAGTACACAGGTAGCCACTGCCGCCCGCTAAGATTGCCGCCAGGGCGATGATAAGCCCCAGTGAGATGATGCTGTCTGAGTCCTGTTTATCATGCTCCGCGAATCGCGCTTCCGGGTGCTGGGCGGTCGCCTGCAACAGATCATCGTTAGAACTACGGCCCGAGAACAACAGCGGCATCGCCACGCCCGTTGCAATTGCCGTGTAGATCACGATGGCGCCGTATTCACCAGGTCCATTGAACCCGGCAAGCCAGTAGATACCCGCCGCCCCAAGATGAATAGCGACGAAAACCCCAACACCGTCATCGCGATAATCTTCATGCCCGACCTTATGTTGAAGTGAAACGCGTAGGGCAGGCTACTATGAGATTCCAGCACGAACGCACTCCAGATTGTAAGTCTTGCAGGTAGGACAAATGTTCGACCGCCCTTTTAACTTAGGAATCGTCATGAAGTTGGAGCCACCACATTCAACGCAAGCGCTTAGTTTCATTGAGTCGTTCAACTCGCCCCAACGATGTCGATACAAAAGCGACGAGATTCCGCTGAGTGCGAGCAAGGGAACGTAGATCAATCCAAACGAAACAAGCGAATGCAAATTGAAGATGAATCTCGCGATGCAGAACGTGGACACCATCAGAACCAGCGTTAGCAGGCAAGGAAATCGCGTGTCGTGAACCTGTTTTTCTTCGTTCATCGCGCCGCAGGCGGTGCACACTTTGTAGGTCACGCGGAATAGCTTTCCTGAACGCGACGAGTGTTTAAACTCGCCGCCGTTCGCTTTTAGAATTCCTTCCTCCAAAGGGTGCATCAAGCAAACTAACTCACCATCGCCGCGTTGAAACGCCAGGTAGCTCGCAGGCATCACCGTTCCACCCCGCCGTTCGCCGGATGATACAAAGCCAGCAACACTCTCGATTTCTTGCGAGTCGCCAGAGCAGTTCGAGCAAGTCAGGCGATAGACAGTAGGCATTCGATTTTCTTGCTGTGAAAGGGGGCAGAATTTGGGCAGGTCTCTTTTCCATCTAACTCTTGCGATCCCAAGTGAAACCGATAGGGCAGGCTCCGCCTGCCTTCCTTTGCGGTAACGTCCCCAGCCACGTATTGCACGCGAAGCAACGCCGATCTCTTGCAGAACTCAATACATGTCATCGATGGTTAGCAAAGTTGGATCATAGATAAGGTCAACCGACGCGTCCTGGTCATCAAATGCGCCGCTGCATCGCACCAGCACCGAGCCTGTGCTGCAAAATGTGTTGATTGCGAGATGCCAGTCCACGTTGGTCTCACTTTGTTTGAAGAGTCGCTTGAAGTAGCCACGGATCGAATCTTCTGTGTGCTGGGATGCGGCGTCGTCGAGCCAGAGGACGCCACTCTGAGTCGCACGGTTCCAGTCTCCGAGTACGGGTAGGGCGTCACGCGTGACTTCAGTCGCCACTGCATAACGGACTTTATTCTCCCTGCGGACCTCCACCTCAACGGACGAGGTTGGCGGTGGAAAATTCTCAAACGTCTGGCTCGCGCCCCAGAACTTCTTATGCGTATTTATCGCAGTGGGTAATCTCCATAATTCGGTGGCGCCAAAAAAGTTCCACCGGCGGCCCCTCAGTGAAGAACTATCAACAAAGTTCAGCATGGCATGAATCGAATGCAGCAACACCTGGCTCCACGGCGTCTCAATCGTAGGACGTGACGCAACGAAGGAAATCGCCGCGGCAGGCTTGGCGCCCTCGGCCGTTAAGTTCAGCACATCGTTTGGCTTGAACAAATCACACACATCGACTCGTTCAACAATGGGATCAGTCATGAATGTAATGGCAAGGCGATGCCGCGGGCTATCTTAGGGTGTCCCTCCGGGACTCTAAGTGCCGGTCACTCGCCGAAATAATTACGGGCGTGTGTTGAATGACACGTGACAATTAGTGCTCGTCAAAACACTACTGGCTACAAGACGAAAGGCTGTCAGAATGTCGTAGGTAAATTTTCGTCAATGTTTCGGTTGATAAATCGGCCGCTGTGGTGCTCGCACAGCAGATCATCGAAATCATTTACGAATAGAGCCGTGTTTACCGACAGTCTCAGTGAAATTATCTGACTCAACCCGACTCCGATGGCTCCAAGTGCTATTTCGAGTCGCGAATGTGCGGTAACGCCTATCTCAATCCGCATCGTCTTGATGTCCAAGAATTCAGGAAAATCACTTTGCCAGTACGGAGCGTCGAGTTGCTCCAAAGTCACAGTGATCCCAAGGCATGATAGCTTGGTGTCGAATTTACAGTCTGGCGACAAATCCGAAAGCACATTTCTTACTTCTTGGATGTTCTCGCCTTCAACTAAGATAATGACATTCTGGTTCACCATAGAGTCACGCTGTGAATCGTAGAATTGTCTCTAGTCGTACCTGCATGTGTGCAGCTTTACCTGCTTTCCCGTAAGATCACGCCGGCACGTAAAGCACGCCAGGTAACGCCGACATTGTATAGACCTAAAGGACGTCGACCCATAAAAAGATCCGGCATCGTACACGTTCTTCAACCGTGGAAGGCAGGCGGAGGCTGCCCTACGGGTGGCTGTTTAGGTGGTGCGTTCTTCTAGTTCTTCCCAGCGGGCGTAGGATGTGTCTAGTTGCTGCTGCAAGCTGGTTGCTTCGGCGGTGGCTGCGGCGACAGTGGCGCCGTCTTGTTTGTAGAAGTTGGGGTCGGCCATTTTTTCGTGCAGCGCGGCGATGTCTGCTTCGAGTTTTTCGATCGTCTCTGGCAGCGAGTCCAGTTCGCGTTGTTCTTTGAAGCTGAGTTTGGCTTTCTTTTCGGCGGCTTGCGGCGCGGGCTTGGGTTTTGGCTTTTTGGATTTCTTTTCCGCCTGGGGGGCTTCTTCCCGGGCTGGCGCCGATTGGCGGATGTAGTCGTCGTATCCGCCGGCGTATTCTTTGATGGCGCCGTCGCCTTCGAACACCAGCGTGCTGCTGACCACGTTGTTCAGGAACGCCCGGTCGTGGCTGACCAGCAGCACGGTGCCTTCGTAGCTGGCCAGCAGTTCTTCAAGCAGGTCCAGCGTTTCAGCGTCGAGGTCGTTGGTCGGTTCGTCCAGCACCAGCACGTTCGCTGGGCGGGTGAAGAGCCGGGCCAGCAGCAGGCGGTTGCGTTCGCCGCCAGAGAGGAACCGCACTTCGCCCCGCGCCTGTTGCGGTGTGAACAGGAAGTCCTGCAGATAGCCGATGACGTGCTTGGACTTGTCGCCGATCTGCACTTTGTCCGAACCGTCGGTTACGTTGTCGGCGACGCTTTTGTCCGGGTCAAGCTGTTCGCGCAACTGATCGAAGTAGGCGACCTCCAGATTGGCGCCCTGCCGCACTTTGCCTGCGGTCGGCTGCAATTTGCCCAGCAGCACTTTAAGCAGCGTTGTTTTGCCGGCGCCGTTAGGCCCGATCAGCCCGATTTTGTCGCCGCGTTCGATCAGCGTGGTGAGATCGTGGAACACGTCGAACTGATCTTCCTGATCCGCGTTATACGCGAAGCCCGCGTCCTCGGCGGCCACGACCAGGTTGCCGCTGCGGGCGCCCTGCTGAACTTGCATGCGGACGTTGCCGGTCTGGTTGCGGCGTTCTGCACGTTCGCGACGCATCTTTTGTAGCGCCCTGACGCGGCCTTCATTGCGGGTGCGGCGGGCTTTGATACCCTGGCGGATCCAGACTTCTTCCTGTGCCAGTTTGCGGTCGAAGTCGGCGTTCTGTTTTTCTTCTGCGGCCAGCACGGCGGCTTTGCGTTTCTGAAAATCGTCGTAGTTGCAGGACCAGTCGAACAGTCGGCCCCGCTCTAGTTCGATAATCCGCGTTGCCAGGCGTTGCAGGAACATGCGGTCGTGCGTGACGAATAACAGCGCGCCTTTGTACCGCGTGAGTAGAAATTCTTCGAGCCACGCAATCGACGCGATGTCCAGGTGGTTGGTCGGTTCGTCAAGCAGCAGCAGGCTGGGCTGCGAAACCAGCGCGCGGGCCAGCAGCACGCGGCGCTTCATCCCGGAGGATAACGCTGCAAACTCTGCTTCGCCGTCAAGGCCGGTCTCTTGCAGGACGCGTTTGACATTCTGCTCGCCGCGCCAGGCGTTTTCATCTGTGGCGTCTTCCGCTGGTACGCCGCCCTGGACCACACTGGCGATGCTGCCCGTGATATCGCCCGGCACATCCTGCTTGAGCGTGGCGACGCGGGCGCCAGGTTCGATGATGACCTCGCCGCTATCGCTTTCGACGTCGCCGCTGATGAGTTTCATCAACGTGCTTTTGCCTGCGCCGTTGCGGCCCAGCAGTCCGATACGCTCGCCGGTTTCCATCCGGCAATTCACCTCATCCAGCAGAGGCGGACCGCGGAAGCGGATGGAAAGATCTTTCAGCGTGACCAGCGGCATAGAAGGTTTCTGCTACTCGCTGACGCTGACGGGAAGCGGCTGGCGGTCCTCATAACCGGCGTCGATGTCGTGCCAGTAAAGCACCTCTGGCTCGTCGTGCTGCCAGCACAGATAGACCAGGCGGTCGTCCACCATCGCGGGGAAATCGACAAGACCCTGGGGGAAGCTCTTTGGCTCGACGCCCAGCGACTTTAGTTCCTGCACGTATTCGCGGAGAAGGGCGGAATCTGCTTCAAGTTCGGTTTCAATCTGCCGGAGTTCGTCGGAGTAGATATCGTCGGTCCCGGCATTGCGCGATGTTAGATGGTCTAAACGCTGGCGGCGTTCAATCACATCGGTTGCCAGCGTTTTGAGGTCGCCGGCAATAGCGCGCACCAGCGGAAGCATGGCGTTAGCCTGCTGAACGGTGAAGATTTTCGATGGCGAATATTCAAGATCCGGCATTAGTTCTCTGTCGGTTGTTCCAGGGCCGCGGGTTCAACCCGCAGGCCGGGTGGCCAATGACTGCCGCGTGAGAATCCCTGCGGCTGCTGCAATTATACCGGAACGTCCACCTCGATGGCATTGGCCGCGGCAACTTGTTAACGCCTGCCAAAAACGGCGTTACGCGTTCGGGCCGCCGTGAACCGGATCGACCAGCGTCTTCGACTCGGCGACTGCCGTGGGGTTCAGCGTCGAGCGGCCCCAGCCGATATCAACCGGCAGACGTGAGAAGTCCACAATGCAACCATCGCGGCTGAAGCAGCTAAGATCGTGCGTGGCGCCCATGAAGATGCAATCCACAGGGCAGGGTTCTACACACAGAGCGCAGAACATGCATTTCGTATAGTCAATGGTGAAGCCGGTCACCTTAAAGCCACGGCCGCCTTCGACGCGTTCTTTACCAATGTAAATGCAGTCGACCGGGCAGGCGCGTGCACACTGATCGCAGGCGATGCAGGTGGTCAGATCGTACCGGTGGAAGCCACGATAGCGGGCTGCGACGGGTACGGGTTTTTCCGGGTAAATGAAGTGATCGGTGAAGGTCTTGCGATCTTCATCGTAGGTCTTCATCCAGTAAGACAAAGTGATCTTTAGGCCCTGGAAGACGGTTGAAACCGCGACCAGAATGTTGCGAAACCACTCAGACATAACAGCCTATTTCCAGCTCTGACAGTGCGCACGGATACGGAGATAACTTGTACGGCATAGGAATTATAGGCTCATGCCGCCACGCCGCAACCGGCCTGACCGCCATAAACGCATCAGGCAACTTTGATGTTTTCCAGCACGCGGCTGGTGGCTTCGGATTTATTGAGCACGTAGAAGTGAATGCCGGGGATGCCGCTGGCGATCAGTTCCTGCGTCTGCTGTGTGGCGAATTCAACGCCTGCTTCAAATTGCCAGTCCGCGTCGTCCTCGTGCTTGCCAAGTTTCTCGACGAAAGTGGCAGGCAACTGGGCGCCGCAGAGAGATGCGATCCGCTGGATCTGCTTGAGGTTGGTCACGGGCAGAATGCCGGGCACCAGCGGGGCGGTGATGCCTGCCTGGTCGTATTTTTCGCGGAAGCGGAAGAAGTCTTCGTTGTTGTAGAACAACTGGGTCACCACGGCGTCGGCGCCGGCGTCTACCTTACGTTTGAGGTTCTCCAGGTCCACTTCCGGGCTAGGCGCCTCTTGATGCGTTTCCGGGTATCCGGCGACGAGTACGCCAAACTGGCTGAATTCGGCGTTAATCAGTTCCACCAGTTCGTTGGCGTATTGCAGGCCGCCTTCGGTCTGCGTGAACGCATCTTCACCCTTGGGCGGGTCGCCACGCAGGGCGACGATGTAATCGACGCCACGGGCCGCTGCTTCCTGCAGATAACCACGCAGGTCATCGACGGTGGATTGCACAATCGTAAGGTGCGAAGCGACGGGGCACTCGAACTTCTGTTTCACCTTCTCGACAATGTCCAGCGTTTTATCGCGGGTCGAGCCGCCGGCGCCGTAGGTGCAGGTAATGAAGTCGGGCGTAAATTGCGAAAGCTGCTCGACATGGCGATACAGCGCCTGTTCGCCCGCGTCGGTTTTCGGCGGAAAAAGTTCAAACGAAAGTCCCAGCCGGTTGGGCTGATAGAATTCGCGAAGCTGCATCGAATCTTTCCTGTGTTCGGGCTCTGCCGTGTTGGTGCTCCCGGCGTGTGGAGGCTGCGGGAGCAGTTTGCCGGAGTGTCTGGCGGACGACTTTCTCTTCGTTTAAGGCGAATTTGCCCGCAGTGATTAAATGGGGAGATGGAATCCCCTCACCCTAGCCCTCTCCCCAGAGGGGCGAGGGGACTGGGCGGCCGTTAATTTATGCGGGCGGCATAGGTTACGATAGAGAATCGCACCGCAAATGCCAACGGCGGATAACGGCTTACCCGTGTGGTTCTTCGCCCAGGATCTGCTCCAGCTTCTTCAAAGAGCGGGTCAGCATCACGCGGACGGAGGCGTCTGACTTGCCCACTTTCTCGGCGATTTCCTTGGAAGGCAGATTCTCTACGTACCGCAGGCGTAATACTTCCTGCTGCGTGGGAGAGAGTTCCGCCAGCGCCTGTGCCAGCTTCTCTTCGCGGGCATTGCGGGAGAATGCCTGGCTGGGCGTGGTGAAACTGGCACGGATGAAGTCGAAGATATCGCCGCCGCTGTCTCCGCCGGCGGCGCTGGCGGGCGTCTCGCGGTTGGCGTCGCGTTTCTGGGCGTTGAAGTGGCGGCCCGCGTCCATGATGCGCCGCTCGGCAATCTGGCAGAGCCAGGAAAACGGATCGCGATCGCCCAGTTCCATGTCGCTCAGCGATTTACAGGCCGCCTGGCTGACTTCCTGAATGATGTCGTCCGGCTCCACCTTCCGCTGCAGCGTCGCCCCCAGCTTGCGGCTGATGAAGGCCGCCAGTTGCGGGCGAGTTTTCTGAATGAACTCCGCCATGGCGTTCTCGTCCCCCTGGCGGATCCGCTCGATCAGTGCTTCGTTCTCATCGGGCATATGCAGCTACGGCCTTGTCTTTCTGATGGTTGCTTTTTCAGCGTCGATCACGGCAGCGAATTTTACTTTCAGATTGGCGCCACGCATGATTGTGTAGGGTGGACGTAGCCCACGCACCCGTTGTGCCGGACCACGCAGGTAAAACACACGACCTGAGAACGCGCCTTCATCCAGCCACTGCAACGTAGAGCCCGTCTGTGCACACGCGCGGATATCAACTCTTTTCAGAAAGTTGGCAAGATCCCAGGACTTTTTAAGCTTACCCGATCTGGAGTATAAGCGAATGGCTTCACCTTCGCTGACTCTCATCAGGACCAGATCACCCACATCTGACACGTTCATGGCGTGCGGCAGACTGCCTTGCAGTTCAAACTGCGAACGCTTTACATAGGCATCTTTGGCATCATCAAATTCCTAGTATGCGACTTGATAGCTGGTAACTTCCTTCGCCGGATCGTTGCCATCTGCTTTATGAGTGATCGTGTTGATGCGAACGATCAGGTTGCCATCTGGCGATGTAGCTTGCCAGACAAAAACACTGGGTCCAACAATGTCCGCCGCTGCAGGTTGGGCATTTGCCAGAAGGAACAATGCCAGGATCGCGATGATTCTCATTGTGTTCTCTCACGAAGAACCAGATGCCCCGTGGTTGAGTCAACAACTGGTTGCTTGAGATGAACCGCTGGCGGAAGTTCATGCAGTCGTATACGCGTTAGGTTTATCCGCGATGGGCAGTGGCGTCAAGAATTTCTGCCACGTCGCCTGGTTTCAAACAGCATCCTGGCATTCACCCCTCACTCTTCCAGCACGCCGATATAAGGCAGGTTGCGGTACAGATCCTGATAGTCCAGGCCGTAGCCCACGACAAATTCGTCGGGGATGGTGAAGGCGGTGAAGTCGGGCCGGGCGTCTACTTCCTGCCGGCCTTCTTTCTGGAGTAGTACGGCGCTGCGGACAGAGGTGGCGCCGGCCTGTTGCATGTGGCTGGTCACTTCCACCAGGGTGTGGCCGGTGTCGAAGATGTCGTCCACAACCAGCACATCGCGGTCGGCGATGTCGATGAGCATGCCGGCGTCGACGGTCAGATCGCTGCGGGTGGTCCCGCCTTTGTAGCTGCTGGCTTGCACCACGCCGACCCGTAGCGGCATGTTAAGCAGACGGATCAGGTCGGCCAGCAATACGACGCAGCCGGTCATTACGCCTACCACGGTCAGCGGCTTATCGCCGTAGTGCTGCTGAATCTGCTTGGCCATGCGATCCACGCCATCGTGCACCTGCTGCTGGGTCAGTAGTACTTTCAAGGTTTGCCCTTTCTGGTCCGTTCTACAGGCTTGCTCTGCTGTGTTGCAGCTTATCACGGCGGATGTCCGGCGCCAGTGGTTGGAATTCTGTGGGAAACGGGTCGATGTGGCTTCGCTACTAACCTGCCGCCAGCGGGGGGAAACCGTTATACTGCGGAGGATAAAGTATGGATTCACAAGGGGTATGGGGCGAAAAAGCGGCCCGCCCGCACATTCAATCAGGAGGCCAAAACCTTGGCCCGCAAGAAAAGACCCGTCAAGAAGAAGGAAAAAGAGGTCCTGTTTTCGGACCTCGATCTGTCGCAAGAGATGCTCGATGCGCTGGCCGATGCTGGCTATGAGAAGCCGTCGCCGATTCAAGCCGGGCTGATCCCGCTGGCGCTGGATGAACTGGATGTTGTTGGACAGGCACAGACCGGAACCGGTAAAACCGCCGCGTTTTCGATCCCGATCCTGGAACTGCTAGAACCACTCTCGGTCATGCCCAAGCCGCAGGCGCTTATTCTGGTGCCGACGCGTGAACTGGCCGTCCAGGTGCGCGGCGAAGTGGTGAAGCTGGCTTCCGGCTATCGCGAAGTCGTGAACGCCGTGGCTGTTTACGGCGGCAAACCCATCCGGGCGCAGATTTCCAAGCTGAACAACGGCGCCCAGATTGTGGTTGGTACGCCCGGCCGTGTGCTGGACCTGATCGGCCGCGGCGCGTTGCGGCTGGAAGATGTCTGCTGCGTGGTGCTGGACGAAGCCGACCGCATGCTGGATATCGGCTTCCGCCCGGATATCGAGAAAATCCTGCGTCGCTGTCCGAAAGACCGGCAGACACTGCTGCTGAGCGCCACCGTGCCGCCGCCGATTGAACGGCTGGCGCACCGTTATATGCAGGACCCGAAGAAGCTCGATTTCTCTCCGCAGGATATTTCGGTCGATACGATCGAGCAGTTCTATTTTACGGTCGAACACGAACGGAAGTTTGATCTGCTGCTGCGGTTGATGGACCGCGAAGACCCGAAGCAGTCCATCATCTTCTGCCGCACACGTCGTGGAGTGGACCGGACGGCGCGGCGGCTGGGTAAGAAGCTGGCTGGCGTGAACTGTATTCACGGCGATATGTCGCAGCGCGAACGCGATAAAGTAATGCTGGCGTTCCGCGAAAATAAAGTCCGGCACCTGGTGGCGACCGATGTGATCGGCCGCGGTATCGACGTCTCTTCCGTTTCACACATTGTGAACTTTGATGTGCCCCAGTTCTGCGATGACTATGTGCACCGCGTGGGCCGCACCGGGCGGATGGGCCGCGAAGGCGTGGCGTTCACCTTTGTCACCGTGGAAGAAGGCGGCGAACTAACGCGGATCGAACAGCGCATCAACAAGCAATTGCAACGCGACGAAATGAAAGACTTCTCCGCCATTACGCCCGTGGCTAAGAAGGACGACAAAGAAGGCGACAAGAAGGATGGCGACGAACCGCCAGCCATTTCGGGCAGCCGCCGGCCCCGGCGTCGCTATCGCCGGGCGTTGTAACCGTTTTCACGCAGCACCGCGGTGAGAATCAGACTAGGATGAAACCACCGCCGTGGGCTAAACTAACGCCTTGGCGCCAATTATCAGCCGTAGGGCAGGCGCCTGCCTGCCGGTGCAACGAGTTCGCGTTTATCGAACGATGAGCCGTCGATAAGCCGCCGACCTGACAGTTCAACACCTATAAATTCCACCAACCCTTCCTCAAGCACACTTAGGCCGCTCGATGGCTGACCATCCGTCACCTCCAGAAGTCGATCTCCGCAACGCGGGGCTGGCTGCGTTTCTTGCGTGGCTGTGGCCCGGCGCCGGGCACTTGTATCAGCGACGGTACGCCAAGGGCGTGTTGTTTATGACGTGTGTCTTAAGCATCTACTTCTTCGGTCTGGCCATTGGCGAAGGACGCGTGGTTTACGCCTCGTGGCAGCCCAACGACCGCCGGTGGCAGTACGTGTGTCAGGTGGCTGTCGGCGCTCCGGCGCTGCCAGCGCTGGTGCAGAATTACCGTACAAGCAGCGGCAAACAACCGCTGGGCGATTTCATGGCGCCGCCCACGCGTCCGCCCGCCCCAGGCGAGGCCGATCCACATTGGGTGGACCCGACGGAGCCCGATCTTCTGGCAAGCTGGCATTACAAGCTAAATGCGTTCTTTGAACTTGGCACCCTATATACCGTGATTGCCGGCCTATTAAATGTGCTGGCCATCTACGACGCTTACGCAGGACCGGCGCCGCCCACCGAGAAGTCTTCGAAAAAGAAGAAGAAACGCAAAGTCGATCAGGCCAAACAAGAATCCGACGCCCAGGACGCTGACGCTAAAGAATAGTGCGTTTGAATCTAAGACGGGAACACGCCCATGCTTCTTGCCAGTATGTTCGACAGCCATCTGTGGTACGCCATTCCGCTGGTGATCTCCATCAGCCTGGTGTACGGCGCCACCCGTCACGAGAATATGCGCGAGATTCTGCAACACAGCCTCCGCGCCGGCGGCTGGATGGTGGGCTTCATGGTGCTGATCTTCATCGTGCTGACCGTACTGTCCTGGGGACTGTAGCCGATTAGAAATGCAGTCACCTAGCCGCGGCAGCAAATGTACCGCGGCGAAAGCACCCTTTAATCGGTAGGGCAGGCGCCCGCCTGCCGCACGATGGACGGCATTGGTCAAACCGCTACGGCTTAACCTTCTTCTGCACCGGCGTTTTCTTCTGCACCGGCTTCTTGCCATTGTTGCGTTGCCGCGGTCTGGCGCCGGGTGGTAGTGTGCCGTCGTCTTTGTATTTGGCTTGCAGGCGTTTCAGTTCTGCGTGCAGTTCTTTCTGCACCTTCGCATAGGCAGGGTCGTCGTACACGCTTTTCATTTCCAGCGGATCTTTTTCCAGATCGTAGAGTTCCCACTCTTTGATGTTGTTGAAGTTGATCAGCTTGTAGCGGTCGTTGCGGACGCCGTAGTGCTGCCGCACGCTGTGGGCGCCAGGGAATTCGTAATAGCGGTAGTAGACCGATTTCCGCCAGTCGGCAGGTGTTTCGCCTTTGAAGATGGGCGTCAGGCTGCGGCCCTGCATATCTTCAGGGATGACGGCGCCGGCGATATCGAGGAAGGTTTCGGCGAAGTCGAGGTTCATCGTCAGGTCTTTGTTGACGCTGCCCGGCTTGATCACACCCGGCCAACGGACCACCAGCGGCGTGCGGAACGATTCTTCGTACATCCAGCGTTTGTCGTACCAGCCGTGTTCGCCCAGATACCAGCCCTGGTCCGACGTGTAGAACACAACGGTATTCTCTGCCAGTCCGCTTTCATCCAGATAATCCAGCACGCGGCCGACGTTATCGTCCACGCTGGCAACGCACCGCAGATAGTCTTTGGCGTAGCGCTGATACTTCCACTTCACCAGCTCTTTGCCGGTCAGATTCAGCTTTTCGAATTCTTCGTTCTTCGGCCCGTAGGCGGCGTTCCATGCTTCGCGCTGCTCGGGCGTGAGGTTGCCGGGTGTCTTAAACTTCAGGTCATTGGGCGTCAGATGTTTTGCGACGGTCATCGCCTGCTGCTTGGCGGCAGTGCCGCGGCCTTCGTAATCGTCGAACAAGGTCGGCGGTTCCGGGATGGTGACATCGTCGTACATGTACAGGTACTTCGGCCCCGGCTGCCAGTTGCGGTGCGGCGCCTTGTGCTGGTACTGCAGGTAGAACGGTTTGTTTTTGTCGCGGCCTTCTTTCAGCCACTGCAAAGCGACATCGGTAATGATCTCGGTCGTGTAGCCAATGTGCTTTTTCGGCCCGTCGGAAGTAAGCATCGGCGGGTTGTAGTACGGGCCCTGACCGCGGAGCACATGGTAATAGTCAAAGCCGGTGGGCGTGCTGGCCAGATGCCACTTGCCGATGACGGCGGTCTGATAGCCCACCTTCTGCAGCAGTTTAGGGGCCGTCTGTTGCGAACCGTCGAAGCGGTTGCCATTGCGGACGAAGCCGTTCAGGTGGCTGTACTTGCCGGTCAGAATCACGGCGCGGCAGGGGCCGCAGATGCTGTTGGTCACAAAGCAGCGGTCAAAACGCATGCCATCGCGGGCGATGCGGTCCAGGTTGGGCGTGCGGTTCACCTTGCTGCCGTAGCAGCTCATCGCCTGATAACCGTGGTCGTCCGACATGATGAACAGAATGTTGGGCCGTTTTGCCTCCGCCGCAGATGCGTGGCAGGCAAAGCCGCCAGCAAAGGCCAGAGCGGCAGCGGCAAACAGCGTCTGCCGGCAGATGGTGCGAAACATGTTGATCCTCTTTCAGGGCGAAAATTGTGGGACACGGCATCTCGGACACGGCAACACCCGCCGCGGGGAGTCTCATTCTGTTGCCCGCCCGCAGCCGAGTCAAATCCCGCCGGCAGAAACACGACCACGGTGGCGCCGGGCATTCGCGCCATCGGGTTGTGGCGTGATAAAATCGCCCCATCTGGTCCCCTCGCCCCTTTGGGGAGAGGGATAGGGTGAGGGGGTACAGAATCCGTCCTTTAATAACGCTTCGCGGCGCGTGAACCGCTTGGACAAAAAACTTCTTGTGGCTTGAAAGAAGTAGCAAGCGGACGCCCCCTCAACTGGCCTGACGGCCTGCCTTCTCCCCAGAGGGGCGAAGAGGGATTATGTTGTTGCCACAACAGAATATCCGCACCCGAACTTTCAACCTTAGCGAGACAACAATGCCCATTCAGCCCATTCAAACAGATCAGGCGCCCGCCGCCATCGGACCCTACAGTCAGGCCGTTAAAGCCGGCGGCATGCTCTACGCCTCCGGACAGATACCGTTGCATCCGCAAACGGGCGAAATCGTCAGCAGCGAAACAGACGCGCAAGCCCGCCAGGTATTAGAAAACCTGAAAGCCGTGGTCGAAGCAGCCGGCGCCACCATGAGCGACGTGGTGAAAGTCACCATCTACCTGACCGACATGTGTCAGTTCTCCGTCGTCAACGAAATCTACGGCGCCTACTTCTCCGCCCCCTACCCAGCCCGCGCCTGCGTCGAAGTAGCAGCCCTACCCAAAGGCGTCGCCGTCGAGATGGACGCGATTGTGCAACTGAGTTGAGTGGTGGAACACGTCAGCGCATGGTGTTTAGACGCCACCGCTCACCCAGTCATCCAGTACTTTGCGACGTCTGGGCATCATCGCAAGTGTTTCGTCCTGAAGCAGGTTGCGAACCGCGTGTTCCACAGGTTCTCCGGGGGACGCTAAGTGCTGTTGCTGCAACATCGACTCAATGACACTGCAGACCATTTTCCGATGGTTCAGATTTTCGCTGTGCAGTAGCGTTAGTAGCCATTCGTCCGGCGGCTCACATTGTGCAATTTGAAATGAAACATGGCTGCGGAGCAGATGCCCGCGATCGTAGGCGGCCAGCAGATCTCCAAACAGTTGCGGGGCTGAAGTGCGAACCAGCCCGTAGCTCGCCGCGCGATAAACCCTTTTCGTGTAATCGCCAAAGAGTACATCGCGGAGATCGTCATACGCCTCAAGCCCGCGGATCTTAGCCATCGCGACGCCTGCATAGCTCTGAGATGACAGAGCGTCGTAGGTCGTAAGAATCTGTTTGACCGTGCAATATCCGCTGTCGTGACCAATGCACCCCAACAGAAAAGCCGTGAGCCACGCCGGACATTCCTGATCTTCAAAAGCCGAAATCAGACGTTGCGCGGCATGTTCATCGGCCTCCAGTTCTTCCAGACGAATGCCCACCCGCTTGAAGCTCTGTTTGCGTTTAATTGCAGCATCCACAAGCTCCAAAGGAGTCTGTCCGGTCATTGAATCTTTCGAGGGCATCAGTTCCGTTCGGCCTCATTTAACGAAAACCATGACCGCTTACGCAGTCGATATTGGTACTAAATCCGCTCCCAGAATTGAAGGTGATTCGGGCTGCTTCCTCCGAAAATCAGCATATTATCATCAGGCGAGAATGTCAGACTAATGACGATTGAATTGCGCTGACGCTTCTTTGAGGGATCACCCACTCGCAGAGTACTAACCAAGTCCTTGGTTTTCCAGTTCCACACTCTAACGTGACCATCGCTTCCACCAGTTGCAAGGAGGTTACCTCTGTTTGATAGACAAGCACAGTTAGATGAAATCTCATGCGTTTCTGAGATCTCGCTTACTTCTGAAAAATCCTCCGTACTCCAAACCCTAACCGAGCGATCTAGACCTGTAGAAATCAGCAATTTTCCGTCAGTAGAAAACGAAAGACCATAGACGCTGTCAGTGTGTGCGGCTAATTCATTGGTAACGGAAAACGGGGATAACGAACAGATTTCAATGCAGTGACCGCTGGAGCAAGCAAGTAAATTGTTCACTGGTGAGAAGGCTAAAGCGCAACACTCCTGTGGAAAAACATGCTCCTGGACGACAGATAAAGTTTTGACGTCCCAGATAAATAGACTGTTGCCAATCCCTGCGGCAAAGCTCCTTTCATCGCTCGATATACCCACATTAGGAACTGTGCCGCCGAACGGAACTTCGGCTCGTACGGTCTTGGTTTCTAAGTCCCAGAAACGGAATCCGAATTCGTCACGACTGAACAAAGATTTACCGTCCTCCATGAAGGCTACGAACATTATCGGTCCGTGCGAACCAGGAATTCTCGAAACCTGCTTTCCGGTCTCTGTATCCCAGAACTCGATCGTCCTACTTGCCGTGGCGACCATTTTGCCATCGGGGGAGATAGCTACTTTGGCAAACGCATTACCAGTTCTGCGTTCGATTTCAGCTATACGATTAAATTTTATGTCTTTCATGCCCGAATTTCCGCACCGTAGCTGTGAACTCGTCCCACTCCCACTTCAGTGAGCGAATGGCCAAATGAAAGCATTGTCAATTATCTCCCGCCGTCACTTCCCCGTCGTATTCAAGAAAATCACAAGATTCTTCGTCTGCCGTGCGGCGGCGACGATGTCGATTTTGCCGTCGTTGTTCATGTCGGCGACTTTGATGTCTTCGACGGCGACTTTGGCGCCGGAGATGCGGGTTTTGCGCCATTTGCTGCCATCGGGGGTGAGGGGGGTGAACAGCTTGATGCCTGGGACGCCGGGGTCGTTCATCGCCCGCCAGCCGACGACGATCTGGTCGTAGCCGGCGCCGAGGAAGTCTGCGCAGGCCAGCGCGTGGCCGTCTTTTAGCTGGTCGTCCAGCACCGTGATGCGTTGCCAGAGCTGGCCCGGATTTTCGGGCTGCGTGTAGACGGCGGAAACCGAGCCGTGTTTGGGTTCGATGGTGGCGATGAACCGGCGGCCGTTGGGTAGGCGGCCATCGCGGATTTCGCCGGCGAAGTCTTTGGTCAGCTGGGTGGCGTTCCAGCCGACTTTCGCGCGGTCGAAGTGCCAGGCGCCTTCTTTGCCCGCGACGATCAGTTCTTCTTCCGGATCGTCGTCCCAGTTGACGACGTGAAAGTTGTGCGAGAGGTGCAGAAACTCGCTGATGACGCTGGTCTTCCATTTCTTCGCATCGCTGACATCCGCAGCATCGCCCGGCATGGTGTACGCCATCAGCCGCAGACCGTTACCTTCGCCATCCACACTGCCCCGGCCGCGGAGCGGTTTAACGACCAGGTCATAACTGCCGTCTGCATCTTTCACCCAGTGCATGCGGTGGGTGCTGGGATCGTTGTAGAGTTTGACGGGCTGCCAGGGCTGGGTGCGGTCTTTGGGCGGGATGAGGTAGAAGACGGCGCCGTCTTTCAGCGACTCGCGATAATTCCACTGGCCGCCGGTGGCGATTTCGCACTTGCCATCGCCATCGATATCGCGGGCGGTCACGCAGACGTTATCGCGCTTCGTCAGGTCGCGGGCGATGATGTGCTTCTTCCAGGTTGGCGCCTGATACCACTGGATCGTCTTTTTATCGGCCAGCACAATGTCCGTCTTTTTATCGCCGTCGACGTCGGTAAGCTGCACACCGTAGCCAATCTCAATGGTGTCAACGGTCTGCTCTTTCCACGTAAACTCCGGCGGCGCCGCCAGGCTGATGCTGGCGGTGAAGAGGGCGGCGACAGCGAAAAGGTACGATTTGCACATGGTGTCTTTCCTTGAGTGTTTACGGAGCTGACAGTACGGTTCCGGGGCCAGAGATTTCCTGCACTTCGATCATGTGAAACTCGGTCGGATCATCGCAGGAAATGCCAAGCCGCTGCGGATCGGGCATGCGGAAGAAGCCGGTATGACGCGGGTTGCGGTAATCGGTGGCGTGGTTAAGTATCTCCACGCCATCCAGAAAGGCGCGGATGCGGTCCCGCCGGAAATGCACCTCGACGGTATACAGCACGCCGGGCTGCATGGTCTTGTAGACGGGACGTTCGCGGAAGTTCTGAAAGTACAACCGGCAGTGCGTCCGCCCGGCATGCCGCGGGGGCAGCTCCCAGATCGAATAGTTGTTGATGGGCTTGCAGGGAAAAATGATACCCACCGCATTGCGCAGCTTCGGCTGCTTGTAGACCAGCCGCACGTTGTACTCGTCCGGCGGGATGTATGGCAGTTGAATACGTGGCACCAGGTGCTGCGTTGCACAGGTCAGATGCCCCTGACCGTCAAGGCTCCAGACCCCGCGGACGACCTTCGCCCGACCGAATAATTCAATCATATTCAGCCGGCGTCCGCCCGTAGCCGTGGGTGGACTTGCAACGGCACGTGGCGCTACAGCAGGTGACGCCGCAACCGCAGGTGAAGACGGCGGCGGGTCGGCGGTTGCTGCCGGTAGCGGAGTTGAACGGTAGGCAACGTAGGCCATGCACAGCACGACAAACGAGCCTAGTAGCATGACGCCGCTGACAATCAGCAAACCGATCTGCAACGGCGGTCTGGCAAGTTGTCCTTGGCTCATCGTTGCAATACCTGCTACACGAAACGGGCATCTACGGTT
This sequence comes from Pirellulaceae bacterium, assembly GCA_965233625.1. Lineage (GTDB taxonomy): Bacteria > Planctomycetota > Planctomycetia > Pirellulales > Pirellulaceae. Next base: position 4,134,838 of record OZ247499.1, read on the forward strand.
TCACTACGAACCGTCAGATGCCTGGAGTGTATAGAAGCAGGTTGCGCCGGGCAACAAAAAGCCTTCGTCAACGCCTTCAACTGCCGTGAAGACAGCGATGATGATCAACGCTTTGTTACGCAGTTTCCGCGACCGGAGCAGCCTGGTTGCGGGTGCTGCGTGCGGCCTTGGTCTCGCGTTTCGTCTGCGCCTGCGTTTCGAATTCGGTAATGCAATCCGCCAGCCGGATCAGATCACGCTGCGACACGCCGGTATGCACCGGTAGATACAGCACCTTCGCCATGCAGCTACGCGATTCCCGGCAGGGATCTTCTTCTCCTGCGGCGCCTTCGGGAATGATGAAGCTGGAGTACTTGTTGATCGAGTCGAAGCCGTTTTTGTGCAGGTGCTTCATTAACGCAATGGGATTAGCAACCCTGGCCGGGAAGATCCAGTAGCTATGCACCGGGGCGTCTTGCGCGGGCAGGAAGACCGAAGCGGGCAGCCGTTGGGCGACTGTCTGCGCCACCTGTTTCCGGCGGTCGATGGTGGCCGTGTCGAAGTTCTTCAGCCGTTTCAGCAACAGCCGGTACATCGCATCGGAAGGCTGCTGACGCGACTTCTTCACTTCGTCCTTACCGCCGAACACACGCACCGTGCCGTTGACTTCGGAAGGGTGCACACCCATCCAGCCAAGCAGCCCCATGATGGGCGTGAACAGCCAGCGTTTGCTCAGCGTGATGAGCAACGCGAACCGCATCAGCAGCCGCATGTAGCCGAAGCGGTTGTGCACGGGCCACTGCGATTGCAGACGTTTTACCTCGGCCGCGATAGCCGTGTCTTTGAACCGTGTGATCCCGCCCATGATGGTGGAGCAGGTTTTAATCGGCCCGAAGCTGAACATCACCGCGTCTGCATCCGGGTGTCCTGTGTAGCCGTCGCCCGTAAAGGCCTGAGCGCAATCTTCGAAGAAGAACAGATCGTGCTTGCGGGCGAACTCCACGATGTTGTCCACCTCATGCCGGCTGCCAAAAAGCTGGGCGACTAGAATGGCGCGGGTGTTGCCAGAGAGCCGGTCTTCCAGCTGCTCCGGGTTGGCGGCCAGCGTTGCCATATCCACGTCGACCGGGACGGCGACCAGATTATGGCGTTTGATCGCTTCGAACATCGGTTTGATGTTCATCGACGTGATCAGGATCTCGCTACCAGCGGGCAGATTCAGTGCTTCAAGCACCAGATCAAAGCTGCTGCGTTCCGAGATGCTGACGACGGTATCTTCGGCGCTCGACCAGTAATCAGCCACACGGTCGTGTGCGGCTTCGCGGTTACTGGGCGTAAGGCAGTAAACAAGACCTGAAAGAATGTCATTCCAACCAAGGTCAAGTCGTTGACGCGGTATCATCTAATTTCAATCAGTTAACTGGCAACTCGTGAAACAGGCACGTGGACCGCCAAATTAAATTTGGATCCCCTCAGTTCCCGATCTTAGCTAAAAAAACATCGGAATGTGACCTATTTTCACAATAATTCCCATTTCAGACGCTCTATCGCCATCGGAACCGCCATTAGCATGCGGCGGAACGCCGCACCCATGGCAGCAGCACGGGCAATTCCACATGCTGCGCAACCTTGCCACAGCATGTTGAGGATTCCCGCCGGAAACGATATCTTCAGAACCTAAGACGCTGCACCAACTCCTACCAGAAACGGCCGAGTGGCGGAATTGGCAGACGCCCGGGATTTAAAATCCCGTGGGAGGTAACTCCCGTGCGGGTTCGAGTCCCGCCTCGGCCACCTTTTCTACGACTATTCAGCCAGCGCGGCCTTCAGCCGGCCTTCGCGGTACTTCTTTAGTTCCGCTTCGGTCAACTTGTGGTCAGCGATGCTGATCGTAACTTTTTCGATTTCGCCGTTGAACTTGAAGGGCACTTTGTAGTCTTCACTGATGGGCGTGCCTGTGTCTTCGCCAAAATCGAGTGTCTCGTCGAGCGACATGCGGAAGGGGATCGAGCGGGGAATCTTCCGCGTGGCGGCTTTCGCACCGTCAACCGTCAGCGTCGCCGTGCCGCTTCCGCCAACGCCGCCGTCGTAATTGAAATCGACGGTCACCACATGTCTGCCGGGTTTCAACGGTTCCGTGGCAGCCACCTCGTAGCTCGCGACGCCACAGAGGTTGTAGACGAAGACAGGCTTCCCCTTCAGAACGTATAGGCCGACGCCCGCGAACCGCCCGCCTTGCGTCATCAGCATTCCGCTTGCGCCACCTTCAGGCGCCGTGATGATGGCGCTGACGCCGAACGACTTGTTCTTGAGATTGGGTGCGCCGCCTTCGGGAATACGGGTCATGCCTTCGTAGTAGGTGAATTCCTTCTTCCCGCGGATATTACTGGGCCGGTTGTTCACATCGAGGCGTTTTACTTTGCTGTTGTCGAGCGGCAGTACGTTGTACTTCACGGCCTCGATGTAAAACAGCCGCTGCAATTCACGCAGGCGTTGCGGCTCTTGTTCCGCCAGATTGTTCGCCTGGGTGAAGTCTTCTTCGATGTTGTATAGCTCCCAGTTGTAGCCATCGATGGGATCCACTTTCTTCGCAACACTGACCCAGGGCGGCGTGGTGGGGGTCGTCGTCGCCACCCAGCCGTCGTGGTAGATCGCCCGGTTGGCGAACATCTCGAAGTACTGCGTCTTACGCTTCGATTCCGCCTTTGCATCGTCGAACGCGTATTTCATGCTGACGCCTTCGACCGGCGCCTGATCAACGCCGTAGACCTGATCCGGCTGAGGGACGCCGGCAGCTTCGAGAATTGTCGGCAGGACATCAATCACATGATGGAACTGATTGCGGATTTCACCGCGGGCTTTAATACCGGCGGGCCAGCTGATGGCCATTCCATTGCGCGTGCCGCCAAAATGGCTGGCGATTTGCTTCGTCCACTGGAACGGGGTATCCATCGCGTGAGCCCAGCCGATGGGATAATGGTTGAAGGTTTTCGGCCCGCCCAGTTCATCCATCCGTTTTAAGACTTCTGAAAAAGGCTCTTTAATGTTGTTGAAGAAGGTCATCTCATTCAGCAGACCCTGCGGGCTACCCTCGGCGGAGGCGCCATTATCTCCCTGAATGAAGATGATGAGCGTGTTATCGAGTTCTCCCGCCTGATCGATGGCGTCGATGACGCGGCCGATCTGATGATCGCAATGGGCCAGCGCCGCGCAATAAACTTCCATCATGCGGGCGAAGACCTTCTTCTGGTCAGCATTAAGAGAATCCCAGGCGGGAATCCCAGGTGATCTTTCAGTCAGCTTGGCGTCCGCTGGCACAATGCCCAGCTTCTTCTGCCGGGCGAAGGTCAGTTCGCGCTGCTTGTCCCAGCCGTCGTCGAATTTGCCTTTGAATTTCGCGATCCACTCTTTCGGCGCGTGGTGCGGCGCGTGCGCTGTGCCAGGCGCGTAGTACGCCAGAAATGGCTTGTCCGGAGCGACGGCTTGCTGCATGCGGATCCACTTGATGCACCGGGCCGCCAGGTCCTGATCAAAGTGATAATTAGGGTCGTTCAATGGCGGTTCTGCGGGGCGGGTATTTTCGGTGATCGCGGGCGCCCACTGGTTGGTGTCGCCACCGACAAAGCCATAGAAATACTCGAAGCCGAGACCCACGGGCCAAAGATCGAATGGTCCAGCCTGACTCGTCTGCCAGTCGGGTACGTTATGATTCTTCCCGAACCAGGCTGTGTTGTAACCATTCAGTTTCAGAATGTTGCCCAGACCGCGCTTGGTCTTCGGGACGACTGTGTTGTAGCCCGGGTAGCCGACCCCGGCTTCCATGATACAGGCCGTTGCAACGCTGTGGTGGTTGCGGCCCGTCAACAGCGCGGCGCGGGTGGGCGAACAGAGCGCCGTGGTGTGAAAGCGGGTGAACCGTAAACCGTTGTTTGCGACGCGATCAAACGACGGTGTCGGAATGGGGCCACCGAATGTGCTGCTCGCGCCGAAACCGACATCGTCGGTAAGAATCAGCAGCACGTTGGGGGCGTCCTTCGGCGCGGATACCTCTTGCGGAAAGTCTGTCTTGGACTCCTCCGGCCGCAAACCGATTGTTCCCTTAAAGGCAGGCTCGCGGACGGGCAGTACACGGCGGTCGAACTCAGGCTCCGCGGCGTTTGCAACATAGGCGCTGGCGATGACCAGAAGGGTCAGCGGCAGTAAGGTGATGACGCGCTTCATCTCAACTTTCTCCTCAAGTGTTTCTTCAACAACGGGTGCGACTCCCGGTAGTGTAAGGCAACATGTGGTGAATACAATCTTTTTGCGTGCTCATAGGGACTCGCCGTCAATTGCCTTTGCTGGACCTGCGGGGCGTGAGGCACTATGGTGAAAGTTATATCCGTCGCCTCCTTACCAGGGTGACATAAACATGTCACATTGACCCATAGTGACATGTTGACATTGCGATCAACGATAACGAGCCATAGATATGTCCGTCTTTCAGCCTTTGCCAACCCGGACAGTTCCGGGTTCAGCACGTCTATTCTCCATTTCTCGTTTTGGTTTTCTCAGCCGTAGGAGACGGCGAGTCAGGTTCGGCTGCGTTTTCTCGCTTGTCTTGTTCTTGTTGAGTGGTTCGCCTTGTGCTGCGCAGGTGTTGCGGTTTGAAGATGCTTCGCAGGTGGATGTGCCGGGGCGGTTTGTTTATTCACCGCAGACGCGTGGTTCGCTGCGTAATCAGTCTGCGCGGCCGGTGGCGAAGGCTGGCGTGAAATTGCCTACTGACCTTCAGCCGGGCGATAGCTTTACGGTGGAGGCGTTTGTGCGTCCTGCCGCGGACCTGAAGTTGCAGCCGCGCGGGTTTAGTGTCGCCATCGGGTGTGGCGGTAAAGATGGTTTGAAGGTGGGCGTGTATCGCAGTCGCCCGCCGCACAGCTACCACTGGTTTCAGGCGCATGTTTACACCGCCGGACGGAAGGTGCAGCTATCGCGGAATTCTTATGGCGGCTTGTCCATGGTGCGTGGTGAAACGCCTTGGCGGCATGTGGCATTCACCTGGGATGCGAAGACGAAGGCCGTTGCGTTCTACCTGGACTATCAGTTGCAATCTTCCGCCGTGCTCGAGCAGACGCCTTCCTGGGATCTATCCACACTTACCGCCGGCGATATGCCCAAGGGCGCCCGTCGTGAACCTTTCGATGGAAGCATCGATGAATGTCGTTGTACGGCCAAGGCGCTGCAGCCGTGGGAGTTTCTGCGTGCATCCGATGTGGAGCTGGCGGATGTTGATTTCACGCCAGAGAAGCATCCCGCGTTTCCTGCTGACTACGGCCACGTAGATGTAAAACTGCACTACGGGGCCATCGGCGATGGCAAGCATGACGACACCGCAGCTATCCGCCGGGCGTTTGCCGAAAACGAAAACCGCGTGCCGCTGGAATATAAGACCGTCTATTTCCCGGCGGGTGAATATCTCATTACGGACTCGATCCGGTTCAGTCGCTTCATGGTGGTGCGTGGCGCCGGCGCCGGGAAAACGGTCATCCGCCTAGCCGATAAAGCGAAAGGGTATCAGACGCCCGATGTACCCAAACCTGCGTTCGCCGTCGGCTACGACTGGCCTTACGTCGGACGCACGCGGCGGCAGCGGGCGGGCAACGCCATTGGCAGCTACATCTTCGATCTTTCCATCCATACAGGCAGCGGAAATCCGTCGGCCCTGGGTCTGGATTTTCACTGCAACAATCTGGGCTGTATTGAGAATGTGAATATCCGCTCGGGCGATGGCGCCGGGATGGTGGGCCTGGACTTCAAACGCGGCTGGCCCGGTCCCTGTCTGATGAAGAACATCGAGATCGAAGGTTTCGATTACGGCATCTCGGCGGCACATCGCGAATACAGCCTCGTCTTCTCTGGCATCCGGCTGCAGAACCAGCGTGTGGCGGCCATCGAGAACGGCGGCAACGTGCTCTCCATGGAGAACGTCACCAGCAACAACAAGGCGCCTGCCGTGATCAATCGTGGCGGCGGCCTGGTGGTGTTGATCAACAGCCAGCTCAACGGCGGCGATGCGGCCAACACGGCGATCCAGTCAACAAATGCTTCGGTCTATCTGCGCGACGTGAAGGTTGCGGGCTATGGTCGCACGCTGCACGAAACGCGCGTGGACAAAGAGAAGCAGGAAACCACACTGGCTTCGCATGCTGACCCGCAGATTGAAGAGTATTTCACCGGTCCGCAGCAGCAGATGTTTGACGACGGCGGCAAAGGCTCGCTGAAACTGCCGGTCAAACAGACACCCGTCATCCCGCTGCCTCCGGCATCGCAGTGGGAGAACGTGCGGAATCATGCATCGCTGGTAAAAGAGGGCGACTGGTCCGACGCTATTCAGGCCGCCATCGACACGGGCAAACCGCTGGTCTACTTTCCGCCGGGAGAGCGTTACCGCATCGACCAGGATGTCATCATCCGCGGAAGCGTCCGCACGCTGATGGGATCCTCGCCCAAGTTGAAGGTCGAAAGCGGCATGCCCGGTGCGCCGGAAAACGGCCCGGCGTTCGTGCTGGATAAAACGCTGCCGCAGGTGCAGTTTCACATGCTGACGACTGCGCACATCCGCCACGATTCGCCCACGACGTTAATCGTGCGGCACTGCAACGCAGAGCACATCTCGGCAGCCGCCAGTTGCGGTGAGCTGTACATCGAGGACTCGGGCGGTAAATTCCGCTTCAACCAGCATCAGCGCGTCTGGGCCAGACAGTTGAATCCGGAAACCAAAGGCGTGCCCGAGGTGATAAACAACGGCGGCACGCTGTGGGTGCTGGGAATGAAGACGGAATATCTCAGCACCAAGATTGAGAACCGCAACGGCGCCCGCACAGAATTACTCGGCGGACTGATGTATCCGGTGCACGCGGTGAAGGACGAAACGCTGCCGATGTTTATCAACCACAACAGCGATATCTCCCTGGTTCACGGTGTCAGCGTCTACAAGAAGAATCACAAGATCTACCTGCAAGACACACAGGGCAACGCGACCCGTAACTCACTTCAGTGGGACTGGGTTTCGGGGCGGCCGTTAACCAATCTGTATCGCAGCACGCGTCCGCGAAAGTAACACCGCCCGACGACGCCTCACAACCGGTGGTGCATTGCACTATTCAAACGGTGGAAATGCGTCCGTGATGGGTGGGAAGCCGCCTGGCAACGATAGCGACTGGACAGCACCGCCGCTGACTTTTCTGCGTGGGAACAGCGATTCAATCCAGTCGCGGTCCGCCTCGCGCAGTTCGGCGTACTGCCACCCTTCGTCCTCAACGTATTCATGTATCTGGCAGCTTGCAGGAAAATAGATCGTCCACAAGCGTTCGTCTCCGCGGTAGACATGAATCTGATGATCATGCATCGGATTCAGAGGCGATGAATCGCAGGATTTCCAGTGGGCTCTGTCGTGAATGTGAGCAAGCCGCAACATGGTTGCCGGGTCCGTCACACGGCGGCATTGCGGACCGCCTGATCCATCGTCATCCACACAAAACTGCAGCCAGTCCGCCGTTTGCAGGTGTCGCGGTTCTGGTTCTTTTTTCTCAGGAACCAGGTAAATATGCTTACAGCCCGATAAGAGCAACAGCAGAGCAAAGCCTGTGAGGGCGGGCCGCATGAGTTTCACCACGCGTGCAGGTTTAATCCGGCGTCTGCAATAACGCGCCTTATTCAGACTGAGCACGAATCAGGGGGCCGTCGCTCGCAGCTGCGTGGGCATCGGACTGTTGACGTTGTTTTTCCAGCTTGATTTGCTTGAGGAACTCTGGCGAGGGATTCTGCAGCAGGATCTGCTGGGGCTCAGCATTGGGGTCGCCCTTGGGACGGACCATGATAAACACTTCCACGCCATCGCCGCGCGGGGCAGCAGGTGCGGGACGCCCTGGAGGCTGGGTTTCAAGTTTTCCAGTCTGAGGCGTGTTCACCGTCTTGATTTCATAAAGCCGCTGTTGCCCGATGCGCGCCAGTTGCGTGTGAATGGACGGCAGTGCGGCGTAGATGCCTTCGTCATCGGTCGGATCGGCAGCGTTGCAGATGCCGACTAACTTGCCGGTGGAGTCAAACAATCCACCGCCGCTGCGTCCGTCTACGGGCTGACCGGCGACCTGGATATTGGCCGGACCATCGTAACGGTTGACGCTGTTGATGCGACTGCGGCGGATCGAAGCATCGGCGCCACGGTCGCAGCCAATGCTGAACACGCTAACGCCGCGTTGCGGTTTGAAAGCGGTGGTGCCAACTTCGACAGGCGTTACTTTCACGCCGGGCCGCACGCTGATAAGACCAACATCGTGTTTGTCGGCGTCGTAGATAATAAGTGTTCCCCGCGTCGCAGCACGGGTGCCGGGTGCACAGAAGTCGATCGTAATACGGCCTTTGCCTTTAGAATCGCGGAATACATGGCCGCAGGTCAGAATCAGTGCTTCGTCGCCGTGCGTATCAATAATGGTGCCCGTCGCCACCGATTCGCCCGAGGCGTCCGAAACATGAATCCGCACGGTCGCAAGCATCGCCCGGCGTTCCGTTGCCGAGAGACCCGCAAGCTGCGCCGGATCGCACGCGTCGCCCATCTGCGCGCTTGATGGAGACGCGCCACCCCCTTTGTAACCCGTGTCTTGCGATTCGTCCCGGGCTGATCGCGGCGTAGTTGGAATGGGCGTTAAATCGAAAGGAGGAGGCGCGTGCCCTTTTTCAGGTAAAGCCAACTGTGGCGTTGACTTCATACCAGGCAGTTTCACACCGCCACGGTTCATCATCTCGATCAAGCCCTGGCGGCTCATCGGGCCTTCGTGCCGTGCAAGGACGCGGTTGTTCTTGACGAGCACAAACGTCGGAATCCGCTTCACGCCAAGCTGCTGCTCTGCGTAGGAACGATGGCGGTCAAAGTCGACGATTTTGACCGGATAGCCCTCCCGTTGCAGGCTATGGACAACAGGCTTCATCTGCTGGCAGGGGCCGCACCAAGAGGCGCTTACATCCAGCAGCATGGCGCCGCCGTCCTGGCCGGGTGCTGCCAACGCAGCAAAAAGCATCAGCGATTGCAAAGAGACCATCGTTTCCCTCCGTGGAGTCTAGCCGCGTGAGTTCCTTTCACGCGATCCGTCCGGCTGCACCCTCCGCGATCTCACGGTGCGGGGGAATTCGCTTTGCCTATTTGCCGCCATCCTTGGCGGAAACGGGCCGCTTTTTCTCCCGGCTTGCGGTGCAGCGACGGGGCACTCTAGAGATTCCCGCAATTTGCGCCAATCGCAGAAAAAAGATTAAAGTCTGCGCGACTCTTCAAGATTGTGAGCACCGCAGTGTACTCATTCGGATTAACAGAAGTGCATTCATTTTGAGTTCATTCGTGCTGTGAATCTACGGGCTGCCGAAAATCAAAGAAGGCCACAAGTCCTTTCATAAAAGTCACTTGCGTGAATTTCTCCAGGTAAGAAACGCCATTGGCGCGGCTGTTGCGTTTTCACTTGGCAGCTTCACTTACTTCCCAACACACACTTACGGATGAAAATTATGAAAATCGCCCAAGTCCTTACTGCTGTTGCCGTTACTGCTGTATTCGCAACGCTCGCAGCCACTGCCAACGCGCAGTTCTCGGTTGGCGGGTTGAAGCGCATTGATCCAACGAACAAAAATTCCGACGTCCGCAAATCGGCGCGGAAGTTTGACCAGCATCGTCTGGGTTGGAACCGGCGGCCTGCTGACAGCGGCTATACGCTGCCGGCCTTCAGCAGCGGACCAACCCGCGTTTATCTGGTGAATAATACGGGCCGCACGCAGACGTTCCGCATCCACTTCCGCGGCAACAATGCGAATGCACAATCCAACCGCTTTGTCTGGAAGACGGTGGGCGCTGGTCAGACGGTGACCTTTAGCTTCAGCAAACTCAACGGCCTGCAGAGAAACGGCAGCCTCTATAAGGTGTGGGCTGAAAACAACCGCGGTCAGCGTTGGGGCGCATCGTCCGGCGGCTTGAACGGCCGCGGCTGGACGACTACCTACAAGCCGCAGGGCGACATCACCAGCGGCACCATTATCCACCACTACCGCTTCGCACTGCGGTAGTCAGATCCCCTCACCCATGCCACCCCTCGCCCATGCCACGGTTGCGAGGCTGCCGCCAGCGGCCGACAATAAGAAGCCTGGTTGTTTCCTGACGGAAATTGCCGGGCTTCTTTCGTTTGTACTGGCATGCCCCACCGTTTCACGATAGGCGTTCGATGCGAAGGCTAGCGATCGGCGACATCCACGGCTGTTTCCAGGCGCTACAGACGCTGGAGCAGTTTGTGGGCATTGCTGAAGACGACCTGGTGATCACGCTGGGCGATTACGTGGACCGCGGGCCTGACTCTTTTGCGGTGGTGGACTGGCTCATGGCCCGCGCCCGCACCGGGCAACTTCGTCCGCTGCGCGGCAATCACGAGATCGTCATGCTGCAAGCCCGCGAGTGCGAAGAAGATCTGGAGAACTGGAAAAGTATGGGCGGTCAGGCGACGCTCGATTCTTATTCGCACCTGGGACCGGGCGAACTGGTCGATGTGCCTGGTGGCCATTGGGACTTCTTGCAGCATGGTCTGCTGGACTATTACGAACAGGAAACCTGCTTCTGCGTGCACGCCGCGGTGCACCCGGACACACCCCTTCATCAGCAGCAAGGCATGTGGCTGCACTGGGGCAACTTCGATACGCCGATGGGCATCGCGGCGCCCCACCAGTCGGGCAAAACCATGATCTGCGGCCATGCTTCGCAGAAGAATGGCCTGCCCGCAAATCACGGCCACATTATCTGCATCGACACCTACGCCCACGGCGGCGGCTGGCTGACCTGCCTGGATTTAGACACGCACGAAGCCTGGCAGGCAAACCAGCAGGGCGACACCCGGCAGATCGGGATTTCACCAGCCTAACTGCATTCTAAAGAGGTGAAGGCGCCCGGCAGGTCTGCGATATTCCGCAACTTTTTCCGCTTGTGGCGTGACGGGATCTTCGCGTATAAGCCTGCGGGAATTTGTGCGGATGTGCGGGGGATTTTGCGATGGCCTGGGTACGTGAATTTGTGCAACGCAAGCCGTTGTGGCTGACTCTGGCAGTGATCGCAACGCTGGCAACGGCAGCCGCCGCCCCATGGCTACTGGGAAAAAAGTGCCCGCGGAAGATCGTCATTGCCAGCGGCCGGAAAGACGGCGCCTACTACCAGTTCGCACAGCAATACAAAACACTGCTGGCCAAAGATGGGATCGAAGTCGAAGTCCGCGAGACGGCCGGTTCTGTCGAGAATACGCAACTGCTCCGCAGTGGTGAAGCATCCATCGCCATGGTGCAGGGCGGCCTGGCCAAGCCGCGCGAAAAGGGTGGCTTGCAATCGCTGGCCAGCCTGTATCTGGAGCCCGTCTGGGTTTTCTGTCGCAGCGACAAACCCGTTAACTATCTAGAAGCCTTACGCAACCGGCGGATCGCCATCGGCGGCGAAGGCAGCGGCGTGCGGGCCGTAGCGATCATGCTGCTGGCCGACGCTGAATTGACCAGCGCTGACGGCACTGCCCTAAACGACACCGTACTAACCGCCGACAGCGGCGCCGATGCAGCCAGCCTGCTGGAGCAGGGCGAGATTGACGCCGCGTTTTTTGTCGTCGCGCCGCAGTCAGAGATTGTGCAGCGATTAATGAAGGCGCCCGGCATCCGCCTGATGAACTTCCGGCAGGCACCTGCTTTCCGGCGCAAGCACCGGTTTCTGGCGAGTGTCACCGCGCCGGAAGGTCTGAGCAACTTCCGTGGCAACAATCCACCGCGCGACATCAAGCTGCTGGCGCCCGCCGCCACATTGGTTGCCCGCGATGATCTGCACCACGCACTGATTCCGCTGATCCTGGGCGCCGCCCGCGATGTACACTATGCAGGCGGAATGCTGGAAGAACCGGGCGCCTTTCCATCGGCTGACCATGTGGACTATCCGCTGAATTACGACGCCCGACGCTTCTTGAAAACAGGGCCATCGTTTTTCTACCGCTACCTGCCGTTCTGGTTCGCAGCCTGGTTAGACCGGGTGAAGCTGCTGCTGCTGCCGATGTTCACACTGCTGTTTCCGCTGCTGAAATTCGCACCGCCTATGTACCGCTGGCGGATACGTTCCAAAATCTACCGCTGGTACACCGTGCTGCGGGCCGTGGATATGAAGCTCCGCGACGGCGAACATGCAGACTCGTACGCGGAAGATATTGAGAACCTGGAACAGCTCGAACGCGAACTGGCGGAGATCGATGTGCCGCTTTCGTACATGCAGGAGTTCTACAACCTGCGTCTGCACGCCGCCTTTGTTCTGGACAACCTCCGCCAGCGCGTCCGCGATAACTCCGGCGTCCGCCGCGCACCGTTACGCATGAGCGCATGACGCTGCAGCCGTAGTCGAAATCTACTTCTGCAGCCCTGGCAGCGCCGCCTTTAACGCTGCGACACCGGCGGGCGTGACGGCGGAGTTTCCGGTATCCACCACCTTCAACGTTTTGATGCCGTGCAGGTGACGTAGCCCCTGGTCCGTAATCCGCGTGCCGGTCAGGTAGAGTTCCTCTAGTGCGGGCAGCTTCGCAAGATGTTGCAGCGAAGCATCGTCGATCTTCGTCCCCGAAAGATCCAGCGATTCAAGCCGCGGCAAACTAGCAAGCGCCGGCAATGCCGCGCCGGTGATCTGCGTTCCATCCAGGTCCAGACGCGTCAGCCCGGTGCATGGCGCAAGCAGCGTCATATCGCTGACTGCCGTGCGGCCAAGATTCAACCATTCCAGATGGCCGTACTCTTTCAGCCCGGCCAGCCCCGCATCGGTAACCTGCGTGTTGGGTAGCAGCAGCAAGGTATCATCCGTGGACGGCGCCGCCCGTTGCAACAGGTCTTTGTCCGTGACGTTTAAGAAGGATTTATATTGCTCGTCAATCTCCGTGAACTTGACGCCCAGTAGTTGCGGCAACGCGGTGGCGGTGTCGCGGCCCTGATAGATCAGCCGCAGGAAATCGATGGTCCGCTTCCGGTAGGAGCCGCCGTCTGCATCGAACAGAAAGTGCGAAAGACCGGCCGCCTGCGTGTACATCTTGCGGATGCGCGGATCGGTGTTGAACTTATCGCGACCGATGGCGGCCAGTTCTTCCAGCGGGAGATAGAACACGCCATACAACGCGTTGAACCGCGCCATCTGCATCCGCCCCGCATCAAACCCGCCGGTCGTGGCGTATCTGCCGTGGAACTGCACTGATTCCATATACAGCGCGACCGCTTCCAGCATCCAGAAGTTCTGCACGGCGCCGCAGTCTTTGACCGCGATGCCATTCTCCTGAAACAGTTGATGCGTCGCCTCGTGCGCCCACGTCGCCCGTGTCCCTTCACCGGCGGCATAGAAAAGAGAGTAACCGCTGTCGTAGGCGTAATAGCCCTTCGAGACGCCGATGTTGGGGTTTTCTTTAATCAGCGTTTGAATGTAATCCTCACGGCTTTTGAACAGCACAACTTTGTGCTTCTTGTCAGAGCCAGGCAGCGGCGCCTTGCGTTCGATGGCGGTCTTTAAGGCATCGGCAGTGCTCCAGTGCAGAAAGAACATCTGCCGCCAGATGTCGTTAACCTGCTCCAGATAACGGGCCGCCTCGATCGCTTCGCCGGGCGAATGGTTGGTGTAAATCTGAAAGTGCGGTGACTCCACCTTCCAGTATTTCCCGGCCTGCCAGTTGCACAGGCGGAACGGTGTCCTACCGCGTGATTGCCGGATGCGGCTGCCGGTTGTACTAGCCCCGGCCAGCACACGACGGGCCACAGGGTGCGCGGGGTCCTGCCGGGCGACTTCGTGCAACAGTTGATAAGCCCCGGCCGCATCGCCAGTTGCCAGATATTGTTCCACCAGCGGAAACAGCGCGGCTGCATGTTTCCTGCAAGCGCTGGTGAACGCCTGGTGCCAGAACCTGACATTCGCTTTGGCCGCAGCAACGGGCGGCTTCAACTCACCGGCGCCTGGCAGAACGAACGTCTGCCGTCCTTCCAGTCGCGGAGGCTGCCACGACCGGGTGACGGCGGCTTCATCCTTCATACCGAACTCGTCACACTTCGCCGCCATCTGCTCCAGTCGAGTGGCGAACTTCTCTTCTAAAGTGCGTCGCGTCTCCGTGGGTGACTGCCCAAAGACCGGCGTAGCAAACAACGCGATGGTGATGAGAAAGACTATCGTGCCCCCTCGCCCCTCCGGGAAGAGGGCTGAGGTGACGGGGAGCAGCTCACATGCAAGACACCGTAGCAGCGCTTTCGCCATGCTACATAGTGCGTTTGCGACGAAGCAGCAAACCAGCCGCATGCTGTACACACTCTCCCTCAAGGGACGCGTCGACTGAATTTGTTTAACTTTCGTCATGCGTGCGAATTCCAGCTTCTTTCATTGCCGCCTGTTATTAGTTTAGCCCGCAGGCGACTTGTTCGCAGGAAAGGTGCGGTGATAACGGCTATATTGACCGGGATACTCTTTGCTTATCCCACACATTCCAGGAGTTCCGCCATGACCAGGTATTCTGTCTCTCGCCGCCGTTTCCTCGCTTCTGCTGCTGCGGGGGCGGCAGCCACGGTAGCGGCGCCGGCGGTGATTACGGCGCAAAAGTCGGATTCTAAGCTGGTGCTCGGCAGCGGCGACCACCGGTTTGAAGTGGAGCACAACTGGCCGCAACTGCCATCGAAGTACACCTGGCAGACCACGCACAATGTGGCGGTGGATGAAGAGGGCATGCTGTATGTCATTCACGAAGGCCGCGCCAATCTGAAAGACCATCCGTCGATCTTCGTCTTCGACAAAGACGGCAAGTTCGTCCGCGCCTTTGGCAGCGAGTTTCAGGGCGGCGGCCACGGCATCGAAGTCCGCAAAGAAGGTAATGAAACCTTCCTGTATGTCTGCGCCTATCAACAGGTCAAAGAGTTCGCCAAGCTGACGCTCCAAGGCGAAACCGTCTGGAAACAGCGCGCACCAATGAAGGCCGGCGTGTTCGCCAAAGAAGAGGCCACCGACCCCAAGAAAATCTGGGGCCGCAACCGCTTCATGCCCACCAACTTCGCCTTCCCGCCCGGCGGCGGATTCCTGCTGGCCGATGGTTACGGCAGCTTCTACATCCACCGCTACGACAAAGATGCTAAGTATGTGGGCAGCTTTGGCGGGCCGGGTGATGGCAAAGGGAAATTCAAAACGCCACACGGCATCTGGATAGACGATCGCCCCGGCCGCGAACCGATGATCGTCGTCTGCGACCGCGCCCACAACACGCTGCAGTATCTGACCCTGGATGGCGAGTATGTGGAAACGATCGAAGGCTTCGGTCTGCCGGCCAACTGCGACACCTGGAAAGATCTGCTGCTGGTGCCCGAACTGGTCGCCCGCGTGACGCTGCTGGATGACAAAAACAAAGTGGCGGCCCAGTTAGGCTCGGACGTTAAACGCATCTCGACCGCAGCCGGTAAGAAAGTACGCGGGAATGAAAGCCAGTGGATCGACGGCAAATTCGTCCATCCGCACGACGCCTGCTTCGATCCTGACGGTAACATCTTCGTCGCCGAATGGGTCGCCAGCGGCCGCGTCTCGCGGTTGAAGCGGCTGTAATGTCGCCATAGGTACCGCGGTTAGAAAGGCGGCCAGCATGGAGGGCAAACGCACACCGAAACGCGGCGGCTGGAAGTACGTTCTGCTTCCGGCCCTCGCGCTGTTTTCGATTTCTGTGGCGGTGTTCAGTCTGTGGCTGGGCCGGTTGCGAAGCCACGATCAGTTTGTCGCGAAGTTGCAGTCGCTGGATGAACAGATGTCGCTGGCCCATCAGCAAAGTGGCAGCCCGCCGCCGGGCAACCGCTGGGTGCGGTGGATGGCGGGCGACAACGCGTTTGCTTCGGTAACTTCGGTGCGTCTGCGTGGTGAAGATGGCCGCAGACAGCTTCCACGGCTCTGCCAGCAACCGGGGCTCGAAACCCTGCAACTCAAGGGCGCAAGTTTCGACGACGCCGACATGCAGCATGTTGCGTCCGCCGCCAATCTCAATCTTCTGCGGCTGGAAGAGACAGGCGTAACGCAGACCGGCCTGGCGCAGCTCCGCCGCTGTGCCGCTTTGCAATACCTGACGCTGCAGGGCGCCTGGGTGAACGACCGCGTGCTATCGGGCCTGCGAGACATGAAGCAGCTACGCGGCCTGACCATCGAGTCGGCCAGTATCACCGCTGCCGGGCTCAAGCACTTAAGCCAGTTGACGCAGCTGGAATACCTAGTGGTGAACGAGTGTAAGAACGCGACCGGTGCGGGTTTATCTCATCTGAAAGATCTCACGTCACTTAAGCAGCTCTTCCTTCGCAAAACGCCGTTATCTGACGCGGATCTGAATTCGCTTCGCGGGATGAAGCAGTTGAATAATCTGGAACTCTCAAGCGAATTGTGGAATAGCCAGTCAGCAGGCACGCTCGCAACTTTGCCAGGCTTGATGCGTCTTGATCTGCGGGATGTCGATGTGACCGATGAAGACCTGCCCGCTATCGCCAGGATAACCACGCTGACCTGGTTGCGTCTGGGAGGAAGCAACGTGACCGATAAGGGGATGAAAGTGATCGCACAGCAGATGCAGCTGACGTACCTATCCGTGGGTCCAGGTGTCACGTCCGCAGGCGTGGCAGCCATTCATCAACGCCACCCGGACTGCTGGATTGAACTGGTCGACGCACAAGGCTTCTTCCGCACCGGCGGCGCCGCAGCGGATGCAGCCGCCTTCCAGGCGCTAGACGAGGTAACGCCATGAATCGTAAAACAAAAAACAAGAAGCCCAAAATTGGCTGCTGGATCGTCGCGGCTGGCTTCCTCGCGTTATTCAGCCTGACCGCACTGGGCGCCGGCATCTGGCTGAGTCAGTTGCGGCGTCATCATCTGATAGCCACGAGACTGAATTCGGGAGACTACTTTTTCTTTACGACCCCCAGGTCAACCGCCGGAAAATACATCTGCGATCTGGTGGGCGAAAAAGCCTTTGACACTATCGAATCCGCCAATCTCAAAGGTTCGCAGGGCAGGGCGGATCTGCGTTACCTGGCACGCAAACCAGGCTTCAAATTCCTCGGGCTGCAGGGCAAGGACTTTGACGACAAGGATATGGCGTGTGTCGGGCGGATGCGTGATCTGGTGGATCTTAGTCTGGCCAGTGTCAATGTTTCGTCACAGGGTATTGCCGAACTTAAACACTGCGGCAACCTCCGTTCGGTGTCCATGCTCGGCAAATGGTTTGACGATAAATCGCTCGATAGCTTAAGCCAGGCAACGCAGATTCAGTCACTGTACGTGGAAGATGCCTCGATTACCCGTCTGGGAAAGCTGCGAACGCTTAACCAGCTCAAGACGCTGACGCTCTCAGACTGCCAGGGGCTAAGCGGAAACGGATTGATGAAGCTGACCACGCTGGAATCACTGACGCTGACAGACACTCCTGTCAACGCGGAAGAACTCGCTTCGCTTACGCAACTGCGGGAGATCACCATCGAAGGCACAAGCTGGTCCAAAGGTATGCCAGAAGCGTTGGCAGGCATGGACAACGTGCAAACGCTGGCAATTGCCGGCTGCCCCCTTACGGATGAAGACCTGAGTCAGATTGCCAGGATGAAGAACTTGCAGACGCTTGCCATAGAAATATCGAAAATCACGAAAGCCGGCTTAGAAAGATTACTTGAGCACCCGCAACTGCAGACCGTTGCGGTGACCCTCGACGTGGAATTCTTCAAAAGACCTCTCACACCCGTCGATGTAACTTCGGAAGACCTTGCAGCATTAAACGCAAGGTCGACACACATTGAGTTTCAGGAGGTTGTAAACAACGGATTTAGAGCCAGATTCAGATAGCAATCTGCTGCAGGAATAGAATGTTAGGCGTCTGCCTGCCGGCGTTGGAGGTGGATTGCGTGGCAGCGTCAGGACTCAGACATCATGAGCGACAAGAAGACAAAAAAGTCGAAAGCCGGCTGCTGGGTTGTGGGCGGGTGCTTCCTGGCGCTATTTAGCCTGACTGTGCCGGCGTTCGTTTTCTGGATGGTCCGGCTGCGTCATCATCATGAGGTGGCAGAGCGGGTGAAGGCTCCACCGATGTTCTACACACCCTCTGCTTCGTCGGGTTACCGGTTCATCGACGATACCGCGGGTGGCAGAGCGTTCGACACCATTGAAACGGCTTTTCTAAAGGGCGCTCAAAGCAAGTCCGATCTACGCTACTTATCGCGGAAATCTGGGCTTAAGATTCTCTCCCTCGAATATAAAGAATGTGATGATAAGGATATGGTATTCGCTGGCCGTTCACGCGATCTGACCGAAATCGGCCTGAGCGATGTTAGCGTTACTTCCACGGGCCTTGCGGAGCTTAAACATTGCAGTCAGCTCCGCTTTGTACTGCTCGCTGGCAAATGGCTGGACGACGAAGCCCTGCAAGGCCTGGCACAGGTCACGCAGATTGAGTCCTTGATACTGGAAAACACCGCCATCACCGGCGAGGGGCTGAAACGGCTGCATACGCTCTCGCAACTGGATACGTTGATTCTATTTGACTGTCAGGGGCTGAAAGCGGGTGGACTCCAGCAGTTATCTGCGCTGCCTGCACTAGAATCGCTGACGCTGGAAAACAGCCCGGTAGATGAAGCAGAATTTGCTTCGCTATCGCGGCTACGGAATATTTCCATCCAAGGAACAAGCTGGTCGCAAGGTCTACCGGAGGGGTTGGCAGGCATGAACAACGTGCGATCGCTGACGCTGGAAAACTGCCCCGTCACCGACGAAGACCTGGGGCAGATCGCCAAAATGAAAAACCTGCAGATGCTGACCATCGACGACACAAAGGTCACCCAAGCGGGACTTGAGCAGTTGCTGGATCACCCGGAACTGGAGACGGTTACCGTGCGAAGTTATCCAGAATCAACATGGATTCAGCTTGGCTCAGATGATTCGCTAAGCCACTACGAGGTTGAGCAGCTTGACCAGAGTTCGACGCGTATAAAATTTCAGGTAGATCTACAGCCCATTCCCGTTCAGTAGACGCCTTAACCCACGCGGATTAACCCGCCGCCCATTCATCCGCGGTGCGGACTGTCACTTCCGGCTGGATGGTGCTGCGGGGAATGCTGGTCTGGCGGTGGATGAAGGTGGGTTGTATCTGCGGGGTGGCGGCGAGGGTGATGCCGGCGGGGGCGCTGGTTGGGAGGGTGGATAATTCCTGGATGAAGCGGGCGATGTTTTCGCGGTTGTTGTCGCGGGCGGCGATGCGGAGGGTGAGTTCGCGGAGGTCTTCCGGCGGCGCGGACGCGGGGTGAATGAGCTGCCCGGCGCCGGGGTAATCAACGCGGGACTGCGCGTATTCGAATCCGTCGCGGCGTAAACGGTCAAAAACCATCGCGGCGCATGCTTCGGCTTTCTCGACACAGTCGCGACCATATACAAAGATCAGCCCGCTGGCTTCGTAACCGTGCTGATAGCTGGCTGACACAATATAGTCACTGCTGGGCGGCTTGCCCGCCGCGCCACTGATCTGCACGCCCGCGCGAGTGGCGCCCTGCGTGGGCAGTTCTTCCACGTGGATGGCGGAAAGATCGAGCACCGTATCGGGCGTCTGCACCGCTTGCGGGTTTTCGACGCCGGTTAACAGTTGTTCGATTACGGTGTGACGGTTCACCACGCCAACGCTGCGGGGCGGACGGGTGATGATGCAGCTTCCGCCGGCTGCGATTTCCGCGACCGGGTAGCCGGTGCTGGTCGAAGGATTGAACTTGCTCCACCGCGTTGAGTTTCCACCCGTTGCCGCGGCGCCGCCTTGCAACACCTGCGCGGCGACCGCGGCGCCGGCGCCGCGGCGCCGCCTTGCAACACCTGCGCGGCGACCGCGGCGCCGGCGTACTGCGACACACTATCTGCCTCCCAGCCAAAATGGTCGCTGCACGCGCCGCCCACCAGGGATGCAGCAGGCATCGCACCCGTGATGACGACCCGCGCACCCCGGTTGAACGCGCCGGCGACCGCGTCGCTGCCGAATTGCGCGTTGGCGTGCAACAGCTTGCCTGGTGTCTTCGGGATGGATGGATGATCCGTCAGGTCGTCGCCGGTCACGATGCCGATCGAAGTTCCGCCAAGCTCCGCCGCCTGCAATGCACGGCCCGTCGTGGCGGCGCATGCCGCAGGGTTCAAACCACCGGCGTCAGTGACAATGGTAAACGTCTGGCTGGCGAGTTGTTTGCCCAAAGATTTCAACACATCGGTGAACTCTTCAACATATCCAGAGGCCGCGTCCTGCTCGCGCTGCCAGGCAAGCCGGGCCAGCGCGCCGGGCGAAAGGTATCGCAGAAGTAAGCTGTCAATCTGCATCGCTTCCACCATCCGCCGCGCGGCGAGCGGTTGATCGCCCGTGTGACTTGCGACGCCGGCTATGCGGAACGCCATGGGATCTCCTTCGTCTTGCGTTTACGCGACACTCACGGCGATGTATCCGCTGCACCATCACGCAGCTCGGCCCCTAGACGCTGCATGCCTTCTTCGATCGAAATCTGCGGCTGGTAGCCGAAATCGTTTTTGGCGGCGGAGATGTCGAAGTAGTGATCGCGTGCCAGTTGCGCGGCCAGGAAGCGGGTCATCCGCGGTTCGGACTGAATACGGCAGACTTTGTAAACCGCTTCCATCGCCGCGCCGATGCGCCAGGCAGTTTTGAACGGGATGCGGCGGGTGACCTGCGGGGCGCCGGCCAGTTGCAGGATTTCGTTGATCCAGTCCCAGCAGTTGACGGGCTGATCCTGGCTAAGAAAGTACGCGTTGCCCGCCACTTTATCGCTGCCGGCCAGCAGTGCATCCGCGGCCAACAGGTGGGCATGCGCGGCGTTCTCAACATAGATCATATCAATCATGTTGGCGCCATCGCCGACGATCCTTAGCTTGCCGGTGCGGGCGCGGTCTAGCAATCGCGGGATCAGATGCTGATCGCGCGGGCCCCAGATCAGGTGCGGGCGCAAAGCGCAGGTCTTCAGCCCATGAGCGTCGTTGGCTTTCAGAATCTCCTGTTCGGCCAGCGCCTTGCTGTGCGGATAATGGCACAGCCAGTTGTCCGGGTAGGGTTCGCTCTCATCGACGCCAGATTGATGATCGCCGTTGAACGTCACGCTGGGGCTGCTGGTGTAGACCAGCGCTTTCACGCCATGCTGCTGACAGCCCTGTAAGATGTTCTGCGAACCGACGGTGTTGATACCATGATAATGCTGCCACGGTCCCCAGATGCCCGCCACGCCGGCGTTGTGAAAGACAACGTCTACATCCTCGCAGGCGGCGATGGTTGCCGCTTTATTCTGCAGGTCGCCCTGCACGGCATCAACATTTAAAGCGTCGAGCGAGGCGTACGTGCGACGCGAATACGTCCGCACTTCATCCCCGCGTGCGAGGAGCTGTTCAACCAGATAAAGCCCCAGAAATCCACCGGCGCCGGTTACTAATGCTTTCAAGGTCCAGGCTTCTCAATCATTGCTAGTGCTGATCTTGCAGAGGCGCCGCGGCGGCTCAGGAATCTTCGGCCATCGCGTCGGCAGCCATTGCATCTTCGGCCATCGCGTCTTCCGTGAGCGGGCCGCCGAAGTCGGTGCTTTCGGGCATGACCGTCACGTAGCTGCCGGGAAATTCAAAGCGGAATTCGCCTTCTTCACCATAAGCAGCTGCGGGCAGCGACAGACGGAAGCCGCCCGTCATCGATCCGCCTGAAGCGCGTGGGACCTGGAAGATTAACACATCGCTGATTTCTTCGCGCGGCTTGAGTGTGGCGGATTTTGTATGGCCGCGGATTGAACGTAAGCCGGTGAACTGGTTCATCTGATAACGCGTGCCGCTGACGCTGGTTAAGGTTGCCGCCGCCGGACCAAAGGTGTTGCCGTACCAGCTGACGTAGTTCACCGGCGTGGCGCCTTTGTTGGCTAAGGAAACATAGATCTGCATGTAGTCTTTTTCTTCCGTGATCTTGACCGCGTTGTTGTTGTCTTTGGCCCGCACTTCGCCATATTCAACACGCACAATGCTGACCTGAACATCGCCGCGGCGGACGGCGGATTCTGTGGCGTCTGCCCAGTTGCTTTGCACGGCGCCGGCAGGCACTGCGATGATAGGTCCACCGCCGGTGGTGGTGATGGTGTCGCCGCTTGCCATCGCCAGGATCTGTTTGAAACGTAGTGCGACTACGATGCCACCGACCGCGCTGAAGACAACAACGCCCAGCACCACCAGCAGCAGGCATGTCATCCAGGTGTTGTTTTTGCGGCTGGGACGCGGCGCCGTTCTGGCGGGGCGGGTGGTTTCTGCTGGTGTTTCTTCCGCGGCTTCGACTTCATCAATGCCGCTGTCGCCTTCGTCTTGGGCGCTGTCTTGCGGATCAATGCCGCTGCCGGAAGCCGGCGCCATGGGCGGTGTAACGGGCGGTGCAACCGGCATGGCTGTTGGAACCGGCGCCTGCGGATCGACCGGTGCGGAAGGAGCCGGCGGGGCGTTCTGTGCGGAACCGGCTGCGGGTGGTGGAGTGACCGGCGGCGCGATGGGCTTGGCTACAGGCACTGGAGTGCTCTGCGACGCTGGCGGTGGCGCCTGCTGCTGGACCGGGGCGCCAGGTGAAGGCAACGGCGCCTCTGGCTTGCGGTAGAAGTTGGACTGTCTTTCGGGCGTTACTTTCTTCGGCGGGCCGCTGGAGGGCGGTGCGAGCGGCGTCTCTAACTGTTTGCCACAGATATCGCACTTGCGGGGTCCGCCGCTGGAAGGGTCCAGATGGTAGACGGTGCCACATCCCTGACAACGGACATCAGCCATAAATACAAAACCAGTAAGAACCTGGGAACAACCCGCAAGATACAACCTCCGGCAACATTTTAGTCACAGATAATGCTGCCGTACAATCAACAGCAAGGTTATGACCTAAGCTTCGGGTAGCCGCAGTGCGCGCACGGCGCCCTTCGACCGCTGCGTCAACTGCGTGATGAAAGGCCTTCCCCTTGAGCATTTACGAAGCTATCCGCAACTGCCCGGTGTGTAGCCACGATCTGCCGCTGAGGATACCCTCAGATGGTGAGAAGGGCATCGACTGGTTATGCGTCGCGTGCGGCTCGCACATCTACGGGCTGATGCGCGATGGTTGCAGCGATATGGAACGCCGCGCCGCCCGCCCCGCGCGGATGGAGTTCACGCGGGAAGACCTGGCGCCGGTTCCCGATGGCCGTTACAGCGCGATCTCGCGCGTGATTGAGCGACGCCACGAAGGTGAAGAACGCCGCAAAGACGCCCGCATCAAAGTCAATGTGCCGGTTCTAGCGCAGCCGCTGGATGAGTCTTTCCGCACGTCGGGAAACGCGTTTGTGGCCACAACGCTCAATGTTTCTAAGGGCGGTCTGGCCCTGATTCACACGCGGCATGTGCCGCAGCCGTGCATGGCCGTGGAATTCAAACTGCCAGGGCAACAAAGGCGACAAGCCGTCATCCGTGTGCTACGCAGCGAATGTATCGGCATCTTCTACGAGATCGCAGGCAGCTTTGAAACAAAGATGGGCCTGGACGGTAAGTAACAGTCCACGCCAAGTTGCCCGTACCATCAGCTGCACGTTGACAGCGTCTTTCGCCCTTTGATTTCTGCTCTGCTACCCGTTCATAAAGAACGGTAATTCTGCCCCCTCACCTATCCCTCTCCCCAGAGGGGCATTGGTATCTACACAAATATTCTCGCAACTCACACTAACCCGAAGCGCAAGCGAGGGAAGTTTGATTTAGTGCAGAAAACAAGGTGTTTTGGCCGAATGGCGCGAAGTCGAAAGCAGCTTAAACGGGCCACTCGCACTAACGCGGGGCGTCCCTCGCTCGCGCTTCGGGTTAGTTTTCTGTCCTTATATGAAAGCGTCAAAGCCGCTTCACTGATAGTGCCTCAGACTCGTGTTGATACCAATGCCAGAGGGGCGAGGGGATGGAATGCCGGGATTCGTGTTAGCCGCCGAACGGGTTGTCGCCGCCGAACGGGTTGTCTCCCCCGAAGGGATTGTCGGCTGGCTTAGGCGCGGCAGGTGTTGTGGGAGTACCGCCGGCAGGTGCGCCGAACGGGTTCTCGGGGGCGGCGCCGCCTCCACCAAACGGATTCTCTGGTGCTCCGCCCGCGGGTGCGCCGAAGGGGTTCTCCGGGGCGGCGCCAGCAGGTGCACCGAACGGGTTTTCACCTGGAACGGCGGGTCCGCCTACCATTGGATCGTCTTTGGGTTCAGCAGCGACCTGTTCGATCTCTTGTGGCTTCTCCTGCTCGGTGGCGTGGATCAGCGGGAAGTCCGAAGTGCTTTCGCGAAGGCACTGGATCATACCGTTTTTGCTGCCGATGTAGATGCGGTCGGTCAGCGTGTTGGTGTACATAAAATCCAACGACTCTGTACCCAGGCTGGCGATGCGGCCGCCCGTTGTTGCGTTGACGATGATCAAACGGCCGGTAGAGGAACGGCAGTAGATCCGCTTCTCAGAAACCGTCAGGATGTCGCGGACGCGGGGCGTCCACCAGATTTCGCGGCCTGCGGTGCCGGCGTCTTCGTCCAGGCTGATCTTGAACATGCCGCCATCGTCGGTGGTGACATAAACTGCTTTGCCGGCCACTACGGCTGAACGGCTGATAGGCTGTCCGGTTGGGAACTGCCATTCAAGATCGCCGCTGCGTTCGTCCACGCAGTAGATGTAGCCGTCGAGCGATGTGAAGATAATCTTGTTAGGTGCGGCAAAAGTGGGCGGGGCGGTAATAGAGCCGGTGGCTTCCAGACGGAAGTGAGGGCGGCCCTTCTGGTCGAGGCTGTTGGAGTAAACGTGACCACGATCGGTTGCCCAGACAACGCTCCGCGGCGTGGTGATGGGCTGAAGCAGCGCCTTGCCGTGCGATTTGAAATAACCACGCGGCTGCCGGTAATCTTTGATCTCATACGATTCCACCATTCCGGTGATCATGGGCACATGCACCAGGAAGTCACCTAATGCGGGACCGGCGCCGGGCACGCCTTCCACCTGCCGGCTCCAGACTTCTTTGCCGGTGTGACGGTCCAGCAGATACAGCGTAGAGCCGTTGCACAGGGCCATGTATTCTTCGTTCACGCCCGCCTTGGTGGTGGGGAAACTGCGGCGGCCAACAGACCGGGCCCAGAGGGTGCTGCCGTTTTCGCCGTCAATTGCCTGCACGAGCCCATCGTTACTGATGAAGTACAGCACCAGTTGCGGGATGACTTTGGTTTCAACCTTGGCGTCGATGCCGAATTCGGCCTTCAAGCGGTCAACCTTATCGTTGGCCATCTTGCTGGCTTTGTCTTTGCCAATCGGCTGGCCGAGGAAGTCGAGGTCGCGTTCTGAAAACTGGTACTTACGGCCGTCAGCATTCACCACATAGACCGTATGCGCCTTGGTGGAACTAAGATACGCGGTGATCTTGCTCACGCGGGCGCGGCTGCGATTGATCTGAATCTGGTTGTACCAGTTGCGTTCCAGGCCGTACCGCCGGGCGGCTACCGAGGAGATCAAGCCGCTTGGCTCTACGTCGGTGCCTTGCTGCGCGGTGGCAGCAGTACCCAGGCAGGTTGAAATCGCCGTTACGATCAATACAAGCAGCATGCGGCGCATAATCATATCTCTTCGCTGAACCAGTTCAGATAGACCCCTTGAGGCGTCACCGGCCGTGCACGGCCAGCAACCATCGGTCGTTACTCAGGTTAAGAATAGCTGGCGGCCCGGGTAACGACACTGAAGTTTAATCCAAAACCCCAGAAATTGCACGATTAAAATGCCGCGAAGGTGCGGATAGAAGGCTGATGCGCAACGCAAACCCCTAGGTCAGGCGGCAAGTAGCGACCGGCATTGAAGCCGTAGGTCAGGCGCCTGCCTGACGTCGTTTGAGGTGGTTTCCGGTTCACCGTCAGGCAGGCGCCTGACCTACGGGTTTAACGTAGACGTAACCCTCGATGCGAATCAGAGCAGATGCCGGGCTTTCACTTCCAGATAGCGGTTGACCAGGCTGGCGGTCATATCCGCCGGCAAGGTATCGATCATTAGCACGCCTTTGTGCTCCAGGTCCGTCAGCACCTGTTTCCGCCACGTGAGGATGCCAGCCGCGGCGGCTGCCTCGTAGAACTGTTCGTCGGTGGGGTCTTCGATGTCGGCGGCGTCAAACAGCCGGTGATCGCGCATCAGCACCGCCAACGGCAGGTGGCGGCCCACCATGGCGCCCAGATACTGCTGGACCTGCAAAGAATTCACTTCGTCG
This sequence comes from Pirellulaceae bacterium, assembly GCA_965233625.1. GTDB lineage: Bacteria > Planctomycetota > Planctomycetia > Pirellulales > Pirellulaceae. Next base: position 4,161,123 of record OZ247499.1, read on the forward strand.
ATCAGGTTGCTGAACAGCACCACCAGCGCGCGCTTGGTGCAGTGGGTACGCAGATGCATGAAGGCCTGGTCGTAGCGCGATTCCACCATCTGCGGGAACTGGTCGTAGGTAGCGTGCAACAACTGGTTCATCTGATTCATCGAACCACGCGCCGGGACGAAGCGGTTGATGCCATCGCTGAAGCAGATCAGCCCCACGGAGTCGCCCTGCTGCAAGGCCACGTAGCTCATCATCAGCATCGCGTTGAGCGAATGATCCAGCAGGCTCAGCCCGTTGGCCGCGTTGTTGGTCATCATGCGGCCGCAGTCCATCATGAAGATGATCCGCTGGCTCTGATTGGTCTGAAAGTCTTTGACCGTCAGCTTCTTCCGCCGCGCGGTGGTGCGCCAGTCGATGTGGCGGTAGTTGTCGTCACGTGTGTAATCGCGGAGCCGTTCAAATTCATTGTCCTGCCCGATGCGGCGGGTCCGGCGTACGCCGACCAGGCTCAGCCGGTTGGTGCGGGCCAGGGCGGCGTATTCAGCCAGCTGCTTCATATCCGGATAGACCTGAATCTGCGACTTGACTTTCGTGGCAGTGAACTGCTGCCACATGCCCATCCAGCTTCGCACCCGGACATAAACATTCTTCATCTCGAACGAACCGCGTTTGTGCGGTTTCATGTCGTAGTGCACCACGGCCCGGCTGCGTGGCTCCAGGCGGAGCGTGAATTCTTTGGGTTCGTAGTCGAAGCCATGCGGCACATCGTCGCGGACCACCAGCGTACGCGGACGCTTTTCACGGTTAGAAATGGTCAGTTGCACGCGATGATTCTGCTGGATCGAAGCCACACGCATCGTTTCGCGTTCGACTTCAAAAGAACCAGCCCTAGGCAGCGTGAACAGATCCAAGGCGAAGATCAGCCCCAACACGCCATCGATCGCCAGCACCAGCGGGAAGAACGCCGGCGACACCAGCACTGTAATGGTGAGAAACACGGGGATGCAGAACAACGCGGTCTGTAACGCACTGGGGTAGATCCGCCGCCACCACGCCAGCAGCAGATACGGCAGCGCGAACGCGCCAAGCACCGCCCACGGATGCTGCCTGATCGTTTCCAGCAGATCGTTAAATTCCAGGCCGTCGAGATCCATTACAGGCGGGGCACCTCCACCGTACGGATCATATCGCGTAGCAGATCGTCTACGTGATAACCTTCCACTTCCGCTTCGGCTGTCAGCACCACACGGTGCCGCAGCGCGGGCAGGGCAATCTCGACCACGTCGTCCGGCACGGCGTAATCACGCCCGGAGAAGCAGGCCAGCGTCCGCGCCGCTTGCATCAAAGCGATACCGGCACGGGGCGACGCACCCATGTGAAACTGCGGCCACTGCCGCGTCAGCCGCACCACTTTGTTGATGTAATCGACCAGGCGGCTATCGACGCGGACACTGGCGATATCGGTGGTGACTTCCAGAATCTGCTCTGGCGAAGCCACGGTCTGAAGTTCTTCCAGCATCGAATCGACCGGCACCTGCATGCTGTGCATTTCCAGAATGCGTGCTTCTTCCGCCTCCACCGGGTAGTCGGCGATCAGCTTAAACATGAAGCGGTCTAACTGAGCCTCGGGCAGGTTGTACGTACCTTCAGACTCGACCGGGTTCTGCGTCGCCAGCACCAGAAACGGCCGGGCCAGCGGATGCGAAACGCCATCGACCGTCACGCGGTATTCCTGCATGATTTCCAGCAGGGCGGCATGCGTTTTGGCGGGGGCGCGGTTGATTTCATCGGCCAGCAGAAACTGCGTGAACACGGGACCGGGACGGAAGCGGAACTCCTGCTCTTTCATATCGAAGACCGGGGCGCCGGAAATGTCCGATGGCATCAGATCCGCGGTGAATTGAATGCGGCCGAAATCGCAGCCCAGCACTTTGCCAAGGGTCCGCACAAACAGCGTCTTGCCCAGTCCGGGCACACTTTCAATCAGCACATGACCGCTGGAAAACAATGCCACCAGGGTGCCCAGCACGAGTTCATCCTGGCCGATGTAGACCTTGCTGATCTGCGCTTTGATGTCTTGAAACATCTTCTGCACACGGCTGCTAACGCCACTGCCAGGCGGGTCTGGCGTTTGTGTAGGTGCGGCGCCCGTGGCGGGCGTATGTGCCCCGCCGTCCTGTACTTCGACAACGACGGGATCTGTTGAGGAGTCTGCGGCGCCGGCGAACAGGTCCACCTTTTCTGGTGGCGGATCAGCGGGTGGACCGGCTGGTGGCTGCGGCTCAGCCGGGGGATCGACCGGTGCGGGTGGATCGACGGGCTGGTTCATCGCGGCGGATGCCTGACCGGGTGGTTGTGGAACGTAGCCGCCCGGAGTTTCGTCCTGCGAGGGTGTGCCGGCATTGTCGCCGTCGTGGTTGTCAGGGGAAGTTGAAGGCGACATGCGGGTCTCCGTCAAAAGGCGGCGGGCATGCGTTGCACCGCGGCGCCGGGAATGGATGGTTAGCTCGTGTGGTGTGTCTGACCGGGCGGATCGCGGCGGACGTGCTGCTTGTAGTGGTCAATCTGCTTCCTGGCGTATTCTTCGTCACCCTGCTTCCGCAACAGCTTACCAAGGGCAGCGATGTGCTTGCGGAAGTCGGACCGTGGCGGCGAGCGAAGCCGGCGGGGACGGCCAAAGATCGGCCACCAGGCAAAGCAGAACAGAATGCCCAGCGACATCGCGTGCAGCAGGATGACATTCAGCGGCCAGACGGTAAACGCCTCAAGCCCGGTGGAATGCGTAATGTCGCGGTCGGTAATCTGCAGATCCGCATACCGGGATTCAATGAACATCACCTGACTGGCCGGCATACATTCGTCGATCAGCTTGCCAGCCAGACGCCGGTTCTGCCGGTTCACCAGCGGCCAGTTCAGCAGGAAAGAACCGTTGGGCGCCACGATGATCTGCCCGCCGATACGTTCGGCGCCGCGGATACGCAGCACCAGCGGTTCTTTGCCGTTGGCGAGAAGTGTTTCGTAGATGAACTCATCGTTCCAGGCGCCCGCCTTGGTGTTCTCCGGTGTGGGGATGACGATTTCTGAATTCGTCATCACGCGGGTTTTATCCAGGTCCACATCGTAGTCCCAGTGGCTATGGGGCGACGAAAGCGCTTTCGCGACGCCGCGCTGCATGCGGCGGTGGCGGATGAACCAGTCGCAATGCTCTACGGCGCCGATCTCTGCACGCCCGGCAGTGAAATCAGCCTGTGCGATGGCCTGCTGGCGCAGGAACTGCTGGCGTTCTTCCGGGCCAGCTTCTTCAGCCGCCTGCCGCCAGTAGTCCACTGCCGCGTCATAGTCGCGGCCGATGTATACCAGCGTGTGCGAGGGATCTTCCAGCCACTCTTCGAACCATTCCCGCTCATCTTTCAAAGGCGGCCCGAAACGGTCTGGCGCCCAGACGATGCAGTCCGCCTTCTTCACCCTGGGTGAAAGCATGTGCCAGGAGCTGGTTTTGCATCCGGCCTCTTTATACATGCCGGCCAGCACCGAGAGCCCGTTCACGCTACTGCCGCGGGTGCGACCGTATTGGGTGGTGATCTCTGTCTCCCGCGCGCAGCCGGTGCAGACTAGCAGCAGTGCTGCGAGCAACAGGAGGCGGGTAGCGGGATGAACCATCAGGTGAAACAAAACAGGATGCCGTTTAACTGGGCTGGTGGGAAAGAATCAGGTTTTCAAAGGCTTCGATGCGGTTCCAGCAGGAATCGAACCGCTGGCGGGGGATGTCGCGTTTGCCGAAAAACGCATCTTCAAACATTATCATCGTCGGTTTTAGGATGTCGCGCAGCGCGGGGACGGCGACTTCTGCCAGATACTGCCGGTTGGTCTTACCGCGCGTCAGACGGATCTGCTGCGCGCGGTCTAGCATCATCAGTTTATAGCTATAAAGATAAACCGCTGCCTGGGCGTAGTCGCCCGCCTCGAACAGCCGACGTGCTTCGGCGAGCAGATCTGACTTCGGGGCGATGTTCACCGGCAGCTCTTCCACGCGGTCTACATCCGTGGTGCGATCAAGCGTTTTCTTCTTCGTCATACTGCCGCTCGGCCCCGATCTGGTCGCCAGCATGAAGCCCCAGATCATCAGACCGGCAATCGCCACGACCGCAATTGCCAGGATGCCCCATGTCAGCAACTCAAGTAATCCAGCGAGCCAGCCTGGCATGGTCGGCGGCGTTGCTGGTTTCGCCGTGGAAGTATCGTCGTAGATCCAGTCGCTGTTGCGGTTGCCGGGATCGAGGTCTTCTTCGGTTGGCTCCTTGTGCACTTGAATATCAACCGTGCGCGAATCGTCTTTATCCGCGTCGTACCAGGGATACGACCGTGCGGAAAGGCTCTCCTGGCCTGCCGATTCCGCCTCACCCGGTTCTACAAACTGCGCGGCTGCCGTAATGCAAAAGAACGCGCAGCACCACCAGGCGATAATCGCCGGAAGAACCGTGGCGGTGATGCGAGGGCGATGCAGTGCGATCATGCCGTGAACTTCCGCTCCATCTTTTCGGCTTCGGCCCGCAGCACCAGCTCCACTTCCCAGCCTTCCTGTCTGATTCGCAAGTCCAGGTAACTCAGAAACCGCACCACCGTGAAGTACGCCACCACCGTCCACAGGCACGCGGGAAGAATCAGGTGCATGTAGATGCCCGTCTGATCCCATTCGTTGCCGAACGTACCAATGATAAACAGGACCGATCCGTAAACAGAAATCACCAGCATCACGGCGATAATGCAGTGCATGAGCCAGGCTGCAATTAGCTCGGGGGTTGCTTCGCGGTGCAGATTGTTGCTGCGCTGATACATGGTCTGCTGACCCGGTTGAGCGCGCATCACCGGGTTGCGCTCCAGCACGGCGATCTCGTTCACAAACGGGCGGGCGGCGCGGATGGCCATGGTGTACAGCACCAGCATTCCCATCAGAATGATCTCGGAAAGCGGCTCCACGTACTGTTCGCGGGGCATCAACGCCAGCAGCAACCACACCGGGATCACACACCGCAACACGCCCTGCGACAGCAGCAGCCGGTTCCAGACGCCGGCCGCCTGACTGATGACGTAGCGGATGCTGGGCTTCTCATTGAACACCGATTGCCCCAGAAACGTGGTGGCGAAGACCGAAGCCAGTTGCGCTTCAAAGAAGGTCAGCAGCGACAAATGGTAGATGTACCGCAGCGGAAACTCTTCCACATTGGCCATCCAGCCGATCAGCAGAAAATTGATGATCGAAAGCGGCGCCACGCCCAGCAGCATGGTCAGCAACAGCGGCCGCGCGTAGGCCCGCGTGACATGCAGCGATAGATCAAGCACATCCGAGGCCGAACGCTCTCGCACGGCGATCAGGGTCCGGTCAAGCTTCACGCAGAATCTCCCACGGAAAGCCCAGGCCGATGAAATAGAACATCAGCATCCCGGAAGAAACAATCGCAAACGCCGCCTTCACCGCATAGGGCGCACTCGACGGAGACAGAAAGCCTTCGGTCAAAGCCGCAAGAAAGAACAGCACAATCGCAGCGCCCATAATGGGCATCGCCCGGCGGCCAGCGCGGCGGAGACTGCTTTCGCGCGAGAGGCCAGGCGTGGGCGAAGACTGCCATAAGACGCCCAGCAGCCCAGGTTCGCCTTCATCTGTAATCAGCCACGACACACCCAGCCGGAACCCCGCGCCGGCAGACACCGCGATGGCGGTCAGCTCGAACGGTCCATGCGCCGTAACAAAGTGAAAGAAATTAGGCCCTGAATCCGGGTCGCGGGCCATGTAGCCAAAACTGCCGCCCAGCGCTGCCGCATTGAATACAAGAGTGTACAGACCAGGAATAATCAGCAGCCCCGATGCAAAGCACCGCAATCCGATACCGGTGTTGTGACTGATATAAAACCCGGCCATCTGAAAATTGATGGCCGGATCGCGACCGGCGATCTCTTCGCTGAAGTTCCGTTCCAGTTCCATCTGCGTGCTGGTCGAAACCATCGCGTCCGCGTAACCCGGCCAGACTTTGTCAAAGTACGCCAGGCAGGCCGACAGGATGAACACGCCCCAGAACAGCGCAAAGGCAACGTGCAGACAACGATCCGCGAAAATGCGCCGCGGCGTGGTTACCAGCAGCACTTTGGCCCACTTCGAGAAGGCGAACACACTGCTGCGATGCAAACGGTTATGCGCCCGCGAAACCAGCCGTTGCAGATACACCACCGTGCCAGGCGGCAGATGATATGCGTCCGCCAGCGCCAGATCGGCACAGGCCGCGCGGTACAACGCCGCAAACCGCGCCGCATTCTCCGCCTTCGAGCGGCCCGCCCGCGCAGCACGCTTGCCGGAGCAGAGGTCTTCCAGCTCCTGCCAGTTCTGCCGGCGTTGTTCAAGCAGCTCTGCAACTTTCATGGTGTGATCCGCCGCACACGCATGCGGCGCCTTAGGATGAGATTACTGGTTTTCCGGCTTGCGGCTTTGATCTTCACGTTTCTGCTCGGCCAGACGGCGCATGAATTCACCCGCCGCATCCGATGCGTTGGCATCGATCGCGGGTTTTTCAGGCGTCTGCAGCGGGGCGCCGAACGGGCTGGGCGCCGACAGCGATTCGTCTGAGGCGTCTGCGATGAACTGCCTATAGTATAGGGAGCACAGCAGCAGATCGTAGGCAGTATCCGGGGGCAGGCCGAACCGTTCCAGCAGCGGCACGGCGATGTGACGGGCAATTTCGCGCCGGCGTTCAGGCACAAAATGCTTACGCCTCTCTACATAGGTGGAGATCGCCTTCACCGTCGATTTGGTCAGATCCAACCGCGCCGGCAGGAAGGCGGCCAGTTGTTGCGTGCGCGGGTCTTCGAACTTCGCCAGGCCGCCACTGCGGACGCGTTCTTCCACAATCACCACGGTACCGGCTGCCAGATCGCCCAGCCGCTGATACCTACGCGTCAGCAGCATCGACCCTAAACCGAGTAGGCCCAATGGCAACTGGTAGGCCATGCGGAAAAGATTGGTGGGAAGCCCGAAGTCCGCTTCAATATCAATCTCTAGAAACCGCTCGGCCATGATCACAAACACGATCAGCGGCAGGTACGGCATCAGATCCGCGTAACGCAACAACCCGCGGAGTGTCGCCTGCATGCCATCGATGGGTTCGCCGTCAACGGTCACCACGCGTAGGCTGAGCAGCCGTTTGGCAGGCGTCTGACCATTCATGAATGTTTCAAACAGCGCGCTGTAAAAGAAGCCGCCCACGAACCAGTAGACGGCCATCGTGAACTGGAACAAACCGCCGGGCAGTGTCAGCCCCGTGTACGCCGTGATCAGCGCCGTGCAGATGCCCAGCAACATCGAAAGTGCAATGCCGACCGCAACAAGCAGAAAGTAATCGAGGAAATACGCAGGCAGCCGTCTGAAGGGACCGGCGACGTTATACAGCACCGAGATGTTCTCGGGCGTCACGACTTCCATCGTGTTATCAAGCTGTTTCACGCCGGTGGACATAGGATGAAAACTACAAAGATGCGGAACAAGAGCCACCCAGGCGGCTGATGAGAAATCTGCACAACCAATAAACCTCTCATTTATCTCTAACCTCTATCCACACCAGACACAACCAGCCCGCAGGTTGCATTGTTGCCAGAAACCACGCGTTGCCGGATTGCGGGGTGCTTTGCTAAAACGTCTGCCATGATCCGTTATCTTTCCAACCTGCTGATTCTCCAACCATCGCGGAACCGCCTGGATGCTGGCGGTAAACGATGTCAGTTGCTGCCCTGGAGAGGCAACACGCTTGAGCTTTGGACGCAGAATACGGTCAGCCAGGCCGGAGCCACACAGCCGGATGTCTTTATCCTGAAATTCGGCGGCGCCGCCGGTAGGGCCGAACGTGCGACCATGCACCCGGCGGACACCTGGCCGGAACTGGCGTGCGAAGTTGCCACGCTGAACCCGCCGGGCTTTGGCGGCAGCGGCGGCCGGCCCAGCATGTTTCATCTGGCGGAAGTCGCCGAAGTTGCCTTCGCGGAAATCCAGCGACGTGCGGCCGGGCGGCCCATCTTTCTGACAGGCAACAGTCTGGGCACGACGATGGTGTTGCATCTGGCGGTTCATCACGACTGTGCCGGCCTGATCATCCGCAATCCACCGCCGCTGGCGGAGTTGCTTTATGGCAGGTTCGGCTGGTGGAATCTCAACTATGGCGCCCGCATGTTCGCCCGCCGGCTTCCGCCTGAGTTAAACAGCATCGAAAACGCCCGCCGCGTGCACAAACCGTGCGTTTTTCTGATGTCTGGCAAAGACCGCGTGGTGCCGCCACGGTTTCAGCACCAGATTATCGACGCTTACGCCGGTGAGAAGCAGGTGCAACTACTGGCCGGGGCCGATCACATGGACATCGGCCAGGAACACGAACGGGACGGCTACCGGCAGAAGTTACGCTGGCTGCTCGCCCAAGCAGAATTGCCGCAACCGGCCATCGTCGCAAAATAGCTGGAACGCGTTATTACGCCGGATCAATATCGCGCAGACCTTCAAAACCTTCTGTCGTAAACGGATGGGCGAGCCATGGCTTGAGCCGGTCAAACGGCGGATCGTTACCTTCGCCGCCACAACTCGCTTCGAGATGCGGCCCCGGATCGGCTACAATACTGGCCCACGTCACCGATTTAGCAAACACTTCCATGTGACGGTGATCACTATCCCAGGCGGCGAACCGCTGTTCCAGGGGCAACCACAGCAACAACCCTTCTGGATCATACTCTTCGCACGTCGCGATCAAGTTGACGCCCGTCACGGTATAGCAGCCAGAGTCGTCCAGGTGCGGATCTTCTTCAGAGTCCACCAGCCCATGCCCGTAATCGCACGGGAAGTATTGCAGCTTCAAAGCCTCGAAGGGCAAGAGCGTGACGAGGCCGGTATCGCAATCGTCTGGATCGTATTGCAGCTCTTTGCCCGCTTGAAGAAAAGCCACAAGTTCAGCGGGCAGTTTTAATTCTTCAGACGTCATTGGGGGCATCCTACCTAGTCTGACTGTCGATTACCGTAACGTCGAATGACCAGAAACCCGTAGTCAGGCGTCCGCCTGACAACGCAAAGAATCCACCTCGATCCACTGTCAGGCAGGCGCCTGACCTACGGAGCGTTGTTCCGCTTCACCGTCAGGCCAGCGCCTGACGGCGTTGAATCCGGCCCGTTGCTTACGGGTAGTAAACCGGGGCGTAGTGATACGCGGGCTGTACATAAACCGGCGCCGGGGCGACAGGTGCGTAGCCTACGGTAACGGTCGGGTAGGGCGCCGGGGCCACGACGGCAGGCGCCGCCGGGATCAATGCAGGGCGGGCAGTGATGACGGTGCGGCGGAAGGGGAACAGCAAACCGGGACGGGCCGTTACCACATAACCCGGCGTATAAGCCGGTGCGGCGTAGCCGTAACCAACAACCACCGGGTAACCGGCCTGAGCGTCTTGCGTGCAGAAGGCAAATCCGGCAAGGGCCACGCCGGCAACCAGCAACGCGCGAAGTGCGGACATCATAAACGTGTCTCCACAGGAATGAAGGCGCACGGGCTGTCTAGCAGCGGATGCACCGAACTTAAGCGGCGAGCGGCAGCTAGACTGCCTATATTTCCAACCACTGAAGTTTAGTTGCCATACCAGGGAGGGGCAATCAATAACTTCCGCGTTCTGTCAAAATCAATTGCCGCACCGTCGCCGTGCGGCAGGCAAGACTACATGCCAGGGTTGCCGGACGATTGGAAGGCGCGGATGGCGGCTTCAGTCGCTTCGATCCGTGCACGTTCCTGGGCGTCTTCGAGCATGCGGATAAGGATCGAGGTGATCTCGCTATGAACCGGTTCCGTCGCCCGCACCAGCAGCAATCCGCCCGAAATACGCATCACGCGCGGTGGCGCCGGGGCGCCGCCAGCGTGTAGATCCAGCGGCTTCGCGGTTTGCGTCTCGGGCGGCAGCACGCTTTCGATGGCGGCGATCAGCTTGTTGCCGGCCGGGTCGTTGGTCAGTAGCGGCCCCACGTTGTAGGTGTTCATACGCGGGTTCTGCTGGGCTGCTTCGTCCGTGGTCAGCCACAGGCATTCGTTACGGATCATGTAGGCTAGGCCCATATCGCGGCAGATGATGCCCAGCGCCGCACGCAGCGAAACTTCCGACATCTTGGCGGTATAAACCGCATCGTTGGGGAACTGGATTTTCTGAATCGCAGCAAAATCCACGCGGAAATTCACGCGATGCTTTTCGGCAAAGTAGTCGATCACATCGGGAATGCCCGCCGCCTTAAAGTCAAAGCTGGTCTCTTCCTCCAGTGCTCCTAAAATGTTCTGCGTATGACGGTCCGCCAGTCGCAAAGCGTCACTGCGTCGCGGCGCCGGTTGTTCACCGGCTTCTTCCGCCTGGGTGGTTGCCGGCGGGGCGCCGGGCACTTCCGCAACGGCGGCCGGTTGCTTGGCGGCGGGCTCCTCCTGTTGGGCGTTAACATTTGCCGTCAGCAGAGCGGTTGCCGTGGCAAGAGCTGCACAGAGCATTGAGTGACGATTGAACATTGAGAAAACTCCGTGTAGCAGAATTATAATGTCGCGTGGCGATTCTATTGTGGGATCGATGGGGTGCAACTGCACTCGCTGTCCTAGCCTAAACCGTGCTAAGATTCACGCAACTATTTCATCATGTTTTCCTCACGGACTGGATGCATCCACCGATGAATGCGAACCACTATCTACGCCCAGAATTCCTGACGGTTGCAGCGATATTGCTGGTTTTAGCGTTTCTGCCGGGGTGCGATGTGCCGCGGGCCAGCTACGGCATCGACCCGGTGCATATCGATAGCAGCAATTTTCAGGAAGTCGTACTGAAGAATGAACAGCCCGTGCTGGTCGATGTGTGGATGTACAATTGCGGCCCCTGCCGTCAGATGGCGCCGGAGATGGAAGAGCTTGCCGCCGACTTTGAACACATGGCCGTGGTGGGAAAATTAAACGCCGACGACAATCCAGACCTGGCAGCGGAACTGGGCATCCGCTATCTGCCAACAGTTCTGATCTACTATCAAGGTGAACTGGTTTACGCCGACAGTGGCTTTCATAGTAAAGGCCGAATGACGCGCGAACTGGCGCCGCTGGTTCAGAAGTATGCTGCCGGCAAAGCCGAAGCTGGCAGCTAACGGGCCACGCCCGATGATGAACAACCTCTGAGATACCGCTCCAGGCAGATTCGATGACCGATCCGCAAGACAGTCCTCTGCCTGACGGGCAGCCGCCATCGAGTCCGTTCGCAGAAGCAGCGGGCGACTACCACCAGCAAACGCCGCGGCCTGCCGAAGCGAATCCCTACGAAACGCCCGTCAACGCGCAAGGTCAGCCGGACCCTGTAGTGGCGGCAAACGATGCCGGGAAGCCCGCCTTGCCGCATCCGAACATTGGATGGGGCATTCTGTGGACCCTCTTTCTAATGGTGACGCAGATCGGTACGGGCATCGTCACCTTGATCCTGATCGCCGTCGCTCTGGTTGCCACCGGGGTTTCACCGCAGGTGCTTCAGCAGAAGTTGCCTGAATGGGAGCCGGTGATGTTGCCCATCGGGACGCTGACCATTGTGCTGGCGGCCATCGGCATCGCGGTGATTGTTTTCCGTCGCGATACGGTGCGGCTGCTGGGTCTGCGAAGTTTTACACCGCTGCAGATGCTGGTCACGGTGCGACTGGTGCTCCCACACGCCATCGTGGCAGGGGAAATAGGCAACCTCGCAATGGAGTTTCTGCCTTCATGGGGGCTGGAGAGCTTTCAGACCTTCAGCCAGGAGAACATGCTACTGGTGCTTGTCACTGCGGCATTGTTCCCCGGCATTGGGGAAGAAATCTTCTTCCGCGGTTTTTTAAGTCGCGGCTTGATTGGCAATCATGGTGTAATCGCCGGAGCCATTCTCTCGTCGCTGTTGTTCGCGTTGATTCACATGTTGCCGGTGCAGGTCTGCGTTACCTTTGTGGCAGGTCTGACGCTGCAATACGTTTTTCTAACCACGCGATCTCTATGGACGTCGATCGCCTTTCACTCGGTCAATAACGCGCTCGCCTTTTTGATGATGCGCTACGGCGTTCTGCTGCCGATTCAAGGCGTCACGGTAGCAGCTGAAGGCACGGTAGCGCACACGCCCGTGCCGCTGCTGCTGGTTTCGCTGGCTTGCTGCGGCGTGTTGCTTGCGGTGCTGTATTACGGTCGCACGGTGTGGGTTACCCCTGAAGGCGCACCGTGGAACCCAGGCTATTTTTCCACCGCTGCTCCGCCAGCATCCACCGGCGTTAAGGCGCACGTAGGGTCGCCGCCGTGGCCATTGCTGCTTGCCGCCGAGCTGATGTTCCTGGGCTTTATCGCAACGCTGGCCTATTCAGTGGGCTGATCGCCGCTGTCAGACGCTGTGCAGACACGATTACGGCCGCTTGATTTAGCTTCGTACAACTTAGCGTCGGCAAGCTCAATCAGTGCGGACGGCGTCATCAACTTATTGCCCAGCGTTTCAGCTACGCCGATGCTGATAGTGATATCCAGCGAAAGTGGATCCACGTTGAACGGAAGATTGGCAATCACTTCGCGCAGCTGCTCTGCGACGTCCACCGCTTCTTCAACCGTAGAATCGCCCAGAATGATGGCGAACTCTTCACCACCAAACCGCCCCAGCATCTCGTCCTTACGCAGCAGGGACCGGCAGCGGTCGCATAGCTGACGCAGAATGCTGTCGCCCACCATGTGGCCATGCGTGTCGTTGACCAGCTTGAAGCAATCCACATCCAGCAAGAGCAGGCACAGCGGACGTTTTAGCCGGTAAGAGCGGGAAAGTTCGCGGTCCAGCGATTCCATCAGATACCGCTTGTTGTAAGCCAGCGTCAGTCCGTCGGTGGTCATCATCTGATACACCGCTTCGTGGTACTGCGCCTCGATGTGGTCGTCTGACAGAAACTTGAAAATATGGTTGCCCACGCAGATACGGTCACCGGCGTCCAGCAACTGCCGCGAGGCGCGGACGTCGTTCACAAACGTGCCGTTGGTGCTGCCCAGATCCGTTATATAGAAGCCGTCGTTGTCCCATTCGATAATGGCGTGCCGACGCGAAACAGAGTCGTCCGCCAGCACAATCTGACAGGCCGGTTCGCGTCCGATGATGACCGCCCCCCGCGAAAGATCCACCAGACCGGCGCTGCCGCAGGCTGGATAAATCTGCACGAGGCTGCCGCCGCAACTGGCGCCGGAGCCTTTGGCTAGTAGATCGCGGGGCGTCTGTGGAACGGTCTGCATACTGGAAGCTCGATAGCCTGGCTGCACGGCGATGGTTGAAAGTCTACGAAGTAATAAAGCATAGGACACAAATCAAAGTGCAGATTCGAGCGAACCTTTATTGTCGCGATCGCAGATCCCGGCAGTTACAATCTGCGGGTAATTCATGTCAGGTAAAGCGGTTATTCAACATCTACTGGAGAAACAACCATGAAAAGTTTTCGCCCCTCGAACTGCGTTCTGCTGCTTGCAATCCTTACAGCCGGATTTACCGGCAGCCATTGTGCAGCGGCTGAAGAGGCGCCCGCTCAAGAGACATTCCGCACATCGACGGTCGACTTCGGCATTGTCGTCAGCGATCTGGATGCTTCGGTCAAGTTCTACACGCAGGCGCTGGGTTTGAAGAAAACGGGCGGCTTCAAAGTAGCAGCCAGTTTCGCCAAGGATACGGGCCTGACCGACAATCTGCCGCTGGAGATCGTCATCCTAAAAGCAGGCGATGCTAAAACTGCAACCAACGTCAAACTGATGCAAGTCGCCGGCGCCAAACCCAAACCTGCGGACAACACGTTCATTCACAGTCAACTAGGCGTTAGCTATCTGACGCTGCACATCAACAGCACCAGCGCCGCGATGGAAAAGCTGAAAGCAGCCGGCATCAAGCCCATTGCCAATGGCACCGTTGAGTTGCCCAGCCCCGGTGTCTTTCTCACCATCGTCCGCGATCCGGACGGCAACCTGGTTGAACTGGTCGGGCCAAAGTAACAAGACAATCGGCTCGCAGAGAAAACGTCGCGTTCTCCCTCCTCCACTGAAAGACGAAACACCAACCCGAAGCGCGAGCGAGGGACGCCCCGCGCTGCCCGCGAATGGCCCGTCAGGAAAACTATCGGCTCGCAGCTATTTCGCCAAAAGTCCTTGTTTTAAGCACTCAATCAACCGCCCCTCGCTCGCGCTTCGGGTTAGTTTATAAGCCAAAAGCTTGTATCCAATGCCTCCACCCACTTCTCACCTGAAAGAAATTATGCGTATTTGCACTGCGTTATTACTGTTGTTCGCGATCCTCACCCCGGTTGTTGCTAGGGGTGAAGATCCGCAGGTTAAGGACCCCAAGAGCCAGGGGCTGAATGTCTCTGCGCGGGTCAAGCCGCAGAAGGCACGCCGGCTGTTGATCTTCACCTATGCGGCGGGCTTCCGGCACAGTTCCATTAACACCGGCGCCAGCGCGATCATGCTGATGGGCCGTCAGACCGGCGCCTTCGATGCAACAATTAGCAGCGACCCGGCGATCTTCAGCGCAGAGAGTCTGAAGGAATTCAACGGCGTGATGCTGGTTAACACGACGGGCAACTGGCTGCAGAAGAAGGGTGAGAAAACATCCAAGGAAATCATCGACGGTCGCAAACAGGCGTTGCTTGATTTCGTCCGCAGCGGCAAGGGCATTGCGGGCTGTCATGCGGCATCCGATTCCAACTACAACTGGAAGGAATACGGAGAAATGATCGGCGGATACTTTGATGGCCACCCGTGGCACACGAAAATCAGCGTCAGCCTTGAAGAACCAGATCACACGCTGTTAAAAGCGTTTGACGGCAAGAGTTTTGAAGTCACCGACGAAATCTATCAGTTCAAAGATCCGTACTCGCGCGATAACCTGCGTGTGCTGCTGACGCTGGATAACAACTCTGTGGACGCCAACCGCGGACGTCGCAAGGACAGAGATTTCGCCATCGCCTGGATTCGTAGTTACGGCAAAGGCCGCGTGTTCTACAGCTCGCTGGGCCACCGGGAAGAAATCTACCGCAACCCGGCTGTAATGCAGTTTTATCTGGACGGGCTGCAATACGCCCTGGGCGATCTGCCCGCCGACGCCACGCCTTCCAGCAAGGCTGGTAAATAACTGGCATTCCGGTGCGCCGCCGCGCGCCGGATACGCCGTTGGCTACGCCTGCGAGATTATTCGTCTTCGCGGGCTTCGATACAGCGGATGCCCCAGGTGCGAAGCAGGTGCTTCAGCGCCTGGCGCAGACGGCGGTAGGCTTGTCCGTTGACGTTTTCCGGGATTGAAACACGCAACGTGAATTCGCGTTTTTCAAAGCCCGGCGGCTGTGTGGGGGCGATGCTCATGGGGAAGCGTCCATCCTTGGCTAGAGCGTGAAGATAAGATCCCGCAGCTGATGAGGGGCGGCATGTTTACCCGGTTAGGCGCACGTTTGTATAGGCCAGTTTTTTCGCACGGTGGTGACTACAATGGTGAGGTCCGCCATCATGCTGGCAGCGTTTTGAAACTCTGACCTGGGAAACTGCTTTGCGCCGATTTGCTGGATGGCTTGTTGCCGGAAGATGGCCGCTGCTTGCGCTGGCCGCCATCATGGCAGGGCTATCATTTCTGCCCGCGCAGAATTTGCAGTACGACCGCAGCGTGGAGAATATGTTTCCACCTGACGATCCGCTCCTGCCGCCGTACCAGCGTCTAAAAGAGAATTTCGGCGGCAACGAAGTTGTGTTGGCCGTCTATGAAGATAAAGAGCTGTTTGCCAAAGACAAAAGCGGGCTGAAGCGGGCGCGTGAGTTCGCCGCCCGGCTGAAGAAAGTCGAAGGCGTGAAAGCCGTCATGGGAGCTGGCGAAATTGACGGCTTGCTGGGGCTAGCTGGTGGCTTAACCAGCGATAGCAACGCTGCGGCTGCTTTCCGCGAAGTCTTCGTTTCGTACACGCACAACCGCCAGGCCGACGTGGCCGCCGTCGTCTGCATCCTGCAACCTTCATCCCCAGAACGCCGCGACGCGCGCGAGATTGTGGACGAACTTCGTCGTGTCGCCGCGACGATGCCCGGCGGCATGGTGGCTGGTGAACCGGTGATGATCGTCGACGGGTTCCGCTATGTGGAGGAAGACGGAGAGCGGCTTAGTCTGTGGTCCACGGTGCTGCTGGGCGGCGTCATCGTGCTCTGTTTCCGCAGCCTGCGGTGGCTGTTGATCCCGCTGGCTGTGGTGCATCTGGCGTTGATTATGACGCGTGCGTCGCTGGCTCTGGCCGGGATGCAGTTGAGCATGGTCAGTTCTATGCTGACAGCGATTGTCACCGTGGTGGCGGTTGCCACGGTGGTGCATTTAATCGTCCGCTTCCGCCAGGCGCGGCGCGAAGGACTGTCGCCCCGGGAAGCTTACATGCAGGCCGCCACGTTGCTGATCGCGCCGGTGTTCTGGGCGTGTGCTACAGACGCCGTCGGCTTCCTGGCGCTGACGCGTGCCGCTGCCGGGCCGGTACAGGACTTTGGCTGGATGATGGCGATAGGCAGCCTGCTGGTGTTGCCCGCCATGGCGCTGCTGACGCCGGGCATGGCGTTGCTGGGGCGGTGGGACGCCGACCCGGCGATGGCCTGGGGCGAAGGCCGCTTGACCCGCGTTCTCGATTGGCTCGCGGGCATCGTGCGGCGTTACCCGCTGATGTGTGGCGGCGGCATGTTGCTGCTGGCCGCGTTCATGCTGGGCGGGCTGTTCTTCACCGAAGTAGAAACCGATTTCACCCGCAACTTCCGCCGCGATAGCCCGGTCGTACGTTCGTATGATTTTGTCGAAACACGTCTCGGCGGCGCCGGTGTGTGGGACATCATCGTGCCGGCGCCAGATGAGATTACGCCCGAGTTCGCCGCCAAGGTCCGCAACCTGGAGAACCGACTGCGGGAGATCAAGGCGCCTGGTCCCGATGGCAAGATGCGGCCCGGACTGACCAAAGTCATCAGCCTGATCGACGCCACTGATGCGATGACTTATCTGCCGTTTATCGGGCGCCGATCGGATTCGCTGCGCATTGTTGTGTTATCCAGAGCGATTCCAGAATTTGCCGACGCGTTGCATCATCAGCCAGAAGACGGCCAGCACTTATTGCGGATTATGATCCGCGCGCGTGAGCGTGAGGATGCTGCGATAAAACTGCAGCTCATCCGTGAAGTTGAAAAGATCGCCCGCGAAGAATTCCCGCCCACCGGCGCGGCCGATACGGTGGAAACACGCGGCGCCGAAGTGACGGGTTTTTACGTGATGCTGGCCAACATCATCCGCGGCATCATCGCCGACCAGTGGATCACGTTCGCATGGGCTGCCGCCGGCGCCGGGCTGATGATGGTGCTGGCGTTCCGCAGCTTAAGGCTTGCTTTAGTTGCACTAGTGCCGAACACGCTGCCAGTGCTGATGGTGCTGGGCGGGCTGGGCTGGTGTGGCATTCCCATGAACATGGGCGCCGCGATGATTGCCGCTGTTTCGATGGGCCTTTCGGTAGATAGCTCTATCCATTACATCTTCGACTTCTCCCGCGCCCGGCGGCGGGGATGCACCGTAGCCGAATCGATCAAGCACGCGCAACAGACCGTCGGCCGCGCCATGGTGTTCTCAACGCTCGCCTTAATCGCCGGTTTCTGCGTGCTCTGCATCAGCAACTTCATTCCCACCGTCTACTTCGGCGCGCTCGTCAGCCTCGCCATGGCAGGCGGCCTGGCAGGCAACCTGCTCATTCTACCCATGCTGCTGCAACTCACGCATCGCGACCCTAAGACTGAACCGGTTGCGGAATCTCGGTAATGCCTTTCGCGTTTAAGATGCGTACCTCATGGTTCCCTGTAGTTCGTCGTGCTCAATCAGGTTTGCTTGACGCAATTCAAGCATGATGCGGTAGGCGGTTGGTCGAGAAATTTGAAGCGTCGGCATCAGTTCATTGACGACATCGGAGTAACGGCGCCAGGACTTTACTTTCATCACATGGCACAAAACCGCGATCCGGGTCTGACTTAGTTCCCGCCCCAGATGATGCCTGTATTCATTGAACACGCAGAACATAGATCAGCCCTGATGAGCCTTAATCGTGAGTATGTTGCAACAGTAAACGATACGCGTTTCACCACACCACAGCCAGCCGCGAATCCCGGTGGTAGTTGAGCAAGCTAAATGCTCAAAATAAAGAAGGAGCCAGTACAAGCTGACTCCTCGGAGGTTTCTAGCGGTCGTGTAGCCGCGTTTACCATATCCAGCGGCTAGAAGCCGATCTGTACGGGACCCGCGTTAATTCGGAGTGAACTACCAGTTCCATACCGCTGGTAGTTACGGTACCTACGGTTGCGATAGCGATTGTCGTAGTAGTTGGTGCGGTAGTCGCGATCATACCGGCCGCGGTAGTTGCTGCGGTAATAATTGTTGCGATAGCGGTTGTTGCTACGGTAGTAGTTGCTGTTGCCGTAGTAGAAATCGCTGTTGGTGCGGAAGCGGTTGCGATCGTAGTTTCTGAAACGGCTGCCGCTATTAAATCGCACATCGGCGTTCGAGTTCACGCGGGCGCCGTTCGTGATGCCTACGCCATTGCCGAGCCTCACGCTGATGCCCTGAGCATCTGCGGTGCTGACCAGCGCCAGCGGTGCGGCAATAGTTAATGCGACTATGAGTGAAGTTAACTTATTCATGGTGTGTGACCTTTCTATTTAAGATCACCCGAACGGTGCGGGTGATGTTGTTGACTGAACGCATGTGAGCGCGAATGTGAAATTCGCTTTCAACCGTTTGCGTAGAGTGATAGGTAGTGTGTGATCACTCCGTCAGATCGAAAGAGTAGATACGCAGCATGCGTGCCAAACCGCCCGCGACTTGCGGCCTGGGGAAACACGACTTGCCCTGTAATTCATGGCTGTATAATGACTTACGGTTTTTTCGCATGTTTGCGATTGAAAGGGTGACAAGGACCTCCTGAGAAACGCTCAAGTGCGGCGTTGGTTGAAGATCCACCAGGTTGCGCGGCAGCGACGCAGGCGGTCACGCGTGTTCTTTGCTGAAGAAGCCGCCGCAGCAGCGTGTGAATAAACAGCTATATTCACGGTAACCAGAGGTAGGGTCGCGTCGTCATATTTCAGGCGGCGCCGGTGCACTTGGTGGAGTGGATGATGCTGCGGAATATTGCCGGAACCATCGGAGCGTGGATCATCTACGGTCTTATCTGGATGTTCGGCCGGCGGTATGCGCCTGATGAAATTGCGTGGCTGACCGGGCCGCTGGGCGATGCTTCCATCGGCGACCGTCCCTACGAAACGACCGCCGCGGCGGAAGGTTTAACGCTTACCCGGCAGGCGCAGGAGGGCGGATTGATTCCGGATATGAACGCGCTGCAAAGCGAGTCTTTCGACCCCGGCCGCGTGCATCCGAAGATCCGCGATTTCTACGAGAACACGCATCGCTACGCGCTGGATACATGGGCCACAACGTACTTCCCTTCACGCATCGCGCTATGGCTGCTGGTGGCGACGATCAGCCGCAAGGTGAAGCAGTTGAACTTCCCGCTCAACGGGCTGGATACGGCTTACGGAATGACCAGCGAAATCATCCTACTGCGGAAGCCCGATGGCGAGATCCGTTACACAGGCTGGTTCCGCAAACTGGCGCGCAGCGATCAGGTGATTTACACCGGCTTCTACATGACCCAGCAGGCGCCATGCGTGGATGGCGCCTGTGTGAAGGTGGTTTTTCCGATGCCCGGCGGCAATGCGACGGTGATTCTCCGCCCCGAGAATGACGAGGCCGAGGGACTGCGGCTGGTCTCAGCCGGGCGTCAGTTTGGCGATGCGGGTTTTTATCGCATGCAGCGTAGCGGCCCCGACCATTTACGCGTGTGGCGGATTCAATCGCTGCACGAACGGTTCGCGTTGTTTGTGGATGACGAAGAAACCGTCCGTTGCGAGCATGCGGTCCGCTTCCTTGGTTTTCCCGTGCTTTCGCTGCACTATCGCATCCGCGAAAAGGGCGCTGCGAACAAGCTGCAAGACGCCGCCGCGAAGGATCAACCGGCTTAACGCACAATCCAGCTGCCGGCATCGTAACGGAAGCCGCTTTTGACGAATTCAAGCTCCACGTCGACGCGGTCCGGCTTGAACCGGAACTGATCGCTGCGATATCTCCAGGCCGAAAGAATGCCGGGGTGCCAGTTCTTCTGCGTCCAGATCAGCGTCTGCTGCTGCGCGCCGCTACGGAACGTGATGTGAATCCGCGTGGTTGGCAGTTTCTTCATCCCGGAAAAATCGAGCGACATGCCACGCGCCAGCGAACCACTGGGCGGAAGGTACTTGCCCTTGAAGGTGATGCGGTCGCACTTGTCTTTGATATCGTTGTGCCACTCCGTGGTGTCGTAGTTGTAGTCGATCTGCTGCGTATAACGGTTGGTCCACAGTTCTATCTGGCAGCTGCGTAGATGCGACGAGGTTGACTGATTGGGCACGTATTCCTGCTGCATCAAATACCGGGCATACAGCCGTTCGCCCGCCGGCCAGTAGTCAACGTAGTGTAGATGCGAGGTGGTTTTGCCATCCACACCTGTCAGGTGCACCAGCACGGTGCAGTGGGTCAGCGCCTCGTCCGATTGATTCTGCAGCTTCAACCAGTCGGCGTCATTCGCGCTGGCCCAGACTTCGTCGAAGTCAACTTTCAGCAGCGGCCGCTTGGGTTTCTCTTTGCCGGCCAGCCGGCTGGCGACTTCGCGTAGTCCCAGGATGTGACGCTGCATCGACTCTCTAGAGTCGCGGTATTTCCGCTGGACGGTAGTTTTTGAATCCGAGGCGCTGGCCTCGCGGATGCCGGTAGCTGCCGCGTTGACGCCGTCGGCAAGTGTGGCGTCTTCGTCCATCGCCTTGAGAAAATCGACAAACAGTTTGAGGCCACCCGGGCGGCTGCGATCAATGCGTGCAATCTGCTGCAAACACGCGCCGGACGAAGCGGTGTCGGCAAGCACCTGCTGCTGAACGTGCTTTAAGGCGGGGTCGGTCAGCTCCACGTCGTGAACACTGGAAGCAAGCTCGCCGGTGCGGCGGCACTCTCCTTCAAACGAAGGGTCGTAACGCAGTGCGGTGTCAACATCTGTCAGCGGCGTTGTAACTTCGGACGCCAGTGACTCGTATTCTTCCCAGCGCGCCGGGTCCAATTTGCGAGCAGACGATGCGGCGCCAAGTACTGCCAGACCGCCTGCACACATAACGACCATCAGCAGAAAGGCGACCGGCAAACCAGCCACCGCAATCAGCAACCACGGCCGTACGCCACGCCTGGCGGCGGCGGGAAGCCGGGGCGGATGCTGCCGGGAAGCAAACGGCGACGGAACAGGCGGCGGGGGCGGCTGAACGGCGGAAGGGTCCGCCAACTCCGCATGTTCGATGACAGCCTCGGCCGTGACGGGTCGCGAGGCGCCGGCGACTGGCAGTAGTTCCGCCTCATGAACGGTAGATGCCGGACGCTGTTTTGGACGGGCCAGAGAGGGAATTGCTTCAAACGAATGCTGGCAGGCTTCGCAGATATATTCCGTCGCGGCGCTGGTTTTGGGAGTATCCCATTGATGCTGACAGGATGGACAACGCACAAAGTAAGAATGATTCACCTTAACCCCCAAGATCATGCCCACGGCTACTGCTAGCAACTATACCAACGGCAAGTTGCGGGAACTACTAATACCTAAGTTTTCCGTCCGAATAGGCTCACCCTATATAACGCGGACGGTGTAACACGACCTTCGCGTTTTCGGTGAGGATGCCGTGCTTTCTACTTCGCGTGACTTAAGTAGCCGGTAAACAAGCTTAGGGGATAATGAACACCCCTTAATGCGGGGTTGGGCGTTTGTAGGTTTGTGTCATATTTCGCATCGTGGTACATTTCGCGTTATGAGAAAGGGAATTGCCGTTTCGCCTGGCGTGGCGATTGGTTCGGCGTACTGCATCAACCAGATCTTTGTGAATCCGGTCACGCAGCGCATTGCCGATACCGAGATAACTGCGGAACTAGCCCGCTACGAAACCGCCCGCGACCGCGCGGCTGCGGAGCTGCGCGCACTGCAGAAGAAGGTCGCCACGCAAGTCGGCCCCGACGAAGCTGCGATTTTCGCCGGGCACGAAAGCATTCTCCGCGATCCTGCCTTCACGGACAAAATACGCGGCTGGATTGTCGATCAGAAGATGGCCTCGCCGGCGGCGCTGGACCGGCTGCTCAATGAATACACGGTGATCTTCTCGCAGAACGACGATCCTTACCTGCGCGAACGGCTGAATGATATCCGCGATGTCGTGATCCGGCTGAGTGCGCATGTAAGCGATGTTCTGAAGCCCGAACTGCCGGCGATCGATGGCCCGTTGATTGTGGTGGCTGACGAACTTCTGCCGTCCCAAGCGGTTGCGCTGGTTGATGCCGACGTGCGAGGCATTGTGACCCAGGCGGGCAGCCAGACCAGCCACGCAGCCATCATCGCCCGCAGCCGCGGTATTCCGGCGATCTCTGGACTTCGCGGAGTGTTGCGGCAGGTAGCCAACGGCGATTGTCTGGTCGTAGACGGCCGCGAAGGGCACCTGATCACCAAGCCCGATCCGGAAACGCTCTCGGCCTTTAAGAAGCTGGAACGCGAATTCTTTGACCTGCAGAATCAACTGGCGGAAAACCGCGATCAGCCTTCCCGCGCAAAGTGCGGTGAACACTTGCAGCTGCTGGGCAACATCAACAGCGTTTCTGATGCGAAGTCCGCCGTTGCGATGGGCGCCGACGGTGTGGGGCTGTTCCGCACGGAATACCTGTACCTGACGCATCCGAATGTGCCCGACGAAGAAGAGCAGCTAGAAGTCTACCGCGACATCATCGCCGCCAGCCCGGGACGGCAGATTACGATCCGTACGCTTGATATCGGCGGCGATAAAACGGTGCCCTATATGGGGCACACGCACAAAGAGGCGAATCCGTTTCTGGGCTGGCGCAGCATCCGGCTTTCGTTTGAACACCCCGCGTTCTTCAACACGCAGATCCGCGCGGTGCTACGCGCAGCGGGTGAAGTGAAACAGTCGCATGGCGATTGCGATGTCCGGCTGATGTTCCCGATGATCACCACGCTGGAAGAACTTCGCAAAGTCCGTTCAATGGTCCGCCGCGTCAGCCGCGCGTTAAAAGAAGAAGGCAAGTGCTACGCCGATGTGCAACTGGGCATGATGGTGGAGGTGCCCGCGGCGGCGGTGATGATCGATTCGATGCTGGAAGTGGCGGACTTTGTCTCGATTGGCTCGAACGACCTGGTGCAGTATCTGATGGCGGCTGACCGCGACAACCCAAAAGTCAATCACCTCTGTCAGCCGCTTTCGCCCCCGGTGCTGCGCGTGTTGCACAACGTCATTCAGGCCTGCAACCGTGCGGGGAAACGGGTCACGCTGTGTGGTGAAATGGCGGGCCGCCCGCGTGCGTTTGTTCTGTTGCTGGGCATGGGGCTGCGGAATTTCAGCATGAGTCCGTCGTTCATTCCTTCGATCAAAGAACTGGCGTGCAACCTGGATGTTGCCACGGCGGAAGCCATCTTCCAGCAGGCGCTTACCTATAAGCGGACCGTCGATGTGAAAAGGTTCATGCACGAGAAGATCGCGCAGCTGGCGCCGGGAATGGCGTTGCTGGATACTGCTTAAACGCCGCACACAGCAGGGCAGTTACTGCGCCTTTTCTGCGCGCGAAAACATAGGGGGCAGCAGCACGATAACGGCGGCGGCCATCAGCAGCAGCGTAACGCCCATCAGCAGCATGCCGGGCAGTTGCATCTCAAACCTGGCAAGGCCACTGAAGGTCTGAACCAGACTGTACGCCGTGAAGGCAACCATGCTGCCCAGCGCAAATGCCACGGATCGCCACCGTGTAGCTTCGCCAAAACGCAACTGCCTGAGAAGCCAGGCGCCGGCTGGCAGGAATTGAATGGCGTGCAGCGGCGTTCCGTGGGCGAACTTCATCACGCCGGATTTTCCGAAGACGCCCGGCGGTAAATCCTGGGCGATGCGGTAGTGTCCATAGCCCACCATCACAAACCCCAGCAGACACCCCAGCAGAAGTAGCAACATGCCGCTGCGAATGGCCAGTTGCATGTCCGCCGGTGCTTGCAGTTCGCCAAAACTTCGCACCGTCAGATCGACTATCACCAGTGTGGCAAAAACGATCAGCACTTCGATGCCAAGCAGCGCTGCCGCATCAAACGGCGTGCTGCTATTAAAGTGCGAAGGTACACCCCGCCACTGCTGCACCGTGATAAGCGAAACTTCCACAAGCATCGCCACACCGAACGCGCTGAGCAGCACCGCATCGCCCCAGCGGCGCCGCATCTTGCCCAATAGCCAACCCATCGACCATAACGTCACACCAGCCGATAGCCCGAACAGCACCGGCTTTCTTAGAGACAACGGCCCTTCCCAGCTACCGCCGCTGACCAGCCACGCCGCCAGATGCAGCAGACCGCTCAGCACCAGTACACCACCCGCAGCGTAAAGCACCGTCTGCTCCGGCCGGAGTTTCGCGTTATCTGTTGGTCCGGGCTTGTTCACCATCGTTGTTCACTGTGGCTGTTATCACTGGGGGGCTCCGCAACATTGGGCACGATTGGCCTGCGTGCCTATAATTGTAGGTGGCCGTCAACAGGCACGGATGAAGCCGGGACCTCTTACCTCAGGCAGCTAGTTATGCATCAGCGGAAACCGCTTGGTGGAGTGATTCACACGTATCAGAAATACGATCCCAAGAACTTCCCCAGCCCCACTCAACCGCCGCCGGACCTGGTGTCGCCTGCCTTCGAGCACATGATGCAATTTGGCGATATGGGGCGCCTGACCGATGAAGAGCTTGCGCGGGCCATCAAGATAGATCCCAGTCAGATTCCCGGTCTTGGGCCGAGCCTGGATATGCTCATCGCGATGCTGGAAGAGCGGAAGCGGAAGATTCTGGAAACGTACGAAACGGACACGGTGAAACAGACGGCCGCCTCGCAGTACCACCGCCAGGGTAAACGCATCAAGCCGCCCAAGCAGCACCGGCAGGCCTTCTCGCACGCCTTTCGCGACGAGCAGATCTACGACCTGGAACGGTTGTGGTACCGCGCGGAAAACTCCAGCGATTTCGCCCGGCAGCTTGTCTTTCTGATGCACACCTTGGGCGAAAAGTATCAGGTTGAAGAACTGGCGGCGAAGTATCACTTTACGGGTGATACAGAAATGTCCGTCGAGGAAGCATTAGAAATTAAGGCGGAACTGGAGAAGATCGACGAACTGCTCAAGCAACTGGAAGACGCGAAGGAAAACGCACAGATTGCGATAATCGATCTGGAAGCGCTGTCGGAGTTCACCGAACAGGGCGATCTTGAGAAGCTGGAAGAGATGCAGCGGATGGTGGAAGACCTGGTCCGCGAGGCAGCGGAGCGGCAGGGCCTGGATAGCGATGGCAACGGCGGCTTTCAACTTACGCCGCAGGCTTACAAGCTGTATCAGGGCAAACTGCTCGAACGCATCTTCAACAACCTGCAAGCGGCCCGCAGCGGGCGCCACTCGGGTGAGATTATTGGCGAAGGCGCCGTCGAGATTCAGCAGACAAAGCCGTACGAGTTTGGCGATTCGATCGCGCAGATGGACATCCCGCAGACGATGATCAACGCGCTGCTGCGGCAGGGCGGCGGGCTGCCGGTGAAGCTGGACCAGCGCGATATCGAAGTGCACCGCACGCGGAACACGCCTAAGTGTGCGACCGTGGTCATCATGGATATGAGCGGTTCCATGCGGTACGACGGCCAGTATATGAACGTCAAACGTATGGCATTGGCTCTCGATGGGCTGATTCGCAGTGAGTATCCCGGCGACTACCTGCATTTCATCGAAATGTTCACCTTCGCCAAACCTTGTCCGCGCGGGAAGATTGCTGCGCTGCTGCCCAAGCAGGTGACCATTCACGATCCCGTGGTGCGGTTTGCGGTGGATATGAGCCAGGAAGGGATTTCGGAATATCAGATCCCGCACCACTTCACCAATATCCAGCATTCGCTGCTGATGGCGCGGCGGTTTCTGGCCGCCCAGGACACGCCCAACCGGCAGATCATTCTGATTACCGATGGCCTGCCGACGGCGCACTTTGAAGACTCGACGTTGTTCATGCTCTATCCGCCCGACCCGCGCACGGAAGAAGCCACCATGCGTGAAGGCCGCCTCTGTCAGCGGGAAGAGATCACCATCAACATGTTTCTGGTGCCTAGCTGGTCGCAGAGCGAAGAAGATATCCGCTTCGCCCATCGCCTGGCCGAAACCACGCAGGGCCGCGTCTTCTTCACCGCGGGCAACGACCTCGACCGCTTTGTGGTGTGGGACTATCTCAACCGCAAACGCGAGATCCTTTCGTAACAGCCTGTTACTTGCCGATGGCGTACAGCGTTGATCTTTCGGCGATAAACATCACGTCGTTGGCTGCGGCTGGCGACGCGGCAATGGACTTCGGCATGGCGATTTCGTTGATGGGATTGCCTTTGTTCATCGCCTTCGTGGGATCGGCAGACAGGCGGAAAATTGCTACGTCGCCATCTTCGTCGGCGATGTAGAAATAGTCGCCTGCGATGATGGGCGATGACCAGGTGCTGGCGAACAGATCGTAGTGCCAGTGCGGCCGGCCCGTTGTGGCGCTCAGGCAGTGCAGAATGCCGGAGGTGTCGGCGACGACCAGCAGATCATCTTTGATGCGGATTCGGCTGATGGTGCGGTGCATGGTTTCTTCAAATTCAATCTTGCCATTGCCGCTGGTGTCGAAAGTATCGAACTTCCAGACAAGTCTGGAATTGGGGTTGGGTGTGACAACATCGCCCATTGATAAATCAGCCGCCTGCAAACGTCGCTCTTCTGCAGTGCGGCCAGGGGCAGGTGTGACAATCTCCGGGCTAACGTCGCCACGGCCCGACGGATCGATGCACCATAACAGGCCGGGTCCATCGCCGTGTTCCGGGTCCTGGCCGGTAGCGATATAAACTTTGTCCTGATAGACCAGCGGCGTTGCGATCAAATTGTTACGCGTGCCACGACCGCCCAGCATCCACTTCGACGTCTTGGGATTGCAGTCAAACTTCCACAACAGTTTGCCGCCGCCGGCGCCATCGCCGCGTGGGTCAAAGCTATACAGCCAGCCATCGCCGCCGGGAAAGATGATCTGCGGCTGACCTTTGATCATGGCCAGCGCGGGCGACGCCCATTGGCCGTGTAGGACGTTCGCACCCGGTGAAGCATCCTGCCACAGCACTTTGCCGGTGTCTTTATGCAGGCAGACAAAAGAAGGCGCCTGCGGATTTACCACCTGCGCGTGGCTGGGGCCGACGCCATTGGGCGTGACCAGAAACAGCCGATGCCCATACACGACCACGTTGCTGCAACTCATGTTGTGTGGTGAAACGCCCAGGGTCGCCATCAGATCCACGTCCCACACAATGTCGGCCTCGTTACCGCGACGAACGGATTCGCTTTTAAAGGGGCCGTCGTTTTCGCCGTCGTGAAATCCGCGCGTATCCAGGCAGTAGATGTGGCAATTGTTCGCCACGTACCAGAGCCGCTGCCCTTGAATCGTTGGCGTGCTGCACACGCCTTGTAGTGGCCAGTCGTGCATGCGGCCTGTCGGTAGCTTGGGCGTGGTCGCTTGCCACAGGAACTTGCCGTCCTGCTGATCAAAGCAGAGCAAGACGCCTTTATCGACCGTGGCCGGGATGCGTTTTAGATAACCCGCCGAATTGTTGGTGCCCACAAATACCTTGCCGTCCCCGGTGGCCACACCACCATAGGCGACGCTGCCCAGCTTGGCCGTCCATTTAATGCGGGCGCCGGTTGCGACGTCCCACGATGTTGCAAGGCTTTGCAGTTGCGGGTCAACCGGCTTACGTTGGTTCCACGTCCACCAGACCATTCCCAGCGAGGCGAAGAAGGTCAGCGTCAGCAACAGCCGGACGTTGAACTGCAGCAAGCGGCTGAAGCGTGAAGATGTTGGCATCGTAACCGCCCCTTTCAACAGAAGAAAATGCGGCGACTCGCACGCGGGGTGGACACGGATTTTACCATGCTGGCGCGAAACAGCTACACTTTATCCGTTACGGACACCGGCAATACGTTTCCGTCGCCCAGCAGCCACGGGAGGTAATCTCTGATGAATAGCCCAACAAACGGTAACGACCACGAGTCGCTCTCTGACCGCGAGAAACGCTTGCGGGCGATTCTTGATACGGCTGTTGAAGGCATCATCACGATTGATGAAAACGGCTTGATTGAATCGATCAACCCCAGTGGGGAACGGCTGTTTCAGTACAAGGCGGAAGAATTGCTGGGCCGCAATGTTTCTGTGCTGATGCCGCCGCCATATGCTGCGGAGCATGACGGGTACATCGATAACTATAAGAAAACAAGCGTGGCGAAGATCATTGGAATCGGCCGCGAAGTGACGGCGCTGCGCAAAGATGGCACGACGTTTCCGGTGCATCTTTCTGTCAGTGAAGTTCCGCTCTCCACCGGTAGGATCTTCACGGGTTTTATTCACGACCTGACACAACGCGCCGAAGCAGAAGCCCGGCTGCTGGATTCCGCCCGGTTGGCCGCGATTGGCGAAGCCATGGCGGGTATGGCGCACGAAAGCCGCAACGCCTTGCAACGCAGCCAGGCGTGTTTAGACCTACTGGCCGACCGCGTGATGGAAGATGCAGAGTCCAACGATCTAATCGAAGGCATCCAGCGTTCGCAGGACGAACTCTACCGGCTGTACGAAGAAGTCCGCAAATATGCCGCACCGGTGCAGATTACGCCCGAAACCTGCAACGCAGGCGAGATCGTGCGTCGCGCGTGGGGCGATATCGCTCAACTTGTAGATCACCGTGATGCAACCCTGGAGGAAGTCCATCGTATAGAAGATCTGAGTTGTATCGCCGACCCATTCAGCCTGACCCAAGTGTTCAGAAACATCCTTGAGAACTCGGCGGATTCCTGTGCCGACCCGATGCGGATGACGGTGACGTACTCACTGGACGTGGACGCAGATAGTCTTGTTGTTTCGATGCTCGATAACGGGCCGGGGATTCCACCGGAAAACGCCGGCCGCGTGTTTGATTCTTTCTTCACTACCCGCGCGCACGGCACGGGACTCGGCATGGCGATTGCGCACCGTATCATGAAGGCGCACCGGGGCGACATCCGCATTAACCCCGCAGCCACAGACGGCGCGGAATTCATTGTGACCATTCCGCGTCACAGGGATCAGGCGGCCGGCTGACGGAACGTAAGCCAGCACGAACTATCAATCCTGATACTCTGCCTGCTCAATGGCGTATTTTTCAAGCAGACGGTAGAGACTGCGGCGGTTGATTCCCAGCCGTTTCGCCGCGCGGAGTTTATTGCCGTTTTCTGTCCGCATTGCGTGCACGACGTGATTGCGGTTCACAGCGGCAAGCTGCTGCGTTGCGACGGGCGCCGGAGATTCCGGCGGTGCGCCGTTGGCGACTTCCTGGGGCAGATTCTCGATGCGGATCATCCAGTCATCAGCCAGAATCTTGGCGCGGTCGATTGCGTTGACAAGCTGCCGGACATTGCCGGGCCAGTGATATTTCTTCAAAGCCGCGCGGGCCTCTGGTTGCCACTCCCAGCCGGGGCCTGTGAATTTATCGGCCAGCAGCAAAATGTCATCGCCCCGGTCGCGCAGCGGCGGTAGGGAAATGGTGAGCATATTAATCCGGTAGAAAAGATCTTCGCGGAACCGGTTGGCAGCGACTTCTTCCGCCAGGTCGCGATTGGTGGCAGCCAGCACGCGGACCTTCACGCGGCGGTCTTTCACAGAACCAACACGCCGCATCCAGCCATCTTCCAGCACACGCAGCAGTTTGGGTTGAAGTGAAGGCGCCAGTTCGCCAATTTCGTCGATGAACAGCGTACCGCCATCGGCCACTTCAAACAGCCCTTCTTTGCCGGCAGCCGCGCCGGTGAAGGCGCCCTTCTCGTGACCGAACAGCTCACTCTCTAGCAATGACTCCGGCAGCGCCGCACAGTTGATCACCACCAGAGGTTTCTGCGCCAGCGTGCTTGAGCGGTGCAATGCTTTGGCGACCAGTTCCTTGCCCGATCCGCTTTCTCCTTGAATGAGGATCGGTTTAGTGGTGGGCGCTACACGTTCGATAAGGCGATAAACCTCCTGCATGGGTTCCGACTCGCCGATCATGCCGCCTGTGGACTGCGACCGTTGCACCAGCGCGCGGAGCTGCCGGTTCTCTTTGCGCATGCGGCTGGACTCGACCGCCCTCTCAACCACGGCAGCCAAGTGCGGGAAGCGTACAGGCTTGGTTAGAAAGTCGTGGGCGCCAAGCTTCATGGCCTGCACAGCGGTTTGAATCGTGCCTTGCCCCGTGAGCATCACGGCTTCGACTTCGGGGTTGGACTGTTTGAGTTTCTCCAGCAGCTCAATGCCGCTCATTCCCGGCATCGAATAGTCCAGCACCGCCACACTAAATTCCCGCGTTGCCGCCAGCTTCAGCGCCCCGGCGCCGTCCGCGGCGGTTGCGACCGCATAGCCGCGCCCTTCGAAATACTGGGCGGACCGTTTGCGGATTTCGTCATCGTCATCCACGATTAACAGATCGGCAATGTGATCGCTCATTGCTTGATATCTTCCACGCCTGTGAGATAGTGCCTCTATCATCGTAATGTAAAGCTTGACAGGAAGTGTGCGGGAACGGATTTACTTCACGGCAATAAAAAGCCGCCGGCGCGACTGGCCAGATTGACGTGGGGCAGAGAACGCATCTGGCAGCAGCCTGCCGGCGGCAGACCCTCCAATCTAATTTCGTGCTGGACTCCGCGTTATTGCATGGCCAGGATCACCAGCAGTGTCGCCAGGCTTAACAGCGCACCTGCGGAAACCAGAAGTGTCAGAACCCGCGAAACCGAGCGGCCAGCGAACAGGTCGTCTTCAATCTGCTGGGCACGGTTCTCGCGATTGAACGCCTTGGTCCAGACAGGGTGCAATTGCTCATTAACGCCGTGCAGATCAGAAGGGTGCAGGTTCGCAGACATGGAAGAGTTCCTTTTAGATTGGTAAGGTCAACAGTGCTCAACGCCGTAGCGGTATCGCAAGCTGCGCGCCAAACCAAAGGTCCAAAGTCAGGAATGTTCATTTGCAGCCATATACAAGCTGTCTGCGTCCGCGTTTTTGTCCGGGCAAGCGTCGTTGCATCGAATTCGCGGTGTGCTGATCCGCACACTGCACACTGTGCACCGCTCACTTGCACAGGCGTCTTTATCGTTGCTGCTGGCTGAATCTAGCGACACTGCCAGGAGGCGCCCCAACCGGCGCGACGTTTGCAATATATGTATGATGAGCCACAAGCCCCGACCGGTTCTCTAACAGAATGTGAATACACCGTGGACGAGAATCTAAACCAGGTTATCCAGAGCTTTCACCGGGCGCGACGCAATGGCGATCTCTTCACGACGTTTTACGAGAAGTTCTTCGCCAGTTCGCCGGAGATTCCACCGCTGTTTGTGCGGACAGATTTCGACCGCCAGAAACGCATGCTCAGACAGTCGCTGTTAGAGCTTTTGAATTTCGCCGCCGGTATCGAAACAGCCGTCGAAGAAACCGTGCAACTGGGCCGGATGCACGCAAATCTGAATATCCGCAGCGTTCACTTTGACTGGTGGCTGGACGCGTTGCTTGCCGCACTTGCCGAGCACGATACGGAGTTCACCCCGGAACTGAAGACGAAGTGGAAGCAGGCTCTGCAACCGGGCATCGAAGCCATGCGGCAATCGATGCAACAGGGCGAAGAGGACACACAAGCCCGTTGAATTAAAGCTGCTCCATCGCCCGGAAAGAATCGCGGACGAACCGCTGTTGAATCCGGCGGATCAACGGCGCCGCAACACGGTAACGTGGCTTCACACGGGAACAGGAGCGGATGCTGTACCAGACGGCGCCGGTCTGTGGATGCAGCGTCAGGCGGAAGTATTCTTCGCCTTCGAGCGGATGCTGTGACAAGGTCTGACAGCAGAGAGTGAACTTGCCGCCGCCCGCCGGCGTATTACTGGCTGGTTCGTCCCAGATGCGGCGCCAACGGCATTGGCTCAGAAACCGCAAACCCGCCCACCGCGTGGCGATGGTATATGCCTGCCCCACCTGCGGCGGAGCTTGCGCGTTTTGACCGTTGGCGTCGAGGACGCTGACCCAGCCCAGATCGAACATCCGCCACGCCAGCAGCGCGTGGCGGGCCGCCTGGAAGACAGCTTGGCCCTGTCCCAACTGACGCTGCTTATCAATGACGTACGTCGTGCAGATCAAACGCGGCGCCTACTTGGCGACTTGTGCGTATCGCTTGAAGGCTTCGGCAATGCCGGCGGATTTGGTATCGCCTTTGTGCAGCAGCACGCGGTAACGCAAGGTGAAGGTTTCGCCATCTTTCATCTTGTGCGTGCCGTCTTTGCCAGACGCCTTACCGTAGAAGTCTTTCAGCCCGAACGGGTTGGCCGCGAACAGCCCGTACGTACGCACGTGCCAGTGGGTGGGGTAACGGAAGCTGCTGGGATGATTCAAAATGGCAATGCCCACCGTGTTGCCTTTGACGGGTCCGACGTAATCCACCCACGAGGCCGGCTTGCCCCAGGCGCCTTTGTCCGTCTGGCCTTCGCTGTTGGTGATCGTGCCGCCCAGCTTCGAGTCAACCTTCATCGTACCTGCGGTGCGGACGCCGAAGCTGCCCTCTTTGGTATCGCCGAAAACCGTGTCGCCCTTGGCGGTGACGGTTACATCAACATCAATGTAGTTCATGCCTTCATCCACGCCGAAGGTCAGCGTACGCACATCACTACAGACGGTCTTGCCTTCGGGCGTGACCCAATCGTTGCGGGTCGTAATCACAGCGGTGTCGCCGCCGGTGGTCTTCAGAAATTCGCGATGTTCAATCGAACCGGCGCCTTCGTTCTCGTGCCAGAAGCTGACACCATTCACGTCGCCGTGATCGAACCAGAAAGACCGGTGATGCGGATGATCCCCGCGTTCGCCTTCGCCCGCCTTACGCATCGGATAAGCACGCGTGATCTCGCTGCCATGCGGCCCGTGCAGCGGCCACAGAATAGGTTTGGTTTTCGATTTCTTTACGTAGCGTGTCAGCAGTTTGCCGTTCTGCCAGACCTCGACACCGTCATCACTCTTCTTTACTTCAAACGGAGCAGCTTGCAGCGAAGTGGAAAGCAGACAAGCAGCCAGGAAGCATATCGCAGCGCGTATCATAGATTTAAACTCTCTGTGGTGGGAAACGTCATGCGCATCGGAACGTGCCATTATGGTAATCCAACGCGGGGCAGCGTGCGAATCGGGCGTAAGGCACGTACCAGAGCGTTGCGTCTGCGAATTTTTCACCTTAGCAACGCACGCAAATACCCAGTAACACAACGCAAAACGCCACGGCGATTTACCGCGGCGTTTTGTTGGAAAGTTTGAATTTGGAAGCTGCTTAGTTGCCGAAGCGTACGCTGAAGCTGCCAAAGCTCACGCTACGGCCACGGCGAGGGAGGTCGCGGTGATCGTGCACGGGGCGGACAACCGGGTGCACGACGGGGCGGCCAACTGGACGTCCTACCGGGCGACCGATAGGCCGGGGGGTAGCGCAGCCAGGACGCTGGAGGGCTTTCATCTGCTTCACATCAATCAGCATCAGGTGCAGGCAGTCTTCCAGGTCGTGCAACAGGTGTTTGACGTGCCGCGTGTCGCAGTGCACCTGGCCGTGACCGTACCGGGCGGCGCGTTCGGTGGCGGCGATCATATCGGCGACGTGGTGGAACAGGCGATCCAAGCGGGTCAGGTACGCGTCCAGCAGGTAGATGTCGCGATGGCTGACAGCGATCAGGTGCACCTTATCCGCCAGAGCGGCCACATCGTACGAATCGCTCAGCAGGTGGCGGTAGTAAGGCGTACGGGAGTAATGTTCACGCACCTCTGTGGTCAGCGCACGGCCCTTGAACTTTACACGCAGAGCCAGCGTATCAAGATGATCATAGACGTCAGCCGATGCGGTAGAGGCAGCTGCCATCAGGACAATTGCACTGAAAACGCCAGCGGTGAGATTGGTAAGTTTAGTCATGATAACGACCCTTTCGTGGTGCGTGTATGTTTGGTGGTTGTGATGGCATGACGTAAAAGCAACCACCGCGCCAATGGCGCCAGCAGTGCAAACATTTGCGATGCAAGTCGTTTAATTCAAATAACTTGAGAATATTTGTTTTTATTTCCCTCAGGATTTTGTCCGATAACGCGACTTTCCGCTTTCCACTATGTGTTGCTTTTTTGACTGCGCTGCAAAATCAGAATGAGGGCGCAGGTGGATGCGTCTGGCAGGTGCTATCCGCCGGTGCGGGTTGGTGTTCCGGGTAAACGGGGCGCCGGGCTATACTGCCCGTTCAGAATTCACCGGAACGAACTTCATGGAAGGAGCGATTCAACGTGAAAACGCTTTTTGTGGCCACGATCGCCACCCAACTTTGCATTGCCCTGTGCTGCAATGCCCTGGCCGGCCAGCCGGCGGAGAATCAGCCCAGCGTCTCTCCCGTTTTCGATGCGCCGCCTGAACCTGCAACACAGGAGGCCGCGCCACCTGCCGGCGCCAGCGATATACAAATCAACCCGCAGAAGTGGCAGCAGATGCGTGGCGAAATCTTGCGGATCAGGCAGCAACTGGGGTTTAATCCGCTGGCGGAACTCAACCTGGGCGACGACGAAGCAAGCGATGACCTGTTCGCCAGAACACTCGACGGCGTCGCCGGCGCAAAGTCAGAAACAAAACCACCCGCGCCGCAGCAGCTTCCTCCCGCAATTCCGCCGCTTGGCACACCGCCCGTCATCTCAGGGCTGCCGCTGCTGCCTCCGCCACCTAGCATCCCCACGACGCCACCGGCGGCAGAACTCAGCTACCGCGATACATTGCTGGCAGCCGCACGCAAGCTCGACCGCAAAGCGGACTTTTTAGAAGATACTGACCGCGTGCCAGAAGCACGGAAACTACGCCGCTTAGCTGGCCGCATCCGCAACGAGGCACTGGGCAAGGAACGCTAAAACAAAGCGTTCGTTGTGATCGCACAACCCTTCAAACGTAGGGCAGGCGCCCGCCTGCCGGATGCTGAACGGCGTCGCAAGCGCGGCGCTAAACCAGTTGTTTACGGACCGCCCATACAGCAGCCTGCGTGCGATCCGAAACGCCCACTTTGCGCAGGATGTGCTGGACATGTTCTTTGACGGTTTCGTAGCTAATATGGAGCGCCAGCGCGATTTCTTTGTTGGTGAGCCCGTGCGCCAGTTGCCGTAGCACTTCGCTTTCGCGCTGCGTGAGCGGCACTTCAACATCGGCGTTTAACCGTGGTGTCGCCAGTGCTCCGGTAACACGGCGCAGCTCCTCACGCGTCCAGGCGTTCTCGCCTTTGGCAGCGGTTTCGATGGTCGCGATCAAGTGGTCCCGCGGCTGCCCTTTCAGGATGTAGCCCTTGGCGCCCAGCGCAACAGCACGGGCAACGTACGTCGGGTTGTCATACGAAGAAAGCAGCAGCACGGGAAGATTCGGGCGTTCCAGCAGAATTCGCCCCAGAGCGTTCAGTCCATCGCCCTGCGACATGCGAATGTCGAGCAGCACAACATCGATGTCCGCTTCGTGAATCGCCAGGCGTTCAGCTTCCTGACCATTGACGGCTTCGTGGGTAATCTGAATGCCCGTGCCGGCCAGCATGGACCGCAGCCCGAATCGAACCACCTCGTGGTCGTCGGCGATTAATAGGTTAATGGGCATAACGATTTCCTTGACATGTAAACTTTTACTGTAGATCCATACGCAGGTTGTTGGCAATGGGTTCAGACGCCTGCAGCATAGAAGCAAGACAACTATGCGCAACGATTATTTCCTGGGCTATCCCACTACCCCAGACTGCGGGGTAAACACGCACTTATAAGGATGTGCCCCACCCCCAAAAGGTGCAAGCAAAATGTGCCCCGCGTTACCGGTTTGCGGCAAAAATCGGGGCACTTTTACGTCCGGCAACGGGATTTCGCCCGAAAACATTTGCCATTCAAAGACTGGTGATTCACGGAGGTCACCGCTCACATTTTTCCAGCACATCGGCAGCGAGAGAGATGCCCGGCGGGCCACAAAATTTCTCTACAAGCTCGCGGCAAGCCGCTGCGACTGAAGCGGACTCAAGCAATCGCGAAAGCTGATTCGCCACACGGTCCGCCGTAAACGCCTTTGGTTTGAGCCAGTCGCCGACGCCAAACCGCTTCAGCCGGTCGGCGTTATCGGGCTGATCGTGCGCCATGGGCATCACCAGTTGCGGGATGCCGGCCCGTAGCGACTGCGCCGTGGTGCCCATACCGCCATGATGCACGATGGCGGCGGCGTGCGGCAGAAGCTGTTTAAATGCAGCGTATTCAAAATGCGCCACACCCTCTGGCAGCACCGGCGGCAGATGCTGTTTGAACTTCGTCATCAACATGCCCCGCCGCCCCAACATCCGGCAGGCGCCTGCCGCGGCCGCAAAGAATTTTTCGCCTACCTGCATCGCGGAACCAGGCGTAAAGACAACGGGCGGTTCTCCATCGTCAAGGAACTGTTGCACATCCGGCGGCAACGGCTGATCGTCGTCTTCGTCCCACAAGGGGAAGCCCGTGAGCTCTGTCTGCGGCGGCCAGTCGGGCTGCAGCGGCGCGTACCACTCCGGGAAGAAGCCCAGCACCTTATCGGGCGAATTCCACCACTGCATCACATTCCGCACCGGCTCCAGATCCAGTTCACTGCGGAAGGCGTTCACCGTGGGGCAGATCAGACGATCAACCACCAGCTTGCTTGCCAGGCGGAATTGCAGATGCACCAGCCAGTTAGGAATGAAGGGTCCGCTGATCAGCCGCGACAACTTAGGCGGCTTGTGCCTGCTCCACATCACGCCCGGCTGCAGGTGCACGGTCACCATCGGGAAGCCATGTTTCTCCTGCGCGATCCGGGCGCCAAAGCCCAGCGCCGTACCAATCACCAGCGACTTCTCATCACGCTGCAACCGCGTGACAATTTCGTAATGCTCCCGCATATAAGGCTTCACACCCTTCTCCAGGATGTAAGGCAAACCGCGCGTCGCACTCCACAAGTCCGGATGCGCCGACAACTCCAGAAACTCTTCGCGCGTGGTCAGCTCCACAAACTCAAAACCCAGCCGCCGCGCAAGTGGTTCAAAATATCCGCTGCACACAAACGTAATCTCATGCCCCCGCCGCTGCATCTCCAGGGCAAGACCCGCCAAAGGATAAGTATCGCCCGCACTGCCGATGGGTGAGAAAATGATGTGCATGGCGGTCTTGAAATCAGATACTAGATGAAGCGAAATTGACGTAATAGATGCGTGCCCAAAAACGCAATTCACACATTTGATATGTTACCTACGAAACAATTTTAGGCGACTGGTAACAGGACACTTGCTTACAATCTCTCACGCTATCAATTAGCCCGAGCTTACAACATGGAAAAACTTGAAATTGTGTTCGTTGGCGGTGCTGTTTCCTTCATAACTGCATTGATCACGTCACTTGTTACTATTTATTTGAAGAGCTACTTGGATCGGAAACAACATCGCATTGCCTCGCTTGAACCGATCATGACTGAATTACGCGAGAAACAATTTGAATATTACTCTCGCGTGCATTCTCACCTTCTTAACATAAATTCAATGGCAACTGAGTTTAAGGTTTCAATGGAAGGTGACGAAGGTGAGACGCGAGAATTTTTTGGACCAGGCAGAATATCGTTGTCGCTTTTTTTATTGACAAAAGAGTTCGAACCCTTCCTACCCACCAGAGTTCTACAAAGATCTAACGTCGTAACGAAGGCGATACTTGAGATGCTGAATAGTCAGACGGTAGAAGATGCTGATTCATTGATCAACGCAGGTGAATCCTTAGTTGATGCGATTCGCCAGGAATGTGGCGTTGATGTTTTTTCTGAAGAACTAACAGATCGAATAAATCAATTAACGATTGACAAACAAAATGCGTCGCAAACACGCGATATTTTGTGGACGCTAACTCAACTTGCAGCGCAAAAGGGAATAAACCTGCTTCCTTAGACACAGATTTATAGCTTCAGCGGTGAAGTAACTTGGACTACTCCGCCGTCTCAAACAAATCCCGTAACGCTGGATACGCAACGTCCCAGGCTTTGGCGGCGGCTTCGAAGTCTACCTGCATCCACTTCACGGGTTCTGCGGGAAGAATGCGGGCGGGTGTGGCGCCTTGCTGGAGGGGCATCTGTGCGCTGGGACCTTGATTCAGGCGGTCTTCGATTTCGGGGCGGAGCAGGTGGTCGACCAGCTTCTGTGCCTGCTGCGGGTGTGGTGCGCCTTTGAGGATGCAGAGGGTGGTCGGAATCCGCAGGGCGCCGGGTGCTGCTTCGTTCTGATCCGGGAAGATGATCGCGACGGGGGCGCCGCGTTCGACTTCGATGATGGCGTCGTCGGTATCGGTCAGCCCGAAATGCAGTTCGCCGCTGGCCACGGCGAGCGCGACCTGTTTGTTGCCCGACATCACTTCGGCATTGGCATGCACTTTCTGGAAGAAGTCGCGGGCCTTTGCTTCGCCCCACTGGTCAAACAGCACGGCGGCGTGCGTGGCGGTGGTGCCATACAGCGGCTTGGCAATGCCGCACTTGCCCTTCCACTTCGGGTCCGCGAGCGCCTGAATGCTGGTGGGCCGCTCACTTTCTTTCAGCTTTTCTGTGTTGACTAGCAGCACCCGCGCCCGCGCTGCCAGGCCGTGCCAATAGCCCCCGGAACTGCGGTAGTCAGCCGGAAACCGTTCTGCCGCCGGCGCCTGATAAGCCTGCAACAGACCGCGTTGTTGCAGCCGAAGTGTGTGCAGAATCTCGTTGTTCCAGAACACATCGCACCGCGGTCGCCCGCCCTCGTTGATGATGGCGTTGACCAGGCCGGTGGTCTTGGTGGACTCGATGTCGTACTTGGCCAGCACCTGCACACCGCTGGCCGCTTCAAACGCATCGAACTCTGGCTCCGAGAATTCACGGTCCAGCGCCGCATACACCACCACTTCCGGCTTTGCACTTCCACAGCCAACACAGGCGATCAGGCATAACGTCGCCACAAAGAATAACAGCGGCGAATTGAAGCGGTGCGATACGGTTGCTTTGCATAAGTCGTTCATACCGCTGAATATACCTGCAACCGTAGCGGCACGAACCCCTGCGACGCTTTGCCGCTAGTTTCACCAAGAAGCGTGATGTTATATAAGCATAGGTGAGATGCTTCGTCCCCTCGCCCCTTTGGGGAGAGGGTTAGGGTGAGGGGGGTACAGACATTCAGCGCGTCTGCATCGTTCCGTTGAATGAACAAAAGGAATTCGCTTCCCCTCACCCCAGCCCTCTCCCCAGAGGGGAGAGGGGGCAAAGAACAGGCAACATTCTCAACTAACACATCACTGTTCAGCTCCCGCCGGGTCCAACATGACACGCGAAACAAGCCATCAGATTTATAGCCGTGCGAAACAGTTAATGCCGGGCGGGGTGAATTCCGCAGCGCGGGCGTTTGGCGCCGTGGGCGGCGAGCCGGTCGTGTTCAAACGTGGTCAGGGCGCCTACCTGTACGATGTGGACGACAACCGCTACATCGATTACATCGGCTCGTGGGGGCCGATGATCCTGGGGCATTGCCATCCCGATGTGATCGCCGCGGTGCAGGACGCCGCCAGCCGTGGGCTGAGTTTCGGGGCTCCGACGGAAGCGGAGAATCAACTGGCGGAGATGATTATCGATGCAGTCGATTCAGTCGAGAAAGTCCGGCTGGTCAACTCCGGCACTGAAGCGACGATGAGCGCCATTCGCGTCGCCCGCGGTCATACGGGCCGCGACCTGGTGGTTAAATTCTCGGGCAATTATCACGGCCATGTCGATAGCCTGCTTGTCTCCGCCGGCAGCGCTGCCGCTACGTTGGGCGTGCCCGATTCGCCGGGCGTTACCCGTGGGGCTAGCCAGGACACTTTGATCCTGACTTACAACAGCGTGGAAGAATTGCAGCAGGCGTTTGATACCTATGCCGGTAAAATCGCCGCCGTCATTCTGGAACCAGTGGTTGGCAACATGGGCTGTGTATCGCCGACGCCTGATTTCCTGCAAGCGCTGCGTGGCTTGACCCGCGACGACGGCGCCGTGCTGATCTATGACGAAGTGATGACCGGCTTCCGCGTGGCGTACGGCGGCGCGCAGTCGTTGCAGGGTATGGATCCGGATATGACCACGCTGGGCAAGATCGTGGGCGGCGGTATGCCGCTGGGCGCTTTTGCAGGCAAGGCGGAAATCATGGATCAAACGTTGCCCGCCGGCAAAGTGTTTCAGGCCGGAACGCTCAGTGGCAACCCGGTGGCGACGGCGTGCGGCATCGCCACGCTGAAACAGCTTCGCGACAATCCGCCTTACGAAAAGCTG
Organism: Pirellulaceae bacterium; assembly: GCA_965233625.1. Lineage (GTDB taxonomy): Bacteria > Planctomycetota > Planctomycetia > Pirellulales > Pirellulaceae. Next base: position 4,201,675 of record OZ247499.1, read on the forward strand.
GAAGGCACCTGCAGCAAACTGGCCGCCGGCCTGCAACAAGCAGCCACAGACGCCGGGCAGCAGACCACGCTGCATCGCGTAGGCAGCATGATGACGTTGTTCTTCAACCCCGAGCCGGTCACCTGCTGGGACGACGCTGCCAAGTGCGATACAGACAGCTTCGCGCGTTACTTCTGGTCCCTGATAGACCGCGGCGTTTACATGCCATGCAGCCAGTACGAAGCGCTGTTCGTCTCGGCCGCACATACCGACGCGGATATCGACCACACCATTACCGCCGCCCGCGAAGCACTCGCAGCGTTGTAATGAATTACTTTGCTCACGGCCGGCGTTTTGTCGACTATCCGTACTTTGTCGCCGGCGCCTCGCTGCCGGACTGGCTGAATGTTATTAACCGCCGGGTGAAGGCACGTTCGCGCCGCGCTGAAGCACATATCAACGACGGCAACCCGCTGACGGCAGCCATCGCACGCGGCGTGGTGCAGCACCATCACGATGATGCCTGGTTCCATCAGACGCAGGCCTTCGCAGAGTTGAATCTGGCATTCACGGTCGCCTTCCGCGACGCACTGCCAGAGGAAGACGCCGGCTTCCGCCCGAGTTTCCTTGGTCATATTGTCGTCGAATTGCTGCTGGACGATCTTCTCGCGCAGCAACAGCCTGGCGGTTTGGATGCGTACTATGCGGCGCTGGAAAGCATCGATGCTGCCGCCTTCGCCGCTGCGGTTCAGCCGTTGTTAACGCGGCCTTTGCCGGGGCTTGATCTGCTGGTGCCGCGATTTTCGGCAGAGCGGTTCTTGTATGACTACGCCGACGATGCCAAACTGCTGTACCGTTTGAATCAGGTGATGAAACGTGTCAAACTTCCGCAACTGCCCGCGTCGTTGACGGAAGTGTTTCCGGCGCTTCGTCAGCAGGTGCAACAGCGCTGGGACGAACTTCTGGCGGAAGAAGCCCCGCCGTTGCATTCACCTTTACAATGACTGACAGACTTCTGTCAGTAATAGGACTCCCACTCCCACAGATACCCTGGAGCATTGTCGATGAAATATGGAATGAACCTGCTGCTTTGGACAGGTGAACTGAACGAAGATATCCTGCCCGTTCTCGATAAGCTCAAGGCGATGGGTTACGACGGCGTTGAAGTGCCTATCTTCAACATGGATCTGGATTACGCCGCCTGGGGCAAACGGCTCGACGACGCCGGTCTGCAACGCACCGCCGTGACGGTCCGCAACGCGGAAGATAACCCAATCAGCCCCGATCCGGCTGTCCGTGCCGCTGGCATTGAGAATACAAAGAAGACGCTCGACTGCTGTCAGGCGGCAGGTGTGCAGACGCTGGTCGGGCCGTATCACTCGGCCATTGGCATCTTCAGCGGTAAAGGTCCGACCGAAGACGAGTGGAAGTGGGGCGTTGAGTCCATGCAGCAGGTCGCCGAACACGCCGGCCAGGCGGGTGTGATGCTGGGCGTGGAATGCCTGAACCGTTTTGAAACCTACCTGCTGAACACGCACGCAGATTCAGCGCGTTTTGTGAAAGAAGTCGGCCACGACAACTGCCGGATGATGTACGACACGTTCCATTCCAACATCGAAGAAAAGAGCATCACCGGGGCGCTGCGCGGCTGTGCCGACGTGCTGACACACGTGCATATCTCTGAGAACGACCGCAGCACGCCCGGCGCCGGCAGCGTGCGATGGGACGAAACCTTCGACGCGTTGAAAGAAATCGGCTACGACGGCTGGATGGTCATCGAAGCCTTCGGCCTCGCGCTGCCAGAGATCGCCGACGCCACCAAGATCTGGCGCCGCATGTTTGAAAGCGAAGAAAAACTCGCCGAAGAAGGCCTGGCGTTTATGAAGGGCGAAGTTGAAAAGCGCGGTTAATTCATTCGCCAGTTTCGCAAGGTAGAAATGGCCAGCCATCAACAGTTCTTAAACGCAATCGCGACGGCGCCAGAAGCCCTGGCGCCGCGTTTGATATATGCGGACTGGCTGGAGGAACGAGGGCATCCACTGTGTCACGAGTGGCGAAAGCCTCTTGCAAGAACCTTGCTTCTGAGAGCTCGCCCCCTAGATAAGCCCAGCCTAACGGACCGAAGAGGTTCTCCATACAGCGTTACGGGCTCTGGTTGGGGACGAGGCAATGCCAATCTTCGTTCGGGTGATGGCCGTGGGGCCGGTAGAACTTCACTCGAAAACGGTGACGGCTATGGGGATGGGTACTGGTATGGATAACCTCATCATCTTCGACCGTAGCAGCGTGATGGTCTGGTAGCCTACTCGCTCTTATCCTGCCCGTTGCCGCGGAGTTGTAGCAGCGCGTTGCAGGCGGCCTTCTGTTCGGCTTCTTTTTTGTTTTTGCCCCAGGCAGGTTCGTAGCGGTTGCCGGCGACCTGTGCGGTTATTTTGAAGCTCTTGCTGTGATCCGGACCTTTTTCGTCCACCAGCTGATATACGGGCGTCGAACCGAATTCGCGCTGCGCGAGCTGTTGAAGCTGCGACTTGTAATTGCCGCCCAGTCGTCCGGCGGCCACTTCAGCGATTTCTGGCTCCATGTGCTCCGTGACAAACTTCCGCGAAGCCGCTTCGCCGCCATCTAAATAAATCGCGGCCACCAGGGCTTCAAAAACATCGGACAGCAACGAGGGCGGCGTGGCGGCTGAGGACATACCTTTGCCCACGATCAGCAGCGGCTCTAGGCCCAGCCTGCGGCTGATCTTCGCGCACGTCTGGCGGCTGACGACGACGGACTTAATGCGCGTCAGGTCGCCTTCCAGATAGTCGGGGAAGCGGTTAAACAGCAGTTCGCAGACGACGAAGCCCAGGATGGAATCGCCCAGGAATTCAAGCCGTTCATTAGAATCGCGCCGCCGGTCGGCGCCGGATGCGTGTAGCAGGGCTGAATATAACAGCCGCTGATTGGTGAACTGGTAGCCGATCTGTTCCTGGCACTGGTCCAGGCGTTGCTGCAATTCGGGCGCCGGGTTATAGGGCGTATCCATATTCTGGTCCTGACGTACATCGCCGGTGAAACGATGAAAGTGCCGTCAGGCATGGAACTCTTCACGCACAAATCACGTAGTGCAGCAGAGGGAGCGCCATGCCAGACCCACTTCACATATTCTTAAAGACTATTGCGCCACTACAGGTACGTCAACGCAATTCAGCGAATCGCTAGCAACGGCAGCAAGCGGCCGCGGTGTTAAGACGCGCGGTTCTTCCGGTTTCTTCTCATTCCAGTCGTGCCGGTTGTCCGATGTATTGCGATGTTGCAACCAACAAAGCGGCTGTATGGAGGCGGCCCTTATTTTGCGGCGGTGACGGGTGAAGGATTCAGCCGCCCGCCCTTTTTCCTCTTCCACGTCTTCTGGAACAGCAAACGATGAGCACCGACAAGAACCAACCACAACCACAGCCAGAACCCCAACCCCAAGCTGAAAACACCGCCGCATCACGGCCAGAAACCGTCGCCGCCGTGCGGAAATTTATCGAACGTCTGGGCGGCGTCGATCAGGCTCGCGAAGCCCTGGAAACGCTCAAGAAGCTTCGCGACGACGCTGCGTAAACTTGCTGATTTGCCGGGTGCGACGCACCCCAAATCCGTAGGTCAGGCGCCTGCCTGACGACGTTTGAAGTGGAATCCGTAACACCGGCAGGCGGGCGCCTGACCTACGGGCTACCGGCCAGTTACATATCTTCCAGCAGCACTTTGTCGTTGACCAGACCTTCCAGCAACTGGCGGGAAGCGTCTTCGGCCTGTTCGATGAGCATCTCGCCGAACATGGTGGTCATTTTGTAGCCCAGCCCGGCGGATATGGCTAAGCCGACGAACGGCAGGAACTTCGCCAAGCTGCGGGCGCCGATCTTACTTCCCAGGCTGGTCAATGTCTTAAGAACCGCCTCGCTTGTCAGATAACGGGCAGCGTAGGCCGCGGCCGCTTTCATCCCGGCGGTTGCCAAAGGCGAAGCATGCAGCTTGGGGAAGGTACGCTGCAATTGTTCAAGCTGACTCTGCGAGATGCCATAAATCTGTGCGACATCCGCCGAGCACTTTTTCAGCAATGCCAGGTCAACGCCGACATCCAGGCCAGGCACCGGGTTCAGCCCGTTGGCAGCTGCGGCGATAGCGTTCCACGAAACCATCTTGTAGGCGACATCGCGTTTCGCATCGATTGCCTTCTGCGACCAGGCTGCCATATCCGCCACGATGCGGTCGTGCTTGATGCCATCCTGCGAACCGGCGATATCTTCAATCAGCACTGGCAGATCCCACTTCACGGGGTACCAGGCCGAAACCAGATAAACTTTCTCCGGCGGATCTTCAAACCCGCGCAGCAGATCCGCCCGCAGCTTGGACAAGGTTTCTTCTTCCGAAAGCCCATTCTCGCGGGCTTCGTTACGGATGGAGTCATCTACTTTACTTCGCACGACGAAAACGGGCACTTTATGCGTGTAGAGTAGTTCGCGATACAGAAAATCGTCTGCCTCGTACCGGCGGTCGCTGCTGACGATCACCACGCAATCGAAGTCGGCCAGGCCGAGTCTTTCGATGTACGTTTCCCGCGGCCAGCGTTCGGTATCGCAGCCAGGCAGGTCCACAAACGTGGTGCGGCCATGGACAAACTCCTGCTGCTCCATGGTGGTTTCCGTCGTCCCGACCGGGGCGATCTTCTCGCCGGCAATCGCGTTAATCAACGAAGATTTACCCGTCCCGCTACGCCCCGCCAGACCGCAGCGGACGGTGACTTCTTCATACTGTTTCTTCATAGACAACGCCGTCTCCAGTGCTTCTTCAACCAGCAGCGACATCGGTTCACGGTTATTGGCCATTTGCTTGTAATTCCCGCAGGTGCGATTGAACAGTCACTCAAGTTTAGTCTAGCAGAACACGTATGTATTCGCGGCGTCTGGTTGTATTGCGGCGGCGTGTTGAATAAACCATGTAGAATGCATGAAGGGGTGGTAGCGCAGCGTCTGCCCGTTGCGAAGCTTGTTTCGTACAGAAGGAATGAATGTGACTCCGAAAGAAGTGCTCGCGCTGTGCCGCGAAAAAGATGTGAAAGCGGTTGACCTGCGGTTTATGGATTTTCCGGGGCTGTGGCAGCATACGACCATTCCGGTCAAACATCTGACGGAAGATATCTTTGAAGAAGGGCTCGGCTTCGACGGTAGCAGTATCCGCGGCTGGCAGCAGATTAATGAGAGCGACATGCTCATCATCCCGCAGCCGCATACCGCGTTTATCGACCCCTTCACGCAGCTCACCACGCTGGTGCTGATCTGTAACATTCAGGACCCGATTACCGGCAAAGACTATACCCGCGATCCGCGGAACGTCGCCCGCAAGGTCATGAATTATCTGAAGAATACCGGCATCGCGGACACGGCTTACATCGGCCCGGAGGCGGAATTCTTTATCTTTGACGATGTGCGTTTCGACCAGAACGAGCACGAAGGCTACTTCCATCTGGATAGTGTCGAAGGGCAATGGAACCGCGGCAAGAACACCAAGGCTGCCGGCGAAGGGCCGAACCTGGGCTATAAGATCCGGCATAAGGAAGGTTACTTCCCGGTGCCGCCGATGGACCAGACGATGGATCTGCGGAACGAAATGATGCAGACCATGATCGAATGCGGCCTGGAGGTCGAGTGTCAGCATCACGAAGTTGGCAGCGGCGGTCAGGCTGAGATCGATCTGAAGTACGATCACCTGGTGCCAATGGCGGACAAGATGGTGATGTACAAATACATCGTCAAGAACGTCGCCGCCCGGCACGGCAGAACCGTGACGTTCATGCCTAAGCCGCTGTTTGGCGATAACGGCAGCGGCATGCACACGCACTTCTCTTTGTGGAAAGACAACCGTCCGCTGTTTGCCGGCAGTGGTGGCTACGCGGGGCTGAGCGATATGGCGCTGCACGCCATCGGCGGCGTGTTACGACACGCGCCCGCGCTGCTGGCTTTCACCAATCCGACCACCAACAGCTACAAACGCCTGGTGCCCGGATACGAGGCGCCGGTGAATCTGGCGTATTCGCAGCGTAACCGTTCGGCCGCCTGCCGGATTCCCGTCTACAGCGAAAGCCCCAAGGCCAAGCGTATCGAGTTCCGTTGCCCGGACCCCAGTTGCAACCCGTACCTGGCCTTCTCCGCCATCATCATGGCCGCCATCGACGGCATCCAGAACAAGATTCATCCGGGTGAGCCGCTCGATAAAGATATCTACGACATGCCGCCGGAAGAACTTTCAGACGTCCCCAAAACACCGGCTTCGCTCGCCCACTCGCTGCAAGCACTGCGGCAAGATCACGAATTCCTGCTCCGCGGCGACGTCTTCACGCAAGATGTGATCGATACCTGGATCGACTACAAACAACTGCACGAAGTAGACGCCCTGGCGCTGCGCCCGCACCCCTACGAATTCTGCATGTACTACGACATCTAACCCGTAGGTCTGACTGCTTGACCTGCGGCTATTCAGCCGTAGGGCAGGCTCTGCCTGCCGCATGACAGATAGCGCCCATCGAACCCGTAGTTCAGGCGCCTGACCTGCGGCTATTCAGCCGTAAACACTTCCAGACGTCCGCCTTCAAAACGCAGTTGAATGTCCTGCTGCGAATCGACGGCGCCCATCGCTTTCAGGTTGTTGTACAGACCGTTGAGCGTGTCCGTGATGCCGGGCGAATTTGCTTCCAGTTCTTTCAGAAAACTCTGCGTCTTCGGATCGTTGCTGGTGACGCCGCCGGGGCCGAATTCGAACTTAAGATCCTGGATAGAAATACCGGCCGCCTGCAACGCCTGTTGAAGGTGCCCGGCAATCGAATGCAACGCGTCTTCGGCAGACTGCCTTAGCGTCTCGTGCACGACGGCGTCTTCGCGCGAAAGGCCACCTGCTTCCAGCCGCGAAGGCGTAATGTTCTTCAGCGTTTCCTGCGCACCAGCAACATTCTCGATTCCACCCGGAACGCTGGCGTGGAACATTTCACTAAACGCGCCGGCAGCCTGTTGAATCGCTGCTGGCAAAGCAGTGGCGGCGCCGGCGATGGGTACTAGCTGTGCAACTGGCAGCATGATGCAGACGATAGAAAGAAGTGTGTAGGAAAAGACACCTCTTACATCGTCGCAGGCGGTGGGGCTACTTGAGAATGTCAGCCAATTAGTTGCAAAGACTCGCAACTTGCGGTCAGCCCACGGTCGCCTGTTGCCTGCGCGCCCGCCTTATCCAGCCGGCGCCACGTGATGGGTAAGGTAGGTATATGCTAAAACCTACCAACCTGAAGTCACTGAACTGCGAGAGTACGCACATTTTTGCAGACAATCATGGCTAGTCATCAGCAATTCTTAGACGCAATCTCCGCCGCGCCGGGCGAACTGGCGCCACGCCTGGTTTATGCGGACTGGCTAGAAGAGCGGGGAAGTCCACTGTGCTTCGAATGGCGGAAACCGCTAACTTGTATTCAATCGAGCGACGACTATCACGGTGGCAAATTCCCCGGCTACGGCTTCGGTGAAGCTCTCGGAGTTCCATCAGGAGATGGTCGCAGTGGTGGAGACAGCGCCGGTGATGGTGATGGCGACGGCCTTGGCCTGTTCGACGACGGTGACGGCTCGGGAGACGGTATTTGCTATGGATTCGGGTTCAGTGATGGCGATGGTGGAACCGTTAGTTGAGCGATGGCTGAGAGTGACAAATGGCGGGCAAAGCAGGTCAGGCCAAAACAGTAACCTCACGGCCATCTCGAATACGACCGCGCTTACTTAACTTCGTTCCACCATTTTATAAGTTCCGCTTTCAACGCCGCGGCTTTCTCTGGCTTGGCGCCGGCCAGATTCTTCTTCTCGCCGGGATCTTTAGAAAGGTCGAATAGCTTCACGCGGCTGCCGTCGTAGTCGCAGAGCAGTTTCCAGTCGCCGTCGCGGACTGCCAGGTCAGGCAGGTTCTTGAAGCCGTAGAAGTTCTTGCGGTCTGGTGGGCGGCTGAAGAATACGGGTTGCTGCCGCGATTGCTGGCTGGCGCCGGTCAGCACTGCTTGCAGATTCTCGCCATCGTAGGTCACACCGGCGGGCGGTTTCACTCCGGCAAGGCTCAGCAGTGAGGGCGTTAAATCAATCGCAGCGAAGAACGATTCCTTATTGCGGCTGCCTTTCGCCTCTGGCTTCATCAGCCCCGGTCCCCACGCAATGAGCGAAGAACGGATGCCGCCTTCAAACAGATGCGTTTTATAGCCTTTGAACGGTCCGGCCCGCCCGGCGCCCAGTTCTGGACCATTGTCAGAGCAGATCAGCACCAGCGTATTATCGCGCAGTTTTTCCTGACTGCGGATGAAAGTAAAAAGCTTGCCCATCTGCCGGTCCATCGATTCCAGCACCGCCAGATACAGGCCGCGTTTGCCATCTTTGGCCGCGGCGTCGTACTCGCTGGCAGGCGGCCAGAAAGGCGAATGAACATCGTCGGGCCAGACATTCACATAGAACGGTTTGTCCGCCTGCATCGCTTTTTCCATGAACGGAATGGCAGCATCGATAAAGCCGCCGGTGATCTTCGACCGCTGCATCCAGGTAACAGGTTCGCCCAGAATCTCCGCCTTCTCCCAGATCCTGCCCACCGTGCCATCGCCCTTCATCGTCAGCGGCAGCAGTTTGGCGCCGAGGCCTTCAAAGTTGGTCAACGACGCGTCAAAACCGTACTGCTTAATCTGCGGCGCCTCGGTCACATCGCGCTGTCCGCCCATGTGCCACTTCCCGAAATGCCCGGTCGCATAGCCTGCCTGTTGCAAGCTGCGGGCCAGCATCGGCGCCTTGGGGTCCAGCCAGTTGGCAATGCCCCGCGTCTGATTCAATTTGCGGTGCGCCAGGTACGAAGTGATGTTCCACCGCTGCGGATACTGCCCCGTCGAAATTGCCACGCGCGAAGGCGAACAGATGGGCGAGTTCACATAGAACTGCTCGAACGCGATGCCTTCCGCCGCCATGCGGTCGATCTGCGGCGTCTGCGCATCTTGGTTGCCGAAGCAGGAGAAATCCGCCCACCCCATGTCATCAATAAACACCAGCACGATGTTCGGTTTCCGCGGCGCCGCGGAAGCGGTGTTCGCAACCAGGGCAACCAGCAACAACGTCAACAGGCAGATGAACCGGGTGGGCATAAGGTGCTCCTGCGGCGTATTCAGTATTCAAAATCCAACGGGCGAATTCTCTTTGCCAGAATATACCAGCCCGGCACGGCGAACGCTTACGGCTGCGCTGTTATTATGGGCGGCTACCGTCTCGACATGTAAACCCGCCGGAAGTTCTATGAATCAGCCTTCTCTCGCCACCATGATGGGCGAAGACGCCGTCTCCGATATTCAAACCAGCGCCGAAGGCCCGCGTGGCGCATTGCCGCTGGATGAAGAGATGCTCCGCACGTGGTCCAGCGGCGACCTGTTTGGTCTGTCGCAGAATGCAGGCATGGGCTGGAAGCCGGAAGATATGCTGCGGCCGCAATACCTGATCCTCAGCACGCAGGGCGGCGTGCGGGCGCCGGATGGTTCGCCGGTGGCGCTGGGCTATCACACCGGGCACTGGGAAGTCGGGCTGCTGGTTGAAGCGGCTGCAAAACAGTTGACCGGCGATGGCTGCATGCCGTTCGCCGCCTTCTGCAGCGACCCGTGTGACGGCCGCACACAAGGCACCACGGGCATGTTCGACAGCCTGCCCTACCGCAACGACGCGGCCGTCGTCATGCGCCGTCTGATCCGCTCTCTGCCCACGCGTGAAGGCGTGCTGGGCGTGGCGACTTGCGATAAGGGTCTGCCCGCGATGATGTTGGCTGTGGCCGGTTGTCGCGATCTGCCCGGTGTAATTGTGCCCGGTGGTGTCACGCTGCCGCCCACCGAAGGCGAAGACGCGGGCAAGGTGCAGACGATCGGCGCGCGGTTCTCGCATGGAGAGATCACGGTGGAAGACGCCGCGGTAGCAGGTTGTGCGGCGTGCGCCACGCCGGGCGGCGGATGTCAGTTTCTCGGCACAGCCGCCACGGCGCAGGTGGTGGCCGAAGCCGTGGGTCTTTCGCTGCCACACACCGCGCTGGCGCCAAGCGGTCAGCCGGTGTGGCAGGAAGCCGCCAGCCGCAGCGCTGTGGCAGTCAGGCAGCTGGCACAACGCGGACTGACAAGTTCTGACATTGTGACAGAAGATGCCATTCACAACGCGATGGTCGCCCATGCAGCCTGTGGCGGTTCTACGAACCTGCTGTTGCATATTCCAGCTTTAGCATTCGCCGCTGGCGTGAAGCGGCCGACGGTGGAAGACTGGAGCCGTATCAACCGGCAGACGCCGCGGTTTGTGGACGTGCTGCCCAACGGGCCAGAGAACCACCCGACCGTGCGTCTGTTCCTGGCAGGCGGTGTGCCCGAAGTGATGCTGCACCTGCGTCGCATGAATCTCATCCGCCCGCAGGCGCTGACCGCGTCCGGCTTCACCTGGAACGAAGTCTTAGACGCCTGGGAAACTTCCAGCCGCCGCAAGCAGTTACGGCAGATGCTGAAAGATCGCGATGGCGTGGACCCGGATGACGTCATTATGTCACCGGACGTCGCCCGCCAGCGCGGCCTGACTAGCACCGTCTGTTTTCCCACCGGCAACATCTGCCCGGAAGGCTCCGTCATTAAAGCCACCGCCATCGACCCGGCCGTGGTGGACGACGATGGCGTGTATCGCAAGACCGGCCCGGCGTGCGTTTTCACCAGTGAGAAAGAAGCAATCAACGCCGTGAAGAATGGCGGTGTGAAGGCGGGCGATGTGCTGGTTCTGGCTGGTCGCGGACCTCTGGGCACCGGCATGGAGGAAACCTATCAGATCACCTCTGCATTGAAGTTTCTGCCGTGGGGCCGCGAAGTGGCCGTCGTCACCGATGCCCGTTTCAGCGGCGTCAGCACCGGCGCGTGCATCGGGCACTGCGGCCCGGAGGCGCTGGCTGGCGGTCCGATCGGCAAGATCCGCAACGGCGACACCATAGAAATCGTCATCGACCGCAACGAACTGACGGGCAGCGTCAACCTGATCGCAACGCCCGATGGCCCGCTCGCTCCCGGCGAAGCAGCACAACTGCTGGAACAAAGACAGCCGCAAACCAGCCTGGCGCCTGACCCTGATCTACCCGACGACACGCGTTTATGGGCCGCACTGCAAGCCGCTGGTGGCGGCGCATGGGGCGGCTGTGTCTACGATGTGGACAAGATCATCGCGGCGCTGAATTCTGAAAAACCGGAATGAATCCCGGTGAGGCGCAAGCACCCGTCAACGGCCTCATTCCGCCATGCAGCACGCACTTGGACGGTCAATCACCCGGCAAGTCACGGCAAGGGGCTGGATCGCACCGTTGTGGAAAATTCGACCTTCGCTTCGCGGTTTTAATGCGTAAGGGAACTGACGGTTGTGCCGGCCAGCCGGGGGCAAGGCGCCTGCGGATGTAGCATTTGCTACTTTTATTCCGCGTTGCAACTGGTAAATTGAGAACGAGCATCGTATTCGTTCCCGGCTCCTCCGCAGCAAGATTGATGCGCAACAATCTCCCGCAATTCCGCCCGCACCCGCTGCTGTTTAACGCCCATTTGCAGACCATTGTGGCGGCGTACGCACCCGCAACGAAACTGTTCGAGCCGAAGCGGCATGTGTTACGTTGCGACGATGGCGATGCGTTTCTGGTCTACGAAAACCGGCCGCCCGCATGGCGTGATGGTCAGCGTGTGGTGCTGATGGTGCACGGCCTGGGCGGTTCGTTCGAGTCGGGCTACATGCTGCGGATTGCAGAGAAGCTGCAGCAGGCAGGTGTGCGGGTGTTCCGCAAAGAACTGCGTGGTTTTGGCACAGGTTACAACCTCGCCAAGGGGCACTGTAACGCCGGGATGACAGAAGATCTGGGCGTGGCCGCCGAGTTCGTCATGCAACAGGCGGCAGGTTCGCCGGTTTCCGTCGTCGGCTATTCGCTAGGCGGAAACATCGTGCTGAAGTGGCTAGGTGAACTGGGCGATCTGGCGCCAGCGAATATCGATTCCGCCCTGGCCGTCTCGCCGCCGATTGATCTGCTTGCCTGCGCAAGAAACATCCGCCAGGGAATGAACCGGATTTACGACTGGTCCTTCATTCATAATATGAAGAAGCTGGTGCTGAAACGGCGCAAGAGTGTGCCCGGTTTTGTCGATAATCAGATCCGCCCGTTTCCGCGACGGATGCGCGACTTCGATCACCGCTATATGGCGCCGTTGCTTGGGTACTCCGGCGCCCGCGAGTATTACACCCGCGCCAGTTCCGCGCACTATCTGCCGGCGATCGATGTGCCTGTCACCATCCTGACCGCGGCGGACGATCCGATCATTCCGGTCGACATCTTCGACCGCCACCCGATGCCCACAGGCGCCAAGGTGCATGTGACACAGAAGGGCGGTCATCTAGGTTACATTGCCGCCCGCCCAGGCGATGACCCCGATAAGTACTGGATGGATTGGCGCGTGGTTGAATGGGTCGAGTCGCAAGCGGAAGGCAAACCAGAGCCAAGACATCGCGACGCAAACACCGCCAGCAACGAGCCCCGCGAAACCGTTAGCGGCTGACCAGCGCCGTTAACCGTCTTTACGAACCGGCCAGATAGCGACGGGCGGCTTCTTCTTGTCCACGTACCCGTTCAGATTGACCACGACGGCAGGAACCTGCGGGTGGAAGCTGGTGTGTGCCAGGTAATCGGGCGACGGACGGTGCAGCAGAACGTTGCCGGTTTTTGTGTCGAACACCACGATGCACTCCTGCTTCTGATTGCGGGCGGCAAAGCATGACGCCATCGTGCCATCCGCCGATAACGCCGGCAGCAGATGCTGATGTCCCGGCAGACCCAGTTCACGCAGCGGCTTAAGCGATGGCAGCTTAAGCAAGTACAGCGGAAATGGCGTTTCGTACTGCTGATTGTGTGGCAGCTCAAGGTCGTAGAACCGCGAAAGCAGCAGCGTTTTCTCGTCTGCATCGACTTCGAAGCTGTGGGCGAAGGGCAGCGGGAATTCCGCCTTCACCTTCTTCGTCCGCGGATGCAACCGCAACAGCTTATCGCTGCGCATTACGAGCAGTTCGCCGCTGCGTAACATGTACGCCTGCCTGACCTCGCCCGTTTCGTAGCTGGCCAGCAAGTTGAAGTCGCGGTCCCATACCTGCATGCCCTGGGCGTAGCCATCAGAAATTTCGCCGTGAGGCGAGTTGCCCGTGACCAGAATGTTGCCATCGGCTGTTAGTGCGAAACCGCAGAAATCACCTGGCAACGGCGCCGTGGCGACAGGCCGGTTTTTATCCGGGTGGTAGCGGAACAACGTCATTTCGCAAGCGTCGTCTTTATAAACTCGCTTGGCGCCCAATAGCGTATTATCTGCCGGATCGACCGCAAACTGGGTGAACGATTGACCAAAGCCGGGATAGCGGTGCTCCCATTTCTTCTTCAGCAGCAGGCCGTCGAGCGTGCACGCCGTGGCGGCTTCGTAGTCGCCGCGTGCATCGTAATACAACCGCGAACCATCGGGCGCGATGGTCGTTTCGCTGGCGGACTTGTAAACGTCCGTGGTGCGGAATGCCCGCTCAAGACGCGCCGCGGCTGTTTCCGTGTTTAAGGGTTTTGCCAGACGCAGCATCAGCTCCGTTCCGGCCTGGGTCGAGATCGCAATCACCAGACGATTGCGTGCCGCCGGCGTGGCGCCGAATAACTCTTCTTCGACCAGCGTCTGCAGGGCTTTGGCCGCGACTTCAGCAATCCGCTTGTAGGCTTCCTCAGGGTGAAGGTATTCCGCCACCGGCGCGAGCACTTCGTCCGTGGCAGTCAGCTTGGCCACTTCCTCGCGACGCGGCGACGCTTCTACGTCGTACCGTAATTCCCTGGCGGAGATTTTCTCTGTCGCGTAATAGCCCGCTGCGGTGTATTCCTGCGCTGCAGCATCCAGCGACTGTTTACTGAGCACATGCGCCGTAAGCCGCGGTATGACCTCATGGCCCGAAATGATAAACGCGTAAGGCTTTTCTTTCGGATGAAGCTGCCGCGATTCTTCCCATGCAGCGCGTAGATCTTCCGTCAACGCTTTACGTAACAGACGTCCGTCGATTTTCGGTGCGTTCACCCGGCGATCCTTCCAAAGGATGCGAAATTACTTGTCGGCTTCAATCCGGTACATCGCATCTTTGGTGCGGATGTAGAGCGCATTGCCAATGGCCGCGGGTGACGCTTTGATGTCACTGGCAAGTTCATTGCGGCCCAGCATTTTGTATTCACGCCCGGCCTGGATCACGGTGGTGACACCTTCGTGGCTGCAGAAATAGATCTTGCCATCGGCGTACAGCGGCGATGCAGAGAAATTACCGGAGATGCGTTTGCTCCAGATTTCTTCGCCCGTTTTGGCATCCAGGCAGGTGGCGACGCCCCGGTCGTGAATCATATAAAGTTCATCGCCTACAACCAGCGGCGAAGGTTTGGCCGGCGCCGATTTCTTCACACGCCATTCAATCTCCGGCTGGCCATCGCCGTCGTACTTCAGCGCCAGCAACTGGGAACGCAGGTAGCTGGTGAAGATATACACACGCCCATGTGCCGCCACGGGCGTTGGCACCAGAGAGAAGCCGAGCACGCCGTAGCTGACTTTCCAAAGTTCTTCGCCAGTGGCCGGATCGTAGCCGTAGACCCAGTCGGCGCCGGGCGAAACCAGAACTTCTTTGCCTTTGATCTTCACGATGATGGGCGTGCCGTACGCTTTTTTCAGCTGCGGATTTTCATTCATCTTACCGCTACGGCGGGCCTTCCAGGCCAGCTTGCCGCTTTCTTTGAACAAGGCGGCCACGTACTGCTGATCGCTGCCATCGCAGTGGAAGATCATCAGTTCGCCCCACAGCACGGGCGTGCTGCCCGGTCCGTTTTCGTGGTTGATCCGCAGGTCGCGGTTGGTCCACAGAACCTCCTGCGTCTTCGTATCCAGGCAGGCTGCGCCATTGGTGCCGAAGTAGCAGTACAGCCGTCCGTCTTCCAGCACAGGGGTCGGCGATGCGAAGGAGTTGGTCGCATGCACCGGGTCGGGCTTCGGTTCGGTCATCAGCAGCACATCGTGCATCAGTTCGCCGGTGGTGCGGTTCACGCAGATGGCGCGCATCTTCAGATCGTTCACCACGGTCAGCGGTTGATTGCCGGTGTTGCTGGCCAGACGGTTCTCTTTGTCTTTGGGATCAGCCAGTTTGACGGTCGCCGTCGTCATCCAGATCTGATCGCCTGAGATCACGGGCGAAGACCAGCCCAGGCCGGGGATCGGCGTCTTCCATTTGACGTTCTCCGTCTCGCTCCATTTAACAGGAACATCCTTCGCCGTCGCCACACCATTACCTGCCGGGCCGCGGAAGCGTGGCCACTCCTGCGCCTGCAACGTGCAGGTGGCAAACAGGAACAAAGCCAAAGAGAAACTGGCGGCGACGGCCGGAGATTGTCTGCGGTTCATAGTGAATCTTCAGGTGGGCTAATACGGCTGGAACGGCGATGCGGCCAGTATAATTCACCCGGCGCGGCATCGCACGCATCAGCCGCCGCAGATCCGCCGCTACTCCCAGTAGTCTTCCCACCGGCTGGAAAACGCCTCTTTCAACCGTTGCAGATACGCATAGGTTTTGATCTTCACCATCCAGACTTCGCCCTGGCTGACGCCTTTGCAGATAACGCCTTCCGCCACATCGTAGGCGCCATCGCGGACAGCCTCCGCAAATTTGCCCGTCAACTTACCCCGGTAGACGACCCGCGCCGGGTTGCAGACCGCGAAGTCTGCGACAAACTGCTCCGGCGGCAGCATGCCTTCACCTTCACCTTCACATTCAACATCAAGCAGCCGCAGTTCTTTCGCGTCCGTGGCAACGTGCTTGCCGGCAAAAGAATTGGGGCCAAGGTACTCCGTAAACACACGGATATTTTCATACAAATCGTAAGGCGCCTGCTGAAAGACCTCCGCAAGCGGCCCGGCCAGTTGCTGCCGGAAAATGGAAGGCGCATCTTCCAGACCCGGATGCGTCTGATGGAACCGCGCGATGTCTTCATCCGTCAGATCAAACGCGGTACGACGCGTCCCAAAGCTATGCCAGCCCAGTTCCACATTCCACGACCAATGCAGATTGGTGCCATCATACTTTTCAAACGCAATACAACGCCCGCTAGGACAATTCTTACTGCCAGGAATCTTCGGGTAATACAACATCACGCCATCCGCCGCCGGTGAAAGGTGCAGCCACAAACTACGAGCCGACGGGTCACGCTACGGACCATCCGGAGTAGCACATCAAGCGCATGCAGAACCAACGGGACGCCGTAGCGTTTCACGTTGCAGTTCGTGGCGTAGCGATACAGACAACGGCGATTTGACAGTTGTTCGCACGTGTTTTCATGGAGGACGTCAGTTTGCCAGATTTATGACGAATTCCTCGAACATAGTAGCGACAATTTCACTTTCCACATCAGGTCCCCATGCGACTATCAGACAAGTGGCGTCGCCTTGGCTATTTCTAGATTCAATGCAATACGTGGTGCTGCAACCATCGCTACAAACAGGTACTAGATGGGTGGGGAAGTTCCCATTCATAGCGGCTCTGATTCTTTCGGTTTCCTGGACAACGTCTCGCCAAAGCGGAGGTTCGTCGCTTGATGTCTCGAATAGGCCAGCAATATCGAATCCAGATCCCATGACGGCACCGTAGTTCGCTAAGAAGTTTCTGTACGGCTTGGGGAACGAGACCGCTAACCGCGATTCGGCAGTTGCGATTACCAGTTCCGATACAGAGCCAGCCACATACGCCCCACCAATTATCCTTTTGTAGTCCGCGATAATTTCGGTCATTATTGTCTCGCCCTATTACCACTTACGCCAATCTAAACAGTGTCCATCAGCATTCTGCCCAATCGTTCGCGGAGCATGATGCCGTCGTTGGAGCGGCCGTTGAATAGCAGCACGGCGCCTTTGCCTGAGTGGGGAAAGCCTAGCAGCAGGGCGCGGAAGCCGCGGTTGTCTCCGCCGTGGCGGAAGTGCCGGCGGTTGCGTTTGCCGCGCACCATTACGCCGAGGCCTTCGTTGCACATATCCAGAATCATTGCTTCGGAGAGGAAGCGGCCCTGCGGATTCACGCCGCGGCGGAGGATGGTCGCCAGAATCTTCTGCAGATCCTCCACCGTGCTGAACAGCCCGCCGGCAGCCGACCACGGCGCCAGTTCCTGACCGCCGGCGATGGGCGTTCCCGTATCATCGTGCCCGGCAGCGAGTTGCCAGTCTGCGGGCGGGTACAGTTCGTAGGTTGAACGACTGGCGCCGAGAGCGGGGAAGACTTCGTCGTTCATGTACTTTGCGAACGTCGTGCCGGTAATCTGCTCCACGATATGTTGCAGGATGGTGTAGCCGACGCCTGAATAAGCGTACTGCTCGCCCGGCATAGCGGTCAGCATGAAGGGGTGGTCGCCCTGCCAGCCGTGCCACATTTCGCCCAGACTTGGCACATAGGCGCCGGGCTGGCGTTCAAACCGCAGCGACCCGCCGCCATGCGGCAGCGGTAGGAAGGCGTCGTTCGCGCGGTTGGGCGTGGTGCCACGGCCGATGACGCCGGAGCGATGCTGCAGGAGCCATCGCACCGTCACTGGCGCCGGCGCCTTCCGCATCCGTTCGGCCACAAAGTGATGCCAGGGCAGATCGTATTGCAGCCACGGCGTCACATCCGCATCCAGCGGCAACAATCCGCGCTCCACAAGTTGCAACACCGCCAGCGCCGCAACCGGCTTCGACAAAGACGCGGTATGAAACACCGTCTGCGGTGTCACCGGCGCGCCATCCCAGGCAACCTGCCCCACACACAGCACCGCCCCCGGCTGCCCCGCCGCAACAACGCCCATCTGCACACCGGGGACGCGGTTCTTTTCGAGTAAGGGAAGGACATCGGCTGCGTTCAACACTGGCTAATCTCTAGTGTTAGGCTTCGAGAGCGTGCGAGCGGTCGATTGTACATCTCGATGGGTCCAATTTGAGGCAGATAGATTCTGGTCTCCGGCTGGACCTTTCAAAAACCGTGAAAATCTTTCCATCAATCGACGTTCGCCAGCAGGTTGCTCCGTCAACGCGGATTTTTCTTTCCGGCTACGCGAAGACTGCAAGTTGTTTTGCTTCATCACCTTACGGGATTCGATATCGTTTTTTCCAAAGCTTCGCCGGCGCCTTTGGCGCGCTGTGTGCTTTACCTCTCGTCCGTCACCATGACGACCTGCTGGGCGGGTCAGCTTGCTTCACGTGGGCTGTGACGGCTGAAGATTGAGAATCACGGACTGGCTTATCGAAAAGGATGACGATCATGGTGAAACTGGCTAACAACGTACTGGCGGCCCGCAGCGAAACGGTTTGTAGCGATCCTTACTTGGCTTCGCTGATTCACTCTCTTGACGCGTGCCCGGATGCGGCGACGCCGGAAAACCGCCTGGCGAATCCCGTCCGTCGCGACCGCAATGGCTGCTGCGGCGACCGCCACAATCCCCCGCACGCCGGTGAAGCCGCGCCTTACGCCCTGCCTTGGCACCCGACGGGCGGCGCCTTCACCAGCAAGTAAACTCTTTAACGAGCCGGGCGTGGTGCATCGCCGCGCCACACGGACACGTCGCTGGGGATGTTTCCGCTGACCGTTCTTTCTGATCCGGCTATTCCGCCGGTTTATCGCGCACCAGTTTGACAATGGCTGGCGTGCCCGGAATCTCCACGGCAATGGTGTCCGGGTCCGTGAATTCGAGACTGCCCGTCACGGCGACTTGCGTGGAATCCGTTTTGTTGGTCCACAGCACCTGCATCTTATCGCCCTCGGCGGTCTGAATTTCCCAATCGTAGACAACCTGCGACGCCGGGAACTGAACCACGGCCGTGCCATCGGGATTAAAATTCACCTCCTGAATCGCCAGGCCCAGCAGCCCCTGCGCACGCCATTTCCCATACAACCGCATCTCAGGCGTCATGCAGCCTGGCAGTGTAAGCAGTAGCGCGGCGAAGATCCATAAGCAGTAGCGTTGCATCCGTTCTCTCCTGATTGAATGGGCTTTGTTTGCATTTTTGCGAGCAGCGATATCTTAACCCTTTATGGCCGGGACGTAGATGAAGGACTGCTTAGAATTTGATTGTTCAAACGGTTAAGCGGTGCTAGGTTGGATCGTCGAGGAGACAAATGACCGAACAGACTCAGCATGTAATCGACCTGGCAAAACGCTTACCCTACAAAGATCAGGCGATAATGATTGATGCGCTATTACAGAATATGCCCGAAAGCGCTTGTATGGAATCAGTATTTGATGCGGACGTAGAGTTGGCGTGGCAGTTAGAAATCGAGCGGCGTGTGGCCGAATCCGACGCCGGCGACAAGCCATCGATTCCATTTGACGCGGCCTGGAAACGCATCTCAGGGCAGAATGACTAAGCGTCTTGATCCCTAATCCGCTAACTCAGTCCTTCAAGTGCAGCAACTGGCTGCCGTCGGTGGCGGCGCGGAGCATGCCGCCGTGGCAACCGGCGAGGAAGGCCTGGCCATCGGGCGTGAAGGTGTAGCGGCGTGGGCTTTGGGCGGGGGATGGTTTGTCTTTGGGGGCGAAGTGCGTTTTGAAGCTGCCGCGCTGGAAGGTATAGCGGGCCAGCTGTTCGCCCGTGGTGCGGTCCCAGAAGGTGCAGTCGCCGGTTGTCTGGTCGCCGGCGCCGATGCGTGTTGCACTGTAGAATGGCTGTGTGAATCCGCGGCCGCCCGTCTCTAGCCGCCTCGACGGTAAGAAGCTGGGCAGGGGCTGGATCGGCTTGATGTCCGCAGTGTTCCAGACAAAAACGCGACCGCCGCGATGGCCCGAAGCCAGTTCACGGCCGTCCGGCGCGAAGGCGAGCGAGTAAAACGCAGCGGCCAATGGCGGCGACTGGCGCAGCAGGCGGCCGTTTGTATCGCCTACTTTCAGCGTGTGCAGGCCGCCATCCGGCACGACCCCTGCCAGCAGTTTCCCCCCTGGTGCATATTCAATGGCCACGGCGTTGCGGAAATGCGAGAGTTCTTTCAGCCGTTTGAAATTCTGCGTGTCGTACAACACGCACTTACTGCGGCTTAGCACAGCGATTCGGTCGCCCACGGGCGAAAGGGCGAAGTTCCAGCAGCCATTGAAACGGTGCACCACTTTGCGAGTGGCGATGTCCCACACGCAAACTTCATTCATGGGCGAACCATCGGGCATCTGAAAGATGCGGGCTGACACTAGGCGTTTGCCGTCGCGCGAGAGCGCGATGCGAAGGATGTCGCCGAAGGTTTCAATCCGCTGTAGCATCTCGCCGCTGGAAAGACTCCAGACCTGCAGCACGGCGCATTTGCGGTAGTTGGAATGTGGCCGCGGTGGATCGGCCCCGCTGGATAGTCCCGATTTTCCCGTGGCAGCCAGCATTCCGTCCGCACTGATCGCCACCGCCTGCGCCACCCGCGTGGGTACAAAAGGCGCCGCGTGCAACACCTTGGTGGTAAGACTCACGATGCCAATGAGCAGCGCGGCGGTGAGGGAAAGAAGGTGCAGCCGCATGCCGGGCCTCGCAACTTGAGAAAAAATCGGGTGGGTTCCCGGATTTTACCATAACGGCCTTGTGACAGCGAAAAGATGCCGCTACTCTCCGCCCGGCCAATTCGTATCCCGCTGCGGCGCGGAACTGGCACACTTTTCAAACGCTTCTCTAAAACGGTTTCACCAGCCATTGCCTGCGCGGGCAACGGTCGACTTCTCTTGCGGGAAGTCTGCAAGCATGGGCGCCAGCAACTGCATATCCGCTGTACACAAACCGCCAGCAGCCGCTGCGCTGCTTGTATTTGCGTGCTGGATGACGGGTTGTGCGAACCTGCGGCCTGCGCCAGAGATCGAAACCGTGTTGCGCCCCGCGCTGCCGGCGGTGGAATCGCTGCCAGGCGCCAGCGTGCTGTCGCCTTCGAATCATCGCGACTGGGACCCCAACCTTGCCGTGCTCGCCGATGCAACCATCGACGGCGATGACGTGACTATCCGCAACGTACGAAACACTTCGTATATTACGGAGACGGATTACCTGATCAAACACGAAGACCGCCAGTTTAAACTCAGCGATCTAGAGACGGTCGATTTTATTCTGGTCCCGTTCGCCGATGCGCCGGCTTTAGCCCACACGATGCTCAGCTTCGGGCTGAAGAACGGGCAGTATCTGTGCGTATCTGCCGAAGTGCGGCTGGAGCGTGACGAAGTTTATTCGCCTGTTACCGGCGCCATGCGGCAGTTTGAACTGATGTATGTAGTCGGCACCGAGCGTGATCTGTTCCGCCTGCGCGTGGAGCATCGCAAAGCGGATGTGTACATCTATCCGGCGAAAGCCACACCGCAGCAGGTGCAGACGCTGTTTGTAGATGTGATGCGACGGGTGAATCAACTGGCCGGTCAGCCGGAGTTTTACGACACCGTCACCAACAACTGCACAACCGCCATCGTGCGGCACATCAACGCGCTGGCGCCGGGGCGAATACCCGCCGACATCCGCGTGCTGCTGCCAGGCTATTCCGCGCGGATGGCTTATGACCTGGGGCTGTTGGACACGAAGCTATCGTTTGAAGAAACGACAAGCCGCGTGCTGGCCAACCGCCGCATCCTGGCCCATCGCGACGATCGTGATTTCTCCCGGAAGATCCGCCAGCACGCTCCGCTGCGATAGCGCCGCGGAGCGTTTTGGGTGCAACCTATTTGGTTAGCAGCGTTACATCTGGTCCCCTCGCCCCTCCGGGGAGAGGGTTAGGGTGAGGGGGTACAGAATCCGTCCATCATCAACGCTTTGCGGGGTGTCAGCCGAACGGACAAAAGCTTCTTGTGGCTTCTAAGAAATAGAAGGCGGGCGACCCCTCATCTGGCCTGACGGCCTGTCTTCTCCCCAGAGGGGCGAAGAGGGATTATGTTGTTGCCACAACATAATATCCGCACCCCACGAGTAAAATCGAAGACTACTTCGAGTCGATTTCCACCAGCGGGCCTTGCTCTTCCGCCATCTTGCGGATGTCGGTGGTGATTTTCATCGAGCAGTATTTCGGTCCGCACATGCTACAGAACTGGGCGCTTTTGAAAGTGTCCTGTGGCAGCGTTTCGTCGTGGTAGCGCTGGGCGGTTTCGGGGTCGAGCGAGAGGCGGAACTGCTCGTTCCAGTCGAACTCGAACCGGGCCTTGCTCAGCGCGTTGTCGCGATCCTGGGCGCCAGGGCGTTTGCGGGCGACGTCGGCAGCATGGGCCGAAATCTTGTAGGCGATTACGCCTTGCTTGACGTCTTCCGTGTTAGGCAGGCCGAGGTGTTCTTTCGGCGTTACGTAGCACAACATCGCGGCGCCACTCCAGCCAGCCATGGCGGCGCCGATGCAACTGGTGATGTGGTCGTAGCCGGGGGCAATGTCGGTGACCAGCGGGCCAAGCACGTAGAACGGGGCGCCTTTGCAGACGTCGATCTGCTTCTTGATGTTCATTTCGATCTGGTCCATCGGCACATGGCCCGGACCTTCGACCATCACCTGCGTGCCTTTGGCCCAGCTACGCTGCACCAGTTCGCCCAGGACTTCCAGTTCTGCGAACTGTGCTTCGTCGCTGGCGTCGGCGATGGAACCGGGACGAAGGCCATCGCCCAGGCTCCAGGTTACGTCGTACTGCCGCATGATGTCGCACAGGTCTTCGAAGTGCGTGTACAGCGGATTCTGTTTGCGGTGGGCCATCATCCAGCGGGCGATCAGCGAACCACCGCGGCTGACGATGCCGGTGACGCGTTCGGTGGTCAGGTGCAGGTGCTCCATCAACAGCCCGCAGTGGATGGTCATGTAGTCGACGCCCTGCTTGGCTTGATGTTCGACCATGTCCATGAAGTGCTGCGGCTTCATGTCTTCGATATCGCCGCCGAGTTCTTCCAGCATCTGGTAGATGGGCACGGTGCCGATAGGTACGGGCGAAGCGTCGATGATGGCTTTTCGGATGGTGTCGATATCCTTGCCGGTCGACAGGTCCATCACGGTGTCGGCGCCATAGTGCACGGCTGTGTGCAGCTTCTCAAGTTCGGCTTCGATGTCGCCAGTAACGGCAGAGTTGCCGATGTTGGCGTTGATCTTGCATTTGGAAGCGATGCCGATGCCCATTGGCTCCAGACGTTTGGCCAGGTGCGCGGTGTTGGCGGGAATGACCATACGACCCGCAGCAACTTCGTCGCGGATGAGTTCCGGCGTCAGGTTCTCACGTTCGGCCACATACTGCATTTCGGGGGTGATGTCGCCAGCGCGGGCTGCTTCGAGCTGTGTAACTGTCACGTGGAAAGGCTCCTTCACTAGAACTCGTCGCCGGGTGCGGATACGCAGATTACAGGCGGCGTGAGAGGCATAAACTGGTAGACCGTAATTATTGCCCACCTTCGTTCGACATACTAGCGGTAGCGCGGTCAATGTCAATCAACTGCGGCGAATCGCCACGCCGCATCCTGCTGGCGCCGTCTATTGGTCTAGCATCGCTAAATGTCAGGTTCAATCTACGTTAAACCCGTAGGTCAGGCGCCTGCCTGACAATGTAACGGAAACCACCTTAAACGATGTCAGGCAGGCGCCTGACCTACCGGCTACGGCCTGCCAGCATTGAGTTTATCGCAAAGATGCGTTTTAACGGCGGGCCATTCGTGCGCGAGAATGGAATAAACGCAGGTATCCCGCAAAGAACCATCTTTGTGCCGCTGGTGGCTGCGTAAGACGCCGTCCAGTTTCGCCCCCATACGTTCTATGGCGCGGCGGCTGCGGTGGTTCAGGCTGGAAGTTCTGAATTCAACGGCGATACAGTCCAGCGTTTCAAACGCGTGTTGCAGCAACAGGAGTTTGCACTGCGTATTTAATGCAGTGCGTTGAACGCTGCGGGCGTACCAGGTTGAACCGATTTCCACGCGGCGATGGACAGCGTCGATATGCATATAAGTGGTCATGCCCACGGCGGTTCCGCCCGCGTCGAACACCGTAAATGGCAGCATCGAGCCATTTTGCTGCAGCGACAGGCGGCGGCCGATCTCGGCTTCCATTTCATCCGGCGCCGGCACGCTGGTGCACCAGATGTTCCACAGCTCTCCATCGCTGGCGGCTTCGGTCAGCTCTGCGGCGTGCTCCTTTGCCAGCGGTTCCAGCCGAGCGTGTTCCCCCTGGAGCGATACAGGCTGCGGCCAGGTCATGGCGGTTCCTTGCGATCTGAAGGGTAAACGTAATTACAACGGCAACGGACTGGAATGTATGCCGAACATGACGGCCGTGCTTCGCGTATATGGCGATAGGAAACGGTGGACGTGGATCACTCTCACGCGCCGCAATCCCGTCGTCCGATGTTGATCCAGAGGCGACGGCCGTCTGAAGGAAAGGAGGCAGTTTGTGGCGGATCTTAAGAAAATCCTGATCGTGATTCTAGTGCTGGGCCTAACCGCACTTGCCGCGTGGCCGTTTATCGGGGGCAGCGAACCCTTCGAAGAACGTCCGCCAGCACCCCGCCCGGTAGCGCTGCTGGCACAGACCGATACACCTTCTCTAACGCCGCTGACCGCACCGGGCGAAGCTGCCGTGGCGCCTGTCAGCCGCGATTCAGCCGTGTCTCCGGCGACGCTTGGCTCTGGCAATCCGCCAGCAGGTGCGGCGTTTCCTGCGCTGTCGCTGCCGGCCGCCACACCTCCGCCGGAGCTGCCGCAGAATTATCAGCCGCTACTGAATACGCAGCCCGCAAAACCCGCATCGCTTGAGCCCGTTAATCCCATCGAAAAACCGGCGCCGCCTGCACCTGCTGAAACGGTGAAAGTTGAAAAGAAGCCAGCCGAAGACACGCCCCAACCGGCGCCGCTCAGCAAGCTCAAACGGTTGCCGCCCGTTGTAGAGCCAGCCGCACCGGTCGATCCGCGCACCTTCCCGGTCTACGCCTCGACGACGCCCATCACGACAACCGGGCTTAGTCCGTTGCCGCCCGTCGCGCCAGATAAACCGGCTGAGCCACCCGCCGGTGAACCAGCTGATTCAGCACCATCCATTTCGGAAGAAACCGGCGCCGCGCTCACCGGTGATGCAGAAACGACAGCCGGAACCGGCCTGATCCCTGTGGCGCCGGCGACACCAATTGCCCGCACGCCTTCGCCAGAACCGCCGGCCGCAGTTGCCACAAATCCGCCTGCCAGCGCGGAGAGCCCAGAGTCTTTCAGCCCTACCGAGCCGCGGCATTTATTGCCGGCAGCCAGCATGGCCCACACCCCTGCCACAAACCCGCTGCGTGAACTGGGCGAGATTCAGCCTTTACGGCAGACTTTCAAACCCGCCGTCACAAGCACAGCGCCGGCGGCTGCCACGCAGGTGATCCGTCATCGGATTGTCGATGGCGACACGTTGGAAGCGCTCGCGACGCGGTATCTTGGCAGTGCTGCCCGTGCGAACGAAATCTATGCGATGAACCGGGGCGTGCTGTCGCACCCGCAGCTTCTTCCGATTAACGCCGTGCTGCTGATCCGCGCTGAAAAATAGCAGCCCTGGGGCGATCTGCAGATTGGACCTTGACAGTCTGTGCCTCTATGCAGATAACAACACCGGCTTGGGTGTCCTGGCGCGTGTGGCGCCGGGAAGAATAGGGAAGACGGTGCAAATCCGTCGCGGTCCCGCCGCTGTAACCGGGTACGAACGCTGCACATGTCACTGCGAAAATCGCCAAGGCGAAACTCGTGGGAAGACGCAGCTAAGTAGGATGATCCGGAAGCCAGAAGACCTGCCCAGAAGCCTGTAACGCCAGAGGTCCGTACGATTTGCGTTGCCGGAAGCAACGTCCGTGCGTGACGGGCTGGCTCACCAGGCGCAGCATGCTGCGCGTAGGTCCATCCCCTGGATCTTTGCAGAGCTGCGCCCGACAACGGGAAAATTGTCCATGTTCTTTCGTTCATGCGGACCGCTGCGTCCGCACCGTGTCTCATTGCGCCGTTATTCAGCGGCAGCCGGTTTCACGCTGGTGGAACTGCTTGTGGTGATCGCCATTATCGGCGTGCTGGTCGCCCTGCTATTACCCGCGGTTCAAGCTGCCCGCGCGGCTGCCCGCCGGGCGCAGTGCAGCAATCGTTTGAAGCAGATTGTGCTGGCGATGCACAACTACGCCGATGTGCATAAAGAATCGTTCGTGCCCTACGTGCAGGAGGACGCGACGCGGTTGAATTACATGAAGACCTACTCTGGTTCGCAGGGCTCGTCGCAGTTCTGGTTTGGCGTTGTTGACTACGATCAGGCGGACCCCGCCCAGCAGTTGAACTTTGCGGCTGGTCCGCTGGCGCCGTTTATCGAAGCCAGTTACCCGTCGTTTCAGTGCCCGGATCTAACCGAAAGCCACGTTGACGCGGTTCGCTTCGGGCGACCGGCTTCGGGCTTCGGCTACAACGGCTACTACCTTTCACGTTCTTCAGGGGTCGAATACAAGCCGCCAACCTGGGCAGCGGAGGACAGCAGCCAACCGCTGGCGCGCGGTTTCCGTGATATCCCGCAGACGACCTATACAATTGCGTTCGCCGACAGTGCCCAGGTGAAGGCCGTCTCGTTCTCACCGCCGGCGTTCAGCTTTGAAGAGAACTGGATTCTGGACCCGCCCAGCCGGAACTATCCGACGATTCATTTCCGGCATCAGACCGTAGCCAACATCGCCTTTCTCGATGGCCATGTGGAAGCGCGGGCGCGGGAGTTCCATGTGAATGTGCCCGGCGACAACTGGTTATCGCAGGAACAGGCGGACCGCATGCGGGAAGAAAATCTCGGCTTCATCAGCAACGGCGACCTGACCGATCCGGACTTGCAGGATGCGTTGTACGACCGGCAGTAACGCAGACGTAGAGCTTGCGCAGCGGGTTTGCCGCTTGCCGGTTCGTGCTACGATGAACGCATGAACGCTGACCCGCTGTCCTGGATTAACGATGAACTGCAAACGCTGGACGCCGCCCATCTGCGGCGCCGGCTGACTGTCCGCAGTTCGCCGCAGCATCCGTTGCGTGTGGTGATCGATGACCGCCCGCTGGCGAATTTCGGCGCCAATGACTATCTCGGTCTGGCCGCGGATCCGCGGATTGCGGGTGCGGCGGCGGAAGCAGCCGGCGAACATGGCTGGGGCAGTGGCGCCAGCCCGCTGGTGACAGGCCGGTCCACGGTGCACGCGCAGCTGGAAGCAGCGGTCGCGAAGTTTGAAGGCACACAGGCGGCGCTGACGTTTGTCTCTGGTTATGCCGCCAATGTTGCTGCGATAACGTCGCTTGCCGGGCGTGGCGATGTCATCTTCAGCGACGCCCGTAATCATGCCAGCATCATCGATGGTTGCCGCCTCAGTGGCGCCCGCGTGGCGGTGTACCGGCACAACGATGTTGACCATCTCCGGCAGCTGCTTGACGAGTCATGCAGTCTCGCCACGGAATGCCGGCGGCGGCTGATTGCGACCGACTCGCTGTTTAGTATGGACGGCGACTTCGCCCCGCTGACACAACTGGCGCAGCTTGCCCGCGATTACGACGCGATGCTGCTGATTGATGAAGCTCACGCCACGGGTGTCTGGGGCGGAGATGGGCGTGGCGTCGCCAGCATGATGCATGTTGAAGATGGCGTGCACATTCGCACCGGCACGTTCAGCAAGGCGCTCGGTTCCATCGGCGGTTTTGTGGCAGGCAGCCAATCGCTTGTTGACTGGCTTGCTAATCGCGGACGAAGCTTTGTGTTCTCCACGGCGGCGCCTTCCGCGGTCGCTGCCGCGAATCTTCAGGCGCTGGAATTGGCCGGAAGTGAAACCTGGCGCCGCGAGCGCGTGCAGCAGCTTGCCGGATACGTCCGCACCGCAGTGCAGCAACAGGGCTGGGATACGGGAGATTCAACCAGCCAGATCATCCCGCTTATTGTCGGGCGGCCCGACCGCGTCATGCAGTTAACCGCTCAACTCGCAGCAGCGGGCATGCTCGCGCCGGGCATCCGGCCGCCGTCGGTTCCACCCGGCCAGTCGCTTCTGCGCTTAAGCCTCAGCGCGGGACACAGCGACGAGATTATCGCGGCACTGCTTGATGAACTTCGCAAAGCGAAGCCGGGCTGAGGTAATTCGAAAGACGCAGGAGATTAAGACGACGCAGCCTGCTTGCTCGCAGCCAGTTGTGCCAGATAGCGGTTGTCTTCCACCCAATCTTCGCGCGTGTAAGTGACGACGGATGAGTCTGTCTCACGGACATCCAACTGGCTAAGCCGGAAGCCCATCGCCGTGATTTCGCTGAACAGCTGATGGGCCAGGTTCTCGACCGTGGTCGGGTGGTCGAAGAGTTTCAGCTTCAGTTTTTCGCCCGTCCGTTCCATGTGTCCAATGAGCGTTGCATACAGCGAATCGTTCACATGCAGCATCATGCCGTGATCGTACTCGCTCTTGAGGAACGGTTCGATCTTCTCATCGAAATCGGCGAACAACGTCGTCAGTGCGCCGGTGCGTTCGACTTCGAAATGGCATGTAATTCCGTAGCGGTGCCCGTGCAGGTTGCTGCACTTGTCTTGCAGTTCCTCGTTGCGGTGGGCGGCGTAGAACTTGTATTGCTTTTGAATAATCATCTCAGAGGCGCCTTATCACAGGAGGAAGCCACGGGGTGAAACGGTACTAGCAAGACGGCTGGTTAATGAGGGAAAGCACTTCCGCGCGGCTTGACTGATTGGTGCGGAAATTGCCACGCAATGCGCTGGTGACGGTGGAGCTGCCGTGCTTGCGTACGCCACGGATCGACATGCAACTGTGCTCTGCGCGGATGACGACTGCCACCCCGCTGGACTGCAGCTTCTCTTCGATCAGGTCCGCGACGGTCTGCGTCATGCGTTCCTGCACCTGCGGGCGGCGGGCGACTTCTTCCACCACACGCGCCAGCTTGCTCAGCCCCGTGACCTGCCCGTGGGGAATGTAGCCGACATGTGCGACGCCGGTGAAAGGCAGCAGGTGATGTTCGCACATGCTGGTGAAGGGAATGTCGCGGACCAGCACCAGTTCGTCGTATTCTTCGGGGAACACAACATCTAGATGCCTGCCTGGGTCCTGGTGCAGACCAGAGAACATTTCGGCGTACATCTTGGCGACCCGCCGCGGGGTTTCCAGCAGCCCGGCACGGTCTGGGTCTTCGCCAACAGCCGTTAGAATCGTCCGCACTGCGCCTTTGATGGCTTCCAGATCTACGGGTCCGTGACCCTCAAGAGTTGCATTTTGCTGCGAACCATTGGTAGCAGCATCATTTTCAGAAAGCCGGTTATGGTTAATTAACCGGGCATGTTCACTTTGATTCCGCGAAACTGGAAGGGGACCCATCTGCTGTTCCTCAATTGTGGATTCATTTCGTCGCCCCTGCACGATAGGCGCGCAATTGCATCCGGCAACTAAATTCTGCAGATTTCCCGGCGACGCGGCGCTAACTGCTTTTAGAAAACAGACTGCCAAACCAGCGGAATGGCGCCGCCAGGTTGTCGCGGAGCGGGATGGCCGTATCCGTAATCTTTAGCAGCACAATGGTTACGTCGTCATCCTTCGAAGGATGCACCTCGCTGCCGGCAATCTGGTCAACCAGCTGGTGGAGAATGGCTTCGGGCTGATCAGCAGAGAGGCTGTTCAGATATTCGCCCAGACCGTCGACACCCATTTGCTGCCCGTTTTCATCCGTGGATTCGATCACGCCGTCGGTAAAACACAGCAGCATATCCCCGGTCTGCACGCGGATGTCCAGTTGCGTGTAGGCCGCGGACTCGCGCAGTCCAAACGGAATGTCGTTGTTGCCCGGCTCCAGATCCGGCGCCACGACGGGCTTCCATCTGCCCTCGCTGGCTGGGCGGATCATGGGCATGGGATGACCGGCGCTGCAGATGCTGAGCGTTGATCGCGGGGAGAAATACGAAGCTACGATCGACGTGGCAAAGCGGTCTGCCTCTGGCAACTGCACGAAGCCTTCATTCACATCTTCAAACAGCTTCTGCGGCTTGATGGAATTGATGTAACGCGAAACCACACCACGCAAACCCGTCGCCACTTTGGCAACTTCCTGGCCATGCCCGGCGACATCCGCCAGCAACATCCGCGTGATCCGACCGGAGGCGCAGCTCGAAAGGTAATACAGATCGCCGCCGTTGGCGTCTACCTGATAAGGACGGCTGTACAACCAGATATCAATGCCCGCCTTCTCAAACGCGGAAAACGTCGCCTGGTTGCCGCCCCACACCTCCATGCAGGCTAAGCCCTGTTTTTCAACGGGAATATCAGTCACTTTTTGTCGTCCGGGCCAGAATTATTCTGAGCCATATATTAGAGGGATCTTGCGGATTGGGCAGAGCCGGCGGGCGGATTAACTTCCCACCCTATCCCAGTTAACCAGCCAAGTAAACGAGCCGCCGTTTTAGGCCGCGACACGGCCAAGGTGCATCTGTTGGAGGCATTGCCACAGCCAGTACAATTCTGGCTGACCCTGCGTTTGCACCCGGTGGATCGATTCCGGCATGCCTCACCAAGCATCATTACTACGGCACAGACCGCCCGCCAGTATCTTTCGCGGTTTACTGCTACTTGTTACGGCGATCGGTATCACTTCAGGCGGATGCGATCTCATTAGGTCAGAGAGTGACCCGGCGCCGGAGAAGCAGATTCTGCTTGTCGAAACACGGCCCGCAACGCTGGTGGAGCAGACAACGGTTACGGACATTTTCTTTGGCAAACTGATTCCCGTCCGCAAAGCCAGGCTGAGCTTTCAACAGGCCGGAATGGTCCGTTCTGTGTCAGCTAATCTTGGCGATCAGGCGGCCGCCGGCGCTGAACTGGCTAGTATCTCCCCGCCGATGCTGGCTGAGCAGATCAAACAGTTGAAAGAGTATATCGCGGGTTTGCAGCAAAGCGTTTCCGCCAGTCCGCCCGCGGAAGCCACTTCAATCAACCAGCAGATTCAAACGCGTCAGAACCAGCTGGCCGGACTCGAACGTCAGCAGGCGGCGTCTCAGATTGTGGCTCCCTACGACTGCCTGATTGCCGCGCGTGGTGTGGATGAGGGAGATGCGGTTTCGCCATCCATCGCCGCGTTCCAGGTGATTGAAGACAAGCAGCCGAAGATCGAAACGCAGTTGCCACGCGACGTGGTGCGACAACTGGAACAAGGCGCCGTCATGAGTGTGCAACTGGAAGGAATGAAGTATCCGCTGAAGCTACTACGACGGTCGCCGGAAGTGAACGCCGCCGCAGGTGTGAAAACGGTGCTTAGCTTTTCTGAGACGCTGCCGCGGCGTCTCTGGGATTTTGGCAGCGTGGTTGAATTGCAGCTGGTCAGCCAGCAGAAGACGGCCGGCTATGAAGTGCCAGTGTCAGCCCTTGTCAGTCCTGGCGATGGCGTCTGGTCCGTGATGGTGGCTGTCCGGGGCGAAGACAACAGCGTGCGCATCGCCCGCCGCCTGGTCACCATTCTGCAAGCGGACGAAGATACGGCGCTGGTCACGGGTTCGCTTTCCCAGGGAGAAGCAGTTGTTGTCCGCGGCGCCCACCGAGTTGTTCCCGGACAGCAGGTGCGGACAGGTGCAGCAGAGCCCGCGCAGGAACCGGCCTCATGATGGCGCTTTATCTGCAACGCCACCCGCGGATTTTACTCCTGGTGCTGTGCGTGATCGTTGTATCCGGCGGCGCGGCTTATTTTGTTATGCCTCATCTGGAAGACCCGGTGCTTAGCCGCCGGGTTGGCATTGTGGCAACCTCGTATCCCGGCGCCAGCCCGCAGCAGGTTGAATCGCTGGTGACGATCCCGCTGGAACAGCAACTAGGTAGCATCGCCGGCATCAAACAGGTGCGGTCAACCAGCCAATCCGGCGTTTCCACCGTTGTGATCGAACTGGAAGATCGCATCAGCGATGTCGAACCTGTCTGGAGCATTGTCCGCAGCCGCATCAGCAACGCGGCGCCGGCGTTGCCAGACGCCTGCGCGGCGCCAGCGCTGGAAGTCGTTCCGCTCAAAGCCTACGCCGCAATTATCGCCATCCGCGCAGCGCAACCAGCCGCGCAAGGCAGCGTCGCGCAAAAGCGGCAACTGGCGGCGTTGGGAAGGATTGCCAAACGCCTGGAAGCGAAAATTCTGGCTATCTCTGGCACCGAACTTGTGAAGACTTCCGGGCTTTCTCAGGAAGAAATCGTGGTTCAGGTTCCGCCGGAGAAGCTCGCCTCGATGGGCGTTTCAACAGGCAGAATCGCCGCGCAGGTGCAGCATTACCTTACCCGGCAGACCGCGGGCGTTGTCCGCGAAACATCCGGCGAAATTTCTTTGCAGATGCATCACCCCGGCGACCCGGTCGAACAAATCAAAAACGTGATGGTCACCTACGGCGCACGTGGCGAAACCATCCGTCTGGCGGAAGTGGCAAGTGTCGAAAAACGGCTGCAATCGCCGCCGGTGTCCGCGGCCATTATTGACGGGCAGCCCGCCGTAGTGCTTTCGGCAACGGTCAATGACGAGCTTCGCATCGCGGACTGGCACGCCAGGCTTGACACAATTCTGTCACAGCAGCAGAAGGAGTCGGGCGAAGACGTGCAGATTGAAACACTTTTCGCACAGCGTGACCACATTGCGACGCGGATGAACGCGCTGCTGACAAACCTGGGCGTTGGAATCCTGGCGGTCACGCTGGTTGTGCTGCTGCTGATGGGGTGGCGGAGCATGCTGGTTGTCGCTGCCACGCTGCCGCTCTCCGCAATGATGGTGCTGGCCGCCATGCGTTTGATGGGCGTGCCGGTGCATCAGATGTCTGTCACCGGGCTGATCGTCGCGCTGGGTCTGCTGATCGATAATGCAATCGTCATTGTCGAAGAAGTACGCAGCCGCCTCCTAAGCGGCGCCACCGTGACTGCGGCCATTGGCGATTCCGTCCGTCACCTGCAGATGCCGCTGCTTGTTTCGACGGCGACAACCGTGCTGGCCTTCCTGCCCGTCGCCACGCTGTCCGGACCCGCCGGCGAGTTCACCGGCAGCATTGCCATCAGCGTGATTCTGGCAGTGATCGCCTCGTTTCTACTCGCCATGAGTGTGCTGCCCGCAGCGGTCGGCCTGCTCAAGGTGAACCCTTCTCAGCAGGGCGTTGTCGCGCGTGGCATCTCTTCCCAGTGGTTAACTTCGGTGTACGAAAAAACGCTTTCGGCCGCGTTCCGCTATCCGTTGCTGGCTATCTTCGTGGCGTCCGTGGCGCCACTTTCGGGGTTTGCCGTTGCGACGTATCTGCCGGTGCAGTTTTTTCCACCTTCAGACCGCGCGCAGTTGCAGGTGGAAGTAGAACTCCCCGCCCGGCAGTCGCACGAGGCCACGCTGGAAACCGTGCAGCAGTTGCGACGACGCATCGCCACAGACAAGGCGGTGCGCAGGCAGCACTGGTTCCTGGGCGAAAGCGCGCCGACGTTCTACTACAACGTCGTGCCCCGGCGTCGTAATGCGAGCCACTACGCGCAGGCGATTGTCGATCTTCATTCCGCCGCACACACCCGCGACATCACACGCCGCTTGCAGCGTCTATTGGACGAGGCTGCCCCGCACGCCCGCATCGTCGTCCGGCAGCTTGAACAAGGGCCGCCGTTCGATGCGCCGCTGGAACTGCGTGTCACCGGCCCGGATATCGGGGAACTGAAGTCTCTGGGCAGCCAGTTGCGGGCGGTGCTGGCTGGAGGACCCGCCGTCACGCATACGCGTTCTGACCTGGAAGAAACCGTTCCGCAGTTAGAGGTGCAGGTGGACCCGGCGAGAGCCAGCGCCGCAGGCCTCGATCCGCTGGAGGTTTCGCGTCAACTTTACACGTCGCTGGAAGGGGCGCCTGCGGGAACGGTGTTCGACGGTGACCAGGATCTGTCAGTCCGGGTCAAAGCGGCGCTGGGCGATAAACATCAAATGAAACGCCTGGCAGCCTTGCCGCTGCAAGCTCCGCCTCGGGGCGGCCCGCGTGTTGATCCCGCAACAGGACAGCCACTCACGGGATTAACCGGGGCGCCGCTGCACGATGTTGCGGAGGTGAAACTCTCCGCCGGTGTTGGTTCTATCGTGCGGATTGATGGCCGCCGGGTGAATGAAGTGAAGGCTTACCTTCAGGCGGGCGTGCTGCCTTCGCACGCGATGGCGGACTTTGAGAAACGGCTAGCGGCGACGGACTTTACACTGCCGCCAGGTTACAGCGTGCAGCGTGGCGGTGAGGCGGAACAGCGTTCACAGGCCGTCAATAGTCTGATCGCTAACGGCTTTATCATCTTCGCCGTGATGGTGCTCACGCTGGTGGCGGCGTTCGGTTCGTTCCGTTGCATGCTGATTATTGCGGCCGTGGGTGGACTGGCCGTGGGCATGGCGCCACTGACGCTGGCGTGCTCTGGCTATGCGTTCGGGTTTATGGCCGTGGTCGGCGCGATGGGGCTAGTCGGTGTCGCGATTAACGATTCCATCGTGGTGCTGGCCGCCATCCGCGCCGATGCAGACGCCCGCACCGGCGACCGCCAGGCGATGGTCCGCGTGGTGTCTGGCTGCACCCGGCATATTCTGGCAACGACCTTAACGACCATCGCCGGCTTCACGCCGCTAATTCTTTCCGGCGGTGGATTCTGGCCGCCGCTGGCCGTGATCATCGGCGGTGGTGTCGGCGGAGCAACCTTTCTGGCTTTATACTTCACGCCCGCCATGCATCTGCTGACCGGCAGCAGCCAGCCGCAATCGTGATGTTATGATTGATCACTAAAGCCGTAGGGCGGCGCCCGCCTCCCGACGTTTGACGTCGAACGCGCGACATCGGCAGGCAGGCGCCTGCCCTACGGGTTGAAGGTGATTTCACCTGGATAAAAGCTTCATTGAGAAACTGAAAGACCGTGCGTGTTTAGTTCCGATCAGTATCAACTGCTTGATTTTGGCGACGGCCGCAAGTTAGAGCGATTTGGCGACCACGTTGTAGACCGCCCTGCGCCTGCGGCGGAAAACATCACACGCAGCGACGCAGCGCTCTGGAAAACGGCGACCATGCGGTTTGAAAAACAGCCCGGCGGACGCGGCGTCTGGAAGCCTGTTGTGGCGGAAAATGCGACGTGGCATATCCGCCACGATGGTTTGCAGATGGAACTGTCGCCTAATGAAACCGGACAGATCGGCGTCTTTCCTGAACATGCCGGCACGTGGAACTGGCTTGCCGCGCAGATTGCCGGCCGCACAGCAGAGGACGGCGGCCCGCTGCGGGTGCTGAACCTGTTTGCCTATACGGGCGGCGCCACGCTGGTTGCGGCGATGGCGGGCGCCGCGGTGACGCATGTAGATTCAGCCCGCAGCGTGGTGGCCCGCGCACGGCATAACGCATCGCTCTGTGATGGCGATGTGCAGGCGCGGTGGATTGTGGAAGATGTGCGGAAGTTTGTCCGTCGCGAAGTCAAACGCGGCAACTTTTATCACGGCGTTATTCTCGATCCGCCTACCTACGGACACGGTGCGAAAGGTGAAGTCTGGAAGGTCGGCCAGCATCTGATGCCGCTGCTGGAATTGTGTGGCGAAGTAACGGCGCAGGACCGCCGGTTCGTACTGCTGACCTGCCACTCGCCGGGCTTCGGCGCCGCGGAATTGCAGGCCTGTTTATCCGATGCCATCTTCGGCAGTTGTGCCTGCGGCGCTGCCGCCCGGCCGCTGACGCTTTCGACCGCGGATGGCCGGCAATTGCGCACGGGTTACGCCGCACAGTGGCCAGGGCCGCGGTGATTTTAACCTCAGTAACATCTCTGCCTGATGTGCCGGTTCTTCCGCGCGACGGTTGCAAAAACCGTCACGCTGTGCAAGGAACTCGCAGAACCCTGGCAGCCCTGCCGGGTTAAGTAGAATGTGCCGCCCGGTGCGGCGATCTTTTCCTGGATGCTTATCCTCTGACATGGCGAATCGTGTCGCATAGTTTCAATATGCGTAGTCCTCGCCGTCATCTTATCTATTAAGGCAGATTTTCATGTTCAAGCATGTGCTATTTTCGTGCGCGGTTGGCGCCCTTGTTTTTGCTTCGTCCCTGGAACTCTACGCCCGCGGTCCTGGCGGCGGTGGACGCGGCGGACGCAGTGGCGGGGCGTCCCGCGGTGTAAGAAGTGGCGGCGGTCGAAGCGGCGGCGGCTTCTCTGGCGGAATCAAAACGGGTGGGCTTTCCGGCGGTGTAAAACCCGGCGGACTCTCTGGCGGCGCCCGTCCGCAGAGCCTGCCATCGGCGCCTGGTCGAAGCAACGTTTCGCCGTTGGGCGGCGGGGCGCCGGGTAACTTCAACCTGCCTGCAACGGGCGCCCGGCCGGGCGGGCTGGGAGATGTTTCGCCACGTAGTCTAAATCCATCGCAGAGGGATTTGCAGAACTTCCTCGACGGCGACCGTTCAGCCGGGCAGCACCGGCCGGCCGATGTTGAAGGGCGCCGGAGTACGGCTGCTTCGCACCTTGAGAGTCACACCCATCCCTACGCGCAGCACTGGCAACAGCACGCGGGCAGCATCGCGCAGCAAGCTCATCAGGCGTACCATGCCAGCAATTTCCCGTTCGCCAGTCATTGGGCCAATGCCCATCCTTATGCGGCAAAGTACGGCTGGGCCGTGCATGGCTACCACCCGCTGACTACGGCCACCTGGGCTGCCGCGGTCGCCTGGACCGCTGGCGCCACCAGCGGAACCTACAGCTACAACTATCCGGCCACCGTGGTGTACGAGTCGGGCGATGTCTACATCGACGGCCAGGCAGCAGGCAGCGCCGCGACTTATTCGCAACAGGCCACCACACTCGCCGCCACCGGCGCCCAAGCGAAAACCACAGCGGCGGACGAGTGGCTTCCACTGGGCGTGTTCGCCATCGCCCCGGACAACGTGCAACAGCCCATCGCCCTGGCGCAACTGGCGGTGAATAAATCAGGTGTGATCGACGGCGCCTACTACGATACAATTTCCGATAGCATGCAGCCGATCCAAGGCTCCATCGATGCCAAGACCGGCCGCGCCGCGTGGAGCGTGGCAGGGAATCAGAAAGCCACCTTCGAAACCACGTTGCAGGCCCTGACCCGCGACAACGGCCCCCTGCTGCTACACCTGCAAGGTAGCCAGCTACAACACTGGTCGCTGGCCCGGATGAAGAAATAAGCGAGGTCTAGATGTCGCTAGCCGGATTCACCGCGGGTGTTGTTTTTCTCGTTTTCGCCGTGGTGATTCTGGTGGCGGTAAGTTATCTGCTGCCCCGTACATTCGGGCTGCCAGGATTGATCGCCGCGCACCTCAATACGGTCTTCAGCATGTTTGTTATTCTGGCCGGATATCACATCTGGCTGGATCTGCCAGAGGAGATGCCGGTCGCCATTGAGATTGCGGTGGTCGCGGGCCCCCTGGGCATGTGCTTCAACTTTGCCATGCTGCCGCTATCAATCTGGGCGATGTTCCGCTGGCGACGGTTATCTCCACTTTCGCCCCGGTACGAAGATGGTGTATGACATTGGCCAGCCAAATGGGATGAAAGGTTGCGCCGCCATATGCATACGCGAATCCATCACCTCAATTGTGGCACGCTACGGGTCGAGGGGTATCCCGTCGTTGTCTGTCACTGCCTGTTGCTGGAGGACGCTGCCGGCCTGGCGCTGGTGGATACGGGTATTGGATTGCTGGACGTTGCGGAGCCGGCGGTGCGGTTGGGCCGTGAGTTGGTTGAGGCGGCGGGGTTTCAGTTTCATGCATCGGATACCGCGGTGCGGCGGATTGCGGAACTGGGTCTGGCGCCTGAAGACGTCGGGCACATCGTGTTAACGCATGCAGACGCCGATCATACGGGCGGGCTGGCGGATTTCCCGGCTGCGAAGGTTCATCTCGCCGCGGAAGAACATCAGGCTGTCGCCAGCGGGCACGGGCGATACGTGCAGACGCACTTCGCCCATCAGCCGCATTGGGTGACCTACGATGCCACGCAGACGGTTGACTGGTTTGGCGTCGCGGCCCGGCCGGTTCGCCTTGGCTTCGCCTCGCAGGTGCTGCTTGTGCCGCTACCCGGTCACACCGCCGGCCATTGCGGCGTAGCCGTTCAGCAACACGACGGGTGGCTGCTGCATGTGGGCGACGCATATTATCTGCGTGCGGAGATTAGTGCCGCCCAGCACCCGGTGTCTGCGCTGGCTTCGCAAAGAGCAGAAAGCGATGAACAACGGCTGGCAAGCCTGCAAGAGATCCGCCGGCTGTATGAAGACCATCGCACACAGATTCAGTTCTGTGGCTACCACGACTTTACGGAACTGCCGGCCGACGTGCAGTTACGCGTCAATCAACTGCCCGGTTGACTGCCCTTTCGTGTGCGAACCAGCGGCGCCTGATGCATTCCGGGCGATTCGTGATAATATGCGTGCTGACATCTGTTTGCAGCATTCCGCCATTTG
Organism: Pirellulaceae bacterium; assembly: GCA_965233625.1. GTDB lineage: Bacteria > Planctomycetota > Planctomycetia > Pirellulales > Pirellulaceae. The sequence goes on from OZ247499.1 coordinate 4,240,145, forward strand.
TAGAAAACCCGCTATGCCGTCGTACAAGAAAGTTGCTCAACTAAAGACAGTGGAGAAGTTCCGTGGCCGGTTGGATGAACTTGGTCTCTCTCTGCCGTGCGACGATCAGATTCTGACCGCGGCGGACGGGTCGCCGATGGCCGCGGCGATGCAGGTGGGCGACTTTACGGTTGGCAACCGCTGGTGCATTCATCCCATGGAAGGCTGGGACGCGCACAACGATGGCTCTCCTTCGGAACATACCTTAAGGCGGTGGCGTAATTTCGGCGCCAGCGGGGCGAAGCTGATCTGGGGCGGAGAGGCAGCCGCCGTCCAGCCCGATGGCCGCGCGAATCCGAATCAGACCCTGGCCATCCCTGACAATCTCGACGGGTTGAAGAAGCTGTTTCATGAATGCGTGAGCACGCACCACGGTATGTACGGCGATGATGGCGATCTGTTGATGGGCCTGCAACTGACGCACTCAGGCAGATACTCGCGGCCCAATTCCAAACAGCTTGAACCACGCATCGCGTACCGCCACCCGCTGCTCGACGGCCGGACCGGGATCGATTCGGATGATGTTGTGTGGACAGACGATGAACTGCACCGGCTGATTGACACCTACGTGGCAGCGGCCGGGCTGGCGAAAGACGCGGGCTTTCACTTCGTTGATGTCAAAGCCTGTCACGGCTATCTGCTGCACGAGTTTCTCAGCGCCCGCACACGTCCGGGACCGTTTGGCGGTGACCTTGCGGGCCGGGCGAATCTGCTGACATCCATCATCGGGCGGATTCAGGATGCACACCCGGAACTGATGATCGGCGTGCGGCTGAGCATCTTTGATATGATCCCGTTTCAGGCCGGGCTGGAATCTGGCGAACCGATGCAACATGCGCATCTGGGCGACTACGAATGGGGGTTCGGCGTTTCAGCCAGCAACCCGCTGGAATACGATCTGACCGAACCGCTGCAGCTGCTGGGCATGTTGCAGCAGGCGGGTGTTGCTGCCGTGAATCTTTCGGCTGGTTCACCTTATTACAACCCGCACATTCAACGGCCCGCCATCTTCCCGCCCAGCGATGGTTATCAGCCGCCTGAAGATCCGCTGGTGGGCGTCGTCCGTCAGATTCACGCGGTCAAGCAATGCAAAGAAGCGTATCCAGACCTGCCGATGGTGGGCACCGGATATTCGTACCTGCAAGATTATCTGCCGCATGTCGCCCAGGCGGTGGTGCGGCAGGACTGGGTCGATAGCGTCGGGCTGGGCCGGATGGTGCTCTCGCACTGGGAACTGCCCGCCGACACGCTGACCAAAGGCGCCGTGATCCGTAAGAAAATCTGCCGGACGTTCAGCGACTGCACCACGGGGCCGCGTAACGGCATGCTCAGCGGTTGTTTTCCCTTAGATCCGTACTATAAAGCGCTGCCCGAAGCTGCGGAGCTGAAGGATATTAAACAACAGATCAAACAAGCAGGAGCGGAAAGTTGAGCCGGCTCGCAGATTACTTCACCGCAGGCAATGTGGTCTGCGTCCTGCTTTACATCGCGATGATCTCGGGCATTGTGGCGGGCTTCTACCGCGCCCGCGGATGGGCGAAGGAGACGTATCTCTCCGAAGAAGAACACGCCAACTGGAACAAGTGGCGTGACGATGCCAAGCAGCAGGCCGAAGGCGACGGCCCGGTCAAACGCCGCCCACCCAAGAGCAAAGCGCCGCCCGCGCTGGTGCTGACGCAGGATTACTTCCCGCAGTTCCTGACCATCGCGCTGGTGCTAAGCACCGCACTGTTCGTCACCATGACCTACATGATCCGCGGCGCCATGCGCTCGCCGGGTAAGGTTTATGCGGATGAGTAGCGGCGCTTTTGAGCATGTATAATGTTTCAAAGTGCTTACTGCCTCAACCTTCCCACCTCCAAAGAATCCCACCCCGGAGCCTTCTATGTTTTTTCGCTTGACCTGCTGCGCCGTGTTTGCGGCAACGGCCCTGACGATGATGCTGCCTGCGACTGCCGGTGCGGCGCCCCGGAAGCTGAAGCCGCAGCGGGTGAAGATTGAACATGTGAAACGCGACATTGAGGGCTGGACGGTTTATCTGGATAAGCGGCTGGAACTGCCGGAGCATCAGGAGACGGCCAAGCTGGGGCTGCGGATTCTTTCCAATAAACTGTTCGAGATCACGCAGGTCGTGCCGGCGGGCCCGCTGGCTGAGATGCGCAAGGTGGCGATTTACGTGGATCTTGAACATGCTCTGGGCTCGTTGCAGTACCACCCGGACGCGGGCTGGCTGAAGCGGAATGGCTATGACCCGGCGATGGCGAAAGCGGTTCACGTCCCCGGCCTCAGCCGGTTGATAGGCATTCAGCGTCGCAACCGTCAGCCGTGGGTCATGCTGCACGAGCTGGCGCATGCGTATCACGATCAGGTGCTGGGCTTTGATCACGAAGAAGTGATCCGCGCGTACGATCATCTGAAGGCCAGCAAGAAGCTGGAATCGGTGCTGATTGTCGACGGCCGGAACACGCGGCATTACGCGTTGACCAACCACAAAGAGTTCTTCGCCGAGATGACGGAAAGTTACTTCGCCGTCAACGACTTTTATCCGTTTGTCCGCGCGGAACTGAAAGAATTCTCCCCGGAAACCTATAAGATGCTGGACAAAATCTGGCGGAACAAGGACTAAGATTCCTCAACCGCCGGTTCCGGGCTGGCCATTGGCAGAGTGAAGTAGAACGTGCTGCCGGCGCCAGGTTCTGACGTTGCCCAGATGCGGCCATTGTGTCGTTGAATAATGCGTTGGCAGATGGTCAGGCCAATGCCGCTGCCGCTATATTCGTCCGCCGTATGCAGCCGCTGGAAGATCTCGAAGATGCGTTCCAGGTGGCGGCTCTCCATCCCGATGCCATTGTCGGTCACCGCAAACTGCCACTGCCCGGCAAGTGGTGTGGCGGTGATGGATATCTCGGGCGGCCGCTCTGCGGTGGAGTACTTCAACGCGTTCTGAATCAGGTTCTGAAACAGCTGCGTTAGTTGCAGCGGATCGCCGGTGACGGTGGGTAGCTGTTCCACGTGCACAGCCGCCTGTTTATCTTCGATCGCCATTTCCAGATTAGAGATAGCCTGGGCGGCGGCAGTGGCGGATTCCATCCGCTCCAGCGGGTCGCGGTTGGCGGAGACGCGTGAGACTTTGCGGATGTCTTTAATCAGCTCCGCCATGTGCGTGGCGCCTTTCACGGCGACTTCGATAAAGCTGCGGGCTTTTTCGTCGAGCTGTTCGCCGTAACGCCGTTCCAGCAGTTGCAGGTAGTTGGTGACTGTGCGGAGCGGCGCCACCAGATCGTGGGCGACGATGCCCGTGAAAGACTCAAGTTGCTGATTGCTGCGTTCCAGCTCTGCGGCGTAATGCTGGGCTTGCAGTTCTAACTGCTTACGGTGAATCGCCACCAGGATATGCTGCGAAAGCTGTTCGCCGCCGACGGGTCCCTTCACCAGATATTCCTGGGCGCCTGCCTGCACGGCCTCGATCGCTTGCCTGCGATCTTCGTTACCGGTCAGTACGACGATGGCGACCGAAGGCGCCTGCTCGACAACGCGTTTCACCGTGCCCTGCTCGTCACTGTCGGGCAATGCCAGATCCAACAGCACGGCGTCGCACGCGTGGTCTCGCAGATGCGCGATGCCCTCGTTCAGCAGCACGCAGTGTGCAACGTCCGAACCCGGCGACACAAGCTTCAATTGCGCACGCACATAGGCAGCGTACGTAAGATTGTCTTCAATCATCAGAATTCGGAGCGGTTGCATCGCGCGAATCCACAAGCAGTTACAACGGACCACCGCAGTGTACCATTGTTATAGCACGCAACCCATCTCCGGCAGCGCTTTGCACCGCTTACGCATTTCTACGGCACGTTCAACGGCTGCGGTTCCGGTTGAATTCCATTAGAGCATCCACCAGCACCCCTGGTCCGTCCCGTATCACGTCGCAGGCGGGCAGGTTCAGTTCCTGAGAGATCCGCTGTTTCTCTTCAACCGCTGCGGCGTCGCTGAGCGCGGCGCCATTGATGGCGACCCCCACCACGCTGCATGGCTGGTGGATGCTGGCCATCGTTTCAAACCACGTTTTGATCTGCGGCAACGGCGGAATGGTCAGGTGCGGCAGCCCCGTGACGGTTTCGCGACCGGCTTTGTAACACAGGATCAACGCATGCGGCAGACAACCGTGCAACAGCCCCAAGGTGACGGAGGAATACGAAGGATGAACCAGGCTGCCTTGCCCTTCCACCACCAGCACGCGGCGATGCTGATTCTTCAGCACCATCTGCTCGGCGGCGCCGCTGATAAAGTCCGCCGTGACGCAGTCGATGGGGCAACCGTCGCCTTCGATCAGAATGCCGGTCTGACCCGTCGCGATAAACTTTGCGTCTTCACCGCGGCGATTTAGTTCGTTGGTGATTTCGACCGAGGTCACCATTTTGCCGACATTGCAATCATGCCCCACCGTATGCACGCGGAAGCACGATTCATCTAGTCCCTGCCGCCGCGCGACCGTGGACTCGTTATTCTTCCGCACGTCAATCAGTTGCACGTTGTGCTGCTTGGCGGCGGCTGCGAATTCCGCATCGTTGCACATGAAGTCGTGCAGGCCGGAAACCACATCCATACCGCGCTCAATCGCTTCCAGCACTACGGGCCGCCAGTGCTGCGGAATACGGCCGCCCGTGGGCGCAATGCCAATCAGCAACGTATCGGCGCCGGTGGCTTCCGCCAGTGTGGCGACCATCGGCAGGTCACCGCCGGTTTGCAGCAGATCCTGACAGCGGGCGCCGGCGTTATCCGGGTCAAGCACGGCGACGACTTCGTCCCGGCGGTAGCGGATCACACTGCACGCGGTCTTGGCGCCTTCGGGCGTTGAACGGCCCCAGGTTAAAATGGCAAAGCGACGTTTCACCTACGGCAAACTCCTTGTCTGCAATGACTGGTCGCCCGAACGCAAGTGCTTGTTAAAGAATTCAAGCACCTGCCTGCGGACCTTAGGTTTCTGAAAGCCCGGCCCGCCATGCCCGGCGCCTTCGACCACTACAAGCGTTGAACTGGCGCCGGCGGCTGTTAGCTGTTTGTGTAGTTTCTCACTCTGCACCAGCGGCACACCCGGATCTTTGTCGCCGTGCATGATTAAGAACGGTGCATCGTCCTTCGAGGCCTGATGAAACGCACTGGCTTGCTTGGCCAGTTCGGGCCGGTCACGGACGGTTCCGCCCAGCAGTTTGGCGCCGTTGCTGTTGGCGACGTCTTCTTCGGTCCGCGTCGCAGAAACCACATTGGGCGGCATGGTCAGTAGATCGGAAGGGCCGAACCAGTCACAGACCGCTTGCACGCGGCTCGATGTTTTTTCATCTTCCGGCAACGGCAACGTGCCCATCAACGCGACCAGATGCCCGCCCGCGGAACTTCCCCAGGCGCCGATGTGTTTCGCGTCCAGATTGTATTTGTCAGCGTTATCACGCAGCCAACGCACCGCGGCGCGGCAGTCGTTGATCTGGGCCGGCCACTGTGCCTGCTGCGTCAGCCGGTAATTGATACTCGCCACGGCAAAGCCGTAGCTGGCCAGAAAGGCAGCCTTACAGCGTTCTTTGCTGCCATTCTTCCAGCCACCGCCATGCACCCACACCACCACGGGCAACGGCCTGGCGGCGCCGGTGGGCAAGTACAGATCCAGGTGCAGTGGTTTGTCTGCAGGGCGGCTGTATTCCAGGTTGGCAATCTTTTCGATCGTTGCCGCTTTCGCGTGCGCGATGGTGAAGTCAATCAACGCTTCGCTGCGGAAAAAGCCCGGCCAGTAGTTGTGCCCCTGGCCTTTGATGACGTTCAACTGCAGCAGCTTCCGGGCTCCTGCCTTTTTGTAAGCCGCGAGCATCATGCTGGAGTTTTTGTCCAGCGGCACGACGGTATCGCTGTCACCGTGAATGATGTGCACCGGGATCTTCGCTTTGGCCAGGGTGTCAAGCTTTGACACGGGGTTGTACTCAGCCAGTCTGGCTTCAAGCTGTTCGGCCGTCAGCTTGTACGCCGGCGCTGCGCGGTTGAGGCCGGGATAAGATCGCAGATCGTAGACCGGGTAGATGCCCGCAAGGCTGGCGACTTTATCTGTGTTGCGGATCGCCCAGCTACTAACCATCAGACCGCCGCGGCTGCGTCCAAGCAGCGCGGGCTTAGCGGCGAAATTCCGCTTGGTGGTAAGTTCCTCGTACAACGCCGACATCAGCTTCTGCCCATCGGGGCTGCCATACGCTTCGCCCGCGTCGATGCCCGCGACTGCGACGCCCGCCTTCAGAAACTGCTCGTGCATCCAGCGTTCGTGCTTATCGGGATAGCCGGGCAGCGTGATCGCATACATGATCCACGGCTGCGGATTCTGCCGCAGGCTGGCGTCTGGTAGCAGCACAAACGCAGGGCGCCCGTTCACTTCAAACTGCTCGCCCGGCAGATTCACCGGCTGTACATTTTCAGCCGCAACTGCATCAGGCGTTTGTACGGCAAACGAAAATGTCAGCAGGCCCAGGATCAGGCTAAGTAGCAGATAACGATACAGCATCGTGCGGTTCCAACAGGGAAGATTTCACAACGGCGGCACAACCAAGAAGATACTTCCCCGGCTAGACCGTCTCAACCAGAACCCGCAGATTCGATCGCAGTGTACGGTTGCAGAGCTTGCGTCGCTGGCTGCACGGGCATCGGGGAATCTCAGGTTTTCGCGAAACCAATTCTGCCCGTACGCGTTAACTTGTTAGGCGGACAAGATCCGATATCTCCATACGCTATACAACCACCACCCAAATCCGTCGAAGATAATCATGACCAAGCAAACGCTGCTTTTTATCACCGTCTGGACCTCCTGCACGATCTGCTTCGCACAACAGCCCGGCCCCGGTCGCGTGTTGACGTTCGATGCGATTCTGAAACGGCAGGACGCCAATCAGGATGGGAAGATTTCAAAGGCCGAATTCAGAGGACCACCGCGGTTATTCCAGCGGCTGGATACGAATGGCGACGGCATGTTTACCAGAGAGGAATTCACCCGGCGGCGCAACCAGCCGCAACAAGGCAGAGGAGGCGCCGGCCAGGCTGCTGACGACGTGAGGGTGCTTAAAGATGTCGTATTCGGCAAGGGTGGCGACCGCGATCTGAAGATGCACATTGTGCTGCCCAAAGTACAGCCCGAATCGCCGGCTCCTGTGTTTGTGTGGGTGCACGGCGGCGGCTGGATGGGCGGAACCAAAGAGGGCGGCGTCCGGCAGGTGCTTCCGTTTGTGCGGCAGGGCTTCGTTGGCGCAACGATCGAGTACCGCCTGACCGGGGAAGCTCCGTTCCCCGCACAGATCGAAGACTGCAAGTGTGCGATCCGTTATCTCCGCGCTCATGCGAAAAAATACAACATCGACCCCAAGCGGATTGCGGTCGGCGGCAGTTCCGCCGGCGGACATCTGGTGGCGTTGCTGGGAACGTCGGGCGGGGTCAAAGAACTGGAAGGCAACGGCGGTTGGGCGGACCAGTCCAGCAGCGTGCAGGCCGTCATTGATTTGTATGGGCCGACGGACTTCAAACTGTTTGTCACTACCAAGGGCTACGAACGCCACAACCAGGATGGCTCTCCTGAGTCACGTCTGCTGGGAGGCGGCGAGGTCGCTTCGCAGACGGAAAAGATCAGCCGCGTGAATCCGATCACCTATATCGACGAAAGCGATCCGCCCTTCCTGATTGTGCATGGCACCAGCGACGGCACCGTTCCTGCCAACCAGAGCGAAGCTCTACACGCGGCCCTGAAAAAGGCCAAGGTTTCCACCAAGCTGCATCTGATTGACGGAGCCGGTCACGGCGGGCCCGAGTTCGCGGCGCCAACCGTAAACAGGATGAAAGAAGACTTCCTGTTCGGAGTTTTTCATCACAAGAAAACGCGGGAAGCTCAATCCGCGCAGCCGCGAAATAATCGCCAGGGCGCCGCCACTAATGCGAATGTTCCCCGTGGCGTGAAGCTGGAAGCCGACATTGCTTACCGCGAAGGGAACGATGCATGGAAACTCGATCTTCTCCTGCCGGACGCCGCGACCGGTGAGGTGAAGAAGAAACGCCCCGCGATTGTGTTTGTGCATGGTGGCGGATGGCGCAGCGGCGACAAGCGGCGCGGATACTTCTTTGATGGAGCTAAACAGTACGCGCAGCAGGGATACGTCTGCGCAACAGTCAACTACCGGCTGACCGGCGAGGCGCCCTTTCCCGCCTGTATCGAGGATGTCAAGTGCGCCGTCCGCTGGCTACGCGCACATGCGGACAAATACAACATTGACCCGGATCGCATCGGAGCCTACGGCAACTCCGCCGGAGCGCATCTGGTGTCAATGCTCGGTTTGACAAGTGAGGCTGAGAAGCTGGAAGGCGATGGTCCCTGGCAGAAGTACTCCAGCAGCGTGCAGGCGGTCTGCGCTTCGGCAACCCCCACAGACTTCATGAACTGGGGCAGCCGCAACGGAAGATTCCGCGGGGAGTCCACCCTACTATCCGGCCCGGAAAAGACTCTCGAAGAACGTAAGAAACTGGCATCCCCCATTACACATGTTTCCAGAACCGCCCCACCATTCCTGCTGATCCACGGAACCGCCGATCGAACGGTGCCTTATTCTCAGGGAACCTCCTTCGCCAAAGCATTGAAAGCGGCCGGCGCCAACGATGTTACGTTGCTTTCGTTTGAAGGCGCAGGGCACGGCGTCTTTCTCCAGAAATTTCGAGAAACGGACAAAGCGATGAAAGCATTCTTCACGCGAACGCTGAATTCGCAAAAAGATGCATCAGGCGCCTCCAGCGAGTAGCCAACTGTGGCCGCCGACATCGTCCCTCTTCATCTGTCTGGTTCACGCGCCGCAATGCACTGATAAACAGCGGGTTCCGCCACCCCCTTACCTCTACGGCATTGGTATCTACACAAATATTTTCGCACCTCACACTAAGCGCGAAGCGCAAGCGAGGGAAGTTTGATTTAGTGCAGAAAACAAGGTGTTTTGGCCAATTGGCACGAAGTCGAAAGCAGCTTAAACGGGCCATTCGCACCAACGCGGGGCGTCCCTCGCTCGCGTTTTTTGAAGTTGCACACTTTGAGGATGAAAATCACAATTCAGCCTTATATGCAAGTAGCAAACACTAACCCGAAGCGCGAGCGAGGGGCGCCGGCATTGGCAGCGCACCGCCGGTTGAAGTCCACCTTTCAGCGAAAAACGGCCAAAAAACCGCGTTTTCGCCTTGATATCAAACGCCCCTCGCTCGCGCTTCGGGTTAGTGTGCAACTTCAAAACTCTCGCTTCGGGTTAGTGTGCTGTCCATATATAAAAGAGTGAAAGCCGCTTCATTGATTAGAAAGCGCTACAACATCGTATCCGCACGCGCTGCGCGGTGAGTAATTGACGATGGAGTTGCCCGTAAAGACAATGCATGTGGAACTGTTTCCGGTTCCTTGCCGCCAGGGCGCCGTTGTGCGGGTTACTGCCTGTGGCCTGGTGGCGTATTTAATGCACCCTTAGCGTTGTTGAGCGAGTGAGAAATCGCGCGCGGCAAACGCGCTGATTTAGAGAGTAGACTCAACATGCTTCAATTCTTTGCCATGACGCGGGCCGGCTTCCGCCGCTCGTTCCCGCGTCGTTTACAACACGGAACAACGACCTTCGCCATTCTGGCCGTCGCAGTTTTCATTGCACAAGCTATCTCTGTGCAACAAGTCAATGGCGAGCAGGCTGCACGGCCGAATGTTATCGTCATCATGGCCGATGACCTGGGCTATGGAGACATTAGTTGTTACGGCGCCACGGAGTTGAGCACGCCGCATATTGATGGCCTGGCGAAGAACGGTCTGCGGTTTGAACAGGGTTACTGTTCTGCTTCGACCTGCACACCGACGCGATTCTCGTTTCTGACGGGCAAATACGCTTTCCGTCAGCCGGGCGCCGGCATCGCTCCGCCCAACGCAACGGCGCTGGTGAAGCCTGGCACCGAGACGATTGCTTCGATCATGAAGAAGGCAGGCTATGCAACGGCCGTGGTTGGCAAGTGGCACCTGGGTCTGGGCGAAGGAGAGAAGCCGGACTGGAACGGCCAGTTGAAGCCCGGCCCGCTGGAGATTGGCTTCGACTACTGCTACCTGCTGCCGACAACCAACGACCGTGTGCCCAGCGTTTATGTTGAGAATCACAAAGTCGTGGGCCTCGACCCGGCAGACCCGCTATGGGTCGGCCGCAAGAAGCCTTCGCCAGATCATCCCACCGGCAAAGATCCTGAGGTCCGCGCGAAGCTGAAGATGAACTGGAGCCACGGCCACAACGATACCGTACACAATGGCATCGGCCGCATTGGCTTTTACACCGGCGGTAAATCCGCCCGCTGGCGTGACGAAGATCTGGCCGATATGTGGGTGAAGAAGTCGGTCGAATGGATTGAGAAGAACAAGGACAACCCGTTCTTCCTGTTCTTCGCTTCGCATGATCTGCATGTGCCGCGGATGCCGCACGAGCGTTTTCAGGGCAAAACGAAACTGGGTTTCCGCGGCGACTCGATCGTGCAGCTTGACTGGTGTGTGGGCGAGCTGGTGAAGACGCTGGATCGTTTGAAGCTGACCGACAATACGATGATCGTTTTTTGCAGCGACAATGGCCCGGTGCTGGATGATGGCTATCAGGACGGCGCCATTACCAAGCTGGGCAAGCATAAACCTGCGGGCATTTACCGTGGTGGCAAGTACAGCATATATGAGGGTGGCACCCGCACGCCATTCATCACCTGCTGGCCGGGGGCGATTAAGCCGGGTGTCTCTAACGAGATGGTCTGCACCGTCGATCTGGCTGCTAGCATGGCTGCGATGACGGGCCAGCAGCTGGCTAAAGAAGCCTGCCCCGACAGCTTCAATGTGCTGGATGCCCTGCTGGGTAAGTCTGGCGCCACGGGCCGCGATCATCTGGTGCAGCAACCCAACCGCGGGCCGACCCTGGCGCTGCGGGTGGGCGACTGGAAGGTGCTTTCATACGCCAACGCCAAGCCAATGAAAGCGCTGACCTTTCAGAAAGGGCCAGGCAAATATCAGCTGTACAACCTGGCCAAAGATCCGGGCGAGAAGAACAATCTGGCGGATCAGGAGCCAGAGCGTCTGAAGAAAATGCTAGCACAGCTAGAGGAAATTAAATCCGCGGGACGCAGCCGGCCGTAAGTTGCTGGCATTGCCGTGGTTTCTGCCGTGTGCTGTCGTTTTAACGCGGCGGTTGGCGTTGACTTGTTGTAGCGGCTGTTTTACATTTCCACGCCGCTGCGCTGCCCTGCCGGACGATGGCCCGCATCAACACTCCGGCTTGCAGGTTTCCGCATTGCGTAGGGAAACCGCACGGCAGCGTTTCGTGCAACAAAATCGAACGGAAGATGTGACCCATGAAACGGATTCAACTTGGGGCAGCCGGCGCAAACCCGTCATCTGCCTTCAATCCGGACGAGACGCTTTCCTCTGACGAAAATGGTCCGGCGGGTTTAACGCCGCCTGACGCTGTGATGGAAGGCGTCATTCGTCAGCCTGCCGCGGGCGAGATACCGCACACGCTGTTCACACCGATGCACTACGAGGAAAATTACAGCTACCCGCTGGTCATCTGGCTGCACGGCCCCGCAGACGACGAACGGCAACTTCTGAAGATCATGCCGCTTATCAGCCTGCGGAACTACGCTGCCATCAGCCCCCGCGGCGTACGGCCCGCCGCCACGGGCCGCGGCTACACCTGGAAGGACGATCCCACCGCGGTGACTTCCGCCGCCAGCCGCGTGTTCGATTGCCTGGAGATTGCCAGCCGCAAGTTCAACATCCATCCGCAGCGCGTCTTTCTGGCCGGTTACGATTGCGGCGGCACGCTTGCCTTACGCATTGCCCTGAAGCATCCGCGACAGTTCGCCGGCGCCATTTCGCTGGGCGGTCCGTTCCCGGTCGGGCATTCGCCTCTGGCCAACATTACCGATGTGCGGCATCTGCCTTTGATGATCGCCCAGGGCAGCGAGTCGCAGAGTTACACCGAAGAAAAAGTCTGTGACGAACTTCGCCTGTTCCACGCCGCCGGCATGGGTGTCACGCTGCGTCAGTACCCCGGTGACGATTACCTGTGCACCAAGATGCTGAAAGACATGGACAGCTGGATCATGCAGCAGGTCACGGGCTAGTTACCGCGAAGACTCAAGCCGCGCGAACGCGGGCAGAATATCCCGGCGGCGGATGATGCCAACCAGCTGCTGGCTGTTTGTCACAGGCAGGCAGTCATCGCGCGTGGTTAAGAACGTACGGCAGACATCTTCGACGGGCGCCTGGATGTCGATAGAAACCGGCGGCGCCGCCAGATCGTTCGCGCGGACCAGGTCTGTCGAAGCGGGGTCGAACAAGGCTTCGGATAAATCTGGATAGCGGATGACGCCGACCAGACGCTGGTCTTTGTCGACGACCGGATAGAGATCGTCGTAGCTGTGTTCAATAAAATGCATCACCTGATCTAAGGATGCATCGGCTTCGATCCCGTGGTTGGAACGCCGCATTAACTGCCCGGCGGTCACGCTGCCGTTGCCGGCCGGTTCTGACCATGTGATGCCTAACTGCCGCAGCAGGCGCCGGGCCATTCTCTTGAATTCGCCCGTGGGCGAAGCGGATTGATGGTGGATGACATTCGCCAGGGGCACTTCACCCGCGCGGACCACCGAGAGGCGGATGAGCAGCGGCCCGGCCAGTTCGAACACCACGACCGTGCTGACGATCACCACTTGAATGCGGCTGCCCAGAGCGCCTAATCCCGTCGCTTCGTCGGCGACGATCGCCGCCAGCGCAATGGCGGCGCCGGCCTGGGCCAGGATGGTTCCACCCAGCCAGTTCCGCACATCGCTGCTCTCGCGGCGAAGCTTCGCCATCAAGTAAACGCCGCCGTATTTTCCCGCACTCCGCAGCAAGACATACGCCGCCGCAACGCCCACCAGCAGCCAATCGCCTGTCACAAACAGTTGCCGGAAATTCAGCTCCGCGCCGTGAATGACAAAGAACACGACGCAGAGAACGCCGGTCACCAGATCAATGCTGCCGAGGATCTCTTTGGCCTTGTCAGACACCGTCGCCAGGGTCAAACCAAACGTCAGAAACACCAGCAGATAAGGTGCGTCGAAGACCCTGCTTAGTCCCAGCAGCAACGTCGCCACGCCGGTCAGCAGCACCAGCCACCGCGATGGTTGCAGCATCGCGCAGGCGTAGCTCACGCACAGCCCGGCGCCGCCGCCGATGACAACCGAGGTCAGCAACGAAAGCACCCGGCTGCCAATTTCTAGATAAAGCGAAGAATCCCCCACGCCGGTTGTCAGCTGCACAATGACAATCAGCACTTCAAACAGCAGCACCGCGGCCAGGTTGTTCAGCACCACCATCGCGGAAGCGAATTCGGTAACGGGTCCTTCGCTGCGGTTTTCTTTCAGTACCAGAATAGTCGTCGCCGGCGCGGTAGCCAGAGCCAGCACGCCCAGCAGCGATGCCGCGACCCAGCCTTCGCCCAGCAGCATCAGCCCCGATGCAACCAGTAGAAACGTGCACAGCAGTTCGCCCGCGGAAAGCGGCAGCACACGCTTTAAGATGCGTTTCAATTGAACCAGCGAAAAGTGCCCGCCCAGATTGAACAGCACCAGCCCCATCGCCAGCTTGCCCACAGGGTCCAGCACATGCAGGTCATCTTCGCCGATGATCCCCGCCGCTTGCGGTCCCAATGCCAGACCCACCAGTAGAAACGCGGTGATGCCTGGTACGCGGATCTGGCGGGCCACGATGGCAGCCACCAGCGCGATCGTAAGTAGCAGCCCCAGCGTCAGCGTGATGTTTGAGCTGTCGGCATGCATAATGAGTTTCTGCCGGGTGACCGAACGCTCCGGTCTGGCGCCGGAATTCCCTCAAACCATACGCCACTAATAACCCTTGGCTCTTACGTCACGCGCTGCGGCGAACCTTCTATAACCCGCCAGTGTCATCCGGGCAACGCCTCTTTCAACGTATCGTCACCTTTGCCATTGCCACGCACAGCATGAAAATCCTCACAATCGATGCTTTCGCCAGCCGCCCGTTCACAGGGAACCCGGCCGCTATCTGCTTTGTCGAAACGCGGGCCGACGATCCCGCAGCACAGCGTCCGGGCGATGCGTTCATGCAATCGCTGGCCGTGGAGATGAACCTTTCGGAAACCGCATTCGTCCGCCCGCTTGCCAGCGGTTATGAACTACGGTGGTTCACACCCGCCTCGGAAGTGGACCTATGCGGACACGCCACGCTGGCTGCCGCCCACGCGTTATGGACCGAAGGCGTGGCTCCGCCAGAGGAAGCCATCGAATTCCACACCCGCAGCGGTCTGCTTACCGCCAGCCGCAACGCCGGGCAGATAGAACTCGACTTCCCCGCCATCCCTGCCACGCAGGCAACGGAACCAGTAGACGCGCTGCTGCAGGCGCTGGGTGTGGCGAACGGCACGGTCTGGCAGTCGCAGATGGATACAATGGTCGTGGTGGATTCTGAACGCGACGTCCGCCGCGTTGCGCCCGACATGCAGCGTCTGAAAGAGATTCCCACCCGGGGCGTAGCGCTGACATCGCGTAGTGAATCCGGCGAATTCGACTTCGTTTCAAGATTCTTCGCCCCGGTCGAGGGCATCCCGGAAGATCCCGTGACAGGTTCCGCCCACTGCCTGATGGCGCCTTACTGGGGCAACGTGTTGGGCAAAGACAAAATGCGTGCGTTTCAGGCTTCAAGCCGGGGCGGGGTGGTGGAAACTACGTTGGCGGGCGATCGCGTTAAGCTGGCGGGAACGGCTGTGACGGTGGTTCGTGGAGAAGTGTGCGTTGTGTAGAATGCGGCGATGGGAACTGCATTCACATTTACCGCTACAAGTATTGATGACACTATCCGCGTCGGCCAGGTCCTGGGCGAGGTGCTGCCGCCCGGCTCCACGGTCGCGCTGTGCGGCACCTTAGGCGCCGGTAAAACGCGGCTGACGCAGGCGCTGGCGGAATCTCTGGGCGCCGAAGCGGGTTCGGTGGTGAGCCCTACTTTCGTGCTTTGCCAGCACTATGACGTGCAACGCACGCTACATCATTTTGATGCGTACCGGCTAAAGGACGACGATGAATTTCTCGAACTTGGCCCGGAAGAGTGCTTCGACTCAGACGGCATCACGCTGGTGGAATGGGCGGACCGGGTGCGCGACTGTATGCCACAGGCGTATCTGGAAGTGCGGATAGAAATCACGGGCGAAAACACCCGCGAAATGCACTTCACCGCCCACGGCGACTCCTTTGAAAATGTCGTGCAAGCCCTTGCCGCGAAGCTATCGCCAGCTTGAGTAACGCCAAAATCATTGTGCAAATCTCACACGATTATTTGACCGTCCGCATTCTGCGACCTACATATCCTTAGAGTCAAAAATCAAACCGAAACGCGGCCTCTCCTCACTTGCCGTGAATAACAGATACAGGCGTGCGATTTTCCGCCGCTTGCGGTTCTATGCGACGAAATCAGGTGGAAGTAATCCATAGTGGGGGCGACATCATATGGCCACACCGTTGTTGAAAGCCATTCCGGTCAGCGAATTCGCAGAGAAAGCTGAGGCGCCTGCCAAAGCCTCTGGCATGGACCTGGTCAAAAAACAGGTGATGGTCGCGCTCTCGCAGCCGGGGCCGCCTTCGGGCATTGCCGAACGCCGCCGCATGAAACGGCATCCGTATCCATATCCGCTGTACCTGACCCCCGTGGGTCAAGACGGCGTAACGCCCGCCGGAAAAACAATTCCGGTTGTTGGCAAGCATCTTTCAGAATGTGGCCTAGACTTCTATTGTACGCAGCCGCTGCCGCACCGGCGGATGATTGTCTCGCTACCTGCCAGTGATGGCAAATGGTCCGGCGTGATTATCGACCTTACCTGGTGCAGATTTTCGCAGCATGGCTGGTACGACAACGGCGGCCGTTTTTTGATGGCCGTAGAGTCACCAATGAATCAACCGGGGGTCGAATTGACTGCCGGGTGAAAAGAATGACCGGGGTATCCGCCCTGGCCTGGGATTCCGCCTTCCTTTGAGGCTTCTTCCCGTTCCGCTTATTGGAATGGGGAGTACTGAACTACCGGCAGCCAACACTGCCGCAAAAATATAGATAGTTTCGCCGTGGATAGCCGGGTAGCGCCTTTGCGTTACCCGGCTTTTCTATTTTTGCAGTTACAGACAACTGCAGTAGCGGAGGCGGGTCGAATGTGGCAAACTGAGAGCATGACAACAGAAGAAGGTATGACAATTGATCAAGCCCGCGAAATGCTGCGCAGCGTGAAGCTGCGGTGCACCTCCTGCCGTCTGGCTGTGATGCAGCATCTTTCGCAGGCGACTTCGCCGCTGAGTCACTCCGAAGTTTCGGATGACCTGGCGTCGCGCGGGTTCGACAAATCCACGATTTACCGCTCACTGGTGGAAATCGCCGAAGCGGGGCTGGCCAACCGCCTGGAGCTTGGCGATCACGTCTGGCGGTTTGAACTGGCACATGCTTCTGGCGACGCCGGCCATCCGCACTTTATGTGCAACACCTGTGGCAAGGTGGAATGCCTGACCAGCGTCAACGTCCGCATCACCACGGGCAAGAAGAAGTCGCAGCACCGCGTCGAAGAAGTGCTGCTCAAGGGCCAGTGCGAAGCCTGCGTGGGGTAGACCCGGCCGGCGTTTCTTAGGGCAGATCATTGAAAAACAACGCGCCGCACATCCGTTGCCTTTCCTGCGGATATCAGGGCCCCGTGCTGGTTGCGCACCACGGCTACAAGTGGTGGATCATTCCCCTGGGATTTCCTCTGGCGTTATTCGGCGCCATCCCGCTGGCCATCGCCCTCATCTACTTAGGCAACCGCACCTACCGCGCCTGCCCGCAGTGCGGTGAACAGGATCTGGAACCGTGGGAAGGCGAGCACTCGCCCGGCAGCGAAGAAATCTGGAACACCGCCAAAGCCGCCGACGACAAAATGTTCGCACGGAACAAACTGGTCGTGCTAGGCGTGGTGCTCTCCATCCTGGCCGCGGCGATTATCTTCGCGATTGTCGCTTCAAACGCGTAGAGTGGACCGGCGCGTCTGCCCATCTGCGACCTCTTTGCCCGGAGAACGCACACGCCGCAGGCAAAGAACGCACCAGCATTGTTTGGCCGCCTAACGCCTGCAATCATTTGCAGCCATCCACCACAAAGCTAAAATAGAGTTATGCCGGGTTACGCGAAGGAACCCGTTGCTTTCTCCCAAGGTGGTGCCGTAAATGCTGCGTTTTACATCTCTTCTGCCGGTTGTCGTATACATGTTCTGTGCGGCCGTGCAGAACGTCTGGTCGGCAGAGCCGGTGAATTTCAACCGCGATATCCGGCCGGTGCTTTCTAACCGCTGTTTCCATTGTCATGGCCCAGCGGAAAAGCATCGCGAAGCAGGCTTGCGGCTGGATGTGGCCGAGGGTGAAGGCGGGGCCTATTCAGTGATTGAGCCGGGCGATCTAGATTCCAGTGAGCTATGGGCCCGCATCACGTCTGACGACCCGGACGAACGCATGCCGCCGGGCGATTCGCATAAGAAGCCGCTGACTGAAGATGAACAGCAGCTCTTCAAACAGTGGATTCTGCAGGGCGCCCGGTACGACAAGTTCTGGGCGTTCACCACGCCAGCGCGGCAGCGACCTACGCAGGTGAAAGATCCGGCGTGGCGCGACGGCCCCATCGATCCGTACGTAATGGCCCGCCTTGAAAAAGAAGGCATCAAGCCGAAGGCGGAAGCCAGCCGTCGCACGCTGATCCGCCGCGTGACGTTTGACCTCACCGGGCTGCCGCCCACGCCGCAGCAGATTGACGACTTCCTGGCGGATGATTCGCCCGACGCTTACGAAAAGCTGGTGGACCGGCTGCTGGCCGACAAAGCTTATGGCGAGCACATGGCCCGCTATTGGGCGGACCTGGTGCGGCTGGCCGACACCAACGGCATGCACAAGGACTTCTACCGCAACTTTTCGATCTACCGCACGTGGCTGATCCGCGCGTTCAATGAGAATCTGAAGTTCGACGACTTTATCAAATACCAGGTCAGCGGCGATCTGTACGAAGACGCGACGGACGATCAGCTGATCGCGTCCGGCTTCAACCGGCTGCACCTGATTATTGACCGTGGGACGGCCCTGCCCGAAGAGAGCCACCATAAGAATGTGCTGGACCGGGTCGAAGCCTTCGGCACCGTGTTCCTGGGACTGACGGTGCAGTGCGCCCAGTGCCACAACCACAAATATGACCCCATCAGTCAGAAGGAGTTTTATCAGCTATACGGCTTCTTCAACAATCTGGATGGCGACCCTGAAACGGTGAACCGTCCTAAAGGCGGCTTCCAGTTGCCCGCGATCAAACTTGGCGAAATGCGGGATTACCCCGAAGCAAAAGGCCAGCTTGCGATGGTGATGAAGGAACGCGAAACCGTAAAGCCGACCTTCATCCTCAACCGCGGCGCCTACGACGACCCCGGCGAGCGTGTCTCGCGCGATACGCCCGCCTTCCTGCCGCCGCTGGAAAAACAGAGCGAAACCGCCACGCGGATGGACCTGGCCAAATGGCTGGTGCACCCCAAGCATCCGCTGACATCACGCGTCGCCGTCAACCGCTTCTGGCAACAGTTCTTTGGAACGGGGCTCGTGAAAACTTCTGAAGACTTCGGCGCCCAAGGCGAATGGCCCAGCCATCCGGCGTTGCTGGACGAACTGTCGGTGGGCTTTATTGAATCGGGCTGGGATGTGAAGCAGCTGGTGAAAGATATCGTGATGTCCAGGACCTACCGTCAAAGCTCCGATGCTTCGCCGGAAGAATACCGCCGCGACCCGGAGAACCGGCTGCTGGCGCGTGGCCCGCGTTACCGCATGGACGCGGAGATGCTCCGCGATCAGATCCTGGCCGTTAGCGGATTACTCAACCGCAAGATGTATGGACAAAGCGTGAAACCGCCACAGCCGCCGGGTTTGTGGAAAGCGGTCAGCATGGCGGCGCCGTTCACTTATGTTGCGGATCAGGGCGACAAAATCTACCGCCGCAGCTTCTACACTTACTGGCGCCGGGCGATGCCGCCGCCGCAGATGACCATTCTGAATGCACCATCGCGTGAATACTGCACACCGCGCCGCGAACGCACCAACACGCCGCTGCAAGCGCTGCTGTTGATGAACGAGCAGGAGTATTTCAAAGCCGCGCGCACGCTGGCCGCCAGCACCTTGAAGGCCGGATACGGTGATGAAAAGAAGACGCTGACGATGCTCTACGAGAAGGTCACGTCGCAACTGCCCACGCCGCAACGGCTGCAGTACATGGAAGAATCTTTGCAGGATTTCCGCCAGCTGTATGCAGCCGACGAAAAACTGACCATCGAAGCAACGCCTGGGATGAACGACGCGGCAATGGAGCAGCGCGTGAATCTGGCCGCCTGGACGATGATCGCGCACAGCCTCTTGAATCTCGAATCGGTAAAGGTGAAACAATAATGGCTGGCATCCAACAAACCTTTCAGCAATTCTGCGATCTGCAGAACCGTCGCCAGTTCATCACCCGCGCGGGCGTAGGCCTCGGCGCCGCAGCCGTCAGCAGTCTGAACCCGGCAGGCGGCGGCGATCTATTGCGGGCGGCGGAGAAGCAAGCTGCGGGCGGCAACGGCTTGCACCATCCGGCGAAAGCCAAACGTGTGATCTTCCTGTTCATGGCGGGCGCGCCTAGCCAGCTTGATCTGTTCGATTACAAACCCGGCCTGGAAAAGCTGCACGGCCAGCCGCTACCAAAAGAGATCAGCAACGGGCAACGCGTCACAACCATGACACGCGGCAAAGCGCAGAACATCTGCGCTTCGGTCTTCAAGTTCGCTAAGAAAGGCGAAAGTGGCTTGTATATGAGCGAGCTGCTGCCCCAGCTTTCGACCGTGGTCGACGACATCTGTTTCATCAAGTCGACCCACACCGACGCCATCAACCACGACCCGGCCAAGACGTTTTTCTGCACCGGCGCCGAGATGCCCGGCCGGCCGAGTATGGGCTCGTGGCTGAGTTACGGTCTGGGTTCGATGAACAAAGACCTGCCGGAGTTCATCGTGCTGACCTCGGCGTTCTGGTCGGGCAAGGTGAATGTGCAGGCGCTGTACAGCCGCATGTGGGGCGCCGGTTTCCTGCCGTCGAAGCATCAGGGCATTGCCTTTCAGACTGTCGGCGACCCGGTGCTGTTTCTCTCGAACCCGCCGGGTGTCAGCCGCAAAGCACGCTCGAAGATGCTGGAACTGGTGGCGAAGATGAACCGCCGCGAACAGCAGGAGTCTGGCGATCCAGAGATTTCGACCTCTATCTCGCAGCAGGAGATGGCCTTCCGCATGCAGACGTCCGTGCCGGAACTGACGGACCTCAGCACCGAAACCGCCGAAGCCCTGGCGATGTACGGGCCGGAAGTACGCAAGACCGGCTCCTTCGCCCGCAACTGCCTGCTCGCCCGGCGGATGGCAGAGCGCGATGTGCGATTCATTCAGCTCTTCCATCGCGGCTGGGATCACCATTCGCGGCTGCCCGATAACCTCCGCGGCCAGGCCCGCGATGTGGATCAGCCCATCGCCGGGTTGCTAAAAGACCTCAAGCAACGCGGCCTGCTGGACGACACGCTGGTCGTGTTCGCCGGAGAGTTCGGCCGTACAACCTTCGCCCAGGGCGACACGAAGAACCGTCAGGTCTACGGCCGCGATCATCATCCGCGGTGCTTCACCACCTGGATGGCCGGCGGCGGCGTCAAAGGCGGCACAAGCTACGGCGAAACCGACGAGTTCTGCTACAACGTGGCCCACAACCCCGTCCACATCCGCGACCTGCTGGCCACCATGCTGCACCAGCTCGGCATCAACCACAGCCGCCTCACCTTCCCGCATCAAGGCCTGGACCAGAAGCTGACGGGCGTGGAACCGGCACGCGTGGTGAAAGAGATTCTGGCGTAGCCGATGCCGCAGCTTGCCTGGAACGAAACCGAATTCTGCGAGTTCACGGGCGTCGAACCACGCATTGAAGATTACGGCGTTTCGCACCACTTTGAACTGGAGAGAAGCGGCTTGCAGTTGCAACTAACCATTTGGCAACTGGAAAGTGTGATTCAAGTTTCGCTGACGCGTCTCAGCAGTGATCCGCCGCTGGTTGAGTTTGTCGCCTATGTAAGAGGCGAAGCACGCTGCATTGATGATAAGCGTGGACGCTATATCGCATTGGAAGATTGCGTTATCGCGCCTAGCCGCTTCTGGCATCAGCAAGCAGGCGATGTCTTTGACCGCGGGAAATTCCCGCCATCGCTGACCGTCATGATCGCCCTCAACCCGGATATTAACATCGCTATTAAGAACTACCTATCACGGACTTAGCCGCGTAGTGAAAGACATCCTGGCACAAACGATGCCGCAGCTAAACTGCGATAAAGTATCAAGATTCTGCATAAGAACCCACGGAGCAAAGCATCCAACATGAGCTGGTTACGGAATTTTCTAGTATTTCCCGACGATGCCTGGGAGTTGGCAGCGGGCAAACTGAACGCCAGATTTGAAAGAGGAAGGTGGCTTGCTAACAGTGAAGTAAAACTCACCCATGGTGATATACCCATCACACTGCGCGTAGAATTTAGCACACATACGGACAGACACACGCAGTGCACCAGAGCGATACCCGCCGTCAAGTTGCGCCCCACAGTCAAGCTTCTGTTCGCCCCGCGGTTGAACGGCGTCGCGGGAGCATTGACCGGGAGCCTGCTGTCGGCAACCGGGAAGGAGATCCAGGTGCCTTCGCTTGACGAAGGCTATCAGGTCATCGGCGATAACGCTGAACTAGCGAGGCGGATATTTGGAGACCCCGGTTTCCTTTCAAAGTTGAAAGGCATGTCCACCGCACCAGACGTTGCCCTGGGAGGCAGGCTAAGCGACTGGGAGCAAGATGATCCCGCCGAAGAGAAAGATGACGTGTGCGTCTCGGTCCCGGCGGTGGTCAAAGACGACCGCGAGCTGGTTTCCCTGGTCGATCTAACGAAGACCCTGCTTGATCTTCTCAAAGACAACAAGTGTCTGGAATAGACGCAGCCGGGCAAAGAACGCAGCATGACAATACAGTGCGAATGGAAGTCGCTTATGTCTTCTGTGGAGTTTGCATGCTGCTGCGAGTAAGGTAGCAGACGCCTGTTGCGGTCCATAGTAGCGTGAGGAATGCGGCCGGCATCGTGACTGGATCATCGTAGGTCAGGTGCGCGACGATGGCGCCGCCAATCGCACCCGCCTTGTCGAAAACGGCAGCCTGCTGCGAGAAGCGATGACCGACTTCCGCGCGGCAAAAAACGAACAGCTTGAGAGCAGAGCGGAAAACGTCCAAAAGAAGGACGACGACCAGTCGCCGTTCATCCCGCTGGAATAACGCTTAGACTCTGGCTAGCAAGAACCTGGCGTCACGAAATCCGTTGCTAACGTATGGAATCAATGCGTGTTTCCCCCTGGTTGTTTGCTTGCCAGAGGTTTCCCGTTGCCATATCAACAGCAGTGAGCCAACCGCCATGCACGCAATTTGTGTCAATGCACAGGACGTGCTTCAGGTTAAGTACCTTGCCTGATTTTTGCGGAGTGTGCCCGGCAACGACAACCTTACCCGAGCAGTGTGGTAGCGTCTTATCGTGAGTCACGCGCCATCGGAGTGCTAAGGCTGGTTGTTGCGAAAGCTCAAGGTTCTCGACGTATCCCGCATGTAGGAAGATATTTTCTGCATCCTCGTAGAAGTCCACCGATGAACGGATGAACTCCAGGTCCTGACCGGGAATTTCCGACGGTGTTTCACATCCGTAGGAAGCCAGCGTTGCTCGCCCGCCAATACGCAACCATCGCGGAATTTCGGCGGCATCATCAAGTGCATTTAGCAGCAATTCTTCGTGATTACCTCTCACGAATACTAGTTTGCAACGGCAGGCAAGTGCGGTCAGGATCTTGATGACATTCCGGCTATCAGGGCCTCTGTCGATAACGTCGCCAAGCAGAATGATAGTATCCGTGGTTGCTGGCGTGATGGCATCGAGCAGTGAACGCAGCGCCGTCGAACAACCGTGAATATCGCCGATTGCAACAACTCGTTCCACTGGCTGCTTCCCGTTGGCGTTAATCGATGGCCCATCAATCGACTCGACTGCTTTAATGGTTTAAGTCAATCCGCTTCGCCACGTCTGCATCCACGGGATAAACGCGTTCTGCTGGCAGGAGCTTCCGGGCGTGTTTTTCGTTGCCGGATTTTAGCAGGTCTCTGATCTTGGAAACGGTTGGCGAGAGGTCTTCGATCTTCACGATCCAGTTCTCTACATACTGGCGGATCAGGTGGCGGCTGATGCCTACCTGGATGCTGTATTGGTTGAGGGCGGCGCCGCGGATGCTGCGTTCGGTATCCCATTGAATGTGGACCTGGGCGTTCTGGAATTCCGTCCGCCAGGTGTCAGCGTCCGGGTGGATGGACGGTTCTGGATGGGTCAGTACGCCTAACGACAGCGCTTTGTTCCATCCACTGCGTGCAATGTGAATGGCCAGCGTGCACTGCTGGTTACTCTTGCGGCCCCAGTTGCTGCGGTGCATCAGCCAGAGGAACGATGGCTTAATCCACGTCATCCGCCGGAACGAAAACGGCGCCACGAAACGCTGGTGAGCTACGGCCGCATCGGCGATCTGTGGTGCATAGGCCTGATAGACGACGACGGTGTCGCGGTCATAGCAGGCGCGTATTTCGCGTTCGCTGATCATAGTATGTGCGCTGGAGTGGAATTGCCGCAGAGTTACGAAGCATGACACCCCGCCGGAAGCAGGGTTCGCCTTCGTTTTCATCTCCGATCTGCTTGTCCAGACGTTGCATTTTGCGTGGACCGCCACCGGTGGTCATGCGGGTCATTGCAACGTAAAAAACCGCGAACTACACTTACACGTTCGCCAGGCGGATTCTTTGCCAGCGAAAATTGCAACGTACGTAAGTTATGTGGCGCCAGCACTTAACGCAGGTTGTACTTATTAAGGTTTAGAAATCCCTGGCACATTGTGGAAAGGCGGTAGGGCGTGAAACGGGCCCTCATCAGCGATATTCACGGCAACCTGGAAGCGCTCCAAGCGGTTCTTGCCGATATCGATGCGCAAAACGTGGACGATATCTATTGCCTGGGCGATGTTATCGGCTACGGCCCCAATCCGTGCGAGTGCCTGGATCTGGTGATGAAACGCTCTACGATTACCATCCTTGGCAATCACGATCAGGCGGCGCTGTTCGACCCGGTGGGTTTCAATCCCGTCGCTTTGAAGGCGATTTACTGGACACGCGAACAATTCGAAAACTCCCGCACCAGCCCCGCCGTGATGAATCAGCGGTGGGACTTTCTGGGCGAGCGGCCACGGACGCACAGCGAAGGCGATATCCTCTACGTGCACGGTTCACCCCGCGAACCCACGAACGAATACGTCTTCCCCGAAGATGTCTACAATCAGCGGAAGCTGGACGATCTGTTCCGGCGGCTGGAACGCATCTGCTTTCAGGGGCACACGCACATTCCCGGCGTGTTTACCGAGTCCCGCGAATTTATTGCGCCGGAAGAGTGCAATCATCGCTATAAGCTGAATAATGAAAAGTGCATGATTAACGTGGGCAGTGTGGGCCAGCCCCGCGATGGCAATCCACGGCCATGCTATGTGATCCAGCACGATGACGAGGTGGAGTTCCGCCGTATTGATTACGATCCGGACGAAACCGTGAAGAAGATCTACGCCATTGCCGATCTCGACAACATGCTAGGCGACCGTCTTCGCGGCGGCCGGTAGTTGTCAGCAGGCGAAGACGAGCAGGAACAGAAGGCCGGTAACGTGAAGCGTGCGATCCTCAGCGATATCCACGGCAACTATGAAGCACTGCAGGCAGTGCTTGCCGATATCGAAGCGCAGAACGTGGACGAACTCTACTGCCTGGGCGACATCATCGGCTATGGACCCAATCCGCGCGAATGTATCGACGCGGTCAGCGACTTCAATCTGGTGATCCTGGGCAACCACGATCAGGGCGCGTTGTTTGATCCGGAAGGTTTCAGCAGCGGCGCCGAGCGGGCGATCTTCTGGACGCGGACGCAGCTTGAATCTGGCGACACGGTCGAAGAGAACCGCCGCCGGTGGGCGTTTCTGAGCGAACTGCCGCGGACACACACCGACGGCGATC
The DNA here is from genome assembly GCA_965233625.1 of Pirellulaceae bacterium. Taxonomy (GTDB): domain Bacteria; phylum Planctomycetota; class Planctomycetia; order Pirellulales; family Pirellulaceae. Next base: position 4,265,453 of record OZ247499.1, read on the forward strand.
TGCTGTATGTGCACGGTTCCGCCCGTTCACCGCTGAATGAATATGTCTTCCCGGAAGATGTCTACAACACGCGGAAGATCGAGAAGATTTTCAGCATGGTGGGCAAATACTGCTTCCAGGGTCACACGCATGTGCCGGGCGTCTTCACAGGCGATTGCCGCTTCTTCAGCCCGCAGGATATCGGCAACCGGTATCAGCTGGCCGAACAGAAGGTGATGGTCAACGTCGGCAGCGTCGGTCAGCCCCGCGATGGCGATCCACGCAGCAGCTACGTTCTGTATGACGACGGCGTTCTCGAATTCCGCCGCGTAGAATATCCCTTCAAGGAAACCGCGCAGAAGATCTACGACATCCCCGATCTAGACGACTTCCTGGGCGACCGCCTTGCCGAAGGCCGCTAGAAGCCGTAAGTCAGGCGCCTGCCTGACGGCGGTTGAGGTGGAGCGCGTAACATCGTCAGGCGGGCGCCTGACCTACGGATTACGCGTTGTTGTGGGTTCTAATAGCTGCCAGCATGTGAGTTGCATACGGGGCATATGGAACGGGCCTTTCCAGAGGTTGCCTTTCAGCGGCGAACTAACGCGGCCGTCGCGATGCAGGTAGCCGAACCATTCGCCATGTTCCTGGTCCGGGAAATGCCGGTAGGTCCAGTCGTGAATCTGACGGTGCCAGTCCGCGTATTTCGCATCGCCTGTCAGTTCATGAGCCAGCAGCGTGGCAATGATTGTTTCATTCTGCGGCCACCAGAATTTCATGTCGTGCCAGTACTCCTGCACCGGCAGACCCTTCAGATCTACGAAGTAAAGGATGCCACCATACTCCTGGTCCCAGCCACGGCGCCACATCCAGTCGAGCATCTGACAGCCGGTGCGGATCAGTGAATCATCACCGCGGCGGTGGCCTTCCTGCATGATGAACCATGCGCCTTCAATGGCGTGGCCGGGGTTCAACGTGCGGTCGTCGAAATGATCCAGAATTTCACCGTTGGCGCCGACGGTTTCCATCACGCACTGCAAGTCTTCTTTCAGATGATAGGTGCGGATGTCAGCAATGCTGCGGTCGATCCATGCATCAGCGTCTGGCAGGTTGATCGAGTCGCGGAGTTGCTGCGCCGTGTTGATGGTGATCATGGGAAAGCCGATGCCCCGCGTGGGACGGATGTCCGTGAACTTCGGCTCGACGCCCTGCGGCCGCAGATGGTGCTCGATGAACCGGTCGAAGCAGGTGCGGGCTTTCTCTGCATAGTGCGCTTCGCCCGTTGCCTGCGCGAGTTCACCGTACGCAATTGCGGCGAAGCTTTCTGTAAAGGCGTAACGCCGTTTGCGGATGGGCTGACCTTCACGCGTCAGGTGGAACCACATGCGACCATCGGCCGGATCGAAACAGTGCGCATCTAGAAACGCCGCACCATGCCGGGCCAGTTCCAGCCATTCCGACCGCGGCTCGACCTTGTTAAAGAGTTCGCCCAGCAGCCAGGTGAAGCGTCCTTGTTGCCAGACGCCTTTGTCGGTGTCGATCACCGTGCCATCGCGGTTAAGCGACATCGTGAAGCCGCCGTGCTCGCGATCGACGCAGTGATTGATCCAGAAGGGCAGCGTGTCGTTCAACAGACCGTCGCGGTAGACGGCGATGAGTTCGTTTCGTCGTTGCTGGTTCATCGTTCGCGGTGGCGTTACTCGCCCGCTGGCGCCGGTTTCGTTGACGGCCCGGGTAGTGTGTAAATGGTCAGACCGCTGAGATCGGCAGTAGGTTGCGACGTTGCCAGACTTGTCACGTACCCCACCAGCACGCAGGTGGCGATACCGCTGGCCGTGTACAGATAACCGTTCACCGCAGTAAACCGCCACAGCACGAACATCACACCGGCGCCAACCAGCGCGCCGGTCAGCGCCCCGGTTGCGTTCGCGCGTTTCGTAACGGCGCCAAGCACAAACAGTCCGCCTAAGACGCCCATGAATAGCCCAATCACTTTGATAAACGCATCAAACAGCGATTTGATTTCCGGGTCGACAAACACCAACCCCAGCAGCGTACCCAGAACGCCAATCATAAAGGTCCAGAACCGGGCGGCGTTCAGGTAACCCTTTTCCGTCCGGCACATATTCAGCGGCCGCATAAAGTCCGTGACAATCGCTGTCGCCGTGGAATTCATGCTGGTGGAAACGGTTGACTGGGCGGCAGCGAACACGCCCGCCACAATCAGCCCGGCGATTCCCACCGGCATCTCACGGGCGATGAACAGCGGAAAGATCTGGTCGGTCGTGATCGTCGGATCAAGTTTGTCCGGGTGTGACTGGTAGTAGGCAAACAACGCCGTTCCCATCCCAAAGAACAGCAGCGTCGCAGGAATTGTCAGCACCGCGTTCGTCCAGATCGAACGCGCCGCCAGCTTCTGATCCGCCGTCGTCATGTACCGTTGCACCACCGCTTGATCGGCGGTGTAAGAAGAGAGATTCTGCGCGATCGAGCCTACGATGATCACCCACAGCGCAATCTGGCTGCTGGTCACATCCCAGTGAAAGTTGGCAATCGCAAACTTATCTGCACTGGCTGCCGAAGACAAAAAGCCGCTCGCGCCGCCATCCACTCCGCTGATCAGCAGGCCAATGGCCAGTAGCGCGCCGCCCATGAGCACGAACGTCTGCAGTGTGTCTGTCCAGATCACCGCTTCGATGCCGCCCATCGTGCAATAGACAATGCTCAACACGCCCATCAACAGCACCGACTGCGCCGGCGTCAGCGGTGTGGCCACGGCCAGCGCCAACCCGGTTAATGACATCACCACCGCCATGCGGAAGATATGAAACAGCGTAAAGCTCGCACTGCCAAACAGACGCACCGGGCGGCTGAATCGTTTTTCCAGATACTCATAGGCACTGGTCGCATCGATGCGGCGGAAGAACGGCATCGCCACGTACACCGCCACCACCGCCACCACGGGGATCATAAAGTTGCCGACTGAATACACCCAGTCCTGCGCAAACGCCTTCGACGGAATCCCGGTGAACGTCAGCGAGCTAAGCATGGTGGCGAAGATGCTGCACCCGGCAGCCCACCAGGGGATATGCTTTCCGCCACGGAAGAAGTCATCGGTGTTGCGATTCTTACGCGTGAAGTACACGCCGATGCCAACCATCGACAGCAGATAGCCCGTCAGCACCACATAGTTGATCACGCCAAAATCACGCCCCGGCCTCACAGGCGTAACACGGAACACCTGGGGTGAACGCACTCGCGGCCGCACTTCGCCTGTAGGGATGACAATATCATCGCCCCACTTCACGGCAATTGTTGTGACGTGATTGGCGGGCGTGGCGCCGGCTTCTGTCCAAGTGTCGGTAATCGTATGGTAGGCCAGCGACTGCTTGATAAAGCCCGGATGCTTATCCTTCAAATCATCTGTTTTGAAGAACAGTTTTTCCGTCGCGCCGCCAAGAACGAAGATATGGCTCTGGCCGGAACTGGCCGCCGTGCCCGCCATCACACATCGCGGTGCGTCCGCCCGTCTGCGCCAGGCGCCCTTGGTTGGATTGTATTCCCAGACATCCTTCAGAAACTCAAAGCTCTTAGGATCATCTCCGCTGCCTTGCTGCCGGCGGCCACTGATCACATAGACGCAGTCGTTGTAACCATTGTGCTGTGCAACCGTCAGATTCAGCGCGCGTGTGGGGCCGGGGCACGCGGGCAGTTGCTTCCAGACGAATTCCGCCTTGTTGTCCTTCTTAGAAAGGTCCAGCGACCAGAAGTTCTTCATCGCCGTATCAAGCGATTGCCCGCTCTGCCCGCCCGCCAGATAGATGACATCGCCGATCATCGTTGCGGCGCCGAAGGCGCACGGCTTTGGGAGTGATGGATACTTCTTCGTCGTCAGCTTTCCGCTTTTGGCGTCCCAGCTCAGCAGAAAGACATCGTCGTAGGTCTTCGTCGCATCGTTGCCGCCCATACAGACAACGCCGCTGGGAGTTGAAACCGCGGCGCCGTAGGCCAGAGGCCGGGGCAGTTTACCGCCGTCTTTCCATGTGTAGCCTTCGTCGCTTCGGGTGAGCACAAAGATACGGTCGTGCCACGCTTTGTCATTATCCCAGACAGGCTCCGGGAAGTTGGCGCCGCCGGCAACAATCAGCGCATCGTTGTGCACGCCCGCAAACGGCCCCGCAAAGCCTAGTTCATCCGGCACGGGGGGAAGCTTTTCCCAGGATAGTAATTGTGGCCCCGCAGCGGATGCGGAGGACGCGATGAAGAAGGTCGCACAGAGAAGTGTAAGGATGTGTTTCATGCTTAGGTTTTATCTGCTCCGTGGCTCTACAGCTAATTCGCAGGTTTATCTGGCGCCGCCGACCACTCGAAGAACCCGGTCGCCTCTAGTTCCTTCTGCAACGTGGCAATGTCCGCTTCGGGCAACTTGCCTTGAGGAAGCCGGCAACCGCCCGTTTCTAAACCGAGCATTCCCAGCACGGCTTTCATCGCCGGATGGAACGGATAACGGCCGATGGTGCGGATCATTTTGACTGAGAGCAATTGTAACCGCCGCGCTTCGTGCAGATCACCTGCATCGAACGCCGCGATGATCCGGCTATAAAGTGGTGCGGCAATATTGTAGGTGCTGCCGATGGCTCCACGGGTGCCGGTGGCCAGGGCGCCAAGCAGCATTTCGTCGCAGCCCCAGACCACATCAAAACGCCGGTCGTCCAGTTCCAGGCACTCCTGAAACTCATGCAACCGGGTATCGGTGTATTTAAGGCCAACCAGATTCGGGATGCGACCCGCCGCCTGCCGCAGAAACTCGACCACGTCGATCGCAGACCCGGTCAACGATGGAATGTGATAGTAATAGAACGGCAGTTCCGGGGCGCCGGCGGCGACTTCCGCCATGCAATCGATAAGGCCCGGCACATCGCCAACTTTGAAGTAAGAAGGGCAAGTGGCCGAGACCATATCCGCGCCAATCTCCTGGGCATGTGCGGCAAGCGACCGCGCGTCGGCAAGACTGTTGTGCCCCACCTGCACAATCACGGGCACACGACCCGCAGCAGCCTGAACATACGCCGCGGCGACTGCCTGGCGTTCCTCGCTGGAAAGGGACATGCCTTCGCCCGTGCTGCCGCACACATAAAGTCCACTTACCCCGGCGCCGAGCAGGTGTTCCACATGGGCGCCAACGGCGGCGGTGTTCAGCGCGCCATCGCTGCCGAGCGGTGTATAGGTGGCGGCGACAAGGCCGGTAAGTCTTGAAGTGTTCATCGTGGTGCTGGTCCCATCCGACGGTAGTCATTGAGGTCAAGGAGTATTGTGCGCGCTCTTGCCGGGCTTGCCGGGCTTGCCGGTAATGTCGCTCAGCGGAATACGCTGGAAGGTCATGTGCGCCTGACTGCCTTCGTACAGAATGCCGACGGTCTGCGCGTCGATCATCGACATGCACGAATAGCCGGCGCTGTTGTTTTCGTCCAGCAGCAACTGGTGCTGCCTGGGCCAGGTCATGCCGCCATCGGGTGAGGCCTTGATCGTGATGTGATTGCGGCCGCGGGGGCTATCCGGGTTAGAGAACAGCAGCCAGCCGCCGGCGTCTTTGCCCGTCTCCTGATCCACATTAATGAGGCTGGCCATGCAGGCGCCGGGTTCGATCAACGCTTTTTCTGTCGTGGGGTGCTTCTGCCACGTTTTGCCCATGTCGCGCGTTGTCATCACCACGCGGGCGCCTTTGCGATTGTAACGGCAGTTAAGCATCAGCACGCCCGGCTCGATCTCGACCACCTGCGCTTCGGTTGTATCGTCAAATGCACCCGTCCCGGTCTGCCAGGTTTTGCCGTGATCCTTCGAATAGATGATGGTCGAATGTGGCAACCTGCGTTTCTCTGGCGGGTCCTGATACTGTGCCGCGAACACGATCGTTCCGTCGCGCATCGTGATTCCCTTACCGGGGCCTTGTAACAGGAACGACCACGCTGGCGCCTTCACCTGCCGCGTGATATTGATGGGCTTGGACCAGGTCACACCATCGTCGTCACTACGGACCAGCAACAACTGGCCCGTCTCTGTGGGCTTCAGCCCAGGCGCCGAACCATGCCACGACCGGTTACCGTGGCTCCACGTGGCCGCCACCCAGATGGTCCCGGTGTTGCGATCGACAAGCACCGCCGGGTCGCCGGCGCCGTCGTACCTCCACCGCGGATCGTCGCCCATGTCCATGATGACTTTCATGGGCTGCCAGGTGCGGCCGCCATCGGTAGAACGCGACATCCCCACATCAATATCGCCCGGCAGGTCACCGCCGTTGCGATGTCGCACATCGTACACGCCGATCAGCGTGCCGCGGTTAGTCGTCGCCAGGCCAGGGATGCGGAAGGTATGAACACCATCATCGCCGCCGTTCCGAACCGCCACGCCCAGCCGCTGAAGCGCCGGCGCGTTGTTGCCGCTATCCAATGTCAATCGCTTGTCGTCAGAGAACGAAACCTGTGTGACCGCGGCGCCAATCCGCAGGTCAATGTCGCAGCGCTGATTCAACGCGCCGTTTAACCAGACAATGTTCTCGCCTTCATTCAGCAGCAAGGATGTTGCCACCGTGGTTGTCTGGTCGCTCTTCCATCCGCCCGCGTCCATGACTTTGGCTTGCGGAGTAGGTTTTCCACCGGGGCGAGTAGAGATGAAAACGGACTGAAGCGGCGAGACGGCTGCGTCGCCGTGTAGCGTGGCAGAAACTCCGGTTAACGCGATGGGGTTCAGCACGCCGGTGGCAGTGATTTTCAACTTGGCCAGCGGGCTGGACGGCGCGCCGATTAACGCGGGCAGTGTAAACGGCACGGCTTCTACACTCACGATCTTCTGCGGCTGCGCCGGGGCAATGCGGATGTCGTCCAGCAGGATGCCGGTGCCCGGTGGACTGGTGACGCTGAAACGAAGCTGCTTGATCTGAGCGTCGGCAAGCGGAATCTTTACGTGATTCAAAAACGCGCGGCCCGTACGGACTTTTGCATCGCCGTTGTAGATTTCCTGCCAGCCGTCGCCTGAGTTCTTTTCAATGCGAAAGCTGAACGGGCTGCGGCTTGTCCAGCGTTCAGCCCAGAAGCTCAACTGCCCCGATGTATCCACACCCTCGGCGACTTTCAGCGTCACGCTCGTCCTGTCGCCGCCCGTCAGATGCAGGCAATTCTTTCCCGTCTTCGCGTGCCGCGGGTCAACCACGCTGCGGCCCGACTCTGGCATCCAGACGCCTAGCTTTGTGTCGAGTTTATCGAACACGCCCGGCTTCAACTGCTCAAAGCTGACACTGCCACGTTCCTCTGCAGGCAGACATACAGGAAGGAGAAGCAGGGCAAAGCAACCGGCAACCGTCGGTGTCTGGAGCATTGATGTCTCGCCATGAATCACGAATTGGAATTTGTTATAACGTGTTATAACATAGTTGCCGCTGGCGTCTTCAACAAGCAACTGGGGCGGCCCGCTGCGTTACGCTTCGTCGTCTTCGTACCAGTCTTCATCCTCATCGTACCCATCGACTTCGAAGTAAAATTCCCGGTATTCATTCACCTCGTCATAGGACAAATAGCCCTGATACCAGCGCTCCGCCTTCTCGAAGGAGAGTTCCTTCAGACGCTGAGCAAGTGGCGATAACTCAAGCGCTTTGTAGCCGAGCTTGGGATTGTCGCCCGCTCGCAGAACTTCCAGCGATTGTAAATTCTCTGTACCGCCTAGCGCCCTCCCCGCCAGGGTCGTCAAACCGTTATCGCTGAGGTCAAGTTCACGCAGTGCGTTCGATCCGGCTGATCCGGCAAGCACGACGGCGCCTTCGTTGGTCAGCGAGTTGTTCCGCAGACCGAGGCTGTGCAGTGTGGTGGAGGACCGTTGCAGCAGCGCACTCAGCCCGGCGTTGCCAAAGTGATTGTGGCTGGCTTGCAGAACCCGCAGTCCTTCGATAAACCGCGCCGTCTCGGCAAACCTGACGGCAGCGTCACCGGTAATCTCGCAGCGGTCTAGCCGGAGTTCTTTAAGTTCACGGAGGCATCCCGCCACGGCCAGGTGTCCGGCGCCAGAGTCTGTGAGCACATTCTCGCCAAGGTCCAGCGATTCAAGCTCAATGTCGTTGTTGGCATTGACAAACTCTTCCATTGCATCGCCGTCGAGGCGTCCGCTGCGGAGCCAGAGCGATTTCAGCTTGGCCGCATGAGGCGATTGCAGCAACTGCCGCAATCCTTCCGGTCGTACATCACTTCCGGACAGCGACAACGACCGCACGTTCTTGAGGCCTTCCCAATGCGCCAGAGCCTCCATCCCTGCCAGATCGATCAGCGGATTGTCGTAGTAAGACTCGTAGTAACCGGGCCCGGTCAGGTCCAGGTTTTCCAGATTGGTCAGGTCGGCGGCTCTGGTCAGGCTCTGCACGCCCTCGGTGCCAATGCCGTTTGATTTTAGACACAGTGTCCGCAGATTCTTCAGGTGCGGAGATTCTGCCAGGCTGCCTAGATCGGCCGCATCCAGTCCAAGAGCCTTCAGCACACGAAGCGTTTGAAGCTGCGGCGAATCGGCCAGCCTTCTTGTTTGTGGACCCCACGGCCGGCCGGTCAAAGTGAGTTCGCGCAGTTCTGCAATCTGCGGAACATTCTTCGTAGATTCCGTCCGCCGCGGCCAATGCACGCGTGCGGCTTCAATCGGCGCGATCGCGCGGCAGGCATGCGCCGATTCACGCATCGCGTCGAAACTGCCGAACGCAACCACCGCGACAATCCCCCGGCGGAATCCTTCCCACCGCACGCCGGGAATCTCTGGCATCTCGCTGAGCCACTTTTCGCCATGTTCTTCAAGCAACGCGTGCTCGCGGATTCGCAGCCCCACCTGCGCGGCGTCCCACGGCGGCAGTGAAGCGCGGCGGACCTGCACGCGGATGAACTCAGCGCGGTCGATCTCGCCTTGTTCCTCCAGCCAATCGGAAAACTGCCAGCGTGTGGCGTCGTCGTCGATGTTGGCGGTGATCTGTTCGAGAAACTTCTCCGTCATCCGGCCGCTCATGGCAGGTCCTCAAGTACGGGGTTGAGCCGCGCCGCTACCCTGGCGACAACAGCCGGCAAATGACGGACGCCTTCGCGCCCTGTGTGAACTAAGAAATCGCCCCATCGCGCCGACGCATGCTTCATGCTCCACCACGAATCTGCAGCGAAAACACTTCGCGCATCGCATCCAGCCCCACCCAGTTCAGCGAACGTAGCGGCAATCGCTTCGCGCAAGGCATCGTCATTCATTGGCATACGTTCGAGCAGCAATCGCAGATCGTCCAGATCCTTCGGCCGCCAGCCCAGCATGCCCAGGTGCCACAATGCCTGGACCTTCTGCGCCACGATGGACTCTGGCCGGCAGGTCCACACACGCACGGCGCCATCCGCAACCGGCAGGTCACTCATCACGGCGGCAGGCACGGGAGGAGGGCCGCCGGTCACATCCACCTGAATCTCATCCTCGCTTCCCGCAAAGGCGCCCCGCACATGCATGCGAATGCCCGGATGTGCCGTTTGCAGCCAGATGCCTTCAACCTCGATTGCCGCCGTGTCAAAGCTCACGCCGTCGGCAACGGTGTCTGCAAACAGCGGGCTGAAACGCTTCGCATCATCGACCGTCAGCGGTGCACTAGCCACCAGATCAAGATCCAACGCCGGCCGCGGCAGAGGATGAAACCAGTGCCGCAACAGCACCCCGCCGCGCAGCACCACTCCACCGGCATCCGGCAGCAATGCCAGACGCCGCAGCACGCCTTCCAGAAGCCGGTGGCGAATTGCGGCAGAGGTCATAGAACCTGTTATATAATGCGTGTGACCTTCTGGATTAATAATCACGTCGAGTTGCCGGAAACCCCACGGTTTTACGGTTTGGGCCAACGCCGGATTATACAAAAGATTGGATGCTCGCCGTGCAAAACACATCTCCCGGCTTTCGCCCTCATGTCAGTGAGCAGGATGCTTCGGTCAACTGGGATCGCGGCGTTGACGTTGGCCGTCTTGAAACGCGATATGTCCGCCGGTGCCCGGATTACTTTGTGGTGTATCTTTCTTCGCAGACTGGATGCGCGCAGGGCTGCCGGATGTGTCATCTGACGGCGACGGGGCAGACGCACCTCCGCGACGCCACTTTCGAAGAGATGACGGACCAGGCCGACACCGTGCTCGACTACTACCGCCGTACGGCGCCGCCCGCGCGGATTGTGCACTTCAATTTTATGGCTCGCGGCGAACCACTTGCCAACCGCGCGCTGGTCGCCGATGGAGACGGGTTGCTGGGCGAACTTTCGCAACGCGCCGTTGCATCGGGCCTGCGCCCCCGGCATCTGATTTCAACCATTTATCCTAAGGAGCTAGAACGTCCGCTGGACGATGTTTTCGTCACGCACCATCCAGATATCTACTACTCCATTTACAGTATGAATCCGCGGTTCCGCCGGCGGTGGCTTCCCAAGGCGTTGCCCGCAGAGATCGCGCTGGACCGTTTAACGCAGTGGCAGCGGAGCGCGCAGAAGATTGTGTCGCTGCATCACGCCTACATCGCGGGAGAGAACGATTCGGAAATGGACGTGCACGAGATCTGCGATGCGGTGGAACAGCGCGGCTTGCTGGTCAACGTCAACATCGTGCGCTACAACTCGCCCGATCCGTCGCGCTGCGGCGTCGAACCGGATGAGTTCATCATTCAGCGCAATGCAGACATCTACCGCAATCGACTGCCACAATCACGCGTCACGGTGATTCCCCGCGTTGGCTTCGACGTGGCAGCGTCGTGCGGCATGTTCCTTGGCCCTGATGACGCGTCAGACGGAAGCGGCCTGTGACAATCTGTCACGTGAAAAACAGACGCCGCATATTGCTGCGGAAAATCTTATTGAATAGACTTCGAAGGGTGAGGAGCGAGCCGGCGATACACTTCCGCAGCACCAACAACGCTGCTAGTTTTCATGTTCCACCGGCTACAACATATCTGGCGTAACCAATCACGCAGGCTGCTCAGTCTGATGCTGGTGGTTTCGTACTGCGCTGGTTTTCTTCCGCTTCCACTCTCCAAACCTCCGGGCAAAGACGGTCGCCCTTTCCCTTGCCAGAACCGCCCCTGCGGTTGCCAGTCGGCGGCCCAGTGCTGGAAGTCGTGCTGCTGTTTTAACAACGCCCAGAAACTCGCCTGGGCCAAAGCCAATGGCGTCACTCCGCCGGCCTTCGTAATCGCCGCCGCCCGCCAGGAGCAGCGTAAATCCTGCTGTGCCAAAACAAAGGCTTCCTGCTGTTCAGCGGCCAAGTCTTCCTGTTGTTCAACGACCAAGGTCTGCCAGAAAGATGACGGAAAGCCGGGAAAACAAAGCGACGCTTCCACGAAGAACGCGCCCCGTCAAATTGTGATTGGTTCATACGCAGACCGCTGCAAAGGCGGCGGCAGTGCGATCTGCTCCATACCGGTCGCCATCGTTTCGTTTGCAACCCGCAAGCGTTTCACCGCTCCGCAAAGCCGCTGGTGCAAGCCAACATCTGTAGTTGCCGCTGGCCGCGGCAGCGAGCCGCCGGAGCCGCCTCCCCGGCTTGCCGGGTGAACCCACGCCACAATGCGTCGCAGCCTTAAAGGCTGTTCTCGAAGGTGCATGCTGCGCCGTCGCTGACGCATGGTCTGGCGTTTCTTACTAAACGGCTCAAGCCTTTGCCGCGATGAAGTTCATTCGGGCGATTTGTGTTCGCACGCTCACGCGGAGTCAGGCTCGCTCCTCACAAAGCAAGGTTGCTCTGCGCTGAGCGTGTCATCACAGATCGAACGGCAGCGGACTGCCGCGCAAGGCGAACGTGCTCAAGCAATCTACGCATTCCGTTGCGCAATGCGTCTGCGCTCAACCTGCGCAGCAACGCGATGCTTCTAAAACACCTCACTTTGCATCTTCAAAACTCACCATGACAACGCATATTCTTCCCGCACGCCGTCGCGGCTTTACGCTTGTAGAGCTGCTGGTGGTCATCGCCATTATTGGAATTCTCGTCGCGCTTCTGTTGCCTGCTGTTCAGGCGGCGAGGGAGGCGGCACGTCGTGCAAGCTGTATGAACAACCTCAAGCAGCTTGGGCTGGCGCTGCACAATTACGAGAGTGCGCACCGGCAGTTTCCCGGTCTGGGCGCCTCCAGCCAGGAGTCCTTTTCGATTCAAGCGCGCCTGTTGCCCTATGTGGAGCAGGAGAATCTTCAGAACCTGATCGATTTTGACCAGCCCATCATGCTTGGCTCGCGCGGTACGCAGTACATCAACCCGGCACAGGCGCAGGCAGCCGCCACCAAGGTGGACCTGCTACTGTGCCCTTCGGATCCGGGCGACGAATTCAACACCCGCCAGGTTAGCGGGCAACCGGAGGAAACCTGGGCCAACCACAACTACATGATGAACCTTGGCAGCGGACGCGGTCTTAGCTACGACGCAGAGAATCCGGCGACCGATGGATTGTTCTTTTACAATTCGAAAACGCGTTTCGCGGAGATTACCGATGGCACGTCGAACACGGTCTTCGCTGCCGAGTCCTGCCGCGGCTCGACCGGTTATGCGCCTACCAGTCTGGATGATGTTGACCCGCGTCGCGCTTACGCCAACGTCAGCTCCAGCCTCCGGCCCACGCGTCCGGGACTAGCTCCCGGCGGTACGCCGCCCGGCATTCAGAACCCGGATCTGTTCGCGCTGATCGCTTCTTCAAGTCCCAGTTGGGGGACCGACCGCGGCTTCTCATGGCTGTGGGGCCGCGAGCACCGCACGCTGGTGGGCGGCTATCACGCACCCAACAGCCCGGCTCCTGATGTCAGCGGTCACGGCCGCGGATGGTTCGCAGCCCGAAGTTATCACCCCGGCGGCGTGCAGGTCTGCCTGGCCGACGGAAGCGGGCGTTTCGTCGCTGACACCGTCCACCTGGACACATGGCGGAACCTATTCGCCCGCAACGATGGGCAGGTGCTGCAGGACTATTGATCCTGAGAAGTCCCGGCGATTCCCTCCATTTGTACTTCATCACAAGCTATCTGATATGACTGAAAACACTTTTAGAAGCTGGCCATCCGCCGTCCTTACAACCCTTGCCTTGATAGCGCCCAGCGCCTTTCTACCCGCTATCTCCCAGGCGGCAGAACCAGAAACACAAGCCGCAACGCCGCAACGCTGGCCCGGTTTTCTCGGCGCCGGAGCCACGCCACTGGCGGAAGAATCGCTGCCGCTAACCTGGTCGGCTACCCAGAACATCGCCTGGAAAACCGCCTTGCCGGGCCAGGGGCAGTCGAGCCCTATCATCTGGGGCAACCGCGTCTTCGCCACTTCAATCACAGGGCCGCTGAAGAACGATTGTCACGTCGTGGCTGTCGATCTTAGCAGCGGCAAACAACTGTGGGATTACAGCACGCAGTCGGCGCAACCCGTGCGTTCCAATTACTTTCAAAGCCGCTCCGCCCCCACGCCGCTGGCCGATGCCAGCCACATCTATGCATTCTTTGAAACCGGCAAGCTGCTGGCTCTGACACATGACGGTAAAGAAGTCTGGACGCGCAACCTGGTGGAAGACTATGGCGAATTCCAGGTCCGAATCGGTCTGGCAGCGTCGCCACTTCAAACAAGCGACGCCATTGTGCTCGCCATCGATCATGAAGGTCCGTCGTACCTGCTGGCCGTCGAGAAACAAACCGGCAAGACGCTCTGGAAGACCAAGCGGTTCAGTCGTCAGAGTTACGCTTCGCCCGCATTGGTCACGGTGGGCAAACAGCAGCAGATTGTGATTAGTTCCAGCGGAAGCGTTGACGGTTACGATCCCGCCAGCGGCAAGCTGCTGTGGACCTATGAAGAAGTCGGCGGCAACCGCGCGACCACGCCGCTACCGTATGCCGCCGGTCAGTTCCTGGTGGGCGCTTCGCCCGGTATGAACAACGAGCGGTTGAGCATGGCCAGAGAGTCGAACCTCGCAATGCGGATCAACACGGCAGGCGGCAAGTTTACGCCGGAAGTGCTCTGGAAAACGGACCGCGCGATGCCCAGTTTCGGCTCGCCCATTGTGCACGCCGGCTACGCATACTGGCTGACATCGGCCGGCGTGCTGTACTGCTTCGATGCGGAAACCGGCAAGCAGATGTACGTGAAACGGCTTGGGCAGCCCTGCTGGGCAACACCGCTGGCAACCGGCTCTAGGATCTACTTCTTCGGCAAAAATGGCGCGACCAAAGTGATCGCCGCCGGGCCCGTCTTCAAGGAACTGGCGGAGAACATTCTGTTTGAAGAAGACGATGCACTGGCCAACCTCCGCAACGGTCGCGACCGTTCGAAGCCGAAGACAGATGAAGAGCGAGCCAGGACCCGCCAGCAGATGGAAGAGCGTGGTGTGAAATTCGCTGACGCCGTGCAGTATGGATACGCCGCCGTGAATGGCCGGCTGGTGATCAAGACCGGCAGCGCGCTGTATTGCATCTCGGAAACCAAGGACAGAAAGGCAGACGCCAGATGAAAACCTTCCTACCCTTCGTCCCGTTCGTATATCTGGTTGTCTGCATCTTCAGCAGTAGCGTTCTGGTTGCTGGAGAGTTGCTGGACTTTGAATCGCCGCCTGTGAATTACTCGTCAACAGAGCCGGACAATGTGCTTTCGCAGTTGCAGGCAGACCTTGATTCTGGCAAACGGAAACTGACTTTCGATCCTGGATACGGCTATCTCCGCGGGCTGTTAAAAGAGTTGAAGATTCCTGTCTCTTCGCAGATGCTTGTGTACGCGCGCAGCAGCGCTCAGCGGGCGCTGATCCACCCGGAAAATCCCCGTGCGGTCTATTTCGGCGACGATGCTTATCTGGCGGTTGTCCCGGGCGGCTTTATCGAACTGATCGTGCCGGATGAACAGCTGGGTCTGGCGTTTTATAAAATCGAGCAGGAGCCAGAGAAGCCGCAACTGTCGCACCAGATTAGCCGCTGTATGACCTGCCATTCCTCAAGCCGTACGCGTAACATTCCGGGGCTTCAGGCGCGTTCGATGGTTGTCGATCCGAAGGGGCGACCGGTGTTTGCTGCGGGCAGTTTCCGCACGTCGCAGGCGAGTCCGCTTTCGGAGCGATGGGGTGGCTGGTACGTGACAGGTACGCATGGTGACGCGACACACCTGGGCAACTTCCATCTGCCCGATAGCCGCCGTCCTAAAAAACCCGTGCAGAATACGACGGGGCTTAACGTGAAGACGCTTGCCGGGCGGCTGGATACGTCGCGTTACCTGTCGCCGCACAGCGACATCGCCGCGCTGATGGTCTTCGAACACCAGATCGACGTCCACAATCAGCTAAGCCGCGTGCAGTACGCCTGGCGGATTGCGCGGCACACCGGTAAACCAGATGCGTACTGGCAGGCGGAAAGCGAACGGCTGCTCGAGCAGATGCTCTTCACGGACGAAGCCAGATTGAAGGCGCCGGTGCGCGGGACTTCAGGCTTCACCGGCGAGTTTGCACGCCGTGGTCCGCACGATGCACGCGGCCGCTCGCTCCGGCAATTGAATCTAAAGACACGACTGTTTGAGTATCCGTGCAGCTACATGATCTACTCAGATTCATTCGCCATGTTGCCCAAGCAAGTCAAAAAACATTTCTACCGGCGGCTGGCAGAGGTGCTGAATGATCCAGATCCGCAGCAGCCGTTCACACATCTAACGGCCACGAACCGTCAAGCACTGCGCGAGATACTGCCCGCCACCAAGCCGGACCTGCAACGCGTCTGGGAGAAGATACGTGAAGCCCGGTAGGGCCGTCTCCGGGCTCTGACTACAGGCCCTGAAAGTCGCTCCACTTATTCAGTCCGCTCTTCACCAGGGACCACTCCAAGGCCCAGGCCGTGAAGGCGGAGTAGAGGAAATCTTTCCAGGGCCGTTTAGAGCCGGGCGGCGCCAGCATCTGCTGCCTGGCTGCGCGGACTTCTTTCTCAAGCGGTTTGACGTCGTTGAAGGAAAGAGCCAGCGAACGCGCGACGTATAGCCGGAGATTTGGTTCTTTCATCGATAGAAGCTGGCGGTAGATGGGCACGGCGGACTTTTCGTCTCCGAGCCGGGCCAGGGCTTCGGCGGCAGTTGCACGCACGGTGGGATTGCTGCTTTGGAGTTTCGCTTGCAGGAATTTGCGGCACGGCTCTGAGCGATCCTGCCGGATAATGCGTTGCTGAATCGCCCAGAAGTCCAGCGCCGGGTCGTCGCCGCCGGGCAGTAGCTCTGCGTCAGGACGTGAAGCCTGATCTGCGGCGGCGAAGATAAGTTCAATAGGGTATGTCTTGTCACTATTGAGAATCGTGTGCTGCGCAACACCAGCTTCGATCGCCCGGCGATGCATGTCTGGCTCTGTCAGAAATCCGCTGTCGCGTGTCTTCAGAATCCACGCTTTTAGCCTGGCAGCAAGTCGCGCCTTCACGCTGGCGAGCCGGCTGTCGCTGGCAAGATTCTGTTGCTCGTGAGGGTCGATCTGAATGTCGTACAATTCCTCAAACGGCCGCGGCTGCCACATCTTTGCAGATTGCCGCGTGTCGAGTCCGGCGTTGTGCAAACGGTGCAGTTCGATGAGGGATTCTTTGTAAACCGGGCTAAGAATGTAACCCTCCTGCATCGGCGGCAGATGCGGAAGATAGTGGCGGATATACAAAAAACGGCCGTCGAAGACACAACGGCTAAGGTCATACATGTCGTCCGCGCGGTCACGTGCGCCGAATACATGCGAGCGCTGCTTCCCGGCAAAGATGCTCTGGCCGGCAAAGTATTCCGGTGCGTCGATCCCCGCCAGTTGCAGCGCGGTTGCAGGTAGATCGACATAAGAAATCAGATCTTTGCGGACAGCAGCCTGCCCCTGCTTTCCCTGGAATCTGGCGGGAAGATGCACGATCAGCGGCACGTGCAATCCCGTTAGATAAAGCCAACGTTTGTACCGCGGCAGCCCCATGCCGTGATCGGCCATCAGAAAGACGATGGTGTCGTCGGCCAGCCCGTCGGCTTCCAGCTGTTTCAGCACTTTGCCAAATTCAAGATCAAACACCGTGATCAATTCGTGATAACGCGCCCAGATGCGACGCATCTCCGCCGAGTCCGGATGGTGTGGCGGCACGGTGATTTTCGCCAGATCGCGCGCCGCATCGCGCGGCAACATCTTAAGCGCTGCCGCCGCACGTTCCGGGCGGTTTCCGCTACCCTCGTGTGTACTGCCCAGGTTGTAAAAAGCGAAGAAGGGTTTTCCATCCGGGCAGTTAAACCACGGCGCGGCTTCGCGGTTGCCGGACCAGTCGTCAAACAATCCCTGGTCATCAAAGTTGTAATCCGTCTTGCCCCGCAAGGCGGTCCAGTAACCGTTGTCTTTAAAGATCTTCGCCAGCGGCGTGATCTCCTGCGGAAGCTGCACCTTGCAACGCAGATGCTGCGAACCTAGTGATGTAGCGTACATTCCCGTCGCCAGACAGGATCGCGAAGGCGAACAGATCGGCGCCGTGGCATACGCCCGCTTAAACAGATGAGACCGCTTCGCAAACGCATCAATATTAGGCGTGCTCGCATCGGCCGATCCATAGCAGCCAAACAGTGGCGAGATGTCTTCTGCAACGATCCAGAGAATGTTCGGACGATCCACCGGCTCCGCCCGAAGAACCGCCGGACACATGACCGCCGACAATAGAAAACAGATCAGCAGTCGCAAGCGAAAGAAGATGCGGTTTTTCAACGGACTTCTCCAGAAGAAGCACGCCCGGCAGGATTCGAACCTGCAACCCTCGGTTCCGAAGACCGATGCGCTATCCAATTGCGCCACGGGCGCATGTTGTGTGCTAACAACATGTTATAGTGTTCTCAGCCTGAGCGGCACTTGGTGTTTGAGACCACTTCTGACACCCGCTAGGCTGATTTGAATAAGTCAGACACCTGCCCGGTCCAACGAGCAGGTGTCAAATGACACCACCTGATTCTTTGACCAGCAAGGTGACGCCATTGCAGAAATCTAACAAATCCGCGCGCAAAAACAAACCAGCGAAGCCCTACCCGGACTATCCGTTGTTCGCCCATGCGACGAACAGGTGGGCGAAAAAAATTCGAGGCCGGTTTCATTACTTCGGGCCATGGGACGATCCTGACGGGGCGCTGAAGAAGTACCTCGATGAACGTGACTATCTTCACGCTGGTTTGCCTGTCCCGGTTGCATCGGACGCAGTCACCTTTAAGGTGCTATGCAATCGCTTTCTTAACGCTAAGCGAAAGCTCCAAGAGAACGGGGAGCTAAGCCCGCGATCTTTCCGCGACTACTACTCAACCTGCGAGCGAATAATCGAACACTTCGGCAGGCTTCGGCTGGTTGACAGCGTTGGGCCAAATGACTTCGAGCAGCTTCGTGAAGTTCTCTCAAGAACGAGAGGGCCGGTTGCACTTGGCAACGAGGTTATTCGTGTCCGAACCGTCTTTAAGTTCGGCTTTGATACAGAATTACTTAAAAGTCCAGTGCGCTACGGACAGTCATTCAACAAGCCAAGCAAGACTGTGCTACGACGTTCTCGCAATGCTTCACGCGCAGAGAACGGGAAGCGGATGTTTGAGCCGGACGAACTGAGAAAGATCATCGACGCCGCTGGCCAGCCATTGAGGGCTATGACACTTCTAGGCATCAACTGTGGATTTGGTCAGTCTGACATTTCGAGCCTGCCACAGTCGGCTCTCCGGCTCGACGAGGGGTGGGTCGAATACCCTCGACCCAAAACGGGCGTAGAACGCAGATGCCCGCTCTGGCCCGAAACGGTGGCAGCCTTGAAGGAAGCTATGCTTACCAGACCCGACCCCAAGGACGCCGCAGATGGCAAACTTGCCTTCCTCACAAAATATGGGCATCGTTGGGTGCGAACCAATCCCAAAGGCACCGGGACTCCGAGCGATGCCCTCGGCAAGGTGTTTGCCAAGCTCTTAGAAAAACTTGGCATCAAGCGTCCATCCCTTTCTTTCTACGGACTGCGCTACACATTTGAAACCATCGGCGGTAACTCACTGGATCAAGTCGCGGTGGATTCCATCATGGGGCATACCAGTGAAGAAATGGCCGCGCACTATCGAGAAGAGGTCGGCGACGACCGGCTGTTGAATGTCTGCCAAACAATCCACCGCTGGTTATTCCAAGTGGAGGCGGAAAAAGTTGGATAAGAAAACCGGATACGATTGTCTAGCGCCAGACGACTTTGCCAGTGGCAAGCCGGAGAATATTGAGGAGATTCTGGCGAGGGCTAAGTCCTCAGATGAAGTCGCGGGGTTTCTAGCGAAGAAGTGGATTGAAGAGCATTGCCCGTCCTCGACGCAGATCACTCCCAGCGGTTCTGTGATTCAGTTGGTCTCAGAGGGCGAGACGGTTCAGCAAGGGGATGGACCGTCGAAGCCACAGCACTTTCAGTGGCAGGGCGTTAAGGAGAAGATACCGCCAATCCAACATCACCTAATTTCGATAATGTGGGATCGCAAGCCTAGAGACGAAGATGACGTTGTAGAAGCGGTCTGGGGTTCCAAAGAACTGAAAGGGGACAGCAGCATTAGAACCGCCGTTTCGAGAGTGAATCGAGTGTTTGAAGACTTCAACGCCCCATTGATTATGAGGAGGCTGAACGGGCAGATCACACTCGAAAGAAAAGCGTTGTAGAGTTACAAAACTGCAACGCAATCGAAACTATTTGGTAACACCGCGAAAGCTAGTTTAACCCTCGTCAACCTTTTTTGGGCGAGGGTTTTTTAATGGCCAATTGTTCCGTTGAGCAGTATTTCGACTCCATCCCTCCGTTGAGTGATCTACGGAGTCGTCTGTCGCGTTGCGTGCGGGAAGCGGCCCTTTTAAGAAAGCTCATCCGGTTGGCGGAGCAACGGCAGCGCGTCTTGCAAGCAACCAATGCGGAGGCCAGCGGTGGAACCGACTGATATTGCAGTCTGCTACACCCCTCCCAAGCTGGCAAAGCGGTGGGGCGTCAAAGCGGAAAAGGTAATCGCCTTTATCCGTAGTGGCGAGCTACGCGCGCTTGACGTGTCGATGCACCCCGGCGTTGGAAAGCCACGATTTCGCATTACGCCGGAAGCGGTTAAGGACTTTGAGACCCGGCGTGAATCGCAACAAACGCCACCTAAGCCTCAAAAGCGGTCCCGCGCTAAAGAGAGCGATGAAATCGACTACTTCCCGGCGTAGTCTTCACCTTCAAGACTGCTGCGTCTCCGGCTAAACGCCATTAAGAGTACCAGAAAACGCAGAAATCTAGGGTTTTAATGGTGTCGCAGAACAAAGCACTCAACAACTGCGTGGCAATTGGTTAGTTCCGCACAAAGGACGTGCAGCGTCCACCACACTGTTGGGCCTGAACACAGTCCCAGCAGGGGACGGGGCGTCCGCCGTTATATGCACCGCCCCAGTGACAAATCTTTTTACTTGAATTCTGAGGATAAGCATGAACACCCGCCGACCCTATGACGTTATGCCCCACCGCGCTGGTGACGAAGTTAACCAATTGATCGCCGAACATCAGCCGACTGAACCTTGCCCAGCATGTGAAACTTGGGCAGTGAAAATCGGCGCTGGGGCCGGGCCGCACTGGAGATGGCTGGAATGTGCAGACTGCGGCAAGTTTGTGCGGTGGTTACCTAAGCCGAAGAAGGCATAAACGAAAAAAGCCCCTCCGTTGGCGCGGTAAGGGCAAACTCAACCTAGGATTTGGAAAGCAAAAATAATGATACAGAAGCATACGTCTTGGGGCAATCAATCTAGTCAGGCATGGGCTAGTTACTATTTGCAGCTAGGCCTCAATCCAATCCCAATTCCCCTCCGCTCGAAAAATCCGAACCGTCGCAACTGGCCGCAAGACCGATTGACTGTGGCCGATATTCCGAATGCGTTTGGTTCTCCGTGTAATATCGGGCTGCTGCTTGGCAACAACGGAAACGGTTTAGTGGACGTTGACCTTGATTGCGATGAAGCGGTCCGGCTTGCTCCGCATTTCTTACACCCTACTGACTGGAAGATAGGTCGCGTAAATCGCCCCGAATCTCATTGGCTTTATCATTCCGATGTTGCAAAGACCACGCAATACAAAGACCCGGTCTGCAAGAAGAACGGGCGCAACCGAGGCATGTTGGTCGAGTTACATTCGACGGGTGCGCAGGTCTTAACGGCCCCATCCATTCATCCCGATGAGGGTGACGAATACACGTTCGCGGCCAATGACAATCTGACAATCGTCGATTCGAGCGCACTACAGTACGCTGTGCAACAACTCGCTTCGACCGCTCTTCTCGCTCGCTACTGGCCCGCGGAGGGGTGTCGCCACGACACCGCACTTGCCGTGGCGGGCGTGTTGCTAAAGTCCGGCGTGCCGTTGAATTTGGTGGAGTATGTTGTTGGTTTGGCGGCGTGGGCGTCGAATGACAATGAGGTTGAAGATCGAAAGGTTGCGGTAAGAACGACAGCAGACCGTTTGGCTAACGACGAAGCAGTTAGGAGTTGGAAGGCGGCGGAATCACAAATAGACCGGGACATACTTTCCAAGCTCGTTGAGTGGCTAGGCGGAACTGCCCCATCCGATCTGGTCGCAAGCGATGGTCGCCCCGTCATTCAGGTAACGCCCAACGAGAATGATGTTGCAGATCAGGTAGTTGATGCGCTGGCTTCCGACGAGATAATTTTTCAACGACACGGTTCGCTCGTCCACGTCCTATATGAGAAAAAGAAACCCTCCGCCATCGAGAGGCCAAACAACGCCCCGCGAATAGAGCCGCTTCCCAAAGCTCGACTTCGGGAACGTATTACTGCGTCAGTGCATCTATTCGAGCGAAAGGATTTCAAGAGCGGTCCGAAGGACATTCACAGTCATCCTAAAGATTGGCTAGTCCAAGCCATCCATAGTCGCGGTGAGTGGGTTGACTTTCGTCATCTTGAAGGGGTGGTCCAGATACCCGTATTGCGACGTGACGGGACGATCCTACAAAGTCCCGGCTACGATGAAGCCAGCGGGTTGCTTTATGAACCGATCATTGAGGGGGGCTTCGCCATTCCTGAAAACCCAAGTCTTGAAGACGCTAGAAACGCCGTGAACACTCTTTGGAACGTCGTTAGTGACTTTCCTTTTGCAGACCCAGCTAAACACTTCTCAGCTTGGCTCGCCGCATTACTCACTCCACTTGCACGGTTCGCGTTTGACGGGCCAGCACCGTTTTTTCTCGTAAACGGCAATTCACCGGGTGCTGGCAAAGGACTTCTTGTCGATGTGCTTTCCGAGATAGCCGTAGGTCAAGTATTGTCCAGACTTTCCTATTCAGAAAACGATGAAGAGATGCGGAAACGCATCACTTCTCTGGCGATTGCGGGTGACACGACGGTCATGCTCGACAACATCAACAGGCCGCTTGGCGGAGCTTCGCTAGATGCGGCACTTACGGCTGAGCGATGGGTGGACAGAATTCTCTCTACCAATACCGTTTTTTCGGGACCGCTGAATGCAACGTGGTACGGCACCGGCAACAATGTTGAATTAGTGGGTGACACCGCCAGACGTGTGTTGGAAATCAAACTGGAAACACCACTAGAAAATCCAGAGGAAAGGAAGGGGTTCACTTACCCCGACCTAAAACGCCACATTCGGGAAAATCGTGTACAGTTCGTTCAAGCGGCGGTGACGATACTGCGTAGTTATGTGGTTGCTGGAAGGCCACAGGTTTTGCTCACGCCATGGGGGAGCTTTGAGTCGTGGAGCAACCTCGTCCGGCAAGCAATCGTTTGGTGCGGGCAGGCAGACCCCGGCGACGCGCGGATGACCAAAGTCGCCGCGGGGAATCAAGACGCGACTGTGCTTTCGCGTTTGCTAGTTGGACTGGAACAAGTTGACCCGCAAAGGCACGGAATGACTACCGCTCAACTGGCGTCTACCGTGATGAACCCTAGTCAGTCTTCGGTACTCTATGACTTGTTGAACGAACTTGCGGGTGAAAGCAACGGGAACATCAATAAGCGACGGCTGGGCAGACAAATCGGGAAGTTACGGGGACGTGTGTCCGGCGGTCTCCGTTTGATAGACGAACCCGATAGCCACACTAAGGTGTCCCGTTGGAAGGTCGAAGCAGTGTAGGTTGCGGGGATTGCGGTGTTTTGCGGGCTTTTCTCCCCTTACCTACGAGGTTGGGAAAATCATTTTTATACTCAGTACAAATACGAGTGTCGGAAGATACCGCTTACTCCTGCAAACCCCGCAACACCGCTGCTTCGAGGTTCGCTGCTTAAAGAACATCGTGGGACTCACTCAGTAATTGCGCCCCAGAGCAATTTGACTGGGGAGCCTTCGGGCGCAATGTCTCGGCTGCAACCAGAAGTGACTGACCGACGCAGCGTTTTCTGTTTTTCGTGGCTGGCGTTGCGGCTCAATGTCGTACAACCCGGTCGGGCGTATCGTTAGAGTGATTCAGGGCTAGTTGCTTATTCCAGCAGTTGCTTGC
The DNA here is from genome assembly GCA_965233625.1 of Pirellulaceae bacterium. GTDB lineage: Bacteria > Planctomycetota > Planctomycetia > Pirellulales > Pirellulaceae. The sequence continues at coordinate 4,288,906 of OZ247499.1, forward strand.
CATTAGGATTCACTCTTCTGCGGCACCGATTCATAGCATGTTGAAATGTGGGGGATGCACAAACAGCGCAAAGAACAGGAGCGTATTCGTGCAAGTACCGAACGGGAACAAGCAAGTTTGCATCAAACTGACGTTTATACTGATGGTTAACCCCAACAGCCTACCCTTGCTTCAACGAACGAAACGTCCTGACCACAGCGCTCTTGCGAACCGTTCACAATGGATCAGCCAATCTTGGTCACCAATGCCGTCACAGCGTTTGTTGCCTCAAGTCTCCGTTCGAGAAACGTGCGACTGAGTTAGCGCAACCAGCGTATCGACGGAATTCGTATTCGGTGGACACAGGTGCCGGGTTCGCAACTTTCGGACGTTGAAATATCCGCTCGGTGCTTTCTCCCACTCTCCGGCCAGCTTTCGATATAAGTAAAACCTACCGCCATCCGCGAGCAGAATCTTATCGCACTCGGTCAAACTGAGCGAGTCTGTATACCGTACCGCCTGCTTCCGCACATTCTGCAAGCCGTGACCCATCCGCTTCGCTTCGCAGATCAGCTTGCAATGTTTCGCGTCAGTGGGTGTCCCCCAGAACACAGCTAAATCAACTTTCTGCCACTCCACGGCCAATAGTTGCTCTGACCAGCCAATCGCCAGCATCAGCGGCAGAATCACGTGCGCTACGATTTCATGTTCCGTTGGTCGCTTCGGCGCGACTGCTCGGAGTTTTCCGGCAGAGTCAGCTTCACGCAGGCCGTACCAATCGAGTAGTTGACGCTGCTTTTGCAACGTGAGCTTTACGCGGTCCACTGCATTGTGGGATAGTCCTTTCCCAAACAGAGCATTGCCGAATTCATCCAAACTCATTGGCTTCGGCAGTGTATCGGGGAGTTCAGCCAGCGGTCTCTGCAAACACTTTGGGAATAGATGCCGAACACGGTCAAGGATTCGCTTCTCTTTCACCCGCGTGAACGTAGGGATGCTCTTGCGGTCACCAAAAAGATCGCCACCTTCTTCCTGAATCGCGTCTAGGTCCGTCCGCAGCTGCGGTTGCCACGCAACGCGGCGAGTGTGCTGTAAGTCCCACCCGTAAACGTCGTCGAATGTCTCGTTATGCTGGTAGCCTTCATCCGACACTACTCCAACATTTACGACACGATAACCAGACCGAAGCAATACTATGTCATCTGCCCGCACTTCTTTGGCGAAGCTACGAACCTGACCAATCTTCTTGCCAGAGTACCGGCGGCGCGCTGGACCGCTTTCGTACTCTTCGCGGCTATAGGGGCCAAAGTCGCCCGGCCCCAGAAACATCACGTCATGGGAACAGAACAGATCGTCGTATCTTCTCCCTGCTTCGCCACAGGCGATTTGCCAAATTCGGTGACGTGCTTCGGTCATATCGTCTCCCTCACCTTTTGCAAGTGGGTTTTGCCTCTACACCCTGCTCTGGCAGTTTTCCTATGTGATGCACGCCATGATCGTAGTTACTTATTTCTTGCCCTGCGAATCGTCCAGCAGAGGGTCTCTGCGAAATCATGCGCCTTATACAGATAAAATGTACGATTTCGCTTGCCGGTAGCCTAACTTACGCTAAAATTAAGCGTGAGTTGAGTTTTCTGTACGATTTCGCAAGGCATCTTCCCCAAGGCTTCAATGAATCCCGTTGCACGCTCTGTCGATCAAACCCGCATTCTGACCCGTTCGGAAATATCCGATTTGATCGAAGAGCTAAAGCGCAAACGCCGGTCGATAAATACCCGGCAGAACCTTATCATATTCCGGCTAGCTACCTGCTGCGGGCTGCGTGTCAGCGAAATCGTCGGTTTGAAAATGGCGAACGTAAAGATCACCGGGAAACGACCGCACCTTTATATCCCGGCTGCCATTGCGAAACGCAACAAACCTCGCAAGGTGCCGTTGTGGTGGGACGCAGGCACGCTGGCCGATCTGGACTCTTGGAAGAAAGAACGCTCAGGCCAAGAGGCGGCGTCAGGCGACCCATTCATTTGCTCGTTGTCCAAAGGCACATGGGGCAAGCCGTTATCAGTCCGCAACGCTCAAGCCCGATTCAAAGCGTCCATCAAGTGCTTGGGCGCTGAACGTGTCGAATGCCTTTCCATCCATTGCGGGCGGCACTCCTTCTGCTCGCACAGTCTGGCTGGCGGACGCTCATTGGCCGAGGTCCGCGACGCAGCCGGTCATGCGAATGTCAGCACTACTTCGATCTACTTGCACGTTGTCAGAGACGACGACGAAGGTGTAGGCGACTTGTTTGATTTCGGGTTGAAATCAAACTAACGACACTTGTCAACGCTCAAGTAAGTAATTCGCAATTACGGGGATTAATTTGTCAGCCGTTGGGGGTGTGAAGTTCGGTGATTTCGATAGAACAATGCAGTCAAACGACGCGCTATTTGACCACTCGCTTTGCTCACTGATTTCAAATGGCAAAGATGGCAGTACATTGATCGTGCAGTCTTGCCAACGAAAGTAGTTCGAGTTCAGTTTCGTTGCTTTAGCACCATCACACTTTCGCAATTGTATTTCACCACAATGAATGTCGTCATTCGGGCAAATGTGTGGTGGCACGTCCAGTGGCCGTGCCGAAAATTCGCAAGGAATAAACGTCAATTTTTCTACCCAGCCGCAAGCGATGGCCGCAAGAAGGTAGTTTCCCTTATTAATGTGTCCGCTGGATTCGCACGCTACTACTCGATCACTTTCGTCTAAATGAAGTAATTCACACAAGAAGTATTTAACGGCGTTGTAATCTAAGAAGGAAAGGTCGGCATGTGCATCAACATGTACAACCTCAAAAGGCGGATCGAGTTCTCCGCTCTCAATCAGTTCACGCCAAAAGATGAAGGCTTCGTCGTGGTGGGTAACTACCCGGCCCGGTATTCGAGCGTTCCCCGGCAACTTGCACGTCACTTGCAGGAATCGCTCTACTTCTTCACTCGACCAAGGGTGAAAGTAGTCGGGGTCGAGACGAACGGGTGAATCGTAGTACTCTACGCCATCGAGAAAAAAGTCAAGATCAAGGTCGAGAATTCTTTGCACGGCAGCATCCTTCCAGAACGTTAACTAGTCCACTCTTCACAAAGCAATTCTGCCTGCTCTAACACCGTTTGCGTTGCTGCGTCAGCTAGGTCAGGTGGGTAGCCGTATCTTTTTAGAATGCGTTTCACTAGCACTCGTAATTTCGCTCGTACACCCTCTTTGATCTGCCAGTCGATGGTGGCATTGGCTTTTACTCTTTGCACTAACTCGGTGGCGATGACGGCGAGTTTCTTGTCGCCAAGTACATCAAGGGCGGAATCGTTGGCGGCTAGAGCATCATAGAAGGCGCTCTCGTCGTGGTTCAGGCCGAGTTGTTTTCCTTTCTCGCCTGCGTCGCGCATCTCTTTGGCAAGTTCGATCAACTGATCAATGACTTCTTGCGTCGTAATCGCGCGGTTGTGGTAATCGTTGATCGCATTGGCGAGCATGTCGGCGAATGAGCGGGATTGAACGACGTTCTGCTGCCGCCGGATTTTGATTTCGCCTTTGAGCAACTTCTGCAACAGTTCAACGGCCAAGTTGCGGTGGGGCAAGTGCTGAACTTCGGCGAGAAACTCGTCGCTCAAAATCGAAATATCGGGTCGTTTTAACCCGGCCGCGGAAAACACGTCGATGACTTCGTCGCCCGCCGACACGGCTTTGGAGACAAGCTGGCGAACGGCGTGGTCAAGGTCCGCCGGGTCGCTCTTGCCGCCCGCCTGCTTGAGAAACGCCGCCCGCACGGCTTGAAAGAACGCCACGTCATCGCGGATGCGTTCGGCCTCTTCATGGGTGGGGCAAAGCGCATACGCCCGCGAAAGATCGTAAACCGTGCGGTTGAATCGCTGCTTACCCTCTTCGGGGTCGGCATCAAGAATGAACTCTTGCGCTGGCGGCAGCAGCGCCAGCCGCTCTGCGGGTTTGTTCGAGTTCCACTTTGCCCAGTCGAAACCGTGTAGCGTGTCGCAGCAGATTTCGTACTTTTCGAGCATCACGGCAACCGCTGCCGCTGTGTCGATGGTTGATTCACCCTTGCCTCCGCTTTGAGTGTAAACGCCCATCGCCGCTTTTAGCTGGTCGGCGATTCCCAAGTAATCGACCACCAGTCCGCCGGGCTTGTCTTTAAACACTCGATTCACGCGGGCAATGGCCTGCATCAATCCGTGGCCGCGCATTGGCTTATCGACGTACATGGTATTCAGGCAGGGAGCATCAAAGCCGGTCAACCACATATCCCGAACGATTACGATTTTGAACTCGCTGCCCGCGTCTTTGAACCGGCTGGCAAGTTCCTTACGGCGTGATTTATTGCGAATGTGGCCCTGCCAATCCAACGGGTCCGAGGCCGAGCCGGTCATCACAACTTTCAATACGCCTTCGTTATCATCGTCGTTATGCCAATGGGGTCTCAGTGCCACGAGCGCGTTGTAAAGGTCCACTGCAATCCGGCGGCTCATGCAGACGATCATCGCTTTGCCATCGAGCGTTTCGAGCCGGGTTTCCCAATGTTCGATCAAGTCCTCTGCAATCAACTTGATTCGTTTTTCCGAACCCACCAACGCCTCGAGCGCGGCCCATCTGCTTTTGAGTTTTTCTTTACTCGCTTCTTCTTCGCCTTCAGTTAGTTCTTCAAATTCTGGGTCCAGAGTCGCAGCTATTGTTTCATCAAGTTCGAGCCGGGCGATGCGGCTTTCGTAATAGATAGGAACGGTAGCGCCGTCTTTTACCGCCTGTTGTATGTCGTACACGTCGATGTAATCGCCGAATACTGCCCGCGTATTTTTGTCGCCCAGTTCAATCGGGGTGCCTGTGAAGCCAATGAAGGATGCGTTTGGCAAAGCGTCGCGCATGTGGCGGGCGAAGCCGTCGATCATGTCGTACTGGCTGCGGTGGGCTTCGTCGGCAATCACTACGATATTGCGGCGGTCAGATAGCGCCGGGTAGCGGTCGCCCTTTGTTTCGGGAAAGAATTTCTGGATGGTTGTAAACACCACGCCGCCCGATGCAACCGACAGCAACTCCTGTAAATGATCGCGGCCTGTCGATTGTTGTGGCGTCTGTCGCATGAGTTCGCTACACCGGGAAAACTGCCCGAAGAGTTGGTCGTCCAGATCGTTGCGGTCGGTCAACACAACCAGCGTCGGGTTCTCCATATCGGGATGAGTCACCATCCGCCCGGCATAAAACGTCATCGACAGGCTCTTGCCCGAACCCTGTGTGTGCCAGACCACACCACAGCGTCGATCACCGTCTTCCGACGTAGCGCGTACCGTCGCCGCAACGGCCTTTTCCGTCGCCTGAAACTGGTGGTACTGGGCGAGAATCTTATAGACCGAATCGCTGTCGGTGTCGTGTTCAAACGCAATGTAGTTCCGCACGATGTTGAGCAACCGGCTCTTCTCGAACACACCGCGAATCATTACTTCAAGTTCAAGCATGTTGGAGGGCGCATCCATCACGCCGTCGATAGTACGCCACGGCTTGAACCATTGCTTACCCGCCGTCAGCGAACCGATGCGGGCGTTTACGCCGTCTGAAATGCAAAGCAGTTCGTTGTAAACAAACAGCCCCGGCAGCTGCTGCTTATAAGTTTGCAGCTGGTTGTATGCCGACCAGATCGTAGCGTCTTCATGCAGAGCGCTTTTCAGTTCAATCACACAGACTGGCAGCCCATTCAGAAACACCACCACATCGGGGCGGCGGTTGGTCTGCCCGTCCACAACCGTAAACTGATTCACCGCCAGAAAATCGTTCTCGTCAACATCGTTGCTAACCAGCTTCACCCGGTCACCCGCAATCGTGCCATCGTCACGCTGGTACTCGACTTCAACACCATCGCGCAGGCTTCGATGAAACGCCCGGTTGTTCACAATCGCGGACGGCGACTCTGGATTCAAAACGCGTTTGATCGCTTCTTCGCGGGCGCTAGCGGGAATGGCGGGATTAAATCGGTCGATAGCGTCTCGAAGCCTACCGAGCAATACAACATCGCTGTACGACGCACGCTCGCTGCTTGGCGAATCGGGAGCCATCAACTCGCCGTTGCCAAGTTCGTAGCCGAGTTCGCCAAACCACGACAAGGCGGCGAGTTCGACCGTAGTTTCGTTAAAGGCGTTGGACATTTCAGAGCGACTCCGTTGTGACAATCCCGTTGCCGTCCTTGTACTCCTGCGCCTTAGCGACCAAATCGAGATGCGAATACCGCCCAGAAGTCACGATGGGATGTGTTGAGTAGACGAGTCGAATGAATCCATTCCAGCTTAGGTTCTTCGTGTTCTCAATCACATGGTCCAATGCAGCTCGTTCGGAGTCAGTTAGTGATGTGGTTTGTGGCGGTCCTTTGAGTTTGAACAACAGCTTCTCAGTGCCAAACATGTTTCGCGTATGCGTAACCTCAAATGTTTCCGTTTCGTTTTCGATAGTGTCTTTTACGTCCCACACAAAGGGTCCGTAGCTATTGAAATACCAGCGAATCTCCGATACTTGTGAGCCTTCCGTGATGGCCTGCCGCCAATCAGCTAGATAGACCATCTTCGTCACGCGCGCGTTCGACAGCTCGAAGTCGTGCGGATATTTGGCAAGGATATAACTGATAATGTCTGTTAATTCTGCCATAATCAAAAACCTTGTTCCTTTGCGTCGCCTGTATCAGGTAATCGCGGCTCAAGTCTCTCAAGTAAATCGCACAAGTACTCCCGCTCTTTTTGTTGTAACAGCTGCTTTAATTCCTGTTCTGTGTACCGTTCAGGCTCGGTAGCTTCTATCAACAGTACTGCCAACTGTCGTCTGTGACTGGAATTCCAAATGGTATATCCGCAGAACAACCTTGATTTCATGCGAATTGTATCAAGTACATCTTGTGGAATACCCTCTTTTTCGCACCGTTTCTGATAGCCAATTTCTGCCGTATGGGGATCGGGGTAGTCGTTTATGAAGCACCACCCATGCTGCCATGCTTTCGCAATTGCCCCTTGGTTATCTGGGTACTTGGGGCGGCCTTTCTGCGTAAAACACGGATTAAATGAGAACCTGCCTATCGGCAAGAAGGAGCCATTTGAGTCATGGACATACAATGTGATTCGCTCGCAGTTGTTGTCCTGCGTGCCGAATTTAAGGGGGCCTTTAGCAAGCGACAATAAATACGCTTCGCTTAGCGCATGAATGTCTTGAAGCCACATGTCGCGTTCGTCTTTGAACGCTTGCAGTTGATCCTCCAACGTGGATAGGGTGCGTCGTTTCTGGCAATGCGCATAGATCAACCCGAAGTGGGCAAACGCGCAAGCAGCAACAAGCAGCATTGCAGCAACACCAACCCACCATCGAATATCGTGGGCTTCTGGAAACCGCTTTAACACTTCGTCGCTCGTAAGCCACATGAAGAGCGCCAGCAGCAGCGGAAGTACATATAACCCAACCTCGATCCAATTATCTTCGATCCACGTCGCCATACGGCTCGGCAATGATTTCGACTTGGAAGACTGGTCGCTCATTGTTCTACTGCAATCAATTCGGCATGCGAAACGCGGAGTTCACCAGAAAGGAGTTTGGGCAGAAGGGCGTCGCGCGTTTCCAAAAGAGATTCCGATTGCTGACAGTTCTTCGTAACTTGCTGCATGAGCGGCCCGACGATTTCGCCAAAACGCTGGGCTATGGCTGCCGGAGGAACGCATATCAAGAATTGTTCAAAGCAGTCAGCCGGGACTCGCTGGCGACCACTGGACCCGGTCATGTTTTGAATTGCAAACAGCCGCAGTTCGTCACTCCGTGCGAGATAATAACCGTACTCACCGGGTAGCGGCGGATTGGGGCAAAGGACAATGTATTCCGTTGAACCCCAAGCAATTTCTCCGTCTGCCAGCGTGTCAACGAAAGCGGTCTTGCCGTTTTCCAAGCATGGTGTGATTCGGGCGAGCAGTGTATCGCCGTTCATGAAGCGAGTGCCGGACTTGAACTCTCGGAGTCGCCAGCTTTCGGGACAATGCCCCTTTGTTGGCATGTTCTTCATGTCCAAGTAGGGAACGAAGTCTCCCTTCTTCAATGTTCGCTTTGGGTTCACTTCAATGGCATCCGGCAACGGCGATAACGACCAGCCACTGGGGACGAGTTCACCGTCGATGTGGTCGAAGCTGCTGGGGAAGAGGGTGGCGGTTTGGGGGTCGAGGCCGGTGGGTTGGCGGCCATCGAGTTTGGCGCGGACGGGGTCGAAGTCCACGAACCAGCTTTTGAAGATCGCCCGCGCCATCGCTTCCAGCGTCTCATTCATCCGCCGATTCAATTCGATCTTGTCGTCAAAAGCGGCGAGAATATCTGCGACTGCGTTCTGAATGGTAATCGGTGGAACAACAATGGACAGTCCGCGCTGCGTCGTGATCGGGACTTGATTTCGAGTAGAGTGGCTCATCACCGCAATCAGTTGGTTCTGAAAAGCGCGGCCGGAAAAGAACGCGGCAAGATACCGAGGCGACAGCCGTTCCGAATCAACTCTGTAGTACGTAAGCGAAGTGCCAACTAAAATCCGTTCGGTTAATTCTGGGACAACTGCCACTCGTCCGATTGTCGCATTGTGCGATAACAACACATCATTGGTTTCGATAAATCCATAAGTGAGTTTGTCTGCCTTTTCGTGAGCAAGTCTCGGTGCGGACCTAAAATCAATTCGACCGCCGTCATCTAACAGCTTCGCTGTCAACAACGGCACACCTTGTTCACCAAATTCATGCTTGCGCGGGTAATTTGAACCATAGTTACCGTCTTTGTGGGCCGTAATCACGCCCGCGTCTATCAGCGATTGTATGGTCAAGGATGGCCATCCATTCTCAGCCGCCATAGCCCAACCCCTTCAAGTTGGACCGAATCGTTTTTTCCAACTTCTTGCTCTCGGCAAACTGTTCGCTCAAAGTGCTGACGAGTCGTTGCATTTTCTCGTCAAACGGTTCGTCGTCTTCTTCGAGTGCTTCCGCGCCGACGTAACGACCGGGGGTTAGCATGTATCCGTTCGATCCAATTTCTTCGGTCGTCGCGGAATAGCAAAAACCGGGAATATCTTCGTACTTCTGTTTGCATTCTTTATCGCCCCGCCATGCGTGGTAGGTGTCGGCGAGGCGGGTGACTTCTTCGTCGGTGAGTTCGCGGTGGACACGTTCGATGACCGTGCCGAGTTTGCGGGCGTCGATGAAAAGTGTCTCGCCCTTCCGTTTGCGGAAGCCTTTACCGTTTTTGCTGCCGGTCAGGAACCAGAGGCAGACGGGGATTTGTGTCGAGTAGAACAACTGGCCCGGCAAGGCGACCATGCAATCGACCAGATCGGCCTCGATGATGTTTTTTCGGATTTCGCCTTCGCCCGACTGGTTGGAACTCATGCTGCCGTTGGCGAGAACGAAGCCCGCGATGCCGGTGGGGGCAAGGTGGTGGATAAAGTGCTGCACCCAGCCGAAGTTGGCGTTGCCTTTGGGCGGCGCGCCGAATTGCCAGCGAACGTCTTCCTGCAAGTTTTCACCGCCCCAGTCGCTATCGTTAAACGGCGGATTGGCGAGAACGTAGTCGGCTTTCAAGTCTTTGTGTTGATCGCTCTTGAAGCTGTCGCCGTGTTGTTGGCCGAGGTGAGCCTCGATGCCGCGAATGGCGAGATTCATCTGGGCGAGTTTCCAAGTGGTCGGGTTCGACTCTTGGCCATAAACGGAAATGTCGCCGATATTGCCGCCGTGGGCTTCGACGAACTTTTCGCTTTGCACGAACATACCGCCGGAGCCGCAGCAGGGGTCGAACACCCGGCCCTGATACGGGGCGAGCATCTGCACCAGCGTTTGAACGACGCAGCGCGGAGTATAAAACTGACCGCCCCGCTTGCCTTCAGCGCTGGCGAACATCGAAAGGAAGTATTCGTAAACGCGGCCCAGCACGTCTTTGCTACGGTTGGCTTTGTCGCCAAGACCAATGGTGCCGATTAGGTCAATAAGTTCGCCGAGCCGTTGTTTATCAAGAGCCGGACGGGCGTAGTTCTTCGGCAGCACGCCTTTAAGCCGCTTGTTATCGCGTTCGATTGCGACCATCGCATCGTCGATCAGTTTACCGATGGTCGGCTGCTTAGCCCTCGCTTGCAGGTGCGACCAGCGAGCTTCCGGCGGAACCCAGAACACGTTGTTAGCGAGATACTCGTCAGCGTCTTCGGGGTCGGCCCCTTCGTACTCTCCTTCGCCCGCATTAAGCAGGTCATGCAGTTCGGAGAAGGAGTCGGAAATGTATTTGAGGAAGATGAGGCCAAGCACGACATGCTTGTACTCGGCAGCGTCCATATTGTTGCGCAGCTTATCAGCAGCAGCCCACAGCGTGGCCTCGAAGCCAAGGGCCGCATCGGAGTTGGCCTTCTTCGCTTTGGACTTCTTCGCTGCCTTTTTCTTCGCCATGAATTGCCCTAGTTGCTGTGTCTCGAAGTTGAAACAACATCATAGCAAAGCCTAACTTGGGTCGAAATCAGGCTTGGATTTTCGCGTCCGCATTCGAGACCGTATCATCTGAGTCGATATGTGTTTGTACTTGGCGTGTGACTCTACGCCGCAGACTGACCAAAAAATGGAAAACGATCATGAATCTCTTAGAACTTGAAGAGGTGCAAGACAACATCTTTGCAATCAAATTCACGAACTACCATGAAATTGGCGTTTCGTTTCAAGACATTCTCGACGAGTGTATCGAGTCGTGTGATGCAGCCCATCGCCTGCAATTGGAGAGTGCCTTCGCTGGACTAAGGGAACACAATAGCCAGCTGCTTGCCGGATTTGATGCCGATACCCCAATTCAGCTGCTTTTGGATTGGAGGAAGTCGAAGACCGAAAATGGCTTTCTGGGCGATGCAGTGGAAGCTTCGCGTCTGGTCAATGCTGTCGCCGACATTCGACCCGTTCACGTTATCACACCCGAAGGGAGTATTTTCGGGGAGGGGAGAGAAAATGTGCAAGTGACCACAATTTCGTCAGACACCTACGAAGCGATGACGTGGAAGTCGCCTTGTCGCAGCTTTAGCTCTAACAGCACTTTCCACGAAGCTGTCGTAACCTCTTCGCTTCCCGCCAATCCCTTGATCGCTGTCCCAACAATATGCACTTTTCCTTACTGGTGGGGCGAACAGGTTCCGCCTCCGACGCTTTCAGAAGAACTGGAAACACGATACTTCAAGCCCTCGACTTATGGTTATCTACGACTGTTTAAGTGCTTCTGGCAGATCGGCGAATTAAGCGGACTCAATCAGGTTCACGCACACCTATTGTGGCTGTATTTACTTGGGGTTTGCGATGATCCTCCGAACATTCAACCGCCTTCATTGCGGATGCCAGACACTGAACGCGAAATCGAAACAGTCATTGGGGGTGAGCTAGACGCTGAATCTCATCTTCTGCTCATTCATATAGGGACCGATGGTGAAGACCATAAAAAATGGCCGCTACATTACTGGTGCGACCTAATCCGGCGGGTGTTGAATGAATTAGACGATGTAGCTTTGTGTTTATTATGGCCATCGGATTGCGAGCAGTATTATCAATCAGTCCATCTTTACAACTGCTCAATCGGTCTCGACGAACACCGCACATTTCAGTTCGAGAAATCAAACTTGTCTAGTTTTATTGGCGACCTGCGTGCTGTTCTTGACTACTTCGACGTGCCGCCAACTTTAGTCGGATTGGACAGTTTTCCTGCGGGGCATCTTTACCCTTCAATTGGCGGTCGGTCGGTGGTTATTGGAAATAAGAAGCGAAGGGATTACTGTTTTAGCTGTCCAGCATCTAACGATTCACTCTTGGTTTTACCGGGCGGGAATCGCGTTAGTGCAAACCAGATCAAGCCTGACACTGTTTTCGATGCGATCTGTCATTCACTAGGAAAGCCTGTTGCGAATTAACGCAGGCCAAGTAGGTCCTTCCGCTCGAAACGGGGCAGTATTTGCTCAGGCAGCCGTGGAGTCGCTGATACCCGCTACACGGCAAGCCGTCTCGAATGCTCGTTCCTTCTGATCGCGGCCCGGTCCGTACTGGGTGACGTTGAAGCGGGCTTCGGTGAGTTTCGATTCGATCTTGCCAGTGTGGGCAAGCGAAAGTTCTTGGATGGTGCGACCGTCCTTCTTGAGCGCCAAGCCGTAGGTGTTAGCGCAGACGCAGCGCACCGAATTTGGCCTGAACCGAACACGTAGCGAAGTTGATTGTCGTCGTCGGCGATGGTGTCCACTGTGGGTAGCTGGGCGGTGATGACGACGCTCTTGCTGCCATTGAGCGAGAAGGTTGTTTCGTAGGCCAGTTCGCCATCCTCTGCGAGCTTGTCCATGAAGGCAAACGCTTCGCGGTTTTGAATGACCTTGTAGCCGTCGGAGACGACGCCAAGGAACAGTTGGTTGTCTTCTCGCACGTTGGCAAGCAGATCGACGCCGCAAAATTCGTGCGTCTCGACGCTGCCTTCATTGGTTTCGATCAACTTAAGCGATTTGTAGCCCAGTGACCGTTGTACGACGTTCCAGTCGAGTCCCGCCAGTACGATAGCTTCACTGCTGCTCATCGCGCCCGCCACGACTTTGCCGAGGCCGAGACCCACTCCACTTCCTGATGGTTCGCTACTCTACCAGTTGCCAAGGAAATCCGCCGTCAGCGCGTTGAGCCTGTTGGCCGGGTTGCAGGTTTGCTAGTTCACCGATACTCGGATCAATGTCAAACAACTGGCGAAGCGTCGTTGTCCTGCGATCGGACAATTCATAGTTAGCTGCATCCAGAAAATCCCATGCGCCTGATTCGTGTCGAATGACGTAGCGGATTGATCGTTCCCTGTCGATGACTTTCTTGACCGTTGTAACTTCCGTTTCTTCGGACTCAGCAAAACCCCAATTGGTCACGGTAGTTCCTTCTTGAATGGCGAGTGGTAGCGTTCACCGAATTGTAACCCAAGTCGGGTACACCGCCGCTCAACTTTTTTCTAGTCTCAATCAGCGGGTGTCAGTGACACCTGCAAGCGGGATTAAACGGGGGTAAACGGCCGGATTGCTTGATGCGAGTGCAGAGCGTTTGACGCTTGTTTTCCCGGTGTTTCCGCTGTTTCATAGAGAACAGCGGTAGCGATTCCGAAGACCGATGCGCTATCCAATTGCGCCACGGGCGCTTGTCTTGTGACAAGTTAGATTTGAGAGGAGTGATGAAATCTAACAGATTTAGACGTCGAGACAAGTCTGCAGACCGGCGCTAGCCCCAGTCTTCGTCGTCGTAATCTTCATCGTCGAAGTCGTCGTCGTCAAAATCACCGAGGCGGGCGCTGGCTTCGTCGGCCCAGGGGCTGCCGGGCGCCAGCTGCTGGAACTGCGACCAGTGAGCGGCGGCTTCTTCCGGGCGGTTGAGTTCGTCCAGTGCACGGGCCAGATGGTAGTGTGCATCCGGGTAGCTGGCGTGTAAGTCTAAGGCGCCTTCGAAGGCGGCGACGGCCAATTCCAGTTGCCCGGTTTCGGCCAGCACGCAGCCCAGGTTCGAACGTGCTTCCACGTAGTCCTCGTCGATTTCAATCGCCGTGTAATATCGCTCCCTCGCGCCGTGCAGGTCGCCGTTTCGGTACAGCAACTCAGCAAGCTGGAAACAGACGCCAGCCTGAAGTCCGCCAGCGGCCAACGCCGCGCGGCAGCAATCGATGGCGTCGTCGATGCGTCCTTCCTCTTCGCACTGGGCGGCCATCTCTAGCATCTGTTCCACCGGCATCGGTGCGTCGCCTGGCAGCAGCGGCAGGGTTGCGGATGGCAGCGCTAAAGTTTCCGGACCCGCGCTGTCAGCAGCACCCGTTGCCGGCAGGGCTTCAAAATCAATCAGCATCTGACCGCCCGGCTCGATCAGGCCATCGCCTTCTCGCAGCAGAATCCGCTGCCCTTCAACAATCACACCGAGTTGCGCAAGAGGCCGCTCTGCATCAGGCAGGAACCGCGCTAAGTCAGCCAGTTGTTTCTCGATGGTGTGCGGCGTGGCGCCGGCGGCAAGTAGTTGCGCCAGTTGCCGGGCCGTGGCGACTTCCTGAAAGTCAAAGTAGGGCAGCTTGCGGACGCTGCGTACGGGCGTTATCAGGTTGCGGCGGTGCCAGCTGCGAATGGTCGAAACCGGGACATTCAGCAACCCGGCAAGCATCGCCGGCGTGTAGAGCCGGCGGACCTGCTGTTCGGCGTCGACCACACCAATGCGTGTCCAGAAGCCGGTTTCGGGCAGAATCTCCATGCGGCCGCATGCTGCAGCATCGCGCATCTGCTGGTTGAGAATATCGCCGTCCACGTCGATCGGAAGTTCGTCGGCGCCAATCACGATGATGGTAACATCGCCGTCGAACTGCACGGCAGGAACGCCGCCGTGCTGACGTACCAGCGTCTGGGCTTCTTTGCGGTTCATTCCGCCCAGTTTGCCCGCAAAATATACACGCTGATCAGAGAGCGCAAAGCTTGTGGGCGACGTTTCAGACATACGGATTTCGCGGTAGCGGTCAGGACTTAAATGTCCTTATCACCATACCCGCCATTGGCTGGCGGTGAAAGATCCGCCGGCGGCACGGGCCGCAGCACCCCGCGGGCGCCGCTTTTCAGACTGGGTGTTCCCGTCGGATCAGCGTCACTGTCAACGCCTGCTTCAGCTTCTGCTGCCGCTTCGGGCGGCTCTGTGGCAGCGTCGGGGTCTGCTACTTCCAGCGGCAACGCAGGTGGTTGTGCTGCAGCCTCTGGCTCTTCGGCGCCGGCTGGTTCGCCGGTGCCGGCAGGTTCTTTGTTAAGAACGCTTTCGCCTTCGCCAGCTGCAGGTGCTTCGCCAGCGGGAGTTGGCTCTTTGCGGGACTCCTGTGCGGTGGCATCGTCAACGGGTACGCAGACGCCGGAGGTGCAATCGAACTTACCGGGCGCCAGCGACGACGAGCCTGCTGTTGCGGGAACGCAGGTTCCCGATGAGCAGTCCATGCCAGCTGGCGATTCCGAGAAGGCGCCGGAGTGATAGGTGGTTGCAACGCACGTGTCACAATCTCCGCAGGTGCTGCATGTGGAAACAGGAACCCGCATCACCACGGTCCGCGGCTTCTGACACATCTGTGTCACCTTCTTCCAGGTGGCGACGGTGCAAGGTTCGTTGACCTTCTTGACCTCACGTTCCAGACGGCAGACGCGGACCGTGTAAGGCTCGACTTTCGTCTCGTACTCCCAGCGGCAGGTCGTGACGGGAATCTTACGGACCATCACCTGTTCCTGCATCTTGCAGGTGCGGATCGGAACTTTGTAGGTGATGCGTTCGGTAACTGGTTTACAGACCTTTACAGGTCTGTTGCGGATCTGCACTTCCTGCTCCATTTTGCAGACCTTTACCTGATAAGGCCGCATGACAACTTCTTCTACACAGCGGTTGACGGTGACAGGCACTTTCTGCGTGACCACTTTGGCCTGCATGTGGGTTTCTTTAATCTGCTGAGCGACCACATTGGGCACGTACACCCGCTGGGCGACAACGCGCGATGGCGCCTGCTGCGGCACCCAGTGCAATCCACCGCGGCGGTAATACGATACGCCCGTTGCGGGATCGCAGACCACGCCGGCGCCAAGCCACCGCAGGCGATTGCTCACGGCGCCGGGAACGCATACCTGTTGCGTCTGATAGCCGCCACGATCCACCATCTGTGTGCGGCAGGTCGTAACCGGCTCGTAGGTTGTATATTGACGATCCTGCATGACGGTTTCGGCCACCTGCTTGCGGACGACCTGCCGTTGCTGGCGGGTTTCTACCTGCCATACAGGCTTATTCACAACAACACGTTCCTGACGGTTGCTGGTCTCCGTTACATAACGCACCCGGTCGTAGGATCGTTCTTCGTACTTTGTTTCCCAGACAGGTTTGTAAACCTTATAGGTTTCCTGCCGGACCGAAGTTTCCATCACGGGCTTGGCGACGCGGTAAGTGCGCTGCCGCGTCTCGGTGGTCCAGACCGGTTTCATCGTGGTGACTTCGCGCTGCCGCATGACCGTTTCGTATTGAAGACGGTAGGTCGTCACGGGCTGCTGATCGTAGACGGTCTTATAGACCAGCCGGTACGAAGGTTCGCAACAATCGGACTTGGCGACGGCTGGTGCGGTGAACATCACGGCGGCACATGCGATGGCTGCGGCTACCTGTGTCACTCTTACTTTTATATGTGGAGAGTCTGTAAGTGTTAGCATTGCTATCTCACCTTGCGGCTAAAAAGTTGATGGGAGATGCGAACTAGCATCACTTGCGCCAGCATCTAAGTTCCGGCTGCCGGATGTGACAGCGCGTAATGCCCCCGTCCGTCTCGCGGATCTCCCACTTGAAGTTTGCGCGAGAATTTGGAACTCCGCAAACGGAATTCCCACGCAGAAACAGCGCCAACCTCTGCCAACATCTACGAAGGCAACGACTTAAATCGATGCAAAAATCTTTCAAGATATTTCGCCACTCAGCCGACACTCCAGCGGGTCCTTTTGCCTATTCCGCAGACTCTGCGCAATCGCGCGTCGCAGGTGTTATAGAAGGGTAAATCGCTACATTGATGATGACTATAAAGAAGGGCGAATGCCGGTCACCATTCCGCTGATTATCCGCCTCAAACCGCTATCAGACTGCAGTAACAGCGCGCCATCAGAGGCAATGCCAGTGCAGGCGCCAGTACGCGAAATAGTGTCGCTGGCGGCGCCCGTCCGCACGGTCACCTCGCGCCCGTTTAGCACCGACAGTTCCTGCCAGTGTTCAACCTGCTGCGCATCTCCTGCAGCCAGTTTTTGCAGCGCCTGATCGATGGCGGGAAGGAGTGACAGAAGAACGTCAGTCATGTCAAAGTAACAGCCCGCCGTGTCGCTGAGTGAAACCGCCAGCCGGGCGATATCTTCCGGCGCCGCCTGCAGGGTGTTGTTAATGTTCAGACCAATGCCCGCAATCATCCGTAACCGGCTGGCAGGCTGAGTGGCGGCGTTGGAAGTGACGATGGTTTCCATAAGCACACCGCCCAGCTTCCGCCCGCCCAGATAAACATCGTTGGGCCACTTCAACCTACAGGCGTTATCGTCCGTCAGGTTTGCCATTTCATTCAGGGCATCGCAGATGGCCGCTCCGGTGGCAACGGCGGCGGCGGGTATCAGGGCGCCGTGCAGTGGATAGACGGCCGGATCGATCAGCCAGGAAAATGTCAGCGAGCCTTCGCCGGCCCACCATTGATTCGCGCCACGGCCGCGACCCTGTGTCTGCAGGTAAGCGGCGAACAGTGCAGGCAGCGGATGCGATTCATGCAGCGCGGCCTGACGGGCGTGATCCTGCGTAGAGCCCGTTTCGTCAAACAATTCAAACGCGTCTACGCAAGGAAGCCCGGCGATCGCTTCGCGTTGAATCTCATTGTGCGGCTTCTGAGGCATGGAAAGGCGATCTTCTCCCCACAGCGAAATGGAAAATGGCCTCTGAGACAGCTACCCGCACGTGCAACATGAGGGTGTTGCAGGGCGAAGAATCGCCTGCCCCACGAATAGCTGCTCAGAGAGCCAAGTTTCCATCGCTCTTTATCAGGCGTTCCCCTATAAGGGATTCTCCCATGCACATTGGGCGGTAGGCAAGGGTGTGTAGGAATAAACTCTATAACTGCTTGTTCACGTTTTTGTCGATCGCCGCATAGTTACGCTGCTGGCAGTAATGCTGCATCAGGCTGCCAGTTGCCGCCGCCGTTGTGATGAGCACGCCGAGGTCGTCTTGATTGAAGTGCCGCGTCGCATCGTAGGTATCTAAATAAACCACGCCCAGCACCTTTTCTCCGCTTTGCAGGGGTGCATACATCGCACTGCGCGGGTTTACATCGAAGATCGAATCCGAGTCGTCGCCGCTGACTGCATCCAGACCGACATAGGCAAGGCGGCTTGAGAAGACTTGATCGGCAATGGAATTCCGTATCGGTCCTAAAGTAGTTTCCTGTTGTGGTTCGTCCTCGCGGACTTTATCAGCAAACAGAATGCCCTGATCCTGCGCGCCGGTGGAAAACACGATGTGCCCGCGGGCCGTCTGGGGGAATATCTTGAATAACGCGTCCAGGAACTTGGGCAGTAAACGTTCAAGGTCGCTGGCCGAGGCCATTTCACTTTGGGCTGCAAAGATCGCTTGCAGTTTACGTTCAGGCTGATGGCCAAACAGGGTGGCGGGGTCCGCATTGCAGCGATGCACAATGGAACTTTCCCGCGGACCGTGCCCGGCGTCTTCAGGATGTTCCCCTTCCTCATTCGCTTCACCGCCCAGCGGCGCCGCCATGGGCGAGCCCTGCCTGGCTTCGACGGCGCGGCTTGGAGGATCGCCGGTGTGGAAGACCATTCTCACTTTATAAACGTGAATGACATCGCCGTCGCAAAGCATCCTGCGGTCTTCAATTCTGGAGCCGTTCAAAAACGTGCCGTTCAGGCTACCGCAGTCTTCCAGAAAGTATTGGCCGTCAACTTCGATGATCTGGGCGTGCTGACGCGAAATATTCCGCTGCCGGATTCGCAACGCACAGGCGGGATGGCGTCCGATGATGGTTTCCGGTTCTTCCAGTTTGCAGCACCGGAAACCGTTCTCGTCATCTATTTCAATTGTCGCCATGATTACTCATATATAACCTGACTGCCGCAGGTTCGATCCGCGGTGATCTGAGTGCAGCATTTTGCAGGGCGGTCATCTCACAGAGCATAGGCGCCCGTCACGGCCATCACAATGGAGGGGAAATAACCTAGGGAAGCCTCCCACCCGGTGCCTTCAGCCGGAATGGCTTACTAGCGATGAATCTCTGTAATCTCAACCGCCCGGTGCTCTTTGGCCGAAAGGTAGCAGGCATCGACCAGCGCCATGGTCTTCAGATTGTCTTCGCCACTGATTGATGGCGGCTGTCCGGATTCCAGGGAGATCAGCAGGTCCGCCATCGGGCCGTAAAATGCGTCAGGGAACCAGGCTTCTTCCCAGCGCGGCTGGAACCAGTAGCCCGGCTGCTGCAACGTGGTGAAGTCCAACGTGCTGGGTGTCCGCGCCGGGTACTCTGGCCAGCCAATCGTCCCGCGTGCGGCGCCTTGCAGACCTTCCACCCGCCAGCTGATACCGCAATCGTCCGGCGCGCCTTCGCGGACTGGCCCGGCCCAGACATCGTCTTTGGCTATCGCGCGGACGCCATTTTCATATTCCAGAATATAAAGACAGATGCCATCGCGATGCGGGAAGCTGGTCCGCGGATCAGGACGGATGCTGGCGAAAACACGCTGTGGGTCGCCCAGCAGGTAGCGGAAGGTATCGAGATGATGGATCGACATAATCCGCAGCGTGACCCAGCCCAGCTGCTCCTGCCACGGCATCCAGTGCGGCACGGCGCGCATATCGATCGACGCCAGCACCGGGTCGCCCAGCACGCCCCTGCTTAGCAGGTCTTTGCAACCGCGGATCGAATGATCGAACCGCATGTTCTGATTCACCGCCAGCGTGATGCCCGCTTCGCGACACATCTCTACGATCTGCACCGCCTCGACGTAATTCAACCCTAATGGCTTCTGGGCCAGTATGCCGCGGATGTGTTTCCGCTGCGTGATTTCGCGGATCACACCCAACTGGGCGTCCGGGGGAACCGCGACATCGATGACTTCGATCTCCGTATCGTCCAGCATCTGCTGATACGTGTCATAGACCTTCGGTATCTGCCGCCTCGCCGCAACGCGGCGCGCGGTCTCTGGGGTGCGCGAGGCGATGGCTTGCGGATTCAGACCCGCCGCGTTGTAGGCCACCAGATGACAATCGGCCATGATAAAACCGGCGCCGATGCAGCCAATGGGCGTCTCTTTGTCCGCCGGAAGCGGCGCCAGGTAGTCAATCTTCAGATCCACAGGCAAACGCCTTATGTGCAGTTGATTCGCCGGTGCGACTCGCGCCTTTGCAGCGTTGCCGCCGGTGATAAAATGAGAGTAACGCCAAAGAGAACATTCTAATGGAGATTCAACCCATGAAGTCCCGCCCGCTCCCGCAGCTCATGATAAACGGCATCATGTTCGCCGTGCTGGTCTGGGGGGCGTGCCTGGCCATGGGCGCCTTCCTGTTTGATTTCGATGTCCGCAAGGGTCTAATCGTTTACGGCGCCGTCATCTCCTTTCTGGTCTTCTGGGCCATTCTGCTGGCAGTCAAAAGCCGTAAAGACCGCGCGAAGGAATCTTCGCGGAAATAGCGGCGAGAACTAAGACCGGCCACCTGCGAATTATTGCAGGAGAATTCTGCTTGACCTTTTACTACAACCGTCGTAATATCACCACGTACGACAGATGTAGTAAAAGGTGATGCGATGGCGAAGAAGAAGCCGGTGAAAGTTTCGGCGGGCGAAATGGGCATCTTGCAGATGCTGTGGGAAGAAGGTCCGTGCAGCCTTTCCGCCGCGCATCAGGCTATGCAACAGCGCGGCAGCGACGCGAGCTACACCACGGTGCAGACGCAGTTAAACCGCCTGGTCGATAAAGGCGCCGTCGCAAAGTCGGCGACTCGCCCCGCGCAGTACGAGGCGGCGTTATCGCCCCAGGAAGTGAGCGGGCCGCTGCTGGATATGCTGATGCAGAAAGTATCTGGCGCCACACCGCTGGTCGCGCATCTTCTGCAAGATCCATCCATCAGCCGCGAAGAACTGGATGAGATGAAGCAGCTTATCGCCGAGGCGGAAGCACGCCTGGCCCAAAGCGAAAAGAAATCACGCCGCCGTGGAGGTTCCGGGAAATGAGCGAACCAGCCACCCTCTTACTGATGCATCTCGGCCGTGGCGCCGTTGCGACGATGCTGGTGGTGCTGCTAACCGGCGGCCTGGCAAAGTTGCTCCGCGTGGACGCACCGCGCACGCTCCGCTGGGTATACGCAGCCGCCTTGCTGCTGCCGCTGCTTTCGCCCCTGGCCAGCTTTCCCCTTCGCATCACGATTCCACAGCCGGCGCCCGCGCGAGATGCTGCCACCGCCACTGCCTTACCAGCCAGTGTTCCGGCTGCCTCCGCGAGAAGAGCAATAGCGACCAGAACGACCCTTGCTGGTGCAGGTGTGCTTGAAGCTGAAGATGCGCCGCGCGTCGCGGCGCCCGCGCCAAGCTGGCAATGGAGCGACCTGCTGCCGTACCTTTCCGGGGTTCTAGTGGCGGTGTGGCTCGCGGGTTTCGCCACAATCTGCCTTGTCAGCGGTGTAAGTTACGCCTGTTTCCTCCGGCGGCTAGATCGCGAACATGCATCAATTGGTGACACAACGTGTCATAGCGACTGGGTCTGTCATTGGCGCCGTATGCTGTCACAGAAGCGAATTCGCAGTCGCATCCCGCTGATGGTCACAACAACGCTAGGCCCGTGCCTGGTTCTCAGACCAAATGGCTATGTGCTGGCGGTGCCGGCAGGTCCGGCTTCCGCGACTACCGCCGCGCAGCGTGAGGCGATTCTGCTGCACGAGCTATCGCACTTCACGCGTGGCGACGTCTGGAAGCAGGCGGCCCTGCAGCTTCTTGCTGCCGCTCAGTGGTTCAATCCGTGGGCCTGGATCGCCGCGCGGAAGTTCGCCGAATGCGGTGAATGGCTCAGCGACGCCGACGCTGCCAGCACGCCGCAACAACGCATTGATCTGGCTACCGCGCTGACCCGGATCGCCGCCGTAACGCACACCGCCACGCCGGTTCTGACGCACAATGCCGCCGGGCGCCCGCTTTCGCAACGCATAACACGTCTTGTCCGCTCCCCTCTTAACAAGGTAAGTCCCATGAAGAAATGTCTGATGATCGCGGTTGTTGCCGGCATTGCCTTAACGCAACTTGTACGGCTGGAAGTTTCTGCCGCAGAGCAGGCTCCCACCAGCCTTGAAGGTGTCAAAGCTGCTGTCGAAGAACTCAACAAGGACCTGGAGAAACTGAAGACCGCCGTCCGCGGACTCAAGACGCGCGGCGAAAAATTGAAGCTACAGGTTGAAACCAAGGTCGAAGAACTGAAGACGCTGGCGGCGAAGCCGGAGCAGGTCAGCGATGAAGCCAAGAAACGTGTTGAATTGTTCAAATCCGGCGAAGAAGCGAAGCAACTCAAGGCGCTGGAAGACGCTGCTTCATTAGGAGACGAAGGCTTACTGCTACTGGGTCACGCCGCGAAGAATTCGCCCCATGAAACAGTCCGGCAGAAAGCCCTTTCCGCAGCGGCGTCGCTGAAGGAAAAGGGGCTGCCTGCACTGGCGATCAGCCTGGATTCGGTCACGAACAAAGATCTGATTTATCTGACCGGCGAAATCGAAAAGCATCAAATGGCGGATCGCATCCTGCTGTACAAAGCCCTAGTGAAAGACGCCGACAGCGATTTGCAGGACGCCGTTCTGGCTGCCGGGGAGAAGGTTCAGCAGCGTGCACTGTTCATCGGCAGTCTAGCTGAGAAGGCGGACGCCAGTCTGCTTGCAAAGATGCTCAAGAATGTAAAAACGCTGGAAGGCCGCGACGGGCTGATTCTGCTGTTCGCGGCCGCCGGCGCCAAAGATAGCACCATCGTGCTGACCGCTGTCGAAGCGGCAGAAGCGCGTGGCGCCGAAGGCTTGCCCGTACTCGCCCCGGCGGCCAGGATGAAAGACGTCAAGGTGCGTTACGCCGTGGTCAAAGCCGCGAAGAACATCGGCGGTGAAGCCGGCAAGTACATCGTAGACCGCTGCCTGCAGGCCAGCGAAATGGAACTACGCGACGCCGCGACGAAAGCCGTCAACGACGCTGAGTAGTAACTTTGCGCGATCTGCTAAAACGCCGGTTTGTCCCACGAACCGGCGAAGGTGAATTCGCTGATTGATTTGCGGCTGCGGGGTTTCTGGTCGCGTTCTGCGAGTTCTTCGCTGGCGGCGTTCTCTGCCTCTGCTGCATAGCCGATGGCGATGGCGGTAATGGCGTCGTGCTGTTCCGGGATGCCGTACGTCTGCTTGGCTTTGCTGGCGTTGATGCCGGCCATCTGATGCACCATCAAACCCAACGCGGTGGCTTGCAGTGAGAGGTTGCCCGCCGCCAGGCCAATGTCGTGTTCGGCGACGCGGTTTGGCTTGCCATTGCGGGAGAAGTTCTGCGAAGCCACCGCCAGCAGGATCACACCCGCGTGTTTCGCCCACTCCTGATTGGCTTCAAGAAGGCAATCAAGCATGGTGTTGAATTCGGCTTCATTCTGCCGCCGCGCGACGATAAAGCTCCACGGTTGCTCATTGTAGCTGGACGCCGACCACCGTGCGGCTTCGAGACAGCTTTTCAGATCTGCATCGGAGACTTCACGCGGGTCGTACGCATACGGACTCCACCGCTTGGCGATGAGTTCGTGGATGGGATGTGCGGGGTCTGCGTGTTTCGGGTGGCTAGACATGATTAAGAGGCCCTTAGTTTCTTGGCTTCTGCTTCGAGAGCGGCGATATCGCTTTCCAGGCGTTCTACTTCGCCCGGCTCATCATTCTGCTGCTTGGCGCCGGAAAGCTGTTGTTGCATGAGCTGCAATTTCTTGCGGATAACTTCCAGACGTTTCTTTGCTTTCTTGTCCACGTTGCCGGACCTTTCTATTTATCGGTTGATTCCACAGGCGTTTCGGCGGGCTTCCTAGGTGCGTGAGGGTCCATCTTAAGCACACCGGCCAGGCAGACCACGATGACGGCCAGAGCCAGATTGATGTTCAGCCAGAACTTCATGTTCCTGCGGATACCAGCCGCCCGTTCGCTTTTACCTGTCAGTAAGCTGGCGATGAAGAAGATGCCTAATGCAAGCAGAATTTTCACGAAGATCGCGCCGTGGTAGGAACCTTCCACCTTGGCGTTGCTCATGACCGACCAGACATTGAAGATCCCGGTGATAATCAGCAATCCGCTGCTGGCCATCACGACTACGGACCATCTTTTGCGGACAGATTCCTGCAGTGCTTCCCGCGCGTCATCGGCCAGATTGGCAATCGCCGGAGCGTAGGCCAGCCGCATAAAAATCACTCCGCCGACCATCGCCATGGCGGGCAGAATGTGCAGCCAACGGAAAATCAGATTCACATACCACATGAAGTACACCAGTTGTAATTAAAGCTGTCAGGGAGCCAACGCAAGAATTGATCCTTCACCCGCATTATGCCGGGCCGGCAACCACCACACGCCTCGACTGCCGCCAACGGAGTTTTTGATCCTACGGCCCACCCGCACGGTTGTCTACAACCGCCCAAATGCTTTCCGTCCCCCCTCTTGCCGCCGCCATTTTTGACCGTAAAATACTCCTTCACACACATCAAAGATGCGGGTGTGGCGGAATTGGCAGACGCGCAGGATTCAGGTTCCTGTGCCCGCAAGGGCGTGGAGGTTCGATTCCTCTCACCCGCACTTTCTATTCAGCAAACGGCGTACGTCAATCTGACTGGATCAAAAAACGGTCCATTTGAGAGGCCGTTTGCCAAAGCCGGGATCATCGCTTGCACTGCCTGACGGCCTCTCCTAGCAACGTGTGGTTCATTTCCAGGTGAAACAGTCTGCAGCGTCGACGCGTCACTAGCGTGAAAAGAAAGTTCCGCTGGGGATGTCTGCCCGGCGGAAGCTTGGCACTGATTGACGCTCACAGCAGATGGAAGGCAGTAATCGTAGGGCAGGCTCCGCCCAATGGTACTAAGTTTGTTTTTTGGTTTTTCGGTTTCTACTTTTCTGGACGCGTTGGTCTCGTGGGCGGTGGTGTTTTCGACCGGGGCGGAAGTGGGCGTGGTGACTTGCGAGGCGGTTGAGCAAGCGCGGGATGAGAACGGCTTCGACGTGCCCGGTTGAGCTGATGACCAGCAGCGGCGTGAGAGCCAGCAGTTCGATCAACGCGTTTTTGAAACTGATCCGTAACGGATCGGCGTCGTGGGCTTCTGCGGCCTGTACGATCAGCCACCGCGTTAGAAAGTACAGAATGACATGGCCGACCACTTCGTACTGAACAGCCGCGGCGGTGCGTGAACGGATGGCTGTCATCGCCTGGGTTACTTTTAATTCGTAAAAGGTGGTTTCGATTTCCCACCGGCGATGATATAGCCCTTGCGAGAGACGGAGTGTTCCCTCTTCCTCCCTGTTCGCCAGGTGAATCCATTGCTCGCGTGCGACCTGCTGGTCACACAGCACGTTGGTCACCAGTGCGGTCGGGCGGAAGCCGGGGATGTGGTATTCGATCAGACGCAGCTGGATGCTGCGGGGGTAATCGCCGCACTGGTTGGCCTTGGACGGCTGCCACTCCACGAGCCAGTCCTGCGGCCCCAGCGGGCGGATTTTCCGGGGTTTCACGCTGGGATAAAGCCGGATCGCAAAGAATGCATGCTGGGTTTGAATCTGGTGAAACAACTGGAAGCACCAGAAGCCCTGATCCATCAGCACCAGATCGTTGCAGCGTAACCCGTCAAGCAGCCGCCGGGCGATGGTTCTTTCGCCCTCTGCGAGGGGCGTCAGTTCATAGCGGAAAGGAAGTCTTGCCAGCGGGAACTGCAACATGACCATCCGCGCCTGAGCACGCTTGCTGTGGCCGTTGGCAGCGGCTCCAAAATGCTTCAACAGCGTTTTGCGGTTGGGCAGACTCAGCGTCGTACCGTCGAGCGCCAACAGGCGGAATCCGTTCCAGAATAGATGCCCGCCGTGCGACTGCTGAAAGCTTTCGACCAGCCGTTCCAGCAGCGCCACCCAGAACTGCCACGGCAGACGGCGCCGCGCCTGGACAAAGGCTTCTTCAGAAACCGACGCCGGGTCGTCGCTGCGAGGGTCGTGCCTGGATCGCTTGACGGGCGAGTTCCGCCCGGCCTGGCGGCGTTGCTTCCGGATACTCGCGAGCCGGGTGTGACAATAAGACTCGCTATCCTGCAGCCACTTGAGCGTTGTGGTCAGCACCTGGGCGAAGGAAAGGGAAGGATCGATGGCCGAGTAAACCGCCAACATCACCATCGAAGGCGCCCACAACGAGCCACACCCCATCGCTACGTCCGCCGCACAGGCAGCGTCCTGAATCAACGACGCCGGCAGCAGATTCTGAAACGCCCGGAAGCCATGCCGCCGGGTGTGGATACAAAGCTGTGGCGCTTTTTGGTGTGATGGCATAGAAAAAGCGTTAGTGAACACGTTGCCGCGTGTTTTGATTCACTAACGCTTTTCGGAAGTTGACTATGAGTACAACGGTTGCGCCGGCTGTCGTCAAGCAGGAATTACTGGAAACGGTTCAGCATCTGGTTCTCGAACTGGCTCAGTCGCTGCCGGATGATCTGCATGATCTATCGGAGGCGGAAGAACTGATCCGCACGGCGGTGCTGGAACTGGGAGGCAGGGTGTTGCAGGGTTGGAGCGAAACCGCCGCGGCCGGCACTTTGGCGCCTGTCTGCGAGTGTGGCCGGAAGATGCGTCACAAGGGGTATGTGGAAGGTTCGCTGGTGACGACGCTGGGCGATGTCCGGGTGCGGCGGGCGCGGCTCCGCTGTACGGCTTGCGGTCAGGAGAAGTATCCGCACGATGACTCTCTGCGGTTCCTGAGCCGCAATGTGAGCCCGCCGCTGGCGAAAGTGATTTCGCGGATGGGTTCGCAGCTTCCGTTCGATACGGCCCGTCAGAATCTGAAAGAAGATTACAGCGTGGGCGTGTGCAAACGGACCGCGCAGCGGGTGTGCGAAGAAGCGGGCTGCGCGATGCTTGCGCTCGAAGACACGCAACGCACGCAACTGCAATCGCTGCCGCCGCAGGTGCAGCTTGAATCGCTGCCAGATAGCGAACTGACGCCTGAAAACACGTATGTTTACGCCGATGGAGCGATGCTTCATAGCGACGGTGACTGGCGTGAAATCAAAGTCGGCAGCGTTGCCAGCTTCGACGCACAGGGCAATCGCATCGCCATCGATCATCGCGCCCGGCTGCTGAACTGCCAGGACTTCGGCTGGGAGCTGATGCTGATGGCGCGGCAGGCCGGCTACCATCGCGCGCGGCTCAAAGCGTTCGTCGCCGACGGCGCGCGGTGGCTGTGGGACCAGGCAGCTACGCACTTCCCGGACGCCGTGCAGATTCTGGATTGGTATCATCTGGCGGAGCACGTTCATCAGGCCGCGAACGTCCTCTACGGCGAAGGCAGCCAGGAAGCAGAGAGGTTCAGCCAGCAACGTCTGAAAGAACTGTGGGAGGGGCGTTCCTCACAGACGCTACGCAAGCTCAAAGAACTTCATAAGAAAACCCGCTCGCGCAATAAACGCGAAGAACTACGCAAGCTGCGTGGCTACCTGACCAACAACCGGCAGCGTATCAACTACCCGCGTTACCGCGCCCTGGGGCTGACCATCGGCAGCGGCCAGGTGGAAAGCGCCTACAAACATCTCGTCGGCGCCCACTGCAAACAGGCCGGCATGCGCAACTGGACGCCCGACGGCGCCCAAGGCGTCCTCCGCATCCGGGCCGCCCACCAGACCAACCACTTCAACCACCTCTGGCAAAACCTCACAAAAACCGCAGCCTGAGCAAAACGCCACAAACGAGTATCCACACCCCCCATGCCGCCGGATCTCTTCCCACGCCTGCGTCTTACGTTTATCCTTAAACACGCGCGAGTCCTCCTGACTAAGTGTTTGTGATGATTCACTAAGTCAACGAGGGCTCGTATTTTAAGTCAATACAAACTTAGTACCATTGGGCGGAGCCTGCCCTACATTCTTGCTTAGCCTAGGCGGTCGGTGGCGACGTGGTATTGGGGATCTTCGGAGACGTTGATCTCGACTAGATCGCCGGCGTTGTCCAGCAGGTTGCGGCACTCCGGGCTGAGGTGTGTCAGGTGCAGGCGTTTGTCGGCGGCTTTGTATTTTTCGGCCAGGTTGTTGATGGCTTCTAAGCCGGACTGGTCGTAGACGCGGGTGAAGTAGAAGTCGATCACCACGTCCTCGGGATCGTTTTCTACGTCGAACATTTCGCGGAAGCTGGTAACCGAGGCGAAGAACAGTGGGCCGTGTAGCTGGTAGATCTTGCTGCCGAATTCGTTGAGCTTCACGTCGGCGCCGATGTGCGTGGCGTGCTGCCAGGCGAAGACCAGCGCGGAGACAATCACGCCCAGAATGACGGCCGACGCCAGATCGTGCATCACCACCGTGTAGCCCGCCACCAGCACCATAACCAGCACGTCGCTGGTAGGCATGCGGCGGAACATGCGGATCGAAGCCCATTCAAACGTGCCGATCACCACCATAAACATCACGCCGACCAGCGCGGCGACCGAGATCATTTCGATCAGCGGCGACAGGAACAGGATGAACATCAGCAGGCAGACCGCGGCGGTGATGCCGGACATTCGTCCGCGACCGCCGGAGTTGACGTTAATCAGCGATTGACCAATCATCGCGCAACCGCCCATGCCGCCGAACAGACCGCACACCAGATTGGCGGCGCCCTGACCGATGCATTCGCGGTTGCCTTGTCCGCGGGTCTGGGTGATTTCGTCGATCAGCGTGAGCGTCATCAGCGATTCAATCAGCCCCACGCCGCAAAGGATAAACGCGTAGGGAAGAATGATCTGCAGCGTCTGCCACGTCAGCGGCGGCAACGAGTATTCCAGGAAGAACGGTACGGGCAGACCGCCACTGATGCCGGCTTCGGCTTCTGAATCTGCGGGACTCCCTGCCAGGTCATCCGCCTTGGCCACTTCCACCTTTTCAACTTCTGTCGTGGCTGCGCCGTGGGCATCAGCCGTAGAAGCAGCGACTGTGTTAATGCGAAGCATGTCGCCGACGGTGGCCAGCGTGTTGCCGGAGCCTGGTGTGGCCGTCGCATAATTGATGGCGAATGCGATCAACGTGACCGACAGAATCGCCACCAGCGAAGCTGGAACCGTCCGCGTTAGTTTGGGCAAGAGCCAGATGATGCCCATCGTCAGCAGGATCAGCCCGATCATCAGCACCAGCGGCATGCCAGAGAGGAACACCAGCTCATTAGCCGGCGATAGCGTCTTAAAGCTGCCAAGCTGCGCCAGGCCGATGACAATTGCCAGCCCGTTCACAAAGCCCAGCATCACCGGCTGCGGCACCATGCGGATCAGCTTGCCCAACCTCGCGATGCCAACCGCGATCTGCAACAGCCCGCAGAGGATGACGGTGGGAAACAGGTATTCGATGCCATGCTGGGCAACCAGGGTCACCACCACCACGGCCATCGCACCCGTGGCGCCGGAGATCATGCCAGGCCGTCCGCCCACAACGGCGGAGATCAAGCCAATAAAGAAGGCGGAGTACAGACCAATAAGGGGTGAAACGCCGGCCACAAAGGCGAAGGCAATCGCTTCGGGCACCAGCGCCAGGGCAACGGTCAAACCAGAAAGGAGATCTGCCCGGATCGTTTTCGAGCGTTGACGGAAATAGTTCAGCATGTTCTTCTAACGGCCAGTCATTCGGTGTAAGTCCATTCAGAGGAGCAGTTTACGCATTAGCTCTTGATGCAAAGTCCACCAGTGTTAATCTTGAAAACTTAGGTGGTTCGCGTAGCTCGCGGACTTGGGGATGCGTCGCACGCAGGCGTCGCTTGGCCGCGATATAGCGGCAAGTATAGGTTGCAACAGGAAGTCGCAGAAGGTCGAATCAGCCTGCCAGGCGTATGGATCAACCCCCTTAATATGGCATCATGGCGATATAAGGGTTGATAAAGCCCCGCTAGTGGACGTGTAGCGGCTTAGGGAGTCGCCCTACCCTGGCGGACGGCTCTGGCCAAAAGAGTCGTAAAGTTTTTGCGAAGTTTCAATGCCTACGTCGTGCTTGCGGGTTCTGCCAGTTTTTGTGACGGCCTGGCGGGCGGTCGAATGGTCTGTGTTGGTTCCTCGCCGCCAACAACGGTGTTTCTAACGCGTTATCGCTGCAAATGTTAAGGAAGTGTTAATACGCGGTGAAACTCACATGAAAGGGTTTTTTCCCATTCTCTCCAAAGTTATAACGGGCAGGCATGGGGACTTGGTTAGTAGCCACAACTCTGCTGGCCGCTTTCTCCGCCCTCATGCAAATTCTGTGATACTTAACGAGCCGTCCATCAACTGGCAGTGAGAACCGAGACCTAAGAATGCGTAATTTCCAGAAGTTTGTCCTACCTGCGTTGTTTGTCGTGATAGGCAGCATCACTCTCGCCGGTTGCGGCGGTGGTGGTGTCGAACCCAAAGCAGACGGCGAAGCCGATGGTGAAGGCGGCGGTTCCTCGCTGACCGGATCGATTGGTATCGACGGTTCTTCGACCGTCTACCCTGTGACGGAAGCCGTTGCAGAGGCCTTCGGTAAAGTGCATCCCGACGTCAAAGTGACGGTTGCTGTATCCGGCACCGGCGGCGGCTTCAAGCGTTTCGCCATCGGTGAGACAGATATCTCCGACGCGTCTCGCCCGATCAAGGCCAGCGAAGCCGAAACAGCCAAAGAAAACGAAGTGGAATTCGTGGAAGTTCCTGTCTGCTACGACGGTCTGACCGTAGTTGTGAACCCGGAAAACGACTGGGCAAAGCAGCTGACCGTGGAACAGCTCAAGAACATCT
This sequence comes from Pirellulaceae bacterium, assembly GCA_965233625.1. Classification (GTDB taxonomy): domain Bacteria; phylum Planctomycetota; class Planctomycetia; order Pirellulales; family Pirellulaceae. The sequence continues at coordinate 4,319,434 of OZ247499.1, forward strand.
TCCAGGAAGGCGGCGCCACCAAGTGGAAGGATCTGGATGATTCTTTCCCCGATGAGCCCATCAAAGTTTACTCGCCCGGTTCCGACTCAGGAACATTCGATTACTTCCGCGAAGCGATCGTCGGCAAGAAGACCCCCTTCCGTGCAGATATGTCGGTTTCGGAAGACGACAACATCCTGGTAACCGGCGTTTCTGGCGACAAGTACGCCATCGGATACTTCGGCTGTGCGTACTTCTTCGAGAATGAGGATAAGCTCAAGGCAGTCGCCGTTGTGAATCCCGACTCGGGCGACGCCGTACTGCCGACGGCGGAAACCATTGAAAACGGCACCTACGCTCCGCTATCGCGTCCGCTGTTTATCTACGTCAGCGTGAAATCGCTGAGCCGGCCGGAAGTGAAGGAATTTGTCGATTACTATCTTGAGAACGCCGCAGAGCTTTCTGAAGAAGTTGGCTATGTACGTTTGCCCACGTCTGTTTACGATAAAGCGGAGGCGAACGTCGAGTCGAAGAAAACCGGCACTCAATTCCTCACCGCGGAAGGCGAGTCGAAAAAAGGCTCTGTGACTGAGATTTACAAGTAGTATTGGAAATCTCAGCCTACGTGAATTTCCGCCTTTGGGTGTGCCATGAGTTCCGAAGCAGCAAACGAGTTATTTGATGAGCCGCCCCTGGTGAACTACACGCGGATTCTGGCGGATGCGAAGCCGCGCTCGGTGCTGGCGCGGCAGGTGCGCGAATGGTTGATTATGGCCGGTCTTGTCGGGGCCGGCCTGTTCACGCTCGTGATCACCGTTTCGATCGTGGTGCTGCTGGGCATCGAAGCCTACCACTTCTTTTCAGAGCCGCATCCCACGGCGCAGAATCAGATGGTGGAAGTCAGCATCGGTGAGTTTCTCACCGGCCTGCGTTGGAGCCCGCTGCTGGGCGAAACCAAGCACTTTGGCATCTGGCCTTTGATTGCGGGCACCCTGAAGATCACGCTGATTGCCATGCTGGTTGCTTTGCCAGTGGGGCTTATCATCGCCATCTGGCTCAGTGAATACGCACCGTCGCGCGTCAGGAAAATCGTCAAGCCATTGCTTGAGATTCTGGCGGGCATTCCGACGGTGGTGTTCGGATATTTTGCGTTAACCTTCATCACACCGCTATTGCAGGCGCCATTTGGCGAAGACGCGGTGGGCTGGTGGGCGGCCCTGCGGCCCGATAGCTACAACGGGCTGTCGGCGGGTCTGGCGGTCGGCATCATGGCGATTCCCACCGTCTGCTCGCTCTCAGAAGATGCCCTTCGCGCCGTTCCGCGGTCGCTACGCGAAGCAGCACTGGCCGTCGGCGCCACACGTTTTGAAGCAGCGCTGAAAGTGGTGACGCCCGCGGCACTCAGCGGGATTGTCGCCGCGTTCCTGCTGGCTTTCGCCCGGGCGATTGGCGAAACGATGATCGTCGCCCTGGCTGCCGGCTCGAGCACGGTCCGGCTGGTCGATGGGGATGGCAATTTTGACGCAGGCTCAACCTTGTCGGTGACGGAACCTGTGCAACCGATGACAGGTTACATGGTGCAGATCTTCCTAGGCGATGCACCACACGGCACCGCCGAGTACTATTCGAGTTACGCAGTTGCGGCGACGCTGTTTTTTATGACGCTGGGCCTGACCGTTGTCGGCGGCATTGTCCGGCGCCGTTTCCGCCAGGAATACAACTAAGAGCAAGCAACCACCACGGCGCCAACCGGAACGCAGGAAACCAGGTTTTACGATGAGTCAGCGAGAACGATCGCATACATTCCGCTCGATGAAAGAGCGCATCTTCCTGGTGCTGGCGATCAGTGCAACCTGCCTGGCGATTGCCTGCCTGCTGGTGATGTTGTCGGCCATTGTCTATCTGGGCGCGCCGTATCTCTCGTGGGATTTCCTCACGGGATATCCTTCCAAGAACGCCGCGGATTCTGGTTTTAAAGCCGCGCTGTTTGGTTCGATCTATGTGATGCTGATCTGCGCCGTTGTCGGCATTCCGACCGGCATTGCGACGGCGATTCTGCTAGAGGAATATCAGCCGCGCAATCCGTGGCTGCGCCGGTTGCATGGTCTGGTTCAACTGAACATCACGAACCTGGCGGGTGTTCCGTCCATCGTCTACGGCATCCTGGGCCTGACCGCTTTCTCCCAGATGTTTGGTCTGTTTGGCAATCCACTGCGCCCGGATCTTGTGATCGGACAATCCTGGTACCAGCGGTACACCGATCTGGCAGGCGACTCTTATTACCTGCCCGTTGCAGGTCCAGACGCGGAAAAAGCGCCGGCAAGCAAAGAACTGGCGCTGCTGACCGACACCTATTCCAGCGCCCCCCGTGCGGAATTCCGCACATTGAACAGCGACGACATCGTGCCGCTTAAGAAGTCGGTGGACGAACAGATTGACAATTTCCGCGACGCGTATTCCGCCGGAGTCGCCGCCCGCCGTGGTCCTCGCGGTACGGGTAAAGCAAAAATTGACCGCAAAGCTGCGGAAAACATCGTCGACGCCGCCCTGGCCGCCGCTACCTTTGAGAAAGATGTGGCCGCCCAGCGGGATAAAATGGTGGAGATCACCGGGAGCATGAACGGGCTGTCTTCCGGAGATATCCGCACAAGACGACAGAGAATCTACGACATTGTAGACCGTACGGAAAAAGACGCTTTGCTGTCGGGCATCATCATCGCAGGGAGTAAGCCAACCCTGGTCGACCGCCGGGCGTGGTATTACTTCACGCTGCCTTTCGGGCGGGGGGTTCTGGCCGGCGCTTTAACTTTGATGCTGGTGATTCTTCCTATTATCATTGTATCCACCCAGGAATCGCTGCGGGCGGTGCCAAAGTCCATGCGTCACGGCGCACTGGCTCTGGGCGCTACCAAGTGGCAGTCGGTGGGGAAGATCGCGTTGCCAGCGGCCATCCCCGGCGCCTGCACCGGCGCGATCCTGGCGTTGAGTCGCGCAATTGGAGAGGCTGCACCGCTTCTGATTATTGCGGGGATTGTGTTCATCACGTTTACGCCTGGAAACCTGATGGACGATTTTACAGTCATGCCTTTGCAGATTTACAACTGGGCGGGAAAACCGGGTGGCGATTTTCACCGGATTGCGGCGACTGGCATCATGGTACTGCTTGTGGTGCTGCTCTGCTTCAATGGAATCGCCATCTTCATCCGCAACAAATTCCAGCGCAAATCATCCTAAACTCTTGTCTGAAGGTTAGATATGTCCGAAGCCGCTCCCATCAAAGGCAATACCCGGCGTAACGCTGAGCCGATCGACCTATCGCCTTCCGCTGCCATCGTGTCGTCCGAAGAACGGCCCGGGCCAGAGACGCTGCCTGCCGCCGTTTCTATCCGCAACCTGAGTTGTTATTACGACGACTTTCAGGCTGTGAAGTCTATCTCGATGCAGATCCCTGAGAAGCACGTGACCGGGCTGATCGGACCATCCGGCTGTGGCAAGTCAACCTTGCTGCGGTGGTTGAACCGCATGAACGACGAAGTGCCAGGCGCCCGCGTCGAAGGCGAAGCCGACCTGCACGGCGATTCGCTGTTCAGCAAGCAACAGGATGTGGTGAAACTGCGCCGCCGCGTCGGCATGGTGTTTCAACGACCCAACCCGTTCCCCAAATCGATCTACGACAACATCGCTTTCGGACCCAATCTGCATTTAAGGCTCAGCCGCAGCAACATGGACGACCTGGTCGAGGCATGTCTGACCCGCGCTGCCCTGTGGAACGAAGTGAAAGACCGGCTGCGGCAATCGGCCCTGGGCCTGTCCGGCGGTCAGCAGCAGCGTCTGTGCATCGCCCGTGCAATTGCGACCGGGCCAGAAGTGCTGCTGATGGACGAGCCATGCTCCGCCCTCGATCCGAAGTCGACGATCGCCATCGAAGACCTGATCAACGAACTACGCGACGATTACACCATCATCATCGTGACGCACAACATGCAACAGGCGGCGCGAATCTCCGACTTCACCGCCTTCATGTACGCAGGCGATCTCATTGAGCACGCACCCACGGCGACCCTCTTTCAGAAGCCCAAAGAAAAGCAGACAGCCGACTACATCAGCGGCCGGTTCGGATAGTCGAAACGCACGCTCTTCTCCCTTGCATTGGTATCTACGCAAGTTGAAACCTAGATAAGGTGAAGTAGCGTTAGAGCTTTATTAGAAGGACGGAACACCAAGCGCGAAGCGCGAGCGAGGGACGTCCCGCGTTCGTGCGAATGGCACGTTTAGGCTGCTTTCGACTTCGCGCCAATTGGCCAAAACACCTTGTTTTCCGCCCTCAATCAAACGCCCCTCGCTCGCGCTTCGGGTTAATGTGCGCGAGCGAAAGCTCTCCATCTGCCACGTCACGCCCCGGCGGAACTTCCTGCTCCTTCCATTGCAACCGCACCGGGCGTTGCATCTGCTGGCAGGCTTGCATCGTCGCTGGTGTAAGGATCCTCGACGACGGGCGTTGTCTGCGAATCGCCGGTGACGAACGCTTTCATGTCGAGCATGATTTTGAAGAGCGGCGGCACCAGGAACAGCGTCATAAAGGTCGAGACAAGCAGCCCGCCCAGCACCACGGCGCCGAGGCCGCAGTAGAGTTCGCTACCGGCGCCGGGGAACAGCACCAGCGGCGCCAGACCGAAGACCGTCGTGGTTGTGGTCATGAAGATCGGCCGGATGCGGGTGCGGACGCTTTCTAAGATGGCGTTCTCAGGTGCGCGATTTTCTTCGCGGATATGCAGCAGCGCCTGGTGCACGATCAGAATGGCGTTGTTCACCACCGTACCGATCAGAATCACAAACCCCAGCATCGTCAGCACATCAAGCGTCTGCGGAGGCGGCGCCGGGATGCCCTGCATAGACGCCAGGCTGGACTGATAAATCGAGAGCACTTGCAGGCCCAGCATGCCGCCCATCACGCCCAGCGGCACCGTAACGATAATTACAAACGGGTAAACAAACGATTCAAACAACGCCGCCATCAGGAAGTAAGTAATCAAAAGCGCGAACAGCAGGTTCCACCGCAGCGAGTCCCAGGTGTCAGAGAGCTTATCGGCAGCGCCGGAAAGATGGATCTTGTAACCGGGTTCGAGGTCTAGTTCCGCGACCACTTCGTTTTCGATGATCCTGATCGACTCTTCCAGCGACACATCCGGCGGCGGCGTGACTTTGATAGTGATGGTCCGCGTGCGTTCGCGATGGTTAATCTGCTCCGGGCCGCCTGCCAGGTTCACGTCGGCCAGTGCCGCCACGGGAACGACCTTTCCGGCGGGCGTCGCCACCGGCAACTGCTCGATATCCTGGGTGAAGGTAGAGCCGCCTTCGTGCCCGATGATCACCAGGTCAATCTTGTCGTTACCGGGCAGGTAGTAATCGCTGGCATAGGCGCCATCGACCAGCGCGTTGATCGTGTAGCCCAGATCGGTCGCGCTCATCCCTACAGCAGCGGCTTCTTCAAGCCGGGGATCGACGCGTAGTTCCGGGCTGGCAATGTCGAGGCTTGGAATGGGCTGTAACTGCAGGCTCTGCCCTGGATCAGGGATCGCCTGTTTGACGCCCTTCTTCAGGAACTGCCCCGGGTTATCCGGATCAGGCTGGCCGACCATCACGGTACGTCCCAGCGCAATCAGTTCGGTCAGTTCCGGCCCGCTGATCTCAACTTCGATCGTGCGGCCGCCCTGCAGACCGCGTGCAAACAGGCTGGACTGAAAGGCGACCACGAAGGCGCCGGGCAGATGCGGCGGCGTTTCGCCCCGTGCGATAATCTCCTGGCGTTCTTCTTCGGTCTTCGGCCGGAATTTACTTTGAATCAGCCCGATTAGCTCACCCACGCGTGACGGATCGGAAGAACGCAGCCCCAGAAACACCTGTCTGCCGCGGGCGACATAGAAGAAGTCTGCGACCGGCGGATACTTCAGGTTGGCCGCTTCCGGACTGTCAGGGTCGATGTTCCAGTACGGCTCCAGCGTGTCTTCCACCTGCTGACCCATCGCCATCAGTTCGTCCACGTTGTAACCAGGCGGCGGCAGCACCAGGCAGATCACCAGGTTGCGGTTGCCGTTGGGAAGATACTCAAGCTTCGGCCGCAGCACCCAGGCGAAACCGATTGCCCCGGCAATCAACAGTGCGGTCACCACAATCCGGCGCCACCAGCTGGCCAGCACCCACGCGTTGATGCCTACGATCAGACCTGAAATCCACGAGGCAGCGGCAGGCGTGGTGGACGTGGTGAGGCTGCGCGATTCTTCATCGGTGCGGCGGCGGAAGATACGTGCGGCCGCCGTCGGGATCACGGTGATACTCACCAGCAGCGAGAGCCCCACCGCAAAACTGATTGCCAGCGCGATATCGCGGAACAGCTGCCCGGCTTCCTCCTGAATGAAGATCACGGGCAGAAACACAGCCAGCGTTGTCGCGGTGGAAGCCAGCACGGCGCCCCACACTTCGCGGCCGCCGCGGTAGGCGGCTGCCATGGGCGTGTCACCCATCTGATACCGGCGGTAGATGTTCTCCAGCACCACCACGGCGTTATCCACCAGCATGCCGACGGCGAAGGCAAGCCCGGCCAGGCTGATCACGTTCAAAGAACGCTGCATCATGTAAAGCATCAGAAACGTGCCGATGATACTCACCGGAATCGCCAGTCCCACAACCAGGGCGCCGCGTGCATACCAGAAACCGGCTGCCAGGATCAGCGCCAGCGTGACGACAAAAACAAACGGCGAAAAGTACATCGCCGCCAGGGCGGTCACCAGAATAAACGGCGCGAAAACAACGGTGCGGAAGCCCAGGTGCAGAAACGTCATCAGCACCAGGATGGTCAACGCACCGCCCAGAATAATGTTCTGATTCACCAGTCCGACCGCCGAATAGATGTAGTCGGTCTGGTCGTAGACCTGGGTCATTTCGATGTCTTTATCTTTGAGAATACCGTTGTTAAGACGGTCGCGGGTTTCTCTTAGACCTTGCATCACTTCCAGCACGTTGGCGCCTGTTTCCCGCTGGCAGTTGATCGCCAGGGCGAAATCGCCGAACCGCCGTACAAAGCCATCGGGCTTTTTGTAGCCCAGCTTCACCTCTGCCACATCGCCGACGTAAACAGGCCGTCCATCCTGAAAGGTGAGCAGTTGTTTTTTGACGTCTTCAACCGATTCAAACTGCCCGAGCGTCCGCACGACGTACCGCCGCTTGCCCTCCCACATATCTCCGCCAGATGTGTCTTTGTTCTGCACCCGCAGCACATTCCGCACATCGAGCACAGTCAGCCCGCGGGCGGCCAGTTCATCGGCTTTGACAATCACCTGCATTTCCGGATCCTGACCACCCATCACGGTCGAGTTCGAGACGCCATCCACGCGTTCGAATTCCGGTTCGATATTGTCCTGCGCGAATTTCCGCAGTTGCTGAATGTCTTCGTTCTGCGGCATTAGCGATTGCAGCTTGGGATGCTTATCGACGGCGCGCCGCAGCCGCAGCATCGCCAGTCCGGCGTTCCCTGTGCTGAGAACTTCTTCCAGGTCTTCCCGCGTTTCAGGATGTTTCTCCTGCGCCGCGCGGATGTCTGCTTCGACCGGAAGCCGGGGGCTGAGAATGAACCAGGCGATGGCCTGGTCGGAAGAACTGCTTGCCCGGATCACGGGTTCATCCGCGTCTTCGGGGTATTCCGGCACCTGCTGCAAATTGCTGCTGACCTTCAACAAAGCTTCCTGCATATCGGCGCCGACACGGAACTCCAGCGTGATGGTGCCCATTGAGTCTGTCGATTCCGACGTCATCTTGGTCACGCCTTCAACGCTCTTGAGATACTCTTCCTGCTCAACAATGATCTCCTGCTCGACCTCTTCCGGGCTGGCGCCGGGCCATCGTGTTTCGACGGTGATCGTTGGCGTATTAACCTCCGGCGTTAGTTGCATCGGCATACGCAGCAGAGCGGCCACGCCAAACAAGGCCAGCAGCAGCACGCCGACGGCGACTTTAACAGGGTTCTCAATACAGGCTTGTATCGGATGCATGACGGTTTAACGATCGCAGGAGAGTTGCGTAAGGAGGGAGGGACGTCTTCTGTCACTGTGTCATGGGATGACACCCGTGCAGGTGTTTAGCGGCGGTAAGTGGCCAGACGCTCTAGATGGCGGACTGCCTGTCCTGGGCGGAGGCGTTCGTTGCCATTGGTGACAACCAGGTCGCCTTCTTTCAGCGAAGCGATACCTGGTCCAGAAAGCTGAACGTACTGGCCGCTGCCGGCGCCTGCATTGACGGGCAGAAGTTCGACCGTGCCTTGCAGCGAGGCAGGGTCTTTCTTGCGGATCACATAGATCAGCGTGGAATCTTTGTTCAGCACCAGTGCGTCTTTCGGCACCAGGACACGCTTCTCATCCAACGCAGCGACTCTCACCGTGCAGTACATGCCTGCGCGGAACAGAGGTTCGCCCGTTGAAGTCTGCTGATTCTTTGCCCGGATACGGACGGGGAAGGTCCGCGTCTGCACGTCGGCCAGCGGAATGACCGAGGTAACGGGCGCCGTGAAGGTCTTCCCCGGCATGGAGGCGAACTGAATCTTGGCGGGCGTGCCTTTGTTGACACGTGCGATGTACTGTTCCTGCACTTCGAATTCAATTTCAACCTGTTCCAGGTCCACCACTTCCACCGCCGGTGCGCCTTTGGCCAGCCAGGCGCCAACTTCGGTGTGCGTCCGCGTGACAATGCCGCGGAATGGCGCCACCAGCGTGTGTTTGCGTTTCTTAGTTTCCAACAGCGCTACCATCTCAGCGGCAATCGCGGTGCGGGCGCGGGCCTGTGCGATTTTGTCGAGCTGGACGCCTTTGGTCGTATTCTGATATTCGGCTTCCATGCCTTCCAGGCTGGCTTTCGCTTCCAGCGCTTCGGTCAGCACCTGCTGGTATTCTTCTTCCGTGATCGTCGAACGGGAGTAAAGCTCTGCATAGCGTTTGCGCTTGGCTTCGGTGAATTTGACGCGGGCTTTTGCTGAGGCGACCTTGGCAGCGGAAATGTCGGCGATTTCATCGCGTTCCATCTCGCTTAGTTCCGCTTTGCGGAGATTGGTTTCCGACTGCGCAATCGCAATCTCACGCTCGATCGTGTCGGTTTTCAGCTGCGTGACAGCATCGCCCTGCCCCACGATGTCGCCGGGACGCAGCGGAAACTCAAGCACGCGGCCGTCCACGGCGCTGCCGATGACGGTGGTGCGGAAAGGCAGCACCGTGCCGATGAATGCACGCTGCACCTCCGGCGCATCGAACACAACTTTGGCCGCCGTCACAGGCGCTGGTGGCGGCTGCTGCGCAAAAGCGGTTGTACAGAAACTGCAGGACAGTAGCACCGCAAACAGCATCGGCGCGTTAAGAGAACATTTGCGTTGCGATGGAGCAGCATTCATGCGGATTCTCCAACCTTTACATCTTCACGAAGGTTTGTACGTACTTTTTCCAGCAGCGTCTTCAGTTGCGCACTCTCTTGAGGGGTCAGACCCAAGGCCGCCTGCTGCCGGGTGCGCGTTGCGCATGCGGTGATTTCCTGCCAGATAGGATTTGCGGCGGCAGTTGGCTCGATAATCTTCCGGCGGCCATCTTCCGGGCAGCGCACCCGCCGCAGCCAGCCATCGCGTTCCATCCGGTCAATCACGCAGGAGAGCGTGGCCGCCTCGATCATCATCCGCGAGGCAAGTTCGCTCTGGGATAGCGGCCCTTCCATCGCCAGGTAGCCAAGCGTCTGGCATTGCCGGTAAGTAATGCCTTCAGGCAGATTGTGCTGGAATTTCTGCTGATAGGCGTGCGATGTCGTCACCAGCCAAACGCCCAGACTGCTCTCAAAGTCGTAATCTTGCAGCGGAGAGTCTGGTCTATTCATTTTGCGTTACGGCAAATTACATGATATGAAATTAGTTAGGCTGCAAACTATTTGTAGAATACTTGCTCGCCGCTAGCATTGTCAAACATTTCAATGCACACGGCTGCCACCGTGCGGACGTTGCCGTCTTCTAACGTCAGGGTGTCCCGGATATAATGCGGCGTTGTGGCAGCCACGGGTACATGTGAGAAAGACAGCGGACCGATGAAGCTTGTTATCGCCATCATCCAGCCGAGCCGGCTTGAAGCGGTTAAGGAAGCGTTGACAGAAGTTGAGGTCTTCCGTCTGACGGTGATGGATTGTCAGGGGTTCGGCCGCCAGAAAGGCCAGACGGAAGTTTTCCGAGGGCGGGATTTCTCCACCAACCTGCTCCGCAAAGTGCAGATTCAGATCGCCGTTAACGACGACTTTGTCGAGCCAACGGTCAACGCCATTATCAAAGGCGGCCGTTCCGGCGATTCCGGCCAGATTGGCGATGGCAAGGTGTTTGTCCTGCCTATGGACGATTGTGTCCGCATCCGCACCGGCGAACGGGGCGAAGACGCGATTTAGCGGATCGCGATCTAAAAGAACGCGATCTAAAACGACGCGATCAAAAAGAAAACGGACCCTGCCGGTATTCAGCAGGGTCCGTATTTCGATTGCGCGCAGCGTGACTTCCAGGAAGACGCGCTACTTGGTCGTAAGTTCAAAGACGTGGGGTTCGCCGCTGCCGACGGTGGCTTTCAGTTCCGACTTGCTGCCATACTTGGCCGGCACGCGGACAGGTGGACCATCGTCAACTTCGGCGCCTACGATGCGGACGATGTACTCGCCCGGAGGGGCGCCGGTCTTCCGTCCTGGGTAATGCAGCTTGAAGGAGCCATCAGCCTGTGTATAGCCAGTGGCTGTGCCTCCGGTCGATGGGTCAACTGGTTCAAAATTGACCTCCAGACCCTGTACGGGTTTCCCGTCCAGCGTAACCTTACCCGTTACTTCTTGCAGCCCAGGGCCGCAACCAGCCGCTGCAAGGCAGCAGATGCTCAACAGAACGAAATTAACCGTCAAACGATGCATGAAATCTCCGCACACGAGAACTTTACGGGTAGCACTAGCCAGAAAGCTGAGACTAAGGAAGCTGGAAGACGTTGCCATCAGCACGGTATGAAAGCGGCTGCAACACGGTGTTTTTATCGGTCGTTTCTGGAATAAAACGGACAGATGCATCGACTAGCAGGACATTCACGCCGCCCGGGTGGAAGCTGCCGTAGCCTTTGCCTTCGTTCTGTGGCTGACCGGCTCCGGTGTAATCGAAGTTGATCGTGAACCCAGCACGGAAGAGGGTCCGCAGCGTCTGCGTGTTGCCATAGCCGTGGTTTTGACCGACGCCGAGCCATGTAGCTGCATGGCTGTTAAAGCCGCGTTCGCTGACGATCATCGTCTGGCTGGTGCCGTCGGTGCAGTCGGCGAACCGCTTGTTGCTGTTGCCATAAAGCATGCCGCCGCAGTCATCGGCGCGGATAGGGTAGCCGGGCGAGTTGCTCCAGCCGGCGCAGCCGACGTAGTTGGACAGCGCAACATCGAAATGGTCAGAGCCGCCAAACCGTAGGCTGGTAGCGAGGTCTGGACCCGTGTCCGATGGGCAGCGGTAGCCAGGAATGGGAGTTTGTAGCAGGGCTTTATCAGCTGCCGAGGCGGAACTTGTGTACCGGTCGTACAGCGGGATGTTCATCGGGTCGAGCTGATCGTACAGGTTTTCCTGTTCGAGAAACGGTAGAATCCAGGTGGCCCAACCATAGTTCGCCTTGTTATCGCCGCCACGGTACAGGTATCCCGGAGGCAGGTTGCCGTAGGTGTCGTGATGGTTGTGCAGCGCCAAGCCGATCTGCTTCATATTGTTCGTGCAGCTCGAACGGCGGGCGGCTTCGCGGGCAGCCTGGACAGCGGGGAGCAGTAGTGCAACAAGAACGCCGATGATGGCGATCACGACAAGAAGTTCAACAAGTGTAAAACCAGAACGTTTCATTGGCAGTCTTTTCGAGTAGGAGAGAGGGATAGATAGAAATATCTATGAATGAAAATTCAACAGTAAATCTTAGCACGGGCTTCATATTCCGCAATAAGCGAATCCCGGTGCACGGCATGGGGAATGGCTTCATTTGTCCATGGGGGAGCTGTAGCCGCACCAAGTGAGAAAGGTTACAACTATCGGTAAATACGCCCTGCGCACTTCGTGAGCGACGTCACTGTATGTCCAAGGACAAGAAGGAAAATGGTTCTAAAGAGGGGTGTGGGTCTGGCTATTGGAGCGAGTCCCGACGGCCCCTGGTCTGCCTGGCGTTTGTGGCGCCGATGCTGATTATTTACGAAGGCGGACTGCTGGCGATCGGTCCCGAGGCGGCGCGTAATGGCGCCGATGTGTGGCTGCGTGAACTGCTGCGGCTGACAGGTTTTGGTCAGTATTTCCTGTTGCCGTTGTTGACGGTCGCTGTGCTGCTGGGCTGGCATTATGTGTCGCATCAGCCGTGGCGTCTTAAGGCCCGTCCGCTGGCGTTGATGCTGGCGGAATCCATCATGTGGGGCTTTCTGGTGCTGGCAATGGCGCAGGGGCTGGCGCGGTTGATGCCTGCGGCGCCGGCGCCAGAGAATTCGTTGCAAACGACTGCCGGCGAAGCTGCGGAGGGTTCCGCGGCGGAATCCCCCTGGGTGACCGTTGCCAGCCGATTGACGGGCGCGTTCGGCGCCGGGATCTACGAAGAACTGCTGTTCCGTTTGATGCTGTTGCCGGTGATTGCGGGGGCGTTGCGTCTGTGCAAGCAATCTTGGCAGGTCAGCTTCGCGGTGGCTGCGGCGGTGACCAGCCTGCTGTTTGCGGCGGCGCATTATCGGATTTTCACGGGTTTTGGCGACGAACTGCAATTCTATTCTTTCACCTTCCGGTTTCTGGCCGGCGTGTTTTTCTCTTTGCTGTTTCTCTACCGCGGCTTTGGTATCGCGGTTGGTTCGCACGCGCTGTACGACACCATCGTGGCGCTGCATCATCTGCCGGCAGCGGAAAATTAAATCACGGGGCGTGTAACATCGCGGCGCGTTTTGCGCGTGGATGATTGAGAAGCGTCGTTTCATGAATCGCCGCTTAGCCCTGTTGCTGCGCTGCGCCTTCGACCTGTTGCTGATAACTGCATATTCGCTGCCTGAGGAATGACTCAAGTAAGAGTCTTTCACCCGGACGCTGTTGCGGTTTTCAGTAGCGGAAATTATGGAGATCAAACCATGCCCTCCCCTCAACAGATATTCAAAACGCTCCCTTACGTATGCACTCTTGTGACAATGTCTGTCATAATGACAAGTGCTGACACATCGCATGCCGGATACAGGCAGTATTATTCTGCGTGGAGCCATCATGCAGAGAACGGCTATTTCTACCGTTACTACTATTTCAAGCCGTCACCGCAGTTTGATGTGTATCACCACAACTTCTGCATCTACTATCCGTCGCGACCACGCTATGTGTATTTCTACAACCCCGTAAACCGGGTGTACTGGGGCCGCTTCGATACGCAGGGCGCCGCGGGCAAGCAGTATTCGATGCTGGCGGAGAAAGATCAGAACGGCGATCTGCGGGCGATTCCTGAATCCGCGTTTCCACCGCCTGGCGTTATGCCATCGATGCCCAACGCGATTGACGCATTGCCGATGGAGCCGCTGAAAGATCTGCCCGCACTGAAGAAACGCCGGTGACGCGTTACGGCTGGCAAAGGTGCTGATAGGCGCGGTCGGCCCCGCGGTCGGTCTGGCTGGCCAGGTATTCCACGGCTGCCCGGCCCGGTCCGGCTTCGTGCAGCCGGTGTTGAAACGCACGCGGAATCAGCGATGGTTCGGCCGTCAGGCGGTCGAACATTTCCTGCAACCGCTGCTGACCGCCGCTGCAAACTTTCACCACGCGGCGGTGGCGGTAGACATTGCGGAACAGGAATTCGGAAAGCTCGCGGCGCTGCGCTGCCATGCCGCTTGAGTGACTGATCCGCACGCGCTGCACACAGGCCTGTTCCGCGCTCTGCGGCGCGGCGTCTTCAATGCTGTTGCGGCTTTCGTGAAGCAGATCGCTGACCTGCCGTTCGATCAGTTCGTGCACAATCGCTTTGCGCCGCGCTTCGCCCGATGTCAGCGTGTAGTGACGGCTGGCGTGATCGGCCGCCTGGGCGACCAGCGACGAATGCGCGGCGGCTTCTTCAAGCGTTATCAAGTTCAGCTCTAACGCATCGTCCAGATCGTGCGCGTTGTACGCAATGCTGTCGGCAGCATCCACCAGCTGAATTTCCAGCAGCGGTGTGTCGCCCGTTCTCTCGCTTTTGTCCACCCGCGCCGTCTGGCCGGCGAGCACTTCGTACGTCAGGTTCAGGCCGGGGTATTCACGTGAAGGGCGTTCTAGTTGCTCCACAAGCGTCAGGGCGAAGCGGTTGTGCGAGAAGCCGCCATCTGCCAGCACGCACTGATTGAGCGCCTCTTCTCCCGCGTGGCCGAACGGCGGATGGCCGATGTCGTGCACCAGCGCAAGCGCTTCGATAAAGTCTTCATTCAGCCGCAGGACGCGGCCCATCGTGCGGGCGACTGATGCCACTTCGTGCGTGTGCGTTAGCCGTGTGCGATGGTACTCACCAAACTCACCCGTAAAAACTTGCAGCTTGCCGCTTAAACGGCGGTAGGCGGCCGAGTGCACAATTCGGTCGCGATCGCGCTGAAAGGGGCCGCGGTACGGGTGTCCGGCTTCTTCGTACTTCCGCCCACGCGAACTACTGCTGTGAAACGCGTAGGGAGCCAGGATAAATTCTTCGCGCGTTGTGATCTGACCGTCGATGGCCGGCAATCCATTAGATATTGTTGGCATGTTGTTACCACTTTCCAAGGGCGTTAGCTTCCCGCTGCGGCCCGTCACCCGCTGCCCACTGAGGCGCCGGGTATTGCGTAAATACGCGATACGTAAGTAATTATGGCGATACACCGCGAAAAAACGCAACGCCAGACTGCGCTAAACTCTGCGATCAGCGCAGCGGAAGTCAAATAGAAACCGGCAATTGCCCGGACTTCCGGCGGGTCGGCGGCTGTGAAGACGCGCAGCAGCGGCGCGATCTCAGAAGGAGGATCGCGCCCGGTCGAAGAACGGCTGCGGGCGACGGGCGGCCTATTTGGGAGGCTTGCCGTCGGTCACTTCGAAGTTGCGGTCGGTGTTTTCGCGCGGCATCTCGAAGTGAATCTGCACGGTCTTGTGCGTCGGCAGGCCGAAGCGGTTTTCCGGATGGGGATTGCCGTCGTGCGGCTTGATGGTGGCAATCACCGCGCCGGGCACGACGCCGTTGTCGTACTCCGTCTCGAAAGAGCCGCCCGTAATGATGTTGCGGCTTTGCGGGCCTACATTCCCTTCTGCAGGATCAGGTTCAAAGATGATTTCTCCTGAGGGTACGGGCTCCCCGTTCAGAGTCACCTGGCCGGTAAGCTCGTAGCGTTCCGGCCCGGAGGGTCCGCAGCCGGCCAGCAGTAACGCAAGCACTAGCAGGAAAACATAGCGGGATAGTGCGCTCAATTTGAGTAACCTCCTACCGGCAGGCCGTCGCCGCGAGCGGCAAGATCGCGATAGGTGTTGATGTCCATCGTTTCCGTGAAGAAGTGAACCGAACCGTCCGCCATGGCGATCTGACAACCGCCCGGATGGTGGCTGCCGAAGCCGCGCATGACAGGCTCGACGCGGAAGGAAGTCGCCGGATCGTAATCCGAGCTATTGATCCCATCCACCGCGGCGCCCATCGTCACAGAAGAAGTGCAGCAATGGCCGCCGCCACCGCTGCCGCCGCCGGCGCGTGTTGTCCCAGCCCACGAGGGATACTGGGTGCCGGCGCCAGCCTGCGTGGCCTGATAGCGGGTTTCGGCGATCAGAAACACGTTGCTTGATCCATCGGTGATGTCGCCGAAGGTTGATTCTGAATTGATGTACGTCACACCATTGTTGTAGAAGATCCGCGCGGTGCAGCATGAACTGCTGGCCGTGGCGTAAGCTTCTGCTTCGGTGCCGCCCCCGGCGACGCAGACATAACTTGTCTGAACCGAGTCCGGCCCGGCGTTCGGGTTCGAGGGGCAGTGGAACGCGGTGTTCACCTGATAGATCGCGTCGCGGTTGGCGCCGCCTTCGGAATAGCGGCCGGTGAAACCGCCCGTGATATCAAAAGTGTCGTAGCGGTTGTCCTGTTCCATGTAGGGCAGGATCCGCACGGACCACGGGGCGCCCTGACCGGCCACCTGACTGATTTCCAGGCCTTTTGACGATGTCACATTGTGCACCACAGAGCTGAACGCCGGCGGGAACTTAGTGTACGAATCGTGGTGGTTGTGCATCGCCAGGGCGAACTGCTTCAGCTTGTTCGTGCAGGATATCCGTCGCGCCGCTTCCCGCGCCGCTTGAACGGCCGGCAGCAGCAGCGCCACAAGCACGCCGATAATTGCGATCACAACAAGCAGCTCTACCAGCGTGAAGCCGCGGCCGCGTTGAATTCCCTTCATAGTTCACCTCTGAGAATGGGCTGTGGCAGCGCATTCGGCTCTGCCCGCCGGGTACGAATGGTTAAGATGGACCTAGTATAAGCACCGTGCTTTCCTGCTGAATATCGGTGATTCCCCCCCTTCTGGAAGTCTCTGCATCATGTTTCTTAATTCACGTCGTGAAGAACGCGTGGAAAGCACCGTGGCTACGTGTGTCCGCTGTTTAGCGATGTGCGTGTTCACCGCGCTGCTGATGGACGCCGCGTGCTGTGCGGCGGAACAGCCGGATCTGGTTGTGCCCGCGGTAACAGAGGGTGCGCCTGCTGCCGGTCGGCGCGTACGGCAGCAGAATGCGGACTACCGGGGCACGGACGTTTATCACCTGCTGTATCTTCCTACCAACTGGCAACCGGGGAAGAAGTATCCCGTGGTGGTGGAGTACGCGGGCAATAAGTGGCGGACCAGCACCGGGCGTGTGGAAGGAAGTGCTTTGGGCTACGGTCTTGCAGCCGGTAAAGATGTGATCTGGATCTGCATGCCCTATGTGAATTCGCAGGAGAAACGCAACCAGGAAACCTGGTGGGGCGATGTGAAAGCAACCGTCGCTTATTGCCAGCAGACCGTGCAGCGCGTCTGTCAGGAATACGGCGGAGACGCAGAGAACGTCTTCATCGCGGGTTTCTCACGCGGCGCCATTGCCTGCAACTATATCGGGCTGCACAATGACGCCATCGCCAAGTTGTGGAAAGGCTTTATCTGCCACAGTCATTACGATGGCGTGCGGAAATGGGGCTACGCGGGCAGCGATCGCGCGCGGCGGCCACCGTGAGGCTGAAGCGACTGGGGAACCGTCCGCAGTTTATCAGCCACGAAACCAGCGTCGCCGCCACCCGCCAGTATTTGAAAGAGGCGAAACCAGACGGTAAATTCACCTTCGTCGCACTGCCCGGCGCCGCCCACACAGATACGTGGGTTTTGCGGGATAGCCCGCAGCGGAAGCAGCTTCGCATGTGGTTCCGCCAGGCGCTGAACAAATAGACACTGTGGCAGACTTATCAACAATTTATCCACAAAATTGGTGAAACTTCTCCTGTGTTGCTTGACATTCAAAGCTATCTTCGCACAATTGCCCTTTATCGTTATTTACGCTTGAAGGTATCAGCTTCGCAACTTTCCAGAGCTTCGTAAGTACCTTTATTTACGGCACTTATCACCCTTGCCGTAAACCATAAGAACAAGGTGTTTGCGAGAGTCACTCCAAATCATTCTGGCGGCCACGCCGGATCTGGAACGCGCTGTTGATACATCTGGTTGTGCAGGGAGTGCGCAGCTATTCCATGAGGGGGCGGCGACCGAATGCGGACCGACTGCCGGCAATTTAAGAAATTGCAGCTCGGAGGTCCCCCTCATTATTTTCTCCTGACGCATAGCCGCGCGTTTGTAGGTGAATGAGCCAGATGTGGCTCCACCGTAGGCCCTCTGCCAATTCCTGCAGCAGAGGGCTGTTGGGTCACAAAGCTTTAGAAAATGCCCATCGCCATCAGGCTGTAACGCACGACCAGTCCGGCGACGACCACGCTGACCATACTCATTAGCTTGATGAGAATGTTCAGGCTTGGCCCGCTGGTGTCTTTGAACGGGTCGCCAACGGTGTCGCCGACGACGGCGGCTTTGTGAGCATCGGTGCCTTTGCCGCCGTGGGCGCCGCTTTCGATATACTTCTTGGCGTTATCCCACGAGCCGCCCGAGTTGGCCATGAAGATCGCCACACAGAAGCCGCAGGTCAGCGTTCCGACCAGCAACCCCAGCACACCGCCGACGCCCAGCAGCAGGCCGGTCAGCACCGGCGTGACCAGGCCCAGCAGCGAAGGCAGCACCATTTCTCTTTGAGCCGCCAGCGTGCTGATCGCCACCGGCGCCTTGTAGTCGGGCGTTTCGGTGTTGTCCATGATGCCTGGCTTCTCGCGGAACTGCCGCCGGACTTCTTCCACCATACCTTGCGCGGCGCGGCCGACAGCCTGCATGGTCATGGCGCAGAAGACGAAGGTCGCCATGCAGCCGATGAATACGCCGACCAGCACTTTGGGATTCATCAGCGACGCATCATAATAGCGGGCATAGTCGGGCAGCGTAGCGGTCTTGGCCGAAAGCATCGGTATCGCCACGCTCTTATCGCCGCTGGTGAGGATCGCCAGTTCGCGGTCGAATTCTTCATCGTAGCGGACTTCTTTCAAGGCGCCGGGCGGCAGTGCCATCCAGGCGTCGCGGCGGGCGTCTTCGGGGAAGATGAGGTACGCTTCGCCATGAACTTTCTCCTTGCCGTCGTCGCCGGTTACTTTCTCGGTGTGAATAGCAAGCTGATTGGTCACCTTGTGCCAACCTGTGGCGCCATCTGCCGAAGCGACCAGGGCGCCGGGATCGTTCGCCCAGCGTTCAAAGCCGACGCGGACTTCTTCGATATACGCGGCCAGCAAAGCCAGAGCCGTCAACGCCGCCGAACCAATCGCAAAGCCTTTGCCGGTGGCCGCCGTGGTGTTGCCGAGGCTGTCGAGGGCGTCGGTGCGTTCGCGCACGATGGGTTCCAGACCGGCCATCTCAGCGTTGCCGCCCGCGTTATCGGCAATCGGGCCGTAAGCGTCGGTCGCCAGCGTGATGCCCAGCGTGCTTAGCATGCCGACGGCAGCGATGCCCACGCCGTACAGACCGAGTGCGAAGAACTTCACATCGTACATCCCGCGGGCGTAGTTATTGAAGTCTATAAAGGTTTCGCTACTTGCCAGGGCGAAGGCCATTAGCGTGGCGGCGCACACGACCAGAACCGGCGCCCACACGCTTTTCATGCCGTCGGCCACACCGCCGATAATCACGGTCGCCGGACCGGTGACGGCTTGTTCCGCCAATTTGCGGGTCGGCTGATATTCGTCGCTGGTCACGTATTCGGTCCACTTACCAATCAGCCAGCCTGCAATCAGACCTACAACAACGCTGCCCGATACGCCCAGATACTGCGGCATCAGCAGGTAAGTCAGCCCGACCGATGCGAAGATTACGGCCACGGTCGAAATATTGATGCCCAGGCCCAGGGCCGAAAGCAACGCCTTCTGGCTGGCGTCTTCTTTGGTCCGCACCATGTAGATGCCAAAGATGGAAAGGAAGATGCCCACCGCCGCGATCGACATCGGTAGGAACAATGCGCGAAGCTGACCCGCTTCGCCCACGCCGCCGCTGACTTCCACGGAAGCAAACGCCGCCACGCCCAGCGCGGCCGTTGCCAGGATCGAACCGCAATAGGATTCATAAAGATCGGCGCCCATGCCAGCCACATCGCCCACGTTGTCGCCGACGTTATCGGCGATGGTGGCGGGGTTGCGCGGATCATCTTCGGGGATACCTTGTTCCACTTTACCCACCAGGTCGGCGCCGACGTCTGCGGCCTTGGTGAAGATACCGCCGCCCACACGCGCGAACAGCGCCTGGCTGCTGGCGCCCATGCCGAAGCACAGCATGGTGACCGTAATTTCCGCCAGGCCCACATCAAAGCCCCACCGCAGAATCGCGTACCAGATGGTGATATCCAACAGCCCCAGACCGACGACCGTCAGCCCCATCACGGCGCCACTGCGGAAAGCAACCTGCAGGCCGGCGTTCAAAGATTTCTCAGCGCCCGCTGCCGTGCGGCTGCTGGCCCAGGTGGCAGTCTTCATGCCGAAGAAACCGGCCAGACCGGAGAACAGACCCCCGGTAAGAAACGCTACGGGCACATAGCCGCTGAGCACATTCATAAAGGCGCCGGCCGTCAGCAGGATGCCGATCACCACGAAGAAGGCGAACACGACTTTGTACTGCTGCGTCAGATAAGCCGCCGCACCATCGCGGACATAACCGGCGATTTCTTTCATGCGGTCGGTGCCTTCGTCGGCCGCCATCATCTGTTTGTAGAAGACATACGCCTGAATCAGCGCGACGATCGAAGCGACAAACGCGATGCCCCAGAACACGTATTCCAAGGCGCCAAGCCCTTCGCCGCCTGCAGCGGCAGCGGCGGGCTTACTTTCGCTGGGCTTATCTGCGCCAGGTTCATCATCCGCACCGGCGGCCGGGCCGGGTTCGCTGGCAGCGCCGTCTGGTTCAGCCGCGTCTTCTGTGGCGCCGTCTGCCGGTGCGGCGTCTGCGGCAGCGTCTTGTGCATAGATCAACGGTGCGGGCATCTGAAGCGTGGCGATCATCGCCATGACCAGCGCTGCGGGCGCCATCCAATTGTGCCAGAAATGTGTCACTGGTGAAGTCTCTCCAACATCTTGCCTGGGTGAAGCCTGTCGCGAGGTTGCGCAGGTAAGAAGAACATGCACGGCGTCACTCCGTACATTCGCCCTGCCGCAGAAGCTGCGGAAAAGAAGTCGCCACCATCATATGCACGATCCGTCATCACGATGCAGGCAGCCAAGTCGAACGGAACGCGCAGCATCAACCACGCGTGTTACAGGGCTTTCAATCCGCGAAGTGTAACCCTGGTAACGGGGGACTGTCAATCATTGCAGTGGCTATAAAGTTAAAGCCAGCCACATTAGCACGGATGCAGATCACTAGGGAACGCTCCGCATGCCTTCCAAAAGCCAGGTCGGCTGTCGTGAGCCAGCGGCGCTACACCGTAGAATCGCGTTCTTCGCCGGTCAGCTTTCTTATTGACTGGTCCAGGCGCCAGAGATCGACAGCAGGCGGCACGCCTGTGACGTAGCCCAATTGTTTCTGGCGGTACTGAAAAAAGATGAAAAGCCGTATGCGACCGAGATCGTCGATTCTTAGAGCGAAAGAATTGATGGCTTCCGCCTTGATCTCAAGGCGACTTAGAAAACT
Organism: Pirellulaceae bacterium; assembly: GCA_965233625.1. Classification (GTDB taxonomy): domain Bacteria; phylum Planctomycetota; class Planctomycetia; order Pirellulales; family Pirellulaceae. Next base: position 4,340,677 of record OZ247499.1, read on the forward strand.
CCGCACCAGAATCGACTGACTGCGTACTTCCACCACGGACGGAAACGCAGTCACGATGAGCGCTTGCGTAGCGAGAATAGTCATGATCACCACGAAGGCGGGCACCACGGGCAACGCATCCATGAGCGGGGCCTGTTGTAACGCGACTTTAATGACGGCCATCAAACCCAGCCGGTGCAGTAATTTCGGCGCAATTCTGCGCAAAAGATGAAACCAGAGTTGCGGAACATACGACCACCGCGGCGTACGCCACACGGGTCCGCGTTCTGCAACCCGCTTTTCAGTAATAGGACGGGCGTCGCTCCAACCGTTCAAAAATATGTTCTTCGTTCAATGGGCAGCAGGATACAACGGAATGAAACGGGCGGATTAACAGCGGTCAAACAGCGTCAGTGCATTCGCCGTCGTCTGCTCGGCAAATGCTTCGAGTGTGACGCCGCGTGTGGTGGCGATGCATTGGGCGGTGTGGACGACCATGGCGGGATGATTGGGGCGTTTGCTGCGGTGCGGGTGGGGCGAGAGATAGGGGCTGTCGGTTTCGACCAGAATCCGGTCGCCGGGTGTGGCGGCTGCTACGGCGCGTAGTTCGTCCGACTTTTTGAAGGTGACCATTCCGGCAAAGCTGATGTATAGGCCCAGGTCTACGCACTGCTGCATCAGCGCTTCGTCACCGGTGAAGGAGTGCATTACGCCCCGCAATTCGCCGCGTGATCGTGCTGCGGTGAGCATCTCGACAATGTCGGCGCCGCACTCGCGCATGTGGACGATGAAGGGCAGCCCGGTTTCCTGCGAAAGCCGGATGTGGCGGTCGAAGTAATCCTGCTGCACGTCAAACGGCGCATGGTCCCAGTAGCGGTCCAGCCCCGTTTCGCCCAGCGCCACAACCTTGGGCTGCTTGGCTAGCGCAACAATCTTGTCCCAGTCGCCTGGCTCCACCTCGTGCGTGTAATTTGGCTGGATGCCAACGGAAGCGAACACCGGCGCGAACTGCTGTGCGATGTCCACGCTGCTTGCGCTGTCTGCCGCCGTACAGCCGACGGCGATCATCCGCGTTACACCTGCCGCAACGGCGGTTTCGACAACCTCCGCGCGGCGATCGTCAAACTGCTGATCGTCCAGGTGAGCGTGCGTATCAAACAAATTCATTGCAGCGGTCGTCCTTTCCTTCTGCTTGTTACTTGCCGCGAGCACGGGCCTGGGCGCGGATGGCGTTCTGGGCGGCGGTGAGCCGCGCGGGCCATTTGAAGGTTGGCGCCTGGCGGGGATTGTATCCGGCCAGATGTCCTTGAAGCCGGGTCGCCGGCTTGGTGTAGCGGAGCTTCGTGTCGCCGAACACTTCCTTGCACATCGCGGCCAGGCCCGGGTCGTATTCGAGCAGTTCTTTGCGGGTGTTGACGTGGTTGTGGTCGTGATCGTTCTCGCGGTTATCGTCAAACCAGGATTGCACGCCTTCGGCAAAGTATTCGTGATGGTTCACGCTGGCGTACTTGCCCTTCCACAGCCCGGTCTTCATCGCACGGTTGTAAGTCGCGCGTAATCGCTGATCGAACGTCGGGTCCACGTTCACCATGCCGCGGAGGTGAATATTGTGGGCGAATTCGTGGATCAGAATGCACTCGGTCGAATACGGATCGCCCGGATAGCCCAGCACGTTCTCTTCTCCGCAGGAGCAGAACGGATCTGTCTGGCTGCCACCGGTGCCGCGGGCGCGGGCGTCCCAGAAGTCTTTGGCGGTGATGCCGGGGAAGTCTCTTGATTTCCCTTTACCCAGATGGGCGAACTCGGGCAGGTCGGTGGTAAATTCGTTATGGGCGATGATGCACATGCGGGCGCCGCTGCCGACCATCGCTTTCAAAACATCCGGCCGTTGAGCCAGCATCATGTTCAGCAGATAAGCCGCCTCTTTCAGCGCGTACGGATTGACACTTGCCGAAGCCACCACCGGGAAGCCGTTCGCACTAATGCTTTGTGTGTAGAACCGGGGCACGCCATCGCGGCCAGCCGGATCAAAGCGGAAGCCCTGCACCGTGTAATTACAAGTCACCAAGGATTTCTGCTTCGAGCGACGGCCCGCAACTTCAAAGCGGTGACCGATGGTGGTCGTAATCACGTTGTCTTCACCCGGCGGGATCACACCATTGGGCACGCGACGGCCATCAGCTGATAGCCAGGTCACCTCGACCGTTTCGTCACTGCCATTGATGATCTGCAGGCGTGGCCGTGGCGCCGCCGGGGCGACGTTTGTAGCGATAAACACGCATAGGGTGATCGTGAGCCAGGCGGGCAGGCAGCGGTGGAGCAGGCTGAAGTTCATCTTGGAAGGGTTCCAGTGTGGCTTGCCGGCTTGTGTATCCGTCAGAAGCCGCATAGACGGCAAGCAGAGACGTCAGGTGGGCAGTTCGTGGGCGAACATTTTAATCGCAGGGTGATAAACGTAAACAATGAGGTAAATTGTAATCAGTACACTACTCAAGGATTTTACCGATGCGGCCGATTTTTTACGCCACCGCGGCAATCGCAATCACGCTATTTGCAGGCAGCCTGTGCCAGGTGCACGCTGACGACTGTCCCTGTGGCTCTGCGTCAAATCCGCCGATCATCCGTAAGCTGACACCGCAGGAAGCCTTCGGAGCGGATTTCCGCCCAGCATGCCGCGGGCACGATGCGTGCTACACGAAGACCGGCGCCAACCGTCGCGCCTGCGACCGTAAATTCCTGAAAGATCTGAACTGCGCCTGCGAAAACGCGACCCACCCCCTTCTGTGCCGGGGCGTCGCCAAGGTGATGTACATCTCTGTCCGTGTGGGCGGCCTGCGGCCGTACCGGGTAGCGCAGGGCCTGCTAGGCAACTGAGTCGCGACGCCGGCCGGCGTATCTTTCCACGCGTCTGCCCATGCGTGCGTGCGATTCGTCTATTCTTATAGACATCCGTTCCGTCCTGGTTGTGCGTCTTTACGTAAACCTTTGCGTAAACTTATTGCGTTAGCGCAGCCAGTGACAATCGCACAACGATCCGCAAACTGTCATAGGCAGGTGGATGATTATTCCCCGGCAGACGCAGACTTCCGAAGCCGTTGCGTTGCACTACGACCAGCTCGACCGGTACTACCGCGAGATGTGGGGCGAACATGTGCACCACGGACTTTGGCTTTCCGGGCGTGAACCTGCGGAGCAAGCCGTGGTGCAACTGGTTGACCATGTTGCTGCTGCGGCCGGCATCGGCAAGGGCGACCGGGTCTGCGATGTGGGGTGCGGATATGGCGGCGCCGCGCGGCATCTGGCCAAAGAGTACGGCGCCGAAGTGACCGGGCTGACCATTTCCAGTTCGCAGCATCGCTTTGCCTGTGAGCAGACCGACGGCGACAATCCGCAGTATCTGCTGCGCAACTGGGAGCAGAATGAACTGCCGGAAGCCTCGTTTGACGCGTTGATTTCTATCGAATGCGTTTCGCACGTGGTGGACAAACAGCGTTACTTCGACGAGATCCGCCGCGTGCTAAAGCCTGGCGCCAGGGCGGCCATCATTGCCTGGCTTGCCGATGAGAAACCGCACCGCTGGGAAGTGCGGCATCTGTTAGAGCCGATCTGCCGGGAAGGGCGGCTGCCGTCGATGGCTTCGCGAAGCGAGTATGAAACGCTGATCGCGAATGCCGGTCTGAAGCTGCACGGGTATAGCGATTTGAGTAAACGTGTGCGAAAGACCTGGTCGATCTGCGCATGGCGTCTGGCGGCGAATCTGGCGACGGATCGTCATTATCGCAGCGAACTCTGGAAACGCCGCAATACAGACTGGATCTTCGCGGTAACGCTCTGGCGGATTCTGACCGCCTACTACACAGGCGCCATGAAGTACGGGCTGTTCGTGATTGATAAGTGATGCACCGTCAGAACCCGTAGGTCAGGCGCCTGCCTGACGGTGGTTAGGGTGGATTCCGTTTCGTCGTCAGGCAGGCGCCTGACCTACGGCTCTTCTGATTTAATCGTCGTCTCCTGCGCATTCCGCAGCGGGCTGCTATTTTTACACGTTGCCGGCAGGGTAAAGTTTGCGGGAAGGGCGGCGGGCGCCGATAAGCAAGCTAGGGCGGACTGCTCGCGCAGCAGGTCTGCCGGTGTTTGGACAACGGATGGTCGCATCAACGTAAGCGCACTTTGCGTCGCGTAGGAGCCAACCATCATGTCAGACTTTGTCACACCAGACTTTGTTTCGCCCCGTCCGGTTGAGCAGAGCCAGAAGCCTGCTTACCTGCTGTTGTGCGAAGCTAAGCCCGTTGCCGAAGAAGGCTTTGCAGAGCAGTTCGGCGCCTGGAAGTTTACGCTAGAGTCGCTCAGCGGCGGTCCGCGACTGGAAGCGGGCGATGTCGAGCCGGCGGGTATGAACCGCCTGTCGCTGTTGGCCGTGGTGCGTGGGCTTGAGGCGCTGGATCAGCCTTCCAACGTCCGCCTGCTGACACAAAGCGATTATGTCGGCCGCGGGTTGCGACGGCACCTGGCCGACTGGCGGGATAATGGTTTCCGCTGGGAACGGTTCGAGAATCTGGCGCCGGTGAAGAACCACGACCTGTGGCGGCGGATTGACCGGGCGCTTGAGTTTCATGACGTGCATTGCCGGGTGTGGCGGATGGATCCACCGCACGCGACGAACGCGTCGCAAGCGGTTCCCGCGCCGCATTTTGGCGGCAGATCGCAGCGGAAACGCCTGATTCTGCGCCGCAACGAGGAAAATTCCGCCACCCTCGATACCGCCGCCAGCCAGGCTTGATCTTCCCGCTAAAGGAAGATCATGCGTCGTTACGTGCGGATGCTGCACACGATATCTTCGCTGTGGTATTCACGGTATATGCGGGTTCTTCCGCGGCTGATGGGCAAATGCGTTATAGGGGATTTCTACGCCTTTACGGTTGACGCGAATGCCGTCAAAATCTAAGACATCGCAAGACAACTGTCCGATAATGGCACAGTGACGCCCGCAGCCATCAGAAAGGTTGCGGGGTGTGTCTGCAGAAGTTTCACGGAGGATGCGATGCGCACCACAATTCCGCTCAAGAGCGTTGCCGCGTTGGTTGAGGGAGTTCATTGGAACCCAGGGGAAGTCCTTGGCGCCCATGAGTTTGAAGTTGATGGCCGCCCTGCGATGGCTGTCCGTGCGTTTCTACCGGATTCGCAACAGGTGTGGGTCGAACATACCGCAGGAAACCAGCCGGTTGCCATGCGGCGGATTCATCCTGCGGGACTATTTGAAGCGATCTGCCCGTTGCCCCCGCAGCAGCAACGTGACAATAATCAGAAGCAACGGCCCCACTACAGGCTTCGCACCACCAATCGCCAAGGCGACCAGATTACTATGCACGACCCGTATTCCTTCGACCCCCTACTCACCGAATTTGATCTGCATCTGTTTGGCGAAGGATCTTTGTTACACGCTTACGACAAATTCGGCGCCCAGATGCGCGAAGTGGATGGCGTGAAAGGTGTGAACTTTGCGGTGTGGGCGCCCAACGCCCGCAGCATCAGTCTGGTCGGCGACTTTAACGACTGGGACACGCGCAAACATCCGATGAAGAAGCTGGTTCCCAGCGGCGTGTGGGAACTGTTTGTGCCAGAGATGGCGCCCAAGGAAACCTACAAGTACCGCGTGACCACCTGCGACGGCGATGTCATCGATAAGTCCGACCCGTTTGGCTTCGCCGCGGAACTGCCGCCACGCACCGCTTCGATTGTGACCGATCTGACGGACTACTACTGGGGCGATACGCAGTGGATGGACCGCCGCCGCGGCATGAACATGCTAGAGCAGCCCATCAGCATCTACGAGGTGCATCTGGGCAGCTGGCGCCGCGATCCGTCACGCGTGAACGGCTGGCTTTCGTACCGCGACCTGGCTCATCAGCTGGTGGAATACTGTACGGAGATGGGGCACACGCACATTGAACTGCTGCCCGTCAGTGAGCATCCGTATTCCGGCAGCTGGGGCTATCAGACGGTGGGTTACTTCTCGGTGACCAGCCGTTATGGCACGCCGCAGGACTTCATGTATTTTGTGGACTACTGCCATCAGCACGATATCGGCGTGATTCTGGACTGGGTGCCTGCCCACTTCCCGCGCGACGCCCACGGTTTGCGGCGCTTTGATGGTTCGGCCCTGTACGAACATGCTGACCCGCGTCAGGGTGAGCATCCGGACTGGGGCACGATGATCTTCAACTACGGCCGCACCGAGGTGCGCAACTTCCTGGCGTCGAACGCGCTGTTCTGGATGGACAAGTACCACATCGATGGTCTACGGGTCGATGCCGTCGCGTCGATGCTGTACCTGGATTACAGCCGCGAAGCTGGCGAGTGGGTGCCCAATCAGCACGGCGGCCGGGAGAATCTGGAAGCCATCAGCCTGCTGCGGTTTATCAATGAGAAAACGCACGGCGAATATCCCGGCAGCATGATGATTGCCGAAGAATCCACGGCCTGGGGCGGCGTCTCGCGGCCGACGGATATGGGCGGCCTGGGCTTCAGCCTGAAGTGGAACATGGGCTGGATGAACGACACCATCCGCTATATGCGTGAAGAGCCGGTGCACCGCTCTCATCATCACGACGAACTGACCTTCAGCATGGTGTACGCCTTTACGGAAAACTTCACCCTGCCGTTGTCGCACGACGAAGTGGTGCACGGCAAAGGCTCGCTGTTGAAGCAGATGCCCGGTGACCTGTGGCAGAAATTCGCCAACCTGCGGCTGCTGTATTCGTACATGTGGACCCACCCCGGCAAGAAGCTGCTGTTCATGGGCAGCGAATGGGGCCAATGGAATGAGTGGAACCATGACGACGAGTTGCAATGGGATCTGCTGCAATGGGACACGCACGGCGGCGTGAAGAAGATGCTGGCCGACTTGAACGCGATGTACCGCCGCGAAGCTTCGCTGCACCAGGTGGACTTTGAAGATTCGGGCTTTGAATGGATTGACTGCCACAGCCGTGAAGAGAGCATGCTGGCCTTCATCCGCCGGGCGAAGAACCCGGAAGACTTCACCGTGGTCTGCGCGAACTTTACGCCCGTCGTCCGCGAAAACCGGCTGATCGGCGTACCCAAGGCAAAACGGTATCGCGAAATCTTCAACAGCGATTCCGAATTTTACGGCGGCACCAACGTAGGCAATGTGATGGGCGCCAACGTCGAGAAACGCGAAGCCCAAGCCCGCCCGCACTCCATCATGGTCACGCTGCCACCGCTGGCCGTCGCCGTGTTCAAGCCAGAGTTTGAATAACGTAGGACGCCCCTGGCAGGCAATTGGCGTCCGCACACCAACCCGAAGCGCGAGCGAGGGACGCCCAGGGTTGGTTCACAGTGGCAGGTGAGGAAAACTCCTGGCGTTGAGCTGTGTAGCCAAAGAACCGTGGTATAGCGTCAGGTCAAACGTCCCTCGCTCGCGCTTTTTGAAGTTGCACACTAACCCGAAGCGCGAGCGAGGGGCGTTTGGTTTGGAGGCGAAAACGCGGTTTTTTGGCCACAATTCGCTGAAATGGTGGACTTCAACCGGCGGTGCGCTTCAGCTTCCGGCGTCCCTCGCTCGCGCTTCGGGTTAGTTTGAGTGGGAGAACCGCTTACTCCACGCTCTGCCCTGCTCCGCTTAGCACGTGTTCGATGCCGTCGGCTTTGGCGATCACGACAATGCCGTTGTCGCTGATGGTGCATCCGCGGGCGCGGTCTTCTTCCAGATCAAACCCGATGCGGACGCCGGGCGGGATGGTGACATTTTTGTCGATGATGGCCCGTCGCACCTGCGCGTGGCGGCCGATATTGACACCTTCAAAGAGGATAGAATCTTCGACGCAGGCGTAGCTGTTTACACGCACGCCGGGGCCAAGGATGCTCCGCCGGACGGTTCCGCCTGAAATGATGCTGCCGTGACAGGTGATAGAGTCCATCGCGCGGCCTGCACGTTCGTCGTTGTCGCCGTCGCTGCCGAAGACGAATTTCGGCGGCGGATAATTCGCCTGATACGTACGAAGCGGCCAGTGCTGGTCGTACATGTTGAGTTGCGGATCGATTGAGATCAGATCCATGTTCGCTTCGTAGTAGGCGTCCAGCGTGCCGACGTCACGCCAGTAGGCGTCGCCCTTCCTGTTTTCGTCGCGGAAGGGAAACGCGTACACGCGATGCGTGTCGATGATGGAAGGAATGATATTGCGGCCAAAGTCGTGCACGCTGTCTGGCTCGGTGGCGTCTTTGCAGAGCTGTTCAAACAGAAAGCGGGCGCCAAAAACATAGATGCCCATGCTGCTCAGACAGTGCTGATCGTCGCCCGGAATGGTCTTCGGCTGGTCCGGCTTCTCCTCGAAGCCAATGATGCGGTTTTCTTCATCCACCTGCATCACGCCAAACTGTTTGGCCGATTCTGTATCCACACGCAGTGCGCCAATGGTCAGGTCGGCGCCGGTGTCCTGATGGTGCTGCACCATCTTCTGGTAATTCATCTTGTAGATGTGATCGCCGGCCAGAATCACCACGTAATCCGGACGTTCTTTCTCAAGCGTGTAGATGTTCTGGTAGACCGCATCGGCGGTGCCCTGGTACCAGTGATCGTCAATCCGCTGCTGTGGCGGGACGACGTCGATGAACTCATCCAGTTCGCGGCAGAAGAACCGCTTCCAGCCCAGATTGATATGCCGGTCCAGACTCATCGCTTTGTACTGCGTCAGCACCAGCATCCTACGGATACCGCTGTTGAGGCAGTTCGACAACGCAAAGTCGATGATCCGGTAACCGCCGCCGAAGGGAACCGCGGGTTTCGCACGGTCACGCGTTAACGGCTCAAGACGCGAACCTTTTCCACCAGCCAGCACAACCGCAAGAGTGTTTATCATAACGCTTCCGTTCAGAGGCGAAGGGGCGACCAAGCGGATTATAGCAGACCGCAGCCGGGCGGTTACAAGCTGGCTGAATCGACACGCCTCAAAACGACACAACCCGCCAGTGCAGCGGGTTGAGCGTTGAGCTTGGCTTCACGGTGCGAAGCTACTTCTTGGGCTTGTGCTCTTTGTGGCAAGCCGCGCAGTTCTTTGCCTTATTGAGGGCGTCGGTGGCGCCACCTTCCTTAGCGGTTTTGGCGGCGGCGACCAGTGCATCGGTCTTCGCCTTCCAGCTTTCAGCGCTACCGCGTGGCGGCTCGTTGGCGGCGAGGTCTTCCAACAAAGAAACAAGCATTTCCTTGTCAGCGTCGCTGGCTTCGCCCTTCAGAACTTTGCCGATCAGACCCTTCGGCTTGAAGGCTTTGCCCATCACCTGCTTGATGCTGGCCGGCTTCTTTTCTTCCGCGCCGGCGGTCTGCATGAATGCAGCCACGGCAACAAGCGCAACGGCTGCGGAGAGGACGAGATTTCTAACCATGGTGTACTCCAGAGAAACAGAAACAAATCGCGACAATCAGACACAGACTGCCGGCATACGAAGCAAAGTGCATGCACTCTAAATTGGAACTTGCACAACCTGCGCAAACAAGCGTACCCCTAGAAATAACCAGTCCGCACAGCCATTGCAATCCGCAAACTGCTGTTAATCCACGAACATCTTCCGCGAACCCCCCGCATTGTGTGAAACAGGTTACACGACGGCAGTAAACACCCCAAACACTGCGTTATGGTTGTGTGAGCCAACGTAGATACGCCCCCATAGCCGTTATGACCATTCGCGTTATCATCATCGACGATCATGCCTTGATGCGTACGGGGCTGCGCATCTTGCTCAACGAGCTGCCGGACATTCAGGTCGTAGCCGATGTCAGCGATGTGGAAACGGCGGTGCGGGCCATGGAAGACAACCCGGCCGATGTGGCGATGTTAGATCCTGTGGCTTCGGAACAGCGGGTGGCTGATCAGATCAAAACACTCAGCCGACAGCAGTCCAGCCGCGTGCTGTTACTCACGGGCGATGCCTCCACGAATCTGCCCATCAACGCCATCAGCGCGGGCGCCTGGGGCTTTGTGGTGAAGTCTTCCTCTGTCGAAGAAGTCGCCACCGCAATCCGCAATGTGCACCGCGGCAATCTCTTCCTCATCACGCCACACCGCGATAGCTTCGCCCGGCCATTGCCGCAGAAGGAAACAAAACCCGGCGTTGAACTCAGCACCCGCGAAGAAGAAGTGCTCACCCTGATTGCCCGCGGCAACACCAATCAGCAGATTGCCGACGCCTTATTCCTCAGCGTGAAGACGATCGAAACCTACCGGTCGCGGCTCTCTAAGAAGCTGGGACTCACCAGCCGCAGCGAAATGGTCACCTTCGCCATCGAAGCCGGACTGCTGACTCTAGGCGTCCGCGCATAAACCGCATCGCGAACGACCCCAAAGCCGTAGGGCAGGCGCCTGCCTGCCGGTGATACGCAATCAACTTCAAACAACCGTCAATCGCCCGACCTGCGGGAATGAAACGGCACTATGCCCAGCTGGCGCCGCGTTCGTCTTCAATGATGTGACCGATGACACTAGCGGTTTCTCCGGCGGCGCTCAGCCGGTTGATGATGGCGTCGGCGAAGTATTCCGCTGCAATGATCGTCAGCCCGACGCCCATGTTGAAGACGCGGGCCATCTCTTCATCTTCCACCTCTCCCAGCTTCTGGAGCCAATGGAACACCTCGGGCGTTTCCCAGCTGCCACGCTTGATTTTCGCATGAACGCCGCGTGGCAGAATGCGGCTGATGTTTTCCAGCAGCCCGCCGCCCGTGATGTGGGCGACGCCGTGCAGCACATTCTTCACTTTGTACGCTGACTGCACCGCGCGGAAAGGTTTGACGTAAATCCGCGTCGGCTTCATCAGTTCCTGGCCAATGCTGCCGCCGGTGGGTTCGTAGCGGTCATCCACCGAGAGACCCGCCACGTCGAAGACGATCTTCCGCACCAGGCTGAAACCGTTGGAATGCAGACCGTTGCTGCCGACGCCAATGACCACATCGCCGGGCGCGATGGCCTTACCATCAATCACGCCGCGTTTCTCCACCACTCCGATGCAGGTGCCCGACATATCGTAATCACCGTCCTGATACAGGCCGGGCATAATCGCCGTCTCGCCGCCCAGCAAGGCGCAGTCGGCCTGCAGGCAGCCGTTACTGATGCCCTGCACCAGTTGCTCCACCAGAGGTGGATCGTCCACGGACATGGCCAGATAGTCCAGGAAGAACAGCGGCTCGGCGCCGCAACAGATGGCGTCGTTCACGCACATCGCCACCAGATCAATCCCCACCGTATCGTGGGTGCCGGTCGCTTTGGCAACGGCTAGTTTGGTGCCGACGCCGTCTTTGCAGCCGACCAGTACAGGCTGCTGATAGTTGCGGGCGAACAGCGGGCTATCAAAGTCCAGCTGAAACATCCCGGCGAACCCGCCATCGTTCCGCACCACGCGGGGCGAAAAAGTGCGGTTCATCAAGGCTGGCAGCCGTGCCATGGAATCGGCGTATGCTTCCAGATCAACGCCCGCACTCTTGTAGCTGGTATTCATCACTGCCTTAGGTTGAGAGGCGCCACGGCGGTTCATCATTGCCTGCACCCGCGATTTTAGGCGCACTATCGCAACACGTCTACGGGCCGCAACGGGTGACTTGCGGATACAACATCGTGGCGTGATTCACGCGCCGCATCTGGTCCCCTCGCCCCTCCGGCATTGGTATCTACACAAATCTGAGGCACTATCAATGAAGCGGCTTTCACGCTTTCACAAAAGGACAGCAAACTAACCCGAAGCGCGAGCGAGGGACGCCCCGCGTTGGTGCGAATGGCCCGTTCAAGCTGCTTTCGACTTCGTGCCGTTTGGCCAAAACACCTTGTTTTCTGCACTAAATCAAACGTCCCTCGCTTGCGCTTCGGGTTAATGAGGGGCACGGCATCCATCTGGCGATTATCACATCGCCTGGCGCCGGTTAGCTCATCAGCGGTTCAAGCTGGCGGATAACCTGTTGAGCGTGTGGGGTGAAGTCGCCGGCGCCGGTTTCTTCAACGGCCCGTAACCAGAGCTGCGAAGCGGCGTACTCTTCATCGAAGAACGCGGTGCTGCGCGCCCGTTCACGCCAGGCGTCCATTTCGCAGATATGGTGCACAAACGCCAGTGCTGCGCGGTACGTCGCGTTGCGGTCGGCCAGCCGTTGCCCGGCGACATCCAGGTTCTCAATCCAACGCGTCGCTGCGGGCTGACCGTGAAGCAGCTTCGCCGCCGCTTCAAGCTGCCAGCGGGCAAGATCGAGGCGGTTGTGTTTTTCCATCGTCTGGCGGAAGGCGTCCAGCACCATCTGCTGCGCGGCGCCCAGGTTCCGCATCACCGCGGCATCGATGATCCTGGTTTTGCTCAGTTCTAGCTCCACCCAGCGTGCGGCCAGCTTCTGTTGCCACGCTTCCAGCACAGCGCTTCCAGCCGGCGCCAGCCAGGGCGAGAAATCAACCTGAAGGCCAGCATCTTCCGCCTCTTTATGGCTGGTCAACGCCGGCGCCATTTCCAGCGGAAACATCAACCAGCACATCGCGTTGGTCACAAACGGCGGCGTCGACCGCCACTGGCTGATGACGCTTGATCCGCGACACGCTTCCAGCGCCAGCGCAAGCAGCAGTTGATCGCCCGTTTCCAGCGGATGCTCACCGTTTTTCCAGGACCATTTCTGCTGCGAGAAATCGCAGGCCGTGACCGTGATCAGAAAGTCAAGCGATCGCCAGCTGAAAGACAGCCCTAGTTGCGCCGGCGGCGTTCGCTGCCAGAGTCTGCCGCCTTTGTCGATGTCCTCACGCAGGAAACGCTCGTTCCGCCAGCCGCCGCCCTGGGCAAGCAGCGACGTAACACCGTTGGAAAGCATGTTCTGAACCAGGTTGACCGCCGTACGGCTCAAACACCGCGGCCGCTCTTGCGGCGACATGACCAGGCTGCGCACCTGTTCCAGCGAAGACCGTTGCAGGAAGCACCGCAGGATATGCAACAGATTCGATTCAAAGCGGCTTACCGTCTGCACAGGCTTCGCCTCCCTTCCTGTCAAACTTTGAAGCTAAACCGTGACCCGCCGCTGAAACAGCCACCACTCGTAGACTGCCACTGCCACCGCCGCGATGACGAAACCTAACCACAGCGGGATGCCATCCGTGGTAACAGGTACAGCATCCACTTCGGCCGAATCCCGCTCGGCCGCAGGTTGCAGGTTGCTTTCCGCCGGCGCCAGCAGATTGACGGCCACCGCCCGGTCATCAATCTTCCAGAAGCCGGTTTGCGTAAACCGCGGCGGCACGCCGGCGGGCAGCATCGTGGCGGCGCCGCTGGGCGGTGTGAACTGGCGTGATTGGCTGGCGGCGGGAAGGCGATGCCTGTTGGCGGTGGTGACCGGCGTCTGAATCGCCTCGCGCTGCGGCGCCGTCTGTTGCAGCAGGTTACTGGCGAAAACGGCAAACTGCGGACGCAACGCCCAGTCGCTTTGACGCAGATCAATGTGCACGACGTAAACCGGGCCTTCACGGCGGTCTATCCGCGAGATCAGCGGCGTGCCATCCGGCGAAGCAGCAAGCGTTTCGGCCTTCACTTCAAACTGCATCTTCGCAACGTCTTCCAGCGAAATACGCGAGATTTCGACGCCTTGCGCAAGCTCTGGCGACTGTTGCCACGCCGCCCGCGAACGCGTAACCACGGTGGGCGTCTGCCATAGATTGCACGCCGCATTGGGAAAGAAAACAATCACCGGCCCGGCCGGTAGCGATGGCGGCGTTGCGCGGTCGAACACAGTCACTTCCGCCGTAGGCGGCGCCGCGGCAGCGTCTGCGTACACGGTTGTTTCGTAACGCGGCAAAGCAGTAAACGCCGCCTCCAGTTGCCGGTTGCCGCTGGTGACAAGCGCTACCTTCTTCCGCGACCGTGGCTGCAACGGAAGCCACGCCCGGTTGTCAGCGGCCAGCGCGTCGTTCTCTGCGGTTGTTTTTATTTCCGCCTGCAACCAGCCGTCCATTTCAGGCGTGATCAGCAGGCTGTGCGAAACTGCACTGCCCGGCGGCGCCTTCAAGATGATTCGTTCCGGCATTTGATTCAGCATGCCCACTGACAATTCTATGTCACCTGGTTTGCCGGTGAAGTTGCTGACCTCAACCGTCACATCGTACGTGTTGTCCGCCGTCAGAACCGGCCGCGCCGTGAAACGCGTGATGGCAAGATTCGGCGCCGGCTTGCCGGTGATGATGACCTTCGTTTTGTCGCCCGCCTTCAGGGAAGCGGCGCCTGCGTGATCTGTTAGGACGATGATTTCTGCGTTGTCACGCCCCTTGGTCATGGCGCGGGCGGTCTGCAGCGCCTGGTTTAAATCGCCCGGCTCTGCCGTGGCAGAGATGCCATCGACGGCTGCGTGCAGGGCGGCGGTGTTGTCGCTCATGCGACTGTGAATGATGACTTCGCCTTGCACGCTGAGGATGGCCGCCTGGTCGTGCTGACCCAGGCGATTGAGCAAGCGGCGTGCGTCGCGACGGGCTTCGGCAAACGGTGTCACGCCGCCGGTGTTGGCTGACATGCTGGCGGTGGCGTCGACAACGATCACCATCCGCCGGCCGGAACCGGGGGGCGAAAGCGTTGGATACGCCGCGGCGATCACCAGCAACACCAGCGTGGCCATGTGCATCGCCAGCGATACGACCCACTGCCATTGCCGCCACGGTGACCGCTGCGCCAGTGCCGCTTTCCACAGTGGCAGCGAAGACACCTTCCACGACCGCGAAAACGCCGGCGCCACGTAGAGCAGCAACAGCGGTATCGCCAGCAGCACCCACAGCAGGTTGTAAGGATAAAGGAACGTCATGCGATGCGTGTCAGCGTTTGTTGGCGTCGATACGGGCCCGCCCCGCACGGATTAGCTTCTGCAGGTTTTCGTCCAGTCTGGCGCTGTTGAACAATTGAGCATAGCCCAGCCCGTACCGTCCACAGTAACTCCGCAGCCCCTGCTGAAAAACGGCGTATGCCTGGCGGTAGTAATCCAGGTCCTGCGGCTGGATGACCGTCCGCAACGACTCTTTGCCCACCGCGCCGGCCAGACTCATGGCGCCTGTAAATTGCGGGTCCACATCGTCGCGGCAGACAACCTGCGCGAAAAATGGCTCTAGCCCCCGGCGCCGTAGAGTATCGCCGGCGGGCTGTACGGTTGTTTCGCTCATAAGGTCCGACAGTAGCACCACCATGCCTTGCCGTCGCGGCGCCGCGCAGAACGCGGTCATCGATTGTTGCAGGTCGCCCGGCTGAGGTTCGATCTCGAGCTGTTCGATAAAAGACAGCACCTGCCCGATGGCGTCCGCACCTTTGACGGGGCGATGCACCTGGCACTGCCCGCCTGCAAATCCGCCCACGACCACGGTGTCAAACGCCTTCAGCGCGAAGTAGGCCAGCGCGGCTGCCAGTTCCTGCGCGGTTGCTAATTTGGTGGCCGCTTCGTCGCCCGAAAGCAACATGCTGGTGGAGTGATCCACCAGCAGATAAACGCGGCTTGAAATGGCGCCACGGAATTGTTTTGAAACAAGTTCGTCATGCCGGGCACACCGGTTCCAGTCCACATAGCGGTAGTCGTCGCCGCTGCTGTAGTCGGCGTATCCGGTAACCTCGACGCCGCCCGCCAGATTCGTCCGCACACGCCGCCCCAGAAAACGCCGCCCCCATTGCCGCGCCGCAATCTGTTGCAGCCCGGTGCAGCGCGTGAGGAATTTAGTGTCAAAGCGTGTCATAGGAGATTGGTGGCGAAGCCTGTTCGATGGATGCCGTAGCAGTGCATGGCTTTCGTGCGATAAATCTGGGCAGAACATGAACCCGAAGCACGAGTTTTGAAGTTGCACACTAACCCGAAGCGCGAGCGAGGGGCGTTTGATATCGAGGCGAAAACGCGGTTTTTTGGCCGCATTTCGCTGAAAAGGGTGGACTTCAACCGGCGGTGCGCTTCAGCTTCCGGCGTCCCTCGCTCGCGCTTCGGGTTAGTGTTTCCTGCTTGTATTTTAGGCTAAATGTGATTTTCATCCTCAAAGTGTGCAACTTCAAAAAGCGCGAGCGAGGGGCGTTTGATTTTGATGCGAAGGCAAGCGTGTTTGGCTTTTCTCAGCCACAATTGAGGACTTCAACCGGCGATTAGCTGCGGATTCCGGCGTCCCTCGCTCGTGCTTCGGGTTATTGTTAACTGGGGAAGTGTTGCTAAGCTTTTTCCACGATGCTGGCGATGATGGTGTCGGGGTTGATCTGTTCGGCGTGGGCTTCGAAGTTGAGGGAAAGCCGGTGACGCAGGGCGGGCGCTGCGATGGCGGCTAGATCGTCGCGTGAAACATTGAGGCGGCCGTGCAGAACGGCCCGCGCTTTGGCGCCCAGAATCAATGCCTGCGCGCCGCGGGGGCTGCTGCCGCGGGAGACGTACTTCTTCACTTCCGCTGGCGCCGATGGGTCGCCAGGGCGGGTCGCCAGCACCATCTTCACCGCGTGCTGCCGGACGTCTTCGGCGAGGGCGCATTCACGGATGATCTGCGACATCTCGACGATGCGTTCGCCGGTGCAAACTTTCTTTGCCACGGGCATTGCCGGTTCGGTCGTCCGCTGCAGGATTTCCGACAATTCATCCACGGTCGGATACTCTGCACGCAGCATAAACAGGAAACGGTCCAGTTGCTTGGCCGGCAGTGGATACGCTTCTTCGGTATCGCTCTGGCTTTGCGTGGCGATGGTGAAGAACGGGTCGGGCAGTTCGTAGGTCTGGTTGGCCACCGTTACGGCGCATTCGGCCAGTCCTTCCAGCAACGCCGCCTGTGTCTTGGGCGTGGCCAGATTGATTTCGTCCGCCAGCAGCAGGTTGGTGAATATCGGGCCTTGCTGAAATTCAAACTGGCGCCGGCCATGCGATTCCATCACCACGTAGGTGCCGACGACATCCGCAGGCATCAGGTCCGACGTAAACTGAATCCGCCGGAACTGCATATCCACTGCATCGGCCAGTGTGCGGGCCAGCAAGGTTTTGCCCAGGCCCGGCTCTCCGTCAAGCAGCACATGACCGCCAGCGATCAACGCCGTGATGGTGTGTTCAATCACTTCCGCCTGCCCCGCCATCACGCGGTTAAGCTGGGCGCGGATTGCTTCAAAGTCTTCGCGGTAGCTATCGAATTCTTGGGCCAGCGCCGCCTCGTCACTCATAAGGTCATCCCTACAGATGCACTTCCCGGAAATGCTTTAACGATCGTAAGTTAGCTATCGTAGACAGCCGCCACGGTGGTTGCCAGTAGCGGGCGGCACATCCGCCATGCACAACCGCACGAATCCATGCAGTGTTGGGCGGAATCGCCAAGGTTACCGCCTTCGATGTCCAGCGAAATTCAATCGGCGCAAACAGCGTAACGGACATAAGATAGGCCGTCGCACGCGAACCCATGCGGTTCCATTTGCGTCGTTACTGACTAGAATTGCGGTTGCGAAGGGAACGACCACCTTCTTCAACCACTTCGTGTTTCCGTCTGCACCAACGGTCCTTTGGTGAACCTTGGGGCGGACTGCTTATAACCGTGGGGAACTCTGTGCCCGAAAAATCTATCCAACCCAATCAGACAGACGCTGCAACGCAGGCTTCAAGCGCTACGGATTATCCCGGCAGCGAAGCGCTCGCGCTGGCTGCGGCGCGTGTTGCGGCAGAGAACCGCGGCGAGCAGATCAAAGTGCTTGATATGCGGGGCATCACGCCCGTGTTCGATTACTTTGTGATTGCCACCGGTTTCAGCCGCCGGCAGCTGCACGCGATTAGCGAAGAGATTGATCACAAGCTGGAAGACGATCTGGGCGATAAGCGGCAGAACATTGCCGGTTACGACGAAAGCCGCTGGATCGTGCTTGATTACGGCGACGTGGTCATTCACCTCTTCGATCCGGAAACGCGCGATTACTACCGCCTGGAAGAACTGTGGGCGGAGGCCAAAGAGGTCGACCTGACCGAAGTTCTCCGCGACGCTGTATAAACCGCAAAAAAAAACAGGCCGCTAGTTTTGTATTGCGTTGCAAAACCGCGGAACTAGTCTAACGGTGCGGGTGCGTTACCCGTGTTGAACCTGTAAGGACGCCCGCACGCCACGGTGATGCGGGCGTTCTTTTTGTTTGAGGCAGAGATGCAGCCGGTTACGGCTGCGGGGCCACATCGACGGAAACCTGCATTTTGTGGTTGCCGCCGCCGACAATCACGCCTTGCACCGGGCAGACTTCGCTGTAATCGCGGCCCCAGGCGACGGTGACGTGATCGGTGGAAACGGGAATGTTGTTGGTTGGATCTACGTCCAGCCAGCCCGCCTCACCGCAATAAACGGCGAGCCATGCGTGCGAAGCGTCGGCGCCGACCAGCCTTGGTTTGCCCGGCGGTGGAATGGTCCGCAGATAGCCGCTGACATAGCGAGCGGCCAATCCCAGCGAACGGATGCACGCGATCTGCAGGTGCGAGAAATCCTGGCACACGCCATGCCGCTTGTCGAAAACTTCTTTCAGCGGCGTGTTGACCGTTGTTGCACGGGGGTCGAACGTGAAGTCGGCGTTGATCCGCGCGGTTAGATCTTTGGCCGCGTCCGCCACCGGGGCGCCCGGCGTGAACGACTGACGGGCGTAGGCTGCTAGTTCCGGGAACGGCTTTATCAGCGGCGATGCAAACGTGAATTGAAAATTCCGCATCTCCCCGTCTTCACGCGCCGCACGCAGTTGCCCGGCAATGTTCTCCCAGGCCGGCGTGTCGGGCATTGCGTCGCTACGCTGGGCGACGTCCACCATGCTGCTGGCAGCAATCGTAAGCCGCTGGTGCGGTTTCTCGATGGAGAAATAGGCGCACGGATTGCCGAAAAAGTCGTCGCCCGTGGTGACTTCGACGGGATCGGGATGAATGCTCAGCCGGAATTTATCACACGATTGATACGGAAGTTTGCGCGGTTCGAGATGCACGATGTTGTGGCCGACCGGCACCGCATCGGAGTATTCGAACTTCGTTGTGTGGGTGATCTGGTATTTCACTCGGACAACTTCGGCTGCTGAGGAAGCAAACTCGAGAGCTGATGGGCGGCGACCGCATGCACCAGGTAGCGGTGCGATATCGCTTCGGTCAGCGCTGGCAGCAACGATTCCCACTCATCCACCAGCTGTTCCAGCGGTTCATGTTCGCCCAGGCTGTGCGCCTCGGCAATCAGTTGCACATCCAGCTGGCGGACCGAATGCAACAGCGACATCGAAAAACGCTGCTCCGCGGAATAACCCGGCTGCATCCGGCGGCGGGGCAACTGCTCTACATTTTCCGCCAGATGCATAAACTGATACGCCAACGAACGCGGATTAGTTTCGTCCGTTAGCAGCAGGTCCAGCACCGCCGGCAGCTGCAAATTAGCAAGGTACCTGGAGCGGTACGTCATGATGCTATCGGCCACTTCCAGCACGGTTTCGAAGACGGGGCGAGGCGCCTCGGGCAGTGGTATCAGGCAGTTTTTCACCAGGCTGATGATCTGCCACGACCTTTCGACACGGCGGCCCAGTTCCAGGAAACGGAACGACTGCGTCCGCGTCATACTTTCCACCGCCATACCGCTGAACGCCGCCAGGTTGATGATCAGTTCGTCGGTCATCGCTGCAATATCGGCAAGGTCCGCATGCCCGCGGCGCGAGGGGCGGAAGCCTTTGTTGATGCGGCGGATACTACGCCAGGTGTCTTGCGAAAAACGGTCGCGGACAATGGAACCCAGCCGGTAAAGCTCGTTAAGCACTGACCGGAGGCTAGAGCTGTTGCTATTGTCAAACACCAGATCCGGCAGCGAATCTTCAATCGACTTCAGCGGCCGCGTAAGCGGGTCGATGGCGTAAGCCGGTTCTATCTGTCCCTGATCCGCCAGGCAACGCAACAGCACGGGCAGTTCAACATTACTGGTCGAACGCGTTTCACCACTCATCCGGCTGACGGTGGCGCGGAGGATGCGGGTCGAAGCTTCGGCGCGTTCCAGTTGCCGCCCCAGCCAGTAGATGTTGTCGGCAGCGCGGCTGGGCAGTTCGGCGCCGGTGCGGCGCAGGGTAATTTCCTGTCCGGGCGATTCCAGCAGGCTAACGTGCTCCACCGGTTCGCCGGCCAGGACCCAGGCGTCTTTGCTGCCTTCGCCCTTGCGGATAGAAAGTTCGAGCGGATCGTTTTCTTTAGCCGTCCGCGCGAGGCCGCCCTGCATGACCTGATACGTGTCGCCATCGGCCACCAGGTAAGAACGCAACGCCAGGTAAGCGGGCCGCATGCTGTTGTTCCAGACGGGTACGCTGGAACGGACGACTTTCTCCTGGGCGACAAACGCGGCCGGGTCGGCTTTAATCCGCGTGGCAAGTTCAGCAGGCGACATCGAGTTCAGTGCATCGCGAAGTTTGCCGTCGCTGCCACGGTTGCGGAAGGCGGGATGAATGGTCAGGTTTTCCAGATGTTCCAGCGTGTACTGCAACCCTTCAGGCCGTCCGCACCACCACGAAGCAACACCCGGCATCAACAACCGCTCGCCCAGCAGCGCCTGACACAGTTGTGGCATAAACGCCATGAACACGGCCGACTCGACCAGACCGCTGCCGAGCGTATTGGCAATGGCTACGTTGCCCGCGCGGACGGCCCGCATTAGCCCGGCAACGCCGATGGTGGACGAAGATTTCAGCTCTAGCGGATCGCAGTCATTGCTGTTCTGACGCCGCACAATCACATCCACCGGCGCCAGTCCGGCCAGCGTCTTCAGCATCACATGTTTATTGCGGACCGTCAGGTCGTCGCCTTCGACCAGCGTGTAGCCCAGATAACGTGCGAGGTATGCGTCTTCAAAATAGTTGGGGCTGGTGGGGCCGTGGCTGAGCAGAACCACGTGCGGATTTTCGCGATGCTCCCGGGCCATGCTCCGCAGCGTTTCCTGCGCGGTCATAAAGAACGGCGCCAGCCGCGCGACCTGACAGTGCTGGAACGTCTCTGGCAGCATCCGCGAGACAACCACACGGTTCTCCAGCGCGTAGCCAATGCCCGACGGCGCCTCGGTGCGGTCGGCAAGTACCCACCATTTGCCATCGGGAGCACGCGCGAGGTCTGCCGAATAGAAGTGCAGATAACGGTCTGCGGGCAGGGGTTGTCCGTGGAATATCCGCATGAAACCGGGGTGGGCGTACACCAGTTCCGGCGGTAGAACGCCCCGCGCGATCAAAGTCTGCGGACCAAACAGATCTTTCAGCACCAGGTCCAGCACCGTTGCCCGCTGCAGTAAAGCGGCAGAGATATCGCGCCAGTCTGAAGGCGAAATCAGCACCGGCAGCGCGTCAATCCGCCACGGCCGGGCGTGTTCGTCCGACGTGGCGTGACCGCTGTAAGCGAAGCCGTTTTCCTGCACCATGCGCTGCGCTTTTTCCCAGCGCAGGCTGAACTCTTCGCTACCCAGCTTGTTCACGGATTCCACAAACGGCTGCATGTGCCGCCGTGCCTGCCCGCCAGACGCAGCAACTTCATCGTACGCACCCGCAGCAGGCGTGTAGTTCTGGAAGAGGTTAGAGGCTGTGGCAGGACTTGACACTATATAACGGGTTCCAGTTTTTGGGGTCCGCCACGGGCGATATAGGGAATTCGCCGTAGCCGTAGTGGTTTGACCGGCGCTAATTGTCAGGCTGAGCCACCTATCCTCCGTAGGCCAGGCGCCTGCCTGACGTTGATCGAGGTGGATTCCGTTTCGTTGTCAGGCGCGCCGCCTGACCTACGGGTTGAAGGGTGGCGCACCTGACCGCGATTTTCGATTCCGCTATCTATCATTTTACCACGCAAAACACGTTCGCGTGGCTTCCGTATTTTTACCCGTACACGCTGGTGGCAGGCGGAGCCTGCCCAACGGGCGCCGTTATTCTGTAGTTCCCCGGTTGCGGCGTAGGTCTAAAGTCATGGGGAAACGTGGGTTGGGTTCGGGGGTGGGTTGCTGCACCGGGCCGCCGGTGTGTCCGTGGCGGATGAACCGGGTGGCGCGGCGGCTTTCAGCCTCGTAGGCGTTGACCGGGAAGACTCCCGAATTCACGCCGCCGGGGTGCCCTACATGATAACGGCAACCGCCTATGGATCGACCCGACCAGGTGTCGAAAATATCAAAAACAAGCGGATCATCGGACGGGATCATCGGGTGAAGGCAACTAGGAGGCTGCCACGCGCGGTAACGCACGCCCGCCACAGATTCGCCTTCTTTCCCCGTCGCGCGAAGCGGTACATTCCGTCCGTTACAGGTGACCATGTATCGCGAATCCGTGGCGCCGCTGAGCTTCACCTGCATGCGTTCGACCGAAGAATCCACGTACCGGGCTGTTGCGCCGCCGGCAGGTTCTTCACCCAGGACATACCACGGCTCGATAGCCAACCGCAGTTCCAGGTGCATGCTCCGCTTCTGAATTTCGCCGATCATCGGGAAGCGGAATTCAAAGTGCGGCGCGAACCACTCTTCCTGCAGGGCGACGCCGTCTTCGTTCAGATCCTCAATCACCTGCGCGAAATCTTCGCCGATGAAATGCGGCAGCATCCAGCGGTCGTGAATCGACGTGTGCCAGTCTGCCAGTGGCGCCTTGTAAGGCTTCTCCCAGAAGCGGGCCACCAGAGCGCGGATCAGCAGTTGCTGCGTGAGGCTCATCTGCCAGTGCGGCGGCATCTCGAACGCACGCAGTTCCACCAGGCCCAGGCGGCCCGTCGAACTATCGGGCGAGAACAGTTTGTCGATGCAGAATTCGGCCCGGTGCGTGTTACCGGTCAGGTCCACCAGCAGGTGGCGGAATGCCCGGTCGACCAGCGACGGTGGGCACTCGCCGCCATCGGGAATCTGCTCGAAAGCGATTTCCAGTTCGTAAATGGAATCGCGGCGGCCTTCATCCACGCGCGGCGCCTGGCTGGTCGGCCCGATGAAACGGCCCGAGAACAGGTACGACAGCGATGGATGATTGTGCCAGTACGCCACGAGGCTGCGGAGCAATGCAGGCCGCCGCAGGAACGGACTATCCGAAGGTGTGATGGAGCCAAGCACGATGTGGTTACCGCCGCCGGTGCCGGTATGTGTACCGTCGGTGTCAAACTTCTCCGTCCGCAGCCGGGAGTAATGGGCGTCTTCGTACACGCCCGATGTAATGTCCACCAGCTCCCGCCAGTTGTGCGCCGGGTGGATGTTCACTTCGATCACGCCCGGATCAGGCGTCACTTTGATGAGCTTCAGGCGGTAGTCTGGCGGCGGCAGGTAGCCTTCGATAATCACAGGCGTGCCGGTTTTCTCAGCCGTCGTTTCGACGGCGGCAAGCAGCTCTACGTACGCTTCCAGACGTTCAACCGGTGGCATGAAGACGTGCAGAATGCCGTTGCGGGATTCGATACACATCGCCGTGCGGATGATGTTGTCGGGCGGCAGCGCGGCGGCAACGGCGGCGGCTTTTTCTGCTTCGGGTCCGCGTTGCATCAGAGGCTGGCCGAGGTCTTCGTAGGCGGGCAGCGGCGCGGCTGGGTCGAACGGCACAACGGGTTTGAAGTCGATGCCGGATGTGTCTTTGCCCAGCGAGTCAAGCGGCAACCGCAAGCCCATGGGCGAATCGCCGGGGATCAGGAACAGGTGTTCGCTACGCAGCGGCCATTGACCGCTGGCCCACCGCGCCTGAGCGTTCCACCACTGATGCATCAGCGGCAGCATGCAGCCGGTTGGTTCGCCCAGACCATGTTCAAAGATCTTGGCCAGCCGCGCACGTTCTTCTTCATCGTCGAGGTCTGCGTTACGCACATCGGCGTTGACGGAAAGACGGCGCTCTTTCCACAGGTAGTACATCGCGTCTTCGTAGGCGAGCGAGACATGACGCTCTTCCACGCCCAGTTCCTTGGCCAGCTTTACGCCAAAATCCTTAGCCTCGTTAATGGTGTGGCCTTCAGAGACTTCGGGCGAAGCGAGCAGACTTTTGTTCTTCCACAGCACTTCGCCATCGGTCCGCCACATGCACGTCAGCGCCCAGCGGGGCAGTGATTCGCCGGGATACCATTTGCCCTGGCCGAAGTGAATGAGTCCGCCCGGGGCGAACCGCTTGCTCAACCGGTCAATCAGTTTGCCGGCCAGCACGCGTTTGGTCGGACCAACGGCGGCGGTGTTCCATTCGTCGCCGTCCATATCATCCATCGAAACAAACGTCGGCTCGCCGCCCATTGTCAGCCGCACGCCGCCCTTCTCAAGCCGCGCGTCGATCTTATCACCCAGCGATTCAATCTCTCGCCACTGCTCTTCGGTATAAGGCTTTGTCACGCGTGGATCTTCGTACACGCGGGTGACGGACATCTCGTGGTGGAATTCAACCTCGCACTTGCTGGTCATGCCGCTTACCGGCGCGGCGGTCTGCGGTTCGGGTGTGCAGGCCAGCGGGATGTGTCCTTCGCCCGCGAACAGCCCGGAGGTCGGATCGAGGCCGATCCAGCCGGCGCCGGGTAGAAACACTTCCGCCCAGGCGTGCAGGTCGGTGAAGTCTTCGGCGGCGCCGCTGGGGCCATCGAGTGATTCAACATCGGGCTTCAATTGAATCAGATAGCCGGAAACAAAACGGGCTGCCATGCCAAGCCGCCGCAAGGTCTGCACCAGCAGCCACGCGCTATCGCGGCACGACCCGCTGCCTTTGGTCAGGGTTTCTTCCGGCGTCTGGACACCTGGCTCCATACGGATCACATACGAGATCGCCTTCTGTGTTTTCACATTCAGATCAACGAGAAAGTCAATCGTTCTGCGACTGGTGACATCCACCGAGCGGACCCACTCATCAAACACGTCGTGTTCCGGGTGCTGGCCGAGGAACGGCTGCAGATCTTTGCCCAGCACCTTCTCGTATTTGAAGGGGAACTCTTCGGCGTCCGGTTCCAGGAAGAACTCAAACGGGTTGATGACGGTCATCTCTGCGACCAGATCAACCTCCACTTCAAACTTGTCGGTCTCTTCCTGAAACACCAGCCGCGCCAGGTAATTGCTGTGCGGGTCCTGCTGCCAGTTGATGAAATGCTCTGCCGGCTCAACCTTCAAGGAATACGAACAGATTGGCGTACGGCAATGCGGCGCCGGACGCAGCCGCACAACCTGCGGCCCCATCTCGACCTTACGATCGTAGTGGTAAATGGACTTATGGTTCAGAGCGACGCGTATCATGGCGGTTGGTTTTCAGGGAAGGAGCAAGATGGCGGGAGTGAAAATCTGGTCCCCTCGCCCCGTTGGGGAAGGGTTAGATTGAGGGGGTATCTGATCTACTGTCCGGAGAAACTCAGGTTTCAAGCAGAGTCCTCAGGTCAAAGGGAGGTGCAGAGGAAGATTAAATCCCCTCACCCCAGCTCTCTCCGCAACGGGGCAAGGGAGCTGCGAACTGTCAGCAACATTAGCCCTGGCGCTGGCTCATGCTGTTGCCCTTTCGCTTTGCGCTCTGGGGCGTGAAGAAATGTTCGTGGATGGCGGAGCCGATCTCGTTCAACTGGTGCTGGAAGTTGTCAATGTATTCATGAATGCCGGTGCGGATCACGTCGTCGACGGTGGTGTAATCCATGTTCGCACACAGTCTGCCAATGTGCTGTTCGGCCGGATTCGAGAAGGTGCCCAGTTTACTTCCAGTGATATTCCGCAGCGATTCGTGCGCGCGGATCATGCAGAAATGCATTGCACGTGGAAAGCAGGAATTGAGAATCAGAAAGTCCGCCACACGCGAGGGGGTAATCTTGCCGTGCTCACGGCGGTACATCGAAAGTGCACTGGCCGACCGCAACAGTGCGGACCAGCGGACCACATCCAGCGTGGTGCCAATGTCGCTGGCGTCGGGCAGCAGAATGTAGTACTGCACATCCACCAGACGCGACGTCTTATCCGCCCGTTCAATCAACCGCGCCAGACGCGAGAAGTGCCAGGCTTCGCCGTGCGACATGGTGGCGTCCATCGCGCCGGCGTACAGGTGACTGGCCAGACGCACGCGCTGGCAGAAGTCCTGAGGCTGTTCCAGCGAAGGTGCGAAATTCGCCTCAGCCTTCACCATCAGATAGAACTTGTTGAGTTGCTCCCAGACCACCGAAGGTATCACTTCGCGAATGGTGCGGGCGTTCTCACGGGCGTTGGAAATGCACGACAGAATGGAGTTGGGATTCTCTTTGTCAAACGAAAGAAACTTCAGCACGTTCTCACGCGTTGGATTGCCGTATCTTTCTTTGAAATCATCCTGATCGCCGGTGGTGTAAACCAGGGGCGACCACTGATTGCCGATTGGATCGGCTTCGCCGAGGGTCAGGTTATAGTTCACGTCGATAAAGCGGGCGACATTTTCAGCGCGCTCTACGTAGCGGCTTAACCAATAGACTGAATCTGCAACACGACTAAGCATTACGCGCCCTCCTGGACACTAGTTTGAGACTGCGACTGGCTTTGACTGCCGTCGCGCAATACCCAGGTGTCTTTGCTGCCGCCGCCCTGCGAAGAGTTAACCACCATCGAGCCTTCCCGCAGCGCCACGCGGGTCAGGCCGCCCGGCATCACATAGATTTCTTTGCCGCACAGCACAAAAGGTCTGAGATCAACGTGGCGTGGTTTCAGCTGGCTATCGATCAGCGTCGGCACGGTCGAGAGCGTCAGCATCGGCTGTGCGATCCAGTCACGCGGTTTCTGGCGGATGGATTCGGCGCACTTGGCGCGTTCTTCATCAGTCGCCTGTGGACCCATCAGAATGCCGTAACCGCCCGATTCGTTGGTGGGCTTCACAACCAGTTTGTCGAGGTTGGCCAGCACATATTCGCACTGCTTCTCATCGGCACACAGGTAGGTGGGCACGTTGGGCAGAATCGGATCTTCACCCAGGTAGTATTTGATAATTTCCGGTACGTAAGCGTAAACCGCTTTGTCGTCCGCCACACCGGTTCCCGGTGCGTTGGCCAGCGTGACCCGCCCGGCGCGGACAACCTCCATCAGGTTCGGGACACCCAGCGCCGAGTCCGGCCGGAAGGCGACCGGGTCGATAAAGTCGTCGTCAATGCGGCGGTAGATAACGTCCACACGCTTCAGGCCGCGCGTGGTGGTCATGTAGACGTAGCCGTTTTCGACCACCAGGTCAGAACCCTGCACCAGCTCGATGCCCATCTGCTGCGCGAGAAACGTGTGTTCGAAGTACGCAGAGTTATAGATGCCGGGCGTCAATACGACTGCCACGGGATGGGTCACGCCTTCGGGGGCGCAATCAAGCAGCGTCTGCAGCAACTGTTCCGGATAGTCGTCAATCGCCTCGACGGACATGCCCTGGAACACATGGGCGAATGTGCGTTTCATCAGCTCACGGTTTTCCAGAACATAAGAAACGCCCGATGGGCAGCGGAGATTATCCTCCAGCACATAGATCTGCCCATCGCGATCGCGGATCAGATCTACGCCCGTGATATGGCACCACACATTCTGCGGCGGACGATAGCCAACGCACTGTTGCCGCAGCGTTTTGGAAGAAGAAATCAGCTCTTCCGGGACGGCCTTATCTTTGAAGATCTTGCGGTCGTTGTAGATATCGCCCACGAACAGATTCAATGCGCGGATACGCTGCTGCAGGCCCAGATTCACCCGCTGCCATTCGGCCCCATCAATGATCCGCGGCATCAGATCAAACGGCCATACTTTCTCCGTGCCCGCCTGATGACCGTATACCGTAAAAGTGATGCCCAGATTCTGCAGGCTGACTTCCGCGGCTTTCTGGCGTTGCTGAATGTTCTGATCGGAGAGCTGTTTCAGCCGGTCCACGAACTGCGCACCGCAGGCGCGCGGACTGCCGTCGGCTGAAAACATCTCGTCGTAGCAATCAGGTGACGCGTACGCGGGCAATTCCATAACGTTAACTTTCCAATCGGCAGATTAAGTCAGGTTTAACATCGGCTGCGAAATTCAGCGGCTGTCGCTACAAATACCCATCCCCCATAATTCTGAAGGATGTTCAATCTTCGTAACCCAGGTTTTCCGGCAAAGCGACTCATAACAGTCACGCCACTGATGGACGTTGCAAGCATTGTGCCGCTGGACGGGAAATAATCTGTGGTAAACGCCAGAACTACCTGAATTTAGGTGGTAGCACACGTATTATTACCGGGCCGCTAATTCCGGAGCTTAGGGAATGTGCGTAAGTTGCCTAGCATTAAGGCATCTCTCGATTCCAACTTGGTAGAATCGCTGATGCAGCAGATTTGTTGAAGGCCGCGTGATAAACCACAGTTCTGGTAAGGGTCACAGCCGCGAGCGTTAAGATTATCTTGCAACGTGGTGAAGCTTGTAAAAGCATAACATAATTCAATACAGACTTTTAGCGGCAGCCGCGGTCGTGCGATTTACATCAGGGAGTT
Organism: Pirellulaceae bacterium; assembly: GCA_965233625.1. Lineage (GTDB taxonomy): Bacteria > Planctomycetota > Planctomycetia > Pirellulales > Pirellulaceae. The sequence goes on from OZ247499.1 coordinate 4,369,019, forward strand.
TCAAGCTTGAACCGGCAACTATTGATTTTCATGGCACTTGCACTGGTCGCTGCGGCAGCGGGGCCTCAAGCTTCATGGGGCGACGACACCGCAACGGTAGAGGGAGTTGTCACCTTTGCAGAGAACCCCAGTAACAAATGGCGTTACTCCCGGTACTACGTCAAACGATCGGCCCGTAAGGAACTGGCTGAAACAGTAGTGGTGCTGCAAGGCGTGAAACTGGCGGAAAAGCCGGCCGCTTCCACCGTGGTAGTGGATCAGGAGAACTTCCGTTTTGTCCCTGAAACAACCACCATCTCTGCTGGCGACACCGTGTTGTTTAAGAACAGCGATAACACAGTGCATAATGTGAATTGCTTCAACAAAGCTTTCCGCTTCAATGTGAATATGCCGGCGGGCGGCATGGACAAAAAGACGTTCGCCAAAGCGGGCGATGTGGACAATCCGTACCGTCTGGGCTGCATCTTCCATTCCGCGATGCGAGCTTGGGTCTACGTCTTCGATCATCCTTATCACACCGTCACTACGACCGATGGCGCCTTTAAGTTCAGCGGAATCCCGGCCGGCGAGTACACCCTGCAGCTGGTCCACCCGGCCGGGCAGATGCAGGCCAGCCGTAAAATTGTGCTGACGGCCGGCCAGACGCAAAAGGTTGACATCGCGCTGCGGCGTAGCGATAAAGCAGAGTGATTCATACGGCAGAAAACGACTGAGACAGCACCCCATCCTGCTCCACCCCACCAGACAGCAACATGAAAACGCCCAACCGTCGCGACGCCCTGAAAACTGGTTCCGTCTTTCTTGCCTCCGCCGTCGCCCACATGTCGGCGCCCGGATTTGTCTTCCCTGGCGAAGAAGCAGAAGGCGAACTGGTGCCGTTCATTAACAATCCACGGACGGGGCCTAACCGCCTGGACTGGGAGACGCTGGCCAAAGACGAATGGCTGACGCCGCAGGATCAGGTGTTCAGCGTGCAGCATTACGGCATCCCCAAGTTCGACGCCAAAACCTTCAAGCTGAAGGTCGGCGGCCTGGTCGAAAAGCCCATGTCGCTCTCGCTGGAACAACTCCGCGCACGCGACGCCAGCGAGCAGCTGATGACGCTCGAATGCAGCGGCAACGGCGCCTCGCCTGGTTTCTCCAATGCAATTTACAACAGCAACTGGAAGGGAACGCTGCTCGCCCCGCTTCTGAAAGAAGCAGGCATCAAAGACGGCGCCATCGAAGTCGTGTTCTTCGGCATCGATCAGAAGAAAGAATCCATCCGCCGCGGGGTTGAAGTGGATGTGCCCTTCGGCCGCAGTGTTTCATTGAACGATGCGATGAACTCTGGCCTGATGCTCGCCTACGAACGTAACGGCAAACCGCTGGAATTACGCAACGGCGCGCCTTTGCGGGTGATTGCACCGGGCCGCTACGGCATTGCGAACGTGAAATGGGTGCACCGCATCGAAGTCCGCGACCGTCGTTATATGGGCCGTTACATGGCCCGCGACTATGTCACCGTCCGCGGCGAAAAGAAGAACGGCGAAGTAACCTTCGTCGAAACGTCCGTCTATCGCATGAATCTGAAATCCGTCGTCGCCCGCGTCACCCGTGGCGAAACCGCCGGCGGCAAAGTGCCCCTGCAAGTATTCGGCGCCGCCTGGGACGACGGTACGGGCATCGCCAAAGTCGAAGTCAAACTCGGCGACGGCAAGTGGCAGGAAGCTACGCTGCACAAAGAACCCAGCGCGAAATACTCCTGGACTTTCTATTCCCTGGATCTAGGCAATGTCGAGCCAGGCAAATACGAAATCGTCTCCCGCGCCACGGGCGTCGACGGCCGCGTGCAACCCTCCAAAGACGACGACGAAATCGCCCTCAAGAAAACCTACTGGGAAGCCTACGCCCAATGGGTCCGCGAGATCGAAGTCGAAGCATAAGCGTAGGGCAGGCGCCTGCCTGCCGCTTCGCAGGAGTCCGTCGCCTGACTTCCCGACGTTGCATTACATAGACGGGGCAAGACACACACGCTGATCTACGCACGCTCTCAAACCGGAGTGGTCGTTCAAGGCAGGCAGGCGCCTGCCCTACCGGCTTGGTCTTACCACCGCATGACGGCGGCGCCCCAGGTGAGGCCGGCGCCGAAGCCGCAGGTGAGGATGTGATCGCCGCGGTTGATGCGGCCTTCGCGGTGTGCTTCATCCAGGACCAGAGGGATGCTGCCGGCAGAGGTGTTGCCGTAGCGGTCGAGATTGACGTGCACTTTCGCGCGGTCGATGCCTACGGCTTCTACCGCAGCATCAATGATGCGGACGTTGGCCTGATGTAGCACAAGCAGGTCAATCTCGTCGGCCGTCATGCGGGCTTCGCTGATGGTGCGGGCGATACATTCGGCGACTTTCCGCACGGCCCATTTGAAGACGGGGCGGCCTTCCATCTGCAGGAACTGGCGGTTCTCTTTGAGGACAGTTTCCGAGAGTGGTTCGCGGGTGCCGCCGCCGGGCGTTACCAGCAGGTCGGCGCCTTGACCATCGGAACCCAGGTTGTAGGCCAGCACGCCGCTGGCTTCTTCGCCTGTGGAGGTTGATGGTTGGAGCAGAACCGCGCCGGAACCATCGCCGAACAGCGGGAACGTGATCTTGTCAGCCGGATTCAGCACCCGCGACATCAGATCGGCGCCAACGACCAGAGCATTGCGCGAACAGCCGCTGTGGACAAACTGCATGCCCGTCATCAGGCCGAACATAAAGCCCGAACAGGCTGCGTTTACATCGAACGCAGGTGCGTTGCTGCCTAGCTTCGCTGCCAGGTGGCAGGCGGTGGAGGGCATCGGTGTGTCGGGTGTCATCGTGGCGACGACGATCATATCGACATCGTCCACACCAACACCGGCGTTTTCGAGACAGCGGATGGCGGATTCGTGCGCCATATCGCTGGTGTTCATTCCGTCCGGAGCGCGTCGCCGGGCGCGGATGCCCGTACGCTGTATGATCCAGTCGGCGTCGTATCCCAGTTCGGCCAGATCTTCGTTCCGCACTACTTCTGGCGGCGCGTACGAACCGGTGGCAGCCACACGCACGCCGGTTAACTGCCGGCGGACGGGCTTGCTCGCGGTGTCTGCCGATGTCCCGGTGGCGGGATCGCTGGGCGTGTTATCCGTGGCGGCCTGATGGTTCACGTTGCCGTTTTCCGATGTCGAAATCGTAGATGCCATATCAACTATCCACGTAGCCGGACACACCGGCGCCGCCGCGGATTCATAATCAGGTAAGTTTGCACCAAACCTGATTGTACTTGATTTCTAGTTATCATGCAGCCGGAATGTACGCCCTTATGAAAGTCGGCGAATGGGCGTGATTTTCACGCAAATACGCCTGACATGCGTGTAGTTAGGGGTATCGACCGGGTTATATGGTTTACTGCCAGGGTGGATTACTGCGCCTTGTCACCCTTGTTCCGGGCGGACCGGCTTCTCCGATCCCGGCGGCAGATCCGGCTGATCGATTGCGGGCGGCGCCGGGCTGCGGACCAGATGTTGCCCCTCCTGGGGCAGACCTGTTTCACTCAACCGTACATCGCCGGCTTTGTTTTCCACCTGTTCATAGAACTCACGCGGGCGGGAAACGGTGACACCATCCACCTGCGAGATAAACATCCATTGCCGCAGACCCGCATCCCAGGCGGGCGAGCCACGGTCTACGTGAGAAACCACGACGCATTCCTTCTTGTCGATCCGCTCACCGTGTTGTTCCATCACGCCGTAAGGAACCGCCGTGGTGAAGTCTACCTGCATCCCGCGCCAGGAAGGTTCCGGCGCCGTGGCAATGGAAGGGCGGTCCAGGTTCAGATGCTTTTTGGAAAGTGCGACGGTGACAGAAAGTTCGCGACCGCTGCGGCGTAGTGTCAGCCTGACGCTGTCGCCAGGGGCAATGCGGCTGAGATCGCGGATTAGTTCGTGCGAGGTGGAAACACGGTTGCCGTTCACGTGCGAGATAATGTCCATGTTCGCCCGCAGCCCGGCCTTCGATGCGGGGCTGCCTGCCACCACGTGTTTGACCCACACGCCAAACTCGCCATTGCGGCGGCGGTCTGCCGAAAGGTTCGCCGTGCCGATGCCCAGAAAACCGTTGCCGGTGATCAGGCCATTGCCTAGATCCCGGATCACGCGTCGCGTGTATTCATCCATGGGCACGGCAAAGCCGCCGGACTTATCGTAACCCGCCAGCGCCGCCAGCGACGTTGTCAGCCCGATCATCTCTCCCTTGAGGTTAATCAGCGCGCCGCCGCTGGAACCTAGATTCACGCGGTTATCGCAGTAGATAAGCGTGCCGTAATAGTGCACGTTTTCTCTGCCGGGCGTCTGATCCGCGCTGCGGTTGTCTGCGTTCCAGGGCGTGCGTGCCCGCGGCCTGCGGGCCAGACCGCTGATGATGCCCCAACTGGCCGTCGGCTCTCCGTCGTGGGCGATGCCGTACGCGTTGCCCAGCGAAATCACGAACCGCCCCTTCTTCAGCTTTGTCGTGTCAGCGAAAGCGATGGGCGGAATCGCCGCGCCATCGATCCGCAGCATGGCCAGGTCGTACCACGAGTGGGCGCCAACCAGCTTCGCGCGGTACGCCTTCTTCTGCCAGTAAACGTAATAGTCATAGCGATCCGGGTCGCGTAAGACGTGGTAGTTGGTCAGGATCGAACCATTCTGGTCCACCGCCACGCCGGCGCCGAATTCGTTGGGAATGAACTCCGGGTCCAGCGCTCCAGCATCCGGCCCGACCTGCCCGATGCCGCGGCCCTTCCGCACCCGCGCGATAGCGACGACGGACTTCTCCGCTTTGGCGATGGCGTTGACCAGCACCTTTTCCATCGTCAGCGCGGCTTGCAGCGGTGTGGGTTCTTCCTGACCGTGGCAGACGGAAGATGTCAGCAGGTGGGCGCCGCACAGAATTGCAGCGCATAGAAAAACGCCGGTGATCTGCACAGGCGTTATTCGATGGAGGATGGACAATGCTCGACTCATCAACTTACTCCCGTGTCCAACTGGCGGCGGAGCAAGTCGTGTGCGGGTGCTGCGGGTGGAAGTTCTACCGCAGCGGCCCGCCGGAATTGCAACCGGCCTATTTCTCTGCGGCAGCATCGTCTGCTTCTGCCGCCTCAGCGTCGGTTGGCTCGACCGGGGCGCCTAGCCCTAATTTCGCCATGATTTTCGCACGCAGTTCGGCGGAGACTTCGGGGTTCTCAATCAGATACTTCCGCGACTTCTCTTTGCCCTGGCCGATGTACTCATCATTGTACTTAAAGTAAGCACCGCTTTTGCTGATGATTTTATGTTCGACCGCCAGGTCCAGAATATCGCCTTCGTAACTGATGCCGCCTGAGTGCATCATATCAAATTCAGCAATGCGGAACGGAGGCGCCACCTTGTTCTTGACGATTTTCGCCTTCACACGCTGGCCGACCTGTTCGTCGCCATCTTTCAGCGCGCCGATGCGGCGGACGTCGATACGCACGGAGCAGTAGAACTTCAACGCGCGGCCGCCGGGTGTGGTTTCCGGGCTGCCGAACATCACGCCGATCTTCTCGCGGATCTGGTTAATGCAGATCACGGCCGTTTTGCTCTTGGAAATAACGCCGGTCAGCTTCCGCATGGACTGGCTCATCAGGCGGGCCTGCAAGCCCACGTGCGAGTCGCCAATTTCGCCAGCCAGTTCCGCCTTGGGCACCAGGGCCGCGACGGAGTCGATAATAATCACGTCGACCTGATTGGATTTAATCAGCATCTCGGCGATCTGCATCGCTTCTTCACCGCTGTTGGGCTGGCTGACCAGCAGCGTATCCAGCTCAACGCCCAGCTTCTTCGCCCAGGTCGGGTCGAAGGCGTGCTCCGCGTCGATAAACGCGCAGATGCCGCCCAGCCGCTGTGCTTCGGCCACAACATGCAGGGCGAGGGTTGTCTTACCGCTGGATTCCGGGCCATAGACCTCCGCAATGCGCCCGCGGGGAATGCCCTGCCCGCCCAGCGCGATGTCTAGCGAGAGGCTGCCCGTGGGAATACCTTCGATCTTCGCTCGCTGGTCGGCGCCCAGCGGCATGATCGAACCTTCGCCGTAGGTCTTTTCGATCGCTTGCAGTGTGGTAGCGAGTGTATCGTTTTCCTTCAGAATTTCAGCGATACGGCCCTGTGGCTTGGCGACGGCTTTGCCCTTGGAACGTGTGGCTTTGGTCTTTTTGGCCATGCCATTCTTTGCGGCTTTGGTGGTGGTTGTGGTGACCATGTTCAAACTCCTTGACGTGGGGAAACCAGGCGATCCTTAATTCCACAACCTGCTGCTTTGTTTTATAGAGCAGACAGGTTGACCTTTAGAACGTATCGTCAGTGAACAAGTGAATAGTGTACTGTTGTTCCCTGCGTTAATCAACTTCGTTCTAAAGTAATAATCGCCGGCGCCCCGACACCTTAGGTCCATGGCCGGAAGAATTTTCTGAAAGACGCTCAATTGCCTTAAAAACAAAGCTAAAAGCGTGGTGAATCACCTGAAATCCGTAGGGCAGGCGCCTGCCTGCCGGTGGTCAGGTTAGATTCCAGTTCAACGGCAGGCGGGCGTGTTCAGTCCGGGGACATGGGTAACACCTGTTCGGGGACATGGGTAACGCTTTTAGCTTACTTGATCTGGGGTTTGAGTGCAGGCGGATGGCGGAGTTGAGCGGAGCGAAACTCAGTTATCCGCCGGCGCGGTTGATACCTTCCCCGACTGGCGGTCTAACTGACCGATGCGGTAGCCGCGATAGTAAACCTCCCACTGCGAAGCGTCGATCTTTGGAGCCAGGCCGATCTGTTCGCCGCGGAACGCTTCGCTGATCTTGTACACCACGCCGCCGAAGCTGAACTGGCCGGAGCGGCCCACCTGCCGCGTTTCAAACCGCTGGCTGTACGCAAACGCCGCCGGCTTCTGGAAGCGACGGAGGCTGGGCTGGTAACGGCTGATGGGCGTCGCTAGTTCCAGAGCTTCGTGCGGACGCTCCAGGTTGTAAATCGAACGCCAGTCGTCGAACCGGCTCTGCACTTCGCCCAGACCCGTGAACTGCCGCCCCTGAATCGTCTCCAGATTCAGCGTGCGATGAAACCGCTCCAGCTTCCCGCGGCCCTGCGGATAGTACGGCTGCCCGTGAATCACCTGCACGTCGTGACGCATCAGCCAGACCGTAAACTGCGTGTGCCGCGTGCTGCTTCCCTTCGTCCCCCACGGGTTGCCATTATCGACGTAAATCGCTCTGGGCAGGCCATATAACGCGAAGACTTCGCGGAAATGCGTCTGTACGGTCACGCGTTTCTGGTTCGCACAGGCGAACACGCCCAGCGAGAAACGCGAGTGGTCGTCGAGGATCGTCAGCGGGAAGCAGTTCGCGCCGCCCGCCAGCGCAAACTCTCCCTTGAAGTCCACTTGCCACAGGTCGTTGGCCGCGGGCCGTTCGAAGCTGCCATAAGCCCGGCTGCGGGTGGAGTCTTCCGCAGAGATGCAGCCGTGACGGTGTAGAATCGCCGTGATCGTGCTCGCCGCTGGCGGCGAGTGTCCCAGATCGCTCAGCCGCCGCCGGATCTTCCGGCCGCCCCAGGCAGGATGCGCCCGCCGGATCTCAAGCACCTGTTCCTCCAGCGAAGCACAGGTCTTACGAGGCGAACAGACCGGCCGCCGCGAACGGTCCACCAGCCCGCCACTGCCTTCCTCACGCCACCGCCTGAGCCACTTGTAGCCGGTCTTAGGCGACACGCCATACCGCCGGCAAAGTTCACGCACATTCGCCCCGTCCTGCGAAGCCAGCTGCACAAACTCCTCACGCAAACTCACAGCATCACTCTCCTTCCAGGCCATAAATGCTCCCTTTTTAAGAAGCATTATCCCCAGTCAAAAAGTGTTACCCATGTCCCCGAACACCCGTTACCCATGTCCCCGGTCTATACACGGGCGCCTGCCCTACACATTATCCCGCTTCTTCGTCCCACTTCTTCTTGTAGTCGTCTTCGTTCATCAGCGATTCCAGTTCGCTTTCGTCGCTGATTTTGACTTTGATCATCCATCCCGCGCCGGTGGCGTCGTTGCTGACGGGGTCGAGGTCGTCTTTGAGGGATTCGTTCACATCGGTGACTTCGCCGCTGACGGGGCAGTAGAGCGAACTGACGGACTTCACCGATTCGATCTCGCCGAACTCGTCGCCCTGGCCGAAACTGGCGCCGGATTCGGGCAGTTCAATGAAGACCAGGTCGCGCAGCTCGTGGGCGGCCAGTTCCGAGATGCCCACCACGGCAATCTTGTCGCCGCCTTCTTCTTCCACACGCACCCATTCGTGCGTTTCGCGATAAAGCAATGCTGTCACTTCTTTATTTCCTTCTCACTGATGGCTGAGCTTTGGGCCTGGCCTATGACGTTCGTTTGTAGAAAGGTAAGGACACGACGGTCGCCGCTTCACGTCTTCCACGGATATCAATATAGAGGGTTGAGCCAAGCTCCGCCGCCTGCGGCGCGACATACGCCATGGCGATGGATTTCTGCAGCGTGGGCGAAAAACCGCCGCTGGTCACTTCGCCCACCTGCTCCTGCTCTGTATGCACCGTAAAGTGTTCCCGCGGTACGCGGCGGCCCTGCATCTGCAGACCAATGCGGACGGGCGTGTCGGCGTTGTCGCGTGCGGCGGCAATTGCGTCGCGACCGCTGAACTGCCGGTCCTTCAGGTTGACGGCGAATTTAAGACCGGCCTGCAGCGGGTTGATCTCTTCGCTTAGTTCATGGCCATACAGCGGCATGGCGGCTTCCAGCCGGAGCGAATCGCGCGATCCAAGACCCGCCGCGCGGATGCCCACGCTTTCGCCCGTTTCCAGCAGTTTCTCCCAGACGGCGGTGGCGTGCTCGTTGGCAACGACAATTTCGCAACCATCTTCGCCGGTGTAGCCGGTGCGGCTGACGCCCGCTTCAACGCCTGCAAACGTCGTGATGGCGCCGGTGTAATACTTCATTCCGCTGACTTTTTCGCCGGCCAGCTTGTCGGCGATTTCCATTGCGTGGGGACCCTGCAGGGCGATCATCGTGGTCGTCAGCGTCAGGTCTTCAAACGCCACATCGCTGGCATCGGCCAGATGCTTGTTGATCCAGGCGGCGATCTTCTCGCGATTGCCCGCGTTAACCACCATGCTGAACTCACCGCTGGCCGCCCCGACGGCAGGCAGCCGGTAGACCAGCACGTCGTCCAGAATGCCACCATCTTCCCGGCACATCAGCCCGTAACGCACCTGCCCCGGCGCCATATCTTTCACACGCCGCGTGACCAGCCCATCTAAAAAGTCCGCGGCGCCGGCGCCGGCAAAGTTAAACCGCCCCATGTGCGACACATCAAACAGCGTGGCCGCCGACCGCGTCGCCTGATGCTCCGCGACAATCCCTTCGTACTGCACGGGCATCGACCAGCCCGCAAAATCAACCATCGACCCACCATGCGCCACATGCCACGCATGAAGGGGAGTTTCAGCAAGATCGTGGCTCATACAGCCTTCCAGACATCAGCAGTCGCAACCAGAAACAATCGCAGCCCGCATTCTATCCAATTTAGCCGGAGGCTAAAGGATGGCTGTGGTAAAACGGGGAAGTGGCTTTGGCTTGAGAATGGTAACACACGATGATCTGGTTTCCTGAACAATATCGCACCAACACGATGGAACTGCCCGTCGTGGCAGCGATCTCCGCGGCGTTATCTGGGCTAGCCGGATTCTTCTCCAGCGTTGCGCCGGGGTGGGTCTCGATACTCTTCATTGTTGCAGCCACCATCATCCTGCTTCCTGCCGTTGCCATTATTTCGTACTGGCTTTACGCGGGCGCCTGGAACTTTCATGAACGTGTTAAATGGTCGGGTTCGTTCGATGGCCGCCTATCGACTCGCCGCGCTCTGAGTTGGGTCCGACGGCGCCCTGACCAGTACGTCCTGTTTGTTCAGTTGTATTCCGGCGGATTCGACGCCAGCCCCCTGGCGCCTGCGGCGATCCTTGAAGACCAGGCAGAAGGCAAACGCTTTGCAATCTTCCCGTCATCCTGGAAAATCATCGACGGCTGCAAAGAACAGGGGGTCCCTGTCGTAAGAAACGATGGCCGCAAGGCCGCCGAATGAGGTAGCAACGAGTGTCAGCAGATCAGGAGCGTCGCTAAATGACCAAAAACCCTTATGAGACTCCGGACGCTGCCGGGGGAGAGGATGAGCGGGACGATGCTGGTCCGCAGAAGATTATTCTGACGCGTGAGGGACGGTTGAATCTGGGGTTTGCGGCGACGCTCTGTCGCGGGTTGGCGGTGTTCTGCGGCTTTGGGGCCTTGTTTCTGACGTATCGCCTGTATGCGAATCTGGGCTGGCTGACGATGTATTACGGCCACTGGGGCCCGATGCATTATCTGGAGATCGCCCGCGGGCTGTACATTCCGGCGCTGGCGGTCACCGCGTGGCTGTTCTGGCAGTTCTACCGGTCGTTAAAGCTGGCCGCGATGCTCAAATTCATGCCCGGCAAGCAGCAAATGGAAGTCCACATCCAGCGGTTAACCTGGGTGCTGATCGGACTAAGTCTGTTCGCACTGATCAGCGTGATTGAAACCGTGTTCAAAGCATCGCTGATGTATTTTCAGCTAGGGGCTGTTTAGGAATTCTGACCAGACTGCGTACGTCGTTGAATTAAGTTTCTATGGCGCTTGCTGAATTACGGTTGCAATGAAGTGCAAATGTTCCGCGCAGATCAGTGAAGCTGGATGGTCATCCCCGTCTTCTATTCGGCCGATGCATCTTTGACGTGACGTGTTTTCGGTCACGTATTGCGATATCTGGTCGTAATTGCCATCGGAATCTAGCGATGAATCAGTGTCCTGAAACCACTCTGGGTGCTCGTTTCTGGCCACCCACGTCGTTTCTTCCCGGCAAAGGTCGCACTGCTCATTGTCGAAGACATTGCACCCGATAAACGACGCGTACATTGCCGCCGATTCATAGTCAAGGTTGCTGAGAATATCCAACAGACCGCGACGTATTATCTTTGCCATTTCGTCGTGCAGTTTTGACTTGAGTTGAGGAGATGTCAGCAAGACAAAAACATGCAAACAAAGTTCGCGGAATGTAAAGAATTTCGCACCTTGCGAGCCGGCGTCCCTACTTCACTGCCTGCAGCGCGCGTTGTGCTTCCTGGTGGGAGGTGACGCCGAGAGCGATTTGCAGGATGGCTTCTTCCTGGAAGGTGCGGGCGCCGGCTTCGCGGGCGAGTGGGCGGAGCACTTCCATTTTCGGTTTTTTGACCAGCGCCTGCCGGATCTTTGAACTGACTTCCAGCGTTTCGTACACCGCAATCCGGCCGTTGTAGCCGCCTGCACGGCAGATGGGGCATGGTGGCGGTACGGGCTGCTTCTGTTCTTCAAGCTGCTTGATCTGTTCGGGTGTCAGCGGTGGCTTGGGATTGTAGAACGCCTGCACGCGGCCGGCGGGAATGCCCAGCTTCTGCAACAGTTGTGGCGGTGGCTGGTAGGGCACTTTGCAGTTACAGAGGCGGCGGATCAGCCGCTGGTTCACGACGCCGATAATCGCCTTGGCGAATTTCGCCGGATCGGGTTTAAGCATCATCACACGCAACAGCGCTTCGACGCATTCTTTGGCGCGGATGCGGGTGATCAGCAGAATCTGTTCCGTGGCGGCCAGGTTGACCAGCATCTTCACCGTCTCTGTGTCGGAACAGTCTGGCAGCACGACCACGTTCGGTTCTTTCAGCATCTCAGTGCGGAGGATCGCTGCGGGCGTCTGCCCGGCCATGCTGTCGTAGAACTTCGGCTCAATGTTGATGACTTCCGGGTCCGGGTTGTGCTTGTCTTCCACAGAGATAAAGTCGCGGACGAAGCGGTCGGTGGCGCTGAGCGCGCCGTGAAACGTGGTGCGCAGTCCCTGATCCGGCGGCGCCGAAAACAGCACGATGCCATGATCGCGGTTCAGCCAGCCTTTGACTTGATCAAACGTCTTCTCACGCATGCCCAGGTCGGTCAGCTTGGGCGCGTCTTTCTGCACATGTTTCACGCCAATCAGCACGCGTTCACCGGTGGGCACGCCCTGACTGGTAAAGTCAACTTTGAACTTCTCTTTGTTGTGCTTGAACTGAAACACACCGCTCTGCCGGGCGCGGCGCTCGGCAGGGTTCACACCGGCAAACTGCTTCATCGAAACCAGCATCGCATCGCCCGACATGCGGTCGCGGCCGCCGGCGGGCACCCAGATGCCGTCGATCGAATATTTCTGGCCGACCCCTTCGCGTGTGTAGTCCAGCATGACCTTATCGGCGCGGGCGTTCATTGCTTCCCACAGCACGACATGCGCGTGGCCGAAGCCGGGGTTCTGCCGGGCGATGCCGAACTGTTCGGGCGTCCACTCGCCGGCGGGATCGACCGTGATGGGCGGCATCTGAAACTGCGGTTGCTGCGGAGGTTGCGACATAATCTTGCACGAGTCGGAGAAGCGGAGCATCGCTGGCAGCCTCAGAACAAGGCCGCCGTCTAACACACTCTATTTATACCATGAAAAAAAGGCCGCCAGCATGGGTCCACGGAATGAACCCCGGCTGGCGACCTGTATCCGCAATGGATGCGTTATCTGAAGGTGCTACAAAGCCTTACGCCTTCTTGGCTTTACCGGCTTCGGGCACTTCAAACTTCTTGGCGATTTCTTCGCACTTGCTGCCATCGGGCGTGGCGTTCGAGTCAATGTCGAACCATTTGGAATCGAACTTCACGTATCCGGTTTCGTTCTCCGGCCCCATGGCGTGCTTGGCGGTGAGCGCCAGCACAGCGTCGGCAACGGCCACTTCTGGACGGCAGCGTGGCAGGTTCTCTGGAGCGCGGTTGCGGATGCACCAGGCCCAGTGCTCAATCTGCTCGGTGTAACCGCGGCTGACCGGGCCACTGTCGACGGCGGCTGCAGCCACGGCGGCAGGTGGTCCGCTTTCCTGCGTGTCCATGGTCGGGCCGCCAGAGCCGCCCTTCATGCCCACTTTGGTGGCTGTGTCAGAGTTCTTGTAGAGCATGACCTCTTTCTCTTTCTCCAGCACCATCGTTCCCTTGGTGCCCATGATGACTTCACCATAGCCGCCAAAGCCGTTACCGTTGATGGACGAGTAACTTACAACGACCTTGCGGTTCTTGTTCTGGTCGTAAGGCTCAACGCCCTTACGCGGGAAGCCAGTCGCCGGGTCGTAGTAGCCCAGGTCGAAGTCTGCGTCATACTCCGGTCCAGGGAATTCGAACGAGCAGTACACGTGATCGTCCGAGTCACGGTCCTGCGGGAAGATGTGCCGCCCGCCGATGGCACGCACCGTCAGCGGATGCACAGGTGTCATCTTGTTACGGGAGCTGCCGGCTGTGTCTTCCGACTGTTTCCGCAGCGCGCTGATGAAGATGCTGGCGGCGTCCAGCTGGTGGCTGCCAAGTTCGGCCATCAGACCGCCGCCGGTGCGGTCCCATAAACGCCAGCGGACAAGCTCTTCCAGAGCGGTGCGTTCGCGACCGCCGATCTGGGCGCTTTCGTAGTCGAAGGCGGAGGCGTTGACCTTGGCGTCTTTCTCCCAGGCTTTCCACTGGGCGATTTTCTTCTTTAACAGATCGATTTCAGAGCTGCCCGTAGTGCGTGCAAGCGTACGTTCCCAGGCTTCCCGCTTGGCCTTAATAGGATCGATGGTGATCTTCTTGCCGTCCTTCGAGATGCCTGGCTCACCGCCTGGAATAGGCTGTGCCCAGCTATCTTTACCGGGCAGGTTGCCGCGGTGCCACTGAGCGCGGATGTGATGGACCTGGCCCAGCACGCCCCAACGCAGCATGTTCACCGCGTTATCGTAGAGAATGTTGTAGTGACGCTGATGGCCGGTGGCGAGCAGCAGGTCCTGAATCTCGGCGACGCGCGACATGACCTTACACTGCGCGATGTCGTGGGCCATCAGCTTTTCGGTCAGCACATGTAGACCCTTGCCCATCGCTTCCACGGCGACACGTGCGTGCAGGTGAAGCGGCAGTGCAATGATGACGGCTTCGACATCGCTGTCGTTGAGCAGTTCCTTGTAGTCCTCGTAAACTTTCACATGTTCACGGGCTTCGTCTTCGGAGTTGTAGCCATAAACGTCCATCAAGCCGCGACGGGCGGCCCAGGCTGCGGGGCTGGCGTAGTCACCGTGGAATGCACGATGAATGCTTGAGGGGCGGATGTCGGCAATCGCGACCACATCTACATAGTCCGGATTGCAGGCGCCGATCAGCACGTTGCCTTCGTCGCCGGTGCCAATCACACCGATGCGGACCGGATCAGCCAGTTTCTGATCGTATCCAAACCACATGGCGCCCAGGCCAGCACCCGAAACGGCGCCGGCGCCGACGACGCCTTTCAGGAAGTCACGACGGCCGAAGCTTGGCCCTTCAGCTCCATCGAAAGCCGCCAGGGCGGTGTAGAAATTTGCCTTGCCGACTTCTTTTTCATCAGGCGTAAGAGCGTTCATATTTTCAGTTTCCTTGAGTCGTTGCGTTGTCTTATGTTTTACCAGCGCGGAGCTGGCGTTGTTGCCAGTGGAGTGATGTTACGCGGCTTCGCCCGTAAGTTCCGGGCTGATGCCCCGCTTCTTCCCGCCGAAGATTTTCACCCAGGCGGCGCTAACGAAGAAGTCCAGGCCGAAGAACCTTCCGGCGCGCGTGGCGGCCAGCACCAGCAACGCTAACATCAGGTTGAACTGGTAGGCCGTCGGTTGCACGTCGTACGCCCAGGGCCATTGCGAAACAACCACGGTCAGCAGGAAGAACGCAGCCACCAGCGACGTAGGACGTGTGAACAGACCAAGAACCAGCAGGATGCCGATCACCAGGTCAAAGTAAGGAATGAAGCTGTCGGCGAATTTGGAGCCAAGCGCCGGTTCGCCCCAGCGCGTCATCTTGATCGGGCCGTACAACTGCCGTTGCTCAAGGGTTGCATTACTGTTCATGTCGTCTTCGGCGACTTTCCAGAGTTCATCCACGGGCTTGAGCAGCTTGTTCCGTTGCTTGGCCAGGTCGCCTTCGATGGTCTTACGCTGTCCGGCCAGCGATGCAACCGCGTAACGCTCTTCCGTCGCGGAATTGGCTTCAACGCGTTCCAGTTGCTTGAAGTATTCGTAGATATCCAGGCCGTAGCCAACCGATGGGTTTACATCAAAGTAGTTCTCAAGCCGCACCTTGTGGCGGTTCATCAGATCCTTGGCGCGTTTCTCCTGCTTCTCATCCCAGCCATAGTGCTTCCCTGCCTTGACGCGAAACTCATCCCATTCTGCAAGTGTGAGATTAACGTCAACGTTCGAGCCTGGCTTGAGAACTTCGCCTTCCGTTTCGATGTAATTCAAGCGGATACGGCCATCGGTATCCCAGTTTGAACTCTTGTAAACGTCGGCAAAGGGGCCCTTTGCAGCGCCGAGGAAGTAGGACGAATTGAAGCCGTTTTGCAGTTTGTCTGCACCTTCCTGAAAGAACTGCCAGCCGATGCCAAGTCGCAACGCAACCAGGGCAATCGTCGCCAGCACACCGATCCTGTACCTTGAACTAAACAGGGGACTACTCCTAATACAATAAGTTGGGCGGTTGCAGCCGGGTGGGATTGAATGTGTAGAGCCGCCCGATGCAATCGAGAGTGGGCGAAGTCGAGTTCACCGCCGCCAATCCATTCGCGTGGTAAGCGCTGGAGGCGTTACCTAAAAGGTGGGTAAGTTGAGCGAACCTCAACACCGCTATTATTGTCAACAAAACAGTCGAAGCCAAGCACTAGAATCGCAGAAGGTGGGAAAAGTAGCCTTCAAAGCCCGCCTATGCATTCGATTATTCAGGTTTGCATGCACCTTGGAAAATCTCCTGCGGCAATTTGACGCACTGTTGCGACGCCAAAGCCGTTTCATCGGTCGCAAGGTCGAGCGGTTGCAGCACGTAACCCGCATCACCGGCAGCACGCCGGAACTGCACGACAACCTGATTATCTGGAGCGATCTCAACGCGACCAACGCTCCGCAACAGATTCAGCAGCAGATTGAATATTACGCTGCCATCGAACATCCGTTTCAGTGGATTGTTTATCACCACGACCAGCCCGCCAACCTCCAGCAGCTACTTACCTCCGCAGGTTTCCGCACCGATGCCAGCGAAGTGGTGGTCGTGGCCCCCGCGGCTGACATTGCTGCGATAGAAACGCCCGGCGCCTGTGAGATTCAGCGGCTGACGTCGCCCGGTGAACTCGAGCCTCTGCTGCAAGTGCAGGACGCCGTCTGGGGCGGGCAGTATCAGGATTTTGTGGTGCGGTGGCTCGGCACGCTGTTGCGTGACCACCTGGACCAGTGCTGCATTGTGGTTGCCCGGAAAGATGGCCAGCCCGCCGGCGCGGCGTGGTGCACGCTGTTTCCGCACAGCCCCTTCGCCCCGCTCTTCGGCGGCAGTGTCGTGTCAGAATTCCGCGGCCAGGGCATCTACCGCGCGATGGTCGCCGCCCGTGCAAAAGCGGCGCTAGCAACGGGCCATTCACACTGCGTCGTCGACGCCGGCCCCGAAAGTCTGCCCATCCTCCTCCGCAACGGCTTCCAGGAGATAACGCAGCGTACGGAAATGGTGATGGACCACAACTAAGAATGTCACAGCGTAGTTCAACTGGCGGTTCGCTTCAGCTTCCGGCAACGCATGCTCTTCTCCCTTGGGGGAGAAGATGGCCGGAGGCCAGATGAGGGGGAAGCGATGCCCCGTCGAAACGCGTAGAGCACTTCATTTGAAGGCAAATGAACGCTTTGTGGCAGCCGGGAAAGCCCTCACCCGGCACTTCGTGCCACCCTCTCCCACAAGTGGGCGAGGGTACAATGCTCAAAGCGTGCAACTTCAAAACTCGCGCTTTGGGTTAGTTTCAGCCGGCGAATCTTGCACGTCTCGCCGCGGCTAAATATCAGCGTCTAGAATCTTCACCGCCCAGAAGTACGCAATCACGTTCAGCACAATCGCCGTGCACATCACCACCTGACCAGGGAACGAATCGTAGAGTGCTTTGACATTATCCGGATCCATCATGGCGTACATCGCCAGGATGCCCACCGGCGCGATGGCCATGTAAACGGCTGACTTCCGCGCCTGCGCCGTCTCGGACCGGATCTTCCGTTCCAGGCGTTGTAGCTCCAGCACCGACGTGGCGATGCGTTCCACCGTTTCATTCAGCCGCCCGCCACTTTCGCGGCTGGCGAGTAGGGCGGCGGCGAAGAGGATGAAGTTCTCGCTATTCAGCCGTTCTTTGGCTTCATTCAATGTCCGCTCTAATGGTTTGCCGAGCTTGTATTCGCCGGACAACTGCTGAAACTCCTGCTTGATCGGCACCGGGCATTCGTTGCCCAGTAGCTCCAGCGCCTGCGCCAGCGAAAGTCCGGCCCGCACAGCCGAAGAAAACATCACCATCGCATCGGCCAGTTGCTCTTCAATCTTCCGGCGGCGGTCGGCAGCCAGCTTCCGCACCACATACCACGGCCCGGCGCACATAAACACGACCAGCAGAAACGCGATGCCCGGCATCTGCAGACCCAGCCACACCATAAAAAAGGTGATCGCCACAATCGCCAGCCACAGCACCAGCCACCGCCGCAGATTAGGCGTTGTGATGCGCAGGCTGCGCAACCGTTCGCGCAGATCACTTTCAACAAAGACAAAGAACGATTCAATGTTGTAAGTATTCGAAAGCGCAATGCCGGCTACACTCACGCCGGTGACTACACAAACAATCAGCAGAAAAGGGTCCACGTTATTTTAGTTCTCGTGCCCCCTCGCCCCTTTGGGGAGAGGGCTGGGGTGAGGGGAAGCAATTTCCCAGCTAGGAGTTGAGTGGCGTGAAAGTTTTTTGCCCGCGCACATTAACCCGGAGCGCGAGCGAGGGGCGTTTGATTGAGTACTAAAAACAAGGGGGTTTGGCTAATTAGCTTCAGGTCGATAGTTGTCTGACGGGCCATGTCTGGTCAGCGCGGGACGCCCCTCGCTCGCGCTTCGGGTTGGTGTTCCGTCCGTCAAATAAAGCTCTAACGCTACTTCGCCTGGTCTAGGTTTCGACTTGTGTTGATACCAATATGCCCCAGAGGGGCGAGGGGACTAATTTTGACACGTTATTTTGCAGCTCCGTTGGTCTCTGTGTGCTCCCACTTGTCGTAGAGGAAATCCAGATTCAACAGATTCTTATCGATCAGCGAATCGATAAACGTCGGCAGCGTTCCGGTCGGCCGCAGCGAGGCGCCGTCACGGCGGTTGAAGATATCTGCAATCGTCACCTTGTACGTCTCCGGGTGGTAGCCGGAAATTTCTGAAACCTGGCTGACCACACGTTTGCCATTGGGCAGGCGGTCAATGTGCACGATGATGTCAATCGCGGAGCCAATCTGCCGGTGGATGGAACTGATCGGCAGGTCGGCGCCCATCAGCATTAGCAGTTCCAGGCGTTCGATCACTTCCAGCGAACTATTGGCGTGAATGGTGGTCATCGAACCATCGTGCCCCGTGTTCATCGCCTGCACCATATCCAGCGCCTCGCCGCCGCGGCATTCGCCCACCACAATCCGGTCGGGCCGCATCCGCAGCGAGTTCTTCACCAGATCGCGGATGCTGTATTCACCCTCGCCTTCGACGTTGGCGGGCTTGGTTTCCAGGCTGACCACATGCTCCTGATGCAGCCGCAGTTCCGACGTATCTTCGATGGTGACGATGCGTTCTTTGTACGGAATGAAACTACTGAGAATGTTCAGCATCGTCGTTTTACCAGAGCCCGTACCGCCGCTGATAAGAATGCTCTTGTGGTCGATAATACACGCCCGCAGGAACGTGGCGGCGGCTTTGCTGATGGTCGCGTATTCGATCAGGTCGTCCATCGTCAGACGCTGAATCGGAAATTTGCGGATCGTCAGGCAAGGGCCTTTCAGCGCCAGCGGCGGGATGATCGCGTTCACGCGAGAGCCGTCGGGCAGCCGCGCGTCGACCAGCGGCTGACTTTTGTCAATGCGGCGGCCCACCTGCGCAACGATGCGTTCGGTGATGGATTCGGTCACCTTATCGCTGATGAAGCGGCGGCCCGATTTTTCGATCACGCCGTCGCGTTCGACAAAAATCTGATCGCTGGTGACCACCATGATTTCGCTGATCGTCGGCGCCCGCAGTAAGTCCTGCAGCGGGCCGAAGCCGAAGACGATATCCTTCAGATCCTTCTTCAGCATCCGCAGTATCAGATACTTCCGCAGTTCCTGATTCAGGTGCGGTCGCACCAGATGAAACAGGTCGTGAAACTTCTCTTCAATCCGCTGAATCTTACTGGTCGTATCTGGCAGCTGTTCCAGATTCATCTTGTCGCGCAGGAATTGCAGCAGCCCGTGTAGTTCCTGTTCACGCTCCGGGACCAGCGTTTCCGGCACATCAAATTCATTGCTGGTCAGCGCCGCCAGGTCGAACACATCGTCCTCGTCGCCCGTCTCCATGATGAGCTGATTGATGGAATGATCGCGGAGGCCCAGCCCGGTGATCTCTTCCAGCAGCGTCTCGTTATCGGCGGAGAAAACGCTTAGTTCGCGGCAGACATCTTCGATATTGTTTTCCAGTTGCAGGATGCTCTCGCGGTTGTCGCCGTGCGTTGTTTCCATCTCGTAAAGATCCAGCCGCTCCAGCAGCTTCTTGTGGATCTTCAGTTCCAGCTCCGCCACAATCTTCCGCAGGTGGGCGTCGAGTTCTTCGCGGCTGACGGCGCTGGCGGTTTCTGTCTCGAAGCTGATCGTATACGGCCAGATACGGACCTTCACATGCGGGGCGAACTTCACACTTTCGCCGCCGAGCAGTTCCGTCTCGCCCACCAGGCAACTGTTAACGCCGGTGTTCTCTAGCTCCAGTTGCCCGTTCGACCGCCGCAGCACTGCGTGGCGCCGTGAGACCAGCGGCGACTTCAGCACCACATGATTTTCCGGATCGCGCCCCAGCGATACTTCTTCGCTGCCCTGCACCTCGACCACATTGCGCCGCGATTCGTTGAGTTTGTTGAACCAGATTTTCATCGGATAGGACCGGTGCAGGAAACAGGCAAGCGGTAACGCAAAAGGCTATTGTAGTTATTGCCCGGGACGATGTGATAGCGCTGTGATGATTTTGCACGCAGATTCACCGCGCTCCGCGGGAATGCTCCCCGCCACCCGTTGCGTTAAATTTGCATTTGCATTTTAATTGCATGTGTGCCCCGGAGGTCCGGGGTGGCATTCGGTGAAATTCGATCGTTCGCGTGGGTGGGGACTACTATCTTGAATCATGCAAAAACGCCGGGAGACCGGCCACGCTTGCCAGTGACAGTGCTGAGCGGTTTCCTGGGCGCTGGTAAGACAACGCTGCTGAACCATATTCTGGCCAATCGCGACGATCTGCGGGTGGCTGTGATTGTGAACGATATGAGCGAAGTCAACATCGACGCCGTACTGGTGCGCGACGGCGGCGCGGATCTTTCCCGCACGGATGAGCAACTGGTCGAAATGTCAAACGGTTGCATCTGCTGCACGTTGCGTGAAGACCTGCTGATTGAAGTCGCGCGGCTGGCGAATGAGGGGCGGTTCGACTACCTGCTGATCGAATCCACCGGGATCAGCGAGCCGATGCCCGTTGCCGAAACCTTCACCTTTGAAGATGAAGAGGGCAACAGCCTGTCGCACATCGCGGAGCTGGACACGATGGTGACGGTGGTTGACGCCGGCAACTTCATGAAAGACTACAGCTCATGGGACGACCTGACCGACCGTCGCATGGGATTGAGTGAGGAAGACGATCGCAACATCGTTGATCTGCTGGTCGATCAGATTGAATTCGCCAATGTGATTATCGTCAATAAGACGGATCTCGTGACGCCGGATCAGCTCGAGCAGCTTGGCCAGATCATCCGCCATCTCAACCCGCAGGCTCAAGTTCTGCACGCCCGCGAGAGCAGTGTTCCGCTGGCGGAGGTGCTGGGCACAGGCCGGTTTCAGTTAAGCGAAGCGGAAGCGATGCCCGATTGGCTGGCGACGCCGCGTGGCCAGGAAGAGACCGAAACCGAAGAGTACGGCATCAGCAGCTTCGTCTATCGTCGTGACCGGCCCTTCCATCCGAAACGGCTGGTCGATGCCTTCGACCAGGAAATGGAAGAGGGGCTGTTTTCAAACGTGCTGCGCAGCAAAGGCTTGATGTGGATCGCTTCACGTAACGAATGGGCGTACGACTGGTCGCAGGCCGGTTGTTCCATCCGCATGAACCCCGCCGGATTCTGGTGGGCGGCGGCGCCGGAAGAACAGTGGCCGGAAGAAGAAGCAGAGATTGCAGAAATCCGCGCCCGTTTCCATGGCGAGTACGGCGACCGTCATCAGGAGATTGTCTTCATCGGGCAGCAACTGGACCGGGCCTTCATCGAAAGTGCGCTCGACCGCTGCCTGCTGACGGATCTTGAATACGTGCAGGGGCCGGAAGCCTGGGCGAAGCTGGAAGATCCGTTGCCCCCTGCTGAACTTGAATCGGAAGAGGTTTTCTAAGAACCGTTACTGGCCAATTTTCTGCAGCACGGGCAGCAATTGCCGGGCGCCTTTTTGCACCGTGGGGTCCGGGTCGTCCACCAGTTTGGCGACGGCCGCCTGGGCGGGTTTGGCGAGCCGGCCTAACTGCGAGAGTGTGGCTAATGAAAGCTGGCGGGTCTGCACATCCGTAGAGCTTAGCTGCGCCGTGAGCGGTGCGACGGCGGGCTGTCCCCAGCGGGTCAGCGGCTGCATTGCCAGTTTGGCGACGGCTGCGTCTTTGAAGCCCAACGCGGCAGCTACTTCTTTCACCGCGGCGGAACCGCCCGGCAGTACATCCAGCCGGATCAGGGCGGCGCGGACGACCACCGGCGAATCGCTTTCGCTCAGCACCTCGCGATAGATTTCCACCGCCTGCTCCGGCGTGCCGAGCCGGCTGGCGGCGTACAGGGCAGCCACCCGTGTACGGTGGTCGGGGTCTGTTTTGCCGGCTGCAATCAACTGCGGCCGCACCGTCGCGGCTTTCTGACCAAGCTTGCCAATCGCCCGCGCGATGGCCGACCGGCTGGCGGCGGTGCTGCTGTGATCCGAGAGCAGCTTCACCAGTTGCGGCGCGGCTTTGGCTTGCGTGTCTTCGGGCATCCGCTGGATGGCTTGCAGCGCGATTTTGCGGACGGCTGCGTTTTCGTCGTTCAAGGCGTTGGCGAACGCATCAACCGTCGCCGTATCGTTCTCATCAAATAGATCGACCAGATAGAAAGCGGCGCCGATACGCACATTCGCATCTTCATCCGCCAGCAGTGGCCGCACCAGTTCAATGGACTTCGGCCCTGCCTTCTCAATCGCGGCCAGCGCGTCGTTATTGATCGTCATGCCCGCATCAGGCGTGTTCTCCACCAGTTGCGAAACATGCTGCCGGATATCGTCGTCTGTGGCGCCCGGTGTCGGCGGCGGCAGGACTTCGCCCGTATCGGCAGGCGGAACGACGGGCGGAGTGTCGCCAGGGACAACTTCCGCGTCTGCGGGTGGCAGGCTCTCACCATCCGTGGCAACGCTCGAATCATCAGCCGGCTGCACCGCGGCGTCCGTTGGCTGCGGGCTTTCGTCCGCGGTGGGAGCAGGCGTATTGTTGCTGCCGCCGCACCCCGTCAAAACGGCCAGGGGCGTCATCGCCGCGCAGAGGAGAAGTGTGGCCAGCAGCGGCCGGCTTGAATGCGTTTCCATGCGAATCTTCGTTTCCGTTGTATGAAGGTAAACCCCTAAAGTAGGAGTATACTCCGCAACGGCCCACGCAACCGAGGGCAAAACGCAGAGTTCCACCCGTTGAATGCCCGTGCGGGAGTAGGAAGCTTTGCCAAAGGGTGTTACCTTTGTGGCTCATTCACCCACGTTCACGTCCGGAAGAATCCACCATGGCTGATGCACCTGCTGGCAAAATGCTCGCTCACAATGTCTTCTTCACCCTGACCGATTCATCAGAAGCCAAGATCGACGAACTGGTCGCGGCGTGTCAGAAGTACCTGAGCGGTCATCCGGGCACGGCGTTCTTTGCCGCCGGCGGACTGGTGCCCGACCTGAACCGCCCGGTCAACGATATGGAATTTCACGTGGCGTTGCATGTGATCTTCGATAGCCGCGAGGCGCACGACCAGTATCAGGTGGCCGAGCGTCATCTGCAGTTCATCGAAGAGAACAAAGGCAACTGGGCCAAAGTGCGTGTCTTCGACTCCAACGTAAGCTAACGTCCACGCTCAATGCCGGGCCGCTTACTTTTCCGTCTGCGGATGCAGCACGCGGAAGTACAACTGGCGCACCATCTGGAAATTCAGCCAGTTGCGCAGGGCGTATCCGCAATCGTTGAGGTTTTCGTCCGTATAGACGTGCGACTTGCCGCCGCTGGGATGCACGCCGTCCTTAGAAATCAACGTGCCATCCCAGGCATCGCCTGGCCTGCGGCGCAGGCATTCGGCGTGATAATCGACTAGCGGCAGTTTGTTGCGGGCCGCGATCTGGCGGATGATCTGGTTGATATCGCGCACGGCCTGTTCTCTGCCGCGCCGCGGCGGGATGGTGTTCAGCACGACGATACAATTCGAGCGGGTGCACTTATCGATGACTTCCTGCAATCCCGCCGCATAACCCGCAGGCACTTTGCCGCCGGAGATGTCATTGGTGCCAATCATCAGGATGGCGATTTCCGGCTTATCACGCTGCAGCGCCGCATCGATCGCCTTATTCACATTGCCCACGCGCCACCCGGAATAGTTGCCAAACTTGGCGCCTTTATCGCGGGCGCCACGCAATGTGTCGCGCCAGCGGCTACCGGCAGGCTTCTTTGGCAATCCATCCTCCGCCGTCAGATACTCCTCGGGCGAAGACCAGCTCATTGCCGACCAGAAGGCCATCGAATAAGTGATCGAATCACCGTACTGCGCCACATAGCCCGGCTTGCCAGAAAAGCCGCGGTGCACCTTCTGCATCGCGGCGACAACCTCGTTGCTTAGCACGGGCGAATTAGGTGGTTGTTCCGCAAAAGCCACCGCTGAAGAAAGAAGCACCAGTACGCCAGGTGTGAGTGCCAGCATCAATCGCATCGTATTGCTCCGCCATTTGAGAAGTTTTCCAATGCGTAACCTTACACGCAGCGGCGCCTCGTTGCATCAGAAAAAGCCCGGCGGCTGATGTTTCAACCGTAGGTCAGGCGCCTGCCTGACGATGCAGCGGGAACCACCTCAAACGATGTCAGGCGGGCGCCTGACCTACGATTTGAAGGCACAAAAAAAGCCCGGCGACTTCGAACTTAAAGTCACCGGGCTGCTGTAAATGATTCCGCTGTTGCCGCTAAGCCTTGGCTTTGGTGCGGGCTTCACGCAATCCGCGGCTGAGGATGTCGCGGAGGAACGGCGAGAAGTCTTCGAACTTGTTCTCGTCGGGCGAGCCATCGGCGAACTGATAGATGGCGTCGCGGGGCTTTTTGCCGAGCGAGATCAGCGTGCTGCTGACGGTGCCCCATTCTTTGCCGCGGACCACCATGCTCGGGCGGCCGGCGGTGGTGGCCGGACGGGCGAACACTTTGCTGGCGACAGCCAGGAACTTCACGGGCGAATCCAGCGTCTGCAGCGTCAGCAGGCGGCGGGCCAGTTTCACGCGTTCGTCGCGAGGGTCGTTGACATCGTTGTTGCTGATGATGCTCAGACCTTCTTCCAGCTCGACCGCTTCCAGATCGTCGCCGCCGTGCACAGCCCAGCCGCTTTCGTCGTCGGCAATGATGTAGTTCACACCGGCGTACTTGTTGCCGCTAAGCTCTTCCAGCGCCATATCGACCGCTTCACGGGCCGAACCGGCACGCAGCAGGTCTTTGGCCAGGGCGCCACGCGAACGCGGCTGACCGATGGGCGGCGCCATCTTGTAGCGGTTGCACACGCCCACAAACAGACCGTGCTGATTAACGCCCAGCCACGTCCCGCTTGCCTGCTGATCTAAACCAGCCAATATGCGGGGTTTGCCGGACTGTATCTGTGGGGGTAGGCTGGGACGATCGTATCGTTCTTCGCGGTTGGCCGCTACAAGGATCGGAGATTCTGGAACAAGCTGGTACTGAATAGCCAATAAGCACATGGAAGTACAATCAAATTCTTACAGACTGAATTTACATAAGTCGACGGAACTTGTGTCCGCTGAACAACATACACAAAGTGCATACAGTTTGGTGTAGTAAAATCGACACCCGTCGCTTCAAATCGCTACACCCTGAAAGCCGCCTCAATTTAGACTTTGAAACTGCTTTCCAACACCCCTCTGTGGGGGATGTCAACGAGGTTTATTCTCCCGTTGCCGTTATAACCGGCCATCCAAAGGCGCCAGTTTCGAGGCGCCAGCAACGCAAGTGCATACCCTCAATCACCTTAAGTCGAAGAGAACCGCCCGCCGCTTGATCCGGCGAGAAGCGGCGCAAACCACGCTTTGCTACTGGAAATCTATGCAGCACCGCAGACGAAGGCAAGAATCTGCTAGCAGAATGCCCGATTTTAGTGATTCTAACGCCTGTTGACGTCAAATTGATGAATCGCAAAGTGTGGTCAATCTAACCGGGCGATTGTCACATCAAAACCCTCAGGCAACCGTTCACCATGCCAACCCATCAGCAATTCTTAGCAGCCATCGCCCAGGACCCGGCGAACCCCGCGCCACGGTTGATCTACGCCGACTGGCTGGAAGAACAGGGCGACTCGATGTGCCACCAGTGGCGAATCGCTTTCGTGCAGATGCGGATTGTTTCAGATTACTACGATTGGGAAATGGCCAATACGGAACCCGACCTAGACGGATGGGGCGCAGGCTATGACTACGAAGCGGTCAGTGGCGGAGGCCACGGCAGCGGGTACGGCTACGGGAACTATGTGGGCGACGGAACTGGCAACGGCGCTGGCGATCATTTAGGCGAATTCAACTGCCGCTCCGACTATGATCCGTATAACTTCGTCTATAACTACGGGTACGGAGACTTTGACGACAGAGCGGACCTCGATAACGGTGACGGCGACGGCAACGGGAAACGCGCTGGCTGGTCACACAGTTCCGGTTGCGGACGCTTTATTTACGGACGCGGCTGCACTGGATATCCACCAGAAGGGAATGGAGATTACAGCGGCGGCGGTGGAATGCCGGACTATTTTGACGATTAGCCTTAACCCAACAGGCAATGCCGTTGCAACCTACCGAAGAAATGCTGGCGAAGGCGGCAGCCTTTCGTTTTGCAGGTTGAAACCCTGGGCGACGTAGTTAGCGTGAAGTTTAGAACTTTGCGACATTGCGTTCACCTGGGTTTCCGCTACTGATGCACATTGCCTTCGTTTTTACGCTGTTGGCCGCCATTGCACTGGGCGGTGCTGCGCCGCAGCTTGGTGGGGCGGAAACGGCGGGCGAAGTGGTGTGGGGCGTGCTGCTGACGCTGCTGGCGATGGGCGTCACCGTGGCGGGGGCGATGGTGCTGACGGCGTATGTCCGCAACCGCGGGGGTCAGCCGCAGGCAGACCGGCAGGCGTGGCTCGCGCTGCACGACCGGCTGCAAAATCTGCATGGCATCGGCTGGATCTGTATGTCGGCGATTATCATCCTGGTGCTGCGGTGGCCGCAGATTGTGCGGTTCCACTGGCAGATAGACGGCTGGCCGCTGGTGGACGAACTGCTCATCCTGGCGCCGGTGGCGCTGCCACTCTTGATCTCGTGGGCCATCTATCCGCTGTCCGACGGCTCCGACTTCCAATGGCGACGAAGTTTCGCTTACATCGCGTGGCGCAGCAGCGGCAGTAGCCTGGTGCTGTTGCCCGTGGCCATTTTCCTGGCCTGGCTGGATATGGCGAATCTGCTGCTGCCCGGCGTTCTGCAATCCGGGCAGGCATGGATGGTCTACGCGGCGCCGCTGCTGATTGCCCCGCTGTTGCTGCCGCTGGCTTTGCGGAAGTTGTGGCGTCTTCAACCCGTCGCCCCGCAACAGGCCGCACGCTTCCGGGAGGCGGCGGAAGAAGCAGGCATCTCCGCCCGTGGCTTCTATGTCTGGAACGCCCCCGGGATGATGAACGCGGCGGTGTGCGGCTTCGCCTGGTGGCGGTGCATCATGTTCACGCGTGAACTGCTGGAGTTTCTTTCCCCGCAGCAACAGGTCGCCGTCTTCCATCACGAAGCGGCTCATGTCCACCGCGGCCATCTTCCGCTGCGTATTCTCACCATTGCGCAGCCGTTGTTTATCTGGCTGGCGATCCAGCAGGCGGCGCCACAGACTATTGCCGCGATGAGCACCGCGCTGGCGGAAGCGGGCGTTTCCCCGCAGTTGCAGACCGGGCTGATTTCGCCGCTGCTGATTGCCGCGTGGCTGGGGTTTTCGCTCGGCGTGGTGGCCCGCTGGCTGGAATTCGACGCCGATCTGGCGACACCCCGGCAGCATCACGCGGCCTTGGCCGTGGCGCTGGGGCAGATGGCGGATCACGTTGGCTATGACCGCAACCGCCGCAGTTGGCTGCATCCGCCCGTCAGCGCCCGCATCGCTTTGCTGGAGAAGTCCGCCCACTCGAGCGACGTCGCCCCGCAATTCCGCCGCCGCACCAACCTGCTGCGGTGGCTGCTTGTTGGCGCCAGCGTTCTGTCGCTGGCCATTGCGGTGGCTGTTTAGGACCGTGATCGCCTGCCATTGAACTTTGCATAACCGGCGTAAGCGGTATGATCTAAATGTACGGTTCGGCGTACAGGTTCCCGCATTTATCTACGAAGGAGATTGAACATGAAGGTTAAAATCACCTACTGCAATCAGTGAAACTACCGCCCTCAAGCCGCCAGTCTGGCGGAAGAATTGAAGGTGTTTGGCGACATCGACGTAGAACTGATCCCCGGCGCCGGTGGAATATTCGATGTCGAAGCCGATGGCAAGCAAGTCTTTTCTAAACAGGACGTCCTCCGCTTTCCCCACGAGGGCGAAGTTGTCCAGGCCATCCGCGACACGGAGGCTTAGCACATACCGGCCACAAAGTGCTGCATGGCGGCGGCATCTCATGCTAAAATTGTCAGACCGCCGCTTGGCTTAAGCCCGCAGGTCAGGCGCCTGCCTGATGCACTGGCTGGACTGTCGCTAAATGTCAGGCTGAATGACTTTGAAGCCGTAGGGCAGGCGCCTGCCTGCCGCATGACAAATAGCGTCAATCGAACCACCACAGCAGGCGACCCGTGCTGTCGCTAAATGACTTGGTTTGAATAACCAGTGCCACGTCTCACGAATGATAGACGGTAAACGTAGATCCTGACCGCTGGACGATTTCAGCCGTCAGGATGGCGGGCGGGAGCCTGCACTACGGCTGCCGTTTTTTCGTAAGTGCTTACTGCGGAATTGTTTACTGCTTATCTGGCGCGGAATTTCGCCGTGGATTGTCCGCTGCGTGAGTACATTCGTCCATCGTCTTCGCTCTTGTAATACCTATGGACAAGGCCGGTACGCCATCGACCACTTTTGACCCGGTGCGGTTGATAAGTACGCACCAGGAAGGTGTGTGGCGATACCTCCGGGCGCTGGGTTGCCAGCCGGATCAGGCCGACGACTTCACCCAGGAGACGTTTCTGACCGTCCTTCAGAAGCCTTTCCAGGACTACAACCAGGCGGCCACCGCCTCCTACCTAAGGACTGTCGCTCGCAACCTGTTCATTTCGCACCAGCGCAGGGCTGGCCGCGTGAAACTGGTCGAAGACATTCAGATTTTTGATGTCGCGTGGAAGGAACTGGTCCGCGACGACGACGGAGACGAACTGTTAACCGCACTGCGCGACTGTATCGCGGAACTGACACCCCGCGCCCGCAAGGCGCTGCACCTGCGGTTTGCAGAAAAACTGGCTCGCGTAGACATCGGCGCCGCCCTGGACATCACAGAACACGGCGCCAAGAACCTGATGCAACGGGCAAAGAAGCAACTAAAGACATGCATTAACGGCAAAATCCAGCAGGACGAAGCCGATGCCTGAAACGGCAATGCACTGAAGATATAAGAATTATGACTTACTCCAACGGAAAACATGACGCGGCTGCCGGGTGGGACGAAACGTCTGACCCGCTGCTGGACGCTGCACTGGAAGAAGTGCTCGGCGGTGTTTCGCCGCCGGATCTTACCAGCCAGATCATGAGCGCGCTGGATCAGGTTAAACGCAACCAGACCGCCTCTGACCAGCGTATTACTGGTCAGCAGATTCCTTCGCCGCCGTTGCCAGGCGTTCCCCTTCCGGAAAAACCGGCAGCTGGCAAAACGCCCGATAACGTGCAGCCGCTTGCTGGCAGCAACACATCTGCGCCGCGTATCCCCGTTACGCCGCGTTCCATTCCCACACCGCCGCCTCTACCCAAACCGGTACCGGCAGCTCATGCCAACGGCAACGGTTCTGACCGGGACCGCCGGCGCCGCAAGTCCAGTGAAGAAACCACTGCTGCTGCCGCAGCCAGCATCGGCGCCCTGGTCAGCGTGAAAGCAGCCAAGGCGGCAGCCGTTCCCGCAATCAAC
The DNA here is from genome assembly GCA_965233625.1 of Pirellulaceae bacterium. GTDB lineage: Bacteria > Planctomycetota > Planctomycetia > Pirellulales > Pirellulaceae. The sequence continues at coordinate 4,398,599 of OZ247499.1, forward strand.
TGGTGGTCGTACGTCACGGCCAGCGCCATTACTGTTGCTGTGCTCAGCGCCAGTGTCGGCGGCGTTGCCTATGTGAAGTACGGCCCGCACACGAAGGACACCACGGTAGCGGTTGACCCGCAGCCCGGCGCCACGCCTTCCGATGGCGTTGTGGCGCCCGCGCCCGCACCCGGCATAGAACGCCAGCCGTCAGCACCCGGTCAGCCAGACGGACCACGCGGCGCCAGGCCGAAGCCTGGCAAAGCCACGTTTGCCGCAGACGGCGGCGCGCGGCCACAGCCGCAGCCGGCGCCCGAATTTAAGCCACGTAATCCCGCTGCGCCTTCCGAGCCGGCGCTTCAGCAGGACATCGTGCAGTTTATCAACACCACCTTGGTCGCTTCCTGGGAAGACGCCAACGTGAAGCCTTCGCAGCAGGCTACGTCCACCGAATGGTGCCGCCGCGTTTACCTGCGTATCGCCGGTCGGATTCCATCGGTCGAAGAACTCCAGGCTTACGCCAACGACAAGTCACCTGATCGCCGTGAGAAAATGGTCGATAAGCTGTTGGCCAGCGAAGACTACGCCATCAACTGGTCTACGATTCTCACCAACGCCATGATCGGCCGCACCGGCGGTGACGACGCGGATCTGGCAGACCGTGAGCAACTGCGGCAATACATCGAGAAGTCGCTGGCCGCAGGCAAATCTTACCGGCACATCACGCACGAGATGCTGTCGGCGACAGGTTCCAACGATAGCCAGGCCGAAGACTACAACCCGGCCGCCAACTTCCTGCTTTCAGGCTATGACGATCAGGCAGTGCACGCCACCGCACAAGCCTCGCGGATGTTCCTGGGGCAGAACCTGCGCTGCGTGCAGTGTCACGATCATCCTGCCAACGACTGGAAACAGCACGACTTCTGGCAGCTTAACGCTTTCTTCCGGCAGACCAAGGTTGAGAAGATCAAAGGCGGCAAAGCACGTCTAGTTACGACCGACTTCACCGGCGATCACGACGAAGATGGCGAAGCAGGCGTCTTCTACGAACAGCTCAACGGCGAAGTCCGCATCGCGTTCCCGCAGTTCAACGATTACGCGGCGCCACGCAGCGGCGAAGTTTCCGTCTACGACCGCCGCGAAGCCGTCGCCACTTTAATCGCCGACAGCAACCGCCTGGCGCCTGTGCTTGTGAATCGCGTCTGGGCGCACTTCTTCGGCTACGGTTTCACGGATCCCGTGGACGATATGGGGCCGCACAACCCGCCGACACATCCAGCGCTCTTGCAGCGTGTGGCGGATGAGTTCGCCGCCAGCAACTACGACGTGCGGGCGCTGGTGCGGTGGATCGCGCTCAGCGACGCCTTCCAGCTTTCCAGCCGCATCACCAGCGACAACATCGCCGACGCACCTTCCACGGGCGACGCACCACTATTCAGCCACTACTACGCCCGCCAGATGCAGCCGGAACAGATGTTCCAGTCGTTGCAGGTGGCGGCCGACGGGCTGGAAGACAAAAGCAAGAAGCCAAAGTCCAAAACGCAGCCTGGCGTAGCTGCCCTGGCGCGGTCTTCGTTCGCCAGCCAGTTTATGAAGAAGATGGGCACGGACGAAGGCGACGAACACAACATGTTTGATGGCTCTATCCGGCAGTCGCTAACCATCATGCACAGCCCGCTGATGCAACGCGCCACCAGCAAAGACAAAGGCGACATGCTCAACCGTCTTGCCAACAGCAAGATGTCGCGGGCGGAACAGATTGAACACCTTTTCCTGGCCGCCGTCGCCCGTCAGCCCACCAAGGCTGAACGCAACATGGCCGCCAAGCTTCTGAAGCAGAACCCGGAGCAACCAGTTGAGGCGCTCCAGACGTTGTGGTGGGCATTGCTCAATAGTAACGAGTTTATTCTCGACCACTAAACCTGAACCCTGATCGACAAACCCGATATCACCTCCAAGGAACATAACCATGAACTTCAAGACTCCAACGGGAATGAACCGGCGGCACTTTATGTCGCATCTGGCTGGCGCCTCGGCGGTGACGGCGACGGCTTTGTCGATGGGCCACAGCATTCAGGCTAATGCGGCCGATCTGAAGAAACGCCGCAAGAGCGCCATTCTGCTGTGGATGGGCGGCGGTCCTTCGACTATCGATATGTGGGATCTCAAGCCCGGCGCCCCGACCGGCGGCCCGTTCAAACCGATCAGCACGTCGGGCGATGTGCAGATCAGCGAACATCTGCCGATGATGGCCAAGCAGATGCACAACATGGCGATCATCCGTTCGATGAACACCCGCGAAGCCGATCATGGCCGCGGCCGCTATTACATGCACACCGGTTACGTGCCCAACCCCAACATGGAGCACCCCAGCTACGGCGCCGTGCTCTCGCACGAACTGATCGACCAGCGTAAAGAGCTGGAGATCCCGCCGTTTGTCAGCATCGGCGGCAACAGCGCCGGCCCCGGCTTCCTGGGCATGGCCTTCGCACCGTTCTCGGTCAGCAGCACCGGCCAGGTCCGCAACCTGAAGATGGGCGTCGAGCAGAGCCGTCTGGAACAGCGGATGGCCGCTCTTGAGCTGGTCGAAAAAGGCTTCATCGGTCAGAAACGCGGCTCCGCGGCTGAAGACCACATGAAGATCCTGAAGAAGACGCTGAATCTGATGACCAGCAAGCAGATGGACGCTTTCAAGGTCGACAAGGAAGACCCGGCCATCGTCGAACGGTACGGCGACAACGCTTTCGGCCGCAGCTGTTTGATGGCGCGGCGTCTGGTCGAGACCGGCGTGCCGTTTATCGAAGTGGATAACGGCGGCTGGGACAACCATCAGGGGATTCACGCCACGCTGAAAGACAACAAGCTGCCGATGATTGACCGCGGCATGAGCGCTCTGGTCGAAGACCTGGAGCAGCGTGGTCTGCTGGAAGATACGGCCATCATCTGGATGGGCGAATTCAGCCGCACGCCCCGCATCAACGGCAACGGCGGCCGCGACCACTGGGCCCGCGCCTGGAGCGTGGTTGTCGGCGGCGGCGGCATGAAAGGCGGCATCGCCGTGGGCGCCACCAATGCAGACGGCACGCGGGTGGACACGCAGCCATACACCTCGCAGGATGTGATGGCTTCGGTCTGCAAAGCCCTGGGCATCAACCTCGAGACCACCTTCACCGCCAACAACGGCCGCCCCATGAAGATCGCCAACGGCGGCAAAGTCATCAACGAACTGTTCGCCTAGAACAGCGTCCACAAAGTACCGGGCGGAAGCCAAAGCGAACCGCCGCTGACTCACCAGGATTCAGCGGCGGTTTTTTGCTGTGTTAGCCGGGCGATGGTCTGAGAATGCTACTTGACCAGTTTAAAGTCCGGCATCTTGAACGTGCGGTTGTTCAGTTCTGCGGTGGGCCCGTAGAAGCGGAAGGTAGGCATCGGCCGTTTGCCGGCTGTTGGAATCCAGTTGGACTCCAAACCTTCCGGCGCCTTGGGGCCGACGTAAAGGGTTACCGAACCGTCTGCGTTTTTCTTCAGCTTTTCCAGATCATAGCTGGACAGCGTGGTGCGGTTGGAGTCTGTGTAAATGAATCCGAAGGTTGCGCGATCGTACACCGTCAGCGCCCAGAATTGTTTGACGGGCATCTTCGCCGGTACATCAACCCGGTAGGTCTTTCCGGCCTCTAAGAGTTTTCCACTGGCGTCTTCAATCGCCACGGCGTACTGCGTAGAAGGATTGTCAGAAAGCACTTTCGGGACGTAGGTGCACCACAGATACTGCATCGCGCGGGCGTCGATATCGATCTTGTCCTGGTACTCATAGGTGAACGTCCTATTTTTATCGGCCAGCATCAGCGGGTAGTAATGGCGGTCGGGCCAGAAACGCTTTTCCTGCGGCAGTTTGTCGAACTTAGATTGCAGATAGTACCAGGCGTCGATCGCTGCCTGCCGCATCGCCCGCCGGGTGATTTTATCGGGCGCGTAGGGTTTCCCCTTTTCGATACCTAGGGTCGCCAGCAGGCCGGTCATGTGTTTGTCAATCGGCCGGACTGGTTCGACTGCGACGATGTCGTAAATGTCGCTGAAGTGCCGTTCATCAAAGAACGGAATGGTTGCATAACGGTCGTTGACCGGGTCAACAAATTTCTGCTCCGGCGGATCCTTCGCTTCCGAGAGATAGTACAGCCGCAGTTTTTGCGCGTAGTTGAACGCATCTTTCTGTGTTTTCCCCGGCGCGACAATCGAACGGAACGCGAGTGCAATCCGGTAGTTTGGCGACGGCACGTGGATGTATCCATCAGGAATAGGCTTGCGGTATCCCGGCGGCGTGAACAGGTATTTGCCGCCTTTGCCTTTGTCGAGACCTCCGGGTCCGACGTCGGCAATCGTGAATTGCCAGGCGTCCACCACCTGCCCATACAGACTGCCCTCTGGCCCTGCTGCGGGAATTTCAAGCACCGCCGGACCCTTTTGAAGATCTGTATAGGCCGCAATATAGGGCGTGCTGCTGTTGGCGGTGATGGCTTCGAGATTTGGCTTGGCCGTTTCTGAGTAGGTGATGATATCGTTATCTTTCATCCCCAGATCCTGCATCGCAGCCGCCCGGAAGCGGTAGATTGCGACCGCCGGCATTCCCCACAGCACGGCCTCAAACGCCCGCTGGTATTTAACCTGATACTCAAGCTCCGTCGTCGAAGCCGTGGCGCCCCGGGGCGGTTGGCCGCCGAGCGGCTCTTTGCCATCTTGTGCAAAGGACGTTGTCGAAAGAACTGGCAAAGCGATAAGGCAGAAAAGCCAACGTGCAGAGCAGGTATTCATCAGGTGTCAATCCAACGGCGTACAGGACGGAAGAAGAATCGTCCCTCATTGAATCATGCGGCTGCTGCGGAGACAAACATATCGTCGTTAGAAAATCTCTGCGCCGAACGAATTAAATGGCATCTGTCCATTTCGCCGCTTGAGCACTGGAATGGTGCAGAGCCCACCAGTCCGCGTTTCGATCAATATCAGACATGGCCCGGGGGAGAACTGTTACCCGGAAATTCATGAATCGCGTGACAGAATACGCTGCTTCGATCGCTCGCGTGCTTCGGCTATCGGAATACCTTCGCCACGTTCCATTTGCTCAATACCTTCTGCGATAGCATTGAGGTCATCCTGCTGCCGTTGACGACGGAGAGCTTCCATCGCCTGCCGATGGGTTTCACCGTCCACAACAAAATAGGTAGCATGCGTATTGGGATGCTCCACCTCAAAAGGCTTTTGCCCGTTGGCATCGATAGCAGCAGCCAGTTCGCTAGGTAGTTTCGGGATCATATCTGAATTGTATCACACGAACTGGTGCGAGAAAAAAACAGTGCCAGCTGCTCTCTGGGCGCCGATCTGTGTCTAGAAAATCCCTTCACCAAACGAATCGCCTTTGTCCTCTTCTGTCTTCTCCGTCTTATCGGGCGTGCGGCTGTCGTCTGGCCGGTGGCCGCGGCGGCGGGTTGGTGGTTTGGTTTCGTCGGACTGCGCGCGGGGCATGTGAGGTGGTGCGGGGCCGGGCTGTGGCGGCTGGATGCTGGTGATGTTGCTGCTGCTGGGCTGCGGTGTTTCCGGGCTGCTGGGGCGTGATGGTGCGTCTTCGTGCGCGTATTCGTCATCGTAGCGCGAGACGTAGCCCGGCTGCGAAGCGCGTTGCAGTTCGCTCTCGAATTCAGCGATCACGCGGTTCTGAATCATCTCGCGGCAGGCGGAGTTGATGGGGTGCGCAATGTCTGCGTAAAGTTTGCTGCGGCCGTCGTTATCGCGCTGCGTGTGGTCTTCTTTCAAAGCGGCGCCGCAACTGTTGCAGTACGACGCCCGTAGATGGTTCTTACTGCCGCAACTGTTGCAGTGCGACGTGAGCTTGCGGCTGGGCATGGCGACAAACGGACCGCTGCTGCCGTCGATGATTTTAAGATCGCGGACCACAAAACTATCGTCGAAAGTAATGCTGCAAAAAGCCTGAAGACGGTCGTCCGAATCTTCCATCAGCTTAATACGAACCTCAGTGATCTTCATCTCGATGCTCCCTGCGTTGTTGCTGTACACCTTCCGGGGCCGCACGAAGCGGCGCCTGGTTGATGTTCCTTGCAGTCCCGTCTGCAGCGGTCAGTGCTGCCGTGGTCTGGCGCGAGTCAGTAAGTATCAGTGTCGCGTGATGTTTCGCCGTGTGCTTAGCAGGTACAGTTGTCAGTTCAGAGGGTGTCGATCTTATGTCGCTGCGTTGTGAATCCTGTTTCCGTTACTGTTCTACGTCATTTCGTTTCAGATTAAACCGTTTGTGTATGCTGGGCGAAGCCCGTTCCTGCGGCTCGAAGCCGGGCAGCCGTGCGGCGTGCGTGGCGTGCATGCCGCGCGATGCCAAAGAACGCCGTTCCGCTGCCGCTCATCTGCCAGCCGCGGAAACCGCATGCCTGCATAACGCGGTGCATAGCGGTCATCGCTTCCGGCTCAACCAGGTTGGCGGCCGGTTGCAACTGGTTCTTCAAACGCTGTCCCGCGGCAATGGCATTACCCTGTTGTAACGCGCTGACTAGGTCTTCGCAGGTTTCCGGCTGCTGCGATGGCTGACAGACACGGTACACCGCCGGAGTTGAAAGCCCCACGGCGGGCCGCGCGATCACCAGATGCAGCGGTGCAAAAGCAATCAGCGGGCGGATCTTTTCTCCGCGGCCGGTGCACACCGCCGGCGCCGGGTGAGATTGATTGTTCTGGCCCAGGAAAAACGGCACATCGCTGCCCAGTTCCGCCGCAATCTCCGCCAGTTGCTGATGAGAATAATTAAGCCGCCAGCCGATGTTCGCCGCCACCAGCGCGGCCGCTGCATCCGCCGAGGCGCCGCCCATTCCCGCAGCGGCGGGAACGCGTTTGAAAATCGTCAGGCGTCCGCCAAGCTTGCCGGTTTCGCGTTTTGATTGCTGGATCGCCAAGTTGCGCAGCGCCACAAGCGCGCGGTGCGCCAGGTTATCTTCCGGCGGCGGCAGCGGGCTGTGCGAAATCGCCGCGGGCAGACCGGGCGCCCACTGACACGCAACGGTGATCGCCGCAGCATCCTGGTCGTCAGCATTTCCGGCTTCATCCGCATCACGCAGCGGGGTGAATTGCACTTCATCAGCCAGCGCAACGGCAGCCATCAGCGTTTCAATTTCATGAAAGCCATCAGGACGCTTCTGGCAGATTTCGAGGAAAAGATTGATCTTCGCGACCGCGGCGACCTCAATCGTTTCTCCCCGGCGTACAGCAATCATAGCCGCCTGCGTGATAAAATTTGTACGTGAAATACCAGTTGCAGTGACCAATGCCGATTGGCTAAGACGCCCCGATTGACGTTGCTGCGATGCGTGACCTGCGGTGGATAAGCGATGGTTTGAATGTCAAGCGGGCGCACACTCATAATCCCGAATTCTAACGGTCTGGCCGCGCCGGTCAACAAGAATTAACGCTAAACTATTTTTACACATCGACTTAGCGAAACGCCGCGGATGCCCGCATCCGTCCACCTGCCACAACCGTCAAAGGCCGCACGCACGGTTTTACGCCTGCTGCACTGGCCTTGTGCAACGATGTGAATTGCGGGAAAAACGCGGCAACCGTATTCCTGGGCTACGCTTAGGAGTGGAGACCAAGTCTCCAGCCGTAGGTCAGGCGCCTGCCTGACAGCGATGGAGGTGGACTGCGTAGCGTCAGGCAGGCGCCTGACCTACGGGATTAAGTTGAAGCTCTCCCTAGAAAACCGCCCCATGAAATCCGCCAGCAAAGCACTGAGCAACGCAACGCACACAGACGCTACCGCACGACAGCATTCGCTTGCGGGCGATCTGGCGAATGTTGTGCGCGGGCTGCTGATGGGCGCCGCCGATGTGGTGCCGGGTGTTTCAGGTGGTACGGTCGCGCTGGTGCTGGGTATCTATTCGCGGCTGGTCATGGCGATCACGCGTTTTAATGTAGAGTTCGCTTCGCTGCTTCTGAAAGGACAATTCCGCGCGGCGGCCCGGCATGCCGACCTGCGTTTTGTCGCCACGCTTGGCCTGGGCATTCTGACCGGCGTGGGCTGTATGGCGCTGCTAATCGGGCGCCTGCTGTCGACGGCGACACCACGGTCGCTGACTTACGCCGCCTTCTTCGGCATGATCCTGGCTTCCAGCTTCCTGGTGGCGAAGATGGTCAAGGCGCCCCGCAAACGCGATAAAGTGCTGGCTGTCCTCGGCGGCATCCTTGGCGCTCTGGCCTCTGGCGCCCTCACGCTGCTGACGCCCACCAGCGGTGAACCGGCTTTGTGGTATCTGTTTGTCTGTGGCAGCGTCGCTATCTGCGCGATGATTCTGCCGGGTATCAGCGGCTCAATGATTCTGCTTCTACTGGGCGTCTATGCACATGTGGCGCACGTCCCGCACCGGCTGCTACATCGTGAAGACATCACCGGCTGCATCCTCACCACGTTAAGCTTCGGCGCCGGCTGTGTGCTGGGGCTGCTGTGTTTCAGCCGGGTGCTGCGCTGGCTGCTGAAGCATCACGAAAACAAAACGCTGGCCATTCTCTGCGGCTTCATGTTCGGCGCGCTGCCGCTGCTGTGGCCCTTTCAGCACGACACGACGCCCGAAGTTGAGAAGCTGAAAGAAAAGGTCTTCGTCAGCTATCTACCCAGCCTCTTCGAACCGTTCACACTACTCGTGTTCGGCGTCGTCATCCTCGCGGCTGCGGCGGTTCTGGTCATCGACTGGTACGGCGCCTTGAAGCGAAATCCTGTCGCCTCGCGATAACCGTGCGGTTCACGCAGCGCACAGCGTTGACAAAGGACGGATTCTGTACCCCTCTCCCTATCCCTCTGCCCGGAGGGGCGAGGTGACCAGATGGGACTTCGATACTGCCACAACATCGATACTGCCACAACATCGTATGGGCACCATGGACGCGGTTGCTGGTTGAGTCTGGGTTGCCAGTCGTCTATGCTCGGAGCGTGTTCTCTGGTTCACGAATGGGTAGATCAATGGCTTTTCGCGCGTACGGTTACGGGGTAGTCCTTCGACTCATCAGCGGGGTGCTCGCTGCGTCTGTTCTGCTGGCGTCGCCTTACACAGACGCCCGCGAGTGGAAGGCCCGTACTGGCAGTTTCTCCGTCGAGGCCGACTTTATTCAGATCAAAGACGGTAAGGTCTTTCTCGAGCGAAAGAGTGACGGCTCGGTCGTGCCGGTGCCAATCGAAAAGCTTAGCTTTGACGACTACGATTATCTACGGACGATCACCGACAAGAAGGTGCGCGACTATCTGCGCGACCATCCCCTGCCGCTGCGCGGATTGGTGACTTTCATCGAAGAGGAAAAAAACGTCAATTCCATCGATTTCTCACCTCAAGGAGACCTGCTTGCCGTCGCCACAGATGGTGGTTTGACGTTGTACAGTACGAAGGATTGGCGGAAGAAGATCTTCTTAAAGGCCGTCTATTACTTCGACTTCAAGTTCTGCAAATTCTCGCCGGATGGAAAAGGGCTGATCACGGCCAATTTCTCAGGGCATATAACCACCTACTCCGTCGCGAATGGAAGCCTGACAAAGCGGGGGACCTATCCCAAACTGCACGGCCGCTATCTTATCGGAGCTGCCTTTAGCCGTGATGGCAAGTTTGTCCTGACCTGCGATGCGTCCGGGAGCAATGTGTACTGGAACTGGCAGACGGGTAGCTTAGTCCACCGCCTTCGTGGCGATGGCGTCAGCAACGCAACGGGCACAACGTGTTTCATTAACCCCAAAGGCACGCAGGGGATTGGTGTGACAGGTAAATCAATTGTCCTTTACGATCTTGTTTCGGGTAAGCCAATCCAGAAGCTTCCTTGCGCCCCGCGAGAATATTTTAAGATCTCTTTAGCTCCGTCTATCCGGCTGTTTGCTGTTTCCCACTACACGGATACCCATCTCATCAATCTGGTAACGGGAGAAATTCTTGGCAAAGTTGAAGAAGCCAGATCCCGGCCCGTACAGATTTCGCCCCGCGGTAAATTCCTGGCCGTCGGATCGGCACGCAGCAGGACGGAAATCTACACGATTCCGCAACTGGAGCTTGTCACGAAATTTTATACGCCGTCGTTGAGCCGGCTCATGACGATTTCGCCAGATGACCGTTATCTGGCGGTTGCCCATGACGAGGAATTGCACGTCTTTAAGATGCCCGCAGGGGATAACTGAACACTCATCGCGGTAAGTCACCCCTTCAGAAAAACAGCACCAGGGTAGAACAACAATGAGCCAAGGCTATACATGTCCGCACTGCGGCAATGTGATTCATCCAGGCTATGGCTACCAGGCAGGCGCCCCCCTCCAGTGTATGAACTGTGGCCAGCATTCATTGCCGCCCGCATCTCCTGGCGGCCTGTCTCCGCTCGACCAGCACCCGCCGCAGCAACACTACGCGCAGCAGCAACACTACGCGCCGCAGCAGCAATACGCGCCGCAGCAGCCTGCCGGTCCGTATCAAGGCGGGCAGGCCGCGCACAGCTATTCTCCGGTCGCGGCTGGTGGTTCAACCTTTCTTGGCAGGTTGGGGACGCGACTGATGATCCGGCTGGTTGTCGGCGTGTGTGCCATGCTCATCCTCGGCGCGGGAACCGCCGGTCTGGCGTTGTGCGCCGGGATCATGAGTCTGTTTTCACCAGAAGATCCAAGCATCGCTGCAGACCCTGCGCCAGCATCCACCGGCAGCGGAGCGATAAGCCCGGTTGACCCGGCCGGCGCATTGACCGGCTCACCCGTTACCACGCCAGGCGCCGGTATTTTTGGTGCATCTGTTCCCTTCGGTCACGACCGTGTGACGGAGACGACTGTGGACGCCTTACAATACAAGTGGGACGAATCGAAGGAGCGTTTCAGGGCCAATGTGAAATATGAACTCTCGCTGGGCAGCCGCAAGCTTACGTGGTCCGGGGATACCATCTATACCCCCACAACAAAAGCACCCACCGCTACGGCACGGCCGGAACTGCCCGGTGGCCCTCTGGAACGCGAAAGGCAAGGCAATGGCACTGGTTTCGTAGTCCGGCCCGATGGCTACATCGCGACGTGCGCGCACGTTGTTGAAGACGCCCATGAGATCATCGCAGTCATCAACGGAAGCGAATATCCAGCGAAGGTTATTGCCGTCGATAGCGACGCAGATGTGGCTATCGTCCGCATCCGTGCAAACGGTCTGCCCCACTTGCCCATCCTCGAGCCGTCGAGCATCCGGCTGGCGGAGGATGTGCGGGTGTTCGGATATCCGCTGGCCGACCGGCTAGGCGAAAGCATCAAGATCACACGCGGCACGGTCTCGGGCATGACCGGCGAAGGCACTGAGAAGGTGCTGCAATTGGATGTCACCGTTAATCCCGGCAACAGTGGCGGACCGCTGATCAACGACCGGGGGCAGGTGGCCGGCGTTGTCACCGCACTTCTTTCAGGCGCCAGCATCTCGGAAGTCAGTTTCGCTGCGGGAACGGGGAGTCTCGTCAAGCTCATGGACAAAGCAGGGCTAAAGTACGAACACGCTTCCGGCGGAACGGTACTGGCCGGTCCTGAACTAGCATCAAGAGTCACCCGGTCCGTTGCTCTGTTAAAAGTCAAAGCAGGCGGGGGCCGCGCCGCACCGGTGGAGCAGGTCGTTCTGGACTACCGCAGTTCCTGGTCAGAGAGCGTGACCAACAGCGGGATTCTAGCGTCGCCAAACATACACCACGAGCGGGAGGAAGGTTCGATCTCGGTAGGGCTTGATGGCGAGGTCGTCAGTTCCAACGCTGAGTTTAACGTGCTGCGTTCCTTGGGACTGGCGTCTCTGATCGCAATAGAGCCCTTGGCGCCAGGCAATCAGGAGGAATGGCAGGTCACCCGGACGGTGATGATCCCTGAGAAAAAAACAGAAACCGTGCAGAGTGGACGGCGCCCGCCCTATCCACCCCGTTCGCCCTACGGACCTCCTAGATTGCCTTGGGAAAGACGTCCTTCCGCACCAGCCACCAGAACATCAACGAAGGTGCACCCATCGGTTGAAGTGCGTCATTATCAGATTCTGAAGGATGAGGGAGACCTGGTTCACATCAAAAAGCTGGTCAGGCTGCGCACGTTTGACCCGGAAGGTCGTAGCGAGACCCCGTATATGCAGGTCAGCGGGCAAGGCGTCTTCATCTTCAACAAGGCCAAAGGGCTTCCCGATTCACTCGATTTTTCGGGAACTGTGCAGGTGCTTAAAGACGGTAGTCTGCTGACCATTCCCTTTAAAATTACCTACAGCGTTGATGGTGAGCAGGCAATTAAGGCCAGCGAAGCCGACCTGCAACGTAGAATCGCCGAATCAAAAGCGAAGATGAAAAAGCTTGAAGAAGAACGCAAGGCAAACGCCATCCCGGTGAGTAAGGGCCTGGATAAGCTTGATCTGGCGCCCTGACAGAATCCTCTCATTACTGGCGGCGCAGGTCCGCAGAACCGGATGCATTTCTAACACCACCAAGGCTGGTCCTTTTTGCGCTGAAGCCCCGGCGTACGCATGCGAGGTCCGGCATCTGGTGCGTGAAGGCCAACGCTGCAGCAGGTTACGCCCTGCGGATTGTTGACGCGGGTGCTCTTTGCAGTTAAACCGTGTTGATTCACTGTTGCAAACCTCGTACACGCAGGATCAGAATTGATGACGAAGCCCCTGAATATTGGCATGATTGGTTACGGCTTTATGGGCCGTGCACACACGAATGGCTACGTAACCGCAAACAACTTCTTTGATCTTGAGTACCGCCCCGTGCTGAAGGCCGCCTGTGCCCGCAACGCCGAAAAAGCGCAGGCCTTCGCCGATAACTGGGGCTACGAGTCCATCGAAACCGACTGGCGTAAACTGCTGGAACGCGACGACATCGATGCGGTCGATATCTGCACGCCTAACAACCTGCACAAAGAAATCGCTATCGAAGCCGCCAAAGCCGGCAAGATGATCCTCTGCGAAAAACCGCTGGCGATGGACGTCGCCGAAGGGGAAGAAATGTGTCAGGCCGTGGAGGACGCCGGTGTCCGCAATATGGTGTGGTACAACTACCGCCGCATCCCGGCCGTCACCTTAGCCAAGCAGTTGATTGACGAAGGCCGCCTGGGCCGCATCTTCCACTACCGCGCCAACTTCCTGCAAGACTGGACCATCAGCGAAGATCTACCGCAGGGCGGCGAAGCGCTCTGGCGCCTGGATGCTGCAGCGGCAGGCAGCGGCGTAACCGGCGACCTGCTGGCCCACTGCATCGACACCGCCATCTGGCTCAACGGCCAGATGAAAGACGTCTCGGCCGTGACCGAAACTTTCATCAAAGAACGCGTGCACCAGGGAACCGGTGAGAAGCAGGCCGTCACCATCGACGACGCGTGCACGTTTATCGGCCACTTTGAAAACGGTTCGCTGGCCAACTTCGAATCCACCCGCTACGCCCGCGGGCACAAGGCGCTGTATACCTTCGAGATCAACGGCGAGAAGGCGTCGATCAAGTGGGATCTGCACGACCTGCACCGCCTGGAATACTTCGATCACAGCGACGACTCGATCATCCGCGGCTGGCACAACGTGCACGTCACCGACACCGACATGCCTTACATGGGCAACTGGTGGGTGCCCGGTCTGGCCATCGGTTACGAACACAGCTTCGTCCACCAGGTCGCCGACTTCCTCAAGAGCCTGGAAGAAGGCCAGGAAGCCGCCGCCCCCACCTTCCGCGACGCCCTGGAAACGCAAAAAGTCTGCGACGCCGTCCTAAAAAGCGCCAAGAGCGGAAGCTGGGAGCAGGTGTAGGTTCACCTGCATGGTCGCGTCCAATCAATCAACCATGTGGATGCGGATCACTCGACAGAAAACCAGTAGGGCAGGCTCCGCCTGCTTTCCATCCGTTATGAGCGTCCATCCATGCCGAACTTCCGCCGGGCAAACGTCCCCGGCGGAACCTTCTTTTTCATGCTCGTAACGCATCGGCGACGCAAACTATTTCACCTGGAAAAGAACCGCGCGTTGCTAGGAGACGCGATCAGGCAGTGCAAGCAACAATGGCCGTTTGCGATAAACGCCATCGTGCTGTTACCCGATCACCTTCACACGATCTGGAGTCTGCCAGCGGGCGACAACAATTTCCCGGGCCGGTGGAACTTCATCAAGAGAAGCTTCACCACTCATTTTCTCAAAGCAGGCGGCTCCAGTCCGCAAGTCTCTGCGGGAAAAGAACGCGAACGGCGCGGTGTGTGGCAGCGGCGGTACTGGGAGCATGCGATTGAAAACGAAGAAGATTTCGCCGCCCATTTCGACTACATCCACTACAATCCGGTAAAGCACCAGTTAGTACAGTGCCCGCGCGAGTGGAAGCCCTCCAGTTTTCATCGTTGGGTAAATGCCGGAGTCTATCCCGACGGTTGGGGCCGGGGCTCCATTCCTGGCAGCTTGCTACGAAAGAGCGATGCAGATTTTGGCGAACCTTCGTGACGTTACAAGGAAGGCAGGCGGAGCCTGCCCTACATGAGTTTGCCTTCAGGCTTACGCCAGAATTTCTTTGACGACGTGGCCGTGCACATCCGTTAGGCGGAAGTCGCGGCCCTGGAAGCGGTGCGTGAGTTGTTTGTGGTCGATGCCTAGCACGCGGAGCATGGTGGCGTGCAGGTCGTGCACTTCCACCACGTTTTCAACGGCGTTGTAACCCAGGTCGTCGGTGGCGCCGTGCGTGACGCCGCCTTTGATGCCGCCGCCTGCCATGAAGATCGAGAAGCCTTTGATGTGGTGATCGCGCCCGCTGCCCTGCGCCATGGGCGTGCGGCCGAATTCTCCGGCCCAGACGACGAGGGTTTCGTCCAGCATATCGCGGTCTTTCAGATCCTGAATCAACGCGGCCGCACCCTGATCGACCAGCCGCGCCGTCGTCGCCACGCCGTTCTTCACGCCGCCATGATGGTCCCAGCCGCGATGATAAAGCTGTATGAACCGCACGCCGCGTTCGGCCAGCCGCCGCGCTAACAGGCAGTTGGCCGCAAACGATCCATCCTGCCCCTTGGCGCCGTATTTCTCCAGCGTGCCGGGCTTCTCATCGCTGAGGTCCATCAGGCCGGGGACGCTGGCCTGCATCTGGAAGGCCATTTCGTACTGGCTGATCCGGGTGGCGATCTCCGGATCGTTGACCGTCTGGTTCTTCATCGCGTTCATCTTCTGCACGGCTTTGACGATGTCGCTTTGCAGATCACGCGTGACGCCCGGTGGATTGTTCACATACAGAACCGGGTCGCCCTTTGAATGGAAGTGCACGCCCTGAAACTTGCTGGGCAGAAAACCGCTGTGCCACTGCCGCGAAGCAATTGGCTGGCTCTGCCCTCCGCCGACGGACGTCAGCACGACGAAGCCCGGCAGATCGTCCGCTTCCGCCCCCAGGCCGTACAGCAGCCACGATCCCATCGCGGGCCGCCCGCTGATCAGCGTGCCGGTGTTCATAAACGTGTGTGCCGGGTCGTGGTTGATCGCTTCGGTTTTCATCGAGCGGATGATGCACATATCATCAGCGTGCTTTGCCAGATGCGGGAACACGTCGGAGATTTCCTGGCCCGATTTGCCATGCTTGCGGAACTTATGCTGCGGCCCCAGGCACTTCAAAGCCTTGCCTTGCAACTGGGCGATCGGCTGACCCTTGGTGAAAGATTCGGGCATCTGCTTGCCGTTCATCTTCTCCAGTTCGGGCTTGTAATCGAACGTCTCCAGGTGCGAAGGACCGCCCGCCATACACAGGAAGATCACCCGCTTGGCCTTGGGCGGAAAGTGCGGCTGGCGGATCACGCCCTGCCATTTATCCAGCGCGACGCCTTCGTTCTTCACCGGGGCCGCCATCCCAGATTCCGCCAGCATGGATGCCAGCGCCACCGAACCGATGCCCCGCGACATATTGCCCAGAAAACTGCGACGCGTCTGGGCGGCCAGATGTGGATGAAGAAACGTGTTCATGGCAGGTCAGCTAGAAACAGGTTGAAGGTAGGACGGCGTTCACCCCTCATAATAACACGCTGCGACTATGGTCGCACGTAATCGATAACTCTTTACAATGGCGGCAGATAACGGTGGTGGGTTGATTGACCTCACCCCCGTAGTTCAGGCGGCGTGCCTGACGACGTTTGAAGTGGACGGCGTAACACCGGCAGGCGGGCGCCTGCCCTACGTGTAACGGCCCCTTGAGATTACCTGTGGAAACTATGCGAATTGGCATCGGTCACGATACACACCGTCTCGCTGCGGGCGGGCCGCTGATTGTGGGCGGCGTGCAGATTCCGCACGATCACCATGCCGTCGGCCACAGCGACGCCGATGTCCTGCTGCACGCCATCACCGACGCGCTGCTAGGCGCCGCCGCACTGGGCGACATCGGCGAAATGTTCCCGGACAACGCAGAAGAAAACCGCGGCCGCGACTCGGCCGACATGCTCAGCCGCGCCTTCCAGCGGGTCGCCGCAGAGGGCTACCGGCCGGTAAATCTCGATTGCATTATTTTCGCCCAGCAGCCTAAACTAACACCCCATAAAGACAGCATCCGCCAACGCATCGCCAGCATCCTGACTATGAACGTCAGCCAGATCAACGTGAAGGCCAAAACCGGCGAAAAGGTCGGCCCGGTCGGAACCGGCCAAGCCATCATGGCGCAATGCGTCGTGCTGCTAGAGAAGGCATAAGCACCCGCTCCCACCGTGGGAGTAGAGCAACTGCTGCGAACACACAACGGACTGAACATGTCTTCGACAATGAACGAGCCATCGGCTTCAACCAGCGAGCAATCACCCGCAATGTCTATCCGCATCTACAACACACTGAGTAAACAGAAAGAGGTCTTCGAACCTGTTGTCCCTGGCAAAGTGGGCATCTATCTGTGCGGACCCACGGTTTACGCCGAAGCCCACATCGGCCACATGGTCGGTCCCGTCATCTTCGATACCGTCAAGCGTTACCTAACGCACAGCGGCTACGACGTGAAACTGGTCGTCAACATCACCGACGTGGACGATAAGATCATCAACAAGGCCAACGAGCGGAATCTCTCGATGGGCGAAGTCGCCGCCGAGAACGAGAAAGATTATCTCGATAACCTTGCTGCCTTCGGCGTCGATCAGATTGATGAGATGCCTAAAGCCACGCAGAACATCGGCGAGATTATCAAGATCATCAAAACGCTGGAAGAAAAAGACTTCGCCTATAACGTCGATGGCAACGTGTTCTTCGACGTGGGCAAAGATCCCAACTACGGCAAGCTCAGCAACCGCACGGCGGACAGCCAGCAGGGCGAGGGCGGCGGCGCCGCAGCGCAGAAACGCTCGCCCGGCGACTTTGCTCTCTGGAAAGCGGCCAAGCCCGAGGAGCCTTCGTGGGATAGCCCGTGGGGTAAAGGGCGGCCCGGCTGGCATATTGAATGCTCGGCGATGAGCCGCCGCGTGCTGGGGGAATCTTTCGATATCCACGGCGGCGGTCTGGACCTGGTCTTCCCGCATCACGAAAACGAAATCGCCCAGAGCGAATGCTGCCACGGCGCCCCCATGGCCAAATACTGGATGCACAACGGCCTGCTGCGTGCGGCAGCCAAAGGCAAAGTCGGCGGTAAGTCCGATCGCGAAGATCAGGCGGAAACGCCCGAAGATGCTGCCAGCGGAAAGCTCAGCCGCAGCAAAGGCGGAGGCGGTCTGCACAAGCTGGTTGAAAAGCACGGCGGCGAAAGCATGCGGTTCTTCCTGTTGCGGACGCATTACCGCAGCACGGTGGTGTTTGGCGATGAAGGGCTGGCCGATGCCCGTAGCTCGCTGGATACGTTCCACCGGTTGTTTGAACGCTATCAGCGTGTAACAGGCGAAAGCTTCTACGAACTGGCGCCCGCCACTAACCGTACAGAGGGTGCCTTTGAACCCGGTGACAATGAGCTGTCACAGGCCGCGGCGAAGCATCGCAATGCGTACTTCGACAAGATGGACGACGATTTCAATACCGCAGGCGCCGTCAGCGAGATGTTCGAACTGATGCGCGCCGCTAACCGTTACATCGACGCCCACAGTCTGGAAGAAGAAGCCTCCCGCAGTGACGCACATCTGGCAGCCTTGAAAACCGCCGCCGCCGCGATGCGCGAGATGGCGTCGGTGCTAGGCATCTTCCGCGCAGCGCCCGCCGCCAGCGGCGCCTCGGACGAACTAGCCGGTCAGTTGATGGAACTGCTGATCGACATCCGCGCCAACGCACGCAGCAACAAAGACTTCGCCACGTCCGACCGCATCCGCGACGGCCTCGCAGCGCTGAACATCACGCTGGAAGACCGCAAAGACGGCACCGGCTGGCGCCTCGATTCGTAAGCGGGACAACAACACAGTTGTAGCATCACACACCAACCCGAAGCGCAAGCGAGGGACGTTTGGCTTGATGCTGAAAACAAGGGCTTTTGGCGAATAGGTCTCAGATCGACCTTTGGTCAGAGCGGCCATTCGCTCCAGACTTGGGCGCCCCTCGCTCGCGCTTCGGGTTCGTCTGAACCAATTTAACCAGCCGCTACTGCAGCCCATCAATCCAGCGTGGCGCCGCGGTACGTTAGCCGTGTTTCTTTGGCGGCGAAGCGTTCGGCAAGTTGCGGAATGTCGTCCTGATGACCGAGCACGATGACGACATCGCCGGGTGACAAAGTTGTGTCACCCGGTGGATTCAGCGTGGTGGCGCCGTCCGTGTGACGGATGCCCACGATTAGAAAGCCGTGGTTGCTGCGGACTTCGATTTCGCTCAACCGCCGGTTGGCCAGCGAAGATCCGCGGGTGACTTCCAGTTCATCAAACTGCAAGCCGATCTGGCCTAGTTCGTCGTTGATACTGCCTTGCCCGGCAAGCTGCTCAAGCATGTTCTCGGCCGTGGGGCGGATAATCAGGTGGGCGACCTTGGTGGCGCCAATCGCCGTGGGCAGCACTACGCGGGTGGCGCCGCAGCGGATGAGTTTGCGTTCGGTGGCCGGGTTCTCACCGCGGGCGATGATCATCGCATCCGGGTTCATTTCACGGGCGGTGATCGTCACGAAGACGTTGGTCGCATCTTCCGAGAGCATGGTCGCCACCACCGCGGCGCGGTCGATGCCGGCGTTCTTCAGCGCGTGTTCTTCGGTCGCGTCGCCGTGGATTACCAGATAGCCCAGTTCCTCGGCGGTCTTCAGCCGCAGGTCGTCGTTGTCGATGATCACAAACGGTTTGCCGGCGGCCTTAAGTTCGCGGGCCAGGATAGAACCCATGCGTCCTACGCCGCAAACGATGGTGTGCCCGCTCAGTCGTTCGATATCCCGGGTCATTCTGCGTGCTCCCAGTGCCTTGTTCAGTTCGCCATCGACCACCATCTGCATGAATCCGCCCGCAGTGTACAGCAGCGCGCCGTAGCCAGAGATAATCACGGCGATGGTCAGCGCCCGCAGCGCGGTGGATTCCACGGGATGCACCTCGCCGTAGCCGACACCGAAGATGGTGATAATCACCATGTAAATCGAGTCATCCAGCCGCCACCCCGCAGCCACATAGCCGACAACCGCCACGACGCACACCAGCAGAAACCCGCCCAGGCCGGTCAGCATTTTGCGGATTGCTTCGGAACTGGAAAGATGCCGCGACGACTGTCCGGCGGCGTCTTCGTTTACAGCCATCTGAACCTGCCGCGTGGGGTGTGGAACCTGCCGCCGCCCGGAACTTCACCTCCCGGCAACTGCACGACGAAACGAACCTTTCAACCGCTGCAAAAAATGGACCGCAGAGCCTGGATGCTACTAAACGGGTGGCAACTGCGGTATCTTTGAATTTAACTGCCACAATAACGCGCGGCCATCGCGCAGCGATTCGGCGCCACAGCAGTGCGAATCTCCTAATCTCTGAATGAGTATTGACCATGAGCGACGTGCAAAAAACCGCCACGGCATTTCACACCGCGCTGGACTGGTTCGCGGTCTTGTGGGAAGGCGACGCCATTGCGCGGCTGGCCTTCGGACATTCCTCGCCGGCAGCTGCTTTGAAACAGATCGAAGCGCAAAGCTACGTCGCAGATCATTTAAACAGCAAGCAGAAGAAGCTCGTCACGCGGCTAAAAAAATACGCCGGCGGCGGCAGCGATGATTTTGCCGATGTGCCGGTTGTCACCGCGCACATGACCGATTTTCAGCTGCGCGTCGTAGAAGCCTGCCGGGCCGTTTCCTGCGGCGCCACGGCCACCTACGGCGAACTGGCAGCCGAAGCCGGTTCACCCCGCGCCGCACGCGCCGTGGGCAGCGTGATGGCGAAAAATCGCGTGCCGCTGATCATCCCCTGCCATCGCATCACTGGCGCCTGTAAGATGCCGGGCGGGTATTCAGCGCCGGGTGGTCTCGACACCAAGCTGAAACTGCTCAAACTCGAAGGCGCCCGGTTATAGCGGTTTATTTGCCCACAAACTGCTGCAATGAACACGTTCAGCAGCATTCTGCGGCGCCCAACGCATCAACCGGTTATGATGCGTAGACATTTATCTGGCGAAACTTTGGCCCCTTTGTGGGGTTAGGTCCGCTTGTTATCCCGGTATGTCATTATTTCTGTCCGTTTTACGAGGTGAATCAGATGAAGAGGAACCATTCACGCGCGTTTACGCTGGTGGAGCTGCTGGTGGTCATTGCCATCATCGGTGTACTGGTGGCGCTACTGTTGCCCGCGGTGCAAGCCGCCCGCGAAGCTGCCCGGCGCAGCTCTTGTAGCAACAAGCTGAAACAGATTGGCTTGGCGTTGCACAATTTCCACGACACCTACGGCCATTTTCCCGCCGGTTCAACTTCCGCGAATAACTTGAATTTCGGCGATTCTGACTGGTGCTCCAAATATGGCTCCAACGAGTCCCGTGCCGGCTGGACCGTGATGATTCTGCCGTTTATGGAAGGCAACAATCAGTACGATCAGTTCAATCTAACGGCGAAGTTCACAACCTCTTCAAACGTGCCGGGACACGCCGCCAATGAAGCGATGTTCCAGTCCACCAACGAAGCCTATGTGTGCCCGTCTGATGTGGCGGGTGGTCCTGGCAAAAATCACTTGAGCTATCTGGGCGTTATGGGCGGCGGACCGACCCCGGCGTGCAGCACCCAGGGCGGACAACGCGTGTTCTATCGCAACGGCATTCTGACCCACAACGAAGAACGCAGATTCGCCGCAATTACCGACGGCACATCGAACACCTATCTTGTTGGCGAGTCGAAATACATCCTGGCCGAAGGCGGCCGCACCGACAACATTCACTGCGGCTGGGCTTCCGGCGGTAAACTCGACTCCTACGGCGGCACCTATACGTGTGCCGCGGCGAAGGAGCAGATCAACTCCATCACCGGCGGCGGCTCGACCCGCGATACGCTGAATATTATGAGCCGGCTGTTCGGCAGCTATCATCCCGGCGGCGCGCAGTTTGTGTACGGCGATGCTTCGGTGCACTTTGTTCCTGAAACCATTGATCTGGCCGTGCACCAGACCACCGCCATCCGCAACGATGGTCTTCCCGTAGGAGGCCCATAACCCGATGATTCGCGCGATCTGTTTAACAACCTTCTATCTATCCGCCGCACTTTTGCCTCTGCTACTGGCTGGGTGCGGCGGCGGGCCCGTCAACTACCAGGTGTCAGGAACTGTCACCTACGATGGCAAGCCCGTGCC
The DNA here is from genome assembly GCA_965233625.1 of Pirellulaceae bacterium. Lineage (GTDB taxonomy): Bacteria > Planctomycetota > Planctomycetia > Pirellulales > Pirellulaceae. The sequence continues at coordinate 4,420,260 of OZ247499.1, forward strand.
TGTCGGCGAAGTGGTGTTTGAACCCGACACCAGCAAAGGCAACAACGGCCCCGGTAGTGTGGCCGACATCAAAGACGGCAAATACACCACCACCAGCGGCAAAGGCGTTGTCGGCGGCGCTTACATCATCCGCGTCACCGGTTTTGACGGCGTAATGACCAACCCCGAAGCAAGCTACGGCGCCGTGCTGTTTCCGCAGTACGAAGAACGCGTCGACCTGCCAGAAGGGACCACGGAAAAAAATATCGTCGTGCCGAAGAAGTAGACACGCATTCGACAATCCGGCAATCGACTCATAGGGGCGGCTCAGGTCGCCCCTTTCTATTGCGTCGCTCAAGCCAGATAGCGGTAGCCCAGTTCACCCGCCGCCCGGCAGCACCATGCGGGAGCGAATCGCAGGATACGGGAGGCGAAGCGGAATAGCGGAGAATCAACGCCGGCGCTGCCTGGCTCGCCCCGCAGGTAGCAGTCGTAAACAGTGCTTTCGACGGCGCCCCATTTGGATTTGAAACGCCGTAGACCTTCCTGACCGCAGCCAGAAACGCCAAAGTCGAAACTTGTGCAGCCCTGGCTCCGCGCGATGCGGATACCGTGGTGCATCAGCAGATCGTTGGGCCGGTGCGAAAGAAACGCCTGATCCGAAGCGCTGTATTTACAGACAAATTTATCCTGATGATGCAGGAAAATCGCTGCCGCAATCGCCTTTTCGCCAAGCCGGATACGGCCCACAAATCCCAGCCCCGCTTCAAGCAGATGCTTCTGTAACCGCGCAAAGAAACTCCTGGGCTGAACCGGGGCGCCATGGCGGCTGCGCGTTTGCAGATGCAAGCGGTAGAAATCGTCCACGAAGCTGCGATCCGTCCCCGCGTCAAACTGCAAACCGTCTCTTGCAGCCTGGCGTAAATTCTGATGCAGCGTCCGCGGATAGCGTGCTTCTATCTGTTCAAGCGGCGGTTCTAAATCAATCAGATGCCTGACATAAGCTGCCACGTTGGTGGCGGGCTGCAACGGTTCGTCACAACGCAGCACCATCGACCGCACATCGCCGGGAAGCGTGTCTGCAAGTTGCCGTAGCAAGCCTTCTGCATCTTCCCGTCGGCGGTACAGGAACGGCACCACATCGGAGAACGGCAGACCCGACACCCGGCAACCGCGCCCCAGCACACGGCTTTTTATCAGTGGCAGGGCAGCCGCGATTTGTCCCGCCTCGTAGACGCCCCAGATCTGCAAGGTAAAACCGTACTGATCGCGCAGCAGCTCCAACCAGCGGCGATGATGAAAAATAGTTGCCGCCGGATGAGAGCCGGCGTACTCCGCCCACTGATCCAACGTAAGCTGGCATGGCTCAGACGCTGGACTTGCCAGGCTAAGCGAGAGGCCGCTTTCAAGTTGTTGCATACGGGGTCGCCGCGGTCACCAGATTAGAACAAAACACAACGGAATGTTTCATTACCCCATAGTTATTGGCGGCATCCGGCGTTTCAACTCATCATCATTATATTCTTAGTCAAGCTCGCAGATGCAGTATCAAACGCCGGTAGAATACACACCGGCAGCACAACACCTACAACCGCTGCGAACCCACCCAGGCAAGCACCACGATCAACTGGATAGATAACCATGACACAGAATGAAAAGAAGACGGCCGTTGTGACCGGCGCCAGTAAGGGGCTGGGCCTTGGCATTGCCAGGCTGCTGGCCGCGAATGGCTGGCATGTGGTGATCAACGCGCGGGGCGAAGATCAGCTCCGGCAGGCGGAGCAGCAATTGCGGGCGGAGGGCGGCAGTGTTAGTGCGGTGGCGGGCGATGTTTCACAGGAAGCCGCGGTTGATGCGCTGTTTGCGCATGTGGCGGAGACGACGGGCGGTTGCGATCTGCTGGTGAATAACGCCGCGGTGTTCGATGGCGGGCCGCTGGAAGCGTTATCGCTTGAAGCGTGGGACCGGGTGATGAACATCAATCTGCGGGCGCCGTTTCTTTGCACCCGCGCGGCGCTGCGGATGATGAAGCCGCGCGGCAGCGGACGGATTATCAATATCGGCTCCATCGCCTCACAACGCGTGCGGCCAGAATCGGCGCCTTACGCCACCAGCAAACACGGCCTCTGGGGGCTGACCCAGGTCACCGCACTGGAAGGCCGCCAGTACGGCGTCACCTGCTGCTGCCTCAACCCCGGCAACATCCTGGTCGAGCGGCGGCACTCCGACAAGCCAGAAGATGCAGAACCCATGATGGCCGTCGAAGACGTCGCACAGACCGTCCTACTCATGGCCCAGTTGCCCCCCCACGTAGAAATGCTGCAAGCCACGGTGTTACCGCACCAGCAGATGTTTGTGGGGCGGGGGTAAAGGTAGCTGGCGATCACCAGGAATCAGACATGCAGCGCACTCTCTACTTCAATTTCAACGAAAATACGACGACATGGCAAACCGTTCCGGACTCGCTATGGCGTTCGCTTCTTCAAGATTACTTTTTGATCGACAATGACTTTTTCGGGTTAAAAGGACTCTCATCTGTCGAGGACGTTCACACCTTCGGCATTTTGCAGGACTTCCCAATGGAACCGGCGGGCAAAAGCTCGTATCAGCCGTACTGTATTCCAGCTAGCGTTAAGAACGTAGATGAATACTCAGAGTCAGTCCTACTTTTCCCGTTTGATGAGCAGGCAATGAAGGCACTGAGTCACATCAGCCTTGGTGAGCTTTACCCTGACAACGAATTCATCCCCACCGAAGAAATCGTCTTTTTCAGGGATGGTAAGATTCTTGCAACTGCTTCAAATATCGACAATCACATTCGGTTCTATTCGCTGACTTACCGTGACTTGAAGTTGCTCACGAGTTACGGCCCCGGTGTCCGTCGTGGCCTTCTGGAGAATTAGCCACGACGAGGAAGCAGCGTTCAAATGTGCTACTTCAGCACATCGGTCAGAAATCGATAGGTGCTGCCGTAGACGCCTTCGAGGGTGCTGGCTCGGGGGCCGGCGACGTTGAGGACGACGATGTTGTTTTCGCGGAGCCAGGCTTGCACTTTTAGCGGGTCGGGGTTGTCGTCGAAGTCGACCAGCATGTGCGGTTTACCAGCCTGATGGGCCAGCTGCCGGGTGAGTTCGGTGCCGCCGCTGATTGGGCCATCGTGCAGGATGAGGGTGCCGTCGGAATCGCGGACGTTATAACGCGTCCGGGTGTGGTACTTCCACGAACGGGTTTCCTGCATCTTGTAACGGTAGTCCAGCCGGCCATCTTCGGCCCGCCGGCCGCGTGGCACCCAGCCGCCATGCTGATAGCCCAATTCCATCGCCACATCTAACGCCGCACGATCAACACCTGTCTGGGCGCCGGAAATAACGCGGATCACGCCGGTGGCTTTTGTATCTGAAGTAGACATTTCACTCTCCAAAACTGTCGGGCCTTACATCATGTGCAGATGTACACGTTTTCTTCAAGGGCAGATGAGATTTACGTTGCACCTTGATTCCTGCGGCAATCCGCATCGGGCCTTCCCTTTTTCTGCTTAAATCGATTGTGTGCGTATTTCAATATCCTTGTAGGAATGGCAGGTAGCGATACGATAGATGTTGCACTGTGGCGTTGCCGGGCAATTAACAGTGATGTTAGTGAAGCAAATCTTGCCACAGTCAGACTCCTCATCCAAAGAAACATCGCGTTTCACATATTGTAAGGGCCGCCGGGATGCCAACCACCATTTCAGGAAGACAGACTTCTGTCATTCGCTACGGCGATAAGCACGCAGAATTTGCCGGTATCAGCGAAGTGAACCAGGGTCATCCCTACGCGTCCGAAGCCGCGATTGTCTGGTACCAGGGCGCCCGCGACCTGCGATTCGTACGCGTGGTTAACCTCAACACCTGCCGCAACCGCGCTGGCAGCATCCTTTTGACAACACCTGGCCGTGTCGTCGGTTATGCACAACTGGGCCCCGAAGCCAAACCAGATGCAGCCACCGGCCGTTTCCTGCGGCGCGTGTTTTACGTGCTGGCAGAAGACGCCGCGTTGCAGAACGGAGGCAAACCGCCCTCCAATGCGGTCGATCCGCAACGCATCGCCCCGCGCCTGTATATGGAGCGGATGACCAGCGAACAGCCCCGCACGCAGCAGGCCCAGCACGACAGCGACGGGCTGGACCAGGTTGATATCGATACGCTGCTGGAAGGCGATCTGGCCTCTGCGGCGGACACTGGCATCGATGCCAAAGCCAATGCGGCCGCCCAGCAGAAGCTGCAGCAAGAGGCCGAATCTTCCGACTACGGCTATCTCGACCCGATTGGCGGCGGCGACCCCGTCCCGCTCCGCAAAGACAAGCTCACCATCGGGCGTTCGTCCCGCAGCGATATCGTGCTGGCGTTCAAAAACATCTCCGCCCGGCACTGCGAGCTGACCCTCAAATCCGGCTACTGGTTTGTTGAAGACAAGAACAGCACCAACGGTGTGAAGATCAACGGACACAAGATCGAGCCAGAAACCAGCCGCCGTTTAGATCCCGGCGCCAAGATCAGCATCGGAAAACACTTCTACACCATCCAGTATTCCCCCGACGCCCTCGGCGCCGACGGCATCCCACCCGCCGAAGAAACCTCACGCGAATTCCTCGGCGTATCCCTGCTCAACCGCATCGGCCTGGGTTAAACGGCGGGTGACTAGTTACGCGGAAAAGATTCTCAAATTCTAATAAAGCCGACTGCGATTCACGCAACGGTTTTCCTTAGTCGCGCGACTTAACCCATCGTCGAAATTCTCTTTAGGCCAAATCGCGTGGTCGTCCGATGGTCGTTTATTCGAGTGTACCAATGTGTACCCTCAAGAGTTAGCGATACAGCAAAGTCAACAAATGCATCGAGTGCACCAATCCGCTGGACTTCGTTGTCTAGATTGTGAGCATAGACGGTTCCATCCGCCGATACCCAGAAGGGGCAGCCACAGTTGTCAGTGCACAAGTCGTAGATTGGTTCGGGCGGCGTCGGAGCATTTACGCCTTTGTACTGAGGCCCATTCGGATCGTATGCATGAAATGGAGCCGCGTCGAATAGACCGCCAGCGTATTCAGGAGGCCCACATTTCAAGCCGTAAAGTGGCATGTACCCATCGGGCAACACCGAACGACGCCAAGCCTCTGCGGTCCCATCATCCATGACTCTCAGAGTGAGATTGCCGCTGACACGAAATTGACCAACGTATTCAACTTCGTAGAGTTCATCTGGTGAACCACTAAACCGGCTGAGCAGTTCTGCTTGACGTTGTTTTGCAGTCATAGCAAATTATTTCCAGTCCACGATTGATGTTACTGTTCGCATGACCGTGGTAGCTACTTGGATTTCAACCAGACCAGCGGAACTAAACCGAAGCCGACGCTGACACGCGGACCTAAGTGCGATATCGTGAATTAAGGTAATTCTAAGGTATCGCCATCAGGTTTTCTCAGACTGAACGTAGCCTTACCACGATGTTCAGATGCTAAACAAGCAGCATGTAGTCCCCCATCCTGCCAGAGTGACAATGAAACCTCCTTTTCGTTGCAAATCGCCCGGAAAAGCGGTTGGCACTTACTGTCAAACATACAAATAATTGAACTGTCATTATGAACTTGAAGCGTGATCCGAGGTGCGGCATCTGAGCCAAGGAAGTGCATAACGGCTCCTTTGTCATCTCCCCAGATCTGTGCGCACTCTTTACCTGACTGCCCCACGATTTTTAATACGCGAGTTTCGAGGACATCCGTTTTCTGATTTTTCTTCGAATGCGACTTCTTCTTAGTTGCTTTGGTTTTAGTCTTCTTCTTGCTCATGTTTTTTCCGAAGTGATAATAAAGCGAGTCCAGGTTTGGATCAATTTCTTGTTCGCGGGACTGAGCGGGACTACCCAAGTCATCAAGGTGCCTACTTTAGCAGGAAGACTACTCATTCCAACTTACGGCTTCTCTTCCAGTCCAAAGTAAGGCCATCCGTTGCTTCCTGCACCTTCGCCCATGCGGTTGCTGTGGAACACCCGGTGATCTACCGGGTGCGTGTCTTTAATAGCCCCCTTTCTTTCTCTGCTTTTTGCAGATTCTTCCGGCCCGTTTCTGCGGTGCGCGATGTGTGACCTATGGTTCTTTCAGACGCCTTGCTTGCGGCCGTCCGTATGGTGGCAGGCTGGCGCCGTGCAGCCGTAGCTTTCCGCACAAACCGCTATTCGCGGAAAACTTTGCGTAGCTTCGCGATAACCGCCGAAGGTTAAACGGTACGCACACAGACAAACCGGCATGATCCCGGTTCCCACCTGAAGCCAGTTCCCACCTTAAAGCCTTTGACGACCAACATGGCAACTGCTGGTATTTTAGACCTTCCGCTATTGACGGCGCCGGTGCCCGGCGACAGTGAAGTTGGCAGCGACATGCGTGAAGACGCATCGCCCACTTCGTTGTATTACACCGTCAAGGCGCTGCGGTCGCGGGCACGGGCGGCGGAACGTCATCTGATGATGAATGGCGACGACGGCGCCGATCCGCCCGAGTGGAAGCCTGTGCTCAAGCAGGCGCCGGAGCTGCTGATCAAGCAGTCGAAAGACCTGGAAATAGTCGTCTACCTGATCGAAGCCCTGACCCGGTTGCACGGATTCCGCGGATTGCGCGACGGCTTTGAACTGGCCCGGCAGCTTATTGAAAACTACGGCGACGAACTGTTCCCGCTGCCCGATGAAGATGGCATCGCCACCCGGCTGGCGCCACTGACGGGCCTCAACGGCGAAGATGCCGAGGGCACGCTGATCCGCCCTATCGCCTGCATCCCGCTGACCGATGGCAACGAAGGTCAGTACAGCGCGGCCGACTACGAGCAGGCTGTGGATATGCAGCGCAGCGATTCGGCAGTCCGCCAGCGGCGGATGGATCTGGGCGCCGTCTCGATGGAGATGTTCCAGCAATCCGTCGCCGAAACGCCGGCCCCGTTCTTCGCAGAACTACATAACGAGATGGTCGAATGTCAGGAAGCGTTCACCGCCCTGACCGCCACACTCGACGAGAAATACGGCGACGATTCGCCACCCTCTTCCGCCATCCGCAACCAGCTTGATACCTGCCTGCGGCATCTGCGTAGCTTCGCCAAAGACAAACTACCCAGCGAAGAAGCCGAAGCAACGGGCGAAGAAAACGAAACAGAAGCAAGTGACGAAAACGTGTCACCCGTAGCCGCCGCTCCGGCGCGCAAAGCGGAACTGGAAACACGCGAAGACGCCTTCCGCGCATTGCACCGCGTGGCAGACTTTTTCCGCCGCACCGAACCACATTCGCCCCTGCCCTACGCCTTGGATCGCGTAGTCCGCTGGGGGCGCACGCCCTTGCCAGAGCTGATGAAAGAACTCATCCGCGACGACAGCGGCGTCCAGCACATGTTCCACCTGACCGGTATCGACGATGGCAGCGCCGGAGAGTAGCTGCCAGAGACGCCGCCGGGCGGAGCCTGATTCCCCCTGAGTTTTTGAAAACACCCGCACTAACGCGCGGTTTGATTTTGATGTTACCCCTTTGGAGAAAATCTTATGGCTAGTGTTCACGGAAAACTGAGCCGCGTGCGCAAGCCGCGCGTTCACATCAGTTACGAAGTGGAAACGGGCGGCGCAATGGTGCAGAAAGAACTGCCCTTTGTAGCAGGCGTTCTGGGCGATTTCTCGGGCGATTCGACCCAGCCTCTGAAGCCGTTGAAAGATCGCAAGTTTGTGCAGATCGACCGCGATAATTTCAACGACGTCATGGGCCGGATGACACCCGGTCTGGAAATGAAAGTCGAAAACACCCTGGCCGGCGACGGCAGCGAAATGGGCGTGCAGCTGGCTTTCGAATCGATGGAAGACTTTGAACCGGGCGCCGTCGCCCGTCAGGTCGAACCACTCCGCAAACTGCTGGAAACGCGTGACAAACTGCGTGACCTGCTGACCAAGATCGATCGCAGCGACGATCTGGAAGCTGTACTCGAACGCGTGCTGCAGAATACCGAAGAACTAACAGAACTGTCTTCGCAGCTCAGCAGCGATGACGGAAAGGACGGTGAATAAGATGAGCGCCACGGAACAAGAAGTACAAGATGGCGGTACAGCCGTCGCAGAAGAAGTCAGCCTGCTGGATCGCGCAATCAGCGCCACCAAGGCTACCGAACGGTCGCGTGCGGAAGAACTGCTTTCGACCCTGACCGAAGAAGCCATGAAAGGCACCGTGACCTGGAACAAAAATGTTTCGGCCACGATCACCGAAGCCATGGCCCGCATTGACGACTCGCTGTCGAAGCAGCTGGCTGCGATCATGCACCACGAGAAATTCCAGAAGCTGGAAGGCTCTTGGCGCGGACTGCACCACTTTGTGCACAACAGCGAAACCAGCTCGAAGCTGAAGATCCGCGTGCTCAACGCCAGCAAGCGGGAAGTCTTCAAAGACCTCGACAAAGCCGTTGAGTTCGATCAGAGCACCCTGTTCAAGAAGATCTACGAGAACGAGTTTGGCAGCCCCGGTGGCGAGCCTTACGCATGCCTGGTCGGCGATTACGAATTCAGTAATCATCCGAACGACGTCGCCATGCTCGGCAAAATCTCGAACGTCGCCGCCGCTGGCTTCTGCCCGTTCATCTCGGCCGCCGATCCAGCCCTCTTCGGCTTCGGCAGCTGGACAGAACTTGGCAAGCCACGCGACCTGGAAAAAGTGTTCGACTCGGCTGAATACGCCAAGTGGAACTCGTTCCGCGATAGCGAAGATTCACGCTTCGTCACGCTGGGCATGCCACGCGTTCTGTCGCGTCTGCCTTACGGCGCCAGCACCAACCCGATTGAAGAATTCGCCTACGAAGAAGTCGATCTCGACTTGCACGGCGAAGCTGTGGCCGTTCCGCACGACCAGTACACCTGGATGAACACCGCTTACGTCATGGGCGCCAACCTGACGCGTGCGTTCGCCGAATACGGCTGGTGCACTGCGATCCGCGGCGCCGAGGGCGGCGGTAAAGTTGAAGATCTGCCAACGCACATCTTCAAGAGCGATGATGGCGATGTGGACATGAAGTGTCCTACCGAAATTGCGATCACCGACCGCCGCGAAGCAGAACTCAGCAAGCTGGGCTTCCTGCCGCTGTGCCACTACAAGAACACCGACTACTCGGTCTTCTTCGGTGCTCAAACCACGCAGCGTCCAAAGCAGTACGACGATCCCGATGCAACGGCCAACGCCGCTATCTCGGCCCGTCTGCCGTACATCATGGCAACCGCCCGTTTCGCCCACTACCTGAAGGTAATGGCCCGCGACAAGATCGGTTCGTTCATGGAAGCTTCGGACTGCGAAGAGTGGCTGAACCGCTGGATCATGAACTACGTGACAGCCGATCCGAAGCCAGGCGAAGGCACCAAAGCCCGCTACCCGCTTCGCGAAGCACGCGTCGTTGTACAAGAGATTCCGGGCGCCCCGGGCTCTTACAACGCCGTCGCTCACCTGCGTCCGTGGCTGCAGATGGAAGAACTAACGACCTCGCTCCGCATGGTCGCCCGCATTCCAGCCCTGGGCTAAACACGCGGTCATAGGCCTGACCATGTCAGGTTGAAAAACTCCAGACAATGGCCGCCGGCAATCCGTCGCGGCCATTGTTTTTGGAACAGGTACATGTAACCTCTCACGCTTCGTGGGAGCAGTTCAAGAAGCAGACACCAACCCGAAGCGCAAGCGAGGGACGCCGGACATTGTTGCGAATCGCACGTCCGGGCAACTTTCGATTCCAGGATGTACGACGAAAACACCTGGTCTGCGCACCTTAGTCAAACGCCCCTCGAAACTATGAAGGAAGCCTCCGTCGGTCTTAAAGTGGAAGTTAGCAGATTCTTTCACTTGACCTTGGGAGGCTTCCAGGATGTTTTACGTTGGATTAGATGTTCATGCAAAGTTTGTAGCGGTATGTGTGCTCGACGATCAAGGGAAAAAGCAGCGGGAAGTGAAGCTGGGGCCGGTGACGGAACTGCTGCATTTCCTGAAGTCGCTCGACCAGCCGTTTCATGTGGCTTACGAAGCCAGCTGCGGTTATGGCGAGTATTTCAACCTGCTGTCTCCGCTGGCCGAATCGGTCACGGTGGCGCACCCGGCGCAGTTGCACGCGATCTTCAAATCCAGCAGGAAGAACGACCGCAACGACGCCCACATGCTGGCCCGGCTGCTGCTGGTGGAAATGCTTCCGCGGGTGCATGTACCCAGCAACGAAGTGCGGGCCTGGCGGGAGATGATCGTGTTCCGCACCCGCACGGTCGAAAAACGCACCCGGGCCAAGAATGGTCTGCGTGCACTGTTGCGGACGCTGCTGATCCAGGCGCCGAAAAGTCTGTGGACGCGCAAAGGCGTCGCCTGGCTGAAAGCCCTCGAGTTCGCCAGTCCGATGCACGCGATCAAACGCGACTTACTCTTACAGGAGATCGACGATCTGAACCGTTCCATCCGGCGGATCGAAAAAGAGCTGGAAGCCTTCGCCAGCGGGAGTCCGGCTGTTGCGCTGCTGCGGACCATCCCCGGCGTTGGCATCCGCACGGCCGAAGCGGTGGCTGCGTTTATCGACGATCCGCAGCGGTTCGGCAACGCGAAGCAGATTGGTGCGTACTTCGGCCTGGTGCCCCGGCAGGATCAATCGGGTTCGACCAACCGGCTGGGACACATCACCCGCGAAGGGCCCAGCGTGGTCCGCAAAATGCTGGTCGAAGCGGTGTGGCAGGCCGTGCGTCGTTCGCCCACGGTCGCCGCCTACCGCCAGCGTATCCGCCGCGACGACGCGGCGCGGGGCAAGATCGCCACGGTCGCCACGGCGCACTATCTGTGCCGCGTGATGTGGGCGATGCTCAAGAACCAGACCGTCTGGCAGGAGAGTGGACTCGCCGCCTAAGCTCGCTCCGGCCTCACCCGCAAAGACCCGGGCGGCGTCTTCTCTGGAGACCTGTCGCACTCGCAGCCGTTGTGAGCGAGCGACGACCGGCTCCGGCGAAGACCCGCCCTACCCGTTCACTTAAAAACTTCGACAACTAGCACGTAAGTGCAGCGTAACCAGTAGAATCAACCACTTCCTTCAAGGCTGAAAGCGGAATAAGTCGCACCCTGAAGCGCGAGCTGGCGCCACGACGCCGACCCTCGAATAGGGGCGACCGAAATATGTTTTATGGCGCGCCGTAAACGGATGACGCCGGATGGACGCTTGGATTCCGCAATCAACCGCTTTCTGACTTGACGGAGGATTCCTCATGGACGCTCGCGCTTCGGGTTGATGTGTCAGCACTTCGGCATATGCCGGCAGAGAACCCACCATGCAACAGCACGAAACCATTACGCAGTACGCGTCGCCCACGGAGAAGTGTGCCGGTCTGCTCGATGCTGTTCTCTTTCAGCAGCCAGCTGCTAAACCAGCGGACGACACTCCGCAGCCATCGTTGCTGGAAGCTTTCCTCGAAACAGAATCCGCCGCAGACGCCCTGCGGTTCTATGTAAAACACGCCGGCGGCAAACAGCCGGCCACGCTCGCGCAACTTGCTCGCCGCCTGAATCGCGACATTGCGAAGATCGACGGCATCGTTTCCCGTCAGGTGACCGCCATCCTGCATCACCCGCGGCTGCAGAAGCTGGAAGCCAGTTGGCGCGGCTTGCGTTATCTGACGCAGCAGTTTGACCGCGACGATAATATCAAAGTCCGCATGCTGGACGTCAGCTGGAAAGCGCTGGTCCGCGATCTGGACCGTTGCATTGAATTCGATCAGTCGCAACTATTCCGCAAAATCTACTCGGCTGAATTTGACACTCCCGGCGGCGAGCCGTTCAGCGTCCTGCTGGGCGACTACGAGATTCATTCCCGCCCGTCCGCCACGCACAAGACAGACGACTTGGCGGCGCTGCAAACCATTTCGCAGGTATCCGCCGCCGCGTTCGCGCCGTTCATCGCCGCGGCGCATCCGTCGATGTTCGGCCTGGAATCGTTTGATGACTTGCAGCGGCCGATGAACTTTGCCGAGATCTTCCGCCAGCCCGATCATCTCCGTTGGCGGAGCCTGCGGGAGCGCGAAGACAGCCGCTTCCTGGGCCTCACGCTGCCACGCGTATTGATGCGGCTGCCCTATGAAAACAACGGTCAGCGGGCCGATGGTTTTCCGTTTGCTGAAACACCAGAAGCCGCCAGCGGCGAAGGCTACCTGTGGGGCAACGCATGCTATGCACTGGGCGGTGTGATGCTGCGTGCATTCGCACAGACGCGCTGGCCTGCCGACATCCGCGGCGTGCAGCCAGGTGTCGAAGGCGGCGGTCTGGTGACGGGTCTGCCGTCGCATTCGTTTGGCGTCGACACTGAAGGCGTGGCGCACAAGTGTTCCACCAGCGTGATGATTTCCGACACGCTTGATGAACAGCTTGCGGCGCTGGGCTTCATTCCGATGTGCCACGTGAAAGACACGCCGTGGGCCGCGTTCTACTCGAATGCTTCCATCCAGCAGCCACGCAAATACGACGACAACGAAGCCACGGCCAACGCCCGGCTTTCGTCCATGCTGCAATACATGCTGTGTGTCGCACGCATGGCGCACTACATCAAAGTCATCGGACGCGAGAAGGTCGGTTCGTTCGCCGAACCAAGCGACTGCGAATCGTTCCTCAACGAATGGCTGCAACGCTACACCGCGCAGGATGACGAAGCCACGCAAGAGATGAAAGCTCAATACCCGTTACGAGAAGCCTGGGCGCAGGTCCGCGAACACCCCGCCCAACCAGGCAGCTTCTACTGCGTCGTCTACCTCCGCCCGCACTACCAGTTCGACGGACTGACGGCCGGCGTGAAACTCGCCACAGAACTCACACCACCATCGGGCTATTAAGTCCCCTCGCCCCTCCGGGGAGAGGGTTAGGGTGAGGGGGCACCGCCTGCTTCCTCCAGCCAGAACAACAGACCATGAAAACCACCCCCTCACACCAGCCCTCTCCCCTAAATGCCCTAAGGGGGCGAGGGAGCTAACCGACCATGAGCAGCCATCCACTCCTTTCGCCCGTGCTCGACCGTTTGATCGATGAAGATCCAGCGGTCACGCGTGAGCCCTCGAAGTCGCGCAGCGAAGTGCTGGCCGATATGCGGCGCTCCGTGCGCCGCGATCTTGAGCATCTGCTGAACACGCGGCGGCGACCGTTGCTGCCGGTTGAAGGGCTAGAAGAGATTGAAGACTCGGTCGTCCGCTATGGGCTGCCTGACATTGCCGCGCAGAACCTCGGTTCAGCGCATGGCCGCGCGGCGCTGGTGCGGGAGCTGGAACAGACGATCCGCAAATTCGAGCCGCGGTTGCGACGCGTAAAAGTCAGTATTGTCGATAACGCCGCGCATCTGGACCGAACCTTGCGGTTCCGCATCAACGCGTTGCTTCGCGCGCATCCGGCGCCGGAGCCTGTTGTCTTCGACTCTGCCTACGAACCGGATTCTGGCGCCTTTGAAGTAAAAGGAGGCTGAGTATGAACGCCGATATGCTGACCTACTACAACCGCGAACTCGCATTCTTCCGCCGCACGGCCGGGGAGTTCGCCGATGCAAATCCAAAAATCGCAGGCCGCCTGCGTCTCGGCGCCGAGCAGAGCGAAGACCCGTTTGTCGAGCGGATGATCGAAGCGTTCGCTTATATGAACGCCCGCGTGCGCCGCAAGATAGACGATGAGTTCCCGGAAATCACCGACGCGATGCTAGGCGTGCTATATCCGCACTACCTGGCGCCGGTGCCATCGATGGCCATCGCACAGTTCAACTTCGACCCCAGCCAGGCGGATCTCACCGGCGGCTACCTGTTGCCCAAAGGCACCGCCGTTGAAACCGAACCCGTCGATGGCGAACCATGTCGCTTCCGCACCTGCTACGACGTGAATCTATGGCCGGTCGGCGTCACGCAAGCAGAATTCAAAGGCCGCCCGTACTCGGCGCCGGCAACACGTCATTCGACCAGCGCTGAGGCCGTGGTGCGCATTCAACTGCGGTGCCTCTCCGAAGAAATACCGTTTGGCTCGTTACAGGCCGCAAGCTATCGCTTCTACCTGCACGGCCTGCCGCAGCACATGAACCTGCTGTACGAGATGCTGTTCAATAACGTCATCGACATCGCCATCGCGCGGCATGCCGATGATCCGCATCCGGTGATGCTCAACCCGCAGCTTTCGCAGGTTGGCTTCGACCGCGACGAAGGCATGCTGCCGTACCCTGCCCGCGCGCCGCTGAGTTACCGGCTGCTGTCCGAGTTCTTCTCGTTCCCGGAGAAGTTCCTGTTCTTTGATGTCGGCGGCATCCAGCCCAGCTTGCTGCAGGAGTTCGGGCCGGAAGCGGAAATATATATCTATCTCAACCGCAGCAATCACGATCTGGAACAGAACATTACGACGGGCACCTTCCGCATGGGATGCGCCCCCGTGGTGAACCTGTTCAAACAAAGATGCGAACCGATCCAGCTTTCGCACACCGAGCCGGAATACCGCATCGCACCCGACGCGCGGCGACCGCAGGCCGTTGAGGTTTACTCCATCGACTGCGTCACCGCTTCATCTAGCGACGGCTATGAAGAGGAATACGAGCCGTTCTACAGCGTCAAGCACGCGCAGCGTGGCGCCGACCGCACCACTTTTTATCAGGCAATGCGACGCGATGCGGTGGCTTCGGCCTTGGAGCCGGATTACGGCACTGACATGTATCTGTCATTGGTGGATCTTGATTTCAAACCTTCGATTGAGGGCGGCTGGTTCGTGGATGTTGAATCTACCTGCTTGAACCGCGACCTGCCCAACCGGCTGCCGTTTGGCGGCGGCCAACCGTGGTTGCAACTGACGGATGGCGACGGTCCCGTGCACAGCATCGCCTGCCTGACGCCGCCGACGGCCACACTCCGCCCCTCGCGGCGCCGTAGTGCTGCGTGGAAGCTGATTTCGCATCTGTCTCTGGGGCACCTTTCCATTTCCGGTGGTGACGACGGCGCCACTTCGCTGCAAGAGATTCTGAAGCTGTATGACATTCAGGATTCCGCCGAAACACGCGCGATGATTGAAGGCGTGCTGAATGTCAGCAGCCGCCGCGTGGCGGGACGGTTGCCCGGCGCCCTGGGAGGCATCTGCCGCGGCGTTGAAGTCTCGCTGGAGCTGGACCCGCGACGGTTTTCTGAGAATGAAGCGTTCATCTTCGCATCGGTGCTCGAACGGTTCTTTGCGTTGCAGTGTTCCATTAACTCGTTCACCCAACTGGTGGTCACGCTGCAAGGGCGGGAAGAGCCGCTGAAGCGATGGGCGCCGCGGGCCGGGGATAAGGTGCTGCTGTGATTGAAGAGTTGTTTCAAAGGCCGCACAAATTCAACTTCTTCCAGGCTGTCCGGCTGCTGCAGCAGGAAGGAAAGCATGGCCGCGGCGACAGACACGGACTGCCCATCGGCCACGATTCGCCCCCTTCGCGTGAAGTGGTGCGGTTCCGGGCGGCTGCGTCGCAGACCTTTTCCGGGTCGGGCATCGCCGCGTTAAAACGCAAGACAGACCGCCGGCAGAAGGCTGCCAGTCAGATAGGCGACGAGCGGCGTGAAACGTCGCAGCAACGCGCGATTCCGCCACGTCCGCCAGAGATGCCCGTTTCGTTCATGGGGCTGACCGGGCCGGATGGCGTGCTGCCGCAGCACTTCACCACGCTGGTGATGGAGCGGATGCGTGAGAAAGACTTCGCGCTGCGTGACTTCCTGGATCTGTTTAACCACCGCAGTATCTCGCTGTTCTACCGCGCATGGGAGAAGCACCGCGCGGGCGTGAGCTATGAAAACGATCCGGGTAACGACGCATTCACGCAGAGCCTGTTCGCACTGACAGGACTTGGCGCCAGTAGTCTGCGGAACCGCCAGCAGTTTGATGATGACGCCGTGATTTTTTACGGCGGCCACTTCGCACACCGCCGCCCTACCGCCTGCGCGCTGGAGCGGATGCTGGGCGAATTCTTTGAACTGCCCGTTACGGTGCAGCCGTTCTGCGGCCAGTGGATTCAGCTTGACCAGCACACCCGCACGCAACTGCCCGGCGGCACCGCCAGCAACGGCGCGCGGAGCTTGGGGCAGAATCATCAACTGGGCGTTTCGGCAGTGCTTGGCCAGCGGATGTGGGATGTGCAGCACAAGTTCCGCGTGAAACTCGGCCCGCTCAGCGCCGCGCAGTTCGCCACGTTCCTGCCCTGCGCTGACGGTCTGGCGCCGTTGTGCGATTTCGTCCGTAGCTATGCCGGCAGCGAATTTGACTTCGACGTGCAACCGGTGCTCGCCGCCCGGCAGACGCCCCGCTTGCAACTAACGGCCAGGCAACCCGCTGCCGGCGCTCCGGCTGGCACCCGTCTGGGCTGGAACTCGTGGCTGTGCTCCCGGCCGGTTGAAACCGAAGTTTCCGACGCTGTCTTTCAGGCGCCGGCTTAACGCTTTCCGCGGCGCCAGGGTTCATCTGCTAAGCTGACGGTTACATGACTGTCCTGGCTTCTCAGATGTTGAGATGCGGGATATACGTCCCGCGATATCTACACCCATGGTCCAGCGATGAAGCACTTTGTTTCAACGGCGTGCGTACTTTTAGCCTTTGTTGTTCTGACAAAACCCGCGGCGGCAGCGGAAACGAAACGCCCGAATGTGCTGCTGATCGTGCTCGACGATCTGAACGACTGGATCGGCTGCATGGGCGGGCATCCGCAGACGATTACGCCGAACTTAGACCGGCTGGCGAAATCCGGCCTGCTGTTTACCAATGCCCACTGCGCCGCGCCGGCGTGCAACGGATCGCGGGCGGCGTTGTTTACGGGCATCTCTCCGCACGTGTCCGGCTTGTACGACAACCGGCAGAAGATGCGGCATGTGATGCCCGATGCGGAACTGATGCCCAGAACCTTCTCCCGGCAGGGCTATCACGCGGCAGGCTCTGGCAAGCTGCTGCATTACTTTATCGACGCCAAGTCGTGGGACGACTACTTCCCGGAAGCAAGCAAAGAGAACCCTTTCCCGCGCACGCTCTATCCGAAGAAGCGACCCGTCAATCTGCCAGTGGGCGGGCCGTGGCAATACCAGGAGACCGACTGGGCGGCGCTGGACGCCACGGACGAAGAGTTCGGCGGCGACTTTCTGGTCGCCAAATGGATTGCGGGCGAACTGGCCAAGCCGCGCGAGCAACCGTTCTTTTTAGCCTGCGGCATCTACCGGCCGCATGAACCGTGGTTCGTTCCTGCGAAGTACTTCAAGCCGTTCCCGCTGGATTCGATCAAGCTGCCGCCTGGCTATAAACAGGACGATCTGGCAGACCTGCCAGCGGAAGGAAAACGCCGCGGGCCGAACCGCTACTTCGCCCATATCCGCAAACACGGGCAGTGGAAGCAAGCGGTGCAGGCCTATCTGGCATCGATCCACTACGCCGATACGATGCTTGGCAAGGTGCTCGACGCGCTGGATAAGAGTCCGCATAAGAATGACACGATTGTGGCACTGTGTTCCGACCACGGATGGCATCTGGGCGAAAAACAGCACTGGCAGAAGTACACGGGCTGGCGCGTCTGTACGCGTGTGCCGCTGATGGTCCGCGTGCCGGCGGGACTGAAAGCATTGCCGCAGGGAACGACACCCGGCGTGTGCAACAAGCCGGTGAATCTGCTGAGCATCTTCCCGACACTGCTTGAATTATGCGGCCTACCCGCAGAGAAAACGCACGATGGCCCCAGCCTGCTGCCGCTGCTGCGCGACCCGCAAGCCGCCTGGCCGCACGTCTCGCTGACACACCTTGCCGATCCAGGAAGCTATTCGCTGAGCGCCGAGAACTGGCGGATGATCCATTACGCCGGCGGCGACCAGGAACTGTACAACATCGCGGACGATCCTTACGAATTCGAAAACCTCGCCGGCAAACAGCAGCACGCGGCCAAACTCGCAGAACTCACGGCGCTAGGTCCTAAGAAGTTCGCCCCCAAACCCGCACCGGCCGCCAGCCGCTGGCCGCTGTTACCGTGGCGGGCGGCGCCGGGCGAAGCAGCACCGGCGTCTGAACCAACCGGCGCCCCTTTCCCGGTGCAGTTCATCAACAACGGCAAAAAGCCCGTCAAACTGCACTGGATAGACCGCACCGGCAAGCCCAAGTTCTACGCCACCATCCCACCCGGCGGACAGCAACAGCAGCAGACGCGCCGCGGCGCCGTATGGATGATCAGCCAGGATGACAAAACCCGCGGCTGGTTTCAGATAGCCGCAGGCAGTGCACGAGCGCTGATTCCTTAGCGGGAGTTCTAATTCAGCAAGCTCTGTTGAAACCGGATCGCGCGGTCCGGCTGCGCAGCCTCGGATTCGCGGGCGGAATCCGACCTAAGCAAGCCTTCGTCATTTGCTTTCAATCTTCAGCGGAATGGGTAGTTGAAGAATCAGTGGCTTCCGGCTGAATACAAAGGGCGGTCCTCCAATCGTGATTTCGTCACCAGCTTTCACACTTTGTAACGGGTCGCTCTTGAGACTGGACAACTGGGCGCCAATTTCAATCACTTCTGATTCATGAAAGATGATAAAGGGATCTTCACCGTCGTTGCGACGAACCGACTGCACTTTCCCTTTTAGATTAAGCCATCCTTTGCCATACTTCTCGGCCACTGCATCTGCATCCTCTTCTGCCATGGCTACGAGTTCTGCAACGGTCAAAGTCGGGGCTGGTTCGCCAGTCGATTCGAAAGTGCATTGTTCAAAGGAAACCTTGCCATACTCAAATTTAGCAACGCCCGTGACCGTGACCGGGTCGGGAGCGTTGAAAGTCTCCCACGGCAGTGCGCCAGCTGATTTGCAGGTTATGCGGGGCAGATCCCTAATCTCATTTTTGTCCTTGGGTTTACTTGAGGTAACGAAGAATGCTGGTTTCTTTCCATAGATTACGGGCTCAGTGACGAACGCCACGGCCCAGCATTCAAACCGCAAAGGTTTGCCTTCGTACTTCGCCTTAGCGCTCTCGAAGTCTTCTTTGGTTGACGCCATAAGTTCAGAAAGAACCACGTCTCCGGCGTCTTCAAGTGGAACAGGCGATTCCTCTTCCGCTGGTGGCTCTGGTGTATCAACAGGGTCAGGGTCGGCGCCGTCAACAACCGGTTGGGGTGGTGATGGATCTGGCTCAGGCAGCGGCGGCTCGGAGCTACAACCGAGATGGAATGTACACGACGCGATCAACAAGAAACAACTCAGGAGTGTTAAACGCATGAGAATCCAGAGGCCAGACTGAAGGGTTTGAAACGCAACGCCGCGCGTCATTAGACACCTTCCTGCCAGGCTGTCAAATTCCTCCGGGCTCCAACAGTCGCTGCCTCCTTTATTCCATGGATTACCTGTTGTACTCCGCGCTCACGATTGAACCTTTCTGAGAACGTGGAACCAGAAACTTCACGACGTTGTCCTCTGTTATGAAGTCTGGAAGGGCTTAACCCAGGAAGCTTGCAATCGGGCCTTTCTGCCCGTCGCCCAGTGCCACATCCAGGCTACCGTAGTGGCCTACGGAATTGCCGTAAGCGTTGAGGATGGTGGTGTACCAATTGCCTAATGTCTTGTGGCCGGGTTGCCCGTGAGCGGGGAGGCGGATGTAGCGGCGGCCGATGTTCAGGCGGGCGTTGCTGCCAGCCAGCACGACGAAGGGCCATTCGCCGCCTTTGCTGTGATGCGTTTCCCCGTTGCTGGGCAGGTAGCATAGCACCGTATTGTCGAACATCGTTCCGCCCGCTTCGGGCGTCTTCTTCAGCCGTGAGACGATGGTGTCTATCAGCGTCATGTGCTGGTGACGGACCTTTTCGCGGATGGCCAGTGCTTCGACGCCGCCGAACGATTTGTTGTGTCCGACATCGTGCAGGTTCACGTTCTCACCTTCGATGCCGGGTAGCCCCGTATAAGGCGTGCCAAGTTCGTCGGCCGTGAGAGTGACAACATTTGTCATCCCGGAGATCAGCGTCGATAGCAGCACTTCGACCAGACCCGTCTGACGGTCGACGGTGGTCAGGTCTTCGGCAAGATACTTCGCATCCAGTTTGGGAATGTGCCGGCGGATCACTTCGCCCATCGCTTCCACACGGCCATTGCGTTGGCGGATATCCTGCACGGCCTGTGCGTAGTTGGCCACCTTGGTGCGCTCGGCGCCGGTCAGATCGCCGGACAGGATCGTTTCGTCCTTGGCGATGAATTCCAGCACCTTGCGTTCAAGCTGGTAACGGGTCTGGGCGGATTTATCGGCCGAGACAGATTTGAACAGCTCCTGCATGGCCACTTTGGGCGAACCGAAGGCGTAGTTGGGCTGCTGCGGGCCGCGGGCCGAAAAACCTTTTTCGATGCCGTTGATGTTACCGCGAGAGTTGCCGCCGCCTGTGGGGAAGCACGCCAGTTCAATGTGTTCAAACGGAGAAGGGAATAGCTTCGCCAGTTCAAAGTCCACGGTCGCCCATTTGATGGAACTCAGCCGCTCGTTCGCTTTGAACGCGCCCAGGGCGGAGCACCAGCTATGATGCCCGGTCGTGCACATCTTGCCGGATAGACCCTGCAGGATGGTCATGTCCTTCTTGTGCGCGGCTAGCGGGCTCATCCACTGTGGCAGCTCATGCTGATCCAGGTCGGCGGTGAACGCGGCTTTGCGTTTCTCTGCTTCCTGCTGCTGTTTGCTAAAGGTGGGCAGCGCCAGTGATTCAGGCAGTAAACCGTTGCCTTTGTGGACAAAGATAAACCGCGTGGGCGGCTTGCTGGCGCCCGGTGCGGCGTAGCCATACTGCGAAGCAAGGCCCAGGGCGGTGGCGCCGATCATAGAACGCGTGAGGAATTCGCGGCGGTTGGTCATGGTTATTCAGGCGGGAAGGAGGAAGGGGAGGTTGTTAGCGCTGTAGCGGTGTATTGCGTTACTGCTTCACGTCTTTGCGGTACATGAACGAATCGGAAGTCAGCAGCGAGACGATCACCGCTTTGAAGCTGCCGCCGTTTTCTACATAAGCATTATCGGCAGCGATCAGTGTCTTCGAATCGGAAAGCATTTCATTGCGGCCCATAAAGTAACGGAAAGCGTGCCGGATGAACGACTGGCGGACACGCTCTGACTTGGCCAGGCGGTCAATCAGTTCGAACGCATCCTGCACGGGGCCATCCAGCGATGGATCGCCGGTGCCGGTCAGTTCGCCTTCTGCGTTGACAGGCGCCGTTTTGTAGATGTTGGCGGTATCTAGCCGGGTGGCTTTCTTGAGGATGTTGTCCGGGTGCTCCAGACTTTCCTGCGTGCGGAAGCGGCCGAAGTCGTCGAAGATTTCAAACGTCAGACCCAGCGGGTTCATGTGCTGATGGCACTTCCAGCATTGCTGTTTGCCGGTGACAGAATCTAACCGCTGCCGCAGCGTGCGGTGGTGGTCTTCGGGAATCTGTGCGTCTACGGTGATCGGCACGTCGGGAACGCGGCCGGCCAGTAGTTTCTCGCGGACCCAGCGGCCACGTCGCACGGGATCTGTTTCGGTGTTCTGCGAATGCGCCAGCAGCCACGCCGGATGTGTCAGAATGCCTTTGCGGTGCGGCACTTTGAAAGGTTGCACGGGGGGAAAGTCCCAGACCTCGTCGCGGTCGCGGTACTTCGTGCCGCCCAGGAAAACGGGCGCCCCGCCGGGCACCTGCGGCAGGTTGTAAATGGGCGAATGCCGGAACTTCTGCCCGCCATGATAAAACCACGGGAACGTAATCGGCGTCAGCCCCTGACCAAACGTGTTGTCGAAGAATTGCATGAAGCGTTTGAAATCGCGGACATGCACGCGCCGGCGGTTTTCGTTCAGGTTTTCGATACGGATCAATTTGAACAGGTCTTTGTGCTTCTCGAAGTTTTCGAGCAGCGTTTTCTCTGTCTCGTTCTCCCAGTCCAGGTCTTTCAAGCCATCGTAAGCTTTGCGCCAGCCTGCGATGATCTTCAGGTTCTCCTGATTGCTTTTGGTGTGCAGCACAAAGAACTTGTCGGTGGTCAACAGCCTGGCGAAGACGTCTTTGTCTTCCATCAGAATGCCATCCACGACACGATCGGCTTCGTCCGTTACCGAACCTGCTGTGCCGGTGTAACCGCGGCCGGCATTATCGTAGAAGCCGCCGCTGCGTGAGATGTCTTTGAACAGTTTGACGCTGTTGGGGTAACCAAAGAACTCGCGGAAGAAGCGGTTGATGCGCGGGTGCGTTACCCGGTGCGAACGGTGGTGAATGCCATTCAGCTCCGGCGCCCCTTCGTCGTAATAGGTCCGCTTATCGTTGAGAATCCGCAGCACTTCGCGGCGGTAATCTTCTTTGGTTTGCAGGCGTCCTTCGCGGGCGGCGTTGCGGAGTTGCTGGTCCGGCACACGATCGGTCAACGCATAGGCAATAGCATAAGTGGCTTCGTGCGGCGAAAGCTTCCGCCGGCCATGCTCATCCGCTTCACCGGCGCCGAACTCCAGCCGGTATAGAAACTCAGACTTCAGCAGCACCGCGACCAGCATCTGCCGTAAGCCTTCCTGGTTGCCGCCAAGCTGAATCGAATCACGCAGCAGCGCGGTGTATTGCTTCATCTCTGCAGCAGTTGGCTCACGCTGCAGGACGCAGTCGAACTGTGCTTTGACGGCGGCGGAAAGCTCATCGTCTGTTGGCGGTGTTTCCTTCTTGACGATGGCGACAAAAGCTTCCGGCGGATTGGTTGGGTACCAGCGGTCTTTGGGATTGTCGAACGTCAAATTGCGGCTGTTTTCACCTTGGTGCACGGCGCCGAAAATCTGTTTGCTGGAGATCCACCCGGCGTTGTTGAGCATGACCAGCAGGTGGCCGCCGTCCAGCGAAGTTGTGTCGTAATAGCGGATGCCGGAATGATCGGGCAACACGATGGGGTTGGTCACGCCGTAGAATTTCCGCTGCCTCGCGCGACCTTCCAGCTGGAACACGGCGTTCACGCGTTCAATGAAAATCTGCGGGCTAACCAGCCAGCGGCGTGCGGGCGTGAAAGGCGCCGTGTCGATGCTGCCATCGAACAGCTTGTCGTGGTCCACCATGTTGCCGTAGGCAGGATGACGCAGTTTTTCATCCAGCTTGGAAGCGTTGTTGCGGCGAAGTTCGCTGCGCAGCCAGCCGGCCAGCTTCGTGTGTTCGTCTGCTTCGAGAGGTTCACCGTCCTCGGGCGGCATGAGTTTGAAGAAGATCTGGTCCTGCGCGCGGTTCATCAATTCAAGCTGCGCCGCGCGGCTGAGCGTGCTGAAGTTATCCACACGCACGCCGGCTTCGGCAGCGTCGCCGGTATGACAATCGGCACAACGGCTGCTGAGAATTGCCTGCACATCTGCGGGCATGGCAAGACGTTCGTCGGCAGCGGAAACCGAGCCGCCGCAGCACGCTGCAACAACAGCCGTAATCGCCGTTGCGATTCGCTTGAAGGATATGCTTATCACGCTAATTACCTGACGCCAGACACTTATAAATCCGCCCCTTCAACTACGTCCAATTTTAGACAAAACGAAGCTTGATTATGAGAAATTCAACAACGATTCTGGGAAGAACCAGCTTCCTGTCGCGATAGAATGCGTGGTATTGCCCGTTAGCAAC
Source organism: Pirellulaceae bacterium (assembly GCA_965233625.1). GTDB lineage: Bacteria > Planctomycetota > Planctomycetia > Pirellulales > Pirellulaceae. The sequence goes on from OZ247499.1 coordinate 4,443,843, forward strand.
GGTTGCACCGCGGGGTGGGCGCCGGTCCAATGACCGTTATGTGGAAACCATTGCAAAGACTCACGGAGGCGTCTCAGCGGGCAGCGATGGGATTGTTGTTTCCGCCCGCCTGTTCTTTGTGCGAAGCGGAAATTGAATCGCCTGCTGATGGCGTGCTGCTATGCTGCGATTGCCGGCCTGCGTTTGAACCCGGCGCCGATGTCTGTCCAAGTTGTGCAGCGCCGGTTGCACATGGCGGCATGCGGGGCGACCGCTGCTGGCGGTGCGTCGACGAAAAGATGCAGTTCCAAGGCGTCGCGGCGCTAGGCGTTTACGAAGGGCAACTGGCGGTGGCTGCCCGCCTGATGAAGCAGCCGCAACGGACCACGTTGACGATGACGGCCGGTCGACTGCTGGCCAGGCAGGCGAGCAGGCGTTTCGCAGATGAAGCGTTCGACTTCGTAACGCCGGCGCCGATGCACTGGCTCAAGCAGACGCGTCGTGGTGTGAATGCGGCAGCGCTGCTGGCCGAAGAAGTTAGCCGCCATTTAATGTGTACGGCAACAACCGCCGGCGGGCACAGATGCGCGTTAGACCTGCTGCGGTGGAACCGTTGGGCGGAAGGGCAGCACCGGCTTTCGCCCTGGCAGCGGCGGCGCAATCTGCGCGGCGCCTGCAGCGTATCCGCCGCTTACGATGTCCGCGACGCCCGCATCCTGCTGGTGGACGATACGCTAACCACCGGCGCCACCGCCAACGAGATCACCCGCGCGCTGCACCAGGCCGGCGCCGCAAGGGTTTCTGTCGCCGTGGTGGCGCGGGGCATCGGACGTTAAGCCCGGTAAGACGGTGCTTGGATTACTTCAGATCGAAGTCCTTCGTTACATCCGGACTGTCCACCTTCAGCGTGAGCGTGGTTTTTGCGTTGAACTGCTGTGGCAGAACCTGACGCGTTTTTTCGTCTTCTTCGGCGTCACCACCGGACGAACCGCCGCCGATAGGTTCGAAGGCGAAGATCTCTACTTTGTATTCGCCAAGGGTCGGGCCGTTGGCTTCGAGGATTTCGTACTTACCATCGACGATGGAGCCGCCAGCAACGCGACCGCCATCACTCTCAGGACGCAGATTGATGGTGCCATTCTTGACCGGGGCGCCATTGTGGTTGACCGTGCCTGTGACTTTGGCCCGTTGCGGCCCCTCATAGCTGGGCCCGCAACCGCTTGCCAGGACCGTAAGCATGCACGCAACCAATGTCAGACAGATGTGTGTGGGGAAAATAGAAAGAGAGTGTTGCTTCATCGGGTGTAACTCCGGGTGGATGACGTGAAGGACCGGCCATTGGCTGCGTGAATACGCAAACCGGGTTGGACAAATGCCAACCCGGTGCAGGATTCATTAAGCCATCGACGCGTGGCGCCGGGGAACAAGCGGTTTAATAATCGCCAGTGACAAAGCCGTCCTGACGATTGAACAGATTCTGATAAACCGTGTTATTGGTAGGGTAGAACTTATGGACGGGGTCTGAGGTGCTGTCGCCACAGTTGCCGCCTGCGGCTGCTTCGATGGTTTCCGCCAGGAAGTGGACCGAACCATCGCAGAACACCACGTTCACGCCGCCAGGGTGTTCGCTAGAGAGGATATAACGGCGACAGGCGCCCCAGTAATCCGTGCCGGTGTAGTCCTGCAAGTTGATGCGATGCACCACGCGGAAGCCGACCGAAGCGGTACTTTGCGCCCTACCAGGCCAGACAGCCGCAACCGACCGCAGACCGCCTTTTTCACCCACCATCATAGTGTTCGCCAGACCATCGGTGATTTCGGCAAAGCGGTGCGAATTGTGGTTCTGTTCATAAGCAGCAATAGATTCGCTGATGGCGTAATTGCTGGTTGCCTGACGTTGACCGCTGCGGACGAACCGTGGATTTAACTCGGCCGTAACATCAGAAGGGCAGCGGTAGGTGTCGATCCGCTCTTGCAGGCCGTTGGTGGCGTTGGGTGTCAGACCGGCCTGAGTCGCGGGCGAAAGACGGTCGTACAGGTTCTGTTGTTCAATAAACGGCAGAATGTACGTGCCCCAGCCCCACCTGACTTCGCCCGTGCTAATGGGGTGAAAGTTCTCGTAGCTGGGCGGCATCTCGCCATAGGTGTCGTGGTGGTTATGAATGCCCAGAGCGATCTGTTTCAGATTATTTGTACACTGCGAGCGTCTAGCAGCTTCGCGGGCAGCTTGAACCGCGGGGAGGAGCAGCGCGACCAGAACGCCGATGATTGCGATAACAACAAGCAATTCAACAAGCGTAAAACCTGTGCGCCGCGGACGAAGGGAGACTGCGGACATATTGGCTCCTAGAATAAGAATGTGTCGAAGAGAGGTTAGACGTGTGAAGTTTTACACATAATTCACAAATTCAGCAAATACTTGAACCCGGCCGGCAAACCAGACTTTGCGGCCACATATCCCCCCACAGCTCCTGGAAACCTCATTTGCCGCATTCATACTATCTGTTGCACTCGCACAAAATCGCGAGATTGACACAGCCGCAGTGACCGCTACCATTGGGCGCACCTTGCAGGGGCAGACGGATCCGCTTTCTTTTCCAGAACTTCTCCGATTCAAGCAGCTGACTGCATACGTTGGCTGGATAGAAAAAGACCCGATATGAGCGAACCGGCAGCCGGCGCCAGCTTTGCGCCGAAGAAGAGCATTCATCCATTCCGCCGCGCCATCCTGCGGGGGCTGGGCATTGTGTTGCCGCCGCTGTTGACGGTGGTGGTGTTTATCTGGGCGTGGACGCTGATCGAACGCTATGTGCTGGTCCCGGTCGAAAGCACGGCGCGGACTGCCATTGTGATGTCTTTGCCGCCTGCTTTTGACAAAGTGCCGCCTAAAGAGCAGATCAAAAATATTGTCCGCACAGATAGCCGCGTGACGGAGTTCACGCATAACGGCACCGACTACACCATCCTGCCACGCAGCCGGCAGTGGGTTCCGAAGTTTGTTCTGGAACGTGTCGAAGAAAACCCCGACGCCCTGCACGAGCCAAACCCCGTGACCGCCGGGCAATACTACGCGGAATACGCCAATGTGCGTTTCCTGCCGCGCGCGTACGTGATTCCGGTTTTTCTGCTGGTGTTTGTACTCCTGCTTTATTGTGCCGGAAAGTTCTTCGCCCGCGGGATTGGCAGCTGGATCAAAAACCTGTTCGACGGTCTGATTCACCGGCTGCCGATCGTGCGCAATGTCTACTCTTCGGTCAAACAGATCACCGACTTTGTCTTCAGTGAACAGGAGCTGGAATACACCCGCGTGGTAGCGGTTGAATATCCACGCAAAGGCATCTGGTCGCTGGGCTTTGTAACGGGCGAAAGCATGCTGGATATCCGCAACGCGGTGGGCGAACCGGTGCTAAGCATTCTGATGCCCACGTCGCCCATGCCCGCGACTGGCTTCACCATCAGTGTGGCCAAGAGCGAAACCATCGACCTGGACTTAACGGTCGATCAAGCCGTGCAGTTCATCGTCAGCTGTGGCGTGGTCGTGCCGCCGCACCAGCAACCCCGCATCAAAGTCGCCGAAACCGCGCTCAGCGATCAGATCGCCCGCAAAGCGGCCGAAGGCGCCAAAGCCGAAAACAGCACGGCGCCGGCGGGCGAGTAACGGCCCTAGCGTTTGCAGTAACCAACAGGGCTACACAACTTCTTTGCGGAAGCCTCTGCACTCCTTCCGCGGGTAATTTGAAAATCACAGATGTCCAGACCATCTCGCATCATTGCGTACGGTATCGACCCAGGCTCCCGCACATCATGGGCGACCTACAGGGCGGAGGTGGAACTCGAAGGGTTGCGCGTATCACGAGTGACACGTAATGTTTTTTTAATCGCCCGCTTGGACGATCTTATTGCGGAGATCGCAACCGAAACTGCATCTTTAGACGCTACTTCCGTCGTACTTTCTGTTGACGCTCCACTGAACATGCCTGATGAATTTGACCTACCAGGATCGACCCTTCCCAGGTCGCGGTGGCCCTTTAACGTCAACCCATTTTCTGTTCGCCCTTGTGAGAAAGCATTGTCGAGCAAGCCTGAAGTACCTAACGAAAAACTAGCCCACCCAATGCTCGCACACTCGATTGCAATGATTTGTGGGTGGCAAAACAACTACAATGGAAAACATTCGACGAAATTTACAGATATCCACGACGGCGTTTCCGTACTTGGGTATCAAGGGGCGCCGCATGGTCCCGTGGTCAGGCTATTTCGCGAACGCCTTGTACAGGCTCTTAGGCAAATGGGAAGCCGCCTCGTTCTCTCACCGTGGGATGCATTGTCGCCAGAATCGCGGCATGTTTATATGGTTGAGAGTCATCCAGCCGTAGCAATGGCCATTTGGGCCAACCAAAAGCAATTGCCGGGCTTTGACCGCATTCCAAAATATAAAGGGAACAGACACAAAGATACTGTCGCCAGTTTTCGAGATCTTTGTGCCACAGTATGTCAGCTTGGAGGTTCTTATTTGGACACCAGCACACTTCGTGTGGAGAATGACGATGACTTAGATGCGTTTACCGGGCTTTTGAACGTGATCGACCTTCTACGCGGTTCCGGCGATTGGATTGGCACTGTGGAACAAGGGTACTTTCTGACACCAGAACTACGACAATTAGCTGGCGGTAAGAAGATGTGTGAAATCTGGCGAACGGAAGCGATGAAGCTGTAAGCTATCTCACCCCGACCGAGCAACTAACAGCGGCTTGCGATGCGTGCTTCTGCTTAATCTCTGATAAGTGTCGTACATTCTTCGCATCAGGAATCCAGGCCAACTCTCTTAAAACAAACCCTGCGTCTACATTCACATCTTTATCCCCACGCTGCTGATAACGCTGCCTTTGATGCTGAGTCCGGGACCGGCGAACCTGGTTTCGCTGGCTTTGGCTGCGCGGTATGGCGGGTGGCGGGTGCTGAGATTTCAGGCCGGTGTTGTCACGATTTACACGGCCACTTGCGTGGTGCTGGGCGTTGCTGCGGGGCAGGTATCAGGCGATAACGCGTCGCTGGGAAGCGTGATTCAGATAGCTGGCGGCGCGTTTATCGTTTATCTGGCCGTGGGAATGATCCGGCGGGCGATGACCGGGCCGGCCGCCCCTCAGGAAGAGACAACGCCGCGTGATGCATTGAAGCCGCCAACCTACTTCAGCGGCGTTGTGCTGCAGTGCCTTAACCCGAAGTTCCCGGTGGTGGTGCTCACCATTCTTTCAGCCAGTACGGGTCTGCATGTCGCCGCAACCTGCGCCATTATTGTCGGATGCGGCATTGCTGGGGTGCTGATGTACTCCACCGCGGGCGCGCTTGTCCACCGGCTGGCGACACAGCCGCGGCAGTTGCGGCGGCTTGATCTGACGGCGGGCCTTTTGCTGGGCGCCGTGGGCGTATGGATCGCAGCGCGTGGCGGTTTCGCGCTGTTATCAGGCGCCGGATGGTGACAACGGCTTACGTGGGATCGCCATCGTCCCAGCCGCCACCATCTTCGTCGTGCATATCTTCACCAAAGGCGTCTTCGGGGCGGACTTCTCCGGCGGAATCGCGGCCCATCCCTTTCTCGAGCGCGATCTGCCCGGGACGGCGGTGATCTAACATGCGGTCGATATTGCGGCCCAGCCACAACGAAGCAAACGGCACATTCTTAAACGTCTTCGCGCCGTTACGTGTGCGATGCTGAATGTCGGCGGCGCCAAGCAGCAACAGTTCCAGCAGGTCTTTGGTTTCGCGGCGCAGTGCGCGTGCGAAGATCGGTTCACGCGTAGACGTTTTCAGAAACTGATGCTCGTACACGTAAGACTCATCAATTTCCACACGATGAAACAACCAGGCCCAGATCAGTTCAAAAACAATCAGCCCCAGAAACACGTAAGCAGAAGCCAGGTAGAAGCCCGGCGTTACATCCGCCGTCATCCACTTGGCATGGATCGACAGCGCCTGCAACGGATTCCAGGCCCATTGAATGGTCGAAAAATACGCAGCGCCCAACAGCGCCAGCACCGTCACCGCCAGGATCGCAGTGTTGATCACGTTAAAGTTGTACATGATCGTCACATAGCTGAGGCCCAGCAGAATGAACCAGACCAGCAACAGCCAGCTGCTGTCAAAGGCGCCTTCCATAAAGCTGCCCGGCGTCTTCAGCCCTGTGCCTATCCCGAATAAAATCAGGCTGCCCCAGATCATGGGGTGCAGGTAGACCGAATCGTTGTACCAGACAAACTTGATGCTATAGACCCGGTTCGCATCGCGGACGGTCTGCCCCACAATGTACGAAATAAAATTCGTATACAAAAAGCGGAAGACCGTTGTCAGCGGCCAGAAGATGATCTTCAGTGGCAGCACGAACAGGTAGTAAAGGATCGAAGGACCTTCCTTCGGCTTTTTACTTTTCGACGGTTTGGCGGTTGTTTTTTCTTTTTCCATAATATCCCCGGTGTTTTCTATTGATTCGCTCTGTGATGGAAAATATTGCGTGACCACCTGTGACAGAATTATAAGCTCATGCCGCCATGACCGCTGCCCGGCGCCGGGGGTGGGCCGGAACAATGAATGGTTGTGAAACAAGCGAAACCGGTTTACCGGAGTCTGGCAAGGCGGCTCGCTAGTGTAGCAGACCCGGAGCAAGGGCAGCTTGACCTCTGTCTGCAAATCGCCTTGCAACACGCGGCGCCGCTGCTGAAGCCGTCCGGCGGTCTGGATTGGCTGAAACGAACCGCCGGCTCCGCCTGGAAACCATCCCTTGAAAAGTGTCTGCAGCGGTGGCATCGCGACGGCAGAACGTGTGATCCCCCGCAGCATCGTGAGATCGCCAGCCTGCCGGGCGAACCTGCTGAAATTGTCACCACCTGCCTGGAACAGTTACTGGCGGCGCAACCCGGTTCTGATCGCAGAAGCCGTGGCGTTTATTACACGCCGCAACCACTAGCGGAATTCGTTATCCGCGGCGCGCGGAACGCGCTGGCGACGCCCATGCAGATCACGGGCGGTCTGGCGGGCTTGTTGAAAGAAACGCCGTGCACGCTGCTCGACCCGGCGGCCGGCGCCGGCGTGTTCCTGGCGGCTGCTATCCACGTAACGCATTGCGATTTCCTCAGCGATTGCAACGAGCCGCAAAGAACCGCGGCCGCGTGGAATGCGTTTGTAGACGCCACGCTGCTGCCCGCGTTATGCGGCGTGGAATTGATGCTGCCGGCCTGTGCGCTGGCGCACGTTCGTATCGCACTGGCGCTGCACGCCACCGGTTACTGCTTTGCGGGCGAAACGGCGCCGGACCTTCAGAACCGCAATGCGTTGCAGCCAGAACCGCCCGGCAACCGCCTACCGTTGATCGTTGGCAATCCGCCTTACGCCGCTTTGACGACGCAGGTAGGCGGCTGGATCAACAAGCTGATGAAGGGAAAAGTCGCCGGCGCCGGCGGCGATGCTTCTTACTTTCATGTGGATGGGCAACCGCTAGGCGAACGCAAGCTGTGGCTGCATGACCAGTACGTGCAGTTTCTACGCTATGCGCAATACTGTGTGGATCGCGCGGGTGGAGGTGTGACAGCCTTTGTCACTAACCGCGGCTTCCTGGATAACATCACCTTCCGCGGCGTCCGCAACGCTTTGATGCAGACTTATAACTCGGCGCACATCGTCGACCTATTTCCCGGCGGTAAGAATGGACGAAGCCCCGCCGCGGAGGTTGACGAAAACCTGTTCGAAATTGATCAAGGCGTGGCGGCCGCCATTCTTGCGGCGCCGCCGGGCGGGCACGGATTCACACTGCATTACCGCCGGCTTACGGGCGCCAGGCAGAAGAAGCTGCAACAGATCGCTGAATGCGATCCGCAGGATTTGACCGTTGAACAAACCGTATCGCCACCGCATTACTTTCTGACACCGCAGTCCAGCGGAGGAAGTTTCTACCAGCAGGGCTGGCCGCTTGACGAAATCATGCCCGTGCATGCTCCCACCATCGTTACGGCCCGTGACAAGCTGGTGATTGGTTTTACCCGCCAGGAGGTTGCATCGCGGATCGCCAGGTTCTGCGACCTGACTGTGCCTGACGAACAGATCAGACAGCAGTTCTTTCCGCGGTCGCGGTCGCAGCGTTATCCGCCGGGCGACACCCGCGGCTGGAAGCTCTCCGCTGCCCGCCGGGCGCTGGCGGCGGTGGAACATCATGCCGTTAATATCCGCCCTTGCACTTACCGCGCCGCGGACAAGCGTTACATCTACTGGTCACCTGCCATGATCGACTGGCCGCGGACGGCAGTGAGCCGGTTGATGCTGCGGGAAGCAAATACGGCGTTTGTCACGCGGCGGCAGTCGCCACCGGACAGCCCCTGCGACTTCTTCTGGGCGACGGACAATCTGGTGCTAGATGGCGTGCTACGCAGCGATAACCGTGGCGGCGAGACGTTCTTCCCCTGGCAACGGCTCCGCAATCCACAAAACGAAGCGCAAGACGCCGCCCTGGAATTCAACCTGCAAGCAGCGTTTCAGTCGGCCGTGCAAACGGTGCTCGGAGATGATGTGCAGCCGGAAGAAATCTTACAGATGCTTCACGCGCAGTTTCATATTCCTGCTTATCGCACCCGGTTCGCCCCAGGTCTACGGACCGGTTACCCGCGTGTCTTTATTCCGCGCACCAGAGAGCTGTTCGACAAGCTTGTGACAGAAGGCCGGACGCTTATCGCCGCGATGCAGATGAAAGGTTCGCTGCCGGATGACGATCATCCTGAGACCGCAGCAACTGGTAGCCAGGCAACCGGCATAACCCTACCTGCCAGGGAATATCCACGTTGGGAAAACGGGCGGATTTATGCCGCGGCAGGGCTTTGCGTAGCGGTCGCCGGTCGCACAGCGTGGGAGTTCCGCGCGGGTGCACATCAGATCTGCCGGAAGTGGCTGCGGGACCGCCGTGGGATGCAGTGGAGCCCCGCCATGCTGCGGCAGTATCAACAGGTGGTGCAAGTGGCCGCAGAGATTACCGCGGCGATGCAGCGGCTGGAACGGGCGGTTGACGCGGCGGGCGGCTTTGAAGCAGCGTTTGCTTCTCGCGATGGCGCCTCAAAATAAAATAAGCCTCATCCGCTGCTGCTGCTCCACACCCGGAGGTGTCATGCTGCTGCCCAACCTGAAACCCCCTGTGATTGCCCTGGCTTCAAAGGTTTCAAGATTCTGCCCAAGTCATCAGCGGATGAGGCTACTAAGAGTATCGACCACCATTCTGGCTAACTCCACACAAAATGGGGGGATCACCTATACAACACACAGCGGATTGCTTATAGAACCATCGTCCCCGCCGGTGTCGCATTAGCAGACTGTGGTGAATGGCGGTACATCTCCAGCAGCTGATGGACAAGGGTGACAAGCTCTGAGAATTCTTCTTCACCGGCGGCCAGTTCTCTGATTTCCGCCGCCAGCGACGCCACCGGCCCGGCGCCCACTTCGGTGGCCATGCTTTGCAGCCGCGCCGCCACTACGTTGATACCGGGCAGGTCTTCATCATCAAGCAGCGTCGCAATGCGTTCGATCTGAATACCGATTTGCAGCTCGATCTGTTTGTTGCCCAGATCCGCACTTCCGCCACGGGCGTTCTGTCCGCCGCAGACGTTGATAAAATGTTCGACCAGTTCCGGGTCAAAGGTTTCTCCGGCGCAGCGCCTCAGTTCTTCAAAGGCCTCTTCCTGCGTCCGTCCGGCGCGATAAATACGATCGGTCGTCATCGAATCAAACGCGTCGGCGATCTTCAGAATCTTCGCCGGCAGCGGCATTGCGTTTTCACCCACTGGACCAGATTTGCGGACATCCTGGTAGTGTTCGAGAATGCCTGTCAGTTCTTCCGACGCAAAGGTCGAACGCACAATCTCGACACCGATGCGCGTGTGAGCCTGCATGATCTTCCATTCCTGGTCGTTCAGCGCACCGGGCTTCAGCAGAATCGCATCTGGCACACCCACCTTGCCGATGTCGTGCAGCAACGCAGCGATTTCCAGCAGGTAGAGGTCGCGTGACGAAAGCAGATCGCCGCCGGCAGCTACACACAGATCCGCCACCCGGCGGCTATGCTCCGCGGTTACCGGATCGCGGTAGGAAAGCGTCGAGATCAGCGCCTGCACCGCGCTGTAAGGAATGCTTTCCGACGGCGCCGGTGCTGCTTCTTCTTCCGGCGTGCGTGAGATAGCCGCTTCATCCACGACCAGGTCTTCCGGCGTCTGGTCAAACCGCACCACCTGATTCCGCCCGTTGCGTTTCGCCACATACAGGCACTTATCCGCCTGATCCAGCAGATCTTCGCGGGAAGGCGGACCAAAGCTGAGCGCTGAGACGCCCAGGCTGGCGGTAATCGTGAACTCTTCAAACTGCAGGCTTTCAATCGCCCGCCGGTGGCCTTCCGCTGCCTGCCAGGCATCATCCGCACCAATGCCGGGCATAAGAATGCAGAACTCTTCACCACCATAGCGGCAGACCAGATCAGTCTCGCGGGCGCCGGCGCGAAGCGTCGCCGAGACACGGCGCAGCACCTCATCGCCCATGCTGTGCCCGTGGTTGTCGTTGATACTCTTGAAGTGATCGACGTCCACCATCGCGCAACTCAGCGGACGGTCGTTGCGTTGCGAATCGTTCCAGTGCTTCTCAAACAGTTCAAAGAACGAGCGGCGGTTCAGGCACGAAGTCAGCGGATCGCGCGTCGCCAGGATCTGCAGTTCATCGTTCTGGCGGCGGATCTCGTCGCGCGATGTCTGCAGCTTCTGCATCATCTGCATCAATTCAGACTTGTTCTTTTCCAGCGCGGTAATATCGCTGAAGCTTGCCAGGGCGCCCTTCACTGCAGTTGAACCTGCCACCTCAAATATCGGCGAAGCGTTGACTTTGAAGGTCAACATCTGCTGATCCACTGTTGCAAGCTGCAACACAACTTCCGACTGTTCTTCGCCAGACTGCAAAGCGACCGTCCACGGAAACGGGCCCGCATCTCCTTCCTGCCGGGACCAGGGCAGACGGTCTATTTTTGAACCAGTCAGGTCCTCGACCGCCTGGCCGCACTTCGTGGCGAACGCCTTGTTCGAGAGCACAATGGTAGAGCTTTTATCTACCAGCAGCAGACCTTCGGCGAACGTGTCCAGCGCGTCACGCACATGCTGCGGCACCACCTTGGACGGGTCCAGATGTCGCAGCATCCGGCGGAGATAGAAGGTGAACGCCACCATCGAGAGCGCGCCGATAATCAACGCCTGCTGCAGAAACGGGTCGCCCAGCCACTCGCCGCTTAGCTCGTGAAACTTCAGCTCCACCGTGCCCGCCGGGTGTTCGCCGCGGAAGATCGGCACGTACACCTGCGAGGAATCCTTCGCATCAGGCTCCCAGTTCAGCACATGCTCTTCCGATTGAAACAGCAGATTGCCGTCTTTGTCGCGCACGGCGGCGGAAACAAGATCCGGATTCCGCTCGACCAGCGTATCCACCGCCGCCCGCATGGCCCGCCCGTTTTCGCCGGTCGCAAACAACGAATAGTTCACCGCCAGCGACTCCGCCAAAGCCACACGCCCCTCCACCACCGCATCGCGATGGTCCGGCGTCAGGCCAACCGTTTTGATCACGAGCAGAACACTGATCGTCAGGCAGGCCAAGCCGAAGGCAATTCGAACTGTAGCTCCGATGCGGAACATTGAGTAACTATCCGTGAGCGGGGCAGCTTAGCAGGGAATTTCAAGTCTTATTCGTTGAAGCATACGATAGCGCCACGATTGGGGCGGAATTGCAACGCGGATCGCGAAGCTCAAACATGCAGGTTGCCAACGGCTTTGCGGGAACTGCTGGTCGCACCAGATATGCCGCGGACAAGCATCAGCGCGATGACTCCATCTCCACCATGTGCCGCGGACTTACCAGGCGGCGGGCAAGGTCTTGCAGCGCGGCTATCTGTTGCGGAATCTGTTCCAGGCGGCGCTGTTTGGCCATCTGTTCCAGCTGGGCTGCCGGCCGGGTGAAGTCTTCGTAGCCGAAGGTTCCGCCACTGCCCTTGATGCTATGGGCGCACCGCGCCAAGCGGTCGAAATCGTCTTCCGCCCACGCCGTTGCAATCTCTGCAAGCTGTTCGTGCAGGACAGAGATAAAGATCTCAACCAGCTCCGCAAACTCGTCGTCATCTTCCGGCAAACCCCATTCAGCACGCTTCTCTCTAGAAGGCGGTTGCAGCAACGCTTCATCACGATCATGAGACAGATACAGATCCGTGGCGCCAGGCTGCGGCAGATCGCCCGGCCGCGCATCTGCTGAATCAACGGGCAGGTCCGCCGGTTCTTCATCGCGAGGCTCCGTCGCCTCACCGGTGTAAATCACGATGCAACTTAGCAGGTCAGGGATACGGATCGGTTTCGGCAGGAATCCGCTGCAGCCACTTGCCAGGCACTTCTCTTCATCTCCCTTCATCGCGTTCGCGGTAACGGCGATGATGGGCGTCGTAACTCCTTCATCCCGCAGACGGCTGGTCGCGGTGTAGCCATCCATCACGGGCAACTGCATATCCATCAGCACCACATCGAAACCGCCGTTCTTTGCCCGCTCGTAACCTACGCCGCCATCTTCGGCCGTCTCCACCGTGGCGCCTGCATTGGTAAGAACGATTGAAATCAGCTTGCGGTTGGCAGCGTTATCGTCCACCACCAGCACGCGACATGGCGGCAACTGAACCGTCGCCTGCGACGAAGTGGTTTCCTGGCTGGCCTGATGCGCCGCCTGCAACTGCTCGCCCGTCCGCATGGCCACACCCTGAAGGTCACCTGCATCCACGGTGAGACTGAACAGACTACCGGCGCCTTCCTGGCTTTTGACAATCACGTCGCCGCCCAACGCTTCGGCAAATCTCCGCGTAATTGCCAGGCCCAGTCCGGTTCCGCCAAACCGCCGCGTGACCGATCCATCAGCCTGCACAAACGGCTGGAAGATTTTCTGTTGCGCTTCTTCCGACATGCCGATGCCCGTATCCAGCACATCAATCACCAGGCGGTTGCGCTTGCCGGTCTGGATCGAACCAATGATCTCGACGCCGCCCTGGCTGGTGAATTTCACGGCGTTACCGGCCAGGTTCATCACCGACTGCCGCAGGCGGGCTGCATCGGTCTGAACCATCTCCGGCAGTTCACCTTCCACGCGGAACGTAAGCGAGATGCCCTTCTCTTCCGCCTTGGGCCGCAGCATGGCGACCACACCTGCGACGATCTCGTAAGGAGAGCAGGGCTCGATATTCATTTCCATCTTGCCCGACTCAATCTTCGACAGATCAAGAATATCGTTAATCACATCCAGCAGGTGCTGACCGCTGGAATGGATCGTGTTGAGGTAATCGCGTTTCTCCTGATCGCTGGTGTCGTAGCCACCACGGAGAATGTCGGAGAAGCCAAGAATGGCGTTCATAGGCGTGCGGATTTCATGGCTCATATTGGCCAGGAATTCGCTCTTCGCCTTATTCGCCTGTTCCGCCACTTCTTTCGAGCGGCTTAACTCCTGCTTGTTTTTCTCGATTTCCGTAATGTCTTCAAACGTCACCAGCACGCCGCGCGATTCTCCCTTGGCGCCCTGCACCTGCGAGATATTAACCGTCAGCGTACGTACGTCTTCGCCATTGCCGATCCGCACCAGTTCGCCTGTTGGCGCCGCCTGTTGCCGGATGGCCCTTGTCCATGGGAACTGGTAATCACCGGGCCGGTCCGGGTCCATCAGCCAGGGTAGTTCCGACGCGTGCCGCCCGGTCAGACTATCGGCGGGAAGGCCCAGCCAGCTGGCAATCGAATCGTTCGCCAGCATGATGCGTTCGCTGTTGTCCAGCACCAGCAGACCTTCCGCCAGCGTATTCAGCGCGGTGCGGACGCGAGATGGAACCGTCTTGGAGGGATCAAGATGACTCAGCATTTTTTGCAGGTAGAACAGAAACGCCAGGCCACATCCCGCCGCCATGAAAAAATTCATCCGTGTCGTGGGCGCCATGAACCAGCCCCAATACCCCGGTCCACGCAGCGGTGTGAACCGCAGTTCCACAGCGCCCCACGGCTCTCCACCAAGCTGCAACGGCACCTCAGCCTGCGATGCATCTTCAATGGCAGCGTCTTCCTGCCAGGTGTTCAAATGATCGCCCGCCTGAATCCATAACTTGCCGTTCTCGCGACGCAGACCGGCCGACCGCAATTCAGGATCGCGGCGCACCATTTCATTCAGAAAAGCTTGCAGCGCTGCGTTATCATTCCTCGCAAGCAACAGCGAAACGCTGACCGCCGCCGTTTCTGAAACACCTGCCCGCGCCTTCTTCTGCAGCGTCTGCTGGTCGGTGTGCAGCCCGATCATCGAAGCCACAAGCTGCACCGAAATCACCAGCGAGACGAGTCCCACCACCAGGCGGGTCTTGGCCGTTATCTGTTTCATCATGATGGACTCTCCGCATGGGTGGAGCGGGAGTCGTGATTATCAATGATGTTTACCAGAGATTCGTCACGGTCATGCGGTGTCGATTCGTCTTCTTCGTCCTCCAGCGAATCTTCCTCGTAATCAATAATCGGCAGCGGATCGATGAACCGCCACGCCGGCATCTGTGCCAGCACGCTCGAAAGCAGATACCCGCCCCGCACCGTCCACAGCACATAGCCGACAGAAAAACTCACGCTGAACATAGCCGCTGAACCGGCCGCGACCGCGCCGAATTGTGTTTCCAGCTGCGTCTGCGTCGCCACCGGGGGCGGGCTGTCGAAGATCATGCCAATGCCTGTGTACACACCGGCGCCGTCGATCTCAACGGCAGCCGGCGCAGCGAAATCCCTCTCCACAGCACGGTTGCCAAGCGCCGCGGCGGCTTGCTCGCGGGCAGCAGCCACCACTTCTGCAACATCCACGCCTTTGATGTTGCCCGCATGGATTGTGACGACCGTGTTCCCCGCCACGGCGTTGCTACTTTCCTCACGCCGCCGGATGGGACCGGCCAGTTGTTCTTCTTCATCGCTGCTGGAAGCCGGCGCCGCAGCGGCAAACGTCGCCTCCAGTGCTTCGGCCTCCGCCTCTTCGGCCTCTACCTCTTCCAGTTCTAATTCCGCTTCAGCCTCCGGCGCCGCCGCGATCGCGGTCACCACAACATTAACCGTCGAAGTCGTTGTATTGGCGCCATCGGTCACCGTGTAGGTGAAACTATCAACGCCTGCAAACCCGGATGCGGGGGTATAAACAATCTGCCCCAGCGAGTTGACGCTCAACGTGCCACTGCCCGGCGCGGAGACCGACACCAGCGTCAGCGCGGCCCCTTCCACGTCCGAGTCGTTCGCAAGCAACTGCGAGGCTGAAATGATCTGCGTTCCGCCTGAAACGGTCGTCAAGGTGTCTTCGCCCGCCAAAGGCGCATCGTCAACGGGCTGCACGGTAATCGTCACCACCGCCTGCGCGACGCCGCCGTTGCCGTCTGCGATGTGATACGTGAAGTTATCAGTGCCGAAATAGTTACTGTCCGGCGTGTAGGCGAACGTGCCATCGCCACGGTCCACCAGGCTGCCATGCGCGGGGCTGGTCACTGAAGTGATGGAAAGCGTGTCACCCTCGACATCGGTATCGTTGCCCAGCAGCGTCGCGCGAGGGATCACCAGCGTGGTGTCTTCGTTCACCGTAAACGCGTCTGCATTGGCCACGGGTTCGTCGTTCACAGCCGAAATATGCAGCGTCACCGTAGCTGTCGTGATTCCGCCATTGCCATCGTTGGCGTCGTAGGTAAACGTACGCGGTGTATCGTCATCTGCTGCCGGCGTGAAAGTGAACGTACCGTCACCGTTATCAACAATCATTCCCGCGGCTGGCTGCGTGAACGAGGAGATCGTCAGCCCGTCGCCATCCGCGTCGCTATCGTTGGCCAGCAGACTGGCAGCGGAAAACGTCACCGGCGTGTCTTCTGTGACAGCGACGGTGTCATCACCTGTCACCGGCTCATCATTCACGGCGGCCATGGTTAATGTCACCGTCGCCGTGTCCTGTTCGCCGTTGCCATCATTCACCGTATAGGTGAAAGTCACCGGCCCGTTGAAGTCTGCGGGCGGCGTGAACGAGAACGTGCCATCGCCATTGTCCACCAGCGAACCTATCGCCGGCAGCGTGTAACTCTCAAACGCAACGGTGTCGCCATCAAGATCGAGATCGTTGGCCAGCAGATCCGCCTGCGAAAAATTCAACGTCGTATCTTCCACGCCGGCAATCGTATCGTCGCGGGCATCGGGCGCGTTGTTCACGGCGCCGACGTTCGCATTCACCGTCGCCGTATCAAAGCCGCCGTTTCCATCACTTACGGTGTAAGTAAACGGGTCCAGCCCTGTGAAACCCGCACCGGGAGTGTAGGTGAACGTACCGTCGCCGTTGTCAACAAGCGTTCCATTGGCTGGTTGCGTAAAGCTATCGATGGTCAGTGTATGGCCATCGTCATCCGTATCGTTAAGCAGCAGATCGGCGCGGCTGAAAGTAACGGGCGTATCCTCCAAGGTATTTACAACATCCTCATTCGCCTCCGGCGTATCGTTCACCGCAGCCACATTCAGGGTGACGGTTGCCGTATCAGTGCTGCCGTTGCCGTCACTCACCGTATAAGTGAAAGTGTCGGCGCCGTTGAAGTTACCGCCGGGCGTATAGGTGAATGTGTTGTTCCCATTATCCACCAGCGTTCCCGACGCCGGCGGCGTAAACGCGGTAAGCGTCAGCGTATCGCTATCAACATTCGTATCATTACCAAAGAGGCTTGCAAACGTAATGATCCGCGGCGTGTCTTCCGTCACGGCCACCGTATCATCATTGGCAATGACGGGATCATTGGCGCCGGTAATCGTAATGGTGACCGTCGCCTGCGCCGTGCCGCCATCGCCATCAGAAATGGTGTAGACAAAGGTATCGGTCGTCTGTTGCCCGGCGGCCAGGTATTCAAACTGCCCGTTCGTATCGTAGCTAAACGTGCCATCGCCATTGCTGGTGACGGTTCCCACCGTGCCGGTGGTGTCAATGGCTGTCACCGTCAACGGGTCAACCGGGTCGCTGTCGTTGGTCAGAACGCTGGCGGTGGTGAAGCTAGCGTCTTCGCCGACGTTATATCCCGCGCCGTTATCATTTACGGCAGTTGGCCCTGTATTCGTGACAGTCAGCACGGCGGCGGCGACATCTGTCAGATCGCCGTCGCTGACTTCGACACCAATATTAAACGTGCCGTCGTCATCAATCCCCAGCGCCTGCAACTGCGCCCAGGTCAGCGATACCGATTCGCCCGTGGCGTCGTCGTAGTCGCCATCATTATCCAGGTCCCAGGCGTACGAGAGCGTGTCGCCGTCTGCATCTGTCGAACCCGCTGCCGAGAACGTAACGCCGTCTCCCTCCGCAATCGTATAGGGCCCACCCGCATCAGCCACGGGCGGACTTTCCACGTCAACGGTTCCGTACTGCCTGATGAAGACGCCATCGCTGTCCGTCGCCCCCTCGCCCGACCACGCAACCACATAGTTGTTCACATCGTGCAGAGTCACAGAAGCGAACTGCTGGTTGCCCGTTGTGGTTTCATTGACCTGCACAGCGTCGCCCTGGGCAACGCCGGTGGCGTCGTACGTGCGCACAAAGATGCCGTCGCCATTGCCGTCACCTCCGTGGTAGACAACGGCGAATTCGCCTGCCGCATTCATCGAGATCGACGGGCTGCCATCGTCTGTGGCGGAACTTCCGCTGACTTTCATAGCTGAACCATTGCTACTTCCATCGGCGTTATACATCTGGACCCACACAACCGAACTGCGGCGGTAAGTCACGGCGAAATTTCCCGAAGAGTCCGTCGCAACTGCCGCGTCGGAGGCGCTGGTATTGACCCGTACATCGTCTGCATCCAGCGCCGTACCGTCTGCGGCAAAGCGGCGGTAGTAGACGTCGGAATCGTATTCCCAGACCACGACAAAGTTGCCGTTACCGGCGACAGACACCGACGCGTTGGTCATCTCGGTCACATCGTGGTCGCGGTTGACGCGAAACTCCTGGGGGTCGAGAGCTACTCCCGCCGCGTTATAACGACGTGCGTAGATATTGGTTTTGTTGTCCTTATCTTCCCAGGTGATCACAAAGCTGCCGCCGGGTGCCATGCTAATAGAACTTGCACGCTGTTCGCCGCTGGTTTCCACATTGACACGGAACTCGTTACCTGCCGCTGTACCATCGGCGTTGAACATGCGGGCGTAGATGCCCTCGGCGTCGCCGTCCTGCTCTTTGCTTGTCCAGGTGATGACGAAGCTGCCATTATCGTGCATCGCGACTTCGCCAAATCCCTGATTGTCTCCCGTTTCCTGGTTCGCCCTGAGTTCTCCGGTGCGGGGATTGCCATCTTTGTCGTACAGACGGAAGTAAACACCGTCGTTGTCGCCGTCCTGCTGGTGCGATGTCCAGACCACGACGTAGTCACCAGCGGGGTTGGCAGCGATGGCGTTGTTAACACCTTCCGTGACTCCTTGAGTCGCCTGCTCGTCCGTGGTTTCTTCGTTGACCTGCGTCTCGCCGGTGGGCGCGAAGCCTGTACCCGCCAGCACACCGTCCCACTGCGCCCCGGTCTGGGCGTCGATAACGGTCTGCGTTTCGATGGCGCCGGCGGAGAATTCCAGCACCCAGTCACCGCCCGCCGCCGCGTTGCCGGTATCGTTATCGCTTGCCGCCACATCCGCGCCGGTCAGGTCACTAAGCGAAAACAGCAGTGAACGCCCCAGCGTGCTGCCGGCCATTTCGCAGCCGTAAATCAGAATGTCTGCGTCCGCGTTCAAACCGGCCGACCACGAGGCAATCTGTCCGGCGTACACGTGCAGATTCTGACTGCTCAGCCGCACATCGCCCGCGTGCAGCACGCCGCCATCGCCATGCGAAAACAGATGCACGGCGTCCACATCGGTCGCATTCTTCAGGGCCTGCGTGATCTGCGATACACCATCGCCGCTGAGCAGCACGACGTCAATCTGCCGCTGCGGCGTGGCTGCTTTCAGAATATCTTCGACCAGCGTCTGATAGCCTTCAACGCCCGTATCCACAAACGCAATCTCATGCCGCACGTTGTCCTCGACGGCAGCGACCGGCAGGTCGTACTGCTGCAGATCAAAGTCAACATCGCGGCCGGCTGTGGCGCCATCGTCCACAACCTCGTCCGCTGCAACAGCCGTTTGCACGGCGGGTGGTTCGGTAAAGATGAACCCCGGCAGTTCTTCCGCAGCGGCATTCTCCGCCGGATCAGCCGCAGGTGTTGTAACCTCAGCCGCATCCGCTTCCTGCACCACCGCAACATCCGCCAGCAACGGCGCTGCGCTATACAGCACGCGTTGTTCAAGCGCGGCAATATCCACCTGGTAGTTCTTACTAACAGGTGGCTGCTGGGGCGTTTTGCGGGAGTACGACATCGTTCGACAGATAATCAGAATGCCAAGGCGCCGGAACAAGTCCGCACTCGTTCACCGCGCAGACGCTGGCACTTGAAGCTTACGTCGCATTGCGCACCGTTGTGGCGACCGTGTTCTGCACGAAGGACGGAAACCAGCACAAACAGACAGAAAGCAGCTTCAATTACCAGATACCCTACAACCGGCACGATCTAACCCCTCGCGGATAGCCGCAGGTTCGATGCCGCACGCGACGGCTTGCACGGTTTAATCGTTTTCTACATCACGCTTCTGGGAATAACCGCAGGCAATGTGTGAAGACGCGTAAGCCACCCAACGACCGCGTCCGATACGACACCAGTGGGCATTTCGACGAGAGAGATTTGCGCTGGTGTCAAGGATGAGCGTACGAGAACACATAACCCGGATAACCGGCTGCTTTGCGATATGCATGGCGGTAACGGTTTCCGTACGTGCTCAGGAACGCCCCATCCGTTTCCCACCAATCCAGCCACAGGACACGACGGCCCAGACGCAGCCCCGCGTAACACGCCTGCCGTGGCTTGATGAACCAGCATCCCCGCCGCCGCTGCCACAACCAGCCGTAACGCCTACCCCAGCCCCGCCCGCAGCACCAGCTACGCCGCCGCCCGCTACAGAACCACTACCTGTAGCGCCGCCGCGTGCGGCTTCTTTCGATCTGTTGACGACACCACCATCGCACGCGTTGCAGGCAACGCCGCCGGGCTTTAGCCCGTGGTGGGCGCCGCAGGTTGGTAGCCGGTTAAGCGGCCGGTCAGAACCGTTGCCCGTGGATCTGCGGACGTTGTTGATGCACGCACTGGAGCATTCCGCCCGCATCCGTTCGGTGCGTGAAGATGTGGCCATCCGGCAGCAGGGCGTGGTCGAAGCCGCTGCCGCATTCGACCCCACGCTATTCATGGAGTCACGCTTCACCCGCACCAACGAGCCTGTCGGCAACACGCTGACCACCGGTGGACCCGACCGCTTCAAAGAGCAGATCTGGAACTACAAGGCAGGTCTGAAGAAGAAGACCGCCCTGGGCGGACAGCTGGAAGTCTCGCAGGATATCGGTTCGCTGGATAACAATTCCATCTTTCTGGAACCGCCACGCCAGGGCAACGCACAGCTTACGCTCAGCTACGAGCAGCCACTGCTCAACGGCGCCGGCTGCGAGTACAACAACAGCCTGATCGTGCTGGCCGAGATCGATACAGGCGTGGCCGTGAGCCGCACCACCAAAGAGCTGCAGGACCATCTGCAATCCGTGGCCAACGCCTACTGGGATCTGTACCTGCAACGCGCCGCCTTCGTACAGAAACAACGCTCCTTCGAAAGAGCCAAAAGCATCTGCCAGGAACTTAGCGTCCGGCAAGCGGTGGATGCTTCGAAGAGCCAGGTCGTCCGCGCCCGTTCAGCCGTCGAGATGCGCCGCGCCGAACTGGCCCGCGCTGCTGCTTCGGTCCGCGACGCCGAAGCACGCATCCGCGCGTTGATCAATCATCCTGGACTGAAACACGCACCCGATATCGAGATGATCCCGGCCATGGCGCCGGTGGTGGATTACGTGCCCGTATCGCGGGAAGACGCACTGGTCACGGCACTAAGCCACCGCCCTGAAATTTCTGAAGCCACGCAGCAGCTCGACGCCGCATCGGTGCGGCTGAAGATGTCGAAGAATGAAATGCTGCCAACGCTGAGCCTGGTCGTGGAATCGTATGTGAATGGTTTGCGTGGCGGGCGGAATATCGGCACGGCACTGCAGGATCAGTTCAACACCGGCGGGCCGAGTTATTCTGCTGGTATCACCGGAGAGCTTCCCATCGGCAACCGCGCCGCCCGTGCACGGAATCAGCGACGGCAGGCGGAACTGCGTAAACTTTCGGCGCAGTACGAAGAACTGATTGCCAATCTTTCAACCGAAGTGGAAGTCGCCGTCCGCGATGTGCAGACCAACCACCGCGAAATCGCCGGACGCTACAGCTCACTCCGCGCGGCGCACGCAGAACGCGAATATCTGGAACAGCGGTGGCGACTGCTTCCCGGCGACGACCGCTCTGCAAGCTTCCTGCTGGAAGATCTGCTCGACGCGCAGGAGCGTCTGGCGGCTGCCGAGTTTAGCTTTGTGCAGGCGAAGGTGGACTATGCCAAATCGCAGATGACCCTGAAACGCGCAATGGGCGTGTTATTGCAGCATGAGCCGGTGGTCGCCCCGCAACCGCCACACGCCGCGATGCAACCCGCGCCGCACGCGGCGACTGGCTCCGCCCAGCCGCAACCTGCCGGTGCGACCGGTGGGCGTTACCCTCTGCCGCGATAATTCCGGAGCACCGCGATGGCGCGTCCTACATTATTGAGCGGCTGGAAACGCATCTTCACACCACGCGTCCGGCAACCGGCCCGCGATGACTTTCAAACCATTGCCAGAATCCGCGACACCGCGACGCCGCTCCGCCATGTTTCTTCACGCCGGTTGAAAGAGGTCTACGCGGCGCTCCGGGAGCGTGCGGAAGTTGACGGCCTGCTGCACCCGGAAGTCTTCCTGCTAGGTATGACCGCGGCGTACGAAGCTGCCCGCCGGGTGCTGGGCATTGAGTTTTACGATGTGCAACTGCTGGCCGGTCTGGCGTTGTCGCGCGGTTTGATTGCGGAAATGCAGACGGGCGAGGGCAAGACGTTTTCCGCCGGGTTGCCGACGGTTCTGCATGCGCTGACCGGCCCGGTGCATGTGATGACCGTCAACGCGTACCTTGCCGAACGCGATTTTGAACTGATGCAGAACTTCTACGAAGCTCTAGGCCTCTCTGCCGGTTGCCTGCGGGCCGATGCCGACCCGGAACAGAAGAAGGCCGCTTATCAGTGTGACATCACGTACGGCCCCGGCTATGAATTTGGCTTCGACTATCTTCGCGATCAACTGGCGGCTTTCTCCACCACACGCAGCCGGCTCGGCGACGCCTTCCGTCGTACGATGCGCGGCCTGCCCGAAGCAACGCCTGATACGATTCAGCCGGTGCGCAATTTCGCCGTGATTGATGAAGCCGACAGCGTGCTGATTGACGAAGCCGGCACCCCGCTCCTACTATCCGGCGCCGGCGGGAATCCAGCGCCCAATGCCGCGGTGTATCAGTTTGCGCTCGGCGTGGCGGCTTCGCTGGAAGAAGACGAAGACTTTCTACTGGACCGTAGCAACGGCCGCATTCAACTTACCAGTGACGGCGCACGACGCATCGAAAAAGCTGGAACCGAGGCAGCGCAGCATGGCCTGCACCGGCCCTGGATTGACTACGTGCAACAGGCGCTGCACGCCGCCCACTTTTTGCAGCAGGATGTGGACTACGTGGTCCGCGACGGCGAGGTGCAACTGGTGGATCAGGACACCGGGCGGATCTTCGCCGACCGCTCGTGGCGGAACGGTCTGCATCAGGCGGTGCAGGCTAAAGAAGGCGTAACAGTGACAGAAGAGAGTCAGCCCCTGGCGCGGATTTCGCGGCAGCGGTACTTTCATCTTTACAACGGGGCCTGCGGCATGACCGGAACGGCGGCTGGCAGCGAAGACGAGTTGTGGAATGTGTACGGCCTGGGCGTGGCCAGTATTCCCACGCACCGCACCTCGCGACGGAAGATGCTGCCGCCAAGGTTCTTTGGAACTGAAGAAGCCAAGTGGCAAGCCATTGCCGCCGAAGCCGCACGCATTCACCAGACCCGCCAGCCGCTACTTATCGGCGCCCGGACGATTGAAATCAGCCAGCAGATTGCCGCGCTGCTGACCGAAGCTGGCACACCGCACACGCTGCTGAACGGATCGCAGGACGAAGTCGAAGCCGACATCGTCGCCGGCGCCGGGCAGCAGGGCGCCGTCACGGTTTCGACCAATATGGCCGGCCGCGGCACCGACGTTAAACTCGGCCCCGGTGTGGAAGAACTGGGCGGGCTGTACGTGATTGCGGTCGAACCGCACGAGTCGCCACGCGTAGACAGGCAACTGACCGGACGATGCGCGCGGCAGGGCGACCCGGGCGTGGCCGCGTTATTTGTTTCCGCCGATGACGCCGTTTTGCAGAAGTACGCACCCAAAGCAGCCGCTATGATGAAAGGACAGGGAGTCGCCGAACTGACCGGCGACTTCAGCCGCCACGTCATTGCCGCCCAGAACGCCGCAGCGCGGGACGGCCGCGAGCGCCGGCAGCAAATGTCCGCGCACAATGACTGGCTGGAAGATGTTCTCGAACAGATCGTCAGCGAAAACTAACAGACAACAGGTAGTGACATGATCCGGCACCTGGCTGGTATGGCCGAAATTGTAGAAGACGTAGACGCCGCTCTGGAGTATTACACCGGCGTTCTGGGCCTGGAATTAGAACGACGGATGAACGACGACTACGCCATGCTGAAAGTACCCGGCGTGCTACACTTTGGCGTCTGGAGCCGGGAAGCCGCCGCCGAAGCGACCTTCGGCAGCCGCGACCAGGCAGACCGCGTGGCGTTGGGTTTCACCATTGAATTTGAAATGGACAACCTGGACGCCGCAAGCAAAACGCTGGAGCAGCAGGGGGCGGGCTTAACGCATCCGGTGCGGACTGAGCCCTGGGGGCAGAAGGTAACGCGGATGCATTCGCCGGGCGGCGCCATTGTCGGTTTCGCCGAAACACCGTGGGCGAGGAAGATTTCTCAGCCACTGGAAACCAGCGAAGAATAAACGCTCGCTGCGGACGACGGCCGGGCACACGTTTTAGAAGGAACCGTAAAATGGCAATCACATTGCTTTCGCTGATGATGCTGATATCTGGTCCACCTGCCGGTGCGGATGCAGCGCCAGCCAGCGCGTCCGGGCACGAAGTCGAGCGTTGTCTTGTCGTCGTGATTGACGAGGCGGAGGTGCCGGCGCGCGAAGCGGGCGTGATTGCGGAAATATCCGCCGGGCCAGGCGACCAGGTGCAAGCCGGCCAGGCCATTGCCCGGCTCGACAGCGACGATGCGCGTGCGCGGGTGGAAGTGGCCGGTTCAGAATTCAAGCTATCCGAATATGAATCCAACAGCCGCGCGAAGGTGGAAGTTGCGGCCGCGGAAGCTGAAGTAACCGAGAGCGAGTTTCTACAAGGCGCCGACCTACCGCCCAGCCGCCGCGAAGGTGAACTATCTGAACAACGCCTCCGCCGGCTCTTATTGGCGCCGCGGCGTGCGGGACTGGCGACTGCGTCTGCAGAGTTAGATCATCAACTCCTGGCATTGAAAACCAAAGTGAAGGGCGCGCTGCTGGCTGAAGCGAAACTCGCCCTGCAACACCGCGGGATTGTGGCGCCGCTGGATGGTGAGATTGTGGAAGTGCACAAACACGCAGGCGAGTGGGTCAGCCCTGGTGAACCGGTCATGCGGATCGTGCGGATGGAGAAGCTACGGGTCGAAGGCTACGTTCCCGCCAGCGACTTCGCACCACAGGAGATCATCCGCGCCAAAGCGACGGCGACGATCTATCTGGCCCGCGGACGCGAAGTGAAACTCCCCTGCCAGATCACGCACGCCAGCGCGGTGATTGAAACCTCTGGCCAGTACCGCATCTGGGCTGAGATTGAAAACCGCAAAGAAAATGGTCAGTGGATGCTGCAGCCCGGCTTGTCCGCCACGCTGAAGTTACACCTGAAACAGTAGCGAACGCCGCACTTCTTTACGCTGCATCGCGTGCCTGCCCGCCGTAGTTGCTGGCAAGCTGCGTCATCAATTTCAGGATCAACTGATCACCGCGCCCGATCACATGACGGGCGCTGCGGGGGCCAAGCCCTTCCAGCATTTCGCCCAGCACTTGCAGATGCATGTTCATCGCCCCGGCGCCACTCACCCCGGCGCCAGCCAGTTGCGATGCGAACCCGGTTAGTTCTGGTTGAACGGCATCCAGCCCGGCCATCACGCTGCATTGCAACAACTGCTGATACTGCTGTGACAAGGTTGTGTCGCTGGGATGAGACGCATTGCTGCTCTCGCCGTCGGGGGCGAACTCAGCACTGCTTGAGACGGTTTCCAGCCCGTCGATAAGCTGCCGTTGCCTGGACAACAGCCGGTTGGCTTCGCGGTTTTCTTCGGTCAGGCGTTTGTCTTCTGCGGCAGCGTAGCGGCGGTTCTCTGCGATCAGGCGCCGGCGTTCAACAGCGCGGGCCAGATGCCAGTAGAGCGCGCGGGTGGAGGTCTGTGGCAGGTAGAGATACGCTTCGGCGCCTGCTTCAAAACAGTGCGCCGCCAGTTGCAATTCGGGTGCGTGCCCGGCAATCAGAACTGGCGTACCGGCGCCGTATCCGGCAAAGATGGCATCAAGCAGCTGAAAAGCATCAAGCAGCGGCGGCGCGTGCAGCACAATGACCGCATCAAACTTCTGTTCGCCCAGCCGTTGCATCGCCACGGCCCCGCCAGACGCGTGCACCAGGGTGATTTCGATGGCTGAATCCGCCGCCAAGGCGGCCGGCGACCAGCAATCTTTTTCATCCGCAGTGACCGACAGCACCCGCAATTGTGCGGGCAGCAAGCCGCAGGGAGCAGGTGGCAAAGGCGGGTGAGGCATGGGCGGATAGCGCTGAGACTTACAAGGTGTCGCAACTACATGGGGAGCATACCGGGCTTGTAGCAGTGCTGGCAAAAACGGTCAACGCGGACTTTCTTCCCGGGTTTACGATCTGCGAAGCGTGAAGAAAGCTCAGGCGTACCCCCTCACCCTAACCCTCTCCTCGGAGGGGCGAGGGGACCAGATGCGGCGTGTGGTAAAGACTCAATATCTGTTGCCGCACTTTCTTCCATGAAAATTGATAAACAGCTCAAGATTTACGCCCGATAAACCGGGCTTGCTGCGGCAGGTGCTTCCCGCTACTCTCCGCCCCGGTTCGACTTTGTAGCTTCTCTCCGCAGCGGAGATGATTGCTGCTGTTCGCCGCCGCAATATTAAGGCTGGTTCTGTGCATACATTACGCACCACATATATCGCTGTTCTGATCGTGACCGGTTCTCTGCTTGCCACCGGGTGCCACGTTGCCCACAAAGGGCAGAACCTGGAAGGTGTCCGGCTGTACAAGATGGGCAACTATCACAGCGCCTTGCAGCAGTTCCAGCAGGTGATCGCCGCCGATCCGAAGAATGTTGACGCCCACTACAACATGGCCGCCACGTTCCATCAGATGGGTGTACAGTCGGGCGACGCCAACACGCTGAAGCAGGCGGAACAACTGTATCAACAGTGCCTGCTGATGGAGCCGGATCACGTGGACTGTCATCGCGGCCTGGCCGTGCTGCTGGTCGAAACGGGCCGTCCGAAGGAAGCGTTTGCCGAGTTAGAACGGTGGGCGTTCCGTAGTCCGAAGTCCGCCGATGCACGTATCGAACTTGCGCGGCTTTATCATGAGTGGAAAGACTATTCCACAGCGCGGCTGCACCTGGATACCGCCCTGCAGATAGATCCGCAGAATGCACGCGCCTGGCGGGCCAGCGGGCTGCTGCATGAGGAAGCCAACGAGTATCAGGAAGCCCTGGCCAGCTACACCCGGTCCTATCAGCACAACAGCCTGCAGACCGGCCTGCAACAGCGGATCGCCGCGCTGCAGAACACGCTGACCACCAGCGGCCAGATTCAACCGGGTGTGACACAACCTGGCACCCGCCTCGTGACGCCGGGCCTACCGTCTTACCGCTAGCAGCGGTTACACTTCTTCTGTTGCAATTTTCCACCTGCGATGTGAAGAAGTATGGCGAAGACGTATCTGCTTGAACGCGCTCAGTTGCTTGAGTTTCCGCTGGATCATGTATTTGCGGTGTTCTCGGACGCGGCGAATCTGGAAGCGCTGACGCCGCCGGCTCTGCAATTCAAAATCATCACGCCGTTGCCTATCGAAATGGTCGAGGGCGCCCTGATCGATTATCAGCTACGGCTGTACGGCGCGCCGTTCAAATGGCGGACACGGATCGACTTATACGAGCCGCAGAAGCGGTTTGTCGACCGGCAGCTTCGTGGACCCTACAAACTGTGGCGGCACGAACACGAATTCTACGAAACCGATGGCGGCGTGCTGATGGTGGACCGCGTGCACTATCAGATCCCGTACTGGATCGCCGGCCGGATCGCGCATGCCGGTTTCGTGCGATCCACGCTCGACAGCATCTTTGATTACCGTCGCGAGCAGACGCCGCTGCTGTTGAAGAGCTGCGAATAACCGTGCAGCTACCGGTTGACGGGCAATTCTCAAAAACAGTGGCTTTTTTCGTAAATCCGTGACGCTGCTGGGGCATAATATATGTCTGCGCAAGTCCTGCCCATTTCGTACCTATTCCACGGTTTCACCCCATCACACGCTATGGCGGCGAAGTTCCATTCTGCGATTGAATTAGTGCCTTGCCGGCAACTTCTGCACTGTGTTGTCGCTGCGGGTGTGGTGTGCTGCGCGCTGCTGGTTTGCGACGTGGAACCGGCTGCTGCGGAAGAAGCAGAATTAAGCCTGCCTAAGGTGCAGGCGTTCTTTCAGAACAACTGTGCTCGCTGTCACGGCGGTGAAGAACCCAAGGGCGAATTCTCTTTGAGCCAGCTGCGCGAGATGACACACCCTGGCGCCGCCGGGCAGTGGGAACGCGCACTGGACGCGTTGCAAAGCGGCGAGATGCCGCCAGAAGATCAACCGCAGCCCACCCGCGCTGAGCGTGAGCAGGTGTCGAAGTGGATTAACGCGGCGCTGCGCCGCAACGCCGCCGGGAAGCCTGCTGCGGAACCGGCCGTAAAGATGCGACGGCTGACGAATTTTGAATACGAGAATACGATGCGCGATCTGCTGGGCTTCCGGCTGAAGCTGATCGATCATCTGCCGCGCGACCCGGTAAAGGCGTACAAGTTCAACAACACGGCGGAATTCATGCTGCTGGGGCCGGAGCAGATTAGCCGCTATCTGGAATGTGCACGCAAGGCGATGGCCAGTGCCATTGTCGACCCGCAGAAGCCAGAGGTGCATCGCACCCGGCGCGAGTGGAACAGCGGCGGCAACTATCGCGGTCTGGGCGCCGACGAAGTGGGCGTGTGGGGCAACCGGCGGAACACGGCGGCCAACGGCATGCGGCTGAAGAGCTACCCGGCAACGGGTGAATTCCGCATCCGCCTTCAGACGTCGGCCATCCTTCCGCCGGGCATCCAGGAGATGCCGCTACGGCTGGTGATGGGCTACGACCTGGGCGAAAACAGTTCGACATTGCAGATCGAACCGGTCGGCACGATGCGGCTGTCCAACAATCCCGACAACCCGGCGGTGTATGAATTCCGCGGCCGTATTGAGAACTACCCGCCCCGTCCGGCCAAAAAAGTACGCGGGCGGCTGATGCCGCCGACGCTGACCATCACGCCGCAGAACCTGTACGACGACGGCACGCTGAACGACGGGCAGCGGCAGTTAGAGATGCCTCGCGCGGTGATTAACTGGATGGAATTCGAAGGGCCTATCGTCGAGCCGTGGCCGCCGGAGCATCACCGCCGCATCCTGTTTGACTCGCCACTGCGGGAAAGCGACCCGCAGGCGTACGCGGAAGCGGTGATCAAGCGGTTCATGTCACGGGCGTACCGGCGGCCGGCAACCGCGGCGGAAGTTGCCCGGTTTGTCAAAGTCTATGAACTGGTCGCTGCCGAAGCCGCCACAATGGAACAGGCGATGCGTGAGACGCTGGCGATGGTCCTGGTGTCGCCACAGTTTCTGTATCACACCACGGCCAGCGAAGAGGTTCCCGCAGCGTACGAACTGGCTTCACGGCTTTCGTACTTCCTGTGGGGCAGCATGCCCGACGAGGAACTGCTGAAGCTGGCCGCCAGCAACAAGCTGCTTGAACCGGCCGTCACCGCCCAGCAGGTCCGCCGCCTGCTGACGGACGACCGGGCGGAGGATTTTGTCGATAACTTCGCCACGCAGTGGCTGAGTCTGGCGAAGATGAAAACCGTGCCGCTGAACCGCGAGCTGTTTCCGCGGTTTCTGTACTACGTGCCACGCGGCGAACGGGCAGGCACCGAGATGCCTTATCGCCCCACGATCCGCGACTACATGCACCAGGAGACGGTCGGCTTTATCGCCGAGTTGATCCGTCGCAACGCCAGCGTGCTGAACATCGTAGATTCGGACTTTGCATTCTTGAATCAGCCGCTGGCGGCGCATTATGGCGTTGAAGGAGTGCAGGGTGACAAGCTTCGTCCCGTACCCTTGAAGCCGCAGCATCAACTGGGCGGGCTGTTGACGCATGGTTCGGTGCTGGTGGGCAACGGCACGGGCTCGGCGCCGCATCCGATCTACCGCGCGGTGTGGTTGCGGGAAGCGATTCTGGGCGACGAAGTGGCGCCGCCGCCCGCGGATGTGCCCGCGCTGACAGATACGGCGGGCGAGTCGGCCGAGACGGCGCTGACGATTAAGGATCTGCTGCGTAAACACCGTCAGAAAGAAAGCTGTAACAACTGCCACGCCCGGCTGGATCCGTGGGGCATTCCGTTTGAACACTACAACGCCACCGGCAGGTTTCAGCCGGTCATCCCCAAGCAAGGCACTCGCGTCAGCAGCTTCAACGGGAAGAACCACGGCGACCTGGCGGGCTATCAGAAATATCTACAATCGCTCAATACGGTCACGGTGGATGCATCGGCCAAGCTGCCCGGCGGCCCGGAGGTTCAGGGAATGGCCGGACTGAAACAATACCTGAAAAATGAACGGCAGGATGATATCGCCCGCAACATCATCCGCCGGTTGATGACGTACGGCGCCGGGCGGGAACTAACCTGGCGGGACCGGTTCGTCCTTGACGATTTACTCAAGCAGGCCCGCGACAACGGCTATAAGTTGCAGGATATGATTATCGCGATCTGTTGCAGCGAAACATTCCGCAACGGAAACGACAAAGGAACCAACCATGGCGCGTAAATCCTGGCATCTGAACCGGCGGGCGCTACTGCGGGGCGGCGGGCTGGCGTTGGGTCTGCCACTGCTGCAAAGCATGGGCGCCGGTCGGCTGTGCGGCGGCGAAACCGCTGCGGCTGCATCTGGCGGCCTGCCCAAACGGATGCTTGTCAGCTACTTCGCCTACGGCGCCTACATGCCCGATGGACCGGCGGGCATTCCTACAAAGCAGGGGCCGCATAACGAATGGAGCTGGTGGCCCTGCCGCGAGCCGGGGCCGCTGACCTTCAATAAATCGTCGGCGCCGTTCGCACCGCTGAAAGATTCCGTCAGCTACCTCCGCGGGCTCGATCACGCGGGCGGCTGGTCGCTGGGCGGGCATAGCTCGGGCGATGTTTTCGCCACCGGCGCGGATATGAAAGAACGGGAGAAGACGAACAACATCTCCATCGATCAGGTCGCGGCCAATCACCTGGGGCACCAGACGCGTTACCCGTCTCTGGTTTTAGGAACCGAAGGCGGCACAGGTTCGTACGGTTCGGCTAAAACACTTTCGCACCGCGGACCGGGACGGCCGGTTCCTTCGCTGCATAAGCCGCAGGAAATCTTTAACCGCATGTTTCAGCCTTATGCCGGCAAGGGAATCGAAAAGGTCCGCGCCGGACTGAAGCGTGAGGCGAGCATCTTAGACCTGATGCTGGAACACAGCCGCAGCTTTAAGAACCAGTTGGGACAGGCCGACGGCGCCAAGGTGGACGAATATCTGGAATCGATCCGCGCGCTGGAGAAACGCGTCGAACGCACCAGCCAGTGGACCCACCAGCCGCTGCCAGAAGTTGACACCAAGGGACTGAACCTGGAGGTTTCGCACAAAGAACCACAGGAATATATCCGCTGCATGTACGACCTGGTGTACCTTGCGTTTCAGACCGATTGCACCCGCTACGCCACCTTGATGCTGGAAAGTGAGCAGTCTTCCAATAGTGAACTGTGGAACTACGCCACGTACACGCTGGGCTACAAAGGCGCCACGCACGACATCGCCCACAAGCGGCCCGCCGACTATGCCGGGCAGTGGGACCGCTGGCGGGCAGAGCAGCATGCATACTTTTTGAAGCGGCTGCAGGAGACGCCCGAGGGCGACGGCAACATGCTCGACCGCACGGTGGTGCTGTGGGGTTCGGCCCATCCGCACGCTTCGCACAGTACGAAGAATTATCCGATCCAACTGGCAGGCGGAAACCACTTAGGCTTCAAGCACGGCAAACTGCACGCTTTCGAAGACGACAAGAAAGTCCCGCTGGCCAACCTGTTTGTTTCCATGTTGAACGCCGTCGGCGTGCCCACCCAACAATTCGCCGATTCCACCGGCGTGATGAGCGATCTGCGCGGGTAAGGAAAGAATATTTGCACGCATATGGGTGCGGATATTATTCTGGGCAACACCGCGAATCTTCCCGGCTCTCCCGGCGCGAAGGTGATGCTGTGCCCCCTCACCCTAACCCTCTCCCCAGAGGGGCGAGGGGACCTGATGCTACGCCCGGATAACGCCACTACCTTGTAGGATTCTCATGCCCTTAGAGCAACGTCCACTATTTCGTCCGTTTAGCGTCTGTCTTTGCATCGTTCTTGCAATCTTGTGCGGGCACTCTGCTCACGCTGCGAAGAAGATGAATGTGCTGTTCATTGCGGCGGATGATATGAACTGCGACCTGAGTGTGTATGGCAACTCGCAGGTGCAGACGCCGAATCTGCAGCGCCTGGCCAAGCAGGGTGTGCGGTTTGATAACGCGTATTGCCAGCAGCCGCTGTGCGGCCCGAGCCGGGCGAGTCTGATGACGGGACTGCGGCCCGACACGCTGGATATGCATACGCTGAAGCATGAACTGCGTGCGAAGAATCCTGACGTGGTGACGCTGGGGCAGTTGTTCCGTAACAACGGATACTTCTCAGCGCGTGCGGGCAAGATCTATCACTATGGCAATCCGTCGATGATCGGGACCGATGGCAACGACGATCCGAAGACCTGGGACCAGCGTTTCAACCCGGCAGGTATCGACCGCAAGCAGGAAGATAACATCACGCGGTACGGCGGAAACACGAAACCCCGCAAAGGCGGTCTAGGCATCTCGATGGCCTGGTGGGACCCGGAGAGCGAAGACGAGCAGCACACCGACGGCATGGTGGCTGAGAAGATTGTCGAACTGATTAAACAGAACAAAGACAAACCGTTCTTCCTGGCTGCCGGTTTCTTCAATCCGCATTGCCCCTACGTGGCGCCCAGAAAGTATTTCGACCAGTATCCGCTCGACAA
Organism: Pirellulaceae bacterium; assembly: GCA_965233625.1. Taxonomy (GTDB): domain Bacteria; phylum Planctomycetota; class Planctomycetia; order Pirellulales; family Pirellulaceae. The sequence continues at coordinate 4,476,461 of OZ247499.1, forward strand.
GATCACGATGCCCGATCTGGACGAGGCGAAGAAGGATCTGGAAGACGTGCCCGCCATGGCCATTCAGCGCGACACCCGCAACTGGCCGTATTACTTCAAGGGCGTGAGTGTGGAACAGGCCCGCAAGTGCAAACAGGCTTACTACGCCTGCAACTCGTTCGTAGACGCGCAGGTAGGCAAGCTGCTGGATGCGCTGGAAGCAAATGGTCTGATGGAAAACACGGTGATCGTCTTCTGGTCCGACCACGGTTACTTCCTGGGCGAGAAAGGCCTGTGGTACAAACGCAAAGCCTTTGAACGCTCGGCCCGTATGCCGCTGATCATCTCGGCGCCGGGTCTTGCCAAAGGCGCCGCCAGCCAGAAGCCGGTGGAACTGGTGGATCTCTACCCGACGCTGGCTGACCTTTGTGGCCTGAAGGCGCCAGAAAATCTACAAGGCGCCTCTCTGCAGCCGCTGCTGAAAGATCCCGCTTCGGCCACTTGGAAGAAGCCAGCTGTGACACAGGTATGGCACAACAAAAACGCGTGGGGCTATTCGATCCGCACGGAGCGATACCGCTATACCGAATGGTTAGAAGGCAAAGCGGGCCGCGAGCTGTACGACCATGCGAACGACCCTGGTGAAGTGCACAATCTGGCAGATAAGCCGGACCACCAAGCGACGGTCGCCAAGCTCTCAGCAGCGTTAAAAGACTTTGTGCAACTCAAGCCGCACAAACGCTGAGTGATGCTAGAAGGTACTTCTTGCTCCCTCGCCCCTTTGGGGAGAGGGCTGGGGTGAGGGGAAGCACTTCTGTATCTGTTCTGGCGAATGCTATTCGCTTTCTAAATGCTGCATAAGTCTTTCAGGCTGTAGGTTGTATCCCCTCACCCTAACCCTCTCCCCAAAGGGGCGAGGGGACGTGATTCGGGGCGCTGCGTGTGTTTGGCCGGCGTTATGCTTCGAAAGAGAAACCGCCGCTTGGCGCTGCGGTGCTGCTGGCGGGGATGGGGTTGCGGGCTGCGGGTGGCGGTGTGCTGGCTGGTGCGTCGGAGGGGGTGTTGCGGGTGGTGATTTCCTGCCGCACGCTTGCCGCGGCCATACCAGGCGCCACACCTTGCGAGTGTTTTTCGCAGACCTCCTGCCAGGTCACGCGTTCTTCTTCCAGAATGGTCAGCACCTTCTTGAGTTTATCTGCGTCGCGGTGCAGCTGTGCTTCGGTAAGGTGCTGAAACAGGAAGAGGTAGATGGCGGCGACTTTGCGCGCCAGGTCGCTCTCTTCGCCTTTGATCGTCATTAGCAGTTCGCTGACGATGCTGCGGCAACGCACGATCGACTCGAAGGCAGCGTCGTTGTCGCCCTGCTCCCAATGGTTGAGCGTGACGTTGGCGAAGCGGATGGCGCCGTCGATCAGCATCAGCCGCAGCTTCTGCGGCGTGGCGGTCATCAGTTGCGTTTCGAGGTACGTATTGCGTGCGGCTTGTGTCATCGCGGCGCCCGGTTATAGCGGAAGGGAAAGGACTGCGTCTCTTTCAGTCGTCGGCATGCCACAGCTTCAGCATCAGCGCGCGGGCGCAAAGTACGGGTTATACCGGCTGCGTCCGGGCTGCGACCTAAGCGTTTTAGCTGGACGAAGCCGCCGTTAGCGGGGGCAACGCCTGAATGGCGCCGATGGCCGACAGATTGTTCTGCAGCTTTCCGATCACCGATTCCATGTTGTAGAACTTGGTGAGCAGGTTTTCGCGTTCACGCTCCAGCCGCGAAGTGAAGAAATCGATCCGCTGCGTGTTCACATCAATCCGCGCCTGCAACGCCACCGCGCGGTTGACCAGCAGAGAACTTTCTTCGCCCGCCAGCGTTTCGATCAACGCCGAAACTTTATTGGCGAAGCCAACCGTTTCCGTCGTAAAGAACTCCTCCACCGCATCTGCGTCTGAGGCGAACTTGGCTTCCGCCCGTGCTTTATCCAGAGACAGTTTGCCCTTGTCGTTAATCGTAATGCCCACTTCCGCCAGCGACTGAATCGGGCCGGCGTTGAAGAAGCGGCTGGTGACAAGGGCTGACACTTCCGACTCGACCCGCAAGGCTTCGTTTGAACCCGCCAGCGGCCCCTTCGTGTTTTCTTCTGCATTGAAGAACGTGAAGTTGTCGAGGGAGTCGCGTAGTTTGTTGTACGAATCTACGAACAGCTGCAAGTTACTGATCGTCTGGCTGCTGGTCTGATTCACGGAAACGGTCACCGGGCTATCGGACGTTCCGGTGATATTCAGTTCTACGCCTTCCAGGATGCTATCGAAGGTATTGGACGAAGACGAAGCGAGAATGCCCGCCGATCCGCTGCCGCCGAACAGCAGCAATGCGTCCTGCGCTTTTGTGATCTCGGTAAAACGGAACGAAGTATCACGGGCGTCGATCTGTAATTCGCCCTCGCTGCCCGCCGTCTGACTGACCAGCGACAGCCGGAAGGGTGTGGCGCCGGAACCATCGGCAAAGATCGACGCGGAAACACCCGCGCCCGAGGCGTTGATCTTATCGACCAGGTCTTCCAGCGAATCTTCTTCGCCAATTTCAAATTCAAAAACGGTGGAGCCATCGACGACGGTGGTCAGCTGCCCGTTGATGTCAATTTCTTTGGTTCCGCCCAGCAGATGCAGGTCTGCGGCAGCAGTGCCCGAACCGGACTCGCGGACGGAGATTTCGCCTTCGCCCGAGGTATCGATCAGCAGAATGCCGTCGCCGCTATCGTTGATGCGGGCTTTGACTTTGAGCGAGAGGCCGTTCACCGCATCGATCACATCGCCCACGGTTTCGATGCCCAGCGCGGCGATATTCACGGCGCCGCTTTTGCCTTCACCATCTTCAATGATGAAAGAATTACCCGCCACACCGCGGCCGCCGTTCAGTTCGGAAAGCAGCGTCTGTTCGCTAACCGTCTGACGATCGAGCGAACCGGTATCGAAGCTGCTGACCGTATCGTTGACGACCAGCCCCAACGCCTCGGCGCTGTTGGTGGCGTCGGCCGATGCGATGATGAGCGAACCGGAACTGCCGGTGTTATCGGTAATGGTGATGCCGTTGCGCGCGTCGTTGACGCGGGCCGAGACGTCGATCCCTGCGTCGTTAATCGCGTCGATCACTTCGTCCAGCGTTTCGGCGCCGGAAAGATCAACCGTGGCGGTGGCGCCGGCGCGATTGGTGATATCGATGCTGCCCAGGTCCGCACTGCCGTTGCCGCCGCTGAGGCTGGTGAGCAGCGAGGATTTCAGCCCCTGCTGAAGTTTTGTGCCGGTGATAACGCCGCCCACGGCAGCGCCGGTCAGACCTAGATCTTCGGCAACACTTCCCGAAAGAGCGCTCTCAACGGTGAACTCGCCGGCGCCGCCGGTTAAGTCGGTCAGCTCAAGACGGTCGCCGTCCGCGCTGATCGAAGCTTGCAGCTTGGCAGGGTCGGCAGCGTTGATGGTTTCAATCAGGTCGCCGAGTGTGCGTTCGCTTCCGGCTTCTTCTCCTTCGCCTGCGACGGCGAGAAAATCAATCGAAAGCGCAGTACCGTCGCTAAGGGTAACGGAAAGATCAGCCAGCGAACTATTGAGGCTGACACCGGCGCCGTCGTTCAGCCGTTCCAGCAGAATGTTCTCGTTCAGGCTGAGGATGTCCTGCCCGGTTGCGGTCGAGGCGGCAACATCGATGTTCACCAGGCCCAGGTCGGCCGCCGTCGAACCGCCGCCGGATTCCTGCACCTGAAGGTTGGCGGTGGTAGAGCCGGTGTTATCGACCAGGCGGATGCTGTCGCCGGTGGCTTCCGCGGTGACGTCGATATCGTCGGTCTGATTGATCGCTTGCAGCACATCGTCGATGGTCTGGGCGAACCGCAGATCGACGACGGCGGAAGTGCCGCTGCGATCGGTGATTTTGATTTTGCCGCGTTGCACGCCGGCGCCGCCATTGAGCGTTTCCAGCGACGCCGCGTTATCGACAAAGCCGCCAGAAGAAATCCGCAGTGTGCCTGTGCCCAGCGGATCGGTACGGCTGGCGACGCCGCTGCCCAGCAGCTGGTGGGTCTGCGCCTGACGCACGGGCGTGAATTCGTAATCGCCCAGCACGGGTTGCCCGGTGACATTGGCGGTGAGTAGTGATGAGTTGGAGGAATTGACCGTGGTGGCCTGGAAGACGTCCGGGTTCGACAGTTTCTCTGCTGCGAACTGCACTCCCAGCACCTGCGCGGTCAGCTGTGTGACGGCCAGTTGTTGCTGCTGCAAGCCCTGATTGCGGACGACCAGCGCGTTGCGCGGCTGCGCGGAAACGGCGATTAGCTGATCCACGGTGTCCGTAATGGGCACGCCGGTAATGATGCCGACGTTGGATTGAATTCTTCCCATTTCTTCGCCCTGCTACCTACATTTATTTACGCAGAAAACCGCCGCCCCCTTTTTCAGAGGCGGCGGTTCTGTTTTTGCGCGGGTTCTGTGAACCCGTTCTTAGAACGGACTACCGTAGTAGCGACAGTACGTTCTGCGGGTTACTGTTGGCGATTCCCAGAACCGAGGTGCTGGACTGCACCAGAATCTGAGCACGTGTCAGCCGTGCAGATTCAGCAGCGAAGTCAGCGTCGCGGATTTCGCTTTCGGCGTTGGTCAGGTTCGTCAACGTGTCGTTCAGCGTGAAGATGTTCGACTCGATGGTCGTCGACTGGAAGGCGCCGAGACGACCGCGAAGCGAAGTCACCTGCGTGATCACTTCTTCCACCACGTTGGCGGCGCCGGTGATGTCGTTGGTCAGCGACTTCGAGCCGCCGCTACGCAGTTCAAACAGGCGACCGTTCACGCCACCAAGCTTAGCGGTGTTGACGCTCTCGATACCCAGGCGGGCCTGCTGGTTGCTGACCACATCGGGACCCAGCTGGAACTGGGCGCCGCCGCCGGTGATGCTGAAGTTGATCGTATCGCCTGCGGCGACATCTTCACCAACCGAGAAGGTGATGTCCAGCGAGGTCGTGTTGATCGAAGCCCGCAGGCCTTCGGCGACTGCTTCAATACCGTTGATACGGGCCTGAAGATCGGTGCCGTTGCTCCGCGTGGCCTGGTTGCCATCTGCATCGGTCAGGTCGAAGGTGCCGGTGATGGTGGTCACCGAGACGAAGCTGGCCGAACCGAAATCGTTAGCCAGGAACTGAAGTCCGCCGGCGCCGGCGTCTTCGTTACCTTGCAGGGCGATACCCTGGGCCGTACCCGTGGTGGTAACGCCGCCTTCGGTAACGCCGGTGTCAAAGATTGTCACAGCCGCGGTGCCAGCGTTGGTCGCAGCCAGCGAGAACAGGTCGGTAATTTCCGCATCTGCTCCGGCAAAGGCCGTTACGACATTAGCCGCCGTGGTCACACCATCTTCAACGCTGATGGTCAGGATCTTGTTGTCCGCATCGTACGAGAATTCTTCGTTACCCTGGGTAACCGTATCTTCGAACCGGATCTCTACGCCATCGTATTCGGCGCCGACATTCAACGCGGTCAGCGTCAGCTGGGCGTCTTCGCCGTTTGCAGCATTTGTGGTCGCTGCTGCGGCAGAGTCGGTGAAGGTCTGGCCCAGCGTACCGAACTCAAGATCGGACGTTGTGGCAGCCAGAACGCCCGAACCATCGCTAGAACCGAGGTTCGAGATGCTGATGCCCAGATCTCCCAGAGCGGCAGCGTTAGCTGGATCGTCGAAGAAATCGATCAGATCCTGCGCTGTCGTGGTGACATTGCCGTTCTCGTTGGTTGCCAGGTTGATGATGGTCGTACCTTCGCTGGTAACACCGCCGGAGGTCACCGAACTGTTGGTGCTGTTCACGTTACCGGCGCCTGTTCCACCGCCGAAGATGCTGGCGCTGAAGAAGTCGTTGACGTAGGTGTCGTTGTTGATCAGGTTGACCACATCGGCAGCCGTTGGGGCGCCAGCGGAAACATTGACCGTCAGCGTCTTCGCGTTTGGATCGAAGACAACCGTATCGTTGGCGGCGCCGGCGTTGACATCGATGGTGATGCCATCGAATTCGCCGCCGCGCTGACGGGCCGTTACGGTGAAGCTTGAGTCGGCAGCATCGCCCTGAACTACGACCGAGGCGAAGTCGGTGACTTCTGGATCTGTCGTTGTGTCCACGCTGAATGCCTGGTTAGCAACCGACGTGAAGCGGATGTTGGCCGAGTCTACGTCTCCGGTGAACTGCAAGGCGTTGTTAGCGATTTCGCTGCCTGAGGTCGCGAATTCGCTGTATGCCGTTACGGTATCGTGACCATCATTGCCTGCTGCCAGGCTGGCCGTCAGATCGGCGGCAGCGCCAGCATCGTTATTGATAGCTGCGATGATGTCGTTAGCGGTCGAAGTAATCACGCCGCCAGCATCGCCGCCATCGAGGGTTGTGGCGTGAACGCCGTTCAGGTCCACCACGCCCGAACCGTCCGATTCGCCAACATGGGCGATCGTGAACAGTTCCGCGATATCGGCGTATGCCGCATTCGTGGTCAGTTCGGTGATGATGTCGGCAGCCGTGGTGCCGCCGTTCGTGCCGTCATCGACAGCAATTGTCAGACGACCGACCGAGTTCGGGCCGTTGTGGTCGTAGGAGAATGTCGGGGCAGCCAGGGCGCCGGTATTGTCGAACTCGATTTCCACGCCGTTGAACTCGGCACTGGCGATATTAGCGGTGATCGACAGAGCGTTGTTGACATCGCCTGGATCGTCGATTTCCGCCGTTGCTCCGGTCGCAGCCGAGGTGGCCAGCGTGACAGCCAGCGTACCAGCGTCGCCGCCGCTTGGCGCGGTGTAAGCAACACCCAGAGCCTGACCTGGAGCCGAAGCATCGTAAGAGACGCGGATGTTACCGGCGTCAACGCCTGCCGTATCGGCTGTCAGAACAATATCGTTGTCTCCGCCGAAGCTGGAAATGGTGGCCGAACCGGCCTGAGCATCCTGCTCGACGATCTGGGCGGTAACGCCAATGGCGTCGGAGACCAGGTTGACAGCCGTAGCGATCTGCTCGGCGGTGCTGCCTGCGGCAAAGTTAAAGGCTTCAAAGCCGTTGGAGCCGCCGACTTCCAGTGTGACGTCTTCGGCGATCGAGTCGAAGCCGTAGGTCAGCTGGCCTTGGGTGGCCTGAGCGTCAACTTCGATGTTCACGCCAATTTCGCTGAGCGTGCCGAAGTTGGCCTGATCCACTTTCAGTGCGGTTAGCTGCGAGTTATCAACGCCGCTGGTGATGAAGTCGAGGCTACCGTCGAGCAGACGACGGCCCTGGAAGGCGGTGACCTGCGAAATACGGTCGATCGCTTCCAGCGACGAGTCCACCTGCAGCTGGTTCGCCGCAATCTGATCGTCACTCAAGGCGCCGGTATTGGCAGCTTCAGTAACCAGACCGCGGATGTCGTTCAGCAGCGAGCTGACCTGGCCCAGAGCGCTGTCTGCGGTGGCGATCAGCTGGTTGGCGCGTTCGCTGTTGACGATGGCTTTTTCGACGCCAACGATATCGCTGCGGAGCTCTTCGCTGGCAATCAGACCGGCAGGATCGTCTTTACCGGAGTTAATCCGCAGACCTGTGCTGAGCCGGTCAAGTGCTTCCTGCAACTGGTCGTTGGCGCGTCCGAGAGTGTTTTGCGCTACCAGTGAACTGACGTTCGTGTTAATACGAGTCATGAGGCGTTACCCTTTGCAAGTTCTTTGTGTTTTTGGGTTGTCTTCCAGCATTTTTTGCTGATGGTACCGGACGGGTGGGAATCGCTTCCTGCCCGTCACACGACTCCAGCTTGCAGTTGGGGGAAATCAGCCGGAGGACAACTTCCGCCAGTTGGCTGACGGTCGTCGGAAATTCAATTTGTGGTGTGCGTTTCTTCTGGGGACAGAATCCCGCACGACGCCGTCCAGCGCCGCATGTCGCGGCCCCGGCCCACAAATCGCATCCAGCACATCGTGGTGGGGCGACGTCTCTCCACTCGTATCGACCTGGTAAACTGGTCGCTTTAGGGCGATTGAGCCTGCGCCCGCTAGAAATCCCTGAGATCAGCCGGAAGATGGCGGTTTGGAACGGTTCCGCCGGTTATTGCGGCAGGGCGCCGCTACATCCCCGCTTCAGCGCGGGTTTAACGCAGGTTTCAGCCCAAGAAAGCAGGCTCGGACGGCCAGCAGAAGCCGTCCATCGCGGCGGGAACTTGCTTGAGCATTTCCAGCAGATACCATAGGCGGACTAAGTTTGCCGACATTCTTCAACAAATGGTGCGTGATGGGCAGTAATAAAGTGTGCGTGCTGGCCTGGTTGCTAGCTTTACTAACCCTGGTTGCCGGCGAATTGATCTTCGCCCCGCCTGTGTTCAGTCAGGACGGTGGCTATCGCGAGGATGAAATCAGGACTATTTCCGAACGCACGGCGAGAGAAGTTGTTGAAGCGGAACTTGCCCGGTCAGGATCAGCCGGCGAAGGCTCGCTGCTGTTCGGCGTATTCCTGGGGGGCGGCGTGTTCTGCCTGGGTGCGTTTTTCAGCCTGGTGGTGGTCGGCGCTGTTTCGGCAGCCACGTACTTCTTCAAGAGACAGTCCGCGACCAGCAGTCCGCGCGGCGCAGATGCGTCTGCCCGGTCGGCGGCGCCTTAGTTGCTTTGCCGCATTGAGTCCGGCGCCAGCAAGGTTATTTCTTTTCTTCCTCTTCCTCGTTAATTGACTCGCCCTCCACTTGCCGCGCCTGATCGGCCTGGGCCTTGATCTCGGCGGCTTCGCTATCAAGTGAGCCTTCGGATGCGGAAGTGGTTTCGCGATCTTTGGCGTCGCCTGCGCGGCGTTTGGGCTCCTGAGGCGGGGCGTCCTTTTCCAGCATGTTGACCGGCACGCCGTTGGGGAAGATCACTTCGCGGGCGTCGTCCGGGATGGTCACACCGGCGTCGAACAGACTTTGCTTGATAATGCGGATCAACGCCGAGCGAACCTTCACCCAACTGTGTTCTTCGCTGTTGACCCAGAAATAAACACCCAGGTTGATCGTGGATGAGCCCATCGATTCGACCAGCACCGCAGGCGCCGGGTCCTGCAACACAGCGGGGTGTTCGTTCAGCACTTTGATCGCCACATCCTGCGCGGTGGTGATGGAATCGTCGTAGCCGATGCCCACTTTGAAGTCGCCGCGTTTGTTCTTGTTGGCGGTGTAATTCAGAATGACGCTTTTGAAAATGATGGAGTTGGGGATCTGAATAAATGTGCCATCAAACGTCATCAACAACGTGCCGCGCATCGTTACGTTCTGCACAAAGCCCATCTTGCCATCCACTTCAATCAGGTCGCCCATCTGAAACGGAGACTGCAGGCTGATCAGCAGGCTGGCCAGAAAGTTCTCGGCGATATCACGGAATGCAAAACCCATCGCCAGGCCGAATACACCGGCGCCGCCCATGACGGTCATCGCCAGCCCCGTCATTCCGGTTAACTGCAACATGAGATAAACGCCCACCAGCAGCACCGCGATACCCACCACGCGCGAAACAACGCCGCTTAAGAGTTTGTTATCCAGATATCTGCCCAGGGCGCCCTTCGCAATGGAAGTCGCGAACCTGGAGATGATCCAGGCGATGATCAGCACGATAATCGCCAGGCCGATGAAAGGCAGATTGGTCACAAACGCCTCTGTCATGTCCTTCAATCCGTCGATCGCTGGCTGCAGGTCCCAGATATCGCGCTTCTTAACTTTCATCTTATTGATGACCGTCACAACGCCTTCGACCCGGCCGGCAATCTCCGCGGCGCGTGTGCGGGCTTTCTCGTCTTCGGCGACACCGATCAGAAACACGACGCCCTCATCGGTCACGATCTTCACATCTTCATACCACTCGGTGGCGTCGAGAATCTTCTTGATCCGCGCGTCGATCTTCTTGTCGTCGGCGCCGGGCTTCACTTCAACCACGGTGGTGGGCTGGGCAGGTTCATCGGTTGGCGCGCCGGTATCAACCTGTGCGACGACAGACCCCAGGCCTTGAAGTGATACGAGTGCGAAGAAGCAGATAATTATATAGAGGCGCGGCATGAGCCTTCCTTCAGAACTCTTGGTGAAACAAAATGCATCGATCAGATGCAGAGGTTGTCTGCCGGGCATTCTTTACTACAACCATGCTTCTGACAACCTGCGGACCGCCGCGCGGGCGCCTTCGCAGCGGGAATGTGGCCGGACCAGACCTGTGGTGATTCGCAGAGGCCTGCTGTTTTTCCACGATGGGTTACAATGAACCGTCACCGCCTCACACAATCTTGAAGCCAGACTTCCAAAGGCGCAAGTCATGTCCGCTCTGAGTGTCTTCGACATGTTTAAGATCGGTGTCGGACCTTCGAGTTCGCACACCATGGGACCGTGGCGCGCGGCGCAGCGGTTTGTGAGCGAGTTGCAAGAAGTGCTGCCCGGCGTTACCGCGGTGCAGGTGGATCTGTATGGTTCGCTGGCCAAGACCGGCAAAGGGCACGGCACAGATATCGCCGTGCAGCTGGGGCTATGCGGTCGTGACCCGGAGACCATTCAGCAGGCGGAAATGAAACAATGCCTGCAACAGATTGCAGCATCGTGCAGCATGGAATTCTGCGGCCGGCAGCTACCGTTCGACCCCGTCAAAGACATCCGCTTCCATTTTGAGGAGCAACTGGAAGAACACCCCAACGCACTGCGATTCACCGCCAGTGGCGACAGCGGCCCGCTGCATACCGCCGTTTACTTCTCCGTTGGCGGCGGGTTTGTGGTGAAGCAAGGCGAAACCGAAGACGCAGCGGCGAATGTTGCGTTGCCCTTTCCCGTGGAAACCGCTGCCGATCTGCTGGCCCACTGCGAAACCAACGGCATGGCGATCCACCAGCTGGTGATGCAGAACGAAGCCGCCTGGCGTTCGCCCGATGAAATCAACGCAGGCGTCCGCACCATCCGGCAGACGATGATCGACAGCATCTTCCGTGGCTGCTGCACCCAAGGTGAACTGCCCGGCGGCTTGCACGTCAAGCGGCGCGCGGCCTACATGGCGCAAAAGCTGTTGGGCGGTGCACCACCGCAGGCGTGCGAAACATGGATCGCCAGCATCTGCCAGCAGCCGCGTGATTTTGCTTGTGTGCTGGACTGGGTCAGTTGTTTCGCACTGGCGGTCAACGAAGAAAACGCCGCCTTCGGCCGGGTCGTGACGGCGCCGACCAACGGCGCAGCAGGCGTGATTCCCGCCGTGCTGATGTACCTGGAATGTTTCTGCGAAGTGGCAGAAGACGCGGGCATCCGGTTTCTGATGACGGCCGCAGAGATCGGCTGCATCTTCAAAAAAGGCGCCACCATCTCGGCCGCGATGGGCGGCTGTCAGGCGGAAATCGGCGTTTCATCTGCGATGGCCGCGGCTGCACTTTGCGAAGCACTCGGCGGGTCGCCCCGGCAGGCGGCCGAAGCAGCGGAGATCGCGATGGAGCATCACCTGGGTCTGACCTGCGACCCGGTCGGCGGCCTGGTGCAGATCCCCTGCATCGAACGCAATGCGATGGGCGCCATCAAAGCCATCAGCGCCGCCCGCATCGCGCTGCAGCGCAACCCGCTGGAAGCCCGCGTTTCGCTGGACGATGTCGTCCGCACCATGTGGAACACCGCGCTCGACATGAACGCCAAATACAAAGAAACCTCTGACGGCGGCCTCGCGGTGCAGATTCCCGTCAATCTCAGCGAATGCTAATTGTGGCAGGAAGATAAACACGCCTCTCCCCTTCGCTTTCCCACCACACACCAACCCGAAACGCGAGCGAGGGACGCCGGAAGCTGAAGCGCACCGCCGGTTGAAGTCCACCCTTGTCAGCGAAATGCGGCCAAAAACCCTTGTTTTCGCCTCTACATCAATCGCCCCTCGCTCGCGCTTCGGGTTAGTGTGCAACTTCAAAACTCGCGCTTCGGGTTAGTGTACCGGCCTATACGTGGTGTGATATGGAAAACGCCACAATCTTGTATCCACAACTGTGGCAATATGCCGGATATAGATAAATTCTGCTTCCGGGTATGATGGAGCTACCAACCTTCCGCTCCAACCGCTTCCCACCTGTGAGTCTGCTTTGCCTACCCCAAACGCCCCGGCCCGCGGCAATGGCCCTTTATCGTTCGGCGCGATTGGGCTGATGGGTGTGATCCTCTGCTGGGGTTCTACGCCGGTGCTGCTGAAAGGTCTGACGGAATCGGTCGATGCCTGGACGGCCAATGGTGTGCGTTACCCCCTGATTGCGGTGCTGTATCTACCACTAGTGATCTGGGGCCTGCGGCGTGGCGACCTGACAGGCAGAATTGTGCTGGCGTGTATTATCCCCGCGTGCTGCTCCTTCATGGGGCAGGTGCTGTGGGGCATGGCGCCGTATTACCTGGAAGCGCAGGCGATGGGCTTCTTTGCGCGGCTGGCCGTGTTGTTTTCGACGCTGGCGGCGATGATTCTCTTTGCTGACGAGCGGCGGTTGCTCAGGCAGCCGATGTTTTATTTGGGCGGCGTGTTGCTGGTGGGCGGGTTTATCGCATTCGCATATTTCGGCGGTTACTTTGCGGTGGCGGTCTCGCTGACTGGCGTGATGATTATGGTGGCGTGTGCGTTTTTCTTTGGCATGTACGTTGTCAGTGTGCGGCATTTCCTGCGCGATGTCTCGCCGTTGTTCAGCTTTGCGGTGGTCGCGCAACTGGTTTCTATCGGCACGTTTTCAGCCATGCTGACGTGGGGCGACTACGGCGTGCTGGCCGATGCCGGCTGGCGGCCGTGGGCGTTGCTGGCAGGTTCTGCGGTGCTGGGCATCGCGCTGGGACACGTGTTCCTGTATGCCGCCATCGCGCGTTACGGCGCCTCGATCGCCACCGCAGCCCAGACGGCCACCCCCTTCGTCACCGTGCTGCTGGCCTGGTTTTTCACCGGTGAACAGATGGAAATGGCCCAGTGGCCCGCCGGCGTCGCCATGGTGGCGGGAACCATCGCCCTGATGCGTTCCAAAGCACTGCTGGAAAAACAGACCGAAGCCAGTGAGGCATTAAAGCTGAAGGCCGCCGTTCAGCCTAAGTAGAGAGCGCCACCGGCCAGAAGCTTTTGGCAATTCGTTTCACGCTCTAAGCGTTAGAGCGCGGATGCTGTACCCCCTCACCCTAGCCCTCTCCCCAAAGGCATTGGTATCTACACAAATCGAAACCTGCATAAGGTGAAGTAGCTATATAGCTTTATTTGAAGGACGGAACACCAACCCGAAGCGCAAGCGAGGGGCGTCCCACGCTGACCAGAAATGGCCCGTCAGGACAACTATCGACTTGAAGCTAATTCGCCAAAACCCCTTGTTTTAAGTACTCAATCAATCGCCCCTCGCTCGCGCTTCGGGTTAATGTGCGCAAGCGAAAAACTTGTGTAGATACCAATGCCCCAAAGGGGCGAGGGGACGAGATGTAGCCTGGATGGCGGAAGCCGCGCTACTTCTTCTCACAATCGGTGCAGGCGGGTGCAACTTTGGCGCCGTTGAGGGCGCGGATGGTCGCGTTCTCTACACCTTTTTCCGCAGCTGCCTGGAACATAGCCATGAAGGCGTGGACGCCTTGCGGAGTCAGCGCGGGGCGGGTGTTGTCAATCAGCACGCAGGTCGAAGCATCTCTTACACAGGGCACGGGCTTGCCGCAGTGATCTCCGCCCTGAAACGTGATGACGTCGCAGACAGAGCGTGGCGGATCGTGGCGATCCGTTGCACGAGCGGTCTGAACCATTGCCAGCGAAACCAGCAGAAACCCCACGCAGCCGGCAGTAACCAAACGGTGCATACATCAACTCCTTAGATGTGAAACAGAGAAACATGGACTCAAAGTTCAGACTCACAATTCGCGGATGATTCTAACGCAGAAACTCGCGAGCATCTTCGTAATACCGTGCGTATCTGGCGCCACGCATCAGCAGGGCGCCGTGCTGGTAAACGTCAACACGCGAGGCGTCTTTCGCCCACATATGTAATTCGTACCGGCCCGCAGGAAGCGGCGTTAACGTGTTCTGATGAAACACCCAGCCAGCATCCACCGTCTCGCGGCGGTGGTAGGTAGTCTGTTTCACCTGCGGCTGCGGGTGCGATGTCGCTTGGTGCGAAACCTCGCGGTAAGCAACCGGCTGAAGAATGCCGTTGCTGGCGGACTGCCTTTTCGCGGGTGCAGGAACCGCAGATTGATCCGTGCGGACAGGACCCGGCGGCAGTTCTTCAAGCACGCGGCGTTTCTGGGGTGCGTTGGTCTTCACCGGCGGCGCGACCGCGGGCGATGTCCGCACGGGCGGCGCGACGGGTGGCGGTGGAATCTGACGCGGCGGCGCTACGCCAGGTCGTGTCCGCTGTTGCGTGTGTTCTTCTGTAATGGAGTCTTCAATGATCCGCTCTTCAATCACGGGCTGCGGCACGCCCTGCCCGGTGGCAGGAGGCGAAACGGCTGGCTGCTCCTTCGCGCCGCTTCTGGCTGCGGAATTCAAGGCCAGCACCACTGCGTCTTCGATTCCTTTTTCGAGCAGCTTCTGGAACTGCAACGCATCGGTGTGACGGCTGCCTGGCAGGCCAATCTGGTTGATACCCGCGACAACGGACTCGAAGAACGGCCGCGGGCGATGCTGCCCTTCCTGTGCGAGTAAATCAGCAACTGCATTCTGCTGAAGGGCGTTCCGCTTTGCATCGCCAACCGCGTTGAACGCGCGGAGTGCGGCGTTGCGGACGCCGGTGGATGCAGCCGATTCGACGTCTACCTGCTGCATTGCCCGGCGGGTGCGGGCCGCCACTTCCCGGCGGTGCGGCTGGTAATAAACGCGCCGCGTCTGAGGGCCGATGGTCAACTGGAAATACGGATAGCCCAGCTCATCCGTGGTCCACCTTCTGCCCCAGCCATCAACACCCTGCTGCTGGCCGGGGCGTCTGGTTTCGGGCAGGCCGATGCGGTGCAACTGATTGCGAAGCTCCCAGGCAATCGCCTGCTGCGCAGGAAACTCATAGCGACGGTCCACATAGCCGCCACGCTGCTCTAAGACATAGCGGTACCCAATTTCATCCATCCGCCAAGCTGGTTCAGCGAAGCGATGTCCAGCCGGCTGCCAGGCTCCACCACAAACGGTGTCGGCCAGCAAAGCTAGGAACGCCAGCAAGGCGCCAGTAACAACAAACCCGTTAAGAAGTGCGTTTCGCATCGCAATGAACGGCCAGCCGGGTGAGGGAACAAACACGCAACAGACGCCCACTCGCAACAGACGCCCGGCGTAACATACCACCCAAACCACCCAAATGCGAACATTCCCTACAAACAGCCCAAGCCCACCCTACAAACAGCCCAAGCCCACCCTTCACACGGCCATTACCGGCCGGTTCCGACGCGTTTTGCAACCGCCATTGAGAGTCCATTGTGGGACGGCGATTTCTTGACGGGTGCGCCAATCGCGGATAAACCTGCAGAAACCGCGATGCGATTGTGATAATAGCTTGCTGCCCCGCTGGAATTCGCTCATGGCAAACGCAACGCCCATCGAACCAGACAAAGAGCTTGAAGCACTGCTCGAAGAAATTGACCTCCAACATGTCGTGCTCGAATTTGCGTTCTACCAATCCGAGTCGCCGCAGAGCTACGACTCACACTTCGATGCCGCGTATGAGTTTCTTGACGCATCGCACAAACGGTTCCAACAGCGCCACGCGACGATCGACTTTGATCAGTATCCGCTTGCGAAGAACCATGTCTTCAAATGGAATCCTGATGAATTGGTCGGATCACGGATTTCCTTCGCGGAATTCTGGGGCTCGGACGATGTAGCCCCAACGCCCCTCGGTGACCGCGCTTGGTCGATTCCAAACGTTGACGGGTTCAAAACGTCGTTTTTTTTGCCGCCATATGGGCTTCAGAAGCCAGAAGACCGCAACGTGACACTTTTCGAGCAATTGAAAGATTACCTGTTCGGTGATGCTCAAGAAAATGACCTCGTGATATACTCATGGTCCAATCAATGTTCCGGCTACTTTGATGCTGGCCTTGAATGGTGGGGAGCGTTTCTTTGGACAATCGCGCGTTCCGGCACTTCAACCATCGCGCTCATCGGGGCATCGTCTTCCGATTGACGCGGGGTAACAATCGCGTGCAACGGAGTACGCGAGTCGGGCGGTTTTGAAATTGAGAATCTTTCGCGCGTACCCGGTGACGCGTGACGTTATGCACCGAACCCCTATGGATATCTCGCTGATCTCCGATCGCGACCGAGAGTTGCTGGCAAACTACTGCGATTTCGTGATTGGCGCGCAGCCTAGTGGGCTCGCGATGCTGCCCACATCGGATACGCTAGAGTTAATTGCTGGTGATGGAATGGGAGGTTGCTTCTACCGATGGCACGTCCCGAATCAGAATGGGCATGCACCGATCGTATACCTCTCGCAATACGGTGAAACGTCGCGTTTCGCATCGAGTCTGGAAGCCGCACTCTCTATCGTCGCATCACATCCTAGTTATTGGTGTGATGTCTTAGCTGCCGGTCACAAGAGTGACGAACTGATGGCACAGGTGATTGAGCGGTACGAAGCCAAAATCGAGGACGTTGAGCGAGACGCCGTGGTCGCACGAACGCAATTGCAGACCACGTTGCCAATTGAGAATATGGACACGCATGCTGAACTTATCTGCGCGATTCGCACGGAGCCTCAATTCCGCCCGTTACTTGATAATGGAGACGGGACAAAATCAGAGGGAGCGTCATTTGCTGATCGTCCTTTCCCCCGATAGCGATGCATAACAAGGCGTTGCACCGAAGCGGCGAATCCGGCCGAAGCTGAAATCAACGCGTACCATCGCCGCCCGGTTACGCTCAACGTTATGCGGCAACTTCGAGACGCGATCTAAGACTCACGACATTTGGATTGCATCGCCATATTTAATTCGTCCGTAGCCGCTACGCGTCGTAGCCAATGAGCTTGGCGATAGCTTCATGGATGTCGGTTTGCACCTTGCCGTCCGACGCCGGTGACATTCTGGACTGCATGTCAAATACGCGTTTCCCGCAATATATAAGTTTTATTCGGGCGACATTTTGCTTGTAATTTTGTGACTGAAGACAGTATGATGCGGTAAGTGCTTGCATTGCATAGCGTTACGTGCAACGCGCCGCGGCAGCACGCCGTTAAATGCTTTCCATATCAAATATTTTGCGCTAAGCTCCCATCTTTCCACCTGTCCGAAAGCACGTTACTTTACAAATATACCTGAGGGCGATCCCCCCTATGAGAGTGTGGCGGCCTGACGAAACACGAAGTTTCTGACGCTAATCTCATGTCGTCAAATGGTTTCCGAAGAGTTCACGCCCGGCACGGAAGTGCGGCTAACAGCTGAGTTATCTCATGACCAAGCATAAAATTCCCCATGTGCTCGGTGGCAAATCTGTCAGCATCCTCCTAACGGCCTGCTTCAAGCGGTTGCCGCTGGTGCTGTGTATAGCTCTGCTGTTTCCCCAGGCGGCGACTTACGCCTCGCCTGTTGCCCGCACAACGGCGACAAGTCTGCCCGCGGTAACCGCCCCCATCTGCTCTTTGTGCACGGCGCAAGGCCATTGCGACTGCGGAAAGGCAACCCAAGCCGCCCGCTCCGGCGAATGCGGCGCCGGCTTCCTGAGCTACTTCATGTCGCAACAGGACTCGGTAGAGAAATGCCTTGAATGTGCCGCCAACACGCAGATGCCCGCGATGGACTGGCGGAGCGGCCACAACGAAGTGGATCTGCTGATCATCCGCCTCACCGCCTGCATCAACCGGCAGAACCTGGGCGGTGTTGTTAAAACAGCTGAAGAACTGGGCCGCCGTGGCGTTGGATCGCCCAACTATTATTACGAAGCTGCCCGCGGTTACGCCATGATTGTGTCGCCGCCGCCGTCCACAGCTCTCAACCCCGATGAAAAATCGGTGGTCGTCAAAACACCGGCCGCTGCCGAGGAAATCGCCGCTCCTGCACCCGAAGCCGTGGCTGCGGCTCAGAAAGCGGCCGAAGCTGCCAGGCAGAAAAAGCAGCGGCAACAGGCATCGTTCACGCAACGGGCGATTCACTTCCTGCAACAGGCAGAGCGGATGGGCTATTTCGATTCGCCCGCCCGGGTCGAACAGTTGCACGACGATACAGCTTTCAAAAGCCTTCGCCAGGAACCGACTTTTGTCCGCTTCCTGCAACTGATTTCGCCCAAGACAGGCATGCCGCCCATGCCCGGCGACGATCTACCCGCTGGCCCGCCAGAGATGATCCCCGTTGAATAACGCAGGGCTTGGCGTCGCTGCTATAGTCGCCAATGGGATTCTTTCCGCGAAGAGCATTCACCGCGTCACCGCCTGACGCCGCGTGAAACTGCGGTATATTTGACTCCCGGCGATGATGGTTTGTTAGTTTTTGGGGCGTGGGCGTTTTATGTCTTTGCGGATCGAACCGGCGTTGTTGCGGCAGATGACCGTACAACGCCTGCTAAAAGTGCTGCAGGTGGAAGGCGCCCTCTCGCGCGCCGACCTGACACGCAAAACAGGCATCAGCGCGCCGACGGTTTCCAAGGCGGTTGCCCCGCTGATTGAAAGCGGCCTGCTGGAAGAAAGTCAGCCCGAAACCGTCTCCGCCGGGCGCCCCGGCCGGTTACTGCGGCTTGCGACCGAACGCGCCCAGATTCTGGGGATGGTCCTGGACCGGAATGAATGCTGCATAGCCGCGGCCAGCCTGGATGGCGTTCTGCTTGACGGCCGCATGGCGAAGTTTGAAACACCGTCTTCCTACGATGCCATCGTCAACACGCTCGCCACACATGCCGCAGAGTTGATGGATACGCCCGGAGTGGTCACGCTTGGCGCCTGCATCAGCACGCCGGGTCTGACCGATCGCCGCTTAGGGCGGATTGAGCTTTCGCCCAACTTGCCCGTCACCAACCACCAGACGCCGGCCGCCGATCTTTCCGCCCGCCTCAATCTGGATTGCTCTTTGTTGCAGGAGACGCACGCCCTGTGCCGGGCCGAGCAGTTGCAGGGCAGTAGCGAGACGCGGAACTTCGTCGTACTGGATATCACAACGGGTCTGGGCCTGGGCGTTGTCGCCGATGGCGACCTGCTATACGGACGCAACGGGATGGCGGGGGAATTGGGTCATCTGACGATCGAGCCTAACGGGCGTCTGTGCGGATGTGGCAACCGCGGCTGCCTGGAAACGGTCGCCACCGATTCCGCCCTGGTGGAACTCGTAAGTCAGCGGACCGGTGAGAAGCTGGAAATCTCAACCGTCATCTCGCAACTGAAATCCGGCGCATTGCAGGCGGATGAGGATTTGCAACACATCATTCAATACGTGGCAATCGCGGTGGCCGGCGCCGTGAATCTGTTCAATCCAGAAAAAGTCTTCATCCACGGGCAACTGTTCGATGCCCAGGAGGGCCTGTTTGAAGCGATGGTCGCTACCGCGCGGCAACGCGCCATGGCGCCCTCCATCAATGGTTGCGAGATCATCCGCGCCCGCGCGGACAAGCTGCGCGGCGCCGTCGCGGGCGCCATCTACCAGTTAACGCACGGTGTCGGCCCGGGCATCAGTTAACGCATCTTCCAGCAAAACGGATTATGCGACCACCTCGCACAGAGCGCCCCGCGGGTGGCTTGTCTGAGCTAAACTAAAGCGTGTGAGGCTGCGCCGTGAATGCAGTTTCTCGTCAAGATGTCATGCGTGTCGTCGAATAACCGATATGTCACACCACCGCTGGAAACTCGCACCGGTCTTCCTTATCGCTGCAGGCGTGCTCCTGGTCTGGGGCTGCACGCTGGCGACAGGAATCATTTCCGGCTGGCAATGGTGGCAACTGGGCGCGTATGCCGGCGGTGCCCTGGCGCTGTTGAGCGTCGTCTGGCAACGGCAGCGTCTGAGCGATAACGAAGTCGAGATCAACGCACTTCGCGAGAACATCCGCACGGAACGCGCCGGCCTCAACGCCGAACGGCACGAGTTCAACCGGCGGCAGGAAGAAGCACGCCACGAACTCGACAAAATGGTCAGCCGCGTGGAACGGCGCGAGCAGTCACTCGCCGACCGGTTCAGCACGTATCACGAGTGGACCGAATTTCCGCGCCCGTTAGACCTCAACTCCGGCTCGGACGCTCAACAGATTACCGACACGGAGCTTTCGGACCTGGCGGCCAGAGACCGCAAGATGCTCCGGCTGCTGGAAGAAGAATCGAAAGTCATCTTCGAGAGTATCCGCACCAACAAATACGTGATCGAAGGCAAACTGCACGTCACACTTCTACGCGACGACGCCTACGACCTGATCCGCCGCGTGGCGATCATCTACCAGCCGGACATTGATCATCCGCTGCTGGAAACCAGCCTGGAGCGTGTGCTGCGCGCTGCCAGCCGCGCCAGCCTGCAGTTTCTGGTGGTGCTGGATCAGCTGCCTGTGGATGCCAAGCAGTACAACATCAAAAAGATGTACGCCTACATCCGCCGCGCCGTTGAGTTTTACGGCATGTATAAACGGGTGGAGCCTTATTGGCCTTATATCAACGGCGCCTACTACATCGGGCGGTTTGCGATGGGCGCCAATCCGCTGACCCTGGGGGCGTGGTGGATTGCCGGCACGCTGGGATCGCGCGGGGCGAAGGTGCTGGCCGACCGTTTGATCAACCAGCAGGCCGTGGCGTTTCTGCACAACATCATCCGCGTTATCGGCTTTGAAGTGGCGGGAATCTACGGCGGCGATTTCCGGCACCGCGACGCAAACTGGATTTACGGCGCCGAGCTGGTGGAGATGCTCAGCCACTTTCAGCCGTCGCACGCCAGCCTTTCGCAAGGGATGAAGGAAGTCGGCGCTTTGCAGTTGCGTAGCGAATACGACCGCATCTTTCTGTATCGCCTGCTCACGGCACATCAGGGCGCAGACCCGGAACGCTACCGCGCCAGCGTATGCCTGACACCGCAGGAACGGCAGGCCGTTGCCCGGCGGCTGGAGAAATTCCTTTCGGCGTTTCTGCGGCGGGCGCCGGATAAGAAGATTCTGCAGTGGCGCGACGCTGCCCAACAGCGGTTGAACGTGCAGCTTGAACTGCCAGGCAGTGAGAACTTAACGCTCTCTCTAGAGGACCAGGTAAACGACGCCGTGCGTTCGCTGGTCAGCTATCTGCTAAGCGTGAAAGAGCAGGAACTCGATCAGCTGGAAGCATCCCTGGCGCCCTGCGAAATCTGGCAGGAACTCCCTACATCCCGGCAGACAACGCTGCTGGATGAACTGCGGAAGAACCCGCCCTACTTCTTTGAACACCCCGATATCGCAGCCGACGGCAAACTGGCAGGCCGCTATTTAGATGATCTATCAACGCTTGCAGCACGGGTGCCGCCTTACACGCCGCTTGCTGCGGAGTCGGTTCTCGATGCAGGCGCCTGGCTGCGGCACGATGCCTCGGCCGTTACCGCGCGTCTGGACCGGGCGTTCAACGATGTGTGGGCTGAGGAGGCGCCCGGCGATAGCCGACGCAAGCTGCCCCAGGCCGTCATCTCCGCCGCCTTATGTTTAAGGCAAGAGGGCGAAACGCTGCGTTTCCTTTTCGGCAATGTGCGTTGTGAGTTTGAAGAAGAAACGCCGGCCGATGCGCCGTCTGGCGAAGACGCCTGGCTGCTAGGCGTAGGTGAGCGGTTGATCGTGTTCACCGCAGAGCCCTCGCCACGCGCTATCTGGAAGGGCGACGCCACCGTCCGCGTCCGCAAGGTCCGCGGCTACATTGCCAACGCCTGCGAACTCAGCGGCGGCGAGTGGCTTGGTGACGAAGAAGCCGCCTCGCCCACCATCGTCGTCGGCGGATCTTCCATCGTCAAATTCGAGAAGTTCTTCAAACCCATTCTCAATTTTCAGCGGCAGGCACAGGCTTAAGACGCGGGCTCCTGCGTTACTTGTCATCTGCCATTTCAAGTCGCAGGTAGTCGTAGACAACGCCGGCGGTCACGCTGCCGGCGGGAACCGTCAGTGTCAAAGTATTGTCACCCTTGCGTAGCAGCGCGGCGTTGATCTTGTGTTCGCGTTCGTACCAGAGGCCCTGCACCTGGTGCTTGGTGATAACGCCATCGATACGCCCCAGTAGGATGCGGCCGGCGGACTTGCCATTCACGGCAACCTCTAGGCTGCGTGTGCTGGTGCCACAGATGGCCAGCCGCAGCGTCGCGTCGCCCGTTGGCTGTTCTGCGAGGTTGAAGCGGATGTTATAGGGCGTGGCCCGCCCCCGGCTGCGCCCGCCCCGGCTAGGTCGTCCGCTGAAGTCTTCGCTGACGCGTGGCACATGGGCGAAGAACCAGTCTTTGCCAGGGCTGCTGCGACCGGGCTCGTAGTTCACACCTTCAGGGAATAGCTCCGGGTACTGCAAGCCAATGCCCGGCTCGAAGAAACGCTTACCAGCTGCGAATTCCATGGCGCTGCGGTCGGGCACTCCAATCTCCCAGAGCTGTCTGCCGCGGCGCTGCGGCTTCCATTTAATTTCGCCAAGGTTGATGGCGCCGGGCATTTCGATCTTGATATCCGCCTTGGTCAGTTCGCCGAGTACACCGTCGGCCATGGCGTGCAGCGTGTAACTGCCGGGCGGAACATCTGGTATTTCGAACGTGCCATCGGGCGTCGCCTGCTGTGTCCAGAACTGATAGTGCTTGGCGTCCGTCTGCCAGTCGATGGTGAACCGCCGCCCGCGCCAACCCGGCGCCGTGTAAGCCGGGTGCGTCAGCCCGACCATCACTTTGCCGGGGAATGATTTCACCAGGGGATCGTTCAGCACCAGTCGCCCGCGCACGGTGCTGCGGTCAGCTGGCTTGGTATATCCTTTGGCATCCACCCAGGCATAAGGCCACTTCGCTGCTTCGGCCACGGCGCGGTCTTTCGTATCGCGGTACATCTCCTGCGGGTCGGCGCCCTGGTTCACATACAGCAGGAACGGTCCGATCACCTTCGTCCAGGCTTCGCCCGCTTCGACGGGAACATTCGCACCGCCGTAGTGGCTGGAACGCCAGTAGTTCAGCACCACCGGCGCCTGCACCGAAGTGGTGTCGCGGTGACAGAGGAACTCCGGCTTCGTCGGTCCGCCGCTGAGATACTCAACACTGGGATTGATGAAATAGAACCCCAGCTTCCGGCTGGTTGAAGAAAAACCGTACGCCCGGTTCTCAGACTGCACAGCCGTGTAAACGTACTTATCTTCACCCGGCAGCACGCGCGGGTAGTGCTTGTTGCGGAAGCGGTCGACGCTCATCCAGTCGAAGAAGCTCGCCAGCTTCACGGCGAACCGCGCTTCCGTCATGGTGGCGGAGCCGTACTCCGGCAGATGGTCAAAGATGCAGTAGGTGTAGATGCCAGACTGCCAGGCTTCCAGTGCGTACCGTATTTCAATATCGGCAGGAAAGTCTCCATCCGAGGCGGCGCCTGGGCCATGCCCCATCTTCCTGCCGCCGGAAATTCCTTTGATGGCAACTTCCGCCCGCTGGCCTTTGTTCGTTTTGGGATCAATCGTCACCCGGGCAGTGCGTCTCACGCCGCCCGTTGTATCGTGCGACCAGTACCCGCCAGCGTGGCCGGAACGGCTGGTGAAAATTTCATCCCCCTTGTAACGCAAAGAGCGGATGTCGCCGCTGCGTTTAAGAATGCGTGCAGAGATAATACCGTTATCGAGCGTAAACGCATCGTCGGTTTCCCGGACAGTCACCCCATCGGCTGCCGTCGAAAGTTGCGGGACGGCGAAGATGAGAAACAGCGCTGCGGCTGAGATAAGTTTGTGATGCATCACGGTTGCTGTTGTTTGTACTGAGTTGTTACTTCGAATGCTGAAATGCGTAAAGTCATTACGCTAACACGCTTCAAGCAAAGAACGATACACCAACCCGAAGCGCGAGTTTTGAAGTTGCACACTAACCCGAAGCGCGAGCGTCCATGAGGAATCCTCCGTCAAGTCAGAAAGCGGTTGATTGCGGAATCCAAGCGTCCATCCGGCGTCATCCGTTTACGGCGCGCCATAAAACATATTTCGGTCGCCCCTATTCGAGGGTCGGCGTCGTGGCGCCAGCTCGCGCTTCAGGGTGCGACTTATTCCGCTTTCAGCCTTGAAGGAAGTGGTTGATTCTACTGGTTACGCTGCACTTACGTGCTAGTTGTCGAAGTTTTTAAGTGAACGGGTAGGGCGGGTCTTCGCCGGAGCCGGTCGTCGCTCGCTCACAACGGCTGCGAGTGCGACAGGTCTCCAGAGAAGACGCCGCCCGGGTCTTTGCGGGTGAGGCCGGAGCGAGCTTAGGCGGCGAGTCCACTCTCCTGCCAGACGGTCTGGTTCTTGAGCATCGCCCACATCACGCGGCACAGATAGTGCGCCGTGGCGACCGTGGCGATCTTGCCCCGCGCCGCGTCGTCGCGGCGGATACGCTGGCGGTAGGCGGCGACCGTGGGCGAACGACGCACGGCCTGCCACACCGCTTCGACCAGCATTTTGCGGACCACGCTGGGCCCTTCGCGGGTGATGTGTCCCAGCCGGTTGGTCGAACCCGATTGATCCTGCCGGGGCACCAGGCCGAAGTACGCACCAATCTGCTTCGCGTTGCCGAACCGCTGCGGATCGTCGATAAACGCAGCCACCGCTTCGGCCGTGCGGATGCCAACGCCGGGGATGGTCCGCAGCAGCGCAACAGCCGGACTCCCGCTGGCGAAGGCTTCCAGCTCTTTTTCGATCCGCCGGATGGAACGGTTCAGATCGTCGATCTCCTGTAAGAGTAAGTCGCGTTTGATCGCGTGCATCGGACTGGCGAACTCGAGGGCTTTCAGCCAGGCGACGCCTTTGCGCGTCCACAGACTTTTCGGCGCCTGGATCAGCAGCGTCCGCAACAGTGCACGCAGACCATTCTTGGCCCGGGTGCGTTTTTCGACCGTGCGGGTGCGGAACACGATCATCTCCCGCCAGGCCCGCACTTCGTTGCTGGGTACATGCACCCGCGGAAGCATTTCCACCAGCAGCAGCCGGGCCAGCATGTGGGCGTCGTTGCGGTCGTTCTTCCTGCTGGATTTGAAGATCGCGTGCAACTGCGCCGGGTGCGCCACCGTGACCGATTCGGCCAGCGGAGACAGCAGGTTGAAATACTCGCCATAACCGCAGCTGGCTTCGTAAGCCACATGAAACGGCTGGTCGAGCGACTTCAGGAAATGCAGCAGTTCCGTCACCGGCCCCAGCTTCACTTCCCGCTGCTTTTTCCCTTGATCGTCGAGCACACATACCGCTACAAACTTTGCATGAACATCTAATCCAACGTAAAACATCCTGGAAGCCTCCCAAGGTCAAGTGAAAGAATCTGCTAACTTCCACTTTAAGACCGACGGAGGCTTCCTTCATAGTTTCGAGGGGCGTTTGATTTGGAGGCGAAAACGCGGTTTTTTGGCCACAATTCGCTGAAACGGTGGACTTCAACCGGCGGTGCGCTTCAGCTTCCGGCGTCCCTCGCTCGCGCTTCGGGTTAGTGTTTCCTGCTTGTATTTAAGGCTGAATTGTGATTTTCATCCTCAAAGTGTGCAACTTCTAAAAGCGCGAGCGAGGGGCGCCGGGGTTTGAAGTACGTGGCCGGTCCGGGCAACTTTCGATCTGGGCCAAAATCGCCAAAACCCCTTGTTTTCTGCGTCAAATCAAACGCCCCTCGCTCGCGCTTCGGGTTATTGTGAGAACATACCGCAACATCAAAACTCGCGTTTTGGGTTAATCTACTTTGCGAAAATACTTGTTGAGCAGCGATTGTTTACGCGGTTATTCGTTCTTCAAATCAGGCGTCTTCCAGGGTATCCATTTCGACGTCTCCACCTTAAAGCGGCCGTCGGTCTTAAGCACCTGGGTGTCTGCTTCGCCGTCGAGCAGGAAGCGGGTGCAGAACGCCTTGAGCTCTTTCACTTCTTTGAAGGAACAGTGATCCGGGTGCGATGTCTGTACGAATCCCATGTGGCTGGCAACACCCAGTGCCTGCCAGACTTTTTGGGCGGCGATTCCGGTGATGTAGCTGGACTCGCGGCCGAGCCATAGGAAGGCGGTGTTGCTGGTTAGTAGTAAGCCGCGCGGCGCGCACAGCGCGGCGACCAGATGCTGATCGACGGGCAGCCGCGTTACCTTGTCCCCCGCCTGCCGGAACGCGGGCGCCATCCAGGTGTTCTCGCCCACGATCTGCCGCGCCGTCTGCACTTTCAGACCACGGGCCAGCATGGTATCGGCCACGCGCCAGCTACTGGCTCCACCGGCGCCGGATTCGGTGGGAATCGTCAGCGCAATCCGTTCGTCAAACGCACCGCACACCAGCGCGCCTTTGCCATTCCTTGAACAGCCCGTGACGGCAAGCCGCTTCGTGTTGATCTTTGTCTGCGGCGTCTGCTGCAACGCATCGATAAGACGTCCAACACCCCAGGCCCACGCCATCAAAGAACCGGCCGGATGCTCGCTTCCATACAGTTCATAGAACTTGCCTCGGCCCTGGTCGCGCGCACTGCCCTGCCGGGCAATGTCATCGTTGGGAAAGTAGATAACGGCGATGCCAAGTTCCGTCAAAGTCGCGCGGGGAAGCGTCAGCCAGCGGCCGATAGAGATGACGGCCGGGAACGGCCCCTCACCTTCAGACGGGTAACTGATGCGTGCGTCGAATGAGATCGAACGGTCACCGTGCGAACACTTGACCGTCAGCCGTTTGTCTTTGAAGGAACTGGTTACCTTGCCGGTGTCGGTGGGCATCGGTCCGTAGATGTACTTCTGCACCTGAAGGCGGATTTCGTTCCGCCGCCGCTGCCAATCCTGCTGGGTTGTAACGCGGCTGCCATCGATAAAGCGGAACGGATCGGGTAGCTCCTGGATGGCGGGCAGATCAGCCAACGCGGGTAGCGATTCCAGGGTGACCGCCGTCTCTTGCCCGGCAGCTTCGCCCGCCACAACATGCATGGCGAGCGCGCAACAGATAAGGCAGCCAACACGCAGAGTAATGTGCTTCACAACAACTCCCAGTCAAAGATTTACCGGCGCGGAAAGCCCCCGCCGCCGAACATGCCGCCGCGTGTTTCCTTGACCTTGAGGTTGAATTCACCGGCGATCTTATCACCAGGCTCTATGCCGGCGCTGGTCAATTTCAAACGGCCCGAAACCACCCGGTTCGGGCCACGCCCGAATCCTGGACCACCAAAACCAGGTCCGCCGAAACTAGGCCGGCCGCCGCCTGTCCGGCGCGAAGGTGCTGCCGGTGTTTCCTGATAACGGCCGCTGACATCCGCCAGCTCTTTGCCGGCAACAAAGTCTTTCTGGTCAATGGTCAGGCTAATCGTAACCGGCGCCGCGCCTTCTCTGGAAGCTGTGAGCGTTAGGATCACGGGCGGCTTGCTGTTGCCCGGACGCGCTCCGCCGGGAAAAAACCGCGGGAACGTGAAGGGGCGGGCCGTGGCTGTGACGTCCGTAAGCGTGACAGGTTTACCGCTCAGCGTTAGCTTCATCTGCGATGTGCCGGTAGGCGGCTGCTTACCCGTCTCAGCCCAGGTGGTTTCAAACGCGCCGCTGGCCGCGCCGGTTTCCACCTGATGCGACGGCAGCCGTGGCGCCCGCGAGATGCGTGCCGGGCCGCGAGCCAGCTGATCGAGCATGGCTTTCTTCCGCGACGTGATAAACGCCTGCGTGTCTTCCATCGCCTTAGGTGCACCGCGCTGCGACGGGTGTAGATGGTCCGCTACAAGCTTGCGTGTCTGCTCGATCTTCTGCACCATTTGGTCCTCGTCCCACACTTCGGACAGGATCTGCTTCATGGCGGCTTCGTACCGTTGCGGCGCGCCCGGCGCATGGTACAGACGGTTCGCCAGAATGCTCTGCGCGTACACCGTGTTCACCGGCGCCGCGCCGCGTCCCGGTCCGCGACGGCTGAACGGACCACCTGTGGTGAACACCCAGTCGGCGCCCCAGGGGATGAACTGCCCCTTGCCCGTTTCTGGATGAATGTAGAAATAGTAGTTGTTCTGGTTGGCCGCGTAGCCGTCCCAGAATCCGGTCAGACTTTCAATCGCCCAGTAGCGGAAGAACTTATCGAGATCAATCAGCTGGCCGAGTTTCTCCATATCGAGCGGGCCTTCCGCCGCCAGCAGGTCTGCCAGTTGCTTGATCTCGCTACGGTCTTTCTCGGCGGCTTTGTTCTTAGCTTCCAGATTCTGCACGGCGCCGGGATGGAAGTCGGTAAGCTGCCCTTCAAACAACTTGCCTTTGCTGCTGCCAAAGGCGTGTTTCAGAAAGGGCTTCTTGATGCTTTCAACATTGGAGTACACGCCCAGATAATTGCCGTTAACAGTGACCCGCGCCAGATTGCACCGCGGCGCGGCGATGCCCGCATCGCGGAAGAGCTGATACGTCAGCATCTGGCTGGTCAGCGATTTATCCTGCTTGTTGTTATTGAGTGTCAGCCGGCTTAGCCCTTTGATGGGGTCCTGCTCTTCATATTCATCAAACTTGATCTTCAACGACGGCCGCTGGTTGTCGTTCGACCCGAAGAAGCCTTTCTTACGGATACCGACGCCGGGGATCTTCACATCGTCGATCCAGATATCACCGCGGAAGTATGTATACGAGCTTGTCTGCGGCGACCCTGAGAAGAAAACGCTGCCATTGGGCGCCTGCCGGCAGAGCGCCGCCCAGTCTTTCGGCGGCAGTTCAATACGGACGTCGATAAGGCGGCCGCTGGATAACAATGTGTCTGCGTCTAATTTCTTAGCGGCAACCTCGCGGGTGCACGCCAGGACGGACAGCAGACCAAGAACGGCGAGAGCGAACGGCAGGCGGTAGGACATAATCTGGCGATGAGCTAAAGAGGTTGCGTACACTGGAGGATATAACCCGTTAAATCGTGATGCGTTGCGGCTTTTTTTCAGATTCGTACGGAACTCCCGCAACCCGCAGTGGTTTAGTGCGGTTAAGCATTTCTTCTGCGCGCTGAATTCTGACTGAGGGTGATGTCGATGAATGGCCGGATCTTGCTTTGTCTACATACGGTAGCGGCGCTCGTAATAGCCGCATCTGTTCCGGGTTTCTCCCGGTTGGCCTACGCCCAGGCTCCTGCTGCGGGCAAGCAGACGCCCGAAGCTGCGAAAGAGGGGCTGGCGTACTTTGAGAAACATATCCGGCCGGTGCTGGTGAACGAATGTTACTCCTGCCACTCGGCGGATAGCAAAGAAATTGAAGGATCGTTAACGCTCGATACGCGGGCGGGCATCCGCGCCGGCGGCGACCGTGGACCTGCCGTGACGCCAGGCAGCATCCGCAACAGCCTGCTGATCGAGGCGCTTCGCCATAAGGACAAAGACCTGGCGATGCCGCCTGAGAAAAAGCTGCCCGCGGAAGTTATCAAGCACTTTGAAACCTGGATCTCGATGGGCGCGCCCGACCCGCGCGACGGCGAAGCATCCAAGGCCGAAAAGAAATACGTGATCGATATCGAAAAGGATCGCTCTTTCTGGTCCTTCCAGCCTCCCGCTGATAAACAGCCTCCAGCCGTTCAATCGAAGGACTGGCCGCGTGGCAGCATCGACAACTTCGTCCTTGCCGCGCTGGAAGCGAAAGACCTCAAGCCCGTCGAAGATGCGGCGCCACGCACTTTGCTGCGGCGGTTGCATTTTGACTTAACGGGGCTGCCGCCGTCGGCAGAGGAAGCCGCCAAGTTTGAAAGCCGATATGCAGAAGATCCAACCGCGGCGGTCAGCGAGGTGGTGGACCGGCTGCTGGCTTCTTCGCAGTTCGGTGAGAAGTGGGCGCGGCACTGGCTGGATCTGGTGCGGTACGCCGAGAGCACCGGCAAGACGGTGAATTTCTATTACCCGTATGCGTGGCGGTACCGCGACTACGTGATCGGCGCGTTCAACAAAGATAAGCCGTACGACCAGTTCATCCGCGAACAGCTTGCCGGCGACCTGCTGAAATCGGGCAGCCCGGATGTTGAAGCCGAACAGACCATCGCCACTGGTTTTCTGGCAATCGGTCCCAAGACACTGAACGAACGTAGCGGCCTGAAGTTCGAGCTGGATGTCGTAGACGAACAGATCGACGTCACCACGCAGGCGTTTCTGGGCATCACGGTGGCGTGCGCCCGTTGTCACGATCATAAGTTTGACCCGTTCCCGCAGACCGACTATTACGCGCTGGCGGGCATCTTCCGCAGCACGCAGGTGCACTATGGCACCGTGCGGTTCATCAACGCACAACGCGTCACTAAACTGCTTCCCCTGCCCGAAAGCGCCAATGTGCCGCTGGCCAGAGAGAAGATGAGTGACCGGGACCAGCAACGGTTGAAAGATCAGATTGAGCGGACGCGCGAATCCATGCGGGAAATGAGCGACCCGTTGCAGCGGTTTTTCACATCGGGCCGCGTCGCGCTGCTGCAAGCCAGGCTCGATGCGTATGATGCCGACGGCAATCCAGAGCGGCTGGCAATGGGCGCCAGTGATAAACGCGCCGGCCGCGACTACCGCTTCCGCGGATTCCGTTTCGGCGGAGCAGGCGGCTTCAGCTTCGATGGCTCGCGGACCATAGGCGATAGCCCCGTCTACCTGCGGGGCGAACCAGATCGGCCGGGCGAAAAACGCATCCGTCGCGGCGCGTTGCAGGTGATGACCGAATCGCCGTTGGATATTTCTTCACGGACCAGCGGACGCCTGGAACTGGCCAACTGGATCGCAGACCGCGACAATCCGCTCACCGCACGCGTAATGGTGAACCGAGTGTGGCAGCAGCTCTTTGGCGCCGGCCTGGTGCCCACGGCAAACGACTTTGGCAAAGGCGGCCGGCAGCCCACGCATCCGGAACTGCTCGATCATCTGGCCGTTGGTTTTATGGAAGACGGTTGGAGCGTGAAGCGGCTGATCAAACGTATCGTGACCAGCCGCGTCTATCAGTTAAGCTCTGTCAGCAGCTCCGCCGCGATGCAGATTGATCCAGATAATGAACTGCTGTGGCGGATGGCTCCCCGGCGGCTGGACGCCGAGCAACTGCGCGACGCCATGCTAGCGGTCAGCGGGCAACTGGATACAAAGCCGCCTGCCGGCTCGGCCGTGGCGCGGGCGGGTGAAGGCCCGGTGTCTCAGTTCGGTCGCAACCGCGTAGCAGCTTCGATTGATGATCCGCGCAACACGCACCGCTCGATCTATCTGCCCGTCATCCGCGACAACCTCCCCGAGGCGTTGGCGCTGTTTGACGCCGCCGATCCTTCGCTCATCACGCCCAACCGGCAGCAGACAACCGTTCCTTCGCAAGGGCTGTATCTGCTCAATAACGAATTCGTCATGCGGGCCGCCAGCGCTTCCGCGGAAAAGCTGACGGATATCGAATCTGACAAAGGCAAAGTCGAAGCGGCGTTTGCACGCATCTACGGCCGCCAGCCCACTAGCCGCGAGAGTAAAGCCGCAGACGCATTTCTGGCCCGCTACCGCAAGCAACTGGCGGACGATCGCGTTTACTCAAGGCGGCAGGAAGAAGAAGTCTGGAGTGCGTTCTGTCAGGCGTTGCTGGTCAGTGCTGAGTTTCAATACCGTAAGTAACCTTGCTTACCCCGTCACCTTTTGACGTGTCCAATCCGCGGAGATTCCGGAATGCTATCGCGTAGACAATTACTGCAAACGGCTGGTTCGGGTTTCGGTTACCTGGCGTTCGCCGCAATGGCGCACTCCGACGCGGCGCGCGCGAGTGAAAACACACCGCTGCTGGCGCCGAAGAAGACGCACTTCGAACCGCGCGCCAAACGGGTGATTTTCCTGTGCATGGAAGGCGGGCCGAGCCACGTTGATACGTTCGACCACAAGCCGCAACTGCTTGCCAACAATGGCGACGATGCACCGCGGCGGGCAGGCTCTTTCCGCCGCGGCAAACTGCTGGGTTCCCCGTTCAAGTTCTCACAGCATGGGCAATCCGGGCAATGGATCAGCGAACTGTTCCCGGAAGTTTCGAAACACGCGGACAAGCTCTGCATGCTAAACGGCATGCACACGGACCTGCCTAATCACGCCCAGGCGTTTCTGCAGATGCACTGTGGCGTGTTTCAATTTCCGCGGCCCAGCCTGGGCGCCTGGACGCTGTACGGCCTGGGTACAGAGAACGCGGACCTGCCGGGCTTCATCACGATCAATCCACCACGGCGCAACGGCGGCGCGGCGAATTACGCCGCCTCGTTCCTGCCAGCCAGCTACCAGGGAACACTGATTAACCAGCGTTCTTTTGGCGAATCCGTCAGCAATCTACGCAACCGCCGCAGGTCGCGCAACGCGCAGCGGGCACAGCTTGATTTCGCCCAGGAGCTGAACCGCTCGGCAGCAGACTCGCTGGGCGAGAGCGCTGAGATTGACGGGCTGATCTCTTCGTACGAACTTGCCTTCCGCATGCAGAGCGAAATGCCGGAAGTCCTCGACCTCGACAAAGAAACCTCAGCCACGCGGCGGATGTACGGCATTGAAGAGCAGCGCAGTACCGGCCGCCGTAGCCGCTTCGGCGGATTCGGTCAGGCGGATGGTTCCTCGGCCTTTGGAAAGCAATGCCTGCTTGCCCGCCGCCTGATTGAAGCGGGCGTGCGGTTTGTGGAAGTGACGAATGGCGGCTGGGACCATCATCGCAATCTGGAAGAGTCGCTACGCGGCAACTGCACCGCCGTTGATAAACCTATCGCGGGGCTGCTGGAAGACCTGGACCGCCGCGGTCTGCTGGAAGATACGCTGGTGCTGTGGGGCGGCGAATTCGGCCGTTCACCCTTCGCCCAGGGCGATGGCCGCGATCACAATAACAAAGGATACACCATGTGGATGGCCGGCGGCGGCGTGAAGCCTGGCTTCGTGCACGGCAAGACCGACGAGCATGGTTACGAAGCGGTCGAAGGCAAAGTGCATGTTCACGACTGGCACGCCACCATCCTGCACCTGCTAGGCCTCGACCACGAAAAGCTGACCTACCGCTACGCCGGCCGCGATATGCGTTTGACGGATGTCAAAGGCAACGTCGTGCGTCAGATCCTGGCCTGACGCGAAACGTCGCTTCGCTCTGCCGCATCAATAAACCGCCTTGTAGCTGGACGGAACCTTGTACCGTGGGCTGACGGTGTGCACGGCGTTCGTTGGTTTGCCATCGGGGCCGGTCAGTGGCAACTTGTTCGTGCACCAGCCGATGATGCTGTCTTTGTAGTTAACGACTTTCACGCCCTTTGCGGCCAGTTGCCGTGCATACCGTCCGCTCCGCGCGCCGACGGTGCAGTAAGGAATGACGGTCTTGCCAGCGTACGCCTTCACGTTGCTCTCGTATTTGCTCTTGGTGATGGCGCCAGGAATGGTGGACACGCGGTACTCTTCCGGGCTGCGGACATCAACAATCACAAAGTCCGCCGCCGGCGGCGTCTTACCGGCTTGCTCTGCCTGCTCCTCAGCTTTTTTCTGTTCCGTTTGCAGGCGCCGCAGCTCCGCGGTGGAGATT
This sequence comes from Pirellulaceae bacterium, assembly GCA_965233625.1. Lineage (GTDB taxonomy): Bacteria > Planctomycetota > Planctomycetia > Pirellulales > Pirellulaceae. Next base: position 4,509,901 of record OZ247499.1, read on the forward strand.
TCCTTCACCTGAGGTGACGAGCCGAAGATGCCGAACTGGGCGCTAGCGGTCGTCGCAAATGAGCCGAAGGTGAACGCGGCAATGCAGCAGAATAATATCGTTCTCATATTTATATTTTCCTATGGAAGCTGGTGGGTTGGACTTAACAGACTAGCGGATAGCCTGGGAAGAATCGAACAATCGCAGTTAATCCTAGTCATCGAAGTAACCGCGACTAGCCTTATTCAGGCGCCGGGAAGCGCAGCACAGAACCGGCGACGATGCCTGTGGCTTCGACATGGGCGGTTAACTGGACAGGCCCATCGCCGCGGTGGAAGACGATGTGCGTGTGGGTGGATGTTCCCGGGTGCGTGATGACGCCCGCCGCATTGCGGGCATAGACGCCGACAAGTTTGCCGCGAATTCTGGCCTGGGTGGTTTTGTAGGGTTTCACGCCATCGGCCATCTCCACGCCGTGCAGTTCCGCATGCACAGGACAAGCGCCATTGATGACGTGGAAACAGCAATCGCTGAATTCTCCCTCGATGGTAAACATCGCTGGCTTCGAAAGATCTACGCTGTTCTCTTCCGCGATACGGGCGAGATATGCGTCGAACTCGCCGGGTGCAACATCGGATTCGACGGTAAACTCTTTCCACTGCGCAACGGACCGGCCGATCAGCAAGGTTGCCTGAAGGCCGGGTTTCCCGGCGGTCGAGATTTCGCCCGCGTTGTTCACCTGCGTTGCCACGACCTGACTGTCGACCAGGGTGACTTCACCGGACAGACCTTCGATGGCGCCAACGGCGTAGACATTCCTCGACCTTGCAACGTTGGCTAGTTCAACGCGTCCGTGATGTTTTTTCTGGCCAATCACTTCGTGCATTTTTCCGTACTGGATCATGGCTTGCTCGCTTTCAATCTTTGGCGAAGCTTCTTCCGGCTCTGCTTCTACTGGTGCTTCGACCCAGAACCATCCGCGTAAGTCTCCTTCCTTGAACCCGGTCGCCTGGTCCTCAGGGTAAAGTCTGGCGAGCTGTTCAGAAACGCCGGGCGCAAGCTTGTCTTCCTCGCCGTGGCACATCAGACATCTGGCTTGCAGCTTGATGGGCAACAGGGCCCCGGTGGTTTTAGCGTCGATCTCCACAAAACGAGGTTCGCCGGGTTTTTCCGCTATGAGTTTCCTGGCCCATGCGGGAGGCTGATTGCCGGGGTTGCGTAGCCTATGCGAAGTGCGGCCGATTTTCACTTTCTGTTCTTTGCTAACCGCCTGTGCGATTTCGTTGGCTTCCTGGCTGCAAACCTCGATTGCCTTGACAGGCCCCGCAGACTGCATGACTTCCTTCAGGCGGCCGGAAAGTCTGGTAAATAAAGCTTCCTTTGCCGCAATCGCCCGCTGTTTCGCATCATCGGGGACCGCGTGCGTGTGATCTTCCGAATAGCAACCGGCCGTTGCGATTGCTGCACCGAGCACGACGATGCAGCCGGTGAGTCTCATCATAATATCCTCTCATCATTTCGCGCCGCAGAAATAGGCGCCGGTAATTCAAACTTTTTACAGCATCGTCGTCGGACAGACGAATTCGGACAGCGGGAACTTGCCGGATTCTTTGATGGCGTTGAAGCCGCCCGCCACATTGATCAGGTTTTTCAAGCCGCGGGCGCGCATGATGGATGCGAAGACCATCGAGCGGTAACCGCCGGCGCAGTGCACATAGGCGGCGCCTTCCGGGTTTATCTTTTCCGTTTGCTCCCACCAGTAATCGAGCGGTAGATTTGTGGCGTCGATCACGTGCTCGCTGAGGAATTCACTTTCCTTTCTCACATCGTAAATCACGGGTGAGGCGATCGCAGCAAGTTCTTCCGCCGTTACGGACTGAATGGTTTCCAGATCGCGGCCTGCATCCTGCCAGGCTTGCACACCGCCGTCGAGATAGCCGTACGTATTATCAAACCCGATGCGGGCCAGACGGATGGCGGCTTCCTCTTCCGTGCCCGGTGCGTTGACTAAAACCAGCGGCTGTTTGACATCGCGGAAGACAACGCCCACCCAGTTGGCGAATTTACCGCTGAGGCCAATGTTATAAGAACCGGGGATCAGGCCGGCGCCGAATTCGCTGGCATTGCGGGTATCCAGCACGATGGCGTTTTCCTGCTGCACCAGCCGCTCGACCTCTTCGACAGTCAGCTTCCGCTGCCCGCGCTGGATTACTGCATCAATGTTCTCGTACCCGTTGATGTTCATCACCACATTCTGCGGGAAGTAACCGGGCGGCGGCGTCAGCCCTTTTAGCAGCGCCGCGATGAACGACTCGCGATCCAGGTCCGTGCTGAGCGCGTAATTCGTTTCTTTCTGATGGCCCAGCGTATCGGTTGTGTCGCTGCTCATATTTTTCCCGCAGGCGCTGCCGGCCCCGTGACCGGGATAGACAATGATGTCATCCGCCAGTGGCATAATCTTGTCACGCAGCGAATCAAACATCATCGACGCAAGTTTCTCCTGCGTCAGTTCCGCAACAACCTTCTGCGCCAGATCCGGGCGGCCTACATCGCCGATGAACAGTGTGTCGCCGGTGAACAGCGAGGTCTCTTTGCCATGCTCATCGATCAGCAGATAGCAACTGCTTTCGGGCGTGTGTCCCGGTGTGTGTATCAGGCGGATCGTTGATTTGCCCAGAGGAAATTCCTGACCATCCACGGCAATCACCGCATCAAAGCCCGTCTCCATCGTTGTCGGGCCGAACACCACCGGCGCCCCGGTTTTGTGACTCAGATCGACGTGGCCAGAAACAAAGTCGGCGTGAAAGTGCGTTTCGAAAACGTACTTAATCTTCGCACCGCGTGACTCGGCCAGATCGATGTAAGGCTGCACCTCGCGTAGCGGGTCGATCACCGCCGCCTCACCGTCGCTCTCGATGTAGTAGGCGCCCTGCGCCAGACATCCCGTGTAAATCTGTTGGACGTTGGTCATGACTGACTCCTTAAAAATGGGTTGATGCCGATGGTCCGTAATGTGAATTGTTTTCAGACAGAGCCGCGCTGCAGCCAGGATTTGAAGCCGCCGGAAACATTGAACGCGTCGAAGCCGTGATGCTGAAGCAGGCGTGTCGCCATATAGCCGCGTTGGCCGGCGTGGCAGTAAACGGCGATGCGACGGCCCGCTGGCACTTCGGCGATCCGCTCGCGCAGGTTTTCCCAGGGAATGTTGATCGCGTTGTCGATATGCCCCGACGAGAATTCGCCCGGTGTCCGCACATCCAGCACGAACCACGTTGCCGGAACGTTTGACGCGGATACATCGGGCCAGTGCGTTACCGTCTGGTCGCCGCGGAGAACGCCCGCAGCCACGAACCCCGCCATGTTGACCGGGTCTTTGGCCGAGCCGTATTGCGGCGCGTAACAGAGCTCGACTTCTTCCAGGTCATAGACGGTCATTCCGGCATGAATGGCCATCGCCAGCACGTCGATGCGTTTGTCGACACCGCTGACGCCAACGGCCTGCGCGCCCCAGATCCGCGCATCTTCTGGATTGAAGAGCAGCTTCAACGTCATCGGTTCTGCGCCGGGATAGTAGCCGGCGTGATCGTTGGGGTGGATATAAACTTTTTCATAAGGGCGGCCCTCGCGCTGGAGGAGTTTTTCGCTATGGCCCGTCATCGCCGCAGTTCTTCCAAACACACCTACAACCGCGGTGCCCTGCGTGCCGCGATAGGTCGAATTGCGGCCGCAGATATGATCGGCAGCGATGCGTCCCTGCCGGTTCGCCGGTCCGGCAAGCGGGATCTGAACCGGCGTCTGCGTGATGAAGTCTTTCACTTCGGCAACGTCGCCGACCGCATAGATATCCGGGTCGCTGGTCTGCATATGATCGTTGGTGACAATGCCGCCACGCTGGCCAGTTTCAATACCGCAATCCACCGCCAGCCTGCTCTCTGGCCGCACACCGATGCATACCACCGCAAAGCAGGCCGGAATGCTTTCGCCCGACTTCAGCTTCACGGTCAGGTTCGCTGCGTCTGTTGCAGACGCTTCAAAGGCGGTCGCGGAGTCGCTTAGCTTTAACGTCACACCCTGGTCGCGGATATGGTCTTCCAGCGTGCGGACCATTTCCGCATCCCACGGCGGCAGAATCTGATCCGCAAGGTCGACGAGCGTTACCTCAAGTCCGCGGCGGACCAGGTTTTCAGCAACCTCGATCCCAATGAAGCCGGCGCCGACAATCACCGCGCGACGGCTGTTTCCCGATGTAACGCGCTGCAGCATGCGGTCCGCGTCTTTCAGATCGCGAAGCTCCAGCACATGCGGTCCATCGATGCCGGGCACGGGTGGCCTGAACGGTGAAGCGCCGGTTGAAATGATGAGCCGGTCGTAAGATTCGGTGTATGTCTCGTCCGATTCCAGCTTGCGGACTTCGACAGTCTTGTTGCTGCGGTTGATCGACAGCACTTCCTGCCGCGTACGCACATCCAGCCGGTAGCGTTGTCGCAGTTGCGCGGTGGGAGCTACCAGCAGACGGTCGCGCGATTCGATTTCGCCGCCCACGTAATAAGGCAATCCGCAGTTGGCGAACGACGGTTCCGGGCCGCGCTCGATGAGCACGATCTCGGCGTCTTCGTTCAGCCGCCTCGCCCTGGCGGCAGCGGATGCTCCGCCAGCCACCGCCCCGATGATCACGATTTTCATGGTTAGCTCCCTCAAGCTGCGTTTGAAGTGGAATGCGTTGCACCCGCCGGCGGGCGCCTGTCCTACGGCTGAGTGGATAGTCCAACTATCTACGCACGTCCTTTCAGCATGCCGTGCCAGTACAGTGCGGGAAGGCCGAACTTCTTGAGCATGAACATGCTGAAGCGTTCTTTGGACTGATCGAAGGGAAACGATTCCGCCGGCTGTTTGTCGTAATCAAACTCCGCCAGAATCAGACTGTCGTAGCCCGTTACCACAGGGCAGGATGTGTAGCCATCGTAACGGGCCGCGAGCGGTTCTCCTTTTATGGCGGCAAACAGGTTGCTGACCAGCACCGGCGCCTGCTTGCGGATGGCGGCGCCGGTCTTGGACGTGGGCAGACTGGAAGCATCGCCCAGCGAGAACACATTCGGGAACCGGTTGTGTTGCAAGCTGTACTGGTCAACGTCCACCCAACCATCTTCGCTGGCAAGTTCACTGCTTGAAACAAAATCAGGCGCGCTCATCGGCGGGGTGACATGGATCATGTCGTACTTAATGACGATCTCTTCTTCGCTGTCCATGTGCCGGTAGATGGCTTCTCTGGAGCCGGGCCGGACTTCAACCAGGTTGTGCCGGTAACGCACATCGATGCCTTTGCGTTCGACCACTCGCTCCAGCGCCTTGCGGTACTTTTCCACGGCGAAAATTCTCGGACCGGCCAAAGTGAAAATTACATCCACCTTGTCGCGAATTCCGCGTTTACGGAAATGATCTTCCGCCAGATACGCAATCTTCTGCGGAGCGCCGCCGCACTTCACCGCACCGGCGGGCTGCGTGAACAATGCAACGCCTTCTTTCAGATTCCGCACAGCGTTCCACGTGCTGTCCACGGTATCGAAGGAGTAATTGCTGCACACGCCGTCTTTGCCGATGCAGTCTTTCAGTCCCGCGATCTGGTCCCAGTTGATCTGAATTCCCGGCGCGACAACCAGGTAGTCATAAGTAATCGTCTGGCCGCCACGTGTGGTCAGGCTGTTGCCGGCTGGTGCGAATGACTCGACAAAATCTTTGATCCACGTTGCCTCGCTGGGCATCACTTCGGCTTCGTTGCGTTCAGATTCTTCCTTGGGAAACACGCCGCCGCCGATGAGCGTCCAGAGCGGCTGGTAGTAATGCTTTTCAGATGGCTCAATCACCGCCACGTCTGCGTCAGGGTCTGCGTTGATGATCCGCGAAGCAACCGTGATGCCGGCAGTGCCGCCGCCGACAATGACAATTTTATGGTGGGTGGACATTTAACTATTACTCTTGTGGATGAAAGGGAATCGAATTTCCGTTAGGTGTATCTAGGCCTTCTCGCGGGCGTCGATCGAGCTGCCGAAGCATCTGGCGAACCGCAGGCCGTAGGCAAGCGCCCGCTGCGTATCGGGGTCGCGCAGCGCGCTGAGCAGCCCGAACATGCCGACACGATCTGGCGTTTCCATCTCGCATGTATCCTGCTGACACTTGGCCAACGATGCGCCGGCTGCGGCCACCACATCGATGGCATGTTCGTCGAGCACGTCGGATCGCAGCAGCACACCCAGCCGTTCCAGTTCCGTCTCGCTGATGCGGCCACCCAGCCACAGCGCGGCGTACAGCCCTTGCCGCAAGCTGGTCTCCAGATCGATCCCCTCGGCTTTCAGCTTCTGCGTCCACTCGTCCAGCACATCCATCAGCGTGGCTGCCAGGTTGGGCGCCTCGGCAAGCAGCTTGCTGGCTTCGGCCAGTCTGGGAAGCTCCGCCAGCAGACGGTCCGCCGCCGCAAGCGTTGCGGGCTCGGTAAATCGCAGAAACAGATTCAGCAGGCCCTGACCGCGCTGCTCTAGATCAACGCCGTTCTGCGCTGCCTGTGCACTCAACGAATCGGCAAGGTCCACCACCGTTGCCAGTAGATGCGGCGCCGCCTGCTGAGCGCCGGCCGCTTGATCGAGCAACGCGTTGACCTCATCCGCCCGGTCAATCAGCCGGTTGAGTGACCGGGCGACGCCGGGGTCCTTCAGTCGTTCAGCCAGGGGTGGCGATGCGTCTTCTGCGGTGGATGACATGAAAGTTCTCTACAAGTACAAGACGTTTAAGAATCAAAGAACAAGGCGCCGCAAATTTCCGTTGCATATTCGCACGATCATGGAAGCAGCACCGATTTTGTGACCACGAAGATCGCCACCAGAACGACTCCAGCCGCGAACACTTTCTGCAAGGTCGGCCCTTTCAACCGTTTGGAAACGATTCCGCCAACCCACATGCCGGCGAACCCTCCGGCCATAAACTGCAAAGCGATAATCCACGGCAGTTCGCTGCCGGAGGCGATAAACGAAGTCACGCCGCTGATGCTGATCAGGACGATGACTAGTAACGAAGTAGCGACCGCCTGATGGATCTTCATTCCGCTGAACAGAACCAGCGCCGGCACAATCACAAATCCGCCGCCCACGCCAAACATGCCCGACAGAAAGCCGGTGCCCAGACCAACGGCGGCGAGCAGCATGGCGCATTTTGAAGTCAGCCGCAGTTTGCCATCTTCGTCGCGCTGACAGGTTGACTGCTCGCAGTCTTCACCTTCAGCGCCGGATGCGTCGGCGGGCTTCTTGTTTGTGTTCACCCACATCCGCCAGGCGACGACCAGCATCAGCAGGCCGAATAGCAGCAGAAGGACGCTGCCGGGAATCAACGTGGAGATGTAGTTTCCCGCCGGAGCGCCGATCATGCCCGCCACGGCGAACAGAATGCCGGTCCGCAACTCAACCTCACCACGCAGCAGTTTGGGCGTTACGCCAAACAGCGCTGTACCGCCCACCGACGCCAGCGAAACGCCGACGGCTTCACGCGGCGCCACTGCCAGGCCGTACACCAGCAGGGGTACGGCAAACACGCCGCCGCCTCCGCCGGTCAGCCCCAGGGCGAAGCCAACCACTGTTCCAAAGATGATGGCTAGGCCGGGCATGATCCGTCCTTACATTGGTTCCAGGGCATCTTGGCCAGCACCATGCCCATGCCGCATGTATCGGTGACGCCTGCGAAGGTCAGACCGGCGCCGATGAAAGCCGGAATGGCCGCCAGGTAGACATTGCCCGTCAACATGGCAGCCACCGATCCGCCCAGCGTGATCAGCCCGGCACAGATCCGCACCTGCCGTTCTAATGAAACCGTTGCTTTACCACGCTTGACGGGCAGCCCCGCCGCGTCCCAGGCCGCCGTGCCGCCCTCGACGTTCACCACATTCGTAAAGCCCGCGTCCACAAACTTCTGACAGGCTTTGCTAGAACGGTTGCCGCTGCGGCAGATGATGTACAGAGGCTCGTGGGCTGTGCCGTTGCGCTCCGCCATCACACGCCCGGCGTCCAGCGAATCCAGCGGCACGTTGCGGGCCATCACGGCGTGAAACTCGCGGAACTCGACCGGCATTCTGACATCGATCACATCGATGCTGCCTTGCGAATCCAGTTCAGCAAGCTTTTCCACAGAAACCGACTTAAAGGCGCTCATCTCAATCCCTCGCAATAAAACCTTTTAAGATCAAAATATCAGGATGTTACGATATGTGTTTGCAAAATTTTTAGCTGACGGAACGGGTCGCGCAGGGCAGGTACTTGTTTTCAATGCAGTCCAGGATGTTTGCCAGGTGTGGCTCGGCCACGCGGTAATACACACGCCGGCCTTCACGCTCGCTGGTGAAGAACCCACAGCGCTGCATCAATCGCAGATGATCCGACGCCACGTTATCTGGCACGCCACAATCCTCTGCGATCTCGCCCACGGTATAGCGGCCGTGCAGCAGCAGTTGAACCATCCGCAACCGCACCGGGTGGGCAAGTGTCTTCAAACACTCTGCGGCCTGGGCGAATGCGGCAGGACTGCCAACGGGCTTGCTCTGCTTTTCGTTGTCTGCTCTTGTATTCATTTCGTTTAACCTCTACCTAAATATATCGAGATGTTGCGATATGTCAATTAGTTATTTCCTGGAAAATCTCCAGGATTCTTGTTCTGGATTCGAGAGGTTGAGATTGACGCGCGAATCTGGATGGTTAGAATCTTAGGTATTGAGACTGCCTCTCAATTAAAGCTTGAGAGCCAGTTGCAGCCCTCCCGCCGCCAACTAGCGTGAAAGTTCTTCTGCTATGAAGCCATCGGAAGTCGTTCTTTCCGTCATTCCCGGAGAGAATCCCCACCAGCGGATTCTCATTGTCTCGCGTAATGCTACGCCCGTCCCGGAAGTAGCTTGCGACGACGTTCTTAAGTTTGAGAAGGCGGAGAAACCGGCTGCAACCATTGAAATCAAACAGCAGTCGTGGGGTGACTCTGTAGGCTGGTTTACGCAGCACACCATCTCGGTTCACGAATCGCAACTGGCGACGTTGCGCGCCTCGCTGGGCGTTGCCACCGCGGTCGTCCGCCCGGAGAAGCCCGAACCACGCACCGTCACGCCACAGACCGCCGGCTGGACGCCCCGCGTCATCAACGCAGATTCCGCCTGAGAATGCCGCCTCGCGGTAGTTTGACTTTAGCTAGTTGTCTGCCTGAAATCCTGTAGGCGGTAGGGCAGGCGCCTGCCTGCCGCATGGTACATTACGCCGGTCAAACCATCCGGCCAGGCAACTTCTGACAGTCGCCCAGAGTGGACACCGTTGCATCGGCAGGCGGGCGCCTGCCCTACGGCTGAATGGTGTCTCAGCGTTGGTCAAACCATTAGGTAAAGTCTTACGTGTTCAAGCCATCTCTCTTTTGCGTTCTTGTTGCTTCGCTGCTTTTCCTGCCATCGGTATGCATGGGGCAGGATGTCGTACCGCGTAGCGCTGAAGTTGTGAAGTTGGGCAACCAGTTGCAGCAGGCGCTCGACGCCTTCCATCGCGATGCGGAAGCCAACCAGGAGCGGCTGCGTGTTGTTTATTTTCACGGCAAAGATCAGCCGCCGCAGGCAGACTATCAGGCGCGGTTGCAGCGGATCATGCTGGACGTGCAGCAGTTCTATCACCAGGAAATGAAGGCCAACGGCTTCAGCAGCCGTCCGCTGCCCCTGGAAATGGAAGACAGAAAGCTGAAGATTCACATGGTGCAGGGCGCCGCGGCCGCTTTGGACTACACCTACCAGTCGGGCAGGCAGATCCGTCGCGAGGCCGAAGCGGCGTTACGTGGCAAAGTAGATTTCGCCCGCGATTTTGTCATGGTTTTTTGCGGACTCTGTCAACGCAAGGATGACGGCAGCTATTTCTTTCATTCACCTTATTATGGTGATGGCGGGTCGAACCATCTGCGTGGGCTGTGTTACGCAGCCGACTGTGAGAAACTGGACACGCTGAATTACACCAAAGCGGGCGAGACGTTCCGTTATCAGGAACACAGCGGCCGGTTCTCGCGGACGCTGGCCGCCTTCAACAGCCTTTACATCGGCGGCATCGCGCACGAACTGGGGCACGGGCTGAGCCTGCCGCATAATTCGCAGTCGCGCACGCAGCGCCGCAAGCTGGGCACGGCGCTGATGGGGAGCGGCAACTACACCTATCGCAACCAGTTATGGAAGGGCGGCAACGGCTCGTTCATGACAATGGCTTCCGCCATCCGGCTGGCCGCTCATCCGCTGTTTACCGGCAGTGACCGCGGCCGCCTCACGCCGCCGGCCGTGCGATTCAGCGATCTCAAGTTTCAGCAGCAAGGCAGATCCATCCAGGTCCACGGCGCCGTAACGGCCAGCATCCCGGTCGTGGCGGTCATCGCCTACGCAGACCCCGATGGCGGCGGCGATTACGATGCTCAAACCACCGTGGTGCCCGTTGAAGACGGGAAGTTCCAGCTTGCAGCCGACCGGCATCGCCGTGGTAAATCCAGTTTGAAACTGCTGGCCGTGCTGGCCAACGGAGCCACGTCCTCTACTGCGTTCAACTACACCGCCGATGAAACGGGCACGCCCGACATCCGGCAGATCATCGTGCAGACGGAACTGCAGCCCCTCCAGCAACTCATCAGCGATGGGAAGACAGAGCAGGCCGTTGCGATGGCCGGGAAGTTGCTAAAAGAGTCGCCCAACCACCCGGCCGCCGCGCAGTTAAAACACCTGCCGACTATCTTCGATCCGCCTGAACTGGTCGATCTTCGCCGGACAGAAGCGAACACTGTCGCCATCAGTGACGCCCGGCCCGTAACAGCAAAGACAGGCTACGGCCGCCCGGCGCGGAACCGTTTCGATGCGCGTGCGACACGTTCACGCAACATCTTCCTGACCGTGGACGGACAGTTTCACGCCAAGGGCCTCTACGCACACGCCGCTTCGACTTACGAATTCGCACTGCATGGCCGATGGAAAAAGTTCACCACCACCGTCGGTCAGCAAGATGGCGGCTTTGGTCAGGCGGTGTTCACCATCCGCGGCGATGGCAAACTGCTGCACACATCCAAACCACTTAAAGCCGGCATGCACGAAGATATCGCCATTGATGTCAGCGGCGTGCAGAAGCTGGAACTGGTCGCCGGTTCAGCCGTCGAGGGCAACGCAGGCTGCTGGTCGGTCTGGGGTTCGCCCATGCTCTCGCGTTAACGCAGTTGTCGGCGATACGTTGTTGGCGGCAATACAAACGCTAGGAGTGCTGATCACCGGGGTACAGCGCAAGGCGTGTTAGAAACTCGTCAAAGGACGAAGCGAGCAGATAGCCGCTCGAGTGCGTCAGTTGATAGTTGCCCTCTTCGTCAGCGTCTTCGACATCAATCGACTCAAGATCCCAGAAATAGACGGCGCCTTTTTTGCGATTGATGGACACCGTGAAGAGATCTTTGCCCGCGGCAACCGGAAAATGGCCCTTTGGAATCGCTGGGCTGGTTTCTTCCAGGTAAAAACGGATGTTGTAAGCCGGATCGGTTTCCAGACCCAGGATGTCGTCGACTTCAACATTCTGAATGTGTGGATGTCCTGGAATGGAGATAAATCCCTGGAGCGGCGAACCGCCGTTGCATTGCAACAGATAACGCCGCACCTCGGCAGGAACCTCGATCCCGTAGTCAGCCTCAAGCGCTTTGATCCGCTTGATTTGCAGACTCTTCTGAAAGCGGTTTCTGCGTCTATACGCCACCGCATCAGCAGCATAGGCGACATAGCCTGCCGTCTGCTTCCTTTCTATTTTGCGGAGCGTATCCGCTTTTGCAGCCTTGGGAGAATCAAACTCCCGCGATGTGCCGCGGCCCGCTGTGCCGATATTTCCGGTTCGCACCGTCTGGGCGTTGCCGCTGCACTGGATGTACCAGAACTTGCGTGTCTGACCGTCATCAAAATAGAACTTCTGAAGGCCTGCCATGATCGCGACTGCTGCACCCGGAATGAAATAGAAAAAGCCGGCCGCACGAGGCAAACCGGCTTTTTTAATTTTAGCTTCAATCTGCGGCGATCTAGGCGGTTTTGGATGCCGAATCGCTCTGTCCCGCGGTATCGATGCGGTCGCGGATGATCTTGGTGAATTCTTCCACGCCTTCCTGCTCTTCCTTCAGAATATCTTCCAGGAAGACCGTCAAGGCGCGGTCATCTTCGGCCAGTTCCAGGGCTTCGGTGTACATGGTGACGGCCTTCGACTCGAATTCCAGCGAGTACTTCAGGATTTCCTGCAAATCCTGCGACTGCTGAATCGGGTTGCGTTCGACGGTTGGAATACCGCCCATGGCCGAAATCTTGTCGCCAACTAGTTTGGCATGGCCGAACGACTCTTCTGCGTTCTCCATGAACATCTCGGCGTATACTTCGCGCCACAGGCCGGAGATCACGAAGCCTGCCTGGGCGTACTGAGCAACGCCGGTCCATTCGTGACGAAGGATGTCGTTTAACTTGTCAATGACTTTCTGATTATCCATCGCTTATTGCTCCTGGTTAAATTTTCAGGTTGAGTTTTTAGCTTTCACTAACTGCATGATAACGGCTTCGGCAGATTCGTCCAGGTCTATTAAGTCTTTTAACAGAATAAACTTACGACGATTCTTGTTGTAACACGTTCTCGATGGAACCTCTGCATTCCGTGATACGTCGTATCAAAAGACCAACGACAACGGCCGCCGCAGGCAGCCTGCTCCTGGCGCCAACACGGCTCACGGTGGACATTTGCGGCGGATAGGGCGCCTGGGGGCTGTACGTCAGGCGTGCGGCCGGAATTCTGAAAAAGACCTGAAATAACGGCTCCCACAGTGCCCTGACGAACGGGAAATGCCGATTATCCGGGATATAGCCGTTGTTCTGTTTGGTGCATTACAGCCCGACCTTCACACAACTGCGACAATAAAAGAAGAGACAACCGTTGCTGCTCTGGCCGTAACCCCGCAACCGGTCGAATCATCCCAGAGTGTGACTTTACATATTCACCAGGGTTGATTTTGGTGCTATGGTGTTGGGTTCTATCGACCCACGGCGATGGTCCGCACGTATATATGATTCCCTAACTGGCTATAATGCCGTTGCTGGTACGCCTTCATGAAACGCTCAAGCGCCGCCTGCGGCGGACGGGCGGCTGAATGCTGGCCGGCAATTTAATGGAATACACAGCCAAGGTTGTGCGAATGATGAATCGTTTAACTGCCAACGCAACACGCTTCCATCACTGCATGCTTTTTGCCGCGGTGCTGACGCTGACCGCCGTCTTCACAGGCAGCACCGTTGCCCAGCGCGGCGGCTCGTTCCTGGCGCCCGCAGCCGGACAGCCTGCCCAGCCACCGCAAGCTGCGCCGCCTGCCCCCACCACGGGGCCGCAGATCGGCGGAGACTTCCCCGGCTTTGGCGGCGGCGTGGAAGCCAAGCCCGTCAGCAACACCGGGGTGCCAAACTTCGGCGCCGGCGAACTGAAGGCCCGGCAGGCACAACTTCCCTTCAACCGCAACGGCGGCGTGGTGGGACAGCGTAAGCCACTCAACGTGATGCAGCTTGGCGTAGGCGGCGCCGCCAACGCAGGCGGTTCCCGCGATGTCAACTTCAGCGGCAAATTCATGATCGAAAAGGGAAAGCGTCACGGCATCCTTTCGGTCCGCGCCGTGCTGGCGCCGGGCTATCACATCTACTCGCTGACACAGCCCGCCGGCGGCCCACTGCCGACCACCATCGATGTGGTCACGCAGCCCGAAAACCTGGTGAAGATCACCAGCGGCTTCGAACCCGATAAAGACCCGGTGCTTAATCCTGGCCTCTATCCCGATCCTACAGAAGAACATCACGGCACGGTTATCTGGACCGCACGCATCGAACTCGCTGAAGGCGTGAAGCCCGAAGAACTCAGCGTGAAAGCCGTGGTCAACGGCCAGATCTGCAAGACCGCCTGCGAACCCATCGAGAACCGCCGCGTGCACGTTGCCTATGGCGGCTCGTACGAACAGAAGAAGCCTTCCGGCCAGTTCAAAAACGCCATGGCTGAATCCACCGTGCAAGGTGCACTGGAAAACGCCAGCGTGGCGCCAGGCGGCAAGACGCGTCTGAAACTAACATTCACACCCACACCCGGCTTCTACCTGTACAGCCTGGAAGACGTTTACAACGAAGACCTGGCAACGGGCTCCCCAACGCTGATTGTCTTTCAAAAGAAATCTGGTCTGGACATCAGCCGCGCCTATGCACTCACAGAAGCCGTCGAAGGTAAAACGGGTGATCACTACGAAGGCCCGGTCACCTTTGTGGCCGATATCGAAGTGCCCGCCGATACAGAACCCGGCGTGAAAACCATTTCCGGCGTGGTCGGCTATCAGAACTGTTCCAGCGACAACTGCACGCCGCCCGTCGCCTTCAGCTTTACCGCACATTTGACCGTTGGCGAAGATAGCCAGGCTGCAGCCCCGCTGATGTTCGCCTCGGCCACTTACAACGAAGCTGCCGAATCCGCTGCCGAGCGTAAAGCACGCGAACCGGTTGGCGGCTTAGCACCTGAGAAACAGAGCATCTACCTGGTGCTGTTTTTCAGCTTTATCGGCGGATTGATTTTGAACCTGATGCCCTGCGTACTGCCTGTTATCGGCCTGAAGGTGCTTGGCTTCGCGCAGCAGGCAGGTCAGAGCCGTTCCAAAATCATGTTGCTGAATGTCGTCTACTCGGTCGGCATGATCTCTGTGTTTATGGTGCTGGCGACACTGGCTGCCTTTGCCAACTTGGGCTGGGGCGAACAGTTCGGTTACACCTGGTTCAAAGTGGCTATGACCGTGCTGGTCTTCGCCATGGCGTTAAGCTTCCTCGGCGTCTGGGAGATCTCTCTGCCGGGCTTCATGGGCGGCGAAACCGCATCGAAGCTGCAATCTAAAGGCGGCCTCGGCGGTGCGTTCTTCAAAGGTATGTTCACTACCTTGCTGGCGACCCCATGCAGCGGCCCGTTCCTGGGCTCAGCATTTGGCTGGACATTAAGCCAACCGCCCGTGGTCACCTACATGGTGTTCGGCAGCGTCGGACTGGGCATGGCTTCGCCTTACCTGGTGCTTGGCGCCTTCCCAAGTTTGATTTCCTTCATTCCGAAGCCTGGCCAGTGGATGGAAACCTTCAAAGAGGTACTGGCTTTTGTGCTGCTGGGGACGGTCGTTTATCTCTTCAGCACCATCACGGAAGAATATTACATTGCCACGCTGGCGCTGATCGTCGGTGTGTGGTTCGCCTGCTGGTGGGTGGGCCGCCTGTCGTTCACCATGAACCCGCAGATGCGCAGCGTACACTGGCTGGGCGCCGCCAGTTGTGCCGCCGCGATTGGTCTGCTTGCCTTCATGTATCTCACACCAGGTGAAGAAAAGCTGCCCTGGAAACCTTACTCGCCAGCCACGCTGGCGCAGGCACGGGCCGAAGGAAAGACGGTGCTGGTGGACTTTACGGCAGACTGGTGCCCGACGTGCAAATTCAATCTTGCCAATGCGATTGAAACCGACGATGTGGCAGAGGCTGTTGAAGACAACAATGTTGTCACGCTGATTGCCGACTACACGACCAAGTCGGAAGAGATTAAGCAGCAGCTCAACGCCCTCAATTCGAAGTCGATTCCGCTGCTGGTCGTCTACCCGGCCGGTAAGCCAGACAGCGAAACGATTGTACTGCGGGACCTGGTCACCAAGAGTCAGGTGGTCGACGCCATCAAACAGGCCGGTCCGTCTATCGCACCCGAGGCCGAGCCGTCTACCAGTAGCACGGCGACGGCGATGAAAGAGTCTGCATCTCGCGACATGTAGCGATAGAGCCCGCGCGGCGAACCTTCAAAACGAGGCACTGGATGACTGCCATAGCAGAGCAGATGGCGGCCGACGCTGCCGAGGCAATGAAGTACACGCGGCGGCACTTTGTTGTGGAGCTTGACTACTCGCCGGAATCGGTCGAGCGTCTAGAATCCGCTGCAGGCGATGTTCCGTTCGCTATCAACGGCGGCGCGTCGCCGGAGAATATCGACCATCTGACGCGGATCTGGGGCGCCTACGTGGGCGAAGTGCTGCGTCGTACGGCCGGTTGCTCCTGGCAGCAGAATGAAGCCGGTGAGCCCGCCCTGCAAACCAGCAGCGGTTTGCAGCAGCCGCACGAAGCAGTCCGCCAGCGGCTCTCGAAGCCGGACGAAGCGCTCTCGCTGGTCGTGTTCTTTCAGCAGTGCCAGTCATCGTGACACCCGAAGAGATCCGCGACCAGTACCGGCTGTTCTCACAGCCCATCGCCTTCTACGCCGCCCTGGGCGCCCGCAAGGAAGCAGTAGAGTCGCTGGCCAGAAACATGTGGGCGGCGCTGCTAGGTGGTGAAGCTGCCGAACAGGCCCTGTGGCAATCGCTTCACAACGAACCCGGCCTCGACGCCTCGCTGCTCGCCTCCCTGAAAGCCTGCTACGAAACCGAGATGAAACCCACTATCACGCCCGACATGCTGCAACGCATCCGCGAGCACTACGGCCTGGGCTAACAACGCTGCGCCACCGCTACATTCGCATCACTAACCCGAAACACCAAGTTTTGAAGTTGCACACTAACCCGAAGCGCGAGCGAGGGGCGTTTGATGTGAAGGCGAAAACGCGGTTTTTTGGCCACAATTCGCTGAAAGGTGGACTTCAACCGGCGGTGCGCTTCAGCTTCCGGCGTCCCTCGCTCGCGCTTCGGGTTAGTGTTTCCTACTTGTATTTAAGGCTGAATTGTGATTTTCAGCCTCAAGGTGTGCAACTTCAAAACTGGCGTTTCGGGTTGGTATTGGATCAGCAACGCTGCGCCACCGCTACGCGTAGCTTCTTTCCGGCTGGGAAGATCAGCAGCACGGCGCGGTTCTCGCCCTTGAGCTTCAACTGCTGACGGAGTTTGCCGGGGGAAACATCGGCGATGCGTTTTTTGATTTCCAGCTCGCCCGTGTTCCGCTCGCGTAGATAGCTGCGGAGCTTTTTGACGTTCAGTGGCAGCACATCTTCCACGCGGAACTGCGCGAGCGCGGCGTCGCATACATCGGCGTCGCCAGTGAGGTAGCCGCCGCCGGCTGTCAGCGGCTGAAGGTTGTACTGGTCCACCAGAACGTGCGTTAGACTGGCCGCCAGCACACAGGCATGCGGCTCGTAGATAAAGGCGCCGGGGAGGTTTTCCGGCGGCTGTTGATCCAGAGCTTCCACCGCGGGCAGTGATTCCGGCAGACCGCACACGGTGCGAACCTCTTCGCCCAGCACCGTCGCGCGATGTTGCCCGGGATGCGTGGCCAGTTCGCCGCGCCACACCATCTGCTGCTTGCATTCACGCTGATGGCCGATCCACTCGCGTTCAGACGCTTCCATCCAGTCCGCAGGTACGGCCGACGCCGGCGCCAGTTTGAACGCGGCGTTGGGATTCCGCGTCAGCAGCTTCTGCAAGACGTCTAAAGGCGGCGCACTGAATTCCATCTGCGACACCCGCGCTCCGCCACTACGCCGGTCGGGATCAATGTGCCACGCCGCAGCCGCAGCCACATCCACCTGGGCGGCGTCGAGGGTTTGCGTACGCGCGGCAGCGTGCAGAAGCTGCGCGTTGTGCCGTGCGAATTCCGCCGCCACGGGGTCGAGGTCTACGCCCGTACCTTGCGGCATTGCCAGCAGATCGCCGCCGATGCCACAGCAGATATCCAGCAGCGGCCCGCGCGGATACCGCCGTGCTTTATACTGCGAGATCGTCAGGCTGCTGGCCTGTTCCAGTAGACGCCGCGTGAATAGCATCTTCGCCGCGAGTTCGCCAAATTTGCCGGCCGCCCGTTGCCGGAGTTCCACCTGTGATGCAATCAGCGCAGCACGCGTGGCGCCGACAGTGCTTCGCAAGGATTTACCGGCGTGACCGTTCGCAGCCTCGTCGATCAGCGTCTGCGCTTCAGCGGTCGTTAGCCAGCGGCAGTCTTCGATATTCATAAATGATTTACCTGCCGCAGATGCAACCCATGACGTAGCGTAACGCAATGATTAAGATTGAAGGTTCCGGTGGGACTAACCAGGATTGAAACATGGCGCAGGACATTACGGAAGAACGGTTGCACGCGTTAACAACAACGCTGGTCAACGAACTCATTACGCTGACGCCCGAGTCCATGGCGGAAATTCAATTCGAAATTGTGGCAACCGCAGACGGCGGCGCCGATATCGGGCTGCTTGAAAATCATCCGGACGCTGCGAAGGTCGCCCTCAGCGATGTTATTTATCACACCGCCTCAGAATATCTCCCACTTGTGAAAACATATCTACCGGGTTGGACACGTTCGCTTATCGAAATCCGGCAGCAGGCCGAAGGCTGGCAAGTGTCCGTCGATCTACAACACGCTTGATACAGGAAACAGAACCCGTGCCAAAACTACTAAGCGTTATCGTTTTATGCACCGCGGCTTTTATTGTCGCGCGTCCGCTGTGCGCTGCGGAACAGACCGCGGACAGGCCCAACTTCGTGATGATCATTTCCGACGATCAGGCCTGGAACGACTACAGCTTTATGGGGCACCGGCACATTCAGACGCCGCATCTGGACAAGCTGGCCAAAGAGAGCGCGACCTTCACCCGCGGCTATGTGCCGTCCAGCCTCTGCCGCCCCAGTCTGATGACGATGGTCACGGGGCTGTATCCGCATCAGAACGGTATCGCGGGCAACGACCCGGCCAAGGGAACCAACCGCAATCTGATGCTCAAGCACATCAAAGCGGCGCCGTCGCTGCCAAGGACTTTGCAGAAGCTGGGCTATAAGAGTTTGCAGACGGGCAAATGGTGGGAAGGGGCGCCGGCGCTGGGCGGTTTCACCAGTGCGATGACACATGGTGACACTACCCGCGGCGGGCGCCACGGCGATGTGGGGCTGAAGATCGGCCGCGATGGCTTGCAGCCGGTCAAGGATTTTATTGAAGACTGCGACGGCGATCCGTTCTTCATCTGGTACGCACCGTTTATGCCGCACACGCCCCACAAGCCACCGCAACGGCTGCTCAAGAAGTACACGCCCAAGGTAGACTCGCCCTTTGTCGCCCGTTACTACGCCATGTGCGAATGGTTTGACGAAACGGTCGGCGAATTGCTTGCCCATCTAGAAGAAAAGAAACTCACGGAAAACACCGTCGTGATGTACGTGACCGACAATGGCTGGATTCAGCAACAGCGGTCCGGCCGCTACGCCCCGCGGAGCAAACGTTCGCCCTACGACGGCGGCATCCGCACGCCCATCATGGTGAAATGGCCGGGTAAAATCACGCCGCGGATGGATAAACAGACGCTGGTCAGCAGCATCGACCTGGCGCCGACGATCCTCAGTATCTGCGGCCTCAAGCCAGATGCGAAGATGCAAGGCGTCAATCTGCTGCCCGCCTGTCAGGGCCAGGCATTAGACCGCCAGGCCATCTACGGCGAAATCTTCGCCCACGACCAGGCCAACATCGACAACCCCACCGAGTCGCTGCTGCACCGCTGGGTGATCGACAAGAACCTGAAGCTCATCACGCATCACGGCAGCGACAAGACAGAACTGTTTGACATCGTCGCCGATCCGTTCGAGAAGAACGATCTGTCAGCAAAACAGCCAGAGACGGTGCAGCGGTTACGCAAGAAGCTTGATGCGTGGTGGAAGCCGGAAGCGTAAGCCAGAGAATTTCGCAATGAGTAATCTTCCCACAACAATTGAAACCAAAACCGCCACACTGCTGGATACCGTCCGCGCGTACGGACGCTGCGCTGTTGCTTATTCCGGCGGTGTGGATAGCGCGGTGATTGCGAAGGCGGCGCAGGTGGCGCTCGGCGAGGCGGCGGTGGCGGTGACAGCTGTGAGTCACTCGCTGGCCAGTGGAGAGCTGGAGCAGGCGCGGGCGACGGCGGAACTGATTGGCATCCGGCACGAAGTGATTCATACGTCTGAGTTTGAAAACCCCGCCTACATCGCTAACAGCAACGACCGCTGCTACCACTGCAAAAGCACGCTGTATAGCCACTTGGATTCGATCCGCGATCAACTGGGCGTGACGGTGCTGCTTAACGGCGCCAACCTGGATGATCGTGGCGATTACCGGCCGGGGATGAAGGCGGCGGCGGAGTTTGATGTGCATAGCCCGCTGCTGGAATGCGGCTTTACCAAGGAAGATGTCCGCACGCTGGCGCGGCACTGGGAACTGCCGGTGTGGGACAAGCCCGCGGCGCCCTGCCTTTCCAGCCGCGTGGCGTACGGCGAAGAAGTCACCCCGCAGCGGCTGCGGATGATCGACGCCGCCGAGCAGTTCCTCCGGCAGCACGATCTGCCCGAAGTCCGCGTCCGCTATCACCGCGGCGACATGGCCCGCATCGAAGTGCCCACCGCCGATATCGCAAGGCTGTGCAGCGAACCATTACGCGGCGCGTTGATTCAGCACCTGACACAACTGGGCTTCAAGTTCGTCACGCTGGATCTACAAGGCTTCCGCAGCGGGAGTCTGAATGCGCTGATCTCAGTAGATAGTATTTCCAGTCTGTAATAGACAGTGCGGCCGCGAAGCGCGAAGCCCGGCGCCTCTGGTTAACGACATGGGCATCTAGTGGTTATGATGGGGTGAACTTCGTCACGCGTCTTCCACCTTCGTCTTGCTCCCGTTCGCACCATGCCAGATACCTCCCAGCGCCGCGCACTGATTACTGGCGTGACCGGACAGGATGGCGCCTACCTGGCCGAATTTCTGCTGGGCAAAGGCTATCAGGTGCACGGCATGGTGCGCCGCAGCAGTACGGAGAATTTCGAACGCATCGCCCATCTGCGCGACCGTATTTCGCTGCATCAGGCTGACCTGCTCGATCAGCTTTCGCTCATCCGCCTGCTTGAAGCTACGCAGCCGCACGAAGTTTACAACCTGGCCGCACAGAGCTTTGTGCCCACCAGTTTCGCGCAGCCGCTGCTCACCGGCGAGTTCACCGCGCTGGGCGTCACACGCGTGCTGGAAGCCATCCGGCAGGTGGACCGCAGCATCCGCTTCTATCAGGCCAGCAGCAGCGAGATGTTCGGCACGGTGCAGGAAGAACCACAAAGAGAAACCACGCCCTTCTGGCCGCGCAGCCCGTACGGTGTGGCCAAGGTCTATGGCCACTGGATTACGGTCAACTACCGCGAAAGCTACGACCTGTTCGCATGTAGCGGCATTCTGTTCAATCACGAGTCGCCGCTACGGGGCGAAGAATTTGTCACCCGCAAGATCACCCGCAGCGTCGCCCGGATTAAGAACGGCAAACAGCAGAAGCTGAAGTTAGGCAACCTGGACGCACAGCGCGACTGGGGCTTTGCGGGCGACTATGTGCGTGCGATGTGGCTGATGTTGCAGCACGAAACGCCCGGCGATTTTGTGATTGCCACCGGCGAAAAACACACGGTCCGCGAGTTCGCCGATATCGCCTTCGCCCGCGTGGGGCTGAACTGGGAAGACTATGTTGAAGTGGACCCGGCGTTCTTCCGCCCAGCGGATGTCAACACGTTGTGTGGCGACGCTACACTCGCGCGTGAAACCCTGGGCTGGCAGCCGGAAGTAGACTTCCGCCAGCTTGTCGAGATGATGGTGGACGCCGACATGCAGCGCGAAGCGGGCGTCTATTCACCGTGAAAGCATTCATCACCGGAATCAACGGTTTTGCGGGGTGGCATCTGGTCGCACACCTGAAAGCAGCAGGCGACGAAGTGCTGGGTTCGGCGCGCCGCGCCGCGGCTGCTTCGCAAAGCCCGTCCGGCGTTGAAACATTAGCATGGGATCTGAACGATCCGGTTCCCGCAGACACAGAGCGCCGCATCGCCGCCTTCGCACCTGCGTGCATCTATCACCTGGGCGCCATGAGCGTGCCTTCAGCCTGCGGCAGGCAGGAACCGACCGCCGAAGCCTGGCGGGTGAATGTCGAGAGTGTGCAGCAGGTGATCGATCTTTCGCAACGCCTGGCATCGCGGCCGCGTGTCGTGCTGGTGAGTTCCTGCCACGTTTACGCTCCGCTGCCTGAGGGTGAACAAGCTGCCTCGGAGCAATCGCCCTTGGGGCCGCGGAACGGTTACGGCAAAACCAAAGTCGCTGCCGAAGAAATCGCAATGTCCGCCGTTAGGCAGCAGGATGCGCAGGTGGTGATCGCCCGCACGTTTCAGCACACCGGTCCGCGACAGTCCAACCAGATGATGCTGCCCCACTGGGCGCAGCAGTTTGCTAACGGCGCTGACCCGGTCAGCATCTTTACGGCGGATGCGTGGCTGGATCTGGCCGATGTCCGCGATATCGTGCGCGGCTATCGGGTGCTAGCAACCCAGGGCGAGAGCGGCGGCGTCTACAACCTCGGCAGCGGCGTGCGGCAACGTAGCGGCGATATCTTCCAGCAGCTCTGCCAGATCACGGGCCGCCAGTGCAGTTACACGGAGTCGAATCCGGGCGAAGTCGAAAACCCCATTGCCTCGCTTTCGCATATTACCAGCCATACCAGCTGGCGCCCGGAGATTCCGTTTCAGCAGACGCTACGCGACACATTGGCCTTTTGGCAAGCGCAACAAACCGGTTAGAGTCCGCCCTTCGTTAGCCCCGTAGGTCAGGCGCCTGCCTGACATCGTTTGAGGTGGATTGCGTTTCGTTGCCGGGCATGTCGCCCGATCTACGATGTGCCGGATAATTCCGATGGATGCTGGAGTCTTCCCGTTATGAAAATCGCAATGGTTGGAACTGGTTATGTGGGGCTGGTCACGGGAACCTGCTTTGCCGATAGCGGCAACCATGTGACCTGCATTGATATCGACGAGCAGAAGATCGCACGGCTGTTGAAGGGAGAGATCCCGATCTACGAACCGGGCCTCTCAGAGATGGTGCTGCGTAACGTCGAAAACAAACGCCTGCAATTCACCACCAATCTACAAGACGCCGTTGCAGCGGCCGATGTCGTCTACCTGGCCGTTGGCACGCCGCAGGCGGAAGATGGTTCAGCCAATCTCAGCGCGCTGTGGGCCGTGGTCGATAGCGTTGCCGGCTGCCTGCCGCACGACGCGGTGGTGGTGGTCAAAAGCACGGTGCCCGTCGGCACCAATACGGGCGTTTACAACCGGCTGAAAGAAAAGACCGGCCGCACGTGCGAGGTCGCCAGTAATCCAGAGTTCCTCAAAGAAGGCGCCGCCATTGCCGACTTCACCACGCCGGACCGTGTGGTCGTCGGCGTTCGCAGTGAAAAAGCGGAACGCGTGCTGCGTGAACTTTACGAACCTTACGTCAGCCCCGACCGCCCGTTTGTGGTGATGTCTCCTGAAAGCGCCGAGCTGACCAAGTACGTCGCCAACGCGTTGCTATCGACCAAGATCAGCTTTATCAACGAGATGGCCAACCTCTGCCAGAAGATGAATGGCGATATCAACGATGTCCGCAAAGGCATCGGGCACGATCAGCGCATCGGCTTCGCCTTCCTGGCGCCCGGCGTTGGATATGGCGGCAGCTGCTTTCCGAAAGATGTCCGCGCCCTGGCCAGCATGGCGCGGGAGCACGGTATCGAACCGCGGATTCTCGACGCGGTGGATGAGGTCAACGACCATCAGAAACATGTGCTGTGGAACATGATCCAGCAGCAATACGGCGACGTAGCCGGCAAAACCGTCGCCATCTGGGGCCTCGCTTTCAAACCGCAGACGGACGACATCCGCGAGGCGCCCGCGCTGGTCCTCATCGACCACCTGCTACAAGCCGGCGCCAAGGTGAAGGTGTACGATCCCGAAGCCATGGAAAACGTCCGTGCCGATTACGGCGACCGCCTGCACTACGCCGCGTCAGAAATAGAATGCGTGACCGGCGCCGACCTGTTGGCCATCAATACCGAATGGGCCGAATTCCGGCAGCCCGATTTCGCCGCAATCGCTCAGGCAATGCACTCGGCCGTTATCTTCGACGGTCGCAACCTATACGAACCGCAGGCCATGCGAACCGCCGGCTTCCGCTATTACAGCATCGGCCGCACCGCAGTGGAAACACCAACACTGGCAAAACGCTCACTGGGTGCGTAGCAGACGAATCGTTTCCGAAAACTAACCCGAAGCGCGAGCGAGGGACGCCGGAAGCCGAAGCACACCGTCCGTTGGAGCCAACCTCAACAGGGACAAACGGCCAAATACCCTCGTTGTGGCATTCCAGTCAATCGTCCCTCGCTCGCGCTTCGGGTTAGTGTGCAACTTCAAGTTCGCGCCCGGGTTACTTAGATTTACATCAGGAGCCGGTGAAATGGAATTTGCGGTGGATGTGCCGACGGTGCTTAGCGGGCTTTCGATCCTGTTCACTGCCTATTTCTGGCTGGTCAAAGCGCGTGAAGAACGGCCGAAGCTGAAGTTCTATCAACTCACAGACTTCCGCCCGCTGATGCGCAATCACCCCAGGCACAAGCACCTGAAACGTCTGTGCGTGCAGCAGCGCGGTTCGGGCGGCGTGCTGGTGGTGAACCATAGTACGCGGCAGAATTCGATTGTGGTGTTTGACTGCTTTCTGCAGACCATCCACGGCGAACTGCGGGGCGAATGGGGCTATGGGGGCGACGATAAACCGCCCTGGAACATCGCTGCCGGTTCTACCGTGGCGCTCAGTCCGGCGTGTTTCTTCGATGTGCCGCCTGACTTTGAAGTGGATGCGATTCTCTCTTACCGCCTGTGTTTCATCACCGCCAGCGGCAAGCAGTTCTCGCACCGGTTCATGCCGCAGGCGCCGGTTTCGCACACCGCTGACGACGCCACCGAAGTCGATATCAGGCACGCCGCCTGACGCGTAGCATCTGTGCGCAACCATTACCTCCAATGGGTGTAAAACTACAGTTTCTGTAGGGGTTATTGTACTCTGGGGGTTTCGGGTACAATTCACCGCAGCTAGAAAAGCGCTTCTGCCCGGCGCTGTCTAGTCAGCGACGCCGGTGTCTACGCTTCCGGCGTCGCGTTTTTATTTTGAGACTGTCTTTTCGTGGCCGGTATGTCATTCTGGCAGGCGCAGGCGACGGAAGAATCTGCCTCAGCCCCGGTGCCAAGGCGAATTCTGCCGGGAACAGGCGAAAAGGCTTCTTTTCGCGGGCAATTCTGCGATGCGGCATTCATCCAAGGCGATTGGCACGCAAGCTGCATAAAGAGCGTTGTACGTGGCTGTGCATTGCAATAGTGGCAGCCACCCGCCCCCACGGGCGCCAGTTCGAGCAAAACACATACGGCAACTGGCCGTTCAACCCATCCATAGAGTTCGACCGGAGGACACCCTAGCATGGCAACAAAAACCGCCGCCAAAGTAAAACTGCAACCCCTGGGCAATCGTGTTGTGGTGCAGCGTGACGAATCGCTGGAAGCAACCGCTGGCGGCATCATTCTGCCCGACGCCGCCAAAGATAAGCCCGCCCGCGGCACCGTTGTCAGCGTTGGCGATGGCCAGATGCAGGCCAACGGAGAGCGCAGCCCGATGCAGGTGAAGCCTGGCGACCACGTCCTGTTCTCTAGCTATGGACCGGAAACCTTTGAGGATGATGGCACCGAATATCTGCTGCTGGCAGAGACCGATATCCTTGCCGTTCTAGAATAAGCCAGATTGGCACGCCTGGCATTCGCGCCCCGTCTGCCAATTTACATTCCCGCAAACAATAAGATAAATCGAATACAAACGAGGAGATTCCCGCATGGCTAAGATGATTGCCTTTGATCAGGAAGCCCGCGAAGCTATCCGCCGCGGCGTTTCGCAGCTGGCACGCGCCGTTAAAGTGACTCTCGGCCCGAAAGGCCGCAACGTCATTCTGCAGAAGAGCTTCGGTTCCCCCACCGTGACCAAAGACGGTGTCACGGTCGCTAAAGAGATCGAACTGGAAGACACCTACGAAAACATGGGCGCCCAGATGGTGCGCGAAGTCGCCAGCAAGACCAGCGATGTCGCAGGCGACGGCACCACCACCGCCACCGTGCTGGCCGAAGCCATCTTCAACGAAGGTCTTCGCGCTGTTACCTCCGGCGTGAACCCCGTGCAGATGAAGCAGGGCATCGAAAAAGCCGTCGAAGACATCAGCGCCAAGCTGCACGAAATGTCGACACCCGTCAAAGACAAGGCCGAAGAAATCGCCAAGGTCGCTTCGATCGCCGCCAACAACGATTCCGCCATCGGCACCCAACTGGCAGAAGCCATGTCGAAGGTCGGCCGCGAAGGTGTGATCACCGTGGATGAAGGCAAGAGCCTGGAAACCACCGTCGAATTCGTCGAAGGTATGCAGTTCGACCGCGGTTACCTTTCGCCTTACTTCGCCACCGATATGGCGAAGATGGAAACCGAATTCGAAGACTGCTACGTGCTGGTCTACGAAAAGAAGATCACCAGCATCAAAGACTTCGTGCCGCTGCTGGAGCAGGTCATCGAGCAGGGCAAACCTCTGCTGATCGTGGCTGAAGACGTTGAAGGCGAAGCCCTGGCGACCCTGGTTATCAACAGCATGCGTGGCACCGTGAAAGTCTGTGCCGTGAAGGCGCCTGGCTACGGCGACCGCCGCAAAGCAATGCTGGAAGATATCGCCATCCTCACTGGCGGCGAAGCGATCTTCGAAGCTCTGGGCCGCAAGCTGGACTCGCTGACCCTGGCCGACCTCGGCCGCGCCCGTCAGGTAAAGGTCGACAAAGACAACACCACCATCATCGAAGGTGGCGGTCAGACCGAACACATCCAGGGCCGCATTGAGCAGCTGCGTCGCGAGATCGAAAACAGCACCAGCGACTACGATCGTGAAAAGCTGGAAGAACGCCTGGCGAAGCTCGCCGGTGGTGTCGCCAAGGTCAACGTCGGCGCCGCAACCGAAAGCGAAATGAAAGAGAAGAAGGCCCGCGTCGAAGACGCCCTGCACGCCACCCGCGCCGCCATCGAAGAAGGCATCCTGCCCGGCGGTGGTGTCGCACTGTTGCGTGCTTCGGGTCAGGTGGACGGCTCGAAAGATCTCGAAGCCGATCAGAAGGTTGGCTACGACATCGTACTGCGTGCCTGCCGGGCGCCAATCACCATGATCAGCAGCAACGCTGGTCAGGACGGCGGCATCGTCTGCGAACGCGTGCTGGCTGAAACCGGCAACAACGGCTACAACGCCTTGACCGATACCTACGAAGACCTGGTCGCCGCCGGCGTGATCGACCCGACCAAGGTCACCCGCACCGCCCTGGCCAACGCCGCCAGCGTCAGCACCCTGCTGCTGACCAGCGACGCCCTCATTGCCGAAATGCCAAAAGACGGCAAAAAGAAGAAGGGCCACGGCGGCGACTACGACATGTATTAAACCGCCACCCCAGGCAACCGCAGCGGCCCCGCCCCGAATACGAAGGCAGCCGCCGCGTTCATGATAAGAAAGAACCCGCCCTGTGCGTAAAGCGCAGGGCGGGTTCTTTTATTAACGTAGGGCAGGCTCCGCCTGCCTTCCCCGAAGCGATAATTCAGTTCACGTCAATCTAGATTACTCATTCCCACTAGATAGGCACTGAACCAACTTGAGTCCGTAGGTTAGCCCTGTCGGATACTAACAAACAAACAAGCAAGCGTCATGGTGCTTGGTGCTGACGGACTGGGAGGGCGTATTTTTGTAGGTTGAGTTCAAAAGTCTTAATGTTTTTTTCAGAGGCAAACAAATAGATGCGGTCTTTGTAAAGAACGGCATGCTTACGACTGCCTGCGACCTTCTTCCCGGAACGTTTCAGGGTGACCACATCGCAGCCGGAATGAACAGGGCTGTACTTATCTGGGTCGGCCAGAAACTGCGTCAACTCCTTCTGGCCCGCACATAGGTATACGGTGCCGTTATGGGTTGCCTTAAACTTCAAGTCACCGGGTATCCAACTACTTCGTTTCACCAATGACACCGGACAATAGCCGTCAAGCAACAATGTCTCTGCCGGCGGCGATTCATCGCCGGAACCGGCAGCGACAAACAACACGGCGAAAAACGCCAGCAGCAAAACTGATAAACGCTCGCTCAGTTTTCGCATTGAATTAGCCATGATTCGCCCTTCGATACATTACCCGCGTAGTGATTTTATTGGCAGAATTGTACCGAGACGACAGCGTATCTGTATAGCTCAACATCATCAGTGGACGCGTCGTTCAACGCGTAAATTGTGCTGTGCAACCCTGTCAGAGCAAATTGGGTTGTGAGAATCCCGCGAACCCGCTGCCCTTTCCTTCCATGAGCGAACGCACGCGGTTGTACTGCTAAAGGAGCAGAGCCTCTGAATCGAGTCGGAATAGGCGAAGACCAGTGACTGATAGTGCTGTTCGAACCACTACGTTAACTCTGTCATGTGATCAGACTCTAGGAGCCCGGACACGTGCCGTAATAAACTACGGGCTTGAGTTGAAATACAATGGAAGTCAGACCACTGCCGTTTCTCTGAGATTCAGAGTGGATGAGAAATGAAAAAGAAACGCAACAGTTTGCCTATTGTAATGTGGGCGGGATCATCATTCGTACTCTTCGTTTCTTTGCTTCTTGGTAGCATTGCGATTGGCATGGGCTTGGTTCCGTATGCTGGCTTGGTCATCCCAATCATAGTTGCATTTATTTTCGCATACACAATTGCGTGTGGCTGTTACATATATGTAGTGTTCTCTTCGGGATTCAAAGTGGATGGTAACACGAAACTGTTACATCAAGAATTCTTTGCACGACCGATTTCTATGTTCGCAATTTACAGCAACAAATTGTTCGTACGCCATCTAGAATCTTATAGTGTTATCGAGATCGAAATTCCTCTTGAAGACGTTATCTCAGCTAAACCTGGTGAAAGTTTTTTTACGAAACGTCGGATTGTTATTGGTTTCAACGATAGCATTCGAGATAAACAACAAATCGCCATCTACTCAAGGCAGCCCAACCTTGTAACATCATTGTTGAAATAAAAGCAGACCAGTAGGGCAGGCTCCGCCTGCCTTCCCTGAAGCGCTTTTTAGTTCGCGTCAATCTGGGTTGCTCATTCGCAGCAGATAGCGCTGAACCAACTGAGTCCGTAAGTTAACCCTGTCTGATAACGAAGGCAGGCGGAGCCTGCCCTACGGTGACTGGTGAAGGTGGTCGGAGGTTGAGAGAGTCATGCGGCGAGCCTCATTCCCCCGCGTCCACGTTCTTTACCGCGCGGACGCGGTGGTTGTTGGTGTCGCCGATGTAGACGGTTCCTTGGGGGTCGACGCAGACGCCGTGGGGGCGGTCGAGTTCGGCTTTTGTGGCGGGGCCGTTGTCGCCTTGGCCGCCGCGGTGGCGGGGGCCGCGGCCGGCGATGGTGCTGATGCGGCCGGTTTGCATGTTGATTTTGCGGATGGTCTGATTCTCAGTGTCGACCACAACGACGTTGCCGCCGGGGCTTAATGCGATGCCCTTGGGTCCGTTGAAGGTTGCCGCCAGGGCGGGGCCGCCGTCGCCGCTGAAACCTTTCTTCCCGGTGCCGGCGACATGTTTCAGCCGCCCGGTTTTTGTATCCAGCGACCACACGCTGTGCCCTTCGCGTAAGGCGATCCACAGCACGCCCTGGTGAAAGGTCAACGCCCGCGGACCGGCCATCGCGTTGCCCGCTGCGGTGGCGCCATCGACGGGAAGCTTCCGCTGACCGTTGCCGGCGATGGTTTTGATAACGCCCGTTTTAAGATCGACCCGGCGGATGCGATGGTTGCCAATGTCGGCGATGTACATGCCGCCGCGATCATCCAGCGCGATGCTGTGCGGCCGGTTGAAAGTGGCAGCGGTGGCCGGTCCATTGTCGCCGCCGTAGCCTTGCTTGCCGGTGCCTGCCACCGTGGTGATGACGCCCGTTTTTGCATCGACGCGGCGGATGAGATGGTTCTTCATCTCCACAAAGAACATGTTCCCGGCAGCGTCAAAACGCACCTCGTAAGGTTCGTTCAACTGGGCGGCGGTCGCCGGTCCGCCATCGCCGCTGTAGCCCTGCTTGCCATTGCCGGCAACCGTGGTCACCTGCGACGTTTTGCGATCCAGCCGCAGCACACGGTGGTTCTGCACCTCGCAGATATACAACGCACCGTCCGGCCCAACTTCTACACCAAACGGCTGCCCGACGCCCACCTTCAGCGCCGCGCCCGCATCGCCCGTGTTGGCCGCAGCGCCATTGCCTGCCACGGTCACAATGTTCTCGTCCGCTGATAAAGGCGCAGCCAGCAGCAGCAGCCCCACCAGCACGCCACACCAACCCGAAACGCGAGCGAGGGACGTTTGCCGGAAAGCCGGCAAAAAGGAATTTTGGCTAGTTAGCGCCGCGTGCGAGAGTTGCCCGGACCGGCGAGACGCTTCAACGACCGGCGCCCCTCGCTTGCGCTTCGGGTTAGTTTCAGAGGTTGCAGTCACTTTAGATTCCAGAAGCAGTATGAATGAGAGTCAATTTCGTTCAGTCGCGGATCAGCGGCGCGGTGGGGCGTTTGTTCTTTTTGATGTCTTCCGACAGTTCTTTGTAAGCGGCCATCAACTTGGCGACGACCTCGGGATTGTCTTCGGCCACGTTGGTCTTTTCGCCCAGATCGGTTGAAAGATCGTAGAGCTGAATCTTCGGCCCCTTCACAGGCGCCTGCTGCTGATTCTTGCCGCGGCGGCCGCGTCCTTCGGGCCACGGGTAGAACTTCCATTTGCCACTACGCACAGCGCCGCCGCCGTGCAGCCAGACCAGTTGTTCGTGCACGGTTTTTGTTTCGCCATGCAGCAAAGGCGAAATGTTTTTGCCGTCGATTTTGCGTTCTGGCAGATCCGCGCCGGTCAGCTTGGCGATGGTGGGCAGGATGTCCAACGTGGAAGCAATCTCGCTGCAAGTGGTTCCTGCTGGCACCTTGCCGGGCCAGCGCATGATGGTGGGCACGCGGATACCGCCTTCGTACATCTGCGCCTTGCGGCCACGGAGTGGACCGGACGATCCGCTGCGCGTGCCGTTATCGGTGGTGAAGATCACGAGGGTGTTGTCGTCGATGCCTTCTTCTTTCAGCGTCTTCAGCACTTCGCCCACGGACCAGTCGATCTCCATCATGATGCTGGCGAATTTACTGATGCCGCTTTTGCCTTCAAACGCCTTGCCTACGTACAAAGGCAGGTGCGGCTGCGTGCTGGGCAGGTAGGCGAAGAAGGGTTTGTCTTTGTTCTTCTTGATGAACTTGACGGCTTCTTCGGTATAGCGGCGGGTGATGGTGCTCTGATCGACGGGGAATTCGATCACTTCATCGCCTTGAACCAGCGGAGACTCGTTGCGGGTGTACTTGCCGGAACGGATCGATTCGATGGTGGCTTTGCCATTGAGTTTGATATCTTTGGCCAGCTTCGCCTTGGCGTCTATCCACATATCGTTGCTGTAAGGGATGCCGAAATATTCGTCAAAGCCCTGGTCCGAGGGCAGGCAGGGATGCATGTGTCCCAGGTGCCACTTGCCGAAACAGCCCGTTGCATAGCCCTGCTTCTTCAGCATGTCGGCGATGGTCAATTCCTGCGGATGCAGCCCGGCGTTGCTACGCGGGAACAGCACGGCGGCCATGCTCAGCCGCTGGTAATGGCAGCCGGTCATCAACGCGGTCCTTGATCCGCTGCACACGGCGCAGTTCACATAGAAGTCTGTGAACTTCATCCCTTCTTTGGCCATCTGGTCCAGGTTCGGCTGCGGATATTTCGTTGGCACAATGCAGTTCACATCGCCATAGCCCTGATCGTCCGTGAAGATCAGCACGATGTTTGGTTTGCTGGCGGCGTGACAGATGGCCGGTAGAAGCAGCAATGCAAAGGCGGCGACAGAGGTGAGATATCGCATGAATGGTTCCAGCGGGAAGAGGTTTGAAATGTGTTTACCGGCGGCGTAGCGACTCAAATAATAGCCGCTGAAAACCACGACTCAAGCGCGAAGCGGAATTTGTTGCGGCGCTGCCAGAAACGCGATCGCGCCCGGTTGCAGCGATTCTGCGGAAGGCGCAGGCAGGCGGCATTCTGCTGAAACCAGGCAGAGTTTGCGGACGATACTGCTCTAACACGGATGAAACCAGACAAAATAGGCGAACTTTGCAGCGCGAGAGAACCATGAAGAAGAGCACATATCGTGTCGTAACACGAGGATCTGACGGCGAACTTAGAATCCGCGATTTCCCCTCGCAGGATCAACTGCTGGAAATGCACACGCAAATCGGCGTCGACGATTGCAGCACCGATCTGGCGCTGCGTGGCGAACCCGTCTTCCGCGGACTGGTCGGTCCGATGCCCGAAGGCAAAGAGATCATCCGCTACGAATCGCCCGAGGTCTTCGAGACGTTGACCAAAGAATGGGTGGCATCCAAGCCTGCCCGCCGGCGTCGCCGCCGCGCTACACCGCCGGCCAAGGCCGCCACACCAGAAATGGCGAAGTCCTAACTGACGCCGCTTTATCCGTGTGCAGGCGTCTCTGAATGATCTTCTAACGCTCCGGGCGCGGTGCTATCCCGCCCGGCGCCCGTTTTCTTCACGGGCCGGCTACAGTGACAACTCTTGTCACTGCGTTCTATCTTCCGCAAACGACGGCCCCTCAATGTTCTGACATTGAACCAATCTCATGCGGCCTAATGGGCATTCGTATTTACACAAGTTTTTCGCTCGCGCACATTAACCCGAAGCGCGAGCGAGGGGCGTTTGATTGAGCGCTTAAGGCAAGGGTTTTTGGCGAATCAGCGTCAAGTCGATGGTTGTCCTGACGGGCCATTTCCGGTCAGCGCGGGACGCCCCTCGCTTGCGCTTCGGGTTGGTGTTCCGTCCTTCAAATAAAGCTTTACAGCTACCTCATGCAGGTTTCAGTTTGTGTAAATCCCAATGCCAAAGGGGCGAGGGGACCAGATGGGGCGATTGAATAACGCCACAACATCGTTTCCGAACGCGTTGGACATTGCTATCTGCGCGGACGTATAACTGTAGGTTCCCATTCCATCCATTCACCTCTTCTAACTGCGTTATGCCCTTGAAGGATCGTAAACGACGGACTGCCTGGCACCGGCGGATTTTCCAGTTGCGGCTGGCAACGCTGCTTGGCCTGGTGCTGTTTGTGTCGTTCTGTCTGGGCCTGCACCGCTTTGTGAAACAGCGGTACTACGAACAGCAGTCGGCATTGAAAGAAGTCAGTGAGAAAGTGGTCTTCCTGAAAACGGAACCGGGCAAATCCGCCTTCCTGCAATATCTGGTGGAGGAGGAAGCTTATAAGGACGTGACGCAGCTTTCTTTTCACGGCGATGGCTACCGCATCAAGCGGATCACGGACAAAGAAATGCCCCATCTGCGGCACTTCCCGCAACTGAAACGGCTATCGCTGCATCGCGGTATGGTGACGGATGATTCGCTGAAGTACCTGTCCGGGCTGCACCAGCTCGAGGCGCTTTCGCTGAACCACACCAAAATCACCGATGATGGCCTTAAGCATCTGAAGGGGCTGACCAAGCTTCGCGAGTTGCATCTGGATGTGAGTGGACTGAACCGCGAAGGTGTGAAACATCTGGCCGGGATGAAGGATCTGAAAATCCTGGAACTCCGCTGCAAAGACCTGCAAGACAAAGACCTGGGCATTCTGCTGAACATGCGGCGGTTGCAGGAGCTAACCATCCGGTCACCAGGGCTTAAGCGGCCGGCGCCTTATCTGGCGACCTTAAAGCGGCTGCGAAAGGTGCGCATCTCCGGCGAAAACATCGACCGCTTTGACCTCGCTGAAATGCCGGAGCTGACGGAGCTTCGCATTGGCGCCTATTACCGGCGCACCACGGCCAAACGAAATGATTTATCGCTGCGGCTCCGCGACCTGCCACGACTGAAAACGCTGGTTGTGATGTCGCGTTACAACCGCCTGGAAGAGGTGGAGTACGTTAACCTGCCGTCGCTGGAAAACCTCTACTTGCCCAACGCTAAGCGTGTGGTGCTGGTGGGGCTGCCATCGGTTAAGAAGCTACGTGTGAACATGCTGCTGCGGCCCACCGGCCTTATCATCCGCGATCTGCCCGGTCTGAAAAACTTATCGCTCTCCGGGCGGAATGTACCTGCACAGGCCTGGCAGCAGGTAGGCAGTCTAACCTCGCTTGAAACGCTTACGCTGGGGTCCTTGGGCGTGAACGATTCGGTAGTCGCCAGCCTGGCGCCGCTGAAGAACCTTCAGAACCTCTATCTCAACACGACGAATATCTACGGCTCCGGTTTTGCAGCGCTCAAAAATCTGAAGAATCTCAAACTGCTTAGCCTGCAGTCAGCGACGCTCCGCAACGAGCACATGCACCACATCGGCGCGCTGACATCGCTTGAGCACCTTGTGCTGTTCAACACGGCCCTGAACGACCGCGGATTAGCTCAACTGGGCGGCCTAACGAATTTGAAGATGCTCTCACTGCAGGGCACGCATATCGAAGGGCTAGGTCTGGCGGCGTTAAAGAACTGCGAGAAGCTTGAACAGCTGAACTTCAGCGAAACGCGTGTCAAAGATGAAGGGCTAACCTTCCTGCCGCCGCTGCCTTCGCTCACCATCCTGCAAGCAGGCAATCTCAAGATAACGGACGCCAGCATCGATACGCTGATCGAGTGGAAGCAGCTTAAATCGCTGGGCCTTTACCGCTGCAACCTCACACCGCAAGGCGCCAAACTGCTGCGTGCGGCAATGCCGGGGACGAATGTCCAGGTATCGCCGAATCCGCACTATCATTCCCACCGCTGACCTGTGAAGCTTTCATGAGTAAGCCTGCTTCGATCTTGCAGAATAGTTACGCGCAGGCAGTCACCATTTTTGTCGTTCCCGCGACGATGCTTGTCGCTTACTTCTGGTTCCGGGTCAGCACAACGACCATTCAACCGGTCTTAAGATCGTCGTTTCACCTGGCCATTCACGCCGTGCCTTCGATCCTGATGACGGTGGCCTTCGTAGCGACGCTTGTCCTGGCGATCATTCACGTCGTTACCCGCCGCGAACGTCTTGCCGGCGGCGTGCTGATGATGCAGTGGACTGGCATCTTCTTCCTGCAAGTTACGATGCGCACGGGCATGCATTGGGCGTATTTCAGCTGGGGCAGGTCGTGGGGCTGGGATCCTATCGAAACGTGGTCGGCGATTCTTTCAGTCTTGTCGTGTGCGATTGCGGTCTGGTTGGGCATTTACCGGCCGCAAGGTTACTGGGGACCGGTTGTTATCGGGCTGCAAATACCGCCGCTGGTAATCATGTATCTGTTTAGCTCTTCCACGGCTGGCCTTCACCACTACCAGCTCTGGTGGTGAAGGCGCCGGTGGCGGCAACTGATCTAGCTTCCGGGCAGCGGTTTCT
Organism: Pirellulaceae bacterium; assembly: GCA_965233625.1. Lineage (GTDB taxonomy): Bacteria > Planctomycetota > Planctomycetia > Pirellulales > Pirellulaceae. Next base: position 4,545,223 of record OZ247499.1, read on the forward strand.
GTATGGTCCGCGCCGCGTTTGCTGGGAACCCTGTCGCCACAATCTGGAAATCTGTCATGTGCTGTCACTGCTTGTATACTGCTTCGTCGCTACGTCGTTGGTTGCTGGCGATTGTGTTTGTAACGCTGGGCGCCGGAGTGGCGGGCGCCCAGGAATACAGCATCTACTCGAAAGTGCTGGCGCTGGGCAATCCGCGGCCGCTGGCCAGTTCGCTGACGCTGTTCAAAGACGGGGTCGGCTACGACTTTCCCAAGGGCAACCAGAGCGAGATCGTGGTCATCGATCCGCAGACCCAGCGCATCACGCTCATCGATGCACGCCCCGGCGCCGGTCAGCAATCGATTGTGGAAATGAAGATGCTTGGCGCCTTTGTGGAGCAGTACCGTAAACAGGGTATGCAAAGCAACAACCCCGATGTCCGCCAGATGTTTGATCCGCAGTTGAACATTCAGCAGCAGGGCGATCAGATCGTCGCCGGCAATGCCTCCGTGATCTACGAAGCGAAAGGCGTGAAGCCGCCGCAAGCAGAGATCGCCGGCCAGTACCTGCGTTTTCTCAACTGGTCAGCGCGGTTGAACGCCACCGATGCAGGTTCGATGCCGCCCTTCGCCCGCATTCAACTGAACGTCGCTCTCGACAAGTCCGGCCTCGTTCCCACCCAGATCAAACGCACGATCAAACGCAACGGCAAGAACTATACGCTCCGCAGCACGCACGACGCTGCATGGAGCCTGACCGCTGCCGAGAAGAAGAAGATTGCCGAAGTGCAGAAGATGATGGCCGAACTACCCTCGGTCCCCTTCCTGAAATTCCGCGCCGCCCAAAGGATGGCCAACCTCCCACTGGAAGCAGAAAGCAAACGCTAGTCCGCTTTCCCTGACGTGAACTTAAAGGCGGCATGTGGCAGACACCGCGCTCCTGAGACGTTACGCCGCTGACCTGCGGTGGGTGATCGAAAGCCCGTCGCTCGTCCGCGCTGATGGGCGGAGCGATGTTGCTGATCCCGTCTGGCCGCAGACGGACGCGGTTGATCCACAGGCGTTGTGCGATTTCCTCGAGTCGCGCAGCACCCGCCGTGTGGGCTACTACTTCGAGAACCTTCTGCACTTCTGGCTGCAGAAAGTTCAAGGCGCCGAAGTGCTGGAACACGGTCGCCAGATTGTGGAAGACGGCGTGACCCGCGGCGAGATTGATTTTCTTTACCGCAACGCGGCGCAGCAGGTCATCCATCTGGAAGTCGCCGTGAAGTTCTATCTGAAAACGCCAGAGACCAAAGACGATGGCAGCCACCTGATCGGCCCGGACCCTGCCGACAACTTTGCCACCAAACACAGCCGGCTGTTCGGTCATCAGCTGTCACTCAGCCAGCGGTTATCAACCCGGGTGCATCACCGGCAAGGGATGATGAAGGGCCGCATTTTCTATCATCCTAACGACGCGGCGCAGGCCGCAGACTGCCCGCATATCAACCCGGCGCACCTGCGCGGCGTCTGGGTCAGGCAGCACGAAACAGAACGGCTCGCCCACGCCGGCCGCCGGTACTGCATTCTGCCAAAGCCTTTCTGGCTTGGCGAAATTTCAACGTCCGAAGGCACACTTTCGTTCCGACAGTTAGAAGAGGAATTGCGGTCGCACTTCGCCGGCAAGGGCCACCCGGTGCTGCTGGCTGCGCTGCAACGTGACGAAGACGGCGCTTATCGCGAATGTCAACGCGCGTTCGTTGTGCCCACGCACTGGCCGAAGGCGCGACAATAATTTTTGCAATCGCCACCTGGCGCCTCTAAAATCAGCGGCAAACTGCGGGCAGAGCAGTCTCCTCCCGCCGCCAACTTCCCACCCGAGGCGCCAGAGTCATGCAGCATCTTCTCCGCACATCCGTAAGCATCGCCGCCGCACTTACCATCTTCGCCCTCACCACATCCTCCGCATCCGCACAGTTCGGCACGTTAAAAGGCCGGTTTGTGTGGAAGGGCAAACCATTTGTTGCCGCCAAAGCAAATGTTCCGCCAGGCGTGGCATTCTGCGGCAAATTCAATATCAAAGAGTATGTGCCACAGATCGGCCCCAAAGGTGGTGTGGGCGGATTGCTGGTGTGGATGTACCTGCCAAAAAACGCGCCGGCGCCAAAGATCAAACCGGGTGAAGTACCCGGTCCCATGCCGGTGCTCGACAACCTTCAATGTTCCTTCGTACCCCGGGCGACGCTAGTCCGCACCGGCAGGGACTTCAAGGTCACCAACTCAGACAACACGCCGCACAGCGTCAACCCCACCTTCCTTGAGAATCGCGCACAGGCGGGCAACGTCAACCTGCCGCCGAATGCGTTCAAGCTTTACAACCTACCCAAACGCGAACGCATTCCCATTCCGGTTACCTGCGGTTTTCACCCGTGGATGAAATCGTACCTGATCGTCACCGACCATCCATACGCCGTTCTCACAAAACCCGATGGCACTTTCGAAATGGAACTACCCATCGGCCTCAACGAAATCCAGGTCCGCCACTTCGTGGGCAATGGCGGGTATGTCGACGTGGTGAAGTACCAAGGCAAAGTTGTGAACTGGGGCAAAGGAAAGATCGGGCAAATCGTCGTCGGCGGCCAGAACAAAGTAGGCATCCCCGCCGGCAAAGTCGTCGACCTCGGCGACATCGAAATTCAGCCGGTGGTTTTCGAAGACTAAACAACCAACTTCAACTCAACTAAGCGTCAGGCCGTGAGAATGCTGCAACGATGCGCAAACATCCTACTAATGGTTGCGATCTGCCTGACCGCTTCTTCCGCATCAGCGCAGTGGGGCACACTGAAAGGGCGGTTTGTCTGGAAGCAGAAACCACCGCCCGCGCCGATTCTGGCAGCAAAGGCTGGCGTCTGCGGGCAATTCAAGATCGGAGCCCCAGCGCACAAAGTTGGCCCCAACGGCGGCGCCGGCGACTTGCTTGTCTGGATGTATCTTTCCAAGGACGATCCCACGCCCAGATTAAACCCGGCGCCGAGGTGGAGCTTGGTCAAGTCATCCATACGTTCCGATGCCAATTTGTCAGCAACGTGACATTGGTGCGCACGGGTCAGCGTTTCGCGATTCGGAACGAAGACAACTTTCCCCACAGTGTAAGCATCACCTTTCTCAACAACCGCGAACAAAGCACCAGCGCGCTGCCTCCCGGTCCCGAACAATTTATCAAGCTAAAGAAACGCGAGCGTATTCCCATTCCAATGACATGCGGCTTTCACCCCTGGATGAGGTCGTACCTGGTAGTGACCGATCACCCCTACGCGGTGCTGACACAGCCCGACGGCAAATTCGAAATGGACCTTCCCGCCGGGGACCATGAACTTCAGGTGCGGCACATGGTAGGCAAAGGCGGCTACATCGATCAGGTCATCCAACAAGGCGAAGCCGTAAAATGGCCCAAGGGAAAGATTCGCCATGTGGAGGTCAATGGCGTGAATAAAGTCCGCATCACAGACGGCGAGACGGTGGATTTGGGCGTGATCCTGATTCAGTAGAAAGGCCTTGCGTTTTCAACCGCACCTCTCAAAACGGCGCCAGACCGCGGTGGCGGCCTGGTGCTTGGCTTCGTTCTTCTTCTGGTTTGTTCTATTTCCTTGCGACGGTTTAGAACACGTCGAGGATGAACTGGTGTCCCCAGTGGTAGCGGCGGCCGGCTGGGTAGGGGTTGTGCCATTTGCGGTTGTAAACCGGAATGCGCATTTCCTGCGGATAGCGGTAATACAGATCCTGGCTGCTGCGGTAATATTCGTTACCCCAGTAGTTCTGCGGGTAGTAGACGTAGGGATAGTGGTAGAACCGCTCCCAGTCTCGCAGATTGTTGTTGCCGCCCCAAACCTGACCATACGCCTGCTGCTGCGCGCTGGCCTGCTGCGCCATCATCGACCAGCCTGCCGTGACGGCAGCGGCGCAAACTAGCGTCCACAACGCCTTACGGAACATGTGTCATCCCTTCATCTAGTTCGGACCTGCAACGCCATAAAAAGGGCGGAGATCCTGCTAAGTGGAATGGCAGGCAGCGGCCAGCCATCTGATTGTAAGCACGGGCAACCGCTAAATTGCGGCGCCGGAAAAGGGGCGCGCAACTCGCGTCTGTGTTCTCCATCGGCAAACCAGATAGCCGGCGCTTAACAAATTACCGGCAGAACCGCTATCAGCCCAGTTTCACGACTATCCGGCGCCGCTAGCACTTTAAAGAGAACGCACGCCGCTTTACGGGAAGCGCAGCGCCGCCACGTACTTCTCCCACCGCTGTTTGAACGCATCCATATCGTCTTCGCCCAGCACCTGTTTCAGCGTGTCATAGCCGGTCGGATCCTGGCGGGCGTTTTTGCGGAAGGTGTGATAATACTTCACCAGCAGTCCTTTCTCTTGCAGGTAGTAACACAGATACCGTGCCTGCGAGTAGTTGGTGCCGGGATCTTCCTGATAGAACTCCCGCGTGGAAGTGGAGCAAAGGGTTTTGAAGCTGGGCACCCGGCGGCTGGCGATGGCGGTTTGCAGTCCGCGCAGGCGCCAGTTGGTGCTGCCGTAAATGTGCCCGTTGTTGTCGCGGCTTTGTTCATAGAGGGAAGCCAGACCTTCGTTGAACCAGGACGGACACGCTTCAAAGTTCGATTCCATAAACGGATGCACGATCTCGTGCACCAGCGTACCGCCGCCGGTGCTGATGTTCATCACCAGTGCGCGATGGGTGGGCGAGTAATAACCGTAAGGCGTACCCGGCTTGCTGCGGAACAGCTTCTGCACGTTCGCCTCGTAACTGGCTTTGTCTTTGAACAGCCAGATGGTCACGATGTGGTGCGGGTCGCGGGTGAAGTAGTCGCGTTTAATGCGGTCAACGGCCCACTTCACAGTGCCCGTGGCCCGCGCTTTGACCGTAGCAGCGCTTTCGTCGCCCACCACGACAAACGGTTTTTGCAGCACGATATGAAAGCCATCGCCCGGCAGCTTCTGCTTCAGCTTCATCACATGCTGCGCGTAGTCGGCCGAAGTAAAACTAACGGCGGCCGGTTGTCTGGCGGCGGCGATCAGCGTGGCGGGCGGTTGTGGCGAAAGCGGCATACGGATCACCGTCCAGAAGTCTGAACGGTATTTCAACGGCCACAGCTTCAGAAACAGACTCCGCTTCATCCGCAGATTGGCGCCGTTAGCGACGGCCGGTTCGTGGTAGATCACTTCATCGGTTGCCGCGTCGTATCCGGTGATCAGGCGGAAGTGTTCGGTGGTCTGCGGATGATCGTGATAGTGCATGCAGACGATCGAAGCCGCACCGCGCCGGAGGTCCGCGTGTAACGCGGCGAACTGTTTCTCTAGGTGGGCGCCGGCCTGCTGAACGGGAATCTGCTGCCAGACGTTGCCCGCGTTCAAACCCGTGTTTTTCAAAGCCCGCGCCAGATCCGCCGTGTAACAGCCGCGGCCTTGCAGCGGATCTAACCCGCTGCGGTCGAAGACAAAATTCTGATCCAGCGGCAGCCCCAGCTTCCGCATCCACATCTCTGCGCACGCTTCGCCACAGAAATCTGGCCGCTGCTGCACGTGCGGAACGCCGGCGATATTCACGCTTGAATAAGGCGCCGCCGCAGCCACGCCGGGAAGCAGCAACAACGCCATCAACGCAGCCAGAACGCCTGTACGAAGACCAACCGTCATATCAGAAACTCCTGCTTGCGTGAAAGTGAACGCCGCACGGGTTTATGGTACTGATCAGGCGGCACGGCGGCCATGCAGATGTGGTAACGGGTATGTAACGCCTTACGGCCCGCAGTTAAGGCGCCAGCGGCATTTAGTGCAAATATCACATCGCGTGCGTGCTAGGTTATACTGACACTTAACGGTGATTTATCTCCATCAAATCTATCAGTTGCGAATTTTGAAGGCGCCCGCATGCCGCTGAGAGTGACGTGTCCTGAATGCTCGAAAGAGTTGAACGCCCCCGATGAGCTTGCGGGCAAAATGGTGGCCTGTCCGCGCTGTCAGAAACAGTTCCCCGTGAAGGGCGGAGTGCAGGTCGCCAATCAGGCCAACGTCTTTCCGCCCGGGTTCGAACCAGCCTCGGCCTCGGCGCCCACACCGCCTCCGCCGCCCGCTGCGGCTCAACCCGCGGGCTCAACACCCGCCGGCGCCGCCAAGTTCATCCTGCCGGCGGCTGATCCTCCGCAAACGCCGCCAGCCAGCGGCCAGAAGGCCAGCAATCCGCCGCCTGTTCCGCCCACACCGCCCCGCACAACGGCGCCGCCCTCGCCGCCGCAACAACCGCGTACAACGCCTACGCCAGCTGATCCGCCAGCCGAGTCCACCACGGTACGGCGCCGGCGCGATATGGAGCGTGGCTCTGGCAAGCGATCGTTGCAGCAGGCGACCTTCATCACGGCAGCGCCTGTCGAGACAAATGTGCCGCTTGGCGCCGATGGTAAGCTGCCGGACCTGCATCTGACGGAAGAGAAACAGAAAGACGATACGGCGGAAGAAAAGCCGCGCAGCCCGCTGCTGGTCATCGCCGCGTTGACGATCAGTGTCGGCATGTCTGTATTGATGCTGGTGTTCGATTTCGAATCGACTGCCGCACCTGTACGGTCCAAAGAGGTCTACCGACAGGATCTGGTTGAACACTATACGCAGCCCACCGACGGGGGCGAACTGAAACCGTATCAGAAGAACCTTCGCGCCGCGTTGCAGGCGCATAACCGTGGCGATAGCCGCATCGAAAAAATCTATCTCCGCCGCGTGCTCGACATGATGGAAGCTGAAGACGTCAGTCCCACGCGTGGCATCACTGGCAAGGCGCAGGGCGAATACCCGGCCAGCGATGAACATCTCCGCAGCACCATCTCGCAGTTGCTGCGCGAAGAATAGCCAGCCATTGCGACGTTAATCCGCCAGGAAGCGCTGCAGGCGTCGGCCGAGTTTCTCAAGGTCTTTGGTCTGGCATTCCCAGATGACCATCACCTTCCAGCCCTCTTTATTGAGTTGCCGGCGGTTGCGGCGGTCGCGGGCGACATTACGCGATAGCTTCTTGTCCCAGTATTCCTGACGCGTTTTAGGCTGCCGGGCGCCGCGTGGGCAGGAGTGCTGATGCCAGAAGCAGCCGTGCACAAAGATGACGCGTTTCCGCGGCCGGAAGACGATATCCGGTTTGCCCGGCAGTTCGGGGGCGTGCAAGCGGTAGCGATATCCGAGCGCGAAGACCGCCCGCCGGACGATAAGCTCTGGCGTGGTGTTCACGCCACGGACGGCCCGCATAATCTGCGACCGTTTCTCAGCGGTAAACGTATCGGCCATCAGCCGCCGGCCGCCTTCAGTTCCTTCTCAAGTTTGTTTTCGACTTCGTCATCCAGGAACTTAAAGAGCAGTTGCTGCGTCTCCGTGAACATCGCGTCGATGCGGCTTTTCTGACGGATGTCTTTGGTCTGAAAGTCCTGCCGGGCAAGTTCGAGCGCTGTCTGCAGGTTGCCGAGTGTTTCGAAGGTGCCAAACACTTCCATCAGTTTCTTGGCGTCTTCCAGATCACCCTTTTTGATGCTCCGCCGCACACGGCTGGCCAGCACCTGCCGTTTGGCAACGACATCCATCACGCGGCTTTGCAGGCCCTTCATCACCGCTTCAGCCCGCAGACGAAGTTCATCATCGGGCACCAGCGCCGTCTCGTTGGCAAGATAGCCCGGCGCCACCGGCAGACGCGCGAGCAACCGGCCGCCGTTTTTCACATACAGCAGCCGCAACGGCTTGGCGCCTTGTGGAATGTTGATCGTGCCGCGCCAGTCGGTCTGGCCGACCAGCTTCGAATCGCCGCTGTCGATATCTTTGGCGTACAGCTCGTAACCTTCCAGCGGCCGCGGGTCCAGCGACTTCGAGACGATCTGCAGCTTTGTGCTGTCGTAAACCGGCTTCACACTCACGCCCATCCGCAAGGTTCTGCGACCCGCGCGCCCCGACAACGGATTGCGGAAACCGGAATACACCTGCGCATCGATGGTCCAGTCAAACCGGTTGCGGATCACCAGATAGGTCCAGTCCACGCGGACAAGATTCACCTTGTTGCCGAAACGACCCGCCTTGCGGATCACCGGCTTCATCACCGAGCCGGGCTTTGGCAGCGCGGGACTGTTTTCACGCAGGATCAGCCCACCGGCACGTAGCGTCAGCCGGGCGCGGTATTCGTATTCCTTCTTCTTTTCCTCGCCTTGGCCGGTTTCTTTGGTCACGGTGAAGCTGTCTTCGATCCGCGCGATGGGCGAGAACGCGTCGATCATGCTATCGAAGCAGATCGTGCCAATCATGCCGCGCTGCCGTGTGGTCTGCCGGAAGACAGGACCCAGAAAATCACTCCGCGGGTCCAGCTCGCGGACCGAGACGCTGAACTCGCTGGACGAGGCGTTCACCGCCATCAGCATGACTTTATCAAACGCGTGGAACATCTCTTCCGACGCTGCATGTAGCTGCTCGACTTCGATCCCTTCCAGATCAAACAGCATATCGCTCTTGATGGTACCGGGCAGAGCTGACGGTTCGGTATTGATATGAATCGTAAACGCGGCGCCGACGTCAATATTCGCGCGGTCAATCAGCGTCTGCCGGATCTGCTGTTCCAGCCGCGGCGTCAACTGCGGAGATTCCTCCAGCACCAGCCACACCTGAATTTCATAAGGCGAATACACCCACGTTTCCTGCGCGGCCGCGGTCGGGGCGAAGCTGGCGAGGCAGAGAAGCGCCAGCAGCACGATGAGCAGCCGTTGCACTTGCCCCCTCGCCCCTTTGGGGAGAGGGCTGGGGTGAGGGGAAGCAGTTTGCTGCCCGTGTGGTGATGATGCGTTGACTTGGTTGACTTGTGACGCGTTAGTTACGGCGGCGGATGCTGGAAGAAGGTTGTGCCCCCTCACCCTAACCCTCTCCCCGGAGGGGCGAGGGGACGTGGAGCGATGCTCTGCGCAGGGGTGGCGGTGGCGGCAGCGGAAGGCTCGCGTGCGTTTCGTGCTGGTGTCTGATGCTGAAATCACGTGTGTAGATACCAATGCTGTTACGGCGTGAATGCCGAGACTTCCCACTTTTCAACCGTGTCGTACAAACTGATCTGCCGCTCACCCAGACCGGAGACGGCTTTGTGATAGCCGTAGTAATCCACCATCTGCCACAACGGAACAATGGCCACATCGGCGTAGCTCAACTGGTGCAGGTCATACAGCCGGGCACGGGTCTGGTCCCAGTCTTCCGCCGCATCCAGCCGCCGTAGTCCCAGGTTGATATATGGCCCCGGTTGCTTCAACAACCCTTCGGCAGCCAGCACGCGGCGGGCGTCAGTAACAGGCTCCCACACGGCGGCTTCGACGTAGAGCAGGTCGTAGTTCTCATCGGGCGGCATGGTCTGGCCATCTGGCAGCGGCTTGTTGTTCACTTTCACGCCGATGGATTCAAGCTGCTCCGCAATGTCTTTGCACGCCAGTGTGGCGACTTCGTTGGCCGGGTGATACAGCAGCAGCGGCTTCAGCTTCGGCGGATCTGTTTTGCGGATCTTCGCCAGGCCGATCTGTTCCGTCTCCGCAAGCTTCACCAGCGTGGTGGCCAGCCGCGGCTCGTAAGTCCGTGGCGCCGGGCGTTCGTTGTAGGCGTAACCGACGGGTTCGTTGCCGTAGTAAGGCGCCGGGAAGGGGCCGGTGACGGTGCGGCAACCGGTCAGCTGACGGTCGCCCAGCAGCGTCTGAGTGAGGATGCGTTCACGGTCGATGCCATAAACCATCGCGCGGCGGAACGTGCGACTTTTCATGAAAGGCGATTCTTTGTTGGGCAGCAGGAAATGCACCGTCGGCATTTCGTAACGGCCCAGCTTCACGCTGCTGGAATGAATGCCACGCGACACAAAGCGGGCAGCGTCGGCGGGAAAAACCCGGTCGAGCACATCGATGTCGCCGCGTTCCAGCAGCTTGAAAGCGTCGCGGGAAGAAGTCTGCCGCACTTCCAGAATCTTCGGCCGCGAAGTGTCGCCGTATTCCGGATTGGGTCCGAACTGCAGATGCTTCTCGTTGTTTTCAATAATGCGGTACGGGCCGTCGGCCGTCTCTGGACCGCCACTGGCGACTTCACGCGTGATGGCCGTTTGCAGCCATGATTGTGGCAGCACGTGTGGCTGCGAAAAATGCGCCCGGACCACGGAAGAACCTTCTGTCTCGACCGACTTCAGCAGCCGCGCCCAGCCGGGTATGTAGTCCGGCTGCTGCGGATTGGCAAACTGCAACAGGCGGCGCGAAAGCGGCTGCGCGGTGGTAGATGGACCGTCTACTTTCGACGTGGTGCGGCGCAGCGTAAAGGTCAGCGTGCGCAGTTCCGGGTCGTGTTCGATTTCGCCCAGTGGCGAGCGGTACTGGCCGCCCGCAGGGCCAAACCCGGTGAACTCGGTCAGACTCCGGCGGGTCAGCCGGCCGACGCGTCGTGCGGCCCAGTCTGTCAGATGCCGCGGGTCCGGGGCGCCCGGCCGTTGATCCACGCCGACGACGATCAACCGGTAACTTTTGCCGATATCCGCCAGCAGTTGCGCGCCGCCTTCCACCGTGGGCCAGATCCGTAGCATCTGCCGGCTGGCGTTGCGGGCTTCGATAAACTTGCCTTCCTTCAGCAACTGCCGCGACTCGGCCAGTTTCTCTTTGGCCAGCTGATCCATCTTGCCGTTGTACTGGTCGATGACAACGGTCTGTTCCGCTTTGTAGTCGTCTTTGATCCGCTTGAGAAACGCCCGCAGCACCTGATATTTGCCATTGGTGAAATACTGCTCCGCCACGCGTGCAATGACGAACGTCAGAATCTGCCGCACATCGCCGCGCGAAGCTTCGGGCTTGTACGTGGGATTGATGCGGTAAAGTTCTTCGAAGACCAGCAGCGCTTCGTCGTACTGCATGTTGTCGACAACGCGTTTGCCTTCCTGAAACAGGTAGTTCAGCAGCGCCGCATCCAGACCGGGCGTACCCGGATAGTTCACACGCAGATACAGATAATTCTGATAGGCGCCTGCGAAGTTCTCCTGCTTCATAAAATCGCCGGCCTGCTCCATGACCATATCGGCGTAGCTTTTGTAGATATAGTCCGGGCGGTTTTCCCATTTAATCTGCCGCTCTGGCACTTCCGATTTGGGCCATGTGACCATCACAGAATAAGTCTGCCCCGGCTGCGGACGCCTGGCCATCGGTTCTAAGAAGACTTCCTGCTGTTTGCCGTTTTTGTCGGGCAGCCACATCTTGTCGAACGGGTCGTAATCCGTCAGCGGCCCGTCATAGACCGGCGGTTTGTTATCGTCTTCTTTCTTCTCCTGCCCGATGGCGGACGCGGGCGCCAGAAGCACCAGCGCAAGGTGAAGACCCAGCGCAATATGCACCGCCGCGGCAATCAACCGGGCGGTGATCGCGGGTGGCGTGGTGCGGGTTTGAAGTTGATGCATCATGGCGGGCCGTTGCGGTTAAGGCTGCGCGGCTTCGGTGTAACTGGCGGGCGGCTCGATCAGGTGGAAGGCGCCGTCTGCTCCGGGGATCAGATAGCCATTGCGGTTGGGCGTGGGGCCGCCCTGTAACGGTTCGCCCAGATTGGTGCTGCCGACCTCAGCGCCGTCTTTACTGCTGACACGCCACACGACGCCCCCTTCGGTGCAGATGACATAGTCCGTATTGCTGCCGGCGGTCAGCAGCATGGGGTGCCCGGTCAGCGGGCCGTAAGCAAGCGGCGCCTGCCAGAGCTTCTTGCCGGCGCCGTCTACACATAGCAGCCCGCCACGGTCCGACGCCGCAAGTATATTGCCGCCGATCTTATACGGTCCCCAGGTCCAGCGACCGCCCAGCGGCGTCTGCGACTTCAGTTCTAACTTGGGCAGTTCAAACATCAGCAATTGATCACCGCCGTTGCCCGCACCGGCGACAAACAGATTTTTATCGACCTGCGCAAAGCCAGAAAGCAACGCACCGGGCGCCTTGCTCTTCTGCAACTCTGCCAGATACTCGTCCACGGACTTCTTCACGCCCACGCGGTAGACGAATCCACGATTGTCGCCGACGACAAATTCTTCGCCGCCGTCGAGCACCAGCGGCCGGCGCCAGACGACCTTCTCACCCGGTTTGAGTTGCGGCTGGAAGGCGGACTTCACCGTTTCTGATCCAGGGTCCAGCCAGAAGATCTGCCCGGCGGCGGAAGGCGCCAGGACGGCTTTTTTGAACGCGGCGGGCGGGCCGGTCAGCGGCTCTTCGGGAATCTTGTATTTGCGTTGCCGTACGGGGCGGGCGTTGTTTTCTGGATCGTAAACCAGCAGCAAGTCGCCACGATGCGCCGCGGTGAAGGCCAGCCGTCCATCGCCAATTTCGGTACGGTGGGCGTATTGCGGGCCGGTGGACGTGGCATTCGGAGCCCACGGCGCCACGATGTTCATATCGCCTTTGGAAACTTCGCCCGCCGGGATGCGGAACAGACGGCCGAAGACTGACATGCCAACGTATTCGCCCCGCGTTTTATCAATCGCCAGACCGTCAATCAGCGGCGTACCGATTTCCATTTCCCACAATGGTTTGTCATCCTCCTTGCGGGATGCTGCCACAACATACGCCGGCGAGTTCTGCGGGCGGCGGGCATGGAAAACAGCGCCGGACGGAGCCATTTGCAGCGGTGAAATAAACGTGTCCTGGCCGAACTTCACCACCGGCGTGCTCAGTTCGCTTAATGCGGGCTGCACCTGGTAATAGGCCAGACGTTCTTCCGCCGCCCAGAGGTTGCTGCCTTCGCCCGTGGTGTAAATCCGCGTCGGCTTCTTCAGCACGGCGGCAGTGCTGATGGTGGTCTTCACGGGCCGCGCTTTGCTGGAAAGATCAACGTCAAACAGATAATAGGCGCCAAGTTCTGTCACAACCATCACGCGGCGGCCCAGCACCTTCATGCTGCTGGACACGCGGCCATCGAGGCGGATGGGCGGCTGCGCCTTTTTGATTTCTGAACCGCTGACGGTCAGCACATGCAGCATGGCGAAGTCCGGGCCTTCGTTCACGGCGACAAAGACATGGCCTTTCCAGACAACGGGCGACGTCTCGATGGCGCCGGATTTGTGCCCCAGATAGTGCACGCCGCTGACGGACATCCGCAGTGCGGACATCATGTACAGGTTGCTGTGGCCGCCCGGCTGAAACAGACGCGAATTCGCCGCGTCGATCCCTGGAGCCGACGTGGTTGCCTGTGGCAGCTGCGTGGCCACATTCAGTTTGCCCGTGGCGGCTTCGATCTGACAGACTCTGCCGCTGCGCGTTGTCACAATCACCGCGTCTGCGGTAACAAGCGGACGGGCGAACTCTTCGCCAATCTGCTGCCGCCAGACCACTTCGCCTGTTGCTGCTTTGACGCGTTGCAGTTCATCGTAACGGGCATCAACCAGCAGAATGTCGCTGCCGGGCCGGTCTTCCATCGGCTGCGGATGATAGACCGTGTCGTAGCCTACGAACTGTTTCCAGAGCAGCTTGCCCTTGCCGCCATCCACTCCATACACAGAGCCATTGACCAGAAACGCCAGCAGTTGCCCGTTTAACGCCGGATCACCGTCGCCGCGGCTTGCCGACGGCAGCAGCTGGGCGGCGACCGGCGCGGTGCGCTCGCCGGGCAGCGGCTCCTGATTCAGGTTATCGGTGGTGGCTTTTCCGGCGACGGCGTCTGAGATCTTCAGCACGGCAGCGCGAAGTTGCTCATTCGTTTCCAGGTCGTTGTATTCTTTGACCAGTTTTTCACGCGTCTCGTAGGCGGCGATCGTATCGCCTTCTTTAAGTTGGGCCGTGATATTCTTTAGAGCTTCGGCCAGAGCGAAGTCGCGGTTGATCTCTCGCTGTTCGATGCGGATTTCTTCTTCAATCTTTTCGATGCGGCCTAGTTGCGCCTTACGTTGCGAAGATGGCAGGTAATCCGGATTGTTGACCAGCTTCATCGCCCGCAGCGCCAGCTCTACGTTGATGCGCGAGCCTTCTGTTTCCGGCGTCTTCCGCGCCCGTGCGGCAAAGCCTTCGGCAATGGTGGGAAGCAGCCCGGATAGTTCCGCGCGGGCTTCCTCCATCTTCTCCTCTTTGTTCATCTCAGGCAGCACTTCTTCCGCCACCTTTAAGGCGCCGTCCATATCGTTCTTGCTGTTTACTTCAATACGCAGCATTGCCAAGCCACGGCGAACCCGCGCGGCGCCTGAGTTCTTGTCGCTGGGGAACGATTCCAGGAAGTTGTCGTAGTGCTCAATGGCCTGGCTGTACGAACCGTCTGCATAGGCTTTTTCCGCCACTTCGTACATCGCCGTCGCATTGCCGCGCGACAAGACGAAATACAGCAGCACGCCGGAACCGATCAGCACCAGCAGCAGCACGCCGCCGCCCCACAGGAACGGCGACTCCCACGGATTGCCACGAACCGCTTTCTTCTTGTGCTTAGGAGCGGGCGGGGCAGGCTCTGCCGGCTGCAAACCGCCGTCCATGCCGAACGCGTCGAGCCCGCCACCGGCATCCAGCGGCTGCAGACCGCCGTCTAACGGTTGCAGACCGCCGTCTAAAGGCTGCAGCCCGCCGGCGTCATCCAGCGGCGTCAGCCCTGCGGGTTCAGCGTCAATCGTTTCAGCGTCGATCGTTTCGGCAGCGACGGTTGGAATGTCTTCCTCATCGTCCTCCATCAGCTCTGGATCAACGCCGACCGGAATATCGTCATCTGCGGGTAAGACTTCGGGCGGTTCTTCGGGCGGCAGCGGCGCGGGCATGGCGTCTTCGCCCAGGATGCGGCTGGCCTGTTTGTGGGTAAGTTCTTCGCGGCTGATCAGCAGCGCGGCGACTTCGTGCGCTTCGACTTCGCGGCCTGCAGTCTCGATCTGATGACGCAGCGTGGCGGCGCCGTCTGCATCAAGCATGTCGCGTTCTAACAGCGCTTCGATAAACTCACCGGCGTTCATATTCGCAGCCTTATGTTGCATCACTCTGCCTCTTCATCCACGGGCAGCATCTGTATCCGCTGCATACCAACCGCCGTACCTGCATCCAGCGCATCCACCACGCGGCCATGCAACGCCTCTAAATCCGCCAGCACCAGCATGCTGGTCGGAATTTTCCCTGTCGTTCCGCCCGACCGTGCTTTCCGCAGTTTAATGAGCAGATCCTGCTTGCTGGGCGCCTCTTCTTCTGAGTCCGGCGTAATCACGGTGTACGTATTGAAGGCGTCGATTCGGACCACGATATAGTCGTTGTCCTGTTCAAAATCTTCCAGCGTCCGCGCCTGCGTGCTGGGTTCGTCCTGCTGTTCCGGTACGGGCGTCGGCAAGCTGCGCTGCATGCTGAAGGCGGCGGTGACCATGAAGAAGATCAGCAGCAGAAAGGTCACATCGACCATGGGTGTCATATCCATGTCACCCTCTTCACGCTCCCGCTTGCCGCCGAAGGTTACCAGGTCTTCCTCTTCGCCGCCTGGTTCATCATCGTCATCTTCGCCCAGGTCGAAGACAAAGTCGTCGTCGTCATTCCCGCTGCCGGAGGCGGGCGCCTCGGTCAGGGTGAACGGGTTTCCGGCAAACGGATTAGGCTGCTCTGCCTGCGGGCTGACATAACGCACCGGTGCGGGGGGCATGGCGACAGGTGCAGCGAACGGGTTTTCTTCAGCATCGTTCATGGCATTCAGATCCACGGGTTCAAATCCGCTGATAGAGCTTGTTTCGTTCAACTGCTGCGACCGTTCCGTCGCCCCGGCAGCGCCGGACAACGCCATGGCTTTGGCAGAGTCTACGTCCCAGGCGTCGGTCTGCACTGTGGACGTCTCACCGATATCTTCAATATCTACAATCTCATGGCAGAACGGGCACCGCGCCCGGCGTCCTTCCAGCCCGCTGGCTGCCTGACAGCCTTGCAAACAAAGTGGACAAAAGAAATCTATCGCCACAAGCCTATTCCTGCTTTCTAACTTCTATTCGTTCTGCGTTCGCCGTTAGCTCTTCAATACAGCCACATGCATGATGGAAAGCTCTACATCCACGCCCGACAGCGCCTGTAAGACCTTCTGAATCTCGCCGTGTTTGAGCTTCGCATCCGCCTTGAGCAGCACGGTGGTTTTACCTTCTTTGGTTTTAAACTCGTCTTCGACGTACCGCCGGATCGCTGCTTCGCGTTCGAGGGGCGATTTCTTGGTGACCAGGTTTTCTTCGTTAATTACGTCGCCCAGGTACAAGGCGGCGTCGCTTTCGCCGACACGGACCAGAGTAATGGTGACCGCCTCTGCTTCCAGCACCGCTTCTGCATACTCGGTCTGCGGCAGGGACACGCCGCCCTTATCATCAATCTTGGCCGCGACGATGAAGAAGATGAGCAGCAGGAACGTGATATCAATCATGGGCGTAATATCCATTTCCGCTTCTTCCAGCGGACGGCGGCCCATCATGTTCCGCATTTCGTTGCCGTCATCTAAAGGGCTGGGCATGCTGGTGTTCCTGGCTGGGGTGTGAGGTTACTGCGGCATACTAACCCGAAGCGCAAGCGAGGGGCGTTTGATTGAGAAGCAAAAAACAAGGGTTTTTGGCCAGTTGTCGCTGAATAGGTGGACTTCAACGGGCGATCCGATGCAAACTCCGGCTTCCCTCGCTTGCGCTTCGGGTTAGTGTTTCGTCTTCACCCTTCATCTGGCGTCGACGATCTTTTTGCCTAGCGGCTGCGGGCTGTCTGTTTCTTACGGGCCTGGAAGGTGGCAAGCGACTCTTTGAAGCTTTCAAAGAAGTGTCCCAGGCCGACGGCGACCAGGTCTTCCATTTTGCGGATTCGCACGTTGATGCTGGCCAGACACATCACCAGGGGAATGGCGATGGCGAGGCCGCAGGCGGTGGTAATCAGTGCGGTTTGAATATCGCCCGCCAGGTCCGAGGCTTTTGGCGCCTCGCCGCCGCCGGCCAGCTTGGCGAACGCGCCCATCATACCTAGCACCGTACCAAGCAGCCCGACCATCGGCGCCGTCTTAATCACGGTGTTCACCCAGCTAATGCGGTACTCCAGGTCGGCCAGCACATCGCGCTGAAAGCGGTCAACCACCATCTGCTGTAGCTTCTTGAAGGGCGTCTTACGGTTGACCACAGCGTAAAGCACCAGTTGCGGCATCGCCCGCTGATCGCCATCGCACATCTCGCAGACTGCGTCAAAGTTGTGCTGCTTCAGTTCGTAATCAACCGCTTCCAGAAACTCCTCCTGCTGCGGTTCGTTACGGAAGCGTTTCCCGGCGACCCGGAACCAGACCATGATGACGCAGAAGGCGCCCCATAACGCGATCAGCGCAATCGCGCAGTAGATCACGATCGAAACGACAAAAAAGATAAAGTCCATGCGGGTTGTTACTCGTGGTTGCAGTCGTAGGTCAGGCGCCTGCCTGACATGGGTTAGGGTCCGATTCCGGTTCACCGTCAGTCATGCGGCAGGCGGAGCCTGCCCTACGGATGATAGGTGATTCGGCATGACAATTAGCGGCAGTCAAACGATGGCATGTTAGTTAACGGTAAAGTTGCTCGACAACTTCGAACTGATATCCGCCGCCAACGGGCTTCACACCAAAGACGGTGCGGCTGATCTGAGTGACCTTCCGGCCGCCCGCGGCGTCCAGTTCGATTTTGGCGAGCAGGTTTTCTGTTTCTGGGGGAAAGAACTGCAGGGGTTCGCGGTTGGTGGTGGAAAAACCAGCACGGCTGAGCAGTTTCAAATCAAGCTGCCGCATCGAACCGCTCGTGTAGTTAAACCGCAACCGCTTCTCGTTTTTGGCGTTGGGCATGGTCCACTTCTGCGGACGCGGGCGGGAAAACGATTTGGCGTAATCCACTTCGGGCTTGCCGCCGCCGATCAGACCCAGCTCAATCTTGAAATAGTCTAGTTGCGCGGAATATTCTTTTTCGGACTTTGTCGAGAACTTAATCCGCCAGCGGTCCCAGCGCGGCACAATATCCGCAGTGCCATTGCCGCCCGGACCCGCCGAGCGGCTATCACCCAGCCCAGAGCCGGTTCCCATCGCCGACGCGTTGCCCTCGAAAGCTTCCATCGTGGCAGCAACGGACGAAACGGCCGACGTCACCGCTTCCAGCGTTTCCGCCAGTTGCGGCTCGGCCACGTCCGCCAGTTCTTCCACACCCGGCTCTTCCAGATCGTTGGCCACACCCGCGGCCGCTTCGCCACGCCCCGCCAGCTCTTCAATAAATTCCACCGGCGCCACGCGCGTGGTGAAGGTCAGCACACTGGTCAGCCAGATAAGAAACAGCAGACCCACAAAGAAGCCCACCATGATCAGGACGGCCAGCAAGAGGCTGCGCACCTGATCGTAAGAAGAAGCACGCGTATCGCTGCCCCAGCTTCTCTCTTTGCCTGGCTGTTGCGAAGCAGAACTCATGCAAGGTTTCCTGGGTTAAGCAGTATTCAGTGTCATGCGGGCGGCTTTCCTGTCCCCTCGCCCCTCCGGGGCATTGGTATCTACACAAGTTTTTCGTTTGCGCACATTAACCCTAAGCGCGAGCGAGGGGCGTTTGATTGAGTGCTTAAAACAAGGGGTTTTGGCGAATTAGCTTCAAGTCGATGGTTGTCCTGACGGGCCATTTCCGGTCAGTGCGGGACGCCCCTCGCTCGCACTTTTTAAAGTTGCACACTAACCCGAAGCGCAAGCGAGGGGCGTTTGATTTGGAGGCGAAAACAAGGGTTTTTGGCCGCATTACGCTGAAAGGGTGGACTTCAACCGGCGGTGCGCTTCAGCTTCCGGCGTCCCTCGCTCGCGCTTCGGGTTAGTGTTTGCTACTTGTATTTAAGGCTGAATTGTGATTTTCATCCTCAAAGTGTGCGACTTCAAAACTTGCGATTTAGCTACTTCACCTTCTCCAAAGGAGCGAGGGAGTTAACTACCGCTACCGCAGGTCTGCGTCGGGCCGCACCGAGAGAAACCACAGGCGCCATTTCTCGATCAGCGGTCCCATCTCTTTCTCGTTCATGCCGGCTTTAATGCCGAATCCGTCAAACTTGCGGCTTACGAACCGCAATCCGTCCCGTGCTTCTTTTACCACGTTCCAGTCCGGGTCCGACAGGGCGTAGATTAGCACAGGTACATTGTCGATATCGCGGGCCTTGGCTAACGCACGGACGGCGACCACGCGGACTTCATACTTCTCATGTTCGGCCAGCCGCCGCAGCCGCGAAGCATGCCGCTCGTACGCTTCTTTGTCGCCCTTCACTTCGGTGGCGTCGGGCAGTGAGGCAATCATCGCCAGTTCATCGCCGGAGGGATCGTCGAGGATTTTCATCAACTCACCGAAAGACTTGGCCACAGGAACGGCTTCCACACGGCCATTCCGCAGCACCACACGGCTGGTATCGCCGGGCAGACCACGGCCGCCACGCAATTCACCTTCGCTGAACGAAACCTCTCCCACAGACTTCCGCGTGCTGCGCGTCAGAAACATCACGGCGAAACACGTGCCCGGCAACGCCCCGGCAGAGTCCAGCTTCCACGAACCATCCCCCTGCTGCTCTTTGGCCAGGGCTTCCACGCCCATGTTGTACCACTGAGGCTCTTTCTCATCTCTGCCTTCCGCCTTCGCACGGAAAGCGGCGAAACGCTCGTAGCCATACATGAAGTAAAGCTTGTGCGATTCGTTGGGCAGAATCTTGAACTTATTGTGGATATAGCGGATGCCGTCGCGCTGCGCGGCTTGCAGAATATTGGCCGGGAAATTCGCCCGCGGGCCATCCGGATCTTCCTTCCGGGGCGGCACTTTCAACGGTGGCGGGATAAGCACGCCTTTCTGCTTCTGTTCGACGCGTGCAGAGGGAAGTCGCAGCAGATCCGCCAGGATGTAGCTGCTGCCGGTGCCACCCACGGCCAAAGACTGCGTGATGTTGCCGCCGCCTTTGCGGCCCTTCATCAGTTCGCCAGGTGCGATCTGAATCTTATAGCCCCAGCTGCCATCCGGATTCTGTGCAGTTAAGAACCACTGAAGCATCCGCACCACGCGGTCCACCGGCACGCTAAATCCATAGTGATCCAGCGTCCAGAACGCCAGCGCTGCGTACTGCGTCTGCGAGGTGTCACCCTGATTATCCTGGTAGTAAGAAACCGCTCCCGCAGGTTGCTGCCGCTCTAACAACAGCTTTTTGAATTGCTCGATATCCTGCCGGTAACGCTCCCGGTCCAGTTCCAGGAGAAACAGCAGCAAGACGCTCATGTTGTAAGACTGGTAGTGCGCTTGCGCGTTCTGCTTCTTTCCCCGCGCGATGCTCAACGCCTGCTTCGCGCAGCGCTCCACCGCCGGGTCATCCTTCGGCACGCCGGCTTTGACCAATGCCAGCCCCTGCAACGCCACTTCTCCCAGCTGATGGCTGGCCGAAGAAGCGGAGGCTTTTTTCAGATAATTGACCGCCTTGTTCACCATCGCCTGTACCTGAGGCGATTCAGGTGTGTAGGCGCTGGCGGTCCGCGTCCAGAAACAACCGGCCACAACCGCCAGTACGATGCACACACAACCTGAGAAGGTATTTTTCATTGTCTGATAAATGCCTGGTGGTCTGTTGCGAGTTAAGATAAGGCATCGCAAGGGCGATGAGCAGCAGGTTTCCACACTCCCCCGGAGTGGGGCGCCGGGCAGAGGCAGGAGCAGCGGAAAGCCTACAAATCAAGGCGTTTTCGCAACGCCTTCCCGTTTTTTCGATGGTAGTGTTCAACTGCCTGAAAGTCAACAAACGCGCACATGCGGGGCAGATACGATGCTGGGGCGTTATCTAATCGCCACCATCTGGTCCCCTCGCCCCTTTGCCATTGGTATCTACACAAATTAAAAACGGGGTAAGGTGAAGTAGCTATAAAGCTTCATTCGAAGGACGGAACACCAACCCGAAGCGCGAGCGAGGGACGCCCCGCGTTGGTGCGAATGGCCCGTTTAAGTTGCTTTCGACTTCGTGCCATTTGGCCAAAACACCTTGTTTTCTGCACTAAATCAATCGTCCCTCGCTTGCGCTTCGGGTTAGTGTGAGTTACGAAAATATTTGTGTAGATACCAATGCCCCTTTTGCGGAGTGGACGGCGTCTATCAGATAGGCTCCATCGCGTCGTAAATCGGCCCCAGGTACAGCGTGATAAACAGGCGGATGATGATGAAGGTCAGCAGCACGCCGACGGCGCCCCACACAAAAAAGCCGATCAGCGTTGTCAGCAGTCCGCCGGCGGTCTGCGCACGGGCGCGGTAATCCGTAGCCAGGCGGTCCATGTTCTCCGCCAGATTGCCGGTCATCTCGCCGCTTTCGACGCTATCGAGAAAGTCGATGGGGAAAGCGCCCGTTGCGCGGAGGGCTTCGTTAATCTCAACGCGCTGCAGTAACTGCTCGTCAATCGTTTCTGCGTGCTGAGTGAAGTAGGGACTGCCAGTATTCCGCAGCGCGAGCTGCACCGATTCGCGGGCGTCCATCCCGGCGCCGTTAGCCAGCGACAACGCCCACGCCATCCGCGCCAGCGCCATCGTCCGCAACTGCCCACCCAGCACAGGTATGCGATACGCCAGTTCCAGTGGCCACGGACCCAAGCGGCCCGTCATCGTCATCCAGATAGGCGTGATAATGGCCGCTGCCAGCAGAAGAATCCCCAAAAAGTATATGGCCGCGCTGGCATTAGCCCCTAGACCCAGACCAAGCAGGTCGGCGCCGCCCAGCATATTCAGCACCCAGATCAGGAAGCCCACAATCAATACTGCGGCCACCAGTTGAATCATCGGCCAGGCGATCATCTGCAGCAGCGTTCGTCGGAGCTTGACCAGGTGATCGTAGTGATCGGCCAGCTTCAACAAAGACTCATCCAGCTTGCCCGTCTGTTCGCCCAGCGACACCATCTCGCGCATGGTGGCGGGAAAGTAGTCGCCCTGCGACGCCAGCGCGTCGGCCCAGGTATCGCCCGCAGCAATGCGGTCGCACACACCACGCAGCGCCGCACCGTGGGCGCCGTTAAGCCGCCGCGCTTCCCGCGACCACGACTCCCGGGCGCCAACGCCGGCCTCCATCGCCACGCCCATCCGCTGACAGAACGAACTAAGTGCTTTAACTGAAATCCGCGCCATAGAAGTATGTCTAACGTGAAATTGCGAACCAGGAAGTTAAGACCCTCAGCCGGTATTCTAAAGCGGATCACCATCGCTGGCACGCGTTCGGCAGGTATTCGCCACAATGCATCGCGCCTTCGTCATCGCCAGGCATTTGACTGTTCCCGCACCGGCGGCCCATGTATGGTTGTGGTAATGAGGGCTCGCCTAACCTTCCCGCTTCGCTACTTCTGAGATTTTCATCCATGCAGAAAATCACGGCGGCTATTTTACTGATCTTCTGTGTTGGTCACGCCAGCATCTCCGCAGCCGCAGATAAACCGCCTGCCTTTGCGCCGCGCGTGTTGAAGCCGTGGCAGCAGACCGGCGCCACGCAGATGTGGCTTCGGCCCGCCAAGGGCGAAGGGTACGCGCTGGTTCCCCGTCGCGAGCAACCCCGCCCGGGTGACCTGCCCTGCATGTATTTCCCGTGCGTCACCACCGGAAACATCGCCAGCCTACCGGCGCCGGCACTACCCTTTGGCATCCAGTCCGTGATACCGGAATTGCAGAACCAATATCTGACGGGCATCGCCAAGCTGAAACAACTGACCTATCTACACGTCGAAGGCGCAGGAGTCAGCCGCCAGCAGCTGAAAGAAATCGGCCGGTCGAAGTCGCTTTCACATCTTTATCTGCATCACCTTGACCTTGGCGACTTAAATGCAGACGTTGCGGTAAAAATCGTCTGCCAAGCGGCGTTACAGTGGTTAAGCCTGCAAGGAAACGCCGTGACCGATGCATCGCTGGCTACGTTCAGCAAGCTGCCCAGACTCAAACATCTGGACCTGCGACAGACAAAAGTCACGCCCGCCGGCATCGCCCGGCTGAAACAAAGGCGACCCGGCCTGCAGATTCAACATTGATTCTGACAAGACTTTACCGCCGCGAATGCGTAGAATGGCGGTTAACAAGCCAAGGAAGCGTCCGTCGCCACCATTGTTAAAGGAGGCACCTTATGAGCCGTGCATACCGCGTAAAAGTCAGCGAATCTCTGCGGAAGGTCATCCGCGCCAGCGATCATGTATCGTCGCAGCTAGAAGTGCTGAAGATTCTGCCCGATGAAGATATGGCCGTGCTAATCGCTGCCGAGCTAGAGAAACAGGGCTTTGAACGCGACGGCGACAACTGCACGCGTGAAGCAGACGGCGTGAAGATCACCGTGCATCTGCCCACCGCAACGGTCAAGGTCGAGTCGCAGGCTGCCGAAGAAGTAGAACTAAAGGTCGAGCGCTCCGACGTCACCTACGATGATGTCGGACCCAGCGTGGAAGAAGTCCGCGCCCGTCTCAAACAGCAGGCCGAATCCGACCTGGAAAAATCTGCAGACGAAAAGACCGGCAACCTGCAGAAACAGGTCACCGATAAGCTGGAAGCTGAACTAGCAGGCATCCGCCAGCAGTTAGACACCGCCGTCAACCGCGCCACCGCCGAAGCCCTCAAGATCAAAGCCGCCCAGCTCGGCCAGATCAAAGAGATTCAGGAAGAAGAAAACGGCGGCCTGAAGATCGTGGTGGAAGTGTAGCAACCGCAAGTCAGACGCCCGACGATGGTCCGGTCCCCCTCGCCCCTTGGGGAGAGGGTTAGGGTGAGGGGGTTTGTTCACTGCATCCTTCAAGCTGTCTGGAAGTGAATCCGTTGTGGTTAGACCAACGGTATCTGTCTGCGGCAGGCAGGCGCCTGCCCTACGGCTTCAAAGCGCCCCAACGTGACAATCAGCAATCGTCAAAGCACGACTGCCTCAGAGGAATCAACGTGACAATCATTGCCGGTAAGCACCTTAGAATCTGCATCGCTGTCCTGTTGGCGGGAATCGCCTGCCTGTACTCCATCGTTGGCAATGCCACGGCGGACACCCGGCCGAACATTGTGTGGATTATCGCCGATGATCTCAGCCCCGATCTTGCCTGCTATGGCGCCAAGCATGTGAAGACGCCGGCCATCGACTCTCTGGCGGCGGATGGCGTGCGGTTCGACGCGGCGTTTGCCACGGCGCCGGTTTGCTCTTCATCCCGCACGGCGTTCATCACGGGCATGTACCAGACCAGCACTGGCGGGCATCATCATCGCACCCGCAACAAAAAACCGCTGCCCGCGGGCATCAAGCCGGTGACGCATTACTTTCAGCGGGCCGGCTACTTCACCTGCAACATGACGCCGCCGGGCGCCAAGCGAAAAGCCAAGACCGATTACAACTTCGTCCCGCCACAGGGCATGTACGACGGCGACGACTGGAGCCAGCGCAAACCCGGTCAGCCCTTTTTCGCCCAGGTGCAGATTCACGAACCGCACCGCACCTTTATCACCGACAACCACCGCGACCGCGCCGCGCAACTGACCCTGCCGCCGCAATACCCGGACCATCCTGTGGCCCGCGCGGACTGGGCGAATTATCTGGCGACCGTTGAAGTCTTAGACAGCCGCGTGGCCGCCGTGATGAAACGTCTTCGCGATGAGAAACTTCACGACAATACCGTGGTGATGTTCTTTGGCGATCATGGCCGTCCGCATGTATGGGGCAAACAGTTTCTTTACGAAGGCGGACTGCGCATTCCGCTGATCATCACGTTGCCAAAGAAGTTGCAGACGCTTCCCACCGGCAGTGCAAACACGGACCTGGTCAGCATGATTGATCTGGCGCCCACCAGCCTACAACTGGCCGGCATCACTCCGCCCAAGAACATGCAGGGCCGCGATATCTTTGGCTCCCAGCCGCCCGCTGCCGTCTTCGCTGCCCGCGACCGCTGTGGCGACGCCTTCGACCGCATCCGCGCGGTCCGCACCGCACGCTGGAAGTACATCCGCAACTATCAGCCGCAGACACCTTATACCGTGCTCAGCGGTTACAAGAAGCTGCAGTACCCCGTCTTCACACTGGTCAAGGTGCTGCATCAACGTGGCGAACTAACGCCAGCCCAGCAACGGTTCTTACGCGACAACCGCCCCGCGGAGGAACTGTACGACCTGCAAAACGACCCGCACGAACTCAACAATCTGGCCGGCGAAAAAGTCCACGCCACCCAGCTAAGCAGAATGCAGCAACAGCTCGCAGACTGGCAACAGCAGGCAGGCGACACCGGCGCACAGCCCGAAGGAGACGCTGCCTACATCGCCAAGCTGAAGGCCGAAAAGCGTCAATACTATGAGCGAACGATGAAACGCCGCGGCCTCGACCCCGCCATCAGCGACGAGGCGTATCTTGCTTGGTGGGAGAAGCAGCTGCTGAAACCGTAAGCCGCCCTTCGCCCAAACCGGCAGAACCGCGCCAATCCACTAAAGCCGCTTAACCGCACGGCCGATATTCCAAGTGGTACGCTGATTTCTGGACGACGGGCAGCTTGCAATGCGCGCACATCATTACGCAGTGATATTAGCCTTCACGGCTTTATGCGCAAGCGGCTGTTCTGTCACGGCGCCGATGACCATTTATCAGCCCGCAGAGCTGAATATCGAAGGCGTGCAGAAAATCGCCGTGCTGGAATTCAGCGGAGATCGCGGCGGCAAAATCGCACAGCACACGCTGACTTCCAGACTCTTTAACAACGGCCATTACATCCTGGTCGATCAGTCAGAACTCGACCGCGTCGCCACCGTCAGCGATCCCTACGGCGGCCCGCCCGATGTCCGCGCCGCGCTCGACGCCGCCCGGCAGCTGGAAGTAGACGCAATTCTGACCGGCGAAGTGATCAGCTACGGCGTGGCCGACGATGTGGTCCGCAGCCAGAAATTTGAAGTGCTCACCGGCAGCGACAAGCCGGACGATGACCACAAACCCGCGCGGGACTACTACGCGGGCGACGACCGCCACGATCATCATCACCAAGGCGAAGTCGCCACCGGTGACGACGATGGCCGCGCCGGCATCCGTTACGAGAATAACGAAACGGTCAACCGCGAAGCGGCCGTCTCGATCAGCTTCCAGTTGCTCGACGCCCGCACCGGGAAGATCCTGGCCGCCAAAGCCATTTCGCACGACTACGCCGGTCAGGTGACCAACGGCGATGGGCAACTGCCCGTCCGCGATCAACTTCTCTCGCAACTCATGAACCGCTGTGCCGACGACGTCCTGGCGATGCTCGCCCCGCATCCGGTTCCCGCCGATGCACCGCTGGCGACGGTCTGGTGGGCGGACGAGGCCAGCGACATCCGCAGCGGCAACGCCGCCGCTCAGAAAGGCGACTGGGAATCGGCCGCGCTGCATTACGAAACAGCCCTGAAGCTGAACCCGCGAAGTCACGCCGCCATGCACAACCTGGCAGTCGCCCACGAAGCCCGCCGCAACTATCGCGAAGCGTCGCGTCTGGTCGAAAAAGCCATCGCCGCGGGCAACGCCACCATGTACCGCACGGCCCGCAACCGCATCGAACTAGGCGCCCGCCGCGAAGCCCGCGTCGCCTCGCAACGCAGCACCCAGCCCACCATCGCCAGCGACGTCGACAACACCCCGCCACCGTTTCAGCGCTAGGTTTTTATTCACGGCTTATCCAGCGATTGCGTTGCCGTTGCCGGTTTAATCGTTTTTCAGCAGTTCAATGGCGGCGTCGACATCGGCCCGTGGCTGGGTGCCTTCCTGGTAAGAGCGTTGATCCCGCTGAAGGAGGGAGAGCGCCGTTTCGCCGCGATCATTCTTGATGTCTTTATCGGCTCCGTGGGCCAGCAGCACGCGCAGGACAGCGGGCTTTTTGTAGGCCAGCCTTAACGGGGTAGAGCCTGTTCCGTGCACGGCGTTTACATCAAGGTCTTTCTCAATCAGCCACTCAACAGGCTCCGGGCGACTCTTCAGCGCCGCGACGTGAAGCAGCGTGAAATCCTCGATTTTGTTCGGCCAGGGGCCCCGTATTCTGACTTTCAGATCGGCATCGTATTCGGCCAGCAGCTTCATCAGGTCCAGATAACCTGACCAGACCGCTTCTGCGACGGGCGGCCATCCGTGGTCGTTCCTGGCGTTCGGATCCGCCTTGTTTTCGAGCAGAAAACGGGCGGCGGCGGCACGGTCCTGATATCTGCCACGGGTGAACGCGTTACATACCAGATGCAAGAGCGTGGCGCCTTTG
The DNA here is from genome assembly GCA_965233625.1 of Pirellulaceae bacterium. Taxonomy (GTDB): domain Bacteria; phylum Planctomycetota; class Planctomycetia; order Pirellulales; family Pirellulaceae. Next base: position 4,572,378 of record OZ247499.1, read on the forward strand.
TGCTCGCCACGTTTTTCATCAAAAGGTTCGTTCGGGTCGGCTCCTGCCGCGACCAGTTTCTTTGCCTGCTCGAAATCGCCTTGCTGCAACGCCACGTGCAATTCATCGCGCAGCCGGCGGGCCTCCTGAATTTCTTCTTCCGTGCGTTCTGGTGCAGGAACACCTGGCGAATCCGTTTCCGCGGCAGAGCCGGACGGCGAGTTCTGCGGCGCCGGTTCTTCTGGAGTTACCGGGTCTTCTGGAGCGGAAGCCCCACTACCACAGCCTAAACAAAAACCCAAAAGAAGCAGCGGAGCAGCCTTGAGGGCAAATCGTGAAATCATGCGAACGTAACTCATCAATAAGATGCCGGGTGAATGTGAAATTCAATTATAAATCGCTAGTTTTCAAAGAAACTTTCGTCCTGCTCACACGTTGGCTCATAGTTAAAATCCACTGTGCACTGCATTGCGGGTGAAACCGTGAATTCCATGCAGTACCATTCATCGCCGGCAGCATCGCGGAAACCGTCCAACGAAATGAGTAACAAATCAATGGCGTTGTGCGGTAGTATGGAGATGACCTCGCCGTCCGTTGCTATCGCACGGATCTTTGACAGGAATCCTCCGTTTCCATCGTAGCGGGCATCCAAAGTCAGCGAGTTCCAGCCCGCCGGAAGTTGTTGCTCCACGCGATCAAACAACGCACCTCCAAGTTGCTTCAACATTCCCTCAAACTCAGCATTCATCGGTAAGCTCTTGTAGACGGGTCAGTTCGCGAATTCTTGAGTTTAGACAATAGGGTAGTTCAGTGGCTTGGAAAGAGAAACTCAATACTGCGATAGAACATCTTGAAGTAGATCCGATGTTCACGATTGTATTCAAAGTCGCTGATCCTAATCTGGAATTTGTCGATAGCTTGCGAGCTGACTATCCGCACCTCGACTCTGTGTACCTTGAATTTCTGACGATAACCGATGGCGCACATTTCTGGATGTATACGATTGCGGGAAGTGGAAACTCAGACATGGTGTCGGTGGGTAAACTAGCTGAAAGGTGGTCCGAAAGCACTTCGCATCTTGAGCTTTTCACCATTGGAGAATCTCCTTCGGGCGAATGTCTTGGGATGACAACAAATGGCGCCATCCTTGAATTCGATTACACCGCTGAAACCCAAGCCGATTGCAAGGAACTTGCCCCATCTTCGCGGATCTATTGGACCACTTCTTTATGGGGAAAGGATTTGCAGCGTCCTTCGCAAATCCTGACGAAGACTTAAAGGACGATTTGTGGGCGCAGTTTCTTCGGATACACGGATGGTATTAGAAGAAGACCTGACGCGAGCCGGGAGACTACCTCTGCGAGGCATTTTGCCTACCAGAGACGCTTCGTGATAGATTGATGACAGAAAGGGAAACCCATGACTGAACAAACCCAGCAGATTATCAATCAGGTCCAGCAGCTTCCTTACGCGGAACGGGCGGCTATTATCGCCGCGCTAACGGCCTGCACTCCGCTTGAGGGGAGTGACCATGCGGCGATTGCCGAGGGAATCTCGCAGATGCATGCTGGCCAGACGATGACGATTGAAGAAGCTCGCGAAAAAACGCGTCAGCGTTTCAACAGGTAACCGTGACACTTCGCCTAAGAATTACCAGCCAGGCGCAGGAAGATATCGACCGCAATGCAAAATGGTGGGCGGAACATCACTCACCTGCGCAAGCCATCACCTGGTCAGACATTGTTTACGATCAGCTTGAAGAGCTGCGCGAATCGGCGCTATCTTGGGCTAAGTGTCCTGAGAATGGTGACTTCGAAGAGGAAATTCAGCAACGTTGGGTGGGACGCGGCGCACGACCGCGTCATCGCGCTGTGTTCACTATCCGCGGCGACGAAGTGACCGTGCTGACGATCCAGGCAGCCCAGCAGGACAGGCTTCGACCTGGCGATCTTGACGACATCGGTTGAACGGCGACAGGGTTTTCACGCCCTCCGCACCGCGTCTGCCCACTTCTAGTACGCGCGGCGGCAATGCATTATGATATCGTGTTGGCCGGGTTCTTTTGGGGCCCGGTGTGAAACCTTGCAATCCTATCACGCCTTTCATTCTGTAAGTACGGACTCCTATGGCGCGCAAAACAGTTAACCGTAAAGCTTTACGTGAGCAAGCCGAAGCCGCGGAAGCTGCCGAAGCCGCTGGCGAAGCTTCGCCGAAGAAGAAAAAGAAGAAGAAAAAGAAAGCCACCAAACGCAAGAGCCGCGCCAAAGCAGCCCTGGATACGCGCAAGCGGCTGTTCTGGGGTGTCTTCAATCAGTCGGCCAAACGCGTGGCGCTGTACTCGTTTGATCAGAAGGCCGAAGCTGAGCAGAAGGCGATTGATCTGAGTAAGAACGGCAAAAATCCTCACTTCGTCCAGAAAGTAAAAGACGAAATCATCGAGGAGTAGTCCGCCATGCCGCTTCGCACTTCTGCGTTCTGCCTGCTTTCAATCTGTCTGTTTGCTGTCGCCCTGGCCGGCTGCAGTCCGCCACAGGCTGCCGACGGCGGCCCCGCGCCCGGCGCCCCGAAACCGGGCGGCCCGCGTGATACAAGCGGCGGCGACAAGTTCACCACCGCCACCCTGACGGTCAAACCCGGCTCTCAACTGCCGGGCGTGCAGGACGGCGGCCGCGTTGAGATTTCGGCGCCCAAGGGCTGGGACTGGTTCCCCCGCGATGCAGCCTATGTCACGCGGTTCTTCCGCACCTCGCAGGGCGCGCTGCCGCGCATCCTGGTGACGGTGGAAGACGCCCCTTCGGAACTGCCCGCCGATATTACGGCTGGCAACGTCGAGCAACTCCGCGAATACATCGCCGGTGAACTGGTGGTGAAAGACGTGAAGCCGCTCGAGGCGCCCAAGGCCGTGGAAGTGAACAACGTGGCCGTGGTGCGTTATGTGCGGGGCGGTAAACTTAAGAACGCCTCGGTCGAACGGCAGATGCTTAACGTGCTACGTGGCGGCCGGCTGTACACCATCGAACTGCAATCGTTCCCTGCCGAAACAGAAACGTATCGCGATGCGGCGTATGCGGTGGCGGGAAGCATGAAGTTCAGCAACATCGAATAGCCCGTTTCAACCCCTTCTCTTCGACACGCCGACAGCTCTGTCACTACACAACTGGCTTGCACCTGATGGACGAAAAACAGAAATTTGCGGTCATGACCGCCCTGCTCGGCTTCAACATGACCATCGTGCTTTACGAAGTGGTCCTCTACGTGGTGCTTGGATACTCGGTTCACAGTGAATCGTTCTGGCTGCAGCAGGGCTTGGGCGTGCTGATCTCCGGCGTGGTGGCCGGCGCCATTTACGGCGTGGGTCTGGCCAAAGGTTAGAGGTTGTCCGTGGAAGCGCCGGGTCCGTGATTGCCATCGCCACGATCTTCCTGATGGTCTGCCTGGCGGCGCTGTTCTGGAAGCGGCAGCATCTTGCCGGCACCACGCTGACCGCCGCCTGGTGGTGGCTGATCGTCGCAGTAACGGGCGTGGGCGCCGCGTTCGCGCTGATCGCCTGGTATGAACAGCCCTGGTGGGCGCCGGCGGTACGGTTCGCAGCCGCGTGCCTTTCCTTCTGCCCGTCGATGGCGGTGCTGGGCGCCAAACGTCCGCAGCATACGGCATGGACCTTTATCACCGCCAGCCTGTGGATTGTGCTGGTGCTGCCCTCGGCGGAACAGTTGCTTTTTCAGCCCGGTCAGCCGCTGGAAATTCACGACGCCCGCAGCTTCTTCCTGCTGGTGCTGATGGGGCTGTGCCTGGTGAACCATCTGCCCACACGTTTCTGGCTGCCCGCATTGCTGCTAACCGCGGCGCAGACTGCCGCCCTGCAACCGTACCTGCCATGGCTTTCCGCCTGGGGCGATGTCTGGGCGACGCCCGCCGTTGCGCTGATCTGCGGCGGCCTGGCGATGGTGCTCACGGCGTTGTGGCTTCCCGCGTTTCATCGATACCCGGCGAGTAGCGACACGCCGGAAGAGCAACCCGCGGACGAAGCAAACAGCGTCACGCTAAATCAGATCTGGCGCGACTTCCGCGACTGCTTCGGCGCCCTGTGGAGCGTCCGCGTAATTCAACGGATGGACGCCGTCGCGCGACAACAAGAGTGGGACGTCACCCTGATCTGGACGGGCTTCGTCACTCGCGAAGCGTTGCAGGAAACCGAACCGGACAACCCTTACGTCAAACGCGCGCTGTTCAACCTGTTGCGACGGTTTCTTCATCCGGCGTCGCTGCGGTAGCGTGTTCCGGGTGGCATGAGTCGCTTAAAAAAAACGCCGGTTATTCCGGCCGCACGGCGTTTTCTGACCTATGTTTTTATAGCGGGCTCTTTCTAGAGCTAGCGACTTTTCACTTACTTATCCATGCGCGAACGTCTGGTCAGGCGCCAATCATTCGTGGAGCTGTTAAACATGATCCGTTGCCGGAAACGTCATCGAAAGGGTACGACCACCATCGAAGCAGCGTTTGTGCTGCCGGTGTTTATCTTCTTCATCTTCGGAGTCTTCGAACTCGGCCATGCAATGATGGTCAGCAATATGATGAAGACGTCGTGCCGCTCGGCAGCCCGTTACGGCTCTACCGAAGGCGTGACCAGCAGCCAGATTGAAGCACGCGTACGTAAGATTCTCGCCCCGGCGATGGATGTCGACGCCGTCACCATCAGCGTGAAGTCGGGCGCCGCGTACGACAACGGCGACGATCTGCCGGAAACGGCCGAAGACTTTGACGACCTGGATGACTTTGAAACCGCCAACGCTGAATCAAAACAGATTTTCATCGTCCGCGCCACCGTTCCGTACAGCGAAGTTTCGCTCCTGTCGCTGCCTTATACCGACCGCTTGACGCTGACGGGCACCGCCCTGACGCGGCACGAGTAGAAGACGCATCGGCTTGTCTGCATCGCCGCAGACGGTTTTCAGATATCCGTCATTTTTCATAGGTTCAACCATGTTAACGAAACGTCGTCGCAGGAAAGAACGCCGCGCCGCAGTGACGGTGGAGTTCGCCGTTGTTGCTCCGATCTTTCTCATCATTCTGCTCGGTGTCGCCGAAGCAAGCCGCCTGTACGATCAGCAGAATCAGCTTTCAATCGCTGCCCGCGAAGGCGCCCGTCTGGCGGCGATGGATCGCAGTGACCTGCTGGAAGATGGTCAATCGACCAACGATAAAATCATTGACGATGTGAAAAACATGCTGGCCGCCAATGGCATCACCAATGAGAACATCGAAGTAAAAATCTCTCACATCGATGACGCCGACGAAGAATTCGACCTGGATGATCCCGATAACTATCTGGAGCTGTTTCAGCTGCGGATTGAACTGCCCTACGGCTCTTCCAACCCGTACGGCGTGCCCGCTTCGGATGAAATGATGCTTGGCGCCTCGGTCGTTTTCCGCAACGCCCGCACCTCGCTGGTCAACTAACGCCGCCGGGCGTCAACCGCTGTGTATTATGCCGCGGCGGTGCACCTGCTAAAATTAACGTTTCGCCAGACCTGCTCTCGTGCTCTGCTGAAACGTGTTGATGCAACTGTACTTTCCCAGCCGCGAAATCCTTCGCGCCGCGCTGACTTCCGGCGCGATCACCCGCACGGTTGCTTCGGCGCCGGTTGAAGTCGCCACGGGTGACGGCGGCCCGCTCTGGCTGCGTCCGTCGAAGGCTATCTCGAAAACGCGTCTGGCGGAGTTGCAGCAGTTGGGCGTGCAGCCTGCCGGTGGCGATCGCGAATACTCACTCCGCGTTTCATGCTGGCAACAGGCGCTTCCCGCCGAGCCCTCCCGTCAAGCCGCCGCGTACGATGACGGCGTGATGGTGCTGTTTGAGCTGCATGGCGAGCAGCAGCTGGAAGCGTTTGTCACGGAGATGCTGCGGCTGGATAACGACCGGCAGTCGTACCGCGTGCTGGAAGAAGACGGCGCCATGCGGACGCTTCTGCATGTGAAAGGTCCGCCGTATTACACGCTGCTGCGGGCGATTGATTACACCCCGCAGCAAGACGACACGGCGCCGCCGCCCGTGGCCTACCGCGAACAGGCGCCCGGCGTCTGGGTGCAGTGGGGCTACGAGCACCCGCTGGCCGCCACGATGACCGCACCGGCCGGTCAGACGTTGTTGATCCGCCCGCCGCATGACTGGACGTATGTTGAAGACGGCGCGTTCAAAGACATCTATCAGGCGGTGAAGGTCGAACTACCTCAGCAGGCTTCCAGCCTGGCGCCGGCTTCTTTAGAGTCACGCATCCGGGTGCCGCTTTCGCTGGCGCCGGGGGGCAGCACGCAGCCCGCGCAGTTGTGGGTGCTGGGCGAAAACGGCCTGGACCAGTTGGATGAATTCGTCCGCACTTCCGATAAACGCCTGGTTGATCGTTTGTCGTTTGCCGTTGGCCAAAGCGATCCGGAAGATGCCAGCCCGGTCATCGTGCTACGCGTGCGGGCTTCTAACCAGCCGCCACCGGTGCTGGTGCTGGAAGGCGCCGTGGCGTGCCGCAATTATCTGAAAAAGCCCAACCTATTCATCCCCTGCAACCTGCGATTGCATCCGCCGGTGAACCCCAAAGTGGTCAACCAGCTTCTGGCCCGCGACCCGGAACAGATCGTCTGGCTGCAGCAGGATGACGCCGCGGGTTTTAGTGTGCACACGCTTCCCGACGCAGCGTTTCAGCCGTTGCATAAATGGGTGGACTATGTGCTGCAACGCGAGGCCGAACCGCTGCAAGCCTGGGTCGCCGCCCATCAGTTTGAATTTGAACCCTTCGTCTGCCGCGAAGATCAGATCAAGCGCGCTAAGAAGCCGCCGCCACGCAAGGCGAAAGGCAACCAGAAAAGTGGCCAGCCGGCTGTCCCCGCCGCAGATAGCGAGGCGGAAGTTGAAGAAGATACAACGCCCGTCAAACAACAGCCGCCGGTTGCTTTCGTTCCCGTTGCGCGGCCGGAACCCGGCGAACTTGAAAAACAACTGGAGACGCTGCAGGAAGAATTCCGCACATCCAGCGAACCGCTCGATAGCGACGCCCGCACGCAGCAATGGCGCCGGTTAGGTTCGCTATACAGCGTTCTGGGCGTCAGCAGATACGACTGCAGCTTGTGCTGGGTCAACGGGCTATGGGAAGCGCAGCAACTGCCAGAGGCCGAGGTCGCAAGCTGGCTGGAAGCTGAACTGCCCGGCGCCAGCACGCAGCCACTGCCGGGCGCCAAGTTAGACGAAATGCTCGCCGGCGGCATGTCTGGCCCGGCGCCGGTTTCCGCCGTTTCGGCTTATACAGTCTGGGCTTCGATCCAGCATCCACTGCCGGAAGAGGTGGTCGCGAGGCTGCCGCAGATTTCTGCTTTCTTCCTGGAGCACGAGCGGGATATGCCGGTGCGGATGGTCTGGCTGGCGTGGACCGCGGTGGTGGCAATGTCTAGCGGAGACGAGCTTACGCTGGCGCGTGCCCGCGACCGTTTGCTTGCGCGGCTGCATCAACAGGGGCTGCAGCCGAACCTGGATATGGCCAGCTTCCTCCGCACCAAAGGCGAAGGCGACGCCAACCGTATCGCCGCCGTGCAGCAGCAGTTTCCGGTGATTCATCGCAAAGCCATGAACTGGGTCAAAGCCTCCATCGCCCGTTCGGACGCTCCGCCAGAAACGTCGGCGCAGACTGAACCGCTGGCCGATCTTCTATTCGCCTTCGGACTGGCGCGGCTGGGCGATGTGAAGGCTTCGCACGAAGCACGCAACCGCGCGGAACAGCAGCTTGCCCGCAGCAGTGAAATGCATCAATGGTGCGGCGACGTCTTTATGTATCGCATCCGCGAAGCCATCGACTCGCGGCCCCCAGCGCCCCTGGACGACCCGTTGTTGAAGCGGCTGGCCAAGCTGCAACAGGGGCCGCTGGCTTACGCCTTGGATAAATTCCGCGAACGTTCACGCGTGCTGCATGATGAACAGCAGATAGATGAATACGCGCACTCAGTGGTGATTGACGACGAATTGAAGCTGGAATTCATCCGGCTATCCAAGCTTAGCAACACGGCCGAAATCAGCCGCGGCGTGCTGGGCCTGATGGCGCGTTTCGATCAGGGCGGCGACAAACTGCCGCAACGCGCGGACATTGTGGCCCGCTGCCTGGAGTACGCACCCCAGCTTGGCGAAGCGACCGGCAAAGAACTTTTAAGCCGCGCGTGCGATCTGCTGGACGACGATAGCCTGCCGCTGCACGGGCGGGCGCCGCTGCTGGAGAACGGCGTGCTGGTTGCGGCGCACTTTGACCTGATGCAGTACGTCCGCGTATTCGTCGGCGCGCTGGAGCAGACCGCCGACGATCTGATTAAAGGCTTCTTCGCGCCGTTAAAAACCGGCGCGACGGGCGGTGACAACAATCTGGCATTCCTCGTCGATTCGCTCTTCAAGCAGTGCCTGCGCGGCATGCAGAAGATGGGGCTGCGGGGCGAAACGGCGTCGCTGCTAAACCGTCTGCACGAGGCGCTGGACACCTATGGCCGCAAAAAGCGGCGGAAGACGGCGCAGCGGAATCTTCCGGCCGGGCAGATGGATATGCAGTGGTGCCGTCTGCAACTGCTGGTGGCCGCCGGTTTCTTCTACTTCGGCCGCGAGGATGAAGCCGTCGAGCTGGTGGATGAGATCCGCGACGAACTGTTCAACGATAAGTTTGTGCCGAACCCGATCTTCAAAACACGCGTCGTCTGCGGCTATATCGAAGCGCTCGCCCATGCGCCGCCCGCCATCGCACTGCCCAGGATCGAGCAGATTTTCAACCCGCCGGAAAGCGGCAAGCCGGCGCTCACCAGCGTGGTCGACAACCGCGCCAACGCCACGATGTGCAACCTGGCCATTGCGCCGCTGGAAGTCGCCGAAGCCGCCGTCTTCGCCCTCTGCGGAGAAGACGCCAGCATCGACCGCGAAAGCCGCCGCTGGCTGGACGAAGACGAATTCCTCGTCCGCCGCCGCATTCACGCCGACGTACGGAAGTCAAATAGCGACCCGTTATAATGCGGGGATCTTGATCGTTCTGGGAGAAAGTCTTGATGCCAAGCCGGCTCCAGATCCAATTGCCTGACAACTGGTTTCTTCAACCACAAACAACGGGCCCGGTGACCCTGCTTCGCGACGCGCCAGATCCGGCAGGTAGTCTGCAAGTGTCGATCTATGCCGAGTACACCGGCGGCGCCATTCCAGCCCCGACAGACCAGCAGTTGGTCGATTTAGCAAAAAAGCACGGCCAGAGGCACGGCGCTGGTGAACTGGTCGAAACCAATAGCGGCACCTGTAAGCTGGGAATGTTCGGCACGGCCATTTTCCACGATCCGGAGTTTCCGTTCATACAGTTCTGGTATTTGTCGAACGGTTACGATTTTGTGCTGGCAACATTCGTCTGCGAAATACAGCCGGGCGTCTCAGAAAGAAAAGAAGCTGAGCAGATCGTGGCAGCAATAAACCTGGCGCCAAACCCGGATGTGCAGACTTAACAAAAGCAGAGCCGTGGCGATTTTAGCAGCTTGCGACGACGTCACGTACGATGCTGACGAGCACCTGTCAGTCGTCAATTTCTGGAACGGTATAGCGGTACATGTTGCCGGCTTCGTGATCACAGAGACCGGCCGTGTTGTAGGGGGCGATGGATTGCGCGACGGTTTTGAAGAAGTGGGGTGCGTCGCCTGGCGATGTCTGCAGCGTGTTGGTTAGTTCCTGTCGAACGTGCTGCACGACGCGGCGGAGTTCTGTGTCGCCGGCACATAAAAATGCTGTGTCTGGTGAGAATCCTGTTTGCAGGCGGCGGCGTTCGTAGGTGGTTGCGGCGGCGAAGTACAGCATGGAGTAGGGGACGAATAACTGGAAATCCTGCAAGGCTAGATAGCTGCCGTGCACCAGTTCATCCATCAAGTCCAGTTCGGATTGCACCAGCGCGTTGTATTGCTGCATGGCATCGCCGAGAGACTCACGGCGCCAGTGGTGCTTGAGGCGGTGGACGAGTTGCTCCACACCGCAGATGGTGTGCGCAAGCCCGGTGCTGTAGAGCGGGTCGATAAAGCCCGCCGTCCCAGGGAGCAGCGCCCAGTTGCTGCCAGCCGCCTGCAGCCAGCGGCGCTGAAGACGGCCGGTGCGGCACAACCCCTGCGCCGGAGCAACCACCTGTGCGCCGGCGAATTGACTGGCCAGCGATGGATAGTTCCGCAAGGCGCCGTCCCACTCCTGCTGCACGCTTAACGCAGTGTCCGCTGGACGCCGGGCGGCGTCCAATACGATGCCAACACTTGTCACTCCGTTATCAAACCGCAGTTGCCACATCCACCCTTCCTGTAAGAGATGGTGCAGCGCGGCGTCGTCGCAGCGGAAGGGGTGGGCAGCGGTGTCTGACTGACTTGCCGTAAGCATGTCGTGCCAGGGTGTGACACCTGTGAAGTGCGCGAACAACGCCCGCGAGCGGGTGCGCATCTGGTCCACGCCGCTGTTTAATTTTAATGTTCGCGGGATGAACGCCGCTTCACCGGTAGCGTCAATGACGAACGCCGCTTCGATGTTGCTGACGTCGTGCTGGCGTTGCGCCTTCAGACGCCACACTGGCTCCGTTTCCTGGACCGTCAACTCCGTCGCATCGAAGTAGGGAATACCAGCCGCCCGCACTTTACTGGCCAGGAAGGCGTCTACATCCGAACGCAGCCAGTGCGTGTCGGCGGTTTCGATGCTGTGACTGGCTGCCACCAGCAATTCGTCTGCGTGGTCTGTCTGGGGTGGAAACGCAGCGCCGGCGCGATGCTGAAAGTAAGAAAATCCGCGTTTGGGTCCGCATACCAGATCCGGGTAACTCTGCTTCCACACTCCGTATTTTGATAACGGAAGCAGAAACGGAAGCCCGTATTCATTGGCCAGATCACTGAGAACGATCCGGGCGATGGGCGTTGAGGATTCTCCGATCGCGAACCGCGGATGGCTGCCGCGTTCGACCAGCATCACCCGCAAACCAATCTGGTTGAGAAGCAGCGCGGTCAAGCTGCCGCCCGCACCGGCGCCGGCGACTAGCACGTCAACATCAAGATCGTCCGTCACGACGCAACTCCGCAGCGGGCGCAATCAACCGGCGGCAAAGGTTGCTGCGACAGATTCGTACGACTGAGCCGTTCACGCCGCGGAGCAAGACAGTGCGGACAATCTGCGAACGTCTCGATATCCCAGAGATCCACCAGCATCCGCGCGTTGTATCGCTTCGCGATTTGCAACCCTTCCTCCTGCACCTGCTCTAACGAAGTAAGCTGCGGATGCTTGAAATGATTTGCGGCCTCGAGGTGTTCCATGATGCCGTTACCCGTACGTGTCGGGACCACGGCGCAGCACGACACACCTTTTTGAAAGGCGTATTCACAGGACTTCAACGCCCATTCCACACCAGCCTCTTCATCAAGAAAGGGCGGCTTGAGAAGAATGAAGCTGCGGACGGCAATGCCGGCAGCAAGTAGAAATTCAACCGCGCGCGAATAGTCATCGAGCGTCATTTGCTTGTTGAGCGCCGGCAGCACTTGCGGATGGATTGTCTCCAGGCCGAGTGCAATCTCGAAGGTTGGACCTTCCAGCAACTGCTGAAAACGTAGACACGCCTCGCCACACAACCGCGGGTGGTTTTCGACAATCACGTGCTCAAAGTCCCGCACGCAATCAGCAATGGCGCCATAGTCTGCTGGCGGGATCGCTTTACGATCGAAGAAGTTGCCGCTGTTGTAAAGCTTGATGTGCCGGGCCGGCGGCAGGCGGTTCAGCGCGTAGCGGATCTGCTGCGGAATCGCCCCGGCGGGAACCGTTTGCTGCGTTGTATTCTTCCACAGATCACACATCAGGCAGCGGAACGGGCACTCGCGATTTGTGAGGAACACGGTCGCTACGTCGACAACGCGTCCACCGGCCGCTGCTTCAGGTTCGACCAGAAACGCATAGGGCCGCAGCGGGTCTACGGCGTTTCTGGCAGGGCGGGCGACAAGAATTTCGCGGTCACTGAACGTCTGAATTTCGCTATTCATACTGTGCGGCGAAGGCTTGCCGGTAGCTTGCTTCTTTGTCCGGGAACAGCCCCGCAAAGCCGCTTTCGGCGACGGCGCCTTGCTGGAACCTTCGCTTTTCGAAGATTGGCATCGTCATACCAGTGATGGATTTCACACCGCGACGGACGATCTCGCCCTTGAGGGAATAAAGCCGGTCGTGTTGCCAGTCCGTTAACTCAATAAAGGGGATGCCCTCCGCGACCTCGATTACATTTGGCAACGCGTACGGACTGAAGCCGCGAAAACCTAGCATCCGCGCCGGTGCGTGGGTGCGGACGTGGCCACGGCTTTGCCCGCCGGAATAGGTCAGCGAATGTTTGATGGCGGTAACGCCCCAGCCTTCGTGGTACAGCAGCGGATTGTTTAAGACGCTGCGGATGGTGAGTTCCGGATTCTCCTCAATCGGATAATCTTTCAGATTCTCATCGCCGCCGTCGCCATCGATCAGGTGCTGCCAGTCCGGGTAGCGCTGGCGGATGCCCCGGCAAAGCGCCAGGCCCATGGTGGCCGCCTGCACGTCGAGAGGTTTGTAATCCTCAATTACTTTCACCGCTTCTTCGTAGTCCATATCGCGGTGATCTGCCGGGATGGGCTCCCAGAAAATCGAAAGATCCAGGTCCGCCAGAAAACGCTGCGCCTGCGTGCTATCGGTGCCTCCATCATCCACCGACAGCGTAAACGCTTTGAGTCTGGCCGGTGACTGACCGCGCTGAAGTAAGCGGTGATAAAGCACAAGAAACACGGCGCCGCTATCGATGCCGCCGGAGAAGAGCACGCCCAGCGGCGCGTCTGCAGGAATCGCATCCAGCCAGTGATCGATCTCCTTGGCCAGTGTCCCGATATAGGCACGCCCGATCTCATCCAGATCGGTCGTCAAATGATTCCGCGGCGGGTCCACAAAACGGACCGCAGCAGGGTTCGGGTCCGGGCAGCCAACCAGCGTTAATTCCACAATATGGTGGGCCGGGACCATACGGGTATAGGACGGATGAAACTGATCGTCCAGCCCTTCGCTGCACAGGAAAGCGTAGATCTCATCAATGCGTTCGGCCACAATCAGACTGGGCCCTTCCGAACGCTTGGCAAGAAAGTACCGCATCGGCCGGCCAATGGAACGCGCCATCCGCACCACAATGCCTTGCTTATGAATGAGCGCAAACTGACCATCAATCGACCGCACACGGGCCGGATCGCCCGAGCCAACAAGCCCGGTGGCTTCGTCAACGGACATATTGAAAATCAGGTTGCCATCAGGGTCGAGCAGATTAACCAGTCGTTCAACCGGAGCCGCCAGATTCATAATCGCCTCGTAAGTCAGGGCCAAAACCGTTTGTTCGATTATCGCTGTTTCGAGGGCAAGCACCAGTCGGCAGGCTGCGCGGGTTATCTTGCCGCCATTGTTCAGAACAGATTAGATTCAGCTGTTGAATGAAGTCGAAACCGAATCTGCCCAAGTCAGAAATCGTTTAATTTCGCCTCTATGAGGGAACCTGTTGTCGCCACGGGCCATCTATTCAAAGCCTTGTTACGATCTAACACTCTTTAAAATCATGGGGAGAAATGCGATGCAGCGCGTCATTCTATTCACGGCGGCAGCGTTCACCTTGCTATGTTTGACCGCGACACAGACATCGTTTGCGGATGAGCCAGTCACGTTGATCGGGACCATTGTGAAGTGGCGGTACCCGGACGCAGAAATTGGCAAAGCGGAAATGTCGGACGCTGCCACCATTGCGGCGGACGGCCAGCGCACGGCGCCTTCTTCGATGCTGAAGACCACGATGACAACGCCCGATTCAGTGGACAAGGTTCTGGACTTCTATCAGAAGCTGTTGAAACGCAACCCGGCAAATGACGAAAAACTGGGAACCGGTGCGAAGGCCGGTCGGTCAGTCATTTTTAGCGATGAATCCGCAGGGCGCCCGTTCGCCTTTCACACAATCCTCGTCAACGCACGGAATACCTCAACGACTCTCGTCATCACGCGTGGCAAAGGTGAGAAGCTGACACGGATCACCTGGAAGCAGTACCTGAGGCATGAAGTTGGCGGCTAGTTGTCGTGCGTGGTTCTCTGGAATTACCTCCCGCGAGAAGTTACGCTGAAAGGTTCATTCAACACTTGAATTCTAGGTGTCCCGTACCATGAACCACGCTTCCAGATCTTCGTTAGAACTCACCCGCAGGCAGTTGTTCGGGCGTAGCGCTTTGGGGCTGGGGACGGTGGCGCTCGCGCAATTGATGGGGCCGCAGTTGATGGGTCCGCAGTTGCTGGCGGCGGATGCGGCGGACAAGCAGGGTGGGCTGCATCATCCGGCGAAGGCTAAGCGGGTGATCTACCTGTTTATGTCGGGCGGGCCCAGCCACCATGATCTGTGGGATTATAAGCCGAAGCTGAAGGAGATGGCCGGGCAGCAGTTGCCTGCTCATATCCGTAATGGTCAGCGGGTGACGGGCATGACCGCCAACCAGAAGAGCGGCCTCCCACTGGCGCCGAGTAAGTACAAATTTACGAAGCACGATAACAACGCAGACGGCGTCTGGGTCAGCGAACTGCTGCCACACACCGCCACCGTGGCCAAAGAGTTGTGCGTTGTCCACACCGCGTTTACGGAAGCGATCAACCACGACCCGGCGATCACATATATACAGACCGGCAGTCAGATTCCGGGGCGGCCCAGCCTGGGTTCGTGGCTGAGCTATGGTCTGGGCAGTGCGAATGAAAACCTGCCGGGCTATATCGTGATGCACGCCCGCACAAACTTCGCGGAGCAGAGTCTGTTCAACCGCCTGTGGGGTTCCGGCTTCATGCCGTCGCACCATCAGGGCATCCTGATGCGCAGCCAGGGCGACCCGGTGCTGTACCTTAGCAATCCGGCAGGTGTCAGCCGCAAAGACCGCCGCGCGCAGCTTGATGCGCTGGCGGCGATCAATCAGGGACAGCACGAAGCGTTCGGCGACCCGGAAGTACTGGCCCGCATCAAGCAGCACGAAATGGCGTACCGCATGCAGTCTTCCGTGCCAGAGCTGATGGACCTTTCCAAAGAGTCCAAAGAAACTTTCGACCTGTATGGCGAAGAAGCGAAGCAGCCCGGTACGTTCGCCGCCTGCTGCCTGAACGCGCGGCGGCTGGCCGAACGCGGCGTGCGGAACATTCAGATTTTCCATCGCGGCTGGGACGCACATGGCAACCTGCCACGCGAACACGAATCGCAATGCAAGGATGTTGACCGTGGCTGCGCCGCACTGATCAAAGACCTGAAACGCCGCGGCATGCTGGACGATACGCTGGTGATCTGGGGCGGCGAATTCGGCCGCACGGCCTACTGTCAGGGCAAGCTGACGCCGCAGAACTATGGCCGCGATCATCATCCGCGGTGCTTCACCGTCTGGATGGCCGGCGGCGGTGTGAAGCCCGGCATTACCTACGGCCGCACCGACGACTACGCCTACAACATTGCCGACGCAGACGGCAACCCGCTTGATCCGCAGCCCAGCAAAGAAAAGTGGACGCCCGGCTCGATGCACATCCACGACCTCAACGCCACCATCCTGCACCTGGCGGGCATCAATCACGAAAAGCTCACCTACCGCTACCAGGGCCGCGACTTCCGCCTGACCGATGTTCACGGGCATGTGATGAAAGACCTGCTGCAGTAGTACATCGCTGTCAAATCAAATAAGGTTCAACGGTTTGAGGGTTGAATCCTTGTTTCACCAGGTAATGAAATGGCCGCAAAGCTTTCTGTAAATCTCAATGCCATCGCCTATCTCAGAAATAGGCGGGAACTGCCGTGGCCTAGTGTGACGGGCATCGGGCGTATCAGTCTTGAAGCAGGCGCCCACGGGCTGACGGTTCATCCCCGGCCGGATCAACGGCACACGCGCTACACAGACCTGCCAGAACTCCGGGCGGTGGTCGATGAATTCCCTGACTGCGAATTCAACATTGAGGGCTATCCGACAGAGGAGTTTCTCGGACTTGTCGAAGCTAACAAGCCGGATCAGGTAACCCTGGTGCCAGATGATCCGGGCCAGGAAACCTCGGATCATGGCTGGGACATTTCACTGCACGAGAGCTTTCTGCGGAGTGTCGTGCAGCGGTTAAAGAATGGGGGATTTCGAGTCTCGCTATTCTGCGAGCCCGTAACCTCCGCAACGGACCTCGCCCTGGCGCGGGAGTTAGGCGCCGACCGGGTGGAACTTTTTACCGGACCTTATGGCGCCACAATCAATGATGCCGATAAAGCGAAATCGCGCGTTGCAGATCTGGCGAAAACCGGCGCCGCGGCCATCGCAGAGGGTCTGGCCGTTAATGCAGGCCACGACCTGACGGTCGACAATCTGCCCGCACTTGTACAGGCGATTCCGGATCTGGCAGAAGTTTCCATCGGGCACGGGCTAACCGCAGACGCCCTTCAATACGGAACGCCGGAAACAGTCAGGCGGTTTCTGGGGGCGTTGGGCGGATAGCAGCATCAAAGTGTATTTTCATATGCGGGAATACACGCACTTGCGACATTTCCAGACAAATTTGGATACAATATCCGCAGCCCGCTAACGAATAACGGGCGAACTTTTGCGGCAAACCCTTTAACCCCTACAAGGTGCATTCCTCCATGCCCAAAGATAAAGCTGTCTTCCTCGGACTGAATCAGACCGGCGTTCTTGTGATGGTTATTCTCCTCGTCTTCACCGGTCCGTGCCTGTTCTGGCTGCCGTGGGTGATCGACAGCATGAAGGGAGAGCCAGAATAAACCGGCCTAACACGCGCACTTTCTAATCGGCGCTGTACGATTCAGGCAGTGACGGGGTATAATAGTAAGTCCGGCAAGTCGCCGTTCTGATGGTTTGGCGCCAGATATTCAGGCCGCATGCCATCGCGCCCCGTCCCACCTGGCGTACGATGTCTCAATTCATAGCTGGCATATCGGTTTTCTGCATCGCAGCAAGCTACGGCGTTACCTTTGTGTTAGAGGTATCGCGGCTGTTCTTCCGTGCGCCCGTGCGAATCGCCGTGATGTTCGCCTTCGCGGCGGCCGGGCTAATTGCTCACACGCTGTTCCTCGGGCGTGAAGCCATTACTGGCGACGGGCCTCCGCTTTCAAGCTGGCAGGAATGGTGCCTGATGGTGGGCTGGCTTGTTGTGGTCGCCTATCTCATTCTGGCGCTGCGAAAACCAGACACAGCGTTCGGCGTATTCCTGCTTCCCGTGGTGCTTGCCCTGACAGGCGCCGCGTATCTGTTGGGCGACGGTCAGCGTTTTGAACCTGCTGAAGCCACGCAGTTCTGGCGGATTGTACACGGGCTGGCGCTGCTTTCGGGCACAGCCGTGGTGACGCTGGGTTGTGCCGCGGGGACGATGTTCCTGCTGCAGTCCTACCGGCTGAAACACAAGATGCCGCCCGGCGGACGGTTCAAACTGCCCAGCCTAGAGACGCTTCAGCTGGCCAGTGAAAGAAGTCTGGTTGTATCGACGCTGTTGCTGATGGCAGGGCTGTTATCGGGCATCGTTCTCAACGCCATCGAACATCTTGACGATAATAAAGGTGTGGCCTGGACGGACCCCGTTGTCTGGACATCGGCCGTGCTGCTGCTGTGGCTGCTTGGCGCCTCGGTCTTCAACTACCTTTACAAACCCGCGCGGCGCGGCCGGAAGGTGGCTTACCTGGTGGTCGCCAGTTTTCTGTTCCTGGGCTTAGAACTTGCGCTGGTGCTGCTGGTGCAGCATGCTTCCACCCCGGTCAGTGAAGGCCCGCAGACGGCGGTTGAGAAACCCGCCCCTTCACAGATGCAACCGCGGATCGTCCGTAGCGGAGGCCAGTTATGAAACTCCGCGTCACCGGCTGCAGCCACCACAACTCCGATGTTGCCACGCGCGAACGTATCGCCTTCAGCCCGGATCAGGCACGCGACGCATTAGCGCAGTTCCGCGAGCAGTTTCCCGGCAGCGAAGCCGTGCTGCTTTCGACCTGTAACCGGGTCGAGTTCTACACCGCGTCCGAAGACACCACCGGCTGCCCTTCGCATCAAGAGATGGTGGAGTTCATCGCCCGTTACCACGGCGTGCCCTCGATTGAAGTCTTTGACGATCTGTTTGAACGCAGCGGCGAAGATGCGGTGCGGCATCTGTTTACGGTCGCCGCCAGCTTAGACAGCATGGTCGTGGGCGAAGCGCAGATTCTGTCGCAGGTCAAAGCCGCTTACGACACGGCGACCCAGGACGAATACGCTGGCCCGTTAACGCACGCCGTGTTCCAGAAGGCCTTACGCGTCGCCAAGCGTGTGGCGACGGAAACCGCGATCAACGAAAAACGCGTCAGCATTCCTAGCGTCGCCGTCGCGGACTATGCGCAAAGCATCTTCGAGCGTTTTGATGACAAACAGGTTGTAGTCGTCGGCGCCGGTGAGATGGCGGAAGAAACGCTGACGTACCTCATCGCGGCCGGCGCCCAGCATGTAACGGTTGTGAACCGCAATATCGCCCGTGCAGAAGCACTCGCCGCCAAGTTCGATGGCCGTGCAGAGCCGTGGGAGAATCTTTCGAAGCTGCTGACCACCGCCGACCTGCTGATCAGCACCACGGGCGCCACGCAGCCGGTCATCACGCTGGAAAGTTACAAACAGATTGAACAGCAGCGTTATCAAAGCACGCTGTTCGCGCTGGATCTGGCAGTGCCGCGCGATATCGAGCCCGCCGTGGGCGACTGCCTGGGCGTGTATCTATATTCGCTTGACGATCTGTCTGCCGCCTGCGACCGCAACCGCGCGGCACGGGAGAAAGAATGGCCCAAGGCAGAGCGGATTATCGAGTCCGAAACGTCGCGGTTTATGACGGAGCTGAACCACCGCAGCACCGGCCCCACCATCCGCCGCCTGAAAGTCCGCGCGGGCGAACTGAAACAGGACGAACTGGAACGCCTGCTCAATAAGCTCGAACCGGAACTCAGCGAGAAAGCACGCAAAGAGATCGAACGCTCATTCGACCGCCTCGTAAACAAGCTGCTTCACCCACCGCTTGAATCACTCCGCACCGAAGCCGAAGCCGGCGCCCCGCACGGGCTGATCGACGCCTTAACGCGGCTGTTCAAGCTCCGCGACTAATGTCCGACGCGGGGTGTGAGAATTCCTCTTCGCCCCCCTGTGTTTTCGCATCACACACTAACCCGAAGCGCGAGCGAGGGACGTTTGGCTTAATGCAGAAAACAAGGACTTTTGGCGATTAGATCTCAGATCGAACATTGCTCAAACAGGCTATTCGCTTCGGACTCTGGCGACCCTCGCTCGCGCTTCGGGTTGGTGTGCTATCTTTCAGACCAAGCGTCTTAACAATGTGACCTTTTGCAAAGGCCATCCATTAGAACTCTTCTTGCGGCAGCCATTCGTTCAGCACCGATTGCTGAAGTTCTGTATTGCCGGAAAACAGCTTCTTGGATTTCTCAGTGCCGATCACCTTTTCGACGTACTCCTGGTATTCAACCGGGGCGATCATTCCTTTGCTGGCGTAAAAACGTAGTTCCGCCATGGTCTTCAGCGGCGAAAGCTCTTTGTCCTTCTGATGCTGCTCTGCAAGTTTGGCCGCACGGGCGCGGACGTGCGATGTCTTTAAGGCCGACGGCAGCGGCTGAGCGGAATACATCTCGACCAGTTTCTCGCGCAGCGGCGGCAACAGTTCCCGCAGCGGGTCGTCTTTCAAAGGGTCGAGCCGTGCGAGGTGAACTTCGACATTACTGTAAGACTTACTCTGAAAGATCTCTTTTCGCGACGCGACGTCCAGGACTTTGATTTCCGTCGTGTTAATCAGATTCTTGCGCGAAGGCCGGATATTGACGTGATACGTGATGATCACGTCCACGCCCAGCTTCTCCGCGATCTGCCTGGTGCGTGTTTCTCCGCCCACACCCAGATAGGTCACGCCCGGTGCAATCGCATGTGGCACGCGGCCCACCGGCTGTGCCGGGGTGCTGATGTTCAGGGAACCAAAGCCCGAGGCCGAGGTCCCGGTGGCGCCCGCAGGCGGCGCCTGCAAGATCGATAGCACCGAATTCCATTCGCCTTCGTCGCGCTTCTTCTCGATCTGCGTCAGCACCCAGCCGCCTACTTCGCCCGTGAGCATCTGCAGCGCCTTCGAGTTGCTGGCACTGTTCTCCGGCCAGGCAGCCGTGTTATTCTCGCCAACCGCTGCCAGGCTTTTGCTACCCGCCGCAGCCATCGTCCGCGGCATGCTGACAACCACACTCACGCCGAAGTGAACCGTTGGCGCCGGGCGCTTCAAACCGGGAACCCATTTCCAGTACGGGAGGTACTCGTTAGACCAGCGCGTGTCGCCCGCCAGAATCATGTCGGCGTAAAGCTGATCGATCGCGGCCGCGGTATCGTGCGCTGCGTAAGACCTGGTAGCCTCAGCCGCATACCCGGTCGCCGCGAACTGCGTTGGCCCTTCGTCAAAACCACCCGGACCCGTGTTCACAGCCGTTGTCGTGGCGCCAGGATTAAGCAGGTCGCCGCCCGGAGTACCCGGCTGTGGCCCGGGACCAGTCGGCGACGTGGTGTTCGAAGCCACCTGCAATTCTGCGCTGGCGGGCTTGCTGATGTGCAATTGCGTGACCGAACCGTTCTCTGCGGAGTAGGCTTGTAGTAGATCGTCGTCTTTGACGCTGGTCTTAATCGTGGTGACATTGCCATCGCCCCAGACAGCGAAGAAGCTGCCTTCGTGCAATGCGCCCAATCCATCCAGCGCAATGCCGCGTGTGACGCGTTTGTCGGTGGGGCTAGTCCACGGCACAGCATTTTCGTCATCGACTTCCACGGCCAGAATGACGTTGGATTTGCCGGAATCTACAGAGTCGTACCGGCGCGGCCGGCCTGCCAGCAGCGCGTTGTCGAAATCCGGTGAGACGTAATTGGTGCGGTAGTCATTACGGGCCGGCGACTGATACTCCACGGGCATCTCCGCCAGCAGCTTCTTATTGTGGGTGCTGTCCCACGATTCATTCAGGCGGAACTTTTTGTAGAGATCTTCGTACCCCAGATAAGGAAGAAGCGCCACCCGCCAGCTCAGCACGGGTGTGCGTCCGTACATGATTGCCCGTGACGGATATTCGCGTTTCGCCGCGACATGCTTTTCGATGGCCTGGCCAATCGCAGTCAGACGGTCGATAGTTGCCTGACGGCGCTTGACCGGATCGGTAATGATTTCGCGTTTCGCAGCAGCAGCCGGCGGATTATCCTGCGGCGCCGGTGTCCCGGCAACGGCCGGCGGCGAAGCCGGAGTGGCCGCGGGAGGACGTGTCGTGGAGCCAGCGTTTGCCGCGGTGGCGGGTGGCGTAGCCTGTGCTGTTGTGGCTGGCTGGGCGGGTGTGGCTGGTTCCGGTGTCTTGGCAGGTGTGGCGGGCGGCGCCGGGTTGCGTGGCTGGTCCGGCTCTTCATCATCCGGGTTGTACCGGCTGATTGCCCGCGCTTTCATGGAAGATTGTGACATGCCGCCACAACTGCAGCCCGGCAGGATGAGCATGAGGCAGGCGAAAATCACCGCCAGGCACTGCTGCGTGGTGGATAGAATCTTCCGTTGCGTTGTTGCGGATTTAGTCTTCATCGTTTTCCCAATCTAGTTCCTGACCAGCTTGCAGACCGCGAACCAGTCCGTACATCTGACTACCGCCGCCTGAGCAGAACAGCTTCTCCACTTGCACGCCTGGCAGTTCTTTGCCCAGTGAATCCACGGACCGTTGAAGTTCGCCCGATACGCGACGGGTTACTGCTGCGACGGCTTCTGCCAGCGCCGACATCTGCGGTGCTTTCCAGGGCTGCCGCTTAACCTGCTCCGCTTCAGCAAGCGTCAGGTTGCAGCGCTGCGCGATAGCCCGGGTAAAGTCATCGCCACCGGCGCCGAACGTACGGACCCACGGTTTCTCACCGCCATGAAAGACAAGGCTTGTGTCGCGTTGCCCGATATCCAACCAGCCGGTCACACCCGTCTGGCCGTTGCGTAGATGAGCGGCGAAGTTGTAGAGCGCCAGAGCGTCGCTCTGCACCATGTCTACCTTCATATTGTTCAGTTCAAACGCAGCGAGCGTTTCATCCAGATGCGTTTTCCGCGAAGCGAGAAACAGGATCTGCGGCGAAACACCTTGGTTGGCGTTGATTTCTTCCTCATTCAGAATCTGGTGCGAAGACGCCAGTTCAGATTCGGGCAACGGGAACTGCTGTGTGACTTCAAACTTGATCAGTTCCTGCAACTTCTTCGGCGCCGTGGGAGGCAGTTTGACAACGCGTAACAGCGTCTGACTACCCGCGTGCGAGATGCAGACCGGCGCTTTGTTATCACCGATCTGCCCTGCCAAAGCTTGAATCGCAACCGCCCTGTTCTGACGGTCCAGCGGCTGCACAAAGCACTTGGTCACCTGCACCGCACCATCCGCCCCGGCGGAAATCTGCACGGCCTTCAGGGTCGAACCGCTGGCGTCGATCCCCCAGGCGATATCGCTTTTCGACTTCCCACCGATCCCCAGAAAACCAAGCTTGCTTTTCTTCCTGGGCGCCAGATCAGTTTTTAACTTCGACAAACCAGCAGCCTGTAAGGCCAAACCGATGGCGACGTTCAACGAGACAGGATGCTGCTTCAACACGCCCACGCAACTCGCATCAAACGACACATTGCCGGTGCCATAAAGCGTATCTAACGGAAAGCCGAGGTCCGAGGTGTCACGGGCTGGCGCCCATGCGGCCGGGCGTAATCCCTTGGCGCCTGCCCGCCGGGTCTTCATCGACTCCAGCAGTTTGCTGACCTTCTGATTGCCCGGGTCTTTCGCCAGAATTTTGCCGGCAATCTGCACGAGCGTTTCGTCCACGATGGTCGAAGTGCGTAGCGCACGCCACATCCACGCACGTTCTTTTGCATGCAGTGTCAGGCGGCGTGTCGTGTCGTTTTCGAACGTGGTCGTCACACCTTCGATGGTGGAAAACGCCTGTTCATATTCAAACTTCTTTAGCAGCTTTACCGTCTGGCTACACAACTTGTCGCGGAGCGATTCGCCGATGCGGCGGGCGTCCTCGTAGTCTGGCTTCAGTTCCAGCAGACGTTCAATTGAAGGTAACAGCGAGGTCGCTTCAGGCGTTGAGAGTCTTTTGCGCACGTCGGCCTTTAACTGCGCGAATTCTTCGTGACGGCTGGTTGCACGTTGCAGCAGTTCCCGGAATTCCTTGTCCTGCAGCGCGGCGGGGATGGTCGAGAGCGCTTCTTTCGCTTTGCCATACTGAAACTGCTCCATCAGCTCCTTGCCGCGATCCAGCGCCGTCTGCACCTTCTGCCCAGCGCCGTCGGAGTCCTGCTGGACCGTTTCCAGCAGCGTGGCCGCCTGCGTCTGATAGCTGCGCAGACGCGGGTCTTTCAGCGCTGCGAGGCGTTTTGCGCAGAGCCCAGCTTCGTCAAAATTCATCTCCGCCAGTTGCTGCCGCGCCACTTCAAGATCAGCGGCCGCCTTCTGTTGAATCTGCTCTGTATGCTCGCGCAGGTTGAACCCGCACGAACCGCAGAAGGCTTCGTCCCGCGAAAACGGTTGTTCGCACTTCGGACAATCCAGCCATAGGCCGGTTCCACAGTGGGCGCAGAACTTCCGGCTGGCGTCGTTGGTGTGTTCGCAATTCCAGCAGCCAACCGTAGCTCCGGTCGCCGTGTTTGCTTTCTCGTTGGTTGCCATGCGGACTCCGGGTGCAAAGGAGGACTAAGGTTTTACGATGATGAAGGCAGGCTTCAGCGTCAGAACCTTGTGCCGTGGGTGATCGGTAGTGATGCGGATAGCGGTTTCATCATCTTTGCCATAGGTGCCCACGGGCGCGTCGCGTGGAATCTCTACGGTCAGCAGATAATTTCCCTCATGTGCCAGAGGTGAAATCTCAGCCTTGACGAAATCCGGCTTACATTCAATCTGCGGAAAACTGATCTTCCGGTGCTCTCCGCGGACTTTGATCAGACAGGTTGTGCGAAAGCCCTCGCCATAGCGGCGTGTGCCCGCTTGCAGCTCGCCGTCGTCGCCGATGTGTTCCCCATACACGGCGATGCTGCGGCGATACCGCCCGGAAATGGGCATCTCGAACCCGTGTTCTTCCTGCTGATCGTTGACGATGGTGATTTTGAAGATGCCGCTGAACAGATCGTCGGGCATGTCTTTGGAGATTTCAAAATCAACCAGGTAACCGCATTCAGCATCGTGAACGCGGAGCTGTTCCTCATCCAGCGGGCTGATCTGCCACGACGCGTGTTCGATGTCGCAGGTGGCGTCGACAATATCAAAGTGCTGCCACCGCTGCGTGTAGACGGCAAACTTCGCGCGGCCCGGTTCGCCATGCCAGAGCCTGCCCATGTGCACTTCGTCATGCGACGAAGAGAGCATGCCCCGGACTTTGCCCACGATGTTAATCTTCAAAAGCTCATTGCCGGGATCGTTGGTGCGGATCATAAAGAACTTGAAGAACCGCGGCGTCCGCCCGGCGACCTTCCACGCCAGCGCGACTTTTCCTTCAGCGCCGGGGGCGACTTCGGGCGTGAGAACTTTTACCTTCAGGCAGTCGCATGAGATGGTTTCAAATTTCAGTTCCAGTGGTTTCTTTCCATCGTTGCGGATGGTGAAAACATGGTTGCCGGTGGTGTAAGGATCCTGCACGCCAAAGTCGAAAGTTTCTTCATCGACAACCGCCAGCGCGCCTTCCGCATTCTCTTTTGCCCGGATGGCTGCCAGCCGGCGGGTGTCCCAGGGCTTGAGCACGGCGCGGGAGTCTTTGGCCTTGTCACCATAGACCACACTCCAGCTCACAATGCTGCCAATGGCGAGCATAATCAGGGCGGGAACGGCAATAAGAAAAACACGTTGCATGGTTCAATGACCCCACGTCACTAACACTGGTAAAACCAAAGACCGCCCGGCGGACTTATGCGTCGCCGGGCGGCTGCTTCTGAACATTACTCAGGCACTAGGCCAGAACCCACTTACGGAGTAGCAGCTTCTTCGAAGTTGCCGTACTTGGTGATCTTCCGCAGGAAAACGCCGTTGAAGATCTGGCTCGGAGGCAGTTCCAGGGTGTCGCCGCTGTAACCGGTAACGGCAATGTCGGCGTCGGTCATGTTCTGAAGAACAAAACCTGGGTTCAGGAAGCCGTCGCCATCCAGGTCGCTGAACTGCTTGACGGAACCGTCTGCCATCAGAATGTTGACCGAAGCGGTCAGACCACCGCCGTGCACGGCGTACCAGTCGCGGGTGTCCTGCAAGTAGGTTTCGCTGCCACCAGGTCCCGTCGGGCTGGCACAGCTTCCGCCGCTCTTTTCGCATTCGATCTGACCCGACAGGTTGGCGCCGTTGTAGCGGATCAGGTTAATGCGGTTGTTGCTACCTGCGACGTAGGCTGGACCATCGTTGAACGATTCGCCCAGAATTTCGCCCTGTTCCAGGAACGTGCGGGCTTCCTGGCTGCCAGCGGCAAAGGTGCCGCTTTCGTCGAAGGCAAGGGTGCCAGCGAGGATGGCTTCTTTCACATCGCCAGGAGCAGCATCGCCCAGCAGAGCGACGTTCGAGCTAACAACCTTGCCGCTCTCCAGCAGACGCTGCGTCAGCGGACCGGCCGTGGTGCTTAGACCTTTCAGGCCGCCCTTGGTGGTGCTGGCGTCGTTGGTGTTCAGCGTTACGTAGTTACCGCCCGACTCAACCACTTTGGGATCGCTGCGGACCAGGTGCCAGCCAGCGGCGTAGTTGGTGTTGTAGCCTTTGTCCAGCAAAGCACGGGCGATCAGCTCAAGACGCTGGGCGTCGGGAGCAGCTGCGTTGGCAGCGGTGCCAGCCCATTCGCCGGCGGTGCTACCGCTGGCGCCGTTGAAGCTGGTGGCGCCGCAGATGCCGTCGGTCTGACGCGAAGCGGGCGAACCATCTTTGGTGCCTACAGTGCTTTTACCGATGCAGTCGTTCAGCTTTTCCGAACCGCGGATAGCTGTCGACGGGCACATCATTTCACCAGGAATGGCAGCGCCCATGTTGTTCACATCGGCGACCCAGCCCCAGGTGTCCATGCAGCCATCGCGTTTGTAGTCGCTGGCGCCGGAGCAGATGCGTCCGCGAGGATCTTTGTCGGCAAAGCGGTGCAGCGCGATGCCGATCTGACGCAGGTTATTCTTACAGGTTGCATTGCGTGCAGCTTCGCGCGCCATGTTCAGGGCGGGCAGCAGCATCGCGACCAGGATACCGATGATGGCGATCACCACCAGCAGTTCGACAAGGGTAAAACCTCTCTGTGTTTTACGGGTCATTAAATTCTTTCTTTACTGAAAATTAAACGGGAAATTGAACTTAGATTTTTTTCTTACAATCTGCCCTGTAGACTTCACGGGAGACGCTTGACCGCAGGCGGGAATCAACTTGCGGCCCAGTGGTCATTTCATCACCTTTCTCCTGAAAAGAATTTCTGGAACAGACGAAACTTTTATGGCTGCGCCAGGACTGCAATGACGCGGTGCATTGCTCCCAGCCTGATTAACTTTCGTGCGCGGACCGGTCGCTGAGCGAGTACAGGCTCTCGAACTCAGCAGGCTCGATTTCGATCTCATTGGATTCATACGGGCTTGCACCGCCCGTGCCGAATCCGTTGTTCAGATAGCCATCGCCGTTGGTGTCTGTGAAAGAACGGACACTGCCATCGGCGAACAGCACATTACAATCGCCGCCGTGGACCGGTGCGAAACTGGCGTACTCCTGCCGGGTCTGTTTGGCCCAGACCGGCCACCAGGAAGACTTCGCCGTACCAGCGCCGAATGCCGCTGGGGGGCTCATCGAAGAAATCAGCAGAGGACCAGAAGTAAAGCTACGCACCAGCTCAGAACCGGCAGCGACTTCTTCGCCGATGTCGCCGGACAATGTGGTGGTAATCGTTCCGCCATCGGCAAGCAGTGGGATAAAGGCACGCGAAATAACGGCGTTATCCGCTTGAGACGCCTTCAATGGCCCCAGCGTCGAGTTGCGGAAACGCAATCCGGCTGAACAGGCAGCGTTTGCACGGCGCAAGTTTCCGCTTGAGTCCAGATTGGCGCCGCCACGCACCATAAACCAGCTAGCGGTGTAGTTGGTGTTGTAATGCTTCTTGTAGATCTTTTCGAGAATCAGATCGGTCCGCTGGGCAGTGCCGGCTTCGTAGCCTCCGACCGTCAACATCGTGCGGCATGGATTGGAAATGATAGTTCCGTCCGGCGCAGTTTTTGGTGTGGATCCGGCGCCTTTCACACATGGCTCGAAGCTTGCCGGTCCCAACCGCAGCAGCTGCTCGTAAGTTTCGCTCACCTGGGCGTCGTTCGCGGGGCAGAGCATCGAACCCGCAGGCACGCCGGAGTTAACCATATCTGCAACCCACCCGGTCTCCGTTACGGCGCCATCGTGCTGCCAGTCAAAGGCGCCACTGCAGAAGGTTCCCTTGTTCACGGCGCGGGCCTGAAGTGCGTGGCCAAACTGTTGCAGGTTGCTGGCACAGGCGCTCTTGCGGGCCGAAGTTCGCACAAGGCTAATCGCCGGAATCAGGATCGCCGCCAGCAGACCGATGATCGAAATCACCACCAGCAGTTCCACCAGCGTAAAGCCGCTGCGGCTGCAAGGGCGTGACGATTTGCTGTCGCTTGGGTGGCCGCTATCACTCAGGCTCGAAGTGTTCATGTTTTCGTCCTAGGGAGAATTTATAAGAGAAACCCTTAGAGGATTCCCTGAAGATCTGAATTGGCCGTGAGTCTAGGGACTGTATGTGAAGAGAAAGTTAACGGTCGCTGAAGAGCGCGTTAAATCGCCATGGCGGGTTGGAAGGCGGCATACACAACATTGGGGCTAGGGTATTCCCTGTGTGGTATTTCCCAATGAATCTAACGGCGAAGTGTGAAGAAACGGCGAGCAGTTGTTGAAGCCGTCGTTAATAATCCTGGGTCCGTTGCTTGCCTTCCGGCCCAACGATGCAGTCTCGCTGCCACCTACTCCCTGCATGTGCAACGCAATGTTATTTACATTGATGCGTCATTTACTTACACTTTTTGTCTTGACGCGTCCCACCCATCTGCCTTGACGCCGCATCGGAGGGACTGTGCGTGCAATCTTTGACCAAGGAAAAAAATGAAAGCCTTGCGGTTCAATCTCGACTCTCTTGGCATGTGCGCGTCGGCGCTGTGCATGGTTCATTGCCTGGTTTTTCCCGTCGCGCTGCTGGCGTTGCCCGTTCTAAATCTTTCAGCCAGCCAGCCCGTTACCAACCTTCAGCCGAAGCCCACCGGCAGCGCTGCAGCATCAACGGCTGCCGGCGCGGATTGCTGTGAGAAGGAAAGCTGCTGTGCACACGGAGAAGGTTGTGCCGCGGATGAAGAGCACACGGCCGCATGCTGTTCGACGCCGTTTGATTTCTGGTTGCACGTAGGACTGCTGGCCGGCGTGGCGCCGCTGGGCGTTGTCGCGTGGGGCTTCGGCGTCCGCAAGCATGGTCGGTGGGGTGTGCTCATGCTGGGAACAACCGGCGTGCTGCTATTGAGCGGGGCCCTGTTGTTTGGCACTCAGCTGTTTGGCTTTTATGGCGAACCGGCGATGACGGTGCTGGGAAGCATCTGCATGGTTTCGGCGCATTTCTGGAACCGCCGCCAGTGCAAGTGCTGCGAGACGTCCCACCCAGGCGCGATGGTTGAAATTGAAGAAGCGCCGTCGAATTCGCAACCCGTTTCTTTGCAGAGCTGAAGGCCGTTCACCGCGAGCCTCGTCTGGCCGGCTGAGTCTTAGATCGAACCCGGAGCCGCATTGATGAGCGACTTTTCAAACATGCACCAGGCAGCGGCCCTCATGAACCAGCAGGTATGGTGCTGGGGCCGGGATGTCGAATGTTCGACCGGCAACAAGCTGGTGGAGTATGGATTTCAGCGGATCGAAAAGCCTGCCGGCAGCACAGGCGCCAGCCTTTACGAACTGAATCTGACATCTACTTCCCGCGTGGTGCTACGCGGCTTCGGCGTCTTCTACGGCGATGAACGCTGGGGCGGTCTGTTCCTGCATCGCTTTGATTTCCTATCGCAGTTCACACACGAAGCAGAACTCGCACAGCGACCGTGGTCCCTACGCGACCTGCCCCGCCGCGTTTCTCTCGAGGCTGACGCGTGCACGATGTTGCTGCTAGGGCTCATCCACTGGGTCGGGCAGTACGAGCTTTGGATCGCGGCTGAAGCGGGCGAAGCATACCGCCAGGACACCGTGGAGCAATGGAACACGAGACGCTACGCCAGAACTCCCGCCGCAGAACTTCCCGCCGCGTGGCAACGTCTGGGCGAAGCCGTTTCGCAACAGCCAGAGACCTTCATCCCCGCCAGTTCCAGTCCCGTCAGCCGCACGTTGAAGCAGTCCGCCGCAGCAGGTTAACGATGAAATCCGCCAGGCGACCATCGCGAGGTGTGATCCTTCCAGGCAAGGGGGAATGATTTTGAACCGCGATCGAAGTCAGCCCGGAACACCCCACGATTCGCCAACGGGCAAGACGCCGGCCAACTGGCTGCGCAAGTCATTGCCCGGCGAATTTCTGCTGCTGGCGATGATGCTGCACGCCGCGATCGGCGCCTTAGCCTGGTCGATTGCCAGTGTCCGGGCGCCGCAGAATCTGTTGATGGTCGTGGCCGGCGTGTGGATCATGCTCCGCGCTGCCGGAGTCTTCGCCCAGCGCAGCTTCGCGCTGGTCGCTGGCCTTATATTGCTTGTCGGTTTGTTCGCCGTGCCTTGCCGCGACACGTCTCTTGAGGATGCAACGGGGGGAGTGTTTTCTGCAACAGCGTTTGCCGTGCTGTTGGGGGTTTTGCTGCTGGTGGATGCCGGGGAGTTCTTCTTTTCAACGGCAGGAGTTAAATGGAGACAACGGATGCGTAGCTGGAACTGGCACCGCATTGCGCTGGGAGTAGCCGCAGCGGCGTTTGTGATCTACATGATCCTGCTGCCCACGGCCTACTGGGTTGCAGAGATGATCAACCCACCCAAGGGCGGCCAGGTGCTGGAGGAAATGTCGCTGTCAGAAACGATCCAGTTGCGGGCGATGACCGTCGTCACAGCCGCTGTGTTCGGCGCGCTGGGCGCCACGATTGGCAGTTTCCTGAACGTCGTTGCTTATCGTCTGCCGCGGGGCGAATCGCTGGTACTGCAGCGCTCGCGCTGTCCGCAGTGCGGCGTACAGATTGAAGGACGCGACAACCTTCCCATTCTGGGCTGGATGCTGCTGGGCGGTCGTTGCCGCGCCTGCCAGACACGTATCTCTTTCCGCTATCCGGCAGTCGAGGCAGTTGCTGCGGGGATGTTCCTACTGCTGTATTTTGTCGAACTAATTTCTGGCGGTGCGAACCTGCCTGTACGCAGTCCCAACACCTACACGGGCGTTGTGTGGATCATCTTCTACACGAAGTGGGACCTGATCGGCATCTACTTCTTTCACTGCTTCACGCTCTGCGTGCTGCTGACCTGGGGATTGATCGACTTCGACCGGCAGCGCATCGACAACGAAAAACAAACCGGCGGTTATTCGCATCCGCACCGTGTTCCCTGGTGGATGTCTGGCACGGTGGCCGCCATCCTGTTGTTGCTGCCACTTCTGATGCCAATGCTCCTTCCGGCGCCTTGGTTAAATAAGACGAACGATCCGACCGAAGGGGGCGCGTGGTTTGCGACCGGTGTGATGGGCGGCATCATCGGCGCGATGCTGGGCTGGCTAGTATCGCTGGTTGTGAAACGCTATGTCCGGTTGAAAGAAGAAGGGGCGGAAACAGGCGGTGCGAAATACTGGCTGCCGGGTGGGCATCTGGTCAGTGCCGGCCTGATTGCGGGACTTACCGTTGGCTGGCAGGCCATTCTAGGTGTCTGGTTATTAACACTCGCCATGACGCCATTTGTGGCAGGACTGTTTAAGTGGTTCAAACTGCGCGAACCGCCCATCACGGCAATTCTGCTGGCGGCGTTTCTGCTTCATTTAGCCTTGTGGCGCTGGCTTGCCGTCTGGTGGTGGCCAAGCCACGTTACCACGCCCGTTGCCTGGCTGGGCATTGCGGCGGCGCTTCTGCTGCTGATGGGCGTCAACTTCGCCATGCCGAAACGATCCGCCTGAAACCGGCAGCCGCATGGTTGCACAAAGATCTTATTTGCATTTTAATTGCATGAAGGATTCGGCGAGGTTCTGAGCTGTCGTGCATTCTGCCGTCGGTATCGCCGCTTGCAATGATCTGGTTGACCTTTCGGGGGGAGAGTCTGGGATGCACCAACTTTATAGAGCAGTAGGCACACACACGAATACAGTCTCCGGCTGGTTGCGGGCGAAGTCTCTGCCGGCCGTTGCATTCTGCCTCGCCCATCTCCTTGTAGCCGCGGCTGCCTTTGCCGCTGGCCCGGCCGGTTCGCAACCGCCTGTGAAACAAACGCCGTTAGTGCTGGCAGAAAACCAGTCGGACGCGGCCGTTGCCCGGCGCATCGGCGGGGGCCAAGTGCAGGTGGAACATCTGGACGTCGCCAGTCGCGACAATCTGCGCGAGTTCCACATGCAGAACGCCCGCATCCTGCAACTGGTGAATTTCAAGCTAGTGCTGTTCCGTTGCGACGGCGAATGCCTGTCCGCCCGGTTCTGGCGCGACCGCCTTGAGGCAGCGAATCCCCGCGGCGCCACCTGGCGGCTACCTCAGGCGAAATCCGGGAAGATGCATCCTTGCGAAAGGATGTGGCAGCGTGCGGTCAGCGTGCATCGCGCACTGGTCAGCACCATGCCGCAAGGCCGCGCCGAGTTCGACGCCAATCTGCAAACCGAACTGCAGCGGATTCACCGGCTGAAGTCGTTATCCACGGATCTTGCCAGCCAATAACCCGCTTCGCGTGGATACTGACCCGCTTCGCGTGAATGCAAACCATCACGTAATCCATCATCGTTTCAGGCAGCCAGCTATTATGAAAATTATCCAACACCATCCGCTGCTCGCAGCCGCAATTGCCTGCGTCCTGTTTGTGGCAGGTTGCAGCAGTCCCGATACCGCAGAGGTCGTGCAACCGCCACCGCCGCAAGACGGAACCCGCATGACGCGGTTGTTCTGGCAGGACCGGGCGGACGACGGGTTGAAGTGCGGCGATGTGTATAGGACAGACGACGGCTGGCATCTGACCAAGATGGAAGTCG
Organism: Pirellulaceae bacterium; assembly: GCA_965233625.1. GTDB lineage: Bacteria > Planctomycetota > Planctomycetia > Pirellulales > Pirellulaceae. The sequence goes on from OZ247499.1 coordinate 4,604,598, forward strand.
CTGGATTCCCCGCGCTGGATATCGACAAGCAGGATCTTGTGCAGATGCGCCAGATCGAAGGAGCCCTGATCGTCGGCGTCCGCGACAACGACAAGGGTAAACTTGGCAGTGGCTGGGTGGCCATCGATTGTGGCGTTGATGAAGAACCGCACGGCGACCATTCGCATTGGCACTACGACCGCCCGCCAGAAGTTCTCACGCAACAGATTGACGACGCACAGGGAAACCCCGCCCACGTCTACAAGTACGACGGAGAAGTGTATCTGGCCAACGACGCCCGAAACGGCTTCACCCGCATCTCCCGGCAGAGCCTCGATACCAAGTCGCCGGGCGCCTTCTATACCGGCGGCGGCAATCACATCACCATGGCCGTGGTTGATAATAAGGTGTGTTACTCAACCTGGATTGATGGCGGCGGCCCCAACAAGGGGCGCGTGGATGTTGTGGACCTAAGCAAAACGGGCGAAGCGTCGCAGGCTTACAGCTTCCACCTGAGTTCCGGCGTCATCCACGGCGCGACAGCCAATTCCGGGCGGATTTTTCTGGCGCCCGCCAGCGGCGTTGACTGGCTTCAGGCCGATGTAGACCTGAAGTTGTCCGGCAGAGATGTTGAGGTTCAGCACATCGAACTTGGTAAGGATGAAGAAACAGGCAAGCCGCTCCGTACCGGCGCCTTCGTTAATCACCGCAACTGGGTGATGTTCACCACAGGCGCGGCGGACGCTGCTGCTCTTTGTCTGCTGAACGCGTCGCAAGATACGCCGGAACTGATCAAGCTTCCTATCGATGTCGCCGATGGCTTATCGCTGGTGACGCCTAAAGTGGTGAAGACCAGCGCGGGCAAGCGTTACGCTTTCCTGTTTCTAGATCGCAAAACCGGCGAAAGCGAAGAACACCTGACGATTGTCGATCTGGACCCCGACAGTGATCGCGACTTCTCCGACGCCAGCATCGCATCCACGTTGACCGTCGGTCGCAGTCAGGTTGAAGGACATTTCGGGCATCACGATATCTGCTTCGATCCCGCCGGCGAATACGCCTTCATCACCAATCCGGGCGACGGCGACATCTGGGTGCTGTCTTTAACCACCCTCAAGATCGAACAGAAACTACCCGCCGGCGGAACCCCCACCGCCATCCTCAGCACCGGCGCCGCAGAATAACCAGGGTGGCATTATCCAGGCGCCGCATCTCGTCCCCTCGCCCCTCCGGGGAGAGGGTTAGGGTGAGGGGGATCACAATCCATCATTCCTGACCCGTTGCTGGCTTGTTCTTCTTTTTCTTACCGCCCTGCTTCTTGCCGCCGGGACGGCGGACTTTGGCGCCGGTTTCTTTTGCCCAGGCGGTCCAGGCCTGGCTCATGGTTTTTACCTGTTGCGGATGTTTGCTGGCCAGGTTGTTTAGCTCCGTGCGGTCGGTCTGCATGTTGTACAGCTCCCACTCTCCGCTGTTGACGTTGACCAGCTTCCAGTCGCCCATGCGGACGGCGCGGTGCGTGCCGTAGAAGTTGAAGAACAACGCGTCGTGCGGCTGCCGCGTCTGGCCCTGGAAGATGGGCGTCAAAGATTTTCCACGCAGTGGCTTGATTCCCTCGCCGGCTGTGGCTGCCGGATATTCCGCCTGGCCGATGTCCACCATCGTCGCCACGATATCCACCAGATGCCCCGGCTGATGCGTGATGGCGCCGGGGTTCTTAATGCCCTGGGGCCAGTGCGCTACCAGCGGCGTGCTGATGCCGCCTTCGTGTTGATTGCGTTTATACCAGCGGAAGGGCGTGTTGCAGGCATGGGCCCAGCCTTCGTCATAGCACCAGTACGAATCCGGATCCCACGGCAGTTTGCTGCGGTCTTTGGTCCGGTCAAACGGGCAGCCGCCATTGTCGGAAAGAAACAGAATCAGCGTGTTCTCGTAACGGCCGATCTTCTTTAGATGGTCCGTCAAGCGGCCGACGTTCTGATCCACGCGGTCAATCATCGCCGCATAGGCAGCCATCCGCATGCTTTCTTCTTTCTTGCGGGCGTCGCTAAGCGTGCTCCAGGCGTCAACCTCCTGCGGGCGAGGGCTTAGCGGCCATTGCTTGCTGACGATGCCCAGTTCTTTCTGCCGGGCGTGGCGGGTCTTGCGGAGCTGATCCCAGCCGCCGTCGTATTTGCCCAGATACTTTTTCACATCTTCTTCGTGCGCTTGCAGCGGATAATGCGGCGCATTAAACGCGATGTAGCAGAAGAAAGGCTTATCGGTTTTTGCCGCCTCGTCGATAAACGAGATGGCGTAATCGGTGTTAATGTCCGTCGTGTAGAACCGCTTCTTCGCCGCGTCTTTATCCTGTGGCGGCTGATAGTGGGTCGGCACCTTGTACGGCTGACCATTGAGGCGGAAGGTGCCATCGCCCTTGAAGAAATTCGTGGCGCCGGAAAGATGCCCGAAGTAACGGTCAAAGCCGCGCGCCGTAGGCGACTGCGATAGATGCCATTTGCCGGTCATGATGGTGAAATAGCCCGCGCTGCCAAGCGTTTCGCCAAAGGTCTGACTGTTACGCAGCGCGGCGATGCCCACTTCATCGTGGTACAGCCCCGTCAACAGGCAGGCGCGGGTCGTCTCGCACTTCGCACAGTTATAAAACTGAGTGAACCGCATCCCGCCACTGGCCAGCGCGTCTAAGTTGGGCGTCTGGATCTCGCTGCCATAACAGCCCAGGTCCGCAAACCCCATATCATCCACCATCATCACCACAATGTCGGGCCGCTTCTCCGCCGCGGAGACCGCAGCTTGCGGAATCAAGATGGCAACGGACAGAAAGAGCAACACGGCGGGCAAAGCCGCAAGGCATGTTTTCATGGCAGATAACTTAGGAAGAGACTTAGATCATGTGGGAATACCACCAGCTTAAGTAGCCATACATGAAGCTGCAAGTTTGCGGAAAGAGGGTGAGCGAACACCGCAGTGCGCGATGAGTTTATTGATAGTCCAGCGTGAGGCCGGAAGGTGATTGGATCATTCTGGAAATTGTGGTGTAGGTCAAATCGCAGATCTGCCGCCAGTTACCGGTTGATCCACGATAGGGCTCGATGAGGCTGGGATTTCTTGACGAGTGAGCCAATCGCGGATACACCTGCAGAAACCGCGATGCCATGATGGACAAACTGTTTTGGTCTTTGCTTTGCAACCACCGCGTAGCAACTACGTTGCGTCAATATTTTGTATTCACCGCCCGTTTATCCACGATGCGATCGCGGATAATAACTTGTTATCTGTCTAAGTTGAGCCATGTCACTTGAAGATGCATTAGCACAAGGCGACTACCAAGCAGCCGTCGACCTTCTCGACGCTGAACAGCAAGCGTCCGTCGATGCCGGCAAGCTGTTTATGGCGGTCGAATTGAAGTGTCTCCTTCAGGATTTCGACGGAGCTATGACCGATTTGGAGACACTTGCCCAGAGCCTCTCGGATGAAGCAGTGCTTGAAGAATTCCGTCCCGTCATCACCAACGCTCAAACGTGGTGCCACCGGCAGACGATTGCCAACTCAGGAAGCCAACGTGCCTCAATTGGTGCGCTACCTGACTACTCAATGTTGTTCGACGAGGCAATGCGTTTGCACGCAGCGGGCGACCACAAACAGGCCACAAACAAATTGGATAAGGCCAAACCTGAAGTTCCACCTGCTGGCGGCGAGGTGCAGTTCGGTGAAGGCAATTCGATGTCGTTCCGTGATGTATGGGATGCGGATGACCTAACCGGTCCGCATCTTGTCTGCTCACATCCGCAGGCGCTACTCGATATTCCTTTCTCTCAGATCTCGGAATTGGAATTCCTGCCCCCGCGTGGCTTCCAAGACACACTTTGGAAACCGTGCATTGTAAAGACGTGGAACGGCGACGAAGCGTTTGTTCGTGTCTTTTCCTACTACGTCGGTACTGGAAAACACGACTCCGAGTACATACGACAGCTTCGAATGACTCAATGTGAACACGAAACCGGATACTCCATCGCATCTGGTCAACGGGATTGGCAATTCACAAGCGCAGAAAACGACGGCAGCATGTCCCTTGTTGGAATCCATCGCGTGCAAAAGGTTACGTTTACGCCCCAGGACGACGTATAACAAGGCGTTGCACCGAAGCACGCTCGTCGTTCTTGTTTTCAACGTCTTCACTTTCGTTTACGCATTTGGTTTTTCAAGCGTTAATCTCATTGGGCCGCGTGCCCAGTAAACTTGGTCGTTATGCCGTAACAAGAAACGTAGAGATCACGTGGCCCTGCATACATACAATGGTGCGTCTCGTCTCCACGTATTCGAAGACCCGATTGCGTTTCCGTTGCAATTCGAAGAATCTGACTTACGACAATTTGCGATCGCTCTGAGCGTTGCTCGAAAGTCGCGTGAACTGCCTGCCAATGAGGAAATCATTCGTTTCTCAAGTACGCTCGGGTGTAACTGGTACGTGTATGATCCATTCAATCTCGATGAATACTTCTCCCGCGTGTTCCCTCAACTTATTCAGCAGGCACTTACCGCAGGCCAAACGATCCATTTCAATCTGACCGACATCCAACCCTACCACGACACCACGCTGCGTGAACTTCAGTACGTCACGCAGTGTGCGACGGCACTTGACGCAACCACATTTTATGAATGGCGGGACGATAAGTACGTCATCATTGGATATGACGCCTGTCGCGCTGGAATTGCAAAGTTGCTGCAGGCGCTTGATGGTTAATCGGAAGTGGCAAGGGCCGCAACAGCTTGCTCAACTTCCCAGCCACGGCACAGTTCGTTAAAGAGATTGACAGGCAGTATGACTCCGCAGAGTCGTATGCCGCGTTCCGGGGACGCGATTTCTACGCCGAAGAAGCAGAACGCATCGGCGAGCGAAGGCCGCGAATGGCGCCCGCATCCAAACAGACATCATGGGGCCATTGGAAGTACGGATGGCGAGTCATGGGCCATCCATCTGACTCTCAACTAGAGTTTAAGAGAACCAGGAATTCACCACTCGAGTTTCAGTCAATCGTGGTGCAGATATGAGGTTGTGGCGTTATCCATGCGCCAGGAGATACCGCGCAGAGTTCGACGACCCGCAGCGACCGGTTCCAGCACTGGTCGCACGCGTGAACTTATTGGATACGCGCCATGCGCTTTAGGCGGGCCGGGTGGCGATGCTGTCGCGGATGATCTTCAGGGCGGCTTCGCGTTCTTCGCCTTCCAGCGGTAGCCGCGGGGCGCGGACGGTTTCGGTGCCGTAGCCGCATTCTGCACAGGCTAGTTTGATGTACTGCACCAGCTTGGGGTGGCTGTCGAAATGCAGCATCGGCATGTACCAGCGGTAGATATCGAGCGCTTTCTTATAGTCGCCCTCCATCGCGGCGTCCCACATCAGGCGGTTTTCGCGCGGGAAGGCGTCCACCAGACCGCTCACCCAGCCCGTGCAGCCCAGCATGATGCTTTCCAGCGCCACATCGTCTAGACCGGAGAAGATCAGATAGCGGTCGCCCAGCGTATTGAACAGGTCGGTAATGCGGCGGACGTCGCCCGCGGCCTCTTTGATGCACACCAGGTTTTCAACGCCCGACATCATTTCAAACATCTGCGGCGTAATATCCACGCGGTAAACCGGCGGATTGTTGTAGCACATGATCGGCAGCTTGACGGAACCCGCCACCGTGCTGAAATGGTGCACCGTCTCGCGGGCGTCGGAGTTGTAAACCATGCCCGGCATCACCATCAGGCCATCCACGCCCGCTTCTTCGGCGGCTTGCGCCGTCTGACAGGCGCCAGCGGTGGTGAATTCGGCGACCCCGTTGAGCAGCGGAATGCGGCCGCCCACGGTTTCGACCGCCATCTTCAGCACCTGCACTTTTTCATCCAGGCTAAGCGAACAGTTTTCGCCAATGGTGCCTAGCATGATCAGCCCATGAATCCCGTTATCCAGCAGCGCTTCGATGTGCGTGCGGGTGGTGGGAAGATTTAGCGAACCATCTTCGTGAAACTGCGTGGGAATCGCCGGAAACACACCGTTCCAGTCAACTTGCATCGCCATAAGATCCGGCCTGACAAAAAGAATGTGAAGTAAACGCAGGCAAAGCCATCTGGCGTAGCATAACCATCCAGGACAATATTTCCACCCACCCGTGAGGTGGATAGGATACAGCGGCGCGAGCTTGAGAGCGTAATCCGCTTAGTCCAGCAGGCGGGCAGCGGCGTTGCGTAGTTCGTCTGCCTGCCGTTCCATCTCTTGAGCGCGGCTGAGCAGCTTCTGCCTTTTGGAGGGCGTTTCACCTTCTTCGCTGCGGCTGCGGCGCGTTGATACCACGCTGGAGTGCTGGTCCATTGTCTTGCGGACGTAGAATTGCGCGAACTCCGGTCTGGTGCCGCGGAAGGCGACAAGCCCCGGTTTGCCAGGCGAACTAAAGTTGCCGTACTGCTCAAAGATCAGCCGGTCATTCAGATAACACAGCACACGTTCCTGCTCGACGCGGACAGAAAGCGTGTTGTAACCGCCGCTGCGATAACTGGGCGAAGGCTTACTTTGCAGCATCCGCCAGGCGAACACGCCAGAACCGTGAAACCGCGCCAGTCGCATGTTTCCGTTGGACGAATAGAAGCCATAGTGACTGGCGCCGCCATCGCTATCGAAAATCAGTCCCGCAGCGCCGCGTTCGTTATCCAGCTTCATTTGCACAGAAACTTCGTAAGCGCCCGGCGGCGGCGGTTCCTGATAGATGCACAAGGTCCGTCCGCCAAAACCATCGCCCGGCGCGTTCGCCGTGATGTGTCCGTGCTGCTGGCGCCACTGGCCGCCCATCGTCGGCTTCCATTGCCGCGTGTCGAGCGAGCCAAGCGTGACCCAGTCTGACATCTGGACCGGATTCGGATTGTTGAGCAGCGGTTTCAGATCGTCGATCCCTACGGCGAATCCCAGGTTCCGCGTGACCCGCGATTTCATCGTTACCAGCCCGATGACCTGGCCGTGGATATCCACCACCGGGCCGCCGCTGTTGCCCGGCTCAATCGGAATGGCAAGCTGAATCATGCGATTAGCGTCGATCTCACGGTGGCCGGACACAACGCCCGACACCACGCTGGATTCCAGCCCCATCGGGCAGCCCATTGCCACCACCGGCGCGCCTTGCTCCAACGTACCGGAATCGCCCAGAGCCAGCGGCGGCGGCAGGTCTTCCGCATCAATCCGCAGCAGCGCCAGGTCTAGTTCGCGATTGTAAGCGTGCACTTCAACCACGGGGTATTCGCGGCCATCGGCCAGTTGCACCGTGATCGGCTGAGACTGCCCCAGGACGTGCAGATTGGTGGCGATCAGGCCATCTTCCGAAACCACGAAGCCAGAGCCTAACCCCTTCACGGCGCCATCGCGGTCACGACAGTGGACCACTACCACCGAAGGCGCCGTGCGCGACGCAAGCTGCTGGGTTGTATAGGTGGGTTTTGTACAACCCACGGTGAAAAGAGCGAACACGGCGCACAGTATCCCAACTGTAACAGATGCCGGTCGCAACATGGATTCAACCCTTTAGGTAAGGGGAGGTACAACAGAACTGAATGCACCACACCCGAATGCCGTGCGTGATTGTAACCATACGGGTGTAAGAATGCGAGCATTTATAGGACGAATCAACCTCAGAAGCGTTTCGTCCCAAGTGAGGGAATATTGCCTTTCTTTCCAGAAAACTCAAAATTATCCGCCCCCCACCAGCAGCCAGCGGACGCCAGACGCGCGATGATCCTGCCGGCGCCTGTTGCAAGCGACTGCCGGTCAAAGAACTAAAGCGTTATATTGGAAGCTGTTAGCTTGCTCCTACGTTCCTTGGTTTACTTGCCACATGCCCGACACGAAATCCGCCATCATCACAGGTTCTTCCCGCGGAATTGGCCGCGGCATCGCGTTGCAGCTAGCACAGTGCGGTTACGCCGTGACCATTAACTACAACAGCCGCGCCGATGCTGCTGCCGAGGTGGTGAAGCAGATCGAAGACGCGGGCGGACGCGCCATTGCGGTGGGTGGCAGCGTGGCCGACGCTGGCGCCAGGCAAGCTTTGATCGACAAGACCGTTTCCGCCTTCGGCCGCCTGGATGTGCTGGTGAACAATGCGGGCATCACGTCGCAGGGCCGCAAAGACCTGCTGGATGCAACCGAAGAAAGCTGGGACGCCGTCTTCGACACCAACTTGAAGGGCGCCTTCTTCCTGGCCCAGGCAGCCGCGCGGAAGATGATTGAGCTGCAAGCCGCCGGCGTGTTGACGGCGGGCGAAACCTGCGCGATTGTGAACATCTCCTCTATCTCCGCCTACGCCGCCTCCACCAACCGCGCTGACTACTGCATGGCCAAGGCCGCCATGGAAATGATGACATCGCTGCTGGCCACGCGACTGGCCGGCGACAACATCATGGTTTACGAAGTCTGCCCCGGTGTGATCGCCAGCGACATGACGGCGCCTGTGAAAGAGAAGTACGACAAACTAATTGCCGACGGACTAACGCCGATCCGCCGCTGGGGCGAAACATCCGACATCGCCGCCGCAGTGTCAGCTCTTGTCACCGGAGCATTCCCGTTCTGCACCGGGCAACGCGTGAATATCGACGGCGGCTTTCATATCAGGCGGTTATAAACCATGAAATTCGCCCTGATCGGCTACAACGAAGAAACGCCGCCACTTATCCAGGCGCTGCTGGACCGCGGCCACCAGCTTACCCACACCTACGATGCAGAAGGCATCAGCCAGAATTTAGCGTCCGGCGCAATCGAGTGCGAATGGCAAGCCCTGATTGGCAGCGGCATCGACGCCGCCGTGGTGGTTGCCCGCCGCAAGTCTGAACCCGTCGATCAAAGCAACGTCCTGCGTCATCTGGCACAGATGCCGGTCGCACTGCTGATGGTGCATCCCGTGTGCGAATCCATCACCGGCTTCGAACTGGATATGATCCGCCGCGACACGCACGCCGTCATGGCTTCGTACTTCCCCGCCGCCGCACATCCGGCGCTGCAAGTGATGCGGAAGTTCATCGAAGAGGCGGAACCCGGCGCTATTGATGAGGTCGCCGTCGAACGCTTTACATCGGATCGCAGCCGGGAGAACATACTCTGGCAACTTGCCCGCGACGCTTATATGCTGCGCACCATTAACGGCGAGATTAACAAAGTCACAGGTATCCGGCCGGGCGAGACCTGGACCAACTTCAGCGTTAACGCCGCCGGGCCGGGCGAGGTTCTTTCCCGCTGGTCAGTGCTGCCCGTCGAAGATGCACCCGGCGCCCGCGTCTCGATTCGCGGCCGGGGCGGCACGTTAAAACTTGATGCCCCCGATAACCAGCCATGGCGGATCAGCGGTAGCGGTGTGGAAACAGAAATTGCGTTTGAAGACTGGAACGCCGCTGATGTAGCCGTAGATGCGTTCTGTGCAGAAGTACAGGGCGAAGCGTCGCCGGTGCGGTGGATGGAAGCCTGCCGCGCGCAGGAGATTGCCGAAACAGCCGAGTACAGCGTGCAACGCGGCCGCACGATCAATCTCTATCTGGAAGAACACTCCGAGCAGAGCACCTTCAAAGGCGTGATGGCGGCGGGCGGCTGCCTGGCGTTGCTGCTGACCTTAGGCGCCTTCATCGCCGCGCTGGCTATCGATGGCGCCCAACCACCCTTCCGCGATCAATGGTGGTGGCGGATGTGGCCGACCTACGTGGCGGCGCCCGTCGTCTTCTTCCTACTGCTGCAGTGCTTGCAATTTCTATTTAACGCCAAGCCAGCAGAATCGCAGGACAACCCAGCCAGCAACCGCTAAAGCCTGCGGGTTATGCAGCCGATAAGGATTGTGTTGAGTAGTGCGCGCCGACTACCAAGCCTGTTTGAAGCACGGAACACTAACCCGAAGCGCGAGCGAGGGGCGTCAGAGTCAGGAGCGAATAGCCCGTCTGGGCAATGTTCGATCTGGAGCCTCATCGCCAAAAAGACCTTGTAATTAGCGTTAAGCCAAACGCCCCTCGCTCGCGCTTCGGGTTAATGTGCGCCTTGAAGCGCATGCGTGGATACCAATGCCAAAGGGGCGAGGGGACCAGTCACTGCACGTAGATACTGCTCGCACGCTGTTCGACCCTACGCCCGATTGTTGGCTGGAGATAGTCTGCTATGTCAATGCGCAACGCGGCCATTCTGCTGCTTAGTCTGCCCCAGGAGCAGGCTGCGGAACTGCTGGGCAAATTAGAACCGAAGCAGATTGAGAAGGTTTCGATTGAAATCGCCCGCCTGGGTCGCATCAACAGCGAGGAGCAGGAAGACGTCATCGAAGCGTTCGCCCGCGCGAATCCGCATGCTCTGGGCGGCGAAGAAGGCAGCCTGGATCTGGCGAAGTCGCTGGTCGAAAAAGCGCTCGGAAAGAATGCGGCGGGGATGGTGGACAATCTCCGCCAGACCGTCGAGTCGATGCCTTTCAGCTTCCTGCGCGATGTCGATCCGGTCAATTTGCAGACGTTTATCACGGACGAACATCCACAGACCATCGCGCTGATTCTCTCGCATCTGCCCGCTGCCGCCGGTGCGGAGATCATCGGCAACCTGCCGCCAGACCGGCAGATGTCTGTGATCCGGCGTGTCGCCAACATGGGGCAGACCAGCCCGGAAGTGATCGAAACCGTCGAGAGCGGTCTCGAGAGCCGGATGGCCAGCGTGATGAGCCAGTCGTATCAGAACGCCGGCGGCGTGCCGACCGTGGCCGAAATCCTCAACGTCACCGACCGCGCCACCGAACGCGCCCTGCTGGAAAGCATGTCGCAGGAAGACCCGGAACTGGTGGAAGATATCCGGCGGCTGATGTTCGTGTTTGACGATATTGCCAAACTGACCGACAAAGACATTCAATCGGTGCTCAAGAACGTCGAGAACTCGCAGTGGGCTCTGGCCCTGAAGAGCGCCAGCGAAGCGCTCCGCGAGAAGATCCTCGGCAACATGTCCCAACGCGCCGCGCAGATGCTCTCAGAAGAAATGGAGTTCCTGGGCTCCGTCAAAGTCTCCGAAGTCGAAGCCATGCAGCAGCAGATTGTAGACATCGTCCGCAAGCTCGAAGACGCCGGACAGATCACCGTCCACAGCGACTCCGACGGCGACGAGTACATCGACTAATCGCTCCGGCAGTCCCACGGCGATGCCGTGGGCTACCTTAGGATCATCCCTCTAGCACTCTACGAGCCGGTCACTTGCCGTAGGAACTACGGGCTTGAGTTGAACTACAAGTGACAATTAGCAGTAGTCAGATCCCTACGGTTACTCGTTGCGCATCAACCCTTCTTCAAGACTTTCAGGCTCGTATACGGCCCCTGGCTTAACGTAAACAATCCTGTAGTGGTCGCCAATTTCTTCGCATAGCTTCTTCCATAGGTCGTACCCGCGGGCTGACAGAGATTTCCACTGTTCGACAAGTCTTGATCGAGAATGAAACTGTACGCTATCGAGTGAGCGGTATTCCGCACTCCACAAATCGACCGCGGCTGAGGTTTCGCCGGTAGCCCCGAGTTGCTGCGCGGTCGTCGCACGCGTTGAAAAAGAAAAGCGATTCTTTACCCTAAAGGGCGTCGTACATGCTTGGGGCCTGCACATACGGACCAAGGGGCGATCACGAGATACCCGGGGTAGATAGTCAGATTGCTTCACGCTCAACGCGTTGAGGAAGCCACCGAAGGCTGTTAGAAAATGCACTCGCCCATACGCATTAACATCTAGGAACGACCAGGTTATGAAACGATGGAACGTTTCTCTGTTCCAAGCGTGAATGAACCTATCTCGATTGCGCCACTGTGATAGACACTGCTGGTGGCAGACGCTGTCATCAAATGGGGCGATAACCGGGTTCCCAGACGCGATATGCGGAAATCCAAGAAGCTCCTGGTGGGCGGTCATTGGCGATCTGCATATGTGGCAGAGCATACCTTCTTCAAACAACGCCATTTTTAACTCCCGGATCCTAAAACCGGCCTTCGGTCCGCCTCCTATATTGCCACTAACGCACCACCGTCAACTCTGGCAGAGCCTTTTTCAGTTGCTCGACGCCAGCATCAGTCACTTTGGATTCGAATAGATAAAGTGACTTCAACGTCTTCACACCTTCCAGGTGCTTCAGTCCTGCATCGGTAATGCCGGTGCCGTACAGGTTCAGGTACGTCAGCTTGGGCAGACCTGTTAGCTGCTTCAGCGAATCGTCGGTGACTTTCGTTTTCTCCAGGTGCAGCCGTTCCAGGTGGGGCAGCTTGCTGAGGTTGGAAAGTCCTTCGCCTGTGATTTCGCAGCCGCGTAGGTTTACACTGTACGCCCGCTGCAGGTCTTTCATCGGCGCCAGGTGCTCATCAGCGATTTTCGTATCGGAGACCAGATGGTACGAAACGTCCAGGCGGTTATCGTTCTGGGCCACTTCCAGAACCAGCACGCCCCATTCGCGCAGCTTCTCGATAGCCTTCATACCGGCATCCGTCGTTTCCAGCTTCACGCCGTCTTCAGCCGTGGCGGAACCGGCCAGCGCGACAATCACCAGCAATGCGACAAAACCATTTAGCGTTTTCATGATTCCTCCTCCCAGATGCGATGCACAAAGTTGTTCTGCGGATTATGGTATACACCACGTCCCGGCGCCGCAAACTAATGCGCTATCAGGGGCGCCGGCACAAGGCTGCATCTGGTCCCCTCGCCCCTCGGGGAGAGGGTTAGGGTGAGGGGGGTGCACAACCCGTCCGTTCAAAGCGTTATCTCCCAGAGGAGAACCGGCTCGTGCTGTTGCCACAACACAATATCCGCATCAACAAGCTTTAATCTACACACGACTGAATGGGATTTCGACATGAAAATCATTCGCACCGCACTGGCGATCTGCCTCACAGCTATGGTGTCAATCTATGTCACTCACGCCACTGCCGCAGAGCAGCAGGTGATCGACGTCTGGCCCGGGAAGGCGCCGGGCGAAGAGGGTGATATTGGCGCCGAGAAGCTGGAGAAAAATGTGCCGCCCAAGGGTATTCAGAAATATCACAACGTATCGCAACCGACGATTACCGTGTTCCCCGCCCCGGCCGACAAAAACACAGGCGCCGCAGTGGTGATCTGCCCGGGCGGCGGCTACTCGATCCTGGCGTGGGATCTGGAAGGGACCGAAGTGGCGAAGTGGCTTAACGACCTTGGCGTAAACGCCTTCGTTCTGAAGTACCGCGTGCCACGGCGTAAAGGCCGCACGTACTACGAGGCGCCGTTGCAGGACGCGCAGCGGACCATGAGCATTGTCCGCACCCGCGCAGCGGAGTGGAAGGTGGACCCCGCGCGGATCGGTATTCTTGGCTTCTCCGCCGGCGGTCATCTGTCGGCGACCACCTGCTGCAACGCTGACCGCCGCAGTTACGAAACGGTCGATAAGCACGACGCCGCCAGTTGCCGTCCGGATTTTGGCGTGCTGGTTTATCCAGCGTATCTGCAAGAGGATGGCAAGCTGAAGCCGGAGATTCGCGTCGACGAAAAGACGCCGCCCATCTTCTTCGCACACGCACACGATGACCGTGTCAGCCCCGTCAACAGCGCGACGATGTACATCGCTTTGAAGAACGCCAAGGTAAATTCCGAATTGCACATCTACAGCAAAGGCGGCCACGGCTTCGGACTGCGTCCCACCGATGACCCGGTCACCAGCTGGCCCGCCCGCTGTGGCGCCTGGCTGAAACGCGAAGGTTGGCTGGCACCGCGGAAGTAGGACCGGCTAATACTGGCGGAAGTGATCGTCCGTGTCCGGTGGATCGCAGTCATGCCAGCCATCGGACCGGGAAATCTGCGGCTGCCGGAACACGCGGCGGATAAGTGCGGTGGGCGTTAGCACCAGGTAGAAAACGGCCACCAGTTGCGCGTGACTGATCAGCCACGCCAGCGGATAGTTCAGCCATAACCAACCGCGATAAGCAGGCAATCGCAACCGCGGAATGAAGGCAAACAACGCACCGGCCGCAATGCACACCCCGGCAGCAACATAAACCGGCGCCGGGTGGTGCAGCCGCCAGGCGATCAGCGCCGCCGCCATCAACAAGGCCAAGAAGAACGAAGCCAGCGCGCCGGTCATCGCCAGGGCGCCGGGCTGCGATTCGATTTCCACCAGGGGTATGCCGGGCGGAATAGTGGCGGGCAGCACGCCCGGTTCATCGGAAAACGCGCCGTCCACATTCACAAAAAAGTCTGCGGGTTGTTCGCGACGCAGCAGCATGAAGTCGCCAAGTATTAACGCGTCGATCTCCGTCCCGGCAAAGCAACGCAGGGCATCTTCCGGCGTGCAGACGATGGGTTCGCCCCGGACATTGAAGCTTGTATTAACCAGCGCCGGGCAGCCAGTCTGCGCGTGGAACTGTTGCAATAGATCACGGAAGCGCGGGTTCGCAGCTGAATCAACCTTCTGCACGCGCGCAGTGCCATCGATATGTGTGATGGCGGGCAGCAACGCGGCGTCTGTGACAGGGTTTGTCAGTAGCATGTAACGGTTGGGCGGCTGGATTCCATCGAAGCACCCGGCGGCGTGTTCGCTAAGCACGGCGGGGGCGAACGGGCGGAACGGTTCGCGACGTTTGATCCGCGTGTTGAGCATCTCTGACATCGCTTCGTCGCGCGGATCGGCCAGAATGCTCCGGCTGCCGAGCGCGCGTGGTCCAAATTCCATGCGGCCCTGAAACCATCCAACTACGCGCTGCGCTGCAAGCAGCGAAGCAACTTCCCGCATCAATTTGGCTTCGTCATCGAATTCGTGAAAAACAGCTTTGTGCTGCTGCAAAGCCTGCCGGATCTGCGACCGGTTAAACGCTGGACCCAGCAGGGCGCCCTGCATCGCATCTTCGCCCGGCGGCGTTTTATGCAGCGGGCGTTGCAACAGGCCGCACCAGGCAAACAACGCTGCGCCCAGCGCGCCGCCTGCATCGCCCGCGGCCGGTTGAATCCAGATCTTCTCAAACGGCCCTTCGTCAAAGATGCGGCGGTTGGCGACACAGTTCAACGCAACGCCGCCCGCCAGGCACAGGTTCTTCATCCCGCCGCTTTGCTGATGCACATGCCGCACGATCTTCAGCAGTTGCTCTTCCAGAACAAGCTGCACCGACGCGGCCAGGTTGCGGTGCAGGTCCTTCAGCGGCTGGCCCGGTCTGCGCGGCGGCGCCCCCAGCAGCTTGTGGAAATGACTGGAAGTCATTTGCAGCCCACCCGCATAGCCGAAGAATTTTATGTTGAGTTTGAACGATCCGTCGGCTGCCGCGGTTAGCAGATGTTCGCGGATCAGGCTGGCGTAAACCGGCTGCCCATATGGCGCCAGGCCCATCAATTTGTATTCGCCAGAATTCACGCGGAAGCCGCAATAGGCCGTGATGGCGGAATACAGCAGCCCCAGTGAGTGCGGGAAATGCAACTCCTGCCGCAGTGACAATTCTTTGTCACACCCTACGCCCCACGCGGCCGTCGCCCATTCGCCCACGCCGTCCACCGTCAGCACCGCTGCGTTATCAAACGGCGCAGGATAGAACGCGCTGGCGGCGTGCGAATGATGGTGCCGCGCAAACACAACGCGGCGGTTATAGGCCTTGTCCAACTGACGGCGGATTTCGCCCGGTAGATACAACTTCCGGCGTAGCCACAGCGGCATGGTATGCAGGAACGCCCGGAGGCCGCGCGGCGCGGCGGCCAGATGCGTCTCCAGAATGCGGTCGAACTTCAGCAGCGGTTTTTCGTAGAAGGCGACCAGTTCAATATCGCTGGGGCTGAGGTTCGCTTCCTGCAGGCAGTATTGGAGCGCGGCAGTGGGAAAGCTGCTTTCCTGCTTCACGCGGGTGAAGCGTTCTTCCTGCGCGGCCGCTACGATCCGGCCGTCTACGACGATGGCGGCGGCGGAGTCATGGAAATAAGCAGAAAGCCCCAGCACCGCCGTCATGCGTTTACCTTGATCCCCGCGCGGCGAAAGATTTTAGTTGCGGTGATCTGCATGGCATTGATTGCAGTTTTTGCGAAGCGCCGTGTAAGCCTGTGTCGCAGCGTCCAGCTTGTTGTCTGTAAGGCTTTTGTTGAGCAGCAGGGCGTTGTCCAGCGTCGCATCTAATTGCTTTTCAAAATCCTCGTCGTCTCCGGCGGCTTCGCTGCGTTGTAGTTCGCGGAAATCTTCGGCCAGCAGAAACGCAAGTTGCGCGGCGGCTTTACGTCCGGCGGCATCTGCGGGCCAGCCCGTTTTTTGCGCGGCGACGATCTTCTCGAACCGGCCGGCAATCGCCACCATGATTTTCGCCATCGGCTGCGGCGGGACATAACTTTGCAGCTTTACCGCGGGCATGCTGGCGGGCGGTTTTTTGAATTGACGGACGTCGCGCCACAGCCCGCCATAGCTGGCGCCGGTCCCGGCTGATTTGAGAATGTGCATCGCCGACTGCTCATCGTGCGTGCCAGCGGCAATCGCGGCGATGGCGGCGGCGGCGGGCCCACGGTGCTTGCCGTGGTGGCAATGGATAAATACGGGTCCGGGCAACTTCCGCATCACGGTGGTCAGTGACTTACATGCGTCACCAGAAACACCATCGTACCCGATTGGAATGTGCACATACTGCAAGCCGCTCTGCCTGGCGGCATCCACCGCAGGCCGGGCGCCATCGACGCTGACAATGGTCTTTACGCCGAGTTTCGCCAGGGACTTAAACCCCACCGCTGCCGAGGGCGTGCCGCCGGAATATAACTGAGGAGAGATGCGGAACACATTCTCCACGCCCGCAACATCTTTCACTTCGACCGGCGTCTTTGCACCGGCAGGGTCTTCTGCGAAGGCCAGGCGTGCAGCGACCAGCGATACACAAAACAGCGGGACAATAAAGATGCGGTGCGACATGCTCAGGCAATTCAAAGGTGGGCGGAAACTATGCGGGTTCAACTCTGTATTGTCGCTGCTGCACCTGCCGGGTTCAACAAAATGCGGACGGAAGGTCGCGGAAATGATGTAGTGCCATGCTGTGCCCCCTCACCCTAACCCTCTCCCCGGAGGGGCGAGGGGACGAGGTGCCGCGGCTGGATAAAGCCACAACCTTGTATCCACACCCTTTGCCTGCACCATTACTTCCCGGCGGCGTGCGCCAGTGCTGTGGCGTAGCCGAGCAGGTCGCCGGTTTCGCGGCAGTGCTCTGCCATGCGTGTGAAGTCACCGGCCTGTTGCGACAGTTCGCAGATGGTCGGCGCCACGCCCATCGAACCGGCGTTTTCGTCTATCAAGGCGATCGATGCTTCAATCGCTTCGGCTGGCTTACCGGCGCGGGATAGCACTTGCACGTACACTTCCACCGGCAGCGGACCATGCTCCTGCGCAGAAAGCGTTTCGGCTTTGTTGCGGAAATAGCCGATCGCCTCGTCCGTGTTTTCGCCCAGCACTGCCTGGAAGTAGAAAGCGTGTGACGGGTAGAAGTCAGCAAATGGCTCTTCGCTGTCGTACTGGAACTGTTCATTCAGTTCGCGGCCGTAGTACGTCAGGTCTAACGCCGTGCGGACCGTCTTCGGATCTTCCACCAGACGCGAAGCCCGCACGACGGCGGCCAGATGCGTGGTGTCTACGTGATAAGAATGCTCGGTGAACATCCAGTCGCGGTCGGCGACCAGTTCCCGCAGCGTGTTCTCCTGCGCCTCTGTGCCTTCCTGCTGCGAGATGTCCGCCTTCACGTTGGCCACCAGCTCTCCGTGCAGATGCGCCACCAGCAGTTCTGCTGCATCGCGGCGGTCTTCCAGACTGTGTTCCACCAGTTGCGAGTCATACGTGGTGATGGCGTTGCACGTGCCATGATGCTCCAGCATCAGCGCGAAGCCGCGTTTGACATCGACAGATTCGCCCAGCAGCACGCCGGTCAGCGCGTCGAGATTCTCATCGTCCGCTTCGATCTTCGCCAATGCCTCGCGCGCTGCCTGCCGGTCGCCGACGGGGCGAAGATACATCCAGCCCTCAGCGATGCGGCCGTCTTCCAGCAGCATCAGCCCCACTTCGCGACAGGCGTCTAGCAGCCCGCGTTCCAGCTTGTCACGCGTGTCGTCGTCAAGATCTTCGCCTTCCATAGTGTAGGTCAGCGGCAGCCCCATCTTATGACGGGTCTGCATCTTCAGCGCTTCAAACAGCTCGTGATACTTCTTCTGATCGCGCAACTGATCCGCCAGTTGCGATAAGACGGCGTCGACTCCACCGCTGGTGCACGTTTCCTGCAATTGAGCGAATTCCGCGGGAACCGTTGCCGACATAACTTCAAACCTTCGTGATAGTGGGTGATAGTTGTTGATCGTCCGTGGTGACACATAATTGTCACAACAGATGCGGGCGAAGCACTAAGCCAGGCCGCGGAGCTCCGCTGGCAACTGGAAGTGCACTTTCTCTTCACGGATCGCACGCACTTCCAGCGTGGCGCTGTACTCGCGTTGCAGGTATTCGATGCATTCCTGCACGACAGACTCCGGAGCACTGGCGCCGGCCGTGATCAGCACGGTGGACTCTGGCATAAACCATTCCGGGTCCATATCGCTGGCGCCGTCGATCAGATAGGCGGGAATGCCTTTCTCACGCGCCAGTTCCGCCAGCCGCTGACTATTGGAGCTGTTCTGGCTTCCCAGGACCAGCACCAGATCGGCCTCTTCGGACAGGATGTGCACCGCTTCCTGCCGGTTCTGCGTAGCGTAGCAGATGCCGTCTTTGGGCGGATTGTCGATGTGCGGAAAGCGCTCGCGCAACACATTAATAATGCGGTTGGCGTCATCCACAGACAGGGTCGTCTGCGTCAGGTAAGCCAGCTTGGTCACGCCGGGCAGTTCCAGCTCTCTTGCCTGCTCGACCGATTCCACCAGGATCATGGCTTCGGGCGCCTCGCCCATGGTGCCCAGCACCTCGTCGTGCCCTTCGTGCCCGATCAGGATGATGGTGTAACCGCCCTTGGCGTAACGCACGGCCTGCAGGTGGACTTTGGTCACTAACGGGCAGGTGGCGTCAATTGCGTACAGTTTGCGCTGCTTTGCCAGCGCGCGGATTTCCGGGGAAACACCGTGGGCTGAGAATAGCAGGGTGGAGCCTTCGGGCACCTCTTCCAGCGAATCGACAAAAACGGCGCCCTTCGCACGGAAGGTCTCGACGACGTATTTGTTGTGCACGATCTCGTGATAGACATAAACAGGCGTACCGAAAGCTTCAATCGCCAGATCAAGACTTTCGATCGCCATGTTCACGCCCGCACAGAATCCGCGTGGGGCGGCTAATAGTATTTTCATCTGCCTTCTCCTCGACGCTGCCAGTACCTTGGCGCCAGTACGTGCATGATAATCGATGTAGAGGTTAGAGGTTAGAGGTTAGAGGTTAGTCGGCGGTGGCTGGTTGCGTGGGCCTGGCATGGGCTAAACTAACGCGGGCCACCCGCTCTTTTACCCGCAAAAACCCAGGGGCGGCTAACATCTTTAACTTTGTACTAACCTCTAACCTCTAGCCACTAACCTCTAACCACCCATGTCCCGCTTTGCCGCTGAACTTCAGAAGTATGGTCCTGGCGCCTCTGTTGCGCCGGCGGAGCTTACTTCAGCGCGGGACTACACGCGGAAGCTGGCGACCTCGCACTACGAGAATTTTGTCGTGGCCAGCTGGCTGTTGCCGCCTGCATTGCGGCAGCACTTCTACAACGTGTATGCCTACTGCCGGTGGGCCGACGATCTGGCGGACGAAACCGGCGACGAACGGCAGAGCCTGGAACTGCTGCGGTGGTGGGAGCAGCAACTGGACGATTGTTACCGCGGACGGGCGTCGCATCCGGTTTTTGCGGCATTGATTGAAACCGTGGAAGAGTTCGAGATTCCGCCCGCTCCGTTCCGCAATCTGCTGACGGCCTTCCGGCAGGATCAGCGGAAGAAACGGTACGAGACGTTTAACGAGCTACTTGAATACTGCCGGAATTCCGCCAACCCGGTGGGCCACATTGTGCTGTATCTAGGGAGGTTTCATTCGGAAGAAACGGCTGCACTTTCGGATTCGATCTGCACGGGCCTGCAACTGGTCAACTTCTGGCAGGATGTCGCCCGCGATTATCAGAAGGGCCGCATCTATCTGCCGCGCGAATCCTGGCGACGTGCGGGATATACCGAAGCGATGTTCGAAGACGGGCAGTTCAACGACGCCTTCCGCCAGATGCTAAAAGCCGAAGTGGACCGCGCGGAAGAATATCTGCACGCCGGTGAACCGCTGGTGCAGCGGGCGCCGAAATCTCTGCAAGCGGACGTGCAGTTGTTTATAGACGGTGGACTGGCCACTGCCGCCGCCATCCGCCGCTGCGGCTACAACGTCTGGAAGCGCCGGCCGCGCGTCAGCAAACTGCAACGTCTGCGGATGCTGCTTGGCGCCTGGTGGAACCGGCCCAAGGATGGCGTATGACGGACCAGCCGGCACAAAGCGTGCGCGAAAGTTACCGTTACTGCTCGCGGGTGGCGTACCGGGCGTCGTCCAGTTTCTACGCTTCTTTCTGGCTGCTGCCGCCACGACAGCGGCAGGCGATGTGCGCGCTGTACGCCTTTTCGCGTCATTGCGATGACCTGGTCGATTCCACCGCTGCGGTCGAAATCCGCCGGCAGCGTTTAACGTCCTGGCGCCGCGATTTCGATGCGGCCCTGGCCGGTGAATTTCGTCACGCCATGCTGCCTGCCGTGGCCAGTACGGTCGAAAGCTTCAGCATCAAACCGCAGTATCTGCATGAACTGATGGACGGCATGGAGATGGATCTGCACAAGACACGGTACGCAACGTTCGAAGAACTTCATACCTATTGCTACCGCGTAGCTTCGGCTGTCGGGCTGGCCTGTATCCCGGTATGGGGGCTGCGGGAAGGAGTGTCAGAAGATGACATCTACGAAGCTTCCGTCGATTGCGGTCTGGCCTTTCAGCTGACCAACATCCTCCGCGACGTGCGTCAGGATGCCGAAACCGGAAGAATTTACCTGCCGCAGGAAGATCTGGAAGCGGCAGGCTACAAAGAAGAAGAGCTGCTGCAATACGATGCGACAGATGGCTTTCTGCAACTGATGTCCATGCAGATAGAGCGCGCGAAGCACTACTTTGAAAAAGCCCGGCCGCTGCTGCCGGCGCTCACACCCGGCGGGCGGCGTGTGCTGGCCACCATGATGCGCACCTATCAGCGGCTGCTGGCTTTAATCGAACGCAACCCGGCCTCGGTGCTGCAACGACGGCTCCGCCTGAGCTACACCGCCAAGGCCGGCATCCTTGTGCGCGGCCTTATCAGTTAAAGAAGTGAATCCGCAGCGTTAGTTCCGGTTCACAACTTTGCCGTCGTTGCGGACGCCAAGCAGCTGATACACGCCCGGGTTGCCTGCTTTGAATTCGCCGCGGTTGGTGGCGTTGCTGGTCGCGTTCGCGTGATTGCTCTGGACCATGCGGAATTCGATGGTATCGGGAATGAACTGCACCGAACCGTCCGCCAGGCAGAATAACGCGCCGCCGGGATGTTCGCTGGCAAAGCCTTCCGTGCAATGATGGGCGTCGTTGTTGGCATGGTTCACCGGCCGGGCGACAAAGCCCAGCGTGTAGTCGGCGCCCTGTGGACCGCCACCAGTAACATTACGGTTGCCCACCCAGGCGCCCTGGTTACAGAACTGGTTCCGCTCACCAATCATAAATGTGTTAGACGTGCCATCGGTAATATCGCTGAACCGGGTGCTGCTGCCACGGTACAGAACACCGTTGTTGTTGACGTCCGCAACGTCCCATAGGCCGGCAACGGCGATATAGTTGGACTTACCCACACGGAACGTCCCAGGCAGGCCCGCGTTGCCGGCAAAGTTACGTCCTGTGTTGCTATTCAGTGGACCGCTCATCAGATGGTTGCCTGGATCTGACGGGCAGATGAAGGCATCTAATTTCGTCTGCACCAGAGGACGCAACGCGGAAACGTCGAGCGTTGCATTGAGTGTCTGCCGCGAAACCATCAGTTGGTCGTAAAGATTTTCCTGTTCAATGAATGGCAGAATGTGGGCGCCGAATCCCCACATCTCTTCATTGGCTGGACCATTGTCGGCGCCAGCAGGAAATTCCCGGAAGGTGTCGTGGTGATTGTGCATCGCCAGACCAAGCTGCTTCAGATTGTTGTTGCAGGAACTACGGCGTGCGGCTTCGCGTGCGGCTTGCACGGCGGGCAGTAGCAAGGCCACCAGAACGCCAATGATGGCGATGACAACGAGTAACTCAACGAGTGTAAAGCCGCGTTTTCGGCTATAAGACATGAATTGCCTCCGGCAGAAGAATCGAACGGACCCACCTCAGGGAACCTGTTCCGCAGATGATGATGAGGTGGCGGAAAAGACCTGGGACTATAGTTAGCGTAGTCCAACCGTCAATGTTACAGCAAAGTTTAGCACTAGCACTGGAGGCGTATCGGGCATTACACCCTGCGCTGCATGCGTTGAATCCCCGCAATCCACCTATAAAGGCTGGATAACCGTTCTAACGTGAGTTCAGTTCCCGTTAGCGGCCCAATTCTACGTTCAACTAGGGGAATGCCCTTTTTCATCTGAATTCCGGTAAATCCGCTATTATTTCCCGAATCCGCCCCAGACTGCCAAGAACTTCCTGATATTGGCGGTGCATTACCGCGCAGTATTCGTGGCCTTTACGCTGCCCGCCAATACGGCTTCCCGCAGAAAACCAGGTGCGGGCAACCTGATATCCTGCCACCGTCTGCCGGAAGGTTGCCTCATCGAGTGTCATGCGGTGCTGTGTGGTGAATTCAATCCAGCCGTCTGACCAGCGTGGAGCCACAAACCGGCAGTCAGGCGGCGCCACGGTTTCGGCCGGCAATGTCGCTGTGTCGCTGGAGTCACGCTTCAGCAGGTACGCGTTTATTAGTTGGTGTCCGTAGCGGGTCAGGGTTGTAAATTGCTGCTGGCCGTATGGTGCCGGGATGCGTGGCAACGCGTCCTTCAATGCATGTTCGTACCGCTGCCTGTAACCGGGCAGATGCAGCACGGCCAGCACGTAGGCTGCGATGTCGAGTGCGTCTTCTGGCGTATTCTCTGGCCGGCCGCATTGCCGGGCGAAAGTAGGCGAAATATTTGACCGCCATTGCTGCGTGGTTGCATCCAACTGCAACGCCGCGTGCACGCGTGAATTTGTATTGTGGCTGGCGTATTTCATTTCCACCGCACAATCCGCCGCCAGTGCATGTTCGTATCCGGCCGAAGCTAACCGGCTGGCGCACACCACCGCCACATTGCGCTGCGTTCCTGGCGGCGTTTGCATCAGGTGCTGCATCCCCGCATAGCGGTCGCTGAAAACAAGTTGCCGGTCGTAGTACAGATAGCGGAAATCCAGCGGCCGGTAAGCGAGCCTGATAATCCGCGCTTCGTCAAACGTAGCCGCCACATGCCGCTGCGCCTGCTGCCAGTCCCAATTGGTCGTTGCCACACGAAACTGCTGCTGCACCTGGGCGGCTGTTTTGCATTGTAGAAACTGCCGCATCTTGGCGGCACATGCCTGCGGCGTCAGCGCGGTTAACAGACCGTCGCGCGATGTCTTAATGCCATCCACCGACAGCGCGAAGATTTCGCCCAGCGGTGTAAACTGCTGATACGCATTACTCGCCTGCGGAGGAGCGGGAACCAGTGATAGCCGCTGTTCCACCGCCGGGCGGAACGTCTGCCACGACCACGGGTGCGCCGCGTCTTCCAGCGCCGCCAGCTTCTGCGGCGCGGCGCCACGTATGGCGGTGTAGGAAACCCGGGGCACGGCGGGCGGAGCGTCTTTCTGCTGCGGCAGGCGTTGCATAGCGGCGATGCACACGCCCGCTTCAATGGGAAAAACATTCGCATCGGAGGCTGCGCCCGCAGTGCGGCGATCACCACCCAGATGCGTGATGGCGACGGCCGGGAAGCGTTGCAACAGCGTCTCGCGGAGGCCGCGGAAATTCCGTCCGTCCAGGTACGAAGCGGGCGTGATCAGACTAGCGACCATCGCCGGCGTGCGTTCACCACACCACTGCGCGAAGCTCAGGAACTTCACATAGTCGTTGTTGATATCACGCTCGAAGACAATCGCCCCCCGCTCGCGGATACGCTCGCCGCCAAACGTGCGCAGCGGCGCCAGAAGGTACTCGTACTCCGCACCCAGATGCTGCGACTGCCGCCCGAACGGCGGATTGCCAAGCAGAACCACGGGCGTCAGTGACATAGAACCGTCACTCTGTTTCAACGTATCGGTGCACCGTAGATTCCCTTCCTCAACAGCATCGCCGCCGGTGTAGCCCGTCGCGGCAAGTTTTAGAGCCACGTGCAGATGCAACAGTGCGCAGGCGGTCGGCATCCGTTCCCAGGCATGCAGCCTCGGCAGCAGATGACGGTTCACATACCGTTTCCAACGGGTGCGGATGGAAGACGGCGACGCATTCTGGCTGCGATAGTGCGACACCATCGTCGCGTGGATGTGGTCAACCATTTCCAGCACAAACGCGCCGGTGCCCGCTGCCGGGTCGAGCATCTGCACAAAGTGCGAAGCGGGATCGACGCCCGCGGGCAGTGTCAGCCCGTACTTCGTCGCGGCCTGTTTCCAGGTGAGCGTGGCAGCCAGACCCAGCGGCAGATCGAATTCGTGTTGCAGGATTTCATGCACCTGCCGGACCATGTAGCGGACCACTTCGCGTGGCGTGTAGTAAACGCCGTGCTGCTTGCGGCGCTTCGCCTGCTGCTTGTGCAACATAGATTCGTAAAGATGCAGCCACCACTGCTCCGCATCCGCAGGTGAATGTTTCACGTGACACAAATCTGTCACAACGGTTTCCACTTCACTCGCCACCTTCGCGTCGCTACCCGCGGCCTGAACCAACTGGCTGGCGAGCGGGCTGCATCCACCCGGCGGCAGCTTCGTCACATACCCGCTCATCTCCGCCAGCTTGATCGACACAAGGCTACATACCAGCGTCTGCGCCGCATCCTGCTGCGACACGGGCAGCGCATCCGGGCTGCAGCCGCGCAAGACATCGGCGACCGCATCCAGCGACGGCGACCGCGCCGCGGTGGTGTCGACAAGGGCAGTCAGCCGTTTAAGCAGCCGGTTGCTGTGGGGGTTGGTAGCGAGCATCAATCGAAACGGCAGACGGACGAAGCGTGAACGCCTGGGGTGCCAGTTTGAGGTGGGATGAGTAAGATGAAACGAAAGGTTCTCACTTTAGATAGGTAGTGGCATGCAGCCGGTTGTTTATCATTATGACATCTTAGTTATCGGTGCCGGGCACGCGGGCACCGAAGCAGCCTTGGCGGCAGCGCGGATGGGCGCACAAACCGCGCTGCTGACCACCAATCTGGACACCGTCGGGCAGATGAGCTGCAACCCGGCTATCGGCGGTGTGGCCAAAGGGCAGATCGTCCGCGAGATCGACGCCCTGGGCGGCGTGATGGGGCTGGCCATCGACGCCACCGGCATTCAGTTCCGGCTGCTCAACCGCCGCAAAGGCCCCGCCATGCACAGCCCGCGGGCACAGGCCGACAAAAAGGCGTATCAGCAGTTTGTCAAAAACTACGTGGAATCGCAGCCCAACCTGCACCTGCGGCAGGAGATTATCGAAGACATTCTCACCGAACCACTACCCGCCAACACGGACGACAGCGGGCAGCACACGCAGCGCGTGATCGGCGTCACGGCGCGGGGCAATGTCGAATACCGCGCCGCGGCGGTGATTCTTACCACCGGCACGTTTCTCTCCGCTTTGATGCATACAGGCGAATCGAAAACACCCGGCGGCCGTGCGGGCGAAGGCACCACGAAGGGCATCAGCGGCGCGCTGCATCGTATGGGCTTCCGCCTGGAACGGTTCAAAACAGGTACGCCGCCGCGGCTGAATGCGAAGACCATCGACTACGCTGCCACCGAACTACAACCTGGCGACGACGATCCGCAGCCGTTTTCGTTCCAGACCAGCCAGACGCAAATCGACGCGATTGCTTCGTCGCAGATGCCCTGCCACATCACCTACACCAACCCGGCGGTCCACGATATCATCCGCAACAATCTGGACCGGGCGCCGATGTATACCGGGCAGATTCAGGGCGGCGGCCCGCGGTATTGCCCCAGCATTGAAGACAAGATCGTGCGGTTCGCCGATAAGGACAAGCATCAGCTGTTTCTGGAACCCGAAGGTCGCACCACCCAGGAGGTGTACGTCAATGGCATCTCCACCAGCCTGCCGCGCGATGTGCAGGACGCCATGATGCGGCTGACGCCCGGTCTGGAAAACGCGCAGATCATGCGCTATGGCTACGCGGTCGAATACGATTTCTGCCCGCCGGATCAGCTCTGGCCTTCGCTGGAAACGAAGACTGTCAGCGGGCTTTATTTCGCCGGACAGATCAACGGCACCACCGGTTATGAAGAGGCCGGCTGTCAGGGGCTGATGGCCGGCGCCAATGCTGCCCTGAAGGCGCGCGGCGAAGAACCGCTACCGGTCAGCCGCGACCTGGCTTATACCGGCGTGCTGATCGACGACCTGGCCACCTGCGGCGTGGACGAGCCGTATCGCATGTTCACCAGCCGCGCCGAATATCGCATCCTGCTGCGGCAGGACAACGCCGACCGCCGTCTTACACCCCTTGCCTACAAAGCCGGCCTGGTCAGCCAGCAGCGCTACGACGCCTTACAAGCCAAAGAGCAGGAAATCGCCCGCGTTGTCACGCTGCTGGAAAAGAACCGTATCGACAACACCCCGCTAGCGCAATATCTCCGCCGTCCGGAAGCGACCTGGGAAACCATGGTCGAGCAGCTGCCGGAACTGGCCAGCGTTTCCAGAGAGGTCAGCACGCAGGTGGTGCACGATCTGAAATACGCCGGCTACATCGCCCGGCAGGAGATGGAAGTACAACGGCAGAAACGCCTCGCCGGCAAACGCATCCCCACCTCCTTCGACTACACCCGCATCACCAGCCTCCGCATGGAAGCCCGCGAAAAACTCACCCGCGTCCGCCCCCTAAGCATCGACCAGGCCAGCCGCATCAGCGGCATCACCCCCGCCGACGTCGCCTTGGTCATGATGCATCTAGAAGGCAAGAAGTGATCACGAAGACAGCAATGCGCGCCGCAACAGCAACTTCCGTAATAGTCCTGCTAGGCACGCTGCTACTGATCACCTTCCGCCCGCAGTTCTCGCTGGCGCCGGACTTGCACGTGCGTGTCGACCGGGGCTGGTCGATCCGCTTTGCGGAAATCTCATTCTTCAGCGACCTTACCCACGGACCAACGCGCGGCACGACGCTTGAAGGCGTGCCATTCGAAGTTGATTCCTACTTTGGACTGCCATGGGTTTTTTACTACTGGCATCTGAAGGGATTCGGCAGCGATCTATGGGCAATCAGCTTCAATCTGTGGTTGCCCATAATACTTTCGGCCGTACTGCCGGTCATCTGGCTGTGGCGGCGCATGTGGAAGTGGCAGCGGCGCTAGGTGGTTTCCGTTGGGTGGATTTGTTCTGAAATCTTACTTGCATTACCATCACAGGAATTGCGGCGGTTCGAAGACTGTCCGCGATGACTCATCTTATTTTCGATCCTACTGAATCAAGGTCAGGGCATGACTCGTCAGAAACTGTGCAGCGTATTTGCGATTGCCGCCATCGTTTGTGTTTTTGCAGATTCCGCATGGGCGGAGGTGAAAACCGTGAGCCTGCCCGGGGACTATGCAGACTTTGCAATGAACCCGAAGACAGGAGACATTGTCGCCCTGGACGCTGAGAAAGGTCAGGCCGTTCTATTTACGAACGCCGTCTGGCAGCAGCAGGAGGTAAAGCCGGCCAAGTCTCTGCGAACAGGCTCTACGCCTGTCTCCGTCTTCTTCAAAGAATATCTCGACAAACAGATCTACGCAGTGGTTTGTTCGCAGGACACCCACATGTATCTGATCAACGCCGCCGACTTTACGCTTATCGCCAAAGTAGAATTAAGTCAGGGCGGCGTTTCGCATGTGACCGGTTCACGGAACAAAAAAGATCCGTTCATCTATTACAACTACGGCAGCGGCCACGACAGTGCGGCTGGTGTAGTGAGTCTTCGCGACAATAAAAACAAGGGCCGCGTGCTTGGCGGTTCGATGGATTGCGCGATTTCTGCAGATGGGAAGATTGCCTACCGGCGCGGGCCCTGGTCGCCTTCCGGCTTCGAATCCATGATCCGCATCAGCGACGCCGGTGCGGAGAAACCCGTTTTCACGCAGCTCTTCCGCGAGCACCGTTCAAGCGGCAAGTACCTGCCCGGCCCTATGGGCAGATTTACCGCGGCTGGCTCTCAGATCTACACCCGGTCACTGAATAAGAACCTGGCTGCGCTTGACTTCACGCCTATGGCGTTTTTTCCGGACCGGCCGGTCGTGATTGGCACGACGGGTTCGTCCAACCGGTTTTCTTCCCGCTCCCGCAGTGAGCCTATTGTGCTGAAGGCAGCTTCGTTTAACACCTTTAGTAGCATTGGCCAGCAGGTGACAATAGCCTCTGCGAATCTAAAAGACAGCCGCGACCTGCCGCGCGGCATCAGGTCGCAGGCGGACTATAAGCGGGTTTCTAAACAGCCCCGGTTGTTTGCCGATGGTCAACGCGACCGCGTTATTTACGCGGACCGCAACCAGCTTTCGATGGCGCCATTGGCGGACTTCGACCTGCCCAGTGAACCTTTCCTCATCGCAGAAATCGAAGGTGCAGAGAATGTGCGTTCCGGCGAAACTAACCAGTTGACAATCGTGCCGCACGCATCCGGAATCGAAGTCGTCGTGGACGACATGCCCGCCGGCATGAAACGTGATGGCATGAAACTACGGTGGACGCCAGAAGAAGCCGGCAGCAACACGGTGGCCATCACGCTGAAGCATAAGGACATTCAACGGACGCTGAAGTTTGAAATTAATGTTGTGCACCCATATTTCAGTCTCCCTTTCGCGGCGTCGGCAATTTCTACAGACGCTTCCGGAAAGCACGCTGTTATCTGGCAGGGCATGGCGGTGAAAGACAGCCGGAGGATGTCCGCGATTGCTGGTCTGGGCGGGAACGCGGCCGCTGCTTCTAACACCACTTCGGAAGTAGCCGTGATTGACCTGCAAACGGGCAAAACCGTCACCACGCGTAAACTTGCGACACGTCCGCAGCACGGCGTAATCTCTGGCAAGTACGTCATCTTCTGGCAGGAGCACGTTTCGCCCAAGATTGAGATCCTGAAGATGGATGATCTCAGCCGCCATAAGAGCCTGGTCGCCGGCGGACCTATCGAGCAGCTTGATCTGGCCGGCGGAAAGCTTGTTGTGCGGACCAGCAACGGGATTGAATTCTTCGATGCAGAGACGTTTCAGCGGAAGGGCGTTTTCGAAATACCCACAGAGAGATTCTCTAGCCGGACTGTCCGGGAAAATCACATCTGCCGTAGCGGTTTTTATATCAACAACACGCTTTATGATTTCGACTTGAAGCCCCAGCTGTTGTTGCACGCGCGCGGGCTGCCGTCGCTGGCCGGGGCGAAATACGGGGTCATTGATACGTCGATACTAGGGTTGAAAAGAACGGTTTCAGGTAACGCACCACGTAGCAGCACTCATGGCGTAATCAGTCAGCAGCTTGGTCAGGCGTTTGCGCCAGATTCTGACACCCGCGTGTCGCTGAAATATCGCCTCATCCGCTCCAATCTTGCCAATCAGCCCGCCACAAACCAGTTGCTCATAGAAGCGTCCGGTGGCGGCGTCTCAGCGCGGCAGGTGCTATCCAGTGAGGTCAGTCCGTCGGTCAATCCACAGGCTCCCTCAACGGCTCTGGCTGTGTCGAAAACAAAGGCGTTTATTCTTAAGGGCGACCATCTGTTTGTCTGGAAGCTACCGGCGCCTGATGGTGCGGAAATTATTCCCGCGCCGCTTCAGTTCAAACCGGCGCAGTCCACGCTTACGCTTTCTGCGGGCGAAAAAACGGTGCTGAAACACCAGACCACGGGCGGCAAGTCGCCGGTGAAATTCGCCCTGCTGTCTCCGTTCGACGGATTTGAGATCGATGAGAACACCGGCGATGTAACGATTGACAACGCCAGAGTTCGCGCCGAAGCGCTGCGTAAGCTCGAAGGCTGGCTGGGCGCGCATCGCCGTAGCGGAACCTACACGGACGCGCTGCGCGATCTGGCCGTGAAAATGATTGATATCGCCCGGCCATTTCTGGGCAGGCGTCCTGAAGGCGCCCCCGTTGCAATCCCCGTACAGCTGGAAGCCAGCGATGCGAATCTGGCCAGCACCAAGCTCACCTACTATGTGTTTACAGAACTTCCCAGCAAAACCGTCGTGGCCAGACTTGCGGAGCTGGACAAGGAGTTAGCCGCCAAGCAGGCCGCCGCCGAAGCCGCCCGCACGGCGCAAACCGATAAGCCCGCCGCCCGTGGAGACGCAGAAACCAACCGCCGGCTGCAAGTGCTGGAAGACCGCATCGATCTGCTGACGCGACAGATGAACGAGCTGCTCAAACAGCTGAAAAACAAGTAGCAAGCATCTGGCAGGTTAAAGCCAATTAAACAAGCAGGACGGGCTGGAGCGCGGGAGCCTGCGGTGCTGGTTTGACCGGGGCCTGTCATGCGGCAGGCAGGCGCCTGCCCTACGGCTTGAAGGTCATTTGGGCCGGTAATTAGCGATGGTCAAACTAGCACGTTGAGGTGTCTTCGCTATGACTATCACGAAGTTTTGCCGGTCTGATAACGAAAGATACTGCTGCTCCGCTACATGCCCCAATGAGCCAGCAGGGAAATACCGGGAAGCTGAAGGCGCCCATCCAGGGGCCGAGTTGCATGGCGACAAACACCACCCACAGAAACGCCAACAGCGGTATGCCTAGGAGGTATGCGATCTTGATGGGAACGGGCCGCTTGAACGTCTGTCTGGTCATCCACGCTGCGTAGAACAGGATCAGTATTGAGAGGCCAAGCGTCCAGAACGCGAATGGCTTCAGGTCGCCCATACCGTAGTTGAACTCCATTTCAGCTAAGATCTCAGAGGGAATCCCGGTGTCTATCAATTCTTGCCGTTCACAGAGGTTGTAGTAGGCAAGGTATCCCCAGGCAGACAGAATAGACATCACGAACGTCGCAATGCCCGCCACGGCGCCGCGCGTCCAGATACGCGGCGCATGGGTTTTCTTCCGGGTTAAACGTGGCGCCGCCGGCGTCTGGTAAGGGCCAGCGGCGTTGGGTTCATCCTTCATAGGAATGCAGCAGCCGGCCTTACGCAGGCAGCGTGACTTCGCGGCCGGAGTTGTCGCGGCAGTCTAGTTCCAGGTGTTCGGGGAACAGGCCTTCGGAGCCGAGGATCTGGACGGTCATTTTGCCGTCTTCTTCCAGGCTCATGATTTCGCGGCGTTTTTTGTTGTTCAGGTAGGCGGCTACCTTGTCGTTCACGCGGACGGTAATGCGTGTGCAGGCGTTCTGCTGGCTGGCCAGCATCAGCATGCGGACCACTTCAATGGCCATGCTCTCGGCGGTTTTCACCACCGCGCGGCCTTTGCAGCAGGGGCAATCTTCGTAGACGCTGCGTTTGAGGCTGGGGCGGACACGCTGCCGTGTCATCTCGACCAGGCCGAACGGGCTGGTGCGGAGAATCTTCGTGCGGGCGCGGTCACGCTTCATGGCGTCGCGTAAGGTGTGTTCGACGCCGCGGCGGTGTTTTTCGCGACGCATATCGATGAAGTCGTTGACGATCACGCCGCCCAGGTCGCGCAGCCGCAACTGCCGGGCGATCTCTTTCGCGGCCTGCACGTTCAACTTGTAGGCCGATTCTTCGGCGTTGGAATCCGTACGGAAGCTGCCGCTGTTCACATCGATGGCGACCAGTGCTTCGGTCTGATCGATCACGATCGAGCCGCCTTGTTTGAGCGGCACCGAACGCTTGTGGATGTTGCCGATCTCTTCGTCAATGCGGTACTTGTGGAACAGCGGCTCTTTGCCCTGGTACAGTTGCAGGCGGTTGACGTGGCGGGGCATGACCAGTTGCAGAAACTCTTTGGCGCGTTCGTAGGCGGCTTCCTGATCGATGTAGATGGTGTCGATATCGGCCGTCACGATGTCGCGGATCGTGCGGATGATCATATCGCTTTCTTCGTAGATTTCGCCCGGCGATTCCTCTTTGCCGATCCGCCGCACCAGCACCTTCCACAGCCGCAGCAGGTACGCCATATCGCGCGACAGTTCTTTGCGCGTGCGTTCCGAACCGGCCGTGCGGACGATGAAGCCGAGGCCCTTGGGCGGGTTCAGCTCGAGCATGGTTTCGCGCAGCCGCGAGCGTACATCGGCGTCTTCGATCTTCCGCGAAACGCCCACCCGGCCCAGCGCCGGCATCAGCACCAGGTAACGGCCGGGGATGCTGACATAGGTCGAAAGCGTTGGGCCTTTGGTGCCGATGCCTTCTTTAATCACCTGCACCACCACTTCATCGCCACGGCGGAACACCTGCTGAATGGGCGGCTTCACACGCGGCCGGCCGCCACGGGTGGGGCGGCGTGCGGGGCGGTCGTCTTCGTCATCGTTCTCGGCCATGCCGTTCATATCGTATCCGCCCTGGCGGAAGTACGAAGGTTCGACATCGCTGATGTGCAAAAAGCCGTTACGGCCCACGCCGAAATCTACGAACGCAGCTTGAATGCTGGGCTCCAGATTGACGATCTTTCCTTTGTAGATGTTGCCAACCCAGTTATCCTGGCTGGCGCGTTCGATATAAAGTTCTTCCAGTTGGCTGTCTTCAACTATCGCAATGCGGACTTCCTCCGGCTGCGACACGTTGATTAACATTTCCTTTTTCATGCTTCGGTGTTCTTTTTGTTGGGCCGCGGTTGGCGCATGGGGTTTGCGCAAGGTGCAGCACGCCAAGGACACTTGCAGATAATGCCTGGTGTCTGGGGTGAAGCTGCAAAGCTGGCAATTGCCTGGGCGAAATGCCGGGCAATGCGCCGGTGCGGCGAGATGCTAAGAGTGTTTTCGCGCTGAAAGGTCTGTGGCCAACCGTTAAATGGCGGCCAGACAACTCAGCATTGCGGTGAAGTGTCTGCGGATACGTCATCCGGCGATCTCCACTGCGGTGCGGGTTATGCTGGTCAGGGCGCCGGGCGTGTGCCAGGAGGGCATGCCGGCAGAGTCCGCCAGTGCAGCCAGAAGTTCCGCAGGACCGGCAGCCGCCTGAGCAGAAACACGCAGCCGCATCCGCAGCCGGTTGTCTTCTACTTCAAGCGTTTCCAGATTCTCCAGAACATTCAGCTCCCGGCCGTCTTTGCGGCGCGGGACAAGGACTGCATCCTGCTGAAGCAACGCGGCAACCGCATCGCTGACGGGCTGCACCTGGGCATCGGTCAGCGGCAGTTCGTAAGTCATCTGCTCGACGCGAAGTTTCTTCGTACCTTCGGGCAGAAGCTGGACGTCCTGCACTTCAAGTCCGGCCGGAGCCGCCGCGGTCAGCCGTGCAGAAAGCTCGCTGGCGGAAAGCGGTTCCGCCAGTTCAAATTCTGCGACCTCGTTGGCGCCGGCAATGCCCAGACTTAAAGCGGCTGCAACCTGAAATTTTGGCTTGGGATGGAACCCTTCGCTCATCGCCAGTTGAAGCCCTGCCCGCCGCAACATGCGTTCGAACAGGCGCATCAGATCGCGATGGCTGATCAGCCGTAGATCACCTTCTTTGCGAAAACGGATACGTACACGGTGTTTCATCGTTCGTAACTGTCAGGCGCTACGCCGCAGCGTATCCAGAGATACCCCGCCACGAACCGCGCCAACGCACAAGGCGTGTCCGGTTATCGTCGCAGAACTTCCTGCCTGAATTGCAGGAAGCGAAACAAGCGACGTGTGTCACTGCCAGACTGGTCTGACATCCGCCCGGTCGAATCTTCGAAATCCCGTAGCGCAGGCGCCCGCCTGCCGGATTGCAACCAGCGGTCAGAAATCAATCGCAGTGGAAAAGTTGTATTAAGTGCCAAAAGTTTACCGCAGACCCCGCCGGAATACTACACGAGACCGAAAACCATACCTCCGGGTGTTTTCACATAGTCCTAAATGGTGGTAAGGCGGAAATCGACTTTCCGGCAATCTTCTTCGCAGTTTCAGCGGCCCCCCGGAAAATTTTCAACCAGCAATGGCGTGCGATATGATATCTCACGCCCTGATTTACCGGGCATCAAGCCGTTGCTCCGCAATACTCACCTTGATTTCCGCGAAGAATAAACATGTTGCTTAGCTACCTGAGGCAGATCACTGTCACATTGCTGATGCTCTACGGGTGCGTTGGCTGGCTTAGCTGCAAAGTTTTCGCCGTTCAGCCTGGTGCGGAGCAAAATGCGGCGAACATCAAGCAACTTGAGAACCTTGTCACTGAAGCGCATCAGGCAGCCTCTCGGGGCGAGGTCTCGAAGGCCCAGGAACTAGCTGGCCAGGTTATCGACCTGGAAAAGAAGATCAGCGGCCCTACCGGGATAGCCGTTAACGACTGGTATTTCTGGCGGCGTGACCTGAAAAACCTTGCTGAAGTGGTCCAGGAACACGGCGCTGGCGACTGGCGAACCAGGCGGCCACTACTGGCGGTGCAGGGCATTGCACAATATGCCCGTTTTAGCCCGGCCGAACGTCAACGGTACGCGCGTATTTTCCAGCTTTCCCGCGAGGCGGATGGGCTGGCCTATGCCGGCGAGTTCGGCGCTGCGACTGCGAAGAGCCATACAGCGCTGGAGCAATGTGCGGAACTCTTAGGCAAAGATCATCATGCTTACGCATCTCTGTTGCATGATCGAGGATGGATTCTCTATCAGACGCGGTCATTCAACAAAGCGATGCCGGTGCTTAAAGAAGCCGTCAAGCTGGCCGAAGCAAGTTTTGGCCGTAAGCATCCAGAGACAGCAAACTATCTGAACTCATTAGCAATCCTTCACAAGAATACCGGAAACATCGACGAAGCCCTCCTGCTATATGAGGAAGCTCTCGAAACGACGCGCCAGACGGTGGGCGATCAGGATCTGAATTACGCAAGCATGCTTGGCAACATTGCCAATGCGTACGCAGACGCCGGTCAATATGAGAAAGCGATCAAAGCCGCGACACATTCCGTTTCTCTGCATCGCAAGTTGAAAGCGAAAGACGCCAGTCTGGCCGTGTCGCTGAACAATCTGGCGATGGTGTATCGCGAGATCGATAAGTTTGAAACCGCCAGAAAGCTGTTTCTGGAAGCCGTTGAACTCAATAAACAAGGGCTTCACAAACATCATCCCGACTACGCCCACGCCATCCATAACCTGGCCGCAAATTACTACGACCAGGGAAAACCGCAGAAAGCCGGTCCGTTATTTCGCGAGGCGATGGAGATCATTCTGCAGCATCATCAACTTTCAGCCTCTACCCAGACAGAGGCCGACCAGCTAGCCAGCGCCCGCCGGTTGCGGTTCTATCTCAACAGCTTACTGGCGGGCACAATCCACGAAGACTCCGCTGCTGTTTACGAACTTATCTTCCGCGCCCGGGCGGCGGTGACGCTCCGGCAGATGTACGTGCGGATAGACGCGCGGCAGAACAAACAGTCGCAAGAAATCCTTCAGAAGATGCGTGATATTTCGCAGCAGATGAGCAACCTGGTGGCCAGGAGCGACTCAACGGCTGAGACCCGCAAGCAGTTCGAGAAGCTTTCGTCAGAACGGGAGACGCTGGAAACAGAACTCGCCCAGAAGGTTTCTCTCTACAACCAGACGCAGAAACGCCAGCGTACAAGTCTTCAGGATTTTCAGAATCAACTTCCCAAGGGGGCGGTCTTTGTCGACTTCCTGGAACACCATGACAAGCTGACCGCCTTTGTCATATCTTCCTCCGCGATCCGGCGGGTCAATCTGGGAACCACACCGGAGATCATCCAGGCCGTGCGCCATTTCCGCGCAGAAATTCTTGGCGGGCGGAAGCCAGACTCTGCTTCGCCGCCACCTGGCCAGGTTCTCCGCAGCAGGATCTGGAATCCGTTGGCAGTGGAGCAGGCGGATCATGTGCTGATCTGCCCGGACGGGATACTCTGCCAGCTTCCGTTCGCCGCTTTGCCTGGCAATAAGGACGGCAAATACCTGCTGGAAGAGATCCCGGTTACCGTCTTCCCAGTACCGCAATGGTTGCCGGAACTTCTTGAAGGCGAGCAGCCGGCATCGCCGCAAGACCGTTTGATGGTGGTCGGAAATGTTGCCTTTGGTGAACCCGGCTCATCGCCCGCGGAACAACCTCAATCTGATAACGGTGATGCAGACGGCACTCGCTCTGGCGATATTCGCTGGCAGCCTCTGCCGGGGACAAAAGTCGAACTGGAGCAGATCACGGCATTGCACAGGAACCAGTTTCCTAATGCATCGCGAACCGTGCTCCAGGGACCGCAGGCCACCGAAAGTGAAGTTGCCAGACAACTCCAGCAACATAGTATTGTGCACTTCGCCACACACGGGTTATTCATTCCACCCGACAAGCCGCCCAAACTGCCCGTTCCGCCCCGGCGGCTGGGCGACGTCTTTCGCGATCCGCTTATTCCCACGGCTGTCCATCCCGGATTGCAGACTGGTATCGTGCTGGCTGGCGCTAACCGCCCTGAACGTAATACAGACGGCGTTCTGAGGTCGCTTGAAGTGCAGAATCTGAATCTGTCCAACGTAGGCCTAGTAATCCTATCTGCATGCGAAACGGGACTCGGCGGTGCAACTCAGGGAGAGGGCTTGCTGGGGCTACAGCGCGCGTTTCAGGTTGCTGGTGCGAAATCAACCATCGGATCGCTGTGGCAGATCCCGGATCAAGCCACTCAGAAATTGATGACCCGTTTCTACGAAAATCTATGGAACAAAAAGCAGTCGCGTCTTGAGGCGCTTCGTGACGCGCAGCTGTGGATGCTTGAGCAGGCGGGAAGCGACCGCCGGTTTGTCCGCGCTTTAACCGCCGCCAGCCAGCGTGGGCCGCGGGGCGACTTAAGGCTGGCGGCGCCGGCGCAGAAGATTGAACAAAGACTTCCCCCGTATTACTGGGCGGCCTTCACACTATCTGGAGACTGGCGATAAGGCGCCGGCAGCTTTGCCAGCCTGACTCACAACACTTCAATCTGCCATGCCTGTAGATCAAGCACCGGGGCGATGTTGAATTTGTCGAGTGTTGCCGCAATCTCGATATCGGCCGCGTAACCCAGCCGGATGAGGTTCCTTCCGCCGCGGCTTTCGCGCAGTGCGGCGGTCACCCGTGCGGTTGAAGTGTCTTGTCCAACTGCGTCCCGCCAGGCGGCCGCCGCGATGGCGGCTTGATCGTTGAGCGTGTGGCTGGTGTCCGCTTGTGAAAAATAATGGGCGATGGCGCCTGCCAGCAGCACATCTTCACGGGTGATCTCGCCATTGGTGCCTGCACAAAGCAGGTGCACATTTTCATCGCCCGAGACGGCGTTACACACGGCCGTGAAGTTGACAAACGCCCCGGTCAGCACGCGGCGGGCCTGGCGGCAGAGCATCATCGCGGAGGTGCCATTGGTGGTGGTGAACACAACGGTGCGGCCCGCGACATTCGCCGGTGTGTAGTCGCGCGGAGAGTTGCTGTAATCGAACCCCTCGATCGGAACGCCGCCACGTTCGCCGCCCAGCACGGCGCCGTCGATCTCCGCGGCACACGCGCGGGCCTGCTCCACTTCCAGGCACGGAATCACCCGCGTCGCGCCCGCCGCCAGCGCATGGGCGATGGTCGTCGTGGCCCGCAGCACATCGATCACGACGACGGTTCCGCCGGCGAGGTCTTCTTCCGAAGTCAGCGCCGGAAGCAAATGAACGTGAAGCTGCATCACCGCACCGGTTCTTTACCAAGCGCCCGTCGCAGCATACCGATCTGGCCGGCGTGAATCATCTCGTGGTGCGAACAGAACAGCAGGCAGCCCATGCACGTCGGCGTTGCCGCATAGGGCATCTCCACCGCCGTATCCAGTTGCTCACGCGTGAAGGTTGGCGCCTCGGCCATGGCGGCGTCGTAAACGCGGTCGAAGACGTCGCGGATCTCTTCTGCCGAAGGCGATTTCTCGCCCGGCGGCTGCGCGGTGGTTCCGCGGCTGAACATCTTCCGCATGTTGTTGGGCATCAACTGCCGGTCCTCGGTCGTCCGGCCACGGATGCGGAACAGCATCAATCCGTACTGCGCCATCGCCAGATGCCCAACCTGCCAAGCCACATGCGTCGGCAGACCTTCGGGCTGCGTGTACCACAATTCCAGATCAATATCTTCCAGCAGCGTCTTCGTATAATGCCGCGCGAATTCAATCTGCTTCAGCGCAAGCTGCAAATCTTCAAACATAGATGAATACCGGTTGCGATTTCCTATCGGATTGAAGCGGTTCACCACCGCTCTGCACTCCGGCCGCATTGTAGCAGCTTCCCCGGAAACAGAACGCCTTACGTGCGCGGTCGTGCTGCACGGGACAATATCATGGAGACACGTTCGAATAGCCGTTAGAGTGTTGACGGCAACTCCTCACAAATCAAAGGGCGAACATGTCCGGTCGCGTTATCACACTGTGTCGTTTTTCAGTAGCTGTTGGATGGATCGTCTGCGCGTCTATCGCCATTCTCTTCACGGGCTGTTCTTCCCCACAGGGATTAACGAAGTTAGACACGCTGCTGATCTATGAATTTGAACCCCTGGAAGCCGGGCTCAGCAGCGACGAGATCGAAGCCAGCGTGCTGCGACGTCTCGACAGTTCTGGCAGCCTTGGCCTGCAGGTAAATTGCATCGAGCCAACGAAGCTGGAAATCGTCGTGCCAGGGAACAGCTACGGCGCCGTGGCACAGTGCAAAGCGTTAATGCGCAGCACGGGAGAGCTTCAGATGCACATGGTGGCTCAGCGCAGTACGGACTCGGATCTGGTGGAGCCTGCAAGGGCCTTAAGCGACGATGAGAACCTGGTGATTGTGGATGGCAAAACCGTGGCCTCCTGGGTTCCCCTGGCAGCCGATAGCAACGGGCTCCCGCTGGCAGACGACAACCGCCCCTTTGCACCGCGTTATAAATTCGCGGGCGTTAGTATGACGGCGAATGTTGTCCGGCTGGTCGACGACGTGCACCACGTGCTTTTGATCCACAGCCAAAGCGATATCGACAACCGCCACTTCGCCTCGATCTCCAAGAGTGTCGACGTCAACGGTCAGCCCGCGATCAACTTTTCAATGACAGCCGCCGGCGCGGCGCGCATCAAGAGATTGACTTCTGCGAATCTCGACAAGCAGATGGCAATCATCTTCGACGGCGAGCTGATCACCGCACCCGTCATTCGATCCGCCATTGGCGGTGAGGGAATGATCACAGGCAACTTCACGCAACGCGAAATCGACTTCATGCATCAAGCCCTGCAAGCGACCGAGATGCCCATCAAGATTCTGGGCGAACCAGATTCGAAGGCGATTGAAAGTCCGGAGTAAGCATTGGAGCATTCCTGGCGGACCAACGAGGATTGACCTTAATGAACAGCTACGACTATCGGACATTGTGGCAAGAGGCGAAAGAAATGCGATCCTGGCAGATCGCTGCGATTTGCGCTGTTTGCGGGGAGAAAATCAGCCCAATCGTGAGGTTTCTTGGTCTCCCTGAAACCTCATCGCTGGCGCGAGAATGCGTTGACTTCGCGTGGTCCGCCGTAACGAATGCCAGCCCTGACATTGAGGAAGGCGAACGTTTGATTGAAGCCTTGCATTCGACCCCAGAATGGAAGTGTGAATTACCCGACAGCCTGCCACTCGTGGTCGCGCGATCACTCAGTTTTTCAAAGTTTGCAGTGGACGGTGTAATAACCGCATCAAACTCAAGTAAAGCTGACAACGTAGGTTTCTCAACGATTCTAGATACAGCGGAGCTTTTCGACTTAGCAATCGACCAACAATCCGCAAGGGATAAGGGCGGGGAGACACTTGTCGAAGCAGAAAAAGTGTCGCAGTTGTCGGTAATGAAGATATTGAGGCGCCACACACAACCATCCGTGGAAATCGTGAGAGCACTTCGTCAGGAAGCTAGTGCGATCTCTAGTCTCTTTGAAACGAATCTTCCCGTTTATTGTTCTCACTACCTGTCCTGTCTAATCCGGACGGCGAGAACTTCTCAGTAACCGCTCCAGGTAAGCCTTAATTCACCCAGCGGCACAGCCCGTCCGCCCCCGGCTGGATCCGCTGCGATTCCTCCACCGCGTGGGCGTACAGATAGGTAGACGCCGTCACGCTGCCCGCCGTAGTATCGCAATGAATCTCTACCCGGCGATACAGATCATCCTCGGCGCCGGCGTATCCTTCAATCTCATCCAGCACCGCATTGGTCGCCGCCAGATGCTCCGCCGCAATATGCCAGATTTCGCCCGCCACGCGGTCATCACCCGCCGTCATCCCCGGATAAGAACCCAGGTCATACAACGCACCACGCGCCTCCGCCCGCTCAACCTTCAAAGCCGCATGCGGCCACAACGCCGCCCGGCAGCCATCCCGCATCAACGTTCCGTAAACAAAGAAAAGCGGCATAAAATCAAACCCGTAGGGCATGCTCCGCATGCCTTCCCTCGACCAGTTGTTAATCAATACTCTCTCAATTTCACCGCACATCTCAACGGCATATAAAACAGAGGCTAGTGCGACGACCTGTCTCGGTTTTGTATTGGCCTAAACTCGATCCAAGGAAGGCATGCGAAGCATGCCCTACCAAATGCTAGGCGGAAACACGTGACCAACTTCTCCAAAGTACGGTTGCACGGTCGGGCGAAGTCACAACGGTCAATGCTGTGCGGTTGTAGTGGCGTTCCAAATGCAACAATTGGTATGCCGACAATTCGATAAGAAATGTCCCTACTGAATCTTCATCCTTGATCGCACTTTTGGAAGCGTGTGGTCATTTGATTCCCGTC
The DNA here is from genome assembly GCA_965233625.1 of Pirellulaceae bacterium. Taxonomy (GTDB): domain Bacteria; phylum Planctomycetota; class Planctomycetia; order Pirellulales; family Pirellulaceae. The sequence continues at coordinate 4,645,520 of OZ247499.1, forward strand.
GTCAATGAGTGAAAATAATGTCCGATAATTCCAAAGAAGCAATTCTACTTTCAGTGGACTACTATGAGGGTGCCAACAATCACGCAATTGAATTCGAATCCCCTTCAAATAGCATCGTTGCAGAACAGCTGCAAAAACTCGATGGTGGCAACAGGTCTAGTCTGTGCATCGAAAAGGCCAATGGCGACGTCTTTTGTGTAGGTGGCGGCCCTACAAGATTTCATATTAGTGTTACAGTTGGTGATGATATATTTCTCATTTTCGATTCCACTCTCGGCAATAACTCAGAAACGCTCGTCATAGGGGCGATCAAAACACCCATTCCTTCATGCCACGTTGTTGATCGACCCACTGCCCTAAAGACGGCGTTGCATTTTATTGAAGGTGGAACGTTGGACGAATCATTGCAATGGAAGCAATCGTAAATCTACCCCTAAATCCGCAGGCCCATCGGTAACGCCTCGCCGAAGACCTGGCCTTGTTCTTCGCGTTCTAATTCGCCGCCTTCGCGGACGAGGGTGATGTAGTGGGTGGGGGCGTTGTTGTCTTCTAGCCAGTCGGCTGTCTCCTGCCGGAGGTTGCCTGGCAGGTCGCGGTAGCGGTCGCCGGTGGCGCGGGCCATCTGCATGACGGCGAAGTGATCCATCTCGGCGGCTTTGGTGTCGTTCATAATCGCTTCCAGCCACCGCGCGGCGACGTTGCCAGGCGCGACCGTGTTGAGCGGACCGTAGACGGGCACGCGTTGCCCCAACCGCCCGATGGCCCAGAGCATGGCGGGCCGCACCGGCTGCATCTTTTTGCGGGAATAGATTTCCATCAGCATGTTGCCCAGCTCCACCTTGGTGCTGACCGGCAGCAGTTCCAGCGAACCCAACAGCCGCCACACTTCGTGCGATTCCTGCGGCGTGAAGCTCTGATCGGCAGCGCCGCCACGGCCCGTTGTCAGGCGGCGGTGCAGACCACGAACGGGCGCGATCAGCGGTTCGGCAATCGCTTTCTGCTGTCCGGCCGAAAGCCCCCCTGCGATGCGGCGCCAGAGAATCAGCGATTCCGTGCGGGTCGAGCCGGCGCCGTGCCGCAGCTTGCCTTGCACGTTCCGCCAGGTTTCAGCCACCCGCCAGTCATCCACGGCCAGCCCATATCCCGGCCGCAGCGCGTAACCGGCCAGGTTCAACCACCGCGCCTCATGCGCGGGGCTCTTGCGGCGGCCGTCCTGCAAATCCAATAACGCTTCCCAGATGCGCCGCAGCAGCGACGTAGGCCATTCTGCACGTGATGCGTCGAGCGCGGCGGCCAGCTCTTTCATCAGCTTGCCCGGCTTGGCTTCTCCTTCCGGGGCGAAGACATCTTCCAGCAACTGACGGCAGGCAAGCCACTGCTGTTCATCGACCATGCCTTCAATCTCGGCAGCCGATTCGTGGGCGTCCATATCCGTCTGCGTGGCGGATCGCACATCGAATTGCAGGCGCCAGCTACGGTCGCCGGCCGCTTCGCTGCACCATAGATCGACGGTGCCAATTTCTGTCAGTCGCGAATGCAGGTGCACGGCAATTTCGCCCCGCTCACTTTTCCGCTGCGTCTTGAGTACGGTGCGAACCGGCGGCAATGGCCGCATCTGTTCCAGGTCCACCGGCGCCAGTTCGCCCGCGGCATCGGTCAACCGCGTGCTGGAAACAAACAGCGGAAACTCCACCGGCTGCGAAACCTGTAGATGGAAGTCGCGTTCCTGCAGACTGATTTCCTGACCCGGCTCGGCATTGCCCGGCGCCACACATACGGCCTGCGGCGGATCGCTCTGCACGCCGATGTAGTACGAACGCGCCAGGCTCGCGGCGATACGCACGCCTTCACCCCGCCGCACCATGCCGTAGTAGGCGGCGCCCTGAGCCACGGCCAGATACAACTGCTCGTTATCCAGCACCTGCGGCGTCCACGGTTTTCCTTCTGGAGAGAACCATTGCTCCATACATGTCACAAGCTGGTTGCGGATGCTGGCCGACTCCATCAGGCCGCCGTTGAACAGAACAATGTCCGGCCGCGCCGGATCGAAGTCTGCATCCTGCTCGATATCCTCCATCGCCACGTGGCGGTGCGCCGTGAGGAAGGCGGCCAGGTAACGAGTGATGCCGGCGTCGGGTGCGTAAGGCAGGCCGAACTCCTGGAATCCGGATGACCGCGTCTGCGGTTTGCTGTCGAGCGGCGTTTCCGGGAAGAAGCCTTCGACCAGCACCTGCATCGCTTCTTCGCGGGTGACTTCCACATTCACACCGCCGCCGATCAGCTTGGAGCCGGAGCCGGGCAGATTGATCTTCATTGAAGGCGGGGCGTCGTCCACCAGCAGCGTTTCTTTCGCCTGCCGGCAGCGCCGCACCAGGACGTCCCACTGCCGGGGCTGCAACTTGCCGCCGGGCGTGATTTTCTGCTCCAGATAACCCGCCAGCGCGAGGTCCAGATTATCGCCGCCCAGAATCAGATGATCGCCGACTGCCACGCGGTGAAACTGAATCTTGTGCGTATCGCCGGTATCCACTTCCGCACTGCGCCGCACGCGGATGAGCGTGAAGTCGCTGGTGCCGCCGCCGATGTCGCAGATCAGAATTTTCTGGCCGGGGCGGACGTGTGTTTCCCAGTCGTCACTGTGGCGGTAGACCCACGAATAGAACGCCGCCTGCGGTTCTTCAATCAGCACCACGCGTTTCAAACCGGCCAGCGCCGCCGCTTCCACCGTCAGTTCGCGGGCGACTTCATCGAACGAAGCGGGCAGCGTTAAGACGATATCCTGATCCGCCAGCGGCTGCCCTTTGAACGCCGCATCCCACGCGCTGCGGATGTGGTCCAGATAACGCGAAGCCGCTTCGACCGGCGACAGCTTCTCCACATCCGGCGCCCCGCGCCATGGCAGCAGACCCGCCGTGCGATCGACCCCGGTATGGCACAGCCAGGATTTAGCCGAAGCAATCATCCGCCCCGGCGCGGTCGCCCCCTGTTCCCGCGCGTACACGCCCGTGGCGTATTCCGGCTCCTGCTTATGCCAGGGCAACTTCAGGGCGCCGCCGGCCAGTTCACCATCGGCAGGCTGATAGTGGAACGAAGGCAGCGTATCCCGGCTTTCGACCTCGCCCGGCGCCACCAGCTGCGGTACAGGCAGCACACGGATAGCCCACGGCGACTCCTCCGTATCCACATAGGTTACGGCCGAGTTCGTCGTTCCCAGATCAATCCCCACCACAAACCGGCTGGGGCGTTGATCAACAAGCGGATCAAAATCAGGTGCACTTTCAGACATGCGGTTATTTTAACCGCTGCGGAGACTCTGCCTACACTGTCTTGGCGTGCGGGTAGGCAAGTTTCGCTATGACGCAGGTTGTCGAACCGAGTGGTTTTTTTGTCATAAGCCATCGGCTATGTTTGTCGATTATCCGAAGCGACGCAGGCTAGGCGTAAGTCTGCGTTTTCACAACTATTCTGAAGTAGGGCATCGAATGGACCTGATCGATAAGCTGCAAGACCTGGCAGCCAAAGCACCTAAGATGTTGGACAGCCTCGAAACCGAGGAAGCTACGAAAAACGCATTAGTCATGCCTTTGATTAACGCATTGGGTTACAACGTCTTTGATCCGACGGAAGTCGTACCCGAGTTCACCGCAGACGTCGGTGTAAAGCGAGGGGAGAAAGTTGACTACGCCATCATGCAGGATGGCAAGCCGATTATCCTGTTCGAATGCAAGTCCGCGAAAGCAAATCTTGCGAAAGAACACGCATCTCAACTTTACCGCTATTTTTCCGTTACTGATGCGCGTTTCGCGATAATTACAAACGGCATAACGTATCGCGTTTTCTCTGACTTAGACGCTCCGAATAAGATGGACTCACGTCCATTTCTTGAGTTCTCTTTGCAGGACGTCAATCAGTCGCTCGCGAACGAATTAAAGAAATTCGCCAAAGAGACATTTGATTTAGATAGCATTCTCTCACGGGCGAGCGATCTCAAGTACACGCGTGGCATCAAGCAACTTCTCCTAGAGGAATGGACGAACCCTTCTGAAGATTTTGTCCGGCTCCTGGCTGCGAGGGTGTATCAAGGTCGTCTTACACAGGCAACCAAAGAGCAATTCGCCGAGATTGTGAAACGGGCCTTTCATGGATTCGTTAACGATCGAATCAAAGAAAGGTTTAAGTCGGCGCTCAAGAATGATGGTGTTGATACCTCTGACTTAGACACTGATGATACACCGATAAAAGAAGAGTCACCTGACGGCGTAATAACAACCGCAGATGAACTTGAAGCTTATTACATCGTCAAATCAATCGTCCGTGAGACTGTCGACGCCAAGCGTGTCTTTATTAGAGATACGTTGAGCTACTGCGGTGTGTTGCTTGACGATAACAACCGGCGGCCAATTTGCCGGATGTACTTCAACTCAGCGCAGAAATATCTCGGTATTCTTGATGAGAACAAGAATGTAACGCGACATCCAATTGGCAATTTGAACGAAATCTATAACTACGCCGACGCGTTAAAAGAAACAGTCGTCAGATACGACAATCCAAATACTTCCGTTGATGAAACAACTGACGAAAGTGTTGTCGATCCAGTTTCAGATTTAAACGACGAAACATCAGGTCAGCAATAGCCTGAACTGCTGTCAACCCTACGCCACGTGTCTGCCGACGACCAGCGAGATGTTCTGACCGCCGAAGCCGAAGCTGTTGTTGACGGCGATGTTGATGGGTGTTTCGCGGGCTTCGTTGGGAACGTAGTCCAGATCGCAGAGTGGATCGGGGTTCTCGTAGTTGATGGTTGGCGGGGCGACGTTGTCGCGGATGGCCATCATGCAGACGATTAATTCCGTCACACCGGCAGCGGCGATCAGGTGTCCCATCATGCTCTTGGTGCTAGAGACGGGGATCTTCATGGCGTGTTCGCCGAACACGGTTTTGCAGGCCAGCGATTCAACCTTATCGTTCACCGTGGTGCTGGTGCCGTGCGCGTTGACATAGCCGATCTGTTCCGGCTGCACGTCGGCATCGGCCAGCGCCATTTTGATGCAGGCGATGGCGCCGCGGCCTTCGGGGTGAATGTCGGTAATGCGGTAGGCGTCTGCCGTGGAGCCAAAGCCCAGCAGTTCCCCGTAAATGTGGGCGCCACGCTTTAAGGCGCGCTCGCGTTCTTCGAGCACGATCATCGCGGAGCCTTCGCCCAGCACAAAGCCGTCGCGGAGGCGGTCAAACGGACGCGACGCCTTCTCAGGCACTTCGTTGTTTTCTGACAACGCGGTCAGCAGGTTGAAGCCCGTTACGCCAAACGGGTGAATCATGCTGTGGGCGCCGCCTGAGAGCATCACATCGGCTTCGCCGCGGCGGATGATTTCGACGGCTTCGCCCACGGCCTGACTGCTGGCGGCGCAGGCGGTGAGGCAGTTGGCGTTTGGCCCCTGGGCGTTGAACATGCTGGCCAGATGGCCGGACGGCATGCTGGGTTCCTGCTCCAGCTCGATGACGGGGTTCAGCTTCTCAATGCCGGCACGGGTGAAGGCCGCCATGTCGATGCCGCCGTCTTTCAGTGCGGCCGCCATCATGCTGGTGAAGGTGTAGAAATCCTGGTTGCCTTCCCCGCTGCCCAGATAGATGCCGAAGCGGACCGGGTCCAGTGACTCGTCCAGAATGCCCGAATCCTCGACCGCCTGCTTGGCGGCGCCGGCGGCGAACTGCGTGTGACGGCCACGGTAGAGCCAACGCGACGGGTCTTCGCCAATGGCGGAGATATCCCAGTCTTTGACCTCCGAGGCAATCTTGGTGGGAAAGCGGCTGGCGTCGAAAATCGTGGTGCGTGTAACGCTGGATTTCCCTTCCTGCAGCGCCTTCCAGACGGTTTCCACGTCGTGGCCCAGCGGATTCACCGCGCCTATACCGGTGACAACAACGCGTCGACGATTCATCATCCTGTACCTTCAAATCACATTACGTGTAGTCGTGTGCGGCGGCTAACTACGAGCCGTAGGTCAGGCGCCTGCCTGACATCGTTTGAGGTGGACTGCGTTACATCGTCAGGCAGGCGCCTGACCTACCACCACTAGGCCAGATCGGCAGCGTCGGCGGCGTCTTCGGCGTCTTTCATCCACTTGGGGATGTCTAGCGGTGAGCCGTCTTTCTTCTTACCCACATCGTACATGTGCAGCAAGCGGATCATGGTGAGAAGTTCCAGTGGCGGGAACAGCACCACGTCTGCGAAACGCTCGTCATCCAGATAGGCGAAGATCAGCTCTGTATCGACAACCAGTTCGTCGCCCACCTTAGCCACCGATTTCACCACGGCGCCGTTCTCCTGCAGATTGTTAATCGTGCAGGTGTAGGTCACCGTATCGCCGGGCAGCACCAGGCGTTCGAACTTGGCCTTGCCGACTTTGGCCAGCACGACGCGTTGTTCAAATCCGCTGGTTTCGCCGACCAGCAGGCCGCCGGTCTGCGCCATGCCTTCAATCATCAACGACTGAGGCATGTACGGGTAGCCGGGGCTGTAGTAGTCAAGCTGTTCTTCGTTCAGCGCAACGCACTTCACCGCCGTGGCGGTGTCGCCCTGTTCGAACTTCAGGAACCGGTCAATCCAATACCAGCGCATGCCACCTACCGTTCTGTAAGGAGCGGCCCTTCAGGCCGGCCGCGTGGCGCATTAAGAAGCAGCGAGAATGCCTGTCCAGGCTTTACTCGGCGCCAACTTTGGTTTCTACGTAGCGGCACAGGTCGCTGACGGTCAGCAGGTTGCCGAAATCCTGCACGTTCGGGTTTTCCTTGAACTTGGAAAGGTCCGCAAACGGCATGCGTTTTTCCAGCTCGGTCAGACCTTCGGGGCTGACTTTGCCGTTCTGCACGTATTCGCTGCTGGTCAGGATGTCTTCCGGGAACAGTTCGGCACGGGGAATTTCGATGCCGAAAGCTTTTTCCAGGCGGAAAACGATATCGAGGAAGTCAATCGACTCAGCGCCAAGATCGCCCACCATGGTGGCTTCCGGCGTTACTTCGTCATCGTCCACACCCAGGGCGTCGACAAGGGCGGTCTGTACTTTTTCAAAGACTTCATCTTTAGTAGGCATGCTACTCGCACTCCATGATGTGGATACATGAAACACCGGCTACGCCGGGTTATGGAACCTATAAAACAGTCCGCCAGAGAGAACCTTCTAAGAAGTTCACCTACGGAACGTTGCTGAAACTGCAAAGCAACCGGTCAGGAAATCACCTGGAGCCGGAAGCATGCGTAGATGCATCAAATATGGCCGGTTTTCCAGGTTGCTGGTTTACCAAGGTTGGCCTGCCAGGAATACAAAACCTGGCGAGCTATTCTCCATCTGGTTTATGAATCAGGGCCAGTTGAACCTTTAATTCGCGCCTGAGGAACGAGTCCGTGGCGGCTCTTTCGGGTATACGGTCGACCAGGTTGAATCTCTCGAGAATCAGTCGTGCACTCACAGCGGGCACAGGCTCGGCGCCGGGCTTGGTGACGGTTCCCTGAGTTTTTAAGGTCGTTGTGTTTTCATCCTGTTTCACAATGCTGGCGGTCAGCGTCAGGATATCGCCCGGCGCTACAAATCCGCTGTATTTGACGCTGCGTGCTTCCTGCAAAACGACCATCGAGTTGGCGAAATCTTCGCTGACGCGGACCAGCCAGGCGCTGGCCTGATACATCGCTTCCAGCATCAGCACGCCCGGCATGACGGGGAACTCCGGGAAGTGATCCTGCAGATACTCCTCCGAGAGCGACAGCATTTTTACAGCCGTGATCGATTCTCCGGGGGTAATCGCGGTTATCTTGTCAATCTGCACAAAACGCATCGTCACGCTCACCGATAAAACATGGGGTATAGCTGTTATCGGCAGCCTTTACCGTTGGGTTAATATAAACGTGGTGCAAATCGCTCACAACCGACATTCGCCGACCCGGAATCCTCCCGGAACCACTACGGTCCACTTAGACTGCTAGATTTAACAGGCGGTATTGTGGCTAGGAATGGCCGTTATCGCAATCCGTTTATGGGGCGGAAATCAGCAATATCCCCCGGAAAATGCCCACAGTCACAGGGAAAACGCCATTACCGGCTGCGAAACATCGCAATCTCTTGCCAGTGCGGCACACCTGAAAAATCACCCTAAACCACAACAAATAAAAGACTTACGTTCAGCTAACTCCGTAGGGCAGGTGCCCGCCTGCCGTCTCGACGGTAACCACCACCAACCAACGTCCGTTGCCAGTACGCCGGTAAAATCAGCTTGCACAAAGCTTTAGTAACCCATCCATAAGCCGCGCCGCCAGGAAGGCAGGCGGGCGCCTGCCCTACATATAACGGGCGTTACGCGGATCAGAATTACGCGGCGGGCAGGGTCACAATGACGGCGCTGGCCTGGCCTTGGGGCGTAACATTGATGTTCATCACACTGCTGCCGGGCTTGGCGCCGGGGGTTGCGATGTTCAGCGGGCACGAGGGATCGGGCGTTTCGTAGTTGATGGTGGGGAACAGTTCGCCCTGATGCATCGCCATGATGCTGGCTGAAAGCTCCACCATGCCGCTGGCGGCGCCCAGATTGCCGAAATAGCTCTTGGCGGCCACAACGGGTGGCGACTGTTCTTTGTCGCCGAAGATCTTGATGATCGCGGCGGCTTCTTCCGCGTCGCAACGCTGGGTGGAAAGACCGTGCGCGTGAATGTGGCCGATGTCTGCCGGCTTCATCCCGGCTTTATCCAGGGCGGCCCGCATCGCATTGACCAGGGCCACATCGTATTTGGCGACGAAGTCTTTGTCGGCGACGGTGGAAGACCCATAGCCAGCAACCTCGGCGAAAACCGTGGCGCCACGTTCTTTGGCGGCGTCGGCTTCTTCCAGCACCACCGCGGCGGCGCCTTCGCCCAGCACCATGCCCGTACGGCCGGCGTCGAACGGACGGCTGGCCTTGGTAGGTTCGGCGCCGTTGCCAGCGATTTCTTCCTGCAAGCTCATGTGCACCGTACGCAGCGGATGCACCCGCGTACCGGTCGAGCCAGCCACCATAATGTCGGCGGCGCCGCGTTGCAGAATGGTATAAGCCTCAGCAATGGCCAGGTTGGCCGAAGCTTCGCGGACGGTGATCGAGTTATTCGGCCCGCGGAAATCGTTGTAGATAGCCACATGGCTCGCGGGCATGTTGGGCAGATACTTCAGTAGCCACAGCGGCGTTACTTCTGGCAGCCCTTTCTCAGCCCAGTCGGCGAAGTTGAATTCACCGTTCTCATCGGTGCACTCTTTCACACCGGCCACAAACTCGTCGGGCAGCGTCATAATATAGTCGGCGCCATAGATTACACCGACGCGCTCCGGATCCGGCTGACCATATTCCAGCGAAGCGTCGTTCAGCGCCAGTTGCGCCGCAGCCACGCCCATCGCAATCTCGCGACACATCAGCTTGGTATTCTTGCGGATCGCGCGTTTGACGTCTTTATGCAGTTCGCCAAAGTTGTCGATCTTGCCATTGAAGTGCCGGGCTTCACCGCCAAAGGAAGTTGGCAGGTTTTCGGTCGGTAGATTTTCTAATGGGGCGACGCCGCTGGTGCCGCTGCTGAGAGCTTCCCACAATGCATCGCGAGTGGCGCCAAGCGGGCAGACCAGCCCGATTCCGGTAATTGCTACGCGTCGAGAAGTAGATTCGAGCATTGCTGCAAACGTCCTGCTGATTGCAAAGTTCCGTGCAAAGAACGCCCATCCGGCGCCCCTACAAGCTCCGCAAATTAGCAGGATAGCCAATCACGGGCAATATCGCCGGTAGAACGCAAATCAGAGATTAATTACCCGGAGCATGACTCTTTAGCACTGCACTCTAGCGTTTCTGAAAGCACAAAACACCAACCCGAAGCGCGAGCGAGGGACGTTTGACTTAACGCTAAAAACAAGGGGTTTTGGCGTCTTCGTCTGGGATCGAAGGTTGCCCGGACAGGCCATGCGCTTCAAACTCTGGCGTCCCTCGCTCGCGCTTCGGGTTACTTTGTTACCTTAGAACCAGCGCTTTCCTGTTACCCGGCGCCCGCATCGGTTTCCACCACTACCGGCCGCGGTTTCTGCGGCAGCGCCGGGAAAATACCCTCGGGGTGCATCCATATATATAAGCCGCCCGCCACCAGACCGCCCACCAGCAGAAGGCCGGCTGCAATCACCGCCAGCAGGACTTTCACGTCCTCCAGGGCGAATGGTTTACGGTAACCCGGTGGAAACAGCTTCGCCGGACGATCCGCAGGTTTAAGTTGAACGGGAGGACGCATCAGCGTTTGCCTGCTAGTTCTTCTTTTCGTGGCACACCAGGTCGATCACCACGGAGCTAGCCAGAATGAGGATATCGTCTTCACCTTCGTTCACGTCCACACCGTAGGTATCGGTCCAGGAGAACCATTGCTTCGAGACGCGGGCCACCTGCGTGCCGCCGCGTTTGAAGGTGTATTCGTGTTCAAAGAAAGAGCCTTCCGCCTCCAGGTCGTCGGGGCCAGGCACATCCACCAGGAACCGGGCGGCGAACAAAGTGAACCACTGTTTCGACACGGTCGCCATCAACTGATCGCCGCGGAACAGGTCATAGGTGCTGCCGAGTGTGAGTATTCGCTGGCGGATGGAAGCTAGCTCGTTGCCCTGCATGTCCTGGAACGAAAGCGAATCGCCGAAGCTGAATGCGGCGCCATCCACGTAGAAGCGATCCGTGCCGCTGGCGTCCTGGATCGCAAAGTCATCGCCAAAGGCGAACAGTTTCTGTTTCATCACGTAACGCATAGAAAGCTCCTGGCGACAGCCAAGGGTGAATGCCGATAGCACACAATACATGGTCCTGCGCGAACACACTGGTTATGCGGGCAACCCATCGGCATCGCAAGGCCCTGCATGTCCCCTCGCCCCTCTGGGGAGAGGGCTAGGGTGAGGGGGGTACATCGCTCCCATCGGCTGCATCCCGCATCGGAATAGCCGTTGAGCTAAGGGCCGGGGAACCGGCTTGCCAGTTGTGAAATTTGCAGTGAAAGAATAATGTGGAAGATGCACCCGTTAGCGAACCTGCTAAGCAGGCGTGCATCAGCCCTTGAACGTTTCCCCGGAAACACGAGCGAGATATCGAATGGCGGTTGAATCAAACGGACAGGCCAGCACCAGCGACAACGGCCACAGCAACGGACAACCCGCTGCAGTGGAATCGCCTCAGCCCGTCGACAGCACCATTGCCGAAGTGGTGATGGAGGAAATCCGCAAAGTGGCCAAAGAGCGCGCCGTCGGGCTAACGCTCGACTCCAACGTGATGACGCTGGGCCTGGATTCGCTGGAACGGATGGAAATCGCCGCTTCGCTGGAAACACAATTCGGCGGCCGCTTCCCCGACGATAAACTGCTTGAGATCGAAACCTGCCGTCAGATCTCCGCGGCCGTGGAAGAATATCTCGGCGGCAGCTTGCAGACGCCCAGCCAGCAGGCCCGCCCGGATAGCGGCGTCCCGCGTGAATACTACTGCTTCGACCAGATGCCCGAATACCGGCGGTTGAAGCTGAACATCGATATGATGAACGCTTCGGGAGAGCCGAACCCGTTCTTCCGCATCTACGATGGCGTCAGCCGCGACACCACCACGATTGATGGCCGCGAGCTGATCAATTTCTCGAACTTCAACTATCTGGGCATGTCGGGCGACCCCGCCGTGCAGGCCGCCGCCAAAAAGGCGATTGATGAGCTTGGCACCAGCTCTTCGGCCAGCCGCCTCGTCTCCGGTGAGAAGCCCGTGCACAAAGACCTGGAACTTGCACTCGCGAAGTTCACTGGCGCCGAAGACACGATTGTTTTCAGCAGCGGTCACGCCACCAACGAAACAACCATCGGCCACCTGCTCGGCCCCGGCGATCTGCTGCTGCACGACGCCCAGGCGCACAACAGCATCATTCAAGGCGCGCTTTTATCCGGCGCCCAGCGCCGCGCGTTTCCGCACAACGATGCTGAAGCGCTGGACAACATCCTGCACAATGTCCGCGACAACTACCGCCGCGTGATGATTGTGATTGAAGGCGTCTACAGCATGGACGGCGACTTCCCCGACCTGCCGAAGTTCATCGAAGTAAAGAAACGCCGCCAGACGCTGTTGATGCTGGACGAAGCCCACTCGCTGGGAACCATGGGCGACACTGGCCGCGGTCTGTGCGAACACTTCGGCGTTGACTCCCGCGATATCGATCTGCTGATGGGCACGCTAAGCAAATCGCTCGGCTCCTGCGGCGGCTTCATCGCTGGTTGCAAAGAGGTAATTGAATACCTGAAGTACACGGCTGCTGGCTTCGTCTTCACCGGCGCCATGACGCCCTCCGCCGCGGCCGCCGCCCTCGCCGCATTGCAGGTGTTACAGGCGGAACCGCAGCGCGTGGCCGTGCTGCAATCGCGGTCGCATCTGTTCTCGCGGTTGATTAACCAGGCAGGTATCCCGACCAGTGGCGCCCCGGTCACGCCTGTCACGCCCGTCATTCTGGGCGACTCCCTGCACACGCTGCGGGCCGCCCGCGAACTGTTTGAACGCGGCTTCAACGTGCAGCCGATCCTGCACCCGGCCTGCGAAGAAGAAGCGTCACGCCTGCGGTTCTTCGTCACCTCCACCCACAGCGAAGAACAGATCTTCGCCGCCGCCAAAGCCGTGACCGAAGTCCTGCAAGGCATCGACGAAAAATACGTCCGCGGGTAAGCCTCTTGTCCCCTCGGGGATAATAGGAATCTAAGCAAGTTTTTCGCTCGCGCACATGAACCCGAAGCGCGAGCGAGGGACGTTTGATTTAGTGCAGAAAACAAAGTGTTTTGGCCGCATAGCATGAAGTCGAAAGCAGCTTAAACGGGCCATTCGCACCAACGCGGGGCGTCCCTCGCTCGCGCTTCGCGCTTGGTGTGCTGTCCTTAGATAAAGCGTGAATGCCGCTTCATTGATAGTGCCTCCAAAGACCTCAAAGGGGCGAGGGAGCGATTCACGTCATGCTATGATGGAAGTAGATGACCATATCCTGTCACTCCGGGAAACAGCATGACAACGCGACGCGGTTTTTTATCGCAGGCGGGCATGGGCGTGGGCGCGGTTGCCGCGGCGTTGCTGTTGCAGCGTGAAGCCGGCGCCGCATCTGGTTCGTTGCTGCCGCGGCCGCACTTCGCCCCGACGGCCAAGCGGGTGATCTTTCTCACGCAGTCCGGCGCCCCTTCGCAGGTGGACCTGTTTGAACATAAGCCGGAACTGACCCGCCGTAGCGGTGAAGAATTTCCCGCCAGCGTCCGCGGCGATCAGCGGCTGACGACCATGACCAGCGACCAGAAGCAGTTGCTGGTGGCGCCGCCCGTGTTCCGTTTCAAACAATACGGCCAGGCGGGCATGTGGCTCAGCGAACTGCTGCCGCATACGGCCAAAGTGGTGGACGATCTGTGCTTCATCCGCTCGATGCATACCTCGGCCATCAACCACGACCCCGGCATCACCTTCCTACAAACCGGCAGCGAACAGGCAGGGCGGCCCAGCGCCGGCGCCTGGATTGATTACGGTCTAGGCTGCGAATCCGAAAACCTGCCCGCGTATGTGGTCTTTGTCTCAGGCGGCGCCCCGGGCGATCAACCGCTGTTTAACCGGCTGTGGGGCAATGGCTTCCTACCGGCGCGGCATCAGGGCGTGAAGATGCGCGGCAAAGGGCTGCTGTTCTTAGAAAACCCGGCAGGTATCAGCCGCAGCGTCCGGCAGCAGATGCTGGCAGGCATCGAGCAATTGAACCAGCTGCAACACGACGCCGTGGGCGACCCGTCCATTCTGGCCCGCACCCGTTCCTACAACGCCACCGCGCGGTTGCAGACCGCGGCGCCGGAGCTGTTTGATTTCTCCAAGGAGACCGCCGGCACGCTGGCCATGTACGGCGACCAGGTGAACACGCCCGGCAGCTTTGCGGCTAACTGCCTGCTGGCGCGAAGAATGGCCGAACGCGGTGTGCGGTTCATCCAGTTGTTTCATCGCGGTTGGGACCATCATCTGAATCTGCCCCGCCTGATCCGTCAGAAGTGCGCGCAGGTGGATCAGCCCTCGGCCGCACTGGTCGCCGACCTGAAACAGCGTGGACTGCTGGAAGATACGCTGGTGATCTGGGCGGGCGAATTCGGCCGCACGTCCTTCTGCCAGGGTGACTTCACCGGCGCCAACTACGGCCGCGATCATCATCCGCGATGCTTCACCATCTGGTTGGCGGGCGGCGGTGTGAAGCCGGGCGCGGTGATCGGCTCTACGGATGCGTTTGGGTACAACACAGTCGAATCGCCTGTGGATGTGCACGATCTGCAAGCCACCATGCTGCACTGCCTGGGCCTGAATCACGAGCGGCTGACCTTTCGCTTCCGTGGCCGCGACTACCGGCTGACGGACATTGCGGGAAAAGTCGTGCGACAGGCGCTTGCGTAACCGCCGCTGGCGATCTTCAACAGGCTGAAGGCGCCGCCGGAACCGGGTTGCTGGTTTTCGCCCTTCGCGCTACACTGGCGATGCACTTAAATTGTGTGCTGCTAACAACTTCCTCCTATCTTGCGTTGCCACCGTGCTTAACGATATCGCGCTGCAAAAATGTATTAATCCCGCCTGCGGAGCCACCTACGGCGCCGAAGAGGTGCGTATTGCGTGCGATAAATGCGGCGACCTGCTGGACGTGACGTACGACTGGAGCCGTGCACAGCCCCCGGCGCGGCTGCGCGATTTTGAAGCCTTCTGGCAAAAGCGGTACGAACCGTTGCGGTTCAGCGGCGTGTGGCGGTTCCATGAACTGCTACCGTTCGCCAAGCCCGAAGCCGTCGTCACCGTGGGCGAAGGTCAGACGCTGCTGCAACAGGCAGACGCAGTGGCGAAATATGTGGGCGTGAACCCCGGGCAGTTGTACCTTCAGTACGAAGGCATGAACCCTTCGGGCAGCTTCAAAGACAACGGCATGACCGCCGCCTTCACCCACGCCAACGCCACCGGCGCCCGCCGCGCCGCATGTGCATCGACCGGTAACACCAGTGCCAGCCTGGCTATGTATTGCAGCGTGACTCGCCGTATGAAAGCCGTCATCTTCATCGGCAGCGGGAAGATCTCGTACGGCAAGCTTTCGCAGGCGCTGGACTACGGCGCCCTGACCGTGCAGATATCGGGCGACTTCGACGACGCGATGGTCCGCGTCCGCGAGGTGTGCGCCGATCTGGGCATCTATCTGGTCAACAGCGTGAATCCGTTCCGTCTGGAAGGGCAGAAGACCATCATGCTCCGCGTGCTGGAAGCGCTGCGCTGGGAAACACCGGACTGGATCGTGGTGCCCGGCGGCAACCTGGGCAACAGCAGCGCGTTTGGCAAAGCGTTTATGGAACTGCTGGAACTTGGACTCATCGACCGCCCGCCGCGCCTGGCGATTATCAACGCCGCCGGCGCCAACACCTTGCATGAGCTATATGAAAATCGCGGCATGCGGTGGAACCGCGGGCGGGGAAATTCCGACGCTGCCACGCAGTACTATCACGAACTGGACGCGGGTGGGCGTAAAGCATCGACCATTGCTTCGGCCATCGAAATCAACCGCCCAGTCAACTTGAAGAAGTGCCTGCGTGCCCTGGAAGTCTGTGACGGCGTGGTGCGGGAAGTAGACGACCAGCAGATTCTCGACGCGAAAGCACAGGTCGGCGCCGGCGGCATCGGCTGCGAGCCCGCCAGTGGAGCCAGCGTCGCCGGCGCCAGGTTGCTCCGCCAGCAAGGCATCATCGCACCCAGCGACCGCGTCGTCTGCATCCTCACCGGCCACCTGCTAAAAGACCCGACTGCCACGGTCGCCTATCACAGCACCGATCAGGATCAGTTCGACGAAGTCCTCGGCAGCCGCGGCGTGAAGAAAGCCTCATACGCCAACCGCGCCGTCGCCGTCCCCAACGACCTGCCAGAAATCATCCGCGCGATTGAGTTGTATAGTTAGGCAGCGCCACGGATGACCACTTCACCACCCTTCGTGTTTGATGGTCAAGAATGCCGAATCGTTGAAGCGGAAATCATCGCAACGATTCGCGATCCCTACTGGTGCGACACCTACAACAACGGGCAGGACAAATCTATCTCGTGGTCGATAAGCTTCGAGGCCGAATCCGTCAACGAAGAATTTAAGCCAGCCGGCGTAGACTTTGACGGCCTGCCCATCCGTGTCAACAACTGGCACAACCTGGTTGGATACGCACTGCAATGGACGGAAGCCATCAATCCAGAAACAGATGACCGGTACGGCCTCACCTATGTCTACGACCACCTGTTGATTACCGGCGGCGACCTCCTCGTTACCAAGCGAGCAGGCGCCACGTTCCAGATTATCGCGAGCGGTTTAGACGAAGCGAAGCAGAAATTCGCCATCAACGCGCCCGCCACTTTCAAAGGTATCTACGTCCGCGGTTCTGAAAACGACACCAGCGAGACGATCTTTCAGCGGCTGAAAGAACAGATCGACGACGCGAATCTAACGGGCACACCGTTCAAACTGGACCACAGATACGATAGTGGTGTCAGGATGGGACACGCGTTTTTTAGTCCCGTCGTATGACGGCGAAAACACGGATTCCGTTTGCATTACAATAGGTCGTGTCAGCAACCAATTCCTCCGTAAGACAGCGTCCTAACACCTGTGAAACTCAATCATCCCAAACTCGTCCGGCTCTTGCAGATGGCGTACTCGGCCGAGAAGGCGGCGGCGTTTGCTTACATCGGGCATGCGGCTTCGGTGAAGGATGCGGATGAAAAGAAGATGATTCATCAGATTGAAATGGATGAATGGGAGCATCGCGAGGAAGTGCTGAAGATCATGCAGCAGTACGATGTGCCCATTTCCCGCTACTACGAAATCCGCTTCCACATCATCGGCCGCATCATCTCGTTCAGTTGTCACATCATCGGCTGGTTCATGCCGTACTATTTCGCAGGCCGGTTAGAAAGCGGCAACGTCTGCGAGTACTTCGTGATGATGCGCTATTTCAATGAGCTGGATATCACCGAGCACGACGAAGTGCTCTATGAAATGGGCATCAAAGAGAAAGAGCACGAAGTCTATTTCCAGAAAAGCCTGGAAGGCAACCCGCTGCTCCCCTACTTCGAACGCATCTTCGGCTGGGGCCAGCAATCCACCAACGATGTGGACCTGGAACAGAAACCGACCGTTGCGGAATCAAAGAAACACTGCCGCAATAAAGCGGTCACTCCGCCCGCAAAGATCGAATGAACGCCGCTGGGAAACGATGAAGCTTCCGACGGACTACAGCAATGACCTACTGGGATACGAATCCGCTTTTGGCGCGACGGTGGACGGCGAGCCGCTTACTTCCCCTACAACGTGCGTTTACTCACTCGTCTTTCCACCAATCGGCTTTTTTCCCTTTTACGGAATTGGCAATGGTGACTACCACGGGTTCTATTGGCCCATTGGCCGCGAAGAACAGCCACCCCTGATTGCTTTCAGCAGTCACGATGTTGGTGGGCTGATCCCCGAACATGGGAACATCGAAACGCTGTTTCACTGCCAGCTTGCGCGGACGCCCGCTGAAGAGGAGCCTGACGGAACCTACGCCGAATTGGCCACGCAATCGTTGGGTCGCGAACCAGCCCGACATGAAGTACGCGGCCTCGCCCACGATGACTATGAACAGCTTCTTGCGTTGGACCCCTATTCTCCTTTCTACCTGTGTGCAGCAGGCGACGCGCATGTTGCAAACCAGGAAATCGAAGAGGCGGCGGTAAGTTACAGGCAGTCCATTCTCGCTCTTCCAGAATACGTCGCCGCGCACTTTGGCCTCGCATATGCTCTCCGCCGGCTGCGTCGCCCGGAAGAGGCCACGATTCATCTCAGGGAGACGCTCCTGGGGCCACTTGCCTTTTACGGCGGCTCTTTCTGGGCTGATACAGGACTTCCCGGATCTTTCCGTAACGACTGGGCGCGTAAAGCACTGATGTGGCTGCAACGGTCTAAAGCTGTTCACGAGTCAATTGTGGACGATCCTTTTATCAAGAATGTGGATCGCCTGACCTACCAGACAGGCATGGCGGAAAATCCTGATATCGACATTCTCCAGGAACTGACCGACGAATTTGCGTCACGAGGGCAATACAACGACGCCGCCCGCGTCTGGCAACTGGTAGGTGACCGTGCGAGCTGCGAGACAACAAGTTTCCGTCAACGCTATCGCCTCACGCCCGCAACCTTCGGCGAACGACTTGCCGAACTCTACAATCTGGCTGGCAACTCAAGGCGCGCTGCACTGGTGATTAGCATGCTGAGTCTGATGGAAAAACCGGATGGGCTTTACCTCTAAACGCCATGAACATCCCATAATTGCGGAAGCCGCCAGCCAAAATAATGCACGCTGAAGAAATCTTTGACGAAGCAGCTTAGCAGAACACCCACGGCAACTTCGCGGCTGCGCTTTTTAGTACGCGGTTTACTGTGACTAGGCCGATACCTGACCAGTAAGGACTAATCCGCCGCGCGTTTCGTTGTTAACGTGACCAGCACTAGTGCGGCGGCGATGCCGGCGATGCCGGCGGCCAGCCAGAGGATGGGTAGGTGGGCTCCTTCGGCGATGCCCCAGCCGGCTTCGCTGATGGGTTTGCGATAGTACGCTAGGCTTAGCAACAGGCAGTTGTGGCAGGCGTGCGCGACAACGCCCGGCCAGATGCTGCCACTGCGATAGCACAGGTACCCTAGCAGCAGGCCCAGCGCGGTGCTGGGTAGAAAACGCTCGATGGTCAGCGTGCTGGTGACCACGTGAAAGGCGCCGAATAGCAGGGCGGTGATGAGGATTGTTTTCCACGGGCTGGTCTGTTTCATCAGCGGGGCGAACAGATAGCCGCGGAAGAACAGTTCTTCGCACACCGCCGGTATCAGCCCCATGGCGATCAGAATCAGCGGCAGCGGAATTTGCGACCATTGATCGACGCCCTTCAATACAAGCGAGATTTTTTCGTCGCTTAGACTGACGAGGCCGACTGTTTCGCTCAGCACCACGATCTCGTGCGCCATCGGCCACATACACAGTCCCAGCAACACGGCGCCAAGCAGCGGCAGCGGGGCGGGCATGCCCAGACGCAGCCCCTGTGTCCAATCGACACGGCTCCACAGCGTTGCCAGCACGGGGATGCCGGCGAACACCACCGCGGTAATCACGCCGCCCAGCACCAGCCGCGTGGACATCGCTACATCAGCCATCTGGCCTAACAGGCTGGCCAGCAGAAAGTTGACCGGGAACAGCACCGCCAGGCAGAACAGCGCGCTGCTAGTCGAAGGGGCGGCGATCGGTTTAGACGGCCGCTTGAGCATGTTCGCCCAGCTGCCGCTGCTTCCGTACAGCACGGAGTCAGAGCCGAAGATCCGCGCTGCCAGCGCCAGCGCCGCCACGGCGTAAAACAGTGTCACCATGATGGTGAATGTCGCCAGTCCGGGGTCGGCGCCGTCCTGCAACACGTCACGCGCCAGCAGCACCATATTCAACAGCGGCGTGGCGGCAAGCAGCGGCGTCAGTTGCACGCCCGGCGTCAGGCTGACCAGCCCCGGTCCCAGGCAAAGCAGCATCAGTGGAATCAGGTAGGCTTGCGCTTCTTTAAAACTGCGGGCGAAACTGGTGATGGCCAGCAGCAGTCCGGAGAAGAATGCGGCGAACAATATCGTCAGCCCGAACACCGCCACCAGCGCCAGCGGCGAGAACGAATCGCCCATCAAGACCGGCGCCAGTCCCGCCGCGTAAGTCGTGGCGCCCATCGCCAGCAGGTTCACGCCCGCCGTCAGCAGCGCGACGGTCAGCACGGCGACGTACTTCGCCAACAGAATCAAGAACCGTGGCGCCGGGGATGCAACCAGGCTCTCGAGTGTACCGCGTTCGCGTTCGCCCGCCGTGCAGTCGATCGCCGGATAGACGGCGCCGGTGATCGTCATCAGCAACAGCACCAGCGGAGCCAGCGCCGCCAACGACACGGCCGGGGCCGCTCCTTCCCCAGCAATCACCGCCGACTTCACCTGCAGCGGCGGCGCGGTGCTGAGGCCGGCGGTGGTCATTAAGCGCTGGAAGTGCTCATCGTTCAAAAGTTCGATCCGCTTGGCGATATACTCCCGCGCCAGTTCGCCGGCGTAGGATTCTTCCCGCAGATGTAACTTCAGCGCAACGCGGGGCGAATCTGTCTCCTGCGTTGCCACTTCCACGCCCAGATCAAGGTCCATGTCCGCAACGGCTTTTTCAAGATCTTCTGTTTCAAAGAACTGAAACTGCGGTTCCGCTGCCTGGAGTAAAGCATCTGCTTTGCTGCGTTCCACGCCATTGTCTTCTTCTGCAGGTTCCTCCGGGTCGTCCGCTTCGTCTTCGGCGGCCTTATCGCGGCGTTGCTTTAGAAGGTCCGCCTGTTTGAGCAGGTCGGTCAGCACCAGGCCATCGCGATTCGAAGAGACACCGATCCGGATAATCTGCGCCTGGCCGGGTAGCGCGGAAGTAAGCAGAAACTTCTGGCACAGCAGTGCTAGCAACGGGTAGACCAGCAGCGGCATCAGCACCAGGGTGATAATGGTGCGGCGGTCGCGGAGCGTTTCGCGCAGTTCTTTGCGGGCTAACCCGGCGAACCTTTGAAACATGCTGCGCCGGGGATGGCTGCCGCCGGTTTTTTTCACTGAGGCAGGCGTTGCCGGTGCAGAAGAGGTGGTTTCAGGCGGATCAGACATGCTGCGATAGTCGCATACCCGTGGTCGTCCCGCCAGCGGTATGCGGGAATTTAACGACTTGCGAGCCGTAAACGCAAGCTGCTAAACGACTTCACACAGCCCGTCAAAGGCGGTATATTCATGCCTTCAACCTGCCGCCTGGATTTATGGGCATTCGCCTTATTTGTAGCTTACACACCGGCGATACGCATCGTCTAGTGTGGCGGTTGGTGAGGAAACCAAACAACCTTTCAACGGGCTTCTGGTCGCATATAGCGGCGAACGCCCGCCCGATGCAGCCCTGCAATACCGCACATTTCACCAGCGACGACGTACATTCCGCGCTGGTTTCTGCCACGCCGCCTCGCAACGCGGCACACTTATATAGGTAATCGTTTTAGATGAATAAGCCTGAAAAGAAGAAAACCAACTGGTTTTCGCTGGCCAGCGAAATTGGCGCCGGCGACGACCCAACCCAAGAAGAAAACACAGCGGACGCCACAAACGAAGACACGCAGCAACCGGCTGAGCAGGAAGAAAACGCTGCGGCCGAAGATACTAGCACCGCGAAAGAGTCGCCCAGCACCGCCCAGCCATCCGCCGCACGTAGCAGTTCCACGGCAAAGCCGCGTCGCGGCAGCCGGGGAGACAAATCAGGCTGGGGAGATCTGGCAGGCGCCTTAGGGCTGGAAGGTGGCGAACCTACGCCGCCCAAACCGTCCGCCCCGCGAACACTTTCCGCCTGGGACGATGCAACGGCCGAACTGCCGCTGCCAGGAAATCCCTTCGGAGCGCCAAGCACCCCGCCCGCTGGCGAAGCACCACCCGTCGCACCGCCGGCGCCACGTGAAACTGCGAGTGAAGAAGTTGCAGAAGCAGAGCCGGAAGCACCCGCCGCGGAAGAAGCAACCATCACCGAGTCGCAGCCTGTTGCCGAGGCCGCTGCCTCCAGTCAGACCGAGCCAGAAGCAGATGAAGCTGCAGACGATCCGCTGGCTGCCATTCCCGCCGCCCGCGGTGTGAATCCGAAGTTGATTTCCGGCGGTTTTGGCGCCGGCATTGTGGACGACTTCGATCAGGAAACGGGCCTTGCCAAGCTTGTGGAAGAGAAAACCGCCCCGGCCCCCGCAACTGAAGAAGCGGAAGAGGCATCTGAGCCGCCGCAGCCGGAGCCAGGCAATCCGTTCGCCGTGGAACCTGCTGAACCAGCGGCCGAAGCAGCCAGCGAGGAAGCGGACGACGAGGATGAGCCATCGCCCGATGACATTCTGCAATCGGCAATCGCCTTTCCGCCCCGCAAACCTAAACAGGCTACACCGCCGCCCGCCGCCAAACCGCAGCCCCGTGACGAAGCCAAGCCAGCCCGCCGCCCGGCGCCGGTTGACGACGATGTAGAAGACGTGGAAGTCATCGAAGATTCGTCCGATGACAGCGACGAAGAAGATGCACCGCCACGCCGCCGCCGGCGCCGCCGTTCGCAGCGGGACACGGCGGAAACCAGCAACGAGGACACCCCGCGCAAGCGTCCGTCCCGTAACCGCGATGAGGACGAGGACGAGGAGGAAGATCGCCCGCGTCGCCGCCGTTCACGCCATCGCCGGGATGAAGAGGACGAAGTGAAAGCCGACAAAGGCCGGTCGCGTCGCTCGCACGATATGGACGACGAAGACGAGGAAGAAGATCGTCCGCGTCGCCGTCGTTCGCGCAACCGCCAGGCGGATGATGCGGACACACAGGAAGAATCTTCGCGCCGCCGCGGCCGTCGCAATCGTGATGACGACGACAGTGAAGAGGAAGAGAAGCCACGCCGCCGCCGGTCGCGCAACCGTTCTGAAGAAGACGACGACGAAGCACCGCGCCGCCGCCGGCGGACACGCGCTAAAGCGGAAGATGACGATACGGACGATGACGATCAGCCGCGCAGCCGCCGCGATGCGGATTCAGATGAGGACGAGCAGCGTCCGCGCCGTCGTCGTCGCCGCCGCGCACGCCGGGGACGTTATGACGAAGATAGCTCTTCGGATTACCGCGAAGAATTCGCCGTGGATGAAGACGCCCCGGAAGCAGCGGACGCCGCCGACGATGCGGACGACGACGATGATGATGATGCAGCACCTGCCCGCGAGAAGCCGCGCCGGTCGCGTCGTCGTGGTCGCGGACGCAGGGGTCGTGCTGCTGCGGAGAAGCAGACGGACGATACCGATGATGAAGATCTGGCGGATGAACTGATCGACGATGATGACGATGATGACCAAGCGGAAAAGGCGCCGTCGCGTCGCCGTTCGCGGTCGAAGAAGTCTGCTGCTTCGGGTGAACCGATGACCGAAGAAGAGAAGCAGCGCACCGTCGCCCGCAACCGCAAAGTGCCCACCTGGGCCGACGCCATCACGCCCGTCGTACAATCCAATGTCGACGCCCGCAGCAAACGCGGCAGCGCCGAAGTACGCCGTGGCCGCGGAGGTCGTGGCCGCCGCCGCGATTAACCGCGAAGCGGCAGAGTAGAGCGTCAGCCCGCAACGGCAGGGTTGGCGTCTGGCGGGTCAGCCTTCAATCAGCCCTTGGAACTCCTGCACGGAGATGCCAAGGGCGCCGGGGTAATTGCGTAGCTGATTACGTTGCGCTTCGGGCATCTCTCCATCGGCCGAGGCGACTTCGAAGGCGGCTTTGACCACCATCGCCACGCCTTGTCCGCCCAGCGAAGCAGAGATTTCGCGGAGATAATCCACGGAGCTAACGCCGGCGCTGCTGGCCATAGATAGTTCCATCTCTAGTTCCTGGTCGCCCAGGTACTTACCACTCAGCGCGCTGTAAACGCGTTTGATCGCCTCTTTCATACCTGGCGTGGGCGCCCCGCCAGCAATGGCAAGCAGCACGCACAGCCGTTTGACTTCTTCGTAAAACTCGTTGAGCGTGTCCTGCGGATTGTAATTCAGCACCTCCATCTCGTAGGTGCCGCCGCAGCTCGCGCATTCAATGTATTCACCGGCCGAGTGCATCGGAATGACGGGGATGAAGTACAGCGTGAAGAACACCCGCACGCGCTTATGGGTGAAGCTGGCATGAGGGCCGCAACGCGGGCAGTAAAAGTTACCGTCGCCTACCTTGCCGGTAATTCCCGTGGTGCCATAGATAATCAGTCCCAGCATATTCAACACTCGCTAAAGACGGGGGCGACGCACACGCGCCGGAGGTAACGGTTACTTGCTGCCCGGCGCCGTTCGTCGCCGCGCCTGATCCTGCTGGTGAAGTTAAACGTCGCAGGTTTCAACAGCCTGCGTCAGACCTTCCAGCGGATTGCGGGTCGGGATGAATTCCTGCCCGACAAAACCCTTGTAACCAATTTCCAGCAGCGCTTCCATGCACGGTGCGTAATTGATCTCCTGCTTCGCATCAATTTCGCAGCGGCCCGGATTGCCCGCGGTGTGAACATGATTGATCGCTTCGCCGCACTCGTGGATGCGGTTGATGATATCGCCGTCCATGATCTGTACATGATAGATATCAAACAGCAGGCCGAACCGCTTCGAGCCGACCTTATTGATAATGTCCATGCAGTAGTCCACATGATCGCCCTGATAGCCCGGGTGACCCTTCATGTCGACGGCGCAGCGGCTGTTGAGCATCTCAAGCGAAAGGTTAATGCCCTTCTTCTCGGCATAGCCAACCACACGTTTGAAGCCGGCGACACAGTTCCTGGCGCCTTCATCCGGGTCGATCACGCGGTTCTTCCCTTTGCCCAGGCCCGACAGATCCGGGATACCGCCATCGGCCCAGGCGCCGGTTTCTTCAGCGAAGCCGGTGAAGGTAATCACGGTTTTGAAGCCGGCGTCGGCACAGTCATCGATCGACTTTTTCATCATCGCGATGCAGGCGTCCTGATACTTCGGGTTGTTCATGCCCTGTACGAAAAGATGGCTGGGCGTCAGCGCGCATTCCAGCTTGTGCTTCTTCAGCGTGGCCCAGTTTTCCGACGGCACCAGCTCGATGCTCTTGCAGCCCAGACTGCTGGCGACCTGACACATTTTGTCGAGCTTCCAGTACTTCTCAAAGCACCACTGCACGACCGACTGATGGATGCGGCCTTTGGTCACGCCGCTTTTTTCTTTGATGGTTTCCGCAGATGCATTGCTTCCCGGAACTGCATGGGCGGCAACGGCGCCGGCGACCGTCGCCCCGGCTGCGGTGCGAAGCAGATTACGACGGCTTAGAAAATGGGAAGGGTTTGGGTCGTTACCGGACATCTCAGTCGCCTGCAATAGTTGAAGAAATCAAGAGAAGTAATCCGCTCAACGGTAACGGGGCAAACCAGCAAATTCAAGCTTTGCGCGGATGCGGACCACGGCGGTGCAATTATTTTTATGTAAGGCGAGAAGGCTTCACCCGCGGGCATGGCTGGAATATGATGCGAATTCCCACAAAAGCCTTCCGGCCTTGGAGCGCAAGAGCGATGCCGATCGAATTCCAATGCAGCAGTTGCCAGCGCAAGTTGCGCGTTCCCGATGAGAATGCGGGCCAGAATGCGCGCTGTCCGCAGTGTCAGAGCGTGCAGAGGATTCCGGATAAGCAGGACGCCGGGTCCGGATCTTCCGCGGACACGCAACTGGACTGGGGAGAGTTTGGCGGTGCAGGCAACCAGCCAGCCAACCAGCCGGCCAGCACTGGATACGGCGGCGGCAATAGTGGTTACGGCGCAGGCAACAGCGGATACGGCGCGGGCAACAGCGGCTATGGCGGCAACCAGGGCGGGTACGGCGCCGCACCCGGCAACTATGGCAGCGCGCCCAATCCCTACGCGACACCGCCCGGCGGACAATACGGCGGCAGTGGCGGCTACCGGCCCCCCTCGGACACATCCCCTTCGCCACTGGCCATCATTGCGCTGATCTGCGGCATC
This sequence comes from Pirellulaceae bacterium, assembly GCA_965233625.1. Lineage (GTDB taxonomy): Bacteria > Planctomycetota > Planctomycetia > Pirellulales > Pirellulaceae. The sequence continues at coordinate 4,671,133 of OZ247499.1, forward strand.
CTTTCGCTAGTGTTCTCGCTGTGCTGTGGAATCCTGGCGCTGCCGTTCTCCTTGGGCGCCGTCATCTGCGGAGCCATCGGCATTGCCCAGTCGAAAGGAAAAAGCCCGGCCGGGCTGGGGCTTTCGATCGGCGGTCTGGCTTGCGGTATTCTTAGCGGCTTGATGGTCATCGGATTCATCCTCCTGATGATCATCGTCGAAGCCAGCAAATAAAAACCACGGCGGTACGCGGAAGAAGTGTTTCACAGCAGCCGCGTACGCGAAGTTGCCGCTTGTTAGCGACTATGGCGAATTAATCCGCGTTAATGCGCCTTTTGTGAGTAGGTATTGACTAGTCATTGGATTCTGCAGATGCCGACATTGTGCCTGCGCCAACGCTGATCTTTTTGAATCGTCGCGCGTACCTGTAAAGATCATCAATAGGATGATGCTTCTGATTTGTTCTCGGCGTATCAAACAGATTCTTTGCGAATTGTTCCACAAGAAACTCAGGGACTTCAACGCTGCCGTCATTATTTTCGCCAGCTGCTTCGAATAACAGTTCAGCGATCCAACTTGCACGTATAACATCTTTCGCAAATCGCGACTTCTGAAATTCATACTCTGCGTGCTGCTGGAACCACTGATTACACCATCTAAGGTAAAAAACGAACGTTGTTCCAAACAGGAGAGTTCCGCCAGCAACTGGCAGCAATAACAACGGTTCGAATGCCTCAGCTTGAAACACCTTCATGACGAATACTGTCACCAGTGCTATGCCACTTATCATTCCCGCAATGCACGCAACGTGGACTGGAACTCGCAACCAGAGAGTGTCTCTAGATACCTTGAATTTGTCGTCGATGGCCTCTTGAAATTGGTCGGACAGAGACCGGCGAACGCCTCTGCTTTCTAGGAGGTTAAACTCTTCGACTCTCGCAGCATGTTCACTCTCGCGTTGTTCAATTTCTGCCAATTTTTTCGCATGAATCTCGTCGAGCTTACGTTCACGTTGCGCGAGAAGGTCTTGGGATTTTGAATTGATCTCGTTGAGGTGTTTTGCGTTTTCCACCGCTTGTTTCGCGAGTGTTTCCGCAATGGAAGCTGCGGTAGCTTTCATTGCACGAATAGCCTCGTCGTTGAGGGCGGCTTGTTGTTGTTGAAATTGCGGCAATGACTCGGAGATTGCCATTTCTGGGCCAAGCAACTCATAGTGCTTGGTAATCGCTTCATAGATAACCAAAAATGACACGGGTGACATGCCCTTTTCGATCTTGATCGTAAAGCCCACACGGCTCGGTGCTCGCAGTATGCGGATGCCGTACTCGCTATCTTTGGTCGTGGAATTAAAGTTGATTTCAACAGGCAGGTCGGGAAACCTCCCAAATGCATCGAGTACCTGCTTAACAATCGGATGTTGATTGTTAGAAGACTGCGCTAGTGATCCAATATCCACTTTGGGAGTTGACCATTGTACGCTTTCGCCGATCTTGACAGTTAACGATGCTTGTTGACCGCGAGGAAGGTCGCTAATCATTTCAAAGAACTTAAGGCAGACTTCCCTTGGCTCGCGACTCTTAAGATGTAATTCCATGATTGCCCAAGTATGGTTGAAAAATCGTAAAACTCGATTTTAGCTTGGTTGAACGAGTCAATGGATAATTTTCCGATCCCAATGGCGTGCAGAATTACTATCAGCGACCCAATCATCACCCAGGAAGCTGCAGCTTTTCGTGCTAGCGGCGCCTGCCCTTGGATGCTGGGCGTTAAATCTTATTTATTCCGCAAATTTGCGTTATCCCTCAAGACCGTCACAGGCGGAGCCGATGACTGTAGGGACGACTTCGTAGGTTGAGGCATGTAGGCCAGCGTGGCTTCTCTCCTTCGCCCAAAGTTTCAGGCATGGACGCCCAGACATGAGCAAAACGAACACTCGCGAGCCAGAACCATCGCGGCAACGCTTGCGAAGCGGGAAAAAAGGGGTCACCCGGCCAACACGCGTTGTGCTACGGCTGCCCGATGTATCGCGGAGGGAAGCGGCCCCGGCTGCTGCCGATGCGGACGACCTGCCCGATCTGGACACGGAAACCATCGAAAAGCTGCACGGCGGCGAGACGGCGGAAGACAACGCCGCAGAGCAAACGACCGTCACCGGCGAAGTCGAGCCTGCCAAGCGTGAGCAACGCTCGAAGAAGAAACGCCGCGGCGTCAATGCTCCGCGTAGCCGCTGGGGCTCGTGGGCCATGCAGGGGCTGATCGTGCTGTCGCTGGTGGGCATCCTGGGCCTGGCCTATGTGGTCATCATCGGACTCGGCAGCGGCGCTGCACCCGAAGAAGAAGTCAACGGCCCGATGATGCCCGGCGACCCGACCGCGGAAATCGCAGGTGTGGGCGAACTTCAAATCACGGCGCCCACGGGCGAAGTGGAAGCGCCTGAATGGGCGACTCCACCCGGCAACGCCTTCCAGGCGGAATCGCCTGCCACGGACATGGGCCAGCCGGTTCCCAAAGCCACGGGCCTGAACCTGGAATCGCCACAGCTGGACGCGGGATACACGCCCGGCGCTCCACCTTCGGACGCCGTCAGCCCCACACCCGGCAGCGAAGCGGAATTCGCATCGACCACGCCGGCAGAGAGCGACACTCTTGGCGCCCCGGTGCCCTGGCAGGAAACGCCCACGTCGCCCGTCTATCAGTACAACCGCACCGACGCCAGCAAGTACCAGTACCCTCCGTACGAAGAAGCTGGTGTGACCGCGGGCAATGGATTCTCTAACACGGGAGTACAGCGATGAGTTCCTCCGATCAGGCTTTCATCAAAGCATACTCCCGCGACCTGACGCCCGAAGGCGTGCTGCTGCCCGAAGCGCCGCAGAAGGTCCGGGTGATGAACCCGAAGAACATGGCCGCAGGCGCCGCCGCGGTGCACACGCACTACGATTCGCAGAGTGTGAGTTACCGCCACGATCACGCGACGCCCGCTCAACCGCCAACGCCACATACGGGCTTCGCGGCGGATTACTCGCAGACACCCGCGCAGTACGGCGCCTACTATCAGCCGGCCGCACCTTACCCGGCAGCCCCTGCTGCACCGTCGCAGCCTGGCGCCAGCTATGCACCGCAACAGCCCGCGCCGCAACAGCCAGCGCCGCAACCAGCGGCATACTCGCCCAACGTCGCTCACCCGGCCATGCACCTGCCGCCACAACCGGCTCCGCAGGTTCCACAGCCAGAAGCTGCGCAGCCGCAGGTTCCGCAGGTAGAAGCGCCGCAACCGCAGGCTCCGGTGCAGCAACACGTTATTCAGCCAGAAGCCACGCCTTCACCAGCGCCGCAGCCTGAGCCAATTGCTCCGGCAGCCACTGCCCCGACTCCCGTCCAGCCTACGAGCGAAAGCGACCAGCCGTCGCCCGCCGCCGCAGACTGTTATCCAAACTGCGATACTCCGGTTGAGGTCACCAGCGACGACATGGCAAAACCAGCATCGCCGCGCGACGACATCTACACTGTCAACGCGATAGCATCGGTCAACACGTGGGCGATCGAACTCGCCAGCGAAATCGACACGCTCTACATCCCCGCTCACAGCGATACGCCCGGCCAGTTGGACCTGGTGGATCATACCGCCGGCATCGCCTGCCAGAATCCTGTCACTCAGGAGCAGGAGATCGCCGTTGAAGAAATCGCGTGCGAAGAATCTGGCGAAGAATGTTCCGAAGAGTCCTGCGAGGTAGATAACACCGAGTATCAGCTGGCCGCCGACCCGGAAGAAATCCTGGCAGAAGAGACGCCAGCCGCTGATGCCGCTGACAGCTTCGTGGAACCTGTGGTCGAAGCCGAAGTGGGTAGCGAAGTTTACGCACTGCGGACCAACGACGACGCCCATCTGGCGGACGTTCTGAAACAGAGCCTCCGCGAAGCGATTCAGGAAGGCGTCGCCGCAGCCATTCTGCACGCACCTGCTCCGCAGGCAGCAACGCCGCACGTAGAAGAAGCAACGCAGCCTGAAGCCTTCGCAGAAGAAGAACCCGTAGCATCCACCGCGGCGGAAGAACCCGTTGTCGAAGAAGCACCAGCAGCCGAAGCCGTTACGGAAGAAACAGTAACTGAAGAAGTTGTTGCGGAAGAAGCTGTCGCCGAAGAACCTGCTATCGAAGAAGCTATTGAAGAAGAAGCGGTCGCGGAAGAACCTGTCGTCGAAGAACCCGTCGTTGAAGAACCTGTCGCGGAAGAAACCGTCGTCGAGGAAGCCGCCAGCCAGGAAGAAGATTCGTACGAGTTTGAACTGGGCACGGACGAAACCGCTGCTGACACAGACGTTGAAGAAACAGTTTCGCAGGCGCCGGTAGACGAAGAACCCGCCTGTGAAGAAGCCGCTTGCGACGAAGAAGACGTAGCCGCGGACGAAGCCGCCGATGTGCTGAAGATGCCGGTGGAAACCCGTGAGCTGCAGCCCGTCTGGGAAGTCGACGTGTTCCAGTGGCCGGAAGTCTGCTGCGAGCTGATTGATATCGAATCGCCCACGCTCTCCGCCGCCGCACATCAGATTATGGAAACCGCCGGCGGCAACGTGCTGGCCATCGCCAGTGTTGACCGTGGCGTCGGCCGGACAACCATGGCTATGACGCTGGCCCGCGCTCTGGCTGCGGGCGGCGGAAAAGTGCTGCTGATTGACGCCGACGTTGAGAACCCTGGCATCGGCGAGGCGCTGGGTCTGTCTTCGCCTTGCTGCTGGCGTCAGACGCTGGCCGAAGGCGAGCCTGCCGAAGAATGTTCGATTGCTTCGCTGGCCGATCGCATCACGCTGATGCCGCTTGCAGAAGAAGCCGCACCGGCCGACAGCGTGGACTTCGAACCGCTGCTTCGCGAAGTCGCCGCAGTGGCTGACAACTACACCGCGGTTATCATCGACGGCGGTCCGGTCGACGCGCTGCTGGACGGCATGCTGGCAGGTCCGCACGCCAACCTGGTGCAGGCCACCCTGCTGATGAACGACGGCCGCAGCAGCGATGAAGATGAAGACGCAGCCAGCACGCTGGAAGACACCGGCATGAAGGCCGTCGCCATGGTCGAAAACTTCGCGGCCTAACACTGCACTGCATCCACTAAGCCGGGAGGCGAGCCACAGGGGGGCGGCTCGTCTTCCGGCCTTTTCTATGTTTCTCCGCGGCCAGATAGGCGACGCGACGATGTACGAAAGCTACTGGCAACTTGAAACCAAACCGTTTGAAAACACGGCGGATCCCCGGTTCTACTTTCCGGGCGATGCTCAGCAGGGCGCCTTGTTGAAGCTGCGCTACGCCATCGAAAACCGGCGTGGCGCCGCGATTCTGACCGGCCCGCCGGGACTGGGCAAAACGCTGCTGGCCCGCACCCTGGCGACGCAGCTCCCAGACCGTTTTTCACCCGTCGGCCATCTGGTGTTTCCGCAGATGCCTGCCAGCCAGCTGCTCGCCTACATCGCGGGCGAAATCGCGCCGGCGGACGAAGACGCTGCGGGTCCAACGCCTTCGATTCAGCAAAGCATCCGTCGCATCGCTTCCGCCCTGGAGCACAACGCAGCACAGCAGCGACACGCCGTGCTGATTATCGACGAAGCGCATCTACTGCTGCCGGAACAGCTCGAAACCCTGCGACTGCTGCTGAACTTCGAATACGATCAACAGCCCGCTTTAACGCTGTTGCTGACCGGCGACACCACGCTGCTGCCGGTGCTGGAACGGATGCCGCAACTGGAACAGCGGATGGGCGTGAAGTGCCTGCTGCGCCCTTTCACGCTGGAAGAAACGGTCAGCTACGTGAACCATCGCTTGCACACGGCCGGCGCCGGTCGCGAGATCTTCGCGGAAGAGGCTATCGAAAGTCTGCACTATCATTCCGGCGGCGCCCCCCGGCAGATCAACCGGCTCGGCGACCTCGCCCTGTTGATCGGCTACGCCGAAGAACACGAAACGATTTCCGCCAGTCACATCAACGATGTTGCGGCCGAACTGTTCACGGTTTCGCCTGAATAGCATCCGGGGCTTCGGGTTCAGTACGCCAAGCGCGAAGCGCGAGTTTTGAAGTTGCACACTTTGAGCATTGTACCCTCGCCCACTTGTGGGAGAGGGTGGCACGAAGTGCCGGGTGAGGGTTTTCCCGGCTGCCACAAAGCGTTCATTTGCCTTCAAATGAAGTGGTTTACGCGTTCCGGCGGGGCATCGCTTCCCCCTCATCTGGCCTCCGGCCATCTTCTCCCCCAAGGGAGAAGAGCACACGCCGGTGGCGCCACCGCTCGTTCTTCAAGACAGGCATTTCAGACCGTTCAAACGTCCCTCTATTGCCCGTTTGTTGCAGGTGCGTGGCGGAGCCAGACGGTGATTTCGCCTTCGTTGCCGGTCAGTTCTCCCCAGGCGTCGTTGCAGCGGAAGTAAAGCTGGCCGTCTGTGGGGGCGGTGAAGGTGCTGCGGGCGCCGATGACGATGGGTTCTGAGAGTTTGAAGTCATTGAACACGATGGCCTCCATGCGGCCGCGGCCTTTGCTATCGCCGGCGCCGGTCAGTTCGTCGCCATCGGGATGAATCTTCCACTTGCCCACGCAGGCGGCTTCGTAGGATTCACCTTGCTTGATGGTGATGCCGCTTGCCTGCCAGCCGCCTTCGGCTTTGATCTGAAATTTGGCGGGACGTGTTTCGGAAAGGGCCGAGAACTTTTCGTTCCAGGGCCACGCGGCTAGATCGGCGCGGTAACCGTTGTCGAGTGTCTTAACGAACAGGTCGTATTCGAACGAGATCTGTTTCGCCACCGGACCGTACACCGCTTCAAACGTCACGCCCGGCTGTTCCTCCATCATTGCCACACCGAGTGCTTTGAAGCGGCCTGAGTAATTAGGGTTATTGGCCAGCAGATAGCACAGCGCCCACCGCCAGGCGTACGCCTGCCACGAGTCGCCCGTGATCTGCCCGGCAGCCACAATGTCTAACAGCTTCTTGGGCGGTGCGTTCTGCAGATAACGCAGCACGCCGGGCGTGATCTTCACCGAGTCATCGCCCGCACGCCAATAGGCGCCCAGTTCTGCAAAGCCTTCGGAATACCAGGTGGGTCCGGTCGAACCAAAGGTCAGGCCGCAAAAAGCGTGGATCGCTTCATGCTGCACGGTATTGTGATCATCGCATGAGTAGACGATAGATTTCCGCAGCCGCCCCAGGGAAGAACTCACGGTCACGCCTTCGTTGCGGGCGATCTTCTGCATGGCCATCGCATCAAAAACGCCCTGCGGCCACTGCTTCAGGTCGCGGACCACATAGCACTCAATGATGCCGCCCGCATTGCGGCCGAAGTACCGCGAAACCAGATTGACCATCGTTTCCAGTTTGTCGAGCAGAATCTGCGCCTGCCGGTCTGAGATATCGGTGTGCAGCAGAAAGTGCCGCGAACGGACGTCGCGTGGCTTTTTGGGATCGTCGGAAAGTTTCAGGTAGCGGGCGGACAGTCCGCCGGTGTCGCTGCCGGTTTCAGCCGCGGACTCTTCGGCCAGCTTGATGCGCAGTTCGCGGACGATCTGATCGCCGGTCGAGAGCTTCACACCAGTCAGTTTCACAATCTCATCGTCGCGGCCGGCGCGGCGGTAGTCGTCGCTAGAGATTGCCACCTTGCAGTCTTCGGTCACCTTGAAGGCTAAGGCTGACTTGCGGGTGAAATCGTTGGGCGGCGCCGCGACAAGCAGGCGGTTCTTCGTCAGGCGTGTGAAACCCGCGGTGATAATGCACGGCACATAGCGTTTTCCCTCTGGGTCGCCTTCAATCTCGATGCCGGGTTTTGCGTCGTCGCCCGTGATGAGCTCCATTTCTGAAATCTCACCCTCACTGGCGCCGAGGCGGCTGAGTTCTGCTTTGAACCGCAGCACGTTGCCGGGCTTAAGATCGGCGGCTTTCATCACGCCGGTAACCACGACGGTGGACGGCGCGTTGATAACGGCTTTACCACCGGCAACATTGATCGTGCGATCGTCTTTGCCCTGAATGGTGAACGTCTGCTCGTTGCCATCCTGATCGACGGCGACAATCTCGTTGGCGGAAACCGTCTTTACTTTGCCGCTGAAATCAATGTTCGCCACAGCCCGCAGCGGAACCTGGCCCTGGGCAACCGGCAAACGCAACGCCGCAAGGATAGGTAGGGCGAGGAATGCCAGTACAGCGACGCGGGAAAAACGCATAGTGAAGTTCTGCCAGTTGGTGAAGTCGAGATGCCCGATGAGGAGCCCGCACAAGCGGTATAACCCACAATTCTAACTTAATTGCGGCAAGAAGGCGCGTAAACGGCAACTGCCCCCGGTTCGGTTCCAGCCCCGCGAATTATTCCGACCTAGGTTTCAGCGAAGAAACTCCGGCGCGGAATTCAATCCAGCCGTTTCAAACCTATAACAAACGCTGCTTCAAGCAAGGAGCATCTGATCACGATGACCACATTATTCGCATATCTCGATCCAGGCACGGGCTCCATCATCATCCAGATCGCCGCTGCGGCTGTCCTAAGCTGCGGCGTGATGTTCCGCCAGTACCTGTTCAGCCCGTTCGCCGCCCTGCTGCGCCGCAAAAAAGACGACTGAGCTGCAAGCAAGCAGCTTTTCTTTGCTGGAAGCACTTATTTGCACAATCGTGCCGCAAGGCACACCAACCCGAAGCGCGAGCGAGGGACGTTTGATGTGGAGGCGAAAGCGAGGGTTTTTGGCCGCATTTCGCTGAATAGGTGGACTTCAACCGGCGGTGTGCTGCCACTTCCGGCGCCCCTCGCTCGCGCTTCGGGTTAGTGTTTGGACCGCAACAACTGACTAGCTTCTGCCCGGCGCAGGCGCCTGGGACGGCCGAGAGAGATTACGATGACTTATCAACAGGTGCTTGTACCCCGGAACACGGCCTGGTGGCGACGGATGAGCATGCCGCCGGTGCATCCGTTTCTCATTGCTATGTTTCCGCCAGTTGCTTTGTTTGCATCCGATCCGGGCGCCATTGGCTGGCCGGAACTGGTGTGCACGCTGGGCGTGCTGACGGTGGGCGCTGGCCTGTTGCTGGCGTTTCTCAAACAGCTGTATCACACCTGGAACCGCGCGGGTCTGGCGACAAGCTGGATCATTGTGCTGATGTTTTCGTTCGGCTTTATGCACCGCCTGAACGCGCTGCTGGAATTTGCACGCGTGCCTTTGTATCTGGAATTTGGCGTGCTGCTGGCGTTGTGGGCGGTGTTGCTTGTAGCCGGTCTGGCCGTGCTGCACCAGCCGCGCAAAGACGAAGCTTCGCTGGCGCGGCTGGCGAATCTGTTTGGCGCCGGTGTGGTGGGTGTGCCGCTGGTGATGCTGCTGGTCACGCTGTTTCAGAATCCGCATCTGGTGGAAGAGAAGCCCGTCGAACTGTCGCCGGTCACGGTGAAGCTGGCCGACCCGGAAAAGGCGCCGGACATCTATTACATTGTGCTGGATGACTATGGCGACCTGCGGGCGTTGTACTCGCACTTTGGCTACGACAACCGCCCGTTTCTGCAGCAGCTGCAACGTCGCGGTTTTCACATCCCGGTCGATAGCCATGTGAATTACCCGCAGGCTGACGCCGCCGCCGCGGCAACGCTCAACATGCAGTATCACACCGGGGCCATCGCACCGCACACCGCCTACCGGCGCCAGATTGCCGGCCACCAGGTGGGAGATCTGCTTCAGTCGCGCGGCTATCAGCTTTACCACTTCGCAGGGCATATTGACGATGTCGGCAACGATCCGCGTGCAGCGCTGAATCAGAATGTCTCCGTCATGCCCACGCCGTTTGCCAGCGAACTGTTCCGCTTCACCGCGCTTTATCCCTGGCTGCCTGACTCGGCGCCGCGGGCGGTGACGATGGAGAAGTTCAGCCTGATTCAGCAGGTGGCCCGCACCGACGGCCGCAAGTTTGTGTACGCCCACTTTTCAGCACCGGGCAAGCCGTTCCGGTTTGATGACCAGGGCCAGCCGCCCAAAGTCGGTGAACCGATTCCCGCACGCGAGGCGTATCTTGCGCAACTGAAATACATGAACCGCCGCCTGCTGGAAACGATTGACGTCATCCGCGCGCAGAAGCATCGTCCCGCCGCCATCGTGCTGCAATCCAGCCGCGGACCGGCCTGGCGGTTTGAAGGCCCGGTCAGCCAACTGGAACACATGCGGCGCGAAACTGGTGTGATGTCCGCCGTGTACCTTCCCGGCCGCAACGCCGCGGAAGTCACGCCCAACACCATCAGCGGCGTGAATGTCTTCCGGCTGTTTCTAAATCAATACTTCGAAGCAGAACTACCGCTACTGGCAGACCGCACGCACTACTGGGACCGCGTGGACGAAAACGGTTCTCCCGATGCACTGGCCACCCGCAACTTCGTGGACGTCACCACAGAACTAAAACAGCAGCCGGGGCTGGCGACTAAGTAAACCATCCAGATAGACAGCGCTTTCCCTGCTCTTCTCCCTTGGGGGAGAAGATGGCCAAAGGCCAGATGAGGGGGAAGCGATGCCCCGCCGGAACGCATTACAAAGTTCATTTGAAGGTAGATCAACGCTTAACCGCAGCCTGACGAAGCCCTCACCCGGCACTTCGTGCCACCCTCTCCCACAAGTGGGCGAGGGTACAAAAATCCCTCAACCAGCCCACCTCCCATGAAGACCGCGCCGCCCCTCTACCCGCTGGCCATTGCATCGTTTCCGTTGGTGATGATCTATGCGGATAACATCCGTGAGGTGGCGCCGATGGAGTTCTTCGCCGTGTGGGCGGGCGTGATGCTGTGCGTGGTTGGTATCTACTATGGCTTTCACTACTACCTGAAAGATCGCGATCAGGCGGGACTCGCCGCCGCCTGGCTGCCGCTGGCGACGCTTTGCTACTGCGTTACCAACACGGCGAACGCCGCCTTAGAACTGCGTGGCGTGCCGCTGCAGATTCCCGGTTGGGTCGCGCTGCCGGTGTGGGTGGTGTTCTGCGGCGCGGGTCTGCGGTTCATCTGCCGCGGCCAGTTCGACCGCCCGGCTTACGCCAGCTTTGTGAACATCTTTGGCGTCGTGCTGACAGTCGTTTCCTGGGGCGCGATGGGTGTGGCTGTGGGCGTGAGCCCGTGGATCTGGCAGCCTGCTGAAACGCTGCCGGCGCCAGAACGTGTCACCCTGCAGGTCGAAGAACAGCCCCGCGATATCTACTATCTGGTGTTCGACCGCTATGGCGACCAGCAGACGCTCGCCCGGGAATTTCAGCACGATAACGCGCCGTTTCTCAGCGGCCTGCGTCGCCGCGGCTTTCATATTCCCGCCAGCAGCCGGGCGAATTATCCGAAGACGGAACTATCGATGTCCGCCGCCTTCAACATGCGGCTGCATGGCGAAACGGTGTGGCCCAAGGTTCACTACCGCCACCAACTATACAACAACCATGTCGCCGGGCTGCTACATGAAGCGGGCTATAAGCATTACCTGCTGGGCAACATCCATAACGGTCTGCGGCATGGCCGGTATGCGGACGACACCTACCGGTTTTCTTACACGCCGACGGAACTGACCGACAACCTGCTGCGGCTGACGCCTGCTTCGGCGGTGTTTGCAGAGACATCGCACGCCGACCGCTCTTTGCAGAAGTTCGCGCGGATTGCGGAGATCGCCGGTGAGCGCGGACAGCCGAAATTCGTCTACGCACACTTCATGCTGCCGCACGAACCGTGGAAGTTCGATGCGGATGGCAGCCGGCTTACTACCTACCAGGCGGCCAAACGTACGCAGCGGCAGAACTACGCGGCACAACTGACTTTCACCAATCGCAAGATCGAAGCGCTGATCGACGCCATCCTGGCAGCCAGCCCCCGCACGCCCATCATTGTGATTCAGGCGGACGAAGGTCCGGAGCTGCGTTACGAAGGCGATGCAGAGAAGACGGAAGTGGAGAAGATGAAAATGCGAACCGGCATCCTCACCGCAATGCTGCTGCCAGAGCGTAACGCCGCGGAAGTGGTTCCACCTGAGATCAGCCCGGTGAATACGTTCCGGCTTATCTTCAGCCAGTACTTCGCCGCGGATCTGCCGTTGCTGGAAGACCGCGTGTTCTATTTCAGCGAAGTGAATCCGCTGGGCAAGCCAGAGCTGACACGTCCCTGCAAATTTGTGGACGTTACGTCGCAGGTGCGTGCGGCTACTTCAACTTCGCCCGCACCGCGTCCAGCAACTGCTTCAGATTTCGCGGATTCTGGCCCAGATCGCCGCGACCTTTCCGCGACTGACTAACGGCGGAAAGTTCGCTTCCATCGCCGTCTGGCTGGATGGTCACTTTGATATCGTCCACAAATCCCATGATGGCCGTGGTGCGCGTGAAGTGTATCTCATCCGGCACGCCGCTTTCCACTTCCTGCCAGCCACTTAGCCCGGCGCCAACGGTGTGCACTATCTCCGCGAGTTCGCCCGGCGGCAGATCGCTGTGGATGTTCCGCAGTTCCGGCCGTTTGTGATCTTCGCTGGTGGCGGCGCGGTTGGTGGTGAGGTCGCGGCTCCAGTCGTCGATGTATAGCAGCGGCGCCGCCACGATGAAGATCAGTAGCAAACCGGCAATAGCAGCGATCCAGAGCACGTATTTTCGCTTCATGGTTGATTCGGTGGAAGGGCGCCGTGAGGTATCGCGATGATGGCCGCAGCTCAATCAAACGGTGATTCTTCAGGCGAGTCCGCTTCGCCCGTTTCCGCTGCTTCCCCTTCAGTATAGTCAGCTGGTAAGGGCGAAAATTCCGTCCGCCACCACAGCAGACGCGCGATGATGGTGGCAACGGTCAATCCGATGGCCGCCGACATTCCCCAGACCGCCACGAAAACGACCAGTGCATAGGGATCGTTCCCTTGACCCACTTTGATAAGGGGCACGACAACAACGATGCTAGTAGGCACGCAGATCAAGACAAACAGCACGATCGCCGACCCACTGACCAGCAGCGTAATGAGGATCGAAGAAGCGAAGTAGGCGATCTTGGCCAGCGTACTCAGACGTTCGCCCCGGCGGCGGCGGGCAAGGTTAATCATCACGGTCCGCACCGCTGCCGGCGCCGCCAGGATAATTACAAATACACCGATCCCCGGATAACGCACCGTCAGTGCGGTCAGCACCGCCACGACCGCGGTCACGGCCAGAATGGTGCCAATGCTGAAGGTCAGGCTGGGCGTATGTTCCTTCATCACAGTTTCCCAACGAACATCGCCATGCAGAAGACCAAGCCGCCGAGATACGCCACCATCAGTAGCGATGTGAACCAGAACACTCCGCGATGGACCATCTCGCCCAACGCAGAGAATTCAACCAGGCCGCTGAAATGCCTGACCAGTAGATAGATCAAGTAGCTGGCCAGTAGAAACGCCAGCACGCTCAGCACAATCCCGCCCAGCATCACTACGACGCTATCGCGGAACTTGCCTGATCCTTCCAGCATCAACGCCCACGGCGTGATCGCCAGACAGACCATGCCCGTCATCATCCAGATCCAGAGGTAGATCCCTGGACCAGCGAGCGGGTCTTTCAAGCGGCTTTGTTGCCCGGTGCTTTGTTGATCGGTCATTGGTGGGCCGGTCAGACGTGTGGGGTAGTTTCACGTCCCGGTAATATACACCAATGCGTTACGGGACGATTTTGAATTTGATTTCCGCCTGCCCGAATTTCTCTGCCAGCTTGTCTTCCACCGTGAGTTTCATGATGTACTCACCGGGGTTGATGTGCTTGGGCATGTATACGCGGAATGGCACAAAGAAGTCGCGATGCCGGCTGGTGCAGTGTTCTTCGTCCACCGGGTAAACGAAGTCAGCAACCCGCTGCCCACCCAGATTGAAGATCTCGTAGCTGCCCTGCAGCTTGGTCTGGAATCCGCCCTTCTCTGAGGTGTTGCTCTGAAAGCTATCGATCTCTGCGTACAGCAACACTTCCTGATTCGGCTTGAACTCGTTCTTCTTAAAGGTCGTGAACCGGCCGAAGCTATCGACCTGTGTGCAAAATTGAAGATTACGCACTTCCAGCCGGCTGAGCGCCGAGAGGTGCGCTACGCTCTGTCGCAGGTAGCGCAGCGCTGTGGCGGCGCGCTGGTCGTGCAGCGGCGAACCCTTTGGATTGAAGTGTGCATCCAGCGCGTAAAGCTGCTGCTGCCAGTACTGCTGCCGCTGTTCATTCATGGTGTCAAACTCAGCGAAGGCAAGCTGACGATTGCCCAGCAGCAGGTACAGGATCCGCAGTTTGATCTCTTCTTCGGCCTCTGCCTGACCGCTGATCTTCTTACCTGTTTTCTCGCGGTGTTTGATCTCGCGCTGCATTTCGGCGATGGCGGTGCGGACCTGCTCTTTCCAGGCGCCGGGAACCGGTTCCTCTGCGGCGTCGCGCTGTACGTGCGTTGCCTGCTTCACACTATAATCGACGTACGAAGGCGTGGGTGGATCGAGCTTGTTGGGCAACTTCGTTCCGGTCGTTGCCTGCGGTACTTTGCTGCGTAAGGGATTTGTAATGTCCAGTGTTGAAGCCAGTTGATGAATGGCAGCAGGCGCCGCTTCGTCGCGGCTGGTGTCGCCAGCGGTTGGCTTACCGGCGCCGGTGTTGGCGTATCCATATTTGCGGATTAGTTCTGCGGAGCTTTCCTGCGAAGCGGCCGTCACCTGATCTTTCACTTCGGGCAGGCGTCTACCGGCGCCAGAAGGTTTGTTGACGGTGGTTGCCTGCGCGTCTGCGGCGGGCTGTTTGAAGTGCTTGTTGTTGACGATGCCCGTCTGCGGCGCCTCTGTCATGTCTTTGGCTTCGGGTGTATCGGGCGCGGTGGGGGCGTCTTTGATGCCTTCCAGGCGTTTGACCACATCGTTCATCGTGCCGTCCAGCAGCTTCTGGTATCTGCTATCAGCCAGCTTAATGTCCGAGTCAATTTCGGCCTCGGCCTCTTTCAATTTGGCGAGCATCTCGGGCGATGCCTCCGAGCCGCGTAAAAGGTCGGACATCTTGCCGCCTAGTTTGCCCGCTTCACGCTTGGGTGTGGTGGCTGCCTGTTCCGCCTGCCGGCTGTCGCTTGGCGCTTTGGCGGTGGAAGGTGTGCGGCGGGAACCGGGCGTCTGTGGCTCCTGCTCGTCCGTGGCTTTTGCAGTGCGGCGCTCTCTGGCCGGACGTTTAAGCGGTGGATCGGGCATGTCTTCCAGCGCTAGCACCTGCTCGTCAACCGAGGGGCTGCCCCAGTACACGGCGCCGCTCGCACAGCCCGTCAGAGCCAGCGCGGCCAGCGCGGTGATTGTCCATAGATAGGAAGACAACGCGTTATAGGAATAACTGTTCATGGGATGTTCAGACGCTCCCGCTGCAGAAAAGAGACCTTCAGGCAGGCGGGAGATTAGAAAAAGTCCGTCGCCGCAGCAAGACAGAAAAATTCAGCCTTTTTTGCGCGATTCTCCACCCTTGGATCTTTGCCGGTATGCGGAAGATTCACTGCGTCCGGTTGTAGTTTTGCCGCCTCGCGACGACAATGGCCGCGTAAGGCGGATACGACGATGGCTGCGGGCGGAGGTTCGCAGTAGACAATTCACTGGCTCCACATCACGGTTGTTCATGAGCAATTCATCCGCCGAAGGTGCATCGAAACTGGAAAATCTGCTGACCGCTATCTATGGCGGCGCCGCATCGGACATTCTGCCGCAGATCATGCGACTGGTCGAAAAATACCGGCCGGAAACACCGCCTGAACCACGCCCGATGTGGGACGAGACGGACATTACGCTCATCACTTACGGCGACCAGATCAGCCACCCGGGTGAAGCCAGCCTCGACACGCTGGGCCGGTTTATCAGCCAGTACGATCTGGCCGAGGGGCTTTCGATCGTGCACATTCTGCCGTTCTGCCCGTATTCTTCCGACGATGGTTTTTCCGTCATCGACTTCCGCGCGATCGATGCACATCTGGGCGACTGGCCGAATCTGGAGAAGCTTGCGGAGCAGGTGGATCTGATGTACGACCTGGTGCTGAACCATGTTTCGCAGCACAGCGACTGGTTTCAGGGCTATCTCCAAGGCGAAGAGAAGTATCAGGGGTGGTTTCATGCGGTGGACCCGTCGCTGGATCTTTCAGCCGTGACCCGGCCCCGCAGCCATCCGCTGTTAACCACCTTCACCGCAGCCGATGGCAGCGACCGCGCGATCTGGACGACGTTCAGCGCCGATCAGATTGATCTGAACTACAGCGATCCCGGCCTGCTGCTGGAGATGCTCGACATTCTGCTGATGTATGTCGACCGCGGCGCGCGGATTGTCCGGCTGGATGCGATCGCGTTCCTGTGGAAAGAGATCGGCACCACCTGCCTGCATCTGGAGAAAACGCATCTGGTCGTGAAGCTGATGCGATGCGTGGTCGAGATGGTCGCGCCGCAGGCGATTCTGCTGACGGAAACCAACGTGCCGCATCCGGAGAACATCAGCTACTTCGGCGACGGCGACGAAGCCCACATGGTCTATAACTTCAGCCTGCCGCCGCTGCTGTTCGACGCGTATGTGCAGAACGAAGCCACGCCGCTGGCAGACTGGCTGACCAACCTGCAGCCGCCCGGCGCCGGCAAGACCTGGTTCAACTTCACCGCGTCGCACGATGGCATCGGCGTGCGACCATTAGAAGGGCTGGTCGAAGGCGAGCGTTTTGAACAACTGGTGCAGGCCACCCGCGACCGTGGTGGCAAAGTCAGCATGCGTGTGCTGCCCAACGGCGACCTGCGGCCATACGAACTGAACATCACCTGGCGCGCCGCCATGTGGGATGACGATGCAGAGGTCGATCTGAACATCACCCGCATGCTGGCATCGCAGGCCTTCATGCTCGCCGTGCAAGGCGTGCCGGCGCCGTACTTCCATTCGCTGGTCGGTTCGCCCAATGACATCGCCGGCATGAAAGAAAGCGGCCACAACCGCCGCATCAACCGTAAGAAGTACACGTTTGAAGAACTCACGGCGGAGCTGGATAAAGACACCGTTCAGGCCGCCATCTTTAAGCAGTATCAGCATCTGCTGAAAACCCGCCGCGGGCAGAAAGCCTTTCACCCGGATGCCACGCAGCGGGTCGTTCCCACCGGCAATCCCGCCGCCGTTGCGTTCGAACGAACCTCCGTGGATGGCGGGCAGAAGATCCTGGTCGTTGCCAACTTCGCCAGTACGCCCGTGCAACTTACGGAGTTGCCCGCCGGTCGCGATCTGATTTCCGGCGAGCAGGTTGATCTGACTTCAACACCTCTGGCGCCATGCCAGATTGTGTGGCTGGAAGTTGCTTAGACGTCTATAAGGGCGTTACTTTTTCAGATTGCTGAAGTCCGGGCCTTTACTGGCCTGGATGCCCATGTCGTTGAGTGACTTACCCTCGGCGACTTCAAATTGCTTGCCGAGCGTGTCCTTTTTGAACTTCGAATCTTCGCCGCGGAACCGCCATAGGCCGAACCAGAACACGCCGACGGCGGCCACAGCCAGTAGCACCAGCAACGCCGACGTCACCATGTTGAAGCCGCGTTCGACGACGATGGGCTGAGGCATGCCGCCGATAAACAACGGCGCCGGCTGACGCTGTTCTTCGCCGAACTGCGTGACGTACTCGTTGCTATAAGACCAAAGTTTGAAGTAGATGGCGGGAATCTGCACCAGCTCGTGCACCAGTTCGCCCGCAGTGGCGCCGTCCTGCCGTTCGTACTTTTTCCAGGCCTCTGGCAATTGCAGCACGCAGATGGTGGCGGGAAAGTGCTTGCGGTACACAGGCGCCTTTTTGTCGTCCGCGTCGTCGGCAAGTTTGATGATCTGATCGCCCAGCGGGATCAGCAGATCGATCTCGAAATAATGCGTGATGCCAAACCGCTTCTGGATGTCAGCTTCTGTCACTTCGATCCGCACGATCTTGCGGGCGGAGCCTTCCACAAACATCATCCGGCCATGTTGCGAAACCGGATCGACCAGCAACGGCGCCAGCTCGAATTCGCCGCGCGCCAGCTTTTCAAGTTCGCCCTCAGGCGCGTTGGCCGTGGCGGCCAGCATCTGATAAAAGCCCTCGCGGTCGCCGGCGCCGAGGCCTTTGCGGTTGCGGCGTTTGATAGCGTCGAACTGTCCCACGTCCATGCCCCAAGACGCCAGCTTCACCCAGCTTTCAGGCACACCTTCATCCGTACTTTCAGGACGCCAGGCAGGTTGCATGGCGGCAAAATAAAGCGGCGCCGGTGCGGAAGGCTTCGCTTCTGCTTCCTTTTCTTCGCCGTCAATCTTGTTGCTGTCGCCATCTGCGGAACCGGTCTTCAGGAAGATGCCTTCGATGCTGGCGGTGTACTGGATGGCGCCGCCGGGCTTCCAGGATTTGGGGATCTGGCGGACAAAGGCGATGACCTTCTGCGGCGAATCCTTAACCTGCATCGTGACGGTAAAGTAGCCGCCGAAATCTAACCGCGACGCGAGATCTTCTTCGAGCGCGGTCGCCGTGATGTCCAGCACCTTACCTTCGATATGAAACACCCGTCCGCGATAGGGCTGCGGATCGTCCCGCATCTTCTCCCACGCGGGCGGCGTTTCGCGCCACATGGCCACGCGGTCGGCGCCGAAATTCGGCAGCCGGTACAGCACTTTGATAAGCGGCTCGCGATCTGTCTGCGTCAGCGGCGCGTTGTCTTCGAACCGGCGCAACTGACTTTCGTCCAGGCCGTACGTTTCCAGCAATTTGCGGGAGCCTTCAATCGAAACCAGCGGTAACGCCTGCGGCTTGTTCTTCTTATCCGCCCAGAACGGCGCCGGGCCTAAGGATGTGCCGTCCTTCTTTTTCGCGGCAGGTTTCTCCGCTTCAGCAGGCGGTTTCTCCGCCGGTTCATCTTGAGCAAAAGAATACAAAGCGCTGAGCAGCACCAAGGCGAAGAGCAGCGCGGATGTTGCGGATTTACTTGTCATGGGATTCACCTCCCGCGTCTGAATGACGTTGGGCGAGCTGGCGTAATTGTTCGTCCACTGAAGGCTTCAGTTCAGCGTGATCCAGATATTTGAATGGCTTCTCTTTGGGCTTATCCGCCAGTTCCAGCGATGGATTTCGCGACCGCCACTGACTGCCGAAATAAGCGGCCACGGCGATACCTGTCGCCAGCAGCGCAATGCCCGCCAGCCCGGCGACCGTCATCCAGAAGCTTGGCGGGTCGCCATGCCGGGTGGTGAAGACTGGCCGCGCGGTGTACACCGGCGCCGCGGCAAGCAACTGGGGCGCCAGATGCGTGCCGATCTGCGCGTTATAGACACGGCGTTTAAACAGGTACGCGTGAAACACGACGTCCAGATCGCCGATGCTATTGTCCTGCGGATCGTCGTAGCGGTCTTCGACCGGCGGGAAGTTTTCCGGCACATCCAGCGCGTAGACGATCAGCGGAGAGTTGGCGCCCACGGGTTTCACCCAGAACACATAATAATGTTCCACACCGTAGAAATTCCTCGCCGCGGGAATACGGTACGCCAGCCGGGCCTTGCCTCGGACAGTCACCATTTTGCCACGATAGAAACCGGGTTGGTCGTACAGTTGCAGGTAGCTGACGCCGCCGGTGGACATTTCACTCTGTTGCTGGGCAGTGGTCTGCTGAAGTTTCTCCACCAGACGGAACCAGGCGTGCCGCTCGTCAAACCGCGTCAGCGTATTGTCTTCCACCAGCGAGAACGCCAGTTCGTCCAGCCGCTCCTGCACCGTGTCCAGCGCCTTCTGTTGCGGCTTGTCAGGCGCTTTGCCAGCGGCAACCTGTTGCAGCCCCTCGCGGGCGTCCGCCCAGTGCCGCTGCGTTTTTTCAAGCACGTTGGCCCAGCCTTCCTGCTGCTGGGGCGAAAGATCGTCGCCGGCGGAACTGACCGCTTCGAGCGCGTTGATATGATACGTCTGCCACTTCTGATCCAGCAGCTCCGTAACCTGGACTAGCGCACTGCGGCGGTCCTTTGGAAAAGTCTCCTTCAGCCGTGCACACATCAGCGCCTGCATCAGCATGTCGCGCTGCGTATCTGTGAGCGGGCCCCATTGTTTCGCCCAGCCGTCTTTCAGCGTCTGCACCACGGGATCGCCCGCCGCGTTCAGTTCAACCTCGACATCTTCCGGCTGCGTCATGGCAACGGCGCCGGGCACGGCTGGTTTTTCCACCTTGGGCGTGATGCGAGTATCTACCTCGCGCTGCGGCTGCGCGGTATCGCGTTCTCCGCGGAACATCCACTTCCAGGTGGAAGGCTTGCCCGCTTCATACATCAGCACCAGCGTCAGCATGACGGCGCCGACAAGCACCATCAGGCGGAACTGCACACCGCGCAGCCGGTAGTTGGGCGGCTCTTTGATGCGGCCACGGCGTGGCGCTTCTGGCTCTTCGGATTGTGAAAATTTAAGACCCATATCGGACCCGTCGCGGTGGGTTGACCTTTCCGTTCATCTTAACACAAACAAGCCGCACACCCTCCGCCACGGAAAGCACGCGGCTGCTCAAACACGTCGATCCAACTGTAAATGACGTGTTTTACGCACGGCACACACTAACCCGAAGCGCGCTTTTTGAAGTTGCACACTTTGAGCATTGTACCCTCGCCCACTTGTGGGAGAGGGTGGCACGAAGTGCCGGGTGAGGGCTTTCCCGGCTGCCATAAAACGTTCAGTTGCCTTCAAATGAAGTGCTTTGCGCGTTTCGTCGGGGCATCGCTGCCCCCTCATCTGGCCTCCGGCCATCTTCTCCCCCAAGGGAGAAGAGCATGCGTTGCGGTGCTGCGAAATGCGGCCAAAACCCGTGTTTTCGCCTCCGCATCAAACGCCCCTTGCTCGCGGTTCGGCGCCGCGAGCCGCACCAACCTCTATCAATTGATTCGCACTTCATTCACGGAATTATTGCCGCCCGCCGCGCCAGAGTTAAGCGGTAATTTCTTCTGCCGGTATAATCAGAGCTTGAGGCGGCTTGCCGGCGCGGTGTTTGCCGGTGTGAATCTAAACTGTAAGAAAACGGGAACTGGTAGTTCGATGGGAAAAGCGAAAAACGTACTGGGCACTGAGTTGCAGACCTGCTCAACCGATCCGATGACCGGCTTCTACCGCGATGGTTGCTGCAACACAGGCGCCGGCGACGCGGGCGTCCATGTGGTGTGTTCGGTGATGACGGCGGACTTTCTGGAATTCTCGAAATCGCGTGGCAACGATCTTTCCACCCCGATGCCCATGTACGAGTTTCCGGGGCTGAAGCCCGGCGATCAGTGGTGCCTGTGTGCACAGCGCTGGCAGGAAGCGTTTCTGGCAGGCATGGCGCCGCAAGTGGTGTTACAAGCCACCCACATGTCCGCCGTCGAATTCTGCGATCTGGCCGCACTCAAGTCGCACGCGGTCGATGGCGACGAACCCACGGCGTAACCACTCCTTGAAAGAATCATTGAGGCAGCACCACGAAAAACGCCACCAGGTAATTTACCCGGTGGCGTTTCGTTTTTAATCCGTTATTTATCAGGCAACTACTACTGCATCGGTGTGACCGTGACAGCGTAGTACAGCTTGGCGGAGCCCTTGCCACTTAGTTGTGTTTCGAAATACCTGGTTCCTGTGAAAGTCGCAGGGTTGATCGTGTTGCTTCTGGAATTCACGTTCCCGATCAGATCGTGATTGGAAGTGTCTTTGTCGTAGAAGTAACCTCCGAGAACGATGACTTTCCCTGGCGAAACATCCCACTGGTGAGACGCGCCGCGACCCTGAATATCCTTCCATTTGGATTTTGAACCCGACCGCAGTTTGATGATGTTATCGGCTTTGCGTTCATCAATCAGGACGCGTTCTTTTTCAACCTTGGTACGGGGGTCGACAACTTTTCCGTTGACCTCCCAGAACATATCGCCAGCGTCAACGCCCGTATCGCTATCGTTCTGGATGTGCAATTCCCGGAGTTGCACCTTCACCTGGTACTCGTAAACCGTCGGGACGAACTGGTCATCGGGGAGCTGAGCGTTGTTCTCGGCTGCGAATTTCTTCAGGGCAGCCTCGATGTTTCTACGGGCGGCTGGATGAGTAACAACGGTGTAGATGGGCGCCAGCGAGCGATCGATATCACGCAGGTTGCCGTTCTCGTAGACCGTATCCATCCAGGCCTTCCAGTTCGCCGGGGTCAGTTGTTTGTCAACAATCTGATTGGCGCGTCCGCCACGGGCGTCGTAGCGGAGCGTTGACGCTGTTTCGCTTTGGAAACGGGATGTCTTGGTTTTAACAGAGCTTTCAATACCGGCCCCGAAAGCCGCAGACTTGAACGCGGCAGCGGCTGCCAGTTCCAGATCACGTTCGTTCAAGTTCGACGTGTGCCGCACGCTGGCCCGCATCGTGCACTCGGCGCCCATCGTAACTTTCTTTACATAGTGCGTGCCGTAGGTCTCGAAGAACGCGCGGTAGGTGGAAGGCGACTGGTCCCAGGTCAAGCTGGCGAATTTCCGTGTCTGAGCGTCGAAGCCAGGTGTTACCGATGGCGTCATGCCGGCGTTGAAGCCGACGACCAGCGGTTTGATGGCTGCCCGGTATTCAACAAACGATGTACTACGGCTCTTGACGCTGTTTTCGCCGTATCCAGCCTTCAGCGAGGCGGTGACGCCGGAGTACGAGCCTTCCACGCCGAGGCTTGTCTGCAAGGCTTTTTGAACTTTCGAGATCGAAGTCTTAGCGCTGCTCTGGCTGGTGAAAACAGCGTTGGTCGTGGTGTTGTAAACGAGGTTGGAAGGAATCTGGATAGGATTGCGGAAGATCTCTACGCTAGAGCCGTTCTTCGAAAAAGCCCGCACCTGGTTGCAGATCGTATCGTCGGACTTCAGGGCGAACAGGTTGTAGCCTTTGCCAAGATTGGTCTTCCCCTGGTAGAACTCGCCACTGTCCGCTGCGACGTTGGCAGACGGGTAACGCTGAGGTTTGTTGATCACCACCTGCGGTTTGACGGCAGGGAACGATTTACTGTTAGCCACCATCCAGCCGCTGTTGAAACCGTAGTCGCGGAGCCAGGGGGTCGGTTCGGCGAAGGACGACTTGTTGCTCGTCGACACATAAACCATGTTGCTGCCAAAGCCCACCACGTCGTCGGCGCCGTCTCCGTTTACATCGCCCAATACCCGGACATGTTTACGCGATTCCCAGCCGCCCGCATTGAAACTGAATCCTGCGACCCAGTGGGTCGGGCCGGCGGTGTTGCCCGACATTCTGACGTAGGGCCCGTTGCCAGAAAATCCAACCAGGTCCGCCTTACGGTCGCCGTTGACATCCGCCAGCGTGCGAGGTGCGTAAAGGCTGGTCCACTTCGTTCCGAAGCTGATGGGATTACCACGGCTGAATCCGCCACGATAAGAAAGCAAAGGCGTTGCTGCGTTGACGGTGTACAGCACGATGTCCGCCTTCTTATCGCCATTCATATCGCCGAAGCTGATGTGTGAAGTTGGCAGGGCGTGAACCTTGGCGTCGTAGGCGCCGCTCAACAGCACTTTCTTCGCGGCGAAACTGGTCCCGCTACTGCGGGAGTAGTAGATGGCGCCATCCTTCGCAGCAATGATATCGTCCAGACCATCGCCATCCACGTCGGTCACCGCGCGGTAGTCGCGGCCCGCCTTCCAGCCGGATGTGCGGGCGTAATCGTTGATCCAGATCTTCTGCGGCGCGAACCCCCGCCCCGTGCTTAACGAAACAAGCACGCTTGAGTGACCAAAGGCGACGATGTCCGCCTTACCATCGCCGTTCACATCGCCAAGAGTGCGGACATAATCTTCATCGCCCCAGCCCTGTTTGTCGGAGTAATCCGCGATCCACGATTTTTGCGGCAGAAACTGCTTGCCGTTACTTAGCGAGACCAGCACGTCCGAATAACCAAAGGCCACGATATCGGCCTTCCCATCGCCATCTACATCAGCGACCGTACGCACGTGGCCCGCTTGAAGCGTCGTCGTGAAAAATAGCATCAGGGCCAGGCACGCCAGGACGACGCCAGCCTTCGCCATCCGGCGTTTGCGGATCACGGGCGGAACTTTCGCGCTGCACGAGTTTAAGACAGTGTTCTTCATCAGATTTTCCTTCGCGTTAATGACTTAAATGAAAGCCGTTGATGGGCTACCTACACGAATGCAGGGGCGTTACGCGAAAAATGAAAATTTATTCCGTGCGTTGATTGGACGCTTCCACGCCAGCCAATGGCGAACTCGGATGTGGATATTATGTTGTGGCGGCAACATAATGCGTCTTCGCCCCTCCGGGGAGAAGACAGGCCGAAGGCCAGATAAAGGGGAGTCCGCTTGCTACTTCCAAGAAGCAACAAGAAGCTTTTGTCCGTTCGGTTTACGCTCCGCAAAGCGTTGATGAAGGACGGATTCTGTACCCCCTCACCCTAACCCTCTCCCCAAGGGGCGAGGGGACCAGATGTGGCGATTGGATAACGCCACAACATCGTATCCCTCCCTGGCGAACTCTGTATTCTGGTAACGCGGTAACCGTTGGATTACACTGATCCAACCTAGAACGCGTCTGTTTGACGACGCGGGTTCTGCTAACGCCCACGCGGTTGCGGAACCACTATCCGCCCTTCCCACCCCCGCGGAGAAGCCCGCCCGATGAAAACGAAGTCCTCCATGTTTTTTGTGGTGTGGGGCTTGGTGGTGCTGCTGATTATCCTTCATCAGGACTTCTGGTTCTGGGAAGACGGCACGCTGGTCTTCGGGTTTATACCCGTTGGCCTGTTCTACCACGCCTGCATTTCAATCGCTGCTTCCATCACCTGGTTTCTAGCCACCATCTTCGCGTGGCCTGGAGAACTCGAAGATGACCAGCCAGGGGAAGAACCAGTGAAAGAGGGAGGCGGGGAATGAGTGTTGAAGCGCAAGGCATGGTCCGTTTTGTGATCATCGCCATTTATATGGCCCTGCTGCTGGTTCTGGGCGTATTTGCCAGCCGGCTGCTGAAAAGCGGAAAGAAAGATTACCTGCTGGCCAGCCATTCCATTGGCCCGTTCCTGCTGCTGATGTCGCTGTTTGGCACCACGATGACGGCGTTCGCGCTGGTCGGTTCCTCGGGCGAAGCTTACAAAGTCGGTGTCGGCGTGTACGGGATGCTGGCCTCTAGCAGCGGTATCATCCACTCGCTGTGCTTCTTTGTCATTGGTGTGAAGCTGTGGTCCTTCGGTAAGAAATACGGTTACACCACGCAGATCCAATATTTCCGCGACCGCCTGGACAATAACGGCATCGGGCTGTTGCTGTTCCCGATTCTGGTCAGCCTTGTGATTCCCTACCTGCTGATCGGCGTGATGGCCGGCGGTGTTGTCATGCAGCAGATGACCGACGGCGCCTTTCCGTCGCTGTTTGCGGGTATCCCGCCCAAGCCCGTCGCCGCGGCGCCTGCGGAAAGCGAAGCAGAAGCCGAAGACGCCGCGCCTGCGGAAGCCAAACCCGCTGCCGCCGCCAAACCAGCTGCCAAAGGGCCCAAACGACCGCTGCTTGAAGGCGCCATACCGAAGTGGCTAGGCTCTGCCATCATCTGTGCGATTGTGCTGATCTATGTGTTCTTCGGCGGTATGCGCGGCACGGCCTGGGCCAATGCGTTTCAGACGGTGGTCTTTATGGTGCTGGGGCTCGTGGCGTTTGTGGCGATCTCTTTTGCACTGGGTAAGAAAGATAGCTTCTTCGAGAATCTCCAGGTCGCATCCGAAGCGGTCGGCCCGGCGCGGGCGACACGGCAGGATATGTCGATGTCGAAGTTTCTCACCTATATGCTGGTGCCGCTTTCGGTGGGCATGTTCCCCCACCTGTTCCAGCACTGGCTGACGGCCAAATCCGCCAACAGCTTCAAGCTCTCCGTGGTCGCCCACCCGGTGTTCATCATGATCGTGTGGGTGCCCTGTGTGCTGATCGGCGTCTGGGCCACGACCACGCTGGTCAAGCTCCCACCGCCTGTTGCTGCCAACCCGAACGCCGTGCTCGTATTCCTGGTGAAGACCAAGACGAACGCTTACCTGGGCGGTCTGCTGACGGCAGGCATCCTGGCGGCGATTATGTCGTCGCTCGATAGCCAGTTCCTGTGTGTCGGCACGATGTTCGGCAACGACATCGTCAACCACTACGCAGGCAAAGACCGTTTCTCTGAGACGCAGCAGGTCTGGATCGCACGCGGCTTTATCGTTGCGGTGGTGGTCATCACCTACGTGCTCTCGTTGCTCGAACCGCGTTCGGTCTTCCTGCTGGGCGTGTGGTGTTTCAGCGGCTTCGCGTCGCTGTTCCCGCTGGTGTTCGCCTCCGTTTACTGGAAGCGCCTAACCGCCGCCGGCGCCTACGCCTGTGTGATTACCACCATCGTCGTGTGGAGCATCCTATTCTACATGAGTGACTTCGGTGCCAAGCGGGAATTCAGCGTGGATATCCCGAACCCCTTTGGCGAACCGATCGAAACGATGCCCGTGTTAACCATCTTCCTCTGTTCGGTCATCTCGCTGGTCGTGGTCTCACTCATCACACCGCCGCCGAAGCAGGAAGTGATTGACAAGTTCTTCAGCAAATAAGTAACGACCCGCACGACGTTCAATCTGGTCCCCTCGCCCCTCTGGGGAGAGGGCTAGGTGAGGGGGGTACACTAACCCGAAGCGCGAGCGAGGGACGCCCCGCGTTGGTGCGAATGGCCCGTTTAAGCTGCTTTCGACTTCCCGGCATTTGGCCAAAACACCTTGTTTTCTGCACTCAATCAAACGTCCCTCGCTTGCGCTTCGCGCTTAGTGTGAGCATAACATCCGCACCCGCGGCGGAATCTCGTCCACCCGGAAAGACATCTCATGCAGATTCAGCAGAAAACCGGCTTCATCGGCGCCGGGCAGATGGCGCAGGCGCTGGCGCGTGGCTTTGTAGACAAAGGGCTGCTGAAGCCGGAACAGATTTACGCGGCCGACCCGGCGCAGCAGACGCTCGACGCATTCACGTCGCAGATTCCGGGAGCAAATGTTTCAACCAGGAATGCAGACGTTGTCGCCAATACAGACATCCTCTTCGTCGCCGTCAAACCGCAGTATCTGCCGGATGTGGTCAAGGAGATCGGCGGCAGCGTCACGGAAAAACAGCTGCTGATTTCCATCGTCGCAGGCGTGAAGCTGGCGGATCTGGCGGCCTTCCAAACGCCGCGCATTATCCGCGTGATGCCGAACACGCCCTGCCTGGTTGGCGTCGGCGCCGCGGGCTTCTGCCTGGCCGATGGCGTGACAGATGAAGATGCGGACATCGCCCGCAGCCTGCTGGAAGCCACCGGCGTGGTCTTTCAACTGCGCGAAACACAGATCGACGCGGTCACCGGACTCTCTGGCTCCGCCCCGGCGTACATCTACATGCTGATTGAAGCACTCAGCGACGGCGGCGTCCGCGTGGGTCTGCCCCGCGCAGTAGCCACCACGCTGGCCACGCAGACCGTGCTGGGCGCCGCCACCATGGTGCAGCAGACGGGCGAACACCCGGCCGTGCTGAAAGACCGCGTCGCCAGCCCCGGCGGCACCACCATCGCCGGGATCGAAGCGCTGGAACAAGGCGCCTTCCGCGCGGCAATTATCGCCGCCGTCACCGCTGCCACCGACCGCTCGATTGAGCTGGGCGAAGACGGCTGATTTAACCGGCGGAAAGATTTCTAAGAAATTCTGAGATTGTGTGAGGGTTCCTGAGGCTGAAGCGCAAGTGCCTTGTTACCGGCAACGAAGCCGGCAGACAAAAACACTTTCAACCTCTCCGAAAAGGAACCTTCCGATGCTTAAGACAATCACCTTCATCGCCCTCGCTTTCGCCGCTGTTATCGTTCCCGCCAGCCTGGCTCAGGCCCAGTCGTTTGACCTGGGCGGCTTTAAGATTGAAGTGCCTGACTTCGTAAACCCGGTCATCCACAACAGCGGAACCAAGCCCACAGAGATGGTGTACGACTACACCACGGGCACCTGGAAACTGAAAACCGAGCAGACGCAGATTCACAACTCGGCCCTCGACAAAGACCGCAACATCATCGACCCCGGCAGCCTCCGAAACGTCAACTACTACACCACAGACTCAGCCGGCAACCGGGTCCACGTCACCGGCAAAACCTGGCGGTCCAACGGCAAACCCCACTCGCAGATCACCCGCAAGATCGTCCGCCGCGACAGCCAAGGCAATCAGTGGACCGAGGAAGTTCACAACCTGAAGTCCGGCAACCCCGGCACCCAGCCACAGTTCAATCCGCACCAGCAGCCCATCAACCCCAACCAGCCACAGTTCAATCCAAACCAGCAGCCCTTCCATCCAAACCAGCCACAGTTCAACCCGCATCAGCCGCAGTTCCCCGCTGGCTTGAACACGTACTAAGTCCTAGACTGCCTACTGAACGCCGCAACAAAAAAGCCGCACCCACGATGGTGCGGCCTTTTTCGTTTTGAGAACGTAAGCCAGACGCTTAGTGCCGCTTGAACATGCGGTCTAGCTGGTCGCGGGTGAAGACCAAAGATGTGGGGCGGCCATGCGGGCAATGGTGGCTGTCCTGGCAGAGGTGGCGTTGCTCCAGCAGCGATTCGATCTCTTCGGGCGTGAGCGGATCACCCGCTTTGACGGCCGCTTTGCAGCTCATCATATTCAGCAGATCGTCCAGCAGTTCGCGGCGTCCGGGCGTCTGGCCGCCGGAAGTCAGTTGCGTGGCGATCTCGCGGATCATGCTGACCGGGTCCAATCGCGATAGCATCGCCGGGTAGCCGCTGACCAGAATGGAATCGCCGCCGAAGGCTTCGATCTGCAGCCCGGCGCGTTCCAGTGTTTCTTTCTCTTCCAGCACCGCGGCCGCCTCAGCTGGCGTCAACGTGACCACCTCCGGCGTCAACAGACGCTGCGTTTCAACGGCGCCGCGGAGAGCCTTCTCGCGGAAGCGTTCGTAAAGAATGCGTTCGTGCAGCGCATGCTGGTCGATCACCACCATGCCTTCTTTTTCTTCGGCCACCAGATAGCGGTTGTGGACCTGCATCGCCGTCGCCCGCCACGGCGCGTTGGCAGACCGCTGGTGCGCCGGTTGTTGCAGCGGGGCGCCATGCTGCGGCGCCTCTCCTGACGGTGCGGGACTTAAATGCTGTGCAGCGTGCGGATGCGTGGCCGGTTGCCCGCCCTGATAGTCACCGCTGCGGGCGATGGGCACCAGGTCCAGTTGCGGCCGCGGTTCGTATTCCAGCGGCAGACCCGGCTGGTGCTCGACCGCTTCACGATCGCCCGTCACGGGCAATTGTCCTTTGGCCCATTCCACCAGTTCACGCCGGTGCTGCTCCAGCGCCGCCTCGCTGGCGCCGGCGGGCAGACTTCCCGGCATCTGCCCGGACAGGGCGGCCGAAGATTGTTCGTCTCCGTCTGGTGCGGCGGCCGATACCGGGCGGTTGTCGTCTTTGCCAGAGTTAATGTGCGTTGTCAGATTGGTCGTCAGAAACTTCTTCCGCAGCGAACCCAGCAGCTGGCTGTACAACTTGCCGCCATCCTGAAAACGCACTTCCAGTTTGGTGGGATGCACATTCACATCCACGGCCGACGGCGGCATTTGAAACTTCAGGTATGCCACCGGATGCCGCCCCGTCAGCAGTAGCCCGCGGTATGCTTCGCCCAGAGCGTGCCCCAGCGCGCGGTCGCGGATGTGGCGGCCGTTAAGAAACAGATACTGCATCTTGGTGTTGCCACGGCTGATCTCCGGCGCGGCGACGTAGCCCTGCAGATGAATCTCATCGTACTGGCTATCGATGCCAATCAGCGCCGCCGCAATATCCTGCCCGGAAATGGCGCCAATGCGTTCCCGCCAGTTGCTGACCGCGGGCAGATCGTGCACCACGCGGCCCTTATGTTTCAGCGTGAAGTGAATGGCCGGATGTGGCAACGCGATACGCAGGAAGGCCTCGGTGCAGTGGCTTAGCTCCGTGCCAGGCGTCCGCATAAACTTACGCCGCACCGGCGTATTGAAGAACAGATTCCGCACCTCCATGATGGTGCCTACCGGGCAGCCACAAGGCGCCGCCGCGCCGGGCGACCCGCCACGGACTTCCAGCTCGAAGCCGGAATTGGCATCGCTTGTCCGGGTGCGGATCAGGAAGTGGCTGATCTCCGCAATCGAAGCCAATGCTTCGCCCCGGAAGCCCAGCGACTCAACCTCAAACAGATCATCCGCATCCAGAATCTTGCTGGTTGCATGGCTGGCAATCGCTAGGTGCAGTTGATCCGGCTCGATGCCGCAGCCATTATCAGCGACGCGGATCATATCCAAGCCGCCGGATTCCAGAATCACCTCGATCCGCGTGGCGCCGGCGTCAACGGCGTTCTCCATCAGCTCTTTGACAACACTCGCCGGCCGCTCGATCACCTCACCGGCGGCGATCTTGTTGATGACGGCAGGAGGTAGCTGGCGGATGGTGGGCATACAAATGCGGTGGCAGTAGGAAGCGTGTTGGGCCAACCTTCAGTGTTGCGGAAATCGCCGCGAAGTGAAAGCCGTTGCACCGGTAGCGGGGGCGGATTGCGCCGGGGGCTGCGCGGCTTTGTACCGGCTGCGTATGATAGAAGGTATGTATCTCGACAATAACGCCACCACCCTGATCGAGCCACGTGTGGTCGAAGCGATGGCCGCCTGTTATGGCGCCGCCAACCCGGCCAGTCAGCATGCACCCGGCCGCGCTGCCCGCCGGTTACTGGAAGACGCCCGCGAGCAGGTGGCGGAAATCCTGGGCGCCCGCAGCGGCATGCACCGCGATCATGTGATCTTCACCAGCGGCGGCACAGAAGCGAATAACCTCGCCATTCACGGGCTGACCTCGGCCGCAATTGCCGCAGGCGGACCTGCGAAACTGGTGATTTCGGCGATTGAACATCCGAGCATCGAAGCGCCGGCCGCCCTGCTGGAAGCAACGGGGACAGAAGTGATGCGACTGGCCGTTTCCAGCGACGGCGTTGTCGATCTGACTCAGGCGGAAGCGGCAATTGCCGGCGCGGGTGTCGTCAGTGTGATGCTTGGCAACAACGAAACCGGCGTGCTGCAGCCGGTGCAGCAAATTGCCGCCCTCTGTGCAGACCATCAGGCCGTGATGCACACCGATGCGGTGCAAGCGGCGGGCAAAGTGTCCGTCAACTTCCAGAAACTTGGCGTGGGGGCGATGACCGTCGCGGCGCATAAATTTCATGGGCCACGGGGCATCGGAGCGCTGATTCTGCGGGGCGACACTGTCATCAATCCGACTCTGAGAGGCGGTTTTCAGCAGATGGGCGTCCGGCCTGGCACAGAAAACGTGGTGCTGGCGGTCGGTATGGCCAAAGCACTGCAACTTTGGCACGAAGACGCGGTCGCCCACGAAGCCGCCATGCGGGAGTTCCGAGATGATCTGGAGCAGCGTTTACGGGCCGGCGATCCGACGGTCATCATCAATGGCAGCGAGGCGCCGCGGTTGCCACATACCAGCAGTATTGCGTTTCCCGGCATCGACCGGCAGGTGCTGGTGATGGCCCTGGACCGCGCCGGTCTGGCCTGTTCCACCGGTAGTGCGTGCGCCAGCGGCAGCAGCGAACCTTCGCCCGTACTGACCGCGATGGGGCTTTCTGAGGATGTTATCAGCAGTTCGATTCGCATCAGTTGCGCAAGGCTGACAGAGCCTGACGAAAGTAGTGAGGCGGCCGACCTTATCCTGAAAACTACCAATAACTTACGCAGTCATAAAACGGCGCGGAATTAGACGCTTCAGGCTCGCCTTGCACGCCCCGAAAAGGTATAATCAGCGGTGCGTTTCCGGCGATTTACCAAGGCGGAAAGCACGGCCCTTTTGCCCCGGTCCTGACCTCCCCGTTGACGAGCGAATCCAGGTCAGCCGTACCTACAACTTGCGTCTGGAATCCATCTGGTGGTCAGCCACTCCACAACGCCGAATTCTTCTGCCGGAAGCAGCCTCGCGGCTGGCTTTATCGCCGGTGAAGAGAACGTGCTGGTGGACGCTGCGGTCAGCGAACTGCTCTCGCAATTCACAGGCGAAGCTACACCCGACTGCAATCCTGTGGTTTTCTGCGGCCCGACCGGCACCGGCAAATCCCATGTCGCCCGCAGCGTTCTGAACCAATGGGGCCAGACTGCACATCAGGGACAACAGGATAGCGGTCAGCAAAAGGCGGCTGCCGACGTCACCGCGCAGATTGTGGCGACGACCGGCGCCGACTTCGCGCGTAGTTTCGCCTTCGCCTTGGAAACCAAGGATCTGGAAGCCTTCCGTGACCGCATGCTCGACGCCAGCTTTCTGCTGATTGACGACCTGCAGGAACTGACGGGCAAAACGCCCGCCCAGGAAGAGCTGACCCGCCTGATGGATGACCGCATGAATGCAGGCGGGCGGATGCTGTTCACCGTCCGCCGCTCGCCCGCGGAAGAACCGCCCGCAGGCTCTCCGGCGCTGATCGAACCGCTACGCAGCCGGTTGTGTGGCGGCCTGGTCATTCCGTTCGCACCGCCAACCGCCAGCACGCGGAAGGTGATGTTTGAACATCTGGCGGAAGTGCATGAGATTCATCTACCGGCAGACGGCGCCGCCCGCCTGGCCGATGGGGTCGAAGGATGCTGGCCGCAGCTCAACGCCGCACTGTTGCAGCTTCGCCACACCGCTACAGCCCAGCAGCGACCGCTACCAGCCTCACCTGCCCGCATCAGCGGCGAGGCCATACAGCAGTTTCTGCGCGAGCACGCCGGCCGCCCCGAGACGCCTCTCTCAGCCATCACACGGTTCGTCTGCAAACGCCTCCGCGTAAAAGTGGCAGAGCTAAAAAGCTCCACCCGCAAAC
Source organism: Pirellulaceae bacterium (assembly GCA_965233625.1). GTDB lineage: Bacteria > Planctomycetota > Planctomycetia > Pirellulales > Pirellulaceae. The sequence continues at coordinate 4,703,907 of OZ247499.1, forward strand.
AACACATTGTGCAGGCCCGCGGCGTCGCCATGTACCTGGCCCGCCAACTCACCAGCAAAAGCTACCAGCAGATCGGCCGCCACTTCGGCAACCGCGACCACACCACCGTCATGCACAGCTGCCGCAAAACCGCCGAGCTACTAGAAATCGAACCAACCCTAAGGCAAGTGGTGGAACAAGCCAGCATTGAACTGTAATTAGCCCCCTCTCCCCTTTGGGGAGAGGGCTGGGGTGAGGGGAGTCAACCTTCCTTCTTACTTTGCTGATCAATGATAGACCTTCAAATCAAAACACGCTCCACAGACCAGCAGACATAACAACCCCCCTCACCCTAACCCTCTCCCCAAAGGGGCGAGGGGACTAGATAGAAAATCCTTTGTCACGTTTAACCTCGAATTATGCCGCACAAGCTTAAACCACAAACCCTCCACACGGCGCGTAAGCTTCGCGAGCAGCAGACGGAAGCTGAATCGTTGCTTTGGTCGGTGCTGCGTGGACGCCGGTTGTGTGGCCTGAAGTTCCGTCGGCAACATCCTATCGAACCGTTTTACGCAGACTTCGCATGTGTCGAACAGAAACTAATTGTTGAAATCGACGGCGGGTATCACGATTACACCTTCCAAGCCGATGCTTCCCGGCAGGCGAAGATGGAAAACGAAGGCTGGGAATTCTTCCGCGTCAGCACAGAAGATGTGTTAGAAGACCTGGAAGCCGTCGCCAGAGGCATAGCAGGCCACCTCGGATTAACGCCCGAATTCAAACCGCGCCAATAGCTCCCTCGCCCCTTTGGGGAGAGGGCTGGGGTGAGGGGAGTCAACCTTGCTTCTTACTTTTTGATCGACAATAGAACTTCATATCAGAACACGCTCCATGGACGAGCAGAAAGACCAACCCCCCTCACCCTAACCCTCTCCCCGGAGGGGCGAGGGGACTAGAAACAACATTGATGTTCAACCTTTATTTTCGTGGAAAACCTGTTGGATATGTGTCGGGAAATGTCAGTAACACCGCCTCGTTCAACATCGCGGTCTGGTGTGGTTAAATTACCGTCACCGGTAGACATTTAACGGACAGTCAATCAACAGACCGGCAACGCTTTTTCCACGGTGGATAAGTATTAGTACAACGGCGTTAAGTTCCTTGAATCACATGACTTTCAGCTTGTAAACAATCGCTGAGTCGACAATTTTCCGCCGCTTATTATTACTAATACTCTTTTAAAATCTAATAATAAGAACCAGCCCCGGAACCCTTTACATGAAGATCGCTTTCAATCGCGAGAAGTTTCAGGCAGCCTTCCAGACCGCAGCCGCTGTGGCGCCGGCGCGTAGCCCTAAGCCCATCTTGCAGAACGTCAAGCTGGAAGTCACCGACGACGGGGCAACGCTTAGTGCAACCGATATGGAACTAGGTGTCCGTGTTGATGTGGAGGGCGTGGAGGTTGAGAAGGCAGGCGCCGCGGTGCTGCCGAAGGATCGCTTCACCTCTATCCTGCGTGAAAGCAGTGACGAGACGCTGACGATTGAAACCGATGAGCAGGGCGCCATCGTGAAGGGCGACCGCAGTAAATTCCGCCTGCCGAGTGAGAACCCGGCGGAGTTTCCCGATGTGGCGAAGTTTGCCGAAGAAAAGTATCACACCATCACCGCGCGGGTGCTGCGGGAACTGATCCGCCGCACCGTTTTCGCGACGGACGTAGAAACAGCCCGCTACGCCCTGGGCGGCGTGCTGCTTGAGTTCGAGCCCACGCAGATTGTGGCCGTCGGCACCGACAGCCGTCGTCTGGCCAAGATGGAAGGCCCGGCAACGCCCGAGGGTGGTCACGAATCGGGTGATGTCACGACCATCGTGCCCAGCAAGGCCATGCAGGTGCTCGAGCGGTCTTTAACCAACGACGAAGCCAACGTGCAGATCGCCGCACGTGGCAACGATATCCTGATCCACAGCGACCGCGTCACGCTGTATTCCCGCCTGGTCGAAGGCCGCTTTCCGAAGTGGCGTGACGTGATTCCGAAGAACCGCAAGGCCGCCCGCGTGGAGATGACCGCCGGGCCGCTGCACTCGATGATCCGTCAGGCGGCGATCGTCGCAACCAACGAAAGCCGCGGTATCGATTTCAACTTCGAAAAAGGCAGCCTCGTGCTGACCGGCGCCACGTCGGAAGTGGGTGAATCGCGGGTGGAGATGCCCATCGCGTTTGAAGAAGATCCGACGGTCCTGCGGCTGGATCACCGCTTCGTCTCAGACTTCCTCCGTGTGCTGGATCCCGGCCGGCCGTTCACCTTCGAAGTGGAAGACGGCGACAAGGCCGCCCTGCTCAGCACAGACGACGGCTACGACTACGTCATCATGCCCCTGAAACGCGATGTGTAGCGAGATTGAGATCAATGCAGGTTCAGCATGGAGGGACGTGAGAGCGGACGAATCATCCGGGATGATCCATTAGGATATTTTCTGACATTGCCAACCTACGGAACCTGGCTTCCGGGAGACAATCGCGGTTGGGTCGACTATCACCAGGGATGGAAAGAACCAGATAGTGTCCTGGAATCGGATGCTGGAATTCGTATGACGGAGGATGCTTGTCGCCTCCAGGATGTAGAAAGAACAATCGTTGAAGAAGTCATTTCTCAGCATTGCGAGTTCCGGAAATGGACGTTGCACGTTGTGAATTGCCGCACGAATCACATTCACGTTGTGGTGAGTGCAGAGTCAGCTCCAACAGAAGTCCGTAGGCAATTGAAAGCATGGACAACCCGCAGATTGAAGGAAAACAGTTCACTGAAAGGTAATGACATCCCACGCGAGAAGTGGTGGGCGAGTCGAGGTAGTATTCGCTACCTGAATGACGAGGATAGTCTGGAGGCAGCCATTTTGTACGTTCGAGATGGTCAGTGATCCAAACTAACCCGAAGCGCGAGCGAGGGGCGTTTGAGGTAATGCGACACTGAGGTGTTTTGGCTAAATCGCAATACATCGAATGATTACTTGAACCGGCGAGATACTACGCACCGCGGCGCCCCTCGCTTGCGCTTCGGGTTAGTGTGTGCTGCTTAGTGAATAGAAGAGCGTTGATGGATAACTACGAAGAGCAGGACCTGCGGAATCTGGCGTATGACTCGGAGAAGCGGAAGTGGCGTACGCGGCCGCCGAAGGCGATGAAGGAAGTGATGAGTTCGCTGCTTGCCAAGCGTGGCTACGCGCAGACGCAGGTGGCGGGTGATTTGAAGCGGTTATGGGCCGAGGCGGCCGGAAAGACGTTCGCAAAACATACGCGTCCGGGCAACGTCCGCCGCGGCGTGCTGGAAGTATTCGTGCGTAGTTCCGCCGTCATGCAGCAGCTGACCTTTCAAAAGAAAAACATCCTCAAAAAATTACAGCACGCCGCGGTAGATCTTCAGATTAAAGATCTGAAATTCCGTATCGGCGAGATCGTTTAAATAAGAGCAGCCGGATCTGCCTCTCATAGTGTTTGCAGAAAGAAAGAGTATGAGTACGGATAAACCAGAAGACGCAGCACAACCAGAAAAAGCACCCGAACAGGTGGCTCCGATCCGCCGTGTGGCGCAGGCCGATAGCGAATACAACCAGGAAGACCTGCAGCATCTTTCGGACCTGGAGCACGTCCGCAAACGCCCCAGTATGTACATCGGCGATACGGCGGGCGGTGGTCTGCATCATCTGATTTATGAAGTCGTCGACAACTCGATTGACGAAGCAATGGCCGGCTTCGCCAACAGCATCTCCGTTACGATCAACAACGATAATTCGATCACCGTCGAAGACGATGGCCGCGGGATTCCCGTTGAACGGCACGAACAGCTTAGCGAAGCCGAAGGGCGTGAGTTTTCGACGCTCGAAGGTGTGATGACCAAACTGAAGTTCGGCGGTAAGTTTGGCGAAGGCGGCGAAGAAGGCGCTGCGTACGGCGCCACTGGCGGGCTGCACGGCGTGGGTGTGACGGTGGTGAACTTCCTTTCGGAATGGGCCGAGGTGGAAGTCAATCGCGATGGCCACGTCTATCAGCAGGAGTACGAATACGGCGCCGCCACCAGTCCGGTCAACCGCGTGGGTAAGACTAAGAAGCGTGGCACACGGACCACGTTCAAACCCGATTCGGGCATCTTCTCGGTAACGAAGTACAATTACGATACCGTCCGCAAACGTCTGCAAGAGCTGGCGTTTCTGAACTCCGGCGTGCGGATCATTCTGAAAGATTCCCGGAACAACGACGAGGACGAGTTCTATTACGAACGCGGCATTATTGAGTACATCGAATGGCTCAACCGCGCGAGCGAACCGCTGCACAACGATGTGATCTTTATCGAAGGCGAACAGCCAGGCGAAGGCGGCGCCGTCGGGTATCAGGTGGCGATCCAGTACTCCGGTGAATTCACGGAGAACGTTCACGCGTATGTGAACAACATCAATACGATCGATGGCGGTACGCATCTATCTGGCTTCCGTTCAGCTCTGACACGTACGCTGAATAACTACGGCAAGAAGGCAAACCTTTTCAATAAGGATCTGATCCCTACGGGCGACGACTTCCGCGAAGGTTTGACAGCCGTAGTGTCGATGCGTGTGCCGCATCCGCAGTTTGAAGGTCAGACGAAAACCAAGCTGGGTAACAGCGAAGTGGAAGGCATCGTCAACTCCGCCGTGGGCGAAGCTTTGGGCAACTTCCTGGAAGAGAATCCGCGTACGGCCAAAGCCCTGGTCCGCAAAGGCATCACCGCAGCCGAAGCACGCATGGCAGCGAAAAAAGCGCGTCTGCTGGTGCAGCGTAAGAAAGGTGTGCTGGGCAGTGGAAGTCTGCCTGGCAAGTTGCGTGACTGTTTGAGTAAAGACCCGGAGAAGAGCGAACTTTACCTGGTGGAAGGTGATTCGGCCGGCGGCAGTGCCGAGGGCGGCCGGCTGCGGGAGTATCAGGCGATTCTGCCGCTGCGGGGTAAGATTATCAACGCGTATAAATCGCGCGTCGACAAAGTGCTTGCCAACGAAGAAGTGCAGTCGATGATCCGCGCGATTGGCATCGGCATTGGCGAGGATCAGGATCTTAGCAAACGCCGGTACAACAAAATCATCATCATGACGGACGCCGACGTGGACGGCAGTCATATCCGCACGCTGCTGCTGTGCTTCTTCTACCGTCAGATGGGCGGTCTAGTCACCGGCGGCCACGTGTATGTGGCTCAGCCGCCGTTGTTCCGCGTGAAGACGAAGAAGCAGACCTACTACGTGCAGACCGAAGAGGAGATGAAAACGCAGCTGCTTGAAAAGGGTCTTTCGGACGCCGCGTTCCACGACCCGGAAGGCGGCCGCGTGCTGGAAGGCGAAGAGATGGAGCGTCTCTGCCGGACATTGGCGGATATGGAAGAGCACGGCCTGCTGCCGCTGGAACGTCGCGGTGTAAGCCTGCGGGCTCATGCGGCGCGGATGAACGATGAATCGCAGTTGCTGCCCGTGTTTCATGCTTTTGTGGGCCGGCAGGAGCACTGGTTCACGACCCGCAAAGAGATGGACGCCTTTATCAAAGAACGCGAAGCCGACAGCGGTGAACTCAATGTTGCCGACGAAGGCGAAACGCCTGATGCTGACACGGAAAGCAACGGCGACAAACTGGAAGAAATGGGCGAGCGTCTGCATGTGACAGAGCTGCACGAAGTCCGCACGATCAACAGCGGCTTGAAGAAGCTGCGTGAGCTGAATTTCAATATTCAGGCGCTGCTGCCGCAGGAACGCACGGGCGTTGAAGATCCGCGCTATGTGCTGAAACGCGGCGAGACAGAAACGCCTTTGGAAGACCTGCGTGGCTTGCTGGCTGCGGTCCGTGCAGCCGGTGAAAAGGGCCTGCAAGTCACCCGCTTTAAAGGACTGGGCGAAATGAACGCCGAGGAGCTTCGCGATACCACGCTCGACCCGGCCAACCGCACGCTGGTGCAGGTGGGCATGGCGGATATCGCCGCTGCCGACGAAATGTTCCGCATCCTGATGGGTGATAAGGTCGAACCGCGGCGCGAGTTCATTGAGAAACACGCGCTGGAAGTCCGCAACCTGGACGTGTAATTGCAGGTAATTGGCGCACTACGCAGCTGTAAAAACCGTGCTGGAAACAGTTTGCGCTGGTTCCGGCAATTGCCGCCGGCGGGGTGTCTGCTGGGGAAGCGTTGCAGAATGCGTTTCTGCCTGCGGCCATTCGGTGTTAAACTGCAGGCCTGTGCGCAGGGGATGTAACGCTGCGGAAGTTCATGGCGATATGGTAGAAGAGGGCTGGTGGCTGAGTGCTGCTGGCCGCGGTTGACGGAACCATCTATGCCCCAGGAACTGCATCACGATTCTACGTTGGACTTCAACTTCTCGCCGTTGCCAACTCGTGGCGAGTTGCAGGACGAGCTTGCGCCAACGCCGATGGATGATGCCTCGCAGAACGGCCAGCAGATGCCCGCAGGTGTTGCATCGTGGGGAACTCCGGTTGATGTGGATGTAGCCGCGGGCGATTTTTCCGCGGACCCGCTGCCCGTCTTTGATCTGCAATCGTCAGAGCCGTTGCCAGAAATATCGCCGCCCGGCGGTCAGTCGCATCTGGGTTTCGGCGAAGAAATTGCGCCGCCCAAGGGATACGATCCAGCCGCCGGACGACAGGCCGCCGCGCGAAAGGCGAAGAGTAGCTGGCGTGGTGAGTCTGCTGAAAAGACGCCGGGCGGGTTGTGGTTGCAGGGCGATGTCATCATGTGCGGCTGCCCGGATTGCCACGCGCCCATGTCGGTGCGGCTGTGGCTGATGATTGCCGACTGCTGGAATTGCGGAGCCAGCATTGAGCTGACCGAAGAGCAGGAGCGCGAAGCCCAGCGCCTGTATCAACAGCAACAACGCGAAGCCAGACAACGCGAATCCACCCGCCGCCCGCAACCCAAACCCAGCCGCGCCGCAGCCGGCGCCGCACCCTCTTCCAAAACAGCGGCCAGCCAGAAGACAAAACCGCGGCCTCAGAAAGAAAACCCGGCGGACCGCGGCCGGCGCGGACGACCCGCTGGCGCCCCTGCCACGCGTGAGGCACAGCGTGATAAGTCGGATCCACAGAAGCAGCCGCAACGCAAAAAGACGCGTTCCAAAACCACGCCTCCGCCGCCACCAGGCGCCCGCCGCAAGTCGCAGGCGCCGCGACGCCGCAAAGCGGATCTGACGCGGCGGTATGGCAGACGGTCGAAGAAGCATCCGCTGCTGCTTTGGTTGCGCGGATTGTTGAAGAACACGCCGGCGTGGCTGCTTAGCTCCGTGATTCATCTGGTCGTGCTGACGATCCTCGCGCTGCTGACGTTTTCGAGCTACAAGAATCGCGAGATCGTACTTTCCACCGTCGTCGATAACGATCGCGCTGGCGGTGGTGAGTCGCGCATTATCAAGGCGGAAGAACAACGCTTTGATCTGCCTGTCCCGGCGGATGTGGACATGTCCGACCCGAAGACGCGCGATGCGATGGTGCGGGCGGATCAGGACGCCCGCGAACTACGCCTCGACGCCAGTTCTTCTAACCCGAACTTGCCGGATTTGAGCCGGGTGCGCAAACGGATCAAAGCCGCGCGGACGGGCAGTAAATCGCCGGGAACGGCCGCCACGTTCGCCGCGCGCGATCCACGCGTGCGGGTGGAGATGGTGACATTCGAAGGCGGTACGACCGAGACAGAAGCGGCCGTTTCGCGCGGTTTGAAATGGATGAGCGAACATCAGAACCGCGACGGCAGCTGGAGCCTCAACCGCTTTCACAACCGGCCAGGAATGCCGCGCTGCGATTGTGGCGGCCACGGCTCCACCAATAGCGACGCGGCCGGCACGTCGCTGGTGCTGTTGCCGTTTCTAGGCGCCGGGCAGAGCCATCTGGTGGGTAAATACAAGGATCAGGTGTCGGGCGGTTTGCGGTGGCTGGTGAAGAATCAGGAGGACAGCGGATTTCTGGCCAGTGGTTCTTCCGGCAACACCAAAATGTACGCCCACGGGCAGGCGACCATTGTGCTGTGCGAAGCCTTCGCCATGACCGGCGACGAGCAGTTGCGGGCGCCCGCGCAGAAAGCCGTCAACTTCATCGTCGAGTCGCAGTACAGCGATGGCGGCTGGCGCTACAACCCCAAGCAGGGTAGTGACCGCGGCGATACCAGCGTTGTAGGCTGGCAACTGATGGCGCTGCAAAGTGCGAAGACCGCCAACCTGACGGTGCCCGATGAAACGATGGAATTCGCCGGCGCCTTTTTAGACAGCGTCAGCAGCGATGGCGGCTCGCGTTATGGTTATCAGCGTGGGCAGAAGGCAACGCCCGCGATGACGGCTGAGGGCCTACTCTGCCGGATGTATCTTGGCTGGGACCGCAGCGAACCGGGGCTGATTCAAGGTTCTTCTTACCTCGCCCGCAATCTACCCACCGTAGAAGATCCCAACTTCTACTACTGGTACTACGGCACCCAGACGATGCACCACATCGGCGGCCCGAACTGGGACAACTGGAACCTGCGGATGCGCCGCATCCTGGTGGATATGCAGGAGAAAGAAGGGCACGCCGCCGGTAGCTGGACACCACGCGACAAGCACGACCGCAGCGGCGGCCGCATCTACACCACCGCCTTGGCCACCTGCATGCTGGAAGTCTACTACCGGCACCTGCCACTGTTCAAACAGATTGATCTGTCGGAACGGTAGGTAGAGGTTAGTTGCTGGAGGTTAGTGGTTAGAGTTGTCTTCTGCACCGCAACGCATGCTCTTCTCCCTTGGGGGAGAAGATGGCCGGAGGCCAGATGAGGGGGAAGCGATGCCCCGTCGAAACGCGCAAAGCACTTCATTTGAAGGCAACTGAACGTTTTATGGCAGCCGGGAAAGCCCTCACCCGGCACTTCGTGCCACCCTCTCCCACAAGTGGGCGAGGGTACAATGCTCAAAGTGTGCAACTTCAAAAAGCGCGCTTCGGGTTAGTGCCGGCAGACGCTACGCGAGGTCGCGGTCTTCGAATAGCACGAGGGCTAACAGCATGGCGATGGCGCCGTAGATGCCGCAGTAGATGAACGCCCAGACCAGGTATTCCAGCGGGACGGTTTTGCCGGCGGAGATGGCCGTTTGCGTGTCGAAGTAGTCCAGCACCGGGAACACGGTGGCGACCAGCGACGCGACAAAGGAAACCACTTCAAACCGGCCGACGCCCGATTCCACAATCATCGGCGTGATGTGGCCGAGCAGATACACCGTAAAGCAGATGACGAAGTTGGCCAGCGTGGGCAGCCGCGTTGAAATCGCCACGCTGATGGCCGCCAGCAGAATGGTTTCCAGGAAGGACAGAATCAGGCCGGGGACAATCGAAATCACTTCGGCAAAGCAAAGCTGCCACGACAGATCGGCGGCAGAACTTTCGCGTCCATCGTAAATCGGTTTGTATCCGGTCCACAGCATGAACCAGGCGCCGAGCACAAAGAACAGCACGACCAGCACCCAGGCAATGCCCGCGAATTTACCGATAATGAAGTCGCGGCGGGCGACCGGCTTGGAAAGGATCGTCAGCGCGGTGCGGCCATCGATTTCGTCCGCGATGGACTTGCTGGCAGCCCATACGGCCAGAATGATGCCAATGACTTTGATGACCGTCAGCCCGGCGTCTTTCAGCATCTTAATGTCTTCGCCAAAGGTGAAGTACGGCACCCAGACGAAGGCGAACAGCAGCATCGCGCCGATGGAGATCGCCAGCAGAAACGACATCTGGTAGATCTCACTCTTAGTCGTCGCCAGCGCGATGGCGGAGAGTTTCGGCAGCAGCAGGCACTGCAGGAAGTACAGCCCGAAGACCAGCGTAATGAAGCCCGTTGTCCAGAAGATGGCGGCGGTCTCCGGATACGCGGACCCGGTGCGGGCGGTGATTTTTAGCTTGGCAGGGGCGGCGCCGCGGTTCTGTACGTACAGGGCGTCAACGCGTTTGTTGCTGAAAGGGTTGTCGCGGGCGGAGGTGTTGGTCCAGGGTGTTTCTGTATTGGCTTCAATGCGGAATTCGCGGGCGCCGGTGACGCTGGTGTCTTTGGTGACGGCCACCACCATGGGCTCTTCACCATTGAAGACCAGCGATTTAATCTCGTCGCCGTAGAACCTGATCTTGAACTCGTGGTAGCCCTTGCCCGTGGCGACGGGAATCTCTTCTTCGTACGTTGTCTCACCGGCGTAAGGCAGCCGCGCGACGGCGGCCAGGATATCGACCGGGTTCTCGACCGCGGGATACAGCAGGAGGGCGAACGAAGCCAGCACCGCGACCACGGCCAGCACATACGGCATGCCGCCTTCAACGGAGCTTCGCAACGCCAGGTCCGCCACACGTTTCATCGGCGGCCAGGCGAGTCCAACCGCGTACATCAGCCCCCAGATCGCTGCCAGGACAATCAGCGTCAGCAGACAACCCAGCCCCAATATCCAGAAAGGGGTGAACCACTGATGAATCCAGTCGTTAGCCGCGGAAAACAGCAGAAAATCGGACATAGCGGGCGGGCCGGCGGAAGGTACTTTGAGAGCGGGATGAGGTTCGTTCCGGTGTCGCAGGACCATTGTCCACACAACACCGTCACCTTGCTACGCAGCAGGCTGTAGAATAGTTCGCATTGGTAGCAAAGCAATGCCACAGTTTTACTGCTTGCATCGCCCGCCGCAAGCCTTCCGCCAGCGTGGCGCGGATATCCGCCGTGGGCGGAAAGTTGTAATTGTGCGGGCGGAAGAAGTAACGTGTGTTGTGCCGGTTGCCATAGGTTGATGGCTGCTGGCGACGGTCGTCGCTGCGAGATATTCCTCGCGTTTCTGCCGGCAGTTTTGTATAATCGAATGCAGTTTTATGCTGGTCCCACCTTTGGCTGCGAGTCTATCTAATGATTTACCGCTGCGCTCCGCTGCTGCTTGCTCTGATCTCCTTCGCGTTGCCTGCCACATTGATTGCGGATGAAACCGCTCCTGCCGAAGTTGGCAAAGTCTTCTACCAGCAGAAGGTCACGCCGTTTCTGACCCAGTATTGCGGCGCCTGTCATGGTGCTGACACGCAGGAAGGCGATCTGCGGCTGGATACGCTGGACCCGGATATGACAAACATCTCGGCTGCCCGGTGGGCCTTTGTGGTCGAGAAGCTGCAGACCGGCAAGATGCCGCCGGAGGACGAGAAGCAACCCTCCAGCGCGGAAACCGCTGCCATCATCCAATGGGTTAAGGCGGAGATGAAACGCGCCGGCAAACATCTGGCGCGGCGCGAAGCCTACGACAATGGCAACAAAGTGCCGCACGAACTGCTGTTCGGCCTTGCAGCAAAAGCGTCAGAACCGGCGCCCACCGGCGCACGGCGGCTCAGCCCGGAAATCTACGCGGCCTTCACCGGCGATACAGCCAAGCGGCTGGAAGGCGTCAGTCAGCCCTTTTCACCCGCTGGCAAAAAGACCTTCAAAGATATGGGCGCCCCCAAGGTGGACGAGCCTACCACGCAGTCGTTGATTCGCAACGCGCTGCTGATCGCGGACTATCTGACCAGCCACAAGATGGAAAAAGGCAAGGCGGTGAAAGACCGCTCTGGCCGCAAGGAATACATGCGGCTGTTCGATACGGACTCGCCTGCCACGGACGATGAAATCGCCGCTGCGATGCAAAGCCACTTCCAGCACGTGCTACGCCGCCAGGCAACGGATGAAGAACTGCAGAAATTCACCGCCTTGATGAAACGCAACATTAAAGAAGCAGGTCGCGAAACCGGCGTGAAGTACACATTGGCGACGGTCTTCTTAATGCCCGAAGCCGTCTTCCGCTGGGAGACGGGCGGCGCCGCAACGGGCGACCGCGTGCGGCTGACGCCACGTGAAATCGCCTTCGCGCTGGCCTACGCACTGGGCGACCGCCGCCCTGAGAACTGGCTGCTGGACGAAGCGGAAAAGGGCAAGCTTGATACGCAGGAAGGCGTGCAGGCAGCCGTGAAGAAGATGCTGGAGAACGAGAAATTCGCCAAGCCGCGGATCATGCGGTTCTTCCACGAGTATTTTGAATACCCCAAAGCGAAGACAGTCTTCAAAGACACCAAAGAGCATCAGAACCACGACGTCAACAATCTGATTGCCGACACCGACAAGCTGATCGAAACCATTCTGGAAGAAGACAAAAACGTCCTCCGCGAACTGCTGACCACCAACCGCACCTTCGTCGCACATCGCGTCGCTGATGACTTGCTGAAGAAGCGCAAAGCTGAACGTGAAAAGTTCGAACGTGAAAAGAAGAAGAACCCGGAAAAGTACAAAGGTAAGACGCCCCGCCGCATCGGCCGCAGTACGTACGAAGCGTACAACCTGGACAACTTCCCTACGAAGCAGCCCGTTGAACTTCCGGCGAAAGAAAGAGCCGGCATCCTCACGCAGCCCGCGTGGCTGGTCGCCTGGTCGAAGTCCGATGAGAACGACGCGATTCATCGCGGCAAATGGGTCCGCGAGCGTCTGCTCGGCGGCGTGGTGCCGGACATTCCGATCACGGTCGACGCCCAGTTGCCCGAAACGCCCGCGCACACGCTGCGTCACCGCATGAAGGTGACCACCGTCAAATACTGCTGGCAATGTCATACCTACATGAACCGCGTCGGCCTGCCGTTCGAAGCGTACGACCACCTGGGTCGATACCGCGAGACCGAACCGGTTCTGGATATCGAGGCCACCGCGAAAAACGTCGATAAAAAAGGCAAGCCGCTCGGCCCTGTGATGAAGCCTGTGCCCGTCGATGCTACAGGCGGGTTCGAGCATGTGCCCGATTCATCACTATCCGGCGACGTGAACAACGCGGTCGAGATGTTGCATAAAATGGCAAAGTCGGAATACGTCGAGCAGGTCTTCGTCCGCCACGCCTTCCGCTACTGGATGGGCCGCAACGAAACACCGGGCGACGCGCAGAGTCTGCAAGCCGCCCACCGCGCCTACCGCGAAAGTGGCGGCAGCATGCAAGCGCTGATCACCGCCATCGTCAGTTCCGACGCCTTCCTGTACCGCACAAGACCAAACGATTAAGCCTTCCAAAAATCTATGATGAATCTCTATCCGGCGCTGCTTCTGAGTGTTTTGGCTTTAACCCCCACAACCCTGCTGGCAGCCGAACCAGCCGCGTCTAAACCTGCGGAGCCGGTCCGGATCATCTTCGATACCGACATGGAAACGGACTGCGATGATGCAGCCGCCCTGGCCATTCTGCACGCCCTGGCGGACAACGGCGAATGCCGGATACTCGCAACGATCTCGTGCGCGCTCAACGCTTCAACAGCACCGGCGATCGACGTGATCAACACCTATTATGGCCGACCTGATACGCCCATCGGCAACGTCAAAGGCGATGGCGTTAAGAAATCTTCCCGCTATACGGCGCAGCTCGCCGCCCGTTTTCCGCATGATCTGAAATCCGCCGGAGACGCCACGGATGCGGTCCGCGTTTACCGTCAGGTGCTCGAGAAGCAACCCGACCAGAGCGTGACCATCGTCACGGTCGGCTATCTGACTAACGTCGCAAATCTGATCCGCCAGCAACCGCAGGACGGCCACTTAAGCGGCGCGGATCTTGTCCGCCGGAAGGTGAAACTGTGGGTGTGTATGGGAGGAAACTTCCTCGGCCATCCGCCGCAGGATAACGGCAAACTTGGCAATCACAATTTCGAATACGATGCCCAGGCAGCGCTGTACGCCATCAACAACTGGCCTACACCCATCGTGTTTGCGGGGCGTGAAGTCTGTTCCGTGCCTAGCGGCCTCAAGATCGGCGAGAATCTGAACAAGACGTCGCCGGACAATCCGGTACGCGCCGCGTACAAACACTACTTTGGTGACCGCCCGCGGAACCGCCACGTTGCCGACCCGGCATCCGTCCTGTTCGCCGTAAGAGGCGCCCGCGACTATTGGGAAATCAGCCAGCCCGGCCGCATGCAACTCCAAAGGGATATGACCTTCCAATGGATCGCTTCCAGCGACGGCGCCCAACGGTACTTGCTCAAGAAGACAACCGGCGGAAAAACCAATGACCGCTACGTCGAGGCGGAATTAGACCGCCTCCTGACACAACCACCATCGCATCAAAAGAAGTAGGCGTAATTTTTGGTCGTGACCGTAAAACTGCCCGTCATTTCCGGCTTCGAAAGTGGTCCCGTCTCTGACGTGTTGGTCGCGGTCGGTGACACCGTGAATGTCGGCACTCCGCTGTTTGAATTGCAAAGCGACAAAGCCACCCTTGAGCTTCCGTCGGATGTCGCAGGAAAGGTGCGCGAATTGCTCGTGGGCGTTGGTGACACTGTCGAGTGGGACACGCCGCTCTTGCTTGTCGAACCACGCGAATGACCGTTCGTGCCAACCGTTCTCGTAATTCTGGATAACATGGTTATACGCTATTCGTGCATCGCAGCGTCGCTCTTTGGCAACGTTGCCTTCGTTCAGATCGGTGTCGAAAAAACCTTCCGTAGTCATCCCCACAGATTTCCATGAAGTTCTTCACCATTGAATGGTGGCGCCGCATCCAATCCGGCGACGTATCCGACCCGATGGATGCGTTTCGCCAACATCTGGATTCAATCCGCGACAAGCTTCCGCCGGATTTGCTCGTGCTGCAACACGCGGTATCGCTACACGACGCTAATCTTCACTTACTATCACACGATTCGACGGCTGCCACATTGACTCTAACGCTTCACGGCGACGATGGCTCCGGCGGCCTCCGTGTTTTCAAATTACTGTACGGTGGCGTCGTTTCGCATCGGTTTACTTCCGACCCAGATGTTGCGTTGCCGGGGCCGCGTGGTTTCGGTGACTTGGGCTATGACGAACCCGATGTTCTGACTGACGGTCTATTCCAGCATCGCCTTCTTTTTTCGTCTGGGATCGAGTTGCAGGTTGACTTTGCCGACTTCAAACTCGAATACCGAGATCACCGGGACGGCTAACTTATGCAGGGCCTGCGGTACACCTTCGCATCAGACGAAGTAGGTATAGCTTTCGCAGAAGCCGCGCCCAGGATCGTCAGTGCGCCAGCGTGAAATCGATGATCACAGGTAGATGATCTGAACCGGTCGCTGGCCCAAGTTGCCGGTTGTGGACCTGCACTTCTTCTGAAACCAGCACATGGTCGATGCACATCCGTAGCGGCCAGATGAAACCGGGCCACGAGGGCTGCGGGCCGAAGCCGCGGCGTGAATCCCGCAGCTCGCCGGCTGCGAGGAGATCGTGAAAGTAAGGGGAGCCGCTGGTGATGTTCAGATCACCGGCTACGATGACGGGCCCTTTCGCACGCCGGGCGTGCTCCGCGATGGCGCGCAGATACGTCAACCGCTCGCGGGCGGCGCGGCTGCTGACAGGCGGCAGAGGATGGGCGGCGATCACCGTCAGGTCGCGGCCGTCGTGTTCAATCTCCGCCACCAGCAGCGGCAGCCGTGCTTCGCCCACCAGGTGTTTCTGCAGTGAGCGGACCGGCGCCCGGCTAAACAGCAGCATGCCAAAGTTGTCCATCCGTGGAACTTTGTACGAGTGTGGATAAACAGCATCCAGGTCTTCCAGCGCATCGGACCATGCCTGATTCGTTTCCAGCAGAATGACGATACTGGGATCTGTCTCGCGCAGCATCGCGCGGACTTTTTCTTTGTGCGGATTGCTGGTCAGCACGTTGGCCACCAACAGCCGGCTTCCGTGTTCTTCAGGTGCTGTTGTCTGCCATGCTGGAAGCACCGGCGCCAGAATCCAGAGGTGATAGACCAGCAGCGCGAAGGGCACGCAGGCCAACCACCTTCGCCGTAGCGACAGCAGCACCCCAAGCGGCACAACGGCGGCCAGCGCGTGTTGCAGATGAAAGTGACATGCCAGTTCAAAGACCCAGTGCAAACGCGCAGCGGCGGTAGCCACCGTCGCCACCAGTTGCGCGGCGCAGCAGGCGATCGCCAGATACTGCAACCACAACGCAAAGCGTTGCAGCGCGCTGCGCCGCGTCATGGCCACTGCGGCTGCCGGTTTTCGAGCGTGGCGGCGATGCCTTCGGTGGCGGCTTCGGTCGTGCGGGCTGCGGCGCTGGCGGCCGCGCCGGAAGAGAACTGCACGCCCAGGTGTTCGGCGATGGTTTCGTAAAGCATCTGCTTGGTGAGCTGAATCGCTTGTGGCGCCGACTTCGCAATGGTTTCTGCAAGTTGCACGGCACGCGCCCACAGCTTGTCTTCAGTGACAAGTTCGTGGAACAGGCCAATGCGGTGCGCTTCGTCCGCTGCCAATGGCTCTGCCGTCAGCAGCATCCGGGAGGCGTGACTGCCACCGGCGCGGAAGGCCAGCAGCGGCGCGACCAGCCCCGCCACTAGGCCGCGCTGCGGATCGGGCACGCCCAACGACGCCGTGGTCGTGGCAACCGTCACATCCGCGGCCAGCACCAGCCCGGCGCCGCCCGCCAGCGCCGGCCCGTTGACCGCGGCGATAATGGGTTTGGGCAGCCGCATCATTGTTTCCACCAGATCGCGGTATTCGACCGCATCTTCACGCCACAGCTCCAGAGCGTTCTCGTCCGCCGCCGTCTCCTTCATTTCGGCCACATCCATCCCGGTGCAGAAGGCGTCGCCGGCGCCGGTCAGAATTACCGCCCGGACGCTTTTCTCCTGATGAAAGTCATACAGCGCCTGCTGCAGCTCCTGAAACATCCGCCGCGTGATAGCGTTACCCTGCTCTGGCCGGTCCAGAATAATGGTGCCAGCCGGACCATCTTTACGCACTTTAATAGACGGCTGCGACATCGCGGAACACTCGTTAAAGATTCGGGTTAAATAGACTCATCACAGCCCTGAATAATAGCATGAAAACACCAACCCGAAGCGCGAGCGAGGGACGCCGGAGTTTGCAGCTCACCGCCGGTTGAAGGCAACGGTACTGGCTACGAGCGGGCCAATACCCTTATTTTTCGCATCAGGTCAAACGTCCCTCGCTCGCACTTCGCGCCTGGTGTGCAACTTCAAAACGGACCACTTTGCCAACAGGCATTTGCCATCACAGTTTTGCAGCGACGTGATATAATGCAGTGCTGCCCATCCACGCGAACGTGTTTCCCTCCTTCCATCCCATCCAGGGGCGTCTGATGAACCAGAATCGCCGGAAATTTCTGAAAGCTGCGGGCGTGATGATCGCGCTGCCTGCGTTTGAATCGCTGCATCACCGCGCGTTTGCCCGCACCACGGCGACAGAACCGCCGCGGCGGATGGTGTGTATCGGCAACGAATTTGGCATGTATCCCGGCGCCTTCTGGCCCGATCAGACCGGCGCTGGCTACGAGCTTTCGCCGCTGCTGCAACCGCTGGCGCCGCACCGCAAAGATTTCACGCTGTTCTCGCAACTGGATCACGGGCAAAAGGGTGGGCACTTTGCGGTGCACACTTTTCTGACCGGGGTGAAGTCGAAAGAAGCCCGCGGCATGGCCGATGGCGGCATCAGCCTGGATCAGCGGGCGGCGGAATTTGTTGGCTCGCAGACGCGGTTTCCGTCGCTCACCATCGGATCAGAAAGCGGGTTGCATGGCGGTTGTCAGATGAGCTGGACCCGCTCTGGCACACGCGTTCCGCCTGTGGCCGGCCCCCGTGAACTGTTCCGCGCGATGTTTGTAGACGACGATCCCAAGCAGCGCCGCGCGGCAGCCGACCGCCTGTTGCTGCAAGGCTCGATCCTCGATGCGGTGCTGGGCGATGCGAAGTCGCTGCAACGGCGCCTGGGCAAAGCAGACCGGCAGAAGCTGGATGAATACTTCGCTTCGGTTCGCGATGTCGAAAGCCGCCTGCGGTTAGACACCAAGTGGCAAAGCACGCCGAAGCCCAAACCGCCGATTGAAGAACCGGAGAACCTCGGACTGACCCGCGATCTGCCGGCCATCTACGACCTCATCGCGCTGGCGATGCAGAACGGCTCCAGCCGTGTCGCCACGCTGGAAGTCGGCGGCAGCTTCGCCGCCCGCGATATCGGTATCCGCCAGGGTTATCACAGCCTGTCGCATCATGGCAAAGTTCAAGCGAACATCGACCTGCTTGTGCAGATTGAGAAGTATCAGGTCGAGCAGCTTTCGCGGTTTCTCACCAAGCTGAAGTCGCTGAATGATCCAGGTGGTAACCTGCTGGATAGCACGATGGTGCTGTTTGGTAGCGGCATGGGCAATGCGAATTCGCACACCAACAACAACCTGCCCATCGTCCTGGCCGGTGGTGGTTTCAAACACGGCGAGCACAAACAGTATTCCACCTCGCGGCGCACGCCGCTGTGCAACCTGTATGTGTCGATGTTGCAGCGGTTCGGCCTGGAAACGGACCGCTTCAGCAACAGCACCGGCACACTAACCGGGCTGGAGCTTGCATAGTGTCAAAGTCTGTCACTTATGCCGCGGCGCTGACCGTCGCGGTGCTATGGCTGTCTGCGTGCGCCTGCCACATTTCCGCGGACGAAGTTGTGGAAGCGAACCCGCAAAGCTTCGACAAGGCGGTGAAGCCGTTTCTCACGCAGCACTGCATCGCCTGCCACGGTGAGAAGAAACAACGCGCCGACCGGCGGCTTGATACCCTCACTGGCGAAATCGCCAATAGCAATGCACTGGCCGATTATCAGGACATTCTCGATCAGTTGAACCTCGGAGAAATGCCGCCCGAAGAGGCGCCGCAACCCACAACAGCCGCCCGGCGGCAAGTGATTGCGTGGCTAACGGCGCGGATCGCCCGGTACCATGCTGAGGCGGAACCGGCTGCCCGCGAAACGGTGCTGCGACGATTGAATGGCCGTGAGTACAACAACACGCTGCGCGATCTGCTCAAGCTGAATATGAGCATCTACAACCCGGCCGGCAACTTCCCCCGCGAACGCGAAACGCATCACCTGGATAACAACGGCGCCACGCTGGTAACCTCCGGGCATCTGCTCGACCGTTATCTCGCGGCTGCTGAAAGCGCCGTCGAGCGTGTTATCCAGCCCGCAGAGCAACCGCCGGTACAGACCTGGACATTCACCGATGGCTTCCGCCAGCAACCTGAGATCGATCAGGTGCACCGCAGAACGAACTTCTTCAAATGGATGACGCTGTACGAAGTCACCGGCGCCGACAAACACGAAGGCGCCTACGGCGTGATCCGCGACTTCGCCGGCGGTGTGCCACACAACGGATATTACGAAATCCGCGTCCGCGCCGAAGCACTCAACCGGCTGCACCCCTACGATCCCGCCATGCTTGGCAACGACAGGTCGGAGAAATTCCGTCTCGGCGTGCGACCGGGCGACCACACCGCCGGCGAACTACATCGCCCGCAACCGGTCGAACCGCTGCTGGCCGAGATCGAACTGGAAGACGGCGAACATTGGCGGACCTTCCGCGTCTGGCTCGATGCAGGTTACACACCGCGGTTTACGTTTGAAAACGGCCCGATGGAAATGCGGACGCTCTATTCAAAAATCAGCCGCCGTTACAAAGACCAGTTCCCCAAGATCAAACGGGGCGGCATTGTGGAGTGGCGGTACAACGTCCTCAAGTTCGGCAAGATGCCGCAGATCCGTCTACACGAAATTGAAATCCGCGGACCGCTGCACCAGCAGTGGCCCACACCCTCGCAGCAAGTATTGCTGGGGGATGATTTCAAATCCGCCGCCCAAGGTAAGCTGAGCACACAGCAGCTTCGCAGCCATCTTACAGCGTTTGCTTCAAAGGCCTTCCGCCGGCCCGCAGATCGCGAAGAAATAGACCGCCTGATGAGGCTGATGGAAATCCGCCGCGAAGCAGGCCGCACGCAATTGCAGGCGTATGGCGACGCGGCGAAAGCCGTGCTGTGCTCCCCCGCGTTCCTGTATCTTGAAGAAACCGCCGACCAGCAGAATGACACAGATCTGTCACAGCTGGCACTCGCTGCGCGGTTGTCTTATCTGCTGTGGTCGTCGATGCCGGACGAAACACTGCTCGCGACCGCGCGGTCGGGTGATCTGCGGCAGCCGGAGAAGTTGAAACAGCAGGTCAGCCGCATGTTGAAAGACCCGCGGTCGGTGGCGTTCATCGAAGGCTTCGCAGGCAGTTGGCTGACGCTGCGTGAACTGGGCGCCACGCCGCCGGACCGGGGCGACTTCCGCGCGTACTATCAGTACAAGCTGGATGAAGCGATGAAGCGCGAGACGCATCTTTTCCTGCGGCATCTGCTGGATGAGAACCTGCCGGTTGCCAACTGCCTGGATTCGGACTTCACGTTTGTGAACCGCCGTCTGGCGGAACATTACGGCATGCAGTTGCCGCCTGATGTTGAATTTCGCGGCGCCGGTTTTCAGAAGGTGGCGGTTACTGATCCACGTCGTGGCGGTCTGCTTGGTCAGGCGAGTGTGCTGACGGTGACGGCCAACGGCGTGGATACTTCGCCCGTGACCCGCGGCGTGTGGCTGCTTGAGAACCTGCTGGGCACACCGCCCAGTCCGCCGCCGCCCGATGTAGAGCCGTTGGATCCGGACATCCGTGGCGCCAAAACGATTCGCGATCAACTGGCGAAACATCGCGAGAACGCAAGCTGCAACGACTGCCATCGTAAGATCGATCCGCCCGGCTTCGCGCTGGAAAACTTCGATGCGATCGGCGGCTGGCGCAACATGTATCCCGGCAGACGGAAAATCGACGCCTCGGGCAAGTGGAACGGCGCGGCGTTCAACGACATTGCCACCTTCAAGAAGTTGCTGCTGGAACGGCGCGAACAGTTCATGCACGCCACCCTCGAAAAACTGCTGGCCTACGCCACCGGCCGCAGCCTCACCCCGGCCGACCGCCCCGCCATCGACAGCATCCGCGAGCAGCTAATCGCCCGCGGCGGCGGTATGCGCGACCTGCTGGACCTGGTGGTCACAAGTGAGCCGTTCCGCTCGCGGTAGCGCCGCCAGTAGGTCAGGCGCCTGCCTGAGAAATGAACGTTAACGGTGGTAGAAGCCGTAGGGCAGGCTCCGCCTGCCGATGCAACGGAAACCACCCTGACCGGCTGTCAGGTAGTCGCCCCCTTTAAAGCACGTCCAACGCTATTTGTCGGCAGGCAGAGCCTGCCCTACGGCTTAAAGGTGTTTCAGAACCACTACGGCTAGTATCACTTCTTGGCTACTTTTTCTTTCAGGGCGAACTCGCCAAAGTAGCCGATGGTTGAAGTGTATTTGCCGCGTAGCATGTCTTGCTGCATGACGCCCTGCCATTTGTAGCCGTGGCCGCGGACGGTGGCGGTGCCGGCCAGTTGGGTCTGTTTGCGGACTTCGCGTGACTGGAAGGTGGCTTCGTAGCGGAACGGGTCGCCCTGGAATTTGCCGGTGAAGACGGCCTTCCAGTTGCCTTTGCCATCGGTGGTGGCCTGGCATTCCAGCGGGCCGGTGGTGCCGTATTTGCGGTTGTTCCACTGCCCTTTCCATGTGCGCACCGGTTCTTCCGCCAGGCAGACGCCGGCAAGTAGTGGTGCGGCAAGGACCAGGGTTAGAGCGGTTAGCAGAATCTTCATGTCTCTTCTCCCTCAGTAATGAATGTGTTCCATTCTCCGTTGTACCAGTCCCAGCAGTTTCCGCTACATTTTTGCTTATGGACGATACGAAAAAACAACGCCCGCAACCGTTGATTATCGCCCACCGTGGCGCCTGCGGCTATCTGCCGGAACACACGCTGGCTGCGAAGGCCGCGGCGCATGCGATGGGCGCCGACTATCTGGAACAGGACATTGTCGCAACGGCGGATGGTGACCTGGTCGTGTTGCACGATATCTATCTAGACACCGTCACCGATGTGGCAACGGTCTTCCCCGGCCGCCAGCGGGAGGATGGCCGCTATTACGTGATTGACTTTACCTTGGCTGAGTTACGAAAACTCACACTGCACGAACGCGTTGATTTGCAGACTGGCCAGACGGCTTATTCAAGGCGGTTCCCGGCAGAAGGACCGGCGTTCCGCATCGCGACGTTTGCCGAAGAGATCAAGCTGGTGCAAGGAATGAACCGCAGCACCGGCCGCGAAGTAGGGCTGTACGTAGAGATTAAGCGGCCCGCCTGGCACCGGCAGCAGGGACACGATATCTGCCGCATGGTGCTTGGCAAACTTACCGCCGCCGGCTACACCTCAGCGGAAGATCGCGTGATAGTCGAGAGTTTTGATGCGGACGAAGTCCGGCGGATGCGCCGCGAGTTAAAGACGCAGTTGAAACTCGGGCAGTTGATCGGCATGAACCAGTGGCAAGAGGCGCCGTGCGATTTCGCCGCGATGCAGACGCGCACAGGATTGGAAGAGATTGCCACTTACGCCAGCGCCATCGGGCCGTGGGCGCCGCTACTGGTGACAGATTATGACACCGCGCAGCCGCCCGTCGCATCAACCCTGGCGCAGGATGCACACGCATGCGGCCTGCAGGTGCATCCGTTCACCTTCCGGGCGGACGACCTACCGCCGTGGGCCGCCACCTTCGAGGAATTGCTGGTGTTCTATTTCAAGCAGGTCCGCGTGGACGGTTTATTTACCGACTTCCCGGATCTTGCCCGCCAGGTGCGCGACGCGCTTTAGAACAGCGCGGGCTTGCCCAGCATACGCCGGACAATCACCCACTGCCCGGCGTGCATCATCCAGTGTGCAGACTGCCCGGCGATGACGGTGCCAACGGTCTTGCCGAACTTCTGAATCATCTCCGGCGACTCTGCCTGCAGCTCTTCATCACTCAGGCGGTCAAGCAGCGCGTTGGTGGCGTCGCGCTGGACCTTCATTGCGGCCAGGTATTCGTCTTTGGTGCAGAAGTCGCTGGCGTTGTCGCTGCCAACATTATCAGTACTGTGCTTTTCCGCGAAGCCTTCGGGAAGATCGGGCATCGAGCCGGGGCAGACCATATTATTCAGCTTATGTTCCGCTTCGATCAGATGGCCCAGTTGCCAGGCGATGTGGTTCGCCTTCTCATGCGGCCGGATCAACAATTGTTCGTCCGTCAGATCACTCAGGTAACCTTCCACCACGGCGGCGGGTAAGGCCAGTTCCGATTTGATGTGCGCGGCAATGCTCATAGCAGTTACTTTCTTTCAAGAAGAATAAAGGGAAATCCGTTGTGACAATATGTGTTCTACTGCTGGTCCATAATCGTCAGCAGATATTGTTTGTAGTGTTCAATCGCGGACACGGCGACCTGGGGATTCTGCCTGGCTTTGGCCAGTAGAAGCCCGCCCTGCATGACTGACACAAAATGGTCAGCCAGCTCTTTGGCCCGCCTCCGTTTTTTATCTCCCAGGGCCTGTTGCAGCAGCGGGACGAGGTTGTCGGCGGTCTGATCGAAACAGGAAACCACCTGCTGCCGGATATCGGGATGGCTGCCGGACACCTCCAGCGCCAAGGTCCCGATGAGGCATCCCGGCGGCGCACCGGGCGACTTCATCATCGCGATAAAGCCGTCCAGAAACGCCAGCACGCGTTGCCGCGGCGTTGCGTCTGCGGGCAACTGGGCGGCGACGCGGTCATTCATATTGGCAAAGAACCATGTCAGTGTGGCCTGGGCGGCTTCTTCTTTGTTTTTGAAGTGATGAAAAAAGCTTCCCTTCGAAACGCCCGCGCGCTGGCAGATGGCGTCGACCGACGCAGCGGCGAATCCGCGTTGCAGTACGAGGTCGCAGAGGGAAGCCAGTAATTTGTCGCGGGCCGTTTCCATGTTTCTTATCGTTTATGAAGTTGAACAGGATCATACCGACCAGTCGGTATGGTGTCAAACGTATTCCCCGGTCATAGCGAAACAGGTGATAGCTGCCCCGGAAAATATTGCTTTCAAAGTGACACGTTTCTGTCATAGATTGCGGGTAGACGCTTCAAGCTTTTACCGGAGAGATACATGGCCGACTGCAGGTGGACCGGCAACGCGCAGCCCGTAACCCAGATAACCACGGTCGCGGTCTCGGGGCTGTGGACCACGGGCGACACGGTCGCGATTACCGCGGGCGGAAAGAGCCTGGTGGTGACCCTCGGCGCCGATACAGGCAACGACGATGTGGTCGCCGCGATTGTTGCAGCCGTGAATGCATCTTCTGCAACCGACGGGCTTGTGAATGATGAAACGCGGAACGCCGGTGGCCAGCAGATTGCGGAGCTGACGGAAGTCACGGCCAGCGGCGCGACCTCTCCCGTTACCTTCACAGCCAGAACCGCCGGCAATCCGTTCACCATCGGGGTTGCGGTTACTGCGGCCAGCACGGGCAATCTCGGTTCACCCGTTGAAGCCACCGCGGCCACGGGGCCGCATCATGCGGGCAACGGCGCCAACTGGAGCACCGGCGCGGCGCCTGCCGATGGCGACCATGTGATTATCGACGGCGGCGACGTGGACATTCTCTACGACCTCGACCAGAGCGATATTACCCCTGCCAGCATCACCATCACGCAGGGTTACAGTGGCAACATCGGCCTGCCCGTGTTGAACCAGGATGCACCCGCTAGCCCGTATCGCGAGTACCGGCCGCTGGCGTTGATGTATGGCAACAACGCGGACGCGGGGAACATTGCCGTGGATATCGGGCAAGGCGCCGGGAATGGTTCGGGCCGCATCAAGTTGGACTTCGGCGACGGCCGCTACACCGCCAACATTTACAACAGCGGGCAACGGGCGGAAGTCGATACGCCTTCGATCCTGGTTGCCGGTTCGCACGCCAGCAACGAACTGAACGTGCTGAAAGGCGATGTTGGCGTGGCTTTCTTCGGCGGACAAACGGCGACACTGGCGACGGTGCGGACTTCTTTTGTCGAGAATCAGGCGGGCGACGTGGCGCTGGTTCTGGGCGAAGGCGTCTCGCTGACGGCTCTTTCCGCCAGTGGCGGCGAAGTCATGCTGCAATCCGCCACCACGTCGTTAGACATCGACGGCGCCACGGTGCATGTGCTGGGCGGAACGCACGCCGCCGTCCGCGTGGATGCGGGCAGCCTGTTTTATCGCAGCACCGGCACACTTACGGAGTTACATGTCAGCGGGGGCGCCGTCGCGGACTTCTCGCGCGATGCACGCCCCCGCACGGTGGCCGCAGCCACGCTAAACGCACGAGGCACGCTGCGCGACCCTGGCAGCACCGTCACATTCAGCAGCGGTGTGGATCTGCACCGCTGCCGCCTCAGCGACGTAACGCTGGACCTCGGTCCACACATCAATCTGCAACCAGCAGCGATTTAGTGCATTCAGAGCCAAATGAGGATTCGTATGACGCAGCAGACTGTGTTTTCATTTCCAGGCATACCAGCGGTGGAATCGGCGACGATGACGATCCGCAATGGCGTTCAGCCGGGTGTGTGCATTGTGAAAACACCACCGCAGCGGTTGTTTCAGCCAGAGGTGGGCGACGTGCGTTTCTCCTGCGGCGCCCGCAGCGTTGTGTTCCGCAACTGCATGGTGGAGTCGGCGTCGCTGGAAGTGCAAAGCCGCCAGATGTGGAGCCTGCGCATTCTGGACCGTCGCTGGAAATGGCGTTACGGAAGCATTAGCGGCCGGTTCAACATCCGCCAGCAGAACGGTCAGATCCGCGATGGTAGCGAACGCACCGCGCAACAACTGGCCACGCGGTTGCTCCAGGCGATGGGCGAAACGCGGTTCGACGTGTCTGCGTTGCCCGCACATCTTCGCCCTGCGGTGAACTGGAACTTCAGCAATCCGGCGGCGGAATTGCAGAAGTTGTGCGATGTGGCAGGGTGTGTGATCACGTTGGGGCTGGACGACCGTGTGCGGATTTTACGCAAGGGCGAAGGGCCGCCACTGAATCTTTACGGCGTTGAACGCCACGGTAGTTTTGCGTTGCGAAGCAGCCTGCGACCCGATGAATTGACGCTGGTCGGCGGCGCCACGGTTTTTCAGGATTCGCTGGCTCTGGAAGCGGTTGGCCTGGATACGGACGACTGCGTGAAGCCGCTGGATCAGCTCAGCTACAAGCCGTCAAACGGCTGGGGCGCCGGGGCGTACGAGTCGATGGCGGATGTTGCCGGCGGCGAGGCGCGGAACCGCGCGCTGGAGTCGGTCTGGAAATGGTACCGCGTGAAGAACGACGATGAGGGCGGTCTGAAGATCCAAGGACTGGATCAACGCCTCGATTCCTACGAGCAGATTCTGCCGCTGCAAGACACACTGCTGGAACAAGACGACGCGGGGCAGCCGGCGCCAGCTTATGTCACCGGATCCTTCTGGAGCCGTTCGCATGCGTATACCAATACGGCGGATACGACGCGTTACAACGGCGCGTTCCGCATTGACCGCAGTCAGGGCATTGTGAAGTTTGCGGCGCCGGTGTTGAAGCTTGCTACGACGCATCGGTTTGAACCAGCCAGCCTGCGGCTGACAACAACCTTTCCCGTTCGGCTGCAGCCGGAAGCCGGATATCTGCGTCGCACGCGCACACTTCGTCTTCCGGGCAACAGGCTCTACACGGCCGCGGAAGTGATTGAGCGGCCGGAGATGTTTCACGCCGTTAAGGCAACGGACAACGGTGGCGTTCAAAACAACGCCGCTGCCTTCGATCGCGCCGCGAGCCGGGTTCTTGCGACCGTCGCCAAGCGGTACGAAGCGCAGCCCGCTGCAGAAATTCATTACGCCGGTCTTGTGCCGACGCCTTTAACCGGCGCCACAACGCAGGTGATATACAGCACCGGGCCGGAAGGCGCGTTCACACAAGCTGTGCAAGGTCAACACGAAGTCTGATAAGCGACACATTTATGTCACATGGTTCTTTCGCTCAGCACGACCGGCAGCGGTGGATGGAGGCGGTGAATGCCAGCAGCCATACCGTTCCCGCTTACGGCGTGGTTGAGATCACGGGAAGCGAGGCGTCAGGCGACGCTCAGCGGTTGACCGTTACACGCCCCCAGAGCGACGGCGCCACGCAGGTGGCAGTGAACGGCCCTCTGGAAATACCGCCGGGAAATGAAGGCGTGGTGACGCTTGAATCGCCGGTATTCGCCTTGTATTCCGGGATCGATACGCCGGTGAATGGTCAGCGATGGGGCGCCGCGGCGGATAGTTTTTCCCTGGCGAAAGACCTTAACGGGTTTATTGTCACCGGCGGCGAGACGGCGGGGCGGGTGCAGGTAATCCGGGCGCCGGCGGGTGACAGGTTCTGGCAGTTCACATTGACCGAAGACATGAACGCCACGGAGGCGAACCAGGCGGCAGCCACGAAACTAGACGCCAGCGGTCTGCCAACGGGCGACACCATTAACGTGCAAGATGCAACGCCCAACCAGATGTGGGCGCCGCTGACAGCAGGCTCTAGCGGGTGGTGCTTTGAGCGGGAGGGCGACTACCACATTATCCAGGCCGAGTGCGCCGCGGACGGTGGCAGCTTTTTCAACGAGTTTATCTTCCGTATGAACTTCAGGGTTTGAAATGGATCTTTATCAATGGCTGACGCTGCTTGCTGTTTCCCTTGCGCCTTTGGCGATGGGATGGTTCCCATGCAGCCGTTGCGGCGGCTGTCCGGTTGCCTGTTCCACTTGCGTTGATGGCCGCGCGCCGGCACGGTTGCAGATAGAAGTGGCGGGTGTGCAGAACTTCCAGTGTCAGTCGTGCGCCGATTATGACCGCACGTACATTGTGACATGGACCGGGGCGCCGCCGCCGAGCGCCTGTAACTGGTGGCTGGTCGAGCCTCTGCAATCGTGCGATGCCAATGTCAACGTGGATGTGGTGTTGCCGAGACTGGGGTCGAAGCTTCTGGCCGTTGCGGTGAGTGCGGGCGTCACCACGCCATTCAACAAGACAGTAGGTTTGTGGTCGAAGGAAATATCCGGGGACGAGCTGATCTGCACGGACTGGGACTATTTCGAACTGACGCCGGGCGGACCAGAAACCTGCGATCCAACCAACGCCACATGCCATGTAACTTCGCTATAAGGCGCCGGAAATGAACTGCGAATTTCAACCGGTTGAAGAGCCTGCCGTGGACGGAAGACGCCGGCATTTCTGCCCGCGTTGCGGAATGGTGACGGCGCCAACACGTTCAGCCCCCGGCAACATCGTGGCCCGCTGCGCTACCAGGCCCGGCGCCGGTGACAGGGTTGCGTCGGTCATCCGTCAGACATTCAGGCTGCTGCGTATCCCTCATCGTCCGTGTGGCGGATGTAGAAAGCGGCAGCAGTGGTTGAATGATCTGTGGCGCTGAGGTTTTGCAATCGCATTCATTTTCCTGCCTTTGTTGCAAGGACGGAAGACGAACCCGAAGCGCTAGCGAGGGGCGCCGGAATTCGCAACTAATCGCCGGTTGAAGACTCACATTGCGGCTGGGAACGGCCAAACACGCTCGTGTTCGCATCAAATCAAACGCCCCTCGCTCGCGCTTCGGGTTAGTGTGCTTCGGATTGCCCGTTACGCGCGGGATCGAAACTTCTGATAAGAGACTCACCATGATTACGTTCAGTAGTACGGGAAAGCTGCAAGCGAAACTTGCGTCTGCCGTCGCCGCCAGTGAAGTTCAAGTGGTCGCCACGTATGTAGATGCTGCCAGTGTAAGTCTTGAGGCTGACACAGATACGTCACAGACAAACGGCGCGACGGCGGTGGACATTGTGGCGGCGCCTGCGGCCAGCGTTACGCGGAAGGTGCAGCTTTTGAACTTCTATAACCAGGATACGGCGCCGGTGACGCTGACCGTGCAATACCTGGATAACGCAACGACGCGTGTGCTGTGGCAGGGCGAACTGCTGCCGGCGGAATCGTTGCAGTATGTTGACGGTCGCGGCTTTTTTTTTGCAGTTAGCACGGCGATGCGGTATCTGCCGGGTCATGCAGCTTTTCGCGGACCGAAGGGGAAAGCGCTGCTGCTTGATAGCGGCGCCACAGCGATGCGGCCGGGGGCGCCGCTGGAAGGCATGATCCGGCATAACAGCGAAACGCCCGGGTTCGAAGGGTATAGCAACGGTGCGTGGGGCGCTATTGGTGGCGGAAGCGGCGACCGGAATGTAGACGGCGGCTTTGCCGCCAGCACCTACACGGCTGCACAACTGATCGATGGAGGAACAGCGAGTGGCTGATGTGATTCAAGTCAGGCGTGACACCGCGGCCAATTGGACCAGTGAAGATCCAACGCTGGCGCAAGGCGAGATCGCTTTTGAAACGGATACCAACAAGTTGAAGCTGGGCGATGGTGCGACCGCGTGGAATTCGCTGGCGTATTTTGGCGGCGACGTGAATTCCGTCTTCGGCCGGACGGGAACGGTTACGGCAGCGGCCAGTGACTATGATGCGTCACAGGTGGATAACAACAGCGGCGTCAGCGGCGCGTACGTTTCAGATGCCCTGGATGCGCTCAACAGCGGCAAAGCGGCCGCCAGTCATGCGCACAATGCCAGCGATATCAGCGCGGGGCAGTTTGCTGACGCCCGCATTGCCCAGAGCAACGTCACCCAGCATCAGGCGGCGGTCAGCATCAATGCGTCGCAGGTGACGGCCGGCGCCCTGGTGCACGAGCGCGGCGGGCTGGAAGCCGATGTGTCTGCGTATAACGGGTTACTGCGTGTGGCGGGTGGCGTGACGTCGGCGATTGCGTTTCTGGATGAAGATGATTTCACGTCCAATTCCGCGACGGCGGTCGCCAGCCAGCAGAGCATCAAGGCGTACGTCGATAGCCTCGGCAGCGGCACAACGCCTATTTATATTCACGACGAAAAGACAACAGGAACTTCGGGCGGCACGTTCACCAGCGGCGCCTGGCAGACGCGGGATTTGAATACGCTGACAGATCCAGGTGGACACTGCACGCTGTCGAGCAATCAATTCACGTTGGACGAAGGAACCTACGAGGTTCAGGCGCGGTGCCCGGCGTATCACGTCAACTGGCACAAAGCGCGGCTGTACAACATCAGCGATTCCGCGGTCGAACTGGTGGGCAGCAGCGAATATACGGCCAGCACGCTGTTTGTTTCCAATGCTTCGTTCATCGCCGGGCGGCTGACGGTGCCCTCTGGCGGGAAGACGTACGAGCTGCAGCACCGTTGCGATACGACCTATGTGACGCACGGATTCGGCTCGCGATCCGACTTCACTGGTGCGGCGGAAATCTATTCAACAATCGTTCTATACAAGGTTGCCTGATGGCAGATTTATCGCAAGTAAACATCCGCGCGGTGCTGGCCACGCTGCGGCCCGGCGCTGCTTATCAGTGGATGGGAACGCCCGGCAATGACGACCCGGACTTCGGGCATCAATACTCCGCCATCGGCGAGTGGCGGGATGCAACAACCACTAAACCGACGCAGCAGGAGATACTCGACACCTGGCCCACGCTTCAGGCGGAACTTGAAGCCGAACAGACCCGGCAGAATAAGCGCGAGCAGATTGACCGCGCGGTGGACGACCCCCGCAAGTTTTATTTCATCATGCGGGGCATGCAGATCCTGCATCAGCGACAGCAGGCGATACTCAATCAACTGCTGATCCTGAGACCCGCCGCAGAGAACGCCGAAATGGACGAACTTGTCACGTTAGCGGCGGAGTTAAATGATATGGCGGATGGTTGAGAAGTAACGGCTGTTACTTCGCCGGTAGTACACCCTTCGGCTGGATAGGCTTGGCCTTTGGCGCGGTTGGCTTCGTCTTTTCGATAAAGCCTTTCAGAATGCTAAGGTAACCGTTCAGGGCGGCGCCATCGGGGCCGAGGTCTTTTTGCAGGTCTTCCAGTTGGGTGACCGCGTCCTGCGCGTCTTTGCGGATGTCGCTGATATCGACGTCGCCAGATTTCAGCCCGTCGACGCGGTCGTTGAAATAGTCCTGCACTTCCGGCGTTGCCAATCCGGGGATGCCGGCTTGAATCGACTCGACCGTACCGGGTGCGATGCCTTCGGTGCGAAGCTGCTTCACCACGTCCTCGGGCGTCTTGTTACGTTTGGCGCCACGTTCAAGTTCTTTCAGCTCCCGCGGGCCGAACTTTTCAGGCGCCAGGTCGCGGATCAGCTTCTGGACCGATTCGTCCGGGTCACCGCCTTGCTCCGGCGCTGCGGGCTTATTGCCGGCGGGCGCCGTTTTGCCGGCTGCGGGGGCTGGTTGGAAGGCGTCGAAGACAATGGCCGCCACCTTTTTACGGTCCAATTCCAGCTTGCCCAGCGAACTGCTTTCAAATTCAATCTTGTCGCGGCCGACTTGCAGGATTTTGCCACGTAGCGTGTCGCCGTTATTCAGCCGGATAACGTCCTCTGCCTGAGCATGGATCACGAGGATGCACAGCAGCAGGGGTACTGATAGAAGAAATCGCATGGGTCCGCGTCCTTGAAAATATTGAACGGTGCATTGGTGCAGTAAACGTGCGGCCGAAACCGCCCGTATTCCCCTCTATTTCAAAGATACAGAATCCGCCGGATTGCGGCAAACGCAACATCGGACACGGGCGCCATGGAATTCCCTCCATCAATTGTTTGACGTACAGAACCGCCGCGCGGTAAACTGCGGATATAGTGACACGTTTATGTCACATAGCACATAGGGCACACCATGTATTTTCAGTACGGCGGATACCGGCACGCGGACCATGAGGTGTGCCTGGTTTCTTCCAGTCAGCAGAAGCTGGAGGACTCGCGCGGGCAGATCACCCGCAGACAACTGGTGATCGAAGGCGTGCTGACGGGCGATACGCAGCAGCAGTTGCGCGAAAGTATTAACGCGTTGACCGCGGCATACGCCGTGGATGGTCAGTCCGCCGGGCTGTATCACGACGATGGATCGCTGTCGGCGCACTACCTGGATTCAGACGCTTCTACTGGCGGTGTACAGATAAAGAACCTTGAATTCCCGCACGGCGACGCGGCCGAGTACGCCACACAGCGGACCTACCGCATCACGCTGGCTGCTGACTTCGCGGCCCGTACCGGGAACCTTTCGAGCTGGCGTGAAACACTGCACATCACTGGCAACGGCGGACCGCGGTACGTGTTTATAGAAGTGCAGAACGGACCACCCGTGAAACAGCTTGTCAGCCAGGCCACCGTTGTCACGGCCATTCAGTCCGGCGCCGCCACTGGCGTGTACTCGCAACCCGCAGTCCCGCCACCGGTGTGGCCGCAGGCCGAACAGGCAAGCCAGCGGAAGATATCGCCCGTGGCGCCGCAACAGAATAACGGCCGGTTTACCGGCTACGGAGTCACCTGGGAGTACCACTTTGAGTCATCCACACCGCTGGCCGGTCAGCCAACGCGAGGGTGATTCACAAGCTCTTCTCCCTTGGGGGAGAAGATGGCCGGAGGCCAGATGAGGGGGAAGCGTTGCCCCGATGGAACGCGTAAAACACTTCACTTGCAATTGAATCAACGTTTTGTCGCAGCCGGGAAAGCCCTCACCCGGCACTTCGTGCCACCCTCTCCCACAAGTGGGCGAGGGTACAATGACCGGACACAGTTTTGTCACTTTGTCTCGCGCGGCGGCACGCTGACCTGGATTTCATCACCTTCGACGCGGACTTCGAAAGTGTCGACTTTAATGTTGGGACTGTCACACCATGAACCGTCGCAAAGCTTGAACCGCCACGCGTGCCAGGGGCACATCACTTCGCCGTTTTCCAGTGGGCCGCCCGCTAGCGACGCGCCCATGTGGGGACACATATCGTCGATTGCCAGATACTCACCGCCGTCGTTGAACACAGCCACCATGCGGCCGTTTACCGCGAACGCTTCGCCCTTACCTGCTTCGATGGCGCCAACTTTTGCAACCGTTGTAAATTCCGTCATCGAACTCTTTCCACACAGATTCTGGTCGGTAAAACCGCCATTGTAACACCCTGTAAAAAGGTTTGAAGGCAACGCGAAGCTCACAATTGACTCACCGGTTCATGCACAGCATGGACTGGCTCCACACGGAGATCTGCCCGCCAGGACGGTGGGCGCCTGTGGCCGGCATTGCATCTGGCCGCCTGTCCTTTCATGCTGGTTTCCGCCTTGGGCGAAAGCCGTTTTAGGAGCCCTCCGTATGTCTGACGAAACGCATTACCCATCGCCGACCAGCTTTGACGGCGAATTCACCACGCTGCTCTCAGCCGCGAAAAACCTCTACGCGATGGCCAGCCAGGGCCTCGATTTTCTGATGGAGCACCGCTGGTGCGTGCAGGAGAACCTGGCCTCGGTGCTGGGCGACGCAGCCGTGATCGCCCGCAATGGCGAACTGAATGTCTTTGGCCAGTTGCCGCCAGACTGCGACACCATCGACGGTTGTTGCGCTGCACTTGAGGCGCGGAACTTCGCCACGTTGGAAGTTGATTCTTACAGCTTCGACCCGGCGACGCTGACCATCCTGTTTCAGCTGGTCCGGCTGCTGTTGCCGCTGATTATCTAACGCTGTTTGCGGTTGAAGATGTTTCGCCGGCGTGCAC
This sequence comes from Pirellulaceae bacterium, assembly GCA_965233625.1. Classification (GTDB taxonomy): domain Bacteria; phylum Planctomycetota; class Planctomycetia; order Pirellulales; family Pirellulaceae. The sequence goes on from OZ247499.1 coordinate 4,737,233, forward strand.
TTGCGATCGCGCCGGTTCTGCATGGCGTCTGCCTGCGCGGGCGCCGGGTCCATTGGAGGAGGTAACTGTGATACGCGTTATTCCCTGGCTGATGGTTGCGCTGCTTCTGCCAGCATTCAGCAACAAAGCGTCCGCCCAGGCGCGGGCGGTGATCGTCGCGCCGTCCTCCGCGGCGCCGGGCGATCTGATTATCCTCGACGCCACACACAGCACCGCCACGGCGTTTGCCTGGAAGCTGATCGGCAGCGACAAGACTTATCTGTCTGTCGAAAATGGAAAGAAGGTCGTGTTCTCCAGCGGTAAGCCCGGCCGCTATACGTTCGCACTGATCGTGGCGGCGGCGGACGCTGCATCAGGTGACAGATCCCTGTCAGTCGATATCGCTACGCACGATATCCTCATCGGTAAGCCACCAGCGCCACAGCCGGATATTGACCCGGACATTCCACCCGGCCCCATCTATCCGGCGCCGTCTGCGCGCCTGCAACAAGCCGTTGCCGCCGTGCGAAGTGTCGCCCGGACCGACGTTGCCAAGGCGAAGCGGCTGGCGGTTGCGTTCGCCGAATTTGCCGCCGTGCTGAAAACATCGCCTGACACGATCAAAACCACCACCGCGTTCCGCACAGCAATGCAGCGATTTGGCGCCGCGCTGGCCAGCCGGAAGTTGCAGATCCCCGGTCTCGCGGCGGCGCTGGAGCAGGCGGAAGATGAGACGCTGGGTAAAGAAGCCGCGGCCATTCCACCCGGTTCCGCCGTTGAACTTCTGAGCGCAATCGCCTGGGCGCTTGGCGCCGTGGAGGTGTCGCGATGAGCCGTATCTTTGCACCGGATGCTCGCGACTGCACCGCGGACGTTGCTTTCGCCAGCTTCGATAACGTCAACGACCTGATCCGTGCGTACGATCTGAAATACGCCGGCGCCTATTCCGATCCGCAAGAGGCGGAACGGTTTGACGACGCCATTACCCGCGCCGGCGGTTACGTGCATGCTTCGGGCGCGGCCCACGCCAGCGGTTGGGCGGGCAGTGGCGCCGGCCGGCTGACGCTGCCATTTGTGCATGTGGAAGCATGTTATCCCGGCAGCCTGCCCGGTCCGGCGCAGACGCGTGGCGACTGTGTCTCGCACAGCAGTAAGAACGCCTGCCTGACCACGCTCTGTTGCGAAGTGGTCGCAGCCCGGCCCGATGAAGAAACGGGCAAGCTGGAAGTGGCGCCGGAAGTCTCTGCCACGGCCATTCAGCACGGCGTTCTTTCCACCGAAGCCATCTACTGGTGGCGTGGGCACGGCGGCGACGGCTGGCACTGCGATCATGCTGCCCGCGTCTGCACCACGCAGTCGGGCATGTGGCTGCGACGCGATTACAGCGAGCAGTTTGGCTTTGATCTTTCGCGGTACAGTGGATCGCTGGCAGGCAAATGGGGCAGGTCCAATCCGCCCGGCGAAGTGCAAGCTGCCGGACGCGAACATCTGATCCGCACCGCCGCCCGCGTCAGCAGTTTTGAAGAACTACGCGACTGCCTGCACAACGGTTACGGCGTGTCTTCCTGCGGCAGCGAAGGTTTCTCGAACGTCCGGAACGAAGACGGCGTCAGTAGCCGTCGCGGTGTGTGGTATCACGCCATGGCGTACATCGGGGCGGACGATCGCGAAGAAACGCGTCGCAAATATAACGGACCGCTGGTGCTGGTTCTCAATAGCTGGGGCCGTGGCTGGAACCGCGGACCACAACGCATCGCCGGCACGGGCATCGACATTCCGGCCGGCGCCTTCTGGGCGCGGTGGAGCGATGTCTCACGCCGCACGATGTTCGCCTTCAGCGGCGCCGACGGCTGGCCCGCACAGGTGCTGCCACCAACTTTTGACCCGGAGGTGTGGGGATGATTCGCACAGTTTTCCTACTCAGTCTTCTTGTCGCGGCGCCAAGGGTTGTCACAGCGCAAGACGCCGCGCCTGCCATCGACTTCCGTGCGATTGCCGCCGCCATCCTGGCGACCCTGGAAGAAGAACCGCTGCCGCCCGGCGATGCGTGCACCGACTGTAACGGCACAGGCAAAGTCGGCGATGGTACGGTGATGGTGAAGTGCCAGTCATGCGATGGCACGGGCCGCCGCACGCGGAAGGCGGCGCCTGTTCGATCAGCGTACTCCGCCGCACGCGCTGAACATCTGCGAACTGGCAAGCCGCTGCTGATCATGATTTCGAGTCAGCACTGTGCGTTCTGCCAGGCGAATCTCGAAAAAGTGATCAAGCCGTTGCAGCAGAATAGCCGCTTGCGCGATTCGGCGTTCTGTATTCTCAACGAAACCGCACAGCCGGAACTCTGCCGTCGCGTGCGAAGCGCCGCCCGTGCTGAATCCCGCCGCCTGACGCCGACATACATCGCCTTTCATCGCCGGCCAGACGGCGTGAAACAGGTCCGGCATCACACCGGCTCTATCTCAACGAGGCAGCTGCTTCAACTGCTTGAGTGAATCTGTGGGATGAACGGGTGATGCAATGGGATTCTTTCTTAAAGGGTAACGATGGACTTCTTTCTTATGGCCGCGGCGCCGGATAGCACGATGGGTATTGTGCAGGTGGTGACGCAGCTTGGCCTTGCCGTCAGCCTGGTCGTGTTTTTTGTGTATCGCGACTGGGCCCGTGAGAAGCGCGACGAACAACGCATCGCCGAGCGCGAAGCCCGCCAGGCCGCCGACGCCAGCGAGCGCGAAGAACGGCTCAACAGCCGCATCGCCGGGCTGGAGGATTTTCAACGGACCACGCTCATTGCGCTGGGCAACAAGGCGATCGCCACCGAGGTCGAGGCAACCGCCGCCATCCAGCGCAGCACGACCGCCATGCAGCACAACACGGAAGCCTTCCGCAGCCTAATGCAGAAGCTGGGCGATTAAACCGGAGCCGTCTCATGCCGAAGATTCTTATTGTGGAAGATAACCCGCATCACTACGAACTGCTCCGCCGTGAACTTCCAGAACACCACCTTACGAACGCGCCACGCGCATCTGACGCGGTGCGGCTGCTGGAACGCGAAGCGTTTGATCTGGTGATTGCCGATGTCGCCCTGCCCGATTCTGTCGGCGACAGCACGCTGCAGACACTACGGCAATTCGCGCCGCGCTTGCTGGCGATGTCGAGCGTCGTCCAGAAAATCGACACGGAGATTCCATTTATCACCAAGGATAACTTTACAGACATCGCCGGAAAAGCAAATAAGATTCTAAATAAATCATCTGATATAGCGTAAAGAAAATATATGAGAATCCGCGACCGCATTAAAGAACTACGACGCGTCAAAGCCAGTGAGCTATTGCCCAACCCGCGCAACTGGCGGACACATCCGCAACAGCAGCAGGATGCGATGAAAGGCGTGTTGAGTGAAGTGGGCATTGCCGACGCAGTGCTTGCCTACGAAACCGCCGAAGGCCTGATGCTGATTGACGGACATCTACGGGCCGATGTGGCGCCCGATGTTGAATGGCCTGTGCTGGTGCTAGACGTGACACCCAAAGAAGCAGATATGCTGCTGGCCACACACGACCCGCTGGCCGCAATGGCGGAAACCGACGGCGTGCATCTGGATGGACTCCTCCGCGAGATCAACACAGGCAACGAAGCGCTCGGGCAGATGCTGGCCGGGCTTGCCGATGACGCGGGTCTTTATCAACTGGAAGAAGAACCCGGTGACGACGATGCGCAGCCCATTATGCCGGCCGACCCGATGTATAAGATCGTGATTGAATGCGAAGACGAAGCGCAGCAGGTTGAACTGATCGACTGGCTGGATGCGAAGGGAGTGTCATGCCAGCCTTTGATCTTCTAGTTTCCAGCCCCGTCCAGCGGACGCCGCGCACCCGCCAGCTCGAAGCGATTTTCGACTGCCCGCCGCAGGAGAAAGTGGAGAAGCAGTGGCGCGTTAATCTGCCCATCGACGACAACAACTGGCGGATCGGCGCCATCACAGGCCCCAGCGGTTGCGGCAAAAGTCAGATCGCGCGGCGCCTCTGGCCAGAGCAGCTTGCCAGATCGCTTGAATGGACAGATAAGCCTGCAATAGAAGATTTTGACGCCCGTCTGTCGATCCAGCAGTGTGCCGACGCGTGTATGGCGGTGGGCTTCAATAATCTGCCTTCGTGGCTGGTGCCTTATGCGGTGCTGTCGCAGGGGGAGAAGTTCCGCGTGGAGCTTGCCCGCCGGCTTGCCGAAAGCAGCGGCCTGGTGGTGTTCGATGAATTTACGAGCGTCGTTAACCGCCAGGTGGCGAAGGCGGCGAGTCATGCCGCGGCGAAATATATCCGCCGCAGTAACAACCGGCAGCTTGTGACCGTTTCGTGTCACGAGGACATTCTGGACTGGTTGCAGCCGGACTGGGTGTATAACCCGGCAACGAAACACTTTGCCCGGGACTGTCTTCGGCAACGGCCGCCGCAGTCATGTATGGTCGGACCCGTGCACCGCGCCGCATGGCGCCTGTTCGCTCCGTTTCACTATTTAAGTCAGACGCTTCACATATCGGCCCGTTGCTACGGTTTATGGCTGGAAGGTGAACTGGCGGGCTTCTGCGCGGTGATGCGGCGCCCGTCGCGACGTGACCTTCCGCCGTTGTATACGGTTCACCGGGTGGTTGTGCTGCCCGACTATCAGGGCTTAGGCCTAGCGTTTCATCTGATCAATACACTTGGCCAGTGCCATCGTGGCGCCGGCCATCGCTTGACGATTTCAACCGCACATCCCGGCTTCATCCGATCGCTCGATAGGTCTTCGCAATGGCGTACGGCGCACAAGCCGCAGTTTCAGCGAAGGTGCGAGAAGGCGGGACTGACCCATATCCGCCATGCGACGCGGATGACCAGCTCTTTCCGTTACATCGGACCTTCCCGGACGGATGCTGCGGCGCAGCGATTGCTGGCGTACCGTCCTGGGAAAGACGAGAAAGAATATAAGAAAATGATGAAAAATACACTTAGAAAAATTTAATGACACGTATCTATGTCTGAATCAAATACCCGTTGGCATCTGCCGCAGCGCGTGCGTCAGGCGGTGATGAGCCGTCAGGCCGCCATTGCTATCGATCCGGCAACGGCTCCGCGGGAAGCTATCGCAGCGGCAAAGTGCCTGCTGGAAATGGAAAAGCAGAATCAGGTTGACGAACACCGGGCGGCTGCGGAAGCCACACCGGAACTGCTCGATCATCCGCTCATCCGTGCAGCGGGGACGCTTCATGCCCGACTCATTGCCGACGAAGATTACCTCGAGTATCTGCGACAATGCGCAGTCGAGAGCCACTCCGGCCATCATGGCGGTAACGGTCAGTCGCGGCCGCTGGAAGATGGCGCCACACCTGGCGCTGCTGGACAGGGAGCTAACGGCGATAGCGACGGGACAGACGCGGCGGCTGATCGTTCAGATGCCGCCCCGCCACGGTAAGTCGATGCTGTGCGGGCAGTACTTTCCCGCCTGGTACCTGGGCGTGTTCCCGGATCGCAACATCATGTACGCCAGCTACGAAGCCGGTCAGGCCGCTAAGTACGGCCGCCTGGCGCGTAACGTCATGCAGGAGCACGGCCGGCAATTGTTTGGCATTGAGGTGGCCGGCGATTCGCACGCTGCTGACCGCTGGAACATCGCTGGGCACGAAGGCGGCATGGTGACGGCCGGCGCCGGCGGTCCGCTTACCGGCAAAGGGGCCGACGTGCTGATTGTGGACGATCCGGTCAAGAACGCCGAACAGGCCGTCAGTGAAACGCACCGTGACAAAGTCTGGCAGTGGTGGGAGTCGACCGCGCTAACGCGATTGGAACCCCGTGGCAGCGTGATCGTGATTATGACCCGCTGGCATCGCGACGATCTGGCGGGGCGCTGCCAGCGGGAAATGCAAAGCGAAAACTGGCGCCTCATCAGCTTGCCCGCGCTGGCCACGCAGGAATGTGTGCTGGGCCGCAAGCCGGGTGATGCTCTGTGGCCGGAGCGTTACAGCCGCGAAGATCTGGAACGCATCCGCGACAACCGTTCGCTGTACTGGTGGCTTTCGTTGTACCAGCAACAGCCGACGAAACACGCCGCGGTGGAATGGCCCGCCACCTATTTCAACGACATCTATTTTGAAACGTGGCCGGCGGAGATTGGTAGTAAGATCATTACGCTCGACCCTTCCAAGGGACGCACGCGGCACAGCGATTATTCCGCGTACATCATGCTGGGCCGTGCGACCGACGGCCGCTACTACATTGATGCCGATCTAAAACGCCGCAGCGTGGGCGAGATTGTCGACGACGGCGTCGACCTTTGTCAGCAGTTCCGGCCGGAGGCGATCGGCATCGAAGGTAACGCCTGGCAGGATCTGCTGGCGCCGATGTTTGAGCCGCGTCTGCGTGAACTGAACATGCACGGCTGCCTGGTGCATACGATCGAAAACTTCGGGGTGGCGAAGGTCAATCGCATCCGCCGCATCGATCCGTTACTGCGGGCCAGACGCCTGAAGATACGCAACACGCCGGGCGGCCGGTTGCTAGTTTCGCAGCTTTCAGAGTTCCCGCTCGCCGCACACGACGACGGCCCGGACGCACTGGAGATGGCGCTGCGATGGGCTGAAGCCATGCAGGGCTGATGGGGCCTGATAGGCAAATTCTCAACTGACTTTCAGACTTTGAAGGAATAACCATGGCGCGTTCTGGCACCCCGCTTTCTGCAGAAGATATCCGCACGATCCGCCGCTTGCGGGCACAGGGGGCAAGTGTCCGCGGCATCGCGGCTGCGGTGGGCGTGTCGACGACGACGGTGCAGAAGTATCTGCCAAAGTGCCATGGAAAATGCTCGTAGAGTGACACATCTATGTCATACAACACGGGTAGAGCAGCACTCGTTTCTTTAGACGCCAGGTTTGCCAATGACTTCGCTTGAAAAATTACGGAATCAGAAAGAAGCTTTGCAGTTGCAGCTTGAGGTGGCGGAACTGGCGCCGCTGGTTGCTTCGATAGACGCGGCAATGCGGCAGGTGGATCTGCGGGAAGGGTTCGGCGACCTGGTGGACCGTCGTGAGTATCTGCATGATACCGAAGCTTTTCACTCGACCGCTGTAGCTTCTTTCATCAGTGACCGCACCGCGGGCAAGGATCGTGTGCTGTTTGAAACCGAGCAGCAATTAGCGGCCATCCGTGGCGCCGGGCAAGCGCTGGTTGCGCTGCTGCCGCCGGCGGTGAACATTCTGGAAGTGTTGACCAACTATACGATCGGCGGCGGGTTTCAGTACGAAGCGCGGGGCGTTGCGGGTCAGGACGCTTCGCAGCCTTTGCTGGAAGCGGTGCAGCATGTGATTGACACGTTTCTGGAAACCAACGACTGGCAGGGCGATCTCGATCGTGAAGTGCACGCTCGCTGCCGGGAAGATGGCGAAGCGCTGGTGGCGCTGAAGCCGGATGGCTGGAAGACGCGCGCCACCTTGATTGAAGCTGCCTGCCTAACGGCGCCGGTGGATGCGCGGCCGCTGGAGGACTGGCTGGGTCTAGATGCGAACGCGTCGTGCTGGGCGTTCGGCGTGCATTCACCCGAAGCCGCGCCGGCGACGCCGTGGGGCTACCATGTGGTGTACGACGAACAAGGCGCGGCATGGGATTATTTCGCGGCGGAAGATCCCGCACTCGCCCGCCGCGCTGGCAGCGGACTGCTGGAACATGTGAAGCGTGGGCGTCGGAATGTGAAACGCGGCGTCAGCGAGTTCTACGCCGTCAAACAGTTTCTGGAACAGGCCGAAGGCGTGCTTTCCAATTCCGCCCACGGCGCCCGCATCCAGGCGGCGATTGCCTACATTGTTGAACACGCGGCGAATGTCACGCGGTCGCAGGTCAGCAGTCTGGTGGCGGGTCAGTCTGACCGGCAGATGACACGAGTGACAGGTCTTGGCGCCCGCACAACGCATGAACGCACGATCCGGCCCGGCAAGGTGCTGCACACGCCGCAAGGCACACAATACCGCCCGGCGCCGATGGGCAGCAGCAACGCGCCGAACTTCCTGCTGATCGAACAGGCGCTGCTGCGGTACGCGGGGCTGCGATGGTCGATGCCGGAATACATGGTCAGCGGCGACGCAAGTAACGCGAACTACAGCAGCACGCTGGTGGCGGAATCTCCGTTTGTCAAATCGCGCGAGGCTGACCAGCGGTTCTTTGCCAGCCGCTTCAAACGGATCATGTGGAAGGCGGTGCATCTGGCGCACGACGCCGGTTTCTTTGACCGCTTCGCACTGCCATTTCCCGTGCTGCGGCAGCAGGTGCAGATTTATGTCACACCTCCCGCGATCGCCACACGCAATGCGTTGCAGGACGCCAGGGTGAAAGAGATTGAGCACCGCGCGGGTGTGATCAACACGCGGCAGTGGGCGGCGGAAACCGGACGCGCCGTCCAGTAACGGCTGCGAATTCTAATTTATTTCAACTTCGACCAGGGGAGAGGTGCGCGGTGAAAACCACTTCGTTTCAGGAACATATTCAGGACATGCACGGCCGCGTGGACAGCAGCCAGGGTGTGATCCGTAAAGTCAAAGTGCTGGGTCCGCGTTCGCGAAATGGTCGCGAATATACGCGGCAGGCGATGGAGCAGGCAGCCGCGCTGTACGAAGGTGTGCGGGTGAACCTTGACCACCCGGACCATCATCAGGTGTCGCGGCAACGTAGCCTGGCGCAGCAGCTGGGCGTGCTGCGGAACGTCAAGCTGCAGGCCGATGGGGTCTATGGTGACCTGTTTCTGCTGACCAGCCATCCTCTGGCAGGCATGGTGATGGAAGCGGCGGCGAAGATGCCTAACACGTTCGGCCTTTCGCACCATGCGGAAGGCAAGCTGCGGACATCGGGTGATAAGACCGTGGTGGAAAGCATCCTGGGCGTTCATAGCGTGGATCTGGTGCAACAGCCTGCCACGGTTGCCGGCCTGTTTGAAGGTGCAAGTGATCCGCCAGATCGTGCGGAAATCGTCGCGCAGTTGAAGCAACGCATTGCCGAGCTGGAAGGGCAGGTCGAGGCCGGTCGTGCAGATTCTTCGCTGACACAGCATTGTCACTCCATGCTGCATGCGAGCCAGTGTCCCGCCACGCTGCAACGGATTGATGCGTTGAAAGAATGCGACTCGGACACGCAGCGGCAGCAACTGATTGAATCGTGGCAGTCTTCCTTGCCGCCCCGGCCGGTAACTTCTCCGGGCAGCCGCCAGACGCAGGCGTCGTATGCCGAGCGGACGCGTCACGGCATCGCGGCGGCGCTGGGCAGATAACCGGCGCGGCAGTTTAACTTGCTTATTCAATATTGGAAGGTTCTTAACATGACTCGAATTCTTGCGCTTGCAGATTCCACGTTGCTGCGTCGTAGTCAGCATGGATTTTTTGATGACTTTGACCATCTCACATCCGGCGGCCGGTGGACCGACACCAGCGCCGATAGCGGCGCCGCCTGGAGCGTGGCGGACGCCCTGGGCGGTGTGGCGACGGGAGTGACGGGCGCCACGGACAACAACGAAGCGTATCTGCACTCGACAGCCGGGCAGTTCAAAATCGCCAACGGGAAACCGCTGATCGCCGAAGCATCGGTTCAATTCACGGAAGCGAACACCGATGACGCCAACGTGTTCTTTGGCCTGATCGATGCCATCGGCGCCGGCACGCTGGTGGACGATGGCGGCGGGATGAAGGCTTCGTTCTCCGGCGCCGCCATATATAAGGTGGACGGCGAAACGCAGTGGCGCGTGATCTATTCCGATGGCACCACGCAGAACAGCGTGCTGCTTGACGCCGCGAGCGCGTTGGACGGCCTGGAGAAAGTGGCGGGGGGCGCCGCCTATCAGCAGCTTCGCATTGAAATGAATCCGCGCAACAACGTGGTGGATGTGAAGTTCTTCCTGGATGGCAACCTGGTCTACAAGATGGCCGGGCAAAGTTTCGCCAATGCGGCGCTGATGGATCTGGGCGCCGGTGTGAAGGCGGGCGGTGCGAATGAAGAAACGCTGAATGTGGATTATGCGATGGCGTTTCAATTGCGCTGATGTTGGACCAGAAAATACAATAAGAAAAATCTTATAGAAGGATTGCTATGCGACATCATCTTTCACCGCAGAGAAAATTCGCCCGCGATTATGTGTCGCTGCACCGGCAGGCGGAACGCGAAGGGCTGCTGGAATCGCACATGGAGCGGACCCGTACCGAACTGCAGGACCGCCGGCTGGATTACGGCATGTTCTCGTTGAAGATGCTTTTTGAAGAAAGCGTGGAGGGCGGCCGCGAACTGGTGGAGCTCTGGAATCCGCGGCATACCGGCGGCGTGAATATTCTAGAGGCTGGCGCCGTTTCGACGACGGACTTCAGCAACATTACTGGGCAGATCATTTACAGCCGTGTGCTGGAAGCTTTCACCGGCCCGGAGCTGCTTTGGCATCAACTGTTTGAGACGATCTCGACGGGTTTTGACGGCGAGAAGATCGCCGGTATTGGCCTGGTGGGCGATGAGGCGCAGGCTGTTGGCGAAGGGCAGAATTATCCGCTGGCGGGCGTCAGTGAAGAGTGGGTGGAGACGCCCGTGACCACCAAACGCGGGTTGATTGTGCCGGTGACCCGTGAAGCGATTTTCGCGGATCGCACCAGCCTGGTGCTGCGGCGGGCGAGTGAAGTTGGCCGTTTTCTGGGTGTGAACAAAGAGAAACGTTGCCTGGATGTGGCGCTGGGCGTCTCGACTGTGTACCGCCGTAACGGTGCGGCGCCACAGGCGACTTATGCGAACTCGCATACCAGCGGCGACTTCGACAATCTGGCAGCTTCGAACGCGCTGGTGGACTGGACGAATGTCGAAGCGGCGGAACTATTGTTCGACGCGATCACTGATCCGAATACGGGCGAACCGGTGGATGTGCAGCCGAACACCATCATCGTGCCTTCGGCTTTGAAACATACGGCGCGGCGGATCGTGCACGCCACGGATATTTCGTACGGACCCGGCGGCAGCACCACGGCTGCGACGGTTTCGCATAGCGCCAATCCGCTGTCGGGCGCGGGGTATCGCGTACTCTCCAGCCAGTATGTGAAACAGCGGTCGGGCAGCGCCAGCACCTGGTACCTGGGAGATCCGCAGCGGGCGTTCGCTTACATGGAGAACTGGCCGGTAACTGTCGTTCAGGCGCAGAGCAACAGCCATGACGAGTTCCATCGCGATATCGTCTTGCAGTTCAAAGCCTCAGAACGTGGCGCCGCCGCTGTGCTCGAACCGCGGCGGATGGTGAAATGCGTTGCCTAATATGTTTTGCACGGTAACAAAAATTCTAAGTCTTCTTCTAGAAAGCATAAAATGGCTGTGAAGAAAAATAACCGGAATGAAACCGCGGATCTTCGCGCGCAGATTGAAGCGCTTGAAAAGGAACGGAAACATCTGATGGCGGGCGGCCCCACGCTGCAGGCGGCGGGAAGTTTCGCGCCGGCGGGTGAAGCGAAGTATACGTTCCGCGTGGTAGGGCGCGGCTTTGCGGAAGGGCGGAAGGTGACGCTGCCGCCCGCGGAGATTGCGGCGCCGGACGAAAGCGAGGCGGTTCGTATTTACTGCCTGGCGGAACAGACCGGCGGACGGTTGACCGCGCGGAGCAGCGTGCTGGAGCCTTCCAGCTACGTGTTCGACGTGGAATGTCTTAGCCCGGAGCGGAAGCAGAATCTGCGGGCTGCGTATGAAGCGGCGGGCTTTGAAGGCGGTCAGTTGCCCGCGGGCGTGCGGTAGACGTAGGTCGATGGTTACGCCCGTTACTTGAGAACACCCGGCTGCGGAGACGGGCGCCGGGTGAGGAAGGTGGATGCTGCGATGAGTTATTTGTCGGATCTTAAAACACGGCGGGCGGCCATTGCCGCCGAACTTGCCGCGCTGAATCAAGCGGCTGCGGGCGGCAAGCCGAATGCGACCGGCGGCGGCAATATGGTGGATCATACCGGCTATAAGCAGAGCCTGTATCGAGAGCTTGAAGCCATCGATAACGCATTGCAACGCAGCGGCGAAGTGTCGGCGGCGGAGGACACGGCGGCGAACGGGCCGTGGGAAATCGAGCAGGAACTGGATTGATTGTTCTCTTACGAAGGCGAAATGATGACCTCGCGAAGTGCGGCCTATTCGCTATACAGCGGCAGCTATGCGTTTGTCGATGGCGTGGAAGACGTGACGTTCACGCCCGCCGGTTCTGGTTCGACACCGGTCACTGCGGTGAAAGCGCTGCGGGGCAATTGGCGTCGCGAGGCGGCGACGGGTGTTGTGGTGAAGTTCGAGCCAGAGACGCTTGAGTTTGTGCTGTGGGATGCGACGCTGGCCGGCGCTGCTCCCGCGGGCGGTGATCTGATTACGGACGGTGGCGGTAACCGGTTCCGCGTGGTTTCTGCGCAGCGGCAGATGTGGGATACGCAGTGGCGGTGTCTGTGTCAGGCGGAGGTTTGAACGTAGATGTCCAGGTTCTATGAGATTCTTACTGCGGTGCAGTCGCTTGTGGTGGACCTAGCACTGGAAGATGTTGACGCGGCGAATGTGGTGGTGATGAAGGTTCCGGCGGCGCGTGGTGGGTTGCTGCCAGAGTTGCCGGGCGTGGTGATTGCGCCGGGTGAAGGGCCGCGGTTGGAAGTGGCGACGGCGGCCGCGGATGATCTTGTATACCCGGTGCAGGTGGCAACTGTGCAGGCGGGTAATCAGGACGGCGCCACGAAGCTGGATCGCGCGTTGCGTTGGCGGGAAGATCTGACGGACGCGGTGCGGCATCAGCGGCTGGCGACGGTGGATTCTGTGTACGACTGCCAGGTGGAGCCGCTGCCGGCGTTTGAAACGGCGGCATGGCTGGCGCAGTACGACGTCAGCGGGCTGCTATTGAATTTCCGTTCGCGTGAAGTTCGGTGAACTGAAACCGGAGACACGATTTGGTTTCTACATTTGTGCAGTGCCGCGCGGCGGTTGAAGATGGCGCCGGTCCTTATGTGTTCGACGAAAACAGCGAAGTGGTTGAACTGGTCGAAGAGTCGCTGCAGCAGGAGGACACATTGGCCGTGCACGCCGGGACGGGTTCGGCCCGCGGCGCGCCGGATATCGGTGGGCGGGTTGTGCAGCGCGCGATTGCGGGGCAGTTGAAGTTGCGGGCAGCGCCGGCGGTGCTGGGGCGGTGGCTGCCGCGGATTCTTGGCGCCGCGGCGGTGGACGATGTTTTTGTGCCGGCGCAGTCGCTGCCTGAGTTCGGGCTGTTGATCGATCGCGTGGCGGGCGTCTTCGAATACCAGCGTTGTTATGTGTCGCGTGCGATGCTGCGTGCGACGGGCGCTGGGTGTTTAGAGCTGCTGATTGATGTGACGGCGATGGAACGCACGCTGCTTGAAGGTGACAGCTTTCCGTCACTGACGGTGGCGGATGATCTGGAAGAGCAACCGTATAGGCTGAGCGATGTGGCGTTAACCCTTGTTGCTGCGCCGCGCGATTGTTCTGGCTTCGAGCTGGTGGTGGATAACGGCTTGAATGTGCGGCGCGTTCACAGCGTGGCGCCTGTGAGTATCGCACCGGGGCGCCGCAGTATTTCTTTGAAAACGGTTCATCCGTATGACGCGACGCACGCAAGTTTGAGTGAATCAACTTCTTCCGGCGCCGGGCAGTTGCGGCTGACACACCCGGCCGGGACGACCACGTTTAGCTTCCCGCAGTTGCAGACGCCGGCGGCTGATCCAGGGGTGAGGGTGCGCCGCGTTGATGCGTCAGGCGCCGGTGAATTCGTGCTGGAACTGAATGCCAGGGCGGTTGCTAATGGCGGCGCGGCGGAGGTGCAGGTCAGCCATCTGGCTGATGCGGATTAGACTTTGATGGCGCCGGCGAAACGTGCTGACCGCTGCGAGCTGGAACTGTTGGGGGCGAAACCCATCGCAATCGCGGCGCCCATGGCGATCAGCGCCAGACCCAGCAGTGCGAAGACAATGCGGGCGCCGCCACGGCCCAGACGCGATTCAAGCCATTGCGCCTTCCGCAACTGATAGCACCATTCCGTATTGAACATGGCGGAGTATATCGCCCACACGCCCAGGCATGCGGCCACTGCGCCAACGAAGATATCGGCAGGAGACATGGTTGCTCCACTTTCAAGATTCAAAAACTTCAGCCGCCGTGCATCCGTGGCGACAACTCTACAGTAGTTGAAGGGAAGCGTCCGGTTCAATGGTAATTGTGGGCATCAACGGGCTAAGCCCAATCCAGGCCCAGGTCGAAGTTGATGGCGGAGTGTGTCAGTGCGCCGACGCTGATGCGATCCACCCCCGTCGCGGCGATGTCTGCAATGGTTGCTAGCGTGACGCCGCCGGATGCTTCCAGTTGCACCTGCGGCGCCAGGTCGTTGCGAAGGGCGACGGCCTGGCGAAGCTGGTCGCAGCTCATGTTGTCAAGCAGCACGATGGTGGGCGAAGCGGGCAGAACGCCGGCGAGTTGTTCCAGCGTATCGACTTCGATCTCGATAATCTGCGGGCGGGTGCTTTCCGGCTCCATGCCATTGACGAATTCGCGTGCTTTTTCCACTGCCTGGGCCGGGCTCAACCGCGAAGAAGCATCGCCCATGGCGGCCTGCGCCAGGTGATTGTCTTTAATCAGGATGGCGTCGAACAGGCCGGTGCGATGGTTCGTGCCGCCGCCGCAGCGGACCGCGTATTTCTCTAACCGGCGCCAGCCCGGCGTGGTCTTGCGGGTATCGTACAGCCGGGCGCCGCTGCCCGCGATGGCATCCACGTGGCGCCGCGTGTGCGTGGCGATGCCGGAGAGACGGCCGAGCAGATTCAGCAACGTGCGTTCGGCGGTAAGCAGGTCGCGGGCCGGACCGCTGAGCGTCGCCACCCGGTCGCCTATGGCAAGGGCGTCGCCGTCCTGCCGGTGGGCGGTGCACTGGATGGCAAAGCCCATTTCTTCAATCGCCGTCTGCACCGCCGCGGCGCCGGCCAGCACGCCCACTTCACGGGCGCCGATGGTGGCGGTGGCTTCCGCTTCTTCTGGCACGATAGAAACCGTGGTCCAGTCGGCCTGCTGATGCAGATCCTCTAACATCGCCAACCGCACAAGCTGGCGGCAGTCTTCTTCCAGGGCTGCATTCCATTGAAGCTGGGTGAAGTCGAGCATGGTTGGGTAGTTGTTAGAGGTTAGAAAGTAGGGCATGCTCTGCATGCCTTCCTAGGTTTGTTGCGCGAAAAGAGGGTTATTGGGCAGGTGTCGCTGGTATGGCGTGTATTACCGCTGGAGGTTGTTTTTGATGGATGCCGTGATGGTCGAAGGAAGGCATGCGGAGCATGCCCTACGGGTCTGCCTGACGATGCAAAGCTATCCACTTGGAGCACCGTCAGGCGGGCGCATGCCCTACGGGATTGAGGTGAATCACACGTGGGCTTAGTCGGCCAGGGGCATGACTTCGACTTTGCGGATGTGGACTTTGCTGCCGGGGTCGTGCTGCTGGAAGGCGAAGTGGCCGGCGCCGTAGGTTTTGGCGAAGTCCATGTATTCGTACAGTTCGTTACCATCGACCGTTACTTTGATGCGGGTCATCTTGCGGCCGCGCCAGACGTCGTCGCGGACTTCGATCTCGTAGGTGAACCAGGTGTCGGGCTTCACATGTTGTTTGTACACATGGCAGAAGCCGTACAGAGAACCGGTGCGGATCGGGTCGCGGTGGGTGCTATCGACCTGTGCTTCGTACCCGTCCATGAAGCCAGGCTTACGGGTGGTGCGGAAGTAAACGCCTGAGTTGCCGCCGTCGTTGATCTTGGCTTCTACGCGATAACGGAAGTTCTTAAACGGGCCTTTGGTGCAGACCAGCATCGACTGCGTGCCGGAACCCGCCAGGGCGCCATCTTCAACCTTCCAGTAGCTATCCTTCTTGCCGACCTTCTCCCAGCCCTCCATCGTCTTGCCGTCAAACAGCGACTGCCATTTTTCCGCAGGTTCTTCGGCCAGTACGGGCGAGCAGAGTAGCAGGGTGAGCAGGGCGAAAAGTCCAAGCGGTTTCTTCATGGTGTGTCTCTTGGGTGTGTTGTTGTAAATGGATGGTAATTCGTCGAATGCCCATCGTAATTGCGGCAGCACGTTATTCTACTAAAAACAACGCTTGAGAGGCGCAGCATGCAAGCTGAGTGGGTGCGGATATGTTGTGGCAAAAACATAATTCCTCTTCGCCCCTCGCGGGAGAAGACCTGTACCCCCTCACCCTAACCCTCTCCCCGGAGGGGCGAGGGGACCAAGTGCGTCGCTTAGTTATCGCCGCAACATCGTATCCGCTCCCAAGCTAAGCGCATTACTGGTGCAGCGCGTGGTTGTCGATGGGTTAGAATGCATGCGGCCAAGATGAACGTGGCTGAACCAACATCTTTACGCATTGGCAGGTAGATATTGTGAGCGATTCCGCCTCCCCTGAACTCGCCCTTCTTGAAAGTGAAAACCAGGGCGAGGTTACGCCTGCTGCCGGGCCGGTTCCGCGGTTGTGGCCGGCGCTGGTGATCTTGCTGTTGCAGCTTGTCACGCTGGGGCTGACGGTCACGCCTTCGATCAATAACTTCCTGCGTTTCGTGTTGATGATGCTGGGACCGGCCGTTTGCGTGTTGTTGTTTATGGCGTGGCTGCTGCTGGCCAGCCGGCTGCAATGGCGGCACCGGTTTCTGATTTTGAGCGGGCAGATTCTGTCGATGGTGCTTATCGGGCCGTTGCTGCATGAATCGATGTACGTGGCGTTCTGGATCTACGGGGCGCCGCTTTCGATTGCGTTGATCACGCTGATGCTGTGGATCGCGTCGCGGTGGCGATCGATGCCGCGGACGATCACCACGGTTGCGGTGGTGCTAACGGGCGCCAGTCTGTTTCTGGTGGGGCGGTTAGACGGCTTTGATGGCAACTACCTGCCAGAACTACGCTGGCGGTGGACGCAGCCCAGCGAGCTGAGCATTCTGGCGGAGAAATCTGGCGAGTCGAAAACGGTGGAAGCGCCGGCGGAACTGCCCGCCGTGACAGCCAGCGACTGGCCCGCGTTCCGTGGCGCCGGCCGCGATGGCATCGTCACCACGGCGAAGCTGCCTGTAGACTGGGAAGCGAACCCGCTGGAAGAAATGTGGCGGGCGCCGGTCGGACCTGCCTGGTCTTCTTTCGCCAGTGTGGGCGACAGGTTGTACACGCAGGAACAGCGCGGCGAAAACGAGCTGGTCGTGTGCTACGACGCCAGCACCGGGACAGAAATCTGGCGCCGAGCTGACAACACGCGGTTCAACGAAGTCGTCTCTGGCAGCGGTCCCCGCGCGACGCCCACCTATGCGGATGGAAAACTGTTCACCCTCGGCGGTACGGCATTGCTGAATTGCCTGGACGCGGCGACCGGCGAGTTGAAGTGGCAGAAAGAGCTGGGCCAGAGCGGCGGCGGCAATACGCCGATCTGGGGTTATTCCTCTTCGCCTGCGGTGGTCGACAGCAAAGTGATTGTTTACACGGGCGGACCTAAATCGGGCGAGATGACCGCGTTTGATGTAGAAACCGGCGACAAGCTATGGAGCGTTGATTCGCCCGGCATGAACTACAGCTCTCCGCACGTGGCAACCGTTGCCGGGCGGACGCTGGTGCTGATCGCGGGCCCGCGGAAGATCATTGCCGCCGATCCGGCCAGTGGTGAAATCGCGTGGCAGTACAAGCACAACGGCGATAGCAACATGGGCGTCGTGCAGCCGCAGGTGATTGACGGCAAGACCTTGATTATCCCCTTTGGCGACGGCGCCGGGGTGGCGCGGATTGACGTGACGCGCGAAGATGATGCATGGCAGGTGGAACACCAATGGGATAGCAAACACCTGAAGCCCTCGTTCAACGACTTCGTCTATTTCAAGAACCATATATATGGCTTCGATCAGGAAATCTTCGCCTGCATCGATATCGAGCAGGGGCGCCGTCAGTGGAAGGGCGGGCGGTACGGCTTCGGGCAGGTGATCCTGTTTCCGCAGCAGTCGCTGTTACTGGTGGCGGCGGAAAACGGCGAACTCGTGCTGCTCAAAGCAACGCCGGACGGTCACCAGGAACTAGCCCGCCTGCAAGCCATCCAAGGCAAAACCTGGAATCATCCCATGGTGTCCGGCAACCGCCTGATCGTACGCAACGGCGCCGAAGCCGTCTGCTACCGGCTGCCAGACGCAAGTTAACGGCCGGGCAAGGAAGCACCTTGAAGCCGTAGGGCAGGCGCCTGCCTGCCGGATGAGGGCGTTGGTTGAACTACAACGTGCTGGCGGCTTGTGTGAAGCTGAGTCAGCCTATTTTCTCTGGGTGACGCAGCGTTTCTAAATTGACGCTTCTAGGGCGCCAGGCGGGCGCCTGCCCTACGGGTTAGCCCCAATTCGCCGTTAATGTGGGGTGTTTGAGTGTTGTGGCGAATAAAAATTAACCTTTCGGATTAAGCATTCCCTTTAAGGTTTAACGATTATCCGGCCGATACTGGTTCTACTGGATATTCAGCAGGCAACTGCGCGTGGAAGTTCCACGGAGTATCTCAGCGATAGAGTGCCCGCGCCGGTGCGTGGGAAAAACGGTTGTGCGTGCCTGTCTACGTGCAAAGTCGGAAGCTACGGATAGATGGGCAATATAATCAAGGACGATTCGATGAGCTGGCAACCTCGCACGAAATTTATCTGCACCATGTTGGCGTTTCTCGTGCTCGCCGGGTGTCACCCGACACAGCCGTTTTACTTCAATAGTGATGGCGATCTGTCGCATTATCTGGATACTGCCACGCAGCTGGAAGATCCAGATGTAAACTCGGACATGCTTCCTGAAGTGAATGGCGCCCAGGCGCCGTACACGCTGACCGATCCGGAGTTTCAGGAATTCTGGGATCTGCAGCTGGAAGACTGCATCAGCATCGCTTTGCAGAACAGTAAAGTCATCCGCGATCTGGGCGCCGTCTCGTCCGGCATCAACACCGGCTCTGTCGCCAGTACGGGGGCGCCTGCTACGCGTATTCCGGACCGGCTGATCGGCGCTTCGGACAGCTCGCAGACGATCTACGATCCGGCGGTTTTTGAAACCGATCCGCAGGCCGGTGTGGAAGCTGCGTTGTCGGTCTTCGACGCACAGTTCTCTTCGTCGCTGATTCACGCCCGTAACGAAACGCCGCAGAATATCGCCGGCGGCATTGGCGCGGGCGGCGCCTTCTTCCCGAACGTGGGCATCTCCGACACCACCACGTTCAACGCCGAAATCAGCAAACAGTCCGCCACCGGCGCCACCTTCGCCGTTCGCAACTCAACGGTCTACGATGCAGGTAACGGCTTCGGCGCCCTGCGTGCTCTGCCAGACTTCTACACGACCAGCTTCCAGGCCGAAGCCCGGATGCCGATCCTTCGCGGACGCGGCACCCAGGTGAACCGCGTGCCCGTGATGATCGCCCGCATCCGCCACGATGTAAGCCTGGCCGACTTCGAGGCTGGCATCCGCAACCTGCTGGCCAATATTGAAAACGCTTACTGGGATCTGCACTGTTCTTACCGTAACCTGCAGACCAACAAATCAGGCCGCGACAGCTCGCTGCTGACCTGGAAGATTACGTACGAAAAATGGAAGAACGGCGCCTCGCCCGTGAACGAAGAGGCACAAGCCCGCGAGCAGTATTACAACTTCCGCTCGCAGGTCGAAGGCGCCTTGCGTGACCTGTACAACAAAGAGAACAACCTTCGCTGGTTGATGGGCCTGGCGCCAACCGATGGCCGCCTGATCCGGCCTATCGACGAACCGACCGTGGCCTCGGTTGCTTTCGACTGGCACCAGGTGCACCCCGAAGCTCTGGCCCGCACGGCGGAACTTCGCCGCATCAAGTGGATTATCAAACAGCGTGAACTGGAACTGATCCGCAGCCGCAACCAGCTGCTGCCACAGCTTGACGTGTTCGCCCTGTATGGTGTGAACGGCGCCGGTGACGATCTGGTGAACAGCACACGTAACGGCATCAACTTCCCGAACCCCGGCTCCACCGCATTCGAGAGCCTGACCGACGGCGACTTTACACAGGCTCAACTGGGCGTGGAGTTATCGCTGCCCATCGGCTTCCGCAATGCACTCTCGGGCGTACGTAACTCGCAGTTGCAGCTGGCACGGGAGAAAGCACGGCTGGAAGATATGGAGCTGAACGTGTCGCATGTGATGACACTGGCTCTGCGGGATCTGGACGGCAGCTACCAGCTGGCACAGACACACTTCAACCGCTGGACCGCGGCGAAGAAAGAAGTGGATACCTTGCAGGTGCTGTACGAAAGCGGCGCCAGCGGGCAGAACGCCGCCCGGTCTCCTTTGGACCTGCTGCTGGACGCACAACGCCGCCGGGCACTGGCACAGATTGCTTACTACCAGTCGATCTGCGACTACAACAAAGCGATCGCCCAGGTGCACTACCGCAAAGGCTCTCTGCTAGAATACAACAACGTGAATCTGGCAGAAGGACCATGGCCAAGCAAAGCCTACGCCGATGCACTGGGCCACGCCCGCCGTCGCGACGCCGCCCACTTCATGAACTATGGCTGGTCACGGCCAAACGTCATGAGCCGCGGCCCGCACGCCCAGTTCCAGGGCACCGCTCAGGAAGGTGTGCCGGTTGAAGGCGGCGCCGTGATCGAAGGTGAAACGGTCATCGAAGGCGGCTACCCTTCGGAAATCGCCCCAGTGCAGATCGCTCCGGAAACAGGCGACGAAGACGGCACGCCCTTCCAGCCCGAGGCGCCAGAGCCAGGTAGCGATGCGGACGAACGCTCGACCAGCGAGTTAGGGCCGGTCACACGTTCGCCCCGCCTGCTGCGACCTTCGACCACGCGATGATGATGTAACCTTGAAGAAGGGAACCGTCCTGTGAAACCTGTCGCTGTCAGCCGCGAAATAGCGGCGCCGCTTGAAAAAGTCTTCCAGACAGTCAGCGACATCCGCAACTATTCGCAGGCGGTTCCCGCCATCATCCGCTTTGAATTCCTTTCAGAAGTTGAGCACGGCGTCGGCTGCCGCTTCCGCGAAACGCGTGAGATGAACGGCCGCGAAGTCAGCACGGTTCTGGAAGTCACGGGCTTTGAAACAGACGACCACATCCGCTATGTCTCGGACGCCGGCGGAACCATCTGGGACAGCGTCTTCACGGTCCAGCCCGCCCCCGGCAGCAGCCAGACGCTTCTTTCGCTGCACATGGAAGTCCGCCCCTACCGCCTCGGCGCCCGCATCTTCAACTTCTTCATCCGCGGCATGGTCGTCAAAGGCGTCGCAGCCGATCTGGATGCGGTGAAGGCGCATTGCGAAGCGAAGGTTTAGCCATGAACATTCAACCAAATTCCGAGTCAACTCAGTTGGTCGAAGAACTCATTGCATCTGGAAAATTCGAGTCTGCTGAGGCCGTTGTAGCGGCGGGTATCCAGCTCTTGAAGGGTCAGCAGCAATTGCACGCCGACATTCAGCAGGCAATTGACGAATTGGACGCTGGCCAAGGAATCGAAGGCGAAGTGGTTTTTAATGAACTGCGGGAACATGCAAGAAGATCGGCGGAGTCCGCCGGTTCATGAGCATGCTGATATTCTCACCATCCGCGCGACGAGACGTCGTATGCAATACCGCTGCGTGCAGCGGTAAGCTTCCACTTTGTTCACGGAGCTTCTAGACACGGCGTGACCGATCTCAGAGTCACCCGTCGGGAGCAGGAGAGTCGCTGCGTCTTCTGCGTGACCTTATTTTTCTTGCCAACAGTCTGAGCTGTGGGTCGAGCATCAGCCAAATGACAACGCAAGAAGCAATAAGAGGAAGTGACCAGTTGTAAATTCGCGAGTCGTGAGCGACGACCGATGGGTTGTCAGGGTCATAGAGAATGGCCAGGGGGTCGCCATAATTCGGTTGCAGCCAAAGTGGGCCCACCATCAATCTGGCTTCGTATTCGTGGCCGTTTTTGCTGATGTACCGAAGCTGGTACTCGTCGGGCAGCTCATGGCCGGGCTTTTGCGATACGGATTGTTCGTATTCTTCAATGGTTGCGTTAGCACGCTCGCCCATTAGCTCAAGAAGTATGCTCCGATGGCATCTCCAAATGACGACGCCAAAAATAACGATGGCAAGAATGTGGCCAATTCTGGGCGTCTTCATTGTATGCACGACACTGTTATACGCATCTTGGGAGCTTACCCCGATCCACTGGTTGTGTCAGGTTTCCCGAACAGATGTGCAGCGGTCCGCTGCTAGGAATGGTAGCGACACATGGGTCTTGGTGAAGGTTAAGACATCAACAATGTATTTTATGATCGTCGTTTGTCCCAGATGCTGAATGGTTCGCTGTGGATGCGCCGCATGCTGCCATCTAGCGAATGGCTGTGCTGAAGTTGTTATCCTGATAACATACGAGCGTTGGGGTGCAACTTGTGGATTGGGAATTGGGATGCGGGCGCCGGTTAATCTGCGGAGTGGTGAGACGGGTTTTAACATGACGCCGATGATCGACGTTGTGTTTCTGCTGATTATCTTCTTCCTGGTGTCCAGCCATCTTGCCAAACGCGAAGCGCAGATGAAGCTCGATCTGCCCGCTGCGGTCCAGGGTGAAAACGACGAAGACACCGATAGCCGCATCACCATCAATGTGCTGCCCAGCGGCGCCATGATGATCGCCGGCCGGCAGGCGCCCGTGGGCGAGCTTGCCGCGCTGCTACGGGAGAAAACCGCCACCGCGGGCAGCGATCTGGAAGTGCGTATCCGCAGCGACCGCACCGTGCCCTACGAAAAAGTCGAAGCCGTGATGCGGGCCTGCACCGAAGCCGGCGTCTGGAACGTGACCATCGCGGTCATTCAGAAAGAAGAATGATCGACGACCCTGCGCGTTGCCTCTAGGGGCAGATGAACGTGTCGATGCGAACCAGCTTCGGTTCCCGGTCGGCGCAATCGTACATCGCCGTGGCTTTCGCGGAAACAGCAAACGGCCCGATAGGGACGCCGAGCAGATTCTGGCAAACCGTGGGAACCGTCTTGGTGTGTTGGGCGCGTACGCCAAAGATGCCGCTACCGCTACCTTCGATGTCTCCGAACGATTGCCCGTTATTGTTCGCCGCAGCCGTAGCTGGACAAGGGAGATCAAGGACCTCGCGTCTGTGGACGACTAGGTGATTCTGTCCGATGGGGTCCGGCACGTTAAGACCCGGGTTGAAGCATTGGTTGCTACTGTCGATGGGGTTTGTTGAGTTATCGAAGAAGCTACCTGTTGAGGCAGGCATGATGGGCGTTCCAGACAGTGCGAAGTAGACTGTCACCGTGGCGCTCAGTTGCCCGATGTCGTCTCCAGAAGCCTGAGAGAAATTCGGGCCGTTACCCTGACGTTTGCGAACATCGGCGCCAAACCGGAATCGATCGCCTGGGTTGAAGCTGCCAGCGGCGAAGGTGATTGTCAGCGTGTCGTTATTGGGTCCTCCAATGGCCAGTGTGACTTGTGTCGGAGGCGAACCACCTAAACCAACATTGTCAGGCTGCGAACCTCCGCTATTGTCGTGGACGGCTGGATTCATATTGGTGGAGAGTACGGTTGAACCGGGTTCAAACCGTGCGTCGCCGGTGTTACCGGGATCAACGTCAATCACAATCTGCGTGATGGTCAGGTTGGCGTTGATGTTTGCATCGTTGGTCGCGCGGAATGCGATGCCCCACGCGTTTTCGGCGGATAAGTTCCCTTGACCCGTCGCGTCGAACATCACCGCTCCGCCACCGCAGGCGGGTTCTTCGGTGGCGTCGAAAATCACATTATTGGTGTCGGTCAGGTCGATGGCGCCGAAGACGAGATCGGCGACGGGTGGCGTGTTGGGATCGTCGCTGCACTCTTCGTTATCGTTCGGATTTGTGTTGGTGTTGTCGTAGTTGTCGTCCAGCGCTACGGACATCCGCCGCACCGAGTTGGCTGCCGCGAAATCCTGTCCTACGGTGCGTGCCTGCAGTGTGTCACCGCCGTTGGCGTCGCCCCATTCTTTAACCGCAGCCAGTGCGGCTGACTCGGCGGCACTTTCCAGTTCGATCCGCGCGATCCACAGATTGCCAATCTCAACTACCAGGCATAACGCGATGACCAGCAGCGGTAGAAAAAGCAGCAGCCAAAGCGCAGAGATCCCGCGGCGCCGGCTTCTGCACATCTGGCGGGAGCATGCAAAAAACGTCACGGCGCATACCTCCGCGTGGTCGTCTGCTGCGTGACTCTGCCATCCAGGTCAAAACCAAAGGTCTTCAGCAGATTGGGCGTCAGGCTGGTCGTATCCAGGCACACGGTGACACGTACATACGATGAACCGGCCGTCATCGTCGGGCTGGCTGGTTCGTCGGTAGGCTCCGGGCAGTCGGGGTCCGCCCCATTAAGCTTGTCACGCGTGACCACGACGGTTCCGCCGCTGTTGTTTTCCAGCCGTATCTCGCGTGCCTGGGGCAAGCCGCGTTTGGCAAGCTCCGCATCCACCGCATCGCGGATAGCAGCCGGAAAGGTATCGCCATTATTCTGCGGCAAGGTGGGAAATCTCGACGCTACACTGGCACCTTCTCGGCTGGCCATTTCAAGATACTGCGTGTTCGAGAGCCATAGCCCGAATTCGACCACTGCTGCCAGCATGATGAGCAGAATGGGCAGCACGATGATGAATTCAAGCAGCGTCCCGCCACTCCGCCGGCGACGCCGGTTGCGTGTTTGCGTGGGCCTCTGCTGAATAAGCGTTATCACGGTGCTTTGTCTGGGGCAGTGGAGTTACGTAGCTGTACGAGCGACTATCATAATTCAGTCTGCGCAGTCGTTCTAGTCTTCGCATATTTCCTGGGCTGTAAAATTGCCCCAGTTGTTGATCGTCTGAATTCTGCTGTTTAGACTTGGTTCAAACATTGATATTCAACGATCGTCTACACATCTGGTGGATGAGTGAGCAATCGCACCCTTCAACGATCCCGGCGCCGGGGCATTCAGACGCTTGAAGCGATTCTGGTGCTGCCTTTGCTGCTGATTGCGTCGTTGGCTGTGTTGCAGTTTGGCGCCTCGATGCTGCTGCATCAGGCGGTGAATACCGCCGCGGTGGAAGCCGCCCGCGAGGCATCGAAGATCCCCGCCTTCGATGTGAATGACTCTGTCGATATGGATAAGATCGAGGCCGTTGTCGAAGATGTGCTGGGCGCCCATGGGATGGACGTCGGCGCCAATTCGGGCGTGCTGCTGATTGTGGAGCAGAATGGCGGCGTGGCGTGCCGGGGTGATGAAACCAATGGCCGGACGTGCCCGATGGCTTCGACCGTGACCGACCCGCAGGAAATACAGGTCACCGTGGTGGTGCTGTTTGATGATACGCCGGTGCCCAATCTGATGCGGACGTTTGGCTTCGACCGCGATGGCAGCTTCTTTGAAGCATGTTCTTTGGCTCGCAGAGAATAACGGCAAGGATCGCCACTTGGACGCCCTACGCTCTTCGCAACCCGCTGCCGGCAGCAACCGCCGCAGCGTCAACCTATTCACGGCTGCGTTGCGGTATGTACTGCTGACGCTGGTCACGCTGATATTCGCCGCGCCGTTGATCTTCATGGTGTTGGCGTCTTTGAAGTCGCCCGCAGAACTGGCCAGCAATCCGTACGCGCTGCTGCCTGAGGGCAGCCCGGCGCAGTGGCACTGGTCCAACTACTACGAAGCCGTCACGGCCATGCCTTATCTGCGTTACCTACGCAACTCGCTGATCCTGTGTGGCGGCAGTGTTGTGGGGGTTGTGTTTTCGTGTTCGCTGGTGGCGTACGGATTTTCGCGCATCAAATGGCCGGGCCGCGACTACGTGTTCGCCGTGCTGATTGGCACCATGCTGCTGCCGTGGCACGTGACCATGATCCCGCGATTTCTGTTGCTGGCGGAACTGGGCCTTTACGATTCGCTGCTCGCGCTGATCGCGCCGACACTGCTGGGCGATGCGTTTTATATCTTTCTGCTACGGCAGTTCTTCTTGAGCATCCCCGAAGAAATCAGCGAAGCGGCGCGGCTGGATGGTTTGAGCGAATGGGGCGTCTACTGGCGGATTGTGATGCCCCTGGCCCGCCCGGCGCTGGCCACGGTGGCGTTGTTCCAGTTCATCGCTTCGTGGAACGATTTCAGCGGCCCGCTGCTGTATCTCCGCAGCCCGGACAAATTTCCATTAGCCTACGGGCTGGAACGCTTCGTCAGCAGTTACGGCAGCCAGACGCATCTGCTACTCGCCGCCGCCGTCCTCTTCACCCTGCCACTGATTGTGCTGTTCTTCGCCGCCCAGAAGACATTTATCCAAGGTGTCTCACGCACCGGGATGAAGGGCTGAAAGGGGCGCCGGTCTAAAGCGTGTGGCGATGCCAGGATTGCAGCGACTCCACACAAATCTTTTCACATCGCGCGTGAGGGCACGCGCCTTTGTTGCAGAAGAATCAGGAAAACATGGCCAGTCACCAACAGTTCTTAGACGCCATCGCCTCCGCGCCGGATGACGTTTCGCTTCGATTGATGTACGCCGATTGGCTGGAAGAGCATGGCAACCCGCTTTGTCATGAGTGGCGCAGGATGACGCGGGTTCTTGTTCGCCTAGGCTCTGGCGAAGGCGATGGCACTGGCTACGCCTCTCTCTATGGTTTTGAGTCTGGCGATGGCGTTGGCTATGGCGCTGGCTATGGTGATGGCAATGGCTATAGATATGGCGATGGCTCTGGTATAGGCTCCGGCTATTGCGCTAGCTATGGCACTGGCGATGGCTATGGCCATGGCTATGACTATGGCTGTGGACCTGGCGATGGCTCTGGCGATGGCTATCGCTATCGTAATTCCTACGAGTAAACCACGGCAGGCAACAGCGGGTTAGGGCGAAATAGAAATGAACCATCAACAGTTCTTAGACGCAATCGCCGCTGCGCCAGGTGACGTTTCGCTTCGTTTGCAGTATGCGGACTGGCTGGAAGAGCATGGCAACCTGCTTTGTAACGAATGGCGTAAGGGCTTGGAGTCCGTTTTGCTATGTCGCGAACCTGACTGTCGCGTAAACGCCGGCATGGGAAATGGCTTCAACAATAGCTTGGGCAATGGTGATGGCTGGGGCGATGGTGGTGGCTACGACTTCGGCGATGGTTACGGCAATGGAAATGGTTTTGGTTATGGCTATGTCTCAGATTATGGTGATGGAGGTGGCGGTGGCTTTGGCTTTGGGGATGGTGATGGCAAGGGAGATGGCTACGATGCCTTCTTGTCGTAAGCAGCAACATGAATCACAAGCATTTTCTCGATGCAATCGCCTCCGCGCCGGATGACGTTTCGCTTCGATTGATGTACGCCGATTGGCTGGAAGAGCATGGCAACCCGCTTTGTCATGAGTGGCGCAGGATGACGCGGGTTCTTATTCGCCTAGGCTCTGGAGATGGCACTGGCGGTGGCGATGGCTCTAGCGATGGTGATGGCTCTGGCGATGGCTATGCCACTCGCTATGGCCTTGGTTATGACTTTGGCGATGGCACTGGCTTTGGACTGGCTTTTGCAATGACTATGTCTTCGGCGATGGCTGTGGCGCTGGTGATCGCGGTTATATCTCTGGCGATGGCTCTGGCGCTGGTAGTATTGGCAATGGTTCTGGTGGTGGCTATGGCAAAGAGTAAACCATGGCAGGCAACATCAGGTCAGGACGAAACAGGTAACCCACAGCCATTTTGAAGCTGACACGTCCGGCTGAATGCAACGGATTGTGCGCAGAATTCACGCAGCTTCGCGTCCATTCAGAGTCTGTTTGCAGCGGTGGCGCCGGTTGTTTTGCTTTCGACCGGATCGACTTCGTGACCTATACTTTGAGGTGGCGATTTAGTGGCTTACCCCGTGCTGCTGTGTTACAAACAATTCAGTTGATGGATGCCAACTTGGGATGTTGAAGATCCGCCGGGACGTTAAGGACCTTTCATGACCGGTTCCCCTTATATACTTGTTGTCGACGATAGTGCAGCGCAGGCGGCGTTTCTCAAAGCCGTGCTGTCGACGGCCGGCTTTCGCGTGGAAACTGCGTCCGACGGCGCCTTGGCGCTGGAACGGATGCGGCACTCGCCGCCCGATGGCGTGCTGACCGATTTGCAGATGCCTAACATGGATGGGCTGGAACTGGTGCAGACCGTGCGTGATGAATTCGCCGGCATTCCGATTGTGCTGATGACCGCCGTGGGCAGCGAGCAGATTGCCGCCGAAGCGCTCCGCAAAGGCGCCGCCAGCTATGTGCCCAAACTGAATATCGAAGACAACATCAGCGACACCATGCGCCGCGTGCTCTCGCTGACCAAAGTCGTTGAGCACAACCGCCGCACCACCGACCGCCTGGCCGAGTATTCAACGCGGCTGGATTTTGAATTCAAACTGGATAACGACGACAGCCTGATCCCGCCGCTGGTGCAACGCCTGCAAGAGACGCTGGCAGAGATGGAACTGTGGGACGAAGGCGTGCGGATGCAGATCGGCATGGCGCTGGACGAAGCGCTGATTAACGCCATGCACCACGGCAACCTCGAAGCACCCTCGGCGCTCCGCGACCAGGATGCTGGCCGCCCGTACATTGAACTGATCAACCGCCGTCAGCAGGAAGAACCTTACGCCAGCCGCAAGGTCACCTTCACCGCCAGCAGCACGCGGCAGGGCGCCACCTTCACCGTGCAGGACGAAGGCCCGGGCTTCGATCCAGGCAGCGTCCCGGACCCGACGGCGCCGGAGAATCTCGAAAAAGTCAGCGGCCGCGGTCTGCTGCTGATTCACACGTTTATGGACGACGTCTCGCACAACGACGCCGGCAACGCCATCACCATGACCAAAAAGGCGTGAAGCACTCTGGAGGTTGATCACGCCAAACCAGGTAGCGCGAAACGCGAGTTTGAAGTTCGACACCAAGCGCGAAGCGCAAGCGAGGGGCGGTTGATTCTGGCGCCACGATAAGCGTGTTTGGCCATTCCGTCCGCAATGAGCGGCTTCAACCGGCGATTCGCTGCCGAACCGCGGCGTCCCTCGCTCGCGCTTCGGGTTAGTGTGCACGTGAGCGCGGACGGACGCTTCGCGTTACTTACGCTGATGAAAAGAGCTGTACAGCCGCGGGTGTGATGAACGATCTGATTGAACTGGCGGATTTTCAGCAGGTGGAAATCCGCGCCGGCCGCATCTTACAGGCGCAGGCTTTCCCCGAAGCACGCAAGCCCGCCTACAAACTGCTGATTGACTTCGGGCCAGAGATCGGCCACAAGAAGTCTTCGGCCCAGATCACCGCACTCTACCAGCCGGAAGACCTCACGGGCCGCCAGGTGCTGGCCGTCACCAACTTCCCACCCCGCCAGATCGGCCCCTTCATGTCCGAAGTCCTCGTCCTCGGCTTCCCCAACGAAAACGGAGACATCGTCCTCGCCAGCATCGAACAGGAAGTGCCCAACGGCGCCCGGCTGATGTAGGGGCCAACGCAGGACGTCACGGCATGGAACCACGTTTCAGTTTGAGCAAAGCAATAATCTTCTGCCGGTCTGCTGCTTGAATGGGGTCATCTGGTACGGCCATTGCAGGCAGAATCTTCGAAATCCCGTTGCCATCAGGCCCATCAATGAATGGATCTGCGTTGTTTTCCAGCAGCAGCCAGGCATTGGAGAATTCATTAGATTGTATTGCTTCGCGTAGCGCCGTGACGCCGCCATCGTCCTTCTGGTTCACATTGGCCCCGTTGTTCAACAGCATCCTCACCGACTCAATGTCTCCGTCTACCACCGCGTAATGTAAAGGGGTCGCTCCTGGATAGGCTGATCTTGGCCCATCTTCAACATTGGGATCTCCTCCATGCTTTAGCGTCAATTCCAACCACTCAGAGTCTTCGGCATAGCGGGCGGCTAACGTCGTCGCACAGATCGACTGATTATAAATTATGTTTGGATCAGCTCCCGATTCCAGCAACAGTGCATACGTCTGCTTTTGTCTTGCTTTGATGGCGAAGTATGCTGGCGTAATGTTTTGTTGACCCCTCGAATTAACATCAACTCCTTGCAGCAATAAGTTCCGAACGCTTGATGAGTCGCCAGCAACAGCAGACTTTACGAGGCGAGCGACGGCGTTGTTGTTAAATGCCGTTTCTGGATCAGGATGGTCAGCAAATTCAATGGAAGACGAGCCATAACTAATCCCATTATTGGAGAGCGTTGGCGGATGCTGGTCGTCCGGCACGCGACTTCCCGGACGCGATGTCTCATCGCATCCCAATATGAAGAGCAAACAGGCGCAAAAAAAGACGGACATCTGCGATGAATTTATGCAATTATGTTTACATAGATTCATGACCGTTCCTATTAGTACTGGCAGGTTGCGGCGGATTCGTAACAACCCTAAAGGATACCGCATCTCGGCGGCAGGCAGGCGCCTGCCCTACGGATGATCATCGCTGCAATCTCGCTGCCACCCCTGCCGCATTCAAAAAAGTTCTTCGATGCGCTGGCTGCGTTCGATGGTTTGCAGCAGGTCGCGGGGGACGGAGCGTTCGAGGCGGAGTTTGCCAACGTCGAAGAGGGTGTGCATGACGGTGCCTAGCAGGTGCGATGTGCTGAGTGGGGTGGTGGCGGGCACGTCGTTGTTGCGGGCGGCGCGGCCGATGATCTGCCCTGTGTTCAGACCGCCGCCGATGAAGGCCAGCGGGCTGAGGTTGGCCCAGTGATCGCGGCCGCCGCGGTTATTTACTTTGGGCGTGCGGCCGAAATCACCGGTGATGACCACCAGCACTTTGCGGTCCAGCCCGCGATCTTTCAGATCGTCCATGAAGGCCGACAGGGCTTTGTCCAGCGGGCGGCCCAGCATCTCCATGCCGGCAGCGATGCCCGGGTTGTTGCTGTCGGCGTGCATGTCCCAGCCAGCGTTATGCACCGTGACAAACCCGGCGCCGGCTTCGATAAACCTTCGCGCCAGCAGCATCTGGCGGCCGAGCATCGAGGGTTGAAACACCTTGTGCCCGGTCTTGAAGCCGGACGTATCGTAACGCTCGACGGTGCGCGGGTTCTCTTTGCTCAGGTCCAGCGTTTCACTGGCGCTGCCCAGCAGCATGTCTACGGCCTGCTGTTCAAACTCGCTGGGATCGCCTTTATCGAACTTCGCATCCACGGTCCGCTGCATGGTGTTGAGTTTGTGCAGCAGTCGCCGCCGGTCGTTGAGTTGTTCGATCGGCAGGTTCAGCTTCATGTTGGCCAGCAGCCCTTTGCCAGATTCCGGATCGAACGGCGCGAAGCGGGCGCCCAGTTCTCCCGGACGCGAACCAATGCCCACACGGGCGACTTCTTTGCGGTACTGCCCGTCTTTATGGTTGTGCGTCAGCAGGCCGTACGTCGGAAAGCCGCTGCCCTGCACATTGGCGCCGCGCAGACGGGCGAAGATGGCGCCCAGGCTGACGCCCTGTTTGCCTTGTCCATTAGGGTCGGTGCCGCCGGTCAGCAGATGGCTGATGGCCTGCGCATGCGAGCCAACCGGATGCCGGAACGAACGCACGGCTGCAATCTGCGAGGCCCGCTTGGCCAGTTCCGGAAACGTGCCGCCGAAGCTTACGCCCGGCAGCGTTGTCTTCACTTCGCCAGTCACACTGCGCGAAGGTGCGGGGCCATCCATGTTGGGATTGAAGGTTTCAATCTGACTGGCGCCGCCTGAGAGAAACAGGAACACCACGGCCTTATCGCGCACAAACTCCTGCCCCATCGAAGCAGCCGCCGCCCGCGTGGCCAGCAATTGCGGCAGCGTCAAGCCGGCCAGCCCCAGAGCCCCCGCCTGAATAAAGTCGCGGCGCGAAATTCCATCGCACTGCGAGGCGCCATAAGATGTAGCGAGAGTAAGCATCGTAATCACACCCGTTTCAAACGTCCGCACAATCGCATAAACCGCAATTGATTCGATTATAGGCTTTCAGAAGAACCCGCCGCAACATCATTCGCCCCTATCTCTCAATTGGATCAGCCCGTCATGTCGCAGGAAGACAAAGTCCGTGAATGGCTCAGCCACTGGCACAGCGTTCTAGACGCCGAGACGGGCAAAGACGCCGGTTTCGATTTTGAAGAAGCACTGGACGAACCCGATGGCGACTTCCGCATGCACTTCACCACCTGGGAACTGTCCGACGACGCACTGCGGCGGTGCTTCGAGGTTCTGCCCGCGGGCGAGGAGATGGCCAACCGCGCGATCGAAATGCGCAAGCTTCATCAGAACGACAGGGCCAAGCCTTCAGAAGACGAAGCCTTGCAGCTTTTCCAGAACGGTCTGAAGGCCTATGCAGCGCTCAGCGACGATGCAGATCTGTCGAAGCCTATCCGGGTGAAACATGTAACTTCAGACGGATTGAATCAGGCGACAACTTCAACGGATCGCGTTGCAATCGTATTGGAAGACTTCGACTGGAAACTGCCTGCCGAAAATCAGGAGGCGGCATCGTTCCTTCAGGAAACGCTTTATCAACTCGGGCAGTCGTATGACATTGTTGATTACGTCACCTGGCCATTGTTTCCCGCCCGCGAAGGACCCGATCTATATCAGCCTTTTGCCCGACTTGCAGTGACGGATACCTACTTTCCCTTGCTGGACGATGAAGGCCCTGTTTTGTTTGTGGTCACGGATCGCGACGGATAAATTACAGCACGGGTCTGCGAGCGGCGGGCGCGCGGACCTTTTCAGAACGGGCAGCTTCGTATGACCATTAATCCTTACGAATCACCAAAAGTCAGTGCCGAAGAGGCGCCACTGGATTTTGACGATGGAATCGACGGGGAACTGCGGTATTCGGTTGACTTAGAAGACGTATTAGCCTTCCATGAATTTCACGCCATCAATTCTCCCGCGGTGCGGAACCAGCTTTATGGATGGATGGTGCTCGTTGGTGTAGTGTCGATCGCACCCGTCATATTGAGGCCGAGTCAACAGCCGTCATGGCTCCGCCTGGCGATTGCGTTTGCCATCGCCATCATGTCATCTCTCATAATCCGGCCGGTGATGAAATGGAACGTTCGCAGGCACGTCCGAACAAGCGTCGAGAGACTTTACCGGGACTATGGCAAAAACGAAGGAGTGTTTGGCGCGCACCGATTATTGGTCACGGTGCATGGTTTGATTGAACAGACAGCCGTCAGCGAATCCCGCCACGACTACTCAACCATCGCAAGAATAGAAGATACACCGGAGTTCGTTCTAATATTCGTCTCTGCGTTCTGTGCCCACATCATTCCCAAGAAGAAACTGGAATACGGGAACATCGAAAGTTTCATGGCCCGGCTCCGGGAACTTGTGTCCGACGAAGTTAATGCGGCAAGTTGATGGCGAATACAACCTGCCTGGATTGCGGCCAGCCTCTGGCGTCTTATGTCGTGGGGCGCTATGGTCGTTGCGACGCCTGCTTCGACCGCCTGTCCGCACTACTGGCGGCTTTCGAAATACCAGACGGTACGCTTGTCGCCGTAACTTACGCGCCCGGCTTCGCTGCGGATCTTACGTCCTGGGAAACTTGTTTCTTTGAAGACGGATCGATCAGACAGTCCATCCGTTGGTATAAGCCTGTCCACGGCAGCGATCGAGAGCCTGAACGAACCGGCAGCCTCAGCGATTTGCAGTTCAGCGAATTGAATCAATGGCTCGCTGCGATTGATCTCGCAAAGCTGAACGCTTACCGGCGCTGCCTGACTGTGGACGACATGCCGAGCGTGCATCTTTATTCGCCAAGTCACAATCTGCACGTTGGCGTGACACTGTGGAGCGCGGGCGATGACAAACTTTCGGAAGACGCCCGGGAAGGCCGCGACCAGTTTCAGCAAGCGTGGCGATGGATTGATTCCCTATCGCCCTATTCCATCCTGGAACACCACCGGCAGCGGCGTTGAGCTGGCGCCACGCTCTGCCTGAAACACCCCGGCGGCGTTCCACCTACGCTTCGCCTACCCGCGGCATTGGTATCTACACGAATATTTTCGCAACTCACACTAAGCGCGAAGCGCAAGCGAGGGGCGTTTGATTTAGTGCAGAAAACAAGGTGTTTTGGCCGGATGGCACGAAGTCGAAAGCAGCTTAAACGGGCCAGTCGCACCAACGCGGGGCGTCCCTCGCTCGCGCTTCGGGTTAGTTTTCTGTCCTTATATGAAAGCGTCAAAGCCGCTTCACTGATAGTGCCTCAGATTTGAGTAGATACAATGCCCCCGCGGCCAGAGGGCCGTTGTTTCCACAGTGTGATATCCGCGGCTGAATCCGCCGTTTAATCTACTGTTATTGCCCGCAATGGGTTATTCTGTAGTAGAGCCTGCCTTCGCATTTTCCCCTACCTGCGAGAAACCGGATGTCGAAAAAGTCATGGCATATTAACCGTCGTCTGTGTCTACAAGGCGCCGGAGCCGCGCTGGCGTTGCCGTTGCTGGATGGAATGCTGCAAGGCGCCGAGGCGAAGCAGCCGCTGCCGCGACGGATGGCGTGCATCTTCTTTCCGTTTGGCGTGGCCATGCCTGCCGACAAAAGCGAAGACCGTCAGTGGGGCTGGTTTCCCACCGGGGAAGGCAAAGACTATCAACTGACCAACCCCCTGCAGCCGCTGCAGAAGCACAAGCAGCAGTTCACCGTGTTTACCGGGTTGTCGCATCCTAAAGTACGTAGGCTGGGCGGCCACGATTCCGGTGACACGTTTCTGACAGGCTCCGGGCTGGAAAATAGCCGCTTCACTAACAGTGTTTCCATCGATCAGTACGCGGCCGCACATCTGGGCCCCGCCACGCGGTTCCCGTCGCTGACGATGTCCAGCGATGGCGGTGTGGGCGAACCAACACGCGCGACCACCATTTCGTTCTCACGTTCAGGCCGACCCGTGCCGGCGCTCGCCAGCCCGAAGATGATCTTCGAGCGTTTCTTCAGCAAAGCCGGCGCCGCTGAAAGCCGCCGCGATAGGCAGCGGCTGCGTCATTCGGCCAGCATGCTGGATCTGATCGGCGAACATTCGCGCACGTTAAAGAACAATCTGGGCCGCCGCGATCAGCAGAAGCTGGATGACTATCTGGCTTCGGTCCGCGAGATGGAGCGCCGCGTCGCGCAGTCGCAGAAGTGGCTGGATATCCCGCGGCCCGACATCGACCCCAAATCTGTCGAGCTTGAAACCGACCAGAAGGCGCCGCTTGAATATCTGCGTGCCATGTACGACCTGATGTTCCTGGCCTTCCAGACAGACACTACGCGTCTGGCCACGTACATGATCGGGCAGGTCGCAGGCGCAACGACCATTGCCAACGCGTTTCCTGCGTGCATCGGCCTGACCGGCAACTGGCACGGTCTGGCGCACGGCGCCGGCAAGAAGGGCGGAACCGAACGTCTGGGCCGCTTCGATCAGTTCCTGGCGCAGCAACTGGCGTACTTCGTCGACCGGCTTGCCACCACGCAGGAAGGCGACGGCGTGCTGCTTGACCGTACGATGGTGCTTTACGGCAGCAGTAACAGCAAGACGCACCGCAACGTGAACTATCCGCTGCTGCTGGCCGGCGGAAGCGGCCTGGGGCTGAAGCACGGGCAGTATCTGCACTTCACGGATAAGACGCCGCTGGCGAATCTGTTTGTCACGATGCTCAACCGGCTGGAAACGCCTGCCGCCTCCTTCGCAGACAGCACCGGCGAAATGCGCGAAATTCTGGCATAGTGCCGCGGGCCAGTTTTCATCATGCACGAAACGTATATGCAGCTTGCGATCGAACAGGCCCAAGCTGCCGCCGCCATCGGCGAAGTGCCGGTCGGCGCCGTCGTGCTGCGTGACGGCGAAATCCTCGCCGCGGCCCATAACCTACGCGAATCCGCCCACGACCCGACCGCCCACGCAGAACTGCTGGCGATCCGCGCCGCGGCGACAGCCAAGGGCGACTGGCGCCTGGACGATTGCACGCTGTACATCACGTTAGAACCGTGCCCGATGTGCGCCGGCGCCATCCTACTAGCCCGCATTCCGCATGTGGTCTACGGCGCGACCGATCCCAAAGCCGGCGCCGCCGAATCGATGTTTCAGTTGCTTACCGACGCCCGCCTCAACCATCGCGCCGAGCTGACCACAGGCGTTCTGGCCCAGCAGTGCGGCGGCATGCTGACGGCGTTCTTCCGGCATCAACGCAGCCTCGGGAAGAAATAGCCATGCAGCGCATCGTCTGTCTCACGGGCGAAACGGTGGACATCCTTCACCGCCTCGGCGCCGGCAGTTCCATCGTGGGCGTGACCGCTTTCACAGAACATCCCGCGGCGGCAGGGCTGCCCGTGGTATCGGGCTACACCAGCTTCAAATACGACAAGATCGAAGCACTGCGGCCGACCCTGGTCCTGGCGTACTCCAGCTTGCAGGCCGACGCAGTCGCCGAGCTTTCACGCCGCGGGCTGAACGTGCTGATCACGCACCAGAACACCCTGGCCAGCGTCTTCGAAACCATACATCTCATCGCCGGCGTCACCGGCCGCACCGCAGAGGCCGCGGAACTGATCGGGCAGTTGCAGGCTAAGCTGAACGAAGCCAGCCAGGCGATACCCGCCCACGCACACCGGCCCAAAGTTTACTTTGAAGAGTGGAACGACCCGCTGGTGACAGGCGTGACGTGGATCAGCGAACTGATCCAGGCTGCAGGCGGCGCCGACATCTTTCACGCCAGAGCCCAAGACGCCGACGTGAAGAAGCGCGTTGTTGAAGCCGCTGAAATCACCGCCCGCAACCCGGACATTATTCTGGCCTCCTGGTGCGGCAAGCCGGTCGATCCGCAAGCGATCCGTAGCCGCGCAGGCTGGCAGCAGATTGCGGCGGTGCAGCAGCATCGCATTTACGAAGTGCCGGCTGAGAT
Organism: Pirellulaceae bacterium; assembly: GCA_965233625.1. Lineage (GTDB taxonomy): Bacteria > Planctomycetota > Planctomycetia > Pirellulales > Pirellulaceae. The sequence continues at coordinate 4,774,063 of OZ247499.1, forward strand.
CTGCCTGCAACCCGGGCCAGCCCTCATCATGCAAGGGCTGCCCGAACTACAACGGCTGATCGCCGCAGCGCGACCAGACTAACGACGCGGCTTAGCCCTTCAGCACAAAGTTGACCAGCCGTCCGGGCACGACCACCGCTTTGATCACTTCTTTGCCATCAAGCAGTTCTTGCACCTTGCTGTCGGCCAGCACGGCGGCGTGCAGATCGTCTTTGCTGAGGCCCGCGGCGACTTCTATCTTGGCTTTGACTTTGCCTTTGATCTGCACCGGTATTTCGACGGTGTCAGACTTTGTCAGTGCTTCATCAAACTCCGGCCAGGGCTCGTAAGCCAGCGTCTTCTCGGCGCCGGTTGCTTCCCACATTTCCTCCGCAATATGCGGAGCATAGGGCGAAAGCAACAGGATGAACTGCCGCATTGCCGAAAGCGGCCGCACCTTTTCGCTGGTGAAATGATTCACAAACTCCATCAACCGCGCGATGGCCGTGTTGAACGACAGCGTTTCGATATCATTCGTGACAGCCATAATCGTGCTATGAATCACGCGGTTTTGCTCTGCGGTTGGCTCCACATCCTGCACCGCAGCGTGAAGCTGCAACGCCTCCGCACGGTCATCTATCACCATCCGCCACGCGCGATTCAGGAAGTTGCGCACACCACCGACACCCGACATGCTCCACGGCTTTGTCGCTTCCAGCGGCCCCATGAACATTTCGTACAGACGCAGTGAGTCGGCGCCAAAGTCTCTGACAACGTCGTCCGGGTTCACCACATTGCCGCGGCTCTTCGACATCTTCTCCGCTTTGCTTTTGATCCTGATCTGTGGCTGATCGATCAGCACAAAACTATCGCCTTTCTTCTCGACCGCTTCGGCATCCACGACTTCAGCCGTCACCTGTTCGCCGCCGTCTGTTATGGCGAAGGTTCCGTCCTCCTTATTCTCTTCAACATCCTTAGCAGACACCCACTCGCCTGCGGCATTCTTGTACCCAGTGAATTCCGCTTCACCCAGGATCATGCCCTGGTTGATAAGTTTCTGAAACGGCTCCGGGGTCGAAACATGCCCGCGGTCGTAAAGCACCTTGTGCCAGAACCTGGCATACAACAGATGCAATACCGCGTGTTCGGCGCCGCCGATGTATAAGTCGACCGGCATCCATGCTTTTTCTTTTTCCGGGTCAACAAAGATGCCGTCGTTCTTGTTGTCGATATACCGCAGGTAGTACCAGCAAGAGCCGGCCCACTGCGGCATGGTGTTGGTTTCGCGGCGGTAACGGCGGCCGTCAATCTCTGGATAAAGCCAGTCGTCATCCGCCTTGGCAAGCGGCGGTTCCGGGCGTCCATGCGGCTTGTAATCTTCAAGCGGCGGCAGGTTCACCGGAAGGTCCGCCTCATCTACCGCGCGGAGCATGCCGGTCGGTTCGCCGCCTTCGTCAAGTTCGTGCAGGATGGGGAACGGTTCGCCCCAGAAACGTTGCCGGCTGAAGAGCCAGTCGCGAAGTTTGTAGTTCACCGCGGCGCTGGCCGTTCCTTCCTCAGCCAGCACGCCGGTAATCTTCTCTTTGAAAGCGTCTGTCGCCAAGCCATCGAACTCGCCGGAATTCACCGCGACACCCGTGTCTGCGAAACAGGCTTCGCCTTGGAGCACCGCGTCGCGGTCTTCGGCGCCTGCTCCGGGATCGACCACGGCAGTGATGGGGATGTCGAACTGCTGCGCGAACTCGAAGTCGCGTGTATCGTGCGCCGGTACGGCCATGATGGCGCCGGTGCCATAGCTAATGAGCACATAGTCGGCGATCCAGACCGGCGTCTTCTCGCCGTTGGCGGGATTGATAGCGTACGAACCGGTAAAGACGCCGGTCTTCTGCTTCTTCTCATCCTGCCGTTCGCGGTCACTGCGCGACGCCGCCCACTCGCAGTACTTCTGCACCTCTTCCTGCTGCTGCGGCGTCGTAAGCCGCTCGACCGCCGGATGCTCCGGCGCGATGACCATATAGGTGGCGCCGAAAAGTGTGTCGGGCCGCGTGGTGTAAACGCGCAGCACATCTTCACCCGGTTTACGGGGGAAGCCGCTTTCTTTACGCGCAAGTTGCCAGGGCAGATAACTGCCGGCGTCGCCGATATAGAAATCAACCTCGGCGCCGGTGCTGCGGCCAATCCAGGTGCGCTGCATATTCTTCACGCCGACGGGCCAGTCCACCTGCTCAAGATCGTTCTCAAGCCGGTCGGCGTACGCCGTAATGCGCAGCGTCCATTGCCGCAGCGGCATGCGTGTAACCGGGTGGCCGCCACGTTCGCTTTTGCCATCGACCACTTCTTCATTGGCAAGAACCGTACCCAGCCCGGCGCACCAGTTCACCAGTGCATCGTCGAGAAACGCCAAGCGGTGATCGTCCTGATACTGGCGGACGGCGGTTTCGCCCTGCTGCTGAATTTCTTCCGGGATGGGAAGCTCTGCAATGGGCCGGCCCTTCTGCTGCTCTGCATCAAACCAGGTATCGAACAGTTGCAGGAAAATCCACTGCGTCCATTTGAAGTAATCCACATCCGTGGTGGCGAGCTCACGGTCCCAGTCGTAACTGAAACCAAGTTCCTTCAACTGCCGCCGGAAGGTGGCGATGTTTTTCTCGGTCGAAACACGCGGCGGCACATTGTGCTTGATGGCGTACTCTTCAGCCGGCAGACCGAACGCGTCGAACCCCATCGGGTGCAACACAGACTTGCCACGCATCCGCTCGAACCGGCAGACGATATCCGTGGCGGTATAGCCCTCCGGATGCCCCACGTGCAGCCCATCGCCACTGGGATAAGGGAACATATCCAGCGCGTAAACCTTCTCACCCTCAGGCAGCTCCGGCGCCTTAAACGTCTTATGATCTTCCCAGAAGCGTTGCCATTTCGGCTCGATGGTGGCAGGGTTGTAACGCGGCATAATATTGGTTTGCGAGTAAGGCTAAGTTTAGTGGTTTGAGCATTGTACCCTCGCCCACTTGTGGGAGAGGGTGGCACGCAGTGCCGGGTGAGGGCTTTCCCGGCCGCCCAACAACGTCAATACACATTCGCGAATGACGCGGTTTACGCGTTGCGGCGGGGCATCGCTTTCCCCCTCATCTGGCCTCCGGCCATCTTCTCCCCCAAGGGAGAAGAGCAGGTGCAGCGTCGCACTCGGAAGGCTTTCAGGCGCTTTGGCTTGCAGTATAGTGCTTCACCTTAAATGGTGGAATCGGCGGCAGAAGCAGCCACACGCAGGACAACCGCGCGGCGTTGAAGGTTCAAAAAGATATTTTCCGGCGGCCACGCCCTGCAGACCAGACGTGTCTGCCCGGCGGCGAAGATACTTCTAACAACGTTGTTCAACCGTTCGAACAACCACCGCGTCCCGGTTTGACCCACCGGGCGCACCTTCCACCACACCTGCGAGGAAGCAAAATGATCCGCGCCGCCAAAAACAACCACGGTTACCAGTGGACCCAGCGCAGCCCAGGCGTTTTCAACGTCTGCGGCCAGACCCGCCTCACCCTGCCGCCCGGCGCCTACCAGTGCGAAACCGATTACAACGGCCAGCCGTATTACCAGAAACGCGACCTGCAGGTTGACGAGCTGATTGACTTCCCCGGCAGCCTACCGGCGAAGATCATCGGCGAGATCGACCGCTTCTGGCAACTGGGCGACCAGTATTCGCAGCTTGGTTTTCTGCATCGCCGCGGGTACCTGCTGTATGGCAAACAGGGCGGCGGCAAGTCTTCGCTGATTCATCAGGTCATCAGCCGCGTGGTGGCGTCGGGCCAGGTGGTGTTCTTCTGCAAAGAACCGTGCGCCTTCCTGGCGTGCATGGAGAAATTCCGCGAAGTCGAACCGGAACGTCCGATGCTCTGCGTGTTCGAAGATATTGACGCCATCATCTATCACCACGGTGAAGACGACCTGCTGCAGTGGCTGGACGGCAACAACCAGATCGACCGCGCCGTGAATCTGGCCAGCACCAACTACCCGGAACGGCTGGACGCACGCATCGTCTCACGCCCGCGGCGGTTCGACCGCATTCTACGGATCGAGTCTCCATCGGCGGAACTGCGCGAACGGTTCCTGGATCGCAAGCTGCCGCAGCAGACAGCCGACCAGCGCAACCGCTGGGTGAAGCTCACGGCTGGCATGACGTTCGCTGCGATGGCGGAACTGGTCATCAGCGTGAACTGCTTTGGCGATGATCTGGACGAATCCGTGCAGCGTCTGCGGCGCCTGGATAAGAACCCGCCTTCCAGCGAAGAATTCGCCGAAGAAGGCTTTACGGATGAAGCGTTGCTGACGCTCCACCAGTAAGTGACATCTATTTGTCACAATGCTACTGCGTCACCATTCGTCGCATCTGCTGGTACTCGGCCGCTTCTTCGTAGCCCGCCCTGGTGCAGGCGGCGGCCATGTTCTGCAACACCTTGCGGGCGATTTCTAGCCTCTCAGCCGTCGCCTTCTTAAGTGTCTCCAGCGCCGCGCGGTAGTAATGCAGCGCGGCGTCCGTGTTCCCGCGGTCCGCCAGATGGGCCGCCAGGTTGTTGATGATCTTGCCGCGCTCCGAATCACGCACCGCATATTTGCTGAGCGAAAGCAGCATCGCTTCGATCCGTTCATCTTCGGCGGAAAGCTGCTGCTTCGAAAAATACTCCGCGGCCACAATCCTTGTCACCGCCCCGGGTTGAACGTCTTCGCCCTGCGGTTCTGTCGCCTGCTTCATGGTGGAAATTGCGTGGGCGATGCCATACACATTGCCAATGTTAAACGCATCGGCCAGAGCCACTTCCCGGCGGGCGCCCTCGATATCACCGTCGCTTAGCAGGCAGTGAGCAAGATTCAGATGAGCAGGGGCGAAGGTGGGATTCACCCGCAGCGCCCGGCGGAACTTCCGCTGAGCCGCTTCCCACTTCTGCTCACTCGCGTAACTGGCGCCGTAGAAATTCAGCAAAAGCGGTGCGCGGTGCGAGTCGTAGGCCCAGGCGCTGCGACGAAGCAGCTCCACGGTGCGGACCTGACCGCCCAGGCCAAAGAAGGCCCGCGCGGCGTGATAGCTTTCGATAAAGTGGCCTTCAATCTTCACCTGAAACGGATTTTCGTTCCGGCGGAAACGGACGGTGTGCACACCTTGCGGCAAGATAAGAACCGGCGCCACACTTTGCTGCAATTCCGCCACATCCGCGAGCGGCAGACGCTGCCCATCCACTTCAATCATGTCAGCCGTCGGCGGTATGGGCACGCCGTGCTTATTCTGCAATGCCACACACTCACGATCATCAAACCGCCGCGACTGCCCGCTTAACGCAATCGTTTCTCCAGGCTGATCGCCGCTTGGATCATCGCCGGGAACCTTAGGCGGTATTGCTGCGGGTTGCCGTTCACCGCCATCTGCGGGTTGAAGCACCGCGGGGGCGCCGTCATCAGGTGGAGGGTCGCTGGGCTTCGTACCCAGATCATCAGCCGGAACGCCATCGGTTGAAACTGTTGAACTACCGTCTGCGCTGGCCGTTGCATCTGCCGCTGCTTCACCATCTGCTGCCGGCGCCGCACCGTCTGCATCCACCGATGGAGCAGCGTCATCATCGTTCACCGCGACGCCATCCGCGGCAGGCGTGTGAGTGTTCGCTGGCCAGAACATCCATCCAGCCGCAACGATCAGAAGTAACAGTGCGACCGCGCCGCCAGCCACGGCAGGGATCAACCACGGCGGCGCCGGTCGCGCTGCGTGAGCATTTTCCGCTTGTGACACGTTGCTGTCACTTGGCGCGACAGGCTGTTGCGGCTCTGGTTGCGGAGGCAGGTTCTGTACGGGTGGCGGCGCTGTTGCGGCGGGCGCCGGCTGCTGTGCCGCCACTACGGTTGCTGCCGGTGGGCGGTGTGTCTGCTGGACGGGCGGCGGTTGTTGCTGCACGGGCGGAGCCGGGGCGCTGGCGGCGGGAACCGTCAGCGGCGTCCGGCAGCCGGGACATCGTGCCTGTTTGCCGCCCCAGTGTTCAGGCAATTCGAATTGCAGGCCGCAACGACAGGTGACTTCAATCATCGCGGCTCCTTAGTAATGATTGAGCAGAAGAATATAGATGTCGCGGCCCTGCCCATTCTTCGCCGTGAAGGCAATCTCCGGGATTCTAGACATCGGATTCAAAGCCACATCGGCGGGCGCCGGGCAGACCTGCGGATAATCAACGCTGACCGCGGTGCCGCTGCCACAATCAAAAACACGCAGCGGAAAGTACGCCTGCCGCTGGTGTGCATTGGAAAAGAACCAGAGTTGCTCACCGCTGGGCGACCATGCCGGGCCTTGCGATTTGAAGCTCTTGTTCACCACCACATCCTCCGCCGCTTTGCGGACAGCGGTGCCTTTTGTCTCGCAGAATTCGATCCGCCACGGATTGTTATTCCCTGGCGCCCGGATGAAGTACGCGATGCGATTCTCCGGCGGTGCGAACACCGCGCTGCGTAGCGTGCCTGTTGCCGGGCTGGCGACAACGGTTTCGCCGCGCGTTTGTAGATTCCGCAGCACCACATCAAACGCCGTCACACGGTCGCTGCGTTTACGTGGCCTCAGCATTAAGAGCCGCACGCCATCGCGGCTCCAGCGTGGCGCCGTTCCCGCGGCAATTTCTACGGGAGCACTCTTGCGCTGCTGGTTCCACGCCATCTGCATGATGCGATCGTTCTGCGCATAAGCCAGCCGCATCACGCCATCGGTCTGGGCATAGACAGCGGGAAATTCGTGCAACACGTCAGCGCCGGTTTTCGCTTCAACCTTCCCCTGCCCGGCCGTATTCATCCCGGCGGAAAACATCACCGCGGCGCCACCACTGCCGGGCGCGAGCCGAGAGAAGACAAAACAATCTGGTTTGCCTGCACCCCAGCGGAACATGTAATCGTAGGCCTTGGGCTGATCGGTCAGCAGCAACGGCTGGCGACTAGCCAGCGAAGGGAACATCAGCAGCTTGCTGGTTGTCGCCGCATTCGATGCCCCGGTGCTCTGCTGAAACGCCAGCCGTTTTCCGTCCGCCGACCATACCGGAACGTGATGCTGCTTCTCACCATCGCGATGCAGCCGCAACATCAGCACCGGCGTCCGCGCCGGCAGCGCCGCCTTCGCACGCAGTTCCGCCAGAGTCGGAAACCGGTCGAACCCCGCCAGCTCCCGATCCAGCTCAATATCCGTAAACTCACCCGGAACGGTCTGCGCCGCGAGTGAAGCAGTGACACAAAACGGCGCCAGACACGCGGCGAAGCATAGGAACGCAACACGCAGAGGAATGTCTACACGGTTACCTACGGATGGCAAATTAACCCGAAGCGCAAGCGAGGGACGTTTGATCGAATGCAAAGAACAAAGTCTTTTGGCAAAACAGCTCCGCGCCAAAAGTTTTCCTGACGGGCCATGTGCAATAGAGCGGGGCGCCCCTCGCTCGCGCTTCGGGTTCGTGTTCTGTCGTTCAGCAAACACACCGGGAAAAGAAGAGCATAAAACCCGCCTGATATTCGCCATCACCCACATTCTGCACCCCCGTTCAAAAAGGGAAACGGGCGGTGGATTGCACCGGCGTTTCGTGAAGGATGACGTTGTGGGTTCTGCCGGGCCGTGCGGGGGTGATCTGCAAGGCGTAGCTTGCCTTCTTGCGGGAATGCACACGCAGAAACACCCGGTCGTTGTGCCGGTAAGGCGGCAGGTCCACGGTAACGGCCGGGTCTTCGGGCGGGCGGATCTTCACCGCGGCGTCAAAGTTCAGCAGCTCGAACCAGTCGACGGAATCGCCGCCGGCCGGATCGAGTTCGCCCCGCAGTGTGACCGAAGCGATGCGGCTGCCGCTGCAACTTACCTTCTGCGCGGCAAACCATTGTGCGTTCGGGTCCTGCTCCGGGGCTGACGGGTAGAAGCTGCATTTCAAAGATAACTTCAAACCGTCGCTGATCTTCGCACGGTCTTCCTGGCTGAGCCATTTCGAAGCAAAGCTGGCGGCTTCTTTGTCGTCGACCGTCTCGCCGGAAGTGAACAGATACACCGCTTCCAGCTTCCGCGCGATCGTTTCCGAATAATGCAGATGGTCCGTATCAAAGGTCAGGCCGGCTTCGTCCTTCAGGTAGGCATCCGACAGCGCGTAGAACAGCAGCTCTACATGCCGTCGTGGTACGTCAACAGCGTCCAGCGTCTCGAGTTCCGAAACCTGCCGGGGCGTGAACCACATGGGATGGGCGGTGGCAATGTCCGCGATGTCCTTACGATAAATGTCCACGGCCAGTTCTTTGGCCCGTTCTTCCGTGTAGAGCTTCCGCAGTGTTTTCAGCGGCGTGTCATCTTCAAACGGCCGCGCCTTGGTGCGGAGGTAACTTCTTAGCTGCCGTTCTGGCGCTGCTTCGGCAGCCGCGGTGGCCTGTTTGCCAAAGGCGTCCATCGCCATTTTCAGTGACTTATTCCTGGCACTGGCGGCCATCTGTTGCTGGCTGACAATCCGCACGGTGCGAATCACTTCCGCTCGCAGTTTCCCGCCGGCGCGGGTGGGCGACACTTCAATCTTGATCCAAGGTTTATCGTTGTTCGCAGTCACTTCAAACACGCCGTCCACAGCAGGCGGCTCGGCGACAATGGCGACGCGGTCGTGCTTGAGGAAGAAGAATTCCAGCGGCGTGCTCAGCCCCATGCCGCGGCGTGAGAAAGATCGCTTCACGCGGCGGTTCTGCTCACTCAAATCAATTTCCATCACACGCGGCGGAACCATCAGGCGCCCTTGCGCGGCCAGTTCGCCAGCAGCAAACATTGCCAAAATTCCGCAGACCAGTGCGGGCAACGAGCCGAGGTTTCGCATCGCACTATCCGGCAGTGGCGCCCGGCTCCTTGGAAGGCATAGGGTCTGCAGCGGGGGTCTCCGCCGGTGCGGCTTTTTCTTCATCCGTTGTGTCCATTGGCGGTGCGACGGCAGCTTGCAGCGGGGGCAACATCCGCACACCGCCATCGGTCAGCGGCGCCAGGATATTACCGCTTGCCAGCGGAACGGCCGCTGCCGCAGGGGCTACGCCCGGACCCAACTGGTGCGAAGCCACCACCTGCCCGGTCTGCCGGTTCAGCGCGGTAATGGCTCCGCTTTCATCAGACACCAGCAACATCTCTCCGTACAACTGCGGCGTGCCCGTTACCGCGCCGCGGAAAACTGGCGCCCGCCACAACGGCGTTTCTGCATCCACGTCCAGGCACACCAGTTGCCGGCGGTTCAGCACGATGTAAACATTGGCGCCAATCTGCACCGGTCCGGCGGTCACTTCCGCTGCGGCGCCGGCGGCCTCTTCATCCGTCAGGTCCCAGAACCGCACGATGCTACGCAGATCATCCAGTTCCAGCAGCGAAGCTTCACCGCTACGGCTGACAATCAGCAAGCGGTTTTCAAGTAGAACGGGCTGCGGCGTCAGCGGGCTGGTAACTTCAAAGGGCATCCCCACCTGGCGCCATTCGCTGGTCGAAGGAACATACTTCAGCCGCACGACCCGCCGGCTCTGAAACACCAGCACATCATCCGCGGCCAGGGCGAACACGTCGGCAGTTTCACTTTGGCTGTGCCGCGTTGTTGTCCATTTATAGGTGGCCGCCGCGGGCATGCCGGTGGTGACATCAAACCGCCGCATGTGCCCGTCGCCACAACAAGCGAACAGAAAATCTCCATACGCCGCAGGCCGCCCGGAGATGCCGCCGGGGATATGCACCGGTAGCCAGTCATCGCCGGAACCACCGTTGGGCTGATACCGCCGGACGGCCACATCTTCGTCACCGCCGGTCTGAGATTCTTCGCCCAGCCGGGCAATCGTAAACAGTTGGTCATCGCGGGCTTTGATCCGCAGGATGCGGCTGGCGGACGCTTCGCGCGGTAGTTCCAGTTTCTGTTTGCGCACGATATTCGCCCGCGGCTTCTGCAGTAAAGCAAGCGGCAGCCCGTTGGTGCGGCCCGTCCGGTCAAACACCAGCACCCCTTTGGGCAGCACCAGCGGATCGCCCGCGGGCGTCATACCAAGCTGCCGTTGCCAGAGCACTTCGCCCGAGTCCGCATCTACCGCCGACAGTTCGTACTTCTCACCATGTTCCGACATTGTCGTCAGATAGAACGTGCGGCCCCAGCGGTCAAGCTGCGCGCGGTGGGCCGCGGCGCCGGCGATGATGGCCTGGTTCGGATGGTCGTCCCACAACGGCTGAATCTTCTGATGGATCACATCCAGAAAGATCTTCTGCAAACGGCCGCCCGCCAGCAGCCAGAGGAAGTTCTCATCGCTGTGAATCGCCAGCGCGCGGAAGGGCTTGTCAATTTCCAGCCGCGGCACGGCGCCGTCTTTCCCCACGACCATCGGGTAAACGCCTTCTTCCGCATTGTCCAGGTTCACGCCGTACACGCCCAGATCGCCCGCATCGCTGACCACGGCAATACGGTCGGCTGTCATACTGGGGCGGAACCAGGACCAGCCATCAAACTGCACGTCGGTCACGGCGTTCGCATCGGGCCGGCGGAAGCCTGCCGGGGCGCCGAGGCGGAATGCCCGCAGCTTGGTACGGTCGAGTCCGTCGGCCATCGTCATCACAAAGTACGACACCGCTTGTGAACTGATCACCACCGGAGCGCTGCGGACCGAACCGCTATCGTGCCCGGTCAGCAACACAGAGCTACATGCGACGGCGTCCGGGTTTTCGATCGCTTCCAGGTTCAAAGCAAACACGCGCCGCGTATCGGCTGGGAAGAACGCCAGTTGCCTTAACTGGTACGAGGCGGCGTCTGGCTGCGATGGATCATAATCCGCTTGCGAAATGGCGCCGCCGACCGTCATCGGCTGGCCGGTGTGATAAACGCCTAACCGCCGTCCGCGCGAAAGTTCCAGCACGTGCACCTGGTTGCCCGCGGGCAGCAGCGCCAATCGCACGCCGCGGGCGTTGGCCGCACGTGGCAGTTCCACAATCAGCGGCGCCGCGGTGACTTGCAGATATGGCCGGTATTGCCAGCGGACGCGACCCGTCGCCGGATCGAGCGCCAGCAACGACCGCTGAGCTGTTGAAACCACCAGCGCCACTTCGCCTGTTCCTTCACCTGCATCCACCAGTTGCGGCGGATCGTAAGAATCGATGCCAAGCCGCAACTGCCACATCGCGCGGCCTGTTGGACTGAACGCATACAGCACGCCCCGCGCCACGCTGAACACCACGGGCGGCGCCTCCGGGCGTGACGGCGCCAGGCGGCCATCGCTCCACACCGGGTAATAGGTTCGCCCCGGTGCCTGCGGCGGCAACGGCGGCTGATCAATTTCTTCGCCCACAGAGTCCGGGACATATCGCACGCGGGCAGCTTCTGCCTGATACGCCGCCGTCCAGAGCTTGGCAAGTTGCGCATCGTCGGCCAGTGCAGGCGGCCCGTTCTGGATGAGTTCTCTGGCCTGTTGATACTGGCGGTCGACATTGGCGCCCGGTTCAGGCGTAGCAAGCCGGGTGAGAATGGCGACAACTTGCTGCCGCGCCGTTTCGGTCTTTACCTCCACGCGTGATCCTGCCAGCAGCTTATCCACCTGCGCCGTGCGGGGTGCGATCCAATCGTTCATTTCCAGATCGATGCCACGCGTGACCGTGCGGGCCAGTTCCAGCGCTTCGGCGCCGGTTTTCAACTTGCCGGCATCGGGCGGGCTGGAAGCCGTGGCGTATTTAATGTGCCGCTCTGCCACGCGGATCAGCGCCAGATACAGGTCCACGGCGTAGTCGTTGTAGGCGGGATTGTCGCGGTGATCGTGGAAGACCTGCTGCAAAGTTTTCCAGGCCAGGTCCAGATCGCCGGATACCGAAAACACATGCGGCCCCGCTTCGCACATGGCCAGAAAGAACGGCACTTCCGCCGTACGCGGACTGGCCGGAAAGTCTTCCGCGAACTGCTTGAATGCGGCGGTCGCCTGCGTCCACTGTTTGTCGGTGTAAAGTTCTTTAATGCGGTCCCACCGCTGCTCCGGCGTTTCAGGCGGGAACGCGATATATGCACCGATGCACACGACCACGGCCGCCACCAGTGACAGCCCGGTTATCACCGGCAGCAGATACGCGGCGCGGTTACGGCGGCCGGTAAGCGTGGGACGGGCGCCCTGCTTCTTCTTACCGGGCAGACCCGGTTTCGCCGCGTCCGGTCTGGTTTGTTCTGCAGTTGTCTGACCGGGCTGTGGGGCTGCGACGGGGCGGGCGGCAAGGGTTTGCACCGGCGCCGTCTGGATGCTCTCGCCGCCTTTGAACACGGTGGAACTGGAAGAGGAATTGCCGCCGACAACTTCGCCGCCGTCGTAGACATCTTCTTCATCGGTGGGCCCATCCGCCTGCCGGTTGACGATGGCTGAAGCGGGCAGCACGGGGATTTCTTCGCCGGCGCCGACCGTATCGTGCAGGTTGCCCTGCGGCGGGTCAGGTCGAGAGATTTGCCCGGTGATGGCGGAAATGGGCAGATCGGGCAGGTCATCTTCGTCCGGCTCCGCCACGTCTGCGTCGTTTTCGTCTAGTTCAAAGACTTCACCCGCGTCGTAAACTTCCTCTGCGACCGTGGCGTCTTCGTAGATTTCGCCGTCTTCGTACACATCCAGCACTTCCTGCGGTTCTGCCGCGGCTGGTGTCAACTGCTGACACTGCGGACACCTGCACGGCAGCCCGGTGGCTGGTGGGTGAAAGGTGTGCTGGCACAGGTGACAGGAAATCATAACAACGCGGCTACGTGAATGGATGCGGTTTTCTTATTCTTCAACGCCTTGATGAAAATAAAAACAAAGCCCGTCGGGAGCGACGACGAAAAACACTTTCAACTTTTCGCCGTCGCGGTCGTCAATGCGGAACTCGCCGGGACTTGCGCCCGTTTCTATTAACTGCTGACGGAGCGCTTCGATGCCTTCCACCAGGATGGCGGCGCCTTCGTTAGCAGCATCGCCGCAGTTGATCTCGAAGCCCAGTTCCACGCCGTCGCGGTGCAGCACGACGGATGGTTTTTCGCCCGCTGCGCGACGCGTTTCCTGCATGCCAAAAGCGTGGCTGTACCACTTGGCCGTCTGGTCGAGATCCGTCACCGGCAGCGTGAGTACACTTTCATTATACGGATACGCGGCTTTGAATTGCGGTGTTTCTGTGGTCATGGCGGAATTAACTATCGCGATTTATTTGAAGGACGGAACACCAAAAGAAACGCGAGGTTTGAAGATACACACTAACCCGAAGCGCGAGCGAGGGGCGTTTGACGCGGTGGCGAAAACGAGGGTTTTTAGCCACGCATTGCCGAACAGGTGGACTTCAACCGGCGTTGCGCTGCCAGATCCGGCATCTCTCGCTCGCGCTTCGGGTTGGTGTGTAATGTGGAACGATTTGTGGATACCTTTCCGTTTAGGTCTGATTGGAAATGTCGCTAAGGACTGGCGCCGGCGGGCACACGTTCGACGAACATGATTTTTTGAACGCCTGCTGCGCCGGCTGCATCGATCACCTGCACGATGGTGTCGTGGGCGGCTTCTTCGCTGGCGTCGAGCACCACTTCCGCCGCCCGCTCGCCGCCGCTGGAACTGCCTTTTAGCGCGGTCCGCAGTTTGTCTGTGAGCTCAGCGGTTTCGACTGGTTCTTCGTTCACCGTGATGCTGCCATCTGCGGCGACCTTCACCATGATGTTGGTCTGACGCAGTTCTTCGATGGTGCGGGCTGCGGCAGCGTCCGGGTTCGACGTGGCGGGCGTGTCTAATGTTTTCTGCACGGAGTACGTGGCGGAGATCATGAAGAAGATAATCAACTGAAAGATTACGTCGATCAGCGGTGTCAGGTCTGCGTCAGCGTCGTCGTGGGGCTTGCGGGCGACGAAGGGCCGCACCGGCACGTACTCTTCGGTTAGCGGATGTTCCCCCATCGGCGTGAAGCCGCTTTCGCCCGGCCCCCGCACTTCGACCGCCGCGTTAAAGGCGCCTTCTTCCAGGCTCTGCAACAGCGAAGCCCGGCTTACCGCGCGGCCGTTGCCGGTGGCGCCGGACCCGCGGACGTACCAGACATCCTGTGGCAAGCCCGTTGTAAAACTTGTACTCATGGTGGTTTTTCCCTACGCGACGACGGCGCAGCATGAATGCTACTGCTTCTCTTCCACTCCGTATTTCACATTGCCGATGTTGGGCAACTTGACCAGCATCTTATGCAGGTCCATCACCACGCCGTGCCGCGCCTCTTTGTGCGCGTTGATCACGACCGGCAGATTGCCGCCCAGTTCGTTGGCGTTACGCTCCACCTCGGCGACCAGCGTTTCGATGGTGTCGCGGCGATTCTCTTCCACGGCGCGGTCGCCCAGATACAGGCGGTGTTCTTTATCGATCAGCACCATCTGGATGCCGGCTTCGTTGATGCCAACGCCTGTGACAGATTCTGGCGCCTCGATCGGGGCGGGATTCGCCGCTGTTGTGGTGAACATGAAGAAGATCAGAAGCTGGAAGATGACATCGATCATCGGCAGCATGTCCATCTGCCCTTCTTCAATCTCATACTTCGGCCAGGCGCCAGTGCTGGCGCCGATTTCTTCATCCAGGTCGGCAGGGTCCTGCCCGTCGGCCAGATCGTAAATGGTGGCGTCGTAAGTCCAGCTACGCGACTGGCTGGTTTCGCCGGCGGCAACGGGCGTGGCCAGCGGTGTGGCGAGAGGCGCCTCGTTGGATACCTTCGGCGATGTTGTCGCCTTGGGCGCCGTGGGAATCGCCTGCGGCGATGTTTCTTCCGGGCTCGATTCCGGGCTGGGCGCACCAAATACGGACAGCAGGTCTGCGAACTCCGGCACGCTGGTGACGGGTATCCACTGGTCCTGCCCGGCAGCGCGGACAAAGTCGCGCGGCGCGACGCGGCCCTCGTTGATCCACTGCGTCAAATCCTCCAGCGCGATCGAGGTATACACCTGATCGTTGGCGATGACTTTCAGATCGTAGGATTCAGCGGGCATCTGGCAGATTCTTCCAGCAATTACTGCGTACGGAACCGTGGCAACAGATCCAGCGCCGCCTGGGCGGCCTTCTGCAATTCCACTTCGTAACGCTGCACCTGCTGGCGGAAGATGGTGTAGAACGTCAGCGCGAAGATGGCAATAAACAGCCCTTCCAGCGTGGTGTACAGCGCCATGCCAATGGAATTGGCCAGAGCCGAAGGCTCGACCTGCGTGGCGCCTGCGATCTTGCCAAACGCCGCGATCATGCCCCAGACCGTTCCGAGCAGACCGAGCATCGGCGCCACCTTCGAGACAAACAGAATCCACGGCATGCCGGTGGTCAGCGAAGGCAGCACATCCTGCTGAATCTTGTTGGCCATCGCATCGCGGGCGGCGACTTTGCCGCGGTTGGCATGCTCCATCGCCGTGACAAAGAGCTGCGCGAGGACGCCTTTCTCGTTCTGGCACATTTCATGTGTCGCCTCGACGCCGTACTCATCAATGCCGGCTTCCACCCGCTCGACAAACTCATCAATTCTGCCAGGGGCATCAAACAGATTCCGCAACCCGCGGTAAATCGCCAGCCCCACAACCGCCAGGCTCAGCGAAATAAAGACAATGATAAAGAAGTAGCCATTCGCGGCGACAATCTGTTTTAAGTCCATAGGGCGATGTTTACTCAGAGATGCAGGGCTTGTTGATGTTGTCTTATTTTGAAAGCGGTCGTTTTCTGGAGTATCACAAATTAACCTGAAGCGCGAGCGAGGGGCGTTTGATGTGGAGGCGACAACGCGGGTTTTTGGCCGTATTTTGCTGAAGGGTGGACTTCAACGGGCGATAAGCTGCGAATTCCGGCGCCCCTCGAAACTATGAAGGAAGCCTCCGTCGGTCTTAAAGTGGAAGTTAGCAGATTCTTTCACTTGACCTTGGGAGGCTTCCAGGATGTTTTACGTTGGATTAGATGTTCATGCAAAGTTTGTAGCGGTATGTGTGCTCGACGATCAAGGGAAAAAGCAGCGGGAAGTGAAGCTGGGGCCGGTGACGGAACTGCTGCATTTCCTGAAGTCGCTCGACCAGCCGTTTCATGTGGCTTACGAAGCCAGCTGCGGTTATGGCGAGTATTTCAACCTGCTGTCTCCGCTGGCCGAATCGGTCACGGTGGCGCACCCGGCGCAGTTGCACGCGATCTTCAAATCCAGCAGGAAGAACGACCGCAACGACGCCCACATGCTGGCCCGGCTGCTGCTGGTGGAAATGCTTCCGCGGGTGCATGTACCCAGCAACGAAGTGCGGGCCTGGCGGGAGATGATCGTGTTCCGCACCCGCACGGTCGAAAAACGCACCCGGGCCAAGAATGGTCTGCGTGCACTGTTGCGGACGCTGCTGATCCAGGCGCCGAAAAGTCTGTGGACGCGCAAAGGCGTCGCCTGGCTGAAAGCCCTCGAGTTCGCCAGTCCGATGCACGCGATCAAACGCGACTTACTCTTACAGGAGATCGACGATCTGAACCGTTCCATCCGGCGGATCGAAAAAGAGCTGGAAGCCTTCGCCAGCGGGAGTCCGGCTGTTGCGCTGCTGCGGACCATCCCCGGCGTTGGCATCCGCACGGCCGAAGCGGTGGCTGCGTTTATCGACGATCCGCAGCGGTTCGGCAACGCGAAGCAGATTGGTGCGTACTTCGGCCTGGTGCCCCGGCAGGATCAATCGGGTTCGACCAACCGGCTGGGACACATCACCCGCGAAGGGCCCAGCGTGGTCCGCAAAATGCTGGTCGAAGCGGTGTGGCAGGCCGTGCGTCGTTCGCCCACGGTCGCCGCCTACCGCCAGCGTATCCGCCGCGACGACGCGGCGCGGGGCAAGATCGCCACGGTCGCCACGGCGCACTATCTGTGCCGCGTGATGTGGGCGATGCTCAAGAACCAGACCGTCTGGCAGGAGAGTGGACTCGCCGCCTAAGCTCGCTCCGGCCTCACCCGCAAAGACCCGGGCGGCGTCTTCTCTGGAGACCTGTCGCACTCGCAGCCGTTGTGAGCGAGCGACGACCGGCTCCGGCGAAGACCCGCCCTACCCGTTCACTTAAAAACTTCGACAACTAGCACGTAAGTGCAGCGTAACCAGTAGAATCAACCACTTCCTTCAAGGCTGAAAGCGGAATAAGTCGCACCCTGAAGCGCGAGCTGGCGCCACGACGCCGACCCTCGAATAGGGGCGACCGAAATATGTTTTATGGCGCGCCGTAAACGGATGACGCCGGATGGACGCTTGGATTCCGCAATCAACCGCTTTCTGACTTGACGGAGGATTCCTCATGGACGCTCGCGCTTCGGGTTAGTAATTTATCTTTGGAATTATCCGGGTCAGGCTGCGTTACTTGTAGAGAATCTGTTTCGAGACGATGACGTCCCACTTGCCGCCGCGCTGGGTGGCTTTGAACACGGTCTGGCGGATGTCTTCTTCTTTGGCGCCGTTTTCCTGTTGCTCCAGGCGGACCATCCGCTGTTCGAGTTCGACGGGCAGGAAAGCGGCCATCATCGTGGCGTTCTTCACGCCTAAGTGACGGGCGACGTGCTGGAAGGAATTCTCGAAGATCCAGTAGATGCGGCTCTCTCCGGCCAGCGTGCGGACTTCGCCCTTGGGGCCGCTTGCCAGATTGGTGAAGTATTGCCACTGATCGCCTTGCAGCGGGAAGGCCAGTTCGGCGCCTAGCCCGCCCAGCACCTGCAGCTCCTGTTGTGCGGAGGAGTATGTCAGGGTCAGCACCCACCGCGCGGCCCGCGCCGCACGCCCCGAACCACTGGCGCCGCCGGAAGGTTGTGACCCGATGTTGTCACTGAGCGCCTGCTTTGCACTTGCGGCGCGGGAGGCGGCTTCTTTGGCGGTGAAGCCGGCTTCGGCAAGGTACTCAGCCGTTTCAGCGTCGATCTCGGCAATGGTGTCGCGGACTTTGGGCTGTTCGATCTCGGTCAGTTCGGTCACATCGGGCAGATCAATGGGCGACTCTTCCGGCGTGCCGCCAATTTCTTCCGCGTTGGCGACGTCGCTGTCGGTGGGGTCGCTGGCGCCTTCCCCGGCCGAAAGCTGATTGTCGGGATCGACCACTGCGATGATATCCATCGCCACTTCGGCAGGCGGTGGATTCTCAAAGGCGGTTGCCAGCAGCGGGATGAGAAAGAACATCAGGAAATGAAAGATGCACGACAGCAGGCCTGAATACGAAGCTTCGTGATTGGGCGAATACTTCTGATACATGCCCTCTTCGCGGTAGCGGTCCGCCACGGATTCGTGCGGCTGATCGGCCGTTTCCATCATGCCAGGCTCCCCTCTTCAATACGCGCAGCGTTGTGCGCTGCGATCAACGCGTGGTGGATGATCCATGCGAAAAGCGTTCTGTTCCGCCTCTATCTTAAAGTATATCGTCGCAGAATTGAATCTTTCGTTGTCCCGACAAGAAGCAAAAAACGCCCGGTGTTTATCCGGGCGTTTGCGGGTTGTGAAGTGTTCAGGCGGCGGCGTTTTACAGTGCGTCGACGACCAGATCACCCACTTCTGAGGTCGAGTAGCCCATGCGGCCTGCGCCCTGGCTCTTCATTTTTTCGCCGGTGACTTTCTGAATCGCCTCCAGGATGCGGGCGCCGGCTTTAGGCTGGCCCGAATGTTCCAGCAGCATCGACATGGCGCCGATGGCGGCAATCGGGTTGATAACGCCCTGGCCGGTATACTTCGGAGCGCTGCCGCCCATCGGTTCGTACATGCCCAGACCGCCTTCGTCCGGGTTGATGTTGCCGCCGGCCGCTACACCCATGCCGCCCTGCAGCATGGCGCCCAGGTCGGTGATGATGTCACCGAACATGTTGGTGGTGACAATCACATCGTAGTACTCAGGGTTCTTCACCATCCACATGCAGCAGGCGTCTACGTGGTTGTAGTCCGCTTCCACATCGTCGTACTCTTTGGCCACTTCGCGGAAGGTGCGGTCCACCAGATCGTGGCCGAAGGTCAGTACGTTGGTTTTGGCGACCAGCGTCAGCTTCTTGCCCTTGGGGTTGTTCCGTTTGCGGGTGAACTCAAACGCCCAGCGGATCACGCGTTCGCAACCTTTGCGGGTGTAGATGGCGGTCTGGGTCGCCACTTCGTCGGCCGTGTGCTTTTTCAGAAAGCCGCCTACGCCGCAGTACATGTCTTCCGTATTTTCACGCACGACGACGAAGTCGATATCTTCCGGGCCTTTGCCAGCCAGCGGCGTTTCGACACCGGGGTAAAGCTTCACAGGCCGCAGGTTGATGTACTGATCCAGCTGAAAACGCAACTGCAAGAGCAGCCCTTTTTCCAGAATACCCGGCGCCACGTCGGGATGGCCCACGGCGCCTAAGAAGATGGAGTCGAACGCTTTAAGCTCTTCGACGGCGCCTTCGGGCAGCGTTTCGCCGGTGCGGAGATAACGCTCTCCGCCAAAGTCAAAGTCTTTGGTCTGATAAGAAAAGCCTTCGTCAGCGGCAATCGCCTTGAGGACTTTCAGCGCTTCTGCAGTCACTTCCGGGCCGGTGCCGTCGCCGCCGATCACCGCGATTTTTAAGGGGTCTTGTGCGTTCACAGGGGAATTCCGTGTTAAAGCCTAATGTGGGATGAAGGCTGAAGCATCGCCCGCCTGCAGCCGCCGCGCCGATTGTAACAATGAGGTAGGCGACGCGGGAGGGGGGCGTAACTGCGGCGCGGAGGCGTTATACCGCGGCCAGCGTATCTTCCAGGCGTTGCAGCACGGTGGCGGTGGATTCGATTCCGGCCGAGAGGCGGATCACGCTGCCGGTAATTCCGCTGGCCTGCTGCTGTTGCGGGGTCATATTGCGATGGCTGGTGGATGCCGGGTGGCTGAGCGTGGTGCAGACTTCGCCCAGCGACGGGCAGAAGGGAATATGCTCCGCTGCTTCGACAAATCTTCCCGCCGCCGCGTGTCCGCCCGCCAGACGGAAAGTGCAGACCGAGCCATAAAGTCCGTTGAACTGCATCGCCGCCGTTCTGTGTTGCGGGTGTTCTGAAAGTCCCGGATAGTCAACGTGCTCGACCTTGGAGTGCGTTTGCAGCAGACGCGCGGCTTGCAGCGCCGTATCGCAGGCGCGGTGCATCCGCAGAGCCAGTGTTGAAAGGCCGCGCTGCGCCAGGTAGCAGTCGAAGGGCGACGCGGTCAGCCCCCAGGTGGAAAGCACACCCGGCGCCCGCTGCCAGATGTCTCCCACGCCAGCGAGCAACCCCAGCATGACGTCGCTGTGGCCGTTCATCATCTTACTGACGCTTTCGAGCACCAGGTCGGCGCCGAGTGTCAGAGGTTGACACAGCACCGGCGTGGCGAAGGTGTTGTCCACCAGTAGCAACGTGCCATTGCGTTTTGTGATGTCAGCCAGCGATGCGATATCGGGTACGCTAAGGCGCGGGTTGCCGATAGTTTCAATCACGGCCATGCGGGTATTGGGCTGCAGCGCCGCTTCAAAGGCTGCCGGGTCGCAGGCGTTGGCCTGGGTGGTTTCGATGCCAAGCCGGGCCGCCTCCGAAGTCAGCAACCGCGTGCTGGCGCCGTACAGTTCGTCGCTGATCAGCAGATGATCGCCGTGCTGCGACTGCGAAAGCAGCGCCAAGGCCATGGCGGACATTCCCGACGCCGCCACGGCGATGTGGTCGGCGTGATGCAGCGCTTTGCACTTGGCGGCGAAGGCGTCTGCGTTCGGATGCCCGTCGCGGCGGTAGACATAGCCTTCGATTTCGCCCGCCAGCAGTTTGCCGGCCTGGTCAATATCCGTGCACTGCCAGACAGACGATAGCTGAATGGCCGGCGCCGCCGGATGGGTAGGGCTGTCTTTGGCGACGCCGTGCTGCGGGCAGATATCGTCCGCGCCGGGCGCCATTAGTGTGTCACCCTGAGGATGTATCGCAGCCGGACCTGACTCTCTTTGTAGACCAGATATTCACTCTGCGAGAACGAACTCTTTTTGTACTGCGATTGTTTAATGGGCTTACCCTGTGGCACCACCACCTTGTTGCCATCAAAGTCCCATTCGATGTCGTCTTTGGGGTCAGGCTCTGTCTGACCGCGGGCCACGATGCAGTCGTAACCTTTCGGCGGCGCCTTCAGACGCCAGTTGTCGCGGGTGATGGTGTGTTCTTTACCGAGCGCCGCCTCGACCAGGAACATCACGCCGGTCCGCCCCGCCCAGCCGACATAGAAAACGCTCTTGCCATTCTCCGACGCCAGGTAGATGCCTTTACCCACACGACCGCCTGAATGCGGCATGATACGCAGGCCGGAACCCACAATGGCCGCTACCACCGCCACGTTGGTGCCGTGCCACAGCAGCTTGCGTTCTTGCAGACTCTTGTGGGCGGCGAACCGGTCTGCCGAACCGTTGCGGTCGCAGCGGAAGGCGTCGATCAGTTTCAGTTTGCGATAGCTGGAAGCGGTGCGGTCCATGTAGGTCTGAATCATGTTGAATTCGTCGGACTTGGTGTCCACGTATTCAAGGTCCGCCTTCAGCTTCTTATAGTTCGAATCCGCCGGGTTAGGCAGCAGCTTGGCTTTTGTCTTGGGCGTTTCTTTCTTCTGCATGCCCAGGGCGATTTCGATATCGTTGAGCACATTGAGCATCTCAACCTTTTTATGCAGCAGATCAATCGTGTTGATCGGCGGCGGAACCTTGCGGCCGAAGGCGTGCGGAATGAGCGTGTAGAACCGCGAAGAGCACTCGTTGATCTTGGCTGTCTTGTTGCGTTTGCGGCCCGTGATGGCGTCTTCGAGTTCTTCCAGAACGTCGTAGCCCTTCTGCACCTGCGTTTTGCTCAACTGCCCCAGCGGCATCTTTTTCACATCGATATCAAAGCTGGCCATCGCGCCTTTGAACATGTCGTGATCAAAGATCAGGTCCATGAAATTGGCGATGCGCGGATGCAGCTTCGACTTGGCGAATTTCGGCGCGACGGTTTGCAGCTTGGCGGCCTGTCCGTCAATTTCGCGCAGTTTGTTTTCCAGGTCGTCGGCTTTTTCCGCAGCTTCGGCGGAACGCTCGATTTCGATCAGCGTGTATTTGCCGGCTTTGGGTTTGAAGTTGCCGCGGTCATCCCAGGCGTTTGATGTTTTGCTGCGGAACTTGTTTTTGAACTGCTTTTCTGCGTCGGCTTCGGTTCCGTTGCCCAGCAGCGCACTTTGCCCCGGTTCGCCCACGCGGCCCCAGCGGGTCCAGGCGCGATACTGCCCGCCGGACTCGACCAGTTGAATCACATAGAACTTATTGTTGTTGGCGCCGATGTTGGTCTGATTGAGCATCGCATCCCAATCGCCCACCACCTTCGCATTCGTCAGCGGGCAACGGTCATCCACCGGAATCACCGCAGCGCCATCCATCTTGGCCGCTGCGGCTTTCTTCACGGCTTTTTTCTTAACCGCCTTTTTCTTGACGACTTTCTTCACCGCCGTCTTCTTCACCGCCGTCTTCTTCACTGCGACTTTCTTCACCGCTGCCTTCTTTTTGGGTGTTGCCTTTTTAGCAACCTTCTTCTTAGGCGCCGCCTTCTTCTTTACGGCTGCTGTTTTCTTCTTGGCTTTGGTGGCTGTCTTTTTAGGGGCTGCTTTCTTTTTGACCGTTTTCTTTTTGGCCATGACTGAAACCTTGTGCATTCAGAAGGAGGAGACACTCGAAAACAGGGGGTGACTAAGACGTATAATCTTTGCCGTTGAGGCTATGAACCACCGACTTCAGCCACGCCTCTAGATTCTTCTGCATCGCGGTGACACGTTTGGGTTCGGATTGCAGCAGATCGGTGGTTTCGTTGCGGTCTTCAGCCAGATTGTACAGTTCATAAACGGGCGGTTTGTCACCCTTCTGAATGCGGTGCAGTTTCCAGTCGCCCTCGATCCAGGCGGAATGGCCCGGAAAACTGCTGGCCGGATACGCAGGCGAAGGCAGCTTGGCAGCGTTTACACTCGACGGGTGCGGCGGCAGATCTTCGCCCGCCTGCTGCGCCTTGAGCAGTTGCCCCATCCACTGCGCCGAAGGGGTGCTGATGCCACGGGTGTTGTAGTCCCAGAAGCCCATGCCCGGCACGCGGGTGTCTATCTTGCCGTCGATTACCTGCCTCAGACTGATGCCGTCCAGCGGCACGGAGGATTTAAATTCGCCGTGAACCAGCTCCATCAGTGTCGGGAAGATGTCACTGGTGTTGCAACGGGCGGTAATGGTCCGCGGCTGTTTGATTTTTGCCGGCCATTCCAGAATCGCCGGCACCATCAGGCCGCCTTCGTAGACCTTCCCTTTGTTGCCACGTAGGCCGCCGGTGGAACCAACTTTCGGCAGGGCGCCGTTATCGCTGCAGTACCAGAGAATGGTGTTGTCGCGGATGCCAAGCTTGGTCAGTCCCTTGCGGATCTTACCGAACGCGCGGTCCATGCCGGTGACTTCGCCATAAAAATTCTGCAAAGCTTTTGACTTGTCCTTATACAACGCAGCATCTTCCGTCACCGCGCGGTGCGGCGAATGCGGAGAGCCAAACCAGACCACGGCGAACATCGGCTTGCCGCCGTCTTTGCTTTCCTCCAGCCACTTGAGCGCCGCGTCGGCGGCGACGATTGAGCTTTCGCCTTTGGTCTGCACGGCGACGCCTTTGTGGCTCAGAATCGCGTCGTTGTCGTAGAAGTTGGGTGCGCTCAGCCATTCATCAAAGCCGTTCTGGCCGGGATTCGCGGGGCTTGTTTTGCGGACAGAACCAAGGTGCCATTTGCCGAAGTGGGCGGTAGTGTAGCCTGCATTTTTCAAAGCTTCGGCAATAGTGGTTTCCTGCGGCCGCATGGGGTAACCCCATTTGAAAACGCCGATCCGGTTGGGATGGCGCCCCGTCATCACGCTGGCCCGCGTCGGCGAACAGACCGGCGCCGCAGCGTAGAAACGGTCGAACCGCAGACCCGTCTTCGCAGCGTCATCAAAGTGCGGCGTCTTGATGACCGGATGCCCGTTGTACGCCATATCGCCCCAGCCCTGATCGTCCGCCATCACCAGCACAATGTGCGGCTTCTCCGCTGCAAACGCGGCGGCGCAACAACTGGCCACTAGCAGGCCAGCGACAAATAGAAAGGGGCGTAACATCATGGTGAAACTCCTGGCAACGTAGAAAACAGCATCTGCGATGCTACATCGCCCGGCGCCCGCAAACAAGCGCCGCGCGGCGCCAGAGGTGATGCGATGTCCTGGCCCATTGTAAAAGCGGCTTAGTGGACTTCGTCAAACTTCGCCTCGCGTTGCCGCTTAGGTTATCATCAGACACCCTCACTTTCCCACCACTTTATGTTTATGCGAGGCGATGATGTTGCGTCTTTCCTTTCTGATTCCGGCTGCGGTCGTCCTGATCTGTGCGGAGGTATCGATGGCTCAGCCCAAAGGCTTCAACTACGACGAGGACAAAGTGCCTTCGTACACGCTGCCAGATCCCCTGGTTGCAAGCGATGGGTCGGCTGTGACAACTTCCAGTCAGTGGACCAAACAGCGGCGCGGCGAAGTGCTGGAGGCGTTCCGCACCTCCGTTTATGGCCGCAGTCCTGGTAAACCCGTGGACATGAAATTCGAAGTGGTGGAGCAGGCGGGCGAAGCACTGGATGGCAAAGCCGTCCGGCGGCAGGTGGATATTGTGCTGGGCAAGGCGCCTAAACAGGTGACGCTGCATCTGCTGCTGTATCTTCCTGCCGGTAAGAAGAATGTGCCGGTCTTCCTGGGCTTAAACTTCGGCGGCAACCAGACGGTGCAGGATGACCCAGCCATTCCCGTCACAAAGAACTGGGTGCGGCGCGGTGACAATCACAAGGCAACCGAATCCTCACGCGGCGCCTCGGCCAGCCGGTGGCCCGTGGCCGAGATTGTGAAACGCGGCTACGGGGTCGCCACAATCTATTGCGGCGATATCGACCCGGATACGCATGACGAATTTAAGAACGGCGTGCATCCGCTGTATGACAAAACCAGCGAGGACGGGAAGCGGCCTGCCGACGCATGGGCAGGCATCGCCGCCTGGGCATGGGGCTTAAGCCGCGGCCTGGATTATCTGCAGACGGACGAAGATGTGGATGGCGGCAAAGTGGCGGTGCTGGGGCACTCGCGGTTGGGCAAGACATCGCTGTGGGCCGGCGCTTCGGATCCGCGGTTTGCGATTGTGATTTCCAACAACTCCGGTTGCGGCGGTGCGGCGCTCAGCCGGCGGGCGTTTGGCGAAACGGTGAAGCGGATCAATACTTCGTTCCCGCACTGGTTCTGCAAGAACTTCCATCAGTACAACGATAACGAAGGCGCCTGCCCGGTGGACCAGCACCAGCTTATCTCGCTGGTCGCGCCGCGGGCGGTCTATGTGGCCAGCGCCACTGGCGATCAGTGGGCCGATCCGCGCGGCGAATTCCTCGCGCTGAAACACGCCGCACCCGTTTATGAGCTGCTTACCGGCAGCGGTCTGCCCGTGGATAAACAGCCGAAGGCGGATACGCCTGTGATGGGCCAGCGGATGGGATATCACCTGCGGACGGGCAAGCACGATATCACCAGCTACGACTGGCAGCGCTACATGGACTTTGCCGATAAAGTCTACGCCCAGAAGTGACTTATCTGTGACACTCGACCGGCAAGCACCAATGCCAAGCCGGCGGGGTTTGCCGGCAGGGGCGAAGCTAAACTAGCCGCCAGACTTTCACCCAACCGGCGGCGGAATACGGGCAGTTCCAGAATCAACGGCAGATTGTCGTCGCCCGTCGCGGGCGGCGGCGCCAGGTGCACGGCTGAAGTAAGTTCCGGCGCCGGCGTGAGCACGTTGCGCGGCAGGCTGGTGCTAACCACCCGGCAGCCGCAGGCCGCGGCTTCAATCAAAGGCGCGATGCCCCCCGCGGCGAATACGGGCGACACAATCGTGTGGCATTGCTGCATCAGACTGGCCCGTTGCGCGGCGGATAACCGTCCGTGATACTGGATCAGCTGCGGCAGTGTTT